>NZ_JAEACT010000001.1 GCF_021432385.1 Clostridium hydrogenum | reverse complement strand
ATTTGAATCATTAGTTATACATGGAGGAATAGATGGAGATAAAAGTACAGGGGCAGTTAACGTTCCTATATATCAAACATCAACTTATAAACAAGAAGCACTTGGAGTAAATAAAGGATATGAATATTCAAGAACAGGAAATCCAACTAGAGAAGCACTTGAAAAACTTATTTCTGATCTTGAAAAAGGATATGCTGGTTTCGCTTTTGCATCAGGAATGGCAGCTATTACAGCAGTAATAATGTTATTTAAGAGTGGGGATAAAATTTTAATATCAAATAATGTTTATGGAGGTACTTTTAGAGTACTAGATAAAATTTTTAATAACTTCAATATAAAATATGAAATGGTAGATATGACTGATATTAAAAAGTTAAAGGAAAGCATAAGTGAAGAGGTAAAGGCAATTTTCATAGAATCACCTACAAATCCTTTAATGGATGTTACGGATATAAAAACAGTTTCCGAGCTTGCAAAGGAAAATGGAATATTAACAGTTGTAGACAATACTTTTATGACTCCATATCTTCAAAAACCTATTGTACTTGGAGCAGATATAGTGCTTCACAGTGCAACTAAATACCTCGGAGGGCATAGTGATCTTGTTGCAGGGCTTGTTGTTGTTAATAATAAGGAGCTTGCAGAAAAAGTTCATTTTATTCAAAATTCAACTGGTGGAATTCTTCAACCCTTTGATAGTTTCCTATTAATTAGAGGGATAAAGACCTTGCCAGTTAGAATGGATAGACATATTCAAAACGCAAAGAAAATAGCTGGATTTTTAAGAAATAGAGAAGAAGTAGATAGAGTATACTACCCAGGACTTGAAGATCATCCTGGACATGATATACAAATTAATCAGGCTAATGGGGCTGGTGCAGTTTTATCTTTTGTTATAAATAAAAAATATGATTATAAAAAGTTTCTTGAAAACTTAAAGCTCATAACCTTAGGTGAAAGTCTTGGAGGAGTAGAATCTCTAGCATGCCACCCTGCATCCATGACACATGCAGCCCTTCCATATGAACTAAGGCAGAAACTTGGAATAGTGGATAACCTTATAAGATTGTCTATAGGAATAGAAAATGTTGATGATTTAATAGATGATTTAAAGAATGCTTTTTAAAGTGGGAGATGTAAAAAATGAATTATTTAAATGATATACGTGATTTTATTGGAAATACTCCATTATTAAAATTAAATAATATTTCTTTTAATGAAGGCATAAACGTATTTGCAAAACTTGAAAATTTTAATCCTGGTGGGAGTGTTAAAGACAGAATAGGAACTTATATGATTGAAAAAGCAGAAAAAAATGGACAGCTAAAAAAAGGCGGAACAATAATTGAAGCAACTGCAGGCAATACTGGCATTGGTATTGCACTTGCAGCCTTAAATAAAGGGTACAAGGTTATTTTTGTAGTTCCAAAGAAATTTTCTGAGGAAAAGCAAAAAATTATGAAAGCATATGGTGCTGAAATTGTAAGTACACCAAGAGAAGATGGCATGCTTGGTGCGGTTGCAAAAGCAGAAGAACTTTTGGGACAAATTGAAAATTCAATATCACTAAAACAATTTGAAAACTCTGCAAATCCACTTGCACATTATGAAACAACAGGTCCAGAAATATATAATGCTTTAGATGGTAATATAGATTATTTTGTTGCTGGTGCTGGAAGTGGTGGTACTTACACAGGAATAGTACGCTTTCTTAAAGAAAAAAATCCTAAAATAAAGGGAATACTAGTAGATCCTGTTGGGTCAACTATGGGAGGCGGACAAGAAGGATGCTATAATGTAGAGGGAATAGGAAATAACTTTATACCAAATACTATGGATATGAAGTTAGTTGATGAAATTATAAAAGTAGATGATAAAGAAGCTTTTGAAATGGTGAAACTTCTTGGAAAGAAAGAAGGACTTATCTTAGGATCATCTTCAGGAGCAGCCATGGCAGGAACCTTAAAGCTAACTAAAAAATTATATAGTGGGAATGTAGTAACACTTTTCCCGGATAGAGGAGACAGGTACTTTAGTAAAGGACTATTTTAAAGGACAGAGTAGAGAGTACAGTGAAGGATGATTTATTCTCCTTGCGTCGAGTAAATCTTTGAACTTATAAGTTCAGCTTCGCTGAGTTAGAGGTTTGGGCGTCAGCCCATTAAGTTTTAAAATTTTCTGTAACAACAGAAAATTAACATTCACTGTACTTTGTACTCTGTCATCTGTACTCTGTTTCTTAAAGGGGTGATATTTTGAAATTACTAAGAGAATTTTATGGAAGAGATACGATAGTTGTAGCTAAGGAGCTTTTAGGAAAAACCTTTGTCCATGAAGTGAATGGCATTAAAACTTCTGGCAAAATTGTGGAGACGGAAGCTTATAGGGGAGTAAAGGATAAAGGGGCACATGCTTATGGCGGCAGGAAAACACCAAGAACTGAGGCATTATATGGACCTGCAGGGTATTCTTATGTGTACTTTATATATGGACTATATTATTGCATGAATGTAGTTGCTATGAAGGAAGGTATTCCAGAAGGAGTTCTTATAAGAGCTATGGAGCCAATTTCCGGAATAGAAACTATGAGTGAGAGAAGATTTAAAAAAACATATAGTGAACTTTCAAAATATCAGCTTAAAAATTTAACTAATGGGCCTTCTAAGCTTTGCTTGGCAATGGATATTACAAAGAAAGAAAATAAAATGGATTTATGTGGAGACGAACTTTATTTTGAGGAAGCCGAAAATGAACCTTTCGAAATAGTTGAGGCAAAAAGAGTAGGAATAGATTATGCAGAAGAGGCAAAGGATTATCTTTGGAGATTTTACATAAAAGGTAACAAGTGTGTATCCGTGAAATAAGTTACTACTTTCTATAAGAACATTAGAATTCATTTATAGTTCTTTGTTTAAAACCAATTACTATTTGATATAATGTATAGTGAAAGATTAATTTAATAAAACAAGCAAGGTTAGGTGATATGATGAGTGATTTTAAAATACCATATGGGGAATCAAATTTTGAAAAATTGATAACCGAAAAATATATTTATATAGATAAAACTAAGTATATTGAAACTTTAGAGAACGACGCATCATATCAATTCTTTATAAGACCTAGAAGATTTGGAAAAAGCCTGTTTTTATCAATGCTTGGTAACTACTATGATATTAATAAAAAGGATGAATTTGATAAACTATTTGGTGATTTATACATAGGGAAAAAACCAACACCTAAAAAAACTTCTTATTTTGTGTTAAAATTAGATTTTTCCAATGTAACAACAGATAAAGGTAAGTTAAATTTAATAGATAGTTTTGAAAAAAGCGTTATAGATTCTGCTAAAGATTTTGTAAATAAATATGAAACTACTTTAAAGTTTAGTAGGGATAAACAAAAATACAATGACTCAATTTCAGCTGTTAATTATATTGCGCGAAAAGTAAATGAAATAAACAAAAAGATATTTGTATTAATTGATGAATATGATAATTTTGCTAACGATTTAATTACTTCTGATGAAGAATTATATTATGATGTTGTTTCAAGTCAAGGGCATATAAGAACTTTTTATAAGTCATTAAAGATTTTAACAACAACTGTTGTAGATAGGATATTTATGACAGGAGTTAGTCCAATTTTATTAGATGATTTAACTAGTGGTTTTAATATAACAAAAAATTTGACACTTGATAGATATTATAACGAAATGATGGGATTTACAGAGGAAGAGTTGAAATTATTAATAGATGAAAGTAAAATTAATAATTTTAATAAAGGAACATTAATTTTAGATATGAAGCAGTATTACAATGGGTACCTATTTAGTGAAGATGGTGAGAGTCGTGTATTTAATCCAAATATGGTTTTATATTTTTTAGATAGTTTAATTAAGCATAATAAGTATCCTAAAAATATGCTTGATTTAAATATAAAAACAGATTATAAAAAATTAGAAAATTTAGCATTTAATTTTAAGGATGAAGAAACAATAGAAAGTATTTTGACAAATGAAGAAATGGATTCTAATTTAGTTGAGCGCTTTAATTTAGAATATATGTATGAGAGTAAAGAAAATTTTGTGTCATTATTGTTTTATATGGGGATGTTAACTATTAAAGAATCATTTTTAGGTAGTATTACGCTTAAGGTTCCTAATATAGCAATGAAGGAAATATATTGGCAATATTTTAGGATAAAGTTATTTGAAAAGAACAATTTAAAGATAGACAATGCTAAGGTAAAACAAGCAATTAATGAAATGGCAGTAAAAGGAAGTTGCGCTGGATTTATAGATTATCTTAAGGAATGTTTAGCCAGCCTTTCTAATAGAGATTTAGCAAAGTTTGATGAAAAGCATGTAAAAATTTTAATACTCTCTATATTTATGAATAATGTATACATTGCAAATAGTGAATATGAAGTTGAAGATGGATTTATTGATATATTACTGTCTAAAAATAAAGCTTATGATGATAGTATAAGATATGAATGGCTTGTAGAATTGAAATATATAAAAGAAAAAGACAGAAATACTTTTGATGAAATTAGAAAAAGTGGTTTAGAGCAAATTCAAAGATATGAAAAAAGTAAAAGGCTAAGTGAAATGTTTGAGCTTAGTAACATGAAAAAGCTGCTAATTGTTGTTATAGGAAAAAAAGATATTTATGTGGAAGTAGACTGAAATATTAATAGAAAAAGTAAGCAATAGCAAATGTAATGTAGATAGTATTGCAATTAAAAAAGGGGAGGAGACATTGGTATGATGTTTCCTCTCCTTTTTTAAGTTATACATTCATAAACACAAATAAGCACTAATTGTGCTCTGATTTATCATTATCAATTAGTATATCTACTGTAAGTTGAATATGGGCATTAAAAGCGCTATTACAGTTAAAAGAGTTAAGTTTAGTAAATTTAATAATGCATTAGCTGCTCATAATCAAATGATTAAATTTCCTAAAATAGCAGAGAAATTTGATTATTAAGCAGAACTAGTTATTGTTATAGGAAAAGAAGCTAAGTATGTTTCTAAAGAAGATGCACTTTCTTATGTATTTGTGTACACTGTTGGAAATGATGTAAGTGCTTGTGAGCTTAAATTGCGTACAGAGCAGTGGTTACTTAGAAAAACATGTGATTTGCACCAATTATAAGCTATATTTCTCAATATTTAACATTGAAGCTAGGAGATATAATTTCTCTGGAACACTTAGCGGAGTAATATTAGGTTGTCCAGAGGCTGAACAAAGTTGGCTTAAGTCAGGAGATAAAATGGAAGTATATATTGAAAAATTAGGAACTTTAATTAATGTACTAGAATAGTTATAGTTTTTGTGATTATAGCGATTTTAATTGTAACAGCATTAAATTTGTAATGAAGTTGAATGTATAAATCAAGTATCAAGAATGGGATAAATGTGTTGAAAGTAAGAGATTTAAATGATAACTTGTTGTTTACTAAAGAAAATAGTAATGAAAAAATTTAAGAGGCATTAATTGCAAAAACATCTTTTCTTTAGTATGGTTCATAATATAAAATAACTTTAAAAAATATTATTGCATTTGCATAAAAAATTAGTTATCATAAATATATAAAGCATTTGTTATATATTTACTTATAATATAATTTGTTACAAAAAATAATCCTA
This sequence comes from Clostridium hydrogenum, assembly GCF_021432385.1. Lineage (GTDB taxonomy): Bacteria > Bacillota > Clostridia > Clostridiales > Clostridiaceae > Clostridium_S > Clostridium_S hydrogenum. The sequence goes on along the minus strand of NZ_JAEACT010000001.1, from coordinate 5,060 downwards.
AGTAATCTCTAGATTTTATTAAAAATTCCTAACATAAATAACTTTTCATTAAAATATATGCAATTTTCTCTATTTTCTGAAAAACAAAAATATAAATAGGAGGAGTAATACTATATGTATCAATTAATTCTTATTTTCTTCATAATAACATGCATAACAGATGGAATTTATTTTTTATGGTTAACATTGTTATTATTATTTCCGCAAGTACTACACTTAAAAGATAAAGAATATTTTGACGATATTGATTTGCATTTTTTTATACTTGTGCCGTGCCTTAACGAAGAAAAAGTTATTTATGAAACTGTAAAAAATCTTTTATCATTAGACATGCCAAATACTGTTTTTATAGTAATTGATGATGCTTCTGATGATAATACATCCATAATACTAAATAGTATTGTTGATAGTCGTTTAAAGGTATTAAATCGTGTTTTACCAAATGCTCAAAAAGGTAAGGGAGCATCTTTGAATGACGGATATGAATATGTAAAAAGAATAGTAAACGAAAAGGGTATTGATCATTCAAAGGTAGTTCTTGGGATTATGGATGCAGATACCTTTGTTAAGAGAAGTGTGCTTGAAAAAGTTGCTGTTATTATGAATAATGACGCTAAAGTTGGGATGGTCCAGACACGTGTTCGAATTGGAACATCAACACGGAATTATTTTTTGCCATTAATGCAAGACTTGGAGTTTTATACTTTCATAAATAGAATGCAAAATGTACGTGAATATACAGGAACAGTTGCAGCAGCGGGAAATGGTCAATTTAATCGATTATCAGCCATGGAAACACTTGGAGATGAACCTTGGAGTAAGTGCTTATTGGAGGATTTTGATTTTAGTTTAAGATTATTATTGAATGGATGGCGTACCCGCTTGGTTCAAGATGAAAACATTTATCAGCAGGGTGTAATTAGTTATAAAAAATTTGTTAAGCAGAGATCTAGATGGGCACAGGGGTGTATCCAGTGCATGCCATATATCGGGAAAATATCAAAAGCTAAGCACTTATCTTTTCCTGGGAAAATGGAAGTGCTTTATTTTATGATGTTGCCTTGGCTTACCTTACTTTCAACTTGTGCATTGTTTTTTTCATGGTTTCTAATATTGTACACGTATTGGCATCATTCTAGTATTTTGAGAAGTAAGCTTAGTTCATATCAAGGCAATGAATTGTTAGCATTATTAATATTAATTCTTATATTTGTATTTTTACCCGGAATCGTTTTTTCAATATCGTACTGGCGTGATACAAAAGAAAGTTTCTATAAAACTTTGCTGGCGGGGTTATTTATTCCTATTTATAATATGATGCAAATCCCAGCAGTATTAGTTGCGACTTTTAGACAAGCCAGTGGGAGAAATAGCTGGATTAAAACAGAACGCTTTGTAGATTCTAATAAAGCTGTTTAATGTGCCTAAAGTAATAATAAAAGGGAGGTAAAGATTATGGAAAAGCTAGAGTTAGCAGATTCAAGTGTAGGGGATACTTTTATGAAAGGCCGCACCGCTACTATAGTTATAGCTGCATCAAATGCTACAGCAGCACAGAAATCTTGGTCAGATGGAGTTTGTACAGGCTCAGCATCTAATTGTATTGATGATGTTGAAATTCAAACTTTAATTAATGAAGCTGTGGTAAGTGGATTCACTTCAATTTATATGAAGGCATTTGGTACGTTTTGGATTGGAAAACCAATTTGTATTCCGTATGGATTAAACTTTTATGTAAATGGTGAAGGTATACCAAATGTGGATTTTAATATTGCCATTTGTACAACTACTCCAACAGCAGGAACTCAGTTTAGGAGTTCGGCTGCTTGGAATACTACACCTTGGTGTGGAACTTGTAATACAAAAGGAACTAGTGTTACAAAGATTTCAGGTACTTTACCCTTTGATGTAAGTTGGGTTGGTCAACCTATTTACATTAATGGTAACTATAATCATGTTGCTTCTGTTAACCCTAGTGAAGGAACATTAACGCTTACTGACAGTGTGGCAACAGAAACGGGGGTGCCATATTATTACTCTCCATCAATATTTGTCAGAGTTAATCTTAATCCTGTGTCTGGAACTATTAATGCTAAGGGTCAAACAAGCTTTGAAAATTGTGCATTAATGCCGGCTTTTGGTGACGCTGCTTATACAGTACCAATATATGGTTTGACTGATGAATATGGTGCTAACTTAAGACTAGACAATTTTATGTTTCTTCCTTGGGGATGGTTTGAATTAGGTCAACCAGCAATAAATCAAGCTAAAAATGTATGTATGGCATTTAATTGCCAAGGTGGTAACATGGGTGGAGGTACTGATTGTACTATAGGTTCCATTTACATTTTTGCACACGGAGGTGCAGGACCATGCTGGGAATCAATAATTGGATATGATTGTGTAAGAGTAAGAAAAATAATGATGTATGGATGTTTTAGGGGAATTGCATTTCAAGATGCTTGGCTAAATGAGATAGATGATGTTGTAGTTTATGCTGCGCAGGGGTTAGCAATAGCCTTTGATACTAATGATGGTCATGGAAATATAATTCATAGGTTAAATTATGAGTCACTTGGTATATGTGAAATGGATGATAATCCATTAGTGTATCTTGAAGATGGCACTTATGTTCAAATTGATTATTTTTTCAACTGGCCTTCAACCTACAGTAATAATATAACCGCCATAACAAATGATGATTCGCGTATAGAAAAGTCTTGCTTTGCATTTAATTTAGGTGATAGTGGTATTGTACAAGTAGTACCTCGCTCCGTTATAATTTCTAAGGCCTTTGGTAAAGAGGTTTCAAAACCATTTTTAGATGATGAATATCCATCGATTGGTGTTAATAGTGGTAACTTATCTGTACCAACATCAGGAAATACTTATTATGTAAGAGATCCAGTTGATATTACCATTAAGGGTGGAACGGGTGTTTCTATTACTTGTAAGGATGCCCAAGGTAATGTTATTGATAATGGTGTTACTTCTTTAAATCACCGTCTTTTAATGGGCGCAATGGGATATACCTATGATTATTTAAGTACAGGATATTCAATAACTATAACTTATACAACTGCACCAACAGTTATCGTTGTTCAAGCAGAGATAGGTCCAGCAGGAAAAAATAGTGTTCCTATAGCCGGGGTTAATTATGTAGCTTCTAAAATTGGCATAGATATATCATTTTCAGGCGGCACTGGTGTTGCTGCAAAAACAATGGATGGTTCAACTAATACAGGAGGAGGCACTTTGGATACGGGATTGACTTCAATGGTAGGATATCATATATCACCAGGGCAAATAATAAATTTTGGGGATTTTACAGTAGCTCCTACAAGTTTAGTTATAAGGAGACATAGTGAAATTTAAACATATATTAAATTAATCTATTGATATGTTTAATTAATATTTAGAGGGGATATTGAATGAGAGAAATAGTTATTACTATATTATGGTTAGTGCCAATTATTTCAATGTGCATTTCTATTGGAGCAGGAATAATTTTGTACATTTCTTTGTATAGTTATAGAAAAAAGAAAATGTTGAAACCAAAAAATAAAGGAGGTTCTATATGAATTTTATTTATGATTTAATGAATCAGAAGTTTGATTTTATTATTCCTTTATTCTATATAATTATAGGCATTGTCGTAGCCATAATTATTTTCTTGTTTCGTTTTTCTGTTTATACTAAAAGAAAAAGATATTATGCCAAAATACAGATACATGCGCCAACAGCTGAAGATAAGTATAACATGTAAATTTGACTATAGGAATTAAGGGTTACAAAGATATACTATTGTGAAACTTAAAATTTATTTGTACCAAAATGCCGTCTTATAGGCATTATGGTACAAATAAATTTTAATAGTTGAGCTAGTATATCTATAGAGTAAAATATTAAATGAATTTTCACCACATTAAGCTATTCTTCATATTATGAAGTGAAGAGCAATAAATGATGTGGTGTTTTTTTTGTTATATGCATTAATACTAGCAGGGGGGAAAGGAACAAGATTATATCCTTTGTCTAGGAGGGCGAACCCAAAACAGTTTTTAAAAATTGTAGATAATAAAAGCTTTTTAAGAAATACTGTGGATAGAATTAAAACTTTAGTTAATAAAGATAATATATATATTGTGACAAATGAAAACTATATTAATAGAATCCACGATGAACTTCCAGAGCTAAAGAGCGATAATATATTTACAGAGCCGGAGAATAAGGAGACTGCTACATGTATAGGCCTTTCAGCTATAAAGCTTTTAAAACGTGATAATGATGCAACTATGATAGTGCTGCCTTCAGATCACTATATTGAAGGTGAAGGGGAATTTATAAATACAATTAAACAAGGCATTGAAATAGTTGAAAAAAGAAGAGGACTTGTAACAATAGGAATTACTCCAACTAGGCCAGAGACAGGTTACGGATATATTCAAATGGGAGAAAAAATTTTAAACTATGAATCAATATATAAAGTTGAAAGATTTCTTGAAAAACCCAATATAGAAGTGGCGAAAGATTTATTAAGTAAAGGAAATTATCTCTGGAATAGTGGTATGTTTATATGGCGAGCAGATACTTTTTTAAGAGAAATGGAAAAATATCTTCCTAAAATGTATAAAAGCATGAAGGATATATATGAGGCCATTGGTACTGAAAATGAACGCGAAGTGATAAATGAACAGTATGAACTTATTGACGGAATTTCCGTTGATTTTGGAATTATGCAAAAGACTAGAAAAGCATATATAGTTAAAGCTACTTTTGCCTGGGATGATATCGGTAACTTTAGTTCTCTTTCTAGATTTCTTAAGCAGTATAATAATCAAAATAGTGTAAGTAAAAATGTGTTTTTAGAGGATACAGAGAATTGTTCCATATTTGGCGGAGACAACCTTATAATTTGTTTTGGTGTTAAAGATTTAATAGTTGTTAATGCAGGAAATGTAATGCTTATTATGGATAAGAATAGAGATCAAGAACTAAAACACTTAGTAGAAGAACTGAAGCAGGAAAAAGATATAGATGAGTACATGTAAATAATGTGA
>NZ_JAEACT010000005.1:220000-246126 GCF_021432385.1 Clostridium hydrogenum | reverse complement strand
CTTTGTCTCATCTTGTCAACTACTTTTTTTATTTTTTTCGTTTTTCAAGATTTAATGTGATTTGTTGTCGTTTAGTGACAACGTTAAATATGATAACATACTTTTATACGCTGTTTTTACTATTTCCCTTTAAATATTAAAATTATCATACTTTTTTTATAATTTACTCCACTTATCTTCGTTTTACTTATAACGATACTTCTGGAAAAGTTTATTGTGATTTATCAGTTAATCAACTACTAATTAGCATTAAACCAAAGTACAAAGTATAAAGTACAGAGTACAAAGAAGGATGATTTTCTTCCGCTTTGCTACAGAAAATCTTAAAACTTATTTTTTGGTTGCTTACGCAATCACTTTATTACTGTTATCAGTGAAGCCGACAACAGTTAAGTTTAAGATTTACCTGACGTAAGGAAAGGTAAATCATCCTTCATTGTACTCTGTACTCTGATTTAGTTGGTTAGAAACATTTAAAAATGCGTTTAAACAATTTTTTAGCGCACCAGCTCTATTTCAGCTAACCATTAAGTAATTTTGTTGTTTCAATTATTTTTTGTTTTGCCCAATTATATATATCACGTTCCTTGTATTTCCTATAATCGCATTCTAAAACACAAATTAAAAACAAATATAAATCATACCATCTTACGCGTAAGCTTTGTGTTTCAGTTAATTTTAAGATTCCATAGCCTCTATAAAAGTTTTCACTATAATTATATGATCTAAATCCAACTTCCATAAGCTCATCAGCCCAAAGGCATCTTTCAAAATCAATTAGTCCTGTAATTTTTCCATTTTGGACAAAAACATTACCTGCCCATAAATCCCAATGAACAAGTTTAGGAATTTTAACTTCTTCAAATATATTCTTATTTTCGTGTAGTAACTTTTTTATACTATCATATTCTACTCCAATATCAATATTTAAAGTTTTTGCATCATTGATAGCATCATTTACAATACTAAAGAATACTTCATACCAGTTAGTTCCCTGCTTATTAGGTTGAGCATAATATCCAAACTTTTTCCCACTTATGCCATTAATCTTTCTATTAAGTTTTCCTAATTCATAATCAATATGAGTTTTACTTTCTTTTTCAAGCTTGTCTGAAATAGAATTTAAGCTCTCACCAGGAATTTTAGACATAAAAAAGTAGTCCGATTCACATATATTATGACTATTATCATAATAAATCACATCGGCAATTGGTATGTCTGTTTTTCTTTTTAGCATATTCATAACATCAGTTTCAGTAAACATTATGTTTTTTTCATGTGTCATAATTAAAGTACCTCTAGCTGATGAAACCTTTAATACAACTTCATCTTTATTTTCTAACTCTATTAAATACGCTGCATTAAAAAAACCTTCTTTTAGTTCCTGTATCTTTACTGCTTTTACTCCATTAAATGCTTTTTCTACCATCTTATTTATTATTATGCTTGACTGATTATTTTTTGTAGCACTATCCATTATCATATCCCCTAAACTTCATAAATTTACCTTATAAAATATAATTTTAACTTAACTAACAAAAATTATATATTACAAACTAACTTTATTAAAGCTCTTTATAAATGCATATTGTTTTTTCGTATAAATGAACAAAATCTTCTACTTTATTTATACTTTTTATGTTACAACAGTATATATCATTTTTTCTTTTGCATATGTTTTAAATAAGTGTTGATTTTCTAACTTATTTAAAACATATCTTCCTTATAGTATGCTTAGCTATTTTTAAAAGAATACTGATGTGATGTGTTGCTTTTATGAGCAATTCTTAGAGTCCATTAATTTCATAATCTCATATCAACATTCTTTTAAGACATAGCCTTTCTTTTTTATTTTTGATTTTTTATTACACCTATTCTCTTCTGCATAATAATAAGCTTTACCGTATCCATAACTAGACTTAATTTTAACCTTAGTTAATACACTGCCTATTATATTTGCCTTAGAATCTTCAAGTAGTTCTTTAGCCTTTAACATAGCACTCTTATCCGTCTGTTCTGCAGCTACTACAAGCAAAACTCCATCTACCTCCGATGCTATAATCTGTGCATCTGTCACAGCTATTACCGGAGGAGTATCTAAAATAACACAATCATATAGTTCCTTACATTCTTGTATAAAATTTTTTAGTTTATTTGAAGATATCATTTCTGCCGGATTTGGAGGTATTGTACCACAAGGAATTACATGTAAGTTATCGGAATATTTTACAACAGTATCTTCAAAATTAACTTCTCCTATAAGATAATCTGATAAACCGTTTTTATTTGATATTGAAAATTTCTTATGAATTGAAGGTTTCCTTAAATCGCAATCCAACAAAATAACTTTTTTACCGATTTGAGCCATGGCAAAAGCTAAGTTCCCAGCTGTTGTACTTTTTCCTTCTGATGGTCCAGCACTTGTTATAAGTATACTTTTAATTTCGTTGTCAAAAGTTGAAAATTGTATATTAGTTCTAAGAGTTCTATATGCTTCCGATACATGAGACTTTGGTTTACTTTCTACTATAAAAACCGACATCATTTTCCTCCTATAACTTCATATCTGGCTGATCTGGTATTATGCCTATGACTGGAATTTGTAAATACCTGCTTACATCATCTTCAGACTTTACTGTGTTGTCCATATATTCTAGTATAAAGGCTATAACAATAGAAATAAAAAGTCCTAAAGCAAATGCTATTATTATATTAAAAATCTTTTTTGGCTTTATTGGTTCTTTAGGCACCTCTGCTTCATCCATAACGGAAAGCTTCACTCCTGAAGATGGAAATATGTCCGTTGACTTGTCTATAAAAGAATTGGTTATAGCATTTGCTATTTTGTAAGCATCACTTGCACTATCGCTAGTTATATTAATTTGAAGAATTTGAGTTCCCTCTTGTGAAGTAACTTTTATAGCCTTTTTTAACTGTTCTTCACTTAGTTTTACATCAAGTGTAGAAATAGCTTCATCTAATACAGGTTTTGAAGTAACTATTTCAGTATAAGTTTTAATCAAATTTTGATACATTATAATATCATTATTATCAAGTTTTTCATTTTCAGATTGGCTTTCAGGCCTTCCTACAATAATGCTTGTCTCTGATTGATATGTAGGCTTAATTACAAAAAAACTTAATACTCCTGATAAAGTAGCAGCTAAAATACTTATTATACATATAAGCTTTTTTCTTCTTGAAATAATGCGAAAAATTTCTTTCAATTCTAAAGTTCCTTCTTGCTCTTCCAATAAGTCCCCTCCCCAATTAACATATTATTCCATATATGTAATAATATTATACTCGTTTCTAATCACATAAGCAATATCAAAAAATGCGAAGTAAGTGTAATTAAGGATGGTTCATATAAACCTTTAATATCCTAAATTACACTTACTTCGCATTAATTTTAAATTGATTTATTTCTACTTTATTTCTACTTTGTATTTATCCTTAAGTTGATCAACATACCAGCTGTATTTCATACTTTGTCTTTCTTCCATAAGTCTTTGCCTTATCATATCTTTTACAGTTTCAAATGGTCTTGGTGATGCTGGAATTTTATTTTCAACTTTAATTATGTGATATCCAAATTGTGTCTTTACAGGTTCTCCAACTTCCCCAATTTCTTGTTCAAATGCTACTTTTTCAAATTCTGGAACCATTTGTCCCTTTGCAAAAGCACCAAGGTCTCCGCCTCTTTCTTTTGATGGGCAACTTGAATATTCTTTAGCTGCATCTTCAAAAGTTTTTCCAGCTTCTATTTCCTTTTTTATCTTTAAAGCTTCTTCTTCAGTATTTACTAATATATGTTTAGCACTTACTTTTTCAGGATCTTCAAATATGCTTTTATTTGCTTCATAATATCTTTCAACTTCTGATTCTGCTACGGCAACTTCACCAAAAATTTTGCTTATTGCCATCTGTGTTAATATTTGCTTTTTCGCATTTTCTATTTGTTCTTTATAAAAAGTTTCTTCCATAAGACCAGATTCCATTGCATCAGTATAAATAAGCTCAAAAGCTACTACTTCATCTAAAAGTCTTTTTTTACCCTCTTCACCAACAAAGTATTTCTTTCTATCCTCTGGAAATCTTTTTGCAATTTCATCAAGTTCTTTTTCTGTTACTTCTCTGCCATTTACTAGCGCCAAAACCTTATCTTCCATTTGATTACTCCTTATAAAATAAAATTTAAATTAATATTCTTTATAGATATACCAGTTCAAGTTTCATAGTGGTATATCTTTAATAATACCATTAACTTAAATTTTTATCTACATATATTTACTAGTCCATGTTTTAAATAAGTGTTGATTTTCACACTCATTTAAACATAGGCACTTATTTACATTTAAAATACAAATATCCTACAAATTATTTATGTTTTTTGAAGAAATTTATTTTTTCTTATAGTATAATGAATAATTATAAGCTATTCTAAATATATAAACAACAATTATAAAAAGGGTGGTTAAACATGAATAATCTAGTAGTTACAAAATTTGGTGGTAGTTCACTGGCTGACTCAAATCAATTTAAAAAAGTAAAGTCAATAATTACTTCCGATAAGAGTAGGAAATACATAATACCTTCTGCTCCTGGCAAAAGAAACAGCAAAGACTATAAAATTACAGATCTTTTATACCTTTGCCATACACACGTACAAAATGGAATACCTTTTGACGATGTATTTAAACTTATTTGCCAAAGATACATAGAAATAGTAAACGAACTAAACGTAGCTATAGACATAAATTCATATCTTGAAAAGGTAAGAACAGATATAGAAAATGGGGCTTCAAGTGATTATGCCGCAAGTAGAGGGGAATACTTAAACGGCAGAATACTTGCAAAATATCTAGATGCTGAATTTATCGATGCTGCTGATATCATCTTCTTCGATGAATCTGGAAATTTAAATGAAGAAAAAACTTACTCAAATATAAAAGAGAAAGTTTTAAAATGTGATAAAGCAGTTATACCTGGCTTTTATGGTTCAGGTGCTGATGGAAATGTAAAAACCTTCTCAAGGGGTGGTTCTGATGTAACAGGATCAATAATTTCCGCTGGTGTTGCAGCTGATTTATATGAAAATTGGACAGATGTATCAGGTTTCCTAATGGCTGATCCAAGAATAGTTGAAAATCCTAAGACTATAGAAAAAATTACGTATAAAGAACTTAGAGAGCTTTCTTACATGGGTGCCACAGTTCTCCATGAAGAAGCTATATTTCCTGTTAGAGATGCTGGAATACCAATAAATATTAAAAACACAAATAAACCAGAGGATGCTGGAACTTTAATTGTAAGTGATACTTCGGAGGCTACTCGTTTTGGTACAATAACAGGTATTGCAGGTAAAAAAGATTTTACTGTAATAGCAATAGAAAAAGCTCTTTTAAATTCCGAAATTGGTTTCTGCAGAAGGCTTCTTTCTATACTTGAAATGTATGGTATTTCTTTTGAAAACATGCCTTCTGGCGTTGACTCTGTCTCTCTTGTTATAGAAGATTCTCAGTTAAAGAATAAATGTTCTAAAGTTATAGATGAGATTAAAAGACAATGTAGCCCTGATTCTATAGAAATACATCCTAACATGGCTCTTGTTGCTACAGTTGGACGTGGCATGGCAAAAAGCACAGGAATAGCTTCAAAAATATTCTCTGCACTTTCAAGTGAAAATGTAAATATAAGAATGATAGATCAAGGTTCTAGTGAAATAAATGTAACAGTTGGAGTTGAAAATGCCGATTTTGAAAAGGCTGTAAAAGGGATTTATAAAGTTTTTAATTAGCACTACAATAATAATGACCAAACTGAATTTGAATCATAGTAGAGAGTAAAGAGCAGAGAGTAGAGTGATGGTTGATTTTTCTCCGCTATCGCTACGAAAAATCTGAAAACTTATTTTTTATTGCTGCGCAATTGATCTATGTATGGCGCTCAGCGAAGCTGACAGCATTAAGTTCAAGATTTACCTAAGCAAAGCGAAAGGTAAATCATCATTCACTGTACTCTGTCATCTGTACTCTGCTTTTCAAATTGTGCTTTGTCAGAATAACCTTGATATTTATAATTTCGATTTTTCAAGCAGCATATCCCTAATCCTGCATTGTTCATTTATTTAACCTTGCATCACTGTAAAGTCTTTTTTCCCATAAAAAAATCAACAATAAATACTATTGCAGCTATAACTAAAAGCCAGTGTATAAACATACCTCCTATTCTAAATATGATTCCTAAAATCCAGAAAAACAAAACTACTGCGCCTATCCATTTAAGAATGTTCAAATTAATTCCACCTTTCGCTAATTTATACTTTTTTCTAACACTTAGCATGTGCATTTTAATTTTTCTTATTCTTGAAATTTTATGATATTATGGCTCCTACAACTAATAAAAAAAGCGTCATAAAATTTATGGCGCTTTTCAACTTTACATATTACTTATCGTCTTTTTCCTGTTAAGAAGTCATATATAAAAACTGCAACTGCTGCTACTAATAGCCAATGTATTAAAAATCCACTCATTCTAAATACAAGTCCTAAAACCCAAAAAAACACTATAACTCCACCTATAACTCTAAGCGCTTTCATTTTAAGTACCTCCTTTTTTTATCCAAAAGTTAATATGCTATTATTATAAATATAAAGTCAATAAATTTCTATGGGGAAAATAACAATTATGAGCATAAATTTTAAGTTATATAAATTTTATGCTTATTTTATTTTTATTTAAGTGTTGTTTAAGTTTTAATTATTATAATAACAATTAAATAATAAGCACATGGAGGCTAATAACTAAAATGAAAAGATCAAATATAAAAAAATTAATGTCAATTTTTATAGCTGCAAGTATTTCAATTATTGCTCTTACTGGATGTAGTTCTAATAAAACATCTTCTACATCTTCAGCAACAGCGTCTAGTAATGGACATGCCTATAATAAAGGAAATAGAAACTTTAACCCATCAGCTATGAAAACAAGATATGAAACTGTACTTAAAGAATTAGTTGCTGATAAAACAATAACTCAAGACCAATCAGATAAAATTCTAGCTGAAGTAACACAAAACATGAATAAACCAAGACAACAAAACAGCAATCAAAATAGTCAAAACAGTAATCATGCAAATGGTGGTAATAGAAAAAATCAATTAAGTTCACTAGTATCTAGCGGTGTAATTACTCAAGCACAAGCTGATACTATCAACCAAAAATTAAGAGATGCTATGAAAAATTCTCAAAGCAATCAAACTTCTAATCCTTAATAGGAATGCTTTACTGTCACACCAAATTATTTTCTAACAACTTACTAAGGATATTTTATCATGAATTGTTAACTTAAATAATCCATGATAAAATATCCTTAGTAAGGGGTGTTGTCTATGAAATTATCAAAATTAAAAATTGAAAATAATTCATACTTTAAACTTCAAGACATAAAAACAGACTGTACTTATGAAATTAATTCCAAAGAAGAAGCTAAGGTACAGCTTGAAAATAACATTAAAAAAATGGTAGAACTTCAAGATAAACTTTACGCCCAAGGGAAATATGGAATTTTAATTATTTTCCAAGCCATGGATACAGCAGGAAAAGATGGTGCTATAAAACACGTAATGTCTGGACTCAATCCACAGGGCACAAAGGTTTTTAGTTTTAAGCAACCTACTAGTGAAGATTTAAAACATGATTACTTAAGAAAAGCTTCTGTACATTTACCAGAAAGAGGACAAATTCAAATTTTTAACCGTTCTTACTACGAAGAAGTTCTAGTTGTAAGATTACATAAGCTTTTAAAAAATGAAAATATACCTGATGAACTTATTACGGATGATATTTGGGACAAAAGATATGACGAAATAAATAATTTTGAAAAATATTTGTTTAATAACGGTATAATTCCCATTAAAATATTCCTACATATATCTAAGGATGAGCAAAAAAGAAGACTACTAGCTAGAATAGACGACAAATCAAAAAATTGGAAATTCTCAGATGCTGATATAAAAGAACGTCAATATTGGGATGAATATCAAAAATACTATGAAGAAACTATATCGAAAACAGCTAGTAAAGATGCGCCCTGGTACGTTATCCCAAGTGATAAAAAATGGTTTGCTAGGCTTGCAGTATCAGAAATCGTTATAAATACTTTAGATAAATTAAATCTGCAATATCCTTCTTTAAGTGAAGAACAATTAAAAAACTTAGAGAAATGTAAAGAACAATTACTTAATGAAATATAGTAAGCTTTTTCTTGCTTACTATATCTCCACATAACATAAAATACTTTAATTAATCTTTAACCGCATAAAGCACTTTTACTGGAGGAAACATTAAATATTGATTTTTAGTAATTTCTTTAATAGTAAATCCGCTTTGTTTTAAAATGCTACCATATTCATCAACATTTGCAAGGTCTAATATAGCTATTTTACCATTTTCTTTTGTTACCCTAGCTATTTCTTTTATGGCCTTTTTTCTTTCCTCCCTATCACTTATATTATGAATAGCCAAACTTGATATAATTACATCAAAATACTTATCTTCAAATGGCATTTTTCTCATATCTGCATTTACTATTTCAAGCTTATTTTCTATACCTTCTATGCGTGCATTTTTCAATAGTTCATCCTTACTATTCCTAGATTGATCTTTTGAACTCCATATATCTATTCCATATGCCTTTCCAGCTCTTAACTTTTGTGCAATCCCATTAATCATTAAACCTCTTCCACATCCTACATCAAGAATGTTTTCTTCACCATCGATACCCAATTTACTTATAATCCTATCTCTTAAGATATACTTACCAATCTTACTGCTAAAAATCATACCCATTCCACTAAAAATAAACCAAAAACTAATGATAAAAAATAAAACTTTTAAAAAAATATTTCCTATAAAAATAGCTAGTGCACTTAAAATTATACCTACGACTAAAAAACAAATTATACACAATGGAGCATCTAAACCGTAATTTCCTCTCTTCATAAAAACACCTTCTAATAATTAATATAGTACGAAATTAGTACTACTTTGATTATAGTACTACTTTCGTATTATATTGTCAATAGTACTTTTTTTATATCTTTACTAGAAAATTAAAGATTCATATGGATTAAACCACATGAATCTTTTCTAAAAAAATTCCTTCATATTATTGGCTATTTTATCTGTAAGCCTTATAAATGTTTCCTTTTCCTCTTCTGTATCCAAAGAATTAATAATAAAATTAAATATTTCTTCCTCATACTTTTCATGCTGCTCTTGAATTTTCATTCCCTCTTCAGTAAGTTTTAAACCAAAAGAACGTCTATCACGTTTTGAAATCACCCTTATTAAATAATTCTTCTTCTCCAATCTATCTATCATACTAGTCATTGAGCTTTTAGGAACGTCTATTTCATCACATATTTCTCTAATTATTATATCAGGGTTATTGTAAATTAGTGATATTATACTTATTTCTATATGCGATAACTGCTTCAATTCTTTAAATTTCTCACTAACTTGATTACCATATGAAAATTTAAGAACTTTGTGCCATACCTTGCTAAACGAATCTACATACTTCTTACTATTATCCATAGCTCCTCCAATATTTATATGTTTTTTCATCTTATTACCATACGCATATTATATTATGTTTAGTATTATACTTCACTGGAACTGTACTTATCAATAATTTTCTCTCACATGTCATTGTTTCAATTGATAACTTATGGTATAATCTTTGTAAATTTTAATAATTGTTTAAAGATGTGCAAATATTATTAACAATAAACTTCATAATATATAAAAATTGTAACAAATACTTCATTTTGATTTTTTTACAAACAAGGAGGGTTTACTTTGATTTATTTTTCTCTAGGCTTGTTAATGGGTATAATCATATGCATTATTGTATTTAGCTTAATACTTCAACAAAGTAAAAAAGCTACTTCTAACTATTTATCTAAATTATTAGATGACAACTACTACTTTTCAATAAATGATAAACATGCTAATTCCCATTTAAAGTTAATTGATTCTCTTAGGAAAAAACTACTTAAAGAAAATTTTAAATTTCAAGTACTATTTAGTAAAATCTCATCAGTAACAGATGATTTATCATTAACGATAGAAAACACATCTTCTTCTACTGAATTACTTTACAAAGATGCTAAAAATCTTTCGGCTATAAATAATATAAGTTATGAAAAAGTTAATACTACACTTGATAAAATAAAAGAAATTTTATCTTTATTTGAAAATGTAAAAATTACTTCTGAAAACATATCTGCTGCTTCTGATAAATCCCAACAAACTATTATGAGTGGCTTAAATGAAATAATGCAAATTGTCACTACTATCAAGGAAATTAAAGCATCTACAGATAAAACAGTTGACGGTATTAATGAGTTAAAACAAATTTCCACGGAAATAAACTCTATACTCAATACAGTTAACGCTATTGCAAACGAAACACGTATGCTTTCTTTAAATGCTTCAATTGAGGCTGCCCGTGCTGGAGAAGCTGGTAAGGGTTTTAGTGTTGTTGCTTCCGAGATAGGTAAACTTGCAGACAATAGTACGGAATCTGTTTCTGAAATATCTAAGCTAGTAGAAAAAATTCAAGCTCAAGTTGATATAGTTGTAAATGCTGCCATTCCAAATAAAGAAAATGTGGAGAAGAGTGTAACTTACTCTAAAAACATAGAGAAGGTTTTAAATGAAATAAAGTATTCTGTTGATGATATTTTAACTTGTGTAAGTGAAATATTAGGTGCAACGGAAAGGGAATCCAAGTCAATTGAAACCGTAAGTTCTGAATTTAATAATATACATGCTAGTTTCGATGATATAAGTTCAAATGTAACTAATATGTATAGCTCTGTTGAAATTCAAAATGAAAATATTAAAGATTTAATAAAAATGAAAAATTTCTTAACTAATACTTCAACTTCTTTAAGCTCTTTTTCTAAAAAAATTGAAGACGATGTAATAAAACTTAATACTAAAGAAGTAAAAAACAAATGTAATGAAACTATAAATCTAATAAAAACTAATTTACTTAACGATAATAAGCTTACTTCTTTGGATGAAAATACCCACAAACAGATACTTCTTGAATTTTCAAATAAGCATTCACTTATAGAAGCAATATGGACAAACAATGCCAAGGGTAAATTTATTTATTCAAACCCACCAAATGGTATAGCTAATGCTAATGTGAGACAGTGGTTTAAGGAAAGTATACACGGTAAAGATTACATTTCAAATGTTTATATATCTTCTATAACCTCTAACCCATGTGTTACTGTATCAATGCCAATATTAGATTCAAACAATGAAATTATAGGAGTTATAGGCGCGGATTTAAAAATAACTGTATAACCCAAAATTGGAGAGACTAAACCGCCTCTCTCCAATAAAATTAACCCTTAACAAACAAAACAATTATAGGCACCACGGTTCCAACTATAGCTATAATAATTGTCCCAACACTTCCAAGCTTATTGTTTTCATTCTTCCATAGGTGAACTCCATATGTTATTGTATAATATCCTACAGCTATAATGAATAAAGAAAGTAAATAATTCATATGCTACACATCCCTTAATCCTTACCGTTATCTGAAAAAATATGAAAGCGACCTGTTCTAAGTCCTGTTCTTCTAATCTCTACTTTTACATTAACATTAACTTTTGCTTCTGGATAATGTTTAAGCCAGTTATAATCCTCCCATTTTTGTATTGTTGGAAAATATGTTACAAATTCTTCTCCAAATTGAAAAACATCTGATTTAAAATCTTTTTGAGTTTTTTCTATGGTTTTATCCATAAGTTTTTTTATGTATACTTCTATCTGATGATTTAAGTTTTGCATTAAATCAAGCCTTTCATAACTTATTCTACTTTGGATTCCACCAATATCCCCTTCAAGATACAAGTCAACGTCAACATTCGGCTTATCGTCTTTAAAACTAGCCTTTATCTTAGTTTTACGTGCCAATTTTAATTCTATAGCTATAGCATTTTCTGGAGAAAGTTTGTCATCGATTGTAAATACTCCCTTATTAAATTTATTTGTAATCATAAGCAAACATCTTGTTTCCCAAGGGTTTAATGCTCCAACCATCTTATCTCCATCAAAAACTGCTGTTCCAACAAACTCCCTTTTAGCAATACCACTTCTCGGAAGTTCTCCCGGCAAATAATTTTCATTTATCATAAGTTGAGAACCATCATTATTGGCTTTATTAAATTTAAGTTTAGTTAAATCGTTTATTCCTGTATAAGCTGCATATGCCTGACCATATGACATGCTTAACTCTTTATAGAACTCATGTAACTTTGTTACCGGAAAAAAACCAGTAGTCTTAGACTGTACCTCCATTAATTCTATTGTTTTTGTAACACTATTACCTATATTCGCCTTGTTATCTTTTATAAAATCTACAGCTTTATTTTTTGTTATAATTACAGACATACTTCTTCTAAGTTCTCTAAATCTAGCTAAAGGTACAACATATTGTGCGATGCCCTTTCTTGCAAGTTCCTCCGAAATAACAAGCATTTTAACATGTTTAAGTGATACCTTTCTTGATATTGCCATATTAAAAAGATTTACACTTTGCAATACACTTGGTGACTCGATAGAATGCACATTAGCACCTAAACTGCTATTGGCTGAACTATTTGTACCGCTTACACCACCACCATCCCTATATGTTGGATATTGTATTGTCACTATAACTTTATTATTATTTCCTTTATCGAGCCCAATGCTTATTGCATAAACGTTATCATCAGTTTCGGAGGATTCAATGCATCCTGTAAAAGTAACCAATAATATTAAACATAATAATATACTTAGTATTCTCTTATACATTATTTTTTTCCGCCTTCTTTTTTAATATTATGGAAATTAATAATGTTAAAGCCGGAAACACAAGTGGCATTCCAAAACTATATTGACGTATAATACGCATGTTGATATCAATTACTTCTGAAAAGTTATTTGGAATTAATGATCCCATATATACTAAAAAGCAAAATGGTAGTATCAATCTTGTATGCTCTTTTATATTAAAGCCTTTACAATAAATAGTTACAGCCATATATAATGATAATGATGTATTAATTATTGAAACTAAAACCCATATAAAAAGAAATATAGCTTCTATCCTTTGAAAATATCTGTTGTAATATATAGTTGTTGATAATTGAAATATTCCAGATACATTTTCTCCTGCAAGCATATAACCAAAGGCGCTCACATAAAGAAACATAGTTATTGAAAAAAATACCCCTGTAATTATAAGACTTATTAAGCCTGCTTTTCTTAAATCCTTTAGATTATGTGATGACTTTACTATTACAGCCAGCGTCATAACTTCTTGATAAGCTGAACTTCTTAAAAACCCTATATATACAGTTTTACCTAGACCATAGCCCAAATACGGCTTAATGTAATTAAAATTATAATATGGAATAGCTAAAGCTAGTATTATAGAAGTTCCTATTAAAAGTAAATAAAATATTATATATGAAAGTCTAGATATATTCTCAATTCCCTTATAACAAATTAAAGCTGAAACTGCAATTAAACTTCCAATAATAATGCTTGAAGGAGTATCAGGCAAATTATAGCTTTTTATCATTTCAAGAAATTCTCTTGAATTTGAAGCACAATAAAATACCAAAAAAGCTGAATACAATATTGCTACTAACTTTCCTATAAATTTACCCCACACCCTCTCATAAACACTAAATATGTCTTCACCAGGGAACCTGCTTAAAAGAACACAAGTTAAATCAAAAAATATTATAGCTGTAATACACGATATAATAGTCATAAACCAAGCAAATGTGCCAACTTCTTTAACTGCAGAGGACGTACTGGTATATAAGATTTTCGCACATAATCCTGGAGTTGCCAATGTTACCATCTCAAATGTTCCAAACTTACCCTCTTTATTCATTTTTCTTATCCTCACATTGTTCAGTCCATTTTCTTGAGATTTTAGGCTGCTGTCTTACATTTAAAGGATTAAACTCATCTGGTCTAAACTCTTGCTTCCAAACGGGGTATCTGATAACCTTATCAAAGCTTTTTCTAACTTTAGGTGCATATGACGAGAAAAATGGTACCCCAAAAGATTTTATATCAAAACCTAAAGAGGCAACTACTACCAGCATTAGTGTTATGCCATAAAAGCCCAAAGAGTATCCTGCTAAAATAAATAATATTCTCAATAACCTTATTCCTAAAGCAAAAGAAAAGTCTGGTATAGCAAAGCTTCCAAGCCCAGTTGTTGCGATTATAATTATTATTACTGGACTTATTAAATCTGCTTGAACTGCCGCCTGACCTAATATTAATGCCCCAATTATGCCAATTGTATTTCCAAGCATGCCTGGCACTCTAATTCCTGCTTCACGTATAAGTTCAAATGATAATTCCATTAATAAAATTTCTATTATAGTGGGGAAAGGTACATTTTCTCTAGCCTTTGCAATAGCTATTAATATCTCTGTTGGTATCATTTCTTGATGAAAGTTTGTTGCTGCTATATATAAACCTGGCAAAAGCATAGCTACTAATATGGCATATACCCTTACAAATCTAATTAAAGTTCCATATTGCCATCTAACTGTAACATCTTCTGGAGAATGGAATATATCAATTACGGTTATAGGTGCAACCAAAACAAATGGCGAACCATCTACAACTATAGCAACTTTACCATCTAGCATATTCAGGCTTGCTTTGTCTGGTCTTTCTGTAGAAAGTATCGTCGGAACTAAATTCATTGGACTATCTTCAATAAATTGTTCAACCATACCCGAACTCTCTATTTCTGCTGTATCTATTCCATTTAATCTTCTTTTTACTTCAGTCACTATTGCAGGATTTATTAATCCATTGATATAACAAATGGCACAAAGCTTATTGCTTTGTTTACCTATTTTAATAAATTCCGTTGTAAAACCTTTATTTTTTATACTTCTTCTAAGTAAAGTTACATTTGTACGAAGATTTTCATTAAAGGCTTCTTGGGGTCCTCTTACTACCGCCTCAGTTTTGGGATTTTCAACTCCCCTTTTATCAAACCCTTTAGTTTCACTAAAAATATAAAAATCCCATCCATCAATGTATAATCCTGTATCTCCGTAAAGTATCTCATCTATAATCTTATTGGACTTTGTAACCTTTTGAACTTGATCAGTTTCAATTACATTTTCTAATATATATTCAAGCCTAACCTCTTCCCCTTTATTTGCACCCTTACTTTTTAAAAGCGGTCTTAAAATAAAGTTATTTATTGTATTCCTATCAGCCATACCATCAATATAAACTATAAAAGCTCTATACTTGCCCATGGCTTTAAATTCTCTAATTACAATATCCTTATTTGTAGGATAATTAAACTCATTTTTTAAATATTTTAGATTATCATCTATATTATCTGAAATATAATCTTCTTGCTCATTTTCATCAGCATGATACCCTTTTTCATTTACCTCAGGTATAAAAAATTCTTTTTTCTTGTCTGGTGTTTTATATGTAATTAGTGATAATAACTTTTTAAATATATTTGAATTCTTATCCATAAAATCACCTTAATCTTTTGTATTTATGTAATATCTTTCCCAATATTATAAAATTTTATGTAAAAAAAACGATGTAGTTCAACTCCACATCGTTTTTTAATTTAAGCCATATTTACTTTAAAGGTATTCTTCCACATAATTATTATAGCAATTAATGCAACCACAATATAAATCCATATGCCAAATGAAATTTTAGTAGCTAAGTAATGAATTAATCCTATAACAACCGTTATCCCCATAGATATAAAAGACTCACTCATACTATACTTAGTAGTAAAATCTTTAGAAAAAGGTAACTCTCTAGAGGTTATTTTAAACACAATTATGGTCAATAAAAGTAGGTTAATCATTATGGCAATAATGTCTGGAAGTATTTTTATTCCGCATAATGCCATAAATATCAAGCTTGTAACAAAGGTTATCGGAAATATAAGCCTAATAAAAAATGCTTTAAAAGTTCCTTTATACACATCTTCCATATCTTCTAAAGGAAGTACCCCGTAAATCCAGGCACCTTTAAATTTTTCACTTCTTCCCATATAAACTATACTAATTGAAGCACAAATCAAAGTATAATAAATTCCAAAATAATATTTCCCATTTGAAATCTTTGTTAAAAAATCTCCACTACTACCCATGGTGAAATTAAATACAAAGACAAATGGCAATATTGCCCCAAAAGCTAAATAAGGATATGCTGTTAATTTTAATTTTCGTTCACTTGAAATCATATTAATAGCAAATCTAAAGAAATTTCTCTGCGTTCTATTAGGACAAATTACACTTAAAATTTTATTCTTTAATTTACTCCTCTTACCTGATTTTTTACTTCCATTATCAAAATTTATGAGTTTAGTAAGATTCTTTTCAAAATATGAAGCAATAAATTTTGTATAAACAATAAAAACAGCTATAGGCAATATAATTCCAATTACGGCTAGCACAATATATCCTGTTTCATATTGTCCATCAACAATAATATGAAAAATAGCTGAAAACCATGCACTAGGTAAAAAATATGTCCATACACTTAAATGAAAATCCTTCCCCATTGAAGCGACATTCATGATTCTTCCCATAAGCTGATATAATACTAAAATAATAATGGCAAAAGCTATTTGAAGATAATTTATTACATCCTTTAATCTTTCTCCATCAAACAAAGTGAGTATAATAAAATAAACTATTGATGTGATAAATAAAATAAATCCTAACATCAATATATTATCAACTAAAAATGCAATTAAATATATTGGTCCATATTTCATAGTTCCAAATACCATTGCAAAAATAGAAATAGCAAATGTAGTCTTTATAAGATAATAAGCTATATGTATTATCTTTGCAGTATTTAAGGTTTTTGAACTAATAGGTCTTGGCGATAATATACTTTTATCTTTAACATCCAAGAGTACATCAGAAAAATCAGCTACAAGCGACGTCATTACCATAAATAAAATCATTGCCGTTATAACATTCATCTTGATAAAAATAGGTATATTTTCAAATATAATAATGGATGACATTAATCCAATAAAACCAAATATTATCAATGAATAATCAAAACTTTCTTTACCTGTATCTTTTTTTGTTTGTTGAAATAGGTTGCTAGGTCTCCTCTTATCTAATGTAAGTTTAATTTGAATAATCCTTCTCATAACTTTATAGTCAATTCCTCTTTTATTGAAGAAGCCACTAAACTTATCTAGAAATTTCAAAAGCAAAAATTCCTTCAAAGCTTACACCTCCTCAATTGTAGAAACGAACTCTTCAGCTAACTCATTATACGTATTAAAGCCTGTAAGTTGATTAAATATTTGCTCAAGTGAACCTTCTTTTGATTTTTCTTTAAGCTCATTAAAACTTCCATCAGCCGCAATATCACCGTTATTTATAAGCACAATCCTAGTACTTATCTTTTCAACTACATCCATTATATGCGATGAGTAAAATATAGTCTTACCTTGGTTTGCAAGCTCCGCTAATATTTCCTTAAATATCATTACACTGTTTGCATCTAAACCACTTAATGGTTCGTCCAAAAATAGAATATCTGGGTTGTGTATAAGACTAGCAATTATGAGTACCTTTTGCTTCATCCCCTTTGAAAAAGAAGATATTCTTGAATTATATGATTTTTCTATTTGAAATAGATTCATAAGCTTTTGCGCTTTTTGATCTGCTTTATCATAATCTAATCCATAAATTTCTCCCATAAAAGTTAAATACTCTTTAGCAGTTAAATTATCATATATATCTGGCACTTCTGGTATGTACCCTATTCTCTTTTTATATTCTATACCACTTTCTTTAATATCTTTACCAAATATTTTAATCTCACCACTATATTTAGGAACCAATCCAAGTATAGTTTTTACTGTAGTACTTTTACCTGCACCATTTGTTCCGATATATCCTATTATCTGACCCCTATAAACTTCTAGATTTATACCCTTTAAAACTTCATGCTGACCATAGCTTACTCTCAAATCTTTTATTGAAATTATAGGTTCATTATTTGTTTCCATAACTTATTCCCCCCCAATAAACGCTTTGTACATATTTTACCAATAAATATCAAACTTGTCTATCTAAAGATATACCATTCCAACTACCAAAATCCCCAGAAGACGGCATTTTGATACAAATTAATTTTGAAGTTTCAAGTGGTATATCTGTATAAGTATATACTTTAACTAAAAAAAACGTGTTATAATATACTTATTATTTTAACTAGGAGAGAATTTTATGATAAAATACGTTCAAATTGCAAACGATATCCGAAATAAAATACTTAATGGTGAGTTTGAGGCTAATAATAAACTGCCGTTTGAAAAAGACCTATGCAGTACATATTCTGCTAGTAAAATGACTGTAAAAAAAGCTCTAGATACTCTTGTAAACGAAGGTTTAATTGTAAAGAGAAGAGGTTCAGGGACTTTTGTAAAAGATATGAGTTCTAAAGATATTGCTCACCTTTCAATTGCCAACCAATTTAGAGGACTTACAGCAATAAATACTTCTAGTAAAGTTTCGAGTGACCTTCTAACTTTTGAGGTTATTCCAAGTAATAGAAAAATAGAAGAAAGTTTAAATCTAGATCATGAGGAGTTCGTTTATAAGATTATAAGAGTCAGATATATAGATGACATTCCTACAGTAATTGAACATACTTATATGCCTATTAATTTAATCACTGGACTTACTAAAAATCATTGTCTATCTTCTATCTATGAGTATATAGAACAAGAATTAAAGCTAAAAATACAAAGTGCTAATAGGACTATAAGTGTAAGAAAATGCACATCTGAAGAGCAAAAGTACCTAAACCTTTTAGATGGTGATCCTGTTGCCATAGCAGAGCAAGTTGGTTTTTTAGAAAATGGAAAAGCCTTTGAATATTCAACAGCAATTCACTCTTATAAATCCTTTGCCTTTAAAACAGTAATATTCCGCTAAAATATTCAACATTCATAACTAATATACATTGCAAACTAAAGTGTAGTACAAAATCAAATAACCTTTGGAAGGTGTAGAAAAATGATGTTAGTGAATGGCGGCTCAAAATCCTAAATAGAATTAATAAAACTAAGCGGCAAATTTTTTAAAGCTTAAGAGCTTTCGATAACTCGCAAAAAGATGCTCAGACAATCTAAAGCTCTAAAGCTTAAAAAAATTTCCCACTAAGTTTTATACAATTTTATTTTAGAAATTTTTTCACCACTATTCCCTAACATCATTTTTTTCCTACACCTACCAAAGGTTATTTAATTAATCCACTACATCTTTGCTTCACAATATATAATTATTTTCTAACAACTTAATACAGTGATTTTAATGATTTCAATAATAAATATTGTTTCTGTAATATACCAAAATTCCGTAGGCACGGAGGAATTTTTTCCTTAAACCACTGTAATTGAGAAGTAAGAGCGTTTTGGAAAAATTTAAATAGCATGTTATAAATCTTAGAGGAATATTCTCAAAAGACTTAGAACTTTCAATTTGTTTGAACGCTAGTGAGTTATTGAAAGTTCTTAGGATTTTGAAAATATTCCTCTTAGATTTATTCATGCTATTTAATGTTCCAGAATGCTCTTACTTCTCAATAATTTTAAAATCCGTTATTTTCAGCAACTTCCTTAAACCAATATCCTGATTCTTTTATAGTCTTTTCTTGATTTTCTAAGTTTAATGAAATAAATCCGTACCTATTTTTATATGCATTGCTCCATGACCAACAATCTATTGGTGTCCACATGTGGTATCCAAAACAATTACTACCTTCTTCAATACCTTTATGAAGACATTCTAAATGCTCTCTCACAAAATCAATTCTATATTTATCTTCTATCATACCATCTTTATTTCTGAATTTTTCTTCGCCTTCAACACCCATGCCATTTTCAGATATATACCATGGAATGTTGTTGTAGTTTTCTTTTATATTAATTGCTATATCATATATAGCTTTAGGGTATATCTCCCATCCCCTGTATGGATTCATTCTTCTGCCTGGCATAATATAATTATCAAAATATTTTTCTGGCATCCAACCCTTTGATTCATCAAATTCATCATCTCTTGCTTTAATTCTTCTTGGTTGATAATAGTTTATTCCCAAGAAATCCACAGTGTTTTCATCCATTAATTTTAATTCTTCATCAGTTGATTCCCATAACATTTTATCCCTTGATAGAACTTCAACTAATTCTTCTGGGAATTTTCCTTTAACTGCTGTATCCAAGAACATTCTATTAAAGAATATATCCGCAAAATTTGCTGCTTGAACATCCTTCTTATCTTCTGATCTTGCATATGATGGGGTCAAATTCAATACAATTCCAATTCTTGCTCCATTTTTATCAAAGCCACCATCTTTAAATGCTTTAATTGCCTTAGCAGATGATAAATTTATGTTATAAGCAGCTTGAAGAGCCTTTTTAGCATCTACAAGTTTAGGATAGTGAAATTGGTATAAATACTGACCTTCTACAACAACCATAGGTTCATTAAAAGTCGTCCAATTTTTTATTCTATCACTGAATAATTCAAAACACTTTTTAGCATACAAGGCAAAAAGATCTGATACATGTTTTGACTCCCATCCACCATATTTTTCGTAAAGCTCATATGGTAAATCAAAATGACTTAAAGTTATAACCGGTGTAAGGCCTAGTTTTAATGCTTCATTAATAAGATCATTGTAAAATCTAAAACCATCTTCATCAATCGTTGCTGTTTCAAAATCATCTATGAGTCTTGTCCATTGAATTGATGTTCTAAAGGAATTAAAACCTATACTTTTTAACATAGCTAAATCTTCTTTATAGCTATTATAAAAGTTTGATGTAACTGCTGGCCCTATCTTATCAAAAAAAGCATCTGGCTCTACATCATACCAGTAATCAAATACACTTCTATGTTTTTTATTAAAAGTTCCTTCTGCCTGAGGTCCCGATGTTGCAGCTCCCCATAAGAAATTTTTGGGAAATTCGTACTTCATATAATCATCCTCCACCTTATGTAATCGATTTTCTATAAATTAATTATATATATTTTAAACTAAAATGTCTATACTTTTAATCTATAATATTATATTAATTTAGGCAAAAATATAACGCTTGTATTATTATACAAGCGTTATATTTATTTCGATGCAATTTCAATGATCTTTGTAATGCCCTCGTCATCAAACTTATCTATTATTATATCTGCCTTACTTAAATCTTGATTTCCAGAATTTAAATTTCTAAACCCAACACATTTCATTCCTGCTTCTTTAGCACCTATTGTGCCATTCGCTGAGTCTTCCACAACTGTACAGTCACTGGCATCCGCATTAACCTTTTCTGCTGCTTTTAAAAATATATCTGGATTAGGCTTTCCCCTTTTAACATCTTGTCCACTTACAATATATTCAAAATAATTTATAAGCTTAACTTTATTTAAAATAACTTCTATATTACTTCTTGGAGATGACGATGCCATAACTATTCTAAATCCAGCATCCTTAAGTGAAGAAAGAAGCCTACTTATTCCATCTATGGGTTTTATAACAACCTCATTGCTTGATAAATGCTCATACTTCTTTTTTCTAGATAACTCCACAAGCTCATTGACATCTTGCTTAAGCTGACACTTATTTTTTATAGTTGTCCATATAATTTCAGCTCCTTTTCCAACAAAGCTATACTGTTCTTCAAGTGTTATATCAGCACCCAATTCTTTATATAATTCACCGTTTAACTTTCTATATAATGGTTCTGTATCTACTATAACTCCATCCATATCAAATATAACTACTTTCGTCATAAAGTCTCCCCCTCTATTCATCATCTTCCGGAGCATTATGTTCAATGCTAACAATTACTATAGAATTTTCTTTGGAAAGTTCTATAATCGAATCAACTTTCCCTTTATCATCACTATAAACTACCTTTACATCTGGTCTAAGTGGCATTTCAGAATATACAGTTACTACTACACATATATCTCCATTGCTTAATTTAATAAGAGTTCCTTCTGGATAAGGTATTACAACCTTAGAAAAGGCTTGCACTATCTTATAATCAAACTGTGTACCTCCATTTGCCATTATATATTCTAATACCTCATTCGGAGGCAAGGCCTTTCTATATACCCTATCAGATGTCATAGCGTCATAGACATCTGCTACAGCAACAATTTTAGAAAGTATACTTATTCTTTCACCTTCCCTGCCCTCTGGATATCCTTGCCCACCAATTCTTTCATGATGTTGAAGTGTAACTATTCTAGCAGGTACTGATACATCATAGCTTCCTTTAAGATAATCATACCCTAACTTAGGATGTTCTTCTATTATCTTACGTTCAGCCTCTGTTAATTCTCCTTCTTTATTTAATATTTCACTTGATATAAAAACTTTTCCTACGTCGTGAAGAAGAGCCCCAACACATAAATCAAAAAGTTCATATTTATGAAATTTAAGTTTAATTCCTATAATAAGCGATATAACTGCAACATTAACAGAATGCTGATATGTATAATCATCAAAACTCTTTATGTCTACTAATCCTATCATTATATTTTTCTTTGATACTATTTCATCTATAAGCTCACTAGCTACATAATATATTGATTGGAATTCCTTTTCACTTTCTTTATAGTCACTTTTTCTACTGTTAATGTTTTCAAGTTTATAAAATACATCTCTTATTTGCTTTATAGACTTTTGCCTTATTTCAGGTTTTATAACATCTTCTATAATAACATCGCTATATTTATCATTTATGTAAAGAGTATAAATATGTAGAGCTTCTATTTTTTCTAATACAGGCTTTTTTAACTCTGCCCCTTCTTTTAAAAGAACTCTTCCTTCACCGTCGTATATGTTTTTTGCTAAAACGCTTCCTTCCTTTACACTTTTTATGGGAACTAATCGCATAACTTTAACACCCCGTAATTCTTATTAGTTATTATTTATTATACTACACTATAGATATAAAATACATACTTGTTAATTCAAAAGTATCGCTCTATATAATTATAAAATTTAGTGTCACTATTTTAATGTGCACATATTATATTATTAGGAGGCGATAATGATGAGCAAAAAATGTTGTAAGCGCATGGAGAACATTAGAAGAGTATTAAAAAGATACAAACACAGAAGAGTTACATTACTTCTTCAACAATGTAGAAAACTAGAAGATGTAAAAATAAAAAAGGTATGCAGAGATGTAGTTTTAGTAAAACATCATGGTGAATGCATGTATATAAGAATTTGCTGCATTTGTGCTGTTACCCCAAAATGCGAATGCGAATGCAAGTGCCACCATCACCATGAACACCATTGCTGTGATAAATGTGATAAATGTGATGACTGCCATGAAGATTTCTGCTAGATAAAATAATAAATAACCATTAGATTAAAATAAGAGCTGTTATCTGACACTTCAGTTAACAGCTCCATACCTTTGTTGTATATTTGGTGGCTTATCGGGGAGTCGAACCCCGGACACCATGATTAAAAGTCATGTGCTCTACCAACTGAGCTAATAAACCAAATTACCCGGCAACGACCTACTCTCACACAGAGCTGCCCCTGCACTACCATTGGCGCGTTGGCTCTTAACCTTCGTGTTCGGAATGGGAACGGGTGTTACAACCAAGCAATTATCACCGGATATATTTTTATGATTGACTTCATCAGTCAATTTTTTTGAAAGTATTTTGTACTTTCAAAATTGCATAGTAATTTATATTGGTCAAGCCCTCGACCTATTAGTATTAGTCAGCTAAAAATGTTACCATCCTTACACCTCTAACCTATCAACCTGATGTTCTTTCAGGGGTCTTACTAACTTATGTTATGGGAAATCTTATCTTGAGGGGGGCTTCACGCTTAGATGCTTTCAGCGTTTATCCCTTCCCGACATAGCTACTCAGCCGTGCCGCTGGCGCGACAACTGATACACCAGAGGTCAGTCCATCCCGGTCCTCTCGTACTAAGGACAGCTCCTCTCAAATTTCCTACGCCCGCGACGGATAGGGACCGAACTGTCTCACGACGTTCTGAACCCAGCTCGCGTGCCGCTTTAATGGGCGAACAGCCCAACCCTTGGGACCTACTTCAGCCCCAGGATGCGACGAGCCGACATCGAGGTGCCAAACCTCCCCGTCGATGTGGACTCTTGGGGGAGATCAGCCTGTTATCCCCGAGGTAGCTTTTATCCGTTGAGCGATGACCCTCCCACGAGGTGTCACCGGATCACTAAGCCCGACTTTCGTCCCTGCTCCACTTGTTTGTGTCGCAGTCAGGCTCCCTTCTGCCTTTGCACTCTTCGCGCGATTTCCAACCGCGCTGAGGGAACCTTTGGGCGCCTCCGTTACTCTTTCGGAGGCGACCGCCCCAGTCAAACTGCCCATCTAGCTATGTCCCGTGGCCAGCTTCATGGCCTCCGGTTAGAATCTCAATACTGTCAGGGTGGTATCCCAAGGATGGCTCCATAGTCCCTGACGAAACTATTTCCTAGCCTCCCACCTATCCTGTACAGACAATATCGAAACTCAATGCTAAACTACAGTAAAGCTCTACGGGGTCTTTCCGTCCAATCGCGGGTAGCAAGCATCTTCACTTGCACTACAATTTCGCCGGATTTGCTGTTGAGACAGTGCCCAAATCATTACGCCATTCGTGCGGGTCGGAACTTACCCGACAAGGAATTTCGCTACCTTAGGACCGTTATAGTTACGGCCGCCGTTTACTGGGGCTTAAGTTCATGCCTTCGCTTGCGCTAAGCATTCCCCTTAACCTTCCAGCACCGGGCAGGCGTCAGCTCCTATACATCAGCTTTCGCTTTAGCAGAAACCTGTGTTTTTGATAAACAGTTGCTTGGGCCTATTCTCTGCGGCCTACTCTCGTAGGCACCCCTTATCCCGAAGTTACGGGGTCAATTTGCCGAGTTCCTTAACAGCAATTCTTCCGATGGTCTTAGGATTCTCTCCTCATCTACCTGTGTCGGTTTGCGGTACGGGCACCAAACTCCTCGATAGAGACTTTTCTTGGCAGCATGAAATCAGATACTTCGCAAATAAATTTGCTTCCCCGTAACACCCTAGACTTAAGAATACACGGATTTGCCTATGTATTCATCCTCAGTGCTTAGACACACATCCAATAGTGTGCACATCCTATCCTTCTGCGTCATCCCATTTCTGATAACGTTGTTTGGTGGTATCGGAATATCAACCGATTGTACATCGCCTACGCCTTTCGGCCTCGGCTTAGGTCCCGACTTACCCTGAGCGGACGAACCTTCCTCAGGAAACCTTAGATTTTCGACCACTAAGATTCTCACTTAGTTCTCGCTACTTATGCCAGCATACTCTCTCCTGTACAGTCCACCGCTCCTTTCGGTACGACTTCTGCCCATACAGGATGCTCCTCTACCACTCGTACATAGTACGAGTCCACAGCTTCGGTGTTAGATTTTAGCCCCGGACATTTTCGGCGCAGGATCTCTTGACTAGTGAGCTATTACGCACTCTTTTAATGTATGGCTGCTTCTGAGCCAACATCCTAGTTGTCTTAGAAATCCCACATCCTTTACCACTTAATCTACACTTGGGGACCTTAGCTGGTGGTCTGGGCTGTTTCCCTTTTGACTACGGATCTTATCATTCGCAGTCTGACTGCCGTGCTAATAGTATCTGGCATTCGGAGTTTGATAGAGTTCAGTAACTGTTGTCAGCCCCTACCTCATTCAGTGCTCTACCTCCAGTACTCATACACGACGCTAGCCCTAAAGCTATTTCGAGGAGAACCAGCTATATCCGAGTTCGATTGGAATTTCTCCCCTATCCACAGCTCATCCCATGGTTTTTCAACACCAATGTGGTTCGGGCCTCCACGGAATTTTACTTCCGCTTCACCCTGTCCATGGATAGGTCACCCGGTTTCGGGTCTACAGCATGCAACTAGTCGCCCTATTCAGACTCGGTTTCCCTTCGGCTCCGTACCTTAAGT
>NZ_JAEACT010000005.1:0-217500 GCF_021432385.1 Clostridium hydrogenum | reverse complement strand
TTCTGCTGTATCCTTAAGCTCATTCGCTTATATATTAAATAGAATAAATTCTATTCAAAAGAATTGCTGGTTTACTTAATTCTATCTCTGTTTAATTTTCAAAGTTCAATGTGCTGTCATCTGACAGCTTTTATATCTTATCACTTTAGAATTATATTGTCAACACTTTTTCATTATTTTTTTTTAATTTTATAAAATGTTATATGATCTCTCCATTTTCCGTTGATAAAAAGATATTCCTTATTTAATCCTAACTTTTCAAAACCGCATCCAATTAATACACCCTGCGATTTTATGTTATCTACCAATGTAGATGCCTCTATTCTATGTAACTCCATTTCATTAAATGCATATTCCTCAACTAATGAAAGTGCCTGTTTCATGTATCCTCTTCCTTGATAATCTTCATCAATTGAATATCCTACAATTGCACTTTTAAATACTCCATATATTATACTTGATATTTGTACCTTACCTATCAGCGTATTTTCTTTATATATGCCAAAATTTGCACCATCTCCATTTAAAAACTGCTTATAATTTTCCATTAGTATCTGCCTTTGAGCCTCAAATGTATAAAAACTTCCTTCTCTATCAGGTTCAAATGGTTCTAGATGTTTTTTATTTTTAATATAGTATTTAAGCATATCATTGGCATCTTCTGGCGTTAAAACTTTTAAGTTTATATCTTTACTATAGAGTCTTAATACATTTATTCTTTGATTACTATTATAAGTTTCACATTCTATTCCAAATATTAATTCATCCTTATGTACATTTTTCTCAATTATACTCTTGTTTAATATTCCTTCTAGCGTAAATCCAATTTCCGTAAAAGGCCTTGTGCTTATTTCTTCATCAACTATAACACTTACCTTATTCATAGCATTCTGCTTAAATAAATATTGTAAGAATAAATTTAAGACTTCTTTAATAATTTCAAAAACTTTTTCGCCTTGCTTATAAAATTTTATCCTTAAGCAACAAAATTTATTATCATTACTAAAATCCAATATAAATATTCTACCAATAGTTATTCCTATTCTGTCTGATATTATGTATTCTCCAGCTATTCTATTTGCTTTTTCAATATTAACGTTCTTGCCTTTTAACATCTTCTCGCCACCCAATTCTTTATAAAGGAACAAAAGGTAATGTTCACCAAGGATTATTTAATGTACAATTTTTAATAATTACGATTGAACAAGTTCTTAGCATCGCATAAATTTTCTGTTTACAATAAATATACATTTTAGATTATATCACATGACAATATATTATGATAAAATATATCTATAATTTTATACGTATTTAATATTCGTATATATAATAATATTCTATACTCTAAAAAGGTGGTTACTATAAAAAATGAATAAAAAATCTCTGAACAAATTAAACTTATTTTTTTTAGGAATAAAAAATAGGCTTTCGGAAAATGTAAGTATTTTTAATAATATTTCAATAACATACTCTTCTGGTTTAAAGAGTTTTTCTGGAAGTGGCATTTATGACAGCAACAAAATACTATACAGTTTTAACGGCACAAAACATTCCTTAAACATAGATGACTTTTTTATAAAAATATTAAATGACGCTGAAAATTACGATTCTCTATCTTTTACTTATAGTGAAAGGGGAACAAATATATTAATTACAGCTGATAATAAAAATGCAACTATGAAAACTATAGCTACAACAGATATTCAAAATGAAAATAAAACTTCTCAAACTGTTACCTCACCATTATTAAATAGAAATTATTTAATTAAAGTTGGCCCAGCTAACCCTCTTCTTGAGGCAATAGGTATACTAACTAAAGATGGTAAAGTAAAAAACGACAAAATAAGGAAGTATAGTCAAATAGATCATTTTATTGAGCTTATCGAAAAAACACTTGATAAAATCTCAAAAGGTAAGACTTTAACCATTCTTGATTGTGGTTGTGGAAAATCTTACTTAACCTTTGCTCTTAATTACTATTTAGTAGAAGTAAAAAAAATCAAATGTCACTTTATAGGTCTCGACATATCCCCTAGTGTAATAGATGCTTCCAAGGAAATTGCAAAAAAACTAGGCTATAAGAATATGGAGTTTCATGCTATAGACATTAAAAATTATAATCCAACTACAAGTGTTGATATGGTAATTTCACTACATGCATGTGATACTGCTACAGATATGGCTCTAGCACTTGGTATAAAACTTAATGCTTCAGCTATAATAGCTGTCCCTTGCTGTCACAAGGAAATGTTAAGTCAATATAAATTCGAACCATTTAACTCCATAACGAAACACGGCGTATTTAAAGCAAGATTGGCTGATACTCTAACCGATGGCATGAGAAGTCTTATGCTTGAAGCAAAAGGTTATGATGTATCTGTAACTGAATATATTTCGCCACTTGAAACGCCAAAGAATCTACTTATTAATGCAATTAAAACAAGTGATTACAACGATGAAGCCATGGACTCATATATGAATCTTATGGGCAAATTAAATGTTTATCCTGCATTATATAATTTTTTAGAAAACGGATGGCAATAAATAATTAAGCATACTAACATAAAGGTAGGTGATTAGTACTTATGAAATTAGTTGTACGAAAGAGAACTATTTTGCTTATTGTATTCTGCATTATTTTAGGTTCATTTATTTCATATAAACTATTTGATACATTCAAATCAAACAATAAACCTTGGATAGTCGCAAATGCAGATCAGCCATCAAAAAAGTTTATTACGAAAGATGCTCTCATAAAAAAAATTGATCAGAAACAAAAATTGATAACTACTGAGGTTGAAATTAGTGCAAAAGCAACCATAGACAATAGCTGGGGCAACTTAAGCATATTTAAAAAGCTACAAAATATATCATTTACAGCAAAGGGCACTTATGTCGTTGATTTAAGCAATTTAAAAAGTAAAAATATATCCTTAGATTTAAATCACAATTCATTAACTTTAAAAATTGCAAAACCTAAAGTAGATACTATTGAAATAGATGACAGTAAAACAGTATATGAAACAACAGAAAAAGGACTTCTTAGATTTGGGGACATTGAATTAACACCCCAAGAGCATGAAACAATGCTTGAAAATGTGAAGAAAAAAATGAATGAAAAAATGCTTGAAAAGGAATATTTTGATAAAGCTTTAGATAATTCTAAAAAATCAATAAAGAGTCTTGTAAATTCCCTTATAAATACAGGTAACTCAAACTATTTAGTAAACATTGAATTTTTTTAAATATCTATGTTTAAATAAAACTGATAGGCTAATTTTGCCTATCAGTTTTATTTTATCCCTAAAACAATAAAAACTGCTGTATCAGCAGTTTTTATTTATGTTAATATCCGCATAACTAAACCCTAAAAAATAAGTTAAAATAAATTAAAAATTGTAAGTTGTACTTATTCCATTAGAAAACGTTTACCGAAAATACAACTTAAACTGATGATAGAATTACATCATATATACAAGACCCCCACCTCATACATACAATTCATTCCTCATATTTTGTTACTTTAAACCCGTTCGCCAAATTTTTGTCACCCACAAACAAAAATCAGCAATTAAAGTATATTATCTTTAAACCCCTTGATTCTTAGTATCTCTATTTGTAATCGTTATCTCTGATTACGTTTACATTATAACATCAATTATTTTTTTTCACAATTCTTATTTTTGAGTAATTTTAAACTTTTGGGGTGATTATCTTCATTTACCTCTCTCATTATACTAATACCACGTTTTAATTTAGTTTTTCAATTAAATACCATTATATTATTATTTGTTAATTAATATAATTTTATACTTATAGGCTTAAATCACTAAATTTAAATATTGCGAACCTTTTTGCAGAGTACAAAGTACAGAGTACAAAGAAGGATGATTTGCCTTTCCTTACGTCAGGTAAATCTTAAACTTAGCTGTTGTTAGCTTAGCTGACAACAGTAATAACGAGATTGCGTAAGCAATCAAAAATAAGTTATAAGATTTCCTGTAGCAAAGCGGAAGAAAATCATCCTTCTTTGTACTTTATACTTTGTACTCTGTACTTTGGTTTAATGGTTCGCAATAATTTTAAATTACGATTAATCTAATATTGGTCTAATATTAAACTCACTATTATTTATAGTATATCTCGCCAAACTTTTTATCTAAATAATCTATAAAATATTTTGCAGTAAGTTCTTCTCCTGTAACCTTTTTAATAAGATCTGCTGGCTTATAAATAGCTCCATATTTATGAACATTTTCCTTAAGCCATTCATGTACACAATGCAAATTACCTTTTTCTATTTCATTATACATATTAGGCATATCTTGTTCCATTTTTGCTAGCAACTGCGCTCCATAAAGGTTGCCAAGTGCATAGCTTGGGAAGTATCCAAAACTTCCATCAGACCAATGCATATCCTGAAGGACTCCCTCTGCATCTTTCGATGGCTCTACGCCTAAATATTCCTTATATTTTTGATTCCAAACTTTAGGCAATTCATCAACAGTAACTTCATCGTTTATGAGCATTCTTTCTATTTCATATCTTATTATTATATGCAAACCATATGTTAACTCATCTGCTTCTGTCCTTATAAGTGAAGGTTCAACATAATTAATTGCATCATAAAATTCTTCAAAAGATACTCCATCAAATTGAGGAAATCTCTTTTGTGCTTCTGGATAAAAATACTTCCAAAATGCTTTTCCCCTACCAATTATATTTTCATAAAACCTTGATTGAGATTCATGTAATCCCATTGAAGGTGCTCCATTAAGAAATGTACCTTCAAGTTCGTCTGGTATATCTTGTTCATATATAGCATGCCCGCCTTCATGAATACAACTAAACAAAGCACTTCTAAAGTCATTTTCATAATAGAAGGTCGTTATTCTTACATCCTTATTTCCAAAGTTTGTGGTAAACGGATGCATATATTCATCAATTCTTCCTGCTTCCTCATAATCATATTCCATCTTCTTCAATACAAACTTACTAAATTCCTCTTGTTCAGCTTTAGTAAATTTCTTAGTAAAAAAATCTATTTTAGGTACATATCCTGATTTTTTTATTTTATCAAGAACACTTATTATTCCGTCCCTCATCTCACCAAAAAGTTTATCTAATTTTTCTGTTGTAATTCCCGGTTCATAGTTATTAAGTAATGCATTATATTTATTTCCTTCATAACCCCAATACTGAACAAACTTCTTGTTAAAATCTATAACTTTTTTTAAATGAGGCTTGAAGATATCATAATCCGAATTATTTTTTGCTTCTTCCCATGCTGACAAAGAAATTGAACATTCTTTTGTATATTGTTCATATTCATTATCTGGTATCTTTTTAGTTCTATTATAGTTATCTTTTAATTCTCTTACAGTTGCTTTTGAGACTTCATCAAGTTCATCCATAGTATTCTCAAAGTAATCTATAAATTCTTTTACTTTGTTTGAAGTTGATAATTTGTAAAATTCACCTGACAAATATGCTTGAACTTCACTTCTATGTTCTACAGCCTTTCGCGGCATATTAACCATGCTATCCCATGAAATTATAGCCGCAGCATTTCCTAAATACTCAATTTTCTTAATGTACTCTTTAAGTTCTTTTAATTTACTTTTAGTTTGCTCCTTCATATTATTCATCCCTCCATGAAATCATAAATTTAAGATATTGTAGATTCAGTTTCCCTACAATATTTCGTTATAATGCACTGTCCTAAATTTCTTGGGCACCTTTTACACATACAATCTCCGGCTTTTCCATCACAGCTCTTTTTATCAAATTCAGGGCAATACTTGCAATTTGATCCTTCTATTATCATATAAATCATCCCTCAATATCTTATATTCATAAATTTGCTTAGAAACTTATTCATATTTTAGTAATTATTTAATACATCTTAATTTTTACATAATAATTAATAAAATTCAACTATAAAACATATTAATTTTTAAGGACTATTTTGTATCTCTTCCTATAAAATAAAAAATAATTAAGCTTGTTTTATTTAAATTAAACAAACCCAATTATCTTATTTCCGTTATATTCCAAGTTTCTTTGACAAAATAAAACCTTATTTGTATTACAAACTGTAAATTGCTTCAGCTTTCTTCCTCATATCGTTTTCTATAGTTTTTCATCATATCTTTAAATATGTCGGCATTAGTTTCTGGTGTATAAGTTATAGCATTAGCACCAGCCTCTATAGTTTCCAATATACTATCATCATTAGGTCCACCTGTTGCTATTATGGGAACATCGGGGAATTTCTCCCTTATTTTTCTTACTATATATGCCGTTCTTTTAGCTCCTGAAACATTAAGTATCGTAGCACCAGAATTAATTCTAGCTTCAATATCTTCATATTCTGAAACAACAGTAACTACTATTGGAATATCTATAGTTTCTCTTATAAGTCCAATTACCTCATTAGATGTTGGACTATTAACAACTACGCCCATTGCTCCCTTAAACTCAGCATCAAGTGCAAGATTTACTACCCTCTTGCCCATTGTAAGTCCTCCACCAACACCACAAAAAACCGGCACATCTGCTGCAAGAACAAGTGCAGCTGTAATAACAGGTTGAGGAGTAAATGGATATACAGCAATTATAGCATCTGCATTAGTATTTCTTATAACCGCAACATCTGTTGAAAAGACAAAAGACTTCAATCTCTTTCCAAAAACTCTTATACCAGTAGCATTTCTTATAACCTGTGGAAGTTCAATCATATGACTTCTAAGCGTACCTTTTATGTCTGGAACATTTTTATTCTTTTTATTTGTCATAACTTGCTACACCCCTCATCAAACAATTAACAACTTACTAAAGATAAACCACTTGAAACTTAAAATTTATTTTTACCAAAATGCCGTCTTCTGGGCATTATGGTGCACATGAATTTTAATAGTTAAAATGGTATATCCATAATTAAAATTACACAGCCAGTGAATCCATTATAGTTATTTTTACTATAATTTTCAATACATCATAATCTTGTATATATTAATTTTTTGTTAAAATATTGAAATTTTTATTTATTACTTTACTATTATTACTATATACTATATCACATATCACCATTTTTAATCAAAGCATGCTTAATTGACATTTTAATTATTAATAGCTACTATTTATTGTGTATAAATATGTATTTACTTTTAATTATACTCATTATTAACCTGTTTATTCCAAATTAAATATTATAAGGAGGTATCACTTATGTCAGATATCCTTGAAGTACAATCTGTCTATAAAAAATTTGGCAGTAGAGAAATAATTAAAGGCATAAGCTTTTCAGTAAAAGAAGGAGAAATTTTCGGTTTTCTTGGTCCAAATGGCGCTGGTAAGACTACCACTATTAAAATGATAGTAGGGCTTATATCACCAAATAAAGGCTCTATAAAAATAAACGGTCATGATATACAGCTAGAACGTGAAGCTGCTCTCTCAAATGTTGGGGCCGTCGTTGAAAGCCCAGAATTATACCTCTATCTTACTGGAAGACAAAATTTAGAACAAATAGCTAGATTCTATAAAAATATAACAAAGGCTGATATAGACAATATAGGAAACTTAGTAGGCTTAAATGGAAGACTTGATGATAAGGTAAAAAAATACTCTCTCGGTATGAAACAACGTTTAGGTCTTGCTTCTTCTTTACTTAGCAAACCAAAATTACTAATACTTGATGAGCCGACAAACGGTCTTGACCCATCTGGGATAATTGATCTTAGAAATTTAATTAAGAAAACTGCAAAGGAGACTGGTACCGCAGTATTCGTATCCTCTCATATACTTTCAGAAATTCAGCAGCTTTGTGATACAGTTGCCTTTATAAAAAGCGGTGTTATACAATCAATCGAGAAATTAAATCAGGAGGAAGTTACTGAATTAAATCATCAAGCTTTTGAAACATTAATTCTTGTAACAAGAGAAAAAGAAAAGTGCCTAGACGCCTTAAAAAATATCTCTCACATAGAAAGTTTTAAGCTGCAAAATGAAAATAACAATATATCAAATATTTTAATTAGCGCAAATGCAGGTTCAATACCAGACATAATACTAGATTTATCAAAACAAAACATCCGTATAGAAGAAATATACAAAAAGCACCAGCAGCTTGAAGATAGATATATGGAACTTGTAAAGGAAGTGAATAAGTAATGCTAAATCTAATAAAAAACGAAATCATAAAATTAAATTCTAGAAAAAAATACTTAATTTGCATAATAATATTTGCACTGTTATGTGGCATTTTTTCTTTTGCATATTCAAAAATTCAAAAATTGGCTACCCCTGATGCTCAAATATCTTTATACACTAAAGAAAAAACTCAACTTGAAAATCAAAAAAATTCAACTTCTGATACTACAAAGCAACAACAATTAGAACAGGCAATTGACCAGTTAAATTCTCAAATTCAACAGCTAAAGCTTAATAAAAAAGCAACTAGTGGAAATTGGAAAACCAATCTAAAAAATTCTATAGATAGTTTAAGAGATGAAAAAAACTCTGCCACAGATATGTCAGCTGATAGTGCAAAAGAAACCTATAATAAGCAAATTATACTTCTACAATATTTAGTAAATCACAATATAAAACCTCAAAATAATGGAGATTTTTCAGCATTTAATTTCCTTACATCTTTATTTAAACTTATTGGACCATTATTTATTCCTATAGTTCTAGCAATACTTTCAGCAGATATAGTTTCTGGTGAATACACTCCACCAACTATGAAAATGCTTCTTACAAGACCAGCAAAACGCGGAAAAATATTGCTTTCAAAATTTATTTCAATAGTTGCTTCCTCAATTATAATAATTATTGTTATCGAATTACTGTTTTATTTAATCATGGGTATAATTTACGGCTTTGATAACCCTATGTATCCCGTTGTAGTTGGGACAAAATATACATCGGGTATTGCTAACCTAACTCAAGATGGAAGTTCGCTAATTCCTGTGCTAGGAAGCTCGTATATTATTGCAACCTGGAAATTTGTTGTAGAAATGTTCTTATTTCAAATTATATATATTGTAACTTGCTGTTCTTTCTTCATACTTTTATCAACCGTATTAAGGAGCAGTTCATTATCAATGACTTTGAGCATACTTCTTACTATTGTTATTAATATATTATCATCAATATCGTATTTGGCAAAAATTTCACCATTTTTCTTTACAACATACGGCTCAATTTCAACTACACTAGATAGCTCGCTTCCCCTATCTACGAACGTAAAATTTTCAACACCATTGTTTGCTGTAATATTTATGATAATATTTAGTGCTGTTTGCTATGCCATATCATATTTTACTTTTGAGAAAAAAGATATGAACATGTGATGTAGAAGCTCTGCTCTACAAATTAATTAATGGAGGGATTTACATTATGCTAAAAGATCTCATAACAAAAAACAGATCCTACAGAAGGTTTTATCAAGAAGTAAAGATTGATAAAAGCACTTTAGAAGAATTAATTAACCTCGCTAGACTATCACCATCAGGTGCCAATCTACAACCTTTAAAATATATTATCTCAAATAAGCCAGAAAAAAATGAAGTTATTTTTCAGGATTTAAAATGGGCTGGATATTTAACTGATTGGAATGGACCAGAAGAAGGTGAAAGGCCTTCCGCATATATAATTATTCTTGGAGATAAAGATATAAGCAAAAACTTTATGTGCAATCATGGTATTGCCAGTCAAAGCATACTTTTGGGTGCTACTGAAAAAGGCTTAGGTGGCTGCATACTTGGCGCAATAAATAAAGATGACTTAAAAAATAAACTTAATATTCCTGATAACTATGAAATCTTATTAGTTATTGCATTAGGTAAGCCAAAAGAAACCGTTGTTTTAGAAGAATTAAAGGATAACGGAAGCATTAAATATTGGAGAGATGAAAATAATGTTCATCATGTACCTAAGAGAAAATTAGAAGATATAATATTAGACCTTTAAAGGCAGTACCACTGCATAAAAAAATCATTTTTGTATACAAACTTTAAATATTGCAAATTAATAGTTAAATTTTTTCGCCTAAAAAGAAGGCGAAAAAGCTAATAGTGAAGGTTTTTAACTTGCTCTGCTCGTTAAAAGGTGAACTTTTTCACTTATGTGAAAAGCAAAGGATGATTTTCCTCCGCTTTGCTATGGAAAATCTTCAATTTAAATTTATAATTTTTCCGTAGCAAGGCGGAGGAAAAATAACCTTAACTTTCGGCTTTAGCCGAAAAGTTCACCTTAAACGTGCGTAGCATCGTTAAACCCTTCACTTTTCATGTAAGTGAAAAAGTTAGTCTTTTAATGAGCAGGGCGAAGTTAAAACCCTTCACTTGATTTACTTCTCAATAATTTTATATTACAATTAAGCATTTTTTAATGTACCAGCTCCCAGCTCCATCTACAATAAAAATTATCATTACCCCTTCCCCATCAATTGTCAATTATAAACTATTATAAATTCTTCAAAAATTTTAATACATAACAACAAACATAATGCTAGCTACTTTTGCTATTACCTTCATGGTACTATACTCTAATTATATACATAAATAATTATGGGAGATGTGTTTTAAATGAGTGAAAATTATGTAATGAAATTAGCCAAAAACATAAGGGAAAATATTCAAAAGGTCATTATTGGTAAGTCAAGTGTAATCGATTTGATGATTACTTCAATAATCGTTGGAGGCCATGTGCTTTTAGAAGATGTCCCTGGAACTGGCAAAACTGTACTTGCTAAGTCCCTGGCAAAATCCATTGATGTTGATTTTAAAAGGGTACAGTTCACACCAGATTTACTTCCATCGGACCTTACAGGTATAAATTATTATAATCAAAAAAATCAAGATTTTACTTTTAGAAAAGGACCTATTTTTACAAATATTCTTCTTGCTGATGAAATAAATAGAGCCACTCCAAGAACACAGTCAAGCTTACTTGAATCAATGGAAGAATATCAGCTTTCAATTGATGGACATACCTATGAACTTTCTCAGCCATTCTTTGTAATTGCTACTGAAAATCCAATAGAAAATCAAGGAACCTTTCCCCTTCCAGAAGCACAACTTGATAGATTTCTTATGAAAATAAGCATGGGATATCCGACCTTAGAAGAAAGTAAGAAAATATTTAAAAGATTTATTTTAGATAATCCATTTGAAACTATTAAATCTACATGTTCAATTGACGATATACTCAATGCAAAAAGAGAATATAAAAATGTATTTGTCCATGATGAAATACAGGAATATATACTTAATATTGTTGAAGAGACAAGAAACAATGACTCTATCACAATGGGTATAAGTCCAAGAGGAGCGCTTGCACTTTTAAAGTCATCACAGGCTTATGCCGCTATAAAAGGAAGAAATTATGTTATACCTGAAGATGTAAAATATTTATGTCCATATGTTTTAAATCACAGAATTATATTAAAAGACACTTTAAGCATAAGAGGTATCTCCGCTTTTTCTATTATTGAAGATATAGTTAATAAAATCAAGGTTCCAACAGAAGATTGGAGTCAACGATAGCATGGAAGTACTATGGATTTTAGTTTTAACTTTTATTGTTATACTTTGTGAAATTAATATTTATACAAAGTATTGCTTTAAGGATTTAAACTTTGAAATTAATCTAAGTAGAAATGAAGTATTTGAAGGTGATACTCTTATTTTAAGTGAAACAATATCAAACAAAAAATTTCTTCCAATTCTATGGCTTGAAGTACAATTTCTAGTTTCAAAGAATCTAAAATTTGATAATTCTGAAGCTTCTTCTTTGGATGATAAATATTATAAAAAAGATATATATTCTATTCTTCCATATGAAAAGTTGAAGAGAAAAATAAAGTTAACAGCATTAAAGAGAGGTTACTACACTATAAATAATGCTACATTAACTGTAGGCGATATTTTTGTAATTTATAAATATTTACTTCATATGGATTATTCAAAAGATTTATTTGTTTACCCTAAACTTTTAAATGGCAGGGAATTTAACCTTAAATTTAGCAATATTATAGGTGAACTTGAGACAAAGAAATATTTGCTAGACGATCCTTTTATGTTGAAGGGCATAAGAGATTATACACCTTATGACTCGCTAAAAACCGTTAACTGGTTAGCTTCTGCAAGAACTGGAGATTTGAAAGTAAATGAGTTTAATTCATCATCTTCAAGAGAAGTTATTTTATTGCTAGATACTCAAAAATATACTTCTTGGGACTCAGAAGATAAAATTGAAGAATCCATACGTATAGTAGCATCTATGTCGGCAAAATGTATTGAAAATAATGTTCCTATTTCTATATT
Source organism: Clostridium hydrogenum (assembly GCF_021432385.1). Lineage (GTDB taxonomy): Bacteria > Bacillota > Clostridia > Clostridiales > Clostridiaceae > Clostridium_S > Clostridium_S hydrogenum. The sequence goes on along the minus strand of NZ_JAEACT010000005.1, from coordinate 205,165 downwards.
TTCAAATGCAATAAATGAATTAACTCAAAGTCCTATTAATGTACCTATTCAAAGCGGAAAAGCTCAACTTAATTTGATCTATAGAAATCTTGCATGCATAAATTTAAGCAATCAAAAACTAGATTTCCTTGAGATGATTAAAAATCTTAAACTTGCAAAAAAGGATAACTCCTTATGCATAGTAATAACTCACGATTACAGTAAAAAACTTATAGATGAATTATTAGCTCTAAAGAGAAACAAACTATCTATTAACTTAATACTTGTTAAATCGGAATCTGAAACTGTAGATTTGAACCCAGAAATTAAAACTTATATTTGGGAGGTGAATGCTCTTGGAAGATAATATTGATTACTATAAAGTTTCTGATATATCACCTTTTTGTAATTCTCCAAAAAAATTAATTTTTGAAATATTAGAAGTTATAATGAATTTTTTAATTTTTTATCCTGTAATTTCATACATCCTGTACCCAACATCCAAAAACGGTGTTTCATTCCTATTAACTAGTATACTTACAATAATATATTTGGCAGCCATAAACCTAATTAGGATAAAACTAAAAAGAAAAAAACTGATCTTTTTTTTAAGCTTAGTTTTGGGATTATCCTTCTTTACCATACCACTCCAAGAATCTAGCAAATGGGTTATAGGCATTTATTTAACATTAGAATTGTTAAAATCTCTAAGAAAAACTTTTAAACCAAACTATAAGTTTTATAGTCTTCCTTTCTTTTTCTTTGGCGAATTAGTTCTAGGTATAAATTTAGTTTTTGCGTACACAATCAATAGCTCTTATGTAATATTTTTAAATATACTATCATCCATAATTTTTGCATTACTATTCTTATTTTATTTAAGTAGTAGCCGCTCTGCTGTTTTAATTAATGCTGAGAAAGGCTACACCTTCAATAACATAAAAAAACTAACTGCTGGTTCAAGAAAAATTTTATTACCACTATTATTTATATTTTTAGCTGTTATTTCATTTATACTTTTATTAACCAATGGCATAAATCACCTTATTAATTCTAATATAGTAAAGCAAATTGTTTCATTATTTGTTTCTGCAAACCCTTATAATACAACTACCAAACAATTTGACATGCAGCGCAATTCACTCTATAAAATGTTTCATCCAAATGGCAGTGATATCAGCATCAAAAGCACCAATAATTTTTCTTCTTCACATACTAGCTTAATACTAATTATATTAGTTACTATAATTTTATTCTTTTTTCTATATCTACTTTTTAAAAGACTCCTTGACCTTAAAGCTAAAATGGTAACACAAACAAATACTGATACAGAAACTGTATTTTTAGAAGAAGATTTAAAAAAAGATTTGATTAGTATAAGACATAAATTTAACTTCAATTTATCAAATAAAGAAAAACTAAGAAGGAAATATAAAAAATTAATTAAATCATATGCGAAGAAAGGCTTAAAAATACAAGATTCCTCTACAACAAACGAACTTGAAAATGAAATTTCTGAACTTACAAAAGATAACATAAAAAACTGCGGTGACATATATAGAAAAGCAAGATATAGTTCATTTGAGCCAACACCTGATGATATATCAAAAATCAAATAGTTAATTTTGCAAAGTAAGAGCATTCTGGAACATTAAATAACATCAATAAATCTAAGAGGAATATTCTCAAAATCCTAAGAACTTTCAATAACTCACTAACGTTCAAACAGATTGAAAGTTCTAAGCCTTTTGGGAATATTCCTCTAAGATTTATAAGATATTATTTAAATCGTTCCAAAACGCTCTTACTTCGCAATTACAGTGGTTTAAGGTGAAAATTCCTCCGTGCCTACGGAATTTTGGGCTAGTGCAGAAACCTTGATTTTTTACCAAGTAATATGTTAAAAGATTCTAATTGATATATTACTTGATTAACTTATTTAAACATTGGAGACCAAAGATGTAGTAAATTAATCAAATAACCCTTGGTAGGCGTAGAAAAATGATGCTAGGAAAAAAATTTTTTTAAGCTTTGATTGCTTACGCAATCGCGTCATTACTGTTGTCAGCTTCGCTGACAACAGTTAAGTTCAAGATTTACCTGACGTAAAGGAAGGTAAATCATCATTCACTCTACTCTCTACTCTTTACTCTATTTTTTAAGTGTTATTTCTTTAATCACTTTTTTAACTACTTCACTGCCTATTTTGTCTTCCTTCATATTAGATAAAGCATCATCAATATTTTCCCAACTTGCCCCATCAACTTCACTAGATTTTACTATTTCCCCACTAACATACTTCACCATAAAAGTGAGCATAATTATTTCTTTAGACGCAAGATAATGACTTCCAAGATATTTAGGCTCTTTTGCTATAATACCTGTTTCTTCTTTAATTTCTCTAAGCACAGTATCTTCTACAGTTTCATTATTAGCTACATATCCTGAAACAAGTACCTTAGAATCCTTAAAAGTATAGTCCTGCTTCAATAACAAAATTTTATTTTCCCTTATAACAGCTGCAATTATACAAGGCTTAGGAGTGTCAAAAAACATAATATCATCAGTACTACAATAAGGAACGCCTCCTTCATCCCAGCTATACTTTTCTTCTAACTTCTTCCCACATATGGGACAATACTTGTACTTCATACTTAACCTCCACTCTTTACTCTAAATTACACTTCACATTCTTATCTAACGTTATATAGCCTTCTCCAACTAAGCATTCATATCCCATTACATCTACCCCTGCTCTTTTGGCGTTTCGTAAAGCATCTCCAAAAGCTTTGTCCATATCATCATGAGGCATAAAAATATCTATATTATCCATCTGCATCAAAAATAAAATACCAGCACCATATCCTTGTTTTTTTGCCTCAATAAGTTCATTTAAATGTTTAGTTCCTCTTTCTGTAGGTGCATCTGGAAATTTTGCCACTCCGTTATATTCTAAGGTAACGCCTTTTACCTCTAGATAATATATCTCCCCCTTTGAATTACTCAATTTAAAATCAAATCTACTATTTCCAAAAGTTTTTTCTCTCATTACTATATCATATTTTGCTAATGATAAAACCTTCTTATTTATTAAAGCTTCTTCAACAACTTTATTTGGTATTTGAGAATCTATATTTATAAATTTATCTCCTTTATACGCACCAATAAGATCATATTTTGTTTTTCTCTTATCGTTATTACCTTCCCTAAGTATTACCTTGCAACCTTCAATTAAAATTTCTTTGCATCTTCCTGTATTAGGTACATGCACCATCATTTCTTCACCATTTAACAAAATATACGCTTGAAATCTATTTGGCCTTTTTAAAAATACTGCTTCTACTACATTTTCCTTAATATTCATACTTTCGCCTTTCTGTACATTTTTTTATTCAACTTTTAAATTTTTTACTATGGTTTTTTCACACAAAAAACTATAAATTAAATAAGTTATCCACATTTTCCTGTGTTTAATCACAGCTAATTGTGGATAACTGTGATCTATTTCAATAACAATGTGCAAATCCACTATTTTTATGGCTTAATCTGCAAATAAATTGTGGATAACTTATCCACACTATCAACAATACTATATATTGATAATTTTATGCCTATTTTATACAACATCTATATATTATTGTAAACTTCTACTTTATTTTATCATGTATTTTTCAAAGTTATACACAAATTTTATTTTATCAACAGGCATATGTATATTTTTTATTAGTTCTACACAAAATACATTATAAATTGTGTCAAGGAGATGTTTTTTATGGATAATAACAAAAATAGAAGAAAAGATAGGCCTAAATCAAATCCGGAACTTAGAAGCATGGCTGGAAAAGAAGGCGCTAATATAGGAATGGAAAATGGCAAAAAAGATGGCTCTGATGTTAGCGGTGAGAAGTTTACAAAGCGTTCAAAGTTATCTCATAATAAATAAGCTGTTCAAAACTGAACAGCTTATTTTAATATTGTTATTTATAGGAGGATGTAAAAAAAGGTATTCTATAGGTTTTACTATACCGCACATAAGGCCGTATGAGCGGCTCATAAAAAAGAATACCTATATTTTTTACATGCTCCCATATAACACCATTGAAGTTCTAGCCTTGATTGTAACTTCATCCCCAGAAATTGCTTCAAGTACATCTACTCCTGACTTATCTTCCTTAACTACAACCTTCCAATTTCCCTTTGGTAAGCTTACCTTATCCGCTGTATCTCCCGCATTAATAATAACAACTATATCCTCCCACTCATCCCCATTTGCATTGTTAGAAATTATATATCCAATAGTGCTGTCCTTTGTATCAAAAAACTTTAAATTTTTTTGAATTTCAGCAGTTGTTGTCATTCTAAATGCAGGGTGAGCCTTTCTAAGTTTTATCAACCCTTTATAATAGTCAAAAACCCTCCTATAAGTATGCTTCCTGCTCCAATCAATTTTGTTTACTGAATCTGATGAATTAAAACTATTTTCAACAAATCCATTTCCACTTTCATCTGGCTTACTTCTAAGAAATTCTTGCCCATTGTGAATAAAAGGTATTCCCTGAGAAGTTAGTACTATAAACGCAGCCATTTGATCCATTTTTACTCTTTCACTTTCAGGTACATTGAAACTAGTTAGAGCTATTTTATCCCAAAGTGTATTGTTGTCATGGCAGGCTGCGTAATTTACAGTTTGAGTGGGTTCTTTTGCCCAAGGCTTAAATTTATATGGAACTTTATAATATTCTATATCATTATGCAATGTTGCTGCAACTATGCTAAATTTTATTTGCTCTTTTAAATCTGCAATTTTGTATGCTAGGTGCCTCTTGCCAACTTTTCTAACCCATTTTCCATTAAAATTAATAAATCCACCCCAATCAGGTTCAAATACATGTCCCTTAAGTCCATCACGCATATCGTCGCTAAAAGCCGCAATTCTACTGTCAAGTTTATCAGCATTTATTTTTGTTGCCTTTTCTTCATCACTTATTGTAACTTCGTCGCCAAGTTCCCACCCCTCACCATACATAAGTATTTGAGGATTAATTTTATCTAAAGCTTTTCTCATTAAATTCATAGTTTCTACATCATGTAAGCCCATAAGATCAAATCTAAAGCCATCAATGTGATATTCCTTTGCAAAATAAGTCACTGCATCCATCATATATTTTCTAAACATAAGTTTTTCTGAGGCAGTATCATTCTTACATTGCGAATTCTGAACAACGTTTCCATCATCATCTTGGCGGTAGTAGTATTTGGGAACAAGCTTATTAAATGCAGAATTTTCATATTCATGAGTATGATTGAAAACACAATCCATTATTACTGCTATGCCTTCATCATGAAGTGCTTTGATCATTTTTTTCATTTCTTGTATTCTGACGGTTCCTGAAAATGGATTAGTAGAGTAACTTCCTTCAGGAACCATATAATTTTTAGGGTCATATCCCCAATTATATTGCTTAGAATTTACCTTGCTTTCATCTATACTTCCAAAATCAAAAATCGGAAGCAAATGAACTGCATTTATGCCAAGTTCTTTAAGGTGGTCTAAGCCTGTTTTTTCTCCTTCAGCACTTCTTGTCCCAGTTTCAGTTAACGAAAGAAACTTGCCCTTATTTTTAATTTCTGAATCTTCATCCACAGATATATCTCTCAAATGAAGCTCATATATTATTGCATCTGTCTGATTTTTTATTTTTGGACCCTTATCCTTTTCCCAACCACTCGGATTAGTCTTTAAAAGATCAACAACCATACCTCTATCACCATTTACACCAACTGCCTTTGAGTAAATATCTTGTGTTTCTCTTGTTTTCCCAGCTACAGTTACCTCATATGTATAAAAGGTTCCTTGTAAATCTCCACTTTTAGTAAAATTCCAAACAGCATTATCACCTTTTGTCATTACATTTTCTTCTATAAGATTGTCTCCATTTCCCTCACTATAAAGCTTTAAAACTATCTTTTCTGCAGTTGGAGACCAAACCTTAAATACTGTTTTTTCCTTTGAATAAATAGCCCCTAATTCTCCACTATAATAATATTTGTCTAAAAAGTCTATCTTCAATCTTTACATCTCCCTCCTTATGCAATCGGTTGCGTAGATATCAAAAAAATTGTACAAATAACTCTAATATCTAGAGTTTTTGCACAAACCTTAATATGTTTTCATTATATATTTTTTAAGTTGGAAATTCAACATTCCTTTTTACTCTAGCTGCTGTAACTTTTTTAAATACAACGATTCCTATAAAGGCACCTATCGTATTTAAAATAACATCATCAATATCAGATGATCTAAATTCACCTATATAACGAACAAAAAATTGAATTGTTTCAATAGAAACTGACATTGATATTGGCATCTTCGCACGCTCCCCTAGTTTTCACCATTAACCCGTTTTATAATCTTGCCATAAGCATAATATAGAATAACTACACTAATAATGCCTACTAAAGTACTCATTCTGCTATTCTCTCTAAGAAATTGATCACTAGTTATAGCTACAATGACCATTGCAATATTAACTACAATAAATATCCTAATAACCAATCCTGCTGCCTTATATAGGTTTAAGTTCCCCATATTTTCAAGCGGCGCCCTTTTAAATAATTTTATCATAATTGTAAAAAATATCAATATAAATATTATTAAAACATATATTTTAAGTAAAGGATTATATCTTTCAACAGTATTATAGAATGGAACCAAAAGGAAATCCCGCCTCACATGAGTACTAATTTTATATATGCCCAAAACTGTATCTATAAGTTCTCCTCCTGCTGCCCAAAAAAATAGAATAAGAATACTTACAATCGTACCTGCTACGTTATTTCCAAACAAAGATTGAATAAACATAATAAAGGTAACCAAAAATATATGTGAGAGTATGCTTATAAGCATCCACATAAAAGTAAAGCTATAATTATTATAAATTGACATCTTACTGTAATTTGTAAAATACAATATTGTAAACGCACAATAACTTATAATTTCAGGTATAATGGTAACTACAATTGCCATAATCCACTTACTTAATATGATTTGATTTCTACTATATGGCATAGCATTTAACATTTCATATTGTTTATTTATAGAATCTACTGCCATAATAACAAATACAGAAAAAAATATTAATATTATATTTATCAAAGTATATTGACCCCATATGCAAAAATAGTGTATATAACTATAATCTATATTTGCATATTGATTTTCTACACCAGGAACTTTTACATATTCTATATATTGCGAAAATGTTTGAAGCATAGTCGTCAAACTTATAAAAATAGAAAGTATAATCAGCCACTTTGCATATATCCATTCTTTCCACAAAAGCTTTTTCATTTCACTCACCTCTGTCATATTTACTAAGTTTTATTATTCTATCTATACGCGAATAGGCAAAATATGAAGCTACTATAAAAATTATATTAATTATTATTAAATACGTTGAAGATGCAAGCTCAGCATTTAATATTCTTGATAATCCTTTTGCAAATAGTACTCCTATACTAACTGAAGAAAATATTTTAAATGCCATTTCTTTTTTAGGCGAAGCTTTAATCATTACATCCTCTCCTGACTTTATTTTTTTTGAAATATAAATTAGTAAAATAACTACCGCTATTAATATTATTAAAAGTTTTATAGTTGCTGGGAAAACTCTATCACTTTGAATGTATACCTTGCCCCCAACGTTCTTTTCGTCTGCATAAATCCACAAATATCCCCTCAAGCATAAATCATCTAGTCGTCCCAAAAGTTTATTAACTTGAGTTTCCCATGAATTTCTAAAACTTATGATATAAATAAAATTTTCTATTGAACCAGGTAAATCTAAAATTGAAATTCCAAGAAGCATTGCAAAAAAGCCATTTTTACATACAAGCTGAATACACATTAAAAATAAATATATAATTAGTTGCAGCATTAAAGTTATTATGAAACAAAATACAATATACCTTATTCTAATAATGTTATTTAAATATTTTTCATTGCTTAAATACATAAACATATTTACTAAAAATCCAATAAAATCAGAAATAAGTATAATAAATGTTCCTACTGCTGCTTTTGCAAAAATGCTTTGTTTTTTAGTAAATGGCATATATTCTATAAGTGCACTAACAGATTTTTTTCTATCATTGTTAATAAGCAAATAAGACATAATTACAACTAAAATAAAATCAATTATATAAAAGCCGTTATTAAAGGAGTTTTCAAAAAAAGTTCTAAATCCCTCTTCATTTGTAAAAACAACATGATATGTCGTTATGGATTCAAGCATACTGGTGATTTCTAGTGCTTTTGAGCTAAATAAAATAAATGGTATAAGAATCCAATATACCGCCTTCCATTCCTTATAAAGAAGTGCCTTACTTAAGTATTTCTTCATATTCTACCCCGCCTCCAACAGAATATATAAACATATCCTCTAAACTCATGCCTATTTCCTCTTTAAAAGAAATGCCGCTGTTATCAAGTTTCTTTTTAAATTCTTCATCATATTTATTAGTAACAATACTGTATACCCTTCCAACCTTTTCAACCTTAAACACGCCATTCCACTTTTCAATATCCTCTGGTACTTTGTCCTTAAACACTACTTGTACTTTTCTTATAGTTTTCTTCATTTCTTCAACAGAGTTCATGTATTTTATTTCGCCTTCAAATAAAATTCCAACTAGGTCACACATTCTCTCAAGGCTATTTAAATTATGTGAAGATATAAATACCGTAGTTCCTCTTTCTGCAACTTCATCAAGAATTATATTTATAACCTGCTTTTTTGCAATTGGATCAAGCCCACCTGTTGGCTCGTCGAGCACGAGTATCTCTGGCATTATGCTTAAATTTAACATCAAGGCAAGCTTCATTTTCATTCCCTTTGAAAGCTTTCTAACTATTGTATTTGTTGGAACCTTTAAAACCTTATTTAATTCATTAAATCTATCCACATTAAAACTTTCATAAGTCATAGTATAAAATTTGATTAGGCTCTTTATATTAAAGTAACTAAAAAAATCATTTTGATCTGCAACATATCCAATGTGCTTTTTTACTTCTGGATTGTCGAATACCTTTTGATCAAGCAAATTTATTTCACCACTATCTACCTCATATATTCCAGTAAGGCATTTTATTAAAGTTGTTTTTCCTGCTCCATTGGGCCCGATAAGCCCAAAAATATTTCCTTTATCAACTTCAATATTTACATTTTTAAGAACCTCTATTGTTCCAAGTTTTTTGCTTACATTTTTTATACTTATCAAAAATTTCACCTCCTTATTTCTTTGAATATTTCTCATCAAAGCTGTCACTGCCTATGCTTTCATAAACCGAGTTAACCATATCCACTATTTTTTCTTTTGAAATCCCCATATACTTTGCTTCAACTATTATTTTTTTAATATTATCCTTTAAATTTTCCATCCTCTCCGCCTCCATGATTGGTTTATAATCAGATGTTACATAAGTTCCTTTTCCCCTTATGGTCTCAATTACCTTTTGCCTTTCAAGCTCAGTATAAGCTCTACTTACTGTATTTGGATTTGCTGTAATCCTTGAAGACATTTCTCTTACAGATGGAAGCCTATCTCCGCTTTGTAGCAGCCCCTTCAATATCTCTTCCTTTATTTGATCCACAATCTGCTGATATATTGGAACATTGCTTTTGTTATCTATATTAATCAAGGCCTTACCTCCTTCTTATATTGTATTAAGTGTATTAATTCAATTAGTACAGTTTTAATATAATACCAATTTATTGAAATGTCAATATGCATTTAATAAAAACTCCTTCTTATATGATTGAAAAGTGATAATGTCTTAGTGTACCACATTTGATTATGTCCCAAAAAATAAAATTTATAGTATAATAAACCTCATTGCTAGAAATGAGGAGGACATAATGAGAAAGGTGTATTTAAAAATGAATGAAGAATTAAAATATAAAGTTATTAAGAAGTTAATAGATAGTAACGGTAGCAAGCAGAGAGCAGCAATTGAGTTAGGGTGCACTGTTAGACATATCAACAGAATGATTAATGGGTATAAAGAAAAAGGAAAAGCTTTTTTTGTTCATGGCAATTGTGGAAAAAAGCCATCTCATACTATAGATGATTCAGTAAAAAAAGATATTATAGATTTATACAAAACAAAATATGAAGATGCAAATCTAACACATTTTTCTGAGCTCTTAGAAGAAAGGGAAGAAATAAAAGTCTCAGCAACAACTATACGTTCTATCCTTTTACAGGAATTCATCCTATCCCCTAAGGCAAAGCGTTCTTCTAAAAAAGCTTTGTGTAACAAGCTTAGAGACTTACAAAAAGATACTAAATCAAAAAAAGAAGCCACTACCATTCAAAATACTATCCTTGATATAGAAGATGCTCATCCTAGACGTCCTAGATGTGCTTATTTTGGTGAAATGCTTCAAATGGATGCTTCTGTTCATCTTTGGTTTGGTGAAAATAAAACACAGCTTCATATAGCTGTGGATGATGCTACTGGATCAATTGTAGGTGCTTATTTTGATAATCAAGAAACCCTTAATGGCTATTATCATGTGCTTTATCAGATATTAACTACTTATGGCATTCCTTATATGTTTTACACTGATAAACGTACTGTTTTCGAATACAAAATGAAAAAGTCATCTTCAATAGAAGATGACACATTTACTCAATTTGGTTACGCATGTAAGCAATTAGGAATTGAAATAAAAACCAGTAGCGTTCCACAAGCAAAAGGACGTGTGGAACGCATGTTTGAAACTCTACAATCGCGGCTCCCTATAGAACTGCGTTTATCTGGTATAAGCACAATTGAGCAAGCAAATGAATTTTTAAACTCCTACATAAAAAAATTCAATGCTCGATTTGCTTTACCTGTTGATAATATCAAATCTGTGTTTGAAACGCAACCCAATATTGAAAAAATCAATTTAACTCTTGCTGTGCTTGCTGGTAGGAAAATAGACAGCGGAAGTTGTGTAAAATACAATAAAAGATATTATCTTCCTGTAGATACTAATGGACACCCTGTATATTATCATAAGGGAACCTCCGGATTAGTTATAAATGCGTTTAACAATGAATTATTATTTTCTGTTAACGAAAAAATTTATGCCCTTGAATTGCTTCCAGATCATGTTCCCTCGTCAAAGAACTTTGATCTTGCACAAACTACAAAAGTTCCAAAGAAACGCTACATACCACCTATGAGTCATCCTTGGAAGCAGGCTTCATTTGAACAGTATTGTAGTAAGCAAGCTCATAGGCAAAAGGAAAGCATAGCATAAATTTATAAATCTATTTTCTTAAAAATCGAAGATTTTTAAGGTTTATTTGCCATACCTTAAAATAGAGTCAGACCATTAATAAAGCACCAGCAAAAACTGGTGCTAATAATTAAAACTTTTTAGGACATTTTCAAAAATGCTTGACATATGCATTTAATAAAAACTCCTTCTTATAATAATGCGCTATTGCCTTAATTATCACAAGAAGGAGTTTCTATATTAAATTTAAACTAATTTTTATAGGCTTGTCATATAGAAGGTTATTTCCATTGTTTTAGAATCAAAACTTCCATCTAATTTAAGCCATGCTTTAGCTGTTTCATCATAGTAATACATTGAAATACTATTTGGATCTATTCCTTTTATTTGATCAGCTGTTAATTTCATTGTTACTTTAATTTTTTCATTATTTGCAAGCTTGTGAATATCTTCTATATAATTATTGTTTGCATCAAATAGTTGAATACTTAATAACAATGGATTACCTACCTGCTGTAAGCCATTTGGTAAACTTCCATACTGTTTTGATACATCTGCTTCTGCGTCTTGCTCTGTAACTTTAATATAATCTGTTCCATCAGCTAAATCAATAGCACTTGCTGGTATTGATATTTCTGCTCCGTCGCTATCTACTACTAATGTATTATCTCTGCTTGTTAAGTAAGCAGCAGATATTTTTGTTTCTTCTCCATTACTAGTTGTTGTAGGTTTAAAGTTATAAGTATTTCCGCTTGTGTAGGTTGCTTTTACTACTAAATTTCCTGTTACCTTATCAAAAGCTTTATCCCAACCTGCAAATACATAACCTGCTCTTGTTGGATTTGCTGGTGCTGTTGCACTTCCTCCATAATTTACTGTCTCAGGTGTTCCTATTACTGTTCCATCATAATCTTCAAAGGTTACCGTACAGCCATTTGCTGAGTACTGTGCTGTCACAACTAAGTCTCCTGTTACACTATCAAAAGCTTTGTCCCAACCTGTAAAAGTATAGCCTGCTCTTGTTGGATTTGCTGGTGCAAATGCACTTTCTCCATAATTTACTATCTGAGGCACGCCTATAGTTCTTCCATCATAATCCTTAAAGATTACTGTATAGCTGCCTGTTGTACCAGTACCTGTGTTTGAGTTATACACCTTGTTCATAATAGCAAAGTTTGTAAAATGAGTTGTTTCAAATGAGAATTCCTTTGTACTAGGATCAAAACTTCCTCCTAATTCAACCCACTTTTGTGCAGTTTCATCATAATAATACATTGAAAGCTTACTTGGATCTAAGCCTGCTATTTGTGCAGCTGTAAGTTTTATTGTTACTTTAACTTTTTGATTATTTGCAAACTGGTGAATATCTTTTATCAAATTATCATTTACATCAAGTAACTGAATACTTAAATTTAATGGACTGCCTATCATTCTCTCATTACTTGGCAAATTATAAAATAAGCCTTGTACAGTATTTGTTTGTGGAGTTACAGCTTTTTCTGTAACCTTAATATGATCTGCTCCATTAGCATTAGTTAAATCAATTGCACTTGCTGGTATAGATAAATCTGCTGTTGGGTCAGTTATTACTAGTGTGTTATCTCTACTCTTTAAATAATCCGTAGATATTTCTGTTCCACCTGAAGTACCTGCTTGGCTTGGTGCAAAGTCATACGTATTTCCACTTGTATAAGTTGCTGTTACCACTAAATTTGCTGTTACATTACTATAGCTCTTGTCCCAACCTGCAAAAACATATCCTGTTCTTGTTGGATTTGCTGGTGCTGTTGCATTCCCGCCATAATTTACTGCTTCTGGTGTTCCTATTACTGTTCCATCATAATCCTCGAAAGTTACTGTATAGCTATTTATAGTCCACTTTGCATACAAAGTTACTGCTGCTGTTACAGTATCATTTGCAAAATCCCATTTATTCTGACATGCTGCTTCCTTATACCAGCCTCCAAAAGTATATCCTGTTCTTACTGGTGCTGCTGGTTCTACTATTTTGTTTCCACTTACTACAGTTTGACTTCCTATTGTACTTCCATCATAATTCTTAAAAGTAGCTGTGTAAGTTCCTGGTGTTGTATCTATTACTGTTACACTTAAAGTTTGTGGACTACCTTCACTGAAGTTAAATACTAATGCTGTTGTTCCTGTACTTAAGCTTGCTAGGTAACTCTTATTTATTGTTACCGTATTACCATTTACTGTATAATCTGTTCCTTTTACTAAAGTGTAAGTTCCATTTGTAATACTTGCTAAAGTATTTCCATTCAGTGTCATTCCTACGCTTACATTCGCTTGATTTGCAGTATTCTTATCAAAACTTGATGTATTTGTACTTAAGCTTGATGATACTGGTGCAATATAACCATCAGCTATAACACCAGATTTTCCCCAGTTAGTAACTTTATTATCTGCTGTTGACACTTCTACTGCTTCTATATATTTACCATTTTGCACTGTTATTTCATGTGCATTTGCATCTGTTACTTCTGTCCAATCACTTGGTGTAATTACATCTCCTACATTTAATGCTGTTGGTGCTGCATTTACTATTCTGTAATATATCTTGTGATTGCTATCTGCTGCTGGTGTTACTGTTAAGTTTACTTTTCCTGATACCGCTGGAGTTTCAGCTGCCGCTTCTACTGTTAATCCACTTGCTGCTACTGGTGTTGTATCTGTTACTGCTACATTTAAAATTTGTGGACTACCTTCACTAAAGTTAAACACTAACGCTGCTGTTCCTGTACTTAAGCTTGCTAAATAGCTCTTTTTTATTGTTACTTCATTTCCATTTACATCATAATCTATTCCATTTATTAAAGTGTAAATTCCATTTGTGATGCTTGTTAAGGTGTTTTCATTTACTGCCATAGTTACATTTACAGCTGTCTGATTTGCTGAAATTGTAACTGCTAACTTTTGTGTTCCAAAATTAAATACTAAGTTTACTGTTCCTGTTCCTACTTTTGTTAAGAAACCTCTTTTTATAGTCACTGTATTTCCGTTGACTATATAATCAGTACCATTAACTAATGTATTTCCTTCATTTGTAATGCTTGTTAACTCATCCCCATTTAATGCCATAGTCAAATTTGCGCCTGTTTGATCTAATGATATTGCCGCTGTTAGGTTCTGTGAACTTCCTGTAGTGGAGCTAAATAATATTGTTGATGCTCCTGTACTTAATTTCCCTAAGCTGCTCTTTTCTATTGAAACTGTATTCCCGCTTATTGTGTAATCTGTTCCCTGAACTAGCGAAGTTCCTGAATTTGTTATACTTGTTAAGGTATTTTTACCTATTGTCATACCTACATTTACATCCGCCTCATTTAATGTGTTTTTATCAAAGTTCGCTGTTGTTGGGCTTATACTTGCGTTACCTGGTGTCGAATCTGATATTATTACACTTAAACTTTGAGAACTTCCTGCACTAAAGTTAAATACTAATGTTGATACTCCTGTACTTAAGCTTGCTAAGTAACTCTTTTTTATTGTTACTAAGCTTGAACTTGCTGTGTAATCTGTTCCATTTACTAAAGTGTAAGTTCCATTTGTAATACTTGTTAAGGTATTTCCGTTTAGTGTCATCCCAATGCTTACATCTGCTTGATTTGCTGTATTCTTATCAAAGTTTACTGTACTTGTACTTAAGCTTGATGATACTGGTGCAATATAACCATCGGCTGTAGCACTAGACTTACCCCACTTAGTAACCTTATAATCTCCATTTGTTACTTCTATTGCTTCTATATACTGACCATTTGCTACCGATATCTCATGTGCATTTGTATCTGCTACAACTATCCAACCATCACCTGGCTCAACTTCATCTCCTACATTTAATGCTGTTGGATTTGAATTTACTATTCTATATAACATCGTGTGATTACTATCCTGAGCTGCTGGTGTTACTGTTAAGTTTACTTTGCCTGATACTGCTGGAGTTTCTGCCGCTGCCGTTACTGTTAATCCACTTGCTGCTATTGGTGTTGTATCTGTTACTGTTACATTTAAAGTTTGTGGATTGCCTTCACTGAAGTTAAATACTAATGCTTCTGTTCCTGTGCCTAAGCTTGCTAAATAGGCCTTATTTATTGTTACTGTATTTCCACTTACTCTGTAATCTGTTCCATTTACTAAAGTGTAAATTCCATTTGTAATACTTGTAAAATAATTTCCATTTAGCGTTAGTCCTATGCTTATATCTTCTTGATTTGCTGTATTCTTATCAAAGTTTGCCGTATTTGTACTTAAGCTTGATGAAGCAATATAACCATCGGCTATGGCACCAGATTTTCCCCAGTTAGTAACTTTATTATCTGCTGTTGTTACTTCTACTGCTTCTATATATTTACCGTTTTGCACTGCTATTTCATGTGCATTTGCATCTGTTACTTCTATCCAATCACTTGGTGTAATTACATCTCCTACATTTAATGCTGTTGGATTCGAATCTACTACTTGGTAATATACCTTGTGATTAGCATCTATAGCTGCTGGTGTTACTGTTAAGTTTACTTTGCCTGATACTGCTGGAGTTTCAGCTGCCGCTTCTACTGTTAATCCACTTGCTGCTATTGGTGTTGTATCTGTTACTGTTACATTTAAAGTTTGTGGGTTGCCTTCACTGAAGTTAAATACTAATGCTTCTGTTCCTGTGCTTAAGCTTGCTAAATAGGACTTATTTATTGTTACTGTATTTCCACTTACTGTGTAATCTGTTCCATTTACTAAAGTGTAAATTCCACTTGTAATACTTGTAAAATCATTCCCATTTAGCGTCATTTCTATGCTTATATCTGCTTGATTTGCTGTATTCTTATCAAAGCTTGCCGTATTTATACTTAAGCTTGATGATACTATTGGGCTCCACTGAGCATATAATGTTGTACTCCTAGTAATGTTAAAGCTTCCCCCTGCTGCCACTGCTGTTCCTGTTCCATCCTGTGATGTATTCCAACCTGCAAATTTATAGTTAGCTTTTGCAAGATCTCCAGAATCTTTTGCTGTTACAGAAGTTCCACTAGTATAACTATTACTGTCTGTTGGCACTGTTCCAGCTGTGTTCCCATTTCCATCATAGGTTAATGTATAAGAAGAAACTGGTAGTCCTATTTTTCTTATTACATTGTTAAGACTATCAGCTATATATATATTACCGCTGCTGTCTATTGCCATTCCATTTGGGTAATTTACTTCCGCACTCGATGCTAAACCTCCATCTCCATAATAACCTCCTCCATACCAACCTGGTCTTCCGGCTATTGTGCTTATCTTTTTTGTTTGAAAATCCACTTTTCTTATCAAGTTGTTATAAGTATCCGATATATATACATTACCGCTGCTATCTACTGCTACTCCACATGGGGAATCTAATAGAGCATTTGTTGCTAATCCTCCATCTCCACTATAACCACCATCTCCCTCTTGACCCATTCCTGCTCCTGCTATTGTATTCATGTTTCCGCTTGTATCTATTTCTCTTATTAAATCATGAGTAGTATCAGCTATATATATATTGTCATGGCTATCTACTGCAACTCCAAATGGATAAAATAATGATGCTTTTATTATTGAACCATCGCTTCCGCTTCCCGCTATTGTGCTTATGTCTTTATTTGTATCTACTTCTCTTATTGCATTGTTACTAGTGTCAGCTATAAATATATTACCTTTGCTATCTACTGCTACTCCACATGGACCATTTAATTTTGCACTTTTTGCTGCTGCTCCATCTCCAGTATTCCCCGCTGTTCCTGTTCCTGCTATTGTACTTATGTTTCCCCCTGTATCTATTTCTCTTATTACATTGTTACTAGTATCAGCTATATAAACATTACCTTCTCTATCTACTGCTACTCCTTGCGGAGCATTTAATTGTGCACTTTTTGCTTCATGTCCATCTCCAGTATACCCAGCTGTTCCTGTTCCTGCTATTGTACTTATGTTTCCCCCTGTATCTATTTCTCTTATTACATTGTTATTAGTATCAGCTATGTATATTTTCCCACTGTTGTCTACTGCTACTGCACCCGGTCTTCTTAATTGTGCACTTTTTGCTAGTCCTCCATCTCCAGTATACCCAGCTGTTCCTGTTCCTGCTATTGTATTTATATAAAGTGCTGGTGGTACTGATGTTTGTTCCCACTGAGCATACAAGGTTGTATCCCCAGTAATGTTAAAGCTTCCCCCTGCTGCCACTGCTGTTCCCGTTCCATCCTTTGCTGTATTCCAACCTGCAAAAGTATAGTTAGTTTTTGCAAGATCTCCAGAATCTTTTGCTGTTACAGAAGTTCCACTAGTATAACTATTACTGTCTGTTGGCACTGTTCCATTTGTATTCCCATTTCCATCATAGGTCACAGTATATGATGAAATTGGCATTGATATTTTTCTTATTTCATGATTAAACTTATCCGCTATATATACATTTCCACTACTGTCTACCGATATTTGACATGGTGTCGATAATGTAGCACTTGTTGCTAAGCCGTTATCCCCGCCGTAGGCACTTGTTCCGTTTCCTGCTATTGTACTTATAGTTCCTGTTTCATGATCTATTTTTCTTATTGCACTATTGCTACTATCAGCTAAGTATACATTGCCACTACTATCTACCGCTACTCCACTTGGAGTGTTTAATGTAGCACTTGTTGCTAAACCGTTATCTCCACTATAGCCCCTTGTCCCTGTTCCTGCTATCGTGCTTATGTTCCCTGTTGTATGATCTATTTTCCTTATTACATTGTTACCACTATCAGCTATATATACATTTCCACTGTTGTCTATTGCTACTTCTCTTGGACCATATAATGTAGCACTTGTTGCTAAGCCGTTATCTCCACTATAGCCCCTTGTCCCTGTTCCTGCTATCGTGCTTATGTTCCCTGTTATATGATCTATTTTTCTTACTACATTGTTACCACTATCAGCTATATATACATTTCCACTGTTGTCTACTGCTACTCCATTTGGACCATATAATGTAGCACTTGTTGCTAAACCGTTATCTCCACTGTAGCCACTTGTCCCTGTTCCCGCTATTGTACTTATATTTCCTGTTGTATTATCTATTTTTCTTATTGCACTGTTACTACTATCAGCTATATATACATTTCCGCTGCTGTCTACTGCCACCCCCATTGGCATGTTCAATTTAGCACTTGTTGCTAAGCCGTTATCTCCACTGTAGCCACTTGTTCCTGTTCCTGCTATTGTACTTATGTTCCCTGTTGTATGATCTATTTTTCTTACTGCATTGTTACCACTATCAGCTATATATACATTTCCACTGCTGTCTGCTACTACTCCCATTGGATTACTTAATGCAGCACTTGTTGCTAAGCCTCCATCCCCACTATACGCAATTGCTGGTACATCCTTTGTTGTTCCCACTATTGTGCTTATGTTACCTGTTGTATGATCTATTTCTCTTACTGCATTGTTACTACTATCAGCTATATATACATTTCCACTGTTGTCTACTGCTACTCCCATTGGATAATTTAATGTTGCACTTGTTGCTAAGCCATTATTCCCACTATATCCACCTGCTCCAGTTCCCGCTATTGTGCTTATGTTTCCTGTGGCATGATCTATTTTTCTTATTGCCTGGTTATAAACATCAGATACATATATATTTTCACTGCTATCTACTGCTATTCCTACTGGGTTTTTTAATTTAGCACTTGTTGCTAAGCTGTTATCCCCACTATATCCACTTGCTCCAGTTCCCGCTATTGTGCTTATGTTTCCTGTAGAATGATCTATTTTTCTTATTACACTGTTATTAGTATCAGCTATATATACATTTCCACTGCTTCCTACTGCTACTCCACTTGGATTTTTTAATGTTGCACTTGTTGCTAAGCCTCCATCTCCACTATATCCGCCTACTCCTGTTCCCGCTATTGTACTTATGTTTCCTGTAGAATGATCTATTTTTCTTATTGCCTGGTTATAAACATCAGCTACATATATATTTCCACTGCTATCTACTGCTACTCCCTCTGGGTTTCTTAATTTTGCACTTGTTGCTAAGCTGTTATCCCCACTATATCCACTTGTTCCAGTTCCCGCTATTGTGCTTATGTTTCCTGTAGCATGATCTATTTTTCTTATTACATTGTTATTAGTATCTGCTATATATACATTTTCACTGCTATCTACTGCTACTCCAGTTGGATACCCTAATTTAGCACTTGTTGCTAAACCATTATCTCCACTATATCCGCTTACTCCAGTTCCTGCTATTGTTGTTATGTTTCCTGTAGAATAATCTATCTTTCTTATTACATTATTAGAACTATCTGCTATATATACATTTCCACTGCTTCCTACTGCTACTCCATCTGGATGTCTTAATGTTGCACTTGTTGCTAAACCATTATCTCCAGTGTATCCACTTATACCCTGTTTTGTCGTTGTTCCAGCTATTCTACTAATTATTGCACCAGTATCTGCGTGCACAACTCCATTCGAAGGCAATGATATCGCCGTCACTAAAAAAATCGAACTTAAAAATGTAGCTATCCATTTTCGTTTTTTCTTCACAAAATTACCCCCCTTAATTGTATCTTTTTTATTTCTTAATAGTTTGTCAATTTATATTTTACATGACAAAACTCAACAAAAAATAAACAAAACCATAATTATTTATGGTTTTGTCTATTTTTTTAGTATTTTTCTATTATATCTTCTAAAATTTTTAAAGTTTTTTCTCCCATTTCATCATCAACGTTTTTTTGAAAGTTTTTATATATTTTTTTAGCATTTATTATATCGCCTTTTTCCATACTTATTTTAATTAATCTTGAACAAGCTTTTTCAGATAATGGATTAACTCTAAATAAATATTTCAAAATTTTTTCGCACTCGTCCATTTGTCCTATGCCTTCATAATAGTTTGATAAATATATGCCCATATTTTCAAAATAATCACCATAGTAGTTTCTTTCTGCGTAAGCCCATTCATAATATTCATTTTCAAAATAACTACCACCATACTCAAAAAAACCAGCTTTTATAATCCCAATTTGAGGTTCCTTTTTTCTTATTTCTCTTATAGCACTGCAAAAACTATTTAAATCGCTATCAATGTAATTCATATTTATACTATATCCATGCTCTTTGCGTAAAATAAAATTATTAATGCCCGCTTCTTTTATAACCTTTCTAACATAATAACAGGTTGTATGAAAATTTTTTGCAGCCCTCTCCATTTCCATGTCTGGCCAAAGTCTATAAATAATTTTATCCTTTGTTATTGGTTTTCCCTGATGGCTTAATAAAATACCTAGTAATTCCTTAGCCTTTTCAGTTCTAAATTCAATAATATTCTTCATATCTTTACTATCACTAACCAAAAAATATTTAAAAACCTTAATATATAATTTTTTAGTTTCTTCTACTACTTTAATGTCACCTTGCCTTAGCAAAACTCTCTCAAGCTTTTGCTTTATACTGCCTAATTCAACTGGTTTTAATAGATAACCAATAGCATTAACCTCAAAGGCTTGCAATGCATATTTATCATAAGCTGTAATAAAAATCACTTCTATTTTAGGATTTTTCTCCATTAGCATTTCTGCGAGTACAAGACCATTTATTTCAGGCATTTCAATATCTAAAAATGCAATATCTGCATTATCTATACAAGCATTTTCTATTGCTTCTTTTGGGTTGTTATACCCATTTACATAGCTCAAATATTCGATTTTCTTTAATAACCTCATGATTCTTGAAAGTCCTAATTCTTCATCATCTACAGCAATTGCCCTCATTTACCTTCCCCCTTAATTGGTATTACTATTTTAACTATTGTTTCTACCCCCTCTTTACTCTTTATATCTATACCTCTCCCATATAATCTTTTTAATCTCATATTAATATTTTTTAAGCCTACACTTTTGCTATCTCTTTTTACATCTAATAATTGTTCTATTTCTCCCTTAGAAATTCCCTTGCCATTATCCCATACACTAATTACAATCTCTTTTTCGTCTTTTACTATGGATATTTTTATCATACCCGTTTCATATCTGCCCCTAATTCCATGTATAATAGAATTCTCAACTAACGGCTGTATTATTAAAGGTGGTATCATAATTCCACGACCAATATTTAAATCATATTCTATTTTAAGCTTATCTCCAAAACGAGCTTTTTCTAACTTTAAATATGTATTAATATAATCTATCTCTTTTTCTATAGGAATTAATTCTTCTAGGTTTGTAACGCTAAAGCTTGTCCTTAAATAACTTGCAAGATTAACTATTACTTCACTTGCATACTCTGGATTTACATAGCAAAGCTCTGCAATTGCATTTAAAACATTAAATAAAAAATGAGGCTTTATCTGTGCCTGTAAGAAAGCCATTTCCATATTTAATGCCTTTGAAACAGCTTGCTTTAA
The DNA here is from genome assembly GCF_021432385.1 of Clostridium hydrogenum. GTDB lineage: Bacteria > Bacillota > Clostridia > Clostridiales > Clostridiaceae > Clostridium_S > Clostridium_S hydrogenum. The sequence goes on along the minus strand of NZ_JAEACT010000005.1, from coordinate 183,466 downwards.
TTCTACTAAGGTTTTAACTCTAGATATTAATTCGTTATACTCAAAGGGCTTTGTAAGAAAATCATTTGCACCTGCTTCAAAAGATAAAACTATGCTATTTTGCTGATTACTTGCAGTTAACATAAGCACTGGCAAATCATACATGGTCTTGTTTTCTCTTATTTTTCTGCACACCTCATAACCAGAAATTTCAGGCATCATTACATCTAATATTACCAAGGAATAATCATTATTCGCTTCAAGCTCCTCTAAGGCTTTAATTCCACCATTAACGGGGATAATATTATACCCTTCAAGCTTTAATACATTTATTATAGAATATAAATTCAAAACATCATCATCCACAACAAGTACATTATGACCACCCTGAACCACCTTATTTGGCAACTCAATTTCATTAATATGTTTAATTTGTAAATTTGTATTTTCTTTATCATCATTACTTATATTCTCACCACTCACTGGTAAAGTAAAAATAAATCTTGATCCAATACCTAATTCTGATTCTACTGTAATTTTACCTCCATTAAGTTCAATTAATTTTTTAGTAATATAAAGTCCAAGTCCCGTTCCACCATGCTTACGAGTTATAGAAGTATCAATTTGTTCAAAAGCCTCCCATATTTTTGATACTTTATCTTCTGGCATTCCTTCTCCAGTATCTTCTACAATTATTTCTACATAGTCACTTTTCTGAGCTGCATATATTTTAATGTACCCTTCTCCTGTAAACTTAACCGCATTTCCTATAAGATTATACATAATTTGATTAAATCTATCTTCATCAGCTAGAACGCATGGAAGGTTATCTGGAATTTCAAGAATTATTTTAACAGCTTCATTCTTATTTAAGTAGTCAAATACATTTACTATAGAACTGATAATCTTATTTATATCAAGGCTCTTTTTATAAAGCTTTATATCTCTATTTTTAAGCTTTGATATATCCAATATGTCATTTACTAAATTTAACAATCGTCTTCCGCTTGACACTATTATAGACAAGTCTTTTTCCTGCATCTCATTAATTGCCCCATTCACGCCTCTTACCATTGATTCTGCAATGCTTATTATTCCGCCTAATGGAGTTCTTAATTCATGAGAAGTATTTGCCAAAAATTCATCCTTTAATTTATCAAGCCTTAGAAGTCGTTCCTGCATTTCCTTTTCCTTTTCTAATGAAGAAGTTAATTCACTTGATAACTTTTCTGATTGCGTAAAGGCACCAGCAAACTTCCTCGAAAGGACAAATGATTCAAGCATAATAGATATAAAAATAGCAATTGGAGACATATCATCATTAATGTGTAAAATAAGACTATTTTGAAATAACATATCATTAACAAAGCTTATTACTACCAATATACAAGCTGCTGCTATAATCACCGAATTACTTTCTTTCATTTTAAATGCCCTTAACGATATTATTAAAGCAAGTAGCACGCAAATGGTATATATAACCTCAAACAAATACACAAATTCTGTATATATATGTACAGGCAATAGCGTAAATAGAATAACTTCAAGCATTGTAATAATTACAAGATACTTAACTTTTTTTCTCGATATATGCTTTGGCAGCATTTCATTTATTATTACAAGGAACAACAATGGCAATAAACAATCAAATGTATATTCTAAAAAAACACTTTCATAATATCCTAGTGTATTTAAATCACCATATGCAAATAATCTAGCTGCTGCTATAATACATAGTAAAGCAAATAATATACTTACAGGTTCCTTTGGCCTCAATGCAAAAAAACTAATATAATAAACAGCAATAGCAATCAATGCCCCCATTAAAAGCAAATCTTTCATAATAGAAGCTTGTCTTTGTCTATCTATTTCATGGGATGTTCCTAATTTTATGGAATACCACATTCCTCCTCTTGCATAGGAATAATTTGATACCTGCACTATTATATTAAATTCCCTTTTTTCTGCTTTAAAATTAGCTGTAACAGTTTTATATTCAGGTTCAAAATTTTTAGCACTGCTTCCAACTTCTCCACCTGAAGCAACAAGTTTATTATCAACATATAATTTATAAGCAGCTGACATATTTCTTATTCTTACTGCCATCATTTTATTGATTTCAGGGACTTTTACCTTAAGCCTATATGTAGCATATCCATAACCAGGAAGATTAGAGCCATTAATTTTGTAACTATTCCACACACTTGGTACATTTACATATATATCAGGCTTTACATTACCTTTAGAAAAATCCTTATAGTTATAAAATTTTTTCCAGTAAAACTCCCAGCTACCATTAAGATTTACAGTTCCTTGTTTATCAAAATTCCAATTTTGAAGATCCACTACGCTGTTTTTATCCCCATTGGGAAAACTATAATGATTTCCTATGTTTGAGATATTAATAGTTATTTCTAATAAAGCACACAATAATATTATTAGTTGTGCAATACTAATATATTTTTTTTTAATTTTTTTAAGCATAATTTACTCTTTCTCCTATGTTGATTGTAATTAAACCTTAGCATAACTTACATAAAAAAGTAAATAAACTTTGTAAATATTTCATTTGGCTATGTTTTAAAAATTTCTTGTTCTTGTTCAATATTTTTTATAAACTTAATATACAACCTTTAAAACAATCCCCTTTAATAATGCTTGTTTTAAAGATTTCTCCATAACGTAAGGAGTGATAACAAATATGGATTTACATGAAAAAATAAATAATATAACACTACAGCTAAAAGATGAAATATATGCCATAAGCGACTACATATTTGATAATCCAGAGATTGGCGATGAGGAATTTTTATCTTCAAAGTACCTTGTTGATTTGCTAAGAAAGTATGGCTTCAAGGTTGAATATCCTTATTTAGGAATGGAAACAGCTTTTAGAGCGGAACTTGGAAATACTGATTATCCAACTATAGCTTTTCTATCTGAATATGATGCCTTGCCAGGCTATGGAATCCAAAGGGAAAATGCTCATGCCTGTGGCCACAATTGGATAGCAGCTACAACTGTTGGTGCCGCATTGGTTTTATCAAAACTAGGCAAAATTTTTGAAGGTAATCTTGTTGTCATAGGTACACCAGCTGAAGAAACCGTAGGAAGAAAAGTTGATATGGTGAAAAAAGGTGTGTTTGATGATATAGACGCTGTATTTCAAATGCATCTTTCAGTAAATACAAGTTTAAACGCAACTGCGCTTGCTATGGATTCTTATGAATTTAAATTTAAAGGCAAAGCAAGCCATGCCGCCGCTTATCCCCATGAAGGAATCAACGCCTTAGATGCAGTTAACCTAACCTTCGCTGGTATAAATGCATTGAGACAACACGTTAAACCAGATGTAAGAATTCACGGCATAATTACAGAGGGTGGATATGCACCCAATATTGTTCCGGATAATTGTGCTTGCAGAATATCCATTAGGGCGTCTAAGCGCAGTTATCTAAACGAAGTTTCTGAAAAAGTTAAAAATTGCGCTAGAGGTGCTGCCATAATGACAGGCACTGAACTTGAAATATCTAATTTTGAAAATTCCTATGATGATCTTATTGTAAATTCTACACTTAAAGAATTGGCATACAAAAATTTTACTGAAGCTGGATTTGAAGATTTTAGCGATGAGGCCGAAAATCCTGGTTCAACTGATATAGGAAATGTAAGCTATGCTGCTCCAACTATGTACGGAAATATAAAAATCGGAGATGGTACAGTAAAAGTTCATGAAGAAGATTTCCTTAAACATGCAAACAGCGATGACGCAAAAGAAAAAGCTCTTATGGTGGTAAAAGCCTTCGCCTACTCCGCGGTAGACTTATGTAAGAACCCCGAAATTCTTAAAAAAGCTAGGGAAGAGTTTAATAATTTGTGCCACAAATAATAAATATTGCGAAGCAACTCAAGTGAAAGTTTTTAACGATGCTTTGCACGTTAAAAGGTTAACTTTTTCACTATGTGAAAAGTGAAGGGTTTGACATAGCTACGCTTGTCAAAGGTGAAGGGTTTTACCTTCGGTAAAAGGTAAATGTTGATTTTCCTCCGCTTTGCTATGGAAAATCTTTAATTTAAATTTATAATTTTTCCGTAGCAAGGCGGAGAAAAAATAACCTTAACTTTCGGCTTTAGCCGAAAAGTTCACCTTTAACGTGCGTAGCATCGTTAAACCCTTCACTTTTCACGTAAGTGAAAAAGTTAGTCTTTTAATGAGCAGAGCGAAGTTAAAACCCTTCACTTGATTTACTTCGCAATAATTTTATATTGTACAACTTTTGTTACATAAATAGCTTAAATATAACAAGAAATACTACTCCTGGGATACCAAATACCCCCGCTATAAGAGCTGTAATCACATTTATACCAATTTTTAAACCTATGTATTTTCCGAATATGTTTATAACGAATAAAAGAATCGCTCCTAAAACACCATTCGCGACCAATTTTAATAACATCTTAAGAGGCCATGATAACAATTTCACTACAACAAATATTATAATAATAGCCACTAAAAAGTATCCCATATATTCCATTTAATCCATCCCCCTAAATTACTAAACTCAGTCTGAATCCACCTCACCTAGAGCATCTTCATAACCATTAACTCTAATGTCCATCTTTCTTGCTTGCATTAAAAGATATATATATCTAGATTTAGCCGCTGCTTCTTTATATATTGCATAATCTATAAGCGCAGGTTCATTTACAACATCAAAGTATTCGGAACATTGTTTCCATTCATGCCTGGCCTCTTGTATAGCTAAAAGCAAATTTTTCTGCTCCAAGTTTAAGTCACCTTTTTTACCAGGTATCCAATTATTCATATAGAAAACCTCCCAATTTATATCTTACTAAAAGTATAGACATAAATTGGCAATAGTATTCCTGTTTTGTACCTAAAAAGTTAAATATTGTTTTAACAAATGGTAAAATTTAAAATTTATGACTTTCATTTTAATAAAGATAAACCATTGTGAAACTTAAAATTCATTTGTACCAAAATGCCGTCTTCTAGTAATTATGGTGCACATGAATTTTTATAGTTGAGCTGGTATATGTATGTATATTAAATTTCTCTTCTACCCTCAAGCGCTTTTGATAAAGTTATTTCATCTGCATATTCAAGGTCTCCTCCGACAGGTATTCCATGTGCAATTCTCGTAACTTTAACACCAAGTGGCTTTAAAATCTTTGATATATACATAGCTGTAGCTTCACCATCAACATTAGGATTCGTTGCTACTATTACTTCGTTTATTTCTCCATTCATTCTACTTATAAGTTCCCTTAGTCTAATAGAATCAGGCCCTCTACCAGACATTGGCGATATAGCTCCATGAAGGACATGATAAACTCCATTAAATTCCCTTACCTTTTCCATGGATATAACATCTCTAGGTTCTTCAACTACGCATATAGTACTTTTATCCCTATTAGGATTTCCACATATGGCACAAGGATCTGTATCAGTATAATTTCCACATATAGAGCAATACTTTATTGTTCCCCTTGCCTTTACAAGGGCACTTGCAAATTCTTCAACTTCCTCTTTTGGTAAATTTAAAACGTGAAGAGTAAGTCTTTGCGCAGTTTTATATCCTATCCCGGGAAGTTTTGCAAATTCTTCTATTAATTTTTCAATTGCTACTGGATAAAGATCCATTATAAACTTACCCCTTCCAAATCATTGTATGGTTATTTTAGAGTAGAGAGTAGAATGATGGTTGATTTTTCTCCGCTATCGCTACGAAAAATCTAGAAACTTATTTTTGATTGCTTACGCAATCGTATCATCATATATTGCTCAGCAAAGCTGATCAACATCTAAGTTTAAGATTTACCTGACGCAAGGAAAGGTAAATCACCCTTCACTCTACTCTTTACTCTCTACTCTTTACTCTTTATTCTCTACTCCTGATTATTTCAGTTTTCATACATATAAACGTCAAAGTTTAAAATTATTTTCAATATATTAATTAAAACATTCCAGGTAAATTCATTCCGCCTGTAAGTTTTTTCATTTCTTCTGATGTTTCATCGTCTGCCTTCTTAAGTGCTTCATTACATGCAGTTAAGATTAAATCTTGAAGCATTTCAACATCATCTGGATCAACAACTTCTGGTTTTATATTTATTGCTGTTAAAACTTTCTTACCTGTAGCTGTAGCACTTACTGCGCCACCACCAACTGTAGCTGTAAATTCTTTATTTTCAGCTTCCTTCTGCATATCTTCCATTTGCTTTTGAAATTTTTGTGCCTGCTTAAGTAAATTGTTCATATTTCCTCCGCCCATTCCTGGGAATCCGCCTTTTGCCATAATAAAAAACCTCCTAATATTCCTTAAATATTTTTTTACTACAATATTTTATATTTTAAGACATATGAAAAGAAATAACAAGTAAAACAGCTATTCATCAATAATATTTACATTTTCTTCACCAAAAGTTTTCCTTATTGCATACTCTGGATCTCCACCTAGATGCCCTGCTCCACTATCATTATTATCATCCACGGTGTAAAAAACCTTGACCTTTCCATGCAGCATACTAGAAATTACTTCTTCTACTTTTTTATTATTTTGAACCCTTTCAAGGTGTTGCTTACTAAAGTTATACTTTTTATCAAATCTTATTTCTACACTACCATTTTTACAAGAAGTTGGTGTTCCATTACTTAAATGCGCAGCCATTACCATATTCCTGTTTGCTCTAAACATCTCAATTGCATCTCTCCAAATCTTTTTTACATCATCTAAAGTTACATCTGTCTTTACTGGCATAACTTCATCTTCATTAGTTTGATCAATATGAACATTATTATCTTTGGCTACTTGAACTTCTTCTCTTTTTACAGCTTTTTCTGTATGAACTTTATTATTAGTATTATTTACCGAAAAGTTACCTTCTCTTATTACTTTTTCAAGTTTACTTAATCTAGCTAATATAATTTCACTAGATGTATCATATTCAATTTTGCACATTTTTATAATTGCAAGCTCTAGATATATTCGGCTGTTATTGCTTTTTTTAGCTTGTTCCTCTGCCTCTTGAAGTATTTTTATGTACCTCATTGTTTCTTCTACCCTTACCTTGTTTGATTGCTGCTTTACCATATTTAGGTTCTCAGAGGACATATCCAAAACTTCTTCTGGATTATTACTAACCTTAACCATCATTAAATTTCTTATGTGGGTTATTAAATCCTTTATGAAAATAGTTATCTCTTTTCCTGATATAACTATCTCATCTATACTTCTTATGCATCCTTCTACATCCTTATTTATAACACAATCCATAAGTTTAAATATATATTCATTAGTAACAAGTCCAAGCATATCAAGTACTTTTTCATATTCAATTTTACCATCACCAACAGAAATTGCCTGATCCAAAATGCTAACTGCATCACGCAGAGCTCCATCAGACATTCTTGCTATTAAATCAATACTTCTATCATCTGCAAAAACACCTTCACCAGTAACTATTTGCCTTAGCCTACCTACCATTGCTTCTTTTCTTATTCTCTTAAAATCAAATCTCTGGCACCTTGATAAAATAGTTATAGGTAGCTTATGTGGATCTGTAGTAGCTAATATAAACACAACATTATGAGGTGGTTCCTCCAAAGTTTTTAAAAATGCGTTAACAGCACCTTGTGAAAGCATGTGAACTTCATCTATTATATAAACCTTGTATTTTGACTCATGTGGTGGATATTGTACATCATCAATTATATTTCTTATATCATCAACACTATTATTAGATGCTGCATCTAGTTCAGTAACATCAATGGCTATGCCCTCGTTTATCTTCTTACACATTTCACATTCATTACAAGGCTCACCATCTTTAGGATTAAGGCAATTTACTGCTTTTGATAAAATTTTAGCTGTTGAAGTCTTTCCAGTTCCTCTCGTTCCACAAAGCAAATATGCATGTGCTATTCTATTATTTTTGACTTGGTTTTTAAGAGTTACAGTAACATGCTCCTGACCAACAACCTCATCAAAAGTTTTGGATCTCCACTTTCTATATAAAGCAGTGTATGCCATATTTTCACCTTCTTCTTTTAAATTATAATAGATATACAGTTTCAACTACCAAAATCAATTTGCATCATAATGCCCAGAAGACGGCATTTTGATACAAATTAATTTCGAAGTTTCAAGCAGTTTATCTCTAGATATACAGTTTTATAATACTACAAAAAAAGATGCTTAGTAAAGTAAAGCATCTTATATATTCTTAATAAATTTTATTGAATGCTGTGCACCCCGAATTCGACATTTACTTATGAGCGTTACCTATGCAGTTAGCTCAAACCAGGTTGCCCTACGGCACATGGAAGGGTTCACTTACCGCTGCTTCCTTCCGGATCTGACGGGGTTCATGAATTTCCATTGCGTAGGACCCAGTTCTCAACACTAACATACATAGGGCAGGCCTCACAAGTAAAAGCCTCGTTCGGGGAATTAAACCCTGCTATAGCGGATTGCAGGTACAAGGCACCGCTAACTCCCCGTCTAGCACAGCAAAGATTAAATGGCGGAGAAAGAGGGATTCGAACCCTCGGTAGAGTTTCCCCTACACACGCGTTCCAGGCGTGCTCCTTAAACCGCTCAGACATCTCTCCAAATATTTTTTAATCTTTTATTGCGTAACAATAGTATTATACTATTAAAAAAATATAATTTCAACTATAATATTAAGTTTTAAAATAATACTTTATTGAAGTTTTTACATTATATTACTTTATTGGTGTATTAAAATAGAACAAAACGTTAAATCAGAGTAGAGAGCAAAGAGTAGAGTTAAGGATGATTTTTCTCCGCTACGCTTTGAAAAATATTAAAACTTATTTTTGATTGCTTACGCAATAGCAGGATTGCTGTTGTCGGTGAAGCTGACAACAGTTAAGTTCAAGATTTACCTGACGTAAGTTTATTAATATACAAAGTTTTATCACACTACTATTGAGAATGCTTATACTAAGTTAAAGAACCTACATGGTCTTATGCCCAAACCCCTAGTAAGTGTATCCTTCACTCTACTCTTTACTCTCTACTCTAAATAATGTTTTCTATTTTTAAGCTTCTTTTCCTATAAAGTAGTCTAACAAGTCTTCTATGCTGATAATTCCTATAACTTTACCATTTTCAATTACTGGCATAGATATGATATCGTTTTCTCTCAACTTCTTTGCTGCAACTAATAAATCATCATTTACCTCAGCAAATATTACTGATTTTGACATAACCCATTCTACAGGGCAAGTATCATAATGTCCAGGGCTTATCATAAACCTATATATATCAGCTTTAACAACCATTCCTACTAAATTATTCTCATCATCTACTACAGGCATACCATTAACCTTAAACTTCCCCATAAGTTCTAAAGCCTTATCTATAGTGTCATTTGACTTTATAGTGTGGCTTTCTGATTTTATAATGCTTTTTATATCCATAATTTCATCCCCTTTTGTTAATAATTATTTACTCACTTTTTAACCATACCTTATATTAATATATTACTATAAAAATACTCCTATGTAAAAGTTTCTTTAAGAGTATTATAGATAGATACCATTGAACTTGAAAAGCAGAATACAATATAAGTATGTCTAAACCACCAATAGCATTGTTCCCAATATAATTAACAGCAAACCAATAAATGCCTTTCCCGAAAGCCTTTCTTTAAGAAAAACACGTGAAAATGCAATTGAAACAACAATACTCAATTGATCAATAGGCACTACTAAACTAGCTTTACCTGTTTGCAAGGCATGATAATAACACAGCCACGAAAGACCAGTCGCAACGCCAGACAGTATTATAAATACCCAACTTTTCCTATCAATATTCTTTATCATAGTATGCTTTTTCTGAATAAAAACAACTACCCAAGCCATTATTAGCACCACAATAGTACGAATTGCCGTTCCTAGATTTGATTCCACACCTTGTATTCCTATTTTACCAAGTATTGAAGTTAAAGATGCAAATACAGCAGAAAGGACTGCATAAAAAAGCCATAAATTTCCCTTAACATCCTGTGCTTTTGATTCTTTTCTTTGTATCATAAGATAGGTTCCAATAGCAAATACGAGTACTCCCAGCCCCATAATTGGTGTAGCTTTTTCCCCTAAAAAGAAAAATGCCAAAATAATAGTTAGAATAGCACTACTCTTATCAATAGGCGTAATTTTATTTACATCACCAAGTTGCAGAGCTTTAAAGTAGCACAACCAAGATGCACCAGTAGCACAACCGGATAGAATTAAAAATACAAGTGTATAATTTGAAATAGAATTGATTGTATGCTGTGATCCAACAACAAAGACTATGAGCCAAGAAAATACAAGAACAACAATTGTGCGGATTGCTGTAGCCAAGTTAGAATCTGTGTTTTTTATTCCAACTTTCGCTAAAATAGCTGTCGCACCTGCGAACAAAGCTGAACCAAAGGCAAAAAAAATCCACATTTTTATTCCCCCCTTAACCCCCAAAAAATCTTAAATTCTAATTTTTCAATTTCCCTTTGCTGCTTATAACTAATACGAAGCGAAGCATCTTTAGGAATTGTAATATCCCTCTCAAGGTCCTTTAGTACACTCTTGAGATTATTATCATTTTCCTCTATACCCAAGATAGCTTCTTCTATTTTTTTGAATAAAACTTTAGCTTCACCAACTGTATCCTTAGAAACCATATACAGGTCATTCTGATTTATATAATTAGTTGAATCCCCAGCTGCAATCCATTTAATTAATGCCTCTTTACTAAATCGCCATTCACGACCAATTTTACGTGCAGGAATGTGCTCTTCTCGAAGCAGCTTTATAAGAGTTTTTTCGCTGACACCTAAAAATTCGATTGCTTGTTCAAGATTTAGAATATCATCATTCATAAGCTTCCACCTTCTTTATAACTTTACCAATATTATACCGCTAAATATTAGTTTATACAATAATAACAGTATTAAGCTGTACTTTAGCAGTAAATAGTATACATTTGCCATCGAATAATTTTTTTGCAAAAAAAACTTGCGGTTACAAAATTAATTTTATAACCGCAGTCTATAATATTTTTTCATCTGTTTAATTTATATATAGTAAAACTAGCTCAACTACAAATATCTATTTCGTAAGAAATTTATTCATTTCAGCATAAGCTAAATCTACCCTTCCTGCTTGACAATGTTGTTCTCCACCTGTTTCTCTGGTGAACACTTTCTTTGTTATAGATTTTGCATTTACTAATCTTTTTTCTAATATAGCCATCTGTTCAATAGGTACATATTGGTCCTCATCCCCAGCTAAAAGTAACACATCCTGATCTATAAGATTTTCTATACCCTCAAGTGTATGTAATTCAATAGCCTTAAGAAAATCATATGGATTCTTTGTTCCTGTCTTCTCCATTCCCTTATTGAACTTCCAACTAGTATCAATATCATCCTTCATCTTTGATAATGCAAAAGTATTTACCTTATCTTTCTCCCCACTTGCAAACATCTTTTCTAATGCTTTTAATTCCTTTGATATAAACATAGTATCTAGTCCTCGATAAAATATATCATAACAAATTACTTTTTTAATTCTCTTTTCAAATGCAGCAGCTCTCATGCAAAGATATCCACCCCATGAAATTCCTAATAAGCTTGCCTCTTTTAGATGAAAATAATCTAAAACAGTGGATACAGGCTTTTCCCAATTATGAATAAATCTTAGTCCATTCACAAGTGCTCCACCTTGTCCAGGTCCATCAAAAAGAATAAGATTATATCCTGAATCCTTAAGAAGAAACATAACTGGTACTATTTCTTCCATATAACCATCATAGCCTCCATGTACAAGTAATGTCTTCGAATAATTTTTATTAAAGGTCATACGTATAGCTGGCATAAATGAATTTTCATAAGGAATCTTAAAACTTTCGATTGGAAACGATGCTTCCTTATAATATTTATAAACATTTTCTATATACTTATTATACATATGAAGCTTATTAGAATCATTTTCTGTCAAATAAAAATCTCCTGCTTCATAAGCAGCAGCCGCCAATTCAAAGTTTTTATTTGCTTCACTTTCTTCTGCAAACTTCCTCCATTCTCTATACCACGCATCTGTGCTTATTAACTTTGGTAGTATATTTTCAATACATTCTTGAATTTTGCTATCATTAAACTTTCCAAAAAAACGATTGATCTGAAGATTAAATTGTTCATTCTCTAAATATTTTTTAAACATTGTAAATCACTCCTTAAATATCTATTAGAAACTTTATCTCAATTATAAGTGATAATCATTTTCATATAAAGAACCACTTTATTTATGTTTTGAAGCTTATCATACACAAGAGTCAAAAATGTATGATATCTCACAGTTATTCTATAAAGTAACTACTAATTTAGGAATATCTCTTTATCTTTACAATTTAATCTATTAAAATATGTATTAGATTTATTTAAATTTTTATTTTATGGAGGACTTTGATGATTAGTAAAACTGATTTAAGAATCGTAAAAACAAATGAAAATATAAAAAATGCCTTTTGTAATCTACTACTAGAAAAAAACTTCAAAGATATTACAGTTCAAAATATATGCGATGAAGCATTAATTGGTCGTTCAACCTTTTATGATCACTACAGTGACAAATATGACTTACTTAATAAAATGGTTGAGGAACTCTCAAATGAATTTAAACCATATATTAAAATTAGATTTAATTTAAATAATATAAATGATTTTACAACAACATTTTCTGGTATGCTAAAGCACCTTTCAAAAGAAAAAACTAAGATACTAGCCTTGTTAAATGTACATACAGAATTTGCCGATTTACATAGTAATTTAGAGAATCTTTTAATAAAAGGCTGCATGGATTTTTTATTAAATGAAAATTTCAAAAGTAAATTCAATATTTCAAATGAATATATATGCCGTCATTATGCATCATATGTATTAACCTCATTTGAATTGTGGCTTGAACTTGATGAAAGTGATGGTGCTTTAGAATTAGCAAATAATATGCAGGCAATTTTATTTGCCAATTAGGTTATTTAATCAATAAGCAAAAAGTTGACAAAAGCGTTTAGCAGCTATATACTCTTAGTATGATGAATATTCATAATAATAATAAAAATAAAATAAGCTACATTTTACTAAGAATACTTTATAATTTCGATGAATTTCATAAAAAAACTCGCTGCTATGGAACAGACACACCTTTATTTAATGCTGAAATTCATATGTTAACAATTATAAAAGAAAATGAAGGTATTCATATAACTGGAATAGCTGATAAACTAGGTGTAACGAAAGGAGCCGTATCACAAATTGTAAATAAGCTTAATAAAAAGGGCTTTATAATAAAAGAAACTAATTCTCATAATCTATCTAAATTATCACTTAGTTTAACTCCTAAAGGCGAAGTTGCTGAAGCAAATCATCAAGAACTTCATAATACACTTGATTTAATGGTTCAAGATATTATAAAAGATGCTTCCAAAGACAATATAGAATTTTTAAAATACTTTTTAAATTCCTTTGAAGAAAGATATAGAAAATTACGCGACAAGGATTAATTGCTAATTATAAATAAAGTAAGAAACAAAGATTTTAGCTAATTTTCTATTAATTGCTCTTCATAATTTTTTACGCCAAGCGTTTAGATGCTATACGCTTTAAATTTTGTTAAAAGTGTATAGCATATATACCCTATTATTCTTATAACAAAAGGAGGATTTTATAAAAATGAATTCAAAAAATGATAAAATTAAACTAATAAATGAAGGTAATATTACAAAAGTATTGTTTTCACTTGGAATTCCAACTATTCTTGGTCTATTTATTACTTCCCTCTACAATGTTGTGGATGCAATTTTTGTTGGTAGACTTGGAACAAGCGAGATGGGTGCTGTATCAATTTCATATCCAATTTTACAATTAATTCTTGGCCTAGGGCTTACCTTTGGAAGCGGTTCTGCATCCTATATATCAAGGCTACTTGGTCAAAAAAACAACAAGCAAGCAAATCGTACAGCTTCAACTGCACTAACTTCTAGTATTATTGTAGGCTCAATAGTAATAATTTTAATTTTATGTTTTCTAGATAAACTTCTTGTTCTTCTTGGCTCAACTTCAACAATCTTACCTTACGCACATGAATTCGCTATTATTTATATTCCAGGTTCTATTTTCAATGTTATAAATGTGGCTATGAATAATATCGTATCCTCTGAAGGAGCTACCAAAATTAGTATGACTGCAATGCTTACAGGCGCAGTACTAAACACCATTTTAGAACCAATATTCATATATAGTTTTAATCTCGGGATTCAAGGCTCTGCAATTGCAACTGTACTTGCTCAAGCTGTTACAACTATCTTTTATATTTGGTACATCTCTTCTGGCAAAAGTAATTTACATATTTCTATAAAACAATTTTGCCCTAGCAAGGAAATTTATAGCGAGATATTTAAAATAGGAATAGCAGTGCTTTTTTTTCAATTATTATCGATTTCTGCAATGTCACTTACAAATGCAGCTGCAAGTCACTATGGTGATTCTGCCGTTGCTACAATGGGCGTTATGACTAGAATTATTGCCCTTGGCTCTTATGTTATTTTTGGATATGCAAAAGGCACTCAACCATTTATAGGTTTTAACTATGGTGCTAAAAATTATGCTCGAGTAAAAGAAGCAATTTTTATTTCTCTGAAATGGTCAACTATATTTTGTATAGTCATTGAAGCCATTTTTCTCATATTTACAAAGCAAATTATTTCTATATTTAGTAATGATGCCTCTGTTATTTCAATAGGAACGGATGCCCTGCGAGCAAACAGCTTAACATATGTAACCTTTGGAGTTCAATTTATATATGCCACCGTATTTTTATCCTTGGGAAAAGCTTTAAAGGGCATGCTTGCCAGTATCTCAAGACAAGGTATTTTCTTTATTCCTTTAATACTTATTTTACCTAAAGCCTTTGGATTAAATGGAATCATCTTTGCCCAACCTATTGCTGATATACTTGCTACAATTTTTACAGTAGCTCTCGCTTTTAAGATTCAAAAACAAATAAACGCTTGCACTAAAAACCAGGATTTTAGTATGAAAGCTAGTATATAGTTTTTTCAATACTTGAAATGTAATAAGAAAGAAATATACTTCAGTATCAAAAGATGTGTTTATCATGAAAGTCAAAAACATCACCCCAAGTTAAATTAACCATATCTGAAATTCTCAGAGATGTGTTAAGCCCCAAAACAACAAGTGTGTAATTTGTTTTTGCAAATATACCTTTTTAAAATATAAAAAAGCGGTGGAAGTCTTATTTCATTAGGCACCATTTTGCCGATTTTAATTGATTCCTTACCGTAAGTTGGAGCTAAAGAAGTAAATGCAATTTAGTTATAAAGCTAAATTGCATTTTTTATTTTGTATTATTTTTTATTATATATTTATGTAATTTATTGTATTAAATACAATATAATAGTATAATATATTTAATTATAATTAATTAAATATATTATAAGAGGGATGGTATTATGAAAAGTAGACACATAGTTCAAACTATAGCTTTAACTTTAGCTATAACAATGGGAGCATCTTTAATATTAACTTCAGTTTATGATGCCAAAGCGGCTTCAAAAAGCACTTCGGCTACATACTCTTCTGCTTCAAATAAGGACAAGATTAAAATAATAAACAAAGATGCTTTTGAGATTAATGGTGTTAAGTACAGTATATCTTCTATAGCCAAATCTATAAATGGCAGTACTTTAAATAAGGAGATTCATCCTAATAGTGCTGCAACCGTAGTAGTGAAAAAAGCCTTTAAATGGATAGTAGAACATTGGACTACTATAGTATCAAAAGTTCCAGGCCCATTAAGAAAATACCTTGAATTAGATGGCTTTATGAAAGTTGCAAACCAATTTTTAAGTATATCTAATTCAATTCAAGATTTTCTAACAAGAACATTTAGAGCAATGGGAATGCCTGAAGATGTAAATTGGATTTTGACTAATATAATAATAATCTTATTACCATTTTAATTTAAAAAGAATAGGGGGGGATTTTTAGTGTAATAGCCCCCTTATTCTTTTTAGATTGTTTTGGTATGAACAAAAAATTTTATAAACTATTCTTTTCTATTATAATAAATATATGAACAAATCCATATTATTAACATACTAGAACTAATAATACATAAAATTGTTATCATAGGTGCAATTAAATTAGTGCTTATCCATTTCGATCCGCTTAATGTAAGCACTATTATTATTAAAATACATAGTAAAAACGTAATAATAGCTGTTGAATTGCCTGATCTTGTATAAATATATATTTTACGTTCATCTTCTATCACTTTATCTTTATTACTGGATTTTTCATTTAAACTTCTTAAAATTTCTGGTATTGAAAATAAAAGGCAAATAATTAAGAATAGTATACTAATCTTGTTTGGATTTATAAAAAGTATAATAACATTACAAATCGCCAAAAATAGAAAAAATATTCCAGATATAAATCCTTTTTTATTATATATCATAATTTATGCTCTCCTTTAAAAAATATAATTCTTCAATTGTAGTGTGAAAAACACATGCTATTTTATATGCAAGTAAAATTGACGGATTATAGATTTCTTTTTCTAATGAAATAATTGTCCTTGCTGATACGCCAACAATATCAGCTAATTGCTCCTGAGTCATATTATGCTCCTTCCGAAATTTTTTAATTTGATTTTTCATATTTAGACCACCTTATAACATGAAGTATACTTCATATTATAAATCCGTAGTTATGTTTTGTCAATATTTACCTTAATTTAAAAACAATATTAATATTGTGTTTTTTTAGCTACAAGTTTAAGTTGGGGTATCGCCAACATAAGTCGGAGATGTTGGCGATACCCATATTAAATTGAATTTACAATTAATTGACTTTTTAGCATTTAATTATATACTATTATTAAAGAATTATCTTAAGGAGGCCTTTAACTTAAATGAATTGGAATTTAAATAATATTTACCCCTCCCTCCAATGTAAAGAATTTACAGAAGATACAAAGCTTTTGGAAAATACTATCGACAATGCGTTCAATTGGATCAATATAAACTTCAAAAATCATGACAATATACAAAGTAAAATACTCTATTTTATTGATTTTAAAAACAAAGCCGAAGACTTACTCAGCAAACTAGGGCCTTATTCATATTTAATATCAGCAGCTGATACAAAGAATACTTTAGCAATGCAAACTCTTAATAAAATGCTAACCTTTGAACCTAAAATCCTATCAGCAGAAAGAGAATTTCAAAATTGGTTATTAGCAATTAATAATCTACCTGATATAATTCATAAAAGCTTTAAAGATTATGAATACTACCTTAGTGAACTTATAAACAATGCAAAGCATATGCCAACCAAGAATGAGGTTAAATTGCTTGGCAAAATGAAAAGCACTGGTTCAATGGCATGGGAAAATCTTCATCGAATTGCCTTATCAAACCTTAAAATTGAAATAGAATTACAAGGCAAAAAAGAGTTACTCCCCCTTCAAGCACTTCAAGGTTTATCTGCCAATAGCGATTTAAAAATTAGAGAAAAAGTTTTTAAAGCCAAACTAAGCTCCTATAATAAAATTTCAGAAACCGCTGCATGGGCATATAATTCCATAAAAGGTGAACAAATTACTGAGGCAGAACTTAAAGGTTATAACTCAGTATTTCATATGGCAATGGATAGTTATAAATTAAAAGAAGTAACAGTAACCACAATGTTCAAGGTTATTAAAAAATATCTACCTACAATCCAAAAAGGAATAAATCATAAAGCAAAACTTTTAGGATATGATGATGCCTTGCCATTTTATGCTTTATTTGCTCCTCTAGGTAAAAATGAAAAATGCTACTCCTTTGATGAAACAAAATCAATAATACTTGATAATTTAAAGGATTTTGGATGCAACATGTATTCTATTGCCAAAAAGGTATTCGATGAAAATTGGATTGACTCGGAACCTAGGGAAAATAAAAGAAGTGGCGGCTTTTCTGTTAATTTACATTCATTAAAAGAAAGCAGGATATTATTTAATTTTGCAGGTACTTCTGATAACATTTTGCAGCTTTCTCATGAAATTGGACATGTTTATCACTATGCTTGCCTAAACACAGAAGCTAGTATTAACAGTAATTGTTCACTGGCTGTTATGGAATCCGCTGCAATATTCACTGAAAACTTTTTGCAACAAAAGCTATTAAAAATATCTAGCCAAAATGAAAAATTAAGCATGCTAAATGAAATTTTAATGAGAGATATTAAGCTTATCTTAGACATATATGCCTATTATAATTTTGAATCAAAAGTACTAGAAATCAGAAAGAATAGAATTCTCGCTTATAATGAATTATGTGAATTGCTAAAGAACGCCTTTGCTGAAGCATATGGAACTAGTATCGATAAAGAAACAATAGATAAATATATGTGGATGACACTTCCCCAATTATTCTATTCTAATCGTCCTTACTATATGGTTTCTTATGCCTTTGGATTATTATTTACAAAAGGCTTATATGCTTCTTACATAAAAGATAAATCTAACTTTGTTAAAAATTTTGATTATTTTCTTTCTATTTCAGGCAAATGCTCTGTTGAAGATGCTGCTGTTACACTTGGAATAGATCTAACATCAGAAGAATTTTGGATTAGCTCACTTAAGTTAGTTGAAGAAGATATTAATAATTTTATTAATGAAAATAATTGATTGAAAAAAAGGGACTTCTACTTCATTATACTAATTTTTACATATAATAAATAATATGGTTTACTTGTACATTTTATTGATGTAAAATAAATTTATAATGAAAAAATGGGAGTGTGATACAATGAATACTAAACATAAACTTATTGGATTTTTAACTATTGGAATTATGGTTAGTTCATTAATTGGCTTTAATTCATTTGCAAAAAATAATAACAGCAAAAACATAAAAAATAAAACTGCTATAAATCAAAGGCTACTAAGTCAGGCAAAGCCTATAAATCAAAATATTAATCAAACACAATCTGACGTAAAAATTTTATCAAGAAATTACTCAGAATCAGATTTGCAAGAATACATTAAAAACAATCCTTCAAAATATGATAAAAGCGACCCAACAAAAATACTAAATGATTTTATGCGTGATCATCATACAGATCATCTAACGGTTAAATTTCAATGTACTGTTAAAAAGTAAAGAATATGGTTGTCTCAAATTTTTATTTTGAAACAACCATATTCTTTACTTTACGACAATTTCATTAATAGTTTTAGGAACAAATGCACAAAACACAAGCCAATTAAAAGTTTGCGGTCCGGCTAATCCGGCATCTAGTTTATCTAAAAGTCCTTGTAAATTTAGAATACTTCTTTTCAAGCTGAAACATTAATTCATCTATCATTTCTTTTTTCGGTATACCAAAACCAACTTGTCCTTTTTACTTATAATTTCCTGTGTTTTGTAACATTCCATCTCTTTTAATGTCAAACTATCATATGGAAATATAATTTATTTTAACATCAGTATCTTTTATCCATTCCTCTAATTGTCCTAAAAATGCACCATTAGCCTCACAGATTGGTGAATATATAACATCAATTGTTTTCATAATATCACACTTTCATAAAGTGGGGGAGAGAGTGGGATTTCGCCGGGGTTGCTGTACCACAGCTACTCGCTGTGAGCAACCCGTGAAAGGTCATTTAGACCTTTCACCCCACGGTACGGGTTGCAACCCGCGCCCCCCATTTATTTAAATTTCGTTAGTTTTTACTTTTTGTTATTTTTTGGCGGAGAGAGTGGGATTTCGCCGGGGTTGCTGTACCACAGCTACTCGCTGTGAGCAACCCGTGAAAGGTCATTTAGACCTTTCACCCCACGGTACGGGTTGCAACCCGCGCCCCCCATTTATTTAAATTTCGTTAGTTTTTACTTTTTGTTATTTTTTGGCGGAGAGAGTGGGATTTCGCCGGGGTTGCTATACCACAGCTACTCGCTGTGAGCAACCCGTGAAAGGTCATTTAGACCTTTCACCCCACGGTACGAGTTGCAACCCGCGCCCCATATTTATTTTAATTTTGTTAGTTTTTACTTTTTGTTATTTTTTGGCGGAGAGAGTGGGATTTCGCCGGGGTTGCTATACCACAGCTACTCGCTGTGAGCAACCCGTGAAAGGTCATTTAGACCTTTCACCCCACGGTACGAGTTGCAACCCGCGCCCCATATTTATTTTAATTTTGTTAGTTTTTACTTTTGTTGTTTTTTTGGCGGAGAGAGTGGGATTTGAACCCACGGTGCGAGTTGGTACCCGCACACACGATTTCGAGTCGTGCACATTCGACCTCTCTGACATCTCTCCAGATTTTATAGTTATATATCACTTAAATATTATACTAAATTTGTAAAAATAAATCAAATTGAAAACAGCAGGCTTGTTCAATTTGTTGAATGAATGTGTACCTTAATAATACTAGAAGTGTAAATAATATTAAAGAGGTAATTACTTTTTCAGTAACTACCTCTTTTAAATTATCACTTATTTTAAATTCTATTACTAAAATTTAAAGCCAAGCCGAACCAGCCATCGCTCAATGCATTTTAGTTCTATTTAAAAATCATGATTTAACAATTTTTAGTGTAACAGCCCATTTACTCTGATATGTTATACTAATTTGATTAAGCTTTATAAGTTTTTTTGTCACCAGTTTTCATTATAAAATATAGGGGAATTCCTATTATTATTGCGCCAAGTCCCCATATAATTTGAACCTTAGTTGCTTGAGTTAAGAGCCAGCAGCTAATACCTACAGATAATATAGGAAGAATTGGTCCAAAAGGTACTTTAAAAGTAGATTTCATTCCCTTTTTCCTAAAAATTATAACAGCAAGGCAGGTTGGTATATATTGTGTAAACCTTGAAATTGCACTTATTGCTGCAAGTTGTGTAAAGCTTCCTGATAAAGCAATAGGAATAGTTAAAACTGCAGTTACTATGATTGCTACATAGGGAGTACCCGATTTATTTTTCTTAGCCAAGATTCTAGGCAAAAGTCCATCTTCAGCTAAAGCCATGGCTGATCTTGGAAGTATAAAAGATTCTGCTATATTTATACCTCCTATAGATACTAAAGTACCAACTGTAACTAAAATTCCTCCAAAGCCTCCTAGAAATACAGCTGCTGATTGTGCTACTGGAGTACTGCTTTCTGCAAGCTTTGATCCTAATGTTCCTATAGATACTGCTTGAATTAATATATATATTATTGATACTAAAAACATAGTTATTAAAATTGCTACAGGCACATTCTTTTTTGGATTTTCCATATCTTCAGCTGCTACTGCTATAGCTTCAAAACCAGTAAAAGCAAAGAATATTAATATTGCTGTAGCACCAAAACTTGATGGAGTTACTTTAGTTGGAAACATAGGCACAAAATTTGCTCCTTTTATAAAGAAAATACCTACTGCTATAAATAATACTAAGGGTACAAGTTTTGCTATAGTCATGATATTATTTAAATTTTTTGCAAAGTTAACTCCTAAAATATTTATAATTGATAAAAGTACAATTATACCTATTTCTATTGAATTTTTAACTAGAGGAGTGGAGGCTGCCGGCCAAATATTAGATAGGGCAGTAGTAAATCCAACTGAAAAAGTAGCCCAAGCTATAAAACCTACTACCAATTTCATGATTCCCACTTCAAAGCCTACAAATTCTCCAAAAGCCTCTTTTGCATAAACATAGGGACCACCATTTTTATTAAATAAACCTGCAACTTCTGCAAAGCATAACGCCATGGCCATAACCAATGCCATATCAAAAAAATACACCCAGATGCTTCCTGGTCCCATAAGTTTCATTGCTTTTCCTGGAAGAAGAAATATGCCTGTACCTATTACTCCATTTATACCAAGAAGGATTATACTCCATAAGCCTAATTTTTTATTATTCCCCATTTTTACTCCCCCTTACTTGATATTTCTACCAATGTTTTAAAGATATTAAGCATCAACTTGTTATCTTTTCTAGCCATCATTTCTGGATGCCACTGAATGCCTATAACAAAGCCTTCTTCTTTTTCTATGGCCTCTATGACTCCATCTTTTGAACGGGCAGCTACTTTAAAGCCTGGTGCTAAATCTTTTATTGCTTGATGATGAAAGCTATTTGTTATAATTTTTTCTCCTAAGATATCATACAATTTTGTTCCCTTTACAATTTCCACACTATGTCCGGCTACCTCTGGTCTGGATTCTTGTACATGTTTAATGTAACAGCCTTCTATTTGAGATAAATCCTGATAAAGAGTTCCACCTAAGGCTGCATTTAAAATTTGTATTCCTCTGCAAATACCTAATATAGGTTTATTAAGTTCCATAGCGGCTTTAATAACCATAAGATCATATTCATCACGCTCAGGACATAAAAAGCCCTGTTTTTGTGAAGGCTCATCATCATAAATTAGTGGATTAACATCAAAGCCTCCAGAAATTATTATAGAATCTACAGCTTCTATTTGATTTTTTACTTTTTCATAATCTGAAATTACTGGCAACATTACAGGGGTTCCGCCAGCTTTTTCAACTGATTGTATATAGTCATTATTCACATAAGCTCTTTCATATCCAGGAAACATCCCACCTTGATCAATAAGTAAATTTCCTACTATTCCTATAAGTGCTTTTTTCATAAGTACTATCTCCAAACTCATTATTCTGTAATAAATAAAAATACATATGAGAATTATACTACAAAAAGTTACCAAATAAACAAAAAAGTCTAATATAAATATAATGTTGGTTGTATATCTACAATTTCTAACAATATATTATTTAAATTTCTTATATTTATACTTATACAATACCACTGCTAGTATACTAAAGATTAATAACATGGCAATGAATCCAATAAACACTTTTCCATTAGTTTTTATAGATTGAAGCTTATCAACCATGGAATTAGTATTATCCTTCTTAAACCTAAAGCTCCTTGCATTACCATAGCTATCTATTAATGCACAATCACCTGAAATCTTTGATATACCATCTGATGAAGTTAAATATTGTAATGATTTTAAAAGCAAATCCTCATTAGGCGATGTCAGTATTAATGCAGCTCTACTTTCATTATAAGGTGACACATCAAACTGAAAAACTGATATATTGGAAGCATAAGGATTAGTTAAATATAATTTTTCATTTCCTATAAATGAATTATATTGATCATTATATTTAAACCACAGTTTAGAATTTAAAGCTTTTATGACCTTGTTATTTTGGGGAGTGCCATATAATATTAAATTCATGTTATTATATTTACTGGAAAAATCTTTTTCATCTACAACCTTTAAATTTCCACTATTATAGCTCATGTCGTTGCCCATATATGAGAACATCTTACTTATGCCCTCAATCTCATCCTCAGATAAATTTTCTGGGACTACAATTGCAACATCATTAAACTCTCTTTCTGAAATAAAGGGCTGAGGATATGTTTCAAATTTATAAAAATTTAATTTATTATTTGGTATATATATGTATGAATCGCCAGTTACAAGTGCCCAAGGAGTTTCTTCTTGTCTAAATTCACAAGTTGAGTTTTTTTGCTCCAAATCAAAAGCAACTTTTATATCTATATAATTTGATATTTTTACATCATTAGGTATAGGCAATTCTAACTGATCCCCATTTGCAAGATCTTTCTCTAATTTCTTGCTGCCTATAGGTGTTCCATTTATATATATTGTTAATAAGGAGCGATCAAAATCTAGGTTTTGAGAATACCTTACAAACAGCTTTATTTTAGCACCGCTAGCTAAAACCCTATTACTTGGAAGTGTATAGCTTAACGAGGCACTTTGTCTAAAAGGTCCTGTTAATTGCATTTCATTCAAACCTAAATCCTTGAAAGTGAGATTTATCGATTCTTCTTGTGGATTCTCATCTACCTTTACACTTTTATCCACTTTAAATGTATCTGTATTTATCTGGCTAACTAAATCGTTATTCATTAATAACTTTATAGCCTTAATGAGCATATCTCCATCGTCGCTTAATATTGACATTAGTTTTCCATCATTGTTAAAAGGAGAATTTGACCTTTTTATTAATGCAGCCCCATTATAATCTTCCGCTGAAACTTTGCTGCCATATAAAGCCTTAATATTACTAGGTAAACTTTTAAATCCTCCTATATATATAATATCTTTATCCTTTGGTATAGAAGAATATTTCATGACTACTCCCTTAAAGCCTTCACTTCCATTTAATTTTCCAAAATAGGATTGAAGCATAAGTGCTGCCGTCAATTCATCTTCATTATAATTATCAGGTATTGCTATTGCGACATTATTATTGTTATCTTCATTGGCTTTTATAAACGGATATGGAAATTCAGAAATATTATTTGTACTTTCCTTGTCCACAGATTGCATCAATATACTGGAGTCTTTTTTTAATGTTATCCAATTGGCATTATTAACATCATCCGTACAATATCCATCAGATATTCTACAATAAGTTTCCACTTTAAATTCATTAATTCCTGATTTAATTAAATTCATTGGTATGGATACTTGTATATTTTGTTCTTCAGTGTTATCTTTATAAAACACTTTTGATGAGTAAAAAGAAGTTCCATTAACAGAAAATGTAATTGTGGCATTTTTTGCTTCAGTAACTAATTGACTAATAGTAAAAATTATATTAGCTTGTACCGATTTAGGCACGGAATATTTATCTATAGTAAAATATAGAGAGTGAGATGAAAATACCCCTTTAAAATTAACATCACTTCCAAAACTAAAACTTTTCGTTTTTATATCATTAGTTGCAGCATGTATCGGTATAGCTCCAAATACAATGTTTATAGTAAGCATTATTAAAATTATTAACGAGCATATTGAAAACCTACGTCTATTCATCATTTTCCTCCTTAATATCTTTCTGTTTTATACCACTTTATTTCTCTTTTAAAAATAATATCTTTTACAAAATTATACAAACCCAAACACACTACTATAGCCCACAGCTTGCAATATGTAAAATACATCAATAATACAACTAAAAAATTGTGAAAATTTAATTCACCTTTTTCTGTAGATATAGCTACTAATATAGATAAACCGAATACTGCATATGCCATAATCCATAAGATAACACTATACCCGCCTAAATTTAACTTTATAATTTTAGCTAGTCCCAATATAAAAATCACATCTGAGAATACCGATGCTAATAAGAAAAAGAAATATATTAAAATATAGTACAATATATCAAATCTGCTTGCCCCACCATCTTTAATAAAGAGATATTTTAAGTTTTTAAAGACTACATAGACATTTCCCTTTGCCCATCTTCCTCTTTGCTTAAACCATACTCTTAAGGTTTGAGGTTCTTGTTCCCAGGTTACTGCTAATGGCATAAACTTTATTTTATAACCCATTCTATATAATCTAAAACTTATTTCCGTATCTTCTGTTATTGCTTTAGAATCCCAGCCTCCCATTTGCTCAATTAACTTCCTACGTATAATAAAATTTGTACCAGGTATTGTGCAAACTTTAAGTAACTGCCATCTTCCTGCTTGAGCCATCCATTGAAAAGTCAAAGTTTCAATATTAATAAATTTAGTAAGAATATTTTTTTCTTTATTCCTACATCTAAATTTTCCTATTACTGCACCTAACTTTTCATCCTCTAAAATAGTCTTTACTAAATACTTTAGAGCATCTTTTTCTGGTGTATTATCAGCATCATAAATAGCCAAAAACTCTCCCTTGCTTCTTTGAAACCCAATATTTAAAGCATTTGACTTTCCCTTTCCTCCAGTTTTATTATCCGTATTTATAACAATCAAATTTCTATTTGGATTTTCTTTTTGAAGCCTTCTCAATATTTCTGCGGAATTGTCCGTAGAATTATCATTTATGATTATAATTTCATACTTATCATTTGGATAATCTAAATCAAGCAATGATTTTACTGTTTTTTCTATTACAATTCCCTCATTGTGAGCTGGAACCATAACTGAAACAAAGGGATATTCGTTCAAATCACTTTTCATATGAATTTTTAGCGTTTTAACATAATAAATGTAGCCCCCTATTACAAGAATTACATTTAAAAATATTGTGAACCATATAATAATCAATGAATACAAAATTAAATAATCAAATATATTCATACTTAAATCTAACTCCCTATTTGAAAAATTTTCTTCTTTCTATTCTTACACTTATTAAAACAATTATAAGAAATAAGCCGCATATAACAATTGTTGCCTTTGTTATACTCTTATTTTCACTACTTATATCAACAGCTTCTGTTTTAGTATTACTACTTATTTTTGAACTATTGCCTTTTTCATTTACTAATTTATCATTTAAAAACACATCATCATTTTTACTTTTTATATCAATTCCGCCAAGCGTTATATCGCTATCTAAGTATTCAGGATCATTGAAATAAATTCCGTTGTTTATGATGTTTTCTACTTGAGATTTAAAGGTACTTATATCCAAATCCGCATTAATGCTAAAAGCTGTATTATAAACTATTTGTGATGGCTTATAATTGTAATTACTATAAACTTGCTGCTTATTAATTACATTATTAAATCCTTGTAAGGAGTATTTCTGAAAATCAATAATCCCTATATCTTTATCTCTTTCAATAAAAATATTACTGCTGCTATGCACTAAATTTTTATAGTCCTCTTTATATAAAAAGCTATCTGGCACGTCAATAGCCAATGGATATACTCCATACTTTATATAAATACTCTGTGCTAACCCCATTTTATCTTGCATAACTTTTCCAGATACACTAGGGTCTGTTATAACAGAAGAATGCAATATTATTTTTCCACCCTTACTTTGAGCGTATCGCAGTACATCGCAAAATCTTTTCATAGCATCAAAATCTTGATTTTCATAAACCGGCATTACGCTGCATATAAATGGAATTCCCTGGTCGTACAAAAAATTTATTTTATCAATAAAGCCTTGAATATCTATAATTGGATAGACTTCATCAATTAACAAATAAACTTTGGGTTTATTCAATTGCTCCCCATCAGAAATTGCAGCCTCTTCGGAGAAATCAGGAAAATAGCTAACATTTTTTTGGTTTTTTAAAGCTGGAACAAAATTTTTACCTATCCAAATAATTTTTCCTTTAAAGTTTAATAAGCTTTGAGAAAAATCACTTGAAACTTTAGAAGGATTATTATAGAGAATATATACAGTTTGATATTGAGAAAGTAGTTCTTTATTAAATGAATTTACGTTTATAATATCCATTCCACTTCCAACATTTAAGATTTCTCTAACAAGTGAATTTAATCTATTTTCTCCCGATCCAAATTCATTATAAGAATCATATATTAAAAGTGTTTTACTTTCTGCCGCCTTAACATTTATTTTATAAAGCAAAGAGGTTAAAATTAAAACTATTAATAATAACGGCTTTAATTTTTTAAACATCATAGTATATTTCCTCTTCCGCTTTTGCTACAAAATCCATGGCATCCTTAATGCTGTCATCGTACTTGCAATATCCCACTTGTACCTCAAGCTTCAAGTTTTTGAACATACTGCTTTTCTCTAAGCTTACTTTTTCCAAGTTACTCTTAAGTCTGCCTTTTACTATTTCACAGCCCTTCTCATCAGAAATAAGTATAAATGCAAAAGTATCCTCATTATTAAGTATGTACTTTCTATCTTCAAGTCTTAAAGAATCCTCCATAACCTCAGAATATTCTACAATTATATTTTTAAAAAAATCGTTACCGACAATACTTTTAAGCTTTTTACTGTATTTAAATCTAACAAGCATTATTACAACCGGCAATTTATACCTCTTGCTCATATTCATATATATAGGAATTTCATTAAAAAATGCGGATGAATTCCTTATACCAGTTTCCTCATCTATCATTACTAACTTCTTGTTGCTTTCATTGACTTTATTTAATTCAATTTGTAACTTTAATATATAACTTGACAAAAGATTTACTAGTATAGCCGTTATTGGAATAGCAATCATCCAATAATATACTTTTGTATCTACTAAAATACCTTCTGTAATGTTCATATAAAGCCTATAGCTAGAATATCCAAAGTCTACTATTAAAACTGCTATTAAAGAAAAAGTTACATTGGTATAATAACTTATAATTGCTATCATTACAGTTAATGTTAACATTATATAATTTTCATAAATATCTTTAGTGGAAAAATATTCAAAAGATACGCACATAATAAAGAAATAACTTATCAATAAAGTTATAAATATATCCACTCTTTTTCTATAGTCCTCATTTCTCATCCTTATGTTCCTTTCCATCTATATTTTTTATAATTAAACTAACTGAATACAAAAACATCATGTCAAAGCTTACATTAAACATAAATACATGCTTTCCAAGATCCGCATCACCAGCACCTATTACCGAAATAAATATTTGAGACAATCCAACTAAAAATATGTATACAAAAGCTTCTTCAAATAACTGCGTATCTTCATCGCCATTTTTTATTGCCAAAAGATACCTTTTTACAGCAAAATAGAGGTATATTCCCAAAGCCACTATAGTTAAAAAAGTATTATGAGGAATAAATCTGTCCTTTATAGTGCTCCAAAGTGAGAAAAAATTAGACTTCTTACCATATGGCTTACCTGCTTCTTTTTCATAATTTCCCAGGACCTTAGGTCTAATAGAATATCCATTTACAATTGCAAAATTTATCATTTTACCGAATACCCTAGGATTTTTTAAATAAAAAACTAGTATACTTGGAATGGAATATTTACTGTAGAATTCTTTTTTTAACTTTTCGCTATCTGGATCTATAATAGGAACCTTATTAAAATCTACTGTCCCCTCAAGCATAGAATATTGGGGATTTATATTAAATTGTTTTAATATATCATCTGGTTTCCATTCATAAAGAAGTACTCCTCTATTCATTGCGTGATATCTATTTATATAATCAAAATCACCAGATATGGATTTATAAAAATAAAGTGAAGAAGCTATAATCATTATTATAAAAGCTAAAGATATATATCTAAACTTTTTTTCTTTATTTGTCATAAATAATCTGAATAATACAATTGCAACTAAAATTCCAACAGGAGAAAGCTGCTGTTTTGAACCAACAAAAATTAAGGATACAACAAAAAACATAATCAAATTTAAAATTGTATATTTTTTAAATTTATACATATATAGCAGTATTCCCATACTTAATAAGAAAAAGCTTAAATTTGCAGCCTCACCATAAAAAGAATTAAAATAGGCTATATAGCCTGTATCACAAAATATAAATACAAATAAAGCTGTAATAAATAATTTAAATTTATTAGATTTTATGTCATGGGTGAGCACTTTTACTATAAGATAAGCACCAATAGCGTATACTATCATATACAAAAAAGCTAAATATCTTATATCAAATATATAATCTTTATTTATAACCCTATATATAAAAACTGCTAACTTAACTATTATTGTTTGAGTCGACACTATAATTTGTGGATTCTCATTATTATATTTATAAATCCCATAATTCCTATCAAAATATCCTTCAAAATTCTGTGCATTTTTTCCCTGCAAATAATAGAGGTTGCTTTCACTAATTATACGAAAAAAGTCTCCATCATCCGCCATACCAATTATAGGTTTTACAAATAGAGTAAGAACACACATAAATATAACTAGAATAAGAGCTAAAAATCCATAATTTATATTCTTTATACATTTCTTTTTCATAATGCACCTCCCTTATATTTAAATTTAATAGACAAAATATAAATAGTAAGCTAAACTTTACATTAAAAATAATTAATAATTGTATCGGGGGAAAATTAAACATGAAGAAAATATTTTTATTTTTTTGTATTGGTATTTGCATTTTTTTTACAGGTTGCACATCCAAAACTAAGGTAGCCAATACAAACAACAATACAAAAAATTTAGAGAAAAAGCTAAAATTCATAGATTATAATTCTGGCTATAGTTTTGGAAATACCAAGACTGCTAAAATAGTCATGGTAGAATATGCAAGTTATGAATGTATAGACTGTAGAAATCTGCAAAAAAATATTGGTAGTCTCTTAAAAACATACATTAAAAACGGAAGTTTATTATACATATATAAACCTATAAATCACCCCAAATTTAAAAATGATGAAAAAATAAATATGTATTTTGCTCCTAAAAGTTTAGATGATATACAAAATATTTTTAATAAATTTGATTCCTATTCAAGAAAACCATATCCAATATTAAAGTCTGTGCTTAATTTAAAAGAAGTACCTGTTCCTAATTATTCTGCCATGAGTAAAGAAATATCTCGTGAACTTATTTCTGGTAAAATAACCACCACCCCAACTATATATATAAATGGTAAAAAATATGAGGAAGTATTTACTAAAAAGGAATTTCAAAAAATTTTAAATTCACTTTTAAATTAGACATATGAAAAAAATATAAGTGTATTTGCAATATAATTTTTTATAGCACAAAAAACCGACCATATATAACATATCTGGTCGGTTGCACTACTAACTCAAAATTTCCTAAGTGCCCAATTAGAGGAAATTTTTCGAAGTTCCCAATATACATATTTTAACCTTTTTTTACATGTTTCACTTAAATATTACCATATCCAAGTTTCAAAGTAAATAATAGCTTAACTTTTAATTCTTCGATTTTCAAAAAATTTCTTTAAAATTTCACTGCATTTATCAAAATAAAGCCACTTCACATTTATGTTGTAACCAAGTCCTCTATTTTGTATTAAATTGATTACTGAACCACATGCACCAGCTTCAGGATCAAATGTTCCTATGTATATTTTACTTATCCTGCTTTGACAAATAGCCGCTGCACACATTGCACAAGGTTCAAGAGTTACATACAGTTCACAACCATTAAGTCTCCAATCACCAAGTTTTGTGCAAGCTTGCCTTATAGCTAGTATCTCTGCATGAGCTGTAGGGTCTTTTAACTTTTCCTTCAAGTTATGTGCCCTTGCTATAACTTCATTATCTTTTACAATAACAGCTCCTACTGGTACTTCTTCTTCTGAAGCTGCTATTTCTGCCTCTTTAATTGCTAAGTTGAGAAAATATTCTTCCATAGTCGCTCCCTTAATATTTTTATATCATTATACCATATTGGTTATCAACTTAAATCTCGATACGTTAACCCTATATAGATAGGCAATTTGAAAAGCAGAGTACAGATGACAGAGTACAGAGTACAGTGAATGATGATTTACCATTCGCTTTGCTTAGGTAAATCTTAAACTTAATGCTGCCAGCTCCGCTGAGCGCCATCAATGGAGCAATTGCGCAGCAATAAAAAAATAAGTTTTCAGATTTTTCGTAGTACTAACGGAGAAAAATCATCCTTCGTTGTACTCTGTACTCTGTGTTAAATTGTAATTTATCAGAATAAATTTGGTATTAGCAATTTCAATGTTTCAGGTTGCCTATCCAAATTTGAAAAATAAGTGTTGACTTTCACGCTGCGTAAAGCCTTATACTGTATATAAAGATAAACCACTTCCAAGCTAGAAATTGCAGATGCCAAGTTTATCTTGATATCAATGTTTTTCAATTCACAGTTCACAATGCACGATTCACAATGAAGGATGATTTTCTGATGAAGCAGAAAATCTTAAAAATAATAAGTTATAAGATTTTTTGTAGTGTTAACGGAGAAAAATCATCAATCATTGTGCATTGTGAACTGTGCATTGATTAACGCAAGCTTACCTTGTTAAAAATTCTATACATTATCTTTGAATATTTAAAGTTTGGAAGTGGCTTACCTCTAATTAAAATTCACAGTACTGGAGAATAAATTAATGGATAAGTATATTAAAATAAGTGATGCTGCTAAATTATACTCAATTTCTACAAGAACCCTAAGATATTATGAGGAAATAGGCCTACTTAACAGTCTTAGAGATGAACATTCAAACTATAGAGTATACGATGCTAGTAATATACGAATTTTAGAACAAATTGTCTTGCTAAAAAATTTAAATTTTTCTTTAAATGATATATCTTATATGCTAAAAACTGAAGAAAACATGGCAGTAATACAATGCCTTGCAAATAAATCAAAAGAATTAGACTCAGAAATAAACAAGCTTAATAACATAAAAGATATATTAAACTCCATTATGAAAATAATAAATACTTCTGGCATTACAAACGTTAATATATACAATTTAATACGAGAACAGATTTATATTGATTCAAGAAATGAAAGGATGGTAAACATGAATTCAGATATTTTAGTTGTAGATTTTGGAATTGGAATAATTCCACTAGCTGATAGAAATCAAAGTGGTATTTTGCTTGAAAAAGTACACAATATGAGGGCTGGACTTGAGACAAGCCCAAATATTAAAGTACCTCTAATTAGACTTAAAGATAATGAGAAACTAAATGAATTTCAGTGTGTAATTTTTTTGAAAGGTGAACAAATTATTGATTTTGACCTTAAAGCTATAGATGAAAAAAATCGTGCTGATGAAATAATTTTAAACCTAAAAAAAGTAATCACTGACAACTTAGATAAAATCATTTAATATTGGTGACAAAGGTGTAGTGCAAAACTTAGTTTTTCATTGCTTACGCAATAGCACCATTTATGGTGCTAAGCGAAGCTTATAACATTTAAGTTTAAGATTTACCTGACGTAAGGAAAGGTAAATCAACCTTCTTTGTACTCTGTACTTTATTCTTTGTACTTTGTTTTAATTCTTCCCGTCTTTAAGAAGTCCTTAACTCCATTATTTCTAACAAGCTTTATGAAAAAGTACATTATAATGATAAAACCTATTAATTCTGGTCCGTAATACATAGGGTCAGAAATTAACCTAGTAATGTCTGAAGAAACCCAGCTTCCTTCTGGTCTTGTTGGAAACTTAATTCCTAAAAATGGCCACAACATTATTCTAGGGAATTCCCACATACTATCTAATATCTGATGTATAAAACTACCTATTCCAAGCATTAGGATTCCATTCTTGTTGTATTTATGATTTCTATAAAGCCCAATAGCTGTTAATATTACCGCAAATATAAGAGAATGAGCAAATAACCTACTATTATGAAAAATACCTCTTAAAAAAAACATACCTATAGGCTTATCTATAATATCTGGCAATACTGCACCAACAAGTACAAACCTATAATCTATATTTAATTCTTCATGCTTTTTCTTACTCAAGATTTTTTCACCTATTCTAACAACTGCTACAGTAGGTCCTAAATGTCCAAAAAATATCATATACTATACCTCCGACCTTATTCAGAGTACAAAGTACAGAGTACAACGAAGGATGATTTTTTTATTGCTGCGCAATTGCGCCATATATGGTGCTCAGCGAAGCTGACAACATTAAGTTTAAGATTTACCTGACGAAAGGAAGGTAAATCAACCTTAACTGTACTCTTTACTCTAATTTAATTGGTTCGCAATAATCTTAAATTGCACACTAAATAATTACTATCGTATTTTCCTTAACTATTATTTAATTAGGCTATGTTTTAAATAAGTGTTGATTTTCACACTTATTTGAAACATAGCTTCCTTTAGTATGTTTCGATATTTTTAAAAGAATGTTGATGTGATGTGTTGACTTTTATGGACTCTTAGGATTGCTCGTTTATAATTTGCGTAATTTTGACTAGGACGGTCAAAGCCATTTAGGCATCAGGACGATGCATCTAAATGGGTAGCAAATTATAAACGAGCAATTCTTAGAGTCCATTAATGTCATAAGCTCATATCAACATTCTTTTAAAACATAGCCTTTATTTAATTATCCCATTTATTTATATTTTAATCAACATTGACAAATGTATTTAAAAGTTATATATTAAAACTATACCATTAAAGTATACTTTATAGGAGAATAATATGAGGATAACACAGGAAGCTGATTATAGTCTTAGAGTTGTGCTTTATTTATCTAAAATTGGATATGATGAAAAGGTTGATGCTGGCACTATAGCTGAACATGAACATTTACCCCTGCGCTTTTTATTAAAACTTCTTCGTAAGCTTATAAAAAGTGAAATAGTAAAATCTTATAGAGGTGTAAAAGGCGGATATGCTTTAAATAAATACCCTAAAGATATTACTTTAAAAGATGTTATTGAAGCTATAGATGGTCCTATTTATGTAAATCGCTGCTTGCTTGATCCGTCTTATTGTAATGCAAAAAAAAGCAACATATGTGAAATACACTGTGCACTTTCAACAGTTCAAAATTCTTTAGTAAATAATCTTGAAAAAATAAACTTTGAAGACTTAAAATCAGGGAAATTAACAAACAAATTTAATTAATTTTTTGCTAAAACGGGCTACCTTAATTAGTAGCCCTAAATATAAATTAAAACTATACCATATTAGTATACATTATAGGAGGATTTTTTTAATGAGTAATTGTGAAAATTGTCATGTATGTCAAAGTGCAGATACAAAACTAGAAAATTTTATATGTAATTTAGAAGGTGTTGAAACTTCTCATCATAGAGTAGAAAGTCAAAAAGCTAAATGTAAGTTTGGTAAGGATGGAGTATGCTGCAAACTTTGCGCTAATGGGCCATGTAGAATCACTCCAAAATCACCAAGAGGAATTTGTGGTGCAGATGCCGATACTATAGTTGCAAGAAACTTTTTAAGAGCAGTCGGTGCAGGAACTGCTTGCTATATACATGTAGTTGAAACTACTGCTAGAAATTTAAAAGCTCTTGGTGAAACTAAGGGTAAAATCAAAGGTTTATACACACTTAATAAACTAGCTGATATCTTTGGAATCAAAGAAGATGATGATCACAAGAAAGCAATTTTAATTGCAGATAAAGTTTTAAGCGATCTTTATAAGCCAAGATTTGAAAAAACAGAACTTGTAGAAAAAATGGCTTATGGTCCAAGATTTAAAAAATGGAGTGAACTTAATATACTTCCTGGAGGCGCAAAATCAGAAGTATTTGATGCAATGGTAAAAACCTCAACGAACTTAAACAGTGATCCTGTAGATATGACTGTAAACTGCTTAACTCTTGGAATATCAACTGGTTTATATGGTCTTACTTTAACCAATCTATTGAATGATGTTATTCTAGGTGAACCAGTTATAAGACAAGCAGCAGTAGGTTTCAAGGTTGTTGACAGTGATTATATCAATATAATGATAACAGGACATCAACACTCAGTAATAGCTCATCTTCAAGATAGATTAATAGACAGTGACATAACAGAAAAAGCAAAAAAAGTTGGAGCAAAAGGTTTCAAACTTGTTGGCTG
Organism: Clostridium hydrogenum; assembly: GCF_021432385.1. GTDB lineage: Bacteria > Bacillota > Clostridia > Clostridiales > Clostridiaceae > Clostridium_S > Clostridium_S hydrogenum. The sequence goes on along the minus strand of NZ_JAEACT010000005.1, from coordinate 148,081 downwards.
TACATGTGTAGGTCAAGATTTACAGCTTAGAGGTGAACATTACAAGGAAGTTTTCTCAGGACATGCTGGAAATAACTTTACAAGTGAAGCCTTAATTGCAACAGGCGGAATAGATTTAATCATGTCAGAATTTAACTGTACTTTGCCAGGAATAGAGCCAGTTGCTGATAAATTTGAAGTAAAAATGATTTGTGTGGACGATATTGCTAAAAAGAAAAATGCAGAACTTGTTGAATACAGTTTTGAAGAACGCGAGAATATAACAAATAAAATTATAGATGAAGCACTAAAAAGCTACTCTAATAGAAGAAAAAATATAACTTTAAATATACCTAAAGATCATGGATATGATGATGTTGTAACAGGTGTAAGTGAAAAATCCCTTAGAGACTTCCTAGGTGGAACTTGGAAACCTCTTGTTGATTTAATTGCTGCTGGCAAAATTAAAGGTGTTGCTGGCGTAGTTGGATGTTCAAATCTTACTGCAAAGGGTCATGATGTATTTACTGTTGAACTTACAAAAGAATTGATAAAAAGAAATATCATAGTTCTTTCAGCAGGATGTTCAAGCGGCGGACTTGAAAATGTAGGTTTAATGTCACCATCTGCTGCTGAACTTGCTGGAGACAGCTTAAAAGAAGTATGCAAGTCTCTTGGCATTCCACCAGTACTTAACTTTGGTCCTTGTCTTGCAATTGGAAGACTTGAGATTGTAGCTACTGAACTTGCTGAATACCTTGGCATAGATATACCACAGCTTCCTCTTGTACTTTCAGCACCACAATGGCTTGAAGAACAAGCACTTGCAGATGGAGCTTTTGGTCTTTCACTTGGACTTCCTCTTCATCTTGCTATATCACCATTTATAGACGGAAGCCCTGTTGTTTCAAAGCTTTTAACTGAAGACCTTGAAAATATAACAGGTGGAAGATTAATTATTGAAGATGATGTTGTTAAAGCCGCTGATGAACTTGAAAAAATTATAATTGATAGAAGAGAAAAACTAGGTCTTTAATTTAAGTCGTATTGAAGAAAATAACAAGTAAATTCATACTTTGACATTTTTATACTTTGATGTTATATTTATATTTATAGATTAAATTTATATAAATGTAACATCAATTTATATAAATTTTTAAGTAAATTGTATAATCTATAGTCAGCTAGACTGATTTTTTATTTTACCCAAAATATATAGACTGGTCTATATGAAATACGATTAATTATCAAAGGAGGATTTTTTAATGAAAATTTTAGGAATAAGCTGTGGAAGAAAAATGAGTAATACTGAAATACTTGTAAAAGAAGCATTAATGGGTGCCGAGGAAATGGGTGCTGAAGTTGAGCTCATAAGACTCAATGATTTAAACATTAAACCTTGTACTGGCTGTAATGCTTGTGTTGTAAACTTATTTGAAAAAGGCGGAGCTGGAGAATGTGTAATTAAAACTGATGACTTTGCATTTATCGATGAAAAAATTATGGAATGTGATGGATTAATTTTAGGCTCACCAATTTATGAAAAGGGTCCAAACGGATTATTAAAAATATTAAGTGATAGAATGGGACCTTCACACGATGTTGCCTTTAGAACAGTTGCCAAAAACTTACGAAAAGAAAAAGGAATAACAACTGGAAAAGGTCCTGACGAAAGATCCTTCAAACGTAGAGCCGCTTCTTTAATAGCTGTAGGCGGTAGTGAATGGGATACTTTAGCACTTCCTGTAATGCATATTTTTACACTATCCATGCAAATTGATGTAGTGGACAAGTTTTTAGTAAACTGGGTTGGACTTCCATCCTCTGTAGTTTTTAAAGAAGATAAACTTAAAAGAGCCAGAGAATCTGGAAGACATGTAGCAGAGTCTTTATTAAAAGAAGCTTCAGAATCAAAATATATAGGTGAACCTGGCGTTTGCCCAATTTGTCATTCTAAGCTAATTGAAATAAGAGACGATAACAACAACTACCCTGCTGTATGTGCAATATGCGGTGTAAGAGGAACTTTGAATGTAGTAGATGGAAAGGTTCATTTTGATATTGCAGAAGAAGATAAAGCTCATTCGCATATACTACTTTCCGGAAAATTTGAACATGTAGATGAACTTCATAAAGTTTCCCTAAAACCAAATCCTAAAGCACATGAATTACCAGAAAGATTGAAAAAATATAAATCTTACTTATCCTACTCAACGCCTAAACGTTAAATCTACTACCGTAGAATGTGAAGTAAGTGTAGATGGAACTCCGCACATCATTTTTATGCGAAGTTCCATCTTGCTATTTTGTTTTGCACTACACTTTGCTTCGCAATATTTAATGTTTGATAACTTTATTAAAATTCCCACTTCTTTGAAATCCTAGGTACATCACTTAAAAGCCTTTTTGTATAGGATTCTTTAGGATGTAATATAACTTCATCGGCAACACCATGTTCTACAAACTTTCCATGTTCCATTATATACACAACATCGGATATATAATATGCAAGCCCAATATCATGTGTAATAAATATAATTGTCATATTGTTTTCGTCACGCAATTTTAATAACATATCAAGTATAGTTGCTCTTGAACAAGCATCTACCATGGAAGTTGGTTCATCTGCAATTAAAATTTGTGGTTTTAAAAGAAAAACCCTAGCAATCATAAGTCGCTGCATTTGTCCACCTGATAATTCAAATGGATACTTATTGGTAAGCTCTTCAAACTTTAAGTTTACAAAACTACAAGCTTCTGTCATAAGCTCATTCTTTTGTTCCTTTGAAAGCTGCTTTTTTCCCCTCATGTTTATACAATCTAAAAGTACAGAATCAATTTTATAAAACATGTTATAAGATGCAAATGGATCTTGAAATACAGCTTGTATGCCTTTCCAATATTCCTTCTTTTTTTTACTTGATGATATATCCCTTAGCTTTCCATCAAAATAAATTTCTCCTTCTGTCACGTTAGATAATCCTAATAGCATTTTAGATAGCGTAGTTTTCCCACTGCCACTTTCTCCAACAATAGATATAACTTCACCCTTATGAAATTCAAAATCCACATGATCTACAGCCACCGTTTTAGTTTTATTATTCCCAAATACCTTAACAAGCTGTTTCCCACTTAAACAAGGAAGTACTTTTTCATTACTCATCTGCATAAACCTCCTTAAGCTTATCTAATGAATATATGCAGCGATACATTCTACCATTACCAAATTCTTTTTCAGGAATATTATAAAATTTACACTCTGACTTTGCATACTTGCATCGTTCTGCAAATCTACATCCGTTAGGTGGATTCTTTAAGTTTGGAGGTGTCCCTGAGATAACTGTTAATTTATTATCTTTAGTGCCTGCCTCAGGAACAATAATCGACCCCATAAGACCTTTTGAATATGGATGCATAGAATCAAATATCATTTCCTTAGCATTTCCCTTTTCTATAATCTGACCTGCATACATAACCATAATATCATCCGTTACATTATATAGAAGTGGGAGTTCATGTGTAATAAAAATCATAGATTTTATGAGCCCCTCCTCCATGAGATTTCTTAGCATCTTAATAACTACTTTCTGTGAGGTAACATCTAGCGCTGATGACGGTTCATCTGCAATAAGTACTTTGGGTGAAAGTATTGTTGAAATTGCAATAACAGTACGCTGCTTCATCCCACCTGATAATTCCACTGCATGCTTTTGTAGTACACTAGCCGGTAATCCTAAAAATTCAAACCTCTCCTTAGCAAGATCATATACATCTTTTTTAGGTTTTTTAGGATCATGAGCATGAACAACATCCTGAATTAATTCTATTATCTTTTGAGTTGGATTTAGTGCATTCATAGCTGCTTGCGGAATATATGCAATTTCATTCCCCAAAATCTGCTTACGTACATCATCTGGCTTCATATTTGATATGTTCTTTCCATCTATAATAATATCTCCGCTTATATAATGAAGTGGTGAAAAATAGTATCCCATTAAACTAAGTGCCAATGTTGATTTACCACAGCCAGATTCACCTGCTATACCTAATGACTTTCCTTCCTCTATTTTTAAGGAAACATCATTAACTGCAAAAACATCTTCTTTTTGCCTAGTTATATATTTTGTATTTAATTTATTTACTTCCAACATTATTTTTCCCATAGCCTTCTCCTTACTCCCTTAATTGTGGATTGAATACTTGATCAAGCCCTGTATTCATTAAATTAAGAGAAAATGATATCAACGTAATTGTTAAAATAACCGGTAGAAATGCCCACCATGCTCCAGTAATAATTGCTTTATATGCCATGGCCCAATTCATCATAAGCCCTAACGTTGAAACCTTAGTTGTAGCTGGTCCAAGCCCTAACATCGAAAGCTGTGCCTCTGAAAGAATCCCTGATGATATCTGAAGTATGAATGCCATAACAACATATGAAGCTACATATGGAAGTATGTCTGTAAAAATAATTCTTATGAGTCCGTGACCTGAAAGCTTTGATAAATTAACATGATCACGATTTCTTAAAGAAATGACCTGTGAACGAACAGACCTTGTTGTCCATGGCCAGGAGGTGATACCTATAATTAATGCCGTCAACATGACCCCTCTAGCATTTTGTCCAACACTAAAGGATATTAAAACTAAAAGAATAAAAGATGGAACCACTGTAAATATGTTTGTAATAAACATAACAAAATCATCTAAAGTTCCTCCTACGTATCCAGCCAGTAATCCTAATATTAATCCAATAAGTGTAGCTATAATACCTGAAACCAAACCAATCTTTAGAGATACGCCTGCAGCTGATACAAGTTCTGTTAGCACATCACGACCAAAATTATCCGTTCCCAAGATAAATGTTTTTTTATTTAAAATACCATTAATATTTGCAAAGGCTTGAGGATCTATTTTGGACTTATCTTTACCATCTTTATCAGTTATATAAACATCTTTATTATTAGCTAGTTTAGCTATTTTACTATTAAGTCTCATATATTGTTGTTTTTCAGCTGCAAGCAATCCCTCTTGATTCGCATCGGAATTATAATTTTTATTCCACAAGCTTACAAGCTCTGCAACATTTTTAGTATCAATTTCAGATTTTTTTACATTTCCATACTTAACAAGCCAATCAGCCATACTATTCTTTTCTTCATTAGTTAGCGATTTTAACTCTCCCGAAACTACATTCATATTTAAGGTATATGGATTTGTTTGCACTACATCTTTTACAGATACATATGTTCCTGGTTTATAAAACAATCCTCCTACCATGTTCAAAGGATCCTGTCTTACAAATAATGGATAGAATATAATCATAAGTAACATTACTACAAAAATCACAAAACCTATAACGAATCTTGTAGAGTGGAATACTTGCCTTATAATGTTTTTCATAATATCACTCCTTTTCCCAAAACTTTATTGCCGCACACATGCTTACTATTCCTGTTGTGCTGCCTTAACTCTTGGATCAATAAGACCATAAAATATTTCTACAAGGAAGTTCGCAATAAGTACCATTATCGTAATAATCAATGTGCATCCTGAAATAAGTGGATAATCCCTTCCAGTTATGGCCGTTAATAAAGTAGTACCAAGCCCTGGATAACTAAATATCATTTCAGCCACTAATGCACCACCAACCATAGTTCCTAATGATAATGCAAGTCCTGTAATTTGAGGAAGCATTGCATTTCTAAAAACATATCGTACAATTTTTCTATCTTTTATACCAAGAAAACGGCTGTATTTAACATAGTCTGCATTGAGTTCATAAATTGACATTGAGCGCATTCCAATAGCTTGCCCTCCAATAGTAATAAGTACAATTGACCAAAATGGAAGTTGATAATGATAAATAACTGAACCAATAAACTGTAGACTCATATTAGGATTTAAATCATATCCGTAGCCTAATGATGTTGGAAACAACTTAAACTGCACTCCAAGGAAAAATTGTAATAAAATTGCCATTCCAAAGGCTGGCATATTGCTTAAAAACAAAAAGGCTGGAAGTACTCCTTTATCCCATGCGCCTTTTATATATGCTGCTACAGCGCCTAAAATATTGCCTAAAAGCCATCCAACTATAATTGCCGGTAATTGCAAACATATGGTCCACCATATTGATTTCGATAATATATCCGATACAGTCCTAGGATAATAAACAAATGATACTCCTAAATTTCCTTTAAACAAATTTGCCACAAAATGAACGAACTGTATATATAATGGTTGATTTATTCCAAAGGTTTTTACGTAATCTTCATAAACCTTTTGTATTGCTGTCTGATCTGTCATGCCTTTTGCTGCTCTTGATGCAATAGCTGATACTGGGTCTCCTGGCATCAAACGCGGCAAAAGGAAATTTAAAATTACTGCAATAACAAGTGTTACTAAAGCCCACATTGTTTTATTAAAATAATACTTTTTATAACCCTTCAAACTTATCATCTCCCCCTACATTTACTATAAATAGGCAGTGCAAAAGATTGAAATTGCTAATATGAAATTTTCCATGTTAAATTAGAATTTCAATCAGAGTACAACTGACAGAGTACAGAGTACAGTGAATGTGGATTTACCTTTCGCTTCTCTCAGGTAAATCTTAGAACTTAATAGTTTCAGCTGCGCTGAACACTATATTTTATGCCATGCGCAAGCATTAAGTTTTAGATTTTTCGAAGCATAGCGGAGAAAAATCATCCTTCACTGTACTCCGTACTCTGTACTCTGTACTCTAAATTAAACTTGGTATTATCAATTTCAATATTAAAAGTTGCCTATACTATTTTTATTTTCCCTTTACTAGTTTAAGTGTGTATAATCCAGCAATACCATAGCCATCTGTTAAATCATATGGAGGTATTTCAACTCCCTTGAATTTAGAGCCCTTCTCTGGATAATTTGTCCATACACTTTCATTAACTGTGTAAAATAATTCTGGTCTATACATCAATGCAAAGGATGGTACATCTGTTAAATAGATTTTAGACATTTCTGTATAATATGCTTTAAGTTTTGCTTGGTCTGTTTCGTGAGGAATTAAAGCTAAAAGTTCATCAACTCTCTTGTTAGAATATCCTCCGAAATTTCCTATTGATTCATTTTTCATTGAATTATATGAACTTGATAACATATTGTAGCAACGTGTCCATGGATTAGAAATACCTGCTCCTGATGGACTTTGCATGATTATATCAAAATTCTTACTTGCTATATCATTGTAGAAGGTATTAGCATCTGGGAAATAAGTCTGAATATCTATACCAATTTTCTTTCCAGCTGCTGCTACAATTTCAAGAGAAGCATTCCAATCAGACCATCCTTGAGGACATTCAGCCTTAAATGAAAGTTTCTTTCCTTTATATTCACGGAAGCCATCACCATCTGTATCTTTTATACCTGCTGCATCTAAAAGTTTTTTAGCACCCTCGATATCGTTTCCATCCCATTGAACACCTTTTAGTTGACTTTGATCTACCAAGCCTTGCTCTGTAGATGTTGGATTCATTAAGCTTCTAGGCACATCTTTAAAGGAAGGTGAGTATCCACACATAGCTGTTTTTATAATTTGATCATAATCAACAGCCATAGCAATTGCCTTACGAACTGCAACCTGATCAAGTCCTGGTCTATTTACATTAAACCAAGCACTTGGCATTGTTGCTGCTAAATAATATGGAGCATCTGGTAAATAAGTTGATACCTTTCCACCCTGCATCATATTTTGTACATTACTTATAAAATCCTGAGAAACATCAACTTCGCCATTCTTAAATGCTGTATCACCAGCTGCATTATCCTTAAATATATTATGAGCTATATATTTAGGAACTGGAAGCTTACCCCACATTGAAGTTGCTTTTCCCCAATAGTTATCGTCTCTCTTTAACACAATTTTTTGATCATTTGTTATATAAGGTTTATATGGTCCTGATGCAACTAAATCTTCCATTTTATCTGTCTTCATTTTAGCAGCATCGTTATTATTTCTTGCTTCTACTTTCTTAAGATATGCTTTTTGCATTACATACTGCTTTGGAAGATATTCTATAACTTTTAATGGATTTACAGCTTGACCTGAACTATTTAATTTTGCTGTAAACACGACTGTTGAAGGATCTACTGCCTTTACGCTTTGTATATATGTTGCATAATCTGAACCAGCTGAACTCTGATATTTAACATTTGTATCAAAGGTATATGCCACATCGTCTGCTGTTACTGGTGTTCCATCGCTCCACTTTGCATCCTTGTTAATCTTAACAGTAATTTCAGTTCTGTTAGCATTCCATACTGGATCTCCAGATGCCAATAATGGATATATCTTACCATCAAGCATGTTATACATATAAAGTGTTTCATATATTAATGTTCTAGATGAATCCTTTTGAGTTTCACCAAGTGCATTGTTTGAATTGCTTGACAAAGGATTCCAATCGTTAATAGCTCCCCACTGTTGACCATTGAAATAAAGTGTTTCATTTCTAGGTGTTGAGTTTTTATCGTTAGCTGCTGTCTTGCTTGACTTACCTTGATTAGTAGTTGTTGTTTTACCACTACTACAACCAGCAAACAAAGCTGCTGTCATTATTGTAGCTGTTACAAGTGCAAAAAGTTTCTTTACATGCCTATTCATTTAAAATCCCCCTTTATGATATTTGTTTTTTATAACAAAAAATATATATTAAATATATTTTGCTAACATTTTTAGTAGAGTATAAGTCTTCACTTTTCCCAAATTTCAGCTCCAAGTTCTTTTAAAAATAAACTAAGTTCCAATGACATTTCTTCAGCACACCATCTACTATTGGAAAAACCTCCACCAAAGCCATTACAAGAATAAATAAAATGAACAATATTTTTATCATTTATCTCGTCACATACGGCGCCTATGGCGCGATCCCAAGAGGGATCATGTTTTATAATTGTTGTAGTAAGTACTATAAAAGCATTTTTGTATCTTCTACGTATGTTTAAAACAAATTCTTTATATTGACTTTTCCAATTTATGGACCTATAACTATTTGCATCTTTTTTCATATAATTTTCAGGTATTGAATCATTTTGCCCAATATCAATTACCACTACTTGAGGTATATACTTATTAAAATTCCAGTTAACAATCTCCCCAGTATCGTAGTTAAAGTGAAGTTTATCATAAATACTCTCCATTCCAATGCTTTGTGGCATATTAGAATAGCCTGTATTGTCAAGAAGAGCTATCCCCTCTTTAGCTATTATGCTAATTTCAGTTTTCAAATTTCTAGCCGTCATCATAGCATATGAATTCCACGCATTTGAATATTCATCAGTACTCTCTAAATCTATTGCATCGCTGCCATCTATATATTCAAGCGATTTTCCGCAAGCTGCAGACTCGCCATAAAATTCCATACATTTCCTATACTTTTTTCTAGGCATAATTATCTTGCTTTCCTTATCTACAATGAATCCATAAAAAATAAATTCGTGACTAACATCCTGTCTCTTAAAAATTGTTACTTCATGCTGCTTAACACTATTTAAGTCTTCCGTAAGCGTTATTTCCTGCACCTCTTCACTATTTGAAAGAATTACTTTTTTTTCTACTCCATCTAGTACATAACCTATATAAGTGCTACAATAGCTCTGTCTATTTTTTAATAATACTTTAAGTTTAGAACCTGTAAATACCATAGTTACTGAACTAGCAGGGAATATAAATATCGGTGCTAAAGCATTAGCGAAATCAATTCTACCACTATAATTCAGTTCTCTAGCATCAGCATTAACAATTTTTTGGCTCTCTTTTAAAAGCATTTTACTGCACCTTCTTATCTTATATCATAGACACTTCTAAGCTTTATACCTTCCGGTTTTCCACTTAATATCTTTATTCTTCTTTCTTCATGAGCATTCATATCAAAGTAATTATCTTCAAGAAGCATATCATCATTTTCATTTAGTATCTCTACACTTTTTGCATAGTTTTCAGATGAAATTACTATTTCATTTTTAATAATCTTATAATTTAATTTTGGATTAATGAACTTAAAGTGCTTAGGTGCACAAAATATAACAGTTCCAGATGATATTATTTTGCCATCCTTTAACATCTCATAACTTACATAATCCTCATAAAGAGCTGCTTCCTGCATCGTTACAGTTTCTAGCCATTTGCTTGACAATTTCTGTGCCAGAACCTCATAAGCTCTTTCTTTTTTTATCTCTGATTTATTATTGCGAAGTGCCCATCTTACAATAACCTTCTCATTATTTAAAGTTTCATTTGCTACACACAGCTTAATGGATTTTACTAATTCATAAGGTTCAGCATTTACATTTGGATCTTGAGTTAGCATACCTTCTTCTTCACATGACAACATGAGAGGTGCAAAAAATCTCTTAGCATAATAGTGTAAGGCTTTCCACCTTTGGCAGTAATCTATGGATGACCAAGATGCAACTGGCCAGCAATCATTTAGCTGCCAATAAATAGTCCCCATACAACGTCCTCTATTTCTTCGAAAATGTTCTACCCCATACCTTATAGCTTCTGCCTGTAGCAACTGTGAAGCATAAAGTAATTTATCAAAATCATTAGGATATAAATACGTAGCACCCATGTAAGACATTATCTTACTATTAGCGCCTTTGTTTCTCTGGTGTTTTTCCATGACATATGAAAATATATTTCTATCTTGTGGCTCCGTAAAAGTTTCCACAGTCTTTAATCTAGGGAAAGACTGAAAACCAAATTCAGAAACATACCTAAAATAAAATTTTCTATACTCAGTAAACGGCTTATTTCCATGCCATACATCCCAATAATGTACATCGCCTCTATTTTCATCATTTGGGTTATCAAACCCTCCACCTGAGGATGGACTTGCAGGCCAATAAAATGTATTTGGATCATTCTCTTTTACTAACTTAGGAATAATATATTCATATATTTTTATATAATCACTCTTAAGTTTTGGCGTAATTTCAAAGCCTCCATATGCCGCAAACATTTCTATTTCGTTATTTCCACACCATAGTGCAAGCGCAGGATGGTTTCTTATTCTTCTAATATTATCTATAAATTCTTTTTTTATATTTTCTTCAAATTCCTCTGTTAAATCGTAACTTGTACAAGCAAACATAAAATCCTGCCATACCATAAGCCCTAATTCATCACAGGCATCCCAAAATGCATCATATGGATAATTGCCACCACCCCATACACGTATCATATTAAAGTTAGCTGCCTTGCACTGTTTCAAAAGATTATAAGTTCTTTCCGGTGTTACTCTGCTTAATATATTATCTTCTGGTATGTAATCAGCGCCCATAGCAAATATCCTTACATTATTTACTTCATGAACAAAGCTTTCTCCATATTGATCCTTTTCAATGATTGTCTTTATCGTTCGAAGTCCAATTCGTTTTTCTAAGACATCTAGTTCCCGTGAATCTTCCTTAAGCACTACTTTTATACCATACAACGGCTGTTCTCCATACCCATTAGGCCACCAAAGCTTGGGATTATTAATAGTTATTCTTGCAGGAGAATCCTTATAAGTTTTCTTTTGTCCATTAGGCTCTGTTACAATAACTTCATATGAACACCCACTTCTTTCAGCTTCATTGTCCTCACCATTAAATTTTATATCTCGTTTGCTAAAGGTTCTTTTAATATATACTTCAAAATTAAGGATTACTTCTTCGGTTTTATGTTCCTGAACTATATACAAACTGCTTATTCTTGCCTTGTTTATTCCTAAAAGTGAAACCTCCCTCCAAATGCCCATATCGGGAAGTCTTGGTCCCCAATCCCATCCAAACATACAATGTGCTTTTCTAATTTGCTGAAAACCTCTCATGGCTTCTTCTGATCCACCCATATGCTTTTTTTTATCAGCTTCTTTAATAAACCTTGTAGGAGAATGAAATTCTATTTTTAACTCGTTAGCTTTTTGCTTAAGATATTTTTTAACTTCAAATTCAAACGTTCTATGCATATTATTAACAAATGCAATATGATAACTATTCAAATAAATATCCGCAAGTGTATCTAATCCATCAAAATGAAGCATAATTTCTTCACAAGCTAACATATCTTTTGACACATCAAAATTTTTTATATACTCATAATCTTCATCCATTAATTTTAATGCTTTCAATTCATTGTCACGATAATATGGATCTTCCATCTTATGATTTTTTAAAAGATCACTATAAACCGAGCCGGGTACATAAGCATTTATGTATTCTTTACTACTCATGCTCCTCATTTTCCAATTATCATTTAATTTTTTTATAAGCATAAAATTCCCCCCATTACCTCTCATCACTTAAAACTGGTTTATCTATAGTCTGAAGATTTATTTTTATGCACTTATGAAATAATATTTGTAAAGATTTACGAAAATTATTCCGTTACTTAATATAATCTATATGTAAAGTAAGCGTTTACTTAGAACTAGGTATATTAAAATATTTTTTAATTATAGGCTATATTTTAAATAAGTGTTGATTTTCACACTTATTTAAAATATAGCCTAATTATAAAAAGCCCCAATACTTTATATAAGTACTGGAGCTTATCTTTTATAATACCTTATTTAAAAATTCTTTTGTTCTATCATGATTTGGATTTTTAAATATATTTTCTGGAGTATCATCTTCCACTATATATCCATCCGCCATAAAAATTACCCTATCAGACACTTCTCTTGCAAAACCCATTTCATGTGTAACAACAACCATAGTCATTCCTTCTTTTGCAAGGTCTTTCATAACATTTAAAACTTCCCCCACCATTTCAGGGTCGAGTGCTGATGTTGGTTCATCAAATAACATAATATCGGGATTCATTGCAAGTGCCCTTGCTATAGCAACTCTTTGCTTTTGACCACCAGAAAGTTTATCAGGGTAAGCATTAGCCTTATCCTTAAGGCCCACCTTTTCAAGCAGCCTTAACGCTTTTTGTTCAGCTTCATCCTTATCCATTTTTTTTAACTGAACAGGCGCAAATGTAATATTCTTTAAAACTGTTAAATGAGGGAACAAATTAAAATTTTGAAAAACCATTCCTATATTCTCCCTCAACTTGTCTATATTAGTGCCCTTATCAGTTATATCTTTTCCATCAACAATTATTTTTCCTGATGTAATTTCCTCAAGTCCATTCATACATCTAAGTAAAGTACTTTTACCAGAACCTGAAGGTCCTATTACACATAAAACCTCATTTCTAGCAACATTAATATTTATATCTTTTAAAACTTCATTTAATCCGTATTTCTTTTTTAATGTTTTAACTTCAATTGCTATTTCACTCATACTTTTAAACACCTCTCAATTTTTCTTGATGCTATGGATAGAATCTTTATTATTATAAAATACATAATCCCAACCATTAGCCATATTTGAAAAGATTTAAATGTAGATGCTATTATCATTTCTCCACTTTGTGTAAGTTCCTGTATTCCAATAACAGATAGTATTGATGTATCTTTAAGTGAAATTATAAATTGATTTACTATAGAAGGAATCATAACTTTAATTGCCTGAGGAAATATAATTTTAACCATGGAAGTTCTATATGGAACACCTAAACTTCTAGCTGCTTCCATTTGACCCTTGTCTATTGACATTATTCCGCCTCTAAATATTTCAGACATATATGCCCCAGCATTTAAACTTATAGCTATTATACCTGCAACAACTGCATTCATTCTAAAATTAAGTACCGCTGGCAATCCAAAGAATATAAAGAATGCTTGTACAATAAGTGGCGTTCCTCTTATTATATCAACAAACCATCTTGCTATAATCTTTAATACTCTATTGTTACTTATACTAAAAAACCCAAATATAGCTCCTATGAAAAAAGCTATAATCATAGAGATAACCGTTATAAAAATGGTCATCTCTAAACCTTTCAATAACTCTGGGAAACTTTTTTGAAATAAACTTATCATATCCACTTATACATTCACCTACTTAGATTTTATGTATTTATTTATGATTTTATCGTATTCGCCATCAGCTTTTATCTTTTTAAGTCCGTCATTAAACATCTTTAAAAGTTCTGCATTTTTTCCCTTGTTAACTGCAAATCCATACGGAGAAGTCGTAACCTTTTTACCAGCTATCTTTAATCCTGAATTTGGATTTACTGCTATTTCGTAAGATATTACTGGATAATCTTCAAAAGCTATATCAGCATTACCATTTAAAACAGCTTGAAACATCGTTGGAGTATCGTCAAAATATTTTAAATTTAGATTGTATTTATCCTTATTACCCTCTGCAAATGTTGCTCCTGCTGTTCCCTTTTTTAATGATGCAGTTTTTCCCTTAATATCTGCAAGACCCTTAATCGTACTATTTGATTTTACTACTATAGCAAGACCCGAATCATAATATGGATCTGAAAAATCCAATGATTTCTTCCTTTCATCTGTTATGCTCATGCCCGAAATTGATCCATCTATTTGGTTTGCTTGAAGTGCTGGTATTATTCCTTCAAAATTCATAGGCTTTAACTCGTATTTAAAATTTTCCTTTTTAGATATAGCATTTAATATGTCTATATCTATACCTGTGTAATTGCTTCCAGATTTAAATTCAAATGGTGCATATGTTGCATCTGTTGCAATTATATATTTTTTGCTGGCTGTTTTTGTAGAGTCACTGCTGCTACCACATCCTACTAGTGTACTAATTAAAACCATTGATGATATAACCAATGCTGCTAATGATTTCTTTTTCATAAGTAATCCTCCTGTTTTACAAATATTAATTTGTTATTTTTTAATGCTTTCATTTATCAATAAATTAACTTCATGCTATATATTTTTAACTATTGTTAATTGTAATAAATTATATTAACAAATTTATTATTTGTCAATATTATTCATTTTTTTGTTTAATAATTCATCAATTTGATAACGTTTTTAAGATTATAAGTGAAATTTAAAAGCTTTACTAATTATATTTTGATATTATTTTATGAATTTTTATGCAATATTTATATTTTTAATTATTTTGGATTTACTCTCTTTTTTTCATAATCATTATATTTTTGTTAGCTTGTAAATTAAATACTTAATATAATTTTATGATTTTACAATTATCTATAACCAATAAATCAGAGTACAAAATATGCAATAAAAAGAAGGATGATTTCTCCTTCCTTGCATCAAGTAAACCTTAAACTTAAATGTTGTTATCTTCGCTTAAAGATATACCAGCTCAACTATTAAAATTCATGTACACATAATGCCTAAAAGAAAACGGCATTTTAGTACAAATAAATTTTAAGTTTCGTAATAGCATACCTTTAACAACATTAATACTGCGATTGCGTAAGCAATCAAAAATAAGTTTTAAGATTTTCCATAGCAAAGATTATTAATATACAAAGTTTTATTGTACTACTATTGACAGTGCATCTACTAAGTTAAAGAACCTACATGGGCTTACGCCCAAACCCCTAGCAAGTGTATCCTTCACTGTACTTTGTACTCTGAATAATAGACCCTTAATGTATAGCTTTCTTCTTATACTTCTTTCCCGATACCTCAACACTACCTATTGTCACAAGTGCATTTTCATCAAAATCGTGTACAATTCTCTTTACCTTAGAAACCTCAAGCCTAGACACAACAGTGTATAAAACATTAGTCTCTATACCCTTGTAGCCACCTCTACCATCAAGAATAGTTACCCCTCTACCAAGCCTATCATGAATAGCA
This sequence comes from Clostridium hydrogenum, assembly GCF_021432385.1. GTDB lineage: Bacteria > Bacillota > Clostridia > Clostridiales > Clostridiaceae > Clostridium_S > Clostridium_S hydrogenum. Next base: position 132,359 of record NZ_JAEACT010000005.1, on the reverse strand, counting down.
TCTAATATATCCTTATGTTTATCAGATATTATCATAACCGACTTTGATTCGTCTACACCTTCAACTATAATATCAATTACTTTAAATTCAATGAAATATGTAATAAGCGAATACATCGCCCTATCCCATCCATATACAAAGCCAGCACTACCCAATATAAATACATTGAAAAACATAACAATTTCTCCAATAGAGAAACTTATTCTTTTATCAAGGATTATAGCCACCATTTCTGTACCATCAAGAGAACCACCGTTTCTTATTATAAGCCCTACACCAATACCCAATATAACTGCTCCAAAAACAGATGCAAGTAATATATCGTGAGTTAAGCTCTCCACTGGCTTTAATATAGATACTCCTACCGATAAAGCTGCAACAGACAGAAGTGAAAGCAATGTGAAAGTTTTTCCTATTTGCTTATATCCTAATACAAAAAATGGTAAGTTAAACACAAAAGTAAATATTCCAAGTGGAACCCCTGTTAAATAGCTTGTCATAATTGATATACCAACAACTCCACCATCAATTATATTATTAGGTATTAAAAATATTTCCAATCCAATAGATGCTAACACTACTCCTAATATTATAAAAAAAAGTCTCCCAATATAATTATAAATATCCGTACGTTTATTTGACAAAATTCATCACTCCCTTCATCACGCTTAAATCATCAGAATTTTGCAAAAACTTAATATGCACTTTTGCTTAATCCTACCAAACATACTTATTTACAATTAATTATAACATAAATATTTAAATTATCCTAACTAGTATATTACTTACCAAACTTATTTAAACATTAGGAAACAAAGATATAACATGGGACAGGTACATAAAAAATAAGCTGTCGCACTAAGATTACTTAATACGCAACTTAATCAATTCACAATTCACAGTTCACAATGCACAATGAAGGAGGATTTGCCTTCCTTACGTCAGGCAAATCTTAAATTTAAATGTTATAAGCTTCGCTTAGCACCATAAATGGTGCTATTGCGAAAACAATAAAAAAATTAAATTTAAGATTCTCTGTAGCTTTGCTACAGAAAATCATCCTTCATTGTGCATCGTGAATTGTGAATTGATTTAATTCCTATTTTAAAGCTTACTACTTTGTTGCAATTGCCTCAGTTTCAATTAAAACATCTTTTGGAAGTCTTGAAACTTCTACACATGAACGTGCTGGAAAGTTGCTCTTAAAATATTGAGCATAAACTTCATTTACTTTTTGGAAATTATTCATATCACTTATGAATATAGTAGTTTTAACTACATCTTCCAAAGTAAGATTTTGAGATTCAAGTATGTTTTTTACGTTTTGAAAAGATCTATGTGCTTGTGCTACTATAGGATCTTCTCCTGTTACAACTTCCCCTGTTTCAGGGTTCACTGGAATTTGTCCAGATACAAAAACTAAATTTCCAACTGATACTGCTTGAGAATATGGTCCTATTGCTGCTGGTGCTGAATCTGTTTTTATAATATTTTTCATTTAAAAATTCCTCCGATACAAATTTTGATTTTAAATTCTACATATCCATTTTAACTAAGTTTAAGTATAAAATATAGTATTTATTATTTATTGTCAAGAATAAATACTAGTTGACAAATTAAACAAACTAGGAATATAATGAATAAAAATTTAGTTTTATGAAAGGAGCTCTTACAATGAGAAAGATATTATTTATAACCACCATGAAAACCTCATATAAGAAAAATATAATATGTTTCTTTGATTGTTCAGGCTTCGTCACCTACCAATAAATAGATGATAAATAACCTTGAACAATCAATATATAGGTTGCTCATGGTTTAAATACGATTAAAGATATACCACTGTAAAACTCGAACTGGTATATTTATATTTTAAAGCATTAGAGAAATCTCTAGTGCTTTTTTTATTGGGAGGAATTAACAATGTTAAATAGAGAACAAATAAATTCTAAAATTTCAAAGAGATGCATTATTGTAAATAAAAATGGTGACGAATATCCTGTAGATAATCCTAATCAAATTAAACTTGTAGCTAAAAATTACCCTTTGCTAAACAAATTTATATTAGATGAGCACGGCTTGAATCCAAATAACTCTAGTCCAAAATCCATACAAGCCATGCAAAAATTAGAACTAGTTGATTATGAATCAGCAAGTGACTCTGGGCATTTTAGATTTTATCCAAAAGGAAATTTAATTTTTGATTTGATTAAAAGTTGGGCAGAAGAAATTGCTCAAAATAAATTAAATGCCTTAAAAATTGAAACACCCTTAATTTATGACTACAATGAGCCCGATATAAAGGAACAAGTTCAATCTTTCCATGAAAATCACTACATCGTAAACGCACCAGGAAAAGATAAGGAATTCATTCTTAGGTTCGCAGGTGATTTTGGTCTTTTCAGGATGCTCAAAGAAGCGAGCTTAAGCTACAAAGCCTTACCGCTTAGGGTATATGAATTTTCAAAAAGCTTTAGATATGAAAAAAGTGGTTCTCTTGTTGGTTTAAAAAGACTGCGTGGATTTTCAATGCCAGACATTCACAGTTTTACAGAAGATATCTCTCAAGGCTTTAGTGAATATAAAGAACTATACAGAAATTTTTACGACCTTGCAAAATCTATGGATGTTAAATTTGTACCTGTATTTAGAGCAGTAGAGAGTTTCTATTATGAAAATAAAGCTGAAATACTTGAACTTATTAATTATGGTGATAGTCCTGTTTACATTGAATTATTATCAGAGATGAAACATTACTGGGCAATAAAAAGCGAATTTCAAGTAATTGATTTTAATAATAGCTTTATGCAATTATCTACTGTGCAATTGGACATTAAAGATGCCAAAATATATGGAATAAATTATCTTGATAAAGCTGGCATAGAAAAAGGCTGCACAATCTGTCACTCATCCATAGGCTCTATTGAAAGATGGATGTACGCAGTACTTGAAAATAGCCTAATGAAAGAAAAGCCAATGCTTCCTTACTGGCTCAGCCCTATTCAGCTTAGAATAATTCCAGTAAGTGATCTATATTTAGATGAAAGCTTAAAATTAGCAGAAAACCTATCTAAGAATAACATTCGAGTTGATATAGATGATAGAGATGAACGAGTTGGAAGGAAAATAAGAATAAGTGAGCAAGCTTGGATTCCTCATATACTTGTAATAGGTGAAAATGAAAGTAGCAATAAAATTTATAATTTAAGATCTAGAGATGCAAATGAAATTACTTCATTAAAGTTTGATGACTTAATTTCCCATCTTAAGATTGAACAAAACAATATGCCATATATAAAACTTAACCTAAATAAACTTCTATCAAAACAACCAATTTTTAGATAATAACTTATGGAAATTATTACTTTTTAATTAGGAAAATGCTAAAAATTAATTTAATCTTAATCTAAAATTATTGCGAACTAAAAATCAGAGTACAGAGTACAGATGACAGAGTACAGTTAATGATGATTTACCTTTCCTTACGTTAGGTAAATCTTAAACTTATATATTGTCATCTTCGCTGAACAACATTAATGCATCAATTGCGTAAGCAATCAAAAATAAGTTATAAGATTTTCTGCAGCAACGCGGAAGAAAATCATCCTTAACTGTACTCTGTACTCTGTCATCTGTACTCTGAAAAAAGGTTCACAATCTTTAACCTTTATGAAACACTTTCACAATGACCGCAAGCATTCCAGATGTAATTAACGGTCCTACCGGTACTCCTTTTAAAAACGCCGCTGCTGCAACAGAACCAATTATAAGTGCTGGCATTATATTGCCATTGCCTTGAACTGTTAAATACTTAAGTCCAAGTCCACTTAAATACGTAGTTAAAAATGAAAGTACAAAAGCAGTTATACCAATCCAAGACATTAAGTTGCCTTTAATACTAATAGCTGTTATATCGCCTTTTGCTATAGGTATTAATATAGCAGCTATTAAAAGTACAAGTCCCCAAAACATTCCCTTATCATTCAAAATAGGGAAAACATATTTATCAACATTAAGGAGTTTTAAAATCAATAGTGCTGCCACAGCAATTGAAACAGAGTTAGCCTTACCAAGTATAGATATTGCAAGTATTATGACTAGTATTATGTTTGATTCCACTATAATCATTCCCAATAATATATTTCATTAAAATTATACTATTACATCTCTTACAATATTACACTTGAATATTTTTACAAATATGTATTGACTATTTAAGATTACAGTTGTAAACTTAAAACATGAATTACATTTGTAATCAAGGTGGTGAATTGATAAATTTGATATGTATAAGTTGTGAAGATATTTTTGAGACAGTCTTCCTTTCATCTGTAATTGGAAGTTGCATTGTATTATTGATATTAGCTAATAAAATACTATTTAAAAATAAACTAAATTCTACTTTTCATTATTATATATGGCTCATATTGATAATAAAATTACTGTTACCACTTGGACCTCACTATTCTTTCAATATCTTTAATGCCCTTACAAAATTTAATGTACAAAATACTTCAACTGAAAATACAAAAAAGATACCAATTAAATCTTCATCACAACCTAAAAATGCACCAATGAACTACTCAAGCACAATAAATAACATTCATTCCCAAAATAAAATTTTAGTTAATACTAATGCAAGCATACCATTAAAAAAACAAATCAATATCAGAAAAAACCTATATCTTGTATGGATATTTGGAATGCTACTATTTATAGGAATATTAGCCTTAGGCTATAAAAAACTTCAAAAAATTATTAGGTTTTCTGATAAAAATATAAATTTTTCTCATAATAAAATCCTAAGCAAGTGCACAAATGATATGAATATAAAAACTAAATTGCAGCTACTGTATTCCTCTGAAATAAGCACCCCTTCCCTATGTGGCATCCTTAAACCAAAGATATTAATTCCAATAAAAGCAGTAGGCAATATTTCTGATAAAGAATTTAAATATATTATACTGCATGAATTATCTCATTTAAAAAGCAAAGATATATTTATAAACTGGATTATAACAATATTGTTCATTGTATACTGGTTCAACCCTATCTTGTTATATGGTCTTAATAAAATGAGGCAGGATTGCGAGATTTCATGTGATTATCAAGTAATTAGTCATCTAGCTAAAGATGAAAATGTACAATATGGAAATACAATATTAAAAATACTAGAATTAGGTGGGGGCAGCCGAAGACTTACGGGAACCACTCCTATGCTTACAAATAATTCTGAAATCAAAAGGAGGATTATTATGATTTCAAAATATAAAAAAATAAGTTCTAAGAGCATATTGTTAGGTGGTATAATTATCACTATTATCGCAGGAGTAAGTTCTTTGGTAAATATTCCAAGTACCAGTCTTCATCAAAATATAATTAATGTGGCAAAAGCGCAAACAAATGTTAAAAAACCTTATATTAGCAGCCCATCACACGTGAATTTGCTTGCTGATATAAATGCATTAAAAACTAATGATACAAGCTCTATTACACCATTTTCATCTGATATAGTAATTTATGATAGTCATCCTGATGAAAACTATCCAGCAGCATCTGGCATAAATGTATGTCAAATAGGTGCTTTAATAAACAATAAGCTTGTTAAAGAAGGTTTAAACAGCAACTTCATAAAATGCACAGCGCCTAAAGAATATTCAGCTTCATTTAAAAACTCACGTGACATAATAACGAAAAATGTTAAGAATTACAACAAAACAATTCTTTTAGATATTCATCGAGATACAGACATAACTAATGCTAACTCAAATACCATTACCTTTATACTTACAAGAAAATGTCCATACTATAAAGAGAATTTAAAGTTTGTTAACAAAATAATAGCCTCTATTAAACATTCAAGCCAAGTTAAAACACGTATATTCTATTATGATTATGGAATAGGGTATTATAACCAAGACCTATCAAATAAATCAGTACTTATTGAAATTGGAACCGATCATTCAACTAATAAAAACATTGAGGACTGTATAGATGCTCTTATTCCTGCACTTAATCAGAGTAGAGAGTAGAGATTAAAGAGTAGAGTGAAGGATGATTTTTCTCCGCTACGCTTTGAAAAATCTTAAAACTTATTTTTGATTGCTTACGCAATCTCGGCATTGCTGTTGTCGGCGAAGCTGACAACAGTTAAGTTTAAGATTTTCTGTATCAAAGCGGAAGAAAATCATCCTTCACTCTACTCTCTACTCTAAATAAACATATTCCTCTTTATTAATTAAAGATTTGGATTTTTCGGTATTACTAACGCACATATTATATAACCAATAATTCCTGAACCACCTGCCAAAATAAAAAGTACCCATGCTAATCTAACTAGTGTAGAATCTATTTGAAAATATTCCGCAATTCCTCCACATACACCGCAAATCTTTTTATCTTCGTTAGATAAATATACTTTCTTGTCCATCTTTTACACCCCCGGATTATAAATGAAATTTAAGCAGTTTATCTTTATTTCCGCTATTATATAATATATGCTTGTGTAATTAAAAACTATTAAATTTTTATTTAATAAAGATATACCATCTCGAAACTTAAAATTCATTTGTACCAAAATGCCGTCTTCTAGGCATTATGGTTCACATGAATTTTAATAGTTGAGCTGGTATATCTATAAAATGACTATGTTTTAAACAAGTGTCAAAATCAACACTTATTTAAAACATAGCCAATAAAATATATCTTATTTTAGTGTTTTAAATTCATATCCCTGAGCTTTTAAGTATTGTATTACTAAAGGTAATGCTTTTGCTGTTTGTTCTTTTCCATAAGTATCATGCATTAAAATAACTACCTTTTGTTGGTTGCCTACAGTTCTCTTTATATTATTGAATATTTCAAGATAATTTTTAGGTCTACCCTCAGCGTCAAAGCCATAAGCTGTCCAATCTATGCTTGCAAAATTATCATCTTTAATAGCTTTGTCAAATTTACCTAAATTTGGATCATTATAATGTTGTCTAGACATATATCCACCAGGAACTCTTAAAGGTCTAGCAAAAAAATCTTGTCCAAAAATGCCTTTTAAAATGCTCTCAGTCTTGTCCACTTCACCCATAAAAGTCTGTACGTTAATTGCATTGTTAGGGAATAATATTCTCATATCATGACTGTAGGAATGATTTCCAATAGCATTTCCTTCATCATAAATTCTACGAACTACGTTTATACTTTGATTATTCTCCTCTATGCATTTTCCAATCAAAAAAAATGTAGCATGTACATTATATTGCTTTAATGTATCTAGTATTTTAGGGGTTACAGTAGTTGATGGCCCATCATCAAAAGTTAAATATGCAGTTTTCTTACCATCTTTAACGAAGGCATCCTCTACTTTTACGCCATCATCTGTTTTTTGATTTCGCATTACAACAGCATTCTTTACTATTGGATTATTTTTCTTTGGTTTAGGTGTATGCTTTTTTATACTATTTGCTGCACTTACAGGTCTGTTAAGTTTTTTACTAAAATATGTATCTTTAATTGATATTAATGCACTTATCAGCAATAAAACCAATAATATCCTAATACTTACACGGATTATAGTTCTTTTCGTTTTATTTTTATTCCTTTTTACCTCAACACTTGTCATTATTAATATCACCTCTTAAGCAATTTTACAACCACTTATAATCTATCACTAATAACGACAATATAGGTTACGAATTTTCGTCCTTTTAATTACAAATTGGTTACACTTTTTATCTTAAAATGTAATTTTTTTGTATATAGATAAAAAAGGAGCTGTCGCACAAAAATTTAATATACAAATCTTAAATATTGCGAACCATTATTCAGAGTACAGTTGACAGAGTACAGAGTACAGTGAAGGATGCTTTTCTTCCTCTTTGCTACAGAAAATCTTAAAACTTAGTTTTTGATTGCTTACGCAATCGTGGAATTAATGTTGTTCAGCAGAGCTGAACAGCATATAAGTTTAAGATTTATCTGACGTAAGGAAAGGTAAATCATCCTTAACTGTACTCTGTCATCTGTACTCTGTACTCTGAATAAAGGTTCACAATAATTACATATTAAATACTGTTAGTTCGGCAGTCCTTGATTCTTAAATATTGAAAAACAAAATACGTATCTTTAGCCGTAACTATTAATTTTTTAGGCTATGTTTTATTTAGTATACTTAAGAAATCCATTTTCCATAATCAGCTTAAGCTTCTCTATATCATATAAATATTCTACATAAGACTTTAACATTCTTTCAATAACATAATACTTATGCATATCCTTTACCTTAATTGCAAAACTTTTAATAACCGCCTTCATAATATCTTCCATTGTCATTGGTTCATCTATTAGCTCATATATCCTCATTGCTTTACTTTCATAAAAATCCATATTATCATCTATTAACTTTGTAATATCATTATACATTCCTTTATGTGCTACCACATACTTACTGCATTTCAAATCATAAAGCTTAGCCTTACTTTTCATATCTTCACTTAGTATGTATGCATAAGGCATTTTAGATCCTCTCATTACTTCATAACTTATAAGTGTATCCCCTAAGTATGCAACATCATCAGGCGTAATGCTGCATATATGATCTGGACTGTGACCTGGTGTATGAAGAATTCTAAAATTAACACCACATAATGATACCTCATGTTGATTTTCAGCTATACTGATATCTGTTTTACAAATCATATGACTGCAATTTTCCTTTAAACTCCTTAAGGTTTGACTTTCATAATAAAGCTTAAGCTTAATTTCAGAACTGCAAATAATAGCTTCACAGTCAGACATTGCAATTATTGATTTATATTTATTTTTTAAATATGCATTATTTCCAATATGGTCTATATGAGCATGACTATTTAAAATACCTCTAACTCTAAAATTATTATCTTCCAAAACCCTCTCGATACCATCACGCTCACCTTTTTTCAAGCCTGTATCCAACATAACAATTTCTTCTTGATTAATTTTATAAAAAGGAATGTAGGTCATTCCAGTATCAATGCAATAAGTATTTCCTTTAACTTTTAATATATCCAATTGAATTTCCCCTTCCGTATAAGCATAATTATACTATTTTAAAGGGGAATATTCTATTAATTAAACTCCTACATTACCACTATTAATGCCAGCACCGTTCTTCTCTAAGGGCAGCCAATTTATCACCCTATTAATATACCTATTCCAAAAATCCCATTCATGGGCTCCAGGTCCTACTTCAAAGGTAACTTCAATGCCAAGTTGCTCTAAATAATTCTTAAAATCCTCATTTTCTTTAATTAAAAAATCACTTTCTCCGCATGCCATATAAATTTTAGGAATATCTACTTTTTCCCCTACTAGCTTCTTTGCTAACCATTTTGGATTCATATCGCTTTCTTTAACCTTTGTAAGATCACCAAAACAGCCTTCTGCATAAGAACGACTTTCTAAAAGAAATGGAGCATCATTTGTTCTGTTTTCAATATCGTCAATAATTAATGCTGAGGATAAGCCTGCAATACAGCCAAAAGTATCATGATATTTTAAACCATTTCTGATTGCCCCATATCCACCCATTGAAAGCCCCGCTATATAAGTATCTTCTCTTTTATTTGATAATGGAAACATTTTCCTTGTCATTTCAACTAGTTCTTTTCCTATAAATTCGCCATAGCAATTACCAGTTTTGGGATTGTCTACATAAAACATGTTGTCCCCAGAAGGCATTACAACTGCAAGATCATTTTCCTCTGCCCACCTTTGAATATTTGTACCAGATACCCAATCTGTATAATTACCAAACACACCATGCAACAAATATAATGTCTTGTATGGCTTGTCCTCTCTTACGGGCATACCTGGAAACGTCAATTTATCTACTGGTAATATTACATTTATAGGAACAGTCCTCATTAAAGTTTTAGATATAAAATTAACTTGAATTAACGCCATTTTTTATTCCTCCAATACATTTTTTTGAAATCGTTTACCAAAAGCATAGTATACTATTTATTATACTTATTTTTACTCCTAATGCAATAATGACCTATGATATTATCATGACAAACACATGGATATTTATGCTGCCTCATCTAAAACAATTATTTGAGAATTTTTAAACAAGTGGCTGTCTCACCTTTTAATGCGACAGCCACTTCTTACATATTAAATTGATTTAAACTGTATTTTTTTATATTTTTCTATTTTTTCATTTACAACTGCTCTCTTTTCTGGATCTTTAAAAAATCCACCTTGTGTTTCCATGATCTCTTCCAAATGTTTCGCTCTACCAGCTACAGTTGTCCTATCCTTTAGTAACCCATCCTTTTGAATTACAAATTTCCATTTTCCGTCTTCTGTCTTTTCTAAATTTCCACCAGCACCGCACACCTGACATTCAACTGGATAATAGGTTCCGTCCCACTGCTTTTCTCCAAGAACTAGGGCATTTGAATGGCAATTTGGACACCATCCCATATCCTCATCACCAAGCCAGCTTCTTTCTTCTTCTGGCGTATTTACGGCTTTCATAATATTATCTCCAATTTTAGCTGCACGTGCAATAAGTTTATCATCAAGCAGACATTGTGCAGGTGCTGGAACCCTCGTTGCAAGAAGCATATCAACAACTTTGAAATCACAGGTAAACATAGTTGCTTGCATGCTTTCAAGTGCCATAGATTGCCATGAGCGTGTAGAACCTCCAACTGCAATTAACGCACTAACTCTAGCTTTATGTTCAATCGCTCCAATTGTCTCCAAAAATGATGTTTCATAGCTTAAGTTTCTCATCATAAATCTTAAATAAGCAGAACATGTTATAAGATCATAAGTTGGAGAAGCAAATATAACCGCATCCGCATCTAACATTACTTCGTTAATCTTTTTCTTATCATCTTTTTTATCCAAAATACAACCAATGTATTTACCTTCGGACATAGCCTTAGTACATGATGTACAGCCTGTACAATCCATAATATTATAATCTTTAAGATTTATCATAGTTATATCTGCACCTTGATTTTGACAGCTTAATAATGCTTCCTTTAATAAGATTTCACTGTTGCTATTTTTACGCCCTGCTGTAATACCTAATATTTTTTTACTCATTTTTATTTTTCCCTCCAAAACACTTTTCTATTGCAACTTGAATTTTATTAACTCCAACGCCAACATACCACACTCCAACAAGCATAGCTGCACCTATCTGAACTGGCAATGTTCCTAGCTTTCCATATCCTACTGGTGCAAGTATTGTAAGACCAATTGCCCATCCACAAAGCAGTGATGGACAAAAGACCCACTTCGATAATAACGACGATATAATTACTCCAAGACCACCTAAAACAAAAAGTGTTATAAATAAATTTATGTCTTTATTGAAAGACAAATAGTGCATAATAAACAGTGCAAATACTGCCCAAAAATCTCCCATTAAAAATCCCAAGGAAATTTTAACACCATCTGAAACTTTATTTCCATTTGTCACATATAGGCCGGCACAAATGAGTGCAACTGCACCAGTTGTAACACCTACATGTGACGCAAGCACTGCCCAAATTGGTGGAAATAAAGCAATACAAAAAGCTAATATAAACACCTCTTGTTTTATTTTTTTCATATTCTACCAGTTGTCCTTTTCTTCTGCATATAACTTTGGAAGAATTGCTGCAAGATTGGCAAATTCTTTAATGTTATGTCCAAATAGCATCTTAGGCATTATATCAGGTATTGCTACTCCATCAGGAATTAGCTTTACAACCTTACCTTCCACAAGTCCATAACCCATCCAAAATCTTGATTCAAACATAATACCACCGTCTACTTCTCTGCATTTATGCGTCATTAAAGCTGGAGCCTTTCCCTCTCCTACTGCGCAAACCATAGCAGCACAACCTTTTGTGCCAATTTTATCCATATTATAGCCTAAATCGCTAGGTTTTTTAAAGCAAAGTGTAAGCGGGTCTGGTCCCATACCTATGTCCTCTAAAATGCTATGATTTACTCCCCAAGTTTTCTCACTACAAGGTACTTTAGGATCTTTTACATATTCAGGTTTATCTGCTCTAGCATAATAATGATCATCTTTGTCCCAAATTTTATAACGCAAATCACTTCCTATTGAATGCCAACCAAACCACCAAGCAATCATTTCTGGCGTAACGTCTTTCATATAAGTTGAATTAGCTACATACCCTGTACCATTTGATGCTACACAATATCCAAACTGAAAGCCAGGGACTTCTTCTTCTAAGAACAAGTTACGATTTTCTATAGCTAAAGCTCCTTTATTATCCGCTGCTGGTCTATTCCATATATCTAATTTCTCCTGTGGAATCTCAGCAAGTGGCATATAATAATATTTTGCATAAGATAATTTTTTCTCTTCCTCTGTAATTACACTTGACATTTATATTTCCCCCTTCTATACCTCTTCAACATACTGTGCGGCACTTTCTCCAGCCATGCGTCCAGAATTAATTGCAAATCCCATGCTGTTGCCAGGAAGCGTAAAGTTATAGCTATCTCCATAAATAGTATTAGCATCTGTACCAGCACTATAAAGCCCTTCAATTGGATTAAAGCTTTCATCCAATACTTCACAGTATTTATTTATGCGAACACCACCTATTGTTCCATAAGCTCCAAGATAGAATTTTCCAACTAAATATTTCCCTTTTCCAGTAATAGGATGAAGATACGCTTGTTTCTTATGAAATTTAGTATCCACTCCTGTTTCGCAGGCTTCATTGTATTCATCAATAGTATCTTGTAATTTTTCAGCATCAATATTAAGTTTTTTAGCAAGCTCTTCTACTGTTTCTGCTTCAAAATATGCTTCATAACCTTGTTCTACTGCCTTAGCAGCCTGTTCATCAAATGCAAGGAATGCATCTGCTGGATGAACAATATCAAAAATATCTGGTCCATTCTTTTTATAATGTTTTAAAACACCTTCATCCATAATACAGTAAGCATAATTTCCCGGCTGCATTGCAAGTGCATTTCCTGTAAAGGTAGTATTACCCATGTCACCTTCGTTCATAAACCTGTCGCCAAGCTGGTTTATTAAAAGATTTGGCTGACGTAACACTGCATCTAATAAGAACCAGCTTAAATTATCAGGAAGCTGATAAATTGCCTCAATATTCGCTCCATATTTCATAGCTCCCATATCCCACATCATTTTTAAGCCATCACCTGTAATTCCAGGAATCATAAATGGAAAGTAATCTTCTCCAATTGTTAATCCAAATTCAGATTTTATCATGTCTTTATTATTTCCAAAGCCGCCAGTTGCCACAATAACAGCCTTTGCCCTAGCTTCAATAATATTTCCTTCGCTATCCTCTGCTGTAACACCACATACTTTTCCGTCTTCTTTTATTAAAGATACTACTGGCGTTCCTAGTAAAATTTCTGTTCCAAGCTCTTTTGCCCGTTCTGTCATAACTTTTACCATTCCACTAGCAGCACGAGGCCCAATAACTCCATTTTCAGGTTTAACTATGTGCCAAGTTGCCTCTGATTCTTTAAAATAACGAAATGCTCCTGCAAATTCTACCCCCATATCTTGTAACCATTCGATAGTCTCTGCACTCTTATTAAAGTATGTTTGAACTAAATCTTCATCTACACGATAATGAGTATACTTCATATGCATATCAAGAGCTTCTTCCACAGTTATGTTGTTAAAATTATCCTTTTGGATTTTACTATCTATTCCAAGTGGTCCCATACCCATATTAGCTGCTCCACCTGTTGCACTGGATTTTTCAAAAAGAATAGATTTTAAGTTATTTTCCCCAGCTGTAATAGCTGCTGCTAGTCCTGCTGGACCTCCTGCTACAATTATGACATCTGTCTCCATCTTTTTCATAATAGTTCCCTCCTTTGGCTTTCTAACCTCTGATATTACTTTAGATGTTTCATCACTATTTTTTATAAGTGGCATAACAAGCTTAGTTCTATGTCTTTTTTTATTGCTCTCCTTTTTTTCCTCAGTATGTTCCGCCTCTATATTTTTGCTTCCTTTTACTCTTGTTAATTTTGTAGAGAGTTTAGGAGTTTTCCCACTTACTTTAACAATTGCGTTATTTGGACATTCATCTATGCATTTACCGCATTTAGTACAATCAAATTCATCAATTATTGAAATATAACCCTTTTTTCCTTCAATACAATTCTCTGGACATACCTCCAAGCATTTGCCGCAGCCTGTACATTTTGCGGGATCTACGTATATATTAGTAAAAGCTAAACACTTACCAGCAAGGCATCCTCTCTTCTTTGTATGCTGCTCTACTTCTGATTTAAATTCTGTTATGGCACTTGCTGCAGGTTCTCCTGAACTTTTTCCTAATGAGCAATTACATGAAAATTTCATTGCACTGGTTAACTCTTCTACTATAGCAAGATCATCTTTCTTTGATCTACCTTTTGTCATATCATCAAATATAACATCAAGCTGATATAATCCTTCACGGCAAAATGTACATTTTCCACAGCTCTTTTCTCTAAGATCTTCTATTTCTTTTTTTGTTTTTTCTACTATGCAGTCATTTTCATAAATTATATGAATAACACCGCTTCCATAGGAGTTCTCCTTTGTAATATCATCATTTAATACATCTAATCCATGAAAATGATGGTCAATCATAATCGATTTAACCTTAGCTGTGTCTACCAAATCCGAAAGCTTTGTACCAAATTTAACTTCCTTAGGTACATCTTCATTGACTGATATGATAATTTCTGGTGATATTCCTGTAATTTTATCGGCAACTCCTGCTAAAGTTTCTAAATTAAAAATAGCATGCTCTTTATGTGACCTTACATCAACTATTTCACTTGCTTCTACTTTAAGTTTTACCCCTGCTGTTTTTGCACTTGCTAATAACTCAGCTTCATTTTCTATATTACGAAGTACTAATAGGGCTTCTTCTGCTCCCGCCGCCTTTACTAATACTGAAAGACCTGCTACAAGCCCAGCTGGATTTGTTTTTGCCAAAATGCTAAGCATTCCATCTGTATCAGAATTATTTAGTGCCCCAACTATAATTTTACAATTAGGTTTTTCTTTTATCATATCCAAAACTTTCATAGGATTTGTGCCATAATCATACATTTCCTGTAAGCATGATAGTGCAGCTTCTTTTTCAATCTTTTCTGCCAATATAAGTGCCTTAGTATTATTAGTCAGCATTTTTATTCGCCTCCACTTCATTACTTATAGAATAATCGCTCCAAACTCGATGCTTTGTAATATCGAATCTAAGGTCGCACTGCAAACATCTTCCTGCCTCACTGCAAATATCATCATTACAAAGCCCTTTATTTACATTATTAAAGTTATCCTTTCTCTCGCCTGCCTGTACAATGTCCTCTTTTGCACGCTTTAAATATCCAAAGCCTTCTATTTTTCCAATGTTTAAAGGCTTTTTAGGTGCAGGTGCTAATATCTCTGAAATGTCCCCATCTCCACCAAGATAACGGTCAATTTCACTGGCAGCATCTCTTCCTGCTGCAACTGCTCCAACTACAGTTTTAGTTCCATACACTGCATCTCCACAGGCAAAAATCCCCTCTACATTTGTCTTAGCACTTTTACCAATTTCAACTGCAATAGAATTTCCACGACCAAGCTTTAGACCTGCTTCTTCACTTATTGCAGTTCTTTGTCCAACTGCAAATATAACAGTATCCGCATTAATAATGTGCTCTGAATCTGGTTCCTTTTCAATAATAGCTCTTCTATTTTCATCAAAGGAAAAGTTCTTAACATTACAAAAAGCAACACCGGTAACTTTATCATCACCAACAATTCTCTCAAAAGTTTGTCCAGGATGTACAAAAATATCTTCTTCCCCAGCCTCTTTAATTTCTTCATCATCAGCCAGCATAACTTCACGTTTTTCTAGACATGCTAAATGAACTTCCTCTGCTCCAAGCCTTTTAGCAGTTCTTGCACAATCAAAAGCAACATTTCCACCGCCAAGAACAATAACGTGCTTCCCAATTCCAGTATCTTCACCCATTGAAGCCTTTCTCAAAAATTCTGTATTAACTATAACTCCATCAAGTGCATTTCCTTCCATAGGAAGACGTACTCCATTGTGAGTTCCTATAGACATAAGGACTACATCAAATTCCTTTAACAAATCTTTAGGCTTCTCTACTCTAGTATTTACTTCAACCTTAACTCCAACTTCTTTAACGTAATCAGCTTCTTTACCCACAATTTCACGAGGCAAACGATAGGCTGGAATTCCATATTGCATTTGCCCACCAAGCTTTGGGTATGCTTCTTTTAAAACAACTTCATGTCCCTGCTTAGCCAAATAAAATGCTGATGTAAGTCCAGCTGGACCTCCTCCAACTACACAAACCTTTTTTCCTGTTGGTGGAAGCTTCTTACTGTTTTTCTTCCATAACTTATTATTGTCATGCTCTGCAGCGTATCTTTTAATATCACGAATGGATACAGCCTCATTGACCTCACCACGCCTGCATTTTCCTTCACATGGATGGGCACATACACGTCCTAAGCATTCGGGAAAAGGAAGTCTTTCGTGTATTACTGCTGTTGCTTCGGCAAATTTACCTTCCTTTGCAAAACGCAAATATCTAGGTATATTGGTATGTACAGGACAAGTAGCCTCACATGGAATTAAAGTATCATGTTTCTCTGTAGGAGAATAATTTAACATGTCACGAATAGTTCCTGTTGGGCAAACTTCTGCACATGCTCCGCAAAAACGGCAATCTGAATCTTTTAATAGTTTATCCTGTAGCGTTCCTACATAGGTTTCCATTTCATTTTTATTGTACTTAAGAACTTTTACGCCTCTCAAATCATTACAAGCACGCACACATCTTCCACACAGTACGCAGCGATTCATATCGTGAATTAAAAGAGGATTTTCTTCATTGCTTTTAAATCCTTTTACTCTTGTCCTCATTCTTGCTGCAGATACTTCCATATACTGTATCAATGTCTGAAATTCACATCTTCCATATTTAGGGCAAGTTGAACAATCTTCTGGATGGGCTGCAAGTAATAATTCCATTGCAAGCTTCCTTAAATGATTAACTTTTTCACTTTTTGTACAGATATTTAAGCCATCCTCTGCTTTAAGTGTGCAGGATGTAAAAACTCCTTCCTTTCCTTCCACTTCGACTATACATAATCGACATGAACCAAGTTCGGGCAAATCAGGATGATGACATAAATGTGGAATATAAATTCCATTCTGAAGAGCAGCTTCCAAAACGTTTACACCTTCGTGAACTTTAAGTTTTTTCCCATCTATTGTAATGCTAACCACTTGTCTACCACTTCCTTATTTAATTATAAAATTATAAAGTATTGTTATTCCTTTAACAATTATTATATATATCTTTTCTTCTCAATACTTCCTTCAAATATTGAAAAATTCAATAAAAAAATCATTTTATTTAAGACATTTGTCTGAATACGAATTGAGAAAATTCTAAATAAAGCTTACAATAGATACAAGAGTTATATGAAAGGAGCAAAATATGAAAATAGCTGATTATGATAAAAAACTTACTGAAATAAAAGACATTCTTTACAACTCACTTTTAAGCAATGATGGCATAAAGGAACTCTTAAAATTAGCTCATAGTTACTTAAACAATTCTATTACTGTTTGTACTTCTAGCTATTCTGTACTAGAAAACTACCCCAAAAATGAGTGCATAGAATTGCTGGATAATAAAAATGGGACTCTCTATTTACCATTAAATAATCTAAAAACCATGCAGGAAGAAAAACTTATGGATAAAATCTTTCAAGCAAAAAATGCATTTTTCTTTGAATCTAAATACCTCAATTACCACATGATTTTTTGTCCCATACACATTAGTAAATCAGTAATTGGCTATATTTGTATGCGTGATACAACTAGAAGCTTTTTAGATTTAGATCTTAAAATTGTAGATATTTTATCAGGAATTTTATCTTTAGAACTGCAAAAGGGTAATTTTTATTATGGAACTTATGAGGCTCAATTTGAATACCTTTTAAGTGATTTAATAGAAAAGCCAATTGACAATCCTGAATATTTTAGGAATAGATTTAATCAGCTGGGACATACTCTTTGCTCTAATTTCTGGTTCTTAATAATTTCAAATACTGATGAAATTGCATTAACTTCTTCTAAAATAAACTATTTAAAAAGTCAGCTTCAGGTTATTTTCCCAACAGATTTAGTAGCTTATTATAATGGGCATTTAACCGTGCTTATCAGTAAAAATTTAAATAAACCTTTTAGTGAATTAGAAGAATATAAGCTTAAAAACTTTCTTCAATTTAACTGCTTTATTAGTTCCTTAAGTTATTGCTGCAGTAATCTTTCAGATCTTCGTGAGTATTATCATCAAGCCTATAAATTAATAAATGCTCCAAATACAAAGAATGAGCTAATTATATATTACGAAAATAAAGTAACAGATTCAATACTATCATATTGCAGTGATAGGCGTTTCTTACTTGCTGCAATTCATCCAGATATTCTTTTTCTTATAGAACATGACAAAAAATCCAAAAGTGAATTGTTTTTGACTTTACGTACATATTTAAATCAAAATCGTAATGCGCTAAAGGCATCAAAAGCACTTCATATTCACAAAAGTACCTTTTTTTATCGACTAAATAAAATCATAGAATTGCTTAATATATCGCTAGACAATTATGAACGATTATATAATTATGAACTTTCTTTTCATATTATTGATTATTTAAATAATGATAAACAACCTGAAATATTGAAATTATAAATACCAAATGTATCCTTATGCTAATATTTTCAATTCACAATGCACAATGATTGAAAAATATTGCTGTTAGGATAAACTTGGAATTTAAAATTTTTAATTTCCAAGTTGTATATCTATATATACTTCATCTTATATCTTTAAAATATTCGTATATACTTGCTCTGCTTCTGCCTAAACTTATTTTTTCTTTATTAATACAAATTTCTAATTTACTCTCTAACTGAATATTCACATCATATTCTAAGTGCCTTTTATAATATTCCAATGACATAAATTTATTTATATGCTTCTCTATATCCTTAGGCGATTTAACTTCACCAAGCTTCTTTTTTTGTAAAATATACTTTTTTAAAGGCTCTTTAACTTCCTTCATTATCTTATATAGATTTATTTGCTTCCACCTTATTAATCTTAAATTTAAATCCTTAAAAATTTCATTTCTATTCCGTCTTATAATTGGAACGTCATAAAGCTGTTTTTCAAGCTTCCTTACAGTTGAATTATTACTATCAAATTTGCTCATAATAAACAGTGCTCCATAGTCATATTCTGTTCTTATAATTCTTCCGTAAATCTGTTTTAAGTCTATAGACACAATAGGAAAATTCACATCACCATAAGCATTCCAATAGTTCTTGCCCTTCTCAACCTTTTTATCTATTAAAGATTTATAAAAGGGTTCCTTACTATTTATATTTGGCAATTTATCTAAGACTACTGTTGTCATAGTATCACCTGGTATATCTATCCCCTCAAAAAATCCCTTTGAACCTAAGAGGATGTATCGTTCCTTCCTAGATTTCAATTTTCCTATATCTTTCTTTCCTTCAACAACAGTTATTCCTAAGGTATTAAGTTCCTTTGCCGCTTGATTTTTAAATTCTTCAAGCCTTTTTCTACTTGTAAAAAGTATAATAATACTGCCAGTAGTGTTATTTAAAAGTTCTAAAACAAACTCTTTCATTTCTTTTACAAAAGCATATGTATCGTTTGGATCCATGCCTTCTATAGCATAAATTGCACTTTTCTTTTTATATTGAAATATTGGTCTTATAGGAGTCACTTCTACTATTTCTTTATTTTGGGACTTAGCAATGTTAATTCCCAAGGTATTTTTTATATTGTCATACCCCTTATCCGTACTTAAGGTAGCTGATAAAAATAAACAACTATTAACTCCCTTTAAAACTTTTTCATAAAAAACTCCTGCTATCTCTAAGGGTATACTAGATATCTTCCACCATTTAAAATTTCTATCTACCTCAAAATAAAAGCAATAATTTTCTTCGCTTTGAACAGAAACTTGATCCAAAAGACTAATATATGTATTCATAGCATCTATTTTTTCCCCTAATATTTTAAGGCTTTTATCTTTTTCTAAGTGAGATATGTTTTTCAAAACTGAAACAGCCTTTTCTAAATCTATATTAAGTTTAGATATGTCCTCTTTAAGATATTGCAAGTGTTCCATTATCCTTGCTACTTTAGAATTAAGCTTATTTAAATGCTCTTTAATATTGTATTCTCTACTTATTCCACTAGTTGATATGTAATTTTCAAAAGCAGCTTTAGTACTGCTAATTTCATTTTTGCACGTTTCTATATCACTCTCTATTTCATTTAATGGCAAGTTTTCTTTCTTAGTTCTTTTGGATAAATAATATAGATACCCTTTTTTCTCCTTACTATCATATATATCCTTTAAAAATTTCTCAAACTCATAAGAAATCAAATTACTTTCAAACGTATCATAAGCTTCTTTAGTTAAATTATGTGCTTCATCCACCACAATATTTTGGAGAGGTGCAATACTTTGATAAGGCCACTTTAATAAAAGTGAATGATTTACTACAACTAGCTGAGCTTCTTTTAAAGCTTCAACCTTTAAAGCGTAATAACATCTTTCCTTATATCTGCAGCTATCCACATCGCAAAGCTCCGAATCACAAAAACACTGTTCTAATAATTCATTTAAATTAAATTTTTCTTTTATATCGTCACTTATTTCTTCAATATCCCCAATTTGCTTTTCCGTTAACAACCTTTTTAAATACACATAACCAAGTAGAGTTTTCATATCACTCGGATATTCTATATCTTCAAACCTATCAAAGCATAGATAATTGCCTTTTCCCTTTATTAAGGTATAGTTAACATCTCTTTTTAAATCTAGAGCTTCTAAAATATTTGGAATATCTTTATCCACAAGTTGACCTTGTAACCCCTTAGTGTTTGTGGATAAAATCACTTTTTCTTGTTTAAGATGTGTATAAATAATTGAAGGCAGTAGATATGCCATACTTTTTCCAATGCCAGTTGGTGCTTCCATTATTGTAATTTTCCCTTTTTCAAGTCCTTCTCTTATGACCTTTGCCGCATCTCTCTGCTGAGTTCTTAAAGTATAGCTTCTTCCTCCACGCTTCCAAATAGCTGTATTTTCAAATAGTTTTTCATAATCCTTAAGTGCAAAAACAGGATAAGGTTCCTTTTCTTTATTTTCTAATGCAACTTCCTCTTTGTCATCTACAAAAAATTTAACCTCATTCATGTTTATGTTAGAAATATATTTATACCAATCCCAATGCTCAAGCTCTGTAAAACTCATAGGCATAACATATCCATTTTCTTTATAAAACTCACTTATAACAAAATTAAGAACTTCTCCTATTTCCTCTGCCTTACTTCCTTTAGGTACAAATTTGTTTTTTAGATACTGAAGCTTGAACTCCGGAAGCTCTGGAAAAAGCATAGCCACAAGCTCAACTGAGTCTAAAAACTTATTACTTACTCCAATAAGATTTCTTTGAAAAGATACATCATGACACACTAATGGCAGGCCTTCAGCAAAAATTTGAAAATTTCTCTTAAGCTCATTAACTTCTTGTGATTTATTAAATTTTGTGACCACTTTATCTTTCACCTTAATAGCACTGACTTGCATGGAATCAGTTTCTGCTCTTTTTATATCTAAAAAAACCAAGTTATTTAATATACTATATGGCTTCATAATTTCTCCTTGAATTAAATTGTATAATTGTTTGTCATACATAATTCTATAAATCGTTTTATTGTTCCCGTTAAATACTTATTTTTATGATATATAACTTTAAACTCTCTCTCAAAACTAACACCTTTAACAGGTATCTCATAAAGGATTTTACGAGACAATTCATTTAAGCATGAGCATCTAGAAATAACCGAAACCCCTAATCCTTCTGCAACCGACATTTTAATAGTATCAGTATTATTACATATCCAAGCGGCTTCCCAGTTCAACTTTTTCTCCGTCATCTTATCTTCAAAGGTTTTTCGGGTTCCACTTCCCTTTTCTCTAATAATAAATTTTTCTCTTTCAAGTTCCTTTGGCTCAACACCCTTAAGTTTTGCAAATTTATGATTATGCCCACAAATAAGTATAAGTTCATCCTTCATAAAGGGAATTTGCAAAATATCTGGAGTCGATATTTGACCTTCTACAAGTGCTATATCAATTTTATCATTAAGAATCATCTTTCCAATTTTCTCGGTATTTTCCTCATATACCTTTATATCTGTTTCAGCATTTATATTTTGAAATCGTGCAACAAGTTTAGGTAATACATAAGCTCCTATAGTAACACTTGCTCCAATTCTTATAGAACCCTTTTCGTGTAAAGCTTTCATGGAACTTTCCAATTCTTCATTTAACTTTATCATATGCATAGCATAACCTAGCAATTTTTCCCCTGCACTCGTTAAGTAAAGTTTTCGTGATAATCTTTCAAAAAGTCGCACCCCATAATAATTTTCAAGTTCAGAAATCGCTTGACTGATTGCGGATTGAGATATAAAAAGTGCTTCCGCGGCCTTGCTCATATTCATTTTTTCACATACCGCAACGAATATCTTAAAATGTCTTAAGCTCATAATTATCTCCTTGCTCCAATATATTAGTAAATACTTATTATATTAATTAGATAATAATATTTTACTTATATGTTGTCAAGCTATACAATGTAATCAAATATAGATAAAACATTTGGAGGAAATCTTATGAAAACACTAATTAATAAATTACCCGGAATTATACTCGCTCTAATTATAGCAATACCTGCATGGCTTTTAGGTAATACCTTTCCTATTGTAGGAAGTCCTGTTTTAGGAATTTTATTTGGTATGCTTTTAGCCTTTTGGAAAAGGCCAAATTATCTTAATCATGGTATAACTTTTACTTCAAAAAAATTACTTCAGTACTCTATTATTCTTATGGGCTTTGGAATGAATCTATTTAATGTTTTTAAAGTTGGAAAGCAGACTCTTATCCTAATGGCTTTTACCTTAACCATGTCTTTTGTAACTGCTTATATTGTTGGCAAATTATTAAATATAAATGGCAAAACAGCAACCTTGATTGGAATTGGCTCTTCTATATGCGGTGGCTCTGCTATTGCAGCAACTGCTCCAGTTATTAATGCAAATGAGGAAGAAGTAGCTCATTCTATATCAACTATATTTCTTTTTAATGCTATCGCTGCTTTTGCCTTTCCATTTATAGGTCACTTGTTTGGTATGAGTAATCAATGTTTTGGCCTCTGGGCAGGAACAGCCGTCAATGATACTTCGTCTGTTGTAGCTGCTGGTTATGCTTATAGCAATGCAGCTGGAAATCTTGCAGTTATAGTAAAGCTTACAAGAACTTTAGCCATTGTTCCAATTACTCTAGTTCTGGCTATATATACTTCTAAAAAGGGAGATAAAAATAATGAAGGTAGCTATAATTTAATTAAAATATTTCCTTGGTTCGTACTTGGTTTTATAGCCACTTCAGTAATTAATACCTTTATCCAAATGCCAACACAGCTTACTAACCTTTTAGTAGAGTGTGGAAAATTCATCATTGTAATGGCAATGGTATCTGTAGGATTAAACTCTAACATTGTAAAGCTTATTAAAAATGGTGGAAAACCAATTTTTCTAGGCTTTATATGCTGGATAGTTTTATCACTTACTTCTCTTGGGGTTCAACATTTTGTAATGGGAATTTTCTAAGATGCTGTAGTACAAAATTTTAACATTGTGAACCTTTATTCAGAGTACAGTGAATGATGATTTTTCTCCGCTAACGCTACGAAAAATCTAAAAACTTATTTTTGATTGCTTACGCAATCTCGGCATTAATGTTGTTCAGCGAAGCTGACAACATTTAAGTTTAAGATTTACCTGACGTAAGGAAAGGTAAATCATCCTTAACTGTACTCTGTCATCTGTACTCTGTACTCTGAATAAAGGTTCGCAATAATTTTAAGTTACGTATTAAACACCATCCTCTGTATATGGTATAATATCTGTAAATAAATTAATAAAATTCTAAAGTAGAGAGGAGCTAAAACTATGAATAATACTGCTGAAAACAAATTATATACCTATGCTGATTATTTAACTTTTCCAGAAGATGAATGTGTTGAAATTATAGATGGTCATATATATAAAATGGCTGCTGCCCCATCAAGAAAGCATCAAGAATTAATATCTCAATTACTAATTGAAATAGGAAGCTATATAAAATCAAATAATGGCTCTTGCAAGGTATATCCGGCACCCTTTGATGTAATATTGAGAAATGGTGATGAAGATATAAATAATAGTAAAAATGTAGTTCAGCCCGATATTTCTATCATCTGTGATAAAAATAAGTTAACAGATAAGGGTTGCACTGGTGCTCCTGATATGATTGTTGAAGTGGTATCTCCTTTTAATCCTTCTAATGATTATGTTAGAAAATTAAACTTATATGAAGAGTTTAAGGTTAGAGAGTACTGGATTGTTAACCCTATGGAAGAAACCGTGTTTGTATATAGATTGGATACTTCTACCATGCACTATGCCTCTCCTAAATCCTATACTTTTAAAGATATTATAAAGGTAGGAATATACGAAAACCTTCAAATAAACTTTGCTACTTTAAATTTATAAATACTCATATATTAAAACTAGTTTTGTATTAAATTACCCTGCTATATGATATAATATCTCTAACTAAATCAGTAACGTAGGAGATTAAGGTAGGATATTATGCTAAAGAAATTATTTTACTACTTAAAATGGATAATAATAAAATTTATAAAAGATGACGTAATGGCTTTGTCTTCTCAACTTGCATTTAGCCTTGTATTTTCTTTTTTCCCCTTTTTAATATTTATAATAAGCCTTATAGGATATATGAAACTTCAAAGCAATGACGTACTTACAGTATTAAATATAGTACTACCTTCGGATGTATTAACACTTATAAATGATACTGTTATACATATAGTAAACACAAAAAATAGTAAGATATTATTTCTAAGTTTGATTTTTACCATATGGACTGCTCGTAGTGGCTTTCAAGCTGTTATAAGAGGAATTAATATGGCATATGGCCTAAAAGAAAAAAGGAGCAAATTAAAACTTTATTCCATGTCAATTTTATGTACCTTTGGACTCATGCTTATTATATTATTAACAACTATGCTTTTAATTTTCGGACATATAATTGGCAGCTTTTTAGTATATACGTTTCAGCTCTCCAATTCCTTTAGCCTTGTTTGGGATATCTTAAGATACATATTAATATTTTTATCTATAAGCTTTATATTTGCTACAGTTTATAAATATACTCCTAGTATAAAACTAAAATGGCGAGAAGTAATTGCTGGAACTTTTACAGCTACCTTTGGTCTTATAATTGTATCAATTTGTTTTGCATTTTATGTAAATAATTTTTCAAACTATTCTTTACTTTATGGGAGTATAGGTGCAGTAATCGCCCTTCTTACCTGGCTTTTTATTCTTTCAAATATAATAATAATAGGTGGAGAAGTTAATGCAATAGTATATAAAAAAAATAAATAATGAGAAGTAAATATATCACATGCTATTCAATAAAATTTGTACCTTATGCCATTAAAGCACATCTAAATTTTTTCCATAATTATAATTTTATCTAAAGTTTATACGACATTTTTCGACATTATTAATATAATTTGTTGTTAAGCTAACTTCACTATATATAAACTTTGGAGGAAATTTTGATGAGATTAAAAAACACAAAACTTATAAGTAAACTTATTGGCACCTTTGGAATTATCCTAGTCATAATTATATCGATTTGCGCCTTTACTATAATTAAAGTTAAAACCATTAATTCCTCCTTCACAGAAGTAACACTAGTCGACAACAAAAAAGTCGCTCTAGCTTATTCTATGAAGGACGATATATCTAAAGCTCTTATAAGCTTCACAAACTTTGCCATGGGTAGTGATGCTGTTTCTGACCATAACCTAGTAAATCAATATTTATCACAGTATGCTGCTCATAAAAGTCAATTAAAAAAATTAATTACATCACAGGCTGGTAAAGATGCAATAAAAAATGTTGAGACTGCTGAAAGCTCGACATCCTATGTTATGGCTGATGTTTCCAAAGACCTTTCTGAAAAAAATATGAGTCGTGAGGAAGTAGGACAAATTTTAGGTAATTTAAAAGGATTTGAAACGGATTGGCTTTCAAGTATAGATACCTTAATAGCATTAGAAAATAAAATTACTATTACTAAAGGTGCTGAAGCAAATGCTCTAAGCTCCGAGCTTTCTAATTTATTGGTTATAATATCTTTTATTAGTATAATATTGATTGTTTCTTTTGTATTCCTTATCATTAAGGGTATAAAATTTCAGCTTAAGGGTCTTACGGAGATTTCACATAAAATTGCCAAGGGAGATCTAACCTTCCAATTAAAAGCATTTTCTAAAGATGAAATAGGCGAAGCTATCACATCCTTAAATAATACAATAGGTACTCTAAAAACTACAATGAGTACAGTAAAAAATGAAAGTTTAAATATCACAGAGAGTATAAATAAAACCGAAAAAGGGTTTAATGATGTACACACCCAAATTCAACAAGTTTCTGCTGCTTCTGAAGAAATTTCTGCTGGAATGGAGCAATCCTCGGCTTCTGTTCAAGAAGTATCTTCTATGGCACTTACTGTAAAAGAAGATGTTACAAATTCAGCAAAAAAAGTTAAAGAAGGTCTAGCTGTTGCATTTGGAATTCAAAAGAGGGCTGATGAAATAAACTTAAATTCTTTAAAATCAAAAGAAACTGCTGAAAATATTTATAAAAATTCAAAGATAAAATTAGAAAAGGCTATTGAAGATTCAGCTGTTGTTCAAAAGATATCAGAAATGGCAAATAGTATTTTAGATATTGCTGAACAAACTAACTTATTAGCATTAAACGCAGCAATAGAGGCAGCTAGAGCTGGTGAACATGGAAAAGGATTTGCAGTAGTTGCAGAAGAGGTTCGTACACTTGCAGAACAAGCTTCTGAAGCAGTTGGTGAAATTCAACAAAATGTTAATATGGTTTTAGTTTCTGTAGGCGATTTATCTACTTCCTCAAAAGAAATTTTAGACTTTATTGAAAATGATGTAATGAAAGATTATTCAAACTTAGTAGATACAAGTATGCAGTATAAAACTGATGGAGAAACTGTTAAAAACATTGTTGAAAATATTTCTGAATTCTCAACTAATATTTCTACATCTGTTGACCAAATTTCCAAAAGTATGGAGGAAGTTGCTATCACTGTATCTGAAGTTACAAGGGCCTCAGGCGAAATTGCTGAAAACCTAACTAATATTACTTCACATACTGATTCAATTTCTAAGGAATCCTCCAAAAATGCAGCTGCTGCAGAAAGCTTAATGGATACTATGACTCAATTTAAAACATAAAACTTGAAACAAAGCTGTAGTGGATTAATCAAAGGTTCTTTGATTAATCCACTACAGCTTTGTTTCTCAATGTTTAAATAAGTTAATCAACTAATGTACTATTTAAAAGGATTTTCGCTCTTGTATAGCATTCCCTTTGGCTGATTAAAGCCAACTTCTTTAACGCCTAAATACCTAAATAAATTATAGATTGCCTTTCCATGGTGTCCAAATGCAACTGCACCATGATGTGGGAAGTTCTTTTGAACTAGTACGTGACGATAAAATCTTCCCATCTCAGAAATTGCAAATACTCCAATTGATCCAAAGGAACGTGTTGCAACAGGTAAAACTTCACCTTCTGCTACATAAGCTGTTAACTCTGAAGCTGCATTGCTTTGTAATCTAAAGAAAGTAATATCTCCAGGTACGATATCTCCTTCTAAGGTTCCTCTAGTTATATTTGGCTCTTGATTTGGTTCCAAGGCTCTTGCCATAATCTTTTGATTTTTCATAGTACAACTTGTTAGCTTACAAGCGGCTGTGTTACCACAGTGGAAGCCCATAAATGTATCCTTTAATGTGTAATCAAATTTTCCCTTAATTTCTGATTCATACATATCCTTTGGAACTGTATTATTTATATCAAGTAAAGTTACGACATCTTGACTTATGCAAGTTCCAACGAATTCGCTTAATGCACCATAAATATCAACTTCACAAGATACTGGGATTCCTCTAGCTGTTAAACGGCTATTTACATAGCAAGGAACACATCCAAATTGAGTTTGGAAAGCTGGCCAGCACTTGTTTGCAAATACAACATATTCTCTTGAACCCTTATGTGCTTCTGCCCAGTCTAATAATGTAATTTCATATTGAGCAAGCTTTGGCAAAATACCAGGCATCTTATTGCCTTCTCCTAATTCCTTTTCCATATCAGCTACTACTTCTGGAATTCTTGCATCATTTGCATGCTCGTGGAATGAAGCAAATAAATCAAGTTCTGAATTCTCTTCTATTTCAACGCCTAAATTGTATAACTGCTTTATAGGTGCATTACAAGCTAAGAAATCCTGAGGTCTTGGTCCAAAAGAAATGATTTTTAAATTCTTTAATCCAAGTAATGCTGTAGCAACTGGTACAAAGTCTGAAATCATATCTGCAACTTCTTGTGATGTTCCTACTGGATATTCAGGTATATATGCCTTTATGTTACGAAGTGCTAAATTATAGCTTGCATTTAGCATTCCACAGTATGCATCTCCACGTCCATCAGCTAAATTATCTCCACTTTCTTCAGAAGCAGCTGCAAACATAACTGGTCCATCAAATTCCTTAGCAAGCAGTGTTTCTGGACTTTCTGGTCCAAAGTTTCCTAAATATACAACTAAAGCATTTACACCTGCTTCTTTAACATCTGCTAAAGCTTTTCTCATATCGTTTTCATTTTCTATTGCTATAGTGCATTCATAAATATCTCCATGAGCCTCTTTATAAGCTTCTACTACTGCTTTTCTTCTATTTGATGATAATTCCATTGGAAAACAGTCTCTACTTACTGCCACAATTCCTAATTTTAATTTTGGTGTATTATTCATTTTAAATTCCCCCATATCATATTATTATTTTATTGAAATATTTTTACCTACTAAACCTATGAAAGCTCCTTGCTCACCTAAATCTGTTTCTTTATGACCAATTAGCCATTTATTTTTAGCAAAAAGCAGTGCGTCTTCTCCTACCTTTTCAGGCTTATTTTCTAAAGATAAATTTGTATCCTTTGGTAAAACTACAACACACCTAAATCCATCCTCATTTACATTACAAGGTGCATAATGAAGGGTAGTTGCATAAACTTCAATTATAGTACCTGCTGGAACCTTAAAAGCTTCAATTTTTGATGTATCATATGAATAATCATCTTCAATATCCTGCTGAGCTCCTAAAAGTAGTACAAGATCAGTTACCGCAATGTTTATTTCGGATGAGCGATGATATTCAACTGCATTTAATAAATAGTTATTTCCATTGCAATATCCTATTTGTATTGGCAATCCACCATATTCTCTATCTTGTAGTTCTTTATAAATTTTTAATTCTTCAAGCTCTTTAATCGATGGTTCATATATTACATCACCAGGAAGCGGTGTGCTTTTCATTTTTTCAAGAATTTCTTTACAGTCATAATTTTTAAGTACTCGTCCGTATTTTTTAAACTCTTTGTCATTAACACTTTTAATAACCATAATTTATTCCTCCCTATTATAAAATTATATATTTATTTACATATCTTTAATTTTAGGATAAGCTGAATTGTATTTTTGATATACTTTCTCATATACTTCTTTTAACTCTAAATTTGGTGTTACTTTTGAATTTCCCTTTATAATTTTATTGCAAGCGTCTTCTACTGAGTCATATATGCCAGCTCCAACTCCTGCAAGTATTGCTACCCCAAGTGCTGGTCCTTCTGATGCTTTTACTGTAGTTAATGGATACTGGAAAACATCCGCTAATATTTGTCTCCATATGGTGCTTTCTGCTCCACCACCACTTACTCTTATTTCATCTATATTTACCTTCATACCTTCAATGAGATCAAGGCAATTTTTCAAACTAAAGCTTACCCCTTCTAGTATGCTGCGCACAAAATCATCATGATTATTTATAAGCGATACACCTAAAAAGGCTCCTTTAACGTTTGGATCTATATGTGGTGTTCTCTCTCCCATAAGATATGGTAAATAAACTATTCCATTAGAGCCTGGCTTTGATTTTGATGCCTCTTCAGTTAATAAATCATATATATTAACTCCAGCTTTCTTACTATCTTCCACTTCTTTAGCACAGAAGGTTCTTTTAAACCAATTTAATGATAAACCTGCACCTTGAGTAACCCCCATTACATGCCATTTATTTGGAACTGCATGACATAAAGTATGGACTCTACCCTTTTCATCAAATCTAGGTGTATCTGTAGCCGCAAATACAACTCCTGAAGTACCTATAACCGTTGATATTATTCCTTCACTAACGATTCCATTTCCTATAGCTCCAGCAGCTTGGTCTCCTGCACCTCCAACAACTGGTGTGTTTACTGCCAATTTAGTCAATTCAGCTGCTTCTTCTGTAACATGACCACTTACAACTACTGATTCATAAACATCTGCTAATATACTTTTATCTATTTTTAATTCATTAAGTATTTCTTCACTCCAGTTTCTAGTACTTATATCGAGCATTTGCATTCCACTAGCATCAGAAACTTCTGTTGCAAATACATTAGTCAATTTAAATCTTATATAATCCTTTGGAAGAAGAATTTTATATATTTTTTTGTAATTATCTGGTTCATTATTTCTAACCCACAATAGCTTTGAAAGTGTAAAACCTGTTAATGCAGGATTTCCTGTTATTTTTATTAATCTTTCTTTTCCTATAACTTCTGTCATATAATTGCATTCTTTTTCTGTTCTTTGGTCGCACCAAATTATGGAGTTCCTGATTACCTTACAATCCTTATCTAGTAAAACAAGACCATGCATTTGTCCACTTAATCCAATTCCTTTAATATCAGAAACCTTTACATTGCTTTTTTCAATTACTTCTTTTATTCCAGAAGTAACAGCCTGCCACCAATCTTCTGGGTTTTGCTCTGCCCATCCTGCTTGTGGTTGAAACAAGTCATATCCATATGTTGCAGTTTTTATTGTGTTTCCCTCTTCATCAAACAGGGCTGTCTTGGTTCCTGATGTTCCAATATCCAAGCCTAATAAATATCTCATGATTATCCCCCATTTATATATTTAGATTAAATTTTTTACTTAGCTGAACTTTTTAAACTAACTTTATTAAGTCTATTTTACTTTCTTTTTTATCCTTAGTCAATAGTTTTGTAAACTTTTTCATATTTTTATTTAAGTAAGTTATAATTATAACATCTAAAAAATAATCATTGACATACTTTCCACTCAGTGGTATTTTACAAATAAAAAATAATCTGAGAAACCAAAAGATGGGGCATATAATACTCTAAAAAAGGGGGGCAAAAGAAGAATGGTGAGCATGTACAATGCTTCTAATAATGAAGTATTTAATTTGAACAATTACAATACTGATTTTACATCTATCCTACAATGCATAGATAAAAACTATACAAATCTTTCATTAAAATCCCTTGCCAATCACTTCCACTATAGTGAAGCTTATTTAAGCACACTAATTAAAAAGAATACAGGCTTTAATTTTATAGTTTTAATAAAAAAGCTAAAAATGGCTAGTGCTAAAAATTATCTTTTAAATACCAACTTAACCATAGTAAAAATATCCGAATATGTTGGCTATAATTCTGCTGATCATTTCTCAAGAACTTTCAAAAAGTATTACAGCATATCACCTCAGCAATACAGAGATTCAATTTGTATTCTAAAACAATTAAAATAGTGGAGAGTATTAAACCCTCCACTATTTTAATTAAGTCATCTTATTTTACCTATTTACAATTTAAATATTCTATAAATCTTTCAAAGCCAGCCTTTCCAGCTTCATCTCTCTTGAATACTCCAGCATCCTTTAAAACTCTTAAAAATTTGTATCCAGTTTCTTTTCTTACAATATCTTCAATAGTTTCTGCCGCTGCTTCACTTGCATATTTAATTTTCAATTCATCAGCCCATTTAACATGGTATTCTGCTATTGAATTTTCTTCGCCTAAAATATACTTCTCAACTTCTTTTAATTCAACCTTAAGTCTTGCTGGTAAAACTGCAAGTCCCATGACTTCAATTAAACCTATATTTTCTTTCTTTATATGCTGTACATCTTCGTGCGGATGGAAAATACCTAATGGATGTTCATCACTTGTTCTATTATTACGTAATACCAAATCCATCTCATACATATTATTTCTCCTTCTTGCAATAGGAGTTATCGTATTATGAGGTGTATTATCAGTAAAAGCAAGTACTCCGCTAGTCTCATCTGAATAGCTTCTCCACTTATTCAATATATGATCTGCAGCTTCAACAATTGTAGTAATATTCTCTCCTCTCAGTCTTATTACAGACATAGGCCATTTTACTACAGAGAATTTAATATCATGAAAACCTTCTACTTTAAATTCATAATCCTCTCCTGCTATTGCCATTGGGAACTCATAATTTCCTCCTTGGCAATGATCATGTGTTAATATTGATCCTCCAACAATAGGAAGGTCTGCATTTGATCCAATAAAGTAATGTGGAAATTTTTCTATAAATTTTAGTAACCTTTCAAACATTGCTTTATCAATTTTCATATCTCTATGTTCCTTACATAAAACAATACAATGTTCATTGTAATATAAGTAAGGAGAATACTGTAAATACCATTCTTCCTCTGCTAAATTTATAGGAATTATTCTATGGTTTGAACGTGCAGGATGATTTATTCTTCCAACATACCCTTCATTTTCAACACAAAGTAAACACTTTGGATAATTTGTGCTCTTAGCTTCTTTTGCCTTGGCTATGTCTTTAGGATTCTTCTCTGGTTTAGATAAATTAATTGTTATATCCAAATCACCATACTCTGTTCCTACCTTATAACTTATATTTTTAGCAATTCTTTTAGTTTGAATATAGTTACTATTTCTACTTAACTCATAAAAGTAATTTGTTGCCTTAACAGGACTTTCATCATATTTTTTATAAAAAGTTCTTATAACTTCAGATGGCTTACTTATAAAGCAATTCATAATTTTAGCTTCCAATATATCCTTTTCACTAGACAAATCTTCAATTATATTGTTTTCTACAGCCAAATCAAGTAATTCTTCTAAAATATCTGGTATAGTTTCTTCTGTACTCTTAATATCCTTCTTTTCTATATCCTTTAGCCCAAGTAAATCCATGACTTGATTAGTACAGTATATTTCATCTTCTTTCTCAATTAGCTTACCTTCTATCGCTTTGTGAACTAATGCTTCAATTTTCTCTTGCAAATCCATACTAATTCCTCCTCGTATTGTCCTCAAGCTTCTTTTTAAAATAGTATTTCTTTAGCACCATCACCAATATTTGCAATATAAAAATCTGCATTATAACCAATTTCTTTTAAATAAACTTCTCCTACGTTTTTAATAAATTTATCTGTAGCGTCTTTTTTTACAATTGCAATAGCACATCCGCCAAAACCAGCACCTGTCATTCTTGCTCCAAGTACTCCTTCTTGTTTCCACGCAGTTTCAGCTAAAGTATCCAATTCTTTTCCTGTTACTTCATAATCATTTTTTAATGAAACATGAGATTCATTTATTAGCTTTCCAAACTTTTCTAGGTTGCCTTTATTTAATTCTTCTAATGCATGTATTGTTCTTATATTTTCATAAACTGCATGCTTAGCTCTTTTCAAGATTGTTTCATCTTTTATAAGATGTTTATATTTTTCAAAGGTTTCAGCATCTAATTCTCCTAAAGAATTAATATCAAGTTCTTTCTTTAAAATTCTTAAAGCTTCTTCACACTCTGCTCTTCTTTCATTATACTTTGAATCAGCAAGCTCACGTCTTTTATTAGTGTTCATTATTATTATGTTGTAATCATCTAATTTTACAGGTGCATATGAATATTTAAGAGTATTACAATCAAGTAAAATTGCACAATCCTTTTTACCCATACCTATTGCAAATTGATCCATAATTCCACTGTTAACACCTATATAATTATTTTCTACAGCTTGACCTGCCTTTACTAAATCGATAACATCAACATCTAAGTTAAACATTCCTTTTAATAAAACCCCACTTACAAGTTCAAGGGAAGCTGAAGATGAAAGGCCTGCTCCATTTGGTATCTCACCATAAAACAAAATATCCATACCTTTATCTATTGTATATCCTTCACTTCTTAATTGCTTAATCATGCCTTTAACATAGTTTGTCCAGTTGTCTTCCTTCCTGTACTCTAAGTTATCTATTTCTACATCGATAACTCCCAACTTTTCAAAATTCATTGAGTATAGAGAAAACTTATTACTATTATTAAAGCTTACTACTGCATATGTTCCAAAGGTAATTGCACATGGAAATACATGTCCGCCATTATAATCTGTATGTTCTCCAATAAGATTGATTCTACCTGGTGCAAAGAAAAATCTTTCAGCTCCTTTATTAAATATATTTTTAAATTGATTTTTTAAATTATCTACAGTATTCATAGTTAATACCCCCATATAAATATTCTATAAGTCAATAATACAATCTCTTAAGTAAAATTTCAATAGTTTTTTACTAAAATTTTTCTTATTTTTTACTAAGAATACACTACTTAAAAAGAGCTATTCCTTATTACTAATTTTGTTGATAAGCTAACCTTCTTCGCTACAGTTCTGCCATTAATTCTCTCCACTAATAACTCTACTGCTGTTTCACCCATATTCTCAGTATAAACTTTAACTGAGCTCAGTGGTGGATTTAAATATTGTGCTACACTCACATCATTTACACCAATTATATTAACCCTATTAGGTACCTTAATACCTGTTTCTGCAAGCGCCCTAAGTGCTCCTATTGCCATGGCATCACTTGCCACAAAGAAAGCTGTTGGTAGGTCTTCCTTTAATTCAGATATGGCCCTTTTCATCAAATTATATCCATCATCTACGGAAAAATTGCCCATATAAACATTTTTTTCATTCCATAAATCTAATTCTTTTAAATAGCTTTCAAAGGTTTTTCCTCTTACATCTTCAACATAATCGCTCTTATCATTAAAATATTCCGTACCACCAATATACCCTATATTTTTATGTCCCTTTTCAATAAAATAATCAATTACATTTTTGCTTGCCAGTTCAAAATTTGTAACAACTGAATCAAACAGATTTTCATTAGGTGAATAATCAACAAAAATAACGTTAGAATCCTTATTAACAAACTTCTCAATTTGATTTTTGCTAAATTTACCGACAACAATAATATTTTGTATGTTTTCATTTTTTATTTCATCTATATTATCATGGGTATATGTTACAATTCCATAATTAAATTGCTTGCACTTATTTTCAATTCCGAGCCTTATTGATAAATAGTACAGGTCATTTAATTCTTCTTCTTCTGTATACCACTTAATAACTGCAATTCTATTATTGCTTTTCTTTTTACTAATATGCTTATCGTAGGAAAGTTCTTCTGCGACCTCAAAAATCTTCTTTTTAGTTTCATTACTAGTAGATAATGTTGGATCATAATTAAGTACCCTTGAAACAGTTGAAATTGAAACACCGGCCTTTTCGGCTATATCTTTAATTGTTGCCATACGATTTTTCCTCCGATTATTATACTTATTCGTTAGGTTATGTTTTAAATAAGTATTAATTCTCCTACTTATTTAAAACATAGTATCATTTAATATCTAGTAAAATTTTAAAATTATTTTACTAAAAAGTCAATAACATTATTTATAAAAATAAGAGTTGCTCACAGCAACTTTAAAATGCTGAAAAGTAATTCTTTCTTAAAATATAGTGAAACTAACTGAACCACAAACTATATATGCTTCATAATCTCTTGACCACTGGTATTTTGAAATATATGTATATATTCAAATTAAATACCACATAATTTTTAATCCAATTTTAATCTTTATTATATTTAATATATAGTGAAAATACAAAGTAGGAGGTATGTTTAATGAATAAGAAACTTGTTGCAATGATAACTAGTCTCGCGGTAGGAGGAACTTTATTACTTGGTACATCTTTTGTAAGTGCTTCACAATTATCCGGTTATCAATCATTTAAGACTACTGTAAAAGATACTAAAGATTTAAAAAATGGTACAATTAATCTACAGTTAACAGCAACTGATAATGGCACTAGCATAATAAATGTAAATTCAAACCTTAAATTAAATTTGTCTGTTAACGCTATGAACAGTGTAACTACAGTAAAATCAGGAAATGCTACTGAAACCTTTAATAATTATGAGCAAGATGGTAAAACTATAAATAAGGACAGTAGTAGCAACCAATATACTGTACAGGAAAGCCATCATAGAAAAAGCAATAAAATAACTAAAATTCAAAACCCTGAAATAGCTAAAAGCATAGAAGTAGTATTAGACACATTAGTTGGAAGCATGCAAAATAAAGTTAGTATAGTTACTAATGCCGATGGCACAAAAACAGACTCTATAAATTTAACTTCTAGTGACATAACTCCACTTGCAAATGCATTGACATCTATAGCTTTAATTAGCAATAATGCTGAAATATCAAATTTAAGCACTTTAAAAACTGCTATTCCTCAGCTTCAAAGCAACGTAAAGCTTGAAAGCATAACCTCAAGCGGAAATATAAATAAAAATGATGTACTTACAAATCAAACTGCCACAATTACATTATCTGGTGACGATGCAAACGGCAAACAGCATAACATTCAAGTTACTGTAAAATTAGCTTTATCAAATATCAATCACACTACCCCAGATAGAGTTAATTTGAACGGAAAACAAGTAAAAACAGTAGCTCCACGTTTTGAAGAAAAAGCTAAGTAACAATGCTTCGTCACATTAAAAAAACTCTATAAATCTAAGGTTGAAAAATCATAAAATGCTAAGAGTTTTCAATAACTCGCAAAGCTCAAACAAATTTAAAACTCTAAGTATTTTATAATTTTTCAGCCAAGGTTTATTAGAATTTTTTTAAATCATTCCTTCAGCATTGTTGCTTAGCTCCCACGGTAGTACAAGGAAAAATTTCTCCGTACCTACGGAATTTTGATTATAAAGACTTATAATTTATTACTTAAAGTCAATAATCTACATACATATCGAGGTGTTCCCATGGAAAAAATATTGGAAGTAACTGGTCTAACCAAGCTATATAAAAATAAGCGCGGTGTAAAAGATATAAATTTCACTATTTATAAAGGTGAAATATTTGGTTTTCTTGGTCCAAATGGTGCAGGTAAAACCACAGTAATGAAAGCTATTACTGGCTTAAATAGATTTGACATTGGAAAAGTTCAAATTTTAGGCAACAACCTAAAAGAACAATTTGAAAAAGCCTTGCGTAATGTGGGTGCAATTATAGAAAAA
This sequence comes from Clostridium hydrogenum, assembly GCF_021432385.1. Taxonomy (GTDB): domain Bacteria; phylum Bacillota; class Clostridia; order Clostridiales; family Clostridiaceae; genus Clostridium_S; species Clostridium_S hydrogenum. The sequence continues at coordinate 94,760 of NZ_JAEACT010000005.1, read as the reverse complement.
GCTGATGTTTATGAATACATGAGTGCATATAATAATTTAAAATTGGTAGCTAGGTTTTATCCTGATATAAACGAAAAGGAAATAAATGAAATACTAGACATAGTCCATTTAACTGAATATAAGCATGAAAAAGCAAAAAACTTTTCCCTAGGAATGAAGCAAAGATTGGCACTTGCCATGGCATTATTGCCAAAGCCAGCCCTTGTAATTTTAGATGAACCTACAAATGGCTTGGATATTGAGGGAATAGTTGAAATGAGAAACCTACTAAAAAAGCTAGCAAAAGAACAAAATATAACATTTTTTATATCTAGCCATCAAGTCCACGAACTTGAACTTATGTGTAATAGAATAGCAATTATTTATAAAGGAAATCTTATTAATAACGGTGAGGAAATTAAAACCATAAAGGACAAATATTCTTCTTTAGAGCAGTTTTACCTGAACCAAATAGGAGGAGATTTATATAATGAACAACATTAAAGTAAATACAATAAATGAAATAGAAAAATTGTTTTTGAAAAAAAAGTTTATCGTATTTATAATAATCATGGCTGTAATAAGTTTTCTATCAACTTTTTTTATATCAAGTATTCAATCAAAACTTATATTTATAGCTATGGGTTCAATCAGCTTTCCTTTAGTTATACTTAGCATGTTTACTAATGTTTTATTACCTCTATTTGTTTTCATGGCCGCCTCAGAATTATTTGCTGCAGAACTAAACGACAAAGCTTTAAAATTAGTTTTAATTAGGCCTATAAGTCGTTTTAAAATATTTATTTCAAAAATTCTTGCTATAGCTTTTTATGTTTGTTTAAATTTATTTGTAGTATTTTTATCTTCCACAATATCATGTTTACTTTTACATGTTAATATTCTCAGCTTACAGCATATTATATTTAGCTATACTATAGATATTATTCCTGCACTAATCTTAATACTCTTCACAGTTTTTATAGTTCAATTTTTTAAAAGCAGCAGTGCCTCCATTATTAGTTGTATATTAATATTTATTGGCGTAAAGGTACTATCCTTATTTATTTCTGGTTTAAATAATATTCTATTTACCTCTTACTTAAACTGGTATTCCTTATGGTCTTTTGGTACAAATAACCTTTTTACAGTAATAAATATCTTCCTTATGCTGCTCGCTTATGGTATAATTTTTTTCACAATCGGATATTATATTTTCGATAAAAGAGAAATTTAAAAAAGGAGTATCATAAATGAAGAATAAAAAGAGTAAAGGCAATAAATTAATAAGGCGTCTATTCCCAATAATTGTAATATTGCTTATTACTTCAGGTGCATTTCTTTGGCCAACTGTCTCAGCACTATACAAGGATGCAACTACAAAAGTAAATGCTTGTTCAGTTGATACCTTTAAAAATAAGGAATACTCATTAAACAACATGAAGTCCTACTACCTGCAATCCTCAGAGATTCCTTCAGATGTAAAAAATGCTTTTATATCTATTGAAGATACTAATTTTTATAATCATGGTGGAGTAAGTGCAGAAGCCGTTTTTCGATCAATACTTTCGTTTTTTGTAAATGGCGGAAAGATAACACAAGGTGGAAGTACTATTACTCAGCAATTAGCAAGAAATGTATTTTTAAATTTTGATAAAAATTACAAAAGAAAATTAGAGGAAATGTTTATTGCTGTTAAGCTAGAACAAAAGTTTACTAAAGATCAAATACTTGAATTTTATATTAATGATATTAACTTCAGCAACGGTGCTTATGGAGTTAATGCTGCCTCTCAAAAATTTTTCAGCAAAGATTGTAGAAAGCTTAATCTTTCTCAGTTGTCCCTACTCGCTGCAATCCCAAATGACCCCCAATATTATGACCCAATAAAACATCTAAATAATACCTTACAGCGAAGAAATTTAATCTTGGAAAAAATGAAAGAGTATAAATATATAACAGATGCACAATATCAAGATGCTATTAATTATAAAATAATATTAGATATATCTTAAAATTATTGCGAATCAACTAAATCAGAGTACGGAGTACAGATTACAGAATACAACGCAAGGTTGATTTTCCTCCCTTTCGTCAGGTAAATCTTAAACTTAAATGTTGTCAGCTTCACTGCACTTTGTACTCCGTGCTCTGAGTATGGGAAGCTCAACTCGTATCTCAAGTACATTATCTTTAAGCAATGCACTTGTACTTCCTCCCATCTGTTCTGCTAAAAGTCTTACTATAGAGAGTCCAAGTCCTGTAGTTTTACTTCTAGCTTTATCCGCTGTATAAAAGCGATCAAAAATGTGTGTGGTATCTATCTCACAGTCATTCTTCACTGAATTTTTGAAGGATATCACAGCATTTTCCATAGCTACTACCTTTACTTCTATATCACTATTAGCGTGCTGAATACAGTTTCGTATCAAATTTTGTATAATTCTTATTACTGCCTCTTTAGAAGCCTTTGCAAATACAGGTGGTGCCTCAACAATATTTACTGCTAGATTATTCTCTTCAAGAACTGCTATAGCTCCTGCAAGACACTCTGTCACAAGGTTTGTCAGATTAATTCTTTCAAGCTTAAACTCTGGTTCTACATTTATAAGATATGCATACTCAAAAAAATGCTCAATAAGTACACCTAGTTCATCTGCATGCTTCTCAGCAATTTCAAGTTTATAACGCTGCTCACTTGTTAAGGTTCCCTTTTCCATAAGCTGCTGATACCCCTTTATAGCGGTAAGCGGCGTTCTAAGGTCATGAGAAATATTCGAAATCATCTCTTTAAAATGCTTTTCTTCACGCAGTGCCTCAATGCGAAGATTTTCTTCATCTTTAAGGCATTTGTTTATATTAGAAGCTAAAATGTTAAGCTCTTTATTAAATAGCGCTAAACTAATAGGTTGACGAGTATGCTCTGTAAGCCTTTTTACAAGAAGCTTATTAACATTACGTAATTGTAGTTGTAAAAAAACAATATATAAAACAAGTGATAAAATTAATATAGTTAAAATGCAAACCACAATTATGAGCAATTCTCATCAACCTTTCAATTATTTAATTTCTGATTTTCTAAATGCAAAACACGTAATAGCTGTCATTACAATTATAAATATCAAACTAAAAACAATTCCCTTTACAATATCACTATTTTCTGCATTAAGTGTCATAAAAGAGTATTTACCTGAAAATGGTGTACACTCAGAAATAGTTTTAAATATCTTAGAATTTGTTTGCAATCCGCCTATTTTTCCCAAAAGGACTGAACCACCATAATATACAGGGACAACAATAGCAGGCTTTTTTAAACCAATAGCAAGAGGTATACAAACACTAATCTGTGCAATATGTGAAATGGTCAGCACAAGTATGATGAATAGTATTTTCCACGCTTGTGATGAAGAAATAGCTTTACCGCCTTCTGATGTAATTAAGTTCAAAAAACCAATTGATACTTGCCCCATACTAAACTTATAACCTGTACTGATTGCAATACCTGTTATTATGATATACGGAAGTAAAATAATGAAGCCACCAAGACAAATCATAATTGCTTTGCTGATAACAACCTTTCCTCTACTGTTACCATCTACAATAGCTTCATGAATTGTTCTATTATCAAAATCACCACATATAAAAACAGCTGCAATAGTACCCCCAAGAATCGCCACCACATTTGCATCACTAAACATAAATCCAATGTTACTACTGTTAGTGCCAAGTTTTCCTTGCTGCATCATATATGCCATTATTGTCATAATCACTGAACTTAGCATTGCAATTAAAAATATAACCTTAATTGCAATTGATTTACGTAATTTAAATAAATCAGCCTTAATTAAATTATACATTTTTTCCACCTCCAACAACAGCTACAAAGTAATCCTCAAGAGTATCACCTTCACTTGAAAAGTTGGTAATTATAAGCTCATTTTCAAAGAGAACTCTTGCGATTTTCTCTTTTTCGTCTATATAATCATAAAGCTTAACAGATTTATCCGGCATAACCTTGTAGTTCTGTGTCTTTAGTTTCATTTCCAAAACACTTACTAATCTTTCTGGCTCTGTTGAACTTATACGAATATAGTGTTTACAGTGTTCTTCAAGTTCATCAAGGGTTAATTTTTCTTTGATTTGCCCCTTGTGAATGATAATATAATTAGCGGCTGTTTGATACATCTCAGGTAGATTGTGACTAGAAATTAAAATTGTAACTTGTCTCTCTTCGCACAATTTTTTTAATAGGTTACGAATCTCAACCACGCCAATTGGATCAAGCCCATTTATTGGTTCATCTAGAATTAGCAGTTCTGGATTACCAAGAAGCGCAATAGCAATGCCTAACCGCTGTTTCATACCAAGTGAAAAGTTTTTTGCTTTCTTTTTCCCTGTATCATTAAGCTTAACAAGTTTCAATAGCTCATCCTCAACTTCTATATCTGGAACACCTTTCATAATCCTATGAAACCTAATATTTTCTTTCGCTGTCATGCTTAAATCAAGACTTGGATATTCAATCATAGAGCCAATTCTTTTTCTCTCACCCTCCAAGGCTCTTTCTCCAGTATGACCAAAGAGCTCAATGCTGCCGCTGGTTGGAAAAGCTAGCCCCGTAATAAGCTTCATAAATGTAGATTTTCCTGCACCATTTTGTCCAATTAGTCCATATATTTTACCAGCTTCTAGTGTCACTGATACATTATTTAAAACAGTAACACCTTGATAACTTTTAGTCAGATTTTCCGTCTTTAAAACATATTTAACCATTTCTGTTCACCCCTGTCTTTTCTATGCTCACAGTATATAGTTCAAAAGTTTAGAAAAGGTTAAGTTATTAAGGAAAATTGTCAAGAAAAAGATAATTTATTCTTTATAAAGATAAACCGCTTCAAACTTCAAAATTAGTTTGTACCAAAATGCTATCTTCTAAGCATTTTGGTACAAATTGATTTTGGTAGTTGAAATGGTTTATTTATACAATCGATATCCAAGTCCCCACACCGTTTCAATATATTGTTCCTTTGAATTTGCCTTTTTTAATTTACTCCTTATATTACTCATATGTGTTTTTACGGCATTGTCATCTCCAAGGTATTCCTCCTGCCATATTGACTCGTAAAGATTGACTTTTGTAAACACCTTCCCCTTATTTTTAATTAACATTTCCAATATCATATATTCTTTAGCAGTGAGCTCTATTTCAACTTCACTCACGGTAACACGCTTTGTAGTGTCATCAAGCACCATATCCTTATATTTAAATATTTTGCTTGCCTGCGTATTATTTTGTGAGCGCCTCAAATTAGCCTCTACTCTCGCTGTAACTTCACCTAAATCAAACGGCTTTGTAATATAGTCATCCGCACCAAGCTTTAAAATATCTATTTTCGTGCTAACCATGTCCTTTGCAGAGATAACTATAACCGGAGTTTCAGAAAACTGTCGCATTTCCTTTAATATTTCATCTCCACTTTTGTATGGCAGCATAATATCAAGCAGTATTAAATCATATCTTAAGCTTTTGATTTCCTTAATTCCATCTATACCAGTATAAGCTGATTTTACTTCATACCCTGCGTCTGTCAAAGCTTCTTTTAACATTAAATTGACATCTTTATTATCCTCTACAATTAAAATCATATCCAATTAAAGCTCGTCTCCTTTTTGCCTAACTCTAATTTATAAACCCATCCCGCGATTTATCAATATCTTTACCCATTTACTAATTTCTTCATTACAATCTACTATAAATTCCTGACCTTTTGCAGCTGATTGAAAATAACCATTTTTCCAACTATTTTTTGAATGATAAGTTATATCAACTTTCTTAAATATATCAGGCAGCGCCCACTTTGATTTGCTAAGTCCCTTTTTAGTTAGCATAAGCGCTTCATCATACTTAAAAATTCCATATCCATTTAATTTCTCATCAAAACTAAGTTTATCTGCTGCAATATATATGTAGTCATTATCCCTTGCATAATCTCTCCTTCTTGCATGTGGATGATTATCATACCAGTTGTCTCCATCAATCTCTTTAACTTTTATTATATCTCCTACTTGTAAATAGCCATAAATTACATGCTTACCTTCTTTGTCCTTTTTATTATAAACAAGTTTACCATTCTCATATATTGTATTTTGAAACCATCCAAAAAACAAAAAAATATCTCCTTTACTAATTCCATTATTACTTAAATGACTTTGTGCCGCTCCAGCCTGTCCAAATATGCCTTTCCAGCCTTCCTTTCTTTGAGTTGAATATATGTTAATATCCGGATCAAGATGACACCCTATATCATTTATATGAAATACCCATTTGTTTTCAATGCGAATTTTATTGTCCGTTAAGCTTGTTAATATTGATATTAACTTCATTTTCTCATCAACCCATAAGTCTTTATATGTAATAAATCTTTCATCACTAGGTATCGGAAATGATATCAATCTGCCATCTGGCAATATAGGACTAGGGAACCCACCATAACCAGAATCAAATCCTTTTCTACTTAAAATTAGTTTCATATTTCCTCCATTATTAACTTATCATAAAATATAACGCTTTAGTAAAATTATACTATAACTTAATTTTAAAAAGCCAGTAATCTCTTAAATTACTGACTTTTACTGATTAATTATTCGTAAATAAACTTATTATTATCATTAAACTTTATTGCAACCTACAAAAGCTAGTTAAATTGAATTAATTCTTACAGTAAATCTCTATTGCCTTTGACATAAACTCTGCTGTTCCTTCACCATTTTTATCTATATTTTTCTTGAAACGTTCATCAGCTAAATACATTAAGCCAAGACCACTTAAAATTTCATTTGTACATTTATAAAACCTTTTCGTTATGAAATTTTTCCATTCTTCAACAAGTACTTGAACCTCTTTACTATCTGGAGCTTTATCCATATTAGTGGCAAACGCCTTTAAAATTTCGTTGCATTCTTCATTTGTCTGCTGCCACTCCTCCTTACCATAGCCCTTAGTTTTCTTCTCACTTTCAATATAAGCATCAGAATTACCCCAACGCTCTTTAACCTCACTAGCATATTTCTTTTTTGTATTTTCAATTTCAGTTATATCAAATTCTTTAAAACTCATATCACTATCTCCTTCTATTGTTCTATCTACAAGCTTTATTAAGTTATCAATTCGTTCACGTTTTTTAATAAGCAATTCCTTGTGTTCTCTTAATGCTTCTGCTTTATCAAATTGATGGCTTGTAACAATATCTTTAATTTCATTAAGTGGAAAATCTAATTCTTTAAAAAATAATATTTGTTGAAGAATCGCAATAGAATCTTCATCATACAAGCGATAGCCTGCCTCAGTAACTTTAGTTGGTTTAAGTAAACCTATTTCATCATAATAATGAAGTGTCCTTACAGTAATTCCTGTCAATTTTGCAACTTCATTTATTTTCAATTCCAAAAATCCTTTACCTCCCTTAAAATATCAGCAGTAGGTGTTATTGTAGCTTCAAATATAGTTTTTCCTGTCCTTTTAAGATAATGCTTGATTAAATACTCCACAGTAAGGCATACCAATTGGCGTACATCCACGTAGAGCCATAATTTCATCTCCATAAAGAAACGATGAAAGTCTACTAAAGTCATCACAATTAATATTTTCCTTAATTGCAGGTTTAATAACATTTTCTAATGTCTCCTTTGTAGTACTTGTAACCCAAATGCCGATTTTATCCTCTCCAAACATATATGCAGCAAAATTTTCTGCTAACCCTTCACTTACAATCATATCTCCTAATGTAATTTTATTACTCCACTTCATAAACTGCCACCTTACATTGTGATTTGTCTCATGAGCAAGCGCCACCGGCAACATTTTAAGTGATTTTTCATTTGGAATAATTGTTCCTATTATATATCCAGGAATTCCGCCGTCTCCACAGTAATCCCCTGCCATTCTCGCCATTTGATTTTGCGGATCATTAAGCAAAACAGTAAAAATATAATCTTTTACAGAAAGTAAAATACCATTACTTTCAAAGCCCTCAAGTGTTTTTCTAATACTCTCCTCACAAGCCCTCCAAAAATTTTCATCACTAATTTTTTCAACATCATCTATTCGCTCACTATCTATTTTACTTGGAGAAAAAGCTCCGACCATAGTACTTGCCATAATAACATCATAGCCACCTGGCTTTTCTGTTTTAAGTGGGACTCCAATACAAGAATACTTAAATGCAAATGGCTTCATCAGTTCATAGCGATATATATCATCACGATCACAAAGCTTAGCTGAAATCATCTTTTTATAAACTTTATCTGATCTAATTGCTTTAATTTTCATTTCATTACCTCTTTCCGTCCCGGGATACTTATAGAATACACTATGACGGTACGTGAGAGTCAATCTTAATATTGCAAATAAAAAAAGCAGCTCACTTTTTTTTTGTGAAACCACTTATTTAAAATATAGCCTTACATATAAATTACTCCAGCTATTGCAAAAAACACTGCAGCAGCAAAGTAGAACATCATTAATTTTGTTAAATATCTATGGGGAACTTTTTTCATATACGAAATATATTCATCACCAAAAATAACTTTTAAACTTTTGTTTTCTTCTAAAATACCATTTGCATAAAACAATATAATAATAGGTATTAATATAAAAATGCCTATTAAGGACTTAATCGAAAACCAAATACCTAATTGAAGTATCATGAAAGTTCCATACATAGGATGACGTAAAACAGCAAAATATCCACTTTTTAAAAGTTTTGTCGGCTTTCTTGTTTCTTTATCACGCACAACCTGTACTTGTTCACTGATTTCTGTAAGCCTAACGCCGCCATCTACAAAGAATATACAGCCTAAAATAAAATGAATGAGGGTAAAAATTTCAACTTTATGATTAAACAAACTTATAATATATTCCTTACGTCTCCACAAATCAAATCGAAGTGGAAACCTTAAAGATTTTAACAGCATATAAATTAAAACAAATGAAATACCACTTAAGATTACAACACCAAACCTTTTTACATATCTCAAAATGAAGACTCCCTTTAAATACTAACATTTTTAGTTTCTTTGTTCATAAAATAATCTTTCAAATTAATTTTTAAATTCACAAAACCTGCAATTAAAAACAGTAAAATGCCTGATATAACCGTATCATAAACCCAAGGCACTCTTTCAAGCAAAATTCCATAAATCCACATGCCAACTGGTACTGCAATTTGGCATGCATTAACAACACCCACAATTCCAGCAAGAATATCTTCTGGCGTATCCGTTTGTATAAAACTCATAGCAGATATGCTTGAAAATCCATTAAAAAGCCCCGCAATAACCATAATTACACAAAATGCAGCTGTTATTTTTAACCTTGCTGAATCTGCCTTAGTAAAATACGGCAACTTAAAAATAAACCATAGGATAATCATAACTGATTGAATTTGAATAAATACTAAAAACTTTTTCTCCATTAAGATAAGTCCAAACTGTATGAAAGCTTTCAAAATAACCTTTTCCATCTCTATTTGCAACTGTTTTATTATATTTAAGAAAGACTTCCATTGTGCCAGAAATAAAAAAGGTAATTCCATCAATAAAGGTTACTCCAAAAATTCCAAAGGCTTTATATGCAATAGCTCCAATTACAGGTCCCCCCATGCTAACTATTGCTGTAATCCCCATAGACATAGAATTAAATTTAACTATATTTTCTTTTGTTGAGAGATTTGGTATAGATGAGTTAAGTGCAAGTACAAACATTCCAACTAAAGCACTTAGAACGATTTGAAATCCTGTTATGAATGGTATACTTTTAGTATATGCTTTAAAAATTATCCAAAATATTAAAGTAACTATTCCACTCATAAAATCAAATAAAATCACTAACTTTTTCTTGTCATGCTTATCAACATAAACACCAGCTACAATACTCACAATAGTTTTAGGTAAATAGGAAAATCCCACAATAATTGTGAATAAAGCAGCTGATCCCGTTATATCAAGTACATACAGGCTTAATGCAAAACTGAATACACTAGATCCAAGATCTGAAATAAGCCTTGAAACAAAATAAATTATAAAGTTTGTTTTAACAGTACCGTCTTTAAAAGAATTACACATAAAAACTTTCCTTCTTCCTGTAATTAACCAGAATATCCCAGCATCTTAAAGACATATTTTTTTATTCTTTCTTCCTTATCTTCTTTATCATCACATAATAGTACTCCCAATGCACCAAACATAATAAAGTGAGCCACATCCTTTGAACTATCAATATGTATAGTTCCTTTCTTAGCTTCTTCTTCTATAATTTTTTGAAAGGGTTCAGAAAGCCTATTCATAATTTTATAAATAATTTGAAGATGCAGTGCTTCATTTTTTTCATTGTGAAAATACTTATTAATTCCATTTGGAGTTTCTATATTTTTTATAATTTTAAAATTTAAGTTTATTCTCTCTTCTAAAGACATTGATTTATCTGAAACAACTGCCACAAATTTTTCATAGGCTTCTTCAACATATTTGTCTATTACACTTTGAAACAACTCCTGTTTTGATTTGAAATACTTATAACAAAGTCCCTCTGTAACATGAATGGCAGCTGCTATATTAGTCATAGAGGTGCCTTCATACCCATTTTTGAGGAATTGCTTCTTCGCCTCATCTAATATTTCTTGTTTTCTGATTTCTGGTGGCTTCGAAATTCTGTTCATACTTTGACCTCCTCTTACTTTTATTATTATAATATGAAATATATTCAAAGTCAATGAGTAATAATTACTCACTCGAATTATAAAATTTTATCTTTAAACCGCATTAGCTATAAAAAAAGTGGATATAAAACTAATCTAGCAATGAGTGAAGAAAGAATAATAACTTACTTTTCATTGCTCACGCCCAACCCCCTAGCAAGTGTATCCTTCTTTGTACTCTGAATTAAGTTCCCTTATTTTAACCTCCAAGAGCACATCATCTTTAAAAATACAGTGATACTGAAATATTCCATCTTCACTCAGCATCTTTGGAAGATATTTAGGTAAATTATGTGCTACCCCCGTATTTTCAGGGTGCATAATCCACTCTACCTTTTTCCAATCTAAAATTCCCTCTCTCATTTTTATAGGAACCTTATAATCAAAATCATGCGGTACTTCCTGCATAAATAAATACATTCCGCCATTTCTGCTTCCATCTACATTCCAAGTAACAACACCCTTAAACTGAACATCATTAAGCTTTATACTTGTTTCCTCATAAACCTCTCTGAGTATACAATCACTTGGAGTTTCACCTTTCTGAAATTTTCCTCCAACTCCATTCCAACTGCCCATCCAGCTTGACTTTTCTCTATTTAAAAGTAGTATTTCATCGCCTCTTTTAATAAAGCAAATAGTATATTTAAGCTCGTCCATTTTTATCCTCCTAATAAATTTATATGTATTCATTTTAAATCCTTTTTTCATGTAAACGCAACCTACTATACTTTTTATCCTTACTACTTTAATTTCTTTACAAAATTAGTCATGAAAAGAGAGGATATAAAATTTATATTATGCTAAACTTTAACACATGAAAGGAAGTGATAGGAATGGAGTGGTTAAAACAAATAAGCCGAGCAATTGACTATATAGAAAATAATTTAACTAATGATATTTCCTATGATGAAGCTGCAAAAATTGCTTGCTGCTCAACATATTACTTTCAACGTATATTTTCTTACATTACAGGCATTTCTTTATCTGAGTATATACGACGCAGGCGAATGACAGCAGCTGCCTTTGATTTGCAAGGAAGTGGCATGAAGGTAATGGATATAGGTTTGAAATACGGATATAAATCGCCAACAGCCTTTAATCGTGCATTTCAAAGTGTTCACGGTATTTCCCCAACTGCTGCCCGAGTACCAGGAGCCTTATTAAATGCTTATCTGCCCATCAAATTTTCAATTTTAGTTACAGGAGGCGACAATATGAGCTATAGAATTGAGACTAAAAAAGCAATGCGAATTGTAGGCGTTAAAATTCCTCTTGAGGAAGACATGGAAAAAAATCAAAAAACTGTCCCTGTATTTTGGAGTAAAATGCTCAAAAGTACACTATTTTCAAGGATTTGTGAACTTACAAATAAGGACCCACATGGCATTTTAGGAGTTACCGCATATACAAATCCAGAAAATATTTATTATTATATCGCAGCTCCAACTGACAAACCCGTACCTTGTGATATGGTTGAATTTGAAATTCCAGCTGCTACATGGGCAATCTTTCAATGTAATGGTCACTTTAAAGAATCAGTTCAAACAATATTTAAAAGATTCCTTACAGAATGGCTTCCCTTTTCTGGTTATGAATATGCAGAGCTTCCTGATATAGAAGTTTATCCATTAGATGCTAACGGATCAAAAAGTGGCCATACAGAAGTTTGGATCGCAATAAAAAAAGAACGAGGTGTAAAATAAATGAATTATGAAATTGAAATTAGAGATATTGAACCAATAAGAGTTGCCTTTATAAAATACAAAGGAATTGCTACTGACGCAAATAAGGTATTTCCAAGTGTATTTAAAGCCATTCATGGAAAATCAAATGGTGCACCATTTATATGTTATTATGTTATGAATCAAGAAACTAAAATTGGAGAAATGGATTTATGTGTTCCTACTGCTGAAACACCCAACAATAATGGTATTACAATAAAAGAAATACCTCGAGTAAAAGCTGTTTGCGTTACTCACATTGGTCCTTATGAAACTATGAATTATGGATATGAGGCAATTAACCGTTATGCAAAAGAGAATAGTCTCATTTTACAGTTCCCTTTTAGAGAAGTATACATTAAGGGACCTGGCATGTTATTGAAAGGTAATCCTAATAAGTATGTTACAGAAATCATATTCCCAATTAAAGAGGTAGAATAATATGCATGCAATTGTAATTAATAAATTAGTTAAACAATATAAAAATGGTGTCAAAGCCTTAGACAAATTAAGTTTCAGTGTAAACTGTGGGGAAATTTTTTCCTTGCTTGGACCAAACGGTGCAGGCAAATCTTCTCTTATAAATATATTAACAACTCTTTATAAACCTACTTCTGGAAATGTAACTGTATTAGATAGAGATTTATGTAAGGACCCTACCTGGATTCGTGCGCAAATTGCTTGCGTTGCACAGAATATTTCTATTGATGAACATCTATCCCTTATGGAAAATATGATGTTTCAAAGCAGGCTTTACAAAGTAGATACTGCTACAGCAAGAAGAAGGAGTAAAGCTCTCATTGATAGTTTTGGTTTATCACAATATTTAAAATATCCCGTTGCCTCATATTCTGGCGGTATAAAACGACGTTTAGACATCGCTATGAACATGGTATCAATGCCTAAGATACTTTTCTTAGATGAGCCAACAGTTGGTATGGACATTGTTTCTCGAAAAGCTATGTGGAAAATCATGCAAAAAATTCGAGATGATTTTAAAACAACTATCTTTCTAACCACACATTATCTAGAAGAAGCTGATAAACTTAGTGATAATATTTGCATTATGAAGGAAGGTCATGAATTGGCTTATGGAACACCTGAAAGTTTGCGTAAGTATACTAATCAAAACATACTTCGCATAGGTTTTTCTAATTTATCAGAGGCAAAAAATTGTTCAAAAGATCTCTTAAAATCACACCTACTTTCGGCAGCAAATATCCGCGAGAACTCTATTTTTGCCGATATTGAAAATAGCCAAAAAACTTTTGAAAATATCAATAAGTGGCTTTTAGAAAATGGTATCTCTTTCAAATCTATAGAAATCCTTCAGCCAAGCCTTGAAGATATATTCTTGAAGTTAACTGAAGCAGAAAGGAGCTAATGAAATGGAAACAATAAATATTTTATGGCGCAATATGAAGTGGCGCTTTCAAAATCCAATTTCAATTCTACTTACTATTATACAGCCACTCATTTGGCTAGTTTTATATAGTTCAATAGCAGGTAATTCTATGAAAAACGTATCTAAAAGCAACTATACTGCCTTTATTCTCCCTGGTATTATGGTACTCGTCACACTCGCTTGCTGCAGCAGTGGTGGCTATCTGAATTTCATAATGAAATCTAAAGGTAGCTTCTATAGAATATTAATAGCCCCTGTAAAAAGAAGTTCCATTGTTCTTGGTCAAATGTTAGAGTCAGTTTTTTTATCTTTCATTGAAATAATAATCATGCTTTTATTATCAATATTTTTGTCAGTACGTATCGCATCTGGATTTACTGGATTGCTTGTTATGCTTCCACTTATTTTCTTTACAGCATTTTTTATGTCAGGGTTATCGTATACTCTTAGTCTTTGCCTTCCTAATGAAGTAATCTATGAAACCATAATGAACCTAATTGTGCTGTCCATGTTTTTTACAAGTACGGCATTATTCCCAATGAATAGTATCTCTGGCGGCTTAAAAATTGCAGTAATTCTAAATCCATTTACTCATATTATAAACTGTCTACGCAGCCTAATTTTAGGTAGTTTTATTGATTGGAGTAACTTATTGCTTCTATCTGGAGTATTTATATTACTTTGTACAATAAGTTTTTCATTTGCACTTTTGAAGTTAAAAAGAGAAACTGCACTATAGTTCAATTTGTCGAGCAGAGTACAGATGACGGAGTACAGAGTACAGTGAATGATGATTTACCTTTCGATTCCCTCAGGTAAATCTTAAATTTAAATGGTGTCAGCTTCGCTGAGCGCCATAAATGGTGCAATTGCGCAGCAATAAAAAAATAAGTTTTGAGATTTTTCGTAGTGATAACGAAGAAAAATCATCCTTAGTTGTACTCTGTACTCTGTATCAAATTCTAATTTAACAGGATTCATTTAGTATATGTAATTTCGCTATTTTAACTGGTATATCTACATATCCTTAGTGCTTTATAACAGTTAAAAGCATTTTAAATCTTTGAGCAGCTTCAAGCCCATGAGGAACATTAGAAGGCATTATTATTGTTTCTCCTTCTTTAACAGTAAAGGTATTGTCACCTATAGTGATTTCAGCTTCACCATCCAATATTTGAACCATGGCATCTCCTTGAGTTACATGAGTACTAATGCCTTCTCCTTTATCTAATGAAAATAGCGTAACATTAACTGAAGGTATTTGTGCAATAGTTCTACTTATAACTTGACCTTCCTGATATGATACCAATTCCTTCAAATTAACTACTTTTGAAAACTCTATATTTTTAATTAAGCTATCCATAACTATAATTAGACCTCCTCAAATTTATTAATCATATTATAACCTTATTATGATTAATAATACGTAACAGGTGTTACCTACTGTTATTAATTTTTCGGAGGTCTATTTCATGTCCTTCAAACGCAACTTGAACTATATTTTATACTATTAAGCAACTTCCTCATTAATCTCTGGCTCATTACCTCTTAAATAAGAAATCACAGCTGCTATAATACTAAAAATAAAGGATATCGTAAATGCTATTCTAAGCCCACCCACAAATTGTCCAACTGATATACCTTTAGAACCTACCTGCGTACCAACGAATAATGCCTGCATAGCTTTTGGAGATATACTTGAAGATACTATTGCCATTGAAATAGCTATACTTAACACATTTCCAGCATTGGTAGCCATTGTTCTCAAACCTGCGGCTACCCCCCTTTTGTCTGGAGGTACCATACCCATTATTGCACTAGTATTTGGAGAAAAGAACATTCCTGACCCAAAACCCATTATAAGCATGTATATAACAAGTTCAAAGGTCGATGTATGTGCTGTTATAAACATCATCCCTAAAAGCCCTACAGCAGAAATAAGCAATCCTGCAGAACTTAAAACTCTTGCGCCATATTTGTCAGATAGATAACCACTAATTGGAGACACAACCATCATTGATATAGCAAATGGTGCTAATAATATCCCAGCCATAATAGGATCAATCCCCTTAACTCCTTGAAAGAAGAAAATCAAAAGAAATGTAACTGCACCTCTAGCTATACCATTCAAAAGATTGCTTGCATATGCAAAAGCTAACACCCTTGTTTTTAAAAGTTTTAGATCAAGCATTGGCTCATCTGTATTATTTTCTATATGTATAAATAGACACAATAATATGATAGCTGCTATCATAAGTCCAATCACTGTCACATTAATCCATCCAACAAAACCACCAAAAGTTAATGCTACTAATAATGCCATCATTCCAGTGGAAAAGGTTATAGTCCCTTTAATATCAAATTTCTTTTTATCTGTAAGTACACTGCTTTCTTTAAGCTGAAAAGCAGCCCAAAGTGTTCCCACAATTCCTATTGGTATATTTATGTAAAATATACTTCTCCAACCAACGCCTATTAAAAATCCTCCTAGAATAGGTCCCACAATAGAAGCTATACTTATAATCATAGTATTAATTCCTAAAGCTTTTCCTAGCTCCTTTTTAGGAAATGCATCTGCAACAATAGCCGTACTATTGGCAACCATTAGAGAACCTCCTACGGCTTGAATCATTCTATATACTAAAAGTTGCACTCCTGTCCTAGAAATGGCACATAAAAAAGATGCAAATGTAAATAGTGCAAACCCACTTACATAAAGCTTTTTTCTTCCAACCATATCTGCCATTCGTCCTATTGAAGGCACTAATATAGTCATTGCAAGCATATACCCCATAAGAATCCAAGTTACAACGCTCATACTTGCATTCAAGTCTTTCATAATAACAGGAAGTGCAATCAAAAGCGTACTTCCACTTAACACGGAAAAAAGTGCACCTATTGTGGTACACGAAAGTGCAATCCATTTATAATTATCATTTTTCACTATATTTCCTCCTAATTGTTCATAGTTTTTAACTTTTGTAAAATCTCAACAACCTTGCCTTTTACTTTTTTTAAAGTCCTCTCTTTTTCCTCGATAAGTTTTAGTTGATCTTCAATTGATCTTATAGAGTTTTCAATAAGTACATTATCCTTGTTTTTTTCTCCTCTAAAAATGCTTTTTAAATTCAATATCCTCATAATATCGTATAGCTCTTTTAGTAAAACCAGTTTTGATTGCCACATCCTCAATTCTGTAATACTTCTTCTCCATGTTACCACCTGCCAAAGCTTATAATATATAACAATAACCTTTACGTCAAGGTTATTGTTATAAAGTATTGCTGCTTCAATAAAAAATTATTTAATCATAATCTATAAAATTCGTGTATAAAACAAGACAGTATCAATAATGAGTTACTGTATAAATTGCTTTATCTTTAATCTTTCCAGTTGCTTGGCTTAACTATCATTTTAGGCAGTCTTGTACGCAAATCACCTTTTGCCGCATTAATTTGAGCTTGTGTAAGAAAGATACTATTTGCTAAATTAGCTCCGCTAAAATCAGTATCCCTCAAATCTGCGCCAATTAAATCTGCTGAACTTAAATCCACACCTCTAAGATTTGCTGCAATAAGACATGCTCCTCTTAAGTCTGCCCCCCTAAGATTTGCCTTTCTAAGATCTTTACCAAAATAGTCCGTTCTATGACAATTAGTTTTCTTATTTCCACTATGAGCCTTAGCGCGTATCAACTCGCTGGTATTTCTAAGTAATAAGTTAACCTTGTCACGATGAGCTTCTACATCTACTGCGACAAGCAAATCAACATCAAGAATAGTAAACCTTTCAGTCTCTTCTATAAGTAAACTTATATCTTTCTTAACTTCATTATTTGTTTGCAAATTAAAAGCTTCTATAAGATACCACATCATTTCATGAAGCTGTCTCATAATTAGAAATGCCTCAAACATCTTATTAGCGCTTTCTTTATTTTCCCTCCAGCTTTGTCCTTTGAATGTAACTTGGGCAAGCTTTTGACCAGCACCAAAGCAATCGTAAGCAGTACAACCCTTAAGTCCCTTATCACTAAGCTTTTTATGAACAGAACAAGTAAAGTCTGACTGCAAATTTATACACGGCTTACCAGCATCCTTATTGTTTGGAAAACCTTCTGAAGCTGAAAAATATAATGCCGTGCAGCACAATCCAAAGCATTTTTCGCAGTCAATTTTTAATTCCTTAATAATTTTATCTTCATGTATATCTATCATATTTATTTACCTCGTATATAAAAATAATCCCCCTAATTGTACCATAAATTATATTAAAATATTGAACCCATTTTTACTTTATGACTATTCTAGGATTATAATTCTTTAAAATCACTAATGCTGTTTAAGCTCATTCTAAATTTAACCCAGTTATGCCCATTCCATTTATAACCGTTAATATACATACAATTTTTCTCCGCAATCCATGCCCAAAATCCAGTTCCATTCTTATGCCAAATATATATAACCCTAAAAAGGCTTTGTCTAATTTTTCTTTTCTGCATTTGTACTTTATTTCTAGCAGGTGGATTTACATTAGGAAATAAAAAAGACGGTTCCATTTAATCACCTTCTCATCAAATTTCTCAATACATAATATGTAATCTTATTCCTCACTGCTACAATATGAAATACGGCTATAACCTTACCAACATAATTAACTGATATCTTCAAATTCAATTTAGCATTTCAAACGCATTTCTCAAAAAATAAAAAATCCTGTAACGCATTAGTATTACAAGATTTATCCTTGGTGCGCCCGAGAAGAATCGAACTACCACCACGCAGTTTAGAAAATCTTTTTTGTACTTTTAAAAACTTTCTCCTTTCTTGAAGAACGTTTAATTTCATATTATTTATTTACATTTTTATATTTTATCTTAAATGCATATATTAATCAAAATGTATAATGGAAGAAAAAGTCTTTACCAACTTTTTAAATTTATTTACATATTTTCCCCTTAATGTTATTATTAAATAAATAAAGTAAATAAGCTGGGGTGAATATAAAATAATGAAAAATGATATAGTTGTTAGTGATGGTGATAAATTAAAAGCAATTAGAAAAAAATATGACCTAAAGCAAGACGAAATTTCTGGAAATGACATAACAAGAAATTTAATAAGTGAAATAGAAACTGGTGTAGCAAATATAACTAAAAAGACAGCAGAAATTGTTATAAAAAATTTAAAAGAACTTGGTAAGAAAAAGAACTTCAAGGTTACTGAAACTGTTGAATACTTAATGGAAAATCAAATTGTACAAGCTACAAAGGTACTTGATAATTATACATCTGAATTGCAAACATTGGTAATATCTAGAGATGGTAGTTTCATAGAAACACTAAAGAAAGCAGAAAGTTTTTTAATTGATTGGGATATTAGAGATAAAAAACTAATGATTTATGAACTTGCAGGAGATTATTATTGTACTAACAATGAAATGTATAAAAGTGCTGTATACTATGAAAAGGCTTCAGCCTTAATTAGTAGAATGTTTTTAGATAACGAACTATTATCACTTTCTAGAAAGTTATCTATGGTTTACGGATATATGGGGAACTATGAAAAGAGTATTGAATGTTGTGAATTTGCGTTAAGTCGATTTGATGATATGTCACTTAAAGATACAATTATTTTTAGATACAACATGTCATTTGGTTATTTGTGCATAAATAATTTTGAACGTGCATTGCATCATATTAAAATAGCCGAGGAGTTATCAGAAAAAAACAATGATACTTCAATGCATATTAAAATTTTAAATAATAAGGCTGTATGCTTTTATAAAATTGATAAGAAACATGAAGCTCTTAAGGTGTTTAATCAAATTTTAAATTTGACTAGCGTAAATGATTTAGAAAAAAGGTTAGTTATATTAACTAATATCGTTGATGTATGCATAGATGTTAACAAGAAAGATGAAGCACTCGAAAAACTTAATATTGCAATTAATCAATTATTAAATTTAAATATTAATTGTGAACATGTCCCTGATATTTATTTTCAAATCGGTGAGATATATAAAAAGCTTGATATTTTAGAGTTATCCGAACAATATTATTTAAAAGCTTTAGATTTTTGTGAAATACAAAAAAATTATGTTTTGGAAAATAATGCGATGTGTGCTTTAATAGATATGTATACAATTCAAAATAGCATTGAAAAAATGAAGAATATTAAAGAAAAAGCTTTTTTTGTAGCCAGCAAACGAGGTAAAATTGACAATGAAATTATGTATAAACTAATGATTTTTTATAGTAAAATGAGTACTGAAATTTTAGAAATTGCTAATTTTTCTTTAAAATTTAAGTAAAGCGAGGGGTTATATTATGGTAAATAAAAAAAGTAAATTACCACTAGTGTTATCACTATGCGTAATGTTTTTATTTTCAGGGTTGGTTTTTAATTATGGTAATACTTTAAATTTAGGTGTAATACCTTTTCATCCAGTATCATATGTACTAAATATCTTTTAAATATTCCATTTGGATTTTAAAATTTCTTATAGTATGCGATATATGCGGGCATATTAAAAACAAGGCAATGATTAAAGGACAAAGGTATACTTTTGTATTTCCAATGTCCTCTTTATTTAATAATGTATTAGTATTGCCCCTATAAATTTATTATTCGTGTTTACTTCCTTATAAAAGATATTCTAAATAGTAGTTAAAATATATAAACATATACTAAAGCCTATAAAAATAAAAAGTATCATAAAATATATAAAATATTTCTTTTTTTTATCGGATAACTTTCTGCATTTTATGAAATTTAAAATACATCCAAGTACAATTAGTATATAAAATAATATTAATAAAATAGTATACATAATATTTTAAAGATTATTTGTTTTAAGGGTTCTTATTCTATTAAAATAAAAATTACAATCTTTTTTAGAAGTATAAACATTATACAAAATAGGTACTTCGGATAAGAGAGCACCTGCCGCTACTACAATAGCAACTATATCAGACACTCCTAAGGTCTCAGGTGTATTTATTATACCTGCAATAATAGAAATTGTAGCGGTACCATAAGCAGCAGCTGCGGCAATTTCATATCCTTTTAAATTGTTCACACTTGTCCTAAAAGCTTGTAAAGGAACTGAATTTGCTTCATTCGTATCTGGATTTACTGTCGTTTCTTTTACACACTTATAACCATCCTCGGCATTTACCATCCACCATCCACCATAAGTAAGAGCAGTATAAGAATAAATTTTAGTTAAATCAGTAGTAGAATCAGCCACATAAGAATTTGTATGAATTTGATTTTTTTTGTTAAAATCAACTTTGGTATTTCCATTTAAAACAGCTGTATTGGCAT
This sequence comes from Clostridium hydrogenum, assembly GCF_021432385.1. Classification (GTDB taxonomy): domain Bacteria; phylum Bacillota; class Clostridia; order Clostridiales; family Clostridiaceae; genus Clostridium_S; species Clostridium_S hydrogenum. The sequence goes on along the minus strand of NZ_JAEACT010000005.1, from coordinate 73,576 downwards.
TTTTATCATATTTTACTATGCTAATTTTATTGCCATTTGTAACTTTAACCTCTTTGAAGTTTGCATTATCTTCCACAACTGTAACGCTAATATTTTGATTATTACATGTTATTGATGATTGCTCTATTGTTTTAGATTGAATAATTGAAGTCTGTGTTTGATTTTTAACTGCGGCATTAACAGTGAAACTTTGTCCAACTATTACAGCACTAAAACTTAGCATTAAAGCGAGGGATAATTTTTTTAAAAATTTAGTTTTCATAAAATATCATTCCTTTTTTGTTTAAAACTAGTTAATATTAACTATTAATACAATAGCATATATGCAAATATTATGCAATCAATGTAAAAAATTCACCAAACATTTATTTATTATTGCATGCAAACCAATATATTTGCACAAAGCTAAACAAACTAAAAGTTTTACTTTTACCGATTTTGTACCATATAGTCAAAAACAACCTAGCAAGAATTAACTCACTAGACATTTATCATTTTTGTAGGCTATTAACTTCTAACACTACAGCTTTTATTAAATTAAATATGTCCTCGTCGCTAAGTCCTGTTTTACCTTCTATAAGTTCTAACACTTTTGAATGTTTTAACTCTCCTGTCCATTTGAACTCTTTTTCCATTTGTTCTGCGGCATGCACCGAATCTTTTATTATTTGCCTATCAGTATTGTATTGCTGTGTTCCTAGAGTATCCTGTAAAACTTTATTTTGCTTGTCCATAAAATCTTTATGTGTTAATAAAAAAAACGTTAAAATTGCTTTTAGCTAATAATAAAACTACAACAATTGCCGGTCCTATTAGTGGCGCTATAATTTGATTTAATAATATTGTATTCATATTCTTTCCATTCCTCTGATTTAATAATTTTTAAAATAAAAAGACTATAATTTTCTATAACCTAGCAATTATAATCTATTAACTTTGGCCATATTCTGACGCCCCTACAATACCATCCGAAACAAGCTCCAGTTTAGGTCGCCAGTTTTTTATACTGCTAACTTTGTACCATTACTGAAAAACACCATCAGCACCGGTTCGGCATCTAAATTGTATATATTTGGTTGAATTAAAGAAGTATTCCCTTACTATTATAAGATTTCATGATTTAAAATACACGCACAACTCCATTATTAATCTTAGAAATTAATCTCTGAACTTCTAGGAGATAGCACAGTATCATCTAAGCTAAACGCTTATAAACCATAAACATAGAGATGTAAAAACATTAAATAAAGAAAGCCCAAAATTTTTTATAAAAAATAGTGATTTAAAAAGCATGCGATTTTGGATTAGACAACCAAAATCCTTAAAATCACTAAAATAATATTAAAAAAACCAGTAATCCGCTAAATTACTGGCTTTTATCATGGTGCGCCCGATAGGAATCGAACCTACGGCACGCGGTTTAGGAAACCTATCCCTTATTTTAAACACTTCTTAATTTAAATTAACAGTATTCTATTATACATTGATATTACTCACTTTTACCACAATGTATTTTAAATATAAACTAATATAATATAATCTTTTTAAATCACTTACGTTAGCAAAATGTTAGCAAAAATATATTTTTGTTTCTTAACATCAATCTTTATTAACCTCCTGTTTTAACTTATTTAAATAGTATGGTACATTAAAATTTAACAGTATAGTGTTAATATCCTCTGTTTAACTTTATATGTTATAATGTACCTGATAAGTAGACTACATACTATTATTATATTTAACATAAAAGGGGCGATAAATATGATTACAGAGATGGAAAAATGGAGAGACTTATATTTTAAAGATAAAGGAACTAAATATAAAAATCACGTAAATAAATTTATAGATTATTTAAAATATATTAAAAAATCTGATACTCCTAATAATATATCCATTGAAGATGTTACCAATTGCGTGGGACATTACGTTAAACGAGGAGTAATTTTATCTGTATCAAGTATGGAGTTACATTTAGAGTCATTAAAAAATTTCTATGACTACTTGCTTAATACAGGAAAATCACGAGATATTTTTTCTCAAATGAACTATGAAAAATATAAAAACAATTTATCTGATACATTTCAATTAGCAGAGAAAGTAAGCAGGGGAACTTTCAGTGTAGAAACTATGAAAGATATACTTTCAAAATTAGATAGTTATTTAGATATAGAATATTCTTCTATAAAAGGGCCTCAACTTAAACAGCGCTATATACACTTCACAGTCCTTAATTTATTTATTAAATTGACTTTAATTGCTCCTGCTAAAAGACAAATAATTGGAAACCTTAAATATTCTGATTTTAGTGAAAATATAAGAAAAGTTAATGTAAATGATGTAGAAGTTTCAGTTCCAAATGCATTAAGACATGATTTAAAGAAAGCTTTCAAATTAGGTGAAACAATACAAAGTAGACCAATCAAAGAAGACGAGCAAATATTTAAATATATTATAAACAATCAGTTTACAGAAGAAAGACTTAATAGTTGGTTTTGTACATTTATTAAAGAACAAAACATTGTTGGAATTGATGATATTAGCAAAGAAAGCAAAACTTATGCTATTGAACCAGTTATGAAAACTGCCATTAGTAATTTAGTAAAATCAATGGCTAATCTGGCATATGTTTCAAAAGTTACTGGAACTAAGATAGCTACTTTAGAGGAAACATATTACACAGAACTTTTTGAATTAAATTTGAGACAACCTTCAATAGGTGAGTCTATAGATTGGCAAATACGAAAAAGTAGCTACTATTCTTATATATAAAATAATTTTTTGCAATATCTCAATATTGAAGAAATAAATTTGGGTATTATTTTGTACTCAATATCCAAATTTATTTTTTCTACCTTTTGTCATACAACTCTTCTCTTTTTACATATTATTATTGTATAGCCTATTGAATTCGATATAATAAGCGCGACCCTACCAAAATTCCAAAAGCTAAATAATATATAAAAATATCTATTAACGTTTTATTTATGTTATTTGTCTCTGCTTGAATATTTCATTACGTTAAGCATGAATTTTATATATACACATGTTATTACTACCATGCAAACTAATGCCACTATAGTAATTAACGCTATTGCTAAAGTTTCACACATTGACACCACTCCATTCATATTTCACTAATCTATTTGACAAATTTTTTCTTGTTGTCATCTAAAAACTCTATTGTTCTATTAAGTATATTAATTGTTTTTTTTGTTTTTTTTGCAGGTATATAAATTCCATTATGAGTTTTATTTTCTCTCCATGCACCTACTGTATTTAGAATATTGTTCATAACATTTTTATTTCTGTTAAATTTTGAATATGTGCTAAATTTAAGTGCAATAGTATCTGCACTTATGTAAAAATTCAAGTCTTCAACCCCACTTCCAAATGATTGTGACTTTTCATTACAAAAAGCAAAATTGTGAAAATTCTTATAGAAACAGTATCGTCTAATGTACTCAATGACTTCTACCAACTCTGTATTTTTACCAAAAGAGTTAACTAAATCATTAAATTTTATATTTTCAATTTCTTTCCACTTCCATACATTTATGTCTCCATTACACTTCATATTTTTTTTATCATCTATGATTATATTATATAAATTAATATAATGCCCATCAATTGCACTTCTAAATTTATATTTGACATGCAAACTAAGCGGATAATCTGTTAATATTACACATTTTGCATGTTTGTAACCTATTAAATTAACATCCTTTTCTAAATAATCGACATGCGTGGATACAGTATCTCCCTTTAACATAACTTCTATTAAAACAACATCTGTAGAAGTTTCAATTACAAGGTCTCGTTTCAATCCATTTTTTAGTTTAACTTGCATGTAAACTTTTTTTATCTCATCTAAGTTTAATACTTCTCGTATGCAATTTGGATTCTTATACACAAAAAATTCTATTAAGTGTGATTTAAGCATTTTTATACCCCATCTTTCTTTCTATAATATCCCAACCATAGTAAGCTTTATTTAAAGTTACGAGTTGTCTAATTAGCTTTTTATTAATTCCACATTGAATCAAAGAAAAAACAAGAGCAGAAAACGTATCCAACATCACTTCTCTTTGCACCTTCATTATTCTATATACGGCGCTATGTGTTAAAATGGGAACCTTCTTATCTCCAACAACCTTACTAAATACTTCAAAACTGACCTCCTCGATTTTTTTAAAGCTTATTCTTTTCTCCCGCATTTCTAACATAATTTTAATATAGCATTTTTGAATCTTAGCTTTTATTTTTTCTTTTTTTCTTAAATATGTACTTCTATTTTGCATAATTATCCTCCCCTTTTGTCATCTTTTTACTTATGCTTTAGTTATTATCAAAAATTTAAATTTTATTCGTAAAAAGTTGAATAAAATTTTAAGTAAATTCTCATAATATAAATTTACACGTTTTTTGTAAATTATAATTTACGATACACAAAAAATCTTGTATAAGGAATAAATTAATTACTACTAATATAATTACAAATATTTTTACTGTTAATCTTGTTACGTATAATACTAAGAAACAATGGTATACTTTTAGTAAAACTGTATTTTAATTAACAAAAGGGATGGTGAAGTGTAATGTCTTCAAACTTTAGATACAATACTACTTTTGATGAATATTTAAAAATATGGAGAGCAAATGTAACTGATGAATTGGTTAGTAAATTTTTTATAAAGTTCACTTATTACTCAATCAAAATATATGATAAAAATTTACTACTACACGATATTAACTCTATTTTTATAAGTGAAACTTTTAGCAACCCAAAAATAAAGTCCTCAATACTTTGCCGTATAAAAAATTATAAAGAAATTTACGAAATGTTCTTTAAATTAAGTAAAACAAACAAAACAAAATTATCTATAGAACTAATTAAGTGTTTTTACGATATTTTAACAAAAAACATTTTTACAAAGGATACTATTAAAAAGAAAACTTTAGCTGAAACATATACAGAAAACTCTTTAATATTACTAATTAACAATATAAATCTACAAAAAAGTAATGTTAATGAATTAAATATTATTAGTAAATTCTATTGCCTGTTTTTTAAATACAGCTCTCATTTACAATATTGCAATCAAGAGCTATACAAAGTGTTTATAAATTACTTGCTTATATCTAAAAATATCCCACCTATTTTCTTTTCTGATAAACATGCAGAAAAATATTTTTTCGCAGTATCAAACTTTAATAAAAAAAAAGATACATCAAAAATGTATGAGTTTTTAAAAGAAGAAATTTTCACAACATGGATTAGTAATTATAACTTAAGATTGAAGAAACTTAATGACATTTTAATTGAATAAGTTAGAAGTTTTAATTTATTATATGCTATTAACTTTATTTTTTATTGATATCATTTTAGATTGTTCTAAACGTTAACCTTGATGCCTTTCGTTTATATCATACTTATATAAATACTCTATATATCATAAATTAAAAATCAAAATAATTATTTGTACTACATTACAAAATATGTTATTGTTTTGATATATAAGTATATTAGGGAAATAAGGTGTATTTAGTATGAAAGCTGTAGAAACAAGTATGTTATCATTTATGCAACAACCTAAGCAACAATTTGTAATACCTGTATATCAAAGGACTTACAAATGGACAAGACTAAATTGTAAGCAATTGTTAGATGACATTATAAGAGTAAGTAAATTTGAAAATAAAACTCATTTTATAGGTTCAATTGTTTATCTAACTGATGAATATTATCAAGCAACTAAACTAAATCAGCTAAGTATTATTGATGGTCAGCAAAGAATAACAACAGTATCACTATTATTACTTGCAATGAGCAATTATTTAAAAGAAGACCTTAATAAATTTGACACAACTTCTGATGAATTATTTAATGAATACTTAATAAATAACACGTACAAAAATAAATACGGAAATGATTATATAAAATTAAAATTAACTAAACACGATAAAGATATATATTCTAAATTAATTAAAAGTGACATTATAAATGATTGCACACATAATATCTACTCAAATTACAAATATTTTTATGAAACTATAAAAAGAGAGTCAATTGACATAGATAAGCTATACGATGGAATAGCAAAACTAATGATAGTTGATGTTTCCCTTGTAAGAACACAGGATGATCCTCAACTTATATTTGAAAGTTTAAATTCTACTGGAGTTAAATTAACTCAAGCTGATTTAATAAGGAATTATTTATTAATGGACTTGAAAATAGAATTTCAAAGCAGAATTTATAATGATTTTTGGTTTGAAATTGAAAATAAATTAAAAGAAAATAAAGAAGAGTTATCAGAATTTATTAGAGACTATTTAACAATAAAGCACGAACGAATACCTAAAAAAACAGAAGTATATAGTGAGTTTAAAAAATACTTTACAGATAACTTTTCACATTTAGAAAATGATATTGAAAAATTAATTAAAGAATTATACATATATTCAACTATATACGAAAAAATTATTAAGAAGCAGGAAAACAATGCAAAAATCAATCAATACTTTAAGGATTTTTATGAATTAGATGTGAAAGTAGTGTATCCTTTATTATTAAAACTTTATTTTGACTATGAAACGAAATTAATTAATCAAGATGAACTTTTACATATATTAAGTTTAATAGAAAGCTGTATTATAAGAAGAATTATTTGTTCAGCTCCAACTAATTCGTTAAGCAAAATATTTTTGAACCTCATTAAAAATATAAAAATCACTAATTATATAGACTCAGCAGAAAAAATACTAATGAGTAGAGAAGGTAATCAAAGATTTCCAAGGGACAAAGAGTTTGAAAATGAGTTCATATTAAAAGATATTTATAATTTAAATCCATCAAATAGGAAATTTATTTTAAGTAAGATTGAAAACTTTGGCTCAAAGGAAATACTAAATATTGATGAATTTACAATAGAACATATTATGCCACAATCAACCAATCTTTCTGATAAATGGGTAAGTGCATTAGGTAGTGATTGGAAACAAGTTCATAGTAAATACCTTCATACAATTGGAAATTTATCACTCACACGGTATAACTCTGAAATGGGAAATAAGTTTTTTACAGAAAAAAGAGATATAGCTGGTGGATACAAAGATAGTTCATGTTGGTTAAATAAAGGCTTAAGAAACTTAGATACTTGGAATGAATGTGAAATTGTTAAAAGAGCTAAAAGCCTTATTGATAAATCAATTGAAATTTGGCCAACTCCTAAAATCAAAGATTCTAAAAGTGATTATAATGTTATATTAGATTTTGAGGATGATTGGAAGGGCAAAAAACCTAAGTATTTTACTTTTATGGATGAAAAACACCCAATAAAAGATATAACTAATTTATATTTAGAAATAATTAATATAATTTACAACTTTGATCCAGAGGTTTTTATAGATATAGTAAATGACGAATTAATTACAAATAAGAGGATGTTTTCAGTTAACTCAAATGATTTTCATGGAAATTCACCTCAATTAGCCGATACTAATTTTTTTATAAATACTAATTTTAATTCTGATGCCAAAAAAACAAATCTTTTAGCTTTAATTAATAAAATAGGGTTTAATGAGGATGATTTTGTTATTTACTTATAACTAATGTTTTATACAATAAAAAAGCTTATTGTATATTATAAAAAATTCTAAATATGAATTGTTAAGCATACCTCATGTAGTCGCAAATCCGACTATGAACTGTATTTTTACACATTTTGATATCATCATATACTACTGAAACTAACAAGCATAATAATGTTATTGTGCTCGTTAGTTTTTAGTTCAGATTTATTTAAATAATATAACATTAAAAAATTCTATTAGCTCTTATTTAATAATTGATTAGTTATAACTTTAAATCTACAGTTCTAACTCATTAATCCATTTTTTTATAGGTTCCGCTATTGTATTTTCAATATCAGTAATATCAAAATTTTCCCTTAATGTACCAATTATATCTGCACGTAAATTTCTAAAACCTGAATCAGAGAGCATTAAAGTTTGCTTATTTAAAGCACGCATAAATCCATATTCTAATGCAACATTTGGGTTAAATTCATTTACAATTCGGTCTTCTAAGATTGCTATTCCAAATTTACAACATAACATATAAACACATACATTGTTCCATAAATTTCTGTCCTTCATATACATCTTATCATCAGCACGAATAGGGTTGAATCCTTGCGAAATTAAAACATTTCTTAACTCAGTATCAAGCTTCTCTAATAGTTTATTTCCTGGAACAAATCTTGTCATAATAAAAATATTCTTGTTGTAGTTAGGATTATCCCTAAAAAAATTTACACATTCTTCCCTTAAGAATTTATACCCTGGTGGTAAATAAAAATCACTCATAATATTAATTCCTTTCTTATAATAATAATGTTGCTCAACAATATTATTAAGTTGCATACTCCATAATTTTTTAAATGTATCTGACCATAATTTGCAATCACTTTCTACATTCTTACCCGAGTCAACTATGGGAATAATGAATACAGCATCTTGAGCTCTTAACGAATATTTATCAATCAAATATCTTTGCCATTCCTTAATATTTTCTACAGATGGTTCTCTTAACGAAACATCATTATAATCAAAAATATTAGCTACGCTTGGTCCCGAAACTATTCCTGATAGTTTGTCCTTTAAAATAAAGATCATAAATTCATCCTTTAAAATATATGGTTCAAAATTGAAAGTCTTAATTAAAGGCCAATCATGTAATTCTTTAGGAAAATTATCCTGAACCGTTTTCTCTATTGAATTAATAATCGCAAACGCCCAATCAGCAGTATAGTTTTCTCTCATATAAATCCCTCCTTCTACATTGCAAAAATTGTTACTTTATTAACTTTTGATAATTATTTTATCCATAAAATATACTATATTTAACTTATAACGATTAACTACAATAAATTTACAATTTAGTTGCAAATTGTGTTAGTTTATATTCTAATTATATCACAAACTTGAAATAACATGTATTGATATACAAATACTGGTTTAACTTTTCTAAAGCCTGCTGTTTTTACGCAAGAATGGCTACCTAACATCAAACGTTAAAGTTTTTTATTTCTATTGCTTCCTCATACCTGTTCATTAGAAATACCTCTTCTACTACATATTCTCGCTCTTGTAAGTATCCTCATTAATAAAAATCTTTCTGCATGATTTCCATATATCTTGTTGTTTACCATTGTATTTTCTGTTTCTTAACACAGTATCGGTAGTACGATAAATCCTCATAATTTATTGTGCTATTTATCTTACTTACAAATCTAATATAACACTACAAAATCATAATTTTTTAAACATTTATGTTATAAACTATGTGATTACACTACTATAATATCAATAACTACTATAAAACAGGTGTCACACGTTGGCTTATATGGAAGAGGTGTATTAAATGGAAAATGAACTTGGAAAATATTTAAAAAATATAAGAAAAACTCTCAAACTATCATTAAAAGATGTAGAAGAAAAAACACAAATTAGTGCTTCATACATTTACAGATTAGAAAAAGGCGAAAGATGTAATCCTTCTGCCTTTACACTTAAAACTTTAAGTGATTTTTATGGGGCTAATCAATATCATATGTTAAAGTTAGCAACATACTCTTGCCATACTAAACCTTACAAGGAAAATAAAATTGACAATATATTTGAAGATAGCCAAATAACGTTTTTATTAATTAAGCTCTTGGAAAGAATAGAAATATTATCACATAAATAATTAAATTATTTATTTAACTGTAGTCATTAAAAATTACTACAGTTATTTTTTTAAGCAATAGTTATAAATATATATATTGCTTACTATAATTATAAAAAGATACAAAAGTAAAGGAGATTTATAATTATATGAATACAAAAGATTTCTTTGAGCTTGACACTGCTAAGCGAGTAATAATAATAAACAAATTATTGGAAAAATACACTGATAATTCCTTAAAAAATGTTTCATCTGAACTTAATATAAGCTATTCTACTTTCTGTAAAGAAATGAGTAAAGACGATTATGTATATATAAAAAGAGATAATAAATACTACAAATTTATAAAGGATAATAGTTTTACTATACAACAAGAAAAAAACTTATCAGAACAACTTTTATACATAAAAAATAATTTTGATAAATTTAAAAAGCTAATAGAAGCAATAGACAACAATTATTTAGTATTGGATAAAAGAATATACTCCCAATCAGATAAAATATTAAATAAAAACATAAAGATTAATTCTTTAATTTATGATGAATTTACATCTGTTTGTAGTAACAAGTATCCGTTTTTAAAACTGCAAGATATAATATCCCAATGCCTATTAGACTTCCTAAATAAAAATAAATAAAGCTTTTTTTCAGCTAAGTAATTGATGCAAAAAAATATTAAAAATATATAAGCAAAAATAAGGTGAATTATTACAAATATAATTTACCTTATTTTTATATATTATATTTATAAATATATAATGTCAGCAAATATCTATAAGATTTAAATAACCAAAACCACCTTGGTTCTAATTGATTTTTTAATAAAAAAATATATAATTAATTATGATGTTAAAAGGAGGTATTAACATGATAAATAATCGTGATATAGATAAGATTGTTAACTTAATTGTCACTAATGTTAAGCCCGATAAGATAATATTATTTGGCTCTTATTGCTATGGAAAAGCTAATGAAGATAGTGATTTAGACTTATTAATTATTAAAGATGTGAATGTTGAAAAACATAAAAGAGGTAGACAAATAAGAAAGTATTTAAGAGGCGTAAAAATTCCTATAGATATATTAGTTCACACTAATATAGAAGTTGCTAAATTAAAAGATGATGAAACAACCTTTATATCTGAGATATTAAAAAGTGGCAAGATTTTATATGAATATAAAAGACAACTTGATATATAATTAGATTTATTAAGATAAAAACTTGATTTTATACTAATATTCATAAATAACTTAAATGCCATCAAAAAATATTTTTATATCGACATTAAGTATTTGCTGTTAAAAAAATTCCCTCTTATTTGTATTAACACTACATTCTGGAGTTAACTTACTAAACTTTTTATCTAAAAAACGATATAATATAATTTTAATCACCTTACTTTATCTTTTTATCACTTATATAATCCCCCCCCCTTATAAAATTAAATCTTTTATATTATCTTTAATCCAAACCTATAATTAAGCTACATTAGTAAATATATTTTCTGTGAATGGATTTATAATAACACTGGGAGCCTCTATATTTTTAGGTATTAGAATCGGATTTATATTAAGCTTACTAAGTAATTTAATTATGTTGTTAAACTGATATTTGCTGTATACTAATTTTCCATCTTGATTTAGTTTATTTTTAACGTATGTTATTCCATGGATTGAAACATCGCTTAAAAACTCTCTCATCATTTTTTTATATTTTATTGATAAATTGCTTCTATTAATTATTGTCTCTGCTCTATATATCTTGTAATAATCTCCTTTGTATAGAATTGCTTCAAAATTCTTATGCATATACTCTAAATAGCTTTTGTTGTTAAAATAATTTATTAATTTCTTATCTACACCTTGTTTATGTTTCTTATTATTTAAATGCCTATTTTGTATTCTAAATTCAAATCGAATTACATTTTTTTCATAGCTACATATATTTTTTCCATTGCTTATTCTTTCCTGTTCTTTATCATACGCAGTGGTTTGTGTACTTCTTGTATTAAAATACACTGTAGTTTTAAAACAACTGTACTTCTTCTTAAAACCATATTTTTCTATAGCTTTCTTATATATTTTAAAAAGAATTTCCCTTTCCTTCTTATTAGGTATACATACATCCAGCCTATAATCCACTCTTATCAGTGTAGCATCACTAAAATTTAGACCATATTGGTTCATATAACCTTCTATATAATTTTGTACTCTTGGATAATCCAATTCATGAAACTTAGGCGTTCCTAATACCTTAATAATATCTATTACAATATATAAACTCCAAATATTATATTTTTTTGTTATTGTAGACTTGCACGCCATAAACATATTATCAATATCATCCGTTACAAATTTAATATTTTTATTAAATTTTTTAGTTATATAATCTATATTTTTATTATTAAGAGCTACATATAATTGTATTGTATGTATCATGTTTCCACTTCCTTCCAAATAGCGGGAGAATATCACTATTTCCTAACCCACCTATTTACCTGCATTTAGGTATATATTTTATCCATTTTTTTATCCCGAGCCAAACATATTTAAAGTATTCCTAATTAAACTTTTCTTTTTAATTTTAGTAATTACATCTTTAATTTATAATCAATTAAGTTGTTGTACATTGTTTTAGATAACTCATTATCCAAACAGTAGTTGTTATGGCTGTTTTATTTTCAAGAAACACCCACTTTGTGTGTTGACTGTGAAACAATTATAACTTTTTGTTGACTCGTAGTCAACATAGAGTTATAATTAATACATAAATTAAATGATTAGGAGTCTTAAAAATGAAAAACGAAACTATTAACTCAACCACTGAAAACCAAAATGCTGATACTTCTAAATTTTTATCAGGTGAATTGATAAGACAAAAAAGAATACAAATGGGACTTTCCCTAAGAGACTTAGAAACCATGACAGGAGTTTCATCATCTTATATTAACAAATTAGAAAATAGTTTACGTGCAAATCCAACTTTCGAAACTTTACTGAAAATTTCCAAAGCATTAAATTTAGACTTAAATAGATTTTTTACTAAGACTAACGAAGATGATAAAAAGGATATTGTATATTTTATAAAAGGTGGGCCTATTACATTTAAAGAAACAGACATAAATTCAAACATCAAAAGTATCTTGGGTGACTTAGTTTACTATATTCTAAATTGCACCTGGGATAACACCTCTAAAATAGATGATATAAAAAACATATTAGATTTAATAGATAAGTTAAAAAAGAATACACATGACTAAATATAAAAATATGATGGAGGGATTTAATCTATGAAAACTTATACAGTAAGCGATGTGGCAAACTATCTGAACATCTGTGATGTAAAGGTATATGAATTAGTTAAAACAAATAAAATCGAACCAGTTTTAAGAATTGGGAAGAAAATAATCATACCTGAAATAAGCCTAAAGGCATTTGAATTAGGTATAAAGCTTAATTCAGATATGATAGATAGATATATATTTGGAGCAGTATAAAATAGGAGGGATGTCCATGAAAGGTACTATAATTAAAAGAAAAAATAGTTGGTCTTTAGTAATTGACTTAGACCCAAAAACAGATGGTTCTCGCAACCAGAAATGGTTCTCTGGTTTTAAAACGAAAAAAGAAGCCCAAATAAAACAAGCCGAGATAATAACAAAACTTCAAAAGGGTTGTTATTTTGAAACACAAAAAATGAACTTATCATCTTACTTGGATTATTGGTTAGAAAATTATGCCCGAACCAATGTAGCACAATCAACCTTTGTAAGGTATCGTCAATTTGCCAATTGTATAAAAAAGCATTTAGGAAATCTACAGCTAAGTAAACTGAAACCAATCGCTATACAGCAATTGTATAGTGATGTAAATAAACAAGTTTCTAATTCTACCGTACTAAAACTACATAGATTTCTTCACTTAGCTCTTAAACACGCTGTAAAGTGGCGGATAATTCCCCTAAATCCAACAGAAATGTGTCAACCACCAAAACCAAAACGACATGAAATGTCTGTATGGGATATCAGCACTTATAAAAATTTTAAGGATCTAATAAAAAATGAAGTTATGTTCTTAGTTGTAGTATTAGGCACTGAAACTGGTATGCGATTAGGAGAAATATTGGCTCTTCGCTGGGAAGATATTTCGTTTGACTCCAAAACTATTCATGTAACAAATTCTCTTCAATACATAAATAAGGAGTTTATACTTAAAGAACCTAAAACTAAAAAATCCAAGCGTTCAATTACTCTGATGGACACAACTCTTCAAGTTTTAAAATCAGTTCAATATGAGCAAAGAGTTAATAAAATGTTATTTGGCAAAGATTATGATAATAATAACTTTGTATGTTGCTGGAACACTGGCAAACCAATTATCCCTCACTATATTTCCACCAGATTTAAAAAATTAATAAAAAAATACAATCTCCCAGAAATTCGCTTTCACGACCTTCGTCACACACATGCAACATTTTTACTTTCTCAAGGGATAAATCCCAAAGTTGTTAGTGAGCGTCTTGGCCATAGTACTATAACTCTTACATTAGACACTTATTCGCATGTTTTACCAAACATGCAAGAAGAAGCTACTGAAAAGCTAAATAAGCTATTTTGTAATTAAAAATAGATAGTTGAAATATACTATCTATTTTTAATAAACTTCCAAATGTGGACCATTCATTTTCAGCCCCTATTATTTATAAACTCATTTAACTTCATTATATTCAACAAATTCTGTATTATAATTAATCACATTTGCATGCAATTTTTGAAACTACTCTTCTCCATTAAAATTCTCGCCAATCTCTTCTTGAAAAACATCGTATCTTTCTTAATTTTAATTTTTTACTTAAACTTCTTTTCTTATATAAAAATACAAAAAAACATTTTAAAAACCTATAATATTATCTTTTAATACTAATTGTTAGCAAAATGTTAGCAATGCTTACTTTTATGTATTTTCGTTTGCAAAACAAAAGCCCCATAGTACATTTATACTACAAGGCTTTTCTCATGGTGCGCCCGATAGGAATCGAACCTACGGCACGCGGTTTAGGAAACCGCTGCTCTATCCTACTGAGCTACGAGCGCATATTTAATTTTATCATTACAACTTAATATTTTATTACTAACCTTCAAATATGTCAATAACCTTTTAAAAAAGTATATCAATTGTAAATTTTTTAAAAATTCAATTAAATAACTACTATTACGATTTACAAAGGCAAACGCTTCTGCTATGATTGAATTATAATAAATGCCATTTTATGAAGGGGATGAATTTCATGATAGATGAACTAAAAAAAGTTGTTCTTGCTGGCTTGGGATCTGCAGCATATACTTACGAAAAGGCCTCAAAAGTAGTTGATGATTTAGTTGAAAAGGGTAGACTTACCATTGATGAAGGAAAAGAATTATCTCAAGAACTAAAAAAGAATTTAAAAGAGAAAACTGATTCAATGGGCGATAAAGTTAACAAAGTTAAACCTCTAACAAAAGAAGATTTAACTAGCGTTTTGAAAGAAATTAACTTTGCAACAAAGGATGATTTAAAGGATTTAAAAGAAAGAATCAATAATTTAGAAGAAAAATTGAAATAAACGTTAAAAGCCCCGGCATTTAAGCTAGGGCTTTTATATAGACATACATGCATATAAAGCGAGGTCTATTCATATGAACACATCAGTACAAAGGTTTAGAGAAATAGTAAAGGTTTTAGCATTTTACGGATTTGGTTATTTAGTAGATTCCAAGAAAAAGAGAGCGCAGAGATTTCCATCAAATCTAAGGAAAGCTTTTGAGGAATTGGGACCAACCTTCGTAAAAATAGGTCAAATACTAAGTACACGTCCTGATATAATTCCAGATGCATACATAAAAGAATTATCAAAGCTTCAAGACAAAGTCCCCCCTGAGGATTTTAATAACATAGAAGCTGTTTTTTACAAAGAATTTAATAAGTCAATAGACGAGGTATTTCTTAAGTTTAATAAAAAGCCCCTAGCCTGTGCTTCAATTGCTCAAGTTCACGAGGCTACACTAAAAGACGGTACAAATGTTATTGTTAAAATTCAAAGACCCAATATACAAGAAAAAATGAAATTAGATTTATCCATATTATATAAGCTTGCAACGCTTACAAGAGCCAGATTTTCTGACTTTATAGTTGATCCCATTGAAGCTCTCGACGAAATATCAACCTCAACAAAAATGGAACTTGATTTTGCCAATGAAGTTAAAAACATAGACCTTTTTAAAAAATTAAATAGTGATGTTGCTTTTGTAACTTGCCCCTTTGTAGTTCACGAACTGAGTAAGAACCACATTATAACCATGGAGAAAATAACTGGTTTTAAAATAAATGATATAAGAAAACTAGAGGAACAGGATTACGATTTAAATGACCTTGGAAAAAAATTAGCTTTATCTTACTTTAAACAAGTTTTCCAAGACGGATTTTTTCATGGCGATCCTCATCCTGGCAATATACTTATTCGTGAAAACAAAATTTGTTTTATAGATTTTGGACTTATGGGTAGCCTGTCTAATAACTTAAAAAATGCCTTAAATGATATTATTTTATCTGTTGCCTACTATGATATAGATAAAATAATTTCAGTTATAATGTCAATTGGCATAAAAACGGGGTATGTCGATAGAAATCAATTATATGAGGATATAGATTACATATTTTCAAGTTACCTCTCTGCATCTCTTGAAAATATAAAAATATCTCAGTTTCTTCAAGAAGTATTTGATTGTGCAAAGCGAAATAATGTACGTTTACCAAAGGACTTAATCATCCTTGTAAAAGGATTTGTTATTTTGGAAGGTGTAATTGCGAGAATATCACCAGATATTTCAATACTAGATGTCGCAATCCCTTTTGTTAAAGCTCAAAACAAAGAATCTTTTTTAAAAAACCTTGATATAAATGAAGCTTTATTAAATTCATATTCATTTTTAAAAAACTCCTCAAAGCTTCCATCAAAAATTATAGAACTTTGCAATGGACTTATGAGAGGAAGAGCAAAACTTCAACTCAATATAAAAAATGTTGAAGGTCCCATAGCTGAAATTAACAAAATGGTCAATAGATTAATACTAGGAATAATAATTTCATCCATGATAATAAGTTCTTCTTTAATACTACGTTCAAATATTGGTCCTAAATTTTATGGAATATCTATAATTGGAATAACCGGATATGCATCAGCCGCTATTCTTGGCTTTTGGCTTTTAATCTCAATAATACGTTCAAAAAAACTATAAAGAGGACTGCTCCATTAGCTATTTTTTAATTGCCATGGGCAGACCCCTTTTTAATAAACATTAAAGCTGTTTATAATCATCCTTAAAATTATTAAATATACTCTAGTATTTAATTGTTCTTAAGCTTGATTCTCTAACTGCAATTCTTGTTGTTAATATTATGTGTTGTTCCTTTTCTTTCTCTTTTCCATATATCTTATCGACTAAAATTTCAACAGACTGCTTTCCTATTTCCTCAATAGGTTGTGCTACACTAGTTATAGTCGGGCTTACTTCTTTACTTATGAAAGTATTATCAAAACCTATTAAAGCGACTTTTTTGGGTATCTCTACTTTCATTCCCTTTAAAATATGTAAAACAATTAATGCTCTTATATCATTAAATGCAAATACACCTACACCTTCATCTTCAGAACTATTTTTTACATATTCCTTTAATTTTGAACTAACTGAATTATTATGTTCTTCATTTATAAGAATAAAATCCTTTTCCACATCAAAACCTGAATCTTTTATTTCATCCTTAAAACCTTTTCCCTTTTCATCTCCATCATTACCTACAAAAACGAACTTTGAATATCCCATATTAATTAAATGTTTTGCCACATCCTTACCCGCCAAATAATGAGATATTGATACACAGCTACAGCCTTCTAAATCTTGAGTAAATACTACAACTGGAATGCTAATATTCTTTAATTTCTTTAAAATTTTATCTCCACTACTTGGAACTATTAAAATTCCATCCACTTTATAACTCTTCAATACATTTATATACTTTTTTTCTTTATCAAACATATAATCTGTATTGCACAATATGATAGTATATCCATACTTCTCTGCTTCACTTTCAATTACTTTGATAATATCTGAAAAAAACGGATTGGATATATCTGGGATTATTACACCTATAAGTAGCGATCTATGACCAACTAAACTTTGAGCTATAATATTAGGTTGATAATCAAATTTTTTTACACACTCCATAACCTTATCCCTTATTGCAGGATTTACCGCTGAACTTCCATTTATAACCCTTGAAACCGTAGCTTGAGATACTCCGGCTTTTTTTGCAATTTCTTTCATCGTAATCACATGAGCAGCCTCCTTATTGTACACATACTATATTTGAATTTAGTAAATTCCCATTAAATAATTAATTCAATTGTTCTATTTCTTTCAGCGTAGGTAATGAATCAATTGCCCCTAGTTTAGTGCATGCCATAGCTCCAACTTTATTGCTAAATGAAACTATTTCTTTAACTTTTTCAAAATCATTTATTAGCATTTTAGGATTGTCCTCTTGTGAAATTTTATAAAGAAATGCTCCTACAAATGCATCTCCTGCGCCTGTTGAATCAATAGATTTTATCTTTATACTACTAATTATACTAACATTTTGTCCATCAGAAATCAACGTTCCTTCTTTTCCTAATGTAACAGCTACAAGCTTTGCTCCTAATCTATGAAATTCCTTAACGCCATCTTCTAAGATTTTCTTTCCTGTTATTATTTGAAGCTCTTCATCACTTACTTTAACAAAGTCTGCATATTTTATACAACTTTTAGATACTGCTATAAATTCGTCCAATCTATTCTTCCACAAATCCACTCTATAATTTGGATCAAAGGATATAAAATTTTGTTTTTCACTTGCAGCATTCATAACTTTTAAATAGGTATCCTTAGATGGTCCGCCTAATAAGGCAGTCGCAGATCCAAAATGAATTATATTAAAAGTTTTCATTTTTTCACTATCTAAATCCTCCCAAGTAAAAAGTTCATCTGCTCCTCTATTAAAAATAAAATCTCTTTCTCCAGTCTCATTTAGTGAAACAAAGGCAAGAGTAGTATTTGAGTTATTATCCATTACAAGCATTGAGGTATCGACTCCAACTTGATCTAAAGTTTGTTTTAAAAATTCTCCAAAGTTATCATTACCCACTTTTCCAGCAAAATATGCTTTTCCACCTAACTTTGTTAACGCTGCTGTAACATTAGCTGGTGCACCACCTGCTTTCTTTACAAAGTTAGTCCCTTTAGTTAATCCCTGATTTACATCTGAGCATATAAAATCAATTAGTAATTCACCTAAACATAATACTCTATTTGACACAAAAAACACTCCCTTTAAAATGTACCAACAGTACTTTATTCTTTTACATTTATAGTTAAAACCATTAAAATCATAAAACCGTGAATACGTATTCACAGTTTTATTTTATCATCAAAAATTTGGCCTGTCAATTATATAATCATCCTTATTTCCGTAAAAACATCTATTTATTTCCTTTACTTAATTTAGATTCATCTTTAATATTTAGCCTATCCTCTATGTCTTTAAGTGCCCCTTTTTGTAAATACATTATCATATAAGTTACAATACTTACAGAAAATAAAACCATTACAACTTGAAAGCTTTTATTTGAAATTATCCCCAAAAGGTAAATAACTGCAAATGATATTATACATATATAAACCTTCTTTATTAGGTATTCAAATGATAGTCGCACAATACTCATCTTCTTCAAATGAAATCTTGATATTATAGGGAAAACATAAAATGCTAAGGCTATGCAAATATAAGAAATAATTTTTGTTACTATATTAAGAAAATATAAGTGAGAATTATTTGCAATTAACACCATATCAACCTTAATTACAAATAAAATAAGTAATCCTAATGTCCAAAAAAATAATGAATCAAACAAGTTCTCTTTGTATGCTTTAAAAAAATCTTTTGTTAAATTAACATCTCCATCCCTTGTAAGCTTCCCCATCACACCCAATAGTGCAGTTAATGCCGGTCCCATAGGTATTAAGGATAGAATTAAAATTACGTTAACATCAACATTTCCATTTAGACTCATAGTTAAAGCTACAAATAGGTATGGAATATTCATTACCCAAAAATATATATTTCCTAATAAAAACCAAAATAAATAATTGGAAATATTAAAAATTAGACCCTCACCAAATTCTCTTTTTCTATTCATATTTATCCTCATCTCAATCACATTATATTTTTTACCAGATTGAATTCATTTTCCATAAACTAAGCTTTTCTATATTTAATTTATTTCCTTTGTTAAGTTCTAAACTTATATTTTCACTGCTATCAAGTATAGGATATATTCTTGTTGACAAACAAATTTCATTATCAGCAAAAACTTCAATAATTGAATGGTCAACAAATACTCGAATATTAAGTACTTGTCCATTCGATTTTTTCAATGAAGACTTAAGTATAGTTTTATGTACTTCATCAGAAATACTAGATTTACTTCTATCAACAAGAATTTCTCCAGCTGCTGCATCGTATCTAATCGTAGTTTTTTCATCATTATTATCAGACTCAAGTACATTTAAAGAAAAATCTTCATCTCCATTTATTTTTACTTTCAATCCTATTTCTAATGCTCTACCCTTACTTTCAAAGGTCATTTTGCCATTATTTATAACTTTATTATTATATAATTCCTCATCAAATCTAAGCATTTCATACTCAGGTGCCGGTTCCATTTTAAGTAAGTTATGTGAATCCAAAGTTAGTACTCTAGGAATAGATTGTGCACCAGCCCATCCATTAGCTCCATTAAATTCTCCTCTTGAAATTTCTGTCATCCAGCCCCACATTATATGTCTTCCCTTAGAATCCACTAATGTATTAGGAGCGTAAAAGCCTTCCCATCCACTATTATCTAGTATTCCCTCATACTCCGATGTAAATGTAAAATCTTCATTTAAAGTTCCTACATGATATCTAACTATATCACTAGGAGAATAGACAAGTACGTATTTATCACCAAATTTTATCATGTTAGGGCACTCTAAAAATTTAAAATCCGGTGCTTCGAACATTTTGTTTAAAAATTTCCAATTTATAAGATCAAGGGAACTATATATTAGAACGCAACCTTTATCTTCACAGCCTCCACCTAGTACCATGTACCAAGTTTCCTCTTCCTTCCAAACAAATGGATCACGCCATTCTTTTATATCCATTTTCTTATGTATGCTTAATTTCAATACAGGATTAGATTTATACTTTTCCCAAGTAATCATATCATCATGACTTACTGCCATCCATTGTTCTGCTCCAATTTGCGCATTCCTGTCATTTTCACCTATACTTGTGTAAAATATTGTTGGAATTCCTTGATCATTTATTGTGGCACAACCAGAAAAACAATGTGTTTCACCTAATTCATTTGATGGCGCTAATGCTATGGGCAAATGTTTCCAATGAACTAAATCTTCACTAACAGCATGTCCCCAATGCATGGTATCCCAATGATAATCATTAGGGTTACATTGATAAAACAAATGATATTTTCCCTTATAATATATAGGTCCGTTAGGATCATTCATCCAGTTATTCTTAGGTATAAAATGATATTGTGGTTTATATTTTTCCATATTTTTTCCTCCATTTAAATTACATATATTTTTTTGATGTATAGAAGTAAGTTATATGTATCAATTACATATAACTTACTTCTATTTATAAATTTCAAATAATCACTAATTATTTTTGAGTTTTAAAGTAATTATCTAAATATTTTTGTTTTATAGAAAGTAACTTAGGAAGTCCCAATTGATTCATTTTAGTGATGTAACCATTCCAATCATTATCTATTCCACCCTTTAAAATCCATTGTGCTTTCATTCTTTCTGTATATGTTTTAACTGCTGTCTCAAGTTGTGTTACTTGAGCCTGATCATCCTTATTCATAAAAACAATAGGATAGTTATAAGTAGATTTCATAAATGGTACATATGTTGATTGCAAAATATTAAGTCTCCAAGCAGCATCATCTGGTTTTGTAGTTTGATGTCCATAATAACTATTTAATACTGCTAAAGGTCCACCTACACTTGTTTTCTCTCTTAATTCAACAGGTGCAGTTCCACTAAGTGGTAAATGTTTTAAATTTCCATCGCTTGTAAGTTCAAAAATATTTTGTTGTGTTTTATCTCCATAAGTACCCCAATTATCTTGAACTGATTGAAGTGGTGCATAGCATTGATCAATCCATTTAGCTGTTAAGTCAAGATTTTGATTGGCACCTGTAATTACGCATCTACCTCTATCAAATCCAATATTATTAGTTCTTGGTACATTTACTTGACCATTTGGTCCTTTTAATGGAGGTAACTGAACATAATCGTCATTTGCTCCTGCAATATTTGCTTTGTCCCAAGTAAAAAACATTCCATAACGATTATTTTTACCTTTTGCTGCATAAGTGTTCCAATCTTGAGTGAAGGCTTCTTTATCTATTAATCCTTCATTTTGTAATTTATTCATCCACTTTATTCCATCCTTATATCCATCTTCAGTTGTAGAATAAACTACCTTCTTACCCTCTGTAACCATATAATGATCATTGTTATCTCCCATTCCAAAAGCTCCAAGAAGCATTGCAGGATCTTCACCACCATGATTAATCATGAAAGACATTGGAATTACATTGGCACCTAATTTTGATGAGTTATTTTTAAATGCAAGAAGGTCCTTTTCTAACTCATCTGTAGTTGTTGGCATTGGTAAGCCTAATTCATCTAACCATTTCTTATTTATCCAAGGTATATCATCTAAAGCCTGAATAGCATTTTTTCCTGTTCCAAGTTCCTCAATCCATGGGAATGAATAAATATGTCCATCTGGTGCTGTTAACATGGTTTTATATTGGGGATTTGCTTTAAGTATTTTCTCAAGGTTTGGCATATCCTTCTTTATTAAATTCTCTACGGGAACAATAACACCTTGTGATGAATATCTTAATAAATCGTTATCAGAAAATTGGCCATCAAAAACTACGTCTGGAAGATCTCCACTTGCAAGCAATAAATTTTTCTTATCAGAAAATTGATCGTCAGTATAATTTGTCCAGTCAATATGAACGCCAGTAGCCTTTTCAAGTCTTTGAAAGATTAACTTCTTATTAGGATCACTAGGTGCTAATGCTGAACTATGTGTCAAAAACTTCAAAGTCACCTTATTCTTTAAAGGAAAACTAACATTGGTAATTCCATATCCCGGCGATGAATTTGCACCTTTGGCTTTTGAAGTTCCTGATGAACTTGAACCTCCACTTGATGCACATCCTGTTGCTAATATACTTACAGCTAGTGCTACAGTTACTAATAAGCTAATTTTTTTCATTTTAAATTCCCCCTAATTTAATTTTTGTAAAATTTTCAAGCATTTGTGTCGCTAATATTAAATCATTAACCCTATATTTAACTCTTTCGCAATACATATACCTACCTATTTTCCACTTGTAAAATTACTTTATTGCAAAAGACAGTTTAAACAAATTTTTATAATATTATCATCCTTTTATAGACCCAACCATTATTCCTTTTTCAAAATATTTTTGGAAAAAAGGATACATTAATATTAAAGGTAAACTTGAAATAACAATACTTGAATACTTAATCATCTGAGCTATTTGCTGTAACTGAGCTGTATCTGCAGCATTGGTTCCCATATTCATACTAGGCTGGTTTTGAACCAAAATTGATCTAAGTACAATCTGTAATGGTTGCAAATTAGCACTTTTCAAGTAAATCATAGCATCAAAATATGAGTTCCATTGTCCAACAAATTGATATAAAACTAATACTGCAATTATTGGCTTACATAATGGTATTAATATTTTAAAAAAGTATTGAGTATCATTTGCGCCATCAACTGTAGAAGCCTCTCTTAACTCCTTTGGAATGTTTTGAAAATATGTTCTAGCTAATATAAGATTCCATACATTAATGGCACCTGGTAGCAAAATTGCCCAAATACTATCTAACATATTTAAATTTTTTACTAGCAAATATGTAGGTATAAGCCCACCATTAAAAAACATCGTAATAACGAAAAATGTCATAAGCGGTTTTCTACCCACAAAATTTTCTCTGGATAACGGATATGCTGCAAACAACGTTAATACAATTGAAATTAAAGCAAATGCAGCTGAATAAAACATTGAATTTCTGAAACCTATAAGCATTTCTGGATCTTTAAATACACGCTTGTAGCCTTCCAATGTCCAACTAGCAGGATTTAATGTCAGACCATTATTTAACAGCATACTTGGCTGTGTAAAAGATGCAATTACTATATATATTAATGGTATCAATACACAAAGCACTAACAAAACAAGTAATATATTATTTAAAATTAATATAACTCTATCGGTTTTAGTTAAGTTCTTATCCATTTCTCTCCTCCTGTATTTTTATCATTATAAGCCCTGACCTTCATTTAACTTCTTTACTATTTGATCTACAGCTATAAGTAATATTACATTGATTACAGAATTAAATAGACCTATAGCAGTTGAATATCCGTAATCACCCATTTGAAGACCTATCTTATAAACATATGTAGGCAAAATTTCAGAGGTTGTAATATTCATAGATGTTTGCATTAAAAATGCTTTTTCAAAACCAATACTCATAATACTTCCTGCTGCTAAAATAAATTGTATAACCACAATAGGTTTAATAGCAGGTAAATCTACATGTCTGATTTGTTGAAAAATATTTGCTCCATCTATAACTGCAGCATCCAATAAATCTTGTCCGACATTAGAAAGTGAAGCAAGATATACTATAGATGACCATCCTGCAGTCTGCCAAATACCACTTATAATATAAACCGGTCTAAACCAACCAGGTTCGCTCATAAAATCTATACTTTTGAAACCAAGCATAGTGATAATCTTATTAATAGGTCCTACTGGAGATAAAAAGATAAAAATCATACCTGCAATAACTACAACAGAAATAAAATTTGGGGCGTATATAATAAGTTGAATTTTTTTCTTAAGTCCTACACTTTTAACTCTATTGAGCATAAGTGCCAGAATAATAGGAACTGGAAAGCCAATTAATAAACCATAAACACTTACCTTCAAAGTATTTACCAACAAATTCATGAAATCTGGCGTACTCATAAACTTCTGAAAATTAGCCATCCCAATCCAAGGACTTCCCATTATACCCTTTAAGGGGTTAAAATCCTTAAATGCAATTATTGTTCCATACATGGGTATATACTTAAATATAATGGTAAGTACAACTGCAGGTAATATAAACAAATATAACTGATAATTCTCTCTAATATACTTCAACTTTTTAACATTAGTTTTACCCTTATTCAAAGTCATAGACATCCCCCTTTAATATTAGTTTTCAAAATAAAGATTAATTAAACGATTACTATACTAGGATTTAGTCTATACATGTTTCAAAATTTTATGTTCAAAAAGTTATGAAACATGTATAAATTGATGATTAAGCTAGTAACCATATCCAATAAAATTCCTCTTTGCTTTGGAATCTTGTGAATCTTGTGAATACGTATTCAGAAATTATATTTATTATGTTATCACCTAATATATTTCTTGTCAATATCTTTTATTTAAATAATATTGTCAAATCAAACCACTAATCCCATATGAAATATACTGCTTGTTTTCTATTGGTAACCTTGATGATCATTACAGAATAAATGTGTTATTATAATTGCATTTTTTATAAAAAAAAGATTTCAGGGGGTATGTTCCCCCCAAAATCTCATTACATTCCTATACTTTCTTTCTTTTCGTGTATTATTTCTTGCATTCTATCTGCATGCCCCTTAAATACCATTGAAACTCCTAAGAATACAAACATCGTTGCTGCAAGTATAACTGTATCCTTTGTAAGTACTGAATAATCTATACCAGCTATCAATTCCCTTAGAGCAGATGTGCAATAAGTAAATGGCATAAATGGATTCATTACTTTAAAGAATTTAGGTACAACTTCCAATGGGAAAGTACCTGCGCAAGAAGTAAGCTGAACTATTAAAAGTGCTATTGAAAGCAATCTTCCTGCTTGACCAAGTAAGAATACGAGACATTGAATTATCGCTATAAATACATAGGACATAAATATATTAAACAAGAAATATAATAATAAGTTTTTAGGATGTAATCCCAGGGTAAGTACTACTGCACTTACTAAAACTGCTTGGAATATTCCTATATATCCATAGGATAAAAACTTTCCTGCTACAACTGATGCTGGGCTTGCATCAAGATCATCATCAACTTTGTCTGTTATAACAAAGAACATCATTAATGCTCCAACCCATAAAGAAAGAGGTATAAAATATGGTGTAAAGCCTGTTCCGTAATTTTTAACTTCTCCAAATGGAGTATTTTTTACTGAAACTGGATCAGAAACAAACTTACCCATAGTACTACTTGAATTTACAAGGTTTTTATTTATCTTATCAGAACCATCTTTTAATTTAGTACTAAGTTCATCAGAACCGTCATAGAGCTTACCAAGTCCATCATTAAGCTGCGTTGAACCATCATATAACTTATTAGCTCCATCTTTAAGCGTAGGCATTCCGCTATTTAGCGTATTAAGTCCAGCAGCCACTTTATTTGCTCCATTTCCAAGTGTATCTATTCCCCCTGCTAAAGCTTTTGCTCCATTATTAAGCTGATTTAAACCTGAAGCTAATTGATTAAATTGACCACTTACAGTAGGAATATTTGAAATTAAATTTTGTGCTCTTTGAACATTTCCATCATTTAATGCATCCTGCGCAATATTAAGAAGTTCTTGATTATCCTTTAATTCTTTTTGAACTTTGGTAACTTGACCTAATAGCTGAGGTGCATTTGCAATTTGTGCTTGAATACTTGGATCACTCATTGCAGTAGAAATTGTTGAAATCATAGGTGCTGAAGCCTTTAAATCACTTTGTAATGCAGCTATTTTAGCTAAAGAATCCTTATCTGCATTAAGTGCTGTTAATAAAGTTCCAACAGTTTTTAGGCTTTCACTATTGTTGTCTAAATCACTTTTCATTGATAAAAGCTTTTGTAATGTGCTTTGTATATAACTTACATTTTCAGATGTCATTGCACTGTTAACAGCCTTTATTGCATTTTGCGTTTCTGAAGAGCTAATTTGTTCTTGTGCTTTTTCTAAATTAACAAGCATTGCATTTATAGAATTAATGTTTGAAGCTGTTAATGCGCTCTGTGTTCCACTTATAAGCTTACTATTAGCATTAATAAGTGTATTCATGCTGCCTAAAGTATCTGACATTTGCTTCATTGTTCCTGCTGAACTCTTCATTGTAGTATCCGTAAATGTAGTAAGAGCATAGTATTGTCCAAGCAAAGTATTAAGTTCTTTGATTTTCTCATCAGCTGGTACTGACGGATCATTAACCTTAGCACTTACCTCACTATATTCTTTACCAAACTCATCTGCTTTCTGTACATATGCTGCTGAAGCTGTTTGCTGTTGTTGTATAAATTGAAGTGTAGCACTTCCTTGTGCTCCTCCAAAGTTGTCTTGTGCTCCTTTAAGTAGTCCATTTAAAACTGCTGCATTCTTTGTATTGAGAAGTGGACTTATTGATTTAATTGGTGTCATATCCATATTACTTAATTTTGTTGCTGTGCTAAGCAATTGGCTTAGTTCATTTGAATATCCCATGAGATCTAACATTGGTTTAAGCTTTGTTGTATCAATTTGACTAAGCTCATTTGTATCAGTTAATAACTTATTCATATTCTGAATATTTTCAGGTGTCATTAACTGTAAAAGCTGTGGCATAGATAAAATACCATTAATATTAAGTCCATTAACATCTTGGATTAACTTATTGGTACTAGCTAAATTTGTTGGAGTAAGCATAGGTGCCAAATTATTTAAAGAACTCAAATCAACCTTTGAAAGTGTTCCTGCATCACCCATAATATTTCTCATTGCTTTAGCATTTTGAATATTTATTAATTGTATAAGGCTTTTTTGATTGCTTAAACCTGATACTGCATTAGAAACCTGCCCTTGAGCTGTTCCAACAGCGGTTGCTGCTTGATTAAGTCCATTGCTTACCTCATAAGCACCATTTCTAAGTCCTAATGGATTTCCATTACTATCAACAGCTGTATTATAAATTCCGTTTACCATTTGTTTGGAACCATCATAAAGTTTTTGAGTTCCATCTTGGATTTCTGGCATTTTATCCTTAACTTGACCAATACCATTAGTCAAATCATCACTGCCTTTTTTTGCATCAGAAAGACCATCCTTAATCTTTTTACTTCCATCAGCAGCTGCCTTAAAACCATCTTTTACATCATACAAGTTGTCAAATGTAACCTTTGTGTACTCATCAGCTATGTTTTTTACAATATCATCTTTAAACATCAATTCAACTTTTCCATTGACTTGAGAAGCTATGAAATTTCTTTTTTCATTATCCGTATACAGAATCTTTGCTTGTTTTGGTGTCCCGTTTTTTGCACTTAAAATATTTTCTGAGAAATCCTCTGGAATAATAAATTCTGCATAATATTTTTCACCTTTAGTGCCAGAATCAGCATCCCCCTTACTAGTAAATTTCCAGCCAAGTTCATCATTTTTTTTCAGTCTATCAACTATATCACTTCCATAGTTTACATCTTTACCATCTTTAGTAGAACCTTTGTCTAGATTGACTACGGCGACTGGTACACTCTTTAGCTTGCTATATGGATCCCAAAAAGCTGCAAGATAGAGCAAACTATACAATAATGGAACAACTATAATTGCTATTACAGACACCCTAATAAATCTGTTTTTTAATATACTAACTATGTCCCTCCATGCAATTCTAAGGAAATTCATCAAACCATCCCCTCTTTTGATTATTTGAACCTCTTAAATATAAATATAAACTGACTGGTCAGTTTATATTATCCGCTCTTTTTCCAATTATGTCAATATATTATTTAATTATTGAAAATATATTTAACATTAACATAAAGACAAATATTTGGAAATATGTAATCATTTACATAAATTGTGAAGTAACTAACTTACTGAATTCACAGTTCACAATGCACAATGAAGGTTGCTTTGCCTTCCTTTCGTCAGGCAAATCTTAAATTTAAATGTATTTCAAAAAAAAGAACCGATTTTCATCGATTCCTAAGCTTGAATTCCCTTTAAAATATATGTCGTTATGTTTTCAATTATTTCATCAATTTCCTTTTGATCTTCATTTATAATTTCATACACTGCCCCTGAACAAAGTGCACCAAAGAAAGTATATGCCATAAAGGTTGTTTCACCTTTCTTTAGAAGACCTGCTTCCATAGCTTCTTTTAAATATCTTTCAATTTGCATTATATATAGCTTTATTATTTCTCTAAGCTCCTGCTGTCTTAATTCCTCACCCCATAATTGGCTCATAATAACTTTAAATAGATCCTTGTTTCTATAAACCATTCTAAGCTGACTTTTGCATAAAGCCATTAATTTATCTATGGGATTGCTCTCCTGCTGTGTTACGTCATTCATTTCCTCTATTAGTACATTTACTCCCTCAGAAATAACATATTTGAATATTTCTTCTTTACTTTTAAAATGATAGTAAAGCGTTCCCTTTGCAACTCCCGCACTAATAGCTATATCATCCATAGTTGCGCCATTATATCCACTTTGTGAAATAACCTTTATTGCAGCTTCAAATATGGACCTTTTTGTTTTATTCATATAATCAACTCCAAATTTTAACTTTGTAAAACTTCAAAACATATAACAAATGACCAGTCAGTACAAATTATTAATTACATTATACTATTTAAATATAAAATAAAACAATAGCTTTTATTAAATTTTTGACACACTTATATATAATAGCTTATAATTTAGTGGTTATTTAAAACATAGCCAAAAAATAAAATAATTTTTAAAGAGGATTATTATGATAAAATTTTATAATAGGAAAAAACAAACCTATGAAACAGAACTTGTTGCTGGCGAAAATTATTTAAACTGGATTTACTCCTCACCTATTGGAATGAAGTTTCTTGAAATTTTTATAAAGAAAAAGCTTTTTTCCAAGGTATATGGTTGGTATTGTGATAGAAATTCAAGTAAATCTAAGATAAAAAATTTTATTAGCGAGCTTAATATAGATATGTCAATTTCTCAAACAAAATTATCTGATTTTACATCTTTTAACGATTTTTTTACTAGAAAGCTTACAAAAGACGCAAGACCAATTTCAAACAACTTAATGTCACCTGGTGATGGTAGGCTCTTAGCTTATGAAAACATAGATTTAGAAAACATAATTCAAGTTAAAGGTATAAATTATAGCTTAAGAGATCTTATTAAGGAAGATTCAGTTGCCTCAAAATACAAAAATGGAACTTGCTTAGTTTTAAGACTTTGCCCAACTGATTATCACAGATTTCACTTTTTAGATAGCGGTACCTGCAGCAAAGTAACTAAGATTAATGGTTTTTATTACTCTGTAAACCCAATAGCGTTAAAAAAGGTAAAAAAGCTTTTCTGTGAAAATAAAAGAGAATGGAGTATTCTTCATTCAGATAATTTTAAAGATGTACTTTATATTGAGGTTGGTGCAACCTGCGTTGGAACCATCATTCAAACATATACTCCTGAGACTAGAGTAGAAAAAGGTGATGAAAAAGGTTACTTCAAATTTGGCGGTTCAACCATAGTACTATTTTTAGAAAAGGGTGCTGCCAAAATAGATGAGGATATTTTAGAGCAAACAAAACTCGGATACGAAACTCAAGTTCTCATGGGAGAAACCATTGGTAGGAAATAACTAATTAAACCAGAGTACAGAGTACTCTGTACTCTGATTTAGTTACTTTGCCACCTTAGAAAACGCATCATCTCCTGGTGTATATGTTAAAGTTCCCTGCACCTCGTTCCAATAATAGCCAGAATTCATCATCTGTGCAATACGGGAAGTTGGTGTTTTAGCAGAGGATGCCATATTCCCTGTAAGTACTCCATTTTCAATTTCGCTAGGTGGATTAAATGCATATGAATAAAAATACCAATCCCTTGCATATCTGTGCTTAGACGATATATTATAAATTGGAATAAAATCACTATGAATTACATTATAATCAGTTAGCTGCTCCATTCCCAAATTTCTATCTGAAACAACAAAATCATCAACATCACTTGTTTTATATTGTTCAAACACAACACCTTTATTTTTAAGATTAGTCACATAATCTCTACAAACTGCACCAGTCCATTTGTTACCTAGATAACTTTTTGCTCCACTTGACCAATATGGATCTAATAATGCAATTCTATTAGGTCTCAAATTAGCGGGAAGCTTGCCATCATCCACCATATTGCTAATTATCTCCCCACCGTTAATAACCATTTGATTTCCTAAAGAGTGCCCAACAAGTCTTATCTCACTTCCAGAAAATCCTTTCATAGCTTGTACATATTGATCAACAAAAAGTTGAGCTGCAGATTCATTAGGCGTGTTTGTAGTTTGAAAACTACCATCTGGGAGCCTCCACCTCATACCTTGTGGCCCAGAAGGTGACCAAATTTTAGCTTCTGCATCATTTACTAATGGCTCATCTGAAAACTGGTTCCAATAAAAAATTCCAATATTCCAACCAGCATTAATCCAGTAGTCAGCACTATTAACATTTGCACCATAGTCAGCGTCCATTAGGCTTGGATTAAAACTTTCTCTATGTAAGGTTTTATATGCACCATTCTGCCAACCATGTATATAGATTAAAGTCGGTTTTGTAGGATCAAAATATGGGTTAGCTTGACCACTAATAAATTTTTGAGATACATTACCTTTTCCAAACCAATAAATTGAAGCATCTAAGGTTTTTCCATCATAAGTGCTTGCAAACACTTTACTTGGAACAATTAATGTAAAAAACAACAGGAATAATGTAATAGTTAAGGTTTTTACTTTTTTCATAAAATTTTGCCCCCTAATAAATATAGTTTTGTAAAACATAATATTTACTTCGATATTAACTATAATTATTCCTGCAAATTTTGTTTATTTTTTTGTTAATTAATTTATTTTTCGTCTTAAAATATGCTATTGCTACAATATATACATACTGTTTATTAAATTAATTCCAGTGCCTGTCTTGAAATATTTCTCTTTTACAATTTTTATCTCTTCTAGTTTAATATCATCCTCAAATATGTTAACTAAAAAATCTGCTTCAATAAGTATCTGAAAATCAATAGCATCTATCTTACTATAAGAATGATGATTTCCTATAAGAAAGCATACTCTATCAATGAATTCTTCATCATATGCAAGCTTTTTTAATATTGCTTTGGCAATAGGCGGCCCCTCAATTTCTTGATAATTCCCAGCTGAAGAATTATATTTTTTCTCGCTTTCCTTTATTCCTATATCATGCAATATAGCTGCCGCTTCTAAAATTTCAAGTTTATTCTTATCTAATTTTTCACATTCTCCTATGCTCTTGCTAAAAGAGTATACCTTTAATGCATGATTTATTCTTCTGCAATCCCCAGAAAAATACATTATCATCTCTTTTGTAATTTCTCCTGAATTAAACATTTATCCTCGCCTCCAATACTTTTTACTAAATATATTTTAACATATATATTTTTTTCTTTACCATCCATAAAAATTTTTTGTTAGATAATATTTTAACAATCAAAATATGATATAATTATAAATGGATTTTTTAATTTTAAGTTTGGGAGGATAAAGATGATAACTGTAGTTTTAAATGGTAAGGAAATACAAACAGACGAAAACAAGACTATTCTGCAAGTAGCTAGAGAAAATAATGTCGATATTCCAACTTTATGTTTTTTAGAGGACTGTGGGAACTTCGGAAAATGTGGAGTATGTCTTGTAGAAGCAGATGGTAAAGTCTTAGCATCATGTGTTGCTAAAGTTAAAGACGGAATGGTTGTAAATACAAACACTGAGGAAGTAAATGAAAGAATAAAGAAAAGAGTATCAATGCTTCTTGATAAGCATGAATTTAAATGTGGTCCTTGTCCTAGAAGGGAAAATTGTGAGTTTTTAAAATTAGTTATAAAAACTAAAGCAAAAGCTTCCAAGCCATTTTTACCACAAGATAAATCTGAATACGTAGATGAAAGAAGTAACGCAATTGTTTTAGATAGAAGTAAATGTGTTCTTTGTGGAAGATGCGTTGCTGCTTGTAAAAAATATACTCAAACAGAATCAATTCAATTTATAAGAAAAGATGGTCAAAGAGTTGTTGGAACTGTAGACGATAAGTGCTTTGATGATTCAAACTGTTTATTATGTGGTCAATGCGTAATTGCTTGTCCAGTTGCTGCTTTAAAGGAAAAACCTCATATAGATAAAGTAAAAGCTGCTTTAGAGGATCCTAATAAGCACGTAATTGTTGCTATAGCACCTGCCGTTAGAACTGCCCTTGGTGAATTATTTAACATGGGTATAGGTAAAGACGTAACAGGAAAAATTTATACTGCATTAAGAGCTCTTGGCTTTAATAAAATATTTGACATAAACTTTGGAGCAGACATGACTATAATGGAGGAAGCTACTGAACTTTTACAAAGAGTAGAAGCTAATGGTCCTTTCCCAATGTTTACTTCATGCTGCCCAGCTTGGGTGAGACAAGCTCAAAATTATTTCCCTGAATTTTTACCAAATCTTTCTTCTGCAAAATCACCTCAGCAGATATTTGGTACAGCAAGTAAAACATACTATCCATCAATATCAGGAATTGATGCAAAAGATGTTTATACTGTTACAATAATGCCTTGTAATGATAAAAAATACGAAGCAGATTTAGCTGATATGGAAGTTGATGGTTTAAGACACATTGATGCCGTATTAACTACAAGAGAACTTGCTAAAATGATTAAAGATGCAAAAATTAAATTTGCAGAGCTTGAAGACGGAGTAGTTGATCCTGCAATGGGAGAATACTCTGGTGCTGGCGCAATCTTCGGTGCAACTGGTGGAGTTATGGAAGCTGCTATTAGAACAGCAAAAGACTTTGCTGAAAATAAAGATCTTGAAAACATCGAATATACTGCCGTTAGAGGTTTAGAAGGTATAAAGGAAGCTACTGTTGAAATTGCAGGAAATGAATACAATGTTGCTGTTATAAATGGCGCTTCTAATATGTTTGAATTCGTAAAATCAGGCAAAATAAACGAAAAACAATATCACTTTATAGAAGTTATGGCATGCCCAGGCGGATGTGTAAACGGTGGAGGGCAGCCTCATCTATCTCCTGAAAATAGAGCTGCTGGAGAATATAAGGCTTTAAGAGCATCTGTATTATACAATCAAGATAAAAATCTTCCAAAGAGAAAATCACATAAAAATACTGCTATAATTAAAATGTATGATAGCTACTTTGGAAAACCAGGTGAAGGCTTAGCTCATAAGTTATTACACTATAAGTATAAAAAATAATAATATATAAAAACAAGGGAAGTTTCTTAATTCCCTTGTTTTTATATATGAACAAAATTATAAGTATTTTATAGGATTATCAAAAATTTCTTGAATATTATTAAAAAATTTTCCTACATGAATGCCATCAACTAATGCATGATGTGCTTGTACAGAAAGTGGTAGTTTAATTTTGTTGCCTTCCTCAAAGTACTTCCCCCAAGATATTCTAGGTATACTATCAACAGGCTTCATTTGAATAGGATGCGTTATATTTGTAAATGCAATCCAAGGAATGCTTGTTATATATAATAAATCATCACGCCCAGGCTCATCCTCTATAGTTACTTTATTCTTTGTTTTTTCTATTTCTTCTAATGAATTGGCTTTAAAATCGCTATATCGATCTACAAAATTTACCGAGCAAAAACTAAATACTTCTCCCTCGGTCATAACAGTAAAAGATGGGCTTACTATTTCATGCTCGATTAACCTATCCTCTCTTATTCTAAACCTAAATTCCTTTATGCTATTTGCTGTTTTTGTTACGGCATATAAAATTGATATAAAAAACGGCAAATTATTTTCTTTAATATATCTATAAAAATTAGTAATATCAACATTTGCACAAATATTAAAATGCGGATAATCAATTGCCCTAAAATAATTATAATGCTCTTTTCTATTCCAATTCTCAACATCTACAAACTTCATAATTACATCCCTTTTCATAAAAAATAAAAAACTATTCATCGATAATAGTTAAATGAATAGTCTTTTTAATGTCTATTGTTTAAATAAGTGTTGATTTTGACACTTATTTAAACAATAGCCTTTTTTATTTTACTCCATATTCTTCATAGTACTTATTTATTCTTTCTTTCATTTCTCTATCAATTAATACTTTTCCGTTTATGCTTTTATTATATAAATGTTCTACAACTTCTTCCATAGTAACTATAGCACAAGTCTTAAAGTCAAATTTTTCTCTGAGTTCTGTAAGAGCAGATTTTTCTCCCTTACCCCTCTCCATTCTATCTACTGATATTATAAGACCTTTTACGCATACATTAGCTTGTTCTTTTAATAATGGCATAGTTTCGTATACTGAAGTTCCTGCTGTTGTAACGTCCTCAATAATTACTATTCTATCGTTATCTTTAATTTTTGATCCAAGAAGTATACCTTTGTCTCCATGATCCTTAACTTCTTTTCTATTAGAGCAGTACGCAGCATCAATGTTATATAAATTATCAAGAGCTATTGTTGCTGTAACACTTAAAGGAATTCCCTTATATGCAGGTCCAAATAATATATCAAAATCATCACCAAAGTTATCGTGAATAGCTTTTGCATAATATTCTCCAAGTTTTCTTAACTGCTTTCCTGTTGTATAGTTTCCTGTGTTTATGAAAAATGGTGTTCTTCTTCCGCTTTTTGTTATAAAGTCTCCAAAAGTTAGTACATTACTCTCTACCATAAACTCTATAAACTCTTCTTTATACTTCTCCATTTTGTTCCTCCTCAAAGAAATCAATATATTTATTAACAACAGCCTTTAATACATCAATATCGTGAATTACTTCTTCTTTTACTTCTAAAGAATGATTTCCACCCTCTATAAGCATTAATTTACTGCCATTAATTTTTTTCACTTCTTCTATGTACTTATTTTCAAATATACTGTCTTTTGTTCCCGCTATTACTAGCCCCTTAAATTTTTCAATATACTTTATTGCTGTATATGTAGGTGTTAAATAAAAAAACTTAACCTTGCTAGCTCCAAGTTTTTCAGCTGTTCTCCCGGACACCTCAGTTCCTATACTTTTGCTTAAAAAATAAATACATTCGTAATTCCTTTTCATGCAATTCCCTATAATATTATAGCATTCATCTGCTACAACACCAATAATTTCTTTTCCTATATCATCCCAATCAAGTTTTTTATCATAATTAAGGCATAATACATCTTTTCCACTCATTTGAGCTGCTTTTCTAGCATAATAAAGAAGCGGTTTATCATGCCCATATTTCAAACCCGGAAATATTACAACAAGCGATTTAGCATCACCTTCTGAATAAAATTCACCATATATTTCCTCAAATTTTACAGACTTAATTATATTACCCACCTTTATTACCTTCTTGCTTCAATTTAAATCGATTCACAGTTCACGATGCACAATGAACAATGAAGGAAGATAAATCAACCTTCATTGTTCATTGTCTTTAAATAGCAAAGTTTCCATTCTCAAAAACAGTTACTTCTTTTCCATCTTCCGTAATTCCTATTATGCTAAGATCACTTGTTCCTACCATAAAATCTTCATGTGTTATAGAATCATTTGCTCCTGAAGTCTTAAGTTCTTCCTCGGGCATCTTCTCTCCATCTTTTATGCATGTTGGATAAGCTTTTCCAAGTGCTAAATGGCAGGAAGCATTTTCATCAAATAAAGTATTATAAAATAATATATTTGAATTTGAAATTGGTGAGTCATATGGAACTAACGCAACCTCGCCAAGATAATGTGAACCGTCATCTGTTTCTATGAGACTTTTTAAATTTTCGCAGCCTTTTTCTGCTGTATATTCAATTACTCTTCCATCCTTAAATGTCAATGAGAAATTTTCAATTAAATTACCATTATAATTTAAAGGCTTTGAGCTTACCACCTTTCCATTTACTCCATCCCTTTTAGGCATAGTAAATACCTCTTCTGTTGGCATATTAGGAATAAACTCTATGCCCTCAGGAGTCCTTGATGATGCTGCTAACCATAAATGATTTTTAGGTAATTCTATTTTTAAATCTGTTCCTAATGAATTTTTATAGTGAAGATATTTAAAGTTATTTTTATTTAAAAATCCCGCACTTTTAATCATATTATCTTTATGTTTCATCCATGCGCTTACAGGATCCTTTTCATTAAGCCTTACAGTTTCAGTTATAGCCTCCCCTAGCTTTTCAACAGCTTCTTCCTCTGTGCAATTAGGGAATACTTTTTTTGCCCATTGTTTTGTAGGCA
Organism: Clostridium hydrogenum; assembly: GCF_021432385.1. Lineage (GTDB taxonomy): Bacteria > Bacillota > Clostridia > Clostridiales > Clostridiaceae > Clostridium_S > Clostridium_S hydrogenum. The sequence goes on along the minus strand of NZ_JAEACT010000005.1, from coordinate 36,271 downwards.
TTGAAACGACACACCAAGGATTTTTATCACTCATTAACCTATCCACATATTCTTTTATGGCTGAATTAGCTGCTTTATCTGCCTTTACCATTCTATCTGGATTTACACCTTTAAGTGCCTCAGGATCTGATGCCGCTATACTTAAAAATGCTGCTCCCTTTTTAGCATATGATACAAAAAATTCTTTCTGCCAATCAGGATATTCCTCAAAAATTTCTTCTGGGGCATTTAAATATTTTATTCTTGTAAGCTTATCATCTTTCCAATTTATTTGAACCTCTCTTGCTCCTGCCTTGTATGCCACCTCTGCTACTAATCTTGTAAAATCCGCACACTCAATAGGTGAATTTATTACAAGGGCTTGATTCTTTTGAATATTAACCCCAACTTTTACTACTAATTCTGCATATTTTTTTAGTATTTCTTCTTTCATAACGAATCCCCTTCCATAATTTACATTATTAAAATTATATCATATCGGTAAATCATGTAAAACATTAAAATCTATTTTTCAAAATCCTTGTAAAGAAGACTTGGCTGAATACCTGTATTATTTTGATATTTACCACTGGAATACTTATCGTACTCACCATCTATATCATGATAGTATATCTGACAAAGTTCAACTCCTGGATAAATCTTTATTGGCTGAACACAGAAAATTTCAAGTGTCCAATATCCCTTAAACCCAACATCTCCAAAGCCAGCTGTTACGTGAATAAAAAGACCAAGCCTACCAATAGACGATCTTCCTTCAAGCATTGGAACATATTTATCTGTTTCTGTATATTCCACAGTCCTTCCAAGATATAATCTCCTAGGCTCTAAGACTAAACCTTCCTCTGGTATAATTATTCTACTTGCTTTGTTTTCCTTTTTCATATCTAAAACTTCTTCATCATAAACAAGAAGTTCATTATGTAATCTTAAATTATAGCTATTAGGGTTAAGCTGACTTTCGCTATAAGGTTCTATTTTTATTTCTTTTCCCAATCTATTTTTTATTTCTTTTCCTGAAAGAATCATTTGTTATCCTCCTGTATTTTTATATTCTCCATAAGTATTATTTTTTATTATAGCATATCAATTGTTAACCTCATATAGGAATTTCAATCGTTACCTCTCCTCCACCACTAACTTCAGAATTTGCAATTTTAAGTTTACCATTATGAAACTCAACAATTGATTTAGTAATATATAGTCCCATTCCATGATGATGTTTTGAAACTCTACTGCTATCTCCCATATAAAACTGTTCTGACGCTCTTTTTAAGGCTTCCTTTGAAAAACCTGTTCCATAGTCTACAACACAAAATTTAATATATTCTTCTGTACTATCTACAATAAACTCTAGTTTACAGCATTCCTTAGAGCATTCTACTGCATTTGACACTATATTCATAATAGCCCTTTTCAATAAATTAAAATCAGCCTCAAAATTATTTGGCAAATTATTAACTTTAAAATCCAGTTTCAATTTTTTAATGGATATTAGTGCGTTTATATGATTATAAATCTCATCTATATATTTTTTAGTATCAATATTTTCCTTATTTATAGCGTATTCAATTTGTGCCTTTGAAATTTCAATTAGTGTCTTAATATATTGTTCCATATCGTAAATACTTTTCATTATATAACCTGTATACTCTTTTTGTTCATCGCTTTGACTAGTTTCACAAAGTAAATCTGCATTTCCTCTTACAATGGTTAAAGGAGTTTTTATATCATGTGCTAATGCAGAAATTTGCTCACGCCGCGTTTGCTCTAAATCCCACTCTTTTTTCATGCTAGCCTTCAAGGCTTCTTTCATTTTGTCTATAGAAACTAGTACATTATCTATTTCAAAAATACCACTTGACTCTATATTAAAATCCAAATCTTGATTTTTTATTTTATCTGTTGCATTTTGCAAACTGCTCATTTTTTCATTAAACTTCTTACTGAAATTACGGGTTAGCATGATTATTTCTAAAACAAATGCAATACAAAATAAAACAATTATAATTACCCATGGTGTTGGCAAAATTTTTCTAAGTATAGGTGATGCAAATTCCATGGATATAGAATATTGTAGAATACAAACCTCATTTTTTCTCGATATTTTTAGATAATAATGAAAAAAATCACTGCCATTTTCACTACTTTTAAGCAACAACCACGCTTTTCTAGAAACTCCTATACTTAAATTTCCAGAAATCTTCTCTCCATCATTATTATATACTGCATATTTAAATAAATCTGGTATCATATCAGAAGTTACTTTTTTAGATTTTTGAATTTTATCCTTTAAAACTAACACCCTCTCTTGGGCATAGTTGGCTGGAAGTAGCCCTTGTGGTTTCGACAAACTTGGTATAATAATCAAAACAATCATTAACACTGCCGATATAACTAAAATAGTACTTACGCAAAATATACACAAGTACTTAATGAATATAGTTCGCAATTTCACCTGTTTCTTTATATCCATTTGTATCCAATCCCCCAAATCGTTTCAATAGGAGAAACCTGAAATTTTGCCAACTTCGCTCTTATATTTTTAATATGTTCAACTATTGCAGAGGCATCACTTTCCCCATTAAATCCAAAAATAGCTTCATACATCCTCTCCTTTGAAAATACTTGTCCACGGTTATTGGCAAGGAACTCACAAATTTCATATTCACCCTTAGTTAATGAAACTACTTCTTCATTGATTGTTATTTGCTTTCCTGAAAGATTAAAATGAATGTTTCCAAAACAGAGTACTTGCCTTTTAGGCCGATTTTCTCGCCTTAAATGAGCATTAACTCGTGCCCGAAGCTCACCAGCACCAAAAGGCTTTAATATGTAATCGTCGGCTCCTAAACCTAATCCGTACATAATATCATTTTCCATAGATTTTGCTGTAAGAAACAATATGGGACAATCAACTTGATTTCGAATACACTTACAAATAGTAAATCCATCTAAATCTTTCATCATAATGTCTAATAAAATCATTTCAAACCCACCAAGCTGATATTCTAAAATCTCATTTGGATTAGAAATAGTTGTAACAATGTGTCCGTCCTTCTGCAATATATTTTTTATCAGTATTAATACCGACTTATCATCATCAACAGCTAATATATTTGACATTTTCTCACCTCACCATAAGTATATTCCAAAGTTAAAAGCCCATCAACTCAGTTACTCTCTATCTTTCTTCCTTCCCAGTGATTAAACCATATAGTTCCTAATACAATAATGGCGATTGTTGAAGTGATGCAAAGCAAAATTGCCAAATGAAGCTCTGAAATGTTTTTTGAACTACTTGTTTCTTTTAGCATAAACTTATTAAAAGCACTTAAAAACCGTGTTCCCCAAGTACATGGAACAAACTGCCATCTTCCATCCCCTAAGCCTGTATCAAATAGAACAGATAAAAGTCCTTCTGCTGCTCCTACTGATATAGATTGTATACCTCCAAACTTAAGGCTTATAATAATATGCAAAATATATATAAATATACTGCTTGAAAATAAGATTAAAGCTGTACATAAATAATATGATAGTCCAAACGTGGTTTTATTTAAAATATGTATAAACCCCAAACCAAAACCACATATTAAAAATAAAACCGCAATAACCCCCATTAAATTAACCACTACTAGCTTACTAAAAAACGGAAGTGGCTTTATCTCACAATTTAACATTTGTTGAAAATTTCCCGCTAAAGCTTCTTGGTCTACAACCATAGAACATATAACTGAAATCAAAACTGGGAAAATAAATGCTGCTACCATTAAAAAATTGCTTACCTTAGATATTGGATTTACGCTAGAATATTCATAGTATCCAAGGAAAACTGCTATTCCTACAGCTGGAGCTAAAAAGTGTATAAGTAACATATTGGTTCTTTTAAGCTTTATAAAATCTGATTTAACAAAGCGAAAAAAATTCATTTTCTACCTTACCTCCCTTTTACGAAAAAGTATTGCAGTTATTACTGTAAGAATAAAAAACAATATGATGGAAATTAGGACACCAGGCATAATCACACTTTTATCCATTAATGGACTACTCTTTGGAACTGGAAGTCCATTTGGGAGTATTCCCATTACCGAACACATTAACCTGACTGGTATAGCATGCGGAAATTTAATCCAATTAGCCGAATCTGCTAAAATTGTTCCCACAATTGTACATCCCCAATTAATAAAAATTGCACTGCCTACACCAATTCTATCTGTAAAAAAAAGGCACAATGGAATTTGCCATAAAACAGTTATAAAAAGAAGAATTGAACCTTCAATATTGGCTCCTATTGAAATTGTCTTTCCAAATATAAACCCTCCAATTGTTGTTCCTATAAACATAACAATACATGATATAAAATAAAACCATATACAAACTATAATTTTATAAACCCATAACTTATCAAGACTAACAGGAAGGCTAAAAATGGCATGATATTTTAATTTTTTTCTATCTTTATTAATTACACCACCGCAAATAAGCGCAATAGTAATAGGTAATAATATAGTATACCACCAATTATAACTACCTCTTTGAAATGCATCATCAACTCCTAGACCAATGCAAAGTAGCATTATAAAAGCTGGTGCAACCCATGACAAGTTTTTTATAAATGTTCTTTTAAATTTCCTGTATTCAGCTACCACACAATTAATCATATTACTCATTTCCAATTCTATTCTCCTTTACTACTTGCATAAATAATTTTTCAAGTTCTTGTCCTTTTGCAATTTTATTCTGGTATCCAAGTACCCCACCAGCGATAATTCCAATATGATCTGCAATTTGTTCAACTTCAGCTAAATAATGACTCGATAATATAACTGTAATTCCTTGGCTTGGAAATGAGCGAATTAATTCACGCAATTCCTGTATCCCCATAGGATCAAGTCCATTAGTTGGCTCATCCAATATTAACAGTTTGGGATTATTTAAAAGTGCAATAGCTATACCAAGACGCTGTTTCATTCCTAGTGAAAATTGTCCTGAACGTTTCTTCCCGGTTCCTTTTAAATCTACAATTTTAAGTACCTCATCAATACGAGAATCTGGTAGGTTAAACAAAGTGGTACGAACTTTTAAATTTTCTCTTGCAGTAAGATTTTCATATAAAGGCGGTGCTTCAATTAATGTTCCTATATCTAAAAGATCTTTTCTACTCCATGGATGTCCATTAAATATTATTTCCCCTGAATTTGGCCTAAGCATTCCTGTAATCATTTTTAAAGTAGTAGATTTTCCAGCTCCATTTGGTCCTAAAAGTCCATATACAGAATCCTTTTCAATAGAAATAGACACATTGTTTACTGCCTTCTGATTTTTAAATTTTCTACACAAATTTTTAGTCTCTAGAATATAATTTGACATGATTTCTATCCTCTCCTTATTTCACATTTCTATATGATGTAATATATTATGAATTTATAAGGATTTTATAAGGATTTAAAAACTTTTATATTAACTATACAAATAAAAAAGCAGTACATAATTTTGCTTCTAAACAAAACTACATACTGCCATATATTACTATTCATTTGTTATTTTCAGAATAAAATTTAAATGCTTCTCCAATAAACTTAGCTGCACCCTCGCCGTATCTCTTATCTGTGAATTTTATATATGCTGGATTTGATAAATAAGACTCAGCCACATATCCAAAGTAATTTTTTCCGTTATCAACTTTCAATGATTCACTTATTTTTCGGTTTTCATTTTCTATTTCAAAAACAATCTGTTGAATTTCCCTTGATGTAGGATCTTTAGTTAAATCGGCAGCAAGTTTCTTATATAGCGTTTCCATTTTAGGTTCATAATCACCTAAATAAATTTTTAAAGCTTTTCCAATAAACTTAGCTGCCCCTTCACCATACCTTTCATCTATCCATGCCATACCAACTCCACCATTTTCCTTGTCGATTTTTTCTAACCCCTCAGGAAAGTTTGAATAAAGTCGTACCACAGTAAGCCAATAATCATCCCCCATCTCATCATTAAAAACCTCATAATCTCTTTTAGCTACATTCGTTATTTCACCTGCAATTTGCTGAATTTCCTCTGAAGCTGGATTCTTATTTAAGTCAGCTGTAAGTTTTTTATATAGTTCTTTTAACTCTGGATTCGTATCATAAAAACAATCCTTTTTAAACTTATCAATTTGCTCTGCTTTAATCATTAAAACATCATTATTTAAATTGTTTTTTATAGCTTCAGCATATTCTTTTATACTTCCGTATTGTTTTATAGCGCCTTTAGCAATCTTACTTTCTTTTGCTTTAATTTTTTCAATAAAGTCATCGAACTTTTCTATACTACCCCACTGCCTAATGACTTTATCCTTATTTTCTTTCTTAAATTCTTCTAACACATTGTAATACTCACTCATGTCAAACTCTTTAAAACTCATGGTGTTATCTCCTCCTAAAGTTTTATTTAAAAGCTCTATCAAGCCATTCAATCTATCTCTCTTTAAAACAATTAGCTTTTTATGACTTTCTAGTGCCTTCATCTTATCAAAATTGGGGCTAGTTACTATTTGCTTAATTTGCTTAAGCGGCAAATCAAGTTCTTTAAAAAACAAAATTTGCTGCAGAATTTCAAGTGCCTCATCATCATAAAGCCTATAACCTGCCTCTGTTAATTTAGTTGGCTTTAATAGTCCAATCTTATCGTAATGATGCAGCATACGTACACTTATTCCTGTTAAATCCGAAACTTGTTTTACCGTTCTCATAACTTCACCCCAATTTTATATATATCAACTTAAAATATAGAAATTTTAAATACAAAATGTATTCTGATAAATTACAATTTATCGAGGAGAAGCCAAAGTACAAAGTACAATGAAGGACGATTTTTCTCCGCTAACACTATGAAAAATCTGAAAACTTATTTTTTTATTGCTGCGCAATCGCGCCATACATGGTACCCAGCGAAGCTGATACCATTTAAGTTTAAGATTTGCCTGAGTAAAACGAAAGGTAAATTATCCTTCTTTGTACTCTGTACTTTGTACTTTGTACTTTGTTTTTCAAATTGTAATTTGTCAGCATAAAATTGTTATTTTCAATTTCATATTACACTATGACACAATGTTATGGTCAATACTTTTACAAAAAATAAAAATGAGTTTTCTAAGCTAATCTTAGAAAGCCCATAAGTTATTTATACCATTTCATTACTAATATTTTTAATTTATTAATTGCTACCTTCAGAATAAAATTTAAATGCTTCTCCAATAAACTTAGCTGCACCCTCGCCATACTTTTTATCTACAGTGTAATACTCACTATTTATACCTTTATTAGCATTTGATAAATAAACATCAGCCATAACAGAGAAAAATCCCTTATAGTTTAATCCTGTATCCCCTTTGTAAAATTCAACATTACTTTTAGTTTCAGTTGCTATTTCCTCTACAATTTTTTGAATTTCTTCTGAAGCAGGATTTTTACTTAAGTCACCTGCAAGCTTGTCATATAATTTATCTAGCTTAGGTTTTTTATCTTTCAAATAAATTTTAAAGACTTCTTCAATAAACTTAGCTGCACCACTTCCATATTTGTTATCAATTATTTCTGCCCACCTTGAATTTAATTTTGTCATCATATGATACCAAAGACTATCCCCTTTACTTCTACTGGTTTTAAAAATTTCATAGTCTCTTTTCACTGTATCCGTTATTTCTTCAGCAATTTGTTGAAATTCATTTGAAGAAGGTATCTTAGTTAAATCAGCTGTAATTCTTTTATATAGCTCATTTAATTTTACATTCTTATCATATAAAAAATCATTTTCAAATTTCTCATAGTTTTCTTTTCTTTTTATATGTGTACTATCATTTAAATTTTTTCTCATTACTTCAACTGCCTTTTCCATACTTCCATACTGCTTTATAATATTTTTAGCAGTCTTAGTTTCATCTGCCACTTTCCTTTTTTCAATAGCTTGTTCAAATTTAGCTAATTCATCAAAGTTTTTATTTTTTCTTAAGTATTCTCTCCATACATTGTAATACTCACTCATGTCAAACTCTTTAAAACTCATGGTGTTATCTCCTCCTAAAGTTTTATTTATAAGCTCTATCAAGCCATTCAATCTATCTCTCTTTAAAACAATTAGCTTTTTATGACTTTCTAGTGCCTTCATCTTATCAAAATTGGGGCTAGTTACTATTTGCTTAATTTGCTTAAGCGGCAAATCAAGTTCTTTAAAAAACAAAATTTGCTGCAGAATTTCAAGTGCCTCATCATCATAAAGCCTATAACCTGCCTCTGTTAATTTAGTTGGTTTTAATAGTCCAATCTTATCGTAATGATGCAGCATACGTACACTTATTCCTGTTAAATCCGAAACTTGTTTTACCGTTCTCATAACTTCACCCCAACTTTATCTATATCAACTTAAAATATAGAAATTTTAAATACAAAATATATTCTGATAAATTACAATTTAACACAGAGTACAGAGTACAACGAAGGATGATTTTTCTCCGTTAACACTGCGAAAAATCTCAAAACTTATTTTTTTATTGCTACGCAATGGCACCATACATGGCGTTCAGCGAAGCTGACAACATTAAGTTTAAGATTTACCTTAGAGAAGCGAAAGGTAAATCATCATTCACTGTACTCTGTACTCTGTCATCTGTACTCTGCTCTAAAAATTGTAATTTGCCAGTATAAACTTGTTATCTGCAATTTCAATATTACACTATGACACAATGTTAGAGTCAATACTTTTTATTTACAAGCTACTATCAATAATCTTTTGAGCCTCCATATTATCAATTAAATAGCAAATTGTTTTGTGAAGTTTTAGGAAACTATCTATATGCTCAATACCACCGCTCATCATGGAATATAATTTCCCTGATTGTCCATCGCAGTGAATTTGAAACGTATGAATATCAGAATATTTTAAATTTCTTAATACTTTTTCATCGAAAATATTTGATGTCAATTCTTCATCTGTTCCTCTTATGCTAACCTTACTAGCCGCTTCTTTATTTAGAAATACTTTTTTATATTTTAGTATCTCACAAGCAGCTCTCCATCCATATATATTAATGTAAAAATTCAACCACATTTTCGTATTCATAACAATATGATAATTGGATGAAGATTTAAATTCAACCTTAATCCGAGTATCCACATTATTGCCCTTGCTGATTGTTACAATATCATAAATGATTTTTAGCCCTCTATATTCTACTGAAATCTGCTGTCCTTTAAGTGCACCCGCACTCTTAAACTGACCACCAATTCGATTAGCTATTTTTTTCATATTTTCCGTATCTGTTTCACTGAACGTATCGTAAATTGAATCAAAAAAATTTCCCATAAAAATCCTCCCCCTTGCCTTTTAGTATTTTCTATTAAAAACAGATAGTGCAATAGAATGTATTAAGCAAATAGTTATAAAAACAATACATAACGAGTGTGAAACACTTCCAAATAAGTTAGGTGTTTTAGCACTAATATTTATAAAAACAACAAGCAAACCTAAAGTAGAGAAATAGGTAATTCCATCAGTTTTCATTTTAATAAGTTCTACACGTTCATCCTTCTTTTTTTGAATAATAGTTATTCGCACAAAATCATTAAATACTATAACTAAAAATGCCACCATAAACAAAATATATTGTTTTAAAACTATACTTGCTACAAATAACACTATACCAATAAAAATTATTAACAAATCCATTTAATCATCCTCCTCAAAAATAAATAAATCTTCAATTGCTACATCAAATATTTTTGCAAGTTTATGTGCCAAAAAAATAGATGGATTATATTTTCCGTTTTCTAATGAATTTACTGTTTGACGTGACACATCTACATTTTCAGCTAATTGCCCCTGCGTAAATCCACATTTTTCTCTATACTCTTTCACTTTGTTCTTCAAGTATATACTTACCTCCTGTCAAGTACGCTTTACACTAATTATATTATATTTTTACTTGTTGTCAAGTCAACTTGACAACATAAATAAAAAAAGATTTTCTGAATTAATTCAGAAAATCTTTTTTATTTATGGTGCGACAGGCAGGACTTGAACCCGCAGCGCCTCGGTTCGTAGCCGAGTCCTCTATCCAGTTGAGGTACTATCGCATATACTTATTAAATTGACCATAACCATATTATCACAATAATGCATAAAAATCAAATAATCTTTAAAAAATAAAACACCCATTTAAAGGTGTTTTATGGCGGAGAAGGAGGGGTTCGAACCCTCGCGCCGGTTACCCGACCTATACCCTTAGCAAGGGCACCTCTTCAACCACTTGAGTACTTCTCCATGTGCTCTACTTTTATAATTAAATATATAAAAATATGGCGGAAAGATAGGGATTCGAACCCTAGGTGCGGTCGCCCGCACGCCGGTTTTCAAGACCGGTGCCTTAAACCAACTCGACCATCTTTCCACGTAAACAACAATAAAATTATATCAGTAATAAAACTAACTGTCAATATATTTATAAAAATTTTTTTATAAAAAAGATATTAAAGCTTAGTGAACCTATTGAAGAAATGAGAATGATAAAATGCCAGTAATATTCAAAAAACAAACATAAAAAAAATAGCTGTTACATTAACAGCTATTTTGGCGGAGAAGGAGGGGTTCGAACCCTCGCGCCGGTTACCCGACCTATACCCTTAGCAAGGGCACCTCTTCAACCACTTGAGTACTTCTCCATGTGCTCTACTTTTATAATAAATAATATAAAAATATGGCGGAAAGATAGGGATTCGAACCCTAGGTGCGGTCGCCCGCACGCCGGTTTTCAAGACCGGTGCCTTAAACCAACTCGACCATCTTTCCACGACAGATTATATTGTATCATTATTTAAGAACATTGTCAACATATTTTTTTATTTATAATAATTTTTTATGATTGAAAAGTGATAATGTCTTAGTGTACCACATTTGATTATGTCCCAAAAAATAAAATTTATAGTATAATAAACCTCATTGCTAGAAATGAGGAGGACATAATGAGAAAGGTGTATTTAAAAATGAATGAAGAATTAAAATATAAAGTTATTAAGAAGTTAATAGATAGTAACGGTAGCAAGCAGAGAGCAGCAATTGAGTTAGGGTGCACTGTTAGACATATCAACAGAATGATTAATGGGTATAAAGAAAAAGGAAAAGCTTTTTTTGTTCATGGCAATTGTGGAAAAAAGCCATCTCATACTATAGATGATTCAGTAAAAAAAGATATTATAGATTTATACAAAACAAAATATGAAGATGCAAATCTAACACATTTTTCTGAGCTCTTAGAAGAAAGGGAAGAAATAAAAGTCTCAGCAACAACTATACGTTCTATCCTTTTACAGGAATTCATCCTATCCCCTAAGGCAAAGCGTTCTTCTAAAAAAGCTTTGTGTAACAAGCTTAGAGACTTACAAAAAGATACTAAATCAAAAAAAGAAGCCACTACCATTCAAAATACTATCCTTGATATAGAAGATGCTCATCCTAGACGTCCTAGATGTGCTTATTTTGGTGAAATGCTTCAAATGGATGCTTCTGTTCATCTTTGGTTTGGTGAAAATAAAACACAGCTTCATATAGCTGTGGATGATGCTACTGGATCAATTGTAGGTGCTTATTTTGATAATCAAGAAACCCTTAATGGCTATTATCATGTGCTTTATCAGATATTAACTACTTATGGCATTCCTTATATGTTTTACACTGATAAACGTACTGTTTTCGAATACAAAATGAAAAAGTCATCTTCAATAGAAGATGACACATTTACTCAATTTGGTTACGCATGTAAGCAATTAGGAATTGAAATAAAAACCAGTAGCGTTCCACAAGCAAAAGGACGTGTGGAACGCATGTTTGAAACTCTACAATCGCGGCTCCCTATAGAACTGCGTTTATCTGGTATAAGCACAATTGAGCAAGCAAATGAATTTTTAAACTCCTACATAAAAAAATTCAATGCTCGATTTGCTTTACCTGTTGATAATATCAAATCTGTGTTTGAAACGCAACCCAATATTGAAAAAATCAATTTAACTCTTGCTGTGCTTGCTGGTAGGAAAATAGACAGCGGAAGTTGTGTAAAATACAATAAAAGATATTATCTTCCTGTAGATACTAATGGACACCCTGTATATTATCATAAGGGAACCTCCGGATTAGTTATAAATGCGTTTAACAATGAATTATTATTTTCTGTTAACGAAAAAATTTATGCCCTTGAATTGCTTCCAGATCATGTTCCCTCGTCAAAGAACTTTGATCTTGCACAAACTACAAAAGTTCCAAAGAAACGCTACATACCACCTATGAGTCATCCTTGGAAGCAGGCTTCATTTGAACAGTATTGTAGTAAGCAAGCTCATAGGCAAAAGGAAAGCATAGCATAAATTTATAAATCTATTTTCTTAAAAATCGAAGATTTTTAAGGTTTATTTGCCATACCTTAAAATAGAGTCAGACCATTAATAAAGCACCAGCAAAAACTGGTGCTAATAATTAAAACTTTTTAGGACATTTTCAAAAATGCTTGACACATATTTTTTTATTTATAATAATTTTTTTAATGAACTATTTTATCGGAAAATTTGCCACTTAGGTTTATTAATTTTATTTAAGATTTCGAGATACTCGTAGGCCACATTATTTTTAATGTACCTGTCCCTTGTTATTTGGTTTTGCACTACACCTTTGTTCGCAATTTATTCCATAAAAAATCCAATTGTGTTATTATTCATATATATACTAAAGTGCAAGGAGGATTTTTATATGTACAAAAATTTTATATTCGATTTATATGGAACCTTAGTAAATATCCATACTAACGAAAACAAGCGCAATGTATGGAAAAAGCTTTCATTATTTTATAGTTACAACGGTGCCAACTATAAAACTAATGAACTAAAAAAAGCCTATCTACAAGAAGTTGAAACTAAACTTGGAGAAAATACAAAAACAAAGTATCCTGATATAAAACTTTCATCAGTTTTTAGAAAATTATATGAATCTAAAGGAGTTCATGCTGACAATCACTTAATAAGTTACTCCTTAAGACTATTCAGAGGATTATCAACAGAATACATAGGGCTTTATCCTGGAGTTAAATCACTCCTAGAGGAATTGAAAGCTAATAACAAAAAGATATACATGCTATCAAATGGTCAACGAGAATTTACAGTTCCTGAACTAAAATACTTAGGAATACATGATTATTTTGATGGCTTATATAGTTCTTCTGATATAGAAATTTGCAAGCCAGATACAGCCTTTTTTAATTATCTTATTGAAACAGAAGAATTAAACAAAGAGGAATCTATTTTTATTGGAAATGATCATCTATGTGATATTGAAGGTGCCAAAAAGGCTTCCTTAGATTGCCTTTATATTCACAGTAATCAATCTAGAAAAGTCACTAAGGTAGAAAGCAATTATGCTATTTGGGATGGTGACGTAACTAAAATTTTAAAGACACTTCTAAAAAAGTAATTATAAAAAGGAAACTGTCACACAAAAAAATACTTAATAACAATCTAAAATTATTGCGAACTAACTAAATCAGAGTACAGAGTACAGATGACAGAGTACAACGAAGGTTGATTTGCCTTCCTTTCGTCAGGTAAATCTTAAACTTAAATGTTGTCAGCTTCGCTGAACAACATTAATGCCACGATTGCGTAAGCAATAGAAAATAAGTTTTAAGATTTTCTGTAGCAAAGCGGAAGAAAATCATCCTTCACTGTACTTTGTACTCTGTACTCCGTACTCTGAATATTAGATTTATTTGATTAAGTCTTTTCCCATATACTGTCTTAATACTTCTGGAACAGTTACACTTCCATCTGCATTTTGATAATTTTCAAGTATAGCTGCTACAGTTCTTCCGATAGCAACTCCAGACCCATTTAATGTATGAACAAATTCAGGCTTTGACTTAGGATCTCTCTTAAATTTAATATTTGCACGTCTTGCTTGGAAATCTTCGAAGTTACTACAGCTTGATATTTCAACATATCTATTGTAACTTGGCATCCAAACTTCTATATCATACTTTAATGCAGCTGTAAAACCTAAATCACCTTTGCATATTCTAACAACTCTGTATGGAAGGCCTAACATTTGAAGAACTTCTTCAGCATCATGAGTTAACTTTTCAAGCTCTTCATAAGATTCTTCTGGTTTTGCAAATTTAACAAGTTCAACTTTATTAAATTGATGTTGACGTACAAGTCCTCTAGTATCTCTTCCAGCAGAACCAGCTTCTGATCTAAAACATGCGCTATATGCAGCATATTTTATAGGTAAATCTTCAGCTTTTAACATTTCATCTCTGTGTAAGTTAGTAACTGGTACTTCAGCTGTAGGTATTAAGAAAAATCCGTTGTTTTCTACTTTAAAAGCATCTTCTTCAAACTTAGGAAGCTGACCAGTTCCTGTCATGCTATCTCTGTTTACCATGTATGGAGGAAGCACTTCTGTGTATCCATGCTTTTCAACATGTGTATTTAAGAAGAAATTTATTACAGATCTTTCAAGTCTTGCTCCAAGACCTTTATAAAAAGTAAATCTTGAACCTGCTACTTTTCCAGCTCTTTCAAAATCAAGTAAATTTAAATCTGTTCCAACATCCCAGTGAGCCTTAAATTCAAAATCAAACTTTCTAGGTTCTCCCCATTTTCTTATCTCAACGTTGTCTTCATCTGATTTTCCTTCTGGAACACTTGGATGAGGTATATTAGGGATTCTAAGCATTATATACTGTATTTCTTCGTCTATTTTTGAAACTTCAGCATCTATATTTTTTATATCATCTGAAAGTTTTTTCATATCAGCCATTAATGCATCTGTATTTTCACCTGCTTTTTTTAGCTTTGGTATTTGGGCTGAATCCGTATTTCTTTTACTCTTTAAGTTTTCAACTTCAACTAAATTCTGTCTTCTCTTCTCGTCAAGTTCTACAACTCTATCAATTACAGAGACATCAAAATCCTCTCCTCTGTTTGAAAGGGCATTTTTTATTTCTTCTGGATTAGTTCTTATCTTTTTTAAATCTAACATACTTATCTCTATTGAAGTTATTATTCAATAGATTCCTCCTCCCACATCTATATGCATACACCATCTTAATTTTAGTGGTATATTATATTTTCGTAATAAGATTAAATATACTAAATATTCACATTTACATACATAAAGTAGTTTATCACTAATACCAAAAAAATTCAATTGAATTTAGCTTTTATAAATTACTTAAAGCTTTTTCATCATTATATTCTTCTTTTTCCTCTTCTACTTTTAACTTTTTATCTGTGAATAGCCCAAATATAGAAGATATAATTACTATTATTGCTGCAATAGAAAATGTCTTATTAAAAGCTTCAGATAACTTATCATTTTTTTCGTTTTTAACTTTATCCATAACTCTTTGTATTGCCTCTTTCTGACCAGCCATTCCTATACCTGTAACCATATTCTCAGTTCCATCCTTTATTTTACTAGAAGCAGCTACAAGCTTATTTGAACCATCCGCAAGCTTATCATTTCCATTTTTAGCGTTATATATGCCTTTTTCTAATTTAGTTGATCCATCATACAACTTTGCAGAACCATCACTTAATTTTGAAATAGAAGAATTAACAGTATCTATTCCAGCTTTAATATTTAAAAGTCCCTTAGAGCCTACTGAAAGTCTATTCATTCCTTGTGATAGCTGCATTACACCATTTCTAAAGGCTCCCCCATCCTGAAATTGTGCTGTGACCTTAGACATTCCATTTTGCAGATTATTTGCACCATTTTTAAGATTTGTTCCTATTGAAACAACATTTTCAGAAGCTTTTAATTTGCTTTCAAATTCACCTTCGCTATTAGAATCTATTGCCGCTGTATAAATGCTCACCATATTTGAAAGCATATCCACCTGTTGAAGCTCTTTAGCTTTAATGTTTTGATCTGAGGTTTGTTTAAGATTAATCATTAATGTATTCATACTATTTTTATATTGTTCAAGCAACTTAGGTGATTCATTATTAGTTTTTACTAACATATATAACATATTATTCACGATAGTTGTATACTCACTAACTCCGGTAGAAACCTTTTGTGTTCCTCCATTAATAGCTGTAATTGCATCATATAAGCTTGGATTATTTGAATCACCGCTTGTTGAAAACTGTGACATAAGCTTTTGAGAACCATTATCAATCGAAGTTATTCCATTAACTAAAGTATTTATTCCTTCACTTCCATCTGCTAATTTTTGACTACCAGCTTTTAATTTACTTGCACCTTCATTAAAAGTATTAATTCCAGAGTTCAAAGCATTACTTCCATCATAAATTGTTCCAAGCCCATTATCTAACTTATTTATTCCATCATTTAAAGTAGATTGACCATTTGCTACTTTAGCTGTTCCATCCCTAAGGGCACCTGTTCCGTCATATAATTTTTTTAAGGTATCATTATTATAAAAGGTTGCGTTTTTTGAAAATAAACTCTTATTATTTTTTATTATTTCTTCAATAGACTTTTCCATTGAACTTTGAGATGTATTATTTTTATTTTCTGAATCATTATCTGTATTTTTAAACTTATCCTTTACTATTTTTATAAGTTCAGTTCGTACTGGTTTTATTATTTCATTATCCTTGTTTACATAAGAAACTACATTATTTTTCACCTCTTCTTTAGCTGTAGATACATTTCCATTTAACATACTTACAAGAAGTGCAATTCCAATACAACTTCCTATTTGCCTAGCTGCATTTATTATTCCAGAACCCATTCCGCTCTTTTCTTTAGGAATATATTTAACTGATGAGGAAAGTGCTTGAACAGAAAACCCAAGACCTACTCCACATATAATTAAATCTAATATCATGGTTCCCTTGGTCATATCTGTGCTTAAATATGACATCTTAAATATTCCAAGCCCAATTACTAATATTCCAATAAAATTTACTACTCTTGCTCCAATCTTTTTTCCTAAAATACTTCCTATTGGTGTTGCAAACATAGATGTTAATGAAACACTTATCATAATAAACGCAGCTTTTAGTGTATCATATTCAAGTACATTTTGAAGATAATAGTTGAAAAGAAGTAAAGGACACATAATTGCAAAGCCCGTTATCATATAGCATATATTAGAAGCCGTAAAAGTAAGCTCTTTGAAAAGCTTGAGTTCTACCATAGGTTCTTGTACTTTGCTTTCAACTACAATAAATATAACTAAGGAAACTACAAAGCTTATTAATAATGCTATTATAATGTTAGAACTCCATCCATAATCTCTTCCTTTAAGGAGTGCAAAAGTAAGCGAAAATAAACTTATTGTTATAAATATCATTCCAAGCCAATCTATACTTTTAGAAACTGTAGTATCATAAGATTCTTCAACAAACAATAAAACCATGACAATTGCAATAATAGTAAGTGGCACATTAACAAAGAAAACTGATTGCCAATTTATATACTTTATTAAGATTCCACCAACTGGTGGTCCACTTGCTGCTGCTAAACCAACTATTGCTCCAGATAATCCGACTACTATTTGCATCTTTTCCTTACCAAAAATCTCAATTCCCATTGGAAGTATTATTGGTGTAATAATAGCTCCTCCAATACCCTGTATAAATCTCATTATAATAAGAAATAATAGTGAACTAGAAGCCCCACAAAGAGCCGAGCTTACTCCAAAAATCACAAGTCCTATAATCATTAATCTCTTTCTTCCAAATTGATCTGCTAACTTTGAAGCAGTAATCATAAAAACAGCCAATGCCAAAGCATAAATTGTGCTTATCCAGCTAGTATCATTTAAACTCACATTAAAATAGTCCGTTATACTTGGAAGCGCTATATTGACAATTGTGCTATCAATTACTCCAAGAAAAGCAGCAATAAGTATTCCTATAAATCCAAAGTATTTCATTTTTCTATTCATTTTTACTTTCCCCCCTTTAAAAACATGAAACTCATTTCATATTCATATTATAAGATTCTTTTTTGCAAATGTCAATACAAATATGAATTCACTTTCACATTTTATTGACAACTTATTTTTCTTGTATTAAAATTACTTTAAACAAACAAACTTTTAAGTAAATATTAATTTACTTCTTATAAAATTCATAACCATATGGATTTTTTGTTTGAATAAATGGGACTTTACTAATAAAAATTATATAAACTACTAGAGGTGAAAAAATGGATAAAGCAATTCGTGAACCTAAACAGAAACGTTCAATTGAAAAAAAAGAAAGAATTCTATCAGCAGCTCAAAGTCTTTTTACAGAAAAGGGCTATTTTGATATGACAACTGTAGATATAGCAAAAGCAGCTGGGCTTTCAACAGGAACTGTTTATGCATATTTTAAAGATAAAAAAGACATACTTCTTGAATGTGTTTATAAGAATGGTGAAACTTATATACAACAAATTATCAATGAGTTAAGTAAATTTTCAGAAAATAAGAATCTTTTTACTACCATAAAAAATATTCTTAATATCTTTATACAACTTCATACTGCTTATCCTAAAAAATATCATGAT
Organism: Clostridium hydrogenum; assembly: GCF_021432385.1. Classification (GTDB taxonomy): domain Bacteria; phylum Bacillota; class Clostridia; order Clostridiales; family Clostridiaceae; genus Clostridium_S; species Clostridium_S hydrogenum. The sequence continues at coordinate 17,719 of NZ_JAEACT010000005.1, read as the reverse complement.
GAACTTATGTCTTTAGTTTATACAGACAAGGATATAATGGAATTTTTTAAAAACATAAAAGATAAGATTATGAATGCCGTTATGAATGAACTGAAAGCATCAGGAATTGAATTAAAACATGAAAAAGAGCAATCTTTCTTAATGTACTCTCTTATTGAAAATATTGAAGATGAACTTGTCTTTGATATAAATCCAAATTTAGACAAAGAAATTCTCATAGATGAATGTGCACGTGTTATTGTTTTAATGCTTCAAAATTAAATTAAGTGCAAAAAAGATACACTTATAAAATTTTACAAGTATATCTTTTAGCAATTTTTTAAATTCTATCTTTTCCAACCCATTTTCTCAAAACTTCTGGAACAACTATATGTCCATCCTTATCCTGCATTTGCTCGAGTATTGCAGGCATAAGTCTACTTGTAGCAAGACCTGAAGCATTTAAAGTGTTTACATACTCTATTTTTTGATTTTCATCTCTTCTAAATCTTATCATGCCTCTTCTTGCTTGATAATCACGAGCATTAGATGCTGAACTTACTTCTTTGTATTCATTCATGCTTGGAATCCAAATTTCAATATCATAAGTCTTTGCCATTGATGCACTACAATCCCTAGCTGCAAGCTTTGACAATCTATAATGAAGTCCAAGCCCTTGCACAAGCTTCTCAGCCTTGCCTATAAGCTCCTCTAGTGCTGCATCTGAGTTTTCTGGAGTTGTATACTGAAACATTTCAACTTTATTAAATTGATGTCCCCTAATCATTCCTCTTTCAGATGCCCTATAACTTCCCGCCTCAACACGATAGCAAGGCGTATATGCAAAATACTTTTTTGGCAGCTCCTTTTCCTTTAAAATTTCGCCTCGATGTAGATTAACTAAAGCAGTTTCAGCTGTTGGAAGAATAAATTGCATATTATCAGCTTCTTTACCATCTCCAACTTTAAAAACCTCATCTTTAAACTTAGGAAATTGCCCCGCAGTTCTACCACATTCATAGTTTAAAATATGGGGAGGTAAAATAAATTCATATCCATCTTTAAGATGCTCTTCTACAAAATAATTCAAAAGTGCCCATTCTAAAATAGCACCATACCCCTTGTATATCCAAAAACCATTTCCAGAAAGTTTGGTCCCTCTTTCATAATCTATTAAGTTATTACTTTGTGCAAGTTCAACATGATCTTTGGGATTAAAACTAAAATTAGGTTTTTTACCATACACCCTAACAACTTTATTATTTTCTTTTCCACCAGGCAAAACATCATCATCTGGTATATTAGGAAGTGCTTCTAAAAAAGTTTGTATTTTTTCTTTAATTGGAGAAAGTTCTGCCTCAAGTTTAGATATATTATTTGCCACTTCCTTCATTTCCTCAAAGTGTGATGGTTCAACTTCTCCACCTTGACTTTTTATTTTAGAAATTTCCTTGGATACAGTATTTTTTTTATTCTTTAGGACTTCTATTTCTCTTATTAATTTACGTCTATCATCATCTAATTGAAGTACTTCCGTAAAATCAACCTTATCCATTTTTTTTAGAAGAGCATTTTTAACTTTATCAGTGTCATTTCTAATTAACTCTATATCTAACATAGCCATTTCTCCCTTTATTTTATTATAAATATACAATCTGAACATTAAAATTGCCAATTCCAAGTTTATCCTGATAACAATATTTTTCAATTCACAGTTCACGATGCACAATTCACAATGAATGATGAATTACCTTTCGATTTTCTCAGGTAATTCTTAAACTTAAATGTTGTCAGCTTCGCTGAACACCATATATAACGCGATTGCGTAAGCAATAAAAAAAGTTTTTAGATTTTTCTACGCTTGCGTAGAAAAATCATCCTTCATTGTGCATTGTGAACTGTGAATTGTGAATTGAAAATATTATCATAAGAATACAGTTGGTATTTATAATTTCAATATTTCAGGTTGTCTATCTATATATAATTTACTGTTTTATTTAAGTTCATGTATAAAAAGTCCACTTCTAAGCTTAGGTTCAAACCAAGTTGATTTAGGCGGCATTACATTACCACTATCAGCAACCTTCATTAAATCCTGTACTGTTGTAGGATACATAGCAAATGCAAGCTTCATATCTGTATTTGCTCTTTTTTCAAGTTCTTCAATTCCCCTTATTCCTCCAATAAAATCTATTCTCTCGTCATTTCTTGGATCACCTATTCCTAAAATCGGCTTAAGTAAATTGTCTTGAAGTATTGAAACATCTAAACTCAATACCGGATCATTATCATTAAAAGTTTCCTTTTTAGCAGTAAGCTTATACCAATTATTTTCTGTGTACATACCAAAAGTATGCTTTTCAGAAGGTTTAAACTTTTTTCCTTTTGGAAGCTTTTCAACCTCAAACTTACCTTCTATTTTATTTATAAATTCTTCTAAAGTCATTCCATTTAAGTCTTTAACCACCCTGTTATAATCCATTATTGCAAGGTCATTATCTGGAAATAAAACTGAAAGGAAATAATTAAATTCTTCTTCTCCTGTAAAATTCGGCTTCAATTTTCTCCTCTTCAATCCAACTTTTACAGCGGAGGCCGCCCTATGATGACCATCTGCTATATAAAGTTCGCCTACTTTTTCAAATATATCTCTTATTTCCATTATGGTATTTTCATCTTCTATAGTCCATACAATGTGAGATATTCCATCTTCACTAACAAAATTATATTCTGGTTCCGCCTTTGTAATTTTATCTGTAATTTCATTAATTCTTTTATTTGCTCTATAAGTTAAAAAAATTGGTCCAGTGTTTGCATTACAGTAGTCAACGTGATTTATTCTATCTTTTTCTTTACTTGCTAATGTAAATTCATGTTTTTTTATAACTCCATTTTCATAATCATCTATAGATGTACAACCAACTATACCTGTTTGACTCCTACCATTCATTATCTGTCTATAGATGTATAAGTTTTCCTTATTATCTTTGACTAATATTCTTTTTTTAATCATATCTGTTAAATTATCTTTGGCCTTTTCGTAAACTTCACTACTATATGGGTTTATACCTTTCTCTAAATCTATTTCAGCCTTATCAACATGTATAAATGAAAATAAATTACCTTCTCCTATTACTCTAGCTTCCTCTGTATTCATCACATCATAAGGAAGCGCTGCGACATCAACCGCTAATTCTCTTACTGGCCTTACAGCTTTAAATGGTTTTAATACTGCCATTTTTACCATCCCTTCTTATCTTTTAATATGTATATATTATATACCCAATTTAAATAGCCACCGCTAAAAAGACTTAACGCGGCGGCTAAAGGGGAAAATTTTAAACAATTTTAATTAACTGGCTTTTTTAAAAAATTCATTTACTATATTAACTATTTCATTGCCTATTCTCTCTTGTGCCTCTTCAGTTGAAGCTCCTATATGAGGTGTAACTGAAACTTTTGGGTTATTTAAAAGTTCCACATTAGGCTTTGGCTCATTTTCAAATACATCTAAAGCTGCGCCTGCAATTTTACCTGTATTTAATGCTTCAATAAGTGCAACTTCGTTAACAACTCCACCTCTTGCACAATTTATCAAATAAGCTCCATCTTTCATCATAGCTATTTCTTCTTTTCCAATTACATAACCTTTATTTTTATCTAATGGTATATGAAGAGTTATAAAATCAGCTTGCTTTAATAATTCATCAAACTGTACAAATTCATATTCATCATATCCTTCAGCTTTTCCACATATATCAGTATAAATTATTTTCATACCTAGAGCATACGCTCTTTTAGCAACTTCCTTAGCTATTCTTCCAAAACCCACAAGTCCCAAGGTTTTTCCGAATATCTCTACTCCCTTATATGCTTTTTTCTCCCATTTTCCCTCTCTCATAGTAACGTTTGAAGTGTTTATAAATCTTGAAACTGCAAATATATGTCCCAAAGTAAGTTCCGCAACTGAAATACTACTTGCATTAGGTGTATTATTAACTGTAATTCCCTTTTCCCTTGCATATTTTACATCTATATTGTCTACTCCAACACCAGCTCTTATAACAAGCTTAAGCTTTCCACCTACTGCCGCATCAATTAAATCTTTTCTAACCTTAGTATTAGATCTAACTACCAAAATATCAAATTCCTTTATTTGCTTGAACAACTCTTCTCCATCATAATGATCTTCCACAACTTCAAATCCAAGTTCTCTGAGCTTCACCGCTGCATCTTTATCCATTCCATCATTAGCAAGTAATCTTATCATAATACATCCTCCTTTATTCTAATCCTAATATATTGTTTATGTTCTGTATAAGTTCTTTTATTTCATCTAAATTCATATCGGCCATGTGTGCAATTCTAAATGTTTTTTCCTTTAACTTTCCGTATCCATTAGAAATCTGAAATCCTCTTTCACCAAGCTTTTTATTTAAATCTGCAACGCTTATTCCTCTTGTATTTTCTATTGTAGTTACTGTATTAGAAAGGTGCTTTTCATCTCCAAATATTGCAAAATATTTCCTAGCCCATGCTCTAACGTACTCTGCCATTTCTATATGCCTTTTATACCTATTCTCTATTCCTTCTTCAAGAATCTTATCTAGTTCATAATCAAGTGCAAACATATGAGATAAAGAAGGAGTTGATGGATATTGATAATCTTTTTTCTGTATGAATTCATATAAATTAAGTAAATCTAAATAGTACCCTCTAAATTTAACAGTTTTGGCTCTTTCAACAGCTTTTTTTGAGAATGAGCAAACTGCAAGTCCTGGAGGAAGTCCAAGTGCTTTTTGAGATGATGTTATACATACATCAACGCCAAGTTTATCAACTTCTATTTTTGTCCCTGCCATTGAACTTACGGTATCTAGACACCATACAATTTCAGGATATTTTTTAACTACTTTTGATATCTCATCTACTGGGTTCATAATTCCTGTAGATGTTTCATTATGAGTTATTGTTATTAAATCATACTTACCTGTACCTAAAACCTCATCAACAAGTTCAGGAGTTGTTACTTCTCCCATTTCAACTTCAAATAAATCAGCTGGGACATTATTGTTTATTGCCATCTCGTACCATCTTTTACCGAAAGCTCCTATTGAAAATACTGCTGCTCTTTTAGCTGTGCATGAACGTATTGCCCCTTCCATGAGCCCACTTCCAGAACTTGTAGATAAAAGTATTTCTTCATTTGTATGAAAAACTAGTCTCAACTTATCACTTATTCTTCTTTGAAGTGCTGATGCATCTTTGCTTCTATGCCCAATCATAGGTGTTGCCATTTTTTCAAGCACATCTTGTTTTACTTCTACTGGACCTGGTATAAATAATTTTTTATGCATTTAATATGCCTCCTTAAAATTATGTATTATATTACTTTTTTGTATTATTTTTCTGAAAAAAAGTTATAAAAATAAAGCAAAAGATAATTAGTTAAAAAACTACCTATTACTAAAATTGTCGCGTTTAAAAGTCGAAATATTCTTAAAATTAAAAGTATAGTATTCCAAAAATTCATATTATTTTTTACATAATTACTTTCTTTTTTAACTTAAGAACATTATTTTGTTGTTATAATTCTTATTTCTGCATATTTATAAATTTATTAAAATCTTTATAGCCCCCAATTATTTATCTTTAAATATTCAACCCCTTAAATAATTGTAATATTTTCATTTATATGATTTTAATATAAATAAAAAAGGCCCTCCATTCCTACATATAGTAGGGACGAAAGACTCCGCGTTACCACCCTAGTTAATCATACCATAAAATAATATGAATCACTTAATTAAAATTTAACGGTAATCACACCGTATTGCTCATCGCAATCCCTCCGAGGCGGATTCACAACTTAGTAGTTATCAGTTTACACCAAGCACTGACTCTCTATAAGCTACTAAAGAGTTACTATTCTCTTCAACGGTTTAAATATTTATTATTTAATATGATTATATATTCAATGCAATCATATGTCAATACCCTTTTTGTATTTTTTATAAATATTTTTTATTTACAGTATATTTTATACAATTGCAAGGCTTCATACAAAAGCTATCTTTTAATTGATTATTTTATTTATACTAATTTAAATGCAGTATAAAATAATTAATAAAATTGAGTAACAAAAAGAGTGAGATAATGTATTTACGCAATTCCTAATCAATAATGTATATAAACAACATCACCAATTTTTACATAATTATATACCATTTCAGCGTCCTCTAAAGACAACCTTATGCATCCATGTGACGCTGGTTTTCCAAGTTCACTTTCTGCTTTTTCATTTGCCACAGCTTGCATTTTACCATTAGTTTTAACTTCATCTATTGGAACTGAATGAATTAAATAATTTCCTAAAAACTTAACAGCATACTTTACATTTTCACCATACTTTTGACTTGTAAGATCTTTAAACTTATCCTTTACAGTAAATAATCCAAGTGGAGTTTCTGTTTGATTATCACCATTTATCCCGCTAGAGCACTTTATTTTATTTTTGTTTATGAGAATATCATTTCTATATAGATTGACAGTTTGCTTACTTAAATTTACATCCACCAAAAATTTAGGCTTTTCAAATATAATTCCACTTAAATCATCTGAGTCTTTTTTTACCCATCCATTTATTAGCTTTCCCTTTGAATCTATATGATTAGTCTCACAATATAAATAACCGTTTTGTTCTTTATCACAAACAAGTTCATCATTCTTTTTAAGCATAGTTATGGGTGATGATACTTCATTTATGTTACCATACATTTTTACATTATCATGACTTACATAGTATGTTTTTTTTACACATGAATCAGAAGAAAATACTGCTATATCTTCCTTTTGCTTATTTGTCTCTTGGGCTTTTGCATTTTTAGCACTTAATTCGCTTTTATTACTTCCCGGTATATATGCATCCTTTCCATCATCCAAATATGTAAAAAATATAGGCGATACAATTATAAGGCAAGCTAATATAGCACTTATTGCACATGATAATATAAACTTTAAAATTGGCTTATCCTTCATATCTATTCCTCCTAAATACATATTTTATATTATTTACACTTTTACCATTTTTTAAACATGTACTTTGAAGGAATATGGCTGGGGATACGTAACAAAATTATTTTATAAATAATTTATAAAAAGTGCGAACAATTATTCAGAGTACAGATGACAGAGTACAGAGTACAGTGAAGGATGATTTTCTTTTCGCCTTGCTACAGAAAATCTTAAAACTTATTTTTGATTGCTTACGCAATCGCAGTAATGTTGCTCAGCAAAGCTGACAACATCTAAATTTAAGATTTACCTAACGTAAGGAAAGGTAAATCATCCTTAACTGTACTCTGTCAACTGTACTCTGTACTCTGATTTAATGGTTCGCAATAATTTTAAGTTACGTATTTAATAATTTTTGTGTGACAGACCCTTATTGCATTGCCTCATTTTCTTTTACTAATTATCTTTTAGGTTTATATTTGCATTTCTGGATGCTACCATAAAATTATAAACAATATGAGGAGGGAATTTAATGAGAAAAACTTGTGATAATCCACCTGTTATTCTTCCTATTATTCATTAATAGGAAGGAGTAATTTTAATGAAAAAAATAAACTGGGATATAGAATACATATCTCCTCCACCTGCAATTAAATATTGCAAAAAGTGTGGTAAGAAAACTGAATACATTTCTTCTGGTTTATTCAGAATAAATGCTCAGCGGAAACATTTGGATATATGGTTAATATATAAATGCTTAACTTGTGATTCAACCTGGAACATGACTATACATTCACGTATAAATCCAAAAAGTATTTCCCCAGAAATATTAGATGCATTTCATAACAACAATGAAAAACTGGTAAAAAGATATGCTATGGATACAGAATTAATGCGAAAAAATGGAGTAGAAGTTGGACTTCCTAGTTATAAAATAATAGGTGATACTATTGATATGAACATGCCTGTGGAATTACACATAAAAAGTTCTTATCCATCAAGGCTCAAAGTATCTTCTTTACTGCGAGAAAAGCTTAATTTATCTCAAAGTGCTTTTGAAGAGCTAGTATCTAATGGAACAATTCGAAGCATTGATGATAAAGTTGATTTAAAAAAATGCAGATTGCAAACAAAAATTATACTAATTATTGATAAATGGACAGATAAGAGCCAATCAACTTTAAATTTAGCATTATATAAATTCGGTGCTGTGAATTGAATAATTTATTTTCTTTATTGCTTGCGCAATGGCGCCATGAATGGTGCTCAGCGAAGCTGACAACATTAAGTTTAAGATTTACCTAAGCAGCGCGAAAGGTAAATCATCCTTAAACCACTGTATAATACGAAGTAAGAGTGTTTTGGAACGATTTAAATAACATCTTATAAATCTTAGTGAAATATTTTCAAAATCCTTAGAACTTTCAATTTGTCTGAACGTCAGTGAGTTATTGAAAGTTCTTAGGATTTTAAAAATATTTCCCTTAGATTTATTGATGTTATTTAATGTTCCATAACACTCTTACTTCGTATTTAATTCTTCTATTGTTTTACCAAGCTGTTTAATATAATCTCCATAACTAGACCAGTCTCCATTTTTTTGTGCATCAATAGCCTTGTTATATAAATCCTCAGCATCCTTTAATTTCTGTTTATCAATAGATGCTGACGTAGTTGGTATTTGAGTTTTATCTGTTTGCTGCTGATTATCTGTAGAATTATTATTATTATCTGTATAATTAAATATTTGCTGAAGTGCTGCATCAACATTTTGTGCCATAATAATTTTACTTCCGTAGGCAACTATAACCCTTTTTACCTCTGGAACACTGTTTTTGCCTTGAGCCCTTAAATAAACTGGTTCTATATATATAAGCGATTTATTTATAGGCACAACAGACGTGTCTCCAAATTGCACTTTAGAACCTTGGGTATTCCACAATGAAACCTCTTTAGAAATCACAGGATCCTGCCTCAATTTTTGGTTAAATAAATATGGGCTATCGACAGTTTTATCTGTAGGCAATTCATATAAGACCATTTTGCCATAATTATCACCATCCATCCTAGCTCCAAGAAGTGCAACCATGTTATTTTTATTTCTCATATTAAAATACTGCATTAAAACCATTTCTTCCTTTTTCTCACCTGGAAGCTTCATTACAACATACGATGAATCACTTGCCTTCTTTTCTCCTTCAACGTCATTTAGGTTTTTAGATACATCCCACAAATCTTCACCGTTGTAAAATATGCCTGTATCTGTAACATGATATCTTTCAAGTATTTTACTTTGAGTTGCAAATAATTGTTCTGGATATCTAAAGTGTTTCTTTATATCAGGTGGTACTTCACTTGCACTTTTAAATAACCCAGGAAATATTTTAGAATAACTATCTGCAATAGGATCATTCTTATCTACTATATAAAAGTTAGTAGTTCCATTCACAGCATCAATGACAACCTTAATTGAGTTCCTTATATAATTTACGTTATCTACAGGTTGTGAATATGGAAATCTATTTGAAGTTGTATATGCGTCTAAAATCCAATACATTTTTCCATTACTTATTATTGCATATGGGTCACTATCATAAGTTAAAAATGGAGCTATTTTATTAACTCTATCAACTATATTTCTGTTTATAAGTATTTTACTATTGGAATTTATATTTCCTGATAACAAGAAATTAATGTCATGCTCATTAACAGTAAATAAAAGCCTGTTTATTAGTGTAGCATTTATTCCATACTTGCTATCATAGTTATTAATTTTATCTGATCCTCCATTTGGATAATCAAACTCACCCAGGGTATTATTTGCTATAACATAATCATTGGTTTCTTCTCCAAAATATATTCTTGGATTCTTTAAAGAAATTGCTGTCTTATTTTCAGGTGGTATATCATTAATTACAAAATCAGGCTGACCAGAATCCGTTACAGAGTTAACCTTACTCATGACAGCTCCATAACCATGAGTATATACAAGATGTCTATTTTGCCAAGTATCTGCATTACCTTGAAGACTTTTCTCATCAAGTTCCCTTGGTGCAATAAATACTTGATTATACTTTCCGTTAATATTATATCTATCAATATCAATATCATTAAAATCATAATAATATCTTATAACTTGAACTTGATTATAAAATTCAAGTGCAGGCTCAAAGGAATTTACCTTTATATTGTCTACTGTAGGTCTATTGCTAGCAATATCCTGTGCAGTTAAATTCTCCTCTGCCGGGAAATCTTTTTCTGAAATCTTATCTATATTAAAGGCTTTTCTAGTGTAATCTATATTGTTTCTTATATACGGTGCTTCCACTGTCTTTTCATTTGACTTAACATATAGCTTTTGAACAGCAGGTGAAGCTATTCCCTCTCCTATAACAAAAACTATTATAACACATATGGAAATAATAATTGGTCTTATCTTAGATTTAATGATACTCAAAAATATGACTATAGCTGATATTACACAAAGTATCATTATAATTACATAAAACACTAAAGAAACATGTATGTCTGTATATCCTGCACCATAAAATACACCTCTTGGCGAATATACAAGGCCAAATGCCTTAAGCATATACCCAAATGATAAAAGCAATATTATAAGAGATGATAAAGTAGCTAATTGCCTTCCTGCAAAATCCACTAATCCTTTCATGAATACTCTAAAAGTATAACCATTAACCCTATTAGATCTTCTAATATTATCTTTTACATTAAATCCAATATAAATTATAAAAGTCAGTATTACTAGAAAAAATAAAAGTGTCATTATAACACCATAAAGAGATTCTATTAATGGCATTTTAAAAACATAAAAAGATGCATCTATATTAAAAATTGGATCTTTTATATTAAACTTAGACGCATTTGCAAACTGAAGTATTCTATACCAATAAGCCGATGCCACAGAATATGAAAGAAAAATAGAAACAACTAAATTTGATATAATAAATATTCTCTTTTCGTTTTTCTCCTTTTTAGCATTAACTTCTACTACCTTATTCCACTTTCTGATGCTCTTTTTAATGCTTTTATAATATAATAAAATAACACCATATATAACAATAAACAAAGGAATCATAAGCTTTAATACTGCTAAAATTTTAGTAAAGTATACCGAAAGATATCCAAGATCCTTAAACCATTCAATGTTTATAATGAAGTTAGCTATATTTCCAAAGCAAGCAATAATTATAACTACTGCTACAAATACACTTGCAAGGATACCTGCTTTTTTCAAAAAATCACCTTCTATCACTTTAATCTGATAATATATAATTCTTTTTATTTAATTCCTTCAGTATATTATTCATTGTCTCATTATCATTTGCGCATATTGTATGTAAATGAACTCCTCCTGTTAAAACCGCCAATGGCTCAGCACTATATTTGTTCAACTTTTCCATGAAATTTTGAACATCGAATGGAGTTTTAATCATTAATATACCTCTTATTTCGCCATATAATGGGTGCTCTATTATAACATCCTCGATAGTCCCTCCAAATTTAACAACTGAATTTAATTCATCTTCTATATCCTCTGGTTTATGTGTTACAGCAACAACTTTTTTTATTGAGTTAGATACTAATTTATTTATTATATACCCCTTAGGAGTTGCAAATATATTACACCCTTCAGCCCTCAATATAGCTATATCCTTAACTATTATTTGCCTTGTTACCCCATATTCAGTTGCAAGTGTGCTTCCCTTTATAGGTTCACCATTCTTCTCCAACTTTTTTCTAATCTCTTCTCTTCTTTCATCCGAAATCATAAGCACCTCACCAAGCCTTAATTTTGAAACTAATTTCTATCATCACATATTTTAAGTATACTTAATTCTAAATCATCTTTAATACTCTTGTTATGATGATTTCTTATAAGATACAAAATTCTGCTGTTCTCATTTAATTCCTCAAGTATTTTTGCACCATCATCTGGATGATTATAATAAACATATATCTTTTCTAGTTTGGTAAACCTTTTTATTCTTCCCTTGCTTATGTTATCTAATATAACAATAATAGACTTCTCAATTATATTCATTTTGGCCTTCAACTTTCCTATATCATGCATAAGTGCAGCTTTTACTAAATTACTTGAATTCATTGAATTCTTATCACAAATATTTTCAACATCCTTAGCTACATTTATAGAATGTTTTTGTTCATGAACAGATAATTTATCAAACAAATTTCTTTCATCAGTGTTTAAACATTTATCAAGATACATTTTATCTTCTGCATCAACATTAGCTGTCATGTAGTTATAAAATTGTTTTATTCTTTTAAACATATTATCCACCCCGTATAATTTAAAATTTCCTTACCTTTAATTCTATTATTATATAGGACTAACTTCAACTAATATATAAAAAAATATTAAAAAATTCTTAGCTAATTTTTACTAAGCAACCCTTTAATCTAAAAATTATCCTTAACAAAAAGTGCAATTTGTGTTCTACCTTTAAGTTTAAGCTTAAACAATATTTCGGTAATATAATTTTTTATAGTACCTTCACTTAAATAAAGTTCTTCTGCAATTTCCCTATTAGATAAACCGTTTCCTATAGCCATCATAATAGCTATATCTTTATTTGAAAAATCATAATGTTTTTTTATTTGTTCTAAATCATGTTTATGTGAATTTACTGAACCATTAACTATCTTTTGAGCTATCTTAGGATGCATAATTACGCTTCCCTTATATACCCCTTTTATAGCTTCAATAATAATATCTGGAGACGTATCTTTTAATAAGTATCCACTTGCACCTGCCCTTAATGCATCAAATATATATTCATCATCGTCAAAGGTTGTAAGAACAAGTATTTTAACCTTGGGAAAACTTTTTTTTATATTTTTCGTACCAGTTACACCATCAACTCCTGGCATTCTTATGTCCATTAAAATTACATCTAAAGGCTTTTCCATGCACAACTTATATGCCTCTTCCCCATCCATGCATAAGCCACAAACCTCTATTTCCTCATCAGTACACAATATTATTTTAAGACTTTCCCTTATAAACTTTTCATCATCAACTATAGCAAGTCTTATCTTACTCATTTACACCCTCCCTATGTTGTACTGGTATCATAGCTACAACTTCAAATCCATTTACGTCATTAGAATGTATTTCAATTGTACCATTTAATTTTGAAATTCGTTCTTCCATACCTGTTATTCCAAAACCCTTTTTTATTTCTTTGCAGCCCTCTCCGTTATTTCTGATTGTTGTAACTATTTTATCAAATCCAAAATTAATTATTATATCTATATTTGTAGCGTGTCCATGTTTTACAGCATTATTAAGTGATTCTTGAATGACTCTATAAAGTATAAAGGATTCATCTGGCGTTAGATGATATTGATTCTTTGAAACAGTTAAGTTCACGCTGCACTCAGATACCTTTTTAAACTTTACTATCAGCTCTTTTATTGCAAATATTCCAGCATATTCGTCAAATTCAACTGGCTTTAAATCCTTGACCGCTCTCCTTACGTCCTCTAAACCTTTTTTACTAAATGAAGTCATGCTTTCAATGAGTTCATTTGTCTTTTTTTCATCAACTTTAATTATATGCGGAAGTGCTTGAAGTTCCATTATCATAGTTGTAAGAGTATGCCCAACAGTATCATGTATCTCTCTTGAAATTCTATTGCGCTCCTTTAAAAGCGTTAATTCTTCAACAGTATTTGAATATTGCTCTAATCTTCTATATGCAACTTGAAGTTCATCTTCCGATCTTCTAAGCTCATCATAAAGCTCATGTGCTTCTTTTGTACCTCTGCTTTCGTAATGAATGTATCGCCCTAATGCCATAAAAACAATTGACAAAAACAAATTGTATACTATAGATATTTTATCGTTGTAACCTGGAAAATATGAGTAAACTTTAGAATAATAAACGAAAACTAATACAATTATAAAAGATATATAAGCGTATTTTTTGTCAAGCATAATTGCTGCATCGATTATAGCTATAAAATAATACAATACTATAGGTCCGCCATAATTTTTATATATAAAAAAGCCTAATATAAGATCCATTAATATAGATAGTAATAATATTAAATTCTTTCGACTTATAAACATTCTTATTTGTATGCTTACAACATAACATAAAAATAATATTATTAAATATGTTATATTTTTAAAATTAACCTTATCAGAAATTAATATCATGCTTATTACAACTACTGCAACAATATATCTAACTATAATTAACAATTTCCTGCTTATATCTTTCATACAATTCTCCCTATTTTTCTGAAGATATTATAAACGTTCTACTTCCAATCATAAAAAATACCAAAGCATATAAAAGCATTACCATACAATTTGTAAGAACCGATGCTGCACTACCTCCATTAATAACTATTTCCTTAAGTCCACTAACCATCCACGTAGATGGCATAAGATAAGCAATTTTTCTAACACTTTCATTAAAAGTTTCTATAGGTACAAATGAACCAGATAACATCATTGCAGGTGTTATAATTGCAACTGCTATTATTAAAACATTTCTTCCATCTTTAATCAAGTAAGATAAAAGCAGAGATATGGAAATAATGAAAATTTCAAAGCATATAAAAAGAATAATAAGGGATAATGTGGAATTTCCCCAATAAACCTTATATATAAATTTTGATGCAAATACAATCACTGAACATTGCATAAGTCCAATTACAAGAAAACTTAGTAAAAAGCCTAAAGCAGTTTTAACCCTTCCGTTAGATGCAGACATAACTCTTTCAAAAGTCCCTTCTTTTTTCTCATCAATTATTTCACCGCCAACTACTACCATAAAAAACATCAGTATCATTGCAGAAAATTTTACTGTAAATTCCGTAGTAGCTGAAATCTTAACATTATTTTTTGATATTTCCTTTGAATTAATCTTAATTGCTTTATTATTTGTTGTTAGCTTATTTACAAATGAATTCAAATCATTTGTAAGCGAAACTTCTGAGTTAGAAGTACCCATTTTTAAAATATTTATTTTTACATTATGCTTATTTTTTATATTATTTGAAAAATCATTTGGAATTTCAATAATAAAATCTTCTTCTGAAAAGTTCAATAATGTTTTAACTTCACTTTTATTTACTTTTTTTAAATTTATACCATCCATATTTTTTATATGCTTAACTATTGTGCTCCCATAATTTCCTGTATCATTATTAATATACCCCACATTTTGACAACTTGTCGTGTTAGCCCCTTTATTAACTGTAAGCAATAAACTAAGAAATAATACAGGATATAAAATATACAGAATTATAGTTTTTTTATTTGCAAACAACTTTCTTAAATAAAGGAAAGCAATATATAATACTTTCATTAATTATTCACCTCTACTTTAAAAATAATAGAACCTAAAATTGATGCTATGATTCCAAAAATACTTAATTTCAAAATAAAATTCAATATTGAATTCATATTCCCACCAAGCATCAAAACATTATAGGCTTTGTAATAATTATAATTAAAAGTATATGGCGCAAACTGTGCTGTTTTTTGTGGTAAAGTTTCAAGAGTTAATGCAAAACTCCCACTAAATATCCCCATAACCATGTATAATATGCAACTATATATCCTAAATACATTAAGTTTTTTGATTATGCCAATACCTATAGCAGTTAAGCCGGTAATTGCCACACTTCCCGAAAATATTATACTTAAAATACCAACATAGTTGCTTCCATAATCAACATCAAATATTATAGATGTTAATATAATATAGATAATGGTTTCAATAATACACATTATAAAAGTACTTCCCAATTTTGAATAAAAATATATATACTTATTCGTCCCTGTAGAACTTATTCTAGCAAGTACATTTTCATTTTTTTCTTCTATAATATCACTTCCAAATATAAACACCGATAAAACTATAAATGTTGAAAACATAACTGTATAATAATGCTGAGCTGCACTTACCCTACTTTGCTTTTTTATAATAGTAGTATCTACATAACTAACTTTGCTGCTCTTTAAACTAATCTCATCTGTAAAACTTTTCAATATACCTTCTACTACATTATCATTAATCGTATCCATAGGTGATTTTAAAAGTTTTATGTCCTTGGGCCTATTTTCAATAAAGTTTTTTGTGAAATTCTTTGGTACTATTATTGCTGCACTTACTTCATCATTTTTAACTTTGCTTTCTGCTCTATTTTCATCGCTATCTATTTGTACATTTAAAGTTTTTTTGATTTCTTTACTAGTAAGCATTTTTTTTAACATAGTTCCATAAAAACTTTTATCTTTATCTACAAATGAAATACTAAATTTATTTAAAGTACTCTGACCATTGTAATCTTTATAAAATATACATGTTTCAACAAATCCTATAAGCATAGGTGCTCCAACTAAAACTAAAATAATAAATGCTGCATTTCTATAATATTTTTTTAAATCATTTCTTATTATATTAATTACTCTCATAACTATCACCTTAATCCCTTAATTTTTTACCTGTTAAACTTAAAAATACACTTTCAAGGTTTGGTTCAGTTACATTTATATTATAGATTTTTGCAGAGTTATTTATAATTATCTCTATTATTTTTTGAAGTTTTTTTTGAGGATCTTTCATTGTTATATTTAAAGTATCTTCTATAAAATCAACTCCATTAACTTCATCTATTGATTTTATACTTTCTATAATATTAGGTGTAATATTAGCTACCTTTAATTCTAAACTTTCTACCTCTACTGCAGATCGTTTTACTTCTTCCTTTGTTCCCTTTGTTATTACTCTTCCTTCATCTAAAATAACAATATCATTGCACAGGAAGTCTACTTCCTCCATGTAATGACTTGTATATATAATCGTTGATTTATATTGTTCATTCAAATACTTTGCTGATTTGAGTATATGATTTCTAGATTGAGGATCTATTCCAACCGTTGGCTCATCCATAATTATAACTTTCGGATGATGCATTATTGCAGAAGCAATATTTATCCTTCTCTTCATTCCTCCTGAAAATGTATTTATTTTATCATTTTTCCTATCACTTAAGCCCGCAATTTCAAGTGCTTCATCTACTCTTTCTTTTAAAAGTTTGCTCTTTAATCCATACATTCCGCCAAAGAATTTTAAATTGTCCAGTGCAGTTAAATTTGTATATAGTGCTATATTCTGTGGAACTAATCCTATGCTTTTCTGTGCCTTTGCCTTTTGTTTAGTTATTGAGTATCCATTTACTTTTATATCACCTGAACTAGGTTTAACAAGTCCACATATCATAGATATAGAAGTAGATTTTCCAGCTCCATTTGGTCCTAAAAATCCAAACATAGCTCCTTCTTCAATTTCAAAATTTAAATTATCTACTACTAATCTATTTCCATAACGTTTAGTTAAATTTTTTATTTCAATAATATTCATTTTTACACCTACTATCCTTTATTAATATCCTAATTATATAATAGGTTTTAAAAAAACTTAATTGAGAAACGTAATAAAAAATATGACTAAAGTCACAAAAAAGCATAAAAAAAATAGCAGTTATAAAACTGCTATTCTTGGTGGAGAATAAGAGATTCGAACTCTTGACCCCCTGCGTGCAAGGCAGGTGCTCTCCCAGCTGAGCTAATCCCCCATATGGTGGACCTTCAGGGACTCGAACCCCAGACCGACCGGTTATGAGCCGGTTGCTCTAACCAACTGAGCTAAAGATCCATATA
>NZ_JAEACT010000003.1 GCF_021432385.1 Clostridium hydrogenum | reverse complement strand
GGTATTCCGCGATAGCTCAATGGTGGAGCACTCGGCTGTTAACCGATAGGTTGAAGGTTCGAATCCTTTTCGCGGAGCCATTTTTATTTTTTGAGTAAAACACTGTGTACGTTATGTACGGTGTTTTTTTTATTTTTATTAAAAGGTCCTGTGGCACTAACATAATTTTGTGCCACAGCTTTATTGTGTACATAGAATTTCCCATAATTATGTCCTTATATAAATAAATTTAGTACATAAATAATAACTTGATGTATATTTATATATTAAATGCAAAAAATATTTAAAAGAACATAAAAAGGGGAGAATTAAATGGCACAATATCATTTAGATGTAAGTGGAAGAGTAAAATTAAGTGATTATAGCAGTATACATGACTACATGGAACTTATCAATAAAAATGATAAATTTACTATATCAATAGAAAAAGGGGATAAAGAGAATATAGATATAATATGTAATATGCTAAAAACCAGCAAGTTCAGTATAATTGATACAAGTGGTAAGGAAGATGGAAAATGTTCCATTGAGGCATTTAAGAGTATGTAAACAAAATAAGCCATAATAGGACTGTAACATTAAAAAATACTAAATAGCATTTTATAATTATTGCGAAGCAGTTAGACTAGAGTACAGTTAAGGATGATTTACCTTCCTTCACTGTACTTTGTACTCTGTACTCCGTACTCTGTTTTTTGGTTGGCAATATTTAAAAGTTACAATTAAATAATATTAGTGTGAGATTACATTTTATCCACAAAGTATTTATAATAATTAACAAATGTGGAATAGTAAATTAAATTTTATGGTAGATATGAATGTATTATATGTTATAATATTATTGAATTATATATGTTTTGGAGGAAAAGAAATGGACAAGAAATATGTTATAGGAATAGATTTAGGTGGGACTAAAATAAGCGGAGCCATTGCTGATTTGGATGGAAAGGTTTTAGCCAAGCACACAGTGCCAACTTTAGCTATAGAGGGAGAAAAAGCTGTTCTTAATAGGATAATTGAAGTAATAACAAAAGTTATGAGTGATAGTAATAAAGTGTCAAATGAAATTAAATCAATAGGAATAGGTTCTCCTGGACCTTTAGATGCTAAAAAGGGAATAATAATAACAACTCCTAATTTGCCTTTTAAGAATTTTTCATTAGTTCAGCCAATAAAAGAGAAATTTGGAATAGATACATATCTTGATAATGATGCTAATGTTGCTGCAATAGGAGAGTATGTATTTGGAGCTGGAAAGGGTACTAAAAATATGGTATTTATTACAGTTAGTACTGGAATCGGCGGCGGAGCAATAATAAATGGAAATATATATAGAGGAAATACGTGTAATGCACTTGAGGTTGGACATACAACATTAGTTGAAGATGGACCAAGATGTAATTGTGGAAATTATGGTTGTGCAGAGGCTCTTGCATCTGGAACAGCTATTGGAAATAGAGCAAAAGAAGCAATTGAAGGTGGAGCGGATACGTCACTTAAACAATATAAAGATGTAACTTCATATGAAGTTTTTGTAGAGGCTAAAAAAGGTGATAAAGTAGCTAAAGAAATATTAGATAAATGTTTAAATTATCTTGGAATATGCGTAGCTAATATTGTAAGCACATTTGATCCTGAAAAGGTTATAATAGGTGGTGGAGTTAGCAAAGGCGGAGATATAGTATTTGAAAAAGTTAGAGAAGTAGTAAATACAAGATGTTTTAAAGCTATGGCTGATGCATGTGAAATTATTCCAGCTGGATTAGGAACAGATGCTGGAGTTATAGGTGCAGTAGCACTTGCCTTATTAGAAGCTAAGAATAACTAGGAATAGTTACATCACTTAAATATTGCGAATCAAAGAATAGTTTAAAATTAAATAACATGGGACATGCACAATAAAAATAATGTAATCTACGAGTATCTGGAAATCTTAAATAAAAGGCTATGTTTTAAAAGAATGTTGATATGAGCTTATGGAATTAATGGACTCTAAGAATTGCATGTTTATAATTTGCTACCCATTTAGATGCATCGTCCTGATGCCTAAATGGCTTTGACCGTCCTAGTCAAAATTACGCAAATTATAAACGAGCAATCCTAAGAGTCCATAAAAGCCAACGCATCACATCAACATTCTTTTAAAAATAGCCCAATATACTAAAGGAAGCTATGCTTTAAATAAGTGTGAAAATCAACACTTATTTAAAGCATAGCCAAATAAAAAGTTTCTTAGACACTCATATAATAACACATATTTTTTAACGCACCTGCCTCATGTTATTTTGATAATTCCACTACAGATCTATTTCTGTACAATTTTAAATAAATTTGCATTACAAAATTTATATGTAAATAAAGAATGAAATGTACAGATTTAGAAAGGTTCTTTAAAGACAGTATATTATCCAAAATAATAAACTTTTGTTTTGGAGGTAAAAATGAGTGAATTATGGGATTTGTATGATAAATATAGAAAACCGCTAAATAAGATACATACAAGAGGTGTACCTCTTTCAAAAGGTGAATATCATATAGTCGTTGATATTTGGACTATAAATAAAGATGGCAAAATACTTATAGATAAAAGACATCCTAATAAAAAATTTGGTGGCCTTTGGGAGTGTACAGGTGGTTCAGTTATTATAGGTGAAGATAGTATAACTGGCGCATTAAGAGAATTAGAAGAAGAAGTTGGTATTAAGGCAACTTCCAAGGAACTTATTTTAATGCATAGTATTCGTTTGGATGATAGGTTTGTAGATACATATATCGTCAACAAGGATGTAGATATAGACAGTTTAGTATTGCAAGAGGAAGAAGTAACCGAAGCAAGATTTGTTACTCTAAATGAATTAGATGAATTATGTTTAAACAATAAAATAGTTATAAAGGAACGTTACAAAATGTATCGTGACAAAATTGCATTATATGCGAGAGAAGATTAATGGGTAATAGGTTTATTGATTCGCATACTTTTTTTATGCAAGTTAAAGCTTCTGTACTAACCGAAAAATATTTTTTGTGCTAAGTGTTTTATACTTGCAATTTAGAAAATTATGCTATATAATAAAGTCAAAGAAAGTCAAAGGTAAAAGAGGAGAGCTTGCATGAGACTATCAGATGTTATTGAAGCTTTTTTAAAAGAAATGATGGATGAAACAAATGAAAATGAACTTGAGATACAAAGAAATGAGTTAGCAAACCATTTTAGTTGTGCCCCTTCTCAAATAAATTATGTATTAACTACAAGATTTACTACAGATAAAGGTTATTACATAGAAAGTAAAAGAGGTGGTGGTGGTTGCATTAAAATAAAAAGAATTTATTATGATGAAAAAAAGCCCATTATGGATATTATAATAGAAAAAATTGGTGATAATATAACTTATAATGCTGGAATTGGAATTATAGAGGCTATTCTTGATATGAATTTAATAACAGAAAGGGAAGCTAATATAATAAAAATGGCCATAAATGACAGAACCTTAGGGCGAGTTGTGGATGATAGAAATAAAGTAAGGGCTGATATTTTGAAATCAATAATATTAGTCATAGTAATGTAAAGATTAAAAAGGGTGGTGGTATATATGGTATGTGAAATATGTCATAAAAATGAGGCCAATGTGCATATAACAAAAATAATAAACGGTCAAAAGAAGGAAATGCATATTTGTGAAAAATGTGCTAAACAGGTAGAGGGAGTCAATATTAATTCGGATATGCAATTTATTTCACCTTTTTCATTTCAAAATATATTGAGTGGTTTAATGGACTATATGGGGACTTCTTATCCAGATGTTAAATCAACAGAGATAAGATGTGAAAATTGTGGAACCACGTACAATGAATTTAAGCAAAAAGGTCTCCTTGGGTGCAGTGAGTGTTATAAAAGTTTTGCATCGATGATAGAACCGGTCATAAATAGAGTACAGGGCAATGTTAATCATATTGGAAAGATACCTAAGAAATCTGGATATCAAATTATTGAAAGAAAAAAGATAGATGAATTAACTGAAAAGCTTAAAAAAGCTATTGACGATGAGGAGTATGAAAAAGCTGCGGTTTATAGAGACCAAATTAGAAAACTTCAGAATGCTGAAGGAGATGAAAAGTAATATGGAAAATTGGCTTAATAGCAATGAAAATGATACTGGACTAGTATTATCAAGTAGGATAAGGCTTGCAAGAAATTTAAAAACTGTTCCTTTCCCAGATAAGTTATCAAATGAAGAAGGAAGAAAGGTAATAGATGACATTAGTAATAAGTTTTCCGAAAATTCATATGCAAAAGAAAAATTTAGATGTATACATTTGTGGGAAAATGATAACAATTCAAATGTAGAGTTTCTTGAAAAGCACTTGATAAGTAAAAAACTAATAGAAAATAGGGATAAATCCGCATTTATATTAAATGATAATGAAACTATAAGTATAATGCTAAATGAGGAGGATCATATAAGGCTTCAGGGAATAACAGGAGGTTTTAATTTAAAAAAGGCATATGAAGAGCTTGATAAGGTGGATGATTTACTAGAGCAAAATGTTGATTATGCATTTGATGAAAAACTAGGGTATTTAACAGCATGTCCAACTAATTTGGGTACTGGAATGCGAGCATCTGTTATGATACACCTTCCTTCACTGTCTATGAATAAAGAGATGAGTGGAATATTAAATGCGTTAACCCAAATAGGAATAACAATAAGAGGACTTTTTGGTGAAGGTTCAGCAGCTACTGGAAGTTTATATCAAGTATCAAATCAAGTTACATTGGGCATAAAAGAGGAAGATATAATATCAAATTTAAAAGCTGTTATTGAGCAAATAATAAATCAAGAGAACTTATGTAGAGAGCAGATATATAAGAAATACAAATATGAACTAGAGGATAAGATTTTTAGATCACTTGGAATATTAAAAAATGCTGTGATTTTAGATTCAAGTGAATGCTTAAATTTAATTTCCAACGTAAGAATGGGAATAGAAATGGGATTAATAAGTGATGTGAATATTCATTTACTTGATTCACTTATTGTTACTACTCAAAGGGCTGCAATTAGAAAAAATTGCAATAATAATATGTCAATACAAGAAGAAAATATAAAACGTGCAGAATACGTAAAAGAAAGTTTAAAATAGGTAGGTGATTTAATATGATGTTTGGAAGATTTTCAGATCGAGCTCAAAAAATACTATACTATGCTCAGGAAGAAGCTCAAAATTTTAAGCATGGATATGTTGGAACAGAACACATATTACTTGGAATTTTAAGAGAAGAAGGCAACTCAAATGTTATTCTTTCTAAAATGGGTGTAGAAATTGAAAACGTAAGAAATCTTGTTGAAGAGTATGAGGGAAAAGGAGATATGGAATTGTATAGAAATGAAATTCCATTGACGCCCAGAACAAAAAGATTGCTAGAATTAAGTTTGCTAGAAGCTAGAAATTTAAATCATAATTATATAACTCCAGAGCATATTTTGCTTGCACTAATACGTGAAGGAGAAGGTGTTGCATTCACTATTTTAGCAAATTTAGGAGTAGATTTTGAAAAACTTAGAAAGGATATTGTAGACAGTATGACAGGAGAAGGAACTACAGATAGTTCAAATGATTCATCTAGCGCTTCAACGGCAACTCCAACATTAGATCAGTTCGGAAGAGATTTAACTCAAATGGCTAGAGAAGGTAAGCTTGATCCTGTAATAGGAAGAGATAATGAAACTCAAAGAATATTAGAGATATTATGTAGAAGAACTAAAAATAATCCATGTCTTATAGGAGACCCTGGAGTTGGTAAAACTGCTATTGCAGAAGGATTGGCACAGAAAATTGTCGCAGGCAATATACCAGAGATATTAAAGAATAAAAGAGTTGTTACATTAGATGTATCTTCAATGGTTGCAGGTTCCAAGTATAGGGGAGAATTTGAAGACAGATTGAAAAAAGTAATGGGTGAAATAGTGCAATCAGGCAATGTAATTTTGTTTATTGATGAAATTCACACTATTATTGGAGCAGGAGGAGCAGAAGGTGCTATAGATGCATCAAATATTTTAAAACCGTCTCTTGCAAGGGGTGAAATCCAATGTATAGGTGCAACTACAATTGATGAATACAGAAAATATATAGAAAAAGATGCTGCATTAGAAAGAAGATTTCAACCTGTAATGGTAGGAGAACCTACTAAAGAAGAAGCAATCCTTATATTAAAAGGACTTAGAGATAAATATGAAGCACATCACAGGGTAAAAATTACAGATGATGCTATAGAAGCAGCAGTAAATCTTTCGGATAGATATATTACAGATAGGTATCTTCCAGATAAAGCTATTGATTTAATCGATGAAGCTGGTGCAAAAGTTAGAATACAAAACTTAACAGCGCCTCCAGATCTTAAGAATCAAGAAGAAGAACTTGAAAAGACATCAAAAGAAAAAGCTGATGCAATAAGACTTCAGGATTTTGAAAAAGCAGCTAATCTTAGAGATAAGGAAAAAGAACTTAAGACTAAGCTTGAAGATTTAAAGAAAAATTGGCAGGCTAAAAATGATGTGGATAATCATATAGTTGGTGAAAAGCAAATTGCTTCAGTAGTAGCAAAATGGACTAATATTCCTGTTGAAAAGTTAACTGAAAAGGAAGCAGAGAAACTTTTAAAACTTGAAGAAATACTTCATAAAAGAGTAATAGGTCAAAGTGAAGCAGTTGAATCTGTAGCTAGAGCTGTGAGAAGAGCTAGGGTTGGATTGAAGGATCCAAAAAGACCAATAGGATCATTTATATTCTTAGGACCAACTGGTGTTGGAAAAACTGAACTATCAAAGGCATTGGCAGAAGCGATGTTTGGTGATGAAAACAGTATAATAAGAATAGATATGTCTGAATACATGGAGAAACATACTGTATCAAGACTTGTAGGTTCTCCTCCAGGATATGTTGGATACGATGAAGGTGGTCAGCTTACAGAGAAAGTACGTAGAAAGCCATATTCTGTAGTTTTATTTGATGAAATAGAAAAAGCACATCCAGAGGTATTTAATATACTTCTTCAAATATTGGAGGATGGAATACTTACAGATGGAAAAGGAAAAACTGTTAACTTTAAAAACACTATTATAATTATGACATCAAATGTAGGTGCATCTACAATAAAAAAGCAAAAAACTATGGGATTTTCAACTTCAAACGAGGAAGAAAAACAGCAATATGATAAGATGAAGGAAAATATAATGGATGAGCTTAAACGTTCCTTTAGACCTGAATTCCTTAATAGAATAGATGATATAATAGTATTCCATCAACTTGAAGAAAGGGATTTAAGACAAATTGTAAAGCTTATGCTTGAATCTGTTGAGAAAAGACTTAAGGATCAAAATATTTCAATTCATTTTGATGATAATGCAGAAAATTTACTTGCAAAAAAGGGATTTGATCCGGCCTATGGAGCAAGACCTTTAAGAAGGACTATTATGAAAACAATTGAGGATAAAATAGCGGAGGCAATACTAGAGGGAAAAATAAATAAAGAAGATGAAATAGTAGTAAATGTTGATGAAAATAAGGAGTTAACATTTAATAGAAAAAGTTAATAGCAATTGATAATATTTTAACAGTTAAAAACCTTAGAAAAAATTTTTTCTAAGGTTTTTATTTTAATAACAAAAATATATAAAAATAATGTATAATTATAGTATATATAAATGGAGTGATAAGATGGCAAAAACTAAAAACTATTTTGTATGTCAAAAATGCGGATATGAATCTTTAAAATGGCTTGGAAAATGTCCTTCTTGCAATAATTGGAATAGTTTTGTAGAAGAAGAGAAGAAGGAAGAGAAGGCTAAAATAGCTGTAAATATAAAAAATGAACCTAAATGTATAAATAGTATAAAATCAGGAGAATATGAAAGATATGATACTAATATTAATGAACTAAATAGAGTATTAGGAGGCGGGTTAGTTAAGGGATCTATAACATTGATATCTGGCGCACCTGGAATAGGTAAATCAACACTACTGCTTCAAGCTTGCCAAGGAATTGCATCAAAACATGGTAAAGTTTTATATATTTCAGGCGAAGAATCAGAAGAGCAGATAAAAATGAGAAGTGACAGATTAAGTGTTAATTCTTCTAATATATACATATTAGCTGAAACAAATATGGAAACTATTGAAGTTCAAATAGAAAATATTAAGCCTGCATTTGTAATAGTTGATTCTATTCAGACTTTGTATAAGTCAACAATATCATCTGCACCTGGTAGTGTATCCCAGGTTAGAGAATGTGCAAATGACATAATGAGAATAGCAAAAACAAATAATATACCTTTTTTTATTGTAGCACATGTAACAAAACAAGGTGAGCTTGCTGGACCTAGGGTACTTGAACATATAGTTGATACGGTTTTATCCTTTGAGGGAGAAAGAACGGAAGAATTTAGAATACTTAGAACTGTAAAAAATCGTTTTGGAACTACTAGTGAAATAGGTGTTTTTGAGATGTTAGAAGATGGTCTTGGCGAAATACATAATCCATCAAGTGTTTTTTTAGAAGAGACAAATTTTAAACAGGAAGGCTCTGTTGTAATAGGGATTATGGAGGGAAGCAGGCCAATACTTGTGGAAGTTCAAGCTTTAGTTTCTAAGACAAATGCAGTTATGCCAAGGAGGACAGCGGTTGGAATAGATATTTCTAGATTAAATCTAATTTTAGCTGTACTAGAAAAAAAACTTAAAGTACCTTTTTATAATTGTGATGTGTATGTTAATGTAGTAGGTGGCTTAAGTATAGAGGGAACTTATGGAGATCTTGGAATAGCGCTTGCATTAATTTCTAGTGCTAAAGGCATAGCCATCAAATTAGATAAGACTATTGCAGTAGGAGAAGTTGGACTTACAGGAGAAGTAAGACCTATTTCTTTTAGTGAAAGATTGATAAATGAAGCTGAAAAAATGGGATTTGAAAACATACTTATACCGTCTAGAAATATCCATAAAAATAATAAAATAAAGGGTATAGGTATTTCCTCATTGAAAGAAGCAATAAATAAAGTGTTTTAAGGGTGATGATTTGTGAATAATATAAGATTAAAAAAAGATAAAGGACTTATGGATATACTTAAAATTATGGCACCTGGTACTGCTTTAAGGGAAGGTCTTGAAAATATATTAAGAGCTAAAACGGGCGGACTTGTTGTTTTAGGAGATAATGAGCAAATTTTAAAGATGATGGATGGAGGATTTAAGATAAACTCTGAATATAGTTCATCATACATATATGAGCTTGCTAAAATGGATGGTGCAATTGTATTGAGCAGTGATTTAAAGCGAATATTAAGTGCAAATGTTCAACTTATACCAGATTCATCAATTCCAACATTTGAAACAGGAACTAGGCATAGAACTGCACAGAGGGTAGCTAAACAAACAGGAAGTATAGTAGTTGCTATTTCGCAAAGAAGAAATGTAATAACTATATATAAAGGAGATATAAAATATGCACTTAGAGATAGCAGTATAATACTTGCAAGGGCAAATCAAGCACTTCAAACCCTTGGCAAATATGTTTCTGTTTTGGAAAGGGTAGTAAATAATTTAAATTTATTAGAATTTCAAGATTTAGCTACGCTATTTGATGTTGTTACAGCTGTGCAAAGAACAGAAATGGTAATGAGGGTTGTTACAGAAATTGAAAGGTATATATGCGAATTAGGAAATGAAGGAAGACTAATTTCCATGCAGTTAATTGAACTTATAAGAAATGTAGAACAGGATGGAATCTTCATAATAAGAGATTATTGTAAAAATGCAACTGATTACAATGAAATTTATAATCAAATTCAAAATATGTCATCAGAAGAATTTTTAGATCTTGAATCAATAGCCAAGGCTTTAGGATATAGTGGAGTACCAATGGTAGATACATTAATATCGCCTAGAGGATATAGAATGACAAGTAAAATATCTAGAATACCAGTTAATGTTATAGAAAATATGGTTAAACATTTTGGTCAGTTAAAAAGAATAATGGAAGCATCTTATGAAGAACTTGATAATGTAGAGGGTATTGGCGAGGCTAGAGCAAGAGCTATAAAAAATGGACTTAGAAGATTAAGAGAACAATTTATATTAAATAATCAACTATAAAAAAAGTTGAATGCTTATTGCAAATTGTTTTAATATAGTTATGTGACAGTGCAATTTAAATATTAGGAACCTTTATTCACAGTACAACTGACAGAGTACAGAGTACAGAGTACAGAGTACAGTGAAGGATGATTTTCTGTAGCAAAGCTACAGAAAATCTTAAAACTTATTTTTTGCTTACGCAATCGCAATATTAATGGTCCTCAGTGAAGCTGACAACATTTGAGTTTAAGATTTACCTGACGTAAGGAAGGCAAATCCACATTCATTGTGTATTGTGAACTGTGAATTGTGCATTGATTAAGTCGGTTAATATTATCTTAAAGAGTATTTTCCAAGAGTATTTATTTTATTAGATTCTTTTAGCATAATATCATACAAATTTATGTTAAGAGAATTACAAAGTGCAGCTAAGTAAAATAAATTATTGCCAATTTCATCTTCAATAACATCACGACAATTGTCACATAAAGTACCTCTTATATTGGAGTTAAAACTTTTATTTAAATTTTTAATATCATCAATATCACCGTCTTCTAATATTTGAAATTTCTTTGATTCAATTTCAATACATCCGCAATTAGTTGCAGATTTAGCTATGGCTCTATTAATTCGGCCTTGAGATTCTTGAAGTTTTGTCATAATATCAATTAAATTTCTATGCCTCAATAAAGATTCGTCTACAGAATTTTGAAAATCATCAAAAATAACATCCTTCATTAGGGTTCATCTCCTTATAAAGATTTTTATTAATTTTAGTAAAATAATTATAAGATTTTTTTGATAATTATGTCAATGAAATTAATAAATATAAAATAAAATTATACAAAATGAAAATGTTTACTATATATATGATAAATCAAATATAAATAATTTAATAGGGGGGATAGATATTAAATTAATAGTACAAGTTATTGACTATTTAGTAATTAAATGAAGGAGTTTGTTATTGAAAATATGTTCTTAATAGAGTATATTTAAAATAAGATATTATTTACAATTTTTAGATTTAAATTTTACAATTTAGTTAATAATTATAAGGGAGGTGGCATGAATTGCTAAAAAAAGTATTAAGAGGACTTTTTACACTTATAGGATTAATATTAGGATATTTAATAGGGGCACTTATTTTAAATGGAAAATACTTTTCAGAGGTTAACAGCATAAAAAATAATACAGTTGAAATGGTATTATTTTTAGCTTTCTGTGTTTTGATTTTTGGTATCATATTTTTTATAATATCACCATGGATTAATTCGCTTGTATTAAAGTTTATAGACTATGTAGAAAAAAATATTCAAAAAGTTCCGGGATCAGAAATATTATTTGGAACAGTAGGAGCTATTGTAGGTCTTATAATTTCTACGCTTGTTTGCAGTTCATTTTCAAAGGTTTCTGTACTTTGGTCAATAATATCAATTGTTATTACTATAATAACAGCAGTGATTTTTGCTGATATTGCAATAAAAAAGAGAGAAGAACTTATTGTATTTTTTACTAGCTTTAGGAAGGCAGGTTCTAATAAGGATAAAAAGGGAAAAGGCATTCTTAAAGGCTGTCCAAAAGTTTTAGATACATCTGTTATAATAGATGGAAGAATTTTTGATATATGTAAGACTGGATTTGTAGAAGGAACGTTAGTAATTCCAACTTTTGTACTACAAGAATTAAGACATATAGCAGATTCATCTGATGGACTCAAAAGAAATAGAGGAAGAAGAGGCCTTGATATTTTAAATAAAATACAAAAAGAATTAAGTGTAGATGTTGAAATGTATGAAAAAGATTTTCCAGATATTGAAGAGGTTGATAATAAACTCTTAAAATTAGCACAAGTGTTGAATGGAAAAGTAATTACTAATGACTATAATTTAAATAAAGTAGCAGAATTTCAAGGAGTTCCAGTGCTTAATATAAATGAATTAGCTAACGCTATTAAACCAGTTGTTTTGCCAGGTGAGGATATGGTTATTCAAATTGTTAAGGATGGTAAGGAATCTGGTCAGGGAGTTGCTTACTTAGATGATGGAACAATGATAGTAGTTGAAGGTGGTAAAAAGCATATGGGAGAAACACTATCAGTAATTGTTACATCTGTACTTCAGACAGCGGCCGGTAGAATGATATTTGCAAAGCAAAAAGAATAATTTAAACTTAGACAAGGAGTTAAACTGACTATGAATTGTGCAATTATAATGGCTGCAGGCAAGGGAAGTAGAATGAAGGTTAATAAGAACAAGCAGTTTATTCTTATTAAAGATAAGCCAATTTTAGCATACACAATTGAAAAATTCGAGAAAAGTTCATTAATTGATGAAATAGTTCTTGTAGCATCAGAGGACGAGGTTGATTACTGTAAGCGTGAAATAGTTTACAAATATAATTTTACCAAAGTTACAAAAGTAGTTTCTGGTGGCAGTGAGAGGCAAAAATCAGTTATGAAAGGGCTTAAAGCCGTAAAAAATGCAGATATTGTGTTAATACATGATGGAGCAAGGCCATTTGTTAGTAGCAGGATTATAGAAGATGGAATAAGGTATGCTAAAATATATGGAGGAGCAGCTTGTGGCGTAGAGCCTAAAGATACAATAAAGGTAAAGGATAGAAATGGATTTTCTGAAAAAACATTAAATAGAAATGAATTATTTTGTGTTCAAACTCCACAATGCTTTAAGTATGATTTGATATTTGATGCACATATAAAAGCAGAAAAAGATGGTATTCTAGCGACAGACGATACAGCAGTATTTGAAATGGCTAAAAATAAAGTTTATCTTTATGAAGGAAGCTATAATAATTTAAAGATTACCACACCAGATGATTTATATGCAGCAGAAAATTTGATTGATAAGGGATGTTGACATAGAACTATTTCAAATGTATAATTTGATATTAAGATGATTTTAAAGATATACCATGCGAAATTTCAAAATTAATTTGTATAAAAATGCCGTCTTTTGGGCATTATGATGCAAATTGATTTTGGTAGTTGAGCAGGTATGTCTATAGAGATAAACCGTTTAAAAGTTTCTGTATATATTAAAAAAATCAATATTGAAAACTGTGATAAAGACTAGTAGAAGCTGCCAATTTATTATTACAGAGAGAAAATCCTAGGCTGAAAGATTTTCAAATTAGCTTTGAACCTACTTTTGAGTTTTAAGTAATGAGTACAAATTTAGGTGGTACCGCGATTAAACTCGCCCTAATAATTAGGGAGAGTTTTTTATTTTGAAAAATTTAATTATGGATATACAACTTTTTCAAGTAGTATATCTATATCTAGGAGGACTTATTAAAATGAAAATGTCAAATATGCTTATGCTAACTTTGAGAGAAACACCTGCGGAGGCAGAAATTGAAAGCCACAAACTTATGCTGAGATCTGGCATGATAAGAAAAATGGCTTCAGGAGTATATAATTATATGCCTTTAGGTTTAAAAGTATTAAAAAAAGTTGAGAATATAGTTAGAGAAGAAATGAATAACGCAGGAGCACAAGAATTTTTAGCTTCAGCACTTTTACCTTCAGAGTTATGGAAAGAGTCTGGAAGATGGGAAGTTTTTGGTCCTGAAATGTTTAAACTTAAAGATAGAAATGAAAGAGAATTTTGTTTAGGACCAACACATGAAGAAGTATTTACAGAGCTTGCAAGAAATGAAATAAAATCATATAAACAACTTCCTCTTAATTTATACCAAATACAAACTAAATACAGGGATGAAAGAAGACCTAGATTTGGTATGATTCGTTCAAGAGAGTTTGTTATGAAGGATGCGTACAGTTTTGATAAAGATTACGAAGGATTGGATATTGCTTACGACAAGATGTATGAGGCATATACAAAAATATTTAAAAGGTGCAATGTTGAATGTAAAGCAGTAGCGGCAGATTCTGGTGCAATGGGTGGCTCTGGATCAGCTGAATTCATGGTTAAATCTGAAATAGGAGAAGATGATGTAGCTTTCTGTAAAGAATGTGATTATGCAGCTAACGTTGAAAAAGCACCTTCAACTCCAGAAAAAGCTGAAAAAGAAGAATTAAAGGAACTAGCAAAAGTTGAAACTCCACATGCTAAAACTATTGAAGATTTAGTTAAATTCTTCAATACAGATGCTAAGAAATTTGCTAAGACAATAATATATAAAGCGGATGATAAAGTTGTAGCTGTAATGGTAAGAGGCGATAGGGAAGTAAATGAAACTAAAGTAAAGAATGCTGTTGGAGCACCAGTTGAATTTGATTTAGCAGATGAAAAAACAGTTAAAGAAGCTACAGGAGCAGCAATTGGATTTGCAGGACCAGTAGGTTTAAAAGCTGATTATTTATTTGTAGATAATGAAGTCATATATATGTATAACTTTATTGTAGGAGCTAATGAAACAGGATATCATTTAAGCAATGTAAATTATGGCAGAGATTTTGAAGGTACTGCTGGAGATTATAGAAATGCTGTTGAAGGTGAAAAATGTCCTAAATGTGGAAAAGAACTTACTATAGCAAGAGGTATAGAAGTAGGTCACATATTTAAACTTGGAACAAAATATTCAGAGGCAATGGGAGCTAATTTTGTTGATGAAAATGGAGAAAATAAACCACTTATAATGGGATGCTATGGAATTGGTATAAATAGAACAATGGCAGCAATTATAGAACAGCACCACGATGAAAATGGTATAGTATGGCCAATTTCAGTTGCACCATACGAAGTTGTTGTAGTTCCAGCAGTATTTAAGAGTGAAGAACAAATGAAGGCAGCAGAAAAAATATATAACGAGCTTAAAGCAGAAGGTGTAGATGTACTTCTTGATGATAGAAATGAAAGAACAGGAGTAAAATTCAAGGATGCTGACTTAATAGGAATACCTATGAGAATTACAGTTGGAAAGAAAATAGGCGATGGAATAGTTGAATTTAAGCTTAGAAAAGATAAAGACGTAGAAGAAATAGCTGTAGCTTCAGTAATAGAAAAAGTAAAAAAAGCAATTAAAGAGCAATTGTAATTTTTAAGGTAAGAGGGATTTAATAAGATGAAGTTAGATTTAAATAGCATAAAAAAGGCTAGTGAAAACATAAAGGGAATAGTAAGAAAAACTCCTATATTTTATTCAAGCACACTTTCTTCTGAAACAGGCTCAAATGTATACTTAAAATGTGAAAACAAGCAAAAGACAGGCGCCTTCAAACTTAGAGGAGCATACAATAAAATAATAAACTTAAGTGAGGACGAAAAGGCAAGAGGTGTTATTGCTTCATCAGCGGGAAATCATGCGCAAGGAGTTGCATATGCAGCTACAAAGCTTGGAATAAAATCAACTATATTTATGCCAGAAACTGCACCACAGTCTAAGGTAAATGCTACAAGAGGATATGGCGCAGAGGTTGTACAGTACGGAGAAGTATATGATGAATGTTATAAAAAAGCTGTCCAAATACAAAAAGAAACAAAGGCAACTTTTGTACACCCTTTCAATGATGAAGAAGTTATGGCTGGTCAAGGGACAATAGCACTAGAAATACTGGAAGAGCTTCCTGAAACTGATGCAATAATAGTACCTATAGGAGGCGGTGGACTTATATCCGGAATTGCAGTTGCGGCAAAGGCTATAAAACCTGATATAAAAATTATAGGAGTGCAGCCAGAGATAATAGCTTCGTCTAAAGCCTCATTAGAAAAGGGCAAAATAGTTACGTTGCCTGGTGTAAAATCTCTTGCTGATGGTATATCTGTTTGTACACCTGGAGATATAGCCTTTGAATATATAAAAAAATATGTTGATGAAATTGTAACTGTATCAGAAGATGAAATTGCCTATGGTATTTTTCATCTTGTTGAAAGAGGAAAATTAGTTTGTGAAGGTGCAGGAGCATCAACAGTAGCGGCACTTTTGGCAGATAAGATTAATATGAATGGTAAAAATGTGGTTGCTGTTTTAAGTGGTGGAAATGTAGATATAGCAATTTTGTCAAAAATAATAGATAGGGAGCTTATATTAATTCAAAGAAGAATTAGTTTTTCAGTAGAAATTCAAGATAGAGTAGGTCAGCTTGAAAAAATCATAAACACAGTTGTTAGGCTTGGTGGAAATGTAGTAAAAGTAATGCAGGATAGAAATTGGTCTGGAAAGGGACTTGATTATGCAGATGTAATATTTGAAATTGAAGTTGAGTCTGAAAGACAAGCACATAAGCTTATGCAAGCAATTAAAGATAGAGGGTACAACGTAAAAGTAAAATACAAATAAAAATAAAAAGGGAGGAAACCAAATGAAGATATTCAATACAATGACAAGACAAAAAGAAGAATTTGTGCCGCTTAACCCTAATGAGGTAAAAATGTACGTATGTGGTCCAACAGTATATGATTTTTTTCATATAGGTAATGCAAGAACTTTTGTTGTGTTTGATACTGTAAGGAGATATTTTGAATATAGAGGCTATAAGGTTGATTTTATCCAAAACTTCACAGACATAGATGACAAAATGATAAATAGAGCTAACAAGGAAGGGACTACAGTAAGTGAACTCGGAAATAAATATATAGATGAATACTATAAGGATGCAGATAATCTTCATATAGAAAGAGCAACTTGCAATCCTAGGGCCACAGAGTTCATGGATGAAATAATAAAATTTATTAGTGATTTAATTGATAAAGGCTATGCATACGAAGTAGAGGGTGATGTGTATTTTAACACAAAATCTTTTGAAAAATACGGTAAGCTTTCAGGACAGAATCTTGATGATCTTAAAGCTGGTGCAAGAATAGATGTAGATGAAAGAAAAAAGGAACCAATGGATTTTGCAGTTTGGAAAAAGCAAAAAGAAGGTGAACCAGGATGGGAAAGTCCATGGGGAATTGGAAGACCAGGCTGGCACATAGAATGCTCATGTATGGCATCTAAACTTTTAGGAGATACTATAGATATACATGCAGGTGGTATGGATTTAGTTTTTCCACATCATGAAAATGAGATAGCACAAAGTGAAGCAAGAAGCGGAAAGAAATTCGCAAATTATTGGATGCATTCAGCATATTTAAATATAAACAATAAGAAAATGTCAAAATCCTTAAATAACTTTTTTACAACAAGAGAAATATTGGATAGATACGACGCAGAAGTAGTTAGAATGTTTTTGCTATCTGCCCAATATAGAACACCTCTTAATTTCAGTGAAGAACTTTTAGATTCAGCTAAATTGTCAATGGAAAGATTATATAATTCTATAGGTAATCTAGAGAATTTATTAAATGAAGTTAAAAGTGATGAAATTACTGAAGAAGAGAGAAAATACAAAGCATCTATTGAAAAGTACAAGGAAAAATTTATTGAAAAGATGGATGATGATTTCAATACGGCTGATGCTATATCAACAATTTTTGAACTCGTAAAGGACATAAATATAAATATAAATGTAAATTCATCAAGAGAAATTGTTAAGTATCTACTTGACTTAATAAGAGGACTTGGAAAGCCACTTGGAATTTTACAAAAATCAACAGTAACAAGCTTGGAAGATGAAATTGAAAAACTTATACAAGAGAGACAAGAAGCAAGAAAAAATAGAGATTTTAAATTAGCAGATAAAATAAGAGATGATTTAAAAGCACGAGGAATAATTCTTGAAGATACTCCAGAAGGTGTAAGATGGAAACTACAAGATTAGAAAATAGTTATTTTAAAATCAAAGAATAGTAAATATAAGACAAGATATATGTTTATCACATTAATAAATGTATACCTTGTTTTTTTTTATTATCATAATTCACATTCTAATAATTTAATATATTGCAAATTGTCTAAAAAATGTTGACAATTCAATGGCTAGATGATAAATTCATAGAAAACACGGTGAGGAAGTTAAGTCTAAAGAGGTGATAAAAATGGGTATGCATATACTATCTGTACTTGTTGATAATAATCCTGGAGTGTTAACTAGAGTTTGCGAATTATTCAACAGAAGGGGCTACAATCTAGAAAGTGTAACAGCAGGCGTTACTGAGAATGAACGAATGTCTAGGTTAACCTTAATATCAAAGGTTGAAAGCAGCGATGAAATTGACCAAATAATCAAGCAAATCAAAAAATTAGAAGATGTTCATAAAGTTGTGTTGCTTGACAACTCAGAGTCAATATGCAAGACAATTATGTTAATAAAAGTAAAGGCAAAGGATACAGCAAGACAGGAAATTTTAAATACAGTAAGTATATTCAGGGCCTCTGTGGTGGATGTAACATTCGAAACTTTAACAATAGAAATCACAGGAGACAATAGTAAAACTGAGGCATTTAAAAAACTGCTTGAGCCTTATGGAATATTAGAAGTAGTAAGCAGTGGGTTTATTGCTATACAAAGAGGGTAAAATAGAGATAAACCGATTGAAACTTCAAAATTAATTTGTACCAAAGTGCCGTTTTCTAGGAATTATGGTGAAAATTGATTTTGGTAGTTGAAACGGTATGTCTAGAGATAAACCATGTGAAACTTCAAAATTAATTTGTATAAAAATGCCGTCTTTTGGGCATTATGATGCAAATTGATTTTGGTAGTTGAACTGGTTTATCTATAAAATAAATATAAAAAAATTTAGGGGGCTTTATAAAATGGCTAAAGTATATTATGAACAAGATTGTAATCTAGATTATTTGAAGGGAAAAAAGGTGGCTGTAATAGGCTACGGAAGTCAGGGTCATGCACATGCACTTAACCTTCATGAAAGTGGTGTTGATGTAGTAGTTGGTTTATATGTTGGAAGTAAATCATGGGCTAAAGCTGAGGAGGCTGGATTAACAGTAAAAACAGCAGCTGAAGCAGCTAAAGAAGCAGACATAATTATGATTTTAATAAATGATGAAAAACAAGCAAAACTATATAAAGAAAGCATTGAACCAAATCTTACAGCAGGAAAAGCATTAGTATTTGCTCACGGCTTTGCAATACATTTCGGACAAATAATTCCACCAGCAGATGTAGATGTATTCTTAATAGCACCAAAGGGACCAGGTCATACTGTAAGAAGTCAATTCTTAGAAGGTCACGGAGTTCCTTGCCTTATAGCTATTCATCAAAATGCAACTGGAACAGCTAAAGAAGTAGCACTTGCGTATGCACTAGGAATTGGAGGAGCTAGAGCAGGAGTTATTGAAACTTCTTTCAAAGAAGAGACTGAAACTGATTTATTCGGTGAACAAGCCGTTTTATGTGGTGGTGTAACAGCACTTATACAAGCTGGTTTTGAAACTTTAGTTGAAGCAGGATATCAACCTGAAATGGCATACTTTGAATGTTGCCACGAAATGAAATTAATAGTTGACCTTATAAACCAAGGTGGACTTAACTTGATGAGATATTCAATAAGTAATACAGCTGAATATGGTGACTATATTACAGAAAGTAAAATTATAACTGAAGACACTAAAAAAGCTATGAAAGGCGTTTTAACAGATATACAGGATGGAACTTTTGCTAGAAACTGGCTCCTTGAAAATCAAGTAGGAAGTCCATACTTCAATGCTTCAAGAAGAGTTCATTCAGAACATCAAATTGAAAAAGTTGGAGCAGAACTTAGAAAAATGATGTCTTGGATGAAGAAGTAGATATTATATCCAAAATTTAAATTGCATAAGCTTATGTATACAATTTTTAATAAATTAAACTGCAGTTAATCAATGCACAATTCACAGTTCACAATGCACAATGAAGGTTGATTTTTCTCCATTAGCACTACGAAAAATCTTAAAAATAATAAGTTGTAAGATTTTCTGCAATGTCAGAAAATCATCCTTAATTGTGAATTGTGCATTGTGAACTGTGAATTGATTTATTAGGTTAGAGGTGAAATATGGGTAAAAAAGTTTATATTTTTGATAGTACCCTTAGGGATGGTTCACAGGCACAGGGAATTTCTTTTAGTGTTCTAGATAAAATAAAAATAGCAAAAAAACTTGATGAATTAGGTGTAGATTATATTGAAGCTGGAAATCCAAATTCAAATCCAAAAGATAGAGAATTTTTTAAAGAAATAAAAAATATAGAATTTAAAAATTCAAAAATATGCGCTTTTGGCAGCACAAGGAGACCTAATGTAAAGGCAGAAGATGATAAAAATTTAAATGATCTTGTAAAAAGTGGTGTTGATACAATAAGTATATTTGGCAAGGCATGGGATTTTCATGTGCTAGATATAATAAAAACCTCGCTTGAAGAAAATTTAAATATGATAAGTGAGAGTATAGAGTATTTAGTTAAGCAAGGAAAAGAAGTTATTTTTGATGCAGAGCATTTCTTTGATGGATATAAAAATAATAAGGAATATGCATTAAAGGTTTTATATACTGCAAAAGAGGCAGGAGCAAAATGGCTTGTTCTTTGTGATACAAATGGCGGAACGATGACAGCAGAAATCCATGATATTTGTAGCTATCTAGTAAGTGAGCTTGAATTTAATAATTTGGGTATACATTGCCATAATGATTGCAGTATGGCAGTAGCAAATTCTGTAACAGCAGTTCAAGACGGAGTAAAGCATATACAAGGAACTTTCACAGGTTTTGGTGAAAGATGTGGAAACGCAAATCTATCAACTATAATAGCAAATCTTCAAATAAAGCTTGATTTTAAAGCTATACCTGAGGAAAATTTAGAGAACTTAACAGCTGTTTATAAGTATATATGTGAAGTTAGTAATGTAATACCAGATGATAAAGAAGCATATGTTGGAAATTTTGCTTTTGCACACAAAGGTGGTATGCACATAGATGCTGTAAATAAAAATCCAGTATCATTTGAGCATATAAACCCAGTGTTAGTTGGAAACGAAAGAAAGATTCTTATGTCTGAGGTAGCTGGGCGTGGAACCATACTTTCTATGATAAAGAAAATAGATCCTAAATTAAATAAGGATTCTGAAGCTACTAAAGCAATAATGAAAAAGGTAAAAGAATTAGAATATGAAGGTTATCAATTTGAAGGTGCTGAGGGAAGTGTTGAACTTTTAGTTAGGAAAGAACTAGGAGTATTTAAGCCATCCTTTGAATTGATTGAATATAAAGTTATTATTGATAAACCAA
This sequence comes from Clostridium hydrogenum, assembly GCF_021432385.1. Taxonomy (GTDB): domain Bacteria; phylum Bacillota; class Clostridia; order Clostridiales; family Clostridiaceae; genus Clostridium_S; species Clostridium_S hydrogenum. Next base: position 1,148,652 of record NZ_JAEACT010000003.1, on the reverse strand, counting down.
GTGCAACAGAATATAGTGCGGCTGCAGTGGTAAAAATAATGGTAAATGGTGTCCGTGAAGTAACAGCAGCTGATGGAAAAGGACCAGTAAATGCTTTAGACATGGCACTTAGAAAGGCACTAGAAGTTTTTTATAAGGATATTGCAAATGTATATCTAACTGATTATAAGGTTAGAGTAATTAGTGGAAATAAGGCAACAAGCGCAAAAGTAAGAGTAATGATTGAATCTACAGATGGAGTATCAACTTGGACAACAGTCGGAGTATCTTACGACATTATTGAAGCTAGTTGGATGGCATTGGTGGATTCCGTGGAATATAAATTAATTGGATACAACAAGGAGGAAGAAAATAATGAATAAACCTATGACGATGACACAAAAAATACTTGCTCATCACGCGGGGCTTGAATATGTAGAGGCAGGACAGCTTATAACTGCAAAACTTGACCTTGTTTTGGGAAATGATGTAACTACTCCAGTAGCAGTTAAAGCATTTAAAACTATGGATATAAAAAAAGTGTTTGATAAAAACAAAATAGCAATAGTTCCAGATCACTTTACACCAAACAAAGATATTAAATCTGCAGAACACTGTAAAATGATAAGACAATTTGCAAAGGATAAAGAAATAAAAAATTATTTTGAAATTGGAGAAATGGGAATAGAACATGCACTAATACCTGAAAAAGGCTTAGCAGTTCCAGGAGATGTAATTATAGGTGCAGATTCTCATACATGTACTTATGGAGCACTTGGAGTATTTTCAACAGGCGTTGGAAGTACAGATATGGCAGTAGGTATGGCTACAGGAAAAGCATGGTTCAAGGTTCCAGAAGCTATTAAGTTTGTTTTAAAGGGCAAATTTAACAAGTGGGTTTCTGGAAAAGATCTTATACTTCACATAATAGGAATGATAGGCGTTGACGGAGCACTATATCAGTCTATGGAATACGCAGGTGAAGGGGTAGATAATTTATCCATGGATGATAGATTTACTATAGCAAACATGGCAATTGAAGCTGGAGCTAAAAACGGAATATTCCCAGTAGATGATAAAACAATTGAATACATGAAAGGTAGAACAGATAGGGAATTACTTAAATTTGAAGCAGATGAAGATGCCGAGTATAGTAGAGTTATTGAAATAGATTTAAGTACTATAAAGCCAACAGTTGCATTTCCACACCTCCCAGAAAATACAAGAACTATAGATGAAGTTGGAGAGGTTGAAGTAGATCAAGTTGTTATAGGTTCATGTACGAATGGTAGAATGGATGACCTTAGAATGGCAGCTTCAATATTAAAAGGTAAAAAAGTTAAGAAGGGAATAAGACTTATCGTTTTCCCAGGAACTCAAAATATATACTTAGAAGCTATGGAAGAAGGTCTTGTTAGAACATTTATAGAAGCAGGTGGAATAGTGAGCACGCCAACTTGCGGACCTTGTCTTGGAGGTCATATGGGTATACTTGCAGAAGGTGAAAGAGCTATATCAACTACAAACAGAAACTTTGTAGGAAGAATGGGACACCCTAATAGCGAAGTTTATCTTGCAAGTCCGGCAGTAGCAGCTGCATCAGCAATAGCAGGAAAAATAGTATCACCTGAGGAGGTATTATAGTATGAAAGCACAAGGAAGCGTTTTAAAGTACGGAGATAACATAGATACAGATGTAATAATCCCAGCAAGATATTTAAATACATCAGATCCAGCAGAACTTGCAAAGCATTGTATGGAAGATCTTGATGTAGATTTTTTAAAGAAGCTTAAAAAGGGAGATATAATTGTAGCTGAAAAGAATTTTGGTTGTGGTTCTTCAAGAGAACATGCACCAATATGCATAAAGGCAGCAGGAGTATCCTGTGTTATTGCTAAAAGTTTTGCAAGAATATTTTACAGAAATTCAGTAAACATAGGTTTTCCAATACTTGAATGTGAAGAAGCTGTAAATGATGCAAAGACAGGACATCAGCTTGAAGTTGATTTTATAGAAGGAAAAATAAAAAACCTAACTTTAAATAAAGAATATAAAGCACAGCCTTTCCCAGAATTTATGATTGAAATAATGAAAAATGAAGGATTGACTAACTGCGTGAAAAAAGGAGTATTTTAATATGAAAGAATATAAGGTGTCAGTAATCCCAGGTGATGGCATAGGAGTTGATATAACAGAACAAGCTATAAAGGTTTTAGAAAAAATAGGTGGAAAATATGGCACTAAATTTAACTTTACAACTTTAAAAGCTGGAGGATGTGCTATAGATGAATTTGGCACACCTCTTCCAGAAGCGACTTTAGAAGAATGTAAAAAATCCGATGCAGTATTTTTAGGAGCAGTTGGAGGACCTAAGTGGGATACACTTCCTGGAAATCAAAGACCAGAAAAAGCTCTTATGGGTTTAAGGGGAGGACTTGGACTTTATGCAAATTTAAGACCAGCAAAGGTTTATAATATATTAAAATCAGCATCACCTCTTAAAGAAGCTATAATTGACAAAGGAATAGATTTACTTGTTGTGAGGGAACTTACAGGAGGAATATATTTCGGTGAAAGAGGAAGAGGGGCAGAAGAGGATGTAAACTATGCATATGATACTGAAAAGTATAATGTGGAAGAAATAAAGAGAATAGCACACGTTGCATTTAAAGCTGCAATGAAGAGAAATAAAAAAGTTACCTCTGTAGATAAGGCAAATATATTAGAGTCATCAAGACTTTGGAGAGAAACTGTAGTTGAAGTAGCAAAAGAATATCCGGAAGTTGAATTAAATCATCTTTATGTAGACAATACTGCAATGCAGCTTGTACGTGATCCATCACAGTTTGATGTAATATTAACAAGCAATATATTTGGAGACATATTGTCAGATGAAGCTTCAATGATAACAGGATCTATAGGAATGCTTCCATCAGCAAGTTTAAGAAATGACAGCTTTGGAATGTATGAACCAATTCACGGATCTGCACCAGATATTGCAGGAAAGGATCTTGCAAATCCACTTGCACAAATATTGTCAGCAGCAATGATGCTTGAATATTCTTTCAATATGAGCGAAGCGGCAAGAGATATAGAAAATGCTGTAGAAAAAGTTCTTGAAAAAGGCTATAGAACTGGAGATATATATACAGAAGGAATGAAAAAAGTTGGAACAAAAGAAATGGGAAAACTTGTATTAGAAGAAATTTAATTAGAGTAGAGAGTAGAGAGTAGAATAATTTAAGAGTACAGAGTACAGATGACAGAGTACAGTGATTGTTGATTTTCCTCCGTTTTTCTACGGAAAATCTTTAAAAATAAAAAAGATGATAATTTATAAACACAAATATACACATATTTATGTTATAGATTTTTCGTAGCTTAGCGGAGAAAAATCATCCTTCATTGTACTCTGTACTTTGTACTCTGTACTCTGAAATTAGTTTACTCTCTGCTCTATAAAAAAGGGCGGTGTGAAAAAATGATTTCAGATGCATCAAAAAAAGGCGTAGAAAAGGCTCCTCATAGAGCATTATTTAAGGCATTGGGCTTTATTGATGAAGAAATGGATAAACCACTTATAGGAATAGCTAGTTCATACAGTGAAATAATACCTGGACATATGAACTTAGATAAAATAGTAGAAGCTGTTAAAGATGGAGTAAGAATGGCTGGAGGAGTTCCTGTGGTATTTGGAACTATAGGTGTATGCGATGGTATAGCTATGAACCATACAGGAATGAGTTATTCACTTCCATCAAGACAAATTATAGCAGATAGTGTTGAAATAGTTGCAAGGGCACATGCTTTTGACGGCTTAGTACTTGTACCAAATTGTGATAAGGTAGTTCCTGGTATGCTCATGGCAGCTGCAAGAGTAAATATACCTTCAATAGTAATAAGTGGAGGTGCAATGCTTGCAGGAAAAACAAATGGAAAAACTACGGATTTAAGTTCTGTATTTGAAGCAGTTGGAGCAGTTAATGCAGGCAAGATGTCAAAGGAAGAGCTTTGTGAATTAGAAAACTCAGCATGTCCAACTTGTGGATCATGTTCAGGAATGTTTACAGCTAATTCAATGAACTGTTTATCAGAAGTTTTAGGAATGGCACTTCCTTATAATGGAACAATACCAGCAGTTTATTCAGATAGATTGAGGCTTGCTAAAAAATCAGGCATGAAGATAGTTGAACTTATAAGTAAAAATATAAGACCAAGTGATATTTTAACAGAAGATGCATTTATGAACGCAGTATCTGTAGATATGGCACTTGGATGCTCAACAAATTCACTTTTGCATTTGCCAGCTATAGCATATGAATGTGATGTTGAAATTAATTTCGATAAGATAAATGAAATAAGCGAAAAGGTACCTGATGTTTGTAAATTGAGTCCAGCAGGACATCATCATATTGAGGATTTACACATGGCAGGAGGAATTCCAGCAGTTGTAAATGGGCTTATGAAAAAGGGACTTTTAAATAAAGAGTGTTTAACAGTAACAGGAAATACTTTATATGAAAATGTTAAAAATGCAGTTGTAAAAGATAATGATGTCATTAGATTAGATAATCCTTACAGTGCTACAGGCGGTCTTGCAATATTGAGAGGAAACCTTGCACCGGATGGAGCTGTTGTTAAAAAGGCAGCTGTTGCGGAAGAAATGATGAAGCACACAGGACCAGCGAGAGTTTTTGAAAGTGAGGATGAAGTTTCAGCAGCAATAAGAAAGGGCGAAATCAATCCAGGAGATGTTGTAGTTATAAGATTTGAAGGACCAAAAGGTGGACCAGGAATGAAAGAAATGTTGTCACCTACTGCGGCACTTGCAGGTATGGGACTCGATAAATCTGTTGCACTTATAACAGATGGAAGATTTTCAGGTGCTACAAGAGGGGCTTCTATAGGACACGTATCACCAGAAGCAGCAGAAGGTGGACCTATAGCGTATGTTCACGAAGGAGATTTAATTGAAATAGATATAGAAAATAAAACAATTAACTTGCTTGTATCAGAGCAAGAACTTAAGAGTAGAACACCAAAGCAGGTTGAAAAGCCAGTTAAAGGATATCTTAATGTATATAGAAAAGGAGTATCATCGGCAAATACCGGAGCTGTTTTTCATAGTATAAAGGAGTGATTAAAGTGAAGTATAACGGTTCTAGAATATTACTTGAATGTTTAAAAGAACAAGGCGTAGATACTATTTTTGGATACCCAGGTGGAGCCATTTTGAACATCTATGATGCACTTTATTCATTTTCAGATATAAAATGCGTGTTAACTTCACACGAACAAGGTGCAGCTCACGCAGCGGATGGCTATGCAAGGGCAACAGGTAAGGTTGGAGTTTGTCTTGCAACTTCAGGACCTGGGGCTACAAATCTTGTTACAGGTATAGCAACAGCCTACATGGATTCTGTGCCTATGGTTGCAATTACAGGTCAGGTATCAACATCTATGATTGGAAAGGATTCCTTTCAAGAGGTTGCTATTACGGGAATAACTATGCCTATAACAAAACACAATTTTATTGTAAGAAGAGTTGAAGATCTTTCTGATATTATAAGAAAAGCATTTAAAATAGCAAAAGAAGGAAGACCAGGACCTGTACTAGTTGACATACCTAAAGATATTACAGCTGCTGAGTATGATTATGAGGTTCAAGAGGTAAGTTCAAATGAAAAAGGTAATGATGTTGATCAAAATCAGATAAATAATGCAGTGGAAATAATAAATGAAAGCAAAAGACCAGTTATAGTAGTTGGTGGTGGCTGCAATATATCTGAAGCACAGGAAGCTTTAGAGGAATTTCAAAATAAGCTTAAGTGCCCAGTATGTTCAACTATGATGGGACTTGGAGCATTTAGCGGAAAGCATCCAATGTATACAGGACTTGTTGGGATGCATGGAACACCAGCTTCAAATAAATCCATTTGTGAAAGTGATTTAATAATAGCTATTGGTGCAAGATTTAGTGATAGGGTTATAAGCAACGCTAAGACTTTTGGAAAGAAAGCAAAGGTACTTCATATAGATATAGACGAAGCAGAAGTATCTAAAAATATAAAAGCAGATTCCTTTGTAATAGGTGATGTGAAGAAGGTATTAAAAGAAGTTTGCAGTAATTTAGAAACTAGAGAAAGAAATGAGTGGACTGAATTTGCATTGGAGTTATTAAGAAATGATAATTCTAAATCAGTAAAAATAGACCCTAAGGCATCAGTAAATCCTGTTTATGTAGTTAGAAAGCTGTATGAATTAACCGATGGAGATGCATTGATTACTACAGAAGTAGGTCAAAATCAGATTTGGGCAACTCAAGGATATATATATACTAAACCTAGAACCTTCCTAACTTCAGGTGGACTTGGAACTATGGGGTATGGCTTCGGCGCTGCTATTGGGGCTAGTGTTGGAAAAAACAAAATGACTTTTGATATTGCTGGTGATGGAAGTTTTAGAATGAATTGTAATGAGCTTGCAACAGCAGTAAGATACAATTTACCAGTTAAAATAATTTTGCTTAATAATAGTGTTTTGGGTATGGTAAGGCAGTGGCAAGATTTATTTTATGAAAAGAGATTTTCAAGCACAACTTTGGAAAGGCAAACTGATTTTGTGAAAATAGCAGAAGGTTATGGAGCACTTGGAATAAGAGTAAACACAAATGAAGAAGTTGAGGCTGCTCTTAAAAAAGCTATGGAGTATGATGGTCCTGTAGTTGTTGATTTTTATGTTGATAAAGATGAAATGGCAACTCCAATAGTACCACCAGGAGCTAGTATAGAAAATATGTTGACTTTTGAAGATAATTAGAGTAAAATTAATATAACAGTTTAAAGGAATAAAGTAGTAAAGCAATAAAATATAACCTAAGAGCAGAAGCAAGTAACTATTAGGAGTTTAGTGAAAATTGAGTAATTAAAGATATACCAAAATGCCGTCTTCTTGGCATTATGATGCAAATTGATTTTAATAGTTGAGCTGGTATATCTATATGTACGAGATTTTAAAAGCGAGTCTGGGGTGGTGTAAGCCAGATACTGTAGCCTGTAGTGAATGGGTCTGTGAGGTGATACTATGAACTTATTTAACAAGTTGAAAAAATTATCTGACGCAAGGAAGATAATTTGTCATTAATTGTGAACTGTGCACTGTGAATTGTGCATTGACTAAGTAGTAGTATCCGGAGGTCTACCGTTAAAAAGACAGGATATCGATATTCTATTAAAGAAATTTCCGTATCTGATAAAGGGTTCAGTTATATATAAATTGAACTAAATATGGGTGGCACCACGACCACTTCGTCCCATAAAAAGGATGAAGTGGTCTTTTTTTAGTGATTTCGCTAGAAATGCAGCTAAATAGGAACGGATTCTATATCCGTTCCTATTTCTTTGCTGTTTAAAATTATGTGAATTAAGAATTAATTTAATGAAAAAATACGGAAAATTCTGAGTATTAAATATATTTGTATAGGAGGTTGTTTGTAATGTATAACATTTCAAAGAAAGAATTTAATGAAAAAAGGGAAAGTAATAAAGCCTTTCAAGTTGTTTATGAAGAAAATTGTGATGAAATAACACCAATTTCAATATTCCTTAACTTAAGTGGTGATAAAAAATTTATTCTTGAAAGCAATTATTTTGAAAGTCCTAAAGGAAGATATTCTTTTGCAGGAGTAAATCCTTATGCAGTTGTTGAAGGTTTCAAAAATCATGTAGTTATCCATGAAAATGAAAAAATCATGGAGGTAAAATCAGATGTTTTAGCTGTTGTAAAAAAAATGATTAAAAAGTATGAAATAAAGGAAAGTAAGTATTCATTTTCAGGTGGAGCTATAGGGTACATTGGATATGACATTATAAAACAGTATGAAAGAATATCAGATAATAATCCAGATGATTTGCAAATACCAGATTCGGTGATGATGTTTTATAAAAAAATAATAGGCTATGATAACCTAAAACACAAGGTAATTTACATTTACAATGTGTTTCCAGAACATGAAATATCTTTTGAAGAAGTACAAATGGAAATACAAAATATGAGTAAGGAAATCAAAACTAATAGTGGACTGCATGACCTTAAAGAAAATAAATCGTCTGCAAATATAGTATCTAATTTTAAAAAAGAAGAGTTTTGCAAAATGGTAGAAGATGCAAAGGAATATATAGCAAGAGGGGATATATTTCAAGTAGTTTTATCTCAAAGATTTACTGCAGATACAGATGAAAATCCATTTGATATATATAGAAGGCTTAGAGGACAAAATCCATCGCCATATTTATTTTATATAGATTTTGGTGAATTTCAAATAACAGGTTCCTCGCCAGAAAGTTTGGTAAGTGTTTATAAAAATAAGGTGATAACTAATCCTATAGCAGGTACAAGACCAAGAGGAAAAGATGACGTTGAAGATTTAAAATTAAAAAATGAACTTATAAACGATGAAAAAGAAATAGCTGAGCATTCAATGCTTCTTGATCTTGCAAGAAATGATATAGGAAAAATAAGCAAGTTTGGCACAGTAAATGTGGATAAGTTAATGAAAATTGAATTATATTCACATGTTATGCACATAGTCTCAGAGGTTTCTGGAGTTCTTGGAGAAAATTATGATTGCTTTGATGCACTTAAAACTTGTATACCAGCAGGAACTGTATCTGGTGCACCTAAGATAAGAGCAATGGATATAATAGATAAACTTGAAAACACCAGAAGGGGTTGCTATGCAGGGGCAGTTGGGTATTTTTCCTTTGATGGAAGCATGGATACTTGTATAGCTATAAGGACACTTGTAATAAAAAATGGAAAGGCTTATGCACAAGCTGGTGGTGGAATTGTGTATGATTCTATACCTGAAAACGAATATGAGGAAAGCTTAAACAAATCAAAAATATTAAGGGAAGTGATATAAATGATTCTTATGATAGATAATTATGATTCCTTTACGTACAATCTTTATCAATATGTTGGAGAAATTTATAAAGATATAAAAGTGGTTAGAAACGATGCTGTGACTATAGAGGATATAGGAAAAATGGATTTAGAAGGAATAATAATTTCACCGGGGCCAGGAAAACCAGAGGAAGCTGGGATATCTATAGAAGTTATAAAAGAATTTTCAGGTATTGTGCCTATATTAGGTATTTGTCTAGGACATCAATCTATTGCAGCAGCCTTTGGCGGAAAAGTTGTAAGAGCAGACAAAATAATGCATGGGAAAACTTCGTTTATAAAGCACAATGGTAAGGATATATTTGAAGGAATAAAGGATAACCTTAAGGTTATGAGATATCATTCACTTATAGCAAAAAAGGAAACACTGCCAGAAGAGCTTGAAGTAACAGCAGAAACGGCAGATGGAGTTATTATGGGAATAAAGCATAAAGAATTCCAGGTGTATGGACTTCAATTTCATCCTGAATCATATTTTACTGAATGCGGCAGAGAAATAATTAAAAATTTTTTAGGGGGGATTTGCAATGTTAAAGGAAACAATTAAAAAAGTAACTGATTTTAAAAACTTGAGCGAAGAAGAAGCTTATGCAGCAATTAATAAAATAATGGATGGGATAGTTAGTGAAGCACAAATATCGGCGTTACTTATTGCACTTAAAATGAAAGGGGAAACGACGGAAGAAATAATAGGTGCAGCTAAAGCTATGAGAGAACATGCACTTAAGGTAAATTTAAAATCAAATTATGCTATAGACACCTGTGGAACTGGTGGAGATGGTGGAAAAACTTTTAATATTTCAACTTGTGCGGCAATTGTAGCTGCTGCCGGTGGAGTTAAGGTTGCAAAGCATGGAAATAGAGCAGTATCAAGCAATAGCGGAAGTGCAGATGTTTTAGATGAACTTAAATTTAACATAAAATTAGGAGAAGAAGAGGTAGGAAAGGCTATTGATGAAAAGGGTATGGGGTTTATCTTTGCTCAAAATTATCATAAGGCAATGAAAAATGTTGCACCTGTTAGAAAAGCTTTAGGCACGAGGACAATATTTAATATACTGGGGCCTATTACAAATCCATGTGATGTAAAAGGGCAAGTCTTAGGGGTTTTTGATAAGAATTTGACTGAAATTATTGCAACGGTACTTTTAAAACTTGGCAGGGAAAGAGCACTTGTTGTAAATGGAAGTGATGGCTTAGATGAAATAACAACTACTGGTGAAACTTATGTGTCAGAAATAGCAAATGGAGAAATAAAAAATTATATTATTAAACCAGAGGATTTCGATATAAGAAGAACAAGTCTTGAAGATATAAAAGGCGGAACGCCAAGTGACAATGCTCAAATTATACTAAAAATATTAAAAGGGGAAAAAGGTCCAAGGAAGGATATTGTAATTTTAAATAGTGCTGCGGCACTTTATGTTGGAAAGGCTGTAGATACTTTAAAAGCTGGAGTGAAACTTGCAGAAAAGCTTATTGATGAAGGAACTGCTTATTCTAAGTATAAAGAGTTGGTAGGTGAATAGAAATGATACTTGATGATATTGTACAAGTAAAATTAAAACAGCTTGAAGAGGAAAAGGCATTTATGAAGCTTCAAGAAATGAAGGAGAAGGCATTTTACTACAATGGGGTAGTTAGAAATTTTAAGGCAGCAATAAATAAGGAAAAAATATCAATAATAGCAGAAATAAAAAAAGCATCCCCATCAAAAGGAGTAATCCGTAAAGATTTTAACGTAGAAAAAATTGCAGAAGTATATGAAAAAATAGATATTGATGCCATATCTGTTTTGACTGAAAGTCAGTATTTCCTGGGAAAAGATGAATATATAAAAGAAGTTAAAGAGATTTCGTCTAAACCTGTGTTAAGAAAGGATTTTATAGTAGATGAATATCAGCTGTATCAAGCAAAGACTATAGGTTCAGATGCAGTTTTGTTAATAGCAGCAGTACTAAAAGATAGGCTTAAGTATTTTTATGAAAAAACAATAGAACTTGGACTTAATTCTATAACTGAAGTACACAATGAAGAAGAGGCAAAAATAGCGGCAGATATTGGATGCTCAATCATAGGTATAAATAATAGGGATTTGAGAGATTTTACTACGAATTTAAAGACAACGGAGAAACTTATGAAATATGTACCAAAGACTTCTATTGCTATTTCTGAAAGTGCAATTAAAAATCCAGATGACATTAAATATGTTGCAGAGACGGGAGTTAATGCTGTGTTGATTGGTGAAACTTTTATGCGTAATATAGAAAATTTAGAATTTATAAATGAATTTATAAGCCAAGCAAAAAAATAATGTCACATTATAAATCAAAAAATATCAGAAAGTTCAACAAATAAGAAATTAAAAATAATTTGTTAAAGCGAGGGATAATATGGCAAAGGTTAAAATTTGTGGCATAAAGAGAGGAGAAGATGTAGATATTGTAAATAGTTTTATGCCGGATTATGTTGGATTTGTGTTCGCTGAGAGTAAAAGAAAAGTTTCTGTTGAAGAAGCTCAAAAATTAATTTTGGGTTTGAATCCACAGATAAGAAAAGTAGGCGTTTTTGTCAATGAGTCTTATGCAAGAGTAATAAGTATTGCGAAGATTTTAAAGCTTGATGTACTTCAGTTTCATGGAGATGAGGGGAATGAATATCTAGAAAAATTTAAAACATATGAGGTATGGAAGGCTGCTAGCATAAATTCTAAAAGCGATATTGAAAAAGTAAGTTTATACAATGTAAATGGCATTGTTGTGGATAGTTTAGATGGAAATGGGAATGGTGGAACAGGAAAAAAATTTGATTGGTCTATACTTAAGAAATATAAAAATAGCATTTTAAAACCTATTTTTGTGGCAGGCGGGCTTAATGAAGAAAATATTCAAGAGTGCATAAAGGAGCTACAGCCCTTTGGTGTGGATGTTTCAAGTGGTGTTGAGTCAAATGGTGTGAAAGATAAGCTAAAAATAAAAAATTTTATTACGAAGGTGAGGAATTTTAAATGAATGGAAGATTTGGAAAGTTTGGAGGACAATATGTTCCAGAAACTATAATGAATGCAATAAATGAACTTGAATTGGAGTATAACAAAGCAATTAAGGATGAAGAATTTATAAAGGAATATAAGTATTATCTTGAAAAATATGTTGGAAGGGAAACTCCTCTATATTTTGCAGAAAATATGACAAAGGATTTAGGAGGGGCAAAGGTTTATTTAAAAAGGGAAGATTTAAATCATACGGGTTCTCATAAGTTAAATAACGCTCTTGGTCAAGTACTTTTAGCAAAAAAAATGGGAAAAAAGAAAGTTATAGCTGAAACAGGGGCAGGACAACATGGTGTGGCAACTGCAACAGCGGCAGCCTTATTTGGTATGGAATGTGAGGTTTTTATGGGTGCAGAAGATGTAGAAAGGCAGTCGCTTAATGTGTTTAGAATGAAAATTTTAGGTGCTAAAGTCAATTCAGTTAAATCAGGTTCTTGTACTTTAAAAGATGCAATTAATGAAGCTATGAGAAATTGGGTCACAAATATAGATACAACTTATTATGTAATTGGCTCTGTTATGGGACCTCATCCTTATCCAACAATAGTAAAGGATTTTCAAAAAGTTATAGGAGAAGAAACAAAGGAGCAAATGCTTAAGGCAGAAGGAAAATTACCGGATTATATTATTGCATGCGTTGGAGGTGGAAGTAATGCTGCTGGAATTTTTTATCCATTTATAGAAGATAAAAAGGTAAAACTTATTGGAGTTGAAGCAGCAGGACTTGGCATTGATACAGATATGCATGCGGCAACTCTAACAAAGGGAAGTGTAGGCATAATACATGGAATGATGACATATGTACTTCAAGATGGAGATGGTCAGATAATACCAGCCTATTCTGTTTCGGCAGGACTTGATTACCCTGGGGTTGGACCACAACACTCATATTTAAAGGACACAAATAGAGCAGCATATGAAACGGTTACGGATAAAGAGGCACTTGATGCATTTTTATATTTATCCGAGAAGGAAGGCATAATACCAGCCCTTGAAAGTTCACATGCTGTAGCCTATGCTAAGAAGTTTGTACCTACCTTGTCAAAGAATGAAGTGGTAGTTATAAACCTTTCAGGTAGAGGGGACAAGGATGTAAATACAGTAATGAATAATTTGGAGGGGAAAATTGATGAAAAATAGAATAGATTTAAAATTTGAAGAATTAAGGGAAAAAAATAAAAAAGCTATGATAGCATTTGTAACAAGCGGCTATCCTGATGTAAAAACCTCTAAGGATTTAGTTATACAAATAGCTTCAAAAGGGGCAGATATAATAGAACTTGGAATTCCATATTCAGATCCAATTGCTGATGGAGCAGTAATTCAAGTAGCTTCTTCTAAGGTACTTAAAGACGGATTGAAAATTAAAGATATAATGAAAATGGTAATAGAAATAAGGAAAAAAACAGAAATTCCTCTAGTTTATATGGTTTACTTTGGCTGCGTTTATAAATATGGTGTTGAAAAATTTATGGAAGCTTCTAAACTGGCAGGAATCGATGGAATAATAATTCCTGATCTGCCACTAGAAGAAAGAAGCAGTATAGTAAAAATTGCTGATGAGTATGGTATTTATATAATACCTCTTGTTGCACCAACTTCTGAAGATAGGATAAAAGGCATAGTTGAAGACGCAAAAGGCTTTATATATTGTGTGTCTACAAATGGAGTTACAGGAGTTAGAAATTCTATTGTAACAGATATAGAGAACTATACAAAACTTGTTTCCAAATTTACCGATGTTCCCAAGTGCATAGGCTTTGGAATATCAAATGCTGAAATGGCAAGTAAAATTAAAAATTATTGTGATGGAGTAATTATAGGAAGTGCAATAATGAAAATAATAGAAAATGAAGAAAATGCTTTAGAAAAGGTTGGAGAGTTTGTTTTAGGCGTAAATAAAGTACTATAAAACTTCAAAATAAGATGTAATTTCAAATGCTATTTTGTATTTTTTGTTACCAATTTGTATCTTTTAAGTGAACTTTGTGGTATATTTATTATAAAAATTATTTATAATGTATATTATAGCAAATGAAGGGATGTTAAAAATGCATGTAGTGGTATTTGGAATATTTGCAGTAGTACTAATGTTAATTTTGTTATCTTCTTATCGGAAATATGAATATGATAAAATGGCTATTATAGATAGAAAGTTGACGTGCCAATTGAAGGGGATGGCTATTATTTTTGTTGTACTAGCTCATATGACATTGATGTATTATTTGGATTTAAAAACAATCGGAAATTTTGGGGCAATTGGCGTAGATATTTTTTTGATATTATCTGGATATGGTATTTATAAATCTTATACAAAAAAAGGAATATGTAAACAATTTGTTGTAAAAAGATTAAAAACAATATACGTACCATTTATTATTGTTGTTTTGTTTGAAGTGCTTTGGAGATTTTATAGTGAAAATGCACATTATTCACTATATAGATTAATAACTTTTTTTACAGGGTTTGATGCAAAGAGAATACTAGATGGTACATATTGGTATATATCTTACATTATATTATGGTATTTGATATTTATTATTGTTTATAAATTTAGTAAGTATAAAATACTAAATTTAATCCTTTTATTTTATTTCGCATATTTATTTAAAGTGTCAAAATTTATAGATCCAGTAAAAGACTTATCGTGGCAGTATTCAATACATTTTATTGCATTTCCAATTGGAGTTTTAGTTGCAAGTTATGAGGGAAAAATAATAAAACTATTAGCTAATAATGTATATAAGCTTGTGATAGCTATATTGGTTGTTGGAAGCATAAGTGCACATTATGTATTTTCATATAATAGCGATTATTATTGGCTCTACAATTTTAATGTAGCAATGTTTTTTATAGTTACAGCAATTTTTTTGCAATCGTTAGGCTTTATGAGCAAATTTCTTAATTTTGTAGGGAATATATCCTATGAAATTTATTTAGTAGAAATGCAGATATTGATATATATAAATATTCCGAATTTAGTTGGTAATAAGTTCTTGGGTAATATTATTGAAATATTGTGCTGTTTTGCAGTAGGTTTTATTTTAAAGTGGTTTATTAAGGCTGTACAGAAAATAATCAGTAAGGGATTAGAAATTACTCATAATAGATTTTTGCCAAAAAGCATTTAAAACATAGCCAAATAAAGTATGGCAGATGTTTGAAAAGTCTATAACTACATTAATGAGGCTGCTGCACTAATAATTTTATATGTTGATTTAAGGCATTCAGATGTGTTTTAAATGTATAAAAATAGAACATAATATAATTGATACACAAAAATTATATTGTGTTCTATTTTTAATTTATAAGGATGTTGAAAATGCATATAGTCGCACTTGAAATATTAACGTTAGTGTCATTAGCAATATTAGTGTCTTTTCATCGTAATTATCAATATGATAATAGAGTTATTATAGATAAAAAGTTAACATGTCAATTAAAAGGAATAGCTATTATTTTGGTTTTATTAGCGCACATGACCTTGATGTGTTATTTAGATTTAAGAATGGTTGGAAATTTTGGAGCAATTGGCGTGGACATTTTTTTAATATTATCTGGTTATGGTATTTATAAATCTTATCTAAAAAGTGGAATAAGTAAAGAATTTATTATAAAAAGATTAAAAAAAATATATCTACCATTTATTATTGTTATAGGATTTGAAGTATTTTGGAGAATATATAGAGAAAATGTTCATTACACAATATTTCAATTAATAATATTTTTTACAGGATTCGATTTAAAAAGAACATTGGATGGTACATATTGGTACATATCTTTTATTTTATTATGGTATCTCATATTCTCTGTTATTTATAAAATTAGCAAAAATAAAATATTGAATATTATCCTTTTATTTTATTTTTCTTATTTATTTAAGTTGCTAAGATTTGTAGAACCAATAAGTGACCTATCTTGGCAGTATTCTATACATTTTATTGTATTCCCAGTAGGAGTTTTGATTGCAAATTATGAGAAGAAAATATTAAATTTATTAACTCAAAACGCATATAAGCTTGTGATACTGGTATTGTTTATTGGAAGTATAAGCGTACATTATATATTTTTATATAACAAGGAGTATTACTGGTTATATAGTTTGAATTTAACTATATTTTTTATGGTTATAGCAATTTTTTTACAACATTTGGGATTTGTGAGTAAACTTCTTGATTTTGTAGGTGGAATATCCTATGAAATTTATCTAGTAGAAATGCAGATACTAATTTATTTTAATTTTCCTAGTTTAGTTGGTGGTAGATTTTTGGGAAATATTATTGAAATATTAGCCTGTATTGTGGCGGGAGGAATTTTAAGAGTAATTATTAAAGCAATAGAAAGAATAGGAAGAAAGATATTTTAAGAGAGTGCAGGGTAGAAAAATGCATATTTCTTGTGGCAGATAAACATTAAGATTATAGGATAAAAATAGTTTTTCCTAAACAATGCATAATATATATGCGGAAAAATTATAACTACATAAACTAATTACGATTAAAAAAAGTATCGTAGTTTTATGTAGTTATTTTTGTATATTAATTTTAAAATAATGAAATATGTTCCAAAAAATAAAAAAATGTCATATAATATAATTGATATACAGAAAGGGGTGCTATTATGAAAAAGTTTTTTATTTGTATTTTTGTATTTTTGGTTTCAGTTATCGCAGTTAATCAAAAAACATTTGCAAAGACTCTTAAATTTAATAATTATAATCAGAAACAATTATTTTCGCAAAATCAATCATCAAATGATTTTATTGAACTTCCAGAAAAGAATAATGTAAGTTTGGATAAAATGTGGACAATAAATTTTTCATCAGATATCACATCTGACAAAATTGAAGGGATTTTAATTCAAAAGGATTCGGATTTTATTCCAGCCAATATATCAATAAGTGATAAGGATAAGATTACAGTTAAACCAATAACTCCATATTGTGCAAATTCTAATTACTGTATAAAGATATTTTTAAATAATAATAAGAAATACAAAATGAATTTTACTACAGTAAATGCCTCAAGAAATGCTGATACAGATCAAAATGGAATTAACTATATGCATGCAAGCCAGATTAGCCTTGGTGAAACTATAGATGGTTCTTTTACTAGCTCTACGTATGATGGGATTTGGTGGTACAGTAGGTGGTATAAAGTTGTGGTTGGTAAGGATTGTAACTTAAAATTAACACTTCAGCAAAATGAAAACCAACTTATATATGTATACTTATATGGTAAGAATGGTGATAATGATAATCCTATAGCAGAACATAATTATGATAGTAAGTCTATTGTAAATCTAAATCAAGGTTTAGAACCAGGTACATATTATATAAAAGTATCGGGTGAACATGAAGGTACTTTTAAAATGAATGTTGACTATGATTACAATATTTCTGAAAATGATAATGAAGATAATGACACATACTTAAATTCACAAATAATATCTGAAAATGATTCGATTAAAGGTCATTTGGGTTATGCACGTGAAGATAGCAGTGTAGACAATTCTGATTTTTACAAAGTAACTTTGGACAAAGATGGAGCATTAGATATTACATTGGAACAGGTTGATGGTAATCCGATATATTTATATCTATATGGTAAAGATGGGGATAATGGATCAGAAATTTCAGAATCAACCAAAGGTAATAATTCAGTTCAGCACATATCCAGTGCATTGGAAGCAGGAACTTATTATATAAGAGTTGCAAATGTGAATGGTAATTATGGAAGTTATAATTTAACAACAAGTTTAACTTCAAGTAGTTTGGAGAATGATGGAACTAATGATAGAACATATTTACATGCATTAAATATGAGTTTGGGGGATACAAAAACTGGACATATAGGGTATACAAATGAATTAGGAAAAACTAATGAGGATGATTGGTATAAAGTTGTATTAACTTCTGATCAAAATGTAAACTTTAATATAAGCACTGATGAGGGAGAAGATATATCTTTATATTTATTTGATAAAAATGCTGATAATGATAGTTCTATAGATGAGTCATATTCTGATGAGGGAATTACTAATTTAAGTAAAACGCTTAAAGCTGGAACGTATTATATAAAAATAAGCAGTAGTAAAGCACAAGGATATACTCTTAATATGAGTTCTAATTAGGACTATATGAAAAATACAATAAAATATTAGTATATATTAACTCAAATCTAATGTTTGGTGTGAAAAGTAAATATTAGATTTGAGTTTTTTATTTTTTATAATATTATTTATTAACAGATGTTAAAGTTTTCTCATAAATTATTATTTTTGCACTGCAATTATATCATCAAAAATGTTATAATCATGTTTAGTATTAAACATTAAGGAGAAATTTTATGGATTTTGATATTTTTAGTAACAAATTTACGAAAGAACGTGCTAGACAGCTTAACCCACTTGTACTTGCATTCATAGGTGATGCTGTTTATGAAAATTTCGTTAGGATATATTTAGTTGATAAGAACACGAATATGAATGTACATAAGTTGCATGTAAAAGCTATAGAATTTGTAAAGGCTCATGGGCAAAGCGAGTTTATGAAAAAACTTTTAGATGAATTAAATGAAGAAGAAATGAGCATATACAAGAGAGGGAGAAATACAAAATCAGCAACTTCGCCTAAAAATGCAGATATATGTGAATATAGAGCAGCAACAGGTTTTGAAGCTTTAATGGGATACCTTTATATAACAGAGCAGATGGAAAGATTAAATTGTTTTTTGAAAAAGATTATTGAAATTAAGGAGTTGGAGCAAAATGAAAATAACTAACTTTGAGCATACCGGTTTGGATAAAGTTGAAGAATTTATAAAAAAAGAAGATATAAGTGAAAATGAGCTTAGAGAATGCTTAAAGTACTCCAATGTTTATTTTATTCTTGAAGGCATTAATAGGGTACAAAGTACTTTGATTTGTGAATTAAAAGATTCATATGTGCAGCAAAGTCAAAGATATGTGACTATGAAGGAAGATTCTTTTACGCTTCCAGAGCTTGAAAAAGAAGATAGTGATAAAGCACGTAAATTAATCAATGAAGCTTTTAAGCTGTACAATAATATGTCTCAATCAAAAGAAGGGGAATTTAAAGGAAGACCTAAGGCAGAAAATTATTTATATGGAATTCCAATTGAGGATGCAAGATACATACTTCCAATGGCGGTAAAAACTAATGTAAGTGTATCAATGAGTGGAAATAAGCTTATAGATCTATTTGCACTTTTAAATGATAATAGATATACATATATATTGGCAGATATAAAAAAAGAATTAAAAAAATTTTTGCCAGCTAAATTATTAAGTTTATTGTTAGAAGTAAAAAGGGATTATAATATAAAATTAGTTGAAGGTTATTATAAAACAGAATTCGATAAAATAGATAATAATAATAATAAAATGGTATTAATTAATGCATTTAATAATTTGGATTTGAAAACTGGACTTGGAGCAATAACTAGTTCAAATGAAAAAAAACCATCAGAAGTATTGGAAAATTGGGGAGAAGAGGCACAAGAAAAGGCTAAAAGTGTAGCAAATAGAGTATTAGGATATGGACATGAAAGCATAGCAGAACAAGCAAGAACAACATTTGGAATGATGTGCAGCATGGTTACTTATCATCAGCAATTAAGACATAGACTGTCTGAAAATCATCGAGAAGAATTATCTACCATAATTAAAGATATGGAAAGGCCGGTTCAAGTACCACCAACTATAATAAAATCTAAATTTAACGATGAATTTTTAGATTTAACAAAAGAATTTAAAAACTTTAGAAGGTATATTGCCGAAAAATATAGTGAAGAAAAGGCTGTTAACTTTTTATTAAATTGTGATCAAGTGAAGCTTATAATATCTACGAATGCTAGAATTGATGTTAAAATGTTAGCAGAACGAATTTGTTTAAATGCTCAATGGGAAATAAGAGAATTATCAACAAAAAAATTAGAGATATTAAGAGAATTATCTGAGATATTATATACAAATGCTTTGCCATCATGTGTTTATGGAAAGTGTAAAGAAGGAAAACTAACTTGTGGAAAGCAAATGTTTATGAAAGAAAAATTTATGTCATAATATAGATAAAAGAATAATTAGGAGAGATTTTTATGGAAAACGAGAACATAATAGAAGGAAGAAACGCAGTTATAGAGGCGATTAAAAATGAAAAAACTATTGAACAATTATTTATAGCAAATGGTCAAAAAGAAGGATCAATAAATGTAATTTTAGCTATGGCAAAGGAAAAGAAAATAACTGTAAAATATGTCGATAGAAAAAAACTTGATCAGATGTCTCAAACAAAATCACACCAGGGTGTTATAGCAGAAACAACCCCATATAAGTATTATGAAGTTGAGGACATTTTAGAATATGCAAAAAGCAAAAACGAAGATCCATTTATAATTGTTTTAGATGAAATAGAAGATCCACATAATTTTGGATCAATAATAAGGACAGCAGAGGTATGTGGAGTCCATGGTGTTATAATTCCTAAAAGAAGAAATGTAGGTGTAACAGCTGTTGTCTATAAATCTTCTGCTGGAGCTGTAGAACATATGAGAATTGCAAAGGTAAATAATATTAATGCAGCAATAGATAAGCTTAAAGAAAACAACATATGGATTTATGGTGCTGAGATGGAAGGAAAAGATTACTGCTTTGATGCAAATTTAACAGGCGCTGCTGCACTTGTTATAGGCAGTGAAGGTCATGGAATGGGAAAATTAACGAAGGAAAAATGTGATGTACTTGTAAAAATACCTATGGTTGGTAAAATAACATCTTTAAATGCTTCTGTTGCAGGAGGAATAATAATGTATGAGATACTTAAGCAGAGGATAAAAAGAGGATAAAACCTTGAAAACAATATTTGTTGATGGATACAATGTTATTAATAGTTGGGGAGAGCTCAATAATATAAAAAATAACATAAATTTAGAAAGTGCGAGAGAAAAGCTGATTGAAATATTAGTAGATTATTGTGCTTATAAAGGATATAAGATTTTTTTGGTGTTTGATGCACATCTCATACAAGGAAATCCGGAGAAAAAGATAAAAATAACTCCTAATCTTAATGTAGTATATACAAAAGAATCGGAAACTGCAGATAGCTATATAGAAAGATATGTAAGCAAGATTGGAAGAAAAGTTGAAGTTTCTGTTGTTACCTCCGATAATTTAGAACAGCAGGTGATTTTTCAAAGAGGTTCTACAAGAATGTCATCCATGGAATTTTATGGCGAAGTAATGAATGTCAAAGCAAAGATAGATATTAGAACAGAAAAAATGAATGCAGGAAAAAAATATAATAGAGTAGAGGATAGAATATCTAAAGATATTTTTGAAAAACTAGATAAGATAAGAAAACAGAAGTAAAAAAAGGTTGACTTGTAAAAAAATTACTTGTAAAATATTTACTAGGAATATAATGGGTAAGTGATATGGTAGCTGAAAAGGTTTATCTACATGCATAGGGGGAATTTATAATTGAGTAAGGATGCAGCTATAACTAATAATGATATTGAATATGAAGATAAGTTAGATGAAGAAATAGTTATGATGGCTAAAGCAGGTGACAAGAAGTCTCAGGAATATTTAATAACTAAATATCAAAATTTTGTCAAGGCCAAGGCAAAATCATATTTTTTAATAGGTGCAGATAGAGAGGATATTTGTCAGGAGGGTATGATTGGTCTTTATAAAGCTATTAGGGATTTTAAGCCAAATAAATTATCATCATTTAAGGCATTTGCAGAACTGTGTATAACAAGGCAAATTATTACGGCTATAAAGACAGCTACAAGACAAAAACATATTCCACTAAATACTTATATTTCTCTTAATAAACCTATATATGATGAAGAATCAGATAGAACATTATTTGACGTCATATCTAGTTTGAAAGTTGCAGATCCAGAAGAATTAATTATAAGTAAAGAAGAAGTCAATAAGATAAAAACAGGGATAGGGGAAGTATTGTCAGGCTTAGAAATGGAAGTATTAATGTCATATTTAGATGGAAAATCTTATCAAGAAATAGCCTGTGATTTAGATAGAGGTGCAAAATCTATTGATAATGCACTTCAAAGAGTTAAAAGAAAATTGGAAAAGTGCTTAGAAAAAAGGTAAGTTGTGTATTGACAAAGAAATTCGTTGATAGTAAAATAAATAATTGTTACATGGTTAAAACTATGTATTTAATTACTGAATGTGCGGGAGTAGCTCAGTGGTAGAGCACTAGCTTCCCAAGCTGGGTGTCGCGGGTTCGATACCCGTTTCCCGCTCCAAAAAGTGTTGCCCATGTAGCTCAGCAGGTAGAGCGTCACCTTGGTAAGGTGGAGGTCGCCAGTTCAAATCTGGTCGTGGGCTCCAAATTACATACAACACACCGGGAACAGTTTACATGATGAAAACTTTGAATTTCATCATAAATTGGTTAACCAAAATATAAGGAGGAACCAGAAATGGCAAAGGAAAAATTTGAAAGAAACAAACCACATGTAAACATAGGAACAATAGGTCACGTAGACCATGGTAAGACAACATTAACAGCAGCAATAACAACAATATTATCAAAAGAAGGAAAAGCAAAAGCCTTCAAATATGATGAAATTGATAAAGCACCAGAAGAAAAAGAAAGAGGAATAACAATCAACACAGCACACGTTGAGTATGAAACAGAAAACAGACACTATGCTCACGTAGACTGCCCAGGACATGCTGACTATGTAAAGAACATGATAACAGGAGCAGCACAAATGGATGGAGCAATATTAGTAGTAAGTGCAGCAGATGGCCCAATGCCACAAACAAGAGAGCACATACTATTAGCATCAAGAGTTGGAGTACAATATATAGTAGTATTCTTAAACAAAGCAGACCAAGTTGACGATCCAGAATTAATCGACTTAGTTGAAATGGAAGTAAGAGAATTATTAAATGAATATGGATTCCCTGGCGACGATACACCAATCGTAGTAGGAAGTGCGTTAAAAGCATTAGAAAATCCAGATGATGCAGAAGCAACAAAACCAATAAGAGACTTAATGGCAGCAGTAGATGAATATATACCAACACCAGAAAGAGCAACAGATAAAGCATTCTTAATGCCAATCGAAGATATCTTCACAATAACAGGAAGAGGAACAGTTGCAACAGGAAGAGTTGAAAGCGGAATATTACACGTTGGAGACGAAGTTGAAATTGTAGGATTAAGTGAAGAGACAAGAAAAGTAGTAGTAACTGGAGTAGAAATGTTCAGAAAGTTACTAGATGAAGCAATGGCAGGAGATAACATCGGAGCATTATTAAGAGGTGTTCAAAGAGATGATATCGAAAGAGGTCAAGTATTAGCAAAACCAGGATCAATAACACCACACCATAAATTCGTAGGTCAAGTTTACGTATTAAAGAAAGAAGAAGGCGGAAGACATACAGCATTCTTCAACGGATATAGACCACAATTCTACTTCAGAACAACAGACGTAACAGGATCAATCCAATTACCAGAAGGAGTAGAAATGGTAATGCCAGGAGATCACATAGACATGACAGTTGAATTAATAACAAAAGTAGCAATGAGTGAAAACTTAAGATTCGCTATAAGAGAAGGCGGAAGAACAGTAGGATCTGGAGTTGTTACTACTATAGTAGAATAGTATTTATTCTATTTGAACGGATTAGGCAAAACCTGATCCGTTTGTATGCAAATTAAAAATAATAGTGAAAAAAATCACCTTATTTGAAGTACTTTATTATTTATGAAAAATATGCATTAATTTAGTTGACAAACAACTCGAATTATGATAGAATAATGAGGTAGTGCGTATTTTAAGAAAGAACAGACTTTTTTCTGCAGAACTGGGAGGTGTAGATTGTGAGAGTAAAGGTAACATTAGCATGTACAGAATGCAAGCAGAGAAATTACAACACAATGAAAAACAAGAAAAATGATCCAGATAGATTGGAAATGAGAAAATATTGTCCATTTTGCCACAAACATACACTTCATAAAGAAACAAAATAAGAAATTTAAGCCGTATTTTGTAATAACTTTTAGGATGTGAATAAAAATGGCTGCCAATGTAAAGAATGATAATATAAAAAAGTCACCCTTAAAAGGTTTCGTTGGATTCTTTAAGGACCTTATGGCTGAAACGCATAGAATTACGTGGCCTTCAAAAGAAAATACTAAAAAATCAACAATAGCAGTAGTAGTATTTTGTGCCATTTGTGTGGTAATAGTGGCAGTAATGGATTATGGCTTTAATAACCTCTTTAAGGTGATCTTTAAATAAGATGTAAGGGAGGTTATGGGTTCGGGAGTATCCTGTGCCTTTAATTATGAGTGAAAAAGTTAGATGGTATGTTGTTCATACATATTCAGGGTATGAAAATAAAGTAAAAGCAAATATCGAAAAAACCATTGAAAATAGAAATCTTCAAAACCTTATATTTGATATACAGGTTCCAATGCAAGAGGAAATTGAAGAAAAAGATGGTAAAAAGAAGGTAACACTTAAGAAAGTGTTTCCTGGTTATGTTTTGATTAAAATGATAATGACTGATGAATCTTGGTATGTTGTAAGAAATACAAGAGGATGTACTGGGTTCGTTGGACCTGGATCAAAACCTGTTCCTTTAACAGAAGAGGAAGTTGAAACAATGGGCATACAGGAAAAAGTAGTTAATATTAATGTTAATGTTGGCGAAAATGTGAAGGTTATTTCTGGACCATTGCTTGATCAAGTTGCATTAATTCAGGAAATTAATGTTGAAAAACATAAGCTTAAAGGTTTGGTCAACATGTTTGGCAGGGAAACACCTGTTGAACTTGATTTTAATCAAATAGAGAAGTTAGATTGAAGAAATAAGACATTGTCTTGTTATATCAATAAATTTAACTATTGTAATTGTAGGAGGTGTAAGTAACATGGCAAAGAAAGTAGTAGGTTTAATAAAACTTCAATTGCCTGCAGGAAAAGCAACTCCAGCTCCACCAGTTGGTCCTGCTCTTGGACAACATGGTGTAAACATCATGGCATTTTGTAAGGAATACAATGCTAAAACTGCTAATCAAGCAGGATTAACTATTCCAGTTGTAATTACAGTTTATCAGGATAGATCTTTTAGTTTTATATTAAAAACTCCACCTGCAGCTGTATTAATTAAAAAAGCATTGGGAATAGAAAGTGGTTCAGGCGTTCCTAACAAAACAAAAGTTGGTAAATTAACAAAAGATCAACTTAAGCAAATCGCTGAAACTAAGATGCCAGATTTAAATGCAGCATCATTAGAAGCTGCTATGAACATGATAGCTGGAACAGCCAGAAGTATGGGCGTAGAAGTAGAAAAATAGTTTGTCTTTAAAATGTGGGAGGTATAATCTAAATTATGCCATTAAGACCACAAAGGAGGAAGAAAAATGGGAAAGAATTATGTTGAAAGCGCAAAGCTTGTTGACAAAAATGCTTTATATACACCAAGTGAAGCTATGGATTTAGTTACAAAAACATCTAAAGCTAAATTTGATGAAACTGTAGAACTTGCTGTTAGACTTGGAGTAGATCCAAGACATGCAGATCAACAAGTAAGAGGTGCAGTTGTTTTACCACATGGTACAGGTAAAACAGTTAAAGTGTTAGTTTTTGCTAAAGGCGATAAAGCCAAAGAAGCTGAAGAAGCTGGAGCAGATTATGTTGGAGCAGATGAATTTGCTGCTAAAATTCAAAACGAAAATTGGTTTGATTTCGATGTTGTTGTTGCTACTCCAGATATGATGGGTGTAGTAGGAAGATTAGGAAGAGTATTAGGACCAAAAGGTTTAATGCCAAACCCTAAATCAGGAACAGTTACATTTGATGTTGCGAAAGCATTATCAGAAATTAAAGCTGGTAAAGTTGAGTATAGAGTTGATAAAACTGCTATAATCCACGTTTTAGTTGGAAAAAGTTCATTTGGAACAGAAAAGCTAGTTCAAAACTTTCATGTTATGATGGAAGCAATTGTTAAAGCTAAACCAGCATCAGCTAAAGGTCAATATATTAAATCTGTATCGGTTTCATCAACAATGGGACCTGGAATAAAGATTAACACAACTAAAGTTTTAGATTAATATTGATTTTTGGTTATATTAAAAAGTTTGAAATTGAATATGTAAATACTCCGTAGATAGTGGGTGTCGTAAGACGTAAAGGCAATGCCAACCAACCGAGGATTCCGATATATAAGTTTATGAGGTCTCTTCGCGCTTTTACGGAGGGGCCTTTAATTATTTGTTAAATATTTCTTATAGGAATTTATCAAATTGAATGAGACTTTACATTTCAATTCTTATTAGAGCAGTTTTAAACTGTGAGGAGGTGTGAATACACAGTGCCAAATAAATTTAGAGAATTAAAAGAACAAAAAGTTGCTGAGATAAAAGAAAAAATGGGTAAAGCTCAAGCAGTAATATTGGTTAAGTATCAAGGATTAACTGTTGAAGAGGATACTGAACTTAGAAAAAAATTAAGAGAAGCTGGAGTAGAATACAAGGTATACAAAAATACTTTAGCTACAAGAGCTGCAAATGAATTAGGTCACGAAGGTATTACAAAATATTTTGAAGGACCAGTAGCAGTTGCTATGTCTTACGATGATGTAACAGCTCCTGCAAGAATATTAAATGATTTTGCAAAAGATCATAAAGTAATGGAATTGGTTGCTGGATTAGTAAGTGGAGAAGTATTTGATGCTGATAAGGTTAAGGAACTTGCTTCCGTACCACCAAAGGATGTCCTTATTGCAAAATTACTTGGAAGCTTCAAAGCTCCATTATCAAAATTTGCTTATGTTTTAAATGCAATTCAAGAAAAGAAGCAATCTGAGGAACAGGCATAATTAGAGATAAAGCTTTTGAAACTTCAAAATTAATTTATACCAAAATGCTATTTTTTAAGCATTATGGTGAAAATTGATTTTGGTAGTTGAACTGGTTTATCTAGGTAAGAAAAAATAAAATTAATGTAAATAATTCGGAGGTGCTATATAATGGCAATGTCAAAGGAAGAAATAATTGAAGCTGTAAAAGGTATGACTGTATTAGAATTAAACGAGTTAGTAAAAGCTTGTGAAGAAGAATTTGGAGTAAGCGCTGCAGCTCCAGTAGCAGCAGCAGGCGCAGCAGCAGGTGCTGGTGCAGCAGCTGAAGAAAAAACTGATTTTGATGTAGTATTAGCAGAAGCTGGTGCACAAAAAATCAAAGTTATAAAAGTTGTTAGAGAAGTAACTGGATTAGGATTAAAAGAAGCTAAAGAATTAGTTGATGGAGCTCCTAAGACAATTAAAGAAGGCGTAGCTAAAGAAGAAGCAGAAGCTATGAAAGCAAAACTTGAAGAAGCTGGTGCAAAAGCAGAATTAAAGTAGTAAAGACTTATTAAAAGGGCACTCATAGGAGTGCCCTTTTTTTAGACGGTTTTATGAAGGTATACCTAGAGGTTTAATAAGTTTTTAAGTTTATTATTATTAATGTTGACTTTTATAGTTCATTGTGGTAAAATAACTAAATGCGAAGATTTATAAGGCTTATTATAAATTTTTTTCATTTAACTGAATTTTTAGTATAAATATGGATATAATAAAAAGATAGTTATTGTAAACAATCCAAAAGTGAACTTTCAAATGATCATTTTTGGTTATTTTAGTTTATACAAGGGGTGAAAGCTAATGGTACATCCTGTCCAAGTCGGTAAAAGAACGAGAATGAGTTTCTCAAAACTTAATGAAATTGGTAAGATGCCAAATCTCATTGAGGTTCAATTAGATTCATATCAATGGTTTTTAGATGAGGGACTTCAAGAAATATTTGATGATATTAATCCAATTCAAGACTATACTGGCAATCTTGTTTTAGAATTTGTTGGCTATAAGCTTGATTTAGAAAATATCAAGTACACTATTGAAGAATGTAAGGAAAGAGACACTACTTATGCAGCACCATTAAAGGTGAAAGTTAGACTTCTCAATAAGGAAACAGGAGAAGTTAAAGAGCAAGAAGTATTTATGGGAGATTTCCCATTAATGACAGAGCAAGGAACATTTGTTATTAACGGTGCAGAAAGAGTTATCGTAAGTCAGCTAGTAAGATCACCTGGAGTGTATTACAATTATGCTGTAGATAAGTCTGGAAAGAAATTGTACTCATCAACAGTAATTCCTAATAGAGGAGCATGGTTAGAGTACGAAACAGATTCTAATAGTGTTATGTATGTTAGAATTGATAAGACTAGAAAATTGCCTATTACAATTTTAGTGAGATCCATGGGATTTGGTTCAGATGCTGAAATAGTAAATTACTTTGGCGATGAAGAAAGATTAAAAGCTACAATTGAAAAAGACAATACAAAAACGCATGAAGAAGCGCTTTTAGAAATATATAAGAGGCTTAGACCTGGTGAACCACCAACAGTCGATAGCGCAGTTTCTCTTATAGAATCATTATTTTTTGACCCTAAAAGATATGATTTGTCAAGGGTTGGAAGATATAAATTTAACAAAAAATTAGCTATAAGCTTAAGGCTAATAAATAAAACAGCAGCTAAAGATGTTGTTAACACTGAAACTGGAGAAATAATTGTCGCAAAAGACGAGAGAATCACAAGGGAAAAAGCACAGGAAATCCAAAACCTAGGCATAAATTCTGTCGATATAATTGTAGACGATAGAGTTATACGTGTTATAGGAAATAATTTTGTCAATATAAAGAATTACATAAAATTCGATATAAGCGATTTAAATATTAAGGAATTAGTTCATTATCCAGTTTTAAAAGAAATTTTGGATAATTATGAAAGTGAAGAAGATATAAAAGGACAGCTTAAAAAAGAAATTCACAGATTAATTCCAAAACATATAATCAGAGATGATATATATGCAACAGTTAGTTATGAAATTGGATTGGCATATGGTATAGGTGACGTTGATGATATTGACCACTTAGGCAATAGAAGACTTAGATCTGTAGGTGAATTACTACAAAACCAATTTAGAATTGGACTTTCAAGAATGGAAAGAGTAGTAAAGGAAAGAATGACAATACAGGATCAAGAAGTCATAACTCCACAAGCACTTATAAACATTAGACCAGTTGCAGCAGCAATTAAAGAATTCTTTGGAAGTTCTCAGCTTTCACAATTCATGGATCAGACAAATCCTTTATCAGAACTTACGCATAAGAGAAGATTATCAGCTTTAGGACCAGGTGGTTTGTCAAGAGAGAGAGCTGGCTTTGAAGTAAGAGACGTTCACCATTCACATTATGGTAGAATGTGTCCTATAGAAACACCAGAAGGTCCGAATATAGGACTTATAAACTCACTTGCATCTTATGCTAAAGTAAATGAATATGGATTTATAGAGAGTCCATATAGAATAGTTGATAAGATTACTCATAAGGTAACTGATGAAATTCGTTATTTTACAGCAGATGAAGAGGATCAATACTTAATTGCAGAAGCAAATGAACCTTTAGATGAAGATAGTCATTTTGTAGATAAGAAGGTAACAGTAAGAATTCCAAACGAAGTTTTAATAGTTCCAGATACAGAAGTTGATCTTATGGACGTTTCTGCTAGGCAGATGGTATCTGTTGCAACAGCAATGATTCCGTTCCTTGAAAATGATGATGCCAGCCGTGCACTAATGGGATCTAACATGCAGCGTCAAGCAGTTCCTTTATTAAAACCTGATGCGCCTGTTGTCGGTACTGGAATAGAATATAAGGCTGCCGTAGATTCAGGAGTACTTCCTAAAGCTAAAAATAGTGGAGTCGTTGAATATGTAAGTGCCAATCAAGTAAGAGTAAGAAGAGACAAAGATGGCGGAATGGATACTTATAAGCTATTGAAGTTTAAGAGATCAAACTCAGGAACTTGCATAAATCAAAGACCAATAGTTAGCAAGGGTGAAAAGGTAGAAGTAGGAACTGTTTTATCTGATGGTCCTTCAACTGATTTAGGTGAAATAGCATTAGGAAGAAACATAAGAATGGGATTCATAACATGGGAAGGTTACAATTACGAAGATGCTATGCTTATTTCAGAACAGCTTGTTCGTGATGATGTATTTACTTCAATTCATATAGAAGAATATGAAGCAGAAGCAAGAGATACAAAATTAGGACCTGAGGAAATTACAAGAGATATTCCTAACGTTGGAGAAGATGCGTTAAAGGATATAGATGAAAGAGGAATAATTAGAATAGGTGCAGAAGTAAGATCTGGAGATATTCTAGTTGGAAAGGTAACACCAAAAGGTGAAACTGAATTAACTGCAGAAGAAAGATTACTTAGAGCAATATTTGGAGAAAAAGCAAGAGAAGTAAGAGATACTTCACTTAGAGTGCCTCATGGAGAAGCCGGAATAATAGTTGACGTTAAAATATTTACAAGAGAAAATGGCGATGAATTACCTCCAGGTGTAAATGAACTTGTTAGATGCTATATTGCTCAAAAGAGAAAGATATCTGTAGGAGATAAGATGGCTGGTAGACATGGTAATAAGGGAGTTATTTCAAGAGTATTACCAGAAGAAGATATGCCATTCTTACCTGATGGAAGACCTCTTCAAATATGTCTTAACCCGCTAGGTGTTCCTTCACGTATGAATATCGGTCAGGTGCTTGAGGTACATTTAGGATGGGCAGCAGCTAATCTAGGATGGCACATTGCTACTCCAGTATTTGATGGAGCACTTGAACCTGAAATAGTTGAATGTCTTAAAAAAGCTGGATATGATGAAGATGGTAAAACTGTATTACATGATGGAAGAACTGGAGAAGAATTTGATAATAGAGTTACTGTTGGATACATGTATATAATGAAACTTGCCCATTTGGTTGATGATAAGATTCATGCTAGATCAACAGGACCATATTCATTGGTTACACAACAACCTTTAGGTGGTAAAGCACAATTTGGTGGTCAGAGATTTGGTGAAATGGAAGTTTGGGCTTTGGAAGCATATGGTGCAGCTCATACACTACAAGAAATTCTTACAGTAAAATCAGATGATGTTGTAGGAAGAGTTAAAACATATGAGGCTATAGTTAAGGGTGAAAATATACCTGAACCAGGAATTCCAGAATCATTCAAGGTTCTTATTAAAGAATTGCAGGCTTTATGTTTAGATGTTAAAGTATTGTCTAACAACAATGAGGAAATTAAGCTTAAAGAATCTGTTGACGAAGATTTAGAAGATTTAAATGTTAATATAGAGGGTAATGAAGATTCACCAGTACCTCCGGTTAGTGATGACGATTATGTCGAAGGTGATGAATCTGAAACTGATGACGAAAATTTAGATATAGATTATGATGATTTACCTTTAGATGATCTTCAAAAAGGATTAGAACTTGAAGATTTTAATGACGAACATTAATTTATGGAGGGAGGAGTACCCTTGGAATTAAATAATTTTGATGCATTACAAATAGGTTTAGCCTCACCAGAGAAAATAAGGGAATGGTCTAGAGGCGAAGTAAAAAAGCCAGAAACTATAAATTATAGAACACTAAAACCAGAACGAGATGGTCTCTTTTGCGAAAGGATATTTGGACCAATGAAGGACTGGGAATGTCACTGCGGTAAGTATAAGAGAATAAGATATAAGGGAATTGTATGTGACAGATGTGGTGTTGAAGTAACTAAGGCAAAGGTTAGACGTGAAAGGATGGGGCACATTGAGTTAGCTGCCCCTGTATCTCACATATGGTATTTTAAAGGAATACCATCACGTATGGGACTTATTCTTGACATGTCACCAAGGGCATTAGAGAAAATTTTATATTTTGCTTCATATGTAGTTTTAGAGCCTAAAGAAACACCTCTTTTGAAGAAACAGCTTCTTAATGAAAAAGAGTATAGAGAATCTGTAGACAAATATGGTGAAGACAGCTTTGAAGCAGGAATGGGAGCTGAATCGATAAAGAAGCTTCTTGAGGAAATTGACTTGGAGCAATTATCAGCTGAATTAAAAGAAGATCTTAAAACAAGTACAGGACAAAAGAAAGTTAGAGTAATAAGAAGACTTGAAGTTGTTGAATCCTTTAGACAATCAAAGAATAAACCTTCTTGGATGATTATGGATGTTGTGCCTGTTATTCCTCCAGATTTAAGACCTATGGTCCAATTAGATGGAGGTAGATTTGCTACTTCAGATTTAAATGATTTATATAGAAGAGTTATAAATAGAAATAATAGATTGAAAAAACTATTAGATTTAGGTGCACCTGACATTATAGTTAGGAATGAAAAGAGAATGCTTCAAGAAGCAGTTGATGCACTTATTGATAATGGTAGAAGAGGAAGACCGGTAACAGGTCCAGGAAATAGACCATTAAAGTCTCTTTCAGATATGCTTAAAGGAAAGCAAGGAAGATTTAGACAGAACCTTCTTGGAAAACGTGTTGACTATTCAGGACGTTCAGTTATAGTTGTTGGTCCAGATCTTAAGATGTATCAATGCGGACTTCCTAAAGAAATGGCTTTAGAGTTATTTAAGCCATTCGTAATGAAGAAACTTGTTGAAAGTGGAATAGCACATAATATTAAAAGTGCAAAGAGAATGGTAGAAAGAGTTCAGGATCAAGTTTTTGATGTCCTTGAAGAAGTAATATCAGATCATCCAGTACTTTTAAACAGAGCACCTACTCTTCATAGATTAGGTATTCAAGCGTTCCAACCAATATTAGTTGAAGGAAGAGCAATTAAGCTTCATCCATTGGCATGTACAGCTTACAATGCTGACTTTGATGGAGACCAGATGGCTGTTCATGTACCTTTATCAGTTGAAGCACAAGCTGAAGCTAGATTTTTAATGTTAGCAGCACATAATATATTAAAACCATCAGATGGTAAACCAGTTTGTGTACCTACTCAGGATATGGTACTTGGATCATACTATTTGACACTTGATAAAGATGGAGTAAAGGGTGAAGGAAAGGCATTTTCATGTGTTGATGAAGCAATTATGGCTTATCAATTGGGTGAAATTGCTATTCACGCTAAAGTTAAAGTTAAACTATCTAAAGTTGTCAATGGCAAAAAAATAACAGGAATAATAGAAACTACTGTTGGTAAACTAATATTTAATGATTCAATACCTCAAGATTTAGGATTTGTTGACAGAACTATTCCAGGTAATGAATTAGTTATGGAAGTTGACTTCCTTGTAGGTAAAAAGAACTTAGGTAAAATAATAGACAAATGCTATTTGAAATATGGACCAACAAAAACATCAATTATGCTAGATAAGATAAAAGCTAAGGGATACCACTATTCAACTATTGGAGCTATAACAGTTTCAACTTCAGATATGACTGTTCCACCAGCTAAGAAGACACTTATGGCGGAGGCAGAAAGTTCTGTAGAAAAGATAACTAAAATGTACAGAAGAGGTTTCATATCTGACGATGAAAGACATGAAAGAGTAATAGCTACATGGACTAAAACAACAGAAGATGTTGCCGATGCTCTTATGGATAACCTTGATAAATTTAATCCTATATTCATGATGGCAGATTCAGGAGCCAGAGGTTCAAAGAGCCAGATTAAACAGCTTGCAGGTATGAGAGGACTTATGGCAAGTCCTTCAGGTAAGATACTGGAACTTCCTATAAAAGCATCATTTAGGGAAGGCCTCGACGTACTTGAATACTTTACTTCTACCCATGGTGCTAGAAAAGGTAATGCAGATACAGCATTAAAGACTGCCGATTCAGGATACCTTACAAGAAGACTTGTTGATGTTTGTCAGGATGTAATAGTTAGAAGTGAAGATTGTGGCGCTAAAGCTGGTTTTGAAGTTTCTGAAATTAAAGAAGGAAATGAAGTAATTGAATCACTAGCTGAAAGATTAACAGGTAGGTATTCTGCTGAGGATATTATAGATCCTAATAGTGGAGAAGTGATAGTCCCAAGAGATACTTATATGGATGTTCATTTGGCTGAAAAAGTAGAAAAAGCAGGAGTTAAAAAGGTTAATATAAGATCCGTATTTACTTGTGATTGCAAATATGGTGTTTGTGCAAAATGCTACGGAATGGATATGGCAACAGCACAGAAAATAGGTATAGGAGAAGCAGTTGGTATTGTAGCAGCTCAGTCAATAGGAGAACCTGGTACTCAGCTTACAATGAGAACATTCCACACAGGTGGAGTTGTTGGAGCAGATATCACACAAGGTCTTCCAAGAGTTGAGGAACTGTTTGAAGCAAGAAAACCAAAGGGACTCGCAATCGTAAGTGAAGTTTCAGGAACAGTAAGAGTAGAGGAAACAAAGAAAAAGAGAATTGTATATATAGTTACTGAAAATGGTGAAGAAGTAAGTTATGATATACCATTTGGTTCCAGCTTAAAAGTTAGAAATAATGATGTTATAAGTGCTGGAGATGAAATAACAGAAGGTTCAATAAACCCTCAAGATATAATTAGGATTAAAGGTGTTAATGCAGTTAAAAACTATTTACTTTCAGAAGTTCAAAAAGTATATAGATTACAAGGTGTTGATATTAACGATAAGCATCTTGAAGTAGTTGTAAGACAGATGACAAGAAAAGTAAAAGTAGAAGATTCTGGTGATGCAGATTTACTTCCAGGTACAATGATTGATATGTTTGATTTTAATGAAGCAAATCAAAAAGTGGAAGAAACTGGAGGAGAACCTGCAAAAGGCAGAATTGCTTTACTAGGTATAACAAAAGCTGCGTTGGCTACAGATTCATTTTTATCAGCTGCTTCCTTCCAAGAAACAACTAGAGTTCTAACTGATGCAGCTATAAAGGGTAAAGTAGATCCTTTGATTGGATTAAAAGAAAATGTAATTATAGGAAAATTAATACCAGCTGGTACTGGAATGACAAGATACAAGAGTATAGAAATTGAACCAGAATCAACTAGTGAAGAAACAACAGAAAGCAGCATAGAAGTATAATAATTTATTAATACGTATATGTGCTTCTCAAATATAACCTATACAGGGCACAATATCATATCGATTTTTGTTGACATAGCAAACTAGAAATGATAAAATACAATTTGTGTGATTATATTACTGTAGAGTCAAAGCTATACTTTGTCTCTACCTTTGATATAAGGGAGGTAAGCACAATGGTAAACAGGGTGCCCGGTAAAAAGGTTGTGGGTGTTAAACAATCAATTAAGGCAATAAATGAAGGTAAGGCACAGATTGTGTACCTAGCTAAAGATGCAGATGCAGACTTACTTGAAAATGTTGAACGAGTGTCAATAAGTAAGTCACTAGAAATTGTATATGTAGATACAATGAAAGAATTAGGAAAGCTATGCAATATAGATGTAAAAGCATCTACTGCGGTTGTACTTAAAGATGCATAATTTGTTTGTTTAATAAATAATACTATAACCAATACACTAAAATTATATGAAGTTATGAAATTTATAAATTTTATTATCTTTGTATATTTTGTTATGCTATTTACAAAATTAATTTATAGATAGATATTAAAAAAGAGGAGGTGGAAACATGCCAACTATAAGCCAGTTAGTAAGAAAAGGCAGAAAGACAGCTATAACTAAATCAACTGCACCAGCATTAAAAGAGTGTCCACAAAAAAGAGGAGTTTGTACAGTTGTAAAAACTCAAACACCTAAGAAGCCTAACTCAGCCTTAAGAAAAGTTGCAAGAGTTAGACTTACAAATGGATATGAAGTTACTGCTTATATTCCAGGTGTTGGCCACAACTTACAGGAGCACAGTGTTGTTCTTATAAGAGGTGGAAGAGTTAAGGACTTACCAGGTGTTAGATATCACATTGTCAGAGGTACATTAGATGCCGCTGGTGTTGCTGATAGAAAACAGGCTAGGTCAAAGTACGGTGCTAAAAAACCAAAGCAAAAATAGGTTTATAAATTAGTGCTATGTCTTCAGCGTTTTATATAGATTTTTTATGTGATGAAATTATATTTACATATATCTAATTTTGTTTTACATACTTTATCAAGTATATAAGGATTGCAGAAGCAAGCACTTTACGGCTAATTGCCGAGTACCAATGAACTTAAATAAAAGATTGTTAAGGAGGGAAGAAAAGTGCCAAGAAAAGGATTTATTGCAAAAAGAGATGTATTACCAGATCCATTATACAACAGTAAAGTTGTTACAAAGTTAATAAACAATGTAATGCTAGACGGAAAAAAGGGAGTAGCACAAAAAATATGCTACAAAGCTTTTGAAGTTTTAAAAGAAAAAACTGATAAGGATCCTATAGAAGTATTTGAGGCAGCTATGAACAACGTGATGCCATTACTTGAAGTAAAAGCAAGAAGAATAGGTGGTGCTACTTATCAAGTTCCTATCGAAGTTAGACCAGAAAGAAGACAGACATTAGGACTTAGATGGATGCTTGATGCTACTCACAAAAGAGGAGAAAAGTACATGTACCAAAGACTTGCTGGCGAATTACTTGATGCTTCAAACAACACAGGAGCCGCAGTTAAAAAGAGAGAAGATACTCATAAGATGGCAGAAGCTAATAAAGCATTTGCACACTATAGATATTAATAGTGATAAATTTATAAGTTTTAAAATATGATTGTTAAGGAATACTATATATGTGGTATTTGTTTCAATAATGTTTTATAATATTTATAGTTTATCTTATATATTAAATAAAAAACTGTTTTAGCTTTTGCTAAAGCAGTTTTATCAGATTAATTAGCATAGTGAGAGGAGGAAAAAAAGTGGCTAGACAATATCCTTTAGAAAAGTTCCGTAATATAGGAATAATGGCACATATTGATGCTGGAAAGACTACTACTACAGAACGTATATTATTTTATACTGGAAAAACTCATAAAATAGGTGAAGTTCATGAAGGTGCAGCGACAATGGACTGGATGGTTCAAGAACAAGAAAGAGGTATAACTATTACTTCTGCTGCAACTACTTGCTATTGGAAAGAACATGAAATTAACATCATAGACACACCTGGACACGTAGATTTTACAGTTGAGGTTGAAAGATCTCTAAGAGTTCTTGACGGAGCTGTTGCTGTATACGATGCAAAAGGTGGTGTTGAACCACAATCTGAAACTGTTTGGAGGCAAGCAGAAAAATATAAGGTTCCAAGAATGGCTTATATAAACAAAATGGATATATTAGGTGCTGACTTCTTTAGATCAGTTCAGATGATGAGGGATAGACTTCATGCTAATGCTGTTCCAATACAATTACCTATAGGTAAAGAAGATAATTTTACAGGTATAATCGACCTTATAAAAAATGAGGCTGTAATATATGAAGATCAATTAGGAACAGTTATGGAAGAAGAACCAATTCCAGATGATATGAAAGAATTAGCAGAAAAATATAGAATGGAATTAATTGAAGCTGTAGCTGATTTAGATGAAGACTTAATGGCTAAATATCTTGATGGTGAAGAAATTTCTGTTGAAGAAATAAATGCAGCAATAAGAAAAGGTGTTATAGCAAATGCCTTCGTACCAGTAACATGCGGTTCATCATATAAAAATAAAGGTGTTCAACAAATGTTAGATGCAGTTGTTGCATACTTACCATCACCTTTAGATATACCTCCAGTTAAAGGAGTAAATTTAGAAGGCGAAGAAGATGAAAGAAAAGCTGACGATAGCGAACCACTTTCAGCATTAGCATTTAAGATAGCTACTGATCCATTTGTAGGAAGACTTGCATTCACTAGAATTTATTCTGGTATTATGAAAAGCGGAAGTTATGTTCTAAATTCTACAAAGGGTAAGAAGGAAAGAATAGGAAGACTTGTAAAGATGCATTCTAATCACAGACAGGATGTTGATGAACTTGAAACAGGTGAATTAGGTGCTATAGTAGGATTAAAATCAACTACTACTGGAGATACTTTATGTGATGAGGATAATGCAATAATTCTTGAAAGCATGGAATTCCCAGATCCAGTTATTGAAGTTGCTATTGAGCCTAAGACTAAAGCAGGTCAAGAAAAAATGGGTATTGCCCTTGCAAAACTTGCTGAGGAAGATCCTACATTTAAAACATATACAGATCAAGAAACTGGTCAGACTATTATAGGAGGTATGGGAGAACTTCACCTTGAAATAATAGTTGATAGACTTCAAAGAGAATTTAAAGTTGAATGTAATGTAGGTAAGCCACAAGTTGCTTATAAGGAAACTATCAGAAAAGCAGTTAAAGCTGAAGGTAAATTCATTAGACAGTCTGGTGGTCGTGGACAATACGGTCATGCGGTAATTGAAATGACTCCAACAGAAGGTGAATATGAATTTGAAAATGGTGTTGTTGGTGGAGCTGTACCTAAGGAATATATACAGCCTATAGACAATGGTATCCAAGAAGCATCACAAAGTGGTGTAATTGCTGGATATCCAACAATTAACTTCAAAGTTAAATTAGTTGATGGTTCATACCATGATGTCGATTCTTCTGAAATGGCATTCAAAATTGCAGGTTCTATGGCATTCAAAAATGCTATGTCTAAAGCAGATCCAGTACTTCTTGAGCCTGTTATGAAAGTTGAAGTAACAGTTCCTGAAGATTACATGGGAGATGTTATTGGAGATATCAATGCAAGAAGAGGAAGAATTGAAGGAATGGAACAGAGAGCTGGAGCAGAAGTTATAAGAGGATTTGTTCCACTTTCAGAAATGTTTGGATATGCAACTTCCCTTAGATCAAGAACACAGGGTAGAGGAAATTACAGCATGGAATTTAATAGCTATGAAGAAGTTCCTAAGAATATCCAGGAACAAATAATTGGCGAAAAAAATAAATAGTTAAACAAATAAAGGAGGAACCAGAAATGGCAAAGGAAAAATTTGAAAGAAACAAACCACATGTAAACATAGGAACAATAGGTCACGTAGACCATGGTAAGACAACATTAACAGCAGCAATAACAACAATATTATCAAAAGAAGGAAAAGCAAAAGCCTTCAAATATGATGAAATTGATAAAGCACCAGAAGAAAAAGAAAGAGGAATAACAATCAACACAGCACACGTTGAGTATGAAACAGAAAACAGACACTATGCTCACGTAGACTGCCCAGGACATGCTGACTATGTAAAGAACATGATAACAGGAGCAGCACAAATGGATGGAGCAATATTAGTAGTAAGTGCAGCAGATGGCCCAATGCCACAAACAAGAGAGCACATACTATTAGCATCAAGAGTTGGAGTACAATATATAGTAGTATTCTTAAACAAAGCAGACCAAGTTGACGATCCAGAATTAATCGACTTAGTTGAAATGGAAGTAAGAGAATTATTAAATGAATATGGATTCCCTGGCGACGATACACCAATCGTAGTAGGAAGTGCGTTAAAAGCATTAGAAAATCCAGATGATGCAGAAGCA
Source organism: Clostridium hydrogenum (assembly GCF_021432385.1). Taxonomy (GTDB): domain Bacteria; phylum Bacillota; class Clostridia; order Clostridiales; family Clostridiaceae; genus Clostridium_S; species Clostridium_S hydrogenum. The sequence continues at coordinate 1,109,235 of NZ_JAEACT010000003.1, read as the reverse complement.
ACAAAACCAATAAGAGACTTAATGGCAGCAGTAGATGAATATATACCAACACCAGAAAGAGCAACAGATAAAGCATTCTTAATGCCAATCGAAGATATCTTCACAATAACAGGAAGAGGAACAGTTGCAACAGGAAGAGTTGAAAGCGGAATATTACACGTTGGAGACGAAGTTGAAATTGTAGGATTAAGTGAAGAGACAAGAAAAGTAGTAGTAACTGGAGTAGAAATGTTCAGAAAGTTACTAGATGAAGCAATGGCAGGAGATAACATCGGAGCATTATTAAGAGGTGTTCAAAGAGATGATATCGAAAGAGGTCAAGTATTAGCAAAACCAGGATCAATAACACCACACCATAAATTCGTAGGTCAAGTTTACGTATTAAAGAAAGAAGAAGGCGGAAGACATACAGCATTCTTCAACGGATATAGACCACAATTCTACTTCAGAACAACAGACGTAACAGGATCAATCCAATTACCAGAAGGAGTAGAAATGGTAATGCCAGGAGATCACATAGACATGACAGTTGAATTAATAACAAAAGTAGCAATGAGTGAAAACTTAAGATTCGCTATAAGAGAAGGCGGAAGAACAGTAGGATCTGGAGTTGTTACTACTATAGTAGAATAGTATTTTTGTTAATATATATATAATTTAAATTATATTAGTTAAAAGCAGATTACTTACAATAAGAATTTGACAAAAAATAGGAAGAGGACGCTCTTCCTATTTTTATTATTTTATATTGCAATAAAAAAGTATTGCAAAAGATTAAAATGCGGTGTATAATATAAGAGTTGTTATGTGAAAGTAGCGATGAAGCAAGAGGTAGCTGAACTTACGGGGAATTCTTGCTGAGTATGTCACGGTCTTGAACCGGGCGACGGTGTTTTGTAAATTGATTGTGGTATGTATGGAACACGTGGTACAGTTTACAGAAGGTCCGTTGTTGTACGTAAGAAGTTAAACGTGCGATGAAAAGGAGGGAATGAAATGGCAAAACAAAAAATTAGAATCAGATTAAAAGCATTTGATCACACAATATTGGATCAGTCAGCTGAAAAAATCGTTGAAACAGCAAAAACTACAGGTGCAAAAGTATCAGGTCCTGTACCATTGCCAACTGAAAAAGATGTTGTTACAATATTGAGATCTCCACATAAGTATAAAGATTCAAGAGAACAGTTTGAAATTAGAACTCATAAGAGATTAATTGACATAGTTAATCCATCACCAAAAACTGTAGATGCTTTAATGAGATTAGATTTACCAGCTGGTGTTGATATCGAAATAAAATTATAATATTTAATTAATAACGGTTATGATTGCTTATGCAATCCGCTAATGCGTTTGGAGGTGCTGAAGAGATGAAAAAGGGAATACTAGGAAAAAAACTTGGTATGACTCAAATATTTAATGAACAGGGAAAAGTAATTCCTGTAACTGTAATAGAAGCAGGCCCATGTGTAGTAGTACAAAAGAAAACTACTGAAAATGATGGCTATGAAGCTATACAAGTTGGTTTTTATGATGTTAAAGAAAACAGATCTAATAAACCAGCAAAAGGTCATTTTGCAAAAGCAAATGCCACAGTTAAGAGATTCATTAAAGAATTTAGATTAGAAGATTTAAGCGCTTATGAAGTAGGTGCTGAAATAAAAGCTGATGTTTTTGCAGCTGGAGAAAAAGTTGATGTATCTGGAGTATCAAAAGGTAAGGGATTCCAAGGTACAATCAGAAGATGGAATGCACATAGAGGACCAATGAGCCATGGTTCAAAATTCCACAGAGCAGTTGGTTCAATGGGAGCTTCTTCAGATCCATCAAGAACATTTAAAAATAAAAGAATGCCAGGACATATGGGTCATGTAAATACTACAGTTATCAACCTAGAAGTTGCTAAGGTTATACCTGAGAAAAACCTTATATTAATTAAAGGTGGAGTACCAGGACCTAACAAAGGTTTTGTAGTAATTAAAGATTCATTTAAAGCTTAGAATTAAGGAAAGGAGGATGCAGAATGCCTACTGTAGGATTATTTAATAACGAAGGACAAAAAGTTGGAGATATAGAATTATCAGAAAAAGTTTTTGGAGCTGAAGTTAATGCAGATGCATTACACCAAGTTGTAGTTGCATTACTTGCAAACAAAAGACAAGGAACACAAAGCGCTAAAACTAGATCGGAAGTTTCAGGAGGCGGAATAAAGCCTTGGAGACAAAAAGGAACAGGTAGAGCAAGACAAGGTTCAATACGTTCACCACAATGGATTCATGGTGGTATAGTTTTTGCACCAAAACCAAGAAGCTATAGAGTTTCAATACCAAAATCAATGAGAAGAACAGCTATGCTTTCAGCTTTATCAAGTAAAGTAGCTGATAACGAAATAGTTGTTTTAGAAGATTTGAAATTTGAAACACCAAAAACAAAGGAAGCAGTTAAATTACTTAACGCTTTCCAAGCTAAAAAAGCATTAATTGTTGTTGCTGAATCAGATGCAAATGTGTATAAGTCAATAAGAAATATACCTGGTGCAGAAGTAGTTCCAGCAAATAATATAAATGTATATGACATATTAAAGTATGAAAAGTTTATAATAACTAAGGATGCTGTGTCAAAAATTGAGGAGGTGTATGCATAATGTATTCAAATAGCCATGATATATTGAGAAAACCAGTTATAACAGAAAAAAGTATGGCAGAAATGGCAAACAATAAATACACCTTTATAGTTGATGTTCATGCAAACAAACCTCAAATTAAAAAAGCAGTTGAAGAAGTTTTCGGCGTTAAAGTTGAAGATGTTAAAACTGCAAATGTACTTGGAAAAACAAAAAGAGTTGGGGTTCACGTTGGTAAAAGACCAAACTATAAAAAAGCTATAGTTAAATTAGCAGCTGATAGCAAGCCAATAGAATTCTTTGAAGGAATGCAGCAGTAATAAAGCAGTTATTGGCTAGGTGCCAGAAAAGCGAAAAGAAGGAGGAAGAAAAATGGCAGTTAAGGGATTTAAACCTACTTCTCCTGCATTAAGGCAAATGACTATGCCTACTTTTGAAGAAATAACAACTGATGTTCCAGAAAAATCATTGTTGGTAGCTTTAAAGAGTAAAGCAGGAAGAAATGCTCAAGGAAAAATAACAGTTCGTCATCAAGGTGGCGGAGCTAAACAAAAATATAGAATAATTGATTTCAAAAGAAATAAAGATGGTGTACCAGCAAAGGTAGCAACTATAGAATATGATCCAAATAGATCAGCATATATAGCTTTAGTTGTTTATGCTGATGGTGAAAAGAGATACATAATCGCTCCAGTTGGATTAAAAGTTGGAACTGTAATTGTATCAGGACCTGATGCAGATATTAAAGTTGGAAACACTCTTCCAATAAAAAACATACCAGTGGGTACTATAATTCACAATGTTGAATTAGCTGCTGGAAAAGGTGCACAATTAGTTAGAGCTGCTGGATCATCAGCACAGCTTATGGCTAAAGAAGGAGAATATGCACAACTTAGACTTCCAAGTGGTGAAATGAGATATGTTAGATTAGAATGTAGAGCAACTATTGGTACAGTATCTAATTTAACACATGAAATTGTTAACCTAGGTAAAGCTGGAAGAAAGAGACACATGGGTATAAGACCAACTGTAAGAGGATCTGTAATGAATCCTAATGACCATCCACACGGTGGTGGAGAAGGTAAATCACCAGTTGGACGTCCAGGACCAGTTACACCTTGGGGTAAACCAGCTCTTGGTTACAAAACTAGAAAACATAAGAAATACTCAGATAGACTTATTGTCAAAGGAAGAAATGACAAATAATTCTTTGGAGAGAATTCAACATTCTCTTCAAGTATTTATGTTTTATATTAAGTTTGCGAAGGGAGGACAATAAATGAGTAGATCAATAAAAAAAGGACCTTTTATAAAAGAATCATTACTTGAGAAAATTGAAGAAATGAACAAAAGTAATGAAAAAAAAGTTGTAAAAACTTGGTCTAGAAGTTCAACAATATTCCCACAAATGATAGGTCATACTATAGCAGTTCATGATGGTAGAAAACATGTACCTGTTTACATAAGTGAAGATATGGTAGGACACAAATTAGGTGAATTTGTTCTTACAAGAACTTTTAAGGGTCATGGAAATACGGAAAAGACAACATCTGTTAGATAGTATGGAAGGAGGTAACTTTTATGGAAGCTAAAGCTATAGCTAAATATATAAGAATGTCCTCAACAAAGGTTAAGATTGTTCTTGACTTAGTAAGAGGTAAAAATGTAAATGAAGCATTTGCTATATTGCAGTACACTCCTAAAGATGCTGCAGTTGTAGTAAACAAATTATTAAAATCTGCTGTTGCTAATGCAGAAAATAATTTAAGTTTAGATGTAAATAAGTTATATATATCAGAAGCTTATGCTTGTCAGGGGTCAACATTAAAGAGATTTCAACCTCATGCACAAGGAAGAGCATTTCCGATAAAGAAAAGAACAAGTCACATAACATTAGTTGTGAAAGAAAGAGCTTAAAAAGGAGGGAAATATATTGGGTCAAAAAGTAAATCCGCACGGTTTAAGAGTTGGAGTTATTAAAGATTGGAATGCAAAATGGTATGCTGATGGCAAAAATTTTGCAGATTATCTTGTAGAAGATAACAAAATAAGAGAATTTGTTAAGAAAAGACTTTTCAATGCTGGAGTTTCTAAAATAGAAATAGAAAGAGCTGCAAAGAAAGTTAAATTAAATATATACACAGCTAAGCCAGGAATGGTTATAGGAAAAGGCGGTCAAGGAATTGAAGCTTTAAAGAAAGAATTATTAGCTTTAATTGACCAAAAAAATGTTTTAATTAACATCGTAGAAGTAAAAAATGCAGACAGTAATGCACAACTTATGGCTGAAAACATAGCTCAACAGCTTGAAAGAAGAATATCATTCAGAAGAGCAATGAAACAAACAATTCAAAGAGCAATGAAATCAGGAACAAAAGGTGTAAAAACTGCTTGCGCTGGAAGACTTGCAGGCGCTGAAATAGCAAGAACAGAACAATATCATGAAGGAACTATTCCTTTACAAACATTAAGAGCTGATATTGATTATGGTTTTGCAGAAGCTGATACAACTTATGGAAAAATAGGTGTAAAAGTTTGGGTATATAATGGCGAAGTTCTTCCTGTTAAGAAAGTTGAAAAAGAGGAAGAAGTTAACGCGTAAGGAAGGAGGAATACGTTATGTTAATGCCTAAAAGAGTTAAACATCGTAAGGTACAACGTGGTAGAATGAAAGGTAAAGCTACTAGAGGCAACTTTATTGCATATGGAGATTATGCAATACAAGCAACAGAATGTGGTTGGATAAAAAGCAATCAAATTGAAGCTGCCAGAATAGCTATTAATAGATATGTAAAAAGAGGAGGAAAACTTTGGATAAAGATTTTCCCAGATAAGCCAGTAACAGAAAAGCCAGCTGAAACTCGTATGGGTTCCGGTAAAGGTTCACCAGAATACTGGGTAGCAGTTGTAAAGCCAGGTAGAGTATTATTTGAAATGTCTGGTGTTACAGAAGAACAAGCAAGAGAAGCACTTAGACTTGCATCACATAAACTTCCTATAAAGACTAAGTTTGTTACAAGGAAGGATTTTGAGGAAATGGGTGGTGAAATTAATGAAGGCTAAAGAATTAAGAGAAAAAGCTCCTCAAGAATTAAATGTTCAATTAGGAGACTTAAAATCGGAATTATTTACATTAAGATTTCAGTTAGCTACAGGTCAACTTGAAAATCCAATGAGAATAAGAGAAGTTAAAAAATCAATAGCCCAGATTAAAACCATCCTTAGAGAAGAAGAATTAAGGGCGTGTGAGCAATAATAGTTGTTGAAAGGAGGCTTGTAAACTGTGGAAAGATCAAATAGAAAAACAAGAATAGGCAGAGTCGTATCTGATAAAATGGATAAGACAATAGTTGTTGCAGTTGAAACTAAAGTTCGTCATCCTTTGTACGGAAAGACTGTGAACAGAACAACTAAGTTTAAAGCGCATGATGAAAATAATGAATGCAAAGTTAACGATAAAGTATTAATAATGGAAACAAGGCCTTTATCAAAAGATAAAAGATGGAGACTTGTGGAAGTTGTTGAGAAAGCTAAATAATTTATTCGAAAGGAGGGTGTTTAGATGATACAACAGCAGACTGTATTAAAGGCTGCAGATAATTCTGGAGCAAAAGAGATTATGTGTATAAGAGTATTGGGTGGTTCCAAAAGAAAATGGGGAAACATCGGCGATATAATAGTTGCTAGCGTTAAAAGTGCAACACCAGGTGGAGTTGTTAAAAAAGGTGAAGTTGTTAAAGCAGTAGTTGTTAGATCCGTTAAAGGTTTAAGAAGAAATGACGGTTCATATATAAGATTTGATGAAAATGCTGCAGTTATAATAAAAGACGACAAACAACCAAAGGGAACTCGTATTTTCGGGCCGGTTGCAAGGGAGTTAAGAGATAAAGATTTTAATAAAATATTATCATTAGCACCTGAAGTTCTATAGTGAGGAGGTGTCTTTAGTGGCAAAAGTGCATATCAGAAAAAATGATTCAGTAGTTGTTATATCTGGTAAGGATAAGGGTAAAATCGGAGAAGTTTTAGCGGTATATCCTAAAAATAGTACTGTATTAATTAAAGATGTTAGCATAGTTGTAAAACATCAAAAGCCTAATAAGCAAAATATGCAAGGTGGTTTAATAAATAGAGAAGCTCCAATAAATACTTCTAAAGTTATGTTATACTGCACAAAATGCAAAACTGCGACAAGAGTTAGCAAAAAGGTGCTTGATGACGGAACAAAAGTTAGAGTATGCAAAAAATGTGGAGAAACATTCTAAATTCTGAAAGGAGGTCTATTTAATGATTCCTAGACTTAAGGAAAAATATGAAAAAGAAGTAGTTCCAGCTTTAATTGAAAAGTTCGGATACAAAAACGTAATGGAAGTACCAAAACTTGAAAAGATCATTATTAACATGGGTGTTGGTGAAGCTAAGGAAAACCAAAAGGTTTTAGAATCAGCTGTTGCAGATATGCAGTTAATATCTGGTCAAAAACCAATATTAACAAGAGCTAGAAAATCAATAGCTAACTTTAAAATAAGAGAAAATATGCCTTTAGGATGTAAAGTTACTTTAAGAAAGAATAAAATGTATGAATTTGCTGATAAACTAATGAACATAGCTCTTCCAAGAGTTAGAGATTTTAGAGGAGTATCAAGCAAAGCATTTGACGGAAGAGGAAACTATGCATTAGGAATAAAGGAACAATTAATATTCCCTGAAGTAGAATATGATAAAATAGATAAAATTAGAGGTATGGACATAATCTTCGTCACTAATTCAAAAACTGATGAAGAAGCAAGAGAATTGTTAAGATTCCTTGGTATGCCATTTGCTCAATAATAAGGAGGGAATGAGATGGCACGTAAAGCCTTAATAGAAAAGTGGAAAAAAGAACCTAAGTTTTCAACAAGAGCTTACACAAGATGCAGAATATGTGGAAGACCACATTCAGTGCTAAAGAAATATGGTATATGCCGTATTTGTTTTAGAGAACTTGCATATAAAGGTGAAATACCTGGTTGTAAGAAAGCAAGTTGGTAATACTTATTGATTGAAAGGAGGCATAATTATGAGTGGAGTTACTACAGATCCAATAGCTGATTTGCTAACACGTATAAGGAATGCAAATATAGTTAAACATGAAGTTGTTGAATTACCTTCATCAAAAATAAAGAAGTCAATAGTTGATATATTATTAAGAGAAGGTTATATAAAAGATATAGAAGAATATAAAGACGGTGTTGTTCCAATGCTTAGATTATCAATGAAATATGGTAAGGGCAAAGAAAGAACAATCACAGGATTAAAAAGAATATCAAAACCAGGATTAAGAGTTTATTGCAGAAAAGAAGAAACTCCTAAAGTCTTAAACGGACTTGGAATTGCAATCATATCTACTTCTAAAGGAATAGTTACTGATAAAGAAGCTAGAAAATTAGATTTAGGCGGAGAAGTACTTTGCTACGTATGGTAGTAGAGAGGAACAGGAGGTGTAATTATGTCAAGAATAGGAAAGCAGCCAGTAGTAGTACCTAGTGGAGTAACTATTTCAGTAACACCAGACAACGTTGTTACTGTTAAAGGATCAAAAGGTGAACTTACAAAGGCTATGCATAAAGATATAAAAATTACTGTTGAAGATAATCAAGTAGTAGTTACAAGACCAAGTGATGATAAAAATCATAGAGCACTTCATGGACTTACAAGAGCATTAATAAATAATATGGTTGTTGGAGTTACAGAAGGATATACTAAAACACTTGAATTAGTTGGTGTTGGTTATAGAGCTCAACTTAAAGGAAAGAATTTAACTTTAAGTCTTGGATATTCACATCCAGTTGAAGTTAGCGCTGTACCAGGAGTTGATTTTGAAACACCTGATACTAATACAATACTTGTAAAAGGTATAGATAAAGAATTAGTTGGAGCAGTTGCAGCAGACATCAGAACTTGGAGAGAACCTGAACCTTACAAAGGAAAAGGAATTAAATATAAAGACGAAGTTATCAGACGTAAGGAAGGTAAAACAGGTAAATAATAAGAGAGGAGTGAATAGATAATGTTCAGCAAGCAAAATAAGACAGAGGCTAGACAAAAACGTCATTTAAGGGTACGTAAAAAAATATCTGGTACTCCTGAAAGACCAAGACTTGCAATCTATAGAAGTGAAAAAAACATCTACGCTCAAGTTATTGATGATGTTAATGCAGTTACTTTAGTTGCAGCTTCAACTTTAAGCAAAGACTTTTCTTTAAAAGTTGGAAGCAATAAAGAAGCAGCAAAACTTGTTGGAAAAGAAGTTGCAGAAAAAGCAATGGCAAAAGGAATTAAGCAAGTTGTTTTCGATAAAGGTGGATACATATATCACGGAAGAATAAAAGAACTTGCAGACGGAGCTAGAGAAGCAGGATTGGAATTTTAATAGTAAGGAGGGAAATAAATGAGAATTGATCCTAGTACACTTGATCTTAAAGAGAAAGTCGTATTTATAAATAGAGTTGCTAAGGTTGTTAAAGGTGGTAGAAACTTTAGATTCAGCGCTTTAGTAGTTGTAGGTGACGAAAACGGACACGTAGGCGTTGGAACTGGAAAATCTGCTGAAATACCAGAAGCAATCAGAAAAGGAATTGAAGATGCTAAGAAAAATTTAGTTAGCGTTTCAATGGTTGGAACAACAGTTCCTCATGAAATATACGGAGAATTTGGAACAGGTAGAGTACTTATAATGCCTGCTTCAGAAGGAACAGGAGTTATAGCTGGAGGTCCTGTAAGAGCGGTACTTGAATTAGCAGGATTAAAAGATGTAAGAGCTAAATCTTTAGGCTCAAACAATGCAAGAAATATGGTTAATGCAACACTAAACGGTTTATCAAGATTAAGAACAGCTGAAGAAATAGCTGCTTTAAGAGGAAAAACTGTTGAAGAAATTTTAGGATAGGAGGAGTAAGCATGGCTAAGATTTCAGTAACACTTAAAAAAAGTTTAATTGGAAGAAAAAAGGCACACATTGCTACAGTTAATGCACTTGGATTGAAAAAAATAGGTCATTCAATTGAGCACGAAGATACTCCTCAAATTAGAGGTATGATAAAAAAAGTAGAATATCTTCTTGATGTAAAAGAAGCATAAAAAGGAGGTGTATTTGATGAAACTTCATGAATTAAAACCTGCAGAAGGCGCAAGAAAATCACCTAAAAGAGTTGGTAGAGGTACTGGTTCAGGTTTAGGAAGAAATGCCGGAAAAGGTGAAAAGGGTCAGAATGCAAGAAGCGGTGGCGGAGTTAGACCAGGATTTGAAGGTGGTCAGATGCCATTATATAGAAGATTACCTAAAAGAGGATTTACAAATATATTTGCAAAGGAAATCACTTCAATTAACGTTGATAGATTAAATATATTTGAAGACGGAACAGAAGTTACAATAGATGTTTTACTCGAAAATGGAGTAATCAGTAAAGTAAATGATGGCGTTAAGATATTAGGAAATGGCGAACTTAATAAGAAGTTGATTGTTAAAGTTAATAAATTTTCTAAAGCTGCAGCTGAAAAAATTACAGCAGCAGGAGGAAGAGCAGAGGTGGTATAGTTGTTATCAACCTTACGTAATGCATTTAAAGTCAAAGAATTAAGAAAAAGACTTATATTTACATTTGTTATGATTTTAATTTTCAGGATGGGAAACTTTCTTCCTGTTCCTGGAGTTGATACATCTAAAATACTTAATTTGACAAATTCAAATTCACTATTAGGTCTTTATGATATGGTATCTGGAGGAGCCTTTAGTAAATTTAGTATATTTGCTATGGGCGTTGGTCCATATATAAATGCATCTATCATAATTCAATTGCTTACAGTGGCAATTCCTTCTCTTGAACAGTTATCAAAAGAGGGAGAAGAAGGAAGAAAGAAGATACAAAAGTATACTAGATATTCTTCAGTAGTATTAGCTGTACTACAAGCAATTGGAGTTTATGCTGTAATTAACCAAGTAGGTGCCTTAAACAATAATAGTAAGTTAAGTGCATTCGTTATAATACTTACTGTTGTAACTGGTTCTACATTCTTAATGTGGATTGGTGACAGGATAACTGATAAGGGTATAGGAAATGGAGCATCATTTATAATATTTACAGGTATTATTTGTAGATTACCTTCATCAGCATATAGCATATATAAGTTACAATCTACAGGAATAATAGATGTAGTTCAATTAGCAGTTTTGGCAGTAGGAGCTGTAGTAATATTTGTAACAGTTGTAATAGCAAATTTAGCAGAAAGAAGAATTCCAGTTCAGTATGCTGGTAAAGCTGCTGGTGGAAAAGTTGTTAAAGGTAAATCTTCACACATACCTATTAATATGAATGCATCCTCTATTATAGGTATAATATTTTCTATGTCTGTAATGTTGTTTCCAGGTACAATAGCTGGATTTTGGCCTAATGCATGGCTAAGTAAAATTATAACTGGAAGTGATTACAGTCCATTTAAACAAAATAGTATACCTTATGCAGTAGTGTATTTTCTACTTATTATATTCTTTACTTGGTTTTATACTCAGGTTACTTTTAAACCAGAGGAAATGTCAGAGAATATGCATAAGTCAGCTGGATTTATTCCAGGGATAAGACCAGGAGATCCTACTACAAGATATATAGAAAGGGTACTTGATAAAGTATCAATTATTGGAGGCGTTTTTGCTGGTATTATAGCCGCAGCTCCAATAGTACTTCAAATTGCAAACCCTGAGTTAAAAAATATTTATTTTGCAAGTACTGGATTGTTCATTGTTGTAGGTGTTGCACTTGATACATTAAGGGCATTGCAATCACAATTGGTAATGAAACATTATCACGGGTTCTTAAATGAATAAATATATTGATTATTGGGGATGATTAAATGAATTTAATATTATTAGGTCCTCCAGGGGCAGGAAAAGGAACTCAAGCTAAATTAATTAGCAGTAATTTTGAGGTTCCACATATATCAACTGGTGATATATTCAGAGCAAATATAAGTCAAAACACTGAGCTTGGAATAAGAGCTAAACAATTTATGGATAAAGGACTCTTAGTCCCAGATGAAGTAACTATAGATATAGTTAAAGATAGATTAACAAAAGATGACTGCAAAAATGGTTTCTTACTAGATGGTTTCCCAAGAACAGTTAAGCAAGCAGAAGCATTAGATAAATTTTTGAGCCAAAATGGTAAAAAAATCGATGCAACTATTTTAATCGATGTACCTAAAGAAGATATATTCGATAGGATGACCGGAAGAAGAGTTTGCACTAAATGTGGAGCTAGCTTCCATGTTAAGTTCAATCCTCCTAAAGTTGAAGGAATATGTGATTTATGTGGAAGTGAAGTTGTTCAAAGAAAAGACGATACAGAAGAAACTGTTAAGGAGAGATTAGAAGTTTACGATAAGCAGACAGAGCCGCTTGTAGTATATTATAAATCTAAGAATGTACTCAAAGCTGTAGATGGCACTCAAGATATCAATAAAGTATTTAAAGATATTAGCAATATCTTAGGAGAGAATGATTAAATGATAATTATTAAGAATAATACTGAAATTGAATATATGAGAAAAGCAGGTAAACTTACAGGTGAAACACTTAATATGTTAGAAGAAAAAGTTAAACCTGGCATTACAACTGAAGAACTTGATAAATTGGCTGAGAGTTACATTAGAAGCCACGGAGGAATACCATCCTTTAAAGGATATGGCGGTTTTCCTGGTTCCATATGTACATCAATTAATGAAGAAGTTATTCATGGTATACCATCTAAAAAACGTCATCTTGAAGAAGGTGACATATTAAGTATCGATTGCGGTGCTATATTAAATGGATATCAAGGAGATGCAGCAAGAACATTTCCTGTTGGCAAAATCTCAAAAGAGGCAGAAAATCTTATTAGTGTTACAAAGGAAAGCTTTTTTAAAGGTGCAGAGAAGGCAGTAGTTGGAAATAGGCTTACAGATATATCTTATGCAATTCAAAGTTATGCTGAAAGTTTTGGATATTCACTTGTTAGAGAATATGTAGGTCACGGAATAGGTACTGAAATGCACGAAGATCCAGAAGTACCCAATTACGGCAGACCTGGCAGAGGACCTAAATTAGTAAGTGGAATGGTTTTGGCTATAGAGCCTATGGTTAATGTAGGGGAATACCCAGTTGTAACACTAGAAAATGGATGGACAGTAGTTACAAAAGATGGCAGTTTATCTGCTCATTATGAGAATACAGTTGCAATACTTGAGGGCGGGTCAGAAATACTGACATTGTGTTAACGAGGTGAATATATGAACAATGACTATCTTGGTAAAGTTGTTTACTCAAAGGCAGGAAGAGATAAAGAAAATTGTTTCATTATAATTGATGTAATTGATGAAAATTATGTTTATATTTCTGATGGTAGACTAAGAAGTATTGAAAAACCTAAAAAGAAGAAGCTTAAGCATCTTTCCGTTACAAAGATTGTTTCTGATGAAATAAAAAATGATATAATTTTAAAAAAGCAAGTTAACAATGCAACTGTTAGAAATTTTCTGCAATCAGTATGCACTAATAAGGAGGTTTGATTACCTTATGTCAAAAGACGATGTTATAGAAATGCAGGGTAAAGTATTAGAATCTTTACCAAACGCTATGTTTGAAGTGGAACTCGAAAGTGGTCAAAAAATATTAGCACATATTTCTGGAAAATTAAGAATGAACTTTATAAGAATATTGCCTGGTGACAAAGTTACAGTTGAACTTTCGCCATATGATTTGTCAAGAGGAAGAATCACATGGAGAGCTAAGTAAAAAGGAGGGTTATCAATGAAAGTAAGACCATCAGTTAAGCCGATGTGTGAAAAATGTAAGGTTATCAGAAGAAAAGGAAAAGTAATGGTTATTTGTGAAAATCCAAAGCACAAACAAAAACAAGGCTAAGGATAATTTTTAAATTATGCTAATATAGGTTTTAGGAACGGCTGCCAGCAACTCAATATGATTTGTTGCCTGAAACTATTTAATATATATTAACTATTTTTATATGTATAAACCTAGGAGGTGTAAATTTTAATGGCAAGAATAGCAGGTATTGATCTACCTAAAGAAAAAAGAGTAGAAATTGGTTTAACTTATATATTTGGCATAGGAATACCAAGCTCAAGAAAAATACTTGAAGCTACAGGTGTTAATGCTGATACTAGAGTTAAAGACCTAAGTGAAGCAGAAGTTAATGCATTAAGAGATTATGTTAATAAGAATTTCAAAGTTGAAGGTGACTTAAGAAGAGAAGTTGCTTTAAACATAAAGAGATTAATTGAAATTGGATGTTACAGAGGAATTAGACATAGAAAAGGTCTTCCAGTTAGAGGACAAAAAACTAAGACTAATGCAAGAACAAGAAAAGGTCCAAAGAGAGCCGTTGGCGCTAAAAAGAAAAAGTAATAAGGAGGGAAGACGATGGCAGTACAGAAAAATAAAAAGACTAGAAGAAGAAAAGAGAAAAAAAATATTGAGCATGGTTGTGCTCATATCAAATCAACATTTAATAACTCTATAGTTACTATAACTGATGCAGTAGGTAACGCATTATCTTGGGCAAGTGCAGGTGGATTAGGTTACAGAGGTTCAAGAAAGAGCACACCTTTTGCTGCACAAATGGCAGCAGAAACAGCTGCAAAAGCTGCTATGGAACATGGCTTGAAGAGTGTTGACGTATTTGTAAAAGGACCAGGAGCAGGAAGAGAAGCTGCTATCAGGTCATTACAGGCTGCAGGTTTAGAAGTTACTTTAATTAAAGATGTAACTCCAATCCCACATAATGGCTGCAGACCACCTAAAAGAAGAAGAGTTTAATTAAGAGTACAGGAGGTGTAATTTTTAATGGCAAGATATACTGGAGCTGTCTGCAGAATATGCAGAAGAGAAGGTTTGAAACTATTTCTTAAGGGAGATAGATGTTTTACAGATAAGTGTGCATTCTCAAGAAGAGGATATGTGCCAGGACAACACGGTAAAGAAAGAAAGAAAATTTCAAACTATGGTTTGCAATTAAGAGAAAAACAAAAAGCAAAGAGAATATACGGAGTTCTTGAAAAACAATTCAGAACTTACTATAAAAGAGCAGAAAGAGTTAAGGGGATAACAGGTGAAAGCTTGTTAAAACTTCTTGAATTAAGACTTGATAACGTAGTTTACAAAGTAGGCTATGGAGCTTCAAGAAATGAAGCAAGACAATTAGTTAATCACGGACATTTCCTTGTAAATGGAAAGAAAGTTGATATAGCATCTTATACTTTAAAAGTTAATGATGTAATACAGGTAAGTGAAAAGAGTAGAGGAACTGAAAAATTCAAAACTTTTGCAGAAAATCCAAAAACTTTACCAGCATGGATCAGTGCTAACTATGATAATTTTGAAGCTAAAATAGTTGCTGAACCAAAGAGAGAAGAAATTGATGTTCCAGTTAATGAAACATTAATCGTTGAGTTATACAGCAAATAATTTTAAGTAGAATCAGTTGCCCTCAAATAGGTTGCCATTTTATTTTTAAGGAGGGTTATAAATGTTAGAAATAGAAAAACCAAAAATAGAATGTGTTGAGTCTACAGATGATGGTTCATATGGCAGATTTGTCGTTGAACCTCTTGAAAGAGGATATGGAATTACACTTGGTAATTCACTAAGAAGAATACTTCTTTCATCATTACCAGGAGTTGCTGCTAACTCAGTAAAAATTGAGGGAGTACTTCACGAATTTTCAACTGTAAAGGGCGTAAAAGAAGATGTTACAGAAATAATTCTTAATATCAAAGCTTTATGCCTTAAGATGAATGGTGAGGGACCTAAGACAATATATATTGATGCAAAGGGACCTGGTGAAGTTACAGGAAATGATATAAAGACTGATGGAGATGTGGAAGTAGTCAATAAAGATTTACATATAGCAACTCTTGATGATGATGGAAAGCTATATATGGAAATCGAAGTTAATAAAGGTAGAGGCTATGTAACTCAAAATAGAAATAAGAGAGATGACATGCCAATAGGTACTATCGCGGTTGATTCAATTTATTCTCCAATCAAAAGAGTTAACTTTTCTGTTGGAAATACAAGAGTTGGCCAAATAACCGATTATGATAAATTAACCTTAGAAGTATGGGGTAATGGAACAATTAGACCGGAAGAAGCCATTAGCTTAGCTGCAAAGATATTAATAGAGCATTTTAAATTATTTATGACTCTTACAGATCATGCAGATGACGTTGAAATAATGGTTGAAAAAGAAGAAGATAAAAAAGAAAAAGTTCTAGAAATGACAATAGAAGAACTTGATCTTTCGGTTAGAAGTTATAATTGTTTAAAGAGAGCAGGTATAAATACTGTTCAAGAATTAACTCAGAGATCTATGGATGATATGATGAAGGTTAGAAATTTAGGTAAAAAGTCATTAGAAGAAGTTGAACAAAAACTTACAGGTTTAGGTTTATCACTAAAACTATTAGATGATTAAATAATGACTACTTAATATCTTTATTGAAATTAAGATAAAAGTTAGGCTTTATTTCAAATAAGTAAAGCCTAAAATATGTATTAAGTAAGGAGGTAAAGTTATGGCAATACAACGTAAGTTAGGTCGTCCTACTGATCAAAGAAGAGCAATGTTAAGAAACTTGGTAACAAGCTTTTTAAAACATGGTAAAATAGAAACAACAGATACAAGAGCTAAAGAAACTAAGAGATTAGCAGAAAAAATGATTACTCTTGCTAAAAGAGGAGATTTACATGCTAGAAGACAAGTTCTTTCTTTTGTAACTGAAGAAGATGTTGTTGCAAAATTATTTGATGAAGTGGCTCCTAAATATGCTGAAAGAAACGGTGGTTACACAAGAATATATAAGGTGGGACCAAGAAGAGGCGACGGAGCAGAACAAGTTATATTAGAATTAGTGTAATAGTGAGTATAGGGGATTAAGTAATATAACTTAGTCCCCATTTTAATAATCGGGGTGTTTGTATGAGTGAAAATATGATAGAATGCAAAGAAGTAGTATATGAATACCAGAATGAGGATAAAACTGCTAATGTAGCTGTAGATGGTGTGAATATTAGCATTAATAAGGGAGAGTTCTTAGTTATACTAGGAAGGAATGGTTCTGGAAAGTCTACACTTGCAAAACACTTTAATGCATTGCTTGTTCCTAGCTCTGGGACAGTAATTGTTGATGGACTCGATACATCAAATTCTGAAAATATATGGAATATAAGACATTCAACTGGAATGGTATTTCAAAACCCAGATAATCAGCTTGTTGCTACTATAGTTGAAGAGGATGTAGCATTTGGACCAGAAAATTTAGGAATTGAGCCTGCTGAAATAAGAAAAAGAGTGGATGATTCACTAAAAAAAGTTGGAATGTATGAATATAGAAAGCATGCACCACATCTTTTATCTGGAGGTCAAAAGCAGCGTGTAGCAATTGCTGGAATTTTGGCCATGAAACCTAAATGTATAGTTTTTGATGAATCTACTGCTATGCTTGATCCTTCTGGAAGAGAAGAAGTAATGAATACAATAATGGATTTAAATAAAAACAACCATATGACAATTGTACTCATAACGCATTTTATGGAAGAAGCAGTAAATGCAGATAGAATAGTAGTAATAGATAAAGGTAAGCTTGTGAAGGAAGGAACCCCAAGGGAAGTTTTCAGTCATGTGGAAATTATGAAGAAAATAGGCTTAGATGTTCCGCAGATGACTGAACTTGCGTATGAATTAAATAAGTCTGGTATCCATGTAAAAGAGGATATACTAACTATAGATGAGATGGTGAGTGAATTATGCCAATTAAAATAGAAAATTTAACACATGTTTATATGCCTGGGACACCATTTGAAAAGAAGGCATTAGATAACGTAAATATGGTTATTAATGATGGCGAATTTAACGTTCTTATTGGTCATACAGGTTCTGGAAAATCTACGCTTATACAGCATATTAATGGACTTTTGAAGCCAACATCTGGCAAAATCATCGTTGATGATATAGATATAACAGAAAAATCAGTTAAATTAAGTGATATACGAAAAAAAATAGGACTTGTATTTCAATATCCAGAATATCAACTTTTTGAAGAAACAATAGAAAAAGATATAGCATATGGACCCACTAATTTAAAATTAAGCAATGAAGAAATACATAATAGAGTAAAAAGAGCAATGAACATAGTTGGATTAGATTACGAAACATTTAAAGATAAATCTCCATTTGAATTAAGTGGTGGACAGAAAAGAAGGGTTGCAATCGCAGGTGTTGTAGCAATGGAACCTAAAATATTAATATTGGATGAACCAACTGCGGGTCTTGATCCAAGTGGAAGAGATGAGATACTTTTTCAGATAAAGAAACTTCAAAAAGAATACAATATGACTATAATTTTAGTTTCACACAGTATGGAAGATGTTGCAAAGGTAGCAGATAAAATTTTTGTTATGAATAAATCAAAATGTATATTGCATGGCTCACCTAGAGAGATATTTAGTGAGGTAGATACACTAGAAAGTGTTGGCTTAGCAGTTCCACAAGTTACGTACTTGGCAAGAAAACTAAGAGAAAAAGGATTTAATGTGTCGCCAGATATTTTTACTGTAGAACAAGCTAAGGTAGAAATTCTTAAAGTATTGGGGAGAGCGGAAAATGATTAAAGATATAACGATAGGTCAATATATACCAGGTGAATCTTTCGTTCACAAATTAGACCCTAGAGTTAAAATATTATTAACATTGGTATACATAGTGGATTTATTTTTAGTAAATAATTTTAAAGGATATATTTTTATAGTGGCATTTACCGCATTTGTAATTTTTATGTCTAAAATACATTTAAGTTACATTTACAGGGGACTAAAACCGATAGTTATATTAATTATATTTACTGGAGCATTAAATATTTTCATGACACCAGGTAAGGGCTCACCACTATTTCATTGGAGCATTTTTAGCGTATATAAAGAAGGACTTATATTAGCTGCATTTATGTCTGTTAGGCTTATATTTTTGATTGTAGGGACTTCACTTATGACACTTACAACTTCACCTATTGAACTTACAGATGGAATAGAGAAACTATTAAATCCGTTTAAGAAAATAGGCGTGCCAGCACATGAACTTGCAATGATGATGACTATAGCACTTAGATTTATACCAACATTAATAGATGAAACTGATAAAATAATGAAAGCACAAATGGCAAGAGGAGCAGAAATAGATTCAGGAAATTTTATAAATAAGGCTAAAAATTTAATTCCAATACTTGTCCCACTATTTATAAGTTCATTTAGAAGGGCTGATGAGCTTGCTATGGCAATGGAGGCTAGATGTTATAGAGGTGGAGAGGGAAGAACAAGGATGAAACAACTTGCATTTACAAATAGAGATTATATTGCAACTTTTGCTGTAACTATTCTTGTTTTTGTATCTGTATGGACTAACTTTTGGTGAGTGATATGAAAAATATTAAACTTATAGTTGAATATGATGGTTCTAATTATTTTGGATGGCAAAAGCAGAAAAATCCAAGGACAGTACAAGAAACTATAGAAAATTCAATTTATGAGGTTACAGGTGAAAAAGTTAAGTTAATAGGAGCTAGTAGAACAGATTCGGGGGTACACGCTAGGGCCTATGTATGCAATTTTTTTACGGAAAGTAATATACCAAGTAATAAGTTATATATAGTTATAAATCAGAAACTTCCAGAGGATATTGTTGTATTGAGTTCTGAAGAAGTATCAAAGGATTTTCACTCACGTTTTGCGAGTCATGGCAAAATGTACAGTTACACTATTCTAAATAGAAATGAGAGGCCAGCTATTAACAGAAACTATGTTTATCAGTATGGTCGTAAATTAGATATTAAACTTATGCAGGAAGCTGCAAAGTACTTTTTAGGGAAACATGATTTTACGGCATTTAAAAGCACAGGAAGTAGTGTAAAAGATAGTATAAGAACTATAACAGATATTCAAGTCATAAAAGAGGCTGATTACATAAAATTTTATGTTTCAGGAGATGGATTTTTGTACAATATGGTAAGAATAATTGTTGGAACGCTTTTAGATGTTGGAGAATGTAAAATAGAACCTAAATATGTAAAAGAAATAATTGTATTAAAAGATAGAAATAAGGCTGGTAGGGTAGTACCGGCTAGAGGATTGTGTTTAGAAAAAGTATTTTACTATTGACACACCAGGCAAATTGTATTATAATAGTACTGTTTGTAAATATGAGTTAAAGATCCACTAGCCCCGGATCTTACACATAGAAGATCAGAAGAAGTTCAAGGAGGGAAAAAAGATGAAATCGTATTTAGCAAAACCACAAGAAATTGAAAGAAAATGGTATGTTGTTGACGTTGAAGGATTAACTTTAGGAAGAGCTGCTAGTCAGATCGCATCAATATTAAGAGGTAAAAATAAACCAATATTTACACCAAATGTAGACACAGGTGACTATGTAATAGTTGTAAATTCAGATAAAATAGTTTTAACAGGAAAGAAATTAGATCAAAAAATGTTAAGACATCATTCACTTTACCCAGGTGGATTAAAAGAAATACCTTATAGAGCTGCAATAGCTACTAAATCTGATTTCGTATTCTACGAAGCAGTTAGAAGAATGCTTCCATCAGGTGTTTTAGGAAGAAAAATGCTTAAAAAATTAAAAGTATATAAAGGTGCTGAGCACGATAATGCTGCTCAAAATCCAGAAGTTTTAGAATTAAGATATTAATTGGTAACTGGAAGGAGGAAATAAAATGGCAAAAGTACAATATATAGGAACTGGTAGAAGAAAAAAGGCAATAGCAAGAGTAAGACTTGTACCTGGTGAAGGTAAAGTTACAATAAATAAAAGAGATGCAGAAGAATATTTCGGTCTTGATACATTAAGACTTATAATGAATCAACCACTAGTACTTACAGGAACTAAAGAAAAATTTGATGTAATTGCAAGTGTAGTAGGTGGTGGATTTACAGGTCAGGCAGGAGCAATAAGACACGGTATTTCAAGAGCATTATTAAAAGCAGATGAGTCTTTAAGACCTGAACTTAAAAAAGCAGGATTTTTAACAAGAGATCCAAGAATGAAAGAAAGAAAGAAATACGGTCTCAAGAAAGCAAGAAAAGCATCACAATTTTCAAAGAGATAATAGGGGATTTATCAAAAAGGGAGGCACAAGTGCTTCCCTTTTTTTGATGGATGTTACTTCTTTACAAATTATAATAAGTTAGAATTATAAATGATTATATAAATTTCATTTATTTGTATAATGTACATATATTTAAAATAGGATATTATTTGATTTGCTTTGGCAATTTAGCTTTTAACTTTGAAAGTAGTTTGCCTATATGTTATAATAGTACCGTTTGGTATTTACGATTTATTTGTTCAGAATATTTAAATGCTTATGGAAATTCTTGTATTACAATAAGGCATCTTAAAGAAAATAACAAGTCTAACTTATTTTTTTAGATGTCTAATGAAAAATATTTAAAAGTATTAGGAGGAATTTTATGTTTAGTTTATCACCAAAGGATGACAAGTTTTTTAATTTATTTATTGAAAATGCGCAAACAATTTATGACACTTCTATGCTATTTAAGGATTATCTAGACAAGCCTGAAGAGTGTGAAAATAAGCTAAAGGTAATAAAGGATATGGAACATAAAAGTGATTACCAACAGCACAACATTTTAAACGAGCTTAATAAAACTTTTGTAACCCCTTTTGACAGAGAAGATATTTATGCTGTAGCAAATTCCATGGATGATATAGTTGATTTTATGGAAGTAGTTGCAAGTAGATTTGTAATGTTTGATGTACAAATTGTTACAGAAGAAGCAAAAGAATTAGCTGATCTTATTGTAAAATCATGCGCTGAAATAATAGAATTAATGAAAGAATTTAAAGACATGAATAAGAGTAAAAAACTTCAAGAGATAATCATAGAAGTAAACAAGATTGAGGAAGAAGGTGACCTTCTATTTAGAAAGGCTATAAGAGGCTTATTTACAAAGCACAAAGATGATGTTCTATATATAATTGTATGGAGAGAAATATATCAATATATGGAAGATGTACTTGACGCTTGTGAGGCTGTAGCCAATTTAGTAGAAGGAGTTGCTATGAAGAATGCTTAGTTCAGCTTTTTTGATAACCATAACTATTGTGGTACTAGCAGTTTGCTTTGACTTTATCAATGGATTTCACGATAGTGCGAATGCTATAGCTACTTCAGTATCCACTAGAGTTTTAAGCATGAGATCTGCAGTAATAATGTCAGCAGCGTTAAATTTTTTAGGTGCATTTATAAATGACAAGGTAGCTAAAACTGTAGGTGATGGTATAGTAAACCCATTTCAAATATCACCTAAGGTTATTATAGTAGCATTAATCGCAGCAATATTATGGGATCTTATAACTTGGTACATAGGTATACCAAGTAGTTCCTCTCATGCCCTAATAGGGGGACTTATTGGAGCAGCAGTAGTATATAAATCTTCTTTTTCAGTGGTTAATTGGCCAACATTTCTAGAAAGAGTAGTAGTTTGGTTATTTATGTCAGCAATAATAGGTTTTATTGTAGGATATATTATCATGATAGCACTGCAGTGGATATTACGCAAAAGTAGACCAAGCACTGTAACAAAGTTTTTTTCTAAGGCACAAATTGCGTCGGCTATGCTAATGGCATTAAATCACGGTGGAAATGATGCTCAAAAATCAATGGGCGTTATTACCATGGCATTAATGAGTTCAGGAGCACTTGCTACATTTACTGTTCCAAACTGGGTAAAGGCAATATGCGCACTAGCAATGGCACTTGGAACCTCATTTGGAGGATACAAAATTATAAAAACAATGGGAATGAATATGGCACGGCTTGCACCTGTAAATGGTTTTGCAGCAGAAACTGGTGCAGCAGCAGTAATTTTTACAGCAACTATGTTCCATGCTCCTGTAAGTACAACTCAAATAATATCAACATCAATTATGGGTGTTGCTGCATCTAATAGAATGTCATCAGTAAGATGGATGCTAGCAAAAGATATAGTTGTAGCATGGGTTATTACAATGCCTGTATGCGCATTAATGGCAGGCGGACTTACATTTTTAGTGAAACTCTTTTAAATTTAGCTTAACAAATTAATGTTAATACTATTCGTATTATATTTAAAAATATGTTAAAATAATATTTAATTTAGCAATAAATGAAGAAATTTAATAAAATAAAATTTATAAATAAAGCGCAAAATAAACTTAAATAATTAATTTAAGAGGTGATATTTTGCGTTTTAATTATAAAATAAAAAGAATTATAAGTATAATAATTATTTTAAGTACTGTAATTGGAATAACATTTGTAAATTTTCCGATGGATGTAAAAGCAGCAGATAATAAGAAAAAACTAATATTACTTGATCCAGGTCATGGCGGTATTGATGGAGGGGCTCAAGCAAAAGATAAAACTTGCGAGAAAGATATTAATCTAAGTATAAGTTTTAAATTGAAAAAGTACCTTGAAAATAAAAAATATAATACATTAATGACAAGAACTGAAGACAAGGGCCTGTATACTGATGATGGAACAATACGTAAAAAGAAAATTCAGGATTTAAGTAATAGATGTAAGATTAAAACTAGCTCTAATTGTGATGTGTTTGTAAGCATTCATTTAAACATGTTCCCAGAGTCCAAGTATTATGGAGCACAAGTTTGGTATGGTACAGATGAAAAAAGCAGAGAACTTGCAAAAATTATTCAAGATAATCTCAGGGAAGATCTAGATAAAAATAACAAAAGAAAAGAAAAACCAGCAGGTAATCAGTATAAAATATTAAGGATTGGAAAAGAAATACCTTCTGTTATAGTTGAATGTGGTTTCTTGTCAAATCCTGAAGAAAAAGAAAAACTAAAAAGCGACGAATATCAACAAAAAATTGCAGAAAGTATTGGAAAGTCCATAGATGAATTCTTGAAAAAATAAGAAAACTATAGTCAATTGAAACGCAATTTTGAATTAGTGAAAAACATTAAACCAAAGTACAAAGTACAGAGTACAAAGTACAAAGAAGGAGGATTTACCTTTCCTTGCGTCAGGTAAATCTTAAACTTAAATGTTGTAAGCTTCGCTTAGCAACATTAATGTGTCGATTGCGTAAGCAATCAAAAAATAAGTTTTAAGATTTTCTGTAGCTTTGCTACAGAAAATCATCATTCTTTGTACTTTGTACTTTATACTCTGTACTCTGAAAAAAGGTGGGATAAGGTTGAGAGAAGTAAATTCAAAAGTAATAACTGAAACAGTAAAAAAGTTATGCATAGAAGCAAATTATTATTTACCTAAGGATGTAAAAAGTGAGCTTGAAAAATTTTATAAAGATGAAAAATGGGATATAGCAAATGATATTCTTGATAAAATAATTAAGAATGTAGATATAGCTGAAAGTGAAAAGATGCCGATTTGCCAGGATACAGGGATGGCATGTGTCTTCGTTGAATTAGGACAAGATGTTCATGTGACGGGAGATTTAATAGAGGATGCAGTAAATGAAGGTGTAAAACAAGGATATACAGAAGGGTTTTTAAGAAAATCTGTTGTTAAAGATCCTATAGATAGAGTAAATACAGGAGATAATACGCCAGCAGTTATATACTATGATATAGTTAAAGGCGAAAATATAAAAATAACGGTTGTTCCAAAAGGCTTCGGATCAGAAAATATGAGTAAAATAAAAATGTTAAAGCCATCTGATGGAATAGAAGGAGTAAAGAAATTTATAATTGACACCGTAGAGGAAGCAGGACCTAATCCATGTCCACCAATGGTAGTTGGAGTTGGAATAGGAGGTACTTTTGATAGAGCTGCTTTTTTAGCTAAAAAGGCTTTGTTAAGACCAATAGATACCTACAATACAGAGAAAAAGTATGAGGAACTTGAAAAAGAACTTTTAGAAAAGATAAACAAACTAGGTATAGGACCACAGGGATTTGGTGGAAGAACAACAGCTCTTGGCATAAATATAGAAACTTATCCAACTCATATAGCTGGACTTCCTGTTGCTGTTAATATAAGTTGTCATGTAACAAGGCATAAAAGTGAGATAATATAGGGGGGGCAGTATCGTGGAAAAAATAATAAATTGTCCTGTAGATAAAGCGGAAATAGAAAAATTAAATGCAGGAGATAGCGTGCTTATAAATGGAGTAATATATACTGCAAGAGATGCAGCACATAAAAGGCTCGTGGAACTTTTAGAAAATGGTAAAGAACTTCCCATGGATATAATGAACCAAATAATATATTATGTAGGACCATCACCAGCAAAAGAAGGACAAGTAATTGGTTCGGCTGGACCTACAACTAGTGGAAGAATGGATGCCTATGCACCTAAACTTTTGGATATTGGGCTAAAAGGAATGATAGGAAAAGGTGCAAGATCAAAGGAAGTTGTAGACGCAATAATAAGAAATAAAGCAGTGTACTTTGGAGCAATTGGTGGTGCAGCGGCATTAATTTCAAAAAGTATCGTAAAGTCGGATATAATAGCATATGAAGATTTAGGTTCTGAAGCAATTAGAAGATTAGAAATTGTTAACTTTCCAGCAGTTGTTATAATAGATTCAAAAGGTAATAATCTATATGAAGAGGGCAGAAAAAAATATTTAAATATTGTATGATTATAAAAGTATATGATATCATATAATATATATATTTAGAGTTTGGAAAGGAGTATGGGATATTAATTCTCATAAGATTATGAAATATAATTCTGAAGACACTAATAACAATAATAAGTTTAGTGACATAAAAAATTATTTAATGAAGAAATATAAAAAAACACTACTAATAGTAAAAAGAAATGATTCTTTAGAAGAAAATATTAATAATGCTATATGGAGCAAAATAGAAAATTTAGATGATGTCATATCTGATATATTTAAACAAAGCTTGTTTTTAAAGCTATTTATAGTAACAGTAAGTGGACCGGTAATTTTTGCTATGCTTGAGGATGATTATGCAACTGCTAAAAGTAAAGTACAAGATATGAAGGATAAAAATTTATTTGAAGATGAAATCGCAATGGACGTAATAGAACTTATATAATTATAAAAATCACAGAGTACAGGTGACAGACATTGTACTCTGTGATTTTTATACTAATTAAATATTCTCATCAATATTAATACCATATTTTTTACACTTTAAAGCTACAGTTCTATGGGTTATTCCCAATGCTTTTCCAGCCTTATTGTAACTTTTATATTTTTTCATTGCCAGAGTTATAATTTTCTTTTCATAAGTTTCAAGCTTAAAAATAGGACTGTTCTCGTCAATACTTATGGAATCATTTTTAGGTTCTATATTTGTAATATAAATAGGAAGATCCTTAGCAGTTATTATATTACCATCACACATATTTATTGCTCGTTCTATTATATTTTCTAATTCTCTTATGTTTCCTGGCCACTGATAATTCATTAGATAATATAAAGATGTTTTATCAATATTATTAACAGATTTTTCGAGCTTTTTACTTAAATTTTTTATAAAGTGTTCCACTAGAAGATTAATATCTTCCTTTCTCTTTCTTAAAGGAGGAAGTATTATAGGAATTACATTAAGCCTATAATATAGATCTTCCCTAAATTCTCTTTCCTTTATCATTTCTTCAAGATTTCTATTTGTAGCAGCAATTATCCTTATATCAACTTTCTGAGTTACAAGTCCACCAACACTTTCAAATTCTCGTTCCTGAAGAACTCTTAAAAGTTTAACTTGCATGGATTTTGGCATGTCACCAATTTCATCTAAGAACAAAGTGCCAGTATCGGCAATGTTAAGTTTACCAGGTTTGCTCTTAACGGCACCTGTAAAAGCACCCTTCTCATATCCAAAAAGTTCACTTTCAATTAAGTTTTCTGGAATAGCAGCACAATTCACTCTAACAAAAGGTTTGTCATTTCTAGAGCTATTATTATGTATTGCTTTTGCTATAAGTTCTTTACCAGTTCCACTTTCGCCGCGAATTAATACCGTAGAGGTTGATGCAGAGGCTTTATCTACAGTGACTAATATATCCTTTAAGGAACTGCTATTTCCTATGATATTATTAAAAGAACCACTTAGCTCATTATGTCTTTTTAATTCTGACTTATAATAATTGAGTTCTGCCTCTGAGTGCTCAAGTTTTTTAGCTATATCCTTTATTTCATTTACAGTTTTGGAGATAGAAATAACTCCTTTAAATAAATTATCTATAAAAATAGGTTCTATTGTACATAGGATATTTACATCATTTTTAGTTAAAATAACATTTTCGATAGCTTTTTTGCTATTAAATACTCTTAGTCTATAGCCATTGGGAGAAATGTCAATAAGGTCTTTACCTATAATTTTACTATCTTCAATATCAAAAATTTTCTTGTACATAGGATTTATATAACTTACTTTTCTGTTTTCATCAATAAAACATATTAAATCGTGAGAAGTTTCTAATATCTTTTTAAATTTTTCGTTTAACTCTTTAAGGCCTATTAATTCAGATATGTCCTGAAATACTGTTAATGACCCTATAATATTGTTATTGGATAATATAGGACTACTATTTGAAATTACGATGTTTCCGCATACATGATGGATTTTGCCTAATTCCTTTTTACGATCTTTCATTACATTTGGAAGTTCAGAATTTGGAAGTATGTTTTGTATAGGTATACCTAAGACATCATCTAAATTTTTACTTAAAACATTTAATGTATAATCATTCATATAAGTTATATTACATTGTGAGTCTACTACTATAATTCCAAGAGGAATGTTTTGAAGAATTTGCTCATTAGCAATAGTACTTTCCTGAATTATTGCATCTATATTTGAAAATGCAGCGCCTCTATCGCTTAATTCTTTTGTTATGTAATTGCTGAGTTCTAGTACAGAATGCTGACCGTTAAAGGTATCCTCATAACACGATATTTCAATAATTTCATTTTCGACTATTTTGAGAGAAACTAATGCCAGCATACTTATAGCAATTGGATCATTTGATGTCATTTTTCTAACATATAAATTAACATTATATTTTTCTTTTATTGTGGAAGACTTGTGTACAATCATTGCAGCAATTCGAGTATGAATTCCATTCTTTATATTTACTGTAACACAATTTTTAAACATTATTTAATCACCCTTTAAATAAATCTATATAGATATACCGGCTCAACTACTAAAATCAATTTGCATCATAATGCCTAAAAGACGGCATTTTAATACAAATTAATTTTCAAGTTTCGCATGGTATATCTCTAATAAATTGATGGTTGATAAAAATTATCAGATACATGCAAAGGTATGATAATTTTTATCAATTATATTTTACTATTAAATCTAGGGTATATCTAGAGTAATTTTGGTGAAAATAATAAAAAAATAAAATTTTACGCCAAAAAGAGTAAATTATATAATAGCTAATGGTATGGACTTGATAAAAATTATCAACAACTATTTTTGTTAAGAAACTTCTTACAATATAAAATGCATGTAAAAAATGCTTGTACAATGGATAAAAACATTAAATCCATATTAAATTATTATAATTTTTATAACTTGGCACGGTTCTTGCTAATATTATAGTTTGATGAAATGCATTATCAAGGAGGAAAAACAATGTCTAATATAATAAAAAAAGGAATAGCAGCTTCAAAAGGATATGCTATTGGCCATGTTTTTGTAAAGGCTAACAGTGAAATAGAAATAGTTGAAAAGGCAATAACTAATATAGATGAAGAAAAAGCAAGATTCGAGAAAGCAGTAGAGGCTTCAAGAAATCAGTTAAAAGCAATTAAAGAAAAGGCTGAAAAAGATTTAGGAGCAGATAAAGCTGCTGTATTTGAAAGTCATATAATGTTACTTGATGATCCTGAATTTACAGGTTCTGCAGCATCAAAAATAGAAAACGAAAAAATAAATGCTGAAAAGGCACTTAGCGATGTAATTGATATGTATATGCAAATATTTGCTGGAATAGAAGACGAATATATGAAAGAAAGAGCAGCAGATGTAAAAGACGTTGGAACTAGAGTGTTAAATAACCTTGCAGGAAATGGCGGCGGAGATCTTGGAAGCTTAGACAAAAATACAATTGTTGTAGCACATGATTTAACACCATCAGATACAGCACAACTTGACAAGGATAAGGTAATAGCATTCTTAACTAACATAGGTGGAAGAACTTCACATAGTGCTATAATGGCAAGAACACTTGAAATACCTGCTATAGTTGGACTTCAAGATATAATGGATACTGTTAAAAACGGAGATGCTGTTATAGTAGATGGTGTTGAAGGAATAGCAATAGTAAATCCAGATGAAAAAACATTAAATGAATACACTGAAAAGAAAAAAGAATTCGAAAAGAAACAAGAAGAGCTTAAAAAGCTTATAAGCATAGAAACAACAACAAAGGCAGGCAAAAGAGTAGAGGTTTGCGGAAATATAGGAAAAGCTAAAGATGTAGATGCAGTATTAGCAAATGGCGGAGACGGAGTAGGATTATTTAGAACAGAGTTCCTTTACATGGATAGAGATTCAATGCCTACAGAAGACGAGCAATTTGAAGCATATAAACATGTTGTAGAAAAAATGGGCAAAAAACCTGTTGTAATAAGAACACTTGATATAGGTGGAGATAAGAAGTTAACATATCTTCCACTTCCAGAAGAAATGAATCCTTTCCTAGGCTATAGAGCAATAAGACTTTGCCTTGGAAGAAAAGATATTTTTAAAGTTCAACTTAGAGCACTTTTAAGAGCATCAGTTTATGGAAACTTAAAAATAATGTTCCCAATGATTTCTTCACTTGAAGAATTCCTTGAAGCAAAAGATGTTTTAAAAGAATGTATGGGTGAGCTTGAAAAAGAAGGAAAAGCATTTAATGCAAACCTTGAAACAGGAATAATGGTTGAAATACCTGCAGCTGCAGTAAATTCAGAAGAACTTGCAAAGCATGTTGATTTCTTTAGTATTGGAACTAATGACTTAATCCAATACACACTTGCAGCAGATAGAATGAATGAAAAAGTATCATATTTATATAATCCAATGCATCCAGCAGTTTTAAAGTTAATAAAAATGACTATAGAATCTGCACACAAAGAAGGAAAATGGTGTGGAATGTGTGGAGAAATGGCAGGAGATGAAAAAGCAATACCAACTCTTGTTGAATATGGACTTGATGAATTTTCAATGAGTGCTTCTTCAATTCTAACAGCAAAAGAATTGATAATGAAAGCTTAGTTTTAGTGCATTATATTACAAAATATATATTTAAGGTGTTTATAACAGTTGTTTAAGACTGTTATAAACACCTTTTTTCTTATATATTTAATAAAAAAACCCAAGGAATATATACCATAAACATGAAATTAGTAGATGTTAGGGAAAAGTTCACCGTTTTAACATGTACGTAACAATTTATGCAATGATTTTTACACACTTATAGTATCATAAATATAAAATTTAAATTAAGGGGGAATACCCATGACTGGTAGATTAAAAAAGACTATTGCCATAGTTGCTGCAATTAGCACATTAGTAGTAATGAATGGTACTTCAGTTGTATTTGCAGATGCAGTATCAACTTCAAGCTCAAGTTCAAGCTCAGGATCAAATTCAAGCTCAAGTTCGAGTTCAAGTTTAAGCACAGGTTCAACTTCAAGCTCAACTTCAACAGGTACGCAAGTAGTAAGTGGTGCTAAAGCAAATACCCCAATTCAACATGTAGTTCTTATTTTTGATGAAAATGAATCTTTTGATCATTATTTCGGTACATATCCAATTGCCAAAAACCCAGCTGGTGAACCGCTTTTTTATGCAGCACCAGGAACCCCAAGTGTAAATGGACTAACAGCAGGCTTGCTAACAAACAACCCTAATAAGGCTAACCCACAACGTTTAGACAGGTCTCAAGCAGAAACCCCTGATATGGATCATGGTTATACTTCAGAAGCAAAATCCTTTGATGGAGGATTAATGGACAAGTTCGTTGAAAATGACGGACATGGTAATTCCATGGTTATGGATTATTATGATGGAAATACTGTAACTGGATTTTGGAATTTCGCACAACACTTTGCTATGAGTGATAATTCTTTCGGTTCTAACTTAGGACCATCTACTCCAGGAGCTATCAATGTTATTTCTGGTGATGATAGTGGAGCTACTGCATACAACGGAAATGCAGCTAACGGTGGAACTGTATTAAAACCAGGTGATAAAGGTTTCCCAAGCAATGCTATAAGTGATACAGGTACACTTTATGGAGATATTGATCCATACTATGATTATGCATCTAAAAATAGTACTGCATCATTAAAGGGTACAAATATTGGTGATTTATTAAATGCCAAAAATCTTACATGGGGATGCTTCTTTGGTGGATATGATGATCCTACTGCTGCACATACAAATATTGGTGGACAAAGCATAACTGATTATATTCCTCATCATGAACCATTCCAATACTATAATGACACTTCTGATACAGATCATAAAAAACCTACATCTGTTGCAATGATTGGACACACGGATCAAGCTGATCATCAATATGATTTAAATGACTTTTGGGCAGCTGCAAATGCAGGAAATTTACCAAATTACGCTTTCTTAAAAGCACCTGCTTATGAAGATGGACATCCTTCATACTCAGATCCACTTGATGAACAAAATTGGCTAGCTGAAACTGTAAATAGATTAGAAAAGTTGCCAAGCTGGTCAAGTACAGCGATTATTATAGCTTATGATGATTCTGATGGTTGGTATGACCATGTTATGCCTCCAATTGTTAATCAATCAAATGATTCAAAAACAGATGGCTTAGAAGGAAATAATTCTGGAACTAAGACACCAATGAATGGGCAGGAAGATCGTTTGGGTTATGGACCAAGACTTCCATTTCTTATAATTTCACCATATGCT
This sequence comes from Clostridium hydrogenum, assembly GCF_021432385.1. Lineage (GTDB taxonomy): Bacteria > Bacillota > Clostridia > Clostridiales > Clostridiaceae > Clostridium_S > Clostridium_S hydrogenum. Next base: position 1,077,581 of record NZ_JAEACT010000003.1, on the reverse strand, counting down.
AAACACAATTATGTTAGTAATACTGTTACAGATCAATCTTCTATTCTTCGTTTCGTTGAAGATAATTGGAACCTTGGGCGAATTGGTAATGGTTCATTTGATACTGAAGCGGGTTCTATAGATGATATGTTTGATTTTGATCCAGGTTATTACAATCCACCTCTATTTTTAGACCGAAATACAGGGGAACCGGTTGCTACTCAAATAGCACCATTTGAACAGCAAGGATATTTATATATGGGTATTAAAGATTTAGAACAAAGCTTAGATGTTCAACCATATACTTATGAAGATGAAGAAAGTTTTATGTATGGAAGTAATTTTGTTGAAATTTCTTTAAAAGATAATACTATAAAAGTTAACGGAAAAACTGTTGATTTAGGTGCTTCGATTATTAATAGTAATGGAGTAATTTGCATACCAATAGATAATTTAGCTAAGTCACTTGGAGTAACACCAGTAAAGTATAATTTTGGTGAAATTTTGTTTAAACCAATTGATAAAATTAATAGTGATGCAAACATGATTGATAGTGCAACTAGTGCGGGTGCACCTACTAGTAAAGCAGGAGTAGAGCTTACACTTACTGATAATGATACAACTGGAGCGGATGCTTTAAAAATTACTTCTCCAACATCAGTAGTTTCTCCAGCAACTGTTGGAAAGATTGTTAACCAAACTATTAATGGAATTAAATCTAAAAAAACTTACAACTTTACTATATCAGCTACTGATGCAAATGGTAATGCTGCTGATGCCAATGCTACTGTTTACTTAGCTTTCATGGCTGGTGGTACAGATGTAAAGGGAACAGTAACATATGATGGAAATAGTATTACAGGAACAAAGGTACCTATAAAGCTTGATGCTAATGGCAAAGCAGTTATCACTTATACTGTTGATGCTGCACCAACAAATTATGATGCTTACGAAAATGATGAAATTATGGTATCAGATTCAAGTACAACATCAGCTTCAACTTATACAAACCAAATTATTATATTAGATTAATTATAGTTGAAAAAAATGATGGATAAACGCGAAGCAAAGTGTAGTGCAAAATCAAAGAACCTTTGGTAGGCGTAGAAAAATGATGTTAGTGAATAGCGGCTCAAAATCTTAAATAAAATTAATAAAACTAGGCGGCAAATTTTTTAAAGCTTTAGAGCTTTCGATAACTCGCAAAGATTAGCTCAGACAATCGAAAGCTCTAAAGCTTTAAAAAATTTTCCACTAAGTTTTATACAATTTTATTTAAAAAATTTTTTCGCCACTATTCCCTAACATCATTTTTTCCTACACCTACCAAAGGTTCTTTGATTAATCCACTACATCTTTGTTTCATATTACGAATTAAATCAATTCACAATTCACGATGCACAATTCACAATGAAGGATGATTTTCTTCCACTTTGCTACAGAAAATCTTAAACTTAATTTTTTATTGCTTGCTCAATATCACCATTTATGGTGATAAGCGGAGCTTATAATATTTAAATTTAAGATTTACCTGACGAAAGGAAGGTAAATCATCCTTCATTGTGCATTGTGAACTGTGAATTGTGAATTAATTTAATTCGCATTAATTATAGGTTGTGTATTAAATAATCTTAGTGTGGCAGCTTCAATAATTTTTTGTCTAGATTTTTATATAAGAGTAATTTCGTTAAGGTATTGAAGTAAGTTAAGAAAAAAGCGATAATAGTGATAGTAAAATTAAAAAAAGTTTCACAATGATTTATATTTAAATAGGGTTACGAAAGGAAAAAATATGAATAAATCAAATAAGTTCTACAAAAAAGCTCTTATAATGCAGAGCAAGGGATATATTGATAAAGCAATTGAATTATGTGAAAAAAGTATAGCAGAAGATATTAAAAATAATGCAGCAATAGACTTAAAAGGAATGCTTCTGTACTTAAAAGGGGAGTTAAAAGAAGCAAAGGCTAATTGGGAACTTAATGTTAAACTCAATAAGGATAGTGCAGCTAAAAAATATCTTGAAAGCTTGCCAGGGGATGAAAAGAAATTTGAGTATTATGTAAAAGCTCTAAAATGCATAAAGGAAGTAAAGATAAAGGAAGCACTAAATTTACTTCATGAGTGTGAAAAGAGTCATTATAACGCAATAAATATACATAATAATATTGCAATATGTAATATTAAACAAGGAAATTATAATGAAGCTAATAGCCATATAGATGCAGTGTTTAAAATTGATAGAAGTAATGAAATGGCTTTAGCAAATGCAAAGAAACTTGAAGAAATTAATGAGAGAAAAGCTAAAATTAATTCTACTAAATTAATTAAGTTAGCGTCAGCCGTAATTGCAATTGCAATTATTTTTACCATTGCTATAGCTCTTAAAAAATATGTAAAAATACCCAATATTCAATCAGACAAAAAAACTCAAAAAACTGCTGTTAAAAAGGAAAAAAAGCAATTAACGAAGAATGAAAATAAAAAATCTGTAGAAAATAATAAAGCATCAGAAAATGTATTTAAATCCGAAGAACTTTTGGCAGCTATTAACAATAAGGATTATGAAAAAATTTATTATTACGCAGAAAATTTTGCAAACAAAGAACTAAGTATTAATGATAAAGTAATAATGGTTAAGGCATTAGAGATTCTTAAAAATGATGGCGTACAATATTATTATAGAACAGGTAGTAGCTATGCTTCAAAAAGCGATTACGCAAATGCAGAACAAAACTTTTTGAAAGCATATAAATATGGAAGTAATAATTATGTATATGCCGATGTAATATATTATCTTGCCACTTCATATAAAAATACAGGCGACATTGAAAACGCTATAAAATATTATACACAGTATGATTCTAATTTTAAGAACGGCAGCTATGAAGAAACAGTTTTATATGAATTGGCTGTAATATATAAGGATTTAGACAAAGTGAAAGCAAAAACTTATGCAAATGAACTTATCACAAAGTACCCTAAGTCGTTTTATATTAATTCTATAATACAAGAAATTTTAAAAGAGTAAAAATTAGAGTAGAGAGTAGAGAGTAGAGAGTAGAGTGAATGAAAATTTTTCTGCCGTAGGCAGCAAAATTATTTGAATTTATAGAAGCTCTTTATTCCTTCAGCGCAGCTAAAGAAAATTAAGTTTTTAGATTTATCTGACGTAAGGAAGATAAATCAACCTTCACTCTACTCTTTGCTCTCTACTCTCTACTCTGTATTGACATTTTCTTTTTAAGTGCTAAAATAATAATAACAATAAAAAGCTACCCCATGGGGGTATATTAGGAGGAATTATATATGGTAAAGGAAATTAATGATGTAAGTTTTGAAAGTGAAGTAGGAACTCAAGATAAACCTGTAGTGGTAGATTTTTGGGCACCATGGTGTGGACCTTGTAAAATGCTTGGACCAGTAATCGATGAAATATCAAATGAATTAGATGAGAAAGTTAAGTTTGTAAAGGTAAATGTTGATGAGAATCCTTTGGCAGCAAATAAATTTAAAATTGCAAGTATACCGACTGTTATGATATTTAAAAATGGTAATCCTGTAGATACTCTTGTTGGTTTTAGACCTAAACAATCTATGGTAAGCGAAATAGAAAAACACATATAATAAGAGGAAAACTATGGAAAGATATGATATAGCTATAATAGGAAGTGGACCATCAGGATTATCTGCCGCAATTAATGCTAAAGTTAGAAATAAAAATATAATTATTTTTGGAAACTCAAATCTAAGTAGAAGTTTAGTTTTAGCACCTAAAGTTAATAATTATCTTGGATTTTATGGAATATCAGGTACTGAACTTAGAGATAAATTTCAAAAGCATATAGATGATATGAATATAAACATAAATACTGAAAAAGTAAATAATATATATGCAATGGGAGAATATTTCGCAATAATGACAGCAAATAAAACATATGAGGCTAAAAAGGTAATTTTAGCATTGGGAATTGAACATACTAAACCTATAGAAGGTGAAGATAAACTATTAGGTAGAGGTGTTGGATATTGTGCTACTTGTGATGCACCTTTATATAGAAATAAAATTGTAACTATATTAGGGTACAATAAAGAAGCTGAAAGTGAAGCTAATTATGTTAGTGAAATGGCTAATAAGGTTTATTATATACCTATGTATAAGGATGAATATGAATTAAATGATAAAGTAGAAATTGTAAAAGATAAGCCATTAGAAATTGTAGGTAGCGGTAAGGTAGAAAAGTTAGTATTAAAAAATACTGAAATAAGTACAGACGGTGTGTTTATATTAAAAGATAGTGCACCTCCACAGCAATTAGTACCTGGACTTGAAATGGAAGATGGGCACATAAAAGTTAATAGAAAAATGGAAACTAATATAGAAGGATGCTATGCAGCTGGCGATTGTACAGGAAAGCCATATCAATATATGAAGGCAGTTGGAGAAGGTCAAGTTGCAGCACTTAATGCAGTTGAAGAACTTTCTTCTATACTAAAGTAAATAGAACTGTTACACTAGTAATTGTTTTATAGGCAAGATTTAAACATTATAAACTAAATCAATTCACAGTTCACCATGCACAATTCACAATGAAGGATGATTTTCTGCTGAAGCAGAAAATCTTAAAATATATTAATTATTAGATTTTTGTCCGCTTGCGGAGAAAAATCAACCTTCATTGTGTATTGTGAACTGTGAATTGTGAATTGATTTAGTTGGCTATGAAAAATACGTGATGGCCTATATTCTTTACATTATATTTGGCTATATTATTCATCCATGTGGATGTTGAAATCTTAGGATTATAAAAGTAAGTGGCTTTTGAAGTTGGATCTTTTCCTTCTAAAGCATCGAATACTGCAGTATAACAATCTTTTGTAGGCGTTACAGATATTTTACCATCTCTAACACAAGAAAAAGCATATCTTTGTGTAACAACCTCATTAACTGATTTTGGGAATTTAGGATTTTGCAATCTGTTTAAAATTACAGAGGCAACAGCAACTTTACCTTCATATGGTTCAGAGCAGCTTTCGGCATAAACAACCTGAGCCATTAAATCAACATCTTTGTTAGTAACATAAATAGGTTTTCCGCTGTAATTAAAAACTTGAACAGCATCAACTTTTTCATCATATAGATTTTTGGAATTTGCATCACTTTGAAGTTTTAATATTTTGTAGTCCTTAGTGACCTCCTTCATTGGTGAAAATGCTTTTGCATTATAGGCTAATAATAAATCACCAATAAAAATAAATAAAGCAATAGCCCAAATAGTTTTTTTCATTAAATTTCCTCCCTTTATTTACGAGGTTAGCTGACGGGTTCGGTAAAGGCATAACCTACACATAAAATGTGATTCACCCCAAAATATGGTTTCCCCGTTTTTGTTAAACTTAGGCTATTGATATTATGCACAGAAAAATAAAAATAATTCATACATAAAATAAAAATAAGTAAATCTATTTGTTTTTTTCTGAATTGTATTTTTTTACAAATTTATTATAGTCGGTTGCTATTTTGTTGAATTTGTTTGTTGATTCCTTATACAAATCAGTTATGTCAGAAGTTCCAATAAATTTATCTTTAGAATTAGCCTCACATGTTATTGCAGAAGTAAAACTTTCTATGTAGGAATCATATTCACTTAAAATTACATTAAAGGCTTTATAGGTATCAAATCTATTTTCAGGAACACTTATATTGGTTAAATCACTTTTTAATTCTTGAAATGCTTCATAATTTTTATCAATTTTATTTAATGCGCTATCATATGTCATGTTCTTATTTCTAGCCTGAACTGCATAATTTGTAAAATTAGTTCTTATTGAATTAAATTTTTCTATAGAATCATCTATTGTACTATTAAATTCACTGTCGGCTGATGATTCAAAGCTTTCATCTCTCTTAGTTCTCTCCCTTTCTGAAAAATATGTTATAGAATTAGTTACGAATTTAAAGGTTTCCTTTGGCAGATTAAAATCAGCATTATTTACTTTTATTTTGGAATAGTATTTTGTTGTTAGTGCTTGAAAGTTATTTAAAGCTGTTATAGAAGAATCTATGTCTGGTGAATCAGGATTATTAAAACAAGCTGAGAGCTGCTTGTACAACAAAATGTTATTTTTTAAACCATTCTTTAAGTTTGTAATTAACTCTTTATATTTGTCATCCACTTGTAAGGAATTTAAATTATTCTGTGCTTTACTTAGATTAGTTGTGATTTTATTAAGTTGAGCTTTTGTAGCATTAGAATTTATGTTTTTGTAAGAGTTTAACAAAGAAGATTTAGCATTTGCAGAATTTATATCAGAAATAAGTATAACTAAATGCTTTTGAATTGGGCTGTATTTGGTTAAGGAAAGTATGCTGTAAATTATAAAGAAGGATAAAAAGATTATCATTACAATGCAAAAGGTAAAAAAAGAAGACTTTAATAGCTTTGGATTTAATTTTAATTTCATAGCACCCTCCAATCTTAGATAATGCAGAGTACAAAGTACGGAGTACAGAGTACAGTGAAGGATGATTTTTCTACGGGAGCGTAGAAAAATCTGAAAATTTATTTTCTTTATTGCTTACGCAATCGTGATATATATGGTGCTCAGCGAAGCTGACAACATTAAGTTTAAGATTTACCTAAGCAAAGCGAAAGGTAAATCATCCTTCACTGTACTCTGTCATCTGTACTCTGTACTCTGCTTTTATATTCTTACATCTATAAGTATATGGGGAATAGTTTTAAAGTATGATTAAATCAATTCACAATTTACGATGCACAATTCACAATGAAGGTGGATTGTGACCTGTGAATTGTGAATTGATGTAATTGGAAAAAGTTTCATATTGTAATATAAAATACTTGATGGTAAAATTAAAACACTTAGGCTATAGGTAGTGAAAAATATGGATAAGAAAACTAAAGGATATAGACAAGAGGCTTGATGGAGTAGATAAGAAACTCGATATTATGGAGAAAAGGCAAGATGAGATTTATTCTGTGGTAAGATCAATTCAGCACAGTAACAATATCCATAAAGCAGAAATATATAATCTCAACTACAAAAGTTGCACATGTAGAGAGGATAATTAATAAATATGCGACGTAATTTTTGAAAGCAGAAAAGTTAAATAAGGCATCTTAAAGAAAATAACAAGTCCAACTTTCGGCTATTTTTTTAAGATGCCTAAAACATATGATTTTGAATTTAGGATTGAAATAAGTACAGTTAAAGATAAAACATTGTGAAACTTAAAATTCATTTGTACCAAAATGACGTCTTCTGGGCATTATGGTGCAAATGAATTTTAATAGTTGAACTGGCATATCTATATTTGTACTTATTTTTTGTATATATAGATACACATCTCGGAAATTAAAAATTGCAAATCCTAAATTTATCCTGACAGCTATGTTTTTCAATTCACAGTTCACAATGCACAATTCACAATGAAGGATGATTTTTTTCCGCTTTGCTGCAGAAAATCTTAAAACTTATTTTTTTATTGCTTACGCAATATCACCATTTATGGTGCTAAGCGAAGATTATAATTTAAGATTTTTCTGACGAAAGTTTATTAATATACAAAGTTTTATTGCACTACTATTGAAAGTACTTCTACTAAGTTAAATAACCTACATTGGCTTTACGCCCAAACCCCTAGGCAAGGTTTGATAATATGCATACATTTTTGTTTGGTAAATTTGAAATTAATATACATAGGTTCATGAATTTACATGGGCTAAAGCCCAAACCCCTAGGCAAGGTTTGATAATATGCATACATTTTTGTTTGGTAAATTTGAAATTAATATACATGGGTTCATGAATTTACATGGGCTAAAGCCCAAACCCCTAGTATGTGTATTGTGAATTAAAAGAATTAGTATTAATTTAAAAACGACGAAGTTCTCAAATTAATAAAATATTTATATTATATTGACTTTTCATAGTGTATAATTAAAGATATAACATTGTGAAACTTAAAATTTATTTGTACCAAAATGCCGTCTTCTAGGCATTTTGGTGCACATGAATTTTAATAGTTGAGCTGCTATATCTATAAAGATAAAGCAATTGTGAAATTCACAATTCACGATGCACAATTCACAATGAAGGAGGATTTTCTGCTGAAGCAGAAAATCTTAAAAATAATAAGTTATAAGATTTTTCGTAGCGATAGTGGAGAAAAATCATTCATTGTACTCTGTACTTTGTACTCTGAAGAAATGGAAGTGATAACATGGATATAGTAAACATTACAGAAGGGGCACTAAAAAATATAAGCATATGGTCGGTTATGGATATCCTCGTGGTATCATTTATTTTTTATAAAGCCTATATGCTAATAAAGGAAACTAGAGCAGAGCAATTATTAAAAGGAATAGTTTTAATAGTTGTGTTAATTCCAATAAGTGAAATACTTAATCTTACGATGCTTAATTGGATTTTGCAAAGAACAATTACAATAGGAGTTCTTTCTATAATAATTATATTTCAACCAGAAATCAGAAGAGCTCTTGAAAAGCTAGGAAGAACTGCTTTTAGTGAAAATCATGTGCTTGAAAATGTAGAAGAAACAGAAAAGATTATAGATCAAGTGGTAAATTGTGCAGAAAGTTTATCGGAGACAAGAACAGGAGCACTTATTATATTGGAACAAGAAACAGGACTTGAAGACATTATAGCAACAGGAACAAGAATAGATGCCATAGTGTCATCAGCACTTTTGGAAAATATATTTGTTGTAAATACGCCGCTTCATGATGGTGCAACAATAATAAGAAATGGCAGAATAATTGCAGCTGGATGCTTTTTGCCGCTCACAGCAAATAATGATTTAAATAAAAAGCTGGGAACTAGGCATAGAGCAGGAATTGGAATATCGGAAAACTCAGATGCACTTGTAATAATAGTATCAGAAGAAACAGGAAATATATCATTAGCTATAAACGGAAAACTAACAAGAAACTATAATAAGGAAAAATTAAAATCACTACTTATGAGAATAATTAAAAATAGATACAATAAAAAAAGTTCATTAAAAGAGAAGGTGAAAAGATGGAAAAAAGCAGGAGAAAACAACTAGTAGTTAAAATATTCTGTTTAATAGCGTCCTTTTGTCTTTGGCTCTACATAACCAATTATGAAAATCCAATAAAAACATATAGACTTAAAAATGTTACTGTACAGGTTACGAATCAAGATTATCTAAAGCAAAATAATTTTGTGCTTGTACCTAACCAAAATTTTAGTGTTACACTTACGCTTAGAGGAAACTCTGAGGAATTATACGGAGTAAAGACAGATGATTTTAAATTAGTTGCAGATTTAAGTTCCTATGCCTTAAAAAAGGGAATAAATAGGATTCCAGTGAAAATAGAACGGTCTCCTGATAATATAAATGTAGTTCAAACAGAAGGCTTGTGGGTAGATGTAGATATAGATGAATATGCTCAAAAAACAGTAGCAGTTAAAACTAATGTTGAAGGAAGACCTTTGGGGGGACTATATTCATATGAGCCATCAGTTAGTCCACAAAATGTAACTATAAGTGGCCCAGCTAGGGATGTTAAGCTTGTAAATCATGTTGAAGTAAATGTGAATATAAAAAATTTAAGTAGCGATGCGGATCTTAAAGTTAAGGCACAGGCAATAGATGATAAAGGTAATCTATTGAGTGATGTAAAAGTGCAACCTAATTTAATAGAAGTAAAAGTACCAATAAGAAAAGCAAAAAATGTTCCTATAAATGTGAAAACTTCTGGTCAGCTGCCAAAAGGGCTTAGCATAATATCAATTACTCCAGACCAAGCATCCGTTGATATTATGGGAAGTAAAAGTGAACTTGAAAAAGTAAATAGTATTGATACTGAAAATATTGATTTAAGTAAAATAACTGGAGATACAGAAATTAAGGTAAATTTAGTAGCACCAGATAAAATAAGCTTTGTAGGAAATGATGATGGGAAAATAACAGTTAAAATAAAAACACAAAGTGTGACGAGTTCAAGTTCAGCAGTTAACAATCAAAATTTTAACGTAAATATAACATATAATAATTTAGGAACTGGACTTAAAGCACAATTAAGCTCGGGAACTGCTAGTGTGGTAGTTTCAGGAGGCAATAACATTTCAAGTAGTGATGTTAAAGCAGCTGTAGATTTAAATAATCTTGCAGAAGGCACATATACCTTACCAGTAAATTTAACCTTGCCGCCAAATGTTAAAACGGTGTCCCAAAATCCTGAAAAAATAACTGTTGTAATATCAAAACAATAAAGGAGCAGTAAAAATGAGCATTAGAATAAGCAATATAAATTTAGATATAGATGATGATATAAATGAGCTACCTAAAAGAGCTGCCAAAAAGCTTAGAATATCGGAAAAAGAATTTAAAAGCATCAAGATATTAAAAAAGTCTATAGATGCAAGAAAAAAGAATACAATAAAATTTAACTATACAATTGAAGTTCAATGTAATACGGAAGATAAGCTTTTGGCAAGGATCCACGATAGCGATGTAAGAAAAGAAAAAAGTGATGAAAAAAGAGAATTTAAATTTGGAAATATGGTGCTTAAGCATAGACCTGTAATTGTTGGTATGGGACCAGCGGGAATGTTTGCAGGCTTAATACTTGCTCAAAACGGTTATGCACCGCTTATAATTGAAAGAGGGGAAAAAGTAGAGGATAGAACAAAAACTGTTGATAACTTTTGGAAGACAGGAAATTTGAATACAGAATCAAATGTGCAGTTTGGAGAAGGTGGTGCAGGAACTTTTTCAGATGGAAAACTTACAACTAGGATAAAAGACAATAGATGCAATATTGTTGTAGAGGAATTTGTGAAAAATGGTGCACCAGAAGAAATAGCTTACGAAGGAAAACCACATATAGGAACTGACATATTAAAGAAGGTAGTTAAAAACATACGTGAAAATATAATAAAACTTGGAGGAGAAATACTATTTAATAGTAAGCTTGAAGATTTAATTATAAAAGAAAATAAGCTCCAGGGAGTTGTGGTAAATGGAACTGAAATTCCTTGTGAATGTTTAATACTTGCAATAGGACATAGTTCAAGAGATACTTATGAAATGCTCTATAAAAATAAAATATTTATGGAACCAAAACCATTTGCAATTGGAGTTAGGATAGAGCATCCTCAAGAATTAATAAATGAAAATCAATATGGAAAATATAAAGACCATCCAGCCCTTAAAGCAGCAGATTATAGACTTACTCATACAACCTTAGATAACAGGGGAGTGTATAGCTTCTGTATGTGTCCAGGTGGAGAGGTTGTAGCAGCAGCTTCAGAAAATGGAAGGCTTGTAACCAATGGTATGAGCAATTATAAAAGAGATAAGGAAAATGCAAATTCTGCACTTGTTGTAACTGTAGATGGTGACGATTTTAAAAATGGAAGAGAATTTTGCAAAGAACATAGACCAGAACTTAAAAATTTAAATGAAGCTTATCCTCTTTGGGGAATGGAATTTCAAAGATATTATGAACATCTTGCATATTTAGCAGGCGGCAGCAATTTTCATGCACCATTGCAGCTTGTTGGTGACTTTATGAAGGATAAGACAAGTACAAAAATTGGAAGTGTAAAACCAACCTATATGCCTGGTTATGAACTTACAGCGCTTTCAAAATGTTTACCACAATATGTAATATCAGCTTTAAAAGAAGGACTTCAGAATTTTGATAAAAAAATAACAGGATTTATGGATGAAGATACCATAATGACAGGTATTGAAACTAGAACATCAGCACCAGTTAAATTAACAAGAAACGAAGAATTTGAAAGCATTTCTCTAAAGGGCTTGTATCCAGCTGGCGAAGGAGCAGGATTTGCAGGGGGAATAATATCTGCAGCAGTAGATGGAATTAAAGTAGCAGAAAGTATTATGGGAAAATACAGGTAGGACAGAATATTCTGAAAAAAACAGTTTTTGCTAAAAAGTTTGTTAAAATAAAGAATAAGAGCAATGTGAATTGTGAATTAAAAAAAGAGAGGGTGCACATTAATGATTAAAAGTTTTAATGAAATTATTGAAAAAGTTAAAAGTAGAGAAATGAAAAAAGTTGCGGTTGCAGTAGCTCAAGACGAGCCTGTGCTTCAAGCAATAATGGATGCTAAAAAGAATGGTATTGCTGATGCTATACTTGTAGGAGATCACGATGAAATAGTATCAATAGCTTTAAAAATAGGAATGGACATAAATCAATTTGAAATAGTAAATGAACCTAATGTAAAAAAAGCTGCATTAAAAGCAGTAGAATTAGTATCTCAAGGAAAAGCAGACATGGTTATGAAAGGACTTGTTGATACAGCTACTTTCTTAAGATCAGTATTAAATAAAGAAGTTGGACTTAGAACAGGACAATTGATGTCACATGTTGCAATATTTGAAACTGAAAACTTTGATAGACTTTTATTTTTAACAGATGTTGCATTTAATATGTACCCAGAACTTAAAGATAAAGTACAAATAATAAACAACGCAGTTAAAGTAGCACATGCAGTTGGAATAGAAGAACCAAAAGTAGCACCAGTTTGTGCTGTTGAAGTTGTAAATCCAAATATGCCAGCAACACTTGATGCAGCAATGCTTGCTAAAATGAGCGATAGAGGACAAATAAAGGGCTGCATAGTTGATGGACCTTTAGCACTTGATATTGCATTATCAGAAGAAGCAGCACATCACAAAAAAGTAACTGGACCAGTTGCAGGAAAAGCAGATATTCTTTTAATGCCAAATATAGAAACAGGAAACGTTATGTACAAAACTTTAACATATACAACTCATTCTAAAAACGGATGCTTACTTGTAGGAACATCAGCACCAGTTGTACTTACTTCAAGAGCAGACAGCCATGAAACAAAAATGTATTCAATAGCACTTGCTGCACTTGTTGCAAGCAGTAAATAGTAGATAAAAAGTTTGGGGGGAATACAAATGTATAGATTATTGATAATAAATCCTGGATCAACATCAACTAAAATTGGTGTATATGAAGATGAAAAAGAAGTATTTGAAAAAACTTTAAGACATTCAGCAGAAGAAATAGGAAAGTATGAAACAATATTTGATCAATTAGCTTTCAGAAAAGGTGTTATACTTGATGCTTTAAAAGAAGCAAACATAGAAGTAAGCTCTTTAAATGCAATAGTTGGAAGAGGCGGACTTTTAAAACCAATAGTAAGCGGAACTTATGCAGTTAACGATGCAATGCTTGAAGATCTTAAAGTTGGAGTTCAAGGCCAGCATGCTTCAAATCTTGGCGGAATCATTGCAAACGAAATTGCAAAAGAAATAAAGGTTCCAGCATTTATAGTAGATCCAGTTGTTGTTGATGAACTTGATGACATCGCAAGAGTATCTGGAATGCCAGATGTACCAAGAAAAAGTATATTCCATGCTTTAAATCAAAAAGCTGTTGCAAAGAGATATGCAAAAGAAAATGGAAAGAAATATGAAGAACTTAATTTAATAGTTGCTCATATGGGTGGTGGTACTTCAGTAGGTGCTCACACTAATGGAAGAGTTGTAGAAGTAAACAACACACTTGATGGAGATGGTCCATTCTCACCAGAAAGAAGCGGCGGAGTTCCAGCAGGAGATTTAGTTAGATTATGCTTTAGTGGAAAATATACTTTAGAAGAAGTTATGAAAAAGATAAATGGTAAAGGCGGAGTTGTTGCATATTTAAACACACTTGATTTTAAAGGTGTTGTTGATAAAGCTCTTGAAGGGGACAAAGAATGCAAACTTATATATGAAGCATTTACATACCAAGTAGCAAAAGAAATAGGAAAATGTGCAGCTGCTTTAAGTGGAAAAGTAGATGCAATACTTTTAACAGGCGGTATTGCTTACAATGAACATGTATGCAAAGCAATAGGAGACAGAGTAAAATTCATAGCACCAGTTGTTCAATATGGCGGCGAAGATGAACTTTTAGCTTTAACACAAGGCGGACTCAGAGTATTAAACGGAGAAGAAAAAGCTAAGGAATACAAATAAAATTTAAAAATAGAGTACGGAGTACAGATTACAGAGTACAGTGGCGGAGGATTTTCCTCCGCCTTGCTACAGAAAATCTTAAAACTTATTTTTCATTGCTTACGCAGTTACAAAAAAATATCTACAAACTTATAAAAGCGTAGCATAAGAAAAATTAATCAATATCACCAAGATTTACATTATAAAGTTATGACGATTTATAACGAAATATATAATATACTCTGATAAACATAATAATTTTAATGAAATATATAACATATGTTGCTATTTTAAAATAAAAGATATATAATAAATTAAGTATAATTAGTAAAGCTGTAAGCTGTAAATTTTATTACATGAGCAAGCAAATAATATTGATAAATAATATTAAAGCGTTTATTTGGATATAAAGTTATTTTTATATTGAAAAATATGGACAACTAGTGTATACTTATGTGGTAAAATTGCTTAAACCGTTTATACTTAAAAATACATTATTTTTTCAATAAAAGTAAAAAATTGTATATCGAAGTACATTAGTTTATTGGGGAGTAAAGGGTTTAAACTAAGATAATATTTACAGATACTTTTGTGAATATTAACTTTTAATTTTATATTTTATATTTTATAGTTAGATACTTAATAAGTAGGAGGGATTTGTAAATGAATTTCAAAAAGACATTAGGTTTAGTTTTAACAGCAGCTTTAGTTTCAACTTCATTAGTAGCTGTTAAACCAGCAAAGGCTGCTACAACAGTAGTAGCAACTGCAACAGCAACTGCTCCAACTAGTGCACTTAAAAGTTTTAATTACTTCTTTGCACAAAGATCAATGTTAGTTGCCGGTGAAGCAGATTCTATGGTTGTAGATACAAACTACAATGGACAAGTACAATATGAATTATGGGTTAAATCAACAACTGATCCAAATGCAAAATGGCAAGTAGTGTCAGTAGATGGAAAAGGTAACGTTGGTTACACAGATGCAGTAAGTGGAAATAACTCACCATATGCAATTCCAGTTAAATCAGGATTTACTTTTGCAAAAGGACAATACAGTGTAGCTGTATATGCTAAAGTAGCAGGAACTGCTGGAACAAACTCATATGGACATTTCATCAACAGTAATGGAGTTGATGATGGTACAAAAACTGGTACAGAACAAAAATTTGATATAGTTAAAACTACACGTTTCAATGCTATAGCTAGCAAGGGAAACTACAATGATATGGATAGCGATTTCGCATTTAGTTCAAATTCATTTGTAGCAGGACAAAAAGTAACATTCAAAGGTTTTGCAGGACAAAATAATGGAGCTAAATACAAATTAGTAGTTAGAGAACTTGGAAAAGATATTACTAATCAAACTGTATTAAACAGCACATATGCTACATCAGTTGATTGGACTCCAGCAGAAGCTGGAACTTATGAAGTAATAGCTTGGTCAGCACCAGATGTTAATAAGACAGCTGCAAGAGATGGATGGTCTATAACAACTGTTACAGTTAAAGCTGCAACTCCAGTATCAACTACACCAACTGTAGATGCAACTACAATAACTACAAAACCAGGATTATTACCAGGACAAACTTTTGTAACATTAAAATTAACTGGAACAACTGATCAATCAACTTGCAGTGTTTCATTCCAAGGAACAGCACTTAAATACAGTGCAACTAATGGAGTATTCTATGGAACAGTTAACTCAGTTGATGCTAAACTTTTAGGAGATCCAACTAGTTATACAGTTACAACTTCAACACCAACTCCAACACCAACACCAACAGCAGCTTCTGTAGATACAACTACAATAACTACAAAACCAGGATTATTACCAGGACAAACTTTTGTAACAGTAAAGTTAGCTGGCGGAGTTGATCAAACATTATACAACGTTTCATTTAGTGGAACAGCACTTAAATACAGTGCAACTAATGGAGTGTTCTACGGAACAGTTAACACTGTAGATGCAACTGCTTTAACAACAGCAGCAAACTACACTGTAGCTGCAAAATAGTATAAGTTATAAATTAAAATAATTATAAATATTTCTTTTATTATAGGGAGGTAAGTTTACATGGCTAACAATAAAAAAATCGTATCAGTTTTATCAACAGCTGCTTTAGCTGGTTTAATTACAACAGCTTTAGGAACAACAGCTTTTGCTAAAACTACTGACGTAGTAGTAAAAAGCGGAACTAATGATTATTCTTACAATCTTCAATCATTAACAGGCGCTTTTGATGATTATCAAATGGATTCTACAAAAGGTGCATTATACCAAAATTATTTAACTAATTTAAAGAACGGAAGCATTGAAGCTTTAAAGGACGACGTAACAGGATATATTGACTTCTCAAAGGTTCAAGCTGCTTTTGAAAATGCCCAATTAGTAGGAACTGCATTTGATTTAAATGCTTACACATCAACTAGCAAAGATGTAATTACACCATCTAACCCAGTTTCAGATGTAGCAGTTGGATCAGATGGTCAAGTAACTGTTACACCAGAAGGTCTTTCTGTAAAATCAGTAACAGCTACAAGTGCTACAACATTAAAAGTTACATTCAGCAAACCAGTTAGTGGTTTACAACCAATAAACTTTGTTGTTAAAGATGCTAACGGAAACCAAGAATATGTAAATACAGTAACATCAGAAACTACTGATCCAACTTCAGTAGACGTAGTATTATATGATGCATTAACTGACGGAGCTACTTATACAGTTACAGCACAAAATATTACAGCAGCTGATGGTACAACTCTTACAACTAAAGATACTTCAGTAACTTATGCTAAAGCAAAACCAGCAGCAATTAAGTTCAAAACAACTACAATACCTTCAGGAACAGTAGATTTAAAGAACTACATCACTATAACTGATGCTAATGGAAATGATATAACACCAGATTACTTAAATGATGTTACATTCACAGCTTCAACAGCACTTGTTGATGGAGTATCAAAGGTATCATTAGCTAATGGAGGATTTGTATTTGTTACAGCTTCTATAACTGACAATGCTTCAATAGCAACTCAACAAGTTAAATTAAGTGTAGCTAATTCAGTTGCTACAACTGTAAATACATTTAATTTAACAGATGGTACTGCAACTGATAATGGTGTTGCTACATTATATTTAAATGGAACTATGTTTGATAGTAAATCAAATGAATTATACGGCCAAGCTACATTACAAGCAGCATTTAAAGATCAATATGGAAATGATTTTGTAAGTGGAAACGCTGTTAATCCAACTCCAACTGGAACAACATTTACATCTTTAAATCCTTCAGTAGTTACAGTTGATCAAGTTACAGGAGTAGTAACACCAGTAGCAGCAGGAACAGCTTATGTTAATGTTACTAATGGAACAGCAAGCAAGACTATTCCAGTAGTTGTTAAAGCAGATCCAGTTGCAACTACAATAACTCCTGATACAACAGCAGTTTCAGTTTCCAATGGATTTGATAAAGTAGTTAATCTTACTTTCAAAGATCAATATGGAAATGCAATAACTGGTGGAACTTTAACAGCAACTTCAGCTGATTCAAAAGTTGCAACAGTAACAAATACTAGCAATAGCGTTGATATTACTGGCGTTGCAGCAGGAACTACTACAGTAACAGTAAATTATACTACTACTGATTCATTTACTGGTGCTCAAACTACAGCTACATTAACTATACCAGTAACAGCTGTAAAACCAAGCGCTGTTGCAGGATATAAGATTGTAACTCTTGATGATGGAAAGATAGATTTAAATGCAGCAGCAAAGAATACTGATGCAGAATATAAAGTTTATACTGTAGATGCTAGCGGAAACTACGTTGCAGATGTTACACCAACTACAACATTTACAACTGAATCTACAGGATCTACTGCAGGAATTTATTTAGATCAAAATAATGGAACATTTACAGTAGATACTACTAAGAGTACTAAAAACACAACTGGAACAGATATAGTTACAGTTAAAGAAGGATCATTAACAATTGGAACAGTAAATGTTTCTTTAGTTAATACAACTGTAGTTAATCCAGTTGTTAGTATTTCAGCTAATGCTACTGCTGTTGAAGTACCAGCAAACTTAGATGTTAAAGCAGCAGTATATGCTAAGTTATCAGCAAAATATAAAGATGGAACAGTTGCAACTGCTTCAGATTTTACTAATGTTGTAATGCCTTCTGAAGTAATGTATGTATACTCATCAAATCATTCTGTGTTAGATGATAACAACTATACAGTTAAGGGTGTAGGAACTACTACATTAACTTACAGATTTACTGATCCAACTATAGCTCCAATATCAATCCAAGTTAATGTTGGAAATTTAGCAGTACAAGGTATAGCACAAAATATACTTGGAACTAATAATGGATTAGTTGTAGCTAATGGAACTACATTAACAACTACTTTATCTGCAACTGGAAAATCAGTTTTATTAAGCAATGTATTAAATAAAGCAAATATTTTAGCTAATATATCTAATTATGCTGCACCAAGCAACATAACAGTTACATTTAGTGGAAATACTTATACTTTAACAAAAGCTGCAGATGCAACTGCATTAAAGACTGCACTTAGTGTTGCATTAAACAAACCATATAGTGCAATTACTCTTGGAGATTTAGCAAATGCTGGAGTAACAGCAACAGTTTCTTTTGGAGTACCAGCAGGATATACACCTGTAACTTACACTTTAGCTATACAATAATATAGTTTAAGTAAAAAAAGAGAAGAACGAAAGTTCTTCTCTTATTTTTTTATATTAATATATATTGAAAAGTATTGCTGTTAGGATAAACTTGGTATTTGCAATTTCAATGTTCCAAGTTGTATATGCATAAATGATTTGAAAGGTTTTTAAGAAATTAATATTTATGCCATATAAAAAGTTAAATTATAGTTGAAAATCATAAATTTTCTTGATATACTGGTAATATTATCAATGCACAATTCACAATTCACAATGGTGGGGATGATTTTCTGCCGAAGCAGAAAATCTAACAACTTATTGTGAATTGTGAACTGTGAATTGCTTTCTAAGTAAGGGGGAAGTTAAATTGAAAAAGAAATCTATTTTTTATTTTCTACTTTCAATTATCATAGTTTTAAGTATTCCGTTAACTACATGTAATGCAGCAAACTTTAATTATCCACAAGATTATACAGAGTTAAAAGAACAAGATGATGCACTTTTAGATAAAGTTTGGACAATTACTTTTAATAAGGAAGTACAAATTGACAGCAGCAATGCAGCTTGCATAAGTGTATACGATGATAACAATAATAAAATTGCTATCAAGGTAACGGAATGTGATGATTTGCATTCTATAGCAATAACGCCAGTACAAAAATATAATTATAATTCAGAATATTATATTTATATTGATAAAAAATTGCTAAGTGAAGATAGCAAAGTACTTAGTAAAAATATAATTATACCGTTTAATACTTGCAGTAAGGATGAAGAAGCAAAAATTAAAGTTTCAGAAAATTTAGTACATAATGCAGAAGGAACAATATCCAGTGAGGCGGTTCAGGAGGCAGAACAAGCTGTAAATAATTTAATGGAAGGTGTAAGTAAAAATATGCTTAGCAAAAGGCTTAATGACTTAAACGAGTTGATTGATGAATTAGCTAGCAAAAATATTACAGATGAAACTAAAGCAAATATAAAAAATGCGGTTAACGCAGTTAATGATGCAGAAGCAAGCCATAAAATTGTTGATGTGGCAAAAGCAGAAAGTAGTACATTAATATTACCAGAATCAAAATTAAAACAATATCTTTTAGATAGAATAAATAAAATTCCAACAGAAAATGGTATTGAACCACCAATTTATCAAGACAAATAATTTAAAACAAAGTATAAAGTACAAAGTACAAAGTACAAAGAAGGAGGATTTACCTTCCTTACGTCAGGTAAATCTTAGAACTTATATAATGGCAGCTTCGCTGAGTGCCATTAATGGCACGATTGCGCAGCAATAAAAAATAAGTTTTCAGATTTTTCTACGCTCGCGGAGAAAAATCATCCTTCTCTGTACTCTATACTTTGTACTTTGTACTTTGTTTCAAAATTTTTATTAATAAATAGTGAAAAATATAAATAATTTAATATGTATATTGATATTGTATTAATAAAATGATAAAATTAGATAAACTTTTAAAATTGGTTAAAAGATGTTGGTAAACTAATAAAATTCATTATTACCAAGATGTTTAAAATAATGAATAACTTAACATCAAGTTTGAGGTTAGTTTATCTTAATAAAAAGGGGGAAAATTATGACAAGCAAAAAGACAAGAATATTAAGTTCGTTAACAGCAGCAGCACTTACTGCGTCTATTGCTGGAAATGGAGTGTTTGCAGCAACAAGCAATGCTGATCAAGCGAATAGAGCTGGTAAGCAAGCGGTATTAGATGCGATAAAGAAACTTTATCAAAATCAAATTCAAACTTCAAAGGTTAAAACAAAAAATAACATTGATGTTACAAAGTACAAGCCTGATGATAGTGTTAGGCTTATTGTTCAATTAAATGAAAAAGCTTTAAAGGATTATGCAGGTAGCAAATCACTTAAAGAAATTTCACAAGATTCAGCTTTAAAGCAAAAAGTTTTAAATTCACAAAGCACATATAAAACAGAAGCAACAAATATAAATCCAAGTGCAAAAATTAAGGATTCATATTATTTACTACTAAATGGTTTTAGCGTTGAAACTAAAGCAAAATATATTAGTAGCTACGAAAATATGCCTGGGGTTAAGCATGTTAGTGTTGCAAAGGAATATAAAGTAGATCCTAATATGAATACTGCTAAAGAAATAGGAAAAATACCAGAGGCAATTCAGCAAACAGGATATAAAGGCGAAGGAATGGTAGTAGCTATCATCGATACTGGAATAGATGCTACACATAAGGATATGAGACTTACCGATCCAAGCAAAGCAAAAATTCAAACTGTTAAAGCTGGTTCAGAGTTCTCAATAAAAGTACCATATGGTCACAACTTTGCAGATGATAATGATGACGTTGTAGACAGAAATCCAAAAACAGAAATGCACGGAATGCACGTTGCAGGTATAGTAGGAGCTAATGGAACTGATGCTGAAGTTGCTCAAAATAAGGCAGTTAAAGGCGTTGCGCCAGAAGCACAATTACTTGCAATGAAGGTTTTCTCAAATAATCCGGACATGCCATCAGCTTTTGATGATGATACAATTGCAGCTATAGAAGATTCAGTTGCACACGGTGCAGATGTAATAAATATGAGTTTAGGATCAGATGGTGGTTTCCAAGATCCAGAAGATCCAGAGCAAGCTGCTATAAGTGAAGCTGTAAAAAGAGGTACCTTAGTATCTATCTCAGCAGGAAATGCAAATTATTCAACAACACCATATAATTTAAGTCAAACACCAGATACAGCAGAAGTTGGAACACCAGGAACTACAGAAGATGCTATAACAAATGCATCCTTTGAAAATACAAATGTAACTTCTTATGGTTTTGACTATACTTCAACTGCTGGTAATAGTACAGCACCAATTGGATATGCAACATCTGAAATTAATCCTTTGGACAAAACTCATGGAATTACTAATTCTAGTGGATATGAGGTTGTAGATTGTGGATATGGTGATACAAGTGATTTTACTGGAAAAGATTTAACTGGAAAAATAGCATTAATTAAAAGAGGAAATATTAATTTCCTTAATAAAAAGCTTAATGCTCAAGCAGCAGGTGCAGCTGGTGTTATTGTATATGATAATCGTCCAGAAGGCCTAGTAAGTATGGTTACTGATGCTTCAGTTAAAATTCCAGCAATATTTATTTCTCAGCAAGATGGTATGAGTTTACTTAGCAAAATTGGTTCTGGTTTAAAGATATACTTCAAAGGAAATGTAGGAACTTCACCAAATCCAGCAACAGGACAAATGTCAGACTTTACATCCTGGGGTCCTACTCCAGATTTAAGTTTCAAACCAGAAATGACAGCACCTGGTGGAAATATATGGTCTACAGCTAATAATAACCAGTATCAGAATATGTCAGGTACATCAATGGCTTCACCATATATAGCTGGAACAGAAGCTCTTATACTTCAAAATCTTGAAAAGCAAGGATATCCTAAGAATGAAGATACAGTAAAACTTGCTAAGAATATAACAATGAATACGGCTACAGTTTTAACAGATTCTACAGATTCTACAGCAAATATTCTTCCATACTCACCAAGAAGACAAGGAGCAGGTCTTGTAAATGCACTTTCAGCAGTTAATGACTATGTAACTGTAACAGGCGCTGATGGGGTAGCAGATGTAGCTTTGAGACAAATAAGCGGAAATACAGCTACTTTTAAGTTAAATCTTAGAAACTATGGAAATGCAGATGTAACTTATGATGTTAAAGATTTAAGTGGTGTAATGACAGAAGAACAAAAGGATCAAAGTGGAGAATCTTATGATGTTAAATTAGATGGAGCGACTGTAAACTTTGATAAAAACAAGGTAACTGTACCAAGTAAAGGACAAACACAGGTTACAGTTACAGTTAATATACCAACTACAGCACCAAAGGAAATTTATGCAGAAGGATATATAAGTTTTGTACCTGAAGGCTCTACTGAAGACGGTGTTGCAGCACCAACATTAGGCATTCCATATATGGGCTTCTATGGAGATTGGTCTAAGCCTTCAATTATTGATGCACCGGTATGGGATAGCGATAACACAATATTAGGTGACACAGCTTTAATGACTCAAGATAGCAAAGGTTCATTATCATACTTAGGAATAGCTTCAGATGGAACAACAATAGATCCAGACGATATAGCTATAAGCGGAAATGCAGATGCTGTAAATGAAAATGTAATACCAGCACTTACGCACCTTAGAAATGCAAAGAATCAAGTTGCTGAAATAGTAGATTCAAATAATAATGTGGTTAAAACTATAGATACAAAATCTAATGTAATAAAGAATAAATTTAATGATTCAGAAGAAAGTCCATACACAATTGATAGTAATCTTTTATGGGATGGAAAAATTTATAATTCAAATACGGGAAAATATGAGACAGCACCAGATGGTCAATACTATTATCAAGTTAGAGATGTAGTAGACTATAATGGAGCAACTTGGCAAACATTAAAAATGCCAATAAAAGTTGACTCAACAGCACCAACAGTATCTTCAGTTTCTTCAACAACAGAAAATAGTACAACAGTTAAACTTAACATTAAAGCATCAGACAATTTATCAGGTGTATCAAAATTTGGAGTAATGGTAAATGACGATGTAACAACTTTAAAATTGACTAATGCAACTGCTAATGCAGACGGAAGTTATGATGTTGAAGTAACAGTACCAAAAGGAAATAGCAAAATTGCTATATTACCAATGGATAATGCAGGAAATGTCGGAGATGAATATGATACAAATGTAACAACAAGTAATTTAACACTCAGCTTAAAGAATAATCAATTACTTGATAATGGAAATGTAACATTAAGTTTCTCTGTTCCAGATTCAGAAAAAGCTAGCATAGCACAATATTCAGTAGTAGTAGATGCAGACGAAACAAATAAAATATTAACAGCAAATACTTCTGTACCATTAAATTTACCAGAAGGTAAACATACTATTGATGTTAGTGCGCTTGATGCAAGTGGCGATGCTATAGAGGAAAATTCAGTAAATGTTATAGTACAAGCTCAAGACTTTAGCCTTAAATTTGATAACTTAGTAGCAGGAAATTTAGTTGGAACGGAAAACTATGTAGTAACAGGAAGCGTTACAAAAATACCAGCTGTATTTAAAATTGGTGGGAAAGATGTTACTATAAATTCTGATTTAACTTTCTCTATACCAGTAAGCTTAAATGAAGGACTTAATAAGATACCTGTATACGCAGCAGATAAAAATGCAGATGGCAGTGACAATATATTAAAGAATTACTCAGTAAATTTATACTGTGATTCTGTAGCACCTACTGTAACACTTACAAAACCAACATTGTCAGCTTCAAATGCTGCATCAACAATATATGTTGGATCAAATACAAATACTTATACAGTAGCAGGAACAGTAGATGATACAAACTCATTAGGCTACAATATCTATGTTAATGGTGAAAAATTAGCAAATGTATCTTCAGATATTTCAACAGATATTAAGAAAGATTTTTCAAAGGATATAGCTTTAACAGGAACAACAACAAATGTTGAAGTTAAAGTTGTGGACGATGCAGGCAATACAACAACTAAAACTTTCCAAATAATAAAAGATGATACAAAAGCAATAAAGGTTCAATTAACTTCACCAATATCAGGACAAACCTTCCCAAATGGAACAGTATATGTAAGTGGGTTTGTACAAAACGCAGCAGTTGGTCCAGTAAACTTGACTATAAATGGACAAAACTTTACAGTTCAAAATTATAGAGCTGGCGGAAGTGCATTCTTTAGTGAAAGAGTAACTTTAAATGGAGTTAATGCACAAACTATTGACGTATCAGCAGTAGATGCAAATGGCAGCACAGCAGAACAAACTGTAGCTGTAAATGTAACGCCAGAGAAAATACCACCAACAATAGTAGTAACAAGTCCAATTTCAGGCAGTGCCGTAGTAACTGCAACACAAAAAACTTATGAAGTAGATACTACAGTAACAGATGCATCAGGAGTGAAGGATGTTTCAATAATTGATGCAAATGGAAATAATGTACAAGTAACTAGCAATGGAAATGGACAGTATTCAGGAAATGTAACATTAATAGATGGTGCAAATAAAGTACAAATTGTTGCAGAAGATATATATGGAAATAAAGCAATAAGATATGTCTTTGTAAACAGAATACCAGATAGAATACCACCAACAGTAAACTTTGTTAATCCAACAATACCAAGTGCAGTAGTTCAAGCTGGAACAACTTCATATAACCTTGAATTTAACGCAACTGATGCATCAGGGGTAGACCCAAGCTCAGTAAGCATACAAGTTAATGGAAATAATCTTCCATGCATGACAAATGCAAGTGGAAATTATGTTGCAGTAGTTCCACTAGACTTTGGAGTAAACAGTGTAGCTATATCAGTAAGTGATATATTTGGAAACAAAGCAGTTAGATATGTTACAATTGTAAGAATGAAAGATTTACAACCACCAGTATTAACAATATTAAGTGATCCAAATGCAGCTTTAAACAGTGATGGTACATTTACAATCAAAGTTAAAGCTGATGACAACAGTGGAATAAAAGATGTTGTTATTAATGGAGTTACAGTATCACCATCAACAGACGGTGTAGACGTATATTCTTCTAATGTTAAATTAAACAAAGGCTTAAACAGCTTTGTAATAACAGCAGAAGACATATGGGGAAATGTAACAAAGAGAATATTTAATATATTCAGTAAGTAAATTAAAGGTTAAACCAAATAAGGTAAAAAAGGTCATCGAAAGATGACCTTTTTTATTAAGGTGGATTTCACCAAAAATGCAACTAAAATTCATGACGGATTATGTAAATAAAATGGAATAATCATTTTAAAGTGAAGATGTGTATGGTATAATTTTAAATATAGTAAGAAGTTGAATTAAAATTTTTATAAATACGAAAGAAGGGATAAGTTTGAAAATTAAAAAACTTATAGCACTAATATTTATAGGAGTCTTTTTGTTTAATGGAGCCTTTTATACATACAGTGCTAAAGCAGCAGTTGTAGGTGACAATCAAATCACCCAAAGTACTACTAAAACTTTTGCAGATCAAACAAATGTAGCCTTAGACAAAAAGTGGACAGTAACTTTTAGCAGTGAAGTTGATGAAAGCAGTATAGGAAACAATATTAAAGTCGTAGATGCTGCAGGTAACGCAGTAAGTGTGACAGTTAAGTTAGGTGCAGATAAAAAAACAGTAGAAATAGCAGCACCAACAGCAGGATATGAAGCCGGAAAAACTTACAGTATTACAATAGGTCAAGGAATAACTTCAACAACTGGTAAAAGCTTATCAGAAGAAGCAAAGATGAATTTTACAACAACAACTTTAAATCCAACAGATGCAGCTTTTTTTAAGCAATTTTCAAGTGATCTTCAAGGGGTAGAACCGAAGGTAACAAATGCTGATGAAAAGAATGTAGTTGTTTTGATGGTAAGTGCACTTAATAATTATTTAAATAATCCTAGTCAAGCATTGGATGTGCAAGCAGCTAAAAATGCTTACCATGGTCTCACAAGTGATGAACAATCAGAATTAAAAGATATATTACTTGCAAATCTTTCATTTAGCGAATTGTATAAAGCATACACTATGCTTAGCAATTAGTATTATAAGAATATAAATTGTTAAAAAACAATGAAATTTGCCACTTTATTATGTTAAATACT
This sequence comes from Clostridium hydrogenum, assembly GCF_021432385.1. Taxonomy (GTDB): domain Bacteria; phylum Bacillota; class Clostridia; order Clostridiales; family Clostridiaceae; genus Clostridium_S; species Clostridium_S hydrogenum. The sequence goes on along the minus strand of NZ_JAEACT010000003.1, from coordinate 1,051,185 downwards.
AAAAATTAATTGAATGTTACTATTAATATGTGTATTATATTAAGTGTGCATTTTTATGCAACAATAAAATCAAGGGACTAGCATATATTATGGGAGGGAATTTTTTTGGAAGAACAAGAAATGACATTAGATTTAAAAGACTTCTTTTATATTATTTCTAAAAGAAAAAAAATGATATGCTTAATAACAGCAGCGGCAATTATTATTACAGGTTTATTAAGCTTCTTTGTAATAAAGCCAACATATCAGGCGAATACAAGCATAATCGTTGGGAGACCACAGCAGGATAAAAGTGAAAAATTAGATAATAATGATGTTACACTGTATCAAAATTTGATGAAAACTTACATTGAAATAGTTACATCAAAACCTGTTTTAGATGCAACAATATCAGAAGCAAATGTAAATTACACAGAAGGTCAGCTTTCAAAGATGATAAATGCATCAAGTCAGCAAGGAACTCAGATAATGGACATAAGCATAACAGGAAAAAATGCAGAGGAAACATATAAAATAGCAAATGCACTTACAGAGTCTTTTATAGATAAATCTAAGGACATATTTCCAACTTCAGGTGTGCAATTGTCTGTAATGAATAAAGCAGAGGTTCCTAAAAGTCCAATAAAGCCTAAAAAAGCATTAAATGTAGCAATTGCTTTTATTTTAGGATTATTTGTATCAATAGGTTTAGCCTTTGTACTTGAATATATGGACAATACAATAAAATCTGAAAATGACGTAAATAAATATTTGGAACTTCCGGTTATAGGTATAATACCAGACCAGCCAGATATGCAGGAATAGGGGGATAATTAATGTCTGTTTTTATAGTAGAAAAAGAACCAAAATCACCTGTAACGGAAGCTTACAGAACGCTTAGAACAAATATACAATTTTCATCCTTTGATAGCGATTTAAAAAGTATACTTGTAACAAGTTCTGGTCCAGCTGAAGGTAAGAGCACAACTATAGGAAATATTGCCTTTACTATGGCACAAGCTGGTAAAAAAGTTGTTTTAATAGATTGTGACCTTAGAAAACCATCTATACATAAAAAGTTTTCTATATCAAATAAAATAGGTTTATCAGATTATCTTGTAGGAGAAGCTTTATTAGAAGAAGTTATTGTAAAATATAATGATAATTTAAGCATAATACCTTCTGGAACAATACCACCAAATCCAGCAGAAATGATATCTTCAAATAAGATGAAGAATTTTATTGAACAATGTAAAGAAGAATATGACTGCGTACTTGTAGATGCACCTCCTGTTATTGCAGTTACAGATGCTCAAATTTTATCCACCTTTATAGATGGAGTGTTACTTGTTATTGCATCAGCTCAAGCGGATAAGGATGCGGCAACTAAAGCAAAAGATCTTCTTGTAAATGTTAAAGCAAATATAATAGGTGTAGTTTTAACTAAGGCTAAGAGTAAATCCGGATATGGATATGGTTACGGATATGGCTACGGTTATTATTATGGAGAAGAAGATAATAAAAAAGGAAAGAGGAAGAAGAAAAAATGATAGATATACATTCTCATGTGATTCCAGGTATAGATGATGGTGCTGGGGATATTGAGACAGCTCTTGAAATGCTTAAAATTGCACAAGAGGATGGAATAAAGACAATAGTTGCAACCCCCCACTTTTATAGAAATAAATTTGAATGTAATTTAGAAGAAGTAAAAAAGCATTTGGAAAATTTAAAAGCTGCCGTTAAAAAAGAAAATATAGCAATAGAAATAATTCAAGGGCAAGAAGTTTATATAGATAAATGCACTACAGAGTTATATAAAGAAGGAATTATTGGAACTATTAACGGCAGCAAATACATGCTTATTGAAACTTCTCTTACTGGTGCAAAGCCAAAAGATTTAATGGACAATATATATGAATTAAAGCTCCTAGGAATAACACCAATTATAGCTCACCCAGAAAGATATCAATTTATAATTAAAGACAATATGGAAATAAATCAATTTATTAAAGAAGAATGTTTATTTCAAATAACAAGTACAAGCGTGCAGGGTTTTTTCGGAAAAGAAGTTAAGAATACAGCAGAAAATTTAATTAAAAATGGAATATGCAACTTTTTAGGCTCCGATGCTCATACAACTGGAAGAAGATGCCCTAAGATAAAAGAAGCTTTTGAAGATGTGAAAAGATTAAATGAAGATGTTTATGAAATCATCACTAAAAATTCAAAAGCTCTTTTAAATAATGAAGATATAAATTTAAAAATGGGATACATATCAAAGAAAAAGAAGTTCTTTGAGTTTTGGAAATAAGATTTACTTAAAGATAAACCACTGTGAAACTTGAAATTTATTTGTACCAAAATGCCGTCTTCAGGGCATTTTGGTGCAAATTAATTTTAATAGTTGAACTGGTTTATCTATAGCATTGCAAAATGGATGTAATTTCAAGCATTTAAGTGAAAAGTATTTATGAAAATGTTTGAAATTTGCATAGATTAAATGCAACTTTAATTGTAAAAAATAAAATTATGGATGAAAATGTAAGTAAATAAGTTAATTTCCTTGAAAAAACATACTGGGATGATATAATTAAGAATGTTGTTAATAAATTTTTAATAATTGGAATAAAAGTTTATTAATTGGAATATTATTTTAATAATTTATTAATAAATCGGGGGAGGGACTTATAATTGCAGAATGTTGAAGCGGCTGAAATTGAAAATCAATATGAAGATGAAGAATTACAAGAGAAGATAAATTATGAAGCAATAAATTACTATGAGCGAGGTTATGGTTATAATTTTGTAAAAAGGTTTATTGATGTTGTATGTTCACTTGTTGGAATAGTTATTTTAAGCCCTGTTATGTTAATAGTTGCTATAGCTATAAAAATTAATTCAAAAGGTCCTATTATCTTTGCTCAAGAAAGAATTGGTAAAAATGGACAAAGATTTAAAATGTATAAATTTAGATCTATGGTAGTAAATGCAGAGGATTTATTATATAAACTTAAGGGTGAAAATGAAATGTCTGGTCCTATGTTTAAAATGAAGGAAGATCCAAGGGTAACAAGTGTAGGAAAATTCATAAGAAAGACAAGTATAGATGAGTTACCTCAGCTTTTTAATGTGTTAAAAGGGGAAATGTCACTTGTTGGACCGAGACCTAATTTACCGTCAGAAGTAGCAGGTTTTACTGATTGGCAAAAACAAAAATTTTTAGTTAGGCCTGGACTTACTTGCTATTGGCAGGTAATGGGTAGAAATGATATAGGTTTTGAAGAATGGATGCGACTTGATATAAAATATATTAAGGAAAGAAGTACATTGCTTGATTTAAAACTTATATTTAAAACATTTTTTGTTTTATTTGGGGATGAGCACGCAAGATAAAAAAGGTGAATATTAACAAATGAGAGCTTATGAGGGGAAATAAAAAATAAAGACGAGTATGGAGGATTAATTATGCTTTGTGCACTTATTATGGCAGGAGGTAAAGGTGAAAGATTTTGGCCTTTATCTACAGATGAAAAACCAAAGCAGTTTTTAAAGCTCATTGGTGATAGAACCATGATACAAATGACAGTTGAGAGACTTGAAAAACTTATACCCCTTGAAAGAATTTTTGTGGTTACAGGTAAAAGATATGTTGATATACTTAGAGAACAGTTACCTAGTCTGCCGCTTAGAAATATAATTATAGAACCAGTAGGTAGGAATACTGCCCCTTGTATTGGTTTGTCTGCATTTATGATAAATAAATATTATGAAAATGCTTCAATGGTTGTACTTCCTTCAGATCATTTAATAGTAAATGAAGAAGAATTTTTACGTACAGTAAAAGCTGCTGATGAATTTGTAGATGGCGATGAAGAGGCAATTGTAACCTTTGGAATGAAGCCTAATAGGCCGGAAACAGGATATGGATACATAAAATGTGGAACAAAGAGAAAAAATATTAATGAATATGGGATAAGTAAAGTGGAAAAGTTTGTTGAAAAGCCAAATGCTGAAAAGGCAATGGAATATTTACAAGAAGGAAATTTCCTTTGGAATGGTGGTATGTTCATTTGGAAATGCAAAAATGTGCTAGAACTTACAAAAAGATATTTGTCAAAAACCTATGATGTATTAAACCAAATAGCAGGTACTGATGAAAGTGAATTTGAAAGTATCTTGGAAGAAAAATACCCACAAGTAGAAAATATTTCTGTAGATTATGGAATAATGGAAAAGGCAGAAAACATGTATGTTATACCATGTGACTTTGGCTGGGATGACATTGGAACCTGGTATTCTGTTGAAAGATATAGAAATAAAGATGAAGATAACAATGTTTGTGTTGGTGAAATTAGAAACATTGATGGTAGAAATAATATTGTTGTTGGAAATGATAAACCTATAGTAGTTGTTGGACTTTCTGATGTATTTGTTGTGGAAAGTGATGACATTATTTTCGTGGGTAAGAAAGAGGATATTGAGAGAATAAAAGAGATCAAGAAAAAAATAGTACAGTAAATGGAAGGGCAGGTATTAATAGTATAATGAAGAAAGCGCTTATAACAGGAATAACAGGACAGGATGGTTCATATTTAACAGAATTTTTGTTAAAAAAGGGATATGAAGTACATGGCATAATAAGACGTGCTAGTACTTTTAATACAAAGAGAATAGACCACTTATTTGAAAATCCAGAGATAGGAAATAAAACATTATTTCTTCATCATGGAGATTTAACAGATTCAAGTAATTTAAATAGATTAATAGAAAAAGTTCATCCTGATGAAATATATAATTTAGGAGCACAAAGTCATGTTCAAGTATCTTTCGAAGTTCCAGAATATACTGCTGAAACTGATGGAATTGGAACACTTAGAATATTAGATGCAATTAAAGAAAGCGGATTAAAATGCAAGTTTTATCAAGCTTCAACATCTGAGTTATTTGGAGGACTTCCAGGAACAGCACCTCAAAGCGAAAAAACACCATTTTATCCAAAGAGCCCATATGGTGCTGCAAAACTATATTCTTACTGGATAACTGTAAACTATAGAGAAGCTTATGATGTTTTTGCGTGTAATGGAATATTATTTAACCATGAATCTCCAAGAAGAGGAGAAACTTTTGTAACAAGAAAAATAACAAGGGCTGTTGCTAGTATAATGGCTAACAAGCAAGAAAAGTTATCCCTTGGAAATTTAGATGCTAAAAGAGATTGGGGATTTGCTGGTGATTATATAGAAGCTATGTGGTTAATATTACAACAGGAAAAGCCACAGGATTTTGTAATAGCAACTAATGAGACGCATACAGTAAAAGAATTTGTTGAACTTGCATTTAAAGAAGTTGGAATAGATATAGAGTGGAAGGGTACTGGAGTAGATGAAAAGGGATATGACAAAGCTACAGGAAGATTACTAGTAGATGTTAACCCAAGATACTTTAGACCTGCTGAAGTTGAGCTTTTATGGGGAGATTGTACAAAAGCTGAAAAAGAACTTGGTTGGGAAAGAAAAGTTGATTTCCCTGCATTAGTTAAAATGATGGTTGATAGTGATATGAAAGAAATTGCAGGGATGGGAACAAAAGAGTATTTAGAAGCTGCAAGTACTAAATAATATTAATTAGTAAATTGCTATTTGTTTTTATAAATTTTATAAGAATAAATAGCAGATTTATTTTAGAATTTCTATAAATAGTTTAGAGGGTGAAGTTTTTGAAAAAGGATAGTAAAATTTATGTTGCTGGGCACAGAGGACTTGTTGGTTCAGCAATAGTTAGAAATTTAAAAAGTAAAGGGTACACAAATGTGATTGGAAAAACTCATAAGGAATTAGATTTAACCAATCAATTAGAAGTTAGAAAATTCTTTGAAGAGGAAAAGCCTGAGTATGTATTTTTAGCAGCAGCGCATGTTGGAGGGATAAATGCTAATAGTACATATCCAGCAGAATTTATATATGAAAATTTAGAAATACAAAATAATGTTATAAAAGCAGCACATGATTTTAAAGTTAAAAAACTTTTATTTTTGGGAAGTTCATGTATTTATCCTAAAATGTGTCCTCAGCCAATTAAAGAGGAATATCTTCTTTCTGGATATTTGGAACCAACAAATGAGGCTTATGCACTTGCAAAAATATCTGGACTTAAAATGTGCCAATTCTTCAAAAAACAATATGGAGATAATTTTATAAGCTGTATGCCAACAAATTTATATGGACCTAATGATAATTTTGATTTGGAAACATCACATGTAATGCCTGCACTTATACGAAAATTCCATGAAGCAAAAGTCAATAATGAACCTTTCGTTGAAGTATGGGGAACTGGAAAGCCTTTAAGAGAATTCTTACATGTTGATGATATGGCAGATGGCTGTGTTTATTTGATGGAAAATTATGATGGTGAAGAGCATGTAAATATCGGAACAGGCAAAGAAGTAACAATAAGAGAACTTGCTGAGATAATTAAAGAAGTTGTTGAGTTTAATGGGGAGTTAAGGTTTAATAGTGATAAGCCAGATGGTACTCCTAGAAAACTTCTTGATGTAAGTAAACTTGAAGGTGTTGGATGGAAATATAAGATTGAACTTAGAGATGGAATTAAGGATAGTTATGAATGGTTCGTAAATTCAATAAAGTAAATTTTATTTTATAGAGGTGAACGCTAATTGAATAAAGTAGCTATGATAGGAACAGGATATGTTGGATTGGTCAGTGGAACATGCATATCTGATTTTGGCTTAAATGTTACCTGTGTTGACAAAGATGAGAAAAAAATTAATAAGCTAAAGAATGGAGAATTACCTATTTATGAACCAGGTTTAAAAGATTTGGTTGATAGAAATGTTTATTATAAGCGTCTTAGTTTTACAACTAGTGTACAAAAGGCTGTTGAAGAAAATGATGTTATATTCATAGCAGTAGGCACACCTCCTGCAGAAGATGGAAGTGCGGATTTGCAGTATGTTCTTCAAGTTGCTAGAGATATTGGAGCATATATGAATGGATATAAAGTCATTGTAGATAAATCAACAGTTCCAGTTGGAACCGGTCAAAAAGTAAAAAGTGCAATTAAAGAAGTTTTATCTGAAAGAGGATTGGATTTTAAATTTGATGTGGTTTCAAATCCAGAATTTTTGAGAGAAGGTTCTGCTATTCAAGATTTTACACATGCTGATAGAGTTGTACTTGGAGCTGAATCAGATAAGGCAATAGAAATCATGAAACAAGTGTATAGAGTATTGTATTTAAATGAAACTCCTTTTTTAGTTACTAATATAGAAACAGCAGAATTAGTTAAGTATTCTTCTAATGCTTTTTTGGCTACAAAAATATCTTTTATAAATGAACTTAGTGAATTGTGTGAGAAGGTAGGAGCTAATATACAACATATATCAAAGGGAATGGGGATGGATGGAAGAATTGGATCTAAATTTTTACATGCTGGACCTGGATATGGTGGAAGCTGCTTCCCTAAGGATACACAAGCATTAGTTAAAATAGCTAAGGATTATGATTGTAAACTAGGAATAGTAAGTTCAACAATAGAAGCTAATAATAGGCAGAAATTACGAATGGTTGATAAAATATTGCAGGCAATGGGCGAGGTTGAAGGTAAAACTTTCGGAATACTTGGATTAGCCTTTAAAAACAATACAGATGATATGCGAGAGTCAACATCAATTACAATTATTAATGAATTGGCTAAAAGAGGTGCTAAATTTAAGGTGTATGATCCTAAAGCAATGGAAGAAGCTAGATGGAGATTAAAAAATGTTATTGATGTGATAGATTTTTGTAATGATGAATATGAAGCTGCTTTGGAAACAGATGGGTTAGTCATTATTACTGAGTGGAATCAATTTAGAAGTTTGGATTTAGATAAAATTAAAGAATGTATGCGTGGTAATTGTTTTTTTGATTTAAGAAATATATACCCTAGGGATATTGTTGAAAATAAAGGTTTTAAGTATTATTGTGTTGGAAGATAAATTTATTTAGAAGAGGTTTGTAATGAAAAAAAATTTACTTATATATGCTCATTATTTTTATCCAGATGTAGCTTCTACAGGTCAGATATTAACAGAGCTAGGTGAAGGAATTCAACAGAAATTTAACGTGACTGTCATTTGCGTAGTACCAAGCTATAGTGGAAAAATAGAAGATAAGTATAAAGATAAAAGATTTTATTATGAAAAGTATAAAGAAATTAATGTTTTGCGAGTAAGGGTACCTGAATTCGATAAAAAGAATAAGCTGAGTAGGATTAAAAATATATTATCATATTTTTTTAATGCTATATGCGCAACCTTTAAAGTAGGCAAACAGGATGTGGTTTTTAGTATATCGCAGCCGCCAATATTAGGTGGGACACTTGGGGTAATAGGAAAGTTAATAAAAAGGGCTAAGTTTGTTTACAATATCCAAGATTTTAATCCTGAGCAAACTGAAGCTGTTGGATATGCAAAAAATAGATTTATATTAAACTTTGCTAGAGCTGTAGATAAATTTAGTTGCAGAAAATCAAATATGATTGTAGTAGTTGGCAGAGATATGCAAGTAACACTAAGTAACAGATTTAAAGGAAAGAGAATACCCAAAAGTGTTGTTATAAATAATTGGATAGATGAAGCTGCTGTTTATCCTTTAGCACCAAATCATGATAGAATATTAGCTTTTAAGAAAAAATATAATTTAGAAAATAAATATATAGTAATGTATTCGGGAAATTTAGGATTATATTATGATTTAGAAAATATAGTTGAAACTTTATCGGAATTTAAGGGAAATAAAGATATTGCATTTGCATTTGTAGGAGATGGCTCAGTTAAATCAAAATTGATGGACACTAAAAATCGCAACAATTTAGATAATGTATATTTCATACCATATCAAAATAAAGAGGATTTAATATATTCATTAAATGCTGCTGATGTTCATTTGGTTATAAACGCCAAAGGAATTAAAGGTGTTTCTGTTCCTAGTAAATTATACGGTGTAATGGCAAGTGGAAAGCCAGTATTAGGTGTTTTAGAAAGTGGTTCGGAAGCTAGAATGGTAATTGAAGATGCTAAATGTGGAGTATGTAATGATGTTGGAGATTATGAAGGATTTAAGAAAACAATTAAATTTATGTTTAACAATAAAGCGGAATATATTGAAAAAGGGCTAAATGGCAGACAATACTTAGAAAATAAACTTAAGAGAGAACTATCAATTGGTAAGTACAGTAAGGTTATTTCAGAATTAGTACAATAAATATATAAAAATCTTAAAGATTATAATAGCATATAGGTGATAAGTATGAATATATTACAAATAAATACTAGATATATTGGTGGCGGTGGCGCTGCAAGCATTGCAAATAGTATTCACAATTATATAAATAATAATACGGATAATAACTCTGTTTTTCTTTATGGAAGGGGTAAGGCAGAGGATGAAGCCGCTATAAATGTTTGTAATAAATTTGATATATATATGTCTGCGCTATCAAATAGGTTTTTTGGTAAGTCTAAGAATGTATATTTTAGCAAAGAAATTGAAAACTATATAAAAAAGGCTGATGTAATACATTTACACAATATACATGGCTACTATATTGATATGATTAAACTTATAAAACTAATTAATAAACATAATAAACCAGTAGTGTGGACATTACATGATGAATGGCCTTTTACAGGAAGCTGTGCTTTTCCTGGCAATTGCACAAAATGGATAGATGGGTGCAGTAAATGTGAACATAAATACTTGTATCCTGCAAGGTATATTGATAGATCGAAGAGCATTTGGATGGAGAAAAAACATGTATTTAACTTACTTAATAAAGAAAAAGTAATGTTTGTATCTCCATCTAGGTGGTTAGCTGAAGAATTTAAAAAATCATTTTTAAAACAATACAATATAACTGTTATACCAAATGGTGTAGATAATAAGAATATTGTATCAAAAAGCAAATTTGAGTTAAAACAGGAATTAAAACTCCCATTAGATAAAAAGGTGGTTTTATTTGTAGCAGCAGATCCTAATGATGAAAGAAAAGGAATAAAATATTTATTTAAAGTATTAGATAACTTTAATGACGATATAGTATTTATTTCAGTAGGTAAAATTATTAAAGATTTAAAGTATAAAAATTTAATTCAATTGGGATACATAAGTAATAAAGCGGAGCTTAACAAAATATACAAAGCATCAGATGTCTTTCTATCAACTTCAATAGAAGATAATTTTCCTACTACAATTATAGAAGCTTTTTCAAATTCTTTGCCGGTTATAGCATTTGATGTTGGTGGAATAGGTGAGCAACTTGAAAATGAATGTGGTATACTTATAGAGAAATGTAATCATGAACAATTGAAAAAAGCAATAGTTGATTTTTTAGGTGATGAAGAAAAAATAAAGCAGTATTCTATTAATGCTTTTAATAAGTATAAAGATAATTATATGGTGGATAAATTTGTGAATAAGTATATAGAAATTTATAAAACATTAAATTTAATCATGGAAGAATAAAGGTATATTAGTGATAAATGATTGAATCTAGGAGGGGCATATGAATAATTATATATGCAGTTGGCTATTTGTTGAAGATGAAGAGGACTCAAGTTTTTATCCTCAAGTAGGAGGAAAGCCAAGTAGCGAAAAATTTCAAAAGGTATATTGGAAATGTATATATGACTTTTATTATAGCAGTTTGTTGTTTAATAAGGAAGATAAGCATATATTTTTTACTAATGTTAAAGAGTTGCCTTCAAATGTCGATGGAGTGAATTTTAATGAGTTCTTTAATTGCAATGAAATAGAAATAGTTAATCTGAATTTAACATATAAAACTCCAAAAGATTGGTTTGGAGCATGGAGAAATCAATTTTATATTTTTGATATATTAGCATATATAGAAAAAAAATATGAAGATAGTGATAAGTTTTTAATTTTAGATTCCGATTGTGTTTTTGTAAAAAAGTCAGATGAGATATTTGAAGATATTGATACAAATAAAGTTATAGCATATAGTGAAGCTACGCCATTAGATTACAGAATGAATGGAATAACTACAATAGAGATGAGACAATTGTATGAAAAGTTTTATAACGAAAAAAGTGATGTTATCTATTATGGTGGAGAGATATTAGCAGCAAAAGTAAGTAGCATAAAGCTAATTAATGAGCAGTATAAGTTTTTATGGAAGGTAAATTTTGAACAATACACTAAAAAGGATATAAAATTAACAGAAGAAGCACATTTTTTAAGTATGATTTATCATAAAATAGGTGTTAATAACATAGTGGCTAATAATTACATAAAACGCATGTGGACAACATTTAAATTTAATACTGTTAATAAAGAAGATTTAAATTTAGTGATATGGCATCTTCCAGCTGAGAAGAAAACAGGTTTTAAATATATGTTTAACAAAATAAGTAAAAAGAAAATCAATTTAAATGAAGAAGATTTTGTGAATTTGGCTAAAAGATGTATGGGAATATATAAAAGAAATTTTTTAAAGACAGTATTAGATGTGATTTGGTTAGTAAAGTATAAGATTGAATCAAATTAAAAAATATAGAAGGCTCAAGTCTATCTTAAAGGAAGAGAAGTAACATAGGAAAAATAAAAGGTATAAATAATATGAATGATAGTATGGTAGTTATTATTATGTTGCTAACGATTGTAATTAGCAACAATGCAGCACATTTCACAAACAACCACTAGGATTCTGTTACGTTGGGAATAATTGCAGTGATATGCATAATTAGAGGTTGCTTTATTAATAAGTATAAATATTCAATGGGTAGTTTTCTATTTCTATTAGGTAAAATTATTAAAGATTTAAAGTGTAAAAATTTAATTTAATTGTGTTATATAAGTTTTAGTTAATATCAAGTTATAAAAGATATATTTAGAATAAGAGATGCAAGATTAGAAAAACTCTTAAAGAAAGTTTTATAGTAGTAAAAGATGTTAGTATATGGAGTAAAATGTTAATATGATGATTTTGTATGAAAAATAAATATTAACTGATGTTTGTTAAACGATGATTAAGCAAAAGAGTATATGAAATAAATATGGTTAGGAGTGTTTGTGTGGTTAAAGGGTATGGTAAGAAAATTGTAGATAAGTACATTTTGGTATATATATATATATTATCATGTATAATACCAGGTGTATCGGATTATGGAATATCTATTGCAGATGGAATAAAAATGTCTATAGTTGATATTTTGGCACTTTTAATTATAATAACTTTTTTATTAAAGAAAGATTCAATTAAAAAAATTTTTTTATCGTTTAGACATAATAAAAATAGTATAAAGGTTTTGGCTAGTATAGCTATATATGTTTTATTTTATGGATATATATCAATTTTTATAAATGACATTAGTGCTATAAGAATTGTAAGAAATATTTTTTTAGTCTTATTCGATTATCTAGTATTGAACTATATGTTTTGTAATGAAGATGAAAATAAAATTGTAAAAAAATTAATGTTATTAGGAATTGTTGCAAGTGTTGCAAATATATATCAATACAAAAAAAGGTATGATTTATCACAGTCATATGACTTATTTAGAAGTAATGAAACATTACTTGTATCACTTTTTGTGTTTTTTATATTTTACATAATGACTAATAAATTCAAACTTAGCAAAAATATTCATGTATCTATAGTAACTGTGTTAATATTAATCGCATTAATAACTCAACAGGAAAGAACAGAAATAATAGCTTTTGCAGTTACATTTATATTATTATTTTTATATTATATATTTTTTTATAAAGAAAGGCTAAAAATTGCTTATATTATTAAAAGTATTATTTTTATATTTATTGTTTTGGCAATATTTGTGTACTTTTATAATAATAACGATTTTCTTAATGGATTAGTTAATAACTATATAAAAAATAGAATTAATATTATTTATAGTAATCATAGTTTTAATAAAGATACAAGTTTGAGTACAAGAAGCAGTGAATTTGTAATTATAGGCGATTTAATGTCAAAAAATATATTAAGCTTTTTTTGTGGAAGAGGACTATTAGCTCAGTATTGTTTAAATGGAGTTAATACATTTACTGTTGATAGTTTTTGGCTGTGGATATTTCTAGATATGGGAGTAATAGGTGTTCTCATTTTTTCTATATTTTTTGTTTATATTATATTTAATATTTTCAAAATAAAAAGTAGGTATAAAATGCCAGTTTTGGGATTTTGTATTGCTACTATAGTAATGACATTATTTACTCCTAATTTTATTTGGAGATTGGATGATGGCTTAAGTTTTGCAATTCTTATGGCTATAACATTTAGGTTTAAAACATTTAAAAGTTAGTGATTTTACCGTTTGCTAGAGCGAAATACAAAGTATATTAATGTGTTGTTTTAAATTAGTTTAACAAAATAATTATTATGGGGTTAAAAATTATGCAAAATAAAAGAATTGAGTGGATTGATGTTGCTAAAGGTATAGCTATGCTATTAGTAATACTTGGGCATACATCAATACCAAATAGTAATTTAAAGTTAATATTATCATTTCATATGCCATTATTTTTCTTTTTATCAGGATATACTTTTAAATTAAAAGGTAATTTTTTAACGTATTTAAAGAAAAAAATAAAGAGTCTTTTGATTCCTTATTTTGTGTTTTCAGTTTTGACATATATTTTTTGGGTAGTAGTAGAAAGAAGAATAATGAAAAATTCAATAGGAATAAATATATTTAAACCAATGTTAGGAATTTTTTATGCCAATAACATTCACAATTATATGATTTTTGATGGTGTACTATGGTTTATACCTTGTTTATTTGTTACTGAAATGTTGTTTTATTTCATAAGTAGATTCGTAAGGGGAAAGTTAGGACTTTTAGTAGTATTGTTAGCTTTTATATTTATTGGATTTATTGATAGTAAATATATGGTTTATATGTTGCCATGGGGAATCGATATTGCCTTTACTGCAATTATTTTTTATGGATTTGGTTACATAGTAAATGGATTAAAATATAATTTTGTTAATGCAAAGATTTTAACCAAAATAATAGTTGCGATAATAAGCTCGCTTTTGCTAATTTATACAAGCGAGGCAAATACAGTTGTGTATATGTATAATAATGAATATGGAAAGTATTTTTATTTTCTTATATCAGCTTTTAGTGGTATTATGGTATGTGTGCTTTTGGCTAATATTATAAATAAATCCACAATATTAAGTTATATAGGTGCTAATAGTTTCATAATATTGGCATTGCATCCCAAGACTTTAGAACTTTTAAAACTTATTTTTAATAAAATTTTTAAGATAAATACAAATACCTCTTTATTATGGGGATGTATATTTACTATTTTTAGTTTACTTATAATTATGCCGTTTATTTACATTATAAATAAATATTTTTCGTTTATATTAGGTAAACAAAAAACAATGCAACAGGATTTGAAACAATGAAATGAATTTTTTATTTTATCATACTAAAAAATTAAGTGCTATTAATAAACATTTATAATAACGTATTAATTATATAATGTTAACTATATTAATGATTAGATGAGGAAATGTAATATGAAAGTTATAAAAAATAAATACCTATTCAACACAGCACTTAACTTTGTTTTTAGATTAATAAATATGAGTATAACATATTTAACAATCCCATTAACTCTAAAATATTTAAATAACGAAAGGTATGGTATATGGCAAACTATCTTAACTATTATATCATGGGCGGCGTTATCTAATTTTGGAATAGGAAATGGATTGAGAAATAAAGTTACCAAATGTGTTACAGAAAATGATAATAAAAGATTAAAAGAATACATATCAAATGCATATATTTATATTACTGTAATATCTATTGTTATTTTCGTGGTCGGAATATTTGCAACATTTTTTATAAATACGAATGCAGTGTTTAGAGGTAACACTTTATCAAGATACGAGATAATAATTAGCTTAGTAATTGTTATAGTTAATTTTTGCATAAATTTCATTTTGGGCTTAAGTAGTTCAATTGCATTTGGAATACATAAAAGTTCATTAGTTAATTTATTTCAGACAATAACAAGTTTATTAACATTAGCAGGGTTAATAATATTAAGAAAATTTACAAATGCAAGTTTAATAAATATTGCTATTTTATATTTAGTAGCAAATTCATTTTCAAATATTGTTTTTACAGCTGTAATTGTAATAGATAAGAAATTTAGACCAAGTATTAAATATCACAACAAAGAGGTAGGTAGGGATCTTATAGGTATAGGGTTAGAATTTTTTATTTTACAGATTGCAACGTTGGTTTTATTTTCAACAGATAATTTTATCATATCAAGCTTTATAGGGGCAGAGAAAGTAACAGCATATTCAATAACAGCCAAACTATTTCAGGTTATTTCTACTATTTATTCAATTTTATTAATACAATTATGGTCTTCTGTGGCAGAAGCTACTATTAAAGAAAATTTTAATTGGATAAAAAATGCTATCTGCAAATTGCTATTTTTACTTATACCAACAGCTATTGTGATTATTGGTATATTGATTAAATTTAATCTTATAACTAAATTATGGCTTGGGAAAAACTTGGTTGTCGATAATAAGTTAATATATTTGTGTGCTTTTTATGCATGGTTAATATGCTTTAATGGAATATTTGTAAATGTACAGAATGGTATGGGAAAAATACGAATACAAACTATATCAGCTATAATATCATGTTTAGTAAATATACCATTAGCTATAATTCTAATTAAGGTGTTTAATTTAGGAACAATTGGAGTAATGCTTTCTAACATTATATGTTTATTGATAAGTACAGTAATGTGCTCGATTGATGTATATATAAAAATTAAAAGAAGGGTTAATAAAAATGAAAATTGCAATAAATTATGCTGATGATAAATTTAAAAAGCAACAAGATTACAATACAAAAACTGCTTATAAAAAAGGAAAAGTTGATTTAGTTATAGAATATTCCCCCAAAGATTTAGATGATGAGTTCAAGAAAAAGTATGAGCATATTCTATCACATAAAAGGGGTGGTGGTTACTGGCTTTGGAAACCTTATATCATTTTAAAAGCCCTTGACCAAGCTAAAGATGATGACTATATAGTATATTGTGATTCAGGTGCGTTTTATGTAGATAAAGTAGATAAACTTATACAAGCGATGGAAAAGAATAATGATGATATAATGGCATTTGAATTACCATTAATTGAAAAGCAATGGACTAAAAAGGAAGCATTTTTATTAATGGATTGCAATGAAGAGAGCTACTTTGAAAGTAATCAGATGTTAGCAACATATTTTGTAGTTAAAAAAAGTGAGTATACTGTTGAGTTTATAAATAAATATTTTGATTATTGTAAAGATGAAAAAATCCTTACTGATTTTATGGATAAAGAAAATCAAAATAAATGTTTTGTGGATCATAGGCATGATCAATCAATATTTAGTTTGCTGTGCAAAAAGGAAGGTATAGTGCCGTATAGAGATCCATCTCAATATGGGGATAGACCTTGGGAATATGCTGCATATGACAGATTAATAAGGTATAAAAAATATTTAAATTCTGATTATCCAAGAATAGTTATGTCTCAGAGAAAAGCTAGCCTTAAGAATTTTATTTTAAAAGAAGATATAAAGGATTTGTTGTTTAAGATAGGATTTGTTAAGCATAGAAGTCTTTAATTGGAAAGTAAGGGAGAGTGTATATGAAGGCTTTATTTTTTGATTTAAAAAATGATGGACACCATTTTTTTTATAATCATAATGTAATGAAATTACAAGGTGTTGATACAAAGTATTACGTTACAAGTAATTCTATAGAAAATGAAAAAGAAGAACTTCTTAATAATGATGGAGTTACTGTTGTTAAAATTAAGGCACTTGCAAGTAACAATAGAATTATTAGAATGTTTAGTGAATTATTGGTGTTATTTAAAATGAGAAAAATGATACATAAGCTAAATATTGATGTTGCTATATTGTTGTATTTAGATCATATAATAATACCATTATACATGCTTCAAGTATTTCTGCCAGTAAAAAGTAAATTGATTGCTACACTTCATTGGTTTCCAAATAGGAGTTCTAAATTAAAATTATTAAAAAAGCTTTCAGATAAGGGATTAAGGGTTATTGTTCACACTGAGGATGTAAAAAAAAGATTAGAAGCAGCAGGTATAAATAATGTTGAGTTAGTATATTATCCAACCCTAAAAACATCTAGTATAGATAAATTAACTGCAAAAAATAAATTAAACCTTAAATTAGTTAAAGAATATAAAACAATTTTATATTTTGGAGGAACTAGATTTGATAAGGGGGTAGATATACTTTTAGATGCTTTGGAAAAAGTAAATAGTTCAGCTAATATAATTATTGCAGGTCAAGAACAAACATTTAAAAGAGAGTTTATTGAAGAAAAATTATCGCATTTGGCAAATAAAAATGTAGTTTTAAATCTTGGTTATGTAAAAGATGAAGAGGTAGAATTATATTTTAAATCAAGTGATATTGTTGTTTTGCCATATAGAAAAATATTCAATGGAGAAAGTGGAATATTAACTGAAGCTATAAATAATAAAAATTTAGTTGTGGTACCAAATATAATACATTTTCCAAGTGTTGTAAGTAAATATTCAAATGGAGTTATATATGAAGCTGAAAACATTGTTGATTTAGGGGAAAAGCTTCAATATACAATTAAAAATATAGATGTATTTCAATCCGGAATTGATGAGGCTTTTGAAGATTATAAGGAAAAACATTCGATTAAAAATTTTATTAAAAACTATGAGAAAATTATTATAAAGGGAAAGTAGTGAGTGTATGAAAATAACTTTTGTTACAAATGCTAGAGCTCCATATAGAATGAAGCAATTAGAAAAAATATCAGAAGTTGATACATTTGACGTAACGGTATGTTATACGGATAAAAATCTTCAAGGGAGAGCTTGGAAGGTTGATGAGGCAAAAAAAATTAAAGAAAAGCAATTAAACGGTGTTTTATTAAGTAAAAAGTATGGTTATTTAAATTTTGGTTTGATAAAATTAATAAAAGAAGCTGATTATATAATATTAGGTGGATATGAACAACCAACATATATAGTATTATCAATTATATGTAGAATTATAAAAAAGCCATATTTATTATTTTTTGATGGCATATCTACAAATAGAATTTCAATGGAAGAAAATAAATTAAAAAAATTATTAAAGGGTTTAGTTATAAATAATAGCAAAGCAATTTGGGGAAACGGAACAGTAAGTAGAGAATATTTTGCTAAAAATTTTAACTATAATAGAAGTAAAATTGTAAATCAATGTTTAACTGTTGACATTGAAAGTATTAAAAAAATTATAAAAGATAAAAATACTATAAGAAGTGAATTAAGAAAAAAATATAATATACAAATGAATAAAAAAGTTATAATGTATTCTGGAAGATTAGTTGAAGTTAAGAATTTAAAAATTGTCATTGATGCTATTTCACAAGTTAAAGAGGAAATTGTATTTTTTATTGCTGGAGGCGGATTGCTCGAACAAGAAATAATAAATTATTCACAACAAAAAAATGTACATACAATAATTACTGGATTTATAAAAGATCAAAATGAATTATTTAAGAATTACTCAGTAGGAGATGTTTTTATACTTCCATCAATATATGAACCTTGGGGATTAGTAGTAAATGAGGCGATGGCAACAGGTTTACCAGTATTGGTGTCTGAAATATGTGGTTGCAGTATGGACTTGGTCAAAGAAGGTGAAAATGGGTATACGTTCAGTCCGTATAATTTAGATGATTTAATAGAAAAAATTAACCGTATATTAGGCAGTAATACAGAAGAAATGGGCAAAAATTCACAAAAGATAATTTCTGAGTGGAATTTTAATAGGTCAAGAGATAATTTTATAGAAGCAATTGAATTGGCTAAATACAGCAAATAGATTATAGCTATATTTATTACTCATTAATTGAAAGAAGGAATAGATATGGATTTAGCGCCAGTGGTGTTATTTGTTTACAACAGACCAGATCACACTAAAAAAACAGTAGAAGCTTTAAAAAATAATTATGAAGCTGAGAATACGGAATTATTTATATACGCAGATAATTGCAGGGAAAATGCAGCATATAAAAACAAATGTAAAGTAGAAGAAGTAAGAAAATATATAAGAACAATAAAAGGGTTTAAGGAAGTACATGTAATAGAGGCGCTAAAGAATAAGGGACTGGCAAATTCAGTTATATCAGGAGTTACAGAAGTAATAAATAAGTATGGAAAGGTTATAGTGTTAGAGGATGATCTTATAACTTCAAGAAGTTTTATAAAATATATGAATAAAGCCTTGGAAGTGTATAAGGATAAAGCTGATATATGGTCTATAAGTGGATATACTCCTCCAATAAATTTAAATGGATACGATAATGATATATATATCACTAAAAGAGGTTGTTCTTGGGGATGGGCTACATGGAAAGACAAATGGAGTACTGTAAACTGGAGTAAAGACTATTATGCGCAGGCAGTCAAAAATAGAAATGTAAGAAAAGCATTTAATGAAACAGGGTATGATATGTCATATATGCTAGAACTTCAAGGACAGGGGAAAATAGATTCATGGGCTATACGTTGGTGCTATAATCAGTTTGTCCAAAATAAATACACAGTATATCCAGCTAAGTCCTTTGTAAAAAACATAGGTACAGATAATTCAGGAACACATTCGGGTAACACAAAGAAATATGATGTTGATATATGTTTGAATGACGATATAAAAATGGATGACAATATAAGTGAAAATAAACAGGTAAATGAAAGCTTTAAAAAGTTTTATTCGCCAATTTTTAAGATAACTGTATCTAGGTATGCGAGGAAAATTGGAGTTTATAAATCTGTTAAAAAATTAATTAGTAAGTAATTTTTAGAATGCAATTAATAGTTCATAAAAAATTTAATTTATTTTAGAAAAAGTATTTAAAATATAAAGATAAATAACTATGTAATGCACTATATCAATATAGGTATGGTGTATTTTTTATATTGAGAACACCTGTTGATAATAAATATTTAAACAGCTATAATTAAAACTATAATAAAATATTATAGTATAAAAGGAGCCTAATCATGAAAGGAATAGTACTCGCCGGAGGTTCTGGCACAAGACTTTATCCAATAACAAAATCCGTATCAAAGCAGATACTTCCAGTATATGATAAACCTATGATATATTATCCTATTTCTGTTTTAATGCTTGCAGGAATAAGAGAAATATTAATAATTTCAACACCTAGGGATATGAACTGTTTTAAAGAATTATTGGGCGATGGAAGTCAAATTGGTGTTAAATTTGAATATGCAGTTCAAGCAGAACCAAGAGGACTTGCGGATGCCTTTATAGTTGGAGAGAAATTCATTGGAAATGACAGCGTTGCATTGGTTTTAGGAGATAATTTGTTCCATGGCTATAACCTAACAGAAAGGCTTCAAAATGCAGCAACAAGGAAAGAAGGGGCGACAATATTTGGATATCATGTAAGCAATCCAAAAGCTTTTGGTGTTGTTGAGTTTGATAAAGATAATAATGTAATATCTATAGAAGAAAAACCAGAAAATCCAAAATCAAATTACGCTGTTCCAGGACTTTATTTTTATGATAATGAAGTTGTAAATATATCAAAAAATATAAAGCCATCTGCTAGAGGTGAACTTGAAATAACAGAAGTAAATAACCAATATTTGAAAAAAGGAAAGCTTAAGGTCGAACTTTTTGGAAGAGGCATGGCATGGTTTGACAACGGAACTTGCAGCAGTCTTTTGGATGCGGCAAACTATGTAGAAGCTGTCCAAAAGCGCCAAGGACTTTATATAGCTTGCCTAGAGGAAATTGCATATACAAATGGATACATAAATAAAGACCAATTATTAAAATTAGCAGACCCTTTAGCTAAAACTGATTATGGTCAGTATCTTATTAATTTAGTGAATTTATAAAAATAGGCAATAGGGGTAAGAGACATTTAAGTTTCTTACCCCTATTTTTCATTGTGCATTGTGAACTGTGAATTGAAAAAAGTGATGAAGTAACAATGAAAATTGGATATAATAATGGTATAAGATAAAAAGTAGGTGGTTTAATTGAAGCGAGTGCCATATGGAATTTCAAATTTTGAAGTCCTAAGAAAAAAGAATTATTTATATGTAGATAAAACCTCATATATTGAAATACTTGATAGATACGCTCCATATCAGTTTTTTATAAGACCAAGAAGGTTTGGAAAAAGTTTATTTATATCAATGCTTGAGAATTATTATGACATAAATAAAAAAGATAAATTTCAAGAATTATTTGGAAATCTTTACATAGGAAAAAATCCAACAGAGGAGAGAAACAGTTTTCTCGTTTGGAAAATCAGCTTTGCAGGTATAGATGCAGGTCATGGAGAAGAAGAACTTAGAAATAGCTTTAATCAAAAGGTAGTTTTATCTGTACAGAAATTTATAAGTTACTATTCAAATTTACTTGGGGAGCAAATTATTCCAAAAGAAATAAAAAGTGCTGAAATTTTAGTGGAGTACATATCAATGTTGACAGCAAAAATAAATCGGCAAGTTTTTGTCCTTATAGATGAATACGATAATTTTGCTAATGAACTAATTACAGGAGGAAAGCAGAATACTTATAACACTATATTGCACGGAGAAGGTTTTGTTAAAGTTTTTTATAAAGCTCTAAAGGATGCTACTATGGACAACTTTACAAGAATATTTATGACAGGTGTAAGTCCTATAATGCTAGATGATTTAACCAGCGGCTTTAACATAACAAGAAATTACACCTTAGATGAAAAACTTAATTCCATGCTTGGTTTTACAAGGGATGAACTGTCATGGCTTATGGAGGAAGTAGGCTTAAAAGGTGTAGAACTTAAAAGTAAAATCTGCAAAGATATGACGGAATATTATAACGGCTATAAATTTAATGCAAATAGTAAATCTGTTTTTAATCCGGACATGGCAATGTATTTTCTTGATGGATATTTAGCTTATGATTGTTATCCAGAAGAAATGATAGACAACAATGTAAAAACAGATTACGGCAAGGTTAATCAATTAGCTCATAACTTTAATGATAATGAGGCTTTAAAGGAAATAATGTCCACTGGTGAAACCTCAACCATTTTAGTAGATAGATTTAATATAAATACTATGTACAGCGAAAAAGAAAACTTTAAATCTCTACTATTTTATCTAGGAATGCTTACTATAAAGGAAAAGGGGCCTAATGGTACCATACTTAAAGTGCCTAATTACGTAATCAAAACCATATATTGGGAACAGTACTTCCAAAAAGTGCGTGAGGATTATAATATCCAAATTCAAAAAGTAAGAACTGCGGTAACTGAGATGAGAATGAACGGAAACATTGAACTTTTAATAGAAATTGTAAAAGATTTATTAGAAAACTTATCTAACAGAGATCTTATACAAATGGATGAAAAAAATATTAAAATGATATTTCTCAGCCTCCTAGGCGTTGATGCAACATATTTCATAAAAAGCGAAGAAGAAAATAACAAAGGCTATGTAGATATCTTGTTAAAACGAAAAATCCAGCTAAAGGACATAACCAAATTTGAGTGGCTTATAGAGCTAAAATATATAAAAGAAAGTGAAAAAAATACTCTAGAAAAAGTAAAAGAGCAAGGCTTAAAACAACTTAAAAGCTATGGCGAAAGTAAACTGGTACAAGAAGAATTAGAAAGTAAAAATTTAAAGAAAGTATTGATTATTGTAGTCGGCAAAGGAACAATAAATTATTACTAAAATATTATGATTTAAAGAGATTTTTACAATTATTCTATAGTTGAAATTCACAGTCTTTAATGTTAGTATGAAGTATATAAGGCCTAGGTGGTGGAAACGTGGATAAAGAGACGAAGCAAATGTTTGAATTAATATTAAATAATTAAATTTTCATAAGAGTTGTAGCATGGAAAACACAGTAAGAATATTAACCTGCTGTGTTTTCATACATTATATAATTTTAATATCAATGGTGTTTATGGCACTAAAAACGTTCAATTGTAATTGATAAATATTAAGAACCGAGAAACAGAGTAAAGGTTAGGGAGTATAGTGAAGGACAATTTACCCTTTGTTTTACTCAAGTAAATCTTAAATTTAAATGTTGTAAGCTCCGCTGAGCGCCATATATGGTGCGATTTCGTAAGCAATCAAAAAATAAGTTTTAAGATTTTTCGTAGTGTAACGGAGAAAAATCATCCTTCACTGTACTCTGTACTTTGTACTTTGTACTCTGAAAAAAGGGAGTTTTATTATGAAAACATATTTAGTAACTGGTGGCGCAGGCTTTATAGGCTCAAATTTTGTCCACTATATGTTAAGAAAACATAAAGATATACACATAATTAATGTTGATAAATTAACTTATGCAGGAAACCTAGAAAATTTAAAAGACATTGAAAAAAATCCAAACTATACTTTTGTAAAAGCAGACATATGTGATAAGGAAGCTGTAGAAGCTTTATTTCAAAAATATGATGTAGATTATGTTGTAAACTTTGCAGCAGAATCACATGTAGATAGAAGTATAAGAGAACCAGAATTATTTGCAAAAACAAATGTTTTAGGTACAGTTACACTATTAAATGCAGCTAAAAATGCCTGGGAGACAGAAAATGGTTTTAAAGAAGGTAAAAAATATCTTCAAGTATCAACAGATGAGGTTTATGGTTCACTTGGAAAAGAAGGCTACTTCATGGAAACAACGCCTCTTGACCCACACAGCCCATATTCATCCTCAAAAGCATCAGCAGATTTAATGGTTAAAGCATATTATGATACATATAAAATGCCACTTAACATAACAAGATGCTCAAACAACTACGGACCATACCAATTTCCAGAAAAACTAATTCCACTTATCATAAACAACTGCGTCAATAAAAAACCACTACCTATCTACGGTGACGGCATGAATATAAGAGACTGGCTCTACGTAGACGACCACTGCAAAGCCATAGATATGGTCCTAGAAAAAGGAACAATCGGCCAGGTTTACAACGTAGGCGGACACAACGAAAGAAACAATATCTATATAGTTAAAACCATAATTTCATTTATTCACGACAATATAGATGCTACCGTAGACGAAACCCTAATAAAATACGTCGAAGATAGAAAAGGCCACGACAGAAGATACGGCATCGACCCACAAAAAATAAAAACCGACCTAGGCTGGTACCCAGAAACTACTTTTGAGATGGGCATCATAAAAACAATCAAATGGTACTTGCAAAATAAAGAATGGATGGAAAGACTAACTTCTGGAGAATACGAAAACTATTATAAAAACTATTATAAAATGTAAAAGCAAAGTACAGAGTATAAAGTACAAAGTACAAAGAATGATGATTTATCCTCCTCACGTCAGATAAATCTTAAAACTTAATAGTTCAGCGTAGCTGAACTATAATAAATGGTTTATAAGTTAAAAAATTTTTCTGCGACTAGCAGAAAAATTAACCTTCATTGTACTTTGTATTGAATATTCTTCTTGTAAGTGGTTAATATTTTAAATAACTATTTTATGAGGAGTGTTCAAAGTGGGTATAAATATAATGGAAGAAAAGTCATTTGCTTTTGCTATAGAAATAATAGGATTTTACAAGCAAATGCTTGGTGAAAGCAAAGATATGGTTTTAGCAAAGCAAATTTTAAGATCGGGAACAAGTATTGGAGCAAATGTAAAAGAGGGAGTAAGTGCACAAAGCAAACGAGATTTTTTAACTAAAATGAATATAGCACTTAAAGAGGCAGAAGAAACTGAATATTGGATTCAATTATTCATGGCAACAGGATATATAAAAGAACAACAACCACAAATTTTATATAAATGTAAAGAACTTTGCAGAATATTAAGTGCTACAGTTTCAACAACTAAGAGACACTTAAATTTAGAATAAACTCCAGATTACAAATACTAGAGTGTAAGGTGCGATGAGGTGTAATTTATTATTATCTAATGTAAATATATGAAATAATAAAAGTTCAACGCAGTTGAACTGAAATGTATCTATAAGTTTTTAAAATTTTTCTGCGAATAGCAGAAAAATTAACCTTCATTGTACTTTGTACTTTGTACTTTGTACTTTGGTTTCACGGGGTGATTAAATGCGATTATTAATTACTGGTTCCAATGGTCAACTTGGAGCCCAGCTAAAAAAAATCCTACAAGCTCAAAAGTCTGAACTAGGCGAAATAGACAACTCCTATTCCGATCTAGAAGTAAAGTATTTGAGTCATAGCGATTTTGACATAACCAATTTAAAGGAAGTCACAGATTACATTACTTCCTTTAAGCCTTATGCCATAATAAACTGTGCTGCCTACACAAATGTAGATAAATGTGAAACTGATATGGATGCAGCCTTTAAAGTAAACTCACTAGGTCCAAGAAACTTGGCAATTGTAGCTGAAAAAGTTAATGCCAAGTTGCTTCATGTTTCAACAGATTACGTATTTAACGGTCAAGGAAACATACCTTTTAAAGAATACGATATTCCTCACCCAGTAAGTGTATATGGAAAGACAAAGCTTTTAGGGGAGCAATACGTAAAAGAAAACTGCACTAGATATTTCATAGTTAGAACCGCATGGCTTTATGGCTACTACGGTAAAAATTTTGTATATACAATAATGAAAGCAGGAAAAGAAAAAGGTCATCTTGATGTTGTAGACGATCAAAGGGGCAACCCAACTAACGCAGAAGACCTAGCATATCACATATTAAAAATACTTCTAACAGAAGAATACGGAATATATCACTGTACAGGTAAAGGCGAATGTACCTGGTACGACTTTGCCCGGGAAATAATAACACTAAGCGGCATAAACTGCACCGTAACTCCAACAACTTCAGATAACCTAGCCAGAGCCGCCAAAAGACCAGCCTTCTCCTCACTAGACAACATGATGCTAAGATCAACTGTCGGCGACGAAATGCGAGACTGGAAAGAAGCCTTAAAATGCTTTATAGAAAACTTGGAAAAAAAGAGTAAAGATAACATATAACAGAGTACAGATGACAGAGTACAGAGTACAGAGTACAGTGAAGGATGATTTACCTTCCTCACGTCAGATAAATCTAAGAACTTAATAATTCAGCGCAGCTGAATTAAAAAATCATCTATAAGTTCAAAAATTTTTCTGCGGATAGCAGAAAAATTAACCTTCACTGTACTCTGTACTCTGTACTCCGTACTCTGTTTAAACGGAGGTAAACAAATTGAGTAAATTTAATTTTAACAAAACATCAATACCCGGTGTCTATATAATATCCCCTTCCCTTTTCGGTGATAATCGTGGATATTTCATGGAAACCTATAATTATAACGAATTCAAAGAAGCCGGTCTTGACATGATTTTTGTTCAAGACAATCAATCAAAATCAAAAAAGGGAGTTTTAAGAGGGCTTCACTTTCAAAAAGAACATATGCAAGGAAAGCTTGTACGTGTAATAAAAGGAGAAGTTTTTGATGTTGCAGTAGACCTCAGGAAAAATTCAGAAACCTATGGCAAATGGGTAGGTGTTACACTATCCGAAGAAAATAAAAAACAATTTTATGTGCCAACAGGTTTTGCACACGGCTTTTTAGTATTATCAGAGGAAGCAGAATTTTGCTACAAGTGTACAGAATTTTACCACCCAGAAAGCGAAGGAGGCATAATGTGGAATGATCCTGATATAAATGTAGAATGGCCTACAGAAGGCATAGACAACATTATACTGTCAGATAAAGATCAAAAACATCCAAGACTTTCAGAATGTAAAATAGAACTTTAAAAAATAGAGTTAAGAAATATGATTCATATTTCTTAACTCTATTTTTATTAAAAAGTTTTTGCATGTACCATCAAGAGAATAGCGATAGTTCTGAAAACTAAACTCATAACTGAAAAAATATAATGAAGTAGTGATTAAAATTGGATATAATAATACTATAGACCAATAATTAAATATATTATTGTAGGAGTTGGTAAAGTGGCTAGAACAAAAAGAAATGAGAAAATAAATAAAAAAGCAGAAGATGATAATTTCATAATGTCTCCTAAAATAGATTTTGCATTTAAATTATTATTTGGAGATTCAAAGAATATAGAGTTGTTAAAAGCTTTGTTATGTGCAATACTTAATGTAGAAGAATCTGCATTTAACGATTTGAGAATAATTAATAATGAATTGCCAAGACAGTTTGCTGAGGATAAAAAAGGAATTTTAGATGTAAGGGCTAAAACAAAAGATGATAAAGAGCTAGATATAGAAATTCAAATAATATCAACAGATTATATGGCTGAAAGAACGACTTTTTATTGGTCAAAAATGTACACCTCGCAAATAAAATCAGGAGATACATACGATAAACTGAAGAAATGTATAACAATAAATATATTAGATTTTGAATGTATACCACTAAATAAGTTGCATACAAGCTATCATATAACAGAGGATGAAACAAACTATAGATTGACAGAAACATTAGAAATCCACTATTTAGAATTACCTAAACTTAATAATAAAGATGTAGAGAAAGATGAAAATGCTGATATAACACAGTGGATGGAATTTATAGGTACAGAATCTAAGGGGGTGATGGAAATGCTAGCAGCTAAGAATAAAGAAATAAAAAAAGCTTACAATGAATTGCAAATAATAAGCAAAGATGAAAAAGCAAGAATGGCATACGAGGCTAGAGAGGCAGAAATCCATGACCAAAAGACGAAAATAAAGACAGCTAGAGAAGAGGGCATGAAGGAAGGTATAAAACGAGGTATAAAAGAGGGCAAAATTGATATTGCAAGAAATCTTTTGGACGTTCTAGATGATGAAACAATAGCCTTAAAGACAGGATTTTCTATTGAGGAGATAAAAAAGTTAAGAAAATAAGCTATTACTGGAAATTGTGCACTGAAAAAAAGTAATGGGTATCAATGAAACTTGGATATAGTGGCATTGTGATTCTAGAACTAAAAATGTCAATGCAATAAAAGTAATATTGATTGAAGATGTGATTAATTGCACAATTGGACTAAAGAATAAAAATAAATAGTTGATTTAATTTAGTAGTTAATCAGTTTTGTAATAGAGTTAAGAATGATTCGTATTTCTTAACTCTATTTTTGTTAAAAAGATTTTTCCGTATAGTCAGGATAACAGTCATTATTATGGAAACTAAACTTATAACTGAAAAAATATAATGAAGTAGTGATTAAAATTGGATATAATAATACTATAAAGATAAGACACTTGAAAATGCGTCGATAACTCAATGGATGGAATTTATAAAAGAAGAATACACATATGGAGGCTTGGGCTTTAGCCCATTAGTATCTCGAACCCAATACAATTAATTTCCACAGCAACAGCATAAAATTATAGTCTACTACGAAAAAATGCTGGAGGTTTGGGCTTTAGCCCATTAGTATCTTGAACCCAATATAATTAATTTCAACAGTAACAGCACAAAACAATATGTAATTACGAAAAGATGCCGGAGGTTTGGGCTTTAGCCCATTAGTATCTTGAACCTAATATAATTAATTTCAACAGCAACAGCACAAAGCAATAGGTAATTACGAAAAGATGCCGGAGGTTTGGGCTTTAGCCCATTAGTATCTTGAACCCAATATAATTGATTTCTACAGCAACAGCATAAATCAATAAAGAACTATGAAAAAGGCAGGAGGGATACCTATGGATGATTTTTTATCTGCGTTAGAAAGAAGAAAACAAACGGAAGCAGCTATAAAAAACAGGGATATTGACAAGCTGATTGAAAAATATATGAAGGATATTAATTTTTCTATAGATATATTTGCAAATCAAGGCAAAAGTGATACTTTATTTACAATATCAGAACCTGATTTATCAATAAATAGAATAATAGCAATTAAAGTTTGTAATTTCTTAGAAAATAAAGGTTTTGAAGTTCAACTGAAAGAAATTGAAACAAGATGCATATTACAAATTTCATGGTGATTATAGCAAAAGTGGTGAATTTATGAATCCAAGAGTAAAAGAAGTAGTACCTAATAATGATTTTTCAATTACTATAACATTTACTAATGATGAAGTAGGTATATTTGATGTAAAACCATACCTTGATACAGGTATATTTAAAGAATTAAAAGATTGGAATTTATTTAAAACTGTAAAATCTTTTACGGGTACGATACAGTGGATACATGAGCAAGATTTATGCCCAGATACAATATATTTAGAAAGTAAGAAAATAGGTAAGAAGAAATCTACAATTTAAAATTATTGCGAAGCATTAAACCAGAGTAGAGAGTATAGTGAAGGGGGATTTACCTTTCCTTACGTAAGGTAAATCTTAAACTTAAATGTTGTCAGCTTCGCTGAACAACATTGATAATATAGCTATTGCGTAAGCAATCAAAAAATAAGTTATAAGATTTTCTGTAGCAAGGCGGAAGAAAATCATCATTCACTGTACTCTGTACTCTGTCAGTTGTACTCTGAATAAGGGTTCGCAATATTTAAAGTTACGTATAAAATAATTCTTAGTGTAACGCCTAATTAGTGAAAACTTTCCTATTGAATCGCTAAATTATAAATGATAAAATAATAATACAAATTTAACGGCGGTGTAATTAATGGAAAATGAATTGTTATTAAAATCAATAGAAAACTTGCTTGATAAAAAGTTAGAACCTATCAATAAAAGATTAGATAATATAGAAAAAAACCAACAAGAAATTAAAGAAACCCAAAAAACTATTTTAAAATTTGTTACCGAGGCTGATTCTGAATTCATGAAATTAGAAGAAACAACAAAAGATGTACAAAAATTAAAAAAGCTAATAAATATTAGCAATGTTAAATAATGAAATTTTCAAATGTATAATCTAGAGTAGGGAATTTAGAAGGCAAAATTGATTCGATTTATGAGCATACAGCAAAGATAACAGAAGATATAAATCAAATAAATTCAAAAATTGATAAAACCTCAGAAGATGTTGAATTCCTTAAACATAAAGAGCATCAAACAGAAGAAGACTTATTTAAATTAAAAAAGGAATTTGAAAATTATAAAATAAAACCTAAAATTAGAGTACAGATTACGGAGTACAGAGTACAGTGAAGGATGATTTATCTTCCTAGCGTCAGATAAATCTAAAACTTACTTTAGTTCAGCTACGCTAAACTAAAGCATCTAGTAAGTTCAAAAATTTTTCTGAGAATAGCAGAAAAATTAACCTTCACTGTACTCTGTACTTTGTACTTTGTACTCTGTATTAAGTATTAAGCATTATAATTTTAACTGAATTGTAATAAATTTTTAAATGAATCATATTTTTTTATGTGTTATAATTAAAACATTATAGATGTACAACTTGGAACATTGAAATTGCACCACAAGTGGTGCTCAGCGAAGCTGGCATATATAAGTTCTAAGATTTACCTGACGTAAGGAAGGCAAATCATCCTTCACTGTACACTGTACTCTGTACTTTGTACTCTGTTTCAATGTGCATTGCCTAAAGGATGTGGTATCATGAAAAAGCTTATAGTGGCAGCAATTTGCTTACTTTGGCTTGGATTTATTTTCTTTAATTCCTCACAAAACGGGGACAAGTCAAACACAAGGAGCTTTAATATATTAAATAATATTAGAGAAGAATACAGAAGTATTAAAGGGGAAAACAAAAAGGATTATAGTAAACTTCCTGCAAGTTCAAGAGATGAAAAATTCAATTTATTTATAAGAAAGAATGCTCATGCTTTTGAATATTGTGTCCTTGCAGTGGTTATTACAATTTTGCTTTTTTGTTTTGGTTTAAAAGGAAAAGGAGCAATAGTTTACATACTTTTTATATGTCTTTTGTATGCAGTACTTGATGAATTTCATCAATTGTACGTGCCAGGAAGGACGTCACAGGTAAGTGATGTGCTTGTTGATTTTTTAGGGGCTAACCTTGGAATGTGGTTTAGCTATTTAATTTATTACTGTGTATTAAAGAGGAAAAATAAGAAAATTTAAGGAGAGAAATTAGATGTCTAGAAAAAAGATAAGAAAGTTGCCAGTGTTTTTAGCAATAGTTGTTATTATAATAGTCGCTTTTGGTGTTATGGTAAAATGGAATTCAGGTTATAGTGAAAATGTTTCTGGAAATCTTAATGCTTTTAATAGTCTTAAAAATGCAGTTTTGTATGGTGGAAATGTTGAGCTTACTAGTGATGATATAAATAGTTTATTTGCTAACTATTTAAAGGAACCTGTAAAACGTGGGCCAATTACCATAAAAAATATATACACTGGTTTTAAAAATAATGAGGCTGAGGTTAAAATACCTATAAGCTACAAAAATATTAATTTTTTAGTATCTTCACAAGGTAAAGTTTCTTTAAATGATAATTATATTATATATACACCTGATTATTTTAAGGTAGGGCTAATAACAGTGCCTAAATCTTTGGTATTAAATAAGCTTAAGGCTGCAAATAACGATAAGTTAAAGGTTGAAAATGGCAGCTTGTGCATAAGTACCTCACAATTGCCAGTTAAGATAAATTCCTTTGCTATAAAATCAGGAAAGTTAGTTGTAGGAGTAGATAAATTAAAGATAAATTTAAATAACAGCAACTTAGCAGATATAAGAGAAAAGTTAGTTAATGCTGCTGAAAATTTAAATGCAAATGAAAAAAGTGAAGTTGAGAATGTAATTAAATATATTGATAATAATCCAAATTCTCAAAATATAGTACAAGATGTAAAAAATAAATTAGGTAATGTTTCTAGTACTGAAGTTAAAAATATTGTAAATCAAATTAATTCACAGCAGAACAACAATGCTGGAGGCAGTAATCAAAATCAAAGTGGAAGTGGAACTAAAAAGGTTGATAGTGCATTAGCTAGCAAAGTGAGTGGTCAACTTGCAGCAGCTGCTGGCAGCTTATCTGACGGAGGGGCTAGAGCGGTAATAAGTGAAATGCAGTCACAGCTTGCTTCTGGAAATATTAATTCAGGTGCTGTAGTAGCTCAGTATAGAGCTTTAAGCCAATATCAAAAACTTTTAGTTCAAGCGGCAATTGCCAAGAATGTGAATATGCAAGAGGCAGAGGAATTGAAAAGTCAGTTTGGAATTTAAGTTAATATTTTGGAAAAATGCTTCCAATTTAAATCTAAATATATCTTTAAAAAAAATTATATTAATGTTATACTATAATTATAATTTTCTTTAAAATCTAAGGGGTGTTCTAATGAGAAGAAAGAAATTAACAGTCATTGTAGTAGTAGTTGTTGTAGTGGCGTTGATATTATCTATAGGTGGTTATTTAATAAGTGATTTTGGAAAGTCTTCTAGCACTAAAGATATTGCTAAAAAAGTTGATAGTAAAAAAATTGTGCAAGAAACCAATGTTAAAAAGGATAAGAGTGGAAACAAGAATGAAGTAGTTATAAAGAAAGATGCTAATGCAAATGATGTTGCTAAATTTACAAATGATTATTTAAGTAAAGTTGTTTCAGATTCTAACGATAAAGTAGTAAGGGTTTCTTTTGTTCAAAATAATAAACAAGTTCAAAATGCAGTGATTTATAAGGATTTAAAAAGTTCTAGTGGAAATGTAAAATATTCACTTAGAATTCAAAATGGATTTTTACCTATAAATAGGTTTATTGAGGTAATAGTAGATACAACTGATCCTTCAAAGAATACTGTCAGTGCATTTGGAAAAAATCTAAAGTATAGTAATGAAAAAAAATTGTTCTATGGTGTTGTTAATTCATCTGATGAACAAAAAATAAAAGATAGCATAATTGTTAAATAAAATTATAATGGTTAATTATAGGGAGGATTAAGTAATGAAAAAAGGTAAAATTACTATGGCAATTGCAGCTTTTTCTATTTGTGTTGGTTTAAGTGGGGTTCATACATTTGCAAAGGTAAATTCTATACTAATAAATGATACAACTGCACAAAAAATTTATGAGTATAACTATAATGATTTAAGTGATTCCTTTGAATCAGCAATGCTTGGAGATTCAAGTCCATTGTATACTGATTATTCTAGCAAAATGGGTACACTTGGTGTTTATGCTCTTTATGATGATACAAATAAATTCGTAGATTTTGCTCAAACAGAGGCAGCTTTTGAAGATGCTCAATTAAATTCAACACCTTTTGATATTAATGCATTTACAGAAAGCAGCAGTGCACCATTATTGAAAACTACACCAACAACTGTATATGATGTACAAGTTAGTGGAAATTCAGTTAATTATGTTAGCAAGAATGTAGGTGGAGGAACTACTCCTGTCAGCTCTGATTTTTCAGTAATCAGCATTGAATAATAAAGGGGATTTAAAATGTTTAATTCTATGAAAAAGAAGAATAAGACCAAGCAGAATAAGACCAGCGTAAAAGTTAAAAAAAGTGAAATAGAATTAAAATTAAATGAATATGAAAAAGGCATTATGTCTGATTTACAAAAGCAGTATCTTAAAGATGAACTTAATGAATTAAGTGATATAAAAGAAAATAATGTTGATATATCAGCAGTTTATTTTAGTTTTCAAGATAGGTGCTTAGAAGTTAAAGTATTCATAAGAAATAATTTTTTAGAGCCAGTGAATTTTGAAAATATACCACTTGAAGTTTATGATTCAAATGAAAACATTGTTGCTAGAAAAATGTTTAATTTAAGCAGTGTTGGAACGATAGAACCTAAAACTGCAAAGGTATATAAGTTATATTTTGAAGATAAATATATTATAAATAAAAATTTTGATTCTTCTAATTTAAAGCTGAAGTTTGAAAATAATATAAGGTGTTTTAAAAACGTAGAGGCTAAAATACAAAACTTACCGGAAGACACTGAACAAAGCCAGATTGAAAGGTATAACAAATTCATAGACAAGCTTCCTAAGCTTGAAGAAAATACCGTAAGCATGTCTGCTGCTGAACTTGTTAATTATGATAATGGAAACATTGGTGTTATTGTAATAATTAGAAATGGATATGCAGAAAAAGAAGTAAAGATGGAAAATATACCTGCAACTTTATTTGATAAAAGTGGAAAAATGGTTGCTACCGGTTCGTTTTCTAGCAGGATTTTTGATGTTAAGCCTTTAAGTGCTAGTATATATAACCTTGTGTTTTCTGGTTCACAGATAGTTGACAGAAATTATGATTTAACTCAATGGAATCTTATTTTTGAAAAGTTTAATACACCACAGGTAAGTTAGAAAAGTGGTTATAAAATACTGGTTAATTTCTATATCGAAGTTAGCTGGTATTTATTTTTTTATGTTATATCTAAAGATAAAGTATCATTCTATAAAGTACATTAAGTTTTTATATAAGTCTACGATAATATAACAAAATACATTTATTAATGGAGGAACTATAATGAACAAAAAATTGTTAGGTATGGTAGCAGCCGTTTCGGTAATGTTTTATGCATCATCAGTAAAAGCTATGGCAATACCAAGCCACTCTATAGTAATAGGCAATAAGGCTTATTCCATTGATTATATTGTTAAGCCAGCTAATTATGGAGAAATAAATTCAGCTATAATGGATGCTTCCAATATATATTATGTTGTAAATAGTAGTACGGTAAAGGATTTGTTTTTTAATACATATGTTTCTACAGATTTAATTGATTCCATACCAACTATTACTTATAAAGATGGAGATGGCGAAGTATATACAGCAACAAGTGGTTCTAGCACTTTACAGCCTGTTGCTAATCCGTTTATGTCTACAGCAAAGGTTGAAATAGGAAGTAGCTTTAATTTGATTAAG
Organism: Clostridium hydrogenum; assembly: GCF_021432385.1. Lineage (GTDB taxonomy): Bacteria > Bacillota > Clostridia > Clostridiales > Clostridiaceae > Clostridium_S > Clostridium_S hydrogenum. The sequence continues at coordinate 1,016,328 of NZ_JAEACT010000003.1, read as the reverse complement.
AAGATTACAGTTACTAATACAACTGTGCCAGATGCAAAATATTTTACAGTTGATGGTGGTTATATTAGGTCTGTTGGAACACCTATTCAAACGACTATTTCAGGCAGCAGTGTCAATGTATATTTTTATTCTGATTCAGCTGGCACTAATTTGGTGGCAACAGGAAAGCTTGATGTATCTTCTCCAAGCGGAGCAGTTGATAGACCAATTTCAAATCTTAGCTATGCAATGGGAAACAGTAGTGGAAATATAAACAATATGGGACTTGTTGCAGGGGATGATGATAATCAATGGATTTATTACAGAGGTACAGCAGGTGACTTATACAAAGTAAAAACTGATGGAGTGGACAGAACTCAGCTTACAACTGGACATGATGCTAAAGACATAAATGTAGTAGGTAATGAGGTTTATTATGTACATACAACTGCGGCAACTAAGACAGTACCAGCTTCAACTTCTGTGTACAGAATGAATGTTGATGGTTCAGATGCACAACCAATTGTATCAGGTGGAAAACAGGTAGGAACAATGGGAAATTTAGTTTTTGCATCAGCTAATCAACTCGACGATGTTATTGTTGCAGGAGATTGGATTTACTATATCAACCACACTGATGGAAGTCTTAATCGAGTAAATGTAAATGGATATGGTAATGTTACAATAAGTACGGACAAATATACGGATATAAATATTGTTAAAAATAACATTTATGCTATAAATATGTCTCAAGGCGGTAAGATTTATAAAATTGATATAAATGGATTTGCAGCATCAAAAGTAAGTGATGTACAAGCAAGACATTTAAATGTTACTGATAACTGGATATATTACAGAAATTATTCTGATAACGAAAAGTTGTATAGAATGAGCATAGACGGCATTGAAAATGATAAGCTTTGTGATGATATGGCATATAACATCAATGTATGCGGCGATACTGTATATTACAAAAACGGCTCAGATGGAAATAAACTTTATAAAATTGGTGCAGATGGTACAGGTGGTCAGCAGGTGCTTACTCCAGTTGCAAAAACACTTGGAAATAAGCTATCAAATGATGTAGTTGAGTATATAAATGTTGTTGATCCTACTGTTTACTATACACCTTTAAGTATGACTCCTTTAACATCTATAGTAAAAGACGGAAGCAACAAAACTACACTTAAATAGAATTGAGGGGAAAATCATGAGAAAATCTTTGAATGTTATAAAAATAATTGTTTCAATAGTAATATGTTTATTTGTGGTTTTACCTGGTAATCAGTCAATGCGCGTAGATGCTGCAACAAATTCAAGAAGTGGTATTTTACCAACTAAAGAGTGGAAGATAAATTTTAGCAAGAATGTTAACAGTGACTATGTTAATTCAAAGTATATATACGCAGCTGACGAGTATGGAAATCCAGTGGATATAACGTTAAGTGTTAATCCTTCAAATCCAAAGCAGGTTAGTGTAAAACCTAAGCTTGGGCAGTATGTTCTTGGAAAAACTTATATTTTAACTATAAGTAAGGATTTTTGTGATGAGAATGGCAATAAAATAGGACAAGATTATACAATGCAATTTTCAATAAAGAAGCAGTTAATTGATACAGCAGATTTTAAAGTTCAAGTTTACCAAGGTTTGGGTGTTGCTGTTGTGAGTATTAATTCTACTACTTCTCCAGATATAAAGTATTATAGCGTTGAAGGGCAGGATCCTAATGATGGTAATGTTAGTCTAACTGATGAAGCTGTTATATTTGGAAATTTGCAAGCAGCAACTGTGCATTTTTATGATGCTTCTGGCAATGAAATAGGAAATTGTTTAATAAACGTACAAAAGGCTTCTGATAGTCAGGTTGTCCAAATAACAAATGAATAAAAAGGGGGGAGAAAGTTTTGAAAAACATAAAACTAAAACTTTTATTGACATTTTTAATTGCATTTGCAGCAGTCTCTTCTTATTCAAACAAGGTATCTGCGGCAAAGCTTCTTGGTTGGTGTGATCGATATAAGACTTGGTATATTAATGTAAACAAGCCAATAGACAAAAATACTCTAACAGCTAAAAATGTGAAAGTCTTTGATGACAATAATAATGAAGTAAAAGTAAATCTAGATGTATATCAAAGTACAAGTATAAGAGTAACCGTCAATGATAAAGGTTATACACCAGGTCATACTTATTACATTAATTTGTCCTTAGGAATAAAGTCAATTTATGGTGATCCTTTAAATTTAGGTGCTTATGCATTAAATTATTTCATGGTAAATCCAGATACTGAGGCTGACATAAGTGATAGTACTTTACAAGCTGCGGTTAGAAAGGCAGCAAACAAACCTACAGGTACTTTAATGCAAAGTGATCTTGATAAGATAACAGCTTTAAGTATAAGTGATAATTATGGTGCTCGTAGTATAGACTTTACGGATATTACAAAGCTTCATAATTTAAGTAAAATAACTTTCTATAATAGCAGTTTTAAAAATTTATCAAATGTACAAAATTTATCAGCTTGCTTAAGATATATGAAATCTTTTAATACACTTGATTTATCTAATAATGTTATTGGTGCAAATGCAAGTGCATTACTTGATGATTTTTCAGTTGATTATATAAGTAATTTGGATTTAAGTAGTACAGGTATAACAGATATAAGTCATTTATATAAATTTAAAAATTTAAGTACCGTAGATTTAAGTAACAATAAGATAACAAATGTATATTCTATTGGAACACTTAATGTGAGTGATGTTAACCTTAGTAATAATGCTCTTGTAGATATTAGTGGCTTAAACTCAGATAATCAACTTACAAAGCTTAATTTAAGTAATAATAAAATAGTTGATTTATCGCCATTAAGCAGCTTACCAATTTTAAATACACTTGATGTTAGCAATAACAATAAACAAGTATCTGCTGGTGGCTATGATTTATCACCATTAGCAAATCTTGTAACTCTTGAAAACTTAAATTTGAGCAATGACAATGTAAAAGATATATCTGCATTAGAAAATTTAGATGCTATGGTAAATATAAATTTAAATTCAAATGTAATACAAGATATAACTGGACTTGAAAATATGTCTCTTTTACAGAATTTAAGTCTTGCAAATAATTACCTAATATCAGATATATCAGTAATTAAAAATCTCGAAAATGTAGAGTCTATAGATTTAAGTGGTAACAAGGTTAGAGATTTAAGTCCTTTAGCAAACTTAACAAATGTAACAAGTTTAAATCTTGGATACAACAATATATCGGATGTTACTCCGCTTCAAGATTTAACTCAGCTTGAGGAACTTGAACTTAATGATAATAGCATAACAAATGTGTATCCGTTAATGACACTTACTAATTTGAATACTTTGTATATTAAGGATAACGGAAATATTGATACCACACCGCTTGTAAATCTTGGAAACTTGTCACACAAGGATTTTTAATATGAAAGGGGGAAGGTTAGGTGAAGTCCTTTATAAAGGGGTTAATTGTAGCAGCGGCGGTATTCACTGGTTTATTTGTTTCTAAACCTTATTCTGTACATGCGGCTTCTACATATACTACTTATCAGGAGCAATTCAATGTTTCAGCTAGCAAGGTTTGGAAAATAAATTTTAGTGCTCCAGTAAATTTGTTTACTGCTCAAAATAGTGTTTATGTTTATGACAGTAAAGATAATCCTTTTCCAGTAACAGTTACTTTAGACAGTCTTAGTAATACTACATTAGTAGTGACACCAGTTAAAAATTATGACCTTGGCAAAAGGTATTATATGGTAGTAGGATCGGATACGAGTACACTGGATACATATAAGCATTTAAATAAAGATGTTAGAATGTATTTTAATATAAGTTCTAAACCTGATCCTATTAATAATCAAAATACAGATCCAAACGCTGGAGGCATTGTTATAGTAGGTAAGGATAGAGCATATTCAATAAATTATTTGCTTCAACATTCTGATATAGCAAATGATATAAACGGTGATCCTACAAAGAAGGTTTATTATGTTCCAGATTCCAGCAATATGTATTATCAAGATGTGCAGAACATATTTGGGGGGAACGTCTCTACTTATTTGAGTATGTCTGATCTTTATAAAAATGGTAGTCTCAGTGATACTATAGTTTACACGGATGGCTCAGGTAATAATTATACCTACGTATGGTCTGGAAATATTTATGTGCTTCAAAAGCCAAGTATAAGCGCAAGTGTAAATCTTACTTCAACTGTTGGTGCGGTAAGTCTTACAGTAAATAGTGTAATAGCGGTACCTGGTGCAACTTATTATAAGATTGATGGTACTAATGTTATAAGAAAAATAGGTGATACCGCAGTATTTACTTCTACACAAACCAGTCAGAAAATAGATATTTTGACTGTAAATCAAAGTGAAATGGGATATGCCTATGTTAATGTATCAACTGGTAGTGCGTATGCACTTTCTCCTGTTACAATAGAGCAAAATACAGGAGGAAATACAACTGGAAATAGCAATAATAATGGTTCGGCGGTTCTAGGTGATGATGGATATACGTATTATTTGAATTCTGGTGATAATGATACTATTTACAGAACAGATAATACAGGTATTTATAACATACAGATATCCCTTGATAGAGCACAATATATGAATGAAAGTAATGGATGGTTATATTACAGTAACTATTCTGATAACGAGAAAATATACAGAATAAGAACTGATGGTACTAGAAGAGAGAAAGTGTGTGATGATACTGCAGCTTACCTTGTTGTGTATGGCGATTGGATATATTACAGCAATCACTCTCAAGGTGGAAAACTATATAAAATAGGTGTTGCAGCAGGCGCAAGCACAAAGGATGATATGCAGCCAGATCCATCAACCTATACTCAAGATGCAGCAGGAATTCATGGTTTGCCTGTTGATAATATCGTAAGTTCTCAGGCAGTACAATTTGATGAAGTTGCATATATAAATGTTGTTGATAATTGGATTTATTATGTTAATAACTCTGATGATCACAAGATTTACAAAGTAGATTTGGATGGAAACTTTAGAACAAAGGTAAGTGACGATTGGGCAACTTGTCCACAGGTTGTTGATGGTGAAATTTATTATTGTTCTAATACTGGTGAAATAATGAAGATTGATACGAATGGAGACACTGCCCCTGTAGATTTAGGTGCACAAGTAAATCAATCTGATACAGATCAAAGCTTCCATATTAATGTAAGTGGTGATTGGATATACTACAGTAATAAGAGTGATAATAAGTATCTTTACAAGGTTAAAACTGATGGCAGTGGCGAAAAATATCAACTTACAAGTATGCCTATAAATTATGTTATAACAGCAGGCAATTACCTTTATATAGTTGCAAACAAAATGGAATATACACTTCCTATTGATACTACTGGCAGTGACCTTCCTACACCTGTAACTAAGACAAGTCCAGATAATGGAGTTGATAAGGTAAATGATTTAACAGTTGTTGTTAACTATGCAGATGTAAATCAAAACATTCAGTGGATTGAAGATAAATATCTTCCAGATAAGGTTTCAGGAGTTATGGTTGATGATACTATACAGGAACTTACTGTAAGTTGGGATAAAATCAACAAGACCTTTAGTAATGGTATTTACACATATACAGGAACTATTTTAGGCTATAATAAAACTGTTAAGTTGCAGCTTATTATACCTTCTGAAATGCTTAATGGTACAAATGATATAAAAGTTATAAACAATCCAGGTTCAAATGATATTGTTAAGATTAGCCCAGAAACAGTTCCAATTGATACTACTAAGCTTAATAATCCTAATTTGGCAGAAACACCTGCTAAACCTGGTGACATCATAAGAATATATGGAGATAATAGTAAAAATTATCTTCTAGGAAAAGGAACGGTTGGTACTAATAAAATAGTTACAATTTCGGGACTTGATCTTGATTCACATGGTGATGATTTCTATATTACAATACAAAGAGTTGGAAAGTATGAAAGTGATTTTACAAAGGTTGTTCAAATGGAGGCACCTGTAGTATTACAAAATACAAATACTAACGATACTAATAGGGCTGATGTTGATGCTAGAGATAATGACTCGGTTTGTGTTGGTGCTGACGGAAGAGACTTTACGATATATGGTTGGAATGAAGCTCATTGGGGCAGTGATGTAATTAATAGCGTTAATTATAATGCTAGCAATGACTATGATAGTATGTATATAATACAATCTAGTGCCTCACTTGATATGAGCAAAGCTACTCCTGTAAATGTAAAAGGAAGCCAGACTATGCCAATTAGCTCTACAACACAAATAATAACGCTTGATCAAACAGTAAAAGTAGACAGTTTAAAGCAGCAATTGAATAGTGGATATTACTCAATATATATATCAAGACATTATAGTGATCCTGATAATGATATATTTGTAACTGCAGATCCAAATGGAAGCAGACCTATGGTAACAGGAGATATTGCTACAATAAATCCAGCAGCAGAACAGGTTACTGCAGAGGGTATTCCAAATCAACCTATAATAACTGGACCTAGCAAGGCGAACCCTGCATATGCAAATGATATAATGGTAACTCATGGAGATTTAGTAACGCTTAGTCAGCCTATTTCAACTGATCAAGAAGTATGGTTTGTACCAAGTGGTGATAGCAGCTTGATTTCTAATATTAGAGCATGGCGTGCACAGGATCATATTGGTGATACAAGATATGACAATATGGACGATTTCTATGGAACTATTAATAAGAGTACAGATGGAAGCTCAAGAGGAATATTGAAGGTAGGCGGAAGTGTACAACAAAATAACTTCAATGTCGATAATATAGATCCATCAAATACCACTACCCAAACTGCATTGTCAGATGGAGTTAGCTACTATGTATTTGTTGTTAATAATGTTGGAGCATCATTAGAATCTACTAAATATATTACAGCAGATTATACAGCTCCTACGATTGCTTTAGTAAATCCATTAGCAGCAGGACAAACAGCTTATGGACCTACAGATACTATTAAAGTAAACTATACTGATGTTTATGGATCATATAAAGGAACTCCAGGAACTATATATGTACTTCCAGGAACATTAACAGGAGCTATGGATTTACAAACTATTCAATATAGTAAGTTAGTTTCTATACCTGTAACACCTAATAATAATGCGTCAATTAGTGTATCGCAATTAAGTACTAATGATTACACAATTTACGCCGTAGATGCAGCAGGAAACATTAGTAAGGTTCCTATTTACGTAAAAGTTGTTAACAATAACGGTGGTGGATATATACCAAGTAATTAAAACAGAGTACAAAGTACAGAGTACAGAGTACAGTTAAGGATGATTTACCTTTCCTTACGGTCAGGTAAATCTTAACTTAAAATTATTGTATTAAGTTGTTAGAAAATATTTATATATTTAAAGCAAAGATTTAATAGATTAATCAAATGGGCTGCCTCACAAAATTATTTTATGCAATAATTTTGTGCGGCAGCCCATTTTTATTTTAAATGTAGAATTATATTTTAAAATATGTTATATTTACAATTATTCTTAATAATTTTTTTGTAGTTAAATGCATTTATTATTTAAATTAGAAAGGATGGTTGCATTGAAAAAACAGTCGGATATTGAAAAGATAGCAAGATCAAAGAGGCTACTTCCAATACTTATTATGTTTGGGGTTGTATTTTTTGCATTAATTAGTAAACTATTTTTTGTTATGATAGTTAAAGGAAAATTGTACAAGGCAATGCAACTGGAGCAATCTGTTAGTGATATATCAATACCGGCTAAAAGGGGAAATATTCTTGATCGCAATAATAACTTGCTTGCATTTAGTATGGATGCATATAGAGTAGATATTGATATGAATGCGTTGAGAATAACCCTAAAAAATAAAGGGCTTTCTATACAAGCTTTGTCTGAAAAATTATCGCCTATATTGAATATGAAAAGCAGTGATATTACTAATATATTATATACAAAATCCCCAGATGGAAATCCTGTTAAATATGCTACACTTGCGAGACAAATTAATAAGAGTGAAGCAGATAAAATAAAGGCATTGAATATAAATGGCATCATAGTATCTGGAGATATTAAAAGGGATTATGTTAATAACAATTTCCTTAGTGGCACACTAGGCTTTGTAAATGCTGAAGGAAAAGGTGTTGCAGGGGTTGAAGAAAGTTATAATAATATATTATCAGGTACACCAGGAAAAGAGATTTTAGAAACAGATGATAAAAAAAATCAACTCCCATACGAAGAACCAAAATATACTGCACCTAAAGATGGTAAAAATGTTCAACTTACAATTGACGAACATATACAAGAATATGCGGAAACTTTAGCCCAAAAGGCACTTGTTGAAAATAAGGCAAAATCAGTTACTATAACAGTTATGAATCCTAAAAATGGAGAAATATTAGCTATGGTAAACAAGCCAGATTATAATCCTAATAATCCATCAGTTAACATAAGTGGTACAAGTACACCTATTGAAAATCTGTGGAAAAACAATGCAGTGGAAAATGCGTTTGAACCAGGTTCCATATTTAAGGTTATTACTTCATATGCGGCATTATCTGAAAATGTTGTAAATAATTCTACGATATTCTATGATCCTGGATACGTTATGGTTGATGGTGTACGTATTAATGAATGGCAATTATCAGGTTTTCCACCACAAACATTTCCTGATATAATAAAAAACTCAAGTAATGTTGGATTTGTAGATGTTGGTGCCAATTTATTGGGCAAAGAAAAATTAAACAAATACATAAATTTATTTAATTTCGGTAAAAAGACAGGCATTGATTTACCAGGAGAAACAAATGGTATGATAACTAATATTAACAAACAAAAAAAAGTAGATGTGGCTTTTATGGCTTTTGGACAAGAAATTTCAGTTAGTGCAGTACAATATTTGGCTGCATTTAATGCTGTGGCAAATGGCGGAACGTGGATTCGACCTCATGTAATGAAAGAAATACAAAATCCTAATGGTTCAATAGTTTCCCAATATAACAATTTAGGTGAAGAAAAGATACTTAATCCACAAATTTCCACTACATTAAGAGGATATTTGCGAAATGTTGTTGCACCTGGTCAAAATGGTGTTGGGGAAAATGCTGACGTACCAGGTTTGGATATTGCAGGAAAAACGGGCACAGCTCAAAAAGCAGACCCAAAAACAGGCAGATATGCACCGGGAAAATATATGGCTTCGTTTGCAGGCATGGCACCTTATACAGACCCTAAAATAACCGTACTTGTTTCTATTGATGAACCAGATCCATCAAAATATTACGCTGGTCAAGTAGCCGCCCCTGTAGCACATGATTTATTTAAGGAAATATTTGATTATCTTCAATTAACAGGAGATGCAGCACTAAAATAACAGAGTACAGATTACAGATTACGGAGTACAGTGAATGATGATTTTCTTCCGCTTTGCTACAGAAAATCTTAGAACTTATTTTTTTTGCTTACGCAATCGCGCCATATATGGCGCGATTGCAAAGCTGATATTATATAAGTTCTAAGATTTACCTGACGTAAGGAACGGTAAATCATCCTTAACTGTACTCTGTACTCTGTCATCTGTACTCTTAACTTTACTGTACTTCTCCAGTAATTTGCTTTTTGAAATAATCAACACTGTTTGCATTACTTACATAAACTCTATCTAAAGTAAACATACCTTGTGATTTGTTTGCTGGACCTTCATTAGTTGTAAATGCCATTTTGTATCCAAGGCTTTCTGCTAATTTTACTGTGTCACTATTATAACTGCCATAAGGGTAGGCAATGTAATTAATTTTTTTGTTTAAAAGTTTTTCAAGTTTTGTTTTTGAATCTCTTAGTTCTACAAGCTGCTTATCGTAACTTAGAGCGCTTAAATGAGGATGTGTTACGGTGTGACATTCAATATCTACTCCATTTGCTTCCATTTCTTTAAGCATTGCTGAGGTCATGAAATCTGTGCTATCATCAATTTGACAAGTTATTACAAAAGCACAGGCTTTAAAACCAAATTCCTTAAGTATAGGAAGTGCATTTTCGTAGTTGTCTTTATAACCATCATCAAAGGATATTATAAGTGGCTTTGGTGGTAATGCAGTTTCATTTGTAAAGTGTGAATAAAGATCGTCCAAAGTAATTGGCGTAAAGCCATTGTCTTTTATTACTTGCATTTCTTCTCTAAATTTTTCCTTTGGAACTCTTAATTCGTTATTTTTTTCATAAGCTATTGAGTGGTACATAAGTACTGGGATATTAACTGGGTTTGGGTCCTTAGGTACAGGTTTTTCTTTTGGTTTTTTACTTGTTGCTACTTTAGTTTTAGGCTTAGGCTTTTCAGCAGTTTTTTTATGGCTTACCAATGTAAATATTGCAGCAGCAGCAATTATTATTACAATTAAAACAGCAGCAAGTCCAAAATAATTTTTATGTGATTTTCTTTTTCTTCTTGTCATTAAAGTACCTCCAACTTTTATTTGAGAATGTTTCTATTACTTCCATCTAATCCAATAGTATAGTCTATAGTTTGATTATTCGTAGTGTCTTCATAAAAAATTTTATCATTTATTATGTTCATGCTTGTTGCTGTCCAAGCATTATTTGTGTTGATTATTGTTTTATTAGAACCGTCAATTTTAATTTTATAGAAGAAGTTTCTGTTTTCTGCACTGCAGTATATATAATCACCACTTAGGCTTAAGAAGTGAGCTGCATCTCCATTTATTTTTGTTCTTCCAGTTCCATCAGTTTTTATTTTGTATAGTGAGCTGTTATCCGAGTCGTTTGTGTAATATATCCAATCATCTTTTATATTTATGTAAACTGTTTTATCGTTGTTTAATCTTGTGTTTTGTGAGCCATCAGTTTTTATTTTATAAAGCGTATTGCCATCATCTTCATTTTCATAGTATATCCAACCATTAACTACAGCAATATATGAAGAATAAACATTGTTGAGTTTTTGCCTACCAGTTCCATCAATTTTGATTTTATACATTTTTCGACCATCTTCTTCATTTTGATAATAAATCCAATCGCCACATAAGTTTACGTAAAAAACATGATCATCTGAAATTTTAGTTTTTTCAGTTCCATCCTTTTTTATCTTATAAAGTTTTCCATTATCCGATACATTTCTATAGTAAATCCAATTATCATCAACATTTAAATAATATGCAGCGTCGGAATTCAGTTTGGTTTTACCTGTTCCATCATATTTCATCTTATATATTCCGGTATCCCCAGAGGTAAGACCATAATATATATAATTACTGTCTTCTGTTGCTATACCGTAATTTGCTATATTTTCAACAGTGTTTCCATTGCCAAAAGCTTCTTTTTTAAAATTGTTGTAGTAATCATCAGATTTTTGTGTAGTAGTATTTTTAATTATAGGTGTAGATGCTTTCTTGATATTGGGTTTAGGGGTATTTGATGTACAGCCAACAGAAACTACAAGTCCAAGCAAAATTAATATGCTTAGGGTTTTTTTCATAACTTCACCTCCAAATTATAGTTTATATATATATTTTATCACTAGTTTATTTTATACACAAAAATAAATATTGCGAATTAAATCAATTCACAATTCACGATGCACAATTCACAATGAAGGTAGATTTTCTTTAGCAAAGCTACAGAAAATCTTAAAACTTATTTTTTTATTGCTTACGCAATAGCACCATTTATGGTGCTAAGCGAAGCTTATAATTTAAGATTTACCTGACGAAAGGAAGGCAAATCCTCCTTCATTGTGAACTGTGAATTGTGAATTGATTAAATTAGTTCGCAATAATTTTAAGTTACGTATTAAATAATCCTAATGCGACAGCTACAAACAGAAAAGGAATACATTAGAAAAAATATTGCCGTTAAATGTAAAATTTAATTAAAATAAAAATGTATTGAAAAATGACCCTTAGTTTGATATGATGGATACATGAATTTAAATTTTAGGATAATGTTGTTAAAAGGATGGGATTGTTTTATGAGAAAATTAAAATTTAGAAAACTTATCATTGTAATTGCCGCATTGGCACTTATATTGAATTTCCCTGGAAATGTTCTTGCGTACAGTAATGCGACAAGTACTCAGCAGTTACTTACGGACAAAAAGTGGACAAACACTTTATATAAGTTAAGTAATTCGCCAAAATTAAGTGATTCATCTAAAGTTGTTAGAAGATATGCTACTACCAATTATGAAATATCATCATATGATGCTTTAAAAAGTGAAATAGCATATATACTTCAAAATAGGATTACCGATGTTAATTTGCATATAACATATTCATATGGTGATGATGTAAATACGTTGCAAAGCCAAATTGATGCATTATTAAACAATCCACCTGTTGATGATTATACATCTACATCTGTAACTAGTTGGGATAGAAGCGGAAGCGGATACGATGGTGATTTTAATATATCACTTAAATACACTTATGTTGAAACTAAAGATCAAGCTAATTATGTAGAAACTCAAGTTCAGCAAATTTTATCGCAAATTATAAAGCCTGGAATGAGTGACTTGGAAAAAGAAAAGGCAATACATGACTATATAATTTTAAATACAGCTTATGATGAAACTTCACCTGATACAGATATTAAGTACAGTGATTATAATGCAATTACAAAGCATATTGCTGTTTGTGAAGGATATGCACTTTTATGTTATAAGATGCTTACAGATGCTGGTATTGAGGCAAGAATAGTTGTAAGTGATAATCCACCAGATGAAGAGGGACATGCTTGGAATATGGCCAAAATAGGCGGCAATTGGTATCAATTAGATTGTACTTTTGATGATCCAGTTCCAGATGTAAAAGGCAGAGTAGAGTATAATTATTTTAACAAAACTGATTCTGAAATAGCTGCAGACGGTGATCATCATTGGGATGGAACTAAATATCCAGCAGCTACAACTAAATTTGATGCAAGCGCCTTTGAGAAGCCTAGCATAGATTCAGTAACTTTAAAAAATGCTGCAATAGATGTTGAAACTTCAAATATTAAAGATAATACAAGCATTAATTTTTCCTTGGTTCATGAAGATGGCAGCGATGCTTCAAAAAGTAATGGTGAAGATAGCCTTCTAATGTTAGATGATGATTCACAATTGATTGTTTCAGATGATGGTTATGCAGGATATTATATTATTCCAGAATATGTGCCAGAAGGAAATTATAAAATAAAAGTTTCTATAGGAGATCAAACAGCATATTCTAACGTTATATCAGTAAAAAGAGATTCTGTTATAACTGTTAATAACCTTACAGATGGTTATAGTGGCAACAATTTCCCTGGAACTTTAACAGGAAGTGCATCGGATAAAGATGGTATTAGCTATTTAACAGTTGATTTAGAAGATGCTAATGACAATTATATAGATTTAACTACAGGAGAAACTACAGATAGTGGTGTTAAAACAATTAAGCCAAATTCAGATGGAACTTTTTCTGAGGATATTCCTGCTTTTAATAAAATAAAGGATGGAAAATATACTATTACTTTAATGGCTTTTGATTCAAATGGAATTGAAACTTCAAAGGCAATAAATTTCACAAAGGATTCAAGTGCTTCTACTTATGATTGGCAAAAAGTATTAAATAGTAAGCCTTGGGAAACTAAATATAGTTCAGCAACAGAATTAAGTACCCTTATGGATGTTGCACCTAGCAAGAAATTCACTGTTAAATTTTCAAGTGATTTTGATTTTACTACATTAAATAGTTCAAATGTTCAAATTGTAGATGCTGAAAATGGACAGGTAGTTGCAAGTACTGTTACTAAAATTGACAGCACTACAGCACAAGTTGTGCCAACTTCAAATTTAACAGCTGGAAGAGTATATTATGTTGTAGTTAATAACAATACAATTAAATCTGCTAGCGGCAAAAACTTAAAAAATGTAGTTGTATGCCCAGTTAAGGTTGCAAGTAACTAGGGAGATATAAGGATATAACGCTCTGTTAAAGTATTGTGTTGATGATACTTTGATGGGGCACTATGGTATATATGTACAATTAAAAAGTTGAAATTGCAAATATTTGTTTATACTGATAAATTACAATTTTTAGAGCAGAGTACAAAGTACAAAGTACAGAGTACAATGAAGGATGATTTACCTTTCGTTTTACTCAGGTAAATCTTAAACTTAAATGGTGTCAGCTTCGCTGAGCGCCATCAATGGCGCGATTGCGCAGCAATAAAGAAAATAAGTTTTCAGATTTTTTCGCAGCGATAGCGGAGAAAAATCCTCCTTCATTGTACTTTGTACTCTGTACTTTGTACTTTGGCTTCTCCTCGACAAATTGTAATTTGACAGGATAGACTTAATATTTGCAATTTTTATTTTAAATGCCTATTCATAATATAATTGACATCAACATGTTACTTTAACAGAGCGATATGTCTAGAAATCCCTATTAGTGGGTACATATAATGAAGGGTTTTTTATAAAAGTGATTGACAAAATTATTACAATATAATACAATATAACTTAATAAAGATTGTTGAAATAGCTGAGAACGGGCAAAGTACTAAAAATTAAGAGTTAAAGAGAGCAGGAATTGGTGAGAACCTGTACTTAAGATTTTAAGAAAAATCCCCCGGGAGCTGATGGCTGAAACAATAGTAAGCTTATCCGTAATTCTGCGTTAAAGAATAGGGCATTGGTTGTGCTTGAAATTTGGAAAATTATTAGGTGGTATAGCGAATTTTAACTTCGTCCTATTTGGGCGGAGTTTTTTTATTTTTTGAAGAAAGGGAGTTTCTTTATGTACAAAAAAGTTGATTCAGAAAAATCCTTTGTGGATATGGAAAGAGACACACTTAAAATGTGGTCAGAAAAAAATATTGTAAAGAAGAGCTTTAATCTTAATGAGGACGGAGAATATTTTACTTTTTATGATGGACCTCCAACAGCAAATGGTAAGCCTCATGTTGGTCACGTGCTAACAAGAGTTATGAAGGATTTAATCCCTAGATACAAGGTTATGAGAGGCTACAAAGTTTTAAGAAAAGCAGGTTGGGATACTCACGGACTTCCTGTAGAACTTGAAATAGAAAAGAAGGTTGGAATTTCAGGTAAACCCCAAATAGAAGAATATGGTGTTGAAAAATTTGTTAAAGAATGTAAAGAAAGCGTATTTTCATATGTTAGTCTTTGGAAAGACATGTCTGAAAAATTAGGCTTTTGGGTTGATATGGAAAATCCATATGTAACTTACGATAACAAATATATAGAATCAGTATGGTGGGCACTAAAACAAATGTGGGATAAAGACTTATTATATAAAGGTCATAAGATAGTTCCATATTGCCCAAGATGCGGAACAGCACTTGCATCACACGAAGTTGCTCAAGGTTATAAAGATGTTAAGGAAGCTACTGCATTTGTAAAGTTTAAAGTAAAAGGTGAAGAAAATAAATATATACTAGCATGGACTACTACACCATGGACACTTCCAAGTAACGTAGCACTTGCAGTAAACAAGGCTTATGATTATGTAGAGGTTATAAACAATGGAGACCACCTAATACTTGCAAAAGCACTTTTAAGCGTACTTGAAGGTGAATATGAAGTAGTAGAGGAATTCAAAGGTGATAAGCTTCTTGGAATCGAATATGAGCAGTTATTTAAATTTGCTAAAGTTGATAAAAAGGCATTTTATGTTGTTCATGGAGATTTCGTAACTCTTTCAGATGGTACTGGAATAGTTCATATAGCACCAGCTTATGGTGAAGACGATAATTTACTTGGTAAGAAAAATGATTTGCCACTTGTAAATTTAGTTGATGCTGAAGGTAAATTTGTAGAAGCAGTAGAACCTTGGAAGGGCTTATTTGTTAAAAAGGCTGATCCTAAGATTCTTGAATACATGAAAGAAAATGGAACTTTATATAAATCAGAAAAGTTCACTCACTCATATCCTCACTGCTGGAGATGTGATACACCATTATTATATTATCCTAGAGACAGTTGGTTTGTAAGAATGACTTCACTTAGAGATAAGCTTGTTGAAAACAACAACAAAATTCACTGGTATCCTGACAATATTAGAACAGGAAGATTTGGAAAGTTTGTTGAAAATGTAATAGATTGGGGTATAAGCAGAGACAGATACTGGGGTACTCCACTTCCAATTTGGGAATGTGAATGTGGTCACAGGGAATGTATTGGAAGCGTTGAAGAACTTAAGGAAAAGGGAATCAATGTTCCAGATGGAATAGAACTTCATAAACCATATATAGATGAAGTTAAGCTTAAATGTCCAAAGTGCGGAAAGCCAATGACAAGACAACGTGAAGTTATAGACTGTTGGTTTGATTCTGGTTCAATGCCTTTTGCACAACATCATTATCCATTTGAAAACAAAGAAGTATTTGATAAAACTTTCCCTGCACAATTTATTTCAGAAGCTGTTGACCAGACAAGAGGTTGGTTCTACACAATGCTTGCGATATCAACTGCAATCTTTGATAAAAGTGCTTATGAAAACTGTATAGTTTTAGGTCACGTACTTGATAAAAATGGTCTTAAGATGTCAAAGCATAAGGGAAATGTTGTAGATCCATTTACAGTACTTGATAATGAAGGTGGAGACGCAAGTAGATGGCATTTCTATACTGCTAGTGCACCATGGCTTCCAACAAGATTTTCAGAGGAAGATGTAGCAGAAACTCAAAGAAAGTTCATAGGAACTCTTTGGAATGTTTATTCTTTCTACGTTTTATATGCTGAAATAGATCAATTTAATCCATTGAAGTACAAGGATTTTGTTTCTGAAAATGTAATGGATAAATGGATAATATCAAAATTAAACACTTTAATAGCTGACGTAAGCAAAAATCTTGATGGATATGGAATAACTCAAGCGGCTCTTGCAATAGAAGATTTTGTTGATACGCTTTCAAACTGGTATGTAAGAAGAAACAGAGCAAGATATTGGTCTACAGAGCTTACAGATGATAAGATTGGAGCATATGTAACACTTTATAATGTTCTTGTAACTTTATCAAAGGTTTTATCACCATTTACACCATTTATAACAGAAGAACTTTATCAAAGTCTTGTAGTAAGCCTTGATAATACTGCTATTGAAAGTGTTCATCTTTGCAAATGGCCAGAAGTTAATGAAAAACTTGTTGATAAAGAACTTGAAGCTCACATGGATCTTGCATATAATATTGTTAAGCTTGGAAGAAGTGCTAGAAACGGAGCTAATATTAAGAACAGACAGCCTTTAGGTGAAATGCTTGTAAGCACAAAAGCTCTTCCAGATTATTATGGAGATATCATAAAAGATGAGCTTAATATTAAAAAGGTAGAGTTTGGAGCAGATCTTTCAAAATATGTTGAATTTGAAATAAAACCTAACTTACCTGTACTTGGAAAGGCATATGGAAGATTTATTCCTGCAATTAAAAAGGAGCTTGCTTCTAGAGACCAGATGGAACTTGCTCAAACTATAAATTCAGGTAAAACTGTCAAAGCTGATTTAAATGGAACTGAAATAGAATTTAACAGCAGCAATTTACTTGTTACAATGAAAGGTCTTGAAGGTTTTGCATTTGCAGGCCAAGGAGAAATTGGAGTTGTACTTGAAACTACAATAACTGAAGAACTTAAAGCTGAAGGATTTGTAAGAGAAATATTAAGTAAAGTACAAAACATGAGAAAAGAAAGTGGCTTTGAAGTATCAGATAAGATAAATCTTTATGTTTCAGGAAATACTATGCTTGAGGAATTAATAAAGAAAAATGAAGACTCTATTAAAAAGGAAACTTTGGCTATAGAAGTTGTTTATGATTCCGATAAAGCTGCTACAGAATGCTCAATTAATGGAGAAAAACTTAACGTTTTTGTTGAAAGAAAACTTTAAAATAAGAGTAAAGAGTAGAGTGTTCGTAGAGAAACGGAGAAAAATCATCCATAACTCTACTCTCTACTCTTTACTCTCTACTCTGATTAAAGACTTGCATTTCGACAAAAAGTATGTTACATTCAAGGTATTATAAATATTTACAGTAAATAAATAGGAGTTGATAGTTAATATGGCTGCCTCTATTAAAGATGTTGCAAGAGAAGCAGGAGTGTCAATAGCTACTGTTTCAAGAGTACTTAACGATGTAGACGTTGTAAATGAAGAAACTAAAAAAAAGGTTACAGAAGCAATAAAAAAATTAGATTATAGACCTAATATAGTTGCAAGAAGTCTGAAAACACAAAGAACTAGAACTATTGGTATAGTAATTCCTGATATATCAAGTCAGTTTTATCCAGAAATAGTAAGAGGTGCTGAAGACGTTTCAAATATATATAATTATAATGTAATATTATGTAATACAGATTTAGATATGGATAAGGAAAAAGAATATATAAGAGTTTTAAAGGAGAAAATGGTAGATGGAGTTATATATATGAGTAACTCACTTGCACCAGAGATATTAAGTCTTCTTCAAAATTTAAAACTTCCTACAGTATTAGTTGAAACTAGTGAAAGAGGAACTTCCGATTCTGAATTTTGCAGCGTAACAATAGACAATGAAAAGGCTGCGTATGATGCAGTTAGTTACTTAATTAAAAAGGGAAATAAAAAAGTAGCGTTTATAGGAGTAAATCCTAAAGTTGCTAATGCTAGTGCTCTTAGATATGAAGGATATAAAAGAGCATTAGAAGAAAACGGATTGAAGCTAGATGAAGATTTAGTTCAATTTGGAGGACTTAAGGCTGTAGATGGGGACGATGGAATTTCAGCTATATTAAAAAAGAAGGCAAAGTTTGATGCTGTCTTCTGTGCTGGTGATGAAATTGCCATGGGTGCCATAAATGCGCTTAGAGATAAGAAGATTAAGGTTCCAAGTGAAGTAGATGTTGTCGGATTTGATAACATATATACATCTTCAATTTTTTATCCAAAATTGACTACAGTTGAACAGCCTACTTATGATATGGGATCTGTAGCAATGAGAATGCTTATAAAGATTATAAATAAAAAAGATGTGGAACAAAAGCATTATGTGCTTGAACATACACTAATCGAAAGAGATTCATGTAAATAAAGATATACAGTGCGAAACTTCAAAATTAATTTGTATCAAAATGCCGTTTTCTGGGCATTATGATGCAAATTGATTTTGCTAGTTGAGCCTGTATATCTACGTGAAAAAGATGGACTATTGTCCATCTTTTTTTATTCTTGAATTCATAATATCTTTTATTTCATTATCCTTCATTAGTATATCTATAAAAACGTCTACCATATTACCATCAAAGTGTGACCATTTGCATTTTTTTAGTTCGTCAGCTGCTGTTTCAATGGAACTTGGAGTTTTATATGGTCTATTAGAGGTAATTACATCGAAGCTATCGGCAATAGTAATTATTTTTGAAAGATAAGGTATTTCATCTCCTGCAAGACCATTTGGATAGCCACTTCCATCATATTTTTCGTGGTGACAAAGAATTAATTTTGCTATTGGCTCTAGTTCTTTTGAACCTTTTAAAATATCATAACCTTTTTGTGGGTGATTTTTAATTATTTCAAATTCTCTGTCAGTTAATTTGTCAGGTTTATTTAAAATATTATCTGGTATACCAAGCTTTCCTATATCATGCAATAGAGCGGCTTGTTTTAAAAGCATAAGATTTTTTTTTGACAAGTTAAGAGCTTTGCCTAATTTTAAGGCATAAAGACATACTCTTTCTGTATGCATATAGGTTACTGGAGATTTTGCTTCAATGGTATTTATAAGACAGTTTACTACATATAAGAGATTTTCATATTTTTTGTATATTTTATTGTTCATGTAGGTAACAACTAAATATGCTGCAAAAAATATCAATACTAGACTTACTAAAATCCACATATAAACACTCCTACTTGAGTTTATTTTGTAAAGATTTTACACGAATTTATTAGAGTTAACATTTTGCAAATCTATTCATAAGCAATATATATTATATATTCATGATATATAAAAAGCAACTTAATATTTTATTTGATTAAATGTAAATATATGGTATAATATTATAAGAATTGGTAAAACAAGCGTAATTCTTTAAATGGGGGAGTTTACATGGATATGAAAGCTAAGGTTAAGGAGTTATTCTCTTACCTGCTAAGCGTAAAAAGCATGGATGAAGAAGTAATAAGAGATATAAGCCAGTATGATAAATTATATTGGCAGTTTGAACTTGAAAAAAAGGAAGGTGTAAATGTTAAAAATGATGAATTGGATGATAAATGGCTAGAAGTTGGAAAAGAAAATAAAAAATTGTACGATTCTTTTTTTCAACTGTATTTACTTATACAAAAGAGCAGCGAGAATATGGAAATAGTATGGGGACATCATATTTTGGGATGGAATAAGGACGGAAAGAAAATTATGCATCCTCTTTTTACTACAAAGATGGAATTAAGTTTTGATGCTGAAAAGGGAAAGTTTATATTAAAACCATATAATAATAGAACTAACATGGAACTTGATATATTTGGTGGAATAATTATACCTAATATTGATGAAATAGTTAAATTAAAAAGAAATTTTGAAAAGAAAAATCCAGATGTCAGATATATTGAAAATATGCAGGAGATTTTATACAAAGTTGCTCATTATTTAAGTTCTGAAATAAATCCAAATGGCGAAATACAGAATAATGTAAAAAGTTCTAGTGATATAAAAATTTCTGAATACCCTGTTTTTTATAATGCGCCTTTAATTATAGTGAGAAAAACTGACAATAGACTTTGGAATAAGGAATTAAATAATATTTTAAAAGCTATTGATGATGAATATCCTATACCTGCACCAATAAAGGCTTTAGTTGATACCGCCAGTATTGAGGAAAGTGAAAGAGAAATTCAAAGCTGGAAAATGGTTGGAGAAAATTTGCTGTTTCCGCTGCCAGCCAATGAAGATCAAAAGGAAATCGTAAAAAAGTTATCTGAGAATTTCGGGGTTGTTATTCAAGGCCCTCCAGGTACAGGTAAAAGTCATACCATAGTAAATTTAATATGTCATTTACTTGCTCATGGTAAAAGAGTGCTTGTTACGAGCCAAACTGGACGAGCCCTTAGAATTCTTTCTGATAAGGTTCCAAAGGAAATTAAGCCGCTTTGCATGAGTATTCTTGGAGATGATATAAGCTCTTTAAAATATTTAGATGAGGCTGTAAGAAAAATAACAGAAAATTTATCTCTAAATCCTGAGGATATAAATAAAGAGGTTATTCCATTAACTAAAGAACTTGAGTTTTGCAGAAAAAGGCAAAAGGATTTATATAATAAAATTAAAGAAGCAGAGTGTATAGAAAATAAAAAGTTTAATATTAAGGGCGAGATATATACACTTATGGATATGGCAAAGTTGGTTAGAAAAAATGAAAAGGAATGTAACTGGATTGATGATGAAATCACTATGGAGGTTGATTGCCCGCTTACTGATCAACAGTTTGCTCATTTAATATATTTGTTGAATAATGTAAATACCAAGGATATAGGTAGAGTAAATAGTGCCTTAAAAGTTTTTTCTGAAATACCTCAATGTGAAGAAGTATGCAGCACTGTTGAGGATTATGTAGAGCTTGAGAAAGGGTATACTGAGAATAGGAATAATTTAAAGGGATGGTCTCTTCCTTATGATGAAAATGTAGATTATGATAAGATACTTAATATACTAGATACAGCAATAGAGAAAATGTATTTTATAGAGAAGAGTTGGCTTAAAAATTTAATGAAGTGTTACTATTCAAGTGAGGTGGAAAGGCCAGAGATAAAGCATCTGTATGTTAAGGCTTCTGAGTACATACGACGTCTGGCCGATATACAAAGCAGAATTGTCTCACATAAGATAGTAATTTGTGAGGAGATTCCTTTTGATAAATTTTCAACGGATTTTAAGAAGGTATATTCTCATGTTAAGGCTAAAGGTAGATTAGGTAAGGCATACAGAGCTTTTCATAGGGAATATAATTACATTTTTAAAGGATGTACCGTTGATAATAATCCTATTGAATGTGGTGAGCAGGTGGAAATAATCAAGGCTTATGTAGACAATAAGAATATTGAGAATGACCTTATGGAGCTTTGGAATAGCAATGTTAAGAAGTTTGGTGGAGAAGAAATTAATTCCTTTGATGCTAATACTTTTATGAAGCTTGAGAAAGAAATTAAAAATCTTTATGAAGTTGTAAATTGGAATATGAATATTAGAAGTAAGATTGTTGATAGTCTTGGGGATATAAAATTTTTAAATAATATAGACTGGTACAAAAAGGAAACTTATCTTGAATTAAAGAGTGGAATTATAAGTCTTAGAAATATTAAAAATTATGAGGAAGAAAAAGCTTATCTCACTGGAGTTAGTAAATTGTCTAGAGGCAATTATGGAATTGAGTGTTTAACAGAAGGTCTTGATAAGAAGGATACTCAAAGAATAAAAAAAGCTTATTCTGAAATTCAAAGGTTAAAGGAACTTGTACCAATGGTTAAAGAGATAGATATATTTAAAAATAAGCTTGAAGCTTTGGCACCACTTTTTACTAGTAAGCTTTTAAAAAGTGGTAAAAGAGAGAATTATAAAGAGCTGACAAAGGCATGGAAATGGAAGCAGATGAATGGTTTTTTGAAAAAAGCTCATAATCTTAGAGTGGATATCTTAGAAAAGGATATTGAAAATGAAAAGATAAAGGAAAAGGTTCTTATAAAAGAAATAGTGGCAAAGAAAGCTTGGTATAATCAAATTATAAATACAACTGATATTCAAAAGAGAAGTTTATATGCATGGCTTCAAGCGGTTAAGAGAATTGGCAGGGGCACTGGAAAGTTTGCTGTTAAATATAGAAATATGGCTCAAACGGAAATGGAGAAATGCAAAGATTGTATCCCAGTATGGATAATGCCTCTAAATAAGGTTATAGAAAATATAAATTTAAATAAAAATCTTTTTGATGTTGTAATATTTGATGAAAGCAGCCAAAGCGATATCTTGGGAATAAGTGCTCTTTTTAGGGGTAAGAGGGCTGTGATTGTTGGTGATGATAAGCAGATAAGTCCACAGGCAGTTGGGGTTAGTGAGGAAAATATTGATGATTTAATTGATAGATATTTAAAGGAAATACCTCACTCGGAGTGGTTTGATTTGCAGACCAGCCTTTATAATACTGCACTTAGAGTATTTCCGGACAGGCTCCTTTTAAGAGAACATTTTAGATGTGCACCAGAAATAATAGGTTTCAGCAATAATTTAAGTTATTCCGGTGAAATGATTCCGCTAAGGTATCCAAGGGGAAATGAAGCTTTTGATTATCCTATAAAAACTGTTAAGGTTAAAAACGGAAATAAGGACAACATAAGTCAAGTTAATATAAATGAAGCTAAAGCCATAGTGGATCAAATAGTAAAATGTTGTGATGATCCTAGATATAATAATATGACTATGGGGGTTATTTCTCTTTTAGGTGATCAGCAGGCGGAAAAAATTGAAGAGCTTTTAAGGCATAGAATTGGGGAAAATGAAATTTTAAAGCGTAAACTTTTATGCGGTGATGCTTATTCCTTTCAGGGGGACGAGAGGGATGTTATGTTTATATCACTTGTTGTTGCGGATAATTGTAAGGTTATGTCTCTAACTCGTGAAGCTGATTTTAGAAGATTTAATGTGGCTGCAAGTAGAGCGAGAAATCAAATGTGGGTATTTTACTCCATCGACGTGGACAAGCTAAGCAATAATTGTGTGAGGACCAAATTCCTTAGATATTGTTTGGATCCAACTATAGCATCAGCTGTGCACAATAAAAATGAAATGGTTTTAGCAGGTGATTTTGAAAAGGATGTATTTGAAGCAATTAAGAAAAAGGGATATGATATTAAGCCTTTTGCAAAGCTTGGAAAGTACAAGGTTGACTTTATAATTGAGGATGAGAACAACAGAATTGCAGTGGAATGTGATGGTGGCAGCTGGAGTAATATTGATGACTGGGAAAAGCAGCGAGAAAGGCAAATGTCACTTGAAAGAGTTGGATGGACTTTTTATAGGATTAGGGGCAGTGAATTTTACAGAAATCAGGAGAGGACTATAAATGGTCTTTTAGCTAAGTTAAATGAAGTGGGGATAAAAAAGATAACAGCTTAAAAAATGAGCAACCTACCAAGGAAGAATTGGGTGTAGGTTGCTCATTTTCTACAAAATAGGCAATGACATAACTAGTCTATGTAGTTAAAGTAAGGTTTATACATATAATGCTCTGTTAAAGTAACATGTTGATGTAGAAAATATTGGGATTATTGTATAAATAACTAATATATGGTTAGAATTTAAGATAATATACTTTGTGCATATATATGAATTGCTTTTATATTCAATGGCAAGGAGATTATATTATGAATTTTAACTTTAGTGATATTATTACAAGTAATTTAAAAGATCAACATGAAGAACTGGATTTAAAATCAATAACCTTAGATGATGAATTAATTAATAAAATAAGAAGTTTAAAATATGTAAATGGAATGGGATGCCCACACTGCGGAGGTACATATATAGTTAAGTATGGTAAGCATAGAAATCATCAAAGATATAAATGCAAAAATTGTAATAAAACATTTACAGATTTTACTTTTAGCCCGCTCAATGGGACTCATTATATTGAAAAATGGTCTCTATTTATATATTGTATGATAAAAGGATATTCACTTAGGAAAGCCCAAGAAATTTTAAAGGTTACCTGGGTTAGTTTATTTTACTGGAGACATAAGATTCTTACTGCATTAAAGCAGATAAATGTTCAAAAGTTTCAAGGAATTGTAGAAATGGATGATATATATTTTCCATATTCAGAAAAAGGCAGCAGACATATTGGAAATAGAAGCCCAAGGGAAAGAGGAGAGGGGTATAAAAATACTATTGATTTAGAAGAAAATAAGGTGTGTGTGCTTGCTGCAAGAGATAGGCAAAAAAATACCTTTTCCAAGGTTACTTGTCTTGGCAAGATATTAAAGGATACAATAGATAAAACAATTGGAAACAAGTTGTGTGAAAAAAATCAATTGTGCACGGATAATTGGAGGGAATATAAAGGTTATGCTAGAAAAAAAGGCATAAGTCATCATGTAGTAAATTCAGTGTATTGTGGAGATAAAAACTATCATATAAGGAACATTAATAATTATAATATGGAATTTTCATTATGGTTAGAAAGATTTAGAGGAGTGGCATCTAAATACCTAAATAATTATTTATCGTGGTTTAAAATACTTGATAGTACTGAATTTAAAGATAATGAAGAAAATGTGCTAAATATATTTATAAAATCATGCGGTTATAAAGTTGATGAAACCTTTGACTCACTAAGGACTTCAGGATTTTCAATATAAAATTCTTTATAAAAAATATATCGTTTTAACAAATAGTGTAGGATATAGGGGGGTGTAAAAAATAATGATATCCTTTTTATGAGCCGCTCATAAAGCTTCATTTGTAGTATAGCGAAAAATATAGAATATCTTTTTTCACAACCTCATATATTCCATCAACACAATACTTTAACAGAGCAATATGTCACGAAACCTTAATAACCACACATATATAATTACACTATTAACAAAATATAAAATTACATATATAATTAAGTTAGTAAACTGACAAGTTATTGGATATAGATATACTATTTCAACTACCAAAATCAATTTGCATCATAATGCCAAGAAACCGGCATTTTGATACAAATTAATTTTTAAGTTTCAAGAGGTATATCCCTAAAAAGGAGAATGGAGAGTAAGTTATGTGCGATAATACTAATGATAATATTGTTGAAAATAATGTCGTGGAAGATAATCCTAAAAACATAGAAGATGAAATAAAGAAACTAAGCGATGGAATTAATGAAATTAAAGAGGAATTTGAAAGTAAAGTTAAATATGATAAGCATAAAGACAAAATTATTGATGAACTTCACGCTGAACTTCAACAATATAAAGATGATTTAATTCATAAGCTAATTAGACCCATAATTACAGATATAATCTACACTATCGATAATAATAATAAGACTATAGAAGCGTTTAGAAAGAAGGAAACTAAAGAACTCGATGCCGATAAGCTGCTTCAAGTTGTAGAAGGCTTGTCAGAAGATCTTGAAGATATATTGTACAGGCAGGGAGTAGAAGAATTTACATATGTTGTGCCTGAGTTTGACCCTAAAAGACAGAAAATTGCTAAAACAGTTGAAACGGAAGATAAGGAAAGAGACAGGACAGTTGCCAAAAGCGTAAAGAAAGGATATATGCTGGGAGATAGGGTAATACGACATGAACTTGTTGAGGTATATGTATATAAGGAATAGTAATTAGGAGGGCAAGAGAGAATGAATAAGGTTTACGGAATAGATTTAGGAACTACATACTCATGCATATCGTATGTAGATGAATATGGAAGACCAGTTGTTGTACCAAATGCTGAAAATGAAAGAATAACTCCATCAGTAGTGTTTTTTGATGCGGATAATGTCATAGTTGGAGATGTAGCAAAAGAAAATTCAAAAATGTACCCTGAAGATGTAGTTTCATTTGTAAAAAGATCTATGGGCGACGAAAATTTTTACTTTGAACACGAAGGAAAATCTTATCATGCAGAAGAAATATCCAGTTTTATACTTAGAAAACTTGCTTTAGATGCAGAAAATATTTTAGGAGAAAAAATAACAGATGTCGTAGTGACATGTCCGGCTTATTTTGGGATTAATGAAAGGGAAGCAACAAGACTTGCAGGAGAAATAGCAGGACTAAATGTTAGAGGAATACTAAATGAGCCAACGGCAGCAGCAATTGCTTATGGCATGGATTCGGAAGAAAATAAAGTTGTCTTAGTGTACGACCTTGGAGGAGGTACCTTTGACGTAACTATGATAGATATAAATAAAGATTCAATAAAAGTAATATGTACAGGTGGAGATCACAATCTTGGTGGTAAAGACTGGGATGATGCACTTATAGCATATATGGCAAACCAGTATAAAGAAATAACAGGAAAAGATGAAGATATCCTTGAAGATAAAGAAACTTGTCAGGAACTTCAGTTATTAGCTGAGAAAGTAAAGAAAACACTCTCACAAAGAGAAAAGGCACCTATATCTATAAATTATGAAGGTGAAAGAGCTAAAATAGAAATTACAAGAGAAAAATTTGATGAATTGACATATGATTTGCTTCAAAGAACTATAAGTCTCACAGATGAAATGCTTGAAGAAGCTAAAAAGAAAAATTATTCAAATTTTGATGAAATACTTTTAGTTGGCGGATCAACACGTATGCCTCAAGTAGAAAATAAGATAAAAGAAAAATACGGTGTAGAGGTAAAAGTTTTTGATCCAGATGAAGCAGTATCAAAGGGAGCAGCCTTATATGGTTGGAAACTTTCAGTAAATGATGAACTTATAAAGAAGATTTCAATGGAAACTGGGGAAACTATTGAGGATGTAAAGCAAAGTATTGATGAAAATAAAATATCAGAAAATATAGTTGAGAAGGCAGCAAAGCAAGTAGCAGATGATACAGGATATACTTTGTCATCAGTTAAGGCATCAAATATGAGGGTTGTCAATGTTGTGAGCAAAAGCTTTGGAGTTGTTACTTATAATAATGAAGGAAGAGAAGTAATATACAACTTAATATTGAAAAACTCAGAAGTGCCAGCAGAGTTTACTGAAAGATTTGGAACACATGATGAAAATCAAGAAAACGTACTTGTAAGAGTTGTTGAAGATGAATTAAATGATAGAGTTATAGAAAAAGAGTATGGACAAGAAATAGGAAAGGCAGAATTGGAACTCCCAGAAAATTTACCAGCAAACTCACCTATAGATATAACCTTTAAGCTAAATGCAGAAGGAAGACTTGAGATTACAGCAGTAGAGGCAGTTGAAAAAAGAGAAGTGAAAACTTCAATAGAGACAAGCTCTGTAATTAAAGGTGAAGAACTAGAAGAAGCAAAGAAAAGAAATAAAAACATAGAAGTATCGTAAAAAAGAGTCGAGGTAGGAAGATGAAATATAGTTTAGGAATAGATCTTGGAACAACCTTTTCAGTAATGTCTGTTATTGATGAAAAAGGAGTTCCAAA
This sequence comes from Clostridium hydrogenum, assembly GCF_021432385.1. Classification (GTDB taxonomy): domain Bacteria; phylum Bacillota; class Clostridia; order Clostridiales; family Clostridiaceae; genus Clostridium_S; species Clostridium_S hydrogenum. Next base: position 988,187 of record NZ_JAEACT010000003.1, on the reverse strand, counting down.
AGTTCTAAAAAATAGCGAAGGAAAAACTTTGACACCATCAGTAATCTATTTTGATGAAGCTGATATTGTAGTGGGCGATGAGGCAAAAGAGCAGCAGGCAATGGGAGATTTAAATGTAGCCGCTTTTTTCAAAAGAAACATAGGTGATGAATATTTTAGCTTAAATTTTGGCGAAAAATATTATTCTGCAGAAGACCTGTCTACAATAATGCTTAAAAAATTAAAAAAAGATGCAGAAACTGAATTAAACACGGAAATAAAGGACGCAGTAATAACAGTACCAGCATATTTTAATAACTCACAGAGAGAAGCTACAATAAACGCGGGAAAAGCTGCTGGATTTAACGTTTTAAGTATAATAAATGAACCAACAGCAGCAGCTATAGCCTACGGAATTAAAAAAGATGATGAGGAAAAGAACCTTCTTGTTTACGATCTTGGCGGAGGAACCTTTGATGTTACGCTGGTACACATAGATAAAGAAAGTATAAAGGTTCTTGGTACAGATGGAGACCATGAACTTGGCGGAAAAGATTGGGACGATAGAATAGCAGTTTATCTAGGAGAGAAATTTGCTGAAAAGTTTGGCATAAATCCACTTGAGGATATAGAATTTTACAATGATATCCTTGTAAAAGCTGAAAATGCAAAAAAACAGCTTTCAGCTAGAGAAAAAGCAGAAGTAACTATATGCTGCAATGAATTCAAAGGAAAATTTGAAATAACAAGAAAAATATTTGAAAGCATTACAGGAGACTTACTTGAGAGAACAAGAAGATTAAGTGAAGACGTTCTTCAAGGTGCAGGAATTTCTTTTGCGGATTTAAGTGGTGTGCTTCCTGTTGGAGGATCAACAAGAATGCCAATGGTTTTAAACTTTGTAAAAGAAGTGAGCGGCAAAGAAGTTATTACAGGTATAAATGTTGATGAAGCAGTTTCAATTGGAGCAGCTATAGAAGCATCAAGTCAAGCAAAAGACCAAGGAAAGCCAGTATTTACATTAGGTAGCTATAAGAAAACTGAAGATGTAATGAGTCACAGCCTTGGTATGGCCGCAATTAGCAAGGACGGAACAAAATATATAAATAGTATCATAATACCTAAAAATAAAAAGATACCTTGCACAGAAAAAAGACCGTATGCCATAAGGACAGGAAGAAATAGAGATAATTCACTTGATGTATATATGCTTCAGGGAGAAAGTGAAGATATATCAAATTCAAGTATTCTTGGTAAGTACACCTTCTACGATATAACCCATGTAAGAGGAAAGCAGGCAGTTATAGATATAGAATATGCCTATAATAAAAATGGTGTAGTAACAGTAGCAGCAGCAGAAAGGGAAACTGGGAAAGTACTACCTTTAAGGATAGAAAAGTGCGAAGAAAATTTATCCTGGCTTTATGAAACACCAAAGGAAGAAGAAGAAACCATACATAGAAATATAATACTTGCCATAGATTTATCTGGAAGTATGAGAGGAAAGCCTTTGGAACAAGCTATTAACGCAGCTAGAAATTTTATTTCTGAAATAGATATAAAGAATTCATCTGTTGGACTTGTAGCCTTTGCAGATAAAGTGGAAAGTGTATGCGAATTGAAAGATAATGCCTCTGAAATACTTGAGGCTATAGATAACTTAAAACAAGTAAAAGTAGGAACATCAACTACCTCAGAGCCATTTACAAAAGCGCAGGAAATGTTTAAAAATGCTGATGGAGATTGCTTTATACTGGTACTTACAGATGGACAATGGTATGGAAAAACAGATGTAATTGGAATAGCAGAAGAATGTAAAAAAGAAGGAATAGAAATTTCAGCAATAGGCCTTGGAAGTGCTAAAAAAGAATTTTTAGATAAAATAGCCAGTTGCAGGGAGAATGCAATACTTACAGAAGCAATTAATTTAAAACAATCCTTCTCAAAAATCGCAAGGGTAATATCTGAATCTTATGGAAGCCTTAAAATGTTTCAAGGCTATGGGCAAAAATCTGATGCATTACAAATTTTAAAGTGAGGTAATTTACTTGCAGGATAGAGAAAACTTTTATGTTCTTTTGGGACTTTCTATAGAACCACAGGAACAGGATGAAGAAAAAATAAGAAAAGCCATAAATAAAAAAAGAAGTGAATGGTCACAACTTAGAAATCATCCAACAAAAGCGGTTAAGGCAAAATTTTACTTAAGCATGCTTCCTGAAATTAACAAGGTCATGCTTGAGAGCCCATATACAAGAAAAGAAGAATGGAAGCAAGCAGTAAGGGCACAGAAGGAAGAAGAAAAGGTTAAATTTGAATTTCTAGATGAATGTGTAGAATTCTTGTGCTCAAAGGGCTGCATTTTTGAAGATGAAATTAAAGCACTTCAAGATAAATTCAACATTTTTTCAAAAGAGGAAATAATGAAGAGAATTAAAGTGCCAGTTCATTTATCAAAAAATAATGCTTTAAATAAAATAGAAAATATAAAACAGATAGATGTAACAATAATAAATAAAATAAAAGCAAATCTTGAAATAGTTAAAGCTAAATCACTTTATGAATTCTTAGAGGTTTCAAAAGCATCACCAATTAGTGTGTTAAAAATGGCCTCAAAATACAAATATGGTCAAATCAGAAAAATAGCTTCAAAGGATGCTGTAACTACTGCGCAAACAATACTTCAGGGGTTGTGCGATGATATTTTTAAGGATGAAGAAAGTAAAAAAAGCTATGATGAAGCACTAAAAAAAGAAAAATTAGAATATATCACAGTGGCGTTAAGTGTGGCAGCGGCTAAAGGATATGTATCTAGCGAAGAATTTGATAATTTAGTTGTAAAACTTGTAGAGCAGGGATTCACAAAAATAGAAGCTGAGGATTACATAAAAAAAGTATGCGCAAAAAAAGGTATATCACTTCAAGTTCCTAAAAGCTTAGCTATGAATCTTATGGAAAAATGCAGTGTTTGCGGCAGTGTAAACTACAAAAGCTCTAAATTTTGCTTTAATTGTGGATTTCCAATTAAAATATCATGTCCTAAATGTCATAGAATAGTCAGTACTTCAAATAAAAATTGCAATAACTGCGGCTTTAGTATTAAAAATATGGTTATGGCATCAGAATGTATAAGAAATGCAGAAATGTATGTGGAAACTGGAAGGGTTGAAAAGGCATATTTGCTACTAACTGAAGCACAAGCCTTGTGGCCAGAAAATCAAAAAGCAGCTGAAATTATGAAAAGTGTTAAAACTAGAAGAATTATAGTAGCAGAAAGAGAAGCTAAAATTCAGGAACTTGTTTTAAAAAATCAATACTACACAGCAATGAAAGAATTAATTGCTTTAAAAAGAATGGCGTATTCAGAATTTATAGATGTATATGAAAATATAATTGGAATAAAAATAGCAGAAGCGCAAAAGTATATTGAAAAAGCTAGTAAAACTGAAGATGAAGCTGTGCTAACAGATGTATATAGTAAAGTACTCAATATATGCAGTGACTGTGATGAGGCATTAAAATGGCTGTCAAAATATCCACCAAAGCCACCAGTATTTTTAGAATACAGTTTAATAGGTGATGCCATAAATATTACGTGGGATAAAAATGGAGCAGACAAAAACGTTTGCTATAGAATTATAAGAAAAATGAGATCGGAGCCTAAATCAATTGAAGATGGAAAGTTCATTGGAGATACCTTTGAAAATAAAATGGTCGATTATACTGCTGAAGCAGGTCAAAATTATTATTATGCGATTTTTGCGTGCAGGGGAAGCATATACTCCAAAACTTTTTCTGTACTTGGACCAGTTATGAGAATAGCTGATGTTGATGATGTAGAGGTTGAAGCTAAATGTGGAAGAATTATTCTATCCTGGAGCACTGAAACTAAAACTAAGAAAGTTGAGGTTTGGAGAAAAACTGGAGCACTTCCAGAGAGAAGGGGGGACGGAACTAAACTCGAGGACGTCTCACTTTTTGGAGTGGAGGATGAAAATCTTGTTAATGGTCAAAACTATGGCTACAGGATAATTGCAATATATAAAGATAGTAAGGATAGAGAAGTTGCAGCAGAAGGAATAACTTGTTTTGGAAAACCAATGGAACCGCCAGAGGTTATTACAAAAGTAAAATTACTATGCATTAATGGTGGAGTAAAAGTCAACTTCGAAAGAGAAAATGTTCAGGGAAAAGTGTATATACTATATTCAAATGAACCCTTTGAATTTGAGGAAGGCCAGATTATAACAAGAGACAAAATAAACAAGATAAGAAATAAAGTTGTAGTAAAAAAAGAAGGGGAATGTGAAATAAAAGATATTGATGAAGGAGTTTTATTTGTACTCCCCGTTGCAGCGGATGGGGATGTTGTTTCTGTTGGAAAACAGCAGCACATATCTTTCTTAAATGATGTTGAAGATTTAAATGGTTATATTCTAAATAAAAAATTATACTTGCAGTGGAAATGGCCAGCAAATGCAAAGCAGGTCTTGATTGCCTGGAAATTTAATGATTTTTGTAAAACCATAAATGATAGCACAGCTAACTACAAGTATATTACATATGAGGAATATATTAAGGAATCAGCTTTTATAATCGATAATTTAAATGAAATAAATTACTTCTTTACCGTTTTTAATATTTTACAAAATAGCTATGAAATAAAATATTCTTATGGTAATAAGTGCAAAGTAAGAAATGCAGGATTTTATGAGATTTTTTATGAGGTAAAAATATCTAAAGGTATATTTGGAATGAGTAGGGGAGCAAGTTTTATATTAAAGAATAAAGGCATGAATGCAGAAATTCCAGAATATATACTTGTTTCAAATTCCAATAGAGAACCAAGGACAGTACAGGATGGAAATATAGTTTATAGTGGTAATGATGATAGAGTTTTTATTAGTTCTGTTGAAGATAAAGAATTTTTGAGACCATTTTTTAAGTCAAACAGGGAAAATGAGAAATATAAATTTGTTATGGTATAAGTTATTTATGTATATAGATAAATCAGTTCAACTACAAATTAATATTGAAGTTTCAAGTGGTTTATCTCTAAAAGGGGTAGTGGAATTTATGAAAATGGTATTTGTTAGAGATTTGAAGACAGAGGTTATAATTGGTAAAAGTATCTATAATAATGCTGGAAAGCTTTTGATTAAATCAGGTACAAAAACAAGTAAAGAAAATATAGCATTTCTTAAAAAAAATATGGTGTTTATTGTTTATGTTGAAGACGAAAAGCTTGAAGATGTTAAAATTGATGATGAACTTGATGAAATTAAAAGCAATACTTTAGAAAAAATGCCGGAAATATTTAATAATTTGTGTTCAGGTGATAGAGAAAGTGCAAGAGAAGCATTGGAAAATATGAATAATTTGGTTGATTATATTTCATCTGAAGGAGATGTAAATATAAATCTATATGAACTTAAAACATATGATCAGTATACGTATATTCATTGCATTGATACAGGGATAATGGCATGTTTTTTAGGAAAACGAATGGGATACAATAAAGAAAAACTAAAAAAGCTTGCAATTTCTGCACTATTGCATGATGTTGGAAAAACTAAAATTCCAAACGAACTTATAAACAAAGCAGGAAAATTAACGGATGAAGAATTTAAAATTTTAAGATTTCATCCTGGGTATGGTAAGGAGATTTTAGATCAGTTAGGGGGACTAGAGGAAGATGTAGTAAATGGCGTTTATCAGCACCACGAAAAATATGATGGAACAGGATATCCAGCTGGTCTAAAAAAAGATGATATAAGTGAATTTGCACGTATAATAAGTGTATGTGATGTTTTTACAGCAGTTAGTGCAAATAGAGCATACAGAAAAAGATTTGATCCCAATGAAGCCTATGAGTTAATACTTTCTGGAAGTGGTACTATGTTTGACCCCAGCATAGTGGAAAGGTTTAGAAGAACTTTTTTTGTTTATCCCTTGGGAGCATGTGTTAAACTATCTAATGGGATAGAAGGATATGTGGTAAAACAAAATGAAAACTTTCCAGACAGACCAATTGTAAGGGTTACATATGATATAAAGGCAGATAAGCCAATATCACCATATGAGATTGATTTAGTTGAAAAATACAATATAGTAATATCAGGGGTTATATAGTAGAATTATAAAGAAAACAAAATATGAAAGAAGGAATATAAGTGTCAGAAGTGGTAGAAAGATTACTTAAATATGTTAAATTTGACACATGTTCAGATGAAGATTCTGAAACCGTGCCTAGCTCAAAGAAACAATTAATTCTTGCAAATGAATTAGTTAAAGAACTGCAAGAAATAGGCTTATCAAATGTAAGCGTAGATGATAATGGATATGTTATGGCAACCTTACCATCAAATATGGATAAAAAGGTTACTGAAATTGGTTTTATAGCACATATGGATACAAGTCCTGAAGTCAGTGGCAAGGATGTAAAACCTCAAATAGTAGAAAATTATGATGGAAAAGATATTGTACTTAATAAACAAAATAATGTTGTTCTATCTCCAAGTGAGTTCCCAGAACTTTTAAATTATAAAGGAAAAACACTTATTACAACTGATGGAACAACACTTTTAGGAGCAGATGATAAGGCTGGTATTGCAGAAATAGTTTCAGCAGTAAGTTATCTTGTAGCTCATCCAGAAATTAAACATGGAACAGTTCATGTTGCATTTACTCCTGATGAAGAAATTGGACGTGGTGCAGATTATTTTGATGTTAAAAAATTTGGAGCTGAGGTTGCGTACACTGTAGATGGAGGCCCTATAGGTGAGCTTGAATATGAAAACTTTAATGCGGCAGGTGTTAAAGTTCATATAAGTGGAAGAAATGTTCACCCAGGAACTGCAAAAAATAAAATGATAAATGCCGTGACTATAGCAGCTGAATTCATGAATATGCTTCCACAAAATGAAGCACCAGAATATACAGAGAAATATGAAGGCTTCTATCATGTAATAAGCATAAATGGTGGCATTGAGGAAACTCAAATACAATATATAATAAGAGATTTTGATAAAACTAGTTTTGAAAACAGAAAGAAACTAATAGTTGAAATAGGCGAATTTATAAATAAAAAATATGGCAGAGATATTGTAAAAGTTGAAGTAAAAGACCAGTATTATAACATGAAAGAAAAAATAGAACCCGTAAAATATGTTGTTGATGTAGCTTACAAGGCAATGGAAGAAGTAGAAGTAGTACCTATAGTAAACCCTATAAGAGGCGGTACTGATGGAGCAAGACTTTCCTTCATGGGACTTCCAACTCCAAATTTATTTACTGGTGGCTTAAACTTTCATGGCAAATACGAATATATCCCAACCTTTGCAATGGAAAAATCAGTAGAAGTAATACTTAAAATAATTGAATTATATGCGGGAAAATAGGAAGTTTGGAGATAGAGTAGAGAGTAAAGAGTAGAGAGTAGAGTGAAGGTGGATTTACCTTTCGCGATGCTCAGGTAAATCTTAAAACTTATATATTGCTCAGCTTCGCTGAATAGCATTTACTCCAAATCTATAGCATATCATTTTTACGTTCCTATAAGGAGAAAATCGGTAGTAGAAATTATAAACTACCGATTTTTTTATTTGGCTATGTTTTGTTTTAACATAGTCGTTTATTTTAACAACAATATAATATTGAGGTAATGGGAATGTGGTATACTTTAAGGTAAAAAAGACTTGTTTAGAGTACAAAGTACAGAGTACAGAGTACAGTGAAGGAGGATTTATCTTCCTTACGTCAGATAAATCTTAAAACTTATAGAAACAAGATTAGCCTTGCTAATCATGTATAAGAGGTTTGGGCGCTAGCCCATTAAGTTTTTAAATTTTTCTGTGAATAGAGATAAACCATTTGAAACTTCAAAATTAATTTGTATCAAAATGCCGTCTTCTAGGCATTTTGATGCAAATTAATTTTGGTAGTTGAAACGGTTTATCTATAGCAGAAAAATTAACCTTCACTGTACTTTGTACTCTGTACTCTGTACTCTGCCCTAAAGGAGTTGTAATTATGAATAATAAAGTTAACCACTTAGTTCTTATTTCCATAGATGCTCTTAACGCACAGGATTTTAAAAGATTAATTGAATTACCCACTTTTAGTGAAATAATAAAAAACGGTTCATATGCAAGGGAAGTTGTAGGTATATATCCATCGCTTACTTATCCATCGCATACATCAATAATAACAGGAACATACCCTGATAAGCATGGTTTATTTACTAATGAGATGATGCAGCCTGGAGTTAGAAGGCAGCAGTGGTATTGGCATAAAAAGCATATAAAAGTTCCAACACTTTGCGATATTGCAAAAGAAGCCAATATGAAAATCGGAAATATATTTTTTCCAGTTATGGCTGGAGCTGAAATAGATTATAACTGCCCAGAAATATGGACTACAAAGCCCAAGGAAAGCCAGGTATTAAAATCCTTAAGAACTGGAAGTCCGCTTTTCCTTTTAAACATAATGAGAAAATTTGGGAAGATACTTAATGGTATTGAGGAACCGGAGCTTGATAATTTTGTAACCGAATCAGCTGCATATATGATTAAATCAAAAAAACCTAATTTATCCTTGATGCATCTTAATGAAGTTGATCATATAAGGCATAAATATGGATTTAATGCTCCAGAACTTGATGATGCATTTAAAAGAATGGATGAAAGGGTAAATAAAATAATCAATGCAGTTAAAGAAGCTGGAATATATGAAAATACTGCATTTGTTATACTTGGTGATCATGGTTTTGCAGATGTAGATTATAAAATATGTATGAATGCAGCTTTTGTAAAAAAAGGACTTATATCACTTGATGAAAATGGAGATATTAAAGATTGGAAGGTATATTCAAATTATTGTGATGGTTCAGTTCAAATAAAAATAAAAGCTGATAAAGACGAGGATACTTTTAATAAGGTTAAAGAAATGCTTTATGATATGAAAAAATCAAAAGAATTTGGAATAAAAAAAGTATATACAAAATCAGAAGTAGAACAGAAAAAGGTTACTGGAGATTTTGATTTCATGCTAGAGGCTGAGGATGGATACTATTTTGATAATGATTGGAAGACAGAGGAAGTAGTAAGTAAAGTAGAAAAATCAAATTCAAGGGCAAATGACCCAGATTATTTTGCTGCTACTCATGGCTATGACCCTCTTAAGGAAAATTACAGAACTTTTTTCATGGTTTCTGGACCTGGCATAAAAAAAGGATTTTCAGTGCCTGAAATAAACTTAGTAGATGAAGGACCTACAATGGCAAAAATATTGGGATTAAAGATGAATAATGTAGATGGAAGAATAATTGAAGAAATATTTGAATAAAAAAAAATTTTTTTTCAATAAACTCTCCTATAAATAAACAAATTGTATTATAATTATACTAAGTTTGTTTTTTCAACATCAACAAATGTATGCGTAGTAAAGATACAGTATTTGAAACTATATTTTGAAAGGGGCTATTTAAATGAAAGCTATTATAACAGTTATAGGAAAAGACAAGGTTGGAATAATTGCAAATGTAAGTACAATTTTATCAGAACTCAATGTAAACATTCTTGATATAAGCCAGACCATAATGCAAGAATATTTTACAATGATAATGCTTGCAGATGTGTCAGGAGCAACTGTTTCATTTGATGAAGTAAAACAAAAGCTTGATGAAAAAGGCAAGGAACTTGGAGTTTCTATAAGAATACAAAATGAAGGTATATTTAATTCAATGAATAGAGTTTAAAGGAGAAAGTTAAATGAATACTAATGAAATAACTAGTACCATAAAAATGATAGAAGAACAAAAATTAGATATACGTACAATAACTATGGGAATATCCTTAAGAGATTGCTGCAGTTTTGATGGTGAAGCTTCAAGAAAAAAAATCTATGAGAAGATAACAAGATATGCAGAAAATCTTGTAAAGGTTGGAGAAGAAATAGAGAGAGATTACGGAATTCCTATAATAAATAAAAGAATTTCAGTAACGCCAATTTCTATGATTGCAGAATCTTCGGAAGATACTAATTATGTTGAATATGCAAAAACTCTAGATAGAGCAGCTAAGGCTGTAGGAGTAAATCTTATTGGTGGATTTTCTGCACTTGTACAAAAGGGATATACAAAGGGCGATAAAATTTTAATACAATCAATTCCAGAAGCTTTACACTCAACAGATATAGTTTGTAGTTCTGTCAATGTTGGAAGCAGCAAAACAGGAATAAACATGGATGCTGTTAAGCAAATGGGCCAAGTAATAAGAGACACAGCTATGCTTTCTCGTGATAAAAATGGAATGGATTGTATGAAGCTTGTTGTATTTGCAAATGCTGTAGATGATAACCCTTTCATGGCAGGAGCGTTCCATGGGGTAGGTGAAGCTGAATGCATAATAAATGTAGGTGTCAGCGGACCTGGAACTGTGAAAGCAGCTCTTGAAAGTGTAAGGGGAGAATCCTTTGATGTTGTTGCGGAAACTATTAAAAAGACTGCTTTTAGAATTACAAGAGCAGGTCAGCTTGTAGCAAGAGAAGCATCAAAAAGATTGAATGTTCCTTTTGGAATCGTAGATTTATCACTTGCACCTACTCCAGCAGTTGGTGATAGTGTTGGAAGAATATTTGAAGAAATGGGGCTTGAAGCTTGTGGTGCACCAGGAACAACTGCTGCATTAGCACTTTTAAATGATGCCGTTAAAAAGGGTGGAATAATGGCAGCAGGACATGTTGGTGGACTTAGTGGTGCATTTATACCTGTAAGCGAAGATGAAGGTATGATTGAAGCTGTTAACAAGGGTGCTTTAACACTTGAAAAGCTTGAGGCAATGACTTGTGTTTGTTCTGTAGGACTTGATATGATAGCTATACCTGGAGATACTCCAGTAGAAACTATATCTGGTATTATAGCAGATGAAGCTGCAATAGGCGTTATAAACAATAAAACTACAGCAGTTCGTATAATTCCAGCTATAGGTATGGGCGTTGGCGATAGCCTTGAATTTGGAGGCTTATTTGGCACAGCACCAGTTATGCCAGTAAGCAAATTCTCATCAGCCGATTTTATAAATAGAGGTGGAAGAATACCATCACCTATTCATAGTTTTAAGAACTAAGAAACTTAAACTAAGCCAGAGTACAAAGTACAAAGTACATAGTACAATGAAGGAGGATTTACTTTTCCTTACGTCAAGTAAATCTTGGAACTTATATATTATCAGCTGCGCTGAGCACCTATGGTGCGATTGCGTAAGCAATAAAAAAATAAGTTTTAAGATTTTCTGTAGTGAAACGGAAGAAAATCATCCTTCACTGTACTTTGTACTCTGTACTCTGTACTCTGTTTTTTTGGTTTACATTTAGTTATGGAAGATAAATCAATATATTTATGTAGAATTTATAAAATCAACTAAAGAGTTGCCACAATAAATCGAAATAATTGAAGAGAATGCGAAATAAAAAAGTATATTATATAAAATACATATATTTAAAAATTGATATAAATTTTTTTCTAATGTATAATGATAAAAGTGTGTTGATACACAAGATATTGTATTGCGGGGGGACATAAATGCTAAATGTAGTTAAAAGAGATGGAAGAGAAGTTCAATTCAATTCCAGTAAAATTCGTGCTGCCATAAAAGGTGCATCAGATGAAATAGGGTTTAACATAAAGGAAAGTGACTTATTAAACTTAACTCAAATAGTTATAGAAAAATTAGAAACACAAAAGGTAGCTAGAATTTCTGTTGAGGAAGTTCAAAACTTAGTACAAAGTACACTTTTGGAAAATGATTTTAAAGAAATAGGAAAGGCCTATTTTAATTATAGAAATGAAAGAACAAAAGTAAGAGATCTAAAATCAGATTTGATGAAGGTTATAGAACAAATCGGTGTTGAAACGGATAGAGATAATGCAAATGTAGGAAATAATTATAGTTCAAAACTTTTAAGAATAGCAAGTGAATCTAATAAATGGCATAATCTTGCTGTAATGCCTAAAAAGATTTCAAAGGCTCACGAAAATGGTGATATTTATCTTCATGATTTGGATAGTTACAATTTAACGACAAATTGCTTACATATACCAACAAAAGAGGTGCTTTTAAGAGGGTTTAATACAGGTTATGGTTATATAAGAAAACCAATGAAAATAGAATCTGCTGCTGAACTTTCTTGTATACTTCTTCAATCTACACAAAATGATATGTTTGGAGGTCAATCACATCCTGATTTTGATAATGATATGGCTCCATTTATAGAAGCATCTAGACAATCTATAAGACAAGAATTTTTAGAATTTGGAATAAGTGAAGCTAATGTAGATGAATTTACAGAAAAGAAACTTAGAAAATCAGTAGAACAGGCAATGCAGGGAATAGTATATAACTTAAATACAATGCATTCAAGAGCTGGTTCACAGGTACCGTTTTCATCAATTAACATAGGTATACCTAACACACCTGATGCGGCTTTAGTATGTGAAGTATTTCTAAAAGAATATGAAAAAGGTCTTGGAAAGGGAGAACAGCCAATATTCCCTAACATAATTTTCAGAGTAAAAAGTGGAGTTAATAGAGAAAAGGAAGATCCATACTACTATTTATTTGAATTAGCATGTAGAGTTGCAGCTAAGAGAATGAATCCAACCTTTATGAATATTGATGCTGAGTTTAACAAAAAATATTATGAACAAGGGTATATGCCAGCTACAATGGGATGTAGGACATATTTAATGTCAAATGTTAATGGCGAGCCTGGTGTTAAGGGAAGAGGAAATATCGCTCCAACAACTGTAAATCTTCCAAGAATAGGAATACTTGCAAAGGGTGATGTAGATAAGTTCTTTGAGCTTTTAGATACAAGACTTGATATTGCAAAGGATAGTCTTTTAGATAGATATGAAGTATTAAAGAAATTAAGAGTTAAGGATTTACCATTTGTTGCAGGACAGGGACTTATGAGTGGTGCAGAAAACTTAAGCCCAGAGGATTCAATAGAGCCAGTACTTAAGCAGGGAACTTGGGCAATTGGATTTATAGGTCTTGCTGAAACACTTGTTGCACTGCTTGGACATCATCACGGTGAAACTGCAGAAGCAAGAGAACTTGGAATCAAGATAGTATCTTATATGAGAAGTTATACTGATAAATTAATAAAAGAAACTCACCTTAACTGGAGTTGTTATGCTACACCTGCTGAAGGTTTATCAGGAAAATTTATTGTAAAAGATAAAGCTGTTTTTGGTGAAATTAAGGGCGTTACAGATAAAGATTATTATACAAATAGCTATCACATACCTGTAGGCTTTAATATATCCATAAAAGAGAAAATAAATATTGAAGCTCCTTACCACGAACTTTGTAATGGAGGTCACATTTCATATATAGAACTTGATGATTATCCAGATGCTGAAACAATAATGAATATTATAGATTATGCATATAGAAATACTCAGATAAGTTATATGGGAATAAATTTTCATATTAGATATTGCAGAAGTTGTGGAACATATTTAAGTCCTTCAGATGGAAAATGTCCTTCATGCGGCTCTGATGATATACAGGGAATATCAAGAGTTACAGGTTACTTAAGTCTTGATGAAAGATTTGGAGTGGGAAAATCAGCTGAAAGGTCAGATAGAATATCTCAACAAAATGGAAATCACGTTTACGCTTAAAGGAGGAAGTTTATGAAATTACAAGTTGCAGGCTTTTTGGATAACTCTCTTGTAAATGGTAAAGGTCTTAGAAGTGTGGTCTTCTTATCAGGCTGCAAAAGAAATTGCAAAGGCTGCCAAAATCCTTGTATGCAGGATTTTTCATATGGTGATGAAGTAGATTCAAGCGAAGTACTTGAAAGAATAAAGAGCAATATCCCTTTAATAAAAGGAGTTACCTTTTCAGGTGGAGATCCATTTGAACAGCCTCAAGGAGTAATGGAACTCGCTAAAGCTGTAAAAGAACTCAACTTAAATGTATGGTGTTATACCGGATATAAATATGAAGAATTACTAGAAGATAAAGAAAGAGCAGAGCTTCTTAAATATATAGACGTTTTAGTTGATGGTCCTTTTGAAGAAAGCCTTATGGAAAATGCACCAAAGTACGCAGGATCATCGAATCAGAGGATTTTGGAACTTGTTGAAGGAAAAGTAGAGACAAAGTACAAAGTATAAAGTACAAAGTACAAAGAAGGAGAAGTTTGCTGCTAGACGCAGCAAACTTTTTTTAACTTATAAAAGACTTAGCGTTCAGCTGTGCTGAACGCTAAGTCCTAATGGGTTTGGGCGGTAGCCCATTAAGTTTAAAATTTCTTCGACGCAAGGAGAAGAAATTCACATTCACTGTACTTTGTACTCTGTACTCTGTACTTTGTCTCCTATTCTATATTAAGAATTTTTACCTCATTAACCCCACTTGGTTTATCTAAAATACTAATCTTGTTTTCAGCCATCTTTTCTCCATTTTTCATTTCTAAAATAAACTTATCAACTCCATCTAGTGGAAGGGATATTAAAGAGGTTTTGTAGTGCATAGGTATTACAATTTTACTTTGCAGTTTTTGGCATAACTCTGCTGCTTCTTTTGCATTAATAGTAAAATTGCCTCCGACAGGAATTAAAAGAATATCGATATCTCCGAGGAGATTAATTTCGTCATCATTTAAAATGTAACCTAAATCTCCTAAATGGCATATTCTTAAATTATCAACTTCAAATACAAAAATTGTGTTATTACCTCTTGCAGCACCTTTGACTTTGTCATGGTAAGAGGGGATACCTTCTATTTTAACATTTTGAAAATTAAATACTCCGGTAGTATCTATTATTTTAGTATCTTCCGATAAGTCTTTTGTGTAATCATGATCAAAGTGATGATGACTAATAGTAACTAAATCTGCAAAACCATTATAGGGTTTATATCCTATTTTGCTGTCAAAGGGATCGGTTAAAATGACCACTCCATCATCAGATTTAATAAGAAAACAAGCTTGACCAAACCATGTTATTTGCATAAAATCACCCCTTAGTTCAATTCACGATTTACAGTTCACAATGCACAATGAAGGAGGATTTACCCTCCTTGCGTCAGGTGAATCTTAAAATTTATATATTGTCACCTTCGGTGAGTAACATACTTGGCAATCATAGAATTATAAGTTTTAAGCTTTTTCTACGTTCACGGAGAAAAAGCATCCTTCATTGTGAATTGTGCATTGTGAATCGTGCATTGATATTAATATTAGCATCATTATAAGTGTAATTGTTTAAAAAATCAAATTATGATATAATGAATAACAGTTTGTTATATTTATATAGAAAAAGGTAGGTTTAAGAATATGAGTAGAATGTTTGGAACAGATGGAGTAAGGGGAATAGCTAATAAAGAACTTACTGCAGAATTGGCATATAAATTGGGAAGAGCAGGCGCATATGTTTTAACAGAAGGAGCACACAAACCTAAGATATTGGTTGGAATGGACACTAGAATATCTGGAGATATGCTTGAAGGTGCACTTATTTCAGGTATACTTTCAGTTGGAGCAGAAGCTATTTCTGTTGGCATAATTCCAACACCGGCTGTAGCATATTTAACTAGAAAATACGGTGCTGATGCTGGAGTTGTAATATCTGCTTCACACAATCCTGTTGAATATAATGGTATTAAATTTTTTAATAGCAATGGATATAAGCTTTCTGATGATTTAGAAGATAGAATACAAAGTGTCATAGAAGATGATTTTAAAGGAGTTCCACTACCAACAGGTAAGGATGTTGGCAGAAAAATAATAGAAGAGTCAGCAGTTGATGATTATATAGAATTTGCTAAAAGCACTATAGATGGAGATTTAAAAGGATTAAAAATAGCTCTTGATTGTGCTAATGGTGCATCATATATAACTGCTTTAAAGACCTTTAGAGAACTTGGAGCAGAGGTTAAGGTAATAAATAATGATCCAGATGGAATAAATATAAATGCTAATTGTGGTTCAACTCATCCAGAAGAACTTATGGATTATGTTGTAAGAAAAAATTGTGATCTTGGTCTTGCCTTTGATGGAGATGCAGATAGATGTCTTGCTGTAGATGAAAAAGGAAATCTTATAGATGGCGATTTTATAATGGCTATTTGTGGAAATTATCTTAAGCAGCGTGGAAGACTTAGAAATGATGTAGTTGTTGTTACAGTAATGAGCAATATGGGATTATTTAAAGCTCTTGATAACGTCAATATTAAAACAGTTAAAACTAAAGTTGGAGATAGATATGTTCTTGAGGAAATGATTAAGGAAGGCTATAAGCTTGGCGGAGAACAATCAGGACATATTATATTCTTAGATTACAATACTACTGGAGATGGACTTGTAACAGGACTTCAATTATCAACTATAGTTAAGAAGAGTGGTAAAACTCTTTCTGAACTTGCAAGTATGATGAAAAAACTTCCACAGGTTCTTGCAAATGCAGTAGTTCCAAATGATAAGAAGGATATATATATTACAGATAAGGAAATAGCTGACGAAATAGAAAAAATAGAAAAAGAGTTAGCTGGAAACGGAAGAGTATTAATAAGACCTTCAGGAACAGAGCCACTTGTAAGGGTTATGCTTGAGGGAGAAGACCAAGAGTTGCTAGACAAATTAGCTCATGGATTAGCTAAGAGAATAGAAGAAAAAGCAAATAATTAATATAAAAAAAGCCACAATCAAGTACAATTTATTTGATTGTGGCCTTTTTACTTTTTTGGAGTGAACTGCAAAAAAACTTTGTATTTGTAATTTCCATTTTTTAAGTATCACATCTATATTTCAATACTATAGAATATAAATAAAATGGGTATAATAAATATGTCTTATACGAGAATAAATTTGAAAGGATATTGCCATGGAAACACATAAAATTAAGATAACAAAATTGGTTAAACAAATTATTAAGGTTTCATTAGAAGATGATATTTTTGCTTTGGCATCTCAATTAGCATATAGTTTACTTTTTGCTTTTTTTCCTTTTTTAATTTTTGTTATGACACTAATTGGCTTCAGTAGCATTAAAAGTGAGGAGGTACTTGGGTTATTTTCTAAAATAATGCCTTATCAAGTGTATAGTTTAATTAAAAATACTGTTGTAGAGGTAGTTGATACTAGAAATGGGAATTTGTTATCCTTCAGCTTAATAGTTACTATATGGGCATCAATTTCAGGATTTAATGCTGTAATTAAAGGGCTTAATAAAGCATATAAAGAGAATGAGAGAAGAGGATTTTTAAAGGTTCAAATGGTATCCTTAATATTTACATTTGGACTAGTTTTAGTAATATTTTCTATAGCATTTTTGATGGTATTTGCAAGTGTAAACGAGGCATTTATTGAAAGAACTATAGGATATCCGCAAATAACATCGTACATATGGGATGTTATTAAATACTTAATACTGGTTTTTGGTATGATATTCATATTTGCTGCACTTTATAGATATACTCCAACAAAGAAATATGAATGGAAGGATGTAGCTTGGGGAGCTGTTTTTAGTACGGTAGGATGGATAATAGCCTCCTTTGGATTTTCATTTTATGTAAACAACTTTGGAAATTATTCAAAACTTTATGGAAGTATAGGAACAGTTATAGTTCTTATGCTTTGGCTATTTATAGGTTCATTTATAGTTATTTTAGGAGGAGAGTTAAATTCTGTAATGTTAGATAAAAGTATTTATAAATAATTCATAAATAATAATTATATTGTGTTTACACTTATGTAAATTTAGTGTAAAATTTTAAATTGCATGATGTTATAATAATTTCAAGATAGAAGGTATTGCTGTGAAAAATATTTGGGGTAAGTGTATTTTAATTTCATTAATAATCATAACTATATTTATTTTAGGTGGATGTGATAATAAAAAGGTTATAAGCGAAAAAGCACCTAAAACTACAGCTCAAAAATATGATGATGCTTTTGAGGGTTTCATAAAAAATTATTATAACAGCGAGATTTCAAGTGATGAGAATTATTTAAAACAATTTTTTATTAACCCTAATGTTGCAGATATACAATTAGTTAAAAAGAAATTTTTGATTTTTAACATAGAAAAAATTAATTTTCAAGGAGTATATAATATTAAGAAAAGTGGTAGGATTGCAGTTATGGTAAGCACCTTTGACGCTTTGTTTAAAAATATTAATAATCCTAGACCGGATGTTGAGATACTAGTGCTTATAAACAAAAATAAGTCATGGTACTTTCTAAATGACGATGAGGTTTTAAAGCCTGATGAAGCCGAATGGGTTAATGAACAAAGGAAAATTGAAAGCAAATTTATTGTCACGGATAAAAAAATGCAGAATATATTACAGACCAATCAAAAGTTTGATGAAGATAATAGAACGTACATGGAAGCATGTCAGCAAAAATTTTTACAGCAGCAATCGTCAACAAACTAATAAATCAAAGTACAAAGTACAATGAAGGATGATTTACCTTTCCTTACGTCAGGTAAATCTTAAACTTAACTATTGTTAGCTTCGCTTACAACAGTACTGAAGCGATTGCGTAAGCAATCAAAAATAAGTTATAAGATTTTCTGTAGCAAAGCGGAAGAAAATCATCCTTCTTTGTACTCTGTACTTTATACTTTGTACTTTGGTTTAATGGTTCGCAATAATTTTAAATGGCATTTAATCAATTATTAATTAAACACTTCATTAAATTCCTTTCCCATACTAAGTATTAACTTTCCTCCTTCGCTAGTATCTCCTATAAGATAACCACCAACGAGAATATCATCTTTAAAGAATAAGGTTTTACAATTATTTGATTTTGAATCGAATATTTCTACTTTTTTGCTTTCAGCTGGGGAGATGTTTCCAAAGGATAAAATAGATGTTCCTAAAGCATCGAATATTACTGAGGAAACAAAGTTTGTAAAGTTTACATTATCTCCGACAGAGTTTGCGCCAGCGGTTTTACCCATTTCAATTGCAGAAGTCCAATTTCCATAAACAATACCATTTAATTCAGCAGTATCGCCAGCAGCGTAAATGTCTTTTATACTGGTTTCCATTTTTTCATTAACTATTATTCCCTTATTTACATTAATTCCAGCAGTTTTAGCTAATTCAATATTTGGTCTTATGCCAATAGAAAATAAGACGATATCAGCAGCTATAAATTTGCCACTTTTTAATTCAATTCCAGTAACCTTAGTGTCTCCAACAATTTTTTCACAGGAATCACCTAAAATTAAATTAACACCAGATTGTGAAATTAAGTTTTTAAATACTTCACCACCAAATTTATCAAGTTGTCTTGGTAATAGGCTAGGGAAGAATTCAACCACCGTTACATCTAAGCCTAATTTTTTCATTCCATCGGCAGCTTCAAGACCAAGTAAACCTCCACCAATAACAACTGCACTTTTTGAAGCTTTAAATTTTTCTTTTAAAGCATTTGCATCATCTAAATTTTTTAAAGTATAAACGCCAGCTTTATCTATTCCGGGCAATTCAGGCCTGAAATTATGGCTTCCAGTTGCAAGTATTAATTTATCGTAGGATATTTTTTTGCCATCAAC
Organism: Clostridium hydrogenum; assembly: GCF_021432385.1. Taxonomy (GTDB): domain Bacteria; phylum Bacillota; class Clostridia; order Clostridiales; family Clostridiaceae; genus Clostridium_S; species Clostridium_S hydrogenum. The sequence continues at coordinate 968,626 of NZ_JAEACT010000003.1, read as the reverse complement.
TAATATTAGTTCTTTTTTTGTTGAATCTATCTTTTCTACTGCTAATCCTAAGGAAAGAGTTATATTGTTATCTTCATACCATTTCTTAGGTGATATATAAAATTCATTTTCAGGTATATTTTCACTTAAATAATCGGAAAGCTGAGGTCTAAAATAAGTTAGGTAATTTTCGGCGGATATAATTTCTATACTGCAACTCCTATTCCTCTTTCTTATAGCTTCTGCTGAGTAATATCCAGCGGCACCATTTCCTATTATAACTATTTTTTCGGAAGTATCACTTGTAAAGGTATTTTCAGCTTCAGTAACTTCAATAAATTGATCTTTTCCAGCACCGCATACAGGACATACCTCAGGTGGCTCATTGCCTTCAAATACAACTCCGCAAATCAAACATTTCCACTTTTTTGTGGTTGAGGAGCTTTTTATATTACTTGAAGTTTTATTCAAATTGTTTTTTATAATTTCGGCAAAACTTTTACCAAAGTTATAAGCATTTTGAAGTTCTTCACAAGATGGCTTAAAATTGATTTCAAGTCCTGGAAGCGGAATATTCATTTTTAATTGTTTAAGTCTAGCTTCTATGTTAGGGACAGCTTCACCACTCCAACCATATGACCCAAAGGCACCTGCAAATTTATTACCATGGACTATTGGGTTTAAGGAAGTTAATATATCTAAAACTGGCTTTAAAGCATCACTATTAATAGTTGGTGAACCAAATAAAACTCCACAAGAATTATCTATGCTTTCAAATATTTCTTCCTGTTTGCTATAGGTAATATCGTAAGAATTAGTTTTAAAACCACTGATAGAATTAATTCCAGCTGCTATATTTTCAGCAAGCTCTTTTGTGTAACCATAAGCAGATACATAGCAGATGGTTATATTTTTTGTGGAAGCTTCGGAAGCTGGTAAACTCCATTTTTTATAAAGTTCAACAATTTCCATTGGGTTGTGTCTTAGAACAGGACCGTGACCAGGACAAATAACATCAATTGGTAAGTCCTTTATTTTGTCGTAGGCTTTAAGTACATAGTTTTTGAATGGTCCCATGATGCAGTCAAAATAATATTTAAGAGCTTCAAAATAATTTTCTCTATTTTCAACTAAATCATTAAATACATTTTCACTTGAATAATGAGAGCCAAAAGAATCACAGGTTAGTAAAACCTTGTCTTCTGGAACGTAAGTATATATGGAATCAGGCCAGTGAAGGAAAGGAGCTGATATAAATTTCAGAGTTTTTCCACCTAAATCTATAGTAGTTCCGTCTTTAACTTCAATTGCCTCAAAATCATGATTTACTATAGCTTTCAAAAATTTTATTGCGACAGCAGAACCAACTACTTTGGCATTTTTGCATATATTTAAAAGCTTTGCTACGGAGCCTGCATGATCAGGTTCAGTATGATCTACAATTATATAATCTATACTTTCTATGTCTATCTCTAAAGCTTTAAGACGTTCTATATACTCATCAAAGAATTTTTCCTTAACAGTTTCAAATATAGCTGTTTTATTTGTACCTTTTACAACATACGAGTTATAAGAAGTTCCGTAAGGCGTATACATAACTATATCAAAAATCCTAAGTTCAGGGTCAAGTGCTCCAACCCAGTAAATATCTTTTTTTATTTCAAAAGTTTTCATTTTAACCACTCCCAATAGTTATTATTAATTAATATATATTATTATTTTAATGCTAATGGCTTAAAAAATCAATACTATACTTAAATTGTATATTTTAAGTATTTGCCTTAAATCGCGATGGAGAACAATTATAATATTTTTTAAATAGTTTGCTAAAGTAGTAGGCATCGTTATAACCTACACTTTTGGCAATGGTTTTAACTGATAAATTTGTACCAATTAATAAGTGGACAGCTTTTTCAAGGCGTATTTTTATAAGATAATTTATAGGAGACACGCCAGTTTGCTCTTTAAATATTTTGGAGATATAAACAGGGCTCAAATACATATTTTTAGATAACTTATATAAAGATATATTTTGCATATAATTATTATTCATGTATGAAATTATTTCTTTTACTATGTTAGATTTCTCAGATAATTCAAAGTTGCATTGCTTAATTTCTTTTCTGCTTTCTTCTGAGTAAGTTTCCCTTAAGAATAATATTAAAAGTTTCATAGATAAACATTTTAAAACTAGCTCATAGCCAGGTTCATGCTTAGCATGCTCTTTAACAAGTTCAGTACAGCAATTGTAGAATTCTTTTTCATATTTTTTAAAGTTGAACACGCCTAAAAAGTTTTCCTTAGTAATGTAGTTTTGGGGAAAATTTCGTATATTTATATTCTTAATTCCAATGTGAAGTTCGTTGAAATTTTCGTACTTATTTACAATTTCGGAATGATATACTCCTGGATTAAATGCCATTAGTTGCCCTTTAGTAACTGTGTAAAGGATATCATTAACTATATATGAAGTTTCTCCGGATAAAACAAAGCTAAACTCTAAAAAATCATGGCAGTGATGATCTATAATATAATTTTCTTTTGGCCTTGAGTTAAAAACGTATAATATTTGTGGATTAAAATTATTTACATTTATACCTAGGTCACACATATAATCACCTCGATTAATTTGCATGTATAAAAAAGTACATTAAATAAATAAAAATGTACATTCTTATTTATACTATTTTAACACATAATTGTATTGTTACAAGATAGGAGGAGGAAACTTTTATGGACAGTTTAAAATGGATTTTTAGCTATATCAAACAGTATAAGTTTAGAATGTCGTTAGTCATTATTATGGTTTTAATTTCTTCAGCTTTGGGAATGGTAAATCCATATTTATCAGGTAAGCTGGTGGATGTCGTTATTTTAAAGAAACAAACTAATCTACTTATTCCAATTTTAATTTTTATGATAGGAGTTACTTTAGTTAGAGTAACTGTGAGATATGGTTTTCAAATGATTTCAGAATATGTGTCACAAAATATAATTTTTGAAATACGTGAAAAAATGTATGTAAAGCTTCAAAAACTTGATTTTAATTTCTTTGATGAAACAAGGACAGGTGACCTTATGGCAAGAATGACAGGTGATCTTGATGCAATAAGGCATTTTATAGCATGGGTAATTTATAATACTTGCGAAAATTTAGCTATTTTTCTTATGGCAGTAGTTATGATGTTTTATATCAATGCAAAATTTGCACTTATTATGTTGGTTGTTACACCATTTATAGGCTACTTTGCATATAACATGACACAAGAGGTTGGACCTACTTTCTACGCAATAAGGGAGCAGTTTTCAAGGCTTAACACTGTAGTTCAAGAGAATATAAGTGGAAACAGGGTTGTAAAGGCTTTTGCAAAGGAAGATTATGAGCTTTTAAAATTTGAAAAGGAAAATCAAGGCTTTATGGATAGAAATATGGATTCTGCGAAGGTTTGGGAAAAATATCTTCCCATATTGACCTCTTTTTCGAATATGTTTTCAGTAATTATGATTTTAGTAGGTGGAATTCTTGTAATAAATAATACAATGAGTTTAGGTGATTTAGTAGTATTTAATGGACTTGTATGGGCACTTAATAATCCTATGAATATGGTTGGATGGCTTATAAATGATATTGAACGTTCTATAGCATCTTCGAGGAAAATAAGAATGTTAATTAATGCTGATCCTAAAATAAAAAATATAGGCAAAAATTTATTTAAAGATAGAATATATGGTGACATTGAATTTAAAAAGGTATCTTTTAAATACGGAAATGAAACTGTACTTGAGGATATAAATTTTAAAGTTAAAGCAGGAGAAACTGTTGCAATTTTAGGACCTACAGGTTGTGGAAAATCTACGCTTATAAACCTTATTCAAAGATTTTATGATATTGAAAAGGGAGAAATACTCATAGATGGTAAGGATATTAAAAGCTATGATCTTCAAAAACTTCGTGATAGTATATCTGCCGCAATGCAGGACATATTTTTATTCTCAGATACAATTGAAGGAAATATAGCTTATGGTACACCAAATGCATCAAGTGAGCAAGTTAAGTGGGCAGCTGAGGTTTCTGATGCGGATAGTTTTATATCAAGCCTTGAAGATGGCTATGAAACTATAGTTGGAGAAAGAGGAGTTGGACTTTCAGGAGGACAAAAGCAAAGAATAGCACTTGCGAGAGCAATAATCAAGGAGCCATCTATTTTAATTTTAGATGATACAACCTCCAGCCTAGATGTTGAAACGGAAATAATGATTCAAGGTAATTTAAAGGAGTATTTAAGTGATAAAACTACTTTCATAATTGCACATAGAATTTCATCAGTTAAAAATGCAGACTTAATACTTGTAATGGATGATGGAAGAATAATAGAAAGTGGAACTCACGATGAACTTTTAAAGAAAAAGGGATATTACGCAAATGTGTATGAAAACCAATATGGTGATTTTGAAAAGCAGCTTAAGAAAGAGGTGAGTTAATTTTGGCAAGAAATAAATTTGATGAAGATGAGGATTTTAACGAAAAGATAAATTCACATGAATTAAAGAGAATTTTAAAGTATGTCCTGCCATATAAAAAGGAAATGGTCATAACTATAATATTAATGCTTTTATCAAGTGCAGCGACGCTTTTAGGACCATATTTAATTGAAATTGCCATTGATGATATGATACCTAAAAAGAACATTAATGGGCTTATAATGATATCTGTAGTTTTTGTTATTACAATAATAGTAACCGGTCTATGCATGAAGTTTAAAATAAGGACTATGGCAGATATAGGTCAAAAAGTAATTAAAAATATAAGATCAGATATATTTAACAAGCTTCAAGAATTACCTTTTTCCTATTATGATAATAGGCCTCATGGCAAAATATTAGTTAGGGTAGTCAATTACGTAAATTCGCTTAGTGATTTGCTTTCTAATGGACTTATAAATTTGATTACAGATATGTTTAGTGTAATTGTAATAATAGTGTTTATGTTTGCAATAAATATTAAACTTACGCTTCTTTGCTTTGCAGGTTTTCCGGTGCTTATAGGAGTTACCTTTTTAATTAAAAATGCACAAAGAAAAGCATTTAGAGCTTACAGCAATAAGCAGTCAAACTTAAATAGTTATATCCATGAAAGTATAACAGGAATCAAAGTAACACAAGCTTTTGTAAGGGAAGAGGAAAACTTAGGTATACTTAGAAGAGTTAGTGATGAATATAGAAATTCATGGTTAAAGGCAGTAGCTGTCCAATTATTGTTAGGACCATGTATTGAGAATATATCTACACTTACAATAGCTTTAATATATTTAGTTGGAATTTATTCCATAGGTGCTGCGGGAATAACTATAGGAGTGCTTGTGGCCTTTGTTGGATATATATCTAGGTTTTGGGGACCAATTTCAAATATAGGTAATTTTTATAACAGCTTAATAATGACTATGGCTTATGTGGAAAGAATTTTTGAGACCATAGATGAAGAGGTTACAGTTAAAGATTTACCTAATGCATATGAAATGCCTCTTATAAAGGGTGAGGTGGAATTTAAAAATGTAAGTTTTAAATATGATGAAAGTGCCACAATATTAAAATCTATATCCTTTAAAGTGAATAGCGGCGAGACTATAGCCATTGTTGGACCTACAGGGGCTGGGAAAACCACTATTATAAATCTTTTAAGCAGGTTTTATGATGTAAGTAGTGGTAAGCTTTTGATTGATGGCATTGACATACAAGCAGTAACAATTGAATCCTTAAGAAAACAAATGGGGGTAATGCTTCAAGATACCTTCATATTTTCAGGAACAATAATGGATAATATTCGATATGGAAAGCTTGATGCAACGGATGAAGAGGTTATTGAAGCAGCTGAAACTGTAAGAGCACATGAGTTTATTAAAAATATGAAGAAGGGGTACTATACGGAGGTAAACGAAAGGGGAAGCAGATTATCTGTTGGCCAAAGACAATTAATATCATTTGCTAGAGCGCTTCTTGCAGATCCAAGAATATTAATTCTTGATGAAGCAACTTCAAGTATAGATACAAAAACTGAGATGGCACTCCAAGAAGGTTTAGATAAACTTTTAAAAGGAAGAACTTCATTTGTAATTGCGCACAGGTTATCCACAATTAAGAATGCAGATAGGATAATGTTTGTGGATAACGGAACAATTATTGAACAAGGAAGTCATAAGGAACTTATGGAGAAAAGAGGAGCTTATTATGAATTGTACACTTCACAATATAAAATATTAAAAGCAGTATAAGGCAGAGTACAAAGGACAGTGAAGGTGGATTTTCCTACGCTAACGCTGCGGAAAATCTTAAAACTTAAATAATATCAGCTTGCTGGAAATCATATTTGGTAAAATTTCATTACTATTAATTTTAATATTTTGTACTTTGGTAGAGAAAAATAATACTTCATTGTATTCTGAGTTAAATCCTAATTTGTAAGGATAAATTTGGTGCTTGCGATTTACATTTTTCAGATAGCATATTTATACAAAGAATGGTAGAAATGTAGTTGAGAATATAAAAAAGCAACTTGGATTTGTACACCAAATTGCTTTTTTATTTTAAAGTTAGAATGGAATGTGTAATTTTACAAAATCAGTCATAGGCGGATAATCTATTAAACTTAAATTTTTAGCGCCAATATGACTTAAAGTCAATCCTGAAAGTAATAATGCTATGCACATGAACAATAATACTAATTTCTTATAAATTTTTTTTGACATATTATTTATCTCCTTTACTTATGATTAATCTGTAACGCAAATTCAGATAATTCCTTAATAATTGCAGTATTATCTGAGTAAAAATTAATTAACCTATACATAATTTCATTGTCTATTTTCCCTTGTCTGTGTGATATTGAAAAGAATTTATTTTTTATATTATTCATTTTTTCAATACTGTTTAGGGTTTTATATAGTTCAACTAAATTATATAATATCTCATTAGCTAAAATGTAATTTTTTTGATTTTCAGAAAACTCTAAAGCTTTTAAGTAAAAATCTTCTGATAATTGTAGCTTCTCGAGTTCTTTATATATTTTTCCTAGTTCAAAATAAATATTTGATATACACGAACCATTTTTATTCAAATTTACTAATTGGTTAACTACAACATTAAGTTTTTCAATGGCCTCATCCATCAAGTTAACTTCTAGACATACATGGACAATGTTTGTTAAATTTATTAAATAATCTTCTAAACTATTTTTATCTATTAACCTTGAAATTTCATAAAATACTTTAAGAGCTTCGTGTTTTTTATTTATTTCATATAAACAACTTGCTTTGTTATTTAGGATTTTAATATACTTTGAAGTATCAGAATTACTAACTAATTCTTCTGCCATTTTAATATTTTGCAGTGATTTTTCGTAATTATTAATACGCTTATAGTTTAAAGCATTGTTATATCTAAAAATAACTTTATCATTTTGAGGCATGTCATCAAAGTAATTTAAAGCAAATTCACAGCATTCAATACTTTTCTTATAATCTCCTACACAATTATAGACTATTGATAATTTTCTTGAAAGTGGTAGTAATTTTTTATCTAAAAATACCTTACTAATTAAAGCTAGTGCTTTTTCATAATATACAACACTTTTATACATTTCGTTATTATTGCAATAATAATCTCCTGCAATCTCATATACGCTTAGTTTTTTATCTTTAATATCCCAATCGATTAAAAAATTTTCTGCTTTTTTTAGTATTTCTATGAAACTGCCATCTTTAGATATTACTAAAGTTTTTAATTCTTCTATGTAATTATCAAGTATCTTTGTAGCCTGAACAATTTGATTTTCCATTAAATATTCAACAGTTTCAGTAATTTTAAGTTTTTTCTTTTTAGCAATTTCTTTTAGGTTTTTTATAATAATTTCTGCTGTTTTTTTAGTGATATTAGCTTTGTTAGTTTCAATTTCACTTATTAGATTTCTTGTTATATCTTCACCCGAAATTTCATCTTGCCTTAAACCATATTTCTGTCTAATAGCTTTTAGTTTTTCGCCGTCCGATAGTATTGTACCCTCCATTTTTGCTAATCTCCTCGCTTACATAAAGTTTATATTTACTATAATAATTACCATTATAGCAAATATGAATAATTATGTAAATGACATTAATTACGATTTTTTATTATTTGGCTATGTCTTAAATAAGTGTTGATTTTCACACTTATTTAAAACATAGCTTATTATCTGCATTATAGATAGACAACTTAGAAATTAAAAATTTTAAATTCCAGGTTTATCCTGGCAGCAATGTTTTTCAATTCACAGTTCACAATGCACAATTCACAATGAAGGAGGATTTTCCTCCGCTTTGCTGCAGAAAATCTTAAATTTAAATATTATCAGCTTCGCTGAGAACCATATATGGCGCGATTGCGTAAGTAATAAAAAAAATAAGTTTTAAGATTTTTCTACGCTGGCGTAGAAAAATCATCCTTCATTGTGCATTGTGAACTGTGAATTGTGAATTAAAAAAATGCTTTGGAATTTATAGCAAATTGGCGTATAATTATATAAAATATTGCAAAAATTATATAAATGTGCTAGGGGGCTATCTTAATGGCAATTGTTAATGAAAATAGTGTTCTTGAATTTTATCTTACAGAGATGGATAGAGATTCCATAAGTTTTTTAAGGAATAAAACTGCCTTTAAAAAGGATATAAGAAAATACATAGAGAACTTACGTGATGCAGAAAATATGAATGAAAAAATTGAAGTTTCAAAGAAGTTGTGGAAGATTTTATTTGAAGCAGCAATGAGTTATATTGATCCTGATAAAAGAGGCTATGATGAATTATTTAAGTATTTTGATGAATATGTAGAGTTTGAGGAACTTATATTTGCTTCAGATTCTTTTTATAGGGATCACACGGTGCATTGCTTGTGGGTATATTTCCTTGGGGAGTATATAACTAAGGCTGAGGAATACAAATTTTTATTTAAAAATGCATTAAATGAAGTCCAGTTGTTAAAGGGAATGAAATGTTTTGTAGATAAACTTGGTAAGAGTAATGAAGATCTTAAGTATGTGTTAGATGAATTAAGTAAGACTACAGAATTTGAAGACTCAATAAAATGTGTGGCTGCGATTACTCATGATCTTGGATATCCACTTAAAAAAATTAATAAAATCAATAAATCAATAGGAAAAATTTTGCCGTATTTTTCAGTACAAGATTATAATGAGTTTAGTTTTCAGTTTAATAATATACAAAAAAGCAATATTGATAGTTTTATTGATTTCTTAAGTAATGATCTTCAATATAATATTTCGGCTAAAGATGATAATAATAGAGATGAATTAAATATGCTATTTGATAAAATATTTGTTATAGAGAATGGTTATATATTTGGATTACAAGAGAGATGGGAAGAAATTTTACAGGAAACTGAAATAAACAAATTAGAAGATGTATTAAAAAGTAATATTATGCTTAAATTCAATAGAGCAAATTATATTAGGTATTGCAGTGATTTTGAGGAATATGAGCATGGTATAATGAGTGCTTTTTTACTTATGAGAGTTGTAAAAACTTTTACTAATTCAAAGTTTTCATACGGAAATAATTCTGATATAAAAGCACATGATTTAGATTATTGCGGAATTTGTTCTAAGCAAGATATTTTAAAGGCAATATCAGACCACACAAGTTCTTCATATAATATAACAGGTATAGAAGATGTATCATCAATATTAACCTTCATAGATGAACTTGAAGAATTTTCAAGAATATCACGAGCAAACCAAAGCAGGCAATATGTAAGTGAATTTTGCAAAACCGATATATATGTTGAAAATGAAGTATTTAATATAGATTTCATCTTTGATAATGAAAAATTGGACAACCTAGATCCAGAGAGAGCTTTTAAGGGCAGATGCAAGAGATTTCTTACTTTGTTTAATATTCCTAAACTCAATGATAACCTTAAATTGAGATTGAGATGTATTGGCAAGCTTTCTTATGACAATAATATTTATTCTCTTGAAATAAGAAATAAGTATGCAAAAATAAGTATAAATGATGAGGAAAAGAATATTCCACAGTACTTGAAGGGAAGACAGTTTTATAGTAGAGAGGAATATGAGAAACTTTAAAGCAGAGTACAAAGTACAGAGTACAGAGTACAGTGAAGGATAATTTTTCCGCCGTTTGCGGAAAAATTTTAAAACTTAATGGGCTATGCCCAAACCCCTTTAGCGAATCTGTACTCTAAATCCAGAAAAGTGGCTGCCTTTCGGCAGCCACTTTCCTGGATTTTTTATATTAAGTTTAAAAATAAAGATCTCTTTCACCATTTTCAATTCTAGATAGTCTAGCAATGGTTTCTTTTCTTGTATCTTCAGAAGTTATATCTTGAAGATTCTTTTCAATTGTTTTCTTACCTATTTCTTTTAATTCGTCATCAGCATAGTCGAGTAAGAATTCTTTGAAGGTAAGTATTGCATTTGGAAGACAGCAGTTGTGAATTTCACCAGATTTGGCAAGTGCCATAAATCTTTCGCCTGTTCTTCCTTGTCTATAGCAAGCTGTGCAGTAACTTGGAATATATCCTTGTGAGCACAGAGATTTTAATATTTCAATAGGAGTTCTATCATCATTTACTACAAATTGTGGAGGATCTATTTGAGATTTGTCTCCAAACTCCTTTTCATAGCCGCCAACATCTGTTGCGGAACCAGCACTTACTTGTGATATTCCAACGGCGATTACTTCTTCTCTAAATTTAGGTTCTTCTCTTGTTGATAAAATCATTCCTGTGTAAGGAACTGCAAGTCTTAATATTGCAACAAGCTTCTTAAAGTCATGATCGTTAACAATGTAAGGTAAATCCTTAAAGTCAACTCCACGAGCAGGTCTTATTCTTGGCATTGAAATTGTGTGAGGGCCAACACCGTTGAATTTTTCTTCAAGATGTTTAACATGCATGAACATTGCAACAGTTTCATACTTGTACTCATATAGACCATATAAAACACCAATTCCAACATCATCTATTCCAGCTTCCATAGCTCTTTCAAGGGCAGTCATATGATAATCATAATTATGCTTTGGACCTGTTGGATGCATGTGGCTGTAAGTTTCTCTGTGATAAGTTTCGGAGAATAAAGTATAAGTACCTATTTTAGCAGCTTTTAACTTTTTATAGTTTTCAATTGTTGTAGCTGCAATGTTTACATTTATTCTTCTCATAGAACCTTTATCTTTATGAACTTCGTAAATTGTATTCATGCACTCAGTAACATAATCTATAGGACAATTTACTGGATCTTCACCTGCTTCAAGAACAATTCTTTTATGACCAAGAGATTCAATTAATTCAACTTCTCTTATTAATTCATCCTTAGTTAATTTTTTCCTGTTGCCCTTATTTTCGCAGTTGTAACCGCAGTACCTGCAGCCGTTAACGCAATAACTGCTTATATAAAGTGGTGCAAACATTACTATTCTGTTACCGTATATAGCTTGTTTTATTTTTATTGCTGTCTTATATATTTTATCAAGTGTTTCATCATCTTCTACATGAAGAAGAGTTGATACTTCTTTTGGAGTAAGTCCTTTACATTCAGCTGCTTTGTTTATAATTTCATCGATGTAACTTGAATCTTTTGCTTTTTCTTTTCCATATTCAAGATATTCTTTGATTTGTGTGTCATTAATAAAATCTGCTTTTTCAGAACTAATCATACTGTATTAGCCTCCTAACATTTTTTAGACATAGCTGATTTTACGCTTACACCGGATATTTTACCTAGCTTTCCAGTCATGGCGCTTAATTCATCTGAAGTACCGTCCACTATAATTGATATAACGGAAATGCCTTTTTCCCTATAGGGGATTCCCATCCTGCCAACTATTATGGAACTGTATGTATGGAGTATTTGATTGACTTCACTTGCCATTTCTATATTTTCTATTATTATGCCTACAACAGCAATTCGTTTATCCAAAGTAAATCACCTCAATAATAAAAATACCCTCCATACAGGAAGGTTTAAATACATAGATATAATCCTTCCTTTTACACGGTAAGCACTGTGCAATTAGAATTTCAGCTAACAATTTTATGTCCATATTGAAAGAAAAAACTCGCACTACAGACAAATATATTCTCTCACAAAATATGTTATAAAGCAATAGGGGTGTGTTCATAAAAATATTACATTGCGTATGCTTTATGACAGGGGTATAATAAAAAAATACTAAATTAATTATATTCGGGGGGCAAAAATATGGATTTAATAAAGTTTCAGGAATTTAGAAAAAAAGTGGCAGGTAATATTAGTAAAGTAATTGTTGGAAAACAAGATAAAATAGATAAAATAATAGTAGCATTTATTTGTTCTGGGCATGTTTTGCTTGAGGATGTTCCTGGACTTGGGAAAACTAAACTTGCAAGGGCAATGGCAAAATCATTAAATTGTAGTTTTAATAGAATACAGTTTACGCCAGATATATTACCATCAGATTTAACAGGAATATATTATTATAATCAAAAAAAATCTGAGTTTGAATTTAGAAAAGGTCCTTTATTAAACCAATTTATACTTGCCGATGAAATAAATAGAGCAACTCCAAGGACTCAATCTGCACTTCTTGAATGTATGGAAGAAGCTCAGATAACCGTTGAAGGAAATACAATAAAACTTGAGACTCCATTTTTTGTTATAGCAACTCAAAATCCGGTTGAACAATTTGGAACTTTCTCACTTCCAGAAGCACAACTTGATAGATTTTTTATAAAAATATCTATGGGATATCCTGAGTTTGATGAGGAAATAAGTATGATGGATAGATTTATGACAAAAGATCCATTAGAAACTTTAGAGGCTGTTGTAACTATGGAGGAAATAAAATATGTACAAAGTGAATTTGTAAATGTTCATATAAGTGATGAAGTTAAAAAATACATAGTTGATATGATAACTGCTACACGTAGAGATGAAGATGTTGAAGTTGGATGTAGTCCTAGAGCTACAATTGCATTAATGAAAGGTAGTCAAGCCTATGCTGCAATAAATGGAAGAGATTATGTCATTCCAGAAGATGTTAAAGAGATGGCAATTCCAATTTTAAGTCATAGATTAATACTTAAAAATGATTCGGGAGTTTTAGAAAATATGGGACAGAATGTTGTTACGAAAATAGCTAATAGCATAAATCCGCCACTTGAACAAGTTTAAGAGGTGAGCTTATGTCAGAATTTTTTATATTTATAGTCATAGGCATAGTTATGTTGTACTTGGGAGATATGACTAGAGCAAAAGGATTTAATAATCTAACAATAAGAAGAGAACTTGAAACAAAAAGAATTAATTGTGGTGATGAATTTAAAATAACCACAATTGTTGAAAATAATAAGTGGCTTCCAATCTCTTTTTTAATATTGAACGAATATATGCCTAAAAATATAAGTTATAGTAGTTACTATTCCAGTATAGATAATGGTAAGAATACTGTATATGTCAATCATTATACCATAGGTGGTCATGAAAGAGTAAAGAGAACTTATAATGCAAGGGCAAATAAAAGAGGGGTATATATTATAAGTAACATAGAAGTTAGTATAGGTGATACCTTTGGATTTGCGTATAATAATAAACAGTTTGAGGATTATAATGAACTCATAGTTTATCCTAATGTAGTAAACTTGAATAAATTTAAATTTGAGAGTATAGGACTTCAAGGCAATGTTATAGTAAAAAGATGGATTTATGAAGATCCTTTATTTATAAAGGGTGTAAGAGAATACGGACCAGAAAGCAGAATGAAGGATATACATTGGAAGGCAAGTTCTAAGCTTGGAAAACTTATGGTTAAGGAATTTGACCATACTTCAGATATGGAGTTTACTGTAATATTAAATGTGCAGTGTGCCGAATATTATTGGCAGAGTATAGATAAAGATATAATAGAAAAAGAAATAGAGTTATCAGTTTCTATTATAGCAGAGATACAGGGACAGAAGGTTCCAGCAGGTTTGTGTACTAATGCTATGTTGGCTGGAATCAGTAAATCTCATAAGTCAGAGGTTAAACCTTCTATAAATTCACTGCAAAGAGTGTTGGAGCTTAGTGCTAGAATTGGATATGATGTAAGAACTAAATTTTCAGATTATTTGAGTCAAATATCAAAAAGTTTTTCAAAAAATAACACATATATAGTGATTACTCCTTATATGGATAAAGAAATTCAATATGTACTTTCGAAACTTGTAAAGTGCGGTTATTCGATAAAACTTATTGATATGTCTAGAAACGGCAATTGTCCTTCAATACGTGGAGTAGAGAAAATCGTTTATAAGGAGGCATTATAGTGAGTTGGTATAGAGAGGTAAAAACTATATATACAATAAATTTACTTATGATTTTATATATTGTATGGAGTATTGTAAGTATTGCCTTGTTTGGAAATCCTATTGATTATAAATTCTATCTTATAACACTTATTGGAATCTTTATAATTGAGTATTTTTTGACTAAAAAGAAGATGAAAAATGTAGGGATTGCAATTTCAATATTAGTTGCTTTAGTGCTTTTGTATTTTTCCATTAATGATATGACTTATGTAGTTATGAATGCCGCATATTATATTTTTGAGGTATTTGTATTTGTAAAATTTGCGGAAGATTCTATTAAATATAGTGCTTTAAGGGGATATATTAAAAATTCAATAATAGTAATGATGTTTGTTGTTATATTTATGCATAGATTGGATGCACATCAGCTTCAAAGTACTTTTAGATTTTATGTTATTTTCCTTATTTCATCAGTGTTATTGCTTCGAGAGTCTAGGTCTTATTCCAGTAAAGTAAAAAAAAGAACACCTCTCAAAAATAATGTTTTAATTTCTGCTGGCATGATATTTTTTTCATTTGATTTTGTTTTGGAAGCAATATTTAAAATAATAGGTTTAGTGTTAAAGTTTTTAGGTTTTGTATTTTCTCCATTAAAACCATTGGGATATAAACTTGCAGTGATCTTGGATAGCGTATTAAATCCACTTATGTATAAGTTAGCAAAAGGGTGGCAGAATTTTTATAAGTCAAATCCAAATGGAAAGCTTAAGATAAAAGCTAGTCAATATCAGAAAGAATTACATAATACTAAGAGTTCTAATGGTGTTGCTACAACTATGGCTATTGTTATTGGAATAATTATACTATGTACAATTATATATGTTATTTATAGATTCACAAGAGGTAAGAAAAAGAATATAAAAGAGCTTAAAAATGATGTTGTTGAAGAACGAGAAAAAATAAAAAATGATAATAAAAATACGAAGAGCTTTTTTAGTAAATTAACTGAGGCTTTTAGAAAAAAGGGAAATGTTAATGAAGAAATAAAATTTTTATTTGGAAAGTTTCAATTTTTAACGTATAAAAAAGAAATTTTTAAAAGCTATATGACAGCTACACAGCTTACGAATGTAACAAAGGCTCATATTGATGAAAGCGATGAACTTGATAAGCTGTCGAATATTTATAATGAAGCTAAATTTTCAAATAGACTGATGGAAAAAGATAAATTTGAGGCTATGAGCGAAAGTTTTGATAAGGTTAGAAAAAAACTTTTAGACCTCAAGGAAAATAAATAATAGAACTATTAAATCAGAGTACAAAGTACAGATGACAGAGTACAGTTAAGGATGATTTTCTTCCGCTTTTCTCAGGTAAATCTTAAACTTAATGGTGTCAGCTGCACTGAGCACCATTAATGGTGCATTGAGCAGCAATAAAAAAATAAGTTTTCAGATTTTTCGTAGTGCTAACGGAGAAAAATCGTCCTTCATTGTACTTTGTACTCTGTACTTTGGATTCTCCTCCTATAGTGTTTCATATCATATTTTTTAGATACATAACAATTTTATATTTCGCTATGTTTTAAATAAGTGTATATAAATTAAAATGAGTGGAAAAAATATATAATATGAAATTCAAGTTAGAGTACGATAAAGGATGGAACCAGTACACTAAAAATTATTTAAGGTGTATTTTTTAATATTATGAACCAACTAAACTAGAGTACGGAGTACAGATTACAGAGTACAGTTAAGGATACACCTGCTAGGGGTTTTGGGCGTAAGCACATGTAGGTTCTTTAACTTAGTAAAAGTATTCTCAATAGTAGTGCAATAAAACTTTGCATATTAATAAACTTACGTCAAGTAAATCTTAAACTTAAATGTTGTCAGCTTCGCTTATAGATATACCAGCTCAATTATTAAAATTCATGTGCACCATAATGCCTAGAAGATGGCATTTTAGTACAAATAAATTTTAAGCATTACAATGGTATATCGTTAACAACATTAATGCAGCTATTGCGTAAGCAATCAAAAAATAAGTTTTTAGATTTTTCTACGCTCGCGTAGAAAAATCATCCTTCACTGTACACTGTACTCTGTCATCTGTACTCTGAATAAGTCCTCCATTATTTGTACTCTTAAATATTAGGGGAGGAGATTTACAAAATGGAAAAAATAGATTATAATGGAAAAGATAGTGCGAGTTTTTTACATTTTATTGAAACTGTAGTGTCAAGAGAACTTGAATATTATATTATAGATTCCATATTTACAAAAGATTTTAATTATAGACTACATCAAATTGTACGAGATATAAAGAAAGGAAAACCAGATATAGAATGCAGTATTATTTTTGGTAGTGATGGAGAGGCAAGTGTAGTAGATTCAAATATAATTGGAAAATATATATGTGATTTATATAATGTAAATATATGTGAGCATTATAAAGTAGATAAAATTGAAAAAATTATAAATGAAATAGATATTGAGAAGGATGAAGTTAAAACTGATTTTGTATTAACATCTATAAATATATTTTATGATGTATTAGAGCAAGTTTATAAGAAAATTATATATAACAAAGATATATATGATAAGTACAGAGAGTACTATTATTTAGTTGATGATAATATAAGAAAAAATTCAGTTATAGTGCCAGTACTTTTAATAATGGAAGATATATGCAAGAACTTAAAAATTAAAAATAGCATATTAATAAATTGTTGTAAAAAAAGTTGCGACACAACAATGTGATAATCGACATTTTAATCAAGAATAAATTTACAATTAAATATTAATTTAACATATACACAATAAAATTTATTCACAAAATGTTAATAAAAGAATATTATTTAAAATCAATGTCAAAAATTAAATAAAAAAAATTTTAAGCATATATCATCAATTGACAGAATTTTTCTGAAACTTATGTTAATATCACTGTATAAGGTTGGGGAGGTTGTTTATATGGAGATAGTTGAATCAATGGTAAAAAAAATTGAAATTGATGACAAAACATGTGAATACGAGTATATGTTAACTAGAGGGAAAATTATATTGAATCATACTAGCGGGGTTATAAGTATTCAATCTTATGGTATAGAGGTTGAAAGAAAAGATTTTATGGGGGGAAAACTTATAAACGTTGAGCGTGATGGTATAAAAAATATTAGCTCTGATAGATACAAAGTACATAATCTTATGAGGATTTTATATGATAACGTAGTTTCGCCAATAAATTTTATTGAAATAATTGGTGAATATGTTGACGAATACACAGCTGATTATGATAATGCATATAGTGATATTTCAAATTGTTAAAAAGAGGAGGGTAACTCCTTTTTTTATTGCATTAAAACATAGCCAATTAAATTTATTTTATTTATAATATTAATTTTGGAGAGTATAATAGAAGAAAAACTAGAGTACAGAGTACAGAGTACGGAGTACAGTGAAGGATGATTTACCTTTCCTTGCGTCAGGTAAATCTTTGAACTTAGTAACTTTTTAGCTTCGCTAAAAATAATTTAGAGGTTTGGGCGTAAGCCCATTAAGTTTTAAAGTTTTCTGCGTTAGCAGAAAACTAACCATCACTGTACTTTGTACTCTGTACTCTGTACTCTGCACTATGGGGTGGATTATGATTATAGGTGTTGGAGTAGATATAATTGAAATATCGAGAATAGAAAAGGCGGTTAATTTTAATAGTTTATTTATTCAAAAGTTATTTAATAAAAATGAAATAGATTATTTTGAAAGTAGAAAGTTAAGAGCGGAATGTATAGCAGGAAGGTTTGCTGCTAAAGAAGCAGTTGCAAAAGCTTTAGGTACTGGCTTTAGAGAGTTTAGTATGAAAGATATTGAAATAGATAGGACATCTCTTGGAAAACCAATAGTTATTTTAAAAGGAAAAGCTAAAATGATTGCGGAAAAGAATGGCAATTATAAAATGCATGTAAGTATTTCACATGATAGGCAAAGTGCTATTGCATATGCAGTTTTGGAGGTGTTTTAAATGAGAATTGCTTTAGCTAGTTGCATGAGAGCCATAGATAAATTTTGTATTGAGGAATTAAAAATTCCGGGAATAGTACTTATGGAGAATGCAGCAATTAAAGTAGCTAAAAATGTAGAAGATAAGTATAAAAGAATAACTATTGTTTGTGGCACAGGAAACAATGGTGGTGATGGTTTTGGTGTTGCAAGGCATCTTTGTAAGATGGGAGCAAAATTGGAAATATTTTTAGTTGGCAATGAGCAAAAAATGAGCCAGGACTGCGCTGTAAACTATAATATATTAAAAAATATGAATATAGATATAGCAAACATATATGATTCAGCGGGATTAAGCTGTCTTGAAAGCTCTATTGAAAAATCAGAAATGGTTATAGATTCGATTTTTGGAACGGGTTTAAATAGAAATGTTGAGGGGATTTTTAATTCTGTAATTTCTAGTATTAATGAAAAAGCTAAATATATTCTGTCAATTGATGTGCCCTCAGGAATGAATAGTGACAGTGGTTCCATAATGGGAAATTGCATAAAGGCTGATAAAACAGTTTCATTTGAGGCATATAAAAATGGATTTTTACAATATGGGAATGATAAGTATACTGGGGAAATAGTAATTGAAAATATAGGAATTCCAGAATATGTTATAGATAGATTTTGCAATAATAGCTTTTTATTAGATGAAAATATGGTTAAAGAAAGTATTATTAAAAGAAATAAATACAGCCATAAAGGTGATTTTGGTAGAACGCTAATTTTTGCAGGATCAAAAGGGTATTCCGGGGCTAGTTATATTGCAACTGAAGCTGCAGTTAAAACAGGTGCAGGACTTGTTACATTATGTACTTATAAGGAAATTCAAAATATTCTATGTGAAAAATTAATTGAAGCGATGACTGTAGCTTTTGATGAAGAAGAGAAAGTAAATCAAATGATTAAAAATAGTGATGCAATTGCAATAGGTTCAGGAATGGGAAATAGTAAATATACACTAGATATATTGAAAAAAGTCATAAGTAATGCAAAGTGCCCAATCGTAATTGATGCAGATGGTATAAATGTACTTAGTGGTAATCTTAGTATATTAGAAAATAAAAATAGTGAAATAATTTTAACACCTCATCTTGGAGAAATGTCTAGAATAACAGGAATAAATATTGAAAGTATAAAAAAAGACAGAAGGGTTATCGCAGAAGAATTTGCTTTAAAATATAATGTAACTGTTCTTTTGAAGGGATTTAACACGATTATAACAGATGGTAAAACTACAGTTATAAATTCTACTGGAAGTAGTGCTATGGCTTCAGGTGGAATGGGAGATTGCTTAACAGGAATAATAACTTCTCTTATAGGGCAGGGGTACCAACCTTTTAAGGCAGCATATATAGGAGCATATTTGCATGGATACTGCGGTGATATTTTGGCAAAAGATAAATTTAGTGTAACTGCATCAGATGTGATTGAGGAAATTCCGTATACTATGAAAAGGCTGGAAGGCTGATTCAGAGGGGAAGCTTAAGTAAAGAGTTTGGTAAGTAAAAAAATATATAGAGTACAAAGTACAGAGTACAGAGTACAGTGAAGGATACACATACTAGGGGTTTGGGCGTAAAGCCCATGTAGGTTCTTTAACTTAGTATAAGTACTTTCAATAGTAGTACAATAAAACTTTGTATATTAATAAACTTGCGTCAGGTAAATCTTAAACTTAAATGTTGTCAGCTTCGCTGAGCAACATACATGGTGCGATTGCGTAAGCAATCAAAAAATAAGTTTTAGATTTTCTGTAGCAAAGCGGAGGAAAATCATCATTAACTGTACTCTGTACTCTGTCATCTGTACTCTGAAATTATTTATAATGAATTCTCCAAATTCAACTTTTCACAAACTTTTCCCAAAAGTAATAATAATTTCTCTAGTTTCCTCATAGTATTTAGTAATAGAAATTTTAATTTATGAGAGGGACTAGGTGAATAAAAAGATAAGCTTTGTAAAGATAAGTTTAGGAATATGCGCTGTACTTGTAATAGTTTCAATATTATTTGTATACCATATTTTTAATATAATCAAATATAAAGATAAAAATGTAGTTACGTATTTAAAAAATTTAAAAAGCTATAGCTGTAATACTGATATTACAATTAAAAATGATAAACAAGATGTTAATTATAAATGCAGCCAAGTTTATGCATTGGGCTCGGGATATAGAATGGAATTAAATAAAGGTAGAACCATGATTTTTAAGGAAAATAAAATATACGTTAAGGACAAAGAAAATAAAGCAACTTATGTCACGCCAGATAGCTTTGATGAGGTATTTAAATTGAGCTTTATAGGAGAATATATTGGCATGCTGTATACTAATGAAAATACAAAATATTCACTTATAAAGACTAATGGAGTGGAGTATGCAATAATAAAAATTACAATACCTAATCAAAATAGAAACATAAAATATGCAGAAATGTATGTAGACACTAAGAATAATGTTCCTTATAAGGTTAGCATATATGATGATAAGGACAAAGAAAGAATACAAATCATGTATAAAGAGTTCAAGCCTAATATAAGCGTGGATAAGGGGGCTTTTGCTATAGCTAAATAGTTTGATTCAGAGTACAAAGTACAAAGTACAGAGTACAAAGCTCATAGGCCCCCTCATAAAGCTGGAATAATTCACTCAGATAATTTAGAATTAATTTAGAGCTTTAAGAGGAGGTCTTTATGAATTTTACAAGAAAATATACAGAAGAAGAAAGAGTGAACATGGTAGAAGAGGCTCTCCAATATGGTAGCAATTCGTTGGTGGCAGCTAAATATAATATTAATCCTGGACTACTTTCTAGGTGGAAGTCTTGCTATCGCAAGTATGGGCAAACATTAATGCAAAAAAAGCCTAAAAAACTTGATGGTCCAATACCTGATTACAAAAAGCAATGTGCATTGCTTACGAAAGAAAAAAGGGAACTAGAACTAGAAATTGCTGTATTAAAAGATATGTTAAAAAAAAAGATTTGAATCTTTTTGATCCATTTATCTTTGCAAATGACTGGATTTCTACAGGAGCTCCAACTTTAATGTTGCTTAATATTATTGGATTAAAATCATCAACATATTATCGTTGGCGAAGCCTGATAGACCAACCATTCAAACCAATTAAAAGGAATGACGGAGTCATACCTGGATTTAGTTATATCAATAACGAACTTTGTAAAAAAGTCTATGACATTCATATTCAAAAATACATTAAGGACATTCTGAATGATCAATATGGAAAGTTTTATGGATATAAGAAAGTCACAGCAGTATTAAGGGAAACATATAATCTAAAAATAAACAAAAAGAAAGTGTATAGACTGATGGCTCTAATGGGTGTTTTAAGGGCACAAAGAAAGCATATACAACATTATAAGCGTATATGTAAAAACCATGAAATTAAAACTTCAAATACTTTGTGGGAAATGGATACGAAGTACATTTATATAGCCGAGACACGACAAGTAGCCTACTTGGCATCTATAATAGACATCTTTGACAGAAGTATTATTTCATGTGTATTATCTTTATCACCTAACTCAGAAAGTGCTAAAGAAGCAGTGTTAAAAGCCTTATATTCGCGCAAAATCAAAGGAAAATCAGAAAGCTTAATAATCCGCACTGACAACGGATCTCAATTTATTGCACATGATTTTGAAAAACTGTGCATTAGTGAAAAAATAACACATGAGCGAATACCAGCTAAAAGTCCTAATTACAACGCTCACATAGAATCATATCATAGATATCTTCAAGATGAGTGTCTTGCAGGAAAACTATTTAAAAACTTTAAAGAGGCTGAGGAAACCATTATGAACTATGTTAATGGGTATAATACTAAACGCATACATTCAGCAATAGGTTATAAAACACCTGATGGTTTTTACAATCTAAAAAATTCTAATTTTAAAGAGAATTTAGTTGTAAGATTATAATATTGATATGGTACTGAAAATCAGTACCATATCAAAAAAATGAAATTCTAAGAATTAGCGAGTATTTGAATAAATTATTCCCATTCTGGGGGGCCAATCCGAGTGAAGGATACACATACTAGGGGTTTGGGCGTAAAGCCCATGTAGGTTCTTTAACTTAGTATAAGTACTTTCAATAGTAGTACAATAAAACTTTGTATATTAATAAACTTGCGTCAGGTAAATCTTAAACTTAAATGTTGTCAGCTTCGCTGAGCAACATACATGGTGCGATTGCGTAAGCAATCAAAAAATAAGTTTTAGATTTTCTGTAGCAAAGCGGAGGAAAATCATCATTAACTGTACTCTGTACTCTGTCATCTGTACTCTGAAATTATTTATAATGAATTCTCCAAATTCAACTTTTCACAAACTTTTCCCAAAAGTAATAATAATTTCTCTAGTTTCCTCATAGTATTTAGTAATAGAAATTTTAATTTATGAGAGGGACTAGGTGAATAAAAAGATAAGCTTTGTAAAGATAAGTTTAGGAATATGCGCTGTACTTGTAATAGTTTCAATATTATTTGTATACCATATTTTTAATATAATCAAATATAAAGATAAAAATGTAGTTACGTATTTAAAAAATTTAAAAAGCTATAGCTGTAATACTGATATTACAATTAAAAATGATAAACAAGATGTTAATTATAAATGCAGCCAAGTTTATGCATTGGGCTCGGGATATAGAATGGAATTAAATAAAGGTAGAACCATGATTTTTAAGGAAAATAAAATATACGTTAAGGACAAAGAAAATAAAGCAACTTATGTCACGCCAGATAGCTTTGATGAGGTATTTAAATTGAGCTTTATAGGAGAATATATTGGCATGCTGTATACTAATGAAAATACAAAATATTCACTTATAAAGACTAATGGAGTGGAGTATGCAATAATAAAAATTACAATACCTAATCAAAATAGAAACATAAAATATGCAGAAATGTATGTAGACACTAAGAATAATGTTCCTTATAAGGTTAGCATATATGATGATAAGGACAAAGAAAGAATACAAATCATGTATAAAGAGTTCAAGCCTAATATAAGCGTGGATAAGGGGGCTTTTGCTATAGCTAAATAGTTTGATTCAGAGTACAAAGTACAAAGTACAGAGTACAAAGAAGGAGGATTTTTCTCCGCTATCGCTTTGAAAAATCTTAAACTTAATGCTGGCGCATGGCGTAAAACATAGTGGTCAGCGCAGCTGACACTGTTAAGTTATAAGGCTTACCTAAGCGAAGCAAAAGGTAAACCATCCTTAATGAAGCAATTAGGTTTGGGCGTAGCCCATTAAGTTTTAAAATTTTCTGCTTCAGCAGAAAATTAACCATCACTGTACTCTGTACTTTGTACTTTGTACTCTTGGTTAATAATAGAGCCAATATAACGAAGTATCCATATAACTGTGGTTCTTGTCTTATGTGCCTATTTAATGTATCATTGTTTTGAAATGGTTTATCTATAGGATGGTGAATTAAATGTTTAGACATATAAGACCAGTATGGGCAGAAATAGATTTGGATAATGTTGCATATAATATGCAGCAAATTAGAAAATGCTCAAAGAGCAAGGATATAATAGGTATAGTAAAAGCTGATGCATATGGACATGGAGCAGTTGATGTGGCACCTGTTCTACTTCAAAATGGTGCAAATAGGCTTGCAGTTGCAGTTTTAAGTGAAGCTGTAGAACTTATAAAATCAGGAATAAAGTGTCCTATAATGATATTAGGTTACACACCACTGAGTATTGCTGATGATATAATAAAATATGGAATTGAACAAACTGTGTTTTCGTTTGAGTACGCAAGGGAATTATCTCAAATGGCTAAAAATAAACATACAAATTTAAAAATTCATATAGCACTCGATACGGGCATGGGGAGAATTGGGTTCATGCCAGACAAAAAAAGTGTCGAGGATGTATATAAAATAAGTACATTGCCAAATATAGAATTAGAAGGACTATTTTCTCACTTTTCTACAGCTGATGAGGAAAATAAAGAGTATACAAAACTTCAGTTGGAAAAATTTAATTGGTTTTATAACGAACTTGTTAAAAAAGGTGTAAAAATAAATACAAGACATATTGCTAATAGTGCAGCAATAATGGAATTGCCGGAAACTCATTTTGAAGCAGTTAGACCGGGAGTTATACTATATGGATATTATCCATCTAAAGAAGTTGACAAGAGTAAGCTTGCTTTAAAACCAGTTATGACTCTTAAAACTAATGTTGTGCATATAAAAGAAATGACAAATGGTCAATATATAAGTTATGGTAGGAAATTTCAGTGCAGCCGTAAAAGTATAATAGCCACTCTTCCTGTGGGTTATGCAGATGGATATACTAGAATGCTTTCAAATGTAGGAAAAGTTATAGTAAATGGGAAATTTGCACCTATAGTTGGAAGGATATGCATGGATCAATGCATGATTGATATTACAAATATTCCAGATGTAAAAGTTGGCGATGAGGTTACACTTATGGGAGAAAGCGAAGGAATAAAAATTACAGCAGATGATATTGCTGATATGCTTAATACCATAAATTATGAAGTTGTTTGCATGATTAGTAAAAGGGTACCTAGAGTATATATGAAAAATGGGAAAGTTGAAAAAATAAGGAATTATATATAGCGTCTTAATTGCTGATTAAAGTTGTTTATTGTATAAATTGACTGTAAAAACAAAAGATTTAACAAATCCTTTGACATATTGACACTTATTGAATTATAATCAACATATACATATATTCGTGATAGTTTGTAGGAGGTATTAATTACTGTATGTCAAATTCAAAGAGATTAGTGATAAACATCTCAGAAAAACTTTGTAGTGAGTTTGATAAGGCACTTAAGTGTGACTGCAAAAAAAGAAGTGAATTTATTAGGGAAGCAATAGTATTATATATAGAGGAGAAAAAAAAGCTTGATCAATATGAAGTCATGAAACGAGGATATATGGAAATGAGTAAGATTAATATTGAAATGTCTGAAATGGGTATATCCTCATGTCTAGACGAGTTAGGTCAATATGAAGTTCTGCTATCGGAGAGTGATTTTCCTGATGACGATGATAATAGTAAAAAGAGGAGATATATTCTATGCTGATTTGAGCCCAGTAGTTGGATCAGAGCAAGGTGGAATACGTCCCGTAATAGTTGTTCAAAATGATGTAGGTAACAAATATAGTCCTACGGTAATAGTTGCAGCTATAACTTCACAAATAAATAAAGCAAAGCTTCCAACACATGTTGAAATATCATCTGAAGAATATGGACTTAATAAGGATTCTGTTGTTTTACTAGAGCAGATAAGAACTTTGGATAAAAAACGCCTAAAAGAAAAAATTGGGCATATGACAGATAGCGATATGGATAAAGTAGATGAAGCACTATTGATTAGTATAGGAATGAAAAATATGTAGTATAAAAATATGTACTTTGAGCACTATTCTTTATAAAGGGTAGTGCTTTTATTTGGGTAATTAATTATATCAGTGGAGAGTGATTAGTTAAATGAAAAAAATTAAGCAGTTTGCATTAATAACAATGGGTGACTTAATAGTGGCTTCAGCTATAAAGTTTTTTTGGGAGCCAAACAAAATAGCGTCAGGTGGAACTTCAGGTATTTCTATAATAATACATAGTTTTTTTAATTTTATTCCAGTAGGATTATTAATGATAATAATGGATTCAATACTATTTACTATAGCAGTAATAGTTATAGGTGGAAAGTTTGGAGTTAAAACCCTTTATGCAAGCTTTTGTTTGAGTGGTTCTTTATTAATTATGGATAAGTTTGTGCATGTTGGGGCTGTTACAAATAACTTACTACTTGCTGCAATTTTTGGTACTCTGCTATCTGGAGTAGGAATGGGAATAATATTTAATCAAAATGCTTCTACTGGGGGAACGGATATAATAGCAAAAATTTTAAATAAGTTTTTCCATATAGATATAGGTAAATCGCTTCTTCTTGTAGATTTTTTAGTAACTCTTTTAGCAGGAGCAACTTTGGGAGCAGATATAGGAATGTATTCTCTTTTATCAGTAATAATAAATGGATTTATGATTGATGCTGTAATTGACGGTTTTAATATGTGCAAACAAATTATGATTGTAAGTCATAAAAATGATGAAATAAGTAAATTTATTATGAACAAATTAGAAAGAGGATGTACGATTTTTACTGGAAAAGGTGGATATACGTGGAATGATACCTATATTTTATACACTGTTTTAAGCAGAAAAGAGTTTATAAAGGTAAAAGAATTTATTAAAGAAGTAGATCCAACCGCATTTATAACAGTATCTGATGCCAGAGAGGTACTCGGTCATGGATTTAAAGATATAATTGCCGATGATTAGGTTTATTTTGCTATAGGGAAATTGGCATATTTATTAATGTTTTGTTATAATAAAATTAATATTGTCTTAAAAAAAGTTTTTTTACATAAATTTATAATGTGATATAATATTTAAAGATAATTATTTGAAACTTGAAAATTAATTTGTAGAAAAAGATAAGCGGGGAGAATATCAATGATTGAATTAAAAAATGTAAGTAAGGTTTATGGAAATGATGTAGTTGCTTTATCCAATATAAATCTTTCAATTGAAAGAGGAGAATTTGTATTTCTTGTTGGAGCTAGTGGAGCAGGTAAATCAACATTTATAAAGTTATTAATGAAAGAAATAGAACCTACTTCAGGAAGTATTGTAGTAAACGATACGGACATAACTTCATTAAAAAGGAAACAAATACCATACTACAGAAGAAAAATAGGAATGGTTTTTCAGGATTATAGGCTTATACCAACATTAAATGTGTACGAGAATGTAGCCTTTGCAATGAGAATTGTTGAGGCAAGTCATAGAGAAATAAGAAAAAGAGTTCCACTGGTTCTCTCTTTAGTTGGACTTTCTGATAGATATAAAGATTTTCCAAATCAATTGTCAGGTGGAGAGCAGCAGAGAGTTGCTTTGGCGAGAGCTATAGTTAATAATCCCTCATTTATTATAGCAGATGAGCCAACAGGAAACCTTGACCCAGATACCGCTATGGAAATTATGAATTTACTTGACGACATTAACAAAGCAGGTACAACTGTTCTTATGGCAACACACGCACAGCAAATAGTAAATGACATGAAGAAACGTGTTGTGGCAGTTGAAAAAGGTCAAATTGTAAGAGATGAACGAAAGGGACGATATTATGATGAAAACTAGTACTCTAAGATTGTTTGGTGTCGATGCGTTAAAAAGCTTAAAAAGAAATAGAACGTTAAGTACGGTATCAGTAGCTACAGTAGCAGCCACGCTCTTTATACTTGGAATGTTCTTACTTGTAATTTTCAATGTTAAAAGTGGAGTTAATGAAGTTGAGTCACAAATACAAGTTCAAGTTTATCTTAAAGATAATATATCTATAGACCAACAAAATGCTGTGCTAAATAAAATAATTAATATTTCAGGTGTAAATAATGTTCAATTTGAAAGTAAAGATGAAGCTTTCGCTAAATTTAAAAAACAAATAGGTAGCAAGAATAAATCGCTTATTGAAGGTATGGATTCAAATAGCACTATGCCAAATTCATATATAATTAGTATTGCTAAGCCAGATTATTCAGCAAAAGTCGTTAAAGCACTAGAAAATAGTAGTGGTAATCCAATTGATGGTATTGATAAAATAAGTGATGGTAGAGAAACTGTAAATAAAATTATAGCAGTAACTAAAACAATACAATGGATTGGTGTAGTTATATTAGTAATTTTGGTTGGTGTTTCATTATTCTTAATAGGAAATACAATTAAATTAGCAGTTTATTCAAGAAGAAGAGAAATTGGAATAATGAAATATATTGGCGCAACTGATTGGTTTATAAGATTACCATTTGTAATAGAAGGAATGCTTATAGGCATAATAGGAGCTATAATAGCAGTTGTAGTTGTTTTCTATATTTATAAATTATTTTATTCAAAGATTTCTAGTAGTTTTATGATGACATCACTAATACCAACATCATATGTTTTGTCAACTATGCTTTGGGCATTCTTAGTTGTTGGAATATTGATAGGTGCAATTGGAAGTATACTATCAATAAGAAAATTCTTGGAAGTCTAATAGTTTAAAAATTTTACTTCAGGTGGTTATCTGCCTGGAGTTTGTTTTATAAAAAAGTAGATATACAACTTGAAATATTGAAATTGCAAATACCAAGTTTATCCTGACAAATTACAATTTTTAGAGCAGAGTACAAAGTACAAAGTACAGAGTACAAAGAAGGATGATTTACCTTTTGTTTTACTCAGGTAAATCTTAAACTTAAATGGTGTCAGCTTCGCTGAGCGCCATATATGGCGCAATTGCGCAGCAATAAAGAAAATAAGTTTTCAGATTTTTCATAGTGTTAACGGAGAAAAATCGTCCTTCGTTGTACTCTGTACTTTGTACTTTGTACTCTGAGTTAAATTGTAATTTACCAGGATGAATTATAGATAAGTAATCTTAATTCAAAATAGTTTTAACTATGTATCAAGTTGTATGATATAATTATATTTTGTATAAATAATATTCATTAATAAGATAAACAATAAGTATATATATAAATATAACTTTAGGATGGTGAATAGATTGGATAAAAATGAATTAGATAAGAAGGAATTAGATAAGACTGAGTTAGACAGAAATGATATTGATAGAGTCGAATTGCATAAAAAAAATTCAAAGAGAAGATGGATTATAATTACAGTTATAGTATTAGTATTAACTAATGCAGCAAGTTTATTTATAGGAAGTAATTACTTGCTTTCGCCAAATGGTAGTGTATCAGTTGATAATAATACATATAATGAAATTATGAAATTTAAAAAACTGTTTGCTATTAGAGATGAACTATATAAATATTATGATGGTAAAATTGATGATAATGCACTTGTAACAGGTGCGATAAAAGGCATGACATCGGCTTTAAATGATCCATATACAGTTTACATGGATCAACAAGAAACAAAAGATTTTAATTCACAAATTCAAGGAGAGGAATATGTAGGACTTGGAATGCAGGTTGAAGCAAAGGATAATAAAGTAGTAGTTGTTACAGCCTTTGATGATTCTCCAGCACAAAAAGCAGGAATAAAAAGCGGAGATGCTATTGTTAAAGTAAATGGTACAGATGTTACAGGAAAAGATTTAGATAAAGCTGTAGCTATGATGAAGGGAAAAGCAGGTACTTCAGTTAAAGTTACAATTTATAGAGCTGGTAAAGGAACATTTGATATTACAGCTACAAGACAAAGTATAGTAATGAATACAGTTACAGGTGAAATGTTAAGTAACAATATAGGATATATACAAATGTCAATGTTTGATGAAAATACAGGTGCTAATTTTAATAAGAAAATGGCAGAATTAAAAGCTCAAGGAATGAAAGCATTAATACTTGATTTAAGGGATAATCCAGGTGGACTTTTAACAGCTTGTGTTGATGTAACTTCTAATTTTGTACCTAAAGATAAGACTATAGTTTCAATGATTGATAAAAATAATTCTAAGGAAGTATATAAGTCAAAAGGTGGAGATTATATTGGAATGCCACTAGTTGTTCTTGTAAATGAAAATACAGCAAGTGCTTCTGAAATTTTCTCTGGTGCAATTAGAGATTATAAATTGGGAACTTTAGTTGGTGTAAAAACTTTTGGAAAAGGAATTGTTCAAAATGTATTTGACACAGGTAACGGAACTCAACTTAAAGTAACAATTTCAAAATATTACACTCCAAATGGTGAAAATATACATCATAAAGGAATAAAACCGGACATAGAAATAAAGTATCCAGACAATCTTAAAAATTTGCCTTATGATAGAGATACTGACCCTCAATTTAAAAAGGCACTTGAAATAATAAAAAGTAAAGTTAAGTAGAAAATAGAATTGAGTTATTGCAGTAAAAATAAATATTGTGAAGTAATAGTTAACTTTTTTCGCCTAAAAAGAAGGCGAAAAAGCTAATAGCTAAGGGTTTTAACTTGCTTTGCTCGTTAAAAGATGAACTTTTTCACTATGTGAAAAGCAAAGGATGATTTTTCTCCGTTTTACTACGGAAAATCTTTAATTTAAATTTATAATTTTTCCGTAGCAAAGAGGAGGAAAAATAACATTAACTTTCGGATTTATCCGAAAAGTTAACCTTTAACGTGCACAGCATCGTTAAAACCTTCACTTTTCACGTGATTGAAAAAGTTAGTCTTTTAATGAGCAGGGCGAAGTTAAAAACCTTCACTCGATTTAGTTCGCATTAATTTTTAATTACGACTGAATTAATTATAACTGCAATAGCGCATTGTTTAAGCTTTTATCTTTGGAGAGGAGAAAAATTTACATGAATATTGTCATGACAACATTGAGTGCATTATCTCAAGCTATAATAACACCATCATATATACTTCTAGTGGTTATTATGGCAGCTGTGTTTTATAGGAAGAATAGAAAGACTGCCTTAATGCAGAAAATGATTATAGGAGAAAGCATGGAATCCCCATTTGTCCTAACAATATCTGAAATTGTTTTAGGAGTAATTGGAGGTGCTATAGGTAGTATTATACTCTCATATTTTGGAATTGTTTTTAAAGATGATAGTGCAATATTTATATTATTTTTAATTTCTATATTCTTAATGATTTTAGGAAGTAGATTTGTATGTTTTTCCTACTCTGGAGCTGTATTGGGATTTATTAGTTTGATTTTAAGATTGGCAGCTTTAAATGGAATTGATATTAGCGAGGTAAAGTATTTAGAAGTTGATGTAACTATGCTTATGGCACTTGTGGCAGTACTTCATATTATAGAGGGACTTCTCGTAATGATTGATGGAAATTCAGGAGCTATTCCTGTGTTTACAAGTAGAGGCAATAAAATAGTTGGAGGTTTTGCATTTAAAAGATATTGGCTGCTTCCAATAGCAATGCTTTTTATGGCAAATGGATCTCAGCTTACAAGCGGACCTCAGTATTTAGCAGGGGATTTTTGGAATACTCCTATTACAATCTTAAAAAATTCAGCATTAGTATTTGGATCGTTTTTTGGTGTTTTAGGATACAGTAGTTTTACGTTTACTAAATCTAAAAGGGAAAAAACCATTTATTCTGGAATTAACATATTAGGATATGGAGTTATTTTGTTTCTCTTAACAATATTATTAAGAGGAAATTTAATTAGTGAATTTATATTATGTGCATTGGCACCAATTTTGCATGAGATTATGCTTAAATATCAAGCTTACTTTGAAATAAAAAAGTACCCTAAATATATAAATTCAGATGAGGGAATAATGATACTTGAGGTAGCTCCAAATTCGCCAGCTTCTGAAATGGGAATTAAAAGTGGAGATACCATAGTAGAGTTAAACGATACAAAGATAGTAACAGAAGAAGATGTGTTTAATACGTTAGCTGATGTTACAAATTTTATATGGTTAAAGGTGAAAAATGTACAAGGCAAGTTAATTGAAGTCAGTTATAAGGAAATGAATAGAACTAAAAAATTAGGTGTAGTTTTTGTTCCCAAGATAATCCCAAAGGGGAGTAAAATTGTAAAGGTTGAGAGTGATTCGTTTGACAGTGTCCTTGAAAAAGTTAAGAAAAAGCAGGACGAAGACGACGACGAAAAATAACAGAGTACAAAGTAGAGAGTACTCTGCTTTTTTATTTTTTGTTTAAAAATAATTATTATTGACAATATATAAAAGTGATATTAAAATTAAATACGAACAAATGTTTGATGGAGATGGTGAAATGGGTGAGTTTAAAATACATTCAAAATTTAAGCCAACAGGGGATCAACCACAGGCAATAGAAAGTATTGTTAATGGCATAGAGAGTAATGATAAATTTCAAACCCTTCTTGGTGTTACAGGTTCAGGTAAGACTTTTACAATGGCGAATATAATTGAAAGGGTTCAAAAGCCTACACTTGTATTGGCACATAATAAGACATTGGCAGCACAGCTCTGTGGAGAATTTAGAGAATTCTTTCCAGATAGTAATGTTGAATATTTTGTATCATATTATGATTACTATCAACCAGAAGCATATGTTCCCCAAACTGATACTTACATAGAAAAGGATGCGTCTATAAATGATGAAATAGATAAATTGAGGCATTCGGCAACTTCATCTCTTTTTGAAAGAAGAGACGTTATAATAGTTGCCTCAGTTTCGTGTATTTACGGACTTGGTAATCCAGATGAATATAAAAAATTATCAATATCCTTAAGAGAAGGCATGACTAAAGATAGAGATGAAGTTTTAAAAAAACTTGTTGAAATACAATATGAAAGAAATGAAATTAATTTTGTGAGAGGTACTTTTAGGGTTAGAGGAGATACCCTAGACATTTTTCCTGCAAGTTCTACTAATAAAGCAATAAGAGTAGAGTTTTTTGGTGATGAAATAGACAGAATAAAAGAATTTGATGTTCTTACTGGGAATGTGACAGGAACACTTAAACATTCTGTTATTTTCCCAGCTTCTCACTTTGCTGCATCAAAGGAAACAATAGAAATAGCAATAAATAAAATAGAACAGGAACTTGAAGTTAGGTTGAAAGAATTAACTTCTGAAGATAAGCTTTTAGAAGCTCAAAGATTGAAGCAAAGAACAAATTTTGATATAGAAATGATGAGAGAAGTTGGTTACTGTACCGGTATAGAAAACTATTCTAGAATATTAGATGGAAGATCAAAGGGAGAACCACCTAAAACATTAATAGACTATTTCCCGGGAGATTTTTTATTGTTTATTGATGAAAGTCACGTTACACTTCCACAAGTTAAAGCAATGTATGGTGGAGATAGGTCAAGAAAAAATACTCTTGTGGATTATGGCTTTAGATTGCCAAGTGCATACGATAATAGGCCGCTTAAATTTGATGAATTTGAAAAGAAATTGAATCAAGTTGTATTTGTAAGTGCAACACCAGCAGAATATGAACTTTCACATTCCGAGAATATAGCAGAGCAAGTTATTAGACCTACAGGGCTTCTTGATCCAGAAGTGGAGGTAAGACCTGTTTCTGGTCAAATTGACGATTTATATGCTGAAATTAATAAGACAGTTGATAGAGGATTTCGTGTGCTTGTTACTACGCTTACAAAGAAAATGGCAGAAGATTTAACGGAATATTTGAAAGAATTGGGTGTTAAAACTAGATATATGCATTCTGGTATAGATACTATAGAGAGAATGAAAATAATTAAAGAACTTAGGTCTGGTGAAGCAGATGTACTTGTTGGAATAAATCTTTTGAGAGAGGGACTTGATATTCCAGAAGTTGCACTTGTTGGCATATTGGATGCAGATAAAGAAGGATTTTTAAGATCAGAAACCTCTTTAATACAGACAATAGGAAGAGCAGCTAGAAACTCCGAAAGTAAGGTAATAATGTATGCTGATTCAATAACTTCAGCCATGGATAAAGCTTTAAAGGAAACAAAAAGAAGAAGAAAAATTCAAATGGAATACAATGATAAACATGGCATAATACCAATGACTATAAAGAAAGAAATAAGAGAAGTTATAGGAATAACACAGGTTGCAGAAGAAAAAGCAGAATATAATAGTTTAGATGAAGCATTAGAGGCTAATAATGATAATATAGAAAAACTTATTGAAACTTATGAAAATGAAATGAAGGAAGCAGCTAAAAATCTTCAATTTGAAAGAGCAGCGGAATTGAGAGATAAGATTAAAAAGTTAAAGAAAGAACTTAAGTAATGGGGCTGCCGTACAAAAATTATTTTATACACAAATCTTAAATATTGCGAAGCAACTCAAGTGAAAGTTTTTAACGATGCTTTGCACGTTAAAAGGTTAACTTTTTCACTATGTGAAAAGTGAAGGGTTTGACATAGCTACGCTTGTCAAAGGTGAAGGGTTTTACCTTTGGTAAAAAGTAAATGTTGATTTTCCTCCGCTTTGCTATGGAAAATCTTTAATTTAAATTTATAATTTTTCCGTAGCAAGGCGTAGGAAAAATAACCTTAACTTTCGGATTTATCCGAAAAATTAACCTTTAACGTGCACAGCATCGTTAAACCCTTCACTTTTCACGTAAGTGAAAAAGTTAGTTTTTTAATGAGCAGGGCGAAATTAAAACCCTTCACTTGATTTTGTTAGCAATAATTTTAAGTTATGTGTTAAATAATTTTAGTGCGACACCACATTGATTAAATGGGGTGAAAAAATGAAAGATGAAATTATAATAAAAGGTGCAAAGGTACATAACTTAAAAAATGTTGATTTAACTATACCACGTAATAAGTTTGTGGTGTTTACAGGGCTTTCAGGATCAGGAAAATCTTCATTGGCATTTGATACTTTATATGCAGAGGGACAAAGAAGATATGTTGAATCACTATCTTCTTATGCAAGAATGTTTTTGGGTCAAATGAATAAACCAGATGTTGAATACATAGAGGGATTATCTCCAGCAATTTCAATAGATCAAAAAACTACAAGTAGGAATCCACGTTCAACCGTTGGAACTGTAACAGAAATATTCGATTATTTAAGACTTCTTTATGCCAAAATAGGTGTGCCACATTGTCCTAAGTGTGGTAAGGAGATATCGCAGCAAACTGTTGATCAAATGGTTGATAAAATTATGGGATTGCCAGAGAGAACAAAAATCCAAATCCTTGCACCAGTAATACGAGGAAGAAAAGGTGAGCATGTAAAGGTAATTGAAAATATTAAGAAAAATGGATATGTAAGAGCGAGAATAGATGGTGAAATATACGAACTTGAAGATTTGGATCTTAAGCTCGAAAAAAATAAAAAGCATAACATAGAAGCTGTAATAGATAGAATAGTTATTAAAGAAGGAATAGATGGAAGAATTTCAGATTCCATAGAAACAGCGTTGAAATTAGCTGAAGGATTGGTTGTAATTAACGTTATAGATGGAGAGGATATGCTTTTTAGTGAAAATTTCTCATGCCCGGATTGCGGCATAAGTATTGGAGAAATTACTCCTAGATTGTTTTCCTTTAACTCACCCTTCGGAAAATGTGATACTTGTGATGGTCTTGGAACCTTGATGGAAATAGATCAAGACTTAGTAATACCGGACAGAACTAAAAGCATAATGGAAGGTGCTGTGGCTCCGTGGGGCGATGGAAGATTAAAGGAAGAATCGTGGACTTTTTGTATACTTAAGGCACTTTCTAAGGAATATAAATTTGATTTAAATACGCCTATAGAGAAGCTTGATGACGAAATTGTAAATATGCTTTTGTATGGAACTAAAGGTGAAAAGTTAAAGGTTTATTATGTTAAGGATTCACGAAAAATGGAGTTTTACCATGCATATGAAGGTATAATTGGCGAAATGAGAAGAAGATATATGGAGACATCTTCTGAGGCTATAAAACAAGAAGTAGAAAATTATATGAGTGATAAACCATGTCCAAAGTGTAAGGGGGCAAGATTAAAAAAAGAAGCTCTTTCTATACTTGTTGGCGGTAAAAGTATAATTGAATTAAGTGCAATGCCTATAAGGGATGAAATAAAGTTTGTCGATAGTCTTAAACTTAGTAAAAAAGATGAGATTATAAGTAATCAAATACTAAAAGAAATAAAAAATCGACTTCAATTTCTAGTGGATGTTGGACTTGATTATTTAAGTTTAACTAGAAGTGCTAGAACACTTTCTGGTGGAGAATCTCAAAGAATAAGGCTTGCTACGCAAATAGGTTCAAGTTTAGTTGGAGTTTTATATATACTTGATGAACCTAGTATAGGACTTCATCAAAGAGACAATGATAAATTAATTCAAACCATGCTTCATTTAAGAGATGTAGGAAATACGGTTATAGTAGTGGAACATGATGAGGATACAATGAAAGCAGCAGATTTTATTGTAGATGTAGGACCGGGAGCAGGGGAACGTGGCGGAAATATAGTTGCAACAGGTACTATTGAAGATATAAAAAAGTGCAAAGAATCTATAACTGGTCAGTACTTAAGTGGCAAAAAGGAAATTTTGGTGCCTAAAAATAGAAGAAAATCTCAAGATAAATGCATAGAGGTAGTTGGTGCTTCAGAGAATAATTTAAAGAATGTAAGTGCTAAGTTTCCACTTGGAGTGTTTACATGTATAACTGGAGTCTCTGGCTCTGGAAAAAGCACACTTGTTAATGAAATATTATATAAGGGAATAAATAAAAAATTAAATAGGGCAAAAGCTAACCCGGGATTGCATAAAGAAATAAAGGGTATAGAAAATATAGATAAGATAATAGATATAGATCAAAGCCCTATTGGAAGAACACCAAGGTCAAACCCTGCAACTTATACAGGAGTCTTTGATATAATAAGAGAATTATATGCATCAACTCAGGAAGCAAAAATGAGAGGATATAAATCTGGAAGGTTTAGCTTTAATATAAAAGGCGGAAGATGTGAAGCTTGTAAGGGCGATGGAATAGTAAAAATAGAAATGCAGTTTTTATCTGATGTTTATGTACCTTGTGATGTATGTGGTGGAAAGAGATATAATAGAGAAACTCTTGAAATAAAGTATAAGGGTAAGAATATAGATGATGTACTAAATATGACAGTAGAAGAGGCTGTTGAGTTTTTTGGTAATATACCAAGGATAAAAAATAAGCTCGATACGCTTATGGACGTTGGACTTGGATATGTTAGATTAGGTCAGCCTTCAACTCAGCTTTCAGGTGGTGAAGCGCAAAGAATAAAGCTTGCATATGAACTTTCAAAAAGAAGTACAGGAAAAACGCTTTATATTCTTGATGAGCCTACTACGGGACTTCATATAGATGATGTAAATAAGTTAATCGAGGTACTTCAAAGACTTGTTGATGCAGGTAATACTGTAGTTGTCATAGAGCATAACCTTGATGTTATAAAATCAGCAGATTACATTATTGACCTTGGTCCTGAGGGTGGTGAAAGAGGAGGGACAATTCTATGTACAGGAACTCCAGAGAAGATTGCCCAAAATACTTCCTCCTACACAGGACAATATTTAAAAAAGATGTTATAATTGTACTTAAGCTAGCATAGTAAATAAAATGCTAGCTTTGGTTTTATAATTTAAAATTATAGCATAGGAAGGTGTTTTGTTTGTTTTTACATCAAGTGTATAACCTAGCCTCAATTGGGGATAGTTTAAGTAAAATGAGTTTGATTTTTAAAGTTGTAATTATTGGCATAGTTTACATAATAATTCTTTTTGCGTTAAGAATAATGTATAAAGATATAAAAAATGGTGGATCAAAAAAGGCGCCAAGGAAAAAGACTTTTGGACTTGAAGTTATGCAGTCTGGAACCAACGAAAATTTAAGAGAAGGATCTGTAATACCAATTGGCAGAGAGGTTACTTTAGGGAGAAGAGATGATAATTCTGTAGTTCTTAAAGAAAGCTATGTATCTGGACACCATGCAAGGATTTATCTTAGAAATACTGATTATGTTTTGGAAGACTTAAATAGTACAAATGGTACTTTGTTAAATGATGAAAAAGTTGAGAAAAAGACTTATGTAAGAGTTGGTGATGAAATAAAAATAGGAAGTGCTGTATTTAAGGTAATAGGGTAGGTGATAAACTATGTATAATAGCGTAAAAGATGAAAAGAAGCTTTTAAGATATGCTTATTTGTTTTGCTTCGTTTGTTTCTTTAACTTGTTTATAATAAAAACTCCTTTTGATACGGGAGCACTTGTATTATGTGCTGTAATATGCTTTTTAATGGGATATTCGCATTTTATATTAAGAAAATTTTATCCGGATGGTGACAAATATGTGCTTATTTTTGCATGCATATTATCATCTATAGGCTTAGTTATACTTTATAGACTTAACCCAGTGTATTCTATAAAACAAATTATATGGTTTATAGCAGGTATTGCAATATTTATATTAATGGTAGTGCTTTTACCAGAACTTAAGAGATATGAAAAATATAAATACGTTTATATGGGATTTTGTTTGTTTTTTGTTGCAATGGCAACTTTTATTGGTACCATGAAATATGGTTCTAAAAACTGGGTTTATATTGGTGGAATGGGATTTCAGCCATCGGAATTTGCAAAAATATTTTTTGTGGCATATTTGGCATCTGCATTAAAAGATTATAAGAATTTTAAACAGCTCATAGAGCCAGCAGTTATTGTAATGGTAACACTTGGATTTATGGTGCTTCAAAATGACTTGGGCTCTGCTCTTTTATTTTTCGGAATATCTATAACAATGCTGTACATAGCAACCTCAAAAACAAAATATGTATTAATATGTTTTGCTTTATTTGCTGTAGGGGCTGTAATAAGTTATAAATTATTTGGTCATGTAAGATTAAGAGTTATGATTTGGCATAACCCTTGGCCATATAAAGGAAATCAAAGTTATCAATTAGTTCAATCTATGTACTCAATTGCTTGGGGAGGCTTAACTGGTACAGGACTTGGCTTAGGCTATCCTGGATTTGTTCCAGTAAGTGAATCTGATTTTATATTTTCAGCTATTTGCGAGGAAATGGGAGTACTTATGGGTTTTGCAATAATGATTTTGTATTTCCTATTGTTTTATAGATGTATGCGTGCAGCTGTTTTTGCAGAAGATAATTTCTCAAGGCTTTTAGCAGTGGGTTATAGTGCGATGATTGCATCAGAGGTTATAGTTATAGTTGGTGGAGTTACAGGAATGATTCCACTTACAGGAATAACGCTGCCGCTTATAAGTGCTGGTGGAAGTTCTATGATTATAATATTTTTTGCCCTTGGTATAATACAAAAGATATCAGAGGGAGGAAGATAAATGAACGATATTTCAAATAATATAAAAAAAGTAATGTTTGTCTTTATACTATTTTTTATAGTGACAATTTCATATGTAACGTATTTTGAAATAATTACAGGACCTAAAATAGTTAATAATGCAGATAATAAAAGATTATGGGCAAAAAGAAATGAAGTTTTAAGAGGAACAATATACGATAGAAATAAGGTAGCTTTAACAAAAAGTGA
Source organism: Clostridium hydrogenum (assembly GCF_021432385.1). Taxonomy (GTDB): domain Bacteria; phylum Bacillota; class Clostridia; order Clostridiales; family Clostridiaceae; genus Clostridium_S; species Clostridium_S hydrogenum. The sequence goes on along the minus strand of NZ_JAEACT010000003.1, from coordinate 929,226 downwards.
AAGAGTTGATACTTTAAATCAAAAGAGAGAATATGCATATGGAGATTTATTTTCACATGTACTAGGTTATGTAAATCCTCAGTATGGAATAACAGGACTTGAAGCTAAATATGATCAATATTTAATGGGGTCAAAAGATGAAAGCTTAAAACAATTTATTACAGATCTTATAAAAACAAAAGGTAATCTTGAACCACAGGAGAAAAAGGGAGATAACCTAATTACTACCTTGAATTATAACGTACAAAAACAAGCTTCAGATATGCTTGGGGATAAGAAAGGTGCAGTTGTTGCATTAGATCCTAGAACTGGTGAAATACTTGCTATGGTTTCAAAACCTTCCTTTGACCCTAACGATAGTGCATTAAAGGCAAATTGGTCTTCTTTAAACAGTAATCCAGATAGGCCACTTCTAAATAGAGCTGTTTCTGGGCTTTATCCGCCAGGATCTACCTTTAAGACAATAACAGCTGTAAGTGCTCTTGAGAATATACCGGGAATTCAAAATAAGACTTTTAATGATACTGGAGTGCTTGTATTTAATTCAAAGGAATCCTTAAGCAATTTTGATGGTGAAGTAAATGGTGAAATTAATTTTAAAAATGCCTACGTGAAATCAAGTAACTTTGTATTTGGTACCTTAGGACTGGAACTAGGAAATGAAAATCTTAAGAAGACAGCTGAAGATTTTTATTTTAATAGAAATACACCTGCTGATGGTATCATAATAGATAATAGTAAATTCCCTACGCTAAAAAGCTATGAAAAGGGCAATATGGCTCAAAGTGCAATAGGTCAAAGTAGTGTCCTTGCAACTCCAATGCAAATGGCACTTGTAGCAAGTACTATTGCAGATAATGGAATAATGATGAAGCCTCATCTGGTTAAACAAATATTAACTAGTGATGGAGACATAGTTTCGACTATAGATCCTGAAAGTAATGGGCAAATAATTTCTAGTGATATAGCTTCAACCATGAAAAGCTTTATGAGAACTGTTGTAGCAGAAGGAACAGGAGCAAATGCAGCCATAGAAGGTGTTGAAGTTTCAGGTAAAACAGGAACTGCCGATCATATGGAAAATGGTAAACCCGCACCCCCTCATTCTTGGTTTATTGGATTTGCACCTTACGATAACCCTAAAATTGCCGTTGCAGTAATTGTAGAAGACGGAGGACAGGGCGGAATAGCAGCAGCAAAGATTGCTTCAGGAGTTATGCAAAGCGCTTTAAAATAGAGTACAGAGTACAGAGTACGGAGTACAGTGAAGGAGGATTTACCTTCCTCGCGTCAGGTAAATCTTTGAACTTGCAGAAAAAATGTATAAACGGATAGGTTTGGGCGATAGCCCATTAAGTTGTAAAATTTTCTGCTCAGTAGAAAATTAACCATCACTGTACTCTGTACTCTGTCAACTGTACTCTTCTTCTAAGGAGGGTTATTATGTTTGACTTTCAATATCAATTAAAGATTCTTCCTGATAAGCCAGGAGTGTATCTTATGAAGAATTCTCTTGGTGAAATCATATATGTTGGAAAGGCTAAAATATTAAAGAATAGAGTTAGACAATATTTCCAAAGCTCTAAAAATCATTCTGAAAAAGTTAAGGCTATGGTGAAAAATATTGCTGAATTTGAATATATAGTTACAGATTCAGAAATGGAAGCACTTATTTTAGAATGTAATCTTATAAAAAAATATAAGCCTAGATATAATATATTACTTAAAGATGATAAACATTATCCTTTTATTAAGGTTACAGTAAATGAAGATTTTCCGAGAGTTATTATTACAAGGATGAAGGTAAAAGATGGGTCTAAGTATTATGGTCCTTATCCAAATGTATCTGCTATTTATGAAACAATGGATTTGATAAAAAAGATATTCCCACTTAGAACCTGCAAAATGACTATAAAGGAAGGTCAAGAAAAAATAAGACCTTGTCTTAACTATCAAATAAAACGCTGTAACGCACCATGTGCAGGACTTATAAGTAAAGCTGAATATGGAGAATTAATAAAAAACGTTGTTTCACTGCTGTCTGGAAGAGATAGTGCTGTTATAAATGAGCTTAAAAGCAAAATGGCTAAAGCATCAGAAGAGTTGGAATTTGAAAAAGCAGCAAGCTATAGAGATAAAATAAGAGCGGCAGAGACAGTAATGGAAAAGCAAAAGATAATAAGTAATAATTTTGATGATGAAGATTTTATTAATATATATAGTGATGATAACGATAGTTGTGTTCAGATATTCTTTATACGTGCTGGAAAAATTGTTGGAAGAGAACATTTTACCTTTGAAAACACTAAAGGGCAGCAAGGTGAAGAGATTATAGCTGAATTTATAAAGGAGTTTTATGGTGGAACTGCATATATACCTAAGGATATTTATATTCCAGGCATTGTAGATAATGAACTTCTAGAGCAGTGGCTTTCTATGAAAAGAGGCTCAAGGGTAAATCTCAAGGTACCGCAAAAAGGCGAAAAAAAAGAATTGCTTGATATGGTAGGGAGAAATTCAAAAATTATGCTTGAGCAATTCAAGCTAAAATTACTTAGTGACAAGAAAAATAATATAAATGTAATTGAAAAATTAGCTGAGCTTCTTGAACTTGACGAAATGCCTACTAGAATAGAGGCCTATGATATTTCAAACATACAAGGTGTAGATTCTGTTGGTTCTATGATTGTATTTGAAAATGGGAAAGCAAAAAACAGTGATTATAGAAGATTTAAAATAAATTCTGTAAAAGGTGCTAATGATTATGAAAGTATGCGCGAAATTTTAACTAGAAGATTTAAACACGGACTTGATGAAGTAAAAGCTATTGCTAATAGTGAAATTTCTTTAAGTGCGGGAAAGTTTTCTGTATTCCCCAACTTGATATTAATGGACGGAGGAAAAGGTCAAGTAAATATAGCCTTGGAAGTACTAAAAGAATTTAATATAGATATTCCAGTTTGTGGTATGGTTAAGGATGACAAACACAATACAAGAGGAATAATATATAATAATAATGAAATCTACATAAAGGGAAACTCTGAAATTATGCACTTTATTACAAGAATTCAAGATGAGGTACATAGATTTGCAATTACATACCATAGAACCTTAAGAGATAGAAGAGTACTTCACTCAGTGTTGGATGATATACCTAATGTAGGAGATAGAAGAAGAAAAGAACTATTGAAAAAGTTTCAAAGTATAGATAATATAAGAAGGGCTTCTTTTAATGAACTTTTAGAAACACCATCAATTAATAAGAAGGCAGCAGAAAGTATAATAAGTTACTTTAAAAAGAATAGCAACAAGGAGTGATATTTTGAAATATGTTATAGATTTACATACACATAGCATAGTAAGCGGTCATGCGTATACTACATTGCTAGAGAATGTAAAGCAAGCTTCAATAAATGGAATAAAGGTACTTGGAACTACAGAACATGGTCCTTGTATGCCTGGTGGCCCGCATATATTTTATTTTAGTAATATGAGAAACATACCTAGAGAATTATATGGGGTTAAAATACTTAGAGGCTGCGAGGCAAACATAATGGATGTAGATGGTAACATTGATATACCAGAGCGTATTCAAGAAAGATTGGATTTAATAATTGCAAGTTTACATGATGTATGCTTTAAGCCGTTTCCAAGTACGAAGGAAGTAAATACTATGGCAGTTCTAAATGCGATGAATAATAGAAGCATCGATATATTAGGCCATTTAGGAAATCCTATTTTCCCAGTAGATATTGAAGCAATTGTAAAAAAGGCTAAGGTTACAAATACACTTATAGAAATAAATAACGGTTCTTTAAATGGTTCAAGAGAAGGTAGTTTAGAAAATTGTATAAAGATAGCTAAAGCTTGCAATGAGAATGGAGTTAAGGTAATATTAGGAACTGATTCTCACATATCATTTAATATAGGAAAATTTGATAAAGCAGAACAAATAATTAAAGCAGCTAATGTAAAAGAAGAATTAATTATGAATACAGATGAAAATAAAATAATGGAATACTTAAAAAGTAAGGGGAAATTAGGTTAATAGTGTCCTTAGACTTGTTATTTTTTTTAAGATGTCATATACTAACTTTATATTAATATTTTGAGGAGATGTACTATGAATTATATTCAAGATTTTGTGGCGGAAATTAGTAACTATATAAAAAATGAGAACGTGGAACTAAATGCTCCTATGAAAAAATACACATCCTTTAAAGTGGGTGGAGCAGTGGATTTACTAGTAAAGCCTGAAACTTATGAAGAAGTTAGTAAGGTTATAGGATTGTGTGAAGAAAGAAAAATTCCATATTATATAATAGGAAATGGTTCCAATCTTCTTGTTAGGGATGGGGGAATAAGGGGAGTTGCCATAAAATTGTCTAAGCTTAATGGTATAAATATTAATGGTGAAGAAATTATAGTTCAAAGTGGAGCTGCAATTGGTGAGGTAAGCCTAAAATCTAGAGATGCTAGTTTAACTGGATTTGAATTTGCATGCGGAATACCAGGTACTATTGGTGGAGCAATTGCAATGAATGCAGGTGCATATAATGGTGAAATAGCAGATATTATAGACACAGTAACAGTTGTAGATCATAAAGGTAAAGTTATGAAACTCACTAAGGATCAACTTGAACTTGGATATAGAACGAGTGTTGTACTTAAAAAAAACTATATTGTTTTAGAAGCAACTTTTAAACTTAAAAAAGGTGAGTACGAAAAAATTGCTGGAAGGATTAGCGATTTAATGAGGCGAAGAAGAGAAAAACAGCCACTTGAGTATCCATCAGCAGGCAGCACTTTTAAGAGACCAGAAGGATTTTTTGCAGCTAAGCTTATAGAGGACAGTGGACTTAAAGGCGTAAGTATCGGCGGAGCACAGGTTTCCGAAAAACATTCTGGGTTTATTATTAACAAAGAAAATGCAACAGCTAAGGATATATTAGACTTAATTCATTTTGTTCAAAAAACAGTTAAAAGTAAATATGATGTAAATCTCGATACAGAAGTTAGAATTATTGGAGAAGAAAAGTAGAGTGAAACCAGTTTGACTACAAATAAACTTTAAGTTTCACGATGGCTTATCTTTAATAGGTTAAATATACATAAAGAAGAATGCGAAGGGGGATGTGTTAAAATGAGATTTGTCATTGTAACAGGATTATCAGGAGCTGGAAAAACGCAAGCAGTAAGGAGCCTTGAAGATTTAGGATACTTTTGTGTAGATAATCTGCCTCCAACACTTATACCTAAATTTGCAGAAGCATGTTTTGAAACTAAAGGAAAAATAGATAAAATAGCGCTTGTAATAGATATAAGAGGCGGAAAGTTCTTCGATGATCTTTTTGTTAGTTTGGATTATCTAAAAAACAATGGTTATGAATATGAAATTTTATTTTTAGATGCGTCTGATGAGGTTTTAATTAAAAGATATAAAGAGTCAAGAAGAAAGCATCCTTTAGCACCAGAAGGAAGAATTTTAAACGGAATATCGCTTGAAAGAAAGAAATTAGAAGAAATTCGTGACAGAGCAAATGATATTATTGATACATCAAAGCTTGCAACTAGAGAACTTAAAGAAAAAATAACTTCGATTTACAGGGAAGAAGGGCAAGTTGAAACAGAGCTCATTATAACAGTATTATCTTTTGGATTTAAGTATGGAATTCCTGTTGATTCTGATCTTGTTTTTGACGTTAGATTTTTACCTAATCCTTTTTATATACCAGAACTAAAACATTATTCTGGTAATGAAGCACCGGTAAGTGATTATGTAAAATCCTTTCCACAGACAAATGCTTTTATTGATAAACTAGAAGATATGCTTAAATTTTTAATACCACATTACTTAAAAGAAGGTAAAAGGCAGCTTATTGTTGCCATTGGATGTACAGGGGGAAGACATAGATCTGTAACCATAGCTAATGAAATTTACAAAAGGTTAAAAGATGATGGAAACATAGTAAATATTGACCATAGAGATATTAATGAGGATGTTAATAAAGGTGGTAAAAAACTATGAAATTTGTAGATTGGATAAAGCCTGGAATTAAGATCAAACGGTGGGTTATGCTTGGAATAATGGGTATAATGCTCATTTCCTTTGCCCTTATTGAATTTATGAATAAAGGAATATATTACAGCATTTATTATAAAGCTTTTTATGGTTTCTTAATTGTGGCAGGTGTTTTTATTCTATATGTTTCAGTTACGCTTGGAATGAAATCAATAATAGTGCTTATAAATAAAGGATATCTAAATGTATCTATAGATTCTAGAAGATTGAGTAATTTGATATATGAAAAAAGGCTTCTTGTAAAAGGACCTAAAATAGTTGCAATCGGAGGTGGAACAGGATTATCTACCATGCTTCGTGGACTAAAAAACTATACTTCTAATATAACAGCTATTGTAACTGTTGCAGATGATGGTGGTGGTTCTGGAGATTTGAGAGAGGACTTAGGAATCTTACCACCTGGTGATATAAGAAATTGCCTGCTTGCATTATCTGATACAGAGCCACTTATGGAAGAGCTACTTCAATACAGATTTAAAGATGGAAGACTTAAGAACCAAAGCTTTGGTAATTTATTTCTTGCAGCTATGGATGGAATTTCTTGTAATTTTGAAGAGGCGGTTCAAAAGATGAGTTCTGTACTCGCAGTAACAGGAAAAGTAATTCCAGTTACCCTAGATGATGTAGTATTAAAGGCAAAATTAAAAAATGGTGTTGTAGTTGAGGGAGAATCAAATATACCAGAAGCTGCAATTATGTATGAAAGTCCAGTAGATAGAGTGTTTATAGAACCAGAAAATGCAAAGGCAATAGGTGAAACAATACAAGCGATAAGGGAAGCAGATGCCGTAATACTTGGACCTGGAAGCTTATATACAAGTGTTATTCCAAACTTATTAGTTAAGGAGGTTGGAGCGGCACTTCAAAAAACAAAAGCACTTAAATTATACGTTTCCAATATAATGACACAGCCAGGAGAAACAGATGAATTTAGCGTATCTGACCATATTAAAGCCATATTTAAGCATACGGGTGGGAAGGTTGTAGATTATACACTTGTAAATGTAGGTGGAATTGATGAAAAGCTTAAGGGAAAGTATTTTGAAAAAACTTCTGAGCTTGTAAAAATAGACGAAAAAGAACTCAATAAAATAGGCGTAGAAATGATACAAGGAAACTTTATAAAAATAAAAGACGGATTGGTAAGACATGATTCTGATAAACTTGCAGCAATTTTAGTAGAAACTATTATGGATAAGAAATTATTCTATGATAAAAAGAAGATAGTAGAATATTTCTATTTATCACAAAGATTAAAAGATAATAAGGTTAGTAATAACGAGGAGTAATAATATGTCATTTTCATCAAAAGTTAAAAGTGAGGTATGCAGATATAGTGAATATAATCATAAGGAAGCTACAGCTATTTTATCAGCGATAATGAAATCAAGTGGAACTTTGTCTCTGGAGGGTAATGATAAAATAAGCTTTAAAGTTGTAACTGAAAATCCGGCTATAGGTAGACTTATCTTTAAATTGCTTAAAGAGCATTTTTCGATACACACAGAACTTATGGTAAGAAAAAGTAATTCACTAAAGAAAAATAATGTATATATAGCTTGCATAACAGAAGAAATGGGAGTAAGAAATTTTCTAAAAGAAGTAGGAATTCTTAAAGACACAAAAGGTTTAATACAATTAAATTATAATATTCCAGAAGAAATAATTTCGGATGATTTAAGTATACGAATGTACATAAGAGGAGCATTTTTAGGCGGCGGAAGCGTGAGCAATCCAGAAAAGACATATCACCTTGAATTTGTTACTCATGATGAAGATTATGCAGCAGATTTAAGTAAGCTTATAAATACATATAATTTAAGTTCTAAAATGATTAAAAGAAAAAGCAGTTATGTTGTTTATATAAAAGAAGGGGAGCAGATAGTAGATTTGTTAAATATTATAGGGGCTCATTCTAGTTTACTTGATTTTGAAAATGTAAGAATAATGAAGGAAATGAGAAATAATGTAAATAGGCTTGTTAATTGCGAAACTGCAAACTTAAGTAAAACGGTTAACGCTTCAGTAAGGCAAGTTGAAAGCATAAAGCTTATAGAGAGTGAATTAGGACTTGCGAGACTTCCTGAAAATTTAAGAGAAATTGCAGAGCTTAGATTAAATTACCCTGATGAGTCTTTAAAGGAATTAGGTAAGATGCTTGAGCCGCCAGTTGGAAAGTCTGGGGTTAATCATAGACTTAGAAGGATAGAAAAAATTGCAGAAGAAATTAGAAAGGAAGGTAAATAATTTGTATGTCAAAGCATGAAGATATAATAAATTATATTATGTCCCTTAAAGCTGGCTCGAAAATATCTGTAAGAAGTATAGCAAGTGAACTAGAAGTAAGCGAGGGAACGGCATACAGAGCTATTAAGCAGTGCGATACTTTAGGCTTGGTTACTACGATACCTAGAGTTGGAACTATTAGAATAGAAAAGGTTAATAAAAAGAATATAGAAGCACTTACGTATAGGGAAATTGTAGGCATAATAGATGGAATTATACTCGGTGGAGAAAAAGGAATAGATAAGGTTTTAGATAAGTTTGTTATAGGTGCAATGACTACGGAAGCTATGATAAAATATGTAACGCCAGAAAGTCTTATTATTGTTGGAAATAGAGAAGATGCTCAAAAATTATGCTTACTTAATAATGCGGCAGTACTTATAACGGGCGGATTTGGCTGCAGTGATGAAATAAAAGAATTGGCAGATAAAAAAGGTCTTCCTGTAATATCATCAAATTATGATACCTTTACTATCGCAAGTATAATTAATAAGGCTATATCTGAGAGTTTAGTGAAAAAGGATATAATTTTAGTCGAAGATATAATGGATGAAAATCCAAAGTGTTTTAAAAACACCGATGATGTTGGAAAAATAAGAAAATATTGCAAAAATAACCATGTACGCAAGTATCCCGTGGTAGATAATACAAGAAAGTTAGTTGGAATTATTGATGTCAGAGTGCTAGATACTGGCATAGAAGACAATGATATAATTGAAAACTATATGGATGAACCTAAACTTACAGTAGATTGTAAAACTACGGTAGCATATATTGCACACGTTATGGGATGGGAAAACATGGCTATGTGTCCCGTTCTGGATAGTAGCAAAAAATTAATTGGTGTTCTTGGAAAGAATGAGATTACAAAAGCACTTCAATTTGCCGTAAGACAGCCTCAAGTGGGGGAAACTTTAGAGGACATTATATTAAGAAATTTTAAATACACATATACAGAAAGAGGAATGCATTTCTATGGAAAGATAGTTTCAGAGATGGTAGGTCAAATCGGTGCTGCATCATGGAATTCTTTAGGTATGCTTCTTTCAACTGCAGGTGTGATGACTTTAAAAAGAAAAAATAATGTAAATATTTCAATAGATAATATTTCAAGTTACTTTATTAAACCTGTTGAAATGGACAATAATATAAATATATATACAAATATTATTCATGTTGGAAGTTTTTTTGGAAAAGTTGAAGTTAGTATGGAAAATGAAAATAATGAAGTTATTGCAAAATCTATACTATCGTTGAAAATACTTAAGATTTAGAGTACTAAATCAGAGTACAAAGTACAGAGTACAGAGTACAGTGAAGGAGGATTTTCCTTCATTGCGTCAGGAAAATCTTAGAACTTAAAAAACATATTAGTGAGAAGGTTTGGGCGATAGCCCATTAAGTTTTTAAATTTTCTGCTTCAGCAGAAAATTAACCATCACTGTACTCTGTACTCTGTCATCTGTACTCTGATAGAAGGGAGGGCGTTTTATGGAAGATATTTTTAAAAATTTTGTGCACCTTCATGTCCATACCGAATATAGCCTCTTAGATGGCTCAGGAAAGGTTGGAAAGTTAGTTCAAAAGGCTAAAGACCTAGGAATGAATAGCTTAGCTATAACGGACCATGGAGCTATGTATGGATGTGTTGAATTTTATAAAGCAGCAAAAGAAGTTGGAATAAAACCTATAATAGGTTGTGAAATTTATGTTGCATCTAAATCTATGTATATAAAACAAAATGATCCTGAAAATGAAACTCACCATTTAGTTTTGCTTGTAAAAAATGAAACTGGTTACGAAAATTTAATGAAGATAGTTTCAAAAGCATCTATTGATGGATTTTATTATAAACCTAGAGTTGATCATGAATATCTTAAAGCTCATAGCGAAGGAATTATAGCATCAAGTGCATGTCTTGCGGGAGAAGTGTCATCTGATATTTTAAAAGGTAGAATGGAAAGAGCTAAGAAGGATGCACTTTTTTATAAGGAAATTTTTAAAGATGGTTTTTACCTAGAATTGCAGTATCATGGAATTCAGGAACAGCTTAAGGTTAATGAAGAACTTATAAAATTATCAAAAGAGCTAGATATTCCACTAATAGCAACTAACGATGTTCATTATATAGAAAAAGAAGATTCTAGAGCGCATGATATTCTTTTATGTATACAAACAGGAAAGAATATAGATGATGAAAATAGAATGAGATATGAGCCAGAGCAGTTTTATTTAAAGTCTCAGGAAGATATGTATGAGCAATTTTCCTATGTAAAAGAGGCTCTTTTGAACACTGCAAAAATAGCAGATGAGTGCAATTTTGAGTATAAATTTCATGAATCAAAGCTTCCTAATTTTCCATTGCCAGAGGGAACAGATCATTATGAGTATTTGAAAAATTTATGTTATACAGGACTTAAAGAAAGATATGAGGATATAACAGACGAACTAAATAAAAGGCTTCAATATGAGCTTGGCATAATAAATCAAATGGGTTATGTTGATTATTTTTTGATAGTTTGGGATTTTATAAGATTTGCAAGGGAAAATGAAATTCCAACAGGTCCAGGTAGAGGTTCTGGAGCTGGATCACTTGTAGCATATACCTTGGGTATAACTAAAATAGATCCTATTAAATACAATTTGATATTTGAAAGATTTTTAAATCCTGACAGAATTTCAATGCCAGATATAGATAGTGATTTTTGTTATGAAAGAAGACAAAAAGTAATAGATTATGTTGTTGAAAAGTATGGAAAGGATTCTGTTTCTCAAATAGTTACTTTTGGCACCATGGCACCAAGAATGTGTATAAGAGATGTAGGAAGAGCTATGAATTACTCATATGCAGAGGTTGATAAAATAGCTAAAATGATTCCTTCAGTTCTTGGTATAACTATTGATAAAGCTTTAGAATTGAATCCTGAGCTTCAAGATGCCTATGATTCTGATGAAAGAATAAAGGATTTAATAGATGTTGCAAGAAAACTTGAGGGAATTCCAAGGCATACTTCAACCCATGCAGCGGGTGTTGTTATAGCATCTAAACCGCTTGTAAATTATGTTCCACTCTTAAAAAATGAAGAGTCCATTGTTGCACAGTTTACTATGGGTGTACTTGAAGAACTTGGACTTTTAAAAATGGACTTTTTGGGACTTAGAACCCTTACGGTTATTAAAGATACTATAGATATGATTAAGCAAAACAAGGGAATTGACATAGATATCGATAAAATAAATTTTGAAGATGAAAAAGTTTATAAAATGATAGGCGAGGGAAAAACTGTTGGTGTATTTCAGTTAGAATCTGCTGGTATGACAAGTTTTATGAAGGAACTTAAGCCAGATGACCTAGAAGATATCATAGCCGGAATAAGTTTATATAGACCTGGTCCAATGAGTGAAATTCCAAGATACATTAAAAATAAAAATAATCCTCTTGAAATTGAATACATAACACCAGAACTAGAACCTATATTAAAGGTAACTTATGGATGTATGGTTTATCAGGAACAAGTTATGCAGATAGTTAGAGATTTGGCTGGATACTCTATGGGAAGAAGTGACCTCGTAAGACGTGCCATGTCAAAGAAAAAGCACCATGTAATGGAAGAGGAAAGACATAATTTTATTTATGGAATTGAAAATGAAAATGGAGAAATTGAAGTTCCTGGTTGCGTAAGAAATGGTATTTCCAAGGAAAAAGCAGATAAAATATATGATTTAATGATGGATTTTGCAAGTTATGCCTTTAATAAATCACATGCGGCAGCTTATGCTGTTGTGGCATATGAAACAGCATATTTAATGTGCTATTATCCGACAGAATGTATTGCAGCTTACTTAAATAGTGTTATGGGAGATAATGAAAAGGTAGCATTTTATATAAGATTTGCCGACAAATTAGGAATACAAGTTCTTCCTCCGGATATAAATCAAAGTTACTCTAAATTTACAGTTCATGGTGATACTATAAGATTCGGACTTGCAGCAATAAAAAATGTTGGAGTAAACGCAATAGAAGGTATAGTTAAAGTTAGAAAAAGTAAAGGTGAATTTTCATCTTTTAGTGATTTTTGCAATAAAATTGATATGTCTATTGTAAATAAAAGAGCTGTTGAAAGTATAATTAAAGCTGGTGGATATGATGGTCTTAAAGTATTTAGATCACAGCTCCTTGCGGTATTTGAAAAGGTTATGGACGGAATATCAAATCAGCAGAAAAAAAATATCCAGGGACAGATGAATTTATTCACAGATTTTAAACAAGAGAATTATAATAATATAGAGATACAATATCCAAATATAAAGGAATTTGATAAAAAATACATGCTTGCAATGGAAAAAGAAATGACAGGAATATATTTGTCAGGACATCCACTTGAAGATTATAAAGAAACTTTGGATGCTGTTACAAATACAAAAATATCAGATATAGTTGGGTATGAATCCATTGAGGAAAACGAAAGTGAAAATTTGCAGCAGCAAGATAATGGCATAGTTGATGGAACAAGGGTTGTAATAGGTGGAATAATTACTAATGTTACAAAAAAAGTAACTAGAAGCAATACGATGATGGCTTTCATAAAAGTAGAAGATATGTATGCTAGTATCGAAATTGTTATTTTTCCCAAAGTCCTTGAAAAAAATACATCCTGCATAAAAGAAGATGAGCTGGTTATAATAAAGGGTAGAGTAAACAAGAAAGAAGATGAACAGCCTAAAATATTATGTGAAGAAATTACTCCATTAATAAAAGTAAGCTCAGATAAAATATATATTTTAGTTGAAAATAGTGATGCTGTAAAAGATGCCTTAAAAAAAATAAGAAGTATTTCAGCTGTATATGGTGGTAATGTTCCTATATATGTTTGCACCCAAAAAGAGAGAAAAAAGTTTTTGCTGGATAAATCAATCTGGATTGAAAAAAATGTAGAAGTTATGAAATTTTTAAAAGATAAATTTGGCGAAAGTAATATAAAAGTGATATAATGTAATTGACTTTGGTTGTAGTTAGTATATTTTATAAATTAATTGGGGAAGATTTATAACAAAATCCCAATATTTTAAATTTTATGGTTTATTTTATATAAGGCATTGAATATTTTCAAGTTTTCTATTAAAATAAAGATGAATTAAATAACTTGTTGGTAAATATGCTTATTATATCTAGATAATTTATAAAATATGTGGGACAAGTTAAGTCCCTGCGGTCGTAGGAGGTATAAATTATGAAGACTATAGCTGTGCTTACAAGTGGTGGTGACGCACCAGGCATGAATGCTGCTATTAGGGCAGTAGTTAGAACTGCACTTAGTAAAGGTCTTAAGGTAATGGGAATCCAAAGAGGATACAGCGGTCTTATAAATGGAGAACTTTTTGAAATGAATAGACATAGTGTATCCGATATAATTCAAAGAGGAGGAACAATACTTAGAACCGCTAGATGCGCTGAATTTTTACAGGAAGAAGGAAGAAAAAAGGCGGCAAATGTCCTTAAGGTGTTTGGCGTTGATGGTCTTGTTGTAATAGGAGGAAATGGCTCATTTATGGGAGCTCAAAAACTTTCAAAATTGGGCGTAGCAACTGTTGGTTTACCTGGAACAATAGATAATGATTTATCCTACACTGATTACACAATAGGTTTTGATACAACACTTAATACAGTACTTGATGCTATTAATAAATTAAGAGATACTTCAACTTCACATGAAAGAGTAAGTATAGTAGAAGTAATGGGAAGAGATTGTGGTGATATAGCTTTATATTCAGGAATAGCTGGTGGAGCTGAAAGTGTAATTATGCCAGAAAAAGGCTACAATTTTGATGAATTATGTAGAACAATATTGGAAGGAAAGCTTAATGGAAAAATGCACAATTTGATACTTCTTGCTGAAGGAGTAGGAGGTGCGGCTGAACTTGCCAAAAAAGTAGAAAAAGTTACTGGTATAGAGACAAGAGCAACCATTTTAGGACATATTCAAAGAGGCGGAAGTCCTTCTGCTTTTGATAGAATGTTAGCTTCTAGAATGGGAGTAAGAGCCGTTGAAGTATTGATTGAAGGAAAAACATCAAGAGTTGTTGGAATAAGAGATAATAAAATTGTAGATGATGACATTGATGAAGCTTTGGCAATGCCAAGAGAATTCAATGAAGAACTCTACAATATTGCTAACATGCTTTCAAAATAATTTATATATTTTTTTATATATTTTTTTGATTTTCAAGTCATAATTAAACGATGAGGAGAGTAATATAATGCAAAGAACAAAAATGATTTTTACACTAGGACCTGCAAGTGAAAGTGAAGAAATTTTAACAAAGTTTATTGAGGCTGGAATGAATGCTTCAAGACACAACTTTTCACATGGAGATCATGAAGAGCACAGAGGAAGAATAAATCTTGTAAAAAAATTAAGAGAAAAATATCACAAAGACATAGCAATAGTTCTAGATACAAAGGGACCAGAAATAAGAACAGGAAACTTCGAACCTTCAAAATTAGAATTAGCTAAAGGATCAACATTCACTGTTCAATGTGGTGAAGAAGTAGTTGGAGATACAACAAAATGTTCTATCAGCTATAAAGAATTATACAAAGATGTAAAACCAGGCAACACTATATTAATAGATGATGGTCTTGTAGGACTTACAGTTAAAGCAATAGAAGGAACAAACATTGTTTGTGAAGTTGCTAATACAGGATTAGTTGGAAGCCATAAGGGAGTTAACGTACCAAATGTATCAATAAATCTTCCTGCAATGACTGAAAAAGATAAGAGCGATTTAATCTTCGGATGTGAAGTTGGAGTTGATGCTATAGCTGCTTCCTTCGTAAGAAAAGCTGAAGATGTAAAAGCTATAAGAGAAGTTCTTGTAGCAAATGGTGGAAAAGATATAAAGATAATCTCTAAGGTTGAAAACCAAGAGGGTGTTGACAATATAGATGATATCATAGAATATTCTGATGCTATCATGGTTGCTAGAGGAGATATGGGAGTTGAAATTCCTATAGAAAAAGTTCCTTTAACTCAAAAAATGATGATAGAAAAATGTAATAAAGCAGGAAAGTTTGTTATAACAGCAACTCAAATGCTTGATTCTATGATAAGAAACCCAAGACCAACAAGAGCAGAAGCATCAGATATAGCTAACGCAATATTCGATGGTACAGATGCTATAATGTTAAGTGGAGAAAGTGCTAATGGATCATATCCAGTAGAAGCTGTTCAAACAATGGCAAGAATAGCAAAAGAAGCAGAATCTCAATTAGACTATGAAAAAATCTTAGCTAAGAGAAAAGAAACTTCAACTCCAAGTGTTGCAAATTCAATAGCTATGTCAGCTTGCGAAATGGCAAGACAATTAGGAGCAACTGCTATAATAACAGCTACTCAAACAGGAAACACTGCAAGAATGGTTTCAAAATACAGACCAAATGTTCCAGTTATAGCTGTAACACCAAATGAAAGTGTTGCAAGAAAGCTTGCTTTAAACTGGGGAGTTGTAACAATAGTATCAGAATCAGTTAAATCAACAGATGAATTAATTAACTCTTCTGTAGAAAAAGCTTTAGAAGCTGGATACATTAAAAAAGGTGATTTAGTTGTTGTTGCAGCAGGAATACCTGTAGATATGACAGGAACTACTAACATGTTAAAAGTTCACGTTGTAAAGTAAAATTTGCATAACAGAAAATAATTTTGATATAGATTAACTAAACCCCAAAAAGAAGGAACTGTTTGACATAAGGGCTTGCAGTTCCTTTTTTTATTCAAAAAATAAAAAAAATTATTACATGTATATTATTTACCTATTGTGGTTAAAATGATAAGATGTTAAAATATATTGATAAAAAGAATTCAATGGCAACTGATTCTTTTGATTAGGACAAAATAAATTCTATTTAATTTTAATTTGCACCCTTTGGGGTGTGTTTTTTTTTGCCATAAATTCAATCAATTAGTACGAGTATACCAATATAAAACACTTGTATTTTGTTGACAGACGCATGTATTTAATATAGAATAATACTATTGAATAAATATTAAATTATTATGAATAATATTAATTTATCTACAACAAAATGGGAGGCTAATTAGGCATGAGAAGAAAACTTTCATTGATTTTGGCATTAATTATGTCAGCATCTTTGGCTTTAGCAGGATGTGATGCTAAATCAAATAATAAACAAAAGTTTAGCAGTAATGTTGTGAAAATTGGTGTGTTTGAGCCAATGACAGGTGCAAATGCGGCAGGTGGACAACTTGAGGTTGAAGGCGTGAAATTAGCAAATAAACTTTATCCAACGGTGGATGGAAAAAAAGTTGAGCTAGTTTTTGCTGATAATAAATCAGATAAGGTTGAAGCTGCAAGTGCAGCATCTAATCTTGTAGAACAACAAAATGTAAATGCTATTATAGGAAGTTGGGGCAGTGGAAATTCTATGGCAGCAGGCGATGTTGTTAAGGATGCAAAAATTCCTGCGGTTGGAGCATCTTGTACAAATCCATTAGTAACTGCTGGAAATGATTATTATTTTAGAGTTTGTTTTATTGATCCTTTCCAGGGTACAGTTATGGCAAAATATGCAGCAAATACATTAAAGGCTAAAAAAATTGCTATACTTCAAGAGGTATCAAGTGATTATTCTGTAGGTATATGCAAATTCTTTTCAGACGCATTTAAAAAGCTTACAAAAAATGAAAATGCCATAATTTGCAAAGAGAATTATAATACTGGAGATCAAGATTTTACAGCACAACTTGCAACCATAAAAAGTAAAAATCCAGATGCAATATTTGCTCCTGGTAACTTTACAGAATGTGCACTAATAATAAAGCAGGCAAGACAGCTTGGAATAAAAACTCCTTTTATAGGTGGAGATACCTGGGAGACACCGCAATTTATAGATATAGGCAAGGAAGCAGTGGAAGGTTCGGTATTTTCAACTTTCTTTGCAACAGAAAAACCTATAACAGAGGAATCCAAAAAGTTTCTTGATGCTTATAGAAAGCAATATAAAGAGGAACCTGCAGCAGTTACAGCTTTAGCATATGATGCTTATTTAGTAATACTTGATGCTATAAAGAGGGCTCATTCAACAGATCCAGTAAAGATAAGAGACCAAATAGCCAAAACTAAAAACTTTCCTGGAGCGGCAGGAGTGATAACTATAGACGAAGATAATAATGCCGTAAAGGATGCAGTTTTGAAGGTTGTTAAGAATGGTAAATTTACGTATCTTCAAACTATAAAAGCAAACGAAAAATAAAATGGGGGATAGAATATGACTTTTAGTATTTTTATGCAGGATTTAGCAAATGCAATTTCACTTGGAAGTCTATATGCATTAATAGCTATAGGCTATACCATGGTTTATGGAATACTTAGACTTATTAATTTTGCTCACGGAGATATTTTTATGATGGGTGCGTATTTTGCTTTTTATGCAGTAGTTACCTTTAATCTACCTTGGTATTTCGCTTTCATATTAGCAATAATTATGACAGGAATACTTGGAGTAGTAATTGAATTTACTGCCTATAGACCACTTAGAGGAGCACCAAAGATATCAATTTTAATTTCAGCAATTGGAGTTTCCTTTTTGCTTGAAAATTTAGCTGTAGTTTTATTTGGGGGAATGCCAAAAGCTTTTCCAACGCCTAAGTTATTTACAAATGTAGTTACTATAGATGGAATAGCTGTTCAAAATCTTAGTTTTATAATACCCGTCGTAACCTTAGTTTTACTGTTTGCATTATTATATTTAATAAATAAGACAAAGGTTGGAATGGCTATGAGAGCTGTGGCTAAAGATGTAGATACAGCAAGGCTTATGGGTATTAGTGTAAATAAGATAATTTCAATCACTTTTGCAATAGGTTCAATGCTCGCGGCTATAGGTTCTGTAATGTGGTCGCTTAAGTATCCTCAGATAGATGCACTTATGGGAATGATACCTGGCCTAAAATGCTTTATTGCAGCAGTTATAGGTGGTATAGGAGATATTAAGGGTGCAGTTATTGGAGGCTTTATTCTAGGTGTAGGTGAAATCATGTTAGTTGGATTTTTACCAGGTTTAACAGGATACAGAGATGCTTTTGCTTTTATACTTTTAATAATAATATTGACCTTTAAACCAACAGGAATAATGGGCAAAAACTTAACAGAGAAGGTGTAAAATATGCTGAAGAAAAATAAAATTTTAAATATAGCACTTATTGTAATTATATTTTTACTTTTAATAGCTGCAAACAATGGCTTGGATCATTATAAAATAAGAATTTTAAATTTATGTGCAATATATGTTATTCTTGCACTTAGTATGAATCTAATAAACGGTTTTACTGGTTTATTTTCGTTAGGTCATGCTGGCTTTATAGCAGTAGGCGCATATACAACTGCATTGCTCACAATGTCTCCAAAGGTTAAAAACCAAAATTTCTTTATGGAGTCTTTGATATCACCCTTAAATCATATATCAATGCCATTCCTTCCAGCACTTATTATTGCAGGAATTATATCAGCTATATTGGCATTTATAATAGCAGCACCTGCTTTAAGGCTTAAGGGAGATTATTTAGCCATTGCTACATTGGGTTTTGCAGAAATAATAAGAATAGTTTTAAACAATATGCAATCAGTAACTAATGGAGCATTAGGGCTTAGAGGTATACCTAATATGACAAATTTATATTGGAGCTTTGGAATAGCTATTTTTACAGTTATAGTAATTGCTTCACTTGTAAACAGTTCTTTTGGAAGAGCGTTAAAAGCAATAAGAGAAGATTCTATTGCAGCTGAGAGTATGGGAATTAATTTATTTAAGCATAAGACAATAGCCTTTACTGTAGGTGCTTTCTTTGCAGGTGTAGGGGGAGGACTATTAGGAAATTTGCTTGGAACAATAGACCCTACAATGTTTAAGTTTGTACTTACCTTCAATATACTTCTTATAGTAGTAATTGGTGGAATGGGAAGTATTACAGGTTCAATAATTTCAGCTTTTGTAGTAACTATTTTAGGAGAAGTTTTAAGATTTCTAGATATGGATCAAACCTTTAAAATTGGCTTTATAAGCTTTAAAGGAATACCTGGACTTAGAATGGTTGTATTTTCAGCCTTGCTTATGATTATAGTATTATTTTTCAGAAATGGTATCATGGGAACAAAAGAATTTAGCTGGAGAGCAATTTTTGGAATTCGTCGTGAAAAACCTCTAAGAGAAGGAGGCAGACAATAATGGCATTATTAAAAGTTGAAGCTGCAACAATGCAATTTGGCGGTCTTACTGCGGTAAATGACTTTAATCTTGAAATTAATGAAGGTGAAATAGTATCTCTAATAGGTCCAAATGGAGCTGGTAAAACTACTGCCTTTAATATGATAACAAATGTTTATACACCTACAAAGGGCAAGATAATTTTCAATGATAAGGATATTACAGGACAAAGACAAGACCTTATAACAAAAGAAGGTATTGCAAGAACATTTCAAAACATAAGACTTTTTAGTGATTTATCTGTGTTTGACAATGTTTTGATAGCAAATCATGTTCATATTAAATCCAATGTCTTTGAAGCCATATTAAAGCTTCCAAAATATAAAAGAGAAGAAAAAGAAATGGTAGAGAAGACTAATGAACTTTTAAAGGAATTTAAGCTTGAGGATGTTAAAAATGAAAAATCAACTTCTCTTCCTTATGGCAAACAGAGAAAACTTGAAATAGCAAGAGCACTTGCAACTAACCCCAAGCTTCTTTTACTCGACGAACCAGCAGCGGGTATGAATCCAACTGAAACAGAGGAGCTTACTGAATTTGTTAGAGAGATAAAGGATAAATTTAAGCTATCTATATTTATGATAGAACACCATATGAGTATGGTTATGGGGTTATCAGATAAAATACAGGTTTTTGAATATGGCATAACTATAGCCAAAGGTACACCTTCTGAAATACAAAATGATAAGAAGGTTATAGATGCATACTTAGGAGTGAGCGAAGATGATTAAAATAGAGGATTTAGTAGTAGCTTATGGTGGTATAGAAGCCTTAAAGGGTATAAGTTTAGATGTCCCAAGTGGTAAAATAGTAACCTTGGTAGGGGCTAATGGAGCGGGTAAAAGTACAACTTTAAAATCTATAGTAGGACTTGTTAAGCCTAAAAGTGGCAGCATAACTTATGAGGGTAAGGATTTAACAAAGATAAAAACAGAGAGTATGGTCAAGAATGGCATAGCCTTGGTTCCAGAAGGAAGAAGGGTTTTTGGGGATTTAACAGTGCTTGAAAATTTAAAAATAGGGGCTTATTCAAGAAAAGATTATAGAAATCTGCAAGAAGAGCTTGAAAAAGTATATTCTTTATTCCCTAGATTGAAAGAAAGAACTTGGCAGCTAGCCGGAACCTTGTCTGGAGGGGAACAGCAAATGCTTGCAATAGGCAGAGCACTTATGTCTAAGCCTAAGCTTATAATGATGGATGAGCCTTCACTAGGACTTGCGCCTATAATCGTAAAAGAGCTATTTGGAATTATAAAGAAAATAAACAAAGAGGGCATGACCGTGCTTTTAATAGAGCAAAATGCAAATGCTGCTTTAAAGATAGCTGATATTGGATACATAATGGAAACTGGAAGAATAACAATGTCAGGTTCAGGAGCAGAATTAATTAATAATGAGGACATTAAAAAAGCATACTTAGGAGAGTCAGCAGCAAAATAAGGTGCAGTGCAAAACAAAATAATAAGTGGCAGCTCTGCATAAAAATGATGTGATTAATAGCATCTTGAAACCTTAAATAAAATTAATAAATCTAAGAGCCTAAATCTCAAAAGTCTAAGAAATTTCAATAACTCGCAAGAGGCAGCTCAAACAATTGACCTTTCTAAGACTTTTGAGATTTAGGCACTAAGATTTATAAAATTTTATTTAAATGTTTCTTCAACGCTATTCCTCACATCATTTTTTTATGCAGAGCTCCCACTTATTATTTAAGTTTTTGTACTACACCATTGTTTGGGTAAGTTTTTAATATCTATTTAAACTAGTTCAACTGCCAAAAGTTCATGCATCTAAACTTTGTAATACGAACTTATTTAAACATTGGAAATAAAGCTGTGGTACAAGTATCAAAATAACAAGGGACAGGTGCATTAAAAAAATGATGTGGTATACGAGTGTCGAAGAAATATTTTAAATAAAGTTGTATAAACCTTAGTGGGTAAGTTTTCAGAAAATTTGCCACTTAGGTTTATACAACTTTATTTAAGATTTCGAGATACTCGTATACCACATTATTTTTAATGCACCTGTCCCATGTTATTTGGTTTTGCACTACACCTTTGCTATGGGTTTAAATAAATAATTGAATGTCTGAGGAAGTTGCATCCTTTAGATAGTCTTTTGCTTCAATGATTTTAAGTTGAGGCAAAAGTTCTTCTTTTTTAAAGCCCATAACATCTACTGAAAGTTTGCAGCCATAAAATTTAATTCCTTTTTTAACAGCACCATTTAAGAATTTCTCCAGTGTTGGGGTTTCTTCTTCAGCCATCATGGCCTCTTTTTTATTATTTCCTTTAGTACATTTATAAATGTATCGATTTCCGAGATAGTATTATAAATTCCAAAACTTATTCTTACCATACCTGGTCTTTTTACATTTGGATTATTTATATAGTTTTTTACTTGTTCAGTAGATAATTTTAATAAACACTGCACATAGGGCTGAGCACAAAAGCAGCCGCATCTTGTAGAAATGCCACCAATATCGGATAAAAGTTCTGCCGCTCTGCTATAAGGAATTCCTTCTATATTAAAGGGGATTATTCCTAGTCTATTTTCTATAGGTATATTATCATATAAAAGTATTTGAGGAATTTTTTTAAGTTTGCTTAAAGCATAAAAAGTGAGCTGTCTTTCGTGATTTTCTACATTTCTCATTCCTATTTTATTTAAAGTACGAATTGAAGCCATTAATGCAACAGCTCCAATTACATTTGGAGAGCCTGCTTCTTCTTTTTCCGGAGGGTCCGTCCAGCCAACATAATCATGAGTAACGTAGTCTACAGTTCCTCCGCCAGTATAATCAGGAGAGCCATTCATAAATATCTCTTTTGGTCCAATAAGTACACCTATGCCAAAGGGCGCATACATTTTATGAGCTGAAAAAACAAGAAAATCAATATTGTCAATTCGATTTTGAGTTCCCATAGTTACATGGCAATGTGGCACTAATTGCGCTCCATCAACAAGTATTTTTACACCATTTTCATGACAAAGCTTTGCAATATCATAAATAGGATTTTTAGCTCCAGTAACATTTGAAGCTCCTGTAATAGCTACAAGCTTTACTATATTCTTATATTTATTTAACTTTAATTTCAAATCATCTAAAGATAATGTACCATCACTGTTGACATTAATATAGTCCATATTATATTTATCTCGCCAGGGTAAATCATTTGAATGATGTTCCATAGATGTAGAAAGTATCATGCACTTTTTTGTGCTTTTGCATAATCTATAGGAAAGCTTATTTATAGCTTCAGTAGTATTTTTAACAAATATAGTTGTATAGTAATTTGGATCTGCTTCAACAAATTTAAGAACCTCATATCTTGATTCTTCATAAAGTTTAGCAGAAAATTTTGATTTAAACCCCGTGCCTCTATGAATAGAGGAATACCATGGCAAAAATTCTACTACTGCTTTGAGTACCGATTTAAATGCAGGCGTTGTAGCAGCATTATCAAAATTTATGCCTGTTACAAGTTGATCATTCCATAGTGGAACTGGAGTGTCAACACCTACTATCATTTTTCTATAGTACATATTAACCTAAACACATCCTTTTTTATGACTCCATACCATTATATTTTTTTATAATGAAAAAGGTACTGGACTATGTTTAAGCATATTTGCATAAAAAGCATAGAAAAGGGTAAAATAATAAAAATTATAAATCTGGGGAGTGGAAAATATGGCAAAATTAATGTGTAGTGCAAATACATGTGTGAATAATATGAATGGTTTATGTTCTGCAAGTACTATTGATGTTCATGGAATAAAGGCGCACTCATCTAATGGTACAGAGTGTGAAACTTTTGCTGAGAGAGGAATAAGAAATGCTCTTTCAAATTTAACCAATATGAATATTCCAGGCGAAATAAGACAGATTTTTAGCGGCAATTCCGTAGAAATGAGTCCGCGTATAAGATGTCAGGCAATAAATTGTTCACATAACAAAGGGAAAGAATGCATAGCAAGAACCGTTCAAATGTATGGTCCTGGTGCGGTAACAAGTGAGGGAACTGAATGCGAAACATTTGAGGAAAACTAGAAAGCAGAGTACAAAGTACAGAGTACAGAGTACAGTGAAGGAGAATTTTCTGCTTGGGCAGAAAATTTTGGAATTTAATGGGCGAAGCCCAAAGTAAAAAACTATTCAGCGGTGCTGAATAGTTTTTTTATAGGTTGAAAGATTTATTCGACGTAAGGAGGATAAATCATCCTTCACTGTACTCTGTACTCCGTCATCTGTACTCTCTCTTTTAAGGTAATTCCTTGATTACTTGAATCACTCCGCAAGCATCATTACTTTTGGCAATAAATCTTCCATGCTTTTTTACGCCATCAGGTGCATTTTCCATAACGTAGCTGTGGTATACACTTTCAAGCATTGGAACATCATTATAATAATCTCCAAATGCCATACATTCAGCTTCAGTTATTCCAAATTTGCTTTGAAGAGATTTTATGGCAGTTCCTTTATTTATATCAGTTCTTCCCACATCAAGCCATACTTGTCCAGAAATAGTTAGTTGAAGTTTTTTTGACCACTTTTGAGACAAGAGTAAGTTGGAGTTATTTGCTGGACCTTTAGGGTCATATATGGCTATTTTGAAAAACTCATCATCAATTTCATCAAAGCTATTAGCAGTAGTACATTTATGGTAATACTTTCTTACCTCATCAATAAATTCAATAGACTTGTCCAAAACATAGGCACTTTTTTCACCACATAAAACTGCCTTGCAATCAGGAAGTTTGTTTAAATCCTCAAGAACTTCTTTTGCCATAGCTCTATCCAAAGTTTTTGAAAATAATTCTTCATCATTTTTGTATATGCAGGCTCCATTTTCAGCGATAAATGTAATTTTATCTTTAAATTCTGCCATATTGTCTCTTAGGGTAAAGTATTGCCTTCCACTTGCAACACAAAACATTATTCCTTTATCAATTAAGTTATTTAATACTGTGCTAAATTCATCAGGAAGTTCTCCATTACTTTTAAGAAGAGTTCCATCCATGTCTGTGGCAATTAATTTTATCATGTGTTTTTCCTCCGAAAATTAGTATGAAATATGATTATATTATAACATGATTTAACTCGATATATTTTTTCAATTTGTAATATTTGAAATAACATTGACTAATAACAAAGTTAAATATATAGTATTAATATAATTATATTTCAAGGAGATTTAATATTGTGGAAAATGATAAAATTTTTGAATTAATGACTAAAATGCATACAGAAATGCATGAAGGCTTTAAAGATGTAAAAAGCGAACTCAAGTCTCACAGCGAAAGACTTGATAAAATTGAAGCACGAATGACTAAACTAGATATTAAATTAGAGGAACTTGATAAAAAAGTAGATTTATCTATTGAAGGTCATAAAACAAATACTGATCAGTTAACTAGAATTGAAAAAGAAGTTTCAAAACATGATGAATTTATTTTAAAAAGAGTAAAGTAATAAATCAAAGCATTGATTATATCCTGTAGCATCTTGACGATAATATTTCTGTGGCTGATGCTCGTAATCATTTTTATTTTTCAAAATTTTATTTTTGTAAGGCATTTCAAGGCGGTGACTGGTGAAAGCGTGTATGAATTTACAAAGCTACTGAAATAGACAAGAATACAACTTGGATGAAAACGGAAAGTGGTAAATGTACTACCAATATTGGCATGCATTACGGGGAAAGTTCATCAAATTACAGAAGTTTCATGTATCCACATTAAATAGAGCAAGAATTCAGAAGTAAAAAACAGACTTTTTACTATAAAGAGAATCAATCTGACATGGTAATTCTTTTAGAAAAAGTCTGTTTTTATTTTACGAAAAAATAAAGAGGCATTACAAAAAATGTTTGATATAAGAAGCTGCAGTATATAAATATATATCAGTTATGGCTAATAGATAATTGGTAACAAAAGGGTGTAAAATGATTATTAATTTGTGTGGATATAATCCAATTCGTGAATTAAATATTAAATAGAGGAGTATTTTATGGAAAAAAAAGAATTAAAAAAGTTAATTGATGTAGCAGCAGGGAGAGAACAAGCCGACTTCGTAATAAAAAATGTAAAAATAGTGGACGTTTATAATCATTCTATCATAGGGGGAAAAGACATAGCAGTTACAAATGGACTTATTGCAGGGATTGGGGAATATGATTGTAATACAATTGTAGATGCTGAAGGTGCTTATGTGGCACCAGGCTTTATTGACAGTCATATTCATATTGAGTCATCTTATGTGACGCCAGAGGAAATTGGAAGACTTTTAATACCACATGGTGGAACAACAATTATTGCAGATCCACATGAAATTGTAAATGTTGCTGGTATAGAAGGCTTAAGTTATATGCTAAAAGCTTCGGAAAAAGGAAAGCTTGATATTAAGTATATGCTTCCTTCCTGTGTACCTGCTACACCTTGGGAAAATGCTGGTGCAAAGATTAATGCAGCAGAAATGAAAGAGCCTATTAAAAATGAAAGTATTTTAGGCTTGGGTGAGTTTATGGATTTCCCAGGTGTAATAAATGCCAATGATGATGTTCTTGAAAAACTTTTGGTTGCAAAAAAAGAAAATAAACTTATAGATGGGCATAGTCCAGGGCTTACAGGAAATTCTTTAAATGCATATGTTGCAGCTGGAATTCATGATGAACATGAGTGTGAAACAGTACAAGATGCTGAAGAGCGAATTTCAAAAGGAATGTATGTAATGCTTAGGGAAGGATCAGCTTGTCGTAATCTAAAAGCCATTATAAAAGCTGTAACACCAATGAATAGCAGAAGATTTATTCTTTGTTCTGATGATAGGCAACCAAAAACAATTTTGTCGGTAGGTCATTTAGACAATCATTTGAGAATGTGTGTAGAGGAAGGGCTAGATCCAGTTACAGCAATTCAAATGGCAAGTTTAAATGCAGCAGAATGCTTTAAATTATACGATAGAGGAGCTATTGCACCAGGCTTAAGGGCTGACCTTGTGTTCTTGGAGGATCTGAAAGCTTTTAAAGTAAAGAAAGTATTCATTAAAGGAGAAAAGGTAGCTGAAAACGGTAATTATTTATTTCATGTAAAACGTGAGGATGCAAGTGCTGTTAAAGGACGTTTTAATGTAAAAGACTTTTCAATAGAAAAACTAAAAATGCATTTAAAATCAAAACGTGTTAAGACAATTGATATTTTACCAGATGGTGTAGTTACAGGTAGTGGTATTGCAGAAGTAAAGCTGGATGAAGAGGGAAATTTCATTTTTGATGCGTCTCAAGATGTTGTGAAGATAGCAGTAGTGGAGAGACATATTGGCACAGGAAATGTTTCCTTAGGCTTTATAAGAAATTACGGTATCAAAAATGGAGCAATAGCTATTTCAATAGCCCATGATTCTCACAACATCATTGTAGTTGGAACTAATGATTTTGATATGTGTAAAGCTGTAGAAAGTTTAATTGAACAAGGCGGAGGTATAGTTCTTGTTAACAAAGGAGAAGTAGTTAACTCAATGCCATTTGTTATTGGCGGAATTATGACAGATAAATCTGGTGAATGGGTTAGCGAGCATTTAACAAAGATTCATGAAGATGCTCATAATATCCTAGAAGTTAGCAGAACCGTAGAGCCCGTAATGACATTATGCTTTATGTCATTAGCAGTTATACCTGAATTGAAGATTACAGATGTGGGACTATTTGATGTTAAAAAGTTTGATTTTACATCAATAGAAGCAGAAGATTAAATATTTAACTCAGAGTACGGAGTACAGAGTACAGAGTACAGTGAAGGATGATTTTTCTACGCCAGCGTAGAAAAGTCTAAGAACTTATTTTTTATTGCTTACGCAATGCCAGCATATATGGTGTTCAGCGAAGCTGACAACATTTAAGTTTAAGATTTACATAAGCAAAGCGAAAGGTAAATTATCATTCACTGTACTCTGTTTCAAATAGTATATTTATGTTTTTCACAAGTTCAAATAGATATGTTATAATAAGAAATCAGAGTACAAAGTACAGAGTACAGCGAAGGTTAATTTTCTGTTGAAACAGGAAATTTAAAAATTTAATTGGTGAAGTCCAAACCTTTTATATGGTATTTTATATAAGTTTTAAGATTTATCAGACGTAAGGAAGATAAATCAACCTTCACTGTACTTTGTACTCTGTCATCTGTACTCTGTGAAAAAATATACGTATAGATATACCAGCTCAACTATTAAAATTCATGTGCAACAAAATGCATAGAAGACGGCATTTTGTTACAAATAAATTTTAAGTTTCACAATGGTATATCTTTAGAAGGGTGAAATTTATGAATAAAGTGATTCCAGTAGAGAAGAATAAAGATTATGAAATTTACATAGATGGTTTTGGAAATATGGGTGAAGGAGTTGGAAAAATAGATAACTTCACTATATTTGTAAAAGGTGCAATTAAAGGTGAGAAGGTTAGAATTAAAATAACTAAGGTAAATAAAAATTTTGCTTTTGGTAGATTAATAGAAGTAATTGAGGCGGCAAAGGATAGAACAGAACCAACATGTCATAATTATAAAAGATGCGGAGGCTGTCAAATGCAGCATCTTTCTTATGAAGCACAGCTTGAATTTAAAAAGCAGAAGGTTGTAGACTGCATTGAGAGAATAGGTAAAATTAATATGGATTCTGTAATTGTACATGATACTATTGGAATGAATCCACCGCATTACTATAGAAACAAAGTTCAGCTGCCTGTAGGAGAAAAAAATAGTGAACCTCAAATTGGATTTTATGCGGAGAGAAGCCATGAAATAATAGACATTGATAAATGTTACATACAATTTGAAGCAGCAAACGAAATAATGAAGCTTGTTAAGGCTTGGATGAAGGAATATAAAATAAGAGGTTACAACGAGCAAACTGGAACAGGAACTTTAAGACATATTATGGTGAGAAGAGGTTTTAAAACAGAACAGATAATGCTTGTTCTAGTTACAACTAACGAAAACTTACCTCATAAAAAAGAATTAATAGAAACTATAACAGAAAATATTAATGAAGTAACAGGAATAATTCAAAACATTAACAGTAAAAAAACAAATGTAATTCTTGGAGATAAGGAAATAACACTGTGGGGAAAAGACCAAATACAAGATTACATAGGTGAGTTTAAATTTAATATTTCTTCAAAATCATTTTTTCAAATTAACCCAGTTCAAACAGAAAAACTTTATAGTGCAGCACTTAAGTATGCAGGGCTTACAGGCAAAGAAGTTGTTTTTGATGCTTATTGCGGAACAGGTACTATATCTTTGTTTTTATCACAAAATGCAAAGATGGTGTACGGAGTAGAAATAATACCAGAGGCAATTGAAAATGCAAAAATTAATGCAGATCAAAATAAAGTAACTAATGCTGAATTCATTGTTGGAAAATCAGAAGAGGAAATTCCAAAACTAATTGAAAGAGGAATAAAACCTGAGGTTGTAGTTGTTGATCCACCAAGGAAGGGTTGTGAGAAGGTTTTGCTTGAGGCTATAGCAAATGCTGGGCCTAGGACTATAGTTTATGTGTCTTGTGATCCGGCAACTTTGGGAAGAGATTTGGGGATATTGTGTGAAGGTGGATATGAGGTGAAGGAAGTGCAAGGGGTGGATATGTTTCCGGAAACGGGGCACGTGGAGACTGTTGTGTTGATACACAAGAAATAGCCTGGTATCAAAGGAATTGAAGGATTTTAAGAAAATTTGATAGTGTGTTTTATGTTCCCTCATACTGCGGTGTGAGGGATTTTTTGACCCAAGGGGGTTCATAATTATGCAAAATGAATTAGTATCTTTGGAAAAAACACTGGACTTTGAAAAATTCTCTCTTGCTTTGTCAAGTAATGTTTGCAAGACTTGTGGACGGCCTCTATAATAAGGGGGATAAGATGTGAAAGTTTTTTTAGTTTCATTAAAATAATGAAAATGAAAAATTTGATATTATGTGCTCACTTCATGCAAAGTATGCAAAAGAAGAAATTTCAAAAGAACAACAAGAATTTTATATTGAAGTTGAAAATAATAATATAATAAAGTCATTAATAAATACGAAGGATGATGTTAAAAAAAGTATTTTGAAAAACTATTATCTTTAGCTCAAGCTGGATTAGTTGTAGAAACAGATCAGCCTCAAGTATCCTTAAAATCTCTTGAAAAATTAAAAGAAGAAATTATATTAATTGAAGGACATAGAATTAAGAATTATTATATGAAAAAATTAGGTATAGTAGCTGTAATTATTGGTATTATACCAACCATTATATATTTATTACTAATAAGCCGTTTAGTTGGGCAAATACTTTTGGCATGTATATTAATTGAATAAAGCATTTTAAAAGCAGCCAGTTAGAGTGATAGGTAATCACTTTAACTGGATGTTTTTTTGATAAGGGGCTGGTAAAGGGGCACAACTCAATAAACCGTATTCCCAAAATACGGTCATCTCACAAAATTGTTGCGTTAGTACACCCATATCTGAATTTAGTTCATAATAGATTTTTGTGAGCCATACATTTAATTTATGAACATCTTTTAATATTTCTTTTGTTTCTTTTCAAATTTAATGGTTTCTAATTTTTGTATACCACCCAAAGTAATGACTCCTTTGGTGCAGTGTAGTAAATCCAACATAAAAAAGAAGAGAAGCTTTATCTAACGAGAAAAGAAAACTTTCTTTATCTGCATAGACTTTTATGTTTGGGATAGTATTAGCTTAATTTTCTTCAAGGTTTATATAACTGTATTTATAGTAAAACAGTTTGTAGTAAATTGGCATTTTATTTAAAATAATTATTTTACTCTAAATTGTTGACTGAATAGTATATATATGGTATTATGTAAAAAAAAACATTGACCTTTATACCAAGATTATGAAATAAATTTATTAGTTTAATAGTTAATTATCAAATATTGTCTTTGTTTAGTAAGCCTGTATGTTTTTGATTAAAGAGAAAAATGAGTAAGAAGGTAGAAAGTGGGTGCAAAATGAATTGCTTCGCGAAATTTGGAATTATGATTTACGCATCATTTTTTACATATCTATTTGTAGTTAGAAAATCACACTCAAATTATAGAGAAAATCCAATTCTTACTATTATAGTTTTGAGTGTGGCTTCTATATTGATATTATATGGGGTATTCCAATGATTTTAGTTTTGAGATGAATTTCAATAATTGTAAATTCATTTACAAATAAAGGAGTGATTTATTATGGAAGAAACAACATTAGAAAAAAAATATGATTTTGAGATTGAAGAAGTAGAAGATGTTGAAGCTATGAGCACTGCCTCAAATTGGTTCTTTGGCGGTTTGGCGGCTGGCGTAGTTATTGGAATTGCTGCTGATTAATTGGACTAGCACTTAATAGCTTTTACTAATTATAGAAAGGAGGTGTAAAGATGGACAAGCAAGAAATAGAAAATTTTGAGATGGAAGGTTTTGAAATTGAATGTCTAGAAGAAGTTGAAGCTGCTGACTGGGGTGATAACGCTATGTATTTTGCTGAGGGTTTTGCTACAGGAATAAGTGTCGTAGTGGCTTTTACATGATAAATTTTTTAAATTAAGTTTCATTTATATGTAAAATAACTAAAAAATGCATTTATATTATTGATTCATCTCAATTATTCAATAATATTTAAATTAGATTTTGCATTTTGGTCATTAATGGTAGGTAAAAAAACATAAATGATAGACAAAAAATACAAAGATTGATTTTGTCGGAAGGGGAAATTATAAAAGAATGAATAAGAGCATTAAGGCTGGATTATTGATTTTTGCGATATTCACAATTATAAATTTTACTGTTTATAAATTTAGTGCTATGCCTGCTATTGCGATTATGTGCGTAGCTAGTGCACTAATTTTGGTAGGAGTCTTTAATAGGAAAAAGTAAAATTAAATATATCCTATAAAATAAGTTTGACACTCATGTTAATTGTCTCACGGATTTAATGAAGTTGGCTTTGTTTTATGATATATAATTGTTATGAAAGGATAATATCAAAAAATTCAAAAAATCAATTATATCTAGAAGAAATTGTGATAAGTTTTCGAATTTTTTTGATATAGTGGTATAAAAATGAAGTATCCGACTATAAGTAGAAATTTAGAAATAAATAATCTATCAGATGGACGTTTTATGGTGTTTAATAAATATACAAAAAAAACGTATGTGTTAGGAAATAATGAATATAGTGTGTTAATCAATTTGGATGGGATGACAGGGATAGAGGAATTAACAAAAAAAGCAAAATATTCGGCAGAACGAATTGATAAGTTATTGCAGACTTTTGAAGGCATCGGCATGCTTGATTCTTCCACTGTTAATAGAAAAATTAGCATATTTAAGCTAACATTTTGCGTATTAAATCCAAATAAATTATTTAAGTCTCGATTGTTAGTTAATATTATATCGTCAATCTTATTATATGGGACATTACCTCTATTGCTCTTCGGAATTTTTTTGAATATTTATTTTAATAATAGTTTAGTGAATATATTTTCTGATATTATTTCGTCAGCTCAAACCCCTTCATTTTTAGTGACAATTCCGATTTTGCTGATAGTTACTTTTTTACACGAAACAGGACATACAGTTGCCGCAAAACGTTATGGCGTTAATGTCCCAGAATTGGGAATTATGCTGTATTGGTTTATGCCAGCTGCTTATGTAAATTTAACAGGAGTAACACTTCTGAAAAAAAAGTGGCAAAAACTTGTGATATATCTTTCTGGAATAGTAATGAATTTTATGATTCTATCATTTATCTTAATACTAAGACCGTTTGTATATATTAAATTTCAATTCTTAGTTTCTTGGTTTATAGCAGATACATTATTGGGTGTTATTTTTAATCTGTTTATATTCTTGAAACTTGATGGCTATTTAGTTTTGAAAGAAATGCTTGAAATACCTGATTTAAGAGAAAAGGCATTTCGATATATTAAAGTTAGAATCGTAGAAATTGTGAGAACAAGGTTATTTAATATACAATCAGATTTCAAAATGCAAACATACGATGATGAATACACATTATCAGAAAAAAGGATGCTTTTATGTTATGGATTTATATCGATGATGTACATTCCCATTATGTTGGGATCTATTACTTTAACGATAATTTTTACATTGCTTGTATAAAAGAAAGTGAGTATATAAATGGAACAATTGCTATATCTTAATCGTTTTACAGCAATAATAGCTCAAAACGATGAATATATTTTTGAAGTAAATGGAAACTTTGATCTTTCAAATAACAGATATCATTTAAATGACTTGCAAAAGGAACAACTTAAACAAATGGTGGACGGTAAAGGATTTAAGAAAGATGATCTCCTTACAGTATGGGGGGAGGATATTATTAATAATTTTATAAGTAATAATATACTTATCTCTGAAGAGATTGACATAAACTGTTTTGAATCTCGAACTGACGCATATTTTCAGTTTCAAAATATTAGTAACAGCTCAAAAAAGTTAGCCCAAAAGAAAGTAATGATTATTGGCTGCGGAAGTATTGGAACGCATGTGGCCTGGAATTTGACAGCAATGGGTGTAGGAAAATTGATTCTAGTTGATTTTGATAAAGTAGAAGAAAGTAATTTAAATCGTCAGCTGTTGTTTGATATAGACGATATTGGTGATTATAAGGTATCAGTACTGCAGAAAAAATTGTCTAAAATTAATCGCAACGTAAGCATAATAGCAGAGAATGTTAATGTAGTAACAGAGGATCAATTAGAAGAATTATGTATAAATTATAATTGCGATTTGATAATTAAATCAGCAGATACACCAGAACAATTTCCAGTTTGGCTTGATTCTGTATGTAAACGAAATAAGTTTAAATATATTAGTGGAACAATGACAGGAACATTTTTCGCAGTAGGGCCTACATATATGGGTGATGAGGATAGTTTTGGATATTCAAACTTTTTTCCTCAATCAACTGATTTCAGAATAGTAGCCGGTCGACGACCTTCGTTATCTTGTCAGTGCAGTTATGTAAGCGCATTATTAGCAGCTGAAGCTAGCAGAATCCTTTTAGGAATAAAAAAATATACATATGTTAATAAAATTTGTTTTGAAGATCCAATTCAAACTACGAAGATGGATGCTATTGCTGCTGATGCATTGATAGAGTCTGAAGAGGAGTATAAATTTAACTTAAATAAGAACGTTTTGATTTTATCTTTAGTTATTCTTATTTTTAATGCATTACTACATTACAATTTTCTATTTTTGGTAGGTACAGTTATTATTATGATTGGTGCGGTTGCTATTTATTCGGTACCTTCAAAAGCTGTTTCCGCAGTAACAAGTAATGCAATACTATATTTTCTAGTGGGATTTATTATAATTGTTATTAGTAATGGTTTAGTTGGTCTTAAGCATGGGGTAGCTCAATCATTACTGACTATTTTGTATATATTTATTATGTACAGTTTATTTATTTTAACTGAGGCCATTTTAGTATTCTTGCTTTCATCTTTAAAAAGAAAGGTGGGATTTTTTATGAAGAATAGATTAAATAATAGGAGGAATAGGATTCATGCAGAATATGATAGAGGTTGAACATATTGTGAAAATGTATGGTGATGTAAAAGCATTAGATGATATATCATTTTCAGTTAAAAAAGGCGAACTTATTGGTGTACTTGGCCGAAATGGTGCTGGCAAAAGCACAATGTTTAAGATATTATGTTCAGTTTTAAAAGCTGATTCAGGTAGAATTTATATTGATAATCAAACAAATCGATTTGACCATATTAGTTATCTACCAGAGGTTAGAGGTTTGAATCCGAGAGAATTAGTTTTTGATCAACTTGTTGATTTGTTATGCTATAAGGGGATTAGACGTTCAGTTGCAAAAAATATGGTTAGGGAACAGTTAGCTCTATGCAAAATGGATAATTATAAGGATAAGCAGATTGCTGATTTATCAAAAGGAAATCAGCAAAAGATACAGTTTATTAGCGCTATCGCAAATAATCCTGAAGTTTTAATTTTGGATGAGCCATTTAGTGGACTAGATGTTATTTCGGCAGATTTTTTTTGGAATACGATTTTACGTTTGGTGTCAAATGGTACAACTATTTTGTTTTCAACACATTCATTGGAAGAAAAATTAGAACATTGTGATAAATTTATGTTTGTAGCAAAAGGAAAAATATTAGAATATGATAGTCTTTCAGAGATACAGAAAAGAAATTCTTTAGTATTGGAGTTAGTGTGTCCATCACTTAAAAGAGAATTTATTGAACAAAAACTTGAGGGTAAGGAGTATAGTGAAAAAAGTGGCCATTTTTATATAACAATTGCTAGTGATAGTGAGGCACAAGAAATTTTTAATGTTTTAGGATCTCCCTATTGTACTAAGTTTATAGTTAGAAAACGTAATATTGATGAACTTTTCAGAATATATAATGATAATGGTGAAAATTATGCGTAATATTAAATTACTTAATTCGATTTATATAAAGTTAAAAAATATGCTGAATTCCATAGCAATTCAGTTATGCCTTTTTTTAATTTTGCTTGCAAGTTGTGCATTAGCTTTTTTCCCTTGGATACATACCAGTTTTTTTTCAAGCAATTCTATCAAAATTGAAGCAAAGGACATTTCCATAGATACAAAGCAGTTTGGTAATATAAAATTGGTTAATAAAAATGCTGATGTTGCAATTTCTTTTAAAGCTAATGAGTCTATGTATAATGTGACTTTTTATACTAGTAATGGAAGGAATGCAAAGCAGACAATTGATAGTATAATATACACATTAAATGTCAATAATCTTAAGTCAAATACAAATATTTCATTTAAGGAAAGACAAATGCTTCAAAACAGGAATATTACTTATACTGACAAAACTGATACGAAAATGTTAACAGAAAATCAAACTACATTTATTATGATGATAGTTTTAATGTTCTTTATAATGACAACAATATTGATTAGCCGTATAGGGGCACAGGTCGCCTATGAAAAAGGAACACAGCTTACTGAGGTGATTTTGACGTCGCTAACTAAAACTCAACTATTTGAAGCAGATGTTATTTCAAGTTTTATTGTTGTGATTATAAATGTCATAGTAATTTTATTACCAATGATTATCGCATCTATAATTAATGATAATAAAATTGTTAGCGATTTTTCATTTTTAAGTGGTGGAAATATATTTTGGATTTTGCTTCATCTTACATTGTGCATATACAGTTTAATTGTTTTATGTATTGGATTATGTAGTATTTCGAAGCGAGCTGAGGATTCGAATGCATATTCTACTATAATGTTAGCGCCAGTAATGGTGTCGTATCTGTATACATTAATAAATAGTAGAATGTATCATGGAATATGGAATTTTTTGAATTATATTCCCTTGTTTTCTGCTTTTCCTATTCTTTCGGAAATTATTACAAACAGTATATCAACACAAACAATGATTGTTTGTGTCATATCAGATATAGTATTTATTTGTATAGAACTATTAATTTCAAAACGTATCTATACAAAAAATATATCAAAATTATAATTTAAAATTTTTGGAGGTAGATTATTATGGTGTTTTTTGTTATTGGGTTGGTAATTGCTTTAGGATTTATATTTATTTTTAGGAAGCAGCTTACTGCAAGAAGAAATGCTTTTCTAAAAAAGTTATTTGGTAAAGATAAAAAATAAAAGCTAAGAATACAATTAAAATTTACACATTTATTATGAGACTAATAATTAATTTAATGTGAAAGAAGGTAAAATTTAATGGATGATATTTTTGATGTGATTGATATTAGTAAAAAAAATATTATTGATAATTACACACCTTGTCGTATATCAGAGTGCTTTGGGGATTTTGATGAAGTTATTGAAATAACAAATTTTAAAGGTATATTTAGATTAAAAAATGTTGGTAGACAGATTTGGCTTATGCTAAATGGTAGAAATACTATTTCAGAAATAGTAGATTCAGTATTTGAACAAATGAATATAAAGGATAGAAATGAAGTAAGAAAGCATGTCATTAAATTAATTAAAAATTTGAGTGAGAAAAAAATGATTATTGTAAACTGGAATCCATTATATAAATTAGAGATAAGTCAGGTGATAGAAGAATGAATGAATTAGATATTTTACTTGCTTTAGCACCATCACCAAATCCTGGATTAATGATTAGTTTTGAATACCAAGGGATGCCACCATTAGGAATAGGATACTTGGGTACATATCTTTCAAAATTTAACTATTCAGTTAAGCTGATAGATATGTCTTTTAGAGACGTGACTATTAATACGTTTATGAAAACAGTAGAATCTAAAAGACCAAAAATGATAGGGCTTTCATGTACAACAGAAACATATTTATCTGCTGTACAGATTGCATCAATAGTAAAATCTAAGTATCCAGATATAATAATTGTATTTGGTGGACCACATGTATCTTTCGAATACGAAGCAGCTTTGTCCACAGGGGTTGTTGACTTTGTTATTTGTAATGAAGGCGAAATAAGCCTAAAAGAATTATGCGATTATTGCATACGCAAGGAGCGTAGGCTTGAGGATTTAAAAGGAATTGTATACAAGAAGGATGGAAAGACAATTTGTGCACCAAGTCAGCCTTTAATTTGTGATCTTGATGAAATACCATTCCCTGATAGAAAATTGTTTGATAAGTTGGAATCATATGCACATCCTGCAACCTGTTCTACAAGCAGGGGATGTCCAGGAAAATGTATTTTTTGTGCTGCCAGCGCACTATCTGGTGGAAAATATCGTTTAAGATCAGCAAAGAATGTTGTACAGGAGTTTGCATATTTGAAATCTTTGGGATTTAATCATGTTGAAATAATTGATGATACCATGACAGCAAGTGTAAAACGCTTAAATGAATTTCTAGATGAACTAATTAGTCAGGATTTAGGTATGACATGGTATTGTGAATCAAGAGTTGATGTTATGACAAAAGAGCTTCTTACAAAAATGAAGAAAGCGGGATTGAACAATATTCAATTTGGAGTTGAAGCTGGAAGTCAGAAGATGCTTGATAGTTTGAAAAAGAATATTACCATGGAACAAATACGTAATGTATTTAATTGGTGTAATGAACTTAGAATTATGTCATCAACCAATATGATTATTGGACAACCATATGACACACCTGAGACTATTAATGATACATTAAATATTGCTGAAGAAGTAGCAAGCTTAGGTGCATCTGTTAATTTTACAGTATGTACTCCTTTTCCAGGTACAGCTCTTTGGGAACATAAAGAGGACTATAATATTAAGATATTAGATAATGACTTAAATCATTACAGCACATTTTGTGCGGTTTATGATTCAAAATATATGAAAGCAAAAGAAATACAAAATGCATATTACAAAAGTACTGTAGATTTACACAGGCGTCATCCTAAAAATATTAATCCAAGTCTTCAAAGATATATAAGAAGAATTGATGCTTTCAATTTCATATAATTATTAAGGAGATATTGAAATGGATAATAGACTTGAAAAACATTATAAAAACGAGAAACCAGAAGTAACAGTAAATTTTATTAAAGATATCCTTAAAAATTTAGGCGCTGAAGTTACTGAAGAATGGATGCCGGTAAGTTCAGCTCAAACATATTCATTACGTGTTAGTTTTAAAGGAACAAGTATAGGAAGTAATGGAAAAGGAATTACTAAGGAATATGCTAGGGCAAGTGCATATGCGGAACTAATGGAACGTTTGCAAAATCGATGGATTAGAAAGTTTTATTTTAAAAAAGGATATCTAGAGGGACATAAGAATTATTATATTACGCCGGATGAAAAATTGATGACAACAGATGAAGTAGCGTCTTTAGATTCAGTTTTTTTTGATATGCTTTTTCAAAAATGTAATTTAAGTGATTTGTCTTATGAGAATAAATTAGAAGTGTTGCAGAACTTACATAAGTTTGAATTAGAAGTAACAGGTGAAGGTGACTTATGGGTTATGGTACCTTTTTATTCAGTCAGAAAAAAGGATGTTGTTTATATACCATATTTTCTATATACATGCATTTATGGAAGTAATGGTATGTGCGCGGGTAATACAGCACGTGAGGCATTAATTCAAGGATTTAGTGAAGTTATAGAAAGGTATGTGCAGAATGAAATAGTAAAGAATTCATATGCATTACCTGATTACAAGTATGAGGAAATTGCTAAATTTCCTGAGATAGAAAGTAGACTTAAATCTTTAGAAAAATTATCTGATTATAGATTTGTATTGAAGGATTGTTCATTGGGAGGAAAGTTTCCCGTGGTTGCATTAGCTTCAATAGAATTAGATAAGGGAAATTATGGACTTAAATTTGGATGCCATCCTGATATTGGAATTGCAATGGAAAGAGTGCTCACTGAAACAAGCCAAGGAATGGATTTCAATCAGTATTGTAAAAAAAGTAAGTTTAATTTTGGTAATGACATTGTAAAAACTGATGATAACTTTAGTAACATTTGTCATACTGGACGGGGACAATACCCATACGAAGTTTTTTCTGATAAACCTTCATTTGACTTCAGTAAATGTAAGGATATTCAAAATAGAAATGATAAAGATATAATTGACTATATAATTAATGATGTTATTGATGAGAAATATGACATTTATATTCGAGATTCTTCTATTTTGGGATTTCCTAGTTATCACATTATTATACCATTTATGTCAGAAATGAATCATATGGATGAGAAAAAATTTAAAAATATCGCATTAAAGTATGCTATTAGTGATCTAATAAATAGACCATCTGAGATAAATTTGTATAATGTACGTTATCTTGGTTATATATTAAAGAATTTTGGAACAAATGACATGCATAGTTCATTAGTTTCATTGTCAGGAACTTTACTTCATACTGAGAACTATCCAGCTGAGAATGTTGGTTTAGGATGGCTTTATATGCTGATACTTTGCGAGGTTATGCAAGAAAAGTATGAGATTGCTTATACTTACATGGAAAAATTTATGTCAATTTTGCCTAAACAGGATAGGAAAGAGATGCGTTTTTATAATGCAATGAAAGATTATCTTCATGGAAGAAGTATTGATTTAAGTCATGATAAGGTTATTTCGTACTTAACTTATTTTTATTCTAGTAAAGTATGTAAATGGTTGAATGAATCATTTTGTGATCCCAAATTAGTATTTGTTAAGTTATTTTCAAATCATATAATGGATAAAAAAACGTGCACTGAATCAAAATGTTGTGATTACTATTTTTATAAGGATATTTGTGAAAAACTACGCACCAAAGAAAAGGTTATGATTGATCAGAATAGACTAAAGGAGTTATTTTCTTGTTGAAGTGAGATATCCGTGCTAATTCTATTTACTTAAAAGCATTGGATTGAGAAAATAGAATGATTCTATCTATATTATTTATAGAGTTATAAATATTAATCACTTTAATATGTTTTTGTGCTTTGAGCACAGTGAAAGGAATGAAAGTTATTATGAAAGATGCTTTACTAATCCTTGGAACTTTAAGCGATATTGGAAAACAAATTGTGTTTAAGACAATAGATAGAGGTACAGATTTAGCTATAATATTAGCAGATAAACCATCGCGCTATAGTGAATTACAGAGTTTTATACGTGAAATAAATATAAAATCTCCACATGTAGAAATAGCATCTGTGAATGTAGATGTTGTTGATTTTGAAAAAATAGAAGATAAATTATCATCTGTTATTAATACAACATATAAAATAAAACAATTTGTATATATCGTTGGTACTAATGAAATAAATTCAGCTGTTGCTATTGATATTAATACGTGGGATAGAGTAATGAATTTAAATTTAAAAGGATTCTTTTTTTCAGCACAATATATAGGAACCCATATGATGAAAAATGGCGGAGGAAATATTGTTAGTATTGCTTCACAACATGGAAGTGCTCCAAATTATGATCGCTCAGTTTATTGTGCAAGTAAAGCTGCACTTATAAGATTATCTGAAGTGCTGGCTTTAGAATGGGCTAAATATAATATTCGTGTCAATACAGTATCACCTACATATTTGAATACAGAAACCAATAGAAATGAAGTTTTGACACAAGCATTTAGAAATAAATGGCTAAATAGCATACCATTACATAGGTGTGCTGAGGCGGAAGATGTAGCTGAAGCAGTTTTATTTTTGTTGTCAGATAATGCAAGTATGATAACTGGTCATGACCTTGTTGTAGACGGTGGCTGGTTATTGAAGCACATGTAATAGAGGGAGTGAATAGTATGAGCAACAAAGGATTTATTTATATAGAATATTTAAATGGCATCTATATTTTTAATAATAATACAGATAATGTTTTAAATGCAAATGATATAAGCAAGGAATATAGAGTGTTAGATTTATCTTCATGTAATTGCTTAGATGATATTGTTTTTTGCATATCAGATGCAGATTTAGATGTTTTATTATTTTA
This sequence comes from Clostridium hydrogenum, assembly GCF_021432385.1. Lineage (GTDB taxonomy): Bacteria > Bacillota > Clostridia > Clostridiales > Clostridiaceae > Clostridium_S > Clostridium_S hydrogenum. The sequence continues at coordinate 888,084 of NZ_JAEACT010000003.1, read as the reverse complement.
CTGCAATAAAGACAACATAGTTTTGATTAATGAATTATGCAAGAAAATTTTTGAATCAGAGGTTAACATTCAACTGATATGGATGATACCTGAAGTAGAAAGTAAATATTTATACCCAATTAATAATAAAGTTGCAATAGTTGTAAGAAACTTATACGATATATCCAACAATAATAATGAAACTATACAGAATATTACTTTTGAAAAATTGATATCGGCATTTGTTGATGTCGAAGCTGGAGTAAATGAAACTGAAATTAAAAAATATATGTCAGATAGTTTATGTCTTATGCTTACTGGTAAGTATCCTAACTCCTATGTTTTTTCAAAATCAAAGCACATATTTGTTCACAACGCTGAAATAATGGATAAATTGGAACTTACACAATATATGGATATTAATAGTATTATTTTTATACCTAATTCAGAAGTGGATAGCAGTAAATATAGAGAGTGGAAAAAAAGATACTATAATCATATAAATACAATTAGTAAAAATTATATGGATATTGATGGCAAAAAACAAAAAATACAATTCGGTTTTTCAAAGTATAGTGATTTTTTCAAGGAAAGAAGCAAAAAAATAACACAATATTTAAAGTTAGAGGATAAAGATGATTTTGATTCATTATTACAAGATACTGCTCATTTTGCGCAAACAGGAATAATAAGGGATCATCAATTTTATTTATTAAATGAGTGTAGATGGGCTAATCGATGTTCCTTACTCTACCAGATGCGTCTGTTTCTTTATGAAGATGGTACAATATCACCATGTGGAGGTAAAAGTGAATGCGGATATTGTATTGATGATGACGAGTATACACAGTTTACAGGAAGGCAAAAAATAATTGAACAAACACAAGTTGCTCGTGAATGCAAAAATTGTGCAGCGAGCAGATGGTGTACAAAGTGTTCATTCCCACCTGAAAGTATTAAATCTAAAGAATACTGTAAAATGATAATTGAACATCCTGAAATTCCAGACTTTATTAACATTAAAAATATTTTATTAATGCTTGAGAAATATACTAAACTTGATAGTAAAATGAAATTTAATGAAATGATATTTTCAAATTATAAATATTCTTTGCTATTGCCTGGTAATATTTCTGCAAAGAAACCTATTTCACAAAATATTTTCTTATTTCAGTATGATAATAAGTATTATTACTTAAATCCATTAAAGGGACGAGTTTTAAAGATTGGATTTTATTTAGCATTTGTACTGGAAGCAATTCAAAAAGGGTATGGGTATGATGAAACTAGAAACTTTTTTGTGGACAAATGGAGCGAAGAGTGTTGTGAGACTAATTTTCAGAATGCATGGGATAAGGTTAACAATAATATTCTAAATGTATAGGGTGTCAATTATGAGAAGTTAACGTTTCAAGGTCATATAGTAATATTGATAGTTTTACTTAGAATAGTGTCTTTGTTAATATAAATGATAAAATCTTGTAATTGCTTTATATGAGAAAGTTAACAACGTTGTTACCGTAGTGTAAGGTTTATTCAAGAACTATGATGAGGCTCTTCAACTCAAATGAATTGAGTTGAAGATCAGCTTTTGGAAGCTACCATAGTTATTTTTAAGTTTAAGTGGTTCAATTATATTTCGCCATCAAAAGCTATGTATAGAGGAAATGCTTGAGTTTATCGATATCAATACAAATCTAAAAGAAAGGAAAGGTGTATATTGCTTCCAAATGCATCATACAAGAATGATATGAGTAATTATTGGTTACCTATGAGTGGACCTAATGAGGAACGTGAATGTATTGTTCACGCAGATGGTGTGTATATTTATAATTTAGATGGAAATAGATATTTAGATGGAAACAGTGGATTATGGAATGTTCCTTTAGGATATTCTAATAGGGCAATAAAGCAAGCAATTATGCTGCAGATGGAGAAAATGCCATTTGCCAATCCAGAAATGTTTTCAAATGAAATTGAAGAGGAATTAGCTAAAAAGATAATATCTATTATGCCGTCTTGTATGAAAAAAGTGTTTTTTACATGTACAGGATCTGAATCTACCGAATTAGCCATTAAAATTGTACGAAAATATCAAAGATTATTTAGGAATACAAAGCGAAGTGAAATTGCTGTTTTTAACCAATCTTATCATGGAAACTATTTTGGTTCAATGTCAGCAAGTACATATGAAGGTGAGTATCGCAATGCCTATAAACCTTTGTTGGAGGGATTTATTGAACTTCCTCTTCCTTTTATACGTGAAAAAGATAAACAAATAGAGGATATTTGCAAAAGTGTAAAATTGATACTAGAGACCAAAAAAAGTAGTCTCGCTGCTATATTTATAGAGCCAATTTTGGGTTCAGCAGGTGTTATTCCTATGCCAATAGATTTATTGAAATGGATTTGTAAATTTGCAGCTAAAAATAATATCATAACTGTTTTTGATGAAATTTCGACTGGTATGGGAAGAACTGGAAGGATGTTTGCTTTTGAACATGCTGAGGTTGTACCGGATATTGTTTTATTATCAAAAGGGTTAAATAATGGTTATCTGCCAATGGGAGCTGTTGTAATTTCATCGAATATTTGTTCTGCGTTTAGTATGCGATCAGATATTTTATTTCATCTTTCCACTCAAAATGGAAATCCTATATGTTGTGCAGCGGCGCTGGCAACAGTTAATCAGATATCCGAAAATGGTAATAAAATTGTTGGTGAAGTTTCAGAAAAAGGAGCGTTTTTCAAGCAATGTCTAATGAGTGATTTACTTGGAAATAAATATGTTTATAGTATACGAGGTATAGGATTAATGAACGCCATTGAATTAGTTGAAGAAGATGGTATTACACCTCTAAATAGTACTGATTTATATTATATAGTTCGGTTACTTAAACAGAATGGAATTATATGTTCTTGGAATCATGGTAAAGGATTAGGTTCATGTATATATTTTTTATTGCCATATATAGTCGAAATCGATGAAATTAGTTTTATTTCAAATACAATTAAGAGAGTCTTAGAGAATTTTCGATTATTTTAATAATATATAATTAAGTGTTTGATTAAAGTAGGTTTTTACTAATAAATAAACGTAAAAAAATTATAAAAGAAATTTTATATATGATAAGTTTCCTCTGTCAATAAAATTTTTAAGGATGAAGGCATTTATTTTTGACAAGTTTAGAATAATCACAGCGAAATGTAAGAAGGCTGTAATATTCAGGTACAAGCATAGAGTTTCTAGACTAATTCAATATTTAAACGTTGATTAGTAGGTATTTAAAGAGCAGAATACATCAAAAGTATACAAAGGGTAAAGATGCTTCTTCTAAGCAGTAGAGAAGAGCATGAGTATTTTAATTTGAAAAGGTACATTATGTGAGGTGAGAAAGTAAATGGAGTATTATGGAATATTTAAACAAATTAATGAGTTGAGTATAAGTGATATATCAAAGATTGACTTCTATGAAGGTTTTTTTGCAGAATTTTACGAAAGTCAATCAAACGTAACTAATAATGAGGAGGTAGGAATTTATTTAAAAAACGCTTATACGACAGGTGGTAATGTATTAGAATTAGCCTGTGGTAATGGTAGAATTACACTGCAATTAGCTAGAAGAGGAATTAAAGTAATAGGTGTTGACAATTCTAAGGATATGCTAAAAATATTGGATAAAAAAGTAAGAAAGTCCGATTTAAGTGTGAAAAAAAATATTGTTTGGTATAATCAAGATGTACTTAATTTAGATATAAAGGAAGAATTTAGCTTAGCGATTATACCAGCCACTACTATTTGTCTATTATTTGATGATATTGAAAAAACTGCGGCGATGTTTAATTATATTTATGATAAATTGCCAATTGGTGGTCGTTTGGTTTTTGATTACATATCCGAGTATAAGAATCAGGAGAATAAAACTCCCATTGAAATGGTAACAAATGAAAGCGAAGGAATTAAAGAATTTATAATGTGGCAAGAATTTAAAAATTTTGATCAAGGAAGAGCCATAATGAATTTTTATGCAGAAAGAATTGAAAATAACACTACCTTCAGATATTTGGGATGTACAAATAAGAAAATTATCTCTGGTATGGAACTTAATAATTTAATCAGTAAAACAAAATTTAAGCAAGTTGAGACTATTGTTATAGAAAATAATTTAATCGGAAAGGTAAAGTATGTAGTACTAGAAAAATAGGTTATTCCATGAGAAATGATATAGGTTAATACACAGGTTGATTTGAACCATTTAACGTTAATAGAGCATCTATGGTTTGATGGATACCCAGTATTGAATAAATCAGCTCTAAAAATGGAGGATGGATAGCAAGCTCGGGGCAGTCCTCACAAAACATCCTTTAGAAGGCATGAACAAATTGTGTGAACGAAGATATATATGCAGAATAGAAAACAGAGAGGATTATCATTTTTGTGGCGGTTCTTTCTGTTTTTGCGTTCCGATGTAGTATATCCAGAAGAAGCTGTTATTATTGCAGCAGAATTTTGCTACCTTCTGGGTGAGGTAAAACACCTTGATGAAATTGAGCAGATATTAGAGGAGAATGCTCGATATAAGATTATTACTCCATGTGGGCTGCAGTGGGTTAAATATTTGAATCAACACCTTAATATACAAGGATAGACAACTTGTTTGCATTGCATCCTCATATATTACATACAAAAGTACCATTGGAATAACGATAGGAACCTTGGAAGAGCATAGAAGAATGGGACTTGCTGCAGCCTGTGCTGCTAGATTAATTTTGACTTGTCTTGAGAGATGTATTTACCATGGATGGGAGGCAGCAAACAGGGATTCAGTAAATTTGTCGGAAAAATTGGGTTACCATTTTGATAAGGAATTTGAAGTCTATTCGCTTTTATAAAAAGAATTGAAGTATATGCCAGCTTCAAGGAGGGTGTCACATTAGCATATTTTTTTATGCTAATGTGACACCCCCTTTTTTTATGCTACATACACATGTTGGTAAGTATGCCACCCAAATTAAGTGTATCTAGTTTTATGTGATATTTAAAAGACAATAGCTTTGATGATATTTAACTAAGTTTTCGTTTTCAAAGCCTGATTTATAAGCTATGAGGAGTCACTTTCTAATTGAGGTTATAAAAGAGTTGAACATATTTATTTATAAGTTGAAAAATGTTAAATATAAAGCTCTGTTTTTGATAAATTAATGGAAAAAATATAATAATATTAAGAGTTTTTGATTATCAAGAAAAAAAGCACTACCAAAGCTACATGAATAATGTTCAAATTGACATGAAATTTAACCTGATAGTCAATAGAGATTGTAGTGGTTTTAATTATTTGATACTATTAAAAAAATAGAAAGAGGGGGTTTAGTTTATGAAATTTAATTATAAAGGTAATATAGATGTAAAAAAGTATATTGATTCATTAGATCTTTCTTTAATACCAGATGAAGGACAAATTGATGAAATAATGAAGAAGAGTCTTACAAAAAGTTTTTTAACATTAAAAGCATTATCAAAAGAAGAAAAGATTTCTAAAGGTGATACTGTTATTTTTGAAATAGTAAGTACAATAACCAAGTTTAATAAACCAAAGCTTATGTTGGTTGTTGGAAATGGATTATATGACAAAACTGTAGAAGAAAATATGATTGGTATGTGTACAGGTGATAAAAGAGAAATTTCAATTAATGATATCCCGGTTACATTTACAATTTTGGAAGTAAAACGTAAGGATGTCCCAGAGATATCTATAGATATGGTTAAGGCTCAAAATATTGAAAATGTTGAAACAATTGAACAATATAGAGAGCATCTAAAAAAACAATTGATGGATAATACGATATTTCCTATGGTTATGCAAATGGTTGAGAACATAATGAAAGACATTCCTTTTGATGAGCCAGAAGAAGAGGAAATTAAAATATTAGGTGAATTAGAAGCGGATTTCTTTCATGAATCATTTAAAAAGGAAAAAAATATAGATCTTTATACTGCAAAACCAGAAGAGATAAAAGGATTACTTGGAACAGAATCTTTAGCAGATTTTATAAATGCCCGTAGTGAATGGTATGCTATTAAGGCAAAGCAGTGCATAATTTATTCAAAGCTTCTTGGAATTGAATGTGTAGATGAATATGATCCAATGCTTCATTATGATGTGCTTTCAAAATTAACTATGAAATTTGTCGAATTTGTTAAAAATGAATTGTTAAGGAGGAAAAAAGAAAATGGCAGTAATTAAAGTTGGAGAAGAAAAATTTGATGAGGTAACAAAAGAGGGAATTTGGATAGCAGATTTCTATACAGATCATTGTGGACCATGTAAAGTATTAGATGTAGTAATTAATCAAATCATTTTTGATAATCCTATGATTAACCTTGTAAAGTGTAATATTGAAGAAAGTCCTGCCTATGCGGATCGCTTTAAAGTGGAAGGAACACCAACATTATTATTCTTAAATGATGGAGAAATAAAAGACCGTCTTGTTGGAGCATGGGGACGTGATAAAGTAGAAGAATGTATTTCAAAATGCATGTATGAATAATAAATATGGATAAACCATTTCAACTATGTAAAATTCATATGCACCATAATGCCTAGAAGATGGCATTTTGGTACAAATAAATTTTAAGTTTCACAGTGGTTTATCTTTAGAGCTGGGGCATTAAGAATAAAAATTATAAGATTCTTAATGCAACAGCCAGTTTTATATATATTTTGCGATTTATCAAGTTAAAGTGTTAAATTGGGGGCTTTGAAATGGCTTATTTATATAGATAAACCGCTTCAACTATTGAAATTCATGTGCACCAAAATGCCCAGAAGATGGCATTTTGGTACAAATAAATTTCAAGTTTCAGGGAGGTTATCTTTAATGGAAGGAGAAAACTATATGAAAAATATGAATAAGAAGGAAAAAACAGCTGGGGACTGGATGCAATTTTTTCGCTTTTTAAAAAAGGCAAAAATGTCATGGATATTAATAATTTTTGCTACAGCAGTATCAATGGTGAATTCTGAGATGGTTACTCGTATTCCAAGTGCTACAGCATCAATTTATAGTGGAGATTTTAGTTCAAAGGTAATAATAAAAGTTATTACTTTATATGTAATTACATTAATAGTATCTGCATTAGTAAGTGTTATAAGTATGTATGCACAAGGAAGATCAGTTAGAAAATTAAGAGGTATAGTCTGGAAAAAAATGATAAATTCTAAGACATATTTTTATAAAGAAAATGATCCGGAAAATTTACTTAGTGCAATAACTAATGATTCACTTATGACAGTTAGCAGTGTTGTAGGATTTATTGTAGGAGTAATACCTTGTATTTATTATTTGGTTCGTGCTTTTATGACGGTAAATCAATATAGTATAAAGCTTATGCTATCACTTTTTATAATGGTTCCAATTTATATTATTTATGCTTTCTTTGTAGGAAGATGGCAGTATCGTACAAATTTAAGAATCCAAACAAGGATTGGTGGGCTTACAGGCTATTTGGTTGAACGACTTCGTAATTTAAATCTTATAAAGGCATATTCAAATGAAAAAGAAGAAGAAAAGAACGGGGATAAAACAGCACTAGAATTATACCATGCAAAATTGCAATCAGCTTATATAAATGCATCGTCTGTAGGTTATATTCTTTTAACTGATGTGATTGCGACTGTATGTGCAGTTATTTGGGGAGCGTTGCTTTTACGAAAAGGAGAGATTGATGTTAAAGCTTGGATGGCATTCTTTTTATTTGTGCCTACTATAAATGGACAAATGAGAGCTTTAGTTCAACAATGGCTAAGCGCAAAGGGGATGCAAGGTTATGCAGCTCGTTTAGAAAATATTTTAAATGCTCCAGATGAAGAAGTTGAATTTGAGAATACTAATGTGCCATTTGAAAATGAAGATATATCTTTCAAAGATGTAAGTTTTTCATATGGCGAGGGAGCGGCACTTTCAAATATCAATTTAACTATTCCCAAAGGAAAAGTTACGGCTATTGTTGGACTTTGTGGAAGTGGAAAGACTACACTTTTAAATATGCTTGAACGCTTGTATGACCCTGAAGCTGGAACAATTGAAATTGGAAAGACAGATATTAAGAATTTTAACATTAGTGAATATCGTGAACATTTTGCTTATATTCAGCAAGATTCAGGTGTTTTCAGCGGTTCAATAAGAGAAATTCTTACTTATGGAATAACTAGAAGTGTTATAGATGCTGAATTAGTGGAGGTAACAAAAAAAGCTGGTATTTTTGAATATATCTCAAGCCAAACAAATGGATTTGATACAAATATTTCTCTTTGGGGAGAGTCATTGTCTGGAGGTCAGCGACAGAAATTGGTGATTGCAAGAGAGCTGTTAAAAAATAAAGATATTATATTACTTGACGAGCCAACAAGTGCTTTGGATGTAGCTGCAGCTAGAGAAATACAAAATATATTATTTAATCAGTTCAATAAAAAAACCATCATTACAGTGACCCATGATCTTTCTTTAATGGCTTCTGTAGATCAGATTGTAGTTATGAATAATGGTAAAGTAGAGGCATGTGGTACTCATGATGAACTTATGGATAAATGTTCATTATATCATGAATTGGTAGATGAACAGTCCTATTTGGAGGTGTATGAAGCTTGAAGAAGAATGATATAGAAATGAATAGTATTTTAGATAAAGTATCATTTAGGCAGTTTTTGAAGATATTTAAACAAATAAAACTGCCTTGGCTATTAATGATTTTAACAATTTTGTCAGACTTGGTTATGTATGTATTTTCATCATTCTCTAAGCAAATTACAGGAAATGTAGTGGATAGTAAAGGGTCTATTAGCAATGGTTTATTGGTTTCATATGCAATAACAATGACTCTAGTAGCAGTTATGACTATTATTTCTTATATATTGCAAGGTGTTTATAGTGAAAAGATTAATCTTAGGTTAAGACAAAAACTATGGAAAAAGATGATGTATATTCCTCAAAAGAACTTTGATATTGATAAGGGAGAAACTCTTGTTAGTCGTGTGACTAAGGATTGTGATTTTGCAAGTACTCTATTTACAACAATTTTTTCAGCTTTCACATTAATTTTTGGATTTGTTATGTATTTGGTTCAAATGTATTTAACTAATGGTACTATGGCAAGTTTTATTTTGTTACTTCTTCCAGTGAGTGCTTTGGTAGGATGGGGATATGGAAAGCTTCAATATTGGATTGGTCAGAGAACTCAAGCTACTCTATCTGACTCAACTACATATTTGATTGAGCGTACCAAGAATTTTAATTTAGTTAAGGCTTCTAATACACAGAAATTAGAAGAAGCTGTTGGAAGCAAGCAATTTGAGGAACAATATAAAATTGATATAAAAACTGGATGGGTACAAGGTTTATCTTCTGTAATTACAAATGGTCTGAATATTTTTAGTATGGCAATAACCTTTATATTTGGTGGAATGTTAGTTAGTAAGCATGTTCTTACAACAGGAAATATAGTGACTTTCTATATTTTTTCTACTGCTTTAGCATCTATGTTCTCAAACTTTATTAGTTACTTTGGATCTATTAAGCTTACAATAGGTTCCTTAGCAAGGATTACTAAAATTTTTGAAATAGAAAGTGAAGAACTTGATAAAGGATTAGAGCTGGATGTTCCAGATGCAGATATTATATTTAAAGATGTAGACTTTGCGTATAGTGATAAAGAAAGTACATTGAAAGACTTTACTTGTATAATACCTAAAAATAAGACTACTGCAGTAATTGGTGCTAATGGATCTGGTAAGACTACAATGTTTAAATTGCTAGAAAGATTTTATAATACAGACCAAGGTGAGATCTTATTTGGAAATACTAATATAAATGATTTTAAGGTTAGTTCTTGGAGAAAGGCATTTGCTTTAGTAGCACAAGATCACCCACTTATGGAAGGTACAATACGTGAAAATATTGTATATGGCTGTGAGCGTGAAGTAACAGAGGAAGAATTAAAAGAAGTTGCTAAGATGGCCAATTTAACTGAATTAGTTGAAAGTCTTCCAGATGGATTTGACAGTTATGTGGCACCGGAGGGAAGAAATTTTTCTGGTGGACAAAGACAATGTGTGGCAATTGCACGTGCTATTATGCATAATCCTGATTATCTGCTTCTTGATGAAGCTACAAGCAGCCTAGATGCAAAGTGTGAACGAACTGTAGTAGATGGATTTGGAAAGTTTATGAAGAATCGTACTGTTGTAATTATTGCACATAACTTATCTGCAATACGTAATGCAGATAATGTAATTGTATTAAAGAAGGGCAAAATAGCAGCAAGCGGATCTCCACAAGATATACTTAAAACAAGTATTGATTACAGAGATTTTGTAATGAAACATAAAAATGCAGGAGAAGGCATGGCGTATAGATAAACCGCTTCAACTATTAAAATTTATGTGCACCAAAATGCCCAGAAGACAGCATTTTAGTACAAATAAATTTTAAGTTTCAGGGTGGTTTATCTTTAAAAGGAGGAAAAAATAATGTTTGATGCAGCAATTATTGGAACAGGACCTGCAGGATTGTCTGCAGCACTGAATTTAAAAATACATCAAAAGTCATTTATTTGGCTTGGAAGTAAATCCTTAAGCAAAAAGATACAAAAAGCTGAAAAGGTAATGAATTATCCAGGACTTTCAAATGTAACTGGTGAAGAAATGTTAGAATCATTTTTAAAACAAGTTGAAGATATGAAATTAGATATATCAGAAGAAATGGTAAATTCTATTATGTTTTTAGGTGATCATTATTATTTAATGGCTGGAAGTAATGTATATGAGGCTAAAACTATAATTCTTGCTACAGGAATTACCAATGTGGGTAGGATAATTGGTGAAGAAAATTTAGTTGGAAAAGGTGTTAGCTATTGTGCTACTTGTGATGGCATGTTATATAGAGGAAAAACTATTTCTGTAATAAGTAATTCAAATCGATTTGAACATGAAGTAGAATATCTTTCAAATCTTGCGGAAAAGGTTTATTTCTTTCCAACTTATAAGGATTATAAAATAAGTAAAAATAATATTGAAGTTTATAATACAAAACCAACTGCTATTATGGGCGAAAAAAAGGTTGAAGGAATTGAGCTTAATGATGGAAGCAAAGTTGAGATTGATGGTATTTTCTGCTTGAGAGATTCTATTGCATTATCTACATTGTTACCAGATCTTAAATTAGATGATGGTCACATGGCTGTTAATCGTAAAATGGAAACCAATCTTCAAGGATGTTTTGCGGCAGGAGATTGTACAGGAAGACCATATCAATATACAAAAGCTGTTGGCGAAGGAAATATTGCTGCACATAGTTTAATAGAGTATTTGGCCAAGGAGGAAAAAAGATGAATTTAGATTTAAATTCAATAATACACGGATTTAGAGTAACCAATGCTAGAGAATTTAAAGAATTAGATGCAACTATGTATGAAATGATACATGAGAAAACAGCCGCAGAATTGGTATGGCTTAAGACATCAGATTCGAATAAGTTATTTTCAATTGCATTCAAAACCATACCAACAAATGATACAGGTGTATTTCACATTTTAGAGCATTCAGTATTATGTGGTTCTAAAAAATATCCAGTAAAAGAACCATTTGTAGAGTTATTAAAAAGTTCTATGAATACATTTTTAAATGCAATGACTTATCCAGATAAAACACTTTACCCGGTTTCTAGTCGTAATGATAAAGATTTTATAAATTTAGCAAAAGTATATTTGGATGCAGTTTTTGAGCCTGCAATTTATGAAAATCCGAATATTTTCTACCAAGAGGGCTGGCATTATGAAATTAATGATAAAGCTGAAAACCCAATATATAAAGGTGTAGTATTTAATGAAATGAAAGGTGCTTATTCATCGGTTTATACTTCAATTATGAGTGACATTAATAGAATGTTATTTCCAGATAATTGCTATCAATACGTATCAGGAGGAGAGCCTGAAAAGATACCTGATTTAACTTATAAGGAATTTATTGAAGCTCATAGTGCATATTATCATCCATCCAATTCACGTATATATTTAGATGGTGATGTAAATATAGAGCAAATTTTATCTTTGCTTGATCAAGAGTATTTATGTAAATATGAAAAGAAAGATGAAAAGTTTGAAATAAAAGTTCAAGAACCTATAAAATTCAATGAAAAAGTTCATTATTATGAAATCTCACAAGAAGAAGCTTTGGAGGGAAAATCCCATATGACACTTGGAAAAATAGTGGGTACATGGGAAGAAAGAGAAAAACTTCTTGCAATCAGTGTTTTGGCGGAATATTTAATAGGCTCTAATGATTCACCAATGAAAAAAGCAATTTTACAAAAACAATTAGGACAGGATGTTAGTATTCAATTGATAGAGTGGGTACTTCAGCCATATATGCTGCTTCAGGTTTGGAATACTGATTATGAAAAGAAGGATGAGATAAAAGAAACCATTAAGAATACAATTTTAACAATTGTTAAGAATGGCATTTCAGTAAAAGATCTTGAAGCTGTTATTAATCAAAAGGAATTTAAATGTAAGGAAAGCAGTGAACCAAGAGCAATAACAAATAATATTAATGTATTGAAATCTTGGCTTTATGGTGGAGATCCTGCCTTATATTTAACTTATAAAGATATATTTAAATCACTGAGAGAAAAATTGACTACTGATTATTTTGTTAAATTAGCAGAACAATTATTTTTGGAAGACGACACAACGGCAGTATTATATTCACTCCCTTCAAAAACCTTAGGGGAAGAAAAAAGGAAAAAAGAAGAAGAAAAGCTTATTAATATTAAGAATTGCTGGGACAAAGATAAACTGGAAGAAATTATAAACCTTAACAATAAATTGCAGGAGTGGCAGCGTCTTTCAGATACAAAGGATAAATTAAATACAATACCTAAACTTAATCTATCAGAAGTAAATCTACTGCCAGAAAAAAGGGAAACAGAGGTATATGCTGAAGAAAATGTAAAAGTATTATTTCATTCGTCTTTAGCAAAGGGAGTTATATATTTAAATTTATATTTTTCCTTGGCAGATTTTGAATTTGATAAGTTAACTTCATTAGCATTTATGTCAAAGCTTTTTGGTGAACTTCCAACCAAGAATAATAATTTAGAAGAACTAAAGAGAGATATTAAGACTAATCTTGGTAATTTGGATTTTGGTATTGAAGTATTTAGTAAACCAGGTAACATTGAAAATTGTAATCCATATTTTGTTGTTAAATGTAGTGTATTAGAAGAAAAGTTTCAAGATGCAATAAGAATAATAAAAGAAGTGCTAACTGAAACAAAATTTGATCAAGATAATAAGATAAAAGAAATCTTACAGCAAATGGATGAAGGACTGCGACAAGAAATTATTACGAGTGGACATATGTATTCTATCAAACGTGCTGCAGCTCATTTTTCAGCTGAAGGAGCAGTAGCAGAAGCAATAGAAGGGTATAGCTTCTATGAATGGATACATGGATTTGTGCAAAAGTATGAGACGGATAAGGATAAATTTATACAATTTGTATCAGCTTCACAAAAACAAATATTTATTAATTCTCATTTAGTGGTTAGTGTAACAGCTTCAGAAAAGGTTAGAGAAATATCACAATTGGTTAGTGTATTTCCAAAAGGATCTATTGAAAAGGAATGTATGAAAGTGGTATTACAAACAACTAAGAAAGAAGGAATTCAAATACCAGCTGAAATTTCTTATTCCGCACTTTGCTCTAACTTATATAAATGTGGATATGATTATTCTGCAGGATTAAAAGTACTTTCAAATATACTTTCACTTAGTTATCTTTGGAATGAAATAAGAGTACAAGGAGGGGCTTATGGTACTGGATTTAGTGTATCTAAAACTGGTGACTTAATGTTTTATTCCTATCGTGATCCAAATGCAGCAAGATCTTTATCAATTTATAGAAGTGCTTCAAAATATATTCGTGAATTTTGTGAAAGTGTTGATAAGCTAGATGAGTTTATTATTGGCAGCATAGCTAAAACAGAACCGCTATTATCACCAAAAGCTTTAGGTGCTTTAGCAGATTCTGAATATTTCAGAGCTATAAGTTATGAGGACAGATGCAAGGATCGTTCAGAAATGCTAGGAGTAAATAAGGATAAATTGATAGGATACCTTAATATTTTGGAAACCATAGCTAATGAGAATGCTGTATGTGTTGTTGGACATGTACAAGCACTTAAAAATTGTGAAAAAGAAGAACTTAAAATAATGAATATTTAGGATGGAGGAAAAGTCTATGTTTGATGAAAAATTAGAAAAAGATTTTCTTGCTATTTTAAATGAAGAATTAATTCCTGCAATGGGATGTACAGAACCAATTGCTCTTGCTTATGCAGCTGCGAAGGGTAAAAAAGTGCTTGGTAAAGATCCTGAAAGAATAATTGCTAAATGCAGTGGTAATATTATAAAAAATGTAAGATGTGTTACTATACCAAATTCTAACGGAATGATTGGAATCGAAGCAGCAGTGGCATTAGGAGCTATTGGTGGTGATGCTGAAAGAAATATGAATGTTTTAGAAGCAGTGTGCGAAGAGCACAGAAAAAGTGTGAAGAATTTTGTGGAAGCTGGAAAATGCTCTGTGGAATTTTTAGATTCGGAGATACCACTTCATTTTATCATTGAGGAGTTTTATGATGAAGATTGTGTATGTGTAGAGGTTAAGTATTCACATACAAATATAGTGAAAATATCCAAAAACAAAGATGTCATATTTGAAATAGGAGAAAATGAGGTATCTCAAGAAAAAAATGCAGATCGCTCTGGTTTGAATATTCAAAATATAAAAGACTTTGCTGATTTTATAGAAATAAGCAAAATAAAAGAAATTTATGATCTTCAGATTAAGTGTAATATGGATATAGCATATGAAGGATTATCTGGACAATATGGGCTAGGAATAGGAAGAATAATTAAATATTCTTATCCTGAGGCTGTTATAACAAGAATGAAAGCTCATGCGGCTGCTGCTTCAGAAGCACGTATGGACGGATGCGAAATGCCGGTTATTATAAATTCCGGAAGTGGAAATCAAGGAATAGCTTCCTCTGTACCTATTATTGTATATGCCAGAGAAAAAAATATTTCTCAAGAGATATTGTATAGATCATTGGCATTTTCCAGTTTACTAACAATATATCAAAAGGAGTTCATTGGTAAGTTATCTGCGTTTTGTGGTGCAGTATCTGCATCTTGTGCTTCAGGTGCTGCTATTACTTATATGGCAGGTGGAACAATAAAACAAATTAAAGATACTATAGATAATACTTTAGCTAATATTCCAGGTATAATTTGTGATGGTGCTAAAATTTCCTGTGCAGCTAAAATAGCCTCGAGTTTAGACGCAGCGATGATGGCACATTTTTTAGCAATGCAAGGAAAAGCGTATGAAGCATATACGGGTATATTGAAGGAAGAGACAGAGGAAACAATTTCTTGTGTTGGTTATATAGGAAAAGTTGGTATGAAGCAGACAGATAAAGAGATTATAAAATTAATGTTAAGCTAGAAATAAAGATAAAACGCTTGAAACTTCAAAATTTATTTGTACTAAAATGCTATTTTCTAAGCATTATAGTGCAAATTGATTTTGGTAGTTGAAACGGTTTATCTAAAGATAAAACGCTTGAAACTTGAAAATACCATTTATGTTTGATAATGTGAATTTATTAAATGTAGATGGTATTTTAATGTTAATTTAACTTTGAAAAATATCGGATGATGCATGATAAACTATTCAGCTTTTATTAAAATAGTGATAGAATAGTGTATATCAAAGGGAGGAGCATGAGAATAATGAATATAGTATATCTTTTTATTAATCCTGCTGTTTCGTGGATGATTTCATTGATATTTATGCATAAGTTAAATAAAATCATTATATATGATATAGTTTTTATAGAATTTATAAACATAATTGTACAGTTGCTTCTTATATTTTTTAAGATAAATATCCAAATGTATAATTATGTTTTTATTAATATCTTTGTATTTTTACTAATAGCCTTGATTATACATTTTCATGCAAAAGTAAAATTTAGTGATTGTATATTACTGTTCCTAATTGCAGAAGGGGCACAATCGATTTTTGAATTTATAGAATATAGCTGTCCTGCTATTTTTGATAGAACAATTAGTTATGGAATAGAGGGCTCAATTTTTTTTATATGTATTTGCGCAGTGTTTTTTTTTAGTAAGTACTCATTGGATTCAGAGTGGCAGGATTATTTTATTGAGAATAAACCTGAAAATGAAAAAATCAACATACATATTTGGCAAATTTATATGTTAATAATTATGCAATGTATTGTGGAGAGAGCAAGCTTTATTTTAGTACAAGAAAGGAATAGAATAACCCTTATATTTATCATTGTTTTTCTCACAATAATTTATTTTGGAACTATTAGTGTAGTGCTGCTAATGATTGCATATAAACGTGAGAAGGTTGATATGTTTTTTGAAAGGCAATATAGAAATGAAATGCAAAGTTTTATGGATGTTATTCGTTCACAAAGGCACGATTATAACTTCCATGTACAAACTCTTGCTGGAATGATATATGAGGGAAATATAGATTCTTGTAAAAATTATGTAGATGAGTTAGTAAAGGATTCTATTGCTATGAATACACTGCTTCCAATAAAAGATCCAGCAATATCGGCACTTATAAATAATTTTAGAATGATTTCGGCACGTGATGGAATAGAATTGCATATTGACATTAAAAATGACATGAGCAATATTGCCACTAATGTGTATGAAACTAATAAGATAATTAGCAATTTACTTCAAAATGCTATTGACGAAACGAAAACTCATACAGATAAGTCTTATGGAATATGGTTATATATATTGAAAAGAGGAGAATTTTGTGTAATCCACGTTGCTAACAAGTTGAAAAATGATATAGTAGAAGGTGAATTGATGAAAGATGTATATAAACAAGGATATACAACAAAAGAAGGACATAGTGGAATTGGTCTAAGTAGTATATATACATTGTCATTGAGATACAGAGGGATAGTGTATACAAGACTTGAAGGGGATATAGTACATTTTATTGCAAAGATACCTTTTAATATATAGATGGGTGGTGTGTAGATGAATTTTGATAACAAATATGTATTGATATTAGATGATGAACCGTATTCAATGAAACAATCATACAAATCCATAACAAATTTTGTTACACCTGAGCATGTTTTTTGTGCCAAAAGTGCTCTTGAAGCTATTAAAATTATGGAAGGTAAAAAGATAGATCTAGCTTTTATAGATATTGAAATGCCAGATACAAATGGGTTCACTGTAGTGGAATATATAGCATCTAATTTTATTAATACTAAATATGTGTTTCTTACAGGCCATACTGAGTTTGGGGCAAAAAGTTACGATTATGAACCATTAGATTTTTTAATTAAGCCAATAGATATTATAAGGTTGAAAAAGACCTTTGAACGGTTTGATAAAAGCTTGATTAACGAAGAAGTACAGGATAATCTAGTAGCGGTTGACACTGGAACTGGTTTTATACTTTTATCGCCAACTGATATATGTTATATAGCAAAGGAGAATAGAAAGATTCTTATACAATGCGATAATCAATCGTATAAAGTAAACTCCTCACTAGATGAGTTAGAAATAATTTTTTCTGATTATGGATTTATTCGCACCCATCAATCTTTTTTAGTACCGCTTTCTAGAATAGAGAGTGTGGAACATTCTAGATTTGGAAACACTTATTCAGCAAAACTAAATAGTGGCCAGCTGATTCCTGTAAGTCGAAACAGATATGGTAAATTAAGATATTATTTATTTTCACGTGGTATTAAATTTATATAGCATTAAATGTAAATAACTGAGATATAACGCTGATAAGGTTATATGAAAATAAGCAATCTAGTTACTGTAAATGAAAACTTACCATATAAGAAAGAGCTTATAGAAAGCATTACTCAAAATAAAATAACTAATGCTGAATTTATTGTTGGAAAATCAGAATAGGAAATTCCAAAGCTAATTGAAAGAGGAATAAAGTCAGAGGTTGTAGTTGTTGACCCACCAAGGAAGGGCTGCGAAAAAGTTCTTCTTGAGTCTATAGCAAATGCTGGACCTAGGACTATAGTTTATGTTTCCTGTGATCCTGCAACTTTTG
This sequence comes from Clostridium hydrogenum, assembly GCF_021432385.1. Lineage (GTDB taxonomy): Bacteria > Bacillota > Clostridia > Clostridiales > Clostridiaceae > Clostridium_S > Clostridium_S hydrogenum. Next base: position 869,893 of record NZ_JAEACT010000003.1, on the reverse strand, counting down.
GTAGGGATTTAGGAATATTAAGTGAACTTGGGTATGAAGTGAAGGAAGTTCAGCCGGTGGATATGTTCCCTGCCACGGGGCACGTGGAGAACGTAGTAGGACTATGTCGAGTAGATTCGTAAAAGTAGTGGAATTTAGCCATTTAGGAGAGTTTTATTCGTTTGATAGGGAAGATAAGGGTTATGGTAAGAGGAACACACAGAATGAGGTTACGGTTTGTGTGGAATAAAATGGTTTTCTGTGTTATACTTTAAGAAGTATTAGATTATGCAATATTTATATTTTCGGAGGAGGTGGTTGTATGAGTGAGAGTGATATTAGTGACATTAGTAATATTATATCCATTAATTATTTTAAATTAAAAAGGAGATGCTTTTATGAGTTACAACCCCAAACCGCAATTCAAGTTGTATACGGATGTACACGAGTTTTACAATGATACTTATGATGTGCTAATGCGTCACGAGGCACAGAATATGATTCTTCTTGGCAATATAATTATTGGACATGAAGGAAAAGATAAAACAGACTGGCGTGACCCTATAAAATGGCTTATGGCAACTATTTCAGATGCAAACGGTATTCGGCTTATCGCTTTAATGACACCACCGCATAATATAGCACTTTATGCAACAGATAATATAATTAGTTCTGAAGTTATACGATGTCTGGTGGATGGGTTGAAAGACCATGATATTCCTGGTGTAACAACCGAAAAAAGCTTGGCAGAGTGTTTTGCTAAAGAATATACCACTGTAAAGGGACTTAACTTTAAAACAACTATGAGCCAACGCATATATGAACTTAAAGCAGTAAACCCAGATATAAAACAATTTGGTGCTGTTCGTTTGCTAAACGGAAAAGATATGCATTTTTTCCCATACTGGGCAGAAGCATTTAATGCAGCAAATATTTATGGGAATACACAAATGTCTATACCACAAGATGCAAACTCATATCATTACCGATTATCTACAAAAAAGCAATACGTTTTAGAATACAATGGGATACCTGTTTCTATGGCAGGATATACAAAAGAAACGCAAACAGCTATCTGCGTATCATTTGTTTATACCCCTACTTATTATCGTGGAAAGGGTTACGCTTCCTCATGCGTAGCTCAAGTCAGTCAAATCGCATTAGATAAAGGGTTTACAAAGTGTGTATTATACACAGATTTATTAAACCCAACATCAAATAGTATTTATCAAAAAATAGGATATACACCTATTTGCAATTCACTCATGTTAAAATTTAATAAAAGTTCTGACTTGTAATTCCTTACATTTTATTATGTATAAAGTCTAAATAATCACTTAGTATATTGGTTTGATGGTTAATTTAGTTAACTTATATTTGTAGCTATGGAGGTACAAATGGACGAACAGTTAGACATTTACGATGAAAATAAAAGTCTTGTTGGACGAACTCATCCTCGAGGCAAGACTAGAGCGGATGGCGACTTTTGCCTTGTTGTACACGTTCTAGTTCAGAATAGCGATGGTTTGTTTCTTATAACAAAGCGGGCTCATAATGATTATTTACCTGATTTTAATGAAAGAAATAATATAAATATAGAAATAAATATTGACACTTTAGAATCTAATTGTTAAACTATAAACAGTTAGAATTATAAGTTAATTTTAGGAGTGATTTAAATGACTGATTCTAAATACTCTATACAAACACCATATTCACAATTAATAAGAAGTATTGCCATAAAAATGAAACTCAGTGCTGATGAAAAAGTAAAAAAGCTAGGGGTAAATTCTCAACAAGGACGCATGATAGGTTATATTTATGAACATCAAGACAATGGTATTATTCAAAAAGATTTGGCACTAGCATTTCAACGTACAGAAGCAAGTATTACAAGTATGCTTCAAGGATTAGAGAAAAAAGGATATATAGAAAGAAGAATACCTAAAGAGAATGAGAGACTAAAATATATATATGTATTGCCTAAAGGTGCTGAATTGATAGAAGATTTTAATAAATCAGTGGTAGAGACAGAGGAAAATATTATTGCAGGCTTGACTAAGCAAGAAAAGGAGACTTTGTTAGCTTTGCTTTTGAAAGTAGACAGAAATTTATAAGTTATTAATATAATAACTTATACCTAAAAACTTAGAATTCTAAGAATATGAATTCTAAGAATACTTATTTTGGAGGATGAGATTATGAAACAAAAATCGTCAAACGAATATTATTTAGAAAATGCACCAATCACTAAGGCAATTGCACATTTATCTATTCCTATGATGATTGGTATGTCAGTAGGTACAATATATAACGTTATTAATGCTTTTTTTATTGGACTATTGAACAATACTAATATGTTAACTGCTGTTACTTTAGGACTACCAATCTTCACTATATTGATGGCTTTTGGAAATATGTTAGGAGCTGGAGGAGGAACCTTTATAACTCGTCTTGTTGCAAAACAAAATGTAGAGAAAGCGAGGAGGATAGCAGGCTATACTTTTTATAGTAGTATTATCATAGGAATTTTGCTTGGAATAATCTTAACAATAGCACTTACTCCTATTGTTAAGATTATGGGGGCAGATACTTCTACTATTATTAATTATACAAAAAGTTATTCTTTAACTATGTTCATTGGTGGTTTTGCAATTGTAATGAACTTTGCATTGGAGCAAGTTGTGAGAGCCGAAGGAGCATCAAAAGAATCAATGTTTGGAATGGTTGTAAGTACAATTTTTAGTCTTATCTTTGACCCATTATTTATACTAGTATTTAAATTTAATGTTGTAGGTGTAGCGTTATCAATGATTTTAGCTAATATAGCTTCATCTTTTTACTATGTTTACTACCTGGAAACAAAAAGTGAGAATTTAAAAGGATTTATTAAGAACTTTAATATTTCTCTTAAAGATAAGATAGAGATATATAAAATTGGGGTTTCTGAATTGTTTTTAGCTGGATTTTTAATTATTACAACTCTTCTTTTAAATAATTATTCAATTAGATATGGAGAAAGTGTAGTAGCTAGTTTTGGAATTGCTTTGAGAATTGTACAAGTACCTGAATTTCTTGCAATGGGGCTAGCACTTGGAATTATACCTTTAATTGCATATAATTTTTCTAATGAAAACTTTAAGAGATTAAAAGACAGTATAAAACAATCAGCTTTATGGATTTTGGGACTATCAGGCGGGGTTGTTACTTTAGTTTATATTTTTAGAAATGTAATTATTCATTTGTTTTCTAACGATCCAGCAGTATTAAGTGTTGGAGTTTATATCATGGCTGCCATGCTTATTTCTGCATTTTTTAATGGATTTACAACATTGTTTATAGGGATTTTTCAGGCATCAGGTCAAGGAGCGCCATCAACAATTATGTCAATTACACAAGGAATTCTTTTTATTCCTGTCATAATAGTATTGAATAATTTCTTTGGATTGCATGGTGTTATATGGTCTATGACTATTACAGAAATAATTACCTTTTTAATTGGAGTAATACTATATATTATTTTTAATAATAAGCTAAAAAAGAATCAAGTGTTAATGTTAAAATAAAATTATCCGGTAATCGGCAGATAAATTCAGGTATTGAATAAAAATTAACTCAAAGGTTATGTTGAACATAAAAAAAGAAGTCCTTCTATTACATCTTATAAGGTTGGGAAAATATCTGCCGAAAAACGTGACTTTTTCCTTGAAAATAACAAAAGCTACTTCTAAATTAAAAGATTGCTTTTCTAAAAATTTAGTTATATAATATTCATTGAACAGGCGGTGAATGAAATGAAGTCAAAAAAGGAAACATCAAATCTTACAAGTCGTGATCTGCAGGCTTTAGAAAGGAGAGAACAACTTTTAAATTCTGCTAAAGAATTATTTGCTATGAAAGGCTATCATGCAACAACGACAAGAGAAATAACAAGGCATATCGGAATGGCAGATGGATTAATTTATCATTATTTTCCGCAAGGAAAGCAACAAATGCTGGAGATTATATTAAAGGATTTTTTAGATGAACGCTATGTATTGGTAGAAGCTGAAATTGATTCACTAAGTGAAGTAATGCCAATTAGGGAGCTTTTAATTGCACTTGGACACATCTTCTTTTCATATATTGCGAAAGATAAAAATGTGTTATTGATTTTGTTGAAAGAAAAAAGTGCCCTTTCAGAAGAGTATACGAATCGTTTTAATCAACATGTAAATCTTCTTATAAAACAGACCATGGAACGAATACAGGTATATGTTGATAGAAAAGAAATTCGATCTTTTGATATCTTTATGATGGTAAATCAGTTTTGGAGTGCAATTTATTCTTATATTGTGCAAGATGTATTCTTTGAAAATCATAAAATGTATCACAGTGACAGAGAGACGTATCTAAAGCAGATTGTCGATTATACACTTTTAACCTGGAGAATATAAGCATGTATTTTCTAGGTAATTTTTTAAAATATTAGTTCACTGAATGTTCAATGAAATAAAACTAGACAGGAAATACTACAACGATGAAACTATTTATATATAGGAGGGAAAAATATGAAATTTTATTTTAAGGATCAGGCATTTTCATTTGAATTATTAAGAGCAGCAACCTATGCTGGTTATCAAGGAGCAGAAATTGGCGAGTGCCTTGCAACAGCAGCAAATATCGAAGAAGGAAATTTTGACAGTTGGTTTTTGGAATGGAAAAAGACAGCGGACAGAACTTATAAGACTGCTCAGGATTGCTTAAAAAAGAAACATAAGGTAAGTGCGAGGGAAGCATTTTTACGTGCTCACAATTATTATCGAACAGGAGAATTCTTTTTAGACGGAACCGATGAAAGGAGAATGGAGAATTTTAATAAAAGCGTCATGTCTTTTGAAGCTGGGATGCAATTATTAGATTCACATTTTGAAATTGTAAAAATCCCATATGAAGAAACTTATCTAAAAGGATATTTTTATGGTGCTATAGAAGATCATAAAACAAATTTGAAAAAGCGTCCAGTCCTTGTTTTCATTGGAGGGTACGATTCTACGCTGCAGGAACTGTATTTTTGTGGCGTAGCTCCAGCAATTAAAAGAGGATATCACTGCCTTGTATTTGAAATGCCTGGACAGGGAGAGGCACTTCGTAAACAGAATCTTTTCATGCGCCATGATTCAGAAGTTCCAGTAAAGGCTGCTCTTGATTATTTGGAAACAAGAGCAGAAGTTGATATGGAAAGACTCGCATTGCTTGGCATGAGTCTTGGAGGTTATTTTGCACCACGCGCAGCAGCATTTGAAGAGCGAATCAAAGCTTGCATCGCATTTAATGTATTTTATGACACGTTTGATTCTACCATCAATCAAAATCCACAATTGTCACAGATTTTAAGCCTTCCAATAGAAAAAAGAGAACAAATGCTTGCCATGGCAGAGGAGCATAATTCTAACCTAAGATGGATGCTTAATAATGGAAAATGGGTATTTGGTTTGAAGCATAGATATGAATTGTTTGAAGAGATGAAAAAGGCATCCTTAAAAGGCATTGCTGGAAAAATTAAATGTCCTGTTTTGCTTACTATGGGCGAAACAGATCATTTTGTATCAAAGGACCAGCTAGATACTTTACTGGAAGAAATCAAAGCCCCTAAGACAGTTCGTGTGTTTACCATAGAAGAAGGTGCAGAAGAGCATTGTCAGGAGGGAAATCATGCACTGTTTCATCAGGTTATGTTTGATTGGTTAGATGAGGTATTTCACTACAATATGGAAAAATAGCCATAGGGCTTACCTTTTGGGTAGCCCTTGGTCTATTTTTTTTAAATCAGTATTGACAAGTACATTATTTGATGATATTATTTATTTAAACGTTTAACTAAAGCAATTTAATTATAATGCTTTATGTAATCGTTTGATTTGATTAAAATAAATATTAGGATTGTTACTCTCTTAGAGGCATTACCCAAAAGCAACTGTTAGCTTGCTTTTTGTGGAATATCTAAGAGAGTTTTTTATTTGCTAAAGGAGGAAAAAATATGTTTGATATGTTTAAAAAGAAAAAAGATAATGATTTATATGCACCAGTAACTGGAGAAACAATTAAATTGGAAGATGTGCCAGATAAAATGTTTGCAGACAAGCTTATGGGAGATGGAATAGCATTTAAATTTGATGGTAATATAGTGTGTGCACCTTGTGATGGGGAAATTTCAATGATAGCAAATACTTTACATGCATTTGGAATTACAGCTGCAAATGGTGCAGAAATTTTAGTACATATTGGTCTTGATACAGTAGAATTAAATGGTCATGGATTCAAAGAAATAACAAAAGCAGGTAAAAAAGTTAAAAAGGGAACACCGATTATAGAAATAGATAGAGATATTATGAAACAAAATAATGTAAATCTAATTACGCCTATGATAATAACAAATGGCGATGGTTTTAATATTGATATTGAAAAAGGTAATACGCAGGTTATAGCTGGAGAGAGCAGAGTGATTAACTTTAAATAATAGGAGGCTTTATTCATGAAAGCTATCAAAAAAATCAACAATAATGTAGCTATTTGTTTGGATAATAATGACAATGAATTGATTGCTTTTGGAAAAGGAATTGGGTTTCAGGCGATGCCGTACCAAATAACAGACCTTAGTACTATTTCTATGACATTCTATAAGATGGATCAAAGTTTTTATAAACTTTTAAAAGAAATTCCAGAAGATATATTTGAGATATCAGCTATAATTGTTAAAAAGGCACAGATGACTCTAAACTGTAATTTGAATCCAAATCTTTTACCAGGACTTGCAGATCATATTAATTTTGCAATAAAGCGTATGAAAAAGTTTAAAGAGATGAAGATGTTGTTTTCTTATGATATAGAGAAATTGTATCCAGAAGAAACTTCTCTTGGAAGATATGCAGTTAAGCTAGTTGAAAAAAAATTATTTGTGAAATTACCGGATAGTGAAATAACAAACATAGCAATGCACTTTGTTAATGCAGAAGAAGAAAATATTAGTGAAAAGACAGCCTTAGATGTAGAGCAGCTGATTGAAGAAATCACAGGTATCATTGAAAGGGAGTTTAAAACTAAAATTGACCGAAAAGGGTTTAATTATAACAGATTCGTAATACATTTAAGATATTACATAAAACGAATTGAAGAGAATAAGCAATTTTTAGATGATAATGGTGAGCTTTTTAAGGCTATGAAAGAAAAGAACGCTAAAATTTATGAATGTGCAGAGCGTATCAGCGTTATTATAGATGAAAAATTAAATTCAAAAATTACAGAAGATGAAATATTATATTTGATGATACACATTGGAAGAATTTTAAAAAATAACACAATAAATTAAGGATTGTAACTCATAATGGAGGCATTACCGAAACTGGCACGAAGATAACCGTGTCATTTCGGTTTTTTTAATTTTAGGATAGCTAGTTGATTTTTCACAATATATATGAGGTTGTGAAAAAAGGTATTCTATAGGTTTTACTATACCGCACATGAAGCCTCACGAGCGGCTCGTAAAAAGAATACCTATATTTTTCACAAGCTCATATAAATAAAATACTTAAAAAGAGGGGATAAAAAATGGCAAAGAAAGAAAAATACGAAGAACTTGCAACAAAAGTATTAGAACTTGTAGGGGGGAAGGATAATATAAGTAATTTTGTACATTGTATGACACGATTAAGATTTAACTTAAAGGATAACAGCATTCCTAAGTTAAGTGAAATTGAGAAAATCGATGGAGTAATTGGAGTACAATGGTCAAATGATCAATTGCAAATAATTATAGGCCAATCAGTTGGAGAGGTATATAATTTAATCTGTAAAAAGGCTGAATTTGCGGTTGAAAAGGCTATAGACGAAAATTTAGATAATAAAAAGAAATTTAGTTTTGCAGCAATTATAGATGGAATTTCTGGAAGCTTAATACCAATACTACCACTACTAATTGGTGCTGGTATGCTAAAAGTTATTATAATTTTGGGTGGAATGTGTGGTTTACTTACTCCTAAAATGCCAACATATACAGTATTAACATTTGCAGCTGATGCTGGTTTCTATTTCTTACCTATATTTTTGGGGGCAACAGCAGCAAATAAATTTAAAACTAATATGGGATTAGGAATGCTTCTAGGAGCAATTTTAATACATCCAACTATGGTAGCAAATGTTAGTAAAAAAGTAGCAATGTCTATTTTTGGTATTCCTATTTATGCAACATCTTATTCAAGTACTATTTTCCCAATAATTATGGCGGTATTTGTAATGGCATATGTTGAAAGGTTCTTTCAAAAAATTTCTCCTGATTCAGTGAAAGTTATAGTAGTACCACTAGGAACTATTTTAGTAATGTTACCTTTGACTTTGTGCTTAATTGGACCAGCCGGTGCATTTTTAGGTGTATATTTAGCAAAAGCTATTATGTGGTTATATCATACAACAGGTTTCTTTGGAGTCGCACTTTTAGCAGCAGTATATCCACTTTTAGTAATAACAGGTATGCATGGAGCTTTAGTTCCTTATATGTTCCAATCTTTTGCTTCCTTTGGATATGAGCCAATAGTATGTACTGCTGGTGTGCTATCTAACATTAATCAAGGAGCAGCTTCTGCAGCAGTAGCCTTAAAGTGTAAAAATAAAAAGATGAAATCAACTGCTGCCTCTAGTGCTATTACAGCAGTTATAGGTGGAGTAACAGAGCCTGCAATGTTTGGTGTTAATCTAAGATTGAAGAAACCACTGTATGCATCAATGATTGGAAATTTCTGTGGAGCGGCTTTTGCTGGTTTAATGAAGGTATATTCTTATGCATTTGCAGGAAGTGCAGGTATTTTTGGTATAGCAGGCTTCGTAGGACCATCAAAAATGAATGTTATCTATATGGCAATAAGTATCATAGTTGGCTTTATTGCAACATTTATTATAACTATGTTTATATATAAAGGTGACGAAGCATATTAAAAAGGAGGAAAGAAAAATGGATTTTCCAAAAGATTTTTTTTGGGGAGGAGCTACTGCTGCAAACCAGGTTGAAGGCGGATGGAAGGAAGATGGAAAGGGCGATAGTGTTTGTGATCATATGACAGGTGGTGCTGTAGATAAACATCGCTATTTTACAAATACAATACAAAGTGACGTTTATTATCCATCACATGAAGGAATAGATTTTTATCATAGATATAAAGAAGATATTGCATTGTTTGCAGAAATGGGATTTCGTATGTTTCGCATATCCATTAATTGGACGAGAATTTTCCCAAATGGAGATGATGAAAAGCCTAATCAAAAGGGATTAGATTTTTATAAATCTGTTTTTGAGGAATGTAAGAAATATAATATTGAGCCATTAGTAACAATTTCGCATTATGAACTTCCGTATAATTTGATGAACAAATATGATGGATGGACGAATAGAAAATGTATAGAGTTTTATATTCGATACTGCAATACATTGTTTACTGAATATAAGGATTTGGTTAAATATTGGCTTACTTTTAATGAAATAAATTGTCTTACAATGAGCATTGGCGACATTTTATCTGGTGGATTTAAGTGTGAAGATGGTCCTGCACAAGTAATGGGGCTTCCTGATACAAAGGAACAATTAAGAAAAAGATATCAAGCCTTGCATCACCAATTTATTGCCAGTGCAAAAGCAGTAAAATTAGGTCATGAAATTAATCCGGAATTTAAAATTGGATGTATGATTGCAGGAGGCTGTATCTATCCATATAATTGCAATCCTGATGATGTATTATTAGCTCAGAAAGATATGAGGATGAACTATTTTTGTGGGGATGTACAGGTAAGAGGAGAATATCCGTATTTTACAAAGCGCATGTTTGATGAATTTGGAATTTCAATTTCTATAAAAGAAGGCGATTTAGAGATACTTAAAAATGGTAAAGTTGATTTTTATAGCCTTAGCTATTATATGAGCACTTGCAGGACGGTTGATGAAAAAGCACTAAGAACTGCTGGAAATGTTATTATGGGAGTTAAAAATCCATATTTGAAATCAAGCGATTGGGGATGGCAGATAGATCCTAAGGGTTTACGCTATCTATTGAATGAATTATATGGAAGGTACAAGCTGCCAATTATGGTAGTAGAAAATGGATTAGGAGCAATTGATAAAGTAGAAGCAGATGGTTCTATTCATGATAGTTACAGAATTGATTATTTGCGTGATCATATTATTCAGATGAAAGAAGCAATCAAGGATGGTGTAGATTTAATTGGATTTACTCCGTGGGGATGTATTGATTTGGTTAGTATATCAACTGGTGAAATGAAAAAAAGGTACGGATTTATTTATGTAGATAAAGATAATGCTGGAAATGGAACCTTGAATAGATCACGAAAAGATTCATTTTACTGGTATAAAAAAGTAATTGAATCTAATGGAGAAAATCTTTAAGATGTAGATGCTTTAACTAAATCTTGAAAAATAGTTAAGCAGTGCTATAGTAAATAAAGAAATATTATTTACTATAGCACTGCTTAACCTTTTTCATCCAATTGGAACTATAGTTGGAGGAGTTATTCACTCAGTTCTACTAAAAATTTATTTTTCAAGCACTTGCTTACACAAAACCAAATAAGTTATAATTAAGTTTAAGGACAATGACAGCCTTTTGTGTTATTTTTGTTTTTAGTAGATTCAAGCATAACAGAAAAAAGGGAGGGGCATTGTTTTTTTCTTGAAAGAGCAAAAAACTTTTATTAAAAAAAGAATAGTGTAGAAGCTTTACACTACCAACTATAGAGGAGGATATTATGAAAATATCAAAAAAAGATGCACTTGCCTGGTTTGAATTTTTTGCAATGTTGCCAGAGGAAGAAGAACTTATGACAAGGCAACAGGAAATTGTTTACGCTACCTTTGCACAAATTGAGGCGGCAATCGATTATAGAAATGATACATTAATGTCTGAAATTAAAAATTTGAAGACTTTAAAGGATAGAACTTTTTATGTGGGAAGCGAAGATAAGTTTCCAAAAGGCTGTATTTCTTGTTTGATGGGTACAGGTTTGAGTGCAATTAGAAAAACCAACAAATGCAATGTAGAATGCAAATTTTGTTATAATTATGGAGAACTAGATAACATTCCACCAATTGGTGAAGGTATGTGGCAAATTGGAGAAACAAAATTTTATGAAAAGGATATTGATTTACTTCTTTCTATACATAAGAAACCTACTGGTGTTGCTTACGTTTATTTAGAACCTTTCATGGAAATTGAAAAATATTATTCGGTAATAAAGAAATTTAGTACAGCAGGGGTTCATCAACATTTATATACAAATGGAACTTTAGCTACAGAAGAAACCCTAAAGGCGCTAGGAGAAGCAGGTCTTAATGAAATACGATTTAATTTAGGGGCTTCTAATTGTTCTGATAAAGTTATTGAAAATATAAAAATAGCAAAAAAATATATTAAAAACGTAGGTATTGAAACTCCAATGACACCTGAGCTTTTTGAAGGTTTCTTTAAGAAAAAGCAGGCAATTTTGGATACAAAACTGGATTTTATCAATTGTGCCGAATTGCATTTAAATGAAAATAACATAGGCAATTATGACGGAGAAAATATGTATATTTCTAGGCATGGCTATATATCACCAACTTGGAGCAGGGAATTAACTTTAAAATTCATGAAAATAGCCGATGAAGAAAATTGGAACCTTGTAGTTCATGATTGCTCAAACTATACAAAATTTACAAGAGATTTAAATTTGAGCAGCAAAGAGGGAAAATGGTTTGGAGCAAGCGAGTACGGCTGTGAATTCTCTAGAATTCCATATGAAGCCTTTTTACCAATACTTCGAGATGACAATTTCAAATTTTTAAGTGAAGAAGAATTACCTGAAGGATATAAGCCTGGAGAGTTGTTTTTTTAAATGGTTTTGTAATTTTATCTTTAAGAAATAAAAAATGCCACTAAAGACTATTAAGTCTAGGTGGCATTTTTTATGATATAATAAAATCCATATAGAGAAAATATTATATAAAGAATGTAGGGGGAAAATCATGAATTTTTTAGCAAGCTCTAGTGTAATAGTATTTATAAATTTTATATATATCAATTTGCTGCTTACTAGAAAAAAGAGTATTAAATATTCCATAACTGCGTTCTTAATTAATTATTTAATGGTAGTACTGGGATGTATTCTTTCTTATGTGCTTTTTAGATACTATATATACTATAAATACATAATATATCTTATAACTTTTAGTTTTATTATTTATCTCCAGTTAGTTTTTGAAGAAAGTTTTTCAACAAAATTATTTACTATGTTAACTACATGGTTATTTTCAAATGTAATTTTAATAATATGTTCTTATATAATAGGCTTATTTAATTTTAAAAATATTAATTTGTATGAATTCCCATTTTCAGCACTTAGAATTTTTATTCAATTAGCTTTTATACCCATAACATATTTTTATTTTAGACGATTCTATAAAGAAATGTTAACATTAGTGAATAATAAAGTGATAAATACAATATCATTTTATTGCATCATAATTTCTATATTTTTAATTATACAATATAAATTGTATGATTTTAATACTATGAGTTTCCAGGAGCTAGTTAAAAGCCTCTTATTTGTAATTTTAATTATATTATCATACATAATAATTTTTATTGCAATTTGGTCTGCAAACAAAAATATAGAATTGGAATATAAAATTAAAATTATAGATACTCAGCTAGAGCTGCAGAAACAAAATTACATAAACTTAAATAAGTCGCTTAATGATTATTATGCATTTAAGCATGATATAAGGCATCATCTTTTAGCAATAAAGGTAATGCTAGATGCTAAAAATTACATAGCGGCCTCGGAATATTTTGAAAAACTTAATGAAAATGAAATATGCCAAAGTGTTGGGGTGTTATGCAAGAATTTTACTATAGATTCAATACTAAAACATTATGTAAGTATCGCTGCTCAGTATAACATTGATTTTAATGTTAATGTAAATATACCGCAAGATATTAAGGTGGACAATCTTGATTTGTCTATTGTTATAGGTAATTGTGTTGAAAATGCCATTGAAGCTTGCAATAATATTGCTAATGAAAGCAGAAAGTTTATTAATTTAAAAGCACAAATTATAGGCTCTCAGTTAGTAATTAAAATTAAGAATAATTTTAATGGACAAATAAAAAAAGAAGGCAATGTTATAAAAACAATTAAAAATGGTGAGGGACATGGTATAGGGTTATCTAATGTTAGAAAAATAGTTGAAAAATATAATGGTTATTTTAATATAAATTATAATTATAATGAATTTCAAGTAAGTGTTGTCATGAACTTTAAATAGGGTATAAAATAAAGTTGGTGATGTAGATGATAAATATAGCAATTTGCGATGATATAGAAGAAGAACTTGAAATAATTTCTCACTATGTATCAAAGAAGCTTAAGGAATTAAACATATCTTTTAAAATAAGTTCCTTCAGTGAAGGACAAGATCTTATTGACCATATCAGTTCAGCTAAAGAGTTAGAAGACATAATATTTTTAGATATTTATATGAAATTTTCTAATGGTATTGATATTGCAAGAAAAATAAGAGAATTTGATAAGGAATGCAAAATTATATTTGTCAGTTCTTCAAAAGACTATGCTATAGATAGCTATGATGTTAGCGCTTTTTATTATATTTTAAAGCCAGTAAATGAAGAGAAACTTAGTAATGTTATTAAAATAGCTATAGAGGCATTAAACAAAGAGAATAAACAAATTATCATAAAAAATAGAAAAGGAACTTATAGAATTTATTATAAAGATATTTTATATGCAGAAAGCAAAGCAAGGGTTGTTAATATATACCTAAAATCTGGTGAAGTCATTAGTTTTTATTCAAAACTTGATGATTTTATTCAAAGTCTTGAAGATGAAAGATTTTTTAAATGTCATAAAAGTTTTCTTGTAAATATGAATCATATTTTGAAGATAGAAAATGCAAATATATTTATAGGTAATGATACGACTATACCTATAAGTAGTTCTAATATAGTAGCCATAAAAGAAAGGTACTATAACTATTTATTAGAAGAAATGTAGATAAAGATATACTGGTTTATCTTTAGGAAAAACGTACATGTGTAATAAGCAGCATGTATGTTTTTTTATGATTTTTTACATTCCAAGGCTATTTTTTTACAACATCAGTATATATACCACAATTTATGATATTTTATTTGTAATAAGTAAAGTTTATGACAGTATATGCGGAAGAAAATGAAAGATTATTTTACAGGAGTTGATTTTTATGGGAGAAGTTATTGTAATAACCTCTGGTAAAGGCGGAGTGGGTAAAACAACTACTACAGCTAATATAGGCACTGCACTGGCAGCTATGAAAAAGAAAGTTGTACTTGTTGATGGGGATACAGGTCTTAGAAATTTGGATGTACTTTTGGGATTGGAAAATAGGATAGTATATACGCTTGTTGATGTTTTAGAAGGAAAATGCAGCCTGAAGCAGGCGTTAGTTAAAGACAAAAGAAATGAAAACTTATTTTTACTTCCAACAGCACAGACAAAAAATAAAAGTGATGTGAAATCAGAAGAAATGATTGCACTTATAGATAAGCTTAAAAGTGAATTTGACTATGTAATTATAGATTGCCCGGCGGGAATTGAGCAAGGTTTTGAAAATGCCGTGGTTGGAGCAGATAGAGCTTTAATAGTTGTTAATCCAGAAGTGACTTCTATAAGAGACGCATATAGGGTTATCGGTAAATTGGACGAAAAAGGTTTCACTGACCATAAAGTTATTGTAAATAGAATAGACTATGAAATGGTGAGAAATGGAGAAATGCTTGACGTTGATGATGTAATTGATAGTTTAGAAATTGAACTTATTGGAATAATTCCAAATGATAAATTAATAACCATATCTACAAATAAAGGCGAACCTATAGTACTAAATGAAAACACTAATATTGGAAAGAAATTTAAGAATATTGCTACAAGAATAACTGGAGTGGAGGTTCCTTTTGAAATTTTTGAGGATAATAATGGTAAGTTTACACATGCACTAAAGAAATTATTTAATTTAAAATAGGAGGGGATATTTTTGATTATTTTTTCTGATAAACCTTCATCAAAGGAAATAGCTAATGAAAGATTAAAGCTTATATTGATAAATGATAGAAATAATGTATCTCGTGAAATTCTGGAAATGATAAAACTTGAAATACTAGATGTTATTGCAAAATATTTTGAGATAGATAAATCGGCAGTAGATATTAAAGTGATTAGTAATGAGATAGAAAATATTAGGTCATCCAGGCTAGTTGCAAAGATGCCAATAAAAAAGTGTCTAAATAAGCAGTTACTATAGATATACAATTTTAACTTTTCAAGTTGTATATCTATAAGGTAATTAAATACATACAGTAGGAGATGAAATTATGGGAGAAGTGATTGTAATAACATCTGGTAAAGGTGGTGTTGGAAAAACAATTTTAACAGCTAATATAGGAATTTCACTTGCAAGTATGGGAAAAAGAGTTGTTCTGGTTGACGGAGATGCAGGACTTAGAAATTTAGATATAATTATGGGGCTTGAAAATAGAATTGTTTATACATTAGTAGATGCAATTGAAAATAAATGTTTGTTAAAACAAGCTTTAATTAGAGATAAGAAGTATGATAATTTGTATTTACTTCCAAATACTGAAATAAAAAGAAATAGTGATATAAAAAAAGAACAAATGATGGGTTTGATTAATGAACTTAAGAAGAACTTTGACTATGTGCTTATAGATTCTCCATCAGGAATCGAACAAGGTTTTGAAAATGCAGTAATTGGTGCGAGTCGTGCTATAGTTGTAGTTAATCCAGAAATAACTTCCATTAGGGATGCAGATAGAGTCATAGGTAAGTTAGAGGAAAAAGGATTTTATGATATTAAGATTATTATTAATAGATTTAACAGCAGAATGGCAAACTGTGGACAAATGCTTAGTATAGGTGAAATAATTGACAATTTAAATGTAGAAATTATAGGAATAGTTGAGTATGATAAAGCAATGAGATCAGCTATAAATAAATCAGGATATTTTACGTCAAATCTTAACTTTAATTCCGTAAAAGCTCTTAAAGAAATAGGACTTAGAATAATGGGAAGAAAAATCTCATTTGAAAATTATACGGAGAAGACTTACAAGTGTGATAGTTTATTCAAAAAGCTATCTTTGATTTTAGAACTCATGATTTAGCAAATGAAATGGTTTATCTATAGTATTGAAAAATAAAATATAAAGTAGAGTATTTGCGTATTAGACTCCCTTTAGGATGTTTGGCTATTTTTAAAAGAATGTTGATGTGACATAATGACATAAGCTCACATCAGCATTTTTTTAAATTATAGCCTTTTCTTTTTATGACAGTAAATAATGTATCATAGTCTTTATTGACAATGTATATTATATAAACTAATATTAACTCATAGTTAATTAACTGTGAGTTAATATTAGTTTATTACGTTCACCATATCCAATAAGGACAAGTTGTTCATTGCCTGAATTGTAAAAATTATGTTTAGCTCCTGAATTAAAGTATATGCTATCTCCCTCTTGAAGGATCAACGTATTTTCCTTTAAACTCACGGTGGCGGTACCTTTAAGGATAAAAACACTAAAATCGAAATTAAGTGAAATTAATTTTTCACACGCCCATTTTCCAGGAGCAAGAGTAGTGTACATTCCAACGATACGACAGTTATCACTTCCATCTACATTATATGGTGTGATAAATTCATATTCAGTTAATATATCTGGCATGACAATTTTTTTCCTGTTGTCATGTCTAACTATACTATATTCGCTAGTACGTTGATTATTAACTTGCAAATCCGAAGTTTCAGCTTCTGAAAAGAAAATAAATATAGGAACCTCAAGGCAATCACTTATACGTCTTAGCATTTCTAGGGACGGTTGCTTGAGACCACGTTCTAATTGAGACAAGTAGCTAGAAGTGCAGCCAATTATGCTACTAAGGGTTGATAAAGTATAACCTTTAGATTTTCGGATTTGCTTAAGCTTTGTAATATTCATATAATTTCCTCCAAAAAATGAGATTCAAAAAGTTATTTATAATACTATCCCTGAAAACACATAAAGTCAATAAAGATAGGCTATGTTTTAAATAAGTGTGAAAATCAACACTTATTTAAAACATAGCCTAAAGATAAAATTATATATATTAGGAGATGATATCATGTCAAATTATGCACTAACAAATTGTCATATTATAGATGGTATAAATTCTGGTTTGAGAAAAGATATGACTATGATAGTAAGTGACGGGAAGATAGAAAAAATAGGAAAAGTTTCTGAAGTTAAAGTGCCGAAAGGGTATACTAGTTTAGATATATGTGGCAAGTATGTTATGCCTGGGTTAATAAATGCTCATGCACATTTATTTGGAAGTGGAAAACCTATGAAAGCCATTGGTGGAGGCAAGTCACAGGAGAAGATTGTAGGTATGCTGAGAACAAAAATTGGCGGGAAGATACTTGATAGCATGGTAAAGGAGCATGCCCTTACAGCGCTCAAATCTGGAGTGACAACCATAAGAGCTGTTGGTGATCTGTTTTATTCAGATGTGAAACTTAGAAATATGATTGATTCGGGAAAACTTAAGGGACCAAGATTGCTTGCAGCAGGACTAGCTATTTCTGTTACTGGTGGACATGGAGCTGGCAGCTTTTCTCATGTAGCAGATTCTCCTTGGGAAGCAAGAAAAGTTGTCCGTAAGAATGTTTATGAGCAGACTGACCTTATAAAAATATGCGTTACTGGTGGAGTAACAGATAGTAGGGTTATTGGACAGGCCGGTCGTCTAGCAATGACCTTGGAAGAAATCTCTGCTGTCTGTGAAGAAGCACATAAGGTTGGCTTATTGGTAGCTGCCCATGTTGAAAGCACTGAGGGGGTGAGAATAGCTCTTTTGGGAGGAGTAGATACAATTGAACATGGTGCAGCTCTTGATGAAGAAATAATTGAACTTTTTCTAAATAACCCTAAATCTCTTCGTGGATATTCAAGTCTTATACCAACACTTTATGCAGCAGTTACAATATGTGAGCTTAAACCTGAGGCTACACTTATGAGTTCTATAAATGTTGAAAATGCCAAAATTGTTCTTGATGGAATGGTAAAGGGATTACTCCAGGCTACTGAAGCAGGCATTTTGACTGGACTTGGTACAGATTCCTCCTGTCCATTTGTAACACAATATAATACATGGCGTGAGCTTGAATATGTTGTTAAATATGCTGGACTTTCGGCAGAAGCTGCTATTCATAATGCTACACGAAAAAATGCTAAAATCCTTGAAATTGATAATTTGACGGGCACTCTTGAAGTTGGTAAAGCTTCAGATCTTATTGTAGTAAAAGAGAATCCGTTAACTAATTTGAGAGCATTATCAAAGGTCGATATGGTGATTAGAGGAAATCTTTTGATTGATAATCCACAGATAAAAAAGATAAAGGAAGTAGATGAATTACTTAATATTATTTAAGAGGAGGAGAGTTGTATCATGGCAATGGAATTCCTAAAATTAGTGTGCAGAATCAATGGATTACTGCATAAGAAAAACTTTCAATATTCTCAAGAGCTTGAGGGAAATTCAGAGTATATGAACTTTGGCGAAAAAATGTGGTGGGGCTATAAATACTTTTTTAATCCAGTAGAAAAGGCTGAGCGGGGTAAAAACATTGAAAAATATTTTAGAGAACAGAACCTTAAATTTACTTTGCCAGAAGGTTTTTACGAAACTTCAAAGTTGTGCTTTACGGCTGGAGGAGATATACTTGCTTCTCATCATATACGAACAGATAATACGTCTAAATTATGGAATGAGGCAGAGGATTTTTTATTCGAATCAGATATATGCTGTGCTAATCTTGAAACGCCAGTAGTTCCATCTGTAGCTGCAAGCTTTGTCCCAAAGAATATACTAAAGGCACCTGCTCTCAATAATACGCCAGAAGTTTTTGATCTTATGTATAAAGAAGGCAAGGGAATAAATTTTTTTTCTACTGCAAATAATCATTGTTTGGATATGGGAGAGGAGGGATTAATTGAAACCCTTGAATTTCTTGATAAGAAGGGGTGTCAACATGTAGGAACAGCTAGCAGTGAGCAGCAAAGAGATGATATCCCTATCATTGAGAAAAATGGCATTCGAATTGCATTTCTTTCATATACTTTTTCTATTAACGGAAAATCAGTACCGCAAGGGAAAAGTTATCTTACCAATTATATAAGGCTTAATAAACCTGATTGTGATATCTCATTAATAGAAAAACAGATTCATATAGCAAAGGCTCAGAAAAATGCAGATATGATTATTGCATGTGTTCATTGGAGTTTAGAATTTGAAGCATATCCAATTCAAAATGTCATTGATATGGGGCATAGGCTAGTGGCATTAGGTATAGATGTTATTGTAGGAAATCATCCTCATGGAGTTCAGCCTATGGAAAAGTATGCCTTTCATGATCCTTTTTCAGGCTTACAAAAGCAGGGGCTTATTATTTATGCTCTTGGTGACCTCATTTCCTGCCATGAGCATATTCCAAATTCGCGATTGAACAATATGCTGCGATTGATTATATCTAAAGGGAAAATCGATGGAAAAGAATTGACCATAATATCTGATGTGAAAATTAGACCCATGTATATCTATTCCAAAATGCAAGGTGACAAGTGCATTGGTTTTAGACTTTTGAATTTTAATAAATTGGTAGAAGGAATAGACAAAAATAATAATTATATGGATTTTGATGATGAAGAAGTTAAAGAACTAAAGAGGCTTGATGAATTAATGCATAAACTTCTGCATATTGAAATTATGTAGAATAATGATATTGAAGGAAGTCAAGGCTGCTATTTAACATTAAAAAGATTGAATGAATGAACAAATTCATGCTATAATCTTGGAATGAATAAAAGTTGATGCGTTATTAACTGTTTTTTAAATTATTAATAAGGAGCAGCTTTATGAAAAATAATGTTTGTAAAGTTTCAGAGATGGATATTAAAAAAGAATACAAAGATGAGTTTTATAAAGAAATTGTGCATACAAACAATTTAAGATGCCAAATTGTTTTAATATCATTGTGTGTTATAGATATTATTTGGATGATCCTAAATTTTTCAAATATAGATACTGATTATTATTTAAGTATACTTATGTTCATATTTGAAGTAGCAGGGATTTTTACTTTATTTTTTGCTAAAAATAAAAGATATATTGGTGCAATAAATCTTTCAATTATTGCAATGTGTTTGATTTGGGCACAATATGTTAATTTTTCTAACTATGAATATACTGGAAATTTTATACCTTATCTTATATCATTGTTGGGTCTTGCTTCAATAGCATGTCTAAAGCCGAAACATAGTATTATTTTATTTGCAACAAATCAATTAGTGTTTTTAATAATCAATTCAATTTTAATCAAGGATATTTCAACGTTGGTAAATGTCTGTTTAAATTCAACAATTGGTGTTATATTTGCCTGCATTTTTTCAATATTTAATTTTAAATCTAAATTGCATTTGTTTTTGAATAAAAAACTTGTAGTGGAATTAAACTTAGTAAATGAAAAATTGAAAGAATATACACCTACTTGGGGTTTGGGCTTTGCCAATCAATATTATTGAACCCGTTCTTATTAATTTCTAATGTGGCATGAAGAATATAATTTACAACTAAGCGTCAATTCTTCTAAAGCTCTTAAGCTTTAAAAAATTTGACGCTTAGTTTTATTAATTTTATTTAAGATTTTAAGATGCTATTCACTAACATCGTTTTGCTCCACCTACCAAAGGCTATTTCATTTTGCACTATACCTTGTTTCACAATACTTAAAATTTGTTTATAAAATAATTTTATGCGGCAGTTCCATCTTTGTTTCACAATATACAATTATTTTCTAACGGTAAAATTCATTTAACTAATCTTCAAGTGTTGACTTTTCATTAGTAATACATTTATTGATTATATTTCCAGTTAGGATGAATAGTGATAAAATAATATAAACGAATAACAGATTTGCCTTAAAATAAAATATATGGAGATGGAATTAGATGAAAAAAATATTTTTTTATGCCATTAGTATTGCTATGTTAGTAAATCTTTCAGCCTGCAATGATAAAGCTATAAAAACACCTACTTATCCTAAGAACACTTCTTTTAATGATGAAAATGGTAAGATAAAAAATAGAGAGAAAAATCAATTGGACGAGAAGTTTAAGCAATCCTTAAATCAATTTTCTTTTATGTCTACTTCTAAAATTTTAGGTGGAAGTAATAAAAATATAAGCTATTCGCCAACAAGTCTTTATATTGCTTTATCTATGGCTGGAATAGGCTCAAAGAATACTACACAAAATGAAATTTTTTCTGCCCTTGGCATGGAGGGGAAGGATGTAGATTATGTTTCTAATCAAAACAGTAAACTTTTCAAGCTTCTATATTGTGATAATGAAATAGGTAAGCTTAAAATAGCAAATTCTATATGGCTGCAAAAAAATATGCTCTTTAATAAATCTTTTGAAGACAATGTTATTAATAAATTTTATGCTTACTTATTTAATGTTAACTTTGATAGCAAAAACACTTCAAAGCTTATGAGCAACTGGATTTCTAAAAATACAAATGGAAATTTATCACCTGATATAAATATTGATAAAAAACAGATTATGGCTATATTAAATACAATTTACTATAAAGATGAATGGATTCACAGATTTGATAAAAATAAAACAAAGGCTGATACTTTTCATTTATCAAATGGTAGTAAAATACAATGTGATTTTATGAATACGACTTATTCTTCACATGGATTTACAAAAGGTCCTGGGTATATGGCCTCGTCACTTGACTTAAAAAACGGCGGCAGCATGGTATTTATTCTTCCAGATGAAGGAGTAAGTGCAGAAAGCCTAATTTCTACACCAGAAAAGGTTGCGGCTATTTTTAAGAATCAAGACAGCACCTTTGGAAAGGTAATCTTTCAGGTGCCTAAATTTTCATATGGTAATAGTTTAAATCTAAATGATGCATTGGAAAGCATAGGAATAAAAGCTGCATTTAAAAGCAATGCTGATTTTTCAGGCATTACTAATAAAAAAACTTTTATATCAAAAATTAGTCAGCAAACGCATATTGCCATTGATGAAGAAGGAGTAGAAGCGGCAGCATTTACACAGATTAACTATATGGGGTCTGCACGACCTAAAAGTGAAGTGGCAAAAATGATTTTAAACAGACCTTTTATTTTTGCAATAAAATCTAATGACACGATTCTTTTTATTGGAATTGTCCATAATCCAACGGAAAAGCAATAAATTAATAATTAGTTAACAAAAAGTCAAATAATTGCAATAAACATACAAAGCTAGAAATATAAAAGTATAATGTAATAGTGTGTATTCTATAAAATTAAATTAAATTAGAGGAGAATAAAAGGTGAATAAAAATAAGATAAAAAAAATTATTGTACAAGCCTCTTTTTTCTTGATTTTTCAGGTAATATTTTTAGCCATTACTTGTCCGTTTCTAGCTTTTTATGGTCCATATAAAAATGTAAAACAAGCATTAGTGGGGAGTTTAATGGAGACTGGAAGACATCAATATGTTGCGAAAATCTTTTTATCGGATAAAGAAATAAATAATATAATAGGTACAAAAAATTCCAAAGTACATTCGCAAAAAGTGGACACTTCAAAGTTTAAAATTGATAATAAAATCGAACTTTTAAAACTTGATGCTAATAAAAGCTTTAGTGGTTATGTTCTTCTTATACATAATCCCAAAAGAGTAAAAGTTGGTTACAGTATGGATTTTAATATTCCAAGGATGAATTTAGATACTCTTGCGTCAAGATACAATGCTGCTTGTGCAATTAATGCAGGTGGATTTTCACTTGAAAAATACAATATGCCAGGAGGTTTTATATTTAGCAATGGTACTTTAAAGTACAGCGAATCTAAAAATAACAATGAGAAAGAGGATGCAATGGCAATAACAAAAGATGGCCAAATGCTTGTTGGTTCTTACAGTATTAATGATTTAAAACAACTTAATGTAAGTGAAGCAGTATGCTTTGGACCTGCATTAGTAGTAGATGGAAAGGGTGTCGTTACTAAAACTAGTCTTTATGATACAGCACCAAGGACCGCTATAGGCCAAAAAGCTGATGGTACAATAATAATGCTAGTAACAGATGGAAGGCTTTCATCTTCTTTTCATTTTGGTGCCAGCTTAAAGGATATTCAAGATTTGATGCTTCAGTATGGGGCGGTAACTGCCTATAATTTGGATGGGGGAGGTTCTACTTCTATGTATTATGATGGTGATACTTTAAAGTTTGGCGTTAATACTAAACTTTATATACCAATGGGAAGAGTAGTACCTTCGATAATTTATGTAAAATAAAATTGTAAAGGAATATAAAAATGAAAAGATTACGTAAATTTATTTTATGGATGACAATGGGAATTTTAATTGAAAATGTATGCTTTTTATACTTTAACAATTATTTTTTAGTAAAAAAACTTTATGTTACTTCTAAAAATGTATCTTCTTCCACGCTAAACGAATCTTTAATTAAGCTTTCTTCAAAAGCAAATAATATAAAGATATCGGATGATGGTAAGTATGTGGCGTATTCGCTTGGAAATACAATTTGTGTAAGTAATTTAACCACTAAAAAGGTCAATAAAATACCTGTTAACTCTGATGAAGAACTTATTCTTTTTAAATGGATACCCTATAAAGATGAAATTTATTATCTTTTAAAGACACCAACTGCAAAAACAAATTATTCTATTAAACAGTATAATGTTTTAGAAGCAAAGTATAGTAGTTCAACTAATATAGAACTAGAAGACAATTTTTATTCAAAAAGTAAAAACAATTTTACTATTAAAGATGTACAAAGTTCAATAAGCCTTGCTAACGGATTTATTGTTGAAATACAAAATTCTTCAGGAGTAAGCTTTTTAAGAATGGTTAGCGATTCTTTAGATACCCAGAACATTTATCCATATAACTCAAGTGAGTTTTCAAATATAATAAATTTTTGTCCTGTTAATATTGCTTATTATTATTTGTATCAAGATTTAAATAATAATAACATATATACCAATGCTCATGTATATAGTGGTTTTTATTTAGGTGGAGGTGATATTTCAAAGGCATTAAAAAGCCTTATAGTTACTACATCCTTTACTGCTAATCAGGTACCTCAATATCTAAAACTTGATAATATAAAAAATCCTCTGTTGCTTGGTTCAGATACTTTAGGAAATTTGTATATAGGTTCTCTTAATGATAAAAGCAAAATTTCTTCTATTTATACAGTAAATTTAATGCTTGATACTCTTAAGTTTAAAAAGTTATCTTTAAAAAACGCAGAGGATGAAAAAAACATTTTAATAACTACAAACTGCGGTGTTTTTACCGTGCATAAAAATTATGTAGTTAACCTTAAAAATAAAAGAAAAACTCAATATAGCGGAAAGTTCGTTGAAATATCAAACAATAAGCTTTTTTATATTTATAAAGGGAGTTTAATTAGCTGTGATATTAGTTGAAAAACTACAACGATAAAATGCATATTAGGACTTCTTACTGGAGCCTTAGGAGGAGTTATTTGGTGAAGTGGAGCTTAAATAATTGGCTATGATTAAGGCTTATTTTGTAGTTAAAAGGATTTTTTGGAATTTTTGTGGTATAAATATTTTGTCAAAAGTGATATTATAATAGTATAACTTGTATAGATAAACCGTTTCAACTACCAAAATTAATTTGCATCATAATGCCTAGAAGATGGCATTTTGACACAAATTAATTTTGAAGTTTCAAGAGGTTTATCTCTAGTAAGAGTATGTGAGAAGTGTAGGTATTGTTTTTTATGAGATAGTCATAAGTATTTATGTACGGTATATAGAGAATGCTTTTTTCACATCCTCCTACATAAAAAGAGAACAATAGCTATTTGCATTGGGGGAAATAAATGAAAAAAAGAATTATTTCAATTGCAGCAGCAATTATAGTAAGTTCTATTCTATTATATATTTTTTTTGTCATACAAAAAGAGCAGTTTATAGCAAGCAATAATTCAAACAGGCTTTTAGCTTTGGAGAAGTTAACATCTGTTAACGAGGAAATTCAAACTGAAGTTAATGAAAGTCTTCAATATGCAAATTTTTTTGATGTTATCATTTCAAAAAATCCAGACATAACAAAACAAATAATAAATGATTATGCAAAACTTATATTAAAGCAAAACCCAAATATAGATAATGTTCAGTTGGCACCAAATGGTGTTGTTTCAATGATTTATCCTTTGAAAGGGAATGAAACAGCAATAGGACATAATTTACTGACTGATCCAAATAGAAGGAAGTATTCTGAGGAGGCCATAAAAAAAAGAATAGCAGTTACGCAAGGACCTGTTAAGGCAATACAAGGTGGATATTTGGTTTTTAATCGAAAAGCAATTTTTATAACGGAAAATGGTAAGGAGAGATTTTGGGGTTTTTCCACTGTGGCAATCAATTTTACTAAGCTTATGAAAAAATATAATGATAAACTTAAAAAACAAAATTATTTATTTGCATTAAAATCAAATTCAGAGGATAAAAAGCAGGCAAGTTTCTGGGGAGATTATAGCATATTTAAGAAAGATTCAATTGTAAAAACAATTGAGTTGCCGGATAATGAGTGGCAAATGGCGATATATCCAAAGGACGGATGGAATGAAAAAAATAAAAGTTCTACAAGTCTGAGGTATTTTTTTTACATAGTTACCTTACTTACATTTTTCCTTATTTATTGGTCTTCAAATTTTTATCAAGAAAAAATTGAAGAAGCAAAGATAGAAGTTTTAACTGGAACCTTAAATAAGAGAGCTTTCAAAGCATTTGTGCATAAAAAATTATTGAAAAAAAATCAAATGCATGGGATTATATTGATTGATTTAAATAATTTTAAAGAGATAAATGATAAACTAGGGCATCCTATAGGAGATGCTGTTCTAATTAAGGTGTCAAAACGTATTAATGAAGTGCTGCAGAAGAAAGATAAGTTGTCACGTTTTGGTGGAGACGAATATCTTATTTTTCTTGGAAATATTAAAAATGTTGATGATGTTAAGAAAATACTTGATAATATAGTTAAGCATGTAGCCTTACCAATGGTTATAGGAGACATACAGTTAAAAATTGGTATTTCAGCTGGGTATTCCATTTATTCAAAAGATGGAGAAACTTTTAATGAACTTTATGAGGTATCAGATAAAAGAATGTATGAAAATAAAAAAAATAATAAATCATTTAATAAGAGTGAATATATTTACTTTACATAGCTTGATTTTGCAATCTCTAATTCAGATCCATTATTATAAAGACTGAACCAATTGAAACGCATTTTAGATGCATTAGTTCCAATTTGAAAATTTATATTATAAGGTGAGTTACTTATGTCATCGGCTTTTACAAAGTTTGTTGAAAGTCCAACCATTAGAGTCGGTATGAGCATAAATAAGGTTAATTTGTTCTTTTTCATTAAACTTTCCCCCTCAATTTGTATATTGCTACTTTGCTACAAATAACAATATATAAAAAGGATATTAATGGAATATTATGGATGGGTTAAGCTTAAGTTAAGAGCATTAATAATCATTATAAGAAAAAAATAATAAATAAATTTAGCTTAAAATCTTAATGATACAGCGCAATTTTACTGGTATAATATATTTTTCCATTATGTAAGTAATTTTAAAAGGTAATTGTGGGGTTAAGAACTTGGAGGACTAATTTATGGAGAAGTATAATAAGTATATTGAAATTGTAAAAATTATATTGATTGCAACTATATTTAAGGAAATAATTTTTCAAAATGTTAACTATAAAAACTTACTTATTTTTGTTCTTATAATTAGTTTATTAAATGATTTTATAAGGAGAAGAGTGATAAAGCAAAAAAATTTGATATATATTGCTTCAATTTTATTCTCTACTGCAATTGCTGGAATATTAAAGTATTATGTAGGAAGTGCTGCAGATGGATATTTTTATATTTGCTTAGTTGAAACTTTATTTAAAGATAAAACTAAAAAATTTGTGGGCTTGGCAGCTTTTAACTACATTTCATTTATAGCCTCAGATTTACTTACAGTATGGCTGAAGCATGATAGTGAATTTTCTGTAGCTGTTTCTGATATTTTTTATTATTTGATTGGAATGTTTATTGTAATATCAGTAAAAGAGATGCGTAAACAAAAAGAGCAGCTACAAGAATTAAATTTGGAGTTACATGAAAAAAATAAATTGTTAGAGCATCAAAAAAGCCAGCTAAAGGAACTTTCTATTGCTGAGGAGAGGAATCGTTTAGCACAAGAACTTCATGATTCACTGGGGCATTCTTTAGTGGCAATAAATATGCATTTGAAGGTTTTAGAAAAAGTAAAGCATACAGATAATGAAAAGGTTGATGAAATTTTAGAAAACCTTGATAATATTACGCAAAGTAGTATTGTTCAGCTTAGAAAAACAGTATATAAGTTAAAAGGTGATAACAGTACGAAGCAGTTAAAGAAGGCTTTAGAAGAAACTATTGATACAGTAATGGTAGATAGAAGTGTTAAAATTTCTATGGAATTTGATGATGAGGTGGAAAAAAATTCACCAGAGATAAAAGCTGTAATTTATAAATCTATAAGGGAATGTTTAACTAATACAATTAAGTATGCAAAAGCTAGTAATGTAAAAATTATTATTTATAAAGGCGATACTAATATTCATATAGAAGTGAATGATGATGGCTTAGGCTGCAGCAAAATTGAAAAATCATATGGTTTATTAGGAATTGAAGAGAGAATTTCTAGAATTGGGGGTCATACTACATTTGAGAGTAAGGAAAAATTGGGCTTCATTTTTAGAGCTGTAATTCCAGTAGTTAGGGCTTGAATTAAACAAAACTTATGAAAAGTGTGGTGATTTTACATGATACGGGTGATTATTGCAGATGACCAGCCAATCATTAGAAAGGGTTTAAAACTGATTTTGGAACTTGATAATGATATGGAATTAGTGGCTGAAGGTGAAAATGGAAAAGATTTAATTGAAATCCTTACGAAAATTACATGTGATATTATATTAATGGATATCCGTATGCCTGATATGGACGGAGTGGAAGCAACTTTAAAGATAAAGGAGAAGCTTAATAATATAAAAGTTCTTATTTTAACTACCTTTGAAGATGATGAATATATTTTTAATGGACTTAGGAATGGAGCCGATGGTTATTTACTTAAAGATGCTGATCCGGATGAAATTATAAGGGCAATAAAAACGGTTTGCAAAGGAGACACCTATCTTCATCCAAGGATAGCTACAAAAGTAGTATCAGCATTGAATACACCACCACCTATAGAAGAGAAAAATCAGAATGATTTATCAATGCTTACAACTAGGGAGAAAGAGGTTGCGAATTTAGTTGCTATGGGAAAAGGCAACAGGGAAATAGGTGAGGAACTTTTTATTACGGAAGGAACGGTTAAGAATCACGTGTCAAAAATTCTTGATAAGCTTGAGTTAAAAAGCAGAGATGAAATAATTGTATATATGACGAAAGTAATGGGTAAGTAATATAAAACTTGCCCTTTTTTATGTCTAAAAGCATTACCTTTGATGGATATATGAAGTTTGAATGTGGTGATATACTAACGATATGTGAGGAGGAGATTTTATGAATTTAATAATAATTATAATTATATCAATTGTGGTAATTGCTTTTTTAGTTACAAATCATTTTAAAGAGCAGGAAATAAATATGCGTACCTTTACTCCATTTTTTATTTTTGCAATAATTGTAGTTTTAAACTATTTAAAAGCTACAAGTTTAAAAACAGCTTTATTAGGTCTTATTTTACGATTTATTCTTGGAATGGGAATTGGTATTCTTCAAGGATATCTAGCAAAGGTGTATAAGGATAATGGTAATGTTGTAGCTTCAGGTACTAAAATGGGCCTGGCATTTTGGCTTATTTTTATTCCAGTAAGATTAGTTGTCTTACCATGGTTTAATGTTATAGTAGCAGAAAAGATTAAGCTTGAATCAGCATCGTACATAGGAATATCTTTTGCATTTGTATTGACTGGATTCTTTTTAGCAAAAGGAATTATTCTCCATATTAGAAAAAATAGACTGATGAAACAAACTTCTATTGAGTAATAACCTATTTTATTAATAAACTTGTATTTACACAATAAAGTCCACATTTACTATGTATAAATTTGGACTTTGTTGTGTATTTTATTATAATTGCATATATTAAATATAAACAAAAATTGTAACATATAATAAATTATTGTTGAATTTTACCGAAATTAATGTAAAATGGTCATAAGAAGATATTAAATAAATTCTATATATAGTAAAAATAGGGGTGTTAATATGACTTTTTTTACAGGAGATAAAATTAAAGCCACTTTAAATAAAATAAGGAGTAAGCTTAAATATGGGAGCATTAAAATTTCTTTGACATATTCTTTAATAGGCTTTGTTTCTATATATTTGTCTAATAAATTAATTAGAAGGGTTACGGATAATAATAGAATTATAGTATACAGACAATCGATTTATATGATAATTACAGCAATAATTATTTATATTTTAATTAGAAATTTAGAAGAGAAACTTAAGGAACAGCTTGAAAAAATTATTGATGGAAAAGAAAAATTAAGAGAAAGTGAAGAAAGAAATAGTGCAATACTTAGGGCTGTTCCTGATTTATTGTTTGTACTTGATAAAAATGGTGATTTTACAGATACAATGGTAAGCAATGAAAGTAAATTATATGTACCAAGGAATAGTTTTTTAGGTAAGAATCTTCATGAAATTATGCCAAGTGACATAGCAGACTTGGCTTATGATAAAATTCAATTAGTATTAAAGCACGGAAGCTTAGAAAGCTTTGAATATGAGCTTGAAGGTCAAAATTTTGATCTTAGGTTAGCTAAAATTAATGACAAAGAAGTATTAGCAATATCAAGAGATATTAGCGACAGAAAAAAAATGGAGCAGAAATTACAATATTTAAGTTATCACGATCAGTTAACTGGAATCTATAATCGAAGATTCTTTGAAGAAGAACTAGCGAGTATAGATGTTGATGCCAATTTACCACTTACAATGGTTATGGCAGATGTTAATGGGTTAAAGCTTATAAATGATTCATTTGGTCATGTTATGGGTGACGAACTTATTAAAAGGGTAGTAAAAATAATTAATAATGGATGTAGAAAAAATGATATAGTTGCTAGATTAGGTGGAGATGAATTTATAGTATTAATGCCAAATACTAATTCACAGGAAGCAGAACAGATTATAAGAGAAACAAAGTTATTAGCTGCTAATGAAAAGATTGAATCAGTTGAAGTCTCTATTTCCTTTGGTTATGAAACAAAAATAAATAAAAATGAGAAATTAGAAGAAGTATTTAAAAAGGCAGAAGACCACATGTACAATGAAAAAATGGTTGAAAGTCCACGAATGAAAGGTAAGACTATTAATGCCATAATTTCAGCGCTTAATGAGAAAAATAAAATGGAAGAGCAGCATTCTATTAGAGTTTCAAAATTATGTGAAGATGTTGGAAGGGTGCTAAATTTACCTAAAGAGGAAATAAATGAGTTAAGGACTATTGGCTTATTGCATGATATTGGGAAAATTGCTGTAGATCAAAACGTATTAAATAAAATAGAAAAACCTACAAGAGAAGAATTTGAAGAAATAAAGAAGCATACAGAAATAGGATATAGGATATTAAATACTGTAAATGAGTTATCGAGAATGTCAGAATATGTACTAGCTCATCATGAAAAATGGGATGGCACGGGGTATCCTAAAGGATTAAAGGGAGAAGAAATACCTTTTAAATCAAGGATTGTAACTATTGTAGATTCGTATGATACAATGATAAGTGAAAGAAGTTACAGATTACCCATGTCACAAGAAGCTGCAATCCAAGAGTTAAAAGCAAATGCCGGTAAGCAATTTGATCCAGAACTGGTAAAAGTCTTTGTTGAACAAGTCTTGGAAAAATCATTTTAGAAAAAGGAGCATTAATTTATGAATAAACCAGAGCTTTTAGCACCAGCAGGAAATTTAGAAAAATTAAAAACAGCTATTAATTTTGGTGCTGATGCAGTATATCTTGGAGGAAACAAATTTAATTTAAGAGCGGCATCAGACAACTTTACTTTGGAAGAGTTAAAAGAAGGAGTAGAGTTTGCTCATTCAAGAGGTAAAAAAGTACACATAACATTAAATATAATTCCGCATAATGAAGATTTAATAGGCATGGATGAGTACCTCAGTCAAATATATGATATAGGAGTTGACGCGGTGCTTATAGCGGATCCAGGAGTTATTAGTATAGCTAGGGAAGTAGTTCCAAAGCTTGAAATACATTTAAGTACGCAGGCTAATCTTTTAAATTATAAGTCGGCATTGTTTTGGCATAAAATTGGAGTTAAAAGAGTAGTTGCAGCAAGAGAAATGAGTCTTAAAGATTTAAAAAGACTCAGAAAGGAACTCCCAGAAACCTGTGATATCGAGTCATTTGTACATGGTTCTATGTGCATGGCACATTCGGGAAAATGCTTGTTATCAAATTACTTAACTGGCAGAGATTCAAATAGAGGGCTTTGTGCACAGCCTTGCAGATATAAATGTGATTTGTATGAAGAAAAAAATCCTGGTGAATATACTAAAGTTTCAGAGAATGGAATGTATTTTATGAATTCAAAGGATTTATGTATGATAGAACATATTCCAGAGCTTATTGAAGCTGGTATAAATTCTTTTAAAATTGAGGGGAGAATGAAGAGCTCGTATTATGTTGCATCTGTAGTTAAAGCGTATAGAGAAGCTATTGATACATATATGGAAGATCCTGATAATTATAAGTTTGATCCTAAATTGATGGATAACCTTGTTAAGCCAAGTCACAGACCATTTACTACTGGATTTTATTTTGATGAGGACATGAGACAAATCTATGAAAGTTCATCATATATACGTAATTATGATATCGTTGGTGTCGTAAAAAATTATGATAAAGAGAATCATATTGCAACTATAGAACAAAGAAATAAAGTTTGGAACGGAGATATAGTTGAGGTTTTAGCTGTAAAAGGTGAAAATAAAGTTATAAAACTTGAAGATATGAGAAAAGGAAATGGTGAAGCTATTGAAAGTGCAGCTTCTGCACAAATGCTTTTTACAGTAAAATGTATGGAAGAATTAAAAGTCAATGATATAATTATAAAAAATAAAAATGTATCTCCAGATTATAGATAAGCAATTTGAAAAGTTAAAACGAGGTGATGGTATAGTGACTGATAAAGTCATAAATAGTATTGGAGATTTAATTTCAGAGATAAAATTAATAAACCCTAATCAAAATTGCATTTTATGGTTCAGGGGGCATTCTGATAAGGATTGGCACTTAATCCCATCTGTTCAAAGAAAAAATTATCAAAAAAGTGAACAGTCTTTAATGAATGATTTTTATATGAGAGCAACTGTAGCACTAAAAGAAAAGCCAAGCTATGATAATTATTCAGGATGGATATCAATAATGCAGCATTTTGGATTACCAACGCGTTTATTGGATTGGTCACAATCGCCACTTATTGCAGCTTTTTTTGCTACAAATGAATATTTAAAATATCCACAAAAGGATGCTTGTATTTGGGTTTTAAAGCCTGGATTGTTAAATGAATTTGAAGGCTTTGGTGGATATATATATCCAATGGATGCAAAGACAGTTTTAGAAATGATTTATCCAGCGTTTAAGCCATATAATTCTAAATATAGAGATGTTGGCGAGAAGATAATAGCATGTTATCCAGTTGAAAATAATATGCGAATATATACACAACAGTCAGCTTTTACTGTTCATAATTCATTGAAAGAGCTGAGTAGTT
This sequence comes from Clostridium hydrogenum, assembly GCF_021432385.1. Classification (GTDB taxonomy): domain Bacteria; phylum Bacillota; class Clostridia; order Clostridiales; family Clostridiaceae; genus Clostridium_S; species Clostridium_S hydrogenum. The sequence continues at coordinate 836,858 of NZ_JAEACT010000003.1, read as the reverse complement.
TAAATGTACCTGGACTAATTGAAAGGTTAATTATACCGGCAGATAAGAAAGAAAAAATTTTTAATGAGTTAAAGATTTGTGGAATAAAACTAAGAAACATTTATCCAGATGCGGAACATATAGCAGAAGAATTAAAGGAATCTTATAGATAGGCAACCTGAAACATTGAAATTACACATATCAAATATACCATGTTAAGCTAGCTAGAGCTTATATATCAGAGTAGAGAGTAGAGAGTAGAGTGAATGTGGATTTACCTTTCGCTTTCCTTAGGTAAATCTTAGAACTTAATAGTTTCAGCTGTGCTGAACACTATATTTTAAGCGCTTTGAGCGTATTAAGTTTTAGATTTTTCGAAGTATAGCGGAGAAAAATCATCCTTCACTCTACTCTTTACTCTCTACTCTCTACTCTGTTTTTTAAGTTTCCTATCTATATCCAGAATGTACTTGAGATTTTTTTTTTGCAAAAAATAAGCATAGACAAACAAACCAGGAAATGATATTCTATAATGCTAAAGATTTTTAATCTAGGTAGTCATATCATATAAGCTAATCAAAAATTCTATAAAAGATTATAATAAAATTCACTTTTAATGTTAAAAAAATACAAATATTTGATATTAATTCAATAAAAATGAATAAAATAAAAAAATTAACATAGATTTAAAAAAATCCTAACTTAGAAATTACTTTGAAGAAATATAATGTATAATAAAGAATTAAATTGTAGATAAATGTAAGATACAAAATATTGAAATCAGAGTTTAAATTTTAGTATTGGAGGATTTAATTTGGATATTCATTTAGAACAAATTTCTATGAAGTTTTCTAACACATTAGTAATTAACAACATTGATTTTACTGTAAAATCTGGAGAATTAGTCTCTCTGCTTGGTCCAAGTGGATGTGGAAAATCTACAACTCTTTCTATAATAGCTGGAATTAATAAACCAACTCAAGGTGAAGTTTATTTTGGTGATGAATGTATAACAGACAAAGAGCCTGAAGAAAGAGGCATAGGGATGGTGTTTCAAAATTATGCACTTTATCCTCATATGACAGTATTTAAAAATATAATGTTTCCTTTAAAAATGAATAAGGTGAATAAGGAAGAAGCAAAAAAGAGGGTTTACGCTATAGCTGAAATTGTTCAGGTAGATAAACTTCTAGATAGAAAACCTAAACAGCTTTCAGGTGGACAGCAACAGAGAGTAGCAATAGCTAGAGCTTTGGTAAAAAATCCTAAAGTTCTTCTTCTAGATGAGCCCCTGTCAAACCTTGATGCTAGACTTAGAATTGAGATGAGAGAAGAGATAAGGCGCATTCAGCAAAAAACAGGTGTTACTACTATATTTGTAACTCATGATCAAGAGGAAGCAATGAGCATATCAGATAATATCATAGTTATGAATCAAGGTAAAATACAGCAGTATTCAGCTCCTCAGAAACTTTATAACCAGCCGGAAAATGTATTTACAGCACGTTTTATTGGAAATCCTAAAATAAATATAATCGAAGGTTGTAAAACAGATGGTGAAGAAATTGTCATTGGAATTAGAGCAGAAGATTTACATATTAATCCTCAAAACCCTGTAACGAGAGGAAAAGTTACGTATATTGAGAGAATGGGAAGAGATATGCTTGTAAAGATTCAAAAAGACGACAATGCAATTACGGCTTATGCCCCAAAGGATTTAGATATAAAACTTAATGATGAAGTAGGGGTTGGAGTAGATGGAGGTAATATACATTGGTTTGAGAAAGCATCAGAGAAAAGGATAGCTCCACCAGAAAACTATCTAAAGGTGTTAGCTAAAGCTTTTGAAGGTGGGAAAAATGAATAATAAACCTACATTAAAATCGTCCTTAAAGGCATATTTGTATCTTTTACCTGCTCTAACCATAATGTCAGTATTTATAATTTATCCTCTTATTAAATCCTTTATAATGAGTTTTTATGGTAAATATAATTATTTTAAAGATATAGTATATTCTTATAGTTTGAATAATTACAAAACTGTACTTACAGATCCAACCTTTTGGCGTGCTATGAAAAATACAATGATATTTGTTCTAGGAGTGGTACCTGCTTCTATTGTTTTGTCAATACTAATAGCGCTTATGCTTAACAGCAAAATTAAATTTAAAGGATTGTTTAGAACATGCTTTTTTATGCCATATGTAACCTCATTAGTTGCGGTTTCAATAGTTTGGAGATGGATTTATCATAAGGATTATGGAATTCTCAATTACTTTTTAAAACTTTTTGGTATTCATGCTATTGCATGGCTTGATAATCCAAATGTTGCAATGATTTCTCTAATAATACTTGCAATTTGGAAAAACATTGGCTACAACGTTATTATTTTTCTTGCAGGACTTCAAACTATAGATAAACAATATGATTTAGCAGCTCAAATTGATGGGGCTCACTATTTCAAAAGGGTGTGGCACATTATAATTCCACTTTTGGCACCAACTACGCTATTTGTAACTATAGTTTCTGTAATAGGTTCTTTTAAAGTTTTTGATGAAGTCTATGCGCTATTTAGTTACAGTGGAAGTGTTGCAGGTCCTTCAGATAGTGCACTTACAGTTGTATTTTATATATTTAGAAAATTTTATGGAGAATGGAATTTTGGAGTTGCATCGGCTGCATCCTTTATATTATTTTTAATAATTATGATTTTTACAGGGCTTCAATTTTGGTATTCCAAAAGGAGAGGATGATATATATGCTTAAGAAGTTTAAAAAAATTGCTCTGAAAAGTGTGCTATATATACTTTTAATAATAGGAAGTATTATCATGATTATACCATTTTATTGGATGATTACTACCTCTTTAAAAACTTCCTCACAAGTAATAAAAATGCCACCTATGTGGATACCAACAAGTTGGAAATGGAGTAATTTTGAAGAAGCCTTTAAAGCAGCCCCTTTTTTAAGATATTTCATAAATAGTTGTATAGTAACGATATTAAGCACCGGTGGTGAACTTGTGACAAGTATACTTGCTGCTTATGCTTTTTATAGATTGCAGTTTTTTGGTAAGAAAGTAATTTTTGCTATAGTACTTGGAACTATGATGATTCCGGGTGAGATATTACTTATGTCAAACTTTGTAACACTTACTCAGCTTAATTGGATAAATACATATAAGGCGTTAATCATCCCATGGACAGCAAGTGCTTTTTCAATATTTATGTTCAAGCAGTATTTTTCAACTATAGGCGACGAATTATACTATGCGGCTAGAATAGATGGAAGTAAGGATTTAAGTTATTTAATAAATGTCATTATTCCTATGTCCAAGCCAATGATAATAACTATAGCAATAGTAAAAGCTATAGGAAATTGGAATGCCTTTATGTGGCCACTTATAGTAACTAATTCGCAAGAAATGAGAACCCTTCCAGTTGGACTTACTGCCTTTGTATCAGATACTGGAACGAATTATCAGCTGCTCATGGCGGCTTCAACCTTTATTATTCTTCCGATGATAATTGTATTTCTATTTATGCAAAAATATATAATTGAGGGAGTTTCTCATGCAGGGATAAAGGGATAATAAATATGAAAATTAAGGAGATGTAAAAAAATGAAATCAAAAAAAATATTAGCTTTTTTAATGTCAGCAGCTTTAATAATGACACTTGGTGGTTGTGGAAATGGTAGTAAAGCAGGTAGCAACAGTAATTCAAGCAGTAGTTTAGCAGATGTAAAAATTGATAAACCGGTGACAATACAGTTCTGGCATGCTATGACAGGCCCTACAGAGAAAGAACTTCAAAAGTTAGCAGATGATTTTCACAAGAAAAATCCCAATATAACAGTTAAACTTGTTGCACAAGGAAATTATGATACCTTGTCACAAAAGCTTATGGCAGCTGCAAAGGCAAAGACTTCACCTGTAATGGCACAAGCTTATTCAAATTGGATGACGGATTATGTAGATAATGATCTTATAGAAAATTTAACACCATATTACAACGACAGTAAAGTAGGTATGAATGATAAAGCTGATATAGTAAAAGCTTTTTTGGATGATAACACTTTTGATAATAAATTATATGGAGTGCCTTTTAATAAGAGTACAGAGGTTTTAATCTACAATAAGGACTATCTTGACAAAGTTGGTGCTAAAGTACCTGAAACTTGGGATGAACTAAAGGATGCAGCTAAAAAAACTACAACTACTATAAATGGTAAAAAAGTAATAGGTATGGGCTTTGAAAATTCGGTTTCTGGAGATTTGGCAACATATATAAAACAGGCAGGTGGCGATTATGTAACTAATGATGGAAAAGTAAAATTTAACTCAGCTGCTGGAAAAAAGGCACTTCAATTCTTAACTGATATGTTAGTTAATGATAAAACTGCAAGACTTGCTGGAGAGGACCAATATATTTCAACACCATTTGGACGTGGAGATGTTGCAATGTGCATAGGTTCATCTGCAGGAGTATCTTATATTACAGCAGCAGTAAAAGGTAAATTTAATTGGTCTACTGCGGTTTTACCTAAGGATGTAGAGGCAGCTTCGCCTTTCCAAGGAACAAACCTAGTTATATTTAAAAATGCAACTGCAGAACAAAAGTTAGCAGCTTGGGATTTTGAAAAATTCTTAGCTTCAGATGCTGAAACTATGGAATGGGCAGAAAAAACTGGATATGTACCTGTTAGAAAATCTGTATTGGATTCAACTGGATGGAAATCTTATATAGAAAAGAATCCTATTCAAAAGGCTGCAGAGGAACAATTCGATTATGGCTTTACTGATTCTCATGCAAAGGGCTATACAAAGCTTCGTACAGATGTATCAGCTATTTTTAATGATGTACTAATTGGAAAGAAGTCCGTAGCTGATGGTTTAAATAATGCAGAAACAACTGCAAAACAAGATTTACAAAAATAGGGTTAGTAAGTTGGGGAGTAATTTATTGATATAGCAGTTTGACTGCACAAATTACAATTTAACACAGAGTACGGAGTACAGAGTACAGAGTACAACGAAGGATGATTTTTCTCCGTTAACACTGCGAAAAATCTGAAAACTTATTTTTTTATTGCTGCGCAATCGCGCCATACATGGTGCTCAGCGAAGCTGACAACATTAAGTTTAAGATTTACCTGAGAGAAGCGAAAGGTAAATCATCATTCACTGTACTCTGTACTCTGTCATCTGTACTCTGCTCGACAAATTGTAATTTAACAGGATGAATTTGGTACAAGTAATTTTAACTTTTAAAATTGCTTATCTATATAAAAGATATTATTTTGGAGGATGCTTATGGAAAATAAGACTGAAATTAAATTCTATTCTGGTACGAGGAAAATAGGTGGTACGGTAATCAGTATAGAATATGGAGATAATAGAATAATACTTGATTTTGGAAGGGGAATAACACCTTTAGGCTTTGCAGCCGACAATATTTCGCGGGATATTATAAAGAAATACCTTAGACTAGGTATACTTCCTAAAATAGATGGATTTTATTCTGAAAATGACATATTGGATGAAATGAAAATATTACCCTTAGAAAAGTATGGCAAAATTACAAAAGTGTTTATATCACATCTTCACCTAGATCACATGCAGCATATGGGACTGATTGATAACAATATAGAGGTATATATGACGGAGGAGAGCTTAAAGTTATACAGCATTTTAGAAAAAATAGGAGAAGGGGTAATTGGAGAAAGGGCATACAATATAATACACTACGGAGAAACTTTGAAATTTGGAGATATATGCGTTACTTCGTTAAGGGTTGATCATGATGTAATGGGAGCAACAGCGTATTTTGTGAAAACACCTGATTTAACTGTACTTTACTCTGGAGATTTAAGGTTAAGCGGTAGCCATCCGGAATGGACACTTAATATGGCGCATGAAGCAGAAAAGCTAGGTGTAAATCTTTTAATTCTTGAATCAACTACAGTTGGAAATGAGGCGATGCAGGTTGAAGCAAGCAAGGAAGCACCAAGTGGTGAGAAGAATTTAACTTTAAGAATTGTAGAAGAGCTTAAAGAGAAAAACGAAATTGCCTTTTTTAATATTTATCACAGAAATATAGATAGGATAATGGAGTTTTATGAGGCTTCTAAAAAACTTAAAAGAAAATTAGTGTTAGAGCTAGCAACAGCATATATTGCTAAAAATACTATAGATATTAATGATTTTTATGTTATTGAAGAAGAAAAATTAGAGCTAAATAAGTTTAACAAAGAGGTTATAGATTTTTATAATAATGCAAAGAAACTATGTTTAGAAAATATAAATTTGGAAGGTTATGAGTACCTTGTTCAAAATAGTTTTGATAATATTATAAAATTGCTTGATATTGATTTTGGAAAAGCCGTTTATATTCATTCTAATGGTACACCACTTGGTGATTATGATCCTAGTTATAACGGCATGAAAGAATTCTTAAGAAAATTAAATATAGAATATAAATACATAGGAAGTACTGGACACGCTACACCTAAGGATTTAAAGTACCTTGCTGAAATAATAAAGCCTAATTGGTTTATTCCTATACATGGTTTTTATCCTGAAAATATACATATAAATTGTGGAATAAGGTTTCTTCCAGAAGAGGGGAAAACATATGTTTTTAATTCACAATTCACAGTTCACAATGCACAATGAAGGAGGAGTTGCATTCCTTTTCAATGTTCCAAGTTGTACATCTATAATATAAACTAAAGGAGGCGAGGATGAAGTGAAGCAAAAAATAGTAATTCTTCAAACAAGTGATGTTCATGGAAACATACTTCCCATAAATTATGCCTCCAATGAAGTGGCAAATAGGGGACTTGCTAAGCTTTCGGAGATAATAAAAGAGGAAAGAGAAAATAATGAAAATATATTATTAATAGATACGGGAGATATTCTTCAAGGAACTCCGCTTGCTTATTATAATGCGAGAATAGGCAAAGCTTCATCTAATGGAATAATTTCAGTTATGAATTATCTAAAATATGATGCTGCAGTTATTGGCAATCATGAATTTAATTATGGGCAAGATTATTTAAGAACTGCTATTTCTGAAGCAACATTTCCGTGGATTTCCAATAATATTTTAATAAAAGAAACAGGAAAACCGTTATCTGGCACAGGCTATATTATAAAAAAGTTTGAAAATGGTATAAAGCTTGCGGTTGTAGGGGTTACAACAAAATACATACCTCACTTTGAAAAGCCAGAAGAGATTAGCAATCTTAATTTTGAAGATGCAGTAATAAGTATCAAGGCGGCTCTGAAGGAAATAGAAGAGGAAACTCCAGATGTGGTAATTGTTGCGTATCATGGTGGTTTTGAAAGAGATATAAATACAGGAGAAGCAGTTGAAAATATAACTGGAGAAAATCAAGGTTATGAGCTTGCTACGAATATAAATGGAATAGATGTACTTTTAACAGGGCATCAACATAGAAAGATTGCAAATGCAAGTATAAAAGATGTTCATATAGTCCAACCAGGAGCATACGGAGAGAGTCTAGCTAAAATTACTTTAGAATTAGAAAAAAGAGATAATAGATGGATAATTTGTGATAAAAAATCTGAAATTATCATACCTAAAAATAAAGTAGACAATAATATAATAAATTTAATAAACAATTTGGAGGTAAAAACTCAAAAGTGGCTAGATACTCCAATAGGCGAAAGCAATAGAGACATATTGATTGGAGATCCTTTTAAGGCGAGACTTAGGGATAATGAATTTATAGAATTTATAAACAAAATACAAATGGAAGCTTCAGAAACAGATATATCCTGTTCAGCTATTTTTGATAATAATTGTATAGGCTTTAAAGCTAAAATTACCATGAGGGATATAGTATCTAATTACCCATATGCAAATACCTTAAAGGTTCTTAGAATAAAAGGAGAAGATATAAAGGCGGCACTTGAAAAAAGCGCTCAATATTTTTGCTTGAAAAATAATAAAATTGAAATCAATCCTAAGTTTTTAGAACCTAAAATTCAGCATTATAATTATGATATGTGGGAAGGAATTGAATATATAATAGATGTTTCAAAGAAAGAAGGAAATAGGGTAAGTAAACTTTTATATAAGAGTAAAATGCTTAAAATGGAAGAATACTACAATGTCGTTATGAATAGCTATAGAGCTGGCGGTGGTGGTGATTACTTTATGTTCGATATAAGTAAAGTTGTAAAAGATATTCCTATTGATATGACAGAAATTATTGCAAATTATATAATGAAGCATAAATTTATAGAGGTAAAGGTTAATAATAATTGGAAGGTAATACAAAATAGTGTATCATAACGTTTTAATCGGTTGTGAACGCTAAGTAGTTATAAATATTTTTGTTGACTGATCCCCAAGGGACCGCGTTAGAATTCTAAATAGAGTGAAGCTAATTAAGCTAAAAACTATATAAATTTTGCAATAGTTTCACAATAGAAAACGTAGGGAGCGGTTAAAATGGAACAAGAAGTATTAAAGGTTACAAATTTAAAAAAGTGTTATAAAAAAACTAATGCCGTTAATGGTATTAGTTTTTCACTAAATAAAGGAGAAATTGTGGCGCTAACTGGTCCTAATGGCGCAGGAAAAACTACTACCATTAAGTGTATTTTGGGATTGCTTAGAAAAAATGATGGAAAAGTAATTATAAATGGAAAAGGCAGTAATTCTAAGGATGTTAAATATAAACTAGCATATATACCTGAAACACCTGATATATATCCGATGCTTACAGTACTAGAACATCTAAAATTTATGGCTATGGTATATAAAATTAATGATTGGAAAGGAAGAGCAGAAAAAATATTATCTGACTTTGATATTTTGGATAGGAAGGATGAATTGGGCAAAGATTTATCAAAAGGAATGAAGCAGAAACTTTCTATTTGCTGTGCTTTAATTCATGATCCAGAAATTTTTTTTATAGATGAGCCTCTTGTAGGCCTTGATCCTAAGGCTATAAGAGAATTGAAAGATGCCTTTAAAACATTGAAAGAAGAAGGTAAAACTCTTCTTATAAGTACACATATGCTTGATACTGCCGAAAATCTTTGTGACAGAATTATTGTTATGAAAAAAGGAAAAGTACTTACTGAAGGAAGCATAGAGGAGTTAAGACATGAAATAAAAGCATCACAAGGTGCTTCACTTGAAGATATATTCTTAGAGGTGACTGAAGATGAAAGATAGTGTATTTGTGGATTTTATTTCTTTAGCATATGTAGAGATAGTTAAATTAAAAAATAATTTTATAGAAGCTTTAAAACATCCAGTAACTGCAATAAAAGCTATTGGTTCTTTCATTTTTCCTTTTTTACTTATTCTTTTTGTTTACACAAGAAAGGATGGAGGAGCCTCTAACATGCTTAGGGCTGCAATTAAGCCTCATATATTATCAGCTGTAATAATGGCGGTTTTACTTTTGGTATTTATACTCACCATTTATAATTCAATATCAAAATACAATCCTTCTCAGTTTTGCTCTGCCGATGTTAATTATTTGTTTCCATTGCCTATAAGTCCAAGAACAATTTTTGCTTGGACAATAGTAAGAAAATGTATAAAAAATTTATTGGAGTCAATTTTATTAGTTATAGTAATGGCTATTGTTATATCAAAAGTATATGACATTCGTATATTTAAACTTATATATCTTATTATTGCGATGTGGTTATTTCCTATACTGCAAAATTCATTGATATTCTTTATATATACCTTGTCTAATAAATTTAATTTGGGTAAGATTATAAAATACTGTGTTTTAGGTTTTACAGGTGTAATAATTACCTATTTACTTTACAATATTATTAATAGTAAAAATATTGGAGATGCTTTGATAAGCAACTTAAACGGAGAAGTTTTTTCAAATATTCCTATTGCAGGCTGGTTAAGGGATATGCTAATAGCTTCAATTGTATCTAATAAGCCGCCTTTAATTCAGACTATTTCATTAATTATTATTACAGCAGCAATACTATTTAGTGCAATTTACTTTGCCGATGATTATTATGAGGAAGCTGGAGCATGTGTTCATTACTATGAAAAAATTGATGATACTTCTTCAAGAGATACAGTATATGACATGGCAGATAATTTAGAGGTTTCAAAGAAAAGTAAATCAGTTGGAAATATTAGTGCAAAAGAATTTACAGGACCTTGGGCTTTTATTTGGAAAAGCTATATAATAAACAAAAGGACTGCTAAAAATGGTAGATTAATTGGGTATGCAATTGCTGTAATAGCATCAATTGCTATGTGCTATTTTTTAAGGGGAAAGGAATTTAACAGTGTTTATCCATTATTTGTACTAATATTTTTGCAAGGAGCAGTTGTTGCGTCAAAGATATCATCTCCACTTAAATATGAAATAAAAAAGCAGTATATATTTTTATTGCCAGGAAGTGCAGCTAAGAAACTTTTAGCTATAAATGTTAGGCCTATGATAAATAATCTAATTACAGATACTTTAATGATTATACCTTTGTTGTTTTTTACAAAAACTTCAGTTTTGCAATTAATATTTTTATGGTTTACGGCAGTTACGTCAATTGGCATATGTTATTTTAGTGTTGTAGTTGTTGTTTTAATTACACCGCCTAATGATAGAAGTAAAAATTCAATTATTTCAACTGCACTTTCATACTTAATGTTTGCACCATCTATAATTGTAGCTATATTGGCTGCTATTTATTTGAAAAACACAATATTTGCATTATCAATGTTTATTATAAGTTCAACTGTAATTATTATGATATTATTATATTTAAGCGACTTCTTATTTAGTAAACTTGAACTTAGGTGAAGCGAAATTACTTTGAGAGAAGGTGTAATATGAAAATAAGCGAAGTTAAGGCTTTAACTGGACTTACTAAAAAAGCTCTCAATTACTATGAAGAAAATGAATTGATTAAACCAGCGGTATCAGAAGAAAATGGTTATAGAAATTACTCTGATAAAGATGTAGAAGTGTTAACTCAAATATCAACTTTAAGGCGTTTTGGACTTTCCATTAAGGAAATTAAAGCTGCCTTAGAAAGTTCGGAAGCATTTTTGAAAATAGTTACAGAATATACTGACAAGCTGACTAAACAAATTAATGAAATGGAAAAGTACAAAAGCGTTTTGTCTTCTTGTGTTAATGATTTAAAAGTCGGTAATACTGATGTAAAAAAAGTTACAGAGGAAATGAATAAGTTAAGCAAAGCGCTTGAAATGGATCAAAAAGAACGCGAAGGGTTTATGATTAATGAATTTGAAAGAATTTTCCCGGGTATTTATGGAAAAGTATTATCCTTCTGTTTTAATAGTTTTTTAACGGAAGCTATAGACAGCAAGGAAAAGGAAAATGCATGGATAGATTTAGTTAAAGCTTTAGACAATACACCAAATTTAAATATTCCTGAGAAACTTGAGAGTAGTGTAGATATGGATGAAGAGGAATGGAAAACAATAAAAAATAGAATGACAGAAAACTTAAAAAATGATAATTATGAGTATAAATCAGAGAGTGTTAGTATGATGAGCTTCGATATGTCAGAAGAAGAGCAGAGGCAATTTGAGGTGTTTTGCACTTATATTAAGCCAGAAGGAAATATTGAGATTATTGGAAAGACTTTAGAAGCTGTTGACAAGAGCTTATCAGTATTAAGTTCAAAATATAGAAAAAGGAAGGAAGCTCATTTAAAATTTCATGAAAAATTTAAAGAAGGGTATTTTTGTGAAGAGCCATCAATGCCTTTAACTATAGTTCATAAAGAAACTATGAGTTTTGTTGGAATTCACTATACAAAGTTCATTAATAAAAAAGACTTTCCTAAATTTATTAGAGAATTTAATTATAGAATAGTAGAAATATCCAATATAGTTAATGGAGAAAAGGTATACGGATTTTCAGGCATAGACTCCCTAGGAAAAGACATTGTGCCAGATTCTGTTTTTTCTTTTGTTTTTGCAATGCAGGTATCAAATATTGAAAAGGTTCCTTGTGATATGATAAGCTTTGTACTTCCTCAGCATGATTATTTATTTTATAAGCATATTGGTGATATGAAGAATTATCAAAAGAGCTTGGACGAAGCCTTTATGTATAATATAGAAGAAAAAAATTATGAAATGGATATACTGCCATCTTTTCAAATATTCTCTTCAGATATAAGTGATAATGATGAAAATTTAGAAGTGGAGATGTACTTTCCAGTTAGCAAGATTAAAAAAATGGGTTAATTTTGATGTACAAGCATTTTTTTATGCAATGAAATTAAATTTTAAAAAGAAAACTTAATATAGATCAGCAGGTAGGACGAAAGAAGAAATAAAGCTTTTGTGTGATAAATATATAGAGTCTTTTGAATGCTTGTTAGGAGAATTTAGATTGGATTGCTTGAGAAAACATAAATAATAAAGTATTATTTTAGTAGAAAGGTGGAGGAGTTTATGAATATTTTAGTTGTAACAGGCAGTCCAAGAAAAAATGGAAATACAGAAATAATGGCGGAGACGTTTGCAGAGGCTGCAAAGGAAAAAGGACATGAAGTAACAGTTAAAAAATTGAGCAGTCTTAAAGTTAATCCGTGTCTTGATTGCAAATATTGTTTTACTCATGATGGGGTATGTGTGCAAAAGGATGATATGAATAGCATTTTAAAAGATTTGGACAAAGCAGATTTACTTGTAATTGCATCTCCAATTTATTGGTTTGATATTTCTGCACAAACAAAGTGTTTTATAGACAGAATGTATGCTTTTGGGAAAAAGGGTTTTCATATTAATTCTATTGCAATGTTGCTTAATTCTGGAGCAGATGGAGTTTATGGTGCAGCTGAAGCACAACTTAAAGCTATAAGTTCATACTTAAAATGGGAGCTGAAGGGTATAATTAAAGTTCCTAATATGGAAGAAAAGGGTAGCATGAGCACCTCAGCAGGACTTCAGAAGGTACGAGAGTTTGCTCAATCACTCTAGAATATAGTTAAGCGAGATGATGAAATGGTATTCCATTGTTATTTTAGGAATTCCACTGTTGTCTATGATTTTAGCTACATTATGATGTATTATATGTTTCCGTAAACTGAGGTTTGCGGAAATTTTTTTATAATATGACACCACCAAGTCATATTATAAGTGTATACTAAACTAGGGTGATAATATGCAGATTAATAGATTGTTTGAAATTATATATATTATTCTTGATAAAAAAATAGTAACGGCAAAGGAACTTGCGCAAAGATTTGAGGTTTCAACAAGAACTATTTATCGTGATATTGAAACATTATCTTCTGCAGGCATTCCTGTTTATATGAGCAAAGGAAAGGGTGGCGGTATTTCACTGCTGCCTGATTTTGTACTAAATAAAGTTGTTTTAACAGATGAAGAAAAGGAAGATATTTTATCCTCTTTAAAAGCTGTAAAGACTATAAACCTTATAGAAACAGATACAGCACTAAAAAAACTAAGCAGTTTATTTGGTGAATCTAATACAAATTGGATTGAAGTAGATTTTTCTTTATGGGGAAGTAACACTAAAAATGAAACTGAAGTATTTAACACAATTAAAGCTGCAATACTTAGTAAGAAAGTCATTTCTTTTTCTTATGCCAGTGCAAAGGGTGAACAGATTACCCGTAAAGTGGAACCACTGAAATTATGTTTTAAAGCAGGTGCCTGGTATTTATATGCATATTGTAAAAAAAGGTGTGACTATCGTTTTTTTAAATTAAGGCGAATCAAAGGATTAAGGGCGTTAGAACAAAACTTTAACCGCAAGGCACCAAAGCAGATATTTTTTTCTAAAGACATAAGCAAGGAAGAAGGAATAAAATTAAAATTGAAGTTTACACCACGGTTAGCCTTTAGAGTATATGATGAGTTTGACAACTATATAGAAAATGATGATGGCAGTTTTATTGTAGAAGTTACTTATTATAATGAAAGTGAATGGATATTTGATTACATAGAATCCTTTGGTGAAGGATGTGAGGTTTTAGAACCAGCTCATATTAGGGAGGGTATTAAAACTAGGCTTATGAACACTTTAAAACATTATATATAATATGACATTCAGTTGTCATGTTATATAAGTTACAATAGCCGTATGGGTAGACAAATTGAAAGGATGAAATTGCTAATACTAAATTCATACTGTTAAATTACAATTTGTCTAGGAGAAGCCAAAGTACAGAGTACAAAGTACAATGAAGGAGGATTTTTCTCCGTTAGCACTACGAAAAATCTGAAAACTTATTTTTTTATTGCTGCGCAACCGCGACATACATGATGGTGCTCAGCGAAGCTGATACATTTAAGTTTAAGATTTACCTAAGCAAAGCGAAAGGTAAATCATCATTCACTGTACTCTGTCATCTGTACTCTATGTTAAATTGTAATTTAGCAGAATACATTTTGGCATTTGTAATTTCTACATTTGAAGTCGTATATCTATAAATAAATAGTGGAGGCTATTATAATGAATTATGAAATCGTAAATTTAGAACAAAAAACACTTGTAGGTGTTAGTGCAATTACTAGCAATTCTGATCCTAAGATGGGAAAAATCATTGAGGGACTTTGGCAAAAGTTATATCAAGGTGGATTATACACTACAATTAGAAATAAAACTAATGAGCATGCTATTGGGCTTTATTCTGATTATTTAGCGGATAAGTACTGTGTTACTGTTGGCAGCGAAGTTTCAAAACCAGAGAATGATGAACTTACTATTAAAATTATTCCTACAGGGAAATATGCTAAATTCTCTGTGCATGGACCTATGGAAAAGGTAGTTGGTGAGGCTTGGTCAGAAATTTGGCAAATGGACTTAGATAGGAGTTATACTGGCGATTTTGAAGAATACTTAAATAGTGATTTAGAAAATGCGGATATTAATATATTTATTGCATTAAAATAATAATTAAATATTGCGAATTAAATCAATTCACAATTAACGATGCACAATTCACGATGCACAATTCACAATGAAGGATGATTTTCTGTAGCAAAGCTACAGAAAATCTTAAATTTAAGTTTTTTTATTGCTTTCGCAATAGCACCATTTATGGTGCTAAGCGAAGCTTATAATATTTAAGTTTAAGATTTACCTGACGCAAGGAAGGCAAATCATCCTTCATTGTGCATTGTGAACTGTGAATTGTGAATTGATTAAATTAGTTCGCAATAATTTTAAATTGTATATTAAATAACTATTATTTTAATAAAAGATTCTTAAGTTCGCTATTCTTAAGGAGCATACCAAGTGATATTTCCCCTAAAGGAAGTTTATCAATTCCAAGACAAGTTTTTGCTGCATTTGTCAATACACGAATGTCATATTGGCTTGGATATACTGAATCTACTTCTTTTTCTAAATTCATAAGACCATACACAGCCATCATTGCACTTCTTACTGAATATTCTACAGTAAATACACAGTCATGAGGAACTTCTGCGTATTGTCCAAGGAAACCAAAGTTCTTGCTTCCTTCTGGGATTACATTAGGTCTGTCTCCAGCAACACGAGGCATAAATTGTGAAGTAATATAAGGCATCATGCTAGGGATTACATTTACTGTATGTGAAAGAATTTCAGGTATTCTATCTTTTAAGCCCATATGATAAAGAAGTTCTTCAAACATTTCACTACCGGTGCAATCTGAGAAAGTCTTTTTAATGTAGTCACCTGGTGTATCTAAATTTAAGGCATATGCCCAAAGTACCTTTACGTTGTCAGGCTGATTAGCAAAGTGAGGATGTTTTGGAACAACCCAGCTCATAAACCAACTTGAATCTTTTATTGTAACTAGTCCACCCATTCCAGGCTTGTCTCCTGTAAGGTTATAAAGGTAAGGGAAGACAATATCATCATCTTTTAAAGTTACAGTAAAGGACATCCATTTTGATTTATCAACATCACTGCAGAATTTTTCAGGATGACCGAAATCAGGCGATTTCTTAGCTAGTTTTTCCCATACACTGAAGCAACCCTTATCTTCTGATCTATTTATAATAGCAGGGTGATTTAAGTCGCCTCTTGTTGTGTTTTCTGTCATTGAACCGTTAGTAAATAATACTAAATCGTCTTTATTTACATTAATAATCTCATTTTTTCCGTCTTTAGTATAGTAAACTTTAGTAGCAACTTTTTCATTGTTTGAGAAATCAAAATCAATATCTGTAACCTTGCAGCCACTGTCAAAGCATACAGCATTGTCTTTAAGCCATGTGATAAGTGGAAGTATTAAAGAATCATATTGGTTATACTCGGTGTGAAGAATTCCCTTTAATCTATTCATACCTCCAATTAAATGCATGAATCTCTCCATATAGCGTTTAACTTCAACTACGCTGTGCCATTTTTCAAAAGCAAACATTGTTGCCCAGAAGTACCAGAAGTTTGTCTCAAAGAAGCTAGGAGAAAAGAATTGACCTATTGTAGTTGCTCCAAGTGCTTCTTCTGTTGCCATATGAAGTTTTGCAAGTTCCATAGCATTAGCTGTACTTAATCCAAGACTGGAAAAATCAGCTTTCTTTCCTTGTTTTTCTACCAATCTGCAATGGGATTCAATTGGTTCTTCTATATTAAGTTCGCGAAATTCATCTAATACACTTCTATTTTTATCCTTTAAAGATGGAATGAAGCTATAAAGTTCCATAAAGCATTCAAAATGCTCCTCGATTTCTCTACCGCCTCTTGCTGTATAGCCTTTCTCCGATGTACCTGCACCATCCATTGAACCTCCAACAACATCAAGTTGTTCAAGTATATGAATGTTTTTACCAGGCATATGAGCATCTCTTATTAAAAATGCAGCAGCAGCTAGTGAACCTATTCCGCCTCCAAGTAAGTATGCATTCCTATTTTCAATATTCTTAGGTGCAATTGGATTGATTCTTTGATAGTTATCCATAAATATCTCTTCCTTTCTCAACTAAGCATATGTGTTTGTTTGATACCTTTATATTAGTTTTTATTGAAAATATATTCAATGAACAAAAAAAGAATCTGTGAAAAAATTGCACAGATTTAATGAAGTGTGTAAATAAATTTTAAGTTTTATTTGGTTTATCTTTATTAGCATTCATGATTCGGAGTATGGTTCCATCTAACATTATTTCAACTCTGTCAGCAATATCCTCTTTTTTTTCTTTTAAGCCGCCATTAATCCAATGCAGAAATTCTCCAGATATAGCGTATGAAAAAAATTCGCTGACCTCTTGCTTTAAATTTTCATCTACCTTCATATTTTTAGTAATATCTGATATAACACCCGACAATACTTTGTTAAAGGTCTTTGTTAAAAACAGTTCAAGATGTTCACGACCTAATGAATTGCAAGTATTAGTACAGATAATTTTGTTATCTAAGGTATATTGTAAAACAATAGAAATTCCTTCCTTCCAATTAGATAAGCTGCAATGTTCATCAAGTTCATCAATGACTTCATTTTCAAATATCCATTCGAGTAACTCATAAACATCATGAAAATGATTGTAAAAAGTATGTCTAGTGACACCACATTTATCAGTAACCATTTTTACTGATATTTTATTTATGGCATATTCCTTCATGAGAGATTTTAAGGAACTGGCTAATGCATTTTTAGTAACAAGTGATGAAGACATAAAATCAATCACGCCTTTCTTAGTGCTTAAAGCACATAAAATAATCAGTATACGTAAATTTATTATAACATAATGAAAGGATATTTTTACATTACGGAATTATAATGCTATGCAGTACATTATATATTAAAGTATAATCTGATTAAATACGATATAATTAGATAGTATACGACATTTTATTTGAGAATTGTAGATAAAAATATATGGTTTGAAGGAGAGAGGGAGTATGAGAAGTATAAAGGCAAGAATGATGGTAGTTTTAGGATTATTGGTTTTTATTATATGTATAGGATTGGGGGCAATTTCGTTTATTAATTCTACAAGGGCATTAGAAGGAAATTTAAGTAAAACACTGCCTAAAATTGCGGAGCAAACATCAAGTAGTATTCAAAGTAAAATTGAAGGACAATTGAATTCTTTGGAAGCTATAGCTGCAATACCTGAGATTAGCGATCCCAATAATTCTTGGGAAAATAAAAAGGCAGTTCTTTTAAATGAGGTCAAAAGAACTGGTGGGGCTAAGTTTAGTATCATTGATAAAAATGGAATGAGTAAAGGGACAGACGGAACCACAAGTAATATTAGTGATAGGGAATATTTTAAAAAAGCTTTGTCTGGCGAGAGCAATGTGTCTGATCCTATTATAAGTAAAACTAATGGACAACTGATAGTTGTATACGTAGTACCTATTAAAAGCAATAATGAAATTGTAGGAGTATTGCGTCAAACAATGGATGGTAATAATCTAAGTGAATTAATTAGTAAAGTTAAAGTTGGAAAAACAGGAACTGCATTCATTATAAAAAAAGATGGAACTAATATAGCATCTCCTAATAAGTCACTTGTTACAAAAATGTATAATCCAATTGTTGCAGCGAAAAAAGATAAAAAATTACAGGCATTAGCTGAAATTGAAACGAAAATGGGAAAAGGACAAACAGGTATAGGTCAATACTACTATGGAGGTATAGAAAAATATGTAGGTTATGCTCCAGTTAAGGGAACTGGATGGTCCGTAGGAGTTATAGTTCCCAAAAATGAAATACTATCAGAATTAAACAGCCTAAAGGTTTCTGTTATAGAATTTTCTGTATTATTTATATTACTTGGCTTAGTAATAGTTTATATTATTAGTAGTAGAATATCTAGAGGAATAAAATCAACTTCAAAACACTTAGATTTACTTGCTGGAGGTAATTTGTCTAAAGAAGTTTCAGATAAATATTTACAATCAAAAGATGAAGTTGGAGAAATGACACGTTCTATGAAAAAAATGCAGCAAGCCTTAAAAGAAATGATTAGCAAAATAAAAACTAATTCTTCAAATATAAATATTCAATCGGAAAATTTATCTTCTGTTTCTGAAGAAATAGCTAGTGCATCACAAAACGTCACAGAAGCCATAAATGAGATAGCTAAGGGGACAAGTTCTCAAGCTGAGGATTTAGTAAATGTAACTGATATACTTAATGAGTTTAGTGATAAACTTTCAGGAATAGTACATGAAATACAAGTAGTTGATTCAAATTCTAGAGAAATAAGTTTAATGGCAAAAGACAGCAGCAGTGAAATGAATGTATTAAGTAATTCAGTTGTAAAGATTGGTGATTCATTTAAGAGTTTTGGTGGAAAAATTACTGGACTTGGAGAAGATATAAACAAAATAAATGAAATTACTGAAATGATAAATAGTGTTTCAGAGCAAACAAATTTGCTAGCATTAAATGCAGCTATTGAAGCAGCTAGAGCAGGGGAAGCGGGAAAAGGATTTGCTGTAGTTGCAGATGAAATAAGAAAGCTTGCTGAACAATCTCAAAATTCAGCAGAAGAAATCAGTAAGTTAATTAGTGGAATATCCCAAAATACAAATGTTATAGTACAAGATTCTAATCAAATGGATAATGAATTAAAAAATCAAGTCAATATTATAAATGGTTCAATAGCATCGTTTGAAAAAATTATAGAAGCAGTAAACGCCGTTATTCCTAAAATTGAAACTGTTAAAAAGTCCGCTGAAACTATAGAAGATGATAAAAATACAATATTAAACAGGGTAAATGATGTATCATCAGTTTCAATTGAGGTTTCAGCATCCTCAGAAGAAATTTCAGCATCTTCAGAAGAAATGAATGCTTCCACAGAAGAGGTTGCGGCATCAGCTTTAACACTGAATAACTCAACTAAGGAAATGCTTGAAGAAGTAAATAAATTTAAAATTATTGAGAAGTAAGAGCATTCTGGAACATTAAATGGCATCAATAAATCTAAGAGGAATATTTTCAAAATCCTAAGAACTTTCAATAACTTACTAGCGTTCAAACAAATTGAAAGTTCTAAGCCTTTTGAAAATATTCCTCTAAAATTTATAAGATGTCATTTAAATTGTTCCAAAACGCTCTTACTTCTCAATGTACATGGTTTTAAAGGAAAAAATTCCTCCGTGCCTACGGAATTTTGGTGTAGTGCAAAGAAATAGTTTTTAAATTATTATAATTGCTGTTTTGAGTTAGAAAATAATTATATATCGTGAAATAAAGATGTAGTAGATTAACCAAAGGTTCTTTGATTGGCACTACACTTTGCTTCGCAATATTTATTTTTATTATGTAATATATATGATTAGTGTAAATAAATTGTATAATTTCAATAATAGATTGTTGCTTTAAAATAATGTATAATGGTATTTAAACATGATTTTAGAAGTGAGGGATAAGAAATGAAAAAGACAAGAAAGCTGATTTTGGGATGTATAATAATTGCTGTGGCTGTAGGAGTTTTAATATATAAATATCATTGGTCCAATATTGATTCAAATGCATATTTATCAAGCAGTGCTAGAGGCGAAAAAAGCTTTGAAGTGTGTGATAGCAATGGCCAAGATAAGGCTAATAGTCAAAAATTTAACTTTAAAAAGTTTGATGGCAGGTGGTCTTTAATGAAGTTTACATCTAATAAAGGTAATAAAGTAAACATTATTGATAATACAAAAATTGAAGCTGGAAAGTTTTATATTGTGGTTTTAGATTCTAAGTATAAAATTGTAGCAAAAAAGAATGAAGCAAGGGATAAAGGTAATATAAAAATTACCATACCTAAAGATGGAGAATACACAATTAGAATTGCTGGTGAAAAAGCAAGTGGTAAATTTGATATAAGCGTAAATGCAAAGAAAAATGTAGATATATCACACGTAGATTTTTGGAGCTAAATATATTTAGTCGGAACTTAAAATTAATGCGAACCAACTTAATCAATTCGCAATGTTTAAGATTTGTGTATAAAATAATTTTGCGCTAAAGGAAAGATATGAAGTAGTGTCTTTCCTTTTTTAGTGCGAAAAACTATAGTGAGGAGAAATTAAATAAATATTGACAATGCTGTGATACAAATTTATAATGTGTATTGTGTGCATACTGTGTATTAAATACATTAACAGTTTGAAGACGAAAGGGAACTAAATGAATATTATTATTTCAAACGTATCTGATAAACCTTTATATGAACAAATAAAAGAACAAATAAAAGATGCAATAATTAGTGGTGAGTTAAAAGCTGGAGAAGGACTTCCATCAATTAGGACACTAGCAAATGATTTGCATGTCAGTGTTCTTACCACTAGAAGGGTGTATGATGAACTTGAATCGGAAGGATTTGTTATAACAAAAGCAGGAAAGGGATCATTTGTGGCACCAGAAAATCTTGAGCTTTTGAGGGAATCAAAAAGACGTATGGTAGAAACGAAACTTCTAGAGGCATGGGAAACTGCTAAGTCACTTGGGATTTCTAAAAAGGAATTGTATTCCATGATGGATTTATTATTTGAGGAGGAGGATGAGTGATGAAGGATATTTTAGAGGTGAATGGATTAAAAAAGAATTTCGAAAATTTTAGTTTGAAAGATGTTAGCTTTTCACTTAAAGATGGTTGTATAACAGGATTCATTGGTATAAATGGCGCAGGAAAAACTACGACTATAAAATCAATTCTTGGGCTTACAATAAAGGATGCTGGAAGTATTAAATTAGGCGGCAAGGAAATTGACCAAAATGAGAGGGAACTTAAAAATCATATAGGTGTTGTTTTAGATGATGGATATTTTTATGATGATCTTACATTAACGGAAATGAAAAATATCGTTGCTCCTGCTTACTCAAATTGGGATGAAGCAGTATTTAAAAATTACATAACTCGATTTAAGTTGACGCCTAAACAAAAAATTTCTACATTGTCCAAAGGTATGAGAATGAAATATAGCATTGCTTTGGCACTATCGCATCATGCAGATTTACTTATTATGGATGAACCTACAAGTGGTCTTGATCCATTAGTGAGAAGTGAACTAATGGATATACTTTTAGAATTTATGAAGGAAGACGGTAAAAGCGTATTTTTTTCTACCCATATTACATCTGATTTGGATAAAATAGCTGATGTGCTGATTTTAATTGATAACGGGAGAATTGTATTAAACGAAGAAAAGGACGTAATATTGGACACTCATGGAGTAGTTAAAGGTAGTAAAGAAATGCTTAATAATGATACAAGAAAATTATTTTTAAAACTTCATGAAACTAATTATAATTTTGAAGGTATTACAAATAAAAGAGAAGCTGTTCGTGATCAAATGAAAAATGTAATAATAGAAAGACCAACTATTGAAGATATTATGCTTGCGTATGTAGGAGGAGATAATGATGCTGCTTAGTATTATAAAAAAGGATTTTTTATTAATAAAAAGATATATGCTTATGTTCGTAGCCTTTATAATTGTTGAACCAATCCTCGTTAATATTTATTCAAGAGGTAACACTGCAATTTTAGGATTTTTTATGACTGTAATTATACTCGAATATGTATTAAATAGTATGGTATGGCAGCTTGAGGATAAATATAAAGGCTCAGTATTGCTTTGTACGAGTCCATATACGCGAAAAACATTAGTAAAAGCAAAGTATTTATTTGTTTTTGTAATTTTTATTTGTAGCTGTATTATTTATTCAATTGTATCATTTATGGCGCCTGTTAATATGATTAAAATAAATATTTTTGAAATTGGAATATCGCTTTTAATTGTAGCTATTTTTTTTGATATTGTTATACCTGCTTTGTATAGATTTGGCTTTATAAAATTAAGAAATATATTAGTTATAATTATTTGCATTATACCAATTACTGGAGGATATATATCCAAGTGGCTTCAAGCTAGTAATATTAATTTTCAGTATATCACTTCATTGCCAAGTATAGTACAAAATTTAGGACCTTATATTATTACTTTAATAATTACGCTTATCTCTATGACCTTGTCAATCAATATTTATTCGAAAAAAGATCTTTAATTTAGGGGGAAATTCAAATGAAAACTTTTATTTTTCTTATAGGTTTTTTAGTTATGGTAGCTGTAATTAGCAGAATATTTAATATACTAAGAAAGCATAAATAATTCTATAGATAGACAACTTGAAAATTGCAAGTTTGAAGTTTATCCTAACAAATTACGATTTAACTCAGAGTACAAAGTACAGAGTACAGAGTACAATGAAGGACGATTTTTCTCCGTTAGCACTACGAAAAATCTGAAAACTTATTTTTTTATTGCTGCGCAATCGCGCCACTGATGGTGCTCAGCGAAGCTGACACCATTTAAGTTTAAGATTTGCCTGAGTAAAACGAAAGGTAAATCATCCTTCTTTGTACTTTGTACTCTGCTTCAAAAATTGTAATTTAACAGGATATACTTCATATTTGCAATTTCGCTGTTTCAAGTTGAATATATATAATAAATGTTTTAAGGCGGAGGGAAATCTTCGTCTTGTTTTTATTTATGGGGGAAAAAGTTTTAAAGAAACGTATTCACCAATATATTACACTAATATGCCGCATATGACACAATTAAATACTATATGATATAATACAGAGGAAAAATATAGATAATTGTAGACAATTAGGGGGAGAAAATATGAAAAGCATAAAGACAAAGTTAATGGTATTTTTAGGTTTATTAGTATTAGGTGTGTGTATAGGTTTAAGTGTGATTTCATTTATAAATTCCAAAAGTGCACTTGAAGGTAATTTGAGTAAAACGCTTCCGGAAATTGCAATAGAAACAGCAAGCAGTGTTCAAGGAAGAGTTGAAGAAAAATTAAATGCAGTGGAAGCTGTTGCAGCACGACCTGAAATATATGATATTAATAACTCATGGGAAAGCAAAAGAGCAGTACTTTTAAATGAAATTAAGAGAACTAAAAGCAATGATATGGCTATTGTCAGTAAAAATGGAATTTGCAAATATTCAGATGGAACGACTAAGGATATCAGCGGCAGAGCATATTTTAAAAAAGCGTTGGAAGGGATAAGTAATGTATCAGATCCAATAATAAGTAAAGCTGATGGAAAATTAGTAGTTGTTTATGCTGTTCCTATTAAAAATAACAATGAAATTGTAGGGGTATTGATTCAAATAAAAGATGGAGAAAATTTGACAGGATTGGTTAGTCAGGTAAAAGTTGGCCAAACGGGTAATGCTTTTATGATATCAAAGGATGGGACAACTATTGCTCACACAGACAAAACTATGGTTACAAACATGTATAATGTGTTTAATGAGTTAAAAAAGAATTCTAAATTGCAAAAATTGGCAGATATTGAGAAGCAAATGACATTAGGAAAAAAAGGATTAGATGAATATGTTTATAATGGAACTGATAAATTTGTAGCCTATGCCCCAGTTAAGGGATTGGGATGGTCTGTAGCAATTGCTGTACCTAGAGATGAAATATTGTCGCAACTTAATAGTTTAAAGATTTCTGTTGTAGGATTTTCTATACTATTTATATTAATAGGAGCAATAATAGTTTATATCATTGCTAGTAGTATATCTAAAGGTATAAAGTCAACTTCAAAACATTTAGAATTATTAGCGGAAGGTGATTTATCAAAAGAGGTTTCGCCTAAATATTTTCAATTTAAAGATGAAATAGGAAATATGACACATTCAATGAAAATGATGCAAGAGTCATTAAAAGTAACGATTAGCAAGATAAAAGTAAATTCTCAAAATATTGATGAGCAATCAGAAAACTTAGCATCAGTATCAGAAGAAATGGCAAGCTCTTCACAAAATGTTACTGAAGCAATAAGTGAAGTTGCAAAAGGTACAAGTTCTCAGGCTGAAAATTTGATGAATGTAACTGAAATACTTGATAAATTTAGTGATAAGTTATCAGAGATGGCTGATGGAATACAAGCTGTAGATACTAGTGCTAGAAAAATAGATTTAAAGGCAAAGGATAGCAGCAGTGAAATGTTAAGATTAAATAAATCGGTGACAAAAGTTGGCGGTTCCTTTAAAGCTTTTAGTAAAAAAATTATTGGTCTTGGAAAAAATGTGAATAAAATAAATGAAATTACCAATATGATAAATGATATTGCAGAGCAAACAAATTTATTAGCATTAAATGCAGCCATTGAAGCAGCGAGGGCAGGTGAAGCTGGAAAAGGTTTTGCAGTGGTAGCGGATGAAATTAGAAAACTCGCTGAACAATCACAAGAATCTGCAGGAGAGATTAATAAATTAGTTAATGAAATATCGCAGAATACAGATGTTATAGTTGAGGATTCTGTTAAGATGGATGATGAATTAATAGGTCA
This sequence comes from Clostridium hydrogenum, assembly GCF_021432385.1. Lineage (GTDB taxonomy): Bacteria > Bacillota > Clostridia > Clostridiales > Clostridiaceae > Clostridium_S > Clostridium_S hydrogenum. The sequence continues at coordinate 811,590 of NZ_JAEACT010000003.1, read as the reverse complement.
GGTTAAAATTATAAATAGTTCTATAGCAGCTTTTGAAAAAATTATAGAAGCAGTAAATGATGTAATTCCAAAGATTGAAATAGTGAAAAATTCAGCTGAAGATATAGATAAAGATAAAAACAATATTTTAAATAATGTAAATGATGTTTCGTCAGTTTCAACTGAGGTTTCAGCTTCCGCTGAGGAAATTTCTGCATCTTCAGAAGAAATGAATGCTTCAACAGAAGAAGTTGCAGCATCAGCATTAACACTTAATAACTCAACTAAGGAAATGCTTGAAGCAGTAAATAAATTTAAAATCTAAAATTATTGCGAACATTTATGTCGCGATTGCGTAAGTAATCAAAAAATAAGTTTTAAGATTTTCTGAAGCAAAGTGGAAGAAAATCATCCTTCACTGTACACTGTACTCTGTCAGCTGTACTCTGGTTATAGCTCCCTTACACATATATTTTTCTAATATACTATTTCATATTACACATTTTTCATAGCTGATATACATAATTATAATAGTAATTGAAAGTAAATTACAAAAGAGTTACAATTGTGTATATAATGGTAAATAATTGATAAGAGGGTTGGTGCACTAAGATTGCTTAATATGTAATTTAAAATTATTGCGAAGCTTTAATCAAAGTACAGAGTACAGAGTACAAAGTACAGTGAATGATGATTTTCTTCCGCTTTGCTACAGAAAATCTTATAACTTATTTTTGATTGCTTACGCAATCGCATCACACTGCTGTCAGCGAAGCTAACAACAGTTAAGTTTAAGATTTACCTGACGCAAGGAAAGGTAAATCATCCTTCTTTGTACTCTGTACTTTATACTTTGTACTTTGAATAAGTGTTCGCTATATTTAAGCTTTATGCATAAAATAATTTAGTGCAACATTCCCTGATATGATTACATTATATGAAGGGGGAAGAATTATTTATGGAATTGAAGGAAAATTTGGAGAGAGCAGCTAAGCAAACAATTATCAATAAAATTGTTGAATATCTAGATAAGAATCCGGAAGAAAATGTTGACAAGATATTTAATGCAATTCGATTTTTAACAAAGGATAAGTCAGCTTTAGCACAGATTGACCATGTTTATAGTTACTATAAAAATGACAGTACTAAACATGATTTTATTCAGGATATTTTAAAAAATACTGATACTAAATGTTTAAAGAAATTCTTTACTAATTTTTTCGCTAATGCTAATTGGTATGCCGGACCCAAAAGGCAAAAATATCTAGACAAAGAGGATACAAAAATTCCATTTGTTATGCTAATAAGCCCATCCATGAGATGTCCACTTCATTGTAAGGGATGCTATGCTTCAAGTTTTAGCAAAAAAGATGATATACCACCTGAAGAAGTCGATAGAATAATAGGGGAAGCAAGAGATCTCGGGATTTATTATATTATAATACTTGGCGGAGAGCCATTTTTTAATGATTACTTGCTAGATATATATGAAAAATATGATGATGTAACCTTTACGCCTTTTACAAGTGGACTTCTTTTGAATGATAAAATAGCAGACAGGCTTAAAAAATGTGGAAATGTCATACCTATGCTTTCAATTGAAGGTTTTGAAGAAGATACCGATGCAAGAAGAGGTAAGGGAACATATAAAAAAGTTTTGAAAGCTATGGAGCTGCTTCATGAAAGAGGAATCTTGTTTGGAGTATCTTCAGCGGTTACAAGAACTAACATAAATACAGTATTAAGCGATGAATTTACAGATATGCTCATTGAAAAAGGTTCAAAAATGAGTTGGTATTTCTTATTTATGCCAGTAAATGGAGAAGATAATGATTTTGATATGATGCTTACAGCAGAGCAAAGAGATTTACTAGGCAAAAGATCAAGAGAAATAAGAGCATCAAAGCCATATTTTACAATAGATTTCTTTAACGATGCACCATATGTCGGAGGGTGTATTGCAGGTAAATACTATTTCCACGTCAATTCCAAAGAAGATGTTGAACCATGTATATTTTCTCATTTTTCAACAGTCAATCTAAAAGGTAGGCATCTAATAGATGCATTCAGAGATCCTTTCTTTAAGAAATTAAGATCAATTCAACCATATAACAAGAATATGTTAAGACCTTGTATGATGATAGATAATACAGATGTTATACTTCATGTTTGTAAAGAAACAGGAGCTAAACCTGATGATAATGGTGCAGAAAAGATGCTGCATGATAAAGAATTTCATGAAAAGATAACAAAAAGTGCAGAAGAGTTTAAACCATATGCAGAAAAAGCTTGGAAAGAAGTTTTTAATGAAAAGGGAAATGATAATTTTTCAAGAGGATAATACAAAATAAAATGCTGTGTTTTAAATAAGTGTGAAAATCAACACTTACTTAAAACATAGCCCAATAAAAAGATTTTCTGTGGTGAAATGAAAACGAATTATTATTTTGAATTAGTTAAAAAAACGAATTAGTGAAAGATTATGTCTAAAAACGTAAAATATTTAGATATTCTACAATTTTCTTGGTATAAACAATTGGTATAGTGGTAAGACCATTTGAAAGCAAAATATTAACGAGTTACAATTACCTATGTAATTATCTATTAAATACTGTATTTATTTACTTAAAGAGGAGGAATTACTTATGGAGTTAAAAGATAATTTGGAGAAAGTAGCTAAGCAAACAATTATTAACAAGATTGTTGAATATCTAGATAAGAATCCGGAAGAAAATGTTGACAAGATATTTAATGCAATTCACTTTTTAACAAAGGATAAGTCATCATTGGCGCAGATTGATCATGTTTATAATTACTACAAAAATGATAATACTAAACATGATTTTATTCAGGATATTTTAAAAACTACTGATACTAAATGTTTAAAGAAATTCTTTACCAATTTTTTCGCTAATGCTAATTGGTATGCTGGACCCAAAAGACAAAAATATTTGGATGAAGAAGATACAAAAATCCCCTTTGTTATGCTTATAAGTCCATCCATGAGATGCCCACTTCATTGTAAGGGATGCTATGCTTCAAGTTTTAGCAAAAAAGATGATATACCACCGGAAGAGGTCGAGAGAATAATAGGAGAAGCAAGAGATCTTGGCATTTATTATATTATAATACTTGGCGGAGAGCCATTTTTTAATGATTACTTGCTGGATATATATGAAAAATATGATGATATAATGTTTACACCTTTTACTAGTGGACTTCTTTTGAATGATAAAATAGCAGACAGGCTTAAGAAGTGTGGAAATGTCATACCTATGCTTTCTATTGAAGGCTTTGAAGAAGATACAGATGCAAGAAGAGGTAAGGGAACTTATAAAAAGGTTTTGAAAGCTATGGATTTGCTTCATGAAAGAGGAATTTTGTTTGGTGTATCTTCAGCGGTAACAAGGACTAATATAAATACTGTATTAAGCGATGAATTTACAGACATGCTTATTGAAAAAGGTTCAAAAATGAGCTGGTATTTCTTATTCATGCCGGTAAATGGAGATGATAATGATTTTGATATGATGCTTACAGGAGAGCAAAGAGATTTACTCGGCAAAAGATCAAGAGAGATAAGGGCATCAAAACCATATTTTACAATAGATTTCTTTAACGATGCACCATATATTGGAGGGTGTATTGCAGGTAAATACTATTTCCATGTCAATTCTAAAGAAGATGTTGAACCATGTGTATTTTCTCATTTTTCAACAGTTAACCTAAAAGGCAGGCATCTAATAGATGCATTTAGAGATCCTTTCTTTAAAAAATTAAGATCAATTCAACCATATAACAAAAACATGCTAAGACCTTGTATGATGATAGATAATACGGAGGTTATTCGTCATGTTTGTAAAGAAACCGGAGCTAAGCCTGATGATTCTGGTGCAGAAAAGATGCTTCATGATGAAGTATTCCATGAGAAGATAACAAAAAGTGCACATGAATTTAAGCCATATGCAGAAAAAACTTGGAAAGAAGTTTTTGATGAAAAGGGTAATGATAAATTTTCAAGAGGATAATACTTTAAGGCAGAGTACAGATGACAGAGTACAGAGTACAGTTAAGGGTGATTTTCTGTAGCAAAGCTACAGAAAACCTTATAACTTATTTTTGACTGCTTACGCAATCGTGTCATAACTGTTATCAGCGAAGCTGATAACAGTTAAGTTTAAGATTTACCTGACGTAAGAAAGGCAAATCATCATTAACTGTACTCTGTCATCTGTACTCCGTACTCTGCATAAAGTTTCCCCAGTTTTCCATTCTATTAAATATAGGATTAGATGACATAAAGTATACTATTATTGGAGCATAATTTAAGCTAGGATGTGCTCTAAAAAGTTTTCTATCCCCATATCTTATAGCCTCTAAGGCAAGTGGCAATTCTCGTACAAATATATAGTTTCTTATAGCTGTTCCAAGGTAGCCGAGCTCATCATCTAACTGTAAGTGAATATAATAAAGATAATTTTTTCTTATTTTAATCCATTCACCCAAAACCTCATCCTTCTTAGAAGTAGTCTTATCATATGCATATTTTAATCCAATTGTTAAAAAAAGCTCAGCAGTTATATCAGAATGGGTAAGTGTATACCTCCTGGGAATAATAGGATTTACAGGAGTAACACCGTCTCTAAATTCTACTGAAAGTTTTTGAGGGTTTAATCTTGCCATTTATCTTCTCCATACATAATATTTTATAGATATACCAGTTGAAAAGTTGAAGTTGCAAATACAAATTCTTTCCTTTTAAATTACAATTTAACTCAGAGTACGGAGTACAGAGTTCAGAGTACAACGAAGGATGATTTTTCTCCGCAAGCGTAGAAAAATCTAAAAACTTATTTTGTTATTGCTTACGCAATCGCGCCGTATATGGCGTTCAGCGAAGCTGAAACCATTTAAGTTTAAGATTTACCTAAGCAAAGCGAAAGGTAAATCATCATTCATTGTACTCTGTACTCTGTCATCTGTACTCTGCTTGATAAATTGTAATTTATAAGGATGAATTTGATATTGGCAATTTCAATTTTTCAAGCAATGTATCAATATTAGTATATGATTTCCCACATATTATGTAACAATAAGGTTTGAAAAAAAATATACTAATGTAGAAACAGTGAAAATTCTTATACAAGGTGGAGTTTATATGGCAGTAGTAAAAAAAATAATATGTAGGGAAGAATTAATAAAAAAAAAGGTAATAACTAAAAATGCTATTTTACCAAATGATAAATATGTATTTTTAAAAGGAGTTGTTTACACCTTTCATGGAACGCCCTTGCCTGATGCAGCAATAGATATAGTACAAATTAATACTAATGTAAATCCAATACAAATAGTAGAAATTGGAGTGACTTTTGCACGAGAGGATGGTTCTTATGGAGTTCCGATTTTATGGGGAAAAGGCTATTATTACAGGATAACAGCATATTCTCCAGCATAGTTGTTGGTTAAAAAGAGTAACAAAATTATTGCACAATAATATAATAATATTGCAACAAGAAATGCTAAAAATATATTGAAAAGGGGAAATACAAGTATGGCTGTTAATAATAATAACTATAGACCAAAGGCTAAGTCTGTTACTGCAAGTGCTGCAGTTTCAGGTAAGAGTCTTACTGTAAATCTTACTGCAACTTCATGGGGCTTATTTCTTTTAAATGGTGTTGCACAAACTCCTGGTGGAACTGCATTACCATCTGGTGGTGTTAATGTCTGGATAAGTAATGCTTTAACAACTGGACCAGCAACCTACACTACTTTCGCAGATGAATTAGGTTATTACGGTGTTACTATTAAAGCAAATGTTCCTTATGTTGTTAAATACTTTACTAAGTAGTTAGTGTAAAGTTATTTAATATAATGTAGTAACAGTGGAGCTGACACACAAATTATTTAATATGTAATATTTAGAGTTGTGTATAAAATAATTTTGTGTGACAGCTCTTTTAGATATATAGAGAAAGTTTATAAGGGGATAATATGGAAAAGGTTAAAACCTTAGATGGTTATTATGTATATAAAATAAAAAAAGAAGAAAAATCATTTTATTTGGCAGATAAAAATAATTATAAAAAAGATATAGATAATTTATTAGCAAAAATAAATGATATTAAATTTGATTCGGTAATTATTATTTTCGGTATTGATACAGGCGAATATTTAAATAAGCTAAGAAGTTTACTGTGTGATAGAAACAAAGTATTGATTTTTGAACCTAATGAAGAAGTATTTAATGCAAATAAGGCTTGCATTAATAGTGATAATATTAATTTAATTTTATATGATAAGACTAGCATTAAAGAAATTTTAGCTAGTGTAATAAATAATATTAATTTCAATAAATTATATGTAAATGTTTTTGGAAATTATGAGAAAGCGTATAAAGAAGAATATAATACCTTTATAGAAAATTTAGATTGTGTTTATTACACAGCAAGTGCAGCAATAACACTTGCATATAGGTTTAAAAAAGTATTTCTTAAAAATTTAATAGCTAATTTAAAGGTTTTAAAGGAAGTAACGTCTCTTAATTTATATGAAAATATAAACAAGGATATTCCAGCAATAATAGTGTCAGCAGGTCCATCTTTAGATAAAAATTTGAATGAGATGGTTAAACATAAGAAGAAGTTGGAAAAATATTTTGTAATAGCAGGCAGCAGAACATTAGATGCAATGATGAAAAAAGGAATAAAGCCGGATATGGTTGTATCTATAGATCCTGTAGATGATAATTATGAGATGATGAAAGATTATTTAGAAGAGGATATACCTTTAGTGTTTTATGAGTATAGTAATAGATATTTAATAAGAGATTACAAAGGTAAAAAAATATTTCTTTCATCAGTACTGGTAAATACAATACCAGAATTACATGAGCTTAAATCACCGTACTTGGGAGGCTCAGTAGCTCATACTTGTATAGATATTGCAAATGTTATGGGGTGCTCTCCCATAATACTGGTTGGCCAAGATTTAGCTTTTACTTATAATAAATACCATTCTGATTTAGCTAATTTTGAGGTCGATAAAAAAAATAATTATGATGCTAGTTTTGTTGTAGATGATATATATGGTAATAAGGTAAAAACCAATTCAACCCTTAATTTATTTAGGGAGAGAATGGAGGAATATATAGAAGCTTGTAGGAAATTTAGTGAGGTTGAATTTATTAATGCATCTTATGGCGCGGAAATTAAAGGAGCACCTCACGAGGAATTGAGCGAAATATTTAAAATATATAAGGGCAATGATGGAAAGAAGAATTATATTGAAGATAAATGTATAGAAATAGATGAAGAAGCAGTAATTTATGAGATATTGGGATATATTGAAGGCTGCAATTTAAAAGCAGAAGTTGGAGAAAAGCTATGTAAGGAATTATTGTTAAATAAATTCGATAAATCTTTAATGAATATGGCTGAGGATGATGAAGATCTTGAAAAATTTATTAGGGTTATGGCGATTATAAAAGAATTTGAAACATCTAAGAGAAGACTTTATCTAGGTGGATATATTAATAAATTCCTATTTGACATTAAAGAGGGGAAATTTAATATGTATGCTAAAGATTATGCTTCGTTAACTTCTAGTTTAAAATATCAAAGTGAATGCTTTTTATCATATTTTAAGGGTATGAAGGAATTCATTATAGAGGCTAAGAAGTTGATAATAGAAATATTAGAAGAATTTTATTTTTAATATTGATGGAGGAGAATATGATGGAAAAGAAAATAAACGGTAAAATTTATAAGGAAATAAAAATAAATAAAATGATAATAAATGGCAAAGAAGTAAAAGGTTCCACAATACAAGCACAAGACACTATAGAAAATGTCAATACGACAGTAAACATTATTACGGAAGACGATGATGAAAGATAGTAAAGCTGCTTTTGTAAAATGCGGAGATAAAACTATATATATAAATACTGATAAATTGAATTGTGGAACTCAATATAACTTAAATATAATTTTAAACTTAAATAAAAGAATTATTAAGGGAACTGTTTGCAATAAAAATAGAATGCCAAGTGTTGGAGCTGTTATAGAAGTAATGGCAATCAATAGAAAAACCAATAGCAAAAACATAGTTGGGTACGCATATACAGATAAGAAAGGTAAGTATGTATTTTGCTTGGAAAATCTTCCAAATATAATTTATGAGTTAGCTATATACTCTCCTTTAAATTAAAATACTAAAAAATATCTTTGAGAATAGGGGGTGAAAGTTTGGAGTTATATGCTGAAACTATTATAACACCTGAAGAATTAGAGTCCTGTGAAGTATTAAATAAAGAAATAATACTAACAAGATGTAATATCATAATAAAAGGGAAAGTTTTAAATTTGAAAAAAGAACCAATAAAAGATGCTGTAATTTTTGTTAAAAGCGTAAACTATAGCTATAAGCCTCCTAAAGTAATGAATGAAGCATATGTAATAACTAATGAATGTGGAGAATATGCTATAAATATTAAAAAGAGACACAAAGTTATATACAAGCTAGATATATATGAACCAATAATTAAATCCAAATTGTGAATTTAAGTGAGAGGAATAATGGTTATGGAGAATTCTAACAATGAGTTAAAAAATGTAGTGTTAAAAGGAAGAGTGTGTTATGAGGATGGACTCCCAGCAGAAAATGCAGAAGTCACGGTAGAAGCTCTATTTTTTCATAATAATGATGGCAATAAAAAGAAATATAGTAAAAAATCTTATGGGAGTACTTTTACAAATAATAATGGTGAGTTTAGCTATTTAATCGATGATACCAAATGTTATTATAAGATAAAAGTTGTTAAGAAAATTCCTTGTGATGAAGAAAAACCATGTATTAATAAGGAAAAATATAATATATATTTAGGGTAATAAAGATAACCAATCTGGAAAATTAAAATTGATAATACCAAATTCATCCTGTTAAATTACAATTTAACATAGAGTACGGAGTACAGAGTACAGAGTACAACGAAGGATGATTTTTCTACGCGAGCGTAGAAAAATCTGAAAAAATATTTTCTTTATTGCTTACGCAATCGTGCTATATATGGTGTTCAGCGAAGCTGACAACATTAAGTTTAAGATTTACCTGAGAGAAGCAAAAGGCAAATCATCATTCACTGTACTCTGTACTCTGTCATCTGTACTCTCCTCTATAAATTGTAATTTGTCAGGATAATCTTGGCATTTGCAATTTCAATGTTCCAAGTTGTACATCTATAGTAATAATTAGGGGCGAATTTATGAAAAAAGTTTTAGTTACAGGAGCGGATGGATTTATTGGCAGTCATTTAGTAGAGAAACTTTTAGATTCAGGATGTAGTGTTAGAGCCTTTGTGTATTATAATTCCTTCAATTCCTGGGGGTGGCTTGATACTTTACCTAAAGATAAATTAAAAGAAATAGAAATAGTTAGCGGTGATATAAGGGATAAAAACGGGGTAAGAGAGGCTATGGAAAATGTAGATGAGGTTTATCATCTTGCTGCATTAATAGCAATTCCTTTTAGCTATCAATCCCCAGATTCTTATGTAGATACAAATATAAAGGGAACGTTAAATGTCCTTCAAGCAGCAAAGGAATTAAATACAAAAAGAATTATGATAACTTCAACTTCAGAAGTTTACGGCAGTGCTAAGTTTGTTCCAATAACAGAAGAACATCCATATCAAGGGCAATCACCATATTCCGCCACAAAAATAGGAGCAGATAAATTAGCAGAAGCTTTCTATAGAAGCTTTTCTTTGCCAATAACCATAGTAAGACCTTTTAATACCTATGGTCCAAGGCAATCAGCAAGAGCTATAATACCAACCATAATTACTCAATTACTATCAGGGAGAGAAGAAATAAAATTAGGAGCATTAACACCAACAAGAGATTTTAATTATGTTAAAGATACCGTGAACGGATTTTTTGAAATTGCTAAAAGCACAAAGACTATAGGTGAAGAAGTAAATATAGCTACGCAAAAAGAAATATCCATAAAAGCTTTAGCAGAAGAACTAATAAGACAAATAAATCCTAAAGCTAAAATTATATGCGATGAAGAGCGAATTAGACCTAAAAAAAGTGAAGTAAATAGGCTGCTTGGATCCAACGAGAAGATTAAAAGACTAACAAATTGGAGTCCTAAGTTTACTTTCGAAGAGGGAATTAAGGAGACTATTGCTTGGTTTAAAATAAAAGAAAATCTTCAAAAATACAAAGTAGATATATATAACATTTAAAGCAGGAGGGGCCTATGGAAAAAATAATATTGATTGGTGGAGGAGGACACGCTAAAAGTATTATTGATTCTATAAAAGGAGCAAATAAGTTTGATATTGCAGCAGTTATTGAAAAAAAAGATTCAGAGGAAAAGCTTTATTCCTTATATAAGGCGGGTATAAAAAATGCATTTATAGCAGTTGGTTCTATAGGATATCCTTATGTTAGGATAAAGCTTTATAATCAGCTAAAAAAAATAGGATATGTGTTTCCTAATATAATTGATAAAACAGCTATAATATCATCTGAAGTAATACTTGAGGAAGGTGTATTTATAGGTAAAGGAGCAATTATAAATTCAGGTGTCACAATAAAAAAGCAATGTATTATAAATTCTGGTACTATAGTTGAACACGATTGTAGCATAGATGAATTTGTCCACTTAGCACCAGGAACAACCTTAAGTGGAGGAGTTACCATAGGAGAAGGGACACATATTGGAACAAATTCTACAATTATTCAAAATATAAAAATAGGAAAGCATGTGCTTATAGGTGCTGGTTCTGTTATTGTTTCTGATGTTAAGAATAATATTAAGCTTTATGGTAATCCGGGTAGAGAGGTGGAAGCTTATGAATAAGGTATTTATAATTGCTGAAGCTGGAGTTAATCACAATGGAGACATAAATATAGCAAAAAAGTTAATTGATGAAGCTGCCATTTGTGGTGCAGATGCTATAAAATTTCAAACCTTTAAGGCAGCTAATTTAGTAACAAAGAATGCAAAGCAAGCTGATTATCAAATAAATAATTTAAATAAAGAAACTTCACAATTTGAGATGTTGAAAAAGTTAGAACTTAGTTATAAAGAGTATGTACAATTAAAGCTATATTGTGATGTCAAGAAAATAATGTTTTTATCTTCCGCTTTTGATTTAGAAAGCATTGATTTTTTAAGCAAAATAGGGATGAGTATTTTTAAAATACCTTCTAGTGAAATTGACAATGTTCCATATTTAAGAAAGGTAGCAAAACTCAAAAAAAAAGTTATATTATCAAGTGGTATGAGTAATTTAGGCGATATAGAATTTGCAATAAATATATTAAGAGAAAATGGCACAGAGGATATAACGGTGCTTCATTGTAATACTGATTATCCTACCAAAATGGAAGAAGTAAATTTAAAGGCTATGGAAACTATAAAAGCTGCATTTAAATTACCCGTTGGCTATTCAGATCATACTAAAGGGATAGAAGTTCCTATAGCAGCTGTAGCACTTGGGGCTAAGGTTATAGAAAAACATTTTACACTAGATAAAAGTATGGAAGGTCCTGATCATAAAGCTAGTTTAGAGCCTTTTGAACTTAAAAATATGGTGAAGGCAATTAGAAATATAGAAATAGCTCTTGGTGATGGAAGAAAGGCTAAAACTCCTTCAGAAAAAATTAATGCAAGGGTAGGAAGAAAAAGCCTAGTTGCTAAAGTAGATATAAAGGCTAAAGAAATATTTACAGAAGAAAATATATGCGTAAAGAGACCTGGAACAGGAATACCACCTAGGTATTGGGACTTTGCTATTGGAAAGGCAGCAAAAAGAAATTTTAAAAAGGATGAGCTTATTGAAATTTAAGTTTATGGATAAGGATGAATATTTAAAATGGGGATATAGAGATAACCTGGCTAATAAATATGATAATTATGTGATGGTTAAAAAGGGAGGTGGTAGTAGAGATGCATGTTAGGAAAATTTTGGGGTTTACAGGTATTAGATCAGATTATGAATTAATGAGTTCTATATATATGAAATTAAATGAAGCAAATGATTTTGAAATTAAGTTAATAGTATCAGGTGCACATTTATCAGAAACCTATGGATACACAATAAATGATATAATAAAAGATAAAATTCCAGTAATAGCTAAAATCGAAAATCTTATTGATTCTAATTCCAGAGCTTCTAGAATTAAATCATTAGCTATACTATTGCAGGACTGCATTCACACAGTAGTAGAATATAATCCAGATGTAATAGTATATGCTGGAGATAGGGAAGAAGTTGCAGTTGGAGGATTGATAGGAACATATCTAAGAATTCCAACAATACATTTTTTTGGAGGAGACCATGCTGTAGATGGGCATATAGATAATTCGGTTAGGCATGCAGTATCTAAGTTGTCCTCTCTTCATTTTGTGAGTAATGAAGAATCAAAACAGAGGCTGTTAAAAATGGGGGAAGATGAAAAAAGGATATTTAATTTAGGAAGTCCATCTTTAGATAAATTTAATTCCACTAAAAAGATAAGTAAGAGAAAAATTCTTAATATTTTAGACAAACCTAATTGGAATAATTATGCGGTTATGATGTTTTATCCTTTTCCAGGGGAAGAAGATAAAGTTGGAAAGTATTTTGAAGAAATATTAATGGCATTAGAAAAAAAATCTATTAATACATTTGTCAGCTATCCAAATACGGATAGTGGAAACAAGAAAATTATACAAATAATAGAAAAATATTGTGATAACGATAATTTTAAATTTTATAAAAATAAATCTAGGGATATTTTTATAAATTTATTGAGAAATAGTTTGTTTATGATTGGAAATTCGAGTGCTGGATTATATGAATCAGCAATATTAAAGTTAGGTGCAATTAATGTTGGAAATAGGGAGAGAGGAAGATTATGTGCTGAAAATGTAATTTTTTCTGATCAAGGGGTTGATAATATAGTAAAAGCAATAGAACTTGTTTCAACTGAGCAGTTTAAAGCGTTGTTAACTAACGTGAAATCACCATATGGTGATGGAAATTCAGTTGATAAAATTATTAGTTTAATGAGAAGTTTAGATTTTAAAGCTTATATTGCTAAAACAGAGGACCCATTATTAAATTGAGGCTATAATTACTACAGAATTAGATAAAGTGGCTTTTAAAGAAAGGAGAGAAGTGTTATGATACCACTATCAGTGCCAAATTTAAAAGGTAATGAAGAAAAATATGTAGTGGATGCCATTAGAAGTGAATGGGTTTCTGCCGCAGGTAATTATGTAAATAGGTTTGAAAATAATATAAAAAAATATTTAAAGGTAGATAATGCAATTGCATGTCAAAGCGGAACAGCAGCAATTCATCTAGCATTAAAGTTGTCTGGAGTTACGCCTCACAGTGAAGTTATAGTTCCTACACTTACCTTCATAGCAGCAGTTAATCCAGTTAAATACCTAGGAGCAGAACCTGTTTTTATGGATTGTGATGATGGCTTAAACCTTGACTGTGAAAAACTTGAGCAATTTTTTAAAGAGGAATGTACGTTAACAAAAAAGGGGCTTATAAATAAAACTACTAATAGATGTATTAAAGCGGTAGTAGTAGTTCATGTGTTTGGAAATATGGCAGCAATTGAAGAAGTAAAAGAATTAACCGACAAGTACAATATAAAATTAATAGAAGATGCTACAGAAGCTTTAGGAACTTGTTTTATTGCTGGAAAATATAAAGGTAAGTTTGCTGGTACTATAGGCGACTTTGGAGCATACTCCTTCAATGGAAATAAGATAATAACAACTGGAGGTGGTGGTGCTTTAGTTGGAGGCTCTGCCAAAGATATAAAAATGGCTAAATATTTATCAACCCAAGCAAAGGATGATGAATTGTATTATGTGCATGATAATATTGGGTACAATTATAGAATGAGCAATTTGCAGGCTGCACTTGGGGTAGCTCAGCTTGAAAAATTAGAGGAATTTATAGAAATAAAGATTAAAAATTATGAAGCGTATAAAGCTAAAATAAGTAATATAAATGGATTTTCACTTCTTAAATTTAATGATAAAGCTAGAAATAATCATTGGTTTTATTCTTTGTGCATAGATAATAACGAAATTAATCGTGATGAATTATTACAATATTTATTAAAAAATCAAATTCAAACAAGGCCAATCTGGAAGTTAATACACACTCAAAAACCGTATAAAAATAATCAAGCATATAAAATTGAAAAAGCAATAGATTATTATAACAAGGTATTAAATATACCATGTAGTAGCAATTTAAAACAGGAAAGCATAGGATATATCGTAAGGGTACTAGGAAATATAAAAAAATAGCATGGGGCTATCCCATAAAAAACTGCAGATTAAGGGGTACTATTATGGATATAAAAATCCTATTTATAAATAGAAGTCAACCGATACGAAAGGCAATTGAGAAATTAGATAAAACGGCTAGGAAAATTCTAATAATTGTAGAAGACAGTAAATTATTAGGTGTGGTTACAGATGGAGATATAAGAAGATGGATTATAAAAAATGGCGATTTGTCAGCTGCGGTAGAAAATATAATGAATATACACCCTATATGTTTAAATATAGAAGATATAGATAAAGCCAACGAAGTAATGAAGAAACATCAAATTGAAGCGTTACCAGTAGTAAACGAAGATAATGAAGTTGTAGATGTTATATTTTGGAATGATTTATTTACTAATAAAATTAATTATAAAAATACTCAAGATATACCAGTTATTATTATGGCAGGCGGAAAAGGTACAAGATTGCAGCCATATACAAATATCATACCAAAGGCACTTATTCCAATAGGTGATATACCAATAGTAGAAAGGATAATAAATAAATTTTTAGAATTTAATTTTAAAAATTTTTATTTGGTGGTTAATGATAAAAAAGAAATAATAAAAGCATATTTCAATAAAAAATTATCCTACAATATATCATTTTTGGAGGAAGAAAAACCCCTTGGAACTGCTGGTGGATTGACTTTATTGAATACTAGTATATACAAGACTTTTTTAATAAGTAATTGTGATATATTAGTCAATGCAAATTATTCTAAAATTTTAAAATATCATAAAAAAAATAATAATAAAATAACAGTAGTCTCTGCCTTAAAGAATTATGTAATTCCCTATGGAGTTTTGAAATTAAATGAAAAGGGAGAATTAGAAGCTATTGACGAAAAGCCAAGTTATGAATTTTTAGTTAGTGCGGGAATGTACGTATTAGAAGCAGATATATTAAAATATATTCCTAAAAATTCATATTTTGATATGGTTAGTTTAATAAGTCTTTGCCTTCATAAGGGTGAGAAGGTAGGCGTATATCCTATAACTTCAAATAGCTTTTTAGACATGGGGGAATTTAAAGAAATGAAAAATATGATTGAGAAATTAAACACTTAATTTAGAGTAGAGAGTAAAGAGTAGAGAGTAGAGTGAATGTGGATTTACCTTTCGCTTCTCTTAGGCAAATCTTATAACTTAATAGGTTGAGCTGCGCTGAACACTATATTTTAAGTGCTTTGCGCACATTAAGTTTTAGATTTTTCGAAACATAGTGGAGAAAAATCATCCTTCACTCTACTCTTTACTCTCTACTCTCTACTCTTATTTAAATTCTGATTTACCAGAATGAATTTGTTATTAGCAATTTCGATTTTTAAAGTAGTATATCTATATAAGGGGATTTAAGAATGTATAAAAATAAAAGCTTTTTAGCTATAATACCTGCAAGGAGTGGCTCGAAGGGGATAATTGATAAGAATATAAAAGAAATAGAGAATAAACCTTTAATGGCATATACCATAGAGGCTTCCTTAAAGGCTAAAATTTTTGATGATATAATAGTGTCTACTGATTCTAAGAAATATGCAGAAATAGCGGAAAGCTATGGTGCTTCAGTTCCATTTTTTAGACCAAAGGAATTGTCTACAAGTGAAGCTTCAAACCATGATGTAATATTACATGTACTATCCGAAATGAAAAAGCTTAAAAAGTCATATGATTATTTTGTTTTGTTGCAACCTACATCTCCACTTAGAAATGAAAAAAATATAATAGAAAGTGTAGATGAATTGTTAAATAATGATGCCAATTCAGTAGTAAGTATATGCGAAGTAGACCACTCATCAAGTATTAATATAGTATTAAATTCAACTAGGAGATTAGATTTTCTCTTTGATGATAGTAAAAAGTTCAATAGACAAGATATGAAAAAAGAATATAGAATAAATGGAGCTATTTACATGTGTAAAACGGAGTATTTCTTAAAATATAAAAGTTTTTATAAAGAAAAAAGTTATCCGTATATAATGGACAAAATATCATCTATAGATATAGACGACATTTATCAATTTAATTTTGCAAAGTTTATTATAAGGGAAGGCTATGTTTTAAAAGAATGTTGATATGAGCTTATGACAGTAGGAATCTTAAAGAAAATAATAAGTCCAACTTTAGGATATTTTCGCGTAATACTTCGTCACTATAACACCCTAAGACAACCAGTATTAACGAGTTATAGTTACCATTACATCAGAAAGAACAAATACTAGCAACTTTAGAAGAAATTCTTGTCTTAGGTTCATAAGCTAAAGAGGGATTATATCATATTCAACATATTAATGCTCTTCATAGCAATTTAAAGAAATGGATGAATAGATTTAATGGTGTTGCAACAAAATATATCAGTAACTATATTAAGTGGTTCAAATGGCTTCAAATATTTGAAAAATAGAGAGCCAACGTATGTATAATCTGTGTTATATTTTGTAAATTATGTTATAATAAATGTTATCAAAAACTATAGTCTACTGAACAATAGTAATAGCGAAATTGGGATTACTAATATAATCTTTTTGCTTGAAGGGAGAATGAAGATTGTTAGAGATAAAGAAGGCAAAAATTGAGGATGCTCAAGTAATTACTGACATAAAAACAAAAGCATTCAACAAAGAAATTAATACATATTTAGGAAGGAACGGAGGTCCCCCAGGATATGATAAGGTGGAGTCTGAAATTGATATTATCAAGGAGTTTATTGCTTATAAGATTGAATTAGATAATCAAATTATAGGTGCATTGTTTCTTATTTCTTTGGATGATAGTAAGATGCGATTTGAAGATTTTGTAATAGACCCCTCATTTCAAGGAAAAGGATATGGTTATACAGTAATGGAATTGGTTGAAAAAACATATCCACATATTAATGAATGGCAACTTTCTACACCCGTATTTAGTGTAGGTAATCAACACTTATATAAAAAATTTGGTTATGTAGAAGTCTCTAGAAATGAAGATGAAATTGAATATATAAAGAAAATTCAATAGCACGCAATTTTCTTTTATTGAGCATTATAGGTGGACAATCCCACCTATAATTTTTTAAGGCTATAATTTCAACACTATATTAAAACATAGCCTAAAAAAATGGAGGCTTACAAATGAAAATAGATTTTTACTATTGGGGAATGCAATGTCCTATAAGTTATGAAACAATAGAATTACTAAATAAGCTAGATTCAAATGTGTTTAACATTAATTTTTATGATATCACTTATGATAAAGCTTTAGCTAAAAAGGTGAATATGTATTTTCCTTTTTTAACTGTTTTTGATGATTGTATTAGATGGAGAGGACCAATAAATTTGGAACTTATTAATAAAATACAAAATGGAGAGATGGTTAAGGAAAAGGCATATATAGTAAGCATACCATCAAAGGTATATGAGGGAAAGCTAATTGAGCTTACCAGTACAACAATAAATCATGTGAAAAATTGTTGTACAATGACTGGCTGTAGTGAAGGATGTACAGCAAAAGGTAAATTTTTATCAAAAATAAACAATGAATTCTTGGGTTATCTTCATTTTAAAGGTGATAAAATAATTGGAGGCGCTGAGTTTGTATCGTCTATGGTTGTTCCATATGACATACCAAGGTCTGAAGATGCAGCATTTTTAACATGTTCATATATTTCTTATGATCACCAATTTGATAACAGAACATATCCTCTTAAGGCCTTAGAAAAGAATTTAAAATCTCGCTTTAAAAAAATTATTGCAATTAGCGACGAAAAAAGTGTATTTCCAAATGGCAATCTTAAATGGTTTCAAAATAATGGCTATAAAGATGAGGGAATTATTAGTGTAGAAGAGGATTATGCGACATTGCATATTGTGAGCAAAGAATTATAGATTAAGTATATATGGCCCAGAAGCTTAAGGGGTGTCGAACAAATAATAAATATTGAGAATTAAATCAATTCACAATTCACGATGCACAATTCACAATGAAGGAAGATTTTCCTCCGCTTTGCTACAGAAAATCTTAAAACTTATTTTTTTATTGCTTGCGCAATAGCACCATTTATGGTGCTAAGCGAAGCTTATAGTATTTAAATTTAAGATTTACCTGACAAAAGGAAGGCAAATCATCCTTCATTGTGCATTGTGAACTGTGAATTGTGAATTGATTAAGTTAGTTCGCAATAATTTTAAGTTATGTAATAAATGTGACAACCCAAGCCCCTAGGCATTGTTTTTTACGATATATATTTGTCCATCAGCTTGTAAACCAGCAAAAACTACAGTTTTTATATCTTTAATATTTCTTGCTTTCAATTGAGATGTAAGCCAAGCTTCATCCTTTTTAATTAGAGATAAATGAGAGGATAATATATTCCCATCAAGAATAAGATCTACCATCATGCCAACTTTTGGAGCTGCTAGTTTCATATCACCTACAGTTACAGAATTAAATTCTGATTTTTTTAAAACACTAAGTTTACCATCAGGCTCTAAAATAGCTATTTCTACCTCAGTAATATTAAAAATATCCTTATTTCGTAACTGCATTAATAAGTCTCCTATGTTATACTTAGCTTTTTTCATATTTTTATAAATTACTTTTCCTTTATCAATAATTAGTAGTGGCTCGCTGTCAACTAGAAGCCTTATATTAATATTCTTGAAAGTTATTTCTGAGATTATAATAGTAAGCAAACTCCATATAGCAATTGAAATTACGCCATCAGAAATTTTTAAGCTTCTATCAACAGCGGCAACACCGGCAATGGAACCTATAGTTATTCCAACCGTATAATCAAAAAAAGTTAATTGAGATATTTGTTTTCTTCCCATAGCTCTTGTAAAGCCTAATAAAACAAAATAGGTAATGATTGATCTAAAAGCCAAATACAAATGCCCATTCAGTGTAGTCACATCCTTATTTCTTTGTTACATTTTGTATTTATGTTTTTTAATTTATTAGGAAAAGCTTTTATCGGTATTGAGAAGATTTTTAAGTGCTTGCTTTTCATAGTTAATTTCTGAACTAGTCCTTACTCCGAGTCTCCTAAAAACAGGTACTGGTGGACACCAACCTTGAATAGCGTGCTGTAACAAAAATGCCCCTGCTATTCCAGAAAGTGCAAACCATTTTTTATTTACTTTAAAGCCAAGTATGGTACTTAAAATTACGACAGATGCTGCATTAGTTTCAAGAACCCTTTCAATATCCCATTCTCTATTAAGCAATTCTATTCTATCAATAATCTCCTTATTGTCTTTGCCAGTATAATAAGATATATTTCGTAGTGTATTTTCTTTAATCTTTTCATTAATATATTTGTTAGTATGTAACCTTACTCTTTTTATAGTTGATGGAACTCTTAAAGTCATAAAAATATCGTTGCCAAAACAGTATAAAATCTTGAAAGTTTGCTTTGACGAACTTCCTCCCTTCTTTAGATTTATTAGTTATTATGCACAAAAATAAAAGAATAATTCTATATTAATTTTATTTAATATCGCCAATACATTTATTTAGAAGTAATTTTAAGTAAAGATGTATTAATTTAAATGGAACTTAATTTTACAGACCAAAGGAAACTATATCCTATTAATAATAGTTTTGAAATTAGAATTGTGATAAAATATCAATTGTAATTTAACATAATTATTTTATTGGGAAGTGAATATATGGATCAAATATTTCAAAAGATAGAAAGTACTGATTTAAGGCCTATCAGGGAAATAGTATTTGAGAGACTTAGAAAGGCAATTATGAATGGAACTTTTCAGTCTGGTGATAGATTAGTTGAAACTTCTATAGCTGAGGGAATGGGTGTAAGTAGAACTCCCGTTAGAGAAGCTTTTAGACAATTGGAAATTGAAGGATTAGCTGAAAATTTGCCAAGAAGGGGCACTATTGTTAAAGGAATTTCCAAAACAGATATTTTAGAAATATATGAAATCAGAGAAGTTTTAGAAGGATTAGTATTTAGGTTGGCATGTACTAATATTTCTAAAGTAGAAATATCTGATTTAAAGGAGAAAATATCTAAAATGGAACAGAGTATTGATAATAACGATATTAAAGAATATTGGAGGTTGCATGGAGAGTTTCATGATATTATACTTTATTTGAGTAAAAATAATAGACTTATAGATCAAATGAAACAGATTTATGAGTATTTATCAAAATTAAGAAATTTCACTTTGGTTATGAATAAAAGAAGGAATGCAGCTATGGAAGAACATGAAGCACTTGTAAAGGCTTTTGAAAAAAGAGATGAAATATTAGCTGAACAAATAGGTAGAGAGCATACAATAAATGCTAAGAAGTTTCTTTCAAAAGAGATTCATTTGTTTTAATTATAAATGTATGCAGGTATACATTAGAAGATATAAATGCTGAAGTATACCTGCAAAAAAATTGCAAATTATAAAAATAAGTAATATAATAAATTCATGTTCAACATACTTTACCATCATAAATTGTATACCTGTATACAATTTGTGATGGAGATACATATTATAATTTCAATATCTCAAGTTGTACATCTATAAACATATTGAAAGAAGAATAACTACGATAATAGACAAGGTTAATACAGTAATAACGCAGGGAGAAACAATTGATGCAATAGTTAATGATAGAGGAAGAATAATTAATTTTTTATATTTAAAAAGTTGAGTCAGCTCATAAATTGTATACAGGTATACAATGGCAATATTAAATTTTAATTTATAAGAAAGGCAGGTACAAAATAGTGAAACAAAATATAACTAGAAAAATTCTACAATCACATTTAGTAGAAGGAAAAATGATTGCTGGAGAAGAGATATCAATTAAAATTGACCAGACATTAACACAAGATGCTACAGGCACAATGGCATACTTAGCATTTGAAGCATTAGGGATACCTAAAGTAAGAACTGAAGTTTCAGTAAGTTATATTGACCATAATACATTACAAGCAGGTTTTGAAAATGCAGATGACCACTTATTTTTACAATCAATTGCAAAAAAACACGGTATATATTGCTCAAGACCAGGTAATGGAATATGCCATCAACTTCATACAGAAAGATTTGCAGTGCCAGGAAAAACTTTATTGGGATCGGATAGTCATACACCGACATCAGGAGCTTTAGGTATGATAGCCATAGGTGCAGGTGGAATGAGCGTAGCAATGGCTATGGCAGGACAGCCATTCCCATTAGTGATGCCTCAAGTAATCAATGTTAAGCTGACAGAAAAATTAAGACCAGGAGTTGCTGCTAAAGACGTTATCTTAGAAATTTTAAGAATTATGACGGTTAAAGGTGGAGTTGGAAAAATATTAGAATACACAGGTTCAGGAGTAGAAACCTTAAGCATAACTGAAAGACAAACAATAACTAATATGGGAGCTGAACTAGGAGTAACAACTTCTATTTTCCCAAGTGATAAAGTAGCTTATGAATTCATGAAAGCACAGGGAAGAGAAAAAGACTGGATAGAATTAGTACCAGATGAAGAGGCTGAATATGATGGAATAATGGAAATAAGCCTTGGGGAAATAGAACCAATGGTAGCTCAACCTAGTATGCCTGATAAAGTAGTTAAAATAAAAGATCTTAAAACTACTAAACTTCATCAAGTGTTTATAGGAAGCTGTACAAATGCATCTTATAGTGATTTAGCTAAAGCAGCAGCTATATTAGAAGGAAAATGTGTTCATCAAGATGTAAGCCTTTCTGTGGCAGCAGGTTCAAAACAAGTTTTTGAGATGATAGCAAGAGATGGAATACTTCAAAAATTAATTTCTGCTGGTGCTAGAGTACTTGAGAGTGCTTGTGGACCTTGCGTTGGAATAGGACAAGCACCACCATCAGCTGGAGTTTCTTTAAGAACTTCTAATAGAAACTTTAGAGGTAGAAGTGGAACAAAAGATGCACAAGTTTATCTGGCAAGTCCAGAAGTTGCAGCAGCCAGTGCGATAACAGGGGTAATAACTGATCCAAAAGATGTAATAGATGTAAGAGTTCTAGAATCAATAAAAGAATCAATGAATCGTATTGTAGATGACAGAATGATAGAAGCACCTGTAGAAAATACAGATGATGTTGTTGTAAGAAGAGGACCCAATATTAAGCCATTACCATTAAGAGGAGAATTAGATGATGTAATAAGTGCACCATGCCTTATAAAAGTAGAAGATAATATTACAACTGATGATATTATGCCTGCTGGTGCTAAAATTCTTCCACTTAGATCAAATGTTCCAGCTATATCACAATATGTGTTTAATGGTATAGATTCTACATTTGCTAAAAGGGCAAAGGAAAGTGAAAATGGTGGATTTATAGTAGCAGGAGAAAACTATGGACAAGGATCAAGTAGAGAACATGCTGCTCTTGCACCTATGTATTTAGGGATTCAAGTAGTTCTAGCAAAATCTTTTGCAAGAATTCATCATGATAACTTAATTAATTATGGAATTTTACCATTGAGATTTACACATCCAGCTGATTACGACAAAATAAATCAAGATGATAAATTAATAATTAAAGATGTTAAGAGATTAGTAAATAAAAGTGAGTTTGTTGTATCAAATGAAACACAAGGATTTGAAATTAAAGTGTATGCAACCTTTTCAGATAGACAAAAAGAAGTGTTATTAGCTGGTGGACAATTAAATTTTATTAAGAACTTACTGTAATAATTAATGAATTAGGCTATGTTTTAAATTAAAAAAAGTGTAATTATAAAAAAATATATACCTTAAAGGAGCGTTAACTATGAACAAAGTTAAATGCGTTTTAATGCGGGGCGGTACAAGTAAAGCCGCGGTATTTCATTATGAGGATATGCCGAAAGATAAAATTAAATGGTCAGATTTTCTTTTAGATGTAATGGGAAGCCCAGATGCAAGACAAATTGATGGTTTAGGTGGAGCTAATTCATTGACGAGTAAAGTTGCAATAATAAAAAAATCAGATAGCAAAGAGTATGATGTTGAATATACTTTTGCTCAAGTTAGTTTAACGGATAGAGTAGTTGATTTTAAAGGAAATTGCGGAAATATTTCTTCGGTAGTAGGCCCATTTGCAATAGATGAGGGATTAGTAGAAGCAACAGGTGAAAAGGCAGAAATAAGAATATTAAATACAAATACAAATAAATTAATAGTTTCAGAAGTAGAAATTGAAAATGGGCGCGCCAAAACTGAAGGTAAGGCTTATATTCCAGGGGTACCGAATCCAGGTTCACCGATATATCTTGGATTTTGTAATCCAGAAGGATCTGTTACAGGGAAGCTTTTGCCTACAGGTAATGTAATTGATTTTATAGAAACTTCTATAGGTAAAATAAGTATTTCTATTGTTGATGCAGCTAATCCTTTAGTTTTTATTAATGCTGAAGATGTTGGGCTAAAAGGTACTGAATTGCCAGATGAATTTACAGATGAAAAGTTAAAGTTAATAGAAGAAATACGTTCTATAGCAGCTGAAATGTGTGGATTTGCAAGTAAGGAAGAGGCAACAAAAAAATCGCCAGCCATACCAAAGTCAACAATTGTATCAGCACCAGCTGATTATTTAGATTTAAGCGGAAATAAAAGAAATAAAGAAGATATGGATTTAGTGGTTAGAATGATGTCGATGCAAAAGCCACATAAGGCACTTGCAATAACAGGTGCAGTATGCATAACAGCGGCTGCTAGTATCAAAGGAACTTTAGTTAATAAGTTGGTACAAAGTAGTAGTGATAAAATTACAATTGGTCATCCAGGTGGTGTTACAGGTACAATAGCTAAATTTAATGGTGAAAAGATTGAAGCTGTAAAAATTCTTAGAACAGCACGTAGAATAATGGATGGTTATGTTTATACGAGAGAAGAGTATTATTAAGTCCTCTTATATTTAGTAATGTATGTTCAATAGTTTGTGATAAATGTGCAACTGAGTGTAGTGTTTTTCAAGATCAGCACTGTAAAGTTTGTGCAGATACTTGTAGGCAATGTTCAAATGAATGTAGAACTATGGCTAGTAAATAATATTTCAATTAGGCCATATTTTAAATAAGTGTGAAAATAAACACTTATTTAAAATATAGTCTTTAATTAAAGTACAAAGCACAGAGACTAATGAAAGGAGCTTTGTTCTTTAATTTTTTTTAAGCATATTATTGCTCACTTTTGCTAGGTATAATAGTTTTGAATTTTTTAAGGATGCTATTTACAATGTTAATATCATTATTTTCAGTACTTTTGTGTGGATACATTTGGGATATAATTAGACTTATTAATTTTTCATCTTTTTTTTGAAGTTTCTTTTCTTGATCATTTATAATAGAATACAACTTATCTATTTTTGTGTTAATTTCAGCATTTGATTTCAATAACCTTTCATTTGATTCAATTAGTTCAGCATAAAGATTGGATTTTTTCAATTTCTCACTTTCTATACCCTGGTTACAATTCATTTTCTCAACCTCCGTATTCATAGATAGACAACTTGAAATGTTAAAATTACAAATTCCAAGTTTATCCTGGCAGAAATGTTTTTTAATTCACAGTTCACGATGCACAATTCACAATGTATGATGATTTATCTTTCGCTCTGCTCAGGTGAATCTTAAAACTTAATAGTGTCATCTGCGCTGAACGCTATAGCTTAAGATTTTTCTACGCACGCGTAGAAAAAGCATCCTTCACTATCTTATGTCAATTGTCCACTGAGATAAATTGCAATGTGACAGGATGAATTTGGTATTATTAATTTTAAACTTTCAGGTTGTCTATCTATAGTTTGTAGGTGAACTAGGTTCACTATATACCATATTTTACCATATGGTTTGAGATATGTATAGATAAACTACTTGAAATATTAAAATTACTAGCACTAAATGTATCATGTTAAATTACAATTTAACACAGAGTACGGAGTACAGAGTACAAAGTACAATGAAGGACGATTTTTCTCCGTTAGCACTGCGAAAAATCTAAAAACTTATTTTTTTATTGCTGCGCAATGGCACCATATATGGTGCTCAGCGAAGCTGACACCATTTAAGTTTAAGATTTACCTGAGAGAAGCGAAAGACAAATCATCATTCACTGTACTCTGTACTTTGTACTTTGTACTCTGCTTTTCAAATTGTAATTTGTCAGGATAAACTTGGTGGTTATAATTTCTATTTTTCAGGTAGTATATCTTTAGATGGTACATTAAATAAAGGATTGTATTAGTAGGAGATACCTAATACATATATCTCCTAATGTAATGAATTACATTGGAGGATATGTAAGGAATAAACGTTGTAAAATTAAAAATAATATAGTAAAATGTATACTAATTCGAAAAAATGACTAATTACATAAAATTATTGCTCAATATGGTTAATATATGTAAGTAGTTAATATGATTTTTTTGGTAAAAGGGAGGAAGTTTATGAGAAGTATAAAATCAAAAATAACACTAGTTATTTGCTTAGTATGTGCGTTAGGCTTAATATTATCATCAGCAGTTACATACTATATATCTTACAATTCAATAACACAAGAATCAAAAGAAAAATTTCTGCAGACTTCTAATAAATATGCAGAAACAATTAATGGATGGTTTGATGGTCAAGGTAAAATAATTAATGAAATGGCAAATCACATAGAATTTATGGGGGATTTGGATAATAAAAGCATTATGGCATATTTCCAAAGGGAATTGCAAAGTAACACATATGCTTCAGATGTATACATAGGATTTTCTAATAAAAAAATTATTGTTGGAAGTGGCTGGATTCCACCTGCAGATTTTGATTGCACTCAAAGGGATTGGTATAAAAGCGCTATTGAAAAAAATGGTTTGGTTTATTCTAGTCCATTTTTAGATGCAAAATCAAAGCAGATGATGATAAGTGTGGCTAAACCTGTAACTAAGAACGGAGAGGTAATAGGCGTAATAGGCTGTGATCTTAAACTATCATCAATTACGAGCATTCTTGAAAAAGCAAAGATAGCAGATGGTAGCTATGCATTTTTGTTGGATAGTAATAATAATATCCTTGTACATCCTAATAAGGCATTTAAGCCTACGGAAAAAGGTCTTCAAAATATTAAAAATGTTATGAATGGAAAATACTTAAAACTTTTAAGTAGCAATTATGTTAAGTTAAAAGACTATAATGGTGAAGAGAAGTACTTTATAAAATCTAAAGTAAGTGTAAATAACTGGACAGTTGGATTTTCAATTCCTGTAAAAGTAGTAATGAAGCCTATTAATACTTTGATATTATCATTTATTGTGATTATAGTAATTACTCAAATGATTGCTATTTTAATTTCAATGTATTTTGGAAGAAAATTAACATATCCAATAATTTGCTTATCTGAAATGGTAAATAAAATATCTAGGTTGGATTTAACATATGATGATAGACATGATTTTTTGCTAAAATACAAAGATGAGACAGGCAGACTTGCTAAGGCATTTAAGGTAATGAATGATGAATTTGCAGGGTTAATTAAGGAAATAAAAAATGGATCTGAGGATATAAGTGCCACTAGTGAGGAACTTTCAGCGACAACTGAGGAACTTACATCAAAGTTTGCCTCAATAAATGAGGCAACAAAAAATATAAGTGAGGGAATACAAGAAACAAGTGCATCTTCACAGGAAATAAGCGCAGCTATAGAAGAAGTAAATTCAGGTATAAGTAATTTGTCAGAAAAGGCTTTAGAAGGAAGAAATGTTTCTAGTCAATCTAAACAAAGAGCTATGAAAATTAGAGATAAAGGTGAAATTTCCATAGAAAGAACACGAGATATATATAAGGAAAAAAGACAAAGAGTATTAGAATCAATTGAAGAGGCAAAAGTTGTAGAAAATATAAAAGCCATGGCAGAGACAATAGCAGGCATATCGGAACAAACAAATTTACTTTCACTTAATGCGTCCATAGAAGCAGCAAGAGCTGGAGAACATGGCAAAGGATTTGCAGTGGTTGCAGATGAAGTTGGAAAACTTGCTCATCAAACTTCTGAGTCTGTAATAGTTATCCAGAATACAATTGAAAAATTAGAAAATGTATTTAAACATAGTTCTGATAACAGTAATGATATGTTAGAATTCATAAATAAAAATGTAGATCCGCAATTTGAAGATTTTCAGAATATGGCAAATCAATATTATAATGATTCAAATTTCGTTGATAATATGTCGGAAAAAATATCAACAATGTCAGAAGAAATTGATAGTGCAGTAGGTCAGGTAAGTTTTGCAATACAGAATATGGCTGTAAGTGCACAGAAATCATCTGAGCATGCTGAAGTAATAGAACAAAGTATGGACGAAACAGTAAAGGCCGTAGAACAAGTTTCAAAAACGGCACAAAACCAAGCTGAGCTTGCTGAAAAACTTAATGAAATGGTAATAAAGTTTAAAATCTAGTGAAAAGGTTGTTGTAAAATATATGTTTTGCAACAACCTTTTTGTTGCAAATTTATAAGTAAATTGGTATACTAATAAATAATTATTACAGTGATAAATAATTTGCACAAAATACTGTCTTTTGGCATTATGCTGCAAATTTATTTTGGTAGTTTCACTATACATGGTGGGGGAGCGTGACAAAAATTAATGCTTATTTAAAAAAATATGTGCCACTAGTAAGTTTTTTAGGTGAAGTTTTAGGAAAAAATACAGAAGTTACACTGCATGACATAACAAGTATAGATAAGTCAGTTGTTGCTATTGCAAATGGACAAGTAAGCGGCAGAAATATTGGAGCACCTGCTACAAATTTAGTCTTAAAAGTATTAAAGGATGGAAAGTACAATAATAAGGATTATTTAACAAATTACAAGGGGATATCTTCTAGTGGCAAAACGCTAAAGTCTTCAACATATTTTATAAAAGATGATAATAATGAAATTGTAGGTATGTTGTGTATAAATATGAATTTAGATAGGTTTAAAGAATTTAAAGACTTTCTAGATGAATTTATAAATATAGAAGAAAATAATTTAAAAGAGGAAGAAGTAGAAAGATTTGATAATTCCGTTGAAGAAGTTGCAGTTGAGAGTATGGAGGAGATTATTAAAAACATAGGAATACCTCCAGAACGTATGTCAAAAGAAGAGAAGGTTATGGTTGTAAAAAAGTTATATGAAAGTGGAGTTTTTTTGTTAAAAGGGACTGTGACTGAAACAGCATTAAAATTAAAAACATCAGAGGCAACAATATATAGGTATTTAAATAAAATTAAAAAAGAAGGAAGTGAGAGTTAATGTACAAAACAATGCTTGAATTATTGAATAAGGAAGTTGTACTTGCGCTTGGTTGCACAGAACCTGTGGCTGTGGCTTTAGCAACCGCAAAATGTAGAGAGACTTTAGGAAAGCTGCCTGAAACCATAGAAATATTAGCTAGCGCAAATATACTTAAAAATGGCATGGGAGTTGGAATACCAGGAACAGGTATGATTGGACTTCATATTGCAGCAGCACTTGGTGCTTTCAGTGGAAATTCAAATAAATTATTAGAAGTGCTGTCAGATGTTAAAGCAGAAGATGTTAAAGCGTCTCAAAAAATGATTGATGAAAAAAGGGTAAATATTAAGCGTAAGGATACTGAAGAAAAACTTTATATTGAAGCAATATGTAAATATAAAGATGAATGCTCGAGAGTTATTATAAAAGGTAATCATACTAATATAGTGATGGTTGAATATAATGGAAAAAAGATTTTTGAAAAGGGGATTCAAAGTAAGGATAGCATCAATAGTGAAAATGAACAAGAAATTACTGTAGATGATATATATAAATTTGTAAATGAAATTGATATTAATGAAATTAGTTTTTTACTTAAGGGAGCTTTGATAAATAAAAAATTATCTGACGAAGCTTTAATAAATAATTACGGATTAGGAGTTGGAAAGAATCTTCGTAGCAGTGTGCAAAAGGGTATAATTAAAGAAAATATAGAGGTTAATGCAAAATATGTTACGGCAGCAGCTGTAGATGCAAGAATGGCAGGATGTCCACTCCCTGTAATGACTAACTCTGGTAGTGGAAATCAAGGCATAACAGTTTCACTACCGGTTTTAGCAGTGGCAGAAAAGTTAGAAATTGACGAAGAAACTTTAATAAGAGCTCTTGCACTTAGTAATTTAATAGCTATACATATAAAAAGAAATCTTGGAAGACTATCAGCTTTGTGCGGTTGTGTGGTTGCGTCAACTGGAGCGTGTTGTGGTATAACTTATATTTTAGGTGGGAAACTTGAAAATATAAAATATGCAATTAAAAATATGATAGGTGATATATCAGGAATGGTATGCGATGGAGCAAAATGTGGATGTGCCCTAAAAGTGTCCACAGGTGTAAGTGCAGCCATTCAAGCCTCGATGCTTGCTTTAAATGATGTTGAGATATCACAAAATGATGGAATAATTGATAAAGACGTTGAAAAAACTATAAAAAATCTATGCGAGCTTGGCACAAAGGGCTTAAAAGAAGCAGATGATGTAATACTGAATATAATGACTTGCAAATAATAAACATTGAGAAACAACTGAAACAGAGTACAAAGTACAGAGTACAGAGTACAATGAAGGTTGATTTACCTTTCCTTGCGTTAGGTAAATCTTAAACTTAACTTTTGTCAGCTTTGCTGACAAAAGTAATGACGCGATTGCGTAAGCAATTAAAAATAAGTTTTAAGATTTTCTGGGGTGAAACTTAAGAAAATCAACCTTCATTGTACTCAGTACTTTATACTTTGTACTTTGATTTATTACTTCTTGCAACCGATTGCACTAGGATGTATAATATTAGAATGAATAACATAAAATGCTATACTAGATAAAAGCGGGGAGGGTTGGTTCGATTGATAGAAGTACAAAATTTAAAAAGGGAATTTAAAATGAACAAAAAATATCCAGGGTTTAGAGGAGCGATAAAATCATTTTTTTCAAGAGAATATACTATTAAAACTGCAGTTGACAATATAAGTTTTAATATTGCTGATGGCGAGGTTGTGGGATACATAGGGGCTAATGGTGCAGGGAAATCTACAACAATTAAAATGATGACAGGAATATTAACGCCAACTTCAGGCAGTGTGCTTGTAAACGGTATCGTTCCTTATGAAAAGCGACAAGAAAATGCGAAAAATATAGGTGTGGTTTTTGGTCAGAAAACACAGTTGTGGTGGGACTTACCCTTATCGGAGACATTTT
Source organism: Clostridium hydrogenum (assembly GCF_021432385.1). Lineage (GTDB taxonomy): Bacteria > Bacillota > Clostridia > Clostridiales > Clostridiaceae > Clostridium_S > Clostridium_S hydrogenum. Next base: position 781,081 of record NZ_JAEACT010000003.1, on the reverse strand, counting down.
CACTATTAAGGGATATATATGATGTAGAAGAAAAAGCGTTTAAGGAAAGAATGGATTTTTTAAATGAAACCTTAGGACTAGAGGATTTTATGCTTAGCCCAGTAAGAACACTTTCGTTGGGACAGCGAATGAGGGCAGATCTTGCAGCAGCTTTTATTCATAATCCAAAGGTTATATACCTTGATGAGCCGACAATAGGGTTAGATGTGGTAGTAAAGGAAAATGTCAGAAAAGCCATAAAAAAAATTAATGAGGAATATGGAACAACTATAATATTAACCACTCACGATTTAGATGATATTGAAGAATTATGCAATAGAATAATCATAATAGACAATGGAAAGAAAATATATGATGGAAGTGTAAGTAAAATAAAGGAAAAATACGGATATATGACAGGTATAGAAGTTCAAATGAAAGAAAAAGTAGAACTTCAAGAAGTTAATTTTATTAAGAATCTAGATGCTGAAAATATAGAAATTAAGACTGTGGATAATAAAGTTAATATAAACTTTAATAAGAATAATATTTCGGCAGCAGATATAATTCAAAAATTAATTGGAAAGTTCCATATTTTAGATTTCTCTATAAGTGAGACAAGCATAGAGGATATTGTTAAGAAGATATATAGAAGCGGGGTGTAGAAAGTGAAAAGAAGAAATAAGTTAAAAATGTATCTACCCTTTGCAACTAATGTTTTTCAAAGGCTGTTATCCTATAAAGCTAACGTAATTATATTTTTAATCGGAGAATTTATGATGCTTGCAGTAAGTTACTATCTTTGGAAGGCCATATATAGGAGTTCTTCAAGTGCTACAATAAATGGATTTTCCTTAAATCAAATGATTATATATATATTGATATCGTTCCTAACAAGTTTAATCATTTCCGTTGATATATTAAGTGACGTATATAAAGAAGTAAGGGATGGTTCTATTGCTATTAATCTTATAAGGCCCATTAGTTATGAGAAAAGAATGATGTTTCAGGCTTTGGGAAATGTGATGTATAATTTTACATTAATATTTATAGTTGGTTTTATTGGCATAAGCGTATTATTCTATAGCTATACGGGAAGTTTAAGCATTATAAATATTCTATTATATTTAGCTAGCACTATAATAGGAGTATTCATTAATTTTTATTATAGTTATTGTTTTGCACTGCTTTCCTTTAAAATAACAAATATGTGGGGATTATCTCAAATAATGCAGGCTATAACACAATTGTTATCTGGTGCTTTAATACCAATAGTGTTTTTCCCTAAGATACTCCAAAAAGTTATAGAAGTTTTGCCATTTAGTTCGGCAATATATACACCATCAATGATATATTTAGGAAAATTAACAGGTACTTCATTAATAAAGGCATTATCAATTCAAATATTTTGGATGATAGTGTTATCCATAGTTGCCAAGGTTATGTGGAATGGTTTGATTAAAAAACTTACTATTCTAGGAGGTTAATTCATTATGAAGAGATATTTTAAATTATATATACAGTTTCTTAAACAATACGTAAAATCTTTAATGGAGTATAGAATAGATTTTGTATTAGGATTAATAGGTTTTATCTTCGTTCAATTAACTGGAGTAGTTTTTATACAACTTATATTTAACAATATACCAAGTTTAGCTGGATGGAGTTTTTATGAAATTCTATTTATTTACGGATTTGCACAAATACCAAGGGGAATTGATCATGTACTTACGGACAACTTGTGGATGTTAAGTGGAAATATAATAGTACAAGGTAATTTTGATAGATATTTAATAAGACCATTAAATCCATTATTTCAACTTATAGCAGAAAGATTTCAGCCGGATGGTTTTGGAGAAATAATTATTGGAGTAATTTTAGTGGTGACTTCATATAGCAAATTAAATATAAAACTAACATTTTTAAATTTATTACTTATGATAATTGTAATAATATTTGCAAGTTTTATATATACCGCAATTAAGCTTGCTGTTGCAAGTATAGCCTTTTGGGTTAAATTTGCACAAAGCTATTTGTTTATGACATATCAATTAAGTAGTTTTGCTAAATATCCAATGGGTATATATCCTAAAGTAATAAGCGGTATATTAACTTTTATTATACCTTTTGCATTTACAGGGTATTTTCCAGGAGCCTATTTTCTTGGTAAAGTAAGTTTTTTTTATGGCATAATATTAACTTTGTTAATTAGTGTTATAAGTATATTTATAGCTTATTTCATATGGCTTAAAGGGATGAAGAGGTACGAAAGTTCTGGAAGTTAAATAACAATAAGCTTTGCGAAATAAGACACAATGATCAAAGCCTTAATAAATTTAGGCTATGTTTTAAATAAGTGTTGATTTTCACACTTATTTAAAACATAGTAAAACAGTTTCAAAATGATTGGAAAATTATTTTGAGGCTGATTTTTTTATGTGTTTTGGAAATACTAGAATAGAGTACAAAGTAAAGCATTAATTAAAGGAGGAATAAAACATGAACTTTCCATCATCTTTTCCTATGCAACATCAAAATCATCATCCGGGTTTTGAATATGAAATGAATCCAGCTCCAATTTATAATGACGAAGCTTATAATAAAAAAGGAGAACTTTTAAGTGGCAAAGTTGCCATAATCACAGGAGGCGACAGTGGTATTGGAAGGGCTGTTTCCGTAGCATATGCTAATCAGGGGGCAGATATAGTTATTGCTTATTTTAATGAAAATAAAGATGCGGAAGATACTAAAAAAATCATAGATGGACTTGGAAGAAAATGTACATTAATTTGTGGGGATATAAGCCAAGTTGATTTTTGTAATACCGTTATAGATAAAACTATTAAGGAATATGGGAAAATAGATATATTGGTAAACAATGCTGCTGTTCAATATGAATGTAAGGATATAAAACAATTACCTGATGAGCAGTTTGATAAAACCTTTAAAACTAACGTATATGGGACTTTTTATATGACAAGAGCAGCTATGCAGCATCTAAAAGCTGGTGGATGCATAATAAACACAGCTTCAGTAGTAGCTTTTAAAGGAAATGAAACTTTAATAGATTATTCAATGACTAAGGGAGCTATTGTAGCATTTACAAGATCTTTATCCACAGCGCTAGCAAAGGGGAAAACTGGCATAAGGGTAAATGCTGTTGCTCCAGGACCAATTTGGACACCATTTATTCCATCATCTTTTGGTCAGGAAGAAGTTGCAAAGTTTGGTTCCGATACTCCAATTGGAAGAGCAGGACAGCCAGTTGAGTGTGCTGGTGCTTATGTATTTTTAGCTTCAGATTGTGCTTCATATATTACAGGTCAGACTATTCATGTTAATGGTGGGGAAATAGTTAATGCTTGAATTAGGCATTTTAAAGCAAATGAGGATAGTATAAGAAAATAGCTTTTAAATTGTTTTAAATTACAAAACAATTATATATTGTGAAGCAAAGTGTAGTGGGATTAATCAAAGGTTATTTGATTAATCCCACTACACTTTGCTTCGTAATATTTAAGATTTGTGTATAAAATAGACTTGTTAGACAGTCCATTTTTGCTAATATCAAATCTTAGACGGCTTTTTATTGCAAATGATTTTAGAATTGTAATGAAATTTGTTTACAAAAATTTTTAAGTTTGCTATAATTATTGGTAATTGAGATAACTTGTGTAAATAAAGGGGAGCTTAGAAAATGGAAAAATTGGTGATGACGGATGGTGAAAAGATTAAAAACATTCGAAAAAAGTATAATCTAAAGCAGGATGAGATTTCTGGTGAAGATATAACAAGAAACCTAATAAGTGAAATAGAAACCAACAAAGCAAATATAACTAAAAAGACAGCAGAGATAATCATAAAAAATTTAACGGAAATTGGTAAAAAGAAGGGGGTTAAGGTTACAGAAACAGTTGATTATTTGACAGAAAATCAAATTAAACAAGCCACTAAGGTTCTTGATGATTACATAGCGGAATTAAAAGCATTAAGTATTTCTAAAGACAATAGTTTTATTGGGGTTCTTAAAGATACAGAAGAATTTTTAATAAATTGGGATATTAAAGAGAAAAAAATAATAATATATGAATTAGCTGGGGATTATTTTTATAATCAAGCTGAGATTTATAAAAGCATTTCTTATTATGAAAGAGCCTTGGAACTAACAAATAAAATAGAATTAACAGAGAATTTATTGACACTTTTAAGAAAGTTATCAATGGTTTATGGCTATATTGGAAATTATAGTGAGAGTATAAAATGTTGTGAATTTGCACTTAATCGTTTTTTAGGCATGTCTAAAGAGAATACTATTATTTTTATTTATAATAGTGCTGTTTCATATGAAAGATCAAAAAATTTTACTAATGCATTGGATATGTTAAATAAGGCAGAACAATTAATTGATGAGAGTGATATTCATAAATATTTTAAAGTTTTAACTACAAAAGCTGTTTGTTTGAAGAATTTGGGAAATTATGAAGAGGCGCTTGAAATATATTTTAAGCTTATAAAAATAATAGAAAGTAATAACATATATATGAAATTAGTTACACATATAAATCTTATAAATGTTTATATGAAACTTAATGAAACCGATAATATAATAAATAGCCTTAAAATTATAATTAATGATTTGCCACATTCTGATGATGTTGAATATGCGAATATATATTTTGAAGTAGGATTAACGTATAAATATCTTGGTGATTTAAAGAATGGGGAGAATTATTGCCTTAAGTCTTTAAAACTTGCTAAAAAGCAAAAAGATTACTTTTTAGTTAATAAAATACTTAGCTCTTTAATAGATATATATAATACTTTAAACGATTGTGATAAAATGGAAGATATAAAAGATGAAGTTTTTTTTCTTGCAAGTAATGAGGAAAAGCTTAGTCAAAAGCTTATTTTAAAGTTAGTTGATTTTTATAGCAATAACATGAAAAAAATTAAAGAAATAACTAAATTTGCTTTAAAATTTGAATAGGGGGAATATTACTATGAAATTAAAAAGGAAAAAGAAACTACCAATCATATTTGCTTTATGTGCAATATTATTTTTTTCAGCAATAATTATAAATTTTAATACTACAAAAACATTAGGTGATATTGATGGTGGGTATATGAAGTTTTATTCAGTTCACCTAGTATTTAATAATTATTTTTTACATTAATATTAAAATGATAAAATTAAAGATTCTCCTGTAGTGTGGAAGTTACAGGAGAATTTTTATGTTGTTTTGGTTTAGAATTAAGTTATTGTTATGGCAATATTAGTTATAGCTTTAGTGATAAAATTAATATTGTATAGATATTAAAAATAGGGTAAAATAAGATGAAATGAGGTGGTATTTATGGAGAATGAAATATTGGAAATACTAAAGCAAATTCAAAAGGAACAAGTAAAAACTTCTGAGCGTTTAGAAAGATTAGAAGAGGGCCAAAAGAATTTAACAGAAGGTCAAAAGAAGCTAGAGGAAGGTCAAAAGAAGTTAGAAGAAGGTCAAGAAAGAATTGAGAAAAAGCTTGATAGTGTTCATGAACAAACCGCTGATTTGACAGAATTTAGAACGGAAACTAAAGAAAGTATTGATAATTTAAGGAAGGACATTAATGCAGTAATTAATGTTACTAAAACAAATTGTTATGATATAACTTATTTAAAGTCCGCAAAATAATAAAAATTAGAATTAAAATTCAAGCTGTTTGATTGGCTTGGATTTATTTTTTTAATAGATTTTTAATATTTTAAGTATATTCGATAAGTGTAGTTGGTTTTAATTAGAGATATGCCAGTTGAAACAGAGAAATTACAATTTAACGCAGAGTACAGAGTACAGAGTACAGAGTACAGAGTACAACGAAGGATGATTTTTCTCCGTTAGCACTACGAAAAATCTGAAAACTTATTTTTTTATTGCTGCGCAATTGTGCGATGTATGGCGTTCAGCGAAGCTGAAACCATTTAAGTTTAAGATTTACCTAAGCAAAGCGAAAGGTAAATCATCATTCATTGTACTCTGTACTCTGTCATCTGTACTCTGCTTCAATAAGAAGGTGATAATTTGAAAAATTTTAAGATTCTTTTAGTAGAAGATGAAAAGCAAATGACAATATTTATAGAGTTAGAGCTTAAGCATGAAGGTTATGAAGTAGATATAGCATACGACGGTAGAGAGGCTTTAAATAAAGTAGATAGCACAGAATATAATTTAATACTTCTTGATATTATGATTCCCAAATTAAATGGTGTGGAGGTTTGCAGAAGAATAAGGCAGTTTTCTAATGTGCCTATTGTAATGCTTACAGCTAAAAGTGATATAACTGATAAGGTTTTAGGACTGGATGCAGGGGCAAATGATTATATAACTAAACCCTTTGCCATAGAAGAATTGTTAGCAAGAATAAGAGTGCATGAAAGAAGTGCAATGTTAAAAAATAATGATAAATTGATTAAAGTTAAGGATATAGTTTTAGATAATAAAAAACATCAAGTATGGAGAGCTGGCAAACTAATTGAACTCACAAAAAAAGAGTATGATCTTCTTGAAATGCTTCTAATTAATAAAAATATTGTACTTACAAGGGAAAAATTGATAGAGGAAGTTTGGGGATATGATTACTCTGGAGATACAAATGTAGTAGATGTATTTATAAGATATTTAAGAAGCAAGATAGATGACGATTTTCAAGAAAAACTTATATCTACTATAAGAGGTGTAGGCTATGTTATTAAAGAGAATTAAATGCTTTTTTAAGAAAATTAAGAGTGCAAAGATTTCCACAAAGTTAACTGTGATTTATGCTATTATGTTTTCTTTAGGACTGCTTATTTTAAATGCATCAATTTTATTTGGCGTAAAATATTATCTTTATAGTCAAGCCAATAAGCAAATAGAGGATATGCAAACTATAATGTCAAATAAAGTTACCTCTCGAAGTAACACAATAGCGCTAACTGATAAGAGACTTTTTTCTGATGTACCTTCTAAGGAAAACATATTTTTAAAAATAACGGATCAGAATGGAAAAGTATTAAATTTATCGCCAGGCTTTGATTATAAAATTAAGCAAGTACACAATAAAGGAAGCGGAATAGAAAAGCACATTAAAGATAATGAAAGACATTATATATATAACAATGTTTCTTTTAAAAGCTATAAAAATGGCACTGTGTATGTTCAAATAGTAAAAGATATGCACAGTGAATATCTTTTTATGAAGGTATTGTTTGTTGTTATGGCTGCAGCTGATTTTATAGGTATTATAATATCAATAATACTGGGATACATGGTAAGTAAGAGAATGTTAAAGTACATTGATTATATAACTAATACTGCTCAAAATATAAGTGCCAATAATTTAAAAGAAAGAATATATGTAAAAGGTCCTGACGATGAGCTTAAAAGGCTAGCTAATACTTTTAATAATATGATAGATAGACTTCAAGGAGCTTTCAATAGGCAGTCGCAATTTGTGTCAGATGCTTCTCATGAACTTAGAACTCCTATAGCAATTATTCAAGGATACGCGAATTTGCTTAATAGGTGGGGGAAGAATGATGCAGAGGCATTAGAAAAGTCAATTTATGGCATTAAAGTAGAGGCTGACAATATGGCAAGTTTAATTGAAAAGTTGCTTTTTCTGGCTAAGGGGGATAGTGGTATTCAATTAGTAGAAAAAAACAAATTTTGGCTTAATGAATTAATTGATGAAGTAGTGAAAGAAAGTAAGCTTATAGAGAAAAATCGTAAAATATCCTGTACTAAAAATGAGGCTGTGGAGATTATGGCAGATTATAAGATGATAAAGCAAATGTTAAGAATATTTATAGATAATAGTATTAAATTTACACCAGTTAATGGAAGCATAGATGTAAGTTTAGAAGTATCTTTAAATACAGCACGGATAACTGTTAGCGATAATGGAATTGGAATACCTAAGGATGAAATTGAAAATATATTTAATAGATTTTATGTTGTAGATAAATCAAGAACTAAAGAAGTAGGAGGATCAGGACTTGGCTTATCTATTGCTAAATGGATTGCAGAGGTGAATAAAGGTAATATAGATATAAAAAGTGAAGAAGGTAAATGGACAAAAGTAATGATAATATTAAAATTAAGGTAAATCAATAATATTGTATGACATTAAATAAATGTCATAAATCTAAGAAGCTAATTGTCTTGAAACTATAAAAATAACAAGGGGCGGTGCATTAAAGGATGCATCTGCCCTTTTATTATTTGGATATGTTTTAATTAAATTCCAATCATTTTTAAGGCAAATCTAAGGGTTTTTTAATCTAAATTTAATCTAGATTGTTGATAATTTATAACATAAATAAGGGATGTATTAGAGATAAACAATTTGCAATTTAGATTTTTAAAGTAGTATATCTAGAGAGAAACTAGCTCAACTACAAGCTATATATGCACCATAATCCCTTGAAGATTGGTATTTTGGAACATAAATAGTTTAAGTTTCGCACTAGTTTCACTATATAAAGAAGGGATGGATGTAGCAATGAAGATAATGTATTCAATACAAAAGTTTGATAATTCAATTTTAGTTGCTATTAAAAAATACATTCAAAATAAGTATTTAGATAGAATAATGCCTATAATAACAGGGATGGGAAATCTGGGTATTATATGGGTTGTAATAGCATTAGCTTTAATGTTGGACAAACAATACAGAGAAATTGGAAATATAGTAGTGTTAACGCTAATAATAAGTACTATTGTTGGAGAGGGAATAGTAAAACATGTAGTTAGACGGGTTAGACCTTGTAACTTTTACAATAACCTCAGTCTTTTAATTGAAAAACCAGTATCATATTCTTTTCCTTCTGGGCATACTTTATCTTCCTTTGCAGTTGCAGAAGTGTTATCGAAATATTGGAGTCAGTACAAGCTTATATTTATAGGAATAGCGTTATTAATAGCTTTATCAAGATTATATCTGTATGTCCATTATCCTACAGATGTTATAGCTGGAATTGTAATTGGAATACTATGCTCCAAATTAGTGTTTATGATTCTACAAGGAGATTATATAACAAAGCTTACTGTTTTTTGTCAAAATGCATTATAGAAAGGATAAATAAGAATGAATATGGAGATTTTTAGATTAATAAATAACTTAGCAAATAAAAATTCAATTTTAGATAAAGTAATGATTTTCTTTTCAAAGGATGTACCGTATATATTTATGGCAGCTGTTTTAATAATATTTATTTTGGGCATTATGCAAAAGGATGCTCATTGTAGAAAGGTTGTTGTTAGTACTTTTTTTATTACAGTAATTAATTTAATTTTGAGTTTCATTATTGGAAATATATATTATGTAGATAGACCTTTCGTTCACAATAAGGTAAATGTTTTATTTCCTCATGTAGAGGATGCATCATTTCCAAGTGATCATGCTACTGGAACAATGAGTATAGCATTAGGATTTACAAAGTATAATAAATTATTTAGCAGGATATTAATGGGATTATCAGTTATTGTAGGATTTTCAAGAGTATATGTTGGGCATCACTATCCAAGTGACGTTATAGGAGCATATATAATGGTTTGGATAACAAATTATATTTATAATTTAAAATTGAGAAATAAAGTTGAAAGTTTATATGAAATAGTTGAAAAGAAAGCGTTAATAATGTTGGGGGGGAAGTCACTATATAACTAAATTAAGTCATAAATTTTAAACATTGCTAATTAAATCAATTCACAGTTCACGATGCACAATTCACAATGAAGGTGGATTTTCTGTAGCAAAGCTACAGAAAATCTTAAAACTTATTTTTTTTATTGCTTACGCAATAGCACCATTTATGGTGCTAAGCGAAGCTTATAATTTAAGATTTACCTGACGTAAGGAAGGCAAATCATCCTTCATTGTGCATTGTGAACTGTGAATTGTAAATTGATTAAGTTGGTTCGCGATAATTTTAGATTGAGAACAAAATGATATAGTATTTTATATACTATTAGTAATACCTAACAATATTTAAGGAGATATTTGATGTATATTAAAGAATGTCCATATATGAGAATGGCAAATGCGTACATTGCTATATGTAATGATCTTGAAAAAAGGCTAATTGAGGCGTTAAAGGGTGAACAAGATGCGCAGGAATTTTATAAAAGATTGTTAACTATGGCAAAGGATTCGGAAGATAAAAATATTATTTCAAAAATTTACGGGGATGAGGGAGAGCACTTTAATAACTTCAGTAAGCTATATAAACAGCTTACTGGTAGAAATCCTATGTTACCACCTCCACAAAAACCTAATATACCCGATTATTTAACGGGTATTAGAAAAGCAATTATGGATGAAACAGATACTTATGCATTTTATAAAGATACGTTTATGTGTACTAATAATGTAGCTGCAAAAGAAATATTTTTGGATGCATTTACAGATGAAAATGAACATGCTATTAGATTTAACTATTTATTTACTAAAAATAAGTAATTTGTAGCAAAAATCCCCTGTAAGGTAGTTGAAAAAACTACTAACTTATAGGGGATTTTTATGTCATAAAATATTTTTAATTTTTATTGCAAAATTACATGTAATTTTATATACTAAATATATAAGAAAAGTAGGAAATAAGGAGGGGGCAAAATGCAAAAATCAGTTGAAATTAAAAGTGGAAAATTAACCTTAAGGGGTAGTGTGCATATTCCAGAAAATTTAGATAAAAAAGTACCAATGGTAGTAATTTATCATGGCTTTTGTGGGAATAGGATGGGGCCACACTTTATATTTGTAAAGTTATCTAGGGCTTTAGAAAAATTGGGGATTGCAAGTGTTAGATTTGATTTTGCGGGTAGCGGAGAAAGTGACGGAGACTTTAAAGCTATGACTTTTGGGGGAGAAATTAAAGATGCTAATAATATATTAGATTACGTTAAAAAATTGGATTTTGTGGATAAAGAAAAAATAGCATTACTCGGTTTTAGCATGGGAGGGGCCATTGCTAGTGTTATAGCAGGGGATAGAAAAAATGAAATTAATACTCTTTGTCTATGGGCTCCAGCAGGGAACATGCAAGAAGTTATTTTATCTGAGGTGTATATAGGAGACAAGTATGGAGATTTCATGAAAAAAGGAACTTTTGATGTAGAAGGGCTTTTGCTTGGAAAGGATTTTGTTGAAGATATAAAAAGGATAAATATATTTGAAAGGGCAGCTAAATATGATAAAAAATCAATTATAATTCATGGGAATAAGGATGAAATAGTTCCCTTCAGTACTTCACTTAAGTATTTAAATATTTATGGAGAAAAATCAGAATTAAAAACTATAGACGGTGCAAATCATATATTTGAAAAGAATTCTTGGGAAGAAGAAGTTATTGAAGTTACAAAAAAATATTTTGATAAAATGTTGAATTAACAGAATATAAGGAATAGTAGATAGTTTGATTGAACGTACAAACTATCTACGGAAAATAGAGAGTTATTGAAAACTAGCATTGGTTTCCATTTAGTAAAACTTTTTTGATTTTTTGTTCTATTGGCGTCATATAGTGTTCTTTTTTTATTGCAAGTGATATATAAAAATTTATAGGTTCTGCAAGAGGTACTGTTTTAATAGTAGGCATGTTTTTAACAGCCATATGTATCATTATACCTATTCCGAGTCCAGAACCAATAAGGGATTTGGCTGTTTGAATTTCGTCTGTAGAATAAAAGTTATCTAAAGAAGCACCGTTTTTTAAAAATATATTTTTTAGCACTTCATTATGTATATAAGCATCTCCTAAAACAATAAACTTTTCCTTTGAAATATCCTTAAAATTTAGGCTTTCTTTTTTAGAAATCGCATGATTTTTGCTCATGCAAACCATAAATTTATCTATTTTTAAAATAGTTGCAGCTATATCAGTTGATTCTATTGGAGCAAGCGAGCCTATTAGAGCCATATCAACTTCATCAGATAAAATTAGATTTTTCATGGCAGCAGAACCTGTCTCAACAAGTTCAATATTTTCTGCAACTCCGTTCTTAACCAACTGTTCCATAAATGTAGGGAAAAAATAAGCACCTATTATAGGAGGAACTCCAAGTTTAATTTTGCGTCCAACAACTTTAGAAATTTCAAATTTTGTTTCATTTAATTCGTTAAATATATTAATAACATGTTTTTCGAGAATTTTTCCAGCCTCAGTTAATGAAAATTTGCTTAAGGAATGATCTCGCACAACAAGTTTTCCGCACAATTCTTTTTCAAGTCTGTGAAGTGCCATAGTTACAGAAGGCTGTGAAACATAAAGTACCTTAGCAGTTTCAGTAAAATTTTTTGTTTTGCATAGACAATTAAAGTATTCTAAATCTCTTAAGTTCATAGTACAACCCCTTTATACAATAAATAGGATACAACATTTAATTGCATACCATATTTCTACCGTTTTCTTTTGCCTTGTAGAGCATTATATCAGCTGCTTTGATTAAATCATCAATATTTTTGAAATTTTCATTAATGGTAGCTACTCCAAGACTTATTGTACAGTTAATCTGTTTTTTGTTTTTTATATTAATTTTCATGTTTTCAATTGTAAGCCTTAAGTTTTCAGCAGAAATTACAGCTTGTCCAAGACCAGTGTTTGGAAGTATAATTACAAATTCTTCACCACCATACCTACCAGCAATATCTTGTTCTTTAAGTACTTTTTTTATATTTGAAGCTACATTTTTTAATACTGTATCTCCAACGTCATGTCCATAGGTATCATTAAATTGTTTAAAAAAGTCTATATCTAACATTATAACTGAAAGAGAAGAGGAATTAGTTTTAGAAGTCAAAAATTCTTTTTCAGCAAGTTCATATAAACATCTTCTATTGTTTAAACCAGTCAATCCATCTATATTGGCGAAATATGCATTATCAATAGCAGTCTTCACAGCATTTTTTAAAGTCAATTGTGTCTGTATTCGAGAAAGAAGTTCATTTTTATCAAAAGGTTTTATAATATAATCATTTGCACCAAGACTAAAAGCTGCACTTATATCTCCAGGCTGATTTTTTGCTGTTAACATTATTACTGGAAGTTCATATATAGTGTTATGTTTTCTTATTCTTTTGCACACCTCATAACCTGACATCTTAGGCATCATTATATCTAGAAGAATTAAATCATAAGCTTTATTTTTTATTAAGTCAAGGGCAGTTAATCCATTCATTGCTATATCTATAGTGTAATTTTGAAAAGATAATATGTTACTGAGAACTTGTAAATTGATTTTTTCATCATCTACTACAAGAATTTTAAAGGAACTGTTATCTTCTATTTCAGTTGATGAAAAAGAATTCTTGTTAATAACTTCTGATAATTTATTGCGAGTATCATCCATTGTATTAAATAATTTATCATCCAGTGTATGAGCTTGTGGTGAACTTAAAGCTTTTTTTAATGTAAAATAAAACTTTGAACCCTTACCTACTTCTGATTCTATCCATATGCTTCCGCCATGCAGTTCAATCATTTTTTTTGTTATGGGGAGACCTAGACCTGTACCTCCAAATTCTCTTTGAGAAGATTCTTCAACTTGTTCAAAAGGTTTAAAAATATCTTCAAGTTTATCATTAGGTATTCCAATACCAGTATCTTCTACGCATATTTCTATAAATTCATTTTTTTCTTCTGCAGTTACCTTGATGTACCCTTCTTTAGTAAATTTTATTGCATTACCTAAGATATTGTACATAATCTGCTGCAATCTATCTTCATCACCTTGTACTAAAGGTAAATTATTTGATATTTCATCAATAAATAAAACTTTGTTGTTGGGCTTTGTTGACTTTATTATTGTAATTACAACGGAAACAAGCTGCTTGAAATCAACCTCCTGATTTTTTATTATTATATCGTTGTTTTTTAATTTTGAATAATCTAATATATCGTTAATTAAAGCTGATAATCTTTTACCGCTTGATACAACTAGTTTTAAGTTTTCTACTGTTTTTGCTGGTAGTGTTCCAGTTACACCGTCGATTAATGATTCGCTTATGCCTATTATGCCGTTTAGTGGAGTACGAAGTTCGTGAGAGGTATTTGCAAGGAAATCATCTTTTAATTTGTCTAACATTTGTAACCTTTGAGAAAGCTTTTTTATAATATTATAGTCATTAGCAAAGCCTATTGAAAGTAACATAGATTGTGCCAATATGAATAATACAAAACCAAAATCAACATAGTAACCAGTTTCTATTATTTGAAGATAATAGAGCATATCGTTCATACCAGCAGTAACTAAGGAAAGTACTCCAATAGAGAATATAATTGCAGTAATGCCGCCTTTTAGGGCACATTTAAATGATATATATATAATTAAAATGGCACTTGCAAGTATTATAAAAAAGTAGTATTGAAACATAGATGAATACACAAAGGTAGGAGCAAATACTATAATTATAGAATATATTCCGTTTAAAATTAATAATGTTTTCGTTAGCAGCTTGGGAGATTCTTCTTCAAATTGATAATAAGTAAAAGTAATAAAGGTCAGCATACAAAGCGTGACGGAAATTGTTGATATTCTTGAGGTTAACGCAAATTGTAAGTTTGGAAAAAACTCCATAAGGGAAGTTTCACCTGTAAGAATTGTCCTTAGTGCAATAGCTAAACAGAAGAATCCAAAAAATAAGAGATTTTTTTCTTTTTTTCTAAATAAAAATAATATTAGATGATAAAGACCTGCAAAACAGCATATTCCTATTAGTACCATTTCTTTAATTATTGCATAGTATCTTTGCTTATATATTGCATCACTGTTACCTAATATAAAGCTTTGTCCAATTCCAGCATTTCCATGAGAATAATTTTTTACTTGAAGAACAATATCAATAGTGTCTGTGTCACTAGCAAAAGAATATGCTTTGGGGTTAAGAAATTTAACTTTCCCATCAGTAAAACTTCCATGCTCGTCAATAAGCTTACCATTTATCCAAAGTTTAAATTCTGTATATATTTCAGGAGCTTTTAGACCTAAAGTTTGTAGTTTACCATTAGTTTTTATTTTTAGTCTGTAAGTAGCAAAGCCTTTTGCAGGTAAATGCAAGCCTTCATATTTTGTCCAATACATTGGCACTGGATAATAACCAGTAGCTTTAACGAAATTATTTTTTAAATCTTTTGGCGATAAAAGTTTATTCCAGTAAAATTGCCATTTGCCATCAAGGTTAATGTTTCCATCAACGTCAAAATTCCAATTTTTTAAATCTATTACACCGCTATTTGCAGTTATGCTTTTATGCTCAACCTTTTTACTGCAGCTGCACAATGGAAGAACTATAAATATAATTGCAAGAAGACATAAAATTTTTTTGGGGGTTCTTATGTATTTTTTCATTACCTTCTCCTTTAGAATATATATAGGAGGATGTGAAAAAGGGTATTCTATAGGTTTTACTATATTGCACATAAAGCCTATAGAGCTGCTAATAAAAAAGAATACCTATATTTTTCACATGCTCTATAGTGAAACTATAAAATTTATTTACTATATATTTACATGGAAAATTGTCGCATAAAAATAAAGAAAGGTCAATAATGATTATGTTAATAGTTGATTTTTGTAAAAATATGATATATGAATTGAAGCCTAGTTGTAAATTATAGTCTTAATGATAAATTAGAAATTAATAAGAAATGGTTAAATAATATTAATGGAGCTGCAGCACAATGTTTAAATAATTTCATTAATTAATATACCAATTAGCATCTTCTAAAATATTACTTGGTAAAAAATCAAATTTTCTGCACTAGCCCCAAATTCCGTAGGCACACTAATATTTTTGATTAATTTATGTCTTTGAAATGGAGCATTAGAAATTAATGATATAGGTTCAAGAATCTTAATGGGCTTACGCCCAAGCCTCTGGTATGTGTTCTTTCCTTAAACCACTGTAATTGTGAAGTAAGAGCGTTTTGGAATGATTTAAATAACAGCTTATAAATCTTAGAGGAATATTCTCAAAAGACTTAGAACTTTCAATTTGTCTGAACGATAGTGAGTTATTGAAAGTTCTTAGGATTTTGAGAATATTCCTCTTAGATTTATTGCTGCTATTTAATGTTCCAAAATGCTCTTACTTCGCATTTCTATTCGTATTTAGCTTCCCAGATTTCTTTTTCAACAGCTTCCTTAGCATCACCTATATGGGCTCTATTTAACCCATCCTTAACAGCTGCCTCTACAACTGCTGTTGCAACTAATTTTGAAGCTTCTTTAAGTCTTGCAACAGGTGGAAGTATTGAAGCACCAGGTTTTGAAAGATCTTGAAGTGTTGCAATTCCATGTGCAGCGGCAGAAAGCATTGCATCTGAAACTGTCTTTGCTTTTGCAACAATTATTCCAAGACCAAGACCAGGGTAGAGTAAAGCATTATTTGCTTGACCTATTTTGTAAGAAACACCGTTGTATTCAACAGGAGCAGAAGGACTTCCAGTTACTACTAAGGCTCTTCCATCAGTCCATTCTATAAGATCTTTTGCAGTTGCTTCTGCAAGTCTTGTAGGGTTTGAAATTGGCATAATTGCAGGTCTTTCATTTAATTCAGCCATTTTCCTTACAGCAGCTTCAGAGAAAGCACCATGAACGCCAGAACATCCAATAAGAACAGTAGGTTTTACTGCTGCTACTATGTCGGCAATATCAGTTAATGGTTTTTCAAATTCACCCTTTTTTCTAGCATATTTCTTTTGTCCATCTGTTAAGTCTTCCATGTCTTCAGTAACAAGTCCGTATCTGTCTATGATATAGAAGTCTTTTATTGCTTCCACTTCAGATTTACCAGTTCTAACTTTTTCAAGAAGTATCTGATCTGAAATTCCAATTCCAGCGGTACCACCACCAAATACTAATACTTTATGGTCTTTTACAGGGATTTTTGTAACTTCTGCAATGGCATTCATAGCAGATACCATCATTACACCAGTACCTTGAATATCATCATTGAAGGTACAAATTTTTGATCTATATTTTTCTAATATTCTACTTGCATTTCCACGACCAAAATCTTCCCAGTGCATTAGAACTTCAGGGAAAAGCTCTGTAGAAATTTTTACGAATTCATCAATGAAGTTATCATATTTTTCTCCAGTAATTCTTTTATGTTTATTTCCAAGATAAAGTGGATCATTTAAAAGTTTTTCATTGTTTGTTCCAGCATCAATTACTACAGGAAGAACGTTCTTAGGATTAACACCTGCTGCAACGGTATATACTGCAAGTTTTCCTATTGAAATGTCAACACCTTGAACTCCCCAGTCTCCAATTCCAAGAACTCCTTCACCATCTGTAACAACAATAAGTTTAATTTCATCAAGATCTTTTAATCCTGCTTCAATTGATTTTTTTATGTTTTCTGGATGATCAACAGATAGAAATACAGCATCTTTTGGTGTTTCATAGTTTTTAGAATAATTTATAACTGCATCACCTATAGTTGGAGTGTAGATTATTGGAAGAAATTCAGTAACATGCTTTCCAACTACATAGTAAAAAAGAGTTCTGTTTGTATCAAATAAATTCATAAGGTAATTGTGTTTTTCAAGATTATCTTCAAAAGCTTTTGTTCTTTCATATACAATTTGTTCTTGCTCATCAATTGTTCTTACAGCGCTTGGAAGAAGACCTGTGAGATCATATTTTTCCCTTTCTTCTTCAGTAAAAGCTGTTCCTTTGTTTAAAAATGGGTTTCTTAATAAATCTTGTCCTTTTAAGTTAATCATTTATAGCACTCCTTTTAATTTTAATAGATTCCAATAATTTTCCACCATATGGAGCCTAAACCAAGCCATATTATAAAGTATACTATACCAAGAATAAAGTTTAAACTCCACCATTTATTTTGACTTACATAACCTGAACCAAAAAGAATAGGTGCAGGTCCATTACTGTAATGTGTGGTTGAAGAAAATAAGTTTCCGAAAAAACCTAGTGTTAAAGCAGCAAGCATAGGAGGAACACCTCCAGCTAAAGCAACTCCAAGAAATGCTGAATACATTGCACTTACATGAGCTGTTGCACTTGCAAATATATAATGTATATAAAAATATGCTAATAGTAAAATAAGCAATATTATAGGCCAGCTAAAACCATGAACAGCGTTTCCAACTAAATTACTAAACCATTTTATTAATCCAAGTTTATTTAGCTGATCAGCCATCATAACAAGTACTGAAAACCAAATAAGGGTATCCCAAGCACCTTTTTCACTTTTTACATCATTCCAATCAATAACTTTAAAAAGAAGTAAAAGAGAAAGGCCAATTAAAGCTGTAAGTGTTGCATTTATATGTGTAAAGCTTCCTGTTACCCATAAGAAAAGTATTATGATAAAAACTAAAGTCATAAATTTTTCTTCTTTTTTTAATGGTCCCATTTTTGAAAGGGCATCTCTTGCCATTTTTGGTGCATTTGGTGTATCTTTAACTTCTGGTGGATACAGCTTGTATATTATAAAAGGTACAACAATAAGTGATACAACACCAGGAACTAAGGCAGCTAAAAACCAACCAAACCAGGTAATGTTAACATTAAGTCCTTTTGCAAGAGTTTGCGCAAGCGGGTTTCCAGCCATAGCAGTCAAAAACATAGCAGCAGTTATAGCATCTCCATGAAACTCAGAAAATATTAAGAAAGCTCCTATTTTTCTTTCTGTTCCATCTTCTGGTTTTGAACCAAAGGCTTCAGAAAGTGATTTTATTATAGGATAAATAATTCCGCCAGCTCTTGCAGTATTGCTTGGAGTTGCAGGAGCTATTACAAGGTCACAAAATATAATTGAATAGCAAAGACCAAGAGTTTTTTTACCAAATAGCCTTACAAATTGGTAAGCTATTCTAGAACCAAGCCCCGTTTTTATAAAACCTCTTGATATAAAGAAAGCAATGACTATAAGCCAAATACTGCTTTCACTAAAGCCAGAAAGTGCAGTGTCTATTTTTGTAGTGTTTGTAAAAGTAGATAAAGTTAGACCAATTATAGCTACAGCACCTATTGGTAATGGTTTTAGTATGCAACCTACTATTGTTGCAATAAATATTGCTAGCATGTGCCAGGCAACAGGTTTAATACCAGAAGGACAAGGTAAAAACCATAGTATAACACCAACAGCAAAGGCTATGAAAAGCTTTGTGTACATGCTAGAAAGTAATGTTTTTTTGGAACCGTTTTCCACATCTAAGACTTCCTTTCTTGTTTCTTCAAATTTATTATACTTCTATATACTTTGAGCGTGAAATATCGTTTAATTATCAGGTCATAAGTATTATTTATAACATTAATTCTTGTTATGAAGTGATTTTAGTTATAATTTAATAAATTTAGTGTTAAAATAGATAAATATATGATTAGGACAAGGAGGACTGGCAGTGAGTGACTTAATATTTAGTTTTAATGTAATAATGCCAATATTTTTAGTAGTTGCTTTGGGATATTTTTTAAGAAGAATAGAACTTATTGATGATAGATTTGTTAATATGGCCATAAAATTTAACTTTAGAGTTGGACTTGCAGTACTACTTTTTAAAAATATATATGATGCTAAGTTTGCTAAAGTTTTTGATGGAAAACTTATGATTTTTGCATTTTCAGCTATAGTTTGTTCAATAATAGTGTTTTCAATAATAGTTCCTATATTCATTAAGGATAAAAGAAGAGCATCAGCGATGATACATACTATGTATAGAAGCAATTTTGTACTTTTAGGAATTCCAATTGCTCAGTATATGTTTGGAACTAACAATATAGCATCAGTAGCATTACTTCTTCCAGTTGCAATTCCAACATACAATTTTTTAGCAGTTGTACTTCTTACTGTATTTGCTGAAGAAGAAACTGGAAATATAGGAGAAAAAATAAAATTGACTTTATTACAAATAATTAAAAATCCTCTTATTATAGCATCATTTTTAGCAATAATATTTCAGCTTTTTTCAATTAAGCTTCCAGTGTTTGCTTATAGGGCGGTAGATGATGTAGCTGCTTTGGGTACACCTCTAGCACTTATAACATTAGGGGCTCAGTTTAAATTTAAGAGTGCAAAGGTAAATTTAAAGTACAGTTTAATAGCTACTTTTGGAAGACTTATATTAGTTCCAGGTACGGTTATAACTACAGCTTATTTTATTGGATTTAGAAAATACGAAATAGGTGCACTTTTTATATTATTTTGTGCACCAACAGCAGTATCATCTTATGTAATGGCGAAGGAAATGAATTCAGATTATGAACTTACAGGTGATGTTGTACTTTTAACTACCTTTTTTTCTATGTTTACAATTTTTATTGGAATATATTTGCTAAAAACCTTAAGCATTATATAAGGCATCTTAAAGCATAATGAATGGAGATAAACGAATGAAGAAATTAAAAAGAATTTATATAGAGATTACTAATGTGTGTAACCTTGCTTGTAATTTTTGTCCGCAAACAAAGAGGCAGCCTGAATTTATGAAGTTAGAAACCTTTAATAAGATTTTGGAAGAGATAAAACCATATACAGATTATATATATCTGCATGTAAAAGGTGAACCACTATTACATCCTAAGCTAGATGAATTTTTAGATTTAAGCTATGAAAAGGGCTTTAAGGTGAATATAACAACTAATGGTACACTTATAAATGAAGTAAAACATAAATTACTTAATAAACCTGCTTTAAGATTAGTTAATTTTTCTTTGCATAGTTTTGATGGAAATGAAGGTGGAACTAATAAAGATGAGTATATAGGCAATATTATATCTTTTGTTAAGGAAGATATAACTAATACTGATACTTTGGTATCCCTTAGGCTGTGGAATCTAGATAAGGATAATGCTACAAATATTAAAAGGCAAAGAAATAGAGAGGTGCTACAAATAATTGAACAGGAATTTAACTTGCCATATAAAATTGAGGAAAAGATTGAACCAGGTAAGGGAATAAAAGTTTCTGATAAAGTATATTTAAATCAGGATTTTGAATTTGAATGGCCGGATTTAGAAAAAGCTGAAGATAAAAACCAAGGTTTTTGTTATGGTGCTAGAAGTCATATGGCTATACTAGTAGATGGAACGGTTGTACCTTGTTGCCTTGATGGAGAAGGTATTATAAAGCTTGGAAATGTTAATAATACACACTTTGCTGAAATAATTCATGGGGAAAGAACAAGCAATATGGTTGATGGTTTTTCAAAGGGGGAAGTAGTAGAAGAATTGTGCAGGAAGTGTGGATATAGGAAGAGATTTAATTAGAGTTATTGAAAAAGATAAGAGGAGAGAAAATAATTTTATAATCAAATCTTAAATATTGAGAACCTTTATTCAGAGTACAGAGTACAGATGACAGAGTACAGTTAAGGATGATTTACCTTTCCTTACGTCAGGTAAATCTTAAACTTAAATGTTGTTCAGCTCCGCTGAACAACATTAATTTCGCGATTGCGTAAGCAATCAAAAATAAGTTATAAGATTTTCTGTAGCAAAGCGGAAGAAAATCATCCTTAACTGTACTCTGTACTCTGTCAGCTGTACTCTGAATAAAGGTTTTTATTTTTGTGTTGACAATAATTGCATAATTGTATAAACTGTTTATATAACACATAAACAGTTGGAGGCGGAAAAATGAAAATTTATCAAAATTCAAAAGAGCCACTGTATAAGCAGATAAGTAACCAGCTTCGGGAGCAAATACTTAAAGGTGAACTCAAAGGTGGGGAATATCTTCCATCCATAAGGCAGCTTGCCGCAGATCTTAGGATAAGTGTCATAACCACAATGAAGGCTTATCAGATTTTAGAAGAAGAAGGACTTATAACCTCTCAGCAGGGAAAAGGATATTTAGTTAATGCACAAAATGATGAGATGATAAAGGAACAGCATTTAAGGCTTATAGAACAACATTTAATGAATGCTATAGAATGCAGTAAAATAGCTGATATATCCGGAGAGGAACTTATTAATATCTTAAAGAAGCTTATGGAGGTTGAATAGTTATGGAGACAATATTAAAAGTAGAAAATTTAAATAAAAAATTTAAGGAATTTGAACTTGGTAATGTTTCTTTTGAACTGCCTAAAGGGTATACAGTAGGTTTAGTTGGAGCTAATGGTGCTGGAAAAACAACGCTTTTAGATTTAATTATGGGTTTTCAAAAAATAAATGGTGGGAGCATTAATTATTTTAATAAATGTACTTCAGCAGAAGAAAATGAAGTTAAAAATAGAATAGGATATGTCTCTGATAGCAATTATTTTCATCCACATTGGAAGGTAAAAAATGTTGCAACTGCCATGGAAACAGGGTTTGATAATTTTAATAAAGA
This sequence comes from Clostridium hydrogenum, assembly GCF_021432385.1. Taxonomy (GTDB): domain Bacteria; phylum Bacillota; class Clostridia; order Clostridiales; family Clostridiaceae; genus Clostridium_S; species Clostridium_S hydrogenum. The sequence goes on along the minus strand of NZ_JAEACT010000003.1, from coordinate 758,773 downwards.
CAAGTTTTATGAATTGGTTGCTAAGTTTGAAATCAATTTAAAAAAGGAAATTCTTCAAATGTCTAAAGGAACTCAAATGAGGCTAATGCTAGCAGCTCAACTTGCAAGAGCTACAGAACTTTTGGTATTAGATGAACCTGCATCACCACTTGATCCATTAATGAGAGATGAACTTTGTGATTTATTTAGGGAATATGTTAAAGACGGAGAAAAAACTGTATTTTTTTCAACTCATAATATTGCGGATATGGAGTATGCAACGGACTACGTAATAGTTATGAAAAATGGAAAAATAATTGAGCAGGGATTTGTTGATGATTTAAAGGAAAAATATTCAGTTGTTTCAGGAAATAGTAAGGAAATTGATGACATAAAGAAGTATTTTAAGGAAATTAGAGTTACTTCAATGGGATTTGAGGGAATAGTGTTATCAAGTGATATAAATAGAGTAGTGGAAGAATTTGACGTGGCGGTAGAAACTCCATCACTTCAGCAAATAGTCGTAATGCTTTTAAAGTTAAAAGAATTTGAGGGTTAATTTGGGGGGATTAAAGTGATTGAAGAAATTATAAAGGCGTACAAATGTTATAATACTAGTGTGAAATTAGGATATATACTATTTGCTATGGGTATTTTACTTACATTTATTTTTATAGGTGTGGCGAAGATAGTTGGATATACTGATGTGGCCATAAGTACAATATATATTATTTCTATAGTAATGATTTCAATTATTTCACCTGGTGGATACAGCCATTGGATAAGAAATAACTATGGCTACGGAAAATTTATTAGGAGCATAAAAAATCCTTATGGTAAGCTAAAAATAGCTATGATAATAAGTTTTTTTAAAGGAATAGTTTTTTACTTAATTTATTTATTTTTCCTAAAGATAATTTTTATAATTTTAAAAATAGAAGAATTTTTTAATTTGTATCAAATATTTTATGGTGCTATCCTTGGAGTTGTTTTATTAGGTATAAGTCAAATTCTTTCGTATTATATTAAAAACGAAAAAAACGATGCCATCACTTCCACTGTTATTTATGGGATAATTGGAGGAGTTGTTAGCCAATTTACTGTAAAAAGACAATCAGTAAATTTTATAAATACACCAAAGACAGCTATTTTTTCTTTTATAGTGGCAGTTATTTATTTACTAATAATATATACAATTATTTTTAAGAGGATAAGAAATAGGTGGTGGGTACAGTGAAGAATATAATACGAGCTGTAAAGATATATCTTAGTTATAAAAAAATTTTATATAGTATATTTAATTTTATACTAGCCGTGTTATTATCTTGTGCTGGAATATTCATCATTGAAAAACCAACCTCAAAATATTATATGATGCCAATATTATTTTTGGCTTTTGCGCTAGTATTAATATTAGCACCATTTTTAGGAAACGATATAGAGATAGGCTTTAATAGAAAATTTATAAAAACTACAGTAGTTTTCAAGCAAGTGACAAGCTTAGCACCGCTTATAGTAAGCAATGTATTAGGTTTCATATATATACTAATAATTTCTGTGATTAAATATTTAAGAAACACAAATATAAATAATTTTTCAGATACGATTTTTGTTTTTTTTGTTACAATTGGGATTATTAGTTGTATTAAAATTTTATTGATTAATATGCAGATGTTTAGGGCAATACTTGTAGTATTAGTTTTTTTAGCCTTGTCAGCTATGTCTAAGTATCATTTTATATTTTTAGGAATGGTAAAAAGTTTTGACCATAATAATTATGGATGTACAATATTATCTGGAATTATAATTTGTACTTTGATTAATATTGCTGCTTATGGATACTCTAAATTTATTGCGAATTAAGTGCATTGCAGGATATTAAATAAAATTAATAAATCTAAGGCAAAAAACTTTAAAATCCTAAGAAGCTTCAATAACTCGCTGAAAAGAAGCTCAGACAATTGAAACATCTAAGGCTTTTAAAGTTTTTTACCTAAGATTTATAAAATTTTATTTAAATCATCCTACAACACACTTACTTCACAATGTACATGGTTTTAAAGGAAAAAATTCCTCCGTGCCTACGGAATTTTGGTGTAGTACAGAAACAATATCTATTACTGAAATCATTAAAATTACTGTATTAAGTTGTTAGGAAATAATTATATATTGTGAAACAAAGAGATAGTGGATTAATCAAATAGCCTTTGGTAGGTGGAGGGAAAAATGATGTCAGTGAATAGCATTGAAAAAATATTTTAAATAAAATTGTATAAAACTTAGTGGAAAATTTTTTAAAGCTTTAGAGATTTAGATTGTCTGAGCGTTTTTTTGCGAGTTATCTAAAGCTCTTAAGCTTTAAAAAATTTGCCGCTTAGTTTTATTAATTCTATTTAAGATTTTAAGATGCTATTCACTGACATCATTTTGATCCACCTACCAAAGGCTATTTGATTTTGCACTACACTTTGCTTCGCAATATTTAAAATTTACGACCAAATTGATTATTGGTGCAACACATGTTTTAAGAATACTAGCACTTTAAGTATTCTTTGATTTATATTATTTTTCTTCTGTAATAAGATAATTCCAAGAAGAAAGTTTGATTTTATCTCCAGCTTTGATGCTATTTTGTGTTAATAAATCCACCATGTCGTATTGAGAGATTATAAATTGGTCGTCATCTGAGTAATTAAAATAAAATCTTATTTTATGGTTTTCAGCATTTAATGCTTCTTTATAAATAATAGGAAATAATAAAGACGTATCTCTCAAAATTTGAAGTTTATCAAGATAGTATTTAAAAACTTCATTAATTACTTCTTTACTTGGCAGACATCCAATGTATATTGCACTCCCATTTCCATAAATGTTTTCAGTAATGGCAGCATATTTTCCCCAATGTTTATGTTTGTATTTTGCTAAAACATTTGCAGTATCAGGGATTAAGAGTTCCATCCAATCACTTATTTTTTTATCTACATTTTGATTAAAGTTTGGATTTAGGTCTAAGGAAGAATATTTAGGATCTACAAACATCTCATAATGAACTCCGCATACTTTGCTTAAAATTCCTGGCTGTACTTCAGTTCTAACTTTTACATTTTCATTTGTAAATCCACTCTTAAACATGCATAAAATGTGGCCACCATTTTTAACATACTCGTTTATTTCTTCAAGTTTTTTATCTGATACTGAGTATAGTGAGGGAATTATTACTAGATCATAATCTTTTAGGTTAATGTTATTTGCATCTGATACGTCTGTTCGTACATTTAATTTATATAATTCATCATATAAAATTCTAAAAACATCATTATAGTTTTTATCACTGGAAAAAGGGAACCACTTTAATGCTGTTAAGCTTTCATTGCTTACTAAAAATGCTACCTTAGAAGAAATCTTTAAATTTGCAATTTTTTTAGAAAGCATTTTTAATTCCTTTCCTGTTTCTGAGACTTCTTCATATACAGGATTGGTATTAAAATCATGACTAAGAATTCCTTTCCAATATGTTTCCAAAGAATTATGAATCGAATGCCAATGCCAATATTCAATCACGTTTGCGCCGGAAGCAATATGACTATAGGCAGCTAATTTCAACTGACCAGGAAAAGGAACTCTATCCTTAAAAGCCTGAGCTTGAGTTTCTAGTACAAAGTAATTTTTATGTTTTGTAGTTCTTGCAATATCACCAGCAAAGGATATTTCTGCACCAGTAAAATTTTCTTGAGAAGGATGATAAACGTCAATGCCAGTAATATCTAGACATTTTGAAGCTTCAAAGTGGTTTACATCTGGTTGAATACCATAAGAATATCCACGCCACTCAAAATCAAGGTTATGAGTAATAAATTGATTTTCCTTTTTTAATTCCCTTACTAGCTTTGCCTGCCAATTTAAATAGTTTGTTACAATTTCCCTCTGGAACTTTTCAAATTCTGCACCAAGACTGCCGTTTATAGTGCCATCTACTGATAGGAAGTCATCCAAAGAGTTGATTCTATTGCTCCAATAATCTAATCCAAATTCTTTGTTAAATTTGTCTAGGTTACCTGAAAATTTTGCTTTTATATACATAGCAAATTGTTTTTGAACATTTTCACCAGAAGTTCCATAGTGCTTTGTTTCATTGTCTATTTGATAGCCGATAATTGCTGGATGATTAGCCACATGACTTATCATTTTTTTTATAATTCTCTCTGCGTATTTTAGAAATACTTGATTCGTAATATCCATTATTTGCCTTGCACCATATTTTCTTTGACCATCTTTAGTTGTTACCATTACTTCAGGATATTTCCTTGCGAGCCATGTTGGAATGGCATAAGTAGGTGTGCCTACAATTACACTAATGTTAGCTTTATTCATAGCATCAAGAACTTTATCAAGTGGGGAAAAGTCAAAGACCCCATCTTGAGGTTCATATGTACTCCAGGTACTTTCCCCAATTCTAACAAGATTAATATTTGCCTTTTTCATCATAGATATATCTTCTTCTAGGCGCTCATAAGGTAAGTATTCATAATAATAAGCTGTTCCATATAGTATTTTATCCAAATCAACATCTCCTTTAATTTTATATATTTTATTGAAATCGTTTTGGTAATCCTTTAATATTATTATTAACGTTTTTCGGTAATTTGTATATGGACAAATAAGTTGAGTTTTTATCCAAATCAATTTAGGAGGTATTATGAAAAGTTCAGAAATGTTAGCAAATGCACATAGGCTGCCAGTACTTGATTGGAATTTATGTTTTTTTGGTGGACATATTCAAAAGGTACAAAAGGGATGGTATGTACCATCTAATTCACACCTTGCTTTTGAGATGATTTTTATTATTGAAGGCGAACAAAAAACTTTAATAGAAAATGAGATTTATTGCATGAATAAGGGAGATATACTAATTATACCTCCAGGATTTGTTCATGAAATAACTTGTACGGGTAAAAACGGCATGGAGTACTTTTGTGCTCACTTTGATATCGACGATCCTATTTTTATTATGGAGATGACACAAAAATCTAAGGTTCATTATGAAAATGGATCTAAAGAAAATGAATTATTAAAAAAATATATTTATGAATTTATCAATCTTATTGATTATACTATGAATTATAGTTTTAAAACAAAAATGCAAATACAAATGATTTTATCAAATTTTTTATTAGAAATTAGTACGCTATTAGAGAAAAGAGTAACTAATACTAAAAATTCAATATTAGATTCAAAATATGCAAAAATGATTGCTGAGAAAATTAAAGCTTCTTTAAAAGAAAAAATTTTGTATGAAACAAAAGGTAAAGAAGAAAAATTTGGGGGTAGTGAAATAAAAATAGAAGATATTATTAATAAGGTAGGATTAAGTTCAGGTTATGGTTATAAAATTTTTAAAAATGTTTACGGATTATCACCAAGAGAGTATTTATCAAAGTTAAAGCTTAGAGAAGCAGAAGCTATGCTTACAAAACCTCAAGTTTCTATTCAGGAAATTAGTGAGAGATTGGGATATAAAAATTTAGCTGATTTTAGCCGTCAATTTAAAAGGTGGAAAGGAATATCACCTAATAAGTATAGAAAGGAGATGTAGCAATAAAAGTTATTTTATATGCAAATCTTAAATATTGCTAAGCAACTCAAGTGAAAGTTTTTGACAATGTCTTGCACGTTAAAATTTTTACACTTATAAAAATATGGCCTTTAATTTTTGAAATTAAAAATATTTTGACAAAATAATAAAAATATGTTAAAAATAAATTAATAATTACTTAACAAATTATTACTTTAAAGTAATATAAAAAAATGTATTGAATATTTTGTTATTTGAAATTTAAGGGGGAAAAACATGTTAAACTCTGTAAAGAAAATTAAGCAACTCATAACATTAACCTTGGCATCAGTGATGACATTTACTTTAATTGGGCCAGTAAATATTAAGGCAGAGACTAGTATCAAAAGTGTACAAACTATTAATTCAAATCAAAATACTAAAAAGGTAAAAGCAAGTAATGACAAACTATCGCTTCAGATACTTGCAACATCGGATAGTCACGGCAGATTTTTGCCATATGATTATGCCATAAATGCACCAGATACCTCTGGAAGTCTTGCTCAAATATATACAGCAGTAAAAAAATTTAGAAGTGAAAATCCAGATAATACAATTGTTGTAGATGATGGGGATATAATTCAAGATAATTCAGAGAGTCTATTTTTAAATGGTAAGGGAAATCCTATGATAGATGCTATGAATAAAATTGGATATGACACTTTAACTTATGGTAATCACGAATTTAATTATGGTGTACCAACACTTCAAAATGTTATGAAACAATTTAAAGGGAAAACACTTTGTGGAAATGTATATAATAAAGATGGTTCAAGACTTGCAGCACCATATGCAATTGTTGAAAGAAGTGGAGTTAAGGTTGGAATAATAGGAATGGTAACTCCAAATATAACAAGATGGGATTCAGTAAATCTTTCTGGATATAAAGTAACAAATCCAGTTGATGAAACAAAAAATGCTATAGCTGAATTAAAAAAGCAAAATGTAAATGCAATAATTGCAGTAGAGCATATGGGAGAAACAGAAGAGTATAATGAACCTGGTTCAAGTGTAATGGATGTTCTTTCTGAGTGTCCAGAAATAGATGCATTTGTAGCAGGACATTTTCATGAAAGAATAGTTGGGGATTATTTTTATAACAAAACTGTATATACTTTAAGTAATGGAACAGTTACAGCAACTGCTATGGATGGAAGTACTAAAACTGCAACTATGGATGATTATAATAAAGCTAAGGCAAATGGAACTGTAATTGTAGAACCAAATAAGTGGGGAAAAACACTTTCTCAAATCAACATAAACTTTACAAAAGATTCAACAGGTAAATATGTGATCGAAAATAAAGGAAATATCACTACAGCTGCATATGATATGTCTTCAAAAGCTGGAGTTATTTATGGAGCAGATCCAGATTTAACAGCAGAACTTCAAGGCTATAATAAAATTGCTATTGATGATGCAAATACGCCAATAGGAACTTTGAAGGGTGGAGACTTATCACCTAAAAATGAAATAAACGGAATAGGACAAGCAAAGCTTCAGCCAACAGCAATGATTGATTTAATAAACAAGGTTCAAATGTATTATGGTGAAGAAATTGCAGGACATAAAATAGATGTTTCAGCGGCGGCAATGTTTAAAGATAGTCAAAATGTAGCGGAAGGACCAATTAAGAAGTGTGATACTGCCAATATATATGAATTTGATAATACTTTATATGTGCTAAAAATAACTGGAGCACAATTAAAAAAATATATGGAATGGTCAGCATCATATTATAATACCTTTAAGCCGGGAGATTTAACTGTTTCATTTAATCCATCAATACCTGGATACAATTATGATATGTTTTCTGGAGTAAAATATAATGTAGATATATCAAAAAATCCAGGACATAGAATTGTAAATTTAACTAAAATGGATGGAACTCCAATAAATGATTCTGATGTTTTATATATGACAGTTAACAACTATAGAGCAGGAACACAGCTTCTAAAGGCAGGACCTGTATATGGAGCCAATGACAGCCTTCCAACTTTAGTTGGTGAATCAGATAAAACTGACGGTTTAGGTGATGGAAGAATAAGAGACTTAATAGGAAGCTATATTCAAAATGTTAAGGGCGGAACTATAACACCAGAGTGCGACAATAATTGGAGCATAATAGGAAACAATTGGGATGCTAGCCAAAGAGAATTGGCAGTTAAGTATATAAATAATGGAAGCATTCCACTTGCACAATATAACTCAAAGGCTATTACTTGGAATGATCTACAAAAGGCAATGAGTGCTAGTGGAGCTAATAGTGGTGGAACTCAAACAGGAAATTCATCTGGAAATGCTACTGGCAGCGGCACAGGAAATACTTCTAGCAATGGTACTAGTACAAATGGTAAAGCTGTAACAAAATCAGCTTCAACAACTTTGCAAAAACTTCCAAAGACGGGTTCAGCTGTTGATACAAATTTACTTGTTGAGCTTGGAGCAGTTATAGCTATGTTAGGAGTTATAATGTTTATTGCTGCTAAAAAGAAGAAGGAAGAAAAAGCAGCTTAGAAAATAACACAGAGTACGGAGTACAGAGTACAGAGTACAATGAAGGATGATTTTTCTACGCGAGCGTAGAAAAATCTTAAAACTTATTATTTTTAAGATTTTCTGTTTCAGCAGAAAATCATCCTTCATTGTGAATTGTGCATCGTGAATTGTGAATTTTAGTAATGCTAGCAGGATAAACTTTGCATTTGCAATTTTTAGTTTGGAAGTAGTTTCACCATATAGAAGAATTAAAAATACTAAAATGGATAAAATAAATACAAAAAATATAGAAAAAAATATAGAAATAAATACAAAAAAACTTGATGAAGGAGTGCAGAAATGTTAAACTAATATTTAGGTGTTAACACAAGTGAAAAACAAGCAAAAAAATATGCTTGTTTTTTATAATGTGATTATAGTCGGTAAAGAATGTATTAAAGATATACCATGCGAAACTTCAAAATTAATTTGTATCAAAATGCCGTCTTTTGGGCATTATGATGCAAATTGATTTTGGCAGTTGAGCCGGTATATCTAAAGTGAAACTACTGCGAAACGCAAACTATTTATGTTCCAAAATACCAATCTTCAAGGGATTATGGTTCATATATAGTTTATAGTTGAGCTAGTTTCACTATATATATGAGAGATAATTGGAGGTAACAATATGATTTACTCGGAAGGTTCTGGAAAAGAATATCATATTAATGTTGGAAAAGGAGAAGTAGGAAGGTATGTTATACTGCCAGGAGATCCAAAGAGGTGTGCAAAGATAGCTGAGCACTTTGAAAATCCTGAGTTTGTAGCAGATAATAGAGAATATGTTACATATACTGGCTACTTAGATGGTGTTAAAGTAAGTGTTACTTCAACAGGAATAGGTGGTCCATCTGCTGCTATAGCTTTAGAAGAATTGGTAAAGTGTGGAGCTGATACTTTTGTTAGAGTAGGCACATGTGGTGGAATGGATATAAATGTTAAAGGTGGAGATGTAGTTGTAGCTACAGGAGCTATCAGAGCAGAAGGTACAAGTAAAGAATACGCTCCAATTGAATTTCCAGCTGTAGCAGATTTTGAAGTTGCAAACGCATTAGTAGCAAGCTGCAGGGAGTTAAATAAACAGTACCATGTTGGAGTTGTTCAATGTAAAGATTCTTTCTATGGTCAACATTCACCAGAAACTAAACCTGTTGGTTATGAACTAGTTAATAAATGGGATGCTTGGTTAAGATGTGGAACTCTTGCATCTGAAATGGAATCCGCTGCATTGTTTGTTGTAGGAAGCTATCTAAAAGTAAGAGTAGGATCAGTATTTTTAGTAATTGCTAACCAAGAACGTCAAAAAGCAGGATTAGAAAATATACAGGTTCATGATACAGAAACAGCAATAGAGGTTGCAATTCAGGGACTTAGAAATTTAATTAAAGCTGATAAAGAAAAAATAAGTAAATAAAATATAAAGAGGTTAATTACATATGGAAAATATAGAAAAATACAGAGCTATTATAGATATAGCTTTTAAAGCGTGTGAAAATGCATATGCGCCTTATTCAAATTATCAAGTTGGAGCTTGCGTTTTAACTAAGGATAGCAAACATTTTATAGGTGCTAATGTTGAAAATGCATCTTATGGATTGACAAATTGTGCTGAAAGAAATGCGATTTTTCAAGCTTATTCAAATGGATATCGTAAGGGAGATATAGAAGCAATAGCTATAGTAAGCAAAGGTAAAACTTTAGCAACTCCTTGTGGAGCCTGTCGTCAGGTGCTAGTGGAGCTATTAGAAAAAAATACGCCAATAGTATTATCTAATCACAAGGAAGAGAAAATTACTAATATTGAAGAACTATTACCAATGTCTTTTACTGAAGCAGATTTATAATAATTGTAGTTTTTTACTATCATTTTATTTATGTTTCTAGAGTATATATTTACAAACGAAATTATACTTGAAATGCATAAGTAATTGTGATATAAAATAAAAGAATATAATAGAATTGCCTGAGGAGGAAGAAGTATGAAAAAAGGGATTGCATTAATTATGTCAGCTGCTCTTATTATGGGCACATTGGCAGGATGCGGAAGCACTACAAACAAAACAAGTAGTAGTGACAAACAAAGTACAACTAAAAAATATAATGTTGCTATGGTAACAGATACAGGTGGTGTAAGTGACCAATCTTTCAACCAATCATCATGGGAAGGATTGCAACAGTTCTCTAAGAAAACAGGTGCAAAAGTTAGCTATCTAGAATCAAAACAAGAATCAGATTATGCTACTAACTTAGATAAACTTGTTGATAGTAACAATAAGTTAATTTGGGGTGTTGGATTTGCAATGGCAGATGCGGTATTAAGCGCTGCAAAAGAAAATAAGGATGTTAATTATGCTATAATAGATAACTCTTATGGAGATAAAACACCAAGTAATGTAACAGGAGTTACTTTTAAAGCACAAGAATCATCATTTATAGTTGGATATATAGCAGGAAAAACAACAAAAACAAATAAAGTAGGATTTGTTGGTGGAATAACAAGCCCAGTAATTGATCAATTCCAATATGGATATGAAGCTGGTGTACTTTATGCTGCAAAAGAATTAGGAAAAACAATCAATGTAGATGTTCAATATGCTGAAAGCTTCTCAGATGCTTCAAAGGGAAAAGCAATTGCACAAAAAATGTTCTCTTCAGGAGATGACATTGTTTTCCACGCAGCTGGTGGTACTGGTGTAGGAGTAATTGAAGCTGCTAAAGAAGCAAATAAATTTGCAATCGGTGTTGACCGTGATCAGGCATACTTAGCTCCTAACAACGTTTTAACTTCAGCTTTAAAGCTAGTTAATGTTGCTGTTCAAAAAGTTTCTGAAGATGCTATGAATGGTCAGAAAATCGGAGGAAAAACTTATACTTATGGTTTAAAAGATGGTGCTGTAGGAATACCTACTACAAACAAAAATTTAAGCCCAGCAGTTTATGATGCAGCTATGAAATTAGAAGATAAAATTAAAGATGGATCAATAGTTGTTCCATATGATAAAGCAACTTATGCAAAATATAGTAAATAATAATATGTGATTTTAAACAGTAAATTGCTAATTGTTCTCGTAAAACCCCCATATTTTTGTAGACTTTACGAGTAACAATTAGCTAATTTACTATATAATAGTAATACAGTTAAAATGCTATATCCTAAAAGAATATGATAAAGGAGGCCTTAATATGCAAATCAGTGATCAATATGCAGTTCAAATGCGTGGAATTACGAAAATGTTTGGAACGTTTTGTGCTTTAGATAATATCAATCTTGATGTTAAAAAGGGGACAATTCATGCATTGCTAGGGGAAAATGGAGCAGGTAAAAGTACACTTATGAATGTACTTTATGGATTATATAAAGCTGATAATGGTGAAGTTTATGTTAACGGAAAAAAGGTAAATATAAAAAATCCTGGTGTAGCAATTGAAAATGGTATTGGAATGGTTCATCAACATTTTATGTTAGTTGATAATTTTACAGTAACAGAAAATATTGTTTTAGGTAGTGAAATCACTAATAAATTTGGTGTAATTGATATGAAAAGGGCACGTCAGGAAATACTTAATATTGTTAAGCAATATGGACTTGAAGTAGATCCAGATGCAAAGATTGAAGATATTTCTGTTGGTATGCAGCAGCGTGTTGAGATATTAAAAGCATTATATCGTGGAGCTGATTTATTAATTTTGGATGAGCCAACAGCAGTATTGACACCACAGGAAATACAAGAATTAATAAAAATTATGCATAACCTTATAGCAGATGGAAAGACAATTATAATAATCACACATAAGTTAAAAGAGATAAAGGAATCCTCGGATGTTTGTACAATTATTCGTAGAGGAGAGTATGTTGACACAGTTAATGTTAGTGAAGTTAGTAAAGAAAATCTTGCAACTATGATGGTAGGTCATAAAGTTAGCTTAGTAGTTAACAAAACTGTTGCAGATCCAAAAGAAGTTATATTTGAAATTGATAATCTAGTAGTAAAAGATGAAAGAAAATTAGATGCAGTTAAAAACTTGTCACTTAAGGTGCGTAAAGGCGAAATCGTTGGTATTGCTGGTATTGATGGCAATGGACAGAAAGAATTAGTCGAAGCCATAACAGGTCTCACTAGATGTGAAAATGGTACCATTAAAATAAATGGAGAAGAAATACAGAATACAACACCAGAGAATATAATTAAGCATAAGATTTCAACAATCCATGAGGATAGACAAAAGCGTGGACTTGTATTGGATTTTACTGTTGCAGAAAATATGGTTATTGAGAAACATAACAATAAGCCATATTGTAAAAATGGATTTTTGGATAAAGGTAAAATTGTTGAGCATGCAAAAGAGCTTATAAAAGAATACGATGTTAGACCAGATAATTGCGAATTATCACAAGTTAGAGGTTTGTCTGGAGGAAATCAGCAAAAAGTTATAATAGCAAGGGAAGTAGCTAATGATCCTGATTTGCTTGTTGCTGTGCAACCAACTCGTGGTATGGACGTAGGAGCAATTGAATATGTACATAAGGCATTAATTAACGAAAGAGATAAAGGAAAGGCAGTTCTTCTAATTTCATTAGAGCTTGATGAAGTTATGCATGTTTCAGATACAATAGCTGTAATTTATGCAGGAACTATTGTGGAAACATTTAAGCAGGGAGAAGTAGATGAAAATACGATTGGTTTACTAATGGCGGGAGGTAAACATAATGAAAACAGTAGTCAAAATACTTAAAAAACCACTTACGTCAACTTTAATTGCGATATTCTTTGGATTCGTTGTTGCATCCATAATACTTAGTATTGCAAAATACAATCCAGCTGATGCATTTGCTGCACTTTTTCAAGGTGTTTTTTCAAAACCTAAATATATATCAAATACAATTATAAAATCTACACCAATAATATTAACTGGATTAAGTGTAGCCTTCGCCTTCAAAACAGGATTATTCAATATAGGAGCTGAAGGGCAATATATTGTAGGAACAATTGCAGCAACAGTGGTTGGTATAAAATTAAATTTGCCAGCAGTTTTAGAAATCCCAACTGTAATTATTGCAGGTGTAATTGCAGGAGCAGTATGGGGAGGAATTGTAGGATTTTTAAAGGCCAAGTTTGGAATACATGAAGTTATTACAAGTATAATGCTAAATTGGATTGCACTTTATTTATGTAATTTTGTAGTTCAGTTAAATGGTTTTCATCAACCTAGTTCAACTAGCACTTATCCAATAAATAAATCTGGTTTTACAACAATATTATCAAGCTGGAAAAGTTCAGATGCTGGAATAGCAGCATTATCAAAGAATAAATGGCTTTCTGATGTTATGTTAAAAACAGATGTGAATATTGGTATTGTAGTAGCAATTATAATGGCTGTGGCAGTATGGGTTTTATTGTACAAATCAGCTAAGGGTTATGAACTTCGTGCAGTTGGATTAAATAAAGATGCTGCAGAATTTGCAGGTATAAATGTTAATAAGAATATCATTCAATCAATGGTAATATCAGGAGCATTGTCAGGGCTTGCAGGAGCATTAATTATTACAGGTATTGAACCTCATTGTATATCAACTTTGGCAGCTTTCGAAAATAGTGGATTTAATGGTTTGTCAGTTGCACTAATTGCAGGCAGCTCACCTATTGGATGTATTTTTGCAGGATTGCTTTTTGGTGGATTACTTTATGGAGGGGGAGCTATACAATCTACTATAGGAGCTCCATCAGAAATTATCGATATTATGATAGGTACTATAGTATTCTTCGTAGCATTAACAAAAATTGTACCTGTTTTAGCAGATAAACTTTTAAAAAGAGGTGAAATCAATGCTAAATAGCATTTTATTATTAGTAGGAATTACATTAATGTATTCAGCACCTTTAGTTTTTGGTGCATTAGGCGGAGTAATTTCAGAACGTGCTGGAGTTGTAAATATTGGTATTGAAGGTATGATGGTAATAGGTGCTTTTACAGGGGCAGCAGTTGGATATTATTCAAAAAATCCATGGTTTGGTTTCCTTATGGCAGGTGTTGCTGGAGGAGTAATTGCCTTATTGCATGCAGTGGCATCTGTTACTTTTAAGGCAGATCAAACAATTTCGGGTATTGCTATAAATTTGATAGGACCAGGTTTTGCGGTGTTTTTTTGTAGATTATTTTTTCAAGGCGCAGCTATGACACCTCCAGTTCCAAACAAATTACCTAAAATATTTGATGGGTTGGATAGCACAGTTGCTTTAGCTTTGATTTTAACAATAATTTTGTGGTTCGTTCTATACAAAACAAAATGGGGACTACATATTCGTGCCGTTGGAGAAAATCCAGCAGCTGCAGATACTATGGGGATTAACGTAACTAGAGTTAGATACACTTGTGTAATAATATCTGGTGTTTTATCGGGTTTTGGCGGTGCAGCAATGACATTAGCTATCATTAATCAATTTACACAAACAGCTATTAGTGGTCAAGGATTTATAGCTTTGGCAGCAGTTATATTTGGAAAATGGAAGCCTCATGGAGCATATGGAGCTTGTTTATTGTTCGGATTCTCACAAGCTTTAACTGTTGTTTTAGGTGGAGGACACTTTGCTGTTCCTTCAGAAATTCTTGCAATGTTACCATATGTTTTAACAATTGTAGTTTTAATTCTTTTCGTTGGAAAATCAGTTGCACCTAAGGCTGATGGTTTACCGTATGAAAAGGGATCAAGATAATTATACTAGGGAGATGTAAAGAATGGATATAGCTAAATATATAGATCATACAGTTTTAAAGCCACAAGCTACAGTGGAAGAAGTAAAAAAGCTTTGCAAAGAAGCTAAAGAATATAATTTTGCATCAGTTTGTGTAAATGGATGTTATGCAAAGCTAGTAAGTACAGAACTTGCTGGAAGTGATGTTAAAACTTGTGTAGTAGTTGGATTTCCTTTAGGAGCTATGACTAAGGAAGCTAAAGCGTTTGAAACTATTGATGCTATAAAAAATGGTGCAAATGAAATAGACATGGTTATAAATGTTGGTGCATTAAAAGATAAAAATTACATTTTAGTTAAAGAAGATATTGAAGCAGTAGTTAATGCAGCAAAAGGAAAAGCTTTAGTAAAAGTTATAATAGAAACATGTCTATTAACGGATGAAGAAAAAATAAAAGTGTGTGAAATAGCAAAAGAAGCTAAAGCTGATTTTGTTAAAACCTCAACTGGTTTTTCAACAGGTGGAGCTACAAAGGAAGATGTGGCACTTATGAGAAAAACTGTAGGTGAAGGCTTGGGCGTAAAAGCATCAGGTGGAATTAGAGATTATAAAACAGCTATGGATATGATCAATGCTGGTGCAAGTAGAATAGGTGCTAGCAGCGGTATTGCTATTGTTAGTGAAAGTAAGTAGTTGACTTTATAAGACAATTTATGTGCTAGTGCAGAAAAACTAGTTTATACACAAATTTTAAAAAATGCGAACCATTATTCAGAGTACAGATTACGGAGTACAGAGTACAGTGAAGGATGATTTTCTGTAGCAAAGCTACAGAAAATCTTAAAACTTAGTTATGATTGCCAATGCAATCATAAAATTAATGTTGTTCAGCGAAGCTGACAACATTTAAGTTTAAGATTTACCTGACGTAAAGAAGGTAAATCAACCTTAACTGTACTCTGTCATCTGTACTCTGTACTCTGATTTTTGGTTCGCAATAATTTTAAGTTATGTATTAAAAAGTTTTACTGCGACCACCATTGTTTTATATATACTTTAATTTGTTAATATATTATATTAAATATTGTAATATAGTTGTCACAATTCAGAGGTATTATATAAACATAGAAATTGAAAAAGATTAAACACCTTATTAAATATAGAAAATAAAAAGCAGTTGGTTAGTCCCCCTTTCCAATTGTTTTTTATTTTTTTGCTATGTTTTAAATAAGTGTTGATTTTCACACTTATTTAAAACATAGCTTCCTTTAGTAAGTTTGGCTATTTTTTATATGCCTAAATTATGAATTTGTCCAAGTACTGTATATACAACAGTTAAAAAATTTGGTATCATAGTAAACAGATGTATATACAGGAGATGATATGTATGGTAAATAAGCAGCCACATATAAGATGTGATAGTAATGATGCCGCCAAGTATGCAATAATGCCTGGGGATATAGGTAGGGTTGAAAAAGTTAGAAGATTATTAGATAATCCACGTGATATAGCCTTTAATAGAGAATTTAAAAGCTGCACAGGATTCTATAAGGGCGTAAAAGTTATGGTTATTTCTACAGGTATAGGAGGACCATCTACAGCTATTGCAGTTGAAGAATTAAAAAATATTGGAGTAGAAACATTAATAAGGATAGGAAGCTGTGGTGCTTTAAAGGAAGGGATAAGACTAGGAGATCTTATTATTGCAAGTGGTGCAGTAAGAGATGAAGGAACTTCGAAATCATATGTAAAAGAAGAATACCCAGCAGTTCCAACTCCAGAGGTTTTAATAAAATTAATTGAAAGTGCAAAAGAACAGAAATTTTCATATCACTGTGGTATTGTGAGGAGCCATGATGGATTGTACTCAGGTGATGAAGATAAGCTTGACAAGTACTGGGGGAACAAAGGCACAATTGGAAGTGATATGGAAACTGCTGCTCTTTTTGTTGTAGGTTCTTTAAGAAATTTGAATATAGCTTCTGTTTTAAATGTTGTAGTTGAAAGCAGTGAGAAGGTTGATTCAGGTATAAATAATTATGTAGAGGGGGAAACTTTAACTATTGAGGGAGAAAGAAGAGAAATATTAACGGTATTAGAGGCAATTGTTAAGTTGGAAAAAATTTAGCTTGAATTAGAAATTATTTATATATACTAGGAGGAATGAAAATGAGTAAAAAAAGTATGTGGAGTCTAAAACTATCAACAGCAGCTTTAGTCTTAATACCAGCAGCTGTTGGTATTAATTATATAGGAAAAGCTTTTGCAGAGTTTTTAAAGCTTCCTTTATGGCTTGATTCAATAGGAACGATACTAGCAGCAATGCTTTCGGGGCCAATTGTTGGTGCTGTATGTGGAGCAATTAACAATATAATTTATGGTATTACAATATCCCCAGTAAGTCTTATATATGGTATTACAAGTGTTGCAATTGGTCTTGTTGTTGGTGCACTTGCATATAATGGATGGATTAAAAATATTGGAAGAGCTGTAGTGCTTGGAATTATAGCAGCAATAGTATCAGCAGTTGTATCCACTCCTATAAATATCGGCTTTTGGGGTGGACAGACAGGGAATGTATGGGGAGATGCGGTTTATGCTTCTCTAATATTAAAACATTTTCCTGTATGGATGGCATCTTTCATAGATGAATTTGTTGTAGACATACCAGATAAAATATCAACAGTTATAATAGCATACTTAATATTTAAAGGACTCCCTGAAAAATTAATTGTATTGTTTAGAGGAGACGAGAAAATAGAAAAACTTTAGGGCAGAGTACAAAGTACAGAGTACAGAGTACAATGAAGGATGATTTTCCTCCACTTTGTTACAGAAAATCTTATAACTTATTTTTTATTGTTTACGCAATCGTGCCATTTATGGTGCAGAGAGAAGCGATAATACTTAAGTTTTAAGATTTGCCTGACGAAAGGAAGGTAAATCCACCTTCACTGTACTTTGTACTCTGTCATCTGTACTCTGTTTAAGTGGGGTGTAATTTTGAAGACATTAAGTTTATATAAAAAAGAAGATACTGTGATACACAAAGTTGATCCAATAACTAAAATATTATATATAATTCTAGCTATTGCAGTACCTATTATTCTTCCCAATAAAATTATAGCCTTAATTTTACTTGCCATTAGTATAATATTCTTATCATTTGGCAAGGTTTTGAAGAGGGTAATACCAATTATAGGCTTTAGTTTTATTGTTTTACTTTCTGTCATTGTGATTCAGGGAATGTTTAGGGCTGGAAATAAAACTGTATTGTTTAGTCTTGGAGGTTTGCATTTTTATAAAGAGGGATTAAGCTATGCTTTTGATATTTGCCTTCGTGTTTTAAATATATTGTGTTCAGTGGCAATACTTATACTTACAACTAAGCCATCAGATTTAATAGAGTCATTTGTAAGAAGAGGATTATCCCCTAAAATAGGTTATGTTTTAAGTTCTGTACTTCAGCTAATACCAGAGATGACATCAACTATGAGTAGGATTACAGATGCCCAAAGATCACGTGGCATGGAAACCGAGGGTAAGTTTATAGTTAGAATTAAGGCTTTTTTACCTCTTATAGCACCTGTTGTCATGAATTCAATTGCAGGTACAAGGGAAAGATCTATGGCATTGGAAGTTAGAGCTTTTGATTCAAAAGTAAAGAAAACTTTTTTAAATCAAGAAGAAGTTTATGGTTATAATAAATTTATAAGATTGGCAATGGTTATAATATTTATATTAGCAGTTATTTGGAGGATATTTATATGGAAGAGATAGTTGTAGAAAATTTAAAATACAAATATCCTTTGACGGATACTTTAGCATTAAATGATATAAGCTTTAAAATAAAAAAAGGTGAGTTTATTGGAATAATAGGAAAAAATTCTTCTGGTAAATCAACCTTGTGTCAGGCTTTAGTAGGACTTATACCGCATTTTTACAAAGGAGCTTATGGCGGTAAGGTAGTTGTTTGCAATATGGAAATTTTAAATAGCGAAATAAGTGAAGTGGTTAAAAAGGTTGGTTTAGTTTTTCAAAATCCTTTTACACAAATTACAGGATCTAAACTTTCAGTATATGAAGAAATTTCCTTTGGACTTGAAAATTTAGGTGTTTCTAGAAGTGAAATGATAGAAAGAATAGATTATGTTTTGAAGCTTCTTGATATATATAAATATAAAGATAGGAGTCCTTTTGAATTATCAGGTGGACAAATGCAGAGGGTTGCCATAGCAAGCATTATTGCCATGAATCCAGAAATAATAATTTTAGATGAGCCTACTTCGCAGCTTGATCCACAGGGGTCAGAAGAAGTATATAAGGCAATTCAAAAATTAAGCAGCGAGGGAAAAACAGTCATAATGGTTGATCATAAAATGGAGAAAATTGCACAGTATGCATCTAAAGTAATGCTTTTAAGTGAGGGAAAAATAGTTGATTTTGATGTTCCTTCCAAGGTTTTTTCAAGAGACGACTTAGAAAATTACGGAGTTACAGCACCAGTTTATACTAAAATTTGTAGGGGCTTAAAATTAAAAAATGAGAATACTGGATTCTATCCAATAACCTTAGAGGAAACCTATAATTTGGTGGTGAAGCATAATGAGTAATATAGAAATTAAGGAGTTACATTTTTATTATGACAAAGAAGATGAAATATTAAAGGGAATAAATTTAAATTTTGATAAAAAAGCTACGGCAATAATTGGTCAGAATGGTGCTGGAAAAACAACATTTGTTAAATTACTAAAAGGATTACTTAAGCCACAAAGTGGAGATATAATTATAAATGGTGTAAATACAAAAATTTTAAGTGCAGCCAAGCTTTCTAAGTATATTGGCATGGTTTTTCAAAATCCAGATGATCAAATATTTAAGAATAAAGTTATAGATGAAGTTATGTTTGGTCCATTGAATATAGGTCAAAGTAAGGAAGAAGCTGAAAAAAATGCAAAACTTGCTCTTGAAGAAGTCGGTATACTTGAGGAAATTAATAAAAATCCATATGACCTTAGTTTAGCAGAAAGAAAACTTATAAGTATTGCCTCGGTAATAGCAATGAATACGGAAATTATTATATTTGATGAGCCGACAATAGCTCAAGACTATGAAGGTAAGCAAAGAATAAAGAAAATAATAAACAATTTAAAGGAAAAGGATAAATTAGTAATTACAATAATTCATGATATGGATTTTGTTGCAGAAACTTTTGAGAGAACTATAGTTTTTGCAGAGGGAGAGGTTCTTTTAGATGGACCTACACGAGAGGTATTTTCAAATAAAGAAGTACTTGAAAAGGCATATCTTGAATTGCCACATGTAACTGAATTGTGCAATAGGCTTGGACTTAATGAAACATTTTTGTCTGTGGAGGAATTTTTAGAAAAAGGAGATATAATATATGGAAAAAATAATTGATAAGGATAAGTTTATAGAAAAATCAAAAGATACCTTGCTAAAGATAATAGAATCCTTTGAGAACTTGCAAACCTTAAAGGTAAGTGATTTTAAACCAGAAAATACTGTAATAGTAAATGTAGATTTGATAAACGGCTTTTGTAAAGAAGGGAATTTGAGTTCAGAATTAGTTGCAAAAATAATACCATATACAGTTAAAATTAACGAATACTTTAAAGCTTATCAGAAAGTATTTTTTGTAGATAAGCATACAAAAGAATCAGCTGAATTTAATTCTTATATAGAACACTGCATAGAAAATACAAGCGAAAGTGAAATAATAGATGAATTAAAACCCTTTGTAGATGGAAATAGTACAGTTTGTTTTAAAAATAGTGTTAATGGTTTCTTATGTGATGATTACACTAAATGGCTTAAGAGTAACATGAATAAAACAAATATAATAGTTCTTGGTGATGTTACAGATATATGTGTCATGAACTATTGCCTTTCTCAAAAAACTTTCTTCAATGAAAAAAACATAGCTTCAAGAATAATAATACCTATTAAAGGCGTTGAAACATACGATTTAGACATAACAAATCATAACGCTGAGTTAATGAATTTATTTGCATTATACAATATGAGAATGAACGGAATAGAAATCATTGAAGATATAGAAAAGTAAAATTTATTTCACAGTTTTGTAATAAAACAATCGATACTTAGCTACATCAAAATTCCGTAGGTACGGAGGAATTTTTACCTTAAAACAATGTTGTAGAGAAGCAATAGTGTTTCGAGATGATTTAAATTAAAGCAAATAAATCTTGGTTATGATTATTAAAAAGCTTAGAACTTTCAATTGTCTGAGCGACCAGCGATGAGGATAATACTTTGGTGGCAATTGGTAAAAGATCAATAGAGGGTTTTGTAGGTTCTGTTACATTTTCGATGTATTTATAACCTAATAAGCATATAGCATGTACTAAGCCATTGAACAGTAGTTGCTGATATAGAAAAGGATGGCATTAAATTTTTTAATGCCATCCTTTTCTAGTAAATGAAGTAATACTAACTATTGTTCTGTGGGTATGTTATACATTTTTAGATTTTTCGTAGTGCTAACGGAGAAAAATCGTCCTTGCATTACCGTGTTAGAAGAAATGATAGTGTTTCGTGGCGATTTAAATAAATTATTATAAATCTTAGGGGTAAATCTTGAAAAGACTTAGAAGTTTTAATTGTTTGAACGATAGTGAGTTATTGAAACTTCTTAGGATTTTCAAGATTTACCCCTTAGATTTATTAATTTATTTAATGTCACGAGACACTATTATTTCTCTGCCTTATTTTTATTGCATATAAATAAAGATAATATCAAAGCAACAAAAAGAACTCCAGTTTCAATTAAGAAAGTATTATGAACTCCAAATACTAAACTCAAAGATTGATGTTTTACGCTGGAAGGGTTGCTAACCCCAAGTAGATACTTCTTTTGATATGAAGTCATAACGGCAACGAACAAAGCCGTTCCAAAAGCACCAGCTATTTGCTGGAGTGTATTCATTATGGCAGTTCCATGAGGATAATACTTTGGTGACAATTGATTTAAACTGTTAGTTTGTATAGGTGTATTTATAAGACCTACGGCTATTAATGATAAGCAGTGCAAGGTGATGATGATAGGAATGCTTATGCTTGTGGATACTAAGCGTGAAAGTACTAAAAATGAAATCGCTGAGAGTGCATATCCAGGTGCAATTAATGCTTTTGGACCAAATTTGTCGTATAAATGTCCAGCAATTGGGGATATAAGTCCATTAAGAAATCCACCGGGTAGCATAAGAAGACCAGCAGTAAATGCAGCTAAGCCTAAAGCTCCTTCAAGGAACATCGGTAATATAAGCATAGTTGCAAAATTAATCATGTGCATAACTATCATAAGTATGCAGCCAAGGCTAAACATAGATTCTTTAAAAGGATGCATGTCAAGCATTGGTTCGTCCATATGCAACTGGCGTATAACAAATGCAGCTAATGCTATGCAGCTAATAATTATTGGAGCTGCTATTAAAGCTGAATTTGAAGCCCCTATATTACTAACACCGTATATAAAACCACCAAAGCCTATTGTAGAAAGTACAATTGATAAAAGGTCGATAGATGGTTTTGTAAGTTCTGTTACATTTTGGATGTATTTATAACCTAAGAGTAAAGATACAACTGAAAAAGGTAATATTATAAAGAATAGCCATCTCCAATTAAGAGATTGAATTATTAAACCAGAAACAGTTGGACCAATAGCTGGAGCGCAAAACATTACTAGATTAAATGTTCCAAGTGCCTTTCCGCGTTTTTCAATTGGGTTGATAATTAATAAAGTGTTTACTATATTAGGTATTAAAATTCCAGTTCCAATAGCTTGAACTAATCTGCCAACTAAAAGCATAGGAAAAGATAAAGATAAACTACTTATAATGGTTCCTAGTAGAAATATAATTACAGAAGTTAGAAATAATTGTCTAGTTGTAAAAGTTTGAATAAGTAAAGCAGAAACAGGAATTGATATTCCCATAATAAGCATATAGCCTGTACTAAGCCATTGAACAGTAGTTGCAGATATAGAAAATTGAACCATTAAATTTTTTAATGCCATATTTAATAAAGTTTCACTCAGCATGCAGCAGAAGCCTGCTATGATTAGAGAAATGCTTATGGGAACTACATTATAATTCCTTTGATAACTTAATTTTTCTGAAGTTTCTTCCATGAAATTTTTTCCTCCTCTAGATTTATATTTTTTTCAATTAAATTAAGAGTATCTATAAATAAATTTAACTGATTTTCTGGAATATCATTTATAATTTTTGAAAACAAATCTTCAATGCAAGGATATATTTGATTAGTTAAGTTTTTACCTTTTTCTGTAGAATGAATTAAAAATGAACGTCTATCTTCAATGCATTTTTGTCTTACCACTAATTTTTTTTCCTCAAGAATATCTAATATTCTAACTAAGGTAGCTTGATCTTTATCTACTTCTTTGGATAATTGTTTTTGGTTAATACCATCCTTTTCTAGTAAATGAAGTAATACTGACCACTGTTCTGTGGTTATGTTATACATTTTTAGATTTAAAGATAAGAATCTTAAAAGTTTTCTATTTACGGAACTCATATACATTCCAATTGATTTATCAAGGGATTCCATAATTAAACCTCCTAAATACATAGTACAAATATAATTAGTATACAAATTGTTAATACACTAATAATATGTCAGTTATTTGTAATAGTCAAGTATCTTTGTAAAAAACTTCATAATAAGGATGTGTAATTAGAAATAACAAAAAATGCACATAAAAGTTTACCAAGATAAGCTTTTATGTGCATTTTTGTTATTAAATAGGAAATTTAAACAAAATAGGTTTTATGGAAGAGGAAAAGTGATTAGATAGAAAAATTACAATTTGACACAGAGTACGGAGTACAGAGTACAGAGTACAATGAAGGATGATTTTTCTACGCGAGCGTAGAAAAATCTGAAAACTTATTTTTTTATTGCTGCGCAATCGCGTCATACATGGTGCTCAGCGAAGCTGACAGCATTAAGTTTAAGATTTACCTGAGAGAAGCGAAAGGTAAATCATCATTCACTGTACTCTGCTCGACAAATTGTAATTTGTTATATAAAACGCCCATGTTTCTATAGTGTTCCAAAATTCCGTAGGCACGGAGGAATTTTTTCCTTGCATTACCGTGGGAGAGAAGTAACAATGCTGAAGGAACGATTTAAAAAAATTCTAATAAATCTTGGCTCAAAAATCATAAAATGCTTAGATATTTCAATCTGTTTGAGCGATAGCGAGTTATTGAAATATCTTAGTATTTTATGATTTTTGAGCCTTAGATTTATAGAATTTTTTTAACGTGACGAAGCATTGTTACTTCTCTACGTTCTTTTTTTGAATTCTGTTCCGCATTTCTTACAAGTGATGACTACTTTTCCTTGCTTTCTTGGAACCCTTAATTTTTGCGAACACTTTGGACATTTAAATATTTTATACTGTCGTGATTGAGCTATATTATGAGCAGTGCTATATTTTAAAGTACTAAATTTATTTTTTAAGTTTCCGAGGAAGCTTTCAAATGTTTGTAGTTCTTGATATCTTCTATATTTATTTTTAGAAATGCTTCTAATTGTACTAAATACTATAAGTGCAACACCAAATACAGCTGTGAATTTAGTTGAACATAAAATAATGCCTATAATTGAAAGATAGCTTGATAACTTATCCCATCCATATGAATCTTTAAAATAGCTTGCAAATTTATTCATAGAAAAGCCTCCTAAATTAATAATTACAATAAATATACGTTAACACACACAATTTTGATATTCAATAAATAATCTGTTAACATTTCTTTATGTTTTTAAAGATAAACCACCTTGAAACTTAAAATTTATTTGTATCAAAATGCCGGATTTTGGGCATTATGATGCACATGAATTTTAATAGTTGAAATGGTTTATCTATAAAGATATACAGCTTGAAAATTAAAAATTGAAAATTTCAGGATTATCCTGACAGCAATGTTTTTCAATTCACATTTCACAATGCACGATTCACAATGAAGGAGGATTTTCCTCCGCTTTGCTGCAGAAAATCTGAAAACTTATTTTTTTATTGCTTACGCAATGGAACCATACATGGTGGTCAGCGAAGCTGACAACATTAAGTTTAAGATTTACCTAAGCAGCGCGAAAGGTAAATCATCATTCACTGTACTCTGTACTCCGTCATCTGTACTCTAATCTATAAATTCTAGTTTAACAGGATACATTTAGTATTTGTAATTTCAATGTTTCAAGTTTTACATCTATACATAGATTGTAAATAAAATGCTAAAAAAATAATAAATTGTTGAATGAATAGGATATAACGTATAATATATAGTATATATAGAAATAAAAAACATAAAATTTTATTTTTATATGTGCTATTTTATTAGTATAATAATAGTATTATAAGATATAATTAAATTATTAAATAAGTTAGTGTAACAATATTTTGCAATTTATATATGCATGTGTTAATTTATAAATAAAATTTAATATTATAATAAAGCATGTGTCTAACGATATATTAAACGATATATTATTAGAAGTTATAATAAACATAGGAATAAAATATATCTGTAAAAGTATAATAAATATGGGGTGTATATATGAAGAAGAAAAATGCGATTATTCTAGGTATAGTATGTTTTATAGCAATTATTTTTTTAATGGGTTTTTTTGGCTATAAAGCTTATTCAAAAATAAAAAGTTATGATAATAGTATTTATCCAGGAGTGAGAGTTGATGAACAGGATTTGTCTGGAAAAACCAAAATGGAAGCAACAAAAGTGCTTGAAGATAAATATGAAAATTCACTTCAAAATAAGAAGATAAATATAAAAGCAGGAAATAAAAATTACAGTATTACCTATGCTCAAATTGCTGCTAAATATGATATTAACAAGGCTGTTAATGAGGCGTATAATTATGGTAAGGACGAAAGTTTTTTTAATAAATACAATATGATAAAAAAGCCAACTGGAAGGGTTATAAAGCTTTCATTTACTTATGATTCTAAATCCAAGGCTATAGATGATTTGATAAAAAATATAGAAAATAATGTAAATAAACAACCTAAAAACGCCCAAATATATAGAAATGGCACTGGCTTTTCTATTGTTCCAGATCAAGATGGTTATGGAATAAATGAAAAGGAGCTTAAAAGCGGAATTTTATCGTCTATAAATGATGTGGTTGGACAAGATAGCAATGTTGAGGCAAAGATTGAAACAGTAAAAGCTAAAATAACAAAAGAAAAACTTGAGAGTATTAATACATTAATATCAACTTATAGTACTAGCTTTGGCGCTATATCAAGTCCTGAGAGAGTAACTAATATTCAATTAGCAACTAGAACTATAAGTGGCACTGTTATTATGCCGGGTGATACTTTTAGTTTTAATGGAATACTTGGAAGAAGAACAGCAGAAAAAGGTTACGAAGCTGCACCTGTTGATATAGGAAAGACTACAGGAATGGGACTTGGAGGAGGTATCTGTCAGGTATCATCAACGCTTTATAATGCAGCTTTGCTTGGTGGAATTAAACCAACTGTAAGAATACATCACACAATTCCATCTGTATATGTTCCATTAGGCCATGATGCAACGGTTGATTATGATGGAAAACTTGATTATCAATTTAAAAACACGTTTGATTATCCAATTTATGTTGAAGGAATTTCAGCAAATGGAACTGAAACTTTTAATATATATTCAAATGAGAGTTTAAAAAGTAAAACTTATAAGGTGGTTGACCAGCCTTATAATGATGGCAAAAGTGTAAAAATTTATTTGCAAACTTATCAAAATGGAAATATGATAGCAAATGATCTTATTTCTAATGATTCATACTAAAATCACTTCACAATTCACGATGCACAATTCACAACTAAGGTAGATTTATCTTCCTAAAGGAAGATAAATCTTTGAACATAATTAAGTTCAAAGACTTTTTGTAATAACAGAAAATCTTCATCTATTGTGAACTGTGAATTGTGCATTGTGAATTGCATTAAATACGCTGAGGTGAAATATGGATAAAAAAGTTTTAATAGTGGAAGATGAAGCCTCTATAAGAGGATTTATAAAAATAAATTTCAAAAGAAATAATTTTATAGTAATTGAAGCTGAATCTGGCGAAGAGGGGATAGAAAAAGCAAAAATTGAAAATCCTACTATAGTGATTCTTGATGTTATGTTGCCTGGAATTGATGGATTTAAAACTTGTGAGCTTTTAAGAAAGCAGTTTCCCAATATTGGAATAATAATTCTTACAGCGAGAAGCCAGGATATGGATAAGATTATGGGATTAGAATTTGGTGCAGATGATTATATGATTAAACCATTTAATCCTCTTGAACTTATAGCGAGAGTAAATGCAATATTAAGGCGTATGAGTAGTAATTCAAAAAATGAAGATAATATATTGATTTCAGGTGTATTTAAAATAGATAACACAGCGATGAAAATATATAAGGACGGTCGGGAATTAGAGCTTACGCCTAAAGAGTACTCTCTTGTAAAAATTTTTGTAGAAAATCAAGGCAAGGCTTTAAGTAGAGCGGAACTTTTAGATCAAGTATGGGGATACAGTTACCTTGGTGATACAAAAATAGTTGATGTTAATATAAGAAGATTAAGAGAAAAAATCGAAGATGATTCATCTAACCCTAAATACATAGAGACAGTATGGGGTGTTGGCTATAGATGGAGAAGGGAAAAGTAAATGAGGGGAATAAGGGCTAGATTAGTTGGAAGTTACTTGTTTATCATAACTATAACAGTTGTAAGTTTTGAACTCTTTTTTATTTTAGCAGTTGATAAGTATTACTATAATAATGTTGAAAATATGCTTACAAATCAGATTAGAGTATCTGTAAGATTTTATGATACATATTTATCGTCAAATAGTCTTAAAAATAATGTGCAAAATAATGCTGATTTATTTTGGAATAATACATCAGCAGAGGTACAAATAATTGATAGTTCAGGACAAATGTTAATGGATTCCATAGGAAATTATATCCCTGGAAAGGTAAAAGCGGGTGATGTAAAAAAAGCACTAAAAGGAAAAGCAGCAACTACTATTGAGAGGGATATAAGCAGTAAAGAAAAAGTGTTTTGTATATCATATCCATTAAAATCAGATGGAAAAGTTCAAGGAGTATTAAGATTTGTAACATCACTTGAAGAGGTAGACAAAACAATAATAAGAATAAGTGCAATTCTAATTTTAATTGGTGTAATAATAATACTAATAGGAGGAATGTCTAGCATTTTTCTTTCAAATACTATAATTAAACCATTAAGTGAAATTACAGAAATGGCAAAGAAAATTGCTACAGGTAATTTTAAGGAGAGGATAGTTAAAAAAAGGAACGATGAAATTGGTGAACTATCTGATACGATAAATGTAATGGCAGATGAAATAGTTAAAAATGACAATTTGAAAAATGAATTTATGGCATCAATATCCCATGAACTTAGAACTCCACTTACATCAATAAAAGGATGGGCATCAACAATTCGTACAGGAGATTTAAATGATAAAGAAGAAATAATGGATGGTCTTGAAATAATAGAAAAGGAAAGTGACAGATTATCAAAACTTGTAGAGGAGCTGCTTGATTTTTCAAAATTTATTTCCGGGAAAATAAGTTTAAAAAGAAGCGATATTGATATAAAAAAGACTATTTCATATATTCAAAAGCAAATGTCATTAAAAGCCTCAAGAAATAACATTAAATTTATAGTAAATATTGATGAAGAATTACCAACTATTCTTATAGACGAAAATAGAATAAAACAAGTTTTATTAAATGTACTTGATAATGCATTTAAATTTACATATGAAAATGGAATTGTAGAACTTAAAGTTACCAAAGAAGATGATGGAATTATTATGACAGTAAAAGATTCCGGAATTGGAATACCAGAAGAAGATTTACCTAAGGTTACAGAAAAGTTTTTTAAAGGGAAGAGCAGTAAATCTAGTAATGGTATAGGATTATCAATTTGCAAAGAAATCATAGACTTGCATGGTGGTGAACTTAAAATTAAAAGCCAATTGGATAAAGGAACTGAGGTTATAATAAAACTTCCGTTAGAGTAGAAAAAGGTGATACTAATTGAAAAAATTAAACTCCATAATATGTTTGTTTATAATTGCTATGGCAGTTCTGTTTTATAAAAATATGAATTTGTACTTTAATGTAAAAATCACACCAGCTAAAATTACAAAAGCTCCAATACAGGGAAAATGGCAGGTATATGAATACATTAAGATTGCGGACTCTGATTTAAGTGATGACGATATAAAAAATATGATTGGTAATAAGGCTATATTTAGTTTAGACAGTGTTAATTTTAATAAGGAAGTGTGTAAAAGACCTAATTTTAAAGTTAAAGTAGTAGATTCAAACGAATATTTTACGAATGATTTGAAAGTAAAACCATCAAAGCTTGGAATAAGCCAAGATAAAGTTAAGATAATAACAATTTCATCAAATAATATATTTTTTGATGAATACATACAAATAAATGATGATTGTATATTAAAAGTTTATGATGGGGTTGTTTTATTTTTGAGGAAGGAAGGAAAAGTTTCTAACAGTAAGTCTAATGAGGAAATGTCTGAGAAAAGACGTGATACAGTGAAAGATGATGCTTCATTAAATAATGGACTGTTATTAGGACTTAGAGAAAAAAGTGAAAATGGTTATAAGTATAGAACATTGTTTATAAGCGATAATGAAGAAGGATTTTCTATAAAGGAAATGGACAATCTGCTTGTACCAAGAAAAAACGGGTTTTTAATGCTAGAGGTTAATAATATTGAAGATAATGGAATTACGCGGGATGCTATTTTTGCAGGTCCCTATAATAAAGATGTGAATAATATAGTTAAATTTTCACAAAACCCCATTAGTTCAAATATAAATTATAAGATTCTTTTCGTAGGTAATGAATACATGTCCCTTGAGAATGAAGAATTAAAATTAAATCCAAAGTTTGGAGGACAATATGGTATAAATACATACCTTTCAGTTGTTCCACTAGATAATATTTATGGGGATGGTATTGCTTTTTCAAAAATAATACGAAATAATCCTAATGATATACTTCAAGATAATGCAGAAAAGTTTCTTAAAAGGGCTGGAAAAGACAAATCTGAAATTGATAAAAATGTGCTTGAAACCAACTGGGGGATAATAAGAGAAAATGGAAAATGGACTTTGAGGGGAAAAGTAAGTAATGAATATTTTGATGTAGGGATTAGTACACCTAGAATGATAACTAGTTATGATCAATTATCTATTCCATTTAAAACTATAAAGAACAAGTTTCCAGATGCTATTGATGCATATACTTCGCCAAACAAAAGGTTCTTAGTTGTATTAACTAAAAATAATTTAATGGTAATGCCTATTGAGAATGGTGATTCTATTGGTAAAGTTAAAATTAACATTAATCTTAAAGGTGATGAAGCTTCTGTGATGTCTCAATGGGCAATGGGAAGTTATGTTGATGAATGGGCTAAAATGTTTAGAAATAAATAAAGCAAAGTAAAAAAATAAAAAACTACGTAGGAGATATTTTGTATGAACGATAGGATGAAAAGAAGAAAGAGAAAATATATATCGATTTTGATTGTTTCTAGTTTTGTAGTTTTTATATGTGCAATTGCAATTATTAAGACGGTAGACAAAAAAAATGTACGAGTTGGTGCAGAAAAAAGTATAAAGTTGAAAAATTCTAAGAATCCTAAAAAGGCTATGGATAAAAGAGAAAGCAGCTTACCGCCAAAGAGTGTAAATGAAGCTAAAGGTGTAATTTCTTCGGGAGAGTACATGCCTTGGAATGAAAAACCAACTAATGGTCAGAAAATAGCGTATCTTACTTTTGATGATGGACCATCTTTAAATAATACTCCACAAATATTAAGTTTATTAAAACAGAATAAAATAAATGCTACATTTTTCTTAATAGGAAAAAATGCTGAAAAATATCCTAGTTTGGTTAAAGAGGAAGTAGCTGACGGAGATGCAATTGGAAATCATACTTATAGTCATACTTTAAATTATAAAGAAGGTCCAAATGGATTTGTTGAAGATGTAAATAAATGTGATGAAATTTTAAAATCAATAGTTGGAGATAAATATGATTCTAAGCTACTTAGATTTCCAGGTGGATCATGGGATTCTAAATATCTAAAGCTTGGGGCTTTTAGAAATGCAATTGCAAGTGCGGGATATCATTTTGTAAATTGGAATGATCTTAATGGAGATGCTGAACATGGATTAACACCAGCGAACGACCTGTATGAAAGAGTTATAAAAGAGACAGGAAACAAGCAGGTAGTTGTAATATTAATGCATGATGCTGCTGCAAAAACCACAACTGTTAAAGCTCTCCCTAATATAATAAAATACTTAAAAGATAAGGAATATACTTTTGAAACCTTAAAATAAAGGTGGTGACCCTATATGGGGGCGTCTGTTCTTTTCCTTCTTTTTTAATTAAAAAAAGAAGGGTGAGGAATAATGAAAATAAAAAAACTTGTAGATAAACTGTTTCAACTAATGAAATTCATGTGCACCAAAATGCCTAGAAGATGGCATTTTGGTACAAATAAATTTCAAGTTTTCAATCAGTTTATCTTTAATAAGAGTGATTTAAAATATATAAATAATATGGCATTGCCAATAATATTAAATAATTTATTGGCAATGTTAATGGATTTTTGTATTCAAGCAATGGTAGGTAGATTGACATTAAACAATTTTGCAGAGGTAAGTGTAATTAATACAACAATATATAGCATAACAGGTGTTTTAGGCATGGTTTCAATGGCTTTTAACATTTTAGGTAGTAGGTACAGAGGCAAAGAAGATGAGACTGGCCTAAGACAAAGTTTTTTAGTTAACTTATTTATTGATTTTGTTCTAGGTATTTTGCTTTTTATGATTTCTATACTTATTGGTAAAATGGTACTTAGTGAGCTTTATGGTTTTAGGGGCGCAATTTTAGATGAAACTTCCATATATTTAAATATATACGTACCTTCAATTGGATTAAATCTTATATTATTTACTTTTGGGGCATATTTCAAAATTATAAATAAAACTAAATACACGTTCTATGCAAATCTAGTTGTTACTGCAGTAAATATACTTATGAACTACATTTTAGTTTTTGGAAAGTTTGGATTTCCTAGAATGAATATGAATGGTGCCGCAGTAGCAGTTATTTTATCACTTACACTAAATTTAATTATATATTTATTTTTAATAAAGTGTAATACAATATTTAGGGCAAAATATGATAATGTATTTAATATATTTAAGGATACTGTGAAGATTACTATTCCTCTTATGGGGCAGGAAGTTTTAGAATCAACAATAGTTATTATATTTATAAATTCAGTGCTTTCGCATATAGGAATGAAGGAAGTTTCTATATATAATTTGCTGTTTTTATTAATAAGCTTAGCTTATATGCCTATGTATGGTTATGCGCAAACTTCACTTACAATTGTAAGTAAATTATTTGGAACTGAAAATAAGGATAAGGTTAAAGTAATACCAAAAGTGTCCACTAAGCTATCTTTAATTTTTTATATAGCGATTAGCGGTTTTGTTGTGATTTTTAATAAGCAAATTTTAAATATAATAACTAATAATAATTATCTAATAACAGGTTCCATGGGTTATCTTATAATTGCTCTACTTTCTAGTACATTGAATATTCCAGCTACAATATATAAATATTGTCTCCAAGGCATTGGAGATGAAAAATGGGTTTTTTTATCTTCAATCTTAATTAATATTATTAATATTGGCTTAATCTATATATTTGGAATAAAAATTAATATGAAATTGAACGGAGTATATTTAGGTTTAATGATAAATTATTTGATTTTAACAGTAGTGTTTTCTATTAGATATAAAGATAAAACACTGTGCAAATGAATTTCAATAGTTGAACTGATTTATCTATAATAAAGAAGTGGCAAGATGAAGGGGAAGGAAAATGGAGGATTCTAAAGAAAAAAAGTTAATTGAAGAAGATTTATACAAGCCTGTTCATGACTTTTTTGAAAAGCAAGGGTATACGGTAAGGGCTGAAGTAGATCATTGTGATGTAACTGCTATAAAAGATGAAATACTTTTAATTGTTGAGCTTAAAAAGAATTTAACAGTTGGACTTTTATCTCAGGCAGTAAATAGACAAAAGGCTGCTGACATAGTGTATATGGCAATTCCAAAGCCCCAAAAGATGAAAGCAAATTCTAAATGGAAAGACATATGCTACTTAATAAAAAGGTTAGAATTAGGACTTATTTTTGTAAACTTTAAAGGTAATGAAGCTTTTGTTGAAGTAGCAATAGAGGCTAAGAGCTTTGATTTTGCAAAAAGTAAGAGTATGGCTAAAAGAAAAAGAAATCATATAATAAAGGAAATGCAGGGGAGAAATAAAGATTTAAATGTTGGAGGAAGTAAGGGGAAGAAGCTAGTTACTTCCTATAGAGAAAATTCAATTTTTATTGCCTGCTGCCTTAATAAGTTTGGACCAATGTCACCTAAAAAGCTTCGTGAAATTGGAACGGATTGCAAAAAGACAGTTTCTATATTGTATAAAAATTATTATGGCTGGTTTGAGAAAAAATCAAGAGGAGTCTATGAAATAAATGATGAGGGGAAAAAGAACCTTGAAGTTTATGAAGAACTGGCAAATTATTATTATGAAAAGTTAGATAAATGATGGAAGCAGTAAAGCAGAGTACTCTGCTATCTCTACTCTGCTTTACTGCTGTTCTCTTTTATTTTTTCAGCAAGATCATTTAAGTATTCCCATCTTTCATATAACTCTTCAAGTTTTTTTTCAAGTTCTGCTTTTTCGGGTAAAAGGTCCTCGAGAAGCATATAATCACTTCCAGCTGAGTTAATTTTATCTTCAAGCTCAGCAAGTTTATTTTCAGCATTTTCAACTACGCTGTCTATTTCATCGTATTCTCGTTGTTCTTTATAAGAAAATTTTAATTTATTATTTTTAGGCTTTTCAGCTTGCTGCTTTTGAACTTTAGGTTTTTCTTTTTTTATTTCTTCTTCATAAGGATGCTTTTCTAGATATTCGGAATAATTTCCAGTATTATAATCTATTTTGGCATTGCCCTTAAAAATAATTAACTCATCTACTACTTTATCAAGAAAGTATCTATCATGCGATACGGTAATTACGCAGCCTTGGAAACCTTCAAGATAATCTTCAAGTATAGTGAGGGTTTCTATATCAAGATCATTTGTAGGCTCATCAAGTAAAAGTACATTAGGTGCTTCCATGAGTATTCTAAGCAAATATAATCTTCTTTTTTCACCACCAGAAAGTTTTGAAATTGGTGTCCACTGCATTTCGCTGGTGAATAAGAATCTTTCAAGCATTTTTGAAGCACTAATTAATTCACCTGTTGCATCTTTTATAAATTCAGCACCTTCACGTATGTATTCAATAACTCGCAAGGCTTCATCCATGGATTTAACTTCTTGAGAAAAATAGCCCATTTTAACGGTTTGACCTAAATCAATAATCCCACTGTCAGGTAATAGTTTCCCTGCTATCATATTCAAAAGGGTTGATTTTCCTATTCCATTTGGTCCAACTATTCCGATTCTATCTCCCTTGGAAAATATAAAGCTGAAGTCATCTATGATTTTTTTATTACTAAAGCTTTTGCTCACGTTTTTAATTTCTATTACCTTTTTACCAAGGTAAGAGCTTTGAGCAGAAATTTCAACTTTTTCTTGATTTTTAGGAGCATCTTTTTCATTTAACTCGTTAAATCTATCAATTCTTGCTTTCTGTTTTGTACTTCTAGCTTTTGCACCTCTTTTTATCCAAGCGAGTTCACGTCTTAGAAGGTTTTGTCTTTTTTCCTCTGAGGATTTTTCCATTTCTTCTCTTTCAAGTTTTTTACCTAAAAAAGTACTGTAGTTACCAACGTAGGTATAAATTTTGCCATCATTAAGTTCAAAAATATTGTTTGTAATTCTATCAAGAAAGTATCTGTCATGGGTAATCATGAATACAGCACCTTTTTTTGAGGATAAATACTTTTCTAACCAGGAAATTGTATCACTATCAAGATGGTTTGTAGGTTCATCTAGTATTAAAAGATTAGAAGGTGTTATAAGTGCAGCTGCTAAAGCAATTCTTTTCTTTTGACCACCGGATAAATTGCCGACCTTTTCATTGAAATTATGAACGCCTAGTTTTGTTAGTATAGTTTTTGCTTCATTTTCTATATCCCACAAATTTAAAGCATCAAGTTCTGAGGTTAAACCTAAAAGAAGACTTTGGCACTTCGCATCGTTTGGATTTATATTTGCGGCTTCAACAGCATTTTCATAGGCCTTTAAAGTTTTCATTTCCTTTGAGTCACCTTTAAATATTTGTTCAAGTACAGTAGCATCATCAAAAAAATTTGTGTTTTGAGAAAGATAGCTGATTTTCAATTCATTTGAAGTTATTATATTACCTGAATCATAATCTTCAAGTTCGCATAAAATTTTCAAAAGGGTAGATTTACCTGTACCATTAATACCAATAAGTCCTATTTTTTCACCTGAGTTTATGCTAAAATTTATATTATTTAAAATGGTTTTTTCTCCATAGCTTTTAGATATATTTTCAAGAGTTATTAAATTCATAAAGTACCTTTTCCTTTCTTAGGCATATTAAAGAAAATAACAAGTCTAACTTTCGGCTATTTTTGCGTAATACTTCGTCACTGTAGCACGCTAAGACAACCAGTATTAACATGTTACAGTTTCTTGGATTACACAAAATTATCTCTCAATTTGGACTTATTATTTTTTTTAATATGCCTTATATGATTGATTTTTTCTATATTCAGTAGGTGTAACACCTATATTTTTTTTGAATATTTTTGAAAACAGTAGCACATCTCTGTATCCAACAGAACGTGCTATGTGGTTTACAGTAAAATTTGAATTGCTAAGTAGTTCGCAAGCTCTCTCCATTCTAAAATTTATTAAAAATTCTTGAGGTGATGTATGAAGATATTTTTTAAACAATCGAAACAGATAAGCTCTCGTTATATTTATATATTTGGCTACATCAGAAATTTTTATATTGCTGCTGTAATTATTACTTATATACATGGCAGCATCTTTAACATATTTTTCTCCAATATCTGTTTGTAAGTTAGAAGTCGGCTTATCTATACTTTTTGTCAAGTGATAGATAAACTTATATAAGCAAGATAGAAGTATAATATCCCTTCCTATTTGCTCATGGGAATAGGATAGCATATCTTCTATACAATTCTCTAATTCATTATTAACCTTGCAAGTTAACACAGGGCAGGCAGAACTTAAATAGATTTGGGATATATAGTGTTTAGCATTTATTCCATTAAAACCAACCCAAACATATTCCCATGGATCATTTTTATCAGCTGCATAATAGGCAAGCGTATTTGGTTCTATTAAAAATGCATTTCTAGATTCTATATTGTAAGTTTTATTTTTTGTTTGAAATGTTCCTTTTCCACTGATTACATAGTGAATTAAATAGTAATCTCTAATACCAGGACCCCAATAGTGTACATTGTTACATGCCTGACGACCATAGCAAGTAACATTTAAATCTGTATTAACATACCGTGAAATTGTACATTGTTTAAACATAAATCTCCTTTAAGGATAAACCATTTCAACTACCAAAATCAATTTGCATCATAATTCCTAGAAAACGGCATTTTGATACAAATTAATTTTGAAGTTTCAAGTGGTTTATCTTAGAAACATCATAATATTAATAGTATACATTAATCCATATTAGAAAACCAGTAAAAAGTATAAAATGAATATGGATATCTAATATGAATTTAATAGGGGATGAGTTTTATGCCAATAAACTATAACGAAAAAGAAAAAATATTTCACCTTCAGGCTTTAGACACAAGTTATATAATTCAAATTTGTGAATCAGGTTATATAGCTCACTTATACTGGGGCAGAAAAATAAAAAAGTTAAATTTTAATAATAAACCTATACTTAAAAGTTCAAATTATAATGTTTTAGATTTAGATTTACCACTTGATAAATTACCACAGGAATATCCTATGTATGGAAAAAGTGATTTTAGAAATCCAGCATTTCATGTTCAACTTGAAAATGGAAGTACAATTAGTGAATTTAAATATGCTTTTCATAAAATATATAAAGGGAAACCCAAACTTGAGGGACTTCCAGCAACTTATGTTGAAAATGATGATGAAGCAGATACTCTTGAAATTACAATGGTGGATTCTCTTACGGGACTAAATATAAAGCTTTTATATACTGTATTTAATAATTTAAATGTTATAACTAGATCAGTTAAATTTATAAACGAAGGCACACAAAAGCTTAGGCTCTTGAAGGCGATGAGTGTTAGTGTTGATTTTGATAATAGTGATTATGATATGCTTCAGCTTTCAGGGGCTTGGGCGAGAGAAAGTAACATTTATAAAAGAGAACTTGTACCAGGTATTCAAGCAGTTGATAGTTTAAGAGGAATAAGCAGTGCACAGCAAAATCCATTTATAGCTTTGCTTAGTAAGAATGCAGATGAAATTCATGGTGAAGCTTATGGTTTTAATCTTGTTTATAGTGGAAATTTTACAGCTGAAGTTTATGTAGATCAATTTTTAACAACAAGGGTTTCTATGGGAATAAATCCGTTTGATTTTTCATGGCTACTTGAACCAAAAGAAAGCTTTACTACTCCAGAAGTAGTCATGGTTTATTCAAAAGCTGGTATTGGAGAAATGTCGAGAACTTACCATAAGTTATATAGAAGAAGAATGTGCAGAGGAACTTATAGGGATAAAGAAAGACCAATATTAGTTAACAATTGGGAAGCAACATATTTTAACTTTAATGAAGAAAAAATTAAAGATATAGCAAAGGCAGGAAGTGAACTTGGAATAGAACTTTTTGTACTTGATGATGGATGGTTTGCAAATAGAAATTCAGATAATTGCTCATTAGGCGATTGGATTGTTGATAAAAATAAGCTTCCAAATGGACTTTCAAAGCTTGCAGAAGACATAAATGAAATGGGATTGTCCTTTGGTTTATGGTTTGAACCAGAAATGGTATCTCCAAATAGTGATTTGTATAGAAAACATCCTAATTGGTGTTTGCATGTACCAGATAGAAAGAGATCTAGCGGTAGAAATCAAAGAAATCAACTTGTACTAGATTTAACAAGAAAAGATGTTTGTGACGAAATAATAAGGATGGTATCTGATATACTTAAAAATGCTCCGATTTCTTATGTTAAATGGGATATGAATAGACCACTTACAGAAATGGGATCAGATAAATTATCACCAGAGCGTCAAAGGGAAACTGCTCACAGATATGTACTTGGACTTTATAGAATAATGAATGAAATTACATCAAGTTTCCCGAATATACTTTTTGAAAGTTGTTCCTCTGGCGGCGGAAGATTTGATCCAGCAATATTATATTATATGCCTCAAACCTGGACTAGTGATTGCACAGATGCAGTAGAAAGACTTAAAATTCAATATGGAACAAGTATAGCTTATCCATCAATTACTATGGGAGCACATGTTTCAACTTGTCCAAACCATCAGGTTGGAAGAATGACAAGCATAGATATGAGAGGAAATGTTGCAATGTCAGGAAACTTTGGTTATGAGCTTGATTTAACGAAGTTTACCTCAGAAGAAAAAGACATAGTTAAAAAGCAAGTTGAATATTACAAGGAAATCAGACATATTGTTCAATTTGGTGATTTTTATAGAATAAAGAGTCCTTATGAAGGAAATGAAACTGCATGGATCTTTGTAACTGAAGACAAAAAAGAAGCTGTTGCATCATATTTTAGAGTTTTAGCTAAGCCTAATATATTATCAGCAAGACTAAAATTTGAAGGACTTAATCCAGATTACATGTATGAAATAGTTGGCGAAGATATGATTTTTAGTGGTGAAGAGCTTATGTATATAGGGGTTGATATTCCTATAATTGATGAGGAACATTATAGAGTATATGGAGACTTTTACACGGTTAGATGGAGACTAAAAAAAGTGGAGTAAAGAATTGGATTGCACTAAAAGTTATTTTATACGTAAATTTTAAACATTGCGAATTAAATCAATTCACAATTCACGATGCACAATTCACAATGAAGGATGATTTTCTTCCGCTTTGCTACAGAAAATCTTGTAACTTAATTTTTTTATTGCTTTCGCAATAGCACCATTTATGGTGCTAAGCGAAGCTTATAATATTTAAATTTAAGATTTACCTGACGTAAGGAAGGCAAAGCATCCTTCATTGTGAACTGTGAATTGTGAATTGATTTAGTTGGTTCGCATTAATTTTAACATTGTAGTTAAATATTTTTTAAAGGGACATCCTGTATTTTGTAATAATGTGTTTGAAATAAATAAAAAATAGTAATATAATAGAAAAAGTAATTAATAAGTTCAAAGATTTATATTCCGTCAGGAAATAAATCAACCTTCATTGTGCATTGTGAACTGTGAACTGTGAACTGTGAATTGATATAGGAGAATTACCATGGATTTAAAATTAAAAAGTTATAAAAAAGATTTCGATTATTCATATACTTTTGGAGCATTTCCAACTATGGAGCTTATAAATTTTAGAAGAGATTCAGTAATTAAAGTGTTAGTTAGCTCAAATTATGACGACACATCGTCGGATTTTAGCATATACGAGGTATGCAAAGAAAAAAATATAGAAGTTGAAGTAAATGATAAGCAGTTTAATAGATTAAGCCCAAAAGAAAATTGTTATATAATAGGCGTTTTCAAAAAATTTGATGTTAATATTGAAAAAGATAAGAATCATGTTGTACTTGTAAACCCAAGCAATATGGGGAATATAGGAACAATTATAAGAACTATGATTGGATTTGGAATAGATAATCTTGCAGTAATAGGTCACGGAGCGGATATTTTTAATCCAAAGGTTATAAGGGCATCTATGGGAGCCATTTTTAAACTTAATTTTAAGCATTATGATTATTTCGAGGATTATATGGCTGAATTCAAAAATCATGACATGTATCCGTTTATGCTTAAGGGTGCAGTTACACTCGATAAGATTAAAGTTGATAATGGAAATTTGTTCTCATTAATATTTGGAAATGAGGCTACTGGATTAAGTGATGATTTTCTAGGTTATGGTAAATCTGTATTTATACCACACTATAACACTATTGATTCCCTTAATCTTACAATAGCTGCGGGCATAGCATTATACGAATTTTCAAGTAAAATTAAGTAGTTTATATTGGGTAAAACAGCGTACCTTACATATATAAAATTGCAAAAATAATATTGCATAAAATTCTGTTGTATGGTATTATATAAAAGGTAATTTAATATATAAGAAATTCACATTCTCCTTTTTTATGGAAAATGAAATTTTTATTTATTAGATTCTAACTTAAAAAAGGAGATGTTTAATATGGCAGATAAGACTATAGTATGTAAAGATTGCGGTAAAGAATTTGTTTTCACTGAAGGAGAACAAGAATTCTACAAAGAAAAAGGATTTGAAAATGATCCAGTAAGATGCCCAGAGTGCAGAAAATCAAGAAAACAAAATAGATCCTTCAGAAAATAATTAAAAGTGGACTTTTAGTGGCTGTTGATCTCATCAACAGCCATTTTTATGTCGACAAAATTAAAATATTATTAAAATAAATTTGTAAAAAAACATATATAGGGAAATAATAAAATTAGTTCACTATAATATTTTTTAGCTGCTTACAATAATCAAGAAAGGAAAGATTTAATGGATAATAAAAAATTTAATGACCTAAATTTAAATGAGAATGTACTAAAATCAATAGATGATATGGGATTTGAGGAACCATCACAAATTCAAGCGGAGGCTATACCAGTTGTATTAGATGGATATGATATGATAGGTCAGGCTCAAACTGGAACAGGAAAAACACTTGCCTTTGGTGCTCCAGTAATAAGCAAAATAGCAGATCAAGAAAGAGAAGAAAATGTTCAGGCTCTTATATTAACGCCTACAAGAGAACTTGCTATTCAAATAACAGATGAGTTAACTAGAATTTCTAAGTATTCAAAAACAAAAATATTACCTGTATATGGTGGTCAATCAATTGATAGACAGGTAAAAGCACTTAAAAGAGGAGTAAATGTAGTTGTTGGTACTCCAGGAAGAATTAAGGATCACATAACTAGAAGAACTATAAAATTTGATAGAGTTAAATTTTTAGTATTAGATGAAGCGGATGAAATGCTTGATATGGGATTTATAGATGATATTGAAACTATAATAAAAAGTACTAATCCAGAAAGACAAACAATGCTTTTCTCAGCAACAATGCCTCAGCCTATAAAGAGATTAGCTTCTAAATACATGAAAAGTGAAGTTAAACATATTGCAATTGTTAAAAACTCCTTGACTGTAGATAAAATAAAACAATTTTATTTTGAAGTGAAAAATAAAGATAAGTTTGAAACTTTATGCAGAATAATAGATGCAGATGAGCCAGAAAGTTCTATTATATTTTGCAAAACTAAAAAGGGCGTTGATGAACTTGTAGAATCTATGCAGGGAAGAGGATACAATGTTGAA
Organism: Clostridium hydrogenum; assembly: GCF_021432385.1. Lineage (GTDB taxonomy): Bacteria > Bacillota > Clostridia > Clostridiales > Clostridiaceae > Clostridium_S > Clostridium_S hydrogenum. The sequence continues at coordinate 717,241 of NZ_JAEACT010000003.1, read as the reverse complement.
GGTATGCATGGTGATATGAACCAAAATCAAAGAATAAACACTTTGAAAAAGTTTAAATCCAATACTCTTGATTTTTTAGTTGCGACAGATGTAGCTGCTAGAGGAATAGATGTTCATGATATATCACATGTTATAAATTATGATATACCTCAAGATATTGAATCATATGTTCATAGAATAGGAAGAACAGGAAGAGCTAATAAAGAAGGAATAGCATATTCACTTGTAACTCCAAAAGAATATATGATGTTAAAGCAAATCGAGAAGTTTACAAAAAGTAAAATAAAGAGAAAAGATATACCAACAGTAGATGATATATTTGAAACTAAGTATAATAGTATACTTGAAAAAATAACTGATAATATAGAAAAGGCTGATTTTAAGAAGTATGTTCCTTTTGTTGAAAAATTAGATGAGGAATATAATTTAGTTGAAGTATCAGCTGCTTTAATGAAAATGCTTTTTGAAAAAGAAATGAGTTTTGATTATAGTGAAAATTCTTTATCAGGTAGTGGCGATGCAAAGGTTAGATTATTTATTAATGTAGGAAGAAAAGATAGACTAAACGTAAGATCTTTATTAGAATTCATAGATTCATCATCTGGCGTTGAAGGAAATGAAATTGGAGATATAGACATACTTGATAAATTTACATTTGTTGATGTACCAGAAAGATTAGTAAATGTAATAATAAAGGGTGTTACTGGTAAGAAGATAAATGGTCGAAGAGTAAACGTGGAAGTCGCAAGAAATAATAGATAGATTTAATCATATCTAGTATAAAAGAAAGAGCTGTCTTAGATATTAAAAAACTTAAGATAGCTTTTTTGGCGTGGAAAAAAAGTTATCTTATTACAAATTAAGTATAGAAAGGCACTTAATATACATATAAATTCATAAATAGATTCTTTAAGGCAAGATAACCTTTATTTGCACATATTTATTTTTAAAATATTGAACATACTATGGATAAATGGAGGTGACAATTGTTGAAGAATAAAATTATATGTTTTTTTGTGGCTTTTGCGTTACTTGTAAATGCTTTTCCTTTAAGTACCGTTGCAGTGAATAACGGTAAAGGCAAGCAAGTTAAAAGAAGCGAGAAGGAAGAATTTCAAGAATATGTGAAAGAACCACTATTAGATCAAATGAAAAATGTGTTTTTCTCAAAATCCTATAATGGATTAAGTTCCAGAGAATATGAATGGTACTACATGCTTAAAGGAAAAAGCGTAGAAGAGGGGCCTCCAAAAGAAACTTCAAAATTTGTGCCTAAATATGATTGCTATTATATTGGGAATCCATCTGAAAAAACTATATACTTAACGTTTGATGAAGGGTATGAAAAGGGATATACAGGTAAGATTTTAGATGCCTTAAAAAAACATAATGTAAAGGCTTCCTTTTTTGTTGTAAAGCCATATATACTTCACAATCCAGAATTGGTAAAAAGGATGGTTGATGAAGGGCATTTGGTATGTAACCATAGTGCAAGGCATCCATCTATGGCATCTATAGTAGATGAAACTAAATTTAAAAAGGAATTCACAGATGTGGAAGAGGCATTTACTAAAGTTACGGGAAAACAAATGCCAAAGTATTTTAGACCACCAATGGGTAAATATAGTGAATTATCACTTTATTATACAAAGAAACTAGGTTATAAAACCATATTCTGGAGTTTTGCATATCAAGATTGGGAACCATATAGGCAATCTTCACATGAGGCAGCAGAACGTAAAATAATGAGTAAAACAAAGAATGGTTCTGTACTTCTTTTGCACGCAGTTTCTAGGACAAATGCAGAAATACTAGATGATTTGTTAACACATTTTGAAAATCAGGGATATAAAATAAAAAGTTTAGACGAATTAGTGAAGGTGAAACAATAGGATAAGCAATTTAAAAAATTAAGTTTGATAATACCAAATTCATTCTGATAAATTAGAATTTAACTCAGAGTACAAAGTACAAAGTACAGTGAAGGATGATTTTCTCTTCCGCTTTGCTGCAGAAAATCTTAAACTTAACTGTACTCTGTACTCTGTCAGTTGTACTCTGATTTAAGGTCTAGTATAATTATTAGAAATATAATTTACTATTGTTTTTATATCATTATTATTTCCAGATTCATTTAATTCTTGGTTTAATTTAGTATCACACTCAAAGCTACCATCGCTTTTTTGAAAGTAAACATCAGCTATTGGTTTACCTGTTGTGCCTGCGGGAACATGATAAGCATCTCTACAAATAATAATTATGTCTTTTAGACCATCCTTGTTCAAATCTTGAAAGGATACAGCTGCAACATCTACACTATATGGCAGTTCTGCAGTAAAATCATAAATAAAATCTCCATCTTTATCAGTTAAGTAAAATAAGGTAGGTACGTGATTACCACCTAATAATTTTGCTGAAACAAATCGGACATTACCCCAAGAATTTAAATTAACCATAAAGGATTGATTTTTAATAATACTGAAACCATCCATATCACTAGGTTTATATGGCCTAAACTGGAATGTTCCATTTAGTTTTGGATTATTATTAGGTGGATTATTATTAAATTGTATTTTAGCTTCTATATCATTGTTTGAACTAAATATTAATTTCATAGTTCCTTTATCACCGGATTTATCGCTAAATTCGCATTCGGCAGTATTTTTGTTAATTACACCAGATAGCTGACCTAAATCATATTTGTTAGGTAGAGCTGGCGAGCCTACAGTAAATATTCCTGTTATTTTATTATTTGCAATTTTAGTAATGCAAAACGAGGAATTATTATAGATACCATAATCAGCGACATTTTTAATAACCCAAACTTTTTTAGTGTAATTACTATAATCTATTGTTTGACTTTTAGATGTTACTGTATTAGTATTTTCTGATTTATTATCTTCATTTTTGATTGTATTGGATGTTGAAGTTGATTTTTTTGTTTGCTGTACTGCATTTTTTCCATTAGTTTTTCCACAGCCAATCAAAAATAATAAGAACAGCATAGTTACAATAAATATTTTTTTATTCATTTTTTACCTCCAATGACATGGTTATAAGTTTTATCTGTCATAAACCTATTATAACAGATGTGATAACCTTAATTTAGCTAAAAATATTATTTTTTACTTTTTTTTATGATAAAATATTTTTTAATACTAGAAAATAGTTGAAACTTTTTATACCACCTAAGCATCTAATATATGTAAAATCAATGTGCTGCAGCATTTGAAAGAAGGTAAACAATGGATATAGAGACACTAGTTATGAAAAGTAAAAAAGGCGACATTTCAGCATTTATGGGACTTTTAAGAGAAAAAGAACAGCTTATTTATAAAATTTCTTTTACATATACTAAAAATTCCTATGATGCTGAGGATTGCATATCGGAGGCGGCAATAAGGGCATTTGAAAAAATTAAACAACTGAAGAATGTGGACAAATTTTATAGTTGGTACACATCAATTCTTATAAATATATGTAGAAGACATATAAAAAATAAAGTAAATGCTTCGACAGAAGAGGAATTAAATGAGATAAGGGATACATTTTCTTATAAATCTATTGATGACAGGATTATGGTTGAAGGCCTTTTAGGTAAACTTAGAAAAGACGAACGGGACATATTGGCTTTAAGATATTTAAAGGATTATTCAATACAAGAAGTAGCAGATATAATGGACATACCATTAAGTACTGCTAAAACAAAGATATATAGAACTCTAAATTTTTTAAGAAGTAAAAGTGGAGGTATAAGGAATGAATACTAATATTCCAGATGATTTAATGGACAATGTTGAAAGAAGACTTAGAAAGCATGTTAAAGATAAAAGCAAGAAAAAGCATGTGTATAGAGCTGCAGCCGTTATAATTGGTTTTTTAGTAATTTTGCCGGTATCTGCCTTTGCCTATACTCAGTATAATGACAGTATTTTATATAAACAATCTATAGATTTGGCAATTGAGAACAATGATTTTACTAAAGTGAATAAAGTTTTTAAATATAAAAATGTAACCTTCAGTATTAAAGATATTGTTGCAGATACGACAGGTATAGAGGTTATTTATGATGTATCAGATCCAAACTATTCTGTGAATAAAATTGGTTTTGGAGATAAAGACAATAAAAAATTTGATGAAAGTAATTATATGTATCCAGATTCACAATTAACTACCAAAGAAAAATCTTTTTTTATTGGTTTAAATACAACTCAGGCAAACTATGTAAAAAATAATTTGGTAAGCATTGATATTGAATCAATTGCAGCTAATAATTCTAAAGCTTCACAAAGTATAACAGACAGGGTTAAAAAATTAATTTATGGACAAAATAAGACTGCACAAGTTGATTGGACTTTGAAAACAAGGGTTCCTATGAAGGAAACTAAAATAATTCAAGTAAATAAGGAATATGATATAGATATAGGAACCTTAAAGATTAATTCACTTAGGGTAGGATTGTTTTCAAGTATGTTTGATTATAGTTTTGTACCAAAGGATAAAAATATAGCAATGATAAATCCAATGTTTGCTATACGATTAGACAAGGAATATGTAAATAGTTTTTATGGAGATAACTACAGTCCTGGCGGAGGAATGGTTACACTCGATGAGGAGATGGAAAATATTAAAAGTGGAGACGGAAAAGTTGAAGGATTTTTTGGAACACGTGGTTTTAAATCGTTATATTATAAAAAAACTAATCAAATAGGTATAAAATTAGTTGCTATGAATGTATTATATAATTCCAATGATTCAAAGGTATATAAAATAGAAAAAAATAATTTGCCAATGGAATTTAATTATAATGGTGAGAAATTTAAGATAGCTTCAGTTAAAGAAAATAAGGATTCTACAGAATATAATTTAGAATATGAAAAAAATAATAGAAAATATAATCAAATTATAATTGGTTTTCTCGAGAAATCTGTATCTGGTGCTGGTTATAGCGAAGAGTACAAAAGTGGCAAAGTTAGGTTTGAAGATCAAGCGTCTAGAGATAAGTTATATGCTTCAATAATTAAAAAAGTTCCTAATTTAAATGATATTGAAAAATCAGATATAGATTTTACTGATGGAGAGACTAATGTGTTTCAAGATGCCACAATTAGTGAAAAGATAATATTAAATCATAAAGGAACTAGCAGTGAACCACAATTTAAAATTCAAAGTGCATTAAAAAATTTAATTTATGATGAAGATGAAATAGTAATAAATAATCCTTTTAAAAATAATTAGCTGTCACAATGGTAATTATTTAATACTTAACCTAAAATTATTGAGAACCAATTAAACCAGAGTACAAAGTACAGAGTACAGAGTACAACGAAGGATTATTTATCTTTCATTGCGTCAGGTAAATCTTAAACTTAAATGTTATCAGCTTTGCTGAACAACATTAATGATTCGATTGCGTAAGCAATCAAAAAACTAAGTTTTAAGATTTTCTGTAGCTTTGCTACAGAAAATCCACCTTCATTGTGAATTGTGCATTGATTTAATTCACAATATTTATTTTTTTAAAAGTGCGTTTATAACGCCGAGTGCCTTATCTTTTCTTTCAGAACTTGAAATTACTACTAGCATATTATCATTATTCGGAAAATGAAGCTTGTTTAAAACAGTAGAGTTTTTAGCGGAGATTCCATATACGCCTAAGTGTCCAGACGAATTAGTTTTTGTTATAAATTCATAATTATCTTTTGAAAGAGAGGAAAATCCCTTAAGTGACTGCAAGTTATAAAACATACCAGAAGAAAAATTGGTGTCAAAAAATTTTTTGTTTACAATAGCGAAATCTAAGTCCTTTGCACTAATTCTGGCAGCTAATTTTTGAAGAGCATAAGGATTTTGTTGAATAGAATTCTTGTCAATAAATATTGAATCCACACTAATAGAATTCTTTTTATCATTATTTAATATTGTTTTGTTAAGATCTTTTTGGATGAGTGAGCAATAATTTGGATTAATGTAATCTCCAATGTAGCTAATATTATAATAAGCTTTTGGCTTAACAATTTGGCCATGAACGAATGAAGTTATGCCAATAATTAATGCCAGTCCAATAATTATATGAATTTTGTAATAGTCCCAAATATACGATACTTTTTCTTTAAAAGACATCTTTTTTATCATTTCAGTAACTTCAGGGGTTTTCATAAGTTAATCACTTCCTAATTAAGTTATTTGATAGTTTAACTATAAATTTAAATGTTTACATAAGTTATAATAATTATAATAACATAAATAAAAAAAATAGAAAAGTTGTGAAATTGAAATTACAGAGTTATAATTAGGTATATAAAAAAAATAATAATTCCAAATTGAGAGATAGTTTTGTGTAATACAAGGAACTATAACTCGTTAATACTGGTTGTCTTAGCGTGTTATGGTGACGAAGTATTACACAAAACTAGCCGAAAGTTGGACTCGTTATTTTTTTAATATGCCTTAATTATAATATTTGAAAGGGTAAGGTATGCAGCCAATGCGAAAGTAATCTTTTTTAGAAAAACAACATCACAATATTTTAAAATTAAGTACTTTAGTACGTTTTTTTGTGATGCAATAATATTCTAGAGAGGATTGCTGCATACTTTTGTAAGGCAATTCACAATGCACGATGCACAATTCACAATGAAGGAGGATTTACCTTTCTTGCGTCAGGTAAATCTTGAAACTTAAATATTGTCAGTTTTGCTAGACACCATATATGGTGCTGCTCTGTAAGCAATAAAAAAATAAGTTTTAAGATTTTTCTACGCTCGCGTAGAAAAATTATCCTTCATTGTGCATTGTGAACCGTGAATTGTGAATTGATTTGTAGTACATTAAATTGAAGTATCTACTCCTCTCTAAACAAACGGGAGGATTTTTTTTATGCTAAATTTGGAAATAAATAATTTGAAAAAATATTTTGGAGATAGATTAATTTTAGACATAGATAACTTAAAGGTTTATAGCGAAGATAAAATAGGTATAGTTGGAGTAAATGGAGCGGGTAAAAGTACGCTTCTTAACATTCTTTGTGAAAACACGGAAAAAGATGAAGGGTTTATAAAGCATTATGGGAGTTATTCCTATATAAGTCAGCTTGGAGAACCTAATTATAATGTTAATGACAACGAATTATGTAGTAAATTTAATTTGAAGAATAAGACCAATGACAATCTAAGCGGCGGAGAAAAGACAAGATTTAAAATAGCTGAAGCTTTTAGTAAAAAAAGTAGTATTTTATTTGCGGATGAGCCAACTTCAAATTTAGATATATCAGCAGTAAAAATGTTTGAAGAAATGATTTCAAAGTTTAGTGGAGCTGTAATGCTTGTTTCACATGATAGGGAACTTTTAGATAAAGTTTGCAATAAAATACTTGAAATTGAAAATGGAAAAGTTAAATTATATGATGGAAATTATTCAAGTTTTATAGAACAAAGGAAAGCAGAAAGAGAGAGAAAAGAATTTGAATATAGTGAGTATATAAAGGAAAAAGAAAGACTTGAAAAGGCTGCAATTGAAATTGATAGTAAATCTTTGTCAATGAGGAAAGCGCCTAAAAGAATGGGAAATTCCGAGGCTAGGCTTCATAGGAAAATGGGAAATCAAAAGTCAAAGGCAAAATTAGATAAAACTAGAAAAGCTATATATTCAAGAATCGAACACTTAGAGGTGAAAGAAAAGGTTGTAAATGTAGAAAAGACAAATATTGATTTTGAAGCCTTAAACAAGGTACATTCTAAAGTTGCTGTAGCTGGCGAAAATATAAATAAAGCATTTGGGAAAAGAGTAATATTTAATAATGCTGAATTTGAAATATTTAGTGGAACTAAAGTAGCTTTGATGGGAGACAATGGCTCAGGGAAAACAACTTTAATAAAGATGATATTAAATAGTGAAGAAAAAATAAAGCTTTCAAAAGCTATAGATATAGGATATTTTAGTCAGGACTTAAGCATATTGGATGAACATATGACAATGCTCAAGAATGTAATGAGTACTTCTGTTTATAACGAGGATTTTGCAAGGCTAACTTTATCAAGGCTTTTGTTTAAAAGAGAAGATGTATATAAAAAAGTTTCTGTTTTAAGTGGTGGAGAGAGAGTAAAACTTTCTTTTGCAAAAATAATTTTATCAGGAAGCAATATGTTAATATTGGATGAACCAACTAATTATTTAGATTTGTATTCAATTGAAGCCTTAGAAGATGTTTTGACGGATTACAATGGAACGATTTTATTTGTATCTCATGACAGAAAATTTGTAAAGAAGGTTGCAACAGATATACTAACTATAAAAAATCATAAGATATCTACATTTAGAGGAAGTTATGATGAGTATTTAAAATTTATAAGTAAACCTAAAGATATAAATGTTGATATTAAAAACAAAAAAATGATTTTAGAAAATAAGCTATCTGAAATTATAGGAAGGTTATCTATGCCAGGTAAAAAGGATAATATAGAAGAACTTGATAAAGAATATAAGGAGCTTCTAGATAAAATCTCAAAATTAAAAAATGAATATATGAACTAATTTTTTATAATATGCTTAATGTTAAATTTTATGTTGCAATATTTCTAATTTTATTTCTGAAGTCAGTTGGTGTGTTTCCTGTGTATTTTTTAAAAATATGACTGAAGTACAGTGGATTATCATATCCAATCATAGCAGCAATCTCACATACATTATAGTTAGAATCAAGAAGTAGATTTTTAGCTTTTGATAAGCGAGCTTGAATAACGTATTGATTGGGCGTCATTTGAGTAAAATTTTTAAATATTTTTATAAAGTAGTTGTAACTTAAATTATTTTCTAGTGCAAATTTTTCAATATTAATATCCTGCTTATAGTTGCATTGAAAAAATTGTATTGCATTAAAAATTATATCGTTTTTAGAATAGTGTGGCGTATTATGTTCTGAACTATCACGGGACATATTTGCCACAATTTCCTGTAAATATAATTTTGATAAAAGTAAATAATTAGATCGCTTTAGTTGGATTTCTTGAATTATTCTATTAAACAATTCGTTGTATTTATTATTTCTTGCTATTTTATAAAAACCAGTATGCGAGTAACCGGAATTTTCTAATAAAGATAGAGCATTATATCCTGTGAAATGAATCCAATATATTTCGGGATTTTCACAAAGAAAGTAATGATAATTTTGCTCGTGATTTGGAAAGTATATGATAAAGGTTCCTTCTTCTGCAGTTTCAAAAGAATTTCCCAATTTATAATGACCAAGTCCGCTTGCAACATAAAGAATTTGAAAATCTCGACGTCCACATGGGCGTACTGTTTCAAATTTATTTTTTGTTATTAATTTTTGATGTCCTGCACTATTTACAATAATGTCATCGCTATTGTCTTCAATTCCTTCAAAGACCTCTTCTTGATAGTATCCAGTTATATTTAGCATAATAAATACCCCACTAAGATTTGTATATATTTACAGACATTATAGCATTCTTACATTAAAGTGTCTATTGAAGAAATAGTTATTTTCTACATGTATTGCGTTAAAAAGTTTATGTTAATGAACTTAGGCAAACTATATAATTAAGATAAATGTCTTGTGTTAAAAACTTTGTAGAGGTGATATAGATGTTAAATGTAAAAAAATATTGGGAAGATTTAAATATTATGCAAGTAAACCGATTAACTACAAGAGCTTATTATATACCTTATGCTGATGCAGAAACCGCATTTAATAAGAAAAGAGGGGAATCACCTTATTATAAGACTTTAAATGGTAGCTGGAAATTTAAATATTATAAAAGCGTAAAATTAGTAGATGAGGGATTCTATAATGAGGATAGTTATGTAAACGATTGGGATAATCTTATAGTTCCTTTTTGCTGGCAGGTAAATGGTTATGATGAGTGTCAGTATACAAATACAAACTATCCTATACCGTGTGATCCACCATATGTACCAAATGAAAATCCAGCTGGAACTTATGTGAGAGAATTTAATATAGCTGAAAACTGGAAGGGTAAATCAAAATATGTGATGTTTGAGGGGGTAAATTCTTGTTTTTATCTTTGGATTAACGGAGCATTTGTAGGTTATAGTCAGGGTAGCAGGATGCCAGCTGAGTTTGATATTACAAACTACGTTAGAAGTGGAAAAAATAGAATGTCGGTACTAGTACTCAAATGGTGTGATGGAACTTATTTAGAAGATCAAGACTTATGGCGTTTCTCAGGAATATTTAGGGATGTATATTTGCTTGCTAGAGATGAAGCTCATGTTATAGATGTATTTACGAAACAGGAATTGTCAGAAGATTTTGAAGCAGCCTCGTTAAATTGTGAAATAGAAACTGCAGGAAGCTGCAATATAACAGTAGAACTTATGGACAATCAGGGACAAAGGGTTGCAAAGGGCGAGAAGCTTATAGCGGGAAAAGACAATATACAGCTTAACTTTAAAGAAGTTATACTATGGAATGCAGAAAATCCATACTTGTATAAATTATATGTTTACAGCGGAAATGAGGTACTCCTATTTAATATTGGATTTAGGAAAATCGAAGTGTTAGATGGTGTGTTTATTATCAATGGAAGGGCTGTAAAGCTAAAAGGAGTAAATCGCCACGATTCTCATCCAGAACTTGGTCAGACTATTCCTTTAAATCATATGAAGAAAGACCTTATGCTAATGAAACGAAATAATATCAATACCATAAGAACTTCCCATTATCCAAATGATCCACGTTTCCTTAACTTGTGTGATGAATATGGTTTTTATGTGGTAGATGAAGCAGACTTAGAATGCCATGGGGTAAACGATGCAGGCCAATGGAAAGAAGGAGCCTTTCATTTGCTTACGAGAGATCCAAAATGGGAGAAATCTTTTTTGGACAGGGCTCAAAGGCTAGTGGAAAGGGATAAAAATCATCCTTCAGTTATAATATGGTCCATGGGAAATGAATCAGGGTATGATATAAATCATATTGCCATGGCTAAATGGACAAAAAATAGGGATAACTCAAGATTAGTTCATTATGAAGGAGCAGCAGAACAGTATAAAGGCAGCACAGATACAGCCTATCTTGATATGGAAAGCAGAATGTATGCTTCTACTGAATATATAGAAAAGTATGCACAAAATGAAGGTAACAAAAAACCTCTTTTCCTTTGTGAATATTGTCATGCTATGGGAAATGGTCCTGGAGACTTAAAGGATTACTGGAATGTAATATTCAAGTATCCAAAGTTAATGGGAGGTTGTGTTTGGGAATGGTGTGACCACGGAATAAAAACAGAAACACTCGATGGTAAGGAATTCTATGCTTATGGTGGAGACTTTGGTGATAAACCTAATGACGGAAACTTTTGCTTAGACGGTCTAGTATATCCTGACAGAAAAATTCATACGGGGCTTCTTGAATTGAAAAAGGTTATAGCACCTGTGAGAATAGAAGCTGAAGATTTAAAAAAAGGTGCAATAAAGGTTACTAACTTATTTGATTTTATTGATTTATCAGATATAGCATTGAGTTGGAAAATTGAAAAAGATGGGCAAGCCGTTCAGCAGGGAGAAATTACAGAACTTGCTTTAGCACCTCAAGCATCGCAAGTATATGAGTTAGGCTATGAAATTCCAAAAGCATCAGAAAACAGATTTTTTCTTACAATAAGCTGTACTCAAAAGAAGGATACGCTTTGGGCAGAAAAAGGCTATGAGATAACTTTTGAACAGTTTGAGTTACCAGTTGAAAAAATTCATAGTAGCTTGAAAAAATGTGCTTATCCAATAGCTGTAAAAAAGGTAGATAATTTAGTTACTATAGAAGGCTTTGATTTCTGTCATGTATTTGATATCTATGATGGAGCATTTACAAAAATATCTAAGAATTATGTTGATATGATTACTGAGATGCCAAAGTTTAATATATGGCGAGCACCAACAGATAATGATAGAAACATAAAGGATAAATGGATAGCTGAAGGTTATGAAAGAGCAGTTACACATGTTTATGATGTAAAAATCACTAATACTTCAAGTACTTTTGTGGAAATCACTGTGAACTTTTCTCTTGGTGGATATAGTAGGTTTCCAGTTCTTTACGGAGAAGCATTATGGACTGTAGAAGGAACTGGAGAAATATCGCTTAAGATAAAGGCTAAGGTTAGAGATGGAATTGAGTTCCTTCCACGTTTTGGATTACAACTTATAATGCCAAAGGGCACCGAAGAAGTGGAGTATTTTGGTTACGGACCTCATGAAAATTATATAGATAAAAAGCAAAGTGTGAAGAAAGGAAAGTATTTGCTGGCTGTAGATGAAATGTTTGAAAGCTATCTTGTACCTCAAGAAAATGGTTCGAGATGCGGAACAGAGTGGGCTATTATATCCAACAAATTGGGTATGGGGCTTAAGTTTACAGGAAATTCTGAGTTCTCTTTTAATGCAGCACACTATACACCAGAAGATTTAACAGCTGCACAGCATCCATATGAGCTTAACAAGAGAAAAGAAACTGTTGTTAATGTTGATTACAAAATGAGTGGTGTAGGTTCAAATTCTTGTGGACCAGAACTTCTTAACAAATACCGCTTAGAGGAAAAAGAATTTGAATTTAAGTTAAAGATAGCTCCTGTTTTTAAAGAAGAATAATATATGAAAGATGTAAAATTTACAATAAGGAGTTGATCTAAAATGAGGTTGTTTTACACTAAACCAGCAGAAAAGTGGGAAGAAACTTTACCTATAGGTAATGGAAGTCTTGGAGCTATGATTTGGGGAGGAAGTGAAAGAGAACGGTTAGGTCTAAATGAGGAAAGTATATGGTCTGGATATTATCATGATAAAAATAATCATGATGCCATTAAGTATCTTGATAAAGCTCGTCAGATGATAATAAAAGAAGAGTATGAAGAGGCAGAGAAGCTTATTCAAGATAATATGCTAGGCGAATATAATGAAAGCTATTTGCCTTTAGGCGATTTATTATTAGATTTTCACCATTCTAAAGAAGTTTTAAATTATAAAAGGATTTTAGAAATAGATAATTCAATTGCAACTATAACTTATGAAACAGATGGAAAATCATATCGAAGAGAATATTTTGCAAGCTATCCAGCTAAGGCTATATTTATGAAGGTTAGCTCGGATAAATCGGCTATTAATCTTTCTGTTTCTTATGAATCGCAAATACAATATTGTGCTGAATATTCTGAAAGAGGAATTAAAATAAAAGGCAAATGCCCAGAACATGTAGATCCATCATATATTAATGAAGCGGCGAATCCAATTATTCAAGGGCATAGAGGAATGGAATATGAAGCAGAATTGCGAGTATTTTATTCTGATGGAGAAATTATAAAAGAGAAAGACAAACTCAATATTATTAATGCGTCTACTGTAATATTTGCATTTTCTGCGGTGAAGCCAGGGAAGTATGAAGCTGGTTCTATTATGAACTATGAAGCAATTAAAGCTGCACATATAAAGGATTATAGGTCAATATATGATAAGGTGGAACTATACCTTGGAGAACAAAGTAAACTTCCAACTAATGAAAGACTTGAAAATTTACGCAAAGGAAATAAGGATAATGGATTATATGCTCTGTATTTTCAATATGGCCGCTATCTTTTAATTAGTTCTTCAAGGGAGGGGAGCCTTCCAGCTAATTTACAGGGAATATGGAACTGGGAATTGAGAGCTCCCTGGAGTAGCAATTGGACAACAAATATAAATGCAGAAATGAATTATTGGCCTGCTCAAAGTTGTAATTTGCAGGAATGCTTGGAGCCTTATTTTGAGTTTGTAAAAAAGATTTGTGAAGAAGGTAAGAAAACGGCAAAAATTCATTACAATTGTAGAGGCTTTGTACATCATCATAATGCAGATTATTGGTGCAGTACTAATCCCGCTGGTATTGCACATGGAGAGAATAGGGGAAGTAGCAACTCGGTAACATGGTCAATGTGGCCTATGGGAGGTGCATGGCTAACAAGCGAATTATTTAAGCATTATGAATATAATCCTGACAAAAATTTTTTGAAAGATACAGTTTATCCTATATTAAGAGAAGCTTCATTATTTTTTATAGATTGGATTTTTGAGTATGATGGAAAATATGTTACATGTCCATCTACTTCGCCTGAAAATAGATTTAAAACTGAAAATGGTGGAACAAGTTGTGTTGCAATGTCATCAGCTATGGATTTAGAACTTATAAGAGAAGTCTTTGGAAACTTTCAAAAAACTTGTAAAATATTGAACATAGATGATGATATTCTTGATGATATTTATGAAATATTAAAAAAGCTTACTCCATTTAAAATTGGAAGTAAAGGACAACTTTTAGAATGGCATAAGGAGTTTGAAGAAAATGAACCAGGGCATAGACATATTTCACATTTATATGGACTTTTTCCTTCAGAAATATTTGCAGATGATGACAAGTTAGTAGAAGCCTGCCGAAAATCATTAATGCTGCGTTTAGAAAATGGTGGAGGATATACTGGTTGGAGTTGTGCATGGATTGTAAATATGTTTGCCATGTTAGAAGATGGTGAAAATTTATATAAATATTTAAAAACTCTGTTAACACGTTCTACCTATGATAATCTATGGGATGCTCACCCACCTTTTCAGATTGATGGCAATTTTGGTGGTACTGCAGGGATTGCCAACATGCTTGTACAAGACAGAAATGGAAAAATAAAAATATTACCTGCTTTACCAAAGCAATTTGATGAAGGCTATGTTAAAGGCTTGAGGATTAAAAATGGAAAAAGCATTGACATTAAATGGCGTAATGGAAAATTAGAAGATTATATTTTAATTGGAGGCAACGAGCATGAATAAGTATAAAAAAATAAAGTATCAACTATTAGCAAAAGAAATGGTTGAAATTTTAAAGGATAAAGGATATGTAAGCTATTATGCCGAAGACAAAGAAGAAGCTAAAAAGAAAGTTTTGAATTTAATACCAGAAGGGGCGAGCATATCTGTAGGTGGATCAGAAACTCTTGGAGCTATGGGAATGACGGAAGAATTTAGAAGTGAAAAATACAAGTTCTTTGATAGATTTAAGCCTATGTCATATGAGGAATTATATGAGGTTTATAGGCAATCGTTATTATCAGATTATTTTGTTTCAAGTACTAATGCAATAACAAGAAATGGAGAACTTGTTAACACAGATTCGTCAGGAAATAGAGTTGCATCCATGATTATTGGACCTAAAAAAGTAATTATAGTTGCAGGTGCTAATAAAGTTGTAGAAAATTTGGATGAGGCTTTTAGAAGAATAGAAGAAATAGCACCCATGAATGCAACAAGAGTTCATCATAAGGCTCCTTGCACCGAAACTGGCAGATGTATGCATTGTGAATCACAAAGTTCTGTATGTAATTATACAGGAATAATAAGGAATGGTCGTAAAGAAAAAGATAGAATAACAATAATCATGGTTGCAGAAGAGTTAGGGTTTTAAGGGATTAGGGGGGGCTTTTTATGAATCAGTGGCAACAAGATGCTTGGAAATTTATTGAACAAAAAACTTATATAAATAATGAAAGGATAGGAGCAGGTTTTCCGCATTCGGTTAAAAATAAGCATTATGTATTGGAAAGTCCGCAGTGGTGGACAGCAGGATTTTGGCCGGGTATTTTGTGGAGGGTTTATCTTAAAAGCAAAAATGAAAGTTTAAGAATTACGGCAGAAAATTGTGAAGAAAAAATGGATTATTTATTAAATGATGTTGAATTAGTAGATCATGATTTGGGATTTATGTGGACATTAACAAGTGTAGCAAACTATAAAATAACAGGAAATAGCAAATCAAGAAAAAGAGCCTTACTTGCAGCTAATTTGCTCATGGCAAGATTTAATGTAAAAGGAAATTTTATTAGGGCATGGAATCCATGGAATAAAGATGATGATAATAGAGGAGTAGTTATTATGGATTCTATGATGAATCTTCCAATACTATATTGGGCATCAGAAGAAACTGGAGATCCTAGATTTAGAAATTTAGCTGAAGAGCACGCAAAGACAGTACTTAGCAATTTTGTGAGGGAGGATGGTTCGATTTACCATACGGTTATATTTGATCCAGAAACAGGTGAAGTTGTAGAAAAAACTGGTGGACAAGGATTCGATGTTAACAGTGCATGGTCAAGGGGCTGTGCTTGGGCCATCTATGGTTTTACGCTTTCCTATAAGTATACAAAGAATGTTGAAATGCTTAATGCAGCCAAAAAGGTAGCACATTACTTTATGGCTAATATGCAAGGAAAAAAGTATCCTCTTTGGGATTTTAGATTACCAGAGGATGGAAGTATAAAATACCGTTATCCAGATTCTTCAGCGGGAGCGATAGCAGCTTGTGGGCTTTTACTTTTATCAAAATACGTTTCGGAATTTGAGGCAGAACTTTATGCAGATGAAGGAGAAAATATGCTTAAAAATTTGTATCTTGAATGTGCAACAACTGGTGATTTGGAAGAAGAGGGTTTGCTTAAACACGGTACCGGCCATTTTATGCAGCAAAAGAATTTGGATGTTCCATTAATTTATGGAGACTATTTTTTTGTGGAGGGAATTTCAATACTAAATAATGAGAAAATGTTATTTTGGTAATTAGGTGGGAAAATAAATAATAGAAATTTGGCAGTATAGATATACAACTTGGAATGATTTTATGCTTCCTTTAGTTATTTTAACAAAACCAGAACAAGAAACCTTACCACTTGTTCAATATGTATTTCAATCACAATTTAGTACGGATTATAATTTAGCATTTGCATCATATATTCTTGCGCTATTACCGTTAGTTGTAATTTATGTATTTGCACAAAAGTGGATTATAGCAGGTGTTACTAAAGGAGCAATTAAGCAATAAGAGGAGATTGATATAATGAAAAAAAGTTGGTGGAAAGAAAGCGTTGTGTATCAAATTTATCCAAGAAGTTTTAAAGACAGTAATGGTGATGGTATTGGAGATTTACAAGGTATAATTGCTGAACTTGATTACCTTAAAAAACTTGGCGTTGGTATAATATGGCTATCTCCTATTTATAAATCACCTAATGATGACAATGGATATGATATAAGTGATTATAAGGATATAATGAAGGAATTTGGTACTATGGAAGATTTTCAACTTTTATTAGAGGAGGCGCATAAGAGAAACCTAAAAATAGTAATGGACTTAGTCGTAAATCACACCTCCGATGAACATAAATGGTTTAAAGAAAGTAGAAAATCAAAGAATAATAAATATAGAGATTATTATATTTGGAGAAATGGTAAAAATGGTGGACCGCCTAACAATTGGGGTTCTTACTTTAGCGGCTCTGCTTGGGAATATGATAAAAATACAGATATGTATTATCTTCATTTATTTTCTAAAAAGCAGACAGATTTAAATTGGGAAAACCCTGAAGTTAGAAAAGAAGTTTTTGACATGATGAAGTGGTGGCTTGATAAAGGAATAGATGGTTTTAGAATGGATGTTATAAGTTTAATAGCAAAGGACATTGAAGATGGTGATGACAAGCCTAATTCAAATGAAGTGAATATAAATTCAGCAAGGGTTCATAGATATTTGAAAGATATGAATAGTGAAGTTTTAAGTCACTACGATATTATGACAGTTGGTGAAACACCCGGTGTAAATCCTTACGAGGCTTTAAAATTTGTTGGAGAAAATAGAAATGAACTTAATATGGTATTTCAATTTGAACATGTAGGTATAGGCGATGGAGAAGAAGGAAAATGGGGGAAAAGTGAATTCAGCTTAAAAGAATTTAAAAGAATAATGTCAAAGTGGGAAAATGTACTTGAGGAAGAAGGCTGGAATAGTTTGTACTTAAGTAATCATGATCAACCAAGATCAGTTTCAAGATTTGGTAATGATACAGAGTATAGGGTAGAGTCAGCAAAAATGCTTGCTACATGTATCCATATGATGAAGGGGACGCCTTATATTTACCAAGGAGAAGAACTTGGAATGACAAATGTTAAATTTGAAAATATATACGATTATAGAGACATTGAAACAATTAACGCATATAGGGATTATGTCGGAAGTGGTAGGAAGAGTAAAGAAGAAATGATGGAGGCAATTTATAAAAGAGGAAGAGATAATGCTAGAACACCATTTCAATGGGATGACTCGTCTAATGCTGGATTTACAAAAGGAATACCGTGGATAAAGGTAAATTCTAATTATAAAAGCATCAATGCAAAGATAGAAATAGGGGATGAAGCTTCTGTGTTTAATTACTATAGAAAGCTTATAGCTTTGAGAAAAAAGCATGAAATTATAGCTTACGGAAAATATGAGCTTATTCTTGAAGAGGATGAAAATATATATGCATATTTAAGAAAATTAAATAATGAAACTTTGCTTGTAATGTGTAATTTTAGTGATAAAAGCCCTCAATTTGATTTGCCAGAGGATATAAAATATAACAAAAATGAGCTACTTATTTCAAATTATAATGTTGATTCTTATGAAATTGAGAAAATTAAATTAAGACCATATGAAGCTAGGGTGTATTTGATTAATAATATGTGAGAAATAAACTACAGAGAAATTGCTGTGCATTAAGAAATTAGTGCACAGCCTATTTTATTACTTCAATATTTGCAAGATTTAAAAAAATATATAACAAGAAATAGTAGTTTATGCAAAGCAAAGAAAAGTGTTAATAATACCTAAATTAAAAGTGGCGCGGATTGCATTGGAATCGGCAGTGATTTGAAGCAGATAAATTATAATTATCACGTTGAAATAATATTCAGCGTGATTTTTCAATGCGCCTAGCATTAGAGCCAATATAATGGTGAAAGTTTATTTTAGCCATTGTATTAATAAATAGCTTGTATTAAAATAAACAATGGAAAATTATGAATTTATTTTATAGATTAAAAATAAAATACATTGAAACTTAAAAGTATATCAAAACAGCAAATGAAAAGGAAGCGAATATAATAATGAGTTCTCAAAATCGTAACGTAGATATGTGTAACGGCCCGTTGTTCAAGAAGATATTTATCTTCGCTTTGCCAATTATGGCGATGTATATATTGCAGCTGATGTTCAATACAGCTGATATGGTGGTGGTAGGACATTTTTCTGGCCGTAAGGCATTAGCGGCAGTTGGAGCAACAGGTTCACTTATTAACCTTATCATAACTTTATTTATGGGGTTATCAGTAGGTACGACTGTTGTTGTAGCCAGGGATTGTGGTGCAGAGCGTAAAGCTGATATAAGTAGATCTGTTCATACCTCTATAGCCATTAGCATTATTGGTGGATTGATTGTCATGGTTATGGGTATCATACTTTGTAAGCCACTCCTTAAGCTAATGGGTACTCCAGCGGATATTATCGGGCTGTCTACAATATACATGAAAATCTACTTTATCAGTACGCCTGCGAACATGGTATACAATTTTGCAGCGGCTATCTTACGTGCTGTAGGTGATAGCCGTCGTCCTATGTACTATCTTATCATTGCTGGCACAATACATGTAATATTTAATCTCTTTTTTGTAATTGTACTAAATATGGGGGTAGCTGGTGTGGCATCTGCTACAGTAATTTCAGAATATATCTCGGTGGTGCTTATTATGATGTGCCTATGCAGATATGAGGGAGCTGTACGTTTTATACCACGTAAAATGTGTATTGATAAGCATAAGCTAAAAGACATTGTGAGAATTGGTTTGCCAGCAGGAATGCAGGGATTATTGTTCTCTATTTCAAATGTACTAATCCAATCAGCGGTTAATTCTTTTGGATCTATTATGGTTGCTTCTAGTGCGGCTGCAAGCAATGTTGAAAACTATATGGGTACGACAATGAATGCCTATTATAATGCAGCAATTTCTTTTACTGGACAGAATATGGGAGCAAAGAAATATAATCGAATTGATACTATTGCAAAAGTGTGTACAGCATTAATTTTTGCCACATGGATTATTTTGGGTGGTGTAACAGTAATTTTTTCAAAACAGCTGCTTGGGATTTTTACATCTGATCCAGAGGTTATTAAGCTTGGCATTTTGCGTATTAAAGTCATGATGGTTGCATACTTCACCTGCGGCATGATGAACGTGTATCCAGGACTGACACGTGCCATGGGTTATTCTATATCACCTATGATTTCTACACTAGTAGGTGCTTGTCTTATGCGAATTATTTGGCTAGCTACAATTTTTAACTGGTATCATACAGAGGTTGTGCTTTTTGCATGTTACCCTGTTACTTGGGCATTGGCTGGAATTGGACAGGTAGGCATTTTCTTTTATGCTAGAGCTAAGCTTCGCAAGGGTAATGTTACGAAGGGTGAGAGTGCAGATATATAAAGGGTTACAGTGATCCCAAATAAATAGAATATGATTAAATATTGAGAAATAAGCCAATGCTATTAAAAGGATCATTGGCTTATGCTATAATAAATGTAATGGTAGTTTTGTAAGCAGGGATATCTTATTAAGGATGAAGTTTTTAAGGAAGCTATGTTTTAAATAAGTGTGAAAATCAACACTTATTTAAAACATAGCCCAATAAATATATTATTATAGTTTTTATGGCGAGTAAATGGAAAGGAGAAGATGAGATGGCAGTATACTTAAATACTAATAAGCCTTTAGAAAATTATAAAAACCTATACAGAAGCAAATATTTTGTGGATAAATCTTTACTTATTGAGAAGTTAAGTGAAGTTATAGAAACTTCTGATAAGTATGTATGTGTAACTAGACCAAGAAGATTTGGTAAATCTAGTGCCCTTAATATGGTAGGAGCGTATTATTCTAAGGCAGTAGATTCAAAAGAAATTTTTGATACACTCAATATAAGCAAATCAGAAACTTATATTGAACATTTAAATAAGTATAATGTGATAAATATATCCTTCAATGAAATACCTGATAATATGAAAACTTATGAAGAGTATATAAATAATATAATAAATGAATTAAAAAAAGAGTTAGTAGACTCCTTTGATATAAAAGATATATGTAATAGCGACAGTCTTAAGAGGATCATTGAAAAATCTCAGGAAAAATTTATTTTTGTTTTAGATGAGTGGGATTATATCTTCACTAACAATCTTTTTCTAGAAAATCAAAATAATTTTTTGGAGTTTTTGAGAAATCTTTTAAAGGATCAGTCTTATGTAGCTTTAGTATATATGACAGGTGTTCTTCCTATAAAGAAGTATTCTAGTGGTTCGGCACTTAATATGTTTGATGAGTTTACATTTTTAAAAGATAGAACCTTTGATGAGTATTTTGGATTTACGGAAGATGAAGTTAAGATGCTTTGTAATAAAAATAAAAATATTAGTTTTAAGGAATTAGAAAGTTGGTATAATGGCTATTTAACTGCAAAAGGAGTTAAAGTATATAATCCAAGATCAGTAGTAAAAGCACTTCAAAATAACTATTGTGAAAGTTATTGGACTAATACTGGTGCTATGGACGAAGTAGCAGAGTATCTTAAATACAATACTCTAGAAATTAGAGATGATGTTATAGAAATGGTATCAGGTGAGGAAATTGATATTATAATAGATGAGGAATTTAGAGCCGGGCAAGGAGTGCCGAGAACTAAAGAAGAAATATATTCCGCTATGATAGTACTTGGTTTTTTATCCTATTATGATGGATATTTAAAAATACCTAACAAGGAACTTATGAAGGAATTTGAAAAGGCATTAAAGGATAAATCCTTTGGTTATGTTTCTGAGATATTAGAAAGCTCGAAAAGAATGCTAAAAGCAACAGTTAATGGGGATACAAAAACTGTGGAAGAGATACTGCATGATGTCCACAACTCAGAAATACCAATACTTCAGTATAATGATGAAAACAGTTTATCATGTGTGTTAACTTTGGCGTATCTTTCTGCTAGAGATACCTATAGAATAGAAAGAGAAGAAAAAACGGGAAAAGGATACGCGGATTTTGCTTTTCACCCTAGAAGAAAGAATGATACTGCTTTTATAGTTGAACTTAAGAAGGATGAAATTCCAGAGGTGGCAATAAATCAAATAAGAAAAAAAGAATATGTAGAAAAGTTTAGAAAAGAGAATGAGGATAAGAAGATATTAGCAGTAGCAATATGTTATGACTCAAAGAGAAAAGAACATAGTTGTAAAATTGAAGAAATATAGAAGTTATTAGATAGGCTGATTTAGTCTATCTATATTTTTGTGTAAAAAGTTATGATGAAAATTTGAATTTGAAAGTAAGGATAAATATGATTTATGAAGGGAAGGGGTTGCAATATGGTACGGCGAACTGTATCTCAAGTAAATGATAACCATTGTAATAAAATGGAGATGACCTTCCAGCCATCTCCACTTTAACTACTTCAATATTTTCTTTCTATAAATCACCAAGCAAACTGCACCGCTTAGTATAATTATAAACCCAATTTCAACAAGTAAAACAGTATCTAAAGCTGAACCTGTTTTAGGAAGAACAGCTAAAGTATTTTTTGAAACTGAATTTGAGCTAGAAGAAGAATTATTACCAGTTGTCGTTGTTTTTCCGGTTGTTGTAGTACTTCCACTTCCTGTTGTAGTTCCATTTCCAGTTTTACCTGGAGTAACAGGTGTAGTTTTAACAGGTACAATGTAACTTGGATCATAGGCATCTTTTAAGTTTGTTAGATTAAGTCCAGTTAAATTGTAATCGGATAAAAGTATTACACCGGATTGTTCAGGAATATTTACAGTAACCTTGCCGTCAATTACAGTATAGTGTTCCGTAGGATTAAGAGCATTTGTAAGTCTTGTTCCATCAGGTACAGAAGGTACAGCTAGTGTAATTGAGTTTATGCTGGTTGTTCTTCTGTTTATAGCAATAACAGCATGATCTTTTGGATCGTCACGAGTATAAGCTAAAACATCATCTTTGTAAGCATCAGGAACAGTTATAGGCGATATATCACCAGTTCTTAGTACAGCATTACTTTTTCTTATTGCAATTAAAGTTGCATACCATTCAACTAAATCTTGATTTCCTTTACCCCAAATCATTCCACGACGGTTATCAGGGTCATCACCACCAGGCATTCCAGCTTCATCACCATAGTAAATGCAAGGAGCACCTGGGTAGGTCATTTGTATAAGAGGTATCATCTTCATTTTTGCAAGTGCAGAAGCAGATGGATCACCGGCTATAGATTTTGTACCTTTAGGAGCTCCATCAAAGGCTGAGATTATCCTTTGAGTATCATGAGAATCCACAAGGTTAAGCATAGCTTCAAAGGCTTCTTTAGGATATTGTTCTCTCATAGTCTCAAGTTCATTCATGGCATCTACAGCACTGTATTTAGTAGTATTGTCGTCGGTTGTACCTTTTACAAAATTCATTACAGGGCCTCTGAATCTGTAGTTCATTACAGAATCATACATATCTCCAAGCAAGTATTTTGAAGCATCAGTCCAAATTTCGCCTATGATTACATTGTCGCCTTCATTTTTAACAGCTTGCCTAAAGTGTCTCCAGGTTTCATCTGAAACTTCATTTGCAACATCGAGTCTCCAACCGTCAGAACCTTGTTTTAACCAATAAGTTGAATTGGCATTTGGGCCGTCTATAATCTCATTTGCCCAAGTTGTAACATTGTATTCTGAACCATTTAAAGCTTGAATAACCGGCATAGAATCATAACCATCCCAGCCTTCGTAGTCATAGTGTTCAGGATCACCAGTAACTGCTGCAATTTTTTTATTACTTATATTAAACCAATCTTTATAGTGAAGATCTGTTATTCCTTGAGATGCTAAATCTTCAGTTACTTTTTTCTCAGCATCACTTTGGCTTAAACCTTTTAAATTCATTAAATCATAAACTCTAGACCAATATTGGTATGCTCCAATAGGTTTTCCCTTAGCCATGTATTTGCCATATCTATCAAAATAAATAGAATCATCAGATACGTGATTAAATACACCATCAAGAATTACATGCATACCTCTTTTATGAGCTTCCTTTGCAAGTGAAACAAAATTATCCATTGAACCTAATAGTGGATCTACATTATGATAATCTGTTGTATCATATCTGTGGTTTGATATAGATTGACTTATTGGATTTAGATATAATACATTTACGCCAAGTGCTTGAAGATAATTTAATTTCTTTTGTATTCCAGCTAAATCTCCACCATATATTTCATTAGACCACTGACCATCACCCTTTGTACCTTTATAATCTGGATTAGGCTTTCCGTCACTCGTAAATTCTAGAGTAGGATCTTCAGGGATAGAATACCAATCATTATAGAATTCATAGCCGAGGCTGCCCCTTGCAGTTTTTTGAGCAGTGTCATTTGAAGTATCGCCATCAAAAAATCTATCAGGGAATATTTGATAAACTACTGCATTTTTAAACCAATCAGGGGTTTTGAAATCTTTATCGTAAACATTCATATCATATAATCTTACTTTTCCAAGATCATTAGGTGCGCCTGGACCAAAGTACCCATCATCATCGCCATAAGCTTTTACATCTGAGCCATTAGTTACTACAAAGTAATATTTGTCCATTTCTATGGCAGTAGGTGTATAAGTTGCAGTCCACTTAGCATTTCCATCTCCAAAAGTACCGTCTAGTTTCATTTCAAGTTTTTCTGTGCCATTTGGAGTTTGTAATACTAGGTAAGCATGAGTTAAATCTCCCTTTGCTGCTTTTAGGTTAAATGTTACCGTTGAACCTGTAGGAACCGCACCATAAGGAGCTTTATAATCAGAGAGTTTAGAGTTAAAGTATAAAGCAGCAGTATTTATTTTTTTGTCAGACAAGTCATTGAAAACTATATCTGTATTTGGATCATAACTTATAGTCACTATTCTATCAGAGGTTACATTTAATTCGCCTACAGGCACTTCTTTATTTTGCATTACTAATTTTAAATCCTTATAATCTCCCTTTTTAAGAGAAACCTTTGCAGAATAAATTCCAGAGAGTGTGTCATCCTTCAAATAAGTACCGTCAGGTATTCCAGTGCCAGTAAGTTTTACATCAACTTTTTTGTAGCTAGTGGAGTCAACGATTACATGTGAATCATCATTATATAAGAAAGTAATGTCTTCAGTGGAAGGAACAAGCATTGTTATATTATCTCCACCTGATCTTGCGCCTGCACCGTAATTTTCATCCCAACTTCCGTTTGCAGCTACTTTGTATTCATAGCTTCCAGCAGGAATGTTTTTTACTGTTAAGGAATAAATGCCGTTTCCTAAATAGGACATTACGGTTTTATCAGATGCAGGGTCCCAATTTGAGCCGCCAGCATATACTTGCTCGGTTCCAGGAACTGTTATTTTTCTTCCTGAATATTTTGGAAAGCTAAAAGTTGAATTTCCAGCTTTATCTATGTTTGAATTTGATGGATCAGTAACATACTTACCATCTGCAATAAATTTGTATGCATAGGCAGCTGCACTATCTCCAAGTCTTAAAGTAACTGTCCAGGTACCATTTTGATCTTTTGTCATTGGCTTTTTATTGTTTTCCCAGTTCGTAAAATCGCCGGCAAGATATACTTCTTTAGCGTCATCATTTTTATATGAAAAAGTTACAGTACCAGTGTCATTTATAGTAGGGCTTGTCAATTTTTGTGGGGCAACTTTAAGTCCTAGTGCAGTAGAAACTTTATCAGCATCATTAATTGAATCATACACAGTTTTATTTTTAACGTCGCAGATAAAAACAACAAATTTTCCACCAGTCGGTACTTTTATTGAGTCATTAGTAGCGCCACTAGGTATAGCGTTATCCCATGCATAGTTTAGACAAGTTTTATATTGATAAGTACCCTCAGGAATAAAAGAACTATAAATATACTCACCATCATTGTTTAATGGTGAAAATTCAAAGCCTTGAAGTTTTTCATTCCAATTGTCATTTCCTTTATTTCTTATTTCACCTATAAGAGAAACCTCTGGAGATGAAATACTATTAGTGCATATATTTAAATCAGGATTTGAAATAAAGGTTACGGTTTGATCTTTGTCCAGTGAAAACTTTACATTATCTTGAACTTCTCCATTTGACCATTTATGATCATAAGCAACCTTGTATTCATAATTTCCTTTCTTTAAGGCAAAGCTTTTTTTATAAAAACCATTTCCAATGTAATCAAGATCATAGCTATCATCAGATGGAGTCCAATCCTTTCCACCACTTTGGGCAAGTGATCCAGTTACGGTGGCAGTATTTTTAAATTTATCTGGATTATTTATTGAGTCATATAATGTTTTGTTTTTAAAATCTGCTCTAAAAGTAACTTTGCCAGCTTTTGTAACATTTAATGCTTTATTGTTACCACCCTTTGCAAAGTTATCACCATAATTTTCATCAAAGCTTTCATTTAGAGCAATTTTGTAGTTGTAATTGCCAGCTTTTTTAAAGTTAACAGTTAACTCATATACCCCATTTGGGAATACATTCATAACAGAAGCTGTATTTTTAGGATCCCAGTCATTTCCCATATCTTGTGCCTTTAGAAAGTCTCCTACAAGTGTAACAATGGTGTCAGCAGAAGGCAGGTTTTCATTTTCAGCAGCTTTTATGTTTGTGCCTAAGTTAGGTATTAAGCTGAATAAAAAGAAAAACACTGCTACAAAGCTTAGAAGTTTTGTTCTTTTGGCTTTTTTCATTAATTAATTCCCCCTTGTAATATATAGGATATGCAAACGGTTGCACAAATGAGTGCAAACGTTTTACTAAGAAATATAATACACCATTTAATTTAAATTTACAATAAGTACATAAAAAGTTTTAAATAATGATTTTTTTATTTTATTTGTCATTTAGTATTAAAGATAAAACACCTTGAAACTTAAAATTTATTTGTATCAAAATGCCGGCTTCTTGGCATTATGATACACATGAATTTTTATAGTTGAAATGGTTTATCTATAGGAGCATGTGAAAAATATAGGTATTATTTTTTATGAGCCGCTCATAAGGCTTTATGTGCGGTATAGTAAAACCTATAGAATACCTTTTTTCACATCCTCCTATATTGAGTTTAAGTACAATATGAGCAGAAAAACTGTCTAAATAGTCACTACGCATTGAAAAATGCTAAATAAAATATAGAATTAAAATAAGAGTTAAAGTAACACAAAATTTTATCATAATGTTTATAGCATTAATTTAACATGTAGTGGAGATGTCTAATATTTATTGGGTGAGCGGTATACAACTGTATTGTACGAGGGAGGATTAAATTATGAATAAGCACGTTAATTATAAAACTGAAGGAGTATGTGCTAAAGAAATAAGTTTTGATATTATTGATGGAGCAATAATGAATGTGAAATTTTCAGGTGGGTGCAAAGGTAATTCTGCTGGTATTGAAAGGCTTGTTGAGGGTATGGATGCTGAAGATGTAATATTAAAGCTAAAGGGTATAGATTGTCATGGGGGGTCTTCTTGTCCCAATGAGTTTGTAAAGGCTATTGAAGAGTGTTTAAAAGAACAATAAGGCAAATTATATTAAGGAGTGTATATCTATGAAATCGAGAATAGCGTATCTTTACGATTATAATAACATTGAACTTAATCAGTATAAGGTAAATTTTGCTGCTGATCAGAAAAAAATTGATGTAGAAATGAATAGATTGATTAATAGTAAAATTGAATGGGTTGACGGAGATATTGTAAATAAAGATGACATCATAATATGTAGCTTAAATTCTGATATTAAGAAATATAATAAGGATAATATTAAAATTTGTATTGGAAAGGGACTCTTCAATTTATATCTAGAGCAAGAAGTTATAGGGCTGCATGAGGGTGATATGAAAACTGTAGTTATAGATAAAAATAATGTTATAGTAACTATAAATAAAATAGTTAAAAGAGTGGTGCCTCATATTACAGATGAAATGGTACAGGAACTTAAAATAGATGGAGTTAAGACGGTTGAGGACTATAGAGGTCATCTTATAAAACTTCAGAAAAAAGAAAGTATTGAAAATGCAGCTTATGCTGCAATTAAATATGTAATGCAGCAGGTGAGAGAAAAAAGTGATTTTATCTTAAAAAAAGAGGATTGGGGTAAGGTAGTAAATATTGAGCTTGAAAGATGCAGTTATATAGCGAGAGAGGAAGGTCTAGATATAAAGAAAATGACAGAGAAAGAGTTTCAAGGTAAAATTCCTGTACGCTCATATGAAGAATTAGTATGTTTGACACAGAGTAATGCTTGGGAGAGCCTTAATGATTACTTAGTTGGAAAATATTATGCTGATAAAGAAGGCTTTAGCGTAAGTGAGAAAGAATATACAGAGACATGTAATATTACTGATGATGAGTCTATAAAATCAAATTTATTTGAAGATTATAAAATAAAACAGTGCCAAGGATATTATTTTAAAAAGATTAAGAAATATGTAGAAGAATATTTATGGAAAGAGGTTGGTTAGCATGTCAATTAAGTTAGCAACAGATACTAATTTTGAAAGTTTGATTAATGAGGATTTTGTTATTGTCGATTTCTTTTCTACTACATGTGTACCATGTAAAATGTTTTCTACAATATTAGAAGATATCAATGCAGAAATCCCATTTGTCAATATTGTAAAAGCAAATATAACAGATTATCCAGTACTTGCCGAAAAATATTCAATTTATACTGTTCCAAATATTTATTTTTATAAAAATGGAGAACTTGTAGAAACACATATTGGAGTAATGCAACCAAATGACGTAAAAAAAATGATTTCTAAGTATATGTACTAATTATAGATAGACAACTTGAAACATTGAAATTATAAGTACCAAATGTATCCTTATGCTAATATTTTCAATTCACAGTTCACAATGCACAATGAAGGATGATTTGCCTTCCTTTCGTCAGGTAAATCTTAAATTTAAATATTATAAGCTTCGCTTAGCGTCATAAATGGTGCTATTGACCAAGCAATAAAAAAATAAGTTTTAAGGTTTTCAATAGCAAGGCGGAGGAAAATCTTCCTTCATTGTGAATTGTGCATCGTGAACTGTGAATTGAAAAATATTGCTGCTAGGATAAACTTGGTACTTATAATTTACATTTTTTAAGTTAGTTGTATATCTATAGAGGTAAACCCAGTAGAAAAGTTAAGATGATTTTCTACTGGGTTTTATTATTTTTGTAAGCTATTGAGTGGGCATAAAAATCCAACGCTCATATTTATGACAATATAAGCTTGGAAGCTGACAGAATAGACTTATAGTATATACTGGTGAAAATATTAAATATATAATAAATTTAATGACAAATGAAAATGTAGTATTAAATATGATGATTAGTTAATGAATTCTGTATTTAGAACGGAATTAATTATTAATTGCATATTTGATAGATGTATTATGTGGAATAGGGAGATGAAAAGGAATGTTAAAAATTAAATTGAAAAGAGTCACAATCATATGTTTATCTTTATGTATGATACTTATGATTTTATCAGGATGTAGCAGTCAGGGAGGGGACAAACCTACTAAGAATCAGTTAATGGTTGAATATTTTAATAGTCTAAAAAAAGTTCCTAAAATAAAAAAAATAAATGCAGAACTTTCTTCATACGAGGATATGGTGAAATATTTACAATCCAAAGGGTATATTTCCGAAGATGCTAAACCTGTTGATATTAATTCAACGAAAGGATATCTTAAGGATCAAACAGGTGGCAAGTTTACCCAAACAAATATTGCTGATAAAGCATATGATTACAATGGTTTATGGCTTCTATGGTGGGATCAAGCAAATAAAACAAATAATTATGAAAATTATAGTTCTATGAAAAATAATAATGGAGTAATTGCTTTAGGAGGAGGTGCTGCAATTCTTAATACATCGGCAGTTAATGGGTCGTTTGCAGTTGCCTTTGCAAGCAATTATGCTAAAAAAGATGCTGTAATCAATGATTTTAAATCAATAGACAATAAAGCGGATACACTTGCTTACATGGATTCAGCACTTTCACTTGCTAAACTATTTAAGGAAAAAGGATATATTTCAAATCCTGCTAAATTTACAGATCTTGAGACTACTTATAAAAGTGGTAATGCTGTGGATGATAAAGATAACCAAGTTTCATTTGCTACTTCTTCTTGGAGTTATGCTGACGGAGTTACAATATTTTATTTTGGAGGAGAGCCTTTAGGAGCAGCTTATGCGAATTATTTGGCTTTGGAAAAAGGAGGACATACAATTACAGGTTATACAAGTGATTCTAAAGGACGGTATTATTCAGCAATGAATACAAAACACAAAAATGATTTAAAGGCAACAAAATATACTTATCATGTTGATGCATACTATAAAGGTTTTGCAATAAGCTTTGATGGTAAGAAAAATAAATAATATATAATAAAAAAGTGGCTGTCGCACTGGAAATTATTGAACTTAACATTTTTCAGTGCGACAAACTTTAATCTAACGTAATAAGGAGGAAAATAAATTGTGAAAATTAACAATAAAGTAAAAAATAATATGTTTGATGGCGTTCTTATAGCAGATAAAGGTTCTGCAAAAAAGTTTTTTCATATGTTATGGAAAGGTAGACTTCCATATTTGTGGATTGCCGCTTACATTGCGCTTAGTGTTTTTTTAGTTAAAATAGGTATTAATGTTACGGAATATTCGGCAAAGATGTTCGCTGGAAATGTTAGTTTTGTAGGAGTAATAATCCCTTTTTTAATATATACTTTTGTAAACATGATTATTGGAACTATAAGCTCAATTGTAAGCAATATTTGTATTGCTCGCATTAGCCGTAATTTAATGCGTACTTTGTGGAAAAAGATTGTATATATACCAATGAAATATTATACTCAAAATCAACCTAAAGAACTCTTATCGCGTATTACAACTGATACTTCTGTTATTGGTACTCTTATTATGAATGTCTTTATACAAGCTATTACATCAAGCTATATGCTATATGCGACATTTGCGAAAATTGGAACATATAATAAAAATCTTATGTTCTCACTCATAGCAGTATGTCCTATTATTATACTAATTGCATTTGTAATGGGTAAGTTGAACTTTGGTATTAATGATACTGTCAATAGAAAGAATGCAGAACTTACCAGAAATATTGCAGAAAAAGTGGATAATATATTGTTAATTAAGTCATTTGGCACAGAAAATAAAGAAGCTGCAAATGGAATTGAAAAAATGAGAGATTTGTATCATTTTAGGGTGAAAAATAATTGGATTAGGAATCTTGGAAATCCTATATATGCTGTAGCTGGTGCTTTGCAGTTTATTTTCGTTATAATGGTTGGAAGAGGATTTTATTCTAATGGCACTTTAACGCTGGCACAATGGGTGGCTTATTTTGCTTTTTCAACTTCAGTAGTTAATACATTATCATCATATTCTGGAAATTGGGTAACTTTTAAGGCTTCTCAAGGAGCTACGAAGCGTGTGGCAAATATTATTGCGGAACAAAATGAATCTAGAGGAACAAATGAGTTGGCGGAGAACATTTCTGGTAATATAGAATTTCATAATGTGGACTTTAATTTGGGACAAAGTTATATATTTAAAAATCTTAATTTGTCAATACCTGAAGGTAAGACTACGCTCATAATAGGTAAATCTGGAAGCGGTAAAACTTCAATGCTTAATTTGATTGACCATTTGTATGAACTAGATAATGGAAAAATAACAATTGGCGATATAGATATAAATGACTTTAACATGAAAAGTTATCGTGAGAATATATGTTATGTTACGCAAGAAAGTATGATGTTTTCGGGTACTATACGTGAGAATATATTACTAGGTGTAAAACATAAAGTGACAGATGAGGAAATTGATTATGCATGCAAAGAGGCTGGTGCCTATGATTTTATTCATAAATTTGCAGAAAAATATGATACACAGGTTGGAGAAAGTGGCTCTAAACTTTCAGGAGGGCAAAAACAAAGAATTGCAGTAGCAAGGGTTATACTTAAAAAGCCAAAATATCTATTAATGGATGAGGGAATTTCAGCAATGGATATAAAATCAAAGGTTCATGCTCTAGAAGTTATGAAAAAGGTAATGAAAGGGAAAACAACAGTTTTTGTTTCACATGACATACAGAATGTAATTGAGGCAGACTATATTATTGTATTGGAGAAAGGAAATGTTATAGACGCGGGAACGCATAAAGAATTATTTTCAAGATGCAAATATTATCAACAGTTTGTTAATGGTAAGGAAGTGAAACTATAATGGAAAAAGTAAAAAAGCAAAAAATTTGGAAACCATTTTTTCGTTTTTATACAAAATTTAAAATTCCATGGTGGATGTTTATAGTAGCTATGGTGCTTGGAATTGTTAATGCTGAGTTGATGCTAAGACTTTCAAAATACACAATTCTTATAAATAAAGGTGACTTATATAATTCAACAATTCTTGGATATGTGTTTATAACAGTAATCAATTCAATTATAGCGTTATTTCAAAATATGATGACAGCATATGGAAGTGAAAAAATTATATTAAGAGCTAGGGAAATAATATGGCGCAAAATTGTTCACATATCTATGAAAGAATTTGACAAAGAACAGCCGTCATCACTAGTTTCAGGGGTAACTATTTCAGTTGAACAAGCTAGCACTACAATAACTATGATATCTCTTTTTGCTTCTTCAGTTTATGGATTTATTAAGGCATATATAATTATCTATAAATATAATGCAACAGTAACAACTTATTTGTTTCTTTTAATTCCTCTAGCTGTGGCGATGTTTTTTATAGTAGGAAGACTTCAGTATAAGGTGATGAAAAAAAATTATAATGCTTCAAAAAAAATGACGGAATTTTTTTCGGAACATTTGTCCAGTGCTAAATTTGTAAAGACACAAGCTATAGAAGAATACGAAATAGAAGAAGGATATAAGGCAATAAACAGTCAATATAGGGCTGGAATTTATTCTGCTTTCATGTCTGCAGTCCAAGTATCAATAAATTCTATTTATACTAAATTGTGTACAGTTTTTGTTGCAGTTATAGGCTCTTCAATGATTAGAAAAGGAGAAATGGAACCCACTGGAATAAATACTTTTAATACTTACACTGGAAATGTAAATCAATACCTTGCTGAAATTTTGACCGATTATCAAGGTATTAAGGGAACTCAAGGA
Source organism: Clostridium hydrogenum (assembly GCF_021432385.1). Lineage (GTDB taxonomy): Bacteria > Bacillota > Clostridia > Clostridiales > Clostridiaceae > Clostridium_S > Clostridium_S hydrogenum. Next base: position 684,103 of record NZ_JAEACT010000003.1, on the reverse strand, counting down.
GTCCTTGAACATGCTAATCGCATTCTTGATATGGATGAAGAAAATACGGGAAATGTAAAGAAAATTGACAATAATGGCGAAGAAAAAAATATAATTTTTAAAAATGTCTCATTTGAATATAATAAGGGAAATGAAATATTTAATAATCTATCTCTTTTAATACCATATGGTAAAACTACAGCAATTGTTGGTGATAACGGAGGCGGTAAATCTACTTTGTTTAAGTTGTTACTTAGATTATATAATCCAACCTCTGGAGCGATCTATTTAGGTGAAGGAAACGATATATCTGAATATAATCTTCAAAATTTAAGACAGCAGTTTAGCTATGTATCTCAGGATGCTTTGATTCTTGATGGTACAGTTAGAGAAAACATATTATATGGTTTAGAAAGACAGGCTTCAGATGATGAGGTTATAAGTGCCGCTAAGCTAGCAAATGCCCATGATTTTATTATAAATCTGCCACAAGGTTATGATACAAATGTAGGTGAGGGTGGTGGAAAACTATCTGGAGGACAGAAGCAGAGAATCGCCATTGCAAGAGCTATAATCCAAAAGCCAAATTATATTTTGCTTGATGAGGCTAAAGCAAATCTTGATTATCAGTCAAGAGATTCAATAAAATATGCTATAGAGACTTTGATGAAAGGTAAAACTACTATTTTTATTTCACATGATATGAAGGAAGTAATTGAGGCAGATAACATAATAGTGCTAAATGATGGGCGCTTAGAGGCATCAGGTACACACCAAGAACTTTTAATGACAAGTCAAACTTATAAAGATTACATTGAGAAATATGGTTTGTTAGAAAGGAGCGTAATATGAAGAAACTTACTATTATATTTTCTATCTTTTTAATATTAATATTTGCTTCTGCAGTGTCTTTTGTTGGATTTTCAAAGGATTTTACTAAACCTACTAATAAGGAAAATCTGAAGGTTGTAAAGTCAGATGATAAAAATAGTCCAGTATGGAATATGACATATGATGATCTTGTTAAATATTTTGCAGATAATGGACTTATAAGCCTCGATAAACATAATCGTCTTACAGATGGAGTTGCAACCAAGGCACAACTGTATAATGGTATAGAAATATACTGGTGGGATGTAAAAAATCTTGTAAAAGGCAGTGCTGAATATAAGGCATATTATAGCTTGAAAAATAATGGATATATTGATTTGTGGGGCTCGGGTAATATAATGTGGCCAGAACGTAATGGACCATTTGCCATAGGATTAAAAGGATATAAAGGGGATAGTACAAAGGTTATAAAACTATTTGAAAAATTTGGAAAAAATAAATAATTTGTTTTGATTAAGTGGATATATTATACTTAATATAATAAATAATGCAAGGTGATATGAAATGAAAATTAAGGTTGTTGTTGCTGAAAAAAATGATGATATCAGAGATGAAATTATTAGAATTTTGAAATTCTATAGCATGTTTGAAATTATAGGTTCTTTCGCAAGTGCAGAAGAAACAATTGAATATGTTCAAAAGAATGCTGTAGATGCTGTGTTTTCAAATGCAGAATTTAATCCCATGACTGGAGGAGATGGAACATACCTTGCAGCAAGTCTTAAGTATAATTATCCTGAAATTATGATAGTGCTATATTGCAGAGATAAAAGTTATGCATATGCTGCTTTTCAATGTGGATGTGCTGAATATTTTTGCTTGCCTCCAAGTGGTGATGAAATGCGAAGAGTATTCAATAGAGTGATATACATTTATGACTTATTACAGTATAAGAGGAATTCATTGGACAGAAGTATTATGATTAAAACAAGTATTGGGTATCAATTATTAAAAATAAACAACATTTTATTTGTTGAAAGATACGATAGAAAAAATAGAATAGTATGTGTTGATGGTAAAGAGGTATTGCTACTAGGTTATTCAATGAATAAACTTGAAGAAATGCTTAAAGAATATAACTTTTATAGATGCTATCAATCGTTTATTGTGAATTTAGCTATGATATCGTTTATAAAGGTGAATTCAGAATCAAGAAGTTATTCTATTATGTTTGAAGGATATAATGGCGAAGTACTTCTAAGTAGAAATAAATATTCAGAGATAATGGAACTTTTAAAAAATAAGTATATTAAGCTAATTATGTAAAATTAAATAATTTAATGAATTTATTAAGGTATAATTTTACATAAATATTTGCTATAATAATATCATATTTATATTTGATGTATTTTTGGATTATAAAAAAGGAAATATAGAAGTATACTACGTAAGGAGGAATAATAATGAATTCTTTTAAGCAAAACGATGTTTACCACGGTTTTAAATTTGTAAGTGAAGAAGATGTTAAGGAAATAAATTCAAAAGCATTTATGTTTGAGCATGTTAAAAGTGGTGCAAAACTTTTATATTTAGAAAATGATGATGATAACAAGGTATTTTCAATTAGTTTTAGAACTCCACCTAAAGATAGTACTGGTGTATTCCATATTCTTGAACATTCTGTACTATGTGGTTCTAATAAGTATCCTGTTAAAGAGCCATTTGTAGAACTTCTTAAGGGTTCTTTAAACACTTTTTTGAATGCATTTACTTTTAGTGATAAGACAATGTATCCGGTTGCAAGTAAGAATGATAAAGATTTTTTAAATTTAATTGATGTATATATGGATGCAGTGCTTCACCCTAATATATATAAAACAAAACAAATACTTGAGCAGGAAGGCTGGCACTATGAATTAAACAGTGCTGAGGAAGATATAACCTACAAGGGTGTTGTATACAACGAAATGAAGGGAGCCTTTTCATCACCAGAAGGAATTTTAATGAGAAAAATACAAAATTCACTTTTCCCAGATACTTCTTATGGTTTTGAATCAGGTGGTGATCCTAAGAATATTCCAGATTTAACTTATGAAGATTTTATAGCATCACATAAAAAATACTATAGTCCTGCAAATAGCTACATATATCTTTATGGAACTATGAATTTAGAGGAAAAATTAGAATTCCTTGATAGGGAGTACTTAAGTGCTTACGACAGAATAGATGTAGATTCAAGCATTGCAATTCAAAACCCTATTGGAAAGGATGCCGAGGTTGTAGAAGAATATCCTATATTGCCTAACGAATCAGAAATGGATAAAACATATTTAAGCCTTAACTTTGCTGTATCAAAATCCACAAATCCAGAAACATATTTTGCATTTGATGTACTTGAATATTTATTATTGGAAAGTCCAGCTGCACCGCTTAAAAAAGCACTTATTGATGCAGAAATAGGAAAAGATGTATTTGGAATGTATGACAATAGTATTATTCAGCCATATTTATCAATAGTCGTTAAAAACTCAAATGAAGACAAAAAGGATGATTTAGAGAAGATTGTAACTGATACGCTTAATAAACTTGTTAAAGATGGAATTGATAAAAAGTTAATTGAAGCAGCAATAAATGTTAAAGAGTTTCAAATGAGGGAAGCAGACTATGGAAATATGCCAAAGGGACTTGTTTATAGTGTTAAGGCAATGGATAGCTGGCTTTATGATGAAAGTCCACTTATAAATTTAAAATTTGAAGATACCTTAGCAAAGGTTAAGAAGGGATTAACAGAAAATTATTTTGAAAAATTAATTGAAGAGTATATTTTAAATAGCAATCATAAGAGCTTTGTTGTAGTTAAGCCTTCAAAAACAATTGCTGAAGAAACTGCTAAAAAGCTTGCGGAAAAATTAAAAGGAGTAAAGGAAGCTTTAAGCAGCGATGAAATAAATAAGCTTGTTTCAGAAACTGAAAGCTTAAAGAAAAGACAATCAAGTCAAGATTCACCTGAAGATTTGAGAAAACTCCCTATGCTTTCTTTAGAAGATATAGACAAAAAAGCAGAAGCACTTCCTAGTACTGAAAAAGATATTAATGGTGTTAAGACACTTTTCCATGAAATATTTACAAATAAAATTGTTTATTTTAACTTATATTTTGATTGTTTGGGTATTCCAGAGGATAAATTACAATATATTTCTTTACTTCAGGAATTTTTAGGAAGAGTGGATACTGAAAAATATAAATATGAAGAATTAGCAAATGAGATAAATATAAAAACTGGAGATATAAGTTTTGTAAGTAATGTGTATACTAATAAGAATAACAATGATGAATATTATCACAAATTCACTGTTAAATCAAAAGTACTTCCAGACAAAGTAGGAGATGCATTTGAACTTATAGAGCAAATTATGCATTCAAGCAAATTTGATAATAAGAAGAGAATAAAAGAAATAATTCAGGAAGTAAAATCAAGAAATGAAATGGCTATTAATGAAGGTGGTCAATCAGTTGCTGCAAAAAGACTTACATCGTATTTTTCAGCATCAGGTAAATGCAATGAAAAATTAAACGGATTAGAATACTATAAATTCATATGTGAACTTGATAAAGATGTAGATAACAAATCTACAGAAATAGCCTCAAATTTAAAAGAAGTTTGTGAATTAGTATTTAATAAAGATAATTTAGTAATAGGTTTAACAGGAGAAAAAGATGTTTTTGATTCATTTGAAAATAACATCGATAAATTAAAGCTTAAATCTAAAAATACAAACAATAAAGGAAAATTACCTGCATTTGAAAATTCATCTAATAATGAAGCGCTTATAACTTCAAGCAAAGTTCAATATGTAATTAAGGGATTTAATTTTAAAAAACTTGGTTATGATTATTCAGGTAAATTGCAAGTTTTAAGAAATATATTATCTTTAGATTATTTATGGAATAACGTAAGAGTTATGGGGGGAGCTTATGGATGCGGAATTTCTATGGCTCAAAATGGCAACCTGATTTTTTGGTCTTATAGGGATCCTAATCTTAAAGAAACTATAAAGGTTTATGATGAAGTACCAAAATTTATCGAAAATTTCAATGCCGATGATTATGAAATGACAAAATATATTATTGGAACAGTGTCAAGTTTAGATTCTCCTTTAACACCTAGAAAAAAAGGTGAGCGTTCAGATGAAAATTATTTTAAAGGAATTACTGATAGCGATATTCAAAAAGAAAGAGATGAAGTTTTAAGTACTAAAAAGGATGACATAAAAGCTTTCTCAAAACTTTTGAAGGATGTTAATGATAAGAATTGTATATGTGTACTTGGAAATGATATGAAATTAAAAGCAAATAAAGATATATTTAATAATCTTGTTGATGTGTTTGAATAAATGCAAGTAATGTAAAAAAAGCCACTCAAATTAGGGTGGCTTTTTTATTTAGGTTTAAGGTATAATAAATTTTTAGAGGTAGCTTAAGTAAAATTATATGAGATTTACAGATGAAAAATGGAGGATTCAATTTACAGATGAATTATGAAAATGAGATACTAAAGTATATAGAAGAAAATGGAGATGCGTTTTCTAGACTAAGTGATAAAATATGGGCACTTGCCGAAACTAGATTTGAGGAATATAAATCTTCACAAATCCTTTGTAAGGTATTGAAGGCAGAGGGCTTTGAAGTCAAAAAAGGTATTGCAGATATGGAAACGGCATTTGTTGCAAGCTTTGGAAGTGGTAAGCCTGTAATAGCTTTTTTAGGAGAATTTGATGCGCTTTATGGTTTGAGTCAAGAATCAGGAGTACCATATAAAAAGCCTATTGAAAATGGTGGAAAAGGTCACGGATGTGGACACCATGCATTAGGTGTAGGTTCACTTTCAGCAGCACTTGCTGTCAAAGAATATATGAAAAAGCATAATATAGAAGGTACAGTAAGATATTATGGATGTCCTGGAGAAGAAAGTGGTTCTGGAAAAGCGTACATAGCAAGAGCTGGATATTTCAATGATGTTGATGCAGCTTTAACTTGGCACCCAGGAAGTGAAAACGCCGTTTGGGCGATGAATTTTTTAGCTACACTTCAAGTTTATTTTAAATTTCATGGTAAAAGCGCTCATGCAGCAGCATGTCCACATTTAGGGAGAAGTGCTTTAGATGCTGTAGAACTTATGAATGTAGGTGCAAATTATCTTCGTGAACATGTAATTCAAGAAGCTCGTATTCATTATGCAATGATAGATGGTGGTGGATTTTCTCCAAACGTAGTACAAGCCAATGCATCAGTTTTGTATCAAATACGTGCGCCTAAAATGAAAGATACAAGAGAAATATATAATAGAGTTATTAATATTGCTAAAGGGGCAGCCTTAATGACAGATACGGAGCTTGAAATAGTATTTGATAGAGGGAGTTCAAATCTTATTCTTAATGATACCCTAGATAAAGTTCTTTACAAAAGCTTTAAAGAAGTAGGACCAGTCCCAATAGATGAAAAAGATATAGAATTTGCTAAAGAAATAAGGAAAAGTTTTAGCGAAAGAGAAAAAAAAGTAAGTGAAGACGAACTTAAAGTTTATTATGGTTTAGAGGCTAAAGAAATAATTATGGCTATCAAAAATAAAGCTATTATAGATATAGTTTATCCATATAAACCAACAAACCAAGTACTCCCAGAATCAACGGATGTTGGTGATGTAAGCTGGAATACTCCAACTGCACAAATTACAACAGTTTGCTATGCAAAGGATACACCAGGACATTCATGGCAGCTTGTGGCACAGGGTGAAGAGGAATTGTTTCATAAGGGTATGCTTGAAGCGGGTAAAGTACTTGCTTTGTCAGCAGTTGAGTTATTTGAAAATCAAGAAATATTGGCTGCGGCTAAAGATGAATTTAAAAGAAGACTTGGAAATGAAGCTTACACATGTCCTATTCCGGAAGATGTAAAACCTTCACCAATAAGGTAATTGGAAGAAGATTAAAATAGAGTAGAGAGTAGAGAGTAGAGTGAAGGATGATTTACCTTTCCTTGCGTCAGGTAAATCTTAAATTTAACTGTTGTTAGCGAAGCTGACAACAGTAATGCCGCGATTGCGTAAGCAATCAAAAATAAGTTTTAAGATTTTCTGTAGTGAAACGGAAGAAAATCATCATTCACTCTACTCTCTACTCTTTACTCTCTACTCTTTTTTTACGCTTCACATTAATTCTAGTGTTAAAAAAGTGAATCTAGTATTACCATCATCATGTTCTTCACTTTCTAATACTTTATAGTTATTCATATCAAAGCTAGGGAAATAAGTATCTCCTTCTTCATTTGAATGTACTTTTGTTAGATATAATTTTTGGCAGTGGGGAAGGAGTTCTTTGTAAATTTTTCCACCACCTATAACAAAAATTTCATCGCTACAATCCTTGTATTTAAGAAGTTCTTGAATACTATGAACTATTTCTACATTATCGTTATCATAGGTATAGTTCATATTTTGAGTTATAATTATATGTTTTCTGTTTGGAAGAACTCCTGGCAGGGATTCAAAGGTTTTTCTGCCCATAACAATAGCTTTACCTGTGGTTAATTTTTTAAATCTTTTTAAATCATCAGGTATATGCCATACGAGTTTGTTATTTTTACCTATTACATTATTTTCATTTACAGCTGCTATCATGCTTAACATTTAGACAGATACCTCCATTTTTATTTTATCGTGATGCTTATAATCAAGTAACTTTATATCATCTATTGTAAAGTCGTAAAAGTTTTTGATTTCTGGGTTTATCCAAAGTGTAGGTGCGTCGTAGGTTTCATTTTTTCTAGTAAGTTGAAGTTTCATACCATCAACTTGATTTTCGTATATATGGGCATTGTTTATAACATGTGTAAAAATTCCAGGTTTAAAGCCAGTTACATGGGCAATTAAATTTACTAATACGGCATATTGGCACATGTTAAATGGTACGCCAAGAGGAATATCTCCACTTCTTTGTACAAGCATGCAGTTTAATCTATCGCCTTCAACATCCCAAAGAGTTTCATAGCAGCATGGTTGTAGTGACATATCAGGTAAATCAGCTATATTCCACATGGACATTATCATTCTTCTACTTTGAGGATCATTTTTTAAAGTATCTATTAGCTTATCGATTTGCTTAAATTTTGATATTTGATATCCATAAGCTTTTCCAATTGTGCCATCCTCCAGCATCCATTCATCCCATATGTGGACATTTTGTTCTTGTAATTTTTTTACGTCATTTGATTGATCTCTATATATCCAAAGAAGTTCTTTAACAGCAGTTTTAAAAGCTACAAATTTTGTGGTCAATATAGGAAATTCCTTTGATAAGTCAAACTGCATAATCTGATGTGGCAACTTAAAAGTTGCAATACCAGTTCTGTTTTGACTATAGTATCCTTTTGACAAGATATTTTCTACTATATTCAAATATTGTTTATCAGATGTATTCATTTAAAATTCCTCCCATTTAATAATTATATAAGTGGTATCCTTTCACAATTTTGCTTTGGTATAATCCCCATACGAATAAGTATAGGTTGCAGTGCTTGAAGTAATAAAACTAAAATTATAACTTCTATTGGAAGCATGATAGTATTTTTTATAATACTTTTTGTAAAGAAATAAATATATCCTTTATTAAATAAGATTTTACTCCAAAGTGAACCAAGAAATACATGAATGCCGTAATCAACTAAAAATTTTGCAAGAAAAATTTTAAAAATTGTAATACGCTTATGATAAAAAAATAATCCGTAAATAAAGAATTCCAACATGGTAGATAGAGTGTATCCGGGAAAGAAAAATGAAGATGGAAGCATTACAAAATTAAGGAGATCATAAACAACACCAACAAATAAGCCTACAACTGGACCAAATATCAGTGATCCAAGAGAAAATACTAAAAAGGTTAGCGAAATATGAAGATTTTCACTTACAGGAATAGAAAAAGAATTGATAACTAAGCTAAATGCAATAATTATACTTGCAAAAGTAAGAGTTCTTAGTTTTTTTAGTTCTGAAGCTGCTGCAATCCAGTAATTGGATTTTAACAGTGAAATGTTATTAAAATTTTCCATAAAAATACCTCCTATAAAATATGGCATTTAGCCACATATAGGAGGGAATATGATAAAACGTGTTAGGTAATAAAGCTTATTTACATTTTGGAACATGTACAATTTAAGCTGCAAGTGATTTATCATTAACTCCGTTATGTAGCAGCGGGATGCGATAAATGTACGGTAAACATTAACGCTTTTCGCCACAAAAGCAACTCCCCGTCCTTTGGGCGTATAACCAACAATTATCTACTCTGCCATGTTTTTTATTTATTTTGCTTCATTTTATAATATAGAATTATAAAAGTCAATACTATTCCTTTTCTTGCAGAAGTTTAATTTGATTAAGATGATTTAAAATATAAAGGTAAAAATCTGATTTCTTTTGTACGTTTAAAATTAAGTTTTCAAGTTCTAAGTTTTCGTTTTCAGATTTATTAACTAAGTTAGTTAAATTTGCGGTTATTTCTTGAATTCCTCCGAGATTATCATCTTGAGAGCTTTTTACAAGATTTATATTTGCAAGTACATCATTTTCTGATTTTGTTATTTTATTTAATATTAAATTTGAATTTTCAACCAAACTTGTAGTATTAGATAGCGCACTTTTACCTTCTTGTGTTTTGCTGCTTAATAATGACATGGAATCTGTCATTAAATTTATAACTTCCATTATATCTTTGGCATTTTCTTGCGTAGAGAGAGATAGTGTTTTGATTTCATTGGCAACAACAGAAAAGCTTTTTCCATGTTCGCCAGCTCTACTAGCTTCAATTGAAGCATTTAATGAAAGTAAATTTGTTTCATCAGCTATTTCATTTATAATATTGGCAAAGTTTTTTATACTTTTATAGTGCTTTTGAAGCTCGGAAAATAAATTGAAAAATTCTTCAAATGTATTAGAAACGCTATTTATTTGATTAAGCAATATAAGCATTTCATTTTTTGCATTGCTAATTTCTGTTGATGAAGTATCAAGGCTATTATATACATTGCTAACCAATTTTTGTGTGTTTTCGCTATTGTTTGATAATAAATCTAGATGTTCTTTTACTTCATTTATTTGAGAAGTTGTATATTTTGAACCTTCTTGTAAAGAATTAAATGCCAAAGTCATAGAACCTTCATCTGTAAGTAAACTATTAATTTGCTTCTGAATTTCATTATTTAATTCAAATATTTCATCAGTGTAATTTGGGGTTTGAGTTGTTTCTATTACTTCATGAGAAAATGTGTTTTTTTTGTGGTTGTTAAAAATATTTATCATAATTAAGAAAACCTCGCTTAAAAATTATTCGCTTACTAATATAACCAAAGTTTGATTTGAGTGGTTTTTATAAAATTGTTCCCCGTAGCTTACAAACCCACTTGCGTTTGGGCAAAAACTAAGAATTTCTTTATCATAAGCTGACCATAAATTTTCTCCTTGAAATTTTAAACTTCTCAAAATGCAATTAACTTGAAAAATAAAATTTGCTTTTATTGAAATTGAATTTAATGTAGTTCTTAATCTTGATATGGCATCAGTTGGCTTAAGAACATTTACAAAGGTATTAGGAAGAAGTTGACAATAAAAAGTAATTGATTTGTCAGTGTTAATCTTCATAGGAGATGCAATAAAAATATCATCTTTATAGACTTTGCCTAGTGGATGATTCATAAAGTTACTTTGAAGTTCAGATTCTTTTACACCAAGAACCTTAGCGTATTCTGTACTTGCAGGATTACCGTTGAATTTTTTTACAATTCTATTTATTGGATCAGCTTCTGTAATTAGAAGATTATCCCCTGTTGGGATATAAATATTTTCCTTTAATATTTGTACTTGCTTTTTATAATTGAAAAATAAAGCAGCACTATGTACTTTTTTTGAACCTATATATATAGCAGTTTCATCAAATTTTAGATTATCACCTGCACTTCCACCTATGATTTTAAAATCGTCTTTTATAAAAAATAAAGTTGTTAAAATACTTTCTTCCATTCCTGAAAGACCATCACATAATAGAAGCAAAAAAGAATTTGGATTATTTTTTACTTTAAGGTAAGCATCCTCGAGCCTTTTTTTGCTTTTTATTGGTGGATATAAAATTTCAACTGTATTTACCTCACATTCTTCGAGAGAATATTCAAATCCAGTTATCACACCATTTTTATATCCCTGGTTTGTACATTCACCAGCAGTTGAGCAAAGGACAACATTATCACTTAAATTTAAGGATAAATTTTTAACATTATCAACTGTACTAAATATTACGTATCCCATATTCGGATTTGATGAAATGTGTGATAGGGTTTCAGCAATAGAGCTAAAGGTAAAAGATTTCATTAAGTTCACTCCTAGATTAATATTTTAATGAGTTTTGCTGGTATATATAGATAAACCAGTTCAACTATTAAAATTCATGTGAACCATAATGCCTAGAAGATGGCATTTTGGCACAAATGAATTTTAAGTTTCGAGATGGTATATCTTTAGTATTACAATAATATATATCGAAAATTAAATTAAATTGTTTAATTGCTGTAGTAGAATTAAGCTAATTATTATATAATCTATAGAAGAATGTGAAAAATATAGCATTATGGAAAAAAGCGAGTTTGTATATAATTTGAGGGGAGTGTAATAATTGTCTAAAATTATTGGTATAGATGTGGGAACAAGTACTACAAAAATCGTTGGATTTGAAAAAGGTCAGATGTTTAGCTCAATGTGTGTAAAAGCAAGTGATCCTATTTCATCAATATATGGGGCCTTTGGGAAATTTGTAACAGTTAACAAGTTAGCAATTTCAGATGTTGATAGGATTATGGTAACAGGAGTTGGCTCTGAGCAGTTAAAAGAAAATATACATGGAATTCCAACTGGCAGAGTAGATGAATTTAATGCTATTGGTAGAGGCGGATTATTTTTAAGTGGATTAAAAAAAGCAATAATTGTAAGCATGGGTACAGGAACTACTTTTGTAATGTCAGGTGAGGAAGGCATAGAGCATATAGGTGGAACTGGAGTTGGCGGAGGAACGCTTATGGGGCTTTCAAATGCAATGCTAAATGTTCGTGATTTTAATGATTTGGTTAAAGCTGCCGATAAGGGTGATTTGTCAAAAATAGATCTCAATATATCTGATTTAATTAGCGAGGAATCAGAAAGTTTGCCTTCTTATGCTACAGCATCTAATTTTGGTAAGATTAGTGATTTAGCTTCAAGGGAGGATATGGCATTAGGTATTATTAATTTAGTTTTTCAAACTATAGGTGTAATGGCCGTTTTTTCAACAAAAATTTATAGCATAAATAATATTGTATTTACAGGAAATTTAGTTAATGTACCTCAAGCAGATGAAATATTTAAAAAGTTTGAGGCAATGTTTAAACATATAAACTTTCTTAGACCACAAAACGGACAATTTTCAACAGCAGTAGGAGCTGCAATATTATTTTATGAAGGAAAAGAATTTGAAGAAGTAAAATAAAGATTTAGTACATAGGTGATTAAAGATTGAGAAACTTTTTTTCAGAGTAAAGAGTAGAGAGTAGAGAGTAGAGTGAAGGATGATTTACCTTTCCTTGCATCAGGTAAATCTTAAACTTAAGTGTTGCTCAGCTTCGCTGACAACAGTAATGATGTGATTGCGTAAGCAATCAAAAATAAGTTTTAAGATTTTTCGTAGTGAAACGGAGAAAAATCATCGTTCACTCTACTCTTTGCTCTCTACTCTCTACTCTGATTTAATGTTTTGCATAATTTAAAATTGTATAGAAGATGCTATTATTGCGAATAAATTTTTATATACCTTATACAAATATACTTTGACAGGCGAGGTATATATGTATATAATATAAATATAAAATATTTTATAAATTAAATAAGAGGTGAGCTAATGTCTATAACATCAGATATAATAAGAGGTCATACAGAAACTATAATTTTATCGCATTTGGTTGAGAAGGATAGTTATGGATATGAGATAAATAAAGCGATTAAGGAAAAAACAAATAATAAATATGAATTAAAGGAAGCTACTTTATACTCTGCATTTAGGAGACTTGAGCAGGCTTCGTTAATTACTTCATATTGGGGAGATGAAACTACAGGGGCTAGGAGAAGGTATTATTCAATAACGCAACTTGGTTTAGAAGCTTTAGAGAAAAATAAGGAAGATTGGAATGAGGCTAAAAATTTAATTGATAAGTTGATTAATGGAGGTAATTAATTATGTACGAAAAATTACGTCATAGAGTTGATAGACTATTTGAAAATGCACCTAATACTAAAAGAGCATATGAACTAAAAGAGGAGTTTTTAGCTAATCTTACAGACAAATATGATGACTTAATATCAGAAGGTAAAACTGAGGAGGAAGCTATTAATATTGCCATAGCAGGAGTTGGAGATGTGGATGGCATAATAAATGAATTAAAGGAAAAAAATAGTAACTTTGATTATGAAAAATTACAGAAGGAAAGAAAGAAATCTGCAATCATTTTTGCTGGTGCTATTGCACTATATATAATAGGTGCAGCAGTTGAAGAGCTTTGTCATGAAATTTTTCAATTAGGTGAAGGAATAGGCGACGTATTAATGCTCATAATTTTTGCTGTAGCAACTTTTAGTTTAATATATAGTATTGTTTCAAAGCCTAAATCAAGATATGAAAAAGTAGATGATTCAATGGTAGAGGAATTCAAAGAGTGGAGAGTTAATAAAGACAATGAAAAAGAAATTAAGAAATCTATAAAATCAATAGTGTGGTGTGCAGTTTTTGTATTATATTTTATAGTAAGCTTTAGTTTTGATAATTGGTATATATCCTGGGTTATATTTATAATAGGGATAGCTATAGATAGAATTGTATCTTTAACTTTTGAGTTGAGGAAGTGAAGAGATGAAGGATAAGCGTATAATAAAATTTATGATAGCCGTATTTGTATTTGTAGTAGTAGCACTTACAGCAGTGCTTTTTTATGGAACTAATCATAGTATGGGAGATTTTCTAATTGTAAGAGGTCATGAGAAAATTCAAAAGCAGCAAAGTTTAGCATTAGATGGATATAATAAAATCAATATTGATCTTTCAAGTGATAATGTAGAAATTGAGACTACGGATAGTCCTAAACTTAAAGTAGTGCAAACTGCGTATAACAAGCTTAAAGATGAAGACAAGTTTACGGTAGAAAAAAATGGTGATGAGATAAATATAAAAAGAAAAGTTCAAGAATTTAGATCTTTTTTTTCATTTGATTTTAGAATAAATGAGAAAGTATATATATATCTTCCTAGAAGTTATGATAAAAATTTAAGTATAAATTGTAGTTCTGGTAATGTTAACTTTATGTCAGACATTAAATTAAATGAGCTAGATTGTGATGAAAGCTCTGGTAATATAAAAAGTGAGCATGAAATTCAAGCTGATAAAGTTTCATTTACAGCTTCTTCAGGAAATGAAGAATTTGAAAAATTAAAATCGGATTCTTATAATGTAAATGCTTCATCTGGAAATATAGAAATAAATTCACTCTCAGGTGCTGGAAAAGTTGAAGCAAGATCAGGAAATATTCAAATTAAATACGAAGATATTAAGGATGAGGCTGATGTTGAAGCCAGTTCGGGCAATGTAAGCTTAACTGTACCTAGTGATTTAAGTTTTGAATTTAATGGTCAATGCTCATCAGGAGACATTAATTCTAATTTCAATATGAATAAAGACGAGGATGGAAAAGAAGCAACTGCAAAAGTTGGAAAAGCACCATATAAGAAAATATCAGCAAGAACAAGTTCTGGAAATATAAGAATAGATAAGTAATAGTTAAATTTTTTCGCCTAAAAAGAAGGCGAAAAATCTAATAGTGAAGGGTTTTAACTTGCTTTGCTCGTTAAAAGGTGAACTTTTTCACTTATGTGAAAAGCAAAGGATAATTTAAATTTATAATTTTTCTGCAGCAAAGTGAAGGAAAAATAACCTTAACTTTGGGATTTAGGTCTGTGGTCTACTGAGTTTTGGTAATGCTACTATTTAAAGTACTTATCTATGGTTAAAGAACCTAAATGGTCTTATGTCCAAACTCCAAGTAGGTATATTCCTAACAACAATACACCAAAATTCCGTAGGCACGGAGGAATTTTTTCCTTAAACTGATGTACATTGGGAAGTAAGTGTGTTGCAGGATGATTTAAATAAAATTTTATAAATCTTAGGTAAAATGATTTAAAAGGCTTAGAAGTTTCAATTGTCTGAGCATGTTTTCAGCGAGTTATTGAAACTTCTTAGGTTTTTAAAGTTTTTTGCCTTAGATTTATTAATTTTATTTAATATCCTGCAATACACTTACTTCACATTAATTGTTCCTTATATAATAATTCAGCGGTCAATAAAGCGCCACCAGCGGCACCACGAATAGCGTTGTGTGAAAGACCTACAAATTTGTAATCAAAAATTGAGTCTTCTCTGAGTCTTCCAATGCTTATACCCATGCCTTTTTCGAGGTCCCTGTCAAGCTTTGGTTGAGGTCTAAACTCATCTTCAAAATAAGTTATGAACTGTTCTGGAGCTGTTGGAAGCTTTAAAAGTTGGGGCTTTCCGTTGAAATTTTTAAAGTGTTCCAGTATTTCTTCTTTTGAAGGTTTTTTTTCAAAAGAAACAAATACAGCAGCAAGGTGCCCATCAGCAACAGCGACTCTAATACATTGAGATGTTATTACAGGGTTTGTAGCTGAAATGATTTTATCACCTTCTATATGTCCCCATACCTTTAGTGGTTCGTCTTCACTTTTTTGTTCCTCACCAGGTATATAAGGAATAGTATTGTCTAATATGTCAGGAAATTCATTAAAGGTTTTTCCACTACCAGATATTGCTTGGTAAGTACAAACTAATATTTTTGTTGGTTTAAATTCGAGAAGTGCGCTTATAGCCGGAACATAGCTTTGAATTGAGCAGTTTGGTTTTGCAACTATAAAGCCGCGCTTTGTTCCTAATCTTTCTTTTTGTTTTTCTATTATTTGTAGATGATCAGCATTTATTTCTGGTATAATAACAGGTACATCTGGAGTGAATCTATTTGCTGAATTATTTGATATTACAGGCACTTCATGTTTTGCATAGGATTCTTCAATTTTTTTTATTTCATCCTTATCCATATTTACAGCACAAAATACAAAATCAACTTGACTGCATATTTCATCTATATTATAAATGTCTCTCACAACTAAATTTTTTATATATTCGGGCATTGGTATGTTTAATTTCCATCTGTCTTTAACTGTTTCGTAATAAGTTTTTCCAGCAGAGCGTTTACTAGCGGCAACACATTTTACTTGAAAAAATGGGTGATTATTAAGTAGTGTTACAAATCTTTGACCAACAAGACCGGTGGCACCTAATATACCAACCTTTAATTTCTTATTCATTTAAAATCCCTCCGATTTACGATTCTGAAATAAATTACAATTTGTAGAGCAGAGTACAAAGTACAAAGTACAGAGTACAAAGAAGGATGATTTGCCTTTCGTTTTACTCAGGCAAATCTTAAACTTAAATGGTGCCAGCTTCGCTGAGCGCCATGTATGGCGCAATTGCGCAGCAATAAAAAATAAGTTTTCAGATTTTTCGTAGTGCTAACGGAGAAAAATCGTCCTTCATTGTACTTTGTACTCTGTACTTTGTACTTTGGCTTCTCCTCGATAAATTGTAATTTAACAGAATGAACTTTTTACTTGAAGTTTTAATTTTTCAAGTAGCTCTTACATATCTTATGATACGAAAAAGTTTAATATTTTATTACAATAAAATTAATTGATGTTTATAGAAAATGTGAATAAAATATTGAAAAAATATTTCAAAAATATGAAAAAATATTTCGAAAATACTTTAAATACTACAAAAAATGCTATAATATAAAATTATATATATAATTTAATAGACAATGCACAATGAAAGTTGGTTTTACCATAAGTTGCAAAATCTAAAAGAAATATAAAATTAAAGATTTATCTTCCTTAATTGCAAATTGAGAACTGTGTATTGATTTTAGGGGTGATGTTTTGGATAAAATAACTATGCTTGGGAATGGAGCCGCAATGGTAACAAAGTGCTATAATACATGCTTTACTATTTCAAATTCAAAAGAGCATTTTCTTGTTGATACTGGTGGTGGCAATACAATACTTGCTAATCTTGAAAAGAAAAATATAAAAATAGAGAATATACATAATGTTTTTATTTCTCATGCACACAATGATCACATAACCGGAATTGTTTGGATTATAAGAGCAGTTTGCCAGAAGATTATTAATGGCAAGTATGATGAAAACTTATACATATATAGTCACAAAGATAATCTGGATATTATCAGAACCATAAGTAATTTACTGTTACAAAATAAATTTACAAAGTACATTGATAATAGAGTAATACTTGTTCCTATTGAAAATGGAAGCGTTTTAAATATTCTTGACTGGAATATTAAATTTTTTGATATAAAAAGTACAAAACTTCTTCAGTATGGCTTCAAAATAATACTTAAAAATAGTAGAGTATTAACATTTTTAGGAGACGAGCCTTATAATGAAAGTTTATTTGAGGATACTAATAATGCTGATTATATTATGCATGAAGCTTTCTGTTTATATTCCGAAAAAGATAAATTTAAACCTTATGAAAAACATCATTCTACAGTAAAAGATGCTTGTACTAATGCAGCAAGGCTTAATGTAAAGAATATAATATTAATTCATACTCAAGATAATAATCTAGATAAAAGAAAAGAATTATATGCAGAAGAGGGAAAAGAGTATTTTAAGGGGAATATTATAGTGCCAAATGATCTTGAAGAAATTATTCTTTAATAAAGTATAAGTGATATAGGGGTTACTGACGTAGATATTAATGCATATATGTTTCAAAATCCTATGTTTAAGATATTATGAGACATGTATAAATTAAGTTTTTGTGTGATAACCCTTTAATTAAGGAGAAAAAATGGATGAGTATATAGTAAAAAAAGTATTAAATAATAATGTTGTTATAGCACAAAAAGAAGAAAATGAATATGTTTTAGTTGGTAAAGCAATAGGGTTTAATTCTAAAAAAGGTACAAATATTCCAAAGGAAAAAGTTGAAGGAATATTTATAAAACAATCATCGGAAAATAATAAATTTGAAAATGTTCTTAAAAGTGTTGACAGCGAAATAATAGGAATAACTGAAGAAATTATTGCCATGTGTGAAAAGGAACTTAAATTAAAATTTAATGAAACTATACACATTTCCCTTATGGATCACATAAATTTTGCATTTAGAAGAATTGAGCAGAAGGTTAAAATAGAAAACCCATTTTTAAATGAACTTTCGGCATTATATCCTAAGGAATATCGACTGGCAGAAAAGGCACTAGATATGATAAATAGTAGATTTGAAACTCAACTTCCAATGGATGAAATAGGTTTTATCTGCATGCATATTAATGCAGCAATAAAGCAAGAGGGAGTTACAGATACATTAGCTTATACTAAAAAGATTGGTCAAATAATGGAGTTAATATCAAAGCTGTTAAAAAAGAAGTTAGATAAAGAATCATTGGCATATGCTAGAACTATTACTCATATAAATTTTGTTGTAGAAAGAGTATTGGATAAAAAAACAATTAAAAATGAATTGCTTGACAACATAAAAAAAGAATTATACAATGAGTATGATTTGGCAATTAAAGTTGCTATGAGAATTGAAAATCTTTTTTCTATAAAAATTCCTGAAGATGAAATTGGGTACCTTGCACTTCATCTCAGTAGACTTAAGGAAATATAAAAGTAGTGTTACTATTAAATTAGGCATGAGCTTTGATTGTAATTATTTTAATTATAATCAGGTCCGTGCCTTGTTTTTTGGACTTTTATGAATGGCTATGTTTTAAAAGAATGTTGATATGAGCTTATGACATTAATGGACTCTAAGAATTGCTCGTTTATAATTTGCTACCCATTTAGATGCATCGTCCTGATGCCTAAATGGCTTTGACCGTCCTAGTCAAAATTACGCAAATTATAAACGAGCAATCCTAAGATTCCATAAAAGTCAACACATCACATCAACATTCTTTTAAAAATAGCTAAACTTACTAAAGGAAGCTATGTTTTAAATAAGTGTGAAAATCAACACTTATTTAAAACATAGCCTTATGAATAAAAAAACATATTCATGGAAACATATGATAAGTATTAAACTTAGGAGGAATAGTATGGGAAAGAAAATTTTTGCGGTACTTCAGAGGGTTGGTAAATCACTTATGCTTCCAGTATCTGTTTTGCCAGCAGCGGGAATACTCCTTAGACTTGGTCAGGCAGACCTTCTAAATATTCCTTACGTTGCAGAAGCAGGCAATGCTATTTTTACTAACCTTCCAATGATTTTTGCAGTTGGTGTTGCTATAGGCTTTTCAGGTGGAGAGGCTGTGGCAGCACTTGCAGCTGTAGTTGGAGAATTGATTTTAGAGGGAATTGAAAATTTAGCAAGTACAACAGCAGCAACAGCGCAAGCTCAGGCGGCAGCAGCAGCACAGCACATGACACTTACAGCTTTTAAAGCTACTCAAGATTACAGTAACATAGTTACTAGAACCACAGTAAATATGAGTGTATTTGGAGGAATTATAATAGGTTTAGCAGCAGCACTTTTATATAATAAATTCCATGACATTAAAGTGCCGCAGGTACTTGGTTTCTTTGGAGGAAAGAGATTTGTTCCAATAATTACATCTGTAGCAGCAGTTATTATTGCAATTATTGGAGTTAATGTATGGCTTCCAGTTCAAGGTTGGATAAATGATTTTGCAAGTTTTGCAAGTGCATCAGCATTAGGACCAGCAATGTATGCGGCAGGAAAGAGACTTTTGATACCATTAGGATTGCATCATATTTATTATCCAGTATTCTTATATGAATTTGGTCATTATGTTTCCAACGGTGTAACTTACATTGGTGATACAGCAAGATACTTCCATGGAGATCCTACTGCAGGACACTTTATGGCATCTGAATATCCAATTTTAATGTTTGGACTTCCAGGAGCAGCTTTGGCTATGATTGCAACAGCTAAAAAGGAAAAGAGAAAACAAGTAGCAGGTATGATGATTTCAGCTGCTTTTGTAGCTTTTGTAACAGGTATAACGGAACCAATTGAATTCTCGTTCATATTTGTTGCACCTGTTTTATTTGTATTCCATGTAGCAGCAGCATTTCTAGCAGGTCTTGTTACAAGTTGGCTTAATATAAGGCTAGGTTATACTTTTTCGGCATCCTTTATCGACTATGTACTAGGCTTTAAATATGCTGGTAACCCATGGCTTATATGGCCAGTAGGACTTGCGTTTTTCGCGCTTTATTTTGTAGTATTCTACTTTTCTATTATAGCATTAAATATAAAAACTCCTGGAAGAGAAGATGATGATGGAGAAGGTATAAAAGCTATAAATGTTAAGGGAAGTAAAAAAGCTGCAAAAGTTCTTGAAGCTATAGGTGGAAAAGATAATATAAGGGGTTTAGATGCCTGTATTACTAGACTTAGACTTAATCTAAATGACACATCTGCCGTAGACGGAAAAACATTAAGAGCACTTGGAGCAGCAGGTATTATGACGTCAGGTGATAGTGTTCAGGTTGTTTTTGGAACAGAGGCTGAAAAAATTAAAGATGATATAAAAGCAATTATTACAAGTGGTGGGATAATTGATACTTCAGATGATGAAGAAGAAGTACCAGAATTACAAAAGAATGTTGTTGGTGGTTCATATAAAATTTTAAGTCCTGTAGATGGAGAGGTAATACCGATAGAAAAAGTACCAGATGAAGTATTTTCTCAAAAGGCACTTGGAGATGGTTTCGCAGTAATACCTACTGGAGAAGAAATAGTTGCACCAGCAGACGGAGAAATAACAGTATTTTTCCCAACAAAGCATGCTTTTGCAATTACTACAAATGAAGGTTTAGAGATTTTAGTTCACATTGGTATTGATACGGTTGAGTTAAATGGAGAAGGATTTACTACTCATGCATCTCAAGGAGATAAAGTAAAAAAAGGCGATAAGATAGTAACAATGGATTCTAAACTAATAACCGAGAGAGGTAAAAAAACAATTACTATAGTTGTCATTACTAATATAGATGCTGTAGATGAAATTAAAGTTAAACAAGGAAAAACATCAAAAGGGAAAAGAGCTGCTTATGTTAAAATTAATGCGAAATAACTAAACCAAAGTATAAAGTACAAAGTACAGAGTACAAAGAAGGATGATTTGCCTTCCTTGCGTCAGGTAAATCTTAAACTTAAATGTTGTCAGCTTCGCTGAGCACCACTTGTGGTGCGATTGCGTAAGCAATCAAAAAATAAGTTTTAAGATTTTCTGTAGCAAAGCGGAAGAAAATCATCCTTCACTGTACTCTGTACTTTGTACTCTGAATAATATTTTTTTATATTACTAAAAAATATTATTCAGTACCTTGCAATATACACTACTGAGTGATATAGTATAGTTATGGAAAATAAATCAGGAGGAGTAATTACATGAATACGCAGCTAAAAAAAGGAATATTGGAACTTTGTGTATTAGCAGTATTAGATAAAAAAGATTGCTATGGATATGAACTGGTAAATGAAATATCAAAAGATATAGAGATTTCTGATGGAACTATTTATCCTATTTTAAGGCGACTTAATAAAGAAGGATATTTTACGACGTATCTACAAGAATCTACAGAAGGACCGCCAAGAAAATATTATAAGCTAACTGATCTTGGAAAAGAAACTAGGGAAAAATTAACACAAGAATGGGAAACTTTCGTTGAAAGGGTTAATAATATTTTAAAGGAGGCGGATTCAAATGACTAAGAGAGAATTTTTAAATGCGTTAAACTACTATCTTTCAGGTTTTAAAAAGGAAGAAAGAGATGAAATATTATATGATTATGAAGAACATTTTAGAATAGGTATGGAAAGTGGAAAAACAGAGGAGGATCTTATTAAAGAACTTGGAAATCCAAAGAATATAGCTAATCAGTATAAAAATTCAAGTGAGGGTGAGGTAAATAATACCCAAGATAATTCAAGTAGATCAATTGGAGGTTCTATACTAATATTAATTGCGTTAGCACTTTTTAATCTTATATTTATCATAGGACCATACCTTGGAATAGTAGGTGCATTGATTGGAATGTGCGTTGGGGCTATAGCTGTGGCAATATCAGGAGTTGCAGTAGCGTTTTGTACTATATTAAGGTCAATGTTTCCTGCAAATGTTAATATACCAAAGGGTATACCAGATATATCAGTTATATTCTTAGGTATTGGAACAACTGCATTAGGAATTTTATTTTGCATAGGTATGTTTTATGTTATAAAGTTTTTTATTAAACTTACAGTCAAATATGTTAAGTGGAATATAAAAACGATTAAGGGGGAGTAAGCTCATTATGAATTTTAAAGATAACTTTAATATAAAAAAAATTGTAATGTGTCTAGTTGGAATAATGCTAATAGCCTATGGCATAGCAGCTATAACTTTTTTTACTTTTGGAAAATTTTCATTTGAAGAGGCCAAAAGTAATTATAACAAGTTTGGAGCACATGGTATTTTTCATCTAAGTAGTCATGATTATAATTATCATGATAGTAAAACTATGCAGCTTGATGGAATAGATGAAATATCAATTGATTTATCTGCTGGAAATGTAAAATTTAATAATGAAGGTACAAATGCAATTAAAGTTAAAGTAGACGGAACAATAACTTCAAGTTCAAGCACAAAACCACAACTTAAGTGTTATAAGCAAGGAGGAATCCTATATATAGAGTTAATTAGAGATCATGGAATAATTTTTGGAGACTATAGCCAAAATATAGATGTTAATATAAGTCTCCCAACAGCATATAGAAATAATATGAAAATAGTTTCTTCGGCTGGGGATGTAGATATAAGCGGATATGAGTTTAAAGCTTTGAATTGTAAACTTAGTGCTGGAAGCTTGGTGATGAATAATATGTCGGCAGATAAATTCACATATAAAAATTATGCTGGTGATTTAAAAGCAGACAATTTAAAAACTAAAAGTTCAGAAGTAAGGGCTTCAGCAGGTAAAATTCAAATTACAGGATTTACTGGTGATATAGAAGGGAATAATTCAGCCGGTGATACAGATATTCAATATAATAAATTTAATAATAATATTGATTTAACAGCTACAGCTGGGCAAATTGAACTTACACTTCCTAAAGATTCAAAATTTAAATTAGATGCAGCGGCTTCTGTTGGAAGTATAGAAAGCAATTTTTCTGGTATAAATGTAAGTGGTGAAATTAGTAAGTCTGCATCTGGGGAAATTGGAAAAAGTAATAATATTATTAAGCTAAAAAATACAGCAGGAAATATAAAAATAAATAATTGACAAGGTGCATTTTCTAAACTATAATGAAATTATCAATATTGTTATTAATATACAAAAATGTTATAACAATAAAATATTTGATGAGACTAATTTAATTGATTTGAATTAGGCGAAAGGAGTGTTTTTTAATGAAAAAGATATTATTTGAGGTGACTTTACAATAATTTAATATCGGGTCAAGACTTTCTTTGACCAACATTTAAATAACCCTTTTGCCCTTAAGTTTCGTTATATATTTATTTATGTTTAATAGAGAAAATATTTAATAAAGCCTGCAAAAAAAGATACTAATACGCACTACAAAAATACGGTATGCTTATTTATGCAGATAAAGATAAACCACTTGAACAGAAAAATTATAAATGACAAATGTATTCTTATAATAATTTAAAGTTCGTAATGAACATTGTTGTCAGGATAAACTGGGATTTTTAATTTTCAATTTTCAAGTTGTATATCTATAAGATTAAATATTTTACGTTTAACGCACGGTAAAGATTTATTTACCGTGCATTTTTATGCCCTAAAATACAAATTAGAGTAGAAAGTACAGTGAAGAATGAGGCTGTCGCAATAAGCTTATTTAATACATAACTTAAAATTATTGCGAACTAACTTAATTAATTCACAATTCACAGTTCACAATGCACAATGAAGGAGGATTTGCCTTCCTTTCGTCAGGTAAATCTTAAATTTAAATGTTATAAGCTTCGCTTAGCACCATATGGTGCTATTGCGAAAGCAATAAAAAAAATTAAATTTAAGATTTTCTGTAGCAAAGCGAAAGAAAATCATCCTTCATTGTGAATTGTGCATCGTGAATTGTGAATTGATTTAATTCGTAATATTTAAGATTTGTGTATAAAATAATTTTTTGTGCGACAGCCCATTTGAAGCTAAGAAATTAAGAGCATTGGGGTTGGAACTGGTATATATATATTATAATTTGGAGGACACAGATGGATTTAAACAAATATGGTTTTAACGATTACTTTAAAAATGAATTTAAACAATTTGAAGAAAAAGGTATGCAGCCTGCAAGAGTGGCTATGGAAGAGAAAGGAATGTATAAGCTTTATACTGAAGTAGGCGAAGTAACAGCCAAGGTTTCTGGAAAATTTCAATATGAAGCAATATCTAATGAAGATTTTCCAGCAGTTGGTGATTTTGTTGCAGTAAGCATAAGGAAAAATGAAATGGAGGCAACAATTCATGCTGTTTTAAAGAGAAAAAGTTGCTTTACAAGAAAGAAAAATGTAGCAGTAGATTTCGAGGCACAGATATTTGCAGCAAATTTTGATTATGTATTCATAGTTACATCACTTAATCATAATTTTAATTTGCGAAGGATAGAAAGATATTTAACAATGGTATGGAATACAGGTGGAATACCTGTTTTAATACTTAGTAAAGCTGATTTATGTGATAATCTTTCTGAAAGGCTTGAAGAGGTTCAAGAGATAGCTATGGGGGTTTCGGTACATGCGATAAGCTCATTTGAGGGAATTGGAATTGGTGAAATCTCTAGATATCTTACGGAGGGTAAAACAGCAGTTGTAGTTGGCTCTTCAGGTGTTGGAAAATCAACACTTTTAAATAAATTAGCTGGCGAAGAACTTATGGAAACAAGTGAAATACGTGAAAATGATTCAAGGGGAAGGCATACGACAACTCATAGAGAGCTTTTTATTGTACCTTCAGGCGGAATTATAATAGATACGCCAGGAACACGCTTAATTGGAATATGGGATGCGGATACTGGAGTAGATGAAGCTTTTCAGGATATAGAGGAATTTGCAAAAAAGTGTAAGTTTAGTAATTGCGAGCATAAGGATGAACCTGGTTGCGCTGTTAGAAGGGCAATTGAAGAAGGAACTATTGATGAGAAAAGGCTTGAAAGTTATTTGAAATTAAAAAAAGAAACTAGGTTTATGGAGGCTAAGCAAAAAAGGATAATTAGAATTCAGCAAAAAAATTCGGCTAAGAGTAAAGGTAAGGGATACAAGAGAGATAAACGAGTGAATTACGGATACTGATACTTAAAAATTGCAAAACTTTATTCAGAGTACAACTGACAGAGTACAGAGTACAGTTAAGGATGATTTACCTTTCCTTACGTCAGGTAAATCTTAAATTT
This sequence comes from Clostridium hydrogenum, assembly GCF_021432385.1. Classification (GTDB taxonomy): domain Bacteria; phylum Bacillota; class Clostridia; order Clostridiales; family Clostridiaceae; genus Clostridium_S; species Clostridium_S hydrogenum. Next base: position 658,637 of record NZ_JAEACT010000003.1, on the reverse strand, counting down.
ATATGTTGTTCAGCTCCGCTGAACAACATTGATAATATAGCGATTGCGTAAGCAATCAAGAATAAGTTATAAGATTTTCTGTAGCAAAGATTATTAATATACAAAGTTTTATTGTACTACTATTGACAGTGCATCTACTAAGTTAAAGAACCTACATGGGCTTACGCCCAAACAATGTCATCAACTTAAGAAAAAAATTTGGATTTTATAAAAATCCAAATTTTTTTTATTTTTAAATATATTTTTATATGTTATATTTAAAGCAAAAAGGAGCTTCTTCTGATGGTAAAAAAACTTGAGAGAATTATGCTAAGCTTTAAAGAAATAAAAACAGGAGAAACTAAGAAAATAGGTCAGTTAAAAAAACAAGCATTTACGAGAAATAGAAAACTAAATTTTGAGGATTTAATGAAATATATCATATGCAGGAAAGGATTAACTACAACTATGGAAATTAATAATTATTATAAAAGTATTGGTAAGAAAGAAGATGCTGTTACAAAACAGGCATTCTGCAAACAAAGATTAAACTTAAATCCAGAAGTATTTATTTATTTAAATAAAAACCATATTAAGCGTGTATATGATGATCCTAATTATAAATTGTATAAAGGTTATATAATAACTGCCATTGATGGTACTGTGTTAGAAATACCGAACACAGAAGAACTGAGGCAAACCTATGGATATTTAAACCCCAATAAAGAGGATGTAAGAAAAATGGCTCGTGCTAGGGCATCTGGTATTTATGACATTGAAAATAATATAATGATTGATGCAATTATTGAAAAATATAAAACCTCTGAAAGAGTTTTAGCAGGAGCTAATATTTACAATGCATTAGAAACATTGGGATATGATAGAAAAATTATTACCGTTTTTGATAGAGGATATTTTTCTACAGAAATGTTAATGTTTTTATTAGAGTGTCCTATTAAATTTCTATTTAGACTTCAAGGAAATACTTTTAATAAGGAAAGAAATTCTATGCAAAGTGATGATGAAATTGTTCAATTTAAAACAAATGGTAATAGATTAGCTTATATATCAGATAAAGCTCTTAGGCAAAAGGCTTCTATGCTCAAAGAAGTTCCATTAAGAATGGTTAAGATCAAGCTAAATACAGGTGAATACGAATATTTGGTTACAAATATTCTAAAAGAAGAATTTAATACTGAAGAAATAGGTGTTTTGTATTCAAAACGTTGGGGGATTGAAACAGCTTATGACATAATTAAAAATAAGCTTCATATTGAAAATATTTCAGGTAAAAAAACAATAATAGTTGAACAGGATTTTTATGCTCAAATGTTGTTATTTAACTTGATTCAGGATTTGAAAAATGATGCTAACTATATTGTAGATGAAAGCAAAAATAAAGAAGGAAAATTAAAATATTGCTATAAGGTCAATATGAATATATTAGTCGGCAAATTTAGAGAATATATAATTAAGATGGTTATAGAAGAGGACACGGCAAAACAAGAAGCTATGCAAACAGATATGATGAATGAAATTACAAAAAATTTAGTTCCAATTAGACCTGGAAGAAGTAATCCTCATATAAAATATAAAGGTAGAAATAGGTATATGCAAAATCATAAACCTAATAGCTAAAAAACAAGAAAACAATATGTAAAAATAATCCATTTAATTTAAACAACTAAATGGACTATTTGTGTTGTAATCTTTTAATAAAATAATCTTTTAATGAAATTTCATATTACTTCAATTTGTTGTAAGCTTCCTTAAGTTGATGACATTGTACGCCCAAACCCCTAGCAAGTGTATCCTTCACTGTACTCTGTACTTTGGCTTCTTGCCCTCTAAAATTTATCTTCACGTAATAAGTATTCATTTCCATCTTGATCTTTGAAGGAGAACATTTTGCCATATGGCATATTCATGATTTCACCGACTTCAACACCATTTGATTTCAGTTTATCATACGTATTTTCAATATCAGTAGTACTTAGCATTATTGAAGGATGTAAAACATTAGCTGATGGATTTTGAGTTTTCATTAGATTTTTGTCGTATAAAATGAAGCTTGTAAATTCGTTTTCGTTTGGAGAAACTTCTAGCCAATTCATATTAGGGCCCATGGATTGTTCAAATTTAACTACAAAACCTAGTTTTTCAGTCCAAAATTTCTTAGCCTCTTCTTGATTGTTTACATATAGTGTTATTTTTCCAATTTTATTAATCATATTATAACCTCCTTAGTATTTATAAAATAGTATGCATAAAATGATATTTAAATATTACTAAAGATAAACCAATTGAAACTTCAAAATTAATTTGTATCAAAATGCCGTTTTCTGGGCATTATGATGCAAATTGATTTTGGTAGTTGAAATGGTTTATCTAAAGATATACCATTGTGAAACTTAAGATTTATTTGTACCAAAATGACGGTTTCTTGGCATTATGGTGCACATGAATTTTAATAGTTGAAATGGTTTATCTATATAAAGATAAAATGTTATAAAACGATAAAAATAATTAGACTATGCAAATAGTCAGATTATTTTTATGACGAAACTAACTCAAATATAAACTATATATGCACTATAATCCCTTAAAAATTGGTATTTTGGAGCATAAGTGGATTGAGTTTCGCAATATTATATCTTTAGAAGGAGAAATAAATTGAATAAAATTAATTATGTAACAAGCAGTATAGATATTAATGGTGTAACAAGCATTGAAAATTCGCAAGAAGCTAATAATAGTGAATTTACCGAAAAGTTAAATGAAAAAAGGAATAAGAGAAAAATTAACAATAAATATAATTTAAATCTTATAGATATTTCAAAGTATAATTTTTTTCAAATGCTTCAAAATAATATTATTATGGAAGAAAAAGTAATGAAGGATATGGACAATCCAATGACTATACTTATTATGGCATCAATGTTGAAAGCTAGGAAACTTAATGATAATGAAATTTAAACTTATAGCCTATATGCTATAATAAGGTATTAAAGTAGAGGAGGTACGTTTTGATGGGACCGTTAAGTAAGAACATAAAATTGTCGTATAAAGAATACCTAGAACTTAAGGAAAAAAGTGATAACATATTAGAATATATAGACGGCATAGTATATATGTCTCCATCACCTTCCACTAAACATCAAAGAATATCCAGTAAACTTCACGCGAAGCTATATAATTTTTTAGAGGGGAAAAGCTGTGAAGTGCTTCATGCTCCATTTGATATATTGTTAAAAAATAATTATATTGAAGGTGAAAAATTAGTAATACCTGATTTATCAATAATATGTGATAAAAGTGGTTTTGAAGATAATAAATATGTAGGCGTACCAAGCTTAATAATAGAAATATTGAGTCCATCAAATCAATCTCATGATTTGGTTACAAAATTGAACTTTATTGCGAATTAAGTATATTGCAGGATATTAAATAAAATTAATAAATCTAAGGTAAAAAACTTTATTTAAATCATCCTACAACATACTTAATTCACAATTCACATGGTCTTAAAGGAAAAAATTCCTCCGTGCCTACGGAATTTTGGTGTAGTACAGAAACAATATTTATTACTCAAATCATTAAAATTACTGTATTAAGTTGTTATAAAATAATTATATATTGTGAAACAAAGAGATAGTGGATTAATCAAATAGCCTTTGGTAGGTGGAGAAAAAACTGCTATTCCCTAACATCATTTTGATCCACCTACCAAAGGCTATTTGATTTTGCACTACACTTTGTTTCGCAATATTTAAGAAGTTTATAGTAATGTAGTAAACAATTTTTCCAATTCCTTAACTTCTTTTTTATTTCTATAAGAATAGTCTTCTAATTGATCTCTTCCAATTTTATTTATTTCAAAGTATTTTGCTTCTTCATTTGCAAAATATAATCCGCAGGTACTTGAAACAGGATCCATCATATAACTTTCTGTTAAATTAACTCCAATATTTCCTTCAGTGCATAAAAGCTCAAATAATTTTGCTTTTTCAGCATGGTTATTGAGGCAAGGATAGCCAAAGGCAGGACGGATTCCTCTGTAAGCCCCTTTAAGCAATTCAGGAAGAGCTAGATTTTCAGCTGGTGCATATCCAAAATAAGATTTTCTAACTTCAAGGTGGAGAAGTTCAGAAAAAGCTTCGGCTAGTCTATCGCATAATATTTTAACCATAGCAGCACCATATTCATCTCCGGTCTCTTTTAACTTTTCAGAATACTCTTTGGCACCAATACCAGAGGTTACAATAAAGCCTCCAATGTAATCTTTTATTCCGCTTTCTTTTGGAGCTATATAATCTGCAAGAGATTTAAAGTGATCATTTTTTAATACTTGCTGCTGACGAAGCATGTTAAAGGTTATGGTTTTTCCTTCATGATATACTTCAATGTCATCACCAGTTGAGTTTGCGGGGAATATCCCAAGAACTCCATTTGCATTTATTATGTTTTGGCTTTCAAATAAATCTAGCATTTCGTTAGCATCTTTAAGAAGTTTTTTTGCTTCAGTGCCGTATTTGGAATCATCTAATATTTTAGGATAAACCATGCGCATATCCCAAGCTGTAAAGAAGAAAGTCCAATCAATATATTTTCTAAGCTCTTTTAATGGAAAATTCATAAATCTTCTAATTCCAATAAAATTTGGAGTTTGAATTTTAGATTTTTGCCAATCTATGTTAAATTTATTTTTTCTTGCTTCCTCTAAAGTTACAAGTTTAGCCTTGTGCTCAGAGAAGGTTTTTCTTATATTAACATATTCTGTGTTAGTCTTAGTTATATATTTTTCACTGTTAGGACTCATGAGATTTTTTGTTACTTCTACAGCATTAGAGGCATCTGTGCTATGAATTACTTTATCATATTTAGTTGCTATTTTTAAGGCTGTATGAGTTTTTGAGGTTGCAGCACCACCCACCATAAGAGGAATATCTAATCCTTGGCGTTTCATTTCCTCGGCAACATGACTCATTTCATTTAAAGATGGAGTTATTAGTCCGCTTAAAGCTATTATATCCGCTTTTTCTCTTACAGCAGTTTCAAGTATAGTCTCGCATGGAACCATAACACCTAGGTCTATAACTTCAAAATTATTGCAGGAAAGTACTACAGAAACTATATTTTTACCTATGTCATGCACATCACCTTTTACAGTTGCAAAAACTACTTTTCCAGCACTGTTGCTGTTTCCTTTTTCAGCATTAATATATGGTAGTAAGCATTCTACAGCTTTTTTCATTACTCTAGCACTTTTAACAACTTGGGGGAGAAACATTTTTCCATCGCCAAATAATTCTCCAACCTTTTTCATTCCATTCATTAGAGGAATTTCTATAATTTCTAAGGCACTTCTATATTCTTTTCTTGCCTCTTCAATATCTTCAGCTATGAATTCTACGTTGCCTTTAACTAAAGCATAGCTTAGTCTTTCACTGCAAGTTTTAGTCCTCCAAATATCATTAGCCTTGTTTTGAGCTTGCTCCGAATTTTTGTAGGTTTCAGCAAAATCAAGAAGTTTTTCAGAGGCATCGCTGCTTTTATTTAATATTACAGCTTCAACTTTAGCTAAAAGTTCTTTGTCTATATCATCATAAAGATCAATCATTCCAGGGTTAACGATTCCCATATCCATTCCAGCATTTATTGCATGATAAAGGAAAACTGAATGCATTGCCTTTCTTATTACATTATTCCCTCTAAAGGAGAAGGATAAATTGCTAACTCCGCCGCTAACTTTTGCATAAGGCAGATTTTCTTTTATCCATTTTACAGCTTTTATATAATTTACAGCATAGTTGTCATGTTCTTCTATTCCAGTTGCAATGGCTAAAATGTTAGGGTCAAAAATAATATTTTCAGGTGGAAAGTTGATTTTTTTCGTTAATAGCTCATAAGCTCTTTTGCAAATTTCTATTTTTCGCTCAAATGTATCTGCCTGACCATTTTCATCAAAGGCCATAACTACAACTCCAGCACCAAAATTTTTAATTATTTTTGCTTCCTGTAAAAATTTCTCTTCGCCAACCTTAAGGCTTATAGAGTTTACAATAGCTTTACCTTGAATGGATTTAAGACCTGTTTCTAAAACTTCGAAATTAGAGGAATCTATCATTATTGGAACCTTTGAAATTTCGGGCTCACTAGCAATGAGCCTTAGAAATGTCTCCATTTCTACCTTTGCATCTAAAAGAGCATCGTCAAAATTTACATCTATTATTTGAGCACCATTTTCAACTTGATGCTTTGCAATAGATAAGGCTTCTTCATAATTTTTTTCTCGTATAAGTCTTGCAAATTTTGCTGAACCTGCTACATTTGTTCTTTCACCAACATTTACAAAGTTACTTCCTTCATTTATTTTTATGGCTTCGAGACCGCAGTAAGTAGTTTCTGGTTCTAATTTAGGAAGCTTTCTAGGTGATATTGTATCGATAGAACGGCTTATGGCATTAATATGTTTTGGTGTAGTTCCACAGCAGCCTCCAACTATATTGATATTTCCATCTAATGCAAGCTCTTTAACAAGTGCAGCGGTTTCTTCTGGAAGTTCTTCATATTCTCCAAGTGAATTTGGAAGTCCAGCATTTGGATAAAAGGATATGTATCTATCTTGGGTTTTTGAAAGTTGTTTTATAAATGGAACAAGCTCTTTGGCTCCAAAAGAACAGTTAAGGCCTATAGCGAGTATATTTTCATTTTTCATACTTTCAGCAAAGGCTTCCAAGGTTTGACCAGAAAGAATTCTTCCGCTTTTATCTGCTATAGTTCCAGATATTATAATAGGAAGCTTAAGAGCCTTTTTTTCAAATACACTTTCTGCAGCAAATATTGCAGCTCTTGCATTTAATTCATCAAATATAGTTTCTATAAGAAGTAAATCAACTCCGCCTTCTACAAGAGCTTCTATTTGTTCACTATATGCAAAACAAAGATCATCAAAGTTTACATTTCTAAAGCCGGGATTCTCAACATCAGGTGACATAGATAAGGTTCTGTTTGTAGGACCAATAGATCCAGCCACAAAACGAGGTTTTTTTGGATTTTGTTTAGTGAAAAAGTCGGCAGCTTCTCTTGCCAGTTTAGCGCCAGTAAGGTTAATAGCATATATTTTATTTTCCATATTATAATCTTTTTGAGATATTCTATTTGCATTAAAAGTATTAGTTTCAATAATATCGGCACCAGCTTCAAGATAATCATTATGTATAGCTTTTATTACCTCTGGATTTGTCAAATTTAAAATATCATTATTTCCTTTTTGATTTATATGGCAGTGAAGGTGTCCACAAAAGTCATTTTCATTTAGATTAAAACCTTGAATACAGGTTCCCATGGCACCGTCAAGTACGAGAATTCTTTCGTTTAATAAAGTTTTTATGTTTGAATTCATTTATTAGCCCCCTTTATATCAATGCACAATTCACGATGCACAATTCACAATGAAGGATGATTTTCTTCCGTTTCACTACAGAAAATCTTAAACTTATTTTTTATTGCTTGCTCAATAGCAGCATTTATAGTGCTAAGCGAAGCTTATAATATTTAAATTTAAGATTTGCCTGACGAAAGGAAGGCAAATCAACCTTCATTGTGCATTGTGAACTGTGAATTGTGCATTGAATTGAATAAATAAAAACTCGAGAAAAATCCCGAGTTATTGCTCTAATGATTATTCTCATCTGTCAGCGTATAAGCAAAAAAATTTCACTTGCTGCTGGAATTAGCACCATGTAATGCATACTGGTTGCTGGGTTTCAACGGGCCAGTCCCTCCACCTCTCGAGATAAGATTTTACTTATTTAAATTTGTACTAATTATATTAGTTAAATTAAAAAATGTCAATACAGTAATTTTACAATAAATACTACATATATATTTTAATAGAATAGTTTGACAATATAATATTGTAATTGGAGGTGCAGTTATGGATTTTAAGGAAATAATAAAAAATGATAGAGAAGGTTCTAATAAAGTTAAGTTTGAAGGAACTTTTCTTGACTATCTTAATTTAGTAAAAGAAAATCCTGATATATGTAAATTAGCACACAAAAGAGTATATGACATGATAAAAAATAAAGGCTTTGAGATTTTAAAGCCAGATGAAAACCCAAGAATACGAAAAATATACGGAAGCGATCCAATTAAAAGATACAATTTTTTTAAAGATGATTTTTTTGGTATAGATAAGGTAATTATGAAACTTGTAAATTACTTTAATTCTTCATCAATGAAAGGTGAGGAAGCAAGGCAGGTACTTTATTTGGTTGGACCAGTTGGAGCAGGTAAATCCTCATTAGTTGAAGCTATAAAAAAAGCATTAGAGCTTTCAGAGCCAGTGTACAGCTTAAAGGGATGTCCAATGAGAGAAGAACCACTTCATTTAATACCTAAACATTTAAGAAAGAAGTTTGAAGATTTACTTGGTATAGAAATTGAAGGGGATTTGTGTCCAGTTTGTAGATATAGGCTTATGCATGAATACAATGGAGAATATGAGAAATTCCATGTAACTACAAGTGGATTTTCCATTAGATCAAGAAAAGGTATAGGGGTTGTACCACCTGTAGATCCTAACAATCAAGATACATCAATTTTAACTGGTTCCATAGATATATCAAAAATGGATTTATATGCAGAGGATGACCCTAGGATTTTTTCCTTAAATGGTGCTTTTAATGTAGGAAATAGAGGAATGGTTGAATTTATAGAAGTGTTTAAAAATGATGTTGAATATCTCCACACAATAATAACTGCTACGCAAGAAAAATCAATTCCTTCACCTGGAAAGGGGTCAATGATATATTTTGATGGACTTATAATAGCGCATTCAAATGAAGCAGAGTGGAATAAGTTTAAGGCTGATCACACAAATGAAGCTATACTAGATAGAATTGTAAAAATTGAAGTGCCATATTGTCTTGAATTAAATGAAGAAATAAAAATCTATGACAAAATACTTAAAAAGAGTAATTTTACGGCACATATAGCACCTCATAGCTTAGATGTAGCAGCATTATTTGCTATACTTTCAAGACTTAAACCGTCCTCAAAGGTTGATTTAATAACAAAATTAAAAATATACAATGGTGAAGATATAGTAGAAAATGGAACAACAAAAAAAGTTGATATAACCGAGCTTAGGGAAGAAGCAGGACCAATGGAAGGAATGAATGGCATTTCAACAAGATTTATAGTTAAAGCGATTGATAATGCACTTTCTAATTCTGAATTTGATTGCATAAATCCTTTAAGCATAATGGAAAGTATTATAAAATCCATTAAAGATCTTGATATTTCTGAAGAGGATAGGAAAAAGTATCTTGGATTTGTCCAAAATATTATAAGAAAAGAGTACAATAAAGTTTTGGAAAAGGAAATAACAAAGGCATTTATACAAAGCTATAGAGAACAGGCAGAAACTTTGTTTAACAACTATTTGGATAATGCAGAAGCCTTTGTAAACAAAACTAAAATTAAAGATAAATCAACTGGTGAAGAACTTAATCCAGATGAAAAGTTTATGCGTTCAATTGAAGAACAAATTGGAATTTCAGAAAGTTCTGCAAAGGGTTTTAGAACAGATGTAACCTCATATATGTTCTATGTTGTAAGAAATGGCGGACAAATAGCTTATGATGCCTATGAACCATTAAAAGAGGCTATAGAGAAAAAGCTTACGGCTTCAGTAAAGGATCTATCAAGAATAATTACAAAATCTAGAGTAAGGGATAAGGAGCAGAGCGAAAAGTACAATTCTATGGTAGAAGAAATGAAGAGAAATGGATATTGCGAATATTGTTGCGATGTAATCTTAAAATATGCAGCTAATAATTTGTGGAAGGATTGATACTATGGCTATATTTAGGGATTATGGTGTTAATCCGATAGAGCATGATAGAACTATAGGTGATAGAAAAAGGCACAAAGACTTAGTTGAAAAGGCAATTAAAGAAAATTTGGCAGATATAATATCTGAAGAAAGCATAATAGGAGAAGGAAATAATAGAAAAATTAAAATTCCAATAAGAGGTTTAAAGGAGTATGAATTTATATATGGTAAAAATACTCCAGGAGTAGGCAGCGGTGATGGAAATGAAAAAAAAGGAGATAGTTTAGGTTCTGAAAAGGTAAAAAAGGGGCAAGGCAATAAAGGGGCTGGCAATGAAGAGGGTGACGACATATATGAGACAGAAATTACAATTGAAGATGTGATGAGTTACTTGATAGACGATCTCAATCTGCCCAATCTAGATAAGAAAAAATTTTCTGAAATAATTACAGAAAAGTCAAAGAGGATGGTAGGCTATCAGAAATATGGAATAAGACCTAGATTGGCTAAAAAAAAGACAGTTGTAGAAAAATTAAAAAGAGAACAAGGTAAAAAAAGGGCAATTAGGGAGGCTAATTTAACTGAAGATGAGGAGAAAGATAATGATAGATTTCCTTTTAGAGATGAGGATTTAAGATATCACAAGATTAAGGAAAAGCCAAGAAAAGAGTGTAATGCAGCAATAATGTGTATTATGGATTGCTCGGGCTCTATGGATGCAACTAAAAAGTATCTTGCCCGCTCCTTCTTTTTTATATTGTCAAGATTTATAAGGCTTAAATATGTCAATGTTGAAATAGCATTTATATCTCATTCTACAGTAGCACATGAGGTTAATGAAAATGAATTTTTTCATAAGGTAGAATCTGGAGGAACCTATATATCAAGTGGAATTAATAAAGCCCTCGATATAATAGAAAAAAGATACAATCCTTCATTTTGGAATCTGTATGGCTTTTATGTAAGTGATGGTGATAATTTTACAGAAGACGATGAAAGAGCCTTAAAAGCAGCTAAACAGCTATGTGATGTATGCAATATGGTTGGGTATGCTGAAATTTTACCTTATACTTATGCAGGGACAATGAAGTACAAGTTTGATGCAAATATAAAAAACTCCAATTTTGTTAGTGTAAATATTAAAAATAAAGAAGGTTTATGGCCAGCATTAAAATCAATGTTAATCAAGGATTTAAAGGAGGGAGAACAATAGAAGATTATAATTTAAAGGATTTAAAGCAGTGGAATGAAAGAATAGAAGAAAAAGCAAAAGAAGTAAAGCTTAATTATTATGAGCAGGAATATGAAATTGTAAGTTATAATGATATGCTTGCATATGAAACCTATACAGGCATGCCATCAAGGTATCCTCATTGGAGTTTTGGTAAGGCATATGAAAAGCAAAAAACATTATATAATTATGATCTCGTTGGACTTCCCTATGAAATGGTTATAAATTCAAATCCGTGTCTTGCTTATTTAATGAAGGAGAATACACTAACACTTCAAATTCTTACAATGGCACATGTATATGGACATAATGACTTTTTTAAGAATAACAGACTATTTGTAGAAGGAACTGATGCTGGCAATACTATTCAAATGTTTAAAAATGATGCAGATATAATAAGAGCTTATATAAAAAATCCTTCTATAGGCAACCAAAAAGTTGATCACATACTTGATGCTGCTCATGCAATAAGGTATCAAACTTCAAGGGTAATAGGCATGAAGAGGCTATCAGAAGATGAAGTAAGGAGAAAGATAATAGAAGATTTCAATAAAGAATATTCATATTCAAATCCGTATGAAGAAAGTAAAAAGCCAGTTCAGCCAAATTTAAATAAAATTCCCCTTGAACCAGAAGAGGATTTAGTGCATTTTATTGAAAGGTATGCTCCACTTGAAGAATGGGAGAAAAATATAATAGAGATTGTTAGGAGAGAAACTTCTTATTTTATCCCTCAAATTGAAACAAAGATAATGAATGAAGGCTGGGCAAGCTTTTGGCATTACACTATATTAAATGAGTTGAAATTGCCGGAGGGGCTTCATTTAGAATTTATAAAGAGGCATAACGATGTTATTGCACCTTTGTTTGGTTCTTTGAATCCATATTATCTTGGGTTTATGCTTTTGAAGGATATTGAAAGGAGATATGGAAGAGATAAAATATTTGAGGTTAGAAAACTTGAAAGAGATGAATCATTCATAAGAAGATATCTTACAAGAGATTTATGTGAGGAACTTAATTTGTTTAAGTATTCAAATAAAAATGGAGAATATATAATAGATGATGTTTCAGATGAAAATGGCTGGATGAATGTGAGAAATGCTATATGTAATTCATGTGGAATGAATAATATACCACTAATAAGAGTTATAGATATGTCCCAAAAGGATAATAGCTTAACCTTGGAGCACGTGTTTGATGGAAGAGAATTAAATATTAATTATGCTGAATCCACTTTAAAATATATTGTGGATTTATGGAAGAATAAAGTTACACTTATAACTAAGGTAAATGGAAAACAATATAAGATTTCTTGTGATGAAACAAAGAGAATTTATGAAGAATAGGTGACATAATAATATTTGGTGACATTAAATATTATTATGTCACCTGAACTGGAATTAAGGAAAAAATTCCTCCGTGCCTACGGAATTTTGGTGTAGTGCAAAAAAATAGTTTTTAAATTGTTATAATTACTGTTTTAAATTAAAAAATTATACGTTAAATAATTATTAGTATTCCTAATTTAAATTAATAAATTTTTAAATAGGTAAATTTTATAAAATATATGTATTTCAATAAATTAGATGATATAATTGATATGAAGAATTTGTTAAATATTAATTTTTTTGTAGGTCTAAACCGATTCACAGTATTTGATAGGTTTATTAGTGCGGTAGGTAGCAAAAATAAGTAATATTTAAATTCATAAAGTAGGAGTGATTCGGTTATGGTTGGGATAGTGCTTGTATCTCACAGTCAAAAGCTTGCTGTAGATTTAAAAGAGCTGGCGAATGAAATGGCTTCAAGGTGCAAGGTAGCTGCAGCTGGTGGCACAGATGATGGAAGGTTTGGAACTGATGTAAAAAAGATTGTTGACGGTATAAATGATGTATATTCTAAAGATGGTGTACTGATATTATTTGATATGGGAAGCGCATACACAAGTGCTCAAATGGCAGTTGATTTTATGGATGAAGACAAAATGCGCAATATAGAAATAGTAGATACAGCATTTGCTGAAGGGACATTAACGGCTGCGGTAGAAGCTAGCATTGGGAAAAGTAAAGATGAAATAGTGAATTCATTGAAAACTATGGCACTAAATAAGATTCCATAAAAAACCTATAAGAAATTTTTGAGTATGAGAGGTTATAAAAAACAATTATATATATGAGATTTTTCAATTGCTGAAAGAACAATTTTCTAATCAAAATTGTTCTTTTTTGTGTGCTAATAAAGATAAACCGCTTGAAACTTCAAAATTAATTTGTATCAAAATGCCATCTTCTAGGCATTTTGATGCAAATTGATTTTGGTAGTTGAAGTGGTTTGTCTATAAAGATAAACCGCTTGAAACTTCAAAATGATTTGCAAATTAAAAATATTAATATATAGATTGAGAATATTAATGTTAAAATTAAAAATATTAATGTTAATATTAAAAATAATAAATAATTTTTAAAATATACTTGAAAATATTAAACAAGGGTGATATATTATATTCATAGGAAGGGAGTGGTAAATTGGCTTACAAAATTTTGAATAAGTGTCCGGTTTGCAATGGAAAACTTTATATAACAAGATTAGAGTGCAGCAAATGTAATACAGTAATTGAAAATAAATTTGAATCCTCAACTAAATTTGAATATCTTACAAATGAACAGTTAAATTTTGTTGGAGCTTTTTTGAAAAATAGAGGGAATATAAAAGATGTTGAAAAAGAACTTGGAATATCCTATCCAACTGTTAGAGCAAAGCTTGATGATGTTTTAACTGCTCTTGGATATAATGTTTCAGCACCTACTTCAAATGTAGATAAAAAGAAAGTTATAGATATGCTTGATAAGGGAGAGATAACTCCTGATGAAGCAATTAAAATGTTAAATGAATAGGTTATTTTTAAAAGAATGTTGATATGAGCTTATGACATTAATGGACTCTAAGAATTGCTCGTTTATAATTTGCTACCCATTTAGATGCATCGTCCTGATGCCTAAATGGCTTTGACCGTCCTAGTCAAAATTACGCAAATTATAAACGAGCAATCCTAAGAGTCCATAAAAGCCAACACATCACATCAACATTCTTTTAAAAATAGCCAAACAGACTAAAGGAAGCTATTTCTTAAATAAGTGTGAAAATCAACACTTATTTAAGAAATAGCAAATGAATAAATGGAGGGTTTTATTATGAATGAAGAAATATCAAAAATTTTAAAAATGGTTGAAGAAGGAAAAATAACTGCGGATAAGGCACAGGAGCTTATAGAAGCTATAGGTGATAAAAAAACTGAGGGCAGCAGTGCTATTCAGCTTATTCACGATGATGATATTATGAATAAAATGCTTAAAATAAAGGTTAATTCACATGAGGGAGATATAGTTAATGTCAATTTGCCAATTAAATTTATAAAAACTATGCTTAAAACTGTTGGTAAAATTCCTATGGATACCTACGTTAAAGGAATGGAAAATGTTGATTTGAACCTTATAGCAGATGCTATTGACAACGGAATTTCAGGAAAAATAATAGATGTTAATAGTGCTGATGGAGATATAGTAGAAGTAACAATTGAATAGGAGAGAGATTTATATTATGCGAATATATATTAAAGCAGAGGGAAGAAAGTTTTTTATCCCATGTCCATTTTGTATTTTAAATTTCGGAATATCAATTGTAAATGCGCCGTTTGTGCAAAGATATATACCTGAGAAGGATAAAAAATATGTTAATATGATTGATTGGAGATTATTAAAAAAGGGATTTAATGATTTGAAAGAATATAGAGGGCTAAAAATTGTAGATGTGAAAGCAAAGGATGGAACAGAAGTTACAATAACAATTTAAAGGAGTTTAGTAATGAAGGATAAGAGAAATTTTATATTATACTTGACGGGGAGATTTATATCATTTATAGGAACTGGGGTGCAGCAAATAGCACTCCCACTTTTTATTCTTGATTTGACGCATTCTGGTGCACTTATGGGAGTATTTTCGGCTCTTAATTTAGTACCAAATCTTATAACTTCGCCTTTTGCAGGTATACTTGGAGATCGAAAAGATAGAAGAAAAATAATGGTTGTATCTGATTTTGGAAGAGGTATTTTGGTATGTATACTTGGGTTTCTAGCTTTTGGTGGAAAGCTTAATATTTATATTCTATTTGGAGCTCAAATTTTAATATCCATTATGGACAGCATATTTGGTTCAGCTTCAAGCGCCATTATAGGAGAATTACTTGGAGAGGATGAACTTATGAGGGCAATGTCTGCAAGAGGTGGTCTTGATGCATTTTCTATGATAATAGGACCGGCACTTGGTGGTGTTATTTACGGCTTCTTCGGAATAAAAGTAGTGTTTTTCATAAATGGTGCTTCATTTATCTTATCAGGGATAATGTCTGCTTTCATGATATATGTTTGTAAAAATCATAATAATGAAAAATTAACAATAAAGGCATTTTTTTATGATAATAAAGAGGTATTAACTTTTATAAAAAGTAATAAAGGGTTAATGCAACTATTTACTTTTGCAATGTTATCTAATTTGCTTATAGCACCTTTTATAGATATAGTTATGCCATATGTAATTAAAAAAGCCATAGGCTTTAGTTCACAGCAGTATGGTTATTTGATGGCTACATTTACTATTGGTGTTTTAATAGGAAATGTGGGTTTGGGTATATTTGCTAAAAGGATTAAAACAAAGGCTACACTTAATGCAGGGTTGTTTATAGAAGCACTAATATTTCTTGGCTTATCCATATCCGTTTTTCCAAGTGGAGTTAAATTTTTCGGTGGGCCTTCCTGGTTGTTCTTTGCAGTACTTGCTATAATATTTTTATCCATAGGAACTGCTAATGCTTGTGTTAATACACCCATAGGAACAAACCTTCAAAAAATGGTATCTAATGATATGCGCTCAAGATTTTTTTCACTTCTAGGAATATTCTCACAAGGTGCTGTTCCATTAGGTTCAATGGTATACGGTGTCCTTCTTGATAAATTCCACTATTATTATATCTTGCTTATAGTTGTAATATTAAATATAATAGTTACTGCAATATTTGTAGCAAAAGCTGTTGATGAAGTATATGAACCCAAAATGGATGAGGCAATAGAACTTCAAGATGCTAAATAAAAGCATACTTTGTAGTTGAGCCAATTTCACTATAGACATAAAAATGGAGTAATAGTTTTTAGAGTACTAAAGACTATCACTCCATTTTTATGTTTAAATCTGAGCAAAAGTTGTATTTTTTTATAATGTTATACATTTTGTTGCATATAATGTAATTTAATAATTATAGAATATATTTTAACAAATAACCCAAAAATATATTGAAATCCTATTGACAATATGATACATTTAAATAGGAAATATTATAAAAGTGTTAAAATAAATTAAATAATAATAATAAAATAATAAAAAATGTGAGTTGTGTTGTATAACATACAAATAGCTTTGCAAATAATTATTAAGAGTAAGAGGGGATTAATTATGAAAAAAATTTATGCATTAGGAATCATAATTATGCTAATGGTTACTTCTACTTTATATGGGTGTAGTGGTAAGAACGCATCACAATCAAACTATTTAAATGCAGCTATGACAAAAGATCCAGGTACAGTTGATGTACAGAAGACAACAGATGATTATGGTATACCACTTAATATATTTGATAGATTAGTTGAGACCGTAACTGAGAATGGAAAAGCAAAACAAGTTTCAGGACTTGCAAAAAGCTGGAATATTTCCGAGAATGGTCTTGTATACACCTTTTATTTAAGAAAAAATGTTAAATTTCAAAATGGTGAGAAACTTACAGCGGATGATGTAGTTTATACCTTTGATAGAATGCTTGATCCAAAAACAAAAGCATTAAATACAGATTTTCTAGATATGATACAAGGTGCTGAAGATAGAATGAATGGTAAGGCTAACTCTGTAAGTGGATTGAAGGCTATAAATTCTAGTACGGTACAAATAACTCTTAGTAAGCCATTTGCACCATTTATCGCAAATTTAGCAGCACCAGCCTGCTCTATATATAATAAGAAAGCAACTATAGCAGCTGGTGATAAGTTTGGAATAGATCCGTCAAAAACTATAGGTACAGGGGCATTTAAATTAAAATCTTGGAAGATAAACGATAATATAGTATTGGAAGCTAATAGCAATTATTATAAGGGCAAGCCAACTTTAGATGGAGTGAATTTTAAAATTGTATCTGATCCTCAGACGGAAAGGATGCTTTTTGAAACAAAAAAACTTGATATATTTGATTGTGACGATGCCCCTTCTCAAATACCATATTTTGAAAGTAGCTCAAAGTGGAAAAATCAAATTGTAACTGGAGCAAGGATTGGAACATATTACTACTGTTTAAATGAGAATATAAAGCCATTTGATAATGTTAAAGTAAGGCAGGCATTTCAACTTGCTATAGATAGAAAAACGTTACTTGATAAATTATATAATGGAAAGGGAACAGTAGCAAATGGAATACTTCCAGAAGGACTTATTGGATATAATAGTGAGCTTCCTCAAATAAAATATGATCAAGAAAAGGCTAAACAACTTTTAAAAGAAGCAGGATATCCAAATGGATTTGATATGCAGATTGCACAAATTAGTGATAGTGATGATACCTTAAAGGTAAATGAAGTTGTTCAGTCTATGCTTAGCAATGTTGGAATTAGAGCTAAAATAAATCAAATGGACTCAGCTACTTATTATGCAACGCGTAAACAAGGAAAGCTTGCAGCTTATGAGGGAAATTGGTCAGCGGATTATAATGATCCGGATAATTTTATATACACTTTCTTTTCATCAAGTAATACACTAGCTAGATCATTCAATTATAGTAATAAAAATATTTTTGACAAATTAGAAGATGCTAGAGCTATGACAAATCAATCAGATAGAATGAAAGAATATCAAGATATTGAAAAAACAATTGTAGATAATGATGCAGCATGGGTTCCACTATTTTCATTACAGCATTTGTTTGTAGTGCAACCTAAAGTTAAAAATTTTAAGGTATCTTGGAATGGGTGGAGCAATATGCAGTATAATGGCATAACTCTTCAGTCAAAGTAAGTAATATCTAGAGTAGGTGAAATTATGAAAAAATATATATTAAAAAAAGTTTTGGTGTCAATTCCAATAATCTTGGGAATGTCATTAATTACATTTTTGCTTCTAAATGTAGTACCAGGAGATCCGGTGACATTAATGATGCGTGAACATATTAGTCCGGATGTAGTTGCTAGGGTGCGTTCTCAAATGCATTTGAATGATCCTGTATATATTAGGTTTTTTAGGTTTATAGCTGATGCCCTTCAAGGAAATTTAGGAATATCATATAAACTTAACAGGCCAGTAAGTGAATTGCTTTATGAAGCGTTCCCAAATACACTTATATTGGCTATTTCAGCTGCAATAGTTTCTTGGATCATTGGAATACCAGCAGGTATACTATCTGCAGTTAAAAAGTATTCATTTGTAGATAACTTTTTTATGGGATTTTCACTTTTAGGTGTTTCTATGCCAGTATTTTGGAGTGGACTCATATTTCAATACATTTTTTCGCTAAAACTTGGAGTTTTGCCTGTTTCTGGTTTTGATGGGCCTGAATATATAATTATGCCTGCTATAGTATTAGGATGGAGTTCAGCAGGAACTATAGCAAGATTAGTAAGATCTAATTTACTTGAAATAATGCAAAATGACTATATACGAACTGCTAGAGCAAAGGGATTATTAGAGATTAAGGTAGTAGTTAATCATGCTTTGAAAAATTCGCTTTTACCAGTAGTTACAGTTATGGCACTTCAGGTTGCTGGACTTTTATCGGGAGCGGTAATAACAGAAAGTGTATTTGGTGTACCTGGGATTGGACGTATTGCTGTAAATGCTATTCAAAATAGGGATATGCCATTATTACAAGGTTCTGTATTACTTACAACCTTTCTTGTTATTATCGGTAATATGGTTGCAGACATTTTATATTCTTATTTAGATCCACGTATAAAGTACAATTAAAGGTGGGATGAGAAAGTATGATGATAACTAAAAAAAATTTTTTAAAACTTAAACCTACAGAAGCGAGTGAAGAGCTTATCACTGATAGCTTTTTTGGTGATTTTATAAGGTGCTTTTATAAAAATAAAATGGCGGTTATAAGTATGTGTGTTATTTTTGTAATAGCATTTATATCAATATGTGCTCCCTTTTTTGCTCCATACAATCCCTATAAGGTAAATATGAGTTTACAATTTCAAAACCCAAGTTTAAAACACTGGATAGGAACAGATATGTATGGAAGAGATGTTTTATCAAGATTAATTTATGGTTCTAGAATTTCTCTTTTAATTGGCATTGTACCGACTGTAATATCAATGGCAATAGGAATTGTTGTAGGCACAATTTCAGGGTATTATGGTGGAAAAATTGACTTTTTTTTAATGGCAATTTCAGATATGGTACTTGCTTTCCCATCTTTGCTTTTGGCAATGGTAGTAATGTACACTCTCGGTGGAAGTCTTCTTAACATATTTATTGCCCTTAGTGTAATAGGATGGGCTCAGTCGGCAAGGGTTGTTAGATCCCAAACAATGGCACTTAAAAACAGAGAATTTATAGAGGCAGCTAAAGCTATAGGGGTTAACAATATTACCATAATGCTTAGACATATATTGCCTAATTGCATTCCTCAGCTCATAGTACTTTTTACATTGAACATTCCATCTTCTATTTTGTCTGAAGCTAGCTTAAGTTTTTTGGGCGTTGGTGCACAGCCTCCAGCTGCAAGTTGGGGACTTATGGTTTCAAATGGCAAGGAATATATTTTTAATGCACCATGGGTTACTATTTCTCCAGGAATTGCAATATTAATTGTTGTTTTAGCATTTAATTTTCTTGGAGATGGATTTAGAGATGCTTTAGATCCATATCTTAAGCAATAAGAGTACAGGAGGCATTAAGTTATGGAAGAGACTAGTAAAAAAGTATTAGAGGTAAATAATTTAAGTACACATTTTTTCACAAAAAAAGGAGAAGTATTTGCCGTAGATAATGTATCTATTTCAGTAGATAAAGGGGAGATTGTTGGGATAGTTGGTGAATCAGGTTCGGGTAAAAGTATAACTTCTCTTTCAATAATGCAGCTGTTGCCGGATTATGGGAAAATTATAAACGGCACAATTATGTTGGAGGGCAAAAACTTACTAGAATATAACAATAAGCAAATGAGCCTTGTTAGGGGTAAAGATATATCTATGATATTTCAGGAACCTATGACTAGTCTTAATCCTGTATATACAGTGGGAAAGCAAGTCAAGGAAGCATTGCTTATTCATAATAATATAAAAAATCAAGAGGCAAAGGAAGAAGTATTAAAAATATTTAATATGGTAGGGATAGGAGATGCTGAAAAACGATATAATTCATATCCACATCAGCTTTCAGGTGGACTTCGCCAAAGAGTAATGATTGCAATGGCACTTATATGTAAACCTAAATTGCTTATTGCGGATGAGCCAACAACAGCACTTGATGTAACAATTGAGGCACAAATTTTAAGGTTGTTAGCTAATTTAAGGGATGAGACAGGTACATCTATCATAATGATTACGCATAACTTAGGTGTAGTTGCAGAGGTGTGTGATTATGTTTATGTAATGTATGCAGGGAAAATTGTAGAGCAGTCTGATGTGTTCGAACTATATGACAATCCAAAGCATCCATATACCAAAGGCCTTTTAAAGGCTATGCCAGGTAGAAATGAATGTAGTAATAGACTTTATAGTATTAAAGGAATGGTGCCTAATATGGCGTATCCACCATTAGGCTGTAGGTTTAATCAGAGATGTAGTGAAGTAATGGAAATTTGTAAGAAAGAGGAACCTCCTTTGATAAAAATAAATGACAAGTGTAGTGTTAGCTGCTGGAAGTATAAAGGTGGGGTGAGATGAATATATGAGTACAATTTTAGTGAAGACTGAAAATGTAAAGAAGCATTTTAAGGTAGAAAACGGAATATTTAGTGATAAGAAAAAAGTTGTTCATGCCGTTGATGGAGTAAATATGGAAATAATTACGGGAGAAACATTAGCTTTAGTTGGTGAGTCAGGATGTGGTAAAAGTACCCTTGGCAGGCTTATTATTAGGCTAATGGAACCAACTTCTGGAAGTGTATATTTTGAAGGTCAAGATATATCAAAGTTAAATGGAAGTAGCATAAGAAAAAAGAGGAGAGAGATGCAAATTGTATTTCAAGATCCGTATGCTTCGCTAAATCCAAGAATGAACGTAAAAGATATAATTAGTGAACCATTACTAACTCACAAAATAGTTGGTAAAAAGGATATAGAGGGTAAAGTTGCAGAACTTATGGAGATGGTTGGAATTAGAAAAGATTATATGATGAGATATCCACATATGTTTAGTGGGGGCCAAAGACAAAGAATAGGAATAGCAAGGGCAGTAGCACTTGATCCTAAATTTGTAGTTTGCGATGAAGCGGTTTCTGCATTAGATGTATCTGTTCAGGCACAGATAATCAATTTGCTTCAGGATTTACAAGAAGAGAAAAAGCTCACTTATCTTTTTATATCACATGATTTAAATGTTGTAAAACATATAGCAAATAGAGTATGCGTCATGTTTCTTGGAAAAATAGTTGAGGTTGGTAAAAAAGAAGATATATTTAAGCAGCCACTTCATCCATACACTAGATTTCTCATGGAATCTTCACCTATTATGAATCCTCATCTCAGGGATAAAGAAAAATTAATTCTTAAAGGAGAAATGCCAAGTCCTATAGATTTGCCAAGAGGATGTAGATTTAGCACAAGGTGTCCGTTTTGCAAGGAAAGGTGTAAGGAAAGTGAACCAGAATTATTAAGCAAGGATGGAAGGGAAGTAGCTTGTCACTTTCCTTTAGACGCTTAAAAAATGGCTATGTTTTAAATAAGTGTTTTATCTTTATTTAAAACATAGCCAAAAAATTAAATGGGGGCTTGAAAATGATTTTTAATGCACATGATGATGTATGGACAAATATTACTAGGAAAAGGCAAATGGGCCGCAAAGATATTTTAAGAAATTATCACTGCCAAGAATATAAAAAGGCTTCTGCTGGTGGTGGTATATTTGTAATATGGCAAGACAGAGTGGATAAAAAAGACCCTAAAAAAAGGGCAATTGAAATAATAAAAAACATGTCAATAGAGGTTGCGGAAACTAAGGATTTGATACAAATAATTAGAAGGAAAGATGATTTTAATAAGGCACGGGAAGAAGGAAAGCTTGCAGTAGTTATTGGAGTTGAAGGGTTAAGTTTTATTGATAATGATTTAGAGCTAATTCCTGTCTTGTATATGCTAGGGGTAAGACATTGTACGTTAACCTGGAATGAGGAAAATGCATTAGCAGCGGGTATAAATGGTAGTCCTAAAATGGGGCTTAGTAAATTAGGAGAAGAGTGTATTCATTACATGGAAAAAATAGGAATGGTATTAGATGTTTCTCATATAAATGAAAAGAGCTTTTGGGATATATGCGAAATAGTTAAAAAGCCTATTATAGCATCTCATTCAAACTGCAGAAAACTTTGTGATGTCACAAGAAATCTTTATGATGATCAATTAAAAGCAATAGCAAATACAGATGGAGTTGTTGGTTTAAATGCATATAGTGAATTTGTAGATATGGATGAAAAAAATAGAACAATTGATAGGTTATGTGATCACATTGACCATATGGTTGAAGTTATGGGAATAGATCATGTTGGTCTTGGCTTTGACTTTTTTAATTATTTTGAGGAAGAGAATGTGGAAGAATTTAAGAGTGATAATACACCTCCAATAGAAAATTTTGAAGACATAACTAAAGCTCAAAATTTGATTAACTGCCTTGTTAAAAGGGGATATAGTAGAGAGGACATTGAGAAAATAGAACATAAAAATTTTATAAGAGTTATAAGGAAATGTTTATAAGGCATATTAAAAAAATAATAAGTCTAAATTGAGAGATAGTTTTGTGTAATACAAGGAACTATAACACGTTAATACTGGTTGTCTTAACGTGTTATGGTGACGAAGTATTACACAAAACTAGCCGAAAGTTGGACTTGTTATTTCCTTTAATATGCCTAAGATAGGAGATAGGTATGCAAAGCTTTGATGAACTTTATAGTAATAATAATTGTGAGCAATTAGTAATTATAGTTCCAGAAAAAAACGATAGTTCGGAAGCTAAAATTGCTTGTTATGAAAGAAAAAATACTGAGTGGATTCAAGTTTTTGACAAGATGGATGGTAAAATAGGTAAAAATGGAGTCACAGAAAATAAAGTTGAAGGAGATATGAAAACTCCAATAGGAGTATATTCCTTCGGCACATTTTTTGGAAGTGGTGAGAATTTAGGCTTCAAGTTTCATTATAGAAAGGTAGATGGAAATCAATTTTGGGTAGATGATGTAGAATCTAAGTACTATAATACCTGGCAAGATGGGACCAATAAAAAAGCTTGGAAGTCGGCTGAAAATTTGTTGCATCCAGCTTACAAGTATGCGGCGGTTATTAATTATAATTCTAAATGCATTAAAGGTAAGGGAAGCGCAATATTTTTTCATAAGATTAACAATGGAGCAACAGCAGGATGCATTGCAGCTAAGGAAGATGAACTTATAAAAATTTTAAGATGGCTAAACCCTAATAAACATCCATTAATAAAGATATACCGTTGTGAAACTTAAAATTCATTTGTACCAAAATGCCATATCCTGGGCATTTTAGTGCACATGAATTTTAATAGTTGAGCAGGTATATATAAATATATACCATTGTGAATTTTAATAGTTGAACCGGTATATCTATAAATGAAATATAATAGTAATATTATTTAAGGTATTGTAACTTTTGTATTTTTATGGTATTCTGATGTAATATATATTTTTATTCGGTGAGGTGAAATACCATGAAACAGGAAGAGGCTGTTAAAAAAGTTTATGCTAAAATTATAAAAGACAAGCTAGTAAAGGCAGTATTTTTAAAGGGTTCAATTGCACGAGGGGAGTGTGATGAGTATTCTGATGTTGATTTTTACTGTATGGTAGAGGAAGATAAAAAGGGAGAGTTTTTAAGTAAAAGGATAGAGTATTTAGAGGCGTATAAAACAATAATCTATTATACAAATGAAGATTTTGTGGGGCCACAAATTGTAGCGGTTTTTGAGGACGGACTTCATTTTGATTTATATACTGTTACACGGGAAAGTCTTCATTGTACAGATGAGGTAAAAGTACTTTATGATCCAGAGGGGTTATTGAAGAATTATAAAAATGAGAAGTTTTTATTAAGTAATGAAGAAATAGCAAAATATTTTGACGAAGCAACTTTTATGCTTTTGGAATTTGAAGCAGCTTATATGAGAAATGATTTAGTATGGGCTTCAAGGCTTGGAAGCCATATTAGTGGTTATTTGTCTGTAATACTAAGATATATTTATGATAAAGATAATGCGCAGCTCGGCTTAAAAAGATTATATAAAAAAATGGATAGCAGTATGTATGAAAAATATAAAAAGGCTATGGATTTAATAGGACCATCGTATTTACCTGATGGGGTAATTTTATTATGTGAAATAGCAGAAGAAGTTTTAGAAAAGCTGCCAGAAGAAATTTCGGGGAAAATAAACAAGAAGTTTTTCTATTTTATGTTTAGAAATATAAAATTATTGCGAAGTAAGAGCATTTTGGAACATTAAATAGCAGCAATAAATCTAAGAGGAATATTTTTAAAATCCTAAGAACTTTCAATAACTCACTAACGTTCAGACAAATTGAAAGTTCTAAGTACACAGACTAGGGGCTTGGGCTTTGACCATGTAGGTTCATTAGCCCAAGCTTATTAATTTTTTTTGAAACATTTAATAATTTTGTGTACTACTAAAAGATTGGTTATTCCTCTAAGATTTATAAGCTGTTATTTAAATCGTTCTAAAACGCTCTTACTTTGCAATTACAGTTGGTTAAGGAAAGAACACATACCAGAGGCTTGAGCGTAAGCCCATTAAAATTATTGAACCTATATCATTAATTTCTAATGCTCCATTTCAAAGACATAAATTAATCAAAAATATTAGTGTGCCTACGGAATTTTGGTGTATTACAGAAACAATATTTATTATTGAAATCATTAAAATTACAGTAGTAAGTTGTTAGAAACTAATTATATATTGTGAAACAAATAGATAGTGGATTTTGCACTACACTTTGGTTTGCAATATTTAAAATCATACTCAAGTAGATATACAACTTGGAACATTGAAATTGCAAATACTAAGTTTATTCTGACAAATTACAATTTAACACAGAGTACAGAGTACAACGAAGGATGATTTTTTTATTGCTGCGCAATAGAACCATCATGGTGCTCAGCGAAGCTGACAACATTAAGTTTAAGATTTACCTAAGCAAAGCGAAAGGTAAATTATCATTCACTGTACTCTGTACTCTGTCATCCGTACTCTGCTTTTCAAATTGCTTATCTATAAATGAAACGGCTCTTTTGTAATTCTAAATTCAATGAATTTAAAGCATAGCTATTTAAAAAAGAATAATCATCACGAAAAACAATAATAAATTAACATATAGGAAATTATTGAAATGTATAATAATTATTATGATAAAAATATTGGATTATTTTTGATAGATTGTTGACATGGACTTTTGTAAAAAGTATAATGATTTTATAAATCTACAATATGGAACTGTAATACCGAAAATCGGAATAATGAACTTTGCTTATTAAAAAAATAGAGGTGGATTTGGATGTATAGTATTGATTTAAATAGTGATTTGGGTGAAAGTTTTGGTGTATACAAAATTGGTGGAGATGAAGAAATATTAAAGTATGTTACATCTGTCAATATAGCTTGTGGATTTCACGCAGGTGATCCAGCTGTAATGCATAGAACGGTTGAAGTAGCACTTTTAAATAAAGTTGCAATTGGAGCACATCCTGGACTTCAAGATTTAATTGGTTTTGGGAGAAGAAACATGGCAATTACACC
Source organism: Clostridium hydrogenum (assembly GCF_021432385.1). Classification (GTDB taxonomy): domain Bacteria; phylum Bacillota; class Clostridia; order Clostridiales; family Clostridiaceae; genus Clostridium_S; species Clostridium_S hydrogenum. The sequence goes on along the minus strand of NZ_JAEACT010000003.1, from coordinate 632,496 downwards.
AAAAGAAGCGTATGACATAATGGTATATCAAATAGGTGCTTTGTACGGTTTTGTTAAAGCAGAGGGTGGAAAAATGCATCATGTAAAACCACATGGTGCTTTATATAACATGGCCGCAAAAGATGAAAAGTTAGCGGAGGCGGTTGCAGAAGCGGTGTACAAGGTTAATCCTGAAATGATTTTATATGGGCTTTCAGGAAGTGAAATAATAAAAGCTGGAGAAAAAATTGGAATTAAAACTGCAAGTGAAGTATTTGCAGATAGAACCTATCAAATTGATGGAACTCTTACCCCAAGAAATCAAAAAGATGCGCTAATAACTAATAAAGATGAAGCAGTTATTAGAACTTGCAATATGATAAAAAATAAAAAAGTTATGTGTCAGCAGGGGAGAGAAATAGATATAAAAGCTGATACGGTATGTATTCATGGAGATAATCAAAATGCTATTGTATTTGCGGGTAAAATAACTGAACAGTTTAAAGAAGAGGGAATTACAATTAAGGCATTTTAAAATATGGCTATGTTTTAAAAGAAAGTTGATATGAGCTTATGACATTAATGGACTCTAAGAATTGCTCGTTTATAATTTGCTACCCATTTAGATGCATCGTCCTGATGCCTAAATGGCTTTGACCGTCCTAGTCAAAATTACGCAAATTATAAACGAGCAATCCTAAGAGTCCATAAACGCCAACACATCACATCAACATTCTTTTAAAAATAGCTAAACTTACTAAAGGAAGCTATGTTTTAAATAAGTGTTAAAATCAACACTTATTTAAAACATAGCCTAAAATATAAATAAAAAGAGGGCTTTTAAAATGGAAGAATTAAAAAATGATGACGGTAAAGAAAGGTCAGTAATAAAGGCAAATTGGAGTTTGCTTTTAGGAGCAGCATTTTTAATGGCTACTTCTGCAATTGGACCTGGCTTTTTAACACAAACTACAGTGTTTACTCAAAGCTTGGGGGCTAGCTTTGGGTTTGTAATTTTATTATCAATATTCCTTGATATAGGTGCACAGCTCAATGTTTGGAGAATAATATGTGTTTCAGGAAAAAGGGGACAAGAAATTGCAAATATGGTTTTACCGGGACTTGGCTATTTGGTTTCTTTTTTGATTGTATTTGGAGGAATTGCATTTAACATAGGTAACATTGCAGGAGCAGGACTTGGAATGAATGTACTTTTTGGAATATCAACAAAAACTGGTGCTGTAATTAGTGCGATTATTGCTGTTTCCATATTTTTATATAAAGAAGCAGGGAAAGCAATGGACCTGTTTGCAAAAATATTTGGTGGGATTATGGTGATTTTAACTATATATGTTGCATTTTCATCAAATCCGCCTGTAGGTCAGGCTGTAATAAAAACCTTTATTCCTAGCAAAATAAATATACTTGCTATAGTTACTTTGGTTGGTGGCTCAGTTGGTGGATATATTACGTTTTCTGGGGGACATCGTCTTGTTGATGCAGGTTTAAAAGGAAAAGATTCAATAAAAGAAGCTACTAAAAGTTCAATTTCCGGTATTTTAGTTACGTCAATTATGCGTATAGTATTGTTTTTAGCTGCACTTGGTATTGTGGCAAAGGGTCTAAAATTAGATGCAGCAAATCCAGCGGCAGCAGTATTTAAATTGTCAGTTGGAAATGTTGGATACAAAATTTTTGGAATTGTAATGTGGTCAGCTGCAACGACTTCAGTAATTGGAGCTGCATACACATCGGTATCTTTTCTTAAATCTTTTAGTACAAAAGTAGATAAGTATTATAAATGGATTATCATAGGATTTATTGTTTTTTCAACTTTAATATTTGTATTAGTAGGGCAACCAGTAAAAGTACTATTGATTGCAGGAGCATTAAATGGTCTTATTTTACCAATATCATTAGGAGCTATTCTTGTAGGAGCACATAATAAAAAAGTTGTAGGAGAATATAAACATCCTAAGTGGATGACGGCTTTTGGTGGTGTAGTTGTTTTAATTATGGCATGTTTAGGAGTATATACTTTAGTAAATCAATTACCTTCACTTTTTAAATAACAGACTATGTTTTAAATAAGTGTAAAAATCAACACTTATTTAAAACATAGCCCAATAATATTATAGAAAAAGGAGATTTTAATAATGGATTATGCAAATATGAGTGCAAAGGAAATTAGAGAGCTTATTAGGAAAAATGAATGTATAAAGCCTACGGCAGGAATGGCTAGAGGCTTTACACAAGCCAATTTGGTTGTACTAAATAAAAAACTTGCTTTTGATTTCTTGCTATTTTGTCAGAGGAACCCAAAACCATGTCCAGTGCTTGATGTTACAGAACCGGGTTCAGCAGTACCAGAAATTGTAGCTAAAGGTGCTGATTTAAGAACTGATATACCTAAATATAGAATATATAAATATGGTGAACTTGTAGAGGAAACGCTTGATATTAAAAAATATTGGAATGATGAGATGGTTGGATTTTTACTTGGATGCAGCTTTACTTTTGAATTTCCATTAATAAGCAATGGAATTCCAGTTCGACATATAGAGGAAAAATGCAATGTACCAATGTATAAAACAAACATTCAATGTATAAAAGCGGGTAAGTTTCAGGGGCCAATGGTAGTCAGTATGAGACCTATGCCAGAAAAAGATATAGTTAGAGCTGTTCAAGTTACTTCACGTTTTCCATCAGTTCATGGAGCACCTGTTCAAATTGGAAACCCAGAACACATAGGAATTAAGGATATAAATAAGCCTGATTTTGGGGACAGCGTAACTATAAAAGAAGGTGAAGTTCCAGTATTTTGGGCATGTGGTGTAACACCTCAAGCTGTAGCAATGGAGGTTAAACCAGAAATTATGATTACACATGCACCTGGACATATGTTTATAACTGATATAAGAGAAGAACAATTTGGGGTTTTATAGGAGTGAAGATATGAATAAGGACAAAATTACTGCTGAAATGTTTTGTATTAGTGAAACTGCAATTTTGGTTCAATTTGGTAACGAAATAGATAGAAGTATACAAATAAAAGTAAAAGCTTTTGCAGATTATATTGATGAAAAGCCTTTTGAAGGGATGATTGAATCTATATCAGCGTTTACCAGTGTTACAGTAATTTATGACCCAGTAAAAGTTAGAAAGGCCTATGGAAGAAGTAATCAATTTGCTTATGAAATAGTACAAAGTGAAATTAATAAAATTTTAAATAATATAGTTACTGAATCAAATGGAAAATCAAGAATTGTAGAAGTTCCAGTTTGCTATGGTGGGAAATTTGGTCCAGATTTAGAGTATGTGGCAGCATACAATAAAATTTCAATGGAGGAAGTTGTTAAAATACATTCAGAAGGTGAATATTTAGTATACATGATAGGCTTTGCACCGGGTTTTCCATACTTAGGTGGTATGCCAGAAAAAATATCTGCGCCAAGAAGAAAATCACCACGTACAGAGATACCAAAGGGTTCCGTTGGTATTGCTGGTATGCAAACTGGTGTTTATCCAATAAGCACGCCAGGAGGATGGCAGCTTATTGGAAGAACACCTTTAGAGTTATTTAGACCTAAGCATAGGATTCCAAGTCTTCTTAAAGCAGGAGATATAGTTAAATTTATTCCAATTTCCAATGAAGAATACGAAGCGTATAAGGAGGAAGAAATTTGAGTATTACAGTTTTAAAATCTGGGCTGCTTACAAGTATTCAGGATCTAGGGAGAAATCAGTATCAAAAGTATGGGATTATAGTTAGCGGTGCTATGGATACATTTTCACTTAGACTATCCAATATTTTAGTTGGAAATGATGAAGGCGAGGCTGCAATTGAAATTACATTACTTGGCCCTTCTTTAATTATTGATAAAGGGATGCTCATTTCAATAACAGGTGCAAATTTATCACCAACCATTGACGGTATGCAAGTTCCAATGAATAGACCTATCTATTTACATAAAAAAAGTGTTTTAAAATTTGGCAGTTGTAAATTCGGATGTCGTTCATATTTGGCTGTAGCAGGTGGGTATAAAATTGAAGAAGTTATGAAAAGTAAAAGTACATACATACGTGCTGGAATTGGAGGATTTAAAGGAAGGTCACTAAAGAAAGATGATGTTATTGACACCAATCCTCATAGCAGCCTATCAAAAAAAATTATAAATTCATTGTGTAAAAAGGATGTAGATAGTTTATTTACCTATCCTAATTGGTATATAGAAAGAGAAAAATATAATTCAGATGATTTTGTCCGTGTTATCCATGAAAGGCAGTTTAATGAATTTAATTCGGAAAGTCAAAATAACTTTTTTAATAGTAAATTTAGTATAAGCACACAATCAGATAGAATGGGGTATAGATTAACTGGTGAGGAACTAAAATTAAAAGATCATTTAGAAATGATTTCAGAACCGGTTTCCCTTGGAACAATTCAAGTACCGCCAGATGGAAACCCAATTGTCTTGCTTGCAGATAGACAAACTACAGGTGGATATCCTAAAATTGCAAAGATTGTAGATGTGGATATATGTAAGGTAGTTCAAAAAAAGCCAGGAGAATTTTTGAGATTTAAGGAAGTTTCTTTGAAGGAAGCAGAAGAACTATATATTGAAAGAGAAAGGTACATTAATAATCTTAAGACCTCAATTAATTTAAAATTATAGGAAGGTGAATTTAATGTTGAAGCTAGAGGATATAAAAGAAATTATTAAAATGGTAGATGAGTCTTCCCTAAAAAGTTTCAAGCTCGAACAAGATGGGGCTAAAATTGTTATTTCAAAAGAAGAAAATAATGTATACAGGAAAAAGATAAATACTGATTTAAAGGAAGAGAACGAAGAGTCAGTAGCTTCAAAAACTGATGAGGCTAATTTAAAGGACACAGATAATGAAAATTATGAAATAAAATCTCCTATGGTAGGAAATTTTTATTTATCAGGAAAGCCACAGGAAGAACCATTTGTTAAAGTTGGCCAAAAAGTAAATGAGAATACAGTAGTTTGCGTTATTGAAACTATGAAGATATATAATGAAATTGAAGCTGGAGTTCAAGGAGAAATTTTAGAATTATTGGCTTCGGATGGTGAATTTGTAGAATATGGACAACCATTATTTAAGGTTAAAAAAAATTAACTTTATAAATGAAGGCTATGTTTTAAAAGAATGTTGATATGAGATTATGCCATTAACGGACTCTAAGAATTGCTCGTTTATAATTTACTACCCATTTAGATGCATCGTCCTGATGCCTAAATGGCTTTGACCGTCCTAGTCAAAATTACGTAAATTATAAACGAGCAATCCTAAGAGTCCATAAAAGCCAACACATCATAGAAACATTCTTTTAAAAATAGCTAAACTTACTAAAGGAAGCTATGTTTTAAATAAGTGTGAAAATCAACACTTATTTAAAACATAGCCTATAAATGAAAGGAGCGAGCCTATTGAAAAAAATACTTATTGCAAATAGAGGAGAAATTGCAGTTAGAATTATAAGAGCCTGCAAAGAAATGGGAATATCTACGGTTGCTGTTTACTCAAAAGCAGACAAAGAAGCAATGCATGTTAAAATGGCGGAGGAAGCTTATTGTATAGGTGCAGCACCATCAAAGGAAAGTTATTTAAATATTTCTAGTATAATAAGTACTGCCAAGCATGCAAAAGTAGACGCTGTGCACCCGGGATATGGCTTCCTTTCTGAAAATGCTGATTTTGCTAAAATATGTGAGGAAAATGGATTAATTTATATAGGACCAAGTTTTGAGGCCATAAGAAAAATGGGTGATAAGGCTGAGGCAAAAGAAACTATGAAAAATGCAGGAGTTCCAACAGTGCCAGGAACAGATGGAATTATTGAAGATGAAGAAAAAGCCGCTGAAATTGCAAATAAGATTGGTTATCCAGTTATAGTAAAAGCTTCTGCTGGCGGTGGAGGAAAGGGCATGAGAGTGGCTAGAAATGAAGATGAATTAAGAGATTCAATTCGTAAAGCTCAAAAAGAAGCAGAAGTTTCTTTTGGAAATCCTGAGGTATATTTAGAAAAGTACTTAGAAAATACTAGACATATTGAAATTCAAATAATGGGGGATAAATGGGGAAATGAAGTATATTTGGGGGAAAGAGATTGTTCTATTCAAAGACGTCATCAGAAACTTTTAGAAGAGTCACCATCCCCAGCATTAAGTAAGGAGCTTCGCGAAAGAATGGGAAAAGCGGCAGTATTGGCAGCAAAAGCCGTTGGTTACAGTAGTGCTGGAACTATTGAGTTTCTTTTAGATAAAACTGGTGAATTTTATTTTATGGAGATGAATACGAGAATACAAGTAGAACATCCAGTTACAGAATTAGTAACAGGTATTGATCTTATTAAGGAGCAGATAAATGTGGCATTTGGAAATAAGATTTCCTTTACCCAGGAAGATATAAAGATAAATGGATGTGCTATGGAATGTCGTATTAATGCTGAAAATCCATGTAATAATTTTATGCCTTGTCCGGGAAAGATAAAAAAATATTTTTCACCAGGAGGGTTTGGCATAAGAGTAGATAGTGCCGCTTATTCTGGATATAAAATTACCCCATTTTATGATTCTATGATTGCTAAAGTTATTACCTGGGGAAGAGATAGAAAAGAGGCAATTGAAAGAATGAAAAGAGCTCTTGCTGAGTTTGAAATAGAAGGCATAGATACAACTATTCCATTCCATAAAAATTTATTGCAAAATGAAGTATTTGTGAGTGGAAAATTTAATACTAATTTTTTAGTGGAAAATAAAATTATATAAGACACATTTTGGTTGATTTTTTCTATGTAAAGAGATAGTATTTATATAAGGCATCTTAAAAAAAATAATAAGCCAAATTGAGATATAGTTTTGTGTGATATAAGAAACTGTAACTCTTTAATACTGGTTGTCTTAGCGTGTTGTAGTGACGAAGTATTACGCAAAAATAGCCGAAGGTTGGACTTGTTATTTTCTTTAAGATGCCTAAAACATAATTGTGAGGATACTACATATGCAAGATAAAAATAAAACGGTTGTGAAGTCTATGGATATTTTGAAGCTTTTTAGAGAAAATTCAAAGCTTAATTTAAATGAAATAGTCGAATTGTCAGGAATACCTAAAACTTCTGTTTATCGCATGCTTGGTTCGCTTGAAGAAATGGAGTTTTTAAAAAAAGATGATAATGGTAAGTATGAACTTGGGTTTATATTTATGGAATTTGGGCAGTTAGTAAAGGAAAGAATGGACATAAGAAAAGTTGCACTGCCCACAATGTATTTTTTGAGGGATGAAATTGGAGAAGCTGTAAATCTTATTATAAAAGAAGGAAATCAAGCAATATATATTGAAAAATTAGACACCCTTAAGCCAATTAGGGTTTACACTAGAATAGGACGTAGGGCACCATTGTATGGAGGAGCATGTCCAAGAATAATTTTAGCAAACTTACCAGAGCATGTACGTGAACAATATATTAATGATATAGATTTGGTACCAATTGGATTTGGAACTATAACTGATAAAGAATGCCTGCGTAAAACATTAGAACAGGATAGGAAAAATGGATATTCTGTAAGTCATTCTGAGCTTCAAGATTATTCTTCTGCTGTTGCAGCGCCAATCTTTGATTCTTCAAATAATATTGCTGCAAGTATTAGCCTTGTAGGACCAAGTGTGAGATTTCAAGAGGAACACTTGGCAAAATTAATTGATGCAGTTAAAATGGGAGCAAAGGAAATATCGTTAAAATTAGGTTGGAAACCTTAGTATAGATAAGCAATTTGAAAAATTAAAATTGCTTATACCAAGTTCATCCTGTAAATTACAATTTGAAAAGCAGAGTACAAAGTACAAAGTACAGAGTACAAAGAAGGATGGTTTGCCTTTCGCGTTGCTTAGGTAAATCTTAAACTTAAATGTCCTCAGCTTCGCTGAGCGCCATGTATGGCGCAATTGCGCAGCAATAAAAAAATAAGCTTTCAGATTTTTCGTAGTGTTAACGGAGAAAAATCATCCTTCATTGTACTTTGTACTTTGGCTTCTCCTCGATAAATTGTAATTTGTCAGGATAAACTTGGTATTTGCAATTTTCAAGGTGGTTTATCTTTATAAGCATGTAAAAAAGAATATATATGTTTTTTACAAGCTAACATACATAAATTTATAATTGGAGATGATACAAATGATGCTTATAAAAAATGGAGAAGTACTTACAATGGCAGGCAAAAGTTATAAAAAAGGCTGCGTACTTCTCAACGATGGTAAAATAGTAGAGGTTGCTGAAAATATTAAAGAAACTTTAGACATGGAAGTGATCGATGCAGAAGGCTGCATAGTTATGCCTGGTATCATAGAGGCACACTGCCATATTGGAGTTCATGAATTGGACAAGGGCTTCGAGGGAAATGACACAAATGAGAGAACTGATCCGACTACTCCGCAGCTTAGGGCAATTGATGCAATAAATCCAATGGATACATCTTTTAGGGAGGCTGTAGAAGCTGGAATTACAGGGGTAATGACTGGACCAGGAAGTGCAAATGTAGTTGGTGGACAATTTGTATTCATGAAAACTAGTGGAAAATGCATTGATGATATGATTGTTAAAGAGCCAGCCGCAATGAAAATTGCATTTGGTGAGAATCCAAAAAGAGTATACAATTCGAAAGGTAAAATGCCATCAACAAGAATGGCAACGGCTGCACTTTTAAGAGAAATATTATGGAAAGCAAAGGTTTATAAAGCTAAAAAGGAAAAGGCGTTAGAAGCTGGGGAATTGTTTGAAGATGATTTTAAATTAGAAGCACTTCTTCCTATACTTGAAAGGAAGATACCTTTAAAAGCACATGCACATAGAGCGGATGATATTTTAACAGCTATAAGGATAGCAAAGGAATTTGATGTAAAAATGACACTTGATCATTGTACAGAGGGACAATTTATAGTTGAGGATATAAAAAAATCTGGTTTTCCGGCAATTGTTGGGCCAAGTCTTACAGGAAGATCAAAAATAGAACTTAAAAATAAGACTTTTGAAACTGTAGGTATACTTGCAAAAGCAGGAATTAAAGTAGCAATAGCTACAGATCATCCCGTAGTTCCAATACAGTATTTACCACTAAGTGCGGGCCTTGCAGCAAAAGCAGGTCTTGGAGTTGAAGAAGCTTATAAGGCAATAACTATAAATTCTGCAGAGATTTGCGGTGTAGCTGACAGGGTTGGAAGTTTAGAAGTAGGTAAAGATGCAGATATAGCAATTTTTACAGGAAATCCAATGAAAGTATTTACAGAAACAAAGTACACAATCATAAATGGACAAGTAGTATATAGAGCATAACATATAGGAGCATGTGAAAAATGTAGGTATTCTTTTTTATGAGCCGCTCATAAGGCTTTATGTGCGGTATAATAAAACCTATAGAATACATTTTTTCACATCCTCATATATAGATAAAATTAATATTATAATTGGAGATGATACGTATGTTACTTATAAAAAATGGAAGAGTACTTACAATGACAGGAACAAATTATGAAAAAGGGTCTATTATTGTTGATAATGGAAAGATAGTTGAAATTGGTGAAAATATTAAAGAAACTTCTGATATGGAAGTAATAGATGCTGAAGGCTGCGTTGTTATGCCTGGTATTATAGAAGCACATTGTCATATAGGTATTAGTGAAGAGGATAAAGGCTTTGAAGGCGAAGATTGCAACGAAATGACTGACCCAGTTACACCACAGCTTAGAGCAATTGATGCAATAAATCCAATGGATACAGCTTTTTATGATGCTGTAAAAGCTGGAATTACAGGGGTAATGACGGGACCAGGAAGTGCAAATGTAGTTGGTGGACAATTTGTATTTATGAAAACTAGTGGAAAATGCATTGATGATATGATTGTTAAGGAGCCAGCCGCAATGAAAATTGCCTTTGGTGAAAATCCAAAAAGAGTATACAATTCAAAAGGAAAGACACCATCAACAAGAATGGCTACAGCTGCACTTCTAAGGGAGGCTTTAACTAAAGCAAAATTTTATAAAGCTAAAAAGGAAAAGGCAATTAAAGACGGCGAATTGTTTGAAGAAGATTTTAAACTAGAGGCACTTCTTCCTGTAATAGAAAGAAAAATACCACTCAAAGCACATGCACACAGAGCAGATGATATATTAACAGCAATAAGAATTGCAAAGGAATTTGATGTAAAAATGACACTTGATCATTGTAGCGAAGGGCAGTTCATAGTTGAAGAAATTAAAGAGGCTGGTTTTCCTGCACTTATTGGTCCAACCCTTACATCAAGATCAAAAATAGAAGTGCAAAACAAAACTTTTAAGACACCAGGAATTCTTGCCAAAGCAGGTATTGAAGTGGCTGTAATAACGGATCACCCTGTAGTGCCAATTGAATATCTTCCTATATGTGCTGGCTTTGCAGCAAAAGCAGGTCTTGGAATTGAAGAAGCATATAAAGCTATAACAATAAATTCAGCAGAAATTTGCGGTGTAGCTGATAGAGTTGGAAGCTTAGAAGTAGGTAAAGATGCAGATATAGCCATTTTTACAGGAAATCCAATGGAAGTATTTACAGAAACTAAGTATACAATAATAAATGGGGAAATAGTATACAATGCGAAGTAACAATGCTTCGTCGCATTAAAAAAATTATATAAATCTAAGTCAAAAAAATCGTAAAATACTAAGAAATTTCAATAACTCGCTGAAAAAATGCTCAGACAATTGAAATATCTAAGTATTTTACGATTTTTTTAACTGTTCCTTCAGTATTGTTGCTTCCATGTAACGGTAATTTAAGTAAAAAATCCCTCCGTGCCTACGGAATTTTTGGCGTGAAGCTTTATAGGAACAAGGATTTTTACAATAGGTTAATATGAAAGGGGGTCAATAACGAATATTAAAGAAATACAAAAGAAAAGTAGAGAGGATTGTCTTGAGATTACTAATAAAATTTGCCTCCAATTTTTTGACTCCTACTTAAATGGGCATGGGAAATTTAAGACAGCAAAAACATATTAAAAAAGCAAAACGTAGATAGGCAAATTGAAATTATAAATACTAAATCTTATAAATTACAATTTGTCGAGGAGAAACAAGAGTAAAGAGTAGAGTGAAGGATGATTTGCCTTTCGTTTCTCTTAGGTAAATCTTAAACTTAAATGGTGTCAGCTTCGCTGAACGCCATGTATGGCGCCATTGCGCAGCAATAAAAAAATAAGTTCTCAGATTTTTCGTAGCGATAGCGGAGAAAAATCAACCATCACTTTACTCTCTACTATGATTCAAATTGTAATTTGTTAGGATAAACTTGGTATTTTCAATTTCAATGTTCCAGTTGTATATCTATGTATATTGTGTAAGGTTGACTTGACATAAATATAAAGTAATGTTAAATTAATTATGTAAGGTAAACATTACAGAGGTGATATTGAGTGAAAAATAAAATAAAGCAAATTCGAGAATATTTAGGATTAACTCAAGAACAATTGGGCGAACTTGTGGGGGTATCAAGGCAGGCAATTAATGCTATTGAAACAGAAAAATTTGAACCTTCTATATGGCTAGCTTACGATATTGCTAAAGTGTTTCACAGAACTATAGAGGAAATTTTTCTATTTGAAGAAAGTGAAAGAAAATCAAGAGCAGAACAAAGTAGAGGTGTAAAATAAATGGCCTTAAGGGAAATAAGATTGTTTGGTGATGAAATATTAAGGAAAAAGAGCAGGAACGTTGAAGTTGTAGATGATAAAATAAGACAAATATTAGATGATATGGCTGATACTATGTATAATGCAGGTAATGGCGCAGGATTGGCTGCCCCACAAGTAGGTATATTAAAACGATTAGTTGTAATAGATATGGGACAGGGACTTATAAAATTAGTAAATCCACAGATAATTAAAAAGGAAGGAAAGCAGGAAGTTATAGAAGGTTGCTTAAGTATTCCTAATAAGTGGGGGAAGTTAATAAGACCTGCAAAAGTAACGGTTAAAGCGTTGAACGAGAATGGAGAGGAAATTATACTTACAGGTACAGGCGATTTAGCAAAATGTTTCTGTCATGAGATAGACCATTTAGAAGGAATTCTTTTTACAGATTTAGTTACTGAATAATTAAATATTATGAACTAAATCAATTCACGATGCACAATTCACAATGAAGGATGATTTTGGGCTATGTTTTAATATAGTGTTGAAATATAGCCTTATAAAAATTATAGGTGTGGTTGTCCACCTATAATTCTCAATATAAGAAGATGAAGAGTTAATTAAACTATATATTATGCTTGTTTTTGTTATATTCTGAAGATATTATTCCATAGTAACAAACATTCCTATAGCCTGTTTCACATCTATTAAAATTTCTTAAAACACCTTCCAATAAAAAACCGCTTTTTTCTAATACCTTACATGAAGCAACATTGATTTGTAGTGCAAGTGCTTCTATTCTTTCAATCCCTAAAGATTCAAAACCATACTTAATTAAACATTTTGTAATTTCTGTTGCATATCCTTTATTCCAATATTTGGGCAATAAATTATAACCAACCACACATCTATTAGCAGTAGAACTATATCCTATTATTCCAGCCTCACCAATAAATTCTTTCGTATCCTTTTTATATAGAGCCATAAAAACGTATTTTCCATTAATTCTATCATTAATTAAACTTTTAAGTATTGGATTTGCTTGTTCTTTTTCTTTTAAAGGTATAAAAGTTGAATAATTCCAAACTTCATTGCATGACTTCAATCTAAAAAAGTCATCTAAATTTTCAAATTCATAATCTTCTAATAACAACCGTTCTGTTTCTAAAATCATATACACACCTTCTAATATTAATAATCTGATACGCATTTATTTACCATTGTTCATTAGATTATAGTTTTTAATAACACCTATTATAACATAATTTTCAAAATGTCATACCCAATGTTTTCTTACAAGATTTGCAGATATATCTTCGCTTACCATTATTGTGCATTGTGAATTGATTAAGTTAGTTCGCAATAATTTTAGTGTGATAACTTCTGTATTGACAAGCCAATTAAAAGGTACTATTATTATCTCATATGGAAACTAAATAAACAATAATAGTTTCTTTGGTGCGAAAGAGGTGTTATTTTTGAAAAAAGGTAAAATATTGAGAAATGAAATGTTTCCAGTTCTGATGTTGAGTTTGGTACTAGGTATTCGGCAAATGGCAATGACTATGGTCGCTCCTTTTATATCAACCTATAGTAAAACACTTAATTTATATACGCCAGTGCTTGCGGGTATAGCCCTTGGAATATTTGGACTTACTCAAGCAATTTTTCAGTTTCCGTTTGGCATTTTAAGTGATAAATATGGGAATAAAATTATGATGATAATTGGGCTTTTTCAGGTTATAATTGGTTTGATTATAGCATTTTTTGCAAAAAATATTTATGTGTTGATTTTTGCAAGAGGGCTTCAAGGTAGTGGAGCTATTATAGGTGTAGGCTATTCCTGGGCTTCGGAAGTTGTAAAAAAGGAACAAAGGACAAAAGCTTTGAGCATTCTTGGAACTTTTGTGTCTGCGGCAGCGGCATTGGCATTTGCCCTTGGACCATTGCTTCGTGAATTTATGCCAGTTAATATGATGTTTTTAGTTTGTGCAATATTACTTTTAATTAATGGAATTTATATAATTTTCTTTTTAAAAGATAGCACAATAAATGAAAGAAATAATAATAACCTTAAACTATCCAAAAGTTTGGAGGTATTGTTTAGAAACAAAGCTTTTGTTATAAATAATATTTCAGCATTTATTAATAATTTTATGATGATGTCAGTGTTTTATTTGGTTCCAATATATCTTAACAAGGTAACTGGAGAAAGGGGTATCTGGAAAGTCTTTTTACCAGCAATACTTGTTGCAGTTTTAGTAATGAAAATTTCAGTTGGATTTGTGGAAAAAGGTTATAATAGAAGAGTGCTTATGATTTGCTTTTCTACAGCATCAGTAAGTATATGTTTTTATTTAATTAAACAATCTTATACTTTCCTATTAATTGGAACTATTTTGTATTTGAGCGCATATGTAACACTTGCAACTGTTCTCGCAACTAATGTTAACAATTCTGTAGAAAATAGCTATAGGGGAACTGCAAATGGGATTTTTAATTCTTTTCAATATATAGGAAACTTTGTTGGACCAGTAGTTTGTGGAATTGTTTGGGTATATTCAGAAAAACTCACATGGCTTATTATTATATGTGTTGGAGTATTAGGCTTGTTTGGCATGGCTATGAGCGGGAGGGATTAAATTATGAAGGAAAAAATATTAGATATAGCGGTAGAAAAGATAAATTTATACGGATTAAAAAAATTTACGGTAGATGAGATTGCAGCTGAACTTAAGATTAGCAAAAAAACTATTTATAAATATTTTAAAAGTAAGGATGAGATAATTTTAGAATATTTTAATGCATTTATTTCATCAGACAAGGAAAGCATTGAACAAACTTTAGAGGGTGAAGGTGAATTTCTAGAAAAACTTCATGATATTGTTTATTCCAAACATAAATATAAATTACCTATTAAATTATTAAATGAGGCAAAACTATTTTATCCTAAAGAATGGGAAAAAGTAAATGAATTGAAAGAATTTAAGCTAAAGATAATGAAAGAGATTTTGGAGAAAGCCTCCTTGGAAGGAAAAATTAATCCTAATATTAACTTTGCTGTGTTATGTAAAATGCTTGAGGAAATGAAGAATACCTTTGTTGATTATGAATTTTTAACCGAAAATAAGCTTAAATCCTCTGAGGCTATTGAAGAAGCTTTTAAAATTATATTGTATGGAATATTAAAATAGATAGCTATAAAATTGAGCAAGAAATGTCAGACATTTATGGTTAAAATTCAGTATACTTATATTATAGATATATGAGTGAGGGTGATATAATGAGTTTAGTACCAATGGTTATAGAGCAAACAAATAGAGGAGAGCGTTCCTATGATATTTATTCAAGACTATTAAAAGATAGAATAATAGTTTTAAGCGGAGAAGTAAATGATGAAGCAGCAAGTTTGATTGTTGCCCAAATGTTATTTTTAGAGGCAGATGACCCAGAGAAGGATATAAATTTTTATATAAATAGTCCAGGAGGTTCCATAACAGCAGGTCTTGCAATATATGATACTATGAATTATATAAAATGTGATGTATCTACAATATGTGCTGGACTTGCTGCTAGTATGGCTTCTTTTTTACTTACATCTGGAACTAAAGGAAAGCGATTTGCACTTCCAAACAGTGAAATTTTAATACATCAACCACTAGTAAGTGGAGGAATGCAAGGGCAGGCTACTGATATAAAAATACACACGGAATGGCTTTTAAAAATCAAGGATAAAATGAATAGAATATATAGTGAAAAAACTGGTCAACCACTTGAGAAAATTAAAAATGATGTAGAAAGAGATTACTTTATGGATGCTGATGAAGCTAAGGAATATGGGCTTATAGATGAAGTACTAATACAGAGTAGGAAGTAAGGAGGTAATAAAATTGGATTATAGTGCTGAAGTTCAAAAGGCAATCGATTTAATTGAGGATAATTTATATGATGATATAAAGCTTAGTGATATAGCTAAAAAAAGTCATTTGTCAGAATTTTATTTTCATAGGCTTTTTCAAAAGGTAACTGGAGAAACTGTAATGGGTTATGTTAGAAAAAGGAGACTTGCTAAGGCAGCCTATGATTTAAAAAATACTGAATTTAGCGTTTTAGATATAGCTGTAAAATATCAATTTAGCTGTGGAGAATCTTTTGCAAGAGCTTTTAAAAAAATGTATGGGATTACACCATATGAATATAGAAAGTCCAATAAAACTATAAATTTGTACAAAAAGATAAACGTATTTAGTAAAAATAATATTTCCATGAATATGGCAGCTTAATATAAGGTAAGGGAGATTGAAAATGGGTGAAGTAGAAAATTATTATGAAGGTTATGATGAGTGGAATAGACTTGAAAGGCATAAAATTGAATTTGAAATTACAAAAAGATATTTAAATGACTATGTGCCTAAAGCTGCAAGGATACTTGATATTGGTGGAGGACCAGGAAGATATTCAATTTATTTGGCTAAAAGGGATCATAAGGTAGTACTTCTTGATTTAGTAGAAAAACATATTGATATGGCAAAAATTAAAGCAATTGAGAATAATGTTGAAATAGAGAAGTATATTTGTGATGATGCACTTAATATTTCTAAATATGATTTGGGGAAATTTGATGTGGTGCTTATAATGGGGCCTTTGTATCATCTTATTCATGAAGCTGAGAGAAAAAAAGTAGTGGAGGATGCTTTGAAAATTTTAAAGAAGGATGGAATTTTAATTACTTCTTTTATATCTGCATATGCTCCAATAATAGATGGACTTAAGTATCCAGAAGATATAGAAGCTCCAGATGATTTAATAAAATACTTAAAAAATGGAGTAAATGATGTGAAATCAGGTTTTACTTCTGCTTATTTTATTAAACCGGAGGAGGCAAGAAGTTTTATGAACAGTTTTAATTTAAAAGAATTGAGTTTTGCAGGAATTGAAGGCATTGGAGGATTTATAGAAAATAAATTAAAAGGACTTCCTAGTGAGCAATTTCACATGGTTATTAATATATTATATGAATTGTCAAAAGACCCTCATATGTTTGGAAGCTGTGAGCATTATTTATATATTGGAAAAAAGTTAAATGAATTCTAAGGCTTGGTGATGTAAATGAAGATATTGGTGATTGGTGGTACAAGGTTTATAGGGGCTTTTGCTGTTAGGTCACTTTTAAGCAAGGGTCATGAGGTTACGTTACTTCACAGGGAAAAATCAGATAATGAATTAATATTAGGTGCTAATAATATTTATTGTGATTTTGAAAATATTGAAGTAGAAATAAATGAGATAAGAAAGTTTAATCCAGAAATTGTTTTGGATATGATTGCAAAAACAGTAGGATTAATAACGTAGATAAAATAGATATAATTGGTTATAATATATAGATAAACCAGTTCAACTACTAAAATTAACTTTGAAGGTTCAAGTGGTTTAACTTTAACTAATTATATCTATTTTTTATATAAAGGAGAAAATAGTGTGGGAATATTAGATAAATATGATGAATCTATAAGACTAACTTATAATTATACAGTTAGAATGCTTACTCATTTGAAAAATATTAGAGATAATTTTTATAATATAAAGGATCCAGATGAAATAACTAAAGAAGTGTACAGAGATTCCATAATAAAAAAATATGAAACTTTGGAGGACTTAACTTGGAAGCTTTTATCTAAAATATTTAAAGCAGCTGGATTAGAAATAAATAATCCAAGAGGTTGTTACAAGCAGGCTTTTAAAGAAGGTTTGATTGAGGATATAAATATATGGAATGATATTTTAATGTCAAGAAATGCGACAAGCCGTATATATGAGGAAGTAGATTACGAGACTATTAAGAATGATATAGTAAATAAGTATATAGTTGCTATTGAAAAATTATTAAATAATATTTCAAATAAAGTGATTTGATGATATGTTTGGAATAAATGAAAATGTCTATAAAAATTTAATTGCTTATTTTAAATAAGTATTGATTTTCACACTTATTTAAAACATAGCCATTCATTAAATAAAGAAATAGAAAAACAAATATTTAAATACGGTGTTGAAATTTACAATGCTTAAGTTGTTTTAAAGATATACCATTGTGAAACTTAAAATCCATTTGTACCAAAATGCCGTCTTTTGGGCATTATGGTGCACATGAATTTTAATAGTTGAGCTGGTATACCTATATAAGAATATAAACAAAATATATGGGCATTATAATATGGAAGTTAATTAGCTAAAATATAAGCAACTTTAAAACAAAATTTATTTATATGCGAGGCGTAATGTTTTGATATATAAATAAATTTTGTTATTCAAAGAGGTTTATTCATAGTTTTGTTAATTTCATATTAAAAATTCAACTTAAGGGAGTAGATAAATTATGAATACAAACAAAAGCAATTTAGAGGAAACAAAAAGATTAAACAGAAAATCAGCTAGTGGAATGACAAGTTCAACAAGCAGTAGCTTCACAAGTTCAGCAGCTAGTGGTGATTTAGAGGAAACAAAACAATTAAATGCAAAATCAAGACAAAATAGAGGTACAGCTGGGAGTGGAATGACAAGTTCAACAAGCAGCAGTTTTACAAGTTCAGCAGCTGATAGTGATTTACAAGAAGCAAGAGAAGCAAATGCAAAATCAAGGACAAAAAGAGGAATGCAATAAAAATATTAACATAGGTCATCTTATTTTTTTAACATAACTAAAGATAAATAGCATTAGCAAGTTGATGCTATTTATCTTTTTGAGTTTATTAAAGATAAACCACTTGAAACTTCAAAATTAAATTGTATCAAAATGACGTCTTCTAGGCATTATGATACAAATTGATTTTGGTAGTTGAAATGGTTTATATGCTACAATACAAAGCTGTTTACAGTATTTTTTTTTAATGTTATTATTGAATAGAATATAAGACTTAAGGTTTAAGGCGATTTTTATAACAAATAATTATTGTAGTAGAGATAAAACGATTGAAACTTTAAAATTAAATTGTATCAAAATGACGTTTTGGGCAGTATGGTGAAGATATGGTTTATAGTTGAGCTAGTTTCAATATATATTATTTTAAGTTGCTGAAATTATTTATGTAATAGAGGTGGTTTTTACAAATGAAAAAATGTACAGTGATATCAGATGGTGATAAGATAAAAGCAATTAGAATAAAGTATAATTTAAGGCAAGATGAAATTTCAGGAAAAGATATTACTAGGAATCTTATTAGTGAAATTGAAACCGATAAAGCTAATATTACTAAAAAGACTGCGGAAATAATTATAAAAAATCTAAAAGAAGTTGGTAAAAACAAGGGATTTGAGATTTCTGAAACCGTTGAATATTTAATGGAAAATCAAACGGTACAAGCTACAAAGATTTTTGATAAATACATAAATGAACTAAAAACATTCATGGTTTGTAAGGATAATAGTTTTACAGATACATTAAAAGATGCTGAGAGTTTTTTGGCAGATTGGAATATAACTGATAGAATGCAAATTATATATGAATTAGCAGGTGATTATTATTGTAATCAAGATGAATTAAGCAAAGCTATAGTATATTATGAAAAGGCTATAACTTTAGTTGGAAAGCTTTTTTTATCCCAAGAGCTACTTAGTTTATTATCAAAGTTATCTAAGACATATGGAAATGCAGGAAGATATAGTGAAGCCATAGATTGTTGTGATTTTGTTTTAAATCGCTTTAAGAATTTATCTGAAAGAGATACCGTTTATTTTATGTATAATCGTGCTTATGTTTTTTTTCTATTGAAGAACTATGAAAGGGTATTAGCTGATATTAATAAAATAGAAAGATTTATTGATAGAGCTGATACTCAAAGATATTTTAAAATTTTAGATACTAAAGCTGTAAGCTTGCATGAGTTAAAAAGATATGATGAGGCTTTAAAATTATATAATGGACTTTTAGATATATTAGAAGACGGTGAAATAGATAAAAAGTTAGTTATTTATATAAATATGTCAGAAGTGTACATTGGATTATCAGATATAGATAAAGCAAATAATTTATTAAGTGAAGTAAAAAAAGAGTTACCGTTTATAAAAAATAATAGTCGTTATGAAGATAATATTTATTATGAGATTGGTAAAATATACACAGGACTTAAAGACAATGTGAGAGCTGCTGAATACTATTCAAAAGCATTAGAAGTAGCAAAGAAACGAAAAAACTATGTTTTGACTGCAGATATACTTTATGGGTTAATGGAATGTGAAGAAACAATAGAAAGAGTGGATAGTATAAAGAAGGAAGTATTTTTGTTATCATCTAAACAAGAAAAGTTAACAGATAAACTTATTTATAAACTTATAGATTTTTATGCAGATAATAATATTATGGATAAGGTTAAAGAAATAAATAAATTTGCCTTACAATTTGCTTAAATGAGTATGAGAAAATTATAAAGGAAGTGGATGGTTAAATGAAATTGAAAAAAAATTATAAAATGTTACTAACGTTATTTGTGTTACTAATATGTGTAATAGTTGTTAGTGATTCAAGTTTAGGAAAATCAATTGCTGGGATAGGTGGAGGTTTTCTCGATGATATTATTAAATCAGCTCCTTAAGCAGGTGGAGATTGTTTTTCTAAAATAATGAACATGGTACCTAATATTATGTAGAATAAAAAGGAGTAGGTTGTTGTTTAAAATAACCTGCTCTTTTTTAGTGGTTAACTACAAGTATCAATTTGGCAGTACAATTTTACATAGGCTTGTTATATAAACTCACTAACAAAAGATAAGGATATACTTTGTAAGTAGGAATACGATAAAGTATAATATTTAGCAAATTTATGTGGTATCATATATGTGTAAATTTATTTTTTATGAAAGGAAGAACATTATGAGTATAAATTTTCTACAATTTACATATAAAATTCCAAGTGAGCCATCTAAAAATAGAGTTCATATTTGGAGATCACTTAAGGAACTCGGAGCTATTTATCTTCAACAAGGAGTAACTTTATTACCCTATGATGAAAAGTTAGAAAAAATTTTAAAAGAACTTCGGGAAGAAGTTAATTCTTTAGGTGGAAAATCAACGTTAAGCGAACTAAAATTTTTAAATGAAACTGATGAGGAAGATATTATATTGGAATTTAAGGAACAAATTAATAAAGAATATATTGAATTTCAAAATAACTGTGAGCGATTCATTTATGAAATTAATAGAGAGATAGAAAATAATAACTTTCAATTTTCTGAACTTGAAGAAAATGAAGAAGAACTCAAAAAGCTGGAACGGTGGTATAACAAAATTTGTAAAAGGGAGTATTTTGAATCAGAAAATGAAGAGAAAGCTAATGGGATGCTTGAAAAATTAAAACTTAAAGTACAAGAGTATTCACACAAGGTTTGTAAGGTAGATGAGGAAAAATAAGGTACACTAAAGTAAATAGCAAGGCTAACTGTTTTATATATGCCTAATATATAAAACATAGTCAAGTATAAAAATTCTTTGTTTTTTATAAAAATGAAGAATTTTTATTTTTGTTGACTTTTAAAGTAACCACTGTTACAATTAACATATGTTACAAGTAACCATCGTTACAATTAAGCATAGCCTAAAATTAAAAACATTTAATTTGCAAAGGAGTGAGATTAATGGAGGAACTATCTAAAAGGATAAAATATAGTATAGAGAAAAATGGTTGTAAAATGACAGTTCAAAGACAAAAAGTAATAGATGTTATTATTGAAAATCAACATAAACATTTAAATTCAGAAGAAATTTATGCAATTATAAAAAAAGATTATCCAGAAATGGGGATAGCTACGATTTATAGAACCATGCAATTGTTAGAAAAAATGAATATAGTGGTTAAATTTGATATTGATGAAGATGGAATTAGATATGAGTTGAGGGATATAGAAGATAAACATCAGCATCCACATTTTATTTGCACAAATTGCGGAGCTGTAATTCCTTTAAAAAATACTGATGTCATGATAAGTCAAAATGAATTAAATATTAAATATGGCTTTAAAATAACAGATTATAGTCTAAAATTATACGGAATATGCAAAAAGTGTAGTGGACTATAAAAATATAATGTTACTTCATCTTCAAAAAAAGGCTATGTTTTAAATAAGTGTGAAAATCAACACTTATTTAAAACATAGCCCCCAAAAAAAATAGATGCACTACGCGGATAAATTTGAATAATTATTTTTTCAGATGTCTAACTTAATTAATGGAGGTTTTAATATGAATGAAAATGTTCAAAGTGAACAAAATGAAGAAAGAAATTTAAATTATTCTTGGATTACCTTTATACTATTTTTTGCTGGTACAGTAATTATGTCTAGTTTGTATATTACAATTCCTTTAGTTTCAGTATTTTCAAAGGCTTTTTCAGTTTCGCAGTCACAAGCAGTTTGGACAAGCAGCTTATTTTCAATTTGTTTTGCCATTGGATGCTTGTTTTATGGACCATTATCCGATAGATATGGGCGTAAGAAAATTATACTTATAGGGTTAGCTGAACTTACAATAATTTCGTTAATTTTGGGATTACAAAATAGTTTGCAGGGGATTATTGTTTTTAGAGGATTACAAGGGATTGCTGCTGCAACTTTTTCACCTGTTGCGCTTTCTTTCGCAGTAGAACTATTTCCAAGTAATAGAAGAGTAGGAGCTATAGGTTGTATAAGCACAGGATTTTTATTAGCTGGTATTGTAGGACAAATTTTTAGTAGTAATGTTAGTAGTCAAATTGGCTGGAAGTATGTTTTCTATATATTATCGTTAGTTTATTTGATTACATTTCTATTGATTCTGATTTTTATACCTAAACTTAAAGCAAATGGAACCAGTGTTAAATCTGCATTTGTGCAAATGCCAAAGGTATTTAAAAAGAAATCCTTATGTTTTGCCTACATTATTGCGCTAATACCGTTATTTTCTTTTGTTGGTATGTATACAGCATTAAATAGCTTTTTAAGCAGTCCTAAATTTGCCTTTAGTGCTCATCAAATTTTTTATGTGCGTTTAATAGGCATAGTTGGTATGGTATTTTCCCCAGTAGCAGGGAAGCTCGTTAAAAAATTTGGGATGTTGTTTGTTCTTAGAACTGGATTATTGTTATCAATTCTTGGACTTGTTTTCCTAGGAATAAGTACTAATATTAATTTTATAATTATAATGAGTGTTGTTTTTGTAATAGGGATAGCAATTACTGTTCCAACATTAATATCACTCATAGGTCAGCTAGGAGGAGAGGTAAGGGGAGCCGCCGTGTCTGTTTATACATTTATACTATTTTTAGGAGCCAGTGCAGGACCAGCTTTTACAATTAATATATTGAAAAATGGAAGTTATGAAATTGCATTTTTATCTTTAGCTGTAGTCATGCTTATAGGTATAATTTCAAGTATGTTTATCACGCTTAAAGATAAATAATACACAGTTTATGATAAAATAAGGCTATGTTTTAAATAAGTGTGAAAATCAACACTTATTTAAAACATAGCCTAAAATAAAAATTTTGGTAATACTAATTTTGTAAGTGGTTTATTATAAAATCAATTAAGACATCTGATCCTTTTTGAAAAATACACTTAAAAATATCCGAGTTTTTACCATTGGCATTGTAGTAATCAACAATTGCAAAAAGCCCAGAAATTGCACCAAACTTATCCCAGTAAGTGCCACTATTTGATTTTTCTAATATTTTATTATTATGAAGACTGTCAGGATTATTTAAAGCATTAAGTAGAGCATTGTAAGAAGTTTTTCTTCTTTTATTCATCTCGGAACTATACCAGTCAACAGATAAAACATCATCTTTAAAGGATAAAAAGTGAGCAATTCCTTCATCAAAAACTATATATTTTAGATTATAATATAAAGAAGCATCACTATTTGGACAAGGATAGGTATTATGAATAAGTATATGTGATATCTCATGAGTAATAAGAGTTCTAACAATTTTATATAACTTAGTTAAATCATCAGAATATGAACTTATCCTAATTAAATCTAGTATTATACAATTGTTTCCTTCTAAATCTTGTCTTACCATAGCATCATAAGGAGCAGGAGAGCCAACAATTAAATATATTTTTGTTGAAGCTGGAATTGGCATATCACAAAAAAACTGCTTCCAAATATCCTTATTCATTGGTTCAAAGCTATTTAAGTTTTTAACCAGCATTTTGTATATTTCTTTTAATTTATAATAAGGTGGTTTTTTAGGTTCTTCAAATAAATGTTGATTTTGGACTATGGAGTTAAATATCCAATGGTTTTCTACTTGTTTTAATGAGTGATTGTTTAAATACAAATCTATAATTTCAGTATCAATTATCATAAAAACCTCCTTTTATTCAATTCACAATTCACAGTTCACAATGCACAATGAAGGAAAATTTTCTGTTAGCACAGAAAATTTGAGAACTTAATTGGTTGTTACCTAAATTTTTAGTATGTATATTCAGCGAAGCTAAACCTATAAGTTTAAAGATTTATCCGCCGTAAGGAGGATAAATCAACAATAATTGTGAATTGTGCATCGTGAACTGTGAATTGTTTTAAATGTAGTATTGTGCCTGTGCCATGTACATTGTTTCATATTGACTTCCTTTATCTTTTATAAGTTCAGCATGGCTTCCGTATTGAATGATTTGTCCATTATCAAAAACAGCAACCTTATCACAGAACTTGCAGCTTGATAGTCTATGGGAAATGTAAATGGCTGTTTTGCCTCCAATTAAACCATTAAAGCTTGTATAAATTTCATTTTCAGCATATGGATCAAGAGCTGCTGTTGGTTCATCCAAAATTACAATTGGGGAATTTTTATAAAGTGCTCTTGCAATTGCTAGTTTTTGAGCTTGACCACCAGAAAATTCTATGCCATCTTTTTCAAAAGTCTTGTAAATTGGAGTGTAGATATTTTTTGGAAGCTTTGAAATATCTTTTTTCATGCCAGTTTCATCAAGTATATTTAAAATTTTGTTGTCATCGGCCTTTTCATAATCATATAAAGCTATATTTTCTTTTACTGAAAATGCCATCAATTTAAAATCTTGAAATACGACAGATAAAAGTTTCATGTATTCTTCGTAGTCATATTCGTTAATATTTACACCGTTAAGAAAAATTTTACCTTCAGTTGGATTATATAGTCTTGTTAATAGTTTAATGAAGGTTGTTTTACCAGCACCATTTAGTCCAACTATAGATAGTTTTTCTCCACTAGCTATAGTTATAGAAACATTTTTTAAGGTATAATTACTGCTTCTTGGATACTTAAAGGAAACATTTTTAAATTCAATAGTGCAGTCTTTAATATTAGATAATGGTTTCCCATTGGCAGTTTTAGAAGATTGTATTCCTTGGAACTCAAAATATGGTTCAAGATATCTGCACTGCTGCCTAAACTCTACAAAAGAATTAATAAAGGAAGACATGGAAGTTCCAAAATTATTTGCAGCGCTTATATACATTGTAAAATCACCAATTCCAATGGCTTTTTTAAATACTTTATAGGTCATGTAACCATAAACTAATAACAATTGAATTTGTACATTAACATCACTTAATCCATTTAACTTCCCAATCAAGGTAAATAATTTTGCAAAAATTGCAGCGCTTTCTGAATTAAAAGCTTTAATTTTCCTCATGATGAGAGGTGTTATGTTATATAACCTTAAGTCCTTACCAGATGCAAAATCAAAACTTAAATCTGCATAATAACCCCATTGCCTATTTAAAGGAATTAATTCATTGTTAAATTTAAATTGAGCAGCTTGTGATTTTTTAAATATAATCAAATTAACAACTACAACTGCGGCGATTAAAAGAAGTACAACTACATTTAAAGTAGATATAATTGCTATAAGTCCAAGCATTGTTATTAATTGAGATAGTACATTAACAGTGCAGTCAATCATGCTGTAAATTACCCCTTGATTATGAATAGGGAATAAGGCTTTTTCTTTTAGATTTAATATTTCTGGATCTTCAATTTTTTCAAAGTCCATATCCATTATTTTTTCACCAATTAGTAGGTCAAAGCCTTTGAGTACTTGAACATATTTTATTTTCTTTATTGTGTCAAAACATCTATTTATAATGTTTAAAACTCCATTTATAATTACAGTTAAGGCTACTAGAGTTACAAAAACTTTTATTCTCTGCTTTCCCAAAAGTTCATCTATAATATATTTTGGCATAATAATGTTAATAAAAGGAGTAAGTGCTTTAAAAAGCGAGGATATAATTAAAATAGGTACATAATTCTTTGACATTTTAGAGGAAAGTTTTAAAAAGTACAGCATAGTTTTTATATCTTTTTTGAAGTTATTTAAACCTTTCAACTATATCACCTCTTTGCTTGATTCATCTTCATAGTATTGAGCTTGTACGTTAAACATATCAGCATATTTTTTATTTAGCTTTAAAAGTTCCTCGTGGGTACCGTATTCCTGCAGCTTGCCGTCTTCAAAGAAAGCAATTGCATCACAAAAACGCGTGCTTGCAAGTCTATGAGAAATGTAAATTGAGGTTTTACCATGACATAAATCATCAAAGCTGTTATAAATATTTTGCTCTGCAATTGGGTCAAGAGCGGCTGTAGGTTCATCCATTACAACTATGCTTCCATCCTTATACAGTGCACGGGCTAATGCAAGACGCTGATTTTGACCGCCTGAAAATTCAACTCCAGCAGAGTCTAGTATTTTTAAAACACTTGTATCAATTCCTTTTTCAAGTGAGTTTATTTTTTCACTCATGCCAGCTTTAGTAATACTTTCACTAACTTTATTTCTATCAATATTTGTAGTACTAATAGCTATATTTTCAGCTACAGTAAAGGCAAAAAGTTTAATATCTTGAAATACTACGGAAAAGAGTCTGTAATATTCTGCTCTGTCAAAAGAATTTATATTTATTCCATTAAGTAAAATTTCTCCCTCGGTAGGTTCATAAAGCCTTGTGAGCAGTTTTACAAAGGTAGTTTTTCCAGCACCATTTATTCCAACTATGGCAAGACGCTGACCTTTATTTATTTTTAAATTTAAATTTTTATATACATATTTATCGCTATTTGGATATTTAAAAGTTACATTTTTGAATTCAATTTCAAAGGTAGTATCATAAGGGATTGGAATTGGATTTACTGGCGAAGCTTCATCTTCAATTTCAAGAAAATCTCTAAAATCATTTATATACAAATTTTGGGCTCGGATGTGTGCTATGTTGTCCATAATGCTTTTCATAAGAGTAGAAAAAGAAGCTACTGTAGCAAAGTACATAGTAAAATCACCAATACTAATACGTTTGTTAATTACCCCATATATTAAATACCCATAAACTATTGCATCGCTGAAAATTGTAAGAACTGCATCTAAAAGAGACACCTTAAAATATTTAAGTTCAATTTTCTTACTTATATTAACTATTTTACTGCTAAAGATTTTGTATTTTTGAGAAAGCAAATTTGATAGGGAGTATATCCTTAAATCTTTACCATATGCAAAATCGCTCATGGTAGAATATATATAATTTAATCTTCTGTTGTTATCCGATTTCTCATCTTTTACGTCATGCTCGTATTTTTTGGCTTTAAGTGTTAATGAGTATATAAATATAACGTTGAATAAAAGATATAATAGAATAAGTGGATTTAAGGTTGCAACTATACATATGTAACCGATGAAGGAAACAATGCTTCCACCTATCTCGAAAAACTTATGAAACACACCTTCAATTCCGTCAGAATTATTATTTACTGATAGAAAGGCGCTGTTATAATCATTTAGAGTCTTTGGATTTTCTGTGTATTTGAAATCCATTGTCATAGCTTTTTCTTCAAGAGCATCTATAAATTTAAAACGCACAACAATCATTAATGGATCAATAGCTCCGTTTAAATAGGCAATAAAAAATTTGGTTATTACTGATGAAATAAAGAAAATTAAAAGAATGCCTATTAGTACATTAGTCCTTTTGCCATTAGTAAGCTCATCAATTAAAAATTTTGGAGCAAGTATACCTATAAATGGTGCTATGGATGTAAGGATTGTGTATATTCCAAAGAATACAAAAAGTTTTTTGCTGTATTTAAAAGCTGTTTTTACTAAAAAAGTTATATTTGTTAAAGTACTTCTATTAGAAGTTTTGTTCATGAAAAGTCATCCCCTTATTCAATTCACAATTATTTCTAGTGTGTGCTGACAATTCCAAGCTCTCTACATTTTTTTTCAACAATTTTGAAAATAAAGCTTCCAAGGGCGCAGAAGAATATCATTGATATAATGATTATTAAAAATTCCGTTTTTAAATCAAATAGAGGAATTTGCTTTGAAAGTATAGCCCTTGAGCTGTCATAAACATAGGTTAATGGAATAGCTAAGGCTATGAACATGAAGGTCTTTGGAAAAAAATTTTTATAGGAAAATATCCACCAGAAAGACCACTTAAAAAATCACTTTCTATATCAATGATTACATTAGCTTCTTTGGCAACGAGAACTAAAGCACCAATGGCAAGTCCAAGTCCCATTATTCCTATAATTCCAGGTATTAAAAATAAAAGTGCCTGCAAAAGGTGAGGGGTTATGTTGAAATTAAATATAAAGTGACAAAGTACACCAGTTAATACAACCTCAACAGTTGTTTAACAAAATTGTAATTCATATTAAAATTTTATCTTATTTTACAATATTATCATATTTATCATGATTATTAAATGTATGTTCGAAAAAAAATGAAAATATTAATTTTATTGGTAAAATAATAAATGTATGAAAAACTATATACTAAATTTTTATTTTTGTAGAGCATTATGAAAAAAATTGGCTGTTTCAGTATCTGATATATTTTCGAGCACTTGCAAAAAATCCCGGGTGCTGCATATGTTGTTTTTATGGAGCTCTTTTAATAAAGTATAAAAAGAAGCTTTACCAATTTTATTTTCTAGCTCGTTTAAGATTACACTGCCTTTATAATAAAGGACTTCGTAGGCGTTTTCATAATTTCTAGCTATTCCTTCGATTTTAGGAAGTGTTTTTGACTTGGTCTTATATAAGGTAAGTATATTTTGAGCTTCATTTTTATCAAAAAGATCGTTTAATGCTATTAATGAGGAGTATTCTGCAAAGGATTCATTAAGCCAATCTTCATAGGAAGAACAATTAGCTTTACACCACCACAAGTGAGCTAGTTCATGAGCCAAAAATCTGAATTGTTTAGCTTTATCATAAATTTCATTACTCCCCATAGGGGATAAAACAATTAAATCCTTCCTACAATAGCCACCACCAACATTTCTAGGAGCAAGTACTATTGAAAAGCTTTTTTGAGGTATGTCACCAAATTTATCTATATAATATTTTAATATGCTAGAACTAAAAGTACTGATATCTTTAGCAGTATTAACGCCTTCTTGCTTTGTATAATAGATATCTAAGGAGATATTATCTATAGAATTGTGAATGCAATTTAAGTTTGGTGCAGCTATTATTGTACAATCATTTTCAGGAATTTTTTTATTAAGTATAAAGTGATCTGATAAGGAAGCACCAACAACAGTATAATTGTTAGATATATCAATAATTACATTGAATAATGCAGGTTCCATATTTTGAGTTAGGGGAAACCAAGGTGAATACAAACCTAATTCTGTCCACTCCTCAGAAATTCTATTTACATTGGAAGAATTTAAAATTTCAATATTTCCGGAATATTGAAATTTTAAATTTATTTTTTCATTACAATTAAATGGTCGTTTAAGTGTGATTTTTATAGACTTTGATTCTAATATAAAGGGAGACCAATCCGAAACAATAGTACTTACTTCATATTTTTTTATATCAGGTGAAGTTATATTTTCAACTTTTATATCTTTGTAAATGTAAAAGGTAATTTCATTTATATCATTATCTTTAAAATAGTAATCGAGACTTATATCTGCAGATATAAAATGTTTTTTTGGATTAATTTTTAAATTTGCGGTATATGAATTCAAAACGATAATCTCCTTTCAAGTGTTTTTATTTTTAGTGAACTAAAGTTTTACTTTTTCACCAATTTGAGAATTACCAGTTACATTTAAACTATCTTTATATTCAATTTTGTCTATATTACAGCTATCACCAATAGTTATTTTATTTCCTCTTACTACTTTGGCAGTGGTGTGGTCAAGGTAGATGTTGTCACCTTCTATAATTTCACTTTCAAGGGTTGGTGAGGAATTTGTAAATACTGTTTTTATAAATTTTAATATTGAAGCTGACATGTGAGAACTATACCTAATATCTATGTCTTTTCCACCGATTTCTTTTACAGAGCAAGTATCGTATATTACTATATTGGCTTTTTCAGCATTTAATAGCCCACCTATGGAAAAACTACCTTTTGCGTTAAAGTTTTCACATTCACAGTCATCTTTAATCTTGATGCCACCAGATAATTTTATTTCTTCGCCGGAAACATTGCCATCTATGTCACAGCCTCCGGAAATATCAAGTTTTTTTGATTTTACATTTCCGCGAATATCTGCTCCACCAGATATGGATACCTCAACGGCTTCTAAATCTCCACGTATATCACAAGCACCACTGCACTTTAAAATTTCTGTTTTTACACTTCCTTTAATATTGCAGGCTCCAGATAGTAATATTTGCTTTGAAGTTACACTGCCCTTTATATCGCAGGCCCCGCTGCCACTTAAAAAGTTACAATCTACATCTCCATTTACGTTGCAAGCTCCACTTAATTTGACTTCATTAAAAAAGCCTCCATTTGCACTTCCAGCACCAGATAATTTTAAATTAATTCTTTCATTTTCCATAATGATAACCTCCTAATTTATTTTGATTTTTTCATTTACTACAGCTTTTTCACTTATATCAAGAGTTTCTTTGTATTCAATTTTATCTATTTTGCAGCCATCACCAATTGTTATTTTGTTACCTCTAACAATTTTTGCTTTAGTATTTTCAAGGCAAATTGTATCACCTTCAATAGTATCAGCAGTTAGGTAAACCATATTGGCATTAATTTTTATTATTCCTAATATTGATATTGAATTTTTAGGAACACGTACGGAAATATTATTACCTCCAATTTCTTTTACTGAGCAATTATTGTCTAAGGTTATGTTAATCTCCTCAGCATTTAAAAGACCAGCAATGTGAAAACAATCACTGCCAGTAAACTTTTCACATTCACAATCTTTTCCTACTTTTACACTGTCATTAATTTTAATTTCTTCTCCTTTAATGCTTTCAGTAATTTTACAGCCATCGTAAAGATGAATTTTTGTTGAAAATATATTTCCAGCGATTGTAGCGCCATCCTTTACCATTGAATCTTCAGCATTTAAATCTCCCTTAATTTTAGAACCGTCACTTATTTTGGCAATAACAGTTTTTACATTTCCATTTACACTAGACCCATCCTTTAGAATTAAGTCTTCAACTTTTAAATTACCTATTATACTAGAGCCATCATTTATTCTTATGGTGCTTGAAGAAATATTTCCATGAACATGAGAACCATCATTTATTATAAATTCTTTTGCTTCTACATTTCCGTAAAGGTTAGAACCGTCATTTATATGCACTAGTTCACTTTTTACATCTCCATTAATTTTTGAACCATCACATAAATGTGTCTTGCTTGAAAGTACATTTCCTTCGATTTCAGAACGATCACTACAGTTTAAAATAATGCAATCAATGTCACCATTAAGTGTAGATCTATCATTTATTTTTACCTCATTATATATTCCACCTACACCAACACTGCCA
This sequence comes from Clostridium hydrogenum, assembly GCF_021432385.1. Taxonomy (GTDB): domain Bacteria; phylum Bacillota; class Clostridia; order Clostridiales; family Clostridiaceae; genus Clostridium_S; species Clostridium_S hydrogenum. Next base: position 601,050 of record NZ_JAEACT010000003.1, on the reverse strand, counting down.
TCATGTAAACTTAAATTTTTTCTTTCATTTTCCATAGATAAAGCCCCCAAATATATTTATTTCAATTTTAACTTTAATTCTTCAATGCATTTATTTATATTTAAAGCCATAATAACTTTTGCATATTCTTCTATATAAAATTTATTTTTAGTGGAACAAAGAATAGAAAATCCAGTTCCCATTTTTCTTATGAAAATTACATCAAAGTCTTCTCCGCCAAAGTTTGAATAGTTTTTCATAAGAGTGGTAAAAAGTGTTTTACTTTCATCAAGAGATATATTGCCAGACAATAAGAATTTATCGCATATATACATGTAAAGTACTTCTTCAAAGACTAGTTCGTGTATTTTTGGCAATAATTCTTTGCATAAATTCAAAGTTTCTCCTGTAACAATGTTCTGGTTAAGTAAGTTTTCGTAGCTTAATTTAATTTCGGAAACTTTATTTGAAAACAAGTCTGCTAAGTCGTCTAATGAAGAATCATCCTTCATATCCTTAATTTTTTTTATTCTATCAATTATTTTATCCCTGGGAAAGAAGGTTTCCTGTCCCGTGAAGGAAGATTTTTTTATGAACCAATCCTCAGGTATAAGTTCTTTGCGTTTCCATCGATATAATTGACCGTAGGATATACTCATGAGGTCAAGTAATTCTTTCTTTGATATTAAATTATCTTCATCCATATTTACTCCTCCTTTTGAATACAGCATAACATAACATTGTTACGTTGTAAATAGAAATATGGAAAAATTATGAGAAATATTATAAAAAAGTTATAGTAGAGATATTGTATATATTTAAATTAATATTATAATTAGTAATATCTTGTTAGGTCAGAGTACAAAGTATAAAGTACAGAGCACAATGAAGGATGATTTTTCTACGCGAGCGTATAAAAATCTAAAAACTTAATACTCTTAAAATAGCGCCACAAGTGGTATTCAGCGAAGCTGACAAAATATATAAGTTCTAAGATTTACCTGACGTAAGAAAGGCAAATCCTCATTCTTTGTACTCTGTACTTTGTACTGTGATTTAAATTGTAATTTATAATGATACACTTGGTATTTATAATTTCTATATTTTAAGTTGTTTATCTATGTAAGGGGATGGTATATTGGATTTATTTTTAGCTGAGCCAAATAGCAAGTATAAAAAAAGTTTTGAGCAGTATGTTATGGCATATAAAGAAGCTGGAGAAGATTATTATTTTAACAAGTATAAAAGAGCATTAGAAGATTTTAAAGGATATATAGGATATTTAGAGAATTATTCTAAAGGAATAGCTTTGCCTAAAGATGAAGTTGCAACTTCAACATATTGGTTAATTGATAACAATGAGGTTGTGGGAGTAACAAGAGTTAGGCATGAGGAAGTAGAATATGCAGGGCATATAGGATATGATATATCTCCAATTTATCGAAATAAGGGTTATGGCTCTAAAATTCTTAAATTAGCATTAAAGGAAGCAGAAAAAATAGGAATAAAAGATGTTATAGTAACTTGCAACGTAGAAAATGAAGCTTCAAGAAAAATTATAGAAAAGAATAAGGGCAAGGTACTAGGCACTGTTTTTGATGAAGAAGAGGACGAAAAATTGTACAAATACTTGATTTTGAATAACTAGAATATATTGTATAATATTGAAATTAAAAATTAGAATTTGAAAAACAGAGTACAGATGACAGAGTACAGAGTACAGTTAAGGATGATTTACCTTTCGTGCTGCTTAGGTAAATCTTAAACTTAAATGTTGTTAGCTTCGCTTAACAGCATTAATGGCGTAATTGCCCATCAATAAAAAAATAAGTTTTAAGATTTTTCGGAGCGCTAGAGGAGAAAAATCAACCATCATTGTACTCTGTCATCTGTCATCTGTACTCTGTATTAATTATAGGGGTGGTTTAAGTGGAGTTAGAATTAATGAAAACAAATAGTCAAAATCCTGGTTTTATTAAGCTTACACAGATGTTAGATGATGAACTCAAGGAGCGCTATGGCGAATTACAAAAGCAATATGATAAATATAACAGGACTTATTACATAAAAGATGTATTTGTAGTTTACAAAGCTAAGGAACCTATAGCTTGTGGTGCATTTAAGAGATATGACAGCGAAACCGTGGAATTAAAACGTATATTTGTAACAAAAGAAAATAGGGGACAACATATATCAGAGTTAATATTAATGGAGTTAGAAGGGTTGGCAAAATATGATGGGTACAAGTATGCTGTCTTAGAAACTGGAAGAAAGCAACCTGAAGCAATTGGCTTGTATAAAAATCATGGATATAGTGAAATAGAAAATTATGGACCATATGTTCATAATGATAACAGCATTTGTATGAGAAAAAATTTATACTAATAAATTATTTTAAATTAAAATTTTTAAAATTATATTTATTATTCGTTAAGTGAAAAGTTAAATTCTTGATTTTATAGAAAGCATGATTTTGCAGGACTAAAATCATGAATTACCTATTTACCAATTATGGAAACAGGGCTATAATACGTTTATAGTACCTGTTTCCATGAAGTGTAAGCATAGCAAACAGGCATCTGAAAAATCGTGCAAAATTAAATTTCACATACCTTTTTTGTGCATGATTAAATTCGGCAGTGGATTCCGTTTTGCGCTATCGATTTATTTTTTGAGTAGTGATGGTCTTAAGGATACTTTGTCTGCAGGGATTTCCTGAAGCTTAAGTACCTTATGAAGCGCATTGCTCAGAAGTAGTTGGAACAGCTTGAACGGGGTACAGCCATTCAAGCTGTCTCTTGCTTCACTATTAATGTGATTCATCAGTTTTATAGCATCTGTCTGTGTATAAGAGTCCAGGCTTTCTCCTTTTGGAATGACATAGCGGATATATTCATGATTTCGCTTAATCATACCTTTCTGCCAGGAACTGTTTGGATTACAGTAATAAATATGGGTACGGATTTCGCCGTTCTTATCACACTCTAAACGAGCAGAAAGTTGGAATTCCGTTCCGTTATATGTGAGAATGATAGGGAACATTTCTAGAAATGTTCCAATGCCCAGCTTCTCTGTAAGGATATCAAATACTTCAATGATACAATCCTGAGTCTTTTCTTCCAGAACAAAAATAAGCATAAGTGAACAGTTACGAAACAGCATAGTGAGGAAAGCCTGTTTGCTGTTGCCATGACCTCCATCAACGGTATCCATTTCTACAACTGAAACATCAGGATGCTCTCGCATGTATTTCTGAAAATCTTCGTAAGTGCGGTCGATACGGAACTCCTTTGCCACTGTACTTGGATGTTTTTGGATATCTCTAGCAGTAGAAGCGAAAGCGGCCCTATCCATTAATCCTTTTTCAATTTTAATACGTTGTGTTGTGGTAAGATGTTTCTGATCGTAAACCTTTTTATTAGACATAATTTAAATCCTCCTTATAATTTAGGAGGAATCCACTAACCAAGACAACAATACCACATTTTGTGCAAGAGTAAAATCATCAGAGATGAATTTACCTTTGCAAACAAGAATTTACTTTTTTATTTTAGGTTATATTTATTATTGTACTATTGACAAAGTGAAAGGTATTGTGATAATATATATCTAACACTAGTAGATAAAATGGAGGTGTTAAAATTGGATTTTCGTTCGATGGCAGAAGAGCTGTTTGAATGCATGAGATATTTAGAGAAAGGACCTATGATTAAAAAAGTTGATAATGTTTCAAGGGGGGAGATGGCAGTACTTGGTTTTTTAATTATGGAGCATGATAATGCAACAGCAGGAGAAATTAGCGAGAGATTTAAAGTGACAACTGCAAGGATAGCTAATACGCTAAATAGTCTTGAAAAGAAAAAGTTTATTGAGAGGCATGCAGATCCAGATGATAGACGTAAGGTTATAGTTCATGTAACAGGGGAAGGAAGAACTGCAGCTGAAAACAAGTATAATGAGGCTGTTAATGGGTTAAAAGAAATGCTAATGGACTTAGGAGAAAAAGATGCTGTAGAGCATGTTAGAATAACTAAGAGAATTGCTAATTTAATAAAAAAGAAACAAAAAGAATTTCAGAGGGATTAATTCCTGATGAAATCTTATTTTTACCCAAAAAGCTAACACTAATAGATACTAATAGTGTTAGTAATGAAAGGAGTCTATTTTATGTTAAAGGTATTTAAATATTTTAAAAAGAAAGAAAAAATGTTTGTTTTTATCAGTATGATTTTTATATTATTACAGGTTTGGTTAGATTTAAAACTTCCAGATTATATGTCCCAAATTACAACCTTAGTAGAAACAAAGGGAAGTTCAATGATGGATATTTTAACACAGGGAGGTTACATGGTTTTATGCGCAATTTTTAGTATGGCAGCCTCTATGATAGTAGGATATTTTGCAGCTGTTGTTGCAGCGGGGTTATCTAAAACATTAAGGGGTATGGTATATGATAAAACATTATCTTTTTCTATGGAAGAAATTAATAAATTTTCTACAGCTAGTTTAATTAATCGTACAACTAATGATATAACTCAGGTTCAGACATTAGTTGCAATGGGGTTACAGATTATTATAAAAGCACCTATTCTTGCAGTGTGGGCAGTTATTAAGATTTCGGGTAAGAGTTGGCAATGGACATCGGCTACTGCTGTAGCTGTATTTATACTAATTATAATGCTTGGAATAATTTTGATTTTTGCAGTACCAAGATTTAAGGTGATCCAAAGTTTAAGTGATAATTTAAATCGTATAGTAAGAGAACATCTAACTGGAATTAGAGTTGTTAGAGCATATAATGCGGAAAAATATCAAGAAGATAAATTTGAAAAATCAAATGATGAACTTACAAATACCAATCTTGTTGCGTATAGAGTAATGGCAATTATGTCACCAGGTATGACACTCATTAATTCGGGGTTAAGCCTTGTAGTTTATTGGATTGGTGCTTATATTATTAATTCTGCTGGTATGGGAGATAAAATTAAATTATTTTCAAATATGATTGTGTTTTCTAGCTATGCAATGCAAGTAATTATGGCATTTATGTTATTAAATATGATATTTATTTTGCTTCCAAGAGCTCAAGTATCAGCGAAACGTATAATCGAGGTGTTAACTACTGAAACAAAGCTTTACGATGGAACTGTAGAAAGTATTAAAGATGAAACGATTAATTTTAAGCATGTATATTTTAAGTATCCTGATGCTTCAGATTATGTTTTAAAAGATATTAATTTTAAAGCGAAAAAAGGACAAACAGTTGCGTTTATTGGGTCTACAGGAAGCGGTAAAAGCACTTTAGTTAATCTAGTGCCTAGATTTTATGATGCATCTAAAGGTGAAATTACGATAGGCGGCATTAATATAAAAGAGTATAAACAGGAAGAACTCCATAATAAAATTGGGTATGTGCCTCAGAAAGCTGTAATGTTTAGTGGTACAGTTTCTTCAAATGTTATGTATGGAGATAATGGAAAAGAAAAAGCTTCTAAAAGTGATATTGTTAAGGCTATAGATATTGCACAGAGTACTGATTTTGTAAAAAAGATGAAAGATAGTTATGATGCACCTATTGCTCAAGGTGGTACAAATATATCTGGTGGACAGAAACAGCGTCTTGCTATTGCCAGAGCAATTTGTAGGAAACCTCAAATATTTATTTTTGATGATTCATTTTCAGCATTGGATTATAAAACAGACAGAGATCTTCGTTCACGTTTAAAGGCAGAGACAAAAAATGCAATAACATTAATTGTAGGACAGCGCATTGGTACAATTAAGGATGCAGATATGATTATTGTATTAGATAAAGGAGAAATTGTTGGAAAAGGAACGCATGAGCAGCTGCTTGAAAATTGCAGTACTTATAAAGAAATTGCGTTATCTCAATTGTCAAAGGAGGAACTAGTAAATGGCTAAGGAAGAATATAAAATTGGAAATCATAAAAGAACTCAAAATTCAGGAATGGCGATGAGAGGAATGGGGGGTGCATTGCAAGCTTCTGGGCAAAAGGCAAATACTAAACAGGCTTTTTCAAAGTTGTTTTCGTATTGTGGAAAATATAAAAAGATAATTATTATAGCAGTGATTTTATCAATTAGTGGATCAATATTAAATTTAGTTGGACCAAATCAGTTAAGTAAAATTACTAATATGATAACAAAAGGCTTAATTTCTGGTATTGATTTAAAGGGTGTCTCAAAAATAGCAATGGCACTTAGTGGCATATATGTTTTAGGATTCTTATTTAATTATATTCAAGGATTTATTATGGCAACAGTAACTCAACGAGTAAGTCAGAATATGCGTAAGGATATAAGCAAAAAAATCAACAAGCTTCCACTTCGATATTTTGATGGAACAAGCACAGGTGATGTTTTAAGTCGTGTTACAAACGATGTTGATACATTAGGACAAGCAATGAATCAAAGTATATCAACACTTGTAGCGTCTGTAACGATGTTCTTGGGATCAATAATTATGATGCTTTATACAAATTGGCTTATGGCAATTGCAGGGATTGTATCATCGCTTTTAGGATTTATATTTATGATTAAGATTATTTCTCGTTCACAAAAATATTTTGCAATGCAGCAGAGAGAGCTTGGTGCAATAGATGGACATATTGAAGAAGTTTATGCGGGTCACAGTGTAGTAAAGGTATATAATGGGGAGAAGTCTGCAAGAAAAGAATTCCACGAGATGAATGATAAACTATATGAGTGTGCTTGGAAATCTCAGTTCATGTCTGGGCTTATGATGCCACTGATGATATTTATAGGTAATTTTGCATATGTAGTAGTTTGCATAGTTGGAGCAGTTCTTGCACAAAAAGGAATTATTACCTTTGGAACTATAGTTGCTTTTATGCTTTATATTAGATTATTTACACAGCCACTTCAAAATTTATCACAAGCGGCAGCAAGTGTGCAATCTATGGCAGCTGCTTTAGAACGTGTATTTGAATTTTTGGATGAAAAGGAACTTGAAAATGAAAACAGTAATATTAAAAAACTTTCTAATGCAAAGGGAAATGTTGAATTTAAAAATGTTCATTTTGGATATAACGAGGATAGAACTATTATTAACGATTTCTCTGCAAGCGTTAAAGCTGGAGAAAAAGTTGCAATTGTTGGACCAACAGGGGCAGGAAAAACGACAATGGTTAATTTACTAATGCGTTTTTATGAAATAAATAAAGGAGAAATTTCAATTGATGGTATATCAACAAGTCAAATGACAAGAGAAAATATTCATGATTTATTTGGCATGGTTTTACAAGATACTTGGCTATTTGAGGGAACTATACGAGAAAATATTGTTTACAGCAAGACAAATGTAACTGATGATGAATTGGATGAAGTATGTAAGGCAACAGGAATATACAACTTTATTCACAGCCTTCCAGATGGTTATGATACAATCTTAAATGATAAAGTAAATTTATCAGCTGGTCAAAAGCAATTAATTACAATTGCTAGGGCTATGATAGAGGATGCACCACTTCTTATTCTTGATGAAGCTACTAGTTCTGTTGATACAAGAACGGAAGTAAAAATTCAAGAAGCTATGGATAAACTTACAAATGGTCGTACATCTTTTGTAATTGCTCACCGTTTATCGACAATTAAGAATGCGGATTTGATTCTTGTCATGAAGGATGGAGATATAATAGAAAGTGGGAATCATAAAGAGCTTATTGCAAAGAATGGTTTCTATGCAAACTTATATAATAGTCAGTTTGAGGCGGCTTAGTTGAATTTTAGTAATAGGCATTGAAAGCTATATGATTAAGAAGATGTTGTACTAAAAATTGAGGGTGTGAAATTTTCTCTGTAAATTGACTTTCTATGATAATGATTTGAAGGTAGGATAGCCACAGAAGTGACTTCTTACCTTGTTTTTAATATATAATTAAAAAATTGGACTTATAGCATCCCAGTTTGTTTCCCAGCTTTTCATTGCGTTAGGATATTTATCCTGCCATTCTTCAATCTCTGGCAATAATCGGTCGGTAATGTCAGAAATCATTCCTTCAATTACCTCAAAGCCATAAATATCTTCAATGGTTTCTGATATCTGCCTGGTTGTCATGCCTTTGGCATACATAGAAATAATCTTATCATCAATTGCTGAAATATCTTTTTGACGTTTTTTTACTACATGAGGTTCAAAAGTACTCTGACGATCCTGCGGAACATCTATGTCCATTTCTGGATTCTGCTTCTATAGTAATAGGAGTGGTCAATAAACCTAAACTTAAAATTAAAGTAAATAAAGAAAAGATTTTAGTTTTCATTACAAGTTTTTTTATAAATCTGCTCCTTTAAAATAATATAATATTTAACTTGTTGATATAAAATTTTATTTAATGTATTATTATGTATAAAGATGTTACATAAAACTATTATGGTGTAAAAAATTATGCTGAAAATTTTATGACGAAATATATACATTAAAAAATAAATTACCTAATTATGATTATAATACAGATAATAGGTGTACAGTTACTGCTACTACTATGTTATTAGCATACTATAGTCAGTATTGGACTAATTGTAATGATTATGTTTATTTATTATTTTGGTAATTCTTTCAAAAAGTAAAGTATATGCTGCTTATGATGATACTAAAGATGTATACGGAAACAAAGTTTGGGAAATCAAATTTAATCAGTCAATAAATTATAACAAATTAAGTAAGAATAGTATTATTGTTAAGGATAAGAATGGTAATACATTAGATATAGAGTTACTTGCAGGTATGAAAGACAATCTGCTTGAAGTTCTTCCGCCTGATGGTGGTTATGAAGCAGGCATGGAATACACTTTATTAGTAACTAATCAAATATACTCAAATACTAATAAAGCACTAAAAAAAGAAGAAAGTTTTAATTTTAAAGTTAAACAATATGAAGAAAAGACTGTGGTATTAAAAAATTATAGACTGAATTATGCAATAAGAACTATGCTAGATAAAAGTTATTATGACCCCATTTATAAAAGTGAATTAGATAAAATAACTGATCTCGGCTTAAGGAGCTGTGGTATATCAGATATTAGTGGTATTGAAAATCTAGTTAATTTGCAGACGCTTTATTTAAATAATAATAGTATAACAGATATAACTCCAATAAAAAATCTTACTAATTTACAAAACCTTTGTTTAACGGGCAATCAAATAACTGATATTTCTCCAATAAAGAATCTAACAAATTTGAAGGAACTTTCTATATATGATAACCCAATAAGCAACCTAGAACCGTTAAAAAATCTCAATAATCTAAAGCTGCTTTATTTAGGAAAGAATAAAACAACAGCAGCAGATATAGCCTCATTAAAAGGTTGGTTGCCTAATTGTAATATAGAGTATTAATAAGAGTTTGAAAGTTTTAGATATAAAATTAGGCTATGTTTTAAATAAGTGTCAAAATCAACACTTATTTAAAACATAGCCTAAAATTAAAAAAGGATGTGATTATAATTGAAATTTGATGAAAAATTAATAGAAACTTACTTAAGAAAGTGGCAAGAGATTTTAAGGTTAAAAGATTGGGATATTAAATATGAAACTGTCAAAACCGAATGGCGTAAGACTGGTGATATTAAGATTGATATGACAGATAGAAAGGCAATATTACTGATAAACATTCAGAATCCTAAGCAAGATAATTTAGAAGCATTAATTATACATGAATTACTTCACCTAAAAGTATGGGGAATGGATCAAATGATTGAACAACTTATATATTCTGTTTTTGGACAAGATGAGAATGATCCTAAATTTGATTTTGCATATACTCAATTTATGCAAGTACTAGAGCCTACAGTTGAAGATTTGGCAAAAAGTTTTTTAACTTTAGGTGGTGAAAATAAAGAAATTTCATTTGGAAGAGTTCAAAAGCAGGTGGATAAGGAGCTACTAAAGGGGGAAAATTAATTGGAAAATTGTTTAATATGCGAAAGAATTAATATGATTAAACAAGGAATAGAACCTCATTTTGTTGCAGAATTGGAAACAGGATATGTAGTAATAGGAGATTACCAATATTTTAAAGGATATACTTTATTTTTGTGTAAGGAACATAAAACAGAATTACACTTTCTAGATGAAAATTTTAAAATTAAGTTTTTAGCTGAAATGAGCAAAGTGTCAGAAGCTGTGTATAATGCCTTTGAGCCAGATAAATTAAATTACGAAATGCTTGGAAATGATGATGTACATATGCATTGGCATATATTTCCTAGAAGAAAAAATGATGCGCCTGTGAAAGGACCAGTTCACCGTGTTGATAAAAAATTGCTATATGCTAAAGAAGCAATTCCAACAGAAACTGAATTAAGAGAAATGAAAATAAAACTTTATAATGAATTAGAAAAAGTAATTAAAATAGTGAATAAGGGTAACCTTTAAGTAATTAAATGGGGCTGTCACACAAAATTATTTTATACACAAGGTTTAAATATTGCGAACCATTATTCAGAGTAGAGAGTAGAGTGATGGATGACTTACCTTTCCTTGCGTCAGGTAAATCTTAAACTTAACTATTGTCAGCTTTGCTGACAACAGTAATAACACGATTGCGTAAGCAATCAAGAATAAGTTTTAAGATTTTCTGTAGCTTTGCTACAGAAAATCATCCTTCACTGTACTTTGTACTCTGTACTCCGTACTCTGTTTCAAGTCTATTTTTCCGCCTTTGCAAAACATTCATCTGCTTCAGCATTTTTCCCTTCCATTTGAAGTGCAATTCCTTTATTCTTATACACCTGCTTTGAATTTGATTCTAGTTTAAGTGCTGCATCATAGCATTTGATGGCCTCATCCAGCTTGTTAAGTGTTACTAAGGAACAACCTTTGTCGTTATAAGCATAACTATTATCAGGATTATATTTAATTGCAAGGTCATATGCTTTAATTGCGTCGGTATCTTTTCCTATAGCTGCAAGCGTAAGACCTTTAGCATCGTAAGCATTAGAATATTTGGTGTCTAAAGAAATTGCCTTATCAAAACTTGTTAAGGCTTTATCGTATTGTTCGTTGTCATATAAAGTAAGACCTTTGTTATAATATAAAGTTGGAGACTTTGGCGAAATGGAAATTGCTTTGTCAAAGGCAGCAATAGCATCATCATATTTTTTAGCAAGCTTTAAAGCAAGTCCCTTTTCATTATAAACTTGAACATTTTTTTTATCTAAAGAAATGGCTTCATCAAAGCACTTGTTTGCATCATCAAGCTTATTTAGTGAAATTAATGCAGAAGCTTTGTTAATTAATGCTGTAGGATATTTAGGATTTAGTTTAATGGCTTTATCTAAAGAGTTTATAGCAAGAGAATAGTCATTTAACATTATTAAATCTAATCCTTTTTCATTATATACTTCAGCAGTTTGATAGTTAAGCTTTAGCGCTTGGTCAAGATATTTAAGCGCATCAAGATAATTTTTTTGCTTAGATAAAGCTAGTCCTACACATGCGAAGGCTTCACCGGATTTAGGGTTTAACTTTATTGCATTTTTAGCTGCATTAATAGCATCAGTATAGCGGCTTAATAATATGAGGGTATGGGATTTTGCAAGTTTAATTTTAATATTTGATCGATCTTCATTTTCGGCTTCAACATAGAAATCTAGAGCAGCTGCATATTTTTTTGCTTTAAAAGCTGCATCACCTTTTTTCATGGAATTTTCGCTGCTATTTTTACAGCCAAACATAAATATTAGTATACAGAAAACAAAAATACAAAGTATAAGCCTTTTTCTTTTTATCATTTAAAATCCACCCCCAGATAAAAGTTTATTATATAATTTAAATATATATAACTGAAAAAACAAAAGTAAATTAGAAAAAATGATATGTATAACTTAATTATACTATACAGGGATTACGTTTACAATTCAGTAAGACTACAAAGTACAGTCATTCTACTCTGATTTGTGTTATACTAAATATAAATTTACATAGTATTTTAAAGGGTGTGTAAAAGTATGCTTATTTGGAAAGAATTATACAATGAGTGTTCAAATTGCCATAAATGCAAGCTTGCTGATAATAGAATAAATATGGTTTTTGGAGAAGGTAATGTTAGTGCAAAATTGATGTTTGTTGGAGAAGCACCTGGAGCCGATGAAGATAGACTTGGAAGGCCCTTTGTTGGAAGAGCAGGTCAGCTTTTAACTAAAGGTCTTGAAGCATTAGGACTCACAAGAGATAGAGACTATTATATAGCTAATGTGTGTAAATGCAGACCGGAAAAAAACAGAACTCCTTATGAAGATGAAGCACGAGCATGTATTGGATATCTTAGAAATCAATTTGCGTTAGTAAAGCCTAAAATTGTAGTTTGCTTAGGGGCAACGGCTATGAAATTCATTATGGAGCCTGCAATATCAAAGCTTTCTCCAAATTTACTTGAAAATAAATATGAAGGCGCGGCAATTGAGGATGAGTGGAAAAGTGCAGTTCAAAGCGGGGAAATGAGAATAACAAGAGATAGAGGTAAATGGATAAAAATTAATAATTTATATATGATGTCAACCTTTCATCCAGCAGCACTTTTCAGGGATGAAAGCAAGAAAAAGCTTTTTTGGGAAGATTTGAAGAAAATTAAAATTAAGTATGATGAGGTATGAGGTGATTTCTATTGTTCGACGTAAGTGAGGTTACTGTAAAGTACTGGGCCAGTGAAGAGTGTTATAAAAAAGGAATTAAATATTGTGAAAGTGATAGGGTACATAATGTTCAAATAAAAAAGACCTTCAATTCACTTTATAATGCTAATTTTATAAACATAAATGCTGAGGTAGCAGAAAATAATGGTGATAATTATGAAGTTTTCGTATTGTTTAATGATAAAACTGGCATAGTATCTGTTAATTGTAATTGCACTGATTTAAATAAAAAACGAAAAAGTGATGGAATATGCCATCATATTGCAGCTGCCCTAATAAAATATGCTAGGGATAAAGAAAACTTAATTGAAAATTCAAATGAAGTTTCCACAAAAAAATTTTTAAATGTACTAAAGAAATCTCTTTTAGATGAAAAAATTTCTGGAAAGCCGCTGAACATTGAGGTGAAATATGAATTTTCTACTTCAGCTAGTAGAAAATCTTCTATTGAACTTAGAATTGGCGAAGATAAGTTATATGTAGTAAAGGATCTTGAGCAATTTTTAAGTGTGCTCATAAAAAGAGATAGGACAATAGAATATGGTAAAAATTTCACTTATGATGCTAATAAATATTACATAAAAGAAGAAGACAAAAAATTAATTGATTTCATAAAAGAAATTTATATAAATAGTACTGAAAACTTTGAAGGAATAGTTGAAAGTATTAATGGGAAAAAGCTGTATTTATCAAGTGGAAATGTAAGAAGCTTCTTTAAAATAATAAAAAATAGAACTTTAGATGCTGTCATTGATAAAAAAGAATACTCAAGTATAAAGTTAAAGCAAATGTTTCCTGATTTAAAAATGACCTTAAATAAAGATGACGGAGATATAGAAATAGCAATAGATGGAAATATGCCAACTTTTTTAGATAATAACTGCGATTTTATTTTTTATGAGGGCAATATATATAATATAGATGAAGAATATAAAAAGTCATTTATTCCATTTTATGAGGGACTTGAAAAAGGCAAGGGAAAAATAAAATTAAGTGCAGATTGGTCTTCTGAAATTGCTTCTTATGTTATACCAATACTTAATAAGCTTAATGTGAAGCTTGATATTAATGATGACTTCAAAAATAAACTTATACAAGTTCCATTAGATGCACAAATTTTTTTAGATAAACTTGATGACTGTGTAATTGCAAATATAAAATTTATTTATGATAACATGATAGTTAATCCGCTTAAGAAAGAAAATGTGCAAAAGGCTTCTAAAATTTATGTAAGAGATATAAAAAAAGAAATTAATATATGTAAGTTGTTTGAAAACTATAATTTTCAGACCTATGGCGAAAGTTATTTAAATAATTCCGATGAACAAGTTATGGAGTTTTTAATAAATGGAATTGAAAAGCTTCAAGATATGGCAGAGATTTTTTATTCCAACACTTTTAAAAATTTTAAAGTTTATTCTTCTAATGCTTATAAGGGAGGAATTAAACTTAATGATGAAGATTTACTTGAAATTTCATTTGAGATAGATGGTGTTGAAGGTGGAGAATTAAAAAATATATTTGAAGCGCTCAAATTAAAAAAGAAATATTATAAGCTGAAAAAAGGCGGTATTGTAACGCTTGATAATGATCAAATAAAGGATATGGCAAGTTTACTTAATTATTTGGATGTAGATTACTCGGAGCTTTCAAAAGAAAATATTACATTAAAAAAGTACAATGCCTTTTATGTTGATAATGTACTTAATGAGGGTAAACTAAGTTTTATGGATAGAAGTGGCGAATTTAAAAAGGTAGTAAGTTCGGTAAAAGAAGTGAAAAAATTAAAAATTAGCATTCCAAAAGAGTTTAGTAAAATAATGAGGCAGTATCAAAAGGTTGGGTTCAAGTGGTTTAAAACTTTATCAGCTTGTGGCTTTGGCGGTATACTTGCAGATGAGATGGGACTTGGAAAAACGCTCCAAACCATAGCGTTTATAGCTGATGAAATAGAGGAGGGGGTTCCGAGTATTGTAATTTCACCAACTTCTCTTGTTTATAATTGGAGAGAGGAGATTAAAAAATTTTCGCCAAGGCTTAAAGTATTAGTTGTATATGGAACAAGACAGGAAAGAATTAAACTTTTAGAAACAGCATTGGAGTACGATGTTATTTTAACTTCTTATCCACTTATAAGGCATGATATTGATGAATATAAGAATATAAGTTTTAAATATTGCTTTTTAGATGAGGCTCAGCAAATAAAAAATCCTAATTCTATAAATGCTAGGTCGGTAAAAAAGATAAAAGCTGGCAATTACTTTGCAATTACAGGAACACCTATGGAAAATTCACTCACGGAATTATGGTCTATTTTTGATTTTATAATGCCTGGTTATCTTTTAAGTCATTCCAAATTTGTGAAAAAATATGAAGTCCCAATTGTGAAAGATAAAGATGGGGGAGTTTTAAAAGAGCTAAATAAGCATATTCAACCGTTTATCCTAAGGAGATTGAAAAGAGATGTAATAAAAGAATTACCACCTAAAATAGAACATAAAGTTATAGTAGATATGACAGAAGCGCAAAAGAAGGTTTATGCATCCTATCTTGTTAATACAAGAAGAGAAATAGAAAGTTCTATAAGAGATAATGGTTTCCTTCATAGTAAGTTCGAAATATTATCGCTGCTAACTAGATTGCGCCAGATATGTTGTAATCCAGCTTCTTTTATTGATAATTATGATGGGGAAAGTGGGAAACTTTTAGCACTTCAGGATATTCTAGAAGAAAGTATTAATAATAATCATAGAATCTTAATATTTTCTCAGTTTACTACAGTACTAAAGGATATAGCTAAAATGCTTCAAAATGACAATATAAAATATATGTATTTAGATGGAAGTACTAAAATGGAAAATAGATTAGAACTTGTGACGGACTTCAATAAAGGCATGGGAGAAGTGTTTCTAATATCACTTAAAGCTGGAGGTACAGGTTTAAATCTTACAGGTGCAGATGTGGTAATACACTTTGATCCATGGTGGAATCCGGCTGTTGAAGAACAGGCTTCTGATAGAGTTCACAGAATAGGGCAGAAGAAAACCGTAGAGGTTATAAAGCTAATATCAAGAGGAACTATAGAGGAAAAGATTTATGATCTTCAACAAAAAAAGAAGGAAATAATAGAAGATGTAATAAACGATAAAAATAGCGATAAAAATATACTCTCAAAAATAACAGAGGATGAACTTAGGGATATACTTGCTTAAATCTAAGTTGATTACTTATGAGAAAATTTGATGATATAAAAAATATTAACTAATAAAAGTTTTTAACTTTGATGTTATGCGTTTTAGGCATATTAAAAAAAATAATAAGTCGAAATTAAGAGATAGTTTTGTGTAATGCAAGGAACTGTAGCATGTTAATACTGGTTGTCTTAGCGTGCTATAGTGACGAAGCATTACACAAAAATAGCCGAAAGTTGGACTTGCTGTTTTCTTTAATATGCCTTAATTGGCAAAGTTAAAAAACTTCTCATTATTTTAAAATAGCAGATATAACGGTATAAAATCCTAATATTCCTATCAAATAAATAGTAAGTTTTCTAAATAAAACTTCATTAATTTTAGCTGATAATTTTATTCCTAAAAATACCCCAATTATAAGTGCTGGAATATAATATATTGTAAAACGTAAAACTGAAATATTAATAACCCCCTCTAAAACAAAGAGGATAATTGCAAAAATATTTGTTGCAATACCATAGAAAGTTAAATTTGATCTAAATACATCTTTATCTGTATTTTGATTTGTGAGAAATAAAACAACAGGAGGTCCACTGAGTCCTGCACTTCCATTTAAAAAGCCACTTAAAATGCCAACAATACTATACGCTATTTTTTCATTTTTTATTTCTATTTTTAAATTTTTGAGCATTGCAAAAGCAGTAATAGTAACAATTAACCCTATAACTATCTTTAAAGGTTGTACTTTAACATATATTAGCATAAGGGTTCCAATAGGAGTTGCCGCTATGCCAAAAATAATTAATGGGATGATTTTTTTAAAATTAACATAATGCCTAGCTTTATAAGCGATAATAATATTTGTTAGAAGACTATAAATTACAATAATTGGTGTAATATTTCTAATTTCAGGTATGAATAATGAAAGTAAAGGAACTGCTATAAGTGCAAATCCAAAACCAGTCATACCTTGAGTAACTGAGGCAAGCAAAATAGAGATGAATCCAAGCATAAAAAACACCATCCTTAGTTAATTCAGAAAACGTTTTCTAAGGATATATTATTATATACCAATAATAATGTCAATACAAAAAACAAAAAAATAGAAAGCGTTTTCTATTTTGCTTTAAAAAGATTATCTAGTAACTAGCCTTCAAATTCCATAGGTACAATATATTTTTGATTAATTTATGTTCCTGAAATGATACATTAGAAATTAGTTATATAGGTTCAGGAATCTTAAAATTCAATGTTTTTAGGATATAACCATATGTATTTTAACAGCATCCCAAAATTCCGTAGGTACGGAGGAATTTTTCCCTTAAATTAACTGTGTATGTGAAGTAACAATGTTGCAGGATGATTTAAATAAATGTCAATAAATCTTGGAAGCTAATTCTTAAAAGACTTAGAAGTTTCAATTTGTTTGAACGTTCAGCGAGTTATTGAAACTTCTTAGGATTTTAAGAATTAGCTTCTTAGATTTATGATATTTATTTAATAGCCTGCAACATTATTACTTCACATTATTTGATTTTCTCCATATACTGTACTTTTAGGTCATTTAACTTTTTCATGCCTTCTTGCCTTAAAGCTTGATTTTCACGTTCGATTTTTTCAGTTTCATTTATACCTTCCATTATTGTATTCCAAGTGCTTTCAAGAGTTTCTATTTTTATAGAAGGAGAACCTGCAATTTTGGCTATATCAATACTTTGATCTTTTATATTTTGTGCATTTTTTAAAAGAAGCTCATTAGTTGCTTGATCTAATGCTTCCATAGATTTTGCAACAAGCTTTTGCCTTTTTAATGTTACAGCCTGAATAAGACCATTCTTAAATACAGGTATAGTTACTATGAAGGCAGAGTGTATTTTGCCAATTAATTTGTAATTTCCCTTTTGAATTGTTCGTATTTGTGGTGCTGTTTGCAAAGCAACTATTTTTGCCATTTCAAGATCGTAGAGCCTTTGCTTAAGCATTTCAAGAGAATACTGAACCTCTTGAAGTTTAAGATTATCATCTGGATTTCCAGCTGCTGCTTTTTGCTGCCAGTAAGGTAAATCTTCTTTTTCTATTTCTGCTATTACAAGTTCACATGCATTGGTGTATTTTTCTAATTCAATATAATAATTGAAGTTTTCGGAAAACATTTCTTCAAGCATTTTATTTGTTTTTGTTATCTCTGTTTTGTAGGAACTTATACTTGAATAAATTTTATCTATTTCACTTCCGAGACTTTGATATTTGCTTAAGATTCCTTGTACTGTTTTTTTACTGGAACTAAATATTTTTGCAAAAAAGCCTTCTGGTTTCTCTTCAAGTTCTTCTTTATCAAATCTTTTCATTATAACAGTTAATTCTTTTAATAGCGCACTAGAGTTTTCCACACTGTTTACTTTCATGGTTTTAAGTATTTTATCGGCAAAAGTTGAAATTTCAGCAGCTGGCGCACTTCCAAATTCCATTATTGCATTTACATTTGATACATCTAGCTGCTTTGAAATTTGAATTACCTCGGGAGAATTTTTTAATTCAGTTTTTATGTTTTCGATTTTTTCTTGAATTTCACGTTTTGTATCACTTGGAACTTCTTCATAGTCTTCAGTGTTAGTAGTTAAATTACTACTTGAATTTTCTTCTTTAAATCGCAATTGTATTCACTCCTCTTGTTTAGATAAAACCAAAATAACTTTAACCCAAAATGTCTAGAAGAGGACGTTTTGGTACAAATTAATTTTTAAGGTTAAAATGGCTTATCATATGTATTAAAGTTATTTACTTAAAAGTTTATTTCTAGATTTGAGTTTCCTAAACAATCTAATAAAAAAGTTAACTCTTTTATATTTGATTTTTGAATTAGTAAATTGAAGCCTGTGAATATCAAAATAGTCTTCTTTTACAAAGTTTTCAATGTCACTTGTTGCACCTGGGTTATACATTATTATATCTATTCCCAAGGAATTCATAAACATTAAGGTAACAGCGTCAGAAAAACTAAATGTTCCACTGTAGCTGTTGTTAAAGGTTACTATTTTGGGAACATGTAATGGATAATCAAAGTTTTGAAGTAAACTGAGCAATTTAGCATCTAGATTTAGCAAAATGCTTAAAGTTGATATTTTCATAAGGGTTTCATCTCTTGCAATTTTGTTATCCATATAAGTTATGTAAGTGGATACTTTATCGATTATTGAAAGCTTTATATTAGAAGAAAAACATTTATATTTCCAAAAGTCTGGAAGCTTACAAAATTCAATTATTTTTTCAGCTATATTTTCTTGAAGACCAGACTTTAAATTTGTATATTTCCAGTACTTTGATGTTAAAAGTTTATTTTTATCAATTTCACCATTTCTATTTAAAAGTGATGAATAAATTCTTCCTATTTTTTTATGACCAATCCTGTGGAATAGTGGAAAATGTTTAAAAAACAATGTGTCTTTTTCTTTTAGTATTGCAGTTATATCTTCTCTATATTGGACTACATCAGAGTATACACCTACTATTTTGGAAAATAAATTAGGAATATACACAGTATTTTCAGAAACCTTCCATCCAGGGCGGATTACAGCTTCTTGTTTTCCCCAAATACCTATTTCATCATATGTAGTCTTTAATGTATCAGCACAAACCTCATAATCAGCAAACTGCCAAGGTTCATAATAAAAAGATTCTTTATCATGAAACATTTCTTTAAATTCTTTTGTTGCACGAAAGGCATCTGTTTCAGTTCGCCTAGCGTTAGAGGTATTTTTTTCTTCATTTAAACTAGACATTTGATGCTTCCTCCCCAAATATTTTATTATTCTATTATATCAAAAAAAGTCAAGTAATAATATACATATAATAGTTTAAAAATGAAAATTATGGTGTATATAATTTTTTATAAATTTGTTTAATCAACCTTTAGAATTGTCTCTATTGGCCAGAATTATACCAATGCATACAAGTATCAATGCTATAAGGTTTTTTAATTCAAGAATATTTTCACTTAAAACTAGTCCAGATAAAAGCACCCCAAAAACGGGAACTAAAAAGTTAAACATTGATATTGTTCCAACTTTATTGTATTTTAATAGGATTGTCCAAAGTGAAAAAGCAATTGAAGATAATGCTGCAAGATATAGTAGTAATACTGTTGATTTAGGCGTAAATCCACTTAAATGACCGCCTGCAGAGAAGCCAAGTAATGAGAGTACAAAACCTCCGATTAAGAGTTGATAGCCTGTAACAAGAGCTGAATCTAATTTTTGGGTGATTTTTTTACCATATATGGATGAGGCTGAAAGGGTAAATGTAGACAATATTATCATAAAATCTCCATTTAAAGAAAAAGATACTTTAAAAATATCTGATGAAAAATTAGCGGCAATTACGCCTAAAAATCCAATAATACAGCCAAGAACTTTATTGAAATTTAATTTATCATTTTTATATATGAAATGAGCAAGTATTATGCTAAAAAAAGTACCAGTTCCATTCATTATTGCACCTTTTGTTCCTGTAGTATACCCCATACCTATATAGAAAAATACATATTGCAGAGTTGTTTGAGTAATTCCAAGTAAAACTATTTGAAATATATTTTCTCGTGTTAATATGGAAAGCTTTTTACCAGCTAGTTTTGAGATGATTAAAACTATAATTCCAGCAAGGGCAAACCTGTAGCCTGCAAATAAAAACTTTGATGGTATATCGTTTGGAGAAATTTTAAATAGTGAATATCCTAATTTGACAAAAGGAAAAGCACTTCCCCATAATAGGCAACAAATTGTTGCTAGTAGAATGATTATTTTTTTATTAGTGATAGTTTCTTTAGTATTCAATTAAGACATCCTCTCAAGAATATATTTTGTAAATAATTATAACACATTAAAAAGTATATTTTTAAAAATAAGTGTTAAGTTACCCAAAATTGGAATTTAAAGTAGTAGTTAAGAAAGGATAAAAGACTTTATGCGTAGAGTTTTATATTTATAAAGATAAACCACTGCGAAACTTAAAATTTATTTGTACCAAAATGCCGTCTTCTAGGAATTATGGTGCTGGTATATCTATATAATTTGTGATTGTATTGCTATTGAAAAATTATTAGGATGATTGATTTGAGTGAGAAATTAGAAAAGTTGAGGAGTATTTAAGAAAAGAGATAAATTGCTTTTGGTAAATTTTATTACTTAATCATATGATTATAAAACTAAACATATTATTTTAAAATTATTACATATTAGACATATTTGACAATGATTTTGTATAAATTATTAAAAAATTACACAAAAGTATGATTTTTTAATATTGATTTCAGATTATCAAAAAAAGATTTATAAATGGATTAAATATAAAGAGTCTATAGTTTAAACGTTAATGAATGTTTTAAGTGGTTTAAATTTAACTCACTTACAGAGTAAGTTGACTAAAAATTACAAAATCTGTAAATGAGTTAAATTTGTCTCATAAATCCCATAAATAAAAAGGCCATAGTTGAATGTTGGTAATATGAAGATAAAGTGATAAATAAAATACTTATAAAACAATTTGTGTATTTTGTTTCATAAATCATGTAGAATACTGCTAACATTTATCTAGTTTCAAGTTTAATGTGATATAATTTATTAATAGAATGTTATTAATATTATGAAACGTTTTTACAATAAGATATTAGTAATTAAAATGGAGGTATAATTATGGTTGTTGAGCCAATAAGAGACAAATCAAAAATAAAACAGTTATATTATTATTTAAATGGTAAGGATCCAAAGTATGGATTAATTTTAAAATTTGGATTAAATACTGGTCTTAGAATAAGTGATATTCTTCCTATAAAAGTAAGTGATATTTTTAATGAACATTGGGAATATAGGTATTATCTTATATTAAATGAAAAAAAGACTGGAAAATTAAAGAAGATAAAGCTAAATAATGCATTGAAAAAAGCCATAAGTGCATATGTTAAGCAACAAGTTTTATCACAAGAAGCATATTTATTTTATAGCCGTAAAGGCGGCCATTTAAAGCGTATACAAGCTTATAAGGTTTTGAAGGAAGCCGCTAATGTCTGTTATGTTGAGAACTTTGGCACTCACAGCTTACGCAAAACCTGGGGTTATTGGACATACAAAGCATCAAAATACAATATTGGTTTAATTATGGATACTTTCAATCATAGTTCACAAAATATTACACTAAGATATATAGGTATCAATCAGGAGCAAAAGGATGAATTATATTCGCTTGTGCAATTTTAGGCAATGAATACATAATAGGTGGTAAATTTATATTTTGACATAATTTTAAAAAACATGTAGAATTATATATGAAAATATGATAATATATGGTTATGTATTTATGAAACAAAATACACAAATTGTTTCATAAGTTTATTTTGCATATAGATTATTTTGATAATTAATCAAAAAATACAATAATATTTATGAAATTTGGTAAATATTAAATTGAGAATATTGAAACTGATAAACATGCAAAAACTTTGGTAAATATAGATATGTCAAGTCTATAGGTGAGACTAGGAATATGAATTTATCTAGGAAATATTTTGAATAACATATAGATATAAAAAAAGACTATAATTTAGTACTATAGTCTTTTTTATTAATTTTCTGCTATTTTTGAGAAATACTTTGGTGGGATATATCCTTTTTTTATTCCCTCTGTAACTATTAAATAAGTAGCTGCTGTATCAAATCGAGCATCATGGAAGTTACCATCACCTTGAAAAAGTTTTTTGCTTAAATCACTAATTTGTGTTGAGGTTATATTTAAAAATTTCACAACTTCTTCAAGTCTAGGATTTTTATAATTACCATTATTATTTAGTATTTTGCATATAGTTTTGTAATAATTCATGGTACAAAAGATATGATTCGGTCTAAAATGTTCGTTGCAAGAAGTAAATTCATGAGTTATAAATTTTATATCAAAATTAACATTATGTCCTATTAAGATATCTGCTGTCTTAAAATCATCTACGAAAGTTTTTAGACTATCCTTAAAAGATTTCCCATCGCTTAATTCACGTAAGTATTCAACGCTAAAACCATGAACACTCTCTGCACTTGGTTCTACATATTCTACGGCAAAAAAGATGTTTTTTCCAATTGTTTTATTTGGTTTTATACTTGTATCGACAAGTATGTAACTTAGTTGACATATATTACCTGGCCTTAAACCAGTTGTTTCAGTATCAAAAAATATCATCTTCATAATCTTATCAAAACTCCTATTATAAAATTCTAATTTGAAGTGGCATACATTAGTATTATAGACTAAATAAAGTTGTACAGCAAATACAGTTAAAAGGTGACGGATTTCAATAGATAATCATCGTAAGAAAATCGTAAGAAATTTTCAAATACATCGTAAGAAATTATCTCTATAATTAGTAATCGTAATGTACAAAACTAATTAATAAGAGGTGATAATTGTGAATATATTTCTTAAATATTTACTTAAATCAATTTTTAAGAAAAAAGGAAGAAGTCTACTTTTAATAATTACCATAACAATTGCATCAGCCCTTTTAATTGCATCATTTGGTGCTGCTGATTCTGCGAGCAAGGTTACTGAAGAGCAATCGAATAAGCAAAATGGGAAATATAATATAGCGGTAATAGCTAAAAATACAACATATAAGCCATTTTTTGATGAGAGTAAAATACCAAAGGATGGATTTAAAGAATCTGTACCGATTGTAAATGTAAATGGATACTTAAATGAAAAAATAAATGTATCTGTGGATGGTGTTGGAGAAAATAATTATAAAAAGCTTCCTAATATGAAAATATTAAAAATAGCAAAATTAGATGTGCTGTCTGAAAATGGTGCGATAATTTCGGAAAGGACAGCTAATTCGCACAATTTTAAAATTGGAAGTAGAATAGCCGTAAAATCCGAAGATAAGAGTGAAGTTTATAGAGTAACAGCTATTGCTAAGAGTAATGGAGTATTTAGTACAGATGAAAAAAATCAATTTACTATAGTAGTAAATGAAAAAAAAGTGTGGAATATCCTTGAAACAAATAAATTGTATAACTATATGTTTGTAAGGCTTAATAGCAATGTAGATAGCTATAAATTTATTAAAAACTTTAACAATAAGGATTATAATTGTTCAGCTAATCTCATATTTGATAAGGCAAAAGCGGAAGATGATGCAAAATCAACTCAAATGCTATTTTATTTCATGTTAATGATAGTTGCATTTATGGGGGCATTTATAATATACAGTTGCTTCAAACTTATAGTTTTAGAGAGAATGCCAGTTATAGGAACTTTTTTGAGTCAAGGAGAAACTACTTTTGGAATAGTAAGATTACTGCTTGGCGAGAGTATTATATATGGGACAATCGGTGGAATATTGGCAATGTTTTTAGGAAAAGGCTTTTTGTATATACTTGCAGATTTGCAAAATCCATATAAAGCTTATGGGGTTTCTACAAGCGTAGAGTTGAATGCAAGCTGGTTTGTTACTGGATTTGTTTTTGCAATTATTATATCAGTTCTATCATCGATTTTACCTGTTTTGACTGTTAAAAAGCTTGAAATAAAGGATATTATTTTAAATAAAATAAGTATGTCTAGTAGTGGGTATAAACTATCTGTAGTTGGAGTGGGACTTTTGATATCATCAATTATTATTAACTTGGCAGATGATAGGCTGGCTGTGGAATTATCACCATTAGTATTTATTTTATTTATACTAGGTTCTATCTTTGCTTTGCCTACTTTCATAAGAATCATAACTTACCCTCTTATGAAGATTTTTGAGAATGTAAGTGTTTTAGCTAAATTAGCGCTGAATAATATTAGGTCACTCAAAGCACTTCTAAATAACGTAAGGCTGATTATAATAGGCATGGTATCCATACTTATTATAATGTCGTTATCATATTCTTATATGGATACGCTTATCGGAATGGCAAGGGATTACAACGAAGATATAACTATAACTCAAGGAAATAATCCTCACAAAGTAAATGAGGTTATAAGTAAAGATAAAAATATAAAAAAGGTAATAGAAACCTATGCTGTAAGTGATGCAGGTATAGAAGGGTATGAACCTAAAATTGCTGTTGTTGGAATTAATTCTGATACGTATAAAGATTTTAATAACTATTTTGGGATTACTAATAAAAGTAAATTTTATAATGATCTAAATAAAAAAGAAAGGAACATGGTTATAGATAATAAATCTGCAAAGCTCTTGAAAAAAACAGTAGGAGACACCGTTGTATTAAGAGTAAATAACAAAAAGGCTAAATATAAAATAACGGATATTTTTGATGTAAAGGCTTCTGTTAGCCAGATTTTAATTAACAAGGATAACATGAAAAATGATTTTAAAGTTGAGGTCCCGGATCAATATTCACTACAGATAAAGGGGAATGCAAATAAAGAAAAAGCTACTCTAGAAAATAAATTAAAAGGGACTGCTGCTAAGGTTACTACTTTTAATGAAGATGTAAATAGTGCTAAAGAAGATGTCGAGCTTTTGATAGATGTACTTCTATTCTTTTCCTTAATGGTTGTAGTAATAGGAATATTTGCAATTATAAATAATATTTCAGTAAGTTTTATTCAAAGGAAAAGGGAACTGGCAATGTTAAATTCTATTGGAGTTACAATTAGTCAAAATGCTTTAACTATAATTCTTGAAGGTGTATTTACAGCTGTATTTTCAATTATTTCAGGAGGATTAATATCCTATTATGCAGTTGTAATAGCTGCTAAACTTGCAAAATTTGCAGACATTTCAATAGCTATAAAATACGATTTTGCAGCTTTTGGTTATGTCTGCATTGGAACAGTTATAACTATGATGCTATCCAGCATTCCAGTTGTAATTAAAAATAAAAAATTATCAATTGTGCAAGAATTAAAATATGAGTAAGGAGAGATACAAAATGAGTGAATTTTCTATAGAGGCTAAAAATATTTATAAATCATTTAAATTAAAAAAAGAAACAGTTGACATATTAAAAGGTGTGAGCTTTAATGTAAGAAAAGGTGAATTTTTATCAATAATGGGACCTTCTGGAGGTGGGAAGTCTACCCTTTTATATATATTAGGAGGGCTTGATGCTCCATCAAAAGGCAGGGTTATAATAGATAAAAAAGATGTAGCACAAATGAAGGAAAAAGAAAAATGTCTTATGAGAAGAAGAAAAATGGGATTTGTATTTCAATTTTATAATTTAATTCCTAATTTGTCTGTTGAGGATAACATAATGTTGCCTATGCTCATAGATGGTAAAAAGACAAGAAATATTAAAGGCGATTTAAATAAAATACTTAATATAACGGAAATGAGCAATAGGAGGAGACATACACCAGCAGAGCTTTCAGGAGGTCAGCAGCAAAGAGTAGCTATAGCAAGAGCACTTTTATTTAATCCTGAGATAATACTAGCAGACGAGCCTATAGGAAATCTAGATTCAAAGACTGGAACTGAAATAATGAAACTATTTAAGAATGTTAATAGAGAATTTAATAAAACTATAGTTCAAGTTACTCATTCAGAGGAATCTGCAAGCTTTGGAACTGATATACTTAGACTTCGCGATGGTGAGATTGAATTAAAGGAAATGCTTGCTTAGAAAGGTTAAAATTCTATGGAGAATATACTGAAAACCAATAACTTATTTAAAAGCTATAAGGATAAAATTATTGTAAATAAGATAAATATGATTGTAAGAAAGGGAGAGGTTTATGGCCTTTTAGGACAGGATGGAGCAGGAAAAACATCTACAATAAAAATGATAATTGGACAAGTGATACCGGATGAAGGAAGTATAGAGCTTTTTGGAGAAACAATAAATAGTAAATCTTCAGAGTATAAAAGAAGGATAGGTGTGTTATTAGAAAAGCAGAGTTTTTACCCTATGCTTACTGCAAGGGAAAATCTTGAAGTTCATAGAAGATATATGGGGATTCAAGATAAAAAAAGAATAGATGAGATTTTAAGTTTAGTGAAATTAAATGAAATTAATAAGAGCGTAGACAAATTTTCAACGGAAATGAAACAAAGATTGGGGCTCGCAAGAGCCCTTCTCAATGAACCTGAATTTTTGATTTTAGATGAACCAATAAAGGGATTAGATGTTTCAGCAGTAAATGATATGCTACAAATCATACTAGAGATTAATAAAAGAAAGGGTGTTACTGTGCTTATTTGCAGTAATACTTTAAGAGATATTCAAAGCTTAACTAATAGGATTGGAATAATGCATAAAGGGACTTTATTAAAAGAGGTTTTATCTAAAGATTTGCAGGGGAAAAATAAAATATATTTGCAGCTAAAAGTAAGCAATCAGAAAAAAGCAACTGTGGTGCTGGAAAAGAACTGTGGTATAAATAATTACAGGATTATAAAAAACAATGTGATCCTCATTTTTGAAAAATTAGATGACGTGGAAAACATTAATAAAATAATGGTAAATAACGGGATTGGAATCAGTGAACTTAAAGTTCATACAGAAGATATTGAGGATTATTTTTTTAGACTTACGGGGGAGGAGAAGGATGTTTAGTTTTATTTATGCAGAAATGCTTAAAATGAAAAAATCCAAGGTGATTTTAGGATTAGCTATAACTTCTGTAATTTTACCGGCATTTTGGCTTGTGTTATCATTATTTTCAACTACTTCTCCTCGTTCTTTTGAAGCAACTACTAGAGAAATAGAGGATATTACATTTTTAATTTTAGAAACACTTGTTTTTATATTATTATCAAATTATGTATTTGTAAAAGAATATTATTATGGTACAGAGAATATAGAGTACATTTATCCGGTAAACCGAGTTATTATATATTCAAGTAAGCTCTTAACAAATTACATGATAATGTCCTTTATTTATATTATATATTTTATAGTAGTATTTTTGGGATTAACTTTCACCATAGGAATACCCGATATAAAAAAGATGTTTTTTAGCCATTTTAAAGCATATATGATTTCAATACTCCTTCAGTTTTATATTGTGCCGATTATGGTTGTTATAGGTAATATGCTTAAAAGATATGTTTTGTCAATTTGTAGTGCAACTTTCATTTTCCTTTTATCTTGTCTTTTGTTTTTTGCTAATAAGTATAAATATTGGCCATTTATATTTCAATATATTCCTATTTTCAATGCTGACAATATTGGAATGAAATTTAATATTGTTTACTTATTAGTTAGTTCTTTAATTATATTTTTAGTTACTTTTTTATTAGGCGCTTTTCAATTTTCTTATATGGACGAAAAGCATATTATATAATTATGTAAGAGGAGTAATAAAAAGTATGGATAGCAAAAATGGTATTAAAGTTTTAGTTGTAGAAGATGATAGGGAGATAAGTAATCTTGCTTGTAAGGTGCTATTAAATGAAGGGTTTGACATTGTGACAGCATATGATGGAAAAAGTGCTATGGATAATTTTCAGCGTTATAAAGATAATTTTAAATTAATAGTATTAGATTTAATGGTACCTTTTATAGATGGCTTTGAAATAATAAGAAGAATCAGGCAGAAGAGTACAGTGCCAATACTTGTAATATCGGCAAAAAGCAAAGAAGTGGATAAAGTTTCCGCAATTAGTATGGGAGCTGATGATTATATAGTAAAGCCATTTTCCTTAAACGAATTTGTGGTGAGGGTAAAAGCACTTATAAGAAGATATTTATATTTTAGTGGAGAAGAAATGCCCAGTGAAAGCGCTGTTAATTATAAGGAACTTTCTGTAAATATGCAGGATTACTCTGTAATAAAAAGAGGGGAGTCAATAAAAATAACGCCTATAGAGTTTGAGATACTTAAGCTGTTTTTATTAAATCCTAAAAAAGTTTTTACCAAGGCACAAATATATGACAGTATTTGGGGAAGAGATCCTATAAGAAATGACAACACAATTATGGTTCATATAAAGAGGCTTAGGGATAAAATAGAGGACGATGTAAATAAGCCTCAATATATAGAAACGGTTTGGGGA
This sequence comes from Clostridium hydrogenum, assembly GCF_021432385.1. Lineage (GTDB taxonomy): Bacteria > Bacillota > Clostridia > Clostridiales > Clostridiaceae > Clostridium_S > Clostridium_S hydrogenum. The sequence goes on along the minus strand of NZ_JAEACT010000003.1, from coordinate 572,214 downwards.
ATAGGCTATAAGCTGGGAGAATAACTATGTATAAAATATTATTTTTTATTTCTATAGGCATAATTTTAATATTTATTTTTGTAATAATTGATATAATTAAAAAGATAAATTATATCAAAGGAATTTTAGATGACGTGGTAGATGGAAATTCTACTCGAAAGGTTATGCTAAACAATAATTTAAAATCCATAGCAAGCCTGGTTAATAATATAAACTTGATTATTAATAGACTTCATGAAACTCAAAATGAGAACTTGGAAAAGGCCAATGTGATGTCAAAAATGGTGTCAAACATATCCCATGATTTTAAAACACCTCTTACATCATTAATTGGATATGTTGAACTGATAAAGGTAAGCAAAAAATTAAGCTTAGAGGAAATTGAAGAGTACTTAGATATTGTAAATAACAAAGCTTGTTACTTAAATTCAACTTTAGAGAATTTTTTTTATTTGTCTAGATTAGAAGCAAAGGATGAGAAATTTAATATACAAGAAATAAATCTTAGCGATGTAGTGCAAGAACAAATATTATTTTTTTATAATGATTTTAAAAACATAGGAATAGAGCCTGTTTTAGAATGCCCAAATGAAGATGTTTATGTTTTTGCAGATAAAATATCTGTTGGAAGAATACTGAATAATCTACTTTCTAACAGTTTAAAATATGGTAAGGATGGAAATAAAGTTGGTGTGCGTGTATATAAAGATAAAAACTATGTTTATACTGAGGTTTGGAATAACGGAAAAGGCATTGATGAAAAGAATCTACCGCTAATCTTTAATAGATTATATACTGCTGAAGAATCAAGAAATTCAAAGTTAAGTGGTAATGGAATTGGACTCAGTATAGTTAAAGAACTTGTTAAGGGCAACAATGGCAGTATAAATGTAAAAAGTATTTCTTTTGAGAAAACAGCATTTACATTTTCGCTTCCAAGGAGGTAACCATATAAAATAATCACTAGCTTACATATGCATAAAACAATCCAATATTGACAATAATAAATTTATGTATTAGTATAATTATGAAATGCATTGATGAGAAGAGTAGTAAATTGATACATACAAAGAGAGCTGATGGCTGGTGAAATTCAGCAATGTGGAAATTTATGAACATGGCCTCGGAGCAGAATGTCTGAAACTTATTAGGATATTACGTGTTGCATACGTTACAATGGCAAAGTGATAAAATAAATTATTAAATTTTAGGAGTCACTTATTGAGATTTTTATCGTGAGATAAAGATAAACTAGAGTGGTAAAGCGGAAATTCGCCTCTAAATGAAACATAAGTTTTCATTTAGAGGTTTTTTTATTTATAAGAAGGAGTGATTTTTGTGTCAGAAAAGAAACCATTTTATATTACAACACCAATTTATTATCCATCTGCAAAATTACATATAGGAAATACATATACAACAGTTGCAGCAGATGCTATTGCAAGATTTAAAAGACTTCAAGGCTATGATGTGTTTTTTTTAACAGGTTCAGATGAGCATGGTCAAAAAATACAGAGAATAGCAGAAGAAAAAGGAGTTACACCAAAGGAATATGTTGATGGGATTGTTGCGGGCATAAAAGACTTATGGAAAATGATGAACATAAGTTATGATAAGTTTATAAGGACAACTGATGATTATCATGTAACAGCTGTGCAAAAAATATTTAAACAACTTTATGATCAAGGTGATATATATAAGAGTTCATATGAAGGCTGGTATTGCACACCTTGTGAATCTTTCTGGACTGAAACTCAACTTCAAGATGGAAAATGTCCTGACTGCGGAAGACCAGTAGAAAAAGCAAAGGAAGAAGCCTATTTCTTCAAAATGTCAAAATATGCAGACAGACTTATAAAATATATAGAAGATCATCCTCATTTTATTCAACCAGAATCAAGAAAAAATGAAATGCTTAATAACTTTTTAAAACCTGGACTTCAAGATTTGTGTATTTCAAGAACTTCATTTAATTGGGGAATTCCAGTAACTTTTGATGAGAAGCATGTAATATATGTTTGGATAGATGCGCTTTCAAACTATATAACAGCACTTGGTTACGGCAGCGACAACGATGAAAAATATAAGAAATACTGGCCTTGCGATGTTCATCTTGTTGGAAAGGACATAATAAGATTCCACACAATTTATTGGCCAATTATGCTTATGGCTTTAGGACTTGAACTTCCAAAACAAGTTTTTGGTCATGGATGGCTTTTAGTTGATGGTGGAAAGATGTCAAAGTCTAAAGGAAATGTTGTGGATCCTGTTACACTTGTAAAACACTTTGGAACAGATCCTGTAAGATATTATTTGTTGCATGAGATACCATTTGGAGCTGATGGTTTATTTAACAATGAAATATTTATAAAGAAAGTAAATTCAGATCTTGTTAATGACCTTGGAAATCTTGTTTCAAGAACAGCTGCAATGATTGAAAAATATTTTGATGGTGCAATACAGCCACCTACTGCTAAGGAAGAGATTGATAGTGAACTTATTGATCTTGCAATTGGGCTTTCTGAAAAGTTAAATGAAGATATAAAGAATTTAAAAATTCCAGAGGCTTTAGATCATATTTGGGATGTTATAAAGAGAGCAAATAAATATATAGACGAGACGACTCCTTGGATTTTAGCAAAAGATGAAGCTAAGAAGGAAAGACTTGGAACTGTATTGTATAACTTGGTAGAGGCACTTAGAATAGTTTCAACAGTTCTTTCGGCTTTCTTACCTGAAACAAGTGAAAAAATAAATAAACAGCTTAACATAGAAACTACTACATGGGAAAGCATTGCATCCTTTGATGGAACAAGGGCAGGCACAAAAGTTCAAAAGGGTGAGGCTATATTCCCTAGAATAGATTTGGATGCTACTTTAGAAGAATTGAATAAAATAAAAGAAGAGCAAGCAAAAAAAATAGCAGAAGCTAAAAAATCGGAAGCAAAGGCAATAAAGCCTGAAATAACAATAGATGATTTTGACAAATTAGATTTAAGGGTTGTAAAAGTATTAGCATGTGAACCTGTTAAAAAATCTGATAAGCTTCTAAAACTTAAAGTTGATTTAGGTGGAGAGGAAAGACAGGTTGTATCAGGAATAGCTAAGTTCTACAAACCAGAAGATTTAGTCGGAAAGAATGTAGTTTTAGTAGCCAACTTGAAACCAGTAAAACTTAGAGGAGAACTTTCTGAGGGAATGATACTTTGTGGGGCTACAGATGACGATAGCAAATTGTTTGCTGTAAATCCAGGAGAATTACCTACAGGAAGCACGGTAAGATAAGCGATATTAAAAGGATTTGAAGAAATATAGAGTGAATAAATAATAAACATTGAGAACTAAATCAATTCACAATTCACGATGCACAATTCACAATGAAGGTAGATTTTCTGTAGCAAAGCTACAGAAAATCTTAAAATTTATTTTTTTATTGCTTACGCAATAGCATCATTTATGGTGCTAAGCGAAGCTTATAATATTTAAGTTTAAGATTTACCTAACGTAAGGAAGGAAAATCATCCTTTATTGTGCATTGTGAACTGTGAATTGTGAATTGATTAAATTAGTTCGCAATAATTATAAGTTACGTAGTAATGGATTTACTTAAGAGTATTAAAAAAATATTCCACGGAACAAACCGTGGAATATTTTTTGCTATATATATAAGAAAGGACTAGTGTCTTGTGACATTAATTGCCTGTTCGCCCTTTTGACCTTCAGTTACATCGAATTCAACTTCTTGCCCTTCTTCAAGAGATTTAAAGCCATTTTCCTTTATACCTGAATAATGAACGAATACGTCATTTCCTTCCTGGGTTGTAATAAAACCGAAACCCTTTTGAGCATTAAACCATTTTACTGTTCCTAACATAAAAATACCTCCAAAATAAAATATAAGATGAAAATTAATTCATCTAATAAATAGTATATCTATAAATTTGCATTATATACATTTAATTTGAATTAATTTAATTTGACATTTTTATGTATAAAGCTTATTATAAACATAAGAATTTATATATTTAATCTATGACGAGGAGCAAGTAAATTTAAAAACAGAATTTTAGAGAGTCACAGGTGGTGGAATTGTGATATTTATGCTTAAATTGAATGGACCTTTGAGATTTGAAATGAACTTAAGTAGTTTCAGACGTTAGCCTGCGTTATAAGGCAAGTTTAAATGAGGAGAGTTTTACTCTTAAATTTAGGTGGTACCGCGTGATTATTACGCCCTATGGAATTACACATTTCATGGGGCTTTTTTATTTTAGTTAAAAGGAGAAATTATTATGAGTGATGAAAAGAAAGTAATATTTAGTGGCATACAGCCATCGGGAGAATTGACTATTGGAAATTATTTTGGAGCACTTAAAAACTGGGTAAAGCTTCAAGACGAATATGATTGTTATTACTGCGTAGTTGATTTACATGCAATAACTGTTAGACAGGAACCAAAGGATTTAAGAAGAAGAACTTTAGAACTTTTGGCAACTTATATAGCAGCAGGAATAGACCCTGAAAAAAATACAATGTTTATTCAATCACATGTTTCAGCACATGCGGAGGCACAGTGGATACTAAATTGCTTTACGTATGTTGGAGAATTATCTAGAATGACTCAATTCAAAGATAAGTCTAAAAAATATGAGGGCAATGATGTTGGGGTAGGTGCTGGACTATTAAATTATCCTGTATTAATGGCAGCTGATATACTTTTATATCAAGCAGACTTAGTACCCGTAGGAAAAGATCAAACGCAGCACTTGGAGATTACAAGAAATATAGCAGAAAGGTTTAATACACTATATAGCCCTACATTTAAAATTCCAGAGGGGTATATACCTGAAAAAGGCGCCAAAATAATGAGTCTTCAAGAACCAACAAAGAAAATGTCAAAGTCATCTGATAATCCAAATAGTTTTATATTGATAATGGATCCACCAGATGTAATTAGAAAGAAAATTTCTAGAGCTATTACAGATAGTATAGGTGTGGTTAAATACTCAGATGAACAGCCAGGAGTTAAGAATTTGATGAATATACTTAGCATTACAACTGGAATGGCTGTAGAAGAAATAGAAAAGAAATATGATGGGCAAGGATATGCTCAGTTTAAAAAGGATGTTGCAGAAGCTCTTGTTAATGAATTAGAACCAATACAAACTAAGGTAAAAGAATTGGTCAATGATAAAACTTACCTTGAAGAAATATTAAAGAAGGGTGAACAGAAGGCTTCTTATGTAGCAAATAAAACTTTATCAAAAATGATGAAAAAGGTTGGATTTATTCCTAAATTTAAATAATGTAAATTTAAAAGATTCATGCAGTAGCAAAACAGCTGCATGAGTCTTTTTTTGTATATGAAAATAATTATCAAATGAAAAATATTATTGATTACATTTGGGAATTATATTAATATAATAATATACTAGTTTTGAAGTGAGGTGATTTTATGAAGTTTAATATTTTAAAAGGTGAACACAAACCAAGACTTGGAGCTATTGATTTTTTTAAGTATGTTGGACCTGGTTTATTAGTTACAGTTGGATTTATTGATCCAGGGAATTGGGCATCAAATGTATCAGCAGGAGCAAATTATGGGTATTCTCTTTTGTGGGTAATTTCATTATCTACTGTAATGTTAATAATACTGCAACACAATGCGGCCCATCTTGGTATTGTTACAGGTTATTGTCTTTCTGAAGCAACAACAAAATATATAAAGCCTGTTTTAAAAAATTTTATATTGCTTAGTGCAATTGGAGCGGCTATATCAACAGCTATGGCTGAATTATTAGGTGGAGCAATTGCCATTAATATGTTATTTAAAGTACCCATAAAAATTGGAACTGTTATAATGCTGCTTATAATAACATGGATGCTTTTTTCAAATTCCTATAGAAAATTAGAAAAATGGATAATAGGCTTTGTTTCAATAATAGGTCTATCTTTTATATTTGAATTGCTGCTTGTACATATAGATATAAAGACAGCTTTAGTTAGTTTTATAAAACCATCTTTTCCAAAAGAATCTATGCCTATTATAATGAGTGTTCTTGGAGCAGTAATTATGCCTCATAATTTATTTTTACATTCTGAAATAATACAAAGTAGGCAATGGAATATTGAAAAAGAAGAGGTGATAAAAAAACAATTAAAATATGAGTTTTTAGATACTATTTTTTCCATGATTATTGGTTTTGCCATTAATAGCGCTATGATACTTCTTGCTGCTGGAACATTTTTTCAAAGAGGTATAAAAGTAGATGAACTTCAGCAGGCGCAAGTTATGCTAAGTCCATTTTTAGGAAGCAGTGCATCCATAATATTTGCTGTAGCACTTTTATTTGCAGGAATATCTTCAACCGTAACGGCAGGAATGGCAGGAGGAAGTATATTTGCTGGCATTTTTGGAGAACCATATGATATAAAAGACAGTCATTCAAAGGTAGGAGTTGCTATAACGTTAGTTTTGGCTGCAATAGTTATATTTTTTATACAAAATCCTTTTAATGGGTTAATATATTCACAAATGCTTTTGAGCATTCAACTTCCAATAACAATATTTACACAAATATACCTTACGTCATCTAAAAAGGTTATGGGTAAATTTTCAAATAGTTTAATTCATAACATGGTTTTGATTGCTATAGGAATAATTGTTACATTGTTAAATTTGGGATTGTTAATTAGTTTTTTGAAATAATAGGATATGTTTTAAAAGAATGTTGATATGGGCTTATGGAATTAATGGAATCTAAGAATTGATCGCTTACAATTTGCTAACCATTTAGATACATCGTCCTGGTGACTAAATGGCTTTGACCGTCCTAGTCAAAATTACGCAAATTACAATTTAACACAGAGTACGGAGTACAGAGTACAGCAAAGCTGAAACCATTTAAGTTTAAGATTTGCCTGAGAGAATCGAAAGGTAAATCACCATTTACTGTACTCTGTAGTATTCCAAAATTCCGTAGGCACGGAGGAATTTTTTCATTAAACCCACGGTTTAGGTGAATTAATAATGTTGTAGGACGATTTAAATAAAAGTCAATAAATCTTGGAAGGTAATTGTTAAAAGGCTTAGAAGTTTCAATTGTCTGAGCTGCCTTTTGCGAGTTATTGAAACTTCTTAGCCTTTTAACAATTACCTTCTTAGATTTATGGCTTTTATTTAATGTCCTACAATATTATTAATTCACCTTATCCTGCTTGTTCAATTAAAAACTTGTTTATTACGTGAGCAACGCCATCTTCTTCATTAGTTTTTGTAATATAATTTGCTGCTTCTTTTACTTGTGGAAAGGCATTTCCCATAGCAACACCAAGACCAGCATATTCTATCATGGCAAGGTCATTGCCAGCATCGCCAACGCATATAATTTCTTCTGGTTTTAAGCCAAGGTTTTGTGCTAGTAAGTTTATTCCAAAACCTTTACTTACTTTTTTGTTTAAGAACTCAAGAAATATATCTTCGCTTCTTACGACAGTGTAATCTTTATAAAATTCTTTTGGTATTAGGGGTTCAATCCTATCTAAATCTTCTTTGCAGCCAACAAACATTATTTTTACTATGCTTGTATTTTTATCAATTTTGTCAAATGGTTTTTCTATAAGTGGAATATTATTCATGAAGGATTCCCTTCGGCTATAAGGGTTTATTTTGGGAGTTATGCATTCGTTAGGAGTTAGCGTATGTATATCTATATTAAATTTCTTGCTTAAGCTATATAGTCTACTTAAATCATCAAATTTCATTAAGTTTTCAGCTATTATTTCGCCAGATTTAGTTGTTTGAACGACGGCACCATTAAAGGCTATTGCATAATCATCATCATCTATTAAATTTAACTCTGACAGATAGCGCTCTATTCCTTTTGCTGGTCTTCCTGTAGCGAGAACTACCTTATAACCTTTTTGCTTAGCATTTTGAATTGCAGTATAATTTGCTTTAGAAATTGTTTTATCATCTTTTAAGAGTGTTCCATCCATATCAAGGGCGATTAGTTTGTACATAATAAACCTCCTGCATTAGTTTTAAATGGGTTATAGACCCTATGTAAATATTATAACATTATAATTTGTATTACATAAGTGTACAAATTGGTTGTATACGTTTAACAATCTCTTTTTATTGAAAAAAATATTATAAACTGATATAATTTATCTTGCTTTATATTTTATTATAGGAGATGTAAACATGAATAGATTACATTGATTTTTAATTATTAAATCTATACGATAAGAAAAATTATTAGGTCTGTAAAGGTGCAGGCTTTTTTAGTAAAATAAATGTTTTTAAAGGAGAAATAATATGTCTGAGTTTATAAATGAAATAGAAAAAAGACGAACGTTTGCAATAATATCTCACCCGGATGCTGGAAAAACTACACTTACAGAAAAGCTATTGCTTTATGGAGGAGCTATAAGACTTGCAGGTTCTGTTAAAGCAAGAAAAGCAGCAAAACATGCGGTATCAGACTGGATGGAAATAGAAAAGCAAAGAGGAATATCTGTAACATCATCTGTTATGCAGTTTAACTATGAGGGATATTGCATTAACATACTTGATACACCAGGGCATCAAGACTTTAGTGAAGACACATATAGAACGTTAATGGCAGCCGATAGTGCTGTAATGGTAATCGATGCAGCAAAGGGAATAGAAGCTCAAACTAAAAAATTATTTAATGTTTGCAGTCTTCGTGGAATACCGATATTTACTTTCATAAACAAGATGGACAGAGAAAGTAAGGATCCATTTGAACTTCTTGAGGATATAGAAAATGAACTTGGTATAAAATCTTATCCCATTAATTGGCCAATTGGTTCAGGTAAAGATTTTAAAGGTGTATATGAAAGAAATAATAAAAAAATACAAGTATTTAATGGCGGAAATCACGGTCAAACAGAAGTTGATGCTGTAGAGGGTGATGTAGATGATGTTGTCTTTAGAGATCTTTTAGGTGATGCACTTCATGATAAGTTAATTGAAGATATAGAACTTCTTAATGAAGCAGGGGATGAATTTGATTTAGAAAAAGTAAGAAGTGGAGAACTTACTCCTGTGTTTTTTGGTAGTGCTCTTACTAATTTTGGTGTAGAGCCATTCCTTGAAGAGTTTCTAAAACTTACTACAGCGCCACTTTCAAGAGTATCTGATAAAGGCGAAATAGATGTATTTAGAAAAGACTTTTCAGCCTTTGTATTCAAAATACAAGCAAATATGAACAAAGCACATAGAGATAGAATTGCATTTATGAGAATTTGTTCTGGAAAGTTTACAAAGGGCATGGAAGTATATCATGTTCAAAAGAATAATAAAATAAGACTTACACAGCCGCAGCAATTTTTGGCTCAAGATAGAGAAATAATAGAAGAAGCCTATGCAGGAGATATTATAGGTGTATTTGACCCAGGTATTTTTAGCATAGGTGATACCCTTTGCGAAAGCCAAGAAAAATTTAAATTTGAGGGTATTCCAGTTTTTGCACCAGAACATTTTGCTAGAGTTAGAACTATAGACACTATGAAGAGAAAACAGTTTATTAAAGGTATAACTCAAATAGCACAAGAAGGTGCAATACAGGTCTTTAAGGAAATTAATATAGGTGTAGAAGAACTTATAGTTGGAGTTGTTGGTGTACTTCAATTTGAAGTATTGCAATACAGATTAAAAAGTGAATATAACGTAGATATTAAAATGGATATGCTACCATTCAAAAATATAAGATGGATTGAAAATAATGACTTTGATTTAGATAAGTTAACAATAACTTCAGATACAAAGCGTGTGAGAGATTTGAAGGAAAGAGAACTTTTATTGTTCCAAAGCGAATGGTCAATATCATGGGCACTTGAGCATAATAAAGGTTTAGTTCTTTCTGGTGTTGGAAAAGGCTAAAACTATTGCAAATTAAGTGGTTTAATGAAAGAACACATACCAGATGGGCTTGGGCGTAAGCCCATTAAGATTCTTGAACCTATATTATTAATTCCTAGAGATCCATTTCAAAGACATAAATTAATCAAAAATATTAGTGTGCCTACGAAATTTTGCCTACACTTTGGTTCTCAATGTTTAAAATTTGTGTATAAAATAATTTAGTGCGATAGCCTTAACCTTGAAACTAGTCTGCTATATGCAGATTCTAGTTTCAAGGTTAAGGCTGTCGTTTATATAGATAAACAATCTTGAAGATTAAAATTGCTAATACCAAGTTTATCCTGTTAAATTACAATTTATCGAGCAGAGTACAAAGAAGGATTATTTACCTTTCGATTCTCTCAGGTAAATCTTAAACTTAAATGTCCTCAGCTTCGCTGAGCGCCATTAATGGCGCGATTGCGCAGCAATAAAGAAAATAAGTTTTCAGATTTTTCGTAGTGCTAACGGAGAAAAATCGTCCTTCATTGTACTCTGTACTCTGTACTTTGTACTCTGAGTTAAATTGTAATTTGTCAGGATAAACTTAGTATTTGTAATTTCAATGTTCCAAATTGTACATCTATATTAAGGTTATTGTTCTGCTGAAATATTAGTATCTATTGAAATAGTTTTATCTTTATAGTAATACCTGTCTAATAGTGGTTTGATTTTCTTGTCTATTTTTCCAAATACAAAATCTGCTAGTTTAACTGAAAAATAACCTAATATTAATCCACCAACAACATCAAGAAGCCAATGAACCTCAAGATACAGTGTTGAATAAATAACAGATAGGCAATAAAATCCCCAAAGGTATTTAAAAATTTTATCCTTTTCCCTAAGTACAAGTAAAAAAGCTGCAAAAGCTATCGAAGTATGCATTGATGGAAAACAATTTATAACTGTCATTTCTTTTTCGGCCTGTGAATGAAACACTCTACCTACTCCATCAGGGTCACCTAAAACATACCAAACCTCTTGTAAAAAACACGTTATGTAAAATGGGCTGATTAAAAAAATTTGAAATACATGTGCTGAGCAAAGATACTTTAGACCTTTTTTTAAATCTTTTATAATAATTGAACGGTAAAAGCACATCAAAGGGCAAGCTATATAGCCAGTATTATAAACTAATCTCATAAACCAGGTTAAATTTTCACTTTTATAAATTCGTGCAAAGGATGCATCGTTAAATGGTATGCTTTTAAAAAGTGCATCTAAATTAAATAATGGTCCAATTCTTCTTTCAAATGCAAGTATAGATTGCCATATTCCATAACCATTAAGACATATATATGCTAGAAATAAAAAAAGAGGTATGCAAAGAATTATAAATGGCACCCATTTAACATCTTTTCGCATATCTGAATATGCAGTGAGAAATCCAAGCCAAACTAATGATGCAATAAACTTGTATTCAGATGTTACTTGAGAATTATAAATTTGCAAAGTTATTAAAAAAATTATAGCTCCTATTATTAATGTGTAATATTCCTCTAGAAAATTACACATTTTTTTTATATGTGTAGAAAAAGCTTGTCTATCTATAGATGTCATTAATTCACCTCCATAACAGAATAAATTATAACATATAAATTGAGGCAAGTTAAATATAAGAAAAGAAAATTATAAATTTGTTAACTATTGAATTGAATAAAATTGGAGCTGTAACATAATAATTTTTTAGTGTTACAGCCCAAGTTTTTATTTAATTGGCTATGTTTTAAATAAGTGTTGATTTTCACACTTATTTAAAACATAGCTTCCTTTAGTAAGTTTAGCTATTTTTAAAAGAATGTTGATGTGATGTATTGGCTTTTATGGACTCTTAGGATTGCTCGTTTATAATTTGCGTAATTTTGACTAGGACGGTCAAAGCCATTTAGGCATCAGGACGATGCATCTAAATGGGTAGCAAATTATAAACGTGCAATTCTTAGAGTCCATTAATGTCATAAGCTCATATCAACATTCTTTTAAAACATAGCCATTTAATTTGAAGTTGATACAGAGTCATCTATTGAAACGGAAATGGATTTATTTTTATAATAATACTTGTCCAACAAAGGCTTAATCTTTTTTTCTATTTTATCGAATACAAAATCAGTTAATTTAACAGTACAGTATGCTAATATCAATCCACCAATTATATCAATAACCCAGTGTATTTCAAGATACATTGTTGAATAAATAACGCATAAGCAGAAAAATCCCCAAATAGTTTTGAAAATTTTATCTTTTTCTCTAAGTACAAGTAAAAAAGCCGCAAAAGATATAGAAGTATGCATAGATGGGAAACAATTTAAAACCGTTCCTGATTTTTCAGCCTGTGAATGAAATACTCTAGCTAAGCCATCAGGTTGACCCAAAACATACCAAACTTCTTGAAGATGGAAAGTTATATAAAATGGGCTTATTATAAATACTTGAAATATATGTGCAGAGCAAAGATATTTCAATGCCTTTTTTAAATCCATAGCAATAATTGCACGAAAAAAGCACATTAAAGGTGGAACAACAAAGCCGTTATTATATACTAAACGGAAAAACCAAGTTAGAGTTTGATTCTTGTAAATTCTAGCAAAGGAAGCATCATTAAATGGGATTTTTTTGAAAATTGGATTTAAATCAATCACTACATGAAGCTTTCTTTCAAAGTTTAGCATTGTTCCCCACATTGCATATCCATGATTAAGTATATAGGATAAAAACAAAAAGATTGGTATGCAAAGGACTATGAATGGTAGTAATTTAATGTCCTTTCGCATATCCTTGTAGGCAGTAACAAAAATGAACCAATATATTGATACAATTAATTTATATCCAGGGGTTGCACTAGATATGTAGATGGTAAATGTTTTTATAAAAATTATTGCACCAATTATTAGTGGATAATATTCTCCTAAGAAATCAAATATTCGTTTAAAATAACTTAAAGTGTTTTGTCTATTTACAGTTATCATTAATTCACCTCCACAACAGAATAAATTATAACATATAAATATAAGGAATAGGTTAAAAAAGAATTACAAATTTAACGGTAGGTAATGTAAATTTAACAATGGATGTATATTATATGAAAAGTTCTTAAATATTGCGAAGCTTTATTCAGAGTACAGAGTACAGAGAACAAAGTACAGTGAATGATGATTTTCTGTAGCAAAGATACAGAAAATCTTAAAACTTATTTTTTTGATTGATTACGCAATCGCAATCCTAATGTTGTTCAGCGAAGCTGACAACATTTAAGTTTAAGATTTACCTGACGTAAGGAAAGGTAAATCATCCTTCTTTGTACTCTGTATTTTATACTTTGTACTTTGGTTTAATACTTCGCAATAATTTTAAGTTACATATTAATAAATCTTAATATTGTATACTTATTAAAATTACAGACTTCGTTTTTTATACAATATGGCATCGATAAGGAAAACAAAAGCTGATATTGTTAACAATAAGTTTATGGCAGTTATACCAGTTTTCACAATTAAGGTGGATATCAATGTGAGAAAAGCTAGACTGCAAATCCATCTTAAAATGTTCATATATATCATCTCCTATAAAAATCAATATCAAATTTATTATTATCAATAATTTAAAAATAATACATGAATTGTATGGGTACATTTGCATAAAAATTTTATTTAAATATAATGTTCTTATAGATATCTATAAGAATAAATAATATGGAGGGGCATTATGGAGCAAAAGACATTTAATACTAGTTACGCAGTAAGGGATATAGCACAAATATCACTTATGGCAGCAATAGTTTTTGTAGCCACTAAACTTACGGGGATACCAGTTGGACTTGGTTATAAAGGCTTTGTGCACGCAGGAGATGCCATGGTATTTGTAGCTGCAATAATTCTTAGAAGGAAAAATGCAGTTATTGCATCTGCTTTAGGAATGGGATTATTTGATTTGTTATCAACAGCGCCTGCTTGGGCACCATTTACTTTAATTATTAAAGGTGTTATGGCTTACTTGGCAGCGACTATTGCCTATAGGAATAATTATAATGGAGAAAGTATAGTTAATAACATATTTGGATTTATAGTTGGCGGCATATGGATGATAGGAGCTTACTATTTTGCAGGAGTTTTTCTAGATCATTATTTGATGGGATTTCCATGGTCACAATGCTGGATTTTACAGGCAACTCATATTGGAGAAGATGTAGCGCAAGTGATTGTTGGAATGATAATAGCAGTTCCTTTATCAAAAGTATTGAAAAGAATTAAATACTTTAGGGAAATGTAATTATAGATAGATAATGTGGAAGCTTGAAATTGCTAATACAAGTTTATCCTGTTAAATTACAATTTGTACTTTGTACTCTGTTTCAAGTTGTTTTCATAAAATTAAAATTGAGATGACTCTGCGCCATCTCAATTTTAATTTAAAAATCTTTATGAAAATTGTTTCTTTTAGCTTTTCTAGCTTTTCTGCATTCAGGACATCTTACTGGATCGTTTTCAAATCCTTTTTCCTTATAAAAAGCTTGTTCACCTTCTGTAAATGTAAACTCTTTTCCACAATCTTTGCAAACAATAACTTTATCTGCCATGATAAAACCCTCCTTAAAACCTAGGACTAATTAATCTTGGAAATATTTTTGCTCCTGGAATTAAGGAGTAAACATACCTTGATAATTAAACCTAATAATATCTATACAATATTATAGCATAAAATTCATAAAATTCAATATATATGGAATAATTCAAAATATAAAATATAAAAGTCACAATGGATGATTTTTAATTAATATTGTGGAAATTAGTTCGATAATCTAATATAATTATAATTAAGCCATAATTAAAGAATAAAATTATAAAAACATGTTTTTTGCAATAAGTAATATAAGAGGTGTTTATTCTGAAAAGAGATGTGGGTATTATAGATAAAGCTGATGGGTTTGATGCTTTGTTTGAAAAATATACAAGGTTAAAACAAGAATTTGGCACATATCAAAATTTTGCTGAAGAACAAATTCAATTAATGAATGAAAAAAATATAGAATATGGCAAAAAACTTGATGTATTAACAAATGTTGTAGAAATTAGTAAATATATTAATTCTAATATTAGCGATTATAATTTAATTCCAATGATTAATGATATGATTATTGGGATTCTTGGAGTTACTTATTCAACAATATATTTAAAGAAACGTAATGGTGAATTACGGGTAGAGGCATCTAATGTAGAGATAGAAAATTATGATATTGTAACAAATACTGTATTTTCATTACTTAGTTCAAATGATCCTGTAGTTATAAATTGTAAGAATCCATTATTTAGTGAATTTAAAGGAAAGCTAAATATACACTCAATTGTTGGGGTGCCTATAACTTTAAGAGATAACTTTATGGGATATATAATTGTAGAGCACACATTGTTTGATTTTTTTGGTCATGGTCATATAAAGTTTATATCTGCAATAGCAAATCAAATAGGTATTGCCATTGAAAACAATATTTTGTATAAAAAAGTAAAAGAATCGTCTATTAAGGATCCGTTGCTTGGAATTAATAATAGAAAGCACTTTTTTGATATAATTGAAGAAAAGGTTGTCAAGTTTCCACAAAAAAGTTTTGCAATAGTAATGATAGATATAGATCATTTTAAAAATTTTAATGATTCGTATGGGCATCAATTTGGAGACGAAGTTTTGATTGAAACCGCGAAGGTTCTTTCAAAATCTATTGATCCTGATAAAGATAAAATTGCAAGATATGGTGGAGAGGAAATTGTAATTTACATTGATGAAGTTTCATCACATGAAAAAGTAATAAAAAAGGTAGATGAAATGAGAGAAAAACTTAGCAAAAATATAGTAATGTATAATGACGTTGAAAAAACTGTTACTGCAAGCTTTGGTATAAGCTATTATCCGGATAATGGAAATGACGTCCAGAAGGTTTTAAATGTAGCAGATGCTATGCTTTATAGAGCTAAGGAATCAGGAAGAAACAAAGTTATCTCATCATAAAATGCTATGTTTGAAATTTTTATATTATTATGATTTAATATATAAGTAAATGGAAATTATAGTGAGACTAAAATTGTGTATTTTGTGAATGTATAGTTTAGTTTCATTATATAGGTTATAAAAAAGGAGTGGTAGTTATGATTAACGTTTTAGATGAATTAATTGAACGTGGATATATAAAACAGTATACTCATGAGGAAGAAACAAGAAAGTTACTTGGAGAGAAAAAAATCACTTTTTATATAGGCTTTGATCCAACGGCTGATAGTTTGCATGTTGGACATTTTTTAGCACTAATGCTCATGGCACATATGCAAAAAGCAGGACATAGACCTATTGTTTTAATGGGTGGGGGAACTGCAATGGTAGGAGATCCTACAGGAAAAACTGACATGAGAAAAATGCTTACGAGAGAAGAAATAGAACACAATGTTCAATGTATAAAAAAGCAAATGTCAAGATTTATAGATTTTAGTGATGGAAAGGCTATACTTGCAAATAATGCAGATTGGCTTATGAATTTAAATTACATAAATTTTTTAAGAGAAGTTGGAGTGCATTTTTCTGTAAATAAGATGCTCACAGCTGAATGTTTTAAGCAGAGAATGGAAAAGGGGTTATCTTTCCTTGAGTTTAACTATATGCTTATGCAGGGTTATGATTTCTTTGAACTAAATAAGAAATATGACTGTGTAATGGAGCTTGGTGGTGATGATCAGTGGTCAAATATGATAGCTGGTGTTGAACTTATAAGAAGAAAGGAAAATAAACCTGCCTATGCAATGACATGTTCACTGTTAACAAATAGTGAAGGTAAAAAAATGGGTAAAACAGAAAATGGAGCACTATGGCTTGATCCAGAGAAAACAACACCTTATGATTTTTATCAATATTGGAGAAATGTAAATGATTCGGATGTAGGTAAATGTTTAGCAATGCTAACTTTTTTGCCTATGGATGAGGTTAAAAGATTATCTGCACTTAAAGATAAAGAAATAAATGAGGCTAAAAAAGTTCTTGCTTATGAGGTTACAAAGCTTGTTCATGGTGAAGAGGCAGCAAAAAAATCAGCAGCAGCTTCAGAAGCTTTATTTGGTCAAGGTAGCAATATGGAAAACGTACCTATGGTTACAATTACAGCAGATATGGCAAATGCACAAATTTTAGATGTTCTTGTTTATACCAAAATATTACCGTCAAAAGGTGAAGGCAGAAGATTAATTCAGCAAGGCGGTTTAACTTTAAATGATGTTAAGGTTGATGATTTTACACGGGTTTTAACAAGTGAAGATTTTAAAGATGGATTTGTTATGATTAAAAAGGGTAAAAAGAAATTTTATAAATTGAGCATAGAATAAAGTATATAGTGAACCAGTTTGACTATTAATTATTAGTTAAACTGGTTTCACTATAAAAATTAGAGGTGATAATTATGGCTAATACTTTAAATGTAAATAACTCATTAGTAAATAATAATTCTAAATTAACCAAGAAAATTTCCTTTAATATTGGTGAAACATTTACAGCAAAGGTTTTAGATGTAGATGGCAAAAGTGATGAAGTAACTTTAAGGACATCAGATGGATGGAATTTTAATGCTAAAGTAGATGGACTTAAGGATGAAACAAGTTATGGAAAAAATTCTAAGTTTATAGTTACTGGATTTGATGATGGACAGATAAAAATAAAATTTGTAGGTAATGATGAAGGACAAGCAAGCCCTGATACAGACTTAATAGAAGACACTATAAAGGAATTTGGACTGAAGCCATCCAAGGATAATATTGAGTTGTTAAAAGCACTTATTGATCATAATATACCTCTAACAAAAGAAAATATTTCTGAAATGAAAAACATTATAGATTTTAATAAAAAAATAGTTGATAATCCTGAAAAGGCTGAAGAATTTATTTTTAAATACATTGAAAGTAAAAATATAGATATTAATAGTGAAGAGGGCAAATTTACTTGTGATATGCTAAGGGATTTTGCTAAGAATTTAAAAAGTTTAGATTTGAATGATATAGTTACCTTATTTGAAAATAAGATTGATATAACAGGAGATAATATAAAAAGTTTTAATAAAATTTTTAAAGATGGTAACTCTTTGTATAACGAACTAAAAAACATTAATGACAAACTAAACAGTAATGAAATAGATTCTAATGATTTAAAACAAAATGGTATAGCGGAAAAAATCAAAGAGCATAATGATAATGTGCAACCAAAAGAGCTTGTGCAGGACGAAAATAATAGCAAAGCTATAATTGATGAAAATGAACAATCCAATAATTTAAAACAAATAGATTTTAAAGATATTTTGAAATCTGCAGAAAAGCAGAATTTGAATATTACTAAATTTGGAAAGTTAAATTTAGAAAATAACATTAAGGATTTAAATGTATTAACGGAAGTTCTAAATGAAAATTCAACAAATGGAAAAATAGAATTAGCAAATAAAAATGTTGATATTTTAGATACAATAAATAAGTTTATTTTAAACAATATAACAGAACTTCAAACAAGTGATTCAAAAGATTCTATAAGACAGTTATTGAAAGAAATAAATCCTGAAGTTAATATCGACGAAGCAAAGCTAGGAACAGTTACTAAACTTATAGATACACTAAGAAATGAAAGGCCTTCAGAAGGTTTAGATAATTCAAGCATTA
This sequence comes from Clostridium hydrogenum, assembly GCF_021432385.1. Lineage (GTDB taxonomy): Bacteria > Bacillota > Clostridia > Clostridiales > Clostridiaceae > Clostridium_S > Clostridium_S hydrogenum. The sequence continues at coordinate 553,614 of NZ_JAEACT010000003.1, read as the reverse complement.
AAAATAATGAAGTGGTAAAAAATTCACATGAACAAAATGATGAGGGTATAAAGAATGTGAATTACAATAAAGTTGAAAATGAATCCACAAAGGCAAATACGCTAAAATTAATAAAAGATATTATTGAGGGAAATAATAAAGGCGTAGATGGAAAAGCAGAAATTGTTAAGCAAGAGATAAATACCAAAATAAATAATATGAAAGAATTTATTAGCAATATTTTATCGGAAAAAAATAATGGAGTGCCATTGTCAGATAAAGTTGCTGAGATTATAAAGAATAATATAAATGATTTTAAAGTCTTTAATTCTGTAAGTGATCAATACTACTACATGGATTTACCAGTAAATAGCAGTCAAAATGATTATCAATGCAAGCTTATAATTAAAGATGATAGAAAATCAGGTAAAAGGGTAGATAGCAGAAATGTTAAAATAGTAACTTCAGTAAAAACAATTAATATGGGTGTTATAGATGCTTACATTAAGATCTTTAATAATAATTTAAATGTTAAGCTTAAATGTGATGAAAAGTGGAGCATAACGTTTAATGGGGCCAAAGAAATTTTGGCTAATAAAATGATTAATATGGGATATAGTCCTACCATATTAGTAGAAAGAAAAGATGAAGAAGTAAATTTAGCAAGTTGCAGAAGTTTTTTCAATGAAAATAATAATGTATATAAACTAGATATAAAAGTATAAGTTGAATTAATTTCATCGTAATGAGGTGGTTTTATGGCAAATGAACGAAAAAAAGCAGCTGCATTAAAATATGAAGCTGGATATGAAGCACCTATTGTAACAGCGGCAGGAATGGGGTTAATTGCAGATAAAATAGTAGAAAAAGCTGCAGAAAATGATGTGCCAGTTGTTTACAATAAAGAACTTGCAGATTTACTTTTAAATGTAGACGTTGGTTCTAATATTCCATATGAAATATATGATGTAGTAGCTGAAATAATTGCACATATTATGAATTTAGACGAAAAAGTAGGAAAAAGAAGGTGAATCAATGGCTTTATATGCTATTTCAGATTTGCATTTGGCACTTGAAACTGATAAGCCAATGGATATATTTGGCGAAGAATGGTTAAATCATGATGAAAAAATTAAAAATAATTGGATTGCTAAAATAAATAATGATGATACTGTACTTATTGCAGGAGATATATCTTGGTCAATAAATATTGAGGGTGGCAAAAGAGACTTGGAGTGGATTTATGAACTTCCGGGTAGAAAGATTATAGTAAAGGGAAACCATGATTATTGGTGGACGAGTATAAAAAAATTAAATAATATGTATGACAATATATTTTTCATACAAAATAACTTCTTTGTATATGAAGATTATGCAGTATGTGGTACAAGAGGTTGGATAAATAAAGATATGGAAAGCTTTAATGAGCACGATGAAAAAATATATAACAGAGAAATTATAAGACTTAGGCTATCTCTAGATGCAGCTATAAAGGCTGGATATAAGAAAATAATAGTTATGATGCATTATCCGCCTTTTAATGATAAATATGATGATAATGAATTTACGGAAGTTATGGAGGAGTACTCTGTAGAAAAGGTTATATATGGACATATGCATGGACCTATATTAAAAAAGATAAAAGGATGTATTGTTAAAAATAATGTTCAATATATGCTAACATCTTGTGATTACTTAAATTTTGATCCAATGAAACTCTTCTAGTTAGAACCAAAGTGTAGTGCAAAATCAAAGAACCTTTGGCAGGTGTAGAAAAATAATATTAGTGAATAGCGGCTCAAAATCCTAAATAAAATTAGTAAAACTAAGCGGCAAATTTTTTAAAGCTTAAGAGCTTTCGATAACTCGCAAAGATTAGCTCAGACAATCTAAAGCTCTAAAGCTTAAAAAAATTTCCCACTAAGTTTTATGCAATTTTATTTTAGAAATTTTTTCGCCACTATTCCCTAACATTATTTTTTTCTACACCTACCAAAGGTTCTTTGATTAATCCACTACAGCTTTGTTTCACAATATACAATTATTTTATAACTTAAAAAAACTTTGAAAAAATACCTTTCTTTTTGTCGTCGTCATTTTCAAGTAAGGTTTCTTCAACATTTCCTTTTTGTAAGGCTCTTATTAAATCTTTTTGCTCTCTTGCTTTGTTTTTTAGTTTTTGATCTGCATTTGTTTCGCCTATAACTTGTCCGAACCAGATCAAAGCTTCTTCATTATTTCCAAGTCTTCTATTAAGTTCGCCAATTAAATAAAGCATAGCAAACCTTGATAATCCGTACATTGGAAAAGATTCAGAGGTATATGCTTCGGTAAAAGATTCTAGGGCGTTTTTTAAAAAAGATAATTCAAGTTGTTTATTTCCTGTTAGTCTATACATCCAGGCGAGTTTTAAGCAATTCATTCCCTTTTTACTGCTCGAAGCATTAATTGCAGTGTAATTTAAAAGTGAAAGTTTAAAACGCTCTATAGCAATATTTACATTGTATATGTTAGGATAACTTTTAGGATGCCATTTGCTAGAAATTTTACTTATAACTAATTCTTTTTCAGATTCACGTATTTTAGGGAAATCATGTTTCATTGCCGTATAACCACAAGTATTACACATCCATATATCATAGAAATATGGATTTATTTTTCCGTATTCAATAAAAAAATCAGTATCTTGCCCTAATATTCTATATGAAGATTTTTTTACAGCACGTACTTTGAAGGTACTTTCGCATACAGGGCAAGTTACGGTTTTATCGTATAAATAAGCTAATTCGTCATTTTTATTTTCCAAGAAATCACCTCTATCATAAGATCAAAGAATTCAATATTATCATTATATCAAAAACAGTTTAAAAAACATAGTTTTATTTAGTATGCCTTAAATAATTAGGTTAAGGAATATTAAAAAGTAACAAAGAGATTTACAGTTTACATTGAAAAAATTTTTTATGTGCTATAATATATTATTGGAGTTAAAAATAATAAAAATTTCTATATTACCTCTTTAAAAAAGGAGAAGTTAAATGGCAAAAGTTGAATGGAAAACATTTCTGATACCTTATGAACAAGCGGTTGAAGAGATTAAAATTAAATTGAAAAGTATAAGAAAAGAGTATAGAAAAAGAAATGAATATTCACCAATAGAATTCGTTACTGGGAGAGTAAAAGAAGTTTCAAGTATATTGGAAAAGGCAAATAAATGCAATATTCACATTGATAAAATTGGTGAACAAATGGAGGATATAGCGGGGATTAGAGTTATGTGTCAATTTGTTTCGGATATTACTAAAGTCGTTAGTATTATAAGAAACAGAAAAGATATGGAAATAATGTACGAAAAAGATTATGTACAAAATGTTAAAAAAAGTGGGTATAGAAGTTATCATGTAATAGTTAAATATACTGTTAATATGGCAGAGGGACCTAAGGAAATACTTGCTGAATTACAGATAAGAACCTTAGCTATGAATTTTTGGGCAACTATAGAACATTCATTAAATTATAAGTATAAAAAGGATATTCCAGAAGATATTAAGAAGAAGCTTCAAGCAGCTGCAGATACAGCATTTCAGCTTGATGAGCAAATGCTAGAAATTAAGGATGAAATTATGGATGCACAAAAGTTATTTGAAGTAAAGTCCAGTTTAATTTCAAATATACTGGATAATATTGCTTCACTAATATCGCTTGGGCAGATTTCAGATGCAGCAAGATGTAGAATTAAACTCAATGTGCTTATTGAAAAAGGGGAAGTCTTGGAATTAAACAACTTGTTTGAAGTTACTGAGAACTTGCTAGGAAAAGAAAAATAAAAGAATAGAGAAGAATATCTATATATTCTTCTCTATTTCTTTGTTTTTATGTGAATTCTTGTTTTGTACTTCTGATTTTAAAATATATACTGAAAATATTACAGCAGGAATAACTATAAAATTTGCAAAGGCAATGTAGGTGTAATAATTCAAAACTTTAAATAGAATTATGGTTTTTTGGCTTAAAAATAATGAAGCTAAAAATACAATTAGGCTGATTATATAGCTATTATATTTATAAGTTATTTTTAATTGCTTTGAAAGTATATTGAGTGAATAGAAGGCCAGTATGTATTTAATAAACCAACCACCCACTATTTGTAGTAAAGTATATATTTCGCCACTTTCTATAAAGTCAAAGTAATTGATAAGTTGACTTTGTACAAGTCGTGGATAATAGATGCTATTTAAATATTTTGAAGAGAAACACATTTCAAGTCCTGAAATTGCTATTAATTGTACTGCTATAACTATAGCTAATCCTATAACAATAGGTTTAGCTAATTTTTTTTTGTATTTTACTTTAAACATAATTGGAAATAGTATGCCAAATCCTGAATATAAAGCTAAACCTTTAAAAATGCATACAATAAAATTTTGATTTATTCCATTTTTTAATATGGGAAGAATATATTTTATATTTCTATATTTTAATAAAAGTAAAGCTAAATCTATATCGGATATTAAAAGTAAAGTTATACCTATAAAGGTTATAGCAAATATGGAATTCTCACCTTTAGAGACTGTATACAAGGCTGGAAGTATAAAAAACAATAGCAAATACCACTGGGGTGTTTCAAGTAGTATATTTATGTGCAAAATATTGGTTATTACTGAGGCACCTTCAATTAAAGTTAAAACTAGGGTTATGTAAAATAAAAATAAGAAAAGTGTTCCTAAAATTTTACCAAGTGATGAGCAGTATATTGTTTTTAAATCTGTTTCTTCAGAAAATGAAAAAGCTTTTATTGGCAATAATGAAAATAACAATAGTAGTATCGATGAAAAAATGAGAACTATCCAGGCATCTCTTTCGGCAATTGAAGTTAATAAGGTAGGATATGTTTGCATAGATATCAATGCTGTTCCTATAACTATAAAGATTAAATGATTTTTATTAATATTTCTCATAATTGCGACTTCCCCTTCAGCTAAAATATATGCTCTTATTATTTTCAAACACTGTGAATATTATTCAATTATTTAGAAAATAATAATCTTGGGTGGTCGATATGAATGAAGAAAATTTAAATTTTATAAAAGAAAAGTTTAAAGGAAATGTAGATGTAAAGTATAGAGTTGTAGAATGTGAAAATGGAACAATAAATATGATTTTTATCGATAATTTATGTGATTCGAAATTTATAAGTGAATATATAGTTGCACCTATACTTTTAAATAAAAATCATATTAAAGGAATATCTGATTTAAAAAACAATTCACTTTTTGCATTTTCTATAGGCGATGTTAAGGATAGGACAGATGCTGCACTTCATATACTATCTGGAGATGTGGTAATAGTAGCAGATTTTTTTGAGAAAATGATGTTTTGTGAAGCAAAAGGATTTGTAAGAAGATCTGTAGGTATACCAATAACTGAAGGCGTAATTAAGGGACCAAGGGAAGGATTTACTGAGGCCTTTGTAGATAATATATCTCTTATACGTAGAAAAATAAAAAATGAAAATTTGAAATTTGAAAGTGTTTATTTAGGTGAAAAATCACAAACTGTAGTTGTTGTAGCATATTTGAAGGGAATTGCACCAGAAAGGCTTGTTAATATTGTAAAAAGTAAAGTAAAACAAATCAATGTTGAATACTTACTTGAGAGCAATTATATAGAAGATAAGCTGAAAAATAAGAAAACTGTATTTGATACTGTTGGATATAGTGAAAAAGCAGATGTAGTTGCAAATGAGATTTTGAGTGGAAAAGTAGGTGTAATAGTTGATGGAACACCATTTGTAGTTACAGCTCCATATTTTTTTTATGAAAATTTTCAAGCTGCAGATGATTATTATTTAAATAAATATTTTGTTAATTTTTCAAGAATTGTAAGATGGATAGCTTTTTTTATAGCAATGTTTGCACCGGCTTTATATATAGCTATAACAACATATAATTTTGCTGTAATCCCATCTACGTTTATTTTTAGACTTTCGCTGTCAAGAGCTGGAATCCCTTTCCCAACTGTAATAGAACTTTATATTATGATGTTTTCCTTTCAAGTTTTGAGGGAAGCTGGAATAAGACTTCCACAGCCAGTTGGTCAGGCGATAGGCATAATAGGAGGATTAATTTTAGGAGAATCAGCAGTTGGTGCCGGATTAGCTTCTGAAATTACAATAATAATTGTTGCACTTAGTTCTATATCATCATTTTTAGTTCCTAAGTTATATGGGGCTATTGCAATTTGGTCACCAATAATGGTTTTATTTGCTGCATTTTGCGGTTTACCTGGTTTTTATATTGGGGTTTGTGTGCTTATTGCACATCTTGGATCATTAAAATCAATAGACTATCCTTATATTTTCCCAATTGGAACACCTAGAAGAGTTAAAAGCAATGATGAAATTTTAAGGGGGGATCTTGATAATATATATGGTGACAGTTTAAAGGGTGGTGACGGAAAATGAAAAAAAAAATTGCAGCAATATTTTTAATGCTAATTTATATGGCTACATTTACAGGTTGCTTTAATTATGCTGATTTAGATAAGATATTGTTTGTAACCGCAATAGTTTATGATATTGAGCCTGATAATAGTATTGATGTGTATTTGGAAGCTTTTATGTCTCAAAGAACCATTTCAAAAGGAACTGAGAAGGCACAAAGATTGATTTTTAAAGGTAATGGTAAAACAGCATTTGAAGCTATAAAAGATATAAATTTGAGATCTAGCTATAAGATAAATTATACTCAAAACAAAGCTATCATATTTTCAGAAAAAGCTGCTAGAGCGGGTGTAAAGGAATTTATAGATATTGAGAGAAGAAATCATGAATTTTATTTAAAACCATATGTTGCAGTTTATTTAGGTAACATACAAGATTTGCTTCAAGGTGGTTTTAAAGAAGAGGATTATGTTGGGTTTTTGTTAAATGATTTAATGAACAATGAAGGGCAGGCATCAAGAGCAATAAGGCTTCAATATAGGGATTTTTTAAATACTAGAACAGAGCCAGATAGAGTTAATGTAATGACTGCAATAACTGTTGATAAAACTAAAAATAAAAATTCAATTGAACTTAATGGCGGCGCGGTGTTTAAAAACGATAAAATGGTTGACAATATTGATAAATCAGAAACTCAAGCTTATAATTTTATGATTGGAAAGGTGCAGGCTGGTTCAATGGAGGTTTTAGATCCAACATCTAAAAATGCTTTTATTTCACTTGATATATTAAAAAGCAAAACTAAAACGGATGTTGTACCTTATAAAAATAAAGTTGAAGTAAACAAAAAAATGGATGTTAAAACAAGTATAGCTGAAAGTCAAAATTATATAAATCTTGATGAAAAAACTATAGAAAAAATACAAGAAAATGCAGAAAAAAATCTTATTAATAATTCAAAAAAAATATTTGACAAGTATAAGAAAAAGGGGATAGACATATTTAATATAGAAGATGATTATGAAAACAAGTATAAAGTTCGTAAACCTAATTTAATAAAAAGCTCCGAACTACATATTGAACCAAATGTTATAATTGAAGGCGGAGGAAAATCAGGAACGTTTAATTAAAATAATGATGGGTAAGAGTATCACAAAATATTAAATGAAAAACTTTAAAGACCATTGATGTTTCAGCAAGTTATTGAAACATCAATGGTCTTTAAAGTTTTTACCTAAGATTTATAAAATTTTATTTAAAACATTATAATTATTTAACTACTACGTTTACTAGTCTGCCCTTTATAACAATGACTTTAACAACTGTTTTATCAGCAATAGCAGTTTTCACATTTTCGTCATTTAAGGCTGCATTTTGGATTTCTTCTTGTGATAAATTACTTGGTATCATTATTCTTGTTTTAATTTTACCATTTAGCTGAACAGCTATTTCAACTTCGTCTTTAACTAATGCAGCTGCATCAAATTTAGGCCATCCTTCATTAAATACAGAATAATTCATACCTATAGCATTCCACTCTTCTTCACTAAAGTGAGGAGCAAAAGGTGCAAGTAATTTTATAAAGTCAACAACAACTTCTTTTAAGAAAGTAGAATTTTTGTTGCTTTCATTTAAATATTTTGATAATGCATTTGTAAATTCCATTATTCTAGCAATACAAGTGTTAAATTGGAATTTCTCCATGTCTTCGGTTACAGCTTTTATAGAATGATGCCTTACAAAATTAAGTTCTTTTTCTGAAGCACTCATTTCTGTTTTTGAATTGCTTGAGTTTTTGATTTCATCATTGCAGGAAGCTAAAACTCTTTCAACTCTATCAACAAATTTTGATATTGATTTTATTCCATCATCGCTCCAAGCTCCGCCTTCTGTATAATCAAAACCAAACATTAGATACATTCTAAATACATCTGCTCCATACTCAGATATATAATCATCTGGAGAAATTGTATTTCCCTTTGATTTACTCATTTTTAAACCATCTGGACCAAGAATTAAGCCTTGGTGTCTTAATGATAGGAATGGTTCATCAAAGTTTAAATAACCCATATCTCTTAAAGCTTTTGTCATAAATCTAGCATATAAAAGATGCATGCAAGCATGTTCTGGTCCACCTACATATTTATCTACTGGAAGCATTTCATTTATTAAAGCTTTATCAAATGCCTTTTCACTGTTTTTGTTATCAGGATATCTTAAATAGTACCAAGATGAACATACAAAGGTATCGAGAGTATCTGCCTCTCTTGTTGCATGACCACCGCATTTTGGGCATGTAGTGTTCATGAAAGCTTCTGATTTTGCTAGTGGTGATTTTCCATCTGGTGCAAATTCAACGTCATAAGGAAGTTCAACAGGAAGCTGGTCTTCAGGCACTGGAACTATTCCACAATGTTCACAGTAAACAACAGGAATAGGAGCACCCCAATATCTTTGTCTTGATACAAGCCAATCACGAAGTCTAAAGTTTACTTTCCATTTGCCTAGTTTTTCTTTTTCAAGCTTAGCAACTATAGCTTCTTTAGCTTCCTTTCCACTTAATCCATTAAAATCTTCACTGTTTACAAGTTTTCCATACTCAGTATAAGGAAGATTTTCTCCGCCTTCAATAACTCTTATTATAGGAAGTTCATATTTAGTAGCAAATGCGAAATCTCTATCATCATGAGCAGGAACAGCCATAACAGCACCAGTACCATAGCTGTATATTACATAATCGGCAATCCAAATTGGAACTTTTTTACCGTTAACAGGGTTTATTGCATAAGACCCAGTAAATACGCCTGTTTTTTCCCTTGTAATTGATTGTCTTTCTATTTCAGATTGTTTTTGTGATTGAAGTTTATATTCTTCTACAGCTTCTTTGAACTCAGATTTTGTTAATTCTTCTGCAAGAGGACTTTCTGGGGCAAGAACTACATAAGTTACTCCAAATAAAGTATCAACTCTTGTAGTAAATACATCAAAGGTTACATCGCTGTCACACACTTCAAAAGTAACTTCAGCACCTTTGGATTTTCCTATCCAATGCTTTTGCATAGCTTTTGTTTTTGCTGGCCAATCAAGATCATCAAGTTTCTCTAACAATTCATCAGCATAATCTGTAATTTTAAAGAACCATTGAGTTAAGTCTTTTTTTATAACTTCAGAATTGCATCTTTCACAGCAGCCATCAACAACTTGCTCATTTGCAAGAACTGTATTACAGCTAGGGCACCAATTTACAGGAGCTTTTTTTCTATAAGCTAAACCTTTTTCATAAAGTTTAAGGAATAGCCATTGAGTCCATTTGTAGTAATCAGGCATGCAAGTAACTACCTCGTTATCCCAGTTAAACATAGCTCCCATTGCCTTAAGTTGTTTTTCCATAGTGTCAATGTTTTTTAAAGTTGAATCTTTTGGATGGATTCCAGTCTTTATAGCATAGTTTTCAGCAGGAAGACCAAAAGCGTCGAAACCCATTGGTTGGAATACATTATATCCTCTCATTCTCTTAAATCTTGCCCAAGAATCAACAGGACCATAATTAAACCAGTGTCCAGCATGGAGTTTTGCTCCAGAAGGGTAGGAGAACATTTCAAGTACGTATAATTTTTCACCCTCATTGTTTTTATCAAACTTATAAAGGTTAGTTTCTTCCCATTTTTTTTGCCATTTTTCATCGATTTTTGTACTGTAATTACTCATTTTAGTTTTGACCTCCATAAATATATTTGAACTTTATATAATACAAAAAAGCCTTCATCTCATTATGAGACGAAAGCTTAACTTCCGCGGTACCACTCAAATTAGGAAAATACCTCACTTAAAAATTTAACGGTTATCCCGTATTTGCTTTTAACAAATAAGCTCCCAAGCAAGTTCATATTTATCATTACTGTTTTTCACCACGCAACAGCTCTCTAAAAATGATTGCATATTACTACTCTTGTTCTATGCTGTAAAATATTTTATTGTAGTATCTAGTAATTATAAATTACACATTGCATATTGTCAAGATAATTTAAAAAAAGTTTCAAGATAAACTTGAAACTTTTTGGCTGCCCTAGCAGGACTCGAACCTACAGAATGCCTGATCCAGAGTCAGGTGCCTTACCAATTTGGCTATAGGGCATTAAGCTTGTCATTGACTAGCAACAACAAATATTATTATACCATTTTTTTTTATTGTGTCAATATATTTATTTTAAATTTTTAATAAAACGTCTATCGATATATGAAATAAACAAAGTTATAACATAATCGCATAAAAGAAATATTGGCTCTGAAATTAGTATAATAATGTAAAGTGGTAATTTAATATTACTTGTATTAAAGAATAAGGTTTTGTATATTAAAAATATTATAAAAATTGCGGCATTATAAAAAAGAAGTTTTAAAAAAATTTCTAAATATAACTTCCTAAGTTTTTCAATATATAATTTTACAAAGCCGTAAGTTCCAAATAGAATTATGTATGAAAATACATTAATTCTTATCCCTAACAATAGAAAGCTTAGTATTGATGAAGCAGCGTAAACTAAAATTGAATTTTTAACACCAGTTGTCAGAATTGAAATTGGAATAATGCAGCAAGCAATTGCTAAAATATATAGCTTATTTATTGGAAGTATTGAAGATAAATAAATTAATAAAACTGAAAGTGCTGTATAAAAGCTGCTTCTAGTTAAATTTTTGGTGGTATTCATTAAAAAATCCCCCTTTTTATTCAGAGTACGGAGTACAGAGTACAGTGAAGGGTGATTTACCTTTCCTTACGTCAGGTAAATCTTAAACTTAACTGTTGTTAGCTTTGCTAACAACAGTAATGATGCGATTGCGTAAGCAATCAAAAATAAGTTATAAGATTTTCTGTAGCAAGCGGAAGAAAATCATCCTTCATTGTACTCTGTACTCTGTAATTTGTACTCTGTCCTAGTATTAGCATCCTCCGCCCATTCCGCCGCCAAGGCAGTCACATATATTTTCTGCACACCATAAGCTTATACATAAATTGCAAAGGTCATCTCTATCATTATAACCACGGTTATTATATGGTCTTCTATATGAATTATTCATTCTAGCTAAATTTTCGAAAGCATTTCTATACTCAGGATTTGTTGGATTTAGGTTGCATGCATTTTGTAGGTAATTATAAGCATTATCATACCAGCCTTTTTTCAAACAAACATTTCCCATTAAGAAAAACCATTCAGCATCTCGTGTTCTTATACTATTTAATTTAGATTCTGCAGAATTTATGTCTCCTCTATTTAAATCACTTCTTATAGAATTATAATCAGTAGAAGTATAATTTGAACTATCGCTTTGAGAATAACTAGAATATGTATTTGAATTTGCATTTTTGGTGAGATAATCATAGGCTTCGTTTATTTCACGCATTTTTTGTTCTGCTAAATCTTTTAAAGGATTATCTCCATATTGATCAGGATGATATTTTTTAGCAAGTTCCCTATAAGCTTTTTTTATTTCATCTTGGCTTGCACCTTCATTTACTCCAAGAACTTCGTATGGGTTTCTCATAATTTTACACTCCTTTACTATAGATAAACCGTTTCAACTACCAAAATCAATTTGCATCAAAATGCCAAGAAGACGGCATTTTGATACAAATTAATTTTGAAGTTTCAAGCGGTTTATCCCTAATAGCATTATAAATTTAATTTTTTCATTTTATCAAGTAGGCCATATTGAAGTATATTGTATAGAATATCTACATTTGTTTTCATAGGAAGATTATTTAAGTAATCAAAGCAATTTCTACCACATAAGGTAAGTATAAAACTTATTTTATGTGATATAGTTTTTGAAAAATCTTCATAAGGTAGATTATCTATATTCATAGAAGAATTTATGGCGTTAAATTTTCCTTTTTCCATATCGTTCTTTAAATCATCATATGCATCTATAATATAAATCCATTTTCCTAGATTATAACCTATATTATAAAGTATGTCTTTAAGATTTTCATTTTTTGTGTAGGAAGAAATAATAAATCCAGTTAAATCGGAAAAAGGATGAGATAATTCATCTATACTTAACCGAGAATTAGTATTTTCCAATTTATGAAGCTTTAATAAGCTTTCTTTTATATAATTTGTATTAGTTTTAAGTTCTTTTGGAAATTTATTAAAATAAGTTTTTAGCAAAATTGATTTAAGCTTGCTTGCAGTGTTTTTATCATCCTCAGCATCATCCAGTAATTTATAATATACCAGTGAAATATTACAAAAAGCTGCATAATCAACAGCTGTGTTTTCAACTATAAAATGTTTTTTCTGTAGAGGATGAGCAATGCAGCGTCCTTGTTTAAGCGTGCAAGGTTTGTCATCTATTGAGTCAAGAAGCACAGCAAGAAAAGTCATGTCATAGTTTAAAATAAGCCTAGGTATATTACCGTAATTCTTTTTTAAAGAAACACATAGACCGCAGTAGTAAGCTTTAAATTTTTCATAATCTTTTATTTTTAATTCAGGTTTTAAGGGTGTAACATAACCAAACATTTATAGACCTTTAACTCCCTTATCATTTAGTATTTCATATATAGTTTTAGAAGTTGTATCTTTCATAGTATATCCTAAGAACTCCACAATCTCTTTTAATTCATCTTCATTAGAGGTTTCGATTTCTATGTAAGGAAAAGGGCAGAAGGATGTATCGTTTATATCTATTTCAATAAGCGAATTTTTAAACTTATAGCTTTCTCTATATTTTTTTATTGAACTGACATTTATAAGTCCAAGAGCCTCAAATATTCTTTTACCTTCGCTGCCAGAACTTATTATTGTTTCACGTTCATCCATAACTTTATATTTTTCTTGGCTTAGTAATTTTTTTACAGTCATATAGTAATAAGTTTTGTTATCTAGTAGGCTTTCTATAGTTCTTATTCTAGCATAACCTTTATTGTTTAATAATCTTCTATCTTCAAAATCATATATATCATTTATTTGATTTTCTTTTTTTACTACTTTTAATTTTAGTTCAACCATTTTATTTCTTATAGCATCAATATTTATATCTATAATTCTTGTTTCAATTTCATTCAAGCCTATCACCTCTTTTATGTATTATAACATATATTTAATAAGAATATTGTGTATAAATTATAAATTAAAACGTTTTAAGAATATAACTTTGTATGTTATAATTACATTGATTAAGCTATAGTTTGCAAAAAAGAATGGGGTGGGTAAAACATGCAAGATAATTTTTATGAGCAATTTGTAAAAGCAGAGAATACTACAATTTACAAAGTAGTAAAATTTGTGATGAAGGTGTCAATAGTGCTGGCATTTGTATATTTTATTTTTACAGCAATATTGGGAATATTGGGAATCATATTAACTATATTATGTGTTATAATATACATCGGCCTAAAATTTCTAAAAAGAAAGATTTATGTTGATTACGAATATGATTTTACAAATGGTGAAATTGATATAATAACAATAGGAGATAAGGTAAAGAGAAAATTAGTACTTAACTTTCAAATATCTTCAGTGCAATTGTTAGCACCAAAGGATAGTGATGAAGTTAAAGATTTTCATAATAAACCAAGTAAACTAATAAGAGCTCATGCAAAAGATACAAATGAAAAAGTATATACTGCATTTATAGATAGTGGAGCTAGTAAAGTGCAGCTTGATTTTATACCTGATAAGGAGTTTTTGGATTTGTGTTTTCATAAAAATCCAAGGGCTGTTAAAAGATAAGTTTGGATTTATATATAGATAACTTGAAAAGTAGGTATTATAAATACTAAAACATAATAATAATAAAGTGGTGATAGTTTGCAATATATAAATGATGTAAGTATTAATGAAGCGGTTATCCACATACTGGATAATAATTCTGGTGAAGTTGTTTTTGATGAAATTGGATTAGTTTTAAATGATGAGACCTATGAATACATATTGAGGCATGTAAAAAAATGCCTTAAGGATGAGGAACTTAAATATGCTGTATTTGACCCTGAAAATACTGATACTAATGAATCTGCCCAGGGTTATTTAAATGGAAGTGATGGTCTTATTCCTGTTTCAAAGCATTTAGCATCCAGACTTTTTTCAATAATGAAATCAAAAGGAAGTATACCGTCTTGTGATTTACTTGTAGTATCTATTGCAACAGAATATGGACCTATGCTTGCCATACTTAAAATGGATTACGTAAAAAATTATACACATACAATAGATGTGGTTGAAGATAAGGTTGGAATAAATATAATTCCACAATTTATAGGTTTACCTGCAAGCGGTCAAAGAATACAAAAGTGTGCTTTTATAAAGCTTAAGCAGGAGGAAAATAAATTTGATTTAATGGTTATTGATAAACAGCCTAGCAATAAAGATGATGAGAATTATGGTTCGAATTATTTTATAAGCGATTATTTGGGATGTACAATAATTAATAGTGAAAGAGATTTGACAAAAAGCTTTGTGAAGGCTGCCGAAAAATGGACTCAAAAAAATTTAAAAGATAATGCAGATGGTGCAGAAGTAGTTAGAAGTTCCATAAAGAAAAAGCTTAAAGAGGAAGATGCTTTGGATATAAATACATTGTCCGATGAGGTCTTTGGTGAAAACGAAGAAGTCAAAGAAAGTTTTGTTCAGTTTGTTAAGGAACAAGGAGTAGAAGATAAAATAGAAGTTGACAAACAATGGGTAGAAACTAAAATGAAAAGAACAAGATTAAAAATCGATAAGGACATAGATGTTTATATCAATGAAGAAGCGTATAATGATGCTAGCAGATTTGAAATAAAAAGAAATGGCGACGGAACTATAAACATGGTCATAAAGCAAATTAGAAACTATGTGGAAAAATAATAATTAAAATTGTAGAAGTAAAAGGTGCTGGTGCACTAAAAATTATTTTATCAGTAATTTTAAATATTGCGAAGCAACTCAAGTGAAGGTTTTTAACGATGCTTTGCACGTTAAAAGGTTAACTTTTTCACTATGTGAAAAGTGAAGGGTTTGACATAGCTACGCTTGTCAAAGGTGAAGGATTTTGCCTTCGGTAAAAAGTAAATGTTGATTTTCCTCCGCTTTGCTATGGAAAATCTTTAATTTAAATTTATAATTTTTACGTAGCAAGGCGGAGGAAAAATAACCTTAACTTTCGGCTTTAACGTGCACAGCATCGTTAAACCCTTCACTTTTCGCGTAAGTGAAAAAGTTAGTCTTTTAATGAGCGGGGCGAAATTAAAATCCTTCACTTGATTTGGTTCGCAATAATTTTAAATTGTGATCGAATATTTTTTGGTGTTATAGCACCTTTTAATATAACCATGTAAAAGTATATCGACATATATGAGTAATTACTGTATATTTATATTACATATATAGTAAAGGAAGTGAAAATATGAAGAATAAAATTAAAATATTATTACCAATAATGTTTTTTTTATCATTAATTATAGCTGGATGCGATGGTAATTTCGCAAAAATATCAGATAAAAATGAATCTCAAGTTAAAGTATCAGATTTGTTAAAATATAAAAACTCATATATAGGTGATAATTCTGCTGTAGGCAATATAATATCAAAGTTGCCGGGGAATACTTATAGTGCAGGATTTAGCTTGGAAACTAAGAATTCACCATATGAAGTGACTATTAACTACAAACCCAATAACAATTCTAAGGTTGGAGAATATGATAGTTTTTGGGCAAGTAAAAAGCCTGATGAATTTTTGGAGAAAAATGCAGTTATATTGTTGGCACTTATAAAAAATGCAGATGTTGTACAATTTAATGTAGAAGATGTAGGGGACAAGAATTATAAATATAATAGAAAAGACTTAGAAAAAAAATATGGTACTGATTTAAGAGTTTTATTTAAAGATGAAGCTTCCGCTAAAAAATTTCTCAATGAGTAGGAAATAAAGGATAATAAAATATAAGAATGTAATTTATAGTACATGCATATATTAATACCATGAATAAACAAGGAGCAGCTAATATGGAAGATATGTCTATATTGGAATTCTTATATATAGTATTTATTATATCAGCAGCAATATCGTTCTTTTTTATACTACTTCCAGAATATATAATAAATTTATTTAAAAATAAAAAGTGATTAAAGTTAAGTCAGTTTAAATAAGGATATAGCACTAAAAAATCTTTTAGTGCTATATCCTATTATTTTGCACTGTCAATTAGTTCCTGTATTTTATAGGAACATCTTCTGCCGCAGCAGCCCCCTGTAGTTGCACCAGTTGCTATT
The DNA here is from genome assembly GCF_021432385.1 of Clostridium hydrogenum. Classification (GTDB taxonomy): domain Bacteria; phylum Bacillota; class Clostridia; order Clostridiales; family Clostridiaceae; genus Clostridium_S; species Clostridium_S hydrogenum. The sequence continues at coordinate 536,937 of NZ_JAEACT010000003.1, read as the reverse complement.
TTTACTTCTTCTAAAGTTTTAGCACCATTTCTGATTGCTTCTTTTATTTTAGCCCTAGATATTGCTTTACATATGCATACCTTGGTTAGTTTATCCATTATTTCTTCTGTTTTATTATTTTCCATGATAACACTCCTATCTAGTTTATATGTGTATACTTTGAAAAAAGTTAAATTTCCAATATAAAGTTTATCCTGATGAATTACAATTTAACATAGAGTACGGAGTACAGAGTACAGAGTACAACGAAGGATGATTTTTCTCCGTTAGCACTGCGAAAAATCTGAAAACTTATTTTTTTATTGCTACGCAATTGCGCTATTGATGGCGTTCAGCGAAGCTGACAACATTAAGTTTAAGATTTACCTGAGAGAAGCGAAAGGTAAATCATCCTTCACTGTAATCTGTACTCCGTCATCTGTACTCTGCGCTACAAATTGTACTTTGTTTATCTAGAAAAATTATAGCATAAGTAAAAATGATTTTCAACTAATAATAATTATTGACAGTGCTATTTTATAATTAATACTCATATATTTCAATAAGAAAAAGCAGTTGAGAAAAGGGGTAAGTTATGAAAGAACGCAAGTTAACTATAAAAGTAGTATGGATTTCTTATATTGTATTTATGCTAGGTTGGATTTTTAGGGTGTACTATATTGATTCTTTATATATGAACAAATATGTTGAAGAGGCTATAAGTGTTTTTATAAAAATAGTATGGTGGCTTGGATTCTCAATATTTCTTCTTAAGAGATATAATTGTGATTTAAATATTAAGTTAAAAGAAATGTTCACAAATAAATTAAGGTGTAGAATGCTGGTACCTATAATATTAATAGTAATCTTTTATCATATTGTAGGTATAATTTTATTACATAATGGAGTAGCACAAATGAAGTTAGAAACTTATGATTTAGTTGTTACGGTACTTACTGTTGGAATATTTGAAGAAAGCCTTTTTAGGGGATGGTTTTTGAATGCTTTTAGCAGTTTTATGTCAGAGAGAAAAGCAAATATTTTATCCTCTATATTATTTGTTAGTGCTCATTTCCCAGGATGGATACATGATTTAAATAAAGTATCATATATGTTTGAAACGGGAATAGGAATATTTATTTTGGGCTTAGTATTCGGCTTAGTATTTAGAAAAACTAAATCAATATGGGCAGCAGTGATTATACATTCTCTATGGGACTTAGGAGAGTTTCTAATGTAAATCAATGTGTTCAAATTATATGAGGTTTACAATATTTAAATATTGCGAAGCAACTCAAGTGAAAGTTTTTAACGATGCCTTGCACGTTAAAAGGTTAACTTTTTCACTATGTGAAAAGTGAAGGGTTTGACATAGCTACGCTTGTTAAAGGTGAAGGGTTTTACCTTTGGTAAAAAGTAAATGTTGATTTTCCTCCGCTTTGCTATGGAAAATCCTTAATTTAAACTTATAATTTTTCCGTAGCAAGGCGGAAGAAAAATAACCTTAACTTTCGGCTTTAGCCGAAAAGTTAACCTTTGACGTGCAATGCATCGTCAAACCCTTCACTTTTCACACAAGTGAAAAAGTTAGTTTTTTAACGAGCAGGGCGAAGTTAAGAGCCTTCACTTGATTTAGTTCGCATTAATTTTAGAATACGTTTTGCACATTAATTTTCTCCAAGTCCATTATATGTTCCAAAAGAAATCTCAAGGAATGAGTGGATTCCATAGCATCTTTTGCATCTTTGTATTTTATTGATTGTGATAGTTTTTCAAGTTCCATGCTTATATCGTCTATTTCCATGTGATGTATAAAGACAGAAGTTAAATTAGAATGTTCCTCCCACTGTTTAGAAAAGGTATTAAAGTGCTTTTCTGCATCTTCCCAGGATTTACTTTTTATTGAGTTTTCTATTTGGGTGTTAACGAGTAACATTGAGGCACAAGTTTTGTTTAAGTAATTTACAGAAACTAAACTTATTATAAATATAGCGGCAAATAAAATTACTGAAACTATTATATTTTTCATAAAGTGTCACTCCTGTCTTCTGTGTATCTTTGATAATAAAATTCACCACTAGTATCTAAAAGTGCAAGGAATACTTCCTTTGGCGAAGCTATACCATTTTTTTTGAGAGTATTCATAAGCCAATTAGCATCCTTGTGTATAATGGATAAGTTTTTTATATTAACTTTTCCGTCTGAAATTAAAGTTACTGGTATAGTTTCTTGCTTAGCTTTTATATTTAAATCTTGCTTTGTAGGAGCTGAAAGTGGTGTTTTAGGTATAAGAGATAATTGCCCACTTGTTTCTAAAATGGCATACTCAACATCTTCAACATTAAAAAAATTTTTTAATCGTAGCTCTTCCATAAGGTCATTAATATTTATTCTTTGATTACGCATTGCTTTAACATCTATTTTTCCTTTGTTTATCAGTATTGTTGGTTCACCACATAAAATTGATCTGGATTTTTCGCTTTTTAATTGTAATACAGATAAAATTATTTCAAGGATGAGTAAGGTTATTATGGGGATTACACCATGAAGTAAAGGAATTCTAGTATCCTGCATTGGCAAAGAAGCAAGTTCTGAAATCATTATTGCAATAACAAGTTCAAAGGGCTGAAGCTGACCAATTTGCCTTTTCCCCATTGATCTCATAGTAAGTACTACTAAAAAATATAATATTATTGTTCTAAGCATAACGATAAACATATAATCAGTCCTTTCTTAATATAAGTTGTAATAAAGCCCTTACATTGTGACCCCTAAAATATAACTGCTGAATAGGTTCGACCCTAGGATATTTTAAAAGTCAGAATGTATTAGAATTTTTACAACTTATATAGTTTTATTTTTTCAAAAAATGAGAAAAATATTAGTATATTGTGATACATTTTTATTTATTTTAAAGTATAATAATTAGAGACAAAATAAGTTTGGGGATGTTTTTATGGATGAATTAGTAGTGAAATTAAAAGATGGAAAAGAAGTTAAAGTAAATAAGGGCAGTGAATTTTATGAGGTAGTAAAAAAAAATAATTTAGATTTGGAGTCTCCCGTAGTTTTGGGAAGCTTAAATGGATATATACACGAATTGACATATAAATTTTATCATTCTGGAGATTTCGATGTAATAGATATAAGGAATCCAATAGGAATTAAAGTTTATCAAAGAACGCTTCAATTTGTGCTTATAAAGGCTGTGCAAGATTTATTTCCTGAAAGTAGGATTACCATAGAGCACTCGCTTTCAAATGGTATATTTGGTGAGATTTATAAAAAAGCTGGAGAATTAGACGAAGAAGATATTTTAAAAATAAAAAATAGAATGAAAGAAATTATTAAACAAGATATACCTATAAAAAAAGTGTCTGTTAATAGAAAAAGAGCAATTGAAATATTTGAAGGCTATGGTATGCAGGACAAAGTAAGAGTTCTTAAGTATATTCGTATAGAAAAGTTAAACTTGTATACACTTGATGGAAGGTATGACTATTTTTATGGATCAATGGCATATTCTACAGGTATACTTAAATATTTTGATTTGAAGTTTTACAAACCAGGATTTATACTTATGGTTCCAACAGAAAAGGATAGTGATAAACTGCCACAATTTGTAGAACAGAAAAAACTATCTCAGATATTTTACGAAACTGAAAAATGGGGAGAAATACTTGGCGTAGGAGATGTTGGAGCGCTAAATGACAAGGTTAAAAATGGGGATATTGTAGATATAATACGAGTTTCAGAAGCACTGCATGAGAAAAAAATAGCATATATTGCAGATATGATATACGCTAAAAAAGAGGCAAGGATAGTTTTGATTTCTGGACCTTCTTCCTCTGGAAAAACTACTTTTGCAAGAAGACTTGGAATTCAGCTAAGAGTAAATGGGTTAGTTCCAATAGCTATATCCTTAGATGATTATTTTGTTAATAGGGATAAGACACCTAGAGATGAAAATGGTGATTATGATTTTGAAGCTATAGAAGCGCTTGATGTTGATTTGTTCAATAAAAATTTGAAGGATTTAATGGATGGAAAAGAAGTTCAAATTCCAACTTTTGACTTTAAAAAGGGAGAAAGGGTTTGGGAAGATAAAAGAATGAAGCTTCCGTTAAATGGCGTTATTATAATTGAAGGAATACATGGACTTAATGAAAGGCTTACACCATCTATTAAAAGAGAAAAGAAATTTAAAATATATATTAGTGCGTTAACTCAACTTAATCTTGATAGCCATAATAGAATTTCAACCACAGATGCTAGGAAAATAAGGAGAATAGTAAGAGATTATCTTTCTCGCGGTTGCGATGCTGAGAGAACGCTTAAAATGTGGCCATCGATAAAAAGAGGAGAAGAAAAAAATATTTTTGTATTCCAAGAAGACGCGGATGTTATGTTTAATTCTGCGTTAGTTTATGAATTATGTGTTCTCAAAAAATATGCACTTCTTGAATTATCAAAAATTAAAGCCACAAGCAGTGTATATTATGAAGCTAAAAAGTTAAGAAGTTTTTTAAAGTTTTTTGAAGAAATAGATATGAAACGAGTTCCTGAAAACTCTATATTAAGGGAATTTATTGGCGGCAGTTGTTTTTATGAATATTAATAGGTGGTGACATAATGAAGGAATATAGTGTATTTGATATTTTAGGACCAGTTATGATAGGTCCATCAAGCTCACATACAGCAGGAGCAGCAAGACTTGGTAAAATTGCGCAGATAATAGCGGGAGGAAATGAAAGTATAAAAAGCGTGAACTTTGTACTTCATGGTTCTTTTTCTAAGACTTATAAGGGCCACGGTACAGATAAAGCTTTAGTTGCAGGAATTTTAGGTATGGACCCTTGGGATTCTAGAATAAGAAATTCTTTTGAAGTAGCAAAACAGGAAGGCTTAGAATTTAAATTTACAGGAGCAGAACTTGGAGATGTTCATCCTAATACAGTAAAATTTTTAATAGATAAAAAAGATGGTACTCAAATTGAAATAATGGGATCATCAATTGGCGGAGGGAACATAAAGATAATAGAAATAAACGGTCAGAGTATGGACTTCTCTGGGGATTATCCTACCTTGATAATATACCATAAGGATATACCAGGAATGATATCTAAAATAAGCACTATTATCTATGAAAATAATATAAATATAGCTTTCCTTAAAGTGTATAGGAGTGGAAAGGGAATTTCAGCATCAATGATTTTTGAAACTGATAATGTTGTTCCAGATAATTTAATTAATGAAATAAAGTCCTTAGAAAATGTAAAAGATGTAATTTCGATAAATCCCATTATGGAGTGTGAATAATATGTTTGTTAATAGTGCAAAAGAAGTTCTTGTAGAGTGTGCAAAAGATAATATTAGTATAAGTGATTATACAATTAGAGAAGAAATGGAAAAATCAGAACAAAGCTACGAAACTATAATTGAAAAGATGAAAAAAAATCTTGAAGTTATGAGAGAAGCTGTGGATTATGGCACAAACAATAATGTTAAATCTATAAGTGGTCTTATTGGCGGAGATGGATTAAAATTAAATAAATATGCAGAGAATGGTGAGACATTAACAGGAAAATTTATAGTGAAGGCTATGGCAAGAGCAATAGCATGTTCAGAAGTTAATGCTGCTATGGGGAAAATTGTTGCAGCTCCAACAGCAGGGTCCTGTGGAATACTTCCGGCAGTTATAATAACAGCAGGTGAAAAGCTTAATAAAACTGATGATGAACTTATAAAGGCACTATTTACTGCATCTGGAGTTGGGATAGTAATTGCTAAGAATGCTACACTTTCAGGAGCCGAAGGTGGATGCCAGGCAGAGTGTGGTTCGGCAGCGGCAATGGGAGCAGCAGCGGTTGTTGAAATGATGGGCGGAACACCTGAAATGGCCTTTGATGCAGCAGCTATTGTTATAAAAAATGTTTTAGGACTTGTCTGTGATCCTATTGCAGGATTAGTTGAGGTACCTTGTGCGAAAAGAAATGTATCTGGTGCTGTAAATGCACTTACTACGGCAGATATGGTGATGGCTGGGGTTAAAAGTATAATTCCTTTTGATGATTGTGTAGCGGCAATGTACAGAGTTGGAAAGCAATTACCATGTGAACTTAGAGAAACAGCAATGGGTGGCCTTGCAATTACTAAAACAGGAGAAAATTTAAGAAAAAAGTTGGAGCATAAATAGAATAATTTTGTAATATAATTCAATGATAGTAATTGTTAATATTGGTGGCATAATTGGGAAATAGGAAGGTAATAGAACAATATTATTGTGATATAGATAATCTTGCAAAATTGCTAACTAATTTTGTTAGTTCTTATAGACTTTTAATTGGTGGTGCAGCAGAATTAAATCAAATTACACCAGCTACTAAACATGATGTAAAGAAAGCTATAAAACGAGTTGATGTTATGGGCGATATTATCGATGAATTGCTTGAAAGTATACAAGAATGTGAAGAAAATTATATTGATTACTGCAAAATTAAATCAGATGTTATATCATGTAAAATACAAAAAAATATAATTTCAACTGAAATTGATCAAGAGATATCTTTTAGCAATGAAGAATTGAAAAAAGAAAAATTGAAAAAAGAAGCAATGAAGCCAAGAAGTAATGAAGAAGATAAGCAGGAATAGAAAAATACCGTGTAGGGTATTTTTTTATTTTAAGCAGTTTACTTTAAAAATAGTTAACATAGCCTAAATAAAAAACCATACACGGTAAAATTATAAATTTAAAACTTTTTAAATTTAAGTTTGCTTATCATTAAATAAGAGAGTAAAACCATAATTATTACAGTTAAAATGGGATTTGGAGTTGAATTTAATAATAAAATAATTAAAAAATACAATGCCATTGCCATTCCGGCAACTGTAATAGGGATCCCCGTAAAATTACCATCAAAATTAGATAAATTATATCTTGCAAGTCTATAAGCTCCAGCTATAGGGAACATTAAAAGTAAAATATAGCTTACAAATTTTAAGTCTGAACTAAGTAAATTATATGAAAGTATTGAAGGTGCTACTCCAAAAGAAACAAGATCAGCAAGTGAATCAAGTTCTTTTCCAAGTTCGCTTGAGACATTTAAAGCTCTTGCAACTCTACCATCATATCTATCTATAATTCCAGCTAGTAGTATAAATACACATGCTAGCTTGTAATATTCAGGATTATTCTGTGATGATGCAGTCAAAGTCATTGTTAATGATAGTAAGCCACATGATAAATTTCCGAAAGTAAACATATTTGCCACTGCACTTTTGGCCATAAATAATCACTCCTAAAATGTTAATAAAAATATCCATTTGTATAAGCAAATATTATTATAACACAAAATACAATACTTTGTAAAAATATTTTAAATTTTTTTTGTTAATCGAAACTATGCAATATAATATGAATTGTGTTATCATTAATTGGTGATAGTGGTTTATATATAGATATGTTATAGAGTTTGGAGGATAAAATGAATTTTAAGACAAATAAAAAGTTAAAATATTTAGCTGTAACTTTGATGGTTATTCTTGCAATAATCATTTTATTAATATTTAAAAGGGATTTGGGCGCGATGTTAGCGCATAAATACAAAGGAATATTGAGAATATTACATTTTAATCCTAGAAGAATAAAAAGATATATACTTAGCTACGGTAAATTATCGGCGGTAGCATTTGTTGTTATTTATGCTTTAAAACCTATACTTATTGTTGTACCTGCATCACTTTTTTCTATAATGGCGGGTAGCATTTTTGGACCATGGAAAGCATTTATGTTAAGTATGATAAGCTGTTTTTTATCCGGTAGTTTTGCATTTTTTCTTGCTCAAAAACTTGGAAAACCGTTTGTTGATAAAATACTTAAAGGGAAAATAATGAAATTAGACGATGGAATAGAAAAGCATGGGTTTATTATAATGCTTTTAATGAGACTTTCTTTTGTGTTCCCATATGATCCGTTAAGTTATGCTGCTGGATTAACTAAAATGAAGTATAGAGATTTTATTTTAGGCACAGTAATTGGTGTAGCACCAGAGATGCTCGCATATTCATTTATGGGAAGAAATCTTGAAAGATCATTTTCAATAAAATCTTTCCTACCTATATTGTTAGTTATTATAATAGCATCCATAGCTGCGCTTACATATAAAAAATATAAAACGAAAAATGATTAAATAAAAAAGCGTCTTTTTGGATAACATATTCACGGAGGTGCTTTTTTATGAAGATTAAAGATATTATGACACAAAATGTTGCTACTTTAAATTCGGCAGATACTGTTGAAAAAGCTGCTCAATTAATGAGAGAACACGATATTGGAGCAATTCCTGTTTGTGATCAGGAAAAAGTTATTGGTGTTGTTACTGATAGAGATATAGCATTAAGAACAGTAGCGGAAGGTCAAAATGCAACAAGCCAAACAGTAAGAAGTGTTATGACAACAACTCCCGTTACAGGAAAGCCTGAAATGGACGTAAGAGAGGCAGCTAGAATCATGAAAGAAAGACAAATTAGAAGACTTCCTGTGGTTGAAAATGGAAATTTAGTGGGAATAGTTTCATTAGGAGATTTTGCAGTTGAGAGTGGATTAAATGGCTGCGCAGAAAAAGCATTATCTGGAATTTCAGAACCATGTTCTCCTAAAATTTAATAGGTATAAGTCCACAAGATATGAGTTAAATCTTGTGGACTTATACCTATTAATGATATAATATATTGGTAAAAATACATATTTAGGTATGTGAGTAAAATAATTTTGTAATTATGCTTATCATGTACTTATGAGTTGAGGGGAGTAAACTTATGAATAAAGTTAAGTTTATATATAATCCCTATTCAGGGGAGAATGCAATTATAAACAAAATTGATAAAATAGTAAAAATTCATCAAAAGAATGGATATACAGTTGTACCATATAGGATATCTTTAGGAAGTCCTGTAGATGAAGCCTTTGATGACATTGATGATACATATAAGTATGTTTTGATGGCTGGCGGGGATGGAACTGTAGATAATGTGGTAAATTGTATGAAAAGGTTAAACATTGATTTACCAATAGGAATATTGCCAGTAGGAACTGCAAATGATTTTGCAAAATTTATAGGCATGCCTTTAAACATAGAAGCAGCTTGTAAGCAGATTTTAAAAAGTAAAGTAAAAAGTGTTGACCTTGGAAAAATAAATGATAAATATTTTATTAATGTAGCTAGCGCAGGATTGTTTACAAATGTTTCTCAACAAACAGATGTAAATATGAAAAATACTATAGGTAAATTAGCGTATTATGTAAAAGGTATAGAACAGCTTCCAAACTTTAGAAAAATTAAAATTAAGGTTACATCGGACGAAAAGAGTTTTGACAGTGAAATGATATTAATGCTGGTGTTTAATGGACAGACAGCTGGTAATTTTAAATTTGCATATAAGGCGGCTGCAGATGATGGAATGCTTGACGTAATAATAATTGAAGGCGGAATGGTTAAAGATTTAATTAACATATTAATCAAAATGCTAAGGGGTGAACATCTTGAAGATGTAAATGGACTTATATATTTTAAAACGAATAAACTTACAATAGAATGTAATGATGACATAGTTACAGATATTGATGGAGAAAGAGGCCCCGATTTTCCAGTTGAGATAAGCTGTATAAAAGAAGGAATTAAGATTTTAGGAGTCAAGAATATTTAATTAATATTAATAGTAATAATAAGTGATAGCATTTTAAGGAGAGAGTAAATTGGTTGTTTATATTTATTTATCCATGTTACTACTTATTGTTTATTTGTGCGTTACTGCAGTAATGAAAAGTTTTAAATGTCCTATTAAAATAAAAATTATAAGTATATGTGTTTTAAGCGTGCTTATACTTAGATATATATCACTTTTCATTCTATTTTTAGTTAAAAGCATAGCTTATACTTATTTTTTAAAGTATGTTGTGTTAGTTAATATAATATGTGTACCAGCCCTATTTATGTTAATGATTTTCATTTTTATGAGGAGTAAAAAACTAAATATTATATATATGCTAGGCACAATTTTAGTACTTATAGCTTTATATGCATATGTAGTTATGCGTATGCCATTAATTGTAATGCCAGCTTCTGATTATGGCTTTGGGTATGTAATTAGTTTTGGCAGCTCTAGAGAATATATTTTGTTTGTTTATATTATTATATATATTTTAATTTTAACCTTGTGTGGCTTCTTTATGGGAAAGCGCTATGTAAATAAAAAGGGAATAAGCATTATTATGATAGGACTTTTGGTAGCTCTAATTGAAAAAATTGTACTTTTAATTGGAACAAAAGTTATGCCAGAATACTTACTAGGAGAAATTATATGCTTGATGTGTATGCACTATGTTCTAGATTCATTCTCAAAGGAAAAGTAATACACCAACAGTTGGGAGGATAAGCCATGAACAAAGAAGAACAGGTCATAATGGGGTTTAGGGACTTAGTAAATAAGATGGCTTGGCTTAATAAAATTAAGATGGAAGAATGTCTTAAGGAATATAAGCCTTCCGAAGTACATTGTATCGAATACATTGGAAGAAATGTAGATTCCAACGTGACAAAACTTGCTGAAGCTTTTTATATGACTAGAAGTGCTATAAGTAAAATAACTAAGAAGCTTATAGAAAAAGGCTTTATCGAAAGTTATCAAAAGCCAGATAACAAGAAAGAAATTTATTTTAGACTTACTGAGCAAGGAAAAGCAATTAACAAAGTTCATGAGAAACTGCACAAAGAGTTTCAAGAGAGGGATAGAGCCATTTTTGAGCAGGTAACCGAGGAACAATTTGATAGTATGCTTAGATTTTTGGAAAAATATAGTAGACATTTAGATGCAGAAATAAAGAAGCAGGGTGTAGATATTAAGTTGGAATAAATGTAAATAATGAAAAAGAAATAACATGCAGTCTAACTCTATTGGGAGTAGGCTGCATTTTTATTGTTGATATTTTGTTGACAAGGAAACAAAATAATGATACGATATAAATGTTTCTAAGGAAACAAAAATATGCTTTTGAGAGGGGAATTCATACGATGAATTTTGGTAAACTATTTAAACAAATTTCTCCAGAAGATATATGCGACAATGTATTTACGTTGGTAGGAAAAGACCTTTATGCCGTTACTGCGGGCAATGAAGATAATAATAATTCTATGGTAGGTAGTGGTGGTGGTTTTGGACTTCTTTTAAAGAAACCTACAACTTGGTGTTTTTTTCGAGCAGATCGTTATACACTTGAATTGATTCAAAAAGACCAAACGTATACTTTGTCCTACTTTCCAAATGAATATAAGGAGCAAATGCTATTTTTGGGAAGTAAATCAGGAAGAGATAGTGAGAAAATGAAAGAAGTTGAACTGACAAGTGTTGAGACACCTAATGGAAATATGTCTTTCAAAGAAGCTAGACTAATTTTGGAATGCAAGTTAACAGCAATTACTACCGCTAATCCAAATGATTTTTACACACAAGAAGATAAAGACTTTATAAATGAAGCTTACAAGGAAGCAAACGTTTATCGTAAATTGGTATTTGGGGAAATTACACATGTTTGGCTAAGAAAATAAGAATAAACCTAAATTAATGAAGATAATTATTGCTAATTATCTTCATTAATTTAGGTTAGAATTTTTTGTTTTTTATGAAATCATTCTTATTTTTTGATTTAAACTTATTAGATGTTTTTTTCTTGATTCTTGGGGCAAATTCTGGTATTAAGCACTTTGGTCCTCTTCCAATTAAGTCCTGTCTATTGGCTTTTATTAATGCTTCTTTAACAAGATTATAATTTTCTGGTTTACTAAATTGAAGTAAGGCTCTCTGCATATTTTTTTCATGCTGCTTTTTAGGAGTATATACTTTTTCACCAGTTAAAGGATTTATTCCAGTGTAGTACATAGTTGTTGATAAACTACCTGGGGTTGGATAAAAATCTTGAACTTGCTCAGGCATATATCCCATTTCTTTAATGTAAACAGCTAAATCTATTGCTGCATTTAAATCACTGCCAGGGTGACTTGATATCATGTATGGTACTAAGTACTGTTTCATATTTAAAGATTTATTTATATCAAAGTATTTTTTAACAAATTTATTGTAAACTTCCTTGCCAGGTTTACCCATTTGCTTTAAAACTCTGTCACTTATATGTTCAGGTGCTACTTTAAGTTGACCACTTACATGATATTTGCAAAGTTCTTTAAAGAAAGTAGAATCTTTATCATATATAAGATAATCGTATCTTATTCCAGAACGTATAAAAACTTTTTTAATTTTAGGTAATTCTCTAAGCTTTCTCAAAAGTGAAAGATATTCACTGTGATCAACTTTTAAATTTTTACAAGGTGTAGGAAAAAGGCACTGTCTATCTTTACAAACACCACGTTTTTTTTGAAGTTCACAAGAACTATGTCTAAAATTTGCAGTTGGACCGCCAACATCATGTATGTAGCCTTTAAAATCTTTATCACTAGTAAGCAATTTTGCTTCTTCTATTACTGAATTTTGTGAGCGATGTTGAATTATCCTTCCTTGGTGGAAAGTAATAGCACAGAAGGAACATGCACCAAAGCATCCACGGTGACTTGTAATAGAGAATTTTACTTCTTTAAGTGCAGGGATACCGCCATATTTCTCATAAATAGGGTGATAAGTTCTAGTAAAAGGAAGCTTATAAACCATATCCATTTCTTCTTCAGTTAAAGGCATAGCTGGCGGATTTTGAACAATGTATCTGTCGCCATGTTTTTGAACTAAAGTTTTGCCGCTAATTGCATCTTGTTCCCTTGCTTCCAACCTAAAGCTTTCAGCATACTTCAATTTATCAGAAGCGACTTCTTCAAAGGAAGGAAGTTCTACAAAATTGTCAAGTGTGCTTACATCCTTTGTAATATAAACAGTTCCATTTACACTATTTATAGAACTTACGTCAGCACCGTATTTAAGGAGATTTGCAATCTGAACTATAGATTTCTCCCCCATACCATAAGAAAGTAAATCGGCTTTAGAATCTATTAAAATGCTTCTTCTGACTTTATCTTCCCAGTAATCATAATGAGCAAAACGTCTTAAACTTGCTTCAACACCACCTATGATTATAGGTATATTTTTAAAGGCTTCGCGCACTCTATTACAATATACTATTACAGCTCTATCGGGCCTGTGATTTCCCTCACCACCTGGAGAGTATAAATCATCATGTCTTTTTTTCTTGGCAGCAGTATAGTGATTTACCATAGAATCTATATTTCCGGAATTAACTAAAAATGCGTATTTTGGTTTTCCGAGTTTTTTAAAATCATCAACTTTTGTCCAATCAGGTTGAGGAATAATACCTACAGTAAATCCTTCACTTTCAAGGACTCTCCCTATAATTGCAGTTCCAAAAGAAGGGTGATCAACGTATGAATCTCCTGTAACTATTATAAAATCTAATTCATCTATTCCTCGTTCTTTTAAGTCTTCTTTGCTTATAGGCAAAAACTTATTTTGGGTACTTTTCATTATCAAAAAAATCTCCCTTCAAAAATAGTTAAATCAATACACCTTTATTGTGAATTGTGCATTGCTTTAATTATAAATGAAGTTACAATAATGTACAATGTCTAAATAAAGTATGCTAGAATAAGTATTGTGTAAAACTATAATCTAATGAACAATAGTAAACTATCACGAAGTAGCGATACTTATTTAACTAAGAGATAGATATTAATTTGCAGGAGTGATTTAAAATGATTGAAATCAAAAGAATTTCTGAAGCCACTAAGGATGATATTAATATTCCTAATGAACCTTTTACCTTGTGGGGAAAAATGATTCCAACCTACGATGGTAAAAAATGGGCTTACACAACCAAGAAATTTGAGGAAAGCAAAATCATTGAGATGGTATTTCCCAATGAAAACTATAATTTTGATGCACTAAAAAAAGAGTGCTTCTTTGTTGGAGCTTATAATGAGTGTGGAAAGTGTATAGGGCTTGGGATTTTCAGGCATGATTGGTTTAAATACTTATATCTTGATGACTTAAAAGTATGTAGGGAATATCGAGGTCACGGAATAGGAAAGCTATTGCTAGATGAGGGTAAGAAAATTGCTGCTGAAAACAGTTATCGGGGGATTTATACGATTGGTCAAGATAATAATCTTTCTGCATGTTTATTCTATATAAAATCCGGATTTGTAATAGGTGGATTTAACACGCATGTATATAGAGGAACCAATCAAGCCAATAAAAGTAATATTTATTTTTACTTAGAAATCTAAATTTTGCATAAAATGCGGTAATCACAAATACCCAAACTATCCATTTGATCCAATCACAAGATGTAAAATCGAGAATGGTATACCTACAAGATACATGGGACTTCCTGAAAGTATTGTTGATGAAGTAAAAAATGCTGGATTCAACATATTAGACTATCAAGTATTTAGCTATGCACAAGACCTGCTTGTTATTAATGCTTTAAAACTTTTATAACGTCTTCTAGGCATCATGGTGAACATTGAGCTGAGACTGTCGCACAAAAGTATTTTATACACAAATTTTAAATATTACGAACCATTATTCAGAGTACAACTGACAGAGTACAGAGTACAGTGACGGATGATTTTCTTCCGCCTTGCTACAGAAAATCTTATAACTTATTTTTGATTGCTTACGCAATCGCTATATTATCAATGTTGTTCAGCGAAGCTGACAACATTTAAGTTTAAGATTTACATGACGTAAGGAAGGTAAATCAACCTTAACTGTACTTTGTCATCTGTACTCTGTACTCTGATTTAATGGATAGCGTCATTTCAACTACCAAAATCAAGTGGTTTATCTTTACAAATGTATCTGTACTAGCCCAAAATTCCGTAGGCACGGAGGAATTTTTACATTAAACTACCGTAAAATGCTAAATAAGTGTATTGCAGGATGATTTAAATAAAAGGCTATGTTTTAAAAGAATGTTGATATGAGCTTATGACATTAATGGACTCTAAGAATTGCTCGTTTATAATTTGCTACCCATTTAGATGCATCGTCCTGATGCCTAAATGGCTTTGACCGTCCTAGTCAAAATTACGCAAATTATAAACGAGCAATCCTAAGAGTCCATAAAAGCCAATACACATCACATCAACATTCTTTTAAAAATAGCCCCAGATACTAAAGGAAGCTATGTCTTAAATAAGTGTGAAAGTCAACACTTATTTAAAACATAGCCCAATTAAATTTATTAATTTTATTTAATATCCTGCGATACACTTATTTATCATTATTCTTTGTCATCTTGTAATGCATCATAATCTTCTTCTCCAGTTCTTATTTTAACTACTTTACTTACCTCGTATATAAATATTTTTCCATCACCGATTCTGCCTGTTTTTAAGACTTTTTTAGCAACTTCAACAACTTTTTCTACAGGTACAGCGCATACGACAATTTCAATTTTTATTTTAGGATTTAAATTAATTTCTACAGGATTGCCTCTATAGTATTCAGTAACACCTTTTTGAAGACCACAGCCAAGTACATTGGTAACAGTCATTCCTGTAACACCTATCTTATTAAGCTCATTTTTTAGTTCATCGAATTTTTCTGGTCTAGTGATGATGTCAATTTTAGATATTTTGTGTTCCATGGCTAATTCAACTCCTACCGTTAAATAATTTTATAACAAGAATTTCTTAGTATTATTATAACTCAAATTTCGTACATTTTAAATATTGCAAACCTTTTTTCAGAGTACGGAGTACAGAGTACAAAGTACAGTGAATGATGATTTTCTTTCGCTTTGCTACAGAAAATCTTATAACTTATTTTTTATTGCTTACGCAATCGCGCCATTTATGGCGCTCAGCGAAGCTGACAACATTTAAGTTTAAGACTTACCTGACGTAAGGAAAGGTAAATCACCCTTAACTGTACTCTGTCATCTGTACTCTGTACTCTGGTTTAATGCCATACAATAATTTTAAAATGAGAAACTTTAGTATTATTGCGAAGTATTAATAAATTCTTAAGATATATGATATCCTTTTTCGCCGTGAATTGTGATATCGAGACCAAATTCTTCTTCATCATCATTTGCACGAATTTTAAATATTGAATCTACAATTTTTAATATAATAAGTGTCATAACAATTGAAAAAATGTAAGTTGCTACTGTTGCTATAATTTGAATGCCGAATAAAGAAGCATTTCCATAAAGAAGTCCATTAGCACCAGATGAATTTACAGCTTTTGTTGCAAAAATTCCAGTTGCTATACTTCCCCAAGTACCGCCAATACCATGGCAGCCAAATGCATCTAATGCATCATCATATTTGAATTTAGGTTTTAAATAAGTTACAGCAAAGTAGCATATTATACTTCCTATAGCACCAATTATTATTGATGAAGGAACAGTTACAAAGCCAGCAGCAGGAGTGATGGCAACAAGGCCAACTACAGCACCAGTTACAGTACCAAGTACAGTTGGTTTCTTTGCAACAATCCATTCACATGCCATCCAAGCAATTGCAGCAGCAGCGGCAGAGGTATTTGTTGTGATAAAGGCAGTCATAGTAACATCATTAAGGCCTAAAGCACTTCCTGCATTAAAGCCGAACCAACCGAACCATAGTAATCCGGCACCAAGAATTGTTAAAGGCAATTGGTTTGGAGAAGTTTTAGTGACTTTTCTCTTACCTATATAAATAGCGGCAACGAGAGCTGAAACTCCAGAACTAATGTGAACAACAGTTCCGCCAGCAAAATCAAGTGCGCCTAAATTTTTTAACCAACCATTAGTTCCCCATACCCAGTGAGCAACAGGATCGTAAACTAGAGTTGTCCATAATAGTACGAAGGCAATGAAAGCAGGAAATTTAATTCTTTCAGCAAAACTACCACTAATTAGAGCGGGGGTTATTATTGCAAACATAAGTTGAAACATCATAAATAAATTGTGTGGTATAGTAGGTGCATAAGCTGCAAATGGCTTAAATCCTACATGGTTTAAAAATGCCCAATCTAAATTTCCTATAAAGTGAGAAATATCTGGTCCAAATGCTAGTGAATAGCCTACAAGTACCCATTGAAGGGAAACGATGGCTATACAGCAATAACTGTGCATCATTGTACTTAGTACATTTTTTTCTTTTACCATACCTCCATAGAAAAATGCAAGGCCGGGGGTCATTAACATAACTAAGACTGTAGATAAAAACATAAAAGCAGTATCTCCGGTGTTCATACTAATGATCATCCTTTCGTAAGTTATTTTTTTTAACTCTTATTTGTATATATAATAACATTTAAAATGTTTTTTATCAATATTAATAATAAAGTAGCCATTATTTTACTAAAAAAACAATTAAGCGACTTATAAATTTTAAAATTTAAATTGCTGAAAAATTGTAATGTTAAATCTGTGCAAAAAGATACTTATTTTTAATATTAAGGTTGAAAATTTCACATTTTATACTATAATTAAAAGTGAAAGACTATTTAGGATAATTATATTTCTATTGCGTTGATTTTTCTTATTTATCGTGCAATATTAAGCCTAGATAAATTTAAAGGCATATAGGTTAGTAAACTAGTTTAAACTATTTATGAAAGTTTATATATTTATTATCTAACAAAGTTAATAAAATATGTAATTTAAGTAAGTTTGTAAAAAATGAATTTAGATTTTAATGTAGTTTACAAGGATTAGTTTAATAATTATCACTAAAGCTCAACAAGTCTAATTTTTTATTTTTAAATTAAGATTGAGCCCCAAATGGGCTTTTTTTATTGTGAAAGGTTGGTGAATAAGAATGGAAGGTGGACCGGATACCCGGAGGGATTTAGTAATCCGTAGAAGAAAAGGCCAAATATTAATAATTTGAATGTATAGTTTATATAAGGAAAAATAATGTTAAGTTCTAGATTTTTAAAACTAGAACCAAAATGTTTTTCTTATTTTCACCTCTATCAATTTTAATTGCGCATCTTCTTCTTCGGAAAATATACTAATTCCATTGTTTAGCATATTATGTAGTGACAATATAAGATAACTGAAAACTTCAAATTTATGTGTATAAAAGCACAATGTTTTGAACATCAATATGTACATTAAATTTGTTAGCTTGAATGGATTTTTCTTAATATGCTGAAGTTTAAATAATTTGGAAGGAGAGGATTAAAGTGCAAAAATTAAACAACTTTTTCTTGAGTAATGTACTTTATAAAAAAGTTTATGATGAATATGGCGAATATGTTGGAAAATTATGGGATATATATGTTGTGACAGAAGAAAGTTATCCAAGAGCCATAGGTTATAAAATAAAAAAAAGTGGTGAATATATAAACTATGAATTCAAAAATATTGATTTTTTTAGGAATGAAGAAAACAATAGAATTTTAATAAAGGTAAAATCGGTTAAAGATACAATTATGCGAAAGTATTCGTATTTGCTTTCTAAAAATTTATTAGATAAGCAGATAGTAGACATAAATGGGAAAAAACTTGTAAGAGTAAATGATCTTAGAATGGCTCAAATAGCAGGTGAACTTAAAGTAATAGCAGTTGACACTGGAATAATGGCACTTGGTAGACGAATTGGAGTAGAAAGTGTAGTTAAAGGTATATTTAGTATGCTGCAAAAGGAACCTAGCGAGAGTTTTATAATGTGGGATAATGTTGAATCTCTTGAGATGGTAAATGACAATTTAAAATTGGCAGTTCCATATAAAAAACTAGCCGCACTCCATCCAGCAGATTTAGCAGATATACTGGAAGATATGGATTCTAATTATAGAAAAAAGGTTTTCGAAAGTTTGGATGAAAATTTAGCAGCGGATATATTAGAAGAAATAGAGCCGGATATACAAGCAGATTTAATTGAAAATTTGAGTGAGGATAAAACTACAGAAGTTCTTGATAGCATGCCTAATGATGAAATTGCTGATATGCTAGATGAAGTAGATGAAGAAACAGCAGAAAAAATTCTTTTAAGTATGGAAAAAGAAGATGCTGAGGAAGTAAGAAAGCTCATGGAGTATGAGAAAGAAACTGCAGGAAGCATAATGAACAAAGATTTTATAGCGTTTAACATAAATATAACTTTAAAAGAAACCTTGGACATAATGAGGGAAATGAAACCGGAAGAAGAAGTTATGTATTATATTTATGTAACTAATTTGGAAGGAAAACTAGAGGGAGTAATATCATTTAAAGATTTAATATTTATGCCTCAGGAAAAAACGCTTAAAGAAGTAATGAATAAGAATATTGTTACAGTTAAGGATGCGGATAAATTAGAAGATGCAATGGAAACTTCTGTGAAATATAATTTGTTATCACTTCCAGTAGTTGATAAAGATGAAAAATTATGCGGAGTAATAATAATAAATGATTTGGTTGATGAAGTTTTATTCCCTGTATGGAAGAAAAAGTTTAAGAAAGTTGGATAGCTTAATCAATATACGATTAAGAATGAAGTTGAGGCGTTTAATTTAAAAAATGGCAAACATTCTTCAGAGTACGGAGTACAGAGTACAAAGTACAGTGAAGGAGGCTTTTCTTCTGCTTTGCTGCAGAAAATCTTAAAACTTATTTTTTTATTGCTTACGCAATTGCACCATTTATGGTGCAGATAGAAGCTAATAATACCTAAGTTTTAAGATTTACCTGACGAGAGGAAGGAAAATCAACATTCACTGTACTCTGTCATCCGTACTCTGTACTCTGAATAAAGCTTCACAATAAATTTAAATTGTGATTGAATTAATTGAAAAAAGTGAATTGCCTTAAGTCTGCAAAAGAGGTGGAGTGCATGAAAAAGAAGTTTGGAAAATTATTTTTAATATTTAGTATAATTGGTCCGGGACTTATTACAGCTAATGCAGGTAATGATGCGGGTGGAGTAACCACATATTCAGTAGTAGGTGCAAGCTATGGATATTCAATGCTTTGGGGACTAATTACTATTAGTATTGGACTTGCAGTTATACAGGAAATGAATGCAAGAATGGCAGTAGTTACAGGAAAGGGATTGTCTGATTTAATTAGAGAGCGATATGGAGTAAGATGGGCTTTTTTTGCTATGTTTGTACTGATAGTTGCAAATCTTGGAGTTTGCATTGGTGATTTTGCGGGAATAGCTGCAAGTTTGCAATTATTTAACATAAGTAAATACATATCGGTACCAATTCTTACAGTTATGATATGGTTTATAATGACTAAGGGGAATTATTCTAAAGCTGAAAAAATATTTTTGCTTTTGACTCTTACGTTTTTAGGGTATGTAGTCACTGCATTTATGGTTAAACCTAATTGGGGCCATGTAATTTCATCTATAACATCACCAAATGCTAATCTTACAAAAAATTATTGGCTAGATTTAATTGGTATGGTTGGAACAACAATAACACCATATATGATGTTTTATTTACAATCTGCTATTGTAGATAAAGGAATATCTATTAAAGAATATACATATGAAAAAATGGATGTATATCTTGGAACAATATGGGGTGCTCTTACAGCATTATTTATAATTGTATGTACTTCTGAAACATTATTTAAAGCACATAAAGCAATAAGTGATGCTGCTGATGCTGCAACGGCACTTAAACCACTAGCAGGTTCATATTCATTTATGCTTTTTGGAATAGGCTTGTTTGGTGCTTCGTTTTTAGCTTGTTGTATAATTCCATTGTCTACCTCATATGCTGTTTGTGAGGCGTTCGGTTTTGAAAGTGGACTTAATAATAAAATTAAAGAAGCACCTGTATTTTTTGGATTGTTTTTATTTATGATAATTGTAAGTGCAGTAATTGTACTTATACCAAATTCATCACTAGTTAGCTTAATGCTTGTAACACAACAATTAGCCGGAGTCTTGTGTCCAGTTGTTTTAATTTTTATGATTAATCTTGTAAATGATAAAGAAATAATGGGGGAACATACTAACAATAAAGTTCAAAATTTCATAGCAAAATTTACTGTTGTATTAATAATAATATTAACTATATTGGCATTTGGCGGAAAGTTTATTTAATATGCCTAATACAGAGTACTATATTTTTATAAGTTTTTGTATAAAAATTTCATTCTTGAGAAAAATAATGCTATAAATTAATCAAGAATGAAAGGAGCAATGAGTAACAGTGAAATTTGTACAGATGATAAAAAAGTATAAAAGAAGCATAGTTTTATGTTTAGTGTTACTTATGGCATATTTTAGCATGAATGTATGGTTGTTGCCATATAATAATGCAGTTAAAGCTGTTACATATCGTTATGGTTCCTCTGGAAGTGTTGTAACACAAATTCAAACAAAGCTAAAAAACTGGGGATATTACAAAGGCAGTGTTGATGGTTCGTATGGATATGTTACTTATCTTGCAGTTAAAAGTTTTCAAAGCAATAATGGACTTTCTGCTGATGGAATTTGTGGTAATGCTACATTAGTTGCATTAGGACTTCCAACTGGAACTACAGCTACTCAACGGTATTCAAACAATAGTCAAGATTTGGTATTATTGTCTAGACTTATAAATGGAGAAGCAAGGGGAGAGCCTTATCAAGGGCAAGTTGCTGTAGGAGCAGTAGTGTTAAATAGAACAAGAGATCCTAGATTTCCTTCAACAGTTGCCGGAGTAATATATGCGCCAGGTGCATTTACAGCGACTGTCGATGGACAAATAGATGCTAATATTGAACAATCATCTATTAATGCAGCAAGAGATGCTCTTAACGGCTGGGATCCTTCAGGTGGAGCTGTTTACTACTTTAATCCAGCTACAGCTACTAGTGCATGGATATGGTCGAGACCTTTAATCAAAATTATTGGTCATCATAGATTTTGTAGGTAAATTAATGTTTTACTGCTAGAATAAAACCATTTTAGTTGCAAGTATCTTATTGACAAAGCATAAAATAAGTATATAATTAAATTATAATTCTTAGTGAATCACTCGGAAATACGTTGATAAAGTAAAGTAGTGTAAAGGAAATTTTAAGAGAGAGGATTGGTAGCTGAAAAAATCCTTAAATGAAATTTGCATGAAGTGCACTTTGGAGTACTGTATCTGAAGTTTGTAGTAAGGTACAGCGGTTACAACCGTTATATTGTCAAAACATGTTAGTGTTTATTGTTTTTTAGTTTAGGGTGGAAAATGAAGAAGGCTTTGTCTCTATTAGAGGCGAAGTCTTTACTTTTGCTAGGAACTATATAATAGGAGGGTGAAGTTAATTGTTTAAGGCAATAAAATATGATATTAATAAGGTACTTGAAAATGATCCAGCAGCAAGAAATTCAGTAGAAGTGTTCTTATTATACCCGTGTGTACATGCACTTATAGGATATAGAATAGCTCATTGTTTTTATAAGCATAAGATGTTTTTTATGGCTAGATTAATTTCGCAAACAGCTAGATTTTTTACGGGTATAGAAATTCATCCTGGAGCTAAAATTGGCAAAGGCCTTTTTATAGATCACGGAATGGGAGTAGTAATAGGAGAAACCGCAGAAGTTGGTGATAATGTAGTCTTGTATCATGGTGTAACATTAGGGGGGACCGGAAAAGAAAAAGGAAAAAGGCATCCGACTCTTGGAAATAATGTTATGGTAGGCACAGGTGCAAAGATTTTAGGCCCTATAAAAATAGGCGATAATTGCAAAATAGGTGCTAATGCAGTAGTATTAAAGGATTTGCCAGCTAATGTAACAGCTGTAGGAATACCAGCAAAGATAGTGAATCCCAGTAGTGGCAGCAAAGAAAAAATAATTAATATAAATAAATTTTATGCAGAATAGCTCACGGGAGGAATTAAACACTTTATGGATTTTAAAAGTGAGATATTGAAATATTGTAGCAGTATTGGATTAAATACAGTAGGCTTTATGGAATGCAGGAAATTTGAGGAACTTAATGAGTTTTATAAATATAGAAAAAATAATAATTTAGAAAATGAATTTGAAGAAAGTAATATTGGAAATAGAATTAATCCATTTATATATATGGAGCATGGAAAGACAATAATTTCTATTGCTTTTCCGTATTTGCATAAGGCAATAATTAATGACAAAGTTTACTTTTCGAAATATACTTTAGGAAATGATTATCACAAAGTTTTAGGAATTTATCTTGAAAAAATTTGTGATTTTATAAAAACACTTGGTGGGGATGCTAGTTACTTTGTAGACAATAATGCACTTCCAGAAAGATATATAGCATATACCTCTGGAATAGGATTTATAGGAAAGAATAATATGATTATTACACCTAAATATGGTTCTTATGTTTTCTTAGGAGAAATAATTACGAATCTTGAAATTGAAGCTGATAGTCCAATTGAAAATAAGTGCGGTGAATGTAATTTGTGTAAAGCAGCATGTCCAACGGGATGTATAAAAGAGAAAGTGGCTAATAGCAATATATGTTTATCTTATATAACACAAAAAAAGCAAGTGGAAGATTTTTGGTTTGAAAAGTTTAAAGGCAGGTTGTTTGGCTGTGATATGTGTCAAGATGTGTGTCCATACAATAAAAATGCCAAAACATCCAGTATAAAGGAATTTGAACCATATGATTTTATGGAAAAAGCTAATATAGATGAGTTAATAAAAATAGATAATGCTATATTTAGAGAAAAATACAAGAACACTTCTTGTGGCTGGAGAGGAAAGAACATTTTACAAAGGAATGCACTTATTAATTTGATTAGTATGGAAAAAAATAAAAATATAGCAATAGACAGCATTAAGTCACCTTATGTAAAGGAGTATTATAATAGACTTTTGAAGCTTTTTAAATTATAATAAAAACAAGCATATTAAAATTAGACAATTAAATTATGAGATTTTTATGACTCAACTTTGGAAATTAATTATAGATAAACCAGTTCAACTAGCAAAATCAATTTGTATCAAAATGCCTAGAAGATGGCATTTTGATACAAATTAATTTTGAAGTTTCAAGTGGTTTATCTTTAAAGCATATTAAAAAAATAATAAGTTGCACTTGTTATTTTCTTTAATATGCCTAAAGTTGAGTTCTCTTACGTAAAATGTTTTGAAAGGTGGAATTGATGTGCTTTCTCCTAAATTAGCAAAATTAATAGAAATACTTCCGGGACCTATGGTTGGTGTTATAGCTAAAAAAGCTTTAAATTCTTATTTGAACAAATATGCTAATCTTCATATTGAGGGAATTGAGAACATAAAAAATACGAAAAGGCCAATAATATTTATATGTAATCACTTAAGTAATTCAGATGGACTTGTTTTAAATAAAGTGTTAAACATTATGAATAATTTTGATGTTACCTTTGTTCTTGGAGTTAAACTTAACGATGATGTTATAACTAAATTGGGTACATACTGTGTTAAAACAACACCAGTTAAGCCTAATACAGCAGACAAAGAGGGTTTAACTAAAATGGTGAATATATTAAGAAGCAATAATAATATATTAATTTTTCCGGAAGGGACTAGAAGTAGAAATGGTGCTATGCTTGAAGCAAGAAAAGGTTTGTCACTAATTGCTAAATTAAGTAAGGCAATTATTGTACCTATAGGAATTAGCGGAAGTGAAAAACTTATGCCTATAAATAAGGAAGGCGAAATGTATAAGGAAGATTTTCACTATGCTGATGTTTACATTAATGTCGGGGAAGCCTTTTATTTGGATAAAAAGCATGCAGGTGAAGATAGAAAAGATTATGAGAAAAGAGCAGTGGATGAAGCTATGTATAGGATAGCAGAGCTTGTACCGGAAGAATATAGAGGAGTCTATAAATAACAGAGGACAAAGTACAAAGTACAGAGTACAGAGAAGGTTAATTTTCTGTTGAAGCAGAAAATTTTAAAAATTAATGAGCTAGCGCTCAAATGTGTAGTGCTTTAGAGAAGCTAAACATTTTAAGTTTAAAGATTTATCTGACGTAAGGAAGATAAATCTTCCTTCTCTGTACTTTGTACTCTGTAATCTGTACTCTGCTTAAAAGGGGTGGTTCAATTGGATAACAAAGATGTAAAAAAAGTTGTAGATATATTGGAAAAAACATATCCTGAAGCTGAATGTGCACTTAAATTTAACAGTCCATATGAGCTACTTATTTCAACAGTTCTAAGTGCTCAATGTACCGATGAAAGGGTAAACCTAGTTACTGGAAAGTTGTTTTTAGAATATAATACTCCAGAAAAAATGATTACTTTAAGTGAGGAGGAGCTTCAAGATAGAATAAAGTCTTGTGGCCTTTACAAAAATAAGAGTAAGAATATTATTGAAGCATCTAAAGGTATAATAAATAAATTTAATGGAGAAGTACCAAGAACTAGAGAAGAATTAACCAGTCTTCCTGGCGTTGGAAGAAAAACTGCTAATGTAGTTATGGCAAATGCTTTCAAGATACCGGCATTTGCAGTTGATACACATGTTTTTAGGGTTTCTAATAGAATAGGGTTAGCAAATGGAAAGAATGTAGAAGAAGTTGAAAAAAAGCTTATGGAAAATATAGATAAGAAGCATTGGATTAAAATGCATCACTGTATAATTTGGCACGGAAGAAAAATTTGCAAGGCAAGAAATCCAAAATGCAGTGAATGCCCACTTAATAAAGTGTGCGAATACTCTATAAGGGAAGCAAATAATTAATATTGCGAACATTTTTTCAAAGTACAAAGTACAAAGTATAAAGTACAAAGAAGGATGATTTTCTTTCGCTTTGCTACAGAAAATCTTAAAACTTATTTTTGATTGCTTACGCAATCGCAACATTAATGCTGTTCAGCTAAGCTGACAGCATTTAAGTTTAAGATTTACCTAACGCAAGGAAAGGTAAATCATCCTTCACTGTACTCTGTACTTTGTACTTTGTAATCTGATTTAGTTGCTTTGGCAGTATTTTATTAATAAGTCCAAAGTTGCTGTCATACCGTCTATGTGTGTCCTTTCGTATCCATGAGAAGCAAAAACTCCAGTTCCAATAAGTGCTGTCTTTATATCATATCCAGCTCTTAAAGCAGCTGAGGCATCAGATCCATAATGTGGATATGTATCTATTTTATAAGATATGTCATTATTTTTACAAATATCTATTAGATTTTTCCTAAAAGAATAATCGTAAGGGCCTGAAGAATCCTTTGCGCATATGCATACACTGAATTCTGAAGAATTTTGTCCTGTTCCAGGAGCACCCATATCTATAGAAAGAAATTCTTTTGTATTTACAGGGATTGCAGCAGCGGCACCATGACCAACTTCTTCGTAATTACTTAAGTAGAAATTTGTTGTGTATGGTAAAGTTATGTTATTTTCAGTTAAATATTTTATTGTATATAAAATTATTGCAACACTAGCTTTATCATCAAGATGTCTACTTTTAATAAAGCCGCTTTCTGTGAAGTGAGTTCTTGGGTCGAAACATATAAAATCGCCTATGTTAATTCCAAGTTTTTCAACATCTTCTTTAGTGCTAACTTTTTCGTCTATTATAACTTCCATATTTTCAGCAGTCCTTTTTAAATCTCTAGCATCATCGTAAATGTGAACGGAAGGTTTGATAGTTTGAATTGTACCAGAATAATTTTTACCATCTAGAGTGGCTATTGTACAATTTTCACCTTCAATTGAATTCATCATATAACCGCCTACTGGAGTAATAGCAATAGTTCCAGTTAATTTGATTTCTTTTACCATAGCGCCAAGAGTATCAATATGTGCTGAAATTGTTCTTTCAGAAGAAGTATCTTCACCATTAAGTGTTATTATCAAGCCGCCTTTGTTGGTTGTTTTGCATGGCACATCAAGTATATGAAGTTCCTCCATTATATAATCTGTCAAATCTTGTGTATAACCAGTAGGACTTGAAATTTCGAGGACATTTTGTAAATAGTATTTTAATTTTTCGATATTGTACATTATAACATCAGCTCCTTATAAATATTTTAACATAACAGAAAGCTGCCTTTCAAACTTAGTATTAAAAAATCCTCATAGTGGTTTAAATTTGAAAACTAAATTGGAAATTAATTAGAAAAATATATGTAAAATTTGTTAAAATAAACATATAGAGGTTAAAGTGTTTTGCAGCTATTTTTTTTGTGATATACTTTATTTAATTTATATAAATAAATTGAATTTGGGGCGTTGAATATGAAAAAGGAATTAGATATTGTAAATAACATTTTATTAAATTGCAAAAAAGTTGTACTTGGTAAAGATGAAGAAATGACCAATATTTTAAAAGGAATTATTTCAGAGGGAAATGTATTAATTGAGGATGTTCCTGGGGTTGGAAAAACAACAATAGTTAAAGCAATAGCAAAATCTTTTAATTTGGATTATAGTAGAATTCAGTTTACGCCAGATATAATGCCATCAGATGTTACTGGAATATCGGTATATAATCAAAAAACCATGGAATTTGAATTTAAAAAGGGACCTGTGTTTTGTAATATACTTTTAGCTGATGAAATTAATAGAACATCTCCAAGAACACAAGCATCGCTTTTGGAGGCAATGGAAGAAGGACAAGTTTCCGATGGAAATACAACTTATAAAATAGAAAAGCCGTTTTGTGTACTGGCAACTCAAAATCCAATAGAGCAGGATGGAACTTTTCTATTACCAGAAGCACAGTTAGATAGGTTTATAATTAAAGTTAATATTGGATATCCAGAAAAAGTTCATGAAATGGAAATAATGAAATTGTATAAGGATAAGGAGCCACTTAAAAGTATGATTCCAGTAGCAACAAGAGAAGACATTTTATTTTTACAAGAGCAAGTTAAAGGTATATTTGCAGCAGATGAACTAATGGCATATATACTTGATATTGTAAATTTAACGAGAAATAATCAAAATATAAGTATAGGAGTTAGCACTAGAGGAGCATTGGCACTTCTTAGAATTTCACAAGCAGAAGCTTTAATTGATGGAAGAAGTTATATTATACCTGAAGACATAAGAAAAAATGCCTGTATGGTTTTGGCACATAGAATTAGATTGTCCTATGAAGCAAAAATTAATAACTACACAGCTAATGAAATTATAAAAAATATATTAAATTCAATACCTGTACCAAGGCTTAGAAGATGTTAAAAATAAGTAAGCTTTATATAGTGTTTATTATTATTGCTGTATTGGGATTCTTTATAGAAGGTGAAATAGTTTTAAATTTAGTATTTTATACATGCATTATTATTACAGTCATAAGTATAATTTCGATAATTGTTATAAATTATGGGTTGGAAGCTAAAGTGGAATGTGAAAAAAATAGTTATAATACTATGGATGAATTTGAAATGAAGGTAGTAGCTAATAATAAAACTCATTTGTTCATACCTTTTTTTAGAGTTATATGTAAAAATAATGCAAAAATAAGTGATTTTGAGAATGAAATTTTTCAATTGAGACCATTGGAAGAGAAGAAAATTGTGTATAAACTTAAATTAGATAAGAGGGGCATGTATGACTTTAGTGACTATAGTATTGAAATTAAAGATGTAACAATGATTTTTAGTAAAATAAAAAAAATGGAAAATCTAAAAATTATAAAAGTATATCCTAAGGTTTATCAAATTAATGAGAAGTATAGAAATAAAATAAATTATGTTTCAAAAAGCATGTTGAATAAGCCATCAAGTGAAAAAGATTCGTCAAGAATAAAGGAAATTAGGAAATACAATTATAAAGATAATTATAAGAAAATACATTGGAAAATATCATCTAAAACAGGTGAATTATATGTGAAGGAATATGAGGATATTGCAAAGCAAAATATAAAAATATTCGTTGATATGAGGGAAGATATACTAAATGCAGGAGATGCACTTGAAGAGAAATATATAAGTTTAGCAATTTCAATTATAAAATATTTTATGTATTTAGAAAATGAAATAGAAGTTTATTTAGGAAGCAACTATATGAACCATGTACGATTGAAGGATGCGAGTAGTTTCAGTT
Source organism: Clostridium hydrogenum (assembly GCF_021432385.1). Taxonomy (GTDB): domain Bacteria; phylum Bacillota; class Clostridia; order Clostridiales; family Clostridiaceae; genus Clostridium_S; species Clostridium_S hydrogenum. The sequence goes on along the minus strand of NZ_JAEACT010000003.1, from coordinate 507,984 downwards.
ATGTTATGAATTATTTTTTAAAAAACAAATGCGCTGAAAGGGAAAGTTTTTTTAATTCGCTTAAAATCTGCATGAAGGATATGACTCAAAGAGAATTAATTTGTATTGTAGTTTTTAAAATTGATGATGAAATAAAAAATGAAATAAGAGAATTAGAAAATGCGCAAATGAAAGTTTTGGTATTCTATTTTGATGATAAATTGGATAATGATATTTATGAACATTTAAATAAGCCTATGGTTCAATATTTTAATTTAAATTCAATGTTTAAAAATTAGTATAGATAAACCATTTCAACTGTCAAAATTAATTTACATCATAGTGACCGGAAAATGGCATTTTGGTACAAGTTAATTTTGAAGTTTCAAACGGTATATCTTTAAGAAGATAGGTGAAAAGTGTGAGAATATTACAAATTGTGATTGCTTATATTAATTTTATATTTATGTCAATAATATTTAAAGATTGCTTTTTGATTAGTGATGCTAAAAGCTATTTATTATGTACTACAATATTGTTTTTTATAGCTGCAATTACATATAGTTTTTTAGAAATGATTTATAGAAAAAAAGGAATTTTATTAGTTGTAATAGCTTTTATCCCAATATTTTTAGCGATTTATTTTACATTGACTAGCTTGCTTAGTGGCAATGTGGTTTATTCTTTGTTAGTGGACTTCCCTAATAAAATTGTGAATTTTTATAACGGCTTACAGACAATAAGATTTAGTTTGCTTTTACCATATATGATTATTTTTCAATCATTAATTGGAATTTTTTATTGCACTGCAGCGGTAAATGGAAACAATAAAATACAAGTTGGCATAAACATAGTTTTAATGATTGTACTTTGGTTTTGGCATTATCAAAATATACTAGAGAATTATGCACTATTCTACTCCGCAATAGCCATATTTACATGTATATTTGACAATTATTATTCTATTTATAGAAGGGCAAATAAAGATAAGCTAAAGCAATTTAATATAATTATAGCTAGTTTGCTATGCCCTTTATTTATAAGTATAATTGTGTTTTCAGTTTTAAATAATATATCGCTAGCTCATTCTGGTAAATATTCAGGTGTGATATATAAAAATATTAGCAGTATTGGCTCAAGTATAAATACCTACGACGATTTAAGTGAACATAAATTCTCTGGAATAGATAGTATTACTGAAATGAGCAAGGAAAAGATTGGAGGATCGCTTACTATTGATAATACGCCTGCCTTTGAGGTTAAAGCAAGCAAACCTATGTATTTAAAAGGAGTTATTAAAAATCAATATGATGATAAGACTAATACTTGGGATTATAGTTACAGCGATACTAATTATATACCAAGTGATACTTATATATATGATAAAAAATATTCCAATAGTTCAAATTCAGTATTGGAGAAATCAGGTTATTCTGCACTTAAAAAACTTGGAGTTAAAAAATCGAAGGTAGAATTTATTAATTACAGCAATTTTATATTTTATCCGTATTATACGTATTGTGTAAATAAAATTGATACTGATTTTAGCCTGTTTCATGGACTTTCTAAACATAATAGTGATGATAATACGGATAAAGGAACATATGATATAACTTATTATGATTATGAAAACCAAATTAATTTAGATAAAGCTTATGCAGACGGGGTTGGTAAAAATCTAATTTTTTCTAATGATAGTGGAAAGACAACTTTCAGTAAAAAAGAATTCCAAAATTATAAGGCATATAATAACGACTATATGAATGGATATTCTAATATCGATAAAAGGGTAGTAGAACTTGTTAAAAAAATTGTTAAAGGATCTAAATCTGATGCAGAAAAAGTGTATAGGATAGAACAATATTTAAAAAACAATTATACATATTCTCTTCAGGTTTCAGATATAAACAGTAATTTATTATATAATTTTTTGTTTAATGAGAAAAAAGGATATTGTGTTTACTTTGCTACGGCTATGACTGTAATGTGTATGATAGCTAATGTCCCAGCAAGATATGTAGAAGGCGTAAAAATGTTTGATAGAAAAAATACCGATGGTGATTATATAGTTACCAATGAAGATGCACATGCATGGACAGAAGTTATGATTGATCCAAAATCAAATATTTGGTATATTGCAGATGCAACTCCAACAGCGGCAGAATATTTAACTAATGATGAAAATCATAAAAAAGATAATACTATCAATATTACTAAAGATGAACTCAAAAATGATACAGCAGTTAAAAGCGTAAATATTAATAAAGAAAGTAAAAAGAAATCCGTAGTTAAAAAAGAGAATAGGAAATTTTCTAAGGCCACAAGGGGTGGAATAGATTTATATAAATATAGCAATTTAATTAAAATTATAATTATTTTAGTGTTAATTTTGACTTTAAGGGTATTTTATAAAATTTATGTTATTAAAAGGGTGATTAATTCTAAAAATACTTTAAAATTATATGATTATTGTATAAAAAGACTTAGATATCTTGGTGTTCGTAAGCCTAAAGAAAGCAGTGAATTTGAGTTCGCAGAAAGTATAAAATACAAAGAACTTAGCAGTATTATGAGGGAAATAGTAGAGGAAGTTTATTTGGAATGTTATAGCGACAAAGAAGTTACTGAATTTAATAAGAAGGAAGCTTATAAGAAATTTGAAGCTAGTGTGAAAAAAAGGCAGAATATAGTTAAGTACTATTTGTTCAAATACCTTTAGGAATAGCTACTTATAGCTTATTGTCATTTGTTAAATTATTATTGAATTTTTGCCATAAAGTAGTATAATAAGATTAAATTGTTGTTATGCGGGTATGGCGGAATTGGCAGACGCGCTAGATTCAGGTTCTAGTGAGAAATCATGCAGGTTCAAGTCCTGTTATCCGCACCAAAGAAATAAAAGACTCACAAGGTTTTGTCAATAAAATATAGCGAAAACGCACACTAGAATTTATCACAAATTTAGTGTGTGTTTTTGTTTTTGAATTAATACTTATTAATGCAATTTCAGATGAAAAAGTAATTTTCTATATTTACTTACATGGTATTATATGTTAATATAACCATATATAATAAAACGGGAAGGAAGTTATGCATTGTGAATTTTGGCAATACAGTTATTTTAACATTTGGTGACAAACTAAAAGCTATTAGAGCCAAATATGATTTAAGACAAGACGAAATTTCAGGACAAGATATAACAAGGAATTTAATCAGTGAAATTGAGACTAATAAGGCAAACATAACTAAAAAAACAGCAGAGATAATTATAAAAAATTTGAATGAAATGGCTAAGAAAAAGCATTTTAAGATTACTGAAACTATGGAATATTTGTTAGAGAGTGAACTTGAACAAGCTAACAAAGTTCTGGATAAACACATAAATGAACTAAAAACATTAATTGTTTGCAAGGATGATAGCTTTGTTAAAGAACTTAAGGAAACAGAAGAGTTTTTAATTAATTGGGACATTAGGGATAAGAAAATAATAGTATATGAACTTGCAGGAGATTATTTTTTTAATCAAAATGAAATGCATAAGAGTGTCTCATATTATGAAAGAGCTTTGGAATTAACGAATAAAATTTCCTTAAGTCAATCACTATTAACGCTATTAAGAAAGTTGTCTGCAATGTATATATACATCGGCAATTATAATGAAAGTATAAAATGTTGCGAATTTGCGTTAGAACGATTTGATGATATGACTAAAGAGAATACTATTGTTTTTAGGCATAACAACTCTTTAAATTATAAAAAGTTAAATAATTATAAAAAGGCATTAGATAATATTAAAAAGGCAGAAGAATTACTTGATAAAACAGATTTAGAGAAAGTGTTTAATGTTTTAAATAATAAAGCAGTCTGCTTGTACGAAATGAACTTAAAAGAAGAATCACTTAAAGTTTTTAATGAAATTTTAGATTTAATAAAGAAGAATGACATGGAAAAGTATGTGATTATATCAACAAATATTATTAATATATACTTGGATATTAATTTGAAAGATAAGGCAATTGAAAATTTAAATTTTGTAACTGATTATTTAAAAAATTTGAATAATGATTCGTTGAGTATAGCAAATATTTATTTTGAAATAGGTAAAATATACAAAAAGCTTAATGAAGAAAATCTATCAGAGGATTACTGCCTAAAATCTTTAGATTTAGCTGAAAAACAAAAAAATTATGTGTTGTCAAATAATGTATTATGTGATTTAATTGAAATGTATGCAATTACAAATAATGTTGAAAAAATGAATAATGTGAAAGAAAAAACTTTATTTATATTAACAAAACAAGAAAAGATAAATCACAATCTTATATATAAATTGATATCTTTTTATAATAGAAAAAACAGCGATGTGGTTGAAGAGATTATTAATTTTGTATCAAAATTTAAATAAATGGGGGATTAATATGGTGAAGAAAAAGAAACTAATATTAGCATTAACATGTGCAGTAATTCTATTTTCAACTTTAATTATAAGTTATGGGAATGGCAAAAGTTTGGCAATGATAGATAGTCAACCGATGCTAACAGCTAAACATGTTTTCTTTTTTAATTTAAAGTAGAAGATTAAATTCTTCTACTTTTTTTAGTTTAAATACAAAAAAAGTGTGGTAAGCAGCTAATAGGAAAACTAAATATGGAAAATAGCTTAACGAATCCAGAGATTGAGCAGTTGACGACAGAGATATTAGTCTATGAACGGCAAACAGCTCAAAATATTATAGAAATAGTGAAAAGGATGATAAAGGTAAAAGAATCATTACCTCATGGTGAGTGGGGAAATTGGTTGAAAGAAAAAGTTGAGTTTAGTCCGTCAACGGCTAAAAATTTTATGAGAGTAGCAAATGAGTTTTCAAATCTTTCAGCGCTGAAAGATTTAGGTGCAACAAAAATTTTTGCACTCTTAGACCTACCAACAGAAGAACGTGATAATTTTATAGCTCAGGAGCACGAAATAAAAGGACAAATAATAAACATCTCTGTTTATAAGATGTCTATTATTTGTCATATTTTCAATTTGTCTAAAAACTTATTATAAAAGATTTTAAATTAAAATATTTTTAGTTTTTTGTTGTTATGTAAGCTAATACTTATTATACAAATCGGGAGATTAATCAAATTTATTTACTTTTTAAAGAGTTTATAATAATTAATGTGCATAAATATATTGTAAATATTATGCTTACCAATAAACAAACTATCAATAAAATATCTGCTTGTTGTGCTGAAATATGAGTAATATTATTATTAAAAAGCGTGAATAAAATTAATGCCATAAATATGGTGATAAGTGTATAGATTATGGCTTTTCCTAATATTTTTAATGCACTAAATTCTTTCATAGCAGTTGACTTCCCTTCTGTTATATTTCTATAAATACCAAGTTATAATAAAAAATATACCATAAAAAAAGAAAAAATACTATATTAAAAAATAAAATTACATTTAATATAAAATATTGACATATTTCCATATTTAAGCTACAATGATATTACTGTACAGTAAAAAAAATTTTTTAATTGTGAAAAAGTGGGGGGAAGAAAATGATAAAAAAGAAATTATCGAAAATTATATGCTTTGTAACATTGATTTCGTTAACTTGTTGTTTTCAACTATAAGAGTATCAGCAGCTACAAAAACTTCTGTGAATAAAGTTGATAAAAACTTTGATCTTGTATCTAAAATTTATTCTTCACAATCCTCTCAATCAGAAAAAATTAATTTTATAGAATCTAGATTAAATTCAAATTCTAAAACTGTATCCAAAACTACGTTTAATGAATTTGACATGTGCAAAGCTGAAGATGCATCAAAAGGATTATTACCTAATGAAAAAGGCTCAAAAGTAGGTCTATATATACAAAGAATGAGGGACTTATCTAAGCAAAGTGATTCTTCATTATTAAGTATGGGAATAGAAAAAAATAGAATTCAAGCAATACACATAGCAGGTGAAGATTTAGACTCTATAAGTTCACAAAATATATCATCATTAGCTAATTTAATATCATCACAAATTTCAGCTCTCTCTCTTTCATCAGCAACTTGTACTGTATATGCTTCACTTGATGGATACTTTTATGACGAACCATATATGGGTAAAACTTTCAAAACGCAAGTGTATGTTACAAGTGGATGGAACTGGAATCAAGCTCCTTTAATTGGCGATGATGATGCTTTTGCTAATGCTTGGGCTTCTGCAACTAAGTTACAATTATATAAAACTGAAGATGGGGCTACTTATTATGATTCAGACTCAAATCAATATGTTAGCGAAACTGATCATTCAAGTGAGGCATTTAGCAGAGCAGGTGGAAATTTAAGCGGGGAGTATTTTTCATTTGATGGAAGTACATTATATGGTTCAAATCAATACAAACAAGGTTTATATAAGTATCCCAAGACAGGATATAGTATGAATGTACTTGTGAGTACAGATTTTTATGTTGGCTCACTTACTTATCATTCAGAATATACTCACTCACTTTCTCCAATAACACCTAGCATTAGTATTGGTATTGATGGAGGGATTTCTTTAGGATTTGCCTATGGTGCAGTAAGTTCACCAATTCCTAAAACATATATGTGGACAAAATCGGATTACAACCCTAATTATTAACGAAAAGTAGAAAAGGATAGCAAGTTTGTTATCCTTTTTTTATTTTTGTTTTTCGGTACTGCCATATTCAATAAGAAATTTTCTCCCTATCGAAGTCATTTTAGAATTTCCGAGTTCTTCTATTAAGTGTTTTCTAAATACAAAATACTGATGTATTTAACATATCTTGATTTTGATGAAAAAACAGGAACTTCTAAAGAAGATATGATATTGGAAGAGTTAATTAGCACGAACCTTATGCAATGTTGGGTAGGTAATGTAAATGCACAAAAGATGTGTGGATGTATAAATGAGTTAAAAAGAATTTATATATTTTTTAATCGTTTTTATTTAAAATATTGGGGGATTGAAATATTATGTTAAAGAAAAATAAAAAGTTATTAATGTGTAGTGTTATTTTGTTTTTGGCTTTGATTATAGAGTTAAATCTTACAAAGAATTTGGGAAATATAGATTTTCCGCCTATGCTTAAGGCTTTTGTATCTCAATTTCATATTTAGAGTTTTTATTATAAAACTGTAAGATGATAATCAAATAAACATATAATGAAAATAGTTTTTAAAGTAGGAGAATTTTGTTCTTCTACTTTTTATTAGTTATAATAATTCTAATGATATTATATAAAAGCAATTAGAAGAACAACTAAAATATTTATATATATGCAATATGGAACATTAAAATTGAGGATTCCAAGTTTATCCTGACAGCAATATTTTTCAATTCACAGTTCACGATGAACAATTCACAATGAAGGAAGATTTTTCTCCGCTTTGCTGCAGAAAATCTTAAAACTTATTTTTTTATTGCTTACGCAATAGCACCATTTATGGTGCTAGGCGGAGCTTATAATTTAAGATTTGCCTAACGAAAGGAAGGCAAATCATCCTTCATTGTGCATTGTGAACTGTGAATTGTGAATTGAAAATATTAGCATAAGGATACATTTTGTATTTATAATTTCAATGTTTCAAGTTGTCTATCTATATTATGTTGAAGTACTTTGTGCTTTGAAATTTTTTCTAGACATAAGAAAACGAATACATTAAAATATATATTGAAGCTTTATTAAAGATAAACCACTTGAAATTCTGAATACTAGGTTTATCCTTACAAATTACAATTTGTCGAGCAGAAAACAGAGTAAAGAGTAGAGAGTAGAGTGAAGGATGATTTACCTTTCGCGCTGCTTAGGTAAATCTTAAACTTAAATGGTGTCAGCTTCGCTGAACGCCATGTATGGCGCGATTGCGCAGCAATAAAAAAATAAGTTTTCAGATTTTTCGTAGCGCTAGCGGAGAAAAAGCAACCATCACTCTACTCTCTACTCTTTACTCTCTACTCTGATTCAAATTGTAATTTAACAGGATGAATTTGGTATAAGCAATTTTAATTTTTCAAAGTGTTTATCTATATACGAGGTAGGGGGACTAAAGATGAAAGATTCTAATAATAAATTATTAAGAAATTTTGCCAAAGGAGCGGATATTGGGTGGCTACAGCAGATGGAAGCTACAGGGTATAAATTCTATGATGATTATGGTGTAGAAAAGGATTGTCTTGAAATTTTAAAAGAACATGGAATAGATTCTATAAGACTTAGAGCATGGGTTAATCCATCTAATCACAAAGCAAGCGGACATTGCAGCACTAAAGAAGTAGTAGAGATGGCCGTGCGTGCAAATAATATGGGCTTTAGAATAATGATAGATTTTCATTATAGTGACAGCTGGGCAGATCCTGAAAAACAGAAAAAGCCCGCAGCTTGGAAAAATCATAGCTTTGAGCAATTAAAAGAGGATGTTTATTCTTACACCTTGGTGGTAATGAAAACGTTAAAAGAAAATGGGGTAGAACCTGAATGGGTGCAGGTTGGTAATGAAATTCCATTTGGAATGTTATGGCCGGAAGGTAGTATAGATAACTTTGAACAATTAACACAATTATTAAATAGCGGATATGATGCTGTAAAAGCTGTTGATAATGAAGCAAAAGTCATTATACATCTTGACCAAGGTGATGATAGAGCAAGATTTGTTAACTTTTTTGATAAGCATCAAGAGAATGGTGGCAAATATGATATTATAGGAATGTCGTATTATCCATATTGGCTTAATAAAGATTATACAGAAACAATAGAGAATTTAGAAAATAATATACTTGAAATGATATCAAGATACGGAAAAGAAGTAATGGTATGCGAGATTGGTGGAGATTATCTAAAGCCACAGAATACATATGACATGCTAAAAGAGGTAATTGAAAGAGTAAAAGCAATTCCAGAAGGAAAGGGACTTGGAGTGTTTTATTGGGAACCTGAAGGTGCAGATAGTTGGAGTAAATATAAATTATCTGCATGGGGGGATGATGGAAGACCAACCATAGCACTTGATGCATTTTTACTATAAAATAATTAAATATGGAACTAAAAAATAGAGTAAAGAGTAGAGAGTAGAGTGAATGATGATTTACCTTTCCTTGAGTCAGGTAAATCTTAAACTTAACTGTCGTCAGCTTTGCCGACAACAGCAATGCCGCGATTGCGTAAGCAATCAAAAAATAAATTTTAAGATTTTTCAAAGCTATAGCGGAGAAAAATCAACCATCACTCTACTCTCTACTCTGGTTTAATTGCTTCGCAATAATTTTATATTATAAAGTAAACCTTTGAATGGATTCGCTTAGTTTATTTGCTAAATTAGACTGATCTTGCATAGAATTAGCAGCTTCATTCATAACTAAATTTATTTCTGATAAACTAGCGTTAATTTCACCTGTATAGTTTGAAGCTTTTCCAGACGTTTCAATAACGGTTGCAATTACTTTATTAATTTCGTCAATTGATGTGCTCATCATTTCAGCAGATGAATTTACTTCAGTAGATATTTTATTTATAAGTTTTGCATCATTTTGATATTGAGCACCTGTTTGAAGTAGCAATTCATAATCAGATTTAACATTATTATCAATATAGTTTAAAATATCTTGAGAACTATTTGAAAGGTTATCAAAAACTTCTCTTATTTGGGTAACTAGGTTTTCAATATTGGAAATAGCCTCTGTAGATTCCTCAGCTAATTTTTTTACTTCCCCAGCTACAACTGCAAATCCTTTACCTTGTTCTCCAGCTCTTGAGGCTTCTATAGATGCATTTAATGCAAGGAGGTTTGTTTGAGCAGAAATTTCTTTTATTGTATCAGACATTAATTTGATTTCTTCCACTATTTTACCGGCTTCAATGGCTCTTAGGATTTTTTCTTGTTTTTCACTGTAGGTCATATTAGCTTTATCAAGGGAATTAGTTACTTTTTCCTTCATTTGTGCTGCCCTTGCTTCCATTTCATTTGATGAATCTAGCGCAATCATTATTTTATTTAAAAGCGATTTGTTTGTATCTACTATTTCAGCAATTGATAGATTTGCTTTTTGAGTAGAATTCATTAAAGACAAAGCATCTTCAGAAAGTATAGATGATGTTGAATTAATGGTATTTATGCTTGAAGAAGAAGTTTTGGTAGATATTAATAGTTCATGGCTTGAAGTATTCATGACTTTTGAAGTATCAGATATATCAGATAACAGTAATTTGATATTTGAAGTAGCTTTATCTAAAGCTGCTCCTAATCTGCTTATATCATCATTACCTTTTAAAGTAAGTTCAGTAGATAAATCTCCATTTTTAAGTTTTTCTGTGTAATCTAATACTTTTTTTAATCTTTTTAAAACAAGTTTATCGTAGACAAAAACGATAATAAAAACGGAAATTATAATACTTAAGCCAGAGGATACGTAAAAACCAATTGTGCCATCAAAAGAGCTAGTGTTTACACCTGCAGTTGCTAATGCTTTTCTACCATTTGCAATAGTTGAATTGACAGCCTGGCCTATATTAGTACTAAGAATTTGTACGATTACAACGGCAATTATAAGTTTGAATTTAATTGAGTTTAAAGTTGAGTTTAGAAATTTTTGCTTTATATCCATAAGGTTCCTCCTGAAAAATTAAATTATGTATTTAATTTTATTGAATTTCATATCAGTTTATATTAAATTATAATTAAATTTAGGCTTGCAAGCTATAATCAAATTTATACAAAATGAATAGTTATTGAACAAATTACATATAAAATGTCGAATAAGGGGTTTTTATTTTGAAGAAACTAAGCATTGATCATCGTACTAGAGTTACCAAATTATTAATAAGAAAAGCATTTATAAACATTTTAGAACAAAAGCCAATTCAAAGTATATCTATAAAGGAACTTTGCTGCGAGGCTCAAATTAATCGTGGAACCTTCTATAACCACTATACGGATATATATGATTTATTAAAACAAATTGAAGATGAGTTGCAGTTGGATTTCGAAAAAGCACTAGAACCTCTCAATCACATTGAGGATGAACTTACTTCTACAGTAGTGATTGCTAAAATTTTTAAATATATAAAAGAGAATATTGATTTATACGTATTAACATTAGGTGAACATGGTGATAAATTGTTTACGTTAAAACTGATGAATATGGGAAAAGAAAGATTTATTGATAGATATTCTAACAATTTTAAAAGTGTGTCAAAAGAAAGAATGGAATATTTCTGTGTTTTTATAAGTTCCGGATGCTTAGGCATATTGCAAAAATGGGTTAAGGATGGAATGGTTACATCTGTGGAGGAAGTGGCAAAAACAGCAGAGGATATTGTGATTATGGCAATTGGAACTTTAGAATAGAAAATTAACCCTTACCTAAAAGTACATACCATTTTGCCCTAAGGTACAATTGTTGCAGCCGTAAATTAATTATAAGATAAATGAGTAGTCATTTTAAGATTATAAAAAATTACATATTGAGAGGAGAAAATTTATGGCGAAATTATTGTACAAGCTCGGTAATTGGTGCTACAGAAGACCTAAGAGAGTCATCTTATTTTGGATAATGGTTATAGTAGTTGCAGTTGGTTTAGTAGCAAGTAATGGTATTGATTTTAAAGGGGATATGACTATTCCAGGTACAGAATCTCAAAAAGCAGGAGAGGTGCTTCAAAAGGCTACAGGAAAAACTACAGACTATGGAACTATAAGACTTATTTTTAAAGTTAAAGATGGAAAAACAATGAAGGATCCATCGGTGATGAAGGCTATAAATAAAACTATGGAACAAGTACAGAAAAAAGATAAGGCTGTTAAATCAGTAGCAAGCCCATACATGAGAAGAACTATTAGCAAAGATGGAAAAATTGCTTATGCAGATGTTACATATAATGTTGAATCAGGTAAGGTTACGCAGCAATCTAAAGATAAAGTACTAGAATGTATAAAAACCTCTAGAGATGCAGGTATTCAAACAGAACTCGGAGGAAGTGTTACTTTATCAAAAACTGAAGTTGGTGGAAGTTCTGAGGTAGTAAGTATTATAGCAGCATTTATTGTTCTTGCTTTTACTCTTGGATCGCTTATAGCAGCGGGGTTACCGATAATAACAGCGCTTATTGGATTAATTACTGGATTACTTGGCATTATGGCTGCAACTAGTGTTGTAGACATGTCTGCAATGTCAATATCTTTAGCATCTATGGTTGGTTTAGCGGTAGGAATTGATTATGCATTATTTATCATTTCTAGATATCGCCAAAATCTTAGTGAAGGTGAAGAATTACAAGAAGCTGCTGCTCTAGCAATGGGTACATCAGGTAGTGCAGTTTTATTTGCAGGAACAACTGTTATTATTGCATTATGTGGATTATCATTATGTGGAGTGCCATTTTTAGGAGTTATGGGAGAGGTTGCTGCAGCTATGGTACTTGTTGTAGTAATGGTTTCACTTACAGCAGTTCCAGCAGTTATAAGACTTGCAGGACATCATATACGTCCAAAGAAAAAGAATAAGGTTTCTACTGAATCATTTTCTAAAGAGAAAAATGAAAAACCAAATCTTTGGGGAAGAATAGTAACTAAGCATCCAATTGTTACAATTATTCTTGTTTTAGTAATAACTGCTGCAATTGGTTATTCAGCTACTGATATGGAACTAGGACTTCCTGATAATGGAATGATGCAAAAAACAAGTACAGAAAGAAAAGGCTATGACATTATGTCAGAAGGCTTTGGAGAAGGAGTTAATGGTACTCTTGTAGTTGTTTTAGATGCATCTAAAGCAGAAAATAATTCTTTTAAAGCTATGCAAGAAGCAGCTAAAGAAATTAAGAGTTTGCCAGATATAGCTAGTATAACACCAGCAATGCCAACTAAGGATAAAAGCATAGGGATGGTTCAAGTGACACCTAAAACTGGACCAAATGATAAAGAAACTAAGGATTTAGTTAATGCAATTCGTGATAAAAGTGCAGATACTGAAAAGAATGATAATGTTGAATTAATGGTAACAGGAAGAACAGCGGTTAATATAGATACGTCTAATAAGCTTAGCAACGCAATTCCAAAATTTGCTGGAGTTATTATCGTACTTGCTTTGATTTTGATGCTTTTAGTATTCAGATCTATACTTGTACCAATTAAGGCTGTTCTTGGATTTGCAATGACTTTAGTTGCAACACTAGGTTTTGATGTTTTAACTATGCAAAAAGGAAATTTTGCGGACCTATTAGGTATAGCTAAAGCAGGACCATTATTATGTTTTATCCCTGTAATAGCTATAGGAATATTATTTGGTTTAGCAATGGATTATGAAGTGTTTTTAGTAAGTCGAATGAGGGAGAATTTCACGAAAACAGGCAATGCAAAGGAAGCTATTTTTTCTGGAATAAAAAGTAGTGGTGTCGTAGTTGCGGCAGCAGGATTAATAATGACTATTGTTTTTGCAAGTTTTGGTGTTCAGCCGGATATGAATATTAAATCTATGGGAATTCCAATGGCCTTCGGTGTTTTATTTGACGCCTTTGTGGTAAGATTGACATTTGTACCAGCGGTTATGACCTTGCTTGGGAAAAGTGCTTGGTATATACCAAAATGGTTAGATAAAATTTTACCTAAGTTTGATATTGAAGGAGAAGCGTTAAATAAGGGAAAAGAAGAGGATATTGCATAAATTATTGACAACTATGAGTAAAATAGGGTAGAGAGTAGTAAGGAGCTGTAGTATTTGAAAGTTTTTAAATGCTACAGCTGCTTTAATGTTTTAATAAAGATAAACCATCTTGAAACTTGAAATTTATTTGTACCAAAATGCCGTATTCTGGGCATTATGGTGCACATGAATTTCATTAGTTGAACTGGTATATCTATAGTAATAGATTTTGACATTGAAATTTGTATATGTCATAATTTCATAAAGGAGGAGGATGGCTTTGAAAAATATACTTAGGCTGGCATTTGTAGTAGATTCAGATGAAACTGGGTTGTCTAAAATGCCAATAATAATTGGAGTTATTTTGGTTTATTTTGCTGTTATATTTACACAGGCAATATATAAATCATCCTTTGTTTCAATATTTGGATTTACACTAGCAATGGCACTACATTTATTAATGTACCTGTTTTTTGACAGAATATTCAAAAATAGATATTGGTTGTATTTTGTTGTGCAGGGAGCGATAATTTTAAATTGCATAGTTATAATGCGTGAATCCTATGAGGTTATATTTCTTGGCTTGATTCCAATGCTGATATTCCAAAGTATAGTAGTTTATTCTAATACTATAAAAGCTATTGTTGCGTCCAGTTTTTTTTACTGTATATTTTGTGGTACTATTGTAACACTTGATGGATGGCGATATTTAATAAAGTATATTCCAATCCTCATGCTTATAAATACTGCTATTCGTGCGTATTCAGCTATATTTTTTAAACAGGTAAAGGCTCGCATACAAACTCAAAAAGTTTTAAAAGAGCTTGAATTTGCCTATGAAAAAGTGGAGGAATTAACTTTAGCAAATGAGAGACAGAGAATGGCAAGAGATTTACATGATACGCTTTCTCAGGGACTTGCAGGTGTGATTATGCAGTTAGAAGCTGTAGATGCTAATTTAAATAAGGGAAATATAAACCGTGCTCAGGAAATTGTACAAAAGTCAATGGAACATGCGAGGAAAACTCTAGCAGATTCTAGACTTGTTATAGATGATTTACGATTTAAAACAAACGAAGAGATAGACTTTACTAAAAAAATAGAAAATGAAATATTAGCTTTTAAAGCTGTGTCAAATATTCCTGTTTCAGAAAATATAAAAATAAAGTCTGATATATCTTACAATAAATTTAAGCATATTATATATATTGTAAGGGAAGGTTTAAATAATATTGCAAAGCATTCAAAAGCAAAAAATGCATTAATTAAAATAATGGAAACTGAAGATGAAATAAAGATAAATATTGCAGATGATGGTATAGGGTTTGAGGTTAGTAATTTAGATAAAATCTACGGACATTATGGGCTATTGGGTATAACAGAACGTGTGCATGCAATTGGTGGGAAAATCGAAATAAAAAGTAAAAAAAGATCTGGTACTAATGTATGTGTTGTAATACCAATTAAGAAAGGAGAAATTAACGAAAATGAATAAGAAAAAAATATTAGTGGTTGATGATCATTTTGTAGTCAGAGAGGGACTAAAATTAATATTTGAGACTGAAGAAAATTATGAAGTTATAGGAGAAGCAGAAGATGGCGAAAAAGCCATAATGCTCATAGAAAAGCTAAAACCAGATGTAATTTTATTAGATTTAAGTATGCCTAAAATGAATGGAATAGAAACAATAAAAGCACTAAATGAAAAAAGCAATTTGGTGCCGATAATTATTTTGACAACATACAATGAAGGTAATTTAATAAGAGAAGCACTTTCACTTGGCGCTAAGGGATATTTGCTTAAAGACACTACACGTGAAAATCTTATTAGAACAGTTGATGCTGCAATAAGGGGAGAAATACTTATTCAGCCGGAAATTAGTAAAAGTATCTTTTCTGCTAAAAAAGAAGAACAGAAACAAAGCAGTGATTCATTTAATATTGCAATTACGGAAAGAGAATTATTTATTTTACAAGCTATTGCAAGAGGTTGTACAAGTAAGGAAATAGCCTTTGATATGGGAATATCTGAAAGAACCGTCAAGGCTCACTTAACAAATATATATAGTAAGCTTAAAGTCAATTCTAGGTCAGAGGCTGTTGCAGTGGCAATAGAACAGGGAATCATACATATTGAAAAGTAATATTTAAATGGAGTGGCATATTCTAAATGTAAGGAATAAAGCTACTCTTAATTTTTATTATTGATAAATAATGTTTTTAAAAATCTAGAAGTTTTAAATAAAAAATGTTCACGTACACAAAAAACTATTGATAAATAAAATAAAAGCGTTATAATATAGATATACAAGCTTGTTAACGTTACCAAAAATTATACTTATTTATGAAAGAAGGATATCTTTATGAAAAATTTTATGGATAGTGAATTTTTATTGAATACAGAAACTGCAAAAAAGCTTTTTCACAATTATGCTGAAAAAATGCCTATAATAGATTACCACTGCCACATAAGCCCTAAAGAAATATATGAAAATAAAAAATTTAAGAATATAACTGAAGCTTGGCTTTACGGCGATCACTATAAATGGAGACTTATTAGAAGTACAGGTATAGATGAAAAATATATAACAGGTGATTCAACTGACTATGAAAAATTTTTATCCTATGTAAAAGCTCTTCAAACTGCAATAGGTAACCCATTATATCATTGGACTCACTTAGAACTTCAAAGATTCTTTGGAATTAATGAAATTGTAAATGAAAGGAATGCAGAGCTTATATGGAATAAGGCAAATAAAGTATTGCAAGATGGACTTACTGTTAGAGAGATGATAAGGAAATCTAATGTTAAAGTAATTTGTACAACAGATGATCCTACAGATTCATTAGAGTATCATTTAAAGCTTAAAGAGGATAAAGATTTTGATGTAGAGGTATTGCCAGCATTTAGACCAGATAAGGGACTTAGTATTAATAAAGACGGTTTTACTGATTGGGTTGCTAAATTGGAACAAGCTTCAAGTAAAAAAATAGATAGCTATAGCGACTTCTTAGAAGCTATGGAAAGCAGAATAGATTTCTTTCATTCCGTTGGGGGAAGAGTTTCAGACCATGCACTAGATTATGTACCTTATATGGAAACTACAAAAGAAGAGGTTTCCGGGATATTTGCAAAAGCATTAAAGGGTGAAAAAGTAAGCTTTGAAGAGGAAACTAAATATAGAACCTATACTTTAAAATTTTTAGGTAAAAACTATGCTAAACGCGGCTGGGCAATGGAGCTTCACATGAATGCTTATAGAGATAATAACGGCAGAATGTTTGAAAAAATGGGACCAGATACAGGCTTTGATTCAGTCAATGATAGTAATGTTTCAGTGCCACTTTCAAAATTGCTTAACTCTTTGGAAAAGGAAAATTCACTTCCAAAAACAATAATATATAGTTTAAATCCTAATGATAATTATGTAATAGGATCATTGCTTGGATGTTTCCAAGGAACTGAAGCCTTAGGAAAGATTCAATTTGGCGCAGCTTGGTGGTTTAATGATAACAAAGATGGTATGCTTGAGCAAATGAAGGCTTTAGCAAATCTTGGACTATTCTCTAGTTTTATTGGAATGCTTACTGATTCAAGAAGCTTTTTATCTTATACTAGACATGAATATTTTAGAAGAATATTGTGTAAATTCATTGGCGATTTTGTAGAAAACGGTGAATTTCCAAATGATGAAGAATTACTTGGAAAAATAGTACAAGATATATGTTATAATAATGCAAAAAATTATTTTAAAATGAACATATAATGGTGCACAAGGGAAACTATTATGATATTATTATATAAGGAATTTACTTGAAGGGTACGGTGAAAATATGAGTATTACTATAAAGGACATTGCTAAAATGGCTAATGTTTCACATACAACTGTTTCAAGAGCCTTAAATAATAGTCCTTTTATAAAAGAAAAAACTAAAAAGAAAATATTGGAAATAGCAAATGAACTTAATTATGTTCCAAATTTTAATGCAAAGAGCTTAGTATTAAATAAATCTTATAATATAGGATTGTTTTTTTCGACTATTAGCAAAGGTACTTCGCCAAGCTTTTTTCATGAAACAATAGATGGTGTAAATAGCATTATACGTGAGAATTACAATTTAGTAATTAAGGGAATTGATGATTGTAAGAACTTGAATTCCATATCAAAAGAGCGATTTGATGGAATTATACTTGTAAGTCAAAGTGAAAAAGATAATACATTCATATACGATGTTATAAGTAAGGAGATACCTTTAGTTGTTTTAAATAGGGAAATAGAAGCTGATAATATTACAAATATATTGTCTTCTGAAAAAGAAGGTGCTTATGAGGCAATTAATTATTTCATTTCAAATGGACATAAGGAGATTGCACTTATTGAAGGAAAAAGTGGATTTAAATCATCTACATTTAGAAAAGAAGGATATATAAATGCATTGATTAATAGTAAAATAAAAATCAATGATGAATATATTGTTCAAGGTGAGTATGACATAGAAAGTGGATTTAAAGCTATGCAAAAGCTTTTAAACTTAGATAAAGTTCCGACAGCAGTATTTTGCTCAAATGATGATATGGCAGTTGGCGCAATGAGAGCCATACAAAAAAAAGGCTTAAGAGTTCCAGAGGATATTTCTATAATAGGATTTGATGATAATATATTTTGCAATTATGTTTCACCAGCATTAACTACAGTAAGAAAATTAACACATAAAATAGCAGTAGTAGGTTCAGAAAAATTGCTTCAAATAATTGATAAGCCTCAAGCAAAAGGCGAAAAACTATATATTGATACTAAGCTTATTAAAAGAGATTCAGTTAAAAAAATAATATAAAAGCTAAAAATGCTTTTTGACATGAAAATTGTTAACGTGTGCACAAAGTGCGATTATATTTTGGAGGGATAATTTATGAAGCTAAATAAAGAAGGTTATAAAAATTATAAAAAGTATCCAGAAAGAATTATACAATTTGGAGAAGGAAATTTTTTAAGAGCATTTGTTGATTGGCAAGTAAATGAAATGAATAAGAAAGCTGATTTTAATGGCAGTGTCGTAGTGGTACAACCTTTGCCAAATGGGTTAATTGATATGCTTAATGCTCAAGATGGACTTTATACCTTATATTTGCAGGGAGTAAAAGATGGAAATCCAATTAAAGTACATGAAGTGATGAATAGCATAAGTAGGGGAATAAATCCATACTCTAATTATGAAGAATATTTAAAACTTGCAGAGCAGCCAGAAATAAGATTTGTTATTTCAAATACTACTGAAGCAGGAATAGCTTTTGATGAAAATGATAAACTGGAAAATATATGCCCAAACAGCTATCCAGCCAAATTAGCAGCATTATTATACAGAAGATTTAAAGCTTTTAATGGAGCTAAGGATAAAGGACTAGTTATTATTCCATGTGAGCTTATTGACAGAAATGGTGAAAAACTTGAAAAAATTATATTCCAGTATGCAGAACTTTGGAATTTAGGTGATGAGTTTGTGACTTGGTTAAAAGAAGCAAATACGTTCTGCTGTACACTAGTAGATAGAATTGTTCCAGGATATCCAAGAGATACAATAGATGAAGTACTTAAAGAATTAGGTTATGAAGATAATTTGGTTGATGTTGGAGAGTACTTCCACCTATGGGTTATAGAAGGACCAGAATGGATTGGAAATGAACTTCCATTTGCAAAAGCAGGTTTAAATACAAAAATTGTTAAAGATGTTACACCATACAGAACAAGAAAAGTAAGAATACTTAACGGAGCTCATACGGCACTTGTTCCAGTGGCTTACCTTTATGGCTTAGATACAGTGGGAGAATCAGTTGCAGATGAGGTAATAGGAAAGTACTTACATGAAGTAGTATATGAAGAAATAATTCCAACTCTAGATTTACCAAAAGAAGAACTCGAATATTTTGCAGGTGCTGTTTTGGAGAGATTTACAAACCCATTTGTAAAGCATTATCTTATGAGCATTGCACTAAACTCTATGTCAAAATTTGAAACTAGAGATTTACCATCTTTATTGGAGTATAAAAAGAGAAAAGGGGTACTTCCAAAGAAACTCGTATTTTCTTTAGCAGCCCTAATAAAATTCTACAAGGGTAAAAGAGGAAATGAAAATATTAAACTTGCAGATAATGAAGATATATTAGAATTATATTCTGATTTATGGTCAAAATGTGATGGAACTGATGCTGGATACAAGACACTAGTAACTTCAGTATTAGGTTATGAAAAGAACTGGAAAATGGATTTGAATAAAGTAGAAGGTTTAACAGAAGCCGTTACAGAAAATCTTATAAAAATAGAAAAAGAGGGAATAGCAGAAGCACTAAAAACTGTAATGTAGCAAAAAGGTGGTGTAGCTCATGAAAAATATCTTAAAAATTAATGAAGAAGATAATGTGGTTGTAGCTTTAACCGATTTTGATAAGGCTGAGGTTATAGAAGTTGATGGAGAAAAAATTATACTTCAGGAACCTGTTAAAAGAGGACATAAGATAGCAATTTTGGATATAAAGCAAGGTGAAAATATTAATAAATATGGCTTTGCAATAGGACATGCTACAGTTGATATTAAAAAGGGTCAGTGGGTTCATTCTCACAATGTAAAGACAAATCTTGATGGAATTAAGGATTATTCTTATAACAAAAAGAGTTTTCTAAACAATTTCAAGGATAGAAGTTTAACTTTTAAAGGTTATAAAAGAGAAGATGGAAAGGTTGGCATAAGAAACGAATTGTGGATAGTACCTACAGTTGGATGTGTTAATGGAATAGCTGATTTAATAGCTCAAAAATTTCAAAAAGAAACTTCTTTCTCTGAGGTACACGTGTTTAAACACAATTATGGATGCTCTCAGCTTGGAAATGACCACGTTAACACTAGAACAATATTAGGGGATATAGTTAAACATCCTAATGCTGGTGGAGTTTTAGTACTTGGACTTGGTTGTGAGAACAATACCATGTCGGATTTTATAAAATCATTAGGAACTTACAATAAAAAGAGAACTAGATTCTTAATTTCACAGGAAGTAGAAGATGAAGTTGAAGAGGGAACTAAACTATTAAGGGAACTCTATGAAGTTATTAAATTAGATAAAAGAGAGTGCGTACCTTTATCAGAATTAAAAATAGGACTTAAGTGTGGAGGGTCAGATGGATTTTCTGGAATAACAGCTAATCCACTTTTGGGTAAGTTCTCTGATTTCTTAGTTGCACAAGGTGGAACAACTATATTAACAGAAGTGCCTGAAATGTTTGGAGCAGAAACTATTTTAATGGCTAGAGCTAAAAATGAGGAAATCTTTAATGAAACTGTTAACCTTGTAAATGATTTTAAGAAATATTTCATGAGTTATAACCAGCCAGTGTATGAAAATCCTTCACCCGGAAACAAAGCTGGAGGAATAACTACCTTAGAAGACAAATCACTTGGCTGTACACAAAAATCAGGCAGCAGTGAGGTTGTAGGTGTTTTAAAGTATGGTGAAGTTTTAGAAAAAAAGGGACTTAATCTTTTAAGCGCACCTGGAAATGATTTGGTAGCAGCCACAGCACTTGCTTCTGCTGGATGCCATATTGTTTTATTTACTACAGGAAGAGGAACACCTTTTGGTACATTTGTGCCAACGGTAAAAGTATCTACTAATACTCAGTTATACACTAAAAAGAAGCATTGGATGGATTTTAACGCAGGAAGCTTAGTACAAGACAAGACTATGGATAGCTTAGTGGAAGATTTCATTGATTATGTTATTAGTGTTGCAAATGGAGAACTTGCCAATAATGAAAAGAATAACATAAGAGAAATATCAATATTTAAAAATGGAGTAACGCTTTAATTGGAATGGGGGATAATAATATGAAAAAATTTGAAACTATAGAAAAGATAATAGATGCAGGTGTTGTTGCAGTAATAAGATCAGAATCTAAAGAGCAAGCAAAATTAATGATAGATGCAATAAAAAAAGGTGGAATAAAGATATTTGAAATAACTATGACGGTACCTGGCGCTGTAGATATTATAAAGGAATTAGCTGAAGAATATAAGAATGAAGACGCAGTTATAGGTGCAGGAACTGTTCTTGACCCAGAAACAGCAAGACTTTGCATACTTGCAGGTTCAGAATTTATAGTTAGTCCATCACTTAATTTAGATACTATTAAAATATGTAACAAATATGCAATACCTGTAATGCCAGGAATAATGACGGTTACAGAAGCGGTTATGGCACTAGAATATGGTGCAGATGTTATAAAAGTTTTTCCAGGAAATGCTTACGGTCCTGCCATAATTAAATCTTTTAGAGGACCGCTTCCACAAGCTAATTTTATGCCAACAGGTGGAGTTAACGTAGAAAATGCAGGCGAATGGATAAAAGCAGGTGCAGTTGCTATTGGAACAGGTGGAGATCTTACTAAAGGAGCAAAAACAGGAGATTACAATTTAGTAACTGAAACAGCAGCTAAATTTGTTGAAGCAGTAAGAAAGGCTAGAGAATAAAGAAAGGTGTGGGGTTAATGGAAGTAATAACTTTTGGAGAGTCAATGGTAGTTTTTAATCCAGAAACAAATTCACCTTTAAGATATGTAGATAGCTTTAGCAAGGCAGTAGGCGGAGCTGATTCTAACGTTGCCATGGCACTTGCAAGACTTGGACATGAAGCTGGATGGTTTTCAAGATTAGGCGATGATGAATTTGGAAGATATGTAGAAAACATCATTCGTGGCGATGGAGTGGATGTTTCAAGAGTAAAATTTGATGATAAAGCAAGTACTGGACTCATGTTTAAAGAAAAATCCTATGGTGAGAATCCAAATGTATATTATTATAGGAAAGGTTCCGCAGCAAGTAAAATTTGCATAGAGGACTTAGACGAAGAATATATAAAAAGTGCAAAAATAATTCACATCACAGGTATAACACCAGCCTTATCTGAAACTGCTAGAGAAGTGGTGTTTAAAGTACTAGATATAGCAAATAAAAATGGAATAACGGTTTCTTTTGATCCCAATATTAGATTAAAATTGTGGAGTATTGAAAACGCAAAAAGTGTGTTACTTCAAATTGCTGCTAAATCAGATATAATATTACCGGGCAATGAAGAAGGAGAAATGCTTCTTGGAACTAGCGACGAAAAAGAAATTGCAAGGAAATTCTTGGAGCTTGGATGCAAAACAGTAGCAGTAAAGCTTGGAGCTAAAGGCTGTTATGTAGCAAATAGTGAAGAAGATGTTTATGTAGCTGGATTTAAAGTTGAAAATCCTGTAGATACGGTTGGTGCAGGAGATGGATTTGCAGCAGGTTTTTTATCAGGAATATTAAAGAAATTAAGTATAGAGGAATGCGGAAGGCTTGGAAATGCTGTTGGTGCAATGGCAACAATGGTAAAGGGAGATAATGAAGGTTTCCCATATTATGATCAGCTTTTGCAATTTCTTGGTAAGAAAAAAGTTGTAGACAGATAAAAGCTGAGTTATAGATTTGAAAAAGGAAAACTGGAGTGAAATATGTAATATATTTTTCCAACATATAAAGTAACCATTAAATCAGCCTTTGTTATTATAATTATATATAAAATGGAGATAAATCTTTAGTGGATTGTCTCCATTTTGATTTTTTTGTTTATCTGTAGAAAAGTATATAATATAAAAACTTTGTGATAAAATAGTAAATGTAGATTTTTTAAAAATAATAAGATGATTACTTTTAAATTAATTATATTAGAGAGTAGTAAGTAGAGTGAAGGTAAAAATACTATGGGTTTTGGTGTTAGCTCATTTAGGTTCATCATTCACTATACTCTAAATAAACGAGGAGAGATTGATAGGATGAAATACAAACTAATATGCATGGATATGGATGGAACTGTATTAAGTGATGATAAAATAGTTAGCGAGGAAAATTTAAAAGCAATAAAAGCAGCTCACGATGCTGGTATGAAAATGGCAGTATGTACAGGAAGGTTGTTTGCAAATGCAAAGGTTTATGCAGATATGTTTGGAATTAAGGCTCCTGTTATAGCATCTAACGGTGCTTATATAAAAGATAAAGATAGTGATGAGGTAATTTATAAATCTGTACTTGGACGTGAAAAAGCAACTAAAATTTTTTCTACAATTAATAAATACGATATTTCAATATTTTTTAATACCTGCGATGCTGTAATAACGAATAAACCTTTTGATGAAAGAAATGCCTATGTGAGGATGAATAAGGATCTTCCAAAGGAACAGCAGGTTAGACTTATATACACAGAAGATATGATGAAGGCTATAGAAGAAGAGGGGGACGAAATATTAAAGTGTATATGTATAGAAAATGATATTGAAAAGTTAAATAAGGCTAGAGCTGAAATAGAGGCTTTCAGTGAATTTGAAGTTGTAAGTTCTTTTAAAAACAATTTTGAAATTATGTGTAAAGGTGTATCAAAAGGAAGGGCAGTAGAGGTGCTTACAGGATTTTATAATATAAAAAGAGAAGAAGTAATATGTATCGGAGATAATGAAAATGATATATCAATGATAGAATATGCGGGACTTGGAATTGCAATGGGTAATGCAGAGGAAAGAGTAAAAGAAATTGCAAACTATATAACTGATACAAATAATAATTCGGGAGTTGCAAAAGCAATAAATAAATTTATTTAGGAATATTAAAAAAAATAATAAGTCTATTGAAACTTTACTGAAAGAAGTTATTAGAGTAATATATAATAAGTATATTTTATTTAGGAGTGAAGATGTAAAATGATTTTAGATACAGAAAATTTAAATATAGTGTTATTTGAACCAGAAATTCCTCAAAATACAGGAAATATAGCTAGGACTTGTGTGCTTACAAATTCTAAACTTCATCTAATTAAACCTCTTGGATTTAGTCTTGATGAAAAACATTTAAAAAGAGCAGGACTTGACTATTGGAAAGATCTTGACATGAGCCTATATGATTCCTACGAGGAATTAAGAGAAAAATATAAAGATTCAACTTTTTATTTTTCAACTACTCATGGACATAAATTTTATGATGAAGTAAAATTTAAACCAGGTGATTTTGTGGTTTTTGGAAGGGAATCTTGTGGTCTTCCTGATTATATAAGAGAAGATAATGCAGAAAATTGCATAAGAGTTCCTATGGTAAAAACATCTACAAGATCTCTAAATTTGTCCAATACAGTTGCAATAGTGGCATACGAGGCAATAAGGCAGTTTGACTTTCCAAACATGAAATAGGAAGGAGAGAATGTATGGAAAAAATTAAAATTATAACTGACAGTACGGCGGATTTACCACAAGAGGTAATAGATAAATATGATATTGAGGTTTTGCCTTTAATAGTAAATATAAATGATAAGCCGTATCTTGATATTGTTGATATAAAACTTCCAGAATTATTAAGAATAATGGATGAAGAAAAGATTTTTCCCACAACATCTCAAGTAACTCCGCAGAGATTTTATGATTGTTACAAAAAGTATCTAGAGGAAGGCTACAAAATAGTAAGTATAATCATGTCATCTAAAATGAGTGGTACTTACCAATCAGCATGTATTGCAAAAGAAATGTTAGAGACTTCTGATATTGTAATTATTGATAGTCTTAATGTGACTTCTGGGCTTGGAGTTTTAGTTATAAAAGCTTGTAAATTAAGGGAACAAGGACTTAACATCAATGAAATAGAACAAAAAATAATTGAGACGATACCTCATGTAAAAAGTGCCTTAGCATTTGAAAGATTAGACAACCTAGTAAAGGGTGGAAGACTATCTAAAACAGCAGGTGCCATAGGAAATATTTTAGGCATAAAATTAATTCTCGAAGTAAAAGATGGCGAAATGGCAATTATGGACAAGGTTAGAGGCAGTAAAAAAGCAGTTAGAGTAATTAATGACTATGTAAATGAAAAAGGCATAGCAAAAGGGGAAACTTCTATATTACTGCATGTTGGAGAAACCGATATACTTCCGGCTTTAAGAGAAAAGGTAAGTGAAGAAGAAAGTGAATTTATAGAATGTGAAGTTGGATGCGTAGTTGGAACTCATTCTGGTTCTGCGGCAGCAGGAATATTTTTTATTGAAAATTATTAATTATAAATATTTTTTGGAATTATTTTTATTATGTAAATTTTAAATGAAACGCAATTATAAATAAAATGATTGAAATATAGAAATTACTAATACTTTTGTAAAATATATTGATTTATTAAAGACGCTTATGTTTCTGTAGTATTTTAAAATTCCGTAGGTACGAAGGAATTTTTTCCTTAAACCCATGGTTTAGGTGAAGCAATAATGTTGTAGGACGATTTAAATAAAAGTCAATAAATCTTGGAAGTTAATTGTTAAAAGACTTAGAAGTTTCAATTTGTTTGAGCGTCCAGCGAGTTATTGAAACTTCTTAGGATTTTAACAATTAGCTTCTTAGATTTATGACATTTATTTAATGTCCTGCAATATTATTGCTTCACCCATTTAAATTTTAATTTATATTTTGAATTATATGGTATAATAAGTACAGTGTGATGGTCTTAATTTTTTAGTAATTGGGTGATAATTATGAATTTAGATTTTAATTTAAATTTAAGCCAACAACAAAAACTTGTTATGACACAGCAAATGCAAATGTCTGTAAAACTATTGCAGATGTCAAGCTTAGAATTAAATGAATATGTTGAAAAAGAAATTGAAGAAAATCCACTTCTTGAAACAGAATATACAGATAAAACTGATAATAAGGAAACTAATGAAGAAATCGATTACAAAGAACTCGTAAAGTATTTAGAGTTTGATAATTATGGGCATGAAAGTACTTATAGAAAAGAAAATGAGGAAGTTTCGCCATTCAATTTTATAAGTAATGAGGAATCTCTTCAAGAATACCTTTTGAAGCAAATTGGTGAAGTTAATTTGGACATAAAAACAAGAAAAATATGCGAATACATAATTGAAAATTTGGATGAGAAAGGGTATCTTCCAGATGATATTTTGCAAATTGCAAGTGAATTAAAGATTAATGAAGAAATTGCTGAAGAGGCACTTGAAATAGTGCAATCACTTGATCCTGATGGCGTTGGAGCTAGAAATTTAGGGGAATGTCTAAAAATACAACTTGAGAAAAAAAATATTTATGATGATAATTTGTTTTTAATAATTGACAAACACCTTAATAACATTGCAGAAAATAAATATAATGTTATAGCTAAGGAACTTGGAATAAGTCCTAAAAAAGCTCAGGAGTATGGAGACATTATAAAGAAACTCGAACCAAAACCCTCAAGAGGCTTTTATACAGGAGATGAAACAAAATTCATTGTACCAGATGCTGCTATAAAAAAAATAGATGATGAATTCTTTATTGTAATGAACGAAAGTTCCACTCCCAAATTATCCATAAATACTACATATAAAGATATAATAAACGATAAAAAATCAGAAAATGCAGAAACACAGGAATATGTGAAAAGTAAACTTAATAGTGCAATGTTTTTATTAAAGAGCATAGAGCAAAGGAAAAGCACATTATACTCTGTTTTAAAAGAAATTGTTGATTACCAAAGTGAATATTTCCATAATGGCTCTAAGTACCTAAGACCAATGACACTTAAAGACATAGCTGATAAGATTAATATGCATGAATCAACTGTAAGTAGAGCTATAAGGGAAAAGTACGTTTATACAGATAATGGTATTGTGAAAATAAAAGATTTATTTACTACGGCAATACAAAATGTGAAGATTTCTGAAGGTGATTTGTCTTCAATAGCTGTAAAAGAAAGTATTAAGGAACTTATTGATAATGAAAATAAGGTAAGTCCGCTTTCAGACCAAAAAATTTCAGAAATATTAAATTCAAAAGGCATGAATATTTCAAGAAGAACAGTTGCAAAATATAGAGAAGAAATGAACATAAAAGCATCAAGCAAAAGGAAACGTTTTTAATTCATAAATCTTGGTAATAAAGGGAAAAATGTTACCAAAATCACGTAAATAAAGTAGAAATAAATGAAAAAATAATATTTTTTTATAAATACTATTTAAAAAATCCAAATTTTATTCTATAATACTAAGTGGGACATGAATTAAGTTGCTGGGACGTTGTGAGGCCAGCGAGGTGGTTTAAGTGCATGAGATTTTAAAGTTACAGCAAAAAATTGTTCCAGAGCTTATGAATTTGCTTGAAAAGAGATACAATATCCTAAGAACAATTTATTATAATCAGCCTATTGGACGAAGAAGTTTGGCTAATAAATTAGAAGTAGGCGAAAGAATAGTTAGGACTGAAGTTAATTTTCTAAAGGAGCAAAAATTAATTAGCATAGGAACACCAGGAATGTCAGTTACAGCTGATGGAGAAAAAATTATAGAAAAACTTAAAAATTTTATAAGAGACTTCAAAGGGTTAACTGATATTGAAAATTGTATAAGAGAAAAATTGGATATAAAAAAAGTAATTATAGTTCCAGGAGATATGGAAGAAGAGGAAACAGTAATAGAAGAATTGGGAAGAACCGCTGCAAGGTATATTGAATCAGTAATTGAAGATGGAAATATTATTGCAATTACCGGCGGAACTACAATGAAAAAAGTAATTGACAATTTTTCTAGTGCACATAATTACAAAAATGCTATTGTTGTTCCAGCTAGAGGCGGAATGGCGAGAAGAGTTGAGACTGAGGCAAATACTTTGGCAGCAAATTTTGCATATAAGCTTGAAGCTAATTATAAATTATTGCATGTTCCAGATAATTTAAGCAGCCAGACTATGAATGCGATTCTCAATGAAAATAGCATTAAAGAAGTTATTGATACCATAAGGAAGGCTGATGTGATAGCATATGGTATAGGCAGAGCCGATGAAATGAGTAAAAGGAGAGGACTTAGAAAAGAGGAAATTTCCGATATACTTGAGAGAGGTTCTGTTGGAGAAGCTTTTGGTTATTTTTTTAACAGTGTCGGTGAGGTTGTTTGTTCAACTCCTTCTGTTGGATTAAGAAGTGAAGATATAAAAAATGCAAAAAATCTCATAGCAGTTGCTGGAGGACAATCAAAGGCAGAAGCTATTGTTGCAACTGAAATCAATAATAGTAATAGTGTACTTATAACGGATGAGGGTGCAGCAATGGAGATACTTAAGCTTTTAAAATGCAACTAAAGAGTTACTATATTTATAACTAACTTAATTTCGTTTTACTACTTTTGTGTAGAAAAGCAGAATTAAGTTAAAAGTTAAGCTGGTAAGTCTTGAAGTTACTTTTTTAAATAAAAAATTAAGATTTTAGAGGGCATTAAACCTTCTAAAATTACGATGACTTTTATCGAAGTCACCTTAATTAGCTAATAATTATATTTACATATAATTTTAGAAATTTTAAAATTTTTGGAGGTAGTTAGAATGGCAAAAATAGCTATTAATGGTTTTGGAAGAATAGGAAGATTAGCTTTAAGAAGAATTCTTGAAGTTCCTGGATTAGAGGTTGTTGCAATAAACGACTTAACTGATGCAAAAATGTTAGCACACTTATTTAAATATGATTCAGCACAAGGAAGATTCAAAGGCGAAATCGAAGTTAAAGAAAATGCTTTTGTAGTTAACGGAAAAGAAGTTAAAGTTTTCGCAGAAGCTGATCCTGAAAAATTACCTTGGGGAGAACTTGGAATAGACGTTGTTCTTGAATGTACTGGATTCTTCACAAAGAAAGAAAAAGCAGAAGCTCACGTTAGAGCAGGCGCTAAGAAAGTTGTTATATCAGCTCCAGCTGGAAACGACTTAAAGACAATAGTATTCAACGTTAACAACGAAGATCTTGATGGAACAGAAACAGTTATATCTGGAGCATCATGCACAACTAACTGCTTAGCTCCAATGGCTAAAGTATTAAATGATAATTTTGGAATAGAAAAAGGATTCATGACTACAGTTCATGCATACACTAATGACCAAAATACATTAGACGGCCCACACAGAAAAGGAGACTTAAGAAGAGCTAGAGCTGCTGCTGCAAGCATAATCCCTAACTCAACTGGAGCTGCTAAAGCAATAGCACAAGTTATTCCTGACTTAAAAGGAAAATTAGACGGAAATGCACAAAGAGTTCCAGTTATAACTGGTTCAATAACTGAATTAGTTTCAGTTCTTAAGAAAAATGTTACAGTTGAAGAAATCAACGCTGCAATGAAAGCTGCTTCTAATGAATCATTCGGATATACTGAAGACGAAATAGTTTCATCTGATGTTGTTGGAATCAACTACGGATCATTATTCGATGCTACTTTAACTAAAATTGTTGATGTTAACGGATCACAATTAGTTAAAACAGCTTCTTGGTATGATAATGAAATGTCATACACTTCACAATTAGTTAGAACTTTAGAGTACTTTGCAAAAATCGCAAAATAGTTTAAAATTCAATATTTAGTTTATTAAATAAAGTAAATTGAGAACATAGTAGAAAGGTCTAGTTTTGTAGTTAAGGCTATGAGGCTGGACCTTTTTAAATATAACGTATGAGGTGAATATTATGCAATTCAATAAAAAGACTATTGAAGACGTAGATGTTAAAGGCAAAAGAGTATTAGTTAGATGTGATTTTAATGTTCCACTTAAAGATGGAGTTATAACTGATGAAAACAGACTTAATGGAGCTCTTCCAACAATAAAATATCTTGTAGAGCACGGTGCAAAAGTTGTTCTTTGTTCACACCTTGGAAAAGCAAAAGGACCAGATCCTTCTAAGACTTTAGCTCCAGTTGCTAAAAGATTAGGAGAATTACTTGGAAAAGAAGTTAAATTTGCTGCTGACGACGTAGTTGTTGGAGAAAATGCTAAAAAAGCAGTTGCTGAACTTAAAGAAGGAGAAGTAGTTCTTCTTGAAAACACAAGATTCAGACCAGAAGAAGGAAAAAATGATGATGCATTCTCAAAGGATTTAGCTTCACTTGCAGATGTATATGTAAATGATGCATTTGGAACTGCTCACAGAGCTCACTGCTCAACAGTTGGAGTAACTAAATTTGTACCTACAGCTGTATGTGGATACTTAATACAAAAAGAATTAAAATTCTTAGGATCAGCTGTTGAAACTCCAGTTAGACCTTTCGTTGCTATACTTGGAGGAGCAAAAGTTTCTGATAAAATTAATGTTATAAACAACTTACTTGAAAAAGTTGATACATTAATCATCGGAGGCGGAATGGCTTATACATTCTTAAAAGCTCAAGGATATACAATAGGAACTTCACTTCTTGAAGCAGACAAAGTTGATTATGCTAAAGAAATGATAGAAAAAGCTGCAGCTAAGAAAGTAAAATTACTTCTTCCTGTAGATAACGTAGTTGGAGCTGAATTCAAAGCTGAGACAAAAGCAGTTACAACTGAAGATGCTAACATTCCTGAAGGATATATGGGCTTAGATATAGGACCAAAGACTCAAAAATTATACTGTGATGCAGTAAAAGAAGCTAAAACAGTTGTTTGGAACGGACCAATGGGAGTATTTGAATTTGAAAGCTTTGCAGAAGGAACAAAAGCTGTTGCTAGAGCTATGGCTGATTCTGATGCTACAACAGTTATAGGTGGCGGAGATAGTGCTGCTGCTGTTAACCAATTAGGTTTTGGAGACAAAATGACTCACATATCAACTGGAGGCGGAGCTTCTCTTGAATTCTTAGAGGGAAAAGAACTTCCAGGAATTGCAGCACTTAACGACAAATAATAATTATTATTAACAAATAATTAATATTTGCAAAGACAATATAGTGCTATAATGTAATTAAAGATAAATAAAGTGAAATTAGGAAAAATGATTTAGGTTTTCAAAATGATTCACAAAAATACTATTTATCTGTAAAATAAGGAGTGTATTTAATGAGAACACCAATAATCGCTGGAAACTGGAAAATGAATAACACAATTAGTGAATCTTTAAAATTAGTTGAAGAATTAAAGCCACTTGTAAAAGATGCAAAGACAGAAGTTGTAGTAGCACCTACTGCTGTTTCTTTAGCAGCTGTTGTTGAAGCTGTAAAAGGAACAAACATAAAAGTTGCTGCACAAAATGCACATTTTGAAGAAAGTGGAGCTTTCACTGGAGAAATATCACTAAAAGCACTTGAAGAATTAGGTGTAAATTATGTAATATTAGGTCACAGTGAAAGAAGACAATATTTTAATGAAACAGATTGTGCTTTAAATAAAAAAGTAAAAGCAGCTTTTGCTCATAACATAACTCCAATACTTTGTTGCGGAGAAACTCTTGAAGAAAGAGAAGCAAATGTAACAAATGAAGTTACAGGAAAACAAATAAAGTTAGATTTAGCAGGTTTAACTGCAGATCAAGCTGCAAAAGTTGTTATAGCTTATGAACCAATCTGGGCTATAGGAACAGGAAAAACTGCTACTGATGAACAAGCAAATGAAACAATAGGAGCAATCAGAAAAACTGTAGAAGAAATCTTTGGAAAAGAAGTTGCTGAAAAAGTAAGAATTCAATACGGTGGATCTGTTAAACCTGGAACAATAAAAGCTCAAATGGCTAAGCCAGAAATAGATGGAGCATTAGTTGGAGGCGCAAGCCTTAAAGCAGCTGATTTTGCTGCAATAGTAAACTTCTAAAGCTCAGAGTACAAAGTACAGAGTACAGAGTACAGTGAATGTGGATTTATCTTCCTTACGTCAGATAAATCTCTAAATATACTAAAAGATGTTTAGCGAAGCTAAACTAAAAAAATAAGTTCTAAAATTTTCTGTGATAACAGAAAATTAACCTTCACTCTACTCTCTACTCTTTACTCTCTACTCTATCTAAGGGTTGATAATTGAGAATTGATAATTGAAAACAATTGTCCACTGTCAATTGTCAATTTGACAAATGTAATTAATATAAACCAACTTAAGCTTAAGATTTAAAAGTGTATTACACATAAATTTTCATGGTTAAAGGGGTTTATACATATAAGAATGGAGGAGTTAACATGGCTAAAAAACCTGTAATGTTAATGATATTAGATGGATTTGGACTAACTAATAAAGCGGATGGAAATGCAATAGCAGCTGCAAATAAACCTAATTTTGATAAATGCTATAATAATTATCCACACACTGAACTTGGTGCAAGTGGATTAAGTGTTGGACTTCCAGATGGTCAAATGGGAAACTCAGAAGTTGGACATTTAAATATAGGAGCAGGAAGAATTATATATCAATCCCTTACTAAAATAACAAAAGCTATACAAGATGGAGATTTCCTTAAAAATGCTGCATTAAACAAGGCAGTAGATAATGCTCTTAAAAATGATTCAACTCTTCACTTAATGGGATTATTATCACCAGGAGGAGTTCACTCACATATAGATCATTTAAAAGGATTATTAGAGCTTGCAAAAGAAAAGGGAGTAAAAAAAGTATTTGTTCATGCTTTCCTTGATGGAAGAGACGTTCCACCATCTTCAGCAAAAGAGTATATAGAAGATATAGAAAGCTATATGGCTGAAATAGGAGTTGGAAAGATAGCTTCAGTTTCAGGAAGATACTATGCTATGGATAGAGACCAGAGATGGGAAAGAGTTCAGCTTGCATACAATGCTATCGTTCTTGGAAAAGGCGAATTTGCTGAAAGTGCTTTAGAGGCATTAAATAAATCTTACCACGATAACAAAACTGATGAGTTTGTACTTCCAACAGTTATAACTGAAGGTGGAAAGCCACTTACAGAAGTAAAGAACAATGATTCAGTTATATTCTTTAATTTTAGACCAGATAGAGCAAGAGAAATAACAAGAGCAATAAACGATAAGGTATTTGATGGCTTTGAAAGAGAAACATTAAAACTTACATTTGTTTCAATGACTGAATATGATGTAACACTTGAAGGTGTAGATGTTGCTTTTGGACCAGAAACTATTACAAATACTTATGGAGAATATATAAGCAAAAAAGGATTAAATCAATTAAGAATTGCAGAAACAGAAAAATATGCACATGTAACTTTCTTCTTTAATGGAGGAGTTGAAGAACCTAACAAAAATGAGGATAGAGCATTAATAGCTTCACCAAAGGTTGCAACTTATGATCTTCAACCAGAAATGAGTGCATATTTAGTTACAGAAGAACTTTTAAAAAGATTAAGTGAAGATAAATATGATGCAGTTGTATTAAACTTTGCTAATCCTGATATGGTTGGACATACTGGAGTATTTGAAGCAGCTAAAAAAGCTATAGAAGCTGTTGATGAATGCCTTGGAAAAGTTATAGATAAGGTTCTTTCACTTGATGGAACTGTCTTTATAACAGCTGACCACGGTAATGCAGAGCAAATGATAGATTACTCAACAGGTGATCCAATGACAGCTCATACTACAGATCCAGTTCCATTTGTATATGTAAGCAACCATTCAAAAGGAAAAGAATTGAGAGATGGCGGAGTTTTAGCAGATATAGCTCCAACATTACTTGCAGAACTTGGACTTGAAAAACCATCAGAAATGACAGGAACAAGCCTTATAAAGTAAAATAATTGCAGTAGTAGAACACTGTAATATTAAATAAAATTAATAAATCCAAGGAATAGATTGCCAAGAGACTTAGAATTTTCAATAAATACAAAGTCGCTCAGACAATTGAAAATTCTAAGTTCTTTAACAATTCATTCCTAAGATTTATAAAAATTTTTTAGCAAAAGTTTTCAGAATAATAAAATAATTATTGGCAAAAATAAAATGTGAGTTTTATGTATGCTTAAAGGGTTACTCTACCTAATTTAAGGTAGTAATCATATAAATTTGAGAGGGGTGTTTTTTATGAAATCATATGTTGAAATTGTTGACGTACTTGCAAGACAAATATTGGACTCAAGAGCAAATCCTACTGTTGAGGTAGAAATAACTCTAGAGGACGGAACTATTGGAAGGGCAGCAGTGCCATCGGGAGCATCAACTGGTATGTATGAAGCTGTTGAACTTAGGGATAATGACAAATCAAAATATAATGGAACAGGGGTTTTGAAGGCTGTTGAAAATATCAATGAAGCAATAGCATCAGAACTTATAGGAATGAATATATTCGATCAGCCATTAATTGATAAAACTATGATTGAACTTGATGGAACTGAAAATAAGGGAAAACTTGGAGCAAATGCAATGCTTGGAGTTTCTCTTGCAGCAGCCAGAGCAGCAGCAGAATATCTTGGCTTAAGTCTTTATCAGTATATAGGAGGAGTAAATGCTAAAGTTCTCCCTGTTCCTATGATGAATATAATAAATGGAGGAAAACATGCAGATAACAATGTTGACCTTCAAGAATTTATGATAATGCCTGCTGGAGCACCAAGCTTTAGTGAAGCACTTAGAATGGGTTCGGAAGTATATCACGCACTTAAAGCCTTATTAAAATCAAAGGGACTTGAAACAGCAGTCGGTGATGAAGGCGGTTTTGCACCAAACTTAAAGAGCAATGAAGAAGCAATACAGGTTATTGTTGAAGCTATTAAAAAGGCAAATTATGAGCCAGGAAAAGATATATTTATAGCACTTGACCCAGCATCTTCAGAATTCTATGAGAACGGCAAATACAATTTAAAAGGTGAAGGAAAAGTATTGTCAGCTGATGAAATGGCAAGTTATTATGAAGATTTAGTTAATAAATATCCTATAATATCTATTGAAGATGGTATGGCAGAAGAAGATTGGGCAGGTTGGAAAACACTTACTGATAAGATTGGAAATAAAGTTCAACTTGTTGGTGATGACTTATTTGTTACTAATACAACAAGACTTGAAAAAGGAATTAAACAGGGTGTTGCAAATTCAATACTAATTAAATTAAATCAAATAGGAACTTTAACAGAAACATTAAATGCAATAGAAATGGCAGAGAGAGCTGGATATACAGCAGTTGTTTCTCATAGATCAGGTGAAACAGAAGACACAACTATAGCAGACCTTGTTGTAGCTGTAAATGCTGGTCAAATTAAAACAGGTGCTCCTGCAAGAACAGAGAGAGTTGCAAAATACAATCAACTTCTTAGAATAGAAGAAGAACTTGCAGAAGTTGCAGAGTACAGAGGATTAAAAGCATTTTATAACATTAAGAAATAGGCCATTAAACAGAGTACAAAGTACAGAGTACAGAGTACAGAGTACAGAGAAGGATGATTTACCTTTCCGTGCGTCAGGTAAATCTTAAACTTAACTGTTGTCAGCTTTGCTGACAACAGTAATGACGCAATTGCGAAAGCAATTAAGAATAAGTTTTAAGATTTTCTGTAGCAAAGCGGAAGAGAAAATCTTATAATTTGTTTTTATCTTAAAATTCCGTAGGCACGGAGGAATTTTTTCCTTTAAACAACTGTAACTGCGAAGTAAGTGTGTTGTAGGATGATTTAAATAAAATTTTATAAATCTTAGGTGAAAAATTTTAAAAGCCTTAGATGTTTCAATTGTCTGAGCATGTTCAAGCGAGTTATTGAAACTTCTTAGGCTTTTAAAGTTTTTTGCCTTAGATTTATTAATTTTATTTAATATCCTGCAATACACTTACTTTGCAATAATTTTTGGTTGTAATATAATGGTTTTTATGATACAATGTAATTCATAATGTGAATTATACATATAGGTGTAATTTATTTAATGTAGGAGGTCAAAAATGCACAATCTTTTGGTAGTATTACAGTGTATACTTGCTGTTGCAATAATAGCAGTTGTTTTAATTCAACCAGGAAAAATGGATGGCTTTACAAATTTTTCGGGCGGCGTAACTGATACATTCTTTGCAAAGAATAAATCTAAAACACGTGAATCAATGTTAATAAGACTTACTGCTATATTAGGATTTTTATTTGCAGTAGTAACTGTTTTATTAAATATGTCTAAGTTTAAATAAATGATTTATAGGATATAATTCGAGGCAATATGAATTATATCCTTTTTGTTTTGAAACTGTTATTTTCTTTAACATGTCTTATAAAAAATGAAATTTTTAAAGGTAATTTGGGCAAAATAAAGAAGTATATAGATATAAAAATGATAATGAGAAGGTGGTACTTATGAGTTTAAGAGAAAGTATATTGGATTTTATGAAGGAACAAGCATATAAACCTTTAAATAGACAAGAGCTTTCAGATGTCTTTGGTGTATCAAAGGCAGAATACAAGTCATTTAAAAAATTATTGAATGAAATGGAGAAAAACGGAGATATAGTTAAAAATAGAACGTTTCACTATGGTGTTCCAGAGCGTATGGGACTTATAATAGGAAAACTTCAAGGTAATGCCAAGGGATTTGGATTTGTAATTTGTGAGGAGGATATACCAGATATATTTATTCCAGCAAATGCTATGAATGGGGCTTTAAATGGAGATAAAGTTGTTGTTAAAACTTCAAAAAAGGTTAGAAATGATAAAAAGGTTGAAGGAGAAATAATTAGGATACTTGAGAGGGCTAACAAAACTATAATAGGAGTTTATGAAGACAGTAGAAATTTTGGTTTTGTAGTTCCAGAAGAAAATAGGATATCCCAAGACATTTTTATACCTAAAAGTATGAGAAATGGCGCAAAATCAGGAGATGTAGTAATAGTCGAAATAACAGAATGGCCAGAGAAGAGAAGAAATCCAGAAGGTAAAATAATAGAAGTACTTGGAAATAAAAGAGAAAAGGGAATAGACATACTTACAATAATTAAAAAATTTAAGCTTCCAGAAAGTTTTCCAGAAAAAGTTGAAATGTTTGCAGCTGCTATTCCAAATGAAATACCAGCAGAAGAGTATGAAAGAAGAGAAGATTTAAGAAATATAAGAATGGTAACAATCGATGGAGAAGATGCAAAAGATTTGGATGATGCTGTATCAATAGAAAGACTTCCAAATGGAAACTTTAAGCTTGGAGTTCACATAGCTGATGTTTCAAATTATGTTAGAGAAAATAATCCACTAGATAAAGAAGCACTTAAGAGAGCAACTTCTGTATATTTAATAGATAGGGTTATACCAATGCTTCCTAAAAAATTATCTAATGGAATATGTAGTTTAAATCCAAAGGTAGATAGACTTGCACTTAGCTGTTTCATGCAGATAGATCATGAGGGAAAAGTAGTTGATCATAGAATACTTGAAAGTGTTATAAAAACCAGCGAGAGAATGACTTACACTGATGTAACAAAGATACTTAGAGATAAAGACGAAGAAACAATAAAGAAATATGAATATCTATATGAAGATTTTAAAGCAATGGAAGAACTTCAAAATATTTTGTTCAATAAGAGAATAAAAAGAGGGGCAATAGATTTCGATTTTGAAGAAAGCAAGATAATTTTAAATGAAATGGGAAAACCAGTAGAAATAAAACCTTATGAAAGAGCTATTGCAAATAGGATTATTGAAGAATTCATGCTTGTATGTAATGAAACTATTGCAGAGCATTTCTTTTGGGCAAATGTACCTTTTGTATACAGAATACATGAGGACCCAGATAATGAAAAGCTAGAAAAGTTTAATGACTTTGTTCACAATCTTGGCTATATAGTAAGATGGGGAGCAGAAGTCCATCCAAAGCAGCTTCAAGATGTTCTTGAAAATATAAAGGGCAAAAAAGAAGAAACTGTAGTAAGCACACTTCTGTTACGTTCTTTAAAGCAGGCAAGATATTCACCAGAATGTTCAGGACACTTTGGTTTGGCTGCAAGGTACTACTGTCACTTTACATCACCAATAAGAAGATATCCAGATCTTATGATTCACAGGGTTATTAAGATGTATCTAAATGGCGAGCTTGATGATAAGAGAAGCAAAAAGCTCATAGGAACAGTTGATTATGCAGCAATTCAATCCTCAGAAATGGAAAGAGTAGCACAAGAAGCTGAAAGAGAAGTTGATGATCTTAAAAAGGCTGAATACATGTCTGAAAGAATTGGTGAAGAATTTGATGGTATAGTATCTTCTGTAACAAGTTTTGGAATGTTTGTTGAGCTTCCCAATACTATTGAAGGACTTGTTCACATAAGTGCTTTAACAGATGATTATTATGTATATGATGAAAAATATTTAAGTTTAATTGGTGAAAGAACCAAGAAAATATATAAACTCGGTGACGAGGTGAAAATAATAGTTGATAGAGTAGATCTTGACTCTCACGAAATTTATTTTCAATTAACTTCAATAAAGCCACATTTAAGCAGCGAAGAAGCAGAAGTTCCGCCAGAAGTGGAAATAGAAGAAAGCGGTGTTGAAGCTATACACCATGTAAGGAAAAAGGGGCTAACTAGCGAAGTAACTTCACCGGAACACTTGAAATAGGAAGCCAGAGTACAAAGTACAGAGTACGGAGTACAGTGAAGGATGATTTATTCTCCTTGCGTCGGATAAATCTTTAATTTAATTGATTCAGCTGCGCTGAAGGAATATATGTATTATTTTAGTGAAATAATATCATAGAATAGTGAGAAACACTTGTTAAAGGGCTATGCGCAGCATTAAGCTATAAAATTTTCTTCGACAGAAGAAAATTAACCTTCACTGTACTCTGTAATCTGTACTCCGTACTCTATATTAAATTGGAGTTATCAACTTTAATATGATATAATTAAAGATGTACCATTGTGAAACTTAAAATTTATTTGTACCAAAATCCCATTTTATAGGCATTATGGTACACATCAATTTTAATAGTTGAGCTGGTATAGCTATATCTATAATAATTAAGTTTTTAAATTTTTTTACAAGAGTGGTGATATTTTATGCCTAAAAAGAATACTGAAAATAATACT
The DNA here is from genome assembly GCF_021432385.1 of Clostridium hydrogenum. Lineage (GTDB taxonomy): Bacteria > Bacillota > Clostridia > Clostridiales > Clostridiaceae > Clostridium_S > Clostridium_S hydrogenum. The sequence goes on along the minus strand of NZ_JAEACT010000003.1, from coordinate 468,588 downwards.
TTGGCTGATAATAGAAAAGCATGGCATGATTATTTTATAGAGGAAACTTACGAGTGTGGAATAGAGCTTGTAGGTACAGAAGTAAAGTCTATAAGGAATGGAAGAGCAAATCTTAAGGACAGCTATGCTGAAATAAGAAATGGCGAGGTTTTTGCTTGCAACATGCATGTAAGTCCATACACAGAGGGCAATATATTTAACGTTGATCCTTTAAGAAAAAGAAAACTTCTTCTTCATAAGACAGAAATAAATAAGTTATTGGGCTACACTACGCAAAAGGGGTACACCCTAGTTCCAGTAGCTATGTATTTAAAAAATAGAAGAGTAAAAGTTAAGCTTGCAGTTGCTGTAGGTAAGAAAAACTACGACAAAAGAGATGCAATGAAGGAAAAGGACGCAAAACGTGAAATAGACAGATCAATGAAAAATGTTAGATAATACATTTTAAAGAAATGTATATAAACTTAAGAGCATTTCATACTATATTGAATTCTGTTTCAATATATAGTAAAAAATAATAGTTGAAATAACTCTTAAGTTAGAGTAATATATTAATCGTTGCAGGTGATTAAATTATGAAATTAAGATTTACTTGCAAATATAAAAAAATGTGTTATAATTCTATTACTGAGTACAAATAAATAATTTAAAAGTTATTTATATAAAAATTTAATATTGATTTATCATCGTTGTCCACACGAAGCACTGTGTTTATTCACAGGAGTGTGCCATAAAATTTAAAGTTTGTGGATAAATAAATTATTTACCATAAGCTCATAACATAATATGGGGGCGCATTTGGTTTCGACGGGGATATGTTGCATTTAGGAAGCGAGTCGAGGGAGCCTGTGGGCCCGCGTTAAAAAACTACGGGATATAAATTAAAAGACAACGATAATTTAGCTTTAGCTGCCTAGTCAGCTAACGTCAGCCTGAGGATCCTGCTACTCAGAACCTGGCGTCGATAGCAGGGAACCGAGTCTTACAAAGCTTTGAGTAAGAAACGGAATTTATGAAGCTACTGAAGTTAGGAGCCTGTCCGTAGGCGACTAGCGGAGGGAATGTTAAATTGCGGAATGCACTCGGAGATGCCTAGGTGTTGCTGTTTTCGGACAGGGGTTCGATACCCCTCGCCTCCACCATTGAAACCCTCGACAGAAATGTCAAGGGTTTTTCATTATTTAGGAAATTATAATGTAGTCAAATCTGTGTATAACTCTAAAAGTAGTAAAAACACACAGTCTGAGAAGCATATATTTTATAATATAAGTTTAGAATAATTTATAGAAAACTGTATCATAAATAAATTAGATTTATTTATGGCTTTAGGCATTGATAAAACTTGCCTAAGGCTATTTTTTTTATTCTTTCTAGGAATAATAATTGAATACTTTATAGTGATGTTGGTAAGAAAGACAATTTTTATTTGATATAGTTAAATTTATAATGAGAAGTCCTATTAGCTTATATTTTTACAAGCTTTTTAATCTCTAGAAAAAATACATCAAATTGTATCAAAAATAGTAAGGTTTCCCTTTTTGTATTGGAATATGATGTTATTAGTTGTATAATTATGTTAAATGCAAGAGTATAACTTCTGGAGGGAGATTAATTTTGAAGAAAAAAATACTAGAAGAATTAAGTAATTTAATTAATGATGGAATAGTGGTTAAAAGTATCAATTTTAAAACTCCACCACCTGGCATCATAATGCCAGATTATATTGCTGGAGATGAATTTGATATATGGATGAATAAAGTTAAATTATTCGCAAGTAGATATTTAAAAGAATATCCTTTATATAACGAAATTATTGAATGTTATAATACAAGGAATAACCAATGGGGAACTAATGCATATGATTCGATGATGAATTTTATGAGAACTATTTTTAACGATGAAAATTATTGGAAAGAAGAAGAAAAAGTGTTAGATGAAAAAACGAATGCAAAAAGTGAAAAAGTAATATTTATTAGTCATTCTTCACTTGATATTCATTATGTTAAGCCATTTGTGCAGTTGTTAGAGGATATCGGGCTTAGTGGGAAAGGTAAAATATTTTGCAGTTCATTATCTGGTTACTGGATTCCTAAAAATAATAATATTTATGATTACTTAAAAAAATTATTTGATAAAAATTTATATATGATTTTGTTCTTATCTGATAACTATTATGAGAGTCCCGCATGTATGAATGAAATGGGTGCTACTTGGGTAAAAGTAGATAAGCCCACACACATATTAACTCCAGAGTTTAATTTTTCTGAAATAAAAGGTTCTGTCGATACTTCACAAATTATGTTTAAATTGAATAATAGGGAACGTATTAATGAATTAAAGGATGAGTTAATAAATGAATTTGATTTGAATAAATTGGATGAAAATTTTTGGGAAAGAAAGAGAGAAGATTTCTTAAATACTATAGATTCTGTTATTAAATCAAGCAAATATTCCAATAGAAGCCAAAGGATAGATGTGGAAGATATACTTTATTGGGATGAGAATACTATAAGATGTGTATTAAGATTTATTAATAAGGATAAGACTCCTCAAATTTGTAAAAGTCTTAAGATAATGCTTGTTGATTTTTTAGATAAAAAAGTTGAAATAAATATCCCATTTCATATGTTGAGAGAATATAAGATATATGCAAATGAAAACAAGAGGATAACTGTGGAAATAAAGCCATCTACTATTGAAGGATTTGAGAAATTTAATATATCGACATACAAATCTTGGTCTACAGAATCAAGTTGGTCAAGCTGTATTGATTAGTAAAAATATATATTTTGAATGGAGATACTATGTTTAAAGTTAAAAATATAAATTTGTTTTTTAGAAATATTGCAAGTATTTTAGCATGGACATCTACTGTTGGTGGTTTTTATCTTATATTTTATCCACTAAGTTCAGAAATAATTTGGAAAGAGAAAATTGAGATTCTAATCGTTTTTATTTTAGTAAATTCAATTATAGCTTATATTATGTCTTTGCCAAAAAGTAAAGTTACACTTAATTCAAGTAAGAAAGTTAAAACGAATATATTTTTTGGAGACTTATTCCAAGCAAAAACCAACATAGTAATACCAGTAAATGAATATTTTGATACTTTAGTTGATAATAAGATTATAACAGAGTCATCGGTTCATGGGAGTTTTATAAATAGTGTTTTTGGTTCAAATGTAAAAGAACTTAATAATATTATTGAAAAGAAACTTCAAGGAATTCAAGGTGTTGAAAATTCTTCAAGACAAGTAGAGAATAAAATAAAATATCCACTTGGAACAACAATAGTTATAGAATATAATGGAAAAAGATATTTTCTGGTTGTTCTTTCAAAGTTTGATTATTATAACAAAGCATATGTATGTAATAAGGATTATCAAAACGTGGTATATTCTCTTTTACAGGCAATACATAGGTATTCCCAAGGACAACAAGTTAATATACCACTAATAGGTGCTGGACAATCTGGTGTTAAGCTATCAAAACAAGAATTGCTTGAATATCTCGTTTTTTCAATTAAAATGCATGATGATTTGACTGTAAGCGGAGGAATTAATATAATTCTTCATGACTCTTTAAAGGAAGAAATAGATTTAAACAAAATTGAATATTTAAATAAGTTTGGGGGGATTTAGTTGATTAAAGTGAAGTTGTTTGATAGAGCGTTAATAAAGGAATATTTTGCTGTATTATCATTTATTAGCATAATTTTTTCTTTTATTTCAATTTTTATTAATATTCCAGATAATTACAAGTTAGGAACGAGCGTTTGCCTTATTTTGAGTTTTATTATTATTTATATAGTTTTATGGGTAAAAGCAAACTCATTAAATAAAGTAAGATTAAAAATAAACAACTCTGTTGTTAATGTAAAAATTGGTGATATATTTAATGAAAGTGATTTTAAGGTAATAGCATTTAATGAATACTTTGATACTCTAGTTGACAATAAAGTTATATCAGAAAAAACGCTAAACGGCATATATATTAATAAATTAGTAGATAATTTGGAAATGCTAGACAAATCAATAGATATTGATGAACATTGCAATGAGAAGATTGTAGAAATAAATAATAGTCGAAAATCTGGAAAAAAGAAAAAGTACAGGCTTGGAACTATTTTTCAATATAATGACTATTTGTTAACAGCATTTTCTAAATTTGATAAGGATAATAGAGCATATTTATATATGAGCGATTATATAAACTTCCTTATTAATTTCTGGAATGAAGTAGATATAATCTACGCTGGTCGTTCAATCTCAATTCCTCTTTTAGGCTCAGGAATAACAAGATTTAAAGAATATAATATGATTTCAGAGCAAGAACTCTTAGAGTTATTAATTTGGTCTTTTAAAGTAAGTAAAATTAAATTTACATATCCTTCTCAAGTTGTTATTGTAATACATGAATCAATAAAAGATAAGATAAACTTTTTTAAATTGAAGAACATTGATAATGGCTTGTGGAAAGTGTAATTATATTGTTTTGGCTTTAGTAGTGAAAACATTAATTAATAAACAACTATCCTTTTTATAAGGAAGTTATGTAAAATATTTGTTAAGTGAAAGGAGCTATTTAATTATGACTTATAGGACTAAGACTTACATTGCAGGAGATTGGACAGGGGATAAAGATGCAGTTGATAAACTGTATCAGTGGAACGAAAGTAAACATTGGAGTTTATCATTTACTGATGCTCACGAGTTAACACAGGCACGGGATGGTAGTTTAAATTGTAGTATTAAGGCTTCACTAGCAAAAAGATTTGATGTATCTAAGACGTTTGTACTAATTGTTGGAGAAAATACAAATACTGTAAGGAGTGGAGCATGTCAATATTGTAATAGTTATAATAGTTGGAACCAAAGTTGTGCACGTGGTAAATCTGTGGACTATCGTAGCTATATAGAATATGAATGCGAAAAGGCAGTGCGTGACGGATTAAAAATTGTTGTACTTTATAATGCAGCAACAGTTAATAAAACAAAGTGTCCGGAGGTAGTAAAAAACACTGGAACTCATACTGCTATGTGTTACAGAGAAAATGGTCAACTTTATTGGGATTATCCAGCTGTAAAAAATGCAATAGGTTAATTTAATATTGAGCATCCATAAGAAACACGCTTAAAATTATTATGTAGAAATTAAGAGTTAATATACATATTACCTGAACTTCTCATTATCTATATAATAAGAAATTTAATATATGAATTTACCTGTTACGGTAAAGTATAAAGTTATGGTTGAAGAGAATAAAAGGACATTGGATGATGGAAGAGTTAAGATGATAAAATAAAAATACTTTATATATTGACAGCTGCAATAATCAGAAACTTCAAAAATATATTATAGAATTGACTAATATATGTAAAAGGAATATTTAGGGCAACATATAAGGCTTTGAATATTCCTTTTTCTATTTCAAGGAGGTAATAAAGATGATAAAGCTATACAAAAAAAGAACGATTAGAGGAGCTAAAACAAAAATACTCAAATGAAGTATTAAAGGCAGAAGAAATAATAACACTGCTAGACGATAACTATGGTGCTAATAGAGATGTAGAGAAAGACCTAGGGGGATATATAGCACTATTGGAATCACAAAAAGATGTTGCATAAATAAAAGCTAATAGTATAAAAGGACTACTTCCAGAATATACAGATATTATAAAGAGTGATGATGGTATTGATTACTATTCATCACTTTTTCTATTATCCGATGATTATTCCATTGTAGTGTTTTCAACTAAGGAGCTTATAATACCTTGTACACGAGATATCTAAAGGAGTTATAATTATGGCAAAACAAAGTAAAATAATACATGAGACAAGCTACTGTAAAGTTTATGAAAAAGTGAGCATAAAGGACGATGATTACTATAGTTGTATAGAGCGAATTGAAGTTAAGGAGAAGAGACGTGCAGAAATAAGGTTCGCACTATATAAAGATACTGTAAGAGGTGATAATAGGTACATTCCAAGAATTCTAGATGTAACTGAAATGCAGTTGCTAGAGTTAATAAAAAAAGCTATCCAAAGCAAAATATTTTCTGATGAATTCATTAATATGCTAAAAGAAGAATTGAGTAGTAATAAAAAATCCTAATTGCTAAGTTAATAGCGATTAGGATTTTCTTCTATATTAGGGTGAAATCTATAAGAGTATTTTAATATAAAACTAGGATTAGATGTAATAAAAATTTCGAAGATAGGATGATGAAAAATGTTCAATAAAGAAAATAGGTATGTAAGCAGAGTGGCAAATTTAGCAATAGATATTAGACTACAACTTATAATGTGGAATTTAATAGATGAACTAAAGAACAAAGTAAAAGTAGATTACTTGCAAATCTTTAAAATATCAAAAGAGGGTAATAACAAAATAATAATAGAGCATGAACAGGAAGTATCTAAATATAAAGAAAAGTATTCTATAGAACTTTCAGATATTGAAATTACTGATGTTATAAAGGTATATGTTATTGACAGTATAAATTACGTTACAATGATTTTGCAAGAAGACTATTGATAAGATGGAGGATTAATAATGGATAAAGATTTAGTAAAAGGAATAATATTTGAAATTGATGAGAAAACAAGAGTTGGAACAATGAGAGTAGATTGGAATGGCAGCAATGACAGCATATGCAATCAATGGAATCTGCCATAGAAGTTAGATTATTAACAATAGTTGAAGCTTTTCTAGGACTGTTAATAATGGGATTGTTCCTTGCAAAGGCATTTGAGGGTATTAAGGTAGTTAAATTGTAGTAAATAAAGTTGGTGTGTTCAGGGTGGATTTCGCCCACCGCTTCGCCTCCACCATTAAAACCCACGACAGTTTTGTCGTGGGTTTCGCCTATATATGAATAGTTTTTATAATTTTATTTTATCATCATAAACTCATCATAAAACTCATTTTTTAATTTCAACATTTCACTTGAATATCTGCCATTTCTAGGCGTTACGTTTTTATATTTTTTCAAGATTAATTTAGCTCTTTGCTTTTTACAAGAAATTATTAGATAATCAGATATTTGTTCCAACAAATTAATAGCATCATTGTAGGAGGATGTGAAAAAAGGTATTCTATAGGTTTTACTATACCGCGCATAAAGTCTTATGAGTGGCTCATAAAAAAGAATACCTATATTTTTCGCATGCTCCTATATTTTAAACAATAAGTATAAGAATCCTTATGTTTTGATTTATTATAATTTTTCTTTTTGTTAGGCTATGTTTTAAATAAGTGTTGATTTTCACACTTATTTAAAACATAGATTCATTTAGTACGCTTAGCTATTTTTAGAAGAATGTTGATGTGATGTGTTGGCTTTTATGGACTCTTAGGATTGTTCGTTTATAATTTGCGTAATTTTGACTAGGACGGTCAAAGCCATTTAGGCATCAGGATGATGTATCTAAATGGGTAGCAAATTGTAAACGAGCAATTCTTAGAGTCCATTAATGCCATAAGCTCATATCAACATTCTTTTAAAAATAGCCTTAGTCATAATAATCACCTTTTACATAAATAATGTTTATTATTTGCATATGTCAGTAAAAATATAAGTGCTGTAAAGAAGTATACTAGAAATAATTAAGTATGAATATAAAATAATAGATAATAAGATATAATTAGAATATAATAAACCTATAAACAATTAAATGGAGGGGTTAAGCATGGTTTTAAAAGAATCTAGTATAGATGTTCAAATATCTTCTGACCTGCTGCCACTTCTCGATGATCTGGCACACGGAAATAGTTTATCCCATAATGTGAAAATATCAATAGCTATTAGTTTATTTGTAGCAAAAACAGTTTCCATTGCTAGAGCAGCAGAAATTGCAGAGCTATCACTAAATGATTTCATATATATATTGAAGGTAAATAAAATTCCTTGGGGTGAATACTTTGATGAAGATGTAATACAAGATAATATTGCAATAAAGGATTTACTTAAAGAATTGGAGAGAAAGGAATAGTTAGAGCAGTTTACAATGTGAGTTCTTCGAAATTCACATTTTTTTATGTATAAAAGTTATGAGAGCAGCGAATCCTTTTGAGTTCACTTTGTTTATATATATAATGTTTTTCCTTTGAATACAAAAAAAGATGCTATTTAAATGTGTAGGAATTTTATGTATTATATATATAGGAGCATGTGAAAAATATAGGTATTCTTTTTTATTAGCAGCTCTATAGGCTTTATGTGCGGTATAAGGGTAAACCACCTTGAAACTTAAAATTTATTTGTATCAAAATGCCGGCTTTTGGGCATTATGATGCACATGGATTTTAATAGTTGAAATGGTTTATCTATAGTAAAACCTATAGAATACCTTTTTTCACATCCTCCTATAAGAGGTGTTAGTTATATTTTGAAAACGTATAACTAATATTTATAGAATAAGTATAGTGAAACCATTATGAAACTTAAACTAGTTATGTTCCAAAATACCAATATTCAAGGAATTATGGTGCATATATAAAGATAAACCACCTTGAAACTTAAAATTTATTTGTACAAAAATGCCATATTCTGGGCATTATGGTGCACATGAATTTTAATAGTTGAAATGGCTTATCTGTAGTTGAATTGATTTCACTGTATAAATGGAGGGGATTAAAGTGACAAAGTTACCAAATAATTTTCTTTGGGGAGGAGCAGTAGCTGCTCATCAACTTGAAGGCGCCTATAGAGAGGGTGGCAAAGGAATCAGTGTAGCCGATGTAATGACAGCAGGAGCAAATGGAGTGAATCGTAAGATTACAGAAGGAATTTTAGAAGGAGAATATTATCCTAATCATGAAGCTATTGATTTCTATCATCATTATAAAGAAGATATTGCTCTTTTTGCAGAAATGGGATTTAAATGTTTCAGAACATCCATAGCGTGGACAAGAATTTTTCCACAGGGTGATGAATTAGAGCCAAATGAGGAAGGATTAAAATTTTATGATGATTTATTTGATGAATGTCTAAAGTATGGTATAGAACCAGTTATTACTTTATCGCATTTTGAACTACCATATCATCTTGTCACAGAATACGGAGGTTTCCGTAATAGAAAACTAATTGGATTCTTTGAAAGATTCGCTAGGGTATGCTTCGAGCGTTACAAGAATAAAGTGAAATATTGGATGACTTTTAATGAAATAAATAACCAGGCAAATTATAAGAGAGATTTTGCACCATTTACAAATTCAGGTGTTTTGTATAAAGCTGGTGAAGATCGTGAAGCAATAATGTATCAAGCCGCTCACTATGAACTTGTAGCAAGTGCACGTGCAGTAAAAATTGGACATGAAATAAATCCAGATTTAAAAATTGGATGTATGATTGCAATGTGTCCTATTTATCCGGCAACATGTGCGCCAAAAGACATATTGATGGCTCAAAAAGCAATGCAGAAGAGATACTATTTTACAGATGTACATGTACATGGTGAATATCCAGAGCACATTAATAAATATCTTAAACACAAGGGCATAAATTTAGATTTTACTGAGCAAGATGCAAAAGATCTTAAAGAAGGATGCGTTGATTATATAGGCTTTAGTTATTACATGTCATTTGCAGCTAAGTACCATGAAGGAAACGAATCATTTGAATATGATGAAACAAGAGACTTAGTAAGAAATGAATATGTAAGGGCATCTGAATGGGGATGGCAGATTGATCCAGAAGGACTTAGATATGCATTAAATTGGTTTACTGATATGTATCATCTTCCATTATTCATAGTAGAAAATGGATTTGGAGCTATAGACGAAATTGGAGAAGATGGGATGGTACATGATACTTACCGTATTGAATACCTAAAGGCTCATATAAAAGAAATGATAAAGGCAGTAGATGAAGATGGTGTTGATTTAATGGGATATACTCCATGGGGATGTATAGATTTAGTATCAGCAGGAACTGGTGAAATGAAAAAGCGTTATGGATTTATCTATGTTGATAAAGACAATGAAGGAAATGGAACATTAAAAAGATCAAAGAAAGAGTCCTTTAATTGGTATAAAGAAGTAATTGCATCAAATGGTGAAAAATTAGATTAAAGGAATGATGAGTAGTAAGAAGAGAAGATAAATGCAACTATCAAGCTAAAATGTAAGAATATCAATAGCTATTGACTTAATTTGTAGCAAAAACAGTTTTCAAACATATAAAGAAACTATAACTACAATATGAATACAAAATGTTAAGTGCAATTAGAAATAATAGAACTATAAATAATTAAATGGTGGATTATGTATCTGCCAGAGAAACCCACGACAATACATAATTTTGTTGGTGGGTTTTTTCCTTAGGAATGAAAAGTATTTTGTGGATAAGTATATTAAGTGAACTCTTGATTATGGAAAATTAAAAATATATAATTTCTTATATATCGATATCAAAAACTATAATATAAGGCGTTTGTAATGAATTTTACAGAATTACAATGCTTTTAAACTTATTGAAATTAATGACTTGGGATAACAAGAAGAGAGGAGGAGCAGAGAATTGATGAAAAATAATTTTGATCTAAATAAGCTCATAAATTTAGAAAAATGGAATGATTTACAGGAGTCTGTTGCAGCGGTTACAAGGATGGCAATAATAATTGTAGATTATAAGGGGAATCCAGTCACTAAGCATAGTGGTTGTCATAGATTTTGTAAGGAAGTAAGAGATAATACAAAGCTTAGGGAAAACTGCCAAAAGTGTGATTCTAGAGGAGGTCTTGAGGCAGTTCGTTTAAATGAACCATATATATATTTATGCCATTATAATATAATAGATATAGCTATTCCAATAATGATAGGAGATAAGTATATTGGAGCAGTTATGGCGGGGCAAGTAAAATTATCAGATGCTAAGGATATAGATGTATTAGAACAAATTGTAGTTACATCTAAAGACTCAATGGCCAAAAAGGCGCTAGATGATTTTAAGGAGTATTATGATGAATTGCCTGTTTTATCTTATGATGAAGTGAAAAGAAATGCAGATATGCTATTTGTTTTATGTAACTATTTAGTAGAAGAAGCACTGGAAAAAAACTTGCTGTCAGAGATGTACAAAAAGATCATAAAAAGTCAAGCGGAAACAGATTTAGATACGCTAACAGATTATACAATAAAAAATATTGAAAATGTAAAAAAGGAAATGTCCAATGCTATAATAAATAATTATATTCATGAAGATCCTCTAAGTAATGAGAGAAAGTTTTCAGTAAATAATATTTTAAAACCAGCAATAGACTATATTTATGAGAATAAAAGTGAAAATGTTAAATTAGATAGTATGGCTAAGCTCTGTCATATTAGCCCAAGTTATTTTAGTAGGGTATTTACAAAAGAAACTGGAGAAAATTTTTCAACCTATGTATCTAAATTGAAGATTGAATGGGCAAAGAGTTTTTTAGAAGAGACAGATATGCATATTAATGAAATTAGTGATGAACTTGGATTTACTGAGACCGGGTATTTTATAAAAACGTTTAAAAAGTATGAGGGTGTAACACCATTTGTTTATAGAAAGTATTGTAAGAAAAAATAGATTAAAATTTTGCTTTATTAACGCATATAAGTTTTCAACTAAGTATGTAGAATTTTATAAGGTTTAAAAATACAATAAATTAGTTTTATGACAAAAAAATACGATGTAAAATCGTATTTTTTTGTCATTATAGTTCAATGCATTTTTATGTAAACGATATTATAATTTAATTAAATTAAACACATAAAAAGTTTGAATTTGGAGGGAAAATTATTATGAGAAAAGCATTTATTTGTCCAACGAAATATGTACAAGGTGAAGATGAATTGTTAAATTTAGGTTATTTTGTCAAAACTTTTGGAAAATCAGCTTTACTAATAGCTCATAAGGATGATTTTGAACGTGTAAAAGATAAATTAGATAAAACTTGTGAGAAATTTGGAATTACTTTTGTAGAAAGTGGATTTAACGGAGAATGTTCTAGGCAAGAAGTATCAAGATTACAAAAAAAGGCTAAGGAAAAAGGATGTTCTTGCACAATTGGACTTGGTGGTGGTAAGGCAATTGATACTGCTAAATGTGTTGCAGAAGGAGAAGCATTAATAGTAGTCCCAACTATAGCTGCTACAGATGCACCAACAAGTCATTCAGCTGTACTTTACACACAAGAAGGAGCATTTGATGATTATGCTTACTTTAAACAAAGCCCAAGTGTAGTTTTGATAGATACAACAGTAATTGCAAATGCTCCAACTCGTTTTTTAGTCTCAGGAATGGGAGATGCATTATCAACTTATTTTGAAGCAAGAGCAACTTCAAACTCATATTCTAACGTAAATGCAGGCTTACCATGTGGATATAGAGAAGGAATATGCGGAGAAGCAAAGGGAACTAACACAGCATTAGCACTTGCAAAGTTATGTTTTGAAGCTCTTATTAAAGATGGAGCAAAGGCAAAAATATCTTGTGATTGCAATTTAGTTACACAGTCATTAGAAAATATTATAGAAGCCAATATTCTTTTATCAGGACTTGGTTTTGAAAGTGGTGGATTAGCTGCAGCTCATGCAATTCAGGATGGCTTAACTATACTAGAGGGTACGCATAAATATTTTCATGGTGAGAAAGTTGCATTTGGTACAATCGCACAATTAATATTAGAAAATGCAGCTACAGAAGAACTAAACCAAGTATTAGATTTTTGTTTAGAAATTGGACTACCAGTTTGTTTATCAGATATTGGAGTAGACAGCATTACAGAAGATGAAATTATGGAGGTTGCTAAAAAGGCATGTATTAAGGAAGAATCAATTCATTCTATGCCATTTCCAATAACGGTTGAAGCTGTAGCAGCGGCAATTATTGCAGCAGATAGGATAGGCAAGAATTACAAGGAAAAGAGGTGTATAAATAGTGAAAAAGATAATAAATAGCCCGGAAACTGTAGTGATGGAAATGTGTAATGGTATGGCTATGGCACATCCGGAATTAGAATTTATAAAAAAATTTAAGATATTAAAGAAAAAAAATATAAACCAAAACAAAGTTACTTTAATAAGTGGTGGTGGAAGTGGACATGAACCAACTCACGCAGGCTTTATAGGAAAAGGAATGTTAGATGCAGCAGTTTGTGGAGATGTATTTGCTTCACCATCTCAAATTCAAGTTTATGAAGCAATAAAAGCTACTGCTAGTGAAAATGGTACTTTATTAATTATCAAGAATTATAGTGGAGATGTAATGAATTTTAAAAATGCAGCTTATCTAGCAAGTGAAGATGGAATTAAAGTTGATTATGTTAAAGTAGATGATGATATTGCAGTTGAAGATAGTTTATATACTGTAGGACGTCGTGGAGTTGCTGGAACAGTTTTAGTGCACAAGGTTACAGGCGCAGCAGCGGAATTAGGGTTATCATTAGCAGAAGTTAAGGGGATTGCGGAAAAGGCTGTTTCAAATGTTAGAAGTTTAGGATTCGCATTTTCATCTTGTACCGTACCAGCCAAAGGAACACCAACTTTTGAATTGGCAGAAGATGAAATGGAATTTGGAGTCGGAATTCATGGAGAACCTGGGATTAAGAGGGAAAAGGTGACCACAGCTGATGAATTAGCAGAAAGAATAGTAGAATCTATTTTAAATGATATGAAAATTACTAAAAAAGATAATGTTGAAGTAGCTTTGCTAATAAATGGATTTGGTGGAACTCCATTGCAAGAATTATACTTATTTAATAATTCTGTTACTGGAGAATTGGCAAAGAGAAATATTAAAATAAGTAGAACCTTTGTAGGTAATTTTATGACAAGTATAGATATGCAGGGTGCTTCTGTATCAATAATGAAGTTAGATGAGCAACTTAAAAAGTTATTATCGGAAGAAAGCGATACTCCAGCATTTAAAGTTTCAGGACCAGTAGAAGCTGTTGAATATGTAAGCTTAGAAGCTAATTCTGATATAGAACATGAAGTGTCATTTGATATAGAAACTTGTGATAGTTTTGCATGTATTAATAATGAAAAAGTAACTTTAAATAATATGGTTTACATTATGGATAATATGAGTGAGGTTATTATTAAAAATGAAGTTCCATTCTGTGAGTTAGATTCTTATGCTGGAGATGGGGATTTTGGTATGAGTGTAGCTAAAGGCTTTAAACAGTTAAAGCGGGAGTGGAAAGAAATTCTTTCAGAAGAGCATATGACTATTGGTGAATTTTTAAAAAAGTGTTCATTAGTAATAATGGAAAACTGCGGAGGGGCATCAGGACCAATATGGGGGTCAGCATTTAGAGCAGCAGGAAAGCAAGTTGAGACAAAGAATGAGTTAACAGTTTCAGAATTTGCAGAAATGATGAATGCAGCAGTCGTAGGAATTCAATCTACTGGAGAACGTTCTTTTGGAAGAGGAGCTGTAGTTGGAGATAAAACATTAATAGATGCATTAGTACCATGCGCGGATGCTTGGAAGGAGTGTGCTAAAGCAGACATTAGTTTTAAAGAAGCTTTTGAAAGGGGAGCTAAAGCAGCTGTTGAAGGTGCTAGAAAAACTGAAAAAATTGTAGCACGTATGGGGCGTGCAGGAACAGTTGGAAATAGAAGTTTAGGGTATGCGGATGCAGGAGCATATGGATTAGGAGTGGTTTTTACAGAAATTTCAAAACATATAAAGTAGTAACTAAATTGAAAACTTAATTTTAAGGGATAAGTTGAAGCTTCAAAACTAGAGAAATGTAAACGATTTCTAAACTTGAACTATAGCTAAAATATAGCAGTCAATTCCATGGGGAAAAATATTATTGGGAGGTAAGTTTTATGTTAAGAAAAGAACGTTTTGGGTCAATTATGAATTTTGGTATGAATCTTATAATCGGAATAGTAATGACAACCGTAGCATTAAATTTATTGCATGCAGTTTCATTAATAGCATTTTTTCAAAATGTGATTTTGAGTTTGGGAATTGGATATTTAGTAGGAGATTTATTGCCAGCTGTAGCTTGGGGAGATAAATTAGCCAATGCATTAGGGTGTAAAAATAAATTTCTAAGACATTTAGTATCATCACTAGTTATAGGATTTTGTTTGATTACGGTTATTAGCTTAATATGTCAATTTATAGCATTTGGAACTGGTATGATGCCTATTTGGCTAAAGTGTATACCATACTTTTATGTTTTTGGAACTCTTGCAATTTTAATTGCTATTCCAA
Organism: Clostridium hydrogenum; assembly: GCF_021432385.1. Taxonomy (GTDB): domain Bacteria; phylum Bacillota; class Clostridia; order Clostridiales; family Clostridiaceae; genus Clostridium_S; species Clostridium_S hydrogenum. The sequence goes on along the minus strand of NZ_JAEACT010000003.1, from coordinate 453,379 downwards.
TAGTTTTAAAAATAGCCATTTTGCTTACTGGCTTTAACCCAGAAAATACTAAAGAATTATAAAATAAAAAATTTGTATAATTAAAAGGGAGTGAATATATTATGGAAATTGTAGAAATTAAAAGAGCAGGCTTGAATTTAGTAGGAACACTTGAAAAACCTGAACTTAGAGAAGGAGAAAAATGTCCTCTTGTTATTATCATGCATGGTTTTACTGGAAATCGAAATGAGCCTATGCATTTAAGTATTGCACAAGAATTACTTAAGAATGGTATCGCATCTGTGAGATTTGACTTTAATGGTCATGGAGAAAGTGATGGTTTGTTTGAGGATATGACTGTTATGAATGAGATAGAGGATGCTAGAGAAATCTTACGTTATGCAAAAAAACTTGATTTTGTTCAAAACATAAGTATACTTGGACATTCCCAGGGAGGAGTTGTTGCAGGCATGATTGCTGGCTTCTATCCATATGAGATTGCATGCCTAGTACAGATGGCACCGGCTGCAACCTTAAAGGATGATGCGATAATTGGTACACTAATGAATGTAAGCTATAATCCTAAGAATATTCCAGAATATGTTGAGTTTTTTGATAAACGTTTAAACAGCTTATACTTCAGCATTGCACAGCATTTGCCAATTTATGAGACTTCAGCTCAGTACAAAGGACCTGTATGCCTTATTCATGGAACAGCTGATGATGTTGTTAACTGTATTGCATCAAAAAGATACAAAGGGGTATATGACAATAGCACATTACATTTGATTGAAGGTCAGGATCATTGGTTTACAGAGAAACTAAAAGATGTAACAGTATTAGCAGTGGACTTTATTTTAGAAAAAATAAAATAAGGCCATGGACAGTTTTAAAATGTACCCTATAGAATCGATATTAAAAAAATCTAAGCTATAGGGTATTTTTGAGTATAATAGATATTAAAAACTTAGAAAATGGCATTTTTTACAATTACCTATAGACGTAACCTCTCAAAAGATATAAAATACAAGTTGTATTAATATAAGGGGGCGTTAAAAATGTCAAAAGTTTTAAAGGAAAGAAAAGATGTAGATGAAGCACTTACTTGGGATTTAAGTGCTATTTATGCTACAAATGAAGAGTTTGAAGCAGCTGTAAAGGAAATGAAAGAACTTGCTTCAAAAATGGAAAAAGCTTATAAAGGCAAATTGAGCACGGCAAGTAAAATTAATGAATGCTTGGATGAGCTAAGAAAATTATATGAAATTATTTATCTTACAGGTTCTTACGTTAATCTTGCAGTTTCAGTAGATTATACAAATAATGAAAATCAAGATAGAGATTCTAAAATAATCAACATAATATCTGATATTGAAAGTAGACTAAGCTTTATAGAAAGTGAAATTATTCAAGCAGATGATGACGTTTTAACAGCTGCAATAAGTGAATCTAAAGAAAATAGTAATTACTTAAAGGATAAAAAAAGAGAAAAGAAGCATGCTCTTCATCCAGAAGTAGAAAGGGTACTAGCGGCATTAAATGCAACTCTTGAGGTACCTTATAAAATTTATGAGCAAGCTAAACTTGCAGATATGAACTTTGAAAATTTTACGGTAGATGGAGAAGAGTATCCACTTGGATATGCTCTTTTTGAAAATGAATATGAATATGAAAATAATACAAAAGTGCGTAGGGCGGCTTTTAAGGCATTTTCAGATAAATTAAAACAATATGAGTATACTACAGCAGCAGCTTACCAAGCACAAGTTCAAAAAGAAAAAACTATTGCAAGCCTAAGAGGATTTGACTCTGTTATAGATAGCTTGTTGTTTCCTCAAAAAATTGACAGGGATTTGTATAACAGACAGATAGATCTTATAACCGAGAAATTAGCACCTCATATGAGAAAATATGCAAAGCTAATCAAGAAAATACACAAGCTTGATGAAATGACTTTTGCAGATTTAAAGCTTGCTGTTGATCCAGAATATGATCCTAATGTAACTATAGAAGAATCTAAAAAATATATTGAAGGTGCTTTAGCTGTATTTGGCGATGATTACTTAGAAATGGTAAAAAAAGCTTACAATGAGAGATGGATTGACTTTGCACAAAATAAGGGAAAGTCAACAGGAGGCTTTTGTGCAAGTCCTTATGGAACTCATTCCTTTATACTATTATCTTGGAGTGAAAAAATGGCAGAAGTATTTACTTTAGCCCATGAACTTGGACATGCAGGTCACTTTAGATTATGTAACAATAGTCAAAATATATTTGATACCAATGTTTCCACATATTTTGTAGAGTCTCCATCTACCATGAATGAACTTATAATGGCAAATTATCTTTTAAAGAATAGCAAAGATAAAAGATTTAGAAGATGGGTTTTAGCTTCAATGATTGGACATACTTATTATCATAATTTTGTTACTCATCTTTTAGAAGCAGCATATCAAAGAGAAGTTTACAAAATAATCGATGAAGGCGGAAGTGTTCAAGCTTCAACACTTAGTAAAATAAAGAAAGAAGTACTTGAAAAGTTCTGGGGAGAAGATGTAAAGATAATTGACGGGGCAGAGTTAACATGGATGAGGCAGCCGCATTATTATATGGGACTATATTCTTATACTTATAGTGCAGGACTTACTATAGCAACGGAAGTTAGTAAAAGAATCTTAAAAGAAGGGCAGCCAGCTATAGATGATTGGAAAGCGGTACTTTCAGCAGGATCAACTAAAACACCAGTAGAACTTGCAAAAATGGCAGGAGTAGATATTACTACAGATAAGCCACTTCTTGACACTATTGAGTATATTGGAAGTATAATTGATGAAATAGTTAGCATTAGTGAGGAAATTGAGGAGGAATAGAAGTAATTTTAAAAAAGTAAGAGGTTATTGCATTAGCATATAGATATACCAGCTCAACTATTAAAATTCATATGTACCATAATGCCCAGAAGACGTCATTTTGGTACATATGAATTTTAAGTTTCACAAGGGTATATCTTAAAAAAAAGTGCTAATGTAATAACCTTATTTTTTTATTTACAAATAATTACATAAGATGTAAAATTTATATATAAAAAGGGCTGGATGAAAGAGAAGATAATAATGATTTATTTAAAAACTATACGTAGGAAATACATGGATTTAAAAATAAGTTATAAAATAGCAATTATATATCTTATGTTAATGATTTTTTCAGTAATTTTAAGTAGTTTTATTTATGAAAAAATATATGATGATATTATATCAAAAAAGGTTAGTGAGCTGTCTGTTCAAACGCTTTATACAATAAAGTCAAATATCAATTCTATGATACAAAATATCAGCAATAATTCAAGAATAATAATATCTAATGGAGATATACAAGCAATATTGAAAAATCCTAATGATGGAAATGATATTAATGTTCAGATTGCTATGAATGGATATATAAGCAGTATTATAGATTCAATGAATAATGTATCTGCAGTTTATATCTATGATAACTTTGGTAATAAATATTACATAGACAAGCAGTCTAGAGCGAATTTTAATGTTGATAAAATTGAGGATGCAAGTTGGTATAAAACCATTATGGATAGAAAAGGTTATTATATATTAAAATTAAATGCTGGAAAAAAAGCAAATTCAAATACTAAGGAAAACTATGTGTCTTTAATTAGAGTAATAAATGATATTGAATCACAAAAACCAATAGGAACGCTTGTTATAAATATAAACGAAAGTTATTTTGTTAATTGTTACAAGGATATTGTAAGTAAAAATGGAACTAATATTTTGCTTATGGATGAAAATAATCAATCAATAGTTAATCCAAAGGACGTATCTGATTTTAATCAAATAAGTGAAGTTGTGGCAAAAAAATTAGTAAAAGCCTGTGGGGAAAAAGATTATAATTCAATAATTGAAAAGGTTAAAGGGCAGGATTATATATTTTCTTTGTTGAAAATTAAAGATTATAATTGGGTTATTGTTAGTAAAATACCTTTTAGTGAACTTTCAAAACAATTAAGTAGAATTTATTTTATAATATTTGCCATTACTATAGTAAACGGAATATTTTTATTTGTTGGAGCAGTTTCAATATCTAGGTTAATTACTAATCCTATAAAAAAGCTTTTAAAATCTATGAAGGGAATAGAAAATGGCGAATTTAGAAGGGTGGATATTGAAGCTGGTAATGATGAAATTGGTAAGCTTAGAGATGGCTATAATATTATGGTTTTTGAAATTGAAAAGCTTATCAATAAAATTATTGAGGAACAGAGGGTAAAGAGAAAGGCAGAATTAAACGTGCTGCAAGCTCAAGTAAAACCTCATTTTTTGTATAATACCTTAGATGCTATGGGCTATCTTGCACTATCAGGAAAGTGTGAGGAAGTATATGAAGCCTTAGAAGCCTTAGGTAGCTACTATAGATCCAGCCTTAGCAAAGGAAGAGAGGTAATTACTATAGGTGAAGAAATTGATATAGTAAAAAATTATTTCTTATTGCAAAAGTTAAGATATGGAGATATTTTTACGGATATATACGATATTGATGAAAGGGTGCTGGAGCTTAAAATATTAAAGCTAGTATTGCAGCCTATTGCAGAAAATGCATTATATCATGGTATAAAGCCAAAAGGAGAGAAGGGAAATATAAAGCTTACAGCCTTGCTAATAGACAGTTTAGTTAAAATATCAATAGAGGACAATGGTGTTGGAATGACAGAGGAAGAACTTGACAAGGTCGTAGGAGATAAAATTGGCAGTAATGATTTGAGTTTTGGTTTAAGAGGAACTATAGAAAGATTAAGAATTTTTTATGGAAGGTCAGAAGTATATGAAATTCAAAGCCGCAAAAGATATGGAACTAAGGTTACTATTACAATTCCTATAAAAGTGAGGGGTAAGGATGGAGAATAGTTTTATAAAAATATTGGTCGTGGATGATGAAGAAAATACGAGAAATTTAATTAAAAAGTGCATTAATTGGGAAGAACTCAGTATGCAAATTGCAGGGGAGGCGTCTAGTGGTCAAGAAGCCTTGGATATGCTTGAAAGTTTTAATTATGATATTATAATTACTGATATACGGATGCAATTTATGGATGGACTAAAATTTAGTAAGAAAGCTACAGAAAAATATCCACACATAAAAATTATTGTTTTAACGGCTTATGAGGAATTTGAATATGCAAAGGAAGGAATAAAAATAGGAATAGATGATTTTTTATTAAAGCCAATAAAAAGATCAGAACTTAGAAAATCCGTTGAAAATATAAAAAATAAGATTGAAAGTGAAAGAATTGATTGGGAAAAATATGCAAAGCTCAAAAAAAGATTAGAAGAAAACTTTCCATATTTGAAGGAAAAATTTTTAAATGATTTGCTTCAAAGGAGTTATACTGCTGGTGATATTATAGATAAACTTTTATATTTTTCAGTGGAGAGCCTTAGTAAGCATAATCAAATTGCATTAATTGGAATTTCGCATATTGATAGTGAGAAGTCTAAAAGTGAAGAAGAGGATGCTCTATTAGATTTTGCTTGTACAGAAATAGTTAAAAAATATTTTCAAGAGTATGAAGATGTATATGTAATTGTTGATAATAGTCGCAATATAGTTATTTTAAACAGTAATCCTAAAATAGATATTATATTTAGCTGTGAGAATATTAAAGATTTGCTGATAAATAGGATTAAATGTTATGTATGTGTTGGTATAGGCAATGCTTATAAAGATTTAAAAAATATAAAAAAATCATATAGAGAAGCTTTAGAGGCATTAAACTATAAAGAGGTTTATGGGAAAAATCAAGTTATTTGTTTTAATGATATGAGCATTGATAATCAAGGTTTAGACATAATGAATGAAAAAAGTATGGAACTTGCCTTTTATATAAAAGCAGGAGTTGATGAAAAAGCTGTAGCGGTAATTGATAAAATATTCAAAGATAGCTATATTGATAAAAATTATAATATTGGACAAGTAAGAGTTGTATCAATTAATATTGTAACTATGGTCTTTAATTCAATAGCTGAACTGGGCTTAAATTATGAGAATATGTTGCAAACAGGGGAGTTTCCATATAATGCTATACTTAAAATTGATACTATTAATGAAATGAGAGAATATCTAATTAGGTTTGTTTTAGCCGCAATTAATTCGATCAAAGGAGCTAGAGCAAAAAAAGTTAATAAGGTTTTTGTTGAAATAGTAGAATATATTCAAAAAAATATTTCTGATTCTGAACTTTCACTTTCAAGTATAGCAAATAAATTTTATTTAAATCCAAGTTATTTATGTAGAGTATTTAAACAAGAAATAGGTCATAGCTTTATAGAGTACCTAACAAAAATTAGAATCGAAAAGGCTATAGAATTATTAAAAAAAACGGATTTAAGGGCATATGAGGTATGTGAAAAAATAGGAGTACATGATCCTAATTATTTTGGGAAGTGCTTTAAAAAATATACAGGAATATCTGTAAGTGATTTTAAAAAAACTCAAATAATTTAAAGGGGCTGTTGCAAAAAAGGCAATGGCCCCTAAATTTTTTATTTCTAAAGTTTGATATAAGCATAAAATGAAAACGATTAATATATGTAAAAATACTACTTATTTAAGTAAATATTTTACGTTCAAACAAGGTTTATAGTGGATTAAAATTAGAGTGTAAAAAAACTATATTAATTTTGGGGTGAGAGGTATGAATCGTATTTTAAAAAAAATTACAACGTTATCTGTAACTTTATTGTTATTAACCAGTATAGCTGGTTGTGGGAGTTCTTCAGGTGATAATGGGGATAAAGCTGGCTCAAAGCAGGTTACATTAAAATTATGGCATATATGGGCTTCCGACAGTGAATCTAACAGAAAACCATTCCTTAAAGTGCTTGATGATTTTCAAAAAGCAAATCCAAATATTAAGTTAGATATTGATGAAACGGAAGCTAAGGCTTATGACACTAAAATTAAGACTGCAGCTGCGGCTAATGAACTTCCAGATGTTTTTTATTCTCAAGCAGGAGGATACTTGAAAAGTTTTGTAGATGCAGGAAAGGTTTTGGATTTGGATGATTATTTAAAGGATGGCACTAAAGAAAAGTTATTGCCAGGAGTATTAACAAACATGACCTTCAATGGAAAAGTATATGGACTGCCTTATACGCAAGCAACTGCTGTGTTTTTTGTAAATAAAGAAATGTTTGATAAAAATGGAATTAAGATTCCTGAAAACTTTAGTGAATTAATAACTGCAGTTAAGGCCTTTAGAGCCAAAGGAATTACGCCTATGACAGTAGGAGCTAAGGATGAATGGCCTACTACACAATATTTTGATATTATGGCTGTTCGTGATGCAGGACCTAAGGCCTGTGAAGAGGCACTTAATAAGAAGGGCAGCTATGTTAATCCTGGTATAATAGATGCCGCTGCAAAATTTCAAGAATTAGTAAAGCTTAAAGCCTTTAATGATGGAGCACTTGGTTTAACAAGAGATGAATCAGAAATGCCTTTTTATGAAGGTAAAATTCCAATGTATGTAAATGGAAGCTGGACTGCTGGTAATATTCAAAAAGAGGATTGCAAGGTCAAAGGTAAGATTCTTGCTTTAAGATTTCCGATTATTGAAGGTGGAAAAGGAGATATAAATGATTTTACAGGTGGGGCAGCAGAAGGTTTTTATGTAAGTTCAAATACAAAGCATAAGGCTGAAGCTGTTAAACTTCTTAAATATATTACTGAAAACCATTCAAGAGAAGCTTATTTGGCAGGTGCTGGTATACCAACTTGGAATGTTAGTGTAGATGAATCTAAAATTGATCCATTAACAAGACAAATAGTTAAAAATCTTAAGCAAGCAAAGACAACTACACTATGGTTTAATACACTATTAGAAAGTAACGATTCTGACACTTATCAAAAGGAATTAACAGAATTATTCTCCTTAAAAGTGACACCAAAAAAATTTGCTGAAGATTTGCAAAAAATGAATTCAAAATAAAAAACTAAAGGAGGCTCATAATGGATAAGGTTCTTTCTGATAAAAAAGCAATAATATTTTTCCTGTTCCCTGCATTGATTTTTTTAATTGTAATTGTATTTTTGCCTATATTCATGTCAGGCTACTATAGCACACTTAATTGGGATGGTTTGAGTAAGAAAACTTTTGTGGGTTTACAGAATTACAAAGACTTATTTACTAATACTTCAGAAGGATTTGTTTTAGCTGTTAAGAATTCCTTATATTTTGTTTTAGCATCAGTATTTATTCAATTACCTATTAGTTTATTTTTAGCACTGGTGCTTGCTAATGGAGTTAAGGGAGAGAAGTTCTTTTTAAATGTTTATTTTATACCTGTAATAATATCCACAGTTGTTATTGGACAACTGTGGATGAAGATTTATCATCCAGATTATGGTTTGCTAAACAGCTTATTAAAAGCAATAGGACTTGGAAGTATGGCAAAAGCGTGGCTAGCGGAACCATCTACAGCACTTGGGGCATCTTTTGTACCTACACTGTGGCAATACGTAGGTTACCATATGCTATTAATGTATGCAGCTATAAAATCTATTCCTAAGGATATATATGAAGCGGCAAGGATAGATGGAGCGTCGGGACCCAAAATGGCTTTTAAAATTACTATACCATTAATAAAACCTATGCTTAAAGTATGTATAATTTTCTCAGTCATAGGTGCCTTAAAGGTTTTTGATCTTGTATATGTATTGACTAATGGTGGACCTAACCATGCTAGTGAAGTGCCAAGTACTTTGCTTGTTAACAATATATTTGTAAGAAGTATGTACGGATATGGAAGTGCTATAGCAATTTTTATAATACTAGAGTGTCTTATATTTACAGGAATCATACAGAAGTTTTTCAGAACTGATGACTTAGAATAAGTAGATAGAGGAGCATGGAAAATGAGTATTAATAATAATTCGAAAAGTTTTGGAGGGAAAATTGTAAATAAGTTATTATATGTTTTTCTTATTGTGTGGGCTATTATACAAATATTTCCGTTATATTGGTTAGTAACTTTTTCTTTTAAGGATAATGATGAAATATTTGGTGGTAATTTAATTGGTTTGCCTGGTAAATTTTTGTGGAGTAATTATCAAAAGGCATTAGTAAATGCAAAGGTTGGAGTATATTTTGCTAACAGTATAATAGTTACTGGAGTCACTATAGTTTTAACTGTAGCAGTTTCATTAATGGCTTCTTATGCATTAGTTAGAATGAAGTGGAAGTTTAGGGGCACAGTGCTTTTCTTGTTTATGGCGGGGTTAATGATACCTATTCATGCGGCATTACTACCAGTATTTTTAATATTGCGTAAGGTTAATTTATTAGATACTTACTGGGCATTAATTTTACCCTATGTTGCATTTGCCATCCCCATGGCTGTTCTTATTCTTACAAGTTTTATGAGAGCTATTCCTAGAGAAATTGAAGAGGCTGCCTGCATTGATGGTTGCAGTATTTATAGAATATTTTTTAGTATAATTATGCCTATTTTAAGACCAGCAATTGCAACAATTTCTATATTCACATTTTTACAGGCCTGGAATGAATTAATGTTTGCAACGGTGTTCATTAGTAAGGATTCGTGCAAGACCTTGACAGTAGGAATTCAATCCATGGCTGGAAAATATTCTACGGATTGGGGTCCTATAGGTGCAGCCTTGGTGGTTGCAACATTACCTACAATTATTATTTATCTTTTAATGAGCAGTCAGGTTCACAAGAGCTTAACAACTGGTGCAGTAAAGGGATAAAGAAGCCGATACTCTCTGATAGTCCATAAATTTTTATAAAAATATAGGGGGGTCGCACAAAATTATTTTGTACACAAATTTAAACATTGCGAACCAACTAAATCAAAGTACAAAGTACAGAGTACAAAGTACAAAGCTCATAGGCCCCCTCATAAAGCTGGAATAATTCACTCAGATAATTTAGAATTAATTTAGAGCTTTAAGAGGAGGTCTTTATGAATTTTACAAGAAAATATACAGAAGAAGAAAGAGTGAACATGGTAGAAGAGGCTCTCCAATATGGTAGCAATTCGTTGGTGGCAGCTAAATATAATATTAATCCTGGACTACTTTCTAGGTGGAAGTCTTGCTATCGCAAGTATGGGCAAACATTAATGCAAAAAAAGCCTAAAAAACTTGATGGTCCAATACCTGATTACAAAAAGCAATGTGCATTGCTTACGAAAGAAAAAAGGGAACTAGAACTAGAAATTGCTGTATTAAAAGATATGTTAAAAAAAAAGATTTGAATCTTTTTGATCCATTTATCTTTGCAAATGACTGGATTTCTACAGGAGCTCCAACTTTAATGTTGCTTAATATTATTGGATTAAAATCATCAACATATTATCGTTGGCGAAGCCTGATAGACCAACCATTCAAACCAATTAAAAGGAATGACGGAGTCATACCTGGATTTAGTTATATCAATAACGAACTTTGTAAAAAAGTCTATGACATTCATATTCAAAAATACATTAAGGACATTCTGAATGATCAATATGGAAAGTTTTATGGATATAAGAAAGTCACAGCAGTATTAAGGGAAACATATAATCTAAAAATAAACAAAAAGAAAGTGTATAGACTGATGGCTCTAATGGGTGTTTTAAGGGCACAAAGAAAGCATATACAACATTATAAGCGTATATGTAAAAACCATGAAATTAAAACTTCAAATACTTTGTGGGAAATGGATACGAAGTACATTTATATAGCCGAGACACGACAAGTAGCCTACTTGGCATCTATAATAGACATCTTTGACAGAAGTATTATTTCATGTGTATTATCTTTATCACCTAACTCAGAAAGTGCTAAAGAAGCAGTGTTAAAAGCCTTATATTCGCGCAAAATCAAAGGAAAATCAGAAAGCTTAATAATCCGCACTGACAACGGATCTCAATTTATTGCACATGATTTTGAAAAACTGTGCATTAGTGAAAAAATAACACATGAGCGAATACCAGCTAAAAGTCCTAATTACAACGCTCACATAGAATCATATCATAGATATCTTCAAGATGAGTGTCTTGCAGGAAAACTATTTAAAAACTTTAAAGAGGCTGAGGAAACCATTATGAACTATGTTAATGGGTATAATACTAAACGCATACATTCAGCAATAGGTTATAAAACACCTGATGGTTTTTACAATCTAAAAAATTCTAATTTTAAAGAGAATTTAGTTGTAAGATTATAATATTGATATGGTACTGAAAATCAGTACCATATCAAAAAAATGAAATTCTAAGAATTAGCGAGTATTTGAATAAATTATTCCCATTCTGGGGGGCCAATCCGAAAGAAGGATGATTTACCTTTCCTTGCGTCAGGTAAATCTTAAACTTAACTGTTGTTAGCGAAGCTAACAACAGTAATGACGCGATTGCGTAAGCAATAAAAAATAAGTTATAAGATTTTCTGTAGCAAAGCGGAAGAAAATCATCCTTCACTGTACTTTATACTTTGTACTTTGGTTTAATGCTTCGCAATAATTTAAAGTTACGTATTAAATAAGCTTAGTGCGCCACCCCTTTTTATATAGTTTATAAGTGGTTTATTATAAGTTGAATACTTTGTTGTTGTAAAACAATCACTTTAAATTTATAATAAAAGTATGATATCTTTATACAAGGATACAATAACAATGAAAATAAGAGAATTGCTAATGAAAATTCAAAGGGAATGTACTATAAAACTAATTAAAGATGGAGCTAAAATCATCCTTCACTGTACTCTGTACTCAGTACTCTGAATAATGGTTTGCAATATTTAAAATTTGTGCACAAAAAATTTTGAGCTACAGCCCCATCCATATATGAGGAGAGTAATAAAGTGAAAACTGTAAAGGAAACTGTATATGAATTCATACAACAGGAGATTTATAGTAAAGATGAAAATAAAAATGGGTTAGAAACGAAAACGATTGCAGAAACTTTAGGCTTGCATCGTTCTAATGTAAGTGCTTTATTAAATGATCTAGTAAAGGAAGGAAAACTTGTCAAGACAACAACAAGGCCGGTTTATTACAAGCTTCCACAGCAAAATAATCCAAGCGCAGAAGAATCATGCTTTACTGAATTGATTGGTTATAATGGCAGCTTAAGAAATGCAATTCAATTAGCAAAGGCAGCAATTTTATACCCGCATTCTAGTTTAAATGTTTTACTTTCTTCAAAGACGGGCTGCGGGACAACTTATTTTGCATCTTTAATGTTTGAATTTGCTAAAGAAATGGGCGTTTTATCAAAAGATGCTTCTTATGTAAAAATTGATTGTAGGCATTATTCTAAAAATGTTTCTGTATTAAGTGATGAATTATTTGGAACTGAAGATGATTTAAGCAACAGCTGTTTTGCAAAAGCACAGGGGGGAATGCTTTTTATCGATAATGTTGATTTGTTAGATGCTAAGCAGCAAAGTCTTCTTTTTAATTTTCTGGATACAGGGAGGATTTATTCGGAAGATAAATCTAAAGTTTTAGATTGCAACGATTTATTTTTGGTATTAGCATGTTCTCCACAAAGCAATTTACAGATTAACCGTTTGATCCCAGTTACTATAGAACTTCCAGAATTGAAAGAACGTTCTATGAAGGAACGCTTTGAATTTATTAATCATTTTTTTAAAGTTGAAGCAGCTAATTCAGATCGCTCCATAGAGGTTACTATGGAATCGATTAAAGCATTGCTATTATCAGACTTTGTATATAATGTAAAGGGTCTAAAACTTGATATTAAAGCAGCATGTGCAAATGCTTATGTTAGGGTAGTTAATGAGCCGGAGCAGAATATTTGTGTATGCGTTAATGATTTTAAAGGACAAATTAAAAACGCACTGCTAAAACTAAAAAGTTTTGCTTCTGAAATTGATTCACTTACAGGAAATAGAGAAGTTATTATTTACGATAAAAATATTACTAATGAAGGATATTATGATTCTAACACCTCGGCTGATATGTATTCTGAAATAAAAAAGCAGTATGATGAACTATCAAACCTTGGAATTAATGACAGTGGCATTGCAAACGTTATGAATACGCATATTCGCAATTTGTTTAAGAAGTATCGTTATTACAACGGATTTGATAACTCAAATAATTTGGAACAGCTTTCCAAAATTGTAGATGAAAGAATCATAGATATCGTTACTCATTTTTTTAATAATGTTAAAAAGGAACTTGGAATACATTTAAAATCAAATGTATTTTATGGTCTCTGCTTACATATAAACTCATTACTAACCTTAAATTTTAATCATCAACGGGTAGATGATGACCAAATTGTAAAAATTATTGAAGATTATCCGCAAGAATATGCTGCCAGTGTAGAATTTGCAGAAATTTTAAAAGAAAAAATGAATTTGGATTTACCTATCCATGAGATTGTACTTATTTCTATGTTTTTGATTGAAGCGGATGAAAAAGATGATGATGGACATCCTGTTTTACTTTATATTATGCATGGCAGCCAAACTGCTTCCTCTTTGAGGGATGTTACTAATAGTTTAACTCAGTGTAATAATGCATATAGCTATGACTTGGCTTTGGATATTGGAGTAAAGCAAGCTATGGGGGAAATTAAAGCCTTGATTGAAAAGATTGATTGTGGACAAGGCATTATTGCTATATATGATATGGGTTCTATAAAAACAATTCTTGAAACTATTGCAGAAGAAATTGACATCAAAATTAGATACATTAATATTCCTGTTACTCTAGTTGGAATTGATGTTGCAAGAAAATGTGCAATGGAGAATGACATTGATTATGTGTACCATATGGCTAATTTAGAAATTAATAATATGCAGAAAAATGAAGAAAAACACAATAGTGTTATTATTACGCTATGCCATACAGGAGAAGGTGGGGCAATGCAATTAAAGCTCTACATAGATAATTATTCAAAGCTAGGAATGAAGACAATAGCTTTATCAATATCTAAACGTGATGAGCTTTTAAAGGAAATTTTGGAACTTAAAAAAACGTATCATATTCATAGCTTTGTTGGAACCTATGATCCTAAGTTGCTTGGTATTCCATTTATATCTATTAAAAAGATTTTTGAAAGACCTAAAGAGGATTTAGATCGTATATTAATGTTTGAGCCTTTAAATGCATCTTTGTTTGATTATAATGATGTATATCAATATTTGGAGGAACAATTTAAATATGTATCAATATCTAAACTAAAAACTGTATTGCCAGACATTATTGATAAGTTTAGTATGTACTATTCACTAACTGAAGACCAAAGAGTTGGATTGTTTATGCATTTAGCCTGCTTAGTTGAAAGATTATTAGAAGGCAAATCGGTAGGTAGTAATGCTGATAAAAATAAGATTATTTCATTATTTGAAGATGATTATAACGCTATTGTTAAAATACTAAAAGTTTTAGAAAAGACTTTCAAGATTATAATAGATGATAATGAAATTGTGACGATTATCATGATTGTAAAGAAAATCTAAAAAGGCAGAGTAAAGAGTAGAGAGTAGAGTGAAGGATGATTTTTCTACGCGAGCGTAGAAAAATCTTAAACTTAATGTTTGCTCAATTGCACCATTTATGGTGCAGAGAGCAGCTGAAAATGTTAAGTTTTAAGATTTGCCTGACGTAAGGAAGGCAAATCCACCTTCACTCTACTCTCTACTCTTTACTCTCTACTCTGTTTTTCAGTATTTTCTTTTCCATATCATATAGAGTATCTGTCATTCTTCCATAGTAAACGGCTTCACTAAATAGTCTCATCAATTTGTTATGCTTTTCACTTTTAAAACTTTCAAAACATTGATTAAACACAATCTTTAAGCCAGTATCTACTACTTCAGTTTCAAAGGAAATTGTAATTGTGTCAGCAATTGATTTGATTTCTGACTTGTAAACTGCACCTCTTTCATAATCTAATATGGATATATCAGTACGAGTAAGAGCGTCTTTATCCTGTTTTGCATATTTCAATCCTTTCTTAATATCATTTACGCTTAGTTCCTTACCTGTGCATTGATAAATATTAGATAAGAGATCGTTTTCAAGCAAATCGTAAAATTCTTTTTCGGTTATTTTTAATATTCTTGTTAGCTTCATAGGTACATTATACCATACAGAATAGCATCTATTGTGGGATAAAAATCATAAAAGTATAAAAGCAAAAAAAGTATACTTTTAAATAACATCATTAAACACTAAATAAAAATGAATATAAAAAATTATACACTAGATTAAAAATAACAAAAAAATGCGCATATGTACAAAAAATAAGTGTGTTAAAAAAAATATACTAGACACAAAGTGTATAAAAGCCTCTTTTTTAGCCATTGAAAACGTTTTGACAAATATCTTTTTATACACTAAAATGAAATCAATCCAAAGATAACACATTAATTAAAAAAAAGGAGGAACGACAAATGGATGATGAAAATGATATGATATCAATGACAATTATTGCAAATTCAGGAGATGCACGTTCTTTTGCATTTCAAGCACTAGAGGAAGCTAAAGTAGGAAATTTTGAAGCGGCAGATGAGCTTTTAGCAAAATCTAAAGCGTCAGCAGGTATTGCTCATAAAGCACAAACAGATTTACTAGTTAAAGAAGCTAATGGGGACAAGCAAGATATTAATGTATTACTTGTTCATTCACAGGATCATTTAATGACAAGCATGCTTGCTTACGAACTTATTCAAGAAATTATTTTACTTTATAAAAATAAATAAATTAAGGGGGACGAGAATATGAAAATTTTATTAGTATGTGCGGGTGGAATGTCAACAAGTATTTTAATGAAGAAGATGGAGGCTTACTGGAAAGAAGTTGGAGAAGAACTTGAGATTAAAGCGGTAGGATTATCTGAATATCAGGATGTATATCAGAAATATGACATTGTTATGGTAGGACCTCAAGTATCATATCGTTTAAAGGAGATAAAGGAAAATACAGGATTACCTTGTTCAGCAATTCAATCTTTTGATTATGCTATTGCAAATTGTCCTAATATTATGAAATTGGCAAAGAAACTATATGATGAAAAAAAATAATTAAAATGAGGGGGATAATATACAATGGAAAAAATATTTGAAAGCAAATTTATGATAAAGCTTCAGGAATTTGGACAATCTTTGGGTAGAAACAAATTTTTGGCTGCATTGCAAGCGTCTATGATGTCATTAATGGGTATTATAATGGTTGGCGCTATATCACAAATTATTTGTTCAGTTTGCGACGAAAAAATGTTTAATTTGTTTTCTTCAACGAGTAAAATATATTCAATCATATACTTACCTTACCAATTTACAATGAACACTTTATCCTTGTGGGTAGTTGCATTCTTTGCATATAATTATGCAAAAAATTTAAAGATGAAATCTCCAATTATGAATGCTATTGATGCTTTAGTGTGCTTCTTATTAGTTGCTGGTGCATTAATAACTAGTAAAACAGGTGTTACAAGTATTGATATGACTTATCTTGGAGCTCAAGGTATGTTTATTGGATTTCTTGTTGTATTTATATCTGTACACATTGAAAAATTTTGTGCAGATAAGGATATTCGTATTAAAATGCCAGATGTTGTTCCACCTTTCTTGCAGGATGGTTTCTCAGCAATTTTACCGTTATTATTTAGTGCAATTTTCTTTTTAGTTATTTCATCAGTTGTATCATCAGCTACAGGTGGAGCTTATAATGTATGTTCTGGATTTATGAAAGTATTAGGATACCCACTAGGTGCATTAACATCAGTTCCAGGTATGTTTATCCTTGGCATTTTTGCTGCACTATTATGGTGCTTTGGTATTCATGGTTCTATGGTTGTTGGTACAATTCTTATACCTCTAATGATACAAGCAGCGGTTACAAATGGACAATTACATGCAGCAGGAAAGCCATTAGTTTTCTATCCAGTTGTATTATGGTCAGCAATATGTATTTGTGGTGGTACAGGTAATACTCTACCCCTTGCATTATTTGGATTGCGTTCTAAATCTAAGCAAATTAGTGCCGTTGCAAAAATTTCTGCTGTTCCAGGATGGTTTGGAATTAATGAACCAATGACATTTGGTATGCCAATTATGTACAATCCTATTCTTTGTATCCCTTATATTTTAAATATACCACTTGTTATGCTTATAACATTGATAGGATATAAAGTTGGCTTCTTACAACCTGCATGGATTACTATTATGGCACTATTACCAATGGGCTTTGGGTCATATTTAGGCACATTAAGATGGCAAAATGCAATTTGGGACTATTTAATGATAATTCCTTCTGCAATTGTTTGGTATCCATTCTTTAAGATTTATGAAAAACAATTAATTGCAAAGGAAGCTGCTGCTTTAGCTGCAGAACAAGAATAATGAGAAGTAACATCATTTTGGAATATTAAATAATATAGTTATATTTTTCATATGTAAAGAATTTATGATTGGTTATATGATTTACGGAATTACAAATTATCCTATGAAGGAGATACTAAAGAGATTAAAGAAAGATAGTTTTTATTGGTACAAAAGGGTTGTAGAAATAAATGGTCAAAAATTAGAATTGGAGGGTGAATAAATGAAAGGATTTCCTAAAGAATTTTTATGGGGCGGTGCAACAGCTGCAAATCAATATGAAGGTGCATGGCAAGAAGGTGGAAAGGGTATAAATACATCTGATGTAATGACTGCTGGGTCTCATACCGTTCCACGTCAAGTGACTTATAAAAATGTAAAAACTGGTGAGACAGGTTCTATGGTTGGCATGTCACCAAATGTGAGATTTGAGGAAGATTGTATTCCTGCGGTTATCGATGGTGAATATTATCCAAGTCATACGGCAACTGATTTTTATCATCATTATAAAGAAGATATTGCGTATATGGGCGAAATGGGCTTTAAAACTTTCCGTTTAAGCATGAACTGGGCACGTATTTTCCCAAATGGTGATGATGCTGAGCCTAATAAAGAAGGTTTGAAATTTTATGATGGAGTTTTTGATGAATGTGCAAAATATGGCATAGAGCCATTGGTTACTTTATCACATTATGAAACACCAATTAATTTAGCAATTAAATATGGCGGCTGGACAAACAGAAAATGCATAGGTTTCTTTGAAAATTATGCAAAAACAGTTTTTGAGCATTATAAAGGAAAAGTGAAATACTGGCTTACTTTTAATGAAATTAATTGTATGGAATTTTGTCCATTTGTTGCAGGTGGAGTTACTGATCCAACACCTCAAAATAAAGCACAAGCTGCCCATAATCAATTTGTAGCTAGCGCAAAGGCAGTAAAAGCAGCTCATGAAATTAGTGATGAAATTAAAGTTGGACAAATGCTTGCATATCAACCAATTTATGCGTATACTTGTGATCCTCTAGATCAATTAGATGTTATGGAAAGATCTCAAGGAACCTTGTTTTATGCTGATGTACAGACAGGGGGGCATTATCCAGCATATAGGCTTAAGAAATATGAAAGGGAGGGTGTTGTATTAGATACTGAACCTGAAGATTTTGAACTTCTTGAAAAGTATTCAGCTGACTTTTTAAGCTTTTCTTGCTATGGTTCTGGTACATTTACAACACATGACGATGTTGATAAGTCTGGCGGAAATCTTATGATGGGAATAAAAAATCCATATTTAGAAACAAATGCTTGGGGATGGACAATCGATCCAGCATGTTTAAGAATTGCATTGAATACTTTATATGATCGCTATCATAAGCCATTGTGGATTGTAGAAAATGGTATTGGCTGGGATGATAAAAAAGAGGAAGATGGAAGTGTACATGACACATATCGTATTGAATATTTGCGTAAAAATATTAAATCCATGAGAGATGCTATTAATATTGATGGCGTGGATTTAATGGGTTATACAATGTGGGGCTGCATTGATTTGGTTTCTGCTGGAACTGGAGAAATGAAAAAACGTTATGGTTTTGTTTATGTAGATCGTGATGATTTAGGAAATGGAACTTTGGAAAGGAGCAGGAAGGACAGCTTCTATTGGTACAAAAAAGTAATTGAAACTCAAGGAGAAGATTTAGACTAATGGTAAAAAGACTGCAGTATTATAACTGCAGTTTTTTTTATGCAATAAAACCGAGGAGTTTTTGCGTTAAGCTACATGAAAATAAAGGGCCATTTTTACTATTAATTTCTAGTATAAGGTGTTAAGACATAGTATAATTAATTATATTATTAAGAATTTAAAGGGGGAAAAGCTATGCTGCCATTTGACAATCCTATGGGGGGCTTTGATGTTTATCAATTTTTCTTTATTGGTATTATTGCACTAATTTTTATTGTTTTAATCATTAGTATAATGAAAGGAATTATAACTTGGAACTACAATAATTCACAGCCAAGGTTAACTGTTAATGCTAAAGTTGTGGCTAGAAGAGAAAATGTATCATCACATACGCAATTTGATGAGAATAACATGTCCAATGTAAATTCAAATACTTCATATTTTTTAACCTTTGAAATTGAGAGCGGAGATAGAATGGAATTTAAAGTTAAAAGTAATGAATATGCTATGATAGCAGAACAGGATAGGGGGAGATTGACTTTTCAAGGAAGAAGATATTTGAAGTTTGAAAGGATGTTATAAAGTATTTAGAGTACAGATGACGGAGTACAGCGTACAGTGAAGGATGATTTACCTTTCCTTGCGTTAGGTAAATCTTAAACTTAACTGTTGTCAGCTTCGCTGAATAGAATTAATGCTACGATTGCGTAAGCAATCAAAAAATAAGTTTTAAGATTTTCTGTAGCAAAGCGGAAGAAAATCATCATTCACTCTACTCTTTACTCTCTACTCTGAAAAAAGGTTCGTATTTTTTTATTTTATACACAAAGTAATTCTAGTGTAAGTTAAAAAAATTATGTGAAAAGAAATTACTTGCGCTTAAAGCCCTGTTTTTCCATAGCTGGTTCTACATTAGGATAATAAACCGATTGATATATTCTTGAAGTAAAAGTGCTCCAATCTTTTTCTACTTCCAAACGTCCAATGTCTTTTAAGTATTCACTAATTTGATTATCATAAATATCAATTGATTTTTCAACTGCAGCTGCATCATATTTTTCATTATGTTTAAAGCTTTCAAAAGGAACTCTTGGTTTCTTATGAGAGTGGTCTTTTGGGTAACCTACTACTAATCCTACCATTGGGAAAGTGTATTTAGGTAATCCTAAAAGTTCTATGACTTCTTCAGGATTTTTTCTAATGCCTCCAATAGGCACAATTCCAAGCCCAAAAGATTCAGCAGCAATTATTGAAGCACCTAAAGCAATTCCAACATCTACTGAACCAGCTTCAATACCTTCAATATTTTCATGAATTACTTCCTTTAAGCCAGTTTTTTCACCAGCAAGGTAAGGTCTATAAAAATCCATAACAAAGACTAAAAATACAGGAACCTCGGCTACATACTTTTGGTCTCCTACAAGTTCTGAAAGCTTTTCTTTTGTTTTCTTATCTTTAATAACAATGACGCTAGTTTGCTGGCCATTAATTGAATTTGGCATAGCTTGAGCTGCCTTTACAATTTCGTCGACAATTTCATCTGGAATATCTTTATCCAAGTATTGTCTTATTGATCTATGGTTTTTTATAATTTCTATTGTATTATTCATAATTATACCTCACTTTATTTACGTTAATATTTTATATATCTATAGTAACACTATTGAGAATCAAAATCAATAGAGCAAAATTAAATTTTGAAAAATATTATTATTGAATAAAATTTTAACTTTGAGCAAACCTTAAGAAAGTATTTGGATATTCTTATAATTTCCTGTGTATAGAAGAGTTATGCATCATAAAAAATAGGGCTGTCACACAAAAATTATTTTATACACAAATTTTAATTCGTAATAATTGTAAGTTACGTATTAAATAAGCTATTGAGATAGCCTCATTTTTGAAATTTATTTATTATTTTATAGATGTATATTGACAATAGAATTTAAATTGTGTAAAATTTAATTACACAAAATGAAATATGGGTTTGCAATTTATTTATTCAAATAAAAAGTTATAGTTTGAGAGGTATTTTAAAATGATAAGTTTAATTTTGAATATTTTAGTTTTTGCAGTAGCAGCAGAACACATTTTTATAATGCTACTTGAAATGTTTTTTATACAATCAGCAGTTGCAAAAAGAACATTTAACATAAAAAAAGAGCTGCTTTGTAAAGAAGAAGTGAGGGTTATGTTTGCTAATCAAGGCTTGTATAATGGCTTTTTAGCAGCGGGATTAATTTGGAGTTTTTTTGCACCTGAATTTATGATAGTTCCATTAAGAATTTTTTTCTTAGCCTGCGTAATTATAGCCGCTATATTTGGTTCTATTACAGCTAATAAAAAAATTTTATTTAAGCAAGGAGGCTTGGCTATATTAGCATTTATCGTATTAATAGCAAGCATGAGTATGTAAATATAAAAGAAATATATATAGTGAAACTACTTGCAAACTAGAGATTGCGGATGCCAAGTTTATCCTGTTAGCATTAGTAAAATTCACAATTCACGATGCACAATTCACAATGAAGGATGATTTTCTGCCGAAGCAGAAAATCTTAAAAATAATAAATTATAAGACTTTTCGTAGTGTTAACGGAGAAAAATCATCAATCATTGTGCATTGTGAACTGTGAATTGAAAACATTAGCATAAGGATACATTTGGTATTTATAATTTCAATGTTTCAAGTTGTTTATCTATACAAGGAGGAATGAAAGATGAAAATAGAAGTATGGTCTGATTTTGTATGTCCATTTTGCTATATAGGGAAAAGAAGATTAGAAGAAGCGGTAAAAAATTTTGAATATAAAGAGGAAGTAGAATTAGTTTTTAGAAGTTTTGAACTTGATAAAGATGCTAAAAAGAAATATGATGAAAATATAAATGAAATTATTGCAAAAAAATATGATATACCAGTAGAAGAAGCAAAGTCATTAAATGATCAAATAGTTTTACAAGCAAAAGCTGTTGGTCTTAACTATAATTTTGATGGTTTAATACCAACAAATACTTTTGATGCACATAGATTATTGCAATATGCAAAAACTAAGGGAAGAGCAAATGAATTAGAAGAGAGAATTTTAAAAGCATATTTTGTAGAGTCTTTAGATATATCAAATTATGAAATATTGGCTAAGCTTGCTTTTGAAGTAGGACTTGATAGTAATGAAGCTTTAAAGATTTTAGAATTCAATGAGTACGGGGAAGAAGTAAGAAAAGATGAAGAAAAAGCTTTAAAACTTAAAGTTAGTGGAGTTCCTTATTTTGTATTTGATAATAAATATGCTGTATCTGGTGCACAACCATCTGAAGTATTTTTAGAAGCACTTCAAAAGGTAAAAAAAGAAGAGCTTTCATCAAAATTAATAGAAGTTGAATCTGAAAATAAAGACAACGAAGCATCTAAAGGAGCAAATTGTTCTGATGGAAAATGTAGAATTTAAATAGTTATTTAAGGGGTAAAAAAATGAGTAATGTATTTAATAAACCAATTAGTGAAATAATTAAAGGAAGACATTCTGTAAGAAGCTATAAGAATATAGAATTATCAAAGGAAATACTAGAAAAGCTTCATAATTACCTAAATGAAATTAATAATTCAGAAGGAATTTTTGGTGGAAGTGTTAGAGTAGAATTAGTTCAAAAGCACGCCGAAGAAAAAGAAGTAAAACTAGGTACTTATGGAGTAATAAAAGGTGCTAATTATTATTTAGCAGTAGCTTATAAAGAAAGTGATTATGCTCTTGAGGATTTGGGGTTTTTATTTGAAAAAGTAATTTTGTACTGTACATCTTTAGGTTTAGGAACAGTTTGGTTAGGCGGCACTTTTAATAAAAGCAATTTTTCAAAGGCTGTACAATTAAGTGAAGCTGAGAAATTGCCAATAGTAGCACCAGTAGGTATTGAGGAAGAAAAGAAATCTATTATTGCAAAGGTATTTGCAGGAAGCTCATCTAAGAGAAAAGATTTCGGTGAAGTATTTTTTAATGAGAAATTTGATAGTCCATTGACCTATGAAGAAGCTAAAGACTATAGTGAAGTTTTAGAAATGGTTCGTATTGCTCCATCAGCTATGAATAAACAACCTTGGAGAATATTGAAGGAAGGCAATAACTATCACATATACTCAGAAGGAAAGTCAGAAATAAGTAAAATTGATATAGGAATTTGTATGTGCCATTTTTACTTGTGTGCGAAAGAAAAAGGATTAAAAGGTGAATTTAAAGTTTTAAACAATAAAACAAATGATAAATATAAATATGTAGCATCTTGGGTTGCATTATAATAATAAATTATGTAAAGATAAACCACTTGAAACTTCAAAATTAATTTGTATCAAAATGCCGTCTTCTTTGCATTATGATGCAAATTGATTTTGGTAGTTGAACTGGTTTATCTATATGCTAAGCTGTAATCAAATAAGAAAAAATCACACAGCTAGGAATTTTCGTATACTCCACATACTTATTAGGGCACTTATAATTGTTCCTATAAGTATAAAAATCCAGGACATAGTTGTAAGTACAAAAGATGGTTTTATTAAACTTAT
Organism: Clostridium hydrogenum; assembly: GCF_021432385.1. Taxonomy (GTDB): domain Bacteria; phylum Bacillota; class Clostridia; order Clostridiales; family Clostridiaceae; genus Clostridium_S; species Clostridium_S hydrogenum. The sequence goes on along the minus strand of NZ_JAEACT010000003.1, from coordinate 429,788 downwards.
GAACAATGATCCCGGATATGGAGTTGCTTTTTTATATGCAAAGCTGTATAGAAAATAAATTGCTATTATTGATCCAAGTGAACCTAAAAAACCAATAATCATGCCATCAAAAATAAAAGGCCATCTAATAAACCAATCTGTAGCCCCAATATATTTCATTATGCCAATTTCTTCACGTCTTGAATAAGCAGCAAGTTTTATTGTGTTACTGATTAAAAGAATTGTAACAGCTGCAAATATGAGAAAGAGTGGTAAACCTACTTGTCCAACTGCTTTTGCAATTTGATAAAGCTCTTCAGAAATATTTTGATTAATGTTAACTTCCGTTGCTTTCTTCACAATATTAATTTGAGAAATACTAACCTTAACATTTAATAATAATAATAAAAATAATCCCAAAGTAAATAAGGTTATCATCATTGTAGAGATACTTATGATACTAATAGTAGTATTTCTTTTAATGTTTTTTAATGCATCTTTAAAAAATAGATTTAGTGTATCAATTTTCATAATTTACCTATCATCCTTATATAAATTAGTTGCTTATATTTAACAATTTTAACATAATAAACAATGTAATTCAAATTGCTTATTTATATTATCTTATATCATTATAGTTTATAATCAAGCATGAATAATACAGTTCAAAATTGTGATAAAAGTCATTAAAATCAAGATTAAATAGTTCTTTGATTTTTGTAATACGATAAGTTACAGTATTTTTGTGTATAAACAGTACTTTTGAAGTTTTGGCTAAGCTTTTATTACAGGCTAAGTATTGAAATAAGGTTTCAAAATAATTTGTATTATGTTCTATATCATAATGTTTAATTTCTTTCACGGCTAAACAGCAGTAATCAAGAAGTTTATTGTTGTCATCAAAGTTTTCAATTAAGTCGTAAAATTTATAGTTATCATATAAAACAATGGTATCATCATCATTTAAAATAGATGAAAAATGGAGAGCACTAATAGCTTGGTGGTAGTATTTTGGAAGCAAGTATAAGTCCGTAAACAAATCGCTTATTCCAGAACGTAAATTATTATTTAGAAGAAATTTTTCGAATTGTTCTAGGTTATTTTTTTTGTTAGTTGCTCGTCCATCCATTAAAATTACAATATGTTTTTTATAATAAACTGACCATGCATCGGGTAAGGATTCTTTAATAGATTTTTTAAAAAGTTCATTTAGTGAGTTGAAATTTTTATAAGTTGATAAGTCTACCGTTATAGCCTTAAATGGTATATTAACATCAAATACACTGCCCCTTATACCTTCATAAAAAGTAGTCCTGTTAATGAAATTAGAATCTAAAATATCGACCATTAAGCCTTCATAGGTTTGGTTTTTATTGTGCATAGTTATATTTCTTTCAACACTTACCTCTTTTGCAATCACATTGCTTATAAGTAAATACATTGAAGCTTCTGTTTCGTCAAATTTACTGTTTGATTCAATTGCAATATAATATCCAAGAAATAATCCGTTTAGTATAAGTCTGCTAAATTTTCTTGGTATGGGGCTCATAACACAAAGCGTTATAAAAGGTTCGTTAGTTTCAGGTTCATTTTTTATGCCTTCGAGATTATTTAGAGCTGCAATATACTCGTAGGTTAAATATCCTCTTGCAATATTTTGCTTCCACTGATAGTCCTCAACTGGAATTGATTTTGAATAGGCTAAGACATTGTAACTAGAATCGATTACAATCAAAGGATTATTAATGAGTTTTGCAGAAAGGTTTACAATTTGATTTAAATTATTGCTTTCTATTAAAGCTTTAAAAAGCAGTGAAGAACCACTTGGAAGTTCGGATTTTTTGCTTAGCATATCATTTATAGAATTAAATAGAGAAAAAATATCTGTATTTTTAGGAAATTCACAAAGAGTAATTTCTTTAGATAAAATTTTAGAATAGTCAATATTCTGAGATTTTATGAGGAATAGTGTGGTCTTCTCGGGAATGTTATTAATTTTTTTTATTATAGAATTATATCCTAGATATAGAGTATCTTCACAAAAAGAAGTTTGTCCATCAGTTAAAAATTTAATATTTATAAAATTATCTGAGCTTCTGCATTTTAATAAATGTGGAAGAAAATTGGAAATTGAAGCTAATATATTTGTTAGGGTAATCATAAGAAACATCTCCAAACGTTATTGTGCTCATAGAACAAAATTACGAATATTTATTGTTTTATTATACTATGGTTTTTGATATAAGACAATGTTAAAATTATAACAATCAAACTTGGAGGTGGATATTTATGTATGCTAAATTATTTGAAAGTGGTAAAATAGGAAAATTACAACTTAAAAATCGAATTGTTATGGCAGCATTAGCAGTGGGAGCGGCAAACCCTGATCAAACGATTGGTGAAGATATGATAGAGTATTATTTAGAACGTGCAAAAGGTGGTGCGGGCTTAATAATTGCTGAAAACACTCGTGTAAATGACAAGCATGGTGTGGCTGCTAAACGTCAAGTTTCTGTTGCAAGGGATGAACATATAGCGCCACTTAAAAAATTAGTAGATGTTTTGCATAAAGAAGGAACAAAGTTTTTTATACAATTGCACCATCCTGGTAGGGAAACTTACTCAAATTTAAATGGTAACAAGCCAGTGGTTGCTCCAAGCGCAATACCATGTGGTGTTTGCAGAGAGGAAACTCGTGCCCTTGAAACAAGTGAAGTAGAGGCTTTAATTCGAGATTTCATTAATGGTGCTAAACGTGCAAAGGCAGCAGGAGCAGATGGAGTTGAACTTCATGGAGCTCATGGATATATGATTTCACAATTTTTAAGTCCATATACTAACAAGAGAACAGATAAATATGGCGGAAGCTTTGAAAAGCGTTTTAATTTTGTAAAGGAAATAGTTTTAGGAATAAAAGAAGCCTGCGGACAAGACTATCCAATAAGCGTTCGTTTAACGGTAGATGAGCTTTTAAAGTTAAATGGAGTAAAAGAAGAATATTTGGATTTAGAGGCAGGCATTAAAGTATGCAAAGAGCTTGAAAAAATAGGCGTAGATGTTATAAATGTATCTAATGGAATATACGAAACCTTTAACTCTTTGTCAGAACCTATGACTTATCCTCAAGGAGTGAGAACACCTTTAATTAAAGCGGTAAAAGAAGCCGTAAGCATTCCTATAATTGCAGTTAATATGATTAAAGAGCCTTGGTTTGCAGAAAAAATGATTGAGGACAATTTAGTTGATTTTGTAGGTCTTGGAAGAGCAATGGTAGCAGATCCAGAGTGGCCTAAAAAAGCCTTCGAGGGAAGAGATGAGGACATAAATCGTTGTATTTCTTGTACCTTCTGTTTTGAAACCTTACTAAGTCAAGTTATCCCCGATCTTGGACCAATTAAATGTGCAGTAAATCCAAGGGCTGCTCACGAACTTCAGTATAAGGAATTTAATAAAAATGGAGCTGGAAGAGTGGTAGCTGTTGTGGGAGCGGGTGTAGCTGGACTTGAAGCTGCAAGAGTACTTGCAATTAGAGGTTTTAAGCCAGTGGTTTTAGAAAAGACAAATAAAATTGGTGGACAAATTAACATTGCAGACAAGCCTCCGAGAAAGGAAAAAATTGATTGGATTGTAGAATATGAAAAAACTCAGCTAGGAAAGCTAGGAGTTGAAATTAAGTTAAATACAAAGGTTAACCTAGAATATTTAAAAACAATGAAGCCTTATGCAGTATTCATAGCTACAGGAGGAAGTCCAATAGTTCCAAAGGTTATTGAAGGTGTTAGTAGACCAAATGTATGCACTATAGATGATGCACTTACAGGAAAAATCATAATTAAAGGCAAAAAAGTTGCATTAATTGGTTCAGGAGCATCTGGACTTGAAACAGCAGAGTTTTTATGTGAAAATAAAAATGATGTTTCTATTATTGAAATGCAAGATGCTATAGGTAAAGGCATTTATGTGCAGCACTACCTAGATGCAATGGATAAGTTAAGTAAGTTTAAAATTAATTATATGCCATCTAATAAGCTGTTAGCAGTAACTGATACAGGAATTAAATTAGAAAATACAGCAGAAAATAAGATTATTGACTATGCAGTAGATTATGTAGTTTTATCTTTAGGAGTAAGGTCAAATAATGAGCTAGTAGAAGCTTGCAAGGCAAATTTTGAAAATGTAAGAGTTATAGGCGATGCAGCAGCCGTCGGAAGAATTGAATCTTCTGTAAGAACTGCTTTTGATGCTGCGTTTAAGCTCTAAAAGTTAAAAAAGGAAAAATAAGTGTATTAGAGGATAATTAATATCCTGTAGTACACTTATTTTTGAATTAATTTTATCTCTTTGATAGAACTCAACTCATCTTATTCATAGACTACTATATTTTAAAGTGGTTGCAGTAAATTAAGAATTTTACGAAAATATAAAAAATTACATCAAAAATTCAAAAATCCTAAAATTGTGATAGTATATTACCTGTAAAACAACATACAAGTGTCTGTGTAAAAGAAACAAATTGTAAGTAAATGGTTTTAATAATGAAATATTACCTATACTTATACCGAAATTCTAATTTTTAAAGCATTATACTAGAGGTGTAAGAGAATAGTTTACATGGAAACATTATAGCAATTGTTGGAAGGGGACATTTTAGGTGGAGGAAAAAGAGTTAACAAGAGGACTAAAAGCACGTCATATTGAATTGATTGCTTTAGGTGGAACAATTGGAGTCGGCCTGTTCATGGGATCGGCTAGTACAATTAAATGGGCTGGACCATCAGTGCTATTGGCTTATGGAGTAGCAGGTATTGCAATGTATATAATTATGAGAATCATGGGAGAAATGCTTTATCTTGAACCGGTCACAGGTTCCTTTGCTAATTATGCAAAAAAGTACATATCTCCGTGGGCTGGCTATATGACAGCATGGTGTTATTGGTTTATGTGGATAGCTGTTGGTATGTCAGAAATTACTGCCATGGGAATTTATATGAATTATTGGTTTCCTAAATTACCAGCTTGGATTCCAGCTTTAATTGGGGTGGCTATTCTTGCTTCTGCTAATATGATTTCAGTTAAATTATATGGCGAATTTGAATTTTGGTTTTCCTTGGTTAAGGTTGTTACGATTGTAGCTATGCTCATAATTGGATTTGGTTTGATTTTCTTTGGAATTGGCAATCATGGTGTAGCTATTGGTTTAAAAAATCTTACGGCACATGGTGGTTTCTTTGCCGGCGGCTTAAAAGGTTGGTTATTCGCATTATGCATGGTCACAGCATCTTATCAGGGAGTAGAACTTGTCGGTATTACCGCCGGGGAAGCGGAAGATCCGAAAAACACATTAAGAAAGGCGACAAAAAACATCATTTGGCGTATATTAATTTTTTATGTTGGAGCTATATTTGTAATTGTAACTATTTATCCATGGAATCAAATAAGCACGCTTGGAAGTCCATTTGTTCTTACGTTTGCTAAGATTGGAATTTCTGCTGCTGCTGGAATTGTAAATTTCGTAGTATTGACAGCTGCAATGTCTGGTTGCAATAGCGGTATTTACAGTTGCGGTCGTATGCTTTATACCTTATCGAAAAATGGACAGGCACCTAAATTTCTTGGGAAAGTAAATAAAGATGGTGTACCAGTGAATGCTATTAAAACAACTTTGGCTTGTTTGCTTATTGGTGTAGCTTTAAACTATATTTATCCACATTCTAAATTATTTGTTTATATTTACAGTGCAAGTGTACTTCCTGGTATGATTCCATGGATTGTTTTAAGCATCAGTCAAATAAAATTTAGAAAAGAACACTTAGCAGAAATGGAGGAGCATCCTTTTAAATCAAAATTTTTTCCATATGCAAACTATATTGTAGTGGCATATCTTTGTTTAGTTTTAGTTGGTATGTGGATTAATACTGAAACGCAGATGTCATTATTGATTGGTGCTATATTCTGTGGTATTGTTACTATTGGATATTTTGTTTTTGGTATTAACAAAAGAAACAATTTTAAAGTAGGAGAATTTGAAGATGAAAAAATAGAAGCTGAATAGCCATATTTCAATAGCTATGTTATAAATTGCACTTCTTGGTTTAATTTTAATGGCGTATCGATGCAGTAACAGAATGTAAAGAACTAATATGAATTAATCTTGGGGTTATTTTATATCTGAAAAAATGGTAATGTATAGTTTGTAATAATTTTATATATTTGATATAATCATAAAGGTAAAATTAATACTTAGTCAGTTCGAAAGCCTCCTGACTTAAAACAAAACTACGGTTAAATAATTAAGAACAGTAAAGATTTAAATTAATTTTATTAATGAAATCTTTTATATAGAGCAAATTGCATTATGCAATTTGCTCTATATATGTTGAGTTTATTTATCGTAGGATGTTTCTTACGATTTTTTGTTTTGGGGCTTAGATAATATTATTAGTAAAGTGGAGGAAATTAAGTGAAAATTGATAGTAAGCAGCAGAGATTGGCAAGGACAGCAATTATAGCAGCACTTTATGCAGTTATAACAATTATTTTTGCCCCAATAGATTATGGAAATATACAATTTAGAGTATCAGAAGTAATGGTGTTATTAGCATTTTTTGATCCATTTTATATTGTTGGGCTCACCCTAGGATGTTTTATTGCAAATATTCTCGGACCAAATGGGGTAATGGATATTATATTTGGTACTATAGCAACCTTTATTAGTGTTAGTGCTATTTCCTTTACGGGAAGACTTATACGTAATAAAAAAAATTCCTTAGTAATAGCATCGCTTTGGCCTACAATTTTTAATGGGCTAATAGTTGGATGGATGCTTAACTATGTTTATAAATGGCCTTTAATTTTATCAATGTGCCAGGTTGCAATTGGCGAATTTGTAGTGGTTACAGTGGTTGGAGTACCAGTTGTAAAGCTTATACAAAAAAAATACGGTAAATTTATATAAGTGGAGGCAAAGTATGTCAAATGAATTGGAAAAGTACTATAATAAATTTTGTGAAGATAAAAGATTAACAAGAAGGCATGGACAAGTAGAATATACAACTTCAATGAAGTATATTCACGAATACTTACAAAATAATAAGAATGCAAAAATCCTAGATGTTGGGGCAGGGACAGGAAGATATTCTGTTGAACTAGCAAATGAAGGCTATGATGTTACTGCTATTGAACTTGTAAAGCACAATCTAGGTGTTTTAAAGTCAAAGGGAAGTGCAGTAAAAGCATATCAGGGAACAGCATTAGATTTATCAAGATTTTCAGAAAATACCTTTGATATGACGCTTTTATTTGGGCCAATGTATCATTTGTATACCACTGAGGATAAAGTAAAGGCATTACAAGAAGCAAAAAGAGTAACAAAAATTAATGGAACTATCTTAGTTGCATATTGTATGAATGAATATAGTGTAATAATCTATGGCTTTAAGGAAAATAATATTCGTGAATGTATTGAGAATGGAAAGCTTGATGAGGATTTTCATGTTTCAGCAAAGCCTGAAGATTTATATGATTATGTAAGAATTGAAGATATTAATAAGATAAAAGATGAAGCAGAATTAAAAAGAATAAAAATAATTGCAGCAGATGGACCAGCTGATTACATGAGACCTGTTTTGAATGCTATGGATGAAGAAACTTTTAAGCTTTTTATTAAATATCATCTTTCTACCTGTGAAAGACCGGAACTGCTTGGAGCAAGCTCGCATACAGTTGATATTTTAAGGAAGGAACCTAAAGCTTAAAGATAGGATATAAGGAGGTGACTACGTATGAAAAGATCATCAAAATGTATTGTGAAACAAAGCTCCGTGCAAAGGCTACATGAAAATAGGAGATAGATTTTGTTCGGGGCTTAGTTTTGAATATAGATATGCCATTTCAACTACCAAAATCACTTTGCATCATAATGCCCAGAAGACGGCATTTTGACACAAATTAATTTTGAAGTTTCAAGCGTTATATCTCTAGTATAAATTAAAATATTTTTGTGTGGTTTTTGCTTTATATTTACAAATTAAATGTGGATAGGAGCATGAACATATGAATACAAATTTTAATAATATTGATATGAATACATGGGCAAGGGCAGAGACGTATAGGTACTTTACAGAAACAGTATCAACCGTTATTTATTCTGTTAATGTAACAATGGATATCACAATCCTTAGAAATGCATTAAAAATTAAGAAATTAAAATTCTTTCCTGCATATTTATATCTGATAACTAGAGCTATGGAAAGGCATCAAGAATTTCTTATGGCAATTAAAGATAATATATTAGGATATTGGAATTATAGAACTCCTTTTTATCCAAGGTTTCATGAGGAGGATAAAACAATAACATTTCTTTGGACAGAATATAACGGCGATTTTAAAATTTTTTATAAAAATTATACTTCAGACATAAATCAATATGGAAAAAGTCACGGCATTATGTTACCAAAGGGAGCACCTCCTTCTAATAACTATATAATATCTTGTGTTCCGTGGTTTTCTTTTAACAGCTTATCTATGCAATTACAGAATGCTCAAAATTATTATGCGCCAATTTTTGAATCAAGTAGATTTACTAAAACGAATGGCATAATTACAATGCCTTTATCTATTACAGTTAATCATGCTGCAATAGATGGTTATCATATAAAGCTGTTTTTAGATGATTTACAATGGTTAATGAATAATCCTAAAGAGTGGATTGAAGGTTTGAAATATTAGTTCTATAGATATGTAATTTGAAATATAAAATTATAAATGATAAATTACAATTTAATAGGATGAATTTTGTATTACCAATTTAATCCTTTCAGCCAGAGTATCTATGTTTCAAAACCCACAATAATCTAAATTTCAGACTTTTACTAAAATCCCATTAGTTTTTTTACCTTATTACAATTTTCTTTAGAGGTAAGCATTTCTAAAAGTTTGAAAGCTACCTCGAAAGCTGTTGAAGGATTATATGAGGTAATTATATTTTTATCTATAACAATAGGTTTATTGGCAAGAACATTTGCACCAAGTTCGGATAATTGTTTTTGCCTTTTACCATCTCCTAAATTATAAGTTGTGGCATTTCTATTAGTTAGTACGCCACTTTTTCCAATAGGTAGAGCAGCAACACATATAGAGGCTATTATTTTTCCAGCTTTATCGAATTCTCTGATTAAGTTTAAAAAATCTCTACTAAAGGCTTCTTCATAAAATCCAGCCTCCTCGTATCCGCCTGGTATTGCAAGGGCATCAAATTCGTCAATATTAACATCACTTATATGCATTTCTGGGATTACTGTGAAATTCCAGGTGCATTTAATTTTATCTCTTAAGCCTACCGTTACTAAATCAGTGGTGCCATCACCTTCTAATTTATTCCAACCCATAACATCGGTAAAAACACTTGCTTCTACAGCCTCAAAACCATTAGCAAGAAGTAATAATACTTTTTTCATACATAACAACTCCTTTATAAAACTGGGAACATTGATTTTCTTAATTATAACTCTGGTTTTTGTATCAGTAAAATTGAAATAAATGAATTAAATAATCGAAATATATGATATAATATTCCATATTTAAAAGTGTAAAGGAATGAAGTTAATGGAAATTAGACATTTACAAACCTTCATAGCTATAGTTGAACTTGGTGGATTTACAAAAGCAGCAGAATATTTAGGATATGCTCAGTCTACAATAACAGCTCACATTCAAATTTTAGAAAATGAAATGGGAGAAGCTTTATTTAATCGTTTGGGCAAAAAAATTGTTTTGACTAATGTAGGTAAGGAATTGGTTCCTTATGCCAAGCAAATGCTGTATATATATGATGAAATTAAAAGCATAACTTCAGAAAAAAATGCTGTTTCGGGTGATTTAATTATTGGTGCAGCAGAATCATTAACTATATATCATCTAGGTGAAATTTTAAAGGAATATAAGAGGAAGTTCCCAAAGGTAAATATAATTTTAAAGGATTCAACTTGTAGCGATTTAAGAAATAAATTACACACTGGAGAACTTGATATCGCCATTACCATTGAACCGGAAATTAAGGATAAGGATTTAGTTGTTAAAAATTTAAAAGAAAGGCTATGTTTTAAAAGAATGCTGATATGAGCTTATGGCATTAATGGACTCTAAGAATTGCTCGTTTATAATTTGCTACCCATTTAGATGCATCGTCCTGATGCCTAAATGGCTTTGACCGTCCTAGTCAAAATTACGCAAATTATAAACGAGCAATCCTAAGAGTCCATAAAAGCCAACACATCACATCAACATTCTTTTAAAAATAGCCAAACATACTAAAGGAAGCTATGTTTTAAATAAGTGTGAAAATCAACACTTATTTAAAGCATAGCCAAGATATAAAAAAAATAAGATATGTAAATCCTCTAGAATTTTCAAGCACAGAGGCTATTAAAAAATGTGTGATGAATGGGCTTGGAATTTCTTTTGTGCCTTATTATGCAGTTAGGGATGAGGCTGAGAAAGGAAGCTTAAAGGTGATAGAAGTAGAGGAAAAGTATAGTAGGTTTAGAATTCAGCTTTCGTATCATAAGAATAAAAATATATCTGTGGCGATGCGGAAATTGATGGAGATTGTGGAGGTAGAGATAGGACGAGGGGAAGAAAAATGATGATATGATGGAGAGTTGGTTGGTTCGCCTCCACCATTAAAACCCACGATACATAAAAACCGTACTGGAATCCAGTACGGTTTTTAGTTTAATTAAAAGATTTAATCATTTATAGATGATTAAATAAGATTAGATAATATTTTTACAATATGTTTGCTATAGAAATTATTATTATGGAGTATATTGTAAAATGTTTATCTATCATGTAAAATTGTATATGTTGGAAGGGAGTGAAACATGTGTCAATTTTATATGTTAATCAGATAAAAAGAGCTATTGAAACCATATATAAAGGTATTATAGATTTAAGCGACTATGATGGAAAAAAACAAGACGAAAAAAAGGATGCTTTTTTGACAAGAGCATTATGTGCATATTCTATCCAAAGTTTAACAGGGGCAGAGCCTATTGATATAGTAAAATGTATTACAGATGGTTTTGATGATAACGGCATAGATGCTATTTATTATAAGGAAGAAGCAAATACTTTATTCTTAGTACAGTCAAAATGGAATCATACAGGTACAAAAAGCCCAGAATTAGGAGCAGTTGATAAGTTTATAACTGGGATTACAGATATAATTAGTTTTAGATTCGAAAAATTTAATAAAAAAATAAAAGAGATGCAAAATGACCTTGAAGAAATTCTTTGTAAGAAAGGTTTAAAAATAAAAGTTTTATTAGCGTATACAGGTCCACAGCTATCTAAACATGTAAAAGATAAGATTGAATCTTTTTTGGAAACTCAGAATTCATCTAATGAATTATTTTATTTTGAGAATATAAATCAAGGTAAATTGCTGATGTTTTTACATAAAGGATTGAATGAAAATGTAGATTTAGATGGTGTGATTTTATCTGAATGGGGTAAAAAGGAAACACCTCATCTAGCCTATAGTGGTTTTGTTGATGGAATGCAGATAGCTAATTGGTGGAGTGATCATGGAGTAAATTTATTTTCAAGAAATATAAGAATGTTATTAGCAGATTCTGATATAAATGAAGAAATTAAAGAAACTATTTTGAAAGAACCTGATATGTTTTGGTACTATAATAATGGAATAACAATGATATGTGAATCAATAGGAAAAAGAGTAGCTAATGGATCTGAGAGAAACTATGGAATGTTTGATTGCAAAAATATTTCTATTATAAATGGTGCACAAACAGTAGGTACAATAGGCAAATATGCTGAAAGTACAGGGTTAGATAAAGCACAGAAAAAGTTAGAAAAAATTAATGTGCAATTAAGAATTATTAGTACAAGTTCTAGTGAATTCAAACAAGAAGAGATACTTATCGATAGAATTACTAAATCTAATAACAGACAAAATAAAATAGAAAATAGAGACTTTGTATCTTTAGATATTAATCAAAAAACAATAAAGAATGAGTTGAGTTTGTTAAAAATTAATTACTATGTAATGAGATCAGAAGAAATAGTTATTGATGAAAAAAGCTTCGATTTGGTAGAGAGTACAAGATCTTTGTCAAATGCATTAAATATAACAGCATCGACATTAGTTCATAGAGAACCAAGTAAGATATGGTCGGATATAAATCATGATAGATATAAGAGTCTATTTAGCAAATCAGCTATTTATATTTGGAATATAGTCCAATGTCAAAGAATAATTGATAATGTTTTAAAGGAAGTTAAAGGAAATTGTAAAGGTGAAGATAAAGCTATTATATCTTATGGAGAAGATTTTATTTCGTGTTTAATGTTTAATAAAATTAAAACTAGAGTTTCTAATAATATCATAGGAATAGATGAAGTGTTTAATGGTATAGACATTAAGAATTATATACTTGAAGTAAGAGACCTATTAAAAAATGAAATTAAAAGAATAGGCAAAGGAGTGCCTACTGTTTTTAAAAATTATACTGATTGTGAAAATATGCATGATAAATTAGTAGAAATGTAAAATATCACTTAAAAATAAGAGAAGTAGTGGGGCAGTGGACAGTTTTGTGTAAACACAAAACTGTCCACTGTTTTTTGCATAATCAGCTGGCAGTTTTTGAATAATATACTACAAGAAAATATAGGAGGAATAGTTATTATGAAAACAGCAGACGATGATTTTGACTACAAAGCAGAAATAAAAAAGTGTAGGACTATTGATGATGTTATGGGCAAAAATGGATTAATTCAAAGATTAGTTAAGGATGTTTTAGAAAATATACTTGAGGCTGAAATGGAGGAGCACCTTGGAAGAGATAAGTATGAAAGAGCTGAACATAATGATTCTTCGAAGAAGAATTATTGTAACGGATATAGTAGCAAAAATGTAAGAAGTTCTTTTGGTGATGTAGATTTAGATATACCAAGAGATAGAAATGCCGAATTTCAACCACAAATTATAAAAAAGTATGAAACTGTATGTACCGAGTTAGATAAAAAGGTAATTTCACTTTATGCAAAAGGAATGTTTACAAGCGATATTCAAGCTGAAATAGAAGATTTATATGGAATAACAATATCTCCTTCTATGGTTTCAATAACTACTAATAAAGTTATGGAAGGTGCTGTAGAATGGCAGAATATACTATTGGATAAGGTCTATCCAATAGTATATTTAGATGCTTCGTATTTCAAGGTAAGGAGTAATGGAAAGATTGTAAATAAAGCCGTATATATATGCTTAGGATATAACATGCAGGGATACAATGGAATATTAGGAAGTTGTGTAGATGAAGCAGAAGGTGCTAAGTTTTGGTTAAAGATATGCAATGATCTTAAAAATAGAGGTGTAAAAGGAGATCCTTATAGCCTGTATGGATGGTTTAAAAGGATTGCCTGAAGCTATTAAAACTGTATTTCCATTAGTTAATATACAAACATGTATAGTTCATCAAATAAGAAACTCGTTCAAATATATAGCTTCAAAAGATAAAAAAGAATTCATGCATGACTTGAAATATGTTTATAAATCTGTAACTGAAGAGCTTGCGCTAGCGCAGCTCGATAACCTAAAAGAGAAGTGGGGAGATAAATATGCTATTGTACTAGATTCTTGCTATAACAATTGGAGCGAGCTATTAACATTTTTCAATTTTTCTCCAGAAATAAGGGAGATGATTTATACAACCAATACACTTGAAGGATTTAATAGACAAATATGTAAGTATACAAAGACAAGAACTATATTTCCAACAGATGATTCTTTAAACAAGTGTATATACATAGCTACTATGGAAATTATAGAAAAATGGACTCAGCCCACTTCAAACTGGGGTGGAACTTTAGATGAGTTATCAATAATATTCGATAAACAATTAAGTGGTGAACTAGCTTAATAGCCTGTACCTTTGAAAAAATTATGTATAATATCTAAGTTTTTAACTAATGCTATAAATAGTAACAATTTATATTTTTAGTATTTACTAAAAATATTAAACTATTACTGAAAGAGCTGAATTTCCAGTAATAGTTTAATCATAAATATGTTAATAACACAAAACTATCTAGAGTCTAGAAGTAGTTGTTAACTACTTCTCATTTATTTTAATGCTCTACCATCTGTGCCTTTTTTAAATGGTGCAATTCTATCACTAACACTATCATGTTCTATTTCAATTATTTTTAAAACACCATTATTAATTTGATTAGAGAATAAAGACCATAACTTGAAATAAGGCTCAAGCTCTTGGAAATTACCAATTCTATCAGTTAAATAATAATACATTTTTCTTGAAGGAAGAACTAGTATTCCACCTAGTAATTTGCCTTCAACTATACCTAACAATAGTCTATTAATAGCCCTATGACTAGAAGAAATATTTCCTGTTTCCCACTCTACTCCAAAATATTGATTTGTATCATTTAGTTTATAAGTAGAATCGATTCTACGTTTTTTCATGTCTCTATCTTTTATTTTTCTTTCATCTTGCCAATTATGTTCGTTTAAGTAATTTATAAACATTTCTTTGATGGGTTTTACTCCATTTGCTTGTTTACCAGAGTTTAAGATAAATGATTTACTACCAATAGGGTTTTCGATGCATTTAATTGCATTAAGTACATCATTTTCTATACTTTTATATTCAACACTATTAGAAAAAGCTCCATTAGATATTAATGTAACGACATTAGTTATTTTCATATAAACCCTCCTAGCTTGTACAATAATACCATTATACATTTATGGCATTTATAAGTAAATAAGCTATATAAATGAATAAACGTTTATAAGGTTTTATTTAATTAGATTTATGATAAAATACTAATATAATTAAGAGGTGATTGATTTGTCAAATGATAAGAATTTACATATAAATAGGTTATTTAAAGAATTGAGTATTTATAATAAAGATGATTTGAAGAATATATCGAAGCAGTTAAATATCAAATCAACAGAGTTAGAGTTTTATAATAATAAGATGATTTTCCCAAGTGGCAAGGCACTTGATAGTATTTTAAAGTTTAAGAATTGCTCGGAGTTAGAATTAAAGTTAAGATTAGGAATAGTAGATAATGAGTTAATAGAATGGATATCAAGAAATCCAGAAGTGATAGTTAATAATTATAATTTGGAAGATAATTGTAGTGAAAGAGATGTTAAGTTACAAGAAAACTTTAGTACAAAGTATGGTAAATTATATAAAGGTGATTGCCTAAACATTATGAAAGGTATGAAAGATAACTCGGTTGATTTAATATTTGCAGATCCACCGTTTAATTTGAAAAAGACTTATGAATCAGGAATAAATGATTATATATCTGAACAGGAATATATAGAATGGACAGAAAAATGGATTTTAGAATGTTTGAGAATATTATCTCCTGGAGGATCCATATTTATTTATAATCTTCCTTATTGGAACTCTTATACATCTAATATTCTTAACAAATATGCAAATTTTAGGCATTGGATATCTGTATCAATGAAAGGATTAATACCAGTTGCAAAAAAATTACAACCAGAACACTATTCTCTCTTGTATTATATAAAAGGAGAGCGCCCTAAAGTTTTTAATAAGCAAAGAATTCCGGTACAGACATGTAGACATTGTGGAGGAGAAATTCGAGATTATGGTGGTAAGAAAAAAAGTTTAGATCCTTGTGGATTATCAATATCAGATATTTTTATGGATATTAATCCTGTTAGACACAAGAAATACAAAAATAGAGAATCTAATGAGTTACCTGTAAAGCTATTATATAGAGTAATATCGTTAGCATCGAATGAAGGAGATACAGTATTTGATCCATTTGGCGGTAGTGGAACGACATATGTTGTAGCAGAATATTTAAAAAGAAATTGGGTTGGTGTAGAAATAGGTAGTTTAGATGATATTGTCTATAGGTTTAATAATAAGTCTATAGATTTAAAATTATTACAAAATATCAGTAAAGAAAGCAATGTTTTATTTACTGATAATCAAGTTAAATTAAGAAGAAAAAATGGTTTTTGGTGTTATGAGAAACTAGATAAAAAAATTAATGGCACACAAAAGGAATTATTAAGTAATTTGTAAAGTCTTATAAAAATAAGAAGCCTTAATTAACCAGTAACTGGTTGTTAAGGTCTTTTAGTTTATATTTTATAAACAATAAGGAGCTAGAGAGAAAAATGAAAGGAAAAGTATATCAAGAAGTACTAAAAGAATACAAAGTACAAATTAAAATGAGAAAATTCGGTTGTTTTCTATATTTTAACTTGCTATTGACATACTAGAGTTATTGACTTTTTCGTATACTTTTTCAAACTTATTTGGTGACATATAATTACAATGACTATGAATTCTTACAGTATTATAGAATGTTTCAATATATTCAAATACAAGAATATATGTGTGACGATAATTTTTAATTCTAAAGCGGTTTATCCATTCACGTTTAATGATTGCATGAAAAGATTCAATACACGCATTATCCTATGGATAAGCTTTTTTAGAATAACTAAGTACCATTTTTGAAGTGGCTTTTTTATATTCTTTTGACACGTATTGGCTGTCTCTATCACTGTGTATAACAACTGGATTGACAAGCTTTCTATTTTTCTTGGCCTTATTAATTGTGTTGATAACACAAGAAACATTTAAAGTTTCAGAAAGAGTCCGAGCTATAAATTTTCGAGAATATAAGTCCATGATGCTTGTAAGGTATACAAAACCTGCATTAGTTCAAAGATAAGTAATATCTGTACACCAAACTGCGTTTGGTGTAGTTGGGTTAAATTGCTCATTTAAGATATTTTCAAGCTTACTGCTAAAATCAGAATTTTTGGTAGTGACAGTATATGGTTTTATATATATGAGCTTTAATTCCAAGTTCTTTCATATACTTTCCAACAGTACGTTCGGATATTTTTTCACCAGTTTTCTGTATCTCCTTAGCAATTTTAGGAGCACCATAATTTTGGTGTGATTTATCATAAATTTCTTTAATTTTATCTTTTATAAGCTTTTTTCTCTTCTGTTGATTTGAAGTTAGGTGATGCAGCCATGAATTATACCTTGAACGTGAAACGCCTAATATATAAAGCATTACGCTGACAGAAACCCGGCGTTCCTTCCCGAGGTTTTCACATTTATTTTGTACTTCAAAATAAATTGCTTCTGTCACTTTCACAGAATTCTTATAGCTTTTTTTAATACATCGAGAGCATCCTTTGTATCACGAAGTTCACACTTTAATTGTGCAATTTCTTTTTGTTAATCACTAGAATAATTACCAGAACCACGAACCTGAATACAATTTTCACTCTTAGACTCGCTAATCCACCTTGATAAAGTACTGCCACCTATACCAAGGTTTTTAGCACAACCCTGTACTCCAAGTTCTTTATGATCTACGTAGTACTTTACAGCATCTTCTTTAAATTGTTTGTCATGCTGTTTTCTCATGATTAAGTTCCCCCATATCTTATTTTTATTCTAGCACTAAATAGTATATACGGTATATTGGATAATGAAAAATATAGCGGAGTATATGTTTTTAATAAGAGTTCAAAGAAAGATACTTTTGGTAGAAGAAATAGTCATTCGCCAAAGGAGGAAAGTGAAATAATAAAAATAGATGGAGGAATTCCAGCTATAGTAGCAAAAGAAGGCTTTCAACGGCTAAAGAAATGATGGTTGCAAGAAAAAAAGAACCTGGAGCTAATAAGGCAAAGAGATGTATTTGCTTACAGGCTTGATATACTGTGGACACTGCGGTTCAGCTATGCAGGGCAATAGAAGGAAGCCAAAGGACAAGCCTAAATATGTATCTTATAGGTGTGGATGCAGGGTGCAGAAAAGAAACTGTGACAATAAGGAAATAAGAAAAGAGTATGTAGAAGAGTTTGTTTTGACGGAGCTAGAGAAAAATATCATAAATGACAAGGCAGTTCCAATATTAGTTGAAAAAATAAATAAACACATAGTGGAACAATCTAAGAATGAAAAGGAATCTGCTGAAATAATGCTTAGGAAATTAAGCGAGGTTAAAAAGCAGATAGACAATATAGTTGTAGCAATAACTAATGGGTTCTGTCAAAGCGAATTTAAGGCTAAAATGGAGGAACTAGAGGAGAGAAAATCAAAGCTTGAATTTAGCATTAAAGAGCTAGAAGTTAAAAATAATATTCCAAGCATTACAGAGGAACAGGTTAAAAATATGTTTGCTATGTTTAAAGTCTATGTATTAGAGAGAAATATACCAGAGTGTAAAAAAGTTCATATAAAATTATGTTCATAAGGTTATAGTTTATAAAGGGGCTGTCGCACTAAAAAATTAGTGCGATAGTCTTTTTTAATACAAAAAATAAATCTCTCACTCAAAAGAGTGAAAGATTTATGGTAAAATTAACATATGACTAAACACATTAATTTACATAAAAATTATACTTCAATTCAGGGAGATTATCAATTAAAACTTCCACTAAATATTGAGTACATAATTCCGGCTGATGATTCGGTGCGTTTGCTAAGTCAATTTATTGAGGAGATGGATTTAACATATTTGTATTCGACTTACTCTCGTATAAGGGAGAATCAAGCAACGCCACGTCAGATGCTTAAAATTGTACTTTATTCTTATATGAATCATAATTACTCATCAAGAGAAATGGAACAGTCCTGTAAAAGGGATGTTAATTTTATGTACCTTTTAGGAGATTCTAAAGCACCTGATCATTCTACATTTGCAAGGTTTCGCAGTATACACTTTGCGCTATGCGCAAAGGAAATCATGGCTGAAATGTCTAATTTCCTTTATGAAATTGGAGAAGTTATGGGAAATGATATATTTATTGATGGTACTAAAATAGAAGCTTGTGCTAATAAATATACTTTTGTTTGGAAGAAATCAGTATGCAAAAATTTAGAAAGATTGCTTTCTAAATTGGCTGATTTTGTAGCTGAGTGTGAAGAACTATATGGTATAAAAATTGTATATGAAAACAAGGTTAAAATAAAGCATATAAAAAAACTTAGAAAGAAACTTTATACTTTAAAACAGAAGGAAAATATAGAATTTGTACATGGATGTGGAAAACGAAAAAATCCAATTCAACGTTCTATTGAAACACTTGAAGAATACCTTGAAAAGCTAAAAGAATATACAAAAAAAATCTATACTTGTGGTGAACGTAACAGCTATTCAAAAACTGACAACGATGCAACATTTATGAGAATGAAAGAAGATGCAATGAAAAATGGTCAGTTAAAACCTGCTTACAATGTTCAACATGGAGTAGATTCTCAATACATAGTATGGCTTACTGTAGGCCCTCAGCCTACAGATACCACAACATTAATTCCATTTATAAAAAGTATGGAAAATCTTCTGCATTTTAAGTACTCAAACATAACTGCGGACGCAGGTTATGAGAGCGAAGAAAATTATGTTTACATTAAAGAAAATATGCAGCTATCATTTATTAAACCAACAAATTATGAAATATCTAAAACGAAGAAATATAAAAGTGATATAAGTAGGATAGAGAATATGGAATATAATGAATTTGGTGATTACTATACCTGTAAAAATAATAAGAAGTTAACTGTGAATAAAATAGTAAACAGGAAGAGCAAGACAGGCTATATAAGTGAAAAAACAATTTATACATGCGAAGATTGCAGTAATTGTAAATATAAGAGCAAATGCATAAAAGGACATAATTGTAAAACTCCATTAGAAGAAAGAACTAAAAATCTTGAAACTTCTAAACTATTCAATGAACTTCGTAAAGATAATCTTAAAAGAATTGTAAGCGAGGAAGGTTGTAAATTAAGGATGAATCGAAGCATTCAAGTAGAAGGTTCTTTTGGAGAGATAAAACAAGATATGGGATTTCGCAGATATTTAAGCAAAGGTAAAAATAATGTTTTGGCGGAAAGTATTTTGCTCGCAATGGCACATAATGTAAATAAGTTACATAATAAAATTCAATTGGATAAAACCGAAACACATCTTTTTCCAATCAAAAAAAGTGCTTGATTTTAAAATCTTAAAATCATTTTAATTCGAAAAAAGCCTCAATAGCAAAGGCTTATTAAAGTGAACAGTTTTTTTGATGTTGAACTTGCTATCAATCAGAATATTGCTAAAAAATAGCATAAACAGCTAAAAACAAGGGTGTCGCATTAGCATATTTTTTTATGCTAATGCGACACCCTCTTTAGTTTTTTGCAGGAAAAAGAGTTTGTTAGTATAAGAGCCTCCGCTAGAAAGAAAACCTTATTTAAGATATGTAGAAGCATTGCATAATAATATGGGTAAGATTAAATTTCTAATGCAGTAGAGCTATGAAAGGAGGTGAGAATTATGATAAAATACTTAGTTTTTGGAATAGGTGTAGTTGTAGGAATTACCGCATGTGTTGTTGTAGATTTAACTGTACAGTTTGTAGACACAGCAGATATTAAATATTAAGCAGTATAGAAGGTAGTTCAAGGAGGAATAAAATGTTAATAGAATTAAGTTTCACAGGTGGAGTAATGTTTGGAGTTTGGCTGTATAAGACTTCTAAAAAGAAATGGAGTGACTAAAAGTAATATTAAAAAGATAGTAGTTAAAAAGACTAGTATGTGATTGTATTAGTGTTTTTAACTTTTATTAAATTACGTTAAAGGCACATTTAGTGCTATTGAAAAAGAAATGATAATATTATATTTATATTGAATCTTCATTTATTTTAACAGCTTTCTTATAGTAGAAAAAATTTAATTATCTTGGAGGAAAGTTGAAATTTATGTAGAATATAGTTATGGTAATATGAATTATTATAATAAATTACCTTTAATAAGGAAATACTACTAGAAAAACAATAAAAAATGTAACTACGTTAATTTTAAGAGAGATATTGGCTAGTACAGAGTAGGAGAGAAACAATGATTAGGGTTCCCAAATATGAAATAATAGCTTTTTTAGAATGGATTAACAATATAGACTACAAAGAAAGAGATGTCAATATAGAAGAGTTAGCAAAAGAATATATATATCAGTTAGATAACCTAAATAACTTTGATAATACAATTAAGTTTATATTGAATATTTTTCAATCAAACTTGAGAAATGAAGAAGGAAATGTGATTGAAAATATTATATATATTCTTAGATGTGAACGATGTTTAAGAAAGTTTTTAAGAGATAGTGTTTTATATAATGATGTAAGACTAAACAATCAGTTATCTGGATATATTCAATTCATTAACATTAATAGAGGTAAATATAAATTTTTAAATAAGCTAAAATACTTTCGCAATAATTGTAAATATGATAACGAAATAGGGGTATATATAGAGGAACTTATAGAAAAGTTTAGGTGGAATTTATTAGAATCATTTGAGGACTATTACAGGAGTGTAAACAATTTTAATTATGAGGATGGAGCATGTTCATTAATAAGTGATAGATATGAAGGCTTTGCTGAAAAAGTAGATAGACTTGTAAGTTCAACTAATGATTATTTATCAAACAATAATATATACGAATTTATGGTTAATAGGCCTAATGATGAATTTGATTTTAAAAATATAATTAATTTCATAGAAAGTTATAAAAATGATGAAATAAACAAAGAAGATTTAGATATGCTAATTAATAATTTTTCGAAAGGAAATAAGGTACTAGAAAAAAGTATAAAAAAAGTTATAAATTATGAAAGTAACTGGACAACTAAACTTCAACTAAAATTAGCATTATTTAAGAATATTCATATGTTTACATATAGAAGATATAATGAAGTAAAAATGCATGCACTATTACTATTTGGTAATGAAGATGGGTTTATAAAGTTTATGGATGGGAAGTGGAAGCGACTGGATGATATGACACAAAATCATTTAGATATTTATTATAGTAAAGATGATTTAAGAAAGAATATAACTGGATATGCGATTGTTAATAAAATAGAAGAATTAAGTACTACAATAAATTTTGAAGATGTGCCATGTTTAGTTATTTGGAGAAAAAGTCTAAAAAATTGTAGAATTATACCGTTAAAAGAACTTGATGACAATAGTATAATGGATGTAATAACAGGTATAGTGCAGAAAATAAGGGAAAACCAATCTTTTGTTGAAATAGTAAATAGAGGAACTTATATTGCATCTGAAGCTAGAATTAAGATATCGCACAGGTATAAAAAGGAGGAGAAAATAGTGTATAACAATACATACAATGGGCCAGTTGGGGTTGGTGGACAAAATAATCATGTACACAATAACACGTTTAATCAAGTTAGCTTTAATAGTAAACAAAATTTAAGCAATGAGGATTTAATAAAGCTAAAGGCGTTTAAAGAATGTCTATTGATTAATAAAGAGATAGTAATGAATGATTCAGAAAAATTTAAGGTAGTGGGGTCAATATCTGAAATAATAGAGGCAAAAGAAAAGAATGATGAATGTAGAACCGAAAAAAGTATAATCGACTGGAACGAGTTAAGAAATAGATTAAGTGAGGGTGGAATTAAAGCATTAGCTATTGCTGCCGATATAGTGACATTGAGTGACCCTATATTAAAATTTTTGGGTATTAAAAGTTAGCATTATAATGAGAAGAGTGTGGATTTCACCTACCGTGTTTCGCCTCCACCATACATATCCACCACCATTTGTATGTGGCTTAAATAGCTGCTTACAGGTGGTCGTGGTTTTTTATTGTTGCGGGTAGCTCTACCAATCATGAATTTTAATTAAATGATAATGCAATAAGCTAAACAAGATATAATTACTATTTTTAAAATTCTGAGGTTCCTGGAGTTCATGGATTTGAATTTTAGTGTATTTTATAGCCTGACATGAATATTCAGCGCCTATCTATATCTAAATGTTTATAGAAATAAATTTCTGATTTGTTCCAAAAACTTCTTCATATCCTCTGATTCTTTTCCAATATCAATTTTTACTTGCTTTTCGAAATAGTCTTGATTTATAGAATCATAATCAGATAATTTTTCTAGGGATTTACGTAAGGAACTGATTTCTCCTCTAGTAAAATTCCTAAAAAGATTAAGAAAATACTTATTTGAATTAACTGTATTTTTTTGCATTACAGATAGGCCTTCATCTGTAATGCTAATATTTACATTTCTTTTATCAATTTGGCCAGGTTTGCTAGAAAGGTACTCTTTTTTAATCATATAATTTACAAGACGGTTTACATTTTGTTTACTTGTGCCGAGTTTGTTAGCAATATTTACAATAGTTGCTTCTTGTGGATCTAAATGAGCTACAGCAATAAGCAGCATTAATTGATTTAAAGTAAGATCTTCTAATATAGAAACGGCTTCAGCCTGTATTTTATGTAATGCTATATATAGAAGACTATACGCTTGATGCATATCACTTAAAACTTCAAGTTCATTTTTATAATTATCTAGATTCATTTCAAACCTCCAAATAAAATTTTAATTTCAGTATTGATGTATCATTAATAAAATTAAATATATCATAAAAGACTTAATTAGTAAACATATTGACTAATTAAAAAAACGATGTTATAGTAAACATGTTTACTAAATTGGTTTGATAAAATACTAATTGGCTTATTTGATTATTATATTATTAAGCGAGGAAGGAATTGATTCATTATGAGAATTTTAGTTTATGGGGCTGGAGTTATTGGATGTGAATTAGCACACGAATTGTGCAAAGGTGAAAATGAAGTGACAATTTTGGCTAGAGGAGGTTGGAAACAGAGTATTGATAAAAATGGTCTTACTATTCGTCACTATTGTCAATTACATAAAACTATTGACCAAGTTAAAACTATTGAAATTTTACAAGAAGATGATAAATATGATGTGATTTTTGTTGTAATGCAGTATATACAGGTATTGGAAATAATACAAAAGCTTGCTAAAAATATTAGTAAGTATGTTGTATTAATAGGTAATAATATGAACCCAGCCTATTGTAGAGAGCAAATCTATAATCAATCACTTACAGAAAAAGAAGTTGCGTTTGGATTTCAGGGAATTGGAGGGTTCAAAGAAAAAGATAGAGTTATAAGTATGCACTTTAATAAGATTGTACTGACAGTAGGAGGGTTAACGGAAAATCTTACTACGGAATTTAAGAGAAGCATTATAATGGCATTTGAAAAAACAGTATATAAATTAAAATGGGAACATCATATGGAAGGGTGGCTATTATCACATGGGGCTCATATTTTACCAACTGCTTATATTTGTTATATCTTGAATTGTAATTTGAGACGCACAAGTAAAGAACAAATTAGTTTAGTAGTAGATGCAGTAGCAGAAGCACACAAAATGTTAAAGAAACTAGGCTATCCAATTAGACCAGATGGAGAAGAAGAAGATTTTGCTGAAAAACGTAACAAGAAGCAGAGAATGTTATATTTGATGGTAAAAACTCCTGCTGGCAAATTTGTAATAAGTAATCATTGCGCAAATGCAGTAGGTGAAATGACTGCATTAGATGGAGAATTTAAGAAACTGCAAATAAAGGCAGATATGCATATGCCAGCTTGGGACAAGCTTCGTAAAGAAGCAATGATGGCTTTAGAAAATAAAAAATAAGGTTGGGAAATAAGCAAAGTTGCTAGCATATAAGATATTGAATCTTAAAAATGAGATGAAATTTATAGTGGATTTCAAATATATTTGTGCATGATTTTATCTAAATAATCGTTAAAACCTTTTTTAATATTAAAAATTTAGATATTGTACATACAAGACTGCAGATGGTAAACCACACTGCAGTCTTTATTTTTCATCTAACTTCTTATACTTAAGGCTGCAGATAATACAACAATCTGTAGTCTTTTTTATTTATTATGAAAGAAGGATGAAAAAACATGAGAAAAAATATGCGCAAAATTATGATAGATAATTTCTTTGGAAATAGAGCCCCTCCACTAATTCTCATAAAATAGTATTTAAATATTTTATATAAATAAAAACTATTGGAGGTACAATGGTGAATAATATATTAGAGTTATATGAGTATAATACAAATGAATTTTCAAAAATATTGCCTTTATATAAAAATTCTAAGTACGACATTCCAATGATTCAATCAGTCATTAATAAAAAGCTGAAAGGAAGAATATTAACCGATGATATGAGTAATCCTCAAACATTCGTTGTAATTACAAATTTCAATTGGTTGTATGTTATTGGAGACCAAGAATCAGAAATCTTTAAGAAAAAATTTTATAACTTTATAATTAACAATCTAATCTCAAAAAGTAATCATTTTGCATGGTTTGGATTGTGTGAGTATTGGCAGGTAAAGCTTACTAAAATACTTGGAGAAAATATAAAAAGTTTCCCAAGAATAAAATATAAATTAGATAAAGAAAAGTATAAAAAGATTCACTATCATTGTGATTTGCCAGATGGATATATACTTAAGCCAATTGACAGTTGCTTAGTAGATAAAGTTTCTGAATTATTCGATGGAATTAAGATGTTCTGGGAAACTAATGAAAATTTCTTGGAAAATAGCTTTGTTTTTTGCATACTTCATGACAATGATATAATTAGTGTGTGTCAAGGTCTAGCAATTACAGAAGATTTATGTGAAATCGATGTATTTACGAAAGATGGCTTTAGAGGTAAAGGTTTTGCTTACTTTACAGGTTTAGCGTTTATTGAGCATTGCTTTAAACTTGGGTTAAAGCCTTATTGGGAAACTGTACAAGCCAATAAATCATCCTGTAGATTAGCTCAAAAATTAGGTTTTGTGGAAGTAAAAGAATATCCATTCTATGCTTGGTTTAAAAATAGTTAATTTACAATTATTGTTGGAGTTACATTTGAGAATAGACAGCCCGCTAAAAAATGATAATAAATCAAAACCTAAGGCTTTATCAATGTTAGGTGCAAGCTGTTTCTTCACAGGTAGATTTGAAGAGAGTTACAGAATTTATAACAAATTATTTTTAGGTGATTCTATATATTTTGATGAGTTTATTGCAGTTGGGCTTTTTATAAATATTTTTTATATAAAACATAGAAAATAAGGTAATTGTTTACTTGGTGTTAATATGATAAAATATATGAAAGATAGATATCGCAATTTTTTACTATTATTTGAGGTATAAAATAGATGGTTTTATCAAGTAGGGGGTACAGTTATGAAGCATAAAAGGGAATTATTGCTCTATGCAGGATTAGTCATGTAATTCAGCGATTAAGGCATCTTCAAAAATAGATAAGTTAGTATGCTTGCCTATTTTGAATTATTATTTATTTTCAGATGTCTAATTGTATAAAGCGTAAACGATAATCGCTGGTTAATTTATATATGACAAACCTGCAATCTTGTGAATTAAAATAAAAAGGAGCAGGATTATGGTGGAGTATATAAATGCAAAGGATGTTTTACCAAAAGCATTGATTCTTCAAATACAACAATATGTCGGTGGTAGTATGATTTACATATCACAAAGGGATGATGATAAAAAATCCTAGGGAGATTATACCAATGGTAGAAGTGAAATTGTTGAAAGAAACAATGAAATCAAGGAGAAGAAGAATGGTGCAACCATAGATGATCTTATGTCTCAGTATCATTTGTCTTATGATACAATAAAAAGCATAATTTATAGAAGAAAATAGAAGAAAGCAGTCAGCTAATAACTGGCTGCTTTTGTGTATTTACATCTATAATTAAGCAGTACATAGTATTTCTTGAGATTTTTAATTATACTTTAATTAGAAACTTTCATATCTTTCGAACCAGAAAATAACATTGCTAAAAAACTATATGAAAGTTTTGGATTTAGAGATACAGGTAATACTGTTGAAGGTGAATTATTATATAGTTTAAGTTTAAAGTAGCATAAAACATGAAAGTGGGGATAAAAACGTACCAGAGAAATCTAGTACGTTTTTAGTATATTTAGATAAACTTACTTTACACTATCATCTATAGAATTTAAAGTTATTATTAATAAAAGCTTACTTATTTTCATCTATTTCAGGATAATAATCTTTCATCTTAGGAACTGAATTAATGCCTTTAAGCAATTGGTCAATCATTTTTGGCAACTTCAATGGGTTCATAGCTGGAAGCTCATCCTTTGTAATTGTCTCTACACCTAACATTTTCTTTAAACAGGCAACTATGATACGTATATCGTGGTTGGCTTCAAAAAGTGGCATAATAGGCTTATCAAGCTGCAGCGTACGGTAAACAGCAATCATAGCGGTACGTACAGAAGTTTCAACTGTGAATACAACATCACCTTCAAGTTCTACAAATTGACCTATAAATGCTAGGTTTGTACATCCTTCAGGTATAATTTGTGGACGATCATGTAGACCACGTGGCATAAACTGGCTTGTAATATATGGCATCATGGTTGTAATTATCTTAAGATGAGGCAGCATTTTTTCATATTCGCCAATGTAATCGAGATGATACAATAGTTCCTGCAAAATCTCTTCGCCTGTACACTCTGTCATAGGCTTTTTGATATAATCACCAACTTCATTACCTTTTAACCCATATCCCCAGAACACTTGAACATTTTTCGGTTGGCCAGGGAACACTGGCTGCGGAGGTGTGTTGATGGATTGAAACCATGCTGAATCAACCAATGTGATTGCACCTGCTGTACCTGTAACGTTAGTTGTCTTTTTCTCCACATATTCAAAAAACTTTGGATAATCTGTAATGGTAACAGTGTAACTTATAAAGTGAGACTTATCAGGTGCTGAAATGAACTTCTCAGGCTTCCCAAATACAGGACTTACTTTAGAAAGTTTCTCCCATACCGTGAAACAACCTCTATCATCCAAATCCCGGTTCATAACAGCAACACTTTTATTGTCTCCATGGGAGCTATTTTGAGTCATGCTGCCATTTGTAAAATAAACAAGGTCATTAGCTTCAATAGGAATATGAGTAAATTCATTATTACTAGTTACCTCTATATAAGTAACAGTTTTTTTATCGTCATTAATCTCTACATGAATTTCCTCTACAGTGGTATCTGTAACGAAATTTACCCCTTTATCTTCAAGCCATTTATGCAAAGGCTTAATAAAACTATTATATTGATCGTATTTTGTTCTAAGGATACCTTTTAGATTTTCTACACCATCCAAATGTTGCATAAAGCGTACAGTATAACGCTTCATCTCTATGAGGCTGTGATATGGCTGAAATGCAAGCATACTTGACCAATAATACCATAGGTTGCTTTTAAAGAAATCTGATGTATACCATTGTTCAATTGTGACATCCTCAATTTCATTTTCTGGAGTATCCATCATTTTTATCATATTATCCATATCGGATTTTGTAATTCCAAGCGATGATATATCTCTTCCGTTAAACTGGTTTTCAAATAATCGTTTCTTTGCATAGATTGGTAAATTTTTATTACACTCGCGTGTTTCATCAAGAACAGTACGTCCATCTTCTTCAAGTGAAGGGACCATACCAAAGAGATACCATAAACATTCCATATAAGGTTCAAGTTCACGCTCACCACGGCTCACATACCCATCTATAGCATTTCCAGCGCCGTCCATAGATCCACCTACTAAAGGAAGCTGCTCATAGACTGTGATATTTTTGCCTGGCATATGACCGTCTTCAGTTAGAAAAGCAGCTGCGGAAAGTCCTGCAATACCCCCACCTGCAATAAATGCATGCCTGTTTTCAATTCCTTCAGGCTTTCTTGCATGAATTCTGTCATAATTTTTCATAATTATCTTCCTTTCATAATTATATATTTTATCAAAATTGTACATGTGTTTACTTTTGTTTGTATTTATATTATAATAGGCTTGCATGTATGGAACAATCATCAGATTTTTTCTATATGTATAAAATCCAACAAATTAAACATGGCTTATTGGATTTTAAATAAATTTTTTAAAGGAGCATATTCATGGGCAAAAAAGCAGAATATAAAAGTTCCATCCGTTCACGACGATTGATACGAGAAGCATTTGTTGATTTGATGAAGGAAAAGGATTTAAACAAAATTACAGTTACAGATATTGTTACCCGTGCTGACATCAATCGAGGTACTTTTTATGCTCATTATCAAGATACAAGAGCGGTTATTGAACAAATAGAAAATGAGATACTTGAAAAGATGCTGGAATTTTTAGGCGAATTCAAATACAAAAACTTTTTTCAAAATCCATTACCTCTTCTTTTGAAAACCTCAAGGTGGGTGGAGGAGGATTTGGAATTCTATCGCATTCTTATTAATTCTCATGGTGCTGAACAATTCCTTGAAAAATTTAAAAAGATCTTTGTCAATTATTTAGAGAACGATAGCGATACACCTGATCATATAAAAAGGTCATCTGAATTTTTTATTAGAATTAATTTCTTTGCTGGAGGTATTATTAATCTTTATCAAGTATGGTTCAGGGAAGAGATGGATTGTTCACTCAATGAGATTTCCTTAGAAATCAGTAAGCTTATTACGAGCAATTCAACGTTATTTTGTGAATAATGTAGCTGTCGCACTTTTTATAAATTTAGCTTCTTTAATGTAGCATTCATTTCTTTTGTACAGCTATTCAACTTATCAGCAGTGCTTCCCATTTTTTCAAAGATATCTAATTGAGTTTGAGTTGTTGATGCTAGTTCTTCAGTAGACGCAGCTGTTTGTTCTGTTACAGCTGAAATATTTTGTATGGCAGATATTACAGAATCCTTATCCTTATTAATTTGTACTACAGCGTCATTAACATTATTAATTTTAGTTACAATTGAATCAATACTTTTTGATATTTTGCCTAAGGATACATTAGTTGCACTTACAGCTTCCTTTTGCTGTATAGAAATAGCTTTCATTAAATTCATATCATCAGTTGTACTCTTTGTATTCTGTTTAATATTGTTTAATAAACTATTAATTTCTTCTACAGATTGCCTACTTTGTTCTGCTAATTTTCTAACTTCATCAGCAACTACTGCAAAACCTTTCCCTTGCTCACCTGCACGAGCAGCTTCTATACTTGCATTAAGTGCAAGAAGATTTGTTTGCTCAGATATATTTGTTATAGAGGCAGCGAACAATCCTATTTTATTTAATGTATTTACTAGATCATCAATTGAGGCAAATATTCTTTGAGATGAAATATCATACTCAGAAGATTTCATATTAAGAACATTTGTGGTTTCAAGACATTCTTTATTTAATTTATCAATAATTTGGCTTTCATTAATAGCAGAATTACAGCTATTAAATACTACATCAATCTGGTTTGATAAGTTTTCAACTAAAACAGCCCCCGTCTGAGCTTCTGATGCTTGGTCTGTTGCTCCATTAGCGATTTCTTCTATTGTTTCAGATAGAACTTCAACTACTTTTTTAGCCTCATTTGCAGAAGAATTAATATCAGCTGAATATTGTATAATTGGTTTACTTAAACCATAAGTTCCACCTATAATTCCACGGAATTCGTTTAATAATGACTTTATTGGCTCTGCAAATGTTCCTAAACTCTCAGCTTCATCATCACTTAGAGTAAAAGAAAATTCTCCTTTTTGAAGGCTTTGGAATCTATTAGATAATTTATTGCGTAGATTTTTAATGGTTTTTGATAGAACAATAAAAACTATTAAACTTAATATTATATTCATAACCAAGCATACTGGTATCATTACAAGCTTTGAATTATATGCTCTTAGTATTTTTTCAGCTCCTTGGAACATGAGCCCTTCAATGGCGGATAATAACACCAATATAAGTATGCTTATAAATAAAGTATTTTTTAAAATAGAATTTACCTCTTTAATATTAAAGATTTTTTTTAGTTTTTCCATTTTTAATCCTCCTTATTATAAATTTGCCTAATAATACAATAAAGTCATACATTTTTATAAAATCAAACAAATGTTCAATTTTGCTTATACATATTATAATAGACTAGTATATATAAAACAATCATCACATCTGTAAGGTATGTTCAAAATCAAACAAATCAAACACATTTTGTTGCATTTTGAATAAAGTTTTTCATGGCTTATCAAGATTATTTAACTATAACCATAAAAAGGGGCTGCCGTACTAGAAATTATAATTTAATAATTTCTAGTGCGGCAGCCCCTTTTTATATAATTCATTGGCTATGTTTTAAAGCACAGCATTAACTCCATTTACATTAGCTTGTTCATTATCATCTATAGGAATAACAATGCATTTCTGTCCATCTATTATTTGTGATTTTATTTGATCTACTTTTTCAGGCTTTACATGAACTACAACATCATAATTTGGAGCAGTAGTTTCTTCATTTTCTGTATTGTCTTCGTTAATTTCAGCTTCAACCTCAGACATTTGTTCTAAATTGGAATCAGAATCTACTTCTAATGTAGAGTTATCAGCTACTTCTAAAGCTGCTTCCTCTTCTTGATCTACAGCAGTATCCTGTTTTGTTTTTTCAAGCATTTCTTCGAGCACTTGTACTTTTTTTTCAAGCTTTTCTTGCTTTTTTCTTTGTTCATTAGCTGCAAGTGTTTTTTTATCAAGTAAATGCTCTATTACAGGAGGCTCAGTACCAAATTCCTCTGTATAAGATTTTTCGATTTTTTGGCTGACTTCTTCTGAAATTCCGTTTTCAGCTAGAATCTCTTGAATATTATCAGTAGTCAAGATTATAGGTTCAGCATCTTTGTCGCTAACAGTATTGTAATCATCAACTATGTTATTAAGGGATTCTTGAATATCCATAATTAAATGCTCGGATTTTTCTTCATCACAGCCTATAGCTTGACGAATAATGGTATGAAATTTTTCTTTTTGTTCTGTAGCGGTTTGCTTTGAGGTACAGCCTAGAGCTTCTTCCATTAATTCTGGGTGTGTATCCTTTGGATTTTTTGTGTAATACAGTATAGAATGAATATCTGTGCTGCGGTCAGTAAAAGCAGGAAAGACAAAGCCAAAATCTGGTGGACCGACTACCCAATCTCTAATACGTGCGCCAATTCTATTTTCATCTTCAAGATATCCAAGAGCTGGTTTTGCAAGGGATACTGGGCATATTGCACATAATAGGTATTCATATATTTCTTCGGATTCATCTAATTTTACATTATCCGTAGTTTTAGTCATAACATCGTAAGCATCGTGAAAAATAAGTATTAAAAAATTACTTGCATAATCATAACTATCTATAATTAATTTATAGAAGTTATCAAGCATTGCATCATCCTTTAACTGGCTTTTTTTTAGCTGCATTAGGGACAGCTGTCTACTGCCTACATTATCTTCATCAAGAGGAAAGTTAAGTTCTAAAAGATTATTTCCAACAGTTCCTGATAAAGTTTTTTTTGCAATTTCTAAGTATTTAAAAAATTCTTCATCTCTTAGGTTTAAAAAAGTTTCTTTAAGTTTTAATATAATATTTTTTTCTGAATTAACGTAGCAGCCGCACATTCTAGTAAAGGTGCACTCGTCTTTTTTTAAACGTCTTTTTAATTCTAATATATCTTTTTTATTCATGTTTAACCCTCTCATTCCATGAGTATGGGGCTGTCGCAACAAGCTTATTTAATACGTAACTTAAAATTATTGGGAAGCAAAAATCAGAGTACAGAGTACAGATGACAGAGTACAGTTAATGTTGATTTACCTTTCCTTACGTCAGTTAAATCTTAAACTTAAATGTTGTCAGCTTCGCTGAACAACATTATAGCGATTGCGTAAGCAATCAAAAAATAAGTTATAAGATTTTCTGTAGCAAGGTGGAAGAAAATCATCCGTCACTGTACTCTGTACTCTGTCAGTTGTACTCTGAATAATGGTTCTCAATGTTTAAAATTTGTGTATAAATAATTTTTATGTGACAGCTCCTTAATATAGTATAGTGTTCAATTAATAGCTCTGCAAGTGGTTAAATAAATTATGTTATGTTTTAAAATAACCAAACATACTAAACCATAGCCATAAAGTAAAATGGCGTACCCATACACTTTACTTTTTTAGCCAAATTGGATTAAAATTATATTAATTGTATTTA
The DNA here is from genome assembly GCF_021432385.1 of Clostridium hydrogenum. Taxonomy (GTDB): domain Bacteria; phylum Bacillota; class Clostridia; order Clostridiales; family Clostridiaceae; genus Clostridium_S; species Clostridium_S hydrogenum. Next base: position 396,757 of record NZ_JAEACT010000003.1, on the reverse strand, counting down.
TTATAAAAAATAGCATGAAAATAATTAGAAATATATTATTACTTAATTTAAAACATAATAGAAAGAGGCAGATAGAAAATGGTTGTACTATATACAAATAATAATGGCGAGTTTATTAGCTTAGAAAACCTTCATATTGCTGAAAAAGAATTGAAGGATAAAAATATATATGTTAATTTAACTAACAAGTGTCCATGCTCTTGTACTTTTTGTTTAAGAAATACTAAGGAAATGTCAGAAGCAAACAATCTATGGTTAGATAGGGAACCGACTGTTCAAGAAATTATAGAAGAATTTGAAAAATATGATATAACTAAGTTTAAGGAAATTGTATTCTGTGGATTTGGAGAACCATTAACACGTCTTGATGCTATATTGGAAGTTGCAAAATATTTGAAAAACAGAAACAGCAATATAAAAGTTCGAATAAATACGAATGGATTAGCAGATTTGATTCACAAAAAAGAAACTGCTCCATTGTACAAGGGGTTGATTGATACAATATCTATAAGTCTTAATGCATCAAATGCAGAAGAGTATTTTAGATTGACTCGTAATAAATTTGGTATAGAATCTTATGATGCTATGCTGAAATTTGCGGTAAGCTGCAAAAAATATGTTCCCAATGTAGTCATGACGGTAGTAGATTGTATTGGACAAGAAGAAATAGATGCTTGCCAAGCAGTATGTGATAATATTGGAATACCTTTGAGAGTGCGTACTTTTGAATAACATTAATTTTTTAAGTGGTTTATCTATATAACAATTGTGAAGATAAAAGTAAGAATAATTATAAATTTTAATTTTTAATGCATAATTATTGATTTTGTATCAATAAATTAAAAATTTTATCCTATATTATGTTAATATGTGTTATATTATTAATATGAATTTATTTAAATTAATAATGTCATAATGCATTTTAAATATTTAAAATAAAGATATGGAGGAATGAAAATGGGAAAGAAAATAGACATCGAATGGAGTAAACTAGGATTTAATTACATAAAAACTGATTTTCGTTACATTTCAGTTTGGAAAGATGGAAAATGGGATGATGGAAAGCTTACAGAAGATAATACACTTCACATAAGCGAGTCATCTCCAGTTCTTCACTATGGTCAAAGTAGTTTTGAAGGATTAAAAGCTTATAGAACAAAAGAAGGAAAAGTGCAATTATTTAGACCAAATAGAAATGCTGCTCGTATGAATGATAGTTGTGATAAGCTTCTTATGCCACGTATACCAGAAGAAAAATTTGTTGATGCTGTTAAACAGGTAGTAAAAGCTAATATTGATTATGTACCACCATATGGCACTGGTGCAACTTTATATATAAGACCAATTATTATGGGTGTTGGAGATAACATAGGAGTTAAACCTGCTTCAGAATATATATTCACAGTATTCTGTATGCCAGTTGGACCTTATTTTTCTGGTGGTCTAAAACCATGTAATTTTGTTGTTCAAGATGAATTTGATAGAGCAGCACCTTATGGAACAGGTAAACAAAAAGTTGGTGGTAACTATGCTGCATCACTTCAGGCTCATGCTAAAGCAGCTGCTGGTGGATATGCAGATTGTATATATTTAGACCCTGCAACTCACACAAAAATTGATGAAGTTGGAGCTGCAAACTTTATTGGAATAACTAAAAACAATGAATTTGTTACACCAAACTCTTCTTCTATATTACCAAGTATAACTAAATATTCTTTACTATACATTGCAGAACATTATTTAAAAATGCCAGTATATGAAAGAGAAGTTTTTGTTGATAAATTAGATGAATTTAAAGAAGCTGGAGCTTGTGGTACTGCTGCCGTAATAACTCCAATAGGTGCAATTGATTATAAAGGCAAAAGATATGTATTCCACAGTGAAACAGAAGTTGGACCTACAATTAAAAAATTATATGATATTCTTTATGGAATTCAACTTGGAGATGTTGAAGCTCCTGAAGGCTGGATATATGAAGTAGAATAGTTTTAGATTAATATAAAGTGTTTGAAATGATAATTGTTTTATGAGCAAACTTTAAATATTGCGAATTAAATCAATTCACAATTCACGATGCACAATTCACAATGAAGGATGATTTTCTTCCGCTTTACTACAGAAAATCTTAAATTTAATTTTTTTACTGCTTTTGCAATAGCAGCATTTATGGTGCTAAGCGAAGCTTATAATATTTAAGTTTAAGATTTTCCTGACGTAAGGAAGGTAAATCATCCTTCATTGTGCATTGTGAACTGTGAATTGATTTAGTTTACAATAATTATGGTATACAGAAATCAAAAATAATGATATATTTATTAGTATCTCGAAAGATGAATTCAAAGGAGGATGCACTATGAATTTAGAAGAAAAGATTAAAAGCAAGGCACCTATTTTAATATTAGCAGCATTTATATTGTATATTTTATTTAATTATGGGAATGACGTATTGGGGTTACTAAATAGTATATATAAGTTGTTTTTCCCATTTATTTTAGGTGGATGTATAGCTTTTATTCTTAATATACCAGTTACATTTTTTTCACGTAAATTATCAAACTGTAGGACAAAGGGTATAGGTAAAATATTTAGAAAATATAATGTAGTCATTAGTATAGTACTTTCTTTCTTTCTTATAATAGGAGCTTTGGCGTTAATTTCATCTATAATCATACCTAATATTATAGATACCATTAAAATATTACCAAAAGCTTTTGACAATTCTAAAACAGACCTTCAAAATTTTTTAAATGGTAACACTTGGTTATCCAAAAATGCAATGAGCTTAATTAATAATATGAATATGGATTGGAATGGAATTTTAAGTAAAGTGAAATCAACTGCTTTTAGTGGAGCTAGTTCAGTTTTACTATCAACCTTAGGGGCAGCAACTACTGTTGCAAGTAATACTGTAGAATTTGGAGTGGCAGTTGTATTTTCAATATATATTTTGGCGCAAAAAAAGAAATTAGGTATTCAAATTAAAAAAGTTATGTATGCTTTTTTTAAGAAGGAAAAAGTAGATTCAATATTAGAACTATTAAAGCTCACAAGTGATACTTTTTCAAGTTTTATTACTGGACAATGTACTGTATCACTAATTTTAGGAATTATGTTTTTTATTGTAATGGAAATTTTAAGAATGCCATATGCTATTGTAGTTAGTATAATAATTGGAGTTTTTTCAATTATACCTATGATAGGTTCAGTTATTGGATTTGTTTTAAGTGTATTACTGCTTTTAATATTAGATCCTATGAAGGCCTTGATTTTTATAATTGTTTATATAGTTATTAAGCAGTTTGAAGATAATTTAATTTATCCAAGGATTGTTGGGGATTCTGTAGGGCTACCTTCTATTTTGGTATTAGTTGCTATAATACTAGGTGACAAAATTTTAGGAGTTGCGGGTATGATTATAGCTATTCCTTTATTTTCAGTTACTTATGTCTTACTTCGTAAGGAAGTATATACAAGGCTAGAAAAAAAAGATTTAGAAATAGAATAGTTATGGCGGAGTAAGTGTATTGTAGGATATTAAATAAAATTAATAAATCTAAGGCAAAAAACTTTAAAAGCCTAAGAAGTTTCAATAACTCGCTGAAAAGAAGCTCAGACAATTGAAACATCTAAGGCTTTTAAAGTTTTTTACCTAAGATTTATAAAATTTTATTTAAATCATCCTGCAACACACTTGCTTCACAATATTTAAAATTGTACACTAAATGATTAATATCCATTAAGCATACCTTAAATTTCAGATAATTTCTTTAAGTGTTTTTCTGAGATTTCAGTTACTTTATCTACACGTCTTTTGTATTTTTCAACATTACCTAGAAAATCTGTAGTCATCCAGGTGTTTACAATTTCAAGTGCTATTGCAGAACCTATTATTTTTGCACCAATGCAAAGAACATTTGTATTAGAGTGTTCACGAGCTAATTTTGCACAAAATGGATCTTGGCAAACTGCTGCGTATAAACCATCTATTTTATTTGCAATTAATGCACTTCCATATCCAACTCCATCAATAAAAATTCCACGCTCTGCCTTACCTTCTGCAACAGCTAAAGCTGCAGGATAAACATAATCTGATAAATCACAGGCATCTTCACTATGAGTTCCTAAATCTAAAATTTCATGCCCTTTACTTTCTAGAAATGCCTTTACTTCTTCTTTTAAAGAAAAGCCAGCATGATCACTTGCCATAACAATTTTCATTTGTATGTACCTCCAATTTGATTTTTTATATGTAAGAAATCTAACAATTATATTATAAGACAAATAAATATATTTTACCACGATACTTAGGCATCTTAAAAAATAAAATTTAATGGCTATGCTTTAAAAATGTGTAACTATTGTTACAGATTAAATCAGAGTATTTTAGTAATATATACATAGGTAAGAGATATGGATAGACAACTTGCAATTTTCAAGTTCAAAGTGGTTTATCTTTAAATAAATTTTAGAATTGAAAGGTGGAAATTAAATGTCAATGTTTTGCTATCAATGTCAAGAAACAGCAGGCTGTAAGGGCTGCACTAAAGTAGGGGTATGTGGTAAAGATGAGCATGTTGCAAAAGCTCAGGATTTATTGATATATGTAACTAAAGGACTAGCAATTGTAAGTAACGAGGGAAGAAAAATTGGAGTTAAAGATGCTAAGGTTGATAAATTTATTGTAGAAAATTTATTTACAACAATTACAAATGCTAATTTTGATAGAGATTCTATTTTAGATAGAATTAGAGAAACATTAAAAATAAGAGAAGAATTAAAAGTTAAAGTTGTTAAAGCTGGTGGAGTTGTTGGAGAAGTAAAGGTACAAGGTGGATTTTTTAAGAAAATATTTGGGTTACAAGCTAAAGAAATGGTTATGCCGGATGCAGCAGCTTGGACAGCTGATAATATAATAGAATTTGACAGTAAAGCTGAAACAGTTGGAGTACTTGCAACAGAAAATGAAGATATTAGAAGCTTAAGGGAGCTAATAACTTATGGACTAAAAGGCTTATCTGCGTACATGAAGCACGCTATGAACTTAAAATATAATAACGAAGAAGTTCATGCATTTATGGCAAAGGCACTAGCAGCTACAATTGATGATAGTTTAACTGTTGATGATTTAGTTACATTAGCATTAGAAGCTGGTAAATATGGTGTAGATGGTATGGCGCTTTTAGATAAAGCTAATACTGAAAGTTATGGACATCCTGAAATAACAACTGTTGATATTGGCGTTAGAAATAATCCAGGAATATTAATTTCAGGCCACGATTTAAGAGATTTAGAAATGTTACTTGAGCAAACAGATGGAACTGGGGTAGATGTTTATACTCATGGAGAAATGCTTGCTGGACAATACTATCCTAAATTTAAGAAATATAAACACTTTGCAGGAAACTATGGTAATGCATGGTGGAAGCAAAAGGAGGAATTTGAAAAGTTCAATGGGCCAATTCTTATGACTACAAACTGTATAGTCATTCCAAAAGACTCTTATAAGAATAGATTATTTACAACTGGTGCTACAGGAATGCCGGGATGTACGCATATAGAAACAAAGGCTGATGGAACAAAAGATTTCTCTAAGGTTATAGAAATGGCTAAAAAGTGCAAAACACCTACTGAAATAGAAAAAGGACAAATAGTTGGTGGCTTTGCCCATAACCAAGTTTTAGCCCTTGCTGATAAGGTTGTTGATGCTGTTAAATCTGGTGCTATAAAGAGATTCTTTGTAATGGCAGGTTGTGATGGAAGAGCAAAATCAAGAGATTATTATACTGAATTTGCAACAAAGTTACCAAAGGATACTGTAATATTAACAGCAGGTTGTGCAAAATATAAATACAATAAATTAAATCTAGGTGATATTGGTGGGATTCCAAGAGTACTAGATGCAGGTCAATGTAATGACTCATATTCCTTAGTTGTTATAGCACTTAAGCTTCAAGAAGTATTCGGATTAGAAAGCGTAAATGATTTACCTATAGCATACAACATAGCTTGGTATGAACAAAAAGCTGTAATAGTATTATTATCTTTATTACACTTAGGAGTAAAAAATATTCATCTAGGACCAACACTTCCAGCATTCCTTTCACCAAATGTTGCTAAAGTATTAGTAGATAACTTTGGTATTGGTGGAATCACTAATGTAGATGATGACATGAAGATGTTTATGGAAGGCTAGGATATTGGTAGGTGTAATGCCAATGGGCTGTCACATTAAGAATATTTAATACGTAACTTAAAATTATTGCGAACAAAGGTGTAGTGCAAAACAAAATAATAAGTGGGAGCTCTGCATAAAAATGATGTGATTAATAGCATCTTGAAACCTTAAATAAAATTAATAAATCTAAGAGACTAAATCGTAAAATTCTAAGAAATTTCAATAACTCGCAAGAGGCAGCTCAAACAATTGAAATTTCTAAGACTTTTGCGATTTAGTCCCTAAGATTTATAAAATTTTATTTAAATGTTTCTTCAACGCTATTCCTCACATCATTTTTTTATGCAGAGCTCCCACTTATTATTTAAGTTTTTGTACTACACCCTTGTTTGGGTAAGTTTTTAATATCTATTTAAACTAGCTCAACTACCAAAAGTTCCTGTATCTAAACTTTGTAATACGAACTTATTTAAACATTGGAAATAAAGGTGTGGTACAAGTATCAAAATAACAAGGGACAGGTGCATTAAAAAAATGATGTGGTATACGAGTGTCGAAGAAATATTTTAAATAAAATTGTATAAACCTTAGTGGGGAATTTTTTGAAAACTTTAGAACTTTCAATTGTTTAAGCTTCCTCTCAGCGAGTTATTGAAAGTTCTTAAGTTTTCGGAAAATTTGCCACTTAGGTTTATTAATTTTATTTAAGATTTCGAGATACTCGTAGACCACATTATTTTTAATGTACCTGTCCCTTGTTATTTGGTTTTGCACTACACCTTTGTTCGCAATATTTATTATTTGTATATTAAATAATTTTTGTGCGACAGCCCCTTTACGTTATTTTCACTCCTTCAAGATCATTTTTGAATTGTAGAAACTTATATTAAGATGTGTTAAGATGTAAACAAATCAGCATATCTACAAATGAAGCACTTGGAGAAAAGTGGGTGAAAACAGATTTGAATAGAAGACATCGTGATATTTTAAATTTAATTTTAAATGCAGAAGAATTTATTACTGGAAATGAGCTGGCTAAACTTTGTAATGTAACAATTAGAACAATAAGGCGAGATATAAAAAAAATTAATGATATATTAAAAGCATATGGTGTTGAAATAGATTCTAGCTTAAAAAAAGGATATTTTCTTAATAAAAAAAATAAAGATATTTTAAAGAAAAATAATATTATTAGAAAAGTGTTAGATCATGAGTATATAATTGAAATTCCTAGTTTGCCAATAGACAGGCAAATGTACATATTGCTAAAATTAACAATTAAAAAATATATTTCTGTAGAAGAATTGGCAGAAGCTTTATATGTGTCAGCGGCTACTGTAAATAATGATGTCGTTTTAATTAATAAATGGCTAAAGAAAGATTTGAAATTAAGAATTAGTTATTCTTTAAGTAAGGGAATTACACTTAAGGCAAATGAAATAGAAAAAAGAAATATTATCAGTTGGGTTTTAGCAGTACGGCTTAATATAAGTACTGTTTTGAAGTACTGGAATTACTTATTCTATGATAAAGAGGTTATTAAAGTAGCTAGGGAAATTTACCATATTGTAAGCTTCGAAACTAAAAAACATAATTACTATCTATCAGGACATAGTGCTCAACTTTTATGTTATGAAATATTAGTTGCATTTAAACGACAAAAATTAGGACTTAATTTAATTGATGTTGAGGACGGTAAGCTTATGGCAGTGATGCTTAGTATAAGAGAAAAAGTAGAAATGAAATTAGGACTAAAATTATTAAAAGCGGAGTGGCTTAATTTGCAGCAATATTTTAAATCAAAGCAATTTTTGAAGGGAACAGATATTAAAAATATTGAAACAGAAGAAGCTGTTTTTATAGTAGAGGAGTTTTTTAGAACTTTATATAAAAAGTATAGCATAGATTTAAATTGCAATACTGATAATAAATATAAGCTACTTCTATATGTTGTGCCAATGATAAATCGTTTAAAATATATGCATTGCATACCGAATAAAATAGATGAAAAAGTTATTAAAGCATATAAAACCGAATTTAAGATGGCAACTGAAATTAAACATATTATTAAGAAAAAGCTAAATTTAGATATTAGACTAATTGATTTGGCTTATATAACTGTTCATTTAATATCTATGTGTGGGCTGTGGAAATACAAGTTAAACACTATAATTGTTTGTGATTATGATGAGTCTATATTAAGTTTCATTAAGGATAAAGTTAAAAATAGTCTTGGGGAAAAACTAGAAATAAGTAGAGTTTATGATTATCAGGAATTTATGTATGAAAATGAAGAAAATTTAAAAAATGTAGATTTTATAATTACAACTTCAACAATAGCGGATATTACTAATATTCCTTTCGTTAGAATAAATCCTGAAATTGAACAAAGTGACATCGATATGATAGCCCAATATATTAATAATTCTAGGAGCATGTGAACAATATAGGTATTATTTAATAAAAATTTTCACTATTTGTGGTGACATACTTTAGTTTGTGGAGAGAATATTAGATTATTATAATAAAACTATATCTCTAAACAAAAATCTAAATTCTTAAAAATATTATAGAAAGTTATTGAAGGAGGAAAAGCGATATGCTTACTATTGGATATATCGGAAATGGCAAAAGCACTAACAGGTATCATCTACCATTTGTTTTACAAAGAGAAAATATCAGGGTAAAAACTGTTTATCAAAGAAATTCTAAAAATGAAAAATGGGCTAGGATTAAAGGTGTAAATTATACTTCTAACCTTGATGAATTATTAAATGACGAAGAAATACAATTGATTGTGGTGTGTACACTACATAATAGTCATTATGAATATGCGAAAATGGTATTAGAACATGGCAAAAATTGTTTGGTTGAAAAACCTTTTATGGAAACTTTGGAGCAAGCAAAAGAAATCTTTGCATTAGCAAAGGAAAAAGGGTTAGTTTTAGAAGCATATCAAAATAGACGCTTTGATAGTGATTTTTTAACGGTTCAAAAAGTTATTGAGAGTGGGAAATTAGGTGAATTACTAGAACTGGAAATGCACTTTGATTATTATAGACCAGAAGTACCTGAAGCTGTTACTAGCTTTGACCCATATTCATCATATTTATATGGCCATGGCTGTCATACTTTAGATCAGGTGATTAGCTATTTTGGTAAGCCAGATGATATACATTATGATGTGAGACAATTACTTGGAACAGGGAGAATGAATGATTATTTTGATATTGATTTATATTATGGAAAGCTAAAAGTATCTGTGAAATCAAGTTACTTTAGAATTAAAGAAAGACCAAGTTTTGTTGTATATGGCAAAAAAGGTTGCTTTGTTAAAGAGAAAAAAGACCGACAAGAGGAACATTTAAAATTATTTTATATGCCAGAAAACAAAGATTTTGGTGTTGACACATTTGAACATTATGGCGTGCTTACTTATGTTGATAGCAATGGGGATATGCATGAGGAAAAAGTGAAATCAGTAAAGGGTGATTATGGAAGAGTATATGATGACTTGTATGAAACCATTATAAATGGCAAAAGAAAGACCATAACGGATGAACAAATAATATTACAAATGGAAATATTAGAAACAGGAATAAAAGATTTAAAATAAGCTGAATAAGTGAGGAAACAATAAGATGAAGGAAGAGGCTTTAAGAAAAATGTGTGCTGAGAAGGCCATGACTTATATAAAAAATAATACTGTAATTGGTCTGGGTGCAGGAAGGAATATTGCTTGTTTAATTGAACTTATTAGCAAAGCAATTCAGAAGAATTTAAAAATTAAAGTTATTACACCCTCCATAAGCACAAAACATCTTTGTATACAGCATGGAATAGAAGTAATTCCAACAACTTTTGTGTCTGAAGTAGATGTTGCTTTTGATGGTTGTGGTGAGGTTGATGAAAACTTTTATGCATCAAAGGGCGGTGGAGGTATCTTCACAAAAGAAAAAATAATTGCCTCAATGGCTAAAGAATATATCTTACTCATTGATGAACAAAAATTAACTAAGAATTTAACTGATAGGTTTCCAGTATCTTTAGAGATAGTTAAAGATTCATTGGGTTATGTGAGTAAGAGACTTAAAGATTTTGGAGGCATACCTGTAGTTAGGACTAGTAATAATAAGGATGGATATTTAGTTACTGATGATGGTAACTTTATAATAGATGTAAAATTTGAAAAGGTTGATGATTTTAAAAGTTTAAATGATGATTTAAGAGAGATTACAGGAGTGATAGAAACCTCTATATTTACTAAAGATGTTACAAAATTAATAGTGGCGAGAGAAACAGGAGTAAAGATTATTTCGAAATTTTAATTAATCTGGAGGGGTAATTATGAAATTAGGTATTGTTGGGGCTGGAATGATTGTAAAGGATTTCTTGGAAACCACTAATTATTTGAAGGGGTTAGAGTTAACCGCTATTTTCGGAAGAAAAAGTAGTGAGAAAGCCATAAATGAACTTAAAAATGAATATAAAATCAAAAGTATTTTTTATGACTATGATGAATTGTTAAACAGCGATGTTGATACTGTATATATTGCATTGCCTAATAATTTGCATTTTGAATTTTCTAAAAGGGCACTAGAGGCAAATAAAAATGTTATTGTTGAAAAGCCGATGACATCAAACTATAAGGAAGCTTTAATATTAAATGATTTAGCTAGAGAAAGAAAACTATTTATATTTGAAGCAATTACTAATCAATATTTACCTAATTATAAAAAAATTAAGGAGTTGCTTCCAACCTTAGGCAATATAAAAATAGTTCAATGTAATTATTCTCAATATTCTAGTAGATATGATAGGTTTAAGGAAGGTAACACGCTGCCTGCATTTGATCCTAATTTTTCTGGTGGGGCTTTAATGGATTTAAATATTTATAATATTCATTATGTGGTTGGTTTATTTGGAAAGCCTAAAAATGTTGAATATTATCCTAACATAGAAAGAGGAATAGATACGTCTGGAGTATTAATTTTAGATTATGAAAACTTTAAATGTGTTTGCATTGGAGCAAAAGATTGCAGGGCACCTATTGCAAATAACATTCAAGGTGACAAGGGATGTATATATCAAGATAATCCAACTAATGTGTGTGAAAAATTTGAATTATTAATGAATGATGGAACTAGTAAGCTAATCAATGAAAATAATTATAAACACCGAATGGTTAATGAATTTATTGAATTTATAGATATAATTAGTAAAAAGAATTTTGATAAATGCTATGAAATGTTAGAGCAAAGCTTAATAGTTAGTGAAGTTCAGACAATTGCTAGAAATAAAGGTGGAATTAGATTCCCTACGGATTAACTAATCAATATAATAAAATAAAGTTTTTTGTGATTTAAATCATATTATATTGAATTTAAACAGGTTATAATATAGTGAGAAATTAAAGGGAAATAATAAAATACTAAAGATAAAATGCTATAATTCACAGGGAGGAAAAGGCATGTTTAAAGAATGGGAAGGATTTAAAGAAGGAACCTGGCAAGAAGGAATAGATGTAAGGAACTTCATTCAGAAAAATTATAAATCATATGAAGGCGATTCCAGCTTTTTAGAAGATAAAACAGAAAGAACAAATAAGGTATGGGAAAAGGCTTATGCATTAATAGTAGAAGAAGTTAAAAAAGGGATAATTGACGTTGCAACGGATAGAGTTTCTGGAATAGATAATTATGAAGCTGGGTATATAGATAAAGAAAATGAAGTTATAGTTGGTCTTCAAACAGATGCACCACTTAAGAGAATTGTAAATCCATTTGGTGGAATGAGAATGGTTCAAAGCTCATTAAAAGAATATGGATATGAGCTTAATTCAGATATTGAAGAGCATTTTTCAAAATATAGAAAAACTCATAATGAAGGTGTATTTGATGGCTACACAAATGAAATAAGGCTAGCTAGAAGTGCAGGCTTACTCACAGGACTTCCAGATGCCTATGGAAGAGGAAGAATAATAGGTGATTATAGAAGAGTTGCGCTTTATGGAATAGATTATTTAATAGAAGAAAAGAAGCAAGATCTCTATAATCTTACTGGAGATATGCTAGATGAATTAATTAGAAAAAGAGAAGAAGTATCAATGCAAATAAGAGCCCTAGGTGAAATAAAAGCTATGGCAGCAAAATACGGAATTGATATATCAGGTCCAGCGGCAAATGCAGTAGAAGCAGCTCAACATTTATATTTTGGATATTTAGCAGGTATAAAAGAAAATAATGGAGCAGCAACTTCCTTTGGAAGAACGTCAACTTTCTTGGATATATATATTGAAAGAGATTTAGAAAAAGGTTTAATTACAGAAAAAGAAGCACAAGAAATTGTTGACCAATTAATAATTAAATTAAGATTAGTTAGGCATTTAAGAACACCAGAATATAATGAATTATTTGGAGGAGATCCAACTTGGGTAACTGAATCAATTGGGGGTATTGGGATAAACGGCAAACCTCTTGTTACAAAAAACTCTTTTAGATATCTTCATACATTAATCAATCTTGGAACATCTGCTGAACCAAACTTAACAGTATTATGGTCAGATGAATTACCAGAAAACTTTAAGAAATATTGTGCAGAGATTTCAATAAAAACAGATTCAATTCAATATGAAAATGATGAAATTATGAGACCAATATATGGAGATGACTATGCTATAGCCTGCTGTGTATCAGCAATGAAGGTTGGAAAGCAAATGCAATTTTTTGGAGCTAGATGTAATGTTGCCAAATCATTATTATATGCTATTAATGGTGGAGTAGATGAATTAAAAGGAATAAAAGTAGTTCCAGGAATAGATAAAATAACTGATGAAGTTCTAGACTTTGATAAGGTAAAGGCAAATTATTTTAAGGTTTTAGAATATGTTGCAAAAACTTATGTAGATACAATGAATATAATTCACTTTATGCATGATAAATATGCTTATGAAGCAGGACAAATGGCACTTCATGATACAGCAGTAGAAAGGTTAATGGCTTTTGGTATAGCAGGTCTTTCAGTTGCAATAGATTCATTATCTGCAATTAAGTATGCAAAGGTTAAGCCAATTAGAAATGAAGAAGGAATAGCCGTAGACTTTGAAGTTGAAGGAGATTTTCCTAAATACGGTAATGATGATGATAGAGCTGATGATTTGGGAGTAGAGTTAGTTACTAAATTCTCAAGTGAACTTAAAAAGCATCCACTTTATAGAGGAGCTAAGCATACCTTGTCAGCACTTACAATAACATCAAATGTTATGTACGGTAAAAAGACAGGAACAACACCAGATGGAAGAAAGAAAGGCGAACCCCTAGCCCCAGGGGCAAATCCAATGCATGGTAGAGATATAAATGGAGCCTTAGCATCACTTAATTCCGTTGCTAAAATACCATACAATGAAATTTGCCAAGATGGAGTTTCAAACACATTTTCAATAGTTCCAGATGCACTTGGAAAAGATGAAAGTCAAAGAATCAATAATCTTGTTTCTATCTTAGATGGATATTTTGTTCAAGGTGCTCACCATCTTAATGTCAATGTTCTTAACAGGCAAACGTTGATAGATGCAATGGAAAATCCAGATAAGTATCCAACATTAACTATAAGAGTTTCAGGTTATGCAGTTAACTTTAGCAGATTATCTAGAGAACAACAATTAGAGGTTATAAGCAGAACTTTCCATGAAAGTATATAAGGCATATTAAAGAAAATTAGTGGCAAGTTGCAAATGAATAGTTTGTAACTTGTCACTTTTTAGTTATTTTGATACATGCGATATGAATGGTGGGGAAGAATATATATTATGGCAGCTAATTAAAAATAAATGTTTTGAAGCTATTTTGCTTGGCAATGGAGGATGATTGTGTGGATAATAATTGCATAAATTGGTGTAATAGTTGCAGTGGGCAATGTGCAGTAAGCAAAGTGCCTATATTTGAAAATTTAAATAATGAAGAATTGATAGAGGTAGTAAAGACTATTGAACATAAAGAATATTCAAAAGGAAATACTATTTTTATAGAAGGAGATACAGCTAATACTTTATATTTCATAAATGAAGGAAAAATAAAGTTGTATAAGCATACAAAGGATGGAAAAGAGCAAATATTACATGTGCTTTCAGAAGGGGATTTTTTTGGTGAGTTAGAATTGATAAAATCATACAAGCATAGATTTAATGCTAAAGCAATAGTTGCTTCAAAAATATGTACACTTACTAAAGATGAAATGAAGAAAATAATAATAAGAAATCCAGAGATAGGAATAAAGTTATTAGAAACTGTAGCAGAAAGGTTGGCAAAGGTTGAAAGGCTTGTTCAAAATCTTGCAACTAATAACGTGGATTCAAGAATGGCCTATTTATTAATTGATTTAGCAGAGAAATATGGAACGAATATAGGAAAAAACATATCTATAAAATTGCCATTATCAAGAGAGGAAATGGCAAATTATATTGGTGTTACAAGAGAAACTATAAGCAGGAAGCTTAAAAAGTTTGAAGATGAAAAGCTAATAGAAATAGCGGAAACAAAAAACATAATCATATTAAATGAAAATGGTTTAAAAGATTACATGTAAAGTTCAGTATTATATTTTTTTGTGGCAAATCTCTTAGGCTTTATAGGTAGTAGTGAAATGTATTTTATGGTAAAATTTAAAAATAGAAAAAGAAGATATTTTAAAGGGGAGATTATGTTTATGGAAAATAAAAATTTGTATACTTTGACATTAAATATGGAAACTGAGGGAATTAAGATAAGTCCTATGCTGTATGGTGCTTTTTTTGAAGATATAAATTTTGCAGGTGATGGTGGAATTTATGCTGAACTTATTAAAAATAGGTCTTTTGAATATTTTGATATAAATGGTGTCCTTGATGAGAGATTGATGGGGTGGGAAAAATTATCTGATAAAGAGAGTGAAATAGAAATTGAAGTTGTTTCTGATGCACCACTTAATGAAAACAACATAAATTATCTACATATAGATGTAAAAAAATTAGAGAATATAGCGGGAATAAAAAATTTAGGCTTCAATAATGCAGGATTTTTAATTAAAAATGGGGAAAAATATGATTTTTCTATGTTTGCTAGGGCTTCTCTAGACAAGGATGTAAAGGTTATCGTAACTATACAGAATAATGATACGGGTGAAATTTATGGACAAGCTTCGCTTAGTATTAAAGGAAATCAGTGGAGGAAATATGAAACAGAAATCCTTTCAAATAATACATTTAATAATGCAGTTTTTGTTTTATACGTGGAAACTGAAACTAGCCTTGATATTGACATGGTTTCGCTATTTCCAAAGAATACTTTTAATAATAGAAAAAATGGTTTAAGGGCTGATTTGGTGCAGTTCTTAAAGGATTTAAAGCCAGCTTTTTTGCGTTTTCCAGGTGGATGTGTTGTAGAAGGTAGAAGTTATGAAAATATGTATAGATGGAAGGATACTATTGGTGATATATCACAAAGAAAAATAAATTGGAATAGGTGGCAATTGAAAGAGTATCAATTACCTAATCAGAATTCTGATGAATATTTTCAGTCTTATGGCTTAGGATTTTATGAGTACTTTTTATTGTGTGAAGATATTGGAGCTGAGCCAGTGCCAGTTTTAAATGTTGGTATGACTTGTCAATGGCATGAAGGTTTGCTAGTTTCTATAGGTGAATTAGATGAATATATTCAGGATGTATTAGATTTAATTGAATATGCGAATGGCGATGAAACTACGGTATGGGGCAAAAAGAGAATAGAAAGTGGACATGTTGAACCTTTTGGCTTGAAATATATAGGTATTGGCAATGAACAATGGGGAGAGGATTATTTTGAAAGGTATGAAATATTTCATAAAGCCATTAAGAAGGTTTACCCTGATATTAAACTTATAACAAGTGCTGGATGGACATCAGATGGTAAAGATTTTGACAATGCCTATAAATGGATGAAAAAAACTGAAGAAAAAGCTGACCTTGTAGATGAGCATTTTTATAAGAGTCCTGAATGGTTTACACAAAATATCAATAGATATGATAATTATAATAGAAAACTTCCTAAGGTTTTTATAGGTGAATATGCAGCACATACATCAGCCGTAATACATGAAAGGCGAAATAATTGGGAAACTGCTCTTTCAGAGGCTGCATTTTTAACTGGTGTAGAAAAAAATTCTGATCATGTTTTGATGGCTAGCTATGCACCACTACTTGCAAAAAGTGGATATTCTCAGTGGCAGCCAGATTTAATTTGGTTCAATAATAGTGAAGTCTATGGCACGCCAAATTATTATGTACAACAAGTTTTTGCTAATAATCTAGGTGATAAAATAATACCTACAATTTTAGAAAAGAGCAATGTATTGGATAATAGCGTATGCAAAAGCAGTGATACTGACGATCTTTGTGTTGCAGCAAGCATTGATAATGAAACTAATCAAATTATTTTAAAGGCAGTGAACTTATCATGTGAAAAAATTAAATCAGTTATAAAAATAAAAGGGAAAAATAATATAGCACCTTGCGGCAATAGTATTATATTAAAAGCAGAAAAGTTGTCAGATGAAAATACGTATGAGAATCCGACTAAGATATCGCCTATAATAAAAGCTTTTGATGGAGTAGGTTCAGAATTTACTTATGAATTTGATAAATATAGTGTCACTGTGCTAAGGATACAATTATAGAATTAGATAAAACTCACAAAAAATAAAAAAGGAAAATATTTTTTTAGTCTACATGAAAATAAGTAATCATATAATAAATTCTGTAATAATTATAAAGGATTCTAAGTTTGACATGGGTATTTATCTACTTTATAATTTATTAGGCATATTAAAAAAATAATAAGTCAAAATTGAGAGATAGTTTTTTGCAATATAAGGAACTGTAACACGTTAATAATGGTTGCCATATTGTGCTATAGTGACGAAGTATTACGCAAAACTAGCCGAAAGATGGACTTGCTATTTTCTTTAACATGTCTTAAGTAAATCTGGAAGGTAAGGAAGCGAAATTTAAAATGATGAATATTGTAAAAACCGCAATTATAACTATAATAATATCAATTATTTCTGGGTTACTTTTAGAGTATTTTAAAAATTTAGCACCTAGAATATTGTGTAATATAGGAAATTGCGTACCTATGAAAAAGGATGATAAAAGAATTTATGCATATGCTATTACTGTTAGAAATGTATCAAAAAAAATAATTCATGAGTTAGCTATAAATGTACAAAGTTCAAAAAGCAGCTTGAGTATTGGAAATGCAAAAATAACAAAAGGATTAAAATTTGATTCTTCAATAAAAAATAACATTTTAGATATCAATATACCTTTTTTAAGTAAGGGTGATAAATTCACAGTTACAGTATATGTAGAAAACCGTAATAAGCCTGTTATTGTAATGAGATCACCTGAAAACTTTAAAAGAATAGATTCTGTAGAAGAAATGGGATTTTTATATTCATTATTTAATGCATCTAAAAATGTAAAACAGGAAGTTCCGGGTAAAACTAAAAAAGATGATGATTTTACAATGATTATGGATAAGCCATTAGACAATGAAAAATCAATCGGTAGAGCAGATAGAGATATAATCCATAGAAAAAAGAAGCTTAGCAACAATAAAAAAGCAGGTATAGCTATTGCATCTGTTGCCTTATTTATAATTATTGGAGCCTTAGTAAAGTTTTGTTTGAAAGGAACAGCACCATCCACTAGTGCGCAAACTTCTACTGTAAGAACTGATGATTATAAACAGTCTAGTGATACACAACAATCGTCAAAAGAGTCAAATAAAGGTACAGATGTAAAACCATCAACGAATAAAACAAATACAAATACAATAACAAAACCACAGGCAGGAGGAGCAGCTCAAAATAAGGGCACGAATGCAAATCCATCGAATGCTGGAACAAATGAAAACAACGATTCAAAAGCATCAGCAGGTGGAACAACTACAGATCAAAATGCAACAAAAAATCAAACAACAACCAATAAGGATGCAAATACAAAGACAGGAACAGATGGTTCAACTAGCAACACGGATACAAAACCATCAACAAATGGTACAACCGCAGGGTCAGGTACAAATACAAGCACAACCACAAACCCAGGCGGAACAGACCAAAATACAGGTAAATAGGTAAAAGGAAGTGTTAGTACAGATTTTAGTAATAAATTTTGTTTCTGTACTACACTTACTTCACATTTATATTATATTGTTTTAGCAGATTTGTTACAGTATCACTTGGCTTGGCTTCTGTAATAATGCTGTGAAAATCAGATACATTTGAAAAATTAAATATCCCATCTAGATTGAATCTCTCATTTGGTGCCATTAAATATAGCTCTTTTGATATACTCATAATAGTTTTTTTTGTACCTGCATCTTCAGATAAACCAGTACTAACAGCTCCATTTGTAAGATTTATTCCACTACATCCAATAAAAGCTTTATTACAGCTATAAAGTTTGATTTGCTCAATGGAATGAAAACCTATATTTCCGCCGACAAAGGCATTGTAGTCCCCGCCTATAAAGATAACCTTCATTTTTAAATCCACGTGAAGTAGTGATGATATTTCAACCATATTTGTTATTAAAGTAATGTCTTTATTGTTTTGTATAAGCGACTTTGTGAGAAAATAAGAAATACTTGAAGCATCCAAGAAAATTGTATCGTTATCATTAATTAAAGCATATGCTTTTTTTGCAATTATTTCTTTTAAATTTGTATCTTTTTCAACACGCTTAAATAAAGTTTCAGGATATGCTATAGTACGTTTTATGTTAATTGCGCCGCCGTAAGTACGCTGTAATAGGTTGTTTTTTTCTAAAAATTGAAGATCTTTTCTAATCATACTTTCGCTTACCTGAAATTGTTCACTTAAATTTTTTACTAGTACTTTTCCGTCTCTATCTAATAAATCTAAAATATGTTTGTGTCTTTCTTCAATAAACATAGTTTCCTCCAATTTGTTCTCATTTGATTCTATTTTATCAAGTATAAGGCTAAAACGCAACTAATTTAATTGACAAATGGTAATAAATGAAATAAAATAATATTAAATGATAGTAAATTGTATTAAATGATAATGAATAGTTAGAGAGGAAGAAGAAGTTATGAAGAAAGCAGTATTTTTTGATATTGATGGAACTTTAATGGATTGTTTAAATGGGATTACCGATATTACTCCAAGGGTAAAAAAAGCTATACGCACATTACAAGCAAATGGAAATTATGTTTTTATAGCAACAGGTAGACCGTATGCGTTTTTAAGTGATGGTCTTCGTAATTTTGGATTTGATGGTTTTGTACTTACTAATGGTGCATATGTACAAGTTAAAGAAAAATGTATATATAAGAAAGCTATTAATAAGTACTATATAAAAAACTTGGTAGATAATTTTGAAAAACTTCATATTCAATATATATTACAAGGAGAAAAATATTCGTATATCAAAGATGAATATGAGAAATTGCATTCATTTTACGATTCTTATAACATATCTAAAAAATATTTAAAAGGTAATTATAATCTGGAAGATGTAAACATATATAAAATCGAGATGCTCTGCAAGGATAAAGATGCGGTTGATTATTGTCTATCACTAGAAGATGATGATTATGACTATATTTATAACGAAGAAACAAGTTCTTTTGAATTATATTCAAGAATGAATACAAAGGCTTCAGGACTATTAAAAGTGCTTGATTTTTTTAATATTCCTTTAGAGTATAGTTATGCTTTTGGTGATGGAAAGAATGATGTAGAAATGCTCTCAACGGTAGGCTGTGGGATAGCTATGGGAAATGCATCAGATTTTGTGAAAAGTCGTGCTAAAAAAGTTACAGATACAGTGAAAAATGATGGTGTAGCTTTGGAAATAGAAGAATTTATTTTATAATGTATTAATTATTTGATAAATAATCGAAATGTTAAGGTTAAACACAAAATAATATAGTATAATACAATCATTGGGATTAGTCTTAAAGGAGTGAAAGAAAATGAGTGAATTTTTAAAGATTGTCAGGGAAAGAAGATCGGCCGATAAATTTGTTGAAGGCATTACAATACCTAAGGAAGATTTTATCGATATATTTAAGGAACTTTCGTTAGCACCATCTGCTTTTAATTTACAACACGCAAGATACTATGTTGTAGAAGATAAGAAAAAGCAGGAAAAAATCTATGATGCGGCATTTAAGCAGTATAAAATTAAAACTGCGTCAGCAACAATAATAGTTACAGGAGACAAAAATGCTTATTTATCAGCAGACAAAATTTACGAGGGGTCAATGATGCTAGGAATGCTTGATAAAACTGAGTATGATATTATGATAAATAGTATTAAGAATCTTTATGAAGGTTGGGGAGAAGGCTTTAAGCACGATGAAGCTATAAGAAATGCATCCTTGTCAGCAATGCTATTTATGCTTCTTGCAAAAAATAAGGATTGGGATACATGTCCAATGATATATTTTGAAAAAGATAAAGTTAAAGAAATTTTGGGTATTCCAGAAAATGAAGTCCCAGTTTTAATGATTACTATGGGTAAAATGGATAGGAGTAGCAGCAAAGTTAGGGGCTATAGAAAGCCAGTTGATGAATTTGTTAAATTTTATTAAAAATATATAAGTTTACCAAGAAAAGGCTATGTTTTAAATAAGTGTAAAAAGCAACACTTATTTAAAACATAGCCTTTTGGTAAAGTAAAAATAAATCAAGTAGTAAGATCAATTAAACAATCTAGTGAGCATGTTGCTAAATTTGTGTAAGGGCTGTATCAATTCCCAAAAGTGGAAATGACACAACCCTTCTTTTAATTTTCTTATATTTTATTTTGTCAGTGAAGTTTTACATGGTGGATGTCATATAAGGCATATTTTATGTGTAAAAGTTTACTATAATAAAGTCTAAAATACGAAAAAATGTAAATTATTATATAAAATAACCGATAAAAGGAGTATAATTACTTATAAATGTATTAATAAGAAGGGTGGAATTTAAGTAAAATGGGTACAAAAGAAACAAAAGTGAAAAATAAATTTGAAATTTCAAGAATAAACAAAATTAATTTTATACTTTTATGGGGTATAAATATTTCTTTAGCTCTTCAAATATTAGCATTAGGTAAAAAACAGGGGGTTGTAATGGCTGGTTTACTAGTTTCTGCTGGTATTGCTGGAACCATAATTTATTTAGTGCCAATTAAAGCTTCAATAAAAGGAATTGCTATTTGTTTACTGCCATTTTATACATGTTGTTATTTATTGTATATGCTGCATGGTGAGCCAATGATATTTTTGGCTTTTTTTGGTGGTATATCTATGGTTGCTCTATATTTTAAGGCAAAAATGTTGGTTAGTTATTCGGTAATAATTAATATTTCATTAATTATTATATACATAATATCACCAATTGCAGTAATGGGTACTAGGGCATCTACTAGTGAGTTTTTCCAAAGGCTAACTATCATTGATGGTGTCATATTAGTATTATATTTTTTGACAAAGTGGGGGAGGGATATTATTGAAGATTCAGTATTAAAGGAAAAGAAAGCTAATGAATTGGTAAAAAAACTTAAAGACACAATGAAAGAAATTGAAAAAAGTACAGAAATATTAAATGCTAGTGTAGCAGTATGCAATGAAAATATAGGTACAACGAAAGTTTCAAGTGATAGCATAACTGCTGCAGTTCAAGAAATATCAAAGGGAGCAGAAACGGAATCATATAGTGCATCCAATATAAATTCTGATGCAAATGAGGCAATTAATTTAGTTCAAAAGGCTACAGGAATATCGGACAAGCTACACAATGCTATTAAGCAAATTAATTCCAGTGTAAATGAAGGAATAGATCAAATGAAAAAGATGGAAGATGAAATAGATTTGGTTGATGGAGCTGTTGGTTCAGCTTATTCTATAGTTGGAGAATTGGAAACAAATATAAATAAAATAAATGACTCTTTGAATTCTATAGTAGAGATATCAAATCAAACAAATTTACTTTCATTAAATGCATCTATAGAAGCTGCAAGAGCTGGAGAGGCCGGAAAAGGTTTTGCTGTTGTAGCTGAAGAGGTTCAAAAATTGGCAGAAGAAAGTTCCGAAACAGTAAAGGAAATTTCGGAGGTTATTAATGTTCTAAATGAAAAGGCAAGGGAAACCTTTGAAACGGTGAAAAATGGAAATTTAGCTGTAAAAAGCGGAAAAGATATATCTACTAAAGTAACTGAGAAGTTTGGTGAATTTAGCAAAGCATTTAATTATATTGGTGAGTATATTTCTAATGAACATGAAGTGGTAAATAAGATAAATGAGGCATTTTTAGATATTCAAAGTAAAATTAATGAAGTGGCAGATGTATCAAGGGAAAATTCGGCTTCATCTGAAGAGATATTTGCTGAAATGGAACAGCAGAATGGCAGAATTGATTATATTAAAAAATCTATTTCAGAAATTGATGAATTATGCCAAAATCTAAAAAATTATAAATTAGAAGAGGGGATATAAAATGAGCGAAAATTTAAATGAAAAAATATGTATTGTAGGAGCAGGTCCATCAGGCATGTCAGCTGCTTGGTATTTACAAAAAAAAGGCTACACAGATGTAACTGTTTTAGAGAGACTTGATAGGGTTGGTGGTAAATGCAATACTCCTAAATTTGATGGTAAGTATTATGAAATGGGAGCGGTAATTGGTCTTCCTACTTATTATAAATCCTTAGCATTAATGGATGAAGCGGGAATTGAATATTATCATAAGGAGATACATGGTAAATATTCTGATGGTAGTACTGGAAAGTATATCGAGTATTTTACTAAAGAAGAACAGGATCAGTTAAAGCTTCAAATTGCTAAATTGCAGCATTTAATTCAAACAAAATATCCAGACATAAAAAAGCCTGGTCATGAGAAAGTGCATCCTGATTTAGCCGATACATTTGAGAATTTTTGTATAAAAAATGAAATCCCCTTAGTATTGAAGTTGTGGATTAATCCTTATACGGGATATGGATATGGTTATTTTAATCTTGTTTCTGCAGCATATGTACTTCAATATTTAGATGTTCCAACAATGATGGGATTTATAAATAAAGAATTTATTTTGTGGAAAGAGGGAACTGAAAGTATATGGCATCAGCTAAATGCTAAGTTAAATAAAAAAGTAAGACTTTGTACACATATTGAGAAAGTGGTTAGAAATGACAATAAGGTGTATGTATATACTGATTTTGGCAAGGAAGAATATGATAAAATAATATTTTCATCACCACTTCAGGATTTAAAAAATTATGTTGATTTGGCAGAAGAGGAGGGCAATTTATTTTCAAAAATAACGTATATGGAATTTTATAACTATGCATGTTTGGTTGAAAACCCTACTCATTTATCAACATATGTTCCAGGAAATATGATTCAATCTAGAGCTGGACATGTTGTATTCTTTTACGATAGGACAGATGAAGGCAACAATGTAATCACGTTTGATATACTTGGAAATCAAGGTGAAAAGGTTACGTCAGAAACTTGCAGGAAGTATTTAGAAGAAGACATAGAACTTCATAATATGCATTTAAAAGATATAGTAATGCATAAATGTTGGAGATACTTTCCTCATATAAATACAGAGGAAATGAAGCATGGCTGGTATGATAAAGTTGAAGCACTTCAAGGTAACAAGAACACATATTATGCAGGAGAAATAATGAGCTTTTCTGATATGGAAGAGTGTGTTTCTTATTCTAATTATTTGGTAGAAAGATTCTTTTAGCTTAAAGCATAACCAAATAAATAAGTTATAATTGAATCCATGTTAATTTTGTTTTATATGGATTCAATTATAATAGAAAAGAGGCAATTAAAGGTGGCAATTAAATACGATAAATTTAGTTTTTCTACATCATGGAACTGGAGAAATTCCCATGTTGGTAAAAAAATTATAGAAGAAATAATGGAGTTAGGTTTTGGTACGGTAGAATTAAATTACAGGATAACAGAGGAAATGCTTACGACAATATTACCAATGATAGAAGCTGGTAAAATAAAAATTAGCAGTATACACAACGTTTTTCCTTATGTTAATGATAAGAACTATGATACCGATTCTATGCTTCTTGGATATGTTGATAAAGTAAAAAGAAAAGAAGCAATAAGGTTAACTAAAGGCTCTATTGATTGGGCTGCTAGATTTGGAGCAAAGGCTGTAGTAATTCATCCGGGGGAAGTACCACAGCCCTTAGAATTTGATTATAGAGAAGAATTAGAAAACATGTATAACGAAGGTTTAAAAGGTACTAATGAGTATAAAAAACTTTTTGATGAGATGATGGAATATAAAAATAGTAGGCATTTTATATATTTGCAATTAATAAAAGAAAGCATGGAAGAGCTGTGTGAATATATAAGTACGAAGAATTATGATATAAAATTGGGACTTGAAAATCGAGTTGGATGCATGCAAATACCAGATTTTTATGAAATAAATTATCTTTTAGATAAACTTAAGGACTTGCCAGTGTACTTTTGGTACGACATGGGACATGGTACGGCATTAGAATCCTTAGGTATGTTTAATAATTTGCAGGAAGTAAAAAAAATCAAAAACAGGATTTTAGGAATGCATATACATGATTGCATTGGAATAGATGATCATTGGACACCATATGTTAAGAGTAATAATGTGGATAATTTTATTGATATTATTAAAGGTGCACCTATAAAAGTACTAGAATTGGGAGCAAAAAATAAAAAAGAAGATATAGAAAAAGGTGTTAATATATTAAATGAAAAACTTGAAAAAGCCTTGAAACTAAAATAATATGTATAAATTATAGAAAGGAATAAGAAACCATGAAAGAAGATTATATAATAATATTAAAACAATGTGAAAAAAGGGCAGCAAGTTTTATAAAAAAACAGGTTATGGATAAGGAAAGCATAAGTTATGGTGGTTGGCTCAAGGAAAATGAATTGGTGCAACCCAAGAGTACAATATATGGAATTACAAATTTAATATCGTTATACCACAATGATAAAAGCAAATATTACAAAAATGAAAACGTTTATAAAAGAATAATGATAGCAATTCAATATGTAAAAAAGCAACAAAGAGAAGATGGAACTTTTGACTATTTGAATTGTAATTTTTATGCTGCACCAGACACAGCATTTTGCGTAAAAAGAATATTACCAGTGTACAGACTTTTAGCAAAATATGAGGAGGATGAGAAAAGTAAAAAAATAAGAGAAGAACTATATGGCATAATAAAAAAAGCAGTTCATGGTATAGTAAAAGGAGGATTTCACACACCAAACCATAGATGGGCAATAGCATCAGTTTTAATGGCTTGCTATAACATAATGAAAGAAGAAAAATTAAAGGAAGTGGCATTAGAATACTTAAAAGAAGGAATAGATGGAAATGAATATGGAGAGTATGCAGAAAGATCAGAAGGTAATTACAATAGAATAAATAATGATGCAATGATTATGTTATCAGAAGAAACTGGGGATGAAAGCTATTTAGATTATGTGGAACGTAATTTAAATATGATGCTTACATATTTTGAGCCAGATGGAAGTATATTTACTAACAATTCTACAAGGCAGGATAGGGGAAAAAAAGTATATCCTAGGTATTATTATTTTGAATATTTGTACATGGCATATAAGAGAAAGAATGAAGAGTTCGGTAAAGTAGCAAGAAAAATAATGGACGATGTATTAGAAAAGGGATTAAGAGCACCAGATTTTATTACCCTTCTTATGTTGCATCCAGAGCTTATAGAATATGAGGTAAATGAAGCAAAAGTAATAGATACTTACAATAAATATTATAAAGATTCAGGAATAATTAGGGTAAGAAGAGGGCAAATAAGCTATTCAATAGTACAAAATACAAGTTACTTTTTATATTTTCAAGTAGGTGCGTTAACAAGTTATATGAAAATAGGTGTACCATATTTTGATCAAAGGGAATTTAAAGCACAAGAAATAGAAAAAACAGATGAAGGGTATTTGCTAAAATATAAAGCTGTAGGATGGTATTATAAGCCATTTAAAGAAAAGCCTCAAACAAATAACTGGTGGCAAATGGACAACAATAAGAGAGAAAAAATATATGGACCAGATTTAAATATAAAAGTACTAGTAAAAGAAATAGAAGAGGGAATAGATGTAAATATAGCGACAGCAGGGTGTGATAGAGTACCTTTAAAAATTGAGCTTGGATTTAGTTCAGGAAGTGTTATAAAAACAGATAGTTTTATATGCGAGGGAGCCGCAGGAAAATCAATAACAGTTTTAAAGGAAAATATAAATATAAGTAATGGAATAGATGAGATGGAAGTAGGTCCAGCTTTTGCAACACATAATTTTGTAGAAGGCAACTTTGGAAGTGAGGAAAAGAGTAAAGACTATTTTACAGTTTATTTTGCAGATTCCACTAATTTTAATCGCACAATTACCTTCAAAAGTGTATAAATTATGGTATATGCATTATTTGGAAAAAATCCTGTATTTACAGGATTTCTAAAATTTCTACTGTGTATTTTTCTCCAGGGGCATTGACTTCAACCACATCATGGACTCTTTTTTCAATTAATGCTTTCCCTAAATCTGATTCTATGCTTATGCACATATTTTCGGGGGCTAAATCCATAGTGGTTACTAATGTTACAATAGCTTCTTCATCATCTTCTATAAATTTAATTTTAGCCTTACTGTTAATTCCAAGCTTTGATTTATCTATAGTTTCTTCCTCTATTAAAGTTGCTGTTGAAATCATAGTCATTAAATATTGAATTCTATTATCATTTTCTCTATAGTTTGCACAAGCTTCCTTATATTCGGCGTTTTCTGATCTATCACCATGTGCAGCAGCTTCTAATTTTTCTCTTGCTATTTCGGCTCTTTTTACAGTCAATCTATAGTCTAATTCTTCTTTTAATTTTCTTATGTTTTCTTTTGTCAACTTATTATTCATAAAAAAATTTAACCTCCTGAAATAAAGTGAAACATAATTTGCATTCACTTACTTATACAATTATTACTCATTTATTATAACATGGTAAGAGAAAAATACAATGTGAGTGTTAAATAGATAAAAGATGGATTGTAAGTCTAAACATGATATACGCTTAGACTACAATCCATCTTTTCCATTTTTACAATAATTAATACAATTTTTAAGCCATTTGATAGTTGCTTTTTCTCGTATAATAGCTCCGTCTAAAACAAGATAATCACCAAATTCATTACTATCGAGAGCTGGAATACCATCATATTGTTTCTTATTATCATATAGAAAATTAAATCTTCCCTGATGCTGAACCAATTGGTGTTCTAATAGCTGGATTCTAGTATTTACATCTAAGTTATTTGAAAAGTAGATTTTAAGGCGAAAAATATTTTTAGGCGTTGGTTCCATAGGCTCATCTTTGTTTAGCCATTGTAAAAATTCTTTTCTGCCTTCTGTCGTAATAGTGTAAACTTTTTTTTCCAAAACATCACCAGTAACCTCAACAGTATAAACTAGAAGTTTTTCTTCTACTAATTTTTTTAATTCTGGGTATATTTGACTGTGTTTTGCGCTCCAGAATTCAGCCAATTGAACATTAAATTCCTTAGTTATATCATAGCCCGTCATAGGCTTTCTATTTACTAATCCTAAAATTGCGTACTTGAGAGTTCTCATAAGTTTTACCAGTTCCTTTCTTATCAATTTATTATAACATGATTTTTGCAAAACACAATAAATGATACTGGCTAAAACGTTCACTGTACTCTGTTTTAAATATAGTTTTAAAAAAAGTTTTTATTATGGGCATAATAATATATAATTAAAGATATACCATTGTGAAACTTTAAAAGGAGTGATTATGAGTGGGCGGAGCATTGAAGAAAAATAAAAAATATACTTATGGAGAATTTTTGAAAATAACAAACAATATGGAAAGGGCAGAATTTATAGATGGTGAAATAATATTACAAGCTACACCAACGCTTCTGCATCAAAACATAATTGGAAATTTGCTGTTTGAATTTAAGAAATATTTTAATAATAAAACTTGCAAGGCATTCATAGCACCTTTTGATATTATTTTGCAGAAGGATGATGAAGAAATAAAAAGAGTTCAACCGGATTTATTTGTTTTATGTGGTGAAATTGATGTGACTAAAAATGAATTTACGGGGATTCCAAGTCTAGTTGTAGAAGTTGTATCACCGTCTAATGCTTCAGATGATTATATAAAAAAGTTAAATTTATATATGAAATTTGGTGTTAAGGAATATTGGATAGTATCTCCTAAGAATAAAAATGTGCATGTGTTTGTATTTAATGAAGAAACAGAAGTTTATAATGAACCTATTATTTATTATAAAGAGGATATTGTAAAATCAAGTTTATTTGAGGGATTATCAATGGATATAAAAAGTATTTTTGATTAGGCTATGTTTTAAGATGATTAATGTTTTAATTTATATATTATTATGATACAATGTTAATATTAAATTTTGCGAGGAGGATATTAAAATGAAATGTTTTTGCTGTTGTTGTTTTGAAAAAATTTTAAAATTTAAAATAACTGCAGTATTACGTGTATTTTAATATTTCTTACAGATAATTAACTATTAAAAATAAACTGCAGACTGATTCTGTAGTTTTTCTTGTTTTATAAGGAAAACTATAGGGACACTGCAGTTTTTTATATTATTAAGGAGGGAAAAATATGTTTAAGGTATATAATACGCTTAGTAATAACATTGAAGAATTCAAAGAAATTGAAAAAGGTAAGGTAAAAATGTATACTTGTGGACCTACCGTATATAATTTTGCACATATTGGAAATTTAAGAACTTATGTATTTGAAGATGTATTAAAAAAGGTTTTAGAATATGATGGATATGAAGTTACACATGTGATGAATATAACAGATGTAGGGCATTTGCAGTCAGATGAGGATACTGGCGAAGATAAAATGGCATTAGGTGCTAAAAGAGAAAACAAAAGTGTACTTGAAGTAGCTAGATTTTATGAAATAAGATTTATGCAAGATTTAGAAAAATTAAATATAAAAGCTCCATCTATAAAGGCTAGAGCCACAGAACATATTGAAGATATGATAAAATTAATAAAAATATTAGAGGAAAAAGGATACACATATATAGCAAATGGAAATGTATATTTTTCAATAGATAAATATAAGGATTACTATAAATTAGCTAATTTAAATATGCAGGAGCTTCAGGCAGGAAGTAGAATAGAGGTTGATAAATTTAAAAAGAATCCGTTTGATTTTGCATTATGGTTTGTCAATTCCAAGTATGATAAGCATATATTGCAGTGGGAATCTCCTTTTGGAACTGGATTTCCGGGATGGCATATAGAATGTTCTGCAATGTCTCTAAAATATCTAGGAGAGAATATAGATATACACTGTGGTGGAGTAGATCATATACCTGTACATCATACTAATGAAATTGCACAATCAGAGAGTGCAATTGGACACAAATGGGTAAACTATTGGGTACATGGAGAAATGCTAACAGGGGATAATGGTAAAATGTCAAAGTCAAACGGAGAATTTTTAACACTAGATAAACTAATTCAAGATGGATTTTCTCCATTAGATTATAGATATTATGTACTTCAATCAAAATATAGAAAACAGTTAGTGTTTAGTTATGAAAGGCTTATGGAAACAAAAAAGTCTTTAGATAGTTTAAGAAAAAAAGTAGCGAACATTATTAATAATATTAGTGGAAATGAAAAAATAAATGAAAATCATATAAGTATGTATAAAACTGAGTTTAGAAAATGCATAGATGATGATTTAAATATAGCAAATGCTTTTACAGTTTTATTTGATGTATTAAAAGATGATGAATTAAATAATTTAGAGAAAAGGACTTTAATAAAAGACTTTGATACAGTTTTTAGTTTGAATCTAGTTGAAGGTAAGGAAAATAAATTAGATGATGAAAAGGTTAAATTTATAGAAGAACTTTTAAAAGAAAGAGCAACTGCAAGAGTTAATAAAAATTGGGCTAAATCTGATGAAATAAGGGATAAACTATTAAAAGAAAATGTAGAAATTATTGATACTAAGGATGGAACTACGTGGAAAGTAAGACAGTAAATCAATTGACATAATAAAAACCATGTGGTAGCATTATAGTATAAAATAAATGGATTGTTACTGGTGAAGCAGGCGATACCTAGGAAATGCAGAATAAGAATTGTTCTACGTTTCTTGGGTATTTTTTATTTAAGAATACTTTTGAATATGTAGTGAAAAAATACTAGTTATTAATTATGAAATTTAGGAGGAATAGTTATGGGAGTTAAGTTTCCAAAGGGATTTTTATGGGGAGGAGCTACAGCAGCTAATCAATTTGAGGGAGCATATAATGAAGATGGTAAAGGCTTATCAATCCAAGATATAATGCCAAAAGGTATAAGAGGACCTATAACGGATGAGCCAACAGAGGATAATATGAAGCTTATAGGTATTGATTTTTACCATAGGTATAAGGAAGATATAAAGCTGTTTGCAGAAATGGGTTTTAAAGTGTTTAGACTTTCTATTGCATGGTCAAGAATATTTCCTAATGGTGATGATAAAGAACCAAATGAAAAGGGATTACAATTTTATGATAATGTATTTGACGAACTTCATAAATATGGAATTGAACCTTTAGTTACAATTTCACATTATGAAACACCTTTAGCACTTGCTAAAAATTATGATGGATGGACTAATAGAAAGCTTATAGGCTTTTTTGAAAACTATGTAAGAGCAATATTTACTAGATATAAGGATAAAGTAAAATATTGGCTTACCTTCAATGAAATAAACTCAGCTTTGCATGCTCCATATATGAGTGCAGGTATATGGACACCAAAAGAAAAATTAAGTAAACAGGATTTATATCAAGCAATGCATCACGAGTTAGTTGCAAGTGCACTTACTGTAAAAATTGGTCACGAAATAAACCCTGAATTTAAAATTGGATGCATGATTCTTGGTGTACCAAACTATCCTCTTACTTCAAAACCAAGTGATGTGCTTAAGGCAATGCAACAGGATAGAGAAAATTTATTCTTCGCAGATGTTCATGCAAGAGGAAAATATCCAAAATACATGAATAGATTATTTAAGGAAAACAATGTGAAAATTAATATGGAACCAGGGGATGCAGAGATACTACAAAATACGGTGGACTTTATTTCCTTTAGTTATTACATGAGTTCATGTGCAACATCAGATCCAGAAAAGAATAAATCTGGTGCAGGAAATATTATTTCTGGGGTGTCAAATCCATATTTAAAAGCTTCAGAATGGGGATGGCAAATAGACCCAGAGGGATTGAGATATATACTAAATTTATTATATGATAGATACCAAAAACCATTATTTATTGTTGAAAATGGCTTAGGTGCTGTTGATAAATTAATAACAGATGAAAAGGGAAATAAGACTGTAAATGATGATTACAGAATAAACTACTTAAATGATCACTTAGTTCAAGTAGGTGAGGCAATTGAAGATGGTGTTGAACTTATGGGATACACTACTTGGGGATGTATAGATTTAGTTAGTGCATCAACTGCTGAACTTAAAAAGAGATACGGATTTATCTATGTAGATAGAAATGATGATGGTAGCGGAACTTTAGAAAGATATAAGAAAAAGAGCTTTGATTGGTATAAAGAAGTTATAGCTACTAATGGAGAAAGCTTAAAAAAATAGTACAGAAGAATAATATAATAATTAAACATTCTGAAAAAGGTGTAGTGCAAAAACCAAATAACATGTGACAGGTGCATTAAAAATAATGTGGTCTACGAGTATCTCGAAATCTTAAATAAAATTAATAAAACTAAGTGGCAAATTTTCCGAAAACTTAAGAACTTTCAATAACTCGCTGAGAGGAAGCTCAAACAATTGAAAGTTCTAAAGCTTTCAAAAAATCCCCCACTAAGTTTTATACAATTTTATTTAAAATATTTCTTCGACACTCGTATACCACATCATTTTTTAACGCACCTGTCCCATGTTATTTTAATAGTTTCACTATACCTTTATTTCGGTGCAATGTTTAAATAAATTTGTATTACAAAATTTACAGTTAAATACATTAGTGCAACGATTCAATATCATTTTTTCAGAAATAAAAATCCAATTCCTATTATAAGCAAACATATATATCCAAATTTTTCCTTAAGATTCTTTTCTTTAAATATAAAACCTCCAATTATAGCTGAAACTAAAATAGATATTTTTCTAATAGGCATAACCATTGATATTTGAGTTGATGGAATGTTTAATGCTGTGAAGTATATTCTATCAGAAATAATCAATATTACACTCATAAGAGGTATGTACAAATCAAATTTAAAAGAACTTTTATCTTTTGAACTTATCCTAACATAAAGCATAGCCGCAAAGTTAAATAAAAACATAAATAGACAAAACCAGAATTGCATTTGTCCTGGATTAATAGACTTAAGGGCTATTTTATCTATGGTTGCACTTATTGCATTAAAGAGTGCAGCACATATCATAAAGTAAAAGTATTTGTTTTTATATATTTTTACTACTTCTTTTGATCCTGTCTTACCAATAAAATAGTACGAAATAAGCATTATTATGATGCCCATGTATTGAAGTACGTAAAGTCTTTCATTTAATATAAATATACCAAAGATAACTGATAGCATTGGATTTATTGTATCAAATGGTGTTATTACACTTATAGGAAGATGTTTTATAGCTGTAAAGCTAAGAATCCATGCTAAAAATACAATAAATGTTTTCAGTAGCAGTATTAATTTAATATTTGTGTTTACTTTTAAAGCGTTGTTAAATTCGAAAGATACTATTATAAAACAAAAAAAAGAATAGAAGGCTAGTACAGTTAATACAGAATTTTTTTCAAAGGCCTTTTTTTTAGTTATATCCCAAAATCCTAGTAAGATTCCAGACAAAATCACCATCCATATCCATGAATACATAAAAAGTTCCCCCTAGATTGTTATAAATTAAAAATGAACAATTATAGTATATATTGTTATTAAATGTAGGTCAATTTTATTAATGCTTTATTATTTGTTAATACTATTTTTATGATAGTACTATTAAATTCATGGTATAATATTATTTATGAAAATTTTGGCACATTTTAAGAATACAAAAAGTAAAGAGGTGAACAAGATAATGGCATATATGAAAGTGTATATTAATAAGTATTGGAAAGGATTTTTAACAGCGGTTTTATTTGTTACATTAGAGGCATTATGCGATTTAATGCAGCCCACAATAATGTCTAAAATTGTAGATTTTGGTGTTGCAAATAAAAATCTTAATTATGTTATAGATATGGGAGGAGTCATGCTACTTGTTACAGGGGTTGGGGCAATAGCAGCTTCTATTAGAAATGTAGTATCAAGCAATGTTTCACAAAAATTTGGAACAGAAATGCGAAGTGACTTATTTAAAAAGATACAAAGTCTTTCCTTTGAAAATATTGATAAATTTGAAGGTGCTTCTTTGGTAACAAGACTTACTAATGATGTAACCCAAGTTCAGAATTTTGTAAATGGGCTTATGAGAATATTTGTTAAGGCACCACTTGTTGGTCTTGGAAGTATAATAATGGCTGCAAGGCTTAACTTGCGTCTTTCAACAATTTTATTTGTTATTGTACCAATTGTAGGTATTTTAATATATGTAAATATGAAGTTTGCATATCCTTATTTTGTTAAAGTTCAGAAAAAGCTGGATAAAGTAAATTCGGCGATGAGGGAATATTTATCTGGAGTTAGAGTAGTTAAAGCCTTTAATAGGTTTGATTACGAAGTAAAAAAATTTCAGTTTAAAAATGATGAATATACGAAAAATTCAGTTTCAGCTATGAAAGTAACATCAGTATTTTCTCCAGCTATTGCTTTGATAGTGAATTTCGGAATTGTTGCAATTTTATGGATAGGTGGTATTAATGTAAGCAGTGGAAAAATGCATGTTGGAGAAATTATAGCATTCACAAATTATATGACACAAATTTTATTTTCTTTGATGATGGTAACTAATGTATTTACAATGTTTGTAAGAGCTAGAGCATCTGGTGAACGTATAGGAGAAGTATTTACTCAAGAAAATTCCATGATAAGCGGGAAAGAGGTTAGCTATGGTGCTGAAAAAGGTACAATTAATTTTGAACATGTATCTTTTTCTTATAACAAGGATAAGGAGCCAGTTTTAAAGGATATATCATTTAGTATATGTAAAGGTGAGACAGTTGGAATTATCGGATCAACAGGTTCTGGTAAGAGTACCCTTATAAATTTAATTCCAAGATTTTATGATTGTACAAGTGGAAAGATAAAGATTGATGGATTAAATATAAAAGAATTGGAAATTAAAGATTTAAGAAATAAAGTTGCTGTTGTTCCACAAAAATCCTTATTATTTTCAGGTACTATAATAGATAATATAAAGTGGGGAAATGAAAATGCGAGCTTTGGGGAAGTTGAAGAAGTTTCAAGGATTGCTATGGCACATGACTTTATTGAAAAACTTCCAGAAGGTTATGAAGTAAAAATTGGACAAGGCGGCGTTAATCTTTCAGGAGGACAAAAGCAGCGTGTATCTATTGCAAGAGCCTTGCTTAAAAAATCTGAAATTTTGATTCTAGATGATTCTACCAGTGCAGTTGATACAGATACAGAAGTAAAAATAAGGGAAAGTTTAAAAAAGTATGCTAAAGATTTAACTTGTATTTTAATAGCACAAAGAATAACTTCTGTAATGGGAGCAGATAAAATTATAGTTTTAGATAATGGAGAAATAAAAGGCATTGGAAAGCATGAAGAGCTTCTTAAAGAATGCAGTGTATATAAAGATATCTTTCTTTCTCAAATAGGAAAGGAGATGATGTAAGTGGCAGATAGCAAAAATAATTCTAATGTAAGTGTTCCAATTCCGGGTTTTAGAGGTGGAAGAAGGAATATGGGACCTGTAGAAAAACCTAAAAATTTTAAAAATACTTTGAAAAGGCTATGGAGCTATTTTGGGGATGAAAGAAAAACTATTATAATAATTTTTGCTTTAATCATAATAGATTCTGTAGTGGTGCTTTTGGGACCTTACTTCATAGGGCGTGCTATTGATGCAATGTCCTTAAAAAATGGAAAAGTAAATTTTAATCTTTTAACTATAACTATAATAGCACTGACGGTATCATATATTGCAGATGCGGTTTTAACATTAATTCAAGGGTTTTTAGTTGCGGGATCAAGTCAAAGAATTGTTAGAAGTATGAGAAATAATTTGTTTTTAAAGCTTCAAAAGCTTCCAGTAATGTTTTTTGATACAAATTCACATGGCGATATTATGAGTAGGTTATCAAATGATATAGATAATGTAAGCACTACTATATCACAATCTGCAATTCAACTTATGTCAGGTGTTATATCAATAATAGGATCGCTATTTATGATGATAATACTTAGCCCAATACTTACAGTTGCAAGTTTAATTACAGTTCCATTAGTTTTTTTATTGACTAAAAGTATTGCAAAAAAAACTGGAAAGCTTTTTAAAGGTCAACAAGTTGAACTTGGAAAATTAAATGGACATATAGAAGAAACTATATCAGGAATTCACGTTGTAAAGGCATTTAATCATGAAGAAAAAACTATTAAAGAATTTGAAAGCATAAATGATAGACTTTGTGAGGTTGGATTAAAAGCACAAATATTTTCAGGCTTTTTAATGCCGATAATGAATGTTATAAATAATATTGGTTTTGCAGCAGTTGCTGGTGTGGGTGGAGTTTTAGCTGTAAAAGGTATGATCACAGTTGGTGTTATTGCAAGTTTTTTAAATTATTCAAGGCAATTTGTAAGACCACTTAATAATTTAGCAAATGTATTTAATACTCTTCAATCAGCTGTGGCAGGTGCTGAAAGGGTTTTTGAAATATTGGATCAAAACGAAGAACTAAAAGATGAAGAAGATGCAAAGGTACTTGATAAAGCCAAAGGTAATGTGAAATTTGAAAATGTATATTTTGGTTATAGAAAAGATGTAAATATACTTAAAAATATTAATTTTGATGCAAAACAAGGTGAAACTATAGCACTTGTTGGACCTACTGGAGCGGGAAAAACTACTATAGTAAATTTGCTTACAAGATTTTATGATGTTACAGAGGGTGAAATTTTTATAGACGGAATAGATGTAAGAAATTATACTCGTGACAGTCTTAGAAAATGTTTTGGAATTGTACTTCAAGATACTTATCTTTTTACAGGAACTATAAAGGAAAATATAAAATATGGAAATTTAATAGCTTCTGATGAAAAAATTAAGCTGGCAGCTAAAATGGCAAATGCTCATGAATTTATAAAGAGGCTTCCAAATGGCTATGATACTATTCTTTCTGAAAGTGGTTCAAATTTAAGCCAAGGTCAAAGACAGCTTTTGGCTATTGCCCGGGCAATTTTAACAGAACCATCTATACTCATACTAGATGAAGCTACCAGCAGTGTTGATACTAGAACGGAATTAAAGATACAAGAGGCTATGCTTAAGCTAATGGAAGGAAGGACTAGCTTTATAATAGCGCATAGACTAAGCACAATAAGAAATGCTAATAAAATAATGGTTATAGATGATGGAAGAATTATTGAGATGGGAAATCATGATGAACTTATAAATAAGAAAGGCAAGTATTATCATATGTACTTTAATCAATTTAAAAATAGTGAAGAAATTTGAAAAATGGGGCTGTCGCACTAAGATTATTTAATACATAACTTAAAATTATTGCGAACCAAAGCAAGTGAAGGGTTTTAACTTCGCCCTGCTCATTAAAAGACTAACTTTTTCACTTACGTGAAAAGTGAAGGGTTTAACGATGCTGTGCACGTTAAAGGTTAACTTTTCGGATAAATCCGAAAGTTAAGGTTATTTTTCCTCCGCTTTGCTACGGAAAAATTATAAATTTAAATTAAAGATTTTCCATAGCAAAGCGGAGGAAAATCAACATTTACTTTTTACAAAAGGTAAAACCATTCACCTTTGGCAAGCGTAGCTATGTCAAACCCTTCACTTTTCACATAGTGAAAAAGTTAACCTTTTAACGTGCAAAGCATCGTTAAAAACTTTCACTTGAGTTGCTTCGCAATATTTAAGATTTGTTTATAAAATAATTTTGTGCGACGGCCCCATTTTAAAACATAGCCTTATTTTTAAGCCTTCAAGCAAAAGTTAAAGGTGTGCAATAAAATTATAGGTTTTAAGCTAAATAAATTAGACTTTAACAATATTTAGGAATATAATGATTTACATAAAAAGGGTTTTCATTAGGCTATGTTTTAAATAAGTGTTGATTTTCACACTTATTTAAAATATAGGTTCCTTTAGTAAGTTTGGCTATTTTTAAAAGAATGTTGATGTGATGTGTTGGCTTTTATGGACTCTTAGGATTGCTCGTTTATAATTTGCGTAATTTTGACTAGGACGGTCAAAGCCATTTAGGCATCAGGACGATGCATCTAAATGGGTAGCAAATTATAAACGAGCAATTCTTAGAGTCCATTAATGGCATAAGCTCATATCAACATTCTTTTAAAACATAGCCTTTCATTAAAATATATTTTGGAGGTAAAATATGCTTAAACATAGTGCTTTTATAAAAAAATTATCAATAGTTTTATTGATATTATTTGTACTTAATGGACATATAGTTGTACTTGCTAGGGCTGGTGGAGGACATGGTGGGTCATCTGGTGGCGGTGCAAGTGGTGGAGGTTCAGCTCATGCGTCATATAATGGTGGAGGCTATGGAGGAAGGTCTAATCCATTTTTTGATATACTAAATATAGGGGTATTTGCTTTGGTTGCTGTGGGAGGAACAATTATTCTCAAGGTAAGGCTGGAAAAAAAGAGGGCTCAAAGTATTTTAACTATAAAAGACCTAGCTAAAAGTGATAGTAATTGGAATTACAAAGATATGAAAAGAAATATAAAAGAAGCGTTTTATAAAATACAATATGCTTGGATGGAGAGAAATCAAGATTTGGCAAAAGAGTATATGAGCAAGAAATTATATGATGAACATAAAATGAAGACTGAGTGGATGGAAGTAAAAAAAGAAAAAAACATTTTAAAAAATGTTAGGCTATTAAAATGGTACCCTATAGGGTTAGAAGATCTTGAAGGAACCGATAATGATAATTTATGGATTTATATAAAAGCAAAAGCAGTAGACTATACTATAGATGAGGAAACAAACAAAGTAATAGAGGGAAAAAAATATATAAGAGTTGCCTTTGAAGAATATTGGAAGTTTATAAGAAGCGGAAATAAGTGGGTTTTGGATGAAATAAAACAAATAGATGATATTAATGATTTGGATTTCTTTGGAATAGACGTTGAACATAACAAAAAAATGTGAATTTAAAACATAGCCTAAATAAAAGGGCGGAAATAGCTAAAATCTTATAATTGGTGTTGGTTCACAAGAAAAGCATGAATAAAAAAAGCGGAATGACAAAAACTAATTAATAAAATTTATTCTAGGAGGAAATTATGAAAATTCAGGCTTTTTTTAGTGGAATAAAAAATTCAAATAAAGTTGTAAGTAAACTTAAAAGTGAAGGTATAGATGCTTATACAGACATAAATGATCATTATGATATAAATGCAGAGAATAGAAGTATGACAAAAAACTTTTTGACTTCTCCAAGCAATTCTAATTTAGTCCTTAATTCGGCAAGTCCCAGTACAGGTAGAGATGATAGATCACCTTTGAGTGCAGCAAGTCCTATGGTAAGTGGTATGGGTGGATTTGAAGAAATAGCAGATGTAAATTATAAAGTTATAGTAAATGTGGATCCTAGTAATAAGAAAAAAGCGGAAGAAATTATTAAAGAACTTGGTGGAGAAATAAAGAACCCTAATTTTAATGTTCCAAAGCACGTAAAGGGAATCGATCTTTCCAAGGCAGATCCAGATTTTATGAAGAAACTCTAAATTATTGCGAAGTAAGTGTATTGCAGGATATTAAATAAAATTAATAAATCCAAGGCAAAAAACTTTAAAAACCTAAGAAGTTTCAATAACTCGCTGGAAAGAAGCTCAGACAATTGAAACATCTAAGGCTTTTAAAGTTTTTTACCTAAGATTTATAAAATTTTATTTAAATCATCCTGCAACACACTTACTTCGCATTATACAGTAGTTTAAGGAAAAAATTCCTCCGTGCCTACGGAATTTTGGTGTAGTACAGAAACAATATTTATTGCTGAAAGCTTTAGAATTACTATATTAATTTGTTATAAAATAATTATATATTGTAAAGCAAAGATGTAATGGATTAATCAAATAGCCTTTGGTAGGTGTAGAAAAAAATGATGTTAGGGAATAGCATTGAAAAAATATTTTAAATAAAATTATATAAAACTTAGTGGAAAATTTTTTGAAGATTTAGAGATTTAGATTGTCTGAGCATCTTCTTGCGAGTTATCTAAAGCTCTTAAGCTTTAAAAAATTTGCCGCTTAGTTTTATTAATTTTATTTAAGATTTTAAGATGCTGTTCACTAACATTATTTTGCTACACCTACCAAAGGCTATTTGATTTTGCACTACACTTTGCTTCACAATATTTAAGATTTGTGTATAAGCACTGTTTTTAAAGTGGAAGATTATTTAACATTTTTGCTAAATCGATAAATTTGTTTTGAAGGTAGCTTCTATAAGTTGGATTACTTTGTAATACTACTTCAATGTGATCTACATCGTTAATTTCACCCATGTAGTTCCATACGCCTTTTTGAGGAAGACTAGGATTGTAATTTATAATATTATCCGTTGAGCCTTCATGAGGGCCTATAGCAGATCTAACGCTGACAATGCCATCATTTCTCCACCAGCTGCTGTCAACTTGTACTTTCCCAGGGGTGTAATTAGTATATTGCCCCATGAATATTGAACTTTTTAAAAGAAGAGGGTTCATATTAATATTAGGTATTTGATGATCAGTTAGTAAATCTTTATGAGTATCTACACAAGAAATAGAAAAATAATAAATATCACTTTGAGCTTTAACCCAGGAATTTAGCTCTTTTGCACCTTCTTGTGACAAATCCCAGATGCTTAAATCCTTTGTTTCTTTCCAAATGTTACTGCTAAAAACCCTTTTATAATAGTTAGCGTAGGATTCATTAGCTGCTTTTTTTAGTCCCCATTGATCCATTCTGAAATCAAAGCAAGGATTATTAGAATTAATTATACCAGTGCTAGCAGCCATAGATGCAAAAAAATCATGGAAAAATGGTTCTAAATTGTCCTGCATTTCATCTTCTTGGCTTCCGTCGTGAGGAGTACCTATAGTTGTAATACTGTCAATCCAATGATGATTTCCTGTAAATAGAGGACTGATATTAGTTTTATTACAACTTATTTCATCAGGATCACCATTTTCTAATAATTGGGCTAATACTCTAATTGTTTCACCACCCATACTGTGTCCAATTAAGTGAATTTTTTTTAATCCATTAGAATCTGTGGTACCCCATTCAGGATAAACGCCAGGATAAGTTCGTCCATAACGGGCATGTCCATTTTTTCTCGAATGTGCTTCGCCGTAATCTACTGTACCACCTTTTAAGTAAGCATATAATTCACAAGCCCTATCCCAATTGCTGGATATTGATCCTATAGTAGGTGTGAATACTTTATAACCATTATTTTCTAGAAGAGTTTTTAAGCTATTTTCTCCACCCCAATAGTTTATTCCGAAAAGTTCGTCATTTCCCCAACCAAATAACCCATGAACCATTACAATAGGATAATTGTTATTTAAGTTAGCAATTGAAGAATTTGGTTTGGAAATTTTATATGATGGAGTTGCAGCAGAAACATTGCTAAAAGAAAAAGCAGTTAATAGCATGAAAGGTATTATTAGTAATAATGTTTTTTTTAAAAGATTTTTCATA
Organism: Clostridium hydrogenum; assembly: GCF_021432385.1. Lineage (GTDB taxonomy): Bacteria > Bacillota > Clostridia > Clostridiales > Clostridiaceae > Clostridium_S > Clostridium_S hydrogenum. Next base: position 355,556 of record NZ_JAEACT010000003.1, on the reverse strand, counting down.
ATGAAACACCTCATTTAAATTTTGTTTTGTACTGACTAGTACAGTATAACATTATTTGATTTAAATGTAATAATTTTGCATAAGGCGATGTGAGACGAATAAAGTTGTTGTACTGAGGAGTACAAATATAAAGCTCTGAATATCTTAGTTATGGTAAAGTTTACAACTAAAGATAAACCACCTTGAAACTTAAAATTAATTTGTATCAAAATGCCGGCTTCTGGGCATTATGATACAAATTGATTTTGGTAGTTGAACTGGTTTATATATAATTTAAAAGAAGATTCTGTGGATAATGGTGGAAATTTATGTTTTGAGTACATATGTGGAGGTTTTTATGGTAATATATTAAATGCGGGCGAAAGATGTCGCAAAATTATTGACATTTTATAAGGCAAATGGTATACTGATTAGTAAATTAAACGATTACAATATTGGATTGTTACTGATTAGATCAGGCGATACCTTAATTAATGAGAAGGAATAAGTTTGTTCCTTTTATTTAGTTAAGGTTTTTATGGTTTAAATTATATTAATATAGCAATAAGGGGGATAGGAAGATGATAATAAAAAAAATATTTAACAACAATGCTATAGTAGCTAAAGATTCAGAAAAACATGAGTTTGTTGTTATGGGCTGTGGAATTGCATTTAAAAAGAATGTAGGTGAAAAAGTTGATGAAAGCCTGATAGAGAAAACTTTTATTCTTAAGCAAAAAGATGCGTCGGAAAAATTTAAATTATTATTAGAAGACATTCCTACAGAGGATGTTTCTATGAGCTATGACATTATTGAATATGCAAAAAATTTATTAGGTGTTGAATTAAATGACTATATATATGTGACACTTACAGATCATATAAGTAATGCATTAAAAATGTTTGATGAAGGTTACAATACTAGAAATCCATTAATTTGGGAAATTAAAAAGTTTTATTCTAAAGAATTCCAAGTTGGGGTGAAGGCAATAGAATTTATTGAGGATGAAACAGGTAAAAAATTACCAGAAGATGAAGCAGCCAATATAGCATTGCATTTAATAAATTCTCAGATTAATAACTCTTCTAGTGGCGTGGAAGATATAGCAAAGCAAACAAAAATGGTGCAGGATATCTTAAATATTGTTAAATATACTTATAATATCGCACTTGATGAAAACTCTCTTAACTATGAAAGATTTGTTACACACTTAAGGTTCTTTTTTCAAAGGTTAAATAAAAATGAACAGGTAATAAAGGATGAGGATGATTTTTTATTTAAGCAAGTTAAAGAAAAGTATAAAAAAGCATATGATTGCATGTTAAAAATAGAAAAGTATTTAGAAATAGAACTATCAGATGAGGAAAAACTCTATTTAACTATCCACATTCAGCGTGTAACCCAAAGATAAATAAAAAAAGCTGTTTAATATAGAATATTAAAAAGGAGAGACCAATACAAGCGGTATACATTTGGTCTCATTTTTTATATTCACTCATAAGTCCTTATGTTCAGTGTAGTAAAAACTGTAGAATACCATTTTTCACATCCTTGCATGTCACAAGCAAAGTCGAATTTAAGGAAAACATATAAGAAATTGTTAAAGCATGTAGACAAATGTCAGCGTATATAATACAATGGAAACGTATAATAATTTAATCAGAAAGGTAAGTTTAAAACCAAAGTTATAAGTATAAAAGGATTTAAAAAGGGTGGTTGGTATTTTATGAGATTATCAAAAAACATTAAAACTGGCAAAAAATTAGAATTGTATCTTGCTTGTATGATTATTATTTCGGCACTATTAGGATACTTTTGTAATGTATTCTTGGGAAAATTTCAAGTTATATCAATTGCAGTAGTAGCTATAATAATAGTAGCTATTATTATAATTTCATATTTTTTTATAAATATTGAAATTATAAAGCCAATTAATGAAATTAAGGAAGTCCTTGGTAAAATGGCTCAAAATGATTATACCATAGAAATTACAGGGAATCATTCAGGCATGATGGAAGAATTATCGGTAAGCATTAATGAAGTTCGTGAAAGATTAGTAAGTGTGCAAGATGCATTTGTAAGAGTTTCAAAAGGTGATACAAGCAGGCTTGAAGAGTTTAAAAGAGTAGGAAAAAGGTCAGAAAATGATAGGCTTATGCCTGCGTGCTTAGCAACAATGCAAGTTTTGCATGATCTTATAAGTGAATCAAAAATGCTTGCAGATAATGCAATAAACGGACAATTGGGTACTAGAGCTGATGCCGAAAAATTTGAAGGCAGTTACAAAGAGATAATTTTTGGAATAAACAATATGCTAGATTCTGTAATTGAACCTATAAAAGAAGCTTCAAATGTATTGAAAGAAATGGAGAGTGGAAATTTTAAAGCTAAAATGGTTGGGGATTACAAAGGAGATCATGCGGCTATTAAAAATGCTCTTAATAATACAATGGGGGCTGTTGACTCGTATATAAATGAGATTTCAAATATACTTACAAAAATAGCGGATGGAAATATGGATGTAAGTATATCAAGAGATTATGTTGGAGATTTTATTGAAATAAAGAATTCGGTAAATAAGATTGTTGATTCATTTAACAGAGTTCTAAATGAGATAAATACTTCTTCTGAGCAAGTTGCAACTGGAGCTAAACAAGTATCGGATTCGGCACAAGCACTATCGCAAGGCTCAACTGAGCAGGCAAGTTCTGTTGAGGAGCTAACAGCATCATTAGAACAAATATCAGCACAAACTAAACAAAATGCTGAAAATGCAGAACAAGCAAGTAAAATGTCAATAAATGCAAAGGAAAATGCTATTAACGGCAATACGCATATGCAGGAAATGTTAAAATCGATAAATGAAATAAATGAAGCTTCAGGTAACATTTCAAAAATCATAAAAGTCATAGATGACATTGCTTTCCAAACAAATATTTTAGCACTTAATGCTGCAGTAGAAGCTGCAAGGGCAGGTCAGCAGGGGAAAGGTTTTGCGGTAGTAGCTGAAGAAGTGAGAAATTTGGCTGCTAGAAGTGCAAATGCAGCTAAGGAAACGACAGTGTTAATTGAAAGTTCAATTAAAAAAGCAGAAAATGGTACAAAGATAGCAGATGAAACTGCGAAAGCATTGAATGAAATTGTGGACTCTGTTTCAGATGCAACTAGTATTGTTTCAGAAATTGCAACTGCATCAAATGAACAAGCAGCGGCTATATTTCAAGTTAATCAAGGTATTATGCAGGTGTCACATGTTATACAAAATAATTCTGCAACTGCTGAAGAAAGTGCAGCTGCAAGTGAAGAATTGTCAAGCCAGGCACAAATTCTTGAGGAATTGGTTAGGCGTTTTAAATTAAAAAAATGCGATTTAAATAGATATGGAATGGATAAATTAAATCCAGAGGTAATAAAAATGCTTGAAAGTATGTCGAATAAAAAAAACAATTACGCATTTACGGAAGGCAATGAGGCTCATGATTCTAAAATAAAGATTGACCTAAGTGATGGAGAGTTTGGAAAGTACTAAATGTCTTACAAAATTATTTTATAAACAAATAATAAATATTGCGAATTAAATCAATTCACAATTCACGATGCACAATTCACAATGAATGATGATTTTCTTCCGCCTTGCTACAGAAAAATCTTAAACTTAATTTTTTATTGCTTGCGCAATAGCACCATTTATGGTGCTAAGCGAAGCTTATAATATTTAAATTTAAGATTTACCTGACGAAAGGAGGGCAAATCCTCCTTCATTGTGCATTGTGAACTGTGAATTGTGAACTGATTAAGTTAGTTCGCAATAATTTTAAGTTACGTATTAAATAATCTTAGTGCGGCAGCTCCTCTTTTTTTTTATTAAGTAAATAATCAATTTTCTCTTTTGCCTCTTTTTCATAACCTTCATTGCTTGGAAGATAATATTTACGATCTTTTAAATTATCGGGTAAGCACTGCATATTTGTGATTTTATTTTCAAAATCATGAGCATATTTATAGCCCTTTGAATAACCTAAATCAGACATTAATTTTGTAGGAGCATTTCTAAGATGAAGTGGAACTCCTTCTGAAATAGTTTCTTTTGCATCTTTTTTTGCTTTTTCATATGCGACATACAAGGAGTTGGATTTTGGAGCTAAGGATAAATATACTACTACCTCAGTTAAATTTACACTGCACTCTGGCATACCAATATAATGACAAGCATTGTAGGCAGCTACGGCTAGTTCTAAAGCTCTTGGGTCTGCAATACCTATATCCTCAGAAGCAAAACGTATAAGCCTTCTTGCAACATAAAGAGGATCTTCACCACCTTCAAGCATTCTAGCAAGCCAATAAATAGAAGCGTCACAATCACTATTTCGCATAGACTTATGAAGTGCAGAAATTATATTGTAATGCTCTTCTCCATTTTTATCATATAGTAAAGCTTTGTTTTGCATACAATCTTCAATAATTTCCTTAGTTAAAATTACTGTGTTATTTTCTTGCTTTGAACTTAAAACAGCCATTTCTAAGACATTGAGAGAAGTTCTAGCATCACCATTTGAGTAAATTGAAATTAAGTGTAGAAGGTCATTTGAAATTTTTATATTTTTAGTTCCAAAACCTCTATTATCTTTAAGAGCGTGTTTTAAAAGGCTAACTATATCTTCATCTGTAAGGGCGTTTAAAACAAATACTCTGCATCTTGAAAGTAGGGCAGAATTAATTTCAAAGGAAGGATTTTCAGTAGTTGCACCTATAAGAATAATGTTTCCTTTTTCAACGTGTGGGAGAAAAGCATCTTGCTGGGCCTTATTAAAGCGGTGAATTTCATCAATAAAGAGAACAGTTTCAATGCCCATAAATCTATTTTTTTTAGCTTCCTCCATAACTTCCTTAATTTCTTTTATTCCAGAAGAAGTAGCACTAAATTCTATAAAATTGCATTTTGTCATTGAAGCAATTATCATGGCAAGTGAGGTTTTACCAACGCCTGGTGGCCCCCAAAAAATCATAGAAGTAAGATTTGAACACTCGAGCATATTTCTGAGAGCTTTACCTTTTCCAAGTATATGTTGTTGACCAATATATTCATCAAGATTTCTAGGTCTTATACGGCTTGCAAGCGGGGTGCTAACTCTTTTTTCAAATAAAGATCCTTGGATATAATTCATTATAATCTCCTTGATAAAGTTATTTTCGAACATATGTTTAAATAAAGTATACTACTAAAATTTATACAATTCAATATGCATTAAAAAGAGGGTTATAGGAGGAGGTAAAAAGTTGTTATTAACTTGCGTGCGTTCTAAGTATGGTAAGTTATTTATATATTTTTAATATGTAGTATTTATATAGTGGAGAGAGATATGAGTATAATAAGTAAGGTTCTTTACAGAATAAATATAGCAGGAGGAATTATAGTTGAAGGCAAGTTTAATAAAAGTACAAAGAATAGTAAAAAGATAAATGAACAGACACTCTTTAGAATATTAAAAATAAATGAAAAAAGTGAATTTGGAAAGAAGTTTAACTTTAGAAGTATAAAATCTGTTGAACAATATAAAAATCAAGTCCCATTAGGTGAATATAAGGACTATGAAAGTTATATACTTAGGATGGTTAATGGAGAAGAAAATGTTTTGACTAGCGACCATATAAAATATTTTGGACATACATCGGGAACTACTGGAAAACAAAAATTAATACCAGCAACTAAAAGAAGTAGAAGGATTTGTTTAAAATACATGGCTATACTTATTAATAAATTTTCATATAACAATTTTAAAGAACAATGGAATTATGGAAAAGGCTTGATGATTGCAGATATAGTAACAGCTACTTATACGAAGGATAAGGTTCCCATATGTTCAGCCACATCTGGAGGTATGAAAGGCATAAAAAATGTAATAGGGTATTTGTATACTTCCCCAATAGAGGTTATGAAAATAAAGGATAAGGAAGAGGCATTATACCTTCATTTGCTATTTGCATTAGAAGAGGAAAAACTTTTATATATAGGAGGAACCTTTATTTCAAGCATTTTAGATTTATTTAGAGTTTTAGAAGAAAGATACGAGGAATTAGTACAGGATATAAGAAATGGCAGTATAAATAAAAATTTAAAAATTGATGATGATATTAGAAAATTATTAAGTAGAAAAATATCACCTAATAGGGAAAGGGCTATTAAGTTGCAAAGTGAATTTCAAAAGGGATTTAAGGGAATAGCTAGAAGGGTATGGAAAAGTTTAGCATATATTGCAACAGTAACAGGTGGCAATTTTTCTATATACAACTCTTCTGTAAATTTTTATACTGATTCAATTCCTATATATTCAGCAGCATATGGATGTACAGAAGCAATGATTGGAATTAATCCATATGTTGATAAAATAAGATATGTAATTGTTCCAGATACTGCTTATTATGAATTTATTCCAGTAGATTTTGTGGGTAATAAAACTTTTGAAATATCAGAATTAGAACTTGGAAAAAGCTATGAAGTAGCAGTCACTAATTATGCAGGACTTTACAGGTATAAAATAGGCGATGTTGTAAGAGTTGTTGGATTTTATAATAATAGTCCTGAAATTGAATTTTTGTATAGAAAAAATCAAATATTGAACATGGTGGCTGAAAAAACTAATGAAGATCAATTAACTACAGCTGTAAAAAATACAATAAGAATATTAAAGCTAAATTTAACGGATTATACTACTGCACCAGATATTTCAGTAACACCAGGAAGATATATTTTCTATTTTGAATTTTGGAACGATATACCTATGAGTAAAATAAAAACAATAGAAGATATTTTAGATAATGAACTCAGAAAATCAAATTTGGCGTATGATAGGGCAAGAAGCAATAGGAGATTGCAAAGTGTAAAAGTAGAAGTTTTACGAGCTAATACTTTTAGTAAGGTAAAAGATTTTTTGTTTAAAAAGGGAGTTTCTAAAAATCAGATTAAAATTCCAAGAGTTTTGATAAAAAATGAAGAAATACTGAGCATTATAAGTAGTAATAGTTTGGCGAGTAAAAAATATAGAAATGTAATTTAGATAAAATATTAATTAAATTCTGTCAAGCATTTTTGAAAATGTCCTAAAAAGTTTTAATTATTAGCACCAGTTTTTGCTGGTGCTTTATTAATGGTCTGACTCTATTTTAAGGTATGGCAAATAAACCTTAAAAATCTTCGATTTTTAAGAAAATAGATTTATAAATTTATGCTATGCTTTCCTTTTGCCTATGAGCTTGCTTACTACAATACTGTTCAAATGAAGCCTGCTTCCAAGGATGACTCATAGGTGGTATGTAGCGTTTCTTTGGAACTTTTGTAGTTTGTGCAAGATCAAAGTTCTTTGACGAGGGAACATGATCTGGAAGCAATTCAAGGGCATAAATTTTTTCGTTAACAGAAAATAATAATTCATTGTTAAACGCATTTATAACTAATCCGGAGGTTCCCTTATGATAATATACAGGGTGTCCATTAGTATCTACAGGAAGATAATATCTTTTATTGTATTTTACACAACTTCCGCTGTCTATTTTCCTACCAGCAAGCACAGCAAGAGTTAAATTGATTTTTTCAATATTGGGTTGCGTTTCAAACACAGATTTGATATTATCAACAGGTAAAGCAAATCGAGCATTGAATTTTTTTATGTAGGAGTTTAAAAATTCATTTGCTTGCTCAATTGTGCTTATACCAGATAAACGCAGTTCTATAGGGAGCCGCGATTGTAGAGTTTCAAACATGCGTTCCACACGTCCTTTTGCTTGTGGAACGCTACTGGTTTTTATTTCAATTCCTAATTGCTTACATGCGTAACCAAATTGAGTAAATGTGTCATCTTCTATTGAAGATGACTTTTTCATTTTGTATTCGAAAACAGTACGTTTATCAGTGTAAAACATATAAGGAATGCCATAAGTAGTTAATATCTGATAAAGCACATGATAATAGCCATTAAGGGTTTCTTGATTATCAAAATAAGCACCTACAATTGATCCAGTAGCATCATCCACAGCTATATGAAGCTGTGTTTTATTTTCACCAAACCAAAGATGAACAGAAGCATCCATTTGAAGCATTTCACCAAAATAAGCACATCTAGGACGTCTAGGATGAGCATCTTCTATATCAAGGATAGTATTTTGAATGGTAGTGGCTTCTTTTTTTGATTTAGTATCTTTTTGTAAGTCTCTAAGCTTGTTACACAAAGCTTTTTTAGAAGAACGCTTTGCCTTAGGGGATAGGATGAATTCCTGTAAAAGGATAGAACGTATAGTTGTTGCTGAGACTTTTATTTCTTCCCTTTCTTCTAAGAGCTCAGAAAAATGTGTTAGATTTGCATCTTCATATTTTGTTTTGTATAAATCTATAATATCTTTTTTTACTGAATCATCTATAGTATGAGATGGCTTTTTTCCACAATTGCCATGAACAAAAAAAGCTTTTCCTTTTTCTTTATACCCATTAATCATTCTGTTGATATGTCTAACAGTGCACCCTAACTCAATTGCTGCTCTCTGCTTGCTACCGTTACTATCTATTAACTTCTTAATAACTTTATATTTTAATTCTTCATTCATTTTTAAATACACCTTTCTCATTATGTCCTCCTCATTTCTAGCAATGAGGTTTATTATACTATAAATTTTATTTTTTGGGACATAATCAAATGTGGTACACTAAGACATTATCACTTTTCAATCATAAATTTAGATAAAATATTAATTAAATTCTTGACAGTATAAAAAATGAGGAATATAATTGTTAACAAGTTAAAGGATAAATGCGTAGATTGAGAAAAGTAGACTTTGGAGCATTTTGTAAGAGACCTATTATTTGCTGGGAGATAGGATTTGTGAAAGAGTTGAAAATCACTCATGAGTAGTCCACTGAAGATAGTATTATTGTGTAAGTGTGATCGGTAGCAACCGTTATATTGCCAAATATTAAAGGGATTTCCCGTAGATATTTTGAGAGGTTACTTTTTAAGTAGCAAATAGAGTGGTACCGCAAGTTTAAGACTTTGTCTCTAAAAAATGAGACAGGGTCTTTTTTATTTTAGACATATTAAAAAAATAATAAATCCAAATTGAGAGATAGTTTTAATATGCCTTATATGTAATTTTAATTAAGATAAATAATTAGGGGGCAAAGAAATGAGTAATTACAGTGTATTTTTACCAAGCTATAGTGTAGGAGAAGAAGTTTATAAAGAAATTCCTAAGATTTGTAGGACATATGGAAAGAAAGCGGTAGTAATTGGGGGAAAAACAGCAATGGCAAAAGCAAAAGAAGCGCTTTTGGATGGTATTAAAGGCTCAGATATAGAAATATTGGATTTTGTATGGTTTGGAGGAGATTCTTCATATGAAAATGTAGAAATGCTGAAAAAAAATCAAGTAGTTGCAAGTGCAGATATGGTATTTGCAGTTGGCGGTGGAAGAAGTGTTGATACAAGTAAGACTATGTGCGATCAAACAGGACAAGCATTATTTGTGTTTCCAACAATAGCTTCAAATTGTGCAGCAGTAACAGCAACTACAGTAATTTATGATGCAAATCATGTATTTAAAGAATTGTATTTCCCAAAGAAGCCTGCATCCCATTGCTTTATTAACACTAAAATAATATCAGAAGCTCCAGACCATTTTATTTGGGCTGGAATCGGTGATGCCTTGTCAAAAGAGTATGAATGCACATTTTCTTCAAGGGGAGATGAACTTGATCATACTAATCTTTTGGGTGTGGATATAAGCCGTAATTGTGTGGAACCGCTTTTAAAGTATGGAAAAAAAGCTTATGAAGATGTTAAAAATAATAAAGTTTCTTACGAACTAGAGCAAGTAGTGCTTAATATAATAATTACTACAGGGCTTGTATCAGTTTTTGTAATAAATGATTATAACAGCTGTCTTGCGCATTCTGTATATTATGGATGCACTACATTGGAAAATATAGAAAAGAATCATTTCCATGGAGAAGTAGTTTCATATGGTGTCTTGGTTATGCTCACATGTGATAAACAATATGAAGAGCGTAACAGAGTTTATAAATTTAATAAAAGTCTTGGACTTCCAACAAAATTAGCCGATATTGAAGTTGAAGAAAAGGATCTTGATAAAGTACTTGATAAGGCAATGGAAACAGGAGATATAAAACATGTTCCTTATAAAATAACAAGAGAAATGATTTATGAAGCAATGATGGAACTGGAAAGCTTAAATGAATAGGCAGAGAAACAAAGTGCAGTGCAAAATCAAATAACCTTTGACAGGTGTAGAAAAATGATGTTAGTGAATAGCGGCTCAAAATCCTAAATAAAATTAATAAAACTAAGCGGCAAATTTTTCAAAGCTTAAGAACTTTCGATAACTCGCAAAAAGATGTTCAGACAATCTAAAGTTCTAAAGCTTTGAAGAATTTCCCACTAAGTTTTATACAATTTTATTTTAGAAATTTTTTCGCCACTGTTCCCTAATATCATTTTTTCACTACACCTGTCAAAGGTTATTTGATTAATCTAACTACATCTTTATTTCACAATATATTTAAAAATAAGTTATAAGATTTTCTGTAGTGAAACGGAAGAAAATCATCCGTCACTGTACTTTTTACTTTGAAACAAAGATTACAAAGAATTTTATAATTCTCCTCCGCATATGATAAAATGTAAATATATAATATGAAAGGAGAATTTTTATGTCTAAATTTCATAAAATCATACAAAGTTTATCTCTTATTTTGTTAATGGTATTTTTATCACAGTTAATTCCACAAAAGGTGCTTGCTTCATCGGGTGATTATTATATTTCTAATATAGTTATAAATGCTGAGGTTAAAGAAAATGGTGATATAGCAGTTTCAGAAAGCCATGATTATGTTTTTCAAGGAAGCTTTAATGGAATGAAAAGAGAAGTAAGGACAAATGGTTCAGATGGACTTGCAAATATTTCAGCAGAAGTTTATAAAAATGGAGTTAATGAAAAAAGCACTACTGAGATTAATAAGGATGGAGATACAACTGAAATAAAAATATATAGTAAAAGTGGCAATGAAACTAAAAATTTTAAAATAAATTATACAATAAAAAATGCTGTAACAAAATTTTCTGATTTAGGTGAATTTAAATGGGACTTTTACAAAAATGATTCAGACGTGAAAATTAATAAAGTAACACTATTTGTTTCTTTACCAGAAGATATAACAAATAAAGTTAAGTACTACGGCGAAGGTCCTAAAAGGGGAATAGCAAGTTTAGAGAATAAAAGAACAATAAAATTGGAATTAAATAACATGGGAAAAGATGAGTTCATTGGAATAAGTACATATTTCCCTTCTGAATGGATTAATACTTCAAAAACTATAAATATGAAAAGGGACGCTTATTATGAAAAACAACAAAGGGAAAGAAATAAAAATATAATGATTGCTTCCTTAGTTATATTTATAATTGCAGTTTTAACTTCAAGCTTTATATATTTAAAAAGAAGAAAGAGACAAAAAGCAATTAAAGCTTATAGAGAAGGACATGTATTTTTTAGAGAAAAATATTACTTTGAAATACCAAATGCCTTACCGCCAGCACTAGTAAGTGTACTTGTAAATAATGAAGTTGATACTAAAGACTTTTTAGCTGAAATAATTTATCTTTCTAATAGGGGGGCAATAAAATTTCTTAAAAATGGTTTTGCAGAAGAAGATTTTACAAAAGTTTGTTTTAAAATAAATGAGGCTTATGATAAAAATATGCTTATGGGATATGAAGAATTTTTAATAAAATGGCTAAAGAAATATGTAAGTAATGGCAGTATTAGCTTGGAGAGATTGAAAGATAAATCCAGTGAATTAAGCTTTATGAGTAAATACGTTGACTGGAAAAAGCTTATTTTAAATCAGGCAGAAAATATGAATTTTTATACGACCATAGAAGGTAAGAAAATATTAACTAACACCTATGAAAATGAAAGGCTTAAATGGGAAGCATTTAGTAATTATTTAGATGATTTTAGAAGCAGTGAGCTTAATGAACAAAATAAAAAATTAGATGAAAGAGTTTTACCATATGCAATATCTCTTGAAGTTTCAGAAAATTTTATTGATAATTTTAAGGATACATCAGAATTCAAGAATAGTATGTTTATGAGTTATTGGTTCTTGAGTTATTATACTACTACTTATACTGATGATTTTAATATGAATAACAGTGGTAGTAATAGTGATAGTTCATCGGGAAATTTCTCTGGTGGCTCAGGTGGAAACCTTGGGGGCGGTGGAGGCGGAAGTGCTTTTTAAAAATAGCTAAGTATACTAAAGGAGGCTATGTTTTAAATAAGTGTGAAAATCAACACTTATTTAAAACATAGCTTAAAAAAAAGTTATAGATAAACCAGTTCAACTACCAAAATCAATTTGCAACAAAATGCCCAGAAGACGGCATTTTGATACAAATTAATTTTGAAGTTTCAAGTGGTTTATCTTTATATCAATAAAACGAGGTGAAATAAGGATGAAAGATGGTTATAGCATCAGTGAATTAGCGAGAAAACTAGAAATAAATAAAGAGACTATAAGATACTATGAAAAAATTGGGCTACTTTCTGAGGCAAGAAGAAGTGAAAATGGTTACAGAGTATACTTAAAAGAAGATATAGATAAAATTAAATTTATACTTATATTAAAAAAATTTGACTTTTCACTTAAGGAGATAAAGATATTGATTTGCAAAGCCTATGATGATATATGGTGCGGCAATATTCAGAATATTCAAAGTGTAGTTAAGGATAAGATGGAGGATATAGATAAAAAAATAGAGGAACTTAATAAAACTAAGCAATTGATTAAAAAGGTAAGTGAATTTATATTAGCTAATGGTAAGCAATGCTGCGGTGAAGTGCAAAAACTTTTGGAAAAATAGTATTGACTCTGTAGTATACTATAAGGTTTATCATATCATTGTAGCCAAATGAAATTTTAAAGGAGATATGGTTTATGATAATAGAAAATAATGCAATAGTATATTTTACAGGTACTGGCAACAGCTTAAAGGTAGCTAAAGATATTGTGAGTAGAATGGAAGATTTTCAATTATGTAAAGTTAGCCAATTTAGAAATGAAAAAGAAATGGAAATTAAATCAAAATTTTTAGGCATAGTTTTTCCAGTATATTATAGTCGTATGCCGCTTATAATGGATGAATTTGTAAGAAAGCTTAATATAAGTAGAGACACTTATGTTTTTGCAGCAGCAACTTATGCGGGTGCACCTGCCCAAGCTTTAGTAAAATTAGATGCTATATTAAAGTATAAAGAGTCAAAACTTTCATCAGGTTTTTTATTTTGCATGCCCAGTAGTAATATTTTTGCTTTTAATACAAAGATTAAAGAAAAACAAAATAAAATATTTGCAAGGGAAGAGAAAAAGGTAAAGAAGGTATGCGAGTTAATTAGAAAAAGAGAAGAATTAAAACCGGAGACAAGTAAATTAGTATTTGATATAGTGATTGATAAAATGTTTATTAAAACCACAGATAAAATAATGGATAACTTACATATGAGAGATGAAAAATTTTGGGTTAATGAAAAGTGTAATGGATGCGGATTATGTGAGAAAATATGTCCTGTAAGTAATATAGAATTTGATCTAAATAAACCTACCTGGAAGCATAAATGCGAGCAATGTGCAGCATGTATTGAATGGTGTCCTAAGCAGGCTATTCAGTGGGGAAACAAAACATTAAAAAGGAGCAGATATAGAAATCCTAATGTAAAAATTTCAGAATTGATTGATGATTAGGGGAATGTATTGTACCTATAAATATTGTCCACGATAAAATGTAATCTCCCAGATTAACCTTGATTTTATCTATTGAATCTTTAAGAACTATAAAATTATAAATGTAATAAAAATATCTTGTTGGTTTTTTAGTGGTATAATAAGAATATATGCTTGATGAAGAAATCAGAACAAGAGATAGGAAGGGAGAGTTGCAATTTGGAAAGTGATGTTTTTAGTTATTTAAATAAAAACTATAGATATTTAAATAATTATGTAAGAGAATTAGACGAAATAGTGTTTACATCCCCACATAGTGCAATTATTAAAGGTAAAAGTTTTACTGAAAATCTAACTAAAGAAATATGTAAATTAGAAGGATATTGTTTATTGAATACCATAACTCAAGATGAAAGATTAAAGAAACTAGAAAGCGAAGGGGTACTTAAAGGTAAGATATATAGAATATTTAATAAGGTTAGAAGAATTAGAGCTACAGGGGCACATGATGATGAAGAAAAGGAATTAGAAAAAGCCTTAAATATGCACAGAAATATTTATAATATTACATGCTGGTTTGTTAAAAATTATATTAACTGTGAATTTGAAGCTGATCCATATAAATATCCTATTCCACCTAAAAATAGCAATATAGAAATGGCATCAAATTTAATAAAAAAAATGAGTAAAAAAACACAAGAAACACAAGAAACCAATAAAAGTTATGAGAAAATGATTAATGATTTAAATATGAATGAAAAAGCACAAGATATTTTTCAAAATTTTATAATTGAAAGCATTATTGATAATAAGGAAATAGATAAAAAATGCTTAGTGCAAGAGTTTTCTAAAATACAAGAATCATTAAAATAAGTAGGCATATCTAAAATATTAGAATTTTGAAGTAAAGTGTGGTTTATCTATAAATTATGATAATTAATATATTCATAGTTAGCTTTTCATTTTGCATCTTTTTTCTAATACCAAATCTTTCTTATAAATATACCAGTTCAACTATTAAAATTTATGTGCACCATAATGTCCAGAAGACGGAATTTTGGTACAAATAAATTTTAAGTTTCACAGTGGTATATCTTTAGTCAAAGAAAATTTTAATAGTAATATATATTTAAAATATTGTAAGATTTCATTAAGAATTTAACTATATTTCTTTAATTTTTATGCGTTAGTATAAAATTAAAGAAAGGATGATGATATATGTGGCTTAAAAAGCTAAAAAAGAAAAAACTCCAGTGTTTTTTAATTGGAATGCTTCTATTTATTTCAGCAATGATATTTGCAAGTGGAGCATCAATTATAACATCTGTTAATAATTATACTGATAAATATTATGCTAATGACAAATACTACAACATATTTACAATTAATGCTAATCCCGGTTGTGAAAATGGTGTGATTAAATGGTGTCAAAATAGTACAAAAATAAAAGAAGTTAAGTTTTTAGATAATTTTAGTTCGGGAAATAACATTTATTATAATAATAAAAAGCTAAAAATTTCAAATTACAGTTTAATACCTTTAGAAAATTATAAAGGTGTACCTTATGGGCTAAATAAAATAAAAGCTTTAAATGGCAGCAATCATCCTGGAAAAGGAGAGATTTGGATTACTAAGCTGTTTGCAGATGATAATAAAATATCTCTTGGAGATAGCTTGAAGTTTAAAGTAAATAATAAATTCATTAATTTAAAAGTCACTTCACTAGTAAATGATTCACTTCAGCCATCACCAATGATGGGAGTAATAATTTTGTATACAAGTAAAGAAAATAATAAGGATTTTGTATCACTTGCAAAAGGAAAATCTATTTTTATAAATACAAAAAGAAATGCTGATTTTTTGAGATTAGAAAATAGTTTGGCTGATAATGCAGGTATCTCAGAAGTGTTTGATAAAACTACTCTTATAACAAGTGCAACCTATGTTGCATCATTAATGGGTGGGATTACTAGTTTTGCTGCATTGCTTGTATTTGTTGCTGCGGTATTCATTATAAGATTTATTATATGGAACAATATTTTAAAAGAATACAAATCAATTGGAATATATAAAGCACTGGGATTCTCAAAAAAACAAATATTTAAATTTTATATTTTAGGATATTTTTTTATTGTAGTTGCCGGAAGTATTTTGGGAGCACTAAGTAGTATTCCAATATTAAATCACACAGCGGCAAATGCCTTAAAGTATGTAGGTAATTTTACTAGCGTTGATATTAATTTTAAAATTATTTTACTTACAATAATCTTATTTACTTTAATAGTAACTTTAAATTTGTATTTTGTAATCAGGAGAACAAATAAAATTTCACCGGTAAAAGCAATTAGTACAGGTATTACATCTTCTAGAAAAAAACTAAAAAAATCGCTTATAAAAAATAGCGTTTCACCTTTAGCTTTAGGGATAAATGATATATTTAAATATAAAAAGTCTGCGATTTATATAACAATAAGTTTAATGGTATCTTTAAGCTTAATGCTGCTATTTGGAAACTTAGGAATGACATTTTCTAAAATGAAGGACAACTTAAATGTATGGGTTGGAATGCCTAAAAGCCGTATGATTATAAGTTTTGATGATACAATTAATAAAGAAAAAATAGAAGCAGTGTTAAATAAAATTAAGAAAGATAAAAGGGTTCAAAATTATAATTATGGTTCAATACTAGCAGGCAATGTTAAATTAAATACAGAAAAATATCATATAAAAAATAGTGGATATGCAGTGATGGCACTGAATTCTTATGATGATAATATGAAATTTAGTATTTCAAATGGGCATAATCCAACATCAGCTAATGAAGTTAGTGTATCTAAAGAAATACTGCAGGATTCAAATTTATCTGTTGGAGATTATATTGATCTCACGGTTAATAATAAAAAAAATACTTATTTAATATCAGGTTCCTTTAACAGCATGATGAATAATGGATACAGCATGCGTATATTGAATCATGGAATTGAAAAAGGAAAAGATGCTTATAATGTCTATAGAATATATGTAAATCTCAAAGGCAATTATAGTACCTCAAAATTTGAAGAAGATATGAAAAGTAAGTTCTCATATATTTCTATTGATGACATTGATCCAATGGGTAGGAGTGCAATTAATTCAATTTCAAGTATAACATTACCAATTGTTTATTTACTTGTTATTTCATTTGCAATTTTTTCAATAATAATAATCTTTAATATAATTATAATGGATATTAGAGATAATAGAAAAAATTTTGGAATAATGAAGGCACTTGGCTTTACAACAAAGGAAATAAGAAATAGGTATTTATGTAGAATAATTATATTAACGGTATTTGGAAGCGTAATATCGATTATTTTGAATTTGCTTTTTTCAAGGCAGATTATTGAAGTTATGCTAAATGGATTAGATGGACTTATGATATCATGGAGCATTATAGAAATTTTATCAATCAGCATGTTCATCTTAGTATTATTAATAGTATTTGCATGTAGTTATTCAATAAAAAATGCTAAGCCAAATGAGCTTATAGATGAATAGGAGTGATTTTATGAAAAGTTCGGTTATAGAAGTAAATAGACTTTGTAAGTCTTTTGTTGCAGGAAAAGTAGCAACTAATGTCATAAAGAATTTAGATTTAGAGATATATGAAGGTGATTTTACAGTTATTATGGGAAGCTCGGGTTCTGGTAAGTCTACACTGTTATATAGTATAAGCGGTATGGATTCACCAACCAGTGGAACAGTGAAAATTTTGGATAACGATATTACAAGGATGAAGGAAAATGATATGTCAGCTATAAGAAAAAAGGATATATCATTTGTATTTCAAGCTATAAACTTGCTTCCAGACATAACGATATTTGAAAATATAGCATATTGTGGCTATGAAATTAGTAAAAATAAAAAGGAAGTTAACAAAAATACCTTAGAACTTTTAAAGAAATTTGGATTAGAAGAGGATAAGGATAAATATCCATCGGAAGTGTCAGGCGGTATGCAGCAAAGAGCAGCGCTTGCAAGGGCTATAATTACAAAGCCTAGGATTTTGTTTGGTGATGAACCAACAGGAGCCCTTAACTCTACTACAGGGCAGGAGGTTTTGGACATTCTATCAGAAATGAATGACAATGGACAGACGATAGTAATGGTTACACATGATGTTAAGTCTGCTGCACGTGCTTCTAGACTTTTGTATTTAAAGGATGGTAGAATAGATGGCGAACTGCACTTAGATAAATTTTCAAAGGCTGATTATAAAAAAAGAGAAGGATTAATATTAGAATTTTTGCAGGAAAGAGGATGGTAAACTCTTTTCTCTGTACTCTGTTTCAAAGGGGGGGTTTTTCGTGGCGAATGAAAAAGTTTTAATAGTTGAAGATGATTATGATATAGGGAATGTATTAAAGGACTATCTTGTTAGTGAAGGCTTTGGGGTACAAGTTTGTAGTAATGGTAAAAATGCAGTGAGGGATTTTAAAGCTTTTAAACCTGAAATTATTGTTCTTGATATAATGCTACCTGGAGTTGATGGAATAGAAATTTGTAGAATAATAAGGGCGGAATCTGTTGTGCCAATAATAATGCTTTCGGCTAAAAGTGGAGATATAGATAAAATTCTATCCTTAGGGGTTGGTGCTGATGATTATATAACAAAGCCGTTTTCACCAGCTGAAGTTATAGCAAGAATTAAGGCTCAACTTAGAAGATATAAAACTTTTTCAAATCAAACTGAAAGTCAGCCTGGAATAAAAAAATTTAATGATTTAACTATAGATAGTAATGGATACAAGGTTTCTTATAAGAATGAGGAAATTCATTTTACATCAAGGGAATTTGAAATTATAGATTTTCTGTCGGAATATCCTGGACAAGTATTTTCAAAAAATCAACTTTATGATAATGTTTGGGGACTAAGTGGATTTGGGGATTTAAATACAGTATCTGTTTATATAAAAAGAATTCGTGAAAAATTTGCTGGGTTTAATATAAACTGTATAAAAACAGTTTGGAGCGTCGGATATAAGTGGGAGGAAGATGATGTGTAGAGAAAAAATATCATTTAAATTTAAAATGTTCTTTTGTATTACTACTTTGCTTTTAATGCTCTCAATTGTTTATTTATGCGTAATTATATATAATCAAAATTCCTATTATCCAACTGTGAATAACGGAAGAGTACTTACTAATAGCACAAAAATTAAAATAGAAGCTGCAGCCAAGGCAAATGATTATAAAAAAAATATAAAATCCGACTTTAAATATACAGCAGTAAACTTAAATGGTAAAGTTTTGATGTCATCTATAAAGTCATACCCCAAAAATAATAATATTGATTTATATGATTTTACGGAGTATGATAGCAAGTTTTACAAACAAAATAAAGATACTATAAAATATACTGAACCACTTATTGTAAATAACAATGAGGTTGGAACAGTAATTTTTTTAATTCCTAAAAAATATTTTTTAAAGACGTCACCATTTTATAAAACCCTATTTGAAATTCTACCTATTATAGCTGCTTCTATAATTATTATAATTTTTTTTGTTTATATAAGTTTGGTTGTAAAAAAAGATATTCTAGAGCCAATAAATAGTCTTGATAAAAGTGCTAAAAATATTTTAAAGGGGGACTTTTCCTGCAAAATAAAGTATGATTATGATAATGAAATTGGGGCATTTTGTCATGATTTTGAGGCTATGCGGGATGAACTAAAATTCTCAAAAGAGAAGGAAGTAGAAATAAAAAGAAATGAAAAGGAACTTTTAGCCTGTATTTCACACGACATAAAGACGCCATTAACTGCCATTCACGGATATGTTTCAGGAATTAAGGATGGCATTGTTAAAGATAGAGAAGGAATTGAAAATTATTGTACAGTAATTTTAAGAAGAGTAAAAATTCTAACTAAGCTTCTAGAGGATATTTTAGAACATTCAAAGGCTGAACTTAATAAAATGAACATAGTGATGGAAGAATTTTACTGTGGCGATTTTTTTCGCGATATATTAGAAGATTTATCTATAGAAGTGGAAAGTAAAGGGCTTCGATTTGAAATGCTAGATGAAATACCAAATTTACTTTTAAAGGCTGATAAAAAAAGAATTTCTGAGGTTATTTATAATTTAATTTCAAACAGTATAAAATATTCAAAAGAAAGTTCTATGATTGGTGTGTACTTTGAAGTTACCATGAATTATTTAAAGGTATATGTTAAAGATACAGGCATCGGTATAGCATCAAGTGATGTACCTTATATATTTAATAAATTTTATAGGGGAGAAAAAAGCAGAAATCAAAATATTCAAGGCTCAGGACTTGGACTTTCGATTTCTAAATATATAGTTGAGGCTCATGGAGGATTTATGGAATGCATTGAATCTTCAGTAAGAGGAACTACTATGAGTTTTAGCCTTCCAATATAGTAAAAAGTAAAGTTAAGATTGATTTTTGACAGAAGTAAAGGGTTACCGTACCGAAACTTAAGTTATACATGTTTCAAAATGCTATGTTCTGGGCATTATGAGGCATGCATAACTTAATAGTTGAGTCGGTAACCCTATACAATTAATATATATGCACTTGCGTACCAAGTGGAACCATATCATATACTTCTTTTGCGTCACTGTTATACATGCGAACACAGCCGTGGCTTAAAGATTTCCCTATAGACCAAGGCTTATCTGTTCCATGAATACCGTATATACCAGTTGAAGTATTTATCTGCATAAAGTGACCGCCAAATTGTTCTCCCCATAAGCCTTTCTTAATAATTATAAAGTTGCCTAAGGGTGTTGGTGTAGAAGGTTTACCTACGGCAACAGTATAAGTTTTATATATTTCATTATTTTTGAGTAATGTAAGAGTGAGATCAGTGACATTAATACTAATACTATAATTAAATCTATAGTAATTATAAAGATGTAAAAATGGACAATTAAACATAATATCCCTCTTTAATTATAATTAGTTTTATATATAAATATAGTATGCAATTATATATTTCATGTAGCATGTAAAAGAAATAGTATAAACATACGATAAAGTGTATATATAGATTCAAAAGATAATGGAGGAGTAAAGATGAGTATTAGAAAAAAACTAACAATGGCACTTTTGCTTGGTAGTGCAGTACCACTTATAATTTTTGCGATTATTAGCTTTTATTTTTCAGAAAATACAGACATTAATAATACAATGGAAATCAACCTAAAAAGAACTGAAGTAGTTGATGAAAAAGTAAGTGCACTAATTGATAAAAATCTAAGTGGAATTAAGGTTATGTCGAAGAATGATGATATTAGAACATATGATTTATCCAAAACTAAAAAAATGCTCATTGAAGCTTCAAAAGTTTATCCGGATATTTCGAGTATTGTTGTTACGAAATCAGATGGAAATCAATTTGCAAGAAGTGATAACGGAAAATTGAGTAATATTTCTGATCGTGATTTTTTTAAAGCTGCCTTGAAGGGAAAGGAAGATGTCGTATCAGATGTTCTTGTAAGCAAGAGCAATGGAAAACTTATAACTGTATTAGCTACGCCTATTAGGACTAGTGAAGATGGTAGTATAACAGGAATTTTGCAAGGGACTATTGAGCTGGACAAGTTAAATAGTTTTGTTAAACAATTTTCAACTGATAATTATAGTGTATATATAGTAGACAATCATGGAAAATTGCTAGCAGATTCTGTGAAAAAAATGGACAAGCCAGGACAAAGAACGAATTTGAATAATTTTGAATTTATAAAGAATGGCTTAAATGGGAAGAGTGGTTATGATAAAGTAACCAAAGATGGTAAAAAGGTTTTGGTAAGTTATTTTTATGATAAAAAGACAGGTTGGATAATATGTTCTGAGATACCATATAGTGTAGCTGTTGCTAGCAGCATTCAAGGATCAATTGTTACTTGTTTTGTAGGAATTATAATATTGATAATAACAGCAATTATTTTATTTATAATTTCAGGATATGCTATTAAGCCTATATTAGAATTGGTAAAAGTAGCGAATAAAGTTTCAAATGGTGATCTTACTCCTGAGAAAATCAATATAAAATCTAGTGATGAGTTTGGAATACTTGGTAAAGCATTTGAAAAAATGATTATAAATTTAAGTGAATTAGTTAATAAAATAAAGGATGATTCTTTAAAAATTTTTGAATCCTCCAAGGAAATGATAAATGTTTGTGAGCAGCAGGAAAGCGTTTCGTCAAATACAGCGGAAAATGCCAATGAAATTGCAACGGGAGCTGGAAGGTTAAACTCAAGCATAGAGAAGATAGATTTAAGTATGAATAATTTAGATAAAACAATGAATGATATAAATAAAAAATCTAGAATTGTTACAGAAAAAGTTAGTGAAGCCGCTAAATATTCTGAAAATGGAAGTGATGCATTATTAAAAGTAAATTTAAGTATGCAGAATATAGAAAGCTCCGTTAATGACACGGCAGCTGTGGTAAATAGGTTAGAAGAACAATCTAAGGCAATAGTAGAAATTACAAAAGCAATAGCAGATATATCAGAGCAAACCAATTTACTTGCTTTAAATGCAGCAATTGAGGCAGCAAGGGCGGGTGAACAAGGAAAAGGATTTGCAGTTGTAGCAGAAGAAGTTCGCAAGCTTGCAGAACAGTCTGGTGAAGCAGCAAAGCAAGTAAGTGATATTGTTAGTGGAATTCAGAGTGAAACTGAAAATGTAATTTCTGTTATGGGTAAGGGTATAAGTGAGGTTAAAGTTGGAACAAAAGTAATAAGTGATGCTAATAGTTATTTTGAACTTATATTTAAAGCAATTGCAGAAATTTCTGAGAATGTTAAAAATGTTGAAGTTTCTATAGATGATATGACTCAGAATGGAAATGAAGTTGCAGAAAATTTAGATACTATGACCAAGCTTTCTGAAAATGTGACAGAACAGACCGAGGGAATATCAGCAGCGACAGAAGAGCAGTTAGCCTCAATTGAACAGATGACGGCATCTGCACAGTACCTAGGACAAATGGCTGAAAATCTTGAAAAACTAACTAATGAATTTAAAACTAAAAAGATTGATTAAAAAGGGAGATACGGCACAAAATTATTTAATACACAACTCTTAAATATTGCGAACTAAATCAATTCACAATTCACGATGCACAATTCACAATGAAGGTAGATTTTCTGTAGCAAAGCTACAGAAAATCTTAAAACCTATTTTTTTATTGCTTTCGCAATAGCACCATTTATGGTGCTAAGCGAAGCTTATAATATTTAAGTTTAAGATTTACCTGACGCAAGGAAGGCAAATCATCCTTTATTGTGCATTGTGAACTGTGAATTGTGAATTGATTTAATTGGTTCGCAATAATTTTAAATTACGTATTAAATACCATTAGTGCAACAGCCCCTTTTTTTGTTTTTTTATTAAAAGAAGAATTAATTTTAAAATAAAAAGGCAAAATATAAAGAATGAAATATAAAAAGGGAGGTTTAGTTGCAGTGGAAAATGAAAATAGTGTTAAAATTATTCCCTTAGGCGGTCTTGGAGAAATAGGAAAAAATATAACAGCCATTGAATATGAAGATGAGATAATTGTTATAGATTGCGGAGTAGCTTTTCCAGAGGAGGAAATGTACGGCGTAGATTTAGTTATTCCCGATATAAGGTACTTAATTAATAATAAAGAAAAGGTAAAAGGTATATTTTTAACTCATGGACATGAGGATCATATTGGGTCATTACCATATATTTTAAAACAGCTTAATGTACCTGTATATGGCACAAGATTAACTTTAGGATTAGTTGAATATAAGTTAAAAGAACATAATATACTTTCTGATTGTATACTCAATTGTGTTGAAGCTGGAGATACAGTTAAAATAGATTCACTAAAGGTTGAATTTATTAGAAATACACACAGTATATCAGATTCTTGCTGTCTTGCAATTTTTACGCCTGTTGGAGTAATATTTCATACAGGTGATTTTAAAATAGATTATACCCCCATAGATGGACTTGGTATGGATTTAGGTCGTATATCAAATTTGGGAAAAGAAGGTGTTTTGCTTTTAATGGCTGATAGCACTAATGTTCAGCGTAAAGGGCATTCTATTCCAGAAAAAGCTATAGGTGAAACCTTCAATAGAATTTTTGCTAGAGCTACAGGTAGAGTTATTGTGGCAACTTTTGCATCAAATATACATAGAATGCAACAAATAGTGGATGCATCAGTTAAATATGGAAGAAAGGTAGCCTTTAGTGGTAGAAGTATGGAAAATATTTTTGAGGTGGCTACAGAACTAAATTATCTTCATATACCAGAAGGTCAGCATATAAATGTAGATGAAATAAATAATTACCCTAATGAGAAGGTTACAATAATAACTACGGGAAGCCAAGGAGAACCTATGTCAGCGCTGGCTAGAATAGCATTTTCAACCCATAGAAAAATAAAAATTGAACCCAATGATTTGTATATCATTTCTGCATCCCCAATTCCAGGAAATGAAATATTAATATCAAGAGTAATTAATGAGCTTCTCAAAAAAGGTGCAGATGTAATTTATAAAGATTTGGAGGAAGTACATGTATCTGGGCATGCGTATGAAGAAGAACTTAAATTAATTCATACCTTGGTGCATCCAAAGTATTTTATGCCTGTTCATGGCGAATATAGGCATTTGAAGTATCATGCAGAGTTAGCACAAAAGTTAGGAATGAAAAAAGAAAATACTTTTATTTTAGAAACCGGTGAAGTTTTAAGTGTATCTAAAGAAGAGGCGGCAATTACTGGAAAAGTTCATACAGGATCTATATTTGTAGATGGACTTGGAGTAGGTGATGTAGGAAGTTTGGTACTTAGGGATAGAAAGTACCTAGCTAAAGATGGTATGCTTACAGTAGTTGTTACGATAGAAAGAGAAACCTATAGTATAATAGCTGGTCCAGATGTAATTACAAGAGGATTTGTATATGTAAAAGGATCAGAGGAGCTCATAAATGAAACCAAAGAAATTGCAAGAAAAGAGCTAGAAAAATGTTTAGATAATAAAATTATCGAATGGTATATATTAAAGGATAGCATGAAGAGATATATAGAAAAATTTTTATATGAAAAAACAAAAAGAAGACCCATCATACTGCCGATTATTATGGAAATTTGATTAGTATACTTAATTCAGAGTACGGAGTACAGAGTACAGAGTACAAAGAAGGATGATTTACCTTTCCTTGCGTCAGGTAAATCTTAAACTTAACTGTTGTTAGCTTCGCTGACAACAGTAATAACGTGGTTGCGTAAGCAATCAAAAATAAGTTATAAGATTTTCTGTAGCAAAGCGGAAGAAAGTCATCCTTCACTGTACTCCGTACTCTGATTAATATAATAAGTATTCTAGTAAAAGCTTTGCATTGTTTTCTACTCCACTTATGTGAGTTCTTTCATAGTGGTGAGTTGCATCTACGCCCATTCCTATGCAGGCAAAGTTTACATCAAAGCCTTGAGTTATACATGCTGAAGCATCTGAACCATAGTGGTCATGAACGTCAATTTTGTAATTGATATTTTTGCTTTCAGCAATGTGTACAAGTTTTTTTCTAAGTTCTAGATCATAAGGTGTTTTTGTATCTTTTGCAAGTATAGTTACTGAGTGTTCATCAGAAGTGTGACCAATTCCCACTGTGCCTATATCAAGAGCTAAAAAGTCTGTAACTTCATCAGAAATAACAGTTACACCGTGGCATATTTCTTCATAATTACTTACATAAAATTGAGTTGTATGTTTAGGCTTTATATTATTATCCTTTAGGTATTTTATTACTCCAAACATAACTGCAACGCAGGCTTTATCATCTAAATATCTAGATTTTATATATCCGCCTTCAGTTATTTGTGTTCTTGTATCAAAATTTACAAAGTCACCTACGCGTATTCCTAATTTTTCAGTGTCTTCTTTTGAATTAACATTTTCATCAATTCTGATTTCCATTAAATCCTGTGTTCTTATAAGATTACGCGTTTCGTCAGAATGTATATGTACTGAAGCTTTTTCTGGAAGAAGTGTTCCAGTAAATGTTTTATCCTCTAAAGTTGTTATAAATACATTTTCACCTTCTACTGCTTGCCAAGCAAAACCACCTACATTTGTAATTTTAAGTCTTCCGTTTTGCTTAATTTCTTTTACTACAGCGCCTAAGGTATCTATATGTGCAGCTACTAATACTTGATCATCATCACATTCGCCTTTTATAGTTCCAATAAGTGCTTTTTTCTTTGTCATTTTAGTTTCGACTCCTAAGGCATCAAACTCTTTTTTTATCCTTTCCATTGCAGTAGCTGTAAAACCGCAGCAGCTAGGTATGTTTAAAAGTTCAACCATAAAGTCTTTAACATAATTCATGTCAATGTTCATAAAATCCACTTCCTACTCTTTACTCTGTTTTTGTCGTATAAAGATATACTATTTGAAAAATTGAAATTGCAAATCCTAAGTTTATCCTGGCAGCAATGTTTTTCAATTCACAGTTCACGATGCACAATTCACAATGAAGGATGATTTACATTTCGATTCTCTCAGGTAAATCTTAAAGTTAATGTTGACAGCTTCGCTAAGCACCATATATGGTGCGACTGCGTAAGTAATAAAAAAATAAGTTTTAAGATTTTCCTACGCTGGCGTAGAAAAATCATCCTTCATTGTGCATTGTGAAATGTGAATTGTGAATTGAAAAAATTGTTATGAGAATACATTTGGAATTTGTAATTTCGCTGTTTCAATCGGTATATCTATAATTAAACTAGAATAAAATGTGGTTGTCAAGCTATAGGAGCATGTGAAAAATATAGGTATTCTTTTTTACGGGAAGCTCTATAGGCTTTATGTGCTGGATAGTAAAACCTATAGAATACCTTTTTTCACATCCTCCTATAATTAGGGTAGCTGCTATAATTACTTTCTATTATTATGGTATTTATTTGATTTTGAACGATTGAAAGTTGGTCTTTTTTCTTTGTAATTTATAATTTTACCCATATAAATATCTTTATGCTGTATTTCTATATTAAAGGCTCTTTCGTATTTTTTTATAAGTCTAAGTTCAGTTGGTGAAACTATGGTTATTGCCATACCTTTTTCTCCAGCTCTACCACACCTGCCAACTCTATGTAAATAGTTTATAGGTTCAATAGGCAAACTTAAATTAAATACGTGAGTAACATCTTTTACATCAAGTCCACGAGCAGCAATGTCAGAAGCAACTAAAAGATTTATTTTGCCATCTCTAAAAGCATCCAAAACTTTTTTTCTGTCTTCCTTTATATTTGTGCCGTGAATACCCTCGGCTTTAAGTTTATGATATTTCAATTTGGAAGTAGTTATTTCTATATCGTCGCTTTTATTTATAAATACGATTGCTTTTTTTGGATTAATTGCATGAACAAGCTTTCTTACAAGCTCTGTTTTATCCCTTTCATCACATGTGAAATAATAATGTGTGATATCAGAGTTTACTTCGGTTTTATTTTCTACATTAATAAATTCTGGTTCTTTCATTAAGCTTTTAGCAGTTTCAATTGTAGCATTTGATATAGTGGCAGAAAATAGAAGTAATTGTCTTTCTTTCAAGGTAGTCTTGATTACGGCTTTTGTATTGTCAATATGAGCAGCATCAAGAAGAATATCAGCTTCATCAATTACTATTGTTTTAATAGTGTGAGCTGCAATTTTTTTCTTTTTAATTAAATCAAGTGTTCTTCCAGAAGTTCCAACTATAATATGAGGCTTTTCTTTTAATTTTTCTATTTGCCTATTTATGTTTACATCGCCTATTATGGAAGCACAAGTTATATTGAGTTCTGAGTTGTTTGAAAAAGAATTTACAGTTTTATATACTTGCATAACCAATTCATGTGTTGGGGCAAGTATAAGTACCTGCATTTCTCTTTTATTCGTATCTATTTTTTGAAAAATAGGAAGTAGGTAAGAAAGTGTTTTACCACTTCCTGTTTGAGATTTTCCAATGACATCTTTATTTTCTAAGGCTAATGGTATTATTTTTTCTTGAATGGGGGTTGGTGTTTTAAAACCCATTTTATCTAAAGTACTTGAAATAGATTCAGATAATCCAAGTTTATCAAATAAATTACTCATTTCATATGCTCCAATCTATTTTATTTCTCTTTTAGGTATATTCATTTTTATGGTCTTTTGAATTTCATTTAAAGTTCTTTGATCTTGTGGAACTGTAAAGAGGCAGGTATATCCAGCTTCACCGGCTCTTCCTGTCCTTCCAATACGATGTATATAGTCTTCAGCATTTTCTGGAATATCATAATTATATATATGGCTTACACCGCTTACATCAAGCCCTCTTGCTGCCACATCTGTTGCTATTAAGTATTGAATATCTCCAGCTCTAAAGGCTTTCATTATTTTCTCACGTTTGGCTTGAGTAATGTCGCTGTGCAATTTTAAACAATTGTATCCGTGCTGATATAGAACTTCATCAAGCTCATCAACTCTTTTTTTAGTTCTGCAAAAAATAATAGCCATAAATGGATTATCCTTGTTTAAAACACTGAATAAGGCATCTTGTTTTTTAGATATTGTAGTTTCTACTATTTCTTGTTTAATATTGGTAAGAGTTACTTCAGGCTTTTTTATGGTAATGACTGCTGGATTGTTCATATATCTATAAGCTAGTTTTTTTACATCAGGTGTCATTGTAGCAGAAAAGCAAATTGTTTGATGCTTTTTTGAGGAAGCTTGTAGAATAGTTTCAATGTCATTTTTAAAGCCCATAAGCAATATTTGATCAGCTTCATCTAACACAAGTGCTTTTAGTTTGCTAAGATCAATTGTTCTTCTTGCAAGATGATCTAAAAGTCGTCCAGGAGTTCCAATGATTAAATGAGTATTTCCCTTTAACTTTTTTAATTGAGAGTTTATATCTTTTCCGCCATAAGCTGATAATATATTTATATCCTTGGCTTTTTTTAATTTCATTGCTTGCTCTGTTATTTGTATGGCAAGTTCCCTTGTTGGAGTTACAATTAATGCTTGAACTGAATTTGTTTCAGGCCATATATTTTCAAAAATAGGGAGTAAAAATGCAAGAGTTTTTCCAGTTCCTGTCTGAGATTCTGCAATTACATCTCTTCCGCTTTTTATAAGTTTAATACTCTCTTCTTGAATTTCAGTTGGGCTAGTAATCCCATTTTCATTTAATATATCTATAATAGCTTGATTAATACCTAATTTTTTAAAACTCATTTTTATCCAACCTTTCAATAATCTTTAGTTATGCTTTGAATAAGTCAATTAATGATATCATATTGTTGCAATTAAATCTAATAATATTATAAGCACATAGAAGATAATTATATTAAAAAAGTAGGTATATTTCAAATTTAAAATATTAAATCAATAGAAATAGCACAAAAAATAATATAATTTTTCTAAAATAGGTAATATGATTTAAATGATAGCAAAATAAAAGTGTAATTATATAAAAAACTATAATATTGGAGTAAAATATTAACTTTTATTGAAAAGTATATAAAATAAGTTTATAATTAGTACTGTAGAAGAGCAAAAAATGTGATTCTATAATTATATTAAACGTTTTCAAATGTAAAACTATATTGATACTATAAATTTTACATTTGAAAATGTAATAAAACTATATTACAAAAGCTATAAAAGATTAATAATAGCCTGCAAATTGTATTTAAATTCAAAAATAGCGTTGCAGGAGAAATTAAAAAAAATGAATTTTACAAAAGACTTTTGCAAATTTATTAAGGGGAGGGAAAAAGTATTTTTTAGCTCTTGTGAAAGCTTTTGTTTAATTAAAATATATTAATTTAGGAGGCTGTATTTTATGAGGAAAATTAAAAAAATTGCTATGTTTATGGTTTTTGCGATGATTGCATCACTTTTTACTTTTTCGCCAAATGTATTTGCAGCAGATGCAAGCATTAAGGTTCAATTTTTTAATAAAAACACAAGTGCAGATTCTAATACTATAGCTCAATGCTATAAAATTTCTAATACAACTAGTGCGCCTTTAGATTTATCAACTATAAAGGTAAGATATTATTACACAGAAGATGGAAATCAAGATCAAAGTTTTTGGTGTGATTCTTCACAAATGATGAATGGATATTCTTATACACCACTAACAGATGAGGTTACTTATTCAATTGTAAAGATGGATACACCAGTTGATGGCGCAGACCATTATATTGAAGTTGGATTTAAAGCTGATGCAGGACAACTTGAAGCAGGGGGAAGTGTGGAAATTCAAGCGAGAACATCTAAAGCTGATTGGAGTAACTATAACCAAGCGGATGACTATTCTTTTAATGCAACTTCAAGTCAATATTCAGACTGGAATAAGGTAACAGGCTATGTTAATGGTACTTTAGAATATGGAGTAGAACCTACTGGATCTAGTCCAGTTTTAGATTCAACAGTAACACCAACAAGCGGAACCTTTGATAAAAATATAGAAAAACAAGCAGATATACCTGTAACAATGACTTTAAATGGGAACACATTAACATCAATAGTAAATGGAAGCTATGCTTTAGTTGAAGGAACAGACTACACAGTATCAAACAATGTAGTTACTTTAAGTAAAAGTTATTTAGCAACGTTAAAGGAAGGTACAAGCTATAGTTTAGTATTTAACTTTAGTGCTGGAAAAGCAGCAACCTTTACACTCAACGTAACAGATACAACAGTACCAGTAGTTACTGGAACAACTTTTAGTATAGGAACAATGTCAGGAAAACCAGGAGATAAAGTAGTAATTCCTGTAAGCTTAAAAGGAATTTCATCAGCAATAGCTGGTTGCCAATTTAATATAAATTATGATCCATCACTTCTTCAAGTAACGGATGTAGAAGCAGGTAGCAATGTAAACAATTCAGATTTAAATTTTGCATATAAAGATTTTAGTGATAATGGTTATGTAAGATTTGTCATAGCAAATTTATCATTAAAGTCAGGAACAGATGCAGTTGACCAAGATGGAGATGTCGCATATATAACTTTTACAATTAAATCAACAGCAGCAATAGGAAAAACTCCAATAACTTTTAGTGATTCAAAATTTGTAGATGTAAATGAAAAAATAGTTACTACAACAAATACTAATGGAAGCATCAGTGTAGTAACTGAGTAGTGTTCATGCATTATTAGTCGAGTTTTAATGCATAAACATTAAAGATTAAATTGCAATTACTATTAACTAAAAATAGTAATATAAAATATTATAGTTGTTTTAAAGCATTATGTAAATATTTAAAAGGGGGAAATAGATTATGATTAATAATCGTAAAAAATTGAAAAGAGTAATAACTATGGCTATGGCTTCTGCTTTAATGACAACAACTTTTGTAACCACATTTGATAAAAAGGTTATGGCGGCTGCCATTGCTCCAAACGCCGTAAACCAGACCTATGAGCAAAGATTTCAAGAAATGTATAGCAAAATTCATGATTCAAGTAATGGATATTTTAGTTCACTAGGAATACCATATCACTCAGTAGAAACCTTTATGGTAGAAGCTCCAGACTATGGGCATGAAAGCACAAGTGAGGCCTTTAGTTACTATATGTGGCTTGAAGCAATGAATGGAAAGTTTACAGGAGATTTTTCTGGCTTTAAAAAATCCTGGGATACAGCAGAAAAATATATGATTCCTTCACATGCTGACCAACCGGCAATGTCCACCTACAAAGCAAACAAGCCAGCAACCTATGCACCAGAATTTGAAGATCCTAGTAAATATCCTGCAAAACTTGATACAAGTGCACCAGTTGGCACAGATCCTCTTGATGCAGATTTAAAAAATGCGTATGGTACAAGCGATGTGTATGGAATGCATTGGTTACTTGATGTAGACAACTGGTATGGTTATGGATCACGTGAGGATGGAAAGACTTCTCCTTCCTTTGTAAATTCATACCAAAGAGGACCACAGGAATCTGTTTTTGAAACAATTCCGCAACCATGTTGGGATGCTATGAAATATGGCGGCAAAAATGGTTATTTGGATCTTTTTACAGGTGATAATTCTTATTCAAAGCAATTTAAATATACAGATGCACCAGATGCAGATGCACGTGCTGTTCAAGCAACTTACTATGCTGATAAGTGGGCAAAGGAAGATGGTCAAGATGTAAGTCAAGACGTAAGTAAAGCATCTAAAATGGGAGATTATTTAAGATACTCAATGTTTGATAAGTACTTCAGAAAAATAGGAGCTTCAGCACAAGCAGGAACTGGATATGATGCGGCTCACTATTTACTTGGTTGGTATTATGCATGGGGTGGTGATGCAGAAAATAATTCTTGGTCATGGAAAATAGGCGGCAGTGCTAGCCATTTTGGATACCAAAATCCATTAACTGCATGGGTAATGTCTTCAAATTCTGATTTCAAACCAAAGTCACAAAATGGTACAAGAGATTGGGGAATGAGTTTAAAGAGACAGCTAGAATTCTATCAATGGTTGCAATCATCAGAAGGAGCAATAGCTGGTGGGGCAAGCAATTCAAATAATGGACGTTATGAGCCTTGGGATAATACAACCTCAACTTTCTATGGAATGGGATATCAAGAAAACCCTGTTTATGCAGACCCAGGCAGCAATACTTGGTTTGGTATGCAGACATGGTCAATGCAGCGTGTAGCCCAATATTATTATGAAACAAAAGATATAACAGCTAAAAACTTGCTAGATAAATGGGTTAAATGGGCTAATTCTACTATACAGTTTAATAAAGATGGATCTGTAAGTGTGCCTTCTACAATAGATTGGTCAGGTCAACCAGATACTTGGACAGGTATTTCTACAGGAAATCCTAAGCTGCATGTAAAGATAGTTAACTACTCAACAGATATAGGTGTAGAATCATCACTTGCAAATACCTTATCTTATTACGCAGCTGCAACTGGAGATCAAACTTCAAAGGATAATGCAAAGAAGATATTAGATAGTATATGGACTAACGATCAAGATTCAAAAGGTGTTTCAGTTGCAGAAACAGCAAATTCTTATAGTCGTATATTTAACCAAGAAGTATACGTTCCACAGGGTTGGGATGGAAAGATGCCAAATGGTGATGAAATAAAACCTGGAATAAAATTTATAGACATACGTTCAAAATATAAAAATGATCCAGACTATGCAAGAGTAAAAGCTGCTGTTGATGCAGGTCAAGCACCAGTATTCAAGTACCACAGGTTCTGGGCTCAAAGTGAATTTGCAATAGCAAATGGCACTTATGCTATGTTGTTCCCAGACCAAGCTAAAACTTTACTTGGAGATGTAAATGATGATGGGACTGTAGATATATCGGATGTAGTAGCATTGAGAAACTATATTGTAAATGGTACAGGTAAAATAGATTTAAAAAATGCTGATGTAAATAAGGATGGGACTGTAGATATATCGGATGTAGTAGCATTAGAACAGCAAATAATTGATAATAATTAACTTAAATTAGGAGATGGTCAAAATGAAAAGAAATAGGTTTTTTTCGGCTGTTATTGCAATTTTTTTCGCAATGACAATGATTATCCCACAATATGAGCTGCATGCAGAAGATATTAGTAGTACTGATGATTATTTACACACGGATGGAAATAAGATATTGGATGACAGTGGCAATCAAGTCAGACTTACAGGTATAGCATGGTTTGGATTTGAAACGCCAAATTCATGTTTTCATGGACTATGGGCTAACAGATTGGATGATATGTTAGATATAGTTGCAGACAATGGATTTAACCTCTTAAGGGTTCCACTTTCAGTTCAACTTGTTAATCAGTGGCGTCAAGGAGTATATCCAATGCCTGATTCTATAAATTATTATATTAGTCCAGAATTACAGGGGAAAAATAGTCTGCAAATACTTGATATGACTGTTGCATATTGTAAAAAAATAGGACTTAAAGTAATGCTCGACATGCATAGAATAGAAAACAGTGGACAAACCCCAACCTGGTACACTAGTAACTATTCAACAGATGATTATGAAGCATGTTGGGAATGGCTTGCAAATCACTACAAAAATGATGATACGGTTATTGCTGCCGATATTTTTAATGAACCGCATGGTAAACCATATGGGCAAAGTGAAGGCGCTAAATGGGATGCTTCTGCAGATGCAAATAATTGGAAATATGAGGCAGAAAAGGTTTCTAAAAAGATACTAACTATAAATCCAAAGCTTTTAATAATGATTGAGGGCGTGGAAAACTACCCAAAGGAAGGACATGACTATTCAGATACAAATCCAAATGATTATTATGGAAACTGGTGGGGAGGAAATTTAAGAGGTGTTAAAGATTATCCTGTAAATTTGGGTAATTATAAAAATCAAGTTGTATATTCTCCTCACGAGTATGGACCAAGTGTATCTCAGCAGCCATGGTTCCAGAATGGTTTTGATGAAGAGAGTCTAGAAAAAGATACTTGGGGACCAAATTGGTTCTACATTCACCAGAATAATATAGCCCCTATTTTAATTGGTGAATGGGGTGGAAAAATGGATGGCAGCGATAATGAAAAATGGATGAGGTATTTAGCCGATTTCATAAATAAAAACAAGCTTAACCATACTTTTTGGTGCCTTAATCCCAATTCTGGTGACACAGGAGGTATCTTAGACTATGACTTTAAAACAGTAGATCAAGCTAAATTAGCTTTAGTACAGACTACACTCTGGAAAGACCAAAGCAGCGGTAAATATATTGGCCTTGATCATCAGGTTAATTTAGGTAAAGACGGCACACATGTGGGAGCAAGTACTTCTAATATACAAATGGGTGATATCAATAGACGTTTAGCAGATTTAGTAGGTTTAAGAAATATGCCATTTGCACATTAAAAATTAATTATAAAGGCTGTTTTAAAGTATGACTTATAGGAATATTTTAAAACAGCTTTTTGAAAAGGAGATGGAAATAGTGTTAAGAAAAAAATTAAAGGTTTTAAGTATACTTTTTCTAGCGGCAATGATGATAACACCAGCAATTCCAGCCGGTTCAATTAAAGTTAAAGCAGATACAAATACTGCAACTTATAACTATGGAGAAGCACTGCAAAAATCTCTTATGTTCTATGAACTTCAGCGTTCAGGTAAATTAGGAACACAGGATAGAAGAGATAATTGGCGTGGAGATTCAGGCTTAACAGATGGTGCTGATGTTGGAGTAGACCTTACTGGTGGATATTATGATGCTGGTGATAATGTTAAATTTAATCTTCCTATGTCATATTCTATGGCCATGCTTGCTTGGTCACTATATGAAAACAAGGATGACTATGTTAAAAGTGGTCAATTAAAATATATAGTCAATGATATTAAATGGGGAACAGATTATCTTATGAAATGCAATCCATCACCTAATGTATTTTATTATCAAGTTGGCGATGGAAGTTTAGACCACGCCTGGTGGGGACCAGCAGAAGTAATGCAGATGAGTAGAACATCATATAAAGTTGATTCTTCTAACCCAGGCTCTACTGTAACGGGAGAAGCAGCCGCAGCACTTGCAGCAACAGCAGTAGCCCTTAAGGATAGTGACCCAGATTATGCTGAAGCATGCCTTAGCCATGCAAAGAGCTTATTTAATTTTGCAGACACAACTAAAAGTGATGCTGGTTATACAGCAGCAGATGGATATTATAATTCTTGGAGTGGATTTTATGATGAACTTTCATGGGCAGGAGCATGGTTGTATTTAGCAACAGGTGATTCTACTTATCTTGATAAGGCAGAAGCTTATGTACCTAAGTGGTCAACTGAAAATCAAAGCACTACTATTGCATATAAATGGGCACAAAACTGGGATGATGTGCATTATGGTGCAGAATTATTGCTTGCAAGAATAACAAATAAACAAATATATAAAGATTCAATGGAAAGAAATCTTGACTATTGGACTACTGGTTACAATGGTGAAAGAATAGAATATACGCCAAAGGGGCTTGCTTACCTACAAAAATGGGGCTCGCTTAGATATGCAACTACTATGGGCTTTATAGCAGATGTTTATGCAAATTATGATGGATGTACGGCATCTAAAGTACAAACTTATAAGGATTTTGCAAAGAGTCAACTTGATTATGCCCTTGGAAGTACTGGCAGGAGTTATGAAATTGGCTTTGGACAGGATTATCCAAAACACCCTCATCATAGAACGGCAGAAAGTTCTTGGAGTGATCAGCAAACAGAGCCAAGCTATTGCCGTCACACGTTATATGGGGCATTAGTTGGAGGTCCAGATGATTCTGATAGTTATACGGATGAAGTAAGTAATTATACTCAAAATGAACCAGCTTGTGACTATAATGCAGGGTTTACAGGATTACTTACTAGAGAGTATCACAATTATGGAGGAAATCCAATAGCTAACTTTAATGCAAATGAAACTCCAACAAATGATGAATTCTTTGTGGAAGCAGGAGTAAATGCAAGTGGTCCAAACTTTGAAGAAATAAAAGCTATTTTAAACAATAAATCAGGTTGGCCAGCTAGGATGGGAGATAAACTTTCCTTTAAGTATTTTGTTGATATAAGTGAGCTTGTTAAAGCAGGTTATTCAGCTAAAGATGTTAAGTTGAGTTTAAATTACAATGAAGGAGCAACTGTTACTGGATTAATTCCATGGGATGTTAGCAAGAATATATATTATGTAAATGTTGATTTCACAGGTACTAAAATTTATCCGGGTGGACAATCAGCTTATAAAAAGCAGGTACAATTTAGAATGTCTGCACCTGATGGAGTTAATGTTTGGGATAACAGTAATGATTTCTCTTATCAAGGAATTAATACGACAGCAGGCGGACAGCCTACACAAACTAAAAATATACCTGTTTATGATGCAGGAAAGAAGGTTTATGGAAATGAACCTGGCAGCAATGTTTTATTAGGTGATGTA
Source organism: Clostridium hydrogenum (assembly GCF_021432385.1). GTDB lineage: Bacteria > Bacillota > Clostridia > Clostridiales > Clostridiaceae > Clostridium_S > Clostridium_S hydrogenum. Next base: position 318,839 of record NZ_JAEACT010000003.1, on the reverse strand, counting down.
AACAATGATAATAAAGTTGATATATTGGATTTTGCAGCTTTAAGAGATTATTTATTAGGAACTGGAACTAGCAATATAAATTTAAGTGCTGCCGATTTAAATGGGGATGGAAGTATTGATATAAAAGATTTATTGGTTTTAAGAGATAAAATAATGCAATAGTATGGAGGTAATTGATAATGAAAAGAAAGATGCCATTTATTGTAGTAAGTATTTTGATAGTAATCTTAGCCATTTGTTTAGGGGTTAGCAAATCAAAGGCTAACCCTAATACTGCTAATAAAAAGGATAAGGTTGTAAGTGAAAGTAAAAAAAGCAGCGATAAGAAAAATAGTGATGCAAACAAGAAAAGTGTGGCTTTAGCAAATAATAGCGATAAAGAAAAAAATTCAGCAATACAATATGAAAAAGTAAAGGATGCTGATTTGAAGGTAACTGTTGGAGATGCTTCTTGTAGTGCATTAGACAATGGAGAAGTTTTTGTTAATTTTGAAAACGTAACCAAGAACGGAATAAATGCCTGTGAAATGTTAATTAAATATGATCCATCAGTAATTAAAATTACAGAAATTACTCCAGGTAAAATTGTTAAAAATGCTAGGGATAATTTCTTTACAAAGGTTGATGAAAAAACAGGATATATGAAAATATTTTATATGCAAAGTTCAAAAGAACAAAACGATATAACCCAAAAAGGAAACTTTGCTCAAATAAGATTTCAAATAAAACAAGCTGCTAAAAAAGGCATTTCAGCTATGCAGATAGCAAAAACAAGTGTATTTTGTGACAAAGCACTGCATAAATACAAAGCTTCAATAAAGAATGGGAATATAAATGTAGAATAAGGGGTGAGGTACATGAAAGTGAAGAAGTTAGCATGTTTGGTTGTTATTACCTTTATTTCATCTATAACATTAGGGTCCGTGTCTGGAGGGCATAAGGCACATGCAGGCGTAATAGGTGATATTAATATTAACGTAGATACTCAAGCTGAAAAAAATGCTATTAGTCCATATATATATGGAACAAATCAAGACTTTGCTAATGCAAAAGTAAACTCAAGAAGGATAGGGGGAAATAGGCTATCCTGCTACAATTGGGAAAATAATTTTTCTAATGCTGGAAATGATTACATGTATTCTAGTGATGATTATTTGATGTCTTTATATAATGTTCCAGGGGAAAAAAGGAATGAACCAGCTTCTGTAATTACTACATTTCATGATAAATCATTAGCTGAAGGTGTACCATATTCTCTGGTTACATTGCAAGCAGCTGGATATGTTTCAGCAGATGGAAACGGAGCTGTGGCTAAAAATGAAACAGCACCCTCTAACAGATGGAAAGAAGTTAAATTTCACAAGGGCGGACCACTATCACTTACTCCAGATTTAAATGACAACTATGTGTATATGGATGAGTTTGTAAACTTTTTAGTTAATAAATATGGGAAGGCTTCAAGTTTAACAGGCATAAAAGGATATTCATTAGATAATGAGCCATCTTTATGGTCAAGTACTCATTCTGAAGTTCATCCAAATAAAACAACATGTGCTGAAATATTAAATAAAGATGTGGAACTTTCAAAGACTGTAAAAGGAATAGATCCAACAGCAGAAGTATTTGGACCAGCACTTTATGGTTTCTCGGCCTTCAACTCCTTTAATGATGCTCCAGATTGGAGTTCTGTAAAGGGGAACTACAGTTGGTTTATAGATTATTATTTGGATAATATGAAAAAGCAATCTGATGCAGCAGGAAAAAGGCTGTTAGATGTATTAGATTTACATTGGTATCCAGAAGCAACAGGTGGCGGCAGTAGAATAGTAGGTGGAACCTTTGATCCAAATAATATTGAATGCAATAAAGCAAGACTTCAGGCACCTAGAACCTTGTGGGATCCTACGTATACTGAAAATAGTTGGATTGCACAGTGGGACAAATGGGCACTACCATTAATACCAACAGTAAAGGCTTCAATAAATAGGTATAATCCTGGCACAAAACTTTCCTTTTCTGAATATGACTATGGAGGAGAAAACCACATAACCGGTGGTATTGCTGAGGCTGATGTGCTTGGAATCTTTGGTAAATACGGAGTGTATAATAGCAATTTTTGGCAATGCCAAGATGATGACAGCTATATTCAATCTGCATTCAATCTATACAATAACTATGATGGAAATAATTCAACTTATGGTGATACTAATGTAAAATGTAATACTTCGGATGTTACAAATAGTTCTGCCTATGCATCTGTTGTAAGTAAGGATGGAAGTAAATTGCATTTAATTGTATTAAACAAGAACTATGATAGTCCAGTTAACTTTAACTTTAATATAAGCAGCGACAAACAGTATAAGTCAGGAAAGGTTTGGGGCTTTGACAAAAATAGTACAGCTGTTATACAAAAACAAGGTATAACAAATATAGCGAATAATAAATTTACCTATAAAATACCTCCTCTTACAGCTCTCCATATTGTACTTGATACTAATAATAACAATATAATGTATGGAAATTTAAATGTAGACAATACGATGGATATGCTTGATTTTGAAGCATTAAGAAATAAATTATTATAGATATACCTTTTAAAATACAAAAATCAATTGATAAAAGTTTGCAAACATTAATTTTTAAGTCTTTTTAGATAACATATCTATATAAAAAAATTAATAGAGGTGGAGAATTATGAATAGGGCTATTGCGTGTGTTGCAGCTATTTTTATGGCAGGTGCTCAGATTTTTCCTGTTGGCAGTAGGCAAGTAAAGGCAGCAACAAATTTTAATTATACAGATGCTTTTGCTAAATCAATCTTGTTTTATGAGGCAAATTGGTGTGGAGCTGATGCAGGAAACAACAGAATTAAATGGAGAGGACCTTGTCATGAGGAAGACGGCAGCGATGTAGGAATCGATCTTACAGGAGGTTTTCATGATGCTGGTGATCATGTTAAATTTGGATTACCTCAAGCTTACTCAGCAGCAACCTTAGGATGGTCATATTACGAGTTTAAAGATGCTTTTGCAGCAAAAGGTCAAGACAAATACATGCTTAATATACTAAAACATTTTACAGATTATTTTCTTAAATGTTACCCCAATAACACTACATTTTATTATCAATGTGGTGATGGAACTACAGATCATTCTTATTGGGGACCACCAGAACTTCAAAAAACTTCAAGACCGACTTTATTTGTAGCAACACCAAGTAAACCAGCATCAGATGTTTGCGGTGAAACGGCAGCGGCGCTAGCACTTATGTCAATTAATTATAGAACTGAAGATTCTATATATGCAGATAAATGTCTTACCGCTGCAGAAAATCTGTACAATTTTGCAAAAACTTATAGGGGACTTAGTCAAAGTGGAGGATTTTATACTTCATCTAGTTACTTGGATGATTTGTCTTGGGCTGGTATATGGCTTTATGAAGCCACAAATAAAAACAACTATATGACAGATGTACAAGGTTTTATCAATGAAAAAGGTATAAGTGGCAATAATACTTATGCTAATCATTGGACACAATGCTGGGATGATGTGTTTAGCGGCGTATTTTTAAAACTTGCACAGATAACAAATGACCCCAAATATAAAACAATAGTAGAAGAAAATCTTGATTACTGGATGGAGGATGTGAAAACTACGCAAGGTGGATTAAAGTACCTTACAGATTGGGGAACTTTAAGATATACTGCTGCTGAATGCATGCTTGCTGAAGTTTATTATAAGACAACAAATGTAGATAAATATATTAACTTTGCTAAAAGTCAAATAGATTATATACTTGGTAATAATCCTGAAAACATGTCCTATGAAGTTGGCTTTGGAAGTAATTACCCAAAATACCCCCATCATCGTGCAGCTAGTGGAAGACTTGAAGGAGAACCTGGTAATGAAAGTAAAACCGAGCCTGAAAAACATCTTTTATACGGGGCATTGGTAGGAGGACCAGATGATAACGATAAATATGTAGATAACATTGAGGATTATCAGCACTCTGAAGTTGCTCTAGACTATAATGCAGGTTTTGTTGGAGCTTTAGCTGGAATGACCAATTATTATGGCGCAAAGCAGCTTCCGCAAGCAACGCCTGGGATTGAAGCTAATACACCTGAAAATTATGTTGAAGCTACAGCGATGAGAGAGAACAATCAGGCCTGCACAATACAGGCTTCTATTCACAATGATTCTATTTTGCCGCCCAAATATGAAAAAGGATTAACATTTAGATATTTTGTTGATTTAAGTGAATATTATGCAAAGGGCTTAACAGCAAAGGACATAACAGTTAGTGCAAATTATTCGCCAAATGTTGGCAAGATTTCAAACTTAATTCCATGGGATGAAAAGAATCATATTTATTATGTTGAGGCTAGCTGGCCTGATATGGAGATATATGGAAAGCAAGAAATACAATTCACTTTAGGTTGCTACAATTCAAACGATTGGGATTCTTCAAATGATTTTTCTCACAAAGGGTTAACAAGTAGTGCTGCTATAATTACTAAAAATATACCAGTATATCAAAATGGTGTGAAAATATATGGAGATGAGCCTTTAAGTGGAACAAAAATAGTTGGAGATATAAATAAAGATGGAAGTGTTGATGTACAGGATTTAATGCTGCTTAGAGATTGTTTAATTAATGGAAACAGTCAAGTAGATACAGCTTTATATGATGTAAATGGAGATGGAAAGATAGATATTTTAGATTTAACTAAATTGAGAGATTTAATAATTTAGTAGGAGGATAAATAAAATGAAAAAACAAGGATTTTCAATATTAATGGTTTTTGTATTTTTATTTAGCTTGATTGGAATTACTGGGGTTAGTAATAAGGTTCACGCTGCCGACACTAATTCTGGTGGAATAAATTGGATGAATAATACAAAGTATTGGCCACTAGGAGCGGATTATGCTTGGAAGGATTGGGGTAGTGATTTTAGCGATAATGGATGGACTGATAGATTTACCAAAATTAAAGCAGATTTTGATAGTATGGCCTCACAGGGTGTACATGCTGTAAGATGGTGGGTATTTTGTGATTCGTGGGCAGCACCGCTTTTTTCAAGCACTGATGGCAGTGGTGTTTGCACTGGACTCCCAGATAAGTGGATTGATCACATGATTGAAGCTACAAATTATGCAAAATCAAAAAATATGAAAATATACTATACTTTCACAAGCTTTGATGTAGCTAAGACTAATAAAGCTTTTTATCATGGAAGCATAATTGATAATTTAACTGTTCGTAAAAGCTTTATAGATAATGCTGTAACACCAATCGTTAAAGCACTTGGAAATAATGAGGGTGTAATGGCTTGGGATGTTGTAAATGAACCAGAGTGGATGATTTCTTCTAATGATGGCGGAAACCCTGGAGAAGCTATAACTGGATTTTCACTTAGTACAGTCAGATCTTTTGTAAAAGATATGGTTGATTGCATACACCAATATGCAAAGCAGCCAGTAAGTGTTGGAAGTGCCAGCATGAAATGGATAGGTGGACAGTACAACTTTTGGAGTGGACTTAACCTAGATTTCTATGATTTCCATTGGTATGATTGGGCAACACCATGGTTTAATCCATTAAGGACATCAGCAGCAGCTTTAAAACTTGATAGGCCAGTAATGATTGGAGAAATGATGCCAGATACAATGAACTCTTCTTTAAAAATGTCTCATGAACAAGTACTTGAAGGATTACTTAAAAATGGTTACAGCGGATATATGCTTTGGGCATGGACTGATAGCAATACAAATTGTGTAGGTAAAACTTCGCCTGATTTTGATGAATTTGTTAAGAATCATCCAGAGTTACCTATAACTGCAACGAGTGGCAGTTATGCTAAGGGTGATGTAAACGACGATGGAAAGGCAGATATAACAGATTTGTTTTCATTAAGAGATGCATTATTAAATTAATTTTTATATAAAGGAGTGGAAGCTATGAATAGAAAATTAGTTGGTATGGTGACGGTATTTTTTATGACTTTTACGTCAACAATGTCAGCAGTTACCTTTAAGCAAGCACAAAAACCAATTAAAGTAAAAGCTGCGGCAATTGCAAAAAGTGATGTGACCTCATCAACATATAAATGGAATAATGTAAAAATTGATGGAGGCGGATATGTTCCAGCTGTAATCTTTAATCCTACTGAAAAAGGATTGGTGTATGCACGTACAGATATGGGGGGTGCATATAGATGGGATGCAGCAAACAATAAATGGATTCCAATAACGGATTGGGTTGGTGAAGATGATTGGAATTTAGAGGGATGCACTAGTTTGGCCACTGATCCAGTTGAAACAAATAGAGTATATATAGCAGCAGGGATGTATACAAACAGTTGGACAGATATGAATGGATATATATTGAGATCAGAGGATAAGGGGAATACTTGGCAGAGAACAGAGCTACCTTTTAAATTAGGTGGAAATGAACCTGGAAGGGGTATTGGAGAAAGACTTGCCGTTGATCCTAACAATGATAAGATACTATATTTAGCTGCGCCAGGTGGAAATGGACTTTGGAGAAGTGAAGATTACGGTGCAACTTGGTCACAGGTAAAAGCCTTTCCTAATGTGGGTAATTTCATATTAAACCCAGGTAATGATTATGGTGGTAATAACATAGGCGACCTTTGGGTTACTTTTGATCCATCAACAGGTTCTAAGGGCAGTGAGACACAGACTATATATGTTGGTGTTGCAGATAAAAATAATAGTATTTATTGTAGTAATGATGGTGGTAAGACTTGGAGTGCTGTTCAAGGACAACCAACAGGATATTTGCCTCATCATGGTGTTTTAGGTTCAAATGGAATGCTTTATATAACATATAGTGATTCTTGTGGACCATATGATGGAACCAAGGGAGATGTTTGGAGGTATGATACTAAAAATAAGATTTGGACTAATATAAGTCCAGTAACGGATTCAAGTTCAGATGACTACTTTGGGTATGGTGGAATTTCAGTAGATGCACAGCATCCAAATACTTTAATGGTGGCGGCCTTAAATTCATGGTGGCCAGATGGAAATGTTTATAGAAGTACAGATGGAGGAAAAACTTGGAGTGCAGCATGGAAATGGGACGGATATCCAAATCGTGATTTAAAGTATACTCAGGATATTTCAGCTTCAAAATGGCTTGATTGGGGGAAAGAAAACAATCCGCCAGACAATGTATCTCCAAAACTTGGATGGATGATGGATGATATAGAAATAGATCCTTTTAACTCAGACCATATGCTTTATGGAACTGGAGCTACTTTGTATGGAACAGATGATTTAACGGATTGGGATAAAAGTGGTGGTAAGATAACAATATCTGTTAAAGCTGATGGAATCGAAGAAACTTCTGCACTTGCGCTTATAAGCCCACCAGAGGGAGCACAACTTATAAGTGGACTTGGTGATATATGCGGATTCAGGCATGATGATATAACAAAGGTACCAACAAAAATGTTAACAACTCCAACCTTTACATCAACTACAAGTATAGACTATGCAGAACTTAATCCAAGTGCTATGGTTAGAGTTGGTGATGTAAATAGACAAAACGATAGTACTACAAATAATTGTGGATTTTCAAATGATGGAGGTAAAAACTGGTGGCAAGTAAATAGCAATGTTTCAGGTACAAGTGGCGGTGGAACGGTTGCAATGTCATCTAAAGCAACTTCAGTAGTATGGTCACCACAGGGAGGTGCCGTGAGTTATTCTACTGACTCTGGTAGTTCATGGAAAGCTTCAAATGGTATTCCTAAGGGAGCTTTAGTGGCATCTGATCGTGTCAATACAAATAAATTTTACGCTTTGTCAGATGGAAATTTCTATATTAGTACAGATGGTGGGGCAAGTTTCATAAAGACAGGAGCAACTGCATTACCAAAAGATGCAACTAAAGCAAATATAAAAGCAGTACCTGGAATAGAAGGTGACATATGGTTATCTGGAGAAGGTGGAATATGGCATTCTACAGATTCTGGAGTAACCTTTAATAAGCTTAGTAATGTACAAGATGCTATATCTATAGGCTTAGGAAAAGCAGCTCCAGGAAAAAGCTATATGACTTTATATTCAGCAGCAAAAATAAATAATATACAGGGAATATTCCGCTCCGATGATGAAGGAAAGTCTTGGATAAGAATAAATGATGATGAGCATCAATATGGAGTTTTAAATAATTGCATAACAGGCGATCCAAGAATATATGGAAGGGTATATATTGGAACAAATGGAAGAGGTGTAATATACGGAGATATTGATTCTTCTAATCCTGTTTAAAATAAATTATATTAAATCTCCTACTTTTTTTCTTTAATGTGCCTTAATTAATATAAAATTGGGCTATCGCACTGAATCAATGCGATAGCTTTTTTACATAAATCGATTTTAAGTAATAATTTTTCACATTGCAAATTTCAAAAATTATTGATATCCTTTAATTGTTAGAGATTGCACGTGAAAGGAAGATTTATATTGAACAAAAGGTTTGATGGGTATTTACTCATTTCAGATATGGATGGAACTTTAATTGATAATAGTGGTAAAATTTCAGATAAAAATATTGAAGCAATAAAAAAATTTCAAAATTATGGCGGAAAATTTGGAGTGGCAACAGGGAGAACAATAGAATCTGCCAAAAAGTATATTAGTAAATTACCTGTGGACATGCCTGCAATATTATATAATGGTGCTAAAATATACGATTTTAATAAAGATGCAGTGCTTTTTGAAGTAGCCTTAGAGGATAAAATTAAAGAAATTATAAAAGAAGTTAAGAAGTATGACAGTACTCTTGGACTAGAAATATACAGCGATGAAAATACATACATATATAATCCCTGCAGATTTACTGAAAGATTTAAAAAAAGAGGCTATGGAATTTATTACGAAGTGCCAGAGGAAGTATGGCAACAAAAATGGACAAAGGTTCTTATAGTTGGTGAAGAAGAACAAATTGATTATATAGAAGAAAACTTTGAAAAGATTTTTGAAAAAATAAATTTGATAAGAAGTGGAGAAAATTATTTAGAAATATTACCAGAAGAAACTTCTAAGGGAAGCACTTTAAAAATACTTTGCAAGGAATTAGGCACAGATATATTAAAGGTGGCTGCGGCCGGGGATAATATGAATGATTATGAAATGTTAATGAATGTTGGGTATGGCTTCGGAGTTTCAAATGGAAGTAAAAAACTTTTAAAGGATTGCAAATACATATGTGCAGCAAATGATGAGCATGCTATTGAAAATGTGGTGGATTGGATGTTTAAAAATCTATAGGGGTGTGAGTAATTGAAAAATAAAAACTATAATTTTTTGATTTTAATACGATATTTTTCATACGTTTTGATTGGTTTGTGTTCATTTTTTTATGGAAAGTCAGATTATAAAGAAATATATTTTTTTATAGCTGTATTTTTAATTTATATGATAAACTCTCAGTTTAGAATTTACTATATTAAAAATGAAAAATACATAGTCTTGTCCTTGATATTAGACTTTATCTTAGCTAGTTTAATGAGCGCCTTTATTAAAAATTTTAGTTTGATATGTTATTTTATTTCTATTTTAGATGCAGTTGTACTGCTGCCTGGATTATATTCATATATTATGCTTGGATTTTATTGTATTGGTACAAGCTTTTTTACAATTAAAATTCCGCTTCAAATAAATATAGAATACAATATTATAAGTGTTCTTTTCAACATAATATTAATAGGTACTTTTGGATTTATTGGTGCAAATGTTAGTGAAGAAAAAAGACGAAAATTAGAAGCACAAGAGCTTTATGATAAACTTAGAATTTCTGAAGAAAAGCTTGAGGAGGCTTATGAAAAACTTGAAAGATATTCGGAAACAGTAGAGGAACTTAGCATATTAAGGGAAAGAAATAGAATATCAAGAGAAATACATGATTCAGTTGGACATACCTTATCAGCAATTTTAATACAACTTCAGGCACTTAATTATGTTGTAGATAAAAGTAATGAACAGGGTATTGGTATGATAAATGAAATGACCACTTTTGTTAAATCAGGAATAGAAAATGTAAGAAGAACTGTTAGGCAGTTAAAGCCAACAGATTTCGATAGATATGAAGGCATTTTTGCCATTGAAGAAATGATAACAAAATATAAAAAATTAACTGGTGCAGAAATAAGGTTAATACTTTCAAAGGAGAAAAGAACTTTAAGTTCAGATGAAAGCTTCATTAGTTATAGGATTGTTCAAGAGGCTTTAAATAATGCCATAAGGCATGGACATGCATCTTTAATTGAAGTGTCAATTCAGTTTTTTAATGATAAACTTTATATGAGAATAAAGGATAATGGGATTGGGACGGATAATATAAATAAAAGTTTTGGAATTACTGGAATGGAAGAAAGAGTTAAAAAGCTTGGAGGGACATTGGCGGTTCAAAGCGAAAAAAATAAAGGGTTTGAGGTTACCGTAAATATACCAAAGGTAAGTGATGAGAAAAATGATATGATAAGACAGTAGTTAAGGGGGAATAGCTTTGGAACAAATAAAAATTCTTATTGCTGATGATGAAAAACTTATACGTGATGGATTAAAAATAATATTAAATGCAAATGATGAACTAAATGTAGTTGGGGTTTCTGAAAATGGTGAGGCAGCTATAGAGTTTTGCAAAAAGGAACAAGTAGATGTAATTTTAATGGATATAAGAATGCCAATTTGCGATGGTGTTAAGGCAACAAAAATAATTAAGAATGAATTTCCAAATGTGAAGATTTTAGTACTCACGACCTTTAAAGATGATGAATATATATTTGATGCTATGAAGTTTGGGGCTAATGGATATATTTTAAAGGATACTTCTTATGATGTCATAATTGATGCTGTAAAGAGTGTATACAAAGGCAATGTTGTGGTAAATCCTGAAGTTGCATCACTAATGGTTTGTGGGCTAAATAAAAATCAACAAGGTGATTTAGAAAATATAAAGGATAAATATAAACTAACTGATAGACAAATAGAAATAATTATATGCATAGGTTCTGGGCTTTCTAATAAGGAAATAGCTGAAAAGCAGTATGTAACAGAGGGAACCGTAAAAAATCATATTACAGAAATTTTATCAAAACTTGAAATGCGGGATAGAACTCAAATTGCTATTTTTGCACTTAAAAACAATCTTGTTTAAAAGAGGTTATGATGTTTTAAATTTAGTCGAGGTAAGTAAATATATTACGAACCATTAAAACAGAGTAAATTGAATAATGGTTCGCATTGTTTAAAAGTTGAGTATAAAATAATTTTAGTGTTGGGGGCAGTTATTTAATTTATTTTTATTCGTATTTTTTGATCTTTTAAAAGCTCTAGCTGTTGCATTTTTCCAATAGGTTTAATTTGAGCTACCTTTGAGAAATCTACAGTCTTGTTTACAAATGTAAGTATTTCGGTATATGTTCCATCTTTTCTGTCTATGGAAGTACTTTCACCACCTCCATTATCTAAAATGTTATTTCCGTTAGCATCGAAGAATTCAAATTCAGGATCAAATAAAGTGACTCCATCTTTATGGTAATTTACTCTTATTGAGTTTTTATCATAAGAAATTTTATCAACAATGGTACTGCCAATAGTACTTGTTTTAAAAGTTATAGGAAGCTTTGATATAGGTTGTTTTTCTAAATCAATTTCATTTTTAGATCCTTCATAATTTAGATAGTTTATTGGAACTAAATCAATGTATTTTGTATTTAAATTTGCTTTTAAGAATTCAAAAGAGTTTGTTGACTTACCATTTATAGGTCCAACCGTATCTGTGTTTAAAATATCAAGGGAAATTCCTCGGTCATCAAATAGAGCAAATGGATTAATAGTACCACGTGAATTTTTTTCACTTACTACAATTTGATTTCCAAAATGAGATATTAAAACTTTATCTATAGCAAGCTCATCCTGAATACCATTAATAGAAATAGTTTTGTTTATGTTAGGTTTCACAGTTTTGCTGTTTACAAGTACTTTAGATTTATCGACAGAAGTCTGTATTTTCCAAGTTCCTTTAACATTACATATATTGTTTGTGCTTATTTCTAAATTGAAGGTTTCTGGTAAACTTAATTGGGATACGTTAAATCTAACCATGGATTTTAAAACCCTTTTGCCGTTTTCAAAATATGCATCATTATCATTATTATTAGATGCTTTTAGTGTTTTTCCATTTACTTTAAAATCAAGAAATGGTGTTGAAAATTGTGATTCAAAAAGCTCATCTTTACCAGTTTTATTTATAGAAACAGGATTTTTACTTTCAATAGTTAAGAAGACGTTTATGAAGTTGTCATCAACAGCTATATTGTTTACGGTGAATTTTATGTTTTTATCATAAGAGGATACTCCAACAGCTTTGTTGAATTTTTCAAAATTAGTTTTATCAGCGGAATATCTTGTATCATTATTATTGAAATAAGATATAACTGAACCCACTAAGTTTCTAACCTCTGGAGTAGCAGCCATTACTGTAGTTGTTGCCAAAACTGTAGATATAGTTGCAGCTATAAAGGCTACTTTTAATATTTTACTTATATCTTTTATACTTAAATCCTCATAGTAAAATAAAATTACAACTGCCTTAAAGTTTTCTTCTAATCTTTCTACATAAACCATAAGACCATCCCCGTGATTATCTTCATAGCTTCCGGTGCAGTCACTAAAATCTTCTTGCAGTTCAATTTTTTTATGCTGCCTTAATATTGAGTAACATTCATTTACAAGTATTTTCATTAACCAAGGTTTAAAGCTATCAAAGGATTTTAAGTTATCTATACTTTTATATGCCTTTAGAATAGTCTCACTAATAGCATCCTCTACGTCTGCTTCATTTTTTAAAATGCTTTTGGAAAGCCTGTACAATGAAATCTTATTTTGTTGTATAAGATCCACAAATGTTTCTTTTACTGAAATTGTTGAATTAATTAAGTTAAAGCTCATTTCTTCAATAGTACTATTTTTGAAATCCAATTATTAATCACCTCCGTACATATGATAGATGATTTAGCTCTAAGAAAGGTTCCCTAAGAAAATTATTTTTTACGTTAAGCGATTTCAGACGATCCTTGAATGTTGCAAATACTTGTCTTTAAAAATTAACTTTTGGTAAAATATTATAAATAATATATACGATTATAGCCCATTATAGTATAATTAGACCATATTTGTATAAAAAGTTGGAATTTTTTAAATATTTAATAATTAGGCTAAGTTTTAAAAGAATGTTGATAAAGATATACCATTGTGAAACTTAAAATTTATTTGTACCAAAATGCCGTCTTCTGGGCATTATAGTGCACATGAATTTTAATAGTTGAAATGGTTTATCTAAAGTGAAACTACTGCGAAACTCAAACTATTTATGTTCCAAAATACCAATCTTCAAGGGATTATGGTGAATATATAGTTTATAGTTGAACTAGTTTCACTATATAGAACTTAAATTTTCATATTTCTCAGCAAACTTTAAGGAAACTCTCAGTTTGTATTAAAGTTCTCGTATTATAATTAAAAGTATAAAGTATACCAAAATAGTGCTGGTTTTAGAGGAGGCGAATATTGTGAAAAAGATGATTAACCGTATACCTAATATAATAACGGTGTCAAGAATAGTTATGACTTTTATATTATTGTTTTTGATTGAAAAAAGTTTTTCACATAATAATGTATATTTCATGTGGATATTAGGGGCTTTTGCTATGATTTGTTTTTCTGATTTAATAGATGGGAAGATTGCAAGAAAATTAGATGCGGCATCAAAATTTGGAGCAAAGCTTGATGTGTCAGCTGATTTATTATACATAATTATTTCATATGTAGCTCTAATAAATTTTAATGTATTGCCATTATGGTTTTTCATTTTTGTATGCTTAAAATTTTTAGAATTTGTAATTACTTCGAAGCTTATTAAACAATATAGTAATTCGAATAGTGTATTTGTTTTTGATAAGATAGGAAGAATAGTATCAGCAGCTTTTCTTGTTATCCCGGCAATAGCATGTCTTTTTAATTGCTTAGGGAGTTATGGTTTAAAGATTTTATTTAATTGTATTCTATATGTAATGCTTGCAGGTGGAATTTATTCTTCGTATTTAAGAATAAGAAAATGTGCAGCTATAAGGTTAAAAGAAGTATTAGAGATAAATCATTATGATGCAAATTGATTTTAGTAGTTGAATTGGTTTATCTATAGAGTGAGGGAGGAACAAAAATGAAAAGAAAATCTGGAATTATAGTTATATTATTAAGTATTGTTATAACAGCAATTTTATGGGTGGGTGCGAAACCTACGAGGACAATTCCGACTGTAACTGAGTATTCGGAGCTTTTAGCTGCTTTTGCATTGGTGGCTTTTGCATTTATAAATTTTATTTCTACAAGACATAGATTTTTAGATGATTTGTTTGATGGACTGGATAAATCATATATATATCACAAATATTTAAGCATTTCAGCACTTGTTTTAGTTGTAATTCACAATATAACAATAAGTATTGGAAAAAAAGTTCAAATAAGTTCTGGAATTAAAATACCAAGAGATCCTTATGCAATGTATGGAAGCTTCAGTTTATATTTATTTGTAATTCTTATTCTTGTGGCTATCTTAGCAAAAAAATTAAATTATGAAAGATGGAAAAATATTCACAAGTTTATGATTTTAGCTTATGCAATGGGGCTTTATCATTATTATGGAAGTTCAGATTATGCAGCTTTATCTTTTGGTGCCTTTAGTTTATGGATGGATTTTATAAATTTAATAGGTATTTTATCAGTTTTATATAGTGTGTTTATATATGAGAGTTTAGGATTTAAATATAAGTTTAAAGCTATAAAATTAGATATCGTAGCTAATGGTACTTTAGAAATTACAGGTGGCTCAATAGGTAAAAGTATGGATTTTAAACCAGGTCAATTTGCTTTCTTAAAAATAAAGGGTGATAAAAATAATTTTGCGTCTCATCCCTTCACTATAAGTGAGGCTCCTAAAAAAGGAGAGATTCAATTTACTATTAAAGGGCTTGGAGATGATACAAAAAAATTATTTGAAACACTTAAAGTTGGAGATAAGTTTTCGGTAGAAGGCCCACATGGAAAATTTCACTATAGCAAAGGCTTAGAAAATCAAATATGGATTGCTGGAGGAATTGGTGTTACACCTTTTAGAAGTTTCCTTCAAAGTGATATCCCTAAAAATTACTCGGTTGATTTCTTTTATGCATATAATAATGCAGAAGAGGGAGCATATGTTGATGAATTGAAGGCTTTAGCTGAAAATAAACAAAATATAAAACTACATCTTATAAACTCTAAAGAAAAGGGATTTTTAACAGCAGATAAGATATTGCAGGAGGTAGAAATAAAACAAAATTTTGATGTTTACTTCTGCGGACCTAAACCTATGAGAGAAGCCTTAAGAAAACAGTTCGAAAGTAGCAATGCAAAGGTTAATGAATTGCATTATGAAAATTTCCAATTTAAATAAAGGCTATGTTTAGTTAATGAACAATTCACAGCAAAATCAATTTGCATCAAAATGCCTAGAAGGTGGCATTTTGATACAAATTAATTTTGGTAGTTTCAAGCGGTTTATCTCTAATAGTATATTACTTTACATTCACGTTTAGTTTAAAAGTATTTATAGTTGAAATTTCACCTAAGGATCTTTTATATTGAAGTTCAATAGTAGTTGCTCCAACATTGTTTGCCTTAAATAGCCAGCGAGTATTTAAAGAAGTACTTGGGCAGTGTGATGGATTAAATGCAGTTATTATGTTGAAATTACTTATGCTTTCGAGTAAGGAATTGTCAAATGATTGTAAGTCCCAAGAGTAACCGCCGTCAGCACCTACATTTGGAAGGGTTAATTGAAGTGTAGAACCCTTTGCTAAAGTGATGCTTTGGTTATTAGAATTTTGATCAACCTGTACAAAATCTGAATTAATAGTAAATGGCATGCAGGTTCCATTTGCAGAACCTATAATGTATAGCACATATGAATGACCTGGTGCATAACTATTAGTTGGTGTAACCTTAATTTGTTTGCCATCAGCTGATAGAGTAAGGGTTGTACTTACTTTTTTCTGGTTATCATCTAAAACAAAAATTGATGAATCAGATACATCTGTTTTTTGTATGGAATTTTTTAAATTAATATTCCAAACCTTATCTTTTGATACATTTTCCCTAAGCGGCATAGAAATCCAGTTATTTAAGATTGATTGATTTTCAATATTTATACTAGGTACGGTAGGTAATGACGCAGCACAAGCAGCATTTCCACCAATAAGCGATGATGTACCAATAGCACAAATAGCGAATGAAATTAAATATTTTTTTAATCTATTCATTATAAAACCTCCTTAATATAATCAGCTTAGTATAAATGTAATAATTAAACAAGTGTGGTATATGATTGTGAAATAACAAAATTGTGTGAAATAGTTAAAAAAATAAAGTTAATCTACAATTAAGTATGTTTTTTACATAAAAATAATAGTAATGGAAGTATGGGAATTGTATCAAGGTGCCAAAAAGTATGTAAAATGAGATGGGCATATATTGACAGTTAGTATTGTGATAACTATGATAAAGGTATTAACTAAATTGGGAGTGTTTAAGGTGAACGAAAATGATTATATACAAAGAATAATAAAGGGAATTTCTAATTTACTAGTCAGTATAGCTGCTGGTAAGAATGCTGTGGAAAGCTGCATTGATGAAAGTACTAATAGTGTAGTTATTTCTGAAGATAAATTGTTAGAAATTATGATTAAAAGATATATGAATGAGGGGAAAATTAATGAGGCTGAGGATATGCTATTTGAAGAAATAGAAACAAATAGGTCGGCTAAAAATTTAGAAACTGCCTTGTATTTTTATAAAGAATTAAATGAATGGGATGAAAAAAGGCTTAGTAAATATAATTTTTCTAAGAGAGAGATAGTTGAGGGGTTGAAAGAAGTAAGAAGGTTATATGAAAATAACAAATAAATTTTATAGTTTTGTGTTAACGATGTAATGTTATTCTGATTATAGTGGGGTGCAACAACGACTCGTGTAAAAAACAGCCACGATATAGTAATTACCATTTTAATGAACTGTAAAGCAAGAACGGTAATACCATTTTGTGGCTGTTAAGACGTCCGTTATTTTTGCTTTGTCACTTCTGCATTTCAGCACTTACCAAATTATGAAATACTTTATCTGGAAGAATATTATTTAATGCAATTAGATTCTTTGATTTTCCAACTGGATAACGCATTTTATCACTTTTAGAATTAGCTGCTTTAAAAATCGTTTCTGCTACTTCTAAAGGATTAGACCCATTATTTCCATTCGTAACTAAATTAGAAACAACCTTTTGAGAATAAGCTTTATAATCGTCTAAATCGTTATTCTCCATAACCGTCATTGAGCGTCCGTAAAAATCTGTTTTTATTACACCTGGCTCGATTATTTTTATTTTTATATTAAATGGACTTAATTCATATTGCAACGATTCCGAAAATCCTTCTACCCCCCATTTTGTTGCATGGTATAATGTTTGCAACGGAACTGCTGTTCTGCCAGCAATAGAAGAAATATTAATAATTATGCCAGATTTCTGTTTTCTAAAATATGGCAACATTTCTTTTGTAGTATTTATTAATCCAAATAGATTGGTATCTAACTGATTCCGAATCTGTTCTTCTGTTGCTGCTTCTAAAGCTCCAATAGTATAAAAGCCAGCATTATTTATTAGTACATCAATTTTTCCAAAATAATCAATACCTTCTTTAATAGCTTGCTTAATACTTTCCGTCTCTTTAACATCGCATCTTAAGATTTTTATATTTTTATTTTTGTTAAGTTCAGTCTCAATCTCTGGTTTTCTCATAGTGGCAATAACATTCCATCCATTATTAGAAAACAATTTAGCCGTTTCACGCCCGATGCCTGATGAGGTTCCTGTAATAAAGACTGTTTTCATATTTTTTTTCTCCTTTCTTTAATTCCCATCACTATATCTTCCAATGTATTTTCTACAATAGCAATTACTTGTTCATCTCTGTATTGAATATTTGAAGTTGCTATTACAGTCGCTATTCCTTGAACTAGCAGACTTATTCTTTCCAGAATGTCCGAGCACTCATTGTCATTAAGCTGATATTTTAATTTAATTTCATACCAGATTTTCTTATTACTTTCAAAATTCATTCTAGCATTAATGAAATTTTCACCAATGCAATATTCTGATAAATAAATCAATTTAAAGATGTTTTTTTGATTTTTTGCCAAATTTATTACCTTGAGATAGCTACTACGCATGAAAGAATCTAAATTGGTATCGCAGAATACATCATGTTCAAATTTTTGGCAGGCAAGATCATGTATGCTTTGCTTTAATTCTTCCATGCTTGGGAATTGACTAAAAATAGGTTGGGTAGAACAACCAAGCATTTTAGCCATACTTCTTGAGTTTACACTTTCAATTCCGCTTGCTATTACTAGTTTATATCCAGTTTCTAAAATCATTTCTTTTGTTATTTTTATACTTGGTGGCATATTAATTCTCCTTTAACTTATTAAATATCACTTGTTATATATCTAATGATATATAACAAGTGATATTTTGTCAATAGATTAAAATAATATTTAATTGTAATTATTTATATTTTTACGCAACGGTTTAGCAATACTAAGTAATTGATGCATTTTCTGATATTGAGTTCACCATTTTTGTGAAAGTAGTGTTTTATGAGGAACTTAGGGATGGAACGATAGATTTATTGCATATTATATATGAGAAGAAGGAAGTGGAGTTTGTATTATTTAGCGCCATAAACTTTATCATCTAATGATTTTAAATGACTATCAAATTTAAATAAGTAACACCCAATAAAACCTACAATACCAATTAATATAAATACTAAACCATTACTATCTCCTTTTGCATTTCCGACAATATGAGTAAAGAAATTTTGTATAGAAGAGGGCTTATCCATAAAAGGTTTAAATATTTTATCTGTTAAAATGCCGCCTAAAATATATCCAATTGGGATAGAGGAGTATTGCAAAGCATTTCTTGCAGCAAAAACTCTACCTTGCATTTCTAGTGGGATTTTTGTTCTCATTAAATATTCAACATTAGCTGTTAAAAATGGAACTAAAAAGTAGCCTAAGAATATTGCAAGCATCCAAGTATAATATTTGTGTCCCATTCCAAGAGGAATATCACAAAGTAAAAACGATAATATCATTGAATTTATAATAATAGGAACTCTTTTCTTGGGTTCCTTCATTATAGTTACAATAATGCTGCCAATAATACCAGCTATACCAACCATACTGCTTACCATACCGAGTTCGTATTTGTTGTTTCCATTTCTAGATAAAATCATTGGTGTAAGATTGCAGCTTTCTATAGAAGCAATAAGATTAACAAAGGACATAAAAAGTATAAGGTGCAAAATGCCTTTCTTATTTTTAAGATAAACAAATCCTTGCTTGCAATTTGAAAGAAACTTGTCTTTATTTAATTGCTTTTTTAGTTTATCATTTGGAACATGTACAAAAAATAATAAGCATATGAAAGCAAATATAAAGCTGCACAGATCGAAAAATATAATTAAATTTAATCCAAGTAAAGCATAAAAAGCAGTACAAAGTATAGGTGAAAAGGTGGTATTGAATGCTGCTACAAAAGAACGAATGCCACTTATCTTTGTATAATAATCTTTTGGAACTATTAATGAAATTATTACATTGGAAGCTGGGTCCTCAAAGGCATCTACCATTCCGAGTACAAAATTAATTATATATAAGTAAACAATATCTAATCTGTTAAGTAAAATTAAGCATAATGTGATAACTGAAAAAAATGTTGCAATTAGATTTGCTATTAGCATTATTTTTTTCTTGTTCCATCCGTCAATAAAACTTCCTGCAAAAAAACTAAGTAATACAGAAGGAATAAGTGTACAAACTGTTAAAGCTGATATTGATAATACAGAGCCACTGTGTTCATATGCCCATAAAATTAATCCAAAGCTTGTCATTTTACTGCCGAATTGAGAAATAAATTGACCTAATTGTAATATATAAAAATTTTTTAATTCGTTGTTAAATTTTAAAGTTTTCATGTTAACGTCCCCTATAAGCTGATGATTTTGTTCAATACGATATTACCATCGCATAACATGACACTCAAGTTTATAGATATTTCTGTAATGTTTATGAGCGTAGGAAAATCAACACTTATTTAAAACATATCCAAAGAATTTAAAATAATATGCTAACTTTTTTATTTTATATCGTTATATATAGTGTAAAGGCTTTTACAATATGTAGATGAACAATATGGTAAATTCAAATGTTGTCAGCTTCTCTCCGCACCATATATGGCGCGATTGCGTAGGCAATAAAAAAATAAGTTTTTAGATTTTTCGTAGCGATAGCGGAGAAAAGTCATCCTTCGTTGTACTCTGTACTCTGTACTTTGTACTCTGAATTAAGTTGTTTATCTTTAGAAGTGTGAGGAAATAAGATGAGATCAAATAGTGAAAATTTTATTAAAAGGTTAAAGAGGAAAAAGGAAGATGCACTAGAGTATACCTATGATAAATATATTCCACTAGTAAAGGGAATTGTTTGTAAGGTGTTATTGAGATTTGAAGATAATGGTGTTGTAGAAGAGTGCATAAATGATGTGTTTTTAGCGGTTTGGAATAATTCTAATAAATTTGAAGGCGATGAAAAGATATTTAGAAGTTGGATAGGTGCTATAGCAAAATATAAAGCAATTGATTACTATAGGAAATTAATGAAAAGAACAGAAGATATTATGGATTCAATTGATATAGAAGAGAAAAATACTTTAGAAGATGAAATTATGATAAATGAAAATAAAAAAGATGTTATGAAACTGCTTTGTGAACTTGAAGAATTAGATAAACAAATTTTTATTATGAAGTATTTTTTAGGATTAAAAGCTGAGGAAATTGGAGAAAAGCTTGGTATAAGCAAAGCGGCTGTTGATAGCAGGGTGTTTAGAAGTAAAAAAAAGCTAAAAATAAAAGCCAATAATATTAAATTGGAGGTTGTTTAGGTATGAAGGATATATATGAGTTATTAAATGAAACTAAAATTGATTTTAGTGGGGTTACTGAGTTAGAAGTGAGTGAAGTGGAAAGAAAAAGAGGAAAGAGAAAGCTTATGGAAACTATAAGAAAGAAAAATAAAAATAAAAAATTAGTTGGCGCTGCTGCTGCAGCTTTAATAGTTGTAACCTCTGTAACAGTTGTAAATCCTGTATGGGCTAAAGATATTCCAGTTTTAGGCGATTTATTTAATCAGCAGCTTGTAAGTACAAATAGTAAGTATGCTTATTATACAAAAATAATCGGAAAAACTAAATCACAAAAAGGCATTGATGTAACTTTTGAAAATGCAGCTGTAGATAGTAATATGCTAAGTTTAAGTTTTACGATAAAAAATAACAATGCAGCAATAAAGAATCCAGAAACATTATTTATTCCATTAACCTTAAAGCTTAACGGAAAATATATATCGACAGGTGGATCGTTTTACACAAAAGTTATAAATCAAAATACAGTGAAATATTTGATGGATATAGACTTAGACGATAAAAATCTACCTGAAAATTTAAATTTGGATGTAGGAATTAAAAACATCTTCGACAAACAAGGTGATTGGGGAACAAAATTTTCAATGGATACAAAAGATATCAAAAGGGATACCCATGTGGAAAAGGTGAAGGATAAATTTAATATTGCTGGTGAAGATTTTATGCTTGATGAAGTAATTGTTTCGCCATTGACAACTAATATAAAATATCATGCTGAGAGTGATAATGATAAAATGGTTGATTTTTTAGTGCTCGATCAGGATGGAAATGAGGTTAAGTTTACAGGTGGAACTAGTAAGGGGGGAAAAAATAATGAAAATTTGTTTAGCATGAATTTTATTAATAATAAAAATATTAGTAAGCTAAAATTGATTCCTAGATATTTTGAGGGGATTAAAGGAATAAAAGTAGGTAGTAAGGAAGTAAATTTAGATAAATTTTCACAATTTGAATTAAGGTTAAATGACAGTGCAGCAATTGATATTGAAAATCTTAAAGTTGATGGAGAATACTTAATAGTTAAATACAATAATAAATATAAAGGTAAAACAATAGTTAGTCCAAATGGCGGTGACATAGGAGTAAAAGTCAATGGAACACTTTTAAAAGAAGAAAATGAATCTATTTTAACTGAAAAGTATAAAAGCGAAGATGCCAATATAAGGGTTTATAAAATTGGCAGTGCTAAAACTGTGGAAATAGAAGCCTATGATACAATGCTTAAAGAATTACATGAGGACGAAGCAATTACAGTTGTAAATAAATAAAGGCTATGTTTTAAATAAGTGTGAAAATCAACACTTATTTAAAACATAGCTTAAATAAAAATAGCGAAGTAACAATGCTTCGTCGCATTAAAAAAATTAATTACTGTCGTATTAGCCATAGTTTCAATTTTTTCTTTCTTCATGATACTAAGTGAAGTTAAGATTAGAGGAAGCAATGAATGCTTTTCAATTTGAGAGTTCAAAAAGAATACTAAATGAAGCAAATGAGTTTATTCAATAAATACCAATTGTTTGTATAAATTGGTATTGACAACATATATTAATAGTGATAATATTTATCACAATATTAATATTACAAATAAAAGCTTTGATGAGAAAGAGTAGTTATGTACCCTAAATAAAGAGAGGGAATGCTGGTGGAAATTTCCCAGGATGGTCTTAATGAAGGTAGTCTCGGAGCTTTAAACCGAAAACTTTATGTGAGTAGGCTTTAACGGAGTTCCCACTGTTAAAAGGGAAGTAGTATCGGCAGAATATATGCCCGTATTATTATTGAGAGTGTACGTATGTACAAACTTAGGTGGTACCACGGAGATTTACCCTTCGCCCTATATATTTTATAGAGCGAAGGGTTTTTTATTTTTCTAAAATGCGCAGTTAGGAAGATAAATCGTTAAAACAGAGTACAAAGGACAAAGTACAGAGTACAGTGAAGGTTGATTTTTCTCCGCCTCACTACGAAAAATCTTTATTGAATCTTACAAAATAATAGGTTAAAATCAAAAAGTTTATTATGTTTGATTGATAAGATAATTATTTAGTTATCTTTATAAGTATGCGTCAGCATTAAGTTTAAAAAATTTTCTGCTACAGCAGAAAGTTAACATTAACTGTACTCTGTACTTTGTACTCTGTCATCTGATATGTGATGGAGGTAAATAAAATGTTAGATAAAAAATATAACGCAGCTGAAGCAGAAAAAAGATGGAGAGATTATTGGCAGGAAGCTAATATATATAAATATGATTTTGAAAGTGAAAAGGAGACTTTTTCAATAGATACTCCGCCGCCAACGGTAAGTGGAAAACTTCATATAGGTCATATATTTTCATATACTCAAGCTGAAATAATAGCAAGATTTAAAAGGATGCAGGGGAAAAATGTATTTTATCCCTTTGGATTTGATGACAATGGTCTTCCAACAGAAAGGCTTGTTGAGAAGGAAGAAGGTATGAGGGCAGGAACTATGCCTAGGAGTGAGTTTATAGAAAAATGCTTACTAACCACAGAAAAATATGTTGAGGAATTTAAAAATCTTTGGCTTTCAATGGGTTTTAGCGTAGATTGGAACCTTCAATATGAAACTATAAGTAAAAATACGCAAAAGATATCTCAAAAAGCATTTTTGGATATGGCAAAGGTAGGCAAGGCGTATATTAAGGAGTCGCCTGTTTTATGGTGCACAAACTGTCAAACTTCAATTGCTCAGGCGGAACTTGAAAGCAAGGATATAGAAAGTACTTTTAATTATATACCCTTTATAGTAGATGGAGAGGAGCTATTAGTTGCAACAACGAGACCAGAACTTTTATATGGCTGTGTATGTTTGTTTATAAATCCAGAGGATGAAAAGCGCAGTAAATATATAGGCAAAAAAGCGATAGTTCCATTGTACAATTTTGACATACCAATTTTGTCTGACGAAAAGGTAAGCATTGATAAGGGAACAGGAATAGTAATGTGCGCAACCTTTGGCGATACAACAGATGCTTTCTGGTATGAAAAGTACAAATTGCCTTACAAAAGGGTTATAGAAAGCAATGGCAAAATAGCTGATAATGTTCCATTTATAGGTGGAAATAAGGTTTTAAAAGCAAGAGAAATCATAATAGAACTTCTTAAAGAAAATAACCTTTTAATAAAAAGTGAAACAATAACTCACGCAGTTTCAGTTCATGAGAGATGCGGGAAGCCAATAGAAATAATAAATTCTAAGCAATGGTATATAGATATTTTAAGTGAGAAGGAAAGATATTTAAAGGCAGCAGATGAAATAAATTGGTATCCGAGTTATATGAAAAACAAATATACAACTTGGGTTCAAAATTTAAAATGGGATTGGTGTATATCAAGGCAGAGATATTTTGGAGTTCCATTTCCTATATGGTACTGCAAAAAGTGCGGCAAGGTTATTTTTGCAAAGGAAAATGAGCTTCCGATAAATCCACTTGAAACAATGCCGCAAGAGCAATGCAGCTGTGGAAGCACAGAGTTTATTCCAGAAACAGCAGTATTTGATACCTGGGCAACTTCTTCATTAACTCCATTTATAAATGCAAAATGGAATACAGAAAATGACCTAACTGAAAAACTTATTCCAATGGGCATGAGAACACAAGCACACGAAATAATAAGAACTTGGGCATTTTACACAATAGTTAGAAGCTTGTTTCATATGGGAAAGTTGCCTTGGAAGGATGTTATGATAAGCGGTTTTGTTTTGGCTAAGAAAGGAGAGAAAATAAGTAAATCTAAAAATAATTCAGGGGCATCGCCAAAGGAGTTAATTGAGAGGCATTCAGCGGATGCACTTAGGTATTGGGCAGCTAATGCAAAGCTTGGAACTGATACTATGTTCTCTGAAGATGAACTCAAAATATCAAAGAAATTTTTAAACAAACTTTGGAATGCATCAAAATTTTGCATTATGCATATGGAGGATTTCGATGGGGTGAAGCCTAATATGCTGCTTCCAATTGATGAGTGGATAATTGAAAAAGTTAAAATTTTAGAGAGCGCTATGAAAGTGTGTTTAAATCAGTATGAAATTGGCCTTGCAAAACATGAGATAGATGAATTTTTTTGGAGTGATTTTTGTGATGACTATCTTGAAATAGTAAAAGATAGACTGTATAAACCAGAAATTCATGGGATAGAAGAAAGAAAATCAGGTCAATATGCATTGCATACAGCGCTTTTAGAAATATTAAAGCTTTATGCTATATATGTACCTTATATAACTGAAGAAATATACCAAGACTTCTATAGGCAATTTGAAAAAGCGGCTTCAATTCATATAATGCAATGGGATATTAAGGGAGATGATGTAAATAAAGATATATTGAATTTTGGAGAAAGTGTTAAAGGAATTATAGGTGATGTAAGAAAATATAAATCTGAAAAAAGTATTTCCTTAAAGGAAAAGATAAATGAATTGAAAATCAGTATTCCAGAAAATCAAAATGAATATTTACAAAAGACTTTAAAAGATATAAAGGCGTGTACTGCTGCTGAAAATATAGAAATTCAATTTGGTAAAAAATTCAACATTGAAATAATATAAAAAGGAGGGGACTAATTCCCTTCTTTATTAAGGTTAACGTATGAAATTACTTACTAAGCCACATATTTGAGATGTTCAAAGTGTTCATTCCACCCCAAATTCCCTTTGGATGCGAGAACTTGCCTATATTTTTAAGAGTATCATTAGTTGAAATTCAACATAAAACCCCCAATTTTTATAGAGAGAGGGGTTTTTATTTGGAAATATTTAAAAGCATCCCAATCCTGAAATATCACTTCCACTAACAGGACGCATAAATGTAATATCAGGTAAATTACCATTTGCAGTTCTACTTTTAGATAACTCATTTACATCTAAGCTTTGAAAATCTGAAGCTGATACAGTTATACCATCTGTATTCCATGAATTATTATTTGCATTTGCGTAAGGAAGATTGGAATCTTTTAGTGAAATTCCGCTATATGCAAGATTATAGTGTAGTATTTCTCTTGTTCCTGGAATATCCGTTGGATCATCTGGACTTACACGTTCAAGCATATCAAAATTTCCAAGTCTATTATTGTAGGCTGTATTATAAGTCCAAGTTGCAGCTTGTCCTGGCTGGTGATTTGCATAAAAGCCATGAGCATTATTATCTGCTGATATGCAGTACTTTACAGTATGAACTGGAGCCGGGTTAAAAGGAGTACCGCTTGCATAGCCACCAATTTTAAAACCATTGGAGTCACCACCAGCTCTCATATTGAAGGCCCAACAGTGATCAAAAGTATTAGAACCTCTTGAAGTTAAACAATCAAAACCATCATCACTATCGTTCCAAGCTCTACAGTACTGGAAGGTAACACCATCACCATGTGCTCCAAAGCCATCTGTATTTCCAATTGAATATGATGTAGTTCCTATGTTGTTGTAAGAATCACATTTAATGCAACTTCCAGTGCCATGATTTACAAAATAAAAGCCATTAGCAGCATTGTCATGGCAAGCTACTTGGTTAAAGGTGGCATTACCTTCTACCCTAAAGCATTCGGATTGTTTTTGATTACCAACTTGAACACCTGTTACTTGAATCGATAGAAAAGTGACTTTTGATACTCCTGGAGCTATGTGAAAAGCTGCAACACGTTTAGTAGCAGGAACTTTTGAAAAATCGAAAATTGGTACATTTGTAGAAGAATATGCTCTATAAGTAATTCCACTTTTAGTTATATTATTAACGTAATTATAATTGGAATCTGAAGCAGCAATTTTAAAATTATTGTAGCTTCCACCTAATATGTAAACTGTGTCACCATAAGAAGCTACTGTTTGGGCTTGTGTAATGCTTTCAAAAGGAGAGGCAAAAGTTCCTAAATTGTCATCATTACCGTATGGAGCTATATAATAATTAGCAGCATGAACTGTTTTAGATGAAATTAAAATGGAAGTTAAACTTATCCCTAAAAGCATAAAAAATAAAAATAGTTTTTTTGAAAAATGTTTCATTAAATATATCCTCCTCCTATTTATTACATAACTTTAAATTAATATTATGTAAAACAAAATATTTTGTTATTATATGTAATATAATGTATATTTATATTATATATTACAAATGAGGTTATGTAAACACAAAAAGTAAAATAGTTTTATTACAAAACAAGTTTATTGATTTGAATTTGGTTTTCAGGGGTATGAAAAATGGGGTGGATACAATGGCGGAATGCCAGGATTTGCTAAAAAGCAGAGGCTTTATTTTATAGGAATGTATACCTTCATATTTTTGTTAATATAGCCACTTGAATTTTTTTCGCTATGTGTTACATCAAAAGTAAATTTATCGGCTAATTGATATCCTGAAATTGGCAGCCATTCACCGTAGGCATAGGTGATAAGTGAACTATATTCCAAAGCTGAAAGTGGCTTCTCAGGTGTGAAAACCGCATATTTTTGTGGTGGAATAACCTTAAGTATCATTCCACTAGGAACAAATGAAGAGTATACTTCAAAACATGCTAGATGATATAATTCATTTGTTTTTGGATTTGTAATTTCAAAATATATTTTGTTATTTGGATCAATTATATTTTTTATTTTATATGTATTTGGTAAGAATGCACTTTGCCAAAAATTACGAAGAGTTTTTTTCTTTATATTTTCAATAACATTAGTTTTTAAGTCCATTCCGGCAAGGTAAATTTCCTTTTTTTTAATTACCTCAACATTTATATTTATGTCATCCTTATATCTAAAGCTATTTTTTATGGATTTACCGAAATTATTAAAATTCTCGTAAAGTAAAATTTCCTTTCTGCTTTTTCGATATTTTATAGGCGATATTCCATATAATGAAGTAAAAGCTCTTGTAAATACTTCATGGGAGTTAAATCCAGTATCCATAGCTATATCAATAATTCGATTATCAGATTTTACAAGCTTTTTTGCAGCTTTACTAAGACGTTTATTTCGTAAATATTCTTTGATTGTAAAGCCTGTTGAAGAAGCAAACAATTTATAAAAATGCGAAGTTGAAAAGCCAGCCGCGTTTGAAATGTCAGCAATAGATATATCATTTGCTAAGTTATCATTTATATATTCAAGCGCATTATTTATATTTTCTCTATAATACATTCTTTTTATCTCCTATAACTTAAAATATTAACTAAATTATAGCATACTATGAGCATTGTAGATTTAGTTTTATAAAAGTTAATAAAAAACATCAAAAAACAGTAAAAATGTAGACTTATAATGTAAATATATTAAAAGTTTTAAGGAGATGTAAAATATGAATATAGAATTTAAATTGGCAGATAAAGGTGACGTTAAAAGGCTTATTGAAGTCCAAAGTAAGAGTTTTTATGAGGATTACATTAAGTATGGAGAATGCCCTTCATATAATGAACCTGAAGATAGAATGTTGGGTTTAATTGAAAATGTTATAGTGTACAAAATACTTAAGGATAATGAGATAATTGGTGATATAATTATTTCAAAAAAAGAAGACAATAAATATTTTCTTAGAACTTTTAGTGTTATTCCGGAGTGTCAAAACTTAGGCATTGGGCAAAAGGCTTTAAAATATATTGATGAGGTATACAAAGATGCAACTGAGTGGTCATTGATAACACCATTTAAAAGTTATAGAAATCATCATTTATATGAGAAAATGGGATTTGTTAAATATGGAGAGTATGTGCATTCGGATGTTTTAATAATGTTTCAATATAGAAAGCAAAAATAGCTTTAAAGAGTATGAATAAGCAGAACTTAATTAAAAGGCTATGTTTTAAAAAATGCTGTATCAAAATAGGAGTTTGCACCTATTTTGATACAGCATTTTACTATTTTTAAAATTTATTGACATTAGTTAGTTAATAACGTATACTTATAAATATATAATAAATTTAATTATATCACATAATTAAATTTAAGTCAATAGAAAAAATATCTTTTTTAGGGGGATAAATAAATGAAAATAAATAATTTTATCGAAATGCTTGAAATATCTTTTAATATTATGGGAAATCAAGCTATTATTAATCCAACATTAATTAGAGATGATAGTAATATGATTTTAGTTGATGCAGGATGTCCTGGACAGCTTCCTCAAATTAAAGAAGCTATGGCCATGGCAGGAATTTCGTTTAATAAACTAGACAAAGTAATTTTAACCCATCATGATATTGATCATATTGGAAGTGTATCAAGTATATTAAAAGAATTACCTAATGTTAAGGTATTTGCTCATGAAAAAGAAATAGGTTATATAAATGGAGAAAAGCGTCCTATTAAGTTAGCACAAATGGAGGACAACTTAGATTCATTATCACCAGAAATGAAAGCCGTATATGAAAAATTTAAAATTGGGTTTGAAAATTCGAAGGTTAATGTAGACAAAACATTAATTGATGATGAAATATTACCATACTGTGGAGGAATTAAAGTTATCTTTACACCAGGGCATACACTAGGTCATATTTGTCTATATCTTGAACAATATAAAATTCTCATAGCGGGAGATGCATTAAGTGTTGAAAATGGCATGCTTTGTCAAATGTCTTCGGCAATTAATTGTGATATGAACTTGTATACAGATTCTTTGAAGAAGCTCACAGAATATGACGTGGAAACTGTAATATGTTATCATGGTGGTGTGTATGATAATAATGTAAATAAAGCTATAGAGGAACTGTATAATAAATTATCAAACAATAAATTATAATTTGAGTTATATAAATAGGAGAGATTGAAAATGGGCAATAAAGTAACATTTTATTTAATGAGACATGGACAAACTATAATAAACAAAGCAGGAAGAGTTCAGGGTTGGTGTGATGGTGTTCTTACTGATGAAGGCATAGAAGCAGCAAAAGATGCAGCAGTTGGGCTTAGAGACATTGAATTTAAAGCTGCATATAGTAGTGATTTACATAGAGCAGTAAAAACTGCAAGGATTATTATGTCTGAAAACAAAGCAAGCGAAAACCTTAAATTAGAGGAAATGCCAGAACTAAGAGAGGTTTACTGTGGTAAATACGAGGGTGAGATAGAAAAGATAATGTTTACCGATATAATGAAATATTTAAATGTAAGTTCTTTCAGTGAAATTAGAAGTTTTAGTGATTTTGAAAAATCATACATAGATAGCTGTGCTGCTTTAGATGAAACTGGACAAGCAGAAGATTATGATACTTTAATAAAAAGAGTTATGAGTGGACTTAACATTATAGGTAAAGAAAATTCACAAAGCGGCGGTGGAAATATACTTCTAGTTGTACATGGAGGAATGCTTAGAGCACTTCTTAAAGCAATAAATAAAGATTTGTGTATTACGGATATGGATAACTGCTGCGTAAGTAAACTTGAGTATGATAATGGTAAGTTTAAGGTTTTGTCAATAAATGATAAGAGTTATAAGGAAAGAGGGGAAAAATTGAGAAAAAGTAATTAATAACTGTGTGTTTTAAATTCATGGATTTTTGTATTTAAAATATAGATAAACCAGCTCAACTATTAAAATTCATTTGCACCAAAATGCCCCAAAGACGGCATTTTGGTGCAAATAAATTTTAAGTTTCGCAGTGGTTTATCTTTAGTAACATAAATTATGACTACAGTAACTTTTTTATGACTAATTGTTTATGTATTATTAAAGTATTATAAAGTTAATGTAAGGGGTAATTTAAAATGAAAAGTTTATTTGGCAAAAAAGCATATAATTACTGCTGTACTTGCAATAGTTATTATAGCAGTTTATTTCATTCTTATTAGAGCGAAGCTTAAAGCCACTATGGGTACTGTGCCTATAGAGCTTACCATAGGGATTATTTCAATTTTAGCTTTACTTACTTCTTTTTTAATTATGGTTGTTATGATTATTATTACTATAGGGGTTTTATTATTTACTAGAAAAAAGGCAGGTATAAAGCCATGGATTTTAAAAATTCGTAGGCAACTTATTATTACATTTACATTGCTATTTATGCTTGGCATTGTTACAGTAAGTTCTCAGCATATGACTTATACACCACCAATTGTTTGTAAGGGCGGTAAAGTCGTTTCCGGAAGCATTGCTGAACTTAGAAAAGTAAAGCTTAATGGCAGTAATGAATGGATAACTATACGCGGAAAAAATAAAGATAAGCCAATATTATTATTTTTGGCAGGTGGGCCTGGAGGGACTCTTTTGTCAGCTACTCGAATACAATTAAAAGCATTGGAAGACAATTTTGTTGTAGTTAATTGGGATCAGCCAGGAGCAGGAAAATCCTGCAATGCTGTAAAAGTCGATTTTCTTACTCCCAAAAGATATGTATCAGATGCATATGAACTTACTAAATACTTGTGTCAGAGGTTTAACAAAAAGAAAATTTATGTTTGTGGTGAGTCGTGGGGCAGTGCATTAGGTATAATGCTTGTAAAACAACATCCTGAGCTTTTTTCTGCTTTTGTTGGCACTGGACAAATGATTAGCTTTACAGATACCGAATTATATGATTATAATACTGCAATAAAAATGGCTAAGGAAAATGGCGATTCTAAGGTAGTTGAAAAACTTAAGAAGCAATCTCTTCCTCCATACTATGGCAATGGAGCAGTTTTAAAAGCATGGACATATTATTCATATCTTGACGAGTGTATGCAAAGAAATAAAAATATATGGAATTCTGGATATTCTACTTTTAGTGAAATGGCAGGTCCGGAATATGGATTGTATGATAAATTGAACTACATCTTAGGGATGATTAAGACATATGATCGTGTTTACCCACAGTTATATGGTATAGATTTTCGCAAGCAAGATGAAAAAATAGATGTACCAGTTTATATTTTCCAAGGCAGGCATGATATAAATGCACCTACTGAGTTTGTGCAGGAATACTACGATAAACTTAAAGCACCAAGTAAAAAATTAATTTGGTTTGAACATTCAGGTCATGATACCTGGAGGAATGAAAATAAAAAATTTTGTAATACGATGATAAATGTACTTCTTAAATGAAATTAAGTATATTAAAAAGGCTTTTGCATGTTTATAAAAGATTTGATATTATATAATAGAATACATGCTTACAATATTAGTTAAATAATATTAATACATGTAACTTTGCAGTATTATGTATGTAAAATCTATCTTATATGAATGCTGAGTGTTTAAACTGCAAAGTTTAATATTTAAAGGAGTGATGTTAAATGACAAATATAAAAGTTATTCATTTTACTAAAACTAGAGGAGTAATGTTTATTTAAAAAATAAAAGGCTCCTCTAGAATGCTTGTTAAATTAGAGGAGGAATATTAAAATTGATGGAAATAAGAACGGAAAGATTAAGAATTTTACAGTTGGACCTTTCGGATTTAGAGCTTTGCTCAAGGGAAAATGGAAAGGAAGAATTTGAAAGAAAAAATGGTTTAAATAGTAGTGGCAAAGAAACTAAGGAAGAAATAGAATTTGCCAATTATTTTTATCAAGCTGCTTTGAAGGATACTAGTAATGCTATGTGGTTTATGTTAATACAAATAGTTTTAATAGAAGAAAATAAAGTAATTGGAGGTCTTTGCTTTAAGGGAGGACCCGATGAAAATGGTGAAGTAGAAATAGGATATGGCTTAAATAGTGAAAGTTATTGGAATAAAGGATATATGACAGAAGCTGTTAGGTCAATAGTTAAATGGGCATTGGAACAAGAAGGAGTATCAGCAATTACTGCAGCTACAAATAAAGATAATTTTGCATCTCAAAAGGTCTTGAAGAAGATAAATATGATTAAGTATAGGGAAACAGAAAAATTGTTTTGGTGGAAAGTTACTGATGAGTTATTTAATAAATAATTAGAAAATTTTATAAGCGATTTTTATAAATTTGTATATGAAAAGATGCTGCTGTACCAGTTTTGGGTATAGCAGTATTTTGTATTATTAAAGGAGTATAATACTACTTTTAATATTGCTTGAAAATAAAATTGGAGGAATTTTATTTCCAAGCAAAGTGTATTTGTATTAAAAAAGAGTTCTTATATTTAAGTTACTTAATTAAGCTCTAGCTTCAAAATAATGATCTCCTCCGCTTTTTTTTGTTGCGCTAGATATTGCATCTGGTTTTTGGATATTTTGAGTTTTGCTCGCACTAGATACTGCATCAGTTTTTTGTATATTTGTAGTTGCATAAGTAGAATTTGAATATAGTGAATTAAATATTGATGATATATTCATTTCATAATTACCTTCCTTCTAAGTTTTAAAGCTT
Organism: Clostridium hydrogenum; assembly: GCF_021432385.1. Taxonomy (GTDB): domain Bacteria; phylum Bacillota; class Clostridia; order Clostridiales; family Clostridiaceae; genus Clostridium_S; species Clostridium_S hydrogenum. The sequence continues at coordinate 285,402 of NZ_JAEACT010000003.1, read as the reverse complement.
AATCAATTAGTTAGATTTATCTAAAAACTCTAAATTAATATAATACTTTTTTAGTATACATTTTAAAGTTTAAAGTCTACTTAGAAATTGCTTAAAACTTGCTGAGAGTTCTAAACTTAAGTGTAGATATAGATAAGCAATTTGAAAAATTAAAGTTGCTAATATGAAATTCATCCTGTTAAATTACAATTTGTCACGATAAACTTGGTATTTGCAATTTCAATATTCCAAGTTGCCTATCTATATTTGCGGATGTAGGGTGATATCTGATAATAAATGAATTTTAACGAAAAATTATTGCTAAAAGCTATTGTTTTTTATAAAAAATATATTAATTACAAATTTTATGTGTATAATAGTTATGTATGACGAATAGGAGGGAATAGGATATGAAGGTAAAGGGTTCCAAGTTTTTGCTAAATAGTAAACCAATTATAAAAGAGTTAGTTAGAATGCTATCAGAAAAGTATAAATATGTATCAGTTTTAGGTACAGATACAAGAGGTAAAACCTATAGTGTCTCTAAGACAGGAACAATAGTAAAGGATGTAATGATAGCTGAAAGAGGTTTTGTTATACGAGTTCATAACGGAATTAATTATTCTGAGTACTCTTTCAATGAAATAAGTGAAGATAAGCTAGGTAGTATTGTTAAAGAAGTAGAGACCAAGTTAAATAAAGTTTCTAAAGATACAAAGGTAAATTCATATCAGATTATAGAGGAAGATGAAATTAAAAATAGCTTTTTTGGTGAAGTTGAAAATGATCCAGAAGATGTAAGTTCAGAAGAAATAATAAAAGCTTTGACAGAGGTTAAGGATGCAGCTTTGTTACAATCTGATTTACTTATTAATTTTCAAGCAAATTATAATACTATGCATATTTCTAAGATATTTATATCAAATAAAAAGGATTTAGAACAATCCTATATAATTAGTGATGGAATATTATATTCAGTAGCTAAAAGAGAAGAAAAAATAAAGTATTATTATAAGAGCTTTTCTGGATTAAAGGGTTTAGAATTAGTTGATGAATATAAAAAAGCATATAAGGATGTAGTAGAGCAAAATATAAAATTATTGGATGCAAAACCAGTTAAACCAGGGGAATATGAAGTTATATGCACTCCGGAGGTATCTGGTTTAATAGCGCATGAAGCTTTTGGGCATGGAGTGGAAATGGACATGTTTGTTAAAAATAGAGCTAAAGGTGCTGAATATATAGGCAAAGAAGTAGCTTCTAAATTAACTACAATGCATGATGGTGCAGCAGCAGCAAAACATATATCTTCATATTTATTTGATGATGAAGGTACTATTGGTACGGATACAGTAGTTATAAAAGAAGGTATATTAAAAACAGGTATATCAGATTTGTTGTCAGCTATAAAATTAGGAACTACTCCAACAGGGAATGGTAAAAGAGAGTCTTTTGAAAGAAAAGCATATGCAAGAATGACTAACACATTTTTTGAGGCTGGAGAAGACAAAGTTGAAGATATGGTTGCATCAATAAAACATGGATATCTTTTAGAAGGAATGTTTAGCGGAATGGAGGACCCTAAAAACTGGGGAATTCAATGTATACTTCTTTTAGGTAAAGAAATTAAAGACGGTAAGTTTACTGGAAATTTAATATCGCCTGTAGTAATAACTGGTTTTGTCCCGGATTTATTGAAATCAATTTCAATGGTTTCTGAAAATGTTGAATTAGATGGAGCTGGATATTGCGGTAAAGGATATAAGGAGTATGTTAAAACTTCATCTGGCGGACCTTATATCAAAGCGAAAGTGAGGTTAGGATAATGTTAGATAGGATAGAAATGATTTTAAAAAACAATAAAAATATTGATGGCTATAAAATAATTGAAAGAAAGATAGAGTCAAGTGAACTTTTCTTTGTAAAAAAGAATGTGGATATGGATAGAGCAAAAAGTGTACATCATTTTAATGTAACAGTGTATAAAGATATTGAAGAAGCTGGCAAAAAATACAAAGGCTCTGCAGAAACAAATATTCACCCTACAATGAGCGACTTAGAAATAGAACAAGTAATAAATGATGCAGCTTTTGCAGCAAAGTTTGTTAAAAATGAATATTATCCATTAGTAAAATCAGCTGCTGGATATAAAAAAGTTTCAGCAGGTTGCTTTTCTAAAGAAGACTTATCTTATTGGATGAATGAATTAACAAAGGCCGTTTATAAAAATGATAATTATGAAAAAGGCGGAATTAATTCCTGCGAAATTTTCTTAAATAAGGTTTATACTCGTGTAGTAAATTCAGAAGGGGTTAATGTAGAGCAAAATAGTTATGAAGGTATGATTGAGTTTATCACAACTTGGAAAGAGGAAGGAGAAGAAATTGAACTTTATAAATGCTTAAACTTTTCGGAACTAGATACTGAAGCAATAGCTAAAGAAGTAGAAAATATGATAACTATATGTAGAGATAAGGCTATAGCTAAAAGTACTCCTAAGCTAAAAGGTATTCCTGTATTATTAACTAAAGGAGCAATTAAAGAATTCTTTCAATTTTACTATTCAAAATGTGGAGCTGATTCGGTTTATAGAAAGGAATCTACTTGGAAAATTGGAGATAAAGTTCAGGGTAAAACGGTTAAAGGCGATCTTGTAACAATGAAGCTAAATCCATTTATGAAAAACTCAACTTGTTCAAGTGGTTTTGATATGGATGGTTTAGCAGTAGAACCTGTAACTATATTGGAAAATGGAACTTTAAAAAGATATATTGGAAGTACAAGATTTGCACATTATTTAAAAGTAGCTCCAACAGGTGCTATTGAAAACATAGAAATAAGTGGAGGAACCAAAACTCTTAGTGAACTAAGGAAAGAACCATATCTTGAAGCCGCTGCTTTTTCAGATTTTACAATGGACTATATGACAGGTGATTTTTGTGGGGAAATAAGACTTGCCTGGTATTTTGATGGCAACAACACCGTGCCAGTAACTGGTGGTTCAATTTCCGGAAATATAAATGAACTTCAAAATAAAATGTTTTTATCTAAAGAACTTCAAAAGGATAATTGGTTTGAAGGTCCAGCAGCAGTTAAATTGTTTGATGCAACTGTGTCTGGGGTGGAATAAAATAATATTTTATACACAAATTTTAAACATTGCGAACCAAAGTGTAGTGCAAAATCAAAGAACCTTTGGCAGGTGCAGAAAAATGATGTTAGTGAATAGCGGCTCAAAATCCTAAATAAAATTAATAAAACTAAGCGGCAAATTTTTTAAAGCTTAAGAGCTTTCGATAACTCGCCAAAGGATGCTCAGACAATCTAAAGCTCTAAAGCTTTAAAAAATTTCCCACTAAGTTTTATACAATTTTATTTTAGAAATTTTTTCGCCACTATTCCCTAACATCATTTTTTTTCTACACCTACCAAAGGTTCTTTGATTAATTCACTACATCTTTATTTCACAATATGTAATTATTTTTTAATTTAAAACAGCATTATAACAATTTAAAAACTATTTTTGTATTGCACCAGAATTCCGTAGGTACGGAGGAATTTTTTCATTTAAACCACTGTAATTGCGAATTAAGCGTGTTGTAGGATGATTTAAATAAAATTTTATAAATCTTAGGTAAAAAACTTTAAAAGACTTAGAGGTTTCAATTGTCTGAGCAGACTCTCAGCGAGTTATTGAAACTTCTTAGGATTTTAAAGTTTTTTGCTTTAGATTTATTAATTTTATTTAATATCCTGCAATACACTTAATTCGCAATAAAATCATAAACAAAATTAATAAACTGATAAATAATTAATGATAAACTTACTAAATAATCAAAAATGTTAAAATAACATGACTTCTCATGTTTGATAAAATTGTACATAAAATGTAAAATTGAGTAAATGGGAATTAAATTACTTAGGAGGGTTTTTATGTATAAGGATATAATCACATTATCAGTTGTAAATTTCAATGCTGTATGGGGAGACAAAGAAACAAATTTAAATAGAATTAAAGGTTACATAGAAGCGGCAGCAAAGAAAGGTTCGGATTTTATTGTTTTTCCAGAAATGAGTCTTACTAGCTATGATGATATAGAGTCAACTCCAAAAGCTGAAAAGATGCAAACTAAGCTTGCAGAAACAATTCCAGGACCATCGACAGATGAAATTGAAGCTTTAGCTAAAAAGCTTGATATGTATGTTGTTTTAGGAATGCCAGAAAGAGATAAAGACGATGCAAGTAAAATATATAATTCTCTTGCTGTGTTTACCCCAGAAGGTTTATATGGTTCTTACAGGAAAATGCATCTTCCAGCACCAGAGCCAAACTGGGCAGTAAGAGGAGATAAGCCAATGCTTTTAGATACTCCATGGGGACCAATAGGTCTTGCAATTTGTTATGATTCATATTGTTTCCCTGAAATGACGCGTTATTATGTGGCTAAAGGTGCAAGGCTTTATATAAATAGTACTGCATATGCACATTGTCATGGACCAAGTCTTGCAAGAACGAACTTGGAAGCTAATTGCATAACAAATGGAATCTTCATTGCTTCAGCAAACTTATGCGGCTTAGATGTGGACAATTATTTTTGGGGTGGAAGCAGTATAATGGGCCCTGCAAGAGAAACATGGCAAGTACATTATTATACAGGTTTGCCATTCAATGAAAAGGGCGCTGATCAAGAAGGAATGTACACAGAAACCATAGATTTAGGTTTATCAACAAGATTTTTGTACAAGTATAATGAAGCAGTTGATGGAACAGACTTTAGACCAGATAAATACATTAAAATGTATCAAGAGATTTTAGATGATCCTAACTTTGGAAAAGTGAATTAAAATGAAATGTAATGAAATAATACAATACTGCTGTAATAAAAATAGAGCATATATTGATTATCCATTTGGAGATGCTCCTATTTGTATTAAGATAAACAAAAAGATATTTGCGCAAATATATCCTCTAAAGAATGACTATAAAATAACCTTAAAGTGTGATGCTGTGCTTGGTGATTTTTATAGACAACATTATCCGGGAGTAGTAGTGCGAGGATATCATTGTCCACCTGTTCAGCAGCCTTATTGGAACACTGTTTATATTGATAAAATTTCAGAAAATGAGCTTTTAATTATGATAGATCAAGCATATGACACGGTTATAAAAAGTTTCCCAAAGAAGGTCCAAAAGCTTTTAGCAGAAAAAGAAGATGAGCCTTTCAATATGACAATAAAAATTAGTGATGAAAAATTGATTCCTGTTTTAGATAATATATTTAGAAAACGTGCAAATGAAAGAATTTGTGTTGTGGGGACAACCTGCTGTGGAAAATCATATTTAACTAATAAGCTGGATAATTGCAGAGACATGGATAAGGAGATATTTCGTTTATTAAATGAAGATGAAACAAAAATTGTATGTCAAACTCCGTGGACATCAGAAATTGGCAAGATAATGGATGGTTATGTAAAAGAAAAAATTAAAACAAGACCTAATGAGCCTGTATTTGCTACAGTTCCTATAGAAAGTGACATTATTATTTATTTGAATATAAATGATGAACTTCTTAAAGAACACTGCAAAAAAAGAGGGGTTAAGCTGAAAGAGGCATTGGAAATGAAAAAAAGCATTGAAGATGAGCTTTATTTAGTTAAAGAGAAAGTTATAGAGATATGCTTTTAAAATGTTTTATGCTTAAGTCTAAATTTAGCTGGCGTAAGCCCTGTCCAACTTTTGAAAGTTCTATGAAAGGCACTAACTTCTGAGAAACCAAGCACATATGCAATTTCAGCTATTGTGATATTAGGATTAGTAAGATAGTTAACAGCTATATTTTTACGAGTGTCTTTCAATAATTCAGCATAAGAAGTATTTTCTTTATGTAAATGTAATTGCAAGCTTCTTACGCTTAAGGATAACTTTTTAGCAATAGTTTCAATTGAAATTAGATTGGATTTTAGTAATTCTTCAGTAATTATTTTAGTGACTTTATCATTATAGCAAGCATTAGTATTTAATTCTTCAATTGCAGTATTGGCGTTTTTTTCAAATAGATGTAATAAGCTTTTGTTGGGTTCTAGCACGGGCGTACTTAACAAATTACTATTAAATATTAACGCATTGGATGCCTTTTCAAAGAGTAGGTTACTTTGAAAGACTTTTTCATATTCACAAATATTTTTAGGTTTTGAATGTGTGAAATGAACTTCAATCAGTTGAATATTCTTGCCACATAATAATTTAATGTATGAAAGCATTCCGGAAAGTTTAAAGTCGGAAAATTGTATGTTATCTTTTAAAGAAGGATCTAAGGTTATATTGTTAAGTACTGCTTTATTTTTTAAAAGTTCAAAACTAGAAGCGCTTGTACTATCAATAAGCTTTTCATATCTACAATACTTTGTCCAGCATTCTTTTAAGGTAGAGCAATTCATTAAAACATATCCTAAAATATTTGAAAACCCCTTTGAGAGTCTCTGTCCTTGGTGAAGACCAATATAGCTATCCTTAGTTAAACTTTTAGCAGCTTCTATGATTTTTTTTACTTCAAGTCCTGATAATCTGTTATCTGGTGATGATAATATTGATTTATTAACCTTTGAAAAAGCAATAACTTCATCTATGCTAATGTTATAATTATTATCAAATTCCATTAAAAAGGCAGAAATTTTTGTTGCAGAAATTGACATGGAAGGATTCATATATTCACCATCCTATACAAATTTTAAAACGTTATAGATATACCGTTTCAACTATCAAAATCAATTTGCATCATAATTCCCAGAAGACGGCATTTTGATACAAATTAATTTTGAAGTTTCAAGCGGTTTATCTCTAATTATACAAATTTTATTTGCATTTGCGTTTGATGTCAAGTATTTTGCACGAACTGTCATATAAAAAGCCGAGTAAATAAGGTATAAATATAGTGAAATTTAATTTATACTTTAGTGAGGTTGATAAAATATGAATAAAACAGCATTAATTACAGGAGCATCAAGTGGGATTGGTTTGGAACTTTGCAAAATATTTGCTAGAAATAATTACAACTTAGTCATGGTCTCTCAAAATATAGAAAGACTTGAAAAAGCTAAATCAATAGTTTTAAAGGAAAATAGTAAAATAAAGGTTATTAATATTGTAAAAAATTTATCAGAGCCATTGTCATCGGAGGAAATATTTAATTATACAGAGAAAAATTCAATACAGATTGATATTTTAGTTAATAATGCAGGGATACAAGTATATGGTAATTTTCACGAAGTCAATGTAGATGATAGTTTAAATATGATGTATTTAAACATGTTTTCACTTACAAAGCTAACTAGTTTGTATGTTAAAGGTATGGTTGAAAGAGGATATGGCAAAATACTTAATTTAGGTTCTACAGGCTCTTTTCAACCTTGTCCGTTAAATTCAGTTTATTGTGCTTCTAAGGCTTTTGTGCTATATTTTTCAGAGGGAATAAAAGAAGAATTAAAGGGCACAGGTGTAACGGTCACTACTCTTTGCCCTGGAGCTACGAAGACAAGCTTTGCCAAAAGAGCAAATATTGAAAATATAAAACTTTTTAGGGGGAAACTTTTAAATGCCAGTGATGTAGCAGAAAAAGGATATAGAGCTTTAATGAACAATAAATCAATAGTTGTTACTGGAATTTATAATAAAATTATGACTGAAGCGGTGAGGTTCATTCCAAGAAATGTTGTTACAAAGCTTGGAATGAATATGATGAAAAAATAATTAATGTTTTATAACTTGGATAATTAAAAGAATAGCAGAAAGCAATCCAAATATAACCGATGCAATTCCTATTTTTGCGTGAAAAGCTAAAGAACTAGCATCATTTGTAAGTCCTTTAGCTTTAATCCAAGAACCGCAAATTAATGTTGATAATAGAAGAACAATGGTTAATATTCCTACTGTTAAAGATATTATTTTCATTTAAAACCCTCCAGTATTATTTAATAATATCGCTTATTATAGTATCAATAAGCTTATCCCTTTGTGCTTTATTGCTAATATCCATACCTGTGTATATTTGAAAATCTTCCGAACCTATATAAATTACCTGAAGTGTTGATATTATTTCAAGGGCAATTATCCTCATTTCAATTTCATTTTTTTTGCTCCCATATATTTCTCTTATTATTGGCATTATATAAAGTGGTACTTGCATATTACCTTGCTGCATAGTATGTGACACAAGTATCCTGCTGAGTTTATTGTAATGTATAGTGAAATCTACAAGTTCTTTGAGCATTTCTTTTAATTTTTGTATTGGATTTTTTGTTTCTCCGTTCTTTGATTTTTGTAAAGTTTCTGCTAGTTCACTCATGGTATCAGAAACAGCTTTGTAAAGTAAATTTTCCTTTGATTGAAAGTGATAATTTATTAGTCCAACCCCAACATTTGCTCTCTCAGCAATTTGTCGTATTGTTATTTTATCTGGTTCATCTACTTCATTTAATATATCCATGGTTACTTGTATTATTTTTTTCTTAGCATCGGTATCTTTAGAATTCATAAATTACTCCTTTATAGTTGAACTGGTTTATTTTTGTATATATTTGAACTTGATTTGAACATGTTCAGTATACCAAACTATATAAAATATGTAAATGATAGGAATTATATAAATTATAATTTGTCAGAATTGTAAGTATAGAATATTTGTTGTAATAATATACTACAAATATTCATTAATTTTATTCATTATTTTTTCCTGCATAGTTTCTATTTCACTGATTTGAATACTTCCAATTGATTCTTTTTCTTTATTAAAATCAATATTTGAAAGTAACATTTGAAGATACTCATTAGCTCTAGGAGAAGCTCCCATTGATGCTTTTACAACAGTTTCATTATCAAATTTTTCAATAATATTTTTTGCAAAATCTTTATCTAGGGTTATTATATCCTCGAAATTAAATAATTTTATTAATATTTTTTCATATAATTCAATATTATTTTCTTTTAGCAAGTTTAATAGATTAGATTTTTCTTCAGCACTTGCATTTTTTAAAGTATTAAGAAATAAATTTTCCATATTTACTTTTTGAGTATAAATGTCTTCAAAATAATTAGTAATTTTGTTTAAAAGGAAAGAGCTAATTTCTCCATTTTTAGCAATTGATTCGTAGTATTCCATTTTAAATTTATTTGGTAAAAACCTTATAATTTCATCATTACTTATATTCATAAATCTAGTTCCTTTATTCTCTAAATCATCCATTTTACATAACCATAAATCAGTATCTATTTCTTCTAGAGATATATTTAAATTCTTTATTTCATTGCATAAATCCTTAATTTCATTTAAATTACTAAGTTGTTTATCAAAATTACATATTTGCTTGGTTGATATATCACTAAGTGTAATTTTACCAGTTTGCAATAAGCGAATATTTTCAATAGAAATACCCAATTTTCTGAGTAATTTTATTTTTTTTAAAGTTTTAACATCAATAACAGAGTATTCTCTATAGCCATTTTCAAGATTTCGTTTTGGAAACAATAGTCCTTCCTTTTCATAAAATCTAATGTTTTTTGCTGATATTCCTAATATTTTTTCTACTTCTTTAATTCTCATGTTAAAGCCCCCTTAATATCATTAAATACCTTCTACAAGGTGGAATGTCAAGAAATTTATATTTAGGCATCTTAAAGAAAATAACAAGTCCAACTTTCGGCTATTTTCGCGTAATCCTTCGTCACTATAACACGCCAAGACAACCAGTATTAACGAGTTACAGTTTCTTGTATTACACAAAACTATCTCTCAATTTGGACTTATTATTTTTTTTAAGATGCCTTATTGCAGTATTTAGTTAAAATAAGATATGAATGTTTAGCAAATATTAAATGTGTTATAATATTTTTATAATAGATAAGGAGGCGTACTAATATGAAGCATGTAAATGAATATGCTAATTTGGATACTAATCATTATAAAACAATTATTATACCTGAAGAATTAATTGATGTGATAAAAGAAAAACTTGGTGATGAGTTTATATGGGATTATGATAAAAAAAGCAACTCTTTATTTTTAATGAAAAAGCCGAAGTCATATACTGATTTCTTATCTGGGTTAGGTGATGAGATGTGGCAAAGTGTTGGTGGAACGGAGTATATAAAACAGGAGAGAGATAAATGGGACAAATAGGAGAAGAATTAAAAAAGTATAAAAGGATTTTAATAGATACTAATTTGTTTATTTATCTTATGGAAAAACATCCTCAATATTTTGATATAGCTAAAGATGTCTTTCAGAAAATTGAAAAAGGGCAAGTTTATGGAATAACATCAATTTTAGTTTTAACAGAAGTTCTAACAAAACCACTTAAAGATAATAATGAAAATTTAGCACGTGCTTACAAAGCTGTAATATCGACGTTCCCAAATTTGGCAGTTAAAAGTATTGATAAAAATATAGCTATAGTAGCTGCAGAACTTAGAGCTAAATATGGATTTAAAACACCTGATGCTATTTTTATAGCAACTGGTATTGAAGAGGGTTCTGATGTATTTATAACTAAAGATATAAGGCTTAAAAACATGGAAGAAATTAAGTGTATTATAATTAATGATTATATATAAGTGTAATAGTAGAGGAAAACTATAAATGAAGTTGATTAATAATGCTAAGTAAAAATAAAATAGATAATAAACAAATGATGGAGAAGTTGACCAAAGAAACTCAATTAATAATTGATGATTTTTTGAAACATTATAAAAAGTCTTCAACAGTAAATTATATATCGGCAATTGCTAATATGTTTTATTTATTGGGAAAGAAAGATGTGAAAGATTTAGTATTTGATGATTTGAAAATAATATATAATAAATACAAAAACTTTATTGGAGGGACATAATGTTAATAAGAGAAATACAAAAGAAAGATAATGAACAAGTTGAAGCGCTTATTAGATCTTGTTTAGTAGAATTTGGTGCAAACAAGCCGGGCTGCGCTTGGACTGATCCTAATTTAGGGTGTTTTTATGAAGTTTATCAAAATGAAAAATCCAAGTATTGGGTTGTAGAAAAGGATAATAGGATAGTAGCTGGTTGTGGTATTGGACCTTTAGAAGGTGCAGAAAATGTATGTGAATTGCAGAAAATGTACTCATTAAAGGAAGCAAGGGGAACGGGAGTTGCAAGGAAATTACTTGATTTGGCTTTGGAATTTGCTAGCAGTTACTACGAAAGATGTTACCTTGAAACTTTTTCTAATATGGTTGCTGCAAATAAGTTTTATTCAAAAAATGGATTTAGTAAATTAGACAAACCTTTAATTGGAACTGAGCACTATGCTTGTGATGTGTGGTACATTAAAAATTTGTTATAAAAAAGGTTGCATAGTTTTTCTTTAAAAATCTATGCAGCCTTTTTAGTGCTTTCCTTATTTTCTTGTAAATTTAATTCTCTTATAAGATCTGGGCTAAGAGCTAATCCAAGCATCATTAAATGATCTTTGCTAAAAAATTTCTTTATAAAATCTTTCATATAAATAATCCTCCTTGTAGAAAATTTATTAATTTTTATTACATGTATATAATATTCTAATTTCAAATATAATGCAAAATGGAAATCGTTTTAATATATGAATAAAATGTTAATAAAAATTAAACAAACTGTAAAATTATTTTGTTATATATTGAAAATTGGTTTGTAAACGTATATAATAATTCGTTTTAAATTTATCAATCTCAATGTGTAGAAAGATATTGTTATGATTTATTTTCTATATATTCATGAACATATAGAAAATAAATTTAAGAGATTAGTTAATATAAATTTACTAGATGTTAATTTGATTGGATAATATATAGTATGGTAAAATTATTATAATATTATTTAAATATATAGGTACTTAAGGGGATGCTCTAGATGATTATGAATCCTAAGATAGGAGTAGGGAAGAAAAAAAGAAATGTAATTTTAGGAATAGCTATAGTAATAATGTTTGTTATTTTAATGCCGGTATTGTGTTTATTAATTAATCCAAGTACTAATAAAGATACAACCATCAAAGTAGATAAAAATAAAATAGCGAGACAAAAATTTATTAATACTGTTGCACCTTATGCTGAACAAGGCTATAAAGAATATAAAATATTTGCATCAATTACTTTAGCCCAAGCAATGCTGGAGAGCGATACAGGCAAATCCGCATTAACGAAGAAAGCCAATAATTTATTTGGTATAAAAGCCAATAAGTGGACGGGCAAGACAATAACAATGAAAACTAAAGAACATTACGGTAACTCAGATGTTGTAGTGGCAGCAGTATTTCGTTCCTATGACAGTTGGAGTGAAAGCATTGAAGATCACGTAAATTTTTTACTGAAAAATAGTACCTATAAGCAACATGGTGTATTTACAGCAGCTAACTATACGGAGCAGGCAGAAGCAATACAAGCAGCAGGCTATGCCACAGATCCCAATTATGCAAACGAGCTTATAGCATTAATAAAAAAATACAAATTAGATAAATATGATAGTGCGAAGTAACAATGCTACGAAGCATTGTTATTTTCTTTAATATGCCTTATTTGAATTTATATATTCATGTGCCCATTCGGATAGACCTGCTAAAATTGGAACAAGAGTTTTTCCCTTATCAGTAAGGGAATATTCTACTTTAGGAGGTATTTCATTATATACAACTCTATTAATAAGCTCATTTTCTTCAAGTGATTTAAGTTGCTGAGTAAGCATTTTTTGTGTTATTTTAGGCATCTTCTTTTTTAATTCCCCAAATCTTAGAGTGCTAGAACTCAAATACCAAAGAATAATTGGTTTCCATTTTCCACCTATTATATCCAAAGTCAATTCCATAGAACATTGGTATTCTGTATCTTTATATTTTATCATCAGAAACATCTCCTCAAATAGTATACAAATGGTTACTATACCACTTATAAGTGCGTACTTGTTAAGTATTACATTGATGTATATTATTATAACGTAAGTATTTTTCTTATACAAATTTTAAGTAATATGAGGTGTAGAGGATGAAATTAATTAAGGTAAATAAAGAAAAATGTATTAAATGTGGGATTTGTACAAAAGTGTGTCCAACAAAGTTTTTACATATGGAAGAGGATGGACCAAGAGAGGTTGTTGAAAAAGCTTGTATAGGTTGTGGACAATGTACGGCGGTGTGTCCTAATAGTGCAATTGATAATGTAAAGGCGCCTTTAGAAAAGCAAGTTAAATTAGAAAAATTTCCTGTTATAGATGAAATAGTAGCAGAAAAGTTTCTTAGATCACGTAGGTCAATTCGATGTTATAAGGATATACCTGTAGAAAAAGAAAAGCTCACAAGATTAGTTAATATTGCAAGGCTTGCTCCTACTGCAAGTAATAGTCAAGGAATTTCATATATTATTATTCAAAATAAAGAGTTAATTAAAAAAATGACTGAAGTTGTCATGGAATGGATGGAAGAAGAAGTAAATAAGGCATCAGGATACTGGAGTTTTTCTGCTCATGTTAAAGATTACAAGAAAAGTGGAGATGATGTAGTACTTCGAGATGCACCTAATCTAATTTTAGGAATTGCAGCTAAGGATTTTAAAAACGGTAGACAAAATACAATTTCACAGTTTACCTATATGGAGCTTTTTGCGACATCTTTAGGTTTAGGAAGTTGTTGGGCTGGATTATTTGAAATGTGTGCTTTTGCAGAATATGCACCACTGTTAAATTTGCTTAGTATTGGAAAAGATAAAATGATAACTGGAGCTGTTATGGTTGGATATCCCAAATATAAGTTTCAGAGATTAGTTAATAGAAATCCACTAGAAGTTAGCTTTGTTGAATAAACTTGTAAAGTCCATGACAAAAGTAATGCTTAGATAAAAAAATCATGACCTACTTCAATGGTAGCATATTAAAATTCCTTGTATAATAAACCTATAAGTTGAAACAGGAGGAATTTTAAAATGAATATTGTAGAGCTAAAAAATATAACTAAAAGATATGATGATAAGTTAGTTGTTGATAATATAAATATGAACATTGAAAAAGGGGAGATATTTGGTCTTCTCGGACCTAATGGTGCTGGTAAATCTACTTTGATATCAATGGTATGTGGACTTGTAAAAAAGGATAAGGGAATAATTAAAATAGGTAACTACGATATAGACAAGCAAAAAATAAAGGCAAAAGAATATATAGGACTTGTTCCACAGGAGATATGCCTTTATGAGGACTTATCGGGTTATGATAATTTAAATTTTTGGGGAAGTATGTATAAACTTAGAGGTGCAAAGCTTAAGGAAAGAATGGATGAAGTTATTGAAGCTGCAGGACTTAATGAAAAAATAAGGGAAAAGGTAAAAACTTATTCCGGTGGAATGAAAAGAAGGTTAAATATAGCAGCAGCGGTTATGCATCATCCGGAGATAATAATTATGGATGAGCCAACAGTTGGTATAGATCCTCAATCTAGGAACCATATACTTGAGTACACAATGAATTTAAATAAAAAACTTGGAACAACAATAATTTATACGACTCATTATATGGAAGAAGCAGAGCATCTTTGCAGTAAACTTGCAATAATGGATGAAGGCAAGATAATAGCGTATGGAAGCAAGGAAGATATAAAGAGAATGGTTACAGATGAAGAAAATGCAAAGATTTTTGTTGAGGGATATAAAGAAGAGATGGAACTTAAACTTAAGGAGATAGAGGGAGTTAGAAAAGTAAGCTATTCATCACCAGAATTAAGTCTAGTACTAAAAAATTCCAGTGAAAGCTTAAATTATGTTATTGAAAACTTAATTAAGTTTGGAGTAAAAATAAAAAATGTAAATATGGAAGCACCTAGTCTTGAAAATGTATTTTTAAGTTTGACTGGCAAAAGTCTTAGGGATTAGGGGGCGAAGATATGTTTAAAGCTATGTTTATAAAAGATATAAAAAATTTTTCATCTAGCATAAAGCTGTATATATTTACGATGCTTATATTTCCAATATCACTAGCATTTTTTTATGGGGCAATGTATAAAAATACTGTTAATCCAGATAGAAATTTGCAGAAGGTTAAACTTGCATTTGTAGATTATGATAAAAGCAAGTATTCTAATGGAATTGAAACAATATTTAAAAATGATAAGCTTAAAAAGTTTATAGATTTTAATAATGAAACTAATATGGAGGATATAAAAAAGAAACTTCAAAATGGGAAAATTGATGCAGCTATTGAAATACCAAAAGGATTTTCCACGAGCATCCAGAATGGTACGAAAACTAATATTAAAATGCTTAAAGCCTTGTCAGCAAGTGGGGAGACTGAAGTAGTATATGGAATAATAAATTCTTATTTGGATGTTATAAATAACAATAGTATGGTTATAAGTACTTTAAAAAGCAATGTTAATAGTAAACAAAAAGTTAATGCTATAATTTCTAAAATAGTACCTGAAACTGTAGCTTTAAGTACAGGCAATTATTCAAAAGTTACAAGTTTAAAACTCTATAAAAAAATCACTGCAACACAGTATTTTGCGGGCTCTATGCTTGCTTTTACAGGCTTTTTTATAGCAATTGTTGCAGCAACTATGATGATTAAGGAAATTAAAAATGGAACTATGAATAGGCTTATGTCCACAAGTGTAACTTATTTTAAGCTTTATGTTGAAAAACTTGTTTTAGCATTTTGTATTTCTGCAGCATTTATAGGGGCTTATGTAATTATAAATTGTGCACTTGGAATTGTTTGGAGTAAAAATTTAATTGAAATTCTTTCTATGATTATTTTGCAGGCTTTTGCTTTAACGGGAATAACAGCATTTTTGATGAGTGTATTCAAAAATACCAAAATATTAAATATGATTTGCGTTCCAATTATAATGTTATTTGCATGTTTTGGTGGCTCCTTTTATTACGTAGATAATGCTGCAATTAAGGTTAATTATATGAAATTTACATTAAATTACTGGATTGGTGATGCTTATAATAAATTAATGCTTGGAAATAGCATGTCAAGTATTACGATGAACTTGGTTATAATTTTTGCTGTTGGAGTAGTTGGAATATCAATCGGTACTTTAATAGCCAAAAGAAAAAGTAAAGTATACGGTTAAGTTGGAGGGATTTAATATGATATATATGGCATGGCTGCATTTAAAAAGACTTCTTATTCAAAGTAAAAAAGTATTTCTACTTACAATTTTAATGCCAACGGTTGTAGTTTGCCTTGTGACATTTTTGCTAAGTGGTTCTAAATCAAATGCATCTATAAATATTGGGGTAGTAAATAAAGATAGCGGAATAGAAGGAAAAGGTCTTTTGAAAAGTTTAGAGAAACAAGCTTTTGTAATAGATAAACTTTCTTATGAAGATGCAAAAACTAAAATAAAGCAAAATGTAGAAGGTCTTGTTTTAGTTATCCCGGATAACTTTACAGAGAAAATACAAAATGGAGAAAAACCATCTGTTGAAATTTTAAAAACGGAAAATGGAGATATGGATTCTTCAATTATAAATCAAGTGAATGCATATATAGGTAAGAAAATAATTGAGAATAGTACGTTAAGGAACGTTATTAAATTAGGTGTTAAGGTAGATAAGAATAAATTTAACAGTGATATGAAAAAAGCTTCAAATGATAAATATGTTACTGTAAGCTCAAACTATATTACGCATGCTGGAGTACAAAATTTAGCGGGAACTGTGTCTTCAAATTTAATTGTAAGTTTTTTAATGTATTCAATGATGTACATTGTTATGGATTTATATGCACTTAGAAAGGAAAAAATACTTTTTAGAAGCTTATCTACTCCAAATTCCAATTCAGAAATACTTGGGTCAATATTTTTATCAATGTTTGTGATTTTATTTATGCAGTCCGCACTACTTGTCACTATAACAAAGTTTGTATTTAATATTTACTGGGGAAAATCTATGCTTTCTGTTATGCTTGTATTTTTAGCACTTGATTTAGTAGTTTTGAGTGCTGGAATTGTTGCTGCAAGATGGGCTAAAAGTGAAGAACAAATATCACCCATAGTATCGCTTATGGTTACCTTAACTTGTGCAATAGGTGGAAGCTTTATGCCGCTTGATCAAATCCCTAATTTCCCAGAAGCTTTAAAGAAAATATCATATTTTACTCCACAAAACTGGGCAATATCAGCATTAAATGATGTAATACTTAAAAATTCAGGAGTTTTTGATATTCTTCCAAAACTTTTTATATTGCTTTTATTTGCAGGAGTATTCTTTGCAGCAGGAGCATTACAATTTCGAGAAACCGCGAAGTAACAAAGCTTCGTCACACTAAAAAAATTCTATGACTATGACCAAAGTAATGCTGTATAATATTAACTTCATGACTTAGTTCAATGGTGGCATTTAGAAAATCTCTGTATAATAAACTCATAAATTAAATGAGTGAGGGGATTTGCATATGGAAACATTGTTTTATAAATTAGGATATAAGGAAAATGAAAAATTAAGCTTTCTTAATAAAGGACGCTGCGGTATGTGGCTTATATGGATTGGCGTTATAATTATATTTGGTACTATAACTGGTGGGAGTAATTGTTTAAATCCTTTTGTATTTGGAGTGGGATATAGCTTTGGGATGTTTATGATGCTTAGAAGTAAATTCGTAGAAAAACATTTTTCTCTTGGAGAGAACTCAAAGTTTCAAAATAGAATATCATGTATATCAATACTATTTATGTTTATAATTATGTTATTAATATCAGGAAGATATTTTGCAACTTATAATTACAGAATGATATGGCTTGGAGCATTACTTGCAACAGCAATTCACTTTATTCCGTTTTCACTTGTTCATGGAAAACTTCTTTTGATTTTATCGATTCCTTTAGCTATCAATTCATTAGTTGGAATGTTTGAACCAAGTGTTAGCTTTTATTATTTTGGAATTATAGATGGAATTATTAAGGTTATATTTGGTATTATACTTATAAAAACTAGAAAAATAATTAGTGAATAAAAAATAATTGCTAGTATTTTGAGGTTGTAATAAAAAACAATTGATTTGTCTTAAATGGGACAAGTCAATTGTTTTTTTATTTGGCTATGTTTTAAATAAGTGTTGATTTTCACACTTGTTTAAAACATAGCCTTTATTTCATTTTTTATATCAATAATCCTCTTATTTAATAATGGATGCAATTTATATGGAGCTATATCACATAATGGCTCTAATACAAAAAGTCTTTCTTGCATTCTTGGGTGAGGTATTATTATGTGTTCATCCTCTGTTACAATGTCATCATATAAGAGTATGTCTAAATCAATTGTTCTTGGTCCCCAGTGAATTTTTCTTTCTCTTTTAAGCTTTTTTTCAATTTCAAGAAGAAAATCCATTAATTCTGAAGGTGACATTAAGGTTTTGATTTCTGCAGCTGCATTTAAAAAGTCGTCTTGATCTAAATAGCCAACAGGAGCAGTTGTGTAAAAATTTGAAACCTTACATAATTTACATAGAGGATTTAAATCAATTAAGTTTAAGGCATCCTCTAAGTTTTTCTTCTTATCTCCGAGGTTAGAGCCAAGGGCAAGGTAAACTGAATGTAAGGAACGCTCTATTTGTACAGCAACATAATCTAATGGCTTTAAAATAGGAGCCCAAGGTTTTTTTAAAGTTAATTTTACTGTTTTTACGAGGTTGTAATTAAGTAAAATAAATTCGGCAGTTTTTTCAGCAGCAGTTTCTATGAGGTCATATTTTTCTTTTTTAAATTCAATTTCAACCTTGCTGCAAAGTTCAGCATAATTTACTGTTTTGCTTAAATCATCTGTAGTACCAGCTTTTTTTAAGTTAAGGTCAAGTTCTAAAGACAATAAAAATTTTTGACCTAATTTTTTTTCTTCTTCTAAAACTCCATGATGAGCAAATACTTCTAAATCTTTAATAAATATCTTATCCAAAATACTATCTCCTAACTATGGCATCTGTCATTACACAGGCTCTTTTATTTTCTAGTACATCATGAACTCTTACAAAGTCGCAGCCTTTCATTATTCCAATTACAGAGGTTGCAACAGTTCCTTCTACTCTTTCTTCTGGTGGCAGGCTTAGCGTATTTCCTATCATTGATTTTCTAGAAGTTCCAAGAAGTACTGGATAATTTAGTCCTTTAAGCTTTTCTAAATTATTCATTAAGATAAGGTTTTGTTCATAACTTTTGGCAAAGCCTATGCCAGGGTCAAGTATTATATTTTCAGCTTTAACTCCTGCATTTAAGGCTATATCTATACTTTCATTAAGATCATTAAGGACATCTGTTAAAAAATCTTTGTAATTTGTATCGGCTCTATTGTGCATAAGGCAGCAGGGAACATCATATTTTGCGGCAACCTTTGAAATATAAGAATCTTTCTTGAAGCCCCAAACATCGTTAATTAAAGCAGCACCAGCTTTAACTGCAAGCTCTGCAACCTCTCCCTTATAAGTGTCAATTGAAATAGGTATATCAATTTCCTTTGATAAAGCTTCTATTACAGGTATAACTCTTTTAATTTCTTCCTCACAAGGAACAGGAGTGTGAGTTGGCCTAGTTGACTCACCGCCTATATCTATTATATCAGCACCTTGCTCTAGCATTTCTTTTGCATGCTTTAATGCCTTTTCAATATTGTTAAATTTGCCACCATCAGAAAATGAATCCGGCGTTACATTTAAAATTCCCATAATATAAGTTCTTTCACCAAGGTTAAAGTTTTTATTTCCAATTTTCATTTGTATTAACTCCTTAAAATGTTATATCAAAATTTTTTTTATCATCAGCCCAATTGCATTCATTTAAAGCCTTGCATTTAAAGCATTTTCGCGAAAGTTTATCACTTTTATACAATATATGGCTTAAATTTGAAGCTGTATTTTCTTGCCGGTGATTTTTTATGGCAGTGGTTATTAAGCTTATTTCAGCTTCATTAAAATTAGCAGTTTTTAAAATTTCTACAGCAAGTTTTGCACTTGCCTCATTGTGAGAAATACCATTTTCATATTGCTGCCACTTTCCAATGTCATGTAAAAGTGCTGCTGCATAGATTATATCCTTTTTTAAGTTTAATTTTTCCTCAAGTGATATTATGTATGCAATTCTAGCCACATCTAAAAAATGGTTTATGTTGTGACGGCAAAATTTTCTGTGCTTTTCTAGAACTTTATTTTTAGCTAAGTATTCATTGAATTTATTATTGTGAAATATTAGATTTATTCTATCCTGTTTATCCATAGCTAACTCCTATGCTGATATTTTTTAGAATATTATATCATAAAAAATAGTGATAGAGTTAAAACAGTTCAATTAAAGATAAACCACCGTGAAAATTGAAATTACAAATACCAAGTGGTTTGTCTTTATATGGCTTTTAAAAATTAAATTAATAAATTAACAGAAATAAATATATCAAATTGCATGTACTTTTAATATAATAATACTAAAAGCATAGAATATATAAGCATATTGTAATATAATAATAAATGTAAACAAAGTCAAATGAGTACAACTTTTTTAAATATATATAAAATATGATAATAATGAGGATACGGTTATGAAGAATAAAATTAAAACAGTTTTTATTGATAGAGATGGAACAATGGGCGGGGGCAGTGAAGTAATTTATCCTGGTGATTTTGAATTATATTCATTTACAAAGGAAGCATTTAAGATACTTAAAGCTCATAAAGTAAAAATTTTTGCATTTACTAATCAACCAGGAATTTCACTTGGAAAAGCTACAATAGGAAATTTTTTAGAGGAATTGTTAGGGTTTGGAGTAGACAATGCATATATATGCCCTCATAGTCCTAAAGAGCATTGTAACTGTAGAAAGCCTGAAACAGGTTTATTACTAAAAGCATCAGAGGAATATAAATTAAATTTTTCAGAATGTATGGTAATTGGTGATAGGTTAACTGATATGCAAGCAGCTGAAAAGGTAGAGGCACACAAAATATTAGTAGAAACTGGTGTTGGAAGCGATTCTTTAAAAGCAAACGAAAAACAGGATGGAAAAGTGCAAATAGATTATTCGGCTAAAAATCTTTTAGATGCTGTAAAATGGATGGTAGTAGAAAATTATTTATAAAATTATTTAAACATTGGGAACTATTATTCAGAGTACAAAGTACAAAGTATAAAGTACAAAGAAGGATGATTTACCTTTCCTTACGTCAGGTAAATCTTAAACTTAACTGTTGTTAGCTTCGCTGACAACAGTAATGATGCGATTGCGTAAGCAATCAAAAATAAGTTATAAGATTTTCTGTAGCAAAGCGGAAGAAAATCATCCTTCTTTGTACTCTGTACTTTATACTTTGTACTTTGGTTTAATATTTCGCAATATATTTACCTGATTACAGTAACCTGTTTGTTTGCACAATCTATTTTTAGAATATTTGCAGCAGACCATTTTTTATATAAGGTTTCCCCAGCCCCTATAACGGCAGGAATGCCAAGTTCTCCAGCTCTTATTGCCATGTGTGAGTTTATTCCGCCATACATTGTAATAAAACCAGCAATGTCATGCAAAAATATCCAATCGTATCCTGGGTCTGCCTCAGGAATCATTAGTATGCTATTTTTTAGATTTTGTTTAGAAGTATCTATGTTTTTAATTTTTGATATTACTGATTTTTGTGTAATAAAATTAGGCTCTGATCTTGGTACATGAAATGCTAAAATATCAGCACAATTTACTATAAGCGGCGGAAGTATAACTTGTTTTGTAGTTTCGTATATTTTCTTACCTTCGTTTATGCTATTGGCTAAAGTTAGCTTTACATTTTTGTTAGAGGAATACAATTCGTTTATGCAATTAATATTTGCATATGAGCAATCTTCAAGTGTAAAATTATTTTTAAAGCCAAGTTCTTTGAATAGTAAAAGAGCATCGCTTAGATTATGAGTAAATATAAATTTTGAGTATTCTCTAAATTCTATGGAGGTTTTAATAAAATCAAATAATTCTACGCAGCTACAATTAAAATTATATGTTTTTAACAGTTTATCTATTTTAGAAATTTGACTTGAAGATAAGCTAAAATTTGTATTAGTATAGTTTTTTTCACTATTTGAAGTACCCCAATCAAAGTATAAGTCAGGTTTTTCATCATACCTTGAAGAAAGAATATCATAGGTTCCCGGTCTTAAATGACCATATCTATTTAAAAAGTCTTCCTTACTTATATGATTAAAATCGTATCTAATTTTAGAGCTTACGGTGTTAAGTGATTTCATAAAACATTGATAATCATTTTGAGACAAAACACCATTATTAACGAGAGAATTTAAGAATTCTATAGCTATAAATCCACAGCGCGCTAGACCTGCAAACGGCAAGGTACCATAAGTGCTGCAATCCTTAAGTAACCAGTATATTTTGGAAATTATGTCTAAATTACTATTGTAAATTAATTCTCTTCTTTTTTTTAGTTCCATAATTTTTTGTATATCATTTTTCCACAGCTTATTGCTGTCAGTTATTATATTATTGGTTAACCTTTGAAGACTATCACTTAATTCTTTACATTCAATTTTATTAAAACCTTTACATAAAAGTTCATTAAGTTTTTTTTCAGTGTCAAAGGTGTAACACGAAAATACTATTTTAAATTCTATTTTATCATGATAGCTAGGAAATTTTATAAGAGAGTTTATATAATAGTTAACTAGTTTTTCACATAAGTTTTTTGATAAGTTAGCTGGTAAAAATGAGTTAAAGCTTGCTCGCAAGTCTATATAAGGTAATCCGTAAAAATCTATTAATAAGGGAAAACCTATAACATTTTTATAACCATATTCATTTCTTTGATATGCCCAAATTTCATCTGTAATTAATTTTTTATAAAGCGATAATGCCAAAGGTTTTGGTCTAATACCTATGATTTCAGCAGGATTCCAATCGGCCATTACACCATAAATAGTTTTATCACCATATAAATAGGGATGCTTTGTATTAAGTTGCTGTATCTTTTGTTTTAATTCGTAAATAAAATCCTTATTTTTAGTATTGTGAGTGGCTAAGTTTACAATAAGTGGTCTTACTTGAAGAAGGTATAAATCGTCCATATCATCAAATGCAAATTCAATATCTAATGAATCTGTGGAAAGTAAACTTTCAAGTTCCTTAATTAAATTTACAATATGAAGAAGTTTTTTATCTATATTAGGAGGTACTTTGGAATGCTTATAATAATAAAAGGTTTTTAAATTATTAGTTTTCCCAGAAGTAACGGAATCTGTAGTATATGTGTAATCATCATAGTTTATAACGATATAGTCACTGCAAGAATTAGGATCTTTACTAAAAGCAACACCACTGAACTTTACATTTTTCAGCATAGGTTGAATAAAAACTTGATCTTTTAAATTTAAAGATTTATAAGATTCTATAACCTTTGTAATTGCAGTGCATATTTGAGTTTCACCAACAACATTAGGTATAGAAAGAAAGCACCCAGCTAATGAATGGATTGAATTATCTTCAGATGTAGAGCTACTTCTTACTATTAGAGGAATGTTAATCCAATTTTTTTCTTTTATTAAATTAACTATTTTATGACTATTGTTAATCCATTCAGTTACGGTTAAGCGTATTTGAGGAATAATTTTAGCATTAGTAATGACCTTAGATAAGTATTCAAGAGTTTCAGATTTTGTACCAAAAATAATCATATTTTTCCCCCCCCCATATATATATGCAATATATAATATTAATGCATTTTGAGCGAAATTACAATATTTACAAAAAAAATAGCATTGCAAAAATAATACATAATTTATTTGCAATTTTTTTCTTAATGTGGTAAATTAAAAATGTAAAATTTAATAGTGTAGCTGGGGAGCCTGTTGACAGGCTGAGAGTGGAATGTGATTCCAGACCCTCATAACCTGATTTGGATAATGCCAACGTAGGGAATAGTTAATTCATATTTAACATAAAGTTCTGCGCAGAATTTGTGTATTTAGAATATGGAAAATAGTAGATTATGAGGGAAACAGTTTTTGTTTCTCTCTTTTTATTTTTTAAATAAAGATAAACCACCGTGAAACTTGAAATTAATTTGTACCAAAATGCCATATTCTAAGGCTATGGTGCACATAAATTTCAATAGTTGAACTGGTTTAACTATAATTGAGGTGGGTTTATGATAGTAAATGGAAAAGAAATGAACTTTAAAGAAGGTATTACCGTTAAAGAACTGCTAAAGGAAATTAAGCTTGATGAAGACAAAGTAGTGGTAGAAGTAGACTTGGAGATAATAAATAAAAATGAATATAATCAAAAAAAACTTTCTACAACTTCAAAGGTAGAACTCATAAGGTTTGTTGGAGGCGGCTAAGGTGAAAATTTATGTTAATGAAGAATTAAAAGACGTTTCTAATGAAAGTACACTTTTTAGTCTTAAAGAGCAAATAAAAAAAGATGCGGATTTAGTTATATATAATGGTTTTATTGTAAAAGAGGATTTAGCGTTAAAAGCTGGTGATAGTATTGTATTTATAAAAAAGGGCGAAATTCCAAGTAAAGAAGAGATGGAAGCACAGCTTGTGGCTAGGCATACACCTAATGTTCATGAAAAAGTTAAAAAAGTTTCTGTTGGAATAGCTGGGCTTGGGGGACTTGGCTCCAACGTGGCAGTATCACTAGCGAGAATTGGCATAGGCAGGCTTTTATTGGTGGATTTTGATATTGTTGAACCAAGCAACCTCAATAGACAACAGTATTTTGTTAAGCATATTGGTATGAAAAAAACTGATGCCTTAAAGGAGATAATATCCTGGTGCAATCCTTTTGTTAAGGTTGACACAGTAGATACCTTTATAGATGAAAATAATACAGCAGATATTTTTAATGATGTGGATATAATTGTTGAAGCTTTTGACAATCCTGTTTCAAAAGCACTAATTACAAATGAAGTACTTACAAAAATGAAGAATAAAAAGATAGTTGCAGCTTCAGGTATGGCTGGATATTTTTCAAGTAATTCAATTTGCACAACTAAAATAAATGATAGCTTTTATTTAGTTGGTGACAGAGAAAATGGTGCTGGACCAGGCATGGGACTTATGGCACCAAGAGTTTCTATAGCAGCAAATCATGAGGCAAATGCAGTCCTAAGAATAATAATGGGTGAAGAATAAAATTTGGAGGTTTTAATAAATGGATGAACTTATTATAGGAGGAACTAAGCTTAAAAATAGACTTTTTGTTGGAACAGGTAAGTTAAGTTCTAATAAAATAATTCCTGAAATTATGGAAAAAACAAGGGCAGAAGTTTTAACTGTTGCTCTTAGAAGAGTAGATACTACTTCTAGCGAAGAAGACAACATACTTAATTTTGTTAATAAGGATTTAAAGCTTTTGCCAAATACATCGGGTGCTAGAAATGCAGAGGAAGCTATAAGACTTGCTAAAATTGCAAAGGCAGCAGGTTGCGGAAACTGGATTAAAATAGAGGTTATTTCAGATAATAAATATTTGCTGCCAGATAATTATGAAACTATAAAGGCTACAGAAGCACTTGCAAAGGAAGGTTTCGTTGTACTTCCATATATAAATCCTGATTTAATGGATGCAAGAAGACTTGTAAATGTGGGAGCAGCTGCAGTAATGCCGCTTGGAGCCCCTATTGGTACTAATAGAGGTCTTAGAACAAAAGAAATGATAAAAATTTTAATCGAAGAAATAAATGAAGTTCCTGTAGTAGTAGATGCTGGGATTGGCAAGCCTTCCGATGCAGCACTTGCTATGGAGATGGGGGCTGATGCCGTTCTTGTAAATACAGCTATAGCAACAGCCGATAATCCTGTACTAATGGCGGAGGCATTTTCTCTTGCAGTTGAAGCAGGAAGAAAAGCATATATAGCAAAGCTTGGTGGCAAAAGAGAATATGCTGAAGCTTCATCACCGCTTACTGGATTTTTAAGATAGGAAGTGTAGAAATGAGTTTTTATGAAAAATTAGAGCAATATAAAGATTTTGATTTTGATGATTTTTTATCTAAGGTAAAAGGCAGTGATATAGAAAATATTTTATGTAAAGATAACTTAAGTGAATTAGATTTCTTAAAACTTTTATCACCAGTAGCAGAAAAATATATGGAGCCGTTAGCTCAAAAAGCTAGGCAACTCTCCTTAAGGAATTTTGGAAAGACAGTTGTACTGTACACTCCAATATATATTGCAAACTATTGTGTAAATGGATGTGCATATTGTGGTTATAATGTGAGAAACAAAATAGCGAGAAAGCAGCTTAGTTTTGAAGAAATTGAAAAAGAAGCTAAAGCTATATATGAAACCGGCATGAGAAATATAATAGTTTTAACAGGAGAATCAAAAATTCATACACCAGTAGCTTATATAAGAGATGCCATAAAAATATTGAAGAAGTATTTTAGTTCAATATGTATAGAAATATATCCACTAGAAGTAGAGGAATATAAGGAACTTGTTGAAGCTGGGGCAGATAGTTTAACAATTTATCAAGAGACCTATAATGAAGAAAAATATGATAAAGTTCATTTAAGTGGACCTAAAAAGAATTTCAAATTTAGACTTAATGCACCTGAGAGGGTTTGCGAGGCTGGAATTCATTCCATAGGAACCGGTGCACTTCTTGGGCTATATAAATGGAGAAGTGAAGCATTTTTTACAGGACTTCATGCAGCTTATATTCAAAATAAATTTCCAAGCGTTGAGATATCAATGTCTGCACCTAGAATAAGACCTCATGCGGGAAGTTTTGATGATATATATGAGGTTAATGATAAAAATATCGTACAGGTTATTTTAGCGTACAAATTGTTTCTGCCAAGAGCAGGTACAAATATAACTACACGTGAACCAGCAAAATTTAGAGATAGCCTTATTCCTATAGGAGTAACAAAAATGTCTGCAGGTGTATCAACAGAAGTTGGTGGACATGCATGTAAAGATAAGGGAGAAGGTCAATTTGATACTAATGATAAGAGAAGTGTAAAAGAAATGTATGAGGCAATAAAAAAATTAGGATATAATCCTGTATTTAAGGATTTCCAAAGTACAATATGATATATGTGGTTACCAATAGGAAATTAATAAAGCGTGGAAGTTTATATGATAAAGTAGATAAGGCACTAGAATATGGAGCGGAAAATATAATTTTAAGGGAAAAAGACCTTGATTATGAAAAACTTTATGAAATGGCAATAAAAATTAAAAGTATTACAGATAAGTATAATGCAAATTTAATTGTAAATGGAAGCTTAAGAGTAGCGGAAGAGGTTAAGGCATATGCTTATCATACTGGATTTGAAAATTTTATTAGTCAAGAAAAATTTAATATAAAAACAGGTGTGTCAATTCATAGTTTAGAAGAAGCAATTGAGGCTGAAAAAGAAGGTGCTGCATATTTACTTTGTGGTAATGTATATGAAACTTCCTGCAAACCGGGATTAGAGGGTAAAGGATTAAATTATATTAGGAATATTATAAACAAAGTAACGATACCTGTAATTGCCATTGGGGGTATTAGTGAAAAAAACATAAAAGATGTAATAAATGCAGGTGCTAGGGGAGCAGCTGTGATGTCAGCTATTATGGAAGAACCGTTAATTGTAAAAAGGCTTTTAAAAAATATAAAATAAGATATATAATTAAAAGCTTATTAGACAGTGAATTAGAAATGCGAATCAAAGTGTATAGAAGAACAATTTGATTCGCATTAATTTTTTGTTTTTATTTATTGGCTATGTTTTAAATAAGTGTTGATTTTCGCACTTATTTGAAACATAGCCTTTTTATTTTATTTTCACCTTTTTTACAGTGAGTAAGCAAAGCAAAATATGTAGACAAAAGTCGAAGTTTATAATAAAATGAAATTGTCAACGGTTACTTAAAATTAGATTATAAGGTATAACATTAAATTTGTGTATATTATTAATTAAGTTAAAGTTAATATAATAGGGGGAGAATATTATGAGGTGGTTTTATAATTTAAAGATTGGGAAGAAGTTGATTTTGGGATATGTATTGGTTGCGTTAATTGCAGGTGCAGTTGGAGTTGTAGGTATTATAAGTTTGAACAAAGCCAAGAATCTTGATTTGGAAATGTATGAGAGACATACTTCGACGCTGCCGGAGTTATCAAATGTAATAGAGGGGTATCAAAGAGAAAGAATTGCATTAAGAGATTTGCTTATCAATAAAGATAGTGAAAAAATGAAAAATAACATTGAGAAATTTAATACCTTCGATAAAAGTATTGACAATAGTTTGAATATTTTTGAAAAAAGCATTTTAGATGAGCAAGTTAAAGAATATTTTGGAAAATTAAAAGATTCTCTAGGCGATTTTAGGAGCTTTAGAGACAAGGAAGTAAATTTGATTACAAGCAATAAAGATAGTGAGGCTATTAATAATCTAAGTACTGATGGAAGTAAAATAGCAACAGAAGTTCAAAATAATATTGACAAATTAATGAGCTTAAAAGTTAAACTTGCAAAAGAAAGTTCAGATACTAATATGAGTAATGCTAAAGCAGCTAACGTTATTATGGTTATAATAATTATTATAGGAATGCTTTTGGCGGTAGGCATAGGCATTTTTATGTCTAGAATCATAGGAACGCCAGTAAAAAAATTAGTTAATATGGCAGATAAATTAGCAGCTGGTGATATGGATATAGAGGTCAAGTCAGATAGAAAAGATGAAATTGGAGACCTTGTAGATTCATTTATTAAAATGAAAGAAACCATTAATGGTCTTATAGAAGGTTTAAAAAATATAAATGAGGCTACAGAGGAAGGAAAGTTAAGTGTACGTGGTAACGTAGATGATTTTAAAGGAAGTTATAGTGAAATTATTAAGGGAATAAATAGTACCTTGGATTCTGTTGTAAAACCTGTAGAGGAGGCTTCAAAAGTACTTAATGAAGTTGCAAAAGGAAACCTTAGCGTAAGAGTTGTAGGTGATTATAAAGGTGATCATGCTGCTATAAAAAATGCATTGAATTATAGTGTGGAAAATATATATTCATATATAAAAGAGATTTCAAGTGTTCTTACAGACATGTCAGCTGGAGATTTGGATGTAGGCGTAAATAGAGAATATATGGGTGACTTTATTGAGATTAAGAATTCTTTGAACAAAATTATAGCTTCATTTAATAAAGTAGTAAGTGAGATAAATAGTGCAGCGGGGCAGGTTGCAACAGGAGCTAAGCAGGTATCTGATTCGGCTCAGGCTTTATCTCAAGGATCAACTGAACAGGCAAGTTCGGTAGAAGAATTAACAGCTTCGTTAGAAGAAATTTCAGCGCAAACTAACCAAAATGCTGACAATGCTAAAAAAGCAAGCGAAATGTCATTAACAGCAAAAGAGAATGCATTGAATGGTAATGAACGTATGCAGGAAATGTTAAAGTCTATAAATGAAATAAATGAATCTTCAAGTAATATTTCAAAAATAATAAAAGTTATAGATGATATTGCTTTTCAAACAAATATATTAGCACTTAATGCTGCAGTTGAAGCGGCTAGGGCAGGACAGCAGGGAAAAGGCTTTGCAGTGGTGGCTGAGGAAGTAAGAAATTTAGCAGCAAGAAGTGCAAATGCAGCTAAAGAGACAACAGCATTAATTGAAAGTTCAATTAAGAAAGCAGAAGTTGGAAGTAAAATTGCTGATGAAACTGCAGCAGCTTTAAATAAAATTGTAGAGATTACTTCTAGCACGGCTAATTTTGTGGAGAATATTGCTACTGCATCCAATGAGCAGGCAGCTGGTATTTCTCAAGTAAATCAAGGTATTATGGAGGTATCAGAAGTAATACAAACTAATTCTGCAACAGCAGAGGAAAGTGCAGCAGCAAGTGAGGAACTTCTTAGTCAATCTGAAATGCTTAAAAACTTAGTTAATAACTTTAAGCTTAAGAAAGGAAATTTTGATAAATATGAAATTGAAAAATTGAATCCTCAAGTATTAGAGATGCTGCAAAATATGTCGAAGAAAAGTAATGATGATGATAACAATAATGTAAGGATTAATTTAAACGATGTAGAATTTGGAAAATATTAAAAAGACAAAGCTGTTGTATTAGAATACAACAGCTTTTTGTGCCTTAAATAATATATAGGAATTGTGTAAAAACTAAATATTATTTATGGTAAGGAGTAAAATATTTTGGAATGGATAAATGAATATAAAAAGTTATTTTTTGAGGGCAAAAAAGATGAGGCTTATAAATTAAAATATAATAATTTTCCTAAAAAACTATATAAATATGAGGTTATAGATAAAAGCAAGATAAACACACTTATAAATAATGAACTTTGGTTTTCAAATCCAGATGATTTTAATGATCCATTTGATTCCTGTGGCGTATGCTTTAATGAAAATGAAGTAAAAAAATTTTTCAAGGATATTGATGTTTCAAAATTACTTAATTCTTTTAAACAGGATGTTAAAATTTGCTGTTTTTCTGAGGAAGTTAATAGCATGCCAATGTGGACACATTATGCTGGAAATCATGAAGGAATGTGCATGGAATATGATTTTTCAAAAATTGATTATAAAAATAGATTTTCAAAGTATTTATTTCCAGTGGTTTATCAAACTGAGAGATATGATATAACTAATATTTTGAGGGATTTAATTAATAATAAAACAGAAGATACTGCATATATGCTTTTTTTTATGATGCAGGTAAAGCATATAAGCTGGAACTATGAAAAAGAATGGAGAATAATATTTAAAAGCAAAGAGCTGCGCAATAATATGAGACTTCCAATAAAGCCAAGCGCATTGTATTTAGGGTTAAATTGCAGCAGTGAAAATATGGAGTATATAAAGAAATTAGCTCATAATACTATAAAATGTCCAATATATAAATTTGAAAAGACCAATAATAAATTATTTAATTTTAAAAGTATATGTATTGATAAGTAAAAGTATATAAATTATAATTAGAGATACTATTAAAGTATAAGTTTAAGGAAGAGGGTTTTTTTATGTATCCATTAAAATTTGAAAATTTATATTATGATAAAATTTGGGGAGGTAGAGACTTAGAAGCATTTAGAGATAATCTACCAGATGGAAATATAGGCGAAAGTTGGGATGTGGCTTGCCATAAAAATGGAACTAGCGTCGTTGCAAATGGTGAGTTTAAAGGGAAAAGACTTGATGATTTGATAAAGGAAAAGGGCAGTGAACTTTTAGGAACAAAAATAAGTCCAGATTGGTTTCCTCTCCTTGTTAAATTAATAAATGCAAAGGACAAACTTTCTGTTCAGGTTCATCCTAATGATGAGTATGCTAAAAGAGTAGAAGGCGATATGGGAAAAACTGAAGTTTGGTATGTTGTTGAAGCTTTTGAAGGAGCCAATTTAGTTGTGGGAACAAAAGGTAATTGCACTAAAGAGCAGCTTAAAAAGGCATTAGAAAAAGATCAAATAGATGAATATATGAACAAAATACCAGTTCAAAAGGGTGAGGTTTACCTTGTAAGAAGTGGCATGATACATGCTATTGGTGAAGGCGTTATAGTGGCGGAAATTCAACAAAATAGTGATACTACTTACAGAGTTTCAGATTACAATAGAGGTAGAGAAATTCATGTTGAAAAGGCCCTTGATGTAATAGATTTAAGTTTACGTGGCAAGAAAAGCGAAGGAGTTAAAGTAAAAAAGTGTGGATATGAAAAAACTTATCTTTGTCTTGGAAGAGATTTTTCGCTTGAACTTTATGATTTTGAAAAAGAACTTATAGAGACAAGCGATGAAGAGAGATTTTATATATTTACTTGCGTTGATGGAAAAGGAGAACTTTTCTATGGGGAGAACAATAGTAAGAGTGAAGCAATTAATTACGGAGACAGTGTTTTAATACCAGCTTCAACAGGTAAATATACATTTAAAGGAAATATGAAACTTTTAAAGAGCTATGTTCCTGATGTTGAAAAGGTTGAAAAGGAAATTTTAAGTGAAATAGAATACTAGAAATCAATTCACAATTCACAGTTCACAATGCACAATGAAGGTTGGTTTTTTTCCGCGAGCGGAGAAAAAACTAAAAAAATAATAGGTTGTAAGATTTTCTGTGATAGCAGAAAATCATCCTTAATTGTAAATTGTGCATCGTGCATTGTGAATTGATTTGCATAAAGGGGATGTTATTATGATTAATAAAACAATAGATATATGGGAAAATTTAAGTTACAATAATTACGGAAAATTAGATTTTAGACCTACTATGGATACTTATATTTTATCTGGCGATAAAAGAAGACCTGCAGTTTTAATTTTTCCAGGTGGTGGATATGAATTTACCTCTGAAAGAGAAGCAGAACCTATAGCTATGAAATATAATTCAGCTGGCTTTAATGCTTTTGTTTTATACTATAGTGTTTCACCTGCAAAGTATCCACAACCAATTTTAGATGCAGCAAGAGCAATTACTATAATAAGAGAAAATGCAGATGAATGGAAGGTAGACACTGATAAAATTGCAGTTTGTGGATTTTCTGCTGGAGGACATTTGGCAGCTCATTTGGGAGTCCACTTTGATAAGGAATATCTTTTTAAAACAGAAGGGATAAAAAGAGGATTAACAAGGCCTAATGCTTTAATTTTATCATATCCAGTAATAACTTCAGGAGAATATGCACATAGAGGTTCTTTTGATGCTTTACTTGGAACAAACCCATCTAAAGAATTGCTTGAGGAAGTATCTCTTGAGAAGCAGGTATCAGAAAAAACTCCAAAAACATTTATATGGCATACCTTTGAAGATGGATGTGTACCAATGGAAAACTCAATAATGTTCGTAAAACAACTTAGAAAGTTTAATATACCATTTGAAATGCATATATATCCAGATGGAGGACATGGTCTATCTCTTGCTACAGAAGAAACTAATGAAGATGGAACTCAACTTAATATTCATGTGTCTTCATGGATGAAGCTTAGTATTGATTGGATAAATACTGTATTTAGTGATAGTAATCAGTAATAAAAGAAAGCTTTACAAGGTTTGTAATTGAGTATATAATGGGGTTGTAATAAAATTTAATAATAATTGTATTGCGGGGGGACCATTTGGTTGAGAAGGTTAAAGCCTGACCCTTTGAACTTGACGTAGTTAATACTACCGTAGGGAGCAAAGAGATTTATGTATTTTTGTTTGAAATAAATGCTTACCTAAAAAGTAAGCATTTTTTATTTTTTAGAGGTTTTGTTAAAATGCATAAAAACCCACCTTTCTTTATTTCCCCAATGATACAAGAAGTTATATGAGGAGGAAATATTCGTGAAAAAAGTCTTAACAATTGCAGGTTCAGATTCTAGCGGAGGTGCAGGCATTCAAGCAGATTTAAAAACATTTTCTGCGCATGGAGTTTTTGGAATGAGTGTAATAGCCGCAGTCACAGCTCAAAATACCAAGGAAGTTATTGATGTCCAGAATATAAGTCCAGATATTATAGGAAAACAAATCGATGCTATTTTTGATGACATTGAAGTTGATGCGATAAAGATAGGGATGATATCTGAAATTGAAGGTATAAAAAAGGTAGCAGAAAAACTAAAAAAATATAAACCTCAAAATATTGTATTAGACCCTGTCATGGTGTCTAAATCGGGATATTCACTTATGAATCCAAATTCAGTTGAAACACTTATAAAAGAGCTTATACCAATTGTGTCAGTTGTAACCCCTAATATACCAGAGGCAGAAATAATAGCTAAAATTAAAATTGAAAATATTTCTGACATGGAGATGGCTGCAAAAATTATATATGGTATGGGACCTAAAAATGTATTAATAAAGGGAGGACATTTAACCGGTGCTGCAATAGATGTTTTATACGATGGGGAAGAATTTGTTTATTTAGAAAATGAGAGAATAGACACTAAAAATACTCATGGCACAGGTTGCACACTGTCCTCTTCAATAGCATCAAATCTAGCACTTGGAATGAATATAAAAGAAGCAGTAGGTAATGCTAAAAAGTATATAACAACTGCTATAAAACATTCACTTCCAATAGGGCACGGTTCAGGTCCAACAAACCATTTTTATGAATTATGCAAAAAGGCAGGACTTAACTATGAGTAATAGTAAAGACAAATTAAATTTTTTAGATTTTGTGCTGTTATGGTGTGGGGCGGCTATTTCCATAGCTGAGATTTTAACAGGAGGTTCTATAGCGACCTTAGGTTTTAAAAAAGGACTACTGGCTATAATATTAGGACATCTTATTGGTACGGGAATATTTATATTTGCAGGTATAATAGGTACGCGTGAAAAGGTTCCAGCAATTACTTCTACAAGAATATCATTTGGGTTATATGGTACATATTTGTTTTCAATATTAAATGTGTTTCAGCTTCTTGGCTGGACAGCAGTTATGATAAATTCTTGTGCTCAGTCTTTAAATTTAATAAGTAAAACAATGTGGAATATAAACAATATACCCTTGTGGAGCATATTTACGGCAGTGCTAATTATATTATTTATAGCTTTTGGTATGACAGGCTTTAAAAAGATTAATTCTATAGCAGTAGTGCTTTTATTTATACTTACTCTCGTACTTGGATGGGTTGTTTTTAAAAGTGGTAAACTTTTTTCTAGGCCTCAAGGCAAAGGAATCTCTTTTGGTGGTGCACTTGAACTTGTAATTGCAATGCCGCTTTCTTGGCTTCCTATGGTTGCAGACTACACAAGGTTTGCTAAGAATGAAAGAGAGGGTGCTTTTGGCAGTTTCATAGGATATTTTGTTGGAAGCTCCTGGATGTTTATTATAGGACTTGGAGCAGCGATTGTTTCTAAAAATCCCGATCCGTCAGCTATGATGCTTGCTGCAAATCTTGGAGTATCAGCCTTTGGAATTGTTGTACTTTCAACAGTAACAACTACCTTTATGGATGCATATTCTGCTGGAGTTACTTTCTTAAACATAGTGCCGAAGCTTAATGAAAAGACTGCGGCAATAGCTATAACAATAATAGGAACGGCCGCATCCTTATTTGTTAATATGGATAATTACACAAACTTTCTCTATGCAATAGGTTCGGTTTTTGCACCGTTATTTGCAGTATTATTAACAGACTATTTTATAATAAAAAAACAAACCAAAATAGTAGACAAGCTATTATTAAATGTTGGAGCAGTTCTAGTTTGGGCAATTGGAGTAGCAGTTTATTATTTATTTATAAAACTAGATTTCATATTTGGAGCAACACTGCCAAGTATGATAATAACAGGTACAATATATTTAATTAGTTGGAGGTATGTAAACAAATGGAAATTAATGAAAACTTCAAAGAACTCTTATGTAGCGTAAAGGAGAAAAAACCCCTTGTACATCATATAACTAATTATGTTACAGTAAATGATTGTGCAAATATTGTTTTAGCAGTTGGAGGCTCTCCGGTAATGGCAGATGACATAAATGAAGTAGAGGATATGGTATCAATAGCTTCAACACTTGTAATAAACATTGGTACTTTAAATGAGAGAACTATAGAAGCCATGATAAAAGCAGGTAAAAAGGCAAATGAACTTGTAATTCCTGTAGTGTTAGATCCCGTTGGTGTAGGGGCAACGCCGTACAGAAAAGAAACTGCTTTAAAGCTCATAAAAGAAATCAAATTTGCTGTTATTAGAGGTAATTTAGCAGAAATAAAAATATTGTGTGGTATGAATGGAGCAGCAAAGGGTGTTGATTCAGAGGAAGTTTTAACAGACGATGCAAAAGAAGTTGCAAAAATTTGTGCAAACCGCTTAAACACAGTTGCTGCAATAACTGGAGTATATGATTATGTATCTGATGGAAATAAAGTGCTTGTTCTTAAAAATGGGACTAAAATGCTTACAAGGGTTACTGGAACAGGCTGCATGACTACGGCTTTAGTGGGAACATACTGCGGTGTCACTAAAGATTATTTATTGGCAGCTGCAGCAGGAATTTTGACTATGAGTATGTCTGGTGAAAAAGCTCATGAAAAACTTACTAAAGATCAAGGTAGTGGAAGTTTTAGGGTGAAACTTATAGATGAAGTTTTTAATTTAACAGGAGAGGATTTTGTGAAAAGAGGCAATATTAATGAAGAAAATTGATTATAGCTTATATCTTGTTACGGAGAGAAGCTTGCTTTGTGGTATTGAGTTAGAAGCGGCAGTAGAAAAGGCAATACTCGGTGGGACAACTCTTGTACAATTGAGAGAAAAGAACCTTTCAACTAAGGAGTTTTATGATATAGCAGTGAATATTAAAAAGGTTACAGATAAATATAAGGTACCTCTTATAATTAATGATAGGTTAGATATAGCCTTGGCAGTTCATGCTGCTGGTATTCATGTAGGACAAAGTGATATGCCTTGTGATATAGCGAGGAAGTTTGTAGGTGAAAATAAAATAGTTGGAGTTTCAGCGCATACTGTAGAAGAAGCTTTAAAAGCACAAAAAGATGGTGCTGATTATCTTGGAGTAGGAGCAGTTTTCACAACTGGCACCAAAAAGGATGCAGAAGATGTTAGCATAGAAACTTTAAAAGAAATAGTAAAAAAAGTTAATATACCAGTTGTTGCAATTGGTGGAGTAAGTCAAAATAATGTGGATGAACTTGCAGGAACAGGGATTAATGGGATTGCGGTTATTTCAGCTATATTGGGTAAAAAGGATATTGAAAAAGCAGCAGAGGATTTAAAGAGGGCTGTTAAAACTATTGTGAACAAAGGTGTAGTGCAAAACAAAATAATAAGTGGGAGCTCTGCATAAAAATGATGTGATTAATAGCATCTTGAAAACTTAAATAAAATTAATAAATCTAAGAGACTAAATCGCAAAATTCTAAGGACTTTCAATAACTCGCAAGAAGCAGCTCGAACAATTGAAATTTCTAAGACTTTTGCGATTTAGTCCCTAAGATTTATAAAATTTTATTTAAATGTTTCTTCAACGCTATTAATCACATCATTTTTTTATGCAGAGCTCCTACTTATTATTTAAGTTTTTGTACTACACCCTTGTTTAGGTAAGTTTTTAATATCTATTTAAACTAGTTCAACTACCAAAAGTTCCTGCATCTAAACTTTGTAATACGAACTTATTTAAACATTGGAAATAAAGGTGTGGTACAAGTATCAAAATAACAAGGGACAGGTGCATTAAAAAAATGATGTGGTATACGAGTGTCGAAGAAATATTTTAAATAAAATTGTATAAACCTTAGTGGGGAATTTTTTGAAAACTTTAGAACTTTCAATTGTTTGAGCTTCCTCTCAGCGAGTTATTGAAAGTTCTTAAGTTTTCGGAAAATTTGCCACTTAGGTTTATTAATTTTATTTAAGATTTCGAGATACTCGTAGACCACATTATTTTTAATGTACCTGTCCCTTGTTATTTGGTTTTGCACTATACCTTTGTTCGCAATGTTTATTTCATATCTTCTACTTTAAACGGTTTGCCATGACCAGGATATACATTTTTTATATTCATAGATTTCAATCGATTAATACTTTCAGTGAGTTTTGAAAAATCTACAGCATTTAGTGCAGGGGATGGTTTTTTCATATTAGCTAGAGTGTCGCCAGCAATGAGGTTTCCATCTTCGGTTAAAATGCCAATAGATCCATGGGTATGCCCCGGCATGTGAAGGACTTTGCAGTGAAAGCCGTATTGTAATAAGTTATTACCTTCATTAATAATAATATCTGGAGTAAAACGTTCGAATTCCTTAAGTACATTTTCGGTGAGACTTTTTATTTGTTTTTTTGCTAATAGAGAAATGATTTTATAAATAATAGATTTGTAATTACAGTTTTGTAGTGCATTTTCTAATGATGGATTTTGTACTAATTCTATATCGGCTTCATGCATTGCTATTTTTGTATTATATTTTTCTCTAAGAAAAGCAGCATTTGATGTATGGTCATTATCGCCGTGAGTTAATACTATGAGAACTAGATTATTTTGGGTACAGCCGTAATTTTCAAGTTCTTTTTCAAGTTTTTCACGTTTGTTGGAAAAAACTTTGTCCATAAATAGATGGCCGCCAGTGTCAAATAAAATAAATTTGGCATCTTCCTTTAGTAGGTAGCAGTTTACACCGTCTAAATCAATCCTAATAATTTCTTGATTCATAATAAGACTTCCTTTTCAAATAAATTATTTTTTATCATGATTTTTGTGATAAGCACCATGAGTTTCTGTATATATTTTTAAGTATAATGCCAAATATTCACTTATTGCAAATGCATATAGTTTATGATATTCTATGTTTCAGGATGGGAAGTATCCAAAATGAACTTCACCTTAAAATTTTAAATTATATTTATATTCTGCTCGTATCTTTTGAATGAGACAGAGAAAATGTATAGATAGCGTCAATCCTCAGTTATATGGGGGTGGTACATTGAAAGTAGGTTTTATTGGAGCGGGAAAAGTTGGCTTTTCGCTTGGAAAATATTTTTCCGTAAATGATATAAAATTAAGTGGATATTATAGTCAAAATTACAATTCTGCAAAACATGCAGCAGAGTTTACAAACTCAAAGGCGTATGATAAATTAGAGAATATTGTAATTGAGAGTGACATGCTATTTATAACAACTCCTGATGATGAAATTAAAAAGATTTGGCAAAGTATAAAAAATATTCAAATAAAAGATAAACTTATAATTCATACCAGCGGAAGTTTATCATCTAACATCTTTTCTGATATAAAAGGCAAAGGTGCCTTCGGATACTCAGTTCATCCTATGTTTCCATTTTCAGATAAATACAATACGTATAAACAATTAAATAATGCTTATTTTTCAATTGAAGGTGATGAAAAGTATTTAGAAACTTTGAAAATTTTTATTGAAAAATTGGGAAATCATGTACTTATAATAGCTGCGGATAAAAAATCGTTATATCATCTTGCTAATGTTATGGTTTCTAATATGGTGCTTTCTGTAATAAGTATTGGTGAAAGTTATTTAGCTAAATGTGGTGTTGATAAAAGCATAGCAGTGCAGGCTCTTTATCCTCTTATACATGCGAATGTAGTTAATATAAAAAACAATGGAACTACAAATTCGCTTACAGGTCCAATAGAAAGAGGAGATTTAGGAACTCTAAAACATCATATTGAAGTTATGCCAGAAGAGCATTGGGAGCTTTATGAAGGGCTTTCACGTCAGTTATTGTATTTAGCCTTGGAAAAAAACAAAGAAAAAGATTATGAGAAAATCATTAATTTTTTAGGAGGCAGTAAATGATGAAAAATACGGTTGAAACCTTTAAAAAAGCAAAGGAAACTAAAGAAAAACTTTCTATGCTGACGGCTTATGACTATTCAATGGCAAAATTAGTAGATGAGAGTGAAATAAATGGTATTCTTGTTGGTGATTCGCTTGGAATGGTGTGCTTAGGCTATGAAAATACTTTAAGTGTAACTATGGAAGATATGATTCATCATGGTAAGGCAGTTGCACGGGGTGCTAAAAATTCGCTTGTAGTAGTAGATATGCCTTTTATGTCATATCAAACTTCAGTTTATGATGCTGTTGTAAATGCAGGCAGATTGGTAAAGGAAGCAGGAGCAGAAGCAATAAAGCTTGAAGGTGGACAAGATATGTGTGA
This sequence comes from Clostridium hydrogenum, assembly GCF_021432385.1. Lineage (GTDB taxonomy): Bacteria > Bacillota > Clostridia > Clostridiales > Clostridiaceae > Clostridium_S > Clostridium_S hydrogenum. The sequence continues at coordinate 245,809 of NZ_JAEACT010000003.1, read as the reverse complement.
CAGGATAAAAGCAATTGTAAAAGCTCAAATTCCTGTAATGGGTCATATTGGTCTTACTCCTCAATCGGTAAATGCTTTTGGAGGTTTTAAAGTTCAGGGGAAAAGTGAAGCTAGGGCTAAAGAATTGATTGAAGATGCAAAAAAAATTGAAGCCGCAGGAGCATTTGCATTAGTACTTGAATGTGTGCCAGCTAAACTTGCAGAAATTATTTCAAATAATATAACTATTCCAACTATAGGCATAGGCGCAGGGGCTGGTTGTGATGGACAAATACTTGTTTATCAGGATATGCTTGGAATTTTTAGTGATTTTAAGCCTAAGTTTGTAAAGAGTTATGCAAAGGTTGGGGATACTATGAAGGCTGCTTTTAAAGAATATATAGAAGATATAAAAGCAGGGGCTTTTCCAGCTGAAGAACATACTTTTAAAATAGATGAAAGTGTTATTGAAAAACTTTATTAAAGATATTAGAGGAGTGTTTGCAGATGAAAACTGTTTATACCATAAAAGAAGTTAGAGATAATATAAAAGAGTGGAAAAAACAAGGGTTAAGTATAGGACTTGTTCCTACAATGGGATATTTGCATGAAGGTCATAAAAGTCTCATAGAAAGAGCTGCAAAAGAAAATGATAGAGTGGTTGTAAGTGATTTTGTAAACCCAATTCAATTTGGACCAAAGGAAGATTTAGCAGTTTATCCAAGGGATTTAAGTAGAGATGAAGCTGTATGCATGGAAGGTGGAGCAGCCCTTTTATTTAATCCAGAACCAAGAGAGATGTATTTTAAAGATGCAGAAACCTATGTAAATGTTGATGAAATTACAGAAGTGTTATGTGGGGCAAGAAGACCTGGACATTTTAGAGGCGTGTGTACTGTAGTTTCAAAACTATTTAATATTGTTACTCCTGATAGAGCATATTTTGGCGAAAAGGATGCACAGCAGCTTGCAGTTATAAAGAGGATGGTAAGAGATTTAAACTTTGATATAGAAATAGTAGGATGTCCAATTGTAAGAGAAGCAGATGGACTTGCTAAAAGTTCTAGAAATACTTATCTTACAGAAGAGGAAAGAAAAGCAGCTGTCATTTTGAACTTAAGTTTGAAAAAGGCTAGGGAAGCCCTAGAAAACGGCGAAAGAAGCGCAGATAAATTAATAGAAATAATAAAAAGCAAAATTGAAAAAGAACCCCTTAGTAATATAGATTATGTTGAGATTGTAGGCAGTGAAAACCTAGAGAAGGTTTCAGTGATAAGTGACAGTGTTCTTGTTGCAATAGCAGTGTATATAGGAAAAACTCGTCTTATAGATAATTTTACTTGGAGGTAGAAGGATATGCAGTTAAATATGTTAAAAGCTAAAATACACAGAGCAACAGTTGTAGAAGCAGAGTTAAATTACGTTGGAAGTATAACTATAGATAAGGAATTAATGGATGCTGCAGGAATACTTGAATATGAAAAAGTTGAGATAGCAGATATTGATAATGGCAATAGATTTGAAACCTATGTAATACAAGGTGAGCCAGGAAGTGGTATGATATGCTTGAATGGTGCGGCTGCAAGGTGCGTTCAAAAAGGTGATAGAATAATAATAATGTGTTATTGCAGCGTAACACCAGAAGAGGCTAAAGAATTAAGACCAACAGTTGTGTTTGTAAATGACGATAACAGTATACAGAGTGTCTTTGATTATGAAAGACATGGGGAGATAAAATAGAAAATTAATGAGACATGTGCTAATAGTTAGTTAAGCCGTAAGATATAATTATTGCGAGCCATTAAATCAGAGTACAGAGTACAGATGACAGAGTACAGTTAAGGTTGATTTACCTTTCCTTACGTCAGGTAAATCTTAAACTTAAATGTTGTCAGCTTCGCTGAACAACATTAATTTTTTGATTGCGTAAGCAATCAAAAATGAGTTATAAGATTTTCTGTAGCAAAGCGGAAGAAAATCATACTTCACTGTACTCTGTACTCTGTCAGCTGTACTCTGAATAAGGGTTCGCATTTTTTTATTATGGTTAACTAATTTTTTATTATACATAATCAAGTATTGAGAATAGAAAAAGTGTTATATTATTTGATACCATGAATATAAATTAAAGTAAGAAGTTTTTAATAGCTGCCTTTATCACAAGAGAAGAGTTGCTAGTATAAGGGATAATAATGAGATCAACATTAAATTGGGGGGGAATAATAATGAATAATATTATTAGCTATATGGAGAAAGGCGTTAAAGAAGCACTTGTAAAAGCTGTCACTAGCGTCTTAGATAAAAATCCAGAAAAAAACGTTGATAAATTATTTCAGATTTTGGATCACACAATAAAAGATCAAGAAAGTAAGGAAAGCATTGAGACGGTGTATGACTTATATAAAAATAATCCAGCAATTCATGAACTTGCACAGAATATATTATCGACAACGGATAAGAATTGCTTAAAAAAATTTTTTGGTAACTTTTTTGCTAATGCAGTATGGTATGGTGGGCCCATAAGAGATAAAATCTTCAGTGAACAAGGTACAAAACTGCCATTTACAATACTTATAAGCCCATCTATGAGATGTACGCTAAAATGTACAGGATGTTATGCAGCTAAATACAGTAAAAAAGATGATATTCCAAGAGAAGAACTTGAAAGGATTATAAAGGAAGCTAGAGAATTAGGAATTTATTATATAATTATACTTGGAGGAGAACCATTTATAAACGATTATATGCTTGATATATATGAGGAATTTAATGATGTATTGTTTACTCCATTTACAAATGGACAACTTATAAACGAAAAAATTGCGGATAGGCTTAAGAAACTTGGAAATGTAATACCTATGTTCTCACTTGAAGGTTTTGAAAAAGAAACTGATGGAAGAAGAGGAAAAGGAGTTTTTCAAGGGGTAATGAGGGCAATGGATTTACTTCATGAAAGAGGCGTATTGTTTGGAGTTTCATCAGCAGTAAATAGAATTAATTTAGATGTTGTTACTTCTGATGAATTTATAGATTTACTTGTTAAAAAGGGTGCTAAAATGAGTTGGTACTTCCTTTATATGCCTGTAGGTGAATCACCAGATGTAAATTTGATGCTTACATCAGATCAAAGACTTGCCTTAGGCGAAAGAACTAGAAAAATAAGAGTTACGAAACCATATTTTACAATAGATTTCTTTAATGATGCTCCATATGTTGGAGGTTGCATAGCTGGTAAATATTATTGCCATATCAATTCAAAGGAAGAAGTTGAGCCGTGCATTTTTGCACATTTCTCCACATTTAACTTAAAAGGGAAACCACTTATAGATGCTTTTAAAACCGAATTTTTTAAAACTTTAAGAGAAATACAACCTTATAATAAAAATATGCTAAGACCATGCATGATGATTGATAATACAAATGTTGTTAGAGAAGTTGTGGCAAAAGTAGGTGCACATACTACAGATCCAAGTGCAGAAAAAATGTTACATGACGCTGAGTTTATGTCTGAGCTTGACAAATTAGCTGAAGATTTTAAACCAAAAGCTGATAAAGCATGGAAAGAAATCTTCAATGAAAAAGGAAATGACAAGATGGCAAAGGGCTGACAAATTAAATATTTAAAAGCAAATTAGTAAGATTCAGATAAATTTTTTATTTGTATTTTACTAATTTTTTTTTATAGATTATAATTATGTGGTATACTAATGTATAATTCTAAATAAGGTTGGACAATCAACGTAACAATGATTAATGGAGTTGAGTAATAAAATTATGAAAAATAGATTTAGTAAAATATTAACTGTGCTTATAAGTTTAATTTTTATGGTTAGCATTGTTGGATGCCAATCAAAGAATGTTAATCATAAGGAAAGTAATAAAAATAAAAAGAAAGATATTGTCAGAAATATTACAGTATGGATTTGTAATAATGATAAGAATATTATACGAGATCAAATTGGTATATTTAATAAGAAATATCCCAATATAAAGGTAAACGTTGTTACAATGGAGCCTAAGGATATAATAGTTAATTATATTAACGATTGCAGTAACAATAAAGGATTGCCAGATGCTATAGAAGTTCTAGATACTAATGCAGCTATGCTTATCAATGGGTTTTCAGATAAATTTGCTAACGTTTCACAAGATAGCGATATAAAGAAAGGAATGTTTTTAAATAATAGGATAAATAATTTATCAAGAAAAGGCAAGGTGTATGGATATCCATGGTATACTCAGCCAGTATTTATGCTTTATAGAAGCGATATACTTAAAAATTTAGGCATGGATTCAGCAGATATAAGGACTTGGCAGGATTATGTTAGCCTGCAAAATCAAATAAAACCTCAAGGAAAAAATTTAATGACTATCTCAAGTATTAGCCAGTTATATGATATTCAATTGAATGAACTTGGAACTGATTTTTTTGATGATAATGGAAAATTAGATATTAAAAATGATACAATAATGGAAGCTAATGAGTTTATGTATAATACTTTAAAAAAGAATATAGATATAGATATTAATTCAAATAGTGATAAATTTGCTGCATTTAATAATGGAAGTAGTATATCTATTATGGCAACAATTTCTGATGTGTTGTATATGGAGAAAACTTATCCTAACTTGAAAGGGAATATTGCATTAGAGAGACTTCCAGCGTTTGAAGATGGGGGAAATAATACTGCCTATATTAATGGAACAAACTTCATGATTTCCGATTCTTCTAAGAATAAAGAATATGCTACCGAATTTGTAAAATTTATAACTGGAGACAAAAATTCTGTTTATAATCAATTTTCTGTTTATGGACTTTGTTCAAGTAATGCATCTGCCTACAATTATGATAAGATGCATAAACAAAATTCATACATAAAAAATAATAATGATATGTATAAAATGTATATTAATTCAGCCAAGTTTTTTTCTGATTTTAGCTATAATCAAAATTACGCAGAAATAAGAGATTACATAATTAACAATACCAATGCTGATATAACCAAAAATAAAGATATCGATGAAATAATTAATGATTCTCAAAAATATCTTGATCAAAGATATAAATAGAGATAAACCGCTTGAAACTTCAAAATTAATTTGTATCAAAATGCCGTCTTCTGGGCATTATGATGCAAATTGATTTTGGTAGTTGAAACGGTATATCTATACAGATAAACCACTTGAAACTTGAAACGGTTTATCTATACATAAGGGAGGAAAAAAATGAAGATTACAAAGAATAAAATAGTTTTAGTAGGGGCAGGAATGGTTGGTTCAAGTATATTGAATTCAATATTATCATTAAATCTAGTTGCGGAAATTGCACTAATTGATAACAATATAAATAAAGCTGAGGGAGAGGCACTAGATGCGAGCCACACAACTTCATTCCCATATAGTCCAAATGTTAGAGTTAGAGTTGGTGAATATAAGGATTGTGCTGATGCACAAATAATAATAGTATCTGCAGGACCAAGTAAAAAACCAAATGAAAATATTTCAAGACTAGATTTAGCAGCTAAAAACGTAAATGTTATGAAATCTGTAATGGAATCTATTTGTGAATATACTAAAGAAGCAATAATAATTATAGTTACAAATCCAGTGGATATTTTAACTTATTATGCTCAAAATAACTTTGATTATCCTAAAGAAAAAATAATAGGTACAGGAACATTTTTGGATACTGCTAGATTTATAAGAATTCTTGCTGAAAATTATCTTGTTGATACAAAAAATGTTCAAGGATATATTTTAGGAGAGCACGGAGAAAGTGCTTTTGCTGCATGGAGCCTTGTATCTATAGCAGGTGTACCAATAAATAAGTGGGAAAAACTTGAGGGAAATGCTGATAAAATAAATCGTGATGAGGTTTTAGATAGAGTTAAGCAAGTTGGAACAGACATACTTAATTTAAAAGGATATACTAGTGCCGGAATAGCAACAAGTGTATGTACATTAGTTAAAGCTATTTTGTTAAATGAGCTTAGCATAGTTCCAGTTTCTGTTACACTTGACGGGGAATACGGTTTGAAAGATGTAGCATTAAGTATACCTTGTTTAATATCTGATGAGGGAGTTTCAAAAAAAATAGAAGTTCCTTTAACGGAGGATGAAGTTAAAAAGTTATCAGAAAGTGCAGAAGTTTTAAAAAGAGGAATTGCAACAGTAGTAAAATAGTACTTGTTGTAATACTAAAGAGGGACTGTTATATAAAGTTATTTTATACACAAATCTTAAACATTGCGAACCAACTAAATCAAAGTACAAAGTACAGAGTACAAAGTACAAAGAAGGATGATTTTCTTACGCTTTGCTACAGAAAATCTTAAAACTTATTTTTGATTGCTTACGCAATCGCAACATTAATGTTGCTCAGCGAAACTGACAATATTTAAGTTTAAGATTTACCTGAGCAGTGCGAAAGGTAAATCATCCTTCTTTGTACTCTGTACTTTATACTTTGTACTTTGGTTTAATACTTCGCATTAATTTTAAGTTACGTATTAAGTAATTTTCGTGTGACAGTTTTTTTATTACAATAAAAAGTTATATTTCCTTAGAAGTTAGCATATTATTAATATAAATTATATGATACAAATAATTTTTGCCAAAATGGATAATATAAGAAAGTTGTTTTATATTGATATACCATTTCAATTATTGAAATTTAAAGTATAGTTTAATATTTCAAAAAATGGGCAAAATTAAAGTAAAATTAAAGTATAGGAAGTGTTTGTATGAGTTATAAATTATTGATAATAAATCCGGGATCAACATCAACTAAGATAGCCGTATATGAAGGAGAAAAGGAAATATTTCAAGAAACTTTAAGACATTCCTCAGAAGAAATTGGTAAATTTAAAAGTGTAGCCGATCAGCAGGATTTCCGAACAGAAGTAATTTTGGGTATATTAAAGAAAAAAAATATAGATGTAAAAGATATGGATGCAATAGTCGGTAGAGGTGGATTATTAAAACCAATACCAAGTGGTACATATGAGGTGAATGACAGTATGTTGAAGGACCTAAAGGAAAATGTACGAGGAGAACATGCATCTAATCTTGGAGCGATAATAGCAAATAAGATTGGTAATTCTATTGGTAAGCCTGCATTTATAGTAGATCCAGTAGTGGTAGATGAAATGGAGGAGATAGCAAGATTTTCGGGAATACCAGAGCTCCCTAGAAAAAGTATATTTCATGCATTGAATCAAAAAGCAGTAGCTAAAAGATATGCTAGAGAAAGTTCCAAGAAATATGAAGATGTAAACGTTATAGTAGCACACATGGGCGGTGGTGTTTCTGTAGGTGCACATAGAAAAGGTAAAATAATAGATGTAAACAATGCTCTTGATGGGGAAGGTGCTTTTTCACCAGAAAGAAGTGGAGGAGTTCCATCAGGTGATTTAGCTAGGATGTGTTTTAGCGGTAAATATACCTTAGAAGAAGTTTTGAAAAAAATAACTGGAAAAGGTGGTTTTGTAGCGTATTTCAATACAAACGATGCAAGGGTTGTAGAGAAGGGGTTAATGGAAGGTGATCCAAAAGCAACCTTACTATATAATGCAATGGGGTATCAAGTTGCAAAGGATATAGGAGCAGCAGCAGCCGTACTTAATGGTCAGGTAGATGCCATAATTTTAACTGGCGGTGTGGCATACGGAAAACCAATGATTGATTTTATAAGCAAAATGGTAAGCTTTATAGCACCTATAGTAGTTTATCCAGGAGAAGATGAAATGCTTGCTTTAGCACAGGGAGCAATTAGAGCTTTAAGTGGAGAAGAAAAAATTATGAAGTACGAATAACTTAAACATTGCGAACCTTTTTTCAAAGTACAAAGTACAGAGTACAGAGTACAAAGAAGGATGATTTACTTTTCCTTACGTCAGGTAAATCTTAAACTTAACTGTTGTTAGCTTCGCTGACAACAGTGTGATGCGATTGCGTAAGCAATCAAAAATAAGTTATAAGATTTTCTGTAGCAAAGCGGAAGAAAATCATCATTCACTGTACTTTGTACTTTATACTTTGTACTTTAATTTAATTAGTTCGCAATAATTTTAAGTTGTGAAATTTGAATAAAGTAGTAATTGCTTTTATTAGTTAGTATGTTATACTAAATTCAAGATATTGGAATGGAGGGTGAGAAATGATTACATATAAGAAAATTGATGAATCGTATTTTGGAGCTTATGATAAAATTCCTATGCTTGTTAATGTAAAGAGTGTATTTAAATTGGAAAAAATTCAAAATGGATTAGGTGGAGTTTTATTTGAGGAAATACCTGTTAAAGAGAGTATAAAAGATTTAGGTGTATATGAAAACCCAAAGGAGTATTCAAAGCAATTTGATATATCCAATTGGGTATTTTTTATGGCTTTTGATAATGAAATTCCAATAGGTGCTTGTACGGTTGCTTCAAAAACAAAGGGAGTTAATATGCTTGATGGAAGAGAGGATATGAGTGTGCTTTGGGATATAAGAGTTGATGATAAATATAAAGGGCGAGGTGTTGGCACAAAATTATTCAATATGGCAGTGGATTGGTCCAAGCTAAATGGATTCAAACAGATGAAAATAGAATGCCAAAATAACAATGTTCCAGCTTGCAAATTTTATTATAAACAAGGAGCAGTATTGGGAGCAATAAATGAGTATGCTTATTATAGTGATGAAGATTTGAGGGATGAGGTACAGTTTATATGGTACTTGAAGCTGTAAATAAAGACATACAACTTAGAACATTGAAATTGCAAATACCAGGTTTATCCTGATAAATTACAATTTAACATGATGAATTTGGCATTAGCAATTTCAATCTTCCAGATTGTTTATCTATAGATTAGCATTAAGGTGGGTTATATATAATGAATAAAGTTGTTATTTTTGATATGGATGGACTGATGTTTGATACTGAACGTATATTTATAAAGGCTTGGGATTATGCAGGTGAGAAAATGGGGCTTGGTAAAGCTGGATATATGGCATTTAAAACTATGGGAATGAGTATAAAAGAATCACATCAGCTTTGGAATAGTGAATTTGGTGAATTTTATAACGAGGATGAATTAAGGAAACATACTTCTGATTTTATTAAAAATTATTATAGTAAAAATAAGATCCCAGTAAAAACGGGGTTATATGAGTTACTAAAGTATTTGAATGAAAATGGTTATAGATTAGGACTTGCCTCATCTTCTCCAAAGTGGGAAATTGAAAAACATCTACATGATCATGGAATTTGTGAATATTTTGAAGTGATTGTAAGTGGTGATATGGTTACAAAAACTAAACCTCATCCAGATTTGTATTTATTGGCATGCAGTTTATTAAAAGTTGACACTAAACAGTGTATAGCTTTAGAAGATTCTGTTAATGGTATACTATCTGCGCATAATGCAGGGTTAAAACCAATTATGATACCTGATTTGGTACAACCTACAGAGGAAATTGAAAAAATTTTATATGGCAAGTTTTCAAATTTATTAGAAGTTATTAATTTTTTACAAGAATAAATTAGTGGGGAATTGCTGGTAAAGATATTTAACTACAATGCTGAAAAAGAGAACTCTTTTTCAGAGTACGGAGTACAGTGAAGGATGATTTTCTGTAGCAAAGCTCCCAAAAATCTTAAAACTTGTTTTTTTGATTGCGTAAGCAATCGAGGTCCTAATGTTGCTCAGCGAAGCTGACAACATTTAAGTTTAAGATTTACCCGACGCAAGGAGGGCAAATCAACCTTAACTGTACTCTGTTATCTGTACTCTGCCTTTAAAGTGTTTCCCCATAAATCTTCTCATAAACCTCCAAGGTTTTTCTAGCTGTCTTTTCCCAAGAGAAATTTTGTGCATTTTTTAATCCTGAAGCTTTTAAATTATTTTTAAGCTCATCATCAGCAAGTACCTTCCAAATTGCGGATTCTATTTCAGAAACTTTATTAGGATTTATTAAAATTCCACTGTCTTTAACTACCTCTGGTATTGAAGTAGTGTTAGAGGTTATTACAGGTGCACCACAGCTCATAGCCTCAAGGGGTGGCAATCCAAAGCCTTCATAAAGTGAGGGATAAACAAAAATTTCACATGTGTTGTAGAAAATCGGAAGTTCAGTTTCTTCGACGTATCCTGTGAATATAACCTTGCCTATAATGTTGAGTTTACTGCAAAGCAAATTTAAATTTTTAATATCATCTTTGTAAGAGCCTACAATAACAAGTTTCAAATTGCAAGATATATTTTCTGAAACTCTACTAAAAGCTTCTATAAGTCCATTCACATTTTTTCTAGGACTGAAGCCTCCTATATATAAAATAAATTTATCGTTTAAGTTATATTTTTTTGAAAGGTAATTTTTACAATTTTGTTTATTTAAAACTTTGTAATTACTATTTGCAGCAAGAGGGGTTACAAAAATTTTATTAGGATCTACTGGAAAAAATTTAAGTATATCTTTCTTAGAATATTCAGATACAGTTATTAAAGCATCACATTTTTCAATAATTATAGGCATACTTCGTAGAAATTTAAGTAAATATCCTCTTCCAACTGTTTCTGGCATAACATATGGTATCAAATCATGTATTGTAGCTAACTTTAAACAAGGCAGATTTTCGTTAAAACCAATTCCGTTTTGAGGTATGTGATATATATCAAGGTTATTGCTCATTATGTTATAAGGCAAATATTTAGTTTCGAAGAAATTGTGGTGTCCTTTTGATAGAAGGTTAATATTACAATTGTCTTTAAAAAAAGACTTATAATTAGTGCCGCACCAGTATAATGTATATGAATTTTTAGTGTCAATTTTTAAAAGTTCTCTAGCTACATTTTCTGTATATGTTCCAATTCCAGTGCCTTTATATAAGGTTATTGCCCTAGCATCAATCCCAATTTTCATTTAAACATCTCCTTATAGATAAACCAGATTAACTATTAAAATTCATGTGAACCATAATGCCCAGAAGACGGCATTTTGGTACAAATGAATTTCAAGTTTCACGGTGGTTTATCTTTAACAATCACGAAAGTTTACCTATTATATATTAATATTAACAATTGAGCGTAAGTGTGACATGAATTTCAATAGTTGAAGGGGGGTATTCATAGTGAAATGTGCATTGTTTATCACATAGCATGAGTAATAATCATATAATAATCTTGTAGGTGCACCATTTTATAAATAGATTTGGTATGGTGCATTAATTAATAATGTTAAAATGGTGTGAATTAAATGGATGACATATTAAGTATTAAAGAGCTGTTAAGTAAAAATTATGGTATATCAGCCGAAGAAGTGAAAAAAATAAAAAATGTGTACAAAATTAAAACAAATGAAAATGAGTATTGCTTAAAAGTCATATCATATGATTATGGTCATTTTTTATTTATATTATCTGCAATACAGCACCTTATAAATAATAAGTTCAAAAGCATACCTGAAATTGCTAAGACTTTAGATAAAAAGCAATATATTAAATTAGGAAATAAGTATGCCTATTTGACTGAGTGGATAAATTCGAGAGAATGCAATTATGATAATCCGCTAGAATTAATTGCTGCGGTAGCTGCACTTGCAAATTTACACATAAAAAGCAGAGGCCTTGAAATTACTGAGGATATGAATCCTAGAATTGGGTGGTTTAAATGGATAGAACAATTTAAAACTAGAAAAAATGAAATACTCGATTTTAAAAACAGGATTGGTAAGAAGGATAAAAAAACAGAATTTGATTGTAATTATTTAAAAATGATGGAAGAGGAATTAATTAGAGCTGAAAATTCAATTAATCATATAATTAGCAGTGAGTATTTGGTAAAAATGAATGAAGAGATAGCTTTCAAAGGTTTTTGTCATCATGATTATGCACATCACAATATTCTTATAAATTCTAAAGCTGAAATAAATGTAATAGATTTTGATTACTGTATTTTGGATACACATCTTCATGACCTTTCAAGTATGCTTATTAGAAAAATGAAAAATGGCAAATGGGATATAAAAACTGTGTTCTTTATGTTTGATGTATATAATTCTATTTATAAAATTGAAAATACAGATATACCAATAATGGCTGCATTCATGGAATTTCCTCAGGAATATTGGCAAGTTGGAATACAGTATTATTGGGAAAAGCAGCCTTGGGGTGAAGAATTTTTTCTAAATAAACTAAAAAAGATTGAAGAGGATAGGGATGAAAAACAGGAGTTTATTGAAGAATTAAGAACATTAAAGTATAGGCATTAAATGGAAAATATGATTTTGAAGGTGGTATAGTGGAATATTCAAAAAACATATTATTTGAAAAGTATTTGCAAATGCAAGGCATACATTTAGGGGAAGATATAGTAAGTTTAAAAAAAAAATCAATTTCAGAAGAATTAGTTAAAAAGCAATTTCAAAGTATTTCAAAATTTCATTATATAGCAAAAAATTACCATGGACATGATTTAAAAAATATTGACAATAAAATAGGCAAATTAATTGAAAGATACAAGATTGAAATTAGAATTTTAAAAAGGAATATAAGTGAATTAGAAAAGGTTAATGAATTTAACAAAGACGGTAAAAGTATTTCAGACTCATTTTATAAAATGCTTAAAATAAGTGAAAATTGTATATCAAAAGCTATGGAAGCAGATTATTTAGAATTAATTAAGAGAAGTATGAAAAATAATGAGATATGCCTTGGAAATACTTATTTTAATAATATTAGCGAAAATGAAGTGCTGAATATTAAAAGTCTTAATGGCATATGTTTTAATATGGTTGAATTTGATGGAATATATATTTTAAACAAAATTAAAGATAGCGGTATTAATTTTAATTGGAACTCATTAATACATGAATATGCTTTAGCTGAAAAGTTAAACGAAAATAGTGAGGCGTTTATTATGGCACTTATTCTTTATCCATCAGAGTATATGAAATGGATTAGAAGATACGTTAAAAACAGTGGTGAATTTTCAAATGATTACTATGCTATGAAGCTTTCAAAGGCAATTAATAAGTATGGAGAAAACAAAGGGGTGAACTTATGCTAGATTTAAGTTTAAACAAAGAAAATGACATTTTAAATTATAACTTAGATGTAAAGCTGTTTGAAGAATTTGACCTTGAGATTTTTGATATAATGCCTCTCAGAAAAGCTTTCCTAATTTCAACAAACAAGGGTGATAAAATATTAAAAAAGATAAATTGTACTATAGATGAATTTAATTTTATTGTTTCTGGTGTAGAATATATAAAAAAAAATTTTACAAGAGTGCTTAATTTTATGAAAACTAAAGATGGAAAGAATTATTACATTAATAAAGGTAATTTGTATTGCATTATGGATATGATTGATGGAAAGGAATGTGAATTTAGCAATCCTGTAGACTTAAGTATAGCTGCTTATGGACTAGGTGAACTTCATAAGGCGGCAGAAGGCTTTAAAAGTAACCTACAAATTAAAAACAATTGTGGTACGCTTATAGAAAGTTTAATTAGAAAAAAAGATGAAATGAATTTTTTCAAGAAAATATCAAACTTATATGAAGAGAAAAATGAGTTTGATGATATTTTTATTAAAAATGTGGATTATAATATAGAAAAAATAAATGAAAGTGTTGATATTTTAAAGAAAAGCCAGTATCTTAAATTATGCAGTGAAGAAGATAAGGCGGTACTTTGTCATCATGATTTGGCACATCATAATATAATTATAAAAGAAAATAAAGCATATTTTATTGATTTTGATTATTCAATGATTGATTTAAAAGTACATGATTTATGTAATTTTATTTCTAAGGTAGTTAAAAATTTTGATTATGATATAAACAATGCGCTTGTAATAATGGATAACTACTGTAAGGTTAATTCATTAAATAAGAGTGAAGTAGAAGTGTTGTATGGCATTTTAAGCTTTCCAGAAGATTTTTACGAAATTTCTAGGGACTATTATTCTAGAAGAAAGGATTGGCAGCAAGAGGTATTTGTTAGTAGGATGAGTAAAAAGGTCTTAAGCGAGGAAAGCAGAATTGAATTTTTAAATGAATTTAAAAAAGAAATTTTGGATAGGTATTAGGCATCTTAAAAAAAGCTCTAGATAGTAAAATATTATCTGGAGCTTTTTTAGATGCTTTTTTGAATAATAGCATAAAAAAAACACTATCAAGTTATTTATGATAGTGTTTTTAGAATATTTTTATAAGAATTAATAGTTGAAATGGCGGTATTTTGCCAAGTAAGCTTTTTACATAAGGAAAAGCCTTTATCTATAAGGGTATTTTTAAGAACCTTATTTTCAATGCATTCATGAATTGCACTGCAAAGAGCATTTTCATCATATGGATCTACCATAATTGAACTTTTGCTGAATATTTCAGGTAAAGAGGTTACATTAGAAACTATTACTGGAGTTCCACAAGACATAGCTTCTAAAGGTGGAAGTCCAAAACCTTCATAAAAGGATGGATAAACAAGTAATTTTGCACTATTATATAAATAAGGCATATCCATAACATCTATAAAGCCAGGGAATATAACCTTTGAACTTATGTCTAACTTTTCTGTAAGTGAAAGATAATTTTCATATGACAACCCCTTTCTCCCTGCAATTACAAGTTTTAAAGAGTTATTACTTGAAAGCTTAAGTTTTGAAAATGCGGTAATAAGACCAGAAATATTTTTTCTTGGACTAAAACCTCCAACATAAAGAATAAAGTCATCATCAATGCCATATTTTGATGCTATTATTTTTTTGCTTAAAATTTTATTTAGAGGTTTGTATATTTTTTCAGCAGATAAATAAGTCACATATATTTTGTCTTTTGGAAAGTTAAAAGTATTAGCTATATCCTCTTTTGAAAAGTTGGAAACAGTAATTATTCCATCACACATGGAAACTATTTTTGGAATTTCGTCATTAAAAATTTTAAGATATCTTTCGCTTACTGTTTCAGGCATTTTATATGGTATTATATCATGCAGGGTTATTACAAATGGACATTTCTTGTTTTCAGGAAGACCTACGCCGTTTTGTGGAACATGATATAGCTCTATTTCATCATTTTCAAGGATATTAGGTATATTAACTTCATCCCAAAAATTATTTTTTATATTTACATTTATATTTCTAAATTTAATGTTTTTTTTATTGCTTAAATCATTTAAAGAGGTATCTGGCATAAAAATTAAATATTCATTTTCTGAATCTATTTTGCTTATACTATTAATGAGTTCATAAGTGTAGGTCCCAATTCCTGTACCCCTGTACCACTTTGCGGCTCTTCCGTCAATTCCTATTTTCATATAGTGTCTCCATATAAATCATTACAATTTCATTATATTAATTGAGCGTTGAAAGTGTTAAAGATATATAAACTTTATCTTCTAAAAATCCTTTTAATAACATATAAATTATTAATATATGGGAGGTGATTATAAAATGATGAGAGAATTTGAAATAGAGAGACAATTTGATATTAAAATTGAATCAATCAAACCCAATAAGGGTGTATATTTTTTAAAAACCAATAAAGGAAATAAATGCTTAAAGAAAATAAATTATGGTGTTCAAAAATTGCTATTTGTTTATGCAGCTAAAGAACATCTTATAGAGCATGATTTCAAATTTGTAGATAAATATTGCCTTAATACAGAAGGCAATCCATACGCTCTTGTCAATGAAGATATTTATACTCTTTCACATTGGATTGATGGCAGGGAATGCAGCTTTTTAGATAAGAATGACCTTGTAAATGCTGCAAAAACCTTAGCAAGATTGCATGAGTGTTCTAGGGGATACGAACCACCTGAAAATAGTAAGCTTAAAAGTGATCTTGGAAGATGGCCACATTTAATGGAGAAAAGAGTTAAATCTTTTGAAAAAATGAGGGACATGGCTAGAAAGAAAAATAATAAAACAAACTTTGATCTCAATTATTTAAAAAATGTAGAATTTTTTAAAGATCAGGGCAAAAAGTCCATGGAAATATTAAGTGATTCAAAGTATATGGATATATGTGCTAAAGCAGAAGAGGAAAAAGGATTTTGTCATCACGATTACACATATCACAATATAATAATAGATGAAAATGAAAATGTAAATGTTATAGATTTTGATTACTGTAAGCGTGAAATAAGAACTTTTGATATTTCTAATTTCATGATAAAAGTCCTTAAAAGATCGGATTGGAACATAGAGTATGCAAAGCTTATATTAGATGCTTATAATAGTGTTGAAAAATTACATGGAGAAGAATACAGAGTACTTTATGCTTTTCTTGTTTTTCCACAAAGGCTTTGGAGACTTGCAAACAGGTTCTACTATAACGAAGTAAATTGGGCCCCAAACACCTTCAATAATAAGATGGAGGAGCTTATTGAAGAAAGAGAAAAATACATCGAATTTATTGAAGAATTTAAAAAATTATTTGATCAAAAATAATAGTGAACAGGTTATTACTCACCTTCATAGTATATAGTATGGTTTTACTGTGAGGTGAGATTTTTGGTTGTTGGAGATTATGTTACACGAAAATCCTATGGTGGGGATATTACATTTAAGATTATAGCTATTAAGTATGATAATGACATGGAGTATTGTATCCTTAAAGGAGTTAATTTGAGAATAATTGCAGATTCCCCAGCATCAGATTTGACTGAGGTTGATTCTGACAATATGGGAGAAGTAGAAACAGTATTTAATGAAAGTATAAATAAATATATACAAAAAATTGTATTACAAAGAGGAGTAAATGATGGTGCCACATTAAAAAAAAATAAAAAAAGATCAAGTTACAGAAACATAAAAATTGTGAAGGATGATAACGACACTAAAAGCATGACATTTGCAAGACCGGGAAAGGTTTTACATGTAGATGGAGATGCTGAATATCTTGAGGTTTGTAAGAAGGTTTACAGGCAGCTTAAAATAAATACTATTGGAAAGGTTATTCCTGAAAAAGATCAGCCAAGTGCAATAGTAGATTTAGTAAAAGAAATAAAGCCAGATATTGTTGTTATAACGGGTCATGATGGTATATTAAAATCAGCTAGAGATTACATGGATATAAACAATTATAGAAATTCGAAATATTTTATTCAATCAGTTTCAAATTTAAGGGACTATGAGCCAAGCTACGATGATCTTGTTATATTTGCAGGTGCATGCCAATCTTGTTATGAAGCAATTTTAGATGCTGGTGCGAACTACGCAAGTTCTCCAGGCAGGGTTTTAATTCACTGTCTTGATCCAGTTTTTGTATGTGAAAAGGTTGCTTACACAAATGTAGGAGAAATAGTAAATATTCAAGAGGTAGTTAAAGGTACAGTTACTGGCTTTAAAGGTGTAGGAGGACTTCAGACTAGAGGAAAATGTAGAGAGGGGTATCCGAAGTCGTCTTATATATAATATTTATAATTAAATTTAGTTAGGCTATAATACTGATATAGGCGAGGTGATTCTATTGAATACGGAATTGAAAAATATGTTAGTGCAACTCTTGGAGGGGCAAACACGTATTGAGGGAGAAGTTAAAAAGAACTCGATTAAGCTTGAAGCATTAGAGAAGAATATTAATGTTATAGCAGAGGTACAGACATCTCATAAAGGCAATCAACAAAGGAGCTTAATAAGTTGGATGTATTTATAAACGCTAAGTCGGATTTGATTGAAACAGCAGTAAAGAACATTGCAAATGATACAAAAGAGATTAAGGAAAGTATTGAAGTTTTGAAGGATATGACAGGTCGACATGAGGTTGATATAAACATATTAAAGAGAAGGCCTGTTTAATAGGATTTTTATTGCTACCTATTATATATAGAGATAAAGAGATTTAAAAAGGCTTGAAGTTAATTCAAGCTTTTTTTGCTTTGATGGTGATTTTACGGCAGAAAATTTTGCAAGCCAGAAGACAGCTGTATTTCTTGTTCTTCCAGAAGAATTAAGTAATGCTATGGGAAATTACACGACTCAGGTTGACGTTATGAAAATAGCCTGAAAGAAAATCATAATATGAGTATGCAGATAAAAAACAGTTTACTGCATTTAAGTCATAACAATAATCTTGTGGAAGAATTGTTGTATTTCTTATTTTAATAAAATTGTAGTTAATTTTAAATCTATTCTTTTCTTCATTATTTTTTTAATATCGTCATGTTTTATTTTATATTGCATATTGTTTTAGTAGTATTTTGAGTATCCATAAAAGTAATAAATTGTAACTATATTTAAGGGCATTTTTTAAAAGTAATGTATTTTCAGGAGGTGAAATTTTGGAGAGAATTCATATAAATATTAATAAAAAATTATTGGACAAGATTGATTCATTAGGTAAAGCAAAAAATTATAATTCAAGAAGTGATTTTTTTAGTAAATCAGGGGAGTTTTATATTGACTATATTAATAATAACGAATCAGGGGAATTTTTGTGTAAAGAAGTTACCGCTATAATGACAGGAGCTACTGAACTTACTGAGAAAAGATTAGGCAATAGAATTGCAAAACTTTTAAGTGATATTGCAATTCAAGTTGGGATACTGGAGCAGATAATGCAAAGTGCTTCAGATTTAAGTGAATATGAAATATCAATGTATAGAAAAAATGTTGTTAATGAAATTAAAAATAATCAGAGGATATTGAGGTATGAGGATTTAACAAAGTGAAACTAGATAGAAGTAAAACTTTTATCTAGTCTATTTTTTTATAGAATGATTTTTTAATCCAACTTTTATTATTAGGGCAAGGAGTAAAACGTTCATATTTATAAAAATACCTTTTCTCATTGCAGCAACTACAAATATAAAAACCATCTTCAGGAACTATATGATATGATTTATATTTTTTTCTTATCCTTGACTTGCTAGAAGTATCAAAGCGATTTGAAACGAAAAATACAAATTTAAAAACAGAAAAACAAAAACCTAAACTAAAAATAAAAAAGAATGGAGCCTCAAAACTTGCATAACTAGAATTTAATTTTACGCCTTTCATACTTTCAGAAGAATAGTATAATACTAAAAGAACTATTATTGTGAAAATGAATAAATAATAACAAAAATTAAATAGTTCATATAATAATCTCAATAAAGGTGAATAAGATGTTTCTTTTTCAATTTCTATATAAGTATTTTTATATATTGAAGTATTTCTTTTGTATTCACTTTTGATAATTGCAGTCAATTTTTCTAATCTTGATTTATGAGTTTTTATGGATTCTTCATCAGTTTGGGGAACGGAAAATCTTTTTATTGAGGATTCAATATTTATTATATCAATAATTAGATCATAAAGGTTATCTTCTAATAAATATGAGTACTTGTGAAAATTATCAATAAAGTCTTTATCATCTATTAAGTAATAATTTGGTATTGTGCTCAATTTTATGCAGAGAGGTGAATATATTAGGTTTAGCCTAGTATCTAGAATTTTAGAATAATAATTTGTATAAGTATTCTTTTTGTTAAAAAAGTAATTTATCAATAGTATAACTAAATTTATGGACGTAAAGATTGAACTTAATAAAAATTCATTTTTCATGATTATATATCTCCTTTTAAGGTGGTGTTAATGTAATGGAGTTAGTGAAATTTGCTTTAATCATATATATTATTGGTTTTGTAGCAGGTATATTTATGTTTATAATACTAATTATCGATAGAATTTACATAAATTACATACATAAATTCAAGATTATAGATATTTGTCTGATAATTTATTTTGTTGCAGATGTAATTGTGATTAATATATTAATTTTTTCAATTATAAAGTTGAAGCTAGTTTATACTTTTATAAAGGTGATGATGTGATGGCAAAGCTTATTGTATTTTCAAATTATATAAAAAATAAAACGCATTCTGAAAATTTGGTTCAATATATTTCAACAAGATAAGGGGTAGAATACAATGGATCAGATTTTAAAGGCGAGGTTACTCTTAGTCAAAAGAAAGTAATAGATGAAGTTGTAGAAAAGTTTCCAAACATTAAGTAAATTGAAGAGTATAAAAGTTTTTTAGAGGATAAGTCCAAGGCTAATGCATCAAAATTTTTGACTGAAGCCTTTGGACTTATGGAAGATAAGACTGTAAATAAAGAAATTTATTTGAAATATATATCGGAAGACCACGAGTAGAAAAATTAAATACTCATGGTCTTTTTAATTCAGGAGGTGAGGCAGATTTAAAAGGGAAAATTGAAGATATAAAAAATCATAATGGAGTGGTGTGGACACACATTATATATCTTAAAAGAGAAGATGCTGAAAGACTAGGTTATGACAAATTAAACTCATGGCAGCTGCTGTTAAAAACTAAAATTCCAAAGATAGCTGAAGCTATGAACATACAAATGAAAAATTTAGTTTGGAATGTAGGTTTTCATAATGAAGGGTATCATCCACATTTACATTTGGGTACTACGTATTCAATAAACAAAAGTGAAATTGTTAATAAAATTTGATGTGCCAGTGCTGAAGATTTAAGTAAAATCATTAAATATGCAGGGTTGTTTCAAAGTAAGAATTTAACCAGAAAATTTGTTGAAAACCCTATAAATAAAGTTCAAAATACTATAAGTATTATAAATGAGATGAAATTTAGAGAAGAATAGTTTAAAACTTATATAGCAATATAACACTTATGGAAAATATGTCATAAGTAGTCTAATAATGATATAATTAATTTTATAGGAGGGGGGATTTAAAATGTTTAGCAGAGATATAAAATCTGGTATTACAATATCTAATATGTCAGATGAATTGTTTAATGATGCATTATATTTTCGCGAGCAAATTGAAAAAACAGAAGAATATTTTATAGTAGAACGATTTAAAAGGGTATCCATAATTTGTTTTTGTGCTTCAACGGAATCTTGGATAAATACTATTATTAAGGAGAATTTAAGTGGAAAAGTAAAGTTAAGTAACATTGACACAGAAGTTTTGGAATTTATAAATGATCCTAATAAAAGTATACCTAAATATTTTAATAGTGTAAAAAGAAAATTGTATAATTTTGTACCAAGAGCAATTAATGGACAAAGCATAAACTGGAATTCCGATAAACAGAAGGAATTTGAAAAATATATAGAATTAAGTGAGATAAGGAATACTATAGTACATTTTTCTAATAGAAGTAGTCAAGTTATTCATAGTGACAAAGTTAATAGTATGATTAAAGAGGCACCTGAGATTATAGAAAATTTATTTAATAAGTATAGTGAAATGGGAAGTGTTTTAAAAACACCGGAATGGTTTAAATTTAGGAAGTCTAGATTGATTTAATTAAAAAGACGATTGGAGGAAACTATGAAAGATGTTTTGAAAAATTTTTCTTATATAAAAGATTATATACCAGTAATTTTGGCTATATTAACTCCAATTTTAACTTACCTAATAGGAGTTAGAAAAGGAAATAATGAAAAATTTGATTTGCAATTAGAAAATAATTTAAAGGATGTAATAAGTCCTATGTTGCATGAGATTAAAGCTATAACAAGGCAACAAGAGGAAAGTAACGAAAGAAATAAGTTGCTGAAGAAATTTTTTGAAAAGTATGGAGCTAGTGATAGCAAATTATACGAAATGTCAAACAAGTATATATGTGATAAATATTATGAAACCGAGAAATATTATTATAAATTTATGCAGAATAAAAATCAAAATAATTGGGAAGATTTTTGGACATATTTTATAAGTTTTAATAAATTAATTGATAATGAATATAACAAAATCAAAAGTATTTTATATTCAAATTATGTGTGGCTAATGGATTTGAGTAACAAAAACAAGATATCAAGGGTATTTATGGAGATTATGGTTATGTTTTATGAATTATCTAAGTTCATTCTTATGGCATGTATTATATTTTTGATAGCAATGGTTATATATTATGAGGAAGATAAAAGTTTTATTCATGGTTATGATATAAAGATAATGATTTTGTTATCTTTAGCAATATTAATAGTTAATATGATATTGTCTTCATGCTTATCAGAGTATATACAAGCAATTCAAAACCAAAAGGATAGTATGATAAAAAAGTATTTACGTAGAAAACATCCTAATATAATTAAGAAATATGATGAATTTATATATTTTGATTTAGAAAAAGAAAAAAGAAAATTACATATACCAAGAATGTAAGAACAAATTACATTAATTATTTATTTTCAAAATTTTAATGTAAAATAGATTTAAAAAGTAAATATATTTTTAATTTTTTTAGTTATAATATTATTTTTGAGGAAGTCAGAAAAAACTGGCTTTCTTTTTTTATACAATTTTTTATTGAAAATCACACTGAAAGGGGTGATGCAACATGAACAATTAAAATTTCAACAAAGCAAATGCAAAAATCTGTTCTGTATGTATTAAGCTTGATAAACGAATTGAAATGGAGGAAATTGTTATGAAAAATGATATTAAGGTAACTATACTTGAAGTTGAAAATGAGCTCGTAAAGGATAATTTTGGAAAAGGACAAGTGATAAGCTTACGTGAGGCTAATGAAAGATTTAAGGAAATAGAAGATAATCCTCAATGGATGATTGAAGATTCAAAACGATTGGGAATAAATCATCCTTACACAAAAGTAAATTTTAAGGTAGAAGTCCATGATGGAAAGTCTATTAATGTTAGATATTCTTTTGGTACTCATGAATGTAAAAGTTTGATAGATTGTATTGAAGGTACTGTAGGGTATGGACAATATTTAACAGAAAATGAAAAGGAATTTTATAAGGATTTTAAAAACGAGGTTCTTTTAATTAAAGCAGCAGAAAATTTAAAAAAATATATTTCAAGTTTATCTAGTGAAGCTTTAAGAAATATTTATGACAAATTCCATGAAATTGATAGAGGTGCAGCTGTTGAAATGGATGTTGCTGATAAGGTACTCGCAATTGATGTAGCGGAAGAGAAAGGTAAATATAAATTTGATATAAATGATTCCAGATATGTTGAATATGTAAATGAAGTTCTTAAAGATACTATTAAAGAACTTATAGAGCATAAACCGATGGAGGCCATGAAAATTCTAAAGGACTATATAACTGAACTGAAGAACTGGAGAATCACAGTGTGCAGTAAAAATAGGAGCAGTTGAAGATATTGCAAGTGAATATTTTAATAAAGATGAGGTTTTAGGTTTAATAGAGGCAAATGAAAAATTAAAAAAAGCTGATATGGAAATAGCTTCAATAGTAAACAGTTCTGAAGATCTTAATTGTCCAGTTGTCGAATTTTTAATTGAACCTAATAGAGTTGGACACATAAGTACAGCTTATTCTATTGGATCTATGAAGTGTAAAGATTTAATTGATCTGGTTCAAAAATCTGAATATAAGGAAAATAGTAATTTATTAGATGACTTTAATGGTGAAGCGCTTTTAGTTAATGTATACGAAAATTGTAGAAATATTTCTATGGATTATTTGAAAAACGAATATGCATTAGCGGAAGCGAATAGTTATTATGTTAATAGCATAATTAATAAAGATGGAGAACTTATGTATGGAGATAAATTAAATGAATTTTATGAATTAGAAGCATTTAATTTAATTGATACAAATAACAGCGTACTATCATATGCCTTGAAAAAGGAAATTACAGGATTATCTAAGGATTGCTTTGTTGATTTTAGCACGAGATATAAAATAGATCCACAAAAAGTGAGTTCACGAATAGCTCAAATTGATACTAAAATAATATTAAGTCAATTTCAGCAACTAGAAATATATTGGATGCGTCTAATTTTATTAAAGATGCAAATTTAAAACCATCTTTGGAAAAAAACCAAACTCTTAATTCTGAAATGGATTTGTAATTTTAACAGTAAAGCTCATGGGAAGTATTCCTGTGAGCTTATTTAAAAAGGAGGAGAACTATGGAAAACCTATTTAAAGTTTTTAGCCTACATAAGCTTACACATCTACCATGGAAAGCTTATTTGTTGTTCCTATTGCCACCGCTGATAATACTTTTTATAATAGTCAATCTTAAAGAAAAGGATTTAAACAGGATTAAAGATAAAAAAGTTGGTGATGGTTAGTATGAAACTGCAAAATGGGCAACAGAAAAAGAAAAGAAGCAGCTTTATGAATCAGTTGCGTATGAACCGCAAAAATGGAGAGAGGAAATTGATACAGAAAATTTAAAGCAGGGGCTAATATTTGGAGTGAAAAATATTAAGGGAAAATTAATAGCAATGCTCGATACATCTGATAGCAATTCTATTATGGTTGGCCCTTCTGGAATAGGAAAAACAAATTTCTTTCTTATTCCTCAAATAGAGTATGCAGCAGCAAGTGGAATGAGTTTTTTAGTTACAGATACAAAGGGCTATATTGTAAAGAAAATGGGTAATATATTGGGAAAGTGCTATGGATATATATAAAGAACAACCTACAACTCAGCTTGGACTTGTGTCTGAAGCAAAAGCTCAAAAATATGCTAAGATCATTTCAACTTCAATAATTGAAAGTGCTCGTTTTAAGGGTGGCGGTGACAACAGCTGCTTTTATGATAGTGCTGAAGGTATTATTACATCATCAATACTTTTAATTGCTGAGTATGGAGAAAAAAGCGAGAGACACATAATAAGCGTATTTAAATTAATTCAGTTACTTCCAGAGAATCATAAGGCAAAATGGTTTGCAGGGGCAGCTGTTGAAGCGGATATAAAAACAGCTCTTTCAGTTTTTGCTACAGCTTTATCTAAACTCACAAAATTTATAGATAGCGAGCTTGAACAAATTTTGTGCTTTGATGGTGATTTTACAGCAGAAAATTTTGCAAGCCAGAATACAGCTGTATTTGTTGTCCTTCCAGAAGAAGATAAGACTAAATATTTCTTGTTTTCAATATTTTTAATGCAGCTGTATTGCGAACTTTTGAACATTGCCGATGAAAAATTTAATTGTGAAGCTCTTGAAAATAGCCTTAAAGAAAATCATAATATGAGTATGCAGATGGTGGGAAGACCACTTATGGCACCTGATGAGATAAAGAGAATACCTAAAGGTGAGTTTGTAATATTAAAAACTGGAGCTGATCCAATGAAAGTTAACATACCTTTTTATGGAGAATGGGGAATAGAGTTAAATGATGATTTTGTTCCTGAAACAAGAAAAATAGTAGTTCCACAATATATTTCAGTTAGGGAGTTAAAGGATAAGATTGTTCAAGAAGCCATAAAAGAAAGTGAAGAGAAAGAAGTGGAGAAAAAATCTTTGTATGATAAATTGAAGAGAGGTTGATATATGTAATTTAGAAATATTATATAAAGTAAGTTGTTTTATTTCATATGTTAAGTTTATAAAAATAGAAAATACAATCAGATATTGTTTATATAAATCTGATTGTATTTCCTAATTTGAAATTAATGAGATTTGGTGAGAATGTTTTTTATCTTATAGCTAATAGTGTATTCATTAATTAAACTTGTTGCATCTAATTTGAAGCGTTTTAATAATTTGTTTATATTTGGTATATTTCTAAAGTTTTCTGGATTTGTTAATGAAGTTGCAAATGTTTGAACATTACGTTTTAGTAAATTTAATTTCTTATCATTGATTATTTTAACATCTTTATGTGGTGAACATGCATATTCAAATTCGTTTCCAGGGTGTATCATAATTGGAGTATAGCTTATGTTATTTAATTTGTAATATTGTTCAAACCAATTAATTGATCCATTTAATTGGTTACAGTCATGTTTACATATAATTTCATTAACTGCTCCATTTTTACATTCTATGATTAAAAAATTTAAATCAGATATTTGCCATAAAACATCTGGCCCTCGCCCATAATCATTTTCAGGTCTATATGCATTAAAACCTAAATAAAGAGCTAATAATTTAAATGATTCTTCAAATATTGGTGCAGTATCTGGTTTGAAAATTAAATTTTCTAATATGCTATTAATTTTTATAATATATTTATTTTCATCCAAATTATTATTTTCAATAAAGTCTAGTAATTGCTTTCCTTGTCCAGTAAATTTCTTTATGTTTTTATCAAGTTGTATTCCTTCAATTGGTTTTATTATTCTAATATTATAATTTAATGCCGATTTTAAAATTTGTTGTGCTTTTACTGGATTAATAAAATTCATATATTCTGCAACTTGTTGTTTTAACCATCCTTTTTCGCTATCATCTTTAGCATTATTCGCTACTTCTTCAAGCAATGCTATTGACTCCATATAATTTTTTCTTTCACCATTATCAAAAGCTTTTCTATAAGCTAGTACTATTTCATTTATATTAACTTCTTGTGGATAGTTTATATTTAAGAGTGCTTTTTTACTATTTTCTACCCACTCAATATTTCTTTTCAAACAATAATCTGCGATTAGCATTATATCGTCTAAAGATGCACCTTTTATTTGATCACAAATTTGTTTAGATATATTTATTTGCATTTTAGTTGCTACACTAAAATTATTTAATGCATTTTCGCAAAATAATAAGTTTGTTAGTGATTTTCCTAACAAAAAAACTACACAATAATCTTGATTAGATCTAATACCACGTCTCATGCCTTGTTCAATTCTTTGTACAAAATGATTTTGAATTCGTTCATTATTTGATGCTATTGATTGTTCTAATTTATCGTAACCGCTTTTTATATCAGATAAGCCGTCAATAACAAGTATTCTACATGCATCATTAGGCAAATCTATTCCATCATATGTATTAATAAATATAACTAAGCCAACATGTCCTAATTTTAAATTTTCTATTGTAATATCCATATTAGATTCAGTAATTACTACATCTGCAACATCAAGCCAATATTTTGATCTATATTTTGATGGGACTATTATAATGACATTGTAAGATTTGGATAATTCTTTGAATTTAAATTTTAGGTCATCTACATTTATATTGGGATTAATATGTTCTGGTGCAATTATTAGTCTTTCACCTACATCATCTGCTTTACTTGGCGATATAATATTTATTTTTGGGGACATATCTATGTTAAAGTGGGAAACAAATGGACTATCATCAGATAAAGTTGCACTCATAAATACTCTTTTTTGTGCTTGATCAAAATTTGAAATTTTATGGATTGGAATGCTTTTGGGAGTTATTTCTATTTGCTCTGTAGAAACTATACAGTTACATAATTCTAATGAATCGGCCAGTAATGGAAAAGTAAATAGTATATCCTCATCATCTTTATGTTTATGAAAAATTTCGGTTATTTCTGAAATGTTATTCTGCCAAACCCAAAAAGGAACCAGCATGGTGGCATTTGGGACATTATCACATATATCTAAGTATTTACTTTTGGATTGTTTTTTTAGTTCCTCATAAAATATATTAAGCAATTCGACGTATTTTGAATCATCACGCTTTATTTTTATAGTAAATTGTTCCTCGGTAACATTTAAACAAGCATGAACATCATCAATTACGATACTGCCAATAGGTACATTCCAAAAATCCCTCATTCCAAAAACTGATTTTCCATTTATTAATCTATGAATACTAATAACCAAGATGGATTTTCCTGAACGAAAGTCGCTATTATTAGCATCTTCAGTTACACTAACTCCTAGTCTTAAAGCTTCTTCGATAACTTGTTTTACTAAGTAAGGATTTGGAGCTACATAAACAGCAGGTACTGCCCTCTCAGTTAAACAACTTTTTAGAATTAAAAGACCGACAACTGTTTTACCACTTCCTGTATTCATTTTTATTATAAAATCTTTACTTGTATTTCTTACTTCGAACCATTTGTTCAAAACTTCTGATTGAACGTCTCTAGGGTAATTATATCTTATATCTTTGTTTGGCAAGGACATAAAAATGTCTCTTGGAGACATAGGGGGTTCTTCTACATCTTTAAAATTTATTTTGCTAAAATCAATCATCATAATAAATTACCTCCACCATGAATTTAATAAACATATACATTAAATATTATATCAAATTATTTAGAAAATTGTAATATTTGTTAAAAATATAATATTATATATCTGTATGTACTTTTTAGACGTTTATAGCTTTAATAATAATTATGTAAGTGTAGAAATAAATTTTATATTAGTGTTTTTCTATTTAAATTATCCTTTTTTGAGTCCAAGGCAATGTTATTTATAAAAGCTAGTTTTGATGTTTTTTATAATATATACAGGATTTTTAGTTTTTATATAGAAATAATATACATAGTATATTATTTCTATATTTTTTAGGAGAAACTAAGGAGAAATTATGAAATTTAATAGATGGAAGTCACAGGATGATTATAGTTATGCATTTAGGTTGTTTAATAAGTATCACACATATATGAATTCATTATATTGGTCTTATGTGCCTGCATATGATTCTGCACAATACACATATAGAAATGCTATAAAAAAGGTTCCTAATAATACAACACATAAAGTTTTTCATCTTAGTGGGAAAAATTCTGATAGAGTTGTATCAAATATAAATGAATGGAGTAAAAATTTAAAAGAATTTGATAATTGGACAAGGCTTAATTCATTAGTTGCAGTTAATGCATACTTTGAAATTTATTTAAGTTCAGTTATATCATTAGCTATTGAATCTGATTTAGGATTACTTTATTGTTTTTCTAAGGAGTTTGATGGTATAAAAGTTTTAAAATATGGAAATCAAGAAAAGTATTCATTTTATGACAAGTCTGAAGAAATAACTAAGGGAACTTGGCCTAAAAGGATTAGCAATTATAAGCAAATATTTGGTAAGGTTCCTGTTGAATTAGAAAAGCATGAAGGTGATCTTGAAAAGATAAGGAAAATAAGAAATGATGTTACACATTCTTTTGGCCGAGATATTGAATTATCTAGATCTAGAGATACAAAACGTATTATTGATATCGAACGAATTTCAACAGAAAGACTTCAAAAGTATATGGGTATAATTCGAGAAGTCGCTAGAGGGATAGACAAGCATCTATTAAACAATCATATTGGTGATTATGAAAATATTTATTATTATCATATATGTAAGGACAAACTAATACTTCAAAACCCAACGCAAGATTTTAAGAAAAAATTAAATTCATTATATGTAAAGAACAAAGGATGGGATTACATAAATAGTCTTATAGATTATTATAAAAAATTATAAGTGTTACACAGAAAGGTTAGTTGATTTAAAAATATATGTGAAAAAATGGAGGAAAAAATGGAAAAAATAAATCCACAGTTTTACACTTTTGATGAATTTCTTCAAGGAAGATTATTTGAAATACCAGATTATCAAAGAGCATATAGTTGGACTAGTAAGCAGAGAAAAGATTTATTTAATGATATTAGAAAATTGTATAGTTATGATGATTATGAAGAAGGAACTCGTAATCATTTTTTAGCAACTGTAGTTTGCTGTAATAAAAAAAGAAAAGAGAAATATGGTACTGATATATTTGAAATTTTTGATGTTGTTGATGGTCAGCAAAGAATAACTACATTGATTATTTTGCTGAAGGCCATTCACAAGAAGCTTGTAGCTATTAACGATCCTAAATATAGAAAGGATATGAATAAATTAGAGGAAATACTTGTTAAAGATAATGATAATCGTTTGATTTTAATACAAACTAATCATGATAGTTCACTTATATTAAGAGATTATTTGATATCAGGGAAAGAACCAGATAAGAAAAAAGTTAAAACTCAAGCAGAGTATAATTTATTATGTGCATTTGTAGAATGCGGAAGGTTCGTTGATCAATGGTGCAAAGATAATGATATACTAGAATTGCTAATACTTATAAAGTATAGATTATGTTTTGTGTTTCATGAATTACAAGATGAATCAACAGTATATACTGTTTTTGAAGTGCTTAATAGTAGGGGACTTGAGGTTGATTGGCTTGATAAATGCAAAAGTATGCTAATGGGAGTTGCTTATGAAGAATATAATACAGATAATGCCCAATTATCAAATACATTAGAATATTTACATAAGTATTGGGCGTTGATTTATAGAACAATAGGGATTAAAGAGGTACCTGGAAGCGAAATTTTAAGATTCACAGCGACTTTATATTGTCCTGAAGAGCAAAGTAGAGTTATGAAGGCTGAAGATGCTATTGAATATTTTAGAAAAATTACGAAACAGTCTCCACGCAAAGTAACAGATATTTCAAAATGGCTTTTAGATGTGGCAAATGAGCTTAGTGATATTTATTCTAATTCAAGATTAACAGCTGTTACAGACATTATTCATTCAAGATTATTGGCTGTTGCAATAAAATTATCTGAACACTTTGATGAAAATGACAAAGAAATACTTTTACAACAATGGGAGAAAGTAACGTTTAGAATATTTGGTCTTTATCAAAAAGATTCGAGGACAAAAGTTGGTGAGTATGTGAAGTTAGCTCAAAAAATTATGGGTATAAAAGATAATATGGTGTATGTTAAGGATAAAGGAAGATTAAGAGAAATTTTTAGTGAATTAATTAAGCTAGGAGAAGATTATCCAGCATCAGGAATTTTGAAAGCACTTGAGGATGCTGATTGTTATAATGGCTGGGATAAAGAAGCAATATATTTCTTTTATAATTACGAAAGGTATCTTTGTGGAGAAAATGGATATAATTTTCCTAAGCCATGGTGGGACAAAATATGGGAGAACTCTTCCCAAGATAGTATTGAACATGTATATCCACAGAAAGAGAGTTTAGCATGGAAGGGAAAAATTACAAAGAGGAAGGAATTTCATGCTAATAAAATAGGTAATTTGTTAGTTCTACCGATAGGATTGAATAGAAAACTTCAAAATAGTGGATTTGATATAAAAAAATCTGCATATAGTGATACTCCTATGTATGCGGCAAAGGAACTAGCAGAGTTTAAAGATTGGAATATAGGTACAATAGAAGAAAGAACTAAAAGCTTACTTGAGTGGGCACAAAAAGAATGGGATGATATAAAATTATAATCATATAAGAAATATGAGTGTATTGCATAAATACATGGGTATAGAGAAGATTAAAAAATTAAAGTATTAGGATATAGCTTAATGAGAATAATTGAATATTTATATCGGAGTGATTAAAATAGATAAGTTTACTTTGTTTGAAAAAATGTATTATCAAGAAATTGAACAAAAAGAAAAAATAAATTCTAGAACATCAATACCTTTAAGTGTTATATTCTTGTTGGTTGCTAGTTTAGGATTCTTTTTTAAAGATATAAAAAAGTTTCCTAATGCAACATGGGTTGGATATTACAAAATTAGTTTAGCTGCTTATTGTATATTGGTATGTATGGATATAGTATTAGTGTGTGTGGCTTATTACGGATATAGTTATAAATATATTCAATCACCTGTTATTCTTGAGAAAGATTATAAAATTATAGACAAGTATTTTAATGATAATTATGAGAAATATTTTAAAATAAATACTAATAAGACAAAAGAAGAACTTATAATAAGCGGCTTTAAAGATCATTTATGTGATCAATATGCAACTTGCACAGAAAATAATACTAAACTAAATGAGAAGAAACTTATATATTTAAGATATACTGGATGGCTTATAATGGCTAGTATTGTGTTATGTGCAATTACATACTTAATATATATACTTAATTATAATTAAGTTAAGAAAGGAGGGCGATTAAATTATGTCAGATAAAAATGAAAGTGGAAATGAAACACAAGTAACTCCACCACCTATGCCTGAATTATCACAGCCAAGACTTATCAAAGAAAGCCAAGATCCTACTAAAATAAATAATAAATAATTCTAAAATAAGCTCCCACTAATTTCATTGGTGGGAACTATTTTGTATACAATTCATATATAGTATTGTAAAAATAAGTGAATATCTAATTTATGATTTTTTTATAGTGATATATACATTAAATGAAACTTTCAACTTCCCATTCAGCAATCTTCCCACTCCCGATCGACTTATTCCTAAAACTTCCGCAGCCTTATCATAAGTTAACCTGTTTTTCTCCATCCACTCTTTAATCTTACATTCAGGATTGTTAAAGTAAAACCGATAATACTCATGAAAATATCCAGGTTCAACTTTAAAAAAGCCGCAAAGTCTTTTTATATTCAAAGGCTGCGGCATAACATTATGTATTTCCCATCCTTCCATAGTATCAACATGAAAATGCAAAATCTTAGCTAAAGTTTCTCTATCCATATCATGACTTAATATAAGCTTTATAATTTTCTCGCCTATAGTATTTTCAGGAAGGTCTTTGTAAAGCTCCTTGTGTAGGTAAAACTTCTCCTTGTAAAATATCTTTACAATCAAAAAGCGTAATTTGGTTCAATGAGCTGGTGCTAATTATGCAAGTTCTCCAGGCAGGGTTTTAATTCACTGTCTTGATCCTGTTTTTGTATGTGAAAAGGTTGCTTACACAAATGTAGGAGAAATAGTAAATATTCAAGAGGTAGTTAAAGGTACAGTTACGGGCTTTAAAGGTATAGGAGGGCTCCAGACTAGAGGAAAATGTAGAGAAGGGTATCCGAAGTCGTCTTATATTTAAAAGTATCTTTTGTATTATTCAAAGCTAATTAGTGAAATGAAAATTTTAAGATGAGAAATAAGCTGTTAAGATTAATTAGTTTTGACGGCTTATTTCTTTTATTTCTCCTTAGACAATAATAATTTCAGTGTAATGTTTTATTACAATAATTGTTTTTAACGTAATTTTTGTCGTATAATTACATTACATTAATTTTTAGCTATAATTTGGCTCAAGGAGGCGTTAATAGTGGAAAATAAATCAATGAATAGGTCTAAAGATTTAGTACATGCTTTATATAATAGTATTTCACAATCAGAAAAAGCTAATTTTGATGATATTAAAGAAGTATTATTAAAAGTTTATGTAAAGCTAGATGTATCTGATGAAAAAAATATTCCTCTGGTAAATAAATTAGTTAACTATATAAATTTTACAGCATTTACAGAAAAGCTACATTTTTCATCTGATGAAGAGAATATTATGAAAGAGTTATCTGAAATAGGCAAATATGCTGGCTTAAATGGTGCATATCGTTCAGACTATGGAGATAAATCTCAATTTTAAATAGACTAGGAGATAATGAAATATTACTCCAAAAAAAATAAAATCACCATTCACTGTACTCTAGATTTAAGTTCCTCCATACATAACAAAGTAGTAGTTTCAAATAATTTTTTATGCTATAATAGAAAAACAGTAGTTAAGTTTTAAAATCAAGGAGTGCTATTTATGGCTGAAAGTAAAGAAATGTTTGAACTTATGACTAAAATGTATGCTGAAATGCAAAATGGATTTAAAAGTGTAAATAGTGAAATAAAAGCTTTAAAGTCTGGGCAAGAAGAATTAAAAAATGAAATTAGAAAAACAAATGTAGTAATTGAAAATGAAATTAAACCTAAAATTCAGGTTTTATTTGATGGTTATAAACAGCACGGAGAACAATTAACTAGAATTGAAAAAGAAGTTTCAAAGCATGAAGAGATTATTTTGAGAAGAGTAAAGTAATGCTATAGAGATGTTTTATTAAAGTATACATTTTAGAGGAGTGTGTACTTTTTTTATGGCATAATTTGAAAATCAGGGTACAAAGAATTAGGATTGTGAACTGTGAATTGAAAAATATTTTACAAGAGAAAAATGGAGGTTGCTAAAGTGAAAAGAAAGATGATTTTTTTTGATATTGATGGAACTATAGTTGATGAGGAGACTCATATAATCCCAGAGAGTGCAATAAAAGCGATAAGAAAGGCTCGTGAAAATGGACACCTAGTATTTATAAATACAGGTAGAACTTTTTTTAATGTGACAGATGATGTTCGTGAAATTGGCTTTGATGGTTATGTTTGTGGATGTGGAACATATATATTTTTTGATGGACAACCTGTATTGGCAAAATCAATTCCGCATGAAAAATGTGTTGGAATTATTAAAAAACTTCGTGAGTGTAAAATTGATGGGCTTTTGGAAGGATTAAATGACTTCTTCTTTGATCAAACTAAAGCTCTTTGTGCTGAATTAGCAAAATCTAAAAGTGATTTTGAAAAAAGAGGATATAACACGACAAGATCTTGGGATGAACCAGATATTGTTTTTGACAAGTTTGTTACATGGACAAATGAAGAGAGCAATCTTGAAAGCTTTAAAGAATATATTTCTAAAGATTTTGATTACATCGATAGAGGTGGTAATTTTGGAGAGATAGTTATTAAGGGGTTTTCAAAAGCAACTGGAATTAAATTTCTTCAAGATTATTTTGATGTTTCAATAGAAGATTGTTATGCAATTGGTGATAGTAATAATGATTTACCTATGCTTCAGTATGTTCCAAATAGCATTGCAATGGGAAATAGTACACCTAGTTTGTTTGATAAGGTATCTTTTGTTACGAAAGATATAATGGATGGTGGAATTGAGTACGCTTTAAAGCATTATGGGATTATTTAGTTAAAGATAAATCTAATTAATATTAAATTCAATATTTTAGGCAGCTTATCTAAATTATAAAAATAGTATAAACAAATTATAAACTTAAAATAGCAGGCAGTTTTTTATGCTATACTAAATATTAGGTATCTTAAATACAAAGGAGGGGTAGGTATGCAAGTAGATTCAATATCTCAATTAATGCAACTAAGTGCACTTCAGAATCAAACTAACAGTAGTGGAAATTCAAGTGCTGCAGATTCATTTTTTTCTAATATGTTTGAAAATCTAATACAAAATATAGCTAATGACCAAACTGCAACTACAGATACTACAACTTCAAGCACTAATACCAATAACAGTGCAGGGACTAATAAAACTGGTGGTATTGATAGCTTATCTATGAAAGCTCAGAGTTTACAAGATATGCTGCAGTTGCAAGCATTACAAAGTATGTCATCAACATGTGATAATATTGGAAGCGTTGATGATAGCAGCGATGATTCTGATGATACTAGTAATGACAGCAGTAACTTAGGATATGATAGTATGATGCAGGCAATGGACTCAAATTTAGGTGATACAAATCAAAATGGCTCGGTTTTAGATAGTTTAATCCAGTAAAATATTTAATTAGTTACGTATTAAATAAACTTAGTGCGCCAGCCCAATATATAAGGGAGTGTATAGCAGTGGAGAAGAAAGTTAAATTAAAAAAAGAAAATATTCCAATAGCATTGATATTAATACTGTCTTCCATATTAAATTTGGCTAATTTAGGTATTGAGGGATATGCAAATACTTTTTATTCGGCTGGTGTAAAAAGCATGCTTATGAATTTTAAAAATTTCTTTTTTGCATCTTTTGATCCAGCGGGTTTTGTAACTATTGATAAACCGCCGGTGGGATTTTGGATTCAAACTATATTTGCAAAAATACTTGGATTTAGCGGCTTAAGTGTAATTTTACCTCAAGCTATTGCGGGAGTAATTTCAGTTGCAATTATATATCATCTTGTTAAAAGATCTTTTGGAAATTTAGCTGGATTAGTAGCGGCACTATGTTTAGCAGTAACTCCTATATCAGTAGCGGCTGCTAGAAATAATACAATAGATAATTTACTTGTAATGTTTTTGCTATTTGCATGCTGGGCAGCACTTATAGCAGCTGAAAGGGGAAAGCTTAGCTATCTTATATTGAGTTTAGTACTTGTTGGTATAGGCTTTAATATAAAGATGGTAGAAGCTTATATGGTAGGCCCTGCAATATATTTAACATATCTTCTTGCTTCTAGTATAAGTTTGAAAAAGAGGATAAAAGACCTTATTATAGGAACTGTTGTGCTTTTAGTCGTGTCATTTTCTTGGGCAGTAGTTGTAGATTGTGTGCCAGCAAGCAGTAGACCATACATAGGCAGCAGTACCAATAATTCAGTTATTCAGCTTATAGTAGGACATAATGGCTTAGAGAGAATTGGAATAGGCGGAAGAAGTGGTTCTAAAGCTGGAGGTTATAAGCAGTTTAGAAAAAATGGTCAGGACAAAAATAGTAATCAAAACAGAGGATTGCAAGGAGAATTTCAAAATAGGTTTAATTCGAAAAATAAGAATGTAAATTATGGAAATGGTATGAGAAGCAATTCGACTGGTATCTTCAGATTATTTGGTAATGGAAATATGTCAGATCAAATATCATGGCTTTTAGCATTTGCTGTAATTGGCTTTATTGCTGCGGCAATGCAGGAGAAATTGAAAGCACCATTTGATACAAGAAAAAAGTTATCATTAATACTATGGTTTATGTGGCTAGTACCTGAATTTATATATTTTAGTTTCTCAAAAAATGTAACACATACGTATTATTTAGTGACAATGGCTCCAGCTATTGCAGCTTTAGCAGGAATTGGGTTATCAGCTATGTGGGCATTTTACAAAGAAGGAAAGGCAAAAGCATGGTTTTTACCAATTGCACTTGCCATTAATGGGTTTGTACAGATATTAATTTTATCCTATAACCGTAATATCTCACAAGGATATAATCTGATAATTATAGCAATTGTAGTTTTATGTATATTACCTGCAATACTATTATGCATATTTAATTTAACTAAAAAGAAGGAAGATTCCTTTATTAGAACATTAGCCATTATTGCTTTTGCAGGGATTTTAATAGCACCTACAGTTTGGTCATTTACTCCAATGTTCTATGAGATGAATGGAAGCAGCCCTTCAGCTGGTTTAGAACTTGCACGAACTAATCATCTTGGGGAGTCTGGAACTACTAATGACTTGAAGCTTGTAAAATATCTAGAAGAAAATAAAAAGAATGAAAAGTATCTTGTTATGGTTCCTTCAGCAACAGCTTATGGTTCTGATTTAATACTTAAAACGGGTGAGCCTATAATGACCCTTGGTGGATTCAGCGGCTCAGATCCAATTCTTACTTTAGATGAGTTTAAAGCTTTAGTTAGCAAAGGCGAATTAAGATATGCTTTAATAAATTCTAATAATAGCAGGGGCTTTGGCAATTTTGGAGGCGGAAGTAATTCAAATAGCAGCATTATGAATTGGATTAAGGAAAATGGCAAGCTTGTTCCCGATTCTAACTGGAAGACCTCTCTTACCTCAAATAATCAAAGAGGAAATCATGGATTTGACGGACAAAGCAGTTCTTTTGAGTTATACGATTTAAAGAATGCGAAGTAAGAGTGCAGTGCAAAATCCAATAACATTGGGTAGGTGCATTAAAAATGATGTTATCAACTAGTATTTTGGAATCTTAAATAAACTTAATAAAACTAAGCAGCAAATTTTTTAAAAGTTTATTTAAAATATTCCTTCAATACTAGTTGATAACATCATTTTTTTTAATGCACCTACCCAATGTTATTTTGATAGTTTCACCACATATTTATTTCTGTGCAATGTTTAAAACATATCCAAATAAATTAATCAATTAATATACCAATTAGCGTTTTTTAATATATTCTCTAGTAAAAAATCAAAGTTTCTGCACTAGCCCAAAATTCCGTAGGCACGGAGGAATTTTTTCCTTAAAACCATGTCCATTGCGAAGTAATAGCGTTTTGGAACAATTTAAATAAAATCTTATAAATCTAAGAGGAATATTCTTAAAAGGCTTAGAACTTTTAATTGTTTGAACGTTAGTGAGTTATTGAAAGTTCTTAGGATTTTAAGAATATTCCTCTTAGATTTATTGATGTTATTTAATGTTCCAGAATGCTATTACTTCGCAAGTTCTCCTTCAATAATAAACAATGTCCACATTTTTAAAGAACAGCTGTAATAACTAGTATCTTTGGCATTTTTTAATTTTGCCGTTATCTGTTTATTAAAGGTAGAGCCTTCATCTACTAAGCTAGCAGCTGCATAAGCGGATAAATAAGTGGAATTTATATAGTTTGTTAATGGCTTACCATCTACACTGTAACCAGCCACTAAATTATTGGTGCCTATATTAGCAAAAAAATTATTTTCTCTTTTTAAGATGTCCTTAACTTTGGCATTGTTTGTTTTTTTATAAAATTCAATAAGCCTTAAAGGAACTCTTACGGCATCATAGCCAAAATTATTATTTTTATCATCTACAGTGCCATCTTTATTAAGCCAATCTGGCAAAAGTCCTGTTTTAGAATTTGAGTTTTTCTCCATTAGCTCAAGATTTGTATTTAATACTTTTTCCCAGTAACCACTTTCGGAAGTTGAAAGCGAGGCAAAATTTAAATAGTAGTAAGGTGAAAAATAGGATGGGTTAAAGGGCACCTTGCCACCCCATTTGTCACCAGGCAATAATATATAATCTTTAGAAATTTCATGATTTTTTATTGCCGATATCATTTTGCTTGCGTCGCTAAGATAATCAGTCTTAGGCCACTTTTTTGATGCAAGCAAAAGGGCATATGCAATATCTTCATCGGCATCTGTGGCTGAACCTTTGCCTTGGATATTTCCAGTTTGATCTATTTTCCAATTCATTAAACCATTTTCATCAAGATAATTTTTAGTGTAATTCCAAAGCTTCTCAAATTGATCTTGGTCATTAGCAGTAACGCTAAATATTAAACCATATCCCATTCCTTCGCTGACAGTAATATTGTTGTTTTCAGGGTCTATAACTCTACTTGTATTGGAACTAACATCTATAATATATTTTTTCTTCCAATAGTTATAGTAATTATAAGTAGTAGTACTCAAGGCTTTTGTATTTTTCTTTTTAAAAAGGTACAAGCCAGCCAAGATAATAATAACAATGATAATTAACAAAAGTATTTTAAGTATTTTTGATTTCATAAGTAACCACCTTACATTATAAATTATTTATTTTCATAAAATTTAAAGAAATCTTTAGTTAAATCTTGTGGGTAAAAAGATAGAAAAACAAAATCCGTTTTAACACTGTTTATATAGTTTGGAATATTACCTGTATAGTACCTTGGATCAACTAAATAAACATCAGAACACACAGTTGATAAAAAGGCTGCCAATGGAACTGTGAAGGAATCTTTAACAAATAAGACTTTGGGACCATTGAGGTTATTTTTATTTATAACATG
This sequence comes from Clostridium hydrogenum, assembly GCF_021432385.1. Taxonomy (GTDB): domain Bacteria; phylum Bacillota; class Clostridia; order Clostridiales; family Clostridiaceae; genus Clostridium_S; species Clostridium_S hydrogenum. The sequence continues at coordinate 206,857 of NZ_JAEACT010000003.1, read as the reverse complement.
AACAATACCCTGATTACCAAAAAGGTAGGAAGAGTATTTGTCAGCTTCTAGGGAGTATATATCTTTATTTGTTCTAAGAGGATCTATTGTTAGTAAAGCTTCCTCAAATCTTCCATTTAAATTTGTTACTTGATTTCCGGTTTTTGAATAATAACTATAATTGGTTGCAAATTTTGGGTAAATGAGAGTGAAATCATCTACACCAGAATAAAGAATTCCAGTTTTTCTTGCCATTGAGCCTATGGCAGCATTTTTGTAGGTTATAAAGTTATAGTTGTCTTTATTTGTATAGAAACCATCTTCGTCAATATTTAATTTATACTTTGTTTTAAGTGTATTTACTAGTTGTGTATATTCCCAAAATGCTGTTTGTATTGTCCAGTGATGATCTGTCTTAAAAAATAATTGATTGTTTTCAATACCACTTTTAGTTAAGTTTTTACGCAAGTCTATGGTATCTATGTTATTTTTCTTAAGCAAATTTAAAAATACATCTGCAGTTTCATTTGAATAACTATATGGAATACCATAAGGAAGTTTAGAATATCCTTCAACGTATTTGTCAGGCGGCATCATATAAATCAATTTTGTACGTTTATCTTTTAAACCAGCTTTAAGGGATTTTGTTCTCTCCACAAGATGATATACAGGGTTAGGTTTTTCAGCAAAATAAGTATAGTGTAAGAAATCATTTTTGTCTTTTACAACTTCGAAGTTTGATTCTTCGTTTTTATACATTAATTTTTGAATATAACCGTATAGCTCAATGAATTTGTACTTTCCAGCAGTATTGTCATTTATTGTACCTTCTACAGCTGCTATTATATTTACAAGAGAAGTCGAGCTAGTTTTTTGCTGCTTTAAAGTATTTAATATTGGGGAATAGCTTACTTTAAAATTATAAAAAGCGAAGGATAAAAGCATAATAATAAATATTATAGACGTCATAAACTTTTTAAAAAACAGTCTTTGCATTTTTATCTCCTTTTTAAAATTTAAAATAAATAAATGGGTTATAGGTACCTTTCACTATATAAGACATAGAAACAAAGAATAATCCTATTATAGTAAAAGGATATAAAATTTCTAGAAAAGAATATCCTTTCCCCGCATCAACAATGAATTTATTGATTTTTTGTGATATAGGAGTTGATAAAATAAAAGCTGCTATAAAGTAAACTATATTTTCTTTTATAAACATAAAAGTATAAGGGCTCCAAAAAGCATTATTGGCTAAGCCAAACATGCATGAAATATATTTACCAGCCACCATTAAGTTATCAGATCTAAAAATTACCCACCCAAGGTTTATTACAAATAATGCATAAATGTGTTTATATGTTCCTTTAATATTAAGTTTTTCAAAAGAAATTAATTTTTCAAATGCTATAAATACGAAATTTAAAAAGCCCCACATTACAAAGGTCCATTCTGCCCCATGCCAAACGCCGGTTAATACCCATACAACAAGTAAGTTACGTATTAATTTATCTTTATTTGATACCCTAGAGCCACCAAGTGGAAAATAAACGTAGTCTTTAAACCACAAACTTAAAGTGATATGCCATCTACGCCAAAATTCTGTTATAGATTTTGAGATATATGGAAAGTTAAAGTTTTCTTCAAATTTAAAGCCAAGCATTAAACCAATTCCAATTGCCATATCTGAGTATCCAGAAAAATCAAAGTATATTTGCAAGGTGTATGCAATTGAACCAAGCCATGCAAGAGTTATTGGTACATTTGAATAAACATTCATTTGAAAAATTCTATCAACTACAACTGCCATGCTATTTGATATAAGGACTTTTTTTCCAAGACCGGTAATGAATCTACAGGTTCCTACGGAAAATTTTTGCCAGGTTATTTTTCTGCCCCTAATCTGATCTGCAATATTATTATAGCGAGATAATGGTCCTGCTAAGAGCTGTGGAAAAAAGGATATATATAAACCAACGTAAAGAGGATTTTTTTCTACTTTGGTATAGCCTCTATATGTATCAATAAGATAAGATACAGCTTTAAATGTAAAAAAAGAAATACCTATAGGCAATACAAGATTTGGAACTGGAAATTTTAAGCCTTGCAATTTATCTATATTTTTTATGAAAAATGATAAATACTTAAAGACAAAAAGTACTCCTAAATTGCAGGTACAGCCTAATATAAGAAAAAATTTTCCTATCTTATTTTTCAATCTATACTTGTATATTAATAATCCTAGAATATAATTAAAAAAAATAGAAATTATCATTACTAATAAATACCAAGCTTCTCCCCAAGCATAAAAAATTAAGCTTAACAAGAGAAGTATGAGGTTTTGTAATTTTTTAAAAGGTAAAGCGGAAAAGTACAGTAGTAATGTTAAAGGTAAAAAGTATAGTAAAAATACTACGCTTGAGAATAACATTCTAGGCCTCCATTTTAAATGTAGTTTATTATTTATATATCTTTTTTGACCATAAAAAATATAAAATAAAAGGAATTAAAGCGAAGATAATTAGTACAATACGCATAACATTTAACACATTACTAGATAAAAGAAATTTATAATTAGTTCCAAGTAGGCTTTTAACTTCATTAGCTTTAGGAACGCTTTTGCTTGTGCCATCTACTTCTTTGGCACTTAATGTCCAAGATTGATATAGACTAATTTCTTTGCTAACGTATATGCCGCTAGGGCGTAGTATGGCGTTTATTTTTATTTTTTGTGGTGAAACATAAGTTTGAATTTTTAGTATTCCGTCATTAGCTATAGAAACTCCTTTTTGAGGTATTTCAAGCTTATAGTTTATTTCTTCATTTTTAGAAGGTAAATATGCTTTATAAGGTGCAATGGACTCACCAGCTACAGGAATTTGAACTCTATCATCCCCTGAAATTGAGAAGTCTATATTGCTTTTTTTCAATATAGCTGAATTAAAACCAATTAATTTAAAATTACTTAAGCTAAAATTTTTTTCTTCATTTTCTGCTGAAGTTTCAAGTATTCCAAAAGAAGATATTTCGGAAACCGTATATGATATATCTTGCTTATTTAAGCCTTCTTTTCCTAGGTTTTTAAATGGAATATATATTTTACCATTAAAAAATTTTGAAATTGAAATAGTGCCATAGGAAGGGGATACCTTCTCTAATAAATTGCTATTTGATTTTTTTATTAATACAAATTTGTCATTAGAAACTGTTAAATATGTTCCGTTTGCTTGCCTTATAACAAAGTTAAAACGTAATTCACTATTAGATTTATTTGAAATATCAAAGGATATCATTCCATAATTAGCCCAGTTTGAGCTTGCTGTACTTAAGATATTTGAAGTATAATAGCCTTTTTTTAAATTTTTAGAGTTAATGTTAAGATTTAAGGTGTAGTTTTCATTATTTATATTTGAAGTATATTTAACAATACTGCCATTTGAAGTTGTTATTATGTTATTAAATGTAAGCTGTTTTTCATTACTATTATCAGCAGCTATAATTGTATCATTAGTATTTAAGATTAAGAGCGTTGTTGGGAAAATTAATAATAATCTCTTTAGTGTTTTTATAAGTTTCATTTATACCTCCATAATTATGGATAATGTATTGTCAAAAGCTTAGTTATTTAGCTAAGCCTTTGAAAAAATCTTCAGTTAAATTTTCAGGAGCAAAAGAAACAAATACAAAATCTGTTTTAACACTATTTTCAAAATCAGCAATATTTCCTGAATAATGCTCGAAATCAACTAAATATACTTCAGAACATACTGTTGATAAAAAAGCTGCAGTTGGAGTTAAAAAGGAGTCATTTATAAATAATATTTTTGGACCAGTGGGATTGTTTTTATTTACAATATGAACAATGTTTTGGTTACCAAAAAGGTATGTGGAATATTTATTAGTATCTGTAGAATAAATGTTATTATTACTTCTAAGGGTTGGTATATTAAGTAATGAATCTTCAAATCTTCCTTTTGTGATAAATTGTCCATTTTCTGTTTTGAAAGTACATTCATAATTAGTTTCATACTTTGGATAAATAAGTGTAAAATCATCTGTACCAGAATATGCAATTCCTGTTTTTGCTCCTATAGAACCTAAAAAGGAATTTTTATATGTTATAAAATTATAATTATTTTTATTGGTGAAAAAATTATTATTATCAAGATTTAAATTATATTTTGTTTTTAATATGTTTACTAATTGAGTAAATTCGAAAAAAGAAGTGCCTATTTTTTCGTGCTCATCTGTTTTAAAAAAAAGATTACTATTGGATATACCGCTTTTATTTAAATTTTTGCGTAAATCTATTGTAGCTATATTATTACTATTAAGAAACTTTAAAAATGTATTTGCAGTTCCGTTTGCAGATTTATATGGAATTCCGTCATCAGGGGTAAAATAGTTTTTAACAGATTTATCTAAAGGCATAATATAAGCGAATTTTGTAGTTTTATTTTTTAACTTATCTTTAAGAGCTTTTATGTTTTTTACAAAATTTTTTATTGCCGGATTTTGTGGAGCAGAGTAGTTATAGCTTAAAGAGCCATTCTTATCTTTTATGATTTCAAAATTTGAATCTTCATTTCTATATATTAGTTTGTTAAAATAACTACGTAATTCTAAAAGAATAGTTTCTTCGTAGATATTATTTCCTGTTATGTTTTCTAAAGATGAAATTAAGCTGCTTGAAGTAAAATTTTCTTTTAATAATGGAGTATAGATATTTTTTAAATTAATAAAAAAGAGCGTGAAAATCATAATGATAAATATTATAGCGGTTATGATTTTTTTTAAAAACAATCTTTCCATAACTGATTCTCCTTTCTTCAAAATTTAAAATAAATAAATGGTTGTAAACTGTTTTGTAGCAGGTATGATATGGATAATAGAAATAATGCAGTTATAAAAAATGGGTATAATATTTGGAAAATTCCATAGTATTTTGTCTTGTTTACAATATGTTTATTTGCAATTCTTGATATAGGCATGGACAGTATAATTGCTGCAATAAAAAAGAAGATATTTTCTTTTAAAAGTATAAAAGTGTAATTACTTAAAATAGCATTATTACTACATCCAAACATGGATGAAATATATTTTCCGGCGGATACTAGATTATTTGATCTGAAAATAACCCATCCTAGGTTTATAAAAAATAGTACATATATGTGCTTATATATAGATTTCAAATTTAATTCATCAAAGGATATTACTTTTTCTAAAGCAATAAGACAGAAATTTAAGATTCCCCATACTACAAATGTCCATTCTGAACCATGTAAGAAGCCTGTAAGGATCCATACTATAAGTAGGTTTCGTATTATCATATCTTTATTTGCAACTTTAGAGCCACCAAGTGGAAAGTAAACATAATTTTTAAACCAATTACTTAAAGATATGTGCCACCTACGCCAAAAGGATGTTATTGAGTTTGCCATATATGGATAATTAAAGTTTTCCTCAAGCTTAAAACCAAATATCAAGCCAAGACCTACAGCCATATCAGAATATCCAGAAAAATCAAAATAAATTTGTATAGCAAATGAAATAGATCCGAGCCATGCAAGTGATAGCGGTACAGCCGAATTGGTGCTCATTTGAAAAATATTATTAACTATAATTGCCATGTTATTGGCTATAAGAACCTTTTTACCAAGGCCAGTAATAAATCGGCAAGCACCAACAGAAAATTTTTGTAAAGTATGTTTTCTTGTTTTTATTTGATTAGTAATATTGCCATAAGTTGAAATTGGACCAGCTAAAACTTCTGGGAAAAAAGATATGTACAAACCTATATAAAGTGGATTTTTGTCTGCCTTATATTTGCCTTTATATATATCAATAATATAGGATAAAGCTTTAAGAGTAAAAAAAGAAATACCTATAGGTAAAATAATATTTGGAACTGAAATTTTTAAATTTTGAGCTTCATTAATATTTCTTATAAAAAATGATAAGTACTTAAATACAAAAAGTAATCCCAAATTGCATACACAACCAATAATAAGGAGGCATTTGCTAATTTTATGTTTTTTCCTGAATTTTTCAATCAGCATTCCCAAAAGATAATTAAATAAGATAGAGCATAGCAAAATTAGTATATAATGGGGTTCGCCAAAAGTATAGAATATTAAGCTTAATACCAGAAGTACAATATTTTGTAATGTTCTAGAAAAAGAAGTACATAAGTATAATAATATAGTTAAAGGTAAAAAATAAAAAATAAAAGTAATACTTGAAAATAGCATGTCACACCACCAACTTAAAAAATTTTTACTCATTGTTTCTTTTTTTATTACTAAGTATAAATATATAGGTACAGATTAAAATCAAAATTATAAAGCAAATTCGAATAAAATTTAGCACCTTAGTGGATAAAAAGAAGCTATAAAGGTTGCTTGGCAATTTTGAAACCTCACTAATCTGAGGAATACTTCTTTTAACACCATTTATATCCTTTGAATTTAACGTCCAAGAGTTATATAGTTGAATTTCTTTACTTATATAAAAAGAATCACTAGAATCTATTGCATCTATTTGTATTTTTTGAGGCTTTACGCCAGCTTCTATTTTTAAAATACCGTCATCGGTAACTGAAATGCCTTTTATTGGTGAATCAATTTTATAAGTGATTTTATTAGTTAGTATATGGTTATATGAATCATATGGGTTAGCTTTGAACTGAGAAATAGATTCACCAACAATCGGTATTTGAACTTGATTGTCACCTTCAAGGTTAAAATTTAAATTACTTATTTTTGTTAATTCTGTGTTTGAATTTGATAATGTGAAATTACTTAAATTAAAAATCTTTTCTTCATTTTCAGATGATGTTATAGATATTCCCCACCAGGTAGAGGCATCTGATATTATAATTTTTTTATCTTTCTTGTTTTCAATTGATTTTCCGAGGCTATCAAATGGAATATAAACTAGTCCTCTAAAACCTTTTGGAATTGCAATGCTGCCATATGATGTAAGTACTTTTTCTGTAAGTAGGCTGTTTTCTTCTTTTAAAAGTACTGATTTATTATTTTGTAAGGAGAGGTTAGTTCCATTAGGTTTATTAATCATAAAGTTAATTCTAAGCTCATTTTTTGATTCATTGTCTATATTGAAATTTATCATTTTATAGTTAAGAAAATCATTATTTAGTTTATTGTAGAATATAGTTGTATAGTAACCTTTAGATAAGTTTTTCGAACTAATCTTAGCACTTAAACTAGAATTAGCTTTGTTATAATTATATTCCACTGTATTTCCGTTTGAGGCTTCTTTTATGTTATCAATTATAAGCTGCTTTTGGTTTGTACTTTTAGCTGCTTTTGCGATAATTCCAGTATTTGTGATTAAGAATACTATAAAAAAAATTAATAGTACTTTTTTGAAATCAAATTTGATAAAAGGTACAGAAGTTTTAGATGGCTTGTTGCCAGTTAAAATATTATTTATTACCTTCATAAGAGTCATTTTAATCCCCCACATTATAAATAATCCATTTCGTTAATGCCATAAATTACATTAATATACACAGCTTTTTGTGATTCCATAATTTCTGACTTTTGTTTTTCATATTCATCAATCCACTCTGTTAATAATTCCTTTAATTCTTTATTCTTTTGTAATTCTAAATAATTTTCAATTTTATAAAGATGTAAGTGAGATTTTTGTATTTTGTTGTAATCTAGAGTTTTTTCCATCACACAATTAATTGCGAGGTTATTACTAAGGTGTAATTTAATTATTGGTTTTGACTCTGTAAGTAAATTAGTTTCTAACACTAAGTATTCATAATTAAAAGACACTAATTTAACTTCACCAAGTTCATCCGAGATTAAAGGTTTATTTAAATCTAAGCGAGGAAGTTTTCTACTAAATACAAAAGATTTTTTATTTCTATTCAGTAAGTTAACTCTAAGGTCATCAAAAATACTGTTATTTTTATCTAAGTTCTTTGGTAGAGAATGTACCCTATCATATATTATGTTTAAAAGTTGTTTGAAATTTTTTTCATCGATATTTGTAAGCCTAAAAGCATATTTCCACTTTTTTGATATATTTTGTACTTGAACGACCTGTCCCTTAAATTTACAAGAATATCTTTGTGTAGATACGGATAAATTAACATCAATGTTATATGGAATAAATTCAGGGGAATCAAGTATAACTGCTAGACCACCCTCTGATATGTCAGTAGTAGTACATTTGATTTCCGTTTCTTCATATGAAATAGTACAAGGCTCTGTAATTGAAAACCGCTCTGCTTTACGGAAAGCTTTCCTACCAAGCATGAAAAATATGGACATCAATATGTTATAAAAATTTGATATTAACCAAAATAAAACAACAATGTATGATGGCGAACCAGAAGTAAAAATCATCCTAGTACAATTGGCGATACCTATTATAGAAAGTACTGCAAAAAATATGTGTGGTATTGATTTTTTTAATCTATAGATAGTGTCATCTTGTGCACCATCCTTTCTTGTTACAGCAAATTTATGTTGAGATATGCCAAAGGTTTCTAGTAAAACAGGTATAATAAGTGATGGAAATAAAATTGTTTCATATATGTTTGTCCATTTAGTGGTTCTTATATTATTAGACAATTGTTTTAATGCAGCATCACTTAATAAATACATTGGTAACCAAAAAATAAGTACTTGTACAAGTGTACACTTAACAACAATTATTCCAAAAACTGAAAAAAGTATAGGCGACATAATATAAACTAATCTTTTTATACCTGAATACCAATAAGAGATTGCCGAAAGGTAACTGAGCTTTTGTTCTAAATTAAGACCACGCCTAAATAGTATATTTAATCTTCTGCCAGTTTGAATACAGCCTCGTGACCATCTTTCACGCTGTTTAACTAAACTAGGTAAATCAGCAGGTGCAAGCCCGGAAGCATGAATTTCATCAATTGCGTAGCATTTATATCCCTTACTTTGAATAATTAAACCAGTAGCAAAGTCTTCAGTTATAGCATCTGTATAAAATCCACCTATTTCTTCTAATGCTAAGCGAGATATAACAGTATTTGTTCCACCATAAATAACTGAATTACTTTTATTTCTAGAAATTTGAACATCCCTATAAAAATAGTCCTGCTCATTTGGAATTCTTCCTTCTGAAAAAAGGTAATATTGAAATAGGTCTGGATTATAAAAACTTTGTGGTGTTTGTATAAATCCAACTTTTTCACCATTAAGAAAATACGGTACAGTAGAAGTCAAAAAATCATGCATTGCAATCATATCTGCATCAAAAGTTACTATTAGTGGGGAACTTGAATTTGCAAGAGCGTTATTTAAATTACCAGCCTTAGAGCCTTTTCTGTCAGTACGTGTTAGATAGTTTATTTTCATTGATGAGGCTAATTCTTTTATTTCTGCTCTGTTACCGTCATCACATAGGTAAATATGTACTTTTGATTTATCAGGATAATCCATATTGATGCAGCCATTTATAGTTTTATAGAGTAGTTCTTTAGGTTCGTTATAGGTAGCAATAAAAATATCAACATCCGGAAATAGGCATTCATCAACCTTTGGGCGTACGGGATATTTTATTTCTGACATATTGTAATAATGTACTGCGGCTTCAAACATGCCAAGAATTTCAACAATTAGTAGAGCTATTGAGGAGATGATTGATACTATATTGCTATCAGTAGGTATAGTAAAAAATGTTCTCCAAATTAAATAAATAATAGTCATTAAAATACTGCTAATTATTAGAAAATGATTTTTTATTGTTTTAAATTTCATTTTATATTACCACCCGTTAAATATTATTTTATATAAAAAAAACCAACTATAAATATATTCTTAGAAAATATAAATAGTTGGCCGGTTGCACTACTAACTCCAAATTTCTTAAGTGCCCAATTAATAGAAATTTGTCAAAGTTTCCACCATATATTACAAAAAAATGTATATTGCGATCGTTATCCACAATATTATGCTTCAAATATTATCATATGTTAGTTATAAAGTAAATATATATTTTGAATATGATCAAATTTATTTATTGCAATTAGAATTTTTTATAGTAGATGTCCATTGGTTGTCAGTTGCAGTTTTTTCTTTTTTACCTGATATATTTGAAGAATTAAAAGATTCTTCTGGTAATGATGACCATTGATTATCTGTGCTAGATTTTTTCTTTTTATCCATCGTAAAATCCCCTTTCTTTTTTATCTATAAATATATTTTTTCTTAAATTAATAATTTAATTCTATGAAATATATGGATTAATGTTATACTTAAAAAGCAAAATTTTGAATTTTTTATTAATTATTTGGATAGACTAAGTTAAAATAACATAAAAAGAAAGATGGAGAAATAGTAAGTTATATAGATATAAAGTTAGATTTAGCGGACATTATAGCTTAAATTTCAATCAAGTTATGGGTGTTAACAAAAAATTAATATTGACAACCTATTAAATGGTTGATAAAATAAAAGATTAGTTGACAAAAATTAATATTAGAGGTATAATTGTTAACATGGAAAGAGGGTGTTTGTCTATGGTAAAAGGCAGTGGCCTAGCAATAATAAAGGCGGATATAGAAAATCATATCGGTGAGAAAGTTATGCTAAAGGCAAATGGAGGCAGAAAAAAGGTAGTTGTAAATAGTGGAGTAATTGAAAAAACATACCCTAGTATTTTTGTTGTCAGATTAGAAAGTGACACCCAAAGGACAGTGACTTATAGCTATTCGGATGTGTTAACTAAAACGGTTCAAATAGTTTTTGGAGCATAATTGAAACGGTACTATTAATTTAGTATCGTTTATTTTTTTCATAATCTTTCTAAAAGTTTGGTTAAGGCATATGGTTGAAGTTTCACTAGATAAGATACCTTATTTGAAATGAATTTTATAAAAAAAAGAAAGATGGTTAGCGCCCATCTTTCAACTATGGTATAAAAGGGTATTGAGAATTTATGAGAGGTTATATGGTCAATAACCAATTATAATATTATATTATTTAAAGATAATTGTCAAGAGAAAAATGATGATATATATACAAAAAATAGATTTTTTTAAGAAAAGATGAAAATAAAATTAGGAATTTATGAAATGATTGTTATTATGTGTAAAAAAACATTGAAATTAATATAATAATTTTTATTATAGAAAAAATAAAATATTAATTTTTACAGGATATCATATTTTTGATATACATGATATATACATATATTAGGTATTTTGTAGGAGGGATAATTATGTCTATTGAATTGCTTAAAGAAAACATAGATTATGAGCAGAGAATTGGACAAAATACATCTGATACTGTGGTAAAAGAAGAATATATAATTCCGGATACTCAGCCTGATGTAAAAGAAATACTTACAGTGGATGCAAAAACTAATATTTTAAATACAGATATTATGCAGGATAAGGTGTATGTTGAGGGAAACATAGAATTTAATGTTTTGTATCTAGGAAGAGGTGATGAAACTAATGCGGTGTGTGGTGTGACGTATACCTCTAAATTTACTAATTATGTTGATATAATAGGCTGTGAACATGATATGAGGTGTGCAGCTAAAGCATATGTAGAACATATGGAATGTAATATTGTAAATGAAAGAAAAATATCAGTGGAAGGAATAGTTAAGCTGGAAGCTGAAATTAACAAACCATGTAAAATTGATATGGTTAGTGATGTACTTGGAATTGGGGAAATACAGTTTTTGAAGAAGCAAACTAAATTAGATAAAATCATAGGTAAATCATCTATAGATTTAATAGCAAAGTCTAACATGTTAGTTCCAATGGATAAGCCACAAGTCGATGAAATATTAAAATTTAATATAAATGTTCATAAAAAACAAGTTAAAGTACTTGAAGGAAAAGTTCAGGTTGAAGCTTTTGCATATGTTGATGTTTTATATAGAGACAAAGGATCTGTAGATATTAATTCTATTTCAGATGATGTACTTATTACAGGCGAAGGTAAGATTGATGAGGCGGATCCAAGTTTGGATTATGAAGCAAATTTTGGAGTGGATGCATCTGAAATTTCTTTGAAGGAAGATGATCTTGGAGAAAAAAGAATCATAAGTATTGATGCACTTGTTAAATGTGACATGAAACTAATTAAGAAAGAGGAAATGAATATAGTTGATGATGCATATTCACCTCAAACTAATTTAAAGTTACAGAAGCAGGATTATGATGTAAATATGTTGTTCGACCATGTATTTTCTGAAACGATGGCAAAAGAAAATATTGAGATTTCAGAGGAAGATCCCGTGCCGGTAGATACTATAATGGCAAATGGAAAGGCTATTGTAACTGACAAAAAAATTGTAGAGAATAAAGTGGTTATTGATGGAGTTGTAAACGCAAATGTAGTTTATAAGACTTCAGATGCAGAAAAATATGTTTATGCAGTAAATGAAGAAGTACCTTTTAATTCTACTATTGATGTGCCAGGTGCTAAAATTGATATGATATGTAATGCAGATGCTTATATTGAGAATATTGAAGCCACAGTTGAAGCAGGGACTATATCAGTTAAAGCTATAGTAGATTTGGATGTTAAGGTTAGCTACAATGAACATAAAGAATTTATAGTAGATGTACTTGCACTTGAGGGTGAAATGCCAAAGAAAAAAGCAAGTATTACAATTTATATTGTTCAAAAAGGTGATTCTCTGTGGAAAATAGCAAAACGATATTGCACAACTGTTGAAAATATAATTAAAGCAAATAAACTAGATAATCCAGATGAACTTCCAATAGGGGATAAATTGCTGATACCAGGAAGAATAGTTATCTAAAATTAATGCGAAGTAAGTATATTGCAGGATATTAAATAAAATTAATAAATCTAAGGCAAAAAACTTTAAAAGCCTAAGACGTTTCAATAACTCGCTGAAAAGAAGCTCAGACAATTGAAACCTCTAAGTCTTTTAAAGTTTTTTACCTAAGATTTATAAAATTTTATTTAAATCACCCTGCAACATACTTACTTCGCAATGCACATGATTTTAAGGAAAGAACCCATACCAGAGGCTTGGACGTAAGTCCATTAAGATTCTTGACCATTTATAACTAATTTCTAATGTTCCATTTCAAAAAATGAATTAATTGAAAATATCAGTGTCCCTACGGAATTTTGGTGTAGTACAGAAACAATAATTATTACTGAAATAATTAAAATTACAGTGTTAATTTCTTAAAAAATAATTATATATTGTGAAATAAAGATGTAGTGGATTAATCAAAGAACCTTTAGTAGGTGTAGAAAAGAAATGATGTTAGGGAATGCACCTAAGTTGGGTTTGGGCTTTGCCCATTAAGATTATTGAACCCATGTATATTAATTTCTAATGTGGCATTCAGAATATAATCTAAAACTAATCATAAAGTTATTGAAAGTTCTTAAGCTTTCGGAAAATTTGCCACTTAGGTTTATTAATTTTATTTAAGATTTCGAGATACTCGTAGACCACATTATTTTTAATGTACCTGTACCTTGTTATTTGGTTTTGCACTACACCTTTGTTCGCAATGTTTAAATACTGTGATGCATGATGCAATGTAAAATGATATAATGAATTGATATACAAATGCAGTATTGGAGGAAGAAAAATGAAGTTAAAAGCATATGCTAAAATAAATATTTCATTAGACATTGTAGGAACAAGAGATGATGGGTACCATTTGCTTAGAATGATAATGCAAAGTATAGATTTGTATGACGTTATTGATTTAAATAAGATAGAAAATGGAATAGAATTAAAATGTGATAAAAAATATATACCAACGGATAGTAGAAATATAGCTTATAAAGCAGCTAAACTTTTTATTGATACATATAAAATAAATAAGGGCGTTAGCATAGAAATAAAAAAGAATATACCAACAGCGGCTGGACTTGGAGGCGGAAGTTCAGATGGTGCAGCTGTACTAAAAGGAATGAGGGCAATATTTAAACCTACTATAAGTGACGAAGAGCTTGAAAATTTGGCGCTTAAGGTTGGAGCAGATGTACCTTTTTTAATAAATGGGGGAACTGCTTTGTGTGAAGGAATAGGTGAAAGAATAAAGCCGTTAAAAGCCTTTAAAAATAAAATAATTGTGCTTGTTAAGCCTAATTTTGGTGTTTCAACTAAACAAGTATATAAAGAATATGATAGTTGTAACAATGAACTACACCCAAATACTGATGAGCTTATACTCGCCATTGAAAAAGATAATATTAAATTTATATGTGAAAATATGGGTAATGTTCTTGAAGCTGTAACGATAAAAAATAATCCTATGCTTGAAAAAGTAAAGGGAAATATGATTAAATTTGGAGCCATTGGAACTATGATGAGTGGAAGCGGACCTTCTATATTTGCTTTTTTTGAAGATAGTTTAAGTGCACAAAAATGTTTTGAAAAAATGAAAGAGGATTATTCTCAAACATTTATAACAAGAACAATATAAGGCATCTTAAAGAAAGTAACAAGTCCAACTTTCAGCTATTTTTGCGTAATACTTCGTCACTATAACACGTTAAGACAACCAGTATTAACGTGTTACAGTTCCTTGTACTACACAAAACTATCTCTCAATTTGGACTTGCTGTTTTTTTTTAGATGCCTAATTTTAATTGTAGAGGAATTAGTTTCTTCTACAATTTTTTTGTTGGGATAAATAATTTTTCACCTGAATAAATTTGTGAACTAATTGCATTTCTTTCTTTTATTAATTCTACAGTTTTCCAAGGATTACACTCTGGGAGATATTTTTCGGCAAGCGAAAATAGAGTGTCGCCGTCCTTAACTATGTATAAAATAAATTCCACCCTTTTTAATAAAATAAATTCATAAAGTTTTAATGATAAATTAAGTGATGTCGAAAAGACAAGTACAAGAATGAATAATATTACATATGATAAAGTTATTTTTTTGCTTTGTATAATTTGGCATATTATTCCTAGTTCCAACAATGAAGTTGCAAGTATTGAAACTAATATTGTGTTCTTCTCGTCAGAAGTTTTGTTGTTAGTGATTGAATTAAATGTGTTTATAAAGAAGTTTTTTTTCATTTAAAACACTCCCGCACTTATTAAGAGTAAAGATTAGCGGAGAAAAATCATCATGAACTATACTCTGCTTTATATTAGTTATTATTGCCAAAATAAAAAAATATAAAAAATAAATATAGATAAACCAGTTCAACTATTAAAATTCATGTGCATCATAATGCTTAGAAGCCGGCATTTTAATACAAATAAATTTTAAGTTTCAAGGTGTTTTATCTTTATTAGGTGATTAAAAAAAATATTATTGGAAATAAATAACAATATAAAGTAACGATAATAATTTAATGGACAAGCAAAAATAAGTTTATATTGTGGTTCTTTTAATTTATACGAGAGGTTGATGATTAAAATGAAAAAAATAATGTGTATCTGTTTAATTATAATATTAATGGGGGGAGTAATAGGCGATAGGTGTATAAGAACTCAAGCAAAAGGAAGTGCAGAGTCTAGTGATGTTCAAAAGGATATAGCTAAAAAAATAATAAGATTTCATATTCTTGCCAATAGTGACTCTGATGAGGATCAGGCACTTAAGTTAAAAGTTAAAGATAAAGTTATAGAATATATGGCGCCAAAACTTAAAAGCTGTAAAAATATAACTGAAGCAAGAAATATTTTGTTAAAGAATAATAGTAATATAATCAATATAGCTAATAAGGTGATTAAAGCTAATAAGTATTATTATGGAGTTAGAACAGAGTTTTCAGAAGTTAATTTCCCTGTAAAAAGCTATGGTGATATTGTTCTACCGCAAGGCGAATATACTGCATATAGGATACTTATAGGCAAAGCTGCTGGGCACAATTGGTGGTGTGTAATGTTTCCACCCTTATGTTTTACTGATATTACAAAGGGCGAAATTGAAGAGGAAAAGACAAGAGATGAAATGAAAAGTGTACTTACAAAGGACGAGTTTAAAGTTGTTGATAATGCAAAAAAAGAAAATAATATTAAAGTAAGATTTAAACTAGTTGATGAAATAGAAAACCTTGCGAAAAAAATAAGCGCAGAATTTCGTTAGAGTTTGAAATCTGCACTTTTTACCTCCGATTCATTTTTTTTTATTAATGATGAGAGTAAATTACAAATATCTTTTCCACAAGAGGGTTTGGAAAATTTTTCACAATTATTTTTCATCGATTCAAGTGTAGAAGGGTATTCTATTAAATTACTTATTATTTCAGTGCAATTTGAACCATCATTTAAGCTTACTGCAAGATTATGTTTTAATAGAAATCCTTCATTTTTTTCTTCTTGACCAGGTATTGGGCTGAATAATGCAAGCGGTGTATGGCAAAATAATGCTTCTGTTATTGTTAGACCACCTGGTTTGGTAAGAAGTAAATCACAGGCCTGCATGTATTTATTTACATTTTTTGTGTATCCAAGTATTCGTGTTTCTACTTTAGCGGATGCTTGCAATTCTATTAGTTTAGAATATAATTTTTTATTGTTTCCGGCAATAACTATTAATTGTATATCTATATTTGAAGTTGAAAGCTGTCCATAGATACTAGCTATTTTTCCCATACCTAAACTTCCGCCCATTATCATTAATGTTTTTTTGTTTGGATCTAAGTTTAAGTGCTTAAGTGTTTCATTGCGATCAAATTTTTTTGTGAAATTAGGATCTATAGGTATACCTACATCATGAATGCAATCTCTATTTACACCACGCTCTACCATTTCTTCTATCATATCTGAATTTGAAACTACATATGAATCAACTTTTGGGCGTATCCAAAAGCTGTGTGGTGCATAATCTGTAAGCATACAGACCATTGGAATGTCAATATCTTTTTTTGTTTTTAATATTGAAACCATCTCCATAGGAAAAGGATGTGTGCATACAATTACTTCGGGATTTAAATCTTGAATTCGTGGAAGTAATTTGTAAGCCATAAATTCATTTAATTTATTACTTAGCGAAGCTAGATTGTCATCTTTTTCAGTAAACTTATATAATTTACCAAATAGTGATGGAGAAACTTTTATTGTTTTTAAATAGCTTCCGATGATTACTTTATCCAAAAATGGATTTATATATTTAATTGTATCCAATATATTAACTTCAGAATGCGGTTCGTACTGCATTATATAATTTTTTAAAGCAAATGCAGCGTGGCTGTGACCACCGCCGGCAGATACAGAAAGAATTAATACTTTCATAATAAAATTCACCCTTTAATTATTAGTCTTAAGATAAATATTTTTAGCTTCGGTAGAAGTACGTAGAAGCGATACTATATAAAGCTTATTAAGGTAATTTGTAACGAAGATTAGCAAATAATATTTATCTTTACAAATGTTGCTGTACTTTAATTATATATAATATGACATAAATTATAAACACTTTTTGAAATTATTTATTTTAAATTAATTATATGGGTATATTATTTCAATAAAAAATGAAAACTATAACTATAAAAGTTGAGTTAATAACTAAAAAATATGGGAGTGAATTTTTTATGAAGGACAGCACAAAAAGAATTACATATACTGCAGCGGTATCACTTATAGTTGTTTTTACTACAACATTTGCAATATTAATGACTTTGGAGAGAATGGACTATAGAAATTATCTCCAATCCGAATATAGCAAAAATATGTATCAACTTATAACCGCTGTAGAAAATATTGGAAGCAATTTATCTAAAGCACCTATACTTGGATCAAAGGAACAGGATATAGTTGTATTTGACGAAATATTTAGATATTCAACAATAGCCAATGATAAACTTAATTCTCTTCCAGTCGCTCAAGAACAACTTGCAGGTACAAGTAAGTTCTTATCGCAACTTGGCGATTTTTCTTATGTTCTACAAAATAAAATTTCTAAGGGAGAAACATTGACTGATAGTGATGTTGCTCAAATAGAAAAGTTAAAATCAGAAGCAGTTAATCTTGAAAATCAATTAAAAACAGTCCAAAATAATATAAATAACGGAAAAGTTAAATGGGGAGAAATTAGAAAAAAGGTTAGTGGCGTATTAGCTTCAAATAGTCCATCAAATATTTCTAATGAATTTAGTGGAATACAGAAACAGGTAGCACAATACCCTTCGCTAGTATATGATGGACCTTTTTCAGATAATAATATGAATATTAAACCAAGAATACTTTCACAGAAAAAGGTTACAGAGGCACAAGCAGAAAAGGTAGTTATTGATGCAATAGGTTCAAATAGAATAAGTAAAATAGTGAAAAATGGGGAAGGAAAAACTACTATACCTACATACATGTTTAATGTTCAAATGAAGAATAGAGATAAAAATGTTTCTATGGTAAGTTGTGAAATAACACAAAATGGCGGTGATGTGCTATATATTTTGGATAACAGAAAAGCTAGCAAACCAACAATGGATACAAATACTGCGGCTCAAATAGGAAATAAGTATTTGAATAAAATGGGATATAAAAATATGTATCCAACTTATGAGTTGAATTATGATAATGTGGCAGTTATAAGTTATGTATACAATAACAATAATATGCTTATATATCCAGATATGATAAAATTAAAAGTATCAATGGATGATGGTAGTGTAGTAGGTATGGAAGCTGAGAAGTATTTAAAGTCTCATAATCCAAATAGAGTAATACCTACACCAAAAGTTACAGCTGCAAAAGCCAGAGAACGAGTTGGTAAAAGGCTCAATATAACAAGTACAAGAATGGCAATAGTTCCAACTGAAACTAATAAGGAAGTTTTATGCTATGAGTTTACTGGAAATTATAAAGGCGATGATTTTGTAGTATATATAGATTCTCAAACAGGTTATGAAACAAGAATTCTGCAAATCAGAAATACGCCAAATGGTAAGCTAAGCATTTAGGTAGTGAGGGAAATAAGGATATTAGTAATAGTTTATATGCAATGTAAAATTGTTTCGAACCTTTATTCAGAGTACAAAGTACAGAGTACAGTTAAGGATGATTTACCTTTCCTTGTGTCAGGTAAATCTTAAACTTATATGTTGTCAGCTTCGCTGAATAACATTGATACTACGATTGCCTAAGCAATCAAAAAATAAGTTTTAAGATTTTCTGTAGCTTTGCTACGGAAAATCATCCTTCACTGTACTTTGTACTCTGTACTCCGTACTCTGAATAATGCTTCATATTTCTAAGTTTTTTCAAATAATAGTTGATAAAATCTGAATAAGTAACTAAACTATTACATATAAGAAAATTTTAAAGGAGAGATAAATAAGCATGAAAAAAAGGATAGCTATACTATTTGGAGGACAATCAACAGAACATGAAGTTTCAAGGGTGTCAGCAGCATCTGTTTTAAGAAATATAGATACAGCTAAATATGATTTATATCCGATTGGAATAACCAAAAGTGGAGAATGGTTTGAATATAAAGGAAGTATAGATAAAATAGAAAATGGTGAATGGGAAAAAGATGAGTTTTACAAAAATCCAAAAGGTCAAGATGTTTTATTTAATAAAGAAGTTGATGTAGTATTTCCTGTGCTTCATGGACTTTATGGAGAGGATGGGACAATTCAAGGTATGTGTAAGATTATTGGAATACCTTGTGTAGGACCTGGAGTATTATCGTCATCAGTATGTATGGACAAGGTTTATACAAAATATGTACTTCAATGCTTTAACATTAAACAAGCTGATTATGTTGTTGTAAATCTTGGTGAATATAAAAATAATCAAGAAGAAATAATAAAGACTATTGAAGAAAAATTAGGGTATGCAGTGTTTATTAAACCTTCAAATAGTGGATCATCTGTGGGAATAACAAAGGCCCATGATAGGAAGGAACTAGTAGAAGGATTAGCGGAAGCACTAAAATATGATAGAAAAGTACTTGTAGAGAAATCAATTAATGCTAGAGAAGTAGAAGTAGCAGTTTTGGGAAATGATTTACCTAAAGCAGCAGTGCCAGGTGAAATAGTTCCAGCAAAAGAATTTTATGATTATGAAGCCAAATATGAAAATGCAGCTTCAAAACTTTTAATACCAGCAGATCTTACACAAGAGAAGCTTGAAGAAGTTAGAAATACGGCAATAAAAGTTTACAGTGCACTTGATTGTGCAGGAATGGCAAGAGTAGATTTTCTTGTTGATAAGGATAGTTTGGACATCTATCTTAATGAAGTAAATACAATTCCTGGATTTACAAAAATAAGTATGTATCCTAAGTTATGGGAAGCATCAAATAAAGGATATACTAAATTAATAGACGAATTGATTGACTTTGCTATTGAAAGAAATAATGCTTAGGAGAATGCAATTATGTCAAAGAAAGCAATTATAAGTGTTTTTAGTAATGAAAATGAAAATAATGAAGAACCTATATCTGTAACAACACCTGGAGAATTTTTTGAAAAAAATAATTGCTATTATGCAATGTACAAAGAAACTAAAATATCTGGAATGGAAGGTACTACTACAACATTAAAAATTAAATCAGAAGAATTTTGTATTGTAAGAATGGGTACGACAAGTACTAAAATGGAATTTAAAAAAGGCAAAAAGACATTTTCTATGTACAATACACCATACGGTACTTTTGAATTAGAAATAGATACTAAAGTTATAGATATAAATGTTAATGATAAGGGCGGTAAAGTTTATATTAAATATGACCTTAATATATCCAAACAAGCACGACAAACTACAGAATTAAATATTGAAATTAAAGTACTAGAAAACTAATTAGACAGAGTAATTAATAAATAATGAGAAGCAAAGTGTAGTGCAAAATCAAAGAACCTTTGGCAGGTGTAGAAAAATGATGTTAGTGAATAGTAGTTCAAAATCCTAAATAAAATTAATAAAACTAAGCGGCA
This sequence comes from Clostridium hydrogenum, assembly GCF_021432385.1. GTDB lineage: Bacteria > Bacillota > Clostridia > Clostridiales > Clostridiaceae > Clostridium_S > Clostridium_S hydrogenum. The sequence goes on along the minus strand of NZ_JAEACT010000003.1, from coordinate 186,003 downwards.
AATTTTTTAAAGCTTAAGAGCTTTCGATAACTCGCAAAGATTAGCTCAGACAATCTAAAGCTCTAAAGCTTTAAAAAATTTCCCACTAAGTTTTATACAATTTTATTTAGAAATTTTTTCGCCACTATTCCCTAACATCATTTTTTTCCTACACCTGCCAAAGGTTCTTTCATTAATCCACTACATCTTTGTTTCACAATATATAATTGTTATTTAACAACTTAATAAAGTAAATTTAATGATTTCAGTAATAAATATTGCGAACCTTTTGCCAAAGTACAAAGTACAGAGTACAAAGAAGGATACACTTACTAGGGGTTTGGGCGTAAGTCCATGTAGGTTCTTTAACTTAGTAGAAGTACTCTCAATAAGTAGTGTAATAAAACTTTGTATATTAATAAACTTACGTCAGGTGAATCTTAAACTTAGCTATTGTTAGCTTCGCTAACAACAGCAATGACGCGATTGCGTAAGCAATCAAAAATAAGTTATAAGATTTTCTCTAGCAAAGCGTAAGAAAATCATCCTTCTTTGTACTTTATACTTTGTACTCTGTACTTTGTTTTAAATAAAGGAACTATGTCAATAATTACAATGAGGTGGTTTCTGATGATTAGAAGTAGGTATGAAAGAATAATAAAACTGTTATGTGAATATAAAGGTATAAGTACAAGTGAATTGTATAAATTATTGAAAGATAAAAATTGCAAATATATATTTTGCTTACTTTTAAGGAAGTATGGATATAATTTTAATGATTTTCAGGAAACAAAGCCTGTGTTTAATAAGCGAACATTGAACTACAACTATAAAAAAGCTCAAGAAATGTTTTTAATTAATAAAAGTTTTAGAGAAATGTACTTTGAGATAGAAGATGAATTAAGAAAAATTTAGAATGCAAAAAAAATAAATAAAAGTAGTAGCAAAAAAGAAATATATGTGATAAAATGATATGTATGTGTTGAGAGGCAATAAAAAACCATTATAGTTTTATAGGGTAATTTCTATTATATGCTCTAAATGAATTGTTGTCAATATATCATTTAAAAATAAATTTCAATTTTTTGCAAATTTTAAATAAATTTTATTCGGGAGGTAATTTAATGAAAACAACAAAGTATATTTTTGTTACAGGTGGAGTTGTATCATCATTAGGTAAGGGTATTACAGCTGCTTCACTTGGAAGGTTGCTTAAAAATAGAGGACTAAAGGTGTCAATTCAAAAGTTTGATCCATACATAAATGTAGATCCAGGTACAATGAGCCCATATCAACATGGTGAAGTGTTTGTAACTGATGATGGCGCTGAAACAGATTTGGATTTAGGACATTATGAAAGATTTATAGATGAAAATTTAAGTAAAAACAGTAATGTTACAACTGGTAAGGTATATTGGTCAGTATTAACTAAAGAGAGAAGAGGAGACTTTTTAGGTGGAACTGTTCAAGTAATACCTCATATAACAAATGAATTAAAAGAGAGAGTTTATAGAGTAGCTAAAGAAAAAGATGTTGATGTTGTTATAACTGAAATAGGTGGAACAGTAGGAGATATAGAGTCACTTCCTTTTCTTGAGGCAATAAGACAGATAAAATATGAAGTTGGGGAAGGAAATTCATGCTATATACATGTAACATTGGTACCATACTTGCATAAAGCAGGTGAAGTTAAAACTAAACCTACTCAACATTCAGTAAAAGAATTAAGAAGTATAGGAATCCAACCTGATGTGATAGTATGCCGTTCTGAGAAAGAACTTTCAGAGGATTTACGAAATAAAATTGGCTTGTTCTGTAATGTAGATGGTGATTCAGTAATTCAAAATCTTGATGCTGAAAATTTATATGAAGTACCTTTAATGCTTCATAAAGAAGGATTAGACGATATTGTTTGCAGTAAATTAAAATTAAACTGTGGTGAAGTGGATAACTCTGAATGGATAAAGATGGTGGACAATTTAAAGAATTTATCTAAGGAAGTTACGATTGGTTTAGTTGGAAAATATGTGGAACTTCATGACGCTTATATTTCAGTTGTTGAATCTTTAAATCACGGTGGATTTGCCAATAATGCATCAATTAAAGTAAAATGGATAAATTCAGTTGATGTTACAAGAGAAAATGTGGATGAAATTTTAAAAGATGTAGATGGAGTACTAGTTCCAGGAGGATTTGGAGATAGAGGAATAGAAGGAAAAATAGAAGCTATAAGATGGGCAAGAGAAAATAAAGTTCCATTCTTTGGAATATGCCTTGGAATGCAGTGTGCTGTAATAGAATTTGCTAGGAACGTACTTGGATATGAAGGGGCACATAGTTCTGAAATAAATCCAGAAACAAAATATCCGGTAATAGATTTAATGCCAGAGCAAAAGGACATAGATGAAAAGGGCGGTACAATGAGACTTGGATTATATGCATGTAAGCTTAATGAAGAAACTAATTCTTTAAAAGCATATAATGCGCCTGTAATATATGAAAGACATAGACATAGATATGAATTCAATAATGAATATAGAAAAGAAATAATTGCACATGGAATGACACTTGCAGGAACAAGCCCTGACGAGAGATTAGTTGAAATAGTTGAAATTAAAGAACATCCATGGTTTGTTGCAGTACAATTTCATCCTGAATTTAAATCAAGACCTAATAGACCACATCCTCTTTTTAGAGATTTTATTAAAGCTGCATGTGATTATAAAGAAAAATAGACAAATAAAAAAATGTGAAGTAAGAGTGTGTTGCAACATTAATAGCAAAACACTCTTGCTTTGCATTGTGCTGTAAAAAATGCTGCTACAGAATTTTGAAATAGTTGCAGAATCATGAGAAATATTTTTGATGCAATAAATTTTAATGAATTTAATTTATTAAAAAGGATTTTAACTAATTTTATAGAATATTTAAAATATCGAACTTTGTACTTTATAGTTTGTTGTTAAAAAGTATGGAGGTGAAAATATGATATTAAATACGCTATTTAGTGTTGCGTTTAAAAATGAAATAGGAAAATATGAAATTAAAGATATTACTATTTTTGAAATTAAAGATATGAATTTTTTATTTGATTTTTTTAATATCCAATTAGTTGATGGAAGTTTGATGGTTAATTTTAAATGTCCAATATGTGAAAAATGGCATGGCTTTACGTATCAAGCTGTTGATTTATTTAAACAGGAATTGATAATAAGCGGTTGCAAAACTTTAGGGGTGCCAGTTGTGTTTATTGGAGCTAGGGAAAAAATTGAAAATATCACAAAGAGATACAATCAAATTAATGGAAGTATGTACGCGGCATTTTGATTTATTGTAAGATATTGCTGTATTGTGAAAGTGAATATTAATAAAATGCTTGATTTTTTTAGATTTTAAGTTTAAAATCTAGAAGTATCATTTAAATACTATTAAAAATAATCTGATAATCTTTAGGATAAAATAAAAATGAGTACGTTTTATAAAATAAATACATAAGGTATACTACGTATATATCTAGCATCTCTTCTTTTTTTCGAAATTCCTTTGAAATGTTATTTTAATAGAAAAACTTGTTGCTAACATCATAGAATTCTCAAATTTATAATAAATAAAAATATATTGTTTTGGAGGTGTCTTTTTTTTGATTAATGATGACTTGGAAAGTAAGACTCTTATTGTATTAAAAGAAATGGCGAAAAATATAGGAATTAAGAATTCTTATAAATATAAAAAAAATGAATTAATTGAATTGATAAGGGGAAATTCACCTAAAAGTATTGAAAAGGATGGGGTTGTACTTAAAGAAAAAATAAGCCCAAAGAAAGATTCTAATAATTTAGGTGAAAAAAATATGGATAAAATAGAAAGCAATGATAAAAGAGCAGAAGCTAGGCCTGTAAGTGACACTGTGCACGAAAATCAAAATATTTCTAGAAATAATTCTAATAACAGCGTTAATGATAAGGAAGAAAAACAAGAAAAATTTAGGGAAATGGTCGATGAATCTGATTCTGCAAAGGGAGTTTTAGAGCTTGTTGAAAATAATAATTTTGGCTTTTTAAGAGGAAAAAACTACTTAACAAGCCAAGATGATATATATGTTTCACCATCCCAAATTAGAAGGTTTAATTTAAAAACTGGAGATGAAGTTCAAGGTAAGGTTAGAATACCTAAAGAAGGCGAAAAATTTAAAGCTCTTTTATATGTTCAAAAGGTAAATGGAGAATATCCAGATAAGGCAGTTGGAAGAACTCCTTTTGAAAAACTAACTCCAATTTATCCAAATCAAAGGTTAAAATTAGAAAAGAACGATAAAGAATTAGCAACAAGGCTTATGGATTTAATATGTCCTATCGGTAAAGGTCAAAGAGGACTTATTGTCGCACCACCTAAGGCTGGAAAAACGACACTTTTAAAAACAGTTGCTCAAAGTTTAACTGCAAATCATAAGGAGATAAAGTTAATTGTTGTTTTGATAGATGAGAGACCAGAAGAAGTAACTGATATGCAAAGAAGTATAAATGGTGAGGTTATATATTCTACATTTGATGAAGAGCCAGAGCACCACACTAAAGTTGCATATATGGTTTTAGAAAGAGCAAAAAGAATGGTTGAACAAGGTCAAGATGTTGTTATACTTTTAGATAGTATAACAAGGCTTGCAAGAGCGTATAATCTTACAATAACACCAACAGGTAGAACCCTTTCAGGTGGACTTGATCCAGGAGCTTTAATAATGCCAAAGAAATTTTTTGGAGCTGCAAGAAACATTGAAGAAGGTGGAAGCCTTACAATACTTGCAACTGCACTTGTTGACACTGGAAGCAGAATGGATGATATGATTTTTGAAGAATTTAAGGGAACTGGAAATATGGAGGTTCACTTGGATAGGAAGCTACAAGAAAGAAGAATATTCCCAGCTGTTGATATTTATAAGTCAGGAACTAGAAAAGAAGATGAACTTTTCTCTCAAGAAGAATTAGATGCTTCATTTAAAATAAGAAAAGTTTTATATACTGAAAACAATGTTCAAGAAGTTACTGAAAAATTAATAAATATGTTGAATGATACGAAAAATAATAAAGAACTTGTAGATGTAATTAATAAAGGAAGTCTAAGCGGAGGACGCTAAATGGTAAAAAAATTACGTTGAGCTAAAAACTTTTTTATTATAAAACAAATTAAAAAAATAAAAGGCTATGCTTTGAATAAGTGTGAGAATCAAAACTTATTTAAAGCATAGCAAAATAAAAAAGCGAAGCATCACATAAGGTAGATTGACTCCGCTTTTTTATCGCTGTTAAAAAATTATTTTTCAGCTGGTATGTTGTATTTCTTTCTGAACTTTTCAACTCTACCACCAACGTCAACGATTTTTTGTTGACCTGTGTAGAATGGATGACATTTTGAACAAATATCAACTTTAAGTTCTTTCTTAGTTGAACCAGTAGTAAATGTATTTCCACATGCGCATGTAACAACAGCATCTTCAAAGTATTCTGGTTGTATTTCTTTTTGCATTCATATTCACCTCTCTCAGATATACACAATATTAACTACAACATTATAGCATAAACCAATAATTATAGTCAATAAAATTTAGCTGTCTTCATATATACAAAATACTTTATTTAAATTTATATATTTGATAAAATAGTAGTTAGATGCATATAAATGATGAAATTGAAACATAAAATTAAATTATTTTTTAGCTAAGCATAAATGCTTTAAGGATAGGGGTGTAAAAATGGCAAGAAAAACTTCGGTTGGAGGGCAGGCTGTAATTGAAGGTGTTATGATGAGAGGGGCTAACGGTATAGCTACCGCTGTAAGAAAATCTGATGGTGATATATCAGTAAAGTTCGAAAAAATAATACCTTATGCAAAAAGAAATAAATTTTTCTCCATTCCAATAATAAGAGGGTTTGTGGCACTTATTGAATCCATGGTTGTTGGAATAAGAACATTAAATTATTCGGCATCGCTATTTGAAGATGAAAATGAAGAAACTGATAATGAACCTTCAAAGTTTGAAAAATGGCTTTATAAAACATTTGGAGAAAGTATAAACAATATAATCATGGGAATTTCACTTATTATATCTATAATATTTGCAGTTACTTTATTTTTTATTATTCCAACATTTGCTGCAAATTTATTTTCAAAACTCCATTTAAATACAATAGCTTTGAATTTTATTGAAGGCGTAATAAGAGTTGCTATTTTTGTAATTTATATATACTTTATAGGAAAAATGAGTGATATAAATAGGGTATTTCAGTATCATGGAGCGGAACATAAAACTGTTTTTTGTTATGAAAATGAGGATGAATTAACTCCAGAAAATGCATCTAAGTATTCAAGATTTCATCCTAGATGTGGAACTAATTTCTTGTTTTTGGTTATGATTGTTAGCATAATAATTTTTTCGTTTACTAAATGGAGTTCTCTGCCAGAAAGAATAATATCAAGAGTTATTCTTTTGCCATTGGTTTCTGGTATTACATATGAGATAATAAGGTGGATGGGAAAATCAAAAAGTTCAATTTCACATTTTTTTGCGTATCCAGGACTTATGCTTCAAAAACTTACGACTAGAGAACCAGATTATAGCCAGCTTGAAGTTGCAATTAAAGCTCTTAAGAGGGCAGAAGGAATAGCTAATGAAGAAGGAGAAGAAGCAAAGTAATGACAATAAGAGATATTCTTTTTAAAGCTTACAATATACTTAAAGAAGCTTCTGATGAATTTTATGTAGCCGATAGTCAAATTTTACTTCAATATGTTTTAAAAAAAGATAGACTGTTCATACTTACTAATATGGAACATGAAATTGAAGAAGAAAAGAGTGAAGAGTACTTAAGATTAATTGAGCTTAGAAAAAATAAGATGCCAGTGAAGTATATAATTGGACATTGCGAGTTTATGGGATTAGATTTTTATGTTAAAGAGGGAGTTTTAATACCGAGACCAGATACTGAAATTCTTGTTGAAGAAGTAATAAAAATCATACAAAAAAATAAATTTAATTCAGTTTGTGATGTGTGTACAGGAACTGGGGCCATAGGATTATCAATTGCAAGTTATGAGAAAAATACAAATGTATTGTGTATTGATATTTCAGATGTAGCTATTGATGTCTGCAAAATTAATAAGGAAAAACTTAAATTAGATAAAGTTAAAATTGAAAAGAGTGACCTTTTAGAAAAGAGTATTTTAAGAAATGATAAATTTGATGTTATTGTTTCAAACCCTCCTTATATTTCTGAAGTTGAAATTAGTAATCTTATGGAGGATGTAAAAAATTATGAGCCGCACATTGCTTTATCTGGTGGAAATGATGGATTAGATTTTTATAGAAGGATAACAGAGCAAAGTATAAAAGTATTAAAGCCTAAGGGACTTCTTGCATATGAAATAGGTTATGATCAGGGAGAAAGTGTGAAGACAATATTATTGCAACATGGATTTTATGATGTGGTAGTTATAAAAGACCTTGCACACAATGATAGAGTTGTTTTGGGCTTTAGAGAAGAAAATAAGAGTGTATTTATGTAGAAAAAGTGTGGTTATGATAACCTAAGTGTGATATAATATAATATTGTGAAAATACAAATACGGAGTGATAAAAGAATGCTGGAAAGACTTAATTTTATAGAAAGTAAATATGATGAACTATCCACTAAAATTAGTGATCCTTCAGTTATGGCGGATCAGAAAGAATGGCAAAGGCTTTGCAAAGAGCATGCTGATTTAGAAGTAATTGTGACAAAATATAGGGAATATAAGAAAGCATGTGACGATTTAAGCGCAGATAAAGAAATGCTTCAAGATAAAATTGATAGTGAATTAAAAGAAATGGTAGAAGAAGAAATAAAAGAACTTCAATCAAATATAGGAACTTATGAAAATGAACTAAAAATACTACTTTTACCTAAAGACCCAAATGACAGTAAAAATGTTTTCTTTGAAATAAGAGGTGGTACAGGTGGAGAAGAAGCAGCCCTATTCTCGGCTAACCTTTTTAGAATGTATACAAGATATGCAGAAAGACATGGCTGGAAAATAGAAATAATGAGTGCCAATGAAACAGATATTGGTGGTTTTAAAGAAATAGTATTTATGATAAAAGGTGACGGTGCTTATAGTAGACTTAAATATGAAAGCGGAACACATAGAGTTCAAAGAGTACCTGATACTGAATCAAGCGGAAGAATACATACATCTGCTGCAACTGTTGCAGTACTTCCAGAAGTTGAAGATGTAGATGTTGAAATAAATCCAAATGATTTAAGAATAGATGTGTTTAGAGCATCAGGACATGGTGGACAATGCGTAAATACCACAGATTCAGCTGTTAGAATAACACATATTCCAACTGGAATTGTAGTTTCTTGCCAAGATGAAAAAAGACAGCTCAAAAATAAAGAAAAAGCTATGAAGGTTTTAAGAGCAAGATTATATGAAATGGCTGAAGCTGAAAGAAGTGCGGGAATTGCAGAAAGTAGAAAAAATCAAGTTGGAAGTGGAGATAGAAGTGAAAGAATAAGGACTTACAACTATCCTCAAGGAAGAATTACAGATCATAGAATTGGCTTAACATTATATAAATTAGAGCAATTCCTTGATGGAGATTTAGATGAAGTTATAGATGCACTTACAACTGCAGAACAAGCTGAAAAGATGAAATCTTTAGGTAACGAACAATTTTAATAAAAAGGGTGAGTTTATATGAATTTAAATAAGGTTATAAGAAAACAAAATGCATCAGTAAATAGATTCATGTTTTCTATGTGCCTTATTTTTTTTTCATTGCCAGTAGCGCTAATTTTTACTCATGAGTATAATATATTTTTAATTCTTTATCTTATAATAATAGAAATGCTTGTTGTATTAGCAGTTCTAGCAAGATTAAATAAAGATTCCTTAAATTTTAAATATGATGGATATAGGTTAAAGATTAAGGATGGAATTTTTAAATCTGAATGCAACATAATGTGTGATAAGATTAGTATAGTTCATGCACAAAACAAGGATAAAGAAATGAAATTAATAATTATATCAAAAGCGAAATTTAGAAACAAATATCTAAGAAAAATTAATGATAATTTTCTTAAGAGATACCCTTATCTTGGATATCAATATGCTAGATTAAAAAAGTTGTATCCTGAAAATCAATATTATTATATAGTATTTAGAAATGGCGGCTACAGAAAATATTTATTATTAGAAGAATTGTTCAAAAAATGTGTTCATGCAAATTTCACAGATAGAGCTATGGAACAGCTTAAGGGTATTCAAAAAAATTAGGGAAACCTGAGGTGATTTAGTATGATTACTAAAATAGTTAGAGTAGATAGTAAAAATATTGATAATGATATTATACTTGAAGCGGGCAAGGTTATTAAAACTGGAGGACTTGTTGCATTTCCAACAGAAACAGTGTATGGGCTTGGAGCTAATGCTTTAGATGGGGAAGCGGTAAAAAAAATATTTGCAGCAAAAGGCAGACCGCAAGATAATCCACTGATAGTACACATTTCGGATTTTGAAAGTATAGACAAAGTTGCAGCTTGCGTACCAAAGTCAGCTGAAAAGTTAGCGGAGAAATTTTGGCCTGGACCGATGACACTTATTATGGAGAAAAAAGCAATAGTTTCAGATATTACGAGTGCAGGACTTTCAACTATAGGAATAAGGATGCCTTCTGATGAAATTGCTAGAGAGTTAATAAAAGCAGCTGGTGTTCCTATAGCTGCACCATCAGCTAATATTTCAGGACTTCCAAGTCCAACTGATATTGAAAGATGTATAGATGATTTAAACGGAAAAGTTGATTATATAATTGGAGGAGAAAAATCGGAATTTGGTTTAGAATCAACAGTAATTGATTGTACTACAAATCCAATTTGTATACTTAGACCAGGAGCAATTACACTTGAAATGATAAAATCTGTTGAAAAAGAAGCTTATATAGATCCTGCAGTTATGGATAAACCTAAGGATAATTTAAAACCAAAAGCACCAGGAATGAAATATAAACATTATGCACCAAAGGCACCAGTAAAAATAATCGAAGGCGATTTTCAAAAAACTATTGAAAAAATTAATGAAATGGTGCAAAATTATATAGGCGAAGGAAAGAAAGTAGGAATAATGGCCACAGATGAAACTAAGGATTCTTATAAAAATGCTTTAGTTATGTCACTTGGTACTAGAAAAGATATATATTCAATAGGAAAAAATTTGTTTGAAACTTTAAGAAGTTTTGATGATAAAAGTGTAGATATTATATTGTCTGAGTCTTTTGAGGAAAGCGGGTTTGGAGTTGCTGTAATGAATAGGTTAAATAAATCTGCCGGTTTTGATATAATTAAGGTTTGAGGAGATTAATTATGAAGATATTGTTTGTTTGCAGTGGTAATACATGTAGAAGTTGTATGGCTGAAGCTATATTTAATAATTTAAATACCTCCACTGATATTAAGGCATTATCTGCTGGAATTTCTGTTTTCCCTGGAAGCAAAACCTCATTAAATTCAGCAGCTGTTTTAAAGGAAAATATTAATTTAGATATATCCAGTAGAAGTCCTGTTCAATTAACACCATACTTAATTGAAGATGTTTCTCTTGTTTTGACTATGACAGCTAGGATAAGAGATATTTTAAGGGATACTAATGAAAGCAGTTCTAATAAAATATATTCTTTAAATGAATACATAGGTGTAGAAGACGACATATGTGATCCGTATGGTGGAAATATTGATGTTTACAGGAAAACATATACGGATTTAAGAAGTAGCATACTGGTACTCATTGAAAAATTAAAAGAAGATACAAGTATTAAGTGATACAATTTTACGGAGGTGTTTTTATGAAGATAGCATTAGGAAGTGATCACGCAGGTTTTTCACTAAAAAAAGAAATAATAAAGCATTTAGAAGAAAAGGGTATGGAAATAAAGGATTTTGGAACTTACACTGAAGATTCTTGTGATTATCCGGATTTTGCATTAAAAGTTGCAGAAGAAGTTTCGGCTCAAAATTTTGAATTAGGTATACTTGTGTGTGGAACAGGAATAGGTATAAGTATTGCAGCTAATAAAGTGCCTGGTATAAGAGCAGCTGCTTGTACAGATACATTTGCAGCTCATGCATGTAGAGAACACAATAATGCAAATATATTGGCAATTGGTGAAAGAATTGTTGGAACTGGTCTTGCACTAGATATTGTAGATACATTTTTAAACTCAAAATTTGAAGGTGGAAGACATCAAAGAAGAATTGATAAAATAACTGAAATTGAAAAAAAGTATAAGTAAATATAAGCCATTTGAAAGTCTTACACAAATGTTATTAGTTGAAGTGGTTTATCTAAAGATATACCACCTTGAAACTTAAAATTTATTTGTACTAAAATGCCGTCTTCTGGGCATTATGGTGCACATGAATTTTAATAGTTGAAATGGTTTATCTATATATAGGAGGAATAAAAAATGAGTAAAGTAACACAAATATCACATCCATTAATATTACACAAGTTAGCATTTATTAGAAATAAAAAGACTGGTTCTAAAGATTTTAGGGAAATGGTTGAAGAAGTTGCAATGCTTATGGCATATGAAGTAACTCGTGATATGCAACTTGAAACTGTAGAAATTGAAACACCAATATGTACAACTAAGTGTAAAATGCTTGCAGGAAAAAAAGTAGCAATTGTTCCTATACTTAGAGCAGGACTTGGAATGGTTGATGGTATGTTAAAATTAATACCAGCAGCTAAGGTTGGTCATGTTGGGCTATATAGAGATGAAAAGACATTAAAACCAGTAGAGTATTTTTGCAAGTTACCTCAAGATATAGAGGAAAGAGACATAATAGTTACAGACCCAATGCTTGCAACTGGTGGTTCTGCAATTGATGCTATATCTCTTTTAAAGAAAAGAGGAGCAAAGTACATAAGACTTATGTGCTTAATCGGTGCACCAGAAGGAATTAAAGCTGTTCAAGAAGCTCATCCAGATGTAGATATATATCTTGCATCAATAGATGAAAAATTAAATGAAAATGGATATATAGTTCCAGGACTTGGAGACGCTGGAGACAGACTTTTTGGAACAAAGTAATGCGAAGTAAGTGTAGTCCAGAATATTAAATAAAATTAATAAAACTAAGAGTGAAATCTTTAAAATCCTAAGACGTTTCAATAACTCGTAAAAAGCACTCAAACAATTGAAACATCTAAGTCTTTTAAATATTTCACTCTAAGATTTATTAAAATTTTATTTAAATCATTCTGAACTACACTTACTTCGCATTTACAGGGGGTTAAGGTAAAAATTCCTCCGTACCTACGGAATTTTGGGCTAGTGCAGAAACTTCGATTTTTCACCAAATAATATATTAAAAGATGCTAATTGGTATATTAATTAATCAACTTATTTAAACATTGTGAAACAAAGATGTAGTGGATTAATCAAAGAACCTTTGGTAGGTGTAGGAAAAAAATGATGTTAGGGAATAGTGGCGAAAAAATTTCTAAAATAAAATTGTATAAAACTTAGTGGAAAATTTTTTGAAGCTTTAGAGCTTTAGATTGTCTGAGCGTCTTTTTGCGAGTTATCGAAAGTTCTTAAGCTTTAAAAAATTTGCCGCTTAGTTTTATTAATTTTATTTAGGATTTTGAGCCGCTATTCACTAACATTATTTTTCTACACCTGCCAAAGGTTCTTTGATTTTGCATTACACTTTGGTTCGCATTATTTAAATTTATGTATAAAATAATTTTTGTGTAAAAGCTCCCTATTTTCTAAACCTCTTTAGTAGTAAAGTTATAACAAGTGTAAACACAGAAACTAATGCAACTGTTCCTCCTGGTGCACAGTTTAAATAGTATGATGAAAATAAACCAAGCATTATGTCTATGAAACTAAAAAGTATTGATATTATAAGGGTTGCTTTAAATCCCTTTTTAAATTGCATAGCAGCAGCAACTGGTACGGCAATTAAAGAAGATACAACTAAAATACCAATTATTCTTATTGAAACTGAAATTGTGGAACCAACAAGTAAAGCAAAAATGTAGTTTATAAATTTAGTATTTATTCCAGAAAGTTTTGCGCCAGTTTCGTCAAATATTGTGTATAGTATTTTGTTATAAAGAAGGGTTATAAGTAAAATTGAAATTATGCCAACAATAAAAATTAACACTAAATCACTTTTTTCTACAGTAAGTATACTTCCAAATAAAAAAGATTCTATGTTAGCAGAAACATTTCCGCTGCTTGTAAGGGTTATTGCTATTCCAACAGAAAAAGTTAATATTATTGGAAGTATTAAATCAGAATATCCTTTGAAAAAATCCTTTAAAGATTCAATTAACACTGCACATAAAGAAGTAAAAACAAATGCGGTAATTAATGGATTTACATTTATAAGTAAACCGATAGCAACACCAGCAAAGGATGCATGTGATAAGGTGTCACCAACCATGGAATATCTTTTAAGTACAAGGAACACACCAATAAGAGGACATAGTATAGAAATCATTATTGCTGCCAAAAAGGCATTTTGAATAAAACTAAGATGGAAAATTTGAATCATTGTATAACCTCCAAAGTATTGCTTGAAAAATCTTTTGTATCAATTAGGGTGCCGCTGCCATCATTTAACTTAAATATATGTGAAGAATAAGAATACGCAGCTTTCATATTGTGTTCAACTGAAATTATTGTAACACCACTATTTATATTTAAATTTTTTAAAGTAGAATATATTTCACTTTGACTTTTAACATCTATGCCAGTAGAGGGTTCATCCATAATTATAGTGTCAGGGTCTCCCATAAGAGCCCTTGCTATGAAAATTTTTTGTTTTTGTCCACCAGATAAAGAGCCTATCAAAGAGTTCTTAAAATCTTCCATACCCACTAATTCAAGTGATTTAGATATTACGTCATGATTTTTTAATTTTAATGCTTTCATATGGCAGTTAAGTATTTCACAAACGGTTATTGGAAAACTATAATTAAAATTTTCCATGACTTGCGGTACATAGCCTATGCCATTACAGTTCATTTCTATTTTGCCTGAAGTTGGCTTTAATATATTTAAAATAAGTTTTACTAAAGTGCTTTTGCCAGCTCCATTTTCTCCTATTATAGATGTATATGTTCCGTCTTGGATTTTTAAATTTATATCATTTAAAATATATTGATTTGTTTTCTCATAAGAAAAATATAAGTTCTCAATATTTATCATACTAAGTAATCCTCCTAAATTTTAGTGGACAAAATGTGCTAATCTATATTATATATCATAATGCAAATGTTTTGCAACAACCCAATTTTAATAATAGAAAGAAAAAAGAAAAATATATGTGCATTTTATGTGGTTTTCAACTATAATATAGTAGAATACATAATTATAATTGGCAAACCAAATAGTAGCTTTACTTTAAAATTTATGCAACGTATGAGGAGATTTATTTATGGAAAGAAGAGATAAAAATAATTATTACTTAGACATAGCAGAAACTGTTCTTGAAAGAGGAACATGTCTTAGAAGAAACTATGGCTCAATAATAGTTAAAAATGATGAAATAGTATCAACTGGATATACTGGTTCACCACGTGGAAGAAAAAATTGCAGTGATATTGGAAGCTGTATAAGAAAAAAATTAAATGTTCCAAGGGGAACCCATTACGAACTTTGTAGATCAGTCCATTCAGAAGCAAATGCTATTATAAGTGCATCACGAAAAGATATGATTGGCTCAACCTTATTTCTTGTTGGAAAAGACCCAACTGCAAAAAAATTAGTTGAAAATGCAGCACCTTGTTCAATGTGTAAAAGAATGATAATTAATGCTGGAATTGAAAAAGTAATTATTAGAGACACAAAGGATGAATACAGAATAATAAAAGTTAGTGAATGGATAGAAAATGATGATTCACTTACAGGTAATGCAGAATATTAAAAGCATACGAGGAAGGTAAAAATGGAAAATACATATTTGATGTTTTTTACGGCTGTAATTATAGCTTTTTTAGCTACGCCACTTGTGAGAAAATTTGCAAAGGCAATAAAAGCTATAGATATTCCAAAGGATGAAAGGAGGGTTCACAAAAAGCCTATTCCTAAAATGGGGGGGCTTGCAATATATATTGCGTTTTTAGCAACACTCATATTAAAAAAAGGACCACCTACTAGACCGGAAATTGGAATGATTATAGGTTCGTTTATTATTGTTGTGGGAGGCATAATTGATGACTTAAAAGCAATTAAACCATGGCAGAAAATAATATTTCAACTTTTGGGAGCTTGCACATTAATTGGTTTTGGAATAAAAATATCCATGATAACTAATCCTATAAGTAATTCATATTCATATATACAAATTAATAATATAGTAAGTATAATATTAACTTTGCTTTGGATTGTTGGTGTAACAAATGCATTTAATTTGATAGATGGTTTAGATGGTTTAGCTGCTGGAGTGGCGTTTATCGCTTCTATTACAATGTCTATTATAGCATTTCTAAATGGTCCTAGTAGAATGGAGTCACAAACATTAGCAGTTATTTTAGCTGGATCAGTATTGGGGTTTTTGCCATACAATTTTAATCCGGCATCAATCTTTATGGGAGATACAGGGTCGCAGTTACTCGGGTTTTTACTTGCAGCAATATCTATTGAGGGGGCTATTAAGTCAGCTTCAGCTGTTGTTTTAGCTGTTCCTATACTAGCATTAGGGCTTCCTATTTATGATACGCTTTTTGCTATAGTTAGAAGGAAAATTAATGGAAAACCAATAACAGAAGCAGACAGAGGACATTTGCATCACAGGCTTTTAGATATGGGGCTTAGTCAAAAACAGGCGGTTATAGTAATGTACCTAATAAGTGCAGTACTTGGATTTATAGCTGTCATAGTAATGCAGTTAACTAATACTAAGGCATATTCTGTTTTAGCTATAGTAATTTTAGTTATAGTGCTATTGGCTTGGAAATTTGGGTTTTTTAAGCATAAAGAATAAGTTGTGTAAATAATTGTGATATAAACAATTTTTGCAATTAGGGAGGAATTAATTTTATGAAAAAAATTAAGGTAATAAGTATTTTTGGAACAAGGCCGGAAGCTATAAAAATGGCTCCACTTGTAAAGGTATTAAAAGCAAGAGAAGAATTTGAATCTAAAGTGTGTGTTACTGCACAACATAGAGAAATGTTAGATCAAGTTTTAGCTTTATTTAATATAGTACCTGATTTTGATTTGAATATAATGAAGAATAAGCAAACCCTAACAGGAATAACATCTAAAGTTCTTGAGGGATTAGACTACATATTTTCAAAAGAAAGACCAGATATAGTTCTTGTTCACGGAGATACTACGACTACTTTTGCAGCTTCACTTGCAGCATTTTATCAAAAAATAAGTGTAGGCCATGTGGAAGCTGGGCTCAGGACATACGATAAATATTTTCCTTTTCCAGAGGAGATGAACAGAAAACTTACAGGGGCAATAGCAGATTTACATTTTGCACCTACCGAAAAATCAAAACTTAACCTTTTAAGAGAAGGGGTTAATGAGAAGAATATCTACATTACAGGAAATACAGCTATAGATGCTATGAACCACACAGTACAGGATAGTTATAAATTTAGCAATGAGAAACTTAATGATTTGGATTATAAAGGTAAAAAAGTAATAATGATAACTGCTCATAGACGTGAAAATTGGGGCGAAGGTATAGAAAATATATGTAAAGCCTTAAAAAAGATAGTAGAGCAAAATACAGATGTTGAGTTAGTCTATCTAGTTCATTTAAACCCTATAGTAAGAGATGTTGTATATAAGCATTTAAGCAATGTAGAAAGAGTTCATTTACTAGAACCGCTTGATACTAAAGAAACGCATAACCTTATGAATAAATGCTTTATGGTTATGACTGATTCTGGCGGAATTCAAGAGGAGGCACCTCATTTAGGTAAGCCAGTGCTTGTTTTAAGAGGTGTAACGGAACGTCCCGAAGGAGTAAAGGCTGGAAAGGTTAAGCTTGTAGGAACTGATGAGGCTCAAATTGTATCGGAAGCTAATAAGATACTTAGAAATAAAGAAGAATATGAAAAAATGAGTAATGCAATAAATCCATATGGTGATGGTAAAGCATCAAATAGAATAGCAGAGGCTATATTGTATCATTTTGGAATATCAAAGGTTAAGCCAGATGAATTTATAGTATAAAAAGTTTGTGTTTTTTTTAACAAAATGTATTGATAAAACAATAAATAGTAGTTATAATTATAATTGTTAAAAGAAAGAAGATTTTAATACACTTGAGATTAAAATTTAGGAGGTAATGTAATGAGAGAAGTTGTAATAGCTAGTGCTGTAAGAACAGCAATCGGTTCATATGGAAAAGGTCTTAAAGATGTACCAGCAGTAGATTTAGGTGCAGTAGTTATAAAAGAAGCAGTAAAAAAAGCTGGAGTAAAGCCAGAAGAAATAGGTGAAGTAATATTTGGTAATGTTCTTTCAGCTGGTTTAGGACAAAACCCTGCAAGACAAGCAGCAGTTAAAGCTGGATTACCAGTAGAAATTCCAGCACTTACAATAAATAAAGTTTGTGGATCTGGACTTAGAACAGTAAGTCTTGCAGCTCAAATAATAAAAGCAGGAGATGCTGATATAGTAGTAGCTGGTGGAATGGAAAACATGTCAAGAGCACCTTACCTTGTAGATAATGCAAGATGGGGAGCAAGAATGGGAAATACTCAATTTGTAGATGAAATGATTACAGATGGTTTATGGGATGCATTTAACCATTATCACATGGGAATAACAGCTGAAAACATAGCTGAAAAATGGGGACTTACTAGAGAAGAACAAGATGAGTTCGCTCTTAACTCACAATTAAAAGCTGAAAAAGCTATAAAAAATGGAGAGTTCAAAGATGAAATTGTTCCTGTAGTTATAAAAACTAGAAAAGGTGAAGTTGTATTCGATACAGATGAACACCCAAGATTCGGAAGTACAATTGAAGGAATGGCTAAATTAAAGCCAGCATTTAAGAAAGATGGAACAGTAACAGCTGGAAATGCTTCAGGTTTAAATGATGCAGCAGCAGCTTTAGTTATAATGAGTGCTGAAAAAGCAAAGGAATTAGGAATAAAACCACTTGCTAAAATAGTATCTTATGGTTCAGCAGGATTAGACCCAGCAATAATGGGATATGGACCATTCTATGCAACAAAGGCAGCTTTAGCTAAGACTGATATAAAAGTTGAAGATTTAGATTTAATTGAAGCAAATGAAGCTTTTGCAGCTCAAAGTTTAGCTGTAGCAAAAGATTTGAAATTTGATATGAGTAAAGTAAATGTTAATGGTGGAGCTATTGCATTAGGACATCCAGTAGGAGCATCTGGTGCTAGAATATTGGTTACATTATTACATGCAATGGAAAAGAGAGAAGATGCTAAATTAGGACTTGCTACTTTATGTATAGGTGGTGGACAAGGTACAGCTATAGTTGTAGAGAAACTTTAATTATAGTTTATCTTTATAAAACCAGTTCAACTAACAAAATTAATTTGCATCATAATGCCTAGAAGACGGCATTTTGATACAAATTAATTTTGAAGTTTCAAGGTGGTTTATCTTTATTAAAAGCTGAAAATAAAAATCGATGGGACTTTTTGTCTTGTCGATTTTTATTTTTTGCTCATTTCACTGCAAGATATATAATTTGGAAGGTACTTGCGAATTTTTAATCTTATTTTGTCCAAAATATTGTATAAATTTCTATATATTTGGTGTTTGCTTGCGGTTATCTTGAAATTACTGGATATATTATGAAAAAATGATATTTGATTGCATTTGTTATAATAATAGTAAGGGGTTTAATTTAGGTATCTTAAAAACTAGTTCTCAATTTGAACTGGTTTATCTATATTTTCTTTAAGATGCCTAAGCTGCTTATATGAATACTAGATAAAAATGAAATTTTCAAAAGAGAAAATGAAGAAGCACCTTTAATTTTAATAATTAAGTGCATAAAGAACTATTCAGAAAGTCTATATTGAAAATTTTCATACTAATGGTATTTATAAAGCATATTAATTCATTTTATGAAGCTTTTAAATCTTTGGGGGGAATAAAAAAATGAAAAAAGGATATTTGTACATTATTTTTGCAACAATTTTATTCAGTACTATGGAAGTTTCTTTAAAAATGACTTCTGGTAAGTTTAATCCAATACAATTGACCTTTTTACGATTTTTTATAGGAGGTGTATTATTGCTTCCAATTGCAATAAAGATTATAAGAAAGCGTAAAATTAAATTAGAAGTTAAAGATTTTAAATTCTTTTTAATAACTGGGTTTATTTGTGTTGTTGTAAGCATGATACTTTATCAATTGGCAATTTCAAGTAGTCAAGCGTCAATTGTTGCAATACTATTTAGCTGTAATCCAATATTCGTAATACCAATTGCTTATTTTGCTTTAAAAGAGGCAATTTATAAGGATACTATCATTTCAATGGTTATAAGTGTATTAGGTATATTTGTTATTTTAAATCCCTTTAATATGTCTATAAGCATAATAGGAATTGCATATACTCTTTTGTCAGCATTAACTTTTGCTTTGTATGGAATAATAGGAAAGAAAAAAAGTAAAGAATATGGCGGAATAGTAGTAAGTTCCCTTAGTTTTATACTAGGAAGTATGGAACTTTTAATATTTATTATGATTTCTAGAATAAATTTTGTAGCAACCTTTTTTAATGAGATTGGTATGAAAAATTTTGCAAGAGTTCCTGTATTAAAGGGAATAACGTTGGGGACCTTACCGGAATTAATCTATATTGGAATATTTGTCACTGGTCTTGGATATACTTTTTATTTTTTAGCCATGGAAGAAACATCAGCATCTGTAGCTTCTTTAGTTTTTTATATAAAACCTGCATTGGCACCATGTTTTGCATTGATTATTTTGAAAGAAGCTATTAAATTTAATACGGTTATAGGAATAGTGCTAATATTGCTAGGCTCAAGCATTACCTTTATACAAAACAGTAGGCGTAATAGGGAATTAGAAAAAGAAAATGAGCATAAAAAAGTCAGTGTAAATGCGGGGGCGTAATTAAATAAAACATTATTTATCGTATATAGTTTTTCCCTATAATATACGATAAATAATCATGCATAAATGTAAACAAAATAGAATAACATAAATATTATAATTTTCAGTAATTTGAAATTTTATTGCGAAATTGAATTATTTGAAGCATTTTATCATTAAAGATATTAATTCGTAGATAATAGACTGATAAATTTGAATAAAGGCTAAATATTGCGAAAAAAATCGAAAAACAAATGTTTATTTATAAAAATTAAAGATATATAATCTAAGTATCATGTTTATAGCATTGGAGGAAATGATTTGAACGTAGATGTGAAAAAAATGCTAAAGGCTGTTACTGTTTGTGATTTAATAGTTGCTGCATTAATATTCTTTGTTGCATTAATAATAAAGCCAGAATATTCACTAATACTTTTATTTGGAATCATTACAGCTGTATTTAATTTTTATGTTAGTACAATTACAGCTAATTTAGTTCTTGTAAAGGGAATTGGTACAAAACTTTTAATAGTTTTTAGTTCAGTTTTTAGAGTTATACTTGTTTGTATAATAAGTATACTTCTATATAAAATAAAGCAATATTATTTAATTGCTTACATAGCAGGTTACAGCGCACATTTTATAGCGCTAATATTTTATGGTTTGCTATTAAAAAACAATGAAAGGAAGTGATTAAATGGATATTAGTATTAAGGCTAAACCCATATTTAATGCATTTGGTATTCAAGTTACTGATAGTATGATAATACAACTTGTTGTTTTAATAGTTGTGGCTATACTATGCTATGCTCTTACAAGAAACTTAAAAAAGATACCAGACAAAAAACAAAATGTTCTTGAAGCCTTTGTGCAAACCGTAAATAATGCTGTAGGTGAAAATATGGGTAAGGAATATAAATGGTTTGCTCCATATGTAGCAGCGTTAGCTTTATATCTGCTTATTATGAATTTAATGGGACTCATTGGATTCGAACCACCTACAAAAGATATAAATGTTCCACTAACACTTGCTGCGTTAACCTTCTTTATAGTTCAAGGTAATGCAATAAAGAGAAATGGATTAAAAGAATATTTCTTAGGTTACACAAAACCATTTATACCATTGTTACCCATAAATATTATTGAAAGATTAACATTACCTCTTTCATTAACCCTAAGATTATTTGGTAACATGGTGGCAGGATCAGTTATCATGGCACTTATATATGGTTCCTTGGGTCATGCCGCTTTAGTAATTCCTATTATAGGTCATGCGTATTTTGATTTGTTTGATGGAGCAGTACAAATGATAGTATTTGTTATGCTTACAATGGTTCAAATTAAATTAGTAGCAGAAGAGTAAGAATGTATTTATGTGGGTAAAATACCTGTATAAATCATATAAACCAATTTAAAATTACTTTTAAGGAGGAAAAAACATGAATAGTTTCTTTGTAAATGGAATGGTAGCATTAGGTGCAGGTCTAGCTGCAATAGGATGTATTGGTGGAGGTATCGGAACAGGTAACGCTGCAGGAAAAGCAGTTGAAGCTGTTGGAAGACAACCAGAAGCTAGTGGAAAAATTACTAGTACAATGATATTAGGTATAGCATTCTCAGAAGTTACAGCTATATATGCATTGTTGGTATCATTATTGTTAATATTCGTAAAAATGTCTTAATTTTTAGCTTAGATAGCTAAAAAAATGAGCCGAAGGGAGGCTTTTGCGTATATGGGAATAGATTTAGTTAGAGTCGTATACAGTTTAATAAACTTTGCGCTTTTTCTCATAGTTGTACATCATTTCCTTTATAAACCTGTTAATAAGGTTATGTCATCAAGAACAAAGGATATAGAAGATACAATAAACAGTGCTAATGAAGATAAAAGTAAAGCAGAAGCTTTAAGAATAGAAAATGAAAAGAAATTAGCAAGTGCAAAAGAAGAAGGCAAGACAATTGTAGAAAACTTTAAGGCTAAAGCTGAAAAAGTTTCAGATGAAATAACTAAGGGAGCTCAAGATGAAGCTCAACTTATTTTAGAAAGAGCAAAGAGAGAAGCTGAAAGAGAAAAAGAAAAAGCTGAAGATGAAATTAAAGCTCAAGTTATTGAACTTGCAGTGTTAGTATCTTCAAAAGCACTTGACAAATCCATAAACGAGGAAGAACATAGAAGACTTATAGAAGATTTTGTTGCTAAGGTAGGTATTTAATTATGTATGAATATCTAGATAGAAGATATGCGCTTGCTTTGTATGAAGTTGGTGCGGAAAAAAATAAGGTAGATCAATATATTAAGGATTTTTCTGAAATTGTTGATTTAATAAATGCTAATAATGATATTCAACAAATAATAAACCACCCTAAGATAAGTACTTCTGGAAAAAAGAAAATGTTTATGGATATTTTTCAAGGTAAGGTAGATAAAGAAATGCTCTCTTTTCTATTATTACTTATTGAAAAAAAGAGAATTCATGAAGTTTCAGGAATTCTAAATCAATTAAATGAAATAGCTTTAGAAAAAGCTAATAAGGTTATTGCAGAAATTAAAACTGTAATCCCACTTACAGATAACGAAAGAGAACAACTTAAAGATAAGCTTGAAAAGAAATATAATAAAACTATTATATTAAAAGAAGTCATTGATAAAGAAATCATTGGTGGAGTTTATGTAAGAGTTGGAGACGACGTTATTGATGGAACAATAAAGAATAAATTAGAAAGCATGAAAAAAGTAATGCTTAAACGAGAATAGAGGTGAGCCTATGAACATAAAACCTGAAGAAATAACTTCAATAATCAAAAAGCAAATTGAAGGATATGAAAATAAGGTAGAAACAGTAGATTCAGGTACGATAATAGAAATAGGTGATGGTATTGCCAGAGTATATGGTTTAGATAACTGTATGGCTGGTGAACTTCTTGAGTTTCCAAACGATGTTTATGGAATGGCTTTAAATCTTGAACAAGACAATGTTGGTTGTGCTTTGCTTGGTTCAGAAAAAGGAATCAAGGAAGGCGATGTAGTTAAAAGTACAGGAAGAGTTGTTGAGGTTCCAATCGGCGATGCAATGCTTGGAAGAGTTGTAAATGCATTAGGACAGCCAATTGATGGTAAAGGACCAATTAAATCTGATGAATCAAAGCCAGTAGATATTAAAGCTACAGGTGTTATTGATAGACAGTCAGTTAAACAACCACTTCAAACCGGCATAAAAGCCATAGACTCAATGATACCTATTGGAAAAGGACAAAGAGAACTTATTATAGGAGACAGGCAAACAGGTAAAACTGCGATTGCTATTGATACTATACTTAATCAAAAAGGAAAAGATGTTATTTGTATATATGTTGCAATAGGACAGAAACAATCTACAGTTGCAAACATGTATAACATACTTGAAGAGATGGGTGCTATGGATTACAGCATAATTGTATCAGCAAGTGCCTCAGATTCAGCACCACTTCAATACTTAGCACCATATTCAGGTGTTACTATTGGAGAAGGCTTCATGTTTAAAGGAAAAGATGTACTTATTGTATATGATGACTTGTCTAAGCACGCAGTAGCTTATAGAACACTGTCATTATTACTTCGTAGACCACCAGGCAGAGAAGCTTATCCTGGAGATGTTTTCTATTTACATTCAAGACTTCTTGAAAGAGCTGCAAAACTTTCAGATAAGTTAGGTGGAGGTTCAATAACAGCACTTCCTATAATAGAAACTCAAGCAGGAGACGTTTCAGGATATATACCTACAAATGTTATATCTATAACAGATGGTCAGATATTCCTTGAATCTGAACTTTTCTATGCAGGTCAGAGACCAGCTGTTAACTCTGGTATATCAGTATCAAGAGTTGGTGGTAGCGCTCAGATTAAAGCAATGAAACAGCTTTCAGGTACACTTAGACTTGAGCTTGCTCAGTACAGAGAACTTGCTGCTTTTTCTCAGTTTGGATCAGATCTTGATAAAGAATCTAAGAAGAGACTTGAAAAAGGTAAGAGATTAACTGAAATGATGAAGCAGACTCAATATCATCCAATGCCAGTTGAAAAACAGGTAATGATTTTATATGCTGTTGTTAACGAATTTGTAATGGACATTGATGTTGATAAATTGGAAGCATTTGAAATTGGATTGTTTGAATATGTAGATACTCATTATAGAGATTTAGGAAAATTAATACTTGAAAAGCAAGCTTTAACTGATGAAGTTAAGAGCGAACTTGAAAAGGCAATTACTGAATATAAAAAAGTATTCGTAGCTGAAGAATAGTTTTCCGAAGTAGGAGGTGCAAGTATGGCAGGAGGACTTATTGCTATTAAAAGAAGAATTAAGTCTATTAGCAGTACTAGAAAAATAACAAAAGCCATGAATCTTATAGCTACCTCTAATTTAAGAAAATCTAGACTGAACCTTGAAGCTAATAAAGCGTATTATAAAGCTTTTAATGATGTTATGAATAAAATTGCTAATTCTTGTGAAGAAAAAAGCAGTTATATTACTGGTAACAATAGTGATAAAAAACTTTATATAGCGATTACTTCAGATTCAGGTCTCTGTGGAGGTTTTAACGGAGCCGTTGTATCTGCTGCTAACGAAGTTATGTCTAAAGATAGAGATAAATCTTTGCTTATAACAGTTGGTCAAAAGGGAAGATCATACTTTAAGAGACTTAAATATGATACTGTGGCTGAGTATGTCGATATTCCTAATGAACCTGGTTTAGGCGAAGCTAAAGAAATAGCGGATCATGCTTTAAGGCTTTATGATAATGGTGAAGTAGGAGAAGTATATATAGTATATACAGAATTTGTTTCTACTGTTAAGCAAAATGTGAAAGTACAAAAAGTGCTTCCACTAGAAGTCGAAAAATCAGATAGTTTGAGTATAGCAGAATTTGAGCCTAGTGCTGAAGTATTATTAGGTAGAGCAGTTAAGTTGCATTTAGAGCAATTGACTTTCAATTTGCTTTTAAATTCAAAGGCAAGTGAACAGGCAATAAGAATGTCTTCTATGGATAGTGCAACTAAAAATGCTAATGATTTACTAGATAATTTAAACTTAAAGTATAACAGAATTAGACAAAGTGCTATCACTCAAGAAATTACAGAAATAGTTGGAGGAGCAGAAGCTCTTAAATAAGGAGGGAAACTGATGCCAGAACATGTAGGTAAAATTGTTTCGGTAATAGGACCTGTTGTGGATATTAGATTTGACGCAGAAAACCTTCCTGATATTTATAATGCCATTGAAATAAATATGGGAGATAAAAAACTTATTGCTGAAGTTGAACAGCATATAGGTGATGATATAGTTAGAACTATATCATTGGAAGGTACTGATGGATTAAAAAGAGGAATGGAAGCAGTTAATACTGGTAAACCAATTTCGGTACCAGTAGGAAAACCAGTTTTAGGTCGTCTTTTTAATGTTTTAGGTCAGCCTATAGATGAAGCTGGAAGTGTTGAATCAGAAAATTACTATCCAATTCATAGACCAGCTCCAACATTCGAAGAACAATCCGTTCAGCCAGAAATGTTTGAAACAGGTATTAAGGTTATAGATTTACTTGCTCCATATCAAAGAGGTGGAAAGATAGGTTTGTTCGGCGGTGCCGGTGTTGGTAAGACAGTTCTTATTCAGGAACTTATAAATAATATAGCAACAGAACACGGTGGATTATCAGTATTCACAGGTGTTGGTGAAAGAACAAGAGAAGGTAATGACCTTTATTATGAAATGAAGGAATCTGGAGTTATAGATAAAACAGCTCTAGTATTTGGTCAGATGAATGAACCACCTGGCGCTAGAATGAGAGTTGCTTTAACTGGACTTACAATGGCAGAGTACTTCAGAGATCAAGGTCAGGATGTGCTTCTATTTATAGATAATATATTTAGATTTACACAGGCTGGTTCAGAGGTTTCAGCGTTACTTGGTAGAATACCTAGTGCCGTTGGTTATCAGCCAACACTTGCTAACGAGATGGGTGCACTTCAGGAAAGAATTACATCAACTAAGCAAGGTTCTATTACATCCGTTCAGGCTGTATATGTACCTGCCGATGACCTTACTGACCCAGCACCAGCAACAACATTCTCACATCTTGATGCAACAACAGTTCTTTCAAGAGAAATATCTAATCTTGGAATATATCCTGCTGTTGATCCTCTTGAATCAAGTTCAAGAATACTTGATCCAAGAATTGTTGGTGAAGAACATTATCAAATAGCTAGTGATGTTAAGCATATACTTCAAAAATATGCAGAACTTACAGATATAATAGCTATACTTGGTGTTGATGAACTTTCAGAGGAAGATAGATTAGTTGTTGCAAGAGCTAGAAGAATTCAAAGATTTCTTTCTCAACCATTTACTGTAGGTGAGCAGTTTACTGGATTGAAGGGTAAATTTGTAACAGTAAAAGATACAGTAAGAAGTTTTAAAGAAATACTTGATGGTAAATGTGATAATCTTCCAGAAGCAGCATTCTTATTTGCTGGTTCTATTGAAGACGTGAAAGAAAAAGCTAAAGCAATGGCTGAAAGCTAAAGGAGTGATTTTGCATGGCAACTAATATGAAATTAAGCATACTAACTCCTGAAAAAACATTTTATGTTGGAGAAGTAAGTGAAATCATAACACAAACTGTTGAAGGTGCTGTAGGAATATTGGCAAATCACTCTGATATGGTTGCTTTTTTAAATCCAACTGAAACTAAATTTATAGAAGCGAATGGTACAGAGAAGAAGGCTTTTACATCTACAGGTGTATTAAATGTAGGTGCAGATGAAGTTACTTTTATGTGCGATGCAAGTGAGTGGCCTGAAGAAATAGATGTTAATAGAGCCGAAGAAGCTAAAGAAAGAGCTGAAAGCAGACTTAAAAATGCCAAGGATATTGATGTTACTAGAGCGGAAATTGCATTGGCAAGAGCACTTGCAAGAATAAAAACTAAAAAAAGTTAAAAATATGCACAAAAAACCGAGAAATTTAATTTCTCGGTTTTTTTTTATATTCACACTTTATTACTATAATTTATATATTAGTAATATAGCGAGGCAATGCTTATTAATAATTTTCTTCTTTCTTTTAGAATAAAAAATCAAACTTATGTTAATAATTTTAAAGGAAAGAAGGAGTAATGAAATGAAAATCAAGGGAAATTTATGGGGTAAATTCACAGTAACAGTAATAATTTCAATACTTATTTTTGGAATTAAAATTAATGCAGAAACTCAAGAAGACATATTTAGTCAAATTTTAAAAAGTACAAATAGCAAAATTATAGAAGTAGGTTTAAATACAACTTATCAAACAAATTGTTCTGGTAAAAAACAGTGTATAGAATGGTTAAAAAAAATGAATTTATACAAATTTAATTCTAACAAAAATGACGAAGATAAGGTAAGTAATAAACTTATTAAAGATGATGGTACAGGGTATTGTCTAGAATTTAAGCAGGATAATGTTGAAGGATATATTGAAAGTTATAAGGAACTCAAAAGTTACAAGGTTTCCATAAGCATAGTTGTAAAGACAAAGAATGGTAAATTAAATTTAAATCAAAAAAAAGTAGTTGATTCAATAAATAATGAACATATTTGCTATAAATATGTTAAAGCTAAAAGCAAGATAGACAATATTAATGTGCTTAATAAGCAAGTTAGACAGGTCTTAATTAAAAATAGTGCTGAAAATTTAGAATGCATAAAGGTAAATAAAAGTTTTAGTACAACTGCATTTATAAAAAATTTAGATTACATTTTAGATAATAATAAAAAAGTGAGCTTAAATTGTGCAGCATGTAAATATTCAGACGGAAACTATATTATAATTGGAAATCCTATTATAAGTATAGCATATTAAAAAATTCTGTAAAGTATATGATTTGAAGTTAGGATAGCTAACTTTAAAGATATATTTTAGAAAATTAAAAATGTAGTGAAACTGCTAAAATTAATTTGCATCATAATGCTTAGAAAATAGAACTTTTATACAAATTAAGTTTGAGGGCTCAAGAGATTTATCTATATTTGTACTAATTGATGATTAAGAAATGTACTATATATGTTTTTTAGTAATTAAATAGGTTTGTCTATAAACAAGTAATGATTGGAGGATTAAAATGGGTAAATTTATTATAAAGGGTGGAGAAACTTTAAGCGGGGAAGTGAATATAAGTTCAGCTAAAAATGCAGTTTTACCAATAATAGCTGCAACTATATTAAGTAGTGGTAAATGTACCATAGAAAATTGTCCTATGCTTTTAGATGTTTTTGTAATTAGTAATTTGCTCAGATCACTTGGGGCTAAAGTTAATATAGATTTAAATACTAGTAAACTAGAAATAGATACATCAGAAGTAAAATGCATTGAGCCTGATAGCGAACTTGTAAGAAGGATGAGGGGATCATTTTTAATAATGGGACCAATGATTTCAAGATTCGGTAAAGCTAAAATATCTCTCCCTGGAGGATGCAATATTGGAACAAGACCTATAGATTTACATTTAAAGGGATTTAAGGCCCTAGGTGTAAATATAGATATTGGTCATGGATATGTAGAGGCCAGTACAAGTAAGCTCATAGGGGATAAAATATACCTAGATTTTCCATCAGTTGGTGCTACAGAAAATATAATAATGGCTTCGGTATTAGCGGAAGGTGAAACTATAATAGAAAATGCTGCAGAGGAACCCGAGGTTGAAGATTTGTCAAATTTTTTAAATAAGATGGGAGCACAAATTAGTGGTATAGGAACAGATAAAATTACAATTAAAGGTGTAAAAAGCTTAACTCCAGTAATTTATAAACCTATATATGACAGGATAGAAATTGGAACTTTTATGGTTGCTGCGGCAATAACTAAAAGTGTGATAAAAATAAATGGTACAAATGAGGAACATATTAAGCCAATAATAGCCAAGTTTTCTGAGCTGGGAATTAATATGGAAAAGGATAATGAAAGCTTAATAATTGATGGAAGAAAGGAATTAAGACCCTTAGATATAAAAACAATGCCTTATCCTGGATTTCCAACAGACATGCAACCGCAAATGATGGCACTTTTATGTTGCGTGGAAGGAACTAGCGTAATATCCGAAACAATTTTTGAAAATAGATTTATGCATGTACCAGAACTTAAAAGGTTGGGAGCAAATATAAAAATTGATGGTAGAAGTGCAATAATTTCAGGAGTTAAAGAGCTTACAGGTTGCAGCGTTAAGGCTACTGATTTGAGAGCAGGTGCTGCACTTATATTGGCAGGACTTGCGGCAGAAGGAGAAACAGAGGTTAGTGACATTTTTCATATTGATAGAGGTTATGTAAATATAGAAAAGAAATTAAATGGACTTGGTGCTTCAATTAAGAGAGTTTAAACAATGAGAATTAAATCAGAGTACAGAGTACAGATAACAGAGTACAGTTAAGGTTGATTTACCTTTCCTTACGTTAGGTAAATCTTAAACTTATATGTTGTCAGCTTCGCTGAACAACATTAATGCCGCGATTGCGTAAGCAATTAAAAAATAAGTTTTAAGATTTTCTGTAGCAAAGCGGAAGAAAATCATCCTTCACTGTACTTTGTACTCTGTACTCCGTACTCTGTCTTTTGGTTCCCAATATTTAAATTTTGCGTATAAAATAAATTTAGTGCGACAACCCTATTTTTTAAATCCCCTCAGTAATATTTTTATTTTTGTATAAGTACAATAATTACAGAAGTAATTTTAATTTTAACTGGGGGGATAAGAAAGTGATTAAAAAGATATTTATGTGTTTATGTATTTGCTTATTATTTATTTTTACAGTATCGATATTAGTGGGAGGAGTTGGGGAAGGCAAATTAAGCATAAAATCTTTAATAAAAGATGATGTATTGAAATATGATACAAAATCAAGTGACTTAGATTTAAATAGTAAGGGGGAGAATAATTCTACAATAAATGTGTATATCTCGGGGAAAAAAGAAATTATTAATATGGGGCTTGAGGATTACGTAAGAGGAGTAGTATGTGGAGAGATGGAAGCAGAATTTAACATAGAAGCATTAAAGGCTCAAGCAGTTGCAGCAAGAACCTTTGCGGTAGCTCATATGGAGAAGTTTGGAGGGAAAAAATATAAAGGGGCTCATGGTGCAGATGTTACAGATAATGTTGAATGTCAGGTTTATATGGATAAGGAATTAAGATTAAGTGAGTGGCCAAGTAAATTTAGAGAAGAGTATTGGAACAAGGTTACTGAAGCTGTGAAGGAAACAAGAGGCGAAGTACTTACATATAATGATAAATTAGTAATGGAGCCACTGTATTTTGCAATTAGCAGTGGTGAAACGGAAGATGCTTCAGAGGTGTTGAATGAGAATACTGGATACTTAAAAAGTGTTGAAAGTAAGGAAGACGAAAAAGCACCTAAATACAAAACAAAAATGGAAATTTCTTATATAAAGTTTATTGATAAAATAAGTAAAGAATTTCCCAAAAATAATTTAAACTTA
This sequence comes from Clostridium hydrogenum, assembly GCF_021432385.1. GTDB lineage: Bacteria > Bacillota > Clostridia > Clostridiales > Clostridiaceae > Clostridium_S > Clostridium_S hydrogenum. Next base: position 155,397 of record NZ_JAEACT010000003.1, on the reverse strand, counting down.
GGAAATTTAAAAAATAATATACAGGTTATATCTAAAAATAAAACGGGAAGCATAAAAAGTATAAAGGTTGGAAGTACAACTATGACAGGCAGTAGGTTTAGGAGTATCTTAGGATTAAATTCTACAGATTTTAGTGTAAAATATAATGCCAATAGTATTGAATTTGATTGCATTGGATATGGGCATGGATTAGGAATGAGTCAATGGGGAGCCAAGGGAATGGCAGATGAAGGGTGCAAATATACAGAAATTTTAAAACATTATTATACTGGAATAGAAATTTCAAAGATTTAAATTATGTATAGATACACCAGCTTAACTATTAAAATTGATGTGGTATATGAGTGCCAAAGAAATATTTTATTTAAGATTTCGAGGCACTCATATACCACATTTTTTTAGTTCAGATATTTAAAACTTGTGTAAAAAATTTTTGTGCAACAGCTTCATGTTTTTGTATAGTGCTTCAGATACTTAACTATTACTTTTCTTTGTATAAAATGGTGTAAAACTTACAATATTTTGTATAAAAAAATTATATATAATGTATTTTTTGCTAAGTTATGGACACAATACTAGATGGAGGTGTTAGTAAATGAACAATGATTGGAAAAATAATCATAATAAAAATCAAAATAAGGTTATAAATTTATTAAAAAAGGATGGATTTTATGTAACTTTATTTGTTTGTTTATGTATAGTTGCTGGTGTTGCAGCATATGTAAATTTAAAACCTAAACATAAGAGTGTTTCGGTAAGTCAAACTCAACAAAAGATAAGTAAAGGTAAGGTAACTACAAAGGATGGAATAAAAACAGCAGAACGCAATGAAAAAAATAATATATCAAAGGAAAAAATGGAAAATGCAGAGCAAGTAAATAAAAGTAATAATTTAATAAAAAAAGATTCAAATTCTACTGTTACTACATCAGCAACGGTTAATAAGAAACTATTTGTAAATCCAATTCAAAATGGAAATGTTGTAATGAAATTTGATACTTGGTATTCAAAGAATGGCGAATATACTAGTTTACCTGGTGAATATATAAAACCAAATCAAAATATAAATGTGTCAGCTGCTATGGATGGAGTTGTTACATCTGTAGTTGGAGGAAAAGTTACCATTTCCAATGCAAACAATGGATATATGACGGTTTATGATAACCTAGATGAAAAGAGTATAGCTGTAAAGCCTAATAGTAGCGTAAAACAAGGTCAATTGTTAGGAAAAATAGGAGACAGCAACTATAGTAATAAATTAATTACTGATACAAGTTGCATATATTTCGAAATTGATCAAAAACAAAAGGATGGAAGCTATTTGTCTGTAGATCCAGATAAAATGTTAAATGTTAAATAAAAAAAATATTAATTAGAATTGTACATGAGCTTATAAATGGCTATACAAAAGTAATTTATAGCGATATTAGTGCATACTTATTAAATAGAAGGGTTAAGGAGGTAGCAACTTTGAAAGATTACATTGAGGAAAGAGTTATGGAAGTTGCGAAGTATATTATTGAATCTAAAGCTACAATAAGAAAAACCGCTAAAGTTTTTGGTGTAAGTAAAAGTACGATACACAAGGATATGACAGAGAGATTACCTCAAATAAATCCTCAAATTGCTGAAATGGCTAAAGGTGTACTTGAAATTAACAAAGCGGAGAGACATATAAGAGGTGGTAAAGCGACAAAAATGAAGTACAAAGCTATTGAAGGTTAAAAACATTCCGTTTATAATATAAAAGAGGTACTTTTTGTATTTCTGATATTTTTTAGAAAAATGTAAAATAAACGTAGGAGATGGAGTGGATAAAGGAATGTTTTTTGGTATAGGAAATGATATGGGAATAGATTTAGGTACAGCCACTGTTCTTGTCTATTTAAAGGGAAAGGGTGTAATTTTAAAAGAACCTTCTGTTGTTGCAATTAACCGTAATACAACTGAGGTATTAGCTGTAGGTGAAGAAGCCAGGCAAATGATAGGAAGGACACCTGGAAATATAGTTGCAATACGTCCATTAAGAGATGGAGTAATTTCAGATTATGATATAACTGAAAAAATGCTTAAACATTTTATAAAGAAGGCATGCGGAAAAAGAAGAATGTCTGCACCCAAAATTGTAATATGTGTCCCTTGCGAAGCGACTGGAGTAGAAAAAAGGGCTGTAAAAGATGCGGCAGTTAATGCTGGAGCAAAAAAAGTTTGCTTAATTGAAGAGCCGTTAGCTGCTGCAATAGGAGCAGGGTTAGATATTACTAAGGCAAGTGGTAACATGGTTATTGATATTGGAGGAGGAACAACAGATATTGCTGTAATTTCATTAGGCGGTATGGTTGTAAGAAGTTCAATAAAAATAGCAGGAGATATGTTTGACGAATCAATAATAAAGTACATAAGAAAAAAACACAAGTTAATGATTGGTGAAAGGACAGCGGAGGATTTAAAAATAAATATTGGTTCTGCATTTAAAAAAGAAGTTGAAGAAACTATGGAAATAAGGGGAAGAGATTTAATAACAGGACTTCCTAAAAATTTAGAAGTATCTTCAGCAGAAATGAGAGAAGCACTTAGTGAAGCTGTAAATTCAATAGCAGATTGTGCACACTCAGTACTTGAAAAAACTCCTCCTGAACTTGCAGCAGATATATCAGAAAAGGGAATAACTATGACTGGTGGAGGCTCCTTATTAAATGGACTTGATAAATTAGTTCAAGAGGTAACTCATGTTCCTGTTTATGTTGCAGAGGATGCAATATCATGTGTAGCTCTTGGAACAGGAAAAGTTCTTGAATATGTTGATAAAGTAGATTTTAGCGGAGACGATATAGAACTTATTGAATAAAATGACTCGTATGAGTCATTTTATTTTTTATAAATTTTTTAGTTTGTATTTGGAAAATTGAGATAGAGATAGTAAGAATGAATAATAGCTTCAGTTATAGTTTTAGCCATTTCCATTATTAAATTTAAACGAATATTTCTATTCGTAAATAATTCATTACTTTCGCAGGAATCTACTATTCCTATTATTGAAACTTCACCAACATCGGGAAGTGATTTTCCAACACCCTTGCCTGGATGAATTGCGTAATCTCTTATTTGAATCTCACCTATGTTTTCGGTTTCACCAAGGCAAGCATCGATACCTATTATTTTGGAAGACATATGTTTTTGTTTGATTTCTGCTAATCTTTTATCCAAATTTAGAGCATGTATAGGTTCAGAAATTGTTCCATAAACGCTTAATGGGAAAAATCTTTTTTTTAACATTGTACCAACCATTGGACCAAGACAATCGCCTATACAGCGATCGGTACCTATACATACAATAATAGTATTTTCGTCAATATATTTTTTTAGAAAATATGAAATTTTAGAATAGGACATTGGAACATTATAAAAAGTACGTATTTTGTTCAAGAACTTCACCTCCTAATAATTTATATGAGGCAATTTTTATTAATATTAATTTCTTTTGAATAATTAATTAAACTTTTCTAATATTTAAAAGATGTGAAAGTTTGGTTAATGCTTAATGACTAAGAGTATAATATCTAATAAATTAATAATAGCCTTTGTGCCTAAAAACGAGGAAAATTGAAAAAAATAGAGATATATACGGATAATTTAGAGAAATGATTGATATGTGTGATTGCCTTTTAAATGGTATCAATATATAATACTATTTGTCGGCAAGCGAGAGATGCTTACTGAGATAAATAAATAACAATTAATGTGGAGGAATTCCCGAGTGGCCAAAGGGGGCAGACTGTAAATCTGTTAGCTCAGCTTTCGATGGTTCGAATCCATCTTCCTCCACCAATGTATGGGCGCTTAGCTCAGCTGGGAGAGCATCTGCCTTACAAGCAGAGGGTCACAGGTTCGAGCCCTGTAGTGCCCACCATACAAAATTAAATAAGCTGGCATAGCTCAATTGGTAGAGCAACTGACTTGTAATCAGTAGGTTGAGGGTTCAATTCCTTCTGCCAGCACCAGATGTGGAGGAATTCCCGAGTGGCCAAAGGGGGCAGACTGTAAATCTGTTAGCTCAGCTTTCGATGGTTCGAATCCATCTTCCTCCACCAATGTATGGGCGCTTAGCTCAGCTGGGAGAGCATCTGCCTTACAAGCAGAGGGTCACAGGTTCGAGCCCTGTAGTGCCCACCATATAAAATTAAATAAGCTGGCATAGCTCAATTGGTAGAGCAACTGACTTGTAATCAGTAGGTTGAGGGTTCAATTCCTTCTGCCAGCACCAGATGTGGAGGAATTCCCGAGTGGCCAAAGGGGGCAGACTGTAAATCTGTTAGCTCAGCTTTCGATGGTTCGAATCCATCTTCCTCCACCAAATATTAAAAACAGCATTTTAGTTGTTTTTTTTTACACTAATATTTGCTTTTTATAAAAAATGTTATATAATATAAAAGATATATAATAATAACTCTTATCAAGAGAGGTGGAGGGATATGGCCCGATGAAACCCGGCAACCGGTGCGTATGCATTATGGTGCCAATTCCTGCATAACTGCAAGATAAGAAAGATTGAAGCATAAAAGGTCTCTTCTTATTTTAGAAGGGACCTTTATTATTTATTTAAGGAGGAAATTAAAAAATGAAGAGGTTATTTACATCTGAATCAGTAACAGAAGGACATCCAGATAAAATATGTGATCAGGTATCTGATGCAATTTTAGATGAAATTTTATCTAAAGATCCAAATTCAAGAGTAGCATGTGAAACTACAGTTACAACTGGTATTGTAAATGTAATGGGTGAAATATCCACTAATTGTTATGTGGATATTCCTAAAGTTGTTAGAGAAACAATAAGAGGAATTGGTTACACAAGAGCAAAATTTGGATTTGACTGCGATACATGCGCGGTAGTGACTTCAATAGATGAACAATCTGGTGATATAGCAATGGGTGTTGATGAAGCACTTGAATCTAAAAAAGGCGAAATGGATAAAATTGATGCTATTGGTGCTGGAGATCAAGGTATGATGTTTGGATTTGCTACCAATGAAACTCCAGAATATATGCCAATGCCTATTTCTCTTGCTCATAAATTATCTAAGAGACTTGCTGATGTAAGAAAACAAAATATAGTTAAATACTTAAGACCTGATGGAAAAACACAAGTTACTGTTGAATATGCAGATAATAAACCAGTAAGAGTTGATGCTATAGTTATATCAACTCAACATAGTCCAGAAGCTACTCATGAACAAATTGAAAAAGATATGATAGAAAATGTAATTAAAGCTGTAGTACCAGCAGAACTTTTAGATAAAGACACAAAATATTATATTAACCCTACTGGAAGATTTGTTATAGGTGGACCTCAAGGTGATTCAGGACTCACTGGTAGAAAAATTATAGTAGATACTTATGGTGGTTATGGAAGACATGGCGGCGGAGCATTTTCAGGTAAAGATCCTACAAAAGTTGATAGATCTGCGGCTTATGCGGCTAGATGGGTTGCTAAGAATCTCGTTGCTGCAGGAGTTTCTGATAAACTAGAAATTGAACTTGCATATGCTATAGGAGTTGCAAAACCTGTATCAATAGAGGTTGACACTTTTGGAACAGGAAAAATATCTGATGATGAAATAGTTAAAATTGTGGAGAAAGTTTTTGATTTGAGACCTGGTGCTATAATAAGAGATTTAGATTTAAGAAGACCAATATATAAACAAGTTGCTGCTTATGGGCATTTTGGAAGAACTGATATAGATGTTCCATGGGAAAGATTAAATAAAGTTGATGAAATTAAGAAGTTTTTATAGGATATAAACTGAATTTAAAGGAAAAAGCTAATACATTATTGTATTAGCTTTCTTTTAACGTATATTTAACATTATCAGCAAATATAATAAAAAAAACTGCTATTACAAGATTGCATATTTATATGCATAATGGTAAACTATATAACTGTATGAAAATTAGAAGGGATGATTATGTGGAAAGATTGCACGAAAATAAGCTTTTAAATGGCATTCATCATGTAAAAAAAACTTTATTTCAAATTTTGATAGTTGCAATTTCGATTTCTCTAGGACTTATTCTTTTAGCATTTTCAACATTTCTACATATCTTAAATGACGTATACATTTTTTCTGGAAAAAGACCTTTATTGGAATTATTATGCATAGTTGTTTTTGTTGGTATAATTTTAATTTTGGATGTGGTGGAAAAAATTATGAAAAAACATTATAGCGCTGAATAATTTAGAGATACAATTAAGATGTATCTCTTTTTTTAAATATACGGTGCTGTTGCATAAAATTATTTAATATACAAGTTTTAAAAGTTGCGAATTAAATAATTTTAGTTAGGCACTTCCACTATAAGTAGTAAAAGGAGAATTAGTATGGAAAAACTTGAAGGTGTGGTTGATTCTATTTTATTTAAAAATGAAGAGAATGGTTATGTAGTTGCGGTAACTAAAGTAGAAAACACTGGAAAGGTTACTATAACTGGATGTATACCATACATAATGGAAGGACAATCATTAAAGGTATCAGGAGAGTGGATTTTGCATCCTCAGTTTGGTCAACAATTCAAAGTTGAAAGTTGTGAAGAGGTTTTACCTAATTCACTTAGCGGAATTGAAAAGTATTTGTCATCAGGAATTATTTCAGGAATAGGTCCTGTTACTGCAAAAAAAATAGTAAACAAGTTTGGAGATAAAACATTAGAAATATTAGATAGCGATGTATATAGATTGCGTGAAATAGGTGGAATTGGTGATAAGAAAATAGAAATTATATATGAATCATATTCACAGCAAAGGGAAATTAGAAATATAATGATTTTTCTTCAAACGTATGGTGTTACGGCAAAACAATGTGTAAAAATATATAAAAAATATAAGGCTAGAGCTATAGAAGTAGTTAAAGAAAATCCTTATATATTAACGGAGGATATTTCTGGAATAGGTTTTAAAACAGCGGATAAAATAGCAAGAAGCCTTGGAATAGATTATGATTCTATATTTAGAATACAAAGCGGTATAATTTATGCAGTAAATGAATTTTGTTCGCTTGGAAATACATATATGCCAATAGATAAACTTATAAGTGAAGCAATTAAATTACTTCAAGTTAAAAAGGAAGATATAGAAAAAGGACTATATGAATGTACTTTATCACAAAAATTAAAAGTAGAATTAATTGATGGTATAAATTGTGTGTTTACAATGCAGTACTATTATTCGGAACTTGGAGTTACAAGGAAAATACTAACACTGGCTTATGATAAATACAAAGAATTAAATATTGATGTAGATGAAAAAATTAAGAAATTCGAGGAAAAAAATAATATTGAATTTGCTGAATCACAAAAAAATGCTATAGAAGGTGCTTTTGAAAATGGAATAGAAGTTATAACTGGAGGACCTGGTACGGGAAAAACAACCATTATAAGATGCATAACGGATATATTTGAGAGCCTATCTATGAAAGTATTTATGGCTGCGCCAACTGGAAGAGCGGCTAAAAGAATGTCTGAAGCTACTGGTGGGGAGGCAAGAACAATTCACAGAATGCTTGAACTTGGATATGAAGATGATGTGTTTTACGAAAGAGAAGAAGACATTACGTTGCAATGTGATGTTGTAATTATAGACGAAGCCTCCATGATAGATATAATGCTCATGCATAATCTTTTAAAAGCAATAGGTATGGGAACAAGACTAATTATAGTTGGTGATGTAGATCAATTACCATCTGTTGGACCAGGAAATGTACTTAGGGACATAATAGAAAGTAAATGCATTAAGGTTTTTAAGCTTAAAGAAATCTTTAGGCAGGCTAAAGAAAGTATGATAATAATAAATGCTCACAAAATAAATAATGGCGAAATGCCAATACTTAATAGAAAACAAAATGATTTTTATTTTATAGAAGAAGAACAATATGATGCTATAGCAAATACTATTATAAGTTTGGCAGAAAAAAGATTACCTAAATTTAATAAAAGATGGAATGCTATAAGAGACATACAAATAATTACGCCAATGAGAAAAGGTACTTTGGGAGTTATAAATATGAATAATAGTCTTCAAAGTGTCTTAAATCCTGAAAATAAAAGTAAAAAGGAAATTAAGAACAAAGATATTATCTTTAGGGTTGGAGATAAGGTAATGCAAAATAAAAATAATTACACTATTAAGTGGAATAGAGTAAGCGGAGATGGTGAAAAATCAGGTGAAGGTGTTTTTAATGGAGATATAGGATTTGTTGTGGATGTTGATGAAGACGAAAATTTAGTTGTAATATTCGATGGAGAAAGAGAAGTTATATATGAAAAAATTAACTTAGATGAGCTTGATTTGGCATATGCAATTACTATTCATAAAAGTCAAGGCAGTGAATTTTTGGTTGTAATTATGCCTTGTTTTATGGGACCACCGCTTCTTATGAACAGAAATCTTTTATATACAGCTATAACTAGGGCTAAAGAACTTGTAGTTATTGTTGGACAAAAGAAGTCACTTCAATTTATGATAAACAATAATAAAAGTTTTAAAAGATATTCAGGATTACGTTTTAGGATAAGTGAAATACTAAATGATGATGAGTCTGTAGAAGATTGAAATCTTTACAGATAAAAATTAATTTTGAAGTTTCACTATATATTTGTGGTTAAGTTAGTTAACCTTATAAGGTAGGTGAAATTATGAAGATAGATGCGTATTACAAAGATATAGAAAACTATATATTAAAGTGGAATGCTTCTAATGAAAGATATCTTAATGTAGTTTCGCCGCCATATAATACAGAAATTATTTTTCTAAATTTAATAATTAGGAATATTTTAGATGGAAATAAAGTATTGTATATTACCGGTGAAAATGAAAAAAATGTAGGAATATTGGAGCATATGATAAATAAAAAAAACTGTAAGAACCATGTGCAGTATTACAATGGAAAAAAATTGCATGAGAATAATAAATTTATAATTTGCAATCATGAAAATGCATTAAAGTTAAATTGTGATTTTAAACTTGTAATTTACAACGATATTAAAAGTTTCCCACAATATAATCAAAGCGAAATAATAAGCTTGCTTAAAAAGTTTAATAAAGAAAATTGTAAATGTATAGCATATTCTATAGAAGCAATTTTTAAGAATTATAAAACTATACATATTTTAACTAATTATAATAGGATGCCAGTAATTGAACCTAGAGTAATAAGCACAAGAATAAATATAAATAGAGATATGCCGTTTTTAATATATGAATATTTAAAATGGTTTGTTTATGAAAAGAGAAATGTTATTATTCCAATTTTAGATACAAAAATAATGACAGATTTTTTTAAATATCTTATTAGTTCTGAACTAAATTTGGATGGGAAAATTTTTATGTATAATAAATATAGTACTAAAAAAAGCGAATTAAAGAGTACTAAAGGGGCAATAATTATAACAAATGATTTTGATGCTGTATGTACACAAAGCAAAAATGTAAGCATAGCTGTATTTTTTTATGTGAACAACACATTTAATTATAAAACTTTAGTATATTTTTGTGGAAAGACAGGAGGCGGTTTAAATAAGAGAGGAGAAGTTATATTTGTAACCAATAAGGAGAATAAACAAATTAAAATGGCTAAAAATATAACTAGGAATTTCAATAAATTAGCATGGGAAAAAGGATTGTTTTCTATATAAAATATATTTTTGAATGTTTAGAAAGTATTATATATTATAATGATTTAAAATGTGTTCTGTGTGGCAAAGAATTATTTGAAGATGAAGAAAAATATTTATGTGATAAGTGTAGTAAGAATATAGTACTGTGTAAAAATAAATATTATGTTGAAAGAAAAAATATGCGTATAAAATTTTATAGTGCAGCATATTATTCACGAAGTGTGAAAGAGATGGTAATAAAGCTTAAATATAAAAAAGATTTTTTATGTGGAGAAGCTCTTTCTGATTTAATGTTCAATTTTATTCGACAAAATGATCTTGAATTTGATGAAATAACATTTGTTCCAATGAGAAAAGAAGAAATAAAAAAAAGAGGATACAATCAAAGTGAATTTTTAGCAAGGCAGATTTCAAAAATATCAAAGATACCAATAAAAAATTATTTGTTTAAGAAAGCTAATACTAGAGATCAAATTGGACTTAGCGGAGAAATGCGATGGAATAATCTTGAGAATGCATTTGGTGTGTTTGATGATAATAGTATAAGGAATAAAAGAATACTTTTAGTAGATGATGTTTTTACTACAGGAGCTACAGGATTTTATTGTGCAAGAAATATGATTTTTAATGGAGCAAAAGATGTTATGGTCTTGACTGCTGCAAAAAGTAGTATATAATATTATGTGTATATATTAAGTTAGGTTTGTGGTTGAAAGTCGATGCCAGTCGCAGGCAAAGCGATCCACGTAAGTTAAACAAAGTTTTAATGAGCATGGTGCGGTTTAGAAGTAAGACCTGCCGCTTTTAAAAGCGAGAGAATTAGTAGTGAGAGGATAATGCCGGGTAGCGGAAGTTCCAGCAGGCGAGTGTGGGGTCAAAGACCAGGTCAACTAACTTAATATATTTTTGTTTTAATTTAAAAAATGTGTATATTTAAAAAGAAAACGTTTAAAATAAATGAGAAACTATAAATAAAGGAGAAAATAAGAGTAATAAGAGTCTTAATTTATATAATATTTAGTTAATTCATAATATTTTGCTTGTTTTAATTTGATTAAAGCAGTAAAATGTTAATAACATAAGTAATTACTATATTTGGTTAAGAGAGGGGCTGGAATTATGAAAATAACTGTTAGTGGAAGAAATGTTGAAATTACAAGTGGGTTAAGGCAGTCTATTGAAAAGAAGTTATCAAAGTTAGAAAAATATTTTAAACCTGAGGTAGAGGCACATGTTACTTTGAGTGTACAGAAAAATAGACAAATAGTTGAAGTTACAATACCGTTTAATGGTGTGATTTTAAGAGGAGAAGAATCAAATAATGATATGTACGCATCAATAGATATTGTAGCTGATAAACTTGAAAGACAGGTAAGAAAACAAAAAACGAAACTTGAAAGAAGAAAATATGGTGATTCACTTAAATTTCAGGATATTCCCAATATAAGCTCCGATGAGTCGGATGAAGAACCTCAAATTGTAAAGACAAAGAAATTTGCAATAAAGCCTATGTCGGAAGAAGAAGCTGTATTGGAAATGGAATTACTAGGTCATAGTTTCTTCGTATTTGAAAATGCAAATTCAAATGAGGTAAATGTAGTGTATAAAAGAAAGGACGGAAATTTCGGATTAATCGAACCGAAATTCTAAATTATATAATTGAGGAGTAGGGAGAATAAACCTACTCCTTTTAACAGTTTTATTAAAATAATTTCAAGTTTCGGCTTAGTTATCTCAATACAGGTATAAAATGTTAAATTTTTATGTATTTTAGCAAAATGATATATATAAGTTGAATGATTAAAAATTAAATGTTATAATCTATAAGGTATGATGTATAGAAAAATAAATTTACATTTTAATTAATATTATACAAATATTTGATATGTGTAAATTAAAATACTTAAATTTATACGTAAAGTATCAAGAATTATAGTGAGGATGAATGCGATGGGATTATTTGGAAAAATATTTGGTACATACAGCGAAAGGGAAGTTAAGAGAATTATTCCTATTGTTAATCAAATAGAAAAATTAGATGATATTATGAAAAATCTAAGTGATGATGAACTTAAGGCAAAAACAGCTGAATTCAAGCAGAAACTAGAAAATGGAGCTACACTTGATGATGTGCTGATTGAGGCTTTTGCAGTTGTTAGAGAAGCTTCATTTAGAGTACTTGGGAAAAAGCATTTTAGAGAACAGCTTATAGGAGGAATTGTACTTCATCAGGGAAGAATTTCTGAGATGAAAACTGGAGAAGGTAAAACTTTGGTTGCAACACTTCCTTGTTATTTAAATGCATTAACAGGAAAAGGTGTTCATGTCGTTACAGTAAATGATTATTTGGCAACTAGAGATATGGCTGAAATGGGTCAAATATACGGATTTTTAGGATTAACTACAGGTGTAATAGTTCATGACTTAAATCAACAACAAAGGCAAGACGCTTATAATGCAGATATAACATACGGTACAAATAATGAATTTGGATTTGATTATTTAAGAGATAATATGGTTATATATAAAGAAGAAAGAGTTCAGAGAAAACTTAATTTCTGTATAGTGGATGAAGTTGACTCTATACTTATTGATGAAGCTAGAACTCCACTTATTATTTCTGGTGAAGGTGAAAAATCAACTGAATTTTATAAAGTTGCAGATAATTTTGCAAAGATGTTAAAAAAGGAAGACGACTTTACAATTGATGAAAAAACAAATTCAGCTATATTAACCGATCAAGGAGTAGATAAAGCAGAAAAATATTTCCATTTGGAAAACTATGCAGATCCTTCTAATATGGAAATTCAGCACCATGTTGCTCAAGCTTTAAAGGGAAATTATCTTATGAAGAGAGATAAAGATTACATGGTTAAGGCTGATGAAGTTATAATAGTTGATGAATTCACTGGAAGACTTATGGAAGGTAGAAGATATAGTGATGGACTTCATCAGGCTATTGAAGCTAAAGAAGGAGTTAAAGTTCAGAAAGAATCAAAAACACTTGCAACTATAACTTTCCAAAACTACTTTAGAATATATGATAAACTTTCAGGAATGACAGGTACAGCGTTAACTGAAGAAAATGAGTTTAGAGATATATATGGTTTGGATGTTGTTGTTGTGCCAACTCATAAACCTATAGCAAGAAAAGATGTTCCTGATCTTATATATAAAACTGAAAAATCGAAATTTAATGCGGTAGTAGATGATATAGCCGAAACACATGCAAAGGGTCAACCGGTACTTGTTGGTACAGTAAGTATTGAAAAATCAGAACTTCTTTCAGATTTACTTAAAAAGAAGAGAGTTGCACATCAAGTTTTAAATGCAAAATACCATGAACAAGAAGCAGAGATAATATCACATGCTGGAGAAAAAGGAATGGTAACAATAGCTACAAATATGGCTGGTCGTGGTACTGATATTCAACTTGGTGATGGCGTTGTAGAACTTGGCGGTTTAAAAATAATAGGTACAGAAAGACATGAATCAAGACGTATAGATAATCAGCTTAGAGGCCGTGCTGGACGTCAAGGAGATCCTGGTTTCTCAAGATTTTATGTTTCTCTTGAAGATGATCTTATGAGAATTTTTGGATCAGATAAATTGAAATCTATGGTAGATAAACTTGGCCTTGGCGATGATGAAGCTATAGAAAGCAAAATGGTAAGTTCAGCGATTGAAAATGCTCAGAAAAAGGTAGAAGGTAATAACTTTGATATTAGAAAGAGTCTACTTCAATATGATGATGTTATGAATCAGCAAAGAGAAATTATATACAAACAAAGATCAGAAGTACTTGAAGGTGAAGATTTAAAAGATCAAATTCAAGATATGATAAAGGAAATGATTTATACGTCTGTAGATGCACATCTTTCAGGATTGGAAGATGATTTTGAAGCTGATTTAGGAAGACTTATTCAATACTTAGAAGATATATATCTTCCAAAGGGTTCTGTGACTGTTGATGAACTTAAAGTTTTATCAAATGATGAAATTAAAGAAAAACTTCATGGAATTGCAAGTGATATATATAAAGGTAAAGAAGAAGCTTTCTCAAATGAGCAAATGAGAGAAATTGAAAGAGTAATTCTTTTAAGAATGGTTGATACAAAGTGGATGGACCATATTGATAATATGGAACATTTAAAACAAGGTATTGGTTTAAGAGCATATAGGCAACAAGATCCTGTTCAAGCATATCAAATGGAAGGAAGCGATATGTTTGATGAGATGATATCAAATATTAAGCTCGATACAATTAAGTATTTATTCCATGTTCAACTTGAGATGGCGCCTGCAAGAGAAAGAGTAAATAAAGAAGTTACAACTAATTATGATTCTGAACAGGTTGTAAAAAAGCCAGTTAGAAGAAAAGAAAAGAAAATAGGTAGAAATGATTTATGTCCTTGTGGCTCAGGTAAAAAGTATAAAGATTGTTGTGGAAGAAAAGCATAAGGTATTAAAGTTATACCATTGTGAAACTTAAAATCCATTTGTATCAAAATGACGTCTTTTGGGCATTATGATGCAAGTTAATTTTAATGTATATATTAAATTAATTTTATTAAAAATATATTTTAAAATCGCTAGGTCTTGATGTCCTAGTGATTTTAATTTGAAATTGAAAGGGTGATTAAATTGATTATAAAGTTAGAAGAAGCAGCTGTTATTGCGAAAGAAGTTTCAGCTAATATCAATGAAATGAGGGCTTCTCTTTGACATCGAAGAGAGTAAAAGAAAGATTGATGAGTTAGAGCATAATATGCAGGAACAAGATTTTTGGAACGATATGCAAAAGGCTCAAGAAGTTAATAAAGAAGTAAAATTTTTAAAGGATAGACTAGATAGATATAATTCAGCAGTTCAAAGAATAGAAGATATTAACGTTCTTATAGAAATGTGCATGGAAGAAGAAAATGAGACTGAAGCAGACGGTATATTGGATGATGCTAATAATTTGAAAAAAGAAATAGAAAACTTCAGAATAGAAATTTTACTTTCAGGTGAATATGATAAAAATAATGCGATTTTAAATCTTCATACAGGTGTTGGTGGAAATGATGCACAGGATTGGACACAAATGCTTTTAAGAATGTATACTAGATGGGCTGAAGCAAAAGGATTTAAAGTTGAAGTGATTGATATGCTTCCAGGTGATGAGGCAGGAATTAAAAGCGTTACGTTAAAAGTGGAGGGCGAATTTGCCTATGGATATTTAAGGGCTGAAAAGGGAATACATAGGCTTGTTAGAATATCACCTTTTAATGCAAATGGTAAAAGGCAAACTTCATTTGCTTCAGTTGAAGTTTTACCAGAACTTACAGAGAGCCAAGATATAGTAATCAGACCAGAGGATTTAAGGGTTGATACTTATCGTGCAAGTGGAGCTGGAGGTCAGCATATAAATAAAACTGATTCTGCTATAAGGATAACTCATTTACCTACGGGCTTAGTTGTACAATGCCAAAATGAGCGAAGCCAGCACTATAATAAGGAAACAGCTATGTCTATGTTAAAATCAAAGCTTGTGGAATTAAAGGAAAGAGCACACAAGGAAAAAATAGAAGATTTAACAGGAGAACTTAAAGATATGGGCTGGGGAAGCCAAATAAGATCGTATGTATTTCAACCTTACACTATGGTTAAAGATCATAGAACCGGCGTTGAAACTGGAAATATAAATTCAGTCATGGATGGAGAAATAGATGACTTTATAAATGAATATCTTAAAAACGAGGCTCAAAATTAATGGGAAGTAACTAAATCAGAGTACAAAGTACAGAGTACAGAGTACAATGAAGGATGATTTACCTTTCCTTGCGTCAGGTAAATCTTAAACTTAACTGTTGTCAGCGAAGCTGACAACAGTAATCAAAAATATCAGTGTGCCTACGGAATTTTGGTGTAGTACAGAAACAATATTTATTACTGAAATCATTAAAATTACTGTACTAAGTTGTTAGAAAATAATTGCATATTGTGAAACAAAGCTGTGGTGGATTAATCAAAGAGCCTTTGGTAGGTGTAGGAAAAAAATGATGTTAGGGAATAGTGGCGAAAAAATTTCTAAAATAAAATTGTATAAAACTTAGTGGGAAATTTTTTTAAGCTTTAGAGCTTTAGATTGTCTGAGCGTGTTTTTGCGAGTTATCGAAAGATTTTAAGCTTTAAAAAATTTCCTGCTTAGTTTTATTAATTTTATTTAGGATTTTGAGCCGCTATTCCCTAACATTATTTTTCTACACCTGCCAAAGGTTCTTTGATTTTGCACTACACTTTAGTTCACATTTTTTAATTTTTGTTTAAATATTTTATCCTGCAATAAAACTAAGATTAATGCAGCTATGGCAAAGAGTGATAATACACAAATTTGCTTGTTATATAGAATAAAAATACTAGAATTATTGTATGCAGAATTAACTATTTCACTAGAGGCAACATCAAAGCAGCGATCAATTGAATCTGTATTAATATGTGAAACAGTATCAAGTGGTGTATGAATTCTTGAAGTATCATTATTGCAAAAGGTTACTGCGTTAATATTTTTATTTCTAAATGAAGCATGATCGCTGGCGTCCTCAAAAAGATAATTAAAATGTATATTTTGTTTAGCACATACTGTAGAAATAGAATTTATTAAACTATTCTTAGAACTATCTTTTTTACCTCCCATTATTGTTAAAGGCATAGAAGGAGAACTTCCAATCATATCAAAATTGTAGTCTTCGCCGCCTTTTAAATTGGAATAATATGAATTAACAAAAGCTTCTGATCCTTTAAGACCAAACTCTTCTCCATTAAATGCAGCGAAAATTATATTTCTATCTGGTGTTCCTAGAGAATGTATATATTTACTCATTTCAATAATAAAGCTCACTCCGGAGGCATTATCTAGTGCACCTTGATATACGTTGCCACTTAAATCAGTTCCAACGTGGTCAAAATGTGCAGATATGATAATTGGAGGCTTGGACTTATCCCTTCCAGGAATATAGCTTATAACATTTTTTAATATTGTTGTATCGGTTGTATATGGTATAAAACAATCAATTATGCAATTGTTCTTTACGTAGTTTTTTATTTCGTTTAAACAGCTTTGTGTAGCCATTATACATAAGGAATAAGGGCTGTTACTCATAAATGAGCTCCTAAAGTTTATCTTATTATCCTTTGTAGAATAAATTATATAATGATCTTTTCCAGATGTGATTTGCAAAAATGAATTTTGAGACATAACATTTGAGCTTTTATAAAATACAAAATGATTTTTTTTAAAATTTAGCATGTCCTCTTTAAAATCTTTATTGTAGACATAGGTTTTTATAGTTTCACCGTGTCCATTTACGACTTTAAGATAAGGTTCTCCAGGAATTCTTTTTGGATAATCAGCTTTAAAATTTTGATAATAATTATTAGAATACTCTTTAATTGAAGAAGCTTTGAATTGAGATTTTATGTAACTTGCAGCTTCATCATTTTCAAGAGTGCCACCCATTCTGCCCTTGAAATTAGTACTTGAAAGATAAGTTATGTTGTTTATTACAGCGGAGTGGTTAAACTTGTGTATGGTTAAATATTTATAGAAACTAAAAATAAATACAAACATGAAAAAAATAATTAATATATAAGCAAATCGTTTTTTCATAATGGCTCCTTTTAATTTATTATACATATAATTTCTATGATATTGTTCCAATATATATTACATAACTTTGATTCGTAATCTATGGCGACAAATTAAAATTTAATACAGAGTACGGAGTACAGATTACAGAGTACAGTGAAGGATGATTTTTCTACGAGAGCGTAGAAAAATCTTAAAACTTATTTTTTATTGCTTACGCAACAGCACTATATATGGTGCTTGCGAAGCTTACAATATTTAAATTTAAGATTTACCTGAGAGAAGCGAAAGGTAAATCCTCCTTCATTGTGAATTGTGCATCGTGAACTGTGAATTGAAAAAATATTGCTGTCAGGATAAACTTGGCATTTGCAATTTCTGATTTCCAAGTTGTATATCTATAAAGTACTCTCAACATGAAAGTTGAAATGAGCAAACTATTTGTTTTATAATATAACGTAGAGTAAATTTAGGAGGTAAAATAATTGAAAGATATCAGTAGTAGATTAGCACAAGAGTTTAAAATAGCATTAAAGCAGGTAAATAGTGTTATTGAAATGCTTGATGAAGGAGCAACTGTTCCTTTTATAGCGAGATATAGAAAAGAAAGAACAGGTGGACTTGATGATATAATACTTAGAGAATTATCTGAAAGGCTTGTGTATTTAAGAAACTTAGATGAAAGAAAAGAAGCAGTTATAAAATCTATAGATGAACAGGGAAAACTTAATGATGAATTAAAAGAAAGTGTATTAAATGCAGATACCTTGACAGAGGTTGAAGATTTATATAGACCATACAAGCAGAAAAAGAGAACGAGAGCTATAATTGCAGTTGAAAGAGGATTAAAACCACTTGCAGAGGAAATATTAAGTGGAAAATTTAAAGGCAATATTGAAGAGCTAGCAGAAGGTTTTATAAATGAGGAAAAAGAAGTTAAAACGGTAGAAGATGCTTTAAATGGCGCAAAGGATATAATAAGCGAAGTTATATCAGATGAAGCTGAATATAGAAAGTGGATAAGAAAATATGTAAGTAAAACAGGAATTCTTGAAACAAAAGGAGGCAGTAAAGAACCAACTCCTTATGAAATGTATTATGAATTTAAAGAAGCTGTAAGTAAAATACCTCCACATAGGATTCTTGCAATAAACAGGGGAGAAAGCGAAAAGATTCTTTCGGTAAAAATAACTTGTGAGGATGATAAAATAATTGAATATCTAAACTTAAATTGCCTTAAAGGCAATGAAATAACAGATAAATACATAGAAGAAAGTGTTAAGGATTCGCTTAAAAGGCTTATATATCCTTCCATAGAAAGGGAAATAAGAGCAGAACTAACTGAAAAAGGTGAAAACTCAGCTATAGAAATATTTAAAGCTAATTTAAAGTCGCTTTTGATGCAGCCACCAATTAAAGGGAAAGCTGTATTAGGATATGATCCAGGTTTTAGAACAGGATGCAAAATTGCAGTACTTGATGAAACAGGAAAACTTTTAGATACAGCTACAGTATATGCTACAGCACCTCAAAATGATGTAGAAGGCGCTGTAAAGACGTTAAAAGCGTTAGTATATAAATATAACGTTGGTATGATATCACTTGGAAATGGAACTGCTAGTAGGGAATCAGAAGAGGTTGTTGCAAGATTAATAAAAGAAGTAAAAGAAGAAAGAAATTTAGATGTTTATTATGTAATTGTATCTGAAGCAGGGGCATCAGTATATTCAGCATCCGAACTTGCAACAAAAGAATATCCAGATATAAATGTATCCTTAAGAGGTGCAATATCTATAGGAAGAAGACTTCAAGATCCACTTGCAGAACTTGTAAAAATAGATCCTAAATCAATAGGTGTTGGTCAATATCAGCATGATGTTACTCCTAAAAAACTTGAAGATTCTCTTAAGGGAGTAGTTGAAGATAGCGTTAATAATGTTGGAGTTGATTTAAATATTGCAACACCATCTCTTCTTTCTTATGTATCTGGAATTAATGCCAACATATCAAAAAATATTGTTGAGTATAGAGAGGAAAATGGAAAGTTTAAAAGTAGAAAAGAGCTTTTAAAGGTAAAAAGGCTTGGACCTAAAGCTTTTGAGCAGTGTGCTGGATTTTTAAGAGTTACAGAAAGTAAAGAACCACTAGATAATACTTCAGTTCATCCTGAATCTTATGCAGCAGCAAAAAATCTTTTAGGTAAACTTGGGTATGAAGTTTCCGATATTAAAGATGGAAAATTATCAGATATAGAGAGTAGAGTTAAATTAATAGGAGTAGATAAATTAGCAGAAGAATTAGGAATAGGAGTTCCAACATTAGTTGATATAGTTAAAGAAGTAAAGAAACCAGGAAGAGATCCAAGAGAGGAAATGCCAAAACCAATTCTTAAAACAGGAATAGTTGATATAAAGCAACTTAAGCCAGGCATGGTTTTAACAGGTACCGTTAGAAACGTTGCTGATTTTGGAGCTTTTGTAGATATTGGAGTTCATCAGGATGGTCTTGTGCATATTAGTCAACTTTCAGATAGATTTGTAAAACATCCTCTAGATGTTGTGAGTGTTGGAGATATAGTTGAAGTGAGAATAATTGAAGTGGATGAAAAAAGAAATAGAATATCCTTAAGTATGAAAAAGGAAAGCTAAAATTAAAAAATTACTTGAATATATTTATAAAATTTAGTATAATTAATTTAAATTAATATTGATAATCTTCAGGGCAGGGTTAGATTCCCTACCGGCGGTATAGCCCGCGAGCCATTATATGGCATGATTCGGTGAAATTCCGAGGCCGACAGTAAAGTCTGGATGGAAGAAGAGAATGTAAGTGTAATTTTTATGCCCTGACTTTGTGTTGGGGCTTTTATTATGCGCTTCTGAAGATATCAAAAATAGGAGGCATAAAAATGAAAAATTTCAAATTAAGTGATTTAATCAAAATTGCACTACTCGGTGTTATAGCTTTTTTACTCATGTTTGTAGCAGTTCCAATACCAATATTTCCGAGTTTTTTAAAACTAGATGTTAGTGATTTACCAGCACTTGTAGGTGCATTTTCCTTAGGACCTGTAGCTGGAGTGTTAATAGAACTAGTAAAAAACCTTCTTCAGGTTCCAAGAACTGCAACTGCTGGAGTAGGAGAACTTGCAAATTTTCTTATAGGTGCATCCTTAGTATTCACTGCTGGGGCAATGTACAAGCACAAAAAAACAAGAGGAAATGCTGTACTTTCACTTATAACAGGAACTGTTATTATGGCAGTAGTAGGAAGCTTACTTAACTACTTTGTTTTATTACCTTTATACGAAACAGCATTACATTTCCCTATAAAAGCAATAGTAGCAATGGGTCATGCAATAAATCCTAGTATTAATGGAATTAACAGTTTTGTAGCCTTAGCAATATTTCCGTTTAATATTTTAAAGGGAGTAATAATTTCTTGTATAACAATGGCTGTATATAAAAAGATTTCTCCAGTACTTCACAAGGAGATAGAAAACAATACTGCTCAGGAAGTATATGATAGAAAGTAAAAATAATGTGAAGCATTAAACCAGAGTACAAAGTACAGAGTACAGAGTACAGTGAAGGATGATTTACCTTTCCTTACCGTCAGGTAAATCTTAAACTTAAATGTTGTCAGCTTCGCTGAACAACATTAGGAACGCGATTGCGTAAGCAATCAAAAAATAAGTTTTAAGATTTTCTGTAGCTTTGCTACAGAAAATCATCCTTCACTGTACTTTGTACTCTGTACTCCGTACTCTGAATAATGTTTCGTATTTTTAAATGTTTCTTTTCCACATTATTATTGCATCTTCATTATTGTCGTTGTAATAATTTTTTCTGATGCCTTCTTCTATAAATCCAAACTTTGTATAAAGATTTTTGGCAACATAGTTTGAAACACGTACCTCAAGGGTAAGAGAACTGATGTCATTTTTTTTACAAACATCAATAAGTGCTTCAATTATTTTTTTGCCAGCACCTATTCCCCTAAATTCAGGATGAACAGCTATATTAGTGATGTGCCCTTCATCAAGTATAAGCCACATTCCCCCATAGCCTATAACTAAATTATCTAGTTTTACAACTACGTATTTTGCAAATTTATTTGTAAGTTCTTTTTCCATTGCATCTTTTGTCCATGGTATTGAAAAACTTAAATTTTCTATAGACATAATTTCTCTAAGATATTTTTTTTCAAAAGAACAAACTTCTAAATTACTCATTTATATCCCTTCCAGTTCTCAATTCATATTCTCTTTCAGCTTGAGATTTTCTAAGGTAAATTGGAGCAGATGTAATAGGATTATCACAAATTCCTTGTTTAATTAAATTCATACCAAGTTCACATAAACCCGAAGCTTTAACAAGATTTAAGGATGCAGGTGCGAATTTTACATCTGAAAGTTGATTTTTTAATTCTTCTCTAAATTTTGGAACAGCATCTCCTATAAAAGTTATAGGTAAATCATGATTCTTTAAAATTTCTACTAATTCATCTACTGAAATTGCCATATAGTCTGTAATTTTCTTTAAAGTATTTCCTTCGAATTTATATAATGCAGTATATACGTTATTTCTTAAGGCATCTAATATTGGACATATGATTCCTGTAGTGTAAGCTAAACTGTATGCAAGGGTATCTAGAGAGGATATACTTACAAAAGGTTTCTTAGATCCATCGCTTAATCCTTTTACCACAGCCATGCCTATCCTAAGTCCGGTGAAAGAGCCAGGACCTTTAGAAACAACAAATCCATCTAAGTCATCTATAGTGAGCTTTAAATTTTTTAGCGTGTAATCTACTATATTCATAAGTATTACTGAGTGTTGTTTTTTATAATTAAAAGTAATTTCTCCAAGTAATTTATCATCAGACATCACAGCGCAGGTAGCAGATTCTGTAGCGGTGTCAATACCAAGTAAGTTCATATTTTAATCTCCTTTACATAATCATATCTATTTCCTATAGAATTTATTACTATTTTTCTATAATTATCTCCGAGCTCTGGAAGTTTAGTTATAGTTAAATTTATTCTTTCAAGTGGTATAAGTTCGTCAATATAATTTGACCATTCTATAACACTTACAGAATCACTAAATATGTAATCATCAAATCCTATAGCAGCAATTTCATCTGGGTCATTAACTCTGTATACATCAAAATGATATAATTTAAGTCTACCATTATATTCATTTAATATGTTAAATGTGGGACTTGTTATGTAATCAGTTATTCCAAGACCTTTAGCAAGACCTTTAGTAAAATGAGTTTTTCCCGCACCGAGATCCCCATTTATGCAGATTATATCCCCTTCTTTTACGAGAGCACCAAATTGTTCTCCTATATTTAAGGTTTTTTCAACACTGTCAACAATAAATTCCATTTTATCACCTCTGAACGTTTATCCATAAAAATATTTTATATCAAAAATAAAAAAAAGAAAAGGTAATACAAAGAATTATTACCTTAACTATGTAAAGCACCTTTCAATTGTTCTACAGCCTTAGGACAAATAAAACCATCTGAAGTCATGCCATTAAGTATTTTAAAGGATTGTTCATAGCTTAAGCCTTTTCTGTAAGGTCTGTCTTCTATTAATGCTTGATAAATATCACACACACACATTATTCGGCATTCCTCAGATATTTTATCAGCTGTAAGTTTCATCGGATATCCTCGACCGTTGAGTTTTTCATGATGAGAAGATGCCCAATAGCTAATCTCTTTAATGTCTTCAATCCTATCTAAGATAATTTTTGTATAGTAAACATGTGATTTTATAATTGAAAATTCGTCATCCGTAAGAGCACCGTTTTTATCAAGTATTGATGACGGAATTGCAAGTTTACCTATATCATGAAGTAAGCCAGCTATTCTCATTTTTACACATTTTTCTTCGGGATATCCAACATATTTTGAAACCTTATAAGCTAATTTTGAAATTCCTCTTGAATGTTCTGCCGTAAAGCTACTCTTGTTATCTATTATTTTTGAAAGTATGTAAGCAATTTGCTCAAATTGTTCAAGGTTAACCGTTGCATCAATTACGGGGGAGATACTGTCTAATATGAAATCAATAAATGAAATATTTTCTAGGTCAAACCAAAAAATTTCTTTTTCACAAACTGATAAAAATGCGTCAACAATATTACTGTCAAAAATTGTATTTGAATTTGATGATATTGAAAAACATATGTCTGTACGTTGATTGTATGCAGGAATATTTTCCTTATAAAGCATATCTATTAAATCACAAATATGAATTATTCTACTTTCAATCGGAATATCATTGCCTTTAGCACAAAATGGACCGCTGCCATCAAAGTTTTCATGGTGATTAAGAATAATTTTTGAAATATCACTGAAAATAGGGAGATTTCTAGTTAGTTTTTCACCATTTAAGCAGTGTTCTTTAATAAAGGAAGCTGAAGTGTGGCTTTTATTTAAAGAATTAGCAGCTCCTATATCGTGCAGTAGAGCAGCTATGTATAAATTTTTCATAGAATCATCACTCAAATTGAATTTTTTCCCTATCTTTAAAGCTATGTAAGTTACACGCTTTGAATGATTTGAAAATTTGTGACTAGTTGAAAATGAAGTTTTAAATTCAGCGCTAAGGGATTCTCTCTCAATAGAGCTAGCTTGGGAAAGATCCAAAGCTAATGATATTGATCTTATAATTTTATCGAAACTTATATCCATAGTTATCCTCCATAATGTAGTTACACTTTTTTCATTTTAACATATTTGTGTTAATTATAAAATGAGAAAAACTTATTTTATGTAAAAAATTATTCTATACTTGTTGTAGATTGACGTTATTTATGTGTATAATATAATGAAACCATTATAATTTAATCTATATATGATTTAAAATGGTTTACTTTAGTCAAATTTAATTTGGGGTGAATAACAATGAAGAAAATTTTAGCTTTTGTTATTATAGTTCTCCTTTCATTTAGCTTAAGTGGATGTAAAGACAGCCAAAGAGCAAATTTAAATATTCCGAAAGAGCAAAATAGTGATAACAAAACAAGTGGCATAAGTTTGGATATAATGGTTACAAATAGATATCTTTATAATATAGTTAATGATTTAGTTGGAGATAAAGATAATGTTCAATTTATGTTTAAAGATGATAATGATATAAAACAATTTAAATACACATCAGATAGTTTAAATAATATAAGTAAATATGATTTATTTATATATTCAGGTGCAGATTTTGAACCGTGGATTGCTGGGTTTGTAAATAAGTTGGATGTTAGTAAAGTTGGGGTAATAGATGCTTCAAGGGGAACGAAGATAATTTCTCTTGATAAAAAAATTACATATGGTGATGAAACTATAGATAAAAATCCATACTATTGGACTAATATTGATAATTACAAAATAATGATTCTAAATATAAAAAATGCACTTGAAGAAAAGGATCCTAAGAGTAGAAATTTTTATGAAAATAGATTTAAAAATTCTATAAACAATGTTAAAATTATTGATAATGACTTAAAAGCAGCATTAACTAAATTAAATGGTTATACTTTTGTAACTACTGATTTTAAATATGATTATTTTTTTAGTTACTATGATTTGAAAAATGTTAAATATGATGAACTTAATGATTCATCGTTCGATTCAACTATGGAAAAAAAGGTGAGCGATGATAAAAAAATATTTTTTGTTTATAGTGATGATTTAGAATTACAAAATAGTAAGAAAATAATTGACAAGTATGGTATGAAACCATTAAAGTTTGACGTATACTATAAAAATGGTAGTTTCATAAGTATGATGAAAAATAATATAAATTCAATAAATAAATTTATAAGTAAGTAATTAGATTTTTTTGCGCCAGCGTAGAAAAATCAACTTTCACTGTACCATGTACACTTTAAATAAATAGTTAACTAGGTATATTTATATAAAATAATTAAATAAATATATTTAAAGATATACCATTGTGAAACTTAAAATTTATTTGTACCAAAATGCCGGTTTCTTGGCATCATGATGCAAATTGATTTTGGTAGTTGAAATGGTTTATCTATTATAGAGATAAACAATTTAAATTGTTTGTTTTTAATAATTGAAGGGGGCATAATTCAATGTTAATTAGTAATCTTATTACACACAAATCAGAATTATTAACTGTTAAACCTACTGATTTAATTAGCAAAGCTTTGGAGGTTATTAACAAAAATAATTTATTATCAATACCAGTTATTGATGATGATAAATATTATGGGTATATTTCAAAGGAAATTATTTTTAGTTTTCAATTTGAAAAAAATATCGATAAAAAGAGTCTTATTTCAGATTTCAAAGTTGAAGAATTAATGAAAAGTGACTTACCAATTGCTTCTCCGTGGGATGGAGTTGAACAAGTTGTATCATATTTGGAACATAAACATATACCGTTTGTTCCGATTATAGGGAAATATGATTCATTTAATGGTATAGTTACGCATCATGCAGTATTTCATCAATTTAACGAGATATTTGGGGTTAACAAAGGTGAAAAACTATCAGTAGTAGCTTTTGATATTCCTGGTCAAATTTCTAAAATTTCAAGAATAATATCCGAAAATAATGGTGACATATTAAGTTTTGTTGTAATAGACCCTAAAACTGCTATTGATGTAAAAGAAATAGTTGTAAGATTGGTTTCAGAAGACTTTGATAAAATAGTTAAAGAAATAAAGAAAGCTGGTTTTCAAGTCCAAGATTAATAAATTATACAAAACATTTTAAGAAAATATTGAAAAATTAAACTATACTTGTTTGCAGACATTGCTTTTTTATTTGATATGTTTCAAGTATAGTTTTGTTTTATAGATAAAACATTTCAACTATTAAAATTCATGTGAACCAAAATGCCCAGAAGATGGCATTTTGGTACAAATAAATTTTAAGTTTCGAGGTGGTTTATCTTTATAGATATACCAGCTCAACTATTAAAATTCATGTGAACCATAATGCCTAGAAGACGGCATTTTGGTACAAATGAATTTTAAGTTTCGAGGTGGTTTATCTTTATCTATAGGAGCATGTAAAAAATATAGGTATTTTTTTTTATGAAAAGCTCATAATGTTTTATGTGAGGTATAGTAAAAACTACAAAATACCTTTTTTTACATCCTCATAATATTAGAGAACTAAAAAATAAATAAAATTTATATATTTGTGTCTAATTTTGAATAATAAGATTTGTGAAAATATTATAAATAGTGTAAAATTAATATATAGTATTTTTATTAGTGAAAGGTTGGTGTACATATGAAAAAAATAAGAGTAGTAGTAGTTGACGATTCACCATTTTCTGTAACATTATTGAGTGATATGCTTACCGAATGTGGTTTTGAGGTTGTGGGGGATGCTAATTCTCTTGAGAGTACTATTGAAGTAATTGATAAGTTAAGACCAGATATAGTAACTATGGATATGACTATGCCGGATACAGATGGGTTTGAATGCACTAGAGCGATTCATAAAATTGATTCTAAAATAAATGTTATAATAGTAAGCTCTATGATGGATGAAGAAATTGTAAGAAAAGCAAAGAAAAATCATTTATCTGGCTATATTCAAAAGCCCGTTGATAAAGAAGAGCTTTCATTAATTATTAATAGAATAATGAGCGATGAGGAATTATATAAAGATTTAGATAAATTATATTATTCAGTATTTCAAGAAAGTTTTAAGGACGCTTTTAATAAATTTACAAAATCAATACCTGAATTTTCAGCAGAAGTAAGTCCAACTACTGAAATAGTGTCAAAAGGAATTTCGGTTGTTATGGGTATAATAGGAAAGTACTCTGGAAGGCTATTAATTGATATTTCGCATGATACTGCATTAAAGCTTTCAAATCATTTATTAAAAAGAGAACCTAAAGATTCTCAAGAAATGCTTAATGTGATTGGAGAAATATCTAATATAATTGCGGGAAATGCATGTTCTGTAATCAATAAAAAGAATAAACTCTTTGGATTTAGAGTAGCACCACCAACAATATTCCATGGTGAATCGCTTACAATATCTAAACCAGAATTAGAAAGTGTTAAAGGGGCTATGGCCAAAACAAATTTTGGAGAAATTTATATGAGCATAGGATTTCAAAGGAGGTCAGGAGAATGGATGTCAAATATATAAATCCGTTTTTTGCCTCTCTTACAAATATAATGCCTCAACTGGGAATTCAAAACATAAAAAAAGGTAAATTATCTGTTAAAAGTAAATTTATAAAGAGCCAAGGGGTATTAATAAATGTCGGAGTTGTTGGCGACATTAAAGGTAATATAATTTATGGAACTACTGTTGAATGTGCAAAAAAAATTGCATCTTCAATGATGATGGGAATGCCTGTTGAGGAGCTAGATGAAATGGCGCAAAGTGCTATTTCTGAGCTTACTAATATGCTTACGGCAAATGCTTCTACTGTTTTTTCAGAAGAAGGAATAAGCATAGATATATCAACACCAACTTTAATGTATGGAGATTTTACAGCTACAGCAAGTACAGCTAAGGTTATTTGTGTTGAAATGTTAATTGAGGATTTACCATTTGAAATTAATATAGCAATAGATAAAGTATTAGCATAATAAATAATTATTGCAAAGTAAGAGCATTGTGGAACATTAAATAATATCAATAAATCTAAGATGTTATTTAAATAGTCTGTAAATGCTCTTGTTTCGTATTTGCAGTGGTTTACAATGTTTATGGAAAATAGCAAATAAAAAGGTACTAGTTAATAAACTAGTACCTTTTTATTTGGCAGGGGCAGTAGGATTTGAACCCACAACCAATGGTTTTGGAGACCACTACTCTACCGTTGAGCCATACCCCTTCGAACAATATATATTATATACTACCTTTAAAAAAAAGGCAAGAAGTTTTTTTAAAAAAATTAAATTTTTTTGTACGAGGATGCATATACATGAAAAATGAACAATATATACTAAATTTTATTGAAATATATACTACAATTGTTATAATTATTAATAAGGTTGTATAAATTAGTAAATATCTAATTGGCTACTTAATATATTAAATTTGAGGTGCGTTTATGGAAGAAAAAATATTGTTAGTGGATGATGAAGAGAGTATCTTAAAAGTACTTTCTTACGCATTAAATAAGGAAGGTTATCGAACTGAAAAGGCCTATGATGGTAGGGAAGCTTTGGAGAAGTTTGCTATTTTTAAACCCGATATAGTTATACTTGACTTAATGCTCCCTATTATAAATGGATACGATGTTTGCAAAAAAATAGAAGATAAAAATGTTGGAATAATAATGCTTACAGCCAAAAATGATATTATAGATAAAATATTAGGACTTGAGCTTGGAGCAGATGATTATTTAACAAAGCCGTTTGATATTAGAGAGGTTATAGCAAGGGTAAAATCACTTTCTAGAAGATACAAAAAGATAGCTGCAAGCTCAACAGGTGATGATCTTATAATAATAAATGATTTTAAAATTGATTATAGTCAAAGAGTTGTAAATATAGGTAATAAGGAAATTGAATTTACAGCAAAAGAATTTGAATTACTATATTTGCTGCTTTCAAATATTAATGTTGTATATTCAAGGGATAAGCTGCTTGATTTAGTATGGAATATGGAGTATATAGGAGGTACAAGAACTGTTGATACACATATCCAAAGAATAAGAAAAAAATTGGGCGATAAATATGAAAAGTTGATAGTAACTATTCATGGTGTAGGTTATAAAGGAGTGAATCCATATGAAAGTGGGAATAAAAATTAAATTAACAGCATTTATAACCTCGCTACTAATTTTAGTAATAGTCCTTTTAAGTTTTTTAGTCCTTAGAGGAATTAAAAATTATCAAAAAATGAAGAATGAAGATATACTTTTAAATCAAAAAAATTTATTTGAACAGTATTTATCTAATGAACTAAATTCATCTAAGTATATGGATATGAAAAAACAAAAGGAATTGCATTTGAATAATGCAGATTTATTTGATAAATCATGGTTAAATTCAATTCCAGCAAGTATTTATGATATAAATGGAAATTTAATGTATACAATTGAAAATGACAGTAAAGCTATAAAAAATAAAGATGATAATAAAATGATAAAATATTGTTTGGAAAATAAAATAGTTTATAAAGAAGAAAAGGACAACATATATTATTATTCACCTATTAAATATAATAATATTATAGTTGCAGTGTTAAAGCTTAGGTATTCAATTAAAGAAAGTAATGAATTTTATAATAAAATAAAAATGTTGTTTTTAATGTTAGGGTTAATTTCTTTAGGAGTTGGAATTACTTTTGGTGCGCTGTACCTAGTTCCGTTTACTAACGATATAAATAAAATAATTTATTCAGTTGGGAATATTCAAAATGGTGATTTTAATAATATGAAAAAAGTTACAAGAAATGATGAGCTAGGCATTCTTAGCAGTGGTGTTGAATTTATGAGCAAAACCATAGAAAATAATATCATTAACCTAAGTAAGCAGAGAGATGATTTGACTAAAGCTGTTGAAAAACTTGAAAGGCTTGGAAAGGAGCAGAAAGAATTTATAGGGAATGTTACACATGAATTTAAAACTCCTCTTACATCTATAAAAGCCTCTGCAGATATAATGCTCATGTATGAATATGATCCTAATTTTGTCCATGAAGCTTCTGAAAATACATCTAAAGAATGTGATAGATTATGTGATATGATTGATGATGTTTTAAAGTTATCATCTTTAGAAAAATATGATTTTGAGATAAAGAAAAAGCCAGTTAATTTAAAGCTATTAATTGAACAAATTTCTTCAAGAATGATGGGGAAGATAAAAAAATGTAATATTCAATTTACTACAGAACTTGAGGATTTAGTAATTACATGTGATGAAGAAGGGATTAGACACATATTAATTAATTTAATAGATAATGCAATTAAATACAACAAGCCAGATGGAAGTATAAACATATGTACATATCAAAATGAAAAAGAGGTATACATAGAAGTGGAAGATACCGGAATTGGTATTGGAAGTAGCGATTTTGATAAAATATTTAAAACTTTTTATAGAATTAAGAATGATAGAAGTAGGAAAACTGGTGGTAGCGGAATTGGATTGGCATTTGTGAAGAAAATGGTTGAAAAGCAAAATGGCAGAATATTAGTTGATTCCGAAGTAGATGTTGGATCAAAATTTACTGTTGTATTGCCGATGGATGTTAATTAAAGATAAACCATTTGAAAAATTAAAATTTCTAATGCCAAATTCATTCTGATAAATTATCAACTGTCGACTAAGATAAATCCCAGTTTCCAAGGATAAACTTGGCATGTGTAATTTCAATGTTTCAAGTTGTCTATCTATAAGTTTACATTGGAGGCAGAGCGGTATTATGATAAATAAAAAAGCAGCAGGAATTATAATTGTAGGTGCTATTTTGTGTACTAGCATAGGGGTTGGGTATAATAAAATATCGGCCAATGCTAATAAAGATAATATTTTACTTTTAAATTATTCGGCAGCAAAAAATCAACCGAAAACGGATAGCTTTAAGATTAATTCTTTATCAATTGATCAAGCTTTAGACTGGGTAAGCGATAATGAAATTTTAACTTTAAATAAAAAGGGAGAACAGCAGGATATAAATTCACCAAAGTTTAAATATTATAATTACTATTTAAGTATTTATAATATTAATACGGGAAATACAAGAGATTTCAAAAATGTAACTTCGGATTGGGGAGATATAAAGATTTCTCCTGATAAAAAATATGTAATTTATGTGGAACCGAAATATATGCCCAAAGTAGGCAGTGATGAATGGAAAAAGGATTTGAATTCTGGCAAGCTTTTTAGTAGAAGTGTTAAGATATTAAATTTAGCTACAGGAGAAATTACAGATTTTAAAACAGAATATAAAGACCAACAAGCAAATTATAGTTGGATTGATAAAGATAAGTTGTTTGTATATTATCCAAATGAAAAAAATAAATGGATTGTTGAAAATGTAGACGGAACTATATATAAGACGGGCTATTTTAAGACCTCTGGTTCTACATATTCGGCGTGGCCAGCATATAATTTGAATATTAAGGTTTTATTTAATGATGTTTCGGGCAATTTTGTAATGTGCCAGAGTGGTTCATACGTGAATAATGCAACAAATAAATCTACTTATTATTATGTTAATGTTAAAACAAATGAAATGAAGGAGATTTATAGAAGTAAAGGATTTTCTATTAACTACTTTGTAAATAGAAGTGGAACATATATATTAGATTATATTGGTAATGAAACAAAATTAATTTGTTTTGATAGTAATGGAGTTAAGAATGGAGAATATAGTTATAAAACTAACACAATTCTGTGTGATGTGACACGGGATGGAGATAGGGCGGCATTAATGCAGGATGGTGCGTTAAATATTTTGGATTTAAAAACAGGAAAATTAACTAAGGTTTATGATGGAATGTTTAGAAATAATATTATTACACCAAAGTGGAATAGTGATGGGACTGCTTTGATATTTAACGTTAAGGATAAAGTTGATATTCTTAGAATACAATAAAAAATATATGGCTTGTTTTAGAATTCAGTTAGATAAGGAAGTGTTTGCAATGTTTATATTAATTAAAAATGTAAGGGTATATAGTCCCAAGGATTTAGGATGTAAAGATATTTTAATTTGTAATGATAAAATAGTAGATTTAGATAAAGATATAAATATAAATGTGAAAAACATAAAAATAGTGGATGGTACAGGCAAAATAGTATTTCCAGGTTATATTGATCAGCATGTGCATGTAGTAGGCGGCGGTGGAGAAGGTGGTTTTACAACAAGAGTACCAGAAATAAATGTATCAAGTTGTATTAAAGGTGGTGTTACAACTTTAGTCGGGCTTCTTGGTACAGATGCAATAACAAGAAGTGTAGAAAATTTAGTGGCTAAGACTAAAGCCCTTAATGAAGAGGGGATTACAGCTTATTGCTTGACGGGATCTTATGAATATCCATCCATAACACTTACAGGTAGTGTTCAAAAGGATATTGCATACATAAATGAAGTAATAGGAGTTAAGCTTGCAATTTCGGATCATAGATGTTCCAATATAACAAAAGAGGAACTTATAAGATTGGTTTCTGAAGTTAGACTTGCGGGTTTGATTAGTGGAAAACCAGGCGTGGTACATTTTCATTTAGGTAGTGGAAAAAATAAATTAAAGTTACTCTTTGAATTATTAGAAGAAAGCGATTTGCCAATAAAACATCTTAGACCAACACATATTAGTAGACACTATGAAGAGGATGCTGTTAAATTTGCTGCTTTGGGGGGATATATAGATTTTACAGCTAATAGATCTTCAGAGGATTTTCTTAATTTTGTTGTAGAAATGGGTGAGAAAGTTCCAAAAGATAGAATGACAATGAGCTCAGATTCTAATGGAAGCATGCCTAAGTGGAATGATAAAAAAGAAATGATAGGTATTGAAGCTGCGAAAATAACTAATTTGCATGAAACAATAAAAAGATTTATAAAAGAAAGAAATATACAGCCAGAAGATATATTGCCACTTGTTACTTCAAATGTAGCAAAAGCTTTAGAGCTCTATCCTAAAAAAGGAATTATAGCTGTAGATAGTGATGCTGATTTATTGATACTTGATAAAGAATTGAATATAGATTCTGTCATAGCAAAAGGTAAGGTAATGATGCTTAATGAAGAGGTGCTAGTTAAGGGAACTTATGAATAAATAAAATAATAAATTTATTTTTATAAAAGTATATTGACATGTTGTTAAAACATGCTATAATTTAAACATAAGGAAATTAGTAATTCCTATTTGAATACTAGGAATCGAAAAATGAATATTTTATTCAATCTTATCTAGAGTGGTGGAGGGACTGGCCCTATGAAACCCAACAACCAGCATTTTTCATTTGAATGTATGGTGTTAATTCCTGCAAATTAAGTTTTGAGAGATAAGAGGGTGATTTAGTCTAGTAGTGTATAGTAAATTAATCCTCTTCATAAGCGAAGAGGATTTTTATTTTACATAGATAAGTTGCTTCAATTCTCGGAAGTATTTTAATAAGGGGGGGCAAATATTTTCTATAATTTAAGATAATTTATTTATAATAAGATTAATAGTATCATTCTAAAAAAAATATTTTTAATTTTTGAATAATTCGGAATAAAGGAGAAATGAAAAATGAGTGAAGAAAGAAAATTCGGTTTTGAAACATTACAGGTACATGGAGGTCAAGTGCCAGATCCAACAACAGGAGCGAGAGCAGTTCCAATTTATCAAACAACATCTTACGTATTTAAAAATGCAGACCACGCAGCAAATTTATTTCAATTAAAAGAGCCAGGAAATGTGTATTCAAGAATTATGAACCCAACAACAGATGTATTTGAACAGAGAATAGCGATTCTAGAAGGTGGAGTTGCAGGACTTGCTACAGCATCAGGACTCGCTGCAATAACATATGCAATTTTAAATGTGGCAAGCGCTGGTGATGAAATTGTAGCAGCAAGTACATTATATGGAGGAACTTATGAATTATTTGGAGTTACATTAAAAAAGCTTGGAATAAAGGTTGTTTTTGTAGATCCAGATGATCCAGAAAATATAAGAAAAGCAATAACAGATAAAACGAAAGCAGTATATGGAGAAACAATAGGAAATCCAAGAATAAATGTTTTGGATATAGAGGCAGTAGCTAAAATAGCTCATGAAAATAAAATACCACTTATAATAGATAATACTTTTGGTACTCCATACTTAATAAGACCAATAGAATTTGGAGCGGATGTTGTAGTACATTCAGCAACTAAATTTATAGGAGGACATGGAACAACTATAGGAGGAGTTATAGTTGATGGTGGTAAATTTGATTGGAGAGCAAGTGGAAAATTCCCTGACTTCACAACACCAGACAAGAGCTATAATGGATTAGTATATGCTGATTTAGGTGCACCAGCTTTTGCATTAAAAGCAAGAGTTCAGCTTTTGAGAAATACAGGAGCTACACTTAGTCCACAAAGTGCATTTACCTTCTTGCAAGGTTTAGAATCATTATCATTAAGGGTAGAAAGACATGTATCAAATACAAGAAAAGTTGTAGACTTTTTAAGCAAGCATCCAAAAGTTGAATGGGTTAATTATCCTGAACTTGAAACTAGTCCATATAGAGAATTAGCTAAAAAATATTTACCAAAGGGTGCAGGTTCTATATTTACCTTTGGAATAAAGGGTGGACTTGAAGCAGGAAAGAGATTTATAAACAGTGTTAAATTATTTTCACTTCTTGCAAATGTTGCAGATGCAAAATCACTTGTAATACATCCGTCAAGTACAACTCACGCAGAGCTTAATGCAGAAGAGCAAAAAGCAGCTGGAGTTACACCAGATTTAATAAGACTTTCAATAGGTGTTGAAGATGCTGATGATTTAATTTGGGACTTAGAACAAGCACTTGAGAAAGCTTGATAAAACAATTTGAATTTGATTCATTAATTGTGCATTGTGAATTGACTTTAAGTGGAAGGTGGGCTATTCAGTGGCAGACGAAATTAAATTTTTAACTAAATGTATTCACGTTGGTAATGATATTGATAAAGAAACTGGTGCTATAAGAAGACCTATAACTATGGCAAATAGTTATAGGCTTCCAGATGATGCGTCAACACTTAATTGGAGCAATCCTAATAATGTGATTTATACAAGAACAACATCAGCAAACCAATTATATCTTCAAGAAAGATTGTCAGCTCTCGAGGGGGGAGAAGACTGCGTTGTATTGGCCAGTGGTGTTGCAGCTTTGGCAGGAGTATTCTTTACATTTTTGGATAAAGATTCACATGTCATATGCTCAAATGTTTCGTATATTGCAGTTTACAGATTACTAAATGAGTATTTTCCAAAGAAGTATGGAATAGAGGCAACTTAAGTCCATTTAACGCATGGTTAATTATGAGGGGAGTTGTAACATTGCCGCTTCGTATGAGACAACACAGCGAAAGTGCACTTAAAATTGCAGAATTTCTTGAAGGTCATCCGGCAGTAAAATTTGTTTCATATCCAGGTCTTAAGAGTCATCCGCAGCATGAAATTGCAAAAAAACAAATGAGTATGTATTCGGGTGTAATTGCTTTTGGGCTTAAAGCTGATGTTGAAACACATAATAAATTTGTAAATTCACTTAAAATTATTATTTCAGCAGTTTCAATTGGACATGATGAAAGCTTAATTGTTTACACAGGACCTAATGACGAAAGAAATCATTTTTATCCTGAAGAATTTAAAGCTGGTCATCTTAGGTTTAGTGTTGGATTGGAGGATGCAGACGACATAATAAATGATTTAAAACAAGCGTTTAAAAAATGCGGATTATAGATTAAATCTAAGGGAGAATATAAGCAAGGAATTCTCCCTTAGATTTTTTATAAAGGCAAAAAAGTTTTTAGTAATGAGCGATATATTAAAAAAAATCCGATAAAAATAGTAGGATATAATTGCTAATATATTAATTTTTATATAAATATGCAGTAATATTTGTATAAATTATTTTAAAGTTAATTAAGTAATTGACATCACAGGAAAGCATGATATAATTTAAAACATAAATAAATTACTAATCATATTGGAAAAGTATTTAATGAAAATTTGCAAATAAAAACCTAGTAAATAAATATGAAAAGTAATATTTACAATAGATAACCATTTTTAACAGGTTTATCTCTAAAACAAGAGAAAAATTTTTATTTAAGGGGGACTAAAAATGAAGTTAAAGAAAATTACTACTATTATTTCAGCATTGCTTATTGCAACTACGGTGCTTAGTGGTTGTGCATCAAATAAAGGCACTGCAAGTACAACTAAACCGGATACATTTACTTATGGTATAGATGGTGATCCAGGAAATTCAGTTAATGTAATTACTACCAGTGATAGATATGGGCTTATGGAAATAAAAGCTCTTTATTCTCCGCTATATATGTATAATGCGGATAAAATTCAATACTTTTTATCAGAAAGCATGACTCCTTCAGCTGATCATTTAAGCTATACTGCAAAACTTAGGAAAAATGTAAAGTGGAGTGATGGTAAGCCATTTACTGCGGATGACGTTGTATTCACATATGATCAAATGCTTAAAGAATCAAATGGTGGATGGGCCTATAGTCAATTAATATTTAATGGTAAACCAGTTAAAGTTGAAAAAATCGATGATTATACTGTTAAATTTACTTTGCCTACAGTAAGCACACCGGCTATAGAACTGCTTGGAGACATATTTATAATGCCAAAACACATTTATGACGGTGAAGGAAATATAGAAAAAAGTTCTAAAAATGCGACTCCAGTTGGTACAGGCCCATATAAATTAGCAGAATATAAAGCAGGACAATATGTTAAACTTGTAGCCAATGAAAATTATTTTCTAGGAAAACCTAAAATTAAAAATGTGGTATATCGTATAATAAGCGATGCTAACACTGCTCAACTTGCTCTTGAAAAAGGCGAATTAAATGCACTTGTGGTTCAACCAGCAGATATAGGTAAAATACAAAAAGCAAATAAAAATTTAGATGTTATACCATATGGTGAAGGTAGAGTTGCATATATGGACTTTAATTTAAGTTCTAAATTAGTTCAAAACAAAGATGTTAGAAAAGCTATATTATATGCATTAAATAGAGAAGAAATAATAAAAGCTGCATATGTTTCAGATAAGTATGCAAAACCAGTATATACTTTCCTTCCAAATGAAAGTAAATTTAAATCTAATGATGCAGAAAAATATAATTACAGTTTAACAAAGGCTAAGGAACTTCTCCAAAAATCAGGAGTAAAAGGCTTAAAGTTAAAACTTGCATATACAAACAATAATGTTGCTCAACAAGAACAGGCAGCCATAATTCAGCAAGAGTTAAAAGCTGTAGGTATTGATGTTGAACTTTTAGGAATGGATCCAACTGCTTTAAGTGAAAAGATGAAAAAAGTTCAAACAGATTTTGATTTAGTATTTGGTGGCTATATAATGGGAATTGATCCAGATACATTTAATTCACTATTTACATCAAACAGTGATTCAAATTATATGCACTATAAAAATCCTGAAATAGATAAGCTTTTCGATGAAGGAAGAGTTGAAACTGATGAAACAAAGAGAAAAGAAATTTATAATCAGATACAAAAACTAATGCAAGATGATGCTGTATTCTATCCAATTTTAAGCAACAACAGAGTCCTTGTTATTGATAACAGAATTGGTGGAATAAAAGATGCAAGCTTAGTTCCAGTATATACTTTTGAGGATATGTCGAAGCTTTATTACAAATAAATAATTTGAAGTTCATACTATAAAATTATTGCGAACCAATTAAATCAATTCACAATTCACAGTTCACAATGCACAATGAAGGATGATTTGCATTCCTTTCGTCAGGCAAATCTTAAATTTAATATTATAAGCTTCGCTTAGCACCATAAATGGTGCTATTGCGTAAGCAATTAAAAAATAAATTTTTAGATTTTCTATAGCAAAGCGGAGGAAAATCATCCCTCATTGTGAATTGTGCATCGTGAATTGTGAATTGATTTAGTTTGCAATATTTAAGTTTTTTATTATTTAATGGAGAGGAGCGTTAAAATTGCTCAAGTATATTTTAAAAAGAATAGCACAAGCTGTGCCTTTATTAATAATTATTTCTATAATATGTTTTACTCTTATACAATTAGCCCCATACAATGCAATAGATGCTATGACAACTCCTAAAATGTCAAAAAAAGCTGTTGAGCTTATTAAAATAAAATATGGCTTTGATAAACCGGCTTATATTCAATATCTATATTGGCTTAAGGGTGTATTAACAGGTCAATTTGGATATTCAATAGTTACTCATGAAAGTATTTTTAATGATTTAGTTGCTAGAATACCTGCTACAATAAGTTTGGTTTTGCCTTCATATTTATGTGCACTTATTTTATCAGTTATTTTGGGGCTTATGGCCGGAGTCAATAAAAATAAGAGGGCAGATAAAATAATAGATGGATTTTGTTCTATAGGAATAGCAATTCCAACCTTTTGGTTTGCTATGATTTTAGTTTATATATTTGGATATAAATTAGGAGTCTTGCCCATACTTGGAATGCATAATATAGGTATGGAAAACTCTATACTTGATTTTTTGGAGCATTTTATAATGCCGTTTATTGTACTTACCTTTGCATTTATGCCAGAAAACACAAGATATGTTCGTTCATCTACAATTGGACAACTTTCGGAAGATTATGTTGTAGTTCAAGAAGCTTTTGGAGCAAGTAAATTTGAAATATTATTTAAGCATGTTTTGAAAAATGTGCTTCTACCTATAATAACTAAGCTTGGAATGGCACTTCCTATGCTTATAACAGGAGGACTTATAACTGAAACTGTATTTGGATGGCCAGGGGTTGGACCTTATTTTATTAAGGCAATTCAAGGTTTAGATTATCCTGTTGTTATGGCAGTTATGGTTTTATCGTCTACTCTTGTCATACTTGGTAATCTCCTTTCAGATATACTTTATGTTGTAACAGATCCTAGGATTAAGGAAATGAGGTGATACAAATGAAAAACAGAAGAATAGAAAATGTAAAAATGGAGCTTAAGCACAATAAAATTGCCTTGTTTTCAATTGTATTTCTCGCACTTATAGCCTTAGTTTCTATATTTGCTTTTTTATATCCATATGACCCTAACAAAACAAATGTAAGCATAATGCTCCAAGCGCCTTCGCTTCAGCATATTTTTGGAACAGATGAACTTGGGCGTGATTACCTTGCAAGAGCAATTTATGGAGGTAGGGTTTCTCTTTTAGTTGGTATTTTGGCTATGGTTATATCAACCTCAATAGGCGTTCTTGTAGGAACTGTAAGTGGATACTTTGGCGGAAAAATAGATAATCTTTTGATGAGACTTGTAGATATAATTTCATCAATACCCTGGATGATTCTAGTTACGGTTATTAGCATTTTTTTAAAGCCTGGTTTTAGAACAATAATAATTGTTATTGGCTTTTTTACGTGGATGGAAATATCTAGAATTGTCCGTGCAGAAACGCTATCGGTTAAGGAAAGAGAATATGTGTTATATGCAGTATCAACAGGTGAAGGTTCAATGAGCATAATAATAAAACATATTATACCATCAGTTTTCCCAACCATAATAGTAGCAGCGACAACTGGAATTGCAAATGCAATAATGACAGAATCCTCACTTAGCTTTCTTGGCATAGGAATACAACAACCGATGTCTTCGTGGGGAAGTTTACTTCAAAATGCTCAAAGCAATCTTCAAAATGCTCCTTATATGGCAATTTTGCCAGGAATACTAATTGTTCTTACTATCTATTCCTTTAATAAGCTTGGAGATGTTTTAAGAGTATTTGTTGAACCTAAATCTGCAGCAGAGGGGGAGTGAAAATATAATGGATAATGTATTACTTGAAGTTAATAATTTAAAAACTAATTTTTATAACAAAGGTAGTAAAATTGAAGCAGTAAGGGGCATAAGTTTTAAACTTAATGATGGTGAAATTGTAGGTATTGTTGGCGAATCAGGTAGTGGTAAAAGTGTAGCTATGAAATCTATACTTGGAATTATTCCTAAAAATGCGAAAATAGAAAACGGTGAAGTTTTGTTTAAAGGAAGAGATATATTAAAGTTATCTAATAAGGAAAAGCAGAAAATTAAAGGCAAGGATATGGCTATGATTTTTCAGGATCCCATGACGGCTTTAAATCCTTTAATAAAAGTTGGAAAACATCTTGAAGAAGTAATTTTAAGGTATAACAAAATTAGTAAGAAAGAAGCAAGAAAAAAAGCTATTGATATGCTGAATTTAGTTGGTATACCAATGCCAGAAAAAAGATTAAATCAATATCCACATGAATTTAGCGGCGGAATGAGGCAGAGAGTCTTGATAGCAATGGCGCTTTGTTGCGAACCTAAACTTTTGATAGCAGATGAACCTACCACAGCCTTAGATGTTACTATTCAGTCTCAAATATTGAAGCTTTTAAAGGAACTTAAAGAAAAGAAAAACATGTCTATTGTTCTTATAACACATGATTTGGGTGTAGTAGCAAGTTTGTGCAAAAGAATAGTTGTTATGTACGCTGGTATGATAATGGAAGAAGGGCTTGCAGAAGATATATTTTACAGACCACTTCATCCATATACAAAAGCTCTTTTAAATTCAATTCCTAAAGTAGATGAAGATGAAAAGAAAAGGCTTGAGCCTATTAAAGGAACTGCACCATCACTTTTAAATCCACCTAAGGGATGCCCTTTTGCTGAAAGATGTCCTTTTGCAGTAGATAATTGTTTTAAAGAAGTACCACAGTATAAAAGTATTTCAGAAACTCAAAAAGCAAGATGTTTTTTATTAGAGAAAGGAGGAAAATGAAATGAGTGGGGCAGAACAAAAATTAATAGAAGTTAATAATTTAAAAAAATACTTTCCAGTGAAAGGCGCTTTTGGAATAAATAAAAATAAGCATGTTAAGGCTGTGGATGATGTTAGTTTTTACATAAAAAAAGGAGAAACCTTTGGATTAGTTGGTGAATCTGGATGTGGAAAATCAACACTAGGAAGAACAATTACAAGATTATATGATGCAACGGCTGGAGAAGTAATTTTTGATGGTAAAAATATAGTAAATTTAAATAAGAAGGAGTTAAAACCGTATCATAAAAAAATGCAGGTGATATTTCAAGATCCTTATTCTTCACTTAATCCGTATATGAATGTATCAGAAATAATTGATGAACCTATGGCACTTTATTCAAATTTATCTAAAAATGAAAGAATGGAAAAAATTGAAGAACTTTTAAAAAGAGTTGGAATGAAAAAAACAGATATGGAAAAATTCCCACATGAGTTTAGCGGTGGGCAAAGGCAAAGAATTGGAATAGCAAGAGCCTTATCTATAGATCCTGAGTTTGTTTTATGTGACGAGCCAATTTCTGCATTAGATGTATCAATTCAAGCACAGGTTGTAAATATGCTTGAGGATTTTCAAAAAGACATGGGACTTACTTATCTTTTTGTAGCACATGATTTATCTATGGTAAAGCACATATCTAATAGAATTGGAGTGATGTACTTAGGAAAAATAATCGAGATTTCAAAAAGCACGGAACTTTATAAAAATCCACTTCATCCATATACTAAGGCCCTTCTATCTGCCATACCTATTCCAGATCCTAAAAAGGCAAATTTAGCTGAAAATAATTTAATTAAGGGTGAACTTCCAAGTCCAATAGATATTCCAACAGGCTGCAGATTTAGGACAAGATGTCCATATGCAACAGCATTATGTAGTGAAAAAGAGCCAGTTATGAAAGAAGTTGATACGGGGCATATGGTTGCTTGTCATTTATTTTAGGCATCTTAAAAAATAACAAGTCCAATTGGACTTATTATTTTTTTAAGATGCTTTAATACTTTATAATATAGATAGTATATAAATAATGCTGGGTAAATGTTATATTAAAGTCAAATGATTAAAAAAATAGCAGGCATACTAAAGAAAGCTGTGTTTTAAATAAGTGTGAAAATCAATATTATTTAAAACATAGCTCCCAAATATGTTCTCATGCTAAAATTGTAATATCTTGACGCAATGAAATGTAAGATTTATAATAAATTATTAAAGAAACATTATTTCCATAACGATAATTAATTATATAAAACGTAAATTACTACCAGAATATATGGCGCAAACATGAGTATTTATATACTTTAATGGAGGAGTAACACCATTTGATGACGCATATGAAAAGTAAATATTAGGAAAAGAGCGGGATGTACCAATGAATAAAAACTATCAAAAAATAGTAATATTCATATTGTTAATTTTTACTATTGGGTTTATTTTTATCAACTTAAAGGTACTTGAAAATGATGGTAGAGACGATTCTGCAAGACAAATAGGAAATAGAAGAAAATTTGGAGCTACCTATATGACAACTAATAATAGGTTTTATGAAATAATTAACGATGAAATACGTTCAGTTGTAGAGAGCAATGGAGATATATTAGTAACAAGAGATGCAGCGTTAGATAAGGACAAGCAAATGCAGCAGATTTATGAGTTTATTAAATTAAAAGTTAAAGCTATTTTTATAAACCCTGTGGACTGGAAACAAGTAAAACCAGCATTAGTGGCGGCCAAAAATGCAGGAATACCAGTTATAGTTGTTGATACACCTGTTTATGATAACAAGCTAGTAGCTTGCACGGTAATATCCGATAATTATGATGCTGGAGTTCAATGTGCAAAGTACCTTATGAAAATGAAGACAAAAGCTAACATTATGTTAATTGAACACTCAGAAGCAAAATCCGGTATTGATAGAATCAAAGGATTTGTTGATACCATTGGCAATAATAAGCAATACAAAATAGTTGCGAAAGTAGATAGTGAAGGACAATTAGATAAAGCTATGCCTTTAGTGAACAATTTGATTAAAAAGCATCCAGAGATAGATGCAATTATGGCATTAAATGATCCAAGTGCGCTTGGTGCATTAGCAGCACTTAAGGAAAATGGATTACTAGGTAAGGTTATGGTATTTGGAGTGGATGGTTCACCGGAAGCTAAGACAATGATCCGCTATGGATTTATGACTGCTACGTCTGCTCAATTTCCCAATAAAATTGGAAATATAGCTGCTAGGAAAGCTTATGATATTTTAAAAGGCGAAAAGTTTAAAAAAGATGTAATTGTTCCGATAACTTTAATATCAAAAGAAAACGTTCTA
The DNA here is from genome assembly GCF_021432385.1 of Clostridium hydrogenum. Lineage (GTDB taxonomy): Bacteria > Bacillota > Clostridia > Clostridiales > Clostridiaceae > Clostridium_S > Clostridium_S hydrogenum. The sequence continues at coordinate 112,270 of NZ_JAEACT010000003.1, read as the reverse complement.
CAGTATGAAATAAGTGGATGGAAGTAGTGAATGGAAGATGAATTATGGAATCAGATAAAAATTTAAATTATATTAACTTATTTATGATTTTTATAAATTTTATCATTATAGTTTTTATTTCACAAATTATGACTACAACCTTATATAAAATTAGTTCAGCATTTATGGCAAGAGATTTTTTTGACCAAATTACAGTTATACCATGGAAACCAGAAAACATAACCATAGTTTCTATAGGTGCTTATATAGTATTAGTTTTATTAATTACAGTAAAAAAGAAATATTTGAACTTCCTAAACAAGTGGCAAGTAGCTGCTTTACTATTATGTGAGATTTTTTTGAGTGTTGCAATAATGACAGCGTTAAATATGTGTTATAACGGAATTATGTTATTCATTATTGCCGACTTGGTAACAAATACTAAGGATAAAAATAATAAAATTATATTTTTAGTTCTTATGATAATTATGTATATACTTAGTGTTTATGATTTTATATCACTTAAAATAAGAATGGTTTCCTTTGAAAGTTTTCTGTTTTATTATAATGCTAGCATGAGAAGCTATTTAATGGAACTAAAAAGTATATTAAATACCATAGACATCATAGTATTTATAGTGTATATGATTGTACTTATACAGGCTCAAATGAGGGAAAATGAAAAGATAACTTTATTAAATAAAAAATTAAATTTGGCTAATGAAAAATTAGGGGTTATGAATGTACAATTAAAAGACTATGCTGTAAAGATAGAGTCCATGGCTGAAACTAGAGAACGTAATCGCTTGGCTAGAGAAATACATGATACACTAGGGCATGCACTTACAGGAATATCAGTTGGAATTGATGCATGCTTAACAACAATAGACATGTCTACAGAGGTAACTAAAAAGCAGCTAAATGTAATTGCGGAGGTAGCAAGACAGGGAATTAAAGATGTAAGATCTTCAGTAAAAAAACTTAGGCCGGATGCACTTGAAAATTCTAGTTTAGAGGATGCATTAAATAATATGATTTCACAAATAAGTAATGTTGCAAAAACAAGAATTTTTTTTAGTACCAATATAAAATCATTAAAATTTGGTCATGATGAAGAAGATACTATTTATAGAATTGTACAAGAAGGATTAACAAATGCAATACGTCATGGACAAGCTGAAGAAGTTTACATAAATATGACAAGGGTGGATAAACAGTTAAACATAACAATAAGAGATAATGGCAGGGGATGTGCCAATATAAGTGAAGGTTTTGGATTAAGACATATAGAAGAAAGAGTTAAGTTATTAAATGGAGATGCAAAATATGATGGCAGTGACGGTTTTTTAATAACTGTAAATATTCCAATTAGGTGGGGCGATGGAAGTGATTAAAGTATTAATTGCCGATGATCAGGAGCTAATTAGGCAAAGCTTAAAGATAGTTTTGAGTGCAAATAAAGATATTGAAGTCATTGGAACTGTATGCAATGGAAATGAGGTAATTGAAGCAGCTCGTAAGTATAAACCTGACGTAATATTAATGGATATTCGCATGCCAGAAATAGATGGTGTTCAATGCACAAAAATTATAAAAGAATCTTATCCTAACATTAAAATTATAGTACTTACTACTTTTGATGATGATGAATATATATTTAATGCCCTAAAATATGGAGCTAGTGGATATTTACTTAAGGGTGTTTCTATGGATGAGCTTGTAAAGGCAATTCATACTATTGCAAATGGGGGAGCAATGATAAATCCAGATATAACGGCTAAGGTGTTTAAGCTATTTTCCCAAATGGCCCAAGGAGACGTTTCCGTTCAGGTAAGTGCTAAAAAGAACCTAGATGATATATGTGATACAGAATGGAGTATAATAAAGTGCATTGGGTTTGGTTTATCAAATAAAGAAATTGCAAAAAAACTCAGATTGTCGGAGGGAACTGTTAGAAATTATTTAAGCAATATATTAAATAAACTTAATTTTAGGGATAGAACACAATTGGCTATTTGGGCAGTTCAAACTGGAGTTATAAGAAAAATGGTGACAAAAAATGAATTTAAAAAACCATAGGAAATGTATAATAGTAGCTAGTTTAATTATAATTATAGCAGGAAGTTTTTTTATTTACATAAAGCTTTTAGAAGCAAGGAAAAACGTAGTATTAACTGTTGGAATATTTTCTGGAAGTTGGAATACTCCTAGTGAAAATACCTATAAAATTTTGGATAATGCTATATTAAGGTTTGAAAAAAGTCATCCAGGTGTGAAAGTAGAATATCCAAGTGGAATACTAAAAGAAGATTTTCCAGAATGGATTTCAGAGAAAATTCTTTTAGGAAAAGAACCTGATGTGTTTATGGTATTACCAGATGATTTTGATGTGTTTTCTTCAACAGGGGCGTTAAAAAATTTAGATAAATTAATTAAAAATGATAAAAGTTTTAATAGTAGCCAATACTACAAAGCTGCTTATGAATCTGGAAAGTATCATAAAAGCCAGTTTGCACTTCCTTATGAAAGTGTGCCAACATTAATGATGGTAAATAAAACACTTTTAGATAAAGAAGGTATTCCTGTTCCTAATAATAATTGGACATGGAATGATTTTTATAATATTTGTAAAAAAGTTACGAAAGATACAGACAAAGATGGGATCATAGATCAATTTGGAGTTTATAATTATACGTGGCAAGATGCAGTAGACTCTAATGGAATAAAGTTATTTAATGATGCTGGGACGGAATCTTATTTTGGGGATGCGAGGGTAGAGCAAGCTGTAAATTTTGTTAAAAAGTTAAACTCTTTAAACAATGGGTATCAAGTAACTTCACAGGTTTTTGATAATGGAAAAGTAGCGTTTCGCCCGCTATCATTTTCAGAATACAGAACTTATAAGCCTTACCCCTGGAGCATAAAAAAGTATTCTAATTTTGAATGGGACTGCATTAAAATGCCCTCTGGTCCAAACGGAAGAAGCGTTTCACAATTAGATACTTTGCTTATGGGGATAAGTAGTCGTACAAAGCATGAAAAACTTTCTTGGGAGTTTTTAAAGGCATTAACCTATGATGAAGAAACCCAGAAAAATGTTTTTGAATATTCTGATGGAATTTCACCAATAAAAGGTGTAATAGAGTCTCCAAAAAATATTGCAGAAATAAATGAAAGCATGCCTTCGGAAAGTACTTTAAATATGAAAATTCTTGACAATGTTATGGAAAGTGCAGCAGTTACTCCTAAATTTAAAAAATATAATTCTGTTATGGTTAAAGCAGATAATGATATTAATAATATAATAAATGGAAAAGAGGATTTAGATACAGCGCTTTTAATTTTACAAAGAGAGATAAATAACATGCTAGCAAATTAAAGTTAGCAATGGAAAAGTATGTCTATATAGTAAAAGTTATTAAATCATAAATAAATATTGCGAATTAACTCAATTCACAATTCACGATGCACAATTCACAATGAAGGATGATTTTCTTCCACTTTGATACAGAAAATCTTAAACTTAATTTTTTATTGCTTGTGCAATATCACCATTTATGGTGATAAGCGGAGCTTGTAATATTTAAATTTAAGATTTACCTGACGAAAGGAAGGTAAATCTTCCTTCATTGTGCATTGTGAACTGTGAATTGTGAATTGATTAAGTTAGTTCGCAATAATTATAAATTACGTCTGAATACATTTAAATGTAGTTTTTATTTAAATTCTCAATTTCCCAGTTATATAAGTCTCTAAAAAATTTTTTAATGATGATGCAATCCATGTTCTGCTGTCATCTTCGTGATTCCATGCATATATGCTTTCTTTCATTCATTCATTTAATATGTCATCTAATGGTACTTTTTTACTTCTCCATTCCCAATAATTTATTCCATAAGTAATAATCATTCTATCAAGCCAGGTTTTAAAATCACATTTAAAATCAATTATTTCATCACTTGATAGAAGCATATAATCCTTACGACCTTCCTTTACCCTTTTACTGTCAATTACGATATCGCCTAAATCAGAGTAAAAACCAATAATATAGAGATTTTTACTTATAGAAAGTGAAGCATTAGATATAATTTCATCTATCCCATAAAGGTAGGAAGCACCTCCATATTCAAATGAGAAGAAATTAGCACCATTGTGTATTAGCAGAAATTCCCTGTATTCGTCTGGTATACTCCAACCAGTATCCAAAATAAATTTATCTATTTCATCATTTGTTGCTGGTTTATTAAAAGTACATTTACCTGTATAACAATATCCTTGTGTAGCTTGAATGCCAATCTCATTATTTTTATCTAACCTGTTCTTTAAACTGTTAAGAATATTTCTTATAGTGTACTCTTCCACTTATTTCACCTTCTTTAAAAATTACTTGCAATTATATTATAGCTTAAATTGCTTTATGTTTGAAAACAATTACAAATGTCACATAAAATATTACATTTGTAATGATATATTGATGACAAATTATAGGTGCTTATAAATTAAAATGTTAGTAAAATTAATAATGTAAACGTTAGTCAGCGCTGATGAGTTTAGTTAAATTTGAAATTATGCATATAAGTTATTGCTTAACTAAAGATATACCATTGTGAAACTTAAAATTAATTTGTATCAAAATGCCGGTTTCTTGGCATTATGATGCACATGAATTTTAATAGTTGAAATGGTTTATCTATATGTTAAAGTCAAGGGGTGAAAATATGAGATATGTAATATTAGTAAGTCATGGACAATTTGCATCAGGACTTTATAATGCAGTGTCAATGCTTGCAGGTAAGGACAGAAAGGATGTACTATTTCAAGGTTTAGAGGATGGAATGAGTACTGATAAATTTGGAGAAAAATTTAAGGCAGTTATTGAAAACGTTGTGAGCGAAGATGAAATTATTCTTTTCGGAGATATTATTGGAGGCTCTCCTTTGACTACAGCCGTAAATATATTAGCTAGTGAAGAAATGTTATCGAAAGCATTTGTAATTGGCGGAATGAATTTACCTACTGTGTTAACAGCAATTTTAATGAAAGATTCTATGAGTATGGAAGAGTTAAAGAATACATTATTTGAAACAGCAGCAGAGTCAATAAAAGAATTTAAATTGGCAGATACAGAACAAGATGATGATATTTAGGAGGGATAAAAATGTCAGTTTCATTTTTAAGAATAGATGATAGGATGATACACGGACAAACATGTACAAGGTGGTCTTTAGAATATCCATGTGATGGGATAATAGCAGTTAATGATGCTGCGGCTAATAATCCTGTATTAAAAGCAGCTTATAAAAGTGCCAGTGGCAAAAAGACATTTGTATGGACATATGAACACTGGAAGTTAAAATGTGACAAAGTTTTGGAAAGCGATACTAGATATTTTTTAATTACCAAGGAACCTATTCTTATGTCTAAGATTTTGGTAGATGATAAATTTAATCCTGGTATTAAAGATGTTATTATAGGACCATGCAATGATAGACCTGGAACAGTAAAACTAGGAAATAATCAATCTATAAATCAGGAGGAAGCAGAAGCTTTTGAGCGTATTATGCAAGCTGGATATAATATAGAATTTGCGCTTGTTAAAGAAGAAGCAATAGGCAATTGGAAAAAGTTTAGAGGCCAATTTGGATTTAAATAGTTTTTAATAAATTTAATAAGGGGGAAAATAACTATGGAGATAAATTGGATTCAGGCGGCATTGTTTGGATTATTTGCATGCTTGTCAAGTATGCCTGGTATGGGTGGTACCACTTTTGGTAATTATACTTTAGGAAGACCTTTAGTAGCAGGTTTAGTAGTTGGAATTATTTTAGGGGATGTACAAACTGGTATTATAGTTGGTGCCGCAATTCAAGTTGTTTATATTGCGCTAGTTACTCCAGGTGGAACTGTATCTGCAGATGTACGTGCAATCAGTTATATTGGTATTCCACTAGCTGTAGTAGCAATTAAAGGAATGGGTTTAAACCCAAGTTCTACGCAGGCAACTCAAATGGCAACTGCATTAGGTGCAGCAGTTGGAACTTTAGGAACTGTTTTATTTTATGGAACAGCAACTATAAACTTGGTATGGCAGCATATAGGATGGAAAGCAGTAGATAAGGGTGATTTTGAAAAGCTTTATTTAGTTGATATGGGATTACCATGGATTTCTCACATTATTTGTAGTTTTATACCAGCACTTATCATTACAAAAATGGGTGATAGTATGGTTAAAGTTATGAAGGTAGCATTGCCAATGAATGGTATACCAATGAAAACTTTATTTACAGTAGGAAGTTTACTTCCAGCAGTAGGAATTGCAATATTGTTAAAACAGGTTGTGTTAAAACCAAGTGATTTTGTAACCTTCTTTTTAGGCTTCACTTTGGCAGCAGTTATGAAAGTTAACTTGATTGGAGCAGCAATAATAGGTATTTTCTTTGCAATAATTAATTATAGAATAAGAATGCTTCAATTGCAAAAGCCGGCTGCAGCTAAAGCGACGGGTAACGATGATGATGAGGAGGACATATAATATGGAAAAGAAAAAAATATCTAAAAAAGCTTTAAGCAAATCTTTTAGAAATTGGTTTTATGGAAATTTAACTTGTTTTTCTCAAGAACATATGCAAACCTTTGGATATCTTTGTGCAATGCTTCCAATTGTTAAAGATTTATACGAAACAAAAGAAGAACAAAAAGAAGCTATGGAAACTTATAAAGCATTCTTTAATACAGAACCTCAGATTGGTACATTAGTTGTTGGTATGACAGCTGGACTTGAAGAAGCAAGAGCTAATCATGAAAATATTGATGGTGAAATGATAAATGGTATTCGTGCTGGACTTATGGGACCTTTAGCAGGTATTGGAGATTCATTAATAGTAGGTACTTTAATACCAATACTTTTAGGTATAGGTTTAGGACTTTCAACAGGTGGTTCTCCGCTAGGAGCAATATTTTATATTGTAGTTTGGAATGCTTTAATGATTTTTGGAATGAGATGGGCTTATTATAAAGGATATGAGCTAGGTGGTAAAGCCGTTGAAATGGTTGTTGGAGAAAAGGCTACTGCTGTCCGTGAATCTGTAATCATGGTTGGAACTATAGTAATCGGTGCGGTTGCTGCTACTTGGGTAAATATTAATACATCTTTAAAAATGTATAATTCGCATGGTGGAGTAATCATAGATTTACAAAAAACTCTTGATGGTGTTTTCCCTAAAATTCTTTCAGCAGCTGCTGTAATCTTTGCATGGTGGCTTATGTCAAAGAAGAAAATATCACCTACAATAGTAATGCTCATATTTTTAATAGTGGCTTTCCTTGGAGTACTTGTAGGATTCTTTAATCCAGGATTAACTTATTAATTAATCGATACGAGGGATTAGTATGAAAGATGAAGAGAAAAAACAAATTATGCATGAGGCAGAAATGCAAAGCAAATTGTTAAAAAATTTATCTAAATGGTCTAGAAATGTTATGGTGTTATCCAGTATAGGTATTGTACTAGCTTATTATGGATTGTCACGATCTGGAGTTAAATTTACCTTTGGAATTTTTGGCGCAGTATTTGCAGCAGTTTGTGCTATAGTGTTCTTTCTAATTAATTTGGGAATAAGAAATGGCAAAAGAAATGTTAATGACATGCTTAAATTGATTAAATAAAGACGAAATTAGAGTAAAGAGAGTAAAAATTAGAGTAAAGAGTAGAGAGTAGAGTGAAGGATGATTTACCTTTCCTTGCGTCAGGTAAATCTTTAACTTAACTGTTGTTAGCTTCGCTGACAACAGTAATGATGAGATTGCGTAAGCAATCAAAAAATAAGTTTTAAGATTTTTCAAAGCGTAGCGGAGAAAAATCATCCATCACTCTAATCTCTACTCTTTACTCTCTGCTCTGTTTTTAGCGTATTTGCAAAACTTAATGCTTTACATTTAAATATTATCAATAAAACACCTTTTAAATTACTATAATATCAAAAATCCGTTGACTTTAAATGAGTTTTTATATATCATATAAGTAAAGATTTATGTTATGTTTTAATGAAATGGGGTGTGGATTTATGAGCATTAAGATTGTTGATACAACGTTAAGTTCTTTTGAACGAAAGGCGGATATAACACTTGGAATAAAGGAAAAGGTAGAAATTGCAAAAATTATTGATTCTATAGGTGTTTTTCAAATTGAAGCAGGCATAGCAGCTTTGGGAGAAGATGAAAAAGCAAGTATAAAAAAAATAGCAAAGCTTGGACTTAAAAGTAAAATATCTTCTTGGAATAGGCTCGATATTGATGATATTAATGAATCTATGGATTGCAATGTTGATATAATTCATATATCAGTTCCAGTGTCAAGTGCACAAATTGAGGATAAACTAAGAAAAAATAAAAAATGGGTGCTTGAAAATATTGAAAAATGTGTTAGATACTCATTAGATAAGGGATATGAAGTAACAGTAGGATTAGAGGATGCTTCAAGAGCTGAAATGAATTTTTTAATTGAAGTATGTATATTACTACATGATCTTGGAGTTAAGAGAATTAGGTACTCTGAAAATATTGGAATACTGTACCCTAAGAGGGTATTTTATCAAATAAAAAAAATAAAAGAAACTGTTCCAATTGAGGTAGAAGTGCATACCCATAATGCCTTTGGTATGTCAATAGTAAATTCCCTTGGTGCAGTAAAAGCTGGTGCAGAATATGTTGACTGCACGGTTGCAGGATTAGAAGAGAAGACTAGAAATTGTAATTTTGTGGAGTTTGCAAAGATTGTTTATGAATTAAATGGTGAGAAAGTGTACTTAAATACTTTTAATGATTTAGTTAAAAATGAAGCTCTTATAAATGGAATAATTAGATAAGGCATCTTAAAGAAAGGCTATGTTTTAAATAAGTGTGAAAATCAACACTTATTTAAAACATAGCCTAAAGAAAATATCATAGTTTTATTTACAAACCATAAAATAAATTTTAATATCAATATGTAATTAATTTGATATTATTTCTATTACTAAAAATTTATGTGATTTACAAACTCACAGAAAAGAAATTTCCTTTTCTAATTAGAGCTCTGCTATAACATCTCCTAAGTTTTTTAAGTCATAGTTTCCAATTCCTTCAAGCTCGGATTTAAAGGAATCTGATCGCAGTATATCTATTATAGCCTTAAATTCAGGCTTATCTAAATCTTCTTTTCTAAGAACTAAATCATAACTTTCTTTTTGAAGAGGGATAAAATCAATGTTTTTTATTTGGAGCCCAGTTTTTTCATTTCCAATAGCAAGGTCTGCACCGTGCCTAGATACGATACTTGCAACTGCAAGGTGAGAAAGACATTCCCTATCGTAGCCATTTATTGAACTGCCATTAATATTAAGTAGCCTTAAATGTTCATCTAAAAGAATCCTAGTTCCACAGCCCTTTTCACGGTTAACCATAGTTATATCCTTTCTTTTTAAATCTTCCCAGTCTTCAATTTTTTTTGGGTTTCCAGCTGCAACATAAAAACCTTGCATTCTATAGGCTAAATGAATTATAACAGTGGGAATTCCAGGAAGAAGCCTTCTCACGAAGGGAATGTTGTATTCTCCAGAATCTCCATCCCAAAGATGCGCTGTTGCAACTTGTATTTTGCCAAGATACAGAGAAAGTAACCCATTATAACTTCCAACATAAGAACGAAGAGCACGAACTCCTTGAGGGTGAACTTGAAGATAACGGGATAACACGTCAAGAAGGATATCCTGTCCACAAATTATGAAGTTATTTTTATGGTATTCTTCATCCAGTGGTAAAAGGTTGTTTATAAAGGATGAATATGTTTCTTCCTCATGAAAGGGGGCTTGCTTTTTATCTTGATATCTAGTTTTGTAGTTTTCCACATCTTTTAAATCTATTCTGATTTTTTTACCAACCCTATAACAATTTAGTTCACCTCTTTTAATAAGTTCATAAACGGTATTTTTTGATATACGAAGAATTTTTGAAACATCCAAAGGAGTTAAAGTTTCATCTTGCATATTAGTTACCTCCTAAATATGTTTTTACAAATATACAATTATAATACAATTTTAGTATAAAATTAATAAAAATACAACTTGATTAATGACAATAACATAAAAATGGTTTACATAATCATATTTTTTTTAGTTATATATGAATTGTGCTAATTTGTATATAAGGAGTTAAAACAAAATTTCACTTTAAATAAAACAATAGAAAGATGTAAAACTAATTTAAACATTAATTAACATGACTAAAAATAATATAAAATTAGATTTTTACGATTTTTGAACGATGCATAAGTAGTCTAAATATTATATTACTAAATTGACTATAAAAAACCATGTGTAATAACTAAATGATAATATTTAATGCTAAACGTTAACATATATTTAAAATTAACCACTGTAAATTAACAAACTATCAATAAAATGTTGACTTTAAATATAATTTTGATATATTATATAAATAATTAAATTTACAATAATTAAATTTAATTACATTTATTATAAAAGGAGGAATTAAAATGAGACAAGTGGCTATTTATGGTAAAGGTGGTATTGGCAAGTCTACTACGACCCAAAATCTTACTGCAGGACTTGCTGAAATGGGGAAAAAAGTAATGGTAGTAGGTTGTGATCCCAAGGCAGATTCAACAAGATTGCTTTTAGGAGGACTAGCACAGAGAACAGTTCTTGATACATTAAGAGAGGAAGGAGAGGATGTAGATTTAAGCACAATAATGAAAACAGGTTTTGGAAATATTAAGTGTGTTGAGTCTGGTGGACCAGAGCCTGGAGTTGGATGTGCAGGAAGGGGAATTATTACATCTATAAATATGCTTGAACAATTAGGAGCTTATGAGGATGATTTGGATTATGTTTTTTATGATGTTTTAGGCGATGTTGTATGTGGCGGATTTGCCATGCCAATACGTGAAGGAAAGGCAAAGGAAATTTATATAGTTGCCAGCGGTGAAATGATGGCAATGTATGCAGCAAATAATATATCAAAAGGTATAAGCAAGTTTGCTAATTCCGGTGGAGTAAGACTTGGAGGAATTATATGTAACAGTAGAAAGGTTGAAAATGAAAAAGAACTTTTGGAAGCCTTTGCAAAAGAGCTTGGAACACAGCTTATTTACTTTGTACCACGTAGTCATGAAGTACAAAAAGCAGAGATAAACAAGCAAACAGTTATACAGTTCAATCCTAAAGATGAGCAAGCAGATGAATATAGAGCTTTGGCTAAAGCTATAGATGGAAATGATATGTTCGTAATACCAAAGCCGATGAAGCAAGAAAAGCTGGAAGCTATACTTATGGAACATGGACTATTGGAGTGATTATGAATGGATATGAAAAAAATGAGCGTATCTCGCAGTTTTTAGCAGAACGAATGAGAGACACGCCTAAAGAAAATTAAAATACAATAACTCTAATTAATGTATTTTAACATAAAATAGGAGGAGATGCAACAATGTTAATGGTAAAAGCTATTATTAGACCAGAAAAGGTAGCTTCCGTGCTTTCGGAATTATGTGACGCTGGATTTCCTGCTGTAACTAAATATGAAGTTGCAGGAAGAGGAAAGCAGAGAGGGATAAAGGTTGGAGAAATTTATTATGATGAATTGCCAAAAGAAATGCTTATGATGGTAATAAATGATGAAGATAAAGATGAGGTTGTAAGGATAATAGCTAAAAATGCTAAGACCGGTGAAAAGGGAGCCTTTGGTGATGGAAAGATATTTGTAAGCGCTGTTCTTGAAGCTTATACAATCAGCTCTGGTACAAAGTCGCTGTAGTCAGGAGGAATAATATGAAAGAGATTACTGCAATTATTAGGATGAACATGATTAATGCCACCAAGGAGGTACTTTTAAAAAGTGAATTTCCAGCATTCACCTGTAGGAAAGTGGTTGGAAGAGGAAAAAAGAAGGTTAAGTTCTTAATGATAGACGATGAATCTATTGAGGATAAGGCTGTTGAAGACAGAAAGTTTGTAGAAGATATTTCTGAAATTCACAGGCTTGTTCCTAAAAGAATGCTAACTATGTTAGTAAATGATGAAGATGTTAATGAGCTTGTTGAACTTATAATTGATACCAATAGGACATCTAATCCAGGAGATGGAAAAATATTCATATCGGATGTAACTGATGTATACAGAATTAGAACTGGAGAAATAGGTGAAGAGGCCTTATAAAAAATAATAAGAGAGGTGAACTTATTTATATGGAAAATAAAATGAAAAAGGTTGTTGATATTGCTCTTGAAAAATATCCAGCTAAAGCCTATAAAAATAGAAAAAACCATATTGTAATAAAAACTAATGAAAATCCAAAACCTCAAATTAATGCAAATGTAAGGACAGTACCGGGAGTAATCACTTCAAGGGGCTGTTGCTATGCTGGCTGTAAAGGTGTTGTCATGGGTCCAATAAAAGATATGGTGCATATAACTCACGGACCTATTGGATGTTCCTTTTATACTTGGGGAGGAAGAAGATTTAAATCTAAAGTAGAAGATGGAGGACAAAACTTTACTGAATATGTATTTTCAACAGATATGCAGGAAAGCGATATAGTTTTTGGTGGAGTAAATAAACTGAGAAATGCAATAAAAGAGGCAGTTGAAATTTTTCATCCTAAAGCTATAGGTATTTATGCTACATGTCCTGTAGGGCTTATTGGTGATGATATAAATGCAGTAGCCCAGGAGTCTAAAAAATTATATGGAATTAATGTTATTGCCTTTAGCTGTGAGGGGTATAGAGGTGTAACTCAATCAGCAGGTCATCATATTGCCAATAATGGAGTTATGAAGGAAATAATCGGTACTGGAAATTGGAAGCATAAGAAATATTCAATAAACATACTTGGAGAATATAATATAGGCGGAGACGCGTGGGAAATGGAGAGATTTCTAAAAAAGATAGGCTATAATATTGTGACAACTTTAACGGGCGATGCAGCTTACGAGGAAATTCAAAATGCCCATACAGCAGATGTAAATTTAGTTCAATGCCATAGATCCATAAATTATATAGCTGAAATGATGGATACTAAGTATGGAATTCCATGGATGAAGTGCAATTTTATAGGTATACAAGGTACTATAGATACTTTAAGAAATTTAGCAAAGTTTTTTGATGAAAAGGAACTTTATGATAGAACGGAACAGGTTATATCAGAAGAACTTTCAGAAATAGAAGGAGAAATTGAATATTATAAGCAAAAGCTTCAGGGAAAAGTTGCCTGCTTATTTGTAGGTGGTTCTAGATCGCATACCTATCAAGTACTTTTAAAGGATCTTGGGATTAAAACAATAGTAGCTGGCTATGAATTTGCTCATCGTGATGATTATGAAGGAAGAGAAGTTATTCCTACAATAAAAACAGATGCCGATAGTAAAAATATACCGGAATTAACTATTACCCCTGATGATGAAAAATTTAGAGTAATATTACCAAAAGAAAAAGAAGCTGAGCTTAGAAGTCAGGGTGTTCCAATTGAATATTATGGTGGAATGATTAAGGAAATGGATGAAAACACCATTGCAGTTGATGACATGAATTATCATGAGATGCACACCTTTATAAAAAAATTAAATCCAGATATGTTTTTAACAGGTATAAAGGAAAAGTATGCTATTGAGAAGCAAGGAGTATTGTCAAGACAGCTTCATTCCTATGATTATACTGGACCGTATGCAGGCTTTAAGGGTGCTGTTATATTTGCAAGGGAGCTTGCAGCAGGAATTTATACACCAGCCTGGAGGTATGTTACTCCACCGTGGAAAAAGGAAGCTTTAATAGAAGGAAAAGTTGTTGGAGGTGAAGAGTGATGTTAGATGTTACACCTAAGGAATTAGTAGATAGAAAATATTTAAGAATAAATCCAGCTAAAACTTGCCAGCCAGTAGGAGCAATGTATGCGGCACTTGGAATTCACAACTGTCTTCCACATAGCCATGGTTCACAAGGCTGTTGCTCTTACCACAGGACAGTGCTTTCGAGACATTTTAAAGAACCAGCGGCAGCCACTTCAAGTTCTTTTACAGAAGGTGCTAGTGTTTTTGGAGGCGGTGCAAATGTAAAAACTGCAGTTAAGAATATATTTGCGCTTTATAACCCAGACATTATAGCTATCCACACAACTTGTCTTTCAGAAACTATAGGAGATGACTTGCCAACTTATATAAGAGAGATGGATATACCAGAGGGAAAAATAGTTATTCATGCAAATACTCCAAGCTATATAGGCTCCCATGTTACTGGATTTTCAAACATGGTAAAAGGAATGGTTTCTTATCTTTCTAAGAGTAATGGAAAGAAAAATGGAAAGGTTAATATAATACCAGGTTTTGTAAGCCCAGCAGATATGAAGGAGATGAAGAGGATATTTAGCGTTATGAATATACCGTATATTATATTTCCAGATACAAGTGGTGTATTTGATGCTCCTAACACTGGGAAATTTAGTATGTTTCCAAAAGGGGGAGCTACAATTGAGGACATAACAGATGCAGGAAATTCTAGTACTACCTTTGCTTTTGGAAGCTATGCTTCTGAACTTGGAGCTAAAACTCTTGAAAAAAAATGTAAGGTTCCCTTTAAAACGCTTAAAACTCCTATTGGCATAGATGCAATGGATGAACTTTTAATGACTTTAGCTAAGTATGCAGGAAAGGAGATTCCAGAAGAGCTTGAAAATGAAAGAGGACAATTAGTTGACTTAATGCTTGATAGCTATCAATACTTTCATGGTAAAAAAGTGGCAATAGTTGGTGATCCAGATATAGTTATTCCTCTTACTCAATTTACGCTTGCATTAGGAATGATACCTAAATATATAATAACAGGGACTCCGGGACAAGAATTTGAAAATGTAATTAAAAAGATGATTAAGGAATCAGAAGTTGAAGAAGAGTGTAAGGTTAAAGCTGAAAGTGATTTTTTTGAAATACATCAATGGATAAAAAACGAGGGTGTAGATTTACTTATGTCAAATACTTATGGAAAATTTATTGCCAGAGCAGAGAATATTCCATTTGTTCGCTTTGGATTTCCCATAATGGATAGATATGGGCACCAGTATACGCCAATGGTTGGATATAATGGAGCTATAAAACTTGTAGAAGCTATGTGTAATGCAATGCTAGATAAGATTGAGAGAGAATGCAGTGACGAAGACTTTGAAGTAGTTAGATAGAACGAGACTTAAGTCAGAGTACAAAGTACAGAGTACAGAGTACAGTGAAGGATGATTTTTCTCCGCTATGCTTCGAAAAATCTACAACTTAATGCTTGCGCATGCCATAAGATACAGGGCTTGGTGCAGCTGAATCAATTAAGTTTTAAAATTTGTCTGAGATAAGCGAAAGGTAAATCTACATTTACTCTACTCTCTACTCTTTACTCTCTACTCTGATTCAAATTGTAATTTAACAGGATGAATTTGGTGCAAGCAATTTTAACTTTTGAAATTGCTTATCTACATAATAAAGGGGGGTAATATTATGGAGTTAGAATCGCAGGTTTTAGAGGATAGAAAGGAATTTGTTTGTTACAATTCTAAAAATAAAGCTTCAAAGCTTAGGTGTGATGAAGATAGTGTATCTGGTGCAGTAAGCCAAAGAGCTTGCGTTTACTGTGGGGCTAGGGTTGTGCTGAATCCTATAACAGATGCATTTCACTTAATTCATGGACCTATTGGATGTGCAAGCTATACTTGGGATTTAAGAGGGAGCTTAACAAGTGGCTCTGAAATATTTAGAAATAGTTATTCTACAGATTTGAGTGAAACAGATGTAATATTTGGTGGAGAAAAAAAATTGGTAGCAGCTATAGATGAAATTGTAGAAAAATTTAATCCTAAGGTGATTTTTGTTTATGCAACCTGTATTGTTGGTGTTATTGGAGATGATATAGATGCGGTTTGCAAAAGAGCTGAAGAAAAGTACCCTTTAAGAGTAATACCTGTAAAATCGCCAGGGTTTTCTGGAAATAAGGCAAGCGGGTATAGAGCAGCCTGTAATGCTATTTTAAAGCTTATAGGAAATAAAAAAAGTAAAAATAAAATTAATGGTATTAATTATCTTGGGGATTTTAATCTAGCTGGTGAAGTTTGGGTAATTCAAAGTTATTTAAAGAGAATAGGAATTGAAGTTGTAGCTAAAATTACTGGGGATAGTAAATGTGATGAACTTTTAAAAGCACCAGAGGCAAAATTAAATATAGTTCAATGTGCTGGTTCTATGGAATATTTGGGTAAAAAGATGGAGGAGCTTTATGACATACCATATATTAGAGTTAGCTTTCTTGGAGTAGCTGATACTGAAAATTCTATTCTTCAAATTGCAAGTCTTTTGGGCGATGAAGCAGTCATGATAAAGGCAGAAAAATTTATATCAGTAGAAAAGGCAAAAATACAGAAAACTATTGAATATTATAGGAAAAGGCTAATTGGTAAAAAAGCGGCTATATATGTTGGCGGTGGTTATAAGGCAATATCTTTAATAAAACAATTTAATGAACTTGGAATTGAAACTGTAATGGTTGGAACTCAAACAGGGAAACCGCGGGATTATGAAATTATTAAGAGTATTACAAAAGAAGGAACAGTTATATTAGATGATGCTAACCCCTACGAACTTGAAAAATTTATGCTTGAAAAGGGGGCAGATATACTTGTTGGAGGTGTTAAAGAAAGACCTCTTGCTTATAAGCTTGGAGTTGCTTTTTGTGATCATAACCATGAAAGAAAACACATTTTATCAGGGTTTGAGGGAGCAGTTAATTTTGCAGAAGAAATAGATTTAACGGTTAATAGTCCCGTTTGGAAATATGTATAGCTTAAGGAGATGATTGAAATGCCAAACAAAAATATGGTTAATGTGGATGTAAACCCATGCAAAATGTGTATGCCAATGGGCGGAATCATGGCTTTTAAAGGTATTGAGAATAATATGGTAATATTGCATGGTTCACAGGGTTGCAGTACATATATTAGAAGGCATATGGCAACTCATTATAATGAACCTGTGGATATAGCTTCTTCAGCACTAACAGAGAATGGAACGGTGTATGGCGGAACCGAGAATCTTAAAAAAGGGTTGAAAAATATGATAAAACTATATAATCCGTCAACTATAGGCGTAATGACAACTTGCCTTGCAGAAACTATAGGAGAAGATATAAAAAGGATAATAGCTGAGTTTTGCGAAGAAGAAAAAGAAATTACAGATAAAATAGAAATAATACCAGTTTCCACGCCTGGATATGGCGGTACACAATTTGAAGGATATTACTGGGCTTTAAGAAAAATAATTGAAAGGCTTTGCACTGAAAAATCTATAAACTTTCAAAGTATTAATATTATTTGTGCTAACTTAAATCCTGGAGATGTAAGAAATATAAAGGAAATATTAAATTGCTTTGGAATTCAGTACACTATTTTTCCTGATATATCAAATACACTGGATTCCCCTCATAATGATAAATATTTAAGAATTCCTAAAGGAGGAACAAAGGTAGAGGATATTAGGAAAATGTCTGGAGCCATGGCGACTATTGAAATGGGAATGACAGTTTCAGAAGAACAATCTCCAGGAGCCTACTTAAGAGATAAGTTTGGAGTTCCATTGTATAAATGTGGCATCCCCATTGGTATTAGAAATACAGAAGAATTTATTAAATTGATATCAAAAATAAGTGGAATATCGGTTCCAGAAGAATTTGACATTCAAAGGGGAAGATACCTAGACGGCATGATAGATAATCATAAGTATACAGGAAAAGCAAGGGTAATAATATATGGTGAACCAGAGCTTGTACTAGCTGCGGCAAGAACATGTTTAGAAAATGGCGTTACTATAAAGCTTGCTGCTGTTGGAACAAAAAATAAATTGATAAAGTCTCAGCTTGTAGATGAAATAAAAAATCAAAAAGAGGATGGAATAATTCTAGACGATACTGATTTCGCGACTATAGAGGAATATGCAAAAAAGTTTAAAGTAAATTTGTTTATTGGAAATTCTGATGGAAGAAGAATGGCAAAAAGGCTTGGAATTAAAATAATAAGAATAGGATTTCCTGTACATGACAGGGTAGGTGCACAGAGAAAAATTATAACAGGTTATAATGGCTCAGCGGTGCTTATAGATGAGATATCAAATGCTATGTTAGAAATAACAGAAAATACTTTTAGACAAAAAGCTTATGATGAATATTATGTTCCTACATTAAATATAGGAAAGAAAGAAAAATTAGAAAATAAAACTTGTACACATCCATGCTTTAGTGATGACGCACATAAATATGCCAGAATGCATATACCAGTTGCACCTAAATGTAATATAAGCTGTAATTATTGCAGTAGAAAATACGATTGTGTAAATGAAAGTAGACCTGGAGTTACAAGTGAGGTTTTGTCTCCGCTTGAGGCACTTGAAAAATTCAAGATTGTTAGGACTAGGATGAGGAACTTAACAGTAGTAGGTATAGCAGGGCCAGGGGATGCTCTTGCAAATTTTAATGAAACTAAAAAAACTTTAGAACTCATAAAAAAAGAAAGTCCAGAGACCACTTTTTGTTTGTCGACTAATGGGCTTATGCTTCCCTTTTATGCGAGTGAACTTATAAATTTAGGTGTTTCTCATGTTACAGTTACTATAAATGCAGTTGATAAAAAAATTGGAGCTAAAATATATAAAGAAGTAAATTATCTAGGAAATAAATACGTAGGTGAAGATGGTGCAGAAATACTTTTGAATAATCAAATATCAGGACTTAAATATTTGTGTTCTAAGGGTATAGTTTGTAAAGTGAATATTGTTATGCTTAAAGGAATAAATGATTGGCATATAAAGGATGTAGTTAAAAAAGTCAAAGAATGTGGAGCATATATGACTAATATAATGCAGATGATTCCGGTAAAAGGAAGTGCATTTGAAAAGCTTCCTCTGGTAACTAAAATGGAAATAGATCAAAAAAGAAAAGAATGCGAAATTGATATAAAACAAATGTACCATTGTAAGCAGTGCAGAGCAGATGCAATAGGTACTCTAGATACGGATTGCTCAATAGATTTTAGGGGAATTACCTGCGAAGCAGGTTGCAAAGGTGGCTGTCAAAAGATCGAAGAGAAAGAAATAGAAAAAAACAGTAAAGTATATAAATTTGCTATATCCTCTAGATCCGGAGTTAATATAGATCAGCATTTCGGACATGCTACTGAATTTTTTATTTACACATACAATAAAGGCAAGATCAGATTTTTGGAGAAAAGAGATGTTGATAAATATTGTACTGGAATATTAAATTGTGATGATCATGAGGATAAGATAACAAAAACTATTAAAACAGTTAAAGATTGCGATGCCGTTTTAGCGCTTAGAGTTGGATTTGAACCACGAAAAAAGTTAGAGGAAGCTGGAATAAAAGTTATGGAAATGTATGACACTGTAAATAATGGTATAAAATTAGCTGTGAAAAAAATTGAATTAGAAATAAGAGAAGGTGTATTAAATGATTAAAAAGCGAGCAGTATTTTTTATTTCTACCTTGATGGTAATAGTATTTTTAATGTGTTCATGCTCTAGTGTAAGTTCTAAAAAAGTAACTGCTGTTAAAAAAGCTCCCAAGGAAAAAATAATAGTTTTAGCAGCAGCAAGTCTTACAGAAGCTTTTACAGAAATGGGGAAGGATATTAAAAAAGAAAAAAACATTGAAATCTCCTTCGATTTTGCGGGAAGTCAGCAGCTTGTAACTTTAATTGAGCAGGATGTATCTGCCGACGTATTTGCATCTGCGGATACTAAAAATATGGATAAGGTAATAAATGAGAAAAAGGTAGAAGGCAGCACTATATTTACTAAAAACCAGCTGGTAATTGGTAAATACAAGGACAGTAAAATAAATATTGATTCACTAAAAGACTTGGCAAAGAATGGAGTTAAAATTGTAGTTGGTGATAAATCGGTACCTTGTGGAGCATATTTTTATAAGGCAATTAATGAGGCAGTTGTTGATAAAGTTATTGATAAAGATACTTACAATAAAATTTTGAAAAATATTAAAAGCAGTGAATTAAATGTTAAAGATATTGTAAGTAAAGTTGCAATGGGAAATGCTGATGTTGGAATAGTATATAAAACTGATATAAACAAATCAAATCAAGATAAAATTCAAATTATAATGGATAAAGAGTTTTCAAAGCAAAATGTAGAATACCCTGTAGCAATTATAAGTGCATCTAATCATAAAAAAGCAGCTAAAACCTTTCTTAGGTACCTTACTTCTAATAAAGGAAAGGCTTTGATGAATAAATATGGCTTTACTGTAAAATAGATTTTATTCGTAGGAGGTTTATTATGGTTGAAGATGATATAAAGTTAAAAAAAGGGTATACAGGTGCAATGCTAAAAACAATTAGAAAAGGCTTTGTTATGGATAGAATATTATCTCCTACCATAAGTTGTATGGCCGCAATTTATATTCTTTTCCTTATATTTCCTATTTTAGCCTTAATGAAATATGCAGGAATATACAATATAATAAAAAATATATGTAACACAGAAAATTTTAATTGTATACTTTTAAGCTTGGCAACTTCTTTGATTTCACTTTTAATAACCTTTATTTTGGGTACTGCTATGGCTTTTTATATAGCGGGGATATCAAACAATAAAGTAGCCAAATTACTTGATATCATAGTAGAAATGCCAATTGTTTTGCCTCCAGCAGTTGCTGGTATTGCTCTTTTATTAGCTTTAGGAAATGGTGGATTTATAGGAAGCCTTTTAGCACAGCACAATATAGATATTGTATTCACACCTATAGCTGTTGTAATTGCACAGGTATTTGTATCGTCTGCATTTTATGTTAGAGTGCTTAGAGATTCTATAAGAAGTGTGCCACATGAAATTTTTGAAGCAACCTATGTTTTTGGAGCAGGTAAAGTTGAAACAAATATAAGGGTTATAATTCCAATGCTTAAAAATTCCATAATATCAGGACTTATACTGGCATGGGTTAGATCAATGGGGGAATTTGGAGCAACCCTTATGTTTGCAGGAAATATACTTAATAAAACAAGAACTATTCCACTTGAAATATATACACTTATGCAATGTGATATAAAGGCAGCTACTGCATTTGCAGCAATATTGTATATATTATCATTTTCCATGCTTCTTATAGTAAGAATGAATCAAAAGGAGGATGAATAATGGCTGTCATAGTTAATGGTAAGAAAAAATTTATAATAGATAGATCTATACCTGAAATAGTCAGAAAATTAGATATATTAGAAAAAAAAGATCTCGTTGAATATGTTGATTTACTTGCTGCAATAGGTGTCGACATAATTGAAATTGATATTAGATCCATTAATCAAATAGGAAACTTTCATAAAAACATTATTTATGCAGTTAGGGTAGAAGCGGAGGAAGATATTGGGCAAATTAAGGATTATAATTTTAGATATGTAATTATGAATTGTAATTTAGCTAGAAATATGAAAAATTACGTAATAGCAAAGATGAATAATTGGAAAATTATATTAGAAATAGATATTGAAACAATTAATGATGATTTTTTGAATGAAAACTATGAGATTTTAAATAATTTCAATATAGCATCAATTAGATTTAACAATGTGAAAAAATATAATTTTAATAGCTGGAGTAAGTTTATAAAGAACATAAAAAATGAATTTTCTGTATTAATAGATTTTTGTCCTCAAAATGAATATTTTGCCGCAACAGCAATAGCTATAGAAGGCTGTTTGGATGGGGCTGATTTTATCACAACAGCATTTAATGGAGAAAAATATGGATTTGCAGCTTTAGAAGAGGTTATGCTTGCGCTTAAGGTAATAAATAGTGGGGAGTTTACTGGTAATTTAAAATTGATTAGTAAAATTAAAATAATATATGAGAAACTTGTAAACCAGAAGATTTTTGCTATGAAGCCTATACTAGGGGATGATATTTTTAAATATGAATCTGGTATTCATGTAGACGGAATAGAAAAAAATGAAAAAACTTATGAACCGTATAGCCCATGTGAGATAGGCGCAGAGAGGCAAATGTTTATTGGCAAGCATTCTGGTAAAAAAGCAGTTGTTACTAAATTAGCACAATTAAATCTTAATCCAAATAAAATTGATGTTGATGAACTTTTAAGAAACATACGAAGTAAAAGTGTAAATTTAAGAAGGAATATTTTAGACAAAGAATTGATTAAACTATATGCAAATATGACTAATAAAATTTGAAGCTTATGCCTTATCTTTAGTAATTGGAGGTGAGAAAAATATGAGTATTAAAATTGTTGATACAACATTGAGGGATGGTGAACAGAAAGCTGGTATAGCTTTAGGCACAAAAGAAAAAGTAGAAATTGCTAAAATTCTTAATGATATTGGGATATTTCAAATTGAAGCTGGTATAGCAGCTATGGGGGGAGATGAAAAGGAGAGTATAAAAGAAATAGCTGCATTAGGACTTGAAAGTAAAATATCATCATGGAATAGAATGAACATTAAGGATATTAATGAATCTATGGAATGTTCTGTGGATATAATTCATATATCAGCTCCAGTATCTGATATTCAAATTGAAGAAAAATTAAAAAAGAATAAAAGTTGGGTACTTGAAAATATTAAAAAGTGTGTTAAATACACATTAGATAAGGGATATGAGGTGACGGTTGGATTAGAGGATGCCTCAAGGGCAGATGTAAATTTCCTTATAGAAATTTGTAAGTTACTTTACGACATTGGTGTTAAAAGAGTGAGATATGCTGATACTGTTGGTATTTTATATCCAAGAAGAGTTTTTTATCAAATAAACAAAATAAGAGAGGCTGTACCAATAGAAATAGAAATGCATGCCCATAATGATTTTGGTATGGCAATAATAAATTCACTAGGGGCTTTGAAGGCTGGAGCTGAATATGTTGATTGTACTGTTACTGGAATAGGCGAGAGGGCAGGTAACTGTGATTTCTTAGAATTTTCAGAAACTATTTATAAATTGTATGGTGAAAAAACGTATTTAAATAAATTTAGTGAGCTGAAGAAAAAAGAAAGCATTATAAAGAAATTAATAGGATAAATATAGATTATAAAAATTTTTTGTGTCAAGCATTTTTGAAAATGTCCTAAAAAGTTTTAATTATTAGCACCAGTTTTTGCTGGTGCTTTATTAATGGTCTGACTCTATTTTAAGGTATGGCAAATAAACCTTAAAAATCTTCGATTTTTAAGAAAATAGATTTATAAATTTATGCTATGCTTTCCTTTTGCCTATGAGCTTGCTTACTACAATACTGTTCAAATGAAGCCTGCTTCCAAGGATGACTCATAGGTGGTATGTAGCGTTTCTTTGGAACTTTTGTAGTTTGTGCAAGATCAAAGTTCTTTGACGAGGGAACATGATCTGGAAGCAATTCAAGGGCATAAATTTTTTCGTTAACAGAAAATAATAATTCATTGTTAAACGCATTTATAACTAATCCGGAGGTTCCCTTATGATAATATACAGGGTGTCCATTAGTATCTACAGGAAGATAATATCTTTTATTGTATTTTACACAACTTCCGCTGTCTATTTTCCTACCAGCAAGCACAGCAAGAGTTAAATTGATTTTTTCAATATTGGGTTGCGTTTCAAACACAGATTTGATATTATCAACAGGTAAAGCAAATCGAGCATTGAATTTTTTTATGTAGGAGTTTAAAAATTCATTTGCTTGCTCAATTGTGCTTATACCAGATAAACGCAGTTCTATAGGGAGCCGCGATTGTAGAGTTTCAAACATGCGTTCCACACGTCCTTTTGCTTGTGGAACGCTACTGGTTTTTATTTCAATTCCTAATTGCTTACATGCGTAACCAAATTGAGTAAATGTGTCATCTTCTATTGAAGATGACTTTTTCATTTTGTATTCGAAAACAGTACGTTTATCAGTGTAAAACATATAAGGAATGCCATAAGTAGTTAATATCTGATAAAGCACATGATAATAGCCATTAAGGGTTTCTTGATTATCAAAATAAGCACCTACAATTGATCCAGTAGCATCATCCACAGCTATATGAAGCTGTGTTTTATTTTCACCAAACCAAAGATGAACAGAAGCATCCATTTGAAGCATTTCACCAAAATAAGCACATCTAGGACGTCTAGGATGAGCATCTTCTATATCAAGGATAGTATTTTGAATGGTAGTGGCTTCTTTTTTTGATTTAGTATCTTTTTGTAAGTCTCTAAGCTTGTTACACAAAGCTTTTTTAGAAGAACGCTTTGCCTTAGGGGATAGGATGAATTCCTGTAAAAGGATAGAACGTATAGTTGTTGCTGAGACTTTTATTTCTTCCCTTTCTTCTAAGAGCTCAGAAAAATGTGTTAGATTTGCATCTTCATATTTTGTTTTGTATAAATCTATAATATCTTTTTTTACTGAATCATCTATAGTATGAGATGGCTTTTTTCCACAATTGCCATGAACAAAAAAAGCTTTTCCTTTTTCTTTATACCCATTAATCATTCTGTTGATATGTCTAACAGTGCACCCTAACTCAATTGCTGCTCTCTGCTTGCTACCGTTACTATCTATTAACTTCTTAATAACTTTATATTTTAATTCTTCATTCATTTTTAAATACACCTTTCTCATTATGTCCTCCTCATTTCTAGCAATGAGGTTTATTATACTATAAATTTTATTTTTTGGGACATAATCAAATGTGGTACACTAAGACATTATCACTTTTCAATCATAGATAAATATAGATTATAAAAATTTTTTGTTTACAAAATGTAAGATTAATGTTAACATGTACTTGTTATTAATTAATATTGTTTTTAGTGCTGGGGGTGCCATTTTTGGCTGAGAGAGGTTTTTAAAACTTTAACCCTTTGAACCTGATGCGGATAACACCGACGAAGGAAAGCTTAATTCACATGTAGAATACATGAGCGCTATTTTTAAAAGTAGCGCTCTTTATTTTGCTTAAAATTAAAGGGAGCGTAATATGTTTGTTGATGCACATAATCATTTAGACTTTTTTAAGGATAAGGAAAAATTAGAAAAGGCTCTTCATATTATTAAAGAAGATAACATAGTTACACTTGGCTGTTCTATGGATGTTGAAAGTTATAATTTCACTAAAAAGCTTAGTAAGGATAATAAAAATATAATACCTTGCTTTGGAATTCATCCTTGGGAAGCACATAATAATTATAAAAAATTGGATATGTTTGAAAGTTACATAAGGGAATGTAAGGTTATTGGAGAAATAGGACTAGATTTTGTTTGGGTAACTGAAAAGGATAAATATCCTAGTATGATAAGTGTTTTTGAATATTTTATAAGTAAGGCTAGAGAATATAACAAAATTACGAATATGCATACTAAAGGTGCAGAAGAGAAAATACTTACATATATAAAAGAGTATGAATTAAAAAGTCCAATAATACATTGGTACAGCGGAGATTTAGAAGTATTAAAAAAATTAATAGATTATGGTTGCTATTTTACTATAAGTGTTGATATAGGTTACTCAAGTTTGACAGAAGAAATAGTTAAATTGGTACCTTTAAATAAAATTTTAACAGAAACAGATGGACCAACTTCATTAGAATGGGTAAATGGTAAGTATGGTTATCCACATGAAGTAAAAAATATAGTAAAGCAAATTTCAGCTATAAAAAGACTTCCATACGAGGAAACAAGAAATGAAATTTTTCAAAATTTAAAATTAATGTTAGAGAAAGAAGGAGTAAAATTATGAAATCAATAAATGTTAGTTTGCAAATAATCCCAAATGTGCCTGAGGAGAGGATATATCCAGTAGTTGACAAGGTTATAGAATATATAAAGTCAACAGGTGTTAAACATATAGTAGGGCCAATGGAAACTACTATGGAGGGTGATTTAGATACTCTTATGGAAATTGTGAAAAAGGCACAAGATATATGTATTAAAGAAGGGGCTTCAAGAGTTGCATCTGTTGTAAAAATAGATTACAAAGCTGAAGGCGTGACTATGGATGAAAAAGTTGGAAAGTATCAAAAATAAATTATATCCCATAATTACTTTAGTTGTATGCATAATACTTTGGCAGGTTATTGTAGAAGTAAAGAAGGTCCCAGCATATATAGTTCCGTCACCAATAGAGATAGTTAAAACACTTGTAAGTGACTTTAATGTAATAATTGAAAATACAAAAGTAACCATATATGAATCTATTGTAGGCTTTATTATATCAATATTTTTGTCTTTTGTACTTGCAGTTCTTATGGACAGCTTTGAAATAGTTAAAAAATCAATTTATCCAATTTTAATAATTTCTCAAACAATACCAACGATAGCAATTGCTCCATTGTTTATAATATGGTTTGGTTTTGGGACGATGCCTAAAATTATAGTGGTAATTATAACTTGTTTTTTCCCAATAGTTATAAGCATTATGGATGGATTTGAAAAAGTTGACAAGGATTATATTAATTTATTTAAAACCATGAAAGCATCAAAATTTCAAACTTTTTATCATTTAAAGCTTCCTTATGCTATGGTTAATTTATTTTCAGGAATAAAAATAGCAGCAACTTATATGATAATGGCTTCAGTAATAGGGGAATGGCTTGGAGGCGACAGCGGCATAGGTGTATATATGGTTAGAGCCAAAAGCGCCTATGCTTTGGATAAAGTTTTTGCGGCAATTTTAGTTATAGTTGTAGTAAGTATATTAATTATATATATTATAGAGTTCATAGGTAAAAAATTAATACATTGGAAATGATACATTAGGGAGGGATTTACAGTGAAAAAAAATAAAATAGTAGCTTTATTCGCAACATTAATGATAAGTGTAGTAGTATTTTCTGGATGCGGGGCTAGTAATGCAAAGGAAGGCACAAATAAAACTTTAGATAAAACCACTGTTATATTGGACTGGACACCAAATACAAATCATACAGGTATATATGTAGCTTTAAAGAAGGGTTACTACAAAAAAGAAGGCTTAGATGTTAAAGTGCAGCAGCCTGGAGATACAGCAGTTACAACGCTCATAGCTGCTGGAAAGGGAGACTTTGGTGTAAGTTACCAAGAGGATGTAACTTATGCACTTACTGGTGATTCACCATTGCCTGTTAAATCAATTGCCACTTTAATGGAACATAATACATCTGGTTTTGCTTCACCAAAGAGTAAAAATATAAAAACTGTTAAAGATTTTGAAGGAAAAGTTTATGGTGGATGGGGTTCACCATCAGAATCGGCTGTGCTAAAGGCAGTTATGGAGAAAAACGGAGCTGATTTTAGCAAGCTTAAGATAGTGAATACAGGAAATGATGATTTTTTTGCAGGAACAAAGAAAAATATAGATTTTGAATGGATTTTTGAAGGCTGGACAGGGATTGATGCAAAGCTAAAAGGCATTGACTTGAATTATATACCAGTTAAGGATTTGGATCCTGCGCTTGATTATTATACACCTATTTTAATAACAAACGATAAAATGATAAATGGAAATCCTGAAAAGGTAAAAAAATTCTTGAAAGCTACTGAGGAAGGATATCAGTATGCAATAAAAAATCCAGAGGAAAGTGCCAAAATACTTTGTTCATATGCTCCAGAGATAAATGAAAAATTAGCTGTAGAAAGTCAAAAATATATGGCAACTCATTATATTGCAGATGCGCCAAAATGGGGAATTGAAAAGGCAGAAGTATGGGATAGATATGCAAAATTCTTGAAGGAAAAAGGATTGATTAAAAAGGAGTTAAATTCGAAAGATGCATTCACAAACGAATTCTTGCCACAATAATGATAAGGATATAGTAATTAGTTTAAAAAATATAACTAAAAGTTTCGATAATAAAACTATACTTGAGAACATTTCAATTGATGTTAGGAAGGGAGAATTTGTTTCCATACTTGGACCAAGTGGCTGTGGAAAAAGCACCTTGTTCAATATAATAGCGAGACTAATTAATAAGGATGCTGGAAGTATTATGGTTTTAGGCAATATAGGGTATATGCAGCAAAAAGATTTACTATTGCCATGGAAAACTATTATGAACAATGTAGTCCTTCCTTTAGACATAAAAGGTTCCAATAAGAAAGAATCAAGACAAAAAGCATATGAATATATTAAGCTTATGGGGCTTCAAGGCTATGAAAATAAATATCCATATGAGCTTTCTGGAGGAATGAAACAAAGAGCTAGCTTTCTTAGAACCTTTCTTTCATCTGAGGAAATAATGCTTCTTGATGAACCTTTTGGAGCTTTAGATTCCATAACAAAGGGCAATATGCAAAAATGGATTTTAGAAATGAAAAAGATGGTTGAGAGAACCATACTTTTTATAACACATGACATTGAAGAGGCAATATTTTTATCTGATAAAATATATGTATTATCTTCAAAGCCGGGAATAATAAAAAAAGAAATAAATTTAGAATTTTATAAAGAGGATAAAATTAAAAGATTATTTACTAAAGAATTACTTGATATAAAACAAGAAATAATACAATTATTATGAATTGGATAAGGCACTCTGCCTTGTCCAATTTTTTTTATAAAATAGTGATTTAATTTATAAAATAGTAGTAATAATAAATATAGATAAGCAATTTGAAAAATTGAAATTGCTTATACCAAATTCATCCTGTTAAATTACAATTTGTCGAGGAGAAGCCAAAGTACAAAGTACAGAGTACAATGAAGGAGGATTTTTCTCCGTTATCACTACGAAAAATCTAAAAACTTATTTTTTTATTGCTACGCAATTGCGCTATTGATGGCGCTCAGCGAAGCTGACACCATTTAAGTTTAAGATTTGCATGAGTAAAACGAAAGGTAAATCATCCTTCTTTGTACTCTGTACTTTGTACTTTGTACTCTGCTCTAAAAATTGTAATTTATAAGGATAAACTTGGCATTTGTAATTTCGATTTTTCAAGTAATATATCTACAAACATATACAAGGGGGAATGTAATTGTGAAGAATATTTTAGAGGTTAATGGTGAAAAAAATATACCAGGTTTGCTTATAAGCATTATAGTTACAGAAGGAATAGGCGCTTTAAGCGGTTTTATAGGTGGAGCAGGAAAAATGGGATATAGCAATTTAAAAAAGCCTTTTTTTTCACCACCAGGATATGTATTTCCAATAGTTTGGTTTATATTATATTTTTTAATGGCAATAGCTTTCTATAGGATATGGATTAGCGGAAAGCAAGGTAAGGATGTAAAAAAAGCAATTATTTTATATGCAATACAACTTGGCTTAAATTTTATATGGTCAATAATATTTTTTAGATTTAATCTTTATGGTTTAGCATTTTTGGAATTACTTATTTTGTTTGTATTTATATTGCTTACAACTTTTGAGTTTTATAAAATTGATAAAGTATCAGCATATCTTATGATACCTTATATAATTTGGGTGTTCTTTGCAGGAATATTAAATTGTGCAGTATGGCTTTTGAATAGTTAATTTCTAATTTAGGAATTTTAAAAAAATAATAAGTGCAACTTTCGTATATTTTTGCGTAATACTTCGTCAACATAGCCTTTTTTTATATGCCTTAGGTAACTTTTCCAGCTTTTAAAATAGAATATATTTTAGGAGATGGTATTATGACTAGTATCGAAATTGCAACATTGTCAATAATATTTGGTGTTGTAGGCGGAGTGATTGGAACTATAATGTTTTTATTTCCGTACCTTAAAAAAAAGGGAATAGATGTTACGAGTGTCTTATTGGATGTTAGAAAAGTTGTAGACACGTCGGATAAGATAATAGATACTGTTAATGAAGTTTTACCTGGCAATCCAGCGGTTGGTGCATTGCAAGTAATAGAAAAGTGGGCACAAATTGCAGTTGGTGATGCAGAGGAACTGTATCATACAGGTGATATATGTAAGGCAGATAGAGAAAAAGTTGCAGAAAGTGTTGTTTTAAGTGTGATTAAAGAGTTAAATATTGAAATGGATGAAAACAAAAGGCAGCTTATAGATGCAGCAATAAAAAATGCTGTCAACGATTTAGGTCATTCTTCAAAAGTACAAGCTAAAAATTAAATCAGAATAAAATGCTAAAAGTGAAAATTTATTTACAAAATGTTTTAATAAACTAAACTTTTAATACACAAATATTTTGTATAATAAATTTGTGATAAGTTATATAGGTGAATGCTTCAATCCTAACTACATTAATATGAAGTATCCATCAAAAAGTACTAAATAAGAGTCCTCCTCTTTATAACACCAGCACGGTTGCTGGTGTTTTTTTTAGGCATTAAAAAAAATAATAAGTCCAAATTGAGAAATAATTTTGTGTAATACAAGAAACTGTAACTCGTTAATACTGGATATGAAACATTTGCATTTTTAACTAAAGTATTGTTATAATATATAATAGTTACATATTGTAATTAAATTTTGAGGAGTTTATTAATGGATAATAATTTGATGAATGAATTATTTAATGATATTTTTTCTGTAATACCTGTTTTTTCAAAGGTAATATTAAATGTTGGAGATATTTTATTGAAAGAAAATGGTATAGCAAGAGCACATATAATAGTAATATATTGTATAAAAAATCAAGAAAAAATAAATATTACAGAGCTTAGTAAAATTCTTTCAGCACCCAAGCCCAATGTTACATGTTGGGTGGATAAATTAGTTAAGATTGGTTTTGTAGAAAGAGCTTTTGATGAAGCAGATAGAAGAATAATATATGTAAAATTAACAGAAAAAGGACTTAAATTTGTTCAAATATATGAAGAAGAACTAAGAAAATCTTTTGCTCTGAAGCTTGGAAAAGCTGATAGTAAAGATATTGAACTTTTAAAGGATACTTTAGAGAACATGAAGAAGCTATTAATAAAAATTAATTAATAAAATATTCAAATTAGGAGGCAAAATATACATGATAAGTACTGATAAAATATTTTATAAAACTTTATTTAAAAATTTATTTTCTGAACCATGTGATATAAAATATTGGGATGGTGAAGTAGAACATTATGGTGCTGGAGAAAGTAAATTTACTGTAATTTTTAATGAAGTAATTCCCAAGGGAGGAGTTATATCTGATCCCTTTAATACATTAGGAGAAGCTTATATGACAGGCAAACTTGATATTGATGGAAATGTTCAAGAAGTTATAGAATCCCTTTATAATAATAAAGAAAGCTTTATGAGTAATGGTGTAAAATATCAAAAGCTTATAAAAATTATCCCTAATAACATAAAAAAGAGTAAAGAAGATATACATTATCATTATGATATTGGTAATGATTTTTACAAGCTTTGGCTTGATGAAACAATGACATATTCATGTGGATATTTTAAAAATGAAAATACTACCCTTAAAGAAGCACAGCAAAATAAAGTGGAACATATTCTTAAAAAATTATCACTAAAAGAAGGACAAACTCTATTGGATATAGGCTGTGGTTGGGGAGAATTAATAATAACAGCCGCTAAGAAGTATAAAGTGAAAGCTGTTGGTGTAACTTTAAGTAAAGAACAATTTGAGGCAGATAAAGAAAGAATAAAAAGAGAAGGTCTAGAAAATAGTGTTGAAGTTATTCTAACTGATTATAGGGAAATTAAAAATAGAACTTTTGATAGAGTTGTAAGTGTCGGCATGGTTGAACATGTTGGTAAAGATAATATTCAGGAGTATTTTGATACTGTTAATAAATTACTCAATAAAGGTGGAATTTCACTTCTTCACTGCATAACAGGAGTAAAAGAAGGTGGTACAAACAGTTGGATTAATAAGTACATTTTCCCAGGGGGATATGTTCCAGCAGTTTCCCAGCTTATAAATAGTTTAACTAAAGATGGTTTTTACCTTGTAGATGTAGAAAGTTTAAGAAGGCATTATGGAAGAACACTTGAAAATTGGTCAAGAAATTTTGAAAATGCACTTCCAGAAATAAGAAAGAGCAAAGATGAAGTTTTCATAAGAATGTGGAGAATGTACTTAAATGCTTGTGCTGCATCGTTTAATTGTGGAAACATAGATATTCATCAATTCCTATTTACAAAGGGATTAAACAACGACATTCCTTGGACAAGAGACTACATGTATTTATAGTCGTCTTAAGGAGTTATTGAAGCAAGGCTAATTGGTTTGAAACTTTTAAATATTGCGAAGCAAAGTGTAGTGCAAAATCAAATAACCTTTGGTAGGCGTAGAAAAATGATGTTAGTGAATAGCGGCTCAAAATCCTAAATAAAATTAATAAAACTAAGCGGCAAATTTTTTAAAGCTTAAGAGCTTTCGATAACTCGCAAAAAAACGCTCAGACAATCTAAGGCTCTAAAGCTTTAAAAAATTTTCCACTAAGTTTTATACAATTTTATTTTAGAAATTTTTTCGCCACTATTCCCTAACATCATTTTTTTCATACACCTGCCGAAGGTTCTTTGATTAATCTACTACATCTTTGTTTCCAAATGTTTAAATAAGCTGATTAATTAATATACCAATTAGCATTTTTTAACATATTATTTAGTAAAAAATGAAAGCTTATGCACTAGCCCAAA
The DNA here is from genome assembly GCF_021432385.1 of Clostridium hydrogenum. Taxonomy (GTDB): domain Bacteria; phylum Bacillota; class Clostridia; order Clostridiales; family Clostridiaceae; genus Clostridium_S; species Clostridium_S hydrogenum. The sequence goes on along the minus strand of NZ_JAEACT010000003.1, from coordinate 79,696 downwards.
ATTCCGTAGGTACGGAGGAATTTTTACCTTAAACTACTGTAATTGTGAAGTAAGAGTGTTTTGGAACGATTTAAATAACACCTTATAAATCTTAGAGGAATATTCTTAAAAGACTTAGAATTTTCAATCTGTTTGAACGCTAGTGAGTTATTGAAAGTTCTTAGGATTTTAAGAATATTCCTCTTAGATTTATTGATGTTATTTAATGTTCCAGAATGCTCTTACTTCGCAATAATTACCTCATAATATTATGCTTTTCTTTTTCTTTGTATAGTTCGATATCTGCATCTTCTATTAAAGAGTTCATTGAGGTACTATTAGATGGAATAACAGTACTTACTCCAATGCTGATTGTTACAAAATTACAAATTGGAGAAAATTTATGGGGAATGTTTAAGTTTGCTATACTTTTCTTTATCCTTTCAGCTTTAAGTGATGCGGCTGTTTTATCATAGTTTTCCAAGGTAACAATAAATTCTTCGCCACCATATCTTGCCGCTAATCCATTAGTATTTATCAAATTCTCTGATAAAGCCTGTCCTATTTTCTTTAAGCAATAATCACCAGTTTGATGACCGTAGTTATCGTTAAATAATTTAAAAAAATCAACATCAATCATAATCACAGATAATGGTATAGACAATTGTTTACATTTAGTCCATTCAAGATTAATAAAATTATCAAATTCACGTCTATTTGCTATTCCTGTTAAAAAATCCGTACAGCATAATTCATTTAGACTTGAATTGATTTTTAAAAGTTTACTATTTGTTAGTTCTATAAGCTTTCTATTTTTTAGATCACTGAGCTTATTTTTATATAGTAAAGTAGATATTATCCATGATAAAAGCACAAATATAGTTGAATAAAAAATATTTAATGAAAGTTGTAAACTTAATTTTTTAAAAGTAATTGAAAAAACAATAAATAGTATGTGAATGAATAAATATATAACAAGGGAATAAGTAGGTTTTAAATAATAAGTTAATGCTATTGCCATAGCAATAATAGGATACACAGATATTGTGTCTGTCGCAGGCTGATCAATTAAGGAAGCCGATGCACCTAAAAAAAGTATATAGCTTGTAAAAATAAATTGTACTATATAAATTAAATTCTTATTTATGTTAATGAAATGATTTAATTTGCATAAGAAAAATAACCAAAATGTTGAGATTATTATCATAGTAATGTGAAAATACATAGTATAAGTATAAGAAAATAATATGGGAGCGCGTCCAATTAAGTAAATTACAGTGGTTATAATTTGTAAACATATACAGAAAATACATATGAATTTTGAACGAAATAGGTTTGTATAAAAGAAATCTTGTGTGAAATTATCATCATCATAACATAAGTTATTTATCAATAAATTTTTAATTGTTTTAAAAAACATATAATCACCTTACCTATAAACTGATAATTAGAATGATAACAGTAATTGTAATTATATCATAAAAAATGGAAAAAACAAGTGGCGAATTATATAGTTTTCTGGAATAGATGCCTAAGAATGAAGTTGTGGTATAATGTAGATAAGAAATATGAAGCTTGAAAATTACAAATTGCTCATCTATAGGAGGATTAAGATGTTTGATATAAAATTATTTGAAAATATGGATGCCAAGGAAAAATATGATACTATGCTAGGTATGCTTAGACCATTAATTGAAGATGAAAAAAGTTTTATAACTAATATTTCAAATTCAGCTGCACTTATAAATGCACTTATTGGAAGAATAAATTGGTGTGGCTTTTATTTTATAAAGAATGGCGAACTTGTTTTGGGACCCTTTCAGGGATTGCCTGCTTGCACAAGAATTAAAATAGGACATGGAGTTTGTGGAACAGCGGTAAAGGAAAGAAAAACCATGAGAATAGAAAATGTCCATAACTTTGAAGGTCATATAGCATGTGATGCAGCGTCAAATTCAGAACTTGTAGTTCCAATAATAAAAAATAATAAAGTTTATGGTGTAATAGACATTGATAGTGAAGAAATAGGTAGATTTACTGAATTGGAGCAAATTTACATAGAAAAATGTGTTGAAGTACTTAATGAATATATTGATTGGGAAGAAATTTAGAAAGTGGAGAGATTGTTAAATGGAATGTATTTTTTGTAATTCTGATAGAGAAAATTATATAGCAGAAAATAAGTATGCTTATGCAATACTTGATAAATACCCAGTAAATGAAGGCCATACTTTAATTATTTCAAAGAGGCATTTTAGTAGTTTGTTTGAGGCAACGCCAGAAGAAGCAGCTGGAATATTTAGTCTTGTACATGAAGTTAAAGAAATATTGGACGTTCAATATAGCCCACAGGGATACAATATTGGAGTGAATGTTGGATATGCTGCAGGGCAAACAATTATGCATCTTCATGTACACGTAATCCCTAGGTATAAAGGTGACACGGAAAATCCAAGAGGAGGAATTAGAAATTTAAAAATTCCTCTTGTTAATTATGACTAAAAATAGAGTACGGAGTACAGAGTACAAAGTACAGTGAAGGATGATTTACCTTTCCTTACGTCAGGTAAACCTTAAACTTAACTGTTGTTAGCTTCGCTGACAACAGTAATGACGCGATTGCGCAAGCAATCAAGAATAAGTTATAAGATTTTCTGTAGCAAAGATTATTAATATACAAAGTTTTATTGCACTACTATTGACAGTGCATCTACTAAGTTAAAGAACCTACATTGGCTTACGCCCAAACCCCTAGCAAGTGTATCCTTCTTTGTACTCTGTACTTTATACTTTGGTTTAATGCTTCGCATTAATTTGAAAGTCTCTTTTTATTTCGTCTAACTTGTTTTTATCTATAATTAAATCGAGAGCGGTAAGAGCTAATGCCTTTGAAGCATTTATTAGTCCGTTATCACCGTCACTGGATTTGGCTGCTGCAGAGAATTCTATTGTGTGAGCAGCTACGTTATTTGGAGCAATTTTTACATATGGCTGTATAGTAGGAACTACATGACTAACATTTCCTGCATCTGTAGAACCAAGTCCGTAATCAAGCGAAGTTTTAATATCTAAACCTATTAATTTAGCATTTTCAGCAAATATCATATCAAAAGTTCTATTTATTAAAAAATCATCAATTTGATTTTGAAAAAAAGTTGTTTTTAATTTTGTATTTGTAATTAAAGCAGCTCCTTTAGCTATGTTTATTACTTTTTCTGTAGTTTCATCACAGCTTTTTCTTGTTTCTGCACGAACAAAAAATTTGGCTTTTGCATATTCAGGAACTATATTTGGAGCATCGCCGCCGTTTGTTATTATGCCGTGAATTTTTATATCACTTGTTAAATGTTGCCTTAAGGCATTGATTCCATTAAAGAGCTCAATAACTGCGTTTAAAGCATTAATACCTTTTTCTGGTGATTCAGCAGCATGAGAGGCTTTGCCGAAAAATTCAAAATCAATAGGATCTAAGGCAAGGCATTTACCTGTAACAGAATCTTTATTCCAAGGATGAGCTAAAAGACATGCGTCTATACCCTCAAATAAATTATTTTTAACAAAGGTTGCCTTTGCACTTCCGTTTGTTCCACCTTCTTCAGCAGGTGTACCGAAAACTACTATTTCTCCACCTATTTTGTCTATTAAATTTGAAATTGCTATAGCTGCAGAAATACTAGCAGTGCCTATAATATTATGACCACATGCATGACCTATTTTAGGAAGTGCATCGTATTCTGCAAGAAATCCTATAGTAGGTCCAGAGTTTCTCGAGGATTTTTTTCTTGCAATAAAAGATGTTGGGTGACCTACAAGAGCTTTTTCGATGTCAAATCCTTTTTTAGATAGAGTGTCAATTAGGATATTTGATGCAAAAAATTCTTCATTACCTATTTCAGGATTTTCATGAATCTTGTGACTTATATCTATGTAGTAGGCTTTTTTATTATCAATTTCTTTAATTAGTTCATTTCGAATTTCTTCAAGCTTAAGCGATGATTGCATTAATAATCCTCCTTATGTGAATATTTTTATTTAGAATTTGCAGACATCAATCCAAATTGCATTTGTTAAATTTTCTATGTCATTTGGAGAAATTTTTAAAGCGGTAGTTTGTGAACCAGCTGCTGGATATACATATTCGAAATTTTTTAGTGATATATCAAGGTAAATATTCATGCTAGTTTTTAATCCAAAAGGACATACGCCACCAACTGGATGCCCAGTTATTTCTTCAACTTCATCATGTTCAAGCATTTTAGCTTTAGTTTTAAAAAATTCTTTATATTTTTTATTATCAATTTTAGCATTTCCACGCGTTACAATTAGAAATGGGGTATTATCTTTGAGTTTAAATGCAAGGGTTTTTGCAATAAATTCAGGGTTTACTCCAAGAGTTTTTGCGGCCAAGTCAACAGTTGCACCATTTTCATTAAGCTCAAAAACAGGATCCTTAAGTCCGTTTTCAATAAAAAACTTTTTTACACTTTCTACGCTCATTTTTTACACCTTCTTAATTAATAGATATATAAAAAATCTTCTTCAAAAAACGAAGAAGATTTTAAAATACGACATAGCACATTTTTAATAAAATTCTTTCCTCATCTTTCAGAAAACTCTGTGGAATTAGCACCATTATATGCAAATGAAACATATTGGTTGCTGAGATTTCATCGGGCCATTCCCTCAATCTCTCTTGATAAGGCTATATTTAGTTTTAATTTATTAAAATTAACTTAGATTATAGGCGTGATTATTTCAGATGTCAATATTAATTTCAATTTTATTTTGCATCATTATTGAAATAATTATCAATTATCTTTTCGGCCATTCTTTTTTGAAGATTAGAACTTAAAATTAATTCTATAACTAATAAAAATAATTTTTCATCTGAATTATACTTGTCATCAACATTTTTAAGCATTTCACTTAAATTAACTTCAAATTCTGCATGTGATTTTTTTTCAATATCTAAGAAATTATTATAAATTTCATTATATTTAATTTCTTCATCCTTATCTTTAATTATAAAATTCATCAGTTTTCCAATATCTGTAATTGATAAGGTTTGTTTTAAATGATAAATCCAAATTAAAACCATCAAGTGTTTTTTACTGTATTTTTTTTTAACTGGTGACGGGATTACATTACTTTTTACATAATTGTTAATCATAGTTTTTGTTAAGATTATATCATTTTCATCTCGTTTAAAATCTTTTAGTTTAGTGTCCATAAAGGACGTTACTTGATCCATATAAAGATCAATATCTGGAATCTCATAATCTTTAATTTCATTATAATTAATTATTGATTTTGCTAACTTTAATATATCATCATTCATAGTATCACCCACTACAGTATATAGCATTGATTACTACAAATCAATCTAATTATAAATATATCAGTTGAAACAGCAAAATTAGAAATGCGAAATGTATTCTGTTAAATTACAATTTGAAGAGCAGAGTACAAAGTACAAAGTACAGAGTACAAAGAAGGATGATTTATCTTTCGTTTCTCTCAGGTAAATCTTAAACTTAAATGGTGTCAGCTTCGCTGAGCGCCATGTATGGCGTAATTGCGCAGCAATAAAAAAATAAGTTTTCAGATTTTTCGTAGTGCTAACGGAGAAAAATCCTCCTTCATTGTACTTTGTACTTTGGCTTCTCCTCGATAAATTGTAATTTATAAGAATAAACTTTATATTTGCAATTTCTATTTTTCAAATAGTATGCCTCAATATGTGTTTCTTGAGTATATTGTATAAAATGTGGGGAATATATAATTAATAAACAGTTTGCAATGTATCTTAAATTAATTTTTTGAAATTATGTATTGCAATGTGCACATTGTAGATGTAATATATAAATATAATAGTAACTAGTTTTTAAAACTATGTTTAATATTAGGAGTGTGATAACATGTTTTTAAGGTTAAAAGATCCAGTAAGCGGATTAACTCATTTATTTGCTGCTTTATTATCATTGGTGGCACTTATATTTATGGTTCATTATTCAATAATTACAGATAGTAATGTAAGTTTAATTTCTTCTGTAATATTTGGTTTAAGTTTAATATTTCTTTATTCGGCTAGTGCAACGTATCACCTTATAAATATTTCACCTAAAGTTACATCGGTGCTTAGGAGAATAGATCATATGATGATATTTGTCCTTATTGCAGGAACCTATACACCTATTTGTCTTATAACCTTGAATGGAAAAACTGGCAAAATTCTTTTTGTTTGTATTTGGTCAATAGCCTTACTTGGAATATTGTTTAAGGCATTTTGGTTTAATGCCCCAAGGTGGCTGTATACATTATTTTATATTGCAATGGGATGGGTTGTAGTGTTTGCTTTTGCACCAATAAGCAAAGCTATGGCTGTACCTGGAATAGTTTTAATGGTTGCAGGTGGAATTGTATATAGCTTAGGCGGCGTGGTATATGCATTTAAATGGCCTATAAGAAATGCAAAATATTTTGGATTTCATGAGATATTTCATATATTCGTAATAGTTGGAAGTTTGCTTCATTTTCTTATGATATATAAATTTGTTTTATAGGAAAAGCAATTTGTAATGGAGTTAAAACTGTAGCACCAATAATTATTTTATAAGCAGATTTTAAATATTGCGAAGTAACTTAAGTGAAAGTTTTTAACGGTGCTTTGCACGTTAAAAGGTTAACTTTTTTACTATGTGAAAAGTGAAGGGTTTGACATAGCTACGCTTGTCAAAGGTGAAGGGTTTTACCTTTGGTAAAAAGTAAATGTTGATTTTCCTACGCTTTGCTATGGAAAATCTTTAATTTAAATTTATAATTTTTCCGTAGCAAGGCGGAGGAAAAATAACATTTACTTTCGGATTTATCCGAAAAGTTCACCTTTAACGTGCACAGCATCGTTAAACCCTTCACTTTTCACGTAAGTGAAAAAGTTAGTCTTTTAACGAGCAGGGCGAAGTTAAAAACTTTCACTTGATTTGATTCGCAATAATTTTAAATTATGGCTAAAAAATTTTTATGATATAATCGTGAATTAATCTAGTATAAAGTTTCTTCCAGCACATCTAAATCTAGTATTTCTATTGAATTTTTATCAAAATTTATTATTCCTTCCTCCCTCATATTTATCAATTCTCTAGATAGAGAGGGTCTTGGAATTCCCAATTGTTCAGCCCATTGTTTTTTAGAATAATTTATTTTAATAATTAAGTTTTTTTGATTTTTATATTCTTCTAATATGTAGTTTGATAGTTTTTGCCTTATTGTTTGGTAAGACATATTTTTAACTTTTTTATTTAACATAAGTATTTTATTTGATAAAAGTGACATAAAACCATTTAAAAAAGTTGTATTTTCACTGCATAATTTTAATATTGATTCTTTTGGTATAAACATAATTTCAGTTTTTTCACAAGTTGTAATTGTGGATGGATAAGTATTTTTATTTGAAAATATTATAACCTCACCAAAAGTATTTCCAGTATTGAGAGTAGCTAAAGTTAAACTTTTCCCAGATTCATATATTTTCTGAATTTCAACACTTCCGCTAATTAAAATGCCAATACTTGTGCAAGGATCATCTTCAATAGCTGTAGTTTCACCCTTAGAATAATTTTTAAGTGAGTACTTTATTATTGAAAGACAATTGCCTATTTCAGTATCATTAAATTTGGAAAACAATATGCACTTTTTTAGAGAAGTTAGTACTTTAGTATCCATGAGCTTCACTCCTTTTTTCAAAGCACAGTGAAAGATGATTTTACGCCTTTTCACTACAGAAAATCCACCTTCATTGTACTCTATGTTGTAACAAATGTTACTGACATTTTTAATCAATTTTAATATAATTAGAGTATAAAAACAAGGATAAATTTTGGAGGGAATAATAAATGATAAGAAAGATAGTAAATATAGATGAAAGAAAATGTAATGGATGCGGGCTTTGTGCTGATGCATGCCATGAAGGCGCAATAGAACTTATAGATGGAAAAGCTAAACTTATATCAGATGAATATTGTGATGGACTTGGTGACTGCTTGCCAGAATGTCCTACTGGTGCGATAACTATAGTAGAAAGAGAAAGTAAGGCTTATGATGATGAAGCAGTAAAAAAGAGAATGGAAGAAAAGAAAAAGGCTGAGAGTAATAAAATTCCATGTGGATGTCCAGGAACAGCGGCTAGAAAAATAGAAAGAAAAATTGTAAAAGGAGATATTAAAAAAGTTAAAGATGATGATGTACAAGCAGTAAACAACGATATTCAATCAGAGCTAATGCAATGGCCTGTGCAATTAAAATTAATTAACGCAGGAGCACCATATTTAAAAGGTGCAAATCTTCTTGTTGCAGCGGATTGCACTGCTTATGCTTATGCAAATTTTCATAGAGATTTTATAAAAGATCACATAACGGTAATTGGATGTCCTAAACTTGATAATGTGGAATACTATAAGGAAAAATTAGCAGAAATAATAAAAAATAATGATATTAAAAGTATAACGGTTGTTAGAATGGAAGTTCCTTGCTGCGGTGGTATTGTAGCAGCTGTGAAATCAGCAATGCTTGAAGCGCAGGTTATAGTTCCATATAGAGAAGTTACTGTAGGAACTGATGGAAGTATTTTGAAGTAGTTTAGCTTTAATAAACTTTAATTTTATGGCTATGTTTTAAATAAGTGTTGATTTTCACACTTATTTAAAACATAGCCAATTTTATTAAAAATTAAATACGTGTAAATTTAACCAATTAGCTCACGATAATAAAACCATATAATTATGGTAAGGGGGAAGTATTAAAATGTATACAGTACTTCATATTGAGACAAGTGAGCTTTTTACAACAATGCTTAAGACAACTTTGGATAAGAAAGGATATAATTATATTTCTACAGATAGCTTTAAAGAGGCATTTCAAATTTTATATGAAGAGGATGTAGATTTAATTATAACATCTCTTATTGCTGAAGGATCTACTATAGAAAATTTCCTAGAGAGTATAAGTATGAGCAATTATTCAGAGATTCCAATATTTTTAGTTACAAGCAATGAAATGAATGATGAAAAGAAAAAACTAATGAATATGGGAGTAACAGATTATATTGTTAAAGATTCTTTTATTGATGAAATATCAAAGCATATTGATGTAGTTTTTCAAGAAAATAAGTATATGGGAGATTTAAAAGAGGTTAATATTGCTGTTTTAGATGATAGTAAATTTGAACTTAAAATCGAGAAGGACATATTTGATAAATATGGCATTGAGAATGCTCACTATTACAATTCAGGAAAAGAACTCATTAATTCAGGAAAAAAATATGATATATATTTAATAGATATAGTACTAGATCATGAATTTGGCAAAAATATAATAATGAATATAAGAAGAAACAATATAAATGCATCTATAATTGCAGTTACTGGACTTACAAATTCTAAAATAATATCAAGCGTATTAGCTGCTGGAGCGGATGACTATATAACAAAACCTATAGATGAAAAGATTTTTATTGCTAAATTAAAGGCAAATGTAAGAATATACTCTCTAAATAAGCAGGTTAAGAATTTGTTAAAAGAAATGACAAAATCCCATTAAATTGATAAAGTTATTTACAAGTTTGTTGACATTGAAGTAATATGTGTTATAATTACTAAAAAGATTAAATTATAAATTGGAGTGTATAATTATGAAAAACTTTGGAAAGGTAAAAGCAACTAAAAATTATTATTACTTTAGCTTGGGCTATTATTATTTTAGCGCTAGCTGGTTTTTATACAAAAAATTAAAGCTGTTTCTTTCTAATGGGTTTTTTAAATTTAATTATATTTGTTAATACACATAGAAAATGGTAAATTTATGTTGTTAGAATATAAGGCTCATTATGGGCCTTATTTTTTTATAAAATTTTTAGATGAACATTTTAAATTCAAGAAGTTTATATTTAGCAAAAGAAAGGGGTTATTTACAATGGTAGTTATACTAAATCAAAATGCAGGAGAAAAGGAAATAAGACAAATGAAAGAGGCGTTAGAAAAGTACGGTTGCAGTGTAACTGTGATGAAGGGCAGGAATCATGTTGTTTTGGGGCTTTTAGGTGACACAAGCGGAATAAATATAGAACAAATACAAGCTAATGACAATGTAGACAGAGTTATGAGAGTACAAGAACCTTACAAAAAAGCAAATAGAGCGTTTCACCCAGAAAATTCTGTAATAGATATACTAGGCAATAAGATAGGTGGAAAAAAATTAGGTATAATCGCAGGTCCATGTTCAGTTGAAAGTGAAGAACAAATTGTTGAAATAGCAAAGAGTGTTAAAGCAAGTGGAGCTTCTTTTTTAAGAGGTGGTGCATTCAAACCAAGAACTTCACCATATAGCTTCCAAGGTTTAAGAGAAACAGGTCTCGATTTATTAAAACTAGCTAAAAAGGAAACAGGTCTTCCAATAGTTACTGAAATAATGTCAGCAGATATGATCGATAGGTTTGTAGAGGATGTAGATATTATTCAAGTTGGTGCAAGAAATATGCAGAACTTTGAATTATTAAAGGAGCTTGGAAAAACAAACAAGCCAATACTTTTAAAGAGAGGGCTCAGCGCTACTATAGAAGAACTTTTAATGTCAGCTGAATACATAATGGCTGGTGGAAATGAAAATGTAATTTTATGTGAGAGAGGAATAAGAACTTTTGAAACATATACAAGAAATACTCTTGATTTAAGTATAATACCAGCAATAAAAAAATTAAGTCATCTTCCAATAATTATAGATCCAAGTCATGCTGCAGGGATTTCGTGGATGGTAGAACCAATGTCAAAGGCGGCAGTAGCAGCAGGCGCTGATGGTCTTATAATTGAAGTTCACAATGATCCTAAGCATGCTTTATGTGATGGACAACAATCAATAGAACCAGATAAATTTGATTCACTTATGAAAAAAATTAAAGCTATTGCTGAAATAGAAGATAGGGAAATTTAATACTTATTAAGGCTGAAGGTGATTTCAAATGCAAAAACCTCTAAATATAAATATAACAATTGTTGGCCTTGGACTTATTGGCGGTTCTTATGCCATGGCATTTAAAGAAATAAATAATGGACACGTATGGGGTATAGATTTAAACAAAAGTACTTTGAAAGAAGCAGCTGATATGAATATAATTGAAAAGGGATATAGTGATTTAGATGCACGTATCCCTCTTAAAAAATCAGATGTTGTAATAATTGCAGTATATCCAAAAGCTGCTGTAAGATTTGTTGAAGAAAATGCAGCAAATTTTAAAGAAAATGCCATTATTACGGATGTATTAGGGATTAAGGGGAAAAATATAAATCAAATTCAGAATATTCTTTTAGAAAAGCCAGTTGAATTTATTGGAGGTCATCCAATGGCTGGCAAGGAATCAAGTGGTTTAAGTTATGCCAGTAAAAGTATATTTGAAGGTGCAAACTATATAATAACTCCAACTGAAAAAAATAGTGAAGAAGTTATAAACTACATAGAAAAAATAGTAAAAAATATAGGCTTTAAAAATATATCCATTGTAACTCCAGAAAAACATGATGAAATAATCGCAGTAACGAGCCAGCTTCCGCATGTGATTGCGGTTTCGCTTATGAATATGAAAAATATTGATAAGAATATAAAAAACTTTATAGGTGGAAGTTTTAGAGATGAATCGAGAGTTGCAAATATAAATCCAGAACTTTGGAGTGAACTTTTTCTAAGTAATAAAGAAAATTTATTAAGTGCAGTAGATGAATTTCAAAAAAGTATTGATGAATTAAAAGATGCTCTAAGAGAAGAGGATTCGGAAAAGTTAAAGGTTATGATGAAGAAGGCTTCATGTAAAAAGGGGGAAATAAGTTGAAAAAGTTAAATATTAAATTGGCAGATGCAGATTACAACATTTTGATAAAAAGGGGCATTATCGATAATGTAGGCGAAGAAATATCTAAAATTTATTCTGGTAAAAAAATAGTTTTAATAACAGATGAAAATGTAGAAAGACTATATTTTGATAGGATAAGCGCCAGCCTTAAAAATTATGATTTGCACAAAATAGTAATTGTACCTGGAGAAAAAAGTAAGAGCATAGAAGTTTTAACGGAGGTTTATTCAAAGCTTGCAAGTTTTAAAGTTTCAAGAAGTGATTTAATAATAGCTTTTGGCGGAGGCGTTGTAGGTGATCTTGGAGGTTTCGCAGCAGCTACTTTTTTAAGGGGTGTGCCATATATTCAAATTCCTACTTCATTACTTGCGCAAATAGATAGCAGCATTGGTGGAAAGGTTGCAGTTGATCTTAAAGAGGGTAAGAATTTAGTGGGGAGTTTTTATCATCCTAAAGCAGTTTTTATTGATCCAGAACTTTTAAAAACTCTAAGTACTAAGTTTCTTCATGATGGAATTGGTGAAGTTATAAAATATGGAGCTATAAGGGATAAGAAACTTTTTTATAAGGTTATGAACTTTAAAAACGATGAGGAATTTTTAGAAAATGTTGAAGCTGTAATATATAGCTGCTGTAGTATTAAAAAAGTTGTTGTTGAAAATGATGAAAAGGACAACGGAGAAAGAATGATACTTAATTTTGGGCATACTATAGGTCATGCAGTTGAAGAATTTTTTAATTATGAGAAATATACTCATGGAGAAGGTGTTGCCTATGGAATGTATGCTATAACGAAAAATAGTGAAAGTTTAGGAGACACTGATAATGGCACAACAGAAGAAATAAAAAAGGCATTAGAAAAGTATAAATTGAGTTATAATATAGAAGGATTAAGAAATGAAAAGATTTTGGAAACGGTTGAGCTTGATAAAAAAGGTAGAGGCGATTATATAAATTTAATTTTACTTAACAATATAGGCTCATGCTTTATAAAGAAGATAAAGAAAGCTGAAATGAACGAATACTTGAAAGTATAATGAGGTGTATATTTTGAAATGCGTTAAAATAAACCCAAAAAAATTAGAAGGAAGTATAAAAATACCATCTTCTAAAAGTCTTTGCCATAGGGCTATAATATGTGCAGCACTTTCAGAGGGAGAAAGTACTATAGAAAATATAAATTATTCTAAGGATATTGAAGCTACTTTAAAATGCATGGAAAACTTAGGAGCTGCAGCTTCAGCCTTTAATAATAATGAAACAATAAAGTTAAAAAAAGGCACAGTAGCTAAAGGTGAAAAGAGCTTAGATTGTTTTGAATCGGGTTCCACTCTAAGATTTTTAATTCCAGTAGCACTTTTATGCGGAGAAAAAGTTATATTTAGTGGAAGAGGTAAATTACCTAAAAGACCATTAGATCCTTACTTTAATATTTTTGATGAGCAAAATATTAAATATTCACATCCAAAAGATGAATTCCTTCCATTAGTTGCATGCGGAGATTTGAAAGCAGGAAATTTTGAATTAAAGGGTAATATAAGTTCACAATTTATTAGCGGACTTATGTTTGCACTTCCTCTTTTAAAAGGTGACTCTACAATAAAAATAACAACCCCTCTTGAATCCATTGGATATGTTGATATGACACTTGATATGCTCAATAAATTTGGCATAAATATAGAAAATAATAATTATGAACTTTTTAAGATAAAAGGAAATCAAAAATATAAGGCTCAAGACTGTAGGGTAGAGGGAGACTTTTCTCAAGCTGCTTTTTGGATGGTAGCTGGTATTTTAAATGGCGATATTAAATGCCTTGATTTAAACCATAAATCGCTTCAAGGTGATAAAGCTGTGGTAGGCTTTATTGAAAAAATGGGTGGAAATATTGATACTGAAAACTTCATAGTTAAAACTTCCAAGACAAAGGGAACGGTCATAGATGGATCACAGTGTCCAGATATAATTCCTGTTTTAACTGTTTTAGCTGCATTAAGCGAGGGAACTACAGAAATAATAAATGCTGAAAGACTTAGAATAAAGGAATCTGATAGGCTTAAAGCTATGACAACTGAATTAAATAAAATAGGTGCTGATATAATAGAAAAGGAAGCAGGACTAATTATACACGGAAAAGAAAGTTTAAATGGAGGAACTGTCCAAAGCTGGAATGATCATAGAATAGCTATGGCACTTGCTGTTGCAGCATTAAAGTGCAAGGAACCACTTATAATTGAAGGAAGTGAATGTGTAAGTAAATCATATCCACATTTCTTTGAAGATTTTAAGAAACTTGGAGGTGATGTAGATGAGTGGTGTATGGGGGAATAAGCTTCAATTATCAATATTTGGTGAATCACATGGAAAAGCTATAGGAGTTGTAATTAATGGTTTAGAACCAGGAATTGAACTTGATATGGAAATGATAAATAAGGAAATGGAGAGAAGAGCTCCTGGTAGAAATAAATACTCAACTCAGAGAAAAGAAGGTGACAAAATTGAAATTGTCAGCGGATTTTTTAATGGAAAGACTACTGGAACGCCATTAACAGCTATGATTTGGAATGGTGATCAGCATTCAAAGGATTATGGAAACATAAAAGATACGCCAAGACCGGGGCATGCTGATTATACTGGCTTTATAAAATATGGTGGCTTTAATGATTACAGAGGTGGTGGTCATTTTTCTGGAAGAATTACTGCACCTATTGTTTTTGCAGGAGCTGTTGCAAAGCAGATATTAATGAAACAAAATATAGTTATAGGAAGCCATATTTTAAGCATTAATAACATTCGTGAAGATAATTTTGACAGAGTTAATATAAATGAAGAAACTCTTAAGGAACTTACACTTAAAGCATTTCCTGTTTTAGATGAAGAAAAGGGAGAAGAAATGAAAAATGTAATTTCCAATGCAAGAGACAACCTTGATTCGGTGGGTGGAATTATAGAATGCTCTGCAATAAATGTTCCAGCTGGTTTTGGAGATCCATTTTTCGATTCAGTTGAAAGTACTTTAAGCCATTTACTGTTTTCAATTCCAGCAGTTAAAGGAGTAGAATTTGGTGCTGGCTTTGATATAACAAAAATGCAAGGTTCAGAAGCAAATGATGATTTTTACTATGATGAAGCTGGAAATGTAAAAACATATTCAAATAATAATGGAGGAATACTTGGTGGAATAACAAGCGGAATGCCAATAATTTTTAGAACTGCGTTTAAACCTACAGCTTCAATATATAAAAAACAAAAAACTATCAATTTGTGTACAAAGAAAAATGATGAGATAAGTATAAATGGAAGACATGATCCGTGCATTGTACTTAGAGCTGTACCAGTAGTTGAAGCTGTATGTGCAATTGGGATTCTTGATATTCTTTTGAGGTGATATTTATGGATGAACTTTTAAATATAAGAAATGAGATTGATTTTATAGATAAAAAATTGACAGAGCTTTTTGAGAAGAGAATGCAGCTTGTACTTGGAGTTGCAGAGTACAAGAAGAAAAATAATTTGCCTGTATTAAATTCAAAACGTGAAAAAGAAGTAATAGAAAAAAATATTTCCTATTTAAAAAATAAAGAATTTGCAGAAACCTTAGAAGAATTTTTTATAAACCTTATGGATACAAGCAAAAAGCTAGAAAGTAAAAAAATGGATGTAAAAAAGAATACAGAAATTTATGGTCTTATAGGCGAAAAACTAGGACACAGTTTTTCGCCTGAAATACATGAGCTTTTTCTAAAAAAATCTGGTAGGGGTGGAGTATATAATTTATTTGAACTTCCAAAGGATAAAATAAAAGAAGCCATTGAAGGTTTTAAACTAATAAAATGCAAAGGAATTAATGTTACAATACCGTATAAAACAAGTGTTATGGAATTTTTAGATGATATTTCAGCTGAGGCAAAAAGTATAGGCGCAGTAAATACTTTAAGCTTTAAAAATAACAAATTAAAAGGATATAATACGGATTACATAGGTTTTGGAAAAATGTTATCTAAATTTGGGGTGACAATTGAAGGTGCCACATGTGTAGTTTTAGGAAGTGGCGGTGCTGCAAAAGCTGTAACCCAATATTTAAAAGATAATAAATGTAAGGATTTATACATTGTTACAAGAACACCGGAAAAGGTTTCTGAAGCTTTAAAGGAGTTTAAAATAATTAATTATGATGAGCTTAAACAAATTAAGAGCGGTGATGTTATAATAAATTGTACTCCATGTGGTATGTATCCAAAGGTTGATGTCTCTCCTGTAGATGAAAAAGTTGTTTTAGAATTTAAAGCTGCTGTTGATCTCATATATAATCCATTAGAAACAAAATTTCTAAGTTATGCAAGAAGAAACGATATAAAGTCTGTGAATGGACTTTATATGCTTGTTAGCCAGGCTATTGCAGCTGAGGAAATATGGAATGACATTTGTGTTCCTGAAAAAATAGTTGATGAGATTTATGAGGCACTTGAAGTTAAGGTAGGTGCTAAGGATGAAAACTAATATAGTCCTTATAGGAATGCCAGGATGTGGTAAAACGAGTATAGGAAAAATGTTAGCTGAAGGACTAAAAATGGAGTTCTTGGATGTAGATGAATACATAGAAAAAAAACAAAAAAAGAGCATTAAAGAAATATTTGAAGGTGGGGAAGCTGCTTTTAGGGATATCGAAAGCAAGGCAACACTTGAATTGAGTTTAAAGAAGCATATGGTTATATCCACAGGAGGCGGAGTTATAAAGCGTAAGGAAAACATAGAAAACTTAAGCCAAAATGGCATAATAATATTTATAAATAGACCTCTTAGTAACATAATGGGTGATGTGGATATTGAAACAAGGCCTCTTTTAAAAGCTGGTAAGGAAAAGTTAAAAAAACTTTACGATGAAAGATATTTGCTTTATAAGGAATATGCTGATTTTGAAATTATGAATGATGATACAATGGAAAAGGTCATTAAAGATATAAGATGTATTTTACATTAAAACGCCTATTTAAATCAATTCACAATGCACAATGAAGGATGATTTTCTTCCGCTTTGCTACAGAAAATCATCCTTCATTGTGCATTGTGAACTGTGAATTGATTAAATTAGTTCGCAATAATTTTAAGTTACGTATTAAATATTATTGCGACAGCCACTTTTTTCAGAATAATTTTTTAAAGCAGTCCTTACAGATTAAAATTTTGCCATTGTTTGCTGATAAGCAGTTGGATTTTGAGACGGCTTTGTTGCAAAATCCACATATTGCAGAATTTTCATCTTTAGAAATTTTTGCTGTGGTTTTTAATGAGGCATTAGTTTTGGGTTTCTTTTTATTAGAGGGAGGCTCATATACTATAGGGACGTCCTCTTTTTCTTTTTCTAATATTGAATATTGCATTTTAAATTTACTTTCTGCAAAAAGTTCAAGCTCAAAACGTGGATTTTTGCCATCATAAAATTCTTCAATTATAATTCTTCTTATTTGAGCATCATTAATTATTATTCCACTTTTTTCTACACCGTCAAATATACTTTTGGTTATGTTGTTTGTATCGGGATGCCTTTTTTTACTTTTATAAAAAACCTTTAATACGGCTATGACAGCCTCATCTATAACTATAGCTGGATTTTGAACCCTCGTTTCATAAGCTATTTTTTCCTCATAAAGTGCATATCTATCATGATATTTACCAGAGTTATATGGTAAAATAGCCCTTCCATTGACATTAAATAATTTGAAATTTGATTTTGAAATAGGTGAACCATCTACTATTATTTTTGCATATTTATTGTTCATGTAAACTCCTAAACTTAGAGCACAATATTAAAAAAATGCTCAGATTTTAATAATATTATATCACAAACGTATGTTCAATTAAAATGGTAAAATTTTAGTATAGCTTTCTAACTTTTTCTCATTGTGATAAAATATATAAGTGATTTCAACATATATAAGTTAAACTTAGATATGAAAATGGTTTTGGAGGAATTTTAATGGAAAAAGATATAATAGTGCTTGGAATAGAAAGTAGCTGTGACGAAACAGCCGCATCAATTGTTATAAATGGAAGAAAAGTTTTATCAAATGTAATATCATCACAAATAGATATTCATACAAAATTTGGAGGAGTAGTACCGGAGGTTGCATCTAGAAAGCATATTGAAAATATTTCTTTTGTAGTGCAGAAAGCACTGGAAGATGCAAATATGAAAATTGAAGATATAGATGTAATAGGAGTTACATATGGACCTGGACTCGTTGGAGCACTTTTAGTTGGGCTGCAATATGCTAAGGGACTTGCATATTCGTCTGGAAAAACTTTTATTGGTGTAAATCATATAGAAGGTCATATTAGTGCAAATTTTATAGAATATCCAGAACTTGAGCCACCTTTTATGTGCCTTGTAGTTTCAGGTGGCCACACGTTTATTGTTTATATGAAAGATTATGGTGAATTTGAAGTTATAGGTCAAACAAGAGATGATGCGGCTGGTGAAGCTTTTGATAAAATAGCAAGAGCAATTGGTCTTGGATATCCTGGTGGACCCAAAATACAAAAAGTGGCTTTAGAGGGGAATCCAGAGGCAATTAAATTCCCAAGGGCAAATTTTCATGATAATTCCCTAGATTTTTCTTTTAGTGGATTAAAATCTGCTGTTCTTGGATATTTAAATACCAAAAAAATGAAAGATGAAGAAATAAATGAAAAGGACGTAGCAGCTTCTTTTCAAAAGTCTGTAGTTGATGTTTTAGTTGATAACACTATGAAGGCTTGTAAAAGCAGAAAAGTAGATAGAATAGCAGTGGCAGGAGGGGTTGCTTCAAATTTATGTCTTAGGGAAAATTTAATAGAAGAAGGCAAAAAAAATGGAATAAAGATTATGGTTCCAAAGCCAATTTTATGTACAGACAATGCGGCTATGATTGCTAGTGCTGCTTATTTTGAATATAAAAAAGGAAGAACATCACCATTAGATTTAAATGCAATTCCAAATTTAAAATTAGGTGAAAGATAAGCATCTATAAATACATAATTGTTCTTGTAAAATCTCGATATTTCTATGGAGTTTACGAGAACAATTAATGTTTTTTTGAAAAAATACATTAGTATTTTGAAAAAATAGAAAAAAATGTAAATTAATCATTGCACAAAAATCTTAAATATACTATAATATGTATTAAAGGTAAAAATATACTTTTTAGAGATTAAAAGGATTATATTTTGTCTTTTATTTTGGAATGCCAAAAGAGCATATAAAGGTAAACCACCGTAAAACTTCAAAATTAATTTGTACCAAAATGCCATCTTCTAGGCATTATGGTGCACGTAAATTTCAATAGTTGAACTGGTTTATCTAAAGATATACCTCTGTGAAACTTAAAATTTATTTGTACCAAAATGTCGTCTTCTGGGCATTATGGTGCACATAAATTTTAATAGTTGAACTGGTATATCTATAGTAGGTAATCAGATATTTACCGTATAGTTTAAGAGGTGATGAGATACGTATGGTTGCTGAGTTGAATACAAAAAGAAGTAAAAATGAAATTAACTGTAGAAGACGAAAAAAACATATAATTTACAGGTTTTTTGAAAAAAACATATTTATAGTGGTATGGGTTATAATTGTAATTGTACTATTGTGCAATAATTTACTTTTATATACAGAAGATAAACAAGTTGATTATACAATTAAAGCAGTATTTTCATGTACAATAATTGGTATAGCTCTTGGATGCTTTTTTACAGTTTGGGCAAGAATGTGGTATGAAAAAAGAGCAAGCGAAATAAAAAATAGGGAAAATATAAAAAATTATTCGAGACTTATTAAGGCTGATATGGAAAGAACAAGTAGACTTTTTAAGAATAAAAGATTTATGCTTATGAAAATAAGCAATGTAACGGTATTGAAAAATTGGATTGAAGCATTTGCTGAAATTTCGTCAAAAATCAATAAAGAAGAAATGCAAGAACTTTTTAATTACTATGCACAAGTGGACAAGCTAGTTGAATATGAGAATAGAATAAATAAACATCTTGAGGTTATGCAGTGCGGTGCACTCAAGGATTATCCTTATATGGATGATTATAAAGATTTAATACAATGTTTTACAATTGAATTAGATATATTATTTAAAATAGAGTCCAAGTTAATAAAACAAAGGCTTTCAGAACTTTGTAGTGGTGAATTTTAATAGTGACATCAGGAGAAGATTTGTGTTTGAAGTAGAGTACAGAGTACAATGAAGGAGGATTTATCTTCCTTATGTTAGGTAAATCTTAAAACTTATATATTTTGTAATCTTCTCCCTGCACCATCTGCATGCAGTGCGATTTCATAAGTATTAAGTTTTTAGATTTTCTAAAAAGTAGCGGAGAAAAATTATCCTTTATTGTGAACTGCTTTATCTATAACAGAAGCTTAATTTGTTAAAAATCTATATTCAGTAATTTTACCATGATATTCATAGCCAATACTCTTGTATACATGATTTGGAGCTGCTTTTCTATGGTCAGCGTATAACATTGGAATGAAACCATTATCGAGTAAATTTTTTGTGATTGTATACATTAAAAATTTTGCATATCCCTTATTTCGTTCGTTCCTGTCAACAAAAACACCATCTGTTAATGCAACAGTGTTATATTTATGTACAGTTGCCATAGCAGAAACTCTGTTAAACTCATTTCTCCAAACATGAAAATCAGAATTAGCTAATCTTTGCTTAGCAAACCTCTCAGCCTGTTCTGGTGTAAGAATTCCAAAACCAATATCTTCCCAATTATCTTTAGAAAATGTGGCAACAGTTTCTAAATCATTTTCAATTGCTTTTGATAAATTTCCACAAATCATTTGAGGTTTTATAGGAATATAACAAACATATGAATTCTTGGGAATAGCTATCTTAAAAGGAATTCTAGAAATATTTGAAACTTCATTAAGAATTGAATTGAGATGCTTTTCTTCTCCATCTACATTGAGATTAGGATTAAGTGCGAGTTTTTCGCATATTATTTCAACAACTTCTTTTCGATCAGTATCAAATAAATTGTCCTTAATGTAGATCCATAAAGGGGAGGTTGGACGTTCTTGTCCTATAATTACATTAGTATCATTTGTCACAAAAAAGCAATTTTTAGTTGTGCCCATAGCATAAAACATGCTAAAACGGATTAAGTCCTCTTTGGTCATTAATCGTTCAAAGACATGGTCGTTATATAGTATATTTCTCATTTAAAGTTTTCCTCCAATTTATAATTACGATAGCTAAAGATAAACTACAGTTGAACTACTTCCAAAATAGAAATTGCAGATGCTAAATTTATCCTTCTAGCATTATTAAAATTCACAATTCACGATGCACAATTCACAATGTAGGATGATTTTCTGCTGAAGCAGAAAATCTTAAAAATAATATGTTATAAGATTTTTCGTAGAGTTAAAGATAAACCACTTGAAACTTCAAAATTAACCTGTATCAAAATCCCGTCTCCTGGGCATTATGATGCAAGTTGATTTTGGTAGTTGAAATGGTTTATCTATATAATGGAGAAAAATCATCAATCATTGTGCATTGTGAACTGTGAATTGTCAATTAAAAAAATAGTATAATTAAGGTTGAATTTTATTATTTTTATTTGAAATCAACTTTTCCATCATTCATGGTTATTTTTATATGACTGCCTTCCTTAAATACTCCCTTTAAATAAAGTTCAGCAAGTTCGTCTTCTATATATTTTTGTATAGTTCTTCTTAATGGACGAGCACCATATTTTTTATCGTATCCTTTTTCTAATATAAAATCTTTTACTTCATCTGAAACTTCAATTTCGATACTTTTTTCTTTGCCCTCAGAAATTATTTCCTTAAGCATTAAATTAACAATCTTTTTAAGTTCATCTTTATTAAGTTCAGTAAAGATTATGGTTTCATCAATTCTATTTAAAAATTCTGGACGGAAAGTTTCTTTTAATACATCATCGACTCTATTTGAAAGAGATACATAATTATCCCTTGAGAAACCAATTCCATTTGATTTTAAACTTGTTCCAGCATTTGAAGTCATTATTATAACAGTGTTTTCAAAATGAACGGTTCTTCCTTGACTGTCTGTAAGTCTTCCATCTTCTAAAATTTGAAGCAAAATGTTAAATACATCTGGATGAGCCTTTTCAATTTCATCAAGTAATATTACAGAATAAGGATTACGTCTTACTTTTTCTGTAAGCTGACCGCCATTATCATAGCCTACATATCCTGGAGGAGCACCTATTAGCTTCGATACAGTATGCTTTTCCATATATTCAGACATATCGACTCTTATGAGGGCTTTATCATTTTCAAACAATTCTTGTGCAAGTGTTTTAACAAGTTCAGTTTTACCAACGCCTGTAGGACCAACAAAAATGAAAGAAGCTGGTTTTTTTGATTTTTTAAAACCTGAACGATTTCTTCTTATGGTTTTAGCTACACTTGAAACGGCTTCATTTTGTCCTATTATTCTTTTATGAAGTCTTTCTTCTAGATTTAGAAGTTTTTCAGATTCAATTTCAGTAATTTTATGGACAGGTATTTTTGTCCAAGCTTCTACTACAGCTGCAATATCATCTAGAGAAAGTACTATGCTGCCATAATTATCATTAAAGGTTTTAATTTTGTCTTGAATTTTACATTGTGTAACTTTATATTCTGCTGCTTTTTCAAAATCATTATTTTGAGAAGCTGTATCAATATCTGCTTCTATTTTCTTGAGTTCTTCTTTTAAAGCTTCAAGTTCTACAAGACCTTTATTTCTTAAATTTGCTCTTGAACCAGCTTCATCTATTACATCAATGGCTTTGTCAGGTAGGAATCTATCCGAAATATATCTATCTGATAATTTTACTGCTGCTTCAATTATTTCATCAGGTATAATTATTTTATGATAATTTTCATAGTATTTTTTGATGCCTTTTAGTATTTCAATTGTTTCTTCTGCAGATGGTTCATCTACAAAAACAGGCTGAAATCTTCTTTCAAGGGCAGCGTCTTTTTCAATATACTTTCTATATTCTTCGATTGTAGTTGCACCTATAACTTGAAGTTCACCTTTGGCAAGTGCAGGTTTTAGTATATTTGCAGCATTCAAGGATCCACTTTCTGCATTACCAGCTCCAATTATATTATGAATTTCATCAATAATAAGAATTATATTTCCAAATTGTTTTACTTCGTCAATAATGCCTTTCATACGAGATTCAAATTGACCCCTAAATTGAGTGCCAGCAACTACAGAATTTAATTCTAAAAGGTAGACTTCTGTGTCATAAAATCTTACAGGAACTTTTTTCTCAGATATTCTAACTGCGAGACCTTCAGCGATAGCTGTTTTACCGACACCAGCTTCCCCTATTAAAATTGGATTGTTTTTTGTTCTCCTATTTAAAATTTGAATAACCCTGTCAATTTCTCTTTGGCGTCCAATGACTTTATCGATTTTGTTGTTCTTTGCCTTATCCGTTAGATTAATTCCATAGACATCTAAATATTTTTTCTTTTTTGACTTTTTTTGTTTAGAGTCAGTTTTTATATCATTATTTAGAGGAATTTTTTCTTCACTTTCATTATTTTCTGTTGTGCCAGATAGTGCATTATTAAAAAGATTTAATATTGAGTTTGGCGAATCGTCTGAAGTAATTTTGTTTAAATCTATATTTTTTATCATATCATTCATTTGTTCATTTAAATTTTCAAAATCTTCGTCTTTCATATCTTTAGTGTCTACCATTTGAGTTAGCGGAGAAATCCCCAATTTCTTTGCGCATGGCAGACATAGACTAACTAGTTCTTGTTTGCCATCTACTATTTTATTTGTAAAAATGACAGCAACATTTTTTTTGCATACTGAACATTTAATCATACGTATCATCTCCATCATTTCAAGTTTGAACATATGACGAAAAATTACTAACTATTAATTAGTTATTTTTGAGTTTGTCATATGAATTAGTATAGATATTATATAGTATACTAAAAAAAAATTACAAATGTATTAATAACATTATACTATATTATTAACATATGGAGTAATATAACACAATAAAAAGTTTTAAATTAATGCAAAGTAAGTGTATCATAGGATATTTATCCTTTTAATGTATTGGGGTTTTGATAAACTTTATCTGGATTTGAGCCTATTCTTAAATTTTTATTTAGTGAGCTGATTTTATCCATATCTTCGTTACTTATCTCAAAATCAAATATGTTAGCATTTTCTTTTATTCTTATTGGGTTTGTTGATTTAGGAATACTTATAAAGCCCATTTGCAAATCCCATCTTAGCACAATTTGAGATATGGATTTTTTATAATCTAATGCAAGTTCTTGTAAAAGCGGAATTTTGAAAACATTACCTCTCATTAATGGTGACCAAGCCTCTAATTGTATTTTGTGGCTTTGACAAAAATTAATTAAATCTTGTTGAATAAGCATAGGATGAAATTCTATTTGATTCACCATAGGTGGAATTTCAGCGGTTTTTATTAATTCCTTAAGATGATTAATTGAAAAATTACTCACTCCGATAGCTCGTATGAATTTTTCTTTATAAAGTTTTTGTAAGGCGTTCCATGTTTCCTTATGTAGATGGTGGGGCCAGTGAATCAAGTATAAATCAAGATAATCTGTTCCAAGTTTTTTTATGGAAGTTTCAAAAGCTTTTAAAGTTTTATCATAGCCTTGATCTGAATTCCAAACTTTGCTTACTAAAAATATTTCTTCTCTTGATATGCCGCTTTCTTTTATTGCAGTACCAACACCTTCTTCATTATTATAAAAAGAGGCAGTGTCTATATGCCTATAACCTACCTTTAATGCTTCATGTACTGAATTAATTATGGGATAACCATTTTCAATAGTATATGTACCAAAGCCCAGAGAAGGGATTTTTACTCCATTATTTAAAGTAACATGATTTTTTATAATTCCCATTTAGCTAAACCTCCTATTATTTTATGGATAAATATTGTCATTTACTATATTATATTAGGTAAGACAAAAAAAGTCTTTTGTGTTTGAAAGTATTTTAAACTAAAAATATTTTAAATGAAATAAAAAAAGGAGAATTTATATGCAAATGAAAATAGACAATACGGATATTAAAATATTAAAAGAACTTCAAGAAGATAGTAGATTATCTATTAGAGAATTAGGTAAAGGAGATAAATATGTTTTTGTATCATTATTATGAAGAGAGTACAGGGCCATTTAAGAATTTATCTGATTTATCGCTTAATGGAGCAGAAGAAGTACTTAGAAGCATAAGGGAGAATAGACCTTCGTCAATGGCAGCAGGTAGGGATTTAGCGTATATGGAAAAAAGGATTAATTATGAAATGCTTGCAAGAAATTTGTTTATAGAAAAGGGCGGGAAACCAACTAGAAAATCACCTCATTATATGGTTGTTGAAGAATGTGAATGGCTTAAATCATGGTATGTAAATGGATGCTATGTAAAAATTCCAGTAGAAGAATTTCAATTTAATAAAATTTCATTTACATATGGCGATATGTTCCCTACTTTCAGTTCTGCGATAAATGATGAAAAAGAATACAGAAAGAAGGTATATACTTATTCAGAAATATTAAGCGTTATTGAAAAATATGGATTGCCACAACAATGGAATTCAGATGGAAAATTTGGACCTGAGAGATATATTGAGGTTCAGGTATGGAGCGATAAAACTATCCAAAGATATTGTAAATAATTTTGCTTTAAATTGAAGGTGAAAAATTTAGATTGCAAGATTGATTAGGAAAATGCTATTCCATAAAACGGATGTAGCTTTAATATGTAAATATTGCGAACCAACTTAAGTGAAAGTTTTTAACGATGCTTTGCACGTTAAAAACCTTCACTTGCTTTGGTTCGCAATAATTTTATATTGTTATTAAATATTTTTTGTGAAATAACCGCTTATATTTAGTACTCTGTTAGTATGCAAATATTAACTTTCCAGAAACTAATGCAACAGTTTTTGATCTAAGCCAAGAGTTTGTTGCAGTGTTATCATAAAAGTAAAGAGCACCGTGTGTTGGATCAAGGCCACTAAGAGCCGCTTTAGCTGCATTTAAAGAAGCTGTTGTTGCTGGTTTATTTATCATACCATTAGCAACAGGGGTAAATTGATAATATCCATAAGAAGTATCGTAAATCACTTTTGTAATTGTGTTTGGAAAAGTACTATTTTTCACTCTGTTTACAATTACGGCCCCAACTGATTCCATGGCAGAATAGCTTTCTCCGCCAGCTTCGGCATTAATAAGTCTTGCAAGCAAATCTACCTCAGAGCTTGTACAAGAAATTACATAGGCTGAAGTTGGATTTACATAAGTTGAATTTCCACCAGTTGGAATTGTTAGAACTTGTCCAACATAAAGAGCATCTGTCCATATGCCATTTGCAAATCTAAGGTTTGATAATGTTACACCATAACCTTTTGCTATAAGGTAAAGAGAGTCGCCAGCTTTTACTGTATATCTTATAGTTGGGACTTGAATTGATTGACC
This sequence comes from Clostridium hydrogenum, assembly GCF_021432385.1. GTDB lineage: Bacteria > Bacillota > Clostridia > Clostridiales > Clostridiaceae > Clostridium_S > Clostridium_S hydrogenum. The sequence goes on along the minus strand of NZ_JAEACT010000003.1, from coordinate 53,291 downwards.
AGGATATATTAAATTGCTGCTTAAATTATTTGCAGCTTTTAAATAGTCAGAATTTGTATTGTAACTTTTACTTATTGTGTAAAGAGAGTCTCCAGTTTTAACTTGATACGTAGCAGCATGTACAGTATTTTTACCCATAAAGGCAATGAAACCAGCTAAAACTAATAATTTGATTTTTTTCATAATTTTTTTCCTCCTTTAGAATAACAACATTGTAGCAAATTTTTGTATGTTGTTATTCCTTGCCTTCGAGGTTAGCTAAGGGGCCATTACAATAATAATTACTATTAGTGTAACAGCCTCAACGGTTCGGGTTAGAGGCACCCTACCTTTAAAGGTATAAAGGATTCACCGGAATGTGGTCCCCCGTACTTTAGTATTGAAGATTCGGCAAGTATAGTTGATATTCTAACATGGGTTGTACGAGAAAATCTATATAATATTTATGGAATTATTGTAATTTCAATGGCGAATTGTTATATAAAAAATTAGGAGGATGTGAAAAAAGGTATTCTATAGGTTTTACTATACCGCACATAAAGCATTATGAGCGGCTCATAAAAAAGAATACCTATATTTTTCACATGCTCCTTTAAGTTCACTATTAAGGTATAGAAATTAAAATTTTAATCTAAATAAATATTTTTAATAAATAAACTATATTTATTAAATTTAAAGAGGTAAAATAGAAGCATATATTGAAAAAGGAGTTGATATTGTGACACAGAAATTATTTTATGATGATCCTTATATATGTGAGGGCAGTGGGAAAATATTAAATATAGAAGAAAAGGACAATAAGTTTGAGGTGGTTTTAGATAAAACTCCTTTTTATCCAGAAGGTGGCGGCCAACCATGCGATTTGGGAACAATAAATGGAATACCTGTTGAATATGTTCATGAAAAAGATGATGTTATTTATCATGTTATGAAAAGAAAACCTGAAGGTGAAGTTGCTGTATGTAAGGTGGATTTTTTAAGAAGAAGAGATAATATTCAACAGCATACAGGGGAACATCTATTATCAGCAGCATTCTTTAAACTTTATAAAGGTGTCAATTGTGGTTTTCATATGGGTGATGACTATATTACTATTGATATAGACATGGAAGAAGTAACCGATGGCATGATAAAAAACATTGAGGAAGAGGTAAATTCATACATATATATGAACGTTCCTACCAAAACTTATTTTATGAGCAAAGAAGATGCAAAAAAGCTTCCTCTTAGAAAAGCAATAAAAGCAGAAGGAAGAATAAGAATTGTTCAACTTGGTGATGTAGATTATAGTGCATGTTGTGGAACTCATGTTGTTAGAACAGGGGAAGTGGGTATTGTAAAAATACTTAAAGTTGAAAAATATAAAGGTATGACTAGAGTTTATTTTAAGTGCGGAGAAAGAGCACTTGAAGAGTGCATGAAAGAGCATGATATAATTACTAGTTTGCAGAAAGTATTTTCAACAGAAGCTGATAAATTAGCTGATAGGGCTGCTTCACAAATTGAAGAATTAGCGAATTTAAAAAAGTTACTTTCTGAATATAAAAAGAAAGATGCAAAAATTGAAGCAGAAAAACTTATGAAAACTTCATCTGAAAAATTAATAGTAGCAAATTATGAGGATAAAGATTTTGATTTTATACAAGAAATATATGAAGAAATTAAAAATGAAGAAAAGGCTTTAATATTAACTTCTGGAGAGGATAACAGAATTATTTTTGCACAGAATGGTATAGAAAATGTAGATTGCGGAAAAATATTTAAACAGAATATAAAAGAGTTTAATGGCAGAGGCGGCGGAAATGCAAAAAGATCTCAGGCGGCTTTTAGTGATAAGGAAGACCTAAATAAATTTGTTGAATTTTTAAAACAAAAATTCATTTAAAGATAAACCGCTACTGTACTCTGAAAAAGGGGTGATTTTGTGGAAGTAAGTGAGCTTTTTTCGTACAAGAATTGGGCAGTTGTAGGAGATGTATTAAATGAATCAAAATATGCAAGTAGAATATACCACAAATTTAAAAACTCAGGATATAATGTAGCTGGGGTAAATCCGCGAGAAAAATCTGATAAAGTATACAAATCACTTAGAGAAGTACCATTTAAAATAGAAGCAATAGATTTATGTATAAATCCAACGCTTGGAATTAATATCGTTAAAGAAGCCAGGAAACTAAATATAGACAAAATATTAATTCAGCCTGGAGCAGAGAGTAGGGAAATCTTAGATTACTGCCGAAGTAATAAAATGAATGTATAGAGGATTGTGCACTAGTACAATTAAGTTCACAATTAACGATGCACAATTAACAATGAAGGAGGATTTTCTGTTTTAACAGAAAATCCTCCTTCATTGTTAATTGGTTTAATTATCCTTGTATCCAATAATGTCTTTAATGACTTCTCCGCCAATTATCATACCAGCAACAGGTGGAACAAAGGATATACTTGCAGGGATTTGGCGTTTTGCAGTACATTTCCTTGAACCATTTGTGCAAACACAACCTTCTTTACAAGTTATAACCTCGCCTATTTTTGGCTTTTTAGGAACTTCTTCAGAATAAAGAACCTTTAAGGCTTTTACTCCCCTTTTTCTAAGTTCATATCTCATTACTTTAGCAAGAGGACAAATTTTAGTATCATATATATCAGCTATTTTAAACTGAGTTGGATCTAATTTATTTCCAGTTCCAAGGCAGCTTATTATTTTAATATTTCTTTCTTGACACCACAAGATAAGTGCAATTTTAGATGAAACTGTATCAATTGCATCAATTACGTAATCAGTATCAGCCTCAATTATTTCAGCTATATTATCTTCCTTTACAAAAGTTTGATAAGTTTTAATATTGCAGTGAGGATTGATAGTTAAAATTCGCTCTTTCATAACCTCAACCTTAGGTTGTGCTAAAGTTTTAAAAGTTGCATGAATCTGCCTATTTATATTGGTTAAACAAACGGTGTCATCATCTACAAGAGTTATATTACCAACCCCTGATCTTGCAAGGGCTTCAACAGAATAACTGCCGACGCCGCCAATTCCAAATATAACAACTTTGCTGCTTTTTAACTTTTCTAGATTTTCTTTTCCTATTAATAATTCAGTTCTTGAAAGTGAATGTTGAGGCATTGTATTATCTCCTTAAGTTAGAATTCGTTTTTTACTGTTTTTAAGAGTTCTCTTATATTAAGATGTTGAGGGCATTTTGTTTCACAACTTCCACATTCAACGCAATTAGAAGCCTTTGCGGTATCCGGAATGGAAGCATATTCTTTTTTGCAGCCTTCAAAATCACCATATAAGTGAGCCTGATTATATATTTTGAAATTTTTGGGTATATTTACGCCTTTAGGACAAGGAAGGCAGTACTCACAAGCGGTACAGCCAATTTTAGTTAATTTTTTGTAAGTAAGCTGAACCTCTTTTATTATATCTTTATCATAATTACTCATGGAATTTGGCTTAATACTATCTGAAGTTTTAATATTTTCATCTAACTGTGAAATTTCATTCATTCCACTTAAGACCACTGAAACTTCTGGTTGATTCCAAAGCCAAGTAAATGACCAAGCAGCAGGTGTCATTTTAGTAGTAGCATTATCAAATATATTTTTTACCTTTTGAGGAGGTTCTTTAGCTAAAGTTCCACCTTTAAGTGGTTCCATAATTACTACACCAAGGCCTTTTGAAGAAGCATATTTAAGACCTTCTACACCAGCTTGATAGTTTTCGTCTAAATAGTTATATTGTATTTGACAAAAATCCCAGTCATACAAGTCGACTATATGTTTAAAAGCTTCTAGGTTATCGTGAAAAGAAAAACCAACATATTTTACTTTTCCCTCATTTTTTATTTTATCAAGAAATTTAAATACGTTAAGCTTCTCCATTTTATCTATTCTTTCCTTGCTAAGGGCATGTAGCAAATACATATCTATATGGTCTGTATTTAGTTTTGTTAATTGTTCATTAAAATATTTACCGAAATCAGAAAAATCGTTAACAAGCCATACAGGCATTTTAGTTGCAAGGTGAACTTTTTCTCTATATCCATCTTGAAGTGCTTTGCCAACCACTGTTTCGCTATTGCCACTGTGATAAGGATAAGCAGTATCTATATAATTAACTCCATTATCAATAGCATATCTTATAAGTTGTATTGTTTTTTCTTCGTCAATTTTTGAACTGTCATTGTTTAATATAGGAAACCTCATGCAGCCAAGTCCTAAAGCAGAAGGTTTAAAATCCGTTTTCCCAAATGTTCTATAATTCATAAGACCACCCCTTCACATAAATATAAGTATAGAATAACACTAAAGTTTAATCTCATCAATAATTAAAATTATAATAATTGCTAAACTATAAGACACATGGATTATTTTGTAGAATTATGTTATAATATATATAAATATCGGATAAAAAAGTGAATTGTAACCAATGTTAGTTTGAAAAAATGCCAAATTATGTAGTATAATAAATATTATATATAAATTACTAAATAACTGTAAGACTAAATTTTTTATAATTTTATCAAATTAGATTGACGGTTTACCCACAAAACCGTGTCTTAAATTATGTTTTTAATGCATACTAGTATAGGTAATTATATTAGTATGCATTATTTTTCATTGTAAACTTGTGAAAAATTAGCTTATAGAGATAAAACGCTTGAAAAATCAAAATTGCAAATATAAAGTTTACCTATATTTCTCAATTTGGATTTATTATTTTTTTAAGATGCCCAAATTGGAATTTGTAATTTTGTTGTTTCAAAATGATGGAGGGCAGATAATGAGTAAAAACAAGAAAATCAACTTAAAAGGTATTAGAATAAAGCTTTTAATAATTCTAATGCTAATTTGTAATGTTCCTGTTATAGTTTCGGGAATTCTATCGTATCACAATTCTTATGCAGTTTTGGAGAATAAGCTGCAGGTTACTTCTCAGCAGAGTTTGGATGAAATAAACAGAAGTATTAATAATTATTTCAAATCAATGATGACACAAGTAAACTTATTAGCAAATAATTATGATATTAAAAATTTAGACATTCATCCAGAGTTTAAAGAGTACGCTTTAGATATAATTACTCAAGTTAAACAAAGCAACCCCAATATTTTAAATGCATATTATGGTGATGAGTCAAAAAATCTCTATATTTATCCTGCAACTGAGTTGCCAGCTGGGTTTGATCTTAGAACTAGGCCTTGGTATATTGATGCAAAAGATAAGAAAGGTGATATTCAAATCAGTGAAGTTTATAAAGATCAAGGTACAGGAAAAAGTGTAGTAACAATTTCAAAGGCTGTATATGATGGTGATAAGTTTGTTGGTGTGGTTGGAATAGATATTGATTTAAGTAATTTTACTAATGAATTATCTAAGAGCATGGTTGGAAAAACTGGACATGTTTTAATAGTTGATAAAAGCGGCATTGTTGTTTCAAGTCAAGATAAAACAATTATAGGTACTAAAAAGCCTACAACTATGGAATTTTGGGATAAGCTGAAAAATAGTAGCAAAGGTTTCATGCAATATAAAGACAATGGCACAGATAAATATTGTGCATATACAACCAATAGTTCAACTGATTGGAAAGTAATTGCAAATATAGAAAAACAGGAATTAATTAATGATGGCAGTGGAATAAAAAATAAAACAATTATTATTTCAATTATTATTTTCATAATTGCTATTTTAGTATCATGGATTGTAAGTAAATTAGTTTTAAGAAATGTAAATAAACTGACAATGGCATTTGAAAAAGCAGCAAATGGCGATTTGTCAGTTAAGGTTAATATAAATTCAAAAGACGAGTTTGGTGAGCTGGGTGATAGCTTTAATACTATGATAAAAAAAATACAAGAGCTCATTAATAATATTAAAGTTTCTGGGGAGGAAATACTAACAACTTCAAACACTATAAATAAAATGAGTTCTGATACAAATAAAATTGTAGGTGAAGTTGCGGCGACAGTTGGTCAAGTGGCTGAGGGGGCATATTCTCAAGCACAAGATATATCAGAGGGTGTAGATGAATTTAGCGGCTTGACAGAAGAAATGAAGAATATTGGCAAAAGAAACGAGAATATTAATAGTATTTCTCAAAGTACAAATAATTTGGGCAATGATGGAATTAAAGTAATGGTCAAGCTTATTGAAAAAACTAAACTTACTAATCAATCATCAAAGGAAGTTTCAGAAGCTGTAACTGAAATGACTAAATCGTCCAAAGAAATTACATTAATTACTGACACAATAAATAGTATTGCAGAGCAAACTACACTACTAGCTTTAAATGCGTCAATAGAAGCAGCAAGGGCAGGAGAAGCTGGAAAGGGATTTTCTGTTGTTGCAGGTGAAATTTCAAAGTTAGCAGAAGAGTCTAGAAATGCCACTAAGGAGATTCAAAAGTCTGTTCAGGATATAAAAAATAGAACTGAATTAGCAACAGCATCAATAGGTGAATCCTTGAGAATGGTAAGTGAGCAATCAGAATCTGTAGAACAAACAAGAGAAATATTCAATAAAATATTAAGTTCGGTAAAGCAATTAATGGAGGAAAAGGAAAAGGTAGATGAAAGTATTTCAAAGACAGGTATAAGTAGAAATAAGATACTTTCTAAAATGCAAAATATATCAGCAGCTTCAGAGGAGTTTTCTGCAAGTACAGAAGAAGTATCTGCAACAGCGGAAGAATTAAGTGCAAGCATGAATGAGTTTAATAATATGTCGCAGAAATTAGAGGGAGTTGCAAGTAATCTAGAAAATGAGATAAATAAATTTAAAATATAAAATTATTGCAAACAAAGGTGTAGTAAAAAACAAAATAATAAGTGGGAGCTCTGCATAAAAATGATGCGATTAATAGCATCTTGAAATCTTAAATAAAATTAATAAATCTAAGAGACTAAATCGTAAAATTCTAAGAACTTTCAATAACTCGCAAGAGGCAGCTCAGACAATTGAAATTTCTAAGACTTTTGCGATTTAGTCTCTAAGATTTATAAAATTTTATTTAAATATTTCTTCAACGCTATTCCTCACATCATTTTTTTATGCACAGCTCCCACTTATTATTTAAGTTTTTGTACTACATTCTTGTTTTTACAAGTTTTTAATATCTATTAAAACTAGTTCAACTATCAAAAGTTCCTAACTCCAAATTTTGCACTACACCTTGGTTCACAATATTTAAATATTGCAAAAATTTATGAATATTGTTAAAATTAAGGTATTAAGAACAAATGTTCAGCTTGATTTTAATATTTTTAAGCGAAACGTATTTAATATAGTATAAATTTATAATAAAATATATAGTGAAAATATTATAAGCGGGGCGATATTGTTGAAAATAATTCATACTGGAGATTGGCACATAGGAAAAATAGTAAATGAATTTCACATGACAGAAGATCAAGAGTACATATTAAATGAATTTATTGGCATTGTAAAAGAGGAAAATCCAGATGTAATTATTATAGCTGGAGATTTATATGATAGATCGGTGGCTCCTGTAGAGGCAGTTGAGCTTTTAGATAGGGTTTTTAGTGAAATATTATTAAAGCTTAATACGCCAATTTTAGCTATAGCAGGAAATCATGATAGCCCTGAACGCTTGAGTTTTGGAAGTGAAATATTAAAGAATAAGGGATTATATATTGATGGAATTTTAAAAAAGGATATTAGGAAAGTTACATTTAAAGATAAATTTGGACCAGTTAATTTTTATATGGTACCATACGCTGATCCTGCTTATATGAGAGAAGTTTTTGAAGATGAAAATATAAAAAGTTTTGATGATGCCTATAAGAGAATTATAGAAGAAATAGATAAGAAGATAAATTTAGAGGAAAGAAATGTTTTGATAACACATGGTTTTGTAGTTGGTGACAAAGAGCCAGAACTTAGTGAATCCGAAAGACCTCTTTCAATAGGTGGAACGGATTATATTAAGGCTGAGTATTTCAAGAATTTTAATTATACGGCTTTAGGGCATTTGCATGGTGCTCAAAAAGTTTTAAATAATAAGATAAGGTATTCCGGCTCCATTTTAAAATATTCTTTTTCAGAGGTTAAGCAAAAAAAGAGTTTAACTATAGTTGAAATGGATGAAAATGGAGAAGTTAAAATTAGGCTTAAAGAATTAAAACCGAAAAAAGACATGAGAATTATCAAGGGAGAAATAGATGCACTTTTAGACCCAAAAGTTTATGAGGAGACAAATATTGAAGATTATTTAAGTGTAATCTTAACTGATGAAGGTGAACTTATAGATCCTATAGGAAAACTTAGAGCGGTTTACCCTAATGTAATGCTTTTGAGCAGGGAAAATAATAATTTGCGAGAAGATTCTAAGACTTCTGCTGGAGAGGGGTTTAAGAAAAAATCCAAATTGGAATTGTTTAAGGCTTTTTATGAGGATATAACAGGAAAAGATTTTACGGATGATAAATATGAAATAGCAGAGGAAGTAATAGATAAAGTTGAAAAGAGTGAAGAAGGTGCTTAATTTTGAAACCACTTAAGCTTGTAATGTCAGGATTTGGACCATATGCAGGAAAAGAAGAAATTGATTTTTTAAAGCTTCAAGAAGAAAAAATATTTTTAATTACAGGACCTACCGGGGCTGGTAAAACAACTATATTTGATGCCATAAGCTATGCTATATTTGGAAAGGCTAGTGGAAGTGACAGGGAAGCTGATAACTTTAGAAGTGATTTTTCATGTGAAGATATTTTAACATATGTAGAATTGGAGTTTTTGATTAAAGGTAAAAAATATTATATTAAAAGGATACCAAAGCAGAAAAAAAAGAAGTCAAGGGGAGAAGGGTTTACAGAGCAGAAGGCTGATGCTGAACTTAAGTCTGAAGACGGAAAAATAATAACTGGTGTTAATGATGTAGATGAAAAAATTAATTCTATTATGGGAATAAATTATTCACAATTTAGGCAAATTGTAATGATTCCTCAAGGTGAGTTTAGAAAACTTTTAATTGCAGATAGCAAGGACAGAGAAACTATTTTTAGAAGAATATTTGGAACTTATGCATTTTTACGAATACAAGAAAATTTAGAGTTTAAGGCAAAAAATATTTATAAACAAATAGCTGCGCTAGTGGAACAGAGAAAAGCATATGTAAAAAATGTTGATTGTGCTGAAAGGGAGGAATTGAAGGAACTAACCTTTTCAGAAAATCTAAATATCGATAGTATAGTTAATAAGATGCTGGAATTTAATAAAGAAGATGATTTAAAAGAAAAAGAGTTTATAAAGCTTAAAGGAAATGTGCAAAAAGAATATTTAAGCCTTGAAAAGAAACTTTTATCAGCTATAGAAAATAATAAAAAAATAGAACAAAAAAATAAAGTTGAAAAAGAAAAATTAGCTCTTATGGAAAAACAAGATGAGTTTCAAGAAAAAGAGAGTATTTTAGTTAGAGCGAGACAGGCGCAGGCAGCATTAGGAAGTGAGCAGTACTACATAAATGTTAAAGAAAATAGTTTGAAAAAGAAAAAGGCTTTAGAAACTTCAATAACTCAAGCGGAAGCACATAGCATGGAACTTGAAAATAGTAAAAAAAGGTTAAGGGCTGAAGAAGAAAACGAAGATGTGAGAAAAAAGTTATCTGATGAACTTACAAAATTGAAAGATGATGCGGAAAAAATTAAAGATTATGAAAGCAAGAGAATAAATGCAGAGAAATTAAAAAGTGATTTACTAAGTAAAAAAGAGCAGGAAGACAAAAATCAAATTAAAATTAAAGCATTAAAGGAAAAAGAGCAAATATTAAATAACAAACTAAATGAAGCCAAGGATGCAGCAGCAAAAAGCTTGGAACTTGCTAAGATACTAAATGAAAAAGAAATATTGCTTAAGAAAATAAAAAAACTTCATGAAGAAGATAAAAGGTTATTAGAAATAAGAAATAGATGGCTTGAAAATAAAAAGCTATTTGATGCTTGTGAAAAGAAGTATAAGGAAAGTAAGCTTGAATATGAAAGGTTAAACGAAATTTATAGAAAAGGGCAAGCAGGAATTTTAGCACAGGGACTTTTAGAAAATATGCCGTGTCCAGTTTGTGGAGCTCTTGATCACCCAATGCCTGCAAAAGTTTTATCCGGAGTGCCATCAGAAGAAAGTTTAAAAAATCACGAAGAAGTATATAAAAATTTAGAAATACAGTATAACAATTTTATAGCAGAACTTGCAAGTGCTAATACAGAGGGGAAAGCTCAAAAGCAAGTAGTAGATAATTTAAAAGAAGAAATAGATGAGTATGTAACAGAAGATATAAGTGGATTAGTAAAAGAAGCTTTAAGCAAATTTATAAGTGTAACTGAAGAAAAGACTATTAAAATTATTCAGGAGCTAAAAGATGAAATTAAAATACTGGATGCCAAAAGAAATAAAGAAAGCGAAATAAAAAAAGAAATTCAAGAAAACAAGATAACTTTGGAAACTATTGAAAAAGAAGAAATTAAAATAAGAGAAGAATATACAGTAAGCTATGGAAAATATGAAAGTGAAATAAGTGTATTAGAAAAAATTAAAAAGGAAATTCCAGAAGATATAACTTCAATTGAAGAACTAAATAAAAAAATTAATTTATTAAAAAGTAATTATGAAAAAATGGAGCAAGCTTTAAAAAATGCACAGGAGATATTTAGAAAATCAGAACTTTTATATACTTCATCAATAGCTCAAAAAAAGGAAAGAGAAGAGGAGTTAAAAAATTCTGAAGCGGAAATAAAAATAGCAGGAGAAAGCTTTAAAGTAAAATTAAAATCACTTGGTTTTTTAAATGAGGATGAATATAGTAAGTTTAAGTTTAAAGAAGAGCAAATAAAAGATATAGATAATAATATTAAAAACTTTAATGAAAAATTAAAATTAGCTGTAGCAACCTGCAAGCAAATGGAAAAGGATATAAAGAATACAGAAATTATAGATATTGAAGTTATTAAAGCTGATATTTTAGCAAAGAAAAGTAAAATGGAGGAGCTTGACAAAGATAGCAAAAGAGTATTTGCTAGGGTAAAGCATAATAAGGATATTTTAAAACATATATGCAGAATCAATGATATGATGAATGAAAAGGAAGAAAGCTATAAGGTTATAGGAGAACTTGCAAATGTATCTAAAGGAGAAAATTCTCAGAGAATAAGCTTTGAAAGATATATGCTTGCAGCGTATTTTGATGATATTATTGATGCAGCAAATATAAGACTTAGAAAAATGAACGCTGGAAGATATGAATTAAATAGAATTAAGGAAAAAATGAAAGGTAGAAGTCAACAGGGCTTGGAACTCGAAGTGTTTGATAATTATACAGGTAAACCAAGGCATGTAAAAACACTTTCTGGTGGTGAAAGCTTTAAAGCATCACTTGCACTTGCACTGGGGCTTGCTGATGTTGTTCAAGCATATTCAGGTGGAATAAACCTTGATACTATGTTTATAGATGAAGGATTTGGAACTTTAGATCCAGAATCTCTTGATAATGCTGTGCAATGCCTAATAAATCTTCAAAGCAATGGAAGACTTGTGGGAATAATTTCTCATGTACCAGAGCTTAAAGAAAGAATAAATGTTAGACTTGAAATAACTTCTGGGATTAATGGAAGCCATGCAAAATTGAATATGTAAAGTATTTATTAAAAAGGCTATGTTTTATTATATGAATTTATAATAAAATATGGCTTTTTTTAGTAAATTTTACTTTACAAAATCTTTCAATAGCGTTAAAATAATTTTAACGAGAAAAATATTTTAACGTAGGGGGCGATTTGTTTGAAAAGCAAATTAATTAGAAATAAAAGTTTTGTTTTGCTGCTTTCTAGTAAATTTATATCAATATTGGGGACTCAAATTCAAGACTTTGCATTATCACTATATGTTTTAAAAATAACGGGGTCAGCTGCAAAATTTGCTTCCGTTCTTGCTGTAACGATACTTCCGCAAATCATATTAGGACCAATTTGCGGTGTTTTTGCAGATTGGTTTGATAGGAAGAAAATGATGATTGTACTAGATATCATAAGTGGCTTAATAGTTATTTCCATGGGAGTCATGTATAAAGTAAATGGAATTTTACCCATGAGTTATATTTATTTTGCTGTCATAGCTTTAGCAGTTGTATCACTTTTATATAGTTCAGCAGCTTCGGCAGTAATACCAGGAATTGTAGCTAAAGAAGAACTGCTTAAAGCCAATTCTATTAATGCAACAACAACAACTATACCGGAATTAGGAAGTGCTCTTGTTTCAGGTATTATATTCGGTTTCTTTGGCATATATTATGTTTTAATTATAAATGCTTTTAGCTTTTTTAGTTCTGCTTTGATTGAATTATTTATTAATATCCCTAAAAATACTAGAAAAATTGAAAAATTTGATTTTAAACAATTTACAAATGATTTTAAAGAAGGCTTGGCTTTTATAAAAAATGAAAAATTAATATTAAAAATAGTAATTTCAGCATTTGTAATAAATTTTGCACTTTCACCACTTTTTTCAACTGGACTTACGTATATTTTAAAAAAGCTTTTATTTGTTTCAGATGCAGCATTAGGAACATTAGACTCTATAGTTGCATTAGGAGCTTTAGCAGGTTCTATACTCGCGGGAGCCATAGGGAAAAAATGTAAGGTGGAAAAAATATTCGGAGTTACAATAATTTCGTTTGGAGTAATTGTTATGTTTTTGGCATTTGCGTTGTTATTGTTTTGCAATGGTGTTTTAAGTCCCATTGTAACTTTAGCTAGTATTATATTCATTTCAGTGCTTATGACAGTTCAAGGTATGGTGATAAATATCTTAATTTCTACTCTGTTTCAAAGTAATACCCCTATGGAAATGATGGGGAGGGCTGGCTCAGTACTTAGTACAGTGTGTACAGCTGCAATGCCAGTAGGACAGATAGTAATAGGTGGTATGTTTGATTATACGAAAGCCTATGTTCCAGCAATATTAGCAGGAATAATAGTATTAGCTACAGGTATAGTATTTACTTTCATGCAAAATAATAGTAAAAATACAGAGAAAATAACTGCATAAGGATAGCTTTTATTCTAATGGTAAGTATGGTAAAGTATATAATGAAGTCAATATAACTACAAAGTTTAATGTTGACTTCATTTTACTTGACATAGGAAGTGAAAAAGGTGGAAAAAGAAAAAGAGTTATCAACAGTAGAAGAGGTAAGAGCGTATACAGACCCATATAGAATAGAGATATTATTTAATTTTAAAAGACTAGGTAGACCTGCTACATGTAAAGAAATTGCAGATGTTATGGGAGAGGTACCAGCAAAGGTTTATTATCATATAAAAAAAATGGAAAAGGTAGGCATATTGAAACTGGCACATACTAAAAATATAAATGGGATTATAGCTAAATATTATGAATTAACAGCAGAATCATTTATAGTGAAAAATAAATATGATGCAAATGAACCAATAAGCAGCGTGAAAGTTAATGAAAGCATTAGGGTTTTAAGTGATATTTTTGATAAAGCTAAAAATGATTTTATAGAAGGTATCCAACCTGATACTAAGAAAGGGCATAACAGAAATTGTGTTATTGAATATTCAGAAATTTATATGACTGATGATGAGGCAAAGGAATTTCATGAATATGTAGATGATTTTATAAAGAAAAGGGAACATACACAAAATGGAGATCACAGAGTGTTTTTTGCTATGATAAAAAATAGGGGAGATAAAGAGAAGAGTAAATAAAATACAAAGTGTTAAATTACAATTTTAAACAGAATACGGAATACAGAATACAGAGTACAACGAAGCTGATAACATTTAAGTTTTAGATTTAGCTAAGCAATGCCAAAGGTAAACCATCCTTCACTGTACCCTGTACTCCGTCATCTGTAATCTGCTCTAAAAATTGTAATCTTTTTAAGATAAACTTGTAATTTGCAAGTGATATATCGCTAATAAAGGATAACTAATTTCTAGTGCCATTCAAGGTTTTTACGCTGAGTTTCACGATTGGCTTGTTTTTCACGTACATTTTTTAAGTCGGTTGGATTCATATGATCCTTGTTGTCTTCTATATAATCTTTAGTAACTCTGTAATTTTGCTCAAGATTTTTTACCTCTTCTTTCTCCTTTGGGCTTCGCTCATTTTTATCCATATTTAATACCTCCATAAAATGAAATTTACTTATAGTTTGCATAAAATAAAAAAATCTATACTGGAAAATGAAAGTTTCACTGTGAATTGTGCATCGTGAACCGTGAATTGAGAAATATTGCTGTCAGGATAAACTTGGAATTGGCAATTTTAATGTTCCAGATTGTATATCTATAAAGATAAACCACCTTGAAACTTAAAATTTATTTGTACCAAAATGCCGGCTTCTGGGTATTATGGTGCACATGAATTTTAATAGTTGAAATTTTAAAATATTTATAGTAAAATTAAACAATAATATAATTGGGTGATGGAGTTCACCTTTAGGTATATTAAAAAAATAATAAGCCCAAATTGAGAGATAGTTTTGTGTAATACAGGGAACTATAACTCGTTAATACTGGTTGTTTTGGCGTGTTATGGTGACGAAGTATTACACAAAACTAGCCAAAAGTTGGAAATTTTATTTTCTTTAATATGCCTCAACCGCATTTTGCTAATGACTCCTGCAAATACTATTTTATTTGCAGGAGAATTTTTATTTGTGTTAAAAATTATGGAGGGAGTTACTTATGAAAAAATATATTTACATTGCAATAGGTGGATTTTTGGGAGCGGCAGTGAGATTGTTTATAAAAAACATCAAACTCCCAATGGTATTTGGAATAACAGGTAATATATTAATGATTAATGTCATTGGAAGTTTTGTACTATCTTTATTTTTATTTTTAACGTTATATAAGTGGAAAATTAGTGAAGAACTAAAAAGTGGTGTGTCAGGCGGGTTTATTGGAGCTTTTACAACCTTTTCTACATTCTGTAAAGAAGCGGTTTTTTATATTAATAAGAATGAAATTTTTAAATTTATAGCCTATACTTTTTCATCAATTTTATTAGGATTAGCAGCAGCATGGTTAGGATATTCACTAGCTAAGTATATAGAAAATAGAAGCAATAATTCCATTGAAGAAAGTGGAGAAGATGTTGTATAAGGAGGAAAAACATTATGCCATATATATTAGTAGGGTTTGGGGGACTTATAGGAAGTATCACAAGGGTTAAATTAGGAGAAGTAATAAAGAAAAAAAGTAAAGGTATTTTCCCAATTGGAACGTTTTTCATAAATATTAGTGGAGCTATACTACTTGGTATTGTAGCAACTAAAACTACAAGTAATTTATATACTCTTCTTGGAGATGGATTTTTAGGTGGATATACAACTTTTTCAACCTTTATGTTTGAAAGTTTCAATTTATTTAAAGACAATAAAAAATTAAATGCAATTATATATATAATTTTATCTGTTTTATTTGGGATTATTGGATTTGTCATTGGAGTGAAGATTGCTTGATTTTTAGTAAACTTTATAAAGTATTAATAGTTTTTTTATAAATAGCATATAATTTAGCCCTATAATTAGAGATAAATCAAAATCAAAGAGTTAGGAGATTATTTTTGATGATTGAAAATGATTTTGTGATAATTGAGGCTAATGAGAATAATAAGAGATATGTTATTAGAAATAAGAGTAAAATAGAAATTGGTAATATACAAATCATAGAATATTCTGATGCCAACAAAAATTGTACATTTAGATTCTATTTTTATGAGAAAGAAAACAAATATCTTAAAGAGGCAATTAAAATTTTTATAGACATGATATTCAAGAGTATAGATTTATGTAAAATCAATGTGGTAATTGGACAAAATATAGAGTTACAGCCTTTTTTTGATTTGAATTTTAGTGTAGAGGGTGTTATAAAAAATAATATAATAAAAGATGATAAATTTAATAATGAGATATTGCTGGGGATAGAGTATAGTACATACAAAAATACGAAGTGTGAAAATTTATTGAGGTTAGATGGAAATAATATTTATTTGAGAATTTTAAGTACATATGATTCGGACAAGCTGCTAAATTACTATAAAAGAAACAAAGAATATCTTAGGCATTTTGAGGAATTGAAAAATGAAAATTTTTATACTTTAGAATTTCAAAAAAATATTATAATACAAAGTTATGTTCAGTTTTTAAATAAAAGCCAATTTTTTTGGGGTATATTTAAAGATGAAGCTATAATAGGAATTATTCAGTTATACGATATTTCTTGGGGAATATTTAAAAGTGCAACTATAGGATATTCTATTGATGAAAAAGAGCAGCAAAAGGGCTATGCAAAGGAAGCTGTGAATATTATATTAGAATATGCTTTTAATACTTTAAAACTCCATAGAATACAAGCGGCTACTTTAATTGATAATGTAAAGTCTAAAAGTGTATTGAAAGCATGTGGTTTTAAGGAAATTGGTATAAGTGAAAAGTATCTATTTATTAATGGTAATTGGGAAGATCATTGTATTTTTTGTAAATTAAGCAATTAACCTTCTTGACTCTACTCTAAGGTTAGGGTTTATAATTTCCTAAAAGGAGGTTGATATTTTGAAAATAAGTGAGCTTGCACAAAAAACAGGAGTAACTGTAAAAACACTTCTTTATTATGATAAAATCGGACTATTAAAGCCAATTAGAAATTCAAATTCATTATATAGAATTTATCAAGAAGAAGATTTGATTAGACTTCAACAAATTATAACTTTAAAATATATTGGATTGTCTTTGAACGAAATAAGACAAGTTCTATATGGAAGAGAGCAAAACTTAGAGAATATGATTAGTATTCAAAAAAAGGCTTTAGAGGAAAAGAAGCGCCATATAGAATCAGTTATAAGTGTTTTTGAAAAGTCAGAAAATCAAATAAAAGAAAATGGTTTTTTAGATGTGAGTAAACTCATTGATATTATCAAGATAACTAATATGGAGCGTAAAGTAAAAGAGCAGTATATTACAGATGAAAAGTTAAATTCTAGGCTTAGATTTCATAGTTATAACATAAATAAGACTGATTGGACTAATTGGTGCTTTAATGAAATGAAATTTTCAAACAAATCAAGGATATTGGAACTTGGTTCAGGAACAGGAGATTTTTGGTATAGTAATAGTAAAAATGTAAAGGATAGCTGGGATATTACAGTATCAGATTTTTCAGAAGGTATGCTGCTTTCTGCAAAGGATAATTTAAAAGATATAAATCATAAATTTTCATATAAACAAATTGATGTACAAGATATACCATATGAAGATGAAAGCTTTGATATAGTTATTGCAAGACATATGCTTTATCTTGTTCCTGATATAGAAAAAGCAATAAGGGAAATGAAGAGAGTTTTAGTAAAAGGCGGTACTCTTTATATAACTACCAACTCTTGTATGGCAATGGCAGAATTAAATGAACTTATAAAAAACTTTGATTTTAAACTTGGATTACATACTAATGGCATGTGTGATAGGTTTGATTTAGAAAATGGATATCCATTACTTAAAAAATATTTTGATGAAGTTAAGGTTGATATACTTGAGGGAAAAATAGTAATAGACGATGCAGAACTAATTGCCTCATACAAGGCATCTACAATAAAGGGAAGTTCAATGCTTGTTGGAAATAAGAGAAGAGAATTTACAAAGTATCTTGAAAATTACATTAAAGAAAAAGGTAAGCTAGCTATAACTACAAAAGCAGGAATTTTTAAAGCGGTAAAATTTAAACAGTGCTAAACAAAGTGTAGTGCAAAATCAAATAGCCTTTGGTAGGTGTAGAAAAATGATGTTAGTGAATAACATCTTAAAATCTTAAATAAAATTAATAAAACTAAGCGGCAAATTTTTTAAAGCTTAAGAGCTTTAGATAACTCGCAAAAATATGCTCAGACAATCTAAATCTCTAAAGCTTTAAAAAATTTTCCGCTAAGTTTTATACAATTTTATTTAAAATATTTTTTCAATGCTATTCCCTAACATCATTTTTTCCTCCACCTACCAAAGGCTATTTAATTAATTCAACTACATCTTTATTTCACAATATATAATTGCTTTCTACATTTAAAACATTAATTATAAGAATAAAAAAACTATTTTATTGCAATACACCCAAATTACGTAGGTACACTAATATTTTTGATTAATTTATGTCTTTCAAATGGAGCACTAGAAATTAATAATATAGGTTCAAGAATCTTAATGGGCTTACGCCCAAGCCTCTAGTATGGGGTCTTTCCTTTAAAACCATGTATATTGCAAAGCAAGTGTATTGCAGGATGATTTAAATAAAATTGTATAAATTTTAGATGAAAAACTTTAAAAGTGTTAGATGTTTCAATTGTTTGAGTGTCTTTTTAACGAGTTATTGAAACTTCTCAGGCTTTTAAAGTTTTTTGTCTTAGATTTATTAATTTTATTTAATATCCTGTGATACACTTATTTTGCATTAGAACATTTCCCCATTCCAGCCCCAATCTGTAATTTCTTCAATAGTTACATATATTGAATTTTGAGGTATTTGAAGTTCCCTTTCAAATAGACTGCAAATTTCTGCGGTCAATTTATTTTTTGCTTCTTTGTCAGCTCCTCCAAATATCTTTACTTCTACAAAAGCAGCCTTATCTTTTTTCTCACCTTTAAAATAAAGTGAATAATTATCATTAAAACCAACCATGAGCCAACTTTCACTTTTACCAGGAATTAAGCTTATCAAATTACCTAATTCAGATTTTAATTTTTCTTTTTTTTCATCATCAAGTTTTACTGTTACTTTAGAATTTATAAATGGCATAAAAAAGCCTCCTTCAATTTAATCAATTCACAGTTCACAATGCACAATTCACAATGAAGGAAGATTTTCTGTAGCAAAGCTACAGAAAATCATAAAACTTATTTTTTTATTGCTTGCGCAATAGAATGCTTCATTGTGTATTGTGAACTATGAATCGTGCATTGAAATAATTATATAATATTTTTCACTAATTTTCACAAAATAATTTAAGAAAAAATAAACTAACATACTAAAGGAAGGAGCTGTCGCACTAAGATTATTTAATACATAACTTAAAATTATTGAGAAGCATTAAATCAGAGTACAGAGTACAGTTAAGGTTGATTTACCTTTCTTACGTCAGGCAAATCTTAAACTTAAATGTTGTCAGCTTCGCTGAACAACATTAATGTCGCAATTGCGTAAGCAATCAAAAAATAAGTTATAAGATTTTCTGTAGCAAGGCGGAAGAAAATCATCCTTCACTGTACTCTGTACTCTGTCAGTTGTACTCTGAATAAAGTTTTGCATTTTTTAAGATTTGCGTATAAAACAATTTTGTTCAGCAGCCCTCAAAAAATAATTGACATCAGCATATAATGCTGTTAGAATGTATTTAGCACATTATCGTGCTAAAGTGATAAAGTATATAAGGTGTGATAATAATGATAAATTTAAGAAAATATATACCAGAAGGAACAAGAGACATTTTATTTGATGAGTGTACGAGAAAAAACAATATTGAGAATACACTTAGAAATATATATATTCAAATGGGTTATAAAGAAGTTAATTCTCCAACTTTTGAATTTTATGATGTATATAATTTAAAAAATCAACCTATAAATCAAGATAAGATGTATAAACTCTTTGATAATATAGGAAGAATGCTTGTATTAAGGCCAGATATGACAACTCCAATAGCAAGGATTGCGGCAACTAAAATAAAGGGAAGGTCATATCCTTTAAAACTTAGCTATACTGGAAGTATATATAGAATGAATGAGGCTTTAAATGGAAAGATAAGTGAGATAACTCAATCAGGAATAGAGATACTTGGCAGTAATAATTTAAGAGCTGATGTTGAAGTTTTAATTACTGCAATAAGGGCAATTTTAAATACTGGACTTGAAGATTTTAAAATTGAAATAGGTCAAGCGGAATTTTTTAAAAGCATAATGGAAGAAATCGACTTAGAGGATGAAGCTTCTGAAAAACTTAGAAATTTAATTGAAAATAAAAATTTCAGTGAAGTTGAATATTTTATTGAAGAAAACAAAGAAGTAATAGGGGAAAAAAGTGAAGTACTAAAAATGCTCCCGGAATTATTTGGCGGAAAAGAAGTAATAAAAAAAGCAGAAAAGCTTGTAAAAGGTGAAAAAGCTATAGAGGCATTAAAAATAGTGAATGAAGTTTATGAAATAGTTGAAAAAGCCGGTTTCCAGCAATATCTTTCTATAGATTTGGGAATGGTTCAGCACATAAATTATTACACAGGCTTAATATATAGGGGATATGCTAAAGGCATAGGAGATGCACTTTTAAGCGGAGGAAGATATGATAATTTAATAAGTCAGTTTGGCTGCGATATACCAGCGACTGGACTTGCAATAAATGTTGATAATCTTTTGGAAGCTTTATCAGAGAATAAAAAGAAAAGTGCGGAAGATAAAGTAGAATACATGGTGTTTTCAAGTTATGTTGAAAAAGCGTATGCTGCGGCTATAAAATTAAATGCTGAAGGTCATAGTGCAGAGGTAAGTCTTTTTGACGATTTGGAAGCTACAAAGAAATATTGCCTGGAAAATAAAATTTTAAAAATAATGAATATAGACAGCGGAAAAACAATAAATGTGGGGGAAGAATAGTTATGGAAAGTATTACACCAGTTAGAATTGCACTAACTAAAGGAAGACTCGAAACGGAGGCAATTCAAATCTTTGAGAAAGCAGGGTTAGATTGCAGTGAATTAAAGGATAAAGGTAGAAAATTAATTTTCCATGATAGAAAAAATAATATAGATTTTGTTCTTGTGAAAGCGGCAGATGTTTTGACATATGTAGAACACGGCGCAGCAGATATAGGTATAGTCGGAAAAGATACTTTAATGGAAATGAATAAGGATTGTTATGAAGTGCTTGATTTAAAAGTAGGTAAATGTAAATTTGCACTGGCATCTCTTCCTGAATTTAAATTATATGAAGGCTGCAATAGAAAAAAAATAGCTTCAAAATACCCAAATGTAACTAGAAATTATTTTAGAGATAAGGGTATGGATGTTGAAATTATAAAGATTGAAGGTTCAGTAGAACTTGCACCTATACTTGGACTTGCAGATGCAATTGTTGATATTGTAGAGACAGGGACTACCTTAAAAGAAAATGGACTTGTGGTTTTTGAGGATATATGCAGTGTCAGTGCAAGGATGATAGTAAATAGGGCAAGCATGAAGCTTAGAAAAGATGAGATAACAGGAATTATAGATAAAGTAAAAAATCTATAGGAAGGAAGAGAGAAGAGTGAAAGATATTATAAATTTAATATATAACAACAGTTCTGAAGGAAAAGCATATTTTAAGGCTTTAAATGAAAGACAGGGAAAAGCTGATGAAAAAGTAATGGATATAGTTGAGAATATACTTCAAAATGTGAGGAAATATGGCGATAAGGCTTTAATTGAATATACTAAAAAATTTGACTGCGAAGTTTTGGAAGATATAAAGGTTTCAAAAAATGAAATTGAAGCTGCCTACAAAAATGTGGATAGGGAATTTTTAGAAGCATTAAAGACAGCTAAAGAAAATATATTGGATTTTCATGAAAAGCAAAAAGAAAATTCAATTATAGAAACAAAAGATAATGGAGTTATGATGGGACGTATTGTTAGGGGACTTGAGAAGGTAGGAATATATGTTCCTGGTGGCACAGCAGCATATCCATCTTCAGTGCTTATGAATGCTATTCCAGCTAAAGTGGCGGGGGTAGAAAAAATAATAATGACAACACCACCAATGAAGAATGGTCTTGTAAATCCTAATATACTAGTGGCGGCAGACTTAGCGGGAGTAGATGAAATTTTTAAGGTTGGAGGAGCTCAAGCCGTAGCAGCCCTTGCTTTTGGTACAGAAACAGTTGATAAGGTAGATAAAATAGTTGGGCCTGGGAATATATTTGTTGCAATGGCTAAAAAAAGCGTTTTTGGGTTTGTTGATATTGATATGATTGCAGGACCAAGTGAAATACTTATAATTTCAGATGAAAAGGGTGATGCTTCATACATTGCAGCCGATTTAATGTCTCAAGCTGAGCATGATAAACTAGCTTCTGCAATTTTAGTTACAACTTCGAAAGAACTTGCAAATAAGGTAATATGTGAAATAAAAGTTCAAGTACAAGGATTAGAAAGAAAAGAAATAATACTTGAAGCACTTAAAAATTATGGAGCAATAATAATTGTAGATAATATAGCTGAAGCTATTGAAATAGGGAATACTATTGCACCAGAGCATCTTGAACTTATGGTAGAAAATCCATTTATTTATTTGGGAAAAATAAAAAATGCAGGTTCGATATTTCTTGGATATTATTCACCAGAGCCACTTGGGGATTATATTGCTGGACCTAATCACGTTCTTCCAACTAGCGGAACAGCTAGATTTTTTTCTCCACTTTCTGTTGATGATTTTATAAAGAAATCAAGCTACCTTTACTATTCAGAAGCTGCACTAAAGGAAGTAGGAAATAAAGTTATAAAACTTGCAGAAACTGAAGGCTTAACAGCTCATGCTAATTCAATAAAAGTTAGATTTAAGTATAGATAAGCAATTTCAATTTTCCAAGTTATACAGCTATATAGTTTTTAGACTGATTTCACTGAATTTGGAGGTGGTATTTATGGAAGAAAGAAAAGCAAGTATTAAAAGAAAAACAGGAGAAACAGATATTGATATTAATTTAAATATGGATGGGGAAGGAAAGTATGATATAGATACTGGAATAGGATTTTTTGATCATATGCTTTCACTTTTTAGTAAACATGGACTTATAGACTTGCAGATAAAAGCAAAAGGAGATACGTATGTTGATTCACATCATACCGTTGAGGATGTAGGAATAGTGATCGGACAATGCATAAAAACTGCAATTGGAAACAAGGCGTCAATCAATAGATATGGAACTGTATTTGTACCTATGGATGAGAGTTTAGCACAGGTTTCTTTAGATGTAAGTGGAAGACCGTATTTAGTTTTTGATGCAGAATTTACAGCAGACAAACTTGGTGATTTTGATACTGAAATGGTTGAGGAATTTTTTAGAGCTGTTGCATTTAATTCAGGTATAACGCTTCATGCAAGAGTTATTTATGGGAAAAATAATCATCACATGATAGAAGCACTTTTTAAAGCATTTGGAAGAGCGCTCTGCGAAGCATTATCGAGAAACGAAAGAATAAAGGGAGTAATGTCCACTAAAGGCATGCTATAGGTGGTGAAAATATGGATAAGAAAATAGCAATTATAGATTATGGAATGGGCAATCTTAGAAGTGTTCAAAAGGCATTTGAATCAATAGGAATATATCCTATAATAACTTCTAATATAAGTGAAATTGAAAGCAGTCATGGAATAGTGCTTCCAGGTGTAGGAGCTTTTCCAGATGCGATGACTAATTTAAAAAAGCTGAATTTAGATGAAGCTGTAAAGAAAGAAGTCCAAAAGGGTAAGCCTCTTATTGGAATTTGTCTTGGAATGCAGCTTTTATTTGAGGAAAGTGAAGAAATTAAGCCTACTTATGGGTTAGGTCTTATAAAAGGAAGAGTTAAAAAATTTGAGGTGGATTTAAAAATACCACAAATAGGTTGGAATGATTTAAGTATTCCAAGGAAATGTGAAGTACTTAATGGAATAGATGAAGGTGAATATGTATATTTTGTTCATTCATATTATGCGGATTTAAGTGACGAAACTAATTTAAATGCTTATTGTAATTATGGAATTAAGGTACCAGCAGTTGTAAGTAAAAATAATGTTTTTGGACTTCAGTTTCACCCAGAAAAGAGCGGAGAAGTTGGAATAAAAATGCTTAAAAATTTTGGGGAGTTGATATAGATGATAATATTACCAGCAATTGATATAAGAAATGGAAAGTGCGTGAGACTTTACAAGGGCAGTTTTGAACAATCAGAGATAGTGGCTGAAAGTCCAGTTGAGACTGCTAAGGGGTTTGAAAATGATGGCGCTGAATTTATACACGTAGTTGATCTTGATGGAGCATTAGGCGGAGAAGTAGTAAATATAAAACTAATAGAAAATATAGTTAAAAACGTAAGTATACCAATAGAACTTGGCGGCGGTATAAGAGATATTAAGGCAGTAGATAAGCTTATTTCCATAGGTGTAAAGAGGGTAATACTTGGAACCGCAGCAATTAATGATAAGAAATTTCTTAAAGAGGCAATAAGTAAATATGGTGACAGGGTTGCTGTTGGAATAGATGCAAAGAATGGTTATGTTGCAGTAAATGGCTGGCTTAAGGTTAGCGAGATAAACTATTTAGAGTTTGCAAAATTAATGGAGGATATGGACGTTAAAAATATTATACTTACTGACATAAGCAAGGATGGAACTTTGGAAGGACCTAACTTTGAAATGCTCCAGGCTTTAAAAGAAACTGTAAAATGTGATATAACTGCTTCTGGTGGAATAAAGTCCATTGAGGATGTGTTAAAACTAAATAAAATGAATATTTATGGAACAATAATAGGAAAAGCTATTTATAGTGGAAATGTGAAGCTTAAAGAGGCAATCAATTTAACAAGGGAGTGAGGTAGTTTGCTTACAAAGAGGATAGTTCCGTGTCTTGATGTAGATACCGGAAGAGTTGTAAAGGGAATAAATTTTGTAAATCTTAAGGATGTAGGAGATCCTGTTTCTATAGCTGAATTTTATAATAGGGAAGGTGCAGATGAAATAGTTTTTTTAGACATAAGCGCTACCAATGAAGGAAGAAAAACTATGATAGAGGTTGTAAGAAAAACTGCAGAGAAAGTGTTTATTCCTCTTACTGTTGGCGGAGGAATAAGAAACTTAGAAGATTTTAAAAATATTTTAAGAGCAGGTGCGGACAAAATTTCAATAAATTCAGCAGCCATAAAGAGACCAGAACTTATACGAGAAGCAGCAAATATGTTTGGAAGTCAGTGTGTAGTTGTGGCAGTTGATGGAAAAAAGCGAAAGGATAATTCTGGCTGGAATGTATTTATAAATGGTGGAAGAGTAGATACAGGTCTTGATGCAATTGAATGGGTAAAAAAATGTGAAAGCCTTGGAGCAGGTGAAATTCTCTTAACAAGTATGGATGCTGATGGAACTAAGAATGGATACGATATAGAATTCACTGATAAGGTATGTGAAAGCGTAAAAATACCAGTAATAGCTTCTGGTGGTTGTGGTAAACTTGAAGATTTCAAAGAAGTATTTGAGAAAACTTCAGCAGATGCGGCACTTGCGGCTTCACTATTTCACTACAGGGAAGTTACCATAAAGGAAGTAAAAGAATATTTAGGTGAGAACGGAGTAGAGGTTAGACTAAGGAGGGGTTAGTTTGGAGAAAAATGAGATAATTGGAAGCGTAGATTTTTCCAGGGGCCTTGTACCTGCAATTATTCAAGACTTCAAAAATAATGAGGTATTAATGCTTGCTTATATGGATAAAAAGTCTCTAGAGAAGACATTAGAAACTGGAACTACGTGGTTTTGGAGCAGGTCCAGAAAAGAGTATTGGAATAAGGGAAAAACTTCAGGACATTTTCAATATATAAAAGAAATAAGCGTTGATTGTGATGGAGATACAATTTTAATAAAGGTAGAGCAAGTTGGGGCGGCATGTCATACTGGAAACAGAAGCTGTTTTTATAGAAAATGCAAAGGAGCTGATTAAATATGAGTGAAACAGAAATTATAAATGAGCTATATTCAGTAATAAAAGATAGAAAAGAAAATCCTATGGAGGGATCTTATACTAATTATCTCTTTGAAAAAGGAATAGATAAAATATTAAAAAAAGTTGGAGAAGAAACTTCAGAAGTAATAATAGCTTCCAAAAATGATGATAAAGTTGAAATTGTAAATGAAGTTTGTGATGTTATTTATCATATTATGGTATTACTTGCTGAAAAAAATATTGAACTTAATGATATATCAGAAGAACTTGCAAAACGAAGTAGTAAAATTGGAAATAAAAAAGCAGAAAGAAAAACTATTGAAAAAATATAAGCTGTTGTATACAATTATAGTAGAGAAGGTTTTACTAAGGATAAACAATTTGAAACATTGAAATTGTTTATCTATATACCCAAGGATAAGGAGATGTAAATTTGAACAACAGTGTTATAAATCAAGTTGAAATTCTAACTTTAATGATGATAGTTGGAATGATTTTAAAGAAAACTAAGATTATAAATGAAACTATAAGTAAAGGGCTGTCGACTATACTTGTAAATGTGACTATGCCCTTTTTAATTATTAATTCATTTAACTTTAGTTTTTCAAAGAGTATGTTTAATAAGGGAATCGCTATTTTTGTTTGGTCGCTTGTAGCACATTTAGTATTAATATTATTCAGTAAAGTTTTATATTTCAAGTTTCCAAATGATAAAAAGAGCGTAATGAAGTTTGCAACTATTTTTTCAAATTGTGGTTTTGTGGGATATCCTTTAATTGCAGGATTATATGGCAAAACTGGCGTTTTTTATACATCAATATATTCAATTCCGTTTAATATTTTTATATGGTCTTATGGTACATTTTTATTTACAGAAAAGAGTGAAGGAAATGTATTCAAAAAAGTTTTTTTAACGCCGCCAATGATTTCTATGGCTATTGGAATTATAATATTTTTATTTTCTATAAAACTTCCAGCACCAATAATAACAACTTGTGAAAGCATAGGAAATATGACCACTCCGCTTTCTATGTTTGTAATAGGAGCAATGCTTGCAGATGTGAAGATAAAAGAAATATTTTCCGAGTTTAATGTTTATATTGTTAACTTTGTAAAACTCATAGCAGCTCCAATAATAATATGGTTCATTTTAAAAACATTTAATGTTGATAAGACTGTTTTAGATATATGTGTAATTTTAACTGCAATGCCATCTGCAACCTTAGTAGGGGTTTTTGCAGAAAATTATGGTGGAGACAAGCAATGCGCTTCTAAATGTGCATTTTTAAGTACCATATTATCCGTAATTACAATTCCCTTGATATTTAATATTTTATAAAGTAGCCAAATAAAAATACATACAATGTAAAAGCTATAGATAAATAGTGAAAAGTTTGTTATAATTTTAAAGGATTAAAAAGACAGTAAGTAATATTGGCACAAAGTTATGTACAATGTAAAATTTTTATAAAATCTAAAATATACTGAATTGTAAATTGTATATCTATGCATTATGTTATAAAATTCATCAGTATATTTATGAAAGGCGAGGGCGAAACATGAACGTTGAAGAACTAACAGTAAACACCATAAGAATTTTGTCAGCTGAAGCAATTCAAAAAGCAAATTCAGGACATCCGGGGACTCCACTTGGAGCAGCACCAGCAGCATTTGCTTTATGGTCAAAGGAACTAAAGCACAACCCAGCTAATCCTAACTGGGTTAATAGGGATAGGTTTGTATTATCTGCAGGTCATGCATCTATGCTTTTATATTCACTTCTTCATGTATTTGGATATGGAGTTTCTATAGAGGAAATTAAGAAATTTAGGCAATGGGAAAGTTTAACACCAGGCCATCCTGAATATGGCGTAACACCTGGAGTTGAAATAAGTACTGGACCTTTAGGCCAAGGTATTGCTAATGGCGTTGGAATGGCAATTTCAGAAGCTTATATTGCAGAAAAATTCAATAAAGAAGATTTAAAGTTAGTAGATCACTATACTTATGTTCTTGCAGGCGATGGCTGCATGATGGAAGGAATTTCAGGAGAGGCAGCATCTTTAGCAGGCACACTTGGACTTTCAAAGTTAATTGTAATATATGATTCAAATAACATATCAATTGAAGGAAATACAGATATTGCATTTAGAGAAAATGTTGGAGATAGATTTAAGGCATATGATTGGAATGTAATAGAGGTTGAAGATGGAACTGATATGTCAGCAATTGTTGCTGCAATTGAAAAGGCTAAAAATCAAAATGAAAAGCCAACTTTAATAATATCAAAAACAGTTATAGGCTTTGGTTCTCCAAAAGAAGGAACAGCAGATGTTCATGGATCACCACTTGGAGATGAAGGTGTTAAAGTTTTAAAAGAAAAATTAGGCTTTAATTACGATGAAGATTTCTATGTGCCTTCAGAAGTAAAGAAATATATGGAAGATTTAAAAGAAGCTTTAAAATCAAATGAAGATAAATGGAATGAGCTTAGAAAAGCATATTCTGAAAAATATCCTGAGCTTTCAAAAGAATTTGATGAATGGATGAGCGGAAAAGTAACAGTAGACTTGGATAACTTAGAAGAGTTATGGAAGTTTGAAAAGCCATTAGCTACAAGAGATGCATCGGGAAATATAATAAATACTTTAGCTAAGGTTATACCAAATTTAATAGGTGGTTCTGCGGATTTAGCACCTTCTAACAAAACATATATGAAGGGCAAAGGTGATTTTTCAAAAGAAAATAGAGCCGGAGCAAATCTTCATTTTGGAGTAAGGGAGCATGCTATGGCTGCAATTGCCAATGGAATGGCAGCACATGGTGGATTAAAGGTATTTGTTTCAACGTTCTTTGTTTTCAGTGATTATATGAAGGGTGCTATGAGAATGTCTGCACTTATGAATTTGCCAGTTGTCTATGTGTTGACACATGACAGTATAGGTGTTGGAGAAGATGGACCTACTCATGAACCAATTGAACACCTTGCGGGTCTTAGAAGTATACCTAATTTAACTGTTATAAGACCAGCAGATGCAGTTGAAACAGCAGCAGCTTGGAAATATGCATTAACTACAGCTGATGGACCAACTGTTTTAGTACTTACAAGACAAAAGCTTCCTTTATACAAGGAATCAGGAAAAGAAGCACTTAAAGGTGCATATATATTAAGAGACTCAGAAAAGGCTGAACCAGATATGTTACTCATGGCATCAGGTTCTGAAGTTGAATTAGTATACAATGTTAAAGATGAATTATTAAAGAATGGTATAGATGCTAGAGTTATAAGTGTACCTTCCTTTGAATTATTTGAAAAGCAAAGTGCGGAATATAAAGAAAAAGTTATGCCTCGTTCAGTTAGAAAGAGATTTGCAGCTGAGGCAGCAAGTTCATTTGGTTGGCATAAATATGTTGGCATGGATGGAGATATTCTTTCTATTGATCATTTTGGAGCTTCAGCACCAGCTGAGATTTTATTTGAAAAATTCGGATTTACAAATGAAAATACATTGAAAATGTGCTTGGATATTGTAAAAAATAATAAATAGTTTTAAAGTAACTGTTACAAAATTGGGGTGTAGTGATAGAAAGTATTTTATCATCAAATTTAGATATTACGAATCAAAGTGTAGTGCAAAATCAAAGAACCTTTGGTAGGCGTAGAAAAATAATGTTAGTGAATAGGGGCTCAAAATCCTAAATAAAATTAATAAAACTAAGCGGCAAATTTTTTAAAGCTTAAGAGCTTTCGATAACTCGCAAAGATTAGTTCAGACAATCTAAAACTCTAAAGATTGAAAATTTTTCCACTAAGTTTTATACAATTTTATTTAGAAATTTTTTCGCCCCTATTCGCTAACATCATTTTTTTCTTACGCCTACCAAATATTCTTTGATTAATCCACTACATCTTTATTTCATGATATATAATTATTTCCTAACTCAAAACAGTAATTATAACAATTTGAAAACTATTTCTTTGCACTACACCAAAATTCCGTAGGCACGGAGGAATTTTTTCCTTAAACCACTGTAATTGGGAAGTAAGAGCGTTTTGGAACGATTTAAATAACAGCTTATAAATCTTAGAGGAATATTCTCAAAAGACTTAGAACTTTCAATTTGTTTGAACGATAGTGAGTTATTGAAAGTTCTTAGGATTTTGAGAATATTCCTCTTAGATTTATTGTTGCTATTTAATGTTCCAAAATGCTCTTACTTTCCAATAAATTTTTTTTAAAAATTTGTTTATTTAAAGTAAAGTTGAACATAATATCATATATAAATTAGAAAATATATGATAAGGAGCTAAAAAATGAACAAAATAATTTTAATAGGAAGAATGACCAAGGATCCAGAAGTAAAACATTTAGAAGAAGTTGATAAATATATATGTAATTTTACTGTTGCAGTTAACAGAAAAGTAAGAAATAATAATGGAACTTTTGATGCAGATTTTATACCTGTAACCGTATGGGGAAAGACAGCTGAAAATACTGCTAAGTATATGAAAAAAGGATGTCTTGTAAGTGTTGTTGGAAGGCTTCAAATTAGAAGTTACAGCAATAAAGACGGTATAAAAAAATATGTTACAGAAGTAGTAGGAGAAGAAGTTCAGTTTTTAGAATATAAAAAGGAAATTGTTTAAAAATAATGAAAAGTAGGAGTGTTGCAGGATTATTTAAATGAAACTAATATCTTGTGGCACTTTTACTTTGCGTTGTATGGTAGTTAAAAAAATTCTTTTGTACCTTGAGTTAAAGACTCTATATTTTTTAAATTATATATTGCCATATTTGTATTCATGATGTAATATATAAATATAGCAATATGTGGTTATCGAAACTATATGGTGACTTTAATATGAAATAACATGTTTCTAAAATTAAGGAAATTTGTTGAGTTATGTCATTGCATGTTTTAAAATTTTTATAATGAGGTGAGTGGTTTGGAAGATAATAATTTTTATACTAAAGGAGAAGAAATTGCTAATGCAATAACACATGGTATAGGTGCGCTTCTTTCAATATCGGCATTAGTACTTTTAATTGTGTTTTCAGCTAAATATGGTACAGCCTGGCATGTAGTAAGTTATACAATTTATGGAATATCACTTATTATTCTATATACATTTTCTACATTATACCATAGTATTCCTGGTAGAGTTGCGAAGAAAGTTTTTAGAATATTTGACCACGCATCTATCTATATTCTAATTGCAGGCACATATACTCCTTTTGCACTTACAATACTTAGAAAGCATGGTGGCTGGATAATTTTTGGGGTTGTATGGGGAGCTTCAGTTATAGGAATACTAATAAAGATATTCTTTTGTGGCAAGTTTGAAAAAATATCAACTTTATTATATGTAATCATGGGGTGGCTAATAGTATTTTATTTAAAAACTATAATCACAGTTTTACCAATACACGGTATAATTTTGCTTGTAGCTGGTGGAGTAATATATACATTGGGAGCAGTACTTTTTTTATTTGATAAAATTCCATACAATCATGCTTTATGGCACTTACTTGTGATGGCAGGTAGCGCATGTCATTTTTTCTGTATTTTATTTTATCTTTTTTAATTATCAGTATTGATATATCAGTATTGATATATCAATACTGATAATGCTATAATTTAAATATGAAAGTTTGGGAGGAATTAATAAATGGAAAAGATAGCACTAATAACTGATACAACAGCAGACCTTACAGAAGATACTATAAAAAAATATAATATTAATGTATTATCTTTTAGAATTATTTATAAGGATAGAGAATATAAAGATAAAGTAGATATAACCTCAGAGGAAGTTTACGGAAATCTAGAAAAGGAAGTACCAACATCATCAATGCCAGCACTTCAAGATATGGAAGATTTATATGATAAATTAGAAAGAGAAGGTTATACGCATGCTATAGCGATTACTCTTTCAACTGGATTGTCAGGAATATTTAACGGTCTTAAGCTTACTGCGGAGAATCACCCTAAAATTAAATCTTACATTTATGATTCTAAGTCAATATCGGCAGGAGAAGCAATTTTTATCAAGGAGTGTGCAAAATTAATAGAAGCTGGCAAGAGTTTTGATGAAATTGTAAAAGAAATACCTAAAATAAAGGAAAGAATGCACTTATTTTTTGTTATTGGAACTTTGGAATATTTAAAAAGAGGTGGAAGAATAGGTAAACTTGCAGGAACTATAGGTCAATTTTTGAATATAAAACCAATAGTTTCAATAGACAAAGATGGATATTACTATTCTTATGATAAGGTTAGAGGAAGGAAACAGTCTTTAAATAGAATATTTGAAATAGCAAAAGAAATAACGGATAATCATAAATGTTCTGCTTATGTTGTTCATGGAGATGCAGAAGAAGAAGCTCGAAAGTTTTTTGATAAATTAAAACTGCTTCCTAATATAACAAGTTGTTATTTTGGTGGATGTTTAAGTCCAGTAGCCGGCGTTCATAGTGGACCTGGATTGGTTGGACTTGTAATGTTAGAGGAAAAATAAATATTAAAATGAAAAATGGAAGCATAGATATAAAGGAAGAAGAAAAAAGATTATATCAAGAATACAGAGAGAGACTGGCGGAACTAAAAAGGATTGAAAAAGAAGGAAAAGCAGTTGGTCAAGTATTTACTAAAGGGTTGTTGCCAATTTATGTATTATACATATTGAGCTTAGGGTCAACAAATGGAAATGATATAGCACATAAAATTGGAGATAGAACTAATGGTTTTTGGATTCCAAGTACAGGAGGAATATATCCAATTTTGAAAAAAATGGAGAAGGAAGGATTTATAATTGGAAGGTGGAGTGAGGAAAGTAAAAAACAACAGAAAATTTATACCATAACTGAAAAAGGAATTAGTGAATTTGAAAGCAAAAAGCTATTACTAAAGGATAAAATGAAAGAAGCTTTGGAGGTTTTTAAAATAGTTTATAAGGATTTGTATAATGAGGATTGAAATTTTTCTAAATTCATTATAAAATAAGGTTATTTGGGTTATTGCATAATGAATTAAGCCAAATTTCTTTGTTTTTAAATATATTTTAAACTTAATAGGGGGACTTTTTATGGATTTTTATTCACTAGTAATAATAGCCATAGCACTTTCATTAGATGCATTTGGCGTAGCAATTAGTATAGGAATTAATAAAGGTGTAAAAAGAAACAGTAAATTAATTTTTGCAGCTTCATTTGGTTTTTTTCAATTCTTTTTTACGCTTTTGGGAGCATATGCAGGCTTTTTATTTAATACCTATGTAGTAGCAATTCCTAAAATAATTGGTGGAGTTATTATTGCATTAGTTGGGGTATTAATGATAAAAGAAGGCTTTGAGGAAAAGGAAGATAACATATTTTCAAGCTTTAAAATGTATATAATTTTAGGAATTTCAGTAAGTATTGATGCAGCAGTTGTTGGATTTACTGTTTTTAATAAAATAAATAGTAATTACATAATAGCAGCCCAATCCATATTTGTAGGAATAGTAACTTTTATTATATCGGTACTAGCTTTTATTATATCAAAATATTTGAGAAAATTAGAATTGGTAACCAAGTATGCTGATTACGTTGGTGGAGTAATTCTTATATTATTTGGATTAAAAATGATGTTCTTTTAAGGTAAAGGAAAGAGCTTTTGAAACAAAAATTGCTTTGCAGTAATTAATAAATATTGCGAAGCTTTTTCCAAAGTACAAAGTATAAAGTACAAAGAAGGATGATTTTCTGAGCCTGTAAAAAATTTTGTGTAAACTGAATAAAAGTCACTCTTTCTTGGCAATAATTTAGATAAATAAATTACAATTATTTACAAGAAGGAGTGCTTTTTTATGTCGAATATTTCTAAAGAAATTTTAAGAAATTATATTAATGAACAGAATTTTAAAAGTCCAGATGATATTTTAGCTGCCATGAAGGATATGTTTAAAGATGTACTTCAAGAAGCCTTAGAGGCTGAAATGGATACACAGCTTGGATATGACAAATACGATGTTGCTGAAAAACAAACCCAAAATAGTAGAAACGGCTACTCAAAGAAAACTTTAAAATCTGAACTTGGAACAGTTCAATTAAATGTACCACGTGATAGAAATGGTGAATATGAACCTAAAATCATTCCTAAATATCAGAGAAATATAACTGGAATTGAGGATAAGATTATGGGACTTTATGCAGCTGGAATGACTACAAGAGATATAACAGAACAAGTTAAAAATCTTTATGACATTGAATTATCAGCTGAAATGGTATCAAATATAACAAATAGAATTATTCCAGTAGTTTCAGAATGGCAGAACAGACCTCTTGAAAAAACTTATTCTTTTGTATTTATGGATGCAATTCATTATAAGGTACGAGAAGATAAGCAAATTGTAGTTAAGGCAGCTTATGTTGTATTAGGTGTAACTATGGATGGAAAGAAAGAAGTATTGGGCATATGGGTAGGTGCAAATGAAAGCAGCAAATTCTGGCTATCAGTATTAAATGATCTTAAAAATAGAGGCGTTAAAGACGTCCTTATATTCTGTGTAGATGGTTTAAATGGCTTCAAGGAAGCCATTGGTGCAGTATATCCTTTTGCTAAAATACAACGTTGTATAATACATCAGCTAAGGTCCAGTATGAAATATATACCATATAAGGATAGAAAGGCTTTTGCATCAGATTTAAAATCTGTCTATGGAGCAGTAAATGAAGATATTGCGCTTGAAAATCTTATGGCTATAAAAGAAAAATGGCAAAGTAAATATCCTAATGCAATAAAAAGCTGGGAAGATAATTGGGATAACTTGATAACTTTCTTTGCTTTCCCTGACTTTATACGTAAGATTATATATACAACCAATGCAATAGAAAGTCTTAATAGTCAATTTAGAAAAGTAACTAAAACAAAACTCATATTCCCTAATGATGATAGTCTTATGAAAATGTTGTACCTTGCTACTCAGAAGGTAAGCAAGAAATGGACTCGTGCATATGAAAATTGGGATCTTGTTATAAGCCAACTTAATATATTATTTAGTGAAATCTTAAACAAAGGAGCATAAATTGGGGACTCTGTCCCCAAACCCCTGAGGTTTATCGCTTTAGTTCTCCCAGAAACGGATAAAACGGATAGTTTAAAACCATCCGTTTCTGTAAAGAACACTAATATCCGCTCAGGTTGCTCCTCAGCATTGCCTTATCCTGCTATTAGCAAGTATATTATTGACCAAAATTGGATATAATATACAATGTAATGCTGAATAAACAATAAACTTTGAAAAATTTATTTTACAAAATTTTACAAAAATATCATTTCGAAATTATTTGTCTAAAGAAAGAGAATACACATAATTATTTACACGGCCGATTTTCTTTTCGCTTTGCTACAGAAAATCTTAAAACTTATTCTTGATTGCTTAAGCAATCGCAGTATTAATGTTGCTCAGCGAAGCTGACTACATTTAAGTTTAAGATTTGACTGACGTAAGGAAAGGTAAATCATCCTTCTTTGTACTCTGTACTTTATACTTTGTACTTTGGTTTAATGCTTCTAAAATTTAAAGGTACTTACAAGTTCTTTAAGCTTTTGAGACTGAACGTTTAACTTTTCAGCTAGGTTAAATATTTCATCATTTACTTCCATTTGTTCATGTATAGAAGCTGAAACTTCTTCAGTAGAAGATGTATTTTCTTCTGATACATTTGCTATATTAGAAATGTTTACATTTAAAGTATTCTTATCATTATCAATCTGAGTTATTGTATTTATTGCCTCTTGCATAGAACTTCCTATTTCTGAAATAGAGCGCTTTATTTCATCAAAAGTAAATATAGTTTCTTTAACTTGTTTAAGTTCACTAGAAAAAGCTGTTTGTGCTTTTGTTGATAAATCAAGTGAAGAATTTATTGAAGAATTAACTTGATTTAATATAGCTTCTATTTCATTTGAGGCATCTTGAGATTGATTAGCCAATTTCCTGATTTCATCAGCTACAACAGCAAATCCAAGACCTGCTTTTCCAGCACGAGCCGCTTCAATTGATGCATTTAAAGCAAGCAAATTAGTTTGATCTGTTATTTCATTTATTTTATTTAATATAATAATTATATTTTTTGTATTAGAAGCTAAGTCATTCATTTCTTTAACAACGTCTCCCATAACTTTGGAATTATTATCTGAAGCATTATTCAAGCCTACAATTATAGAATTACTTTTGTCTAATAAAACCATCGATTTACTTGTAGCTTGATTTACAGAATTTAAAGTTTCAACTGATTTACTTATTTCATTATTAAAATTATCTGATATATGCAAACATTTTAAAGTGTCTTCAGTTTGAGCAGAAGAACCATTTGCAATTTCTTGTACAGCTGCGGTTATTTCATTTGAAGATTGTTTAAGATTACTTGAAACATTTAAAATATATGAGGAAGATTCATTGGTTTCTGTGCTTAGCTTTGAAGTATCAATAAGAACACTTCTTAAATTAAGTATCATTTTATTAAAGTTTTCAGATAAACTGTTTAACTCATATATGTTGTATTTTTTATCGGAATTAAAATGAAAATTTCCACTTGATAATTCTTTTGCTATACCTATTATATTTTTAATAGGTTCAGAAATTTGGTATGTTGTAAATATTGATACTACCATAGAAACAATAATGCATAGTATTGTTATTAATATCGTAAAAATACCAATTGTGTTTGCAGTACTTGTTAATTCTGATTTAGGAACTATTCCTATAAGCTTCCAACCTGTAGTGTCTGAAGTCGAATACACACCGTACATTGTTTTGTTGCCATCTTTATAAGTAAAATCACCAGTATTAGAGTTTTTAATCTTAGAAAAATAGCTATCTTTAATTTTTGTTCCTACTAAACTTGAATTTTTATGAGCGACTATAGTTCCATCAGGTGCAACAAGAAATAGGTAGCCATTTTTTCCTATAGAGGTTTGAGATAGTTTATCACTTAGTGTACTAGGATCTATGTTAAGGCATAAAACACCAACATTTTTAAAGGTAACTGTACTTTTTATTAATCGAACAAGACTTAAAACAAAATTATTGTTCGAGTTACTTCCTAAATATGAAATTTTATGAGGAACTGTCCAAAAAGATTGTCCATCTAGAGATATGGCTTTCTTATACCAATCAGAATCTTTTACTTTCTGCAGATCTTCATCAATAACATAATCATTAGTAGAGGTTACAGACAATGTGTTGTCTGTAAATATAGCAGAACTTGTTATTAAACCGTTAGCAAGTGGGCTAATATAAGCCTCTTGAATTGTTTTCCTAAGTCTAGATGAATTTGTATCAAATGAATTTTCATCAGGTTTAGTAGAAAGTTCTGCTATAAAATTAGAATTTTGTATAAGCTGATAAGAAGTATTATCTACTGTAGAGTTAATTAGGTCTATGTAATTTTTGTTTTGGTTAAGTATTTCTAAAGTTGAGTTTTTAAAGTCTGTTGTCACTTTTGAACGTGTTATTAAATAAGTTATTATACCACATAAAAATAATGAAACAATGATAACGGAAGAAAAAGAAAAAACTAACTTTTTTAATAAGCCATTTTTAATTTTTAAATCATCAGATATTTGTTTAAATAATTGTAAAGATTGTTTTTCTTTTTTTCTTTTTTTAGTTTTCATTTGTATCCCCCCCATGGTATATATGATACAACATAATGAAAACGATTTAAATACTGTTTAGTAAAATTTATGACACTATAAAAAAAAAATTGTAAATATAAACGAAAAAATAAATCTATTTATGCTATAATTATATGGAAATTATAAAATTATATTAAGGTGTGTAATATAAAATGGATTGTAAAGAGTATCTGCAAAGTAAAAATATAAAAATCACTAAGGGTAGAATTAAAATTTTAGAGTTACTTAATAAAGCTAAAAATGCTTTAAGTGTAAATGATATATACTATTATTGTAAAGATTGTGGATTAAATATAGATTTGTCTACGGTTTATAGAAGTATAGATTTGTTTGAACAAAATAATATAGTGGATAAAATTGATTTAGGGGACGGAAAATATAGTTATAAGATAAAAGAACATGATCATAAGCATATATTGAAATGTTGTGTTTGCCATAAGCAAATAGAAATTGATTGTCCAATGACTCAAATTGAAGAACTTATAAAAAACAAAACAGACTTTGTATTGGTAGATCATGAACTAAAACTTAAGGCATTGTGTAAAGAATGCATTCGAAAGAAAAATAATAAAAAGGATAAATGAAGCCTTAATTATCTTCAGAATTTATATTTTCAGTTGGTATTTTTGTTGAATCCTTAACTGACCAAATTCCAGAACTATTTTTAATCATAGTTAATTTATAAGTTACAATTTCATGAGGAACTTTATTGGATATTCCAGTGACAATTATTATCGATGTATGATTATCCGAAAATTTCAAGTTATATGAATCAACTTCATATAATTTATTACTATTAAAAAGCCCGGATGTTGCATAATGTTCAGCAGCATAGGTTATATCACTGCATTTATCAATTATTATTTTGTGATGAATATATAAAGCAGCTATGAAGAGAATTAATAGGATTAATAAATATTTATATAGTTTTTTATGCATTTTATACACAACCTTTATTTCAGAAATTAAAGATAACTACCTTGAAACTTGAAATTTATTTGTATCAAAATGACATTCCCTGAGCATTATGATGCAAATTGATTTGGTTAGTTGAAAGGGCTATCTATATTATATAATTAATTGTAAAAAATTTCAAATTATATTCCTAATTTTTGTAAAAATATTGCAATGTGAAAGGCAGGTTTAAAAATTGGATTTTTCAGCTTTAGTTTTAATGGAAGTAGATAAGGAAAAAAAAGTTTTTAAAAAAGAAATTGGAAGTTATAATGTTAACGATGGTGCTGAGTTCATTACTAAAATGTATTATGATGGAGAAAAGGTATCTGTTTTTTTTGATACAAAAATTGATGTTGAGGATTGGCAATATGCTGCATGTTATGATTTAATAAACGAAGATATTTTTACAAAAAATGGATTTGAAATTTCTGATGTAGACGATGAATTTAACCCAACTTGGCTTGTTAAATTTGATTTTATAGAAGATCACGATGAAATGGGCAAAAAAATAAATTGTTTATGTACATTGATAAAAAATGAAATGAATAGAGTTTTTGATGATATGGAAGGTAAGAGGGAAGAGTATATTTAATGGATAAACTTGAAAAATATCTAATTGAAGAATTATGCAATAAATATGGCTGTGTTTTAAATGAATTTGAAAATCATGAATATAGTCATCAATTTTGGACTGCTAAATTCAAGGTTAATGATTTTGAGCATTATATAATTTTTTCTCATGAAAAGGATTTTAAATACATAGATAATTCATCTTGCTCAAATATAAATATAAGTGATGTTTACGATGATTTTATAATAAAAGTTTTGCTTGTAGAAAAAAGAACAGTATGGCAGCAGCATTTAGAGTTTAAAGGAAAAGGCAAGCTAATTGTAATAGATAAAGAGACAAGAGAAATTTTGTATTGTGACAATGATATTTTGCAAATAGGTGATATATTGCAAAATTCAATGAGCCTTATTCAAGATAATTCAGAAAAAAATAAGTATTTAGTAACATGGACGCTCATTGGAATAAATGTGATTGTTTATATTATTTGCGCAATATTATCAAGGAACCCAATAGATATAGATATAAATGTTTTAAATAGGTTAGGTGCAAAAAATAATGAATTGATTTTAAATGGTCAATATTATAGATTATTTACATGCATGTTTCTTCATGGTGGGTTGTTACATATAGCATCAAATATGTATTCTCTTTATTGTGTTGGATATATGGTTGAAAAAGTGTATGGTAAAGCTAAATATTTATCTATTTATCTGATATCTGGTATAATTTCTTCTGTGTTTAGCTTTTTATTTAGTGATGCAATATCAATTGGAGCATCAGGAGCTATTTTTGGAGTTTTAGGAGCAGTTTTTGTATTTAGTTTTATGATGAGAGATAAAATTGGTAAGCAATTACTTATTAATATAGTTTCTGTCATAGTGTTAAACATATTTATAACAATGAGTGTTCCTAATATAGATATATTTGCGCATATAGGTGGTTTCATAGGCGGAGTCTTGATTTCATTAATGCTTGGAAGAAACCTATGGAGCAAGAAGGCTAAAATTTAGAGAGAATATTGTAATAAATAATTATAATTGCAAATTAAAATTATTGCGAACCTTTTTTCAAAGTACAGAGTACAGAGTACAAAGTACAGTGAAGGATGGTTTTCTTCCGTTCCACTACAGAAAATCTTAAAACTTATTTCTTATTATTTAAGCAATCGCACCACATATGGTGCTTAGCGAAGCTAATGATGTTTTAGTTTTAAGATTTATTTGACGAAAGGAAGATAAATCAACCTTCATTGTACTTTGTACTTTGATTTAATTGGTTCATAATTTTTTAATAGCACTATAGCTTATTTAATATTCAAGGTCCATTTTTAATATCTTAACATATCATTTCATCTATATCTTTATCATAAATAGTT
The DNA here is from genome assembly GCF_021432385.1 of Clostridium hydrogenum. GTDB lineage: Bacteria > Bacillota > Clostridia > Clostridiales > Clostridiaceae > Clostridium_S > Clostridium_S hydrogenum. Next base: position 12,954 of record NZ_JAEACT010000003.1, on the reverse strand, counting down.
TCATCTTGTAAAAGACGATTTGACATAGTTTCTAACAAATGTTTATTTTCAATTAATAATTTTTTAGTTGATTCATAAATTTCATTTAATTTATCTTTGCACTCTTCAAGTATTAAATTTGAAGCTGAAGGATCAATACTAGACAACTCTTCAATATTTAAAAGCCCAAGACTTGTTCCCATACCGTATTGAGTTAACATACTTGTAATCATCTTTGTACTTTGTTTTAAATCACTGTAAGCACCAGTTGTAATGTGGTTTTTGCCAAATATAATTTCCTCAGCAGCACGTCCACCTAATGTTACCATAATTCTTTTAGTTATATAATCTTTATTTTGATACATTTTATCTTCTGGAATACTTAATGTATAACCTCCAGCTCCTTTAGTGCTTGGAATTATAGTTACTTTGGAGATTTTATCCTCTGGAAGCATTTTCATGGAAACAATAGCATGTCCAGCTTCATGGTATGCAGTTATATTTCTATCTTTACTGCTTATGTGATCCCTATTTATTTTTTCATGCCCTGCAACTACTATTGAAAAAGCCTTTTGAAAATGAATGTTTTCTATATAATTACTATTATCTTTACAAGCGAGGATAGCAGCTTCATTAACAAGATTTTCTAATTTCGCACCAGAGAAATAAGATGTTTTTCTTGATAAATCATCAATATCAATGTCTTTTATAGGTTTATTTTGCAAGTGCAGAGATAATATTTTTTTTCTAGCAGCTATGTCAGGTAAGTTTACTTCTATATGCCTATCGAATCTACCTGGTCTTAGAAGTGCAGAATCAAGAACATCAAGTCTATTTGTAGCTGCAATTACAACTATACCTTGTTTTTCATTAAAACCTGACATTTCAGTTAAAAGGGCATTTAAAGTTTGATCTCTTTCTTCAGAACCACCAGCTTTTCCATTTCGCTTTTTGCCGATTGCATCTATTTCATCTATAAATATAACAGCACGACCATGGTTTCTAGCTTTTTTAAAGAGCTGCCTTATTCTGCTTGCACCAACACCAACATAAACTTGGACAAAATCCGAACCAGACATAGCATAAAAAGGAACATTAGCTTCACCAGCTACAGCTTTTGCAAGGAGGGTTTTACCTGTACCAGGTTCCCCATAGAGTATTATACCTTTTGGCATCCTTGCACCATAGGAATGATATTTTTCTGGATTTTTTAAGAAATCAATGACATCCTTAACACTTTCCTTTGCTTCTTCATTTCCAGCAACATTTTCAAAATTTATACCTATATCTTTAACAACATCTGTATCTAAAGCGTCTACCGCAAACATTTTTTTTGATGACAATTTAGAGGATTTTAAAGAAATAAATACAATATATAATACAGACAAAGATAAAAAGGCAGCAGGTATAACATCGCCTAAGTATACAGGAGCTTGTTCAGAAACTTTTATTCCATTTTTAAGTAAATTTTCTTTAAAATCATTTGTGCGAGGATTATCTGTTGTGTATATTGAACCATTTTTTAGCTTTACGTTTATGGATTCAGAGTTAGTTAAATATACAGTAGATATTTTTTTTTGCAATATGTCTTTTTCAAAATTTGTATAGAGAACATAATTATTACTTTTTGAATAATAATTTGAAACTATCATTAAAATAATAGAAAATACTGAAACGATAATCGGAATGAAGATATGTTTATTTTTTAGGTTTTTCATCAGTATACCTCCGTATCAAATTAGTTTACATAATACATTATATACTATAAATAATTAATGTCTATTGGGAAGTGGAGTTATGAATGTATTTAATTAACAACCACTTCATTTGTATAAAGAACTTTATAAAGATATTGATGAAAAAATTATAAATTATGTTTAATAAATAAAAAAATGCATAACATATATTTGGAGTTGAATTAAAAAAATATGTGTTAGGAGTGAGTTTATATGAAATTTTTAAGGGGAATGACAACAGGAGCTGTAATTGGAGCAGTAGCTAGTATGATTATAGCTCCTCAACTAAGTTGGAGTACAAAAAGAAAATTTACTAAATCAGGTAGAATGATTAGAAATACGGCAGAGGATCTAATGGACTCAGTAAAAAGTTGGAATAGGTAAAAAGATCGGATAGAAATATCCGGTCTTTTTTTTATTTTAATTAAAAAAAAAATATAATTTTTTGGAAGCAGATAAAAAAATATGTTATAATTAAATAAAAGAATAAAAAAAATAAGAGATATATATACAATTTAGGAATATTTAACAAAAACTTTTGCGATTAATAACATATATCTAGGTAGAGGGAGATAAACATGGAGATACTGTCTTTAGGAGAAAAAATTAAAACTAGAAGAAAAGAATTAGGAATGACATTAAAAGATTTAGCAGGGGATAGAATAACACCAGGACAGATAAGTCTTGTTGAGTCTGGCAAGTCAAATCCAAGTATGGATTTACTTGAGTACCTTGCAAATACGCTTAATACTTCAGTAGAGTATTTAATGGAGACAGAAGAAACTCAAGCTGAAAAGATATGTGCATATTATGAGAATACTGCTGAAGCGTATGTATTAAATGACGAAATTGAGGAAGCAGAAAAATATTTAGAAAAAGCAATGTATTATACAGAAAACTTTAAAATAGAATATAGAAAAGCTAAAATACTATATTTGCATGGTTGCATAAATATGAAAAAAAATGAGTTAGGATTAGCACAGCAATATTTTTTATCATCTAATGTTATATTTATTAAATTAAATTGCCATGAAGAAGTTGTAAATACATTTATAAAGATTGGTAAAATAGCATTGGATCTTAAAGCATATAATTCCTCATCCAGTTATTTTGAACAGGCAGAAAGAGTTTTTTTGGATAATAATATAAGTAATGATTTTTTAATAGGACAGATATATTATTCAATGTCATGGATTTATTTTAAAATGAATGAATTAGATAAATCTATTAGCTACTGTATGCTGGCAAAGCAAAAGTTTACTCAACTTGAGAATAAAAGGGAATATGCTAAAACCCTTCTACTTTTATCAAAGGAATATGGTAAAAAAGGTGATATAGATAATGCAATAATGTATTCTAAGAAATCTTTAAAAGTTTTTAAAGAAAATGAAGAAATAAATATAGTGGGAGAAATAGAAAATAATCTTGGAAAATTATTTTATGAATTTGAAAATATTGAAGAGTCATTTGTTCATCTTGAAAGAGCTAAAGAAATAAGAAACAAATATAAGGGACATCAATTAATAGAAACATTAGGAAATATTTGTGATAATTATATTAAGCTTAAGGATACAGAAAATTGCAGAAAAATATTACAAGAAATAAGCGATAACTTAGAAAGTAGTAATTATGTTGATATGCTTAAATTCTATATGCTTACTTATAGAGTAGAATTAATGAATAAAAACTTTAAAGAGGTAGAAAATACACTGTTTATGGCTTTAAGGTATGCAGAAAACTTAGATTTAGATAAAGAAGTAGCAGAAATTTCATTGATTATGGGAAAATATTATATTGATAATGGAAATGATGTGGAAGCAGCAAAATACCTAAATAAGGGGATAGAGAAATTTAAGAGCATAGGCATACTAAAAGACTTATAATCAGATAGGTGTGTGTGAATATGGAAATATTATCTGTTGGTGAAAAAATAAAAAGAGCAAGGATATATAAAAGATTAACTCTAAAAGATATATGTGATGATAAAATATCTGTTTCTAAAATGAGTTGTATTGAAAATGGTAAAATAGCTCCAGATGATTATATAATCGAGTTTTTAACTAAAAAACTTGATGTAAGCGAAGATTACTTAAGATATGATGTTAAGACTCAATTTCTTCATAATTTGGATAAGTTTAAAGAAATTGAAGAGAAAGATAAGGAAGAATTTTTAAAGTATAATATTTACTATTCTAAAGAATATAACTATTATGATATGGCGTTTGAATTTATGCATTTACTATTTAATTACCATATTGATAAAAGTGATATTGATGCATCTAGGAGATTGACTTCTGAGTATTATGAAATATGTAGAAAAATAGATAAGCATGAAAATGAAATTAAATATAGCATGGATGTAGGAAGGTTTCTTTTCGCAAGTGGTGAATATATTCAAGCTGCTAATCATTATAATAATTTAGAAAAGAGTATAGAAGAAATTAGTTCATCAAATAAGGACGAACTAATGGCACAAAATTATTATTATGAGGCTGAAGCTTATGTTATGGCACATTTTTATGATAAGGCACTTGATGTTGCAAGTAAGATACTTGATTATATACCTGTTATTAAAAAAGATAGTAATAAGGCAGATATATATAATCTAATCGCATTTTTATGCTTAAAAACTGATAATGAAAAATATGAAGAATTAAAAAGTGAAGCTAAGAAATATTATGATTTAAGTAATAAGATAAAAGCTCAATACACATATATTTGCAGTTTGGAATTGCTAAAAGAAGGTAAAATTCATGAGTTTAAGAAATATTTATGCGAAGCACTAGAATTGTGCCCAAAGGATGAAGGAAATGTATATTCACATTTTATGGTAGATTATATAAGTGAATTAATTAATGATGATGATATAAATAAATACGAAGAATTATGTGATGATATATTAGATTATGCTATAAAACAAAGTGATAATTTGATAATAGAAAAGGCATATTATTTGAAAGCTAAGATTTTTGAAAAGAATGAAAATTTAATTTCTTTTGAAATGTATATGAATTTATCTCTAGATTTTTTGTCTAAATTAGGTGATAATAAAAAACTTTATTATAGATATTTAGAAATGGGTAAGATGTATTACAAGCTTAAAAATACAAAAGAATCTTTAAAATATTTTAATCTAGCAATAAATTTAAGTAAAAAAATATAAATTTAAGGAGTGTGGAAGTATGAATGTTGATAAATTAACTGTTAAGGTTCAGGAGGCTATAAATGATGCTCAAAATGTAGCTATAACATATGATCATCAGCAAATTGATACAATCCACCTTTTTATGGCGATTATATCTCAAAAAGATGGTCTTATACCTAATATATTTGAAAAAATGGGAGTTAATCTAAAATCTATTGAGGATGATACTAAAAATGAACTTGATAGAATGCCAAAGATATTAGGTGAAGGTGCTAGAAATTCATCTTTATATGTGACAAGAAAATTTGAAGAAGTATTTGTTTGCGCAGAAAAAAAGGCTGGAGAGTTTAAAGACTCCTATATAAGTATGGAACATGTTGTTTTAGCACTTATGGAGGTTGATAATTTTACAGTTGGGAAAATATTAAAAAACAATAATGTTGATAAAAAAGCTTTTTTAAGTGCACTAGCAACTATAAGAGGAAATCAAAGAGTCGATACCAATGATCCAGAGGGAACTTACGATGCACTAAAGAAATATGGAAGAAACCTTGTAGAAGAAGCAAAGAAGCATAAGCTTGATCCAGTTATAGGAAGAGATGAGGAAATAAGAAGGGTTATTAGAATAATATCTAGAAGAACTAAAAACAATCCAGTACTAATAGGTGAGCCTGGTGTTGGAAAAACCGCAATAGTTGAGGGCCTTGCTGAAAGAATTGTTAGAGGTGATGTTCCAGAGGGACTTAAAGATAAAATTGTATTTTCACTAGATATGGGATCACTTATCGCAGGGGCAAAGTATAGAGGAGAATTTGAAGAAAGATTAAAAGCAGTTCTTAAAGAAGTTCAAAAAAGTGAAGGAAAAATAATTCTTTTCATAGATGAAATTCACACAATAGTTGGTGCTGGTAAAACGGATGGGGCAATGGATGCTGGAAATTTAATAAAACCTATGCTTGCAAGGGGAGAACTTCACTGTGTTGGAGCTACAACCTTTGATGAATATAGAAAATATATTGAAAAGGATAAAGCACTTGAAAGAAGGTTCCAACCTGTAATTGTTGATGAGCCAACTGTAGAAGATGCTATATCAATATTAAGGGGACTTAAGGAAAGATTTGAAATACATCATGGTATTAGAATACATGATAGTGCAATAATAGCAGCAGCTAAGCTCTCGGATAGGTATATTACGGATAGGTATCTGCCAGATAAAGCAATAGATTTGATTGATGAAGCAGGCGCTATGATTAGGATGGAAATAGATAGCATGCCTACTGAACTTGACGTACTTAAAAGAAAAATATTTCAACTTGAGATAGAAAAAGAAGCTCTCTTAAAGGAAAAAGATGCTGCATCAAAGGCTAGACTTGAAATTTTAGAAAAAGAATTAGGTGATCTAAAAGAAAAAGACAAAGCTATGACAGTTAAATATGAAAAAGAGAAAAATCAAATACAAGAAATAAAAGAGCTTAAAACAAAGTTAGATGATTTAAGAGGACAAATTGAAAAGGCAGAAAGAGAATACGATTTAAATAAAGCAGCGCAGCTTAAATATGGAGAGGTACCAACTTTAGAGAAGCAAATTGATGAGAAAGAAAATATTATAAAAGAAAAAAATGAAAGTGCAATGCTAAAGGAAGAAGTTACGGAAGAAGAAATATCACAAATAGTTTCTAAGTGGACTGGTATACCAGTGTCAAGGCTCGTTGAGGGAGAAAGAAAAAAATTAGTAAGACTTGAAAGCGAACTTAAGAAAAGAGTAATAGGTCAAGATGAAGCTGTTACTTCTGTTTCAAATGCAGTAATAAGGGCTAGAGCTGGACTTAAAGATATAAGAAGGCCTATTGGATCTTTTATTTTCTTAGGGCCTACTGGTGTTGGAAAAACGGAACTTGCAAAGACACTAGCTAGAACACTTTTTGATAGTGAGGAAAATATAATAAGAATAGATATGTCAGAATATATGGAAAAGTATTCGGTATCTAGACTTATAGGAGCACCTCCGGGATATGTTGGATATGAAGAAGGTGGTCAGCTAACTGAGGCTGTAAGAAGAAAACCATATAGTGTAATATTATTTGATGAAATAGAGAAGGCCCATGATGATGTGTTTAATATATTTCTTCAAATTTTAGATGATGGAAGACTTACAGATAATAAAGGTAAAGTTATAGATTTTAAAAACTGCATAATAATTATGACCTCTAATATTGGAAGCAGCTATCTTTTGAATAATAGTGATAGTTCTTCTGTGGATGCGGAAATAAAAGCTAGAGTAATGCAAGAATTAAAAAGTAGGTTTAAACCTGAATTTTTAAATAGATTAGATGATATAATTATGTTTAAACCTTTATCAAGCAATGAAATTACTAAGATAATAGATATTTTTTTACAGGATATAATAAATAGATTAAAAGAAAAAAATATAAAATTAATTGTAACTGAAAATGCTAAAAAGCTTATGTCAGATGAAGCATATGATCCAGTGTATGGAGCAAGACCGCTTAGAAGATATATAGAAAATACTATTGAAACAGCAATAGCTAAAAAATTAATTAGTGGAGAATTTTATGATGGCATTGATATAATTGTAGATGAAAAAGAAGGAAATTTATCCGTGCAAAAAGGCTAATTTCAAAATAATGAATATTATGTAGAAGGTAACTTAAATTACCTTCTATTTTTTTTGATAAAAAGCATAACATAGATATAGGAATAAAAAAACAAAGGATGGTGCAGGTTATGAACATAAGAAGAAAAATATGTATTGCAGTACTAATTGTTTTTTTGTGCAGTAATTTTTTTAACACAGAAGCAGTTAATGCATTAGCTGACAATGAAAAAGAGAAGAAAATTGCTTTTTTAACTTTTGATGATGGTCCTTGTATAAATAATACTCAAAAAATAATAGATATATTAAAAAAAAATAATATAAAAGCCACTTTTTTTATAGTTGGTCAGAAAGCAGATGAAAATCCTAAAGCAATGAAGGAACTTGTAAGTAGTGGAATGTGCATAATGCCTCATACATATTCACATGAATATAAAATATTTAAGACGTTAAATGACTATGAAAATGATTTAACTAAGTGTATTAATACTATAGAGAAATATACAGGAAAAAAGAAATTTGTTTATGTAAGAGTTCCTGGAGGTTCAGATAACCTAGTCTCTAATAGATATGTATTAAGAGATATAAGAAATGATATTATTAAACAAGGAAGATATTATGTAGATTGGAATGTAAGCTCAGGAGATGCTACTGCACATTATGTGCCTAGGGATAAAATAATAAATAATGTTAAAGAGCAGTGCACTGATAAAAAAATTGCAGTAATATTAATGCACGATGCATATTATAAAAAAACTACTGTAGAATCACTTGATGAAATAATCAAATATGTGAAAGATAAAGGGTATACATTTAAAACCTTTGATGAAATAAGCGATGCGGAAAAAGATGAGCTCATTAGAATAAGGGTCATAAACAGAAAACAAAAAATAGATTAAATGCAGGAAAACGGTGTTTTGTTTTCCTGCATTTTTTCTATTATTTATGAGTTTCTCTATTAACTATAAATTCTTTTGCCTTTGTTTCAAGGGAATCATCTAAAGGCTCAAGATCTATGGTACCATATTTATTTTCAAGGGCAGTTTTTATAAGTCTATCAGCAAGTTCTGGGTTTTTAGATAAAAGAGAACCATGGAAATAAGTACAAAAGGTATTTTTATAAATACAACCTTCATAACCGTCAGAGCCATTATTTCCAAAGCCTTTTATTACTTTACCGAAAGGCTTTAAATCATTAATATAGGTTCTACCAGAATGGTTTTCAAATCCAACATAAATTTCAGCAAAATCTTCATTTTTAATAACGGTATTTCCTATAAATCTAGTTTCTCCAGGTTCTGTATATATGTTTAAAAGATTAAGACCATCCAGCTTTTCACCAGTAGGTGTTGTATAGTATTTCCCTAAAAGTTGGTACCCGCCGCAAATTGCTAAAAAAACCTTTCCGCTGTTTATGTATTCACTCATAGCTAATTTTTTAGTTTGAATTATATCCTCTGAAACTATTGATTGTTCATAATCTTGGCCGCCGCCAAAGAAAGCTATATCATATTTGCTACTTTCAAATTTATCGTTAAGTGATACATTAAATATATTTACTTTTATATTTCTTTGTTCAGCCCTATATTTTAAAATACGAATATTTCCTATGTCTCCATAAACATTAAGTAAGTCTGGATACAAGTGGCATATGTTAAGTTCCAATATTATTCACCTCACTACCAAAGTTTTTTAATGAATCCATTTGAATATAAGAATTTTCTAAAGTCTATCATAGCTGTGTAAGTTGCAAGTACATAAATTATTTCACCATTGCAATTCTTTAATTCTTCTAAAAGTTTATCAAAGTTTTCTGAAAGTGTGAAATTTTCATCTTTAAGACCTGCTATTTTTAATCTTATAGCCATATCATAACGTCTTATACCGGAAACCATTATTTTATTTAATTTTAAGTCAGCTAAATTTTCAAAATCTACATCCCAAATCCATGAAACATCACGTCCATCTGCGTAATTGTCGTTTAGCAAAACAGCTAAGTCAAGATTTCTTTTATCAAGGGATATAGTTTTTATAGCTTCATCATAGCCTGCTGGATTCTTTACGAGTATTATTTTAACTTCTTTTCCGTTTATAGAAATTGATTCTTGTCTACCAAAGCTGCTTTTTGAACTCTTTAATGAATTAAATATAATTTCATTGTTTATTCCTAATGTTTTTGCAACTGAGTATGCGCACAGACCATTATATATGTTATATGCGCCAGGTTGATTTAAGTAGCAATCACTTCCGTTAATTGATATTGAAGAACCAGAAGGATCCAAATCTTTAATATTGTCTATATAATAATCCAAAGTTGGCCTTTTATAACCACAATGTTCACAATAGAATTTTCCTAAATGATTATAAGTAACAAATTCATACTTATATGGATGCTTGCATTTTTTACAAAACTTAGCGTCAGCATTTATATTAATCTTATTATTTGAGTTAATTGGAGAATCAAAACCATAATATATTTTTTTATTTGGAACATCTAAATCTCCAAGTAAAGACTCATCTCCATTTAAAATTAAGTCAGCATCAGGAACTTTTGTTACGCCTTCCATTATTTTTGAAAGAGTAGTATAAACCTCGCCGTACCTATCAAGCTGATCTCTAAAAAGATTTGTTATTACAATCGCCTTTGGATTTACAAATTCCGTTAAAAATTTTAAGTTCGCTTCATCTATTTCTATCACAGCATATTTATCTGTGGTATTTTTGAAAGAAAAATGTTCTATAAAGCAAGAGGTTATACCTGGTTTTAAGTTTGCTCCTGTATTGTTTGTTATAACATTCTTGCCAGCATTTTTTAGTATGCTGTAGATTAAATTTGTAGTTGTCGTTTTTCCATTTGTTCCTGTTATGAAAACTACGTTATAGCCTTTTGTGACCGTTAAAAGAATTTTCTTATCTAACTTTAAGGCTACTTTTCCAGGAAAGTTTGTACCACCTTTAAATAGAAGTTTTGATAATTTAATAATTGATTTTGATATAATAATGCTAAAGAAACTTTTAATATTAATTTTGAACACCTCCGATGTCTATTATTATAATACATATTTTTTATATTTACATCTATATAGTTATTATTATGTAAAAAATGTATGAGATATCTTAATTAAAATTAAACTGAAAGAGTATTTCGCTTATAATTTCCTAAAATATCATTTACAGGGGATACAGTTACAAAAGCCGTTGGCTCTACATCTTTAATAACTGTTCTAAGTATAGATAATTGGTACTTTTGAATTACTACATATAAAAATTTCTTTTCTGTATGAGAATATCCACCTACAGCATTTACAAGAGTTACACCTCTATTAAGCCTATCATTTACAGCTTTTATTATGGCTTCAGAATTGTTACAGATTATAAAACATTGCCTTGATGATGAGAAGCCTTCCTGTACGGCATCTATTGTTTTGGAACGTATAAAACTCATAATTAGTGCATAGAGTACGGATTGAGGACCCAAAACAAATCCTACGAATATGTATACAAAGATATCCTGACATAACATAATTTTTGAAAGTGGTACAGATTTTAAATTATTCCTTACCATTTTGGCAGATATATCTAATCCTCCTGTTGATCCACCACCCATAAAAATCATAGACATGCCTATACCTGAAACAACACCACAAAATATAGCAGAAGTAAGTTTGTCAGAAACTGGTATGAAGTGGTAACTGGAGAAATGTGAATTCATGAAATCTATTAAAAAGGATGAAACAATAACAATTATTCCGCTTTTTATTGCAAAATTTCTTCCAAGTAGCCTAAAACCAAATAAAAATAGTGGTATGTTTAATAGTATGGTAGAAATACCAATTTTAAAATTAAAAAGTTTGTTTAAACATAAGCATATACCCAAAATACCTCCAGTTCCTATTTTTGAAGGTGTTAGTAGTATGCTGGCATAAACGGAAAATAAAATACATCCTACAAATAAAAGTAGATAACGTTCCAATTTTACAGAAAGGCTAATTTTATTTTTTAGTTTAAATAGTATTGAAAAGTGCGAAAAAATTTTTCTTATAGAATATGTCCTTTTCATAGGTTTCAACTCCTTAAGTTTTATATAAAGTTAAATTTACCTATGAAATACTAACATAATAATGAATGTACTGCAACTTTAAGTTTAATTATAAAAGGTTACTATTTTATTAATTTTAATATTAATATATTGAATGTATTGAGTTATATAGTATAATTAAATTTGTCATGCGTTTAATTTATAATTAAATTTATAATTATGAGTTATGAGATATAATTTAAGGGGGAAGGTATTATAAATGTACATAAATTTAATTTTTATATTTAAGATAATATTCGAAGGTATTATTGAAGGTATAACTGAATTTTTGCCAGTTTCGTCTACAGGACATATGATTATAGCTGGAAGTCTTATAGGGTTTAAAGAAGGTATAAAACCTACACTATTATATAGTAAAGGCTTTATTGATATGTTTGAAGTAGTAATACAACTTGGTGCAATATTAGCGATTGTTGTACTTTATTGGAATAAAATAATATCAACACTTAAACCATCAAATTTATGGCCTTCTATGAAAAAACATGAAAAATCTGGAGTTGCTGTAATAGGAGAATTTTTTTCAAGAGGATACAAAACAAAAGCAGGATTTAAATTTTGGATTAATATTGTAGTTGCATGTATACCAGCTGTATTAATTGGATTTCCATTTCAACATAAAATTGAGAAAGTATTATTTTATCCGAAACCAGTTGCAGCTGCTTTAATTGTTGGAGCTATTTGGATGATATATGCAGAAAATAAATTTAGAAAAAAAGCAACAATTAAAAGTGTTGATGATGTAACTCTAAAGCAAGCAATTATAATTGGTTGTTTTCAATGTTTGGCTTTATGGCCTGGTATGTCTAGATCAGCATCAACAATTATAGGTGCCTGGATAGTTGGATTATCAACAGTGGCAGGAGCAGAATTCTCGTTTTTCCTTGCTATACCAATGATGATTGGGGCATCAGGACTTTCACTTATTAAAAGTAAAATTGTGCTTTCAAGTATACAAATAATAGGACTCGGAATAGGATTTTTAACAGCTTTCATAGTTGCTTTATTTGTAGTTGATGGATTTGTAAGTTTCCTAAAGAAAAAGCCTATGAGAATTTTTGCTGTGTATAGATTAGCGGTAGGAATATTAGTTTTAATATTGGCATTTGCAAATTTAATATAAAACCGATATGAAATGAAGGACGTTGTAGATGTTGTTATTATAATTATTGAAACGGAAATTTTAAATAATGAGAACCACCATTCAGAGTACAACTGACAGAGTACAGAGTACAGTGAATGATGATTTTCTTCCGCCTTGCTACAGAAAATCTTATAACTTATTTTTTGATTGCTTACGCAATCGCTATATTATCAATATTGTTCAGCGAAGCTGACAACATTTAAGTTTAAGATTTACCTGACGTAAGGAAAGGTAAATCAT
>NZ_JAEACT010000004.1:1175000-1176745 GCF_021432385.1 Clostridium hydrogenum | reverse complement strand
TCCGAACACGAAGGTTAAGAGCCAATGCGCCAATGGTAGTGCAGGGGCAGCCCTGTGTGAGAGTAGGTCGTTGCCGGGTAGTTTTATATGGCCAGTTAGCTCAGTCGGTAGAGCAGAGGACTGAAAATCCTCGTGTCCCTGGTTCGATTCCTGGATTGGCCACCAAAACTCAAGTTTGTACTTGAGTTTTTTTATTTTTTTGCATGAATAGAGTTAATAAAAGCAAAGAGTTTGGTAAAGAAGTTTAAAAAGGTACCTTATTGAACTATTATTGATACATATGAAAGTATATGTATTAATTTGGGTGAAAATTTGACTTTTCATAAATTTTTGATTTAGCGTCAGTTTTTTAGGAAGTATTGATTGCACCACATGCTTACATAATAAAGCTTTAAACGATAAAAAAGAGGAAATAAAAAGTATTACTTAGACTTTTGATATTAAATTATAGCGGATATTTAAACTTAATGTATGTAATTAAATGTAATAAAAAGATAAAAAGGGAGGATTTTACTAATTAATGTAGAAGTATTATATTGTACCAAATATGAAAGGGGATTAGTAAAATGAAAATTTTAACAAAAATATTATCATGTGTACTATCACTTTTTACAATGATGTACTTTATAGTACCTGTTTCATCTATGAATGTAAAAGCTGATACTTACGTTCACTCAACAGATAACACAAGTATTACTTATAGTGCACATGTAGCAAATGTAGGATGGCAAAATCCAGTTAGCAATGGTGCTACAGCAGGAACAACAGGCCAAGGTTTGGCTATGCAAGCAATTCAAATTAATTATCCAAACCAAGCAGGACTTAAGCTTCAGTATCAAGCACATGTACAAAACATAGGATGGCAAGATCCAGTAAGTGATGGACAAACAGCAGGAACAACAGGCCAAAATTTACAAATGGAAGCAATCAAGATATCAATAGTAGATTCATCAGGAAATTTATCAACAAATTATTCAATATATTATAGAACTCATATTGCTAATTTAGGTTGGACAACATGGACAAAAGATGGACAACAATCAGGAACAACAGGCCAAGGTTTAGCTATACAAGCAATTCAAATATGTGTAGCCAAGGTTGGTACAGATTTCTATAAATAGATGGAATCATTAATAGATCCAACAGCTAATGCAAGTATTACGTATAATGCACATGTACAAAACATAGGATGGCAAAATACGGTTAGTAATGGTGCTACAGCAGGAACGACAGGCCAAGGTTTAGCTATGCAAGCAATACAAATCAATTATCCAAACCAAGTAGGACTTAAGCTCCAGTACCAAGCACATGTACAGAACATAGGATGGCAAGATCCGGTAAGCGATGGACAAACAGCAGGCACAACAGGCCAAAATTTACAAATGGAAGCAATTAAGATAGCAATAGTAGATTCATCAGGAAATTTATCAACAAATTATTCAGTATATTATAGAACTCATATTGCTAATTTAGCTTGGACAACGTGGACAAAAGATGGGCAACAATCAGGAACAACAGGCCAAGGTTTAGCTATACAAGCAATTCAAATATGTGTAGCCAAGGTTGGTACAGATTTTTATAGGCAGATGGAATCATTAGTAGATCCAGCGGCTAATACAAGTATTACTTATGATGCACATGTAGCAAATGTAGGGTGGCAAAATGCAGTTAGCAATGGTGCTACAGCAGGAACAACAGATCAAAACTTAGATATGCAAGCAATTCAAATTAATTATCCAAACCAA
>NZ_JAEACT010000004.1:1050000-1170000 GCF_021432385.1 Clostridium hydrogenum | reverse complement strand
CCTGTATGGGCAGAAGTCGTACCGAAAGGAGCGGTGGACTGTACAGGAGAGAGTATGCTGGCATAAGTAGCGAGAACTAAGTGAGAATCTTAGTGGTCGAAAATCTAAGGTTTCCTGAGGAAGGTTCGTCCGCTCAGGGTAAGTCGGGACCTAAGCCGAGGCCGAAAGGCGTAGGCGATGTACAATCGGTTGATATTCCGATACCACCAAACAACGTTATCAGAAATGGGATGACGCAGAAGGATAGGATGTGCACACTATTGGATGTGTGTCTAAGCACTGAGGATGAATACATAGGCAAATCCGTGTATTCTTAAGTCTAGGGTGTTACGGGGAAGCAAATTTATTTGCGAAGTATCTGATTTCATGCTGCCAAGAAAAGTCTCTATCGAGGAGTTTGGTGCCCGTACCGCAAACCGACACAGGTAGATGAGGAGAGAATCCTAAGACCATCGGAAGAATTGCTGTTAAGGAACTCGGCAAATTGACCCCGTAACTTCGGGATAAGGGGTGCCTACGAGAGTAGGCCGCAGAGAATAGGCCCAAGCAACTGTTTATCAAAAACACAGGTTTCTGCTAAAGCGAAAGCTGATGTATAGGAGCTGACGCCTGCCCGGTGCTGGAAGGTTAAGGGGAATGCTTAGCGCAAGCGAAGGCATGAACTTAAGCCCCAGTAAACGGCGGCCGTAACTATAACGGTCCTAAGGTAGCGAAATTCCTTGTCGGGTAAGTTCCGACCCGCACGAATGGCGTAATGATTTGGGCACTGTCTCAACAGCAAATCCGGCGAAATTGTAGTGCAAGTGAAGATGCTTGCTACCCGCGATTGGACGGAAAGACCCCGTAGAGCTTTACTGTAGTTTAGCATTGAGTTTCGATATTGTCTGTACAGGATAGGTGGGAGGCTAGGAAATAGTTTCGTCAGGGACTATGGAGCCATCCTTGGGATACCACCCTGACAGTATTGAGATTCTAACCGGAGGCCATGAAGCTGGCCACGGGACATAGCTAGATGGGCAGTTTGACTGGGGCGGTCGCCTCCGAAAGAGTAACGGAGGCGCCCAAAGGTTCCCTCAGCGCGGTTGGAAATCGCGCGAAGAGTGCAAAGGCAGAAGGGAGCCTGACTGCGACACAAACAAGTGGAGCAGGGACGAAAGTCGGGCTTAGTGATCCGGTGACACCTCGTGGGAGGGTCATCGCTCAACGGATAAAAGCTACCTCGGGGATAACAGGCTGATCTCCCCCAAGAGTCCACATCGACGGGGAGGTTTGGCACCTCGATGTCGGCTCGTCGCATCCTGGGGCTGAAGTAGGTCCCAAGGGTTGGGCTGTTCGCCCATTAAAGCGGCACGCGAGCTGGGTTCAGAACGTCGTGAGACAGTTCGGTCCCTATCCGTCGCGGGCGTAGGAAATTTGAGAGGAGCTGTCCTTAGTACGAGAGGACCGGGATGGACTGACCTCTGGTGTATCAGTTGTCGCGCCAGCGGCACGGCTGAGTAGCTATGTCGGGAAGGGATAAACGCTGAAAGCATCTAAGCGTGAAGCCCCCCTCAAGATAAGATTTCCCATAACATAAGTTAGTAAGACCCCTGAAAGAACATCAGGTTGATAGGTTAGAGGTGTAAGGATGGTAACATTTTTAGCTGACTAATACTAATAGGTCGAGGGCTTGACCAATATAAATTACTATGCAATTTTGAAAGTACAAAATACTTTCAAAAAAATTGGCTGATGAAGTCAATCATAAAAATATATCCGGTGATAATTGCTTGGTTGTAACACCCGTTCCCATTCCGAACACGAAGGTTAAGAGCCAACGCGCCAATGGTAGTGCAGGGGCAGCTCTGTGTGAGAGTAGGTCGTTGCCGGGTAATTTATTTTATGGCCAGTTAGCTCAGTCGGTAGAGCAGAGGACTGAAAATCCTCGTGTCCCTGGTTCGATTCCTGGATTGGCCACCAAAACTCAAGTTTGTACTTGAGTTTTTTTATTTTTACCTTCATAATTTAAAGAGTAACTTGAAAAAATAAGAGTTTATTTTTGTTAATGTTTGTTTATGATTTTAAAAATGATTGAAAATGCTTAAATGAGATTAAACTTGAAAGAATTTTTAAAAAAGTACGAAAAATATATTGACATAATGTTTGAATTCGTTTACAATATAATTAAACAAACAGAAATAAACACAAATAAATATAAATAGGAATGGTGTTAATATGTTTGCAGAAGAAAGACAAAAAAATATAAGCTTAATTTTAAATAACAATGGAAGTATTAAAGTGAACGAGCTTTCTGAATATTTTAATGTATCAGAAGCCACAATAAGAAGAGACCTTCAAGAAATGGAAGAGAAAAAACTTCTTAAAAGAACTCATGGTGGTGCTGTAAGGGTTGATATAACCAACTTTGAACCATCGTTTTTAGACAAAAAGGATGAAAGACAGGATGAAAAATTAGCTATTGCTAAAGCAGCAGCAAGTATGATTAAGGATGGAGACACAATAATTCTTGATTCAGGTACTACTACATTACAAATAGCAAAGAATATAACAGCTAGAAATGTAACAGTGATAACAAATTCTATAGATATAGCAGAGGAACTTTCAAACAACAAGGATTTGGAAATCGTTGTAACTGGAGGAACATTAAGATTTAAAACAAGAGCTATGGTTGGACATATATGCGAAAAAACTTTCAGCTATTTCAGGGTTGATAAGGCATTTATGGGGGCTAATGGAATATCTTCTGTGGAAGGTATAACTACACCAAATTTTACGGAAGCACAAACTAAAAAGGCTATGATAAACGCTGCAAATAAAGTTATTGTTGTAGCGGATAGTTCAAAAATTCAAAATGTTTGCCTTTCTGTTATTTGCCCTATATCTGATGTTACATCGATAATTACAAGTGGAAGCATACCACAAGAAATAGAGAGTGAGTTTAGGGATAAGGGTATTGATGTCATAATAAGCAAATGAAAATGGAGGTGTTTTAATCTTGGTAATTACAGTTACATTAAATCCCGCAATGGATAAAACTCTTACGATTGATAATTTTACATTAGGCAAAGTAAATAGAGTAACTAAAATTAGGTATGACATAGGTGGAAAAGGTATAAATGTATCTAAGGTTTTAAGAAATTTTGGTATAGATTCAAATTGCACTGGATTTCTTGGAGGTATTTTAAAAGATACCTTTGAAAAAGAATTACAAAGCAATAATATAAAAAATGATTTTATTGAAGTAAGCCAAAATACAAGAACAAATACAAAAATAGTAGATAATCAAAACAAAATTTATACTGATGTTAATGAAGCTGGACCTATAATTACTGAGTTTGAATTAAATAGTTTAATAGAGAAATTTAAAAGCATTTGCTCAGAAAAAGATATAGTTGTATTATCAGGTGGTGTTAGTCCAAATGTACCAAAGAATATATACGGCACATTGACTAAAATAGCTAAAGAAAAAGGCGCTTTTGTAATTTTAGATGCAGAAGGAGAGCTTTTAAGAGAAGGTATAAAGGAAAAGCCAGATATTATTAAGCCAAATGATCATGAATTTGAAAACCTTTTAAGTAAACGATTTGATAGCGAAAATGATATGATATATGAGGCTAAAAAGCTTATTGATTATGGATTAGATAAAGTTTTGATTTCACTTGGAGAAAAGGGAGCTATATTTGTTACAAATGGAGAGGTAATATATGGTAAAGGACTTAAAGTACCGGTAAAAAGCACTGTTGGTGCAGGTGATTCTATGGTAGCAGCATTAATTTATTCAATGATAAATGGGTATAATAATGAGGAAACACTAAAGTTTGCAATAGCAACAGGTGGTGTAACTGTTTCACTTGAAGGCACACAAGCATGCAGCTTGGAAGATGTAAAAAAGTTAATAAAAAATGTAGATATAGAAATTAGGAGGTAATGATAATGGGAACTAAAGAAATGTTTTCAAGAAATAGGGTAGAATTTGATTTAAAAGCTAATACTAAGGATGAGGTTTTAGATGAATTAATAGAAATATTATATAAAGATGATAAGGTAACTAATAAAGAAGAGTTAAAAAACGCAGTTCTAAAAAGAGAAGAAGAATTTTCAACAGGTATAGGAATGGGAATTGCAATTCCACATGGAAAATGCGGTGCTGTAAAGGAAGCAACTATAACTTTTGGATTGAGCAAAAAAGGAATAGATTATAAATCAATGGATGATGAACCAGCACATTTATTCTTCTTAATTGCGGTTCCAACAGAATCAAGTGATGTTCATCTTAGAGCACTTAGTGAAATATCAAGAAAACTTATGCATGCAGATATCAGAGAAAAGCTATATAATGCAACTAATTTTGATGAATTTATTAAAATATTTGAGTAATACTAAAAACAGGACTTCCAGTATTAATACTTTAAAATAAATTAAGTTATTTGAGGAGGAATATTTATGAAAAAACTAGTAGCAATAACGTCTTGTCCTACTGGTATTGCACACACTTATATGGCTGCAGAGGCGTTACAAATGGCAGCTAAAGAAATGGGGATTGGCATAAAAGTAGAAACTCAAGGTTCGGTAGGAGCAGAAAATGTAATAAGTGAAAGTGATTTAAAGGAAGCCGATGCTGTTATCATAGCAGCAGATACAAATGTAGATAAGTCAAGATTTGTAGGGAAACCATTAATTGAAGTACCTGTTAAGGATGCAATTAAGGATTCCAAAGGGCTCATAAATAGGGCACTTGAAACAAAATCAGTATATAAAGATAGTGAGAAAAAAGAAGAAGCAACTGAAAGTAAGTCAGAATCAAGAAAAGGTATTTACAAGCATTTAATGACAGGTGTTTCATTCATGATACCATTTGTTGTTGCAGGAGGATTACTTATAGCAATTGGATTTGCAATTGGAGGAATTTATGTTTTCAAGACACCTGGTACTTTAGGAGAAACTATATTTAGTACAGGAAAACAAGCATTTGCACTTATGTTACCTGTTTTAGCAGGATATATATCATACTCTATAGCTGATAGACCGGGACTTGTACCAGGTTTTGTGGGCGGCGCACTTGCAAGTACTATAGGAGCAGGATTTATAGGAGCACTTCTTGCTGGTTTCATTGCAGGTTACACAGTAGTATTAATTAAAAAGTATATTAGACTTCCTAAGTCTTTAGATGGATTGATGCCAGTTTTGGTAATACCAGTACTTTCAACCTTAATTATAGCACTAATAATGGTATTTATTTTAGGTAACCCAGTTAAGGCAGTAAACGATGGTTTGGCAGCATTCTTAAAAGGTTTACAAGGTACAAACGCAGCACTTCTTGGAATAGTATTAGGAGCTATGATGGCATTCGATATGGGTGGTCCATTTAACAAAGCAGCATATGTATTTGCAACTGGAACATTAGCAACTACAGGTACTACAATAATGGCAGCTGTTATGGCAGCTGGTATGGTTCCACCTCTTGCAATAGCACTTTCTACTGTAATAACTAAGAATAAATATACTGAACAAGAAAGAGAAGCAGGTAAGGCAGCTTGGGCTTTAGGATTATCATTCATAACAGAAGGTGCTATACCATTTGCAGCAGCAGATCCACTTAGAGTAATACCTTCTATAATGGTAGGTTCAGCAGTAACAGGAGCTTTATCAATGGCATTTGGAGCAACACTTGCAGTTCCTCACGGTGGAGTTTGGGTATTATTTATACCACATGTAGTAAGCAACCTTGGAGGATATATCATATCAATACTTGCAGGTACAGTTGTTGGAGCAGCAATACTTTCAGTAATAAAAAAGAAAGTTGCATAATAGAATTTATTAAAAAAATAGAGATACCAAGTGTAAAGGTATCTCTATTTTTTTATATACTGAATTAATGTTAATAAATCCAAAATATTGTTATTCAAATAAAGCGTTTAGTATCATATAGTTTATATATAGGAGCATGTTAAAAATATAGGCATTTTTTTACGAGCCGTTCATGAGGTTTATGTGTGGCATAGTAAAATTTAAAGTATATCTTTTTCACATCCACCTATAGATAACGTTTACTAAGGAGATGTTAAAATGTCATTGGAAATATATAAACATAGAAGTGGACTTCCTAAATTAATGGAAGCGCTAAAAAAAGGTACTGTAACACTTGGATTTATAGGAGGATCTATAACTGATGCTGATCCCTATAAAAGATGGCCGGAATACGTAATAGGATGGTTCGAAAAAACTTTTCCTAATGTTAGAATTTATGTTGAAAATGCGGCTATAGGAGCAACTGGAAGCGATCTTGCAGTATTTAGAGCAGAAAGAGATATAATTAATAGAAATTGCGATATAGTATTTGTAGAGTATGCAGTAAATGATAATGATGAACCAAGTGAAAAAAGGATGAGAACAAGAGAAGGACTTATAAGAAAGCTTTTAAAAGAGCAGGTTGATTTAGTTTTGACATATACTTATTGCCAAGAGATGTATGAAAGCTTAATGAAGGATGAGTTACCGGATACAGTTAAACAATTTGAGGAACTTGCAGAACATTATAAGATAGGTTCTGTTTATATGGGATTATATGCATTGGAAGAAGTAAAAAGTGGAATGATGAGATGGGAAGAATGGGTTCCAGATGGACTACATCCAGATGAACGTGGAAGTTCTGTTTATGCTCAAAGTGTAAGTAACTTCTTGCAGGAAGAATTAATAGATAAGCCTAATTTAAATGGCGTTCCTTTTGGAAAAAATCTTCCACAGCCAATAAATAAGGATAATTGGGAAAATACTTATAAGCTACCTTTTTCAGAGATTAATCTTAAAGGACCTTGGGCTGTAAGACGTTGGAGAAGTCAAAATATGATAGATCAGGTGCTTGCAACTGCTGCAGTAGGGGCAAAACTATCTTTTGAATTTAAAGGGCGAGGACTCTCTCTTGCATGCGATTTTGGTAAAACAGCAGCAGAATTTCGTTATAGATTAGATGGCGGAGAATGGATAGAAACTAGACGTGAAAGGCCAGATTGGGTAGGAGATCAAGGCTGGTTTAAGATAGAAAATCTTTATGATGACCTTGAGAATAGAGCGCATAATTTTGAACTTGAAGTTGTACATGGTAATAGAGCAGAATGCAAGGGAACAAACTTCAGGCTTATATTTGTAGGAGTGGTTCAGTAATAGTTAATGACTTACTCCGCTTAAATTTAAACCAACAACGCCTAGTATAATAAGAATTATAGATACTACTTTAAGGAGATTAAGGTTTTCTTTAAATACAAGTATTCCAATTGTAGATATTACAACAATTCCTGCAGCAGACCATATGGCATAAGCTACACTAATATTTATTTTTTTTAGGGCCATTGATAAAAAGGTAAAGCAAAGAATATATCCCAAAAATGTTCCAATGGTTGGTAGGAGTTTTGTAAAGCCGTATGATATTTTCATTAAAGTTGTTGCTGTGATTTCAAAGGATATTGCGAGAATTAAATAGATCCATTCCATATAAAAACCTCATTTCGTAAATAATACTAGTTTGTAAATTGACTAATGTTATTGTAACATAAGTTTTTTATTTTTAAAATAAGAAGAGACTGCTTCATAAAATTAATGTAGCAGCCTTTTTGTATTTTAAAGCCTAAGAAAATCTAGGGTAATAGCTTATCGTTTGAAGAATTATTTAGTTTGTATGGCATGAGTATTTTTACAATTGTACCGACGTTTTCTTCACTTGTTATTGTTAAGCCATACTCATTTCCATAATGAAGCTTTATTCTAGAATTAACATTTTTAAGACCTATACTTTTAAAGTTTTGATTTAAATTATTTATATATCCGTTTAAAGATTTTGTTTGCTCTTGCGTCATACCAACTCCATTATCGGATATTTCAAATTGCATATTGGAACCTCTTTTGTGGCCAGTAATGTTAAGTATTCCTCCACTTTCTCTTGTACTTAAACCGTGGTATAATGAGTTTTCAACTATAGGCTGAAAGGTTAATTTCATAATTTCAGCATTAAAAAGTTCATCGTCAATATCGATAACTATGTTTTCAATATTATCAAATCGTATTTCTTGAAGCATTATATATGACTTTAAATTATTAATCTCATCAATAACTTTTACGAGCTTATTGCTATTATTACTCAAACCATATCTTAATATGCTGCCTAAGGTTGTAGCCATTTGGGCACTTTCTTTGTCGTTGTTGATTTCTGCCATCATATGAATGGATTCTAAAGTATTATATATAAAATGAGGATTTATCTGATTTTGAAGCATTTGAATCTCCATATCTTTTTGAGCTAACTTATTAATATAGACTTCGCGAATAAGGGCTTTTATCTTTTTGGTCATTGAATTAAAAGCACTAGATAAGTGACCAATTTCATCTTTGCTAGTAACATCAATAGTAACATCAAAATAACCCTTTTCAACTATTTTCATGATGTTTGAAAGAGATTTTAATGGATTTACAATCTGTTTTGTTATAATAATTAAAAATGCAAATGCAATAAGTATAAAAATGATTGTGAGAAAGTAAGTTCTATACTTCATGGTATCTATATTTTTGTTTAGTTCATTTACAGGAATTATATTTATTATTTTCCAATCTGATAAAGAAGAGGAGGTGGTAGTAACTAAACAATCTAATCCGTTAATTTTTATTTTTTTTGATGCTTTTTTTGATGCATTAATGAAATTATCGTATTCTTCCTTACTTAAGTTTTTTCCAGTTTCAGAATTTTTTGTGCTGGAGATAATATAATGGTTACTATTAACTAATAGAATTTTTTGCCCACCATAAATCAATGATTTTTCTAGCATATTTTCAAGGAAGCCTATATCTTCATTTATTAAAATTATATTTTTTATTTGAGAACTGTTAATATCAATGACCGCCCTTGAAACCCCATATACAAGGGATTTGTTTCCTTCGACTTCAGATACATTAGATAAAACATAAGTAGGTATTATAACCGGTGAGCCAAAGCTTTCTATGCTTTTAGAGAACCAAGGTTCATTAGAAGGATTAAAGGGAGATAATAAAGAAGCACTACGTAATTTATAACTGCCTGTACCGTCTAAATTAAACATGAATACAGAATGTAAGTCGCTTTTTAAAGAAAATATGTAGTCCATCATATTATAAATGGAATTATACCCGCTTAAGGAATCATGATTTAAATATGAATTAAAATTTAAGTTGGAATTTCCAGGTTTACCCTGTCCATAAATATTTGATATATATGGTTCCATTGAGTTATAATAAAACAAAGGCATTTTGGTAAGGTCTATTAAGTTCTGTAAATTGGAATCGATTTCTCCAATGGTCTGTGAGTTCATCTGATGTACTGTGGCTAAAGTAGTATTACTTTTATCGTTTTTATAATAAGTAAAACTTGTTATGGATAATATGAATAAAAGTGCTATTATAAACGAAAAACAAATATATAATTTGTAAATTATAGATAGATTTTTGAATTTTTCGATTTTAAGTAGTTTAGCAAATCTAGAAAATGACTTAAACATTTGTTTTACCTCATTATATTAAATTTTTCTATAGATAAACCAGTTCAACTACCAAAATCAATTTGCATCAAAATGCCCAGAAGACGGCATTTTGATGCAAATTAATTTTGAAGTTTCAAGTGGTTTATCTTTACATATTGAATTATAACATAAGATGCTGTAAGAAAAAAATAAATATGTCATTAAAATGAGACTGCTAATATAAGTAATATTTTTATGAAAGGGTTGTTTTCAAACTTCACAATTTTAAGTTATGAAGGGGTGTTCAATATGTTTAGTATTTTAATTGTGGATGATGACAAAATAATAAGAATGGGTTTAAAAAAAATAATTGAAAGTAATATGGAAGGATTTGAAGTAATAGGAGAAGCACCAAATGGAGTTAAAGCGCTTGAGGTAATAAAAGAACTTAGACCTGATATACTTATTACAGATATTAAAATGCCAGTGATGAATGGTATCGAGCTTATTAACAACATAAACAAGCTGTCTTTAAAGATTCGTTCAATAGTATTGAGTGGGTTTGATGATTACAAATACATAAGGGAAACTTTTAAAAATGGTGCTGTTGATTACATATTAAAACCAATAAGTAATGATACTTTATTTGAATTATTAACAAAAATAAAAAGTGATATTGAAAATGAAAGATTAGAAGAAGAAAGAAATAATCTCTACAAGAGCCAAATTAGGCAAGTTAACTTGATGCTTAAGCAAGAGATTTTATCTAAGTTATTAAAAAAAGGTTTTCATACGGATGAGTACTTTAAGGAAGAAATTAAAAAGCTAGATATACAAGAAAATGACCATTTTTACTTAGGATTAGTGGATGAGGACAAGTACTTTGATTGGGAAGAAGAAGGTAAATATGAAGGCAAGAATTTGGACAGTTTAAAGAATTCTGTATACAATGAATTAAACTATTATAGTGAGATTGAAACTATAATTTGTGAAATAGATGATAGAATTGCAGTTTTAGTTATTTCACACAAAGATAAGAGTGATAATAAGCTAGAAAAAATTATGGATTTACTTGAAAAGCTTAAGGGAAAAGTGGGTAAAGATATAGATAAAACAATAAGTATAGGCATGAGTCAATGTTTTTATGGATTAGAAGATATAAATAAGGCTTATAATCAAGTTAAACTCGCAATGGAGAACAGATTCTATTGTGGTGGTAATTCAATTTATATTTATAAAAATGAAAACGATTATGCTAATGAAATAGACTCAAATAATCTAGAGACGCTTATTAATTCATTAATTAATGGAATAGAATTATGCAGTAAAGAAAAGGTAGCTATGTATGCTGAAAAAATATTAAATTTTATATATAAAGAGAGGCTTAAACCCATAAGATTTAGAACACTATTATCAGATATTATATTAAGAATAGCCAATAGTAATAAGGATTTCAAAAGTTTAGTGACTTCAAAAGAAAAAGGTTTTGATTTTTATATAAGCAAATTAGATACATATCTACAAGTTAAAAGATATTTTATAAGTGAGTTGCAGCATTATGTTGATGAAATGAGTAAAATGCGATGTGAAAGAGGAATGAAGATAATAGAGAAGGCTAAGGAATTTATAAATAAAAATTACAGGAAAGAGATAACCTTAAAAGATGTTGCTGATTATGTATATTTAAATCCTAATTATTTCAGCGAATTATTTAAAAATGAAGTTGGTGAAAACTTTATAGAATATTTAATCGAAACTAGAATTAATGCCTCAAAGGAGCTTTTAAAGAGTGGCAGCTTAAAAGTATATGAAATAGCAGAGGCAGTTGGATATAAAGAAGCGGTGTCCTTTAGTAGAGCTTTTAAAAAGGTAGTTGGTGTATCACCAAAAGAATATGTTCAATTAATAAATTAAATTTTAAGTGTAAAAAAGTATATATTTTTATTCTGAATTTATGTTAATAAAACTGAATTGTTGTAATTCTAATTAAAAATGATATTAAGTATACTAAGATAGTAGGAGCATGGATATGATATTTAACATCCATGAATACGATTTCTTAGTATATTTTTTTACGAAAATTTAGTTTTATAGGAGTTGAGGTAAATGGAATTAGATGGATTAAAATTGGAACTTAAGCAAAAAGTAGAGGACGAACTTTTAAAAGATATATTACCATTCTGGATTAGGCACGATATTGATGAGGAATTTGGAGGATTTTATGGACAGATAACTAATGAATTAGAAATTGATAAAAAAGCACCAAAGGGCTCAATACTTTGTTCAAGAATTTTATGGGCATTTTCAGCAGCCTACATTAAATACCAAGATTTAAAGTATTTAAAGATAGCTAGTAGAGCTTATGAATATATATTAAATAATTTTTGGGACAAAGAGTACTCGGGTGTTTATTGGATGGTTGATTACGAAGGAAAACCAATGGAAACAAGAAAACAAATATATGCAGAGGCTTTTGCAATATATGCTTTAACAGAGTATTATAAGGCGACTAAAGAAGAAGAGGCATTAAGCAAAGCAAAAGAAATTTATACTCTAATAGAAAAGTACAGTTACGATGACGAAAACAAAGGTTATTTTGAAGCTTACACAAGAGAGTGGAAACTTGAAGAAGATCTTAGATTAAGTGATAAGGATATGAATGAAAAGAAATCAATGAATACACATTTACATGTTTTGGAAGCGTATACAAACCTATATAGAGTATGGAAAGACAAAGAGTTTGAAAACAAATTTAGAGAACTTATAGATGACACAATTAAATATATTATAGATAATGATACCTGGCATTTTAAATTGTTCTTTGATGAAAAATGGAATTCAAAAACAGGGACAGTGTCTTATGGCCATGATATAGAAGGAAGCTGGCTTTTGTTTGAGGCAGCAGAGGTTCTTGGTGATAAAGAGGTTTTAGAAAGAGCTAAAAAGGTTGCTATTAATATGGCAGAAGTATCTTATAAAGAAGCAATAGACAGCGATGGTGGTCTTTTAAATGAAAAACATGAAAATGGAGAGTTTGATAGAGACAAGCATTGGTGGCCACAAGCAGAGGCTGTTATAGGATACTTAAATGCGTACGAGCTTACAGGCAAGGAGTATTTTTTACAGGCATCTTATGACATGTGGATTTATATAGAAGAAAACATTGTTGATAAGGAAAATGGAGAATGGTTTTGGATGGCAAAAGGACAGAATAACAAGCATGATGTGATGATGAAGGTTGATCCATGGAAATGTCCATACCACAACAGCAGAGTTTGCCTTGAAGTTTTAAGAAGACTTTAGAGAGAAGATAGAGTAAAAAGTATAATGAGGGAGAGATAATAATGGAAAAAGAAGTTTTTATGGAAAGATTAAAAAATTTGGTTAAAAATCATGAGGAACTTATAACAAGAAAGAATGTAGAAATAAAAGACGGAAATGGTATATTCAATAGATTTAAATATCCTGTTCTTACAGGCGCACATGCACCTATTACTTGGAGATATGATTTAGATGAAAAGACAAACCCTTATCTAATGGAGAGAATTGGTGTTAATTGTGCATTTAATGCAGGGGCAATTGATCTCAACGGTAAATTTTATTTAGTAGCTCGTGTCGAAGGAAATGACAGAAAATCTTTCTTTGCAGTAGCAGAAAGTGATAGTGGAGTTGATAATTTTAGATTTTGGGATTACCCAATAGAACTACCAGACACTGACACAGATGAAACAAATGTATATGATATGAGACTTACTAAACATGAAGATGGATGGATATATGGAATATTCTGTTCAGAAAAGAAAGATCCAAAAGCACCAGCAGGAGACTTATCTTCCGCAGTAGCATCGGCTGCAATTGTTAGAACAAAGGATTTAAGGGTATGGGAAAGACTACCTAACTTAAAAACGGTATCACCACAACAAAGAAATGTAGTACTTCACCCTGAATTTGTAGATGGGAAATATGCCTTTTATACTAGACCTATGGATGACTTTATTGATGCAGGAAGTGGAAGCGGAATATGTTATGGATTGTGTGAAGATATTGAAAATGCAGTAATAGATAAAGAAATACTTATTAGCCCAAGACAATATCACACTATAACAGAAGTTAAAAATGGAGCTGGCTGCGTTCCAATAAAGACAGAAAAGGGTTGGCTACACATAGCACACGGAGTTAGAAATACTGCAGCAGGCTTAAGATATGTTATATATGTATTTGTTACAGATTTACATGATTTCTCAAAAGTTGTAGCTGCACCAGGTGGATTCTTCATAGCACCAGAAGGTGAAGAAAGAGTTGGAGACGTTTCAAATGTTGTATTCACAAATGGAGCTATAGTTAAAGAAAATGGTGATGTATACATTTATTATGCTTCTTCAGATACAAGAACACATGTAGCAGTATCAACAGTAGATAGGCTTTTAGATTACGCATTTAATACACCACAAGATCCCCTTCGTTCAAGTGATTGCGTAAGACAAAGAAAAGAATTGATTAAAAAAAATTTAGAAATTTTAGAGAAAGAGGAATTAAAAAACGTTTTCAAAAACTGAATTTGTGTTAATAAAACTGAAGAGATGTAATTTATATTACATTTGCTTGTAACTATAATATAAGCATGAGGAACGATTCTCATGGTGGTTACTTTTTCATGAGAATAATAGTAGAAGGGGGAAAGGAAAATGCTAGGAAGCACAAGTGCAAAAAATCAGAAGAGATTATTAATATTTACATTCTTAGTAATACCATTAGTTATGTTAATAATATTCTGTTATTATCCTGCAGTTAGGCTTTTTCAATATAGCTTTACTGATTGGGATGGTTTAGATCCTAATATGAAGTATGTTGGATTAAAAAATTACATTGAAATACTACATGATCCAAAAGCCATGTTAGCTGTTTTAAACAATGGAGCGTATTTAATAGTAATGTTTATACAAACAGCTTTGGCAATTTATTTAGCAATAATTTTAAATGGTAAAATGAAGGGTAAGAACTTCTTTAAATCGGTTTTATTCTTACCATTTATATTAAACGGTGTTGCTGTTGCGTTTATGTTTAATTACTTATATGATGCTAACAAAGGTCCTATAAATCAATTCCTTGGTATCTTTGGAATGCATGTTAGTAGCTTTTTTCCTGCAAATTACATGGGAAACTTTTCATTAGCATTTATAAGTATGTGGATGTATACAGGATTTAATATGGTATTTATACTAGGAGCACTACAATCAATACCAAATGATATTTATGAGGCGGCAAGTTTGGATGGAGCAGGTTTCTTCCAAACAGCAATATACATTACTATTCCCAATATAAAAAGTATTCTTGAATATTTGCTATTTACAGGTATAAGTGGTTCACTTCAAGCATATTTCCAACCATATGTTATGACAGAGGGTGGACCAGCTGGTAAGACTGATACCTTTGTTACAAAATCACTGTATTTGGCTTTCCATGATGACAAGTATGGTAAGGCAGCAGCAATGAGTGTTATGTTATTAATTCTTGTTGTAATTATAATAGGAATACAAAAATTAGTATTAGGAAGGGATGAAGATTAATATGCCTAGTTTAAATAAAGTAAATAAAAAAAGACCAATACAAAGTTCAACAGAAATACAAAGTCCTATTGGAAGAGCTTTAAACTGGTTATTATTCTTTGTTTTAACTCTTACAATACTTGTTCCCCTTGCTATAGTAGTCATTGCTTCTTTTAAAACAAATAGAGAATATATGTATTCTGGGGCTTTTGATTTACCAAAGAGTTTCTTAAACTTTGATAATTATAAGACAGTATTTAGTACAGGACATTTGGCCTTAGCTTATGGAAATACAATTTTTTTAATTGTTGTGTCAGCTACTATCAGTATTTTACTTAATGCAGCAGCAGCATATGCAATAGCTAGATTTGATTTTAAGTTAAAAAAAGTAGTTTTCGTATTGTTTTTTATACCTACATTAATACCAGGAGTGTTAACTCAGATTCCATCATTTGTATTGATGAAAGACCTAGGCGTTTTAAATACAAGAATGGCCGGAATTTTATGCTATATAGGTGCGGATATAATGCAGCTATATATGTATGTTCAATTTATTAATAAAATACCAAGAGCCTTGGATGAAAGTGCATACTTAGATGGAGCGTCATACTTTAAAATATTTAGAAAAATAATATTACCACAATTGAAACCAGCTATTGCAACAATGTTAATTTTCAAAGTTATAGCAGTTTATAACGACATGCTGGCACCTAGCTTATATATGTCTGATCCAGATTTAGTAGTCGTAAGTACAGCGTTAATGAGATTTTCGACTAACCAAAATACGCAATATAACTTAATGGGTGCTGCCATAATAGCAATTATGATTCCAACATTAATATTATATTTATTCTTACAAAAATACATTTTTTCAGGTATCACCGATGGAGCCGTTAAGGATTAATAAAGGGAGGATTTTATTATGAGTAAAGTAAAGATTTTTGGAGAAAGTTTAAAAAATATGCCATGGCAAGACAAGCCGGCAGACTGCAACCATGTTATATGGAGGCACGATGCTAATCCAATAATAGATTGGAATCCTACAGATAAATTAGCTAGAGTTTTTAACAGTGCTGTCGTTCCTTGGGAAGATGGATTTATAGGAGTATTTAGAGCAGAAGGAAGAAATGGGAAACCACAATTATTCCTTGGAACAAGTAAGGATGCGGTAAAATGGGATTTGGCAGATGAACAAATTCATTGGAAGGATGAAGAGGGAAAGCCATATGAACCAAATTACTCATATGACCCACGTTTAGTTAAAGTAGAAGATGATTATTATATAATTTGGTGTACAGACTTTGGTGGTGCTTCACTTGCAATAGGAAAAACAAGAAATTTTAAAGAATTCACAAGACTTGAAAATCCATTTATACCATTCAACAGAAATGGAGTATTATTTCCTAGGAAAATAAACGGAAATTATTTGCTATTAAGCAGACCAAGTGATAGTGGACATACACCTTTTGGAGATATATTCTTAAGCGAAAGTCCTGATATGAAATACTGGGGAAAACACAGAAGAGTAATGACAAAGGGCGGAATAAATAGTTGGTGGCAATCAGTTAAAATTGGAGGAGGAGCAGCACCAATAGAAACTTCAGAAGGTTGGATATTATT
The DNA here is from genome assembly GCF_021432385.1 of Clostridium hydrogenum. Taxonomy (GTDB): domain Bacteria; phylum Bacillota; class Clostridia; order Clostridiales; family Clostridiaceae; genus Clostridium_S; species Clostridium_S hydrogenum. The sequence continues at coordinate 1,153,355 of NZ_JAEACT010000004.1, read as the reverse complement.
TTACCACGGAGTTTCAAGTACATGTAACGGTTTTGTGTATAGCTTTGGAGCAGCAATATTAGATAGAGAAAATCCATCAAAGGTTTTATATAGAACTAGAGATTATCTTTTAACACCAGAAAAGCCATATGAAACTACAGGTTTTGTTCCTAATGTTGTATTTCCATGTGCTGCACTTGCTGATGCAGATACAGGAAGAATTGCAGTATACTATGGAGCAGCAGATACTTATCTTGCATTAGCATATACAACAGTTGATGAATTAGTAGAGTACATTAAATCTAATTCTGAACTTTTGCCTGGGGATGCGGAAGAATACAGATAGGACAATGCACAATTCACAGTTCACAATGCACAATGAAGGTTGATTTTTCTCCGCTAGCGGAGAAAAATCTTAAAATAATAAGTTTTAAGATTTTCTGGATAACAGAAAATCATCCTTCATTGTGAATTGTGCATCGAGAATTGTGCATTGTTTTTATATTACAAAATTTCGGACTTTGAAATTAAACTTGGTTAATGTATAGAATTAGGAGTGAGTAGTATGAAAAATTATATGGTTTTTGATGTCGGTGGAACAAAAGTAAAACATGGAATTATTAATGAAAATGGTGATATATTAGAAAAAGATAAATATGACACAAATTGTAGTGAATTAGGTGAATTTGTGGATAATATGATGCAAGTTATAAAAAAATATGAAAAAAAATATGAATTAAGTGGAATTGGAATAAGCTTACCGGGATTCATAAACTTTAGTACAGGATACTCAGAAAAAGCAGGAGCTATAACGGTTTTAGATAATCAAAATCTAAAGGAAATACTTGAGAAACATATAAAACTACCTATAAAAATTGAAAATGATGCAAATTGTGCTGCTTTAGCAGAAGGTTTTAATGGTAACGCTAAAGGGTGCAGTGATTATGTATGTATTACTATTGGAACTGGAATAGGAGGGGCAATTGTATCAGAAGGAAAATTGCAACATGGACATAAGTTTAAAAGTGGTGAATTTGGATTTATGGTTTTAAATGAAAATGGAGGTACAAGTACTGTAAGTGAAAGGAATTCTACTAGAGCCTTGATAGATGATTATAAAAAATATAAGGGTATCAGTGATAGCGATTTGGTGGAAGGAAATACAGTTTTTCTTGAAGCTGAAAAAGATGAGAAAGTAGCAGAAATAATTGAAGCATGGTTTCAAAGAGTAAGTGCGCTTGTATTTAATATCTCGGTAGTGCTAAATCCAGAAAAAGTTCTTATTGGCGGAGGCATCAGCGAAAGAGCTGGTTTTATAAAAGATATAAGAAAACACTTGGAGAAACTAAGGGATTGGGAAGATTTAAAGGTTGATATTGACTTATGTAAGCATAAAAATGATGCGGGAATTATAGGGGCATTTACATTGTTTATATAAAGATATACCACCATGAAACTTGAAATTGATTTGTACCAAAATGCCATCTTCTGGGCATTATGGTGCATATGAATTTCGATAGTTGAATTGGTATATCTATAAAGATATGACAATTGAAGTTAATAAGGTTTTATAATAAAATAGGAATAGGCCTAAGGTCTGTTCCTATTTTATTTATAAAAATAACTGTTAAATGTTTTAAAATACAATATTTTTTAAGGGGGGGGTAACTTGGTTAAAAGTAAAATAGTACCTTCAATTATTGTAAGTTTTGCAATATTATCATCAGTTTTAGTTGGGTGTAAATCAAATGTAAGAGAAACTGTCAGCAAATCAAGTGAAAAAAACATAACTATAGAATGGGAAACTAATAGAACGGATGTAGCAGGCACAACACTTAAAAAGTTAGCCGATGATTATCATAAGCTGCATACGAATATTACAATAAAGATTGAAGCTGAAAAAGATAGTGATGGAGTATTAAAGACAAAAGCAGCAGGTGGGGAGCTTCCAGATTTATCTTACGTAATTGGTACAATGAAAAAGACAGATTATCCTAAATACTATGAGGATTTATCTGACTTAGGCTACAATAAGGATAATTTATATTGCTATAATGCTGGCCTGCAAGATGGAAGATTGTATTGTTTGAGCCTTTCAATTAATTATATGGGGGTTTTTTACAACAAACAATCCTTTAAGAAAGCAGGAATAACATCAACACCAAAGACAATAGATGACTTCTATACTGATTGTGAAAAATTAAAGGCTGTGGGAATAACTCCATTTGCAAGTAACTTTAAAGATGGATGGCCGTTAGCTCCATATGCAGATACACATTTACTTGCGCAAGCACAAACAGGTGATGATAATTTTGAAAACAGTTTTGAAACTAAGAATCCTTTTGATGATCCTAATGGTTTATTATACGGATTTAAATTTATGAGAAGTATGAAGGAAAAAGGATACTTAGAAAAAGATTTAATGTCAACAAGTTGGGATAATTCAAAGAAGGATATGGCTCAAGGGAAAACTGCTATGACATACATTGGAACTTGGTTTACACCACAATTACTTGATAATGGGGCAAGAAAAGAGGATATAGGCATGTTTCCATTTCCAGGAACCAAAGCGATAATTATGAGTGGAAATGGTGGAATGTGCATAGCTAAAACTTCCAAGCATAAAAAGGAAACTAAAGAATTTTTAAAGTGGCTCTATAAAGATAATAAAGTCCAAAATGCAATGAAAATTTCAACTCCAATAAAAGGTGAAAAGTCTCATATTGTTGGAGTAAATGAACTTCTTTCAGCAGGGCTTCCTATATTAGAAGAAAAGTCGGCAAACGACAAGATTATTAGAATATGGCAAGAATCGGGGATAAATTTACAGCAAGCGCTTCAAGATTACATGCAATCATCAAATCCTGAAAAAGTTATTGATGATATAAATGACAGGTTTGCAGCAGTAAGAAGTAGTATTAAATAATTTCAATCCCTACATAACTATAAACGTTTTCACAAGCCGAATTTATGTTAATAAAACTGAATAAATGTAATTCAATGGGGTATAAATTAAGAATATAATGAGTACATGATAGTTAATAAACACATTATAAAACGTTAAGTTTTAGGTTGTTAGCTGTATGTTGTGAAAACGATATGCAAATATAGTTTAGGGGGAATTAATGTGATTAAAAGGAAAAAATTACTTTCAATTGTTATAGGCGCTGTAATGGTATCATCGGTTTTGGCGGGTTGTGGTAGTTCTGGTAGTGGTTCAAGCAGTGACAGTATAACTTTAAATTGGGAAACACACAGAACAGATATGGCAGGTACAACTCTTAAAGCTTTGGCTGACGAGTATCATAAGGCAAATCCTAACGTAACAATTAAGATTGAATCTGAAAAAGATAGTGATAGTGTTATGAAAACAAAGGCAGCTGGTGGTGAACTTCCAGACGTATCAAGTGTAGTTGGTACAATGCAGAGAACTGACTATCCTAAATATTATGCTGACATATCAGATTTAGGGTTTACTAAGGATAACTTAAATTGTTATGACAATGCAGAAGTTAATGGAAAACTTTATGGAATACCTAGTTCGGTTAACTATACTGCAGTAATTTATAATAAGGAAGCTTTTAAAAAGGTAGGTATAACTTCAATTCCAAAAACAATGGACGAGTTCTACGCTGATTGTGATAAATTAAAAGCAGCAGGAATAACGCCTTTTGCAAGTAACTATAAAGATGTATGGCCTTTATCTCCATATTCAGACGGTCATTCACTTGCACAAGAAAAAACTGGCGATGATAATTTCGAGAATAGCTTTGAAACAAAGAATCCTTTTGATGATCCAAATGGTTTATTATACGGATTTAAGTTTATGAGAACTATGAAGGATAAAGGATATTTAGAAAAAGACTTAATGTCAACAAGCTGGGATAATTCAAAGAAATCTTTAGCACAAGGAACTACAGCTATGACTTATCTTGGATCTTGGCTTACACCTCAGCTTGTACAAAATGGTGCAAAAGCTGAAGATATAGGAATGTTCCCATTTCCAGAAACAAAAGCATTAATTATGGGTGGAGATACTTGTTTAGGAGTTGCTAAAACTTCAAAGCATTTAGACGCAGCAAAGAAATTTTTAAAATGGTTATTTACAAAGGATAGATATCCAAAGGCTTGTGGAATAGCTTCACCACTTAAAGATGCAAAACAAGACGCACCTGGACTTGAAGAATTACTTTCATACAAAACACCTATAATAACAGTAAAACCATCAGATGATAAGGTTTCTAAAATATGGAAGGAATCAGAAATTAACTTATCACAAGAATTACAAGAATATATGACTACATCTACTCCAGATAAAGTTATTCAAGATGTTAATAGCAAGTTTAAGGCTGCAAGAAGTTCTGCTGATTAATAAGGAATATGGGGCTGTCGCACTAAAAAATTAGTGCGATAGTCTTTTTTAATACAAAAAATAAATCTCTCACTCAAAAGAGTGAAAGATTTATGGTAAAATTAACATATGACTAAACACATTAATTTACATAAAAATTATACTTCAATTCAGGGAGATTATCAATTAAAACTTCCACTAAATATTGAGTACATAATTCCGGCTGATGATTCGGTGCGTTTGCTAAGTCAATTTATTGAGGAGATGGATTTAACATATTTGTATTCGACTTACTCTCGTATAAGGGAGAATCAAGCAACGCCACGTCAGATGCTTAAAATTGTACTTTATTCTTATATGAATCATAATTACTCATCAAGAGAAATGGAACAGTCCTGTAAAAGGGATGTTAATTTTATGTACCTTTTAGGAGATTCTAAAGCACCTGATCATTCTACATTTGCAAGGTTTCGCAGTATACACTTTGCGCTATGCGCAAAGGAAATCATGGCTGAAATGTCTAATTTCCTTTATGAAATTGGAGAAGTTATGGGAAATGATATATTTATTGATGGTACTAAAATAGAAGCTTGTGCTAATAAATATACTTTTGTTTGGAAGAAATCAGTATGCAAAAATTTAGAAAGATTGCTTTCTAAATTGGCTGATTTTGTAGCTGAGTGTGAAGAACTATATGGTATAAAAATTGTATATGAAAACAAGGTTAAAATAAAGCATATAAAAAAACTTAGAAAGAAACTTTATACTTTAAAACAGAAGGAAAATATAGAATTTGTACATGGATGTGGAAAACGAAAAAATCCAATTCAACGTTCTATTGAAACACTTGAAGAATACCTTGAAAAGCTAAAAGAATATACAAAAAAAATCTATACTTGTGGTGAACGTAACAGCTATTCAAAAACTGACAACGATGCAACATTTATGAGAATGAAAGAAGATGCAATGAAAAATGGTCAGTTAAAACCTGCTTACAATGTTCAACATGGAGTAGATTCTCAATACATAGTATGGCTTACTGTAGGCCCTCAGCCTACAGATACCACAACATTAATTCCATTTATAAAAAGTATGGAAAATCTTCTGCATTTTAAGTACTCAAACATAACTGCGGACGCAGGTTATGAGAGCGAAGAAAATTATGTTTACATTAAAGAAAATATGCAGCTATCATTTATTAAACCAACAAATTATGAAATATCTAAAACGAAGAAATATAAAAGTGATATAAGTAGGATAGAGAATATGGAATATAATGAATTTGGTGATTACTATACCTGTAAAAATAATAAGAAGTTAACTGTGAATAAAATAGTAAACAGGAAGAGCAAGACAGGCTATATAAGTGAAAAAACAATTTATACATGCGAAGATTGCAGTAATTGTAAATATAAGAGCAAATGCATAAAAGGACATAATTGTAAAACTCCATTAGAAGAAAGAACTAAAAATCTTGAAACTTCTAAACTATTCAATGAACTTCGTAAAGATAATCTTAAAAGAATTGTAAGCGAGGAAGGTTGTAAATTAAGGATGAATCGAAGCATTCAAGTAGAAGGTTCTTTTGGAGAGATAAAACAAGATATGGGATTTCGCAGATATTTAAGCAAAGGTAAAAATAATGTTTTGGCGGAAAGTATTTTGCTCGCAATGGCACATAATGTAAATAAGTTACATAATAAAATTCAATTGGATAAAACCGAAACACATCTTTTTCCAATCAAAAAAAGTGCTTGATTTTAAAATCTTAAAATCATTTTAATTCGAAAAAAGCCTCAATAGCAAAGGCTTATTAAAGTGAACAGTTTTTTTGATGTTGAACTTGCTATCAATCAGAATATTGCTAAAAAATAGCATAAACAGCTAAAAACAAGGGTGTCGCATTAGCATATTTTTTTATGCTAATGCGACACCCTCTTTACAATTAATAAAGATTGCGAATTAAATCAATTCACAATTCACGATGCACAATTCACAATGAAGGTGGATTTTCTGTAGCAAAGCTACAGAAAATCTTATAACTTATTTTTTTATTGCTTACGCAATAGCACCATTTATGGTGCTAAGCGAAGCTTATAATTTAAGATTTGCCTGACAAAAGGAAGGCAAATCAACCTTCATTGTGCATTGTGAACTGTGAATTGTGAATTGATTAAATTACTTCGCAATAATTTTATAGTGTGAGTTATAGTTAACAAAAAAGTAGTGGAAATTTTAATGAATAAGTTATATTATAGATAGTAAAATATATAATATGAGTAGGTGATTGCAAATGAAAAACACGGCTGCTTTTTTTGATATAGATGGTACTTTGTATAGAGAAGGCTTAATAACAGAAGTTTTTAAGAAGCTTATAAAATATGAGATTGTTAATCCTAAAAAATGGTATGAGGAAGTGCAGCCAGAATTTAAGAAGTGGGATACAAGAACGGGAGATTATGATAATTACCTTCTTAAAATGGCAGGTATATATGTTGATGCGGTTAAGGGACTTCATAAGTCACAAGTAGAATTTATTGCAAAACAAGTTGTTAAACAAAAGGGAGATAGGGTATACACTTATACAAGAGATAGAATTAAATGGCACAAGGAAAATGGTCATAAAATAATAACTATCTCAGGAAGTCCTATTGAACTTGTAAAGCAAATGGCTGAAAAATATGGTTTTGATGATTATAGAGGAGCTAAGTATGTATTTGATGAAGTAAGTGGCATATATACTGGTGAAGTTATACCAATGTGGGACAGCGTAAGTAAGGATAAAGCTATAATGGAAATGAAAAACAAATATGATTTAGATCTCGATAAATGCTATGCATATGGCGATACGGCAGGAGACTTATCTATGCTTAAATCTGTTGGAAACCCAGTATGCATGAATCCAACAAAAGAGCTTATAAATAAGGTAATGAACGATGAAAAGTTAAAAGATAAAGTTAAAATCATTGTAGAGAGAAAAGACATGATTTACAGATTAACGGCTAAGTGCATTTTGTGTGATGAGAGCAATATTTAACAAAGTACAAAATTGCAGATTATAAATGATATTTAGCTGATTGGAGTGGGAAACTTGATAATAAATCATAACGTAAATGCACTAACGGCTCTTAATAAATTTAGTGCAGCAGGAAAAGAAAAAGCTAGTTCTGTAGAAAAGCTTTGTTCCGGTATGAGAATAAATAAAGCAGCTGATGATGCCGCAGGAGCTACTATAGATGAAAAAATGAGGGCACAAATTAACGGGCTTGAACAGGCAGGCACAAACATTCAAGATGGTATCAGCCTTATTCAAACTGCCGAAGCAGGGCTTGGGTCTATACAAAATCCTAATCTTTTTAGAATGAGGGATCTTATAGTACAGGCGTTAAATGGAACCTTGTCGCAAGATGATAGAATGAAAATACAAAATGAGCTTGATCAAGTGAAGGAATCTATTAATGATACAGCAAAGAGTACTAATTTTAATACAATAAGTCTATTAACACCACCTACATCAAGCAATGTTGTTCCACCAAAATGGACTCCAGGAACTGCGGATATAGTATTTATTATTGATAGAACGGGAAGTATGGGAACACCAATTAGCAAGGTTAAGAATAATTTGGATGGATTTATAAATAAATTGACTGAAAACGGCATAGATGTAAACATGGGGTTAGTTACTTATGGTGATGTTAATCCTTCACAAGGTGGAGATGCGGTGTTAAAATCACCCATGACTAAAGATTTAGATAATCTTAAATCTTATATAGATAATATAGTACCAAGTGGTGGCGGAGATACTAATGAATCTGGATTGGAAGGCATCGCGGACAGTGGTAACGGAGCATTATCATATAATTTAAGGAGCGATTCCGCTAAGCAATTTATTTTGGTTACAGATGCTCCAGTACATGATGCTACGGCCGATGGAGGAGACGGTGAATCAAGTTTAAATATGAGCAATGTAATAAATGAACTTAAAAGTAATGGCGTTAAATTTACAGTAGTAGGACCTACAAGTGGTGATGCAGAAACTCAACTTAATAGATTATCTTCAGCTACAGGTGGCGATTATTTAAATATATATGATGATTTTGGTAATCAGTTGGATTCATTTGCAAGCAAGGTTTTAATTGATGCTGGGTGTAATAAAGAAATTGATGATAGCGAAATGGGTACATTGCAACTTCAGGTAGGGGCAAAATCTAATGAACAATTTTTGGTTGAACTTTTTGATGCAAGAACAAAAAATTTGGGTATCGATAATGTGAATGTTGATACAAATGAAGAGGCACTTATTTCTCTCGATGAAATTGATAAGGCAATAGATATAACTTCTGCACAACGTAGTAAATTTGGGGCATATCAAAATACTTTGAATCACATATATAACAATGTACGAAATTATGGATACAATTTAACATTAGCTGATTCCACAGTAAAGGATGTAGATATGGCCAAAGAAGTTATGAAAATGACTAAAAGTAATATATTACAGGAAGCATCACAAGCAATGTTAAAGCAATCGGAGAATATAGGTGAAAGCATATCAAATCTTATGGATAAGTGGCAAGTAAACAGTACTGGAAAATAAAATATGTTATATAAAAGGAGGAAATGAAGTTTTCTTCTTTTTTTAGGTTTTAAGCTGCCTTAGCTGTTTTTTAAATTTGGACGGATTTATATTTTTATTTTTTTTAAAAATTCGACTAAAATAATTTGCATCATTAAATCCACAGGTTAAAGCTATTTCAGTTATGCTTAAGCTGCTCTCTTTTAAAAGAAGAGTAGCCTTTTTTATTCTGAGTTCATTAATATATTCAATTACAGTCTTGCCAGTGGTTTCTTTAAAAAGTCTGCAAAAATGATAATTACTAACATGAAAAAGATTTGCAAGTTCGTTTACAGTTATTTTTTCTGTAAAGTTACCATCTATATAATTTAAGATATAGCGAAATTGATTTAACCTCTCTACTTTAAGATTAAATTGCTTTGGTGTGAATATTTTTGCTACATAATTTCTTAAAAGCAATACTAATAGGTTTAGTATATGTGATTTTATAGCAAGTTCAAAGCCTATTTCTTTTGAAAAATATTCTTTTATAATTTCATTAATACACTTCAAGGCTTCTTTGTTATTTCTAACTAGGTTTTTAAATAAAATTAGATTACTTGCCAGTGGTGCTAAAAATTTTGTTTGGCACGAATCGATTTGGTTGCTGAAAATAAAAGATAAATCAATTCTAATTACATAGTAATTTAAATCATCAGAAGAATTTTCTATAGAGTGGAGTTCATTACTGTTTATAATAATAATGTCGTTTGCCAATGCTTCTATTTTGTTAGAATTACATCTAAGAAGTGCTTGTCCTTTAGTAAAATAAAAAAATTGAATATGTTCATGCCAATGTGCTTTTAAATCGGTTCCTAAACTATAATGATTTTTTTCAAATATATCAACAAAAAAATTTTCATCGGGCATTTTTTTATAAAAATAATTTTTGGCACTTTTTTTCATGAATTCACTACCTTTTTTCACATCTTACTATAATAATAGCAATTATAAGTAGATATATCAATAATGTGCTAAAGGAAAGACGGAGTTATTAATGACTTTGGCAGTGGAATTTTATTGTAAATAACCCACTAACATTAAATGAAGCTTAAACAAGAGGTTACGAAAATAAGAGTAAAGCAGTATATCTAGTAAAATCGCAATAGGAGGAAAATACCATGAGAAAACGAGTGCTTGCAATTTTATTTACAGCAGTGGTGATTTTTTCTGGTTGTTCTGCTAAGAAGGTGGTAAACAGTAAGGTAGATTTAAAAAAGTCTAACAGTACAGATGTAATAAGCAAATCAGTTTCTGATAAAAAAGAAAGTACCAAAAAAGAAAGTATTAAGACGGAAGCATTAACAGAAAAAAATAATGCAAATTCACAAAACACTATAAGATCAACGAATTTACCTAAACTATCAGTTCAGCAGAAAAAACAAGTACAAGTAAAACTAGATTCAGCAGTAAGAAATATAGATGAAGCTTTAAAATCGCTTCAGGATCCAAGTGACATTAATTTAAACTAAAGTTAATTAAAACGTTAGGAGTGAGAAAGATGAATAGAAAAAGGATTATAGCACTTGCATTAGCAATAGCTACTTTATTTCCTACGGCAGCATTTGCAAAAGGAAATGGTAATAATGAAAATAAAGGCGGAAAGCATGTTAAACAGGAAGTAAAAGCTAATGTGACAAGCAGCAGTGAGCAAACTCAAAATAGTGATGTAGCTTCTAAGAAGGAACAAGGTAATGCTAAAGGGGCAGAGAAAAAAGAGGCGGCTCAGCAGAAGAGAGATGAAAAGAAACAGCAAAAAGATGCTTTTAAAACTCAAATGAAAGCAAAGCATGATCAAATGAAACAACTTAAGCAGCAGGCTATAGCATTAAAACAACAAATTGAACAGAAAAAGGAGCAACTTTCAGCTATAATAAGTGACATCCAAGCGGGTAAGAAAACATTGCCACAAGATGAGCTTAATTCCTTACTTACACTAGCACAGAATCTTAAAACAGATGCAGATAATGTTAAGGCAACAGCAGAAGTAAAGAGTGAGGTTAGTGATACTCAAGCTAAAGTAAATAGTGAAGATTTTAATAATGCATTAGCTTCTATGGATAAAGTTATAGCTAAGATGCAAGCAAGGTTAGATGCACTAACTAAGTTAAATGCTGATTTAGATGCAGCTCTTAAAGTAGCAAATACTGCAACTACAATTAGTACAGATGAAACTAGTACTAATACTGAAGCAGCTACAAGCACTGATGCAACACAGAGTGTCAGTGGTCAATAAATTAATTGCGAGGTAAGAGCAGTGGTTTAAGGAGAAAATTCCTCCGTGCCTACGGAATTTTGGGGTAGTACAGAAACAATATTTATTACTGGAATCATTAAAACTATTGTATTAAGTTGTTAGAAAATGATTATATATTGTAAAGCAAAGATGTAACAGATTAATCAAATAGCCTTTGGTAGGTGGAGGAAAAAATGATGCTATTCCCTAACATCATTTTGCTCCATCTACCAAAGGCTATTTGATTTTGCACTATACTTTGCTTATTTGTGTATAAAATAATTTTTGTGCAATAGCCCATTTTTCATGCGTTCACAAATAGTGTTTTATCTTTATAGATGTGCAATTTGAAACATTGAAATTGCAAATACCAAGTTTATCCTAACAAATTACAATTTTTAGAGCAGAGTACAGATGACAGAGTACAGAGTACAGTGAATGATGATTTACCTTTCGCTTTGCTTAGGTAAATCTTAAACTTAATGTTGTCAGCTTCGCTGAGCACCATATATGGCGCGATTGCACAGCAATAAAAGAATAAGTTTTTAGATTTTTCTACGCTCGCGTAGAAAAATCATCCTTCACTGTACTCTGTACTTTGTACTCTATGTTAAATTGTAATTTAACAGGATGAATTTGGTACAATCAATTTTAATTTTTTAAATTCCTTATTTTTAGCAATATAATGCTAATACTTAGCAATATATTTAATGAAACATAATGGTTATATTGATATTATAATAACAGCAATTATAAATAAATATAGCAGTAATATGCTAAAGAAAGGGTGGAGTTATTAATGACTCTTGTGGATCAAAATAAAAGCCACGGAAAATGGACTATTTTGCTTGTGGTAGTATTAATGTCTTTTATGGCTTGTGTTGATAGTAGTATAGTAAATGTAGCATTGCCTACAATGGCAAAAAAGCTTTCAGTGAGTATGGCTGAAATAGAATGGGTAGTAGCAAGTTATGTTATGGTTATTTGTGCTAGTCTTTTAATATTTGGGAGATTAGGAGATATAAAAGGAAAGTCACAGATATTTAAAATTGGCACTATAGTGTTTACTCTTGCATCACTTATGTGTGGACTTTCAAGTTCATTAACTATGCTTGTAATTTTTAGAATAATTCAAGGTATTGGTGCAGGAGCATATATGGCGAATAATCAGGGAATTATAACGCAAATTTTTCCTCAGAAAGAGAGAGGAAAAGCTTTGGGAATTTTAGTATCTGCAGTTGCCTTGGGAAATATGATAGGAGCGCCTGCAGGAGGACTTATTATAAGTGTCTTAAACTGGAATTATATATTCCTTGTAAATGTACCCATAGGTATAGTAGCGTTTATAGCCGGCTTGCGAGTGCTACCAAAGGGCAAGAATATTGATGAAAAGTTTGATGTTAAAGGTGCTATTTTATATAGCATAGCAGTTATGCTATTGTTTGGATCGTTAATTGGTGAGCAACAGTTGGGCTATAAAAATCCAGTAATTATAATTAGTTTTGTTTTAGCGGTATTTTGTTTAATAATATTTATCGTAGTACAGAAGAATATGAAACTTCCGCTTTTGCAGCTTGAAATTTTTAAAAATGGATTATTTTCATTAAGCTTATTTTGTGCATTCATATCATTTGTATGCTTATCTGCATCAATAATTATAATACCGTTTTATTTACAGGATACATTAAAAATGTCGTCTTCAGCAGCGGGGGTATTTATGATGGTGCAGCCGTTAATTCTAGCTGCAATTTCGCCAATTTCAGGCAATCTAGCAGATAAAATGGGATCAGAAATACAAACTTTTATAGGACTTATATTTATGTCAGGTGGATTCCTTTTTATGGCATTATTAAATGAAAATTCTAATTTAATAAAGGTAGTATTATGTGTAGTTTTAATAGCGTTAGGACAGGGAATTTTTCAACCAGCTAATAATTCACTAATAATGTCAACAGTTCCTAAAAGCAAGCTTGGTATAGCAGGGAGTGTTAATTCACTAGTAAGAAACTTAGGTCAAATGGTTGGAATAACATTAGCTACAACTATTTTGTACAATTTTATGAGTCTTAAAATAGGACATAGGGTAATTAACTATGTTTTTGGAAAGGATTATGTTTTTGTTTATGGCATGAAACACGTATATATTGTTTTAGTTTTTATATGTTGTATTGGAATGCTGTTTACTGCATTTAGGATGCATAAGATCAAAAGCTTATAGTTTCACTATATATATTGTATGTGAAAAAATTAAGGTATTCTTTTTACGAAATACTATAAAGATCTATGTGTAGTATAGTAAAACCTAGAGAATACCTTTTTTATATATTTATTTACAATAACTTGTTTTGCAAAAAAACAAATTTACTATTGACATATTTATTTTGAAAATATATCCTATGAGTATATAAGTTAATAATATAAAAACGTTTACAAAATGTAAACAGATAGGAGGCTTAGTTGTAAGTATTCAGCATATTTTATAATTATTAGCTAAGTGCTATTTACATGGTAGAATTTATCATGTAAATAACCAGATACAAATTTGTCATATTAAGGAGGAGTATTATGTTAAAGAAAAAATTAAAAAATTCAATTTTTGCTGTATTGACATTAGGCATTTTAGCTTCAGCAAGTTTAGTTTCAACAAAAGTCTTTGCGTCAACTAATGTTACTGACAATTTTGATTTTTACAATACAAATCTCTGGACAAAGTCTGATGGATGGACAAATGGTGGCATGTTCAATTGTACATGGAGAGCTAGCAATGTAAATTTTAATGGAGGAGCAATGGCACTTTCCGTAACAAAGGATACACAAGGTGGAACAAAACCTTATGCAGGTGGAGAGTATCGTTCTGTTAATAGATACGGATATGGAATATATCAGGTAAACATGAAACCAGCAGCTCATAGTGGCATAGATTCTTCATTTTTTACTTATACAGGTCCTAGTGACAATAATCCATGGGATGAAATTGACATAGAATTCCTGGGAAAGAATACTTCAGAAGTTCAATTTAATTATTTTACAAATGGAGTTGGAAATCACGAACACCTTTATCAATTAGGATTTGATGCATCGAAAAGTTACCATACTTATGCGTTTAATTGGCAGCCAACTTATATTGCGTGGCTAGTTGATGGAAGAGAAGTATATAGGGCAACAAATAATATTCCATCACATGCTGGAAGAATTATGATGAATTTATGGCCTGGAATTGGCGAGGATGATTGGCTAGGGCCTTACGATGGAGTGACACCAGTATATGCATATTATAATTGGGCATCTTATACTTCAAATTAATTAAATAAATTTTTCAATGCACAGTTCACGATGCACAATTCACAATGAAGGAGGATTTTCCTCCGCTTTGCTGCAGAAAATCTTAAAACTTATTTTTTTATTGCTTACGCAATAGCACCATTTATAGTGCTAGGATGAGCTTATAATTTAAGATTTTCCTGACGAAAGTTATTAATATACAAAGTTTTATTTCACTACTATTGAAAGTACTTATATTAAGTTAAAAAACCTACATGGGCTTTACGCCCAAACTCCTAGACTAAGTTTTAGTAATGAAAATATATTCTGCTTGTTGCATTTGGTATTTATAATTTGAATGTTTCAAGTTGTCTATCTATAAAGATAAACCACCTTGAAACTTAAAATTTATTTGTACCAAAGTGCCGTCTTCTGGGCATTATGGTGCACATGAATTTTAATAGTTGAAATGGTTTATCTATATATGGTATGTGAAAAAATTAAGGTATTCTTTTTACGAACTACTATAAGGATTTATATGTAGTATAGTGAAATCTACAGAATACCTTTTTTACATCTGTATATATAATAAATTAGTTTATAGAAAAAATAAATTTATTCTTGACATATTTGCCTTGGCAATATATTCTATGTTTGTATGAGTTAACGATTTCGGAAAACGTTTGCAAAAAATAAACAAATAGGGGTTTAGTTGTAAGCAATTAGGGTGTTTTTATGAAAAAATTTTTACATATTGTGAAAGGGGTCTTAAATTGTGAGAACAATAAAATCGGATGTTAACAGGGTAAAAGGTATTCATAATAAGATGTTTAAAAATTGTGTGGGGTCTGGACGTGCATACGAAGGACTTTTAGCAGAACATCAGAGACATTTGCAAATAATAAAAACAGAATGTGACTTTAAATATTTGAGATTTCATGGTTTGCTGCATGATGATATGGCTGTATACAGTGAAGATGGACAAGGCAATCCAATTTATAATTGGCAATACGTAGATTTACTATATGATCACATTTTAAGTTTAGGAATGAAGCCTTTTGTAGAATTGGGATTTATGCCAAAGGACCTAGCCAGTGGTTCAGAAACTGTATTTTGGTGGAAAGGAAATATAACACCTCCAAACTCTTATGAAAAGTGGAAAAACTTAATACATGAGCTTACAGTGCATTTCACAAGTAGATATGGCCATGATGAAGTTAAACAATGGTATTTTGAGGTTTGGAATGAACCTAATCTTGACGGATTTTTTACAGGAGACATGAAAGAATATTTTAAACTCTATGAAATTACATCAAAAACAATAAAAGATGTAGCTAGCGACTATAGAGTAGGTGGACCTGCTACTGCAGGCTGTGAGTGGATAACTGAATTTATAAATTTTTGCTATAAGGATAAGGTTCCTGTTGATTTTATATCAACTCATATTTACGGTGTAAATGGATTTTTTGATGAATTTGGAATAGAGCAGGTATCCCTTGATCCAAGTCCTGGAGCAATAGTTGATGATGTAGCTAGAGTACATGATCAGGTTAAAAATTCTCCTATACCTAATTTAGAAATACATTTTACTGAATGGAATTCATCATATTCTCAAAGTGATCCTGTTCATGATTCGTACTTTTCAGCAGCATATATATTGTCTAAAGTAAAGAAATTTGAAAATTTAGTTGATTCAATGTCTTATTGGGTATTTTCTGATATTTTTGAGGAACCGGGACCACCAAAAACACATTTCCGCGGAGGTTTTGGATTATTAAATGTACAGGGGCTAAAGAAACCTTCATTTTTTTCCTATAAATATTTAAATAAATTAGGAAATTTAGAGCTTGAATGTGATGATGAGAGCGCATGGGTTTGCAAGGATGATAAGGGTATTCAAATTTTATTTTGGAATTACACTTATACTAAGCCAAAGGATATTCCGGATCAAGTATATTATAGTAAGGATTTACCGGCACTACCTGCGGAAAAGGTTCAATTGTCTGTATCTAATTTGAAGCCAGGTAAGTACCAATTATCAATATACAGCGTAGGGTATAGGCAAAATGATGTATATACTGAATATTTAAATACTGAGTATAATGGAACTATGACAAAAGAACAAATTGCATTATTAAATTCAAAAGCAACAGGTTTACCTGTTATGCAGACTAATATAGTTATTGAAGAAGGAAAAGATTTTGTATATGAACTTGATATAAAACAGAATGATGTTTATTTTGTAACTGTAAATGAATTTTAAAAATGTCCAATAAAACTTATTGACTTTCAAAATGCTTCATATTAAAATAAATTCGGCACAAATGATAAATAAAGTAATAACATATTAATAGAACAAAAAATGAATTAGAAAACTAAATTTGTTTATTATAGATAATGAATGTTTTATCTTTGATGAATAGGGGTTCTTAAATTTGTTTAAGTGACGAAGGAGGATAATTGTGAAGCATTTAAAAATAGCTTGCAGCATGGAAGCTGAAAAATATTTTTCAACTATAAGAGATTTGGTTTTAGTTCAAGATACAGATTATACAGATGTAGCGGCAGTTGTATTAACTGATTTAGATATTGAATTTATTAAGGATATTAATGATACAAAGTTTGGAATTCCCATATTTCTTATTTTAAAAAACAGTGATAAATCAATTGAAAAAGTTTATAGTATAGTAACGGAAAACGAAGTGGATAAAAAGCTTTATTCAAGGGAAATTGAGGATGCAGCAAATCAGTATGAAGAAAGGCTATTGCCGCCATTTTTTGAGACATTAGCTAATTATGTTGAAAAGGAAAATATACAATTTGATTGTCCTGGTCATCAAGGTGGACAATATTTTCGTAAACATCCAGCAGGTAGAGCTTTTTATGATTTCTATGGGAAAAATATTTTTAGGTCAGATATTTGTAATGCAGATGTTGAACTTGGAGATTTGTTAATTCATGAAGGGCCAGCTATGTCAGCTGAAGAGCATGCAGCTAAAGTATACAATGCAGATAAAACTTACTTTATAATGAATGGGACGAGTGCTTCCAATTCTGTTGTAACAAATGCTGTAGTTGCCCCAGGAGATTTAGTTTTATTTGATAGAAACAATCACAAATCAGTATATAATTCAGCCTTAGTTCAATCAGGAGGCAGACCTATATATTTAGAAACTGCACGTAATCCATTTGGATTTATTGGCGGAATAGATGCACATTGTTTTGATGAAAAATATTTAAGAAGTCTAGCGGCAAAAGTTGATGTAGAAAAGTCTAAGGAAAAAAGACCATTTAGACTAGCAGTAATACAACTTGGAACCTATGATGGAACTATTTATAATGCAAGGCAAGTAGTTGATAAAATAGGCCACCTTTGTGATTACATCTTATTTGATTCAGCATGGGTTGGCTATGAACAATTTATACCTATGATGATGCAATGTTCTCCGCTGCTACTTGATTTGAATGAAGAAGATCCAGGAATATTTGTAACACAATCTATTCATAAACAGCAGGCAGGATTTTCGCAGACATCACAAATTCATAAGAAGGATAAGCATATTAGAGGGCAAAAGCGTTATGTAGATCATAAAAGGTTTAATAATGCGTACATGTTACATGCTTCAACTAGCCCATTTTATCCACTATTTTCGGCACTTGATGTTAATGCAAAAATGCAAGAGGGTGAAGCCGGTAAGCGTTTATGGTCAGATTGCATAAAAGTAGGAGTTGAAGCAAGAAAATTAGTTTTTAAAAATTGCTCCATGCTAAAACCATTTATTCCACCAGTTGTAAACGGAAAGAAGTGGGAGGAATATCCTACAGAAGAGATTGCAAATAACATTGAATTTTTCAAGTTTCAACCGGGAGAAAAGTGGCATTCCTTTGAGGGATATGGAGAAAATCAATATTTTGTTGATCCTAATAAGTTTATGCTGACAACGCCAGGAATCAACGCTGAAACTGGTGAATACGAAGATTTTGGTATTCCTGCGACTATTCTTGCAAATTATCTAAGAGAGCATGGAGTTATACCGGAAAAAAGCGATTTAAACTCTATATTATTCTTGCTAACACCAGCAGAAAGCTTAGAAAAAATGAAAAAGCTTGTAGAAGTATTAGTGCAATTTGAAACTTGCATAAAGGAAGATAAGCCATTAAGTGAGGTTCTTCCGAAACTTTATGGCAGGAACGAAGATAGATATAGAGGATATACAATCAAAAGATTATGTAAGGAAATGCATGATTTTTATGGAGAAAATGATGCAAAAACTTATCAAAAGAAATTATTTAGAGCAGAGTATTTCCCAGAGCAGGCAATAACACCTCAAGAGGCTAATTGGGAATTGGTAAGAAACCATGCTAAATTAGTTAAATTAGAAGATATTGTAGGCGAAATAGCCTTAGAAGGAGCACTTCCATATCCGCCGGGTGTTTTCTGTGTTGTTCCAGGTGAAAAGTGGAATACTATAGCACAAAAATACTTCTTAATATTAAGAGATGGAATAAATAAGTTTCCAGGCTTTGCTACAGAGATTCAAGGAGTGTATTTGGAAAAGGAAAATGGCGTTGTTAATGCTTATGGATACGTACTAGATAAGTAAAAGCAGAGTACAAAGTACAGAGTACAATGAAGGATGATTTACCTTTCCTTGCGTCAGGTAAATCTTAAACTTAACTGTTGTCAGCTTTGCCGACAACAGTAATGTCTCGATTACTTACGCAACCGAGGATAAGTTTTAAGATTTTCTGCAGTGAAACGGAAGAAAATCATCCTTCTTTGTACTCTGTACTTTTATCTAAATCTTTAAAATCTGAGTATTAAGGTTTTTCAATATGTATATGATTTTTTTATATTACAAATTAGAATAATGTATAATTTGATATTATGTTATTTATATAGTAAAATGTCAAAATAATGAATAATTTAATATGATTAATATTTTTTGAATTATACGGAGAGGAATTTGGAATATAAGAAAAGGGGTGTAATTGAGTGGCAGATTATATATTACAATCGGAAAATATTTGTAAGTCTGTAGGTGTAGAGAATGAGAAGTTTGAAATTTTAAAGGATATCAATTTTAGTGTTAAAAGAGGCGAGTATGTTGCTATAATGGGTGCTAGTGGAAGTGGTAAAAGTACTTTACTTGGTATATTGGCATGTATAGATAAACCAACAGCAGGCAAAATTACAATTAATCATGTAGATATACAGAAGCTAAATGAGAATAAGTTAACAGAATTTAGAAATGAAAACATAGGTATAGTATTTCAATCATTTAATTTAATTCCTACTTTAAATGTGTAGAGGAAAATGTTGAAATACCTTTATTTTTTTCTAAAAAAGAAATTAATATGTCAAATAAAGCTTGTGAACTAATAAATATTGTAGGATTAGAAAATAAGAAGAAATCATTACCAAAGCAATTATCAGGTGGAGAACAACAAAGAATAGCAATAGCAAGAGCATTAGCAGGCGAACCTAAAATTTTATTTGCGGATGAGCCAACGGGAGCATTGGATAGCAAAAATGGTAAAATTGTTTTAGATATTTTTGATAAATTTAGAAAACAGTATAATATGTCAATTGTAATGATAACCCATGATAGGAACGTAGCGGAAAGAGCAGACAGAATATTATATATGCAAGATGGTACCTTAAAAGAGGCGATGGAAATATGATAACCACAAAACAATTATTTAAGACTTATAATTTTAGTACTTGGAAAAAGAATAAATATCAAATGTTTTTAAGCATTTTATCCATTGCTATATCAGCAGCAATATTATTATCAATAGAACTTATGCTGTCACTTAACAATACTTATATAAATAGCAATGCAATAAATTCTAATGAAGGTGATATTAATATTAATTTACTTGATCAAAGTTTAACTAAATATCAGTTAAAAGAATTAAAGGATTTTAGGGATAAGGGTTATTTTAATTATACAACTATCTATAAGTTTCAAAATAATTTTATATACAACAATGTTTCAAGTACAGTATTTTTAAAATTTGTGGATCCAAATAATTATCCAATAATAAATTCAAGCTACAATTACGGGACAAGTCTTAAAGATAATTGTGTTGTTATAAATAAACAGATAGCAAATAAATTTAATTTAAAAAAAGGTGACGTTGTTTCAATTAAAATTAAAAATTTTCCTAATGATATAAAATTAAAAATATCAGGCATTATTGATACTAACGTAAGTGATGAAAGTATTGTAGGAGTAATTATTATAAATAAGCAAGTATTAAATGACAAAGTAATTAGTAATAAAAGTGGAAATACTTCTGCATCTAATATACTTATTAAAATTAATGAAAAGTACAAGTTAGAAGAAATTGAAAAAAAGATTAATAAAGTATTTAAAAGCAATTGTGAAATAAATACTTACAAAGATATCATTGAACATAATAAGCAAACATTAGATAACGAGAGCAAGGTACTAAATATAATTGAAATAATTGTTATAGTAATAAGCGGAGTAAGTATAGCGGCTACTGTTATTTTACTTAATTTGAAAAGGAAGAAAGACTACATCATTCTAAATATTTATGGGATGAATGAAGAATTGCTTAAAAAGCTTATTTTATACGAGACTTGGATAATAAGCATTGTTGGTAATATATTAGGCATTGTATTAAGTTTTATTGTAATAGGTGTAACTCAAAAATCTATAATGGGTAAAATGAATTTGATTTCGATAATTTCTGCATCCTGGCTGCAAATTATAACCACTATTTTATTTATTATTGTAGAAACCTTTATATTTACTCTATTCGCTATTGAAATAGGCAATAAGGTCAATCCAGCCCATATACTTCGTCAGCAAAAACATAGTATTGAATTTAAAAATAAATTAGCATTACCGTTTTTTAAAACCTTTGTGTTGCTTATGATAAGTTTTGGATTATATATAAAATCCTTACCTATGAGTTGTATGTATATTTTTTCTTTCGGTATTTTTGTAGCACTTATTTTTGGAATAAATTATGTTCTCATAAACGTATCTACTAAAATTAAGGCCAATAAAAATAAGTATATTTTACTTTCAATTAGAAACTTAAAAAGGCAGAAATTAAAATTTTCTATGGAAGCAACTTCACTAACCATTGTAGTGTTCTTATGCGGCGTTATGCTAAATTTATGTTATGGGGTTATTCCAAATATAATGAATCAATATATGATAAATAATAATGGTTATAATACTATTATTCGAACTACGTATAAAGATGAAAATAAAACAAAAACGGTGTTAAATCAAAATAAATTTCAATATATTAAAAGAGCAAGTTCTACAGCAAAATTAATAAGTATTAATGGCAAGAACTTTGAAAATTTTTTAAAAGATAATAATATAAATGCTAGTATGCGGGGGGATTATTTAAATACCTTTAGCAATTTAACTGCTTATGGAGTTGATTTAAATAGTAATGAAATGAATTATTCAATTATTGAAGGCAGAGGACTAAGTAAAAGTGATAAGAATAGTAATTGTGTAGTTTTAGGTAATGAGTTTTCTGGCATGGGTATTAACGTAAATGATAAAATTAACTTTCAGATAAATGGTAAAGCTTTAAAGTTAAAAGTCGTTGGGATAATGAAGAAGAATATCATTACTGGTGGCGATAACTTATATATGAGTTTAAATGCTATGCAAAAAAATGGATTATTAAATGATACAGATAGCGTTTTGCAATATTTGGTGAAAAGTTCTTCAAAGAACGAGAAAAATTTGATTTTTTATTTAAGCAAAGAATTAAAACACGCTCAGGTATTTAGCATCACAGAAGAACTTGATCAATTAAAAGAATACCTTCAAAAGTTGGTGCTCACAGTTGTTGTAATTTGTTTTATAAGTATATTTTCAGCAATATGTTTAATGTCGAACATACTTATAGTTATTAATTATGAGAGAATAAAAGAATTCCTTGTTTTAAAAGTAGTAGGGGCTAAAAATAGGGATATAAGAAAAATTGTAATTATAGAGGGATTTGTAGTAGGCATTATTTCTGGTATTTTGGCAGAATTGATGGAGGAGATAGTAAGCTACTTTTTAATGAGTAATGTATTGTATTCTCAGTATAAGTGCAATATTAATATAATTTTTAGTATGATTTGCATGGCTTTAATCATGGCAATTAGTTCCGCTTTATTTGTTATTGCAAATATGAAGATTGAAAATCATAGTGACATGTTTAGAATCGATTAGCATGCTGAAGATAAAGACTAAAAAAAGCTGTCGCAATAAACTTATTTAATACGTAACTTAAAATTAATGCGAAGCATTAGACCAAAGTACAAAGTATAAAGTACAAAGTACAGTGAAGGATGATTTTCTTCCGCTTTGCTACCGAAAATCTTATAACTTATTTTTGATTGCTTACGCAATCGCATCATTACTGTTGTCAGCAAAGCTGACAACAGTTAAGTTTAAGATTTACCTGACGTAAGGAAAGGTAAATCATCCTTCTTTGTACTCTGTACTTTGTACTTTGTACTTTGAAAAAAGGTTCGCAATATTTATTATTTGTGTCCAAAATAATTTTTATGGGACAGCCCCGTAAAAGCATCATAAACCAGATATAACAGGTGATATATCACGTCCATTCCAAGTTGGACCAACTCCAAGTTCTTCTGGTGAGACATTTTGATAGTGCCCCTTCATGCCTTGTATTTCAATGCTGCCATTTTCGGTAATTGTCACAATAGTGTACAAGCCTTCTTTATATAAAACCATATCCTTTAAATATGGGTATTTATCATGTGTTTCCTTAGAGTAATTAAAATGTTCGAATTCGGGTCCAAGCCATATATAGGACATTGAATTTAAGCCAAAGTAATATGTTTCGCCTATCTTTTTTAGGGAATCTGCATGGTCATGTCCGTTGATACACAAAAGAACTTTCTTTCCTTTGTTGTTTACTTCATCAATCAATTTTCTAATTTCATTTCTGTTATAAACTCCCCTTTTAGCAAATTCATTTTCAAGACTTTGATGAGAAAAGATAACAAAATACTTGCTATTATCAGCTAATTCAGCTTTTAGCCAGTCAAATTCAAAGTCTGGAAGAATGGGATATATGTCTTTTGCTTTATTGTAGTTTCTTTTGCAATAAGGTACGTATCCGTCAGGGGTTTTAATAAAGCAGGTATCTAATACGATAAATTTGACTTCACCATATTTAAAAGAATAATAACTGCTGTTCATTTGAAAGAAATCTAAAACTTTTTCTTTTGGGAACAAATCGGAATCATGATTGCCTATTAAATGATAAATGGGTTTGTGGATACTATTAAGCATATCGAGTAAAAAGTGATTTTCCTTTTTGGGACTACAGAAATCACCAAGCTCAATAATAAAGTCTATATCTATATTTTTTATACCGTTTATGAAATTTCCTAATCGCGTACGGCCATCTGGAATATGGTCATGATGCAAATCTGTAAATATTGCAAATTTAAATTTGTTCATTTTTAGCATTCCCCATTCTACACATAGACCAATTTAAAGAACTTTTTTTCACCCTGTCACTCAGTTCACATAAGTTGTCTATTACTCTCAGTTCAACATTTCTTTTGAATAATTCTTCAAATAAATCAGTAATTGTAAATTTGTTTATAGGGACTTCGGTGTTTTCACTGACGTAGTAACCTGCAATTTCGTCTTGAAGGTGAAAGTTTGAGGTGTTAAATTCGTATAAATATAAGGTCGTATTTTGCATTGTCTTGAACCATTCATATTCTATAGCTACAACATGAGGACAAGAAGACAAAGAAAAAAGGCTTTCTTTATCTTCGATAGATGATTTATTTGTTGAATAGTAGGTGACTCTTGGGCAGTTACGTGGTGTTAAAAAGTTTGGTAAGCATTTCTCTGTTATTGCCCAAACAAGACCTTTAGAATTGTCTATATCTTTTCTATAAGGGATACGTGGTATAAATAGATTTATATCACTTTCTTCACTTACATGAAATAATCTCATTTATTAACCTCCTTCAGCATATCTGCTTTTTCACCAACAGAATATATATATAGCTTGTGAAGTGGACGTGTCATTGCAATATATAAAAGTTTTACGTCAAGTTCATCAGCTGTGTATTGCTTTTTTGATGCATTTGCTACAATTACCATGTCAAATTCAAGTCCCTTGACTAAGTAAGAAGGTATTATTAAAATTCCACCAGAATAGTCATCTTCCTTTTCGTTTACTATTTTAGGTGTAAATTTTGAGTTTTTAAATAAGCGTTTTAATTCTGTGCATTCCTCCATGGTTTTGCAGATGATTGCAGCGGATTTTAGCTTGTTTTTGCTTAGTTCACAAAGATTTTTTTCTATTGCAGTTTTAACTTCGGCTAAAGATTTTTTTTCAAGTACAATAACTGGGTCACCGTGGCGGATTACTGGCTTTGCAAGGGGGAGACTTTTGTTGTTTAAAAACTTTATAACTGAATTTGCAGCCTCCATTATTTCTATGGTGGTTCTATAACTTTGCTCGAGCTTTAATAAATCTGGATCATTTTCTCCAAAGATAAGCTCTGCGGTTTTGTGCCAATCATTAACTCCTCTAAAACTGTAGATTCCTTGGCATAGGTCTCCAAGGATTGTAAAGGAGGGGCTGTTTATTATTTCTTTTAGCACAGAAAACTGAAAGAGGCTAAAGTCTTGGGCTTCATCAATAATTATATGGCGGACATTTATATTTTCATCTAAACCATAAACTAAATATTTGATATACATTAATGGAGCTAAATCTTCAAATTCAACAAGGTTCTTATCTAAAATATCTTTTGAAGTTTTTCGTACAAGTTCTGAAAGTTTGCAGTCTATATAGCTACTATTAAATTTGTTAAATAAGCGTTCATCGTTTATAAATTTATTGTAGTACTCAAGTGGGGATAGAACAGAAATTTTAGATAAATAATTTTTTACAAGTGTTTTTGAGTTTTTCTTTATACTTTTGAGTAAGGCATCTCTTTCATCTATGGTTTTTATTATAATTTGACGTCTTTCAATAGAATCAGGTGCGGCCCTTTTAATATCGTATAATTTAATGTCATAGGAAGCTTCAACTTCTTCTAAGATTCTTAGTTTGTTGTTTAACACGCTGTTTGTAAGGTGTTTTTTTATTTCGTTAATTCTCTTCATAAAGGGCAAGTTCTTATAATCCTCTAAGAATAATTTCCTTATTTCGCTTGCAGAAAATAGCTTAAAGGTGTGGATTTTAAAATCCTCCTTTGGAATAAAGTTATCTTCTATTAGATTTAAAAAGCTTTTTATTGAAGTCTTAAATTCAAGAGAAGATTTAAAATTAGATACTTTTTTTATACCTTCACAATCAAGGCTTTCCCTTAAGTTAACTAGATCTGATAGTTTTTTTGTACTTGGCATTATCTTTAATTTTTTGCCTATAACTTTTTGAGCAAAAGCTTCAAAGGTGGTTTGCCTTACATTTTCAACGCCAAGTTCAGGAAGTACATCGGAAATATAGCTTAAGAAAAAGTTACTCGGTGCTATAATCATAAAATTTTCTGGCTTTAATTTTTTTTCAAAGGTATATATTAAATAAGCAATTCTATGCAGTGCTATGGTAGTTTTTCCGCCGCCAGCAGCACCTTGAACAATTAGAGGTTTCCACATATTTGCCCTTATAACTCTGTTTTGTTCTGATTGTATTGTTGAAACAATGTCCTTCAGCCTGTTATCCTTACTTGAGCCGAGGCAAGCTTGGAGAAAATCGTCATTAGTTGTGATATCAACATCAAAGAAATTTTCAAGCGTACCTTCTTCAATTACATACTGCCTTTTTAATTTAATTTCACCCTTAATATTTCCGTCAGGGCAATTATAGCTTGCAGCACCAATACGTCCATCGTAGTAAAGATTTGATATAGGAGCTCTCCAATCAACTATAAGAAATTCGCCAGTACCTTCGTTTAAAAGTGACATTTTCCCAATATATATTTTTTGAAGATTACTATTAACTTCATTAAAATCTACCCTAGCAAAGTAAGGCTTTAAAATACTTCTTTCAGCACCTTGCATTTTTTGATGAAAACTATCTCTAATAGAAGTACTTAAGGTAACCTGCGTGAATTGTTCCTTATTATCTGGATCAAAATGTTTAAGTTGAGCGTCTATCTGAGAATCTAATGCTTTTTTTTGCTCCGAAATAATTTTATTGTATTCTTTTAAATATTTAATAGTGTAATTAACACGTTTAAGTTCATAGTCGTAATCTGGATGCTTAATCAATTTTATCACCTCGGTTTTAGTCAGAGTACAGAGTACAGAGTACAGAGAAGGAGAATTTTCTGTTGGTACAGAAAATTTGAAATTTAATGGGCTCCGCCCAAACCTCATGATGTTTTCAGCGAAGCTGAATATATAAGTTCAAAGATTTATCCAACGTAAGGAGGATAAATCATCCTTCACTGTACTTTGTACTCTGTCATCTGTACTCTGCATTTAAGATCCTGTTCCCACATAATGTCTTACGCCAAATTTCCATAATATAAAGCTTGGAATAATGAATAAGCAGGCGATTATGGGTGAGAACATGTAGAGTACATTGTGGCTTTTGCCTATTAT
The DNA here is from genome assembly GCF_021432385.1 of Clostridium hydrogenum. Taxonomy (GTDB): domain Bacteria; phylum Bacillota; class Clostridia; order Clostridiales; family Clostridiaceae; genus Clostridium_S; species Clostridium_S hydrogenum. The sequence continues at coordinate 1,126,308 of NZ_JAEACT010000004.1, read as the reverse complement.
ATATAGTAGAGGGTAGTAGTTAACAAAAGCTAGTGGAATAATGTAAGTAAAAAATTTAAGTACAAAGTTTTTGTATATGTCTAAAGGGTATTGAGCAAGTTCCCTTCCACCATCGGTAAAGATATTAATAATTTCAAGGCTTTCTATGGTAAAAAAACATATTACAGCAGATATTATGAATAGTCCAAAGAATAAAAAGGTTCCACCTATAATCATTAAGGCGAGAGTAAAAATTTTGTCTGGTGAAAAGTAAACTCCGCAGGTTTTTAGTGAATATATGAATACTATTAGGGCTTCAATAAGTCTGCCTATTCGTGTGAGTTCAATTTTTGTGCCTAATACTTGAAGTACTTCATTTCTAGGACGTACTAGTATCCTGTCAAAACTGCCATCAGATATTATGGAAGGAAAGGCATCAAAACCTCTTCCAAAACATTCTGCAAGTGCAAAGGACATGAAAATTGTGCTAAAACATAAAAGAACTTCATTAAAACTGTAATTTTTAATGCTGCCAAAGCGTGTAAATAAAAAATACATACTTAAGAAAGAGAAAAAGGTTGTTAGGCATTGACCAATACTTGTTAGAAAGAAGGAAGTTTTATATTGCATTACCGACTTTAATTGAATTGAAAAATATTTTAAGTATAGCTTCATATTTTAACCTCCTTGCACAGTTACACGTTTTAAAGCTTTAGAAATTATAAATTTACCTATTAAAATAAGTATTAACAGCCAAAATACCTGAAGTGCTATAGTAGAGAATGCATCAGTTACAGGGATTTGACCACTATAAACTCTAAGGGGAATATTTTGCATTGCGGCAAAGGGGGATAAATAAATGTATTTTGTAAGATAGTTTGGCAAAAATGGCAGTGGGACAAGGCTTCCAGAAAGAAAATCTGCTGTCATCACAAGAGCAAGTCTTACACCCATAGGGGATACCGTGTAAAAAGTAAATATATAAACTAGCATGCAGTAAGAAACAACCACCATAAAGCTTAAAAACATTGTAATTATAAATAATAAAAATGAGGAAAAAGAATTTGGTAAACTAAACTTATATGGTGCTGGTAAAAAGAAGGCAACAATTAATATTGGAAAGCATCTTAAAAGCGTTCTTGAAAGTCTTACGGCGCAGCTTTTAACAAACCAAGTATTATATATGTCAAAGGGCCTTGAGAGTTCATAGGCAATATTGCCACTGGTGATTAAGGTAAAAATATCTTCATCTAAAAACCATGTCATAAATAGTGCTAAGAATGCCTGTTGAAGCCATAGATAACTTGCAAGTTGTGAAAAATTCATTGGAGCCTTTGATGGATTACTTTTATAAAAAGCTTGATACATCATGATGTACATAAAACCCCAAGCAAATTGGGTTGCAATTCCAGCATAAGCAGCGGTTCTGTACTGCAGACCGTTTATAAAGCGAATCTTAAAAAAACATAAATAAGCTCTCATATCTTAAACTCCTTATAAAGCTTTACAACTATTTCATCCATGTTGCTTTCGTTAAATTTTTCTTTCAATTCATCTATGCTGCCATCAAGAAGAACTTTTCCTTTACCAATTAAAATAATTCTTTTAGTAAGCGCCTCTATGTCTTGGGTATCGTGGGTTGTGAGTATTACAGTGGTTTTATTTTCTTTATTTATGTTTTTTATAAAATCTCTTACCGCAATTTTTGATACAGCATCTAAACCTATAGTTGGCTCGTCTAAAAATAAGATTTTGGGGCTATGGAGAAGTGAAGCAGCTATCTCACATCTCATGCGCTGACCTAAGCTTAACTGCCTTGTTGGAACTTTAATTATTTCTTCAATATTAAGCATGTCTGTAAGCATGTGCATATTACTTTTAAATTTGTTATCAGGTATTTTGTAAATTTCCTTTATTAGTTCAAAGGAATCTACGACGGGTACATCCCACCAAAGCTGTGAGCGCTGCCCAAAGACAACTCCTATATTTTTAACATGATTAATCCTATCCTTCCAAGGAGTTCTTCCATTGATAACACACTTGCCGCTATCTGGATTTAAAATTCCGCTCATTATCTTTATGGTAGTGCTTTTCCCAGCTCCATTAGGACCAATGTAGCCAACCATTTCACCTTCCTTAATTGTAAAGGAGACATCCTGTAAGGCAGGGACTATTTCATATTGCCGCTTAAAAAGGGCTTTTACTGCATTGCTAAGTCCAGCATTTCGTTTGGAAACTTTGAAAGATTTTGATATCTTGGTTAATTCAATCATATAATCACCCCAATTTCAGAGTACAGATGACAGAGTACAGAGTACAGTGAATGATAATTTTCTGTTGGTACAGAAAATTTTATAACTTAATGGGCTGACGCCCAAACTCTCCATAAGTAATTAAGTATATAAGGTTAAGGGGGGATAAATTCATTTTATACACAAATATTAAATATTACGAAGTAATAGTTAAATTTTTTCGCCTAAGAAGAAGGCGAAAAAGCTAATAGTGAAAGGTTTTAACTTGCTTTGCTTGTTAAAAGGTGAACTTTTTCACTTATGTGAAAAGCAAAGGATGATTTTCCTACGCTTTGCTATGGAAAATCTTTAATTTAAATTTATAATTTTTCCGTAGCAAGGCGGAGGAAAAATAACCTTAGCTTTCGGATTTATCCGAAAAGTTAACCTTTAACGTGCACAGCATCGTTAAACCCTTCACTTTTCACGTAAGTGAAAAAGTTATCCTTTTAATGAGCAGGGCGAAATTAAAACCCTTCACTTGATTTGGTTCGCAATAATTTTAGGTTACGTATTAAATGTTATAGTAACAACCCCATTTTCATTCTACACCCTACTCTCTACTCCATTTTTTTCCGTGCTTAATAATTATATAGTTAAATACCCTTTAACGAAAGCTTCTGTTTTACTAGTAGATTAATTTGCCGTGCTTGCCAAACTAATTTTAATAAATTCCCTAGTTTTTTCTTAAAATATCTAAATTTTAGTTGACAAGGTTGCATTTTTGCTATAAGATATAAGTATAAAATGACGGTAAATAATTAATCTATTGACTTCATGCCAAAAACGGATTAACAAAATATGGAAATACATCCCTGCCAAGTAATGGTGGGGTTTTTTATATATTTAAGGAGTGAAAAATGTTGAATATATCATTTTTAGGTGGAGCAAGAGAAGTTGGTGCTAGCTGCATACTTGTAAAAATATTAGAAAAAAATTTGCTTATGGATTGTGGTATAAGACAAGGTGCGGCAAAGGATATACTGCCGGATTTTAGTATGATACAAGAAAGCGGAGGAATTGATGCAATTATAATAAGCCATGCACATATGGATCACATAGGAGCACTGCCGCTAATAAGCAAGGAATATCCTAATGCTAGAATTTATATGAATAACATGACAAAGGAGCTTATGAAGGTACTGCTTTATGACAGCTTAAAGATTATGAATAGTAGGGAAGCTGAAATACCACTATATGCAGAAAAAGATGTAGAAGCTATGCTTGATAGAATTTTTACAATTAATTATCAGGTTGAATTTGAAATAATTACTGGTATAAAGTTAAGCTTTTATCCAGCAGGACATATAGCAGGCGCAAGTGGCGTGTACATAACCTCAGAGGAAGGAAGTCTTTTTTATTCTGGAGATTTTTCCATATTCAAGCAGAGATCTATTGAAGGGGCTAAGATACCTAAACTTAGACCAGATGCAGCAATATTTGAGGCAACCTACGGAGATAAGCTTCACAGTAACAGAGAAATAGAGGAAGATAGATTAATAGATGTAATAAAGGATTGTATTCAAAACAATGGAAAAATGCTCATACCTGCTTTTGCACTTGGAAGGGCTCAAGAGGTTTTATTAATTATAAAAAGTGCTATTAACAAGGGTAAACTGCCAAAAGTTAAAATTTATGTTGATGGAATGATAAAGAATATAAATAGGGTATATAAAAGCAATCCGCTTTATTTAAAAGGAAGCCTTGGAAAGAAGGTATTAAGGGGAATTGAGCCCTTTTATGATGATAATATTTCTCCTGTAGAGAATAGAGAAGAGAGAGAAAAGCTTTTTGATTCAAAGGAAACTGTAGTTGTCATATCGAGTTCTGGAATGATGACAGGTGGACCAAGCCAATCCTATGGAGAAAAAATAGCTGGAATGGAAAATGGATATATTGTTATAACTGGTTATCAGGATGAAGAGGCGCCGGGAAGAAAGCTTTTAAATTTATTGGAACTTCCAAAAGAAGAAAGAACGATGGAGATAAATAGCAAAAAAGTACCTGTAAAATGTACCATAGAAAAGGTTGGATTGTCAGCTCATGCCGACAAAAGTGAGATAAAGGCATTAATTCAGCAGTTAAGTCCAAGAAACATTTTCCTTGTACATGGTGAAGAAAGCGTTATTGAGGGGCTAGCCGGTGAAGTAGCTAGAGAAGCACCAGCAAGGGTATACGTTCCTAAAGCTGGTGAAACTATAGGTGTAAATATAAGAGTTCCTAGAAAACAATTGAAAAGGCAGCTTCAATATTTGGTGGGAAGCAAGGAAGAAATTAACGAAGAAAATATAGAAAAGCTTTGGAAATTTACAAGAGAAAATTATTATGAAAGATTGTTTACAATAGAGGAATTGCTTATTATATGGAAGGGAAATGCTGTATTTAATTCAGAGGAAATTGAAAATATAAAAAATATACTATTAAGTTCACCTTATTTTGATAATGATGCTAGAAGATTTTTTATGTTTAAAGCAAGAAGCGAAGAAGAGGTTGAAGAAGAGCTTGCTCCAAAGGAATTAAAGCCAAACGAAATAAATGATTTAGTTAAGGATTATTTTGGTGAGTATGATTTTAAGAAAATAAGCATTAAATTAGAAGAAAAAAAGATTATTCTTGTGTTCGATTTCCCTAAAGTAGTGGATGAAAAAATAAACAATATAATAGCTGAATTTGAAGATAAATTTGCTTGGAAGGTTGAAATTAATAAAGAAACCAATAGCAATGCAGTAGAAAATTTAATAAGGACATTGTTTATAGATTTAAATATTAAAAAAATATCGTTTTTGTTTAATGAAGATAAAGTGGTTGTAATTACGGATGACGAAGTAAAGGATAACAAGAAACTTGAAGAGAAATTCAAGAGTAGCACAGGTTTTGATATAGTTTTTCAGGGAAATAATAAAAATGCTAATATAAATGAAAAATGCACAGTGTCAGCAGGAGATGCACCTATAATGGAGCAAAATGATGCATTTAAATATATAGATACTTGTTTTGAAACTGAAAAGCATAAGCCGTATAAGAAGAGTATAAAAACTAAAGGCAATATGGAACTCAGTTTTATTTCACCTGTAATAGGAAGAAAATATATAGGAAAACTAGAGCTTATGGCAAGAGATATAGGCTGGAATATAGGTATATCAAATTCGGTAAACCAAAATGAAATTCTTAATATTGCAGTAAGACTTTGTGCAAAAGCAGGAATTAAATTAAAGAAAAACCCATCCTTTAATTTAGGAACAATGGAAGTTACTTTGAAAGTTGAAGATGGAGAGGAAGGAGCTTTTGGGAAGATAGTAGAGGAATTTCAAGAGGTTACTGGATGTAGGCTACATATTTGAGGAAAGATCATTTAAAATATGGAAAGTATGAGTAATAAGGCATACTTGTAAATTACAATTTGTCGAGGAGAAGCCAAAGTACAAAGTATAGAGTACAGAGTACAATGAAGGAGGATTTTTCTCCGTTAGCACTACGAAAAATCTGAAAACTTATTTTTTTATTGCTTACGCAATCGCACTATACATGGTGCTCAGCGAAGCTGACACCATTTAAGTTTAAGATTTACCTGAGAGAAGCGAAAGGTAAATCATCCTTCTTTGTACTCTGCTCTAAAAATTGTAATTTGTTAGTTCCACTATACATATAAACTTTCTATGTATTTTTTAATTCCACCCAATAAATAAATCATTGAGTATTTACCACATTATGATATAATAAAGTTACTTTAAAAAGTTACTTTAAAAAGTTTTTCAATGATGGTCTGGAATTCAATAAGAAAAAATTGGTGTTCGTTTTGAAGGAGCTTACATGGGTTCCATAGTCCATGTAAACGATTTTGTTAGTTGAATTTAAAGGGGATGTATTATAAATGGTAAATAATCAATTTAGGCTTCCAAGGCTTATAAGTGATGGAATGGTTTTGCAGAGAAATGTAAAGGTTAAAATTTGGGGATATGATGTAGCTAATGAAAAGGTAACCGTATATTTCATGGATAAGGTGTATAATTGTGTAACTGCTTCTAATGGAAAGTGGAAAATTGTTTTAGAAGAATTAGAAGCAGGTGGACCTTACAGTATGAAAATAGAAGGAAGCGGTACGGCAGTTATAAAGGATATATTAATAGGTGATGTATGGGCTTGTACAGGACAATCAAATATGCAGCTGCCTATAAGTCGTATAAAAGTAATTTATGAAGATGAAGTTGGCAATGCAAGAAATCCATATATAAGACAATTTATTGTTCCGGAAAGATATGAATTTAAAGAAGCCATAGAAGATGTAGAGACAGGTGAATGGAAGGGAGTAGACCCAGAAAGTATTCTTGATTTTTCGGGTGTTGGATACTTCTTTGCAAAAGCCTTGTATGAACAATATAAAGTACCAATAGGCTTGATTAAAACAGCCATAGGTGGTTCCTGCGTTGAATCTTGGTTAAGTGAAGAAGCATTGAAGGAATTTCCAAGATCAATGAATATAGCAGATAAGTTTAAGGATGATGCTTACTTCAATAAAGTTAGAAAAGATGATCAGGAAGGCTGTGAACAATGGTATAAAAATATAGATGAAAATGATGAGGGTCTAGCCAATCCAGAAAAGCCATGGTTTGATCCAAGCTGCGATATTTCTGATTGGGATATTATTAATTTACCAGTCTGCTTTAAAAATGAGAAAATAGGGGATTTAAAAGGTTCCGTGTGGTTTAGAAAGGAAGTTGATCTTCCAAAAGCAATGCTTGGTAAACCTGCAATGATTTTGCTTGGGACTATTACAGATAGTGATGCTGTTTATATAAATGGTAAATTGGTAGGAACAACAGCTTATCAATATCCACCAAGAAGATATAATATTCCTAAGAACCTGCTTCAAGATGGAAAAAATACTATTGTAATTAGGGTTATCAGTAATAATGGTAATGGTGAATTTACAGAAGGTAAGCCTTGTGAAATAACTGTTGGAGACAAAAAAATCGATTTAAGGGGAAAATGGAGATACCACATAGGTGTTTCTGTAGAGAATCCATTGCCTTCAGTAACATTTTTCCCATCAGTTCCATTATGCTTGTACAATGGAATTTTAGCCCCTGTAACGAATTATCAAATTAAAGGTGTTATTTGGTATCAAGGTGAATCCAATACGGACATGCCTAAGGAATATAAGGATATGTTTGTTCGTTTGATATTAAATTGGAGAGAGAAATGGAAGCAAGGAGATTTCCCATTTTTATATGTCCAGCTTCCTAATTTCATGAAAGCTAAGAAAGAACCAGGTGAAAGTAATTGGGCGGAACTTAGAGAGGCTCAACTTGAAACATTTAAGGTTACTAAAAATACGGCAATGGCAGTGGCTATTGATGTAGGAGAATGGAATGATCTTCATCCCTTGAATAAAAAAGATGTGGGTGAACGTCTTGCACTGGCAGCTAGAAAAGTAGCATATGGAGAAGAAGACTTAGTTTATTCAGGACCGATTTATAAGGCTATGAGAGTTGAAGAAAATAAAATAGTAATATCCTTTACTGATGTTGGTAGCGGTTTATGTACGCATGGAAATGCGGATTTAAGCCAATTTTCAATTTGTGGTGTAGATAAAAAGTTTGTGTGGGCGAAAGCTGAAATAAAGGATAATGAAGTTGTAGTTTGGAATGAAGCTATTGCTAAGCCTACTGCTGTTAGATATGCATGGGCAGATAACCCAGAGGGTGCTAATTTATATAATAGAGAAGGTTTACCAGCATCACCATTTAGAACAGATAAGCAATTATAAATGTAAATCTGTGCAGGGGGCTGTGAAAAAAAAGATATTCTATAGGAGCATGTGAAAAATATAGGCATTATTTTTTACGAACCACTCATAAAACCTTATGTGCGGCATAGTAAAACTTATAAAACGCCTATATTTTTCTTGTTTATTGAAGAAAAGTAATCAATTATTGCTAGATGATAGTGATCTATTTTTAAGCTCTATAAAGATAATTTTGTCATAATAATAAAATATAAAGAAAAGTATGCTAGGTATAAAAACCAAAGATATAATTGGTATATTCTTACATAGGGCATATGCTAGTCCAATGATTATGATTTTTAATATAGTTATTGGGAGTTTCTTTATCATGTAGTAAAGTGATACCATAAATAAATCTTTTAATTTAAGCTGAAATATAGAGTTTATTGCTAGTGTAAACAAGCTTAATAAAAATATAATTACAAGAAGTATAGCAAAAACTATGCGAAATCCACTTTGTGGTATTTGATAATAATCTATTAGTAATAGAGTGATTGTAGTAAGTTCTATTAGCCATGGTTTTAAATGAGATACAAAATTGTTTTTATACGAATTCCAAAAGTATGAGGAAAATTCTATATCTTTCTCACGTAGTAATTTACCATTAGTGGAGTATAGTGCACCTAAGGATGGACCTAAGGGGATGAGAAAAATAAATAATAAAAATAAGTTTAAATTATTTTGTGAGTTTGTTATAAAGACAAAGTAGAGTAAAAGAAGTATATTGCAAATACCTAAATAAATGCTACCTAGAAAAAATCCAATAATATAATTTGTTATTATATAAAATGGTCTATCGTAAAATTCTTTTTTCATGATTATATCAATTCCTTTCTGCTTACTTAAAATACAAAACATAATTAAATTTTTTAGTTTACTATAAAATTTAGTGTGTTAAGTTTCCTTTTTTTGTAATGGTTTTCAATGGTATAATAACACTTATCATTATAAAGTACAAATAAGTAAAAATACACTAGTTATAGAAATATATATATTTTTTTATGTTTTTTATATAATTTGTTAGGTTGATACAAATATATAACAATGATAAGCTTTACATGTAAGCAAAACGTTTACAAAAATAAACATAAAAATAGTATATAAACAGGATCATAAGGGGGAGAGGTAAGTGATAAAAAGAAAATCATTTTTAAGTGTGCTCTTAACAGGGGTAATGGCATTAAGTGTTTTTTCAGGGTGCCAAAGCAATACAAGTCAAACTTCAAGTGATGGCAAAATAAAAGAGTTTTCAGTATTCTATGCTACTACAGGAACAGAACTTACAAAAGGCAATAGGGTACAAAATGTAATTGCAAAAAAAATAGGTGCTAAATTAAATGAAACATATCTTACAGGTCAAACCGGCAAGGAAAGAGTTGGAGTAATGATTGCTGGCGGTAATTATACAGACTTTATAGATGGAGGTGAAGCAACAAAAGCATTACTAGACGCTCATGCATTTATTCCGATAGATAAGTATTGGGATAAATATCCTAATATTAAAAACTTTTATTCCGCTGGTGATTGGAATAAGTTGAGACAACCTGATGGACATATTTACTATATAAATCAATTCGGATCTGTTCAAGGAAAAGACATGAAACAGGATTATGGTGATGAAGCTTTTTGGCTTCAAAAAGCAGTTGTAAAGTGGGCTGGTTATCCTAAAATTAAAACTCTAGATCAATATTTTGATGTAATTGAAAAATATAAGGCTGCTCATCCAACTATAAATGGCCAACCAACTATTGGATTTGACATTCTATGCGATGGTCAGAGTAATTGTGGCTTCTGTTTAGAAAATCCACCTCAATTCTTAGCAGGATATCCTAATGATGGAAAGGCAATCATAGATCCTCAAACAATAACAGCTAAAAGTTATGATTCAATTCCAGAAGCAAAGGCTTATTTTAAAAAATTAAATGAAGAATATAATAAGGGAATTATAGACTCTCAAACATTTACAGCATCTAAAGATCAATATATTTCTAAGCTTTCAACAGGTAGGGTACTTGGAATGGTTGATCAACATTGGCAATTCCAAACTGCAGAAGATGCATTAAAACAAAGAAATGAAGATGAAAGAACTTATGTACCATTTGATTTAACTATTTATCCTAATGTAAAAGCACATTATAGATCATTACCAAATGTAAATGCAGGTAGTGGTATTGGAATTACAACTAGTTGCAAAGATTTACCAGGCGCTTTAAAAGCACTTAATGATTTACTATCTCCTGAAATAGAAACATTAAGAAATTGGGGCGAAAAAGGTATTGATTATGAAGTAGATAGTAAGGGCGTATATTACAGAACTCAAAAACAAAGAGATGAGCAAAGAAATCAAGATTGGATTCATGCTAATTTATGTACTTATGCAAATTTACCTAACTATACTGGTTTGCAAAAAGACGGAATTAACGCTATGACACCAAATGATCAACCAGGTGAATTCCAATCAACCTTAACTGCTATAGATAAAGAAGTTCTTAAAGGTTATGGATATACGAAATGGACAGATTTTGGTCCAGCACCAGAAAAGAAGAATGAACCTTGGTTCCCTATTTATTCATATGTCAATACATTGGCAGCAACAGATCCAGCACAAATAGCCTATGCAAAAATGGATGATGTTAAAAAACAGTGGCTTCCAAAAGTTATTATAGGTAAAACTAGTGATTTTGATTCTTGTTGGAATCAATATCAAAATGAACTAAAAACTAAAGCGGATGTAAAGACATATCTAGCCTCACTTACAAAAGAAGCAAAGAGAAGAGCAAAATTATTTAAATAGATATTAGATATAGATAAGCAATTTGAAAAGTTAAAATTGCTTGTCTATAGGGTGCCTTTTTAGGTACCCTATTTATTAAAATAATTTTGGTACAAGTAAATGGTTCAATGCCATATGAAAGTCATATAAAAGGTTACAAGGAAAAGGGGAATAAGGATGGAAATAAAAGCTGAATACAATAATTTAAAACTAGAAAAAAAACCAAAACAAAGTCTATTACAAAAAATCAAAAAGCAAAAAACCTTAGTTATTATGTCTATTCCATTTGTTATATATATAGTAATATTTGCTTATTTGCCACTTGCTGGTTGGCTCATGGCATTTCAAAACTTTCAGCCAGCAAATGGATTACTTAATCAACAATGGTGTGGACTTAGTCAATTTAAATTTTTATTTTCTGATCCAACTTTTTTATTAGTAATAAGAAATACTCTATGTATGAGCTTAATTAACTTAGTATTAAGTTTCGTTTGCTCCATAGGTTTTGCATTATTACTCAATGAGATAAGAATAACTTTTGCTAAGAAGTTTATACAAACGGTTTCTTACTTACCTCACTTTCTTTCATGGATAATTGTAACAGGTATTGTGGCAGATGTTCTTTCACCAGAGACGGGTATTGTTAATCACGTCCTACTTTCATTACATTTAATTAAAATGCCAATCAATTTTTTTGCAGCAACTAAATACTTTTGGGGTATTGTAGGCATTTCGAATGTTTGGAAAGAAGTAGGGTGGGGAAGTATTATTTATCTTTCAGCTATTACAGCTATTAATCCTGAATTATATGAAGCAGCAGAAATTGATGGTGCAGGCAGATGGCAGAAAATGCTGCATGTTACGTTACCAGGCATTAAATCAACAATATTTATATTATTAATAATGAATATAGGAAATATTGTGAATGCGGGGTTTGAAATACAGTACTTATTAGGAAATGGACTTATTCAAAGCGTATCTCAAACAATAGATATCTTTGTATTGAAATATGGTATTAGTTTAGGAAACTACTCATTAGCTACAGCAGCAGGTATTTTTAAAAGTCTAATAAGTATAACATTAGTAGTTTTAGCAAATCGTTTTGCAAAAGCAATCGGAGAAGAAAGGTTATTCTAAAGGAGGGTTACTTATGTCAGTGGGAAAAAAAAGCAAAAAAGATAGGATTTGTGATATTATTATAGGAATATTTATGATCTTATTCGTGATTGTAACACTATATCCCATATTGAATACGTTGGCTATTTCGTTTAATGATGGTATTGATTCTGTAAGGGGCGGTATTTATTTATTTCCAAGGATGTTTAGCTTAAAAAATTATCAAACAGTATTAAATAATCCAAACTTAAAGCAAGCAGCGTTTATATCAGTTTCAAGAACTGTAATTGGTACTGTATTGGCAGTGTTTTTCGCATCAATGCTAGCATTTATCCTAAGTAGAAAAGAGTTTGTGTTTAAAAAGCAACTTACGATTTTATATGTAATTACAATGTATGTTGGTGGTGGAATGATTCCAGTATATATATTGTTCAAAAATCTACATTTATTTAATAACTTTTTAGTTTATATTTTACCCTTTATGGTAAGTGCATTTAATGTGATTGTTATTAGAACTTATATTAACGGATTACCAGAAAGCTTGTCAGAGTCAGCTAAAATTGACGGCGCAGGGGATTTTAGAATTTTTATTCAGATTATATTGCCTTTATGTAAACCAGTTCTTGCTACAATTGCATTATTTGTAGCGGTTGATCAATGGAATCAATGGTTTGATTCAATGATTTATTGTGCAGGAGCTCCAAATTTAACAACGCTTCAATATGAACTTATGAAAATATTATCATCTGCTACATCTTTATCTACTAGCTCAGGTGCAACATCAGATTTGACGAAAAATTCAGCGTCTATGGTAACACCAATGTCTATCCGTGCAGCCATTACAATTATAACAGCATTACCAATTGTTTGTTTATATCCTTTCTTACAAAAATATTTTGTAACAGGACTTACTATAGGAGGAGTAAAAGAATAATGATAATAAAGAGCTATACCATCTATTAGAGGTGATATAGCATATTTTTAATTATTGAAATTCAAGCGGCTTAATGTTAATTTATTGATTAAATAATAAAAAATGTATAATGTATATATAAAGCATTATGTAATTATTACAAAAAGGGGATATGTATATGAAAAATGTTAACGTGTTAGATAATTGTAGTATTAAGTCAAAGTTATTAATAATACAAATATTTTGTGTTCTTATTCCCATGATTGTAACTAATTCAATTGTTTACATAACAATAAAAAACAATGAGGTGAGAGAACAAAAAATAAATATGGCGTACACTATAGATAGGGTTAAATATAACTTGGAAGCTGTATTAAATGATTGTGTATTAGTATCAAATCATTTGAATAATGATGTAGCTTTTAATAATTTTATTACCAAAAAATATAGTAATGTTCTTGAATACTATGAAGCATACAACTCTTTATTGCAAAATAATGCAATAGATTATTATTATAATTCACAGCATGTATATCAAGTTACAATATATACAGATAATGATACTATAACTGATAGCAATAATTTCATAGTATTAACGCCACAAATTAAAAATAGTGATTGGTATAAGAAGTTTTGTGATAATAATAAGCAAATGACTATTGCAGTTTATTATGATAACGATAAAATGGATTCTCCTTATAGTGGTACAAGAAGAACTATTAGTATTATTAGAAAAATGGATAGCAGTACAAATGGTTGTAAAAATATTTTAAAGATAGATGTAGACTATAATGTAATACTTAATGAAATGTTAAATGAAAAAATGGATGGTAATTTATATATTTATAATAAAAAATACATTTTGTTTTCAAATGTAGAATCTAATCCTAGATTAAATCAGTTTGACACAATAAATCATATTAAGGAAAGAGCAGTTAAGGTAAAAGGCTCTTTTAATTTTAAGGCAGCCAATGAGGAGTGGGATATTGCTGTTACTGAAAATGCAATAAATCCACTTTCAAATATTGCTGAGTGGAAAAAAATATTGTTTGGATTAATAATATTTAATTTGCTATTGCCAACAGTTATTATCACTTTGGTGTCACATTCCATTAGGTATAGGGTTGGATTACTTGGAGTGTATTTAGGTAAAGTGGAAAATGAAGAATTCAATACAATCAAATGCAAAAATGGAAAAGATGAAATAGGAAAATTAATTCGAGATTACAATCTAATGGTTTTAAGAATTAAAGATTTAATAGAAGTAGTATTTAAGAAAAATGCAGAAAAGCAGCGTCTAGAATTAGGTAAAAAGCAAGCAGAATTAAAAGCATTACAAAGTCAAGTAAATCCTCATTTTTTGTTTAATACTCTTGAAAGCATTCGCATGAGAAGTTTAATTAAAGGGGAAGATGAAACTGCAGGAATAATTGAGAATTTATCAATATTGCTGCGAAAGACAATAAATTGGGGAGAAGATTATATTACGATTGAAGATGAGATTCTATTTGTAGAAAATTATCTTAAGCTTCAAAAGTATCGTTTTGGTGATAAATTATCTTTTGGTTTTTGTGTAATGGAGTCATGTAAAATTATAAAAATACCCAAATTATCTATTTTAGCCTTTGTTGAAAATGCATGTGTTCATGGCATTGAAGAGGTAGCTCATGATGCAAGCATTAATATTACTGTATATAAAGATGAGAATAATTTATTTATAGAAATTTTAGATACAGGAGGCGGAATGGAGCAGGAGAAATTAAATTTGATTAGAGAAAAATTAAAAAATGCAAAAATGGACATGCTTGAGAACAGTAAAAGTATTGGTGTATTTAATACTTATATGCGTTTACAAATGTATTGCAACAATAATATGAAATTTGAAATTGACAGCAAGTTAAAGGAGGGTACGAAAATTACAATACAGATTTATCTTGATAAATTAAATCAAAATAATGATGTATCTTAAGATAATAATTAATATTAAGGTGGGGAGTATTATGATTAAAATCTTAATAGTAGATGACGAACCTTTTATTAGACAGGGATTGAAGATTTTAATTAATTGGGAGCAATATGGTTATAAAATTGTAGCCGAAGCTGCTAATGGCATTGAGGCTATAAAAGAAATAGAAAAAAAAGAAATAGATTTAATTATTGTGGATATAAAGATGCCTGAAATGAATGGCATTGAATTAATTGAATATGTACGAGCTAATATACCAAAAAGATTAAAGTTTATAGTGTTAAGTGGTTATTATGAGTTTGAATATGCTAAAAAAGCAATTAAATATAATGTAACTGATTATATTTTAAAGCCAATTCAAAAAGATGAGTTAGTTAAAGTATTAAATAGTTTTAGAGAAGAATATCTTAAACAAGAAAATAGTGAGACTATACAAAGAATAAAAGATAAGGTTGTATATGATACTTATTTAAATGAAATTATATATGGAAAATGCAATAAAGTTAATTTGCAATATGTTAATAACTGCCAAAGCTTTTCGGGAGAATTACGATATATAATTATTGAAATTAGGTATTATGATGATAATTGTAGTAACATTTCTGAAGATGAAAAAATAGAAGGTAAACAGAGAATATATGAAAAAATTATTGGATGGCTAGGAGAAAATTATTATAACGTAATTATTGACGGTAGTAAGTGTGCAGATTGTTATGAAATTGGCTTTATTTATGATAAGAGATTATCAAAAGAGCAAGGTATAGATGAAAAAAGATATATTGAAAAATTAAAAATGGTTATGAAGCGGAATGAAAAATATGATATTTATATGTATATTGGACAGAAGGTATCTAGTATCAAGGAATTATCAGTATCATGTAAAACTGCGACTGTAGCTAAATTATTCTCCAATTATTCAAATGAAAATAATGTTGCATATTATGACGAAATTATAGGTGAAAAGGGATTTAATTATAATGTGGAAAAACAGTATATGGATAAGCTTATTCATGAAATTGAGGAAGATAATGAAGAAGAAATTATAAAGTGTGTTGATAAAATTTATAATAGTTTTAAAGAGCAGAATATAGATTTAGAAATTATAAAGTTAAATATTAATTATTTATTATTTAATATTATCAATATTGCAAAAGAATTAGAGTCAGAGGTTAATCATGAGGAAGTAATGCAATATTTTAGTTCAATTTCTTTTGAGCAAATGATAAGTAGGGGAAGCATAGATCATTTTAAAAGGTTTTCTCTAGAATTTGCAGAATATTTAAAGCATTTAAGGCAAAATTCAGCTAAAGGAATTTTAAATAAAATTGATAGGGAAATAGCAGAGCACTATAAAGAAAAGTTAAGTCTGAAATATTTAAGTGAAAAGTATTATATTAATTCTGCATATTTAGGACAAATATTTAAAAAGCACTATAAGGTATCATTTAATGAATATTTAAATGCATACAGAATTGAAAAGGCCGCACAGCTACTTAAGCGGGGGGATGATAAGATTTATAAGATAGCAGAGAAGGTTGGATTCAATAATACAGATTATTTTATAAATAAGTTTGTTAAACTAAAAGAAAAAACACCATTACAATATCGAAAGCAGTTTTTTAAATGTGACAAGTCAGTATAAATTAACAATTTGGTTGTTGAAATTTACTTGGGGAATATCCTGTAATTTGCTTAAATTGCCTGCAGAAGTGCTCTACGTTATTATACCCACATAGAAATGCAATTTGTTCAATAGTATGTGTGCCGTGAAACAGATATTCTTTTGCTAGGCGAATGCGGTTGCTTATTACATCATTCATGCATGAGATACCAAAGGTATTTTTATAGATTGTTTCAAGGTATCCTGAACTTAGATGTAAACGATTAGCCATATCCATTACAGTCCAATGGTTACCAGGATTATTGTGTATTTCTTTCCTCAGATTTAAAAGATTGTAGTATTGGGAAGATATATTTTTATGGTAGTAAGATTCTAAAAGCTTGTTAAATAATATTCTTAGTATATAATCTATTGATGATTCTTTATAATCTTTGTTGAAAAAGTTTTCAGCACAAAGTAACTGAAACAGCTTATGGCAATATTCTGGATCATCTAAAGAAAAAGGAACACCAAATGGAAGCGTTGTTTTAGTAACATAGGATTCGGTGGAATCAAAACGCAGCCAGTCATTTATGTATTTATCACCACAGGCACGATAGTATATTTTTTGGTGAGGATGAAAGAGCACAGAGCTGTAAGCAGGATATTCTTTTATTTCACCATTTACCCAGAAAAGAGCGGGAGTTTGAGTGAGAAGAAGAAGCCAACAATCATGACCCTTAGGAATGTCAAAAACAAAACTACTAGGGTGCAAAGCATCACAGCCTACATAATCAATATTAGTCATAGTTAATCTCCTAATCTTAGAATATATCAATTTTATATTATTATATATCATTGTTTCAATTTTGTATATATTTTATAATTCCTATATAAAGTAATGAAAACAATGTTAGTTACAATATAAACACATATTACTATAATTATTAGAAATTATTAATTAGAGGGGAAGATTTGCAATGCTATCAGGAGTAAAAAAAAGTTCAAGTTATATACTTTGCTATACTAGGTTACAGCAGGAAGAGATGATTTATGCACCTAAGCTAGCATACAGCATGCATCTTGCTTACAGTGAAGATGGAAAATATTTTAATGATTTAAATCATAATTCAGGTGTTTTGTTTGCAAAGGCAACAGATAACGAAGATGGAACTCTTAACGCAAAGAGCCTTAAAAATCCATATATTTTCTACATGGCAGATGGTACTTTTGGCGTTGTTGCTGTACGTATAGAATCAGATGGTGAAAATGACAATGAAAGCAAGGGTAAAGTTCTATTATTTACATCTTTAGATCTTTTGCAGTATAAAGAAGTTGGATTGGTTGATTTTAAAATAGATACTTATGTAAACGATGTATGCTGCCAGTATGATGAACAGAAGAAAGCTTATGTTATTAGATGGAGTGACGAGAGTGGTAACTACTATAGAAACTTTATTACTGATATTACTAGTTTAACTAATGCATCGGCGCCAGAGAAGGCTGAAGCTTTTGCTATAGAACCTGTGTGTGCTGGTATAGAGGGAATAGTACAGAGAAATGCTATAAGAGTATCAGAAAAAGTTGCACACAGACTTGTATGTAAACTTACAGTTCCAACAAATATAAAAATGGAAGTTCTAGAGAGCGTATCTGTTACATCGAAAGAAGATTTGAAAACTGTAAAAGCTACTGCTATTTACAGTGATGGAACAACAGATATAAAGATGGTAGATTGGAATACGTCAGAGGTACAATGGGGCAAGCCGGGAACCTATCATGTAACAGGTACTGTACATCAGGAGCATTATATATTCCCAGTAGCCATTAATAGGGCAGATCCGTGTATTGCTAAATGGAATGAAAAGTACTATTTTATTGCAACTAATGATGCTGACGGCAATCACACCTTATATATGAGGGAAGCAGATACAATTCAAGGTTTAGTAAATGCAAAGGAAGTATTAATACTTGATTCCAATACTTATGAGGGTATTGGTGGGCTACTTTGGGCACCGGAATTTCACATAATCGAGGATAATTTATATATCTTTCATGCAGCAACACCAGGGGAATTCTTCCATGAAGAGTCCCACGTTATGAAACTCAAGAAGGGTGGAAGCCCAGTATGTGCAGCAGATTGGTCAAAGCCTCAACGTGTTGTAAAGAAAGATGGTACGTATTTATGTGAAGCAGGAAAGGTTATCTCTCTTGATATGACAAACTTTGAGGTAAACGGAGAATATTATGTTGCTTGGTCACAACGTCAGTTTTTGCCTGTAGATCTAGGGGCTTGGGTTTATATTGCAAAAGTTGATCCCAAGGAGCCTTGGAAACTTACAACTGATCCAGTACTGCTTACTAAACCGGATTATGGTTGGGCAAATAATCATGCTTTTGTTGATGAAGGACCATTTACCTTGATAAGAGATGGAAAGCTATTTTTGACATTCTCCAGCGCATTAATAGATGCAACTTATGTTGTAGGACTGTTGACTGCTGATAAGGATACAGATTTGTTAAATGTTGAAAATTGGACAAAGACAAATTATCCTCTTTTAACATCTAGAAGCATGCCAGGCGAATATGGTCCTGGTCATAATGCATATGTGATAGATGATAATGGAACTGTCTGGAACACCTATCATGCAAGACCTGGAGTTGAGGGACCAAGATCAACTGGTATACGACGTGTCCGTTTTGATATAGACGGGTATCCAGTACTGGATTTGCCAGAATACAAGGACTTGAATAAGGAGTTAGTAAAAGTAGCTATTAATGTTGTTGTAAAGTAAATGGAATATAAAATTGAATTAAACCCAAAAAAGGAGACTTTAATATGAGTAATAATCCAATTATTTGGGCTGACTATCCAGATCCAGATATAATTCGAGTGTATGATACTTATTATATGATTAGTACTACAATGCATTTTATGCCTGGGGGTACCATATTGCGTTCCTACGACCTTGTTCATTGGGAAGTAGCAACTCATGTATATAATATTTTGGAGGATACACCAGAACAAAAACTTGAAGGTGAAAAACATATTTATGGAAAGGGAATGTGGGCGGCTTCGCTGCGTTATCATAAAGGTAAATTTTATGTATGCTTCGTAGCAAATGATACACATAAAACTTATTTATTTACAGCTGATAATATTAATGGCCCTTGGAAAAAACAAATTATTGAAGGATTTTATCACGACGCTTCTCTGCTGTTTGATGACGATGAAAGAGTTTATATTATTTATGGAAATACTGAGATTCATCTCACAGAATTAAAGAGTGATCTTTCTGGTCCTAAGCTTGGGGGCATTGACAGAATCATAGTGAAAGATAATGAGCCTCATCACCTTGGTTATGAAGGTTCTCATTTTTATAAAATTAATGGTAAATACTATGCCTTTTTTATACACATATTAAAGTCTAAGGGTCGTAGAACAGAAGCTTGCTTTATGGCAGATTCTCTTGAAGGTGAATTTACTGGAGAAGATGTTTTTGATGATGACATGGAATATCATAATTCTGGTGTTGCACAAGGAGGAATAGTTGATACTCCTGATGGTAAATGGTATTCTATGCTATTCCAAGATCATGGTGCCGTTGGACGCATACCTGTTCTTGTACCATTACACTTTGAAAATAAATTTCCTGTATTTGACGTGAAGGCACCAAAATATATTGAAGTTACTAGTACAAGACTAGGATATGAATACAAGCCCTTAGTTGGAAATGACGATTTTATTTATGGGGCAGATGAAAATGGCAAAGTTCATCTAAAAGACTTTTGGCAGTGGAACCATATACCAAATGATGCTTTATGGTCAGTAACAAAAAAGCCTGGAACATATAGTATTGATTCTGGGAAGATTTCTTCAAATTTAAATTATGCAGTAAATACACTTACACAGCGTACAGTTGGTCCTGCATGTGAAGCAATTGTAACCTTGGATGGAAGCAAACTTAAGGATGGGGATTATGCCGGTCTATGTTTATTAATTAGTTCATATGGTTTTATAGCACTAAAAAGAGAAGCTGGTAAAAGTTACTTAGTAATGTCAGCTAGGACTACTGGTGATAAATCTATATTTGGTAATCTTGTGGATAGTAAGCCTGCAGAGGAATATGAAAGAATTCCAATAGCGTCTCATAAGGTTACATTGAAGGCATATGGAAATTTTAAAGATGGCAAAGATGAGTGTGAATTTTACTACCAGGATGGAGAAACGTGGAATAAGCTTGGTATTACCCATAATTTGGTGTGGAAAATGGATCAATTTGTTGGAGGTCGTTTTGGGTTGTTTATGTACTCCACAAAAGAAGTTGGTGGAACTGCTGAGTTTTCAAGGTTTAGATATAATATTTTAAATTAAAATATAACGAGTTAACACTATAAAGATAGGGGAGTTGAATAAATATGGATAAGGTAGCTTTAAATAAAAGTGTTTTATATAAGTGTTGGCTTAATTATGATAGAAAAGTAAACTTATCAGAAGAAAGCAAGGAAATAATAAAAAGAATCTTAGTAGAAGGAGAAAGCCAAATTATTGATTCAGCAGTAAAAGAATTAAAAATGGCAGTTCAAAATATTATTGGGGAGGAGCCAAAGCTTTTAAAGAGAACTAGGCTACCTCATGTATTTTTAGGAATATCAACTAATGATAGTTTAGGTATTGATGGATTCGAGATAAAAAGAATTAAAAAATCCATAAAAATATTAGGAAATAATGAAAGTGGAATTTTATACGGAGTTTTTAGCTTTATAAGAAAAATTTATACAGGAGTGGATATAGGAAATATTAATATTGAAGATAGTCCAAAGAATATGCTTAGAATGATAAACCATTGGGACAATATAAGTGGAGATATAGAAAGAGGTTATGCCGGCAAATCTATATTTTTTAAAGATAATCATATAGTGGACAATACTGAAAGAATTAATGAATATGCAAGACTTGCAGCATCTATTTCTATAAATGGAATTGTTATAAACAATGTAAATGTCCATGAATATGAAACAAAACTTATAAGCGATGAGTACTTAACTAAGGTAGGAGAAATAGCAAATATTTTTACAAGCTATGGAATAAAGCTTTATTTAAGTATTAATTTTGCATCGCCAATTGAACTTGGAGGGCTTAAAACAGCAGATCCACTTGATGTAGATGTCAAGCTTTGGTGGAAGGAAAGGGTAAAGAACATATATAAAGTAATTCCTAATTTTGGAGGCTTTCTTGTAAAGGCAGATTCAGAATTTAGACCAGGGCCCTTCACTTATGGACGGAACCATGCAGATGGAGCAAATATGCTTGCAGAAGCACTTGAACCTTTTGGAGGAATAGTAATTTGGAGATGTTTTGTATACAATTGTCTTCTTGATTGGCGAGATAGAAGTAAAGATAGAGCAAAGGCTGCATATGAAAATTTCAAGCCGCTTGACGGAAAATTTAAAGATAATGTTATACTTCAAGTAAAAAATGGACCTATGGACTTTCAAATAAGAGAACCTATATCACCGCTTTTTGGAGCAATGAAGAATACAAATGAGATGATAGAGTTTCAAATAACTCAAGAATATACAGGACAGCAAAAACACCTTTGCTACCTTGTGCCATTGTGGAAGGAAGTCTTAGACTTTGATACCTTTGTAGAGGGAAGGGGTTCAACTGTAAGTAACATAGTAAACGGAAGTTTATTTGAAAGAAAATATGGAGGGGCTGCAGCTGTAGCCAATATAGGTGATGATGAAAGCTGGACAGGACATCCTTTGGCACAAGCGAATTTTTATGGGTATGGTAGGTTAGTATGGGATACCTCTCTTAGTTCAGAAGAAATAGCAAAAGAATGGGTAGAACTTACCTTTGGAATTTTTAAGGAGGAGACTACAATAATATCAATGCTTGCAGAATCAAGAGATATATATGAAGAGTATACGTGTCCACTTGGAATAGGTTGGATGGTAAATCCGAATAATCATTATGGACCAAGTGTTGATGGTTACGAATATTCAAGGTGGGGAACTTATCATTATGCTGACTATAAGAGCCTTGGAGTAGATAGAACAACTGAAACTGGAACTGGTTACACTGGTCAATATTCAAAGCCAATAAAATATATGTTTGAAAATCTACAGACTTGTCCAGAAGAACTTTTACTTTTTTTTCATAACATGGATTACAAATATGTACTTAAGAGTAGAAAAACTATCATTCAACACATATATGATACTCATTTTGAAGGCGTAGAAAAAGTATTTGCTTTAAAAGAAAAATGGATTTCTCTTAAGGGAAAAATCAATGAAGATATATTTAATTCTGTTATTGAAAGGTTGAATATTCAAATAAAGGATTCAGAGGAATGGAGAGATGTTGTCAATTCTTATTTTTATAGGAAAACTGGAATTGACGATGAACTTCATAGAAAAATATATTAAGGGAGGCATATTTATGGAAAATAAATCGTTTTATGAACATCACAGTGCATTTGGAGCTTTTTCAAGCTTTATTTTAGGTAAGTTTGGAATGGGAGGTGGATTTGTGCTTAATGATGTAAAACCACCAAATAATAATATATATATAGGTTATAAAAAAGACAGTACTATAAAAATTTTGCCATTTTGCAATAGCATTAGTACAGCGGCAGAAGAAGAATTCACTGGAGAAGTAGCAAGTAAGGGTGAAAAAAATAAAATTGAAGTCATTAAAGAAGCTAATGTAGAAAGGGAGCTTAAATGGGCATCTGATAAATGGACATCAGGTGAATTTAGTTTTTCAATAATCACACCTTTTGGTTCCGTTGAAAACCCAGTGGATATGAATCTTGAAGAAAAAAAGCGTGCTGTAGCGCCTGTGATTTTTGCAAGAATATCCTTTGACAATAGAAAGGGCAATTCTGATGTAGAAATGATATTTGGAGTTGAAGGGCTTAAGAGAAGAATCTCTGAAGCAACTTCTGGTTCATATTTTGGGGCAGCAGATGGAAGAAAATATGGATTTGCTATAAAGGTAGCAAAAGATATAAGAGAACTATCAAGGCTTGATGTACTAAGCTCCTGGGCAGAAGGCAATTATGAAAATCATGGGCTTGGAAGAGCACCTTCACTTATTTTTAATGTTCCAAAGGGCACAGAAAAAACCTACACAATAGCCCTTGCTACCTATGATCCAGCAATTATAACAACAGGAATTGAAACAAAATTTTATTATGCAGATTTATTTTCTTCTCTTGAAGAGGTACTTAAGTTTGGTTTAGAAAATGAAGCGTATTATATAAGAAAGGCAAAGGATAGAGATAGAGAACTTGAACACAGCAATTTAAATGAATACAGAAAATTTATAATTGCACATGCAACTCATAGTTACTATGCAAGCAGTGAGCTTATGAAAAGAGAAAATGAAGAGCCTTTGTGGATTTTAAATGAAGGTGAATATGTGATGATGAATACCTTTGATTTAACTGTGGATCATGTATTTTGGGAAATGAAATTTCACCCTTGGACAATAACAAATGCCCTTGATTTATTCGTGGAAAAATATAGTTATAGGGATCAGCTTGGACTTGCGTTTACTCATGATATGGGTACTTATGATGGGTTTTCACCAGAAGGCTATTCTTCATATGAACTTCCTAATCTTACAGGATGTTTTAGTTATATGACACATGAAGAACTCTTAAACTGGATACTTACTGGCGCAGTTTATGGTTTAAAGCTTAAAGATTATGCTTGGTTAAATAAGAATAAGGAAGTTTTTAAAGACTGCTTTGAATCACTTGTTTTAAGAGACAATAATTTTGATGGAATAATGGATTTAGATAGTAGTAGAAGTAGAAATGGTTCTGAAATAACTACTTATGATAGTCTTGACGTAAGTCTTGGACAGGCAAGAAATAATTTATACCTTGGGGTAAAAACTTGGGCAGCATATGTAGTTTTTGAAAGTACATTTAAAAAATTAGGACTTAATGAATTTGCAGAAAAAGCTATAGAAAAAGCTAAAAAAGCAGCAGCAACTATAGTAAGTAAGTTTGATCATAAAAATGGATATATACCAGCAGTATTTGAAAACGGAAATACGTCTAGAATAATTCCAGCAGTTGAGGCACTCATTTATCCTTATGAAATAGGTGAAAAAGAATATGTCAGCGAAACAGGAATTTTTAGTGAACTTATAAAGACACTTAAAAAGCACATTAGAACTGTTCTTAAAAAAGGTTGTTGCATAGATGACGTTTCAGGAGGATGGAAATTATCATCTACAAGTAAAAATACTTGGAACAGCAAAATATTTCTTTGTCAGTACGTTGTTAAGAACATACTTAATATGAATTACGGTGAAAGTGAAATTGAATGGGACAAGGTTCATGCTGAGTGGCAGCAGGTTGGATGCAGCATAGATGGTGCTACTGATCAAGTTAACAGTGACGATGGCTCGCCAAGAGGAAGCAGGCTTTATCCAAGACTTGTTACAAGCATATTATGGATGGAATAAAGGAGGATTCAATTTTGAATAAAATAATAGTGCCAAAGAACTCAGAAAAAACGTTTCTTGATAGATGGAATTTCTGTGTTGGAACAGGGAGACTTGGACTTGCACTTCAAAAAGAATATATTGATGCTTTAAAATTTGTAAAAAAAAGCATAGATTTTAAATATATAAGAGGACATGGACTTTTATGCGATGATATTGGAATATATAGAGAAGATATAGTAGATGGAAAAGCAATCCCATTTTACAACTTTACTTATATTGATAGAATTTTTGATTCGTATATAGAATTAGGAATAAAACCTTTTGTAGAGTTGGGCTTTATGCCTGAAAAATTGGCATCTGGGACACAAACAATATTTTATTGGAAGGGTAATACAACACCGCCTAAGGATTATGAAAAATGGAGCGACCTTATTAAAGCAGTAGTGCAGCATTTTATTTCTAGGTACGGCTTAGAAGAGGTGCTTACTTGGCCTTTTGAGGTGTGGAATGAGCCTAATCTTCCTGGTTTTTGGGAGAAGGCGGATAAACAAGAGTATTTTAAACTATACAAGATAACTGCTGAGGCAGTAAAAAGCGTAAATAGTAATTTTAAGGTTGGCGGACCTGCAATATGCGGAGGTGCTGATTACTGGATTAAGGACTTTTTAGAGTTTTGTGACAAAGAAAAAGTGCCTTTAGATTTTGTATCTAGACATGCATATACTGCGGATGTGGGAGAAAAAACTCCTCATTTTACCTATCAGGAGATTTTTCCTCAAGAGCATATGTTTGATGAACTTAAAAGTGTAAGAAAAATCATAGATGGAACTAAATTTAAAGGTTTGCCTTTCCACATAACTGAATATAATACTTCATATGATCCACGAAATCCTGTTCATGATACAGCTTTTAATGCTGCCTATATATGTAGAGTTTTAAGTGAGGCTGGAGATTATGTAAATTCATTTTCCTATTGGACCTTCAGCGATGTATTTGAGGAAGCTGATGTTCCAAGATCAGAATTTCATGGAGGTTTTGGACTTGTAGCATTAAATAATATACCAAAGCCAACCTTTTATTCATTTGCTTTCTTTAATGCGCTTGGAAAAGAACTTTTGTATAAGGATGAGCACATTATTATAACTAGGAAAGGAAACGACATAGTATTTGTAGCTTGGAATGAATGGTTTGGAGTAGATTCTGATGAAGAAAAGGAATATGAAATAGATATTCCATTTGAGAATGGAAATGTGTTTGTAGAGAGAGATACTGTGAATGAGGAACATGCAAATCCATGGGGTACATGGAAACAGATGGGCAGGCCAAGGTTTCCAAGCAAGGAGCAGATAGATATCCTTAGAAAAATAGCTGTACCATATATTACTACAACAAATATTGTCTCAAAGAATGAAACTGTTACTATAAAGTTTACTTTGAAGAAAAATGAAGTAAGTTTATTTAAATTGAAAACAGTTAAAAATGAATCGGATACGTATGTAGGATTAGATGATACTAAAATTACAAGCTATTTGTTAAGTGAAAGGTGATTGTTTTAGTAAATGTTGTTTAGCTGTAACTTATAAAAATACTTATATTTTTTTTTATGTATGATATAATTATATTTAGTAATTTATGTAACAGGGGGAGTAAAAATGAATAAAGTATCTAAAATAATGTTAGTTACTTTTAGTATAGCATTTTTAAAAGCAGGTACAGTACATGCTCAAATTGTAAATAATCAAGTTGTTCAGCAATATAAAACGTGGACTATAAAATTTAATAAACCAGTTAAAATTGATGATACTATAAACAATAAAATTCAGGTTTTTGACAAAGATCATAAAACTGTTCCGATTACAATAAGTAAAGGAAACAGTGATAGTGAGCTTTTAATTAGCCCGCCAAAAGATGGGTATACTTTAGGTGAAAATTATACTTTAGATATATCAAAAGATGTTTCTTCAAGTGATAATAAAAATTTACTAAATGATGTAGATATGAACTTCAGCATAGATGAAAATGTAAATAATAATGCTAATGTAGTAAACGGTGGTCAAATTGCATCTGATGGGGAATGGCTTTACTACAGCAATTCAGATGGACTCTATAAAATTAAAAATGATGGAACTGGCAATTTTAAATTAAGCAAAGACATTGCAAGTTATATAAGTGTAGATAATGGGTGGATTTATTTTATTAACAATGAAGATAGAAAAGTGTACAAAGTACAGTCAGATGGTACGGGACCATATAAGGTATCTGATGTTCAGGTTAAGGAAATTTATGTACAAGGTGACTATATATATTATCATAACTATAATGGTCCAGGAGAATACGTTTCTAAAATGAAAGTTGATGGCACTGATGCTCAAAGAATCGGACAAAGCGATACTAGCGTTTTTCAGGGGCAATTTACCATGGATGGAGATTATATTTACTGTAATGCCGGTGGAACTGTAAGCAGCATTAAAGCAGATAGCACTCCAGAGGATTCTAGTACAACTATATTACAAAATGTAAGAGGCCCATTGTATATATATAATAACCAAATTTATTACGGAACAAACAGTTCAGATTATCTATCTAAGTTTAACTTATTTAGAGCAAATGAAGATGGATCTGGAGTAACAAATTTGAATTTAAAGAATTTAAACTGTGTTAATTTTTCTGGAAACAATATGTATTATAGTTCAGGAGAAGACGATAGTTTGTACAAAGCAAACTTAGATGGAACCAATCCAGTTAAAATAGGTAATGGAATTTACAATTTTTATATCTTAGAAAACCAAATATATTATGTAAACAATAGTGATAATGCATGGCATAGAATGAATTTAGATGGAAGTAATGATGTATTGTTAATCAGCTAGCTGTTGAAGGAACCTTCAACTTATCTGGTAATTGTATTTATTTTAGGCAAGAAGGCTCTGGAATAAATAAGATGCAGACAGATGGCTCTTCAAGCTTGCAAATTCCTTGTGGCGCAGCTTGGGATTATTATCCATTCACAATCGACAATAACTGGGTATATTATAGTGGTAGAAAGAATGAAAGTCTATACTATATTTATAGAAGCAAAACTGATGGTACAGGAACTGCTGAAACTGTTTTAAGTGGTTCAAATAACTTTTTATACTATACCTATGGCAATGCGTTATATAAGTCAAATGCAGATGGTACAAATGAAGTTAAGCTATATGATTGTAATCAGTTAATAGATGATATTTATACAATAGGAAATTCAATTTATTTTTATACACAAGATGGTAGCTTGTATAGAATTAATGCTGATGGTACTGGATATATGAAGATGTGACGTGGATGTTGCACAAAAATTGTTTTATGCACAAATATTAAATATTGCGAATTAAATCAATTCACAATTCACGATGCACAATTCACAATGAAGGATGATTTTCTTCCGCTTTGTTACAGAAAATCTTAAATTTGATTTTTTTATTGCTTTCGCAATAGCACCATTTATGGTGCTAAGCGAGGCTTATACTATTTAAATTTAAGATTTACCTGTCGAAAGGAAGGTAAATCATCCTTCATTGTGCATTGTGAACTGTGAATTGTGAATTAAAAAAATGTATATAAGCAGTTAAATTTTCTAAGTTTTTTTCTTAGCCTTATCCCAAGGAACAGGCTTATACTTATTTATTGAAAGAAAGGATTTAAAAAAATATGAGCATCATTTCTGTACAATATGTTACTAGGAAAAATGCAAAACTTTAATAATTTAATAAAAAAAGTGTTAACAAAATGATAAATTATTAAAATATGCATTGAAAAAATTAAAAATGCTACATATAATAGAAATAGAGATAAAAAATTAATTTCGCATAGGAAAGAGGTTAATAGTAATGAGTGTAGCATTTTTCTTAACTTTAAAAAGGGAACTAGTATGCGCAAAGTTAACTTCTACAGTTAGACAAGTTTTGGAAAAAATGAAGCACTATGAATGTACGCAAATCATAATATTAGATGATAAAGGTTCATATGCTGGAACTGTTTCTAAGGAAGATTTAATTTCTAAAATGGAAAGTTTAAAAATTAAATTTGAAGATTCAAATAAAATTGGAATAGTAGATATGGTGAAATCTATGGCAGATAAAGCTGTTAACATAGATTATAATGTTGATGACTTAATTATGGATGGTAGAAATTTTGTCCCTGTTGTGGATGATAATAATATATTTATAGGTGTAATTAAAAAAAGTGATATAGTGAATTGTGAAAAGTATGCTGAAAGTAAGAAATTTAGTTGTGTTTAAATAATAAAAGAATTTATAGCTAGCTTCATGAGATTTATTGTTCATGAAGTTTTTTTATGTAGATAGTTTGAAAAAATACCCTAAGTAAACGGACAAGTACATATTAAATTTGGACTTATATGTTGTAATAAAAAGTGAAAGATTAAACGAAAGTAAAAAAAATATGTGAAGTATTAATGATGATAGGTATGATGTTGATATTTGATGTTATTTTAGATATAAACTTAGTAAAATCAGTTAATACAATACTAGGATGATATCTTTATAAAGCTGTATATGTATTGCTATTATATTTAAATGTAAAACAAATATTTACTTGCAAGTCAAGAAAAAGTATGGTAATATTGGCTAAAGGGTGATTTTGGAGTAAATTACATTTTTGATAAAGTCAACATTAAATTTACCTTAAGATAAATAAAAGGAGTGTTAAAAACATGGTAAGGAAAAATTTTTTTAAGGGCATAAGTGCGGTAGCTTTAGTAGGAACATTAACTTTAACTACGTCAAATTTAGCTTTTGCTAAAAGTGTTAGCAATTTACCTTCTTTAAGTAATTTGCCTTCTTCATCTGCAAATTTATCTAATCTTAAGATATCTTCAGAAGCTAGAAATTCTATGAAGAAAATGGCTGATAGTGGATTACTAAAGGATTTTAAGTTTGATAAAAACGGCAAATTAGTTTTAAAAGACTCCATAGCTGATGCAAAAATAAAATATTCATTAAACGATTCTGATGTTAATAATTTAAAAAAAATGTTAGCTTTTGCTCAACAAAGAAAATCAATTAATATTTCTTCACAAAGCAAAAGTAAAGTAATAAGTCCAAATGTATATGTTTCTAATTGGAAAGTATATTTTTCCAACGAAGATGTAAATGCATACTTATTTGCGGCAGCAGAAACTGGTCCTGAAGCTTTAGCAGCTGCTTTAGATGGATTAGCTACTTTAATGGGTGGACCTGTTGGAACTGTTATAGGAGTTGTACTTGATGTTCTAGGAGCAAGTGCATTAGCTCGCCTTTGCTATCTTATTATACAAGCAGAAGTTAATGACCAAGGCATTTATATAGGTATTAATTGGAATGGTGGTTTTCCTAACTATACTGATGGAAATTATTAATAATCAATTAAAAGGTGTGTGTGTATGTCAATTTTGAATAGATTAAAAATTGCAGATTTTTCGAGGTTTAGGTTAATTTCGGTACTTGCTTATGTTTTTTTGGCATGTTCGATTAGATCTTTTAACCTGTTTAAGGATATGAAATATTTTTGGATTTTATGTGCTTTAATAGGTGGTGTTTTATTAGTAATAAAAAATAATTCTATAGAAAATAAAAAATATAAAAACAAAATCATTTTTTTTGACGTTTTGTTTTTAATTGTGAGTGATATTTTATATTTTTATATAAACATACCTTTTATTATAAAAGATGTATTATTCATTGCAATGATAGTAATATATTTATTAAAATATTTTAGATTATTATTTAATGGTAAATTATTAAAAAAAGACTAAATGTAAGTTAAACGTGGTATTTTTAGCGTTTCCAATGATTTGGAAGCGCTTTTTTTATTTCTTAAAGGTAAATTTCACGAAGTCCTTAAAATAGAGATCATGCGTAACAGCAGCTACAAAGCATGCAAAATAATTGTAAGGTGTTGATATTTCACCTGCAATGATATCTAAGATTACAGACAAGGTAATGGATACCGCAATTGCTTGGCAAAACAGAACGCTAGAAGACATATATCCTATAGTTTATATGGATGCTATTCATTGTAATGTTAGCGAAGAACATAGAATTTACTAAAGCTGGATTTCCTCTTTAAATTCTTTTACGTGGGCACGGCTTACTGGCACTTCGGATTTATCATGATCGTTCATTATTAACTTATAGGTTCCATTAAACCACGAATATATTTCAGTAATTTTATTTAAGTTTACAAGATAACTTCTATGGGTTCTAAAAAAACCTGTTTTTTCTTCAATTTCACTTAGTGTATTTGTTGTTATATATACCTTGTTGTTCAATTTCACACAAGTTTTATCATCTGCAATATAGCAAAAAAATATATCACTTGTATCTATTAGAATAATTTTTTCATTATTAATACAAGGTATTTTATTGATAGTTGAAATATTGTTCTTATCATATTTCTTTATAATTTGTTCTATTTCGTTTTCTATATTGTTAATATTATTTTTTTTAAGCTTCATATACTTTCTTAACCTCTGAATTGTTTTTTAAATTCTATTTTCATCAAAAGGTTTTAAAATATAATCGAGTGCCATTAATTCAAAGGCGGATATTGCATATTTGTCATAGGCTGTAACAAATATTATAGCAATGTTCTCATCAAACGCTTTAATCATTTTTGCCAGTTCCATTCCATTTAATACCGGAATATTAATATCAACAAAAATTACATCAGTTCTTTCTTTTTTTATAAAATCAGCAGCAGTTTTTCCGTCATAAAATTTATTAACAATTTCAATATCTTTATATTCATTGAGTATAAACTGCAGCTCATCCATGGCTGGAATTTCATCTTCAACAAGAATACATTTTATTTTATTCAACCTTATGCACTTCCTTCATAGGTATTTTGAATATAACAGTTGTTCCTTTATCCTCTGAACTCGACATTAAAAGACCGTGGCTATTATATAACAGTTTCAATCTAGAATTTACATTTCTAAGCCCAGTGCCTGGCCAATTATTTACTACTTCATTGTATCTTTCAATATTCATTCCAATTCCATTATCTTCTATTGTAAACTTAATGCAGTCTAAAGCTTTTTCAGCTTTTACAATTACTTTTCCTCCATCTGCTCTTTTTAGTACACCATGTATTATAGAGTTTTCTATGATAGGCTGAATTATAAAAGATGGAATTTTAAAATTACCTATATCCTTTTGTATATAAAAATATACACGTAACCTATCACCATATCGTGCTTTTTCTATGGATATATACGAATTAAGCATCTCTATTTCTTCATCAAGCTCCACAAATTCACCTTTATTAAGTGATTTTCTGAAATAATTTGATAAATCTATTATAAGTTCCCTTGCTTTTAAAGGGTTGGTTCTGCAAAAAGAAGCTATGGTATTCAAGGTATTAAATAAAAAGTGAGGTTCAATTTGTGCCCTTAAAGCCTTAAGCTCTGAATCCTTTAAAATTGTAACCTTCTCATTTAATTCAAATAATTCCATCTGCATAGATAAAAGACTGCTAAGTTCACTTAAAAATTCGCCAAAATATTCATTAACACTTTTGGAATCCTTTAATTCCATTCCTATAACACCATCAATTTTATTATTTATAGTAATAGGTGCAAAAAAGAAATTGTAATTTTTTGCTTGATTTTCAATTGAATATGTATTTACATCTGATTTCAAATAAAAATCATTAATTTTACTTTTTAAATCATTCTCATCAATTTTTTCACCATAATATGAAAAGACCCCGTCCTTCATGGAAATAACAGCACCACTCACATTTGCCATCTTACATAAAATTTCTGATATCTTCATAGATGTCTCGCTGTTTATTCCTTTTTTAGTGTATTCAATAGTCTTTTTTGCTATATTTAATGCTTTTTGAGCTTGAATAGCACCTAATTTATTGTAATTGTCCATGGCGTTTTTTACTATATTCACAAATATAGCTGTTCCAATAGAATTTATAACTATCATAGGAATAGCAATGATTTTTTCTAAATCAACTGCATAGGAATACGGTTTAGCAATTAAAATTATAATTATCATTTGAACTATTTCAGCTATAATGCTGGCCACAAAAGCATCTTTAGGTTTAATTTCGTTATTTTTAGCCATTCTTCTAAAGATTCCACCTATTACTCCTTCAAGAACAGTAGAAATACTGCATGCGATGGCAGTTGCTCCTCCGTTAAAATATCTATGCACTCCAGCTATAATTCCAACTACCGCTCCCACAATAGGTCCACCTATATATCCAGCAGTTATAGCCCCTATTGGTCTTGTATTTGCAAGCGCATCTCCACCAACATTTATGCCCATATATGTTCCAATAATTGAAAGTACGCTAAAAAATATAAACATAATTATTTTATCTTTAAAAGTTTGCTTCTCTTTTATGAAATTTTTAAATAAATTAAGCTGATTGTATAAATATGCTGCCAGCGCTGTGACTGCCATGTTTTGTAATAGTCTCACATAAATCATATCTATCTCTCCTACATTTCTATGTTATTGCATTTTCGTCTGTCAATCAAGGCTTCTTTTATGCATGTAAAGGTTTGTTTTTGTAATTTCAGCTTGGTATTATTTATTTTTAATTTTTGAAACTGTATTATAACAGTATAATAAAAATACACGAGGGGTGATTCTATGAATTCAATTGTTCTCGTAATCATAGGTGCATTAGTACTCATTATAGGTTATAGGCTTTATGGTTATTTTATAGCCTCAAAAGTTCTTGTACTTGACGGAACAAAAGAGGTGCCATCAAAGGTTCACAATGATGGAAGAGATTACGTACCAACAAACAAATGGGTTTTACTTGGTCACCATTTTGCAGCTATAGCTGGTGCTGGTCCATTAATAGGTCCTGTACTTGCAGCACAATTTGGATACCTTCCTGGTACACTTTGGATACTTATAGGTGGTGTGCTTGCTGGAGCAGTTCATGATATGGTTTTACTTTTTGCTTCAGTAAGACACGATGGACAATCTATAGCAGAAATTGCGCGCGATACTTTAGGTGAAAAAATGGGCTTTATAACATCAATCTCTGTAATATTCATACTTATTATAACTATGGCAGGTCTTGGACTTCCTATAGTAAATTCACTTTATAACAGTCCATGGGGTACTTTTACTGTTGGTTTTACAATACCAGTTGCAATATTTATAGGTATTTATTTAAAATTTATAAGACCTGGTAAAATAGCAGAAGCTACAGTAATAGGAATGCTTTTAATACTTTTAGGTGTTTATCTTGGACCATCAATCCAGCACACCTTCCTTGGAAATTTACTTACTTTTAATGCAAAACAGCTATCACTTATACTTGCTTTATATGGATTTTTAGCTGCTGCACTTCCTGTATGGCTTTTGCTTTTACCTAGGGATTATTTAAGCACATACATGAAATTAGGAGTTATAGGTGCACTTGTTCTTGGCATAATATTTGTAAGACCTACTCTCCAAATGCCTGCTGTAACCAAGTTTGTAAATGGCGGAGGCCCAATAATACCTGGTAAAGTATTTCCTTTCTTATTTATAACAATAGCTTGTGGCGCTTTATCTGGATTTCATGCACTCATAAGTACAGGTACCACTCCAAAACTTATAAACAATGAAAAGGATATTCTTCCAATAGGTTTTGGTTCAATGCTTATAGAATCCTTTATAGCACTTATGGCATTAATTGCAGCAACAGTTTTACCTACATCAGATTATTTTGCAATCAATTCAGCTCCTGCTTTATTTGCAAAACTAAATATGATACCTAAAGAACTTCCAATGCTATCTCATTTAGTTGGTGAAAATCTTGCTGGAAGACCTGGTGGATCTGTATCACTTGCAGTTGGTATGTCTTATGTCTTTTATAAAATTCCAGGTTTAAAAGGACTTATGTCTTACTGGTATCATTTCTGCATAATGTTTGAAGCACTCTTTATACTAACCACAATAGATTCGGGTACTAGAATAGGAAGATATCTTCTTCAAGATTTACTTGGAAAAGCATATAAACCATTTAGAAATAAAAACTCATGGTTTAACATAATATTTTTCAGCGGACTTATGTCTGTTACGTGGGGCTATCTGCTGTACACAGGAAATATTTCAACCATATGGCCTTTATTTGGTACAGCAAACCAAATGCTTGCAACAATAGCCTTTGCCATTGGAACCTCTGTGCTTTTCAAAATGGGAAAAGGCAAATATGTTCCTATTACAATAATTCCAATGGTTTTTGCAGGAACAGCCACAGTTTGTGCTGCTATTGAAAACATAATGACATATATACCACAAAATAAAATTATTCTAGCAGTTTTATCTATAGTTCTTGTTGTAATGATTGCGGTAATACTTATAGAAAGCATAAGGATATGGATAAGAGACTACTATAAACCAAAGAATACAGCTTCTAATAATGTTGTAAAATAAAAATCAAAGGACAATGAAGGTAAATCCACCTTCATTGTCCTTTGTCATTTTTCATCTGCTTTAAGTTACAATTTTATATATCACTTTCTTTTCATATACATACTCCATAATCCTATTTCATTAAATCCTATCCTTCTATATATAGCTCCTGCTTCAGGATTTTTATAAAATAAGCATAGTGTTTTTTGTTGTTTAATTAAATCATTACACAATTCTTTTATACACGCAGATGCAAGTCCCTTTTTTCTATATCTTTCATCAGTCATAACACTGACTACCATTGCTGATTTGCTGTTCTCAGCAGATGTTTGAGCATAAGACACTATATTATTATCAACTTCAATATAATATCCATGAGTAGTACCTGCCTTTAAGTCATTTAAGAGGAGTTCTTTAAAATTACTACTTCCTCTTGAAAATTCTTTGATGCTATTTTTTAAATTTACTATGCGTTCGATATCTTTAATACTTGCCATTTTTACGATACTTTTATTATCTATCCCGAATGATGGATTTATTTCTTTTAATACTGCAAAATGATGCAATTCTGAATTATTAAATTCCAATGAAGTTTTTTCAAACTTTGAAACGATCTCGGTTTTGCCTACAAGTGTTTCAAAGGTATCACAATTTTTTATTACATTAGCAAACCCATATACATCAAATTTGCCTTTTGCATATATCATATAAATGCTAAAATATCGAACAAGCACTGCGGACAAAATATTCTTCTCATCAAATTCCCCAAACAATTCAAGAAAGTTTTGGTTATATCCAAAGTTCTCAACATCACCAATTATGTACAAGTTAAATTCTGGCTCTGCCATTACTAATTTCATAAGATTATCATTATTTTTTTCATCTAATTTTCTTATCAAATCTCCTCACCCCATAAACAATTTAATTACGCATTTAATTTAAATACTGGAATTAAAACTCATCTCATTCACTTTCATATAAAAAAGATTGTAAACTGACTAAAAGATAATTGGAATTTGTTGTTTCAAGATACTGATTCTTCACTAAAATAATCATCAGCCATTATGGCATAAATTACTATTTACTTTTCAGTTAATTTAGTGAAGTTGAAGAAAATCATTCTTAATTTAATTGTTTTGTGGCAAACGAATAAACGCACAGTCATCTCCATATCTTATTCCTGAATCATGAAAGCCAAAGGATTCATATAACTTGATTGCATTTGCATTTTCCACTTTTACCTCAAGTGCAATAGGTAAATACTCTCCATCAGGATATGCTTTTACTTTATCTAAAGCAAGTTTAAATGCTTTTTTCCCAATTCCTTTATTCTGGTATTTGTAGTCAATGAAAAAGCCAATAAATCTGTAAACAAATTTATACTTTTTAAGAACTTTAGGTTCTTGCTCACCAATTTCACTTCTGCCAACAAGAATTACTCCAACTGGCTCATTTTCATAATAAATTATACAAAGTTCACCTGGGCATTTTTCGTTTATACCTGCATATGCCAATGCTAATGTTGTAGATATATCCTCTACATATTCTTTTTGATATTCTTCTGGTTTTAATTGTAATACTTTATTATAATTTCCGAATGTAACTTTTCTTAATTCAACCATTTTTATTAACCCCTTTATTAAATATAGCCATCAACTCTATTTTTCAAATCATTTAATATATGTATATTTGTTGAAATAATTTCGTCAGATAAATTGTTCAAATAAAAAAACTTAACTTCTTTACTTTCCACTTCATCAGCCTTCAAAGCCCCACAAAAGTTATTGGTGATGAATACTGTACTAATAATGTATACTTCATTACCATCAGGATAAATCCAATGTTGTTCCTCTCCTGAATAAACATTAAATAGTTTTAAGTTATCAACTATAAGCCCTGTTTCTTCATAAATTTCTCTTTTAGTAGCATCTTGCAATGATTCACCTACATTAATACACCATCCAGGTATGCCCCAAGAGTTACTATCAGTCCTAAGTTGTAGCAGCACTCTCTTGCCTCTATCTATTATTAGAACTCCAGCACCATTAATGTTTTTAGGTTCTTTATGTGTTACACTTTTTAAATTCAACTCCTAAAGAATCATCTCTATAGTATCCTTTTAAAACTACATCTTCATTATTATTATAAAAATCTTTTATTCTATCAATATGTCTTGGTACAGTGTTTATTGGAAGTTCATCAAGGCTGAAATATTTAATATCATCTGCCTCATCTGATAAAGTTAATTCACCGCCTACCTGTCTACATACAAAAGATAAAATAATATCATCTTCAAAGGTTTTACTATAAACTCCTTGAAGCTTTATAACTTCAACATCTAATCCTACCTCTTCCTTAACCTCTCTTATAACCCCTTGCCAAGGAGTTTCTCCGCTTTCTAATCCTCCACCAGGTAAATTCCATAAGTCTTTGTCGGTTCTATGACATAATAACATCCTGTTTTTTTCATCTACTATAAAACCGAAAACTCCAATAATAAACATAATTTTCACTCCAATCATTTTCATAATATAGATATACCATTTCAACTACCAAAATCAATTTGCACCAAAATGCCCAGAAGATGGCATTTTGGTACAAATTAATTCTGAAGTTTCAAGTGGTTTATCTTTAAAAGAACATTGTTAATCAAAATTATAATAACAGATTAAGATACTTAGATAAGCAGTTAAAATATTCATTACTATATCTATAAAAACTTCTTTCTTTAATCATTTGCTGTAATTCTGTTTTAGTAACCCACTTTATATCCTTTACTTCTTCCTTCTGTAATTTTATATCCTTTAAATCAACATCTTGTTTTAAAACATAAATATCACAAAACTCGTTACTGCTTTTACGTTTATATCTTGTAGGACCTTTTAAGTTGTCAGTATTAATGCAAATACCTATTTCCTCTTTTAGTTCTCTTACAGAAGCCTGTAAACTTGTTTCACCAGATACTACTTTACCACCATGCACCGCCCACATACCTGGTGCAAATGTACGGTCACTCTGACGCTGCTGTATTAAAATCTTATTATCACTGTTTATAATCCATACATGTACACTCAAATGGAATTCGTTTTCTTCTAATTTGTCACCTCTCCTGACTATTTTGCCTGTTGGATTTCCAAACTTGTTAAGCACATCCCAAAACTCCATGTAAAATCCCCCTTCATTTTAATTTAATTTCTATATTCCTCACTATATAAGTTAATAATCAAGTTTTAGCAAAGTCCTTCGCCTATCTACATTTAATATTAAAGTTCTCACTAAAATAATCATCAGCCATTATGGCATAAATTACTTTATCAAATATGCCATTGTAAAATTCGTATCGTATCCAATTTCCCATCCTAATAATAGTATTAACATCGGGCGAACAGCATTATTTAGCATGCCCATTAATGTCATAAGCTCTTATCAACATTCTTTTAAAACATAGCCATTTATTAAAATAAAATACAATATATACAATATCATACTTAAGCTACACTTCAAAAGCAACCACTGGTGTAATTGCATAGTTACAGTAAGTTTGTTATTCTAAGTGTTAAATAGAGTATTACAAGTGAAAGGAATGTTATGGGGTAATGAAAAAAATTTTTATATTAACTTTAATTATAATAGCCGTTGCTTTAGTATCTTGCGGATTGAAGTTCTTTTTCCAAAACAATCATGTAGTAGGAACGGAATTATCAAGCCCTACATCCCCAAATAGTGATACTAAGACTTTAAAACCAAAACAAATTATATTTATTCGTCATGGAGAAAAAGAAAATTCAGACGGTTCAGTACAGGAGGTTGATCTTTCTTTTAACGGGTATAAAAGAGCAAATGAACTTCCTAATTTTTTTAAAAATCATCTTCCTAATAATATTAGTAAACCTGATGTTATCATAGCTATGAAGCAGAAGAATAGTAAGCATAGTAATAGACCAATTGAAACAGTTGAACCATTGTCAAAAGCATTTAATATACCAATAATAGCAAACTACAAACAATCGCAAATTAATCAGGCTGTTGAAGATATTAATAAATTTGGTAAGGATAAAGTAGTTCTTGTATGTTGGGAGCATCAATACCTAGTTAAGATAGCACAATTACTTGGAGCACCTGTGAATAGCTGGGGATATAATCCTCAAGCAAAAAAAGATGATGGTAAAAATTATGATGCAATTTGGGTAATAACTAAAATCAATGATACAAAAGCTGAATTGGCAGTATACAAGGAATTTTCAGTTCTTAACAATGGAGAAATATCGTATGAGGGAGTATCAAATTTGCCATTGTTTAAACAAGATTTTCAATATTAATCATTTCATTAAGGCAGCTTTTTTATAGACATAAATTTTTAGTGCTAAGTAAACTTTTTTATGGTAATATAGGAAAATATAGAATATAACCATAATTTGTTTTAGGAGGGATTTCCTTTGATTAATGTAGTTAAACTAAGCAAAAAATATGGCAAGGAAAATGTAGTTAATGACATAAGTTTTTTAGTAAATAAAGGTGAAATCGCAGTGCTGCTTGGGCCTAATGGAGCAGGAAAGAGTACAACTATTAAATGCATTATAGGACTTCTTAGGTATAAGGGCAAAATAGAAATTTGTGGCTTTAATAATAAAAGTGTTGAGGCAAAAAAGTTATTTGGGTATGTTCCAGAAGTACCTGCTATGTTTGAAATGCTTACGGTGTATGAGCATATTCAATATATTGCAGCAGCATATGATGTAAAAGACTACGACAAAAAAGCAGAAGAACTCTTTGAAAGATTTGATTTAACAGATAAAAAGGACAAACTTGGCAGTGAACTTTCAAAAGGAATGCTTCAAAAACTTAGCATATGTTGTGCACTTATTATGGAGCCTGAAGTTATACTTTTTGATGAACCCTTGGTTGGCCTTGACCCTAAGGCAATAAAAGAATTAAAAAAGGCAATTTTTGAGTTGAAAGAAAGAGGCTGCACAATACTCATAAGTACGCACATAATTGATAGTGTAGACGAATTGTGGGATAGAGTGCTTATAATGAAGAAGGGAAATGTAATATTATCAGGCACAAAACAGGAGTTATTGAGCAGGAATGAATCACTTGAAGAAATTTTCTTTGATGTTACAGAGGGGGAATAAGTTATGAAACCCTTGCTTTTTATAATAAGAAAGTCTATAAAAAATAAACTTTTAGACTTAAAGAAGAAACCCGCTAAGCTTATTGCATATATAGCATTTATTGGATTCTTAATATTAGCTGTAGCAACTGGCGGAAAATCTAAAACTGGTGGAAGTATAATAAAGGAAGACATTTATGGAACGGTATCAGCTGTAATAATATTGTTCTTTACAGTGCCAGATATATTATCGTCATTAAATAAAGGTGGAACTTTTTTTAGAAATTCAGATGTAAATCTTATTTTTACTGCACCAATAAGCCCACAGAAGGTGCTAGTTTATGGATTTATAAAACAATTATATACGGTTTTAATAAGTATGATATTTATTTTATTTCAATTGCCAAACTTGTATAGGTTCCAAAATGTAAAAGGCTATGGCGGGATAATAATAGTAGGTACGATTTTTTCATTGGTATTTCTAAATTCTATTATAAAAATTCTGCTATATTCTATCGTTTCGAGGAAAGATTATTATAGGGAAAGAGTTATGAATGGGTTTAAGGCAGCAGGATTAATAATTGTGTTAGCCTATTTTGGAATTGCTTTCAAATTGAATTCGCCAAGTAAAGCTATTGTAATAATGCTTAATAATAAGTATATAAAATATGTTCCAGTGTATGGCTGGCTTAAGGAATTATCTATGTCGGCTATTAATGGTGTAAACCTAAATACTCTTTTATATCTAATTTTAGTAATATGCAGCGGGGTTATTTTTTCTGTTATTTTGTATAAAAGCAATACAGATTATTATGAAGATGTTTTATCGGCAACTGAAGTGAAAGAAAGAGCGTACAAAATAAAAAAGGGTGAAAAGATAAATACTGAAAGAAAGCGTAAACTTAGAAAGATAAATTACAATGTAAGAGGAAAAGGTGCATCAGCTATTCTTTGTAGACAATTATTAGAATATAAGAAAACAGGTTTTGGAATAGTAAATATTCAATCTGCTTTGTATGTTGTTCTAGGCGTATCTATTGGACATTTTATGCCTGAAAAAGATTTAAGAATAGTGTTGGGTATATCAGCGTATTTACTTTTTATTTTTTCTCTTGCAGGGAAATGGCAGCTAGAACTTACTAAACCATATATTTTTATGCTTCCAGCAGGAGCAGTTAAAAAAATTATTTATGCTACAGTGGTTGATAATATGAAAAATTGCATTAATGGAGTGCTGCTATTTGTGATTGCAGGCTTTTTATTCAAAAGTAATATTTTAACTATAATCCTTTGTATACTTGCGTACACATCACTTGGCGCAATATTTATATATGGAGGGGTTTTAACAAAGAGAATTTTTGGGGATAGTGAGAATATAGTATTTGTAGCAATTGTTAGAATTGTAATAGTACTTTTTATAGTGTCACCTGGAGTAGCAATTTTTATAATTATAAGTGTAATAGCAAAAGCTTCATTACTACAGTATTTGGCTTATTTAGCTGTAATACTTTATAATTTATTGTTTAGCTTTGTAATTTTATTATTTAGTAAAGGAATATTTGAAGGCATTGAATTAAATTAAAGCGAAGTAAGTGTGTTGTAGGATATTAAATAAAATTAATAAATCTAAGAAAAAAACTTTAAAAGCCTAAGAGGTTTCAATAACTCGCTGAGAAGAAGCTCAGACAATTGAAATCTCTAAGCCTTTTAAAGTTTTTTTCCTAAGATTTATAAAATTTTATTTAAATCATCCTACAACACACTTACTTCGCAATGCACATGGTTTTAAAGGTGAAAAATTTAGTGCCTACGGAATTTTAAGATAAGGTCAACAAATATTACAAAAAATAAGTTTTAAGATTTTCTGTAGCAAAGCGGAAGAAAATCATCCTTCATTGTGCATTGTGCATCGTGAATTGTGAATTGGTTAAGTTCGTACTCTTTTTTTTTAAAATGCTATTGACCTTTTTAATGTTTTAGCGTACTATATATATAGTACACTAAAACAATGACAAATATTAGGATTTGTAATTAAAAGACAGTTTATATACAATAAAATAATAATGGAGGTATAGCTATGAAGTTTGATAATAAGATTCCAATTTACATGCAGATAATAAACAGTATAAAAATAGATATAATTAATGGCAAAGTAAAACCAGGTGATAAATTACCTTCAATAAGGGAAATGGCAGTTAATTATAAGGTTAATCCAAATACACTGCAGAGGGTTTATCAAGAACTTGAGAGAGAAGATATAACTTATACACAAAGGGGTACCGGAAGCTTTATCAAGGAGGATGGTAATATGGTTAAAAGTTTGAAGAAGGAAATGGCAAGAGAGGTAATCGAGAATTTTATACAAAGCATCAAAAGTTTTGGCTTTAGTGATGATGAAATTGTGAATGTAATAAGAGAGAGATTAGAAGGGGGCGAATAAAATGTCAGATTCTATATTGAAAGTTTCTAACCTTAATAAAAATTATCTTAAGAAGAAAGCTCTAGATAATTTTCAGCTAGAATTAAAGGAAGGAAAGATACTTGGCTTACTCGGACCTAATGGAAGTGGAAAGAGTACCTTATTAAAGATAGTTGCGGGACTTTTAACAAAGAGTTCAGGAGAAGTTTTAATAGATGGAATGGAACCAGGAGTTCTTACAAAAGCGGTAGTATCGTATTTACCTGATAAAAATTATCTTTATAAATGGATGAAAATAAAAGATGCCATGGAGTTCTTTAAGGACTTCTACAGTGATTTTGATTATGCTAAGGCAGAAGAACTTTTAAAATTTATGAATTTAGATAAGGAAAGTAAAGTTACAACTCTTTCAAAAGGAATGACTGAAAAGCTTCATTTGGTACTAGTCTTATCTAGAAAGGCAAGATTGTATATATTAGATGAACCGCTTGGAGGTGTAGATCCAACAACAAGAGAAAAAATACTTGATACTATAGTAAGTAATTTTAATGAGAAAAGTTCAATGATTATAACAACGCATCTTGTAAATGATATAGAGAGATTATTTGATGATGTAGTATTTATACAAAATGGTAGAAATGTCTTAAGCGGAGATGCAGAGGAACTTAGAACAGAAAAAGATATGTCTATAGATGAACTTTATAGGGAGGTCTTCAAGGATGCTTAAGCTTATAAAATATGAGCTGAAGACTGTATCAAGGGATGTATTTGTAATTGCAATAGTTGAAATATTATTAAACTTAGCTCTTATGACAAGAGTGAATGTATTGCCTAGCAAGGCAATATTTTGGGTGAGCTTCTTAATTACATTTGGAGCAGGAGTGGCAGTATTTATAAGTAATATAATGATATATACAAGAGAATTAAAGCAGGATACAGGGTATTTAACATTTACACTTCCTAAAAAGGGATATTCACTGGTTGGTGAAAAGATAATAGTAGCTTTAATAGAAAGCTTTATTATTTGGCTTATTGGAATAGGTTTTTTATTATTCATTGATACCTGGCTTTCAACTAATTTCATAAAAATAAGCCTCAATATAGGAATTATAATTAGGATTATATCAACTTTGTATGAATATGCGGCAATCCTTATAATAATTTATTTTGTAAATACGCTATCAAAAGTAATCTTAAAAAACAGGAGATTTAATGGATTATTTGCTTGTGGCATATTTGCAGTGTTTATGTATGCTATATATAAGGTTGAGGAGTTTTTGGATAATATTTTTCCACAAAGAATAGTGGTAATTGGAGGAAAGATAAAAATTTTATCAGGGGCAATTTCAACCTATA
This sequence comes from Clostridium hydrogenum, assembly GCF_021432385.1. GTDB lineage: Bacteria > Bacillota > Clostridia > Clostridiales > Clostridiaceae > Clostridium_S > Clostridium_S hydrogenum. The sequence goes on along the minus strand of NZ_JAEACT010000004.1, from coordinate 1,082,109 downwards.
ATTATGGAGATTTATCTAGCAATATAGTAAGCTCTACTATAGAAATAATAGTAGTTGTAGGGTTATTTATAGCTACATCACGTATTTTAGAAAAGCATATGGATTTGTAATTAATGGAGGTAAGAGAATTGGGAGATTGTATATTAAAGGTTTCTAACCTTAACAAAAGTTATTTTAAGAAAAAGGCACTAGATAATTTTGAAATAGAATTAAAAGAAGGAAAGATACTAGGGTTACTCGGACCTAATGGAAGTGGAAAGAGTACCTTCTTAAAAATAGTTGCAGGACTTTTAACAAAGAGTTCAGGAGAGGTTTTAATAGATGGAATGGAGCCAGGAGTCCTCACAAAAGCAGTAGTATCGTACTTACCTGATAAAAACTATCTTTATAAATGGATGAAAATAAAAGATGCCATGAATTTCTTCAAGGACTTCTACAGTGATTTTGATTATGATAAAGCGGAAGAGCTTTTGAAGTTTATGAAGTTAGATAAAGAAAGTAAGGTTACAACTCTTTCAAAAGGAATGACTGAAAAGCTTCATTTGGTACTAGTCTTATCTAGAAAAGCAAGATTGTATATACTAGATGAACCGCTTGGAGGAGTAGATCCAACAACAAGGGAAAAAATACTTGATACCATAGTAAACAACTTTAACGAGAAGAGTTCAATGATTATAACAACACATCTTGTAAGTGACATAGAAAGATTATTTGATGATGTAGTGTTTATACAAAATGGTAGAAATGTCTTAAGCGGAGATGCAGAGGAACTCAGAACAGAAAAAAATATGTCTATAGATGAAATTTACAGGGAGGTTTTTAAAGATGCTTAAACTTATAAAGTATGAATTAAAAACAGTATCAAAGGAATTTTTAATTTTATTAGGGGTAGTAGTTTTTTTGAATTTGGCACTTATGACTAGAATAAATGCTTGGGGCGACGATGCAATAATGGGACTCTCATTTTTAATATGGTTTGGAGTATGCGTTGGAGCATTTATATTTAATATAATAATGTTTACTAGAGATTTAAAACAGGATACAGGATATTTGGTACTTACCTTACCTAGAAGTGGATATCAAATTTTAGGTGCAAAACTAATTTCAGCACTTATTGTATCAGCAGCTACGGCTGTTTTAGGAGGAATTATATTTTTATTCATGGTTGCCGTGCCACTTGGCAAGTATGATAATATTATAAGAGCACTGCATCAGATTACCAAAGATCCAACAGTAAATACTTTTGCATTATATAGAAATTTATTTGTAGACTTGATTATATCTATAGCTGGATATACATCAACTTTGTTAATAATATATTTTTCATGTGTTATATCTAAGATGATAATGAATAAACGTAAATACAGTGGATTTGTAAGCTTTTTAATATTCATAGTTATTAATTTAGTTTATGGAAAGCTTTATCAACTTATAAGTAAGGCATTTCCTAAAACATTAAATCCCTATGTAACTTATACAGGAGATCCAATTACCATTTCTTCAGGAAAAGGATCTGTTGATATTCTATTATTACCAGTAAGTGTTGTTGGCGGTATTTTCGCATTACTTGTAACAGTAGGAATATTTATTGGTACAGCATATATAATGGAAAGAAAGCTAGACTTATAGACAATTCACAATTCACGATGCACAATTCACAATGAAGGAGGATTTACCCTTCTTTGGTCGGGTAAATCTTTAAATATATAAAAAGCTAGGATATTCAGCTTTGCTGAATATCCTAGCTTTTTTAATTTTTAGATTTTTTGCGTTAGCAAAAAATCATCCATCATTGTGCATTGTGCATTGATTTAAATTATCATCTCGTAGATTCCAAGAAGTATAATAACTAGCCCCGAAATTATAGATGCATATTTACCCAGGGTTTTGGAGAGATATTTATTTCCCAAGGTAAGTCCAAGTGAAATTGTTATTATACTTATAAAAAAAGTTAAAATACTAGTAAATACTACATTTAACCCGGTTATGCTTGCACCTATTCCAAGCCCCATGTTGTTTAATGCAAGTGCTATAGCAAGTGATGAAGATTCCTTTAAGTCTATGTTACCAGAAGTATCCGTATCAGCACTTTCAGGATTATTTAATATATCTCCTAATTTTGATAGGTTATTTTCTTCTTTAAAAGTAGTTTTTTTTATAGTGCAAAATTCTCCACAAATAGACCATAAACCTATAGCGATTAGAATAAGACTACCAAGCATATTTGTTAAGCCATTGGGTAGAAAATTTATAATTAATTTGCCGAATTCCATAGATAGTATTGTCCCAAGTGCTGATATTGCAGCAATAAATATATTAATGGATGGTGTTATCCTTATTTTTTTTATTCCATAGGATAATCCTACGACAAAATTATCTGTGCTGGCAGATAATACGAATAGTATAGTTGAAAGTATCTGCATAGATATCCTCTTTTTAAAGTGATACACAATATACTATTCATAAATTATCTTTTAGGTTACATTTTAATGTAAACTTGAATGTATAATATGAAAATTAATGTTGCTATTTGCCCAACCTAAATCCCAAGGTACATGATATCTATCTGTTGTATGGGAATTAATAAGAGGATAACCGTGAGAATCAAAATCGGTTACTATTGCAAAGTGATCTATATTATTTTTTTTGGCATAAGCAACTATATCGCCAGCAATTAGTTTCCCAACAGCACCATTAGGATAAGCAGTTGTTGATTTCACTAAGTCAGGAAATTTACCTACTTTTATAAGCCTTCCTCTTCCACTATATATCAAATAATCTCTAAAGGCATCAGTATTTACAAATGCTCTGCTACCATGACCGCCACTGCAATGCCAGCCGCCACCATATTTAAGATTACCGCCCTCCTTGTCACTTAAACATTGAGAAACAAAGTTGGTACAATCACCGCCGATGCCAGTAAAATCCATATATTTCTTGTTATAATTTAGATAGTATTTATCGGCATACTCGATGGCAGCCATCCTATCATATTGCCCTGCAAGCATTTGGGGCATATTCCTAGGATTATTTGCAATAGAAAAAACTTGTAGTTTAGAAGTATTAGGCATTGTTAAATCATTGGTGTAATTATCCAAGGCATCCTCAAAGCAGTCCGTATACCAATCATTGTAAATTAGCCATTTGTTGTTTTTGTTTATTAAATCTACACCATGGCGGATACCAACTTTAAAACAATTATTTATAGGATCTGGATCGTCTTTATACATATAGTTAAAGGTATATATTTCAGTAAGTGAAAAACGATACCTGTTTCCAATACGTCTTACTCTTTTAAAATTTATAGTTGAACTTACATCTGTAAATTTTATGTTTCTCCTATAACTCCATTCATTTAGGTATTTAATACGTTTAACTTCGTGGTCTAAAGCCCAGCTTCCATACTTTTGTGAAGTATCAAAAAGTTCTGGGAGTTTTTTTAAATCCAATGAAGTAAATACTGATGAACGTATATTATAAAGGTTTTGAAGTTCAGATTTTGCCATAGTTTTATTTGCTTCTTCACTTAATTTAGAATTTTCCTTTGATTCATTGGGTTTACTTGGTTTTATAATTTTAGTTTGTTTATTTGTTTCATCAGTCTTATTTGGAGCCTTTGCATTTATGTAATTTGCATTTTGAAATAATAGCGAAAATAAAGTGATAGTAACAATAAATAAACGTTTTTTCAACGATTATCACCCCTTAAATTTTAAGTAGTCATAAATTATTATTTCCTAAAGGTAGTACTAAAAATACTATAAAGAGTAATTAATTTTTATAAAAATAATATAACTAAAATGTAAGCACTAAGTTTGATTGGAGAATAAATGAAAAAAGTTTTAAATATATCGTTTCCAGCAATCCTAGAATTGACTTTATATAATTTCCTAAGTGTGTTTGATATGATGCTTATAGGAAAATGTGGTGGAAGCTCAGAAGTTTCTGAAATTGGAATATGTAATAATATTTTTAATACATTTTTAAATATTTTTATTTTTACTGGAATTTGTATTGGCATAACAACATTAGCATCACAAAGTTATGGAGCAGTACGATATAAAGACGCTAATGAGTATGCGGAAACTGGATTCTTTATTGGAATTATAATTTCAATTTTGGTAGGAATTTTTATTTATATTAATACAGATAAAATACTTATTATAGCAGGAATTAAGAGAGCAAACCTAATACATACTGCAAAAATAATGAGAGTATTATGCATAAGCATAGTTTTTAATATGAATATTAATGTAATAAATTCCATAGTAAGAAGTTATGGAAATATGATTGAACCCTTTAAGATTTCAATATATGTATCAATATCAAAGATAATTTTAGATTTTTTTATTATATTTGGATTTAAGGGCTATGTTTCAGCTGCTTATGGTGCTGCAATAGCTTCTGTACTTTCACAGTTAATAGGGTTTCTTTTCGATTATTACTATGTTGTAAAAGTATCAACTGATATAAGAATAAATCTATTATTAAAAATAAATTTAAAGAAAATAATAGAACTGCTAAAATTGTCAATTCCATCTTCATGTGAAGAAGCAGCATATAGTCTCAGCCGTCTTATATGTACGTTTATAATAATGAGAGCAGGAACTGTTGCCTTTGCAGCAAATGAAATTGCTAATTCAATAGAGTCAGTGTCATTTATGCCAGGAACTGGATTTGGAATGGTAGCTACAGCACTTGTTGGAATAAGTTATGGTAGGAAAGATTTTAAAGGTTTAAAAAGAAGTGCAAATGAATGCTTTTATTATTCGCTTATTTTAATGATGAGCCTAGCTATCGTTTTTGCATTTGGATCAGAATTTTTAGTTAAATTTTTTATAAATGAAAAGCTTACGATGAAATATGCAGCTATATGCCTTTCGATAGGTGCATTTGAGCAGCCAACTATAGCACTATCCATGGTGTTTTCAAATGCGCTTAAAGGTATGGGTGATACAAAAACACCGTTTATAGTGACAACTATATCATCTTGCCTAATAAGACTTCCATTTACTTTTATATTCATCCATATATTGAACAAGCCTATATATTATGTCTGGTGGATAACTGTAATTGAATGGTGCGTGGATGGAATAATGATGTGGGCATGTTTTAATTTAAAAGTAAAAAAAATTAAACAACATAAAGAATATTAGTTGATAATTATTATTATTTGATATATAATATTGATATAGAGTAGAGAGCAAAGAGTAGAGGGTAGAGTGAAAGTAAATTTTCTATTATGACAGAAAATTTTTAAATTTAATGGACTAACGTCCAAACCTTTAAATACTCCATTATATATTTTCAGCTAAGCTGAACTCTCCTTGATTTTAAAGATTTATAGAATATAAGTAAGATAAATCAAATTTCATTGTATTCTGTACTTTGCACTCTGTACTCTGATATTAAATATAGTTTTTATATAAGAATAAAAAATGATGGTTAAGAAAAACTATATATAGATATGCTAGCTGAACTATTAAAATTCATGTGCATCATAATGCTAGGAAACCGGCATTTTGTTACAAATGAATTTTAAGTTTCGCAATGGTATAGCTTTAATTGGAGGAGTGTAAGATGAATAAGAATACGAAAATATCAATAGTAGGTGCAGGATTTGTTGGATCGTCTACAGCATTTGCAATTATGAACGGTGGACTTGCGTCTGAGATAGTAATAGTTGATGTTAATAAGGATAAGGCTGAAGGCGAAGCCATGGATTTGTCACATGGAGCAGCTTTTGTAAAACCAGTAGAAATAAAATCAGGAGATTATATAGATACTAAAGATTCTGATATAGTTATAATTACAGCAGGTGCAGCTCAAAAACCTGGAGAAACAAGACTCGATTTAATAAATAAAAATTATAATATATTTAAATCTATAGTTCCAGAGGTTGTAAAATACAATCCAGATGCAATTTTACTAGTTGTTTCAAATCCAGTAGATATACTCACTTATATAACTTATAAATTATCTGGATTCCCTAAGGAAAGAGTAATAGGCTCAGGAACAGTTCTTGATACTTCAAGATTTAGATATATGCTTAGTAAGCATTTTGGGATTGATGCAAGAAATATTCACACTTACATCATGGGTGAACACGGGGATTCAGAAATAGCTACTTGGAGTCTTACAAATATAGCAGGAATGGATGTAAACGAATATTGCAGAATAGCTTGCAATAGATGTGAAGGAGAACTTAAATTTAAAGTTCATGAAGATGTAAAAAATGCAGCCTATGAAATTATAAAGAAAAAAGGAGCAACTTATTACGCAGTTGCACTTGCAGTTAGAAGAATTGTAGAGGCTATTATAAGAGATGAAAACTCCATATTAACAACTTCTTCATTGTTAGAAGGACAATATGGAGTTGATGGAATATATATGGGGGTACCTTCTATTATAGGTGTTACTGGGGTAAAACAGATATTAGAAGTTCCTTTAAAAGATGAAGAAAAAGATCAATTGCATAATTCTGCTAAAACTTTAAAGGAATTATTAAAAGATCTTTAGGCAGAATACAAAGTACAAAGTACAGAGTACAGAGAAGGATGATTTACCTTTCCTTACGTCAGGTAAATCTTAAACTTAGCTGTTGTTAGCTTCGCTAACAACAGTAATGACGCGATTGCGTAAGCAATCAAAAATAAGTTATAAGATTTTCTGTAGCAAAGCGGAAGAAAATTATCCTTCTTTGTACTTTATACTTTGTACTCTGTACTTTGGTTTAATACTTCGCAATAATTTTATAATAAGTGTTTAATATAGTTGTCACTCCATAATTGGACTTCAATGTAACCACCTAATTGACCATAAAATGCTGGTAAGTTTATGATAAAATCACTTATGCTTTTGTTAGATTCCGTCATCATACTCAAAAAATGATCTTTATTCCATATAGTACCTTTTGTTAATCCCATATCTTTAAGGTACATGCTATCCCTTGGTGTAAAACTGATATGTGCACTGTCTATATTTTTTAAAGGGATTTGAATTTGATCTTTATTACCGAAAAAGTTTTGAAAGCTTTTACATTCGCATAATACAAAATAAATAGGATGTTTAGTTTCTGGTTTGCCGCCGTTTTTTATAAATTCACTATATAACCATTCTTCTGTATGCTTTCTTTTTTCATAGTATCGATCAAAATATTCACCATACCTATCATTGCTTGCAGTTTTTGAACAGTTCACAATGCACAATTAAGGATGATTTTTCTACGCGAGCGTAGAAAAATCTGAAAACTTTTTTTATTGCTTACGCAATTGTGCCATATGTGGTGCTTAGCGAAGCTAACAACATTTAAGTTTAAGATTTACCTGAGAGAATCGAAAGGTAAATCATCATTCATTGTGAATTGTGCATCGTGAACTGTGAATTGAAAAAATATTGCTGTCAGGATAAAATTCGAATTCGCAATTTCAATGTTCCAAGTTGTATATCTATATACTTTACGATATTAACATTTTTGTGAGGATTAAGTAATTTATATATTGAAATAATGTTGCTGCTGTTATATAATTACTATAACAAAAATCAAATTTGTTTTGTGGAGGAAATTAAAATGATAGAGATAACCAATGTAACTAAAACTTACAACGGAAAAACTAATGCCGTTGAGGACTTAAATCTTACTATAAATTCTGGTGAGATATTTGGATTTTTAGGCCCTAATGGTGCAGGAAAGAGTACAACCATAAAGATGATTATGGGGATAATCAAAAATGATACTGGCTGTATTAAGGTAGATGATATAGATATAAATGAAAAGCCACTAGAGGCTAAAAAAAGATTAGGCTATGTTCCAGATAGTCCAGATATGTTTTTAAGACTTAAAGGTATAGAATATTTAAATTTTATGGCTGATATATACGATGTTGATACATCATTAAGGAAAAAGAGAATTGAAGAATTAAGCAAATATTTTGATATGGAAAATGCATTAAGTGACAAAATACAAAGTTATTCTCATGGTATGAGACAGAAAATTGTTGTAATGGGTGCATTGATGCATGATCCTAGTATATGGATATTAGACGAGCCTCTTACAGGTCTTGATCCTAAAGCAGCATATAATTTAAAAGAAATGATGAGGAAACATGCCGATAGTGGAAAAACAGTTTTCTTTTCTACACACGTTCTTGAGGTTGCAGAAAAAGTTTGCGATAGAATTGCTATAATAAATAAAGGAAAAATAGTATTTTGCGGAACCATAAAAGAAATGAAGGATAGCCTTAAAGAGCAGGGAAGTTCTCTTGAAAAAATGTTTTTGGAGTTGGTTGAAGATGAAAACAAATAAATTTTTTGTACTAACTAAGTATCTTTTAATGGGTTCCGAGATGAGAAGTAGCAAAAGAAAAATAGGTATGTCAGATAATAGATTGATTAAAATAGTTATGGGAATTATTTTATTTATATTTTTGGCACTTTGCTTGTCAACCATAAATATAGCATTATATGAAGGCTTAAAGATAGTAAATTTAGAGTCCTTAATTTTAGTTTTAAATTATTCTGGAATGGCATTTGTTATTTTTTTCTTTGGTATATTTTATGTAATGAATGTGTTCTATTTTTCAAAGGATATTGACTACTTGCTTCCATTGCCATTAAAGCCAGAGACTATAATAGCAAGTAAATTTACAGTAACACTTTTATATGAATATTTTCTTGAAGGAATAATTTTAATACCATGTACACTTATATATGGAATTGGGTCATCTGCTAATCCATTATTTTATGTATATAGCGTGATTCTTATAGCCTTTTTACCAATATTGCCGCTTGCTTTAGCGCTTTTAATAAGTATGCTAATTATGCCATTAGTTAACTTATCAAAGAGCAAAGATTTTTTTAAGATGATGGCTGGAATAATTGGAGTTGTTTTTGCCTTTGGCATTAATATAGTTAGTAGAATGGTTGGTGGTCATAATGCTAACCAATTTTCAAATAATATAAAAAATATAAGTAAAACGGCCGGAAGTGTTTTCCCAGGAGGTAGGATTGCAGCTGATGCACTCATTAATTGCAGTAATTTTTATGGATTTTTACAGCTTGCAATTTTTGTTTTAATAAATATTTTGAGTCTTGTTATAATATTAAGTTTAAGTAAAGCTTTTTACCTAAAGGGAGTTGTAGGACTTTCTGAATCAGGTTCAAAGAGGAAGGCAATGAATGAATCTGAATTATCTAAGGCAGTTAATAGAAGATCAATTGTAGCGGCTTATACTATTAAAGAACTAAAATTGCTTGTTAGAACCCCTGCATATTTTGTTAACTGTGTACTTCCTGATGTAATATGGCCTTTAATTATAATTATACCTGTATTTTTTGGTACATCACAAAATAATGGGCCTTCTAAAGATCAATTAATAAGTTTGTTTGGCTCCAGTTCAAATTATCCTATAATTGTAGCAGGTGCTGCAGCTTTTGGTGTGTTTATAGGAGCTATGAATGTTGTTACATGTACTTCTATTTCAAGAGAGGGTGATAACTTCTTTGTCATGAAGTATATTCCTGTATCATATGAACAGCAAATTACGGCAAAATTATTTTCTGGAATTATAGTGGCTTTGGCAGGACACATACTTTTAGTAGTCGTTGCGTGTATAGTAATGAAACTTCCGATTTATATAGGCTTATTTTCTATAATTGCAGGAACTTTTGGAATAGCCTTTTCAGCTGCAATAGGAATTTTAATCGATATAAGGTTCCCTAAGCTTGAGTGGGATAATGAACAAAGAGCTGTTAAGCAAAATTTGAATGTTTTATTTGCAGTTGTACCTGCAATTATTGCTGGAGCTGTTACGGTTATTGCAGTAGTAGTTACAATGCCGAGTGCTACTATAACTTTTATTGCAATTTCGATTGTGTACTTGGTTGTAGACTTTGTAACATATAAATTAGTATGCGCAAAGGGAGCAGAAATCTTGGGAAAATTAGAATAATAAAAGCAGAGTACAAAGTACAGAGTACAGAGTACAACGAAGGTTGATTTGCATTCCTTTCGTCATGTAAATCTTAAACTTAAATATTGTCAGCTTCGCTGAACAATATTGATAATATAGCGATTGCGTAAGCAATCAAAAAATAAGTTATAAGATTTTCTGTAGCAAGGCGGAAGAAAATCATCCTTCACTGTATTCTGTACTCTGTCAGTTGTACTCTGAATAATGGTTCGCAATATTTAAGATTTGTGCATAAAATAATTTTATGCGATAGCTACTTTAAATATAATATAAAAGGTGATGCTCACAGCAAAGCTGAGCATCATAATTTTTATTTTTAAAATTTTCTGCCTTAGCAGAAAATTTACCTTCACTGTACTTTGTACTCTGTACTCTGTCCTCCGACTTCCAAGTTTTCTTGTATTACATACAATTTAAATCCCAAGGTTTCGGCAATCATTTTTGAATAAGTATCAGTTTCAGAAAATTTGTATTGGATAATTTTATTTTGAGAAAGTCCATATTGACATATGGCTTTAAGCGTAAGTTTTCCTATTCCATTCTTTTCGAATTCAGGATGTATTAAAACCTTTATGTTTGCTATATCATTTTGCAAAAATTCTAAACTTGATACGCAAATTAAATTATTTTTATAAAAGCAACCTAATACAACAGGTTGTGTTAAATCTATATTGGACATTTTCAGTTCTGCTTTTGAACATAATTTTTTTAAGTTGTTAAGAGAACTTACATCAGAAGGAGTTAATAGTCGTAATAAGTAATTTGAATCTAATGTATCGTGCATTAGATTGTTTTCAGCAAGATAATAGAAGTATATGGTGTCATTTTTGCATATAGTGCCTTTAAAATTTTTAATAAAGCAATCCCCATTTACTGTTTTATATGAATAATGTGTGCTTATAAAATTGCTTACATCATCAAATAAAAGTGGATCAGTTTTTAAGAATGATATTTTATTTATATGAAATATCATTATTTTATTTGAACCTTTTAAACAGCTTTCTGGAATTACTTGTGAGCTGGAAATTTTATCTTGAGGTTTATAATCTAATACGTCTTGCCAGTAATAATTTATTTTTCTGATTTGACTATTAGGTATTATATTAATCATAAATTACCACCACCTTACAATTCAATATGATAGCACAATAAAATAAAATTAACAATGCATTTCAAAAAAATGGAATTTATCAGTATCTTTTTATATTTTACTTATAAAATCAATACATTAATACTAGAATTGTTTTTTATGATTATACTTCTAATGTACATTTCCTTGTGAAGTCTATCTCCAAATATCACCCAAAGTCCAATAAGTAAATTCTTCTACTCTCACACCACCACTCTTGGCGAAGACTTCAACTTCCAACATATCTTCTTTAGGATAAATGCGACTTGTAAGGGTTGCTTCTCCATCATTTACAAATATTTCGATAGATGATCTGTCTAAAAATATTTGTAAAAATAATTTTGAAGTTTTTTCCAATGAAGATTTTCTAATTCCATCTTTTTCTTTTCCACATTTAGAACAGTCAAGTACTAATTTTTGATCATCTGAATTGTAAGTTAATAAAGTTTCTTCTTTTTTTACTCCTTTAAATTTCAGACCAAAAGATTTTGCATTACAATCATTTAAATCAAATACAACTTTTAATTCTATTAACTTATCATTTAATTTTGATAAATAACTTTCAGTATCACATATATACTTATTTACACATTCATTATATTCTGATTCGCGAAGCATTTTTAATTCTTCAACAGGATTCATTAAAATCTTGTTATTTTTCCCCAATCTAAGCACACGTGGAAGTGTTAATGCTCCACACCAGCCATCTTGTTTAGTTATCATATCTGATTCCCACATATCCATCCAACCTATAGCAATTCTACGCCCTTTATCATCTAAAAATGTTTGAGTTGCATAAAAATCATGTCCATTATCTAGTTCTTTAAATGAACCATGTGTGAATTGATTTTTTTCATAATCATATTTTCCAACTAAATAACCATTTTGATGCAAATTGCAGTATAAATCACCTTTTTTATCTATACCTTGTGGTGAAAATATTAATACGTTTTTTCCATCTAGCTCAAAGAAATCAGGGCATTCCCACATATATCCAAGTTCGCTATTACTCGTTGCAAGTACTCCAACATATTCCCACTTACGCAAATCCTTTGAAATATATAAAATTGCTCTTCCTATATTTTCTTTAGTAGCATTACCTAATACCATATACCATTTATCATCATGCTTCCATACCTTTGGATCTCTAAAATGGTGGAGACTATCAACAGGTGGCTTGGCTATAATTGGATTTTGATTTAATTTCTTAAAATTTATTCCATCGGTACTTACAGCAATATTCTGATTTTCATAAAAAGTATCCTTTTCTTTATCTATATAATTATGACCTGTATAGATTAATGTTAATTCACCATTATTATCAACAGAACTTCCTGAAAAGCATCCATCTTTGTCGAACCCATCTCCTGGTGCTAAAGCAATTGGACAATACTCCCAATGTACAAGATCCTTACTTTTTACATGGCCCCAATGCATAGGTCCCCAGTTTTCATCATAAGGATGATGCTGATAAAATACATGATACTCTCCTTTATATTGAATTAATCCATTAGGATCATTTATCCAATTAGCTTGTGCCATAATATGATATCCTAGTCTATAACGATTATTTAAATTTTTTCTCGCTTTTTTTAAAGCATCTTCAGCTTTTACAATTTTAAACTCTTTTAACATACTATTTTTCCTCCGTGCTAAATATTTAAAAATAGAAATCTTTTAATAGGAAAACTACGGCTATATATTTTGACTTATATTATATGGTAAACGTTTTTATATGTCAATCGGTACCATGGAAATGACATCCTTTTTAACATGCTTTTTTATATTATAATTGACAGTCAATTTAGATATTTCAATCATTTTACAACATATATATGTATGATTGCACATATGTAAACGAATAATATTTATAAAAAAGCACATGAAAACGGTTGACATATAAAATGTAAACGTATATAATAAAAACATCAAGTGAATATTTAAAAAATTAAACTAAGATAACAATTAAAATAGTTTAGGGGGAATAAACATGAAATGTAAAAAAATATTGTCATTAATAGCCGTAATTGCAGTTACAGGTAGTTTATTGGCGGGTTGTGGAACTAGTGAATCAAGTTCATCAAGTTCATCAAAAAAAGTAACAATAAGTATGATGAATTCAAAAGGTGAAATTGAAACACAACTAGAAGATGCGGCAAAAACATTTTCAAAGGCTAATCCCAACATAACAATAAATGTTATTCCATGTCCAACTGGACAGTCACCATTTCAAAAATTAAGTACAATGTATTCTTCACAGAATGCACCAGCATTATCAATAGTAGATCCAGGTGATGTTATTAGTTTTAAAGACAAATTTTTAGATTTATCAAGTGAAAAATGGGTTAAGGATGCAGAAGACGGAAGTCTTGATACTGTTAAACTTGATGGAAAAATAATGGGATTTCCGCTTACAGTAGAGGGTGACGGTATTATATACAATAAAAAGGTGTTAGATAAAGCTGGGGTAGATCCAACGACAATAAAAACAACAAATGATTTAGAACAAGCTTTCCAAAAAGTGCAAGCTACAGGAGCATCAGCTGTTGCTCTTTCACCAATGGATTGGTCACTTGGCTCACATTTCTTTGGAACAGTATATGGAACACAATCTAATGATCCTAAAGAAAACGCTAAATTCTTAGATGATTTAAAGGCAGGAAAAGTTAACTTAACTCAAAATAAGCAATATAATGGAATACTAAATACTTTGGATGTTTTAAAGAAATATAACATAGATAAAGCAGATCCGTTATCAGCTACTTATGAAAAAGATCAACAATATATTGGACAGGGAAAAGTTGGTTTCTGGTTCATGGGAGAATGGGCTTGGCCACAAATTAAGCAGTTTGCAGGGGATAACACAGACTTTGGATTTATACCAGTACCTGTAAGCAACAATGCTTCTGATTATGGTAATAATGGAATTGCAGTAGGAGTTACAAAATATATAGGAATAGACAAGGTAGATAATAATAAAGATCAGCAGGCAGCTGCTGAGAAATTCTTAAATTGGTTAGTTTATAGCAAAGATGGTCAAGAGGCTTTAGTAAATAAAGCTAATGTAATTCCTGCATTTAAGAATATAACAATGACACCTAATGATCCTTTATCAAAATCAATAAAAGACTATGTAAATAGCAAACGCACAATAGAATTCATGGCAGTTTTACCTTCTGACCATGGAACAAAAGTAGGAGCATCTATGCAAAAATATGTTGCTGGTAAACTTGATAAAGCAGGTTTAGCTAATGAAATTCAGGAATACTGGAAAACTGTAAAATAAGTTATTAAAATAGCGTATAAATATTTATTAAGTTTACGTTTGGTGTGAGTAAAGGGTTATCGCACCGAAACTTAAGTTATACATGTTTCAAAATGCCATGTTCTAGGCATTATGAGGCATGCATAACTTAATAGTTGAGTCGGTAACCCTATATTAATTAAAAAAACGAAAAGGGCTTAATGCCCTTTCCATTTTTTAAAAGTAATAATTTTGTTGGAAGTATACTTAAATTTTATAAAAGAAAGGATGGTAAATGTGAATCAGGAGAAAAGTTTTCTTGGAAAATTAAAAACATATTTAATATTTGCTGGACCAACTACCTTTATATTTTTTACTGTAATCATACTACCGTTTTTATTTGGTATTTATTTAACTTTTACTGATTGGAATGGTATTTCTGCCACTCACTCGATGGTTGGAATTAAAAATTATTTAGCGGTTTTTAAAGACCAAGCATTTTGGGCATCATTCGTATTAACATTAAAGTATGTATTTTTTACTGTAATTTTAACTAATGTTATTGCATTTTTATTAGCATACATTTTAACAAGTGGAGTGAAAGCACAAAATTTATTTAGGAGTGGTTTCTTTACACCTAATCTTATTGGAGGTATACTACTTGGTTATGTATGGCAGTTTATTTTTTCTAATGTACTTGTTTATATAGGAAAAAATTTGCATCTAGCAATATTTTCAACTTCATGGCTGGCTAATCCTAAAAAGGCATTCTGGACTTTAGTAATAGTTGGAATATGGCAGTATTCTGGATATATGATGATTATTTATATAGCAGGGTTTATGGGAGTGCCAAAAGATATATTGGAAGCAGCAGATATAGATGGAGCTACTAGCTTCAGAAAAATGAGAAGTATAATACTCCCAATGATGATTCCGTCTTTTACCATATGTATATTCTTGTCCCTTCAAAGGTGTTTTATGATATACGATGTAAACTTATCACTTACCAATGGAGGACCTTATGGATCTACTCAAATGGTAGCAATGACAGTTTATCAGAAGGCATTTTTATCTCAACAGTATGGCGTAGGACAAGCTCAAGCATTTTTCTTGTTCTTAATGGTTGCAGGTATAACTATAATACAAGTTTATTTCAGTAAAAAAATGGAGGTGGAAAGCTAATGAAGAAGCAAAAGTTTATGTCAAGTATTATAAAAACAATTATTCTTGCAGTTTTATTATTTGCTTATTTAGTTCCATTTTTATTTGTTTTATTTAACTCATTTAAGACAAATGCTGAAATTTTAATTAATCCTTTAAAAGCACCAGGCAAAATAAGCCTTGCAAATTATGTAAGTGCATTTGAAAAAATGGACTATGTACATGCCTTTGTAAATTCATTAATAGTAACTACTTGTAGTGTTTTACTTATAGTTGTTCTCTCATCTATGACGGCATATGTACTTGCAAGGAAAAAATGGAAATTTAACAATGCTATTTTCTTAATAATGGTTGCATCTATGATAATACCTTTTCAAGGAATAATGATACCTCTTGTTAAAATATATGGTTCCATCCACATGCTAAATAGTAAATGGGCCCTAATATATATGTATCTCGGATTTGGAGTAGCTCTTGCTGTATTTATGTATCATGGCTTCATAAAGAGCATACCTAAGGAACTTGAGGAAGCAGCTATGATAGATGGATGCACACAGCTTCAAACATTTTGGAAAGTAGTATTTCCACTATTAAAACCAACAACTATGACAGTATTAATACTTGATATATTGTGGATATGGAATGACTTCTTGTTACCATCACTAATTCTTGTAGCTCCAAATGAAAGAACATTACCTCTTTCAACTTATTATTTCTATGGTACTTATACAGTTGATTATGGTTTGTCAATGGCAGGACTTATGTTAACTATTATACCAGTAATAGTAGTTTATCTATTCCTACAAAAACATATTATAAATGGTGTACTTCAAGGATCTATAAAATAATTTGGAGGAGAGCTATATGCAGAAAAAGTGGTGGAAAGAAAGCGTAGTTTATCAAATATATCCAAGAAGTTTTAAAGATACAAATGAAGATGGTGTAGGAGATTTAAAGGGAATAATAGAAAATTTAGATTATGTTAAATTTTTAGGGGCAAATGTAATATGGCTTTGCCCTATATATAAATCTCCTAATGATGATAATGGGTATGACATAAGTGATTATAGAGACATAATGAATGAGTTTGGGAGTATGGATGATTTTAACGAATTACTTAAAGAGGCACATAAAAGAGATTTAAAGATTTTAATGGATTTAGTAGTTAATCATACTTCGGATGAACATAGATGGTTTGTTGAAAGCAGGAAATCTAAAAATAACGAATATAGAGACTATTATATATGGAAGGATTCTAAAAATGGAAAAGAACCAAACAATTGGGGTGGTTCTTTTGCAGGATCTGCTTGGGAATATGATAAAAACACTGATATGTATTATTTGCATTGCTTTTCAAAAAAACAGCCGGATTTAAATTGGGAAAATCCTAAAGTCAGAAAAGAAGTTGAAGATATTGTGATGTTTTGGCTTGATAAGGGGATTGACGGATTTAGAATGGATGTTATAAATATGATTTCTAAAGATCAAACCTTCCCAGATGGAGTAAAAGCGGAGGGAAGCCTTTATGGCGATAAGGATTCTGTAATAATGAACGGACCAAGAGTTCATGAATATATTAGTGAATTAAATGCAAAAGTTTTAAGTAAATATGACATAATGACGGTTGGTGAAACACCGCTTGTAACTCCGAAAATTGCTATGAAATATGTCGGAGAAGATAGAAAAGAACTAAATATGGTATTTGAATTTGAACATATGGATATTGATAGAGATGAATCAAGTTTTATAAAAAAACCATTTGACTTAGTAAAGTTAAAGAATATATTTACAAAATGGCAAAAAGGACTTGAAAATGGTGGATGGAACAGCCTTTATTGGAACAATCATGACCAGCCTAGGGTTGTATCTAGATTTGGAGATGATGGCTCTTATTGGGACAAGTCAGCTAAAATGTTAGGAACATGTCTTCATATGCAGCAGGGAACTCCGTATATATATCAAGGTGAAGAAATTGGAATGACAAATGTTTCTTTTGAAGATATAAAAGATTATAGGGATATAGGGGCTATAAATCACTACAAAGAAGAAGTTGAAATTAAAGGCAAAAATAAAGATGATTTTATGAATTACCTTCATGAGCTTTCAAGAGATAATGCACGTACTCCAATGCAATGGAGCGGTAGTGAAAATGCTGGATTTACAAAACCAGGGGTTGAGCCATGGATAAAAATAAACCCTAGATATAAGGAAATAAATGTTGAAAATCAAATAAATGATCCAAATTCTATATTTAATTACTATAGAAAATTAATAAAAATAAGAAAAGAAAATGAAATAGTTGTTTATGGTAGATATGATTTAATTTTAGAAGATGATAAAGAGATATATGCATATACAAGAACTTTAGATGATAAAAAGTTGCTTGTTATATGTAATTTTACTAAAAATGAACCAATGTTTTGTATGCCAGAAGATATTAAATATGCTTCCTTCAAAACAGTAATTGGAAATTATAATATGGATGATGGCGAAATAAAAAATATAAAATTGAAACCGTATGAATGCAAAGTTTATATACTTCAATAGTAAAGTGGTGAAAAAAATGGTCGAATTTGAAAATAAAATAATGTTTAAAGAGACAGAAAATGATGTTCTTACTGTAGGAGAACTTTTAATTGATATGATATCACAAGATTATGGTGAAGAATTTGATTCTGATACTTATAATAAATTTTTTGGAGGGTCACCTGCTAATATAGCAATGAATGTAAAAAAATTAGGTATAAATTCATGTGTTATTTCAGCAGTTGGAAATGATAATTTGGGAAAGTTTTTGATAAAAAAACTTAAGGATGCCAACATTGATACTGAGTATATCGATATGGTTGACTACTCAACAAGTTTAGTTCTAGTAACTAAAAGTAAAGCTACTCCTGTACCAATATTTTATCGCGAAGCGGACTATCATTTGAATTTTAATTCTAAAGTATCTGAAATTGTGAAGAAATCAAAGATTGTGCATTTTTCTTGCTGGCCTATTTCAAGGAAAAGTTCAAGAGAGACCATATTTAAAATTATTGATGAGTGTAAAAAAAATAATATTATTATTGGTTTTGATCCAAATTATCATAGAATGATTTGGGATAAGAGTGAAAATGGAATAGAATATGTAAAAGATATAATTAATAAAGTTGATATTGTAAAACCATCAGAAGATGATGCAGAGAGAATATTTGGAAGTGATACACCTGAAAATCAAGTAAGTAAATTTCTTAAACTTGGTGCGAAGCTTGTAGTAATGACACTTGGCAAAGATGGAGCAATAGCTTCAAATGGAGTTGAAACTATAAAGTTTAATACTTTAGCAACCGATGTTGTGGATACCACAGGGGCTGGAGATGCATTTTGGTCTGGATTTTATGCAGCGATTATAAAAGGATACAACATAAGAAAGGCACTAGATCTTGGATTTGCAGTGAGTGCTTATAAGCTTAAGTATACTGGGGCTGTGACAAATCTTCCAGAACTTGAAGAGATTAGAAAGATATATAATTTATAAATATTGTTACTTTAGCATTTTGGATTAATTCAAAAAAACACTAGTAGATTTACTTACACAAATCTACTAGTGTTTTCATTTTACATGGTCTATTTAAATCAATACTAAGCTAAATATTGAACAGTATTACCGTTATCATCAATATAGTTTATTATAGTCTTATTTGTTTTTAAGTCTATGAATAAGCTGCATTTTTTATCGTCTTTATCCCAAGCAAGTTTGATTTCATTATTAGGAGAATCTATAACCTTAAAATCCCCATTAAATGCGTCATATTCATTCCTAAGTCTGATAAGTTTTAATAGTCTTTGAACTACTTCCCTTTGAAGTGATTTTTCTATTTCATCTACAGTGTAATTGTGGCGATTAATTTCACGGCCTTCTCCAGTTTCTTTTGCTTGCTGGTAATCATTTTCGCCTGCAAGCAAGCCAACATAATATATTTGAGGTATTCCAGGTACAAAAAGTTGAATAGCTCTTGCAGCTATATATGCATCATCATCACAGCCTAAAGCAGAGTAATATGAACACAAAATCTGATGAACGTCAAAACCATCTTTATCTTTATACTTATCTGTTAAAATATGACTTACACTAGCTCCTCTTTTTATGCATACATCTACCACTTTTTGTGCAGTTTTGCTATCAATAAGATCATCCATATCTGGTTTTACTGGAATACCATCATGACAATCGAGAGTTGTAAATTGATTTTTAGGACGATCTTTTAGATATTTGCAAAGCTTTTCACTTGACTTATTTATAAGTGTATCAAGAACAGTATACGGTAAAATAAAATCATAAATCCAAAAACCATGCTCTGCGAGTTTGTATTGAGTTTCATATTGTGAATGAACCTCTGGAAGTAGTTCTATTCCAAAGGAATTTGCTAGTTTAATAATCCAATCTAAGAAGTCATATATTTCTGGTTCAACAAAAAAACAACTTGTTCCAAGTTTCTTTATAACATATCCAACAGCATCTAGCCTTACTATTTTGATATTATGTTTACTAAAATTATTAAAGAAATCTTTAATTAGTTGCTTTGTTTTTTGGGATTTTATATCTAAATCTATTTGTTCAGATTGTTGGCCTTTTCCGAAACTTGTCCACACTTTTTCTTCTTTCCCGGTTTCTTCTATATTGAAAACAGAATAAGGCACTTTTCTGCGAAGAAACATTTTTTCTATATCCTCTTCAACAGGTTGCCCATCTTTCCAAACCTTATCTAATGTAAGGAATAAATCTGCATATTCAGATTTTCTACCTTTTTTTAAAAAATCTTCAAAATAGATTGATTGTCTAGAAATATGATTAACCATTAAATCAACTAATATATCAAAATTTTCACCTATTGCTTCTATGTCATTCCATGTACCGAATTTTGGATCTATTTCAAAATACGTAAGTGGAGCAAATCCTCTGTCACCTGATGAAGGAAATGGAGGCAAAATGTGAATTCCACCTTCACAGATATCGGAAAAGTATTTCACCAAAATTGTATTGAGAGTTTTTAAATCACCACCTAAGGAATCTGCATAGGTAATAAGTTGCACCTTGTTTTTTACGGACATATTTTACACCCTCCTTTTAAAAATTGTAAACCCTACTAATATTATTCTACGCTGTTTAGACGAATATGTCAACCGGTTTCATATCTAAAACGACATAAATTATATATACTTAGAATCTAAAGACAATGTTATGAAAAATAACTGAAATATTAGTATGAATATCTAATATTTTAAATCAATTATTTGGGGATAAAGATTAATTAATCACAAAGAATGGTGGTAACAGGTGCTTAAAAAAAAACAGACTTGAAAACCTCGGTAAGAATAATATTTAAGTGCAAGGCTTCATGTCAATATTCTCATAGACAAGTTTATTTCATTATTATATAATTTAGGTGTAATTTAACTAATTTTAAGGAGTGTTTTTATGTCAACAATTAAGGACGTAGCACAATTAGCAGGTGTAGCTGTTACAACTGTTTCGAGAGTACTTAATAATAGAGGATATATAAGCAAAGAAACGAGAAAAAATGTTGAAGATGCTATGAAAAAACTTAACTATGAACCTAATGAAGTAGCAAGATCTTTGTATAGAAAGAAATCTAATATAATAGGACTTATAATTCCAGATGTATCACATCCTTTTTTTGCTAAACTTGCTAATTATATAGAATATTATGCGTATGAAAATGGATATAAGATATTATTGTGCAATTCATATAAAGATAAAATTAAGGAAAAAGATTATATTAATATGCTTAGACGAAATCAAGTAGACGGGATAATAATGGGCAGTCATACACTTGAAACAGCTGAATATTTAAATCATAAATTACCTATAATCACTTTTGATAGAAATATTTCTGAAAGCATACCTTTTATAACATCTGATAATTACAAAGGTGGATTTTTAGCTACAAAACTTTTAATTACAAAGGGGTGTAAAAAACTGGCACATATAAGTGGACCACTTGAACTTAATACACCTGCTAATAAACGATATGTTGCATTTATGGATGTTGTGAAAGAAAATAATATAGATTATGTAATAAAGCAAACAAAGTTAGATACTTTTGAAAATTATATAAAGTTAGTACAAAAGATGTTTGATGAGCATCCTGATATAGATGGTATATTTGCAAGTAGTGATATTATAGCAGCATCAATTATTCAAGTAGCTGATTCTATTGGAAAGAAAATAACAGAAGAATTAAAGATAGTAGGGTATGATGATACTGATATTGCTTCTCTAATTGTTCCACAGATAACTACAATTAGGCAGCCATTAAGACAAATGGGTGAAATGGCTGTAAAGCTTCTCATAGATGAGATTAACGGTAAAGATGTAAAAATAGAAAATATTTTACCTATAGAATTGATAGAACGCAAAACTACATAAAAAAAATGAAAGCAGGAGAGAATATGTTTAAAAGTAGTACCAAGATTAAAGTTAGATATGCAGAAACTGATAAGATGGGAATAGTATATCACTCAAATTATTATATTTATTTTGAGGTTGCAAGAGAGGACTTTATAAGAAAAGCAGGTATTCAATATAAAGATATGGAAGAAATGGGCATAATGATGCCGCTTGTGGAAACGCGATGCAAATATCATGAAGGAGCAACTTATGCAGATGAACTTTTGATTGAGACTTCCTTGAAGGAACTTAGTCCTGTTAAAGTATTGCTTCAATATAAAGTAATAAGAGAAAAGGACAGTAAACTTATAGCTGAAGGAGAAACAACACAGACATTTGTTGATAAAAACGCATTTAAAATAGTCAACCTTAAGAAAAAATATGGCGAGCTTTGGAACAAATTAATTAAGTTAGAATGAAAAAGTGATATAAAAGTGATTACAAAATTTCATTTTATGCTAAAAATATTGGCATAAAATTAATTTTTGTTAATATTTTTAACCTATATCTCATTTTTTATAAAAGTTAAAAATATTAAAGAATATAGATTGATATTCTTTTTAAATATAATATAATTAATTAGATACATATATATCACTAAGGAGGAATAAAATGTTAAAAAAGTTTCTTGACATACTCATTGGTCAGCCATTGGCAAATGAACAAAGTGGTAGTGAAAAATATAATGTGCCTTTTGGTCTTGCTGTAATGGCAAGCGATGCTGTTTCATCAGTAGCTTATGCAGCGCAGGAAGTGCTACTAGTTTTAATACCAGCAATAGGAATGCTTTCTTATGAATACCTTGGTTATATTTCAATTGCAATAATAGTTTTACTTTTTGTACTTACAATATCCTATACGCAGATAATAAAGGAATATCCACATGGTGGCGGAGCTTATATAGTTGCAAAAGAAAATATAGGCGTTAATGCTGGACTTGTTGCAGGTGCCGCGCTGCTCCTAGATTATATTTTAACAGTTGCAGTTAGTGCCAGTGCTGGTGTTGCAGCAGTAATATCTATACCAGCTTTTTCTGGTCTATATACGCATAAAGTTGAAATGGTAATTGGGCTTATAATTATACTTACAATTTTAAACTTAAGAGGGGTTGGCGAGTCTTCAAGGATATTTAGTATCCCTACATATTTATTTATTTTTAGTATGCTTTTTATGATTGTATATGGACTTATAAAATATGCAATTTATGGAGCACCAGCACCGATGCTTCATGATAATCTTAAAATGGGTGGACAAATAGGCTTATTTTTAATTTTAAGGGCATTTTCTTCAGGATGTTCTGCCTTAACTGGAATTGAAGCTGTAAGTAATGCAGTGCCAAATTTTAAAGAACCAAGTCAGAAAAATGCCATAAAGGTAATGTGTTTACTTACAGGAACTATATTTTTTATATTTGGAGGAACGTCAATACTTGCCAGATTTTACCATGCTGTATATATTGAGAATACTAAAGTAACTGTATTAGCTCAAATTGCTTATGGCGTATTTGGTGGTTATAATTTTATGTTCTATGTAATACAATTTACTACAGCAATCATACTTTTAATGGCATGTAATACTGCCTTCACAGGCTTTCCAATGCTTATGTCTGTAATGGCAAGGGATGGATATATGCCACGAAGCTTTTCTACTAGAGGAAAAAGATTAAGCTATTCAAATGGAATTGTATTTTTAACAGTTATTGCCTGTGTTCTTACATTAATATTTAAAGCAAGCACGGATGCACTTATAAACTTATATTCAGTTGGAGTTTTTATATCATTTACTTTAGCACAAGCAGGTATGGTAATCCACTGGCAAAAATCTGATGCACCTGGAAGGACTAAAGGTAAAATTATTAATGGTTTTGGATCAATAATGACACTTGTAACAGCAGGAGTAATAATGGGTGGAAAATTTATTGAAGGTGCTTGGGTTGTAGTAATACTTATTCCAATAATTGCATTTATGATGATGAGTATTAAAAAACACTATAATAAGGTTGCAGACGGACTTAGAACTACTGAAGAAGAAATTATAAATTGTGATCTTGGTAAACACTTTGATCACGTAATAGTAGTTCCTATTTCAAGTTTAAACAAAGCAACTTTGGGTGCATTAAAATATGCAAGAAGTATAACACCAGATGTAATTGCACTTAATGTTTCACCTAATAAGGAATATATTGATAAGCTTAAAGGGAGATGGGAAGAACTTGATACAGATATACTACTTGTTTCAAAGTATTCACCATATAGAGCTATAATCACTCCTCTTGTTGAGTACATTGGAGTAATATCAAAAGCAGCTGATCAAAATGAAAAGATAACTGTTATTTTACCTCAATTTATGACTAGTGGATGGGCAGGACAATTCCTACACAATCATACAGGATTGATATTGAGAGAATCCTTACTTAAATATGATAATATAGTAGTTGCAATGTATCCATATCATTTGGATGTAAAATAAAGTTTAGAATAGAGTGAAGAAATACTTAATTTTCTTTACTCTATTTTGTTTTTTGCAATATTTATAGAATATAATGAGCAATTTAATAATTTAGTTGTAAACTGCAAAGAGTTAAAAAGTACACTTTTACCTGTAGGGGATGGTCTTATTGTTGCCGTAAAAAATAGTTAGGTTTAGAACAAAGCAAAAAAACAAACTAGTTAATAATGAATTATCAAAAAATAATCTCAAAAAAATTAAATTAATATTTTGAATATTTTTATATTTACTTTGAAAATTTAGTATAGTAAAATAGCAATAACTTAAATATATCGATAAAACTGCAATGATCAGAAGTAGTAGGAATCAATAAAAGTTTCAGAGAGCCGTGGTAGCTGTGATGCGGTAATTTTTATATTCTGAACTCGTCTGTGAGCGGTCTCCTGAACTTTTAGATATACCAGTTCAACTATTAAAATTCATGTGAACCATAATGCCTAGAAGATGGCATTTTGGTACAAATAAATTTTAAGTTTCACGATGGTTTATCTTTAGTAGGGTAGAACGGAATTCCACCGTTATGTGGATAGATGGTCTTAGTGCCATTGAAAAGTGAACTTTTTAACTAAAGTTAATTGGAGTGGTACCGCGGGTTAGCCTCGTCTCTAGAATGTATTAGAGATTGGGGCTTTTTTATTTAAAAAAGAGTAAGAGTAGATTGATAAGGGGGCTATTTAAATGAATTATAAAAAGTATAAAAAGTATCCAAAGGTCAATATTAAAAATCGTGAGTGGCCTGATAAAGAAATTGAAAAGGCACCAATATGGTGCAGCGTTGATTTAAGAGATGGAAATCAATCCTTGCCAGTGCCAATGAATGTAGATGAAAAAATAAAAATGTTTAATTTGCTTGTAGATTTGGGGTTCAAAGAAATAGAGGTTGGATTTCCTTCAGCTTCAAATACGGAATATAATTTTTTAAGAACATTGATAGAGGAGAATATGATACCAGATGATGTAACTATACAGGTATTAACACAGGCTAGGGAGAACTTAATAGAAAAAACCTTTGAGGCTCTTCGTGGGGTTAAAAACGCAATTGTCCACTTGTATAATTCTACATCAGTGCTTCAAAGAAAAGTTGTATTTAATAAAGGGAAAAAAGAAATAATTGATATAGCTGTTTATGGAGCAGAACTCCTTAATAAGTATAAGGATAAATATCCTGAGACTAAGTTTACTTTTGAATATTCACCAGAGAGTTTTACAGGTACAGAACTTGAATATGCACTTGAAATTTGCGAGGCTGTACTTGAGGTATGGAAACCTACAACTGCTAATAAGTCTATTATTAATTTACCAGCAACTGTAGAAATGGCTACACCTAATGTATATGCAGATCAAATAGAATGGTTTTGCAAGAATTTAAAAAGCAGGGAAAGTGTTATAGTGAGTCTACATACTCATAATGATAGAGGAACTTGTACTGCTGCCAGTGAACTTGGAATTTTAGCTGGAGCAGATAGAATTGAGGGAACATTATTTGGAAATGGTGAGAGAACGGGAAATCTTGATATAATGACAATGGCACTTAATATGTATTCAGAGGGAATAAATCCTGAACTTGATTTTTCAGATTTAAATAATGTAGTTGAAGTATATGAAGAATGCACAAAAATGAATGTTCATGAACGTCATCCGTATGCAGGTAAGCTTGTATTTACGGCGTTTTCAGGATCACACCAAGATGCCATAAGAAAGGGACTTCATGTAATCAAGGAAGAGAATAATCCGTATTGGGAAGTGCCATATATCCCAGTTGACCCGCATGACTTAGGTAGGGAATATGAAGAAATAATCCGTATAAATAGTCAATCAGGAAAAGGCGGAACTGCATATATAATGGAAAGTGATTTCGGGTTTATACTTCCAAAGGCTATGCACCCAGAGTTTGGAAAAGTAATAAAGGCAAAATCCGATGAACTTGGAATAGAACTTACACCTAAGCAAATATTTGAGTTTTTTAAAAGTGAATACCTTGATAGAAAAGAACCATATTGTTTAAAAAATTATAAACTTCATTCCGTTCAAAATGTAGAGAATGATGAAAATTCGGTTGACATTGAAGCTTTAATATCAATTAATGATGTGAATAAGAAAATAGAGGGCATTGGTAATGGACCTGTAGATGCGTTCTTTAATGCATTACATTCAAATAACATAAATTGTTGCAAGTTTATATCTTATGATGAGCATGCCCTTAATGTAGGTTCACATTCAAAGGCTGTAGCATATATACAAATAGAAGCTAAAGGTAAAAGATATTATGGAGTTGGCATATCGGACAATATAGATACAGCATCACTTAATGCGTTGATAAGTGCACTAAATAGATGTATATAAGAATATATGTGAAATTAAAAAAAAATTTATATTAATTTATTGAATTATTTAATAAACGAACTGTCAAAAAATAATTATCAAGTAATATTTTTGACAGTTCGTTTGTTTTTAAGTTACTTTTTTGCTATTTTCTCAAAAACAATACTGGTGTGAATTATATGTGCATTTCTTGGAATAAGGGGTATAAGAATACATTAAAATTATTCTGAATTTACTGAAAAATGAATGCTCAAAATGTTAATAAATATATTGGTGAATTATTGTTATATGAATTTAGTCATAATTTAAAATTGTACCATCTAAAATGAAGGAATTCGTTCAAGTCACATATAGACTTGTTTTTAATAATATGTTAATATGTAGCTGTGTAAAATAATAAAACAGCAAAAATATATTGATATATCTCAAAAGTGTAAAAACAAAGAAAAGCATATGTAAAAAAATGGACGATGCAGTTTTGAAAGAATAATAACTTGCAAATATATGTGCAAGTTATGCATCATAAATTTAGACTTTATTTTAGGAGGGAATTTTAATGGATTTTAGAATTGAAAGTGATTCTATAGGTGAAGCAAGGGTGCCAAAGGATGTGTATTATGGGGTTCAAACTTTAAGAGGGGCAAATAACTTTAGAATTACAACTCTAAAATTAAACACAGAATTTATAACAAGTATTGCGGAAATAAAAAAAGCTGCTGCAATTACAAATAATGAGATTGGGTTATTAGAAAATAAACTTGCAGAGGCAATAATTGAAGCTTGTAATGAGATAATAGAAGGAAAATTTAGAGAAGATTTTATTATAGATCCAATTCAAGGCGGAGCAGGAACATCAATAAATATGAATGCCAATGAAGTGATAGCAAATAGAGCGATAGAATTATTAGGTGGAGAAAAAGGAAGATATGATATTGTAAGTCCAAATGATCATGTAAATATGGGACAATCAACTAATGATGTTATACCGACAGCTGGTAAAATAACTGCCTTAAAATTAATAGCAAGAGTTGTTGAAAAGTTGAAAGAATTAAGTGAAGCATTAGATAACAAAGCTGAAGAATTTAAAGATGTTATAAAAATGGGAAGAACACAGCTTCAAGATGCAGTTCCAATTACTCTTGGTCAGGAATTTAAAGCATATAGTGCTGTTATAAGGAGAGATGCAGCAAGAATCGAAAGAGCAAAAGAAGAAATGGAGGTAGTTAATATAGGGGGAACGGCAATAGGTACTGGAATTAATGCAGATGAAGAATATGTATGTAAAATAGTACCCGAACTTTCGAAGATTACAAAATTGAAATTGTATCAATCTCAAGATTTAATTGATGGAACTCAAAACTTGGATGGCTTTGCTCTAATTTCGGGGATTATAAAAACATGTGCAGTGAACTTATCTAAAATCGCAAATGATTTAAGATTAATGTCATCCGGACCTAGGACTGGCTTGGGGGAGATAAATCTTCCTGCTAAACAAAATGGTTCGTCAATAATGCCGGGGAAGGTTAATCCAGTAATACCTGAGGTTATAAATCAAATAGCTTTTAATATAATAGGAAATGATGTTACTGTCACGATGGCTGTAGAAGCTGGACAACTTGAACTGAATGCTTTTGAGCCAGTTATATTCTATAATTTATTTCAATCCTTAGAAACACTTACAAATGGAATTGATACTTTTGTTGATAATTGTATCGTGGGAATAACTGCAAATAGAGAAAGGTGCAGTGAGCTTGTAAATAACAGTGTTGGCATAGTCACAGCGATTTGTCCATATGTTGGCTATAAATCAGCTGCAAAAATAGCAAAACAAGCTATAAAAACTGGGGAATCCGTAAGAAAAATAATTCTTAGCGAGGGAATATTAAAGGAAAAGGAATTAAATGATTTAATAAATCCTCTTAATATGACTAGTCCAGGAATAGTGGGAAGGTAATTTTATATACTAGAGTTGGGGAGTAACTACTTTGATTATTTTTGTAAGTAATGTTAGTGAAAATTTAGAACATCTTTTTTTAGGGTGTTCTTTTGTTTTAAAAAATATAATTTATACTTTATTTTTTAATTTATATAGTGATATGAGCCAAGCTATACCTGCTATAAAAATAAGAATAGAAAAACCTAACATTATTCTGCTGGATAAGCTATTTCTATTTATAAAATTAATAAATAGTATGAGTCCAGCAAATAGTGTGCTAATCGGGAATCCTACTGTTTCGCCAAAGGAAGAAATGAGGCTAGTTCTTATTTTTTTTATCAATACGTGCACCTCCAATTTTTACTTAAGTTACTGTTAATAAATAGTATGAATACATTATAGCGTACCTGTAAAGCATATACAATTAATATAATGCACTTTTAAATCTTATTTATTGTGCTAGAATGTAATTAAATAGAATAATTTTGTTAGGAGATGTTAGTTTGGATAAAATAGATGAGCTAAAAAAAATAGTCAATGACAGCTCTAATATAGTGTTCTTTGGTGGAGCTGGGGTTTCAACAGAAAGCAATATACCTGACTTTAGATCCGAAACGGGTTTGTACAAAACTAAAAATAATTATTCATATCAACCAGAAGTTATGTTAAGCCATACTTTTTTTAAAAATCATCCGGAAGATTTTTTTGAATTTTATAAGGCAAAAATGATATTTAAAGACGCTAAGCCAAATGCAGCTCACTATGCTTTAGCTGAACTCGAGAAAAGGGGGAAAGTTAAGACGGTTATAACACAAAACATTGATGGTTTGCATCAAGCAGCAGGGTCAAAAAATGTTTTAGAATTGCATGGGTCTGTTCATAGAAACTATTGTTTAAGTTGTGGTAAACATTTTGATTTGGATTATGTGGTAAATAGCAATAGTAGTATTCCTAAATGTGATGAATGTGGTGGAATGATAAGACCGGATGTTGTTTTATATGAAGAAGGTCTTGATAATGAAGTAATAAACAAAACAGTTCAATATATAAGGCAGGCAGATGTGTTAATAGTTGGGGGAACCTCACTTGTGGTATATCCTGCTGCTGGTTTAATAAGATATTTTAGTGGGAGTAAACTAGTTTTAATAAATAAATCTACTACGCCTTATGATAAAGATGCTGATTTAATTATAGATGATAGCATAGGCAAGGTATTAAAAAGTGTAATTGAATAAGGCATCTTAAAGAAAATAACAAGTCCAACTTTGGGCTTATTATTTTTTTTAATATGCCTAATAGAGAGGATTTATGAAAAAGGATAGAATTATTTTTCATGTTGATGTAAATTCTGCTTTCCTTTCCTGGACGGCAGTTGACAAATTAAATAATGGTGAAAAAATAGATATAAGAAATATTCCTTCAGTTATAGGAGGGGATGAAGAAGCAAGGCATGGAGTTGTACTTGCAAAATCAACACCTGCAAAAAAATATGGAATTGTTACAGGAGAAAGTTTGTACTCTGCAAGAAAAAAATGTCCCGAAATTTTAGTTTTTAAGCCATCCTTTAGTGTTTATCAAAAATGTAGTAAAAATTTAATGGGATTATTAAGAGAATACACACCGTTTATTGAGCAGTATTCTATTGATGAATGTTTCATGGATTTAACTAACGATATAAGTGAGTCAGAAGCAACTGAATTTGCATATAAAATTAAAGCAAAGGTGAGAAAAGAACTTGGTTTTACTGTAAATGTAGGAATATCTACAAATAAACTTCTTGCTAAAATGGCATCGGAGCTTGAAAAACCAGATAAGGTTAATACCTTGTATAGAAATGAAATAAAAACTAAGATGTGGCCGCTTCCTGTTGGGGATTTATTTATGGTAGGGAGAAGCGGAAAGGAAAAATTAAATAAATTATTTATCCACAATATAGGTGAACTTGCGAGCTTTGATGTGGATATATTGGTTAATAAGTTTAAAAGTTATGGAAGATTGATATGGGAATATGCAAATGGAATTGATAATTCTAGCATTAATCACAATGTAGAAGAAATAAAGAATATAAGCAATTCAACTACTCTTTCTGAAGATCTTACTAGAATAGATGATATACGAAACGTGCTTATGGAACTTTGTGAAACAGTTGCATTTAGACTTAGAAAAACTAATAAATGTTGCAGCTTTGTATCAGTAACCATAAGAACTAATAATTTCAAAAATTATTCACACCAGAAAAAACTTAAAACTCCTACTAATTGTACAAATAGCATTATTGAAGTTTCTAACGAAATATTTAAAGAAATGTGGAAAAAAGAACCTATAAGACTTTTAGGAGTTCAGCTTTCCGGATTATGTGATAGTGAAATTAAGCAAATGTCATTATTTGAAAATGAAAATAAAGATGAAGATAAAAACAAGGCTTTGGACAAAACTATCGATTTATTAAGAGAAAAGTACGGAGTGGAAGTTGTAAAAAGATCATCATTCATAAAAAAATAGTATAGATGAAGTTTTAGAGCAGAGTACAAAGTACAGAGTACAAAGAAGGATACACATACTAGGGGTTTGGGCGTAAAGCCCATGTAGGTTCTTTAACCTTAGTAGAGTTACTTTCAATAGCAGTGCAATAAAACTTTGTATATTAATAAACGCTGTTCAGGTAAATCTTAGAACTTATATAATGCCAGCTTCGCTGAGCGCCATCAATGGCGCGATTGCGCAGCAATAAAGAAAATAAGTTTTCAGATTTTTTCGCAGCGATAGCGGAGAAAAATCCTCCTTCATTGTACTTTGTACTCTGTACTTTGTACTTTGGCTTCTCCTCGACAAATTGTAAGTTGAAATGGTATTTTGCCGTTAAACATTTCCTAGAGTATCTGCATAAGTAAAATGAAGTATTTCAATTATATAATAAGTAAAGTGAAATTATTTTAACATAATGGAGAGTTTCAATATGAACAACTATAATAAATATGTTACTATATTAAACGTCGCAAGTGAGCGATAACAAATCACTGAAATCTTGAAAAACAAAACTTTAAAACAAATTAAAAAAGTAGTTGACAAGATGGAATGAAAGTGATAAGATATAAAAGCTGTCAGATGACAGCACATTGAACTTTGAAAATTAAACAGAGATAGAATTAAGTAAACCAGCAATTCTTTTGAATAGAATTTATTCTATTTAATAATATAAGCGAATGAGCTTAAATCAAACTTTTAAATTGAGAGTTTGATCCTGGCTCAGGACGAACGCTGGCGGCGTGCTTAACACATGCAAGTCGAGCGAGGAACTTCGGTTCCTAGCGGCGGACGGGTGAGTAACACGTGGGCAACCTGCCTCACAATGGGGGATAGCCTTCCGAAAGGAAGATTAATACC
>NZ_JAEACT010000004.1:0-1047500 GCF_021432385.1 Clostridium hydrogenum | reverse complement strand
AATGCCAGATACTATTAGCACGGCAGTCAGACTGCGAATGATAAGATCCGTAGTCAAAAGGGAAACAGCCCAGACCACCAGCTAAGGTCCCCAAGTGTAGATTAAGTGGTAAAGGATGTGGGATTTCTAAGACAACTAGGATGTTGGCTCAGAAGCAGCCATACATTAAAAGAGTGCGTAATAGCTCACTAGTCAAGAGATCCTGCGCCGAAAATGTCCGGGGCTAAAATCTAACACCGAAGCTGTGGACTCGTACTATGTACGAGTGGTAGAGGAGCATCCTGTATGGGCAGAAGTCGTACCGAAAGGAGCGGTGGACTGTACAGGAGAGAGTATGCTGGCATAAGTAGCGAGAACTAAGTGAGAATCTTAGTGGTCGAAAATCTAAGGTTTCCTGAGGAAGGTTCGTCCGCTCAGGGTAAGTCGGGACCTAAGCCGAGGCCGAAAGGCGTAGGCGATGTACAATCGGTTGATATTCCGATACCACCAAACAACGTTATCAGAAATGGGATGACGCAGAAGGATAGGATGTGCACACTATTGGATGTGTGTCTAAGCACTGAGGATGAATACATAGGCAAATCCGTGTATTCTTAAGTCTAGGGTGTTACGGGGAAGCAAATTTATTTGCGAAGTATCTGATTTCATGCTGCCAAGAAAAGTCTCTATCGAGGAGTTTGGTGCCCGTACCGCAAACCGACACAGGTAGATGAGGAGAGAATCCTAAGACCATCGGAAGAATTGCTGTTAAGGAACTCGGCAAATTGACCCCGTAACTTCGGGATAAGGGGTGCCTACGAGAGTAGGCCGCAGAGAATAGGCCCAAGCAACTGTTTATCAAAAACACAGGTTTCTGCTAAAGCGAAAGCTGATGTATAGGAGCTGACGCCTGCCCGGTGCTGGAAGGTTAAGGGGAATGCTTAGCGCAAGCGAAGGCATGAACTTAAGCCCCAGTAAACGGCGGCCGTAACTATAACGGTCCTAAGGTAGCGAAATTCCTTGTCGGGTAAGTTCCGACCCGCACGAATGGCGTAATGATTTGGGCACTGTCTCAACAGCAAATCCGGCGAAATTGTAGTGCAAGTGAAGATGCTTGCTACCCGCGATTGGACGGAAAGACCCCGTAGAGCTTTACTGTAGTTTAGCATTGAGTTTCGATATTGTCTGTACAGGATAGGTGGGAGGCTAGGAAATAGTTTCGTCAGGGACTATGGAGCCATCCTTGGGATACCACCCTGACAGTATTGAGATTCTAACCGGAGGCCATGAAGCTGGCCACGGGACATAGCTAGATGGGCAGTTTGACTGGGGCGGTCGCCTCCGAAAGAGTAACGGAGGCGCCCAAAGGTTCCCTCAGCGCGGTTGGAAATCGCGCGAAGAGTGCAAAGGCAGAAGGGAGCCTGACTGCGACACAAACAAGTGGAGCAGGGACGAAAGTCGGGCTTAGTGATCCGGTGACACCTCGTGGGAGGGTCATCGCTCAACGGATAAAAGCTACCTCGGGGATAACAGGCTGATCTCCCCCAAGAGTCCACATCGACGGGGAGGTTTGGCACCTCGATGTCGGCTCGTCGCATCCTGGGGCTGAAGTAGGTCCCAAGGGTTGGGCTGTTCGCCCATTAAAGCGGCACGCGAGCTGGGTTCAGAACGTCGTGAGACAGTTCGGTCCCTATCCGTCGCGGGCGTAGGAAATTTGAGAGGAGCTGTCCTTAGTACGAGAGGACCGGGATGGACTGACCTCTGGTGTATCAGTTGTCGCGCCAGCGGCACGGCTGAGTAGCTATGTCGGGAAGGGATAAACGCTGAAAGCATCTAAGCGTGAAGCCCCCCTCAAGATAAGATTTCCCATAACATAAGTTAGTAAGACCCCTGAAAGAACATCAGGTTGATAGGTTAGAGGTGTAAGGATGGTAACATTTTTAGCTGACTAATACTAATAGGTCGAGGGCTTGACCAATATAAATTACTATGCAATTTTGAAAGTACAAAATACTTTCAAAAAAATTGACTGATGAAGTCAATCATAAAAACATATCCGGTGATAATTGCTTGGTTGTAACACCCGTTCCCATTCCGAACACGAAGGTTAAGAGCCAACGCGCCGATGGTAGTGCAGGGGCAGCTCTGTGTGAGAGTAGGTCGTTGCCGGGTATTTTTATCTATGGCGCTATAGCCAAGTGGTAAGGCAGAGGTCTGCAAAACCTTTACCCCCAGTTCAAATCTGGGTGGCGCCTCCAAGTTTATAAGAGTAGTCTGACTTCTGATTTTTCAGTTTGTTGGACTACTTTTTTTATATTTATTTTTAAAAATTTAGACGGAGATGGATAAATGTTAAGAAAGAAAGTTTTTAGTTTGATTTTAGTAGTAGGGGTTGCTGCTACTTTTAATTTTGTGCCTACAAATTTTGTACATGCCATATCAGTTCAAAAAGAGTACATAAATTATAATAGAAGTCATGAAAAATTACAGCCTATAGGAATTATAATACATGACACGGATGATCCAGGTGGAACTGCGCAGAATAATAGAGATTATTTTAATTCATCCTATGTTGCTTCTTCGGCACATTATTTCGTTGATTGGAATAAAGCTATTCAAGCAGTTCCAGAAAATGAAGTAGCATGGCATGCTGGACCTACTGCGAACCACAAATATTTAAGTGTTGAAATGTGCGTTCCTTACGGAAATAATCAAGACAAATTTAATAAGGTTTATCAAAATACAATACAGCTAGTAGCATCTATATGTAAAAGGTATGGATGGAATTCTAGTAATATCTATAGTCATGATTGGGTTTCAAAAATGTTTCATGAAACAAACCATACAGATCCAATAGGATATTTACATGATTACGGTAAGTCATGGGATCAATTAGTTGGGGATATTCAAAAAGCTATTAATGGTCAAGCACCAAATGATAATATACCCGGTAACCAAGGACAAGCTGGCGATGCTTCTATAGGAGAATTACAAACAGCATTAAATAATGGTGGATACGGTCATATATCCATTAATAATATTGCAGATGCAACTACTATAGCTGCATGTCCACTTTTAACGGTAAATTCTAAGGGAGATATTGTAAAGTGGTTACAGAAGAAATTGGGAATAAGTGCTGATGGTATTTTTGGAAATGCTACTAAGCAGGCAGTGGCAAATTTTCAAAAAGCAAATGGCTTAGATAATGATGGCGTGGTTGGTAAGATGACTTGGTCAAAGTTACTAAGCAGTAACGTATCTAATAATGGCAATACTAGTAATACAACTAATAATCAGCCAGTCCAAGTTAGTAGTGGCTCAATAGCTGAATTGAAATTGGCATTAAATAATGGAGGCTATGGGCATTTAACTGTAAATAATACTGTAGATACAGCTACATTACAAGCATGTCCTTTGCTAAAAGTAAATTCCCAAGGTGACCTTGTAAAATGGCTACAGAAGAAATTAGGCATAGGAGCTGATGGAATATTCGGAAATGGAACTAAACG
Organism: Clostridium hydrogenum; assembly: GCF_021432385.1. Classification (GTDB taxonomy): domain Bacteria; phylum Bacillota; class Clostridia; order Clostridiales; family Clostridiaceae; genus Clostridium_S; species Clostridium_S hydrogenum. The sequence goes on along the minus strand of NZ_JAEACT010000004.1, from coordinate 1,044,012 downwards.
AGCAGTAGCTGATTTTCAAAAGTCAAATGGTTTAGATAATGATGGAGTTGTCGGAAAGATGACATGGAGAAAGTTACTAGGATTGTAATAATGTTTTTGTGAATTTAGAATCTAAAGTTTTATCTTTGCTAAAAAATAGTGATATAATTATTCCTATAGATAAACCAGTTCAGCTACCAAAATCAATTTGTACTAAAATGCTTAGAAGATAGCATTTTAGTACAAATTAATTTTGAAGTTTCACATGGTTTATCTCTATATAGTGAAGGAAGGTGATTGATTGCATAACATAAAAAAGCTTGTGATTGTGTTTTTGACGAGTATATTAGTACTAAATATATGCTTACATAATAAAGTGAATGCTGCTACAATTAATGATGGAAGCCAAACAGTTGTTACATATTCAAAAATGTTTCTAGGGCTCCCATATGTAAATGGAGGTGTAACACCAAACGGATTTGATTGTTCTGGATTTGTTCAGTATGTGTATGCACATTTCGGAATTAAATTACCAAGAACTACATCAGAACAAGTTAAAGTAGGTGTAAAAGTAAACCAAAGTGATTTAAAACCTGGAGATATCGTTTTTTTTGGTACAGCTAATAATGTATATCATGATGGCATATATATAGGCGGAGGGCGTTTTATACATTCTCCTAAGACTGGCGATGTAGTGAGAATAGAGTATTTAAAATATATGCAATTTTATGCAGCTATTAGAGTTACTAATTAGTAGAAGTATAATATGAAAAATTGCAGGGGGATATAAGGCACCTTAAAGAAATACAAGCCCAACTTTTGGCTATTTTTTTAGATGTTTTACCTTCTGCAATTTTATTTACTTTGAGATAATGTCTGTATGTGATAAAATGTATTTAAATTTATTATTCGATTAATAGGGAGAAAATTTATGATTATATCTGAATATTTAAAAAATGATATTTTAATTACAGATGGTGCAATGGGAACATACTATTCAAAAATAACTGGCAATAATGAATCATTTTGTGAATTTGAAAATTTAAATAAAGTTGATATCGTGAAAAGGATACATAAAGAGTATATTGAGGCTGGCGCAAAATTGCTACGAACAAATACATTTTCAGCAAACACAATAACACTTCAAGTTTCTAGAGATAAGGTAAAGGAAATTATAAAAAAGGGTTATAATATAGCCAAAGAAGCTGCTGAAGATAAGGATGTATTTGTAGCAGCAGATATTGGACCTATAAACTTATCTGGCACCGATAAAACACTTGAGGATGTATTTGATGAGTACAAATTTATAATTGATGTGTTTATGAGTGAGGGAGCTGATATATTTATATTTGAGACTTTAAGTAATTTAAATTGCTTAAAGGAAATCTCGGAATATATAAAGAAAAAAAATAGTTCTGCATTCATACTTACACAATTTGCAGTTATGCAGGATGGATATACTAGAGACGGTATAAGTATAAGCAATATTGTAAGTAAAATAAAGGATATTAAAGACATAGATGCCTTTGGATTTAATTGTGGCTCAGGACCGACTCATTTATATAATTTATTAAAACAGTTTGATTTGTATGCCAATAATATTATATCTGTACTTCCAAATGCAGGATATCCTGAAATTATAAATGAGAGAATGGTTTATGTAGATAATCCTGATTATTTTTCGGATAGAATGTTATTGTTGAAAAATCTTGGACCTCGAATATTAGGCGGTTGCTGCGGAACTACACCAGAACATATAAGAAGGTTAAGTTATAAAATTAAATCAAATAATACAAATATAGTCTCTAATGATTTCGATAAAAAATTAAAGATTAAAAAACCTAAAAAAGTTATTAATAAGTTTATAGACAAGCTTTATGCCGGTGAATTCCCAATTGTTGTAGAATTAGATCCACCTACAAACACAACTATAGACAAGCTCATGCACTGTGCTGAAGTTTGCAGAGATAATAATATTGATTTAGTTACAGTTGCAGATTCACCTATGTCAAAAGTTAGGGTTGATTCTGTTGTAATTGCTTCAAAAATTAAAAGAGAAATAGGTATAGATGTAATGCCTCATATATGTTGTAGGGATAAAAATGTAAATGCTATAAGATCAAGTTTACTTGCTGCTAATATTGAGGATATTAGAAATGTACTTGCTGTAACTGGCGATCCTGTAACAGGTATTGAAGGAGTAAAAGCTAAAAGTGTGTTTAATTTAAATTCTTTTAGGCTTATAGAACTTATATCAGAAATGAACGGAGAAGTATTTAAAGATGATGAAATAAGCATAGGTGGTGCACTTAATTTAAATGTAACCAATAAGAATTCGGAAGTATTAAGAATGAATAAAAAGGTACAGAATGGTGCAAGCTTTTTTCTTACGCAACCTATTTTTGAAGATGAGACTATAGAGTTTTTAGCACAGTTTAAGAGAGAAAAAAATATTAAAATTTTAGGCGGTATTATGCCACTTGTAAGCTATAGAAACGCTCAGTTTATAAATAACGAATTATCAGGAGTTAATATACCAGAAAAATATGCTAATAGGTTTAATGCTGATATGAGTAGGGAAGAGGCCGAGAGAGTTGGAATAGATATAGCGATAGATATAATAAAAAGGATAAAAAACCACGTAGATGGGCTGTATTTTGTTACACCATTTAATAGAATTGAAATGATCATAAGTATTATAAAAGCTATTTCTAAATAAGGTATTGGAGAGATTTTGAATGAAGAAATATATAATAATTATTTTTACGTTATTTTCATTATGTTTTGGATTTAATGCAAAAGCGCAAATTTTTAAAGATGGACAAGTTGTTGCTAAAGATAAGGCTTGGACAATAAGCTTTAATGAGCCAGTTGAAATAAATAGTAATACAGCAGGAAGTATAACTGTATGTGATCCAGATGGAAATGATGCAAATATAAGTCTACAAGAAGGACAAGATGGTGAGAGCATAATTGTAAATCCTCCGAGTAATGGATATGTTCCTGGTACAGTATATTATTTAACCGTTGATGAAAACATGAAAGCGAAGGATAACAAGCTGTTAAGTAATTCTGTTACAATGACATTTTCAATTCAGAATGATAGTTCTAGTTCAGCCATTGGATTTAAAGATAAAAATTTAGAAAGTGCTGTAAGAAATGCGATTGGAAAGCAATCTGGAGATTTAACTAAAAGTGATTTAGAGCAGGTTACTACACTTGCAGCAGTAGATGATAATATAACTGATCTTAGTGGAATTGAAAATTTAACAAATTTAAATAGCATTTTTTTGGGTGGTAATTCAATTAGTAATTTAGAGCCACTTGAAAAGCTAACTAAATTACAAACTTTAAATTTAGTTGGTTGCCAAATTAGCGATATAAGTCCACTTAGAAATCTAAGTAATTTGCAGTTTTTATTTTTAAGTGATAATAGTATTGAAGATATAAGTAGTCTTGAAGGTTTAAATAATTTGCAGTATTTATCCTTGGATGGAAATAATATTGAAGATGTAAGTTCACTTTTAAAATTGCCTAATCTTACGGATCTGGAAATTGCAAATAATCAAATTAAGGATGTTTCGCCATTAATAAAATTGGATTCTCAATTGAAGAGAAAAGATTTTCAAGTAGATTCAGGGACAGTAGTTTGGGACGTTAACTAAAATTAATATGATTATATCTTGTATTGTTAATATATGAGTTACACAATTAAACAAATGAATAACTATATATTATTGTGATTTTATTTTAATTTGGAGGGAATTTAATGGTAAAATCAAAGGGATGGGAATGGGAAAATGCAAACCAGACACCTTGGCTTAAGCCAACAGATAATGTTTATTATCTTGCTAACAAATGGTCAGAGCTGGGCTTTAAAAGGATTTTAGATTTGGGCTCTGGTTTGGGACGACATTCAATATTTTTTGCACAACATGGTTTTGATGTATCTGCTATTGATATATCAGATTATGGGGTAAGTTATTTGGAAAAGTGGGCTGAAAAAGAAAAATTAGATATTGATATTAAAATTGGAGATATGATTTCATTACCGTATGAGGACAATTATTTTGATTGTGTATTTGCTTATCATTCCATTTCTCATGCAGATACAGAAGGAATGAAGAAGGTTGTAGGTGAAATAGAACGAGTTTTAAAGCAAGGTGGAGAACTATATACGTCAATGGGGTCTAAAGAATCTTGGATGTTTACTAAGTCTGGGTTCCCTAAAATAGATGAAAATACGATATTAAACAAAGAAGATGGTCCAGAAAATAACGTTCCACATTTTTATGCTAATCGTGAAGATATCTTAACAATATTTAATAATTTTGATATAGAGGAAATACGACATATAGATTATTGTTACATAAATCATAAAAAAGTGGATTCTAAGCATTACTATATAAGTGCACGCAAAAAGGGCACTTCCGAACAAGATAATTTTATACATAAATCTTAAATATTGCGAACCTTTATTCAGAGTACAACTGACAGAGTACAGAGTACAGTTAAGGATGATTTTCTTCCGCTTTGCTACAGAAAATCTTAAAACTTAGTTTTTCATTGCTTACGCAATTGAGGCATTAATGTTGTTCAGCGAAGCTGACAACATATAAGTTTAAGATTTACCTAACGTAAGGAAAGGTAAATCATCCTTAACTGTACTCTGTCATGTGTACTCTGTACTTTGGTTTAATGCTTTATAGCATTTAAATGTTGTAGGTGTATTCCTATATGTCCTATACCCAATATAATGATTGATATTATAAGCCAGATAACTTTTCCGTAAATGCCAAGTATCAAGAATGCTATAACTGGTAAGCTTGCCAATGGCACAGGTATTTCAAATAAGCTGCGATAAAAATTCTTTTCTGTAGGTTCACTTAAAAAATATCTAATCCAGCAAAGTTCATAAATTAACATTAGAAGAAAAGATATAAGTAACCATATTGACCATAAAGAAATTCTATTTATATTAAAATCCTTAAACATCAATACTACGCATGTAACTAAAACTTGACCAACTTTTTCAAATACTGATAAAACTTTATTTTCATTTTTTGTATGATAATCTAGTGCTTGATTATTTGTCCATATTAAATTTGGAATAAATAGCATTAGCAAATATACTAGGCCAACATATGAAAAACCTAAATGACCTAACAAATATATGCCTCCTAAAAAATATTATTTTACAACTGCTTCTAAAATATCTATAGCAGTATTGTCGCAATCAATTTTAGTCTTTGCACCTATTGGTAAAGTGAGTTTTGGATAGTCATGTCCACTCATTAAGTTTGTTATTGTAGGCTTATTTAAGTTTAAAATTCTATCTTCTATAACTTGTTCTAGTGTTAAGCTTCTTTCGTAATGAGGCAAAGAGCATCTTGTAAATTGACCAAGTATAAAACCACTGCACTGCTGTAGTTTCCCAGCGAGCAAAAGATGAGTTAACATTCTATCTATAGCATAAGGTTCTTCGTGTACATCTTCAATAAAAAGTATATTGTCCTTGAAATCAACTTCATAAGGAGTTCCAATAGTGTTGCTTATAAGAGAAAGATTTCCGCCAACAAGTTTACCGGTTGCAGTACCATTGTTGTGACATTTTAAGTTGATTTCTGGTGGGTTTTTTATGGAATATCCGTTATTTACCTTAGTAAGAGTATCTAGAAATGATTTTAATGTATATTCATCCCCTAAATTTGAACTAGCCATTGGACCATGAAAAGTTATTAGTCCTGTTTTTGAATGAAAGGAATTTAGGTATGCAGTTATATCACTAAAACCTACAAATATTTTTGGATTGTTTTTTATTACATTAAAATCAAGGTAAGGTAGAGTTCTCATAGAGCCATATCCACCACGCATGCATAAAATTATATCAACATCTTTATCAAGAAACATGTCCATAATATCCTGTGCTCTATCCGTATCCGAGCCAGCAAGATAGCCATATTTATCATTTATGTGTTTTCCTACTTTTGTTTTAAAGCCTAATTTTGTAATGAAATCTAGTCCTTTTTGTATAGATTCTGGTTTTTCAGGACTTGATGGGGATATAACACCTATGGTATCACCATAATTTAATTTTTTACCAAGCAAAAAAATCACCTTCCTAATTAACAATTTTTGCAAAACAGTTTCGTTTATAATTAATTAACTTACATGTGTATATCTTTTTTATATAAAGCGATGGCAGCTATTATTACTGCAACAAGGGAAATTCCACAAATTACTTCAAAACCATATTTATAATTTGCGAGAGGTATGCCTTGCACATTCATTGCGAATAAGTTAGATATCATTGTAGGTATTGAAAGTATTATTGTTATTGTAGTTAAAAATTTCATGACTAAGTTTTGATTATTTGATACAACTGAAGCAAATGCATCCATAGTTCCACTTAAAATATCACTATAAATACTTGCCATTTCTATAGCTTGTTTGTTTTCTATTATTACATCTTCAAGAACATCTTGATCTTCAGGATATTTTTGAGTTATTTCAAGTTTTAGCATTTTTTCAAGAGTTATTTCATTTGATTTTAATGATGTTGAAAAATAGACAAGAGATTTTTCAAGTGATAAAAGTTGAATAAGCTCTTTATTTTTAAGTGACTTATGAAGTCTTTTTTCTATCATAACACTTTTTTTATCTATTTGTCTTAAATATATTAAGTAATAAGTTGCAACTTTATAAAGAATTTGAAGAATAAATCTTGAACGTTTAAAAGTAAAAAATGTTTTAACCTTACCTTCGATAAAATCTGTTACAGCCTTACTATTTTTTAGGCATATAGTTATAATTTCTCTTTTTGTATGTATTATTGCAAGTGGATACGTATCGTAAGTTAAAGAGTTATCTTCCATCTCAGTGAAAGGAATGTCCACAATAACTAATATATTTTCATCTTCTATTTCAAGTCGTGAAGTTTCTTCATCATCTAGTGCAGCTTTTAAAAAATCCATAGAAACGCCAGTCTTTTTATTTATCAGCATGAGTTCTTGTTCTGAGGGAGCTACAATGTTTATCCAACAACCTGGTTCTATATTTTCTAGCAGTTCAAGCTTTGATGGATTGGACTGATCCTTACTTTTGTATATAGATATCATTGTTCACCGCTATCCTTTTATAGGTTAACGGCTTTTCACCTTCCTTTCGCTATTAAATTCCATATTAATTATAACTTAAGGGGAATGAAATTAAAACAGTGGTTATGCCATAATATAAATTATTGCAAAGTAACTTAATCAATTCACAATTCACAGTTCACAATGCACAATGAAGGAGGATTTGCCTTCCTTTCGTAAGGTAAATCTTAAATTTAGATGTTATAAGCTTCGCTTAGCACCATAAATGGTGCCATTGCGTAAGCAATAAAAAATGAGTTTTAAGATTTTCCGTAGCAAAGCGGAAGAAAATCACCTTTCATTGTGAATTGTGCATCGTGAATTGTGAATTGATTTAGTTGGTTCGTATTTTTTAAACATGTGAAAATCCAATTATAATTAAATATAATGTTCACTATACTTCATGTTTGTTGTATTGCTTTTTAATTCTGTTTTGGCTTCACCAATTAAGGATTGTTTTGAAATAAGGTCAAAGGCTGTAAAAGCTAAAGCTGCTGCTGATTTCATTATTACATCTTGGGCGTATGCGGAAATAGTTGCATCAGCAAATTGCTTTGTACCATATTTTATTGAATTATTTTCAACAATTGAAACATAGGGATGTATGCATGGTACCACATGGCTTACGTTCCCAAGAGTTAAAGGTGAATATATATTTTTAACTCCATCAATATTTATTATTCCACTTTCTTTAAGATTATGCGAAAATAGCCTATCTAATGTTGAGTTTGTTATTAATTCTTTACAAGGCATACCATAAAGATGAAGTTCTGAGGATATATTTAATAATGAGCAGGTCATATTTATAAAGTTTTTAATTTTATCTTCTATGGCATTAGCTATCATGCTTGATGGTGCTCTTAAGCAAAATTTTGCCTCCACACTTTGAGGAAAAGCATCATTGATACTATTTACATTTACACCGTTTATAAAGCAGTTATCTCCAAAACCTTTTGAAAGCATATTTAAAGCATCAAAAGTAAATAAACATGCATCAAGAGCACTGTAATTTCCTGTTATATCATTATTATTTTGATTTTCAGTATATTTAATTTGAAGCGGTAGAACTGCCATGGAATTTCCACTTTCACAAGTAACAACGTGTGGTTGAACCATTAAAACAGCATCTAAATCTTCAAAGGTACCTTGTTCTAACATGGTAATTTTGGAACCGCTGAGTATTTCACCGGGGCAACCGATAACTATACAGCTTCCACCAACCTTTGGTATTATCCTTGAGAGGGCAAGAGCAGCAGCTGTAGATATTGCACTTTCAGCATTATATCCATATACATGACCTTTCTCCTTTAAAGCATCGTATTCACATATAAAACAAATTTTTGGGTGCCCTTCACCGTACTGAGCATAAAATGAAGTTGGCATGTTTAAATAGTTTGATTCAACTTTAAAACCAAATCCTTTTAATAATCCAGATATATAATTATAGGCTTTGTATTCATAAAAACTTTCTTCAGGATTGTTGTAAAGGTATTTTGTAAGATCTAAGATATCATCTTTCAGAACACTTAAAAAAGTAACCATTTCTTGTTTCAAGATACCACCTCATTTTTTATTATTATCAGTAGTATTACCATAAAAATAAAAAATATAAAATAAAAAATTTATTGGGACAAAATAAAAATAGCTACTTTACTGAATAAAATATAGTATAAGTGGCAATGATTTTAACTGATAATATTCAAGGAGGAAATAATTTTATGAAAAAAAACTGCATTATATGTGGAAAGCCCCTCAAAGATGGTATAATATTTAGTGGTAAGGGTATGTGTAAAACTTGTGAGGAAAGATTGGTTAAACTTAAAAATGGAAACGATATTTATGAATACTATAAAGAATGTATAAAAAGAGAGATTGTTCATAATATAGCAAGGGGAGCGGATTGCGAGTGTCAAAATTACCACTTATAGATGGTGTTATGAAATATATAAGAGAAAATAATAGTTTGCTTTGCATGCCTGGACATAAGGCAGGGAAAGGATTTTTATGTACGGAAGCAGGTAAAAAGTTTTATGATAATGTTGTAAAATTTGATTTAACTGAAGTAGATGGTCTTGATAATTTGCATCATGCAGAGGGAATTATTAAGGAAGCTCAAGAGAAGTTGAGAGATTTTTATGGTACTAAAAAGTCATACTTTCTTGTAAATGGAAGTACAGGTGGAAACTTAGCTATGATATTTGCAAGCTTTAATGAAGGGGATAAGGTAATAGTAGAGAGAAATTGTCATAGATCGATATTTAATGGCATAATAATGAGAAAATTAAAACCTGTTTATATAAAAAATAATTTTAATACTCATATTAATGCTCCTTTATCAATTGACGAGGAGTATTTTTTAAGTGTTTTAGATAAAAATAGTGATGCTAAAGGAATAATTATTACTTATCCCAATTATTATGGAGTGTGCTGTAATCTTCAGTTTATAGCTAATGAAGCCAAGAAGAGAGGAATGAAAGTACTTGTAGATTCTGCTCATGGTGCTCACTTTGGGTTATGCGATGAATTACCTGAAAGTGCTGTTAATTTAGGATGTGATGCTGTTGTAATGAGTTCACATAAAACGTTGCCAAGCTTTACTCAAACTTCATATCTTCATTTATGTAGTGATGATATAGAACTAGACAAGCTAGATTTTTATGTAAGTGCATTCTCGACTACTAGTCCATCTTATATGCTTATGAGTTCTATGGATTACGCGAGATATTATATTGAGGAATTTGGAAGAGAAGAATATAAAAAACTTATAGGAATGTGCAATGAATATTTAAAGAAAATAAACACAATTAAAGAAATTCATATTTTAAATGAAGAAGATTTAAAGAAAAGTGAGTGTATTGATAAAACAAGGTTTATAATAAATGTTTCTAAGGGATACAGTGGCTTTAAACTTTATAACCATTTAAAAAATAATTCAATTCAGCCGGAAATGTGTGATAGTCAAAATGTGATTCTGATATTCTCGCCATTTAATACAGAGGATGAATTTGAAAAATTATACGAAGTGATTAAAAATTGTAATTTAGATGAAATAAAAATAGATGGAATGAGTGATGATGTAAACTTTCAATATATTTCTAGAGGAAGTACTTTCCCGAATATAAAAATGAATCCATGGGAAGTATTTAATAAAAAAGGCATTCAATTAGGTCTCGATGAAAGTGAAGGTTGTATATGTAAGGATGCTATTGTACCATATCCACCAGGAGTTCCGATACTTATGCCAGGAGAAGTTATAAGTAGTTCACTAATTAAAGAAATAAAATATTATTTACATAATGAAACAGTAGTGCTTGGGATAGAAAAAGGTGAAAAAGATAATTATTTAATAAACATCGTATAGATTGGAGAGTTATTAATGGGTAAAATTTTTTGCGTTATGGGAAAAAGTAGTTCGGGTAAGGATACCATATTCAAGGCATTGAGAGATGACAAAGCTTTAATGCTAAAGCCTATTATAACGTATACCACAAGGCCTAAAAGAATTAATGAAACAGATGGCATTGAATATCATTTTATTAATGAGGATGTTTTAGAAGGATATAAAAGGGCTGGAAGGATAATAGAAGAAAGAGTTTATAACACAATAAACGGCAAATGGCATTATTCTACTATAGATGATGGACAGGTTGAATTAGAAAAATATAATTACATTTTAATAGCTACCTTAGAATCTTACCAAAATTTAAAGAAATATTTTGGTGATAATAATGTTGTTGCATTCTATATAAATGTTGAAGATGGAGAAAGATTAGAAAGAGCAATAAGAAGAGAAAAAAACCAAATGAATCCAAATTACAATGAAGTTTGTAGAAGATTTTTAGCTGATAATGAAGATTTTTCTGAGGAGAAACTTAAAAAATGTAATATCTATGATTTTTATAATAATTTAAATTTAAAAAAATGTATACATGATATAAAGAATGATATATTGAAGTTTATTATATAATTTTTAATAGACAGAGAAAGTATCTTAAACCATAGCCAAATAAAAAGCTGCCTTTAAATAAAAGTTACTAATTTTTATTTAAAAGGCAGCTTTTTTATTTGTAAATAAACCTCAATTACTTGTAATGGTGCAAGATTATTTGCTGAAGTTCGTGTTTTTTTCATAATTATTCATGTAGGATAATATTTTATCAAAAACATTAATTTGAGGTTTTAATACAGGATTATTTGATAAACTTAATAAATTTTTGTACTCATCGTTGATATTTTTCTTTAATTCAAACCAAGCTGCACGGTAATTGACATCAATGGAATCTTCAATATCTTCGGTTAATGGCTCCATATTATATATATAGTCCCAGTATTCATAAACCTTTTTTCCGTCTCCGTAGATTAGCGGCTTATCAAGTGTTACTATACAATATTCATTTATATCCCATAGGTCCTTTATTGTCCCCGTCATTCCATCTACTCTTGAGTCACATCCATAATCGATGTCAGCTTTAGTATAAGGTCTCCTCAAGTTAAATTTTATTTTTGTCCCAATTTTAAATTCATCTTTATTCATGTATATCACCACACCTTTTGATTATTATATTCAGTTTAATTATATAATAATTATAATTAAAATAAAAATAATTGTAAAGAGTAATATAAATTGTGATAAAATATATATAATAAATAATGTTAAAAAAGTGTAAGTTATAGGAGGGGGATAAAATGAAATTAATAATTGTTATTGTTCAAGATGATGATGCAGGTGACTTAATAGATATTCTTACAGATGGAGGTTTTAGAGTTACCAAGCTTGCTACAACTGGTGGATTTTTAAAGGCAGGAAATACTACGCTTATAATAGGCGTTGAAGAAAAAGATGTCGATAAAGTAATAAATACCATACAGGATGAATGTAAAACAAGAGAACAGATTGTAACATCACCTTCTCCAGTGTCTGGTTCAACTGGAGTATACGTACCTTATCCTATTGATATAGAAGTTGGAGGGGCAACAATATTTGTTGTGGATGTAGATAAGTTTATAAAAATATAGATGGAGGCAGTTTAATGAATTTTAGCGATATAATAGGACATGAGAAAATTAGAAATCAGCTTGAATTGTTAATAAAAGAGGGAAAATTTTCTCATGCGCATATTATATGTGGAGAAGATGGTATAGGAAAAAGTTTAATTGCACAGGAGTTAGCCGCTAAAATTTTAGAAAAAACTGAAATAAAGCAGTATGCGGATGTAATTGAATGGAAAATAAAATCTGGGAAGAAAAGCATATCCGTAGATCAAGTTAGAGATATAATTGATGAAGTTAGTAAAAAACCTTATGAGGGCGATAAAAAAGTTATAATTGTTCATGATTTAGACTACATGACAATTCAAGGACAAAATGCTTTCTTAAAAACTATAGAAGAGCCGCCGAAGGGTGTTTTTATATTTTTATTGTGTCAAACACCAGGAAGGCTTTTAGATACTATAAAGTCTAGATGTCAAATGCATAAACTAAAAAAGTTATCTAATGAAGAAATGGCAAAATTCGTGAGAAATAAATACCCTAATTTAACTGAAGCTGAAGTTAAGACTGTCCTTGCATTTAGTGAAGGTATTCCTGGAAGGTCCGAGAGCTTTATTGAAAATACTTCACTTAAAGTTATAAGAGATAAAATTGTAGAAATTTTATTAAATATAAAAAAATCTAATTACGAAGATGTAATTAACTATTCCGAAGAACTGGTAAATTATAAGGGATATTCTGAAGAAATTTTTGAATGTTTTATTCTCTATATAAGAGATAGTTTAGTATATAAAGAAACTGGAAAAGATGACTTGATTATAAATAATGACAAGATAGAAAATATAAAGAAGATATCTATGCAGTTTTCAATGAATAGGCTAAATAAAATTTCGGATATAGTAGATTATGCCAAAAGCAATATAGAAAGTAATGTAAGCAGTGAATTAACATATAGTATGATGCTATTTAAAATACAGGAGGTTTAATATGGTAACGGTTGTAGGAGTTAGATTTAAAAAGGCGGGTAAAATCTACTATTTTTCGCCTGGAGATTTTAAAATAAATAAATTAGATAATGTAATAGTGGAAACAGCAAGAGGTATAGAATTTGGAACATGCGTGATAGAACCTAAAGAAATCAAGGAAGAAGATATTGTAAGTCCTCTTAAGGGAGTAATAAGAATTGCCACCGAAGAAGATAAAGCTAAATATCTTGACAATAAATCTAAAGAAAAAGAAGCACTTAAAATATGCAGTGAAAAGATAAGTAAACATAAGCTTGTGATGAAATTAATTGATGTAGAATATACTTTTGACAATAATAAAATAATATTTTATTTTACAGCGGAAGGTAGAGTTGACTTTAGAGAACTTGTTAAGGATTTAGCATCAGTTTTTCGAACAAGAATTGAACTTAGGCAAATAGGTGTAAGAGATGAGGCAAAAATGATAGGCGGACTTGGTGTTTGTGGTAGACCTATGTGCTGTGCTGTTCATCTTGGCGATTTTGCACCAGTTTCAATAAAAATGGCTAAGGAACAAAATTTATCTTTAAATCCAACAAAAATTTCAGGCGTCTGTGGTAGACTTATGTGTTGTCTAAATTATGAGCAGGAAACCTATGAAAGTATAAGAAAAAAATTGCCTCAAGTAGGTTCAGTGGTACATACTGAAGAATATGGAAATGCAGAGGTAATGTCAAATAGTGTTGTAAAGGAAATGGTAAAAGTAAAGTATACCAATAAAGAAGGTGAAGATGCCATTGCCGAAGTGCCAATTAATGAGCTCACTCTTGTATCAGGAAAGTATGAAGGAAGTATAGATGAATCTCAAATAAAACTTGAAATTCAAAAAGAGGGTTCAGAAGAAATAAAACAATTGTATAGAGCTGATTAGGAGGCATATTTAGTATGAAATCTGTTTTAAAGGTAAGCAATATGAACAACTTAAATGATGTAAATAAAATAAGAAATTTAATCTCTCAAAATGAGGGCGTAGTTGCTTGTTATGTAGATAGAAAAAGTTCAATAATAGAATTAATATATGATGAATACCTTTTAAAATTAGATGATATTATAGACTCAATGGAGAGTTTAGGATATATTATTGTATAAATATGAAAAATAAGTCATTAATGTTTATGTAAGGCTTGGACAAAAAAATAAGTTCCAAATTTCAAGGATTCGTGATACAATGTAATGGGTATTAGTGCTTTAAAATACCAACGATGGTAAGGAGGTGTGTTAATATGGCATATAAAATAACAGATGCATGTGTTAGCTGTGGATCATGTGCTTCAGAATGTCCAGTTAGTGCTATAAGCCAAGGAGATACTCAATTTGTTATCGACGAAGCTACATGTATAGAATGTGGAAACTGTGCTAACGTTTGTCCAGTAGGAGCTCCAGTTCAAGAATAGTCTATAGGCAGTTTTGTATAAAAAGTTCGCATTTATGCGAACTTTTTTATTTTTTGGCAATTTTGCTAGAAGTATACCGTTTCAAAATTTATATTAGCAAGCTTTAATTTGTAGAAAAAACAAATAAAATATAATATAATGAAATATATATATTAAAACAAAATAAGGACAAGCTAGTCAATAAATTTTAAATATAAATGTAGATTGTTGTAAATTTATATTTAATTTTTACGATAATAGCACTATGAGTAATTTTAATCTTAAGTTAAATTATTTTTTAGTTAAATTATAAAAATTTACATATATAAAGAGATTAAATAACTACATAAAGGGTATTAAGGAGGAGAAAAGTTTGGATAGTATTATATTTTTAGTAGTGGCACTTGTTGCAATTGCAGCAGGATATACAATGGATAAGGGACAAATTAGCCATCTTTTTCACTTGTCACCAGCTCTAATTGTTTTTGGAGGAACAATTGGTGCCATTGGTGTAGCCTTTCCTATTTCTGAATTGAAAAACTTAGGAGCGGTTTTTAAAGTCGTATTTTCAAAACCAAAAACAAATATGGTTGAATTAGTAGCGTATTTTAAGCAAATTGCTTTTAAAACTAGAAAAGAAGGTTTGCTTAGTATTGAAGAGATGATATCTGGAGATGATATAGATCCGTTTATAAAAAAAGGACTTCAAATGGTTGTTGATGGAATAGAGCCTCAAACTGTAAAAGATACTCTTGAACTTAGTGTTGAGCTTATAGAAGAAAGACATAAAGGTGGTATAGCTATATTTGAAGCTGCCGGAGGTTTTGCACCTACACTTGGTATCATAGGTACAGTTACCAGCCTTGTTGTTGTTCTTGGAAATCTTAGTTCGGATACTTCTGCACTTGGAGAAGCAATATCAAGTGCATTTATAGCAACACTTTATGGTATTAGTTCTGCCAATCTTTTATGGCTTCCTACAGCAAGTAAGCTTAAAAGATATAATGCCATGGAAATGAAAGAAAAGAACTTGATAATTGAGGCTATATTATGCATACAGGAGGGTATAAATCCTAATACACTTGATGAGAAATTGAAGGGCTTCTTGGATAAAAAAGAGCTTCAAGAGTATGAAAGTCAAAATGGAAAAGAGGGAGAATAAGCATGGCAAGGAAGAAGAAAGGTGGGGAACCACCAGAAAATGCAGAACGTTGGCTGCTTACTTATTCCGATTTAATAACGCTTTTAATGGCATTTTTTATAGTAATGTATGCATCTAGTACAGCAGATTCGGCTAAAATGGCAAAAGTAGCAGAAGCAATAAAAGCAGGTATTAGTGGTGGAAGTGGAAAAACACTTATTGCTAATGAAGATGCTATCGACATAAAAGCCAATGCAAGCTATATACAAGAGGCACAAAAGCAGCAAGCAGATGCAAGTACAGGAGCAGCTAAAGCAGAGGAAAATAAGCTTCAACAGGTAAAACAAAAAATAGATAACTATACTGCACAAAATGGATTAAGTGGGAAGGTTAGCACTATAATTCAAGAAAAAGGTTTGGTAATAAATATTGTGGATTCTGTTATGTTTGATCCAGCAAAGGCAGATATTAAACCTGATGCTCAAGCAAGTCTTGTAGGAATAGCTAAAATATTAAAAACAGTAAACAATCTTATAGTTGTAGAAGGCCATACAGATAGTAGACCACTTGTAAATGCACCTGAATTTGAAAATTCTAATGATGTTTTATCAGCGGTAAGAGCAATACATGTTCAGAATATTTTGGTTGGTGGTGGAGTAGCACAAAATCAAATATCTGAACAAGGATATGGGGCAACTAGACCGGTTGCTACAAATGATACAGAAGATGGAATGGCTAAGAATAGAAGAGTTGATATAGTTGTAGTTAATTCTAAATTTAGTGCAGCAGAACAAAGCGGCATTGGAAATAGCAGTATTAATACAACACCTAGTGTTACAAATGGTAGTGGACAATAAAGGGATGTAATACAGAATTATTTTATACACAAATCTTAAAAATAGAGTAGAGAGTAGAGAGTAGAGAGTAGAGTGAAGGATGATTTACCTTTCCTTACGTCAGGTAAATCTTAAACTTAAATGTTGTTCAGCGAAGCTGATCAACATGATAGAGGATGATTGCGTAAGCAATCAAAAATAAGTTTTTAGATTTTTCAAAGCGATAGCGGAGAAAAGTCATCCTTCACTCTACTCTTTACACTCTACTCTCTACTCTTGTTTAATGTATAAGTTTGATTATAATACAATAATAAATTATAATATAAAGGATTTAAGAGGTGATATAGATGGATTTTTTAAAAGAAGATGAGACTTTAGATGATTTGCAATTAAAAGGTATTCAAGTTATACAAAAAAAGAATGCTTTTAGATTTGGAATAGATGCTGTGCTTCTAGCAAATTATGCAAGGGTTAAAAAGAACAGCAGGGTAATTGATTTATGCAGTGGAACGGGGATAGTACCATTTATAATTGCGGGAAAAACAGAAGCTGCATCCATAACTGGAATTGAGATACAAGAAGAACTTGTGGAAATGGCAAATAGAACTGTGAAATATAATAATTTGAAAGATAAAATTAATTTTATACATGGAGATTTAAAAAATAAAAATTTAATTAAAAACATAGAAAAAGCAGATGTTGTAACAGTTAATCCACCATATAAGCTTTATAATTCTGGAATAATAAATGAAAATGATAGAAATGCTATTTCTAGGCATGAAATATGCTGTAATATCGAAGATGTAATTGTAGCCTCTAGAACACTGCTTAAGGATAATGGAAGGCTATACATGGTTCATAGGCCGGAGAGAATAGTTGATATAATTTGTGCCATGAGAAAGTATAAAATAGAACCAAAATCAATTAGAATGATACATCCAAATACAAAGAAGGCTCCTAACATAATGTTAATCGAGGGGCAAAGAGATGGTGGCAAATTTTTAAAATGGGAAGCACCCTTATATGTACATACAGAAGATGGTGGATATACTGAAGAAATAGAAAAAATATATGGAAGAGATAAGATGGGAGAATAAGAATGTCGGGAAAATTATTTTTAGTTGGTACACCTATAGGTAATTTACAGGATATAACCTTAAGAGCACTTGAAACTTTAAAAAGCTGTGATATTGTAGCGGCTGAGGATACAAGACAAAGCATAAAGTTATTGAATCATTTTAATATAAAAAAGGCACTTATGAGTTATCATAAGTTTAACGAAAAGGAAAAAAGCGGTGAAATCATAGATCTTATAAAATCAGGAAAAAACGTAGCGATTATAACAGATGCAGGAATGCCCGGAATATCAGATCCTGGAAGCGTGATTGCATTAAAGTGTATAGAGGAGGGGGTTGAATTTGAAGTTATCCCAGGGCCTACAGCGCTTATAACGGCTTTGGTTTATTCTGGATTAGATACTTCAAAATTTTTGTTTAGAGGTTTTCTACCTAGGGAAAGTAAGGATAGGAAAGCCGTAATAGAAGAAGTTAAAAATGTACGTGATACTTTGATTTTTTATGAAGCACCTCATAGGCTTAAGAATACTCTTGAATTTTTGCTAGATAGTTTAGGAAATAGAAATATAAGTATATGCAGAGAACTTACAAAAATGCATGAGGATATAAAAAGATGTAATTTATCAGAGGCCTTGAATTTTTATAATGAAAATTCTGCAAAAGGTGAATATGTATTAATTATTGAGGGAAAAAGTGATGAAGAAATTAAAAATGAAGAGATGGCTAAATGGGATGGCGTTAGCGTAGAAGACCACATAATTAAATACATTGAAGAAGGATTTTCAAAGAAAGAAGCAATAAAAATGACGGCAAAAGATAGAAATATGCCTAAATCTGAAATATATAAATTTTCTATAAATTTAAAATAAGTTATAATTGTAGAATATACTAAACTATATTGTAATTTTATAAAGAATACTTTAAATAACTTTCATATTGTACTGTATATGAAAGTTGTAACTTTCTGAATAATGATGGTATAATATATTAAAATATTATAGTTATAAAGTTGCATAAGGGCAATGTAGCTTTAAAATATTTTAAAAATATTTACACAGCGTATCCAGGGGGGAGATATTAGTGCACAAGAGGATTTTGTCAACTATTGTTGCAGCGAGTGTAGTCCTTTCAATAGGTACTACTGCATTAGCAACTCCATCGCAAGAACAGTTGAACCAAAGTAAGACAAATCTTAGTCAAGCTGAACAGAAAGTTCAAGATTTGAACACTCAAATTCAAAAACTCGACAGTCAAATAGAGACAACTATGAGACAAAAAAATGACATAGATAATCAAATTACTAAAATACAAAAGAACATAAAGAATGTACAAGCTAGTATAACTGATACACAAAATAAAATAAGTACAGAACAAAAGTTATATAGTGACAGAATAAGGGCAATGTACATGAATGGAAAGAACGAAGGCTATTTAGGTATTTTACTTGATTCTAAAAGCTTTGGTGAATTAATTTCTAATGTAGAGGCTATAAAAAGGATTACAGACTATGATAAGAATCTTGTAAGCAATTTAAATGATGCCAAAGCAAAAGTAGAAAGTGAAAAGCAAAAATTAAGCGATCAAAAAACTAAACTAGTATCATTAAATGCTGAAAATGCGAAGAAAATAAGTGATCTTCAAACAAATAAGGCTAAGGCAGTGGCTCTTTCAAATCAGGCAGAAGACGAAGTGGCAAAAAATAAATCTGTATTTGATAAACTTCAAGCTCAAGCAGATGCAGAGAAAAAGACGCTTTTAGCGCAGGCAACAACAGCGTCGACTTCAACTTCAACTTTTGTTTCACATGATAGAGGTGGAATTACTGTTACTAATGCTGCTAATGTAATTCAATTTGCAGCACAATTTGCAGATAAAGTGCCATATGTTTATGGAGGTACAAGCCCATCACCTGGTTTTGATTGTTCAGGTTTTGTGCAGTATTGCTATGCACGTTTTGGTGTAAATCTTCCAAGAACTACTGGGGAACAGGTGCATGTTGGAACGACAGTAAGTTCTTTGCAGCCAGGAGATTTATTGTTCTTTGGATCAGCATCAGCACCATATCATGTTGCAATGTATGTTGGTAACAACATGATGATTGAAGCACCTAGAACAGGAGAAGATGTCCATATTACACCTGTTAGAGGTTACAGTATTGCCAAAAGGGTAAATTAACATTGAATATAATTAGGGGCACAATTTAGTATGCCCCTTTTTCATTTTTAATAATCTATACATAATAAGAAAGAAGGATGATAAAAGTGCATAAGAAATTATTAGCTGCATTTGTTGCTTTAGGAATAACACTGTCTTTTAGTGGAAATGCATTTGCTAGTCCTCTTCAGGATCAGTATAATAGTAGTTTGCAGCAATATCAAAACGCAATGAAAAACGTACAAGCATTAGAGAGTCAAATTGAAATTATGGATGGAGAAATTGGAAAGGTAAATGATACTATAACAGCTACTGATAAAAAGATTTCTCAAACCAAGTCAAGTATAGCTGCTACACAAAGAAAACTTGATGAAGCAAAAGTACAAATGGATAATGAAGAAAAAATTTATGGACAAAGGATAAGAGCTATGTACATGAATGGCAATGTGCAGTATCTTAGTGTTGTTCTAAACTGCAATAATTTTAGCGATTTTGTGTCAAATATAGAATTAGTGCAGAAGTTAATGCAATATGATAAAAATATTATACAGAATTTTGATTCTCAGAAGCAGCATATAGAGGATGTAAGCAAGGATTTAGCTAAGAAGAATAATGATTTAGTATATCTTCAAAATCAAAATAAAAATAAACTTCAAGATTTGAATGATAAAAAAGCAAAGCAGAATAATCTTATTGTTGAAGCAAAAGCAGAAGAAGCAAAGCATAGTAGTGAAATGAAAAGCATACAAGCAGCTATAGACGCAGAAACAAAAAAACTTCAGGCTATTAAAATTGCTGCAGCTGTTACTCCGGCAAAGGTTATTCAAAATACGGCTAATAACACTATAAATAATAATAATAATAACAATAAGCCATCTCCAATATCTACACCAAGCGGCGTTAGTGGAATGGCAGTAGTAGCATTTGCTAGTCAATATGTTGGTGTGCCGTATTTATGGGGAGGTACAACGCCAAATGGGTTTGACTGCTCAGGATTAGTGCAATATGCATATGCTCGTTTTGGTATAAGTTTACCAAGGACTAGTCAAGAACAGGTTGGATCAGGAGTGCCTGTTACTGGAAATCTTCAACCAGGAGATTTATTGTTCTTTGAGCCGAGCTCTAGTGGACCACAACATGTTGGTATGTATGTAGGTGATAATATGTTTATTGAGGCACCACATACGGGAGCAAATGTTAGAATAGTTCCTATAAGACCATATTGTGCGGCTAGAAGAATAATAAGGTAAATAAGGACTATTGAACTAAAAATATTTAACCATAATTTAAAATTATTGTGAAGTAAGTGCATTGCACCATATTAAATAAAATTAAAAGCCTAAGAAGCTTCAATAACTCGCTGAAAACATGCCTGAAAAATTGAAACATCTAAGGCTTTTAAAATTTTTTACGTAAGATTCTTTATCATTTATAAATAACATAATAAATTTAAATATTGAGCAAAAAACAATACAGTTAAAAAACTGTATTGGAATAAATAGTATATTTTTTTATTAACTAATTTTATTAGAATTAATTATAGTTAATTGGGGATATTAACCTTATTGATTGCTTTCTTTTAATTCTTGTAAGCAATGTTTGCAAATGTTTTTGCCTTTGTAGTTAACAACATCTCTTGCATCGCCACAGAATATACATGCTGGCTCATATTTCTTTAGTATAATTTGTTCACCATCAACATAGATTTCTAAAGCGTCTTTTTCTGCTATATTTAAATTCCTTCTTAGTTCGATAGGTATTACTATTCTTCCTAACTCATCTACTCTTCTTACAACACCTGTACATTTCATTTAAATTCCTCCTTAAATCACACGATTCGACAAATATTACAATTAAATAATAACAAATATTACATTAAAAGTCAATGCCTATTTCTTAATTAAGTTACAATTTTTTTAGTAACTTCCATCTAAAGTTAATATACTACCATATAATTCAAAAGTCAATAAGTTATTTCAATAAAATACAATTTTTTTCCAATGCCTTGAAGTAAGAAGAATCAAGGTAAGGCAAATCACTTACTTTTTTTGCCTTTGTAAAAAATGTAATATAATTTAAATAATTACATGCAATATTTGGAAAATATAAAAAAGTAATAATATGGATTAACACGATAAAAATGTCGAACGATTATGAAAAACATATTTATGTAAGCATATGATATAATTGAAGTGAGGTGATATACATTGAAAAAAGTTATAGAGGATGCAAAAAAGGTTATACTTGCTGTAGGCGGAGATGCGTATATAGTTGGAGGATATGTAAGAGATAAGCTCATAAGTATAAGAAATGCTCCTGAGAATTTAGATATAATATTAGATTGTGATATGGAAGAGGCAATTAGGGAGTTTGAATTGAAAGATTATAAGTTCTCTCTAGTAAATGACGATAAAGAGACGTATGTATCAAATTTTAATGGTAAAACATTAAGACTATCAAAATTAAAAAGCGAAACAATAGAACAAGATTTAGCATCTAGGGATTTTACTATGAATGCTATAGCTATTAAATTAATAGATAATAAAGTTATCGATCCATTTCAGGGAAGAACACATATTAAAAGAAGAATAATACAAAGAGTAAGTGAAGAGAGTATCAAAAATGATCCAGTAAGAATTCTTAGAGGAATAAGATTTTACATAAAGTATGGTATGCATTTTAGTGCTTATACAGAAGTTGATATAAGAAATGAGGCGAAAAATATATTAAGTTGTCCAAAGAAAAATGTTTTGGATGAGTTAATGAATATAATTCATAACGATGAAAATGGAGTGTTTTTTGAAACGGCAGATCAATTTTATGTACTGAAACACTTACTTCCATATATGGATGAACTTAAAACAGTGGGAAAATGCAAGTACCATGCGGTAGATGCATTTACACATATGAATACTGCATATCATGTCTTTAAGGATCTCCAAAGGGGATATATTAGCCTAAAAGATATTAATCTAGATGATTTTAATAAAGATATTGGAAAGTGTAGCTGCTTAGACTATTTGGCCTTTTCAATCTTTGTACATGATATAGGAAAATTTGAAAGTTATAAAGCAGATGGAGATAAAATAAGTTTTAAAAATCATGAAGAAACCGGTGCGAATATAATTGAAAATTTCTGTGAAAAATTAAATTTTCCTAAAGATGCGTATAATATTATATATGCAGTTGTGAAAAATCACATGTATCCATTAAATATATTCAAAGGAGAAAAGGAAGGATATAATGAGAGATTTTATGGCTTTTTTAATAAATTTAAAGAGTACTCTCTATATATAATAATAGCATCATTTTGTGATGTTTATGCTACGAAGATGTATATTGATGTAGATAATGAGAAAACTAAGTATAAGCAATTTATTGAAAATATGATTATTGAGTATGAAAAGTTTATAAATAAGAAATAAATAGTAAAGTTACTCACAAAAGAAAAAATATTGTCAACAGATTAATTGTTGATAATGTTAATTATGTGTATAAATTATATGGAAGATACTAATTTTAAATGATATTGCGCTGTAATTTAATATAAGGTTATAAACAATTTCTGTGGACAAAATTGTGAGTTTTGTGGATAACTTTTAAATAATCCACAATCCATAATTCACAATTCACAGTTCACAATGCACAATACACATACTAGGGGTTTGGACTTTAGCCCATGTAAATTCATGAACCTATGCATATTAATTTCAATATTTCAGGTTGTATATCTATATAGATATACAATCTGGAATATTGAAATTGTTAATACCAAGTTCATCCTGTTAAATTACAATTTTTAGAGCAGAGTACAGATGACAGAGTACAGTGAATGATGATTTACCTTTCGCTTTTCTCAGGTAAATCTTAAACTTAAATGGTGCCAGCTTCGCTGAGCGCCATATATGGCGCGATTGCGCAGCAATAAAAAAATAAGTTTTGAGATTTTTCGTAGTGCTAACGGAGAAAAATCGTCCTTCATTGTACTCTGTACTTTGTACTTTGGCTTCTCCTCGATAAATTGTAATTTGTCAGGATAAACTTAGTACTTGTAATTTCAATGTTTCAAGTTGTATATCTATAGTCTAAATAAAGAATTAGGTTATATATAATGATACAAAATATTTACTGTATCAATATATACAATATAAGGTTTACTTTTTAAGCTTAAATATAGCTTAAAAATGATTCGAAAAAAGGTGGAATTATGAATAAATAAAAGAAATAGTTAGATAAATATAAATAAACTTTATATTTGCACGTGAAAACGATTAAATTAACTTATTGATAAGATATTACTAGTTATGTTATATTATATTCATGAAAACGTATTTCACGTTTGCTGCTTATGGACGCGGTTCCATAAACGATTAATTTATGTATGGTAGGATTTATAGATAAACCATTTCAACTACTAAAATCAATTTGCATCAAAATGCCCAAAAGACGGCGTTTTGATACAAATTGATTTTAAAGCTTCAAGTGGCTTATCTTTAATCCTACAGAATATAGGGGGGATATAATGAATTTTTCAATCAAATCAAGATGTATAAGAAACTCATCAATTGCTTTTATATCCATAAGTTTAGCAATGTCTACGGTTACACCAGTATTTGCAGCTACTACAACGGGTACAAGCAAAACTGATGCTACAGGTAGCATATCTCAAAGTATGAATAATAAAGTAAATCAAAGTAACTTATTATCAAATGTTTCACAGGGTGTGTTATCATTAAGTTCTTCGCAAGGAGCAGCTAATACAAATGGAGTGGCATTATCAATAAAATATAAATTGAATCAACAGTTTATAAATGGAAGTATAACGTTTACAATACCGGATGGATTCACTGTTGATGATACAGCAACAATTCAAATTGGAGATTCTGCTGCAAAACTTATTTCGGACACAGGTTCAAATACAGTTATTAACGGTAAAAATGTTAACGTTTCAAAGATAAATGCTAATAGTGGCACGGAAATAGTTTTAACACTGCCACAGCAAACACTACCAGATGTCAATGAATACGTGTTTAGTGCTTCTGAAGATGCAACTGGATTGAATTCTCAATCAAGTAATGATATATCCAAAGCAACGTTTACTTCGACAAAATCGGATTGGACAGAGGTTTGGAAAGATGATTTTAATGAAAGTTCTATAGACAGTAGCAAATGGAATGTAATTAATACTGGCGACGTATATAATAATGAACAAGAATATTATTCAGATAAAAATGCATACTTAAAGGATGGAAATCTTGTACTTCAAGCACGTAATGAGAAAATGGGTAATCAACCGTATACTTCTGCTAAATTAACAACTCAAGGCAAAGTGGATGTAACCTATGGAAGGATTGAAGCAAGAATAAAGGTACCAGAAGGTCAAGGAATGTGGCCTGCATTTTGGATGTTACCAGAGGATCAAGATAAAATATATGGTGGTTGGCCTGAATGTGGGGAAATAGATGGAATGGAAGTATTGGGAAACCAACCTAGTACGGTTTATGGAACAATACATTATGGTAATCCACATGGTAGTTCACAAGGAACCTATACACTACCTGATGGAAAGAAACTTTCCGATGATTATCATGTATATGCAATTGAATGGGAACCAGGAGAGATAAGATGGTATATAGATGGAATACTATATCATAAAGAAAGTAATTGGTTTTCAAAGGATACTAATGCAGCAGATTCATTCACTTATCCAGCTCCTTTTGATAGAAACTTCTATATAATATTGAATTTAGCTGTAGGTGGAGATTGGCCAGGAAATCCTGATAAGTCAACTGTATTTCCAGCTAGCATGTCAGTAGATTATGTAAAAGTGTACAAGCTTACAGGAAGACCTTATCGTGAAGCCGTAACTCCTGCACCAACTACTGTCAGCGCAGTTAGACAACCTCAAGCAGATGGTAATTACATTTATAATGGAGACTTTTCAGATAATTTAAATGATTGGAATGTATTGCATACGGATGGAGTAGCTACTACTACAGTAGAAGATGGAGCAGTGAAATATGATATAACCAATGCTGGAAGTGTAAATTATGCAGTTCAGCTTGTACAATCCCCATTACTTATAGAAAAAGGCAAGTATTATAGAGTATCATTTAAAGCAAAATCACAAGGTATACCTAAAATTTCATCAAAGGTTACACAGGTAGGCGGTTCATATGTTGCTTATTCAGGTGAACAAACACATAATTTGAATAGTGACTGGCAGGACTACAGCTATGATTTTAAGATGGAATCTGATAGTGATAATAAATCAAGGCTGGATTTCAATCTTGGAGATAATGGTACAGGTCAAGTATGGATTAAAGATGTTTCTGTAAAGGAAATTCCTGGACCAGCTGGTAGAGAAACATTACCTTCAGGAAACTTGGTGTATAATGGAACATTCGATGAAGGTACTAGTAGTCAGGGCTTAAAGAGCATGGAATATTGGAATTTTGCTACAAGCGATGGAGCAGTTGCAGATGGATCAGTAAATCAGGATCCAGCAGATAGAGAATTTAGTGCAAAAATCACTAATGGAGGTAAAGACAATAATTCAATATTGCTTACACAAGATTCATTAAATATTGAAAAAGGAAAAACATATAATGTACAGTTTGACGCAAGAGCTTCTGCAAATAGAAAAATTACTGCGAATATTGGTAGTTCATCTAATACGGATTTAAGCTATAGTGGTGAGAAAGATATAGATATTTCTCAAGATATGAAAACTTATAATTTTAATTTTACTATGAATTCAGATACAGATCCAAAGGCACAAATTCAGTTTAAATTGGGAGGAGATTCAAACGAAGTATATATTGATAATGTTGTATTAAGTGAAGTAAAGCCATTAATAACAAAGCTAATAAGTTTTGATGATGACAGTACTGCTGGTTTTACAGCACATGTACTTAATGATGATGGCAAAGGATCCGACAACCCAAATCAAACTTTGGCCTCATTATCAGTAGCTGATACGCATGCAAATATTGGTAATAAGTCACTTAAACTTGATATGAAAGCTTCTGCAAGCTTGTTTGATTTAAGACTTGATAACCCAACATTAAAAGCAGGAGATGTAATTAAATATAAAGTATATATTCCTTTAAATGCAAAAATAGTTAAGCTTACACCTTACGCACTAGATAAAAATTGGGCATGGATTGGCCAAGATTATTTAAGCAGCCAATTAACTCCAGGTACATGGAATTTAATTGAAGTTACTGTACCTCCGGATGCAGTTACACCTATAAATAGAATGGGACTTCAAATAAAGACCGATGGTTCATGGTCTGGATCCGTTTGGGTAGATGCTATAACTGTTGTAACTAGATAAAAATAAATTAGACCTGCGTATGCATGAGATAAGGTATACGCAGGTTTATTTATTATTTGAAAAATACATATTATGAAACTCGTAATCATTTTTAAATATTTTATAATTAAATTTGTGAAAAGGATTGCAATATTATAAAAAGTATAATATAATATGTTTATGGACACGGTACCATAAATGTATAGGGGTGGATCATTTGAATAGCAAAGACATAGCAAAAATCGCAGGTGTCTCAAGAACCACAGTTTCTAGAGTAATTAATAATAGTTCTAATGTTTCAGAGGAAACTAGACAAAGGGTTCTTGATGTAATAAACAAAAATAATTATGTTCCTGATGCTTCTGCTAGAAAGCTTGCAGGCATAAAAAGTAAGACAATAGGACTTTTTATTGTCGACATAAGATCTGGAGATAATGGAGTTGGAGGAGATAGGGTTACTTTTAGTCCTTACTACTCAAACTTTACAGCAGCAATAATTGATAATGCAGCTAAACATGGGTATAAGGTCCTTGTTGATTTAGTAAGTAATATGAGTATGTATGAAGATGTTAAAGAAGTTTTTTATGATAAGACAATTGTTGGAGGTATATTCATTGGGCAAGGTAATGATGATCCAATAATTGAGGAAATAATAGATTCTGGTTATAAGGTTGCACTGGTAGATCAGTCATTAAATTCACATAAAGCTATTTATAAAAAATCTTTAATTGTAAATTCTGATAACTTTACTGGTGCTTATGAGGCTATTAAATATTTAATTAAGCTTAATCATAAAGATATTGCTCATATTACAGGTGATATGGAGAAATTTTCATCCGTTGAAAGGTTTCAAGGTTATAAGCAAGCATTACTAGATTCTAATATTCAGGTAAAAAATAGTTTGATTGTCAAGGGAATATTTTTGGAAAGTAGTGGCTATAACGCAACTAAAAAGTTACTTTCAAAGCAAAAACCAACAGCTATATTTTTAGGCGATGACATTATGGCAATTGGAGCTATGAAGGCAATTAAAGAACTTGGACTTAGAATACCAGAAGATATTTCAATAATAGGTTTTGATGATATTGAAATTGCTAGGCATTTGACTCCTACATTAACAACCTTAAGAATGAAAATACCTGAAATGGCATCTATAGTTGTAAATACTTTAATTACTTCAATTGATAATGAATTAGATTTTTCAGCAAGTTATACTGTGCCTGTGGACCTAATAGAAAGAGAGTCTTGCATGAAGTTAAAGTAAACTTAGTTTACAAGACTCTTGTGAAATTATAAAGGTTTAATAAATATTATTAGGTATAGGCATAAATAAAGAAATTATAATAGTGGTAAGTATACGAAAAAATGGTCACGGGTTCATTAAATTATGGATGAATACGTTTAAAAGCAAATGTTTTAATTTCATAACGGTGTTTAAATTATAGAATCTTAATTTTAAGATACTATATTATTAATAAAAAATTTAGTTATATAGGGGGAATTGTAATGAAAAGAAACTATCTTAAAAGAATACTAATATTGACACTATCAGCAGCATTAACAATAACTGCACTTACTGGATGCGGTAGTAGTGGTAGCGGTAGTTCTGGAAGTTCTGACAAAATAACAGCAAGTGACCTTAATAAAAATCCAAAGGATTATAAAGGAACAATAACTATGTGGTCCTTTACTGATGAATTTAAGACATCTAAATTCTTTGATGAATTCCATAAAGAATATCCTAATATTAAGATTAATTTGACGGTTATACCTATGGATAATAATGCATACTCAACAAAACTTGCATCTGTATTGTCATCAGGTTCAGGCGCACCAGATGTATATACTACTGAAGCTGCATTTGTAAACAGATTTGTTAATATGCCATATTACGAAAACCTTTCTAAAGCACCATATAATGCAGAAGATATTGCTAAGAATTTAGTTAAATATACAGTAGATGTTGGAAGAAATCAATCTGATAATGGAATTAGAGCACTTTCATGGCAAGCCACTCCAGGTGGAATATTCTATAGAAGAAGCTTAGCAAAGAAATATTTTGGAACAGATGATCCAGCTGCAATAAGCCAGAAATTTTCTTCATGGGATTCTTTAATCGCAGCAGGTAAAGAATTAAATGAAAAGAGCGGTGGAACAGTTAAGTTACTTCCAAACTATGCTGAAGTATATACAATTGCTACTGGAAGCAGACAACATGCATGGGTAGAAAATAATAAATTAGTAATTGACCCTAACATGATGAAATATGTTGATTATGCAAAACAAATTAGAGATGCAGGTATAGATGATAAACTTACAGCATGGTCAGCACCATGGTCAGCAGGAATGGCTGGTCCAGTAAATGGCAAAAGCATATTTGGATATGTTCTTCCAACTTGGGGTTTACAATCTTGCTTAGTTACTAATGCTCCAAAGACAAGTGGAGATTGGGGATTAGCTAACGCTCCTGCAAATTACTATGCTGGTGGTACTTGGATAGGTATGTACAGTAAGAGTAAGAACAAAGCACTTGCATGGCAGTTAATTAAATTTATGACTACTCAAAAGTTCGGAACATGGGAAGCTAAGGCACACAGTGATTTTGTATCTAATTTAGGTTCAATCAAAGAATTAGCAACTTCTGATGCAGGAAACAGTGCTTTTGCTGGTGGACAAAACTTATTCAAAACTTATAATAGCATGCTTCCAAGTATAAATGGTAAATTAATTACTAAGTATGATGAGACTATAAACAGTAAATTCCAAGATGATTTAGACCTATATATAACAGGAAAAAAGACAAAAGACGAATTCTTAAAACAATTTAAAGCTGATGTTAAAACCGCATTTCCAGATTTGACTGTAGATTAATAATTACTTATGCCTTATTAATCGTTTAAAACAACAATATAATAGTATATTTTAAACAATTAATAAGGCATATTTCTTAGGAGATGGTTTAATGTTAAAAGGAAGAAGTAAAACAGATAGAGAAAGATATGGAATACTTTTTATTATACCTTATTTTGTTGTATTTTTAATATTTTCATTATATCCGATTATATATTCATTAATAATAAGTTTTAAAAAGTGGGATGGAATGTCCCCTGACGCTACGTTTGTAGGCTTACATAACTATATTTATCTTATTCACGATCCTGTATTTTATCAGTCAATAGTAAATACCTTTGTAATTTGGGGTGTTAGTATAGTCCCTCAAATTATCGTTGCTATTGCGCTTGCGGTATTATTTAATAATTCAAAATTTAGAGGAAGTGAATTTTTTAGGGCAGTTTTTTATCTCCCTAATCTTGTAACTCCTGCAGCTGTAGCAGTATTATTTGCATTTTTATTTGATTGGCAAACGGGTGCAATTAATAAGTTCTTAATGAGTGTTCATATATTTAGTCAACCCTTTAACTGGTTTCAGAGCGTAATTGCTTCTAGAGGAATAATATCACTTATAGGTTGGTGGATGTGGTTTGGCTATAGCATGATAATTTTTGGAGCTGGACTTAAAAATATACCTGCTGAATTATATGAAGCTGCAAATATAGATGGAGCAAGTCCTTGGCAGGGATTTTGGAGTATAACACTTCCATTATTAAAACAAACTATGCTTTATACTTGTATAACATCACTTATTGGAGGTATGCAAACATTTGATATTCCTTATGTTATAACTAATGGAAATGGTGGACCTACAAATAAGACCTTGACAATGGTTATGTACTTATATAATACAGCATTTAAAAATTCAAATTATGGATATGGTGCTGCAATTGGTTACGGTTTATTTGTATTGATACTTGTATTCTCAGCAATATCTTATAAGGTTATCAATAGAAAACCTGACGCTGAATAGGAGGGATGGCAATGTTAGCAATAGAAAAAAAGACTAAAACTAATAATGTAAAGATAAGTCCTAGTAAAATATTTTTATATGTACTGTTGATACTTCTTGCAGTAATATGTTTTGTTCCTTTTTATATAATGATTATTAATGCTACACATACAAATGGAGAAGTAGCATCAAAAATATGGCTTACACCAGGTACAGCTCTAATGAGTAATTATCACAGGTTAACACAAAATACTAATATCTGGCGTGGATTTTTTAATAGTGTTTTTCTTGCAGTTGCAACAACAGTAGTAAGCGGATATTTTAGTGCATTAACTGCTTATGGATTTTCAAGATATAAATTTAAAGGAAGCAAGGCACTTTATGCAGTTGTATTAGGTACAATGATGATTCCAGGGCAATTAGGATTAATAGGATTTTATCAATTAGTAGTTAAAATTGGTATGGCTAATAGCTATCTTCCTTTAATACTTCCAGCCATGGCAAATGCAAGTTCTGTTTTCTTTATTAAAGGATTTACAGATGGAGCAGTAAATAAATCTTTAATTGAAGCGGCAAGAATAGATGGCTGCAGTGAATTTGCTATATTTAATAAAATAGCACTACCTCTTATGTCACCTGCTATAGCAACTATGTCAATATTTACCTTCATAGGAACTTGGAATAGTTACTTAGTACCTCTTATTATATTAACAGATATGAACAAGTATACACTTCCAATTATGCAGGTTGTTGCAAAAGGTGTTTATGCAACTGATTATGGTGCTATATATGTATGTATTACAATTTCTGTTGTTCCAATAATGTTGGCCTTTGCATTTATGTCAAAGAAGATAGTTGGAGGACTTACAATAGGTGGAGTTAAGGGTTAATTCCATATAACCCTTAAGTTAAGCCATAAAAAATTAAAAATGGACGGTGGTATTTATGGGATTTAAAGAAGACTTTGTATGGGGCTCAGCTACAGCTGCATATCAAATTGAGGGAGCGGCATTTGAAGACGGCAAAGGTCTTTCAGTTTGGGACACATGTTGTAAAAGACCAGGCTTTGTAAAGCATGGTCATACAGGAAATGTAGCTTGCGACCATTATCATAGATACAAAGAAGACGTTAAGCTTATGAAAGAAATGGGATTAAAAGCCTATAGAATGTCGATTTCTTGGCCAAGAATACTTCCTGATGGTATTGGAAAAATTAATGAAAAAGGTTTAGATTTTTACGATAAATTAGTGGATGAACTCCTACAAAATGGAATTACACCATATATAACTCTCTTTCATTGGGATTACCCACAGGAATTGTATAAAAAAGGTGGGTGGCTAAATCGTGATAGCTCAAATTGGTTTGCTGAATACACTAAGGTTATTGTTGATAGATTGTCGGATAGAGTTAATCACTGGATGACTGAAAATGAACCTCAATGTTATATTAATTTGGGGCATGGAGAGGGTACTCATGCTCCTGGTTTAAAACTTGATTTAAGTGATGTTTTGTTAGCAGGACACAATTCTCTTCTTGGACATGGAAAGGCAGTTCAAACTATAAGGAAGTATTCAAAGCTGGACTGTGAAATTGGATATGCACCTATTGGAGTAGTATCATTTCCAGATACAAATTCAAAAGAGGATATAGAAGCGGCAAGAAAAGCAACCTTTGGATTTGATGGCCCTAATTTATGGAATGCAGCGTGGTGGATTGATCCAGCATATCTTGGACATTATCCAGAAGAAGGCCTTAAGGCTTTTGAAAAATGGATGCCTAAAATTGGCGCAAATGATATGGAAACAATTCATCAACCTGTTGATTTTTTAGGAATTAATGTATATCAAGGTGGCAGAGTAAGAGCCGGTGTAAGCGGAAAACCAGAAGTAGTAGAATTGAAGGCAGGATATCCTGAAACAGCAATAAAATGGCCAGTAACTCCTGAGGCTCTGTATTGGGCACCAAAATTCTTTTATGATAGATATAAAAAGCCAATAGTAATAACTGAAAATGGAATGTCAGGTTTAGATTGGGTAAGCCTTGATGGAAAAGTACATGATCCTCAAAGGATTGACTATTTAAATAGATATTTGAAAGAATATAAAAGAGCAGCAGAAGATGGAGTAGATGCAAAGGGTTATTTCTGTTGGTCCTTAATGGATAACTTTGAATGGGCAGAAGGCTATGGTGAAAGATTTGGACTTATTCACGTAGATTACGAAACACAGAAAAGAACCATAAAGGATTCTGGATACTGGTATAAGCAAGTTATGGAGACTAATGGAGAAAATTTATAAGCTTGTTTGTAGATATTTAAAATTATTGCCAACAAAGGTGTAGTGCAAAACAAAATAATAAGTGGGAGCTCTGCATAAAAATGATGTGATTAATAGCATCTTGAAACCTTAAATAAAATTAATAAATCTAAGAGACTAAATCGCAAAATTCTAAGAACTTTCAATAACTCGCAAGAGGCAGCTCAAACAATTGAAAGTTCTAAGACTTTTCCAATTTAGTCCATAAGATTTATAAAATTTTATTTAAATGTTTCTTCAATGCTATTCCTCACATCATTTTTTTATGCAGAGTTCCCACTTATTATTTAAGTTTTTGTACTACACCCTTGTTTTTGCAAGTTTTTAATATCTATTGAAACTAGCTCAACTATCAAAAGTTCCTAACTCCAAGTTTTGTAATACGAACTTATTTAAACATTGGAAATAAAGTAATTTTAGTGTTCTAGAAGATTATAAGCATCAGCAGCGAAATTGAAGTCATCTTCTGCAGTTATTTCACCATAAGAATCTTCCCTAATTCCAGGATAATAATACAATATAAATCTTTCACCATCTGATAAGTTTTCAAGCAGAATATATCGCTTATCCTTTAAACTATCTTGAACTATTGCTAAAACAGTATAGCTATCATCTATACCAGTTGAATTGTTTAATAAATCTAAGGTTTTGTTTTTAAAAACTACTACATTAGTTCGTGAATGATCACAGTAAGCAACTCGTCCAGATTTTTCACATCTATTACAGGTATCAAACTTACATTCCGCAGTGCATTTCAGGCATTCACAAGAACAGCAATTTTCAAGTTGATCTAGATCTTCTCTGTGATCAGCTTTATATGACTCAAGAAGATCTATGTATTTATTGCTCTCAAACATGCTGCCAAAGAACCCTTTATTTTTTTTTGCTTCTGTATTAGCAGAATTAAGAAGCTCCATATATTTACTTAATACAGATTGCCTTGATATATATTTTCTATTATTAAGAGTAGATTTATCAAGTAATCCTGATATATCATCTATAGCAAATGCTATAGATGAATAAATTTTTCCATAAGTGTCTTTTTCTCTAGATATAAATTCTTCTGTCTTACTCATAAGGAAGACCTCCTACTTATTTTCATTAGCAGCATTTTTGTATTTTGCTAATTCATCATCAAGATTTGATTCTCCTAATTTTTCAAATTCTTTATCTAAGGAGGTGTCGTTCTGTAAATCTCCTAGGCCTTCTGCAAGAGCTTCTTTCTTTTCAATTTTTCTTTCTATATCATCTAAATTTATTTTATTTGAGCCAGCATCAACGTTTGAAAGAACTTCATTTACTTGCTTAGTTGCCTCAGCATTGTTATACCTTGCAGCAGCTTCATCTCTGTAAGTCCTTGTTTTTTCGATTTCTTCTTCAAGATCCCTTAATTTGTCCTTTATTACTGCTGCTTTTTTAGATGCATCTTCGTAACTTTTTGAAAGAGATTCATATTGTTTGTCAGCATCTAATTTCTTTTGAAGTGCTCTCTTAGCTAGATCATCATTTCCTTTTTGTACAGCAAGTTTTACTTTTGCATCAAAATCAGCTGATTCTAATTTTGCCTTTTCCATTTTCTTTTCAATTTCATGAACGTTTCCTAAAATTTGAGCAGAAGAAACTTTGGCGGTATTAAGGCTTTCTTCCATATCTCTTATTTTTTGATCAAGTAATTCAATTGGATTTTCCATTTCATCTAAGGTATCATTAACCTTTGCCCTCATCATATTTGATATTCTTTTAAAAACTCCCATAATTATAGCCTCCTAAGATTTTTTATTTAAATTTTTTAATAAAGCTAATTTATCTTCTCATTTTCTTTATCAACTTATAAATAAATACCACTATTATGATAAATAGTATGAATTTAAATAAGAAGCCTATTGCAGAAAAACCACCTCTACCATAATAATGACTATGACCAAATGGTATTGGTATAGGTATTGGAACGTAGCTTCTTTTTGTTGATGTATTGCCACTATAACTGCTTGATTTGCCGCTTGAATTTCCAAATGAACTTGATTTAGAACTTTTGGAGGAATTACTAAAACTTCCAGATTTAAAACTATTGCCAGAACTTGAGTGACTACCACTGCTAAAACTGCCAGAATGAAAACCAGCTCTTGGTGCAGCGGATACAACGTTGTATTTGACACATCCATTAGAATTTAAGTAATTTATATTTAATATGTTACCAAATGTAAAAATAAAAAAGATTAAAAGAGATAGAATAAGTTTTTTATGCTTAATTTTAAACACCTCCGCAATATGGGACTGTACTCTGATTTAATGGTTCACATTAATTTTAAGTTACGTATTAAATAAGCTTATTGCGACAGCCCCATAAAGTATAATATATAAATATTATATATTAAATTACTAAGTTTTTGAATGACTAGAAGATTTATTTATTAGGCTGTGTTTTAAATTTATCTATGAAAAGATTATATGATAATTTATACTACATTACAATATACAAATAAACTCATTTTATGTTTTGATAAACTGCTTGTCCATAAAAGAATCATTTAATCTTTTTGTATCTCTCTTTTTCGCAATTTTTCATATGAATTGGATAGAAATAAACTTGTAATAGGTTTATGAATAACTTATAATGGAATTATTAAGATTGTAGGAATTGTAAGTGAAGAATACAAAATACAAAATACGATAAATATAGATTTGAGCTATAGAGCATTAAATTTTAATAGTTGAGCTAGTTTAACTATATTTGTGATTTGTATTTTGAAGTAAGATGGGAGGGCAAGAAATCATGGAAGAAAAATTTAATATAGAAAAAATGAAAAAATTAGTAGAGGATATGTCAAAGAGCAGTACAATAGAGTATGAAGAACTTCCAAATCTTGATTTATTTTTATCTCAAGTTATTGATTTTTTAAATGATAAATTTCAAAATGAAAATTATACTAAAAACATAGTTCAAAATTATATAAAAGGATGTGTTATATCTAAGCCTGAAGATGGAAAAAAGAAAGGATACACAAAGGAACATGTGGCACAACTTTTACTTTTAAGTTATATGAGACCTGTACTTACAACAGAAGAGATAAAGAAAGTTTTTAATCTTGCGTTTAATGAAATAAATGATAGAAGTGATGATATAATATCATGGGAGCAGGCATATAAAGTGTTCGCAGATGTTCAAAAAAATTATTTTGAAAATGTATTTAATGAACAGTACTTAAGCAATAATAAGCTTCAAGAGATAATAAAGGGGTTTAAACTTGATGAAAAAAATGAGGAAAGAATATTAGTATTTTTAGTTGTTATGAATTTGGTAGCACAGGCAAGTGTTATTAAGAATATAGCAAAAAAAATTATAGATGAATATGAGGAAAATTAGAAAAACCTATGCAAGAATATGCATTTTAAATTAAAGATAATGGGGCTGTCGAGCTAATACTATTTGATACGTAACTTAAAATTAATACGAACCATTATTCAGCTGTACTCTGAATAATGGTTCGTATTTTTTTATTTCCGTATAAAGTATTTTGTTCGACGGCCCCATTGAAATTAACTTAAATATGAACATAGTGAAAAATTCTATTTACTGAATTTTTTTATGGCTGGTAAAATTCATCTTGAACATTTTGATACAGTATGTTATAATTATTCAAAAGAATGAATAATTATAACACAAGTAATCAATTTAATGTAATATAAATAAAAGTATAAATAGGGGAGGGGACCTTAAAATTGAATTTAAGGAATAGAAGTTTTTTAACACTTTTAGATTATAGTCCAGAAGAAATAGATTATCTTTTAAAGCTTGCTAAAAAACTAAAGAAGGATAAGTATGAAGGTTGTGAAAAGCAGTATTTAAAAGGAAAGAATATAGCGCTTATATTTGAAAAAGATTCTACTAGAACAAGGTGTTCTTTTGAAATTTCAGCATATGATCAAGGCGCACATCCAGTTTATATAGGTTCGGCAGGAAGTCCTATAGGGAAAAAGGAATCTATAAAAGACAGTGCAAGAGTTCTTGGAAGAATGTTTGATGGAATAGAATACAGAGGATTTGAACAAGAAAGTGTTGAGATTTTAGCAAAATATTCTGGAGTACCTATATGGAATGGATTAACGGATACAGATCATCCAACTCAAACACTTGCAAATTTTCTTACAATACAGGAGAAGGTTAATAAGCCATTAAACGAAGTAAAATTAGTATATTGCGGTGATGGAAGAAATAATGTTGCAAATGCGCTTATGATTGGTGCTGCAAAGATGGGTATGAATTTTGTTATTGCTGCACCGAAAAAGCTTTTTCCAGATAAAACTCTTGCTGAAAAGTGTATAAATATTGCAAAAGAGACGGGCGGAAGTGTAACAATAACTGATAATGTGGACGATGCTGTTCTTAATGCTGATGTTTTATATAATGACATATGGGTATCTATGGGTGAAGATGATGAGATATGGAAGGAAAGACTTAGTATTTTAATGCCTTATCAGATAAATATGGAACTTATTAAAAAGACTAAGAATCCAAATGTAAAATTTACACATTGTTTGCCATCCTTCCATGACTTAAATACAATAGATGCAAAGTGGGTTTATGACAAGTTTGGCGTTGAACCTTTTGAAGTTACAGATGAAGTATTTGAAAGTGAATACTCAATGGTATTTGATGAAGCTGAAAATAGGTTGCATACTATAAAGGCAGTAATGGTTGCAACACTTGGTGACATTTAATATTTGAAAATAGCCTAACATACTAAAGGAAGCTATGTTTTAAATAAGTGTGAAAATCAACACTTATTTAAAACATAGCCAATTAAAAAGAAGCACTAATCTTTAATGGATTGGTGTTTTTTTTGTTTGAAAACTGTGAAAGTATACATCATTATGTGCCCAAAATAATAAAGGATAAGGAAAGTTATACCCATACTATAGATTTTGATTTATATAAATACTTACATTATATGCTATATTTATGATATTAGTATATAATAAGAGTAATTAATTAGTTATTTGGTTGGTGATGATAATGGAAAAGAAGATTTTAATTATAGAAGATGATTTAGAAATTTGTAATTTACTCAAGGAATTTTTAGAGGAAAGTGGATATGCTGTAAAAACTGTTTGTAGTGGCATAGAGGGAATGAAAGAAATAAGAAATTATACTTTTAATCTGGTTATATTGGATTTAATGCTTCCTTTTAAAAGTGGTGATGAAATATTAAGAGAAATGAGAACATTTTTAGATACACCTGTTATTGTGGTGTCTGCAAAAGATACTGTACATACTAAGGTTGATTTGCTGCGATTAGGTGCAGATGATTATGTAACAAAACCCTTTGATTTAAATGAACTACTTGCAAGAATAGAAAGTAATTTAAGACGATGCAGCGCGAATGAAAGCTTAGAAAAATCAATTTTAATTTATAAGGATATAGTATTAAATACAGAACAAAAGAAAGTAACAGTAAGAGGAACTGCACTTGTTTTAACTTTAAAGGAGTATGAAATTTTAGTATTGTTATTGAAGCATCCGCAAAAGGTGTTTTCAAAAGCTAATCTTTTTGAAAGTGTATGGAATGAAGAATATTTTAGTGAGGATAATACATTAAATGTTCACATAAGCAATATCAGAAGCAAATTAAAAAATGCAAACCCCAATGAGGAGTATATAGAAACTATTTGGGGGATGGGGTATAAACTAATGTGAAGTAAGTGCATTGAAGGATGATTTAAATAAAATTTTATAAATCATCCTTCAATGCACTTACTTCACATTTCACGGTAGTTCAAGGTAAAAAATTTAGTGCCTACGGAATTTTGGGAATGATTTAAGGTTTTCTTTATAATTTATTTAAGGATTTCTTTAAACTAGAATTTTAAAATTAAAGTATAGGTAAGGATAAAATGCTTGAAACTTCAAAATTAATTTGTATCAAAATGTCATCTTCTAGGCATTATGATGCAAATTGATTTTGGAAGTTGAAACGGTTTATCTGTAAAACGAAGGGGCGAAGCTTATGAAATATATTTTAGAAACCAAGAATTTAACTAAAAAGTATAGAAATACATTGGCACTAAATAATGTAAATATAAAGCTTGAGAAGGGTAATGTTTATGGCTTTATTGGACAAAATGGTGCAGGAAAAACGAGTTTAATAAGACTTATTACTGGACTGTCTTTTAAAACTTCTGGAGAACTTTATTTGTTTGGAGAAACTGGAGAAAAAAAGCTTCAAGAGCAAAGAAAGCGTATAGGCTGTATGGTTGAAACTCCAGCGCTATATCCTAATATGACAGCATATCAAAATTTAGAGATTCAACGTATGCAAAGAGGTATTCCGGATAAAAAAGTTATTAAAAATACTTTAGAATTAGTTGGGTTAAAGGATACAGAAAAAAAAACTGTGAGAAATTTTTCGTTAGGAATGAGGCAGAGATTAGGAATAGCAATTGCGTTGATTAATGACCCGGAATTTTTGATTTTGGACGAGCCTGTTAATGGACTTGATCCAGTTGGAATTGTTGAAATAAGAGAACTTATAAAAAAATTAAATAAAGAAAAAGGCATGACTATACTAATATCAAGTCACATTCTTGAAGAACTTTATCAAACGGCAGATCACTATATTATTATTTCCCATGGAGTTATTTTAGAAAACTTAACTTTAGAAGAACTTAATGAAAAATGTAAAAAGCATATTGCAATTAAAGTTGATAATGTAGCACGTGCAACCACTATATTAGAAGAAAAATTGCATGCTGAAAACTATCAAGTAATGCCAGATAAAACAATTCGATTATATGATTATTTAGATGATATAAAATCTGTTTCAAGAGAACTATCTAAAAACAATTTAATAATAACAGGTATATCTTTAGCTGGAGATTCTCTTGAAGATTATTTTATTAAGAGAATTGGAGGGGATAAACGTGATTAACCTTCTTAGAACAGAGCTTTATAAAATGTTTCGCAGTAAAAGTTTCTGGGTTATACTCATAATCAGTACAGCTCTCGGAGTTATGATGTCTCAAGATGGTAAGGCACGTGTTGCGAAAGACCAAATTATTAGTATTAGTTTTTATTGTACATGTATTTTAATGTTGTTTCCAATATTACTTGGATCTATATCTTTTGGAAATGATTTTATAAATAGAACTATAAATAATGAAGTTTCTGCAGGGCACAACAGATTAAAGATATTTTTTTGTAAGGTTATTGTGTATTTTATTGGAGTTAATTTCATTATTTTAATGGCTCCATTTGTAAATTTGATTTTTAATTATAGTTTACATAGTATTCATAATGAATTTATTAGTGAAGGAGCCATCCTAATAAAAACCTTTTTTATAACAGCTTTATTGGGAATGGCTGCATCAAGTGTGATTATATTTATGGCTTTTATATTTAGAGATGTTGGAAAAACGGTTGGAATTTCAGTTTTTATGTATATTTTAAATATTCAAATGTTAGCAAGCAGTTCTATAAAAACAACTTGGATAAGATTTTTACCATTATCAGAGATGCGTCTGATTTTATATAGACCTTTAATAAAAGGGCAATTTGAAGAAGCAGGAGTAGTTTCCATTACTACAATAATATTTTTTTTAGCAGGTTCATATTTATGCTTCAAAAGAGCAGAATTGCGTTAGAAGGAAGTGAAGTTAAATGATAAAGATATTAAAAACGGAATTGTATGAGTTTAGGCATGATTTTATTTGCTTATGTATGCTAGTTATTCCTTTATTTTATGGGATATTTTCTGGAAGTGGATATATAGAATGTAATTATTTTAATTTGAAACAAGGCGGATATGAGGTGCTAATAGCAATGCTTTATGATGCACCAGGAACTTGTCTTTTGATTTCTGCCTTTCCTGCGCTTTTAATAGGAAAAAGTTTTTCAAATAGAACTATAATGCCTAAAATAACAGCTGGAAATAGTAGAAGTAATGTGTTTTTTAGTAAAGCTATTTCAATACTTAGTATTTCAGTTATAGCAACAATAATTTATTCAATTTCGGGTGCTGCTGCTGTTACACTAAAATATGGTTGGAATGCACCAGTTTTGGAGTCTGTATTTACTTTAATAAAAATTATGATTTGCACCATACTCTTATATGCTGTTATATTTTCAGCCATAATATTTTGGGCAGTAATATTTAAAGATACAATTAGAACTATTATAGCCTCGGTGATTACAATTTTTATAAATGCAGTGTATATAGCTTATGGCAGGGGATGGAGATTACCAATATCTATGCACCCAATGATACTACTTAGAACAATTTTACAAAGCAATTCGCTGGTGAAATTTATAGGATTTTCTTTATATGCAGCAATACTACTAAGTATTATGTTAATATTAAGTTATAATATATTTAGAAGATGTGAACTTAAATAAGGCTAAAGGATGAGCATGATGATAATCTTAATTCTACTAAGCATTTCTATGATTTTATTGATGTTCTATATATTTTACTTAAAAACACAAATAAAAAGCATAGGAAAACAATTAGA
This sequence comes from Clostridium hydrogenum, assembly GCF_021432385.1. GTDB lineage: Bacteria > Bacillota > Clostridia > Clostridiales > Clostridiaceae > Clostridium_S > Clostridium_S hydrogenum. The sequence goes on along the minus strand of NZ_JAEACT010000004.1, from coordinate 1,002,320 downwards.
AAATATATCCGAAGGTAAGACGGAGAAGAAAATAGATATATCGTTACTTGATAGGGATATAGAAGCCTTGGCTAGTAATATTAATAGAAATATTGATTTTCAAAGGCAGCTCAGGATAGATGTTTTCAGGAATGAACAAAAGCTTAAAGATTCTATTGCAAGCATTTCTCATGATCTAAGAACACCGCTTACATCTATAATGGGTTATCTTCAACTATTGGAGAAGAGTGAATTATCAGATAAGCAAAAAGAAAAAGTAGATATTTTAAAGAAGAAATCTGAGCTTCTGCAAAATTTAATTACAAGTTTTTTTGAAATAACTATTATTGAAAATGATAATGTTAATGTAAAATTGGAAAAGATTAATTTGAATAATTTTATTTCAGAGATTATGCTCTCCAGTATTTATTCTTTTAAAAATGCAAATATTCAACCGATTTTTGATGTGCCAGATACTACTATATTTATAGAAGCTGATAAGTTAATTTTACAGCGTATAATACAAAATTTAATATCTAACACACTAAAATATGCTAATGGATATATTAAAATTTCACTTGTTCAAAAGGAACATGTTGAATTGAGCTTTAAAAATAAAGTTGAAGCTCCTAAAAATATAAATGTAGATTTACTATTTGAAAAATTTTATACAGCGGATAAAGCAAGAAGTTCTGGTAGCACTGGACTTGGACTTGCCATAGTTAAACTACTAGCTGAAAAAATAAATGCTAAAGTTGCAGCAGAAATTAATGGTAATATATTGAGTTTGAAAATTATATTTTAGAAATAAAATCCAAAACGAGAGATAATCCAAATATATATTACCATGAAGTACAGTATTATTTGCAATCGTCCTTTAAGTAAGAATAATATTTAGTGGACCCAGTAAACAACTATATAAATTATTCAGAAATGATAATGCCAACATCAAATTATTGGAATGTGATTCACGGTACAAAACCAGGAGAAACAGTACAGGATGAAGAAGGAATGCAAATAATGAGAGTTTTAGGTAAGAATATGGCATGGTTATTAAAACTTTCTGAAACAGCAAAAGGTAAGGTAGAAGAAAATAAGATGGAAGATAAAATATTTACGAATTTCATAAGATAAATGTTTAGGATATTTATTAAAAAACGTAAAATTTCAATCGCGAGGAAATTATATATGACATGATGCTGTCATATATAATTTATTACAATGGTGAAGTGAAATAAATTATAATTTTTGGAGGATATCTATGGGAGTGGTAATAATTTCAGGTTCACCAAGAAAAAATGGTAATACAGAGCTACTGTTATCTATATTGAACATTGAATTGAAAAAAAATAACATAAATACGGAATTCATTAGTTTGTCTGGGAAGAAAATAAATCATTGCATAAATTGTGATAAGTGTATAGGTATTAATAAATGTATTCAAAATGATGATTTTAATAGTATTTATAGTAAGGTTTTAGAAAATAAAGGACTTGTTATTGGAAGTCCTGTGTATGTAGGTATGCCAACATCTTTACTTATGGCTTTTATTCAAAGATTAACTTATGTTTCTTATAATAATAACCATACGTTGTCAAAAAAGATAGGAGGTCCGATTGCCGTTGGTGGGGAAAGCGGACAATTGACAACTATAAATTCACTAGTCGATTTTTATCTTGTGAATGAAATGCTTATACCAGGGTCTAATTATTGGAATATTGGTGTTGGAATTAATAAAGGAGATATTAAAAAAGACGAAAAGGGAAAAGCATATATTATGAGTTTTGCACAAAATTTATCATCAACGATGAAAATAATGGAGGAGAAAGTGATATGAAAAAAGGGGACAAATTGTTTGTAAGAATTGATTACGAAAAAGGTGAATTAAAGACTACTTCAAAAGATTTTGAGGATCATGTAGAATATTTGAAAGGTATTGCAGCGGAAAGATATTTTGCTGGTGGCGGGTTTAATAATGCTGAAGGTGGGTTGATTATATTTGAAGCTAAGGATTTGAAAGAGGCTAAAATAATTGCTGAAAAAGATCCCATAATTGCAAGAGGTTTATATAAAACTAAAGTATATGAATGGGAGTTATTGATAACTAGTGACAAAAGAATTTAAACTCTTGTATTGGTATATAGCTTCAATAATGGGGCTGTTGAACTAAATATATTTAAACATAATTTTAGTGTGACAGCCACTATATATATTAAACTCTTTATTTATCACAGGCTTATATATTTTGATCCAATACTGTTACAATTTTTTTTAAGTCTAAATCATGAAATCTTCTGCCAACGATTTGTACTCCTATGGGCAATCCTTCTTTAGATTTTCCAATCGGTATAACAATGACAGGACTTGAGGTTAGGGAAAAGGGGGTTGTATATCCCATATTAGCAGTAGCATAAGAAACTTTTTTGCCATCTACAAGCATATCGTCGTAAATTACTTGATATCCTCTTGTTTTAATAGGAAGTTTGTGCTTAAATGCTGGAGTGACTGTAACTGGAGATATTAAAATATCATAATTATCAAATAGAGAATCAAGCTGCATTATGCACTTTTCTCTAACTTCTTCCGATAATAAAAAGTCTCTAAGTTTGGAAGACATTTTCCATTTTAGTAAAAACCTTATAATAGGTGGCAGAGAAATTGACATATTACCATAAATAAGCTTTAAGAAACAATCGCGTGCTTTTGAAAAATCAAATTCGTCTTGATTTATTTTTTTTACTTGAAAATTTCTCTTCAGTTTATTTATATATTCAGTATAAACGTACCTATAATCTTCAGATAAAGGTAAACCACTACTGTTTTCTGTATAAATAATTTTTATAGGATTATTACTATAGGTAGAAGGAAATAGCATGCTTTTATTTGCTAGTACATTAAATAAAAAATCAATATCTTCAAGAGTTTTTGCCTGAATACCTATACGAAGAATGTTTGACATAGTGCTTCCATATGGTTTCCCACCTACAATATTTTCTAAGGGAATAACCTTATCGGTTCCAATCATACCATAAATACCACAAAAGTGAGCTGGAACACGAATAGAGCCCATGAAGTCGTTGCCAATATCTGCATCACTAATACCTAATTTTATAGAAGTAGCTCCTCCACCACTGCTGCCTCCGCAAGTATACTCTGGAAAGTCAGGATGATTTGTTCTGCCATAAATAGCATTAAAGGTTTGCATGTCCATTGCAGCAGCAGGCATATTTGTTTTACCTAGGATGATAGCATCTTCACTTTTTAAATTTTTTACTACAGAACAATCTTCTGAGGCAATGCTATTTTTAAATTTTTCTATGCCGCCTGTAGAGGGAAGACCTTTTACATCTAAATTATCTTTTATTGTAATGATTGCGCCACAAAGTTTGCCAACACTTTTACCTGCTTGAATTTTGCCATCTATTTTCATTGCTTGTGATAAAAGTTCTGTTTCATTATAAGCTACAACTGAATTGTAAGTTTTATATTTTTCTAAAAGAATTAATCTATCTTTTAAAATTGTTTCTAGTTTTATGCCTTTATTTTTTACGGTATCTATGTTTTTTAACATTGTTGATTCCATAAAAACACCTCCTATTTAACTTTAATATTTTAGGAGGTATTTTACTGTTCATTTCTTGCTTTTTTTACGGGTACGCAAAAAGTAATTGTAATATTGTTATTTGCATCTGCTCCGTAAAATTCCACAAAAGGACGGAAATCAGGCAGCAATTGATGCTGTACTAGGTAAAAACCGTAGAGATATCTCATATATTTGAAAAAAATCTCGGCAAAATTTTTTTGATTGCGATTCATTTTGCAGCATATATATTGGCCAGAAGTTTTAAAGGTACGAAAAGTTAGAGTGTCGGTAAATACATAATCCTTTACAGCAGCGCAAGCATAATATTTACAGCTATCTAATGCTTGTACTTCTGGCGTATCAACAGTTATGCCGCAAATTTTTATTTCACTATTTAGTGGATTTTTTTTTAGCCAATAAAAGATTTCATGATATGCTTTTTCAATTTCAGGATTTTCAAAGGACTCAGATAATCCAGTTACACCTATACAGAGAGTTTTTAAGTTTGATAAGGTGGTTTCATAAAAACACTTATCTATATGGCTATCATAGGTATATTCAGGAAATGATATTTTTGCAAATCTAACTGGATATTTTCGTTCTTTGTAAGCTTTATATTGTGTAGGGGTACATCTAAATAGCTTTTTAAAATTTTTAGAAAATGCACTTGGAGTTGAAAAGCCACTATCTAAAGCTATTTTAGTAATATCGCAGGTTTCATAAAGTAGCTGGCTTGCGGCAATATTAAGCTTTCGTGTTAAAACGTATTCGTGCAAAGATGTACCAGTTATTGCGTAGAAAATTCTATGAAAATGATATGGTGAAAAACCAGCTATTTTAGACAATGCTTGTAATGATAAGTCAGAATCAATATTATTATCTAGATACTCTAATGCGGCTTCAATACGAAGTTTATATGAATTGATTTTATCCATTTATTATACAGACCTTTCACAGTACTAAACTAATTGCTTATAAATTTTTTGGCTATGTTTTAAATAAGTGCTGATTTTCACACTTATTTAAACATAGCAAATTTTTTAAACGAGTCTAATTCTCTAACTTTTTTTAATTCTTCGTCCTCTAAAATGTATTTTAAAAACTTAGGATATAATTTTAAAGCCACGATTATATCCTCACATGCCTTATTTTCTTCATTAAGTAAAGCATAAAAGCAACTTCTATTGTAGTATAAAAAGTGTACTTCACTGCAATTATTAATTCCAGCTGATAAAATTTCTATACCTTTTTTTGTGTCTTTATATTTATAAATTATAGCTAAATTTAAGTAACTATAAGAATAAGAACTATTCCTTTCAATAGATGCTTCATAGAAATTAATAGCTTTTTCTATCATATTAAACTTGCTATAAATTACACCCATATTAAATAAGGCTAAATAATTATTTGGTTCTATTTTTAAAGCCTTTGAAAACAATCTGTATGCAAGGTTATTCTCGTTTTGTTCTTCATAAATGGAGCCCAAATTTAAGTTTGCCCAAAAATCCATTGGATTTAAATTTAAAAGCTTTTTATAGGTTTCTATTGCCAAGTTTTTTTTACCCGATACATCATAGGCATTTGCAAGGAAGAAATAAGCTGCATAATAATTTGGATTTATATAGATAGCTTTATTATATAAATTTATAGCTTCTTCGTATTGGCCTTCATCGTCATATATTGTAGCTAAACCATAGTAGGCTCTTTCTTCATAATCGTCTATGCTTAAAGCCTTTCTATAATATTCCTTGGCCTTTTCTACTTTTTCTAAGGAGTCATATATTAAAGCTAAATTAATTAGTGCTTCCAAATTTTCACCATTTGAAAGTTCATAAACTTTGTTATACAAATTTAAGGCTTTAATTAATTTATCCTCGTTAAAAGCCTCCTCTGCCTTTTCTAAATATCTATTAATCTGTATATCATTCTTCATTTATATAGTTTCCTCCTCATGCATCTTATACTAAGTATACCATAATTACAATTTGAAGCAGAGTACAATATGTAAGTAGGTACACAATTTGAAAAATTAAAATTGCTAATGCCAGATTCATCCTGATAAATTACAATTTAACACAGAGTACGGAGTACAGAGTACAGAGTACAACGAAGGATGATTTTTCTCCGTTAGCACTGCGAAAAATCTGAAAACTTATTTTTTTATTGCTGCGCAATTGCGCCATTGATGGCGCTCAGCGAAGCTGACAACATTAAGTTTAAGATTTACCTGAGAGAAGCGAAAGGCAAATCATCATTCACTGTACTCTGTACTCTGTCATCTGTACTCTGCTCGACAAATTGTAATTTGTCAGGATAAACTTGGTATTTCAAATTTCAATGTTCTAAGTTGTATATCTATGAAAGTTTTTTGCACTAATTATACTTGAAGAATCCTTAGTGCAGCAGATTTAATTGGTTGGATTTAAAACATAGTCTAAAGAATTTATTTTTGTAAATTAAATGTCTATTGACCTTAGTGTAAGGTTAAGGTTTACAATTAAAACATGGCCATAGAATAAAATAATAAATTATAGGAGTTGTCTACAATGTATACTATAGGGGATATCTCAAGGATTGTAAATATATCGGCAAATACTTTAAGGTATTATGATGAAATTGGACTTCTTAAGCCGCACTTCGTAGAAAACACTAATCAGTATAGATATTATTCAGATCCTCAAATTAAGGATATTACGTTTATTTTAGAACTTAAGCAATACGGATTTTCTTTAGAAGAAATAAAAATTTTGGTGAAGGATGAAAATGGCAAAAGATTAAAACCTATGCTGGAGAAAAAACTTATTGAATTACAAGAAAACATGGACAAGCTTAAGGAGCGTTATGTAATTTTGGAAAAGAGGATTTCTAAAATTAATAGGGAGGAATTTAAAATGAGAGAAGATAAAGTACTTATAGTTGATGATTTTGTACTTGCTAGAAAAATGATAAGAAATATTATAGAAGATTATGGATATACAGTAGTTGGTGAAGCCTCAAATGGCGAAGAGGCTGTATCAGCTTATAATGTGCTAAGACCTGAAATTGTTATAATGGATGTTACAATGCCTAAGATGGATGGAATATGTGCAGCAAGTAAGATTATGGACGAGCATAAAAATGCTAAAATAATTATGTGCTCTGCGATGAGTAAGGTTAGCATTGTACTAGAAAGTATTAAGCTTGGTGCAAGAGACTTTGTTTCAAAACCAATATCCAGTATGAGATTAATTGAAGCTATGGAAGGAGAACAGACTATTAATATAGAGAGAATTAATAATATTGCAAATATGCTTCAAAAAGAATCTAATGAAAAGGTCCATATAAGAGCATTAAAACAAGAAGAAATTGATTTGATTATTTTTAAAGATGAGAGACAAGAGGAGGAAGCTATAAATAATATTTTTTATGATAGTGTAAGTGAAAATAAAGATTACATTAATGGTCCAGAAGCAGTTGATTTAGAGGACATAACTTATATAAAAGATAAATTTTCTGAATCGTTACAAGAATTTTCACGGGGTTTGTATAGCCGATTAAATATTACCTGTAAGCTAGGATTTGTAACAATACAAAATGTTACTATAAGTGAATTTAAAACATTAATGAGTGAAGATAGCGATATAGGAGTAATTAAGTATAACGTGTCGAGTTTACCTATTAATATATATGTGTCAGGTAGTTTTAATGATAAAAGAAAACTTTTAACAGAAATTATTAGCTTAACTGAGAAGTTGCTTGAAAGAATAATACACGGGTTTGATAATGTCAATAAGTTTATATCTTTAGGTGAGGATAAGCTATTATCTGAAAATTATTCTACAATAGCAATTTCTTTTAGTATTGAGTTCTCTAATAAAGATAATGGTTTTATAAATATAAGTTTGCCGCATGATTTTTTACAGTACTTAGACAAATAGTACAAAGAGTAGAGAGTAGAGTGAAGGATGATTTTTTACCTTTCCTTGCGTCAGGCAAATCTTAAACTTAACTGTTGTCAGCAAAGCTTACAACAGTAATAAAGTGATTGCGTAAGCAATCAAAAGATAAGTTTTAAGATTTTCTGTAGCAAAGCGGAAGAAAATCATCCTTCTTTGTACTCTGTACTTTATACTTTGTACTTTGGTTTAATACTTTTTTATAGAATTTTTATATTTAGTTTACTTTAAATTAATTCTATTAGGATAAGATATAAATATACTCTTTTGATAAGGAGGAAGATAAGTTGTCTATAAAAGCTAAACTTGTTTTATCTAATATAGCCATGTTATTAGTACCACTAATTTTATTTGCAATAACCTTTTTCAGTATACAGAGTTTATATTTAACAAAAATTCATAATGAATATGATATAGTCCAACGAAGGAGAGGAGTAATTTTTACTCCATATGAAATTCATGCTATAAATTTAATGAGATTGGGAAAGATATCTCAAGATTTTGCTAAGTATCCTGATGAATTAAATGATAAGGATTTACTTCGAAAAACAAATGATGATCTTTTGAAGAAAAACACCTTTATGATATTAAAAAAAGGAAAAAGTATAATATTCAATGGTGAAAAAACAAAGAATAAAGAAGTTATTTCTAAAGTAGAACAATCAAATAATTCAGAAGTTATTTCTAAAGTAGAGCAATCAGATTATAAAAGTTCAGATAAATTGGGTGATTTCTTCATGGTTTCAAGTGAACTTATGGGAAGACAATATTCAGTTCGTTTCTCAGATGGTACAGAAGGAAGCATATTTTTTATAGTAGATGCAAGTAGATTAATTAGTTTATACAAGGAATTTTTAGTGGAATTAATTATATCTGCAATTTTAATAATTTCTATTATGGGAGGGCTTCTTACCTTTATTGTTTCACGCTCCATACTTAATCCTTTAAAAGAATTAAAAAAAGGAACAGAAAACATAAAAAATGGAGATTTAGATTCTGAAGTTAAAGCTAAATCAAAAGATGAAATAGGTAATTTGTGTGAAGCCTTTGATAGTATGAGGAAGCAGCTTAAAAAATCTATAGAACTGCAAGCTCAATATGAAAATAATAGAAAAGAACTTATATCAAATATTTCACATGATTTAAAAACACCAATAACTTCAATAAAGGGATATGTAGAAGGAATCAAAGATGGGGTGGCAGATAGTCCAGAAAAGATGGAGAAATATATAAACACTATTTACACTAAAGCACAAAGCATGGATTATCTAATAGATGAACTTTTGACTTATTCAAAGTTAGATTTAAATAAACTTCCATTTGATTTTAAGAAAGTTGATATTGGAAATTATATGGAAGATGTTATGGAAGAACTCAGTTTAGATGTTGAAAAGAAAAATTTTAAATTTTCATATACTAACAAATTACCAAAAAAAATAAGTGTAGAGCTTGATATTCAACAAATAGGCAGAGTTTTAACAAATATAATTTCAAATTCCATAAAGTATATGGATAAAAAAAATGGAAAGATAGATGTTGAAATGAAACTTGACAAAGATGAGGTAATTATAGGGGTAAAAGACAATGGTAAGGGGATATCAAAAGAAGCTCTTCCATATGTTTTTGATAGATTTTATAGAGAAGATTCTTCAAGGAACAGTATGACAGGTGGCAGCGGGCTTGGACTTGCAATATGTAAAAAAATAATACAAGAGCATGGAGGAAGAATATGGGCTGAAAGTGAAGAAGGCGTTGGCACAAATATGATATTTTCAATAAAAATTCAAAATAATTAGGAGGGTCAATCTTATGAAGGGTAAAGTTATAAAGGCAATAAGCGCAGTTTTAATAGTTTGTTTAATAGGTGGCGGTGGATACTATTTTTATAATAAATCATCAAAGGCAAAGGCTGCCAGCAATACTACTAGATATTATTCAGTAGCAGCACAGAAATCCAATATTGATGTTACTGTATCAGCGACAGGAACTGCAGAAGCAAATCAAACTAAGGATGTAGTGGCAAATAACAGCGGAACAGTTCAAAATTTAAATGTAAATGTAGGCGATACTGTAAAGCAGGGAGATACTCTTGCAAAGGTTCAAGATGATAGCCTTGACCAAGCAGTAAGCAAGGCTAATTTAACAGTTCAGCAGCAACAGCTTCAAGTAAACAATGCAAAAAATGCTAATGATCAGCAAATGCAGGAATTAACGCTTCAATCAGACCAAAATGACTTAAATAGTAAAATTGAGCAACAAAATCAAATGACTTTAACAGCACCTATTGGCGGCGTTGTTGTGGCAAAAAATGACAACAATGGAGATAGTGTTCAACCAGGAAAAGCATTATTAACAATAGCTGATTTAAGTTCAATGAAAGTAGATGTTCAAGTTGATGAACTTGATATATCTAAAGTAAAGGTAGGACAAGCAGCGGATATTAAATTTGACGCTATAAGTGATAAATCATATACGGGAACTGTATCAAGCATATCTCAAATGGGAACAACAACTAATAATGTAACAACTTATGATGTAATTGTAGATGTAAATAATCCAGATGGTGTAAAACTTGGAATGACTGCTAATGTAGATATAAAAGTAACTTCAAAAGCAGATGCACTTACAATTCCTATAGAAGCTCTTATTGAAAGAAATAACAAAAAATATGTTATGTTAAAAACTAATAGTACAGATTCATCATCTACTCAAGGTTCTTGGAGCAAAAATAGTAACGGTGGAAGTTCTCAAGGTAATGGTGGAAATGGTTCTTATAGAAGAAACGGTTCAGGTGGAAATGGCTCTTTTGGCGGAAACAACAGAGTATCAATGGCTGGTGGAAAACTTGTAGAAGTACAAACAGGACTTGAAAATGAAACTACTGTTGAAATAACTTCTGGTCTTACTGAAGGACAACAAGTTATGATACAATTGCCTCAAGTAAGCAGTACATCTTCTCAAAGATCAAGCGGTGGCTTTGGTGGACTTGGCGGCGGAAGCTATGGTGGTTTCGGTGGCGGAAGTGGAAGTAGAAGCGGCGGAAATGGCGGCGGAAATTCAAACAGTTCTTCCGGAAGTAATTCATCAAGCAATAGCGGATCTGGAAAATAGCATTTAAGGGAAGGTGAAAATTATGGCTTTAGTAATTAAGATGCGAAATGTAAATAAAGTATATAAAATGGGTAAAAATGAGTATAAAGCCTTATTTGATATAAACCTTGATATAAAAAAGGGTGAATTTGTATCAATAGTAGGACCTTCTGGAGCAGGAAAATCAACACTCATGAACATCATTGGCTGCCTTGACAACGCATCCTCCGGAGAATATTTTCTAGATGAAATAAATACAAATTGCAATGATAACAAACTTGCAGAAATACGAAATAAGAAGATCGGTTTTATATTTCAAAACTATAATCTACTATCAAAACTAAGCGTGCTTGAAAACGTGGAATTGCCGCTTATATACCAAGGACTTAAGAGTTCAGAAGTAAGAAAAAGAGCCTTAGAATCCTTAGAAAAGGTTGGATTAACTTCTCACATAAAGCATAAGCCAGCTGAACTTTCAGGCGGACAAAAGCAAAGGGTTGCTATTGCTAGGGCCCTTGCCACAAAACCTGAAATAATATTAGCAGATGAGCCTACAGGTGCTTTAGATAGTAAAACAGGAAAAGAAGTAATGGAAATGCTTAAAGCTTTAAATAAAGAAGGAAATACCATAGTCCTAATAACCCATGATAGAGATATCGCAAAACAAGCAAAAAGAATGGTCACAGTAATGGATGGTAAAATCACTTCTGATGAAATAAATAAAGCCGTATAAAATAAAAAGGCTATGTTTTAAATAAGTGCGAAAATCAACACTTATTTAAAACATAGCCAATAAAAAAAAAGGAGGCTAAAATATGCAATTTTCACGACTTATCAAGATGGCATTACAATCAGTATGGTCAAATAAAGTAAGATCATTTCTTACAATGCTTGGCATAATAATTGGTATAGCTTCTGTTATTGTACTTGTTGGAATGGGAGAAGGAACTACACAAAGCGTTTCTCAGCAAATAGAGAGTTTAGGAACAAACTTGATAACAGTAAGTATAACTGGCAACAGAAATAAATCTTTTTCAACTAATGACTTGAATGAAATACAGAAGAAACCGGGGATTAAATCAATAGCTCCTGAACTTTCCTCTACTGCTAATGTAAAAGCTGGTGACAATACAGCAAGTACTAGTATGGAAGCAAGTACTCCAAGCTATGCAGAAATAAGAAGTTTAAGTGTAAGTTCTGGTAGATTTATAAATCAAAGAGATGTAGACAATAGATATAAAGTTGCTGTAGTTGGAATTGATGTTGCAAATGAACTTTACAGCTCAACTGATGTTGTAGGTCAAACTATAAATGTAAATGGCGTTGATTTTCAAATAGTTGGAGTTCTTGCAGCACAAGGAAGCTCTGCAGCTGGTTCAGGTGATGATAGAATCATAGTACCTCTAAGCACTGCGGAAAGACTTACAAAGACTACTAGCGTAAGAACCTTTTATGTTGAAGCAAAAAGTAAAGATACTGTAGATGAAGCAATGGGGTATTTACAACTTTTCTTAAATACTAAGTTCGGTAGCACACAAAGCGGATCATCAAATAACAGTAACTATAGAATTTTTGATCAATCAAGTATATTAGATACAGCAACTAAGACTACAAGCAGTTTAACTGCAATGCTTTCAGGAACAGCAGCAATATCATTACTTGTAGGTGGTATAGGTATAATGAATATAATGCTTGTTTCTGTAATAGAAAGAACAAAAGAAATAGGAATCAGAAAAGCAATAGGTGCAAAGAGAAGAACAATACTCTGCCAATTCCTTTTAGAAGCAGCAGGAATAAGTGCCGCTGGTGGAATACTTGGTGTACTCCTTGGTTATGGCTCGGCATATATTGTGCAGAAAATTTTAAAGATGAATATAGTAATTTCATCAAACGTAGTTCTAGCAGCCGTCGGATTTTCAATCCTTGTTGGAGTTGTATTTGGAATGTACCCAGCAAATAAGGCTTCAAAATTAAGTCCTATGGAAGCATTAAGATTTGAATAGATAACAAAGCGAAGCAAGTGTATCACAGGATATTAAATAAAATTAATAAATCTAAGACGAAAAACTTTAAAAATCTAAGATTTATAAAATTTTATTTAAGTCATCCTGTGATACACTTGTTTTGCATTAAAAGTTTAAAATCATTTTTATAGAAATGTGCTAAGTATTTGACATTATGATGCAAATGATTTTGTTTGTTGAAACTGTACATCCATGGTTTGCAATAATTTTATGGTGTATAATATTTGTAGAGATATATCAGTTGAAGTATAGAAATTACAATTTATCGAGGAGAAGCCAAAGTACAAAGTACAGAGTACAAAGTACAATGAAGGACGATTTTTCTCCGTTAGCACTACGAAAAATCTGAAAACTTATTTTTTTATTGCTGCGCAATCGCGCCATCGATGGCGCTCAGCGAAGCTGAGGACATTTAAGTTTAAGATTTACCTAAGCAACGCGAAAGGTAAATCATCCTTCTTTGTACTCTGTACTTTGTACTTTGTACTCTGCTCTAAAAATTGTAATTTGTCAGGATAAACTTAGTATTAGCAATTTAAATGTTACAAGTTGTATATCTTTATTAAGTTTTGTGGGGTGATTATATTATGAAGAAGATATTAATTATTGAAGATGAAGTAAGCATTGCTGAACTTGAAAAGGATTATCTTGAGTTAAGCGATTTTGAAGTGGATATACAAACATCAGGTAAGAAAGGACTAGAGGCGGCCATAGGACAAAAGTATGATCTTGTAATATTGGATTTAATGTTGCCGGAGATAAATGGGTTTGATATTTGTAAGGAAATACGCAAGGTTAAAAATTTACCTATTTTAATGGTTTCGGCAAGAAAAGAAGATATAGATAAAATAAGGGGACTTGGTCTTGGCGCAGATGATTATATGACGAAGCCATTCAGCCCAAGCGAACTTGTAGCAAGGGTTAAGGCTCATATAAATAGATATGAAAGGCTTACAGCTGATGGAAGTAATTTAGAAGAAGAAATTGAAATTAGAGGTATTAATATAAATAAAGCATCAAGAAAAGTTTTAGTAAACGGAAAAGAAGTTGCATTTACAAGCAAGGAATTTGATCTTCTTGTATTTTTAGCACAAAACCCTAATAGAGTTTTTAGTAAAGAGGAGCTTTTTGATAAAATATGGGGCATGGATTCCTTTGGCGAAATAGCGACAGTAACTGTTCACATAAAGAAAATAAGGGAAAAGGTAGAAAAAAACACCTCAAATCCTGAATACATAGAAACTGTTTGGGGAGTAGGGTACAGATTTAAGGGATAGAGGCAGAGTACAGAGTAGAGAGTACAAAGTACAGTGAAGGTTAATTTTCCGTTGGTATGGAAAATTTTAAAACTTAATGGGCGTTGCCCAAACCTATAAGGGTTCAGCGAAGCTGAACTCTTTTTTGTTTTAGGATTTACCTGACGTAAGGAGGGTAAATCATCCTTCATTGTACTTTGGTTTAATATTTATTAAAAGTTTTGAGCACTTTTCATAATTAAGCATATATACATTGTGAAAGGGGTTGATAATATGGCAGCTAATGCTACTAAATTTCAAACAACAATGCAGCTAGTTTATACTACAGGAAAGGGGGGCAATGGAAAGGACATATCTAAAACAATCAAATTTTCAAAGGTAGATCTTTCAGCATCAGATGATAATATTTACGTGGTTGGAAATGCGTTAGCATCATTAATGTCTGTAACAGTAACAGCAATAGAGAAAGTTGACTATAGTAAAGTTTTAAATCAATAAATAAATTTTTTAAGGAGGGGTTTAAATGGCTAAGAGTTTAGTTATGAATTTTTTGACAGAGACAGGTAAAAAGGTAGCACTAAAGGTTCCAAATGTAAAAGATGATGTTACTAAAGATCAAATACTTTCAGTAATGAATACGGTAATCTCTAAAAATATATTTACCACTTCTAATGGTGCACTTAGCAAAGTAGATTCTGCGAGAATAGATGATAGTACTTCTACTGCAATAGATCTAAAATAAATTGGAAGTAAGAGCATTCTGGAACATTGAATCAGAGTACAAAGTACAGAGTACAATGAAGGATGATTTACCTTTCCTTACGTCAGGTAAATCTTAAACTTAACTGTTGTTCAGCTTTGCTGAACAACAGTAATGCCACACTAATGGTCAAATAGATTGAAGGCTCTAAGGATTTTAAGAATATTCCTCTAAGATTTATAAGCTGTTATTTAAATCGTTCCAGAACGCTCTTACTTGGCAATTACAGTGGTTTAATGTAAGAACACATACCAGAGGCTTGGGTGTAAGCCCATTAAGATTCTTGAACCTATATTATTAATTTCTGTGCTCCATTTCTAAGACATAGATTAATCAAGAATATTAGTGTGCCTAGGGAATTTTGGTGCAGTACAGAAACAATAATTATTACTGAAATCATTAAAATTACGGTATTAATTTGTTAGAAAATAATTATATATTGTGAAACAAAGATGTAGTTGGATTAATCAAATAACCTTTGGTAGGTGTAGGAAAAAAATGATGTTAGGGAATAGTGGCGAAAAAATTTCTAAAAGAAAATTGTATAAAACTTAGTGGAAAATTTTTTAAGGCTTTAGAGATTTAGATTGTCTGAGCGTTTTTTTGCGAGTTATCGAAAGCTCTTAAGCTTTAAAAAATTTGCTGCTTAGTTTTATTAATTTTATTTAGGATTTTGAGCCGCTATTCACTAACATCATTTTTCTACGCCTACCAAAGGTTATTTGATTTTGCACTACATTTTGCTTGGCAATATTTATTACATAAACACTGCATACGTCTAATTGTTTTATTTAAAGATATACTGTATAATTAGTATATAAGATTAAGGGATGGTGATCTATTAATGAAAAAAAGTGCAGCTGATATAAAAAAAATAATAGCTGATAAAAATTTAAATATAAAATTTCAGCCAGTGGTATCCGTAATACAAAAATCTGTAATTGGATTTGAAGCAATTTTCATAGGAGCGTCAGATGAAAGTGGCAAAAATATACCTGCATCAGAACTTTTTGAGATTGCCGAAAAAGAAGGAATTGCAATAGAACTAGATAGACTTTATAGAGAAAAAGCTTTTGAGGAATTTCAGAGTATTTACAATGAAAATAAAGAATTGCTAATATTTATAAATATAAACATATCCATAATTGATAAGCATATTGGTTCTGGTATAATAATGAATTTAGCTTCTGACAAGGGAGTTTCTTCTAAAAATGTTGTTCTTCAAATTGTGGAAGAAAAAATTGAAAATATTGATGCCTTGAAAGAATTTATATATTTATATAGAAGTAAGGGGTTTGTAATAGCGCTTAAGAACTTAGGTGAGGGTTTTGTAAATATGGATAAAATATCATATGTAGAACCTGACATAATTAAAATTAATAAGGCTATAACAAAGAATATAGAAGGAGACTACTATAAACAAGAAATATTTAAGTCAATAGTAAATCTTTCAAAGAAGATTGGTGCACTTGTAGTATGTGAAGATATAGGAAATGAGCAAGAAACAATGCTCATAATGGAACTTGGAGCAGATATGTTAGAAGGAGAATACTTCAAAAATAATTCTGAAGATGTAGCTGAACTTAAAGCTTTTGTAGATAAAACAGCTATTAAGTATAAAGAGTACATGAAAGAAGAAATAGAGGCAAGAGAAGTTATTCACAAGGGATATGATGAAGTTATAAATAATGCACTAAATAAACTTTCAAAATCTAGCGAAAAACAATTTGTAGATGTTATAAATGAAGTTATAGAAAAAAATAATGAATTAGAATGTGCATATATATTAGATAAAAATGGAATACAGGTTGGTGATACGGCAACAAGGTGCACTAATATGAGAGAACAGAGAGCACTTATATTTCAACCTGCTAAGAATGGCACTGACCATTCATTAAAAAAGTACTATTACTATTTGAAGAATATGAGTCTAGAGAGGTATGTTACGGAACCATATATATCACTTGCCACAGGAAATTTGTGTGTGACCATTTCTGCGGTGTTTAAAAACTTAGATAAAAAAGAATATATACTTTGTATAGATTTTAATCCAGATTATATAAATATGTAATTGAGTTCAGTTACATATTTATATAATAATAATTTGTAAGCAACATAAAAGTGCAATTATAGGCACATTTATGTTGCATTTTTTTATAAAAAAATATATGATGTATTAGTAAGTAGAAATATCCTCATCGTGAGGAAAATTAAGTAAAAAGATAAAGAAAATAATTTATCATGTATTTGAATGTGGGGGATTTAAATGATTGTTCAAAGTGCTAATGGAGGAAATACTGATACAGGTTATGATAATATTATGAAAAAAGTAATGATTTCTTTTTTTGCAATATCGGCATTACTATATATTTTCTTTGAGGTTCTTTTTATTAACAACAATAATTATATAAGCACTGTTGAAATTTTTAGTGTATTAGTTAAGTTTACAGCATTTTTAGGGGTAATAGCTGCATATAAGTTGTCTAAAAATCCAGCTCTTATATATTTAGAGATAATCTTTGGAGCTGTTTCAATGATAAACATAATTTTTTTATTTGCAATTATTAAAATAGGAAATGTCTCAACCGATGTGATGTATATGTGTTATTTTATACATGATATTATGGATTATATTACCTATGTTTCTGCAATTGTTTTAAGCAAAAAATCATTTAAATTTTTAACAGGGAAGTTTTTAAAAATATCTTATTTTATATATTCAATAGTTCCATTAGCAATAATAATTTCGATAGTTTGTTTATATAGATTTTCTCATTACAGAGAGATATTAGATTTTAAAGATATTTTTTGCGGTAATCAATTTATATTTTTAGCATTACTAATAATTAGCTTGTCTATTTTGCATCAAAATTCAAATAAGTTAATTGAACTAGGAATCTATAAATCTTTAGTAATTGCTAATATTTTATTTTTAGTAGCGCATATTTTTTCTATAGAATATATTCCGTATTTTAATTTATTGTATAGATTTAGCTATTTTATTAGATTATTTGCAATGATTATAGTATGCTATTTAGTTGTAAAATTAACTTTTGATAAGTTTTCAAAAGATTTAGTTGACGCTATAAAGCATAAGGAACATACTATTTTAGACATGAAGGATTCGTTTAAGAATATCCTAGATTTTATGCCCTATGGAGTTATTATGAGGGATGAAAATGATATAGTTTATGCAAATGATAGTATGGTTAAGCTTTCTAAAGCAACTTCAATGAAAACTTTAAAGGAAGTTAGTGTAATAAAATTAGTTGCAAGTGAATATGAACAAAAAATTAAGGAATATAGTAAGGATGTGTATGACGGAAAATATATATCTAAGATTGAAGAGGAAATAGTTTGCTTTAATGGAGAACGGGTATTAGTTGAAGTAAGTTGCTTTAAAGTAAATATGGGCAGCAAAGATATGATATTGAGTTTGGTTCATGATATTTCTTATAAAAGATACGTAGAAGAAAGTGAAAAACAACTTTTGAAGGCAAAAGAAAGAGAAAAGGTAAGAGGCGAATTTTTTGCCAATATATCTCATGAATTGAGAACACCAATAAATGTAATATATAGCGCACTTCAAGTAATGCAGATGCATGTGGCTAATGAACATATAGAGAATCTTAAAATTAAAAACTACATGAAAGTTATAAGACAAAATTGTTATAGGCTTTTAAGGATTATTAGCAATTTAATTGACATAACAAAAATTGATGCAGGTTTTCTTAAACCTAATTTTTCGAAAATGGAAATTGTGAGTTTAGTGGAAAATATATCCATGTCCATAGTAACATATTTACACCAAAAAGGTATGGAATTAGTATTTGATACAAATGTAGAAGAAAAATATATCGAATGTGATGCAGATATGGTAGAGAGAGTTATGCTTAATTTGTTTTCAAATGCAGTGAAATTTGGAAAGAAAGATGGTCATGTATGGGTTAATATTCATGATACAAAGAAAGGCAATATAATAATAGAAGTAAAAGATGATGGGATAGGTATTGCTAAAAATAAGCAATCATTGATATTTAAAAGATTTGTTCAAGTAGATAATTGCTTAATAAGAAGATCCCAAGGTAGTGGGATAGGACTTTCACTTGTAAAATCAATAGTTGATATGAACGGTGGAAAGATTAAATTTGAAAGTAAGGAAAATGTAGGTACAAAGTTTATAATGGAGTTCCCAACTATTAGAAATGAAATAATGGGAGGATATGGAGACGTAAAAACTATAAAAGATAGTGATATTAGCAATACTTCAGAAAAAGTTAAAATAGAGTTTGCGGACATAATGAGCTAAAAATTATATAACGTATATAACAAAAATATTGTATACTTGAATGCTATATGATAATATTAGAAATGAAAGTAATTATTATTTTATTTGGTTATTAAAGGGGGTAATTTAATGTATTGTCCAACTTGTGGAGCAGAAAATCCAGAAGGATCAAAGGTATGTGAGAAATGTGGAGCTAATTTAACCGAAGGTATTGAAAACATCGGTAACAGTCAGCTTAGTGATGAGGTTGAAGTAGAATATGCGGGTTTCTTTAGAAGAGCAATTGCGTATATTATCGATTTAATTGTCTTGTTAATAATAGGGTATATTGTAAAATTAGCAACAGGTACTGGAGCAGTTTATGATATAGCTGAAATTATAATAGCCATAGCTTATTTTGTAATTATGGAAAGTTCTAAGTTTCAGGGAACCCTTGGTAAAATGGCATTAGGAATTAAGATTACGGATGAAAATGGAAGCAGGATATCTATTATAACAGCATTACTTAGGTATATAGTTTTTCAAATTTTTACTATCGTATCAACACTTGTAGCTTTAACAGAGACTAAGATTAAAATTGATCCTAATAATATTCAGCAGCTTTCAAAAATATATACTATGCCGTCTACTATAGTATCATATGTAGGACTAGTATATGATATAATTCTATTAATTACTATTCTTTCTTCAGAAGCTAATCAAGGACTTCACGATAGAATAGCAAAAACTTATGTTGTAATGAAATAGTAATTATATGGGAAACTGGTTTTTGATTAAAATTGTAACCAAAATGTAATTTATATTTGTAGATTGAAATATAAAAGTTTGATATAATGTAATGTTGTAGTGCAGCTTAATTTTAAGCTGCACTTTGTAATTTTATAGAAACCAATGAGGTGTTAAAATATGAATAAGTTTTTGCAAAAAATAAAAACTATTAAGCTGGATATATTTTTCATTTATACATTTTTAATTATATTCTTGAAGTTTACAATCTTTACAGGGTTTATAACTTTAAGTAATCCTAGCTTTTTAGGACTTTTTAAGGGCTTTTATAACATACAATCGTATGCAATTTTTGTGATATTTATATTAGCATATCTATCTATAGCATTTTTGTTTAAAGGTAGATCAAGAGGAACTGCTTTAATAATTTTAAACTTGTTAATATCCATACTACTTTTAGCAGATCTTTGGTATTTTAGAGGCTACAATACATTTATATCACCAAACCTTTTAAAGGAAACGGGAAATTTAGACAACCTTCAAGATAGTGTGTTTGCAATGGTTCATAAAGAAGATATTGTATTTGTAGTTGATATAGTTATTGTTACTATAGCATATATTTATTTCAGAAAAATATATGTAAGTTGCAAGAGAAATATAAAACTTTTTGCAGTTACTATGTTGGTGGCAATATTTTACATACCGGTTTCTATACGTGTTTTCCATCACTACATATATCAGTATTGGCTAGGTTCAAAATGGAATCCTATATATACTATGTCAAGGATATCTCCAATAGGCTATCATGTTTATGATACTATGGATTTTCTCGAGAATTTACAACCTAAGAGCCTTAATGCTTCAGATAAAAGTGAAATTAAAAATTGGTATAAAGCAAATGAGGAAAATCTTAAAGATAATAAATATAGCGGAATGTTTAAGGGAAAAAATTTACTTGTTATTCAGTTTGAGTCGCTTGAAAACTTTGTAATAGGTCAAAAACTTGATGGTCAAGAAATAACACCTAATTTGAATAAACTTCTAAAAAATAGTATATACTTTTCTAATTATCATGAAAATGTTAATCAGGGTACAAGCTCCGATGCAGATTTAATGACTAATGCATCTATATATCCAGTTACTAAAGGAAGTACATTTTTTAGATTTCCACAAGATAAATATAATTCACTTCCAAGTATAATGAAAAAGTATAACTATTATACAATGGCAATACACCCAGATAAGGCAATGTATTGGAACTGGTTACCGGCACTAACAGCTATGGGCGGATTTGATCAGAGACTAGATTCATCACATTATAATGAGTATGAAAAGATAAATCTTGGAATATCTGATGGTGCATATTTGAAGCAGGTTGAGCCAATAATTGAAAAAGAGAAAAAACCTTTTTATGATTTCGTTGTAACACTTACAAGCCATACTCCATTTGAATTGCCAAATAAGTATAAGGAAATTAAAATGAGCAGCAGTATGGAAAATAGTGAAATTGGTGGGTATTTACAGTGTATTCATTATACGGATAAACAGCTTGGTATATTTTTAGATAAACTGCAAGCGGACGGCATTCTTAAAAATACAGTTGTTGCAATTTATGGGGATCATACAGGAGTTCATAAGTATTTCCCTAATGATATTCCAAAAACTCCAGGGGTACAGCCTTGGATGATAGATGATGAACTTAAAATACCACTTATAATATACGATGGTGACCAAAAAATGGCGGGCACGGAGAATAAAATAACAAGTGGCCAAATAGATATAATGCCTACACTTTTATATTTGATGGGTGTAGATAAAAAATATTATGCTGATACGGTTATGGGAAGAAATCTATTGGATACAAAAAAAGATTATGATCTTTTAACTAACGGAAAAGTTATAGGTAATCCAACTAAAAAGGATTTGAGCCATCTTTCAAATGCTTTTGACGTATCGGATAAAATTATTGAAGGGGAATATTATGGAGTTGCCACGAAGTAGTAGTATTCTGTGGCGTTAAACAAAATTAATAAATCTAAGGGGTACATTCTTAAAATCCTAAGAAGTTTCAATAACTCACTAGCGTTCAGACAATTGAAACTTCTAAGTCTTTTAAGAATGTACCCCTAAGATTTATAAAATTTTATTTAAATCGCCACAAAACACTACTACTTCGTGGCAAAAGTGGCTTAAGGTAAAAATTCCTCCGTGCCTACGGAATTTTCATTGAATACTATGAATTATTTTAATAATATGGTTATCATTGAAGAATATGTTATAATTAGTCAGAAGATAAATAACAGTTTCAATTGATGATTATTTACATTATTAAGGGGGAGATTATTATGGATTTTAGAAAGGTTTTTGACAGTATTCCTGAGAAATTTGACAAAGGGAGAACTCGATATTGTGATGAACTTTTTGCAGATGTTATAGAATACTCAAAGCTTGCACTAGGTAAAACAGTTCTTGAAATTGGGCCAGGAACAGGTCAGGCTACTGAACCAATATTGAAAACAGGTTGCTCGTATTTGGCCATTGAACTTGGAGAAAATCTTGCAGAGTATACAAAGAATAAGTTTTGCTCATACGATAATTTTCAAATTGTAAATTCTGATTTTGAAACATATGATTTTGGGCATAATCAATTCGATTTGGTTTATTCAGCAGCCACAATCCAGTGGATACCGGAAGAAATCGGCTTCCCAAAAGTTTATGATATATTAAAAAGTAATGGAATATTTGCTATGATGCTAACTAGAACGGATGAAAAAAGCGCTAATGAAGCTTTATATTCAAAGATACAGGAAGTATACGATAAATATTTTTATCCAGAAGAAGAGTATAAGTGCAACTTGAATTATAACAATACTAAAAAATATGGATTTACTGATATTGAATGTCGTCATTATCACAATACAAGAAAACTCAATGCTGATGAATATATCTCATGGATAAGTACACATGCTTGTCATATAACTCTACAAGAGCCTTATAAATCTGGATTTTATGCAGGTATTAAAGATGCTATTTTAAGCTTTGGTAATAGCATAACACTATATGACACAATGGATTTATATTTGGTAAGAAAGCCATAATTTAATGATGCAAATACAAGTTGCGGATTTGAAACTTAAAATTGGTGTTGTTTTAGTGTAGAACCTATTATAATTTATACATATAGATACACAACTTGAAACATTGAAATTATAAATACCAAATGTATCCTTATGCTAATATTTTCAATTCACAATTCACAGTTCACAATGCACAATGAAGGATGATTTTTCTACGCAAGCGTAGAAAAATCTGAAAACTTATTTTTTATTGCTTACTGAGCAGCACCATATATGGTGCTTGCGAAGCTGATAATATTTAAATTTAAGATTTACCTGAGAGAAGCGAAAGGTAAATCATCCTTCATTGTGAATTGTGCATCGTGAACTGTGAATTGAAAAATATTGCTGCCAGGATAAACTTGGAATTTGCAATTTTAGTGTTCCAGATTGTATATCTATGATAACAAAAAAGAGAGGTATAAAATTATGGGCTTTGCAGATAATTTAAAATCAATTAGGCAAGAAAGGCATATTTCGCAGGAAGAATTGGCAGAAATAATGGGAGTAAGTCGTCAAGCGGTTTCTAAATGGGAACAGGGAAGTGGATATCCAGAAACGGAAAAGTTGCTTGTTTTAGCTAAGAAACTTAATGTATCTTTAGACTATTTAATGGTTGGGGCTGTAAAATCTTCTGAAGACAATAAAACTTTAGTTAATAATATAATTGTTCCAACGGGGAAAATTACAATTAAATCATATGACGGAAAATCAATTGTTAATTGTTATAAAGTTTTAGCATCACATGTAATGTATAAAGCAAAAAACGATGAGCCTAAGTATTGGTTGATTGGTGTTAATGAAGGATCGTTTTGGGGAGAAAAATCAATTTTACTTGGCTTATATGTTGATGAAGATAGTATAAAAAGAGAAATGGATGAAATTGCAAAAGCCATTAATAGTGGTGTATCAGCATACGAATTAAAATATGCAGTAAAGGTTAAGAATAAAAGGTTAAGAGTAAAAATAGATGAAGAGTAACATGTGTGTATAAATATCTATATCCTAACCATAGCAAAATTTTAACTCCTTAAAATAGAATTTCTATATTCAAAAGGAGTTCTATTATAAACTGATTTAAATACATTAATAAAAGATTTTTCATTTGCAAAACCGTTTTCAAGGGATATAGTAATTATTGATTTATTTGTATTCATAAGCTCCCTATGTGCATTTATGAGCCTTACATTGTTAATGTATTTTAAGATTGTAGTTCCCATATGTTTTTTAAAGTAGCGGCAAAGATATTGAGGTGAAAAACCAAATTTGTCAGCTATTTGTTCTATAGGTAAGGGCTGAGTATAGTTATTTTTTATATACGACACTATTTCAGATATTACTTTTAAGTTTTCTTTTTTATTAACTATGTCAGCCAAAGTTCTTTCTTTTTTAAAGTATTTTAAAAGTAAATACACAGTTTCATAACATAAACCTGTTATTTTAACATTCCAAAAAGTATCTTTTTCATCATAGCATTTTACAATTTGCATAATATTTTTCCGAAGCTTTTTTAAACCCTCTTTCTTATATGCATTATTAATTGAAACAAAGGGCATACAATCAAACTCTATATTGCATAAATTGGGGGATATGCTTTCTAAAAATTTGCATGGTATTAAAAACGTAACAGCAAGCTGATGTATGCAGCTATTTACAGAAATAGAGTGTATACAATTTGAATTAATTAAAAAAATGTCTTTTTGTTTCATAATATACTTTTGACCATCAATATATAAGGTACCTTCGTTTTTAGCTATTACATAAGTAAGTTCCAATTCCTCATGCCAGTGACTTCTGATTAAAATTGACTCTATATCATAATTATGTAGTATTATTTTAAAAGGTATTTTCTCATCATTAACAACATTTTCATATATATACTCCATGTTAATCCCCCTTGATTCTTATAGTATACAAATATAACTTTTAGTTTATTTATCAATAAATTCTATTTTATATAATAAGAATATAAAATAAATAAGCTAGTTGTCAAACATGGAGTAAAGATAAGTTTTGCATTTATACAGCAAAAAATCCAGTATGGCTACTGGATTTTTATATCATAAATTTTTATTTTATATTTTCAGTTTTAACATACCACTTCAAATCACAAAGCTGCTGGGTATATGGCTTAACTCCATTATAAAAATTTGATTTTGAAATCACTTTTAAAATATTTCTAGTGCAATTTTGAAGTTCTCCTAGCGTAATAACTCCATCTTTTACGGCAGCAATAATATCATCCACATTTTGTTTGCATCCAGGCATCTGTAATTCATTACCTGCTTTTATGCAAAGTGGAGAAGAAGAAATTGGATATTTATGTTTTACATTTCCGAATATTGAAGGTGTTTCCTGAGAAGTAAACCAATCTGTCATAACAAAACCCTCAAAGTTCCATTCATCCCTTAAGACTGAAGTTAAGAGGTCGTAATTATTTGCTGAGTGAATTCCATTAATAAGATTATACGAAGTCATGATTGACATTGGCTGAGCCGATTTAACAGCAATCTCAAAGCCCTTAAGATAAATTTCACGCAGAGCTCTCTCACTAATATGTGCATTATTAAACATACGGTTATCCTCTTGAGAATTTGCAGCAAAATGCTTAATAGTAGTACCTATTCCGGGATAAGACTGAACTCCTTTCGTATCAGCTGCAGCACACATACCAGTAAGCAGAGGATCTTCAGAATAATACTCAAAGTTACGTCCGCATAGAGGATTCCTGTGAATATTCATTCCTGGTGCAAGCCAAAGAGTTACATGAAATTCTAACATTTCTCTTCCAACAATTTGTCCAATCGTTTTAATTAGCTCCATATCCCACGACTGAGACAGCATCCAAGCAATAGGAACAGCTGTACAATATTGATAATAGTCTATCTTATCATCAGACTTAACCATCCTCTCAGCAGACAGATTTGAGAATTCTGGTTCATTGACAATCAATGCTCCATCTAAGTTTGTTTGAAAATGAGGCGTAAGTCTAAGTCCTGCAGGACCATCTGCCATAATCAAATTACCTATTTTTCTGTCATCAAGCATTAATGAAGTAGTATCACCAGCTGCTCCAGGAACATTTATAGATGCAGAACCTATAACATCGCAAGAGTCTGCCTTCATGCGCATAGTACCTACACATAGTGAAGCCATCTCCTCTACAGTTAGCTGTGCAGTGAGTTCTTCAATAGTAGCTCGCTTTTCCAAAATATCTTCCATTGTAAGTGTTTTTTCTGGCATATTATCCTTATACTCAGGTTTTTCTGTGTTATATTTTATTGCAACAACATTTATTTTAGAGGTATCAATAAAAATTCTTTTAGCTGCCGAGATTTCCTCCTGCTCACCAGGATACTTATACATATTATTTCGTGTTGGATGCATTAAGTTAAGCTTTTCTGAATCCTTAAATAGATTTATAAGTTTCTCTGTTACAACGTCCTTGTCTATTGTAATAATTGCTGCTACCTTTGTATTTCTAGAACTATTTCCGACACGAATTAGATAATCACCTTTCTCAAGTATCCATGAAGCCGCCTCTTCACTATAAGAAGACATTGATGTTGTCTTAAATGATATTTTCATAAGTTGTTCTTCTCCAGGTGCTAGAAGGTTTGTCTTACCAAATGCAGCTAATTCCTGATAAGGCTTATCTAACTTTCCTTGAGGAGCAGAATAATAAATTTGGACAACTTCTTTTCCATCATAAGTATCTCCTACATTCTTTATCTTAACAGCTACTGAAACCTGAGTTTCATCAGCTCTAACCTCACAAACCTCTATATCAAAATTTGTATATGAAAGTCCATAACCAAAACAGTAATTTGGTGTTATATTAAAAGTATCAAAATATCGGTATCCAACATAGATGCCTTCATTATAATATTCATCATCAATATTGCCGTTATTATGACTATAAGTTCCTGCTGAAGGATAATCCTCATATGATGCTGCCCAAGTATCAGATAATTTTCCTGATGGAACAGTATTCCCTGTTAACACATCAGCTACTGCATATCCTCCAAAGCTCCCAGTTTGTCCAACAAGAATTACAGCATTAATTCCATCAATACTCTTAATGGCACTTGTATCAATAATTCCACCAACATTCAAAATTAAAATAAATTTTTCATATTCTTTTGCAAGCAAGGTAATCTCAGCTATTTCTTCTTTAGATAATAAGTAGTCCCCATCATTATTGTATCTATCAGCACCTTCACCAGAATTTCTAGCAATAACATATATAGCTGTAGAAGTTTTAGAATTGTTAATATCATTTTCTGTAATTGGCTGTGGTTGAGGTTCCTTAAAAGGATTGCCAAATGTCAATATAAACACTGGAGTACCATTTTCTTTTGACATAGCTTCAAGTTCGGACATATATTCCTCATGTTTCTTTTCTGCTAATCTATCATATTCATTAAGCCATTCTTTTGTTGTAATTTTATATCCAACTGCTTCAAGGCCTTGTTCAATATTAATAACGTGTCTGGAATTCACATCGCCAGAGCCAGTTCCGCCTTTTACAGTCCTTCTTGCACCACTACCATAAAGAGCAATGTTTCCATTTGTTGCCATGATAGGTAATGAGCCATCATTTTGAAGGAGTACCATACATTGTCCAGCCAATTTTCTAACAGCTTCTTCGTGATCAATTTCCCTTTTGCTTATAACCTCACTTCTTGTACCAAAATACTTAGTCATATTTATTCCACCTTTCTATTTACTATATCTGGCGTTTTCCAAGTTTAGCATAAAAATCAGTGCGCGGAATCCAGTCCAAGAAAGCCTCAATTTGCAAGTTCCAAAATCTCCATTCATGCTGATAATTTGGAACGGATACCCAATTAACCTCAACGCCCATTTCTGATAACTGCTTTACAAAATCTACATTTGCCTTGTATAAAAAGTCCTTTTCGCCACAAGCGATATAAGCTTTTGGAAATCTTTTACCTGCTTTTGCTAGATTTATAGCAAGGGTAAGTGGATCATATTTTGGATCAATTTCTTTATCCTCACCACCAGTAATGTCTGCAGGGTTAAGCGATATAGCCGCTGAAAATGCACCAAATGCGCAGAATTTTTCAGGACAGCTTAATGCATGAACAAGAGTACCAAAACCACCCATGGACAGTCCAGCTATATAGGTATGCTCTGGCTTATCAGAAATAGGAAACATACCACATATAAACTCAGGCAATTCATCTTCTATAAAATCATAAAATCTATCACCACTTGCTGTGTTATTAATATATGCTTTGTTCTCACCTGAAAGCATTACTACCGCAATATTGCGTTCCTCAGCAAAAAGTTCTACGTTGCTATATCCACACCATGTTGCATGATTGTTTCCCATGCCATGCAGCAAATATAATACTGGATACTTTTCTACAGGCTTATGAGAAGGTTTATATTTACTAAATCCTAAAGATTCAGGAATAGACGGTGTTGGAATAATAACAGTAATATCCACAGCTCTTTTTAACGTATAAGAAATCACATTACAATTAAATTTTGCCATATTTCTCACTCTCCATTTCTAATTTTTACTATTAACATAGTAATATAGCCAATACCAATATCCAATTTTACAAACGTTTACAATGTCATTGTATACATTTTTTTATGTTTTGTATTGTCTTTTATTGACCTATACATAGTCAAATTTTAACTAAATTAAAAATATTGGAGTTGTTATAGTGTATTTTAGTGTAAAATCTACTATAATTAATACATATTAAAAATATTTATTATACAATACGATTAATGAAGAAAGCAAGATTGCATAGAAAGGGGAAAAATATGAAAGGAATTGGAACTCAAAAAATAGAGACTGATAGGCTAATATTAAGAAGATTTGAAATAGAAGATAGTGCGAAGGTTTATAAAAATTGGACTTCAGATAACTTGACTACACGTTATTTAAGCTGGGATACTCATGAAAATGAAGAAATAACAAGAGAATACATTCAATCAAAATTGAGTTTGTATGATAAAGAATTTTTCTTTGATTGGATTGTTATTAGAAAAGAGGATTATGAACCAATAGGAGAGATTAGTTGCGTTAAATTTTCAAAACTTCACAGGCTTTGTGAGATGGGTGACTGCTACGGTTCGAAATATTGGAATTTAGGTTATGGAACAGAAGCATTGAAAGCCTTTATTGAATATATGCTTAAGAAAGTTGAAATTGATATAGTGATTGCTTGTCATACAGAAAGCAATGCAGCATCTGGTCGTATTATGGAGAAGGCAGGTATGAAAAAAGATGCGGCACTACCTAATTATTTTTTTAATAAGGAAACAGGGAAGAGAGAAGCACAGGTGTATTATTCAATAGAACGGTAAATTTCAAAGGTAATGATTTAAAATATTGACAAATATATTGCACAGTACTATACTTTATAGTAGTGTAATAAACGGTGGTGATAAAATGTCTTCAATAAATTTAATAATACTTGGTTATTTACAGAACAAAGAGAAAAGTGCATATGAAATGGTTAAAGAATTTGAAAGCTGGAGTCTTACTTGGTGGTTAAAAATCAGCAGTCCGTCAATTTACAAAAATATAATTAAATTATGTGATAACGGATATTTAAATTCAAGAACCGTTAAAGAAGGTGAAATGCCAGAAAAAACATTATATTCAATGAACGAAAAGGGAATTTTATATTTCAATGAACTAATGGAAGAAAGTTCGAAAGATATAGGAAAGGTTTATTTTGAATTTAATGCATTCTTAGTTAATATAGAGCATTTACCTAAAGAAAAAAGGAAGGAATATCTTAAAAGCTTCAAGACCAAAGTAGAAGAACGTAGGGCTTTTGTAGAGGCAAGATATAATCAAGAGAAGCAGCACGATGGGATAACTGGTTCTGGATTTCTTCTGTTAGAACTATACAATGAATTTTATAATATTTTAGAAAAATGGTCTGAAAAAGTTAATGATTATTATAATAAATAAATTGATGTCTCTAATAAATTAATATATTGAGAGACAATTTTTTTGCACACATACTATACTTTATAGTAGTTTATTATACAGTAATATATTGTTTAGGAGGTTTGTATTATGAATAAAAAATATCAACTCATTTCTTTTATAGCTATCGTTTTAGGTTTTTTTATGACATTATTAGATACAACTATAGTAAATATTACTTTACCTAAAATGACTGAATACTTTAATACTACCATGAATCATATTTCTTGGGTAGTAAATGCATATAATTTAGCTTTTGCGGTTGTTATACTAACTGCTTCGAAATTAGGAGATCAATTTGGAAGAAAAAGGATTTTTATTGCAGGAGTATTTTTATTTATGCTATCTTCTCTGCTAGCTGGAATTTCAAATTCACTTGAACTACTAATATTTTTTAGAACCCTTCAAGGTATATCTGCAGCTTTTGTTGTGCCTGTTACAATGCCACTTTCTGCGGAACTATTTCCACCAGAAAAGAGGGGAACCATTATGGCACTTTGGGGAGCTTTTGCCGGTCTTGCTGCTGCAAGTGGACCAACGCTTGGTGGTATATTAACTCAATTTTTTAATTGGAGATATATTTTCTTTATTAATGTACCTGTAGGTTGCATTTGTATATTATTAACTATGAAATTAATAAAGGAATCTTATGATCCAACTGCAAGTAAAAGTATAGACTTTGCAGGAAATATAACAATTTCAGTTGCTATGTTTTGCTTAACTTTTGCATTAATAAAGGTTAATGAAAAAGGGTGGACTTCGAGTTTTATCCTTTCACTTTTTGCTATCTCTGCTATAGCTCTTATATTATTTGTTATTATTGAGTTAAAAGTTAAGGAACCAATGATTCCCCTTAGCTTATTTAAATCTTTACAATTTACAAGTGGGTCTATTTGCATATTCTTGCTTGGACTTGGCATGATGTGTGGTTCTTATTTTCTATCTTTTTTCCTAATTCAAATTAAAGGATTAACCCAACTGTCATCAGGACTTATTATCTCAACGATGTCCTTAAGTTCAATGTTTTTTTCAGTATTAGCTGCTATTTTAGTAAAAAAAGTAGGTAATAGATTTATTAGTGCCTTGGGTATTCTTTTGTTATGTATTGCTTGCTATTTAAATAGTTCCCTTACCCAAAATGCTTCAAATATAGATGTTATTTTAAGATTAATTATTATGGGTTCCGGTACAGGCTTAAGCATGGCAACACTATTGAGTTCCACAATAGCTAACGTTCCTGTAGAAAAAATAGGAATAGCTTCTGGAGTAGGCAATATGACAAGAACACTTGGAAATGTATTTGGGGTTGCATTGTTTTTAACTATATTTACATCCAATATGACTGTTCAGATGGCTAATTCTAAAGCTTATGCTGTAAAAACAATACAGAAGGACAATGTATTTGACAATAAATCTAAAATACAGATGATTGCGTCTATTAAATCAGCGAGTGGTAAAAACATTAATCTTTCAGAAATATTAAATAGGATTGATAAAAAGGAAACTGAGGCGATAGCAACTTCTCCAGAAATGGCTAAAAATAAAATCAAAGAAAGCTTTGATGCTCAAAAGAAGGAAATAAAAAAAATAGTACCTACTATTCAAGATACATTTTTAACACATGCTGTCAAGGCTTTTAGCGTTACATTTGAAGCAGGGGCTATAATCCTTTTGCCAGGTATATTTTTAGCATTATTTAGTGATAAAAAATTGAAAATTTCGCAGGAATGCTTGGAAAAAGAGATGTAAGAAAATTTAGTGGGAAGCGCTGGACTAAGAATATGTAATTTAAAATTATTACGAACTAATTAAATCAATTCACAATGCACAGTTCACAATGCACAATGAAGGATGATTTGCCTTCCTTGAGTCAGGTAAATCTTAAATTATAAGCTTCGCTTAGCACCATAAATGGTGCTATTGCGTAAGCAATAAAAAAATAAGTTTTAAGATTTTCTGTAGCTTTGCTACAGAAAATCTACCTTCATTGTGAATTGTGCATCGTGAATTGTGAATTGATTTGGTTCGCATTTTTTATTATTTGAGTATAAAATAAATTTGTACTACAGCTCCATTATTTAGAATCATCGCTTCTCTTAAAAAACAAAAGCTTTGAAGCTATAAAAGCTGTAGTTGGTATAATGAGGATAATTCCTATTCCACCGAATAAACTTTGAAATATTTCAGAACAAAAAATTTTAGAGTTAATTATGTCCGAAAAAGAGTAATGCAGTTCACTAAAATAGATAATAAGAGTCATAAAGCTACCTATGTACGTAAAAAGTAGAGTGTTAGTCATTGTTCCTAAAATATCTTTTCCTATTTCTAAACCAGATTTAAATATGTTACTTGGCGTTGTTGATGCAGTATTTTTATATATTTCGTACATTGAAGAAGATATTGAAATTGACACATCAATTATTGCTCCAAGTAAGCCAAACAAAATCTCACATATAAGTACCTTAGCAAAGTTTAATTGAACGTAAACTGATAAATATGCAGTTGTTTCAAGCTGTTCTTTTGAAAAACCTTGAATATTTGCATTACTGCTTATGCCATAAGTTATTAGCATTGTTAAAATTACGACCAATGTAACTGAAAATAAGGAGGATACAGTTTTTACATTAATTCCGTTAATAAAAAATAGCGTTATAAAAGTTATTATAATGCAGCCTACAATAGTCACTTTAATAGGATCAAACTTCGCACCTATAAGTACCAATAAAATGAACATCATAATAAAGTTAAAAAACAGTGTAAGGAAGGATTTCAAACCTCTTTGTCCACCAACAACAATCATTAAAGCTAAAAGAATAAGTATTAATATAAATGGTACACTCATGATTTTATAAATCCTCCAATCCTAGTGTTTTTTAAAAGCATAATTGAAGTGAAAATTGTTATAGGAATACTCAATACTACCCCAATACTGCCTACAAGTGCACGAATAATTTCAAGAGAAAGGTATTCGCCTACAATATTAGAAATTGGGAATTCATTTCTAAGAAGCAGCAGTATAATTGGTATGCTTCCGCTTATATATGCAAAAAGTAGGGTGTTGGACATTGTACCCATTATATCTTTTCCAATTTCTCTTCCACTTTTTATGAGAAGCTTTTTTTCAATAGCAGGATTACTATTAAAGATTTCATTTATTGATGAAGAAATTGAAATTGCAATATCCATTATTGCACCTAAAGTGCCTATAAGCAGCTCGATGTAAAATAATTGTTCTGGTGGATGAGTGAGAAATTCTAGTTCCTCAAAGTGAACTCCATTAGAATGATTTAGTTTTATTACAACTAAAGCTATCAGCATAGTTATAAAGGTAGAAGCAATTGCCGCAGCTATGGCAGAAATAGCTTTTTTATTTATTCCGCAAACTATGAGAATTGATAAGATTACAAATAAAAAGACTGAAACTATAAAAATACTTGCCAAATTAAAATTGTTTAAAAACATTTCAATTATAAGGAAGAATATTAGTGTGTTTATTACAAGACTAGCTAAGGACTTAAAGCCTTTAATGCCTCCAACTATTAAAATCAGTACTACAAATAAGCTTGTTATGTATACAAGATAATTATCTCTCTTAAAGTCGTTTATTTTGCAAGAGATTATGTGACCTTTAGAATCTTCAGATATTGATACAAAAACTTCATTTTTAGGTTTTAAATTTAAATCGTTAACCTCAGAATATGAAGTTGTATTTTCAAGTCCAATGGTTTGACCCTTGTGCTTTCCATTCATTATAATGGCTTTTATATTTTGCTCTGTAATTTCTTCTGATTTCCCATTTTGACTTTTAGATTGAGAGTTTTTTTCTGTTACGGACATGATTTTAGCTATATTTTTCGAGTATAAGCCTTCATTATTATTTACAATAAAAAAGCTTGCACAAATAAAAATTATTAAAGCTATAGCAGATACTAAAATGCGTTTGTTTTTAAATAAAGATTGAAATGACAAATTTTTCATAATTCAAATATCTCCTTGTAGAGATAAACCCTTTGAAACTTAAAAATTAATTTGTACCAAAATGCTGTCTCCTTGGAATTATGGTGCAAATTGATTTTGGTAGTTGAAACGGTTTATCTGTAAAAGTGGTTTATCAATATATTAATGTTAGCATACTAATTATGACTTGTGAATTGATTTACTTTAAAAATTATAAGCAAAGTGATATGATATTTAATAAAATACTATTTAATTGGGGTGAATAATGTGGAAAATTTTAAAATTGATGATTTAGGAAAGTATAAGTATTTATCGGGGGTAAAGCATTCACTGGATGAAAAGCATGCATGTTTTGTTTTGCATGAAAGTAGTGTAGAAGAAAACAAATATTTATCAAATTTGTGGATATTAGATGTTGAAAGTGAAAAATACTATAAGTTAACCTCTTTTGATTCTGAAAGAAGTTTTCTATGGTTAGATAATGAAAATATAATATTTCCAGATGTAAGAGAGGACAAAGATAAGGAAAAACTAAAGAATGGTGAAGAATTTACTCAGTATTATAAGATAAATATTCATGGTGGAGAAGCGGAGAAGTTTTTAAGAATAAATAAAGGTATTAGTTCAATAAAGATAATAGACGAAAATACATATATTTTTACTGCAGAGTATAACGGGAATCAAAAAGAGTTATATCTTTTAGGCGATGAGGAAAAGGATAAGGAATTAAAGGCCAGGAAAGAAGAAAAGGATTATGAAGTACTTGAAGAAATTCCGTTTTGGACTAACGGAGGAACTTTTACAAGCAGGAAGAGAGAAAGATTATATATTTATCATGTAGATACAGATAAAATAGAAGCTATCACTGATGAATATACAAATGTTGGAGCTTTCGAAATAAATAAAGCAAAAACCAAGGTTTTAATTATAAGCAACAGTTTTAAAAATAAGATGGAAATTGTTGATACTATGAGCATTTTAGAACTTGAGACTGGGAAAATTGAAAAGCTTAATGAAGAAAATCCTATGGCATATTATTATGCTAACTTTATCTCTGAAAACAATATTATATTTGCAGCTTCAGATATGAAAAAACTAGGACTTAATCAAAATGCTAAGTTCTATTTATTTGATTTAAAAGCTAAGGAAGGAACTTGTATAACACCAGATCTTGATGTTTCAATATATAGCTCTGTTGGTTCGGATTGTCGATATGGTGATTCAAGTAGTATGCAGGTTTATGGTGAGTATTTATATTTTACAACAACAGAAGACGACAGTTCTTTCTTAAATAGAATGGATAAGAACGGAGAGATTTCAAAACTTACCTTTGATAAGGGCTCTGTTGATGGTATAAGTGTAAGTTCTTCAAGTATATTATTTGTTGGAATGAAACCAAGCAAGCTGCAAGAATTATTTCAATTAGAAAATGGTAGTGAAAAAAAGATAACTACTTTTAATGATTGGGTTCAAACAGAAAGAAAGGTATCAGAACCGATAGAGGTAACTGTTGAAACAGCAGTTGGAGTTACTATAAAGGGTTGGGTTATAAAGCCTGTAGATTTTGATGAAAATAAAAAATACCCTGCTATATTAGACGTACACGGTGGCCCAAAGACTGTTTATGGAACAGTTTTCTACAATGAAATGCAATACTGGGCAAGCGAAGGTTATGCTGTATTTTTCTGCAATCCAAGAGGAAGCGACGGAAGAGGGGATGATTTTTCTGATATAAGAGGAAAATATGGAACTATTGATTTTAACGATATAATGAAATTTACAGATGAAGTTATAAATAAATTTAGCTTTATAGATGGAAATAGAATAGGAGTTACCGGTGGCTCTTATGGTGGATTTATGACAAACTGGATAATTGGTCATACTGATAGATTTAAAGCAGCCGCATCACAAAGAAGTATATCTAATTGGGTATCAAAATTTGGTACAACAGATATAGGTTATTTCTTTGTAGAGGATCAAAATTCAGCTACTCCTTGGAACAATCAAGAAAAGTTGTGGGATCATTCACCACTAAAATATGCCGATAAGGCTAAAACACCTACTCTTTTTCTTCACTCAGAAGAGGATTACAGATGCTGGATTGCTGAAGCTTTTCAAATGTTTACAGCACTTAAGTATCACGGTGTAGATTCTAAACTTATAATGTTTAGAGGTGAGAACCACGAATTAAGCAGAAGCGGAAAGCCAAAGCATAAAATAAGAAGACTTAAAGAAATAACCGAGTGGTTTAACAAATATTTAAGGTAATAGTGTACCAGAACATTAAATAAAATCTATAAATCTAAGAGCCAAAATCTTAAGAGCCTAAGAAATTTCAATAACTCGCTGAAAAGATGCTCAGACAATTGAAGTTTCTAAGTCTCTTAAGATTTTGGCTCTAAGATTTATTAGATTTTATTTAAATTGTTCTGGTACACTATTACCTTAAATAAAACGTGGTTTTAAGGAAAAAATTCCTCCGTGCCTACGGAATTTTGGATGGAGGGAAATTCTAAGAAATTTCAATAACTCGCTGAAAAGATGCTCAGACAATTGAAATTTCTAAGTACACATACTAGGGGTTTGGGCTTTAGCCCATGTAGGTTCATGAACTCTTGATAATTAATTTCTAATGCAACAGAACAAAATCATAAATTAATGCCTAAGATTTATTAGATGTTATTTAAATTGTTCCAAAACACTACTACTTCACATAAACATGGTTTTAAGGAAAAAATTCCTCCGTACCTACGGAATTTTGGATGGGAGAGCCTAAGAAATTATTCAAAACTTTCCTTAAATATTGTTTTTAATAATTCACATGGAACTTGTTGATTATTAAAAATTTGCAGCATACCTTTGGGGGTTATTTTATATCCGGATAATTCATCTTTATGGGGAATTATTGATTTTGCTTCAATATTAATATGGTCTTTAAAAGGAATAAGACGAATAGAATTATTTTTTTATATTCCAAGTCAATTTAGGTGTTAGTTTTTTAGTTAGCTTATTGCATTTTATAAAATAATTTTCCAATGTTTTTGAACTAATGGTGGTCTGCTTTATGCTATTTGGTGAATTAGATTCTTTATTTAACTGATACATTATAGTAAATTTGCTGCCATTTTGCCTATAAATATCAAAGGATCTGTCGTTTAAAATGGTCATTGTCATATGTTCTAAGGTATGTTTTCCTACCTCATTTTTATCTGGTCTTAATTTACCGTTATTTAAGCTATTTACCATAGATTCTATATTTTTTTGATTTAAATATTTAGTGACATCAAATTCAGCCATTTTATTTTTGTCTAGCTCATGAGTATAAGAAACATATACAATTTTATCTTTATTTATTACAAATTGGTTTGAACTATATCTGTAAACAATTATACTAATTATAAAAACTGCTACAATTGAATAGGCAGTAATATTTATTTTTTTCATAATAACACCCCTATTGCTAATTATAGCATTAGTGATTTGTAAAATGAAAGAGAATGAATAATATAAAGTATATTAGAAATAAGCAGTGTTTTAAAGAAGAAAAAAGCTATTCTCCAAGCATAATACCTGTCTTTGTTTCATCAGATTTAATAAGCCAGTTGCTTGCAGTCAAAGTATTTATTAGTTTTTGTCTTTCAGTGCTTGCTTGGTTAATATCATCAGTTTTAAAGGATATTTCTGCAATTGAACTGCCGTTATTTAGTTCATAAACTTCAAGTTCAATTTTAAGGTTATCCCATTGACCAATATATCGAGTACCGCTGTAGGGTCCGTGAAGCACGGAATTATTTAATTGGCTTTGAGCCCAGCCTTTGTAAAGATATTTGTTAAGCTTTCCAGGAATATTGTCTATAGCTGATTCAATGGAAGATGATGTATCTGGAAGGTCAAGGCTAGAATAATCAGCGTAGGAGAAATCTTTATCATTTGAAAAACTTAGAGTTTCATTGGCGTATCCCCAATCAACTTGAGCCGAATAATTATTTGCACTAGTATCAAACCCATCATTTGCAGCTATTTGAAGTGCTGCATTTATATTTCCACTTGTAATTGAATATCTTTTTTTATAGGTTAGTTCGGTATTGTCATCATTATCAAACTTTCTCATTCGTACAATCCAGCCTTCATTATTTAAAGCGAGATTTTGAGTATCAAGATATTGTACGTTTAGGTTTTTAGAAGAATAAATTCCAAATATTGATTTTACTGTAGAGGAGAGATCTCCATTGGTGTCTAGAATTTTGCTTGTGTCCATCATAAGCTTTACTTCATAGTTTGGAGTAGCTAAACTGCTTGCATGTACAGCGGGAGAAAAAGTAAAAGTTATGGTTAAAATAGTTAAAAAAATTGTTGCAAGGCTATTTAATAATTTTTTCATTTTAATACCTTCCTTTTTTGTACTTTTTTTAAGTTAGCTAGCTATAGGAGCATGTGAAAAATATAGGTATTCTTTTCTATTAGCAGGTCATAAGGATTTATGTGCGTATAGTACAACCTATAGAATACCTTTTTTCACATCCTCCTATATTTTTTTCCCTTTTATAATTAATTGATTATAATGGTTTGCATTTGGGAAATTTTTATTGTTTGCAATTCGTATAATTTTTTCAAAGGGGTAAGTTATTCTTCGTGTGCAAAAATTTACTGAGCTGTTTTCTATATTCATAATCCCATAAGAAGCACTGTTCTTACCATCATATGGGCAGCCAACACTTCCGGGATTAAATATGGTTTTTTTATCTATATTTTTTATGAAGGGTATGTGAGTATGTCCACATAAGATAATATCCTCTTTTAAATTTTGCGTTAGCGTTTTTAAAGTTTTTATATCTGTATTTGAAGATAAGCCTTCTACAATACTTCTAGGAGAGCCATGAACGCATAATATATTGTGGTTTTTTAAAGTTAAAGTTTTTTCTGTTGGACAGTTTAATAAGAAGGCTATACTTTCACTTGATAAGTTTTTTAAAGCATATTTTCTGTATATATCTATTTCATTCAAACTAGAACAATTAGTGTCACTTGTAGTTCTTTTAGAAGATAGCCAAAGTTCAGTATTGCCCTTTAGCCAGCATAGGGGCTCAAGGGTTTTTAAAGCATCAAATACAGCTTGTGGCTCAGGACCTTTTAACACTAAATCGCCTAAAAAAATTACTGTATTTACTCCATTTTTTTTAATATCTAAAAGTACTGCTTTCAATGCTTCGTAATTTCCATGTATGTCCGATATAATAGCTAGTTTCATTTTCTATAAAATCTCCTTTTTTGTGATGGAAAGCTGCTTTGAAAGTATGATTAAAATAATTGTAATGAAAATACTTATGACAGCCATTGCCATCCCAGAGGATTCATTCCCTTGTTCAAATTGAGAATATATAAAGGAAGCTGAATTTTCCATTCCAGGAGGTAAAATCATTAAAGCGGCTACAAGTTCTCTTATAGAAACTATTAATGTCATTATAAAACCTGATAGCATTGCTTTTGAGTTTATCGGTATTATTATTTTTCTTAGTATATAAAGGTGATTTCCACCAAAAACTGTCCCAGCTTCTTCAAGCACATGATTCATTTGTTCATAAGAGTTTGCAACATATTGAACGGTATATGGTAAAAATAGAACTACATAAGTAAGGATTACCATACCGTAAGTGTTGTAAATGGGAATTGGCATGTATTTGGTGTCAAAGAATAGTATTAGACCAATAACTACAACGATTCCGGGAATAGTGTTTGGAAGTATACTAAAAATATTAATTAATTTATATGGAAGCCCCTTTTGCCCTTTTCCTATTATAATTCCTAAAATTGTACCCATAAGCATTGTTAAACAGCTAGCTAAAATTGATATTCCAAAAGTATTTATCAAAGCATTAAAGGCATCAGAACCTGGAGAGAATAAATCGGAGTAGCAGCTTAAGGTGAAATTATGTGCAGAAATTCCAAGTCCTTTAACCTTTAAAAGTGAGGTTGCGATAACAGCAAAGAAAGGTATTCCTGTAGAAAAAATAAATACAATAAAAATATATATCCAGGCAATAAATTTACTAAGTCTACTCAATTTATATAAATGAAATTTGGCTCCTTTCCCACCTACTAGGGAGTATGAGTATCTTGATGAAACTAAATTTTGAAAGCCCCATAGTATA
Source organism: Clostridium hydrogenum (assembly GCF_021432385.1). Taxonomy (GTDB): domain Bacteria; phylum Bacillota; class Clostridia; order Clostridiales; family Clostridiaceae; genus Clostridium_S; species Clostridium_S hydrogenum. The sequence continues at coordinate 962,472 of NZ_JAEACT010000004.1, read as the reverse complement.
AGACAAGTTGTAACAAGTAAGAGAGATAAAGAGGAGGCTTTGCCAAAATCAATAGGCCAATTTGAAACATATTTATAGATTTCAGTGGTTAAAACATAGTAACCAATTTTTCTCCCAAAGGTTGCAGGGGCACCAAATTCAGAAGCTGTTCTTAAAAAAATTAAAAGTGCACCAACTACATAGCTTGAAAATATGAGAGGAAATATAACTTTTCTAAGGGTGTATAAAAAACTAGCACCGTGAGCAAAAGAAGCCTGTTCTAAATTTTCATTTATTTTAATAAGACAATTTTTTAAGCTTAAATACATAAAAGGAAATATGTGAAGGCTCATTATTATAACCAAACCCGTTAAGGTGAAAAAGCGTGGCGTTAAAAAGGATAGCTTGGGTAGTAATTGCTGTAAATAGCCATTTTTCTGCATAAAAATTGTCCAGCCCATTGCTTCTATATAAGGTGGTGTCATAAATGGAATAAGTAAAATAATATCAATAGCTCTTTTAAAGTGTAAATCAGTTTTTACAACAATAAATGCCATTGGAACGGCAATAAAGCTGGAAAGTATAATTACTAGAAAGCCAAGCTTAAGGGTATTTATAAATGTAGAACATACTTCATTTGTAGAAATAGTATTTACAAATGAAGTAAAATTAAAGCTGCCGTTGTTGTAGATGCTGTAAACGCAAATGAGGACAATTGGAATTACGACAATAAACAAAAGTATAAGTATAGCTAGAATTAAAATTATTTTTTTCATGTTAAGCTTTAATTTCAATTTGTTCACCAACCTACTTAAATATGTTTCCAAATTTATTACTTACATCTTTGCCGTTTTCAGCCATCCAGTCCCAATTAACAGTTAAAGCTTTAATATCATTTGCGCTTGGTTTCCCATCCACTTTAACATCACTGCGTCCAGGAAGAAGGTATGCAGCTGCAACCATTTTTTGAGCTTCATCAGAAAGTAGATAGTCTATAAATTTTTGCGCATTTCCTTTATTTTTAGCACCTTTTAATATTAGGGCAGGTCTTGGGCTAATTACAGTACCACTAGAAGGATAAACTAAATCAACAGGTTCACCTTTTTTCTTTGCTGCATAAGTCATATAATCTACTCCGGCCAAAACAATGCTTTTTTCCCCAGTGATAACAGGATCTAAGGCTTCATTATTTGCACCAACCATTTGAGCACCATTTTTCTTTACAGCCTTAAAATAATCCCAACCTTTTTCAGCATTAACATTTACATATCCACTTACAAAATCAAGGCATGACCCCGATAGGCTAGGATCAGACACATTTATTTGGTTTTTATAGGTTGAAGCTGTGAGATCCTCCCAATCCTTAGGTGGATTTTTTACAAGCTTCGTATTGTATACTATAGCAAGGGCAGAGCCACTATATGAAAAATAATTATTATCCTTGTCTTTCCAATCGGGAAATAGTTTATCTGCATTTTTAGCGTTAGCGTAAGCCTCTGTCATTTCGTCCTTTTTAAGTCCAATTGCTGAGGAAAGTGATGCTAGAATAGCTACATCTGCCTCAGGGTTTGCCTTTTCAGCCTTAATTCTACTCAATACCTTTCCGGTGGTACTACTAAATATTTTTACATTTATGCCTTCTTTTTTTTCAAATCCTTTAGTTATTTTTTTTATCAAGTTATCTGGACCAGCACTATAGACTACAAGTTCTTTTGAAGCTTTACTGCTAGAGCCATTTGTACTACAGCCAGACATAAGAGTTCCTGTGATGCATACTAGCATTAAAGAACATATGATTTTTTTATTTAATTTAAACATTTTTTTCCTCCTCATATAGATAAATATTTGAATTCTTTACATAAAGTTTAATTTCTTCGCCTATGTTTTTTTTATTATTTGAGTACACCTTCCACAAAAGACCTTCTTGGAGTTTTACTGTAAGCTCGTAGCAATTTCCAAGATAAGCCGCATTTTCTACAATTCCTTTATGCAATATGCTGTTTTCTTCTTCGACAAGGCTTATGTTTTCTGGCCTTATAAATCCGTTAGCTATGGCATTGGATTTTCCAACAAATTGAGCTACAAATTTATTGTAAGGTTTATGGTATATTGTTTCTGGCGAAGCTTCTTGAAGTATGTCTCCTTTGTTCATTACAATAACTTTGTTTGACATGGACATTGCTTCTGTTTGATCATGGGTTACATAAATTACAGTTATGCCTAATTTTTTTACTAAATTAACTAGCTCAAAACGCATTTCATCTCTTAAATTAGCATCTAAAGCACTTAAAGGTTCATCAAATAAAATTATTTCTGGGTCATTTACTATGGCTCTTGCAAAAGCTACTCGCTGCTGTTGTCCTCCAGAAAGTTCAAAAGGGTGTCTTTTTTCAAGTCCAGCTAATCGTACTGTTTTTATTGCTGAATAGACACGTTCTTTAAGTTTTTCTTTTTTGCCGGTTGCCTTTAATGGATAAGCAATGTTTTCAAATACGGTCATATGGGGCCAAAGTGCAAAGTCTTGAAAAACCATTCCAAGCTTTCTTTTGTTTGAAGGAATATTTATTTTCTTAGCAGATGAAAAAACACATGTATCGCCAAAATATATTTCTCCACTATCTGGTGTTTCAAGCCCAGCTATGATTCGAAGCAAGGTTGTTTTACCACAACCAGAAGGACCAAGCAGTGAGGTAAATTCTTTAGTTTCAAAGTTTATGCTTATTTCATTTAAAACAGTTACGGTATTATAAGTTTTTTTAATTGCATTAATAGATACATTCATAGTTTAATCTCCCCTTATAGTTAAATTTTACAAAAAGTGTTTTGAATAAATATTTAATATATGTAAAGTTAAGGTTAAAAGAAATATTAAAATATATTATTTTCTATAGATTTTTTCTATAATGATTTTTGAGGTGATATTTTTGAATTTTATAAAGTTAGAAATATTAATATTGATTTATAAATATAACAAGGTTACAGCCGCAGCTGAGAGACTTGGCATAAAACAGCCAACAGTTACCTTTCATATGAAAAGCCTTGAGAAAATGCTTGGAGTAAAATTATTTGAGACGCATGGAGGATATATTGTACTTACAGAACCTGGCGAAGCACTTATGCACTATGCGGATAGAATATTAAAATTAAAGGATGAGGCAGAAAGAGCTGTAAGTGAGTTTAATGATTTGAAAAAGGGAACTCTTAAAATTGGAGCAAGCTATGTACCTTCAACATATTTAATACCTGATATTCTAAGGCAAATTAAAAATGTGTATTCAATGCTTCAAATATCAGTTACAGTAAACCCATCTAAGACAATAGTTCAGATGCTTTTAGATCATGAACTAGATGTTGGAATAATCTGCTCTATGGGTAATAATGATTCAAATCTTGTGTATAAAAAAATATATGAGGATGAACTTGGCGTTGTATTTTCTCCTAAAAATTCTCTGATTCAATATAAAATTTTAAGTGAAGAAAATTTATGGAATCAAACTTTTGTGAATCACAGTAAAGCTTCATCAACAAGGCAGCTAGTAGAAAAATGGCTTGAAAAGAGACAAATTAAATTTAGTTCTGTTGTTCAATTAGATTCTTTAGAAGCCATAAAACACACAATTGTTTCAACTGATTGGGTTTCGATTATATCAAAAAAAGCAGTTGAGCAAGAGCTAAAAAGAGAGGAGCTTGTTTACAGAACATTACCTGGAGAAGGTATAAAACGAGATATTTATCTTGTGTACAATAGGGATAGATGGGTTTCGCCAATAATGCAAAAATTTTTTGATGTAGCAGTGGGGTATAAGGCAAATGAATTTAAATAGTTGAGCCGGTATATCTATAAGTTAGAATTTGTAGGTAATAATACTTCAGGCAATGTGCCAGCTGATAACAATAGTAATTCAGTAGCGGAAGCATAAGCAGTATTACAAAATAAGGCTGAATTTTTTAGTACAGATGATAGTAAAAATATGTTATTGAATGATTTTTGGGTTAAGGAAAAAAACAATGGTGTTATATATAAAATAACTCATTTTGCATTGGTTCCTATGGATGGTGATAAAATACCCGAAGTTGTTCTTGAATTAACAGTAGGGAATTATCCAGAGTTTTATGAAATTCTTCATTATACAAACGGTAAAGTTTATGGATATAATCAAGTTAAATTGAGGCATATTAAAGAAATTATCTATCAATTTGGACTTATTATTTTTTTAGATGCCTAAGAGTAATGCTTAAATCTTGACACCAATAAAATAAAAGTCTATAATTCAACTATAATTTAAATGCTTTGAAGAGGAAAGTAACTTTAAGAACACTTTTACAGAGAACTCCTATTTGGTGAGAGGGAGAGAAGAATATTGAAGTGAAAATGGCCTTGGAGCTCCGCACCGAAATTCATATATCTAGGCTGCGGCGGGTTCTCACGTTAAAGAGATAGGGTATAATCACTCATTTGTGACGTACTTGAAGAGGTTTATATCGTGAGGTATAAGCGAAATAGGATGGTAACACGGAGATACGCTCTCGTTCCTAAGATTAATTTCTTAGGAACGGGAGCTTTTTTGATTAAAAAAAGAGTACAGATGACAGAGTACAGAGAATGATGATTTTCCTTAACTGTACTCAGTACTCTGTAATCTGTACTCTGAATAAAGGGAGGAATATAACATGAATATTTTAATTGGAGGAGCATGGCCATATGCAAATGGTTCATTGCATTTAGGACACATAGCAGCATTATTACCAGGGGATGTTATTGCAAGATATTATAGAGAAAAAGGAGATGAAGTTTTATATGTTTCAGGAAGCGATTGTCATGGAACACCTATTGCTATAAGAGCTAAAAATGAAAAGGTAGCACCAAGTGAAATTACAGATAAATATCATAAGGAATTTAAATATTGTTTTGATAAATTAGGTTTTTCTTATGATTATTACTCAAGGACAGATGACGAATACCATAAAAAAGAGATTCAAAAGATAGTTAAAAAGTTATACGAAAATGGTTTTATTTATGAAAAGGAAGTAGAACAGCTATATTGTGAACATTGCAATCAATTTTTGCCGGATAGATATGTGGAGGGAACTTGTCCAGTGTGTGGCAGTAAGGCTAGAGGAGATCAGTGTGATTCTTGTCAGACAATATTAGATCCACTAGAGTTAAATAACAGAAGATGTAAGTTATGCGGAGAAGAACCCGTTGTGAAAAGCGGAAAACAGTTATATTTTGCACTTTCAAAATTTCAGAAAAAACTTGAAGAGTATTTTAAAGAGGTTAAAAATGGGTGGAGATTGAATGCAATTAATAATACAGAAAGATATTTAAAAGAAGGCCTTCAAGATAGAGCCATTTCAAGAAATTTAGATTGGGGAATAGATGTACCAATTGAAGGATATGAGGATAAAAAAATATATGTTTGGATAGATGCCGTGCTTGGATATTTAACTGTAAGTAAAAAATGGGGAGAGGAAAATAATAAAGCTTGGGAAAAGTTTTGGCAAAAAGATGCTATAAGCTACTACATTCATGGAAAAGATAATATTCCATTTCACACAGTTATACTTCCAGCACTTTTAAGTGGAATTGGAATTGAAAAACTTCCTGGTAAGGTTATATCAAGTGAATATGTAACTTTGGAAGGACAAAAAATATCAACTAGCAACAACTGGGCAGTTTGGGCTCCAGATATAATTGAAAGCTATAATCCCGATGCAATAAGATACTTTTTTATAGCAAATGCACCAGAAAGAAGAGACACAGATTTCTCCTTTAGAGAATTTTTAAAGAAAAATAATAATGAGCTTCTTGGAGCATACGGTAATCTAGTAAATAGAACGCTAGTTTTTGCAAAGAAGTATTTTGACAACCTTGTACCAATTGGCAAGGAAGACGAAACTTTAAAAAATGCTATTTTAGGCTTGTATGCTAATGTTGGAAAGAAAATAGAACAGGGTGAATTAAAAAGTGCTATTGATGAAGTATTTGAATTTGTAAGAGGTGTGAACAAATATTTTGATGAAAATACTCCATGGGTAACTGTAAAAGAGGATAAAGAAGCTTGCGGAAATAGCATTTATAATTGCTTAAATGCAATCGCTAATTTGGCCAATATACTTGAGCCTTTCCTACCTTTTTCCTCTAAGAAAATTAAGAACTGGCTTGTGTATAATGTGGATAAATTTGAGTATAAAGCTTTAGCTTGTGGAAAACAAATTGGAGAATTTGAGATTTTATTTGAAAGATTGGATAAGGGAATTGTTGATGAGGAGCTTCAAAAGCTGAAGGGGGTATAATGAAGTATAAGCAAAAATTAGATATAATAATATAGAAATGAATTGATTTGGATGTTTTTGGGGGGACGTAAAATGCAAAATGCAAAGCTAAATTTTTATTTTTTTGGTGATACTGGTGAATACAATAAGTATAATCCAGCATACGCATGTAGTAGTGAATATGCAGATAAAATATTATATTTAATTGCAAAAAATGAGCCGTTTTCTATATCTAAAATTGAAATAGCAAGATCCTTAAATATAGATGAGGAAAAAGTTAAAAGAGTTATAGATAAAATCCAATTGATTAATGCTGTGGAAAGTAAAGACGATGCATACAAAATTAAATTTCCTGTTTTTTTAGAAGAAGATGTAATAGAAATGGAGAAGTATATAAATAATGAAGCAAAGATAATTGGTGATAAAATAATAGAAATGAAGGAGGTTATATACGAAAAAGTATCAAAACTAAGATGTACAAAAAATTATGAGTATAAGAGAATACTTTATCATGTTATTTGTGATCAAATTTTTGATGGTACTGCTTTTGAGTTTTTTTCCGAAAGAAACACTTTTTGTGCATCGAAAATACAGCCTGATAATAGGGATTATATTATTGTTGCATATGAAGATAATGATTTAATAGAAAAACATAGTAATAAACTATTGTGCAGTAGCAATAATTATAGATGCAAGGATTTTATTTTTAATAGTTTTGGAGATTCAAATGGTTCAAGGAAAGATTTATTTAGGTTTTTTAAGCTTGTTCAAAAAAGTACAGATAAGGCAAGCCAATTTAATGAACTAAATATGTCATACAATAAGCTTTTAGATCATATGAATCAAGAAATTGCAATTGAATGTGGAAAGTTAATATGTAGTATCATAAAAGATAAAATTATATATAATCAGTTATCTGAAAAAGAGAAGAACTTGGCAAAATTTTTAATAGAATTAGAATATATTGATGTGAATTCTCAAGATAATGTTCTTTTTGTTGCTATTCCAGTTTTTTATGATTTTGAAATATCCACAATAATTAAAGAAATATCAAATATCATACTTACAAGTATATTTCCTATAGTAAAAGATGTCTTTGATAATTTTAAAGCAAATTTATTAAATTCAACTGTGGCAAGGCATAAAGTGGATATAAAGGAAGCTGGGAATGAGGTATGGCATCAAATCTTTGGTGCTGTAAATGAATATTTAGTAAAAGAAGGATTTGTTGAAGCGCCTAATAATAGAGAAGAAGAAGGACGATATTTAAAAAGTATAGTGATTAGTGCAGTTGACAATGTATAGTTTTTAAGATTTACCGTATACAAGGAAGGCAAATCAACCTTCCTTGAACTCTAACCTAATTGTTTTAAGTGTTACTGAAAAGCATATAGAGCCATTATCGTATCTAACACTAATATTTCCTCCATGTCGCTCAATAATGTTTTGTGCTATGGAAAGCCCAAGCCCAGAGCCAGTATCAGGATTAAATCGGGATTTATCTGCTCTATAAAATCTTTCAAAAAGCATATTTACATTGCTTTCATCTACATTGTTACATATATTGCTTATAGAAAAAACAGCGGCATCATTTTCTTTTTTAAGCGAGATTTTGACTTCAGATGGCTGAAGACTGTATTTTAATGCATTAGAAAATAAGTTCTGTATGGCACGCATAAACATATTGATATCTACACTTATAAATAATTTTTCTGGTGTAAGCTCAGAAGAAAATTTAAGAAAATGTTCTTCAAAATCTGGCTCAAATTCGTCTAAAAGTTGATAAATAAAATCATTGAAACAAATAGTGGAAAAGTTAAATTTTAAGTCTTTGCTATTCAATTTTGTAAACATAAATAAGTCATTTGTAAGGTTTTTCATGGTTTCGGCTTTTTTCAATGAAATTCCAACATACTTATTCATTTCATCTTCAGATTTATAATTTTTCTCTTTTACGAGTTCAAGAAAACCAATAATGCTAGTAAGCGGAGAACGTATATCATGGGCTACATTTGTTATAAGCTGATGCTTTGAAGTCTCAAGTTCCCTTTCTTTAGCTATTCTGCTTTGAAGTTCAGCTGACATATGATTTATGTATTCAGCGATGCTAGAGAGCTCATCATTACCCTTTTTTTCTATTTTAAAATCTAAGTTTCCATTAGCAATGGCATCTAAGCCTGTACATATTTTATTTATATACCTCATTCTAGGTAGGGTTAATAAGTAAAATAGAATAATAACTAGAATAAGAAATATAACCGTGCTTGATAAGGTTGAAATTATAGATGCATCCGTCTTAAAACTTACAGGAACAGCAGTAAGTTGTATTTCCATAATTTTTTTTTGAGTTTCTAATGGTATTTTATATGCAAAATTATAGTAATCATTTACGTCATTACCACTGAGGTTATTAATGGTAGCTGTATAGGCTTTGTTAAAATTGAAATTTATATTTTTGTTATTAGAATTATATATTATTTTGTTTCCATCTAGTATAATAAAGTGTAATTTATATTGAGAGTAGTTTGCTTTATATTTTTTTAAGATACCTTCATAGGTGCTTAAAGTTTTTGGGTAAGCATTGTTTAATTCTAAATCAAGAGCCCTTGTTGTATCGTATAACCTATATGTACTTGATCTATAATTTTGTACATTATGCTTTAATCTAATTCCTACCTGATTAATAACATTAACTAATAAAAAACTTAGTATAAGAGAAATTATAAGTGTGAGAAAAAACTTTAATTGCATTCCTAGTACTTTAACTTTCAATTTTATATCCAACTCCCCATATCATTTTAATATAGTCTTTTTTTTATTTTTATCAAACTGGAGGGTAGTGTGAAATTTAAATTTAGCAATAAGTAACATTCGATTAAATGATTTTGATATATAATCATCAGTCCCAAGAGTTAATCCAAGTATTTGATCTGCGTCGTCTACAACTAAAATAAAATTATCACCCATAAAACACCTTCTATATTGTAAATTTAAAAGTTTGTCCAATATAAATTATACAACATTTTGTATAAAACTGTAGTAAATGTAATAAAAACTTAATAAATCAAGTTTAAATTGTAATGATTTAGGTAGTAGTTTTGTAATGTTATGAGTCTATAATGGAGATAATATTTTGATGTATTGTAGGAGGGGATAAAGTAAAAGGAGCATAGACAAAGAATTATATATTTAAATTTTTAAAACAATATTAAAAGTTAACATGCCGTTTTCCAGTTTTGCATAAGAAAATCCACCATGGAGTTTAGCTATATCTGATGTTATGGCAAGACCAAGGCCACTACCTTCACTATTTCTAGAAGAATTATTTTTGTAAAGTCTATCAAAAAATTTGCTTACATCGGTTTGTGTCAGATTATCTTTTGGAATGTTTGAAACTGAGATTACTGCAAATTCCTTGCTTAAATTATTTTCATTAAAAACTGAAACTATAATCTCGGTATTTTCTTTAGAGTATTTTTTTGCATTACTAATTAAATTATTTACTGATCTATAGATGAGTTCGGCATCTCCTTCAATATATAAGGGGGTTTCAGGCAGGTTAACCGTAAGTTTTAAATTATCCTTTTCAAATACAGCAGTTTCTTGAAATACAGCTTGTCTTATAAGCTCACTTAAATTTAACTGTTCTTTTTCTAATATAACATCCTTAGAGGAGAGCTTGGAATATTCAAAAAAGTCATCTAGCATTGACTTTAAAAATATTCCTTTTTTATCCATTATATTTATGTATTTTAATAATTCATCTTGTGAAGAGTACTTTTCTTTTTTTATCATATCTATGTAGCCAAGGATTGTAGTTAATGGAGTTCTTAAGTCGTGGGATATATTGGTTAAAAATTCGCTTCTTTTACTCTCTTCTCTTTCAAGCTTTTCTCCCATGTTATTGATATCCTCAGCAAGTTCTCGAAGTTCATTTTTATATTTTAAAGGAATACGGCAGGATAAGTCACCATGAGCTATCTTGCTAACATGTTTTTTTATGCTTGAAATATATGCAATTCTACTTTGAGTAAAAGCAAAAAATAAGAATATAAATAATATTACTGCAACAATAGTAGGCAAACTATCACTATGACCTGGTCCTGAATAAGTAAAATATAAGTAGCAGCCATTTTTTAAATAATTGCAGCCGTATACTTTAAAATCTTTGTTGTAGGTGGTATTGGGGGCTACTACTGTTTTGTTAGTTTTAAATTTAGATAAATCAAGTACCTTAATTTCATCTGTAGTAGAATAAATAATAGTACCTTTTTTAGTTACTATATATAATCTGAAAAGCTGAGAACTAGTATCGTTTTGTATTGCATTTTGTATAGCCTTCGGATTATTTAGATTTACATTTTTTAAAGCAGTTTCTGTAGTAAATATTTGTTCCTTTGCATAATTTGAAACACTTTTAGAACTAATATTGCCATATATAAATTTAAAGGTGAAAATAGTAACAATAACAGCAATAATAAAAGAGATTAATGCAAGAAGAATAAATTCGCCTCTTAGCTTAAGTATCCTTTTCAATTTTATACCCCATCCCCCAAATAGTTTTGATGTAGCGGCTGTTTTTTACTGAATCGCCAAGTTTGTCTCTTAAATTTTTTATGTGCATGGTTACAGTATTATCATTTTCAATAAAAGGGTCTTTCCATATAAGCTCATACAGCATTTGGCTTGAATAAAGCCTTCCTTTATTAGAAGCTAAAGTATGCAAAATATCATATTCTTTTGCAGTTAAATTAATTTCCTTGCCAGCTTTTTTTACGGTATATTCTTCTGAATTTATTTCTATGTCTTTAATATTAATTATGCTACTTGAAGAAGCTTTTTTAGAGGAGCGTTTCAGTATGACTGATATTCTAAGAGAAAGCTCTGTAAAATCAAAGGGCTTTACAACGTAGTCATCGCAGCCTTTTATAAAGCCATTAATCTTGTCCATCTGTTCACCTTTAGCAGTTAAAAGGATAACTGGTACATCAGATAGCTCTCTTAGCTTTCTTAGCATAGTATAGCCATCCATTTCTGGCATCATTATATCTAATAAAATTAAAGAGAAGAAAGCTTGCTTAAACAGTTGAAGCCCTTCTTTTCCATTACAGGCGTATTTAGTAGTATAACCTTCTTTTGAAAAATAGTTCATTAGCATATCGCCAATATCTTTGTCATCATCTATAATTAATATATTTTCATTCATTATATCACCCAAATAAATTATAACATTTTAATTTTCTCTTAAAAACTCAAAAGAATTATATTTTTGCATTCTCGCAAAAGGAAAAGCTAGTGATAAGATAGAAAGCACAAGGCTAACTGCAAGTGTCAGTAGTAAAGTTAAGCTGGAATCATACGCTTTAATGTTCATTATTGCTGAAATACTGTTTAAAATTAGTTTATAAAAAAAGTAAGATATAATTGTTGAAATAAATGCCATTAATAAGCCCTTAAATACGTAAACTTTTGAAATAAAGCTTTTACCAAGCCCAATAGCACGCATTATAGTTTCATCCTTTCTTTCGTCAATAAAAGTTAGGCTTAGGAGATTTAGATTGAAGATTATTGATGATACTATTATCATGATAGATAAAAATTTAAAGGTCTTTAAGTAATTTTCTATAAGCTCTGAAAACTCACTTCCTAGCGTATCTACATATGCAGCAGAGCAGTCCCCTATTTTATCCATCCATTTTGCATTGGTTTTAGAATTAATATAGTAAGAGAAACTTGTTCCTAAACCTTTGTAAGATGTTAATATATCTATGCTGTTAAGGACGGAATTGTCGTAAATACCTTTGATTTTAAGTGAAATAATTTTATTATTTATAAGAAGCTTAAGTGTATCCCCAAGTTTAAGCTTGTTTTCACTTTGATATTTAGAAGTAATTAAACAACCCACTGTGCTACTAAATAAAGACTGACCTTTTATTATATTTAACTTTAGTTTATAGTCACTTTGTTTTATTTCGCTAAGTTGAACAAATTTGTTTTTTAAATTATTATTTAATACCTTTGCAGCTGAAGTATACTCTTTTATATAGCCATTAATTCCATTTTTCTTTGTAAGAACTTTATCCAAATTGTGATTGTGAGCATTTACAAAATAATTATATGGAAGAGTGCTTTTTAGTGATTTATCTATACTTGCATTTATGGAGTTATTTAATGAAAAAGCTGTTAGTATAACTACAATTGTTATGGATAAACTTACAGAAACTAATGAAAGAGAAAAAATATTTTTATTTATATCTTTCAAAGAGTACATAATAAGTTTATTTTTAAAAGGTAATCTTGAGATTAGCTTTATGATTAAATGTGTAAGCATTAAGAACATGAGAATTATAAATATAATTAAGGCGGAAACGATAAAATTAAAGATTTCACCAGAATAAAAGCAATATAAAATTATCATTATTGGTATTAAAATTATAGCTGAGGTAAATAATTTTTTATTTATCCTTGAATTATTAAAACTATCTTTAAGTATTTGCAAGCCAGTTATGCTGTTTATTATATTTATAGGTAAATTTAAAAATATAATAAACATAAACAGGTTTAAAAGAACTCCTTTAAGAATTAATAAAAACTTGTTCATAAGGCTAATGCTGTCTGGGAGGTAGGTAAGCTTTAATACTAATGAAGAAAGTATTACTGAAGCTGCTGCACCAAGGATAATTGGTATAAGAACAATAATTGACATTTCCAATCTTAAGGCATTCTTTATTGGTTTATTTTTGATTGAAAGAAGCTTCATTATTGCTATATCCTTTTTACGCTTTATAATAGTTACGATGCAGGTACTTATAACAACAGCAGAGGATAGCATATAGCCTATAGAGGTTAATATACCTAAAGAGGCAGTTTGAGAGGTAGTGCTTTTTTCTAAGGCTTTTTCTTGATCTTTGATAGAAGTATAAGTATAACCATTTTCCTTACTTTCCAAGCGCTGCTTAAGAGCTTCTCCATTTGTGTTACCATTTATATAAATTAAATTTTTATTTATAGGCTCACCTTTAATTTTAGCGTAACCAAGTATTCTTTCATCATTAGTAACTCCACTTGGTATATTTTCAATAGCTTTTACGGTATAAATTTTAGAATTAACTGTTACTTTGTCATAGGGCTTTACCATAAGATTGTTTGCAAGGGACGTTGAAAGTATTATTTCATTATCTTTTAAATCATTTTTTGAGATTATAAGATGACCATATATTTTTATGTTTTTTAAATTTTTTAATATGCAGCTAGAGTCTTCCTTGTAGGTAATTTTATAATGCTGATTTTTTATTTTTAATAATTCATCGTTAAAAGGTTTTGATGGGTAATTTGCTTGAATAAATAAGTCACCACCATTAGCAATTCTGATATTTTGCTTATCATAGTTAGATATATTTTGCGAAATAGTAGGAACTGCAATAGACAGGGCAGTTGTTATAAAAATTATTAACATGGTCAATATTAATATAAGTTTATCCTTAGTTATTTTTTTTAGGTTGTATAGTTTAAATAAATTAATTGAGCTCATTCAAAACACCATCCTCAAGAAAAAACTGCCTATTTCCAAGTTCACCTAAATTTTTATCATGAGTTACTATTACAAGAGAACAAGCAAGTTTTTTTCTAACCTCAACAAGAAGTTCAATAATTTTGTCCCTGTTTTTACTGTCAAGGGCTCCGGTTGGTTCGTCACAAAAAATAATTTTAGGATTGTTCACTATCGCTCGAACTATTGATATTCGCTGAGCTTCTCCACCAGAAAGAGAAGAAATTTTTGAATTACGTTTATCTAGTAGCCCAACTTTTTTTAGTAAATCCTCACATCTATTAATTTTTTCTTTGGCACTTTCGTTGCTATTTATAGCTAAAAGTAAATTTTCAAGTGGAGTTAGAGCTGGTATTAAATTGGAATTTTGAAATACAAGACCTATGTTATCCTGTCGTATATTTTCTAGGTTTTTTTGCTTTTTAAAGTTTATCTCTTTATTATCAAAATAAATTTTACCCATTGTTGGTGCTTCAAGTAGTGAAAGAATATATAGAAGTGTAGATTTACCACCTCCTGATGGACCCATTATTGTAACAAAATCACCATCATTAATTGTTAGATTTATATTTTTTAATATATTTTGGTTTTTATAATTTTTATGTATTGATTTTAATTGAAGCATAAAAAGTCCTCCTTTAATTAAAATATAGGTATTCTTTTTTTGTGTGCGGTATGGTAAGACATATAGAATACCTTTTTTCACATCCGCCTATAGGTGAAATTATAAAGGAGTAAAATGTATATATAGTATAGAAAAAATAAAGAAAAAATAAAGTTTCAATAATTTGAAAAATGATATTTATTTCTATAAAATGGTGCGTAATTAGATTTTGCAATAAGTAAATTGCCAGTATTATTAAAGCTTAAATTTGAGTGTAGATGTTCTTTCTACTTCAAAATAGTTTTTATGGTATTAGGAACTTTATCAATAACTTCAAACATGTAAATATTGACATGATTATATGCAAAGGAATATAATACAATTAAAGCCACAATTATTAACAATATAGTGGCTCATATTTAATAGGGAGGTAAGTTATGGACAAGTACAAAAAGTTATTTGAACCAGTTAAAATTGGAAAATGTGAAATAAAAAATCGTTTTGCATTAGCACCTATGGGGCCTCTTGGACTCGCAGATGCTGAAGGTGGTTTTAATCAAAGGGGAATCGATTACTATACTGAAAGAGCAAAAGGCGGTACAGGTTTAATTATTACAGGAGTTACTTTTGTTGATAATGAGGTTGAAGAACATGGTATGCCAAATGTTCCATGTCCTACACATAACCCAGTTCAATTTGTTAGAACAGCAAGAGAAATGACAGAAAGAATACATGCATACAATGCAAAGGTATTTTTACAAATGTCAGGTGGATTTGGTAGAGTTACAATTCCAACAAATCTTGGAGAATTTCCTCCAGTTGCGCCATCGCCAATTCAGCATAGATGGCTTGATAAGATTTGCCGTGAACTCACAGTAGATGAAATTAAGTCTATAGTTAAGAAATTTGGAGAGGGAGCTTTTAATGCAAAAAGAGCAGGCTTTGATGGAGTTCAAATTCATGCTGTTCATGAAGGTTACCTTATAGATCAATTTGCTATTTCTCTGTTTAATCATAGAACAGATGAATATGGTGGAAGTTTAGAAAATAGACTTCGTTTTGCTCGTGAAATAGTTGAAGAAATTAAAAATAGATGTGGACAAGACTTCCCAGTTGCACTTAGATATTCGCCAAAGAGTTTTATTAAGGATCTTAGAGATGGAGCACTTCCAGGAGAAGAGTTCGTTGAAAAGGGAAGAGATGTTGAAGAGGGAATTGAAGCAGCAAAACTACTTGTATCTTATGGGTATGATGCTTTGGATACAGATGTTGGATCTTATGATTCCTGGTGGTGGAGTCACCCGCCAATGTACCAAGAAAAAGGACTTTACAGACCATATGCTAAATTAATGAAGGAAACTGTAGAAGTACCTGTTATATGTGCTGGAAGAATGGATAATCCAGATATGGCACTTGAAGCTGTTGAAAATGGAACTTGCGATATGATAAGTCTTGGAAGACCATTACTTGCAGATCCTGACTATGTTAACAAATTAAGAAGCAATAGATGTAAATCAATAAGACCATGCATATCCTGTCAAGAAGGATGTATGGGACGTGTTCAACACTATTCAATGCTTAACTGTGCTGTTAACCCACAGGCTTGCAAGGAAAGGGATAATGCACTTACACCAATATTAAAGAAGAAAAAAGTTTTAATAGTTGGTGGTGGAGTAGCTGGCTGTGAGGCAGCAAGAGTATTAGCACTTAGAGGACATGAACCAGTTCTATATGAAAAGAATGATAGATTAGGTGGAAACCTTATTCCTGGTGGAGCACCAGCTTTCAAGGAAGATGACATAGCATTAGCTAATTGGTTTGCACATACTTTAGAAGAATTAAAGGTTGAAGTTCACTTAAACAGTGAAGTTACTAAAGAGCAAATTTTAAAAGCAAATTTCGATACTGTAATAATAGCAACAGGTTCAACTCCAAAGGTATTCTCGCTTGGTGATGATGAAAAAGTATTTACAGCAGCAGAGGTTTTGCTAGGAAAGAAAGACTGCAAAGATACAACAGTTGTAGTTGGCGGAGGCTTAGTTGGCTGTGAACTTGCACTTGATCTTGCTAAAAAGGGTAAAAAAGTAACTATAGTTGAAGCACTTCATAAAATACTTGCATTAAATGGACCATTATGTTCTGCAAATAGTGAAATGCTTGAAAGATTAGTTCCATTTAACAATATAGAAGTAAAAACAAATTCCAAAGTTAAAGCTTATAAGGATGGAGAACTTGAAATAGAAACTGAAAATGGAATAGAAAAACTTAAGTGTGATTCAGTAATACTTTCTGTAGGATACAAAGAGGAAAATTCATTATATAAGGAATTAGAATTTGAACTTCCAGAAATTTATCTTTTAGGCGATGCACGTAAGGTTTCTAATATCATGTATGGTATTTGGGATGCTTATGAGGTTGCAAATCATATTTAAAAAGATATACCAGTTCAACTATTAAAATTCATGTGCACCATAATACCCAGAAGACGGCATTTTGGTACAAATAAATTTTAAGTTCCACAATGGTATATCCTTAAAAAGATATACACATAAGAAGGAGTTGATTTTATCTATGAATTCTAATGAAAAAATTTTAGAAATGGTAAAAAACATGAGAGAACAAAAAGCAAATAGATTAATTGATGTTGCTATAATTGGAGAAGAAGTTTTTATACCAACAAGAGATGGAAAAACTCGTGTTCTTATATATAAAGCTAAAAATAAAAGAGCTATGGCACCAGTATTCTTTGATGTTCATGGCGGCGGTTTTGTAATGGGAAAACCAGAACATGATGATAGCTTTTGTGATAAAGTTAGAAGTGAATTAGATATAACTGTTATATCAATTGATTACAGACTTGCACCTGAATACAAGTTTCCAACAGATAAAAATGACGTTTATGATGTTGTGAAATATGTAAGTTCGCATAGTGATAATTTTGGAATAGATCCTAACAACATGGCAATTGGAGGGCATAGTGCTGGTGCCAATATTTCAACTGTAGTGTGTATGATGGCAAAAGCACAAAAAGAATTTTCATTTAGATTCCAGGTGTTAGATTATCCTCCACTTGATGTAGCAACACCAGCTGCAGAAAAGTTTTATGTTGAAGGGGCAATTCCGCCTGAAATAGCAGCAACCTTTGACAAGTGTTATAGAGAGGAAGAAGATGCTAAAAAACCGTATTGTTCTCCAGTATTTGCGAGCATTGAAGAATTAAAAGAATTACCTCCTGCAATGGTTATAACTTGCGAGATAGATTCACTTAGGGATGAAGCAGAAGATTATGCTCAGAAGTTAATAAAAGCAGGTGTGGAGACAGTGGCAAAAAGATTTTATGGAGTACCGCATGGATTTACAATTTCACGTCCAGAATTGCCACAAAGTAAAGAAGCTTGCAAGATGATTATTGATGGGTTGAAAAAGTATTTGCTCAAATAAGAATATATAGTAAAAAAATTTATGGCTATGTTTTAAATAAGTGTCAAAATCAACGCTTATTTAAAACATAGTCATAAATTTTTTGTTTGCTATCCTATTTTTTACGCATTAAAAGAAATTGTAATTAAATATTTATAAATATGTAAATTATATTAAATATATTTATGATATAATTAGAAAAAGAAGAGATGCAAGTAGTATATTTAAAGTTAATCGTCAGCTTCACTATATATAAAGTCAGGAGGAAGGTTGTGTGAAAAAGCGAAAATTAGCATGCTTTCTGTTGGTATTGAGTGTAATAGTTATTGTAATAGGTATTTATTACAGTAATTTTGAATATGTTAGTAATAAAAATTCTGAAAAAAGAATAGCTAAGATTAATAAAGATATAAGAGACGATAAAAGTGTTAAAAATTTTTATGTTTTAGGTGGGGAATCTCAGCTAATACAGTTAATAGGTCAAAAAAGTAAGTTTGGAATTGCAAATAAAACTTTTAGAGAAAAAGTGTTTGTTGATACAGAATTATATTTATGGGGAGATAAGGATAATATTATTGGCAAAAGCTTAACAATTGTTGGCAAGAGTCAAGATGGAAATAAAATTCAGCTTGCAAGCATTGGGAAAGTTTCTAAGAACGGGCATATAAAAATACCTGGTGAATCAAACGATATTTCAGTTGCAAAAGAACAACTATCATTAAAATTCCCCAAAAAAGGTAAATGGGATTTGGATATATATATTGATAATAAGGTGTTTGGAAAGTTATCTGTAAATGTGTTACCATACGTTCAGAATAATTCATCAGCACCGTCATCGGATTTATTGTAAAAACCTAAGATAAATAAAGAGAAGGGAAAGAATATGTTAATACAATTTGGGGATGAATTAGTTGAGGTTCTTATTGCATATAGGCGAAGAAAAACTATAAAAATAACCATAAAACCTGATTTAAGCGTGGAAGTAATAGCACCTATGAGGACCTCTAAGAAGTATTTGAAGGAATTAGTGCTAAAGAAAACTTCATGGATATTAAAACATAGAGAGAGAATGAAAAAAAGCCTAAGAATAATTAAAGAACATGAATACAAGGATGGGGAAGTTTTTTATATTTTAGGCAAATCGTACAAGCTAAGAGTAATGAAGAGCAGCCAGAATAATGTATTTATTTTTCAAAATGATATTTTTATATGTGCCAAGAAAAAGGATGATATGGATTATAAAAAAAGGCTTATGGAAAAGTGGTATAGTGACATGGCCTTAGCTAAATTGAAAAATATTTATGATAACGTTTGTGAAAAATTTAAAGAAATATATGAGAATAAGCCACAGTTGGCTTTTAGAAAAATGAAGGCAAGATGGGGAAGTTATACCCCAATTGAAAATAAAATACTTTTAAATTCTAATCTTATCAAGGTCCCAGAAGAATGCATAGAATATGTAATAGTTCATGAACTGTGTCATACTCGATACTTAAATCACAAGAAGGAATTTTATAATTTTTTAGAGCATTTTATACCGGAATGGAAAAGCATAAGGGAAGAATTAAATAGATATGCTAATGTTTAGTAAAATTCAGAGTACAGAGTACAGCGTACAAAGTACAGTGAAGGATACACTTACTAGGGGTTTGGGCTTAAGCCCATGTAGGTTCTTTAACTTAGTAGATGCACTGTCAATAGTAGTGCAATAAAACTTTGTATATTAATAATCTTTGCTACAGAAAATCTTAAAACTTATTTTTGATTGCGTAAGCAATCGTGGCATTACTGTTGTCGGCGAAGCTGACAACAGTTAAGTTTAAGATTTACCTAACGTAAGGAAAGGTAAATCATCTTTCACTGTACTCTGTACTCTGTCAGCTGTACTCTGAATAATGGTTCGTGTTTTTATTATTTGTGTGGTAGCCTCTTAGCTTTGTTTATTTTTTATAGCATCAAATACATATGTTAATAGTGAACAAACAATCATTAATAAAACAATTGAAACAATACTAATATTAAAGCCACTTTTTTTAATTGTAATTGGGTAAAGAAAATATAGTTTAAATACATAGCCTATAATATAGAAGATTAAGCTAGTGAAAAGAATAATTAAGAATGCTTTTTTCTTATATTTAGGATTTAACGATATGTTATTATATTTATTATGTCTTTTATCCTTAATAAGTAAAAACAAGCCTACCAGCATGATAGCAATAAAAATTAATTCTAACACTATAGCCATATTTACCTCCATATAGATTTAATTTTAAATTATAATATTTACGGTTGAGTTCCCTGACTGCCTTGGGTTGGCCAAGTAAATTTACCCTCTTGAGCAAGATAGGTAAATATGTTTTGAAATAGTTCTTTTGCAGTAGGGGCTGCTGTTGAACTAGCGTAATAACTATCATTTGCGGTATTAGGATCAGTAATTGATACTAATACCGTTATTTTAGGGTCATCCATAGGAGCCATTCCAGCAAAGGAAGCTATGTAGTTACTATGATTATAACCACCAGTCTTAGGATCTGGAATTTGGGCAGTTCCGGTTTTACCAGCAATATTTAATCCGGGAATTTCAGCTGCATATCCAACAGCACCTTTGTCAGAAACTACGTGTCTCAAATAAGTTCTAAGTTGGCTAGATAAGTTTGAATCTAATATAGTTTTTTTGCCAAAGTTATCATAGTTTTTGTCAACTACTGTTTTACCACCATCATTATGAGTTATTTGTTTCATAACATGAGGCCTTATCCAAGTTCCACCATTAGCAACAGCGTTAAAAGCTGACATGTACTGTACAGCAGTTACACCTATACCTTGTCCAAAAGCCATATTAGCCAATTCTACATTGTGTATTTTATTAGCTGGATTTACTATTCCGGAAGCTTCTCCAGGTAAATCTATACCAGTTTTATGACCAAACCCAAACATATCTATAAACTTAAGTAAATTTGGTTTTCCAATTTTTAAACCTAATTCTACAAAACCAACATTGCAGGAGTTTTTTATAATATCGATGAAATTTTCTGCACCATGACCATCTAACTTCCAGCAATTTATTGGAGTACCATCAACTTTAGTGCTTCCATTACATTCAAAAGCATATGCATTGGGATCTGTTACAGTGCCTGTTGCAAGTCCTGTATAAGCAGTTATTACTTTGAAAATTGAACCTGGTTCGAAAGTAGTTTGAACTGCACTATTTTGCCAAAGCTGATAAATTGGTATTTTCGTGTTGCTAGGTTCTGTATGTGGATTATTAGGATCATAATCAGGCTTATTCACCATAGCAAGTACCTCACCAGTCTTAGGATCCATTACAGTTATTGTAACTGCTTTGGCACTATATTTACTTAAGGCTTCTTCAGCGGCCTGCTCGGCATATAGTTGGATATTTCTATCAATCGTTAAAACAACATTTTTTCCGTTTATTGGTGAAACATTAATTGAATCGTTGTACGGAAGTTGATTTTTAGCAGCATCTGTTTCTAATTTTTCTCTACCTGGTATTCCAGAGAGCTCTTTATTATAACTCAATTCAACTCCTGCCACTCCGTTATTTTCCAAGTTGGTATAACCGAGGACATTAGCCAAAAAATTATTGTTTACATACTGTCTTTTGGTATCTGAGGAAATTACAAGTCCATCAACTTTTAAAGCTTTAACTGCATCTGATTCGGTTTTGTCTATTTGTCTTGCAAGAGTTACATATTTAACTTGAACTCCATCATCTGAAGTTGGATATAGTATTTTTAAAATTTTAGCTGATGACATTTTTAAAATTGGTGATAATTTATTTGCAAGTTCTTCTTTTGTCATTTTGTTTTTTAAATAACTTGTTAAGGTATTCATATCAACGTCAATTCTATAAGCATCAACACTAGTAGCAAGTTTGTCCCCATTTCTATCAAGTATATCACCACGCTTGGCTGGAATTGTTATATCAAGTGTATTTTGAGCTGCAACTTTTTGACGAAGCCAATTAGAATCTATAAACATTAAATAAAAAAGCCTACCTGCTAAGAAAATGAAAAGTGCAACTAATATTGAAAATATAAATAGAAGCTTTTTTCCAAGTATGATTTTGTTATTTTTTCCCCTCAATGGAATCAATCCCTTCTAGTTTCACTATCTCTAATAAAATTAATGATATCATAATTTAGAGTAGTGAGTAAAGAGAATATGCCATCTTAAAAATCCAAATTGCAATTTCCAAGTTGTTTATTTAAATCTTTACTAAAAGTTAAAAAACATAAATAAAAAATTCAAGAAAAATTAATAAATTAATCTGCGAGAAATGGCTATTTTACATGGTTTTTAAAGTTTTGTGAAGTAGACAATATTATTAAAGAAATTTATAATTAATAATAAGGATAAAAAGCAAAAGGAAGTGATGAGCTATTTATGAACATATACCAACTATATTATAATATTGAAAGTGATGATAAAACACTAAATATAGAAAGCCAAAAATCTACTATTCCTGAAGAATTGGATTGCTTAGAAATAGAGGAAATAGAAAATAGCTGCATTTCATGTTGTTTTAAGGATATGTCCATGAATAAAAAGAATCTCGTGACACCAATATTACCATTTTTTAAATTAAGGAGCGGAAAGTACTGTATTTATAAGGTAAGTGCTGTAAAAGAAAGTCAATATTTCTATCATATACTTGTTTTAGATTGCAATAAGACTTGTTTTGAAAGATTAGAAAATACTTTGAAATTTAATGTAAAAGAGGAATATCTTATAACAAATAAAGAGTTTCAAGAAAGTGGTTTTAAGGCTAATGGTGAAACAATAGAGAATTTTTTTAGATTTATGGGCTATTTTGATTATAAAATAATTGATTGGAAAATAAGTTATATACAAATTTTATTTGAAGTAATAAATTGTGGGTTTAAAGAAGCAAGTTGTAGCAATATAATAGAAGCATTAGATTTTGCAAATGATTATAGTTCAAAAGGCATTTTTGAAAAGATAACCTTTCGTATGGATGAAGAAGAATTGATGGATTTGATATCCTGTGTACCACAAAAAGATATAGAAATTATATTTAAGTTTTTGCTTAAAACTTTAAGCTTATCTGATAATAAAGAATGTATAGATAAAGCATATAGCATACTATTTAATTGTATTCACTTTTTAGTTTCGGATATGTATGAGGTTGAAGCTACTACGATAATGGAAATTTGTGATAATATGAAGAAATTTAATGAGTTTAGTATAGAAAAATTTATTATAAAGACAGCGGAGGACATTAGAATAGAGAGGTTAATTGTTTTCCTTGAGAATGTAGGTAAACCTAGGCATGCATATTTTTATTTATGTAGTTTACTTGGAGAATTTATAGCTCTTGAAGAAAAGCAAAAATCAAAAGTATTTTGGAACATTTTTGATAATAGTTCTGACCTAAAAAAATTTGTTGATTTATGTCTCAAAATATTAATTAATTCTCAAAATGAATTTAGAGATGTACTTAAGTATATAGCTAAGGATTTAGAATATATTACAAATATAATGAATATAAGTTATGAATTGTGTTCATCTATGGATAACTATAATGTAGTAATATGGGCTTATAGCGAATTGCTACTTAAACTTGATTCAGATACAGTTAAAAAAATGAATACAAAACTTATGGATAAGAATTATGGCGGTGATATACTTATATTTGTCTATAAAAATAGAATAAAGAATGCGGACAATAAGAAAAAATACTTTATAAAGTATTGCATTAATGTTTTTGACGAAAATGAGGAATATAGGAAGAAGTATTTTTCACTTGCATTAGAGGAACTTCTTGTAAGTTTTAATAATTATGATTTTAACATAGAGTTTTATAAGAGTTTTACAAGATATATTGAAGAAAGAAATTTAGAAAAATATATAGGAAAACTTTTGGCTTCAAAGCTTGTATATAAGTTTCAAAATGTTGCTCAAATTGAAATCCCTTCAGAAAGTTCTAAAAGTGTTATAGAAGAAATGAATTATATAAAAAGGCTTTATGATGTGGAAGTTAGCCCCGATATTTCTGAAATGATACATTTTGCAGATTTACTTAATAGGAGGACTATTTCAGTAGAAAGATTTTTATGTTATGAAAAGAAATTAGATTTTGAAGGAATTGATGAAGAAAAATATGAAAAAGCATTAAACTTGCTTTTTAAAGTTATATGTCCTCAATTAAAAGATGTTTCTAGTCATATGAAAATGATGAATATGTTGATGTATAATAAATTTTTTAATGTGTATTTTACTGCTTATTTAAATGAAATGAGTGAAATTTTAAGCTATAGTGATGAATCGAATATTAATGTAAAAAATTCATATAAAATATATCTTGATTTTGTCTGCTTTATAATAAAAAGTAAGAACTTATTTTCGGAAAAACAATATAGGGATATTGAAAAGTTTATAGTTTCAAGTCTTGAAAAAGCAAAGATATATGACTTTGGTAATTTTAATGAATATATGGATAATATTATAAGTAGTATTTCAAAAAATAAAGAGGCGAAAAAAATCCGTAGGGAATGGCAAAAAATGTATAAGCCCTTAAGTGAAAATGAAAAAATTAGAAATATTATAACTAAGATAAAGAGAATTACAAGTGTGGAAAAATAAAATGGCTTCAATAAATCATTAGAAAAAGGTGCGATTATTTAAAAAAAAGAAAATAATTGCACTTTTTTTATGGAAAAATTGCAATAAATAATCTATAATAAATATTAAGAAAGTATTGAGAAATTTTGAGCAATTGTTACATAATTTGCCCCACGATATACGAATTATGTAGAAATGTAGTATGAAGATACCCACTTGTAGCAGATATGTTTTAACGGAGGAGGTAAGAAAATTGAAAAAGAGTTTAAAAAACACCTTGATTAAATTATTTTTAGTATTTATTATTATTCCGCTTATAGCGCTAGGTGCATTTTCAGATATTATGGCATCAAAGGCAATTAATCAAAAAATAGATGAATTAGCCAAGTCAGCAGCAACTCAAGCTGTTAATACAATAAATCAAGATGTAACATCGGTAAATAATTATGTTCAGCAATTAAGTAATAATCCTCAGCTTACAGGACTTGCAGCTGGTGATGAGAGCTTAAGAGATCCTGTATATAATTATTTGCGTCAGCTAAAAATGCAAAATGGTAGCCAGATAGAAATGTTATCAGTAGTTAATGGGCAAGGAAAAGAAATAATTACTAGTGATGATGAAAATGTAAATATTGATTTAAGCAGCAATGATTCTGTTCAAAGTGCTTTAAGAGGAACTCCAGATACAAGTGCAATTGAATTGTCACAAACTACAGGAAATAGAGTAATAGCTATTACTTATCCTTTAAAACAAGATGATAAAGTTGTTGGTGCAGTAGTAGGAACAATAAAATTTGATGATATTGCAAATTATGTTTCTCAAATAAAAATAGGTAACAAAGGTTTTGTATATATGATAGATAGTTCAGGGCTCGTAATCTACCATCCTACTAAGAGCAAATCATTTACACAAAACTTATCAAGTGCCAAAGATACTCAGCTTAAAAAACTTGTAGCTAAAATGAAAAGTGGCACAAGCGGATTTGGTACATATAAAGGTGATAATGGAACTGAAAGGGTGTATTATGAATCAGTAGGCGTAGATGGATGGATAGCAATTGGTTCAGCAAACCTAGGCGAAAATAGACAAACCTTAAATATGATTCAAATAGGAACAGTAATAATAGCTTTAATTTCAGCTGTAATATGTGTTTTAATAGCTTCTAGTATAACCCAAAAAAATATAATAAGGCCTATTGAAAAACTAAAATTACTTATGAAAACTGCTGGAAATGGTGATTTAACAGTTAAAGCTGATATAAATACTAAAGATGAAATTCAAGATTTAGGTGAGAATTTTAATGTAATGATTGAAAATCAAGCTGGAATTATAAATAAAATTAGAGCTGGTTCGGGTGATTTTACAGCATCTTCACAGGAACTTTCAGCTTCAAGTGAGGAGATAAGTGCATCAACTCAGCAAATAGATTCTAGTATACAACAGGTTGCTAATAATGCTGACAAGCAGAATCAGCTTGTTAAGGAAACCTCAGCTGCATTAAATGAATTATCAGACCTTGTCAAGGTTGCAGAGGAGAAGGCAATTGAATCTAAGAAAAATTCAGAGTATACAATGAATACAGCAAAAGAAGGAAGAAATAAACTTGAAAGCACGATTAATGCTATTGGGGATATAAGTAAGTTCGCAGATGAAACTGCAAATATCCTTGGAGTATTAAATGACCTTTCCAAAAGAGTTGGCGGGATTATAGGAACCATAAATGGAATATCGTCACAAACAAATCTTTTAGCCTTAAATGCGGCAATAGAAGCTGCTAGGGCTGGAGAACACGGAAAAGGATTTGCTGTTGTTGCTGAAGAAGTTAGAGAACTTTCAGAACAAACCACTTTACAAGCAAATGAGATAGACAACCTAATAAATGAAATGGTTGGTCAAATTTCTAAAGCTGTAAAATCAGCAGCAGATGGAAGAGAGACGGTAAAAGTTGGAGTAGATGCTATTAATGAAACTGATAGGGCATTTATGTATATTATAAATTCCGTAAACAGTATAGTAAAGGATATTGATGAGACTGTTAATGTTACAAAAGATGAAGTGGATAATTCAACAAAGATAGTTGAACTTACTTCTTCTATTGCAGAGATTGCACATTTTACAGCAGGTGAAAGTTCAGAGGTGGCTAAAGCAGCAGAGAATCAATCAGCTATAGTTGAACAGCTTGCATCAAGCGCAGAGGAATTAAGTGCTGTGGCAATTGAACTTAATAACTTTGTTGAAAAATTTAAAACTAATGCGAAGTAAGTGTATCGCAGGATATTAAATAAATTGGCTATGTTTTAGATAAGTGTGAAAATCAACACTTATTTAAAACATAGCCAATTTATTTAATAGAAAGGCGGTAAAAATCTTGTATTACAAGATTTTTACCGCCTTTCTATTGTTTTGTACAAAACAAGTAATAAATTGAGTATTATGGATAAATATTTATATATTATAAATGTAAAAAAATAATTGGTTTACAAAATAGAACATTTTATCTTTTAACCATATAAAAAATATGGAGGGGTATTATGGATAATTTGTATACTATGATGATTAGTGCAAAAAACAAAGATGAAAATTCACTAATGAAAATTTTGAATAAATTTGATCCTTTGATAAAGAAATATGCAAGAAAATTGAATTATGATGATGCAAAATCAGAATTAATAATTACGTTAATAGAAACTGTACTTTTTATGCCTATAGCTGATAAGCAATATTTGCAGAAAGATGAATGTATAGTTGGATATATAAGTAAATCTATAAAAAATAAATATATATACCTATCTAAAAAGAAGAGTAAAATCGAAGGAATAGAAACAGAGTTGAATTTAGACACATGTACCGATAAATATTATATAAGTGCTGATAATTCTCTTTTGATTAAAAATTTATTGGACAACCTATCTGATTTACAAAGGGACATAATAATACAAAGGTTTTTTCTTCAATATAGTGATGTAGAAATAGCAAGTAGACTATGCACATCTAGACAAGCTATTAACAGAATTAAAAACAGAGCACTTAAAAATATGAAAAAATATATTAACTACTAAAGTTTACAAAATAAAGCAAAATTCTTATATATATAGTGTAAATAAAAATTCAATCGATTGAAAATAAGTAGAAATTTAAGGAGTGATTTACAAATGTATCAAGGAATAGATGTATTTTCAGGTACAAACGTTACAAATTGGAGTTCTGTAAAAAATAGTGGTATTCAAATGGTATATATAAAAGCTACTGAGGGAGTATCATATACCAACCCGTTAATGAATTCTCAGTATAATGGAGCAAAGGCTGCTGGAATATTAGTTGGTTTTTATCATTTTGCTTCTACAAATAGTCCTACAGCAGAATATAACTACTTTATGAATGCAATAAGTGGTTATGGACAAGATTTAAAACCTTGCTTAGATTATGAAATTGATAATGCTGATTACAGCTTTATAAACCAGTTTATGGCTCAAAATTCTAATTTGATATTTTATGGATCTCATTCAATTGCTGATAATACTGGTTTAGCATTAAATAAAATTTGGATAGCAGAGCCAGGAACATCACCTTCAGGTACAAATGGATATGCAGGTATTCAATATTCATGGTATGGACAAGTTGACGGTATTTCTGGTGATGTAGATAGAGACTGTTTTGATAGTATCGTTTTATCAGGCAATGTTCAGCCTACACCTACAGATAATAGTGTTGCACAAATTCAGCAAAAGTTAAATACTTTGCTTAAGCTAGGTTTAGTTGTAGATGGTATACAGGGACCTCTTACGACATCAGGCATTGAAGAATTTCAAGGTATTATGGGATTGACTGAAGATGGTATTTGGGGAAGTATGACAGAAGGGGCTTCAGATCAAATTTTTTCAAGACCTACAGATGGCGTTGCATATCCTCATTATGAATATGCAACGCGATATATTCAATTTCGTTGCGGTTCTTCAGTTGATGGTACATTTGGTAGTATAACTGAGTCATATGTTGAAAGCTGGCAATCAAATCACGGACGTACTGCAGATGGAATTGTAGGACCAGCAACCTGGAGTATGCTACTCGATGAAAATGTATAGAAACTATTAAATAAAAGGACTATTACAATAGAATTCAATTGCTATTGTAACAGTCTTTTGACTATACATCTACCATTGTATTCCTGGATCATTTGCCATATCATCAGCTGTACTACGAGGATCTAAAACAAAGTAATGATTCAATATAGGCTCATTATTACCCTTTAAAGGTTTAGAAAATACAAATTCAATTTTAACTTTATATTTTTCATGCGTCTTGTTGTCTATGACCAATGTTGTATAGCCAATAATTTTTTGGCCATTAACTGTTACATTGTATACAGGATTTCCGAAAAAACTCCTTACCATTGTAAGGGATAGTTGACTTAATCTACTATCAAATGACCTTACTTCAAAAACTTGCCCTCTTTTAACTCCAAAAACGACATTGTATTTTGAATAAGTGTAAAATTTACTATTTTTAATCTGTGGCACAGAATCTTCTCTATCTGCTTTTCCCAATTTTGCTTCGATAATCTGAATAGAAGTAGTATAAACCGCAAAATCGGAGTTTATAATTTTACCTTCTGAAGCTGAATTTTTAATATTTTTAAGAAGTATATTTTGTGAATTAGAATTTTGTTCAGAGTTAATTGAATTAATTACGGAATTTTTGGGTGTACTACTTGAAGAAGTATTTGTAGCATTTTTATTGGAAGAAGCAGTTGCATTAGATGTATTTGTAGTATTGTTTAAATTACTACTCAGAGTTTTAGACGTACTTGAACAACCAGCCATAAATATTAAACATAAAGCTATAACAGTACTTGTAATTGATTTTTTATTAAATGATGAGATCATAATTATTCTCCTTTTACTATATCTACTAGAAAAACCTAAAGTTCCAATAAACAAATTTGGTTTTGAAAGTATTTTAAGCATAGTAATAATAGTTTCACCATATTTTCTAATTTCGCTAAAATCTAAAACGGAGAGGGCGGTGGCATCGCATGCTAACTCGCAATCTTGTTTAAACTCATAAAGTGCGTATAAAATTAATGGGTTGAACCAATATATAACCTGAAGAAGCATAATGACTACATTTATTATTAGGTCTTTCCTTTTTATATGAATTAATTCATGTAAAAATATAAATTTTAGTTCTTGTAAAGATAATCTATCAATAACATGTTGAGAAATTAATATTTTAGGGTGTATAATTCCATAAACAGCTGGTGATTTTATATTGTTGCTGCAAATAATGGGTATTTTTGAGTTTATACCAAGTTTTAATTTAGTTTCTTTTAATATGTCATTTACATCATGTCTATTACAAATAGAATTTCTTTTTATATTGATTAATAACATTATATTCACAAAAATTATATATGATATAATCAGTAAGATTCCAATAACCCAAATTAGGGAGGCTGTTTTAAAATTAAATGTGTTGTGTACAGTTATTGGTTTTGCATAATTATATTTTGGTGCAGTAACTTGATAAGCCGTATTAGTATTTAAATTTGTAATGCTGGAAAAGTTTTTATTTACTACTGAAGACACATCATATTTTTGAGAATTATTATTAATAAATTTAAAGGTATTTAATTGAGGTTGAAGATTTAATGGTATTGTAAGTTTTAGTACAAGTAAAAACCAAATATAGTAATGAAATTTGCCACTGAGTTTTTTTCTGAAGATAGCTTTTATTAGCAAAATGACAAGTGCAAATATACTGCCCATTAATGATAAGGATACAATTTGTAGAAATAAATTAGCTAAACCCATAAGGTTTCACCATACCTTTCATTTTTTCATACCTTCATCAAGCAAGCGTTGTAATTCCTCAATTTCATTTTTAGATAGACTTTTGTTATTAATGAAATTGCTAATCATGAGATTAACTGATCCATCGTAGACTTTTTTAATAAAGGACTTAGTTTCTTCCATGACATAATCATTTTTATTTAAAAGTGGATAAAATTTAAATTGAGGACCTTCCTTATTAACGCCTAAAGCTCCTTTATTAACTAGTCTATTAATTAGCGAATGAATAGTTTTTGGTTTCCAATCAGTTTTTGAACTTAAGTTTTCAATTATCTGAGTAGAAGTTAATTGAGGTTCTTTCCACAGTATTTTGATTACAAGCCATTCAGCATCAGATATTTTGCATTTCTTATTATTCATTAAAATTTATCTCCTTCCTACAAGTGTAGTACGTATTTATAGATTACACTTGTAGGAAACAAAAGTCAAGCAAAAAATTACATAAAATACAATTTAAAACAGAGTGCAATGTCTGTACTCTGTTTTAATATGTGTTGTTCAAGAAAATTTAATAAATTAAGCTTCAGAAAGTGGCTGATTTACTTGGGTTTAAAAGCAAAAGAGAGTAGACAACCAAACTAAATAAATTTATAATTAAAATCATAGTCTAGTGATTTGAGGTGAATTTATTGGATTGTGAAAACAAAGAAAAGGCAATTAGCGAATTAAAGGATGAAATAGAAGTAGTGCTGTCTATAAAAGATGACATTACACAAGATGAAATAAATAACTTTAAAGAAGAATTTTCTATATTTACAGAAAAGGAAATAAGACAAGAAATTTCAAAGCTTACACAAAATGAAAAGTATATAGAAGAATATTCAGAGAATATAAATCCTTGTAAGCAAGATGAAATTGAAAATAATGCGGAAGAGATAGATGATGTTAAAGAATATAAAATTGGAGAGAAAAGTGAAAGTAAGGAACAAGAAAATATTAATCTTGGGGACACCATACGAATTGACAGAGATAAAATAAATGAGGCTATTTTAAAATTTAAAAGCGAAGAAGCTCCAAATGAAGAAATACAGAAGGAAAATATTGAAATTAGTGATGCCATTTTAATTTCTGCTATTAAAGATGTAGAAGAAAATTTAAGTGTAAATAAGACAAAAGTTGAAGATGAAAAGAATTATGATACTGATGATGATATTAAGATTAAAGAAGTGAAGAAGCCAGAAAAAGTATCATACGAGGCGAAAGAAGTAGAAGATATTGAGCCCGGTAGGTTACCTGAGAATATAAGAGTTATAAGAGGAGAGGTTAAATATAATCAGCTTTCAATAGATTGGGATTGGCCATATGGCGTTAAAAAGACATTAATTTTATATAGAAATGATAAATTTCCTACAAAACCTGATGATAGCAGTGCTGTAAAAATAATAGTAGAAAAAAATTACGGAGAAACTATAGGACAGTTTACAATTCACAAAATTAAAGAGGAAAATTATTATTTTTGTGTTTTCCCAATTATCGAGGCTAATGGTGAAATAAATTACCTTGAAGGAAAGAGACGACTTATTGTAAGTAAGTCTCCAAGTGAAATTTCATATGAATTAAAGGTTAAAAGAAAGTTATTTTATGGTATTAAAGCTGTAAGTATAATATTTAGCACGTCATCTGAGGAAGTTAACATGCCACCTACAGTACTTATTGCGAAAAAAGGAAACATGCCTGTTTTCAAATCTGACGGTGAGGAAATCTACAAATTTGATTATATAAAAATAGGTAAGCATGAGACTGTGGAAGTTGAAATACCAATTAATATAATAAAGAAAAACACATATATTAAGCTATTTTTAGAGGATGAAAGAAATAGTTCAATGTTTAGGATAATACCACCAGCAAAGAGAGAATTATATTTCAAATAGGAAGTGAAGTTATGAATTTTGGTAAGAAAGATTACTATATATGTCCATTTTGTTTTACAAAACATGGCTTAAATGAAGTTGGATTTATATGCAAAAATGAAAGATACAATAAAGATGGACAAATATGTTTAAATGCTAAAAATAATAAGATAATGTTTAATGAAAATACAGAAGTTAAAGAAATTCCAAAATCCATGCACTGTAGTGAATGTGGGGAAGTATCAACTACAAAAGTATGCCCAACCTGTGGCTCGGAGCTTCCATATACAATAGGTGAATATGATGATTTAGTTTTTGCTATAATAGGTGCAAAGGAAGCTGGAAAAAGCCATTACATGGCAGTATTAATAGATAAAATAATGAATGAAATAGGTGCGGCTTTTGATTGCAGTCTTCAAGCAATAGATGATGCCACTATAAAAAGATATAGAAATGATTTTTACTATCCTGTGTTTAGAAAAAATGAACTTATAAAAATCACACGTTCAGCTAAAACTGATGAAAGCGTGAGTAAGCCTTTATTGTATACTCTTTCATTTAGAGAGAAAAGTAAGTTTGCGAGATTAATTAAAGGAAATAGTGTGAAAAAAGTTGTTACAATAGCGTTTTTTGATACAGCAGGTGAGGATTTGAACGAGGAAGATACAATGAAAACTGTTAATAAGTATATATATAATTCCTCAGGAATCATTTTCCTTTTAGATCCTCTTCAACTTCCAGAGGTAAGAGAAAAGATGCCAAAGGGAATGAAGCTTCCAGAGCAAAATACGGAAATAGATGACTTGCTTTCAAGAACTGCCAATTTAATAAGGAAGGCAAATGGTATAGGTTTAGAAAATCCAATAGATATACCAGTTGCAGTTGCATTCTCTAAAATTGATGCATTGGAAGAGATAATAGGAAAGTCTTGCTGTATTAATTATCCGAGCAAACACGTGGAAGAGGGAAAATTTGATATAGCTGATTTTGAGGATGTTGATAATACTATGGAAGCCTTAGTAAAGGAATGGGGAGGAACTAACTTTACAAATCAATTAAGTGCTAATTTTAAAGACTATGCATATTTTGGGCTTACGGCACTTGGATGTAACCCAGAAAGTAATAAAATACAAAAATTGAGACCACACAGAGTGGAAGATCCTTTTTTATGGTTGCTTTGGAAATACAAACTTATAAAGGCTGAAAAAAGGAAGTGACATTCTTACCTATGAAGATATATCAATTATATTATACCTCTTGTAAAAAGGGATTAACTTCTGGAATGGGATTTCAAACCTATTCCATGTCAGAAGGAATTACTGAAGAAGAGAGGCAAGAAATAGAAAGGCATTGCAATTATATAGAGCCGAGTAGCCTGACCAGTAATCCTACTGATGAAGAAATAAAAGAAAACTTTCCTATAGCTTTCTCTTTTTTTAAATTAAAAAATGGTAAATCATGTATTTGTAAAATAAAATATAAAGGAAAGGATTATTCGGGTAGATTTGGAAATTATTTTTGCCATGTGCTTATATGGGATGCTGGAGAACTACCTTTTTACCCAATCGAAATTTATAATTCAAGAATTTTTAAAGATGGACTTACAGAGGAAGAGGAAAATGAAGAAGATATAAGGCCACTTCCAATATTAAATCATATTTTAGAGGAAGATTTTATAACTACTTCTGACATTGAAAAGTTTTTAAAGGGAGCTTCTCTCAAAAAAAGAACTAAAAGTTTAAATGATTTAATTGATGGTATTATTGATGCTAAAGAAAGCGATAAAAAAATTGTTTTTTCAGATGATCCTAAAAACCTACATATGTGGATTGCAGCAGCAACTATGGCATTGCCACTTTCTATGGCAAACAGTATAACTTTTAATACTTATAGCTTTAATGCCTTTAATGCTGGAGAATTTTTATGTGGCGGCTTAGAGGAGAATTTAGGAACTCAGCTAAACAACACAAACAAAAATTATAAATTTAATGTATTTAATTTTAAGTTAGGAAATAGTAGTGAAGTGGAGTTAAAAACCAAATTTGCAAAACAAGCTGCACTTGAATATACAATAATAAAAGATTATAGAAAAGATATTATAGACTTTATAGAGGCATTTAATTATAAAAAGGTAGATTCAAATATAGATAACTGTGTAAATTTATTTAGCATAATAAACAATGGACTTCAAAAAGTAAATGATGTGGATGCTGTAAATGCCATAGCTTTTGCAAATAAATATGGATCGGAAAGTACTCTTGAGAAAATAATGAGTACAATTGATGCTGAAGCGTTAAATAAAATAACTACAAATTTAAATCTCAAAATGGCAGAGGTTATGTTTAAATTCCTGTTCAGGATATCAAAGATTACCGAGAAACCTGAATATATTAATAAAGCATATGAATTTTTCTTTGATTCAATTCAGTTCATGGTTATAGATGGTAAGGATATAAACATAGAAGATATACTAAAACTTTACCAGGATATAAGAAATTATAACGAAGATAATCTTCAAAAGTTTGTTTCAAAATCTGCGTATGGTGAGAGGCTCCGGAATATTGCTGTTTATCTTGAAGGTGGATTACCAAGGCATGCTCAGTTTTATTTTTGTAGTATAATTGGAGATTTTATGGAGCTTAAAATACCATGGGAGTATTTTGGAAAAAATGTTAACTTTAAAAAATTTATAGTTATTTGCCTCAAGGTACTTTTAGGTGATAAAAATAAATTTATGCATGCACTTAGATATGTTCAAGATTATGCAGATTATTTTTCAAATGTAGTTAACATAGCTTATGAGGTTTGCACAGCAAGAGAAAATTATATTGTGTTAGTTTCAAGTTATACGGATATTTTATATGAAATTTCTTTTTATAAATCAACTGAAATAGTTAAAAAGCTTGTTGAAAAAATGCATGGAGCTGACATATTAATAGAGTCCTTTAAATATAAAATTAGAAGTACAACTGACAAGGTTAGCTATTTTAATAGTTACTGTACTAACATATTCGATGAAAATGTAGACTATAGAAACAGATATTTTTCTGAAGCATTAGAAGTCCTTATTAGTGTTTTACAAAAGTATGAGTTTAATATGAGCTTTTATGAAAATCTTACTAAATACATTAGAACAAGAAAGCTTGAAAGAAATTTAGGTAAAAAACTTTCAGAAAGGCTTGTGGATGAATTTCAAAATTTAGTTCCTATTAAGCTTCCAGATGAAACTGAAATAGCTATTATAGCTGAAATTGACAATATAAAGTATTTGTATAAAATGGATATTAGACCTGATATTTCAGAAATAATTCAATGCGCAGATTCACTTTATAATGAAAAAGTTTATATAGAAGAGTTTTTGTGCAATGATGATATTTTTAAGTTTGATGGTATTAGCAAGGAAAAGTATGAGGCAATTTTAGACTTGATGTTTAAAATAATATGTCCCCTATTAAATGACATTTTGTCACATATGAAAATGAAAAGGATACTTATGTATGAAAAATATATGGTAACATATTTTAATACTTATATGCTTGCAATGGAGGATATTTTTGATTCTAAGGGAACAAATAAAATTTATTTGGATTTTATTTGTTTTATTATAAAAAGTCAAAGTTTATTTTCAGAGAAACAATTTAAAGACATAGAAGAAAATATAGTTATTAATATATCTAGTGTGGATACAAACCGTATTGAAGGCTATGATAAATATATCCAGAAAACTATTGAAAATTCAACAAGAGGAGAAGAAACAAGGGATGCAATAAGGACATGGATGGAAATGTACAAGGCAGCAAAGAAAGAATCAGAAGGAAAATCGATTTTTAATAAGCTTCAACAGAAAATTTATAAAAAATAATTAAAAAAGAGTACAAAGTACAAAGTACAGAGTACAGTGAAGGAGGATTTATACGCCTAGCGTTGGATAAATCTTAGAACTTATTGGTTCACCTTCGGTGAAGAAAGAGGGTTTGGGCGTTAGCCCATTAAGTTATAAAATTTTCTGTGCTAGCAGAAAATTAACATTCACTGTACTTTGTACTCTGTACTCCGTACTCTGAAAAAGGATTGGTGGTGGTATATTGCTTCTTATAATCAAGGAATTTCTTATAGTGCTGCTATTATTTGCTTTAGTTAAGGTTGCTATGGTTATATTTAGACCAGTGCATGAAATTATTTCTTCTATAACCTTAAGCATAGGTAAAGGTGTGATTTATGCTGCAACAGCTGTGATTGTTTTGCCGAAAAAAATATCTGGTAAGGCTAGCGTAAATGTAAGTGAAAGTAATGATGATATTCCTTTTAGTGAAAGAATAAATAAATTTTTTAAGAGTATAGCTGCTGAAGCTGTAAAATTAATTGGAATAGTATATATGCATAATAAAGTCAGCTATAGTATATGCCCTAATTGTTTTACAAAATACAGTGAACCTAGATATGTATGTCCAAAATGCGGAACTGTATATCACAGTCTTGAACCTAGCAATAATGGTGTATTTAGTATAGAATGCAGTTGTGGATATAAAATACCTGTAACTGCCTATGGAAAGCGAAAATTAAAAACACTTTGTCCCACATGTGGCAATGAAAATCCTATTCCGGAGATTGAATCTTTTGTTATTGCAGTAATAGGCGGAAGGGGAAGTGGGAAAAGCACATTTATAGAAAACAGTGAACTAAGTAAAATAAGTACGGGAAAAGAAGTTTTTTATGAGACAATAATAGAAGATGAAACAGGCAAAGAAAAGCACATTATGGTTGTTGAAACAGAAGGAAAAGACTTTATTAGTAGTGAGAATTTAAAGCAACATAAATATTATGAATACAACAGTGGGTTTATATTTATTATTGATGCTTTTTCTGTAGGTAGTGCTAAAAATTTTAATAATGAAACGTATATATTAAGTGATGTACTAGATACAACTATTTTAAATCTTCAAAAGAATTATAATTTAAAACCAGGAGAAAGAATACAAAAGCCAACTGCATTTGTTTTAGCCAAAAGTGATATGCTGGATAATGTAAATATAAAAAAGGAATCCCCAAAATTTCTCATAGAAAATGGAGAAGAAGTATTTGTAAATAAAATACATAATAATTTTACAACATACAAGTTTTTTAAAACAGGTTTGAAGGAAAATCAAGAAATAATTAATTGGATTACAAGAAATATGTAATAAATTATTAAGAATTTTGACACAAAAAGTATGATATAGTTTAGGTATAATAGAAGAAAACCAGAGTACAGAGAACAAAGTACAGAGTACAGTGAAGGAGGATTTGCCTTCCTTATGTCAGGTAAATCTTTAAACGTATGGTATTAGTTTTGCTGATAATGGCATACTGGGTTTGGGCGTCAGCCCATTAAGTTTAAAGTTTTCCGTATAGACAGAAAACTAACCTTCATTGTACTCTGTACTCTGTACTTTGTACTCTGTTTCGGAGGGTTTTTATGAAAATATTTTTGAAAAAAAGTTATCGGCTTTTTTTAATTATGCTGATAATTGTAATACAAGCTTTATACATACCAAAGGTTCAGGCAGAAAGTGTTTCACATTCAAATTTAGATACGGTATTTTTACTTGATTCTAGTGGATCTATGAAGGAAAGTGATCCAGAAGAAATTAGAATAGAAGCTATTAAAATGTTTCTAGATATGAGTGAGGATTCAGGGAATAAATTTGGACTCGTAGCGTACTCTGATAATATAGTACGGGAACACAGTTTGGATGCTGTAAATTCAAAAGCTGATAAAGAAAATATTAAAAATATGATAAATGGAATACAGCTTGGACAAAAAACTGATACTGGAATGGGATTAAAGGAAGCTGTAAGTTTGATGGACAATGGACATGAAAGTGGACACAGGCCAGTCATAATACTTCTATCCGATGGAAAAAATGATCCTGCAAGAAGTGAGGCCGATTCAGAAAAAGATTTAAACAGTGCGATAGAAACGGCTAAAAGTAAGGGATATAAAGTATATACAATAGGACTTAATTATGATGGAACTGTAGATAAAGCACTACTTGCAAATATAGCAGAGAGCACTGGTGGGAAAAGCTATATAACAAGTACGGCAGCAGATTTACCCAAAATACTTACAGATATATATGCTGATAATTCAAAAGTAAAGGTTCAAGATGGAGGGTCAATAACTGCAAATGGAGCTTTTCAAGATGTTAAAATAAATATACCAAATTCAGATGTTGCAGAGGCAAATATATCGATGCTTTCCAGTAAGCCTTTAGAAATTAAGCTTGAGGATAATAAGGGAAAGGAAGTAGCTTTGCCATCTCAAGCAGCCTATGTATCTACATCGAAAAAGTATACTCTGCTTAAAATATTAAAACCAGAAAAAGGTGACTGGACACTTAAGGTAAAAGGTGTAAATGGGGACAATATAAAAGTAAATTTTGTATATAATTATGATTTAACAGTAGGCACAAGTATAAGTCCAACTTCAATAAAAAAAGGTGATAGCATAAATGTTTCAGCTTACCTTATGAGTAATGGACAAAAAGTATCTGACAAAAGCGTGTACAATGGCGTAAATGCTAAGCTTATAATTAAAAATTTAAAGGATAATTCCATAAAAGAAAGTAATTTAACTAAAAATGCAAATAATTATACAGGAAAGTATAAATTTGATACGCAAGGTAATTATGAAGTTAGTGTTAAGCTTGATGGAAATAGCTTCTTCAGGGAAAGTAATCCGGTAAAAGTAATTGTGCAAAATGGAGTAGTTACAACCTCTAAAGCTTCAAGTACAGTAAAAATAATTGTAATAATTATAGTGCTTTTAATTGCTTTGGCTTTAGCTTTATTTATAATAAACTCAATCAAGAAAGGCAGAAGAAAAGGCTTTGGACGAGTTATGCTTGAAGTAAGAGATGAAAGCACTGGAGAAGTAATGTCACCTAAATATAAGCTTCTTGAAGGCTATACAGGCAAATTCAGTTTATATGAAGTCTTGGGACTAAAAGAAGAATTTGCAGAAACAGAAAACTTATATTTTAAATTTGGAAATGAGTGTTTAATATTAGATAACAAATCTGAATGCATAGTGAAAAAATCAGGAAGAAACATTGAAAAAGGCGAAAACATAGAAATACTAAATGGAGATAGAATAGTTGCGATTTTAAATAAAGTTGAAAAAACTATTTCAATGGAATTTTATACAGACTAGAAAGCAGAGTACAGAGTACAAAGTACAAAGTACAAAGTACAAAGTACAGTGAAGGAGGATTTGCCTTCCTTGCGTCAGGCAAATCTTTGAATAAATAGTTCACCTTCGGTGAGAGAGGTTTGGGCGATAGCCCAATTAAGTTGTAAAATTTTCAGCGGCAGCTGAAAATTATCCATCACTGTACTCTGTACTCCGTACTCTGTTCTCTGAACAAAGGAGTGTTTATATTGAATGGTAAAGTTAGAGAACAAATAAGAGAATTTGATGTTATGACTGGCGGAGGGATTATTAGTGATAAAATCCGTATAGATAAAATAGATAATCCCGTACTTATAATTGGTATAGGTGGAACAGGAATTGATGCTCTTTTAAGGGTTAAATATCAGATAAATAGAAGATTTAATCTCCCAGAGGATGAAATAACAAAGGTGAGAAAGGAAAAGCCAAATGGAGTTGAATTTCTTGCTTTTGAAACTAATGCATATGAAAAAAACAAGAATTTTAGAGGAATAGGGCTTGATCCACAAAGCGAATTGGTGCTTTTATCAAATGCTCAAATAGGTTCTATATTAAATGATAGAGAAATTCTTGATGACTGCATAAAAGAATGGCTTTCACCTGAACTTAGTATATCAGATGGTATGCAGGGTGCAAATGGAAATAGGCAAGCTGGCAGACTTCTTTTGTTTACAAAAATAAATGAAGTAGTTGAAAGTATAAGAAAGAAAATATGGAATGTAATGCAGAATACTAATGAAAAGCTTGAAGTATTCATACTTACAGGTATATCAGGTGGTACAGGAAGCGGAAGTTTTATTGATATTGCATATTTAGTAAGAGGACTTATACAAGAAAAGTTTGGAGATCAGGGTATAGATAAGGTAAATGTACTTGGATACTTATTTACTCCAGATGTAAACTTGTCTAAAAATCCAGAAATAAATGCTAGAAGCTATATAATAAAAAATGGATATGCAGCACTTAAAGAAGTGGATTACTTAATGAACATACCTGAAAGAGGAGATAGGTTTGTCCAAAATTATAAGAACTTTAAAGTTGATTCTCCTTCGGCACCTTTTGATGTATGCCATTTAATATCTGCAACAAATAAACAAGGAAAGATACTTGAAAATGGATATGAGTATTCCATGAATGTTACAGCAGAAATTATAACAAACTTCATATCAAATGAGCAGAGAGAATCTGGACAAGAATTTGCTATACAGGATTGGCTAAGCAATGTTCCAACACTAATAAATCAAATGCCAAAGCCTTACAAGGCAAATTACAAATACGTCATAATAGGTGCTTCAGCAGCAGTACTTCCTATTGAAGAGATAACAACATATCTTGGCTGCAGGCTTTTTGAAAAAATGAATAAGATGTTTGAAAAATCACCTACAGAACAGGAAGTTGATCAGTTTATAAAAACTGTTAAGCTTGATATGGACTCTATAGAGGCTAGATTTGAAAAAGAATTGTTTGGAAGAAGACCACTATCAGGCTATGCTAACAGAGAAAAATTTAATTTTGATAACGTGATAAAAAAGCAGTCTATAAGCATAGATGAAGAGCTCTCAGCTTATCTAAGGGATGCCATTGATGAGTATGCTAAGGTAAATTATCAATATCCTGGTGAAATATCAAAAGCCATTAGAGAAAATATAGATAGAATGTTTAAGGATGCAAATAAGGGACCATTTTATGCCTCAAGAATACTCTTCACAGACAGAGGTTTTAATGCTTTGAAAACTGTAGAAGTTATAATTGAATCCCTTGAAGATAAAAGAAGAAGCATGCCTCAGCTAATTTCAGAACTTAAGGATAGGGCAGAAGATAAATTTGGAGAAGCAAGGAAAGCACTTTTATCAAAGGAAACTAAGAAAAATGATTATATTAAGGCAAAAATAGAAGAATATACAGCAAGAGCCGACGAGGAAAAGTATTCTAGGATGATAGATTTTTACAAGAGAGTTGTAGAAATAATAAGTCATGAAAATAACGCAATATATCATGTCTATACTGAAATACTGAATGAGTTAAATAAAATATTTAAAGAAGATGCGGATATACTTGTAAAATCTCGTGAAGAAGATAATCTATCAGGAGGAAAGACTTATTATTGGAATGTAATAGAGGTCCCAGATGTGGTTAAATCCATAGATGAAATAGTTGATAGGCAAGATGCAGACGAAGTTATAAGAAGATTCACATCAACGCTTTTAGAGGAATCACAAAAATGGATTGATGAGCAGCATGTTGATATAACAGGATCAATCTCAAAATTTGTTTCTGATCAATTTGAAAGCATAATTACAAAATCTATGGAAGAATTTATAGTGATGAAATATGGTGAAGATAAATCAATAGAGGATTTTGTTAGAAAAACTATAGCACCTAAACTTGATGATGATGCCATACCTGTATTTCAGCTTAATGATGCTGGTTCAAGCTTTACCTTCCCTTCATGGGACATGGTTTCTGTACCTATGAGAACTCCAAGAATAAAGAAAGGTATAGAGCAATACAAAGTGACATCAACGCATGGAAGTCAAGTTAATGTAAGACAAAGTAAAGTTACAAATAGAATATTCTGGCTTAACACTGAGGTTGGAGTTCCACTTTACTCCTATGCTCCAATAAAACAATATGAACAAGAGTATGAGAAAACTATACTTAAACAAGATGGAATAGGAAGACATTTGGTTCAAAATAGAAACAACAACTGGGCGTATTTGCCATCACCTATACCAGAGGCTTCTTGGGGTGTAACCTATGATAATGAAAGAGTTAGAAAGCATAATGATGAAATAAGAGAACTTTTCTCAAGGGCAATAAAATACGAATGTATAGTTATGACAGATTCACAGCTAAGTTCTAAATATAAATGCGTAATTACAAAACCTTTTGATGTAAATACCATAATTAAAAAATACAACCTTGGACTAGAAGAAGGTGAAACACCTAATATAGGTGAAATAAATAAGTGTTTAATTGAACTTAGAAAGATAATGAAGGAAAAAAGTCTTACTAAAGTAGAATTCTCAGATAACCAAAAGTACTTCATATTTGATAGCAGAGATGAAGCAGCAGCAAAAGAAAGCTTTTTAAGAGCTCCAAGGCTTATAAAATTAGTAAAAGAAGAAGTTTTAAAATACTCTTCAATAGAAGCTGAAATAAACAAATTGCAGGCTTATGTTGCAGAAATAAATAAGAAAACAAAAATAGTAAATGACTTTTTACAAGCACTTTATACAGATACTATATGTAAAAAGGGAATAGTTTATATTTATGACAAGGATGAAAGTGAAAAAACGGACGTACCGCCTTTCTTAAATATAATGAAGCAAAAAGAGTATGCTGAATTTTACATTTTTAATAAGTATAAAGAACTTGAGGATAAAGAAATTAGCGTAATAAATGCTAAATCGGAAAAGAGATTTAATGACCTTTCCATGAAAGATGAGGGGCCGGATATAATTTATAAAAAGGTAAGCGAAATGGTAGCAAGCTACAGTAAATATGTAGAGGAACTTGAATATAGAAAATTTGAGTTTGAAAATGGAGACGAAATTTATAATTTTTATTCAGTTATGCTTGAGAAGGTTAGAGAGCTTAAAAAGACGCTAGAATAAGGCAGAGTACAAAGTACAGAGTACAGAGTACAG
The DNA here is from genome assembly GCF_021432385.1 of Clostridium hydrogenum. Lineage (GTDB taxonomy): Bacteria > Bacillota > Clostridia > Clostridiales > Clostridiaceae > Clostridium_S > Clostridium_S hydrogenum. The sequence goes on along the minus strand of NZ_JAEACT010000004.1, from coordinate 919,475 downwards.
TGAATGAGGATTTATCTTCCTTGCGTCAGATAAATCTTTGAACTTATTGGTTCAGCTTTGCTGAAGGGTAAGTAGGTTTGGGCGGTAGCCCATTAAGTTGTAAAGTTTTCTGCGTAAGCTGAAAACTAACATTCATTGTACTTTGTACTCTGTCATCTGTACTCTGAATAAAGGGTGGTTGTTTTATGGAAGAATTATTTGAAAAGTTTACGCATAAGTATTCTAAAGAAATGGATAAGGAAGTACATAAGAATGATGAGCAGAGAAGTGTTAGAAACCCTGTTCTTTTTGTATTCTTAGGAGATAAATCCATAGAAGCCTCTAAAAAAGTTTATTCGCATATAACAAAGGATTTAGATAATGGAGATGGGCTTTTATTTCTTAATATATTTTCTAATAATAAATTTGAAGGAAATAATGTATTTAATTTTAATGTTCCATATGACAAAGAAGATATTAAAAATGTAAGGAAAAGCATATATGATAGGTTTTATTCAGATAATGAACTGCTCATTAATTTAAACAAAGAAATAGTGAAGGTTAAAAATAAAGTATTAGAGCACGGAGAAGAATTTTCAAGTTTTGAAAAAATAAATATAGCTGTTATAACAAGGGCAGATGATGAACTTAATATTTTAGTGCCAGAAATTACACTTCTTATAAAAGTAAAGCTTATGCAGCACTTTTTAATTACAGCTTGTGATTTGTATACTCTTGTAGAGACTAAAACTGGTGATGAAAATGATGAATTTCATAGAGGTGCTTTGGCAGTAAGCTTTTTTAAAGAAATGGAAGCTTTTCAAAGCAGTAAATTTAATTTTGAAAAAGAAATAGAGGTTTTTGATCAAAATAGAAGGTTAACTGTTAAGTGGGATAAGGCGTTATTTGATCTTGTTTATGTCCTAAGTGATGTTAACAAAAAAGGTATAGTTATAAAAAATAGCATGGAAGAAAATTATAATATAATTTCATATATAAGTCTTATAAAAAATAGAAAAATAAATAGTGAAAGCTATTATGATATAAAGAATAAAATTTATGATGATAACATATTTAAAAGAAATATATCTGACGAGAATGGAGAACTTACACTTGCTACAGCAGGACTTGCAGTTATAAAAAGACCTAATAGTGCTGTTTCAATGGCAGTGCTTTCTTGTGTTTATGAAGATATGCTCAATACTTTAAAGGATACCTCAGAAATAAAGGAAGTAGATATACTACTAAAACTTGGATTAGACGAGGGAACAGTTAATGAAAAGGTTGAAAAACTTATTCCAGCAGATAAAAGTGTAGAAGACATGATGGCAATTATGACGGTAAGTTCAAGAATTGAAGCAGATAGAATAACTCTTAAGGAAGTTGAAAAGGCACTATACAATGACATGTGCGAGAAATTTTATAAGATTAATTTTGAAGCCTATTCAAATGCAAAATTGAGTAATATAAATTTTAGAAGCTTGATAGGTGAAAGAGTAGAAAAAATAGCTAAAGATAAGCAAATGGGTATTTATGCAGCATATTTATGTACTAAGGATGATGAAATAATAGATACACTTAATGAAAGAATCAAGGAATATGAAATTGCTATAAAAAAGCTTAAAAGTGAAATTGATGAAGTATATGCAGGTGAAATAGAAAGACCATCTTTTTTTAAGTCAGTGTTTGGAAAAGGTGAAATTATAAAAGCTGCAAAAAATCAAATATTTAATGGAGTATACCTTAGAAAAATAGAAATACTTAAAGCGCAGCTAAATTGTAATTATCTTAAAAGCTGCATAGAAGAACTTTCAAATTTAAATACAAGCTTTACTGAATTTATAAAAGAACTTACTGAAACGAAAGAAAAAATTGATGGATATACTTTAGAACTCATAAAGGAAAATGATAATTACATAGGCCAAAATATAAGGGAATACTATGAAGTTATAGTAAAAGAGAAATTATTAAGGCTTAAAGAAAGGTTTGGCAAAAAAATTTATTTTAATGAGGAGTTTGTTCCCAATATATACGAAAGCATTAAAAGTGGAACTGAAGGGATAGTAGATAAGCTTCAACAAATGTGTTTAAAATATATACTTACAGAAAAAGAGTTTTCAATGACCTTCGAAGATGAATTAAGTGAAAGAACTAATATATCAACTGTGAGTTATAATAGAGAAATATCAACTAAAGAGGAAATATTTAAAAATTTATGTGTTATACTTGAAAATAATTCTATTTTAAAAGCGTTTATAATAGATTATAACGTTATAAAATATGAAGAAAAATATTTCTTTGGTGATTATAGCAGTGATTTTATAAAGTATGTATATAACTTTGATAAGAAATCAAAAAGCTGTGAGATAGGATATATTCATGAGAGAAGAGCAACCGGCATTGAAAAGCTTTCTTTAATGGGAGGTTTTAAAATAAAAGACCTTATATATTATAAAAATTCGCTCAAATATTATGAAGCGGCTTTAAAAGAGGCATATAAGCTTCATGGAGAAGGAGAAGTTTTATGAAGTTAAAAATAAATTGGCTTATGGTTTTAATGAGTGCAGTTGGTGGAACTCTAGCTTTTATAATTGGTGAGGTACTTATGGATTACTTTAAGTACTCAATGCCGCACAGCTTACTTATGGGGATGTATTTTGGTATTCTTTCTCTTTTAGTAGGGCTAATGTGCCTACTTGCAGAAGTGGCTTATCCAAAAATAAATGGGCTAAACTGGAGGCGTGATTATATAAGTTTATCATTTAAGTTTTTAATTCCATGCACATTAATAGTAACTCTTGTAGCAGGAACTTTATTTCAATTTTTGTACGAGTTATCCTTTAAGAAAAGCAGCAAGGTTATAAATGATGTTGTATTACTTATAGATACTTCCGGGAGTATGTCTAAGACGGATCCTAATAATGAAAGGTTTGATGCGGTAAATGATCTCTTAAATAGTATGAACAGTACAAACAGGGTTTCAGTATATACCTTTGATGACCATACAACAAAAATAAAAGTGATGTCCTATGTTGATAACAGTGTTAAAGATGACATAACAAATGAGCTTCAAAAGTATAAAAACCCATCAGGAAATACGAATATGAGAGAAGCACTTGATTCTGCTTATGATGAAATAAACAAATCAGAGGGAAAAGGCAGAAACGCAATGGTAATAATGCTATCAGATGGTGGAGATAATTATGATCTCGATAAGAAGTTTGATAAAACCATGGAGCCTTACAATTATGCTGGAATACCAGTTTACACAATAGGAATGTCAGATGGTGATAATTTTTATATGCTTAAAAAAATAGCACAAGCCTCAGGTGGAGATTATTACAATGTAAAAGATGTTAAAAATATAAAAAATACTTTTGTTAAAATATATAGAGATAGGCAAGGAAGACTTTTAAATGACAAGAGAAATGGAATTTACGGCGATAGCACCTTTTATGGCTGCTTAAGAGTAATCTTTATAACTTTAATATCAATATTAATTTCGGCAGCAGTAAGCTTTGTTCTTGATAACAAGTATCTTCTAAAAGGTTTTATAATAGGTGGAGCTATTGGCGGAATAATTGCAGGCTTGATACTCGAAATTGGTTTTAATACTGTATCATGGCACGGCTCACTTTACAGAGCACTAGCCGATTTGGCAATGGCAGTCGTATTTACTTTATTTGCACGGGAATATTATGACGAAAAAGGCGGCAAAAAGTCCTTTAGTAAAAAAAGAGTTGTAGAGACAAGCAAAAATAGTTTTGATAAAGATGTTAAAGGTTCGAGACACAGCTTTAGGTAAGGCAGAGTACGATGACAGAGTACAAAGTACAGAGTACAGAGTACAATGAAGGAGGATTTATCTTCCTCACGTCAGATAAATCTTAAAACTTATAGGTTCAGCTGCGCTGAACGGGATAATAAGGGTTTGGGCGTTAGCCCATTAAATTATAGATTTTCTGTGTTAACAGAAAATCAACCATCACTGTACTCTGTACTCTGTACTTTGTACTCTGAACAAATGGGGTGGAAATTTGGAAGTAAAAGAATTAACTAAGCAAACAGAAAGAATAACTGATTTAAAAGCTGAAATTTTTGAAAGTACTTTGACGCTTAGGTGGAAGTGGCAGGGCGATTCTGATATTGTGTATATATTTAAAGAAAGAGCTTCTAAAAATATTGAAGATATCGAGATAGATGAAGATTGTGTTAAATTGTATACTAAGGATGAGTATAGAGAATTCAACGGATATGTTGAAAAAATAAGAGATATAAATGAATATAAGTTTATTGTATTTCCAGCAAAAGAGGAAGAAACAGGTACAGTGTTAATAAAGCAACTAGATGGAGATAACCAAATTGCAGTGTGCACGGGAAAGCCAGAAATTATATATGAAATTTTGGAGCACAAAAAATTATTTTCAAAAATAAAAAGAGTACAATTAATTGTATTTGTAGACATGCCAATAAGCAAGGATACACTTTGTTATGTTAAAAAGAAGGGTGCATATCCAGAAAGCGAAAATGATGGTTTAAAGTTTCAGTTTCCAGCTGATTTTCATGTTGGAAAAAATGAAATGCAACCTTTTGAAATAGGTAAGGATGAATATATAAAAGTGTTTTTAAATGATGTAAAAAAGAGTGGAAGTAAATATATTTTGAAGCGAAGGTAAAGGTGATGTAAGTGGCTTTATTTGATAAGATATTTGGAGGTAAGGGCAATAAAACTAAAATATCAAATGCAAACATACGTAAAGGAACTTATGATATAGTATGCCCATTTTGTTTTAAAAAGTTTAAGCCAAGCAATGTTGTTTTTAGGGCGGAACATAGTGAAGAAGGCGATCCAGAATATGAAAAGGCTGTGGATGAGGAATTAAATAGCTATAATAAGAGAATAGGAAAGGCTGCTGTTTCGGAACTTAATCCTATAATAAAACCAGAAAGTCTTCCAAAAGGAAATTTAAAAATGGTTGATGGTATTGTTTTAGAGGTTAAAGATAAGTACGATGTGGCAACAGATAAAAGACTTTGTCCATATTGCCATAATGAACTTCCAATAACTTCAGGCAGAGGACCTACTAATATAATATCTGTAGTGGGTGCGTCTCAAGTTGGAAAGTCTGTCTATATGACCTGTCTTCTTTATGTTTTAGAACATTATGCTGCTGAATCGTTTAATGGAGCACTTATTGCAGGAAATTCGGAGTATAATGAAGAAATAAAAGAAAATCAGCAGATAATATTTGAATACAACAAAATGCTTGAACCAACGCCAAAGGAACATGTAGATCCACTTATAGCGAATTTTAGGTTTAAAGATGATACAAAACCACCAATAACCTTTGTATTTTATGATGTACCTGGTGAAGGAATGACTGATAAATCATATATAGACAAACACGGAGAACATATTAAGAATTCTAGCGGAATAATATTTTTAGTTGATCCTCTTCAAATGAAAACCTTGAGAAAAAAATTAAATATTTTAAATAAAGAAGAACAAGGAGATTTTACCGCAAAATATCAGGAGCCAAAGGACATAATAGTTTACCTTTACGAAAACTTTATAGGAAAAGAAAATGGAGCAGCAACAGATATACCAACAGCAGTCGTTATTACAAAAACAGATATGCTTAGAAATTTAAATGATCAAGAATATTTAAGTCCGAATAGCAATATATTTAAAAACTATAAGCATAATATGTACTTTAATTTAGATGAATTTGAAAATATAAATGGGGAAATGAAAAGATTTCTTGGAAGAGCTGATTCTCCATTTAAGGGTGCCATGGAGGCGTACTTTAGGAATACAGCATATTTTGGGGTGTCATCTCTTGGAAGTAATCCTCAAAATCTTGAAATAAGCAGCAGCAATACAGTTACACCTTTAAGAGTAGAAGAACCATTTTTATGGCTTATGTACAAAATGAAATATATACCTGGAGGCAGTGAAAAATGATAAAACAGCATTATTACACAAGGGAAAAGCGAGGAGTTTACAGTGATAACCCAGGTTATGATACTGTAGCGAAAAGTATGGGGCTTAGTGATGAATTTACAAAAGAAGTTCTTCACAAATATTGTTTTTACGAAATCCCTACTGAACTTTTAAATGAAAATAATTATGATAAATTTCCTAAAGCATATACTGTATTTAATATTCCATCCGGCGAAATGGTTATTGGCAGAACTTCTTTTGTACCGAAGGATTTTGAAGGTAAAAGAAGCACGTTTTTTACGCATAACTATGTACTTGAAAAGAAGGAAAAAGAAGAGTTTATAAAAAACCCTAATAAAATAATATGTGCGGATGGGTTTAAAAATAGTTACAATATTGCAGATGGTGGCATTTTAGAGGATATCCGCAGAATTGAAATGGAAAGCAATGAAATTGGATTTTCAACACTTTCAGATTTACTTGCAGAACTTAAAATTGAGGAAGATACCTTTAAAGAAATAGTAATGGCATGTTTTATTTCAGTGCGTCAAAACAGAAAGATATATATAATACTAGATGTTGATATAGCTATGCTTTCATTTTATGCAAAGGAATTATTAAAATTTATATATAAAGCACTTCCATATGCAGTTAGAGAGAGACTTGGTTTCATAACCTACACTAAAGATTATAAAAGCATAGACTTCATACATATTCAATTTGTATCAAAAGGTGGAATAAAGAGTATTAACACAGAAGTAAATGCTGGCTATTTATTTGACTTTGCAGGACATAGGGTTTTGAAAGAAGGAATTGAAGCTGAGAAGCATAGATATTTAGCTTTTGTAGTAAAAAATATAGATAATGATGAAAAAATTAATGAATTTATAAAAGAGGTTAGCGATTTTTGCATTGATTCTCTTGATATAAATGAATACGATGATTTTTGCAAAATACTTTTAACAAGTGAAGAGGAAGCTGCATTTAAAGATAATAAAGAAAGCAAACTAGAGCTATTTGAAGATATATCAAAAAATGAAAAATTATTAGCAGAATTTATTAGAAAAAATAAACAAAATGAAAAGATAAGTGAAAGTTTAAAAGAATATGCAAGTTATTTAATAGAGAAGTGTGTCGATTTTGAAGGGTATTTTCAAATTGTTGAATTTTGCTTTGTAATTTCGCCTAAATTTATTGAAATTTTGTCAGAAGAATTTAAGGAGAAAGCACTAAAACTCTTTAAGCCCTCGCTTTACGTAGCAGATGAATTCATATTTGTAGATGAAAAAGTTTCAATGCTAGAAGATCATCATAAAAGTGAAGAGCTTAAAAAGTTTTTAGATGGGCTGAGAGAACAACTATTTGATATATTTATAGAAACAGTGCAACCTGAGTTTATGAGCATACCTTCAATAGAAAAAATTAATTTGCTGCCAAGAAATATAGATAGTGAAAATTATGAAATTGTAAGCATACTAAAAAAAGTTGTAAGTATTAAAAATTTTGATGATGCTGCATTAGCAGGTGCGGCTGTAAAAAATTCAGGATATAAAAATAAAATAGAGCATGCAATAACTAAGATATACAAGTTGTCAATAAACAATGAAAATTACTTAAAGATAATATGTGGATTTTTAAATAACACTGGCTGCGATATTAATGCTGTAATAAATTATGTATGGCAAAATGGTGAGACGAAGGAAGCAAGAGAATTTGTAATATGGCTTTGTCGCATGTATGAAAAACTATTTTCAAAAGGGGCAGAACATGACCTTAAAGCAGCGCTTTTTAACTATTTTGAAAACTTAGATATAGATTTTTTTGAGGATACTGAAGTTAGAAATAAACTTATAAAAGAAAGTAAAAAAGGCTTACGTGAATTTATAATAAGGGAAGATAGAAATACAGCAAAGGGAATTAGAAAATTAAAAATGACCTTAAGTAAAATTTTTAACAAATAAAAGGCTATGCTTTAAGATGCCTAAGTGCAAAAATTAACACTTATTTAAAACATAGCCAAATAAAAAAGTGGAGTTGTTATTGTGCCAAGCTTTGAAAAAATTGATGATTATATAAATTACCACAATGAAATAAAAATAAAGAAATCTACTACAAGATTTGTTGGAACAGCTGTAATTTTTGTTATTGTTCTTATAATTTTTGTTCATTTTAAAGTTTTAACAGCTGTAACTGCCAAAAAGGTTTCTAAGGTCAATACAAATTCAGTTAAAACTGCATCAAAGCTTAAAAGTAATCCAGTAAAGAGCAGTACATATATCTTGCAAGATAGCGATAAGTACAAGCTTACCGGCAATCAACTTGAGAAATTAACTGGTTATGAGCTTATGATGGCGAGAAATGAGATATTTGCAAGGCATGGATATGTTTTTAAAAAGGAACCTTTTAAAAGTTATTTTGGAGCAAAAAGTTGGTACTCGCCAAATCCAAGTTTCAAGGGCTATGATTCACAATTAAGCAGTGTAGAAAGATACAATGTTAAGGAAATACTTAAATATGAGAATAAAAAAAGCTAGAGAAAAGTAATGTGGAAAATTAATGAAAAAGAGAGTATAATAAAAGCAGAAATAAATAATTAAAAGTGCTAGGGGTGCCCTTGGGCTGAGAAGTAAGGATTTTCTTTACGAACCCTTCATACCTGATCTGGATAATGCCAGCGTAGGGAAGCAATTATTAAAGAGTTTCTAGAGTTAAATTTGAAACTCTATATATGAAAACAATTGTTTCAGGCAGGTCTTCCTAAGCACTAATTTTAGGAGGTTTTTTTATGTCTTTTTCAAAAAATTTGGGCGAAATATTGAAGCACCCAACATCACTTGCTGCACTTTTAGCGGTTATAATACTTGTAGTAGTAGCTATTAAAGTAAGGAAGGTTAAGCTTAACACTTACATGATTGCACAAATAGGAATAGCACTAGCTTTAGCAACTGTTTTGAAGGTTTTTAAAATTTATCATCTACCTCAAGGCGGGAGCGTAACCTTTGGAAGCATGATTCCAATTCTTTTAATGGCACTTTTTTATGGACCAGAAGTTGGATTTTTAACAGGATTTTTATATGGAATTATAACACTTATAATGGATCCATACATTCTGCACCCTGTTCAAGTATTATTTGATTATCCACTTCCATTTATGGCGCTTGGGCTTGCTGGATATTTTAGAGATAAAAAGATTGTTGCAACAATAGTTGCTGTTTTTGGTCGGTTTGTATGTCACTTTATTTCTGGTGTGGTATTCTTCGGAAGTTATGCGCCAAAAGGTCAATCACCAATGCTATATTCGTTTTTAAGCAATGGTGCGTTTATGGGAGTTGAAGGTGCAATATGTGTTGTAATTATGGCATTGCTTCCAGTAAAACAGCTTTATGCTATAGCAACGAAGAAACACGCCATAAATTAAAGTTTAACTCAGAGTACGGAGTACAGAGTACAACGAAGGATGATTTTTCTACGCCAGCGTAGAAAAATCTAAAAACTTATTTTTTATTGCTTACGCAATCGCGCCATGTATGGTGCTTAGCGAAGCTGACAACATTAAGTTTAAGATTTACCTGAGAAAAGCGAAAGGTAAATCATCCTTCACTGTACTCTGTACTCCGTTATCTGTACTCTGCTTTTCAAATACTAATTTAACAGGATGAGTTTGGTATTAGCAATTTTAATTTTTTAAATTGCTTATCTATAGACAGAGGTGATTTAGTATGATTAGATACATAAATAGTTTAGAAAATATTAATGAAGATAATATGAAAGGATTTTTTGTAGATTGGCCAAATCCGCCATCATTAAAAAAACATATCGAAATATTAAAAGGTAGTTCTTATTTTTGGCTAGCAGTAGATGAGAAAAGTAAAAATGTTGTTGGTTTTATTACTGCTATTTCTGATAAGGTTTTATCTGCATATATACCACTTCTTGAAGTTTTACCAGAATATAAAAACAAGGGAATAGGATCGGAGCTTGTAAGATTAATGATGGAAAGTCTTAAGGATTACTATATGATAGATTTACTCTGTGATGAAGAGCTTACTGAGTTTTATAAAAGATTTGGGATGTTTAAATCACAAGGTATGATTATAAGAAATTATAATAGACAAAATGGAATTTGAAAAGGGAACTGTGAATTGATTTTAGTGTATACATTATAAATAATTTATGCAAATTTTAATAAATTGTTAATATATGTAATAAAGCGTTATATTTGATTTTATATGTGGTAAAATTGAAATAAAATATAATGCGGTAGTCTATACTCAGAATTGCAGAGTACAGATGACAGAGTACAGAGTACAGTGAAGGATGATTTACCTTTCGCGTTGCTTAGGTAAATCTTAAACTTAAGTGTATCAGCTTCGCTGAACACTGTGTATAATGGGATTGCGTAAGCAATAAAAAATAAGTTTTTAGATTTTTCGTAGCGATAGCGGAGAAAAATCATCCTTCGTTGTACTCTGTACTCTGTACTCCGTACTCTGATTTAAATTCCAAGTTGCTTATCAATAGTGGAGGGTTTTATATGTATAGTTTTGAAGAACAAGTTAAAGAAAAACTTCAATTGCAGGAAAAGTTAATTGAAACCTTTAGTGGGCGGATTGAGCCGACCAACATAGTTATGAAGTTACTTCCAGATATGTATGAAATTACTGTTACCAATATGGCAATTAGGGGGGCAATTACAAATAAAAGAATTATTGTGTACAAGCAGGAAATTCAAAAAAATGAGTTTTTATTTGATATGCAACTTGAGGATATTACTACGTATACTTTAAAAAATGAAATTTTGAGTGGAAGTTTGCTTATTAATACGAAGGATAATCAAATAAAGTTCTCTTTTAAAAAAGAATGTTTAGCCGAAATAAAAAATGCACTAAGTAAAGTTGTGTCTAAAGTTAATGGGTATTAGAAGAAATCAACATATAAAGGGGCAAGAGTATGCTTAAGATAAGAGCACATCATTTTTTATGTATGCAGGGTTTTCAAGGATATGGGTACAGCAATGAATTTGTGGACAATATGTCTAAAGTAATAAAGTATATAAAGGAAAATAAAAACGAGAACATAAAATTAATAGATAACTGTGATGATATTTGTAGTGCGTGTACAAATAATAAAAATGGGCAATGTGATGACTTTTATAAAGTTGATGCAATGGATAAAAAGGTTCTGAATAAATTGAGCTTAAAAAGTGGTGAGGCTGTTAAATTAAATGAATTGTTTGCGTTGGTGAATGAAAAGATAAAAGATAAAAAATCGGCACAAGAAATTTGTGGAACCTGTTCATGGCATGAAAAATGTCTTTGGTTTTTAAATATTAAGTAGTTTGTGGTATAAAATGAAAATATAACTTAAATAATTCATAAATAATTATACTTTGAAATAAATTAATCATAAAAAAGGCTATGTTTTATATAAGTGTGAAAATCAGCACCTATTAAAGCATAGCCTAAAAAAAGGCGTTTACGCGCCTCTTATATTAAATATCCATATCTATCGTCACATAAAATCCTCATTTGAGCTACTTCGGGAAAGCTTTGGAATTCTTCGGGAATATCATAAACGTCTGTGTTTTCAGAAAATAAAGCAGATAATATAAATACCAAACATACTAATAAAAATATAGACATACTAAACAACCCCTTTCAATTCTAAAGAAAAATACTTAAAAATTATTCATATTGTTTATCTTTATTATACATAAATGAAGGAAAAAAGTCACTACATTTACAATAATAAATGCAAAAATGCAAAATTTACATATAAATAATGGCTTTTCATATAAAATGTTAACTTAACTCACCAAATATTTAATTAATTTAGATATACTATAATATCTTTGATAAAGTGATAATGCAAACCTTTTCATAAGCAATTAATTTAATGGTTATGTTTTAAATAAGAGCTTATTTTCACACTTATTTAAAACATAGCCAATTTAAAATTGTGGTAAAATGGTAATTAATAAAGAGTATTATATGGATGAGAGGATGAATTATGATTATTGATACAAAATATAATAATGTTTATGATTTTGGAGAAATTGAAAAAATAGTGCCTGAAATAATAGATATAAGAAGACAACTTCATAGTTTCCCAGAACTTAGCCTTAAGGAATTTAAAACTACAGAATTCATTTGTGATTTTTTGAATAAGCTTGGAATTGAGTATAAAAGGCCAATTGATACAGGCGTAGTAGCAGAAATTATAATAGATGAAAAATTACCTACAATTGCACTAAGAGCTGAAATGGATGCACTTCCTATTCAAGAAGAAAATTCTTTTGAGTATGCTTCAAAAAATAATGGAGTAATGCATGCCTGCGGACACGATGCTATTGTTGCTATAGCATTAGGTGTTGCAAGTGTACTCAATAAAAATAAAGAAAAGTTAAAATCAAATGTTAAATTTATATTTGAACCGGCGGAAGAAATAGGAAAAGGTGCAAAAGCACTAATTGAAGCAGGTGCATTAGAAAATCCTAAAGTTAATAAAATCCTTATTTTTCATCTTACAAATTCCGAGCCTCTTGGAATGGAAATACAAAGGGGAGTTTCTACTGCGGAAATTTCTTCTGTAGTTATTAATATAAAAGGTAAATCAGCGCATTGGGCAGAAAGAAATAATGGTATAGACGCTATTTATGCTTCTGCCAAGGTTATTTCAAAAATTCATGAAGTAAATGATTCATATAAAGGTAAAATGCCAATGGTTGTGGGAATAGGAACTATAAATGGAGGTGTTAAAGGTAATATAATTGCAGATAGTGTTCAGCTTAAGGGGTCTTTAAGAACATTTTTAGAGGAAGATAAAAAAGAAATTATTAATAATTTAAAGAAGGAATTTAGTAATATAGAAGGTGAATTAGGTGCATCAATAGAGTTTAATGTGATTCCAAGAATTCCACCTATATACAATGATAAAAAGCTTGTAGAACTTGGTTTGGATGTTGGAAGAAAGTTATTTGGTGATAAAAATGCCGTTGCTTCAAGCACTCCTTTTCTTGCAGGAGATAATGCAGCCTTTTATTTTGAAAAAGTTCCAGGGCTAAGAGTGGTGTTTTTTGCAAGGAGAGAAGGAAAAATTAACTATCCTCTGCATAATTCAAGGTTTAACTTTAATGAAAAAATTATTCCGCTTGCTATGGAAGCTGTAAGCAAAATTATTTTGGAACTTGGAAAAAATTCTAATAAGTGAAAATCTGTGTTGACAATAAAATACTTCGGTGATAGAATTAAAATATACTTCTAGTGAAGAACTAAATGGAGGAATAAAATTATGAAACCTAATCAAGAAATTGATTTTGAAGGGATGATCTTTTCGTATATTGACGAATTTAAATTTTTAATTTTTCCCGATAAATGGAACAGTATATTTTTGGATTATTCTAAAAATGAAATTATGGCACTTTTATTCCTTTATAGATTTAAAACTGCTAATATGACACAAATATCAAAGTACATAAATGCACCGCTAAATACAACTACTGGAGTAGTAAATAGGTTAGAAAAGAAAAAAATAATTGAAAGAATAAGAAGTAAAGAAGATAGAAGAATTGTAGAAATTGTATTAACTCAAAAAGGTAGTGAATTTATAAACGAGGAAAAGAAAAATATACTTAGCATAGTTAAAGCAATTTATGAAAAGCTTACAGAGGATGAAAAGTCTGCTGCAATAAACATATTTAGAAAAGTAACAGAAGTTTTAATGAAAGATATGGCTTCAAAGGATGCGAAAAGCAGTACGAAAAAGATAAAAAAAATAAATATTGAATGATTGCTCAGGAAACTGAGCTAATTTTAGAAAATATACTTCGGTTAAAGAATAATTCTTATAAGGAATGATGGAGGGATAACATGTCTAGAATAATAATTTTTACAGGCAAAGGCGGCGTTGGAAAGACAAGTACAGCAGCAGCTCATGCAGTTAAAGCGTCAAGAAAAGGAATAAAAACCTTAATAGTTAGTACAGATATGGCTCATAACTTAAGCGATATATTTATGCAAGAGATAAAAAAGGAGCCAGAGGAAGTAGAAGAAAATCTTTGGGCACTTGAGGTTGATCCAAATTACGAAATGGAGAGATATTATGGTTCTATTTCAGAAGCCATTAAAAAAATGATTAGCTTTCAAAATAGTAAAGATGAGGAGGCTTTTGAGGATATAGTGGTATTCCCGGGAATGGAGGAATTATTTTCGCTTTTAAAAATTAAGGAAATTTATGATGAAATGGTTTATGATCTTATAATTGTAGATTGCGCACCTACTGGGGAAACACTTTCGCTTTTAAAGCTTCCAGAAATTTTATCTTGGTACATGGAAAAAATGTTTCCTGTAGGTAAGGTGGCTATGAAAGTTCTAAGACCTATTTCAAAGGCTGCCTTTAAACTTGAGCTTCCAAACAATGATGCATTAAATGATATAGAAAAACTTTATGTTAAGCTAAGCGAACTTCAAAATTTACTTAAAAATAGAGAGGTATGCAGTCTTAGACTTGTAACTATTCCTGAAAAAATGGTTGTAGATGAAACAAAAAGAAATTACATGTATTTAAATCTTTATAATTTTAATGTTGATGGTCTTTATATAAATAGAATTTTGCCAAGTGAGGTTGAAAATAGTTTTTTTGATAAATGGAAGGATATTCAGAAGAAATATATTAAAGTTCTGGAGGATACTTTTTCAGAGGTACCTATATATAAAATTAAGTGGTATCCCATTGATGTTAATGGAATTGAGGGTTTGCACAAAATAGTAAAAGATTCACTTACCGATGATAATATTTTTAGGGTTTTAAAAACAACTCAAAGTGAAGTTTTTGAAAGGTTGGAAGATGGATATAGATTAAATATAAAAGTTCCGTTTACAGAAAAACAGGATTTAAATCTTCATGAGGGTGATAATGAACTAATAATTAAAATAGGAAACTTCAAGAGGAATATTCCAATGCCAGAGGTTATGAAAAAATATAGTGTAAGTAAAGCTAAGTTTGAGGACGGAATTTTAAAGATATATTTTGAGGAGATGTAGAAAATGAATAAGGAATTTATAAAAAAGATGATAAAAGCTGAGGCTTTAAGGTATAGCGCAATTAAAGAAATATTACCTGATGAAATAAAAAAAAGAGTTGATAATTTTGAAAAAGAAGCTCTAGATGTTTTAAAGGATATTGCCTTTGAAGCAGTTGAAGAAAAATCAGAGACTAAAGAATGTAAAAAGGTAAATATTAATTAGAGAGGATGGTATAGCATGAGAATTATATTGTATACGGGCAAGGGCGGAGTTGGGAAGACAAGTATATCTGCTGCTACAGCTTCAAAAATTGCAAAGGAAGGAAAGAAAGTTCTTATAATGAGCACAGATCAAGCTCATAGCCTAGGGGATTCCTTCAATAAGAAACTTTCAAATGTGCCTCTTGAAATAGAAGAAAACCTGTATGCTATGGAAATAGATACTGTTTTGGAAAATGAAGCGAAGTGGGGAAATATTAAAGAGTATATACAAAAATTAATATTTTCAAAATCAGGTAGGAGTATAGAAGGTGAGGAGCTCCTTGTATTTCCGGGTTTTGATGAGCTGCTTGCGCTAATTAAAATAAAAGAGATAAGTGATGAAGAAAAATATGATATCTTAATTGTAGATTGTGCTCCGACTGGTGAAACCATGTCCCTTTTAAAGTTTCCAGAACTATTTAAATGGTGGATGGAGAAGATATTCCCAATGAAAAGAAAAATGGCAAAGATTGCAAAACCAGTAGTTGAGAAAACAGTTAAAATTCCAATGCCGGATGATAAAACTTTTGATGAAGTTGATATTCTTTATTCAAAAATTGATGACCTTCACAAGCTTATGCTTGATAAATCTAAAGTTAGCATAAGAATAGTAACTACACCAGAAAAAATAGTTATAAAAGAAGCCAAGAAGAGTTTTTCATATCTTCATTTATTTGATTTTAATGTTGATGCCATAATAGTAAATAAGGTGTTTTCAAAAGCAGGAGCTAGCGGATATTTTGAAAAGTGGTTAGACATTCAAAGTGAAAGTATAAAGGATATATATGAAAGTTTTGGAGCAATTCCTGTTTTTAAAGTTGAACTTATGGATAATGAGGTAAGAGAATATGATAGGCTTCTCTATTTAGGCAATCATATTTATAATGAAGCAAATCCTTGTGATATATTGTTTGAAGATAAAATATTTGAGATAGAAAAAGCTGCTGAGGGTGGCTATGATTTTTCGATAAATATACCCTTTGTTAATAAAAGTGATTTGGATTTATACCAAAAGGGTGATGAGCTCAGCATATCCATAAAAAATGAAAAGAGAAATTTTGTACTTCCTCAGAAATTACATTCAAAAGAGATTCAAGGGGCAAATTATGAAGATGGAAAACTTATTATCCATTTTCAATAAAATAGCTAAACTTATTAAAACATAGCCTAATAAAAAAACAATTGACCGAATCGGTTTATGATGATATATTTAAATAAACCGATTCGGTCAATTGTTTTATGAGGTGATTATTTTGGAGAAATTTTTAAGTTTACCGGTGGAAAAACAAAATACAATTATTGATGCAGCACTTAAGTGCTTTGGTACTAATGGTTATAAAAAAACATCTGTTAGTGAGATTGCGTCCAATGCTGGAATTTCAAAAGCAATGGTATTTCACTACTTTGGCACAAAAAAAGCTTTGTATATTTATTTAATTGAGTTGTCTAGCGACCTTATTATGAATGAAATTTATGAAAAATTTGATAAGACTATTACTGACTTTTTTGATAGAATAATAATTTCAGGTAATATTAAGGTTTCAGTTATGAAGAAACACCCTGCAATATTTTTATTTTTAACTAATGTATATTTCGAAACTGATGAAGAAGTTAAAAAAGATATACAAAATATTTTTGTAAAAGGTGAGGTCTTTAGAAATAAAATTGCTTTTGATGGAACTGATACTTCAAAATTTAAAACTGGCATTGATTCAAAGCTTGTTATGAAAATGCTTGTATGGTTAGCCGAAGGATACACTAGTGAGTTATCAAATAAAATTAATACAGAAGCTGACTTTGATGAGCTTTTTAAGGAATACTATGAATGTGTGAATTTAATTAAAAATAATTTTTATAAAGAAGAATATATAAAATAAATGTCCTGTGCTTTAAAACATAGCCAATAATTAAAATATAGGAGGTTACATCCATGAGCGTTATTGAAATTAAAGATCTTACAAAAAGTTATGGAAAAGCAAGAGGTATAAGTAACGTAAACTTAAGTATAGAGCAAGGGGAGATTTTTGGTTTTATAGGACCTAATGGTGCAGGAAAATCAACAACTATTAGAACACTTTTAGGATTAATTCATCCGACAAGCGGAAGTGCAACTATTTTTGGTAAAAGCTGCATTGAACACCCTGAAGTTAGAAAAGAACTTGGCTACTTGCCATCAGAAGTGTTTTATTATGACAATATGAGGGTTATAGACCTGCTTAAATACTCGGCTAGCTTTTATAAAAAGGATTGTACTAAGAGGATAAACGATCTTGCAGAAGTAATGAATTTGGATTTAAAAAAGAAAATTAACGATCTTTCTTTTGGTAACAAGAAGAAAGTAGGCATTGTTCAGGGATTACTTCATGAACCAAAACTAATTATCTTGGATGAGCCTACAAGCGGTCTTGATCCATTAATGCAGCAAAGATTTTTTGAACTTCTTGGCGAAGAAAATAAAAAAGGTGCTACTATATTCTTTTCTTCACACATCCTTAGTGAAGTACAAAAGATGTGCAGTCGTGTTGCACTTATAAAAGAAGGAAAGATTATAAAACTTGAAAAGATGAGCACGCTTCAGGAAAATAGCTACAAAAAAATCAGTATTGAGGCTAAAGTTCCAATTAGTAAAGATACTTTCAATATTAGAGGTATAAGTGGTTTTAAGTCAAAAGGTAATACTGTAAATTTTATGTTTAAGGGTGACATAAACTCCATTACGAAAAAAATAGCGGAGCTAGAGCTTCGAAATATATCTATTGATGAACCTAATCTTGAAGAAATCTTTATGCATTACTATGTAAAGGAGGAGTGATTACCATGAATATATACCTTCATGAACTTAAGTCACTACGAAAATCAGTTGCTATCTGGGTATGCGCGTTGATTGCATTGGCAGCACTGTTTCTTTCAATTTATCCTAGTATGGCAAGTGATTCAGCTGAATTTAAAAAGCTTCTTAGTAATTATCCACCTTCAATTAGGGCAATGCTTGGTATTAATATTGATTACATTACATCAATTTTGGGGTTTTATTCAATGATTTTTTCGTTCATTGTGCTTTGCGGAGCTATTCAAGCTATGAATATGGGGATTTCAATACTTTCAAAGGAAGCAAGAGAGCGTACAGCTGATTTTCTTCTTGTGAAACCCATTTCACGTTCAACCATAGTAACTGCAAAACTTCTTGCAGCCTTGACTATGCTTATAATTACAAATGTATTATTTTGTGCCGCAGCTACAATTATAGCTAATGCTATTAAAACAGTAGATTACAACATAAAGTTATTTTTAATGATAAATCTTACTTTGTTTTTTATACAGCTCATTTTTCTTGCAATTGGTGTTGCTATTTCAGTATTTTTTAATAAAATTAGGTCAGTTCTTCCAATATCACTTGGTGTGGTTTTTGGATTATACATGGTTGGGGCTTTGATTTCTACTGATAAAAACAATGAGGTAGCTCGTTTAATTTCACCTTTCAAATATTTTGATATAACGTATATCATTAAAAATGCAAGCTATGAAACTAAATATCTTATTACTGGTGCAATTATTGTGATTGCTTCTATAGCTTTAAGTTATATTATTTATACAAAAAAGGATATACATGCTGTGAGCTGATGGGCTCTAAGTTTTAATTATATGGAGGTCTCATTATGAATATTTTTTTAAGAGAATTAAAGGCTAATCGAAAAGCGTTAATAATATGGAGTGTATGCATGTTTTTGTTAGTTATAAGTGGTATGAGTAAGTATACAGTTTATTCTTCAGGAAATGGCAATGAAGTTTTTAATAAGATGCCATATTCACTAAAAGCATTACTTGGAATTGGTTCTTTTGATGTGGCAAAAATGAGTGGATTTTTTGCATTTTTATTTCCTTATCTTGAGATTACAGCTGCTATTCATGCTGCACTTCTTGGAAGTGGTATTATTGCAAAAGAAGAGAGAGATAAAACTACTGAATTTCTTATGGTAAAACCAGTATCTCTAAATACTATAGTAACTTCAAAATTACTTGCTGCTTTTGTAAATGTAGTGGTTTTAAATATAGTTACTTTAATATCTTCTATAATGATGGTTAATGCCTATAATAAGGGAAAAGATATTTCAGGTGAAATAACAATGTTTATTTTGAGCATGTTCATTGTTCAGTTAATATTTTTATCGCTAGGGGCTTTGCTCTCTGCTTTTATGAAAAATTCAAAAGCTTCAGGCTCTATTGTCGCAGGAATACTATTTGGTTCATTTATGATATCAAAAATAACTGATTTTACCGATAAAATAAATGCTATTAATATACTTTCTCCTTTTAAGTATTTTAGCTATCAAGATATTGTAAATGGTAACGGAATAAGTGTTGGAATTAGCATTATTTCGATTGCGTTAATTGTTACTTTTGCTATTTTAACCTACTTTTTTTACATGAGGCGAGATTTTAAGGTATAAGTATACTATTTGAGGAATATAAGTTTTAATTTTAGAGGTGATAAAAATTGGGTAAAATACACTCAAAAGAGGAAATAGAAACTCTAATAAACACAAGCGAAATTTCGCTAATATATTTTAGCAGTGAGAGCTGTGGTATATGCAAGGTAATCAAACCGGAACTAGATAAAGTACTTAAGGCATATCCTAAGATTAAAAGTGTTGATATAGATGTAGAAGGTAATATAAAATTGGCTGCTTCGTATAGTATATTTACCCTTCCGGCGGTTATTATATATGTAGAAGGGAAAGAAACTATAAGGCAAGCAAGATATATAAATATAGAAGAAATAAGGGATACTATCGATAGATACTATAAACTTATCTATGGATAAGCAATTTGAAAAGTTAAAATTTATAATACCAAATTCATACTGTTAAATTACAATTTAACTCAGAGTACGGAGTACAGAGTACAGTGAAGGATGATTTTTCTACGCGAGCGTAGAAAAATCTAAAAACTTATTTTTTTTATTGCTGCGCAATTGTGCCATTTATGGCGCTCAGCGAAGCTGACACCATTTAAGGTTAAGATTTGCCTGAGTAAAACGAAAGGTAAATCATCATTCACTGTACTCTGTACTCCGTCATCTGTACTCTGCTTTTAAAATTGTAATTTACAGTAAATCATGTAAAGTTTTTTTAGCGCGTTTTTTCAAGATCACTAATGTTGACACTTCTACTATGTATTGTATGATCCCATTCTTTATTGTCTTTATCAATAATTGCTTGTATACAAATAGGTAACCAAGTTACTATATAAATAGGCATTATTATATAATATATTAGTACCTTAAAATTAAATTTCTTTTCTCCAATAAGTAAAATAGGTGTATATAAATACATTGTTAAGCCAACAAAACTAGCAAATATAACAAATGCAGTAATGTTCGAGGCGATACCGCCAGTAACAACATTATTATAACTATTCATTATATATTCATACAATCCCAAAATCATCTTGAATACACCTATGACTGTGGTCAATCCAAATAAAATAAATAGCAATGGCTGAATAGTATATATTGCACAATCTATTGCTGTAAGGCTTCTCTCTTTAATTCCAAATTTCATAAGCTTAAAAAAGTATCTGCTGCTTACATCTACAAACCCCTGCATCCATCTTTTCCTTTGTCTCCAGGATTGTACTAAGGTAAGAGGTTTTTCATCATAAACAATAGCATCATAGGCAAAATCAACTTTATAACCATTAGATACTAACTTACAAGTGAATTCCAAATCTTCTGTTAAACAGGTTGCTCCCCAGCCTAATTTTTTTATTAGTTCAGTATCTATACAACAGCCAGTCCCACCAAGCTGACTTGAAATTCCCATATTAATTCTTGCAAGTTGAGCCATTCTATTGTTAGCCCAAAAGGTTATTGAATAACTCCCTGTAATCCAAGTATCCATTGGATTTTTGCTATCTAAATAACCCTGAATTACTTTGGAACCTGAGCAAAGTTTTTTATTCATTTCCTTCAAAAAATTTTTAGAAACAAGATTATCTGCGTCAAAAATACAAACAGCATCATATTTTTTGTCCATGTGAAATATTTTATCAAACATCCACTCTAATGCGTAACCCTTACCCTTTTTCTTGTCATTAAATCTTTCATAAACTAAAGCTCCAGTTTCAGTAGCTATTTTTGCAGTGTTATCAGTGCAATTATCGGCAATTACAAATGTGTCGTATAATTCTTTTGGATAATCTAAATTGTTTAAACTAACTACTATATCCTTAACGACGACCTCTTCATTATGAGCAGCTACTATTAATGCAAATCTTTTTTCTGGTTTTACAGTATTTGAAGTCTTTTTTTTGTAGATTCCAAATAAAGCAATGATAAAATAATATACCGAAAAAACAAAAGCGAAACCTGTTAATATATTTGAAAGAAAAATTATTATATATTCTAGATCCTTCATTATTAGCCTCCTTAAATAAATTTTAAGTAAAGTATGTTAACAAAAATTAATATTGATAGGTATAACAGTTCACTATAATTATATAAATGTTAGCAATAAACGTCAAATATAGTTAGCGATAAATTACTTGAAACTTCAAAATTAAGTTGACTTTTTAATCAATATATCGTAATATATGAATATAGTGATTAGAAAGAAAGTAGGAATGAAGATGAATAAGGATGTTTCTGAATATAACGAGGCAGCAGAACTTTTAAAGACGCTTGCCCATCCAATGAGATTATGCATAGTAAAGGGCTTGCTTGAAAAGGGCGAATGCAACGTAACTTATATGACAAATTGTTTGGAGTGTCCTCAGTCTACAATATCACAGCACTTACAGAAGCTTAGAAGTGCAAAGATTATTGAAGGAAGAAGAAACGGACTTGAAATATATTATAGTGTTTGCAATGACAAGGTTGCAGAAATAGTAAAAATATTATTTTGAGGTGATGAAAAATGAAAAAAGTAATTATAGTTGGAGGAGTTGCAGGAGGAGCTTCAGCCGCTGCAAGACTCAGAAGATTAGATGAAAATATAGAAATAATAATGTTTGAAAGAGATCAGTATATATCCTTTGCCAATTGTGGTCTTCCATATCACATTGGAGAAAATATTAAAGAAAGAGAAAAGTTAATTGTTCAAACGCCAGAGAGCATGAAAAATAGATTTAATATAGATGTTAGAATAAATAGCGAAGTAACAGGTTTAGATACACAAAACAAAAAGGTGAGGGTTAATAGTAAAGAAAAAGGAACTTATGAAGAAAGCTATGACTATATAATTTTATCACCGGGAGCAAAGGCAATTAAGCCAAATATAGAAGGAATAAACAGCAGTAGAATAATGACACTTAGAAATATTCCTGATATGGATAAAATAAAGAATACTGTAGATGGCAAAAATGTAAAAAGTGCTGTAGTTATTGGCGGAGGCTTTGTTGGAGTTGAAACAGCAGAAAACCTAAAAGAAAGAGGAATAAATGTAGTTTTAGTTGAAGCTGCTCCTCACATTTTAGCACCTTTTGATACAGATATGTCAATAATGGCAGAAAAAGAATTAGAGGACAACGGAGTTAATTTAGTTTTAAATGATGGAGTAAAAGGTTTTAAGGAGCAGGGAGAGCAGATTGAAATTACATTAAATAGTGGCACTAAAATTAACGCAGAACTTGTTGTACTTGCAATAGGAGTAACTCCAGATACAGCATTTTTAAAAGATAGTGGAATTGAGTTTGGACCAAGAGGTCATATAATAACAAACGATAAAATGGAAACAAACATAAAAGATGTATTTGCAGTTGGGGATGCTGTAGAGGTTGTTGATTTTATTAATAAGGGAAAAACAGCAATAGCACTTGCAGGACCTGCAAATAAACAGGGCAGAATTGCAGCAGATAATGTTTGCGGTTTAAATACCTCCTTTAAAGGAACTCAAGGGACTTCAGTAATCAAAGTTTTTAATTTAACAGCAGCTAGCACAGGTAATAATGAAAGAACTTTAGATAGATTAAATATTGCACATAAAGTTATATTTGTTCACCCAGTTTCACATGCTTCCTACTATCCAGGAGCACTTCCTCTATCAATAAAACTTATATTTAATGACAGTGGGAAAATATTAGGGGCACAGGCTGTTGGATATGATGGTGTTGAAAAAAGAATTGATGTTATTGCTTCAGTTATAAGATTAGGCGGAACAGTTTATGACCTAGCAGAACTTGAACTTTCCTATGCACCACCGTATTCATCCGCAAAGGACCCTGTAAATATGGCAGGGTTTGCAGCAGAAAATGTGCTTACGGGAAAAGCAGAGGTTATTACACCAATGGAGTTTTTAAATTACAATAAGGAAAATTCTATTGTGGTGGATGTACGTTCAGATATTGAGTATAGCAATGGACACGTGGATGGAGCTTTAAACCTTCCAGTGGATGATATGAGAAATAGGATGCAGGAACTTGATAAAAATAAAGAAATAATAGTATATTGCCAGGTTGGACTTAGAGGTTATGTTGCTCAAAGGATATTAATGCAAAATGGCTTCAAGGTGAAGAATGTAACAGGAGGCTATAAATCTTTATCTGCATTGAGCTTTAAGCCAAGGGGAGTAGATAATATGGCGAATAACAATCAAACTATAGAAGAGGTTGCAGTGGAGAAAAAGGACAATTTTGACAAAAGCTTTGATGCATGTGGATTATGTTGCCCAGGACCACTTATGCAGGTAAAAGCATGCTTAGATGATATGAAAAAAGGACAGATCTTAAAAGTTACAGCATCAGATCCGGGTTTTTATGAAGATATAAAAGCTTGGTGTAAAAGAACTAATAATGAACTTTTAGATTTGAAAAAAGAAGGAAGTACTATAATTGCATATATAAAAAAAGGCGGAGAGGAAGAAAATAAGCCTGTGCAGGTAGCTGCTAAAGATAACAAAACTATGGTAGTTTTCAGCGGTGATTTGGATAAGGCAATAGCTTCTTTTATAATAGCAAATGGTGCAGCTTCTATGGGAAAAAAAGTTACAATGTTCTTCACCTTCTGGGGATTAAATATTCTTAGAAAAGAAGAAAAAGTAAATGTTAAAAAAGGCTTTATGGATAAAATGTTTGGAATGATGATGCCAAGAGGAAGCAAAAAATTAAAACTTTCAAAAATGAATATGCTTGGAATGGGTCCTCAAATGATAAGAAAAGTGATGAAAGATAAAAATGTTACTTCACTTGAAGATTTAATAAAAGCAGCCACTCAAAGTGGTATAGAAATAGTGGCTTGCCAGATGTCTATGGATGTAATGGGCATAAAGAAGGAAGAATTAATTGATGGCGTTAAAATTGGTGGAGTTGGATATTACCTGGGTGAAGCAGAAGATTCTAACGTAAATCTATTTATTTAGAAAATAATTATTCAAGAAAAGTATCAATCAAAAGGTTGATACTTTTTTTAGAATAACATAAATGCAATTGCAACTGTTAGGCAGCTATTCTACTTGCAAGGTAGCAATGCACTAAAAAACATTAGTTTTACTTATTTTACATATATAAACTTATAAGCAAAGTATTCGATAATTTAGTGAAAGGAAGTGTTTTTATGCATATTAATTCACTAAGTAACAATATAATGCTAGGCTTACAAAATAGACATAGGAGAAATGAAGCGGTAGCTAAAATGAAATCTAAAAATGACACACTTGAAAATGAAAAGGCATCTAAAGTACAAGCTAAAGATGATTCTACATCTGAAAATATATATCAATTGACGCCTACTGGTGATGTAATTGTCGTAAGTGGGAAATTTGAGTATGCTACTGATGATGAACTAAAAAACTCTAGAAATGGAGTGCTACTGAACATAGATGACAAAAATATAAAGTATGCAACTACTAGTGATGGTAAATATGAGACTGCACATCTAATAAATTCGTATGCTTAAGATTAATTTGACATAAAATAAGCATTTGCATATAGAGTTCATTAGTTGAATCGGTTTAGACAATGATAAGATAGCACCATTGGTTATGGTGTTTTTATTATAGGAGTATGTGAAAATATAGGTATTCTTTTTTACGAGCCGCTCAAAGGCTTTTGTGCGGTATAGTAAAACCTATAGAATACCTTTCTTCACATTCTCATATGCAATAAAATTTATACTGCAGGAGTTATCTTGCAGTATTTTTTTGCCTTCAGATGTTGCATCTGGTTCAGGGATGAGGCATTTTTAGAAATAATTAATAGTGGATTTCCACCTTGCTGCGAACTTGTTATTTTTAAAGTTGCTAAATTTGGAAGGATGATATTTTTGAATAAAATTAATATAGGAATAGTTGCACATGTTGATGCAGGCAAGACAACTGTTATTGAAAACCTCATTCTAATTCAGCTATGGAGGACATAATAGAAAACTTGTGTGATATAGATGAAAAGTTACTTGAGGACTATGTGAACGGAGAAAGCATTAAGAGGAGAAACCTTGAAAGAAAAATAGAACTTAAGTCAAGGAGGGCAAAGGTTTATCCGGTACTGCTGGGGTCAGCTTTAAAAGGGATTGGCATAACAAATTTAATGAATGCAATAATTAAATATCTTCCATATTCAATGGGGGATGAAGCAAAGCCATTGTCAGGAGTTGTTTTTAAAATAGATAATTCCAATGTGAAAAATAAAAAAGTTTATGTAAGACTATTTAATGGAAAAATAAATTTGAGAGATACCATTACGATTTATCATAAAAACAATATTGAAAAAGTGAAAGGAATAAATGATTTAGTTGATGGAAAAAGTGTAGAGGCTGGAAGTGTGGTTGCGGGGGATATAGGTGTGTTGTATGGGTTAAAAAATGTTAGAATTGGGGATATTTTAGGCGATGGACATAAAAAAATTAGAAATATAAATTTAGCACAGCCTGTATTAAAATCTCAGATTACACCGATTTCTCAGGAAGATAATATAAGCTTGTACGAGGCTTTGACTTTACTTTCGGAAGAAGATCCACTTTTGCAGCTTGAAGTTGGTGAATTTAATGAAGAAATTTATATTAACTTTTTTGGAGAAGTTCAAATGGAAATAATTAAGACGATTCTTGAAGTTAATTATGGAATAAAAGTCAAAATAGCTGATGCTTCAATTATATATAAAGAAACACCTGCAAAAGAGGGAGTGGCGATAACAAGAATTTGGGAAAAGGGCAGCTTCTTTGCAGCAGGAGTTGGTTTGAAGGTAGAACCCATAGAGCGTGGAAAAGGTGTAGTTTATGTGTCAGAAATAACAACAGGGTATTTGCCAAGGACTTTTCAAAATGCTATTGAAGAAGCCGTGTACGATACATTAAAGCAGGGACTTTTGGGCTGGGAGGTTACAGATATAAAAATAACCCTTAATTACGGAGTTTTTGATAGTGTGATGAGTACTCCAGCGGATTTTAGAAATTTAACGCCAATGGTGCTTATGAATGCAATCAATAATGCAAAGACGGAACTTTTGGAGCCGATGTATGAATTTCAACTTAAAATTAATAAAAATGTGTGTGGAAAGGCAGTTTCAGATTTGAATAAGCTTAGAGCTGATTTTCAAAATCCAGTATTAAGCGGAGAAGATATTATAATTCAAGGTTTAGTACCTGTAAATACCTAACAAAAATATAATCTAGAAGTTTCTTCATACACAGAAGGAAAAGGAATGTTTGTAACTAAATTTCATGGATTTAGAAAGATACCTTTAAAATTAGGTAAAACTAGAGAAAAGTATAGAATAGATCCCTTAAATAAAAAATTGTATATGATGTATAAACTTAATACTATAAGAAAGTAAGGAAAAGGGTACGACGCACGAAATTATTTAATACACAAATCTTAAAGATTGCGAATTAAATCAATTCACAATTCACGATGCACAATTCACAATGAAGGTGGATTTTCTGTAGCAAAGCTACAGAAAATCTTATAACTTATTTTTTTATTGCTTACGCAATAGCACCATTTATGGTGCTAAGCGAAGCTTATAATTTAAGATTTGCCTGACAAAAGGAAGGCAAATCAACCTTCATTGTGCATTGTGAACTGTGAATTGTGAATTGATTAAATTACTTCGCAATAATTTTAAGTTACGTATTACCCATTTTAATTTGCATAATCATCAACATTTAATGTAGTTATTTTATCAGTTAAAGCTTTTTCAATAGTTACATTTTTAAGAAGTAGATGATTTATATTGTTAAAATACATTCCATGTCTCTTCATTGGTTCTAGAAAACTCATCATATCAGCATAGCCTTCTTCGGCGTTTTCATCGAATTCAACGGATACATTTTTCATTTCAACTCTCTCAATTTTTTGTTCCGGAAGACCGTACATGAAGGTTGCACAAACTTTAGCATCTGTGCAGGTAACATTTTCTATATATATTTCTCCAATATAAGGGGTTCTGTCATCTACGGGTAGTTTTTCTTTATCCCATACATATTTCGTTTTACCATCTGCATCGCAGTAATAAAATGAATTTATAGCAAAAGGAGTTAAGACCTTGTCCATTTTTATATTTTTTACATGAATGTTATCTATAATTCCCTTTGAACCACGTCCTCTTCTTGTCTTTATTCTAAGGCCTCTATCGGTGGAATCAAATATACATTTTTCTATAAAAATAGATTTAATTCCAGAGGACATTTCACTTCCAAGAACTACCGCACCATGTCCAAATTTCATATTGCAGTTTCTAATTGATATATTTTCTGAAGGAACAGGATTTTTTTTGCTTATATCTATTTTGCCTGATTTTATTGCTATGCAGTCATCTCCAACAGAAAAAGTATTTCCGAGTATAAGAACATCCTTTGAAGATTCTGGGTCTAATGCATCTGTATTTGGAGCATCAAAAGGGTTTTGTATGTCGAGTTTTATAAATTTTAATTCTTCACACATTAAAGGATGGATTGTCCAAGAAGGAGAATTTTTTATAGTTATTCCTTCCATAAGTATATTTTTGCAGGAGTTTAAAAATATAGTTCTTGGTCTCCAGGCTATTCTTTTTTCCTTTGCTTTAAACCACCAAGTGTCATAATCAGCGTTACCGTCTATAGTACCGCTGCCTATAATATTCACGTTGTGGACAGCAATTCCTGTAATTAAGCTTGCAAAGCAGTCAGCTTCATTTCCTTCCCAAGATCCAAGATAAAAATCTTTTTCAGTACCAGTGATTGTACCTTTAAGTATAGGATAATTTTCTCTTTCCTTTAATCCAAGTAGAGTTGCTCCTTTTTTTAATTCAATAGTTATATCACTTTTTAGAAATAAAGGTCCTGTAAGATAGGTTCCTTCAGGTATTATAACTCTTCCATTGGTAGGACAGCATTGAATTGCAGCTTGTAAAAATGCAGTTACTACAGTTTTACCATCACCCACAGCTCCAAAATCTAATACATTTATTGAAGCAACTTCAAAATGTGTTTTTATATTTAAAATAGGGCTTTTATCTTTAGTTAAAGTATCTTCAATAAAAACATTATAATTTGTATTGGGTTTTAAATCGGTTATTGTAAAGACATTTTCATCAGTTGTAAAAATTTTTTCACCATTTAAGTATAAATCAGCTTTATTTTTTAAATAGAAACACTCACAATTTTTTATTTCAAATGAAGCAGATGTAGATGTTGATGCAACTAAATTTAAATTCATAATTATTCACTCCTCATTTTAGTAGCCAAGTTCATCGGCTATTATGATGATCTTGATTCTTCCTTCAAATTTTATTCCATTGTGGATGATTGTTGTAAAGTTACATATTCTTTTTTTACAATCACAATCAACACAAAAACCTGTTTCAACACATGGAGTTTCGTGATGTATTCTCTTAGAGTTCATAGGAGCTATTTCTCTTATTCGCTTAAAGGCAGCATCTATGTTTTCTACAATCTTGTTTACTCCTGCTACTATTATTACATTTTTAGGTCCGAAAATCATTGGGGCAACTCTGTTACCAGTGCAATCAGTATTAACTAGTTCGCCATTTTCAGTAATTGCATTAGTTCCTGTAATTAAATAATCTGCAGTTAAAGCTTGTCTGTGAATTTCAACTATATCGGGATTAAAGGGCAAATCTTGATATCTATCAAAAAATTTATAGTTTCCATTTCTTAAAATATCAACGAGTCCCATTTCACCAAGAGTAGTTGAACCTCCCATAGCTACACTTGAACCTTCATCAATCATAGAAAGAAGAAGTTTCTTAGCATCCTCTAAAGTTTCTACGTAGGAGGCTTTAAAGTGTCTTTTATTTAACGTTTCAACTATTTTTTTTGCTTTGCATATATTCTTCCATTTTTTTATTTCGTCCATTAAAACTCACCTCTAATTTGTTAGTTTTGGAACTGTGGCACAAAAATATTTTTGACAAAAATTTAAATATTGCGAATTAAATCAATTCACAATTCACGATGCACAATTCACAATGAAGGATGATTTTATGTAGCAAAGCTACATAAAATCTTAAAACTTATTTTTTTATTGCTTTCGCAATAGCACCATTTATGGTGCTAAGCGAAGCTTATAATATTTAAGTTTAAGATTTACCTGACGTAAGGAAGGCAAATCATCCTTCATTGTGCATTGTGAACTGTGAATTGTGAATTGATTAAATTAATTCGCAATAATTTTAAGTTATTCATTAAATGAGCTTATTGCGACAAATCCTTTAATTAAGGTTTATATATTCTTATAACGTAGTAGAACTTGTGTTAGCAACTTTATTAGTATAGGCTACATTATTATGTCCAAAACATTGTTCGTATTTCCAGCCTGTTAATGCTTCAACAGCTGCTTTTGCTTCTGGAGTTACATCAGACATTGAACCTCCAGTTTTAATTCTTTCTACTTCATCAACTAAGGCTTTGTGAGTTTCTTTTGTAAGTTTAAATCTTGAAGCTGCAATCCAAGCGATTAAAAGTAATACTATTGGAAATACAATTGTAACTACAGAAATACCAGTTATTGCACTAGTAGGTTGTTTTGGAAAATGCTTAGCTTTTGCACTTGTACTTATGAAACCAAATACAGATAACCCAATTCCAAGTACAAAGGATTCTATTGAAGTAGCAAGCTTACCGAATAAGCCGTTAATTCCATTGTAAATACCTTCTCTTCTTTTTAAAGTAATGGCTTCATCTATATCTGCAATGAAACCCATTTGGTAAGTTGGAACATAATCAACAGCTGCTTTACCTATGATGTTAACGATAGAGAAAACTGTAAATAAAATTAAAGTCATAGAATTGTGCCCTGTAAATGCGAGGTATACGTAGCCTAAAAGTGTAGCAAAGATTATTACAGTACCTATTTTATAAGTTTTTGGGCCACCAATTTTATAGGCTATTATTATATATACAAAAACGGCTACAAGAGAAAGTCCAGAAGAAATACTATTTACGGCAGATACGTTAACTGTATTTAAACTTAAAACATATACTGCAAAGAAAGTAAGAACTCCACCTGCAAGTTGCTTGTAAACACTACCTAAGAACCACATAGTACTGTGAAGTCTAAAAGCTCTGTTTCTCATGCAGGAAACTAAATCTACTCCAAGCTTTTTAAATACTTCTAAAAGAGAAGTTGCAGAATCTTCGTAGACCGCTGTCTTAGGATCTCTTTCATATACATTAAATATGAAGAATAATAAAGCTACTGTGTTTATGATACCCCAAACAAGGCCTATATACCAAAAGGATGTAGCAGAAGTTTTGCCATAATGACCAAAAATATAAGCAGTTAGTAAACCAGATATAAAACCTGCTAAAGTACCACAGTATTGTTTACCACCAATAAGTTTTGCTTTTTCAGCAGCATTTTGAGTCATTTCAGCTGGAAGGGTTGTTCCAGGTACGAAAATAAGAGTATAAGATATTTCATATATCATATTAACAACAAAATAATAAATAAATGATTTACCTGATATCCATAGGCAAGGGAATATAATAGCTATTCCAACTATTCCAATTGCGATAATTGGCTTTCTTCTTCCAAATCGCCTACCAAATTTTGTTTGACCTAAGCCATCACTTATAAAACCTAATACTGGATTTCCGATGGCATCTATAAGTCGGGCAATTCCGAATATAGATCCTGCCTTTATTGGATTAATTCCACAAACTGTAGTATAAAAGAATAATAGCCAAGCGGACATTAAACCTTGGGCTCCGCTGCCTAGAAAGTTTATACTTGAATAACCAAGTATATTTCTTAATTTAATTTTTTCTTTCATAATTTATACCCCCAATTTAATTTAAAACAATTTTATTTGAGTTCCGCCTTTTATTTCTATTGGTTTACCATCAACGGTAAGCCAAGCTGATTTGGCAGATGGATTATAAACGAAATCACCTTTTGCAGAAAACTTTAAGTTGTCTAGTAAGTTTTTGTAATCTACTATTTCAATATTTGTTGCATACCAAATATCATCTTTATTGGATACGTAATCACAGAAGCTTTCTATGAGTTCCCAATTATTATCTCTTTCAAATTCATAACTGTGACCCCAAACATACATAAGATATAAATATTGTTTTTTATGCAATGAAACAAACTCTTTGGCATGTTCCATTAAATTATGATTATGATGACAAGTTGCTTCCCAAGCTAGAAAATCTTTGGGAAAGTCAAAGGAATCGGTGTTCCCAACAATTCGTGAATATTCTATGCCTAAATGCTTAAGAAGTTCTATTATTGACTCGTTATAGGAACCATTGGGATAAGAAAGGCCCCTTACGGTATATCCAACAATTTCCTCTAGGTTTTCCCTGTCTTCGAGAATTTGTTTTACTATTTGTCCATCTGGACATCTTGCTAGTGTTGGATGAGTTAGTGTATGGGAAGAAACTTCATGTCCAACATAAAGATTTCTAACTTCATCTTTGTTTAAGCGATTTTCTGTACCAATAAGCCCTGAATTTATGTGAAAAGTACCCCTAATGCCGTATTTATTAAAGATATTTACTAATTTTTTATCAGGTAATTTTCCATCATCATAACTCATAGTTAAGACTTTAAATTTTCCATTGGGAAAACATTTAAAAATGCTTTTCACCAAAAATCACCTCGATTTACAATTAAATTGTAGTTATTTGAGTTTTATAACTTAAATTTACATCTAAACGTTTAGAATGTAAAATTATATAGATATACTACTTAAAAATCAATTATCACTCTACTCTGATTTAAATTGTAATTCGTATTCAGCTGAAGCAAGTAAGAACGGTCCAAGTCCTTTTGGTTCATTGCTTACTATTGGTTCACTTATATAATAGGTAAAGCTTCCATCTCTTTGGTCTTTTCCTCCTAAACCAGCAACAGAGCAAATCTTATTTAAGTTTATAAGTCCAGTTTTAGTCTCTAAGATAAATTCATCTATAAGACCAATATAAGCTTGTTTTGCAGTTTCTTTTAATATTTCAGGTAAATAGCCTTTTCTTGTACCTTTAAGTAATGCATATACTATCATTGATGAACCTGAAGCTTCCAAATAGTTTCCTTTTCTTGTAGGTTCGTCTAAAACTTGATACCATACGTGGCTTTCTTTATCTTGAACTTTAAGTAAAGCTTGTATACAATTATTGAATATATCAATAAGCTTTGGTCTATCTTTATGGTCGTCAGGTAAAACTTCAAGGGTATCAGCTAAGGCCATTACATACCACCCCATTGATCTTCCCCAGAAGTGAGGTGATAGACCAGTTTTTTTATCAGCCCAAATTTGCTTTTTAGCTTCATCAAAAGCGTGATATAAGAGACCCGTTTTTTCATCTTTTAAATTTTTTTCACACATTATAAATTGGGTAGTTACATCATCAAAATCTGATTTTGGTCCAAATTCTTTTATATATTTAGCATAAAAAGTTGCTCCCATGTATAATCCATCAAGCCATATTTGATGAGGGTACATTTTTTTGTGCCAAAAAACGTTTTCTTCTGTCCTAGGATGAGTATTAAGTTGCTCTCTTAATATATCTAGGGCTTTTTTATATTTTTCATTTCCAGTTTCTTTATAGAGTGTTATCAATACTTTCCCATTATTTAAATGATCTAGATTATATTCATCTAGGTGATATCCATCTATGGTTCCATCGTCACATATAAAATGATCCATAGTTTTTATTATGAAGTCTAGATATTTTTTATCTTTTGTATTTTTGTATACTTCTGCTATGCCGTCTAAAGTAAGTCCATACTCATAACCCCAATGATCTGTTAAGTTTATGTTTTTGGCGATTATTGAATCTGCCATCCATTTTGAATATGATTTCATGTAAAACACCTCTTTATTAATACAGTTAAGTCCGTAAATGTTTACAAAGACCTGTTAACGTGAACAATTATTTGAATGATGAATGTAAATAAAACTAGTTGATTATAAGTATATATTTGCGTACACTTGTGAATATCCTCTATTGAATATAATATGAAACATTATAAGTATAATATAACTAAATTTTATAAACAAATACGTTAACGTTAACACAAGTTTATCGTATCATCATAAATTGATGTTGTCAATATGGTAAATAAAAAATTATTGGGTAAATATTTTTTATAAGATAGGGATGGTTGACAATAGTCTTAGCCGCTAGATATAAAAAACAAGGGCTAGAGCACCATTTCAACTAACGTGAAATATATACATAAAAGGCATTAGAATATATTGCTTGAATGTGAGAAAGTGGCAATTATATGATGATTTGAATTAGAGTTAACGTTAACAATATAATAAAATACTGATAGAAAGAATACTTTATGGAAGGTTATGTACTAGATTTTTTAATAAATTTTTTCTTGATGTTAAAATAGGCAAGTTATTAAATTTTTGAATGGCTTGCCTATTTTATGTTATTAAAGTTTATCTATACTTCTAATTTTCCATGATAAATTTGGCGGTTTTAATTTTCAGGTTCTAAATGGCTTGTTTGCAAAAAAATGGGCTAAGTTGTTATAAAAACGATATGAAAAATTGATTGATGCTAAATTAACATTTTTATTAAGAGTTGATGGCCAGATTACCATCTATTGTATCAATATATTCGTGTAATATTTCTTTTAAGTTAAGCACATTGTTCATTTCATAATAGCCTGATTTATTATAAATATAATTTATTGCCTTAATAGCACCTAGTGAAAAAGCTTGTCTAGAAAATGATTCGTGGCTTATCTCTATTTGATCATACTCACCAATTATAAGAACTTTATGTTTTCCGATTATGCCACCGGCACGTATTGCATTTATGGGAATAGTTTTGTCATATGTTCCCGAGACTTCAAGTCCATGTTCTATTTCATCTGATAGTTTTAATGCAGTACCAGATGGAGAGTCTTTCTTATTTTTATAATGCATCTCAACAATTTCAAAATCATAATTGTTTAATACAGTTGCGGCTATATTACTTAGAAGCATTACTACGTTTACACCTAAAGTAATGTTTGGTGCATAGACTATACCATTTTTAAATTCGTAGGATAAATTTTGAATTTTTTTAATTTCTTCTTTAGTAAATCCTGTGGTGCCTATTACAATATTTACTTTCATTCTTGATAAAATAGGGATATTTTTCATCGTTGCCGATGCCGAAGAGAAGTCTACTACAACGTCGGGCTTAGTTTTAAAAATAATAGATTCCATTTCGTCAGAAGAAGCTATTTTTATATTTGTTTCTGAAGTCCCAAGGAATTTGCCTAAATCCATTCCTTTTTTAATACTTCCAGGGCTGCAGATTGCTGCTACAATTTGCATATTATCTGATTTTAAGATATTTTGTGCAACGTATATTCCTGTTTTGCCCAAGCCTATTATGCCTACTTTAATCAAATTAATTACCTCCTTTATATTTACGAGCTTGTAGGATAAAGAACTCGTTTTTAGTATTACATTACTTATTTTTGTAAAGTGACAACTTAATTATATCACAGAGGTTGTTTGTTGTCATTAATATTTAAGTAAAGACATATTTTGTTAACAATTTTCATTATTACATAAGGTAAATGCTGAATTAGGGTTTACATAGTTAAAGTTATAATTTATACTAATTATTGTTTAGGTAATAAAGATAAACAACTTGAAACTTCAAAATTAATTTGTATCAAAATGCCATCTTCTGGGCATTATGATGTAAATTGATTTTGGTAGTTGAACTGGTTTATCTATAGGTAAGCAATTTATCAAGCAGAGTACAGAGTAAGTTAAATGTATTGGAAGGAGGCTTTACTTCAATATATACTATAAATTGGAGTAAAATTTTAAATGCCATCAAAGTATGAGCCGAAATCTGTCTATCAAAAGATAGCAATTGATATAGCAAATAGAATATTAAGTGGTGATTTTTCTGTAGGTGATAAAATTCTAGGAAGGTCATCTCTTTCAAGCCAGTACAATGTTTCACCTGAAACGATAAGAAGGGCAGTTACTCTTTTGAGTGAAATGGATGTAGTGGAAGTTATAAGGGGCAGCGGAATTATAGTTAAATCAGTAGACAATTGTTTTAAGTTTATGAATAAATTTAAAGACATAGGGTTTATCAATTCTTCTAAAGATGAAATTTTAGAGCTTTTAGACAAAAGAAATGCAATAGAAAAAAAGGTTGAGGAGAAAATTAGTGAACTTATAGATTATTCAGATAGATTTGTAAATACTAACCCATTTATGCCCTTTGAATTTAAAATATATAAAGGGCTTAACATCATCGGAAAGACCGTGTCTGAAAGTAATTTTTGGCAAAATACAAATGCCACTATAGTAGGAATAAGAAGAGAAGGTAAATTAATAATTTCTCCTGGACCTTGTTATGTATTTAAAGAAGGAGATGTTTTTTTTGCAATAGGTGAAGAAAATGCCTATTCTAAAATTAAAAGATTTATTTATGGAGAAAATAAGTAATTTATAAAAGCATAATGAAATTTCAGTGAAATTTGAGCCATATTGGAGAAATCTAATATGGTTTTTATTCATGAAGCTTAACTTATACATGTTTTAAAAGGGCATCTTCAGGTAATTATGATACATGTATAAGTTAATAGCTGAGTTGGTAACCCTATAAAATAAAAGCGTTATGAAGTAGGTGAATTAAATGATTAAGGTGCCAAAATGGGCGGATTATATTATAAATAAATTACAAGAAAAAAACTTTGAGGCTTATGCTGTTGGTGGATGTGTGCGGGATAGCTTACTTTCAAAGGAACCGAATGATTGGGATATAACAACTTCAGCAAAACCGGAGGATACAATGAAAATATTTGAGGCTTTAGGACATAAGGTGATTCCAACTGGTATAAAGCATGGTACTGTGACGGTTATTGCAGAGAAAATACCATATGAAATAACAACCTTTAGAGTAGATGGAGACTATTCAGATGGAAGACATCCGGATAAGGTTGAGTTTACAGATGATTTAAGGGAGGATTTATCTAGAAGAGATTTTACAATAAACGCAATGGCGTATAATTTAAAGAATGGTCTAGTGGATTACTTTAAAGGAAAACAGGATTTAGATAATAAAATAATTAGATGTGTTGGAAATGCAAATGAAAGATTTAATGAAGATGCACTAAGAATGCTTCGGGCAGTAAGATTTTCAGCACAGCTAGGTTTTAAACTTCAAGAGGAAACAGGTGCAGCAATAAAGAAAAATCATGCACTTATAAAAAATGTATCTAAGGAAAGAATTCAAATTGAAATAAATAAAATTTTGTTATCAGATAACCCTGATTATATAGCTAAATTAAATGAATATAAATTGTTAGAAGATGTAATGCCAGAATATTCAGTTTGTTTTGATTGCAGACAAAATAATCCGTATCACATTTACAATGTTGGAGTGCACATACAAAATTCCATAAAGTATATAGAACAAAATTTAGCGTTGAGGCTTACTATGCTTTTTCATGACATTGGAAAGCCTTTATGCAAAACTACTGATGAAAAAGGTATAGATCATTTTTATGCACATGCAGCAAAATCTTCTGATATGGCAGAAGAAATATTGAGAAATTTGAAATATGATAATGATACCATAAGGAAGGTTATAACTTTAGTTAAATTCCACGATGCAGAGCTAAATAGTGCAAAGCAAATACGAAAAGTTCTAAGCAAAATAGGAGAAGAAAATTTTATAGATCTTCTTAAGGTAAAAGAAGCTGATATAAGTGCACAAAATCCTAAAAAGCATGAAGATAGATATGAAAAAATGGCTCTTATTAAAGATACTTTTAGCAAAATAATTGAAGAAAAGGACTGCTTTAAGCTAAAGGATTTAAAGGTGAATGGAAGGGATTTAATGGAGCTTGGCATGAGAAATGGCAAATTAGTTGGGAGTACACTTAATAAATTGCTTGAAATTGTAATTGAGAAACCTGAACTCAATGATAGGGAAAAGTTATTGAGTTATGTTAGGAAAAACTTATAGAGCAGAGTACAAAGTACAGAGTACAATGAAGGTGGATTTACCTTCCTCTTGTCAGGCAAATCTTAGAACTTATATAACGTCATATTCACTGAACACTAATTGTGGTGAGATTGCGTGAGCATTAAGTTTTAAGATTTTTCGTAGCGCTAGCGGGGAAAAATCATCCTTCATTGTACTTTGTACTCTGTACTTTGTACTTTGACTGTAGTCTCACTCTACTCTTTACTTTGTTTTTTGTTTTCTGCCTTTGCTCCTAATATATTTATTTTGGGCAGCTTAAGAAACAAAAATTCCGACATAATAAAAGCAGTAACAGGTATGATTAAAATAATACCAACACCTCCGCATAAGCTTTGAAATACCTCTGAACAAAATACCTTACTATTTAGTATATCAGCAAAGGAAGAATGAATCTCAGTGAAGTATATTATAAGCGTCATAAAACTTCCTATATATGCGAAAAGCAAGGTGTTAGTCATGGTACCTAAAATGTCTCTTCCAATGTTAAGCCCAGATTTTATAAGGCTTTTTTTTGTTACAGAGCTGTTTTGCTTAGACAGTTCATACATAGAAGAAGAAATAGAAATAGACACATCTATAACGGCACTAATAAGTCCAAGCAGAATCTGGCTTGTAACTACCTTTGAAAAATCAACGTTAATATAAAAGGAAAGATAGGCTATAGATTCAATTTCCTCACTGGAAAACCCTTGGATTTTAGCATTGCTCCCCATTTTATAGGTTATAAGTGCTGTGAAGAAAACAACAAGCATTACAGCTATAAGTGAAGATACAGTTTTAACATTGATGCCATTAATATAAAACAAAGTTATAATGCTTATTAATATACACCCTATAATGGTTACTTTAATTGGATCAATGCCCGCAGCTATAAGTATAAGCAGGATAAACATTATTAAAAAATTAAAAATCAACGTTAAAAAGGATCTAAAACCTCTTTTACCGCCAATTATTATCATTAAAATTAAAAGAAGTATTAAAAGAATAAAAGGTACATTCATGATTTCATAAATCCTCCAATCTTTTTATTTTTAAGAAAGAATATGGAAGTAAATATGCAAACAGGGATGCTGATTACTATTCCAATACTGCCAATTAGTGCTCTTGTAATTTCAAGAGAAATATTTAAGGTTACAATATTTGATAGTGAAAAATTATTTGCCATAAGCACTATTATTACAGGTATGCTTCCACTTATGTATGCAAAGGATAAGGTGTTTGCCATTGTTCCCATGATATCCTTACCTATTTCCATGCCTGAGTTAATAAGAGATTTTGTTTCAATAGATGGATTTTGTAAAAAAATTTCACCTATAGAAGAGGAAATTGAAACAGCTATATCCATTATTGCACCAAGCGTACCTATAAGTATCTCCATGTAAAAAATAGGTTTAGGCGGATGATTTAAAAAGTTTAGTTCCTCAAAGTGAATTCCATTTGCTGAGTTTGTAAGTATTACTATCATGGCTATAAGCATAGTTATGGACGTTCCTAAGAGAGTTCCTATTATGGCTGAAGCTGCCTTTTTATTTATTCCACATACTATGATAAGCGATAAGACTATGAAAAGCACACTGGCAATTATACAAGCAACTACCAAGTTAACACCAGCCATAAAAAGTTCGATGGCTATAGAAAAAATTGCAATATTAAGTAATACACTGCTTAGAGATTTTAAACCCTTTAAACGACCTATGATTAAAATTAAGAGTATAAATATCGCTACTATATATATTAGGTATTTATCACGCTTTAAATCTAATATACTTGCTGAGGATATTTTATTTTTAGAATTTAATTTTATAGAAATAAAAACCTCGTTACCTTTAGTTAGCTTAAAATCTCTAGCCTGTGAATATGAGGTTGTATTTTCAAGGGATATTTTTTGACCTTTAAAGGTACCATTCATTATTACAGCAGTAATTTTTTGTTTTGTAAGTGGTTCTGTTAAAACATTTGTGCTGCTAGATTTAACATTAGTGTTAGATACAGATAATACTTTAGCTATTGTTCTCTTATAAAGCCCTTCGTTTCTATCTCCAAAATAAAAAAGCAGTAAGAAAAAGATTAATAATAGCAATATGTAGATTGAAAATTTATTGCTTTTGATTTTCTTTAATAAATTTAAATTAGTTTTCATATAAGTTAAACCTCCTTTCAATTACTATAACACATTAATATTAATAAATTATTAATATTACAATAGCCAAATATATCAAAGAGTATAAAGTTAATAAATTGCATCTATACTTAATTAACAACCTAAAAGTATTGCAAAACAATTAAAACAATTCACAATTCACAGTTCACAATGCACAATGAAGGATGATTTGCCTTCCTTTCGTCAGGTAAATCATCCTTCATTGTGAATTGTGCATTGATTTAATGCTCAATATTTAAGATTTAACTACTAAATAAAATTCAATGTAGTAACATTTTTATCCTTAATAAAGTATTAAGCACACTTTTTATTTCTACGTCTTACTTCACTAGCAACAAATAGCATAATTCCTAAAAGAACTACTAATGCTCCTAAATCAATAAGCAAGTTAGCATCCATAAATGAACCAGTTTTAGGTAATTTTGAACCTGAAACTGACTGTGTAGTTGATCCAGTAGTTTTAGTTGAAGTAGGTGTTGTTGTAGTTGTAGTATTTGAAGCAGGATTAGTTGCTGCTTCTGCGGCAGTAAGCTTAGTGTAATTTGTTACTAAACTTTTTTGTGCAGGAGTTAATAGATTGTAGGCTGACCTTGCAGTGGCAATAGCAGTTTTATCTGCTGGTGATACTTTGTTTGAAATTTTATTAATTATATCTGTAACTTTTTCTGCTGCGTAAGAATTTGCTGTTTGTAAATTAACTGTAACTGGAGTTGCTGTACCAGAACCGATTAAATCACTTATATAAGCATCAGCAGCTGCACCAGAAGTTAAGATATTTACAGTATGTGAACCAGAAGGAATATTGCTTATTTTTAATACTCCTTTGGAATCTGTAGTTCCAGATAAAACATTGCTTTTGTCAATAGAATAAAGAACCGTAGCATTTGCTAAATTTTTTGAATCACTTCCAACCAAAGTTAAAGTTGCTGTGTATGGTTTGTAAACATAATTTGATACAACCTTTGATCTTCCTTGAACCATTGGGTAAGAGAAAGTTCCATTTCCCTTTTGTGTTAAGTTAGTTATATATTTAGCAACTATTCCATCTAAAGATGCGCCTTCTCCTATGTTCTTTAAGCTTCCAAGCATAGTATAGCCATCTCCACCACTTACTTCATAGTCGTTTGAAGCTAATACTATTTTAGTAGTAGTATCATTTTTATCAAGCAATTGCTTGTCCGAACCATCAGCATTTAAAAGATATATCTTGTTAACACGATTAAGTGAAGGTTTTGTAGGGTCATATTCAAATCTAATACCAGCTACTTGTGGGAAACGGCCATCAGCACCAGTAAGCACGCCAGTAGTTTGGTCTTGAGATACAACGTGACAAACACCATTTTCAATTACTTGATATAAAATAGCAGGTGTTACTTCTTTAAGTGATAGTATGTTTCCAAAAGGCAATATAGTTGAAATTTGACCTTGTGTAATATCACCTTCAGGTATGGAATCACGTACGCCACCGCCATTTTCTAGAGATACAATTGGAAGATTTTGAAATTCTGTGCCTTGAACTTGTGAATTAGCACTATCTTTCATAGCATCAGCAACTAAATCACCTAGGTTTGTTTCACCTATTCTTGCAACAGATTGGTCATTTACAGTTCCAGCCCAAAGTGCAGTTGAAGTATGTCCTATTTTTGTTGCAAAAAGTTTTTGTTGTTTTGCATTTATTTGAGCAGCTAAAGTAGAAACAGTACTGTCTGGAGTGTATTTAGTAGCATCTGCAGCAGATATCATGTTTTCAGAAGCTGTAACTTTACCATCAGAAGCTACTTTAATATCTAGTCTTCCTAGATTAGCACTATAGCAAACAGTTTGAACTATAAGAGTGTTATTAACTACAGTATTTTCTAAGGTATGACTATGGCCGTCGATTATAGCAGTAATTCCATCTACATTTTTAGCAACATCAGAACTTATAGGATTGCTTGAAGGATCGTCCCCAATATGAGCTATAGCAATTATTACAGAAGCACCTTCTGATTTAAGCTTTGCAACTTCTGTTTTTGCTGTGGCAATAGGGTCTTGAAAAGTAATACCTATTATATTTGCTGGATTAGTCTTATAAGAAGTTTCTTGTGTTGTTATTCCAAAGAAACCAACCTTTAAACCATTAACTGTTTTTATAAAGTCACATCCATTATTTCCATTTACGCCATCTAAGAAAGGTTTGCCATTTTTAATTGTATTGGCTGAAACGACAGGGAAGTTTGCAAGCTTTGCATTAGATAAGGTATTATCTTGTCCATAATCAAATTCATGGTTTCCAAGTACCATACCGTCATATCCTGCTGCATTCATTAGATTTATTACATCTGCACCCTTAGTAAGAGTTGCAAAAGGAAGTCCTTGAGTTGCATCACCTGCATCAATAAGAAGTGAATTTGGTACACTCTTTTTTATTGCAGAAACGTAATCAGA
The DNA here is from genome assembly GCF_021432385.1 of Clostridium hydrogenum. Lineage (GTDB taxonomy): Bacteria > Bacillota > Clostridia > Clostridiales > Clostridiaceae > Clostridium_S > Clostridium_S hydrogenum. The sequence continues at coordinate 877,276 of NZ_JAEACT010000004.1, read as the reverse complement.
ACCAATTTGAGTAAGAACATTGTTTTTGTAAGCATCTAACACACGGCTATGCATATCGTTTGTGTGGAAGATTGTGATATTTACTGGTGCACTTGAAGTAGCAGTAGCATCAGCATGAACAGGAGTTTGAATTCCTAAAAGGCTTACAATCATCATTATTGATACTATGTAAGCTGTAAACTTTTTTTTCATTATTTTTCCCCCTTATATATGAATAAAATATGAATATTATAGAATGACATTAACATTTTACTACATAAACTATATTTATACAATTAATTTGATATAAATAATGTTAAAAAAAATTAACTTTATTAATTAAAGTTTAAATTTATTTTCGTAACCCAGGATACCGAATTAAAAAAAAGTTAATTATATAATAATAGCATAAATTCAGTAAAACATATCCAAAAATTAAAACATAAATTTAAGAATATAGATATACCAGTTCAACTACCAAAATCAATTTGCATCATAATGCTTTGAAGATGGCATTTTGATACAAATTAATTTTGAAGTTTTACATGGTATATCTTTAATGGAGGAAAATATATATGAAAATTTTAAAAGAAATGACAATTGGCGAGGTTGTTAGAAATTATCCAGATAGTGTAGAAGTTTTATTTAGTTTTGGAATGGGCTGCGTAGGATGTCCATCAGCACAAGCGGAAACAATAGAAGAGGCATGTATGGTTCATGGAATAAATGTTGAAGAACTTGTTAAAGCTTTAAACAATTCGGTGAAATAGAAGGAGGAAAGTAAATGAGCGCATTTTTAGGAAAAATTCATTATTGGTTGTACAATAAAATTCAATTACATGAAGAGTTAATAGAAAATATAGCTGAGTTAGCTGAAAAAAACGGTTATGACAGTGTTAGGCTTATAAATGAAAGCTATTCTAAATATGGTTTCCCTATAAAAGGCTCTCTTGAAGATAATATAGAACACAGTAATATCCATGGGTGGCTTCAAGAAAGAATAACAAGTGTAGAAAGCAGATTAGCGTATGTTGTAACCGAATTATTAAATAATGGTGTTATTAATAAAGAAGACATTAAAGATATATTTTATAAAAATGGAGTAAACTCCATGAAAGAACTTGGGATAAGTGAAGGCACAGCAGAGGAATTTTTCAATTTAATTTTTGATCATATGTTAGAGGGAATGCCATGTGACAGGGTGAATGAAGTTACTGAAAATGAACAAAATAAGATTGTATGGAAAACAACAAGGGATTTACACAAAGCTTATTGGGATGAAGTGCATGGAGAGGTTAATAATTTTGATTATTTTGTAGCTGCATGGATAGATGGTTTTCTAAGTGAAAGTGGTTCTGGATATAAATACTATAGAGAAGAAGATGGCAACAATATAATAAGAAAGGGTTGATTTTATGGATGGAATTGTTTTAATGATAGATGAACATAAAAATATAAAAAGAATGCTTGTGGTTATTAGAAAAGCTTGCCTAGATATTATAAAGGAAAAGGAAGCTGATTATAAGGATTTTGAGATGATGATTGATTTTGTAAGAAATTATGCAGATAAGCATCATCATGGAAAGGAAGAAAAATTCTTGTTTAATAGAATGATAGATGAAATTGGCGGACCAGCTGAAAAATTAGTCAAGTATGGAATGCTTGTAGAGCACGATTTTGGAAGACTGTACATGAGTGAGCTTGAGGAGGCACTTAGCAAAGCCAAAGCTGGTGATGAAGAGGCAAAACTTGATATAATAGCTAATGCTATAGGTTATACAAATTTATTAAATAGGCATATAGATAAAGAAGATAATGTTGTATACACTTTCGCTAAGAGAGAACTTAGTAAAGAAACTTTAGATGAAGTAAATGCTGAGTGTGATGAGTTTGAAAAAGAAACGAATAGAGCAGGTGTACAGGATAAATATATTAAAATGTTAGAGGCACTTGAGGAAAAATATAAATAAGAGGATAGTACGCTAAAATTAAAAAATGCGAACTAAATCAATTCACAATTCACGATGCACAATTCACAATGAAGGGTGATTTTCTTCCGCTTTGTTACAGAAAATCTTAAATTTAATTTTTTTATTGCTTTCGCAATAGCACCATTTATGGTGCTAAGCGAAGCTTATAATATTTAAGTTTTAGATTTATCTGACGTAAGGAAGGTAAATCATCCTTCATTGTGCATTGTGAACTGTGAATTGTGAATTGATTAAATTAGTTCGCAATAATTGTGAATGTGGAAGAGTTAAAAAAAGGGAGTTTATAGATATCTTCCTGTAGAGCATAAACTTCTTTTTATGTTTGAAATAGATAAAATAGATACAAAACTTTGTGCAGAAGAGGAATTTGTAATATATCTTGCGGCAGTTGGAAAAAAGTTATGATATAATGTAATAAAAATTATATCATAACTGAAAACAAGTTATATGCAAGGGGTGTTAAAATGAATTCACAGGCAAAAGAAAAAAATACGCTTAAAAGAGGATTAACAGCAAGGCATATGAATATGATTGCTATAGGTGGTTCTATAGGAACAGGGCTTTTCTTTGCAAGTGGAAGTGCGGTAAGCACAGCAGGACCAGGTGGTGCCATCTTGGCATATTTAATAATGGGAATTATAGTTTATTTTTTAATGACATCGCTTGGAGAAATGTCAACAAAGTTACCAATTTCAGGTTCCTTTGAAACCTACGCTAGCAGATTTGTTGATCCGGCATTAGGCTTTACTTTAGGTTGGAACTATTGGTTTTGCTGGGCGATATGTGTTGCAGCTGAACTTGTAGCGGGTTCAATTATAGTTAAGTTTTGGTTTCCGCATACTAATACTACTTTGTGGAGTGTGCTGTTTTTAGTTGTCATTTTTATTCTAAATATGCTATCGGCTAAAGCTTATGGTGAAAGTGAATACTGGTTTGCAAGTATTAAGGTAGTTACAGTAATAATATTTCTTATAGTAGGAGTGCTGATGATATTTGGTATTTTTAATAATGCTTCGCCTGGTTTTAGCAATTGGGTATTGTCAGATGGTCACGGAAAGAAAGCACCTTTTGTTGGTGGAGCAGCGGCCCTCATAAATGTTTTCTTAGTTGCTGGTTTTTCTTTTTCAGGAACTGAAATTGTTGGACTTGCAGCTGGAGAATCAGAAAATCCAGAAGAAAATGTTCCTAAGGCAATAAAGATTGTATTTTTTAGAATTTTACTATTTTATATAGGAGCAATTTTAGTAATTGGTTTCTTAGTTCCTTTTACAGATAAAAACTTACTTAAAAATGGTGCAGATAGTATTGCATATAGTCCCTTTACCATGGTATTTCAAAAGTGTGGACTAGCAGCTGCAGCAAGTTTGATGAACGCAGTCATATTAACCTCTGTGCTTTCTTGTGGAAATTCTGGATTATATGTAGCATCACGTATGCTATATTCACTATCAAAGGAAGGAAAAGCACCTAAATTTTTGTGTAAGGTTAATAAAAGGGGAATTCCTACTAACGCAGTTTATGCTACAACATTAGTTGCCTGTATTGCATTTTTTGCATCTTTAATTGGAGATGGTAAGATATATTACATATTATATAATGCTTCTGGAATAACAGCTTTTTTTGCATGGCTTGGTATAGGAATTTGCCATTATAGGTTTAGAAAAGCTTATGTAGCACAAGGAAAAGATCTTAAGGATTTGAAATTTAAAGCTAAGTTTTATCCATTTGGACCTATTATAGCTGTGGTTATGTGTATAATTGTTATATTTGGGGCAAATATATGGGTATTTCAGGCAGATACTTTTAGTTGGTTTGATTTTATAACTAACTATGTATGTATTCCTATATTTATACTCTTATATTTTGGATATAAATTTGCAAAGAAAACAAAGATTGTTCCCCTGCAGGAATGCAATTTTGAATACAAAGAAGATTAAATATACTTAGGTGAAGGGAGAAAATTTTATGGAATTTATAAATCCAATAGAGAAGATTTTAAAAAAACATAAGGTTATTATATTAGATGGAGCCTTGGCAACAGAGTTAGAAAACAGGGGATATGATATAAATGATTCTCTTTGGTCTGCAAAGATATTAGCAGAAAAACCAGAAGTAATTAAGCAGGTTCATTACGACTATTTTAAAGCGGGTGCGGATGTAGCTATTACTTCAAGCTATCAAGCAACCATAGAAGGCTTTGTGAAAAAAGGCTTCAGCAGCTCAGAAGCTAAAGATTTAATTAAAAGGTCAGTAGAGCTTGCAGTGGCAGCAAGAAATGAATTCTTTGAGGAATTAGAGAATAAAGAGGATAGACCATATCCTTTAGTTGCAGCTTCTGTAGGACCTTACGGAGCTTATCTTGCAGATGGTTCGGAGTATAGAGGAGATTATAAAATATCCGAGGATGAGCTGATGGAGTTTCATAGAGAAAGAATGAAAATATTAATAGAGGCAGGAGCTGATATACTTGCCTGTGAGACAATACCTAATCTTACTGAAGCAAAAGCTATAGCTAAGCTGCTTTCTGAATTTCAAGGTACATATGCTTGGATTAGTTTTAGCTGCAAAAATGGCTTGGAAATAAGTGATGGTACGTTAATCTCTCAGTGTGCAGAGGAATTGAAGGCTTATCCTAATGTGGCGGCAATTGGTATCAATTGTACAGCACCTAAGTATGTTTCAGAACTTATTACAGAGATAAAAAATGTCACAGATAAGCCAATTGTGGTGTATCCAAACTCTGGAGAAGAATATGATGCACAGCACAAGGAGTGGAATGGACATTCAGATGTTCAGTGCTATGGAAGTAGTGCTAAGCTTTGGTATAAATGTGGAGCTTCACTAATTGGGGGCTGCTGCAGAACCACGCCAGAGCATATTAAAGAAATAGCAAAATGGGCAAGAGAATTATAGGGGATATGGCAAAGTACAAAGTACAGAGTAATTTATACTTTGTACTTTGAAAAAAGGTTTCCTAAAGTGGCATTGTAAATCCAGCTTTTTTATCATTTAAAGCTTTCTCTAGTTTAGCTCTAAAACTTACCAACCAATCAGGTTCATTGTCCCACTTTTCTTTTGAGGAGCGAAGAACTCTAACATAGCCATATAAATTACTATATCTTCTGAAAATAGGTAGTAATTTAAGCATTTCATCTGAAATATCATACTCCAAGCGGTAACCATTAATAAATTCAGTGGTTAAAGCTTCTATTTGATCCTCTGAGATTTCTTCTTTTAAACTGTCTAAGGATTGTTCAATATCTAATGCATACCAGTTATACATGGAATCATCGAAATCTATTGCTGTAAAGGTTTTTGAAGCTTCATCGTAAAAGACGTTGTCAAGCTCAAAATCGTAGTGAACAAGTCCAAAGTTATCTTTTGTGGCAGGTAACTTTGAAAAGTAATCTCTAAGTATGGATAATTCGTTTTTTGCATCAGTTTCATTTGGAAAAGTTGTTAATATATTTTCCATCCAATCCATTTCTTCTTTCCAAGTATTACGCTTGTTATTTATTGGAGTAAATTCACTGCTTAGCTTGTGCAACTTGCCTAGAGCTTTACCAAAGCCAAAGACTATAGCCTTTGTTAAAGGCATTCTATCAAGTGACATACCTGATGCTTTTTTAAATGCAACAGCATAATATTTTCCCCAAGGCGTATTTGCAACTTCAAGTTCATTGCCAGCTTTAGATAGTATAGTTTCTACTGATGAATAACCATTGCTTTTTAAATAATTCAAAAATTCAAGTTCAGCAAGTATGTTTTCTTTGTCTTTTTCTTCGTCAGGTGCAAATCTAAGGAAAAAAATATTTCCATTATTTTTACACCAATAAACTGCATTTGACGAAGTTCTATAATATTTTAAAAGATCAGGATCATCGCAATCATACTCCCAATTTTTAAGTATCATCTCAGCTAAATCTTTATTATGAAATAAGTATTTTAATTTTAACATTAAATTTAACCTCTTTTCTTAAATTTATTTGTTCTGTTCTTGTAATAGGATTTTTTATTATCTTTTAGAGTTTCAAGTTACCTTAGTTGTTTTTTGTAACTATTAAATCTTTCAATGCTTAAGGTTCCACATTCAATAGCCTTTTTTATTGCACATCCAGGTTCTTTATCATGCTTACAGTTACTATACTTACATTGGCTTATTAATGAAGTAATATCTTCAAAACTTTGTGAAAGGACATCCTCATCAGCCCATAACTGCAGTTCTTTAGTACCTGGAGTATCAATAACTACGCACCCAGAACTATGCTGTAGAAGCTGGCTGCTTGAGGTAGTGTGTCTTCCTTTACCATTGGAACTACTTATAGCACTTGTTTTTTGTACTTCATTGTGAAAAAGATAATTAATAATAGTGGATTTGCCTACTCCAGAAGAACCAATGAATACAACTGTTGTACCACAATTTAAAAATTTATAAAGCGCATCCATATTAATATTATTTAATACACTTATGGGGTAAACTTCTATGTTTGCAGCAATAGAATGTATTTGGTCTACATAATCAGATACATTATTGCAAAGGTCGCACTTATTTAAGAGTATTACAGGCTTTGCGGTGCTGCTCAGAACTAATGTAATATATCTTTCAATTCTGCCTATATTAAAATTATTATCAAGACCGCATACAATAAAAGCAATATCTATATTTGAACCTATAATTTGTTCTTCTATATTTCCACCAACAATAATATTATTTTTAATTTTTCTTCCACCTGATATAGCAAGCTTACGTGCAAAGTAATTTTTTCTTGGTAATAGAGCATATGCAATAGCCTCAGTATCATTAATTGTTTTAATTGCAACCCAATCACCAACTGTAGGATAATCCTTTTTTACATCTGAATTGTACATAAATTTTCCGCTTAGTTTACAGTTTAAATCACCATTTTCCGAGCGTACAATATAGTTACCTTTTTGCTGATTTACTACTCTTGCTGCAACAAATCCCTTGCCTTGGTAGATTTTGAAATTATCTTCAAAATATGCGTTCCAGCCTAACTTTTCTAAACTCATAAAGTCTCCTTTTCTATGATATATAATTTTAAAGCTTAAAAATTTGTATGATTTTAAAATAAGTTATATGAGTTATAAGAGCATGTGAAAAATATAGGTATTCTTTTTTATGAGCCGTTCATAAGGCTTTATGTGCGGTATAGTAAAACATATAGAATACCTTTTTTCACATCCTCTTATAGATAAATTAGCATTAGGCTAAAAGTATTTGAGTAAAAAAGTATAAAAAAATACCACAGTAAGACTAACCTACTGTGGTAAAGATAAACTGCTTAAAAAATCGAAATTTCAAATATAAAGGTTATCCTTACAAATTACAATTTAACATAGAGTACGGAGTACGGAGTACAGAGTACAACGAAGGATGATTTTTCTCCGTTAGCACTGCGAAAAATCTGAAAACTTATTTTTTTATTGCTGCGCAATTGAGTCATACATGGTGCTCAGCGAAGCTGACAACATTAAGTTTAAGATTTACATGAGAGAAGCGAAAGGTAAATCATCCTTCACTGTACTCTGTACTCTGCTCTAAAAATTGTAATTTAACAGGATATATTTTGAATTTGCAATTTCGCTGTTTCAAGTTTCATATCTACGTGTCTAATTTAGGCAATAAAAAAACACGCTAACCAGTACCGTGCATTTAATACAAACCGTTAGGAAAACCATTGAAATATTAATTTATACAAAAACAACAACACCTTTAAAATTAGCGTTTTTGAAAATGAATAAATTGAGTTTCATATTAATTTCCCTTTATTAAAAACGAAAGGTTAAATCGAAATCGTTCAAAAGGCACAACAAATAAAGAGTATACTAATTACTCCTAGAGCAACTATTGAAATTTATGTGTATTATAATACCTAAAAAAATAGAATTTAATACAAATAAAATTTTAATTCTCAAGTAGCCTATCTTTAAAAATACCTTTGAACCTATATGCAATTATTTAAAAATCACCTCATAAAACTTTTGCACAATAACACTCCTTTCGCCTAAAATTTATTATTAAGCTTTGAATGTAGAATATCATATATTTGGTAAAAAAGCAATAGTATGCATTATTTATTTAATGTACCTAGTTTTGTAAAATTTCAATTTGTAGTATATTTATAGATGTACAACTTGTAATAATTTTGTATCTATGACGAAGTGGAGGAATTATAATGAATTGTGAAATGAAAGATGTTGATTTAGGGGATAGCATAAAGCTTATTTATAAAGAACCAAATATTCCACTACTAGATTATATGCTAATAAGGGTAATCCGGCTATAGATATTTATGAGCATATGGGTTTTATTAAAAATAAGACTTTAAATGATTTTATACTGAAAACGTATGGATAATTGAACCATTTCAGCTGGAGATGATATGCTAACTTCTATATAGACAAGTGAAATAATAAAAAACTTGTCACTTAGGAGTAGCATATTTTTATGGCATTTAAACACAAATATTTCTATGCAGAATTAGTGAGACAGACCCTTAACTTGTACAAATTATTTTATATCATATCCAAATCTTTCTTTCAAATACTCCATAATAATATCTATACTTTTTTCAAGGCCAAGCTTTCCAGTATCAATAGACAGATTGTATCCACAAGCATTATACATATCTTCACCAGTAAGTGCTTTGAAATATTTTAATCTTTCTTTATCTGTTTTTGATATTAATTGTAAAGTTTCCTTTTCAGAAAGTTTAAGTTCTTCTTGAATTCGTTTTTTACGAAACTCAATATCAGCATTTAAGAATATACTTACATGTCTTGGATGATTTTGGAGAATATAAGATCCTCCTCTTCCTATTATTACAGCTGACTTTTCATTGGCAACTTTTGTAATAAAATTTGATTCTGCTTTATGTGCTTTTTTATCTGATATAACTTGTACATCGGGAACGCATTCAAGGCCTCCAATTGCAAAGGATGACACTAATGATTTCCATAGGGAACTTTGTTTTTCATCACTATCTTCTAGATTTTCAACATAAGTTCCTAAATCTTGAGCTGCCTCTTTAACAATCTCACGATCCAAATATAAAAAGCTTAACTTTTCAGCAAGCTTACCACCTAAATATCTTCCGCCACTGCCAAATTGACGATTAATTGTTATTACAATATTTGATTTATTCATTTGTACACAACCTTTCTTAAGACATATAATTATTATCCCTACAATTCGTTTTGAAGCATTTATAAGCTAAGTTTAGGGATTATAACCTTTTATTTAATATAAAGGTTAAATGTAATTTATTTAGCTATATTTAACATTATATTTATCTAATAAGCTTTTGTCAATTTGAATAATGTACAATCCTAAGCAGTGGCGCTTTACATAATAGTTCAAAAGTTATGTTATATAAGCCAACAAATAAAATTGTTGGCTTATGCTTGCATATGGGTTTTATTAAAAATAAGACTTTAAAAGATATGTATAGCAGCATGTAAAAAATATAAGTATTTTAGAGTAATTGGCTATTAGCGTAAAGTTCTTTCTTATCGCTGTATGTCAATGTTTTTTCGATTAAAAAAGCAATAATTATAACTATAAAAATATTTGTAACAAGCATTGTTAAGGTAAATTTCCATCCCATAGATAAAGCTTCAAAAAGCAACAGTGGAATTCTAATACTAGCGCTTGAACATATAAAAATTAGCACATTTGAAATTTTGCTGTTTTTTTTGAGTAAAACACCTGCTACCGGTAGTAGAGCGTATAGAGGAACAGCAGTAATTACTCCGAGTAAAAACGAAATTAGAATACCCATCAAACCAGATTTTTTACCTATAATTTTTATCATTGTATCTTTTGATATCCATTCATCAAGTAATCCAATACATATAAAAATTGGAGTTAACATAAATAAAAAGTCAATAAAATTATTGCTAGTGAAAATTAAAGAGCTTTTGCCTATTTTAGGGGAAAATAATATTGCAAAAAGATTTATTACTATAGCTAATATAAGAAATTTATTTTTTAAAAGAAATTTTTTCATGATAATACCACTCCCATAATTAAAGCAATTACGAATGCAGATATATAAAATAGCGTATTACGAAGAATTGCTATCTTTTTACCCAAATACTTACTTTCAAGAGGCAATGTAACAATTCCAACTGAAGTAAGTGTACATATAAAAACTGTTATTTGAATTATTCCAGCACCATTTTCTAATAGCCTTGAAGCAATTGGAAATGCAATTAAAACAGGAACTAAAGAGATAGAACCAAGGAGCGAAGCTAAAAGCATTCCAAAAATGCCAGACTTTGTTCCAATAATGTTTTGGATTGTTTGAGCATCTACAAAAGCAAGTAAAAGTCCCATAAGTAATAGTATAGCAAGAAATTGTGGGAATACATTAAAAAGCATTTTCAATGCTCTTTTTAAGGATAAGATTGTTTTCGCTTTGCTTTTTATAAAAGATAAAGTTAATAAAAAAACTGTAATAATATAAAAGAAAATCGTAAATAAATTATTCATTCCACTTTCCTCATAGAGATAAACTTAAATGATTTTTAAGTCTGTTTAATACAATTGTTGCTATAATACCACCTATTATAGCAGTAATAAATTGAGGCCAACCAAATAGATATAATAACATTTTTGCCTTTTTAGGAGCAAATTTCATAAGTGAAATCATAATATTAATTGATAAATAGAGTAGGGAAGTTTTGATAATTGCTGGTACTACTATATTTATAATTTTTCTTTTTTTAAGCAGGGAAAATGATAAAATCAATGAAAAGTTACAGAGTGATATTAATGGAATAAATACTATTGGTACAGGTGAACCTGTTAAAAGCGCAATAAAAGGTGTGAGGATACCTATAATTGAACCACCTAATATTCCAGTTACTGAAGCTGAAATAATAAGACACATGTTCACTAAAGAACCAGTTATGAAATTACTAAATGCTCCTAATGGTATAATTTTGCTTAATACTTGAAATACAATAGTAAGTGCCATTAAAAGTCCTATAGTTGTTATAAATTTAATTTGTTTATTCATGTTTACCTCCTTAATGGGGCTGTAGCACAAAGTCATTTTAAATATTACGAATTGAATAATTAGTGCAACAATCCCATTGTATATTTGATTTAGAACAATTAACAAATAAGCAAGTGAAAGATTGTGTAATATTGGATATTACAAGGCTTGTCTTGCTACCACGAATTTATTGTATTACAATTTAGTTAGGAGGTATGTTGCATAGGCAACGTAATAAAATGATGATAGATTATATAAAAGTTTTAGAACAAACAAGTCTTTTTTACGGAATTAATGGCAAAGAAATCGAAAAAATAATTAAATATATGCACGCTAGATTTGTCAAATACAAAAAGGATGAGATGGTTATAGGTGAAGGCAGTGTAGTAAATGATATTGGTATTTTATTGTCAGGTTCAGGGCGATCTATTAAGCGAGAAGAATCAGGTAAAGTATCGATTATAACTATTTTAAAGCCCGGAAGTTTTATTGGAATTTTATTAGCTGCTAGTAAAAATCGTAAGAGTCCAGTATCCGTGGAGGCCCAAGAGCAACTTTGCGTACTTTTTATTCCTATTAAAAATTTTATTGCTGATAAGGCTTGCCCTAAACATAGTATTCTGCTGTGCAATTTAATTGATGCTGTAGCAGAAAAAGCTATGATTTTACATGATAGAAATGATTGCTTGATAAAATCAACTGTAAGGGAAAAAGTACTGGCATATTTAAAAAGAGTGGCAAAAGAGAAGGAGAGCAATACTTTCAATATACCACTTGATAGAAATGGTATGGCAGAATACATTAATGTGGAACGCAGTGCTCTTTCAAGAGAACTTTCTAGAATGAAAAAAGAAGGAGTAATTGATTATTATAAAAATAGTTTTAAGCTTCTATGAATTTTTAAGTAATAATAAATAACAAGTATAGATATACCAGTTCAACTATTGAAATTTATGTGCACAATAATGCCCAGAAGACGGCATTTTGGTAAAAATAAATTTGAAGTTTCACAGTGGTTTATCTTTATATCTTTAGGTACTCCAAAAATTTAATTGATAAGGGGAAAATTAGATGCTTAATAAATTCTTTGGAATTAATACTGATCAAGATAATTTAGGAATAACTCTAGAACATATTAATGAGGTTGATAATGAAATAAGGAAAATAAATTATAGGCGTTTTTTTATATTTAGTATAGTAACTAGTATTATTGAATTATTATTAATTGTTTTTCATGATATCCCATCAATAAGTAAGAGTAATGGTAATTTATTTATTTACGTAATGTATTTCATTTTTCATTTTTTTATTCTTGTTACAAGTTCAACTGTATTTTTCATATTAAAGAATTATAGAAAAAATGAAAATAACAAAGTACCATACTTAATTACTGAAATTTCAATATTGTTTTTCATGATATTTCTAGCTTTTATAAGCGTGCTTGACCAAATTACAGTTGGGCAGATAACATCATATATTACAGGTTTGATGTTATGTGGGATTCTGGCATTAATAAAACCACCAAGAAATTACTTAGTATATTCTATACCACATGCTATTTTTATATGCTTATCCTTAATATTTCAAAAGAATTCAGGAATACTTTTAAGTAACATTGTCAATAGTACAACATTCTACTTTTGCATTTTAATTATGTCAAAGCTAATTTATGAAAGCCAGGTTAATATTATGGTAAAAAATATTGTTTTGGAAGAAACTAATAAGAAGCTAGAATATATTTCTAATTATGATGCTTTGACTAATTTATTTAGCAGAAGATATTTTGAGACCGCTATAAAAAGAGATATCATAGAAAATAAATTGTATGAAAAGAAAGAAGCAATTATAGCAATAATGGATATTGATTACTTTAAAGCTATCAATGATAAATATGGACATAAGGCTGGAGATGTGGTATTGCAAAAAACTGCAGAAATAATAGGGGAAAGTATTAGAAAAGTTGATTTGGCAGCAAGATGGGGTGGAGAAGAATTTATTATTTTATTTTCGAGTACTTCCATTGAAAATGCGGAAGTAATTACTAGCGAAATAAGAGAAAAAATAGAAAAGAATGAAATACTGTTTGATAATAATTACATTAGAATTACTATGAGTTTTGGGTTAACTAAATTTAAGGGAAGCACAGAAGAAGAGTTTGAAAAATGTTTTAAAATTGCTGATGAGGCTTTGTACTTGGCTAAATCAAATGGAAGAAATAGGATTGAAAAATTAGTCCTGTAGAAATATAGCCATATATTATAAAGGTACTTAAATGATTTTATATTGAAAACGCATGGATAATTCAACCATTTCAGCAGGAGACTCTAATCTTCCTTTTAATAACCAAGACTTTATTACAGAAACGTATCCATCTATTATGAAATTAGCATAGTATTGAAGCTCATTATTGGTTAAAGAACTTAAATGGGACGACCATAGGGAGCTATATTGAGCTTTAATTGAGTCACTTAATTTATCCCAAAAAGTGCTGCCTGTATTTGAATTAAGCAGAACTTTTAGCAATTCATAATTGTCACCTATACATTTGTAAAGTAAAAGTAAAAAGTCATATTGATTATTGATATCGTGATTTTTGTATGAAGTGAAAATTATATTAAAAAGTTCATCTTCAAGCTGAAGTAAAAAATCATGAGGAGTTTTATAGTGAAGATAAAAAGTTGCCCTATTTATATCAGCCAGTTCTGATAATTCACGAACAGAAATTTGGTTGATATTTTTTGTCTTTAACAATTCTATAAGTGCATTTTTTAACATTCGTTTGGTTCTTTTAGATCTTCTATCCTGTTCTTTCATTAAAAATTTTCTCCTTTTAATTTACAAATTTATTAATAGTGTCGCATAACTAACATTTTTCAATTAAATGGCACATTGTTAGAATTTTTATAGAATAATATAATCAATATAAATCAATTAATCAACAAATGTCAATTAAAGGATGGGGAATATTATGATAAAAAATTTAGAGAAGAAGATTTTGAGTAAAGAAGAGTTATGGAATTTTCAAAAGTTTATAAATAATCTTGGACCTAGATTAACAGGAACTGCTTCCCATAAAAAATATATTGATTTTATAGAAAATGAGCTTAGAAACTATGGATTAGAAGTTTTTCATGATGAATATAAATTTAATAAATGGGAAGCAAAAGATTGTAAGCTAACTATTCAAAAAAATAACGAAACAATAGAAGAATTGAAAACAACCTCCTATTATCCTTATTCAGGACAAACATCAAAGGATGGGGTTAGTGGTGAACTTATATATTGTGGTAAGAAAAAATGTGATTTTAAAAAGGCTAAAGGAAAAATAGCAATAGTAGAAGTAAACATACCATCAATGCCTAGTTCTGTGATTTTCAAAAAAAGAAATTCTTATCCAAAGCAAGTTAAACTTCCAGCTTTAATAACTAATCCTGTTATTGGATCTGTTTTGAAAGGTCCTAATTTAAAAAGGGCGGCAGAGGAAGGTGTGCTTGGAGTTATATGCATTTGGAGAAAATTATCTTACGACAATGCTGTGAAGCAATATTTGCCTTTCACAGTCGATTATCAAGGATGTCCAGCTATTTGGGTGGATGGAGAAACAGGAGATAGGTTAAAAAAAATTGCTAGAACTAAAGTTAGGGCAAATATTATTTTAGAGGCAAAGGTAGAAAGCAGTGCTTTATCAAAATCAATTTATGCAGTACTGCCTGGAAGTAATACAAAGGAAACAATAATTGTAAATACACATACAGATGGTCCGAATGCATGTGAAGAAAATGGGGGTATAGGGTTACTTGCTTTGGCTCATTATTTCTCTAAATTTCCACTTAGCGAGAGAAATCGAACAATTATATTTGTATTTGCTACGGGGCATTTTCAATTACCTCAGTTTGGAGTAAATAATCGCCAAGCAACTTCAAGATGGTTACAGGATCATCCTGAGTTTTGGGATGGAAAAGGTAATAATAAAAAAGCAGTGGCAGCTGTTACAATTGAACATCTAGGCTGCACAGAATGGAAGGATGATAAAAAACATTTAACTTATAGTAAAACTAATCCAATAGACCTTGAATTGGTATACACAGGGAATAATGTGATGAATGATATATACATTAAAGCTTTAGAAGGAAGAAATAAAGTTAGAACTATTACCTTAAGACCTAGGAATAATATTTATTTTGGTGAAGGGCAGCCACTTTTTCAAGAGGGCATACCAACAATTTCACTTGTTCCTGCTCCAGATTATTTGTGTAAGATATCATCAAATGTGGATATTGATAAATTAGATGCTGAAATAATGTACGAGCAAATACAAACCTTTTTAAAGGTGATTACAGGAATTGATACTATTCCTGCCGAAATTTTAGGTAAACCTCAAAAACAATCATATGGTATTTTGGGTTAAAGCATATCATTTTTATTGCGGAAAATACCTGAGAGTAAAGTAATATTAAAATGTATAAAATCATCTTCATTAAGTGAAAAGTGACTCATAAAGGTGGCGCCAGATACAGAAAGCATGTTAAAAAAGCCAGTTGTTAGAAACTCAGAGGATAGAGTTGCGCTCATTGTATCAATATCTGTACGAATGCTACCATCTGATTTACCTTCATCGATGATTTTTGCAATAGTTTGTGCTACTAAGTTTGTTATTTTGTTAAATTCCTCGTGTTTATGTATGTTTTCCTTCTTTGATTTAACGTATCCAACATAGTTCATAAGGTTAAGAGTACCAGGAAAGTCTTTATAAAATTTATAATAAGCAAAGCCAATATTTTGAAGCTTTTCAAAGCCAGTAGTTCCATTTTTTATTTCTTTTTCAAAATAAGCTAAAAGTCTAGTAAAGCCTTTGATTATAACTGCATAATATAAATCTTCTTTGTTACTGAAATACTGGTAAAGCGTTTTTCTAGTAAACTCGCATTCCTTTGCTATTTCTTCCATTGAAGCTCCACTATAACTTTTTTCTATGAATATTTTTTCTGCTGCATTTATTATATCTTCTTCTCTTGCTTGTCTTTCTCGTTCTTTTCTAGGTATGGGATTCATCAAACTTTTCCTCCTGTAATAGAGATATACCATTGTGAAACTTAAAATTTGTTTGTACCAAAACGCTGGTTTCTTGGCATTATGGTGCACATGAATTTTAATAGTTGAGCTGGTATATCTATATAGATATAATACACAATATGTATATTAAAGTTACATTGTGCAAGGTAATCGTATATTATATTTTAATATATGTCAAGAAATTTAAAGAGAAACGTTTCTATAGATAAGCAATTTAAAAAATTAAAATTACTTATACAAAATTCATACTTATAAATTACAATTTAACACAGAGTACAGAGTACAACGAAGGATGATTTTTCTCCGTTAGCACTGCGAAAAATCTGAAAACTTATTTTTTTATTGCTGCGCAATCGCGCCATACATGGTGCTCAGCGAAGCTGACAACATTAAGTTTAAGATTTACTTAAGCAAAGCAAAAGGTAAATCATCATTCACTGTACTTTGTACTCTGTACTCCGTACTCTGTGTTAAATTGTAACTTTATGGTTTACATACCAAAAACAAAACCGATATAATAAAATATAGCCAAATTAAAAAGTAATTGGGGTGATTGAGGATGGCAAAGATAGGAATTGATTTGGGAACAACCAATAGCCTAGCTGCTTATTTTACTGATGATGGACCAAAGATAATACCAAATGCTTTTGGAGAAAATCTTACTCCATCCATAGTAAGCGTAGATGAAAATGGTGAAATACTTGTGGGTAAAATTGCAAAAGAGAGACTTATTACACATCCACAGGATACAGCTTCTGCATTTAAGAGATATATGGGGACAAGTAAGCTTTATAAGTTAGGTGAGTATGTATTTTCACCAGAGGATTTATCATCTTTTGTGCTTAAATCTTTGAAAGCAGATGCAGAGGCATTTTTAAAAGAGGAGATTTCGGAAGCTGTTATAAGTGTTCCTGCATATTTTAATGATACTCAAAGAAAGGCTACAAAGCATGCAGCAGAACTTGCTGGTTTAAGTGTAGAAAGACTCATAAGTGAACCTACTGCGGCAGCAATATCCTATGGAATTCATCTAAAAGATGCAGATACAAAATTTCTTGTATTTGATCTTGGGGGAGGAACCTTTGATGTATCCATTTTAGAGATGTTTGAAGGTATAATGGAGGTTAAATCTATAGCAGGAGATAATTTTTTAGGTGGTGAAGATTTTACTAATTTACTGGTATCTTACTTTCTTGAAATTAATAAAATAGATGTCGATTCTCTTGACAATAAGGAACGTTCAGCTATATATAAGCAGGCTGAAATTTGCAAAAAAGCTGTAAGTAATAATAATGAAGGCAAAATGGAATTTACTAAAGATGATGAAACTTTTGAAAAGAAAATTATTAGAGATGAATTTGAAAGACTCGCAAATACCCTTTTAATACGTCTTCGTCAGCCAATAGAAAGGGCTTTAAAGGATGCAAATTTAGCACCGGAGGATCTTGATGCGGTAATCTTAATTGGAGGGGCTACACGCATGCCGTTTATAAAATCGGTTGTAAGTAAGATGTTTGGAAAGTTACCGTATTCTAATATAAATCCAGATGAAGCAGTTGCTCTTGGTGCAGCAATTCAAGTTGCTCTCAAGGATAGAAATGAAAATTTGGAAGAATTAATACTTACAGACGTTTGCCCATATACATTAGGCACAGAGGTTGCTCACAGGATATCTGAAAGTGATTATAAGGATGGATACTTTTTCCCAATAATAGAAAGAAACACTCCAATACCTGTAAGCAAGGTAAAACGACTTTATACTATAGTTAATAAGCAGACTAAAATAAGAGTGGATATATTTCAAGGTGAGAGCAGGTTAACTAAAAACAATGTTAAACTTGGTACTCTTAAAATAAATGTACCACCTGCACCAGCTGGAGAACAATCTATAGATGTAAGATATACTTATGATATTAATGGAATTCTTGAGGTTGAAGTTACAGCTGTTGAGACTGGCACTACAAAGAGGGTTGTAATTCAAGAAAATCCTGGAGTAATGTCTGAACAGGAAGTGGAAAAAAGGCTTGTAGCTCTTAAGGATATAAAAATTCATCCAAGGGAAAGAGCGAAAAATAGATATCTTTTGGCGAGGGCAGAAAGGTTATATGAGGAAGCACTTGGTGATAAGAGAGCATTTATTTCCGTGCTTGCTGAACATTTTGAAAAAATATTAGAAAGGCAAAATGAAGAGGAAATAAAAGAAGCTGCAGAAAATTTCAAAAATCAGTTGGATGATATTGAAAAGTGCTTTAAAACAATCTAATTAGAATAAATATAGTTAATAGTATATATAGCCAGTTAAAGTGATATGTTTAGTCACTTTGACTGGCTATATTTGTTTGTATAGGATAGCAAAATCTTAGTAAATCTTAATAATTTTATATGCAAAATCTTAAAAGAATTAATTTAGAATATCAAAATGAAAGCTACACAAAAGAATGTAGTGTGCAATTGTAGTTGAGCATATTTTTTTAACAATGGAGGTTAATATGAAAAGAAAGAATAAAATAATAATGATTTTAATTTTTTGGACAGCAGTTGTATGTGTATTACATAGGCTTGGACTGGTTACAACAGACTTAAATAAAATTAATGCCATTATAGGGAATAATCCAATTAAAATGAGATGTCTATTTGTATTTTTATCAACAGTAAGGGTAGTATTCTTTATTCCTCAAACCATTTTCATTATTTGTGGAAGTATGATATTTGGTCCATATGAAGGCTTTATTTTATCAGTCGTATCTTTGGCAATTTCACAAAGTATTATGTATGTAGTTGGAAGGTTTTTTCAAAAACAATTACTAGGAGAAGAATTTCTAGAAAAAAATAAAGAGAACTTAGCAATCATTAAAAAACACGGTTATAAAGTGTTAGCATTGGGAATAGCTTGTCCAGTAACTCCTTCAGATTTAATTACTGTTTTAGCTGCAAGTATAAAGCTAAATTATAAAAAATGCATTTTAGTTACAGTAATGGCGGATGCACCTATGATATTTTTATATGGTTTTTTAGGAAATGGGCTTCAGAATACATTTATTTTTAAAGTTTTTGCGGTTCTTGCAATTGCTTTTGTATCATACTATACGTTTTATATATGGAATAGAATTAAGGCGTCTTAATAATTCTTAATATTTATCTTGGTAAAAGCTTAATATTTGTATTTTATACTACTCACATATTAAAATAGAGGGGTAAGATAAAATGGATATTAGTAATTTTATAAAACAGTATATAAAAAATCCAAGAACAGTAGGTGCAGTAGCGCCAAGCTCAAAAAAATTAGCATATAAGATGGTTGAAGACATTGATTTTTTTAATGCTTCATGTATAGTTGAATATGGACCAGGAACAGGAGCTTTTACAGAAAAAATATTAAATAAAAAAAGAGATAATACTATATTTATTGCTATAGAATATAATGCAGAATTTTATAAAATATTAAAAGAAAAGTTTAAGGACAAGCCTAATTTCATACTCATAAATGATTCGGCGGAAAACTTAAAGCAACATTTAAATAACTATAAGATTAATAAGGTTGACTACATAGTTTCAGGGCTTCCTTTTGCAAGTTTACCTGATGCTATGAGCAGAAGAATATTATTAGTTACAAAAGAAATACTAAAAGGTAAAGGTGAATTTATAACTTTTCAATATTCTTTATTTAAAATGAAGCTTTTTAGGACATATTTTGATAAAATTATAAGAAAAAAGGTGTTTTTAAATCTACCACCAGCTTATGTCTTGAAGTGCAAAAATTAAGGCAAAAAATATTGACCATTTTTACAATGGATATTTAATTTTAGAAAAGGAACAGGTGTATGAAAGCAAATATTTTAGTTGTAGATGATGACAAGAGTATTCGTAACTTAATCAAAGTTTACCTTGAAAATGAGGGATATAATGTTAAAGAAGCTGCTAATGGAGCTGAAGCTTTAATTATAATTAATGAAAATAAATTTGATTTAGTTATTCTAGATGTTATGATGCCAGTTTTGGATGGTATAAGTGCTTGTATGAAAATTAGAGAAAACTATACTATGCCTATAATATTTTTATCAGCAAAAGATGAAGAAATCCATAAGATAGAAGGATTAACAGTAGGCGCTGATGATTATATCGCTAAACCTTTTGGTTCCATGGAGCTGATAGCTAGGGTAAAGGCGCAACTTAGAAGATATAAAAAGTTCAATACAGAACCTCAAAACAGTAGCATTGTTACTATTGAAGATTTAACTATTAATTTTGATACACATGAAGTTATAGTAAGGGGAGAAAAGGTCAAGCTTACACCAAAGGAGTTTGACATATTAGAATGCTTAGCTAAAAATAGAGGAATGGTTTTTTCGGTTCAAAAACTATATGAGAGTATTTGGAATGAGCAATTTGCAGTAGCAGACACTGCTGTTGTGGTTCATATAACAAATCTCAGACAAAAAATTGAGCTAGATCCTAAAAATCCGAAATACGTTAAAACTGTTTGGGGAGTTGGGTATAAGATATGAAAAAAATGTGGATTAATAATATAATGGTAAAATTATTAATTTTAATTCCTATTGATATTATAATAAGTTATTTTGTTACGATATCTTTAGCAAGTATAATAGAAAATGTATTTAATCTGGGTCCTAAATATTATGCTCAATATGGGGTTGCTTTGGGATTTGCATTTTTAGCATTAGGATTAGTAACTTTTGTAGTTGTTTTTTTTATTGCAATTAATGGGCGTATTAAGTATTTGAAATATATAGGAGAAAGTGTTAAAGGCATAAAAACTCAACAATACCTAAATCCTATAAAAATAAAGGGAGGAGATGAAATTGCCAGATTAGCTGAGGATGTAAATGCAATGTCCGAAAGGCTTAAAGAGAATTATGAAAAGGAAAAAAAGCAGGAAGAAGCTAAAAATGAATTGATTGTTGCAGTTTCACATGATTTAAGAACACCTTTAACATCTATAATTGGATATATGGAGCTTCTTGATAGTGATAAAGAAAACTTTACAAAAAAGCAGCAGGAGTTTTTAGGAGTAGCTTATGAAAAAAGTAAAAGTTTAAAAAAATTAATTGAAGAACTTTTTGAATACACCAAGCTTTCAAATAACTATGTAAAGTTAAATAAAGTTCCATTTAATATAGCAGTTTTAGTAAATCAAATAGTTGGGGAACATGTTTTATTTTTATCAGAAAAGGATATAAAGGTTGAAATTGAATGTACCAAAAATGAATTAATCTGTGAAATTGATATTCAAAAATTCATTAGAGTTATTGAAAATTTAATAAAAAATGTGGAAAAGTATAGTTATAAAAATTCTATTTTTAAAATTATAATGTCAGATGAAGATAAAGTTATTAAGCTTTCCTTTGTTAATGAAGGGGATAATATTAGTAAAGAAGATTTAATAAAAATGTTTGATGAAATGTATAGAATCGATAAATCTAGAAATGTTGAAATTGAAGGTTCTGGACTGGGACTGCCTATATCGAAGAAAATCATTGAGCTTCATGGGGGAAAAATTTGGGCAGAATGCAATGATAATGAAATTGCGATTAATATCGAATTACCTAAAAGTGTGCCAATTTAAAGCGGCCCAAATTAATAAATTTGATTTCACATTTTTGTTATAGTATGCTTCAACCTAAATTGCTTTGGTGTTACACCTGTCTTTTTTCTAAAAGTGCGTATTAAATGACTGCAATCTGCAAAACCTGTCTCTTGGCTTATATAGTTTAAATCAAAATTCGTAAATAATAGCAAATCCTTAACTTTGCTTATCCTTATAAATTCAATGTAATCCTTACAAGATTGTCCATATAGTTCATGAAATTTTTTCGCAAAATAAGAATAACTCATATGGCACTTTTCAGCTAAATATTCCACTTTTAAAGTCTCATGAGAATGCTCGTCTATGTATTGTAAAATCGTATACAAGGAATCCGTGTCTGATGCAACTAAAGCAGTAGTATTTGTATTAAAACCATTTCTTCTCCATATTCTAAGAATTTCAATTAACAGTGAGGACACTAAAGCTTGAAAGCGGATATCATATCCATAATCTTTATTTAATATTTCTTCAATACAGCTGTTAAGTATATTATCTAAGGAAAAGTTTTTAAATAATTTTGCAGGAAGTAAAATGGGTGCAGCGGGATCATTTATTGCAGATTTAAAAATTGCACTAAGCTTTGAAGTATTGCTGATAGTTATATTTAAACTATTTATATCAAATTTAAGCACATCATATTTTAGCGGTTCCTGTGAAGCTGTAAAAATTGCGTGCACTGCTTGAGGGTGAAATAAAATTAAGTCACCAGGTTCCAAGGTGTATTCTTCGTCATTGCAATTTATTATAGCGGTTCCTTTAATCATAAAAATAATTTCCATGAAATAATGCCAATGAGCTTTTACAGGAAAGCCATCATGTTTTGTATCAAATAAAAAGGCTTCATAAGGTGAAGTTAAAATATTATTTTCTTCAAATAAATAATTCATAGCAGCCTCCATAAAATAGATTCATTCCATTTTTAAACAATTGTATTATATCAGATGGAAAAGCAAATTGATATAGTTATATGTATATAGAATAGACTAAGGAGATGAATTTTTTGGAGTTTATTAAGGGATTTACTTTTGCACCTTTTGCAAGAAGGGGAAGCTATAAAAATAAAGAAGCTTATAAAAGTTTAGATAATTTAAAAGAGAGAGTTGGAATCAATTTTATAATACTTGTGCCAAATGGTTTGCAGGATACTCCACAGTCAGAAGAGATTTGTTATACTTCAAATTCAACAGTATCAGATGAGGAATTGGAAGATATTATAGCGTATGCAAAAAAAATAGGGCTTAGAGTAGCGCTTAAGCCAACAGTAAATTGTAAGAATGGAACCTGGAGAGCACATATTAATTTCTTTGATGAAGATGTTCATTGTGAGCCAAAATGGAGTAATTGGTTTAAAGCATATACAGATTTTCAGCTTCATTATGCAGCAATTGCGGAAAAAATGGGCTGCGAAATGTTTATTGCTGGTTGTGAGATGGTTATGTCAGAAAGAAGAGAAGAGGAGTGGCGAAAGCTTATAGCAGATATAAGGGGCGTGTATCATAACTTAATATCCTACAATACAGATAAATACCAAGAGCACAACGTAAAGTGGTGGGATTGCATAGATGTGATTTCTTCAAGCGGTTATTATCCACTTTTAGATTGGGAAAAGGAATTAGATCGTATTGAAAAGGTAGTTAAAAAATTTAATAAGCCGTTTTTCTTTGCAGAAGCTGGATGCATGTCAACCAAAGGTTCTTCTGCTGTCCCAAATGATTGGTGCCAGGAAGGAAATGTTGATTTAGCTGAGCAAGCAGAATGGTATGAAGCTATGTTTGAGGCCACATTTAAAAGAAAATGGGTTTCTGGTTTTGCAATGTGGGATTGGGCATGGAAACAGTATTCCTTAAGTAGAGCCGAAAAGGATAAGGGATACGAAGTGTATGGAAAACCAGCAGAAAAAGTTATAAAAAAGTATTATGAAAGATAAAGTATTTGAAACTTGAAAGTAAATTTGCATAAAAATACTATGAAAAATATTTAAAGAGGTGAAGATAATGAAAGTGATTAAATATATTTATAGCAATGAACAAGAATTTTGGAAGGAAGGCGAATTAAAAAGCGAAAAATACGAAGACACCTTAGAGGTTACAAGTGAGAGAAAACAAAAAGTTAAAGGATTTGGTGGGTGCTTTAATGAAGCTGGATGGGAGACCCTAAAAAAGTTAGATAACCAAACTAGAAACAAGATTTTAGATGATTTATTTAACGAGGAAGGATGTTCTTTTAATGTCGGGAGGTTACCTATGGGTGCTAGTGATTATGCTTTAGAATGGTATAGTTATGATGAAACTCCAGATGATTACGAATTAAAGAATTTTTCAATTGAAAGAGATAAGGAATATTTAATTCCATACATTAAAGAGGCAATAAAAAGAAAACCTGAAATCTCACTATTTGCTTCTCCGTGGAGTCCTCCAATATGGATGAAGACAAAACGTACATATAACTACGGAAAATTGAAATGGGAAGACAAAACGCTTAAGGCATATGCAAATTATTTTATAAAGTTTTTAGAAAAGTATGAGAAAGAGGGAGTGAAAGTAGATCAGGTTCACATTCAAAATGAGCCAATGGCAGATCAAAAATTTCCATCATGCTTGTGGAGTGGGAAAGAGCTTAGAGATTTTGTTAAATACTACTTGGGACCACAAATGAAAGAAAAAAAAGTAGCTGCTGAGATATGGCTAGGAACTATAAATGGTCCATTTGTTGATTTTCAAGTATCAATGCCTGGATGTGCTTCTTTTTCTGAATTTTATGATCAATATGTTAATACGGTTTTAGCAGATAAGGATGCTCGTAAGTATATTTCTGGAGTAGGCTTTCAATGGGGTGGAAAGCATGTAATTGAACAAACAGAATTGAGTTATCCAAAAATAAGGCTAATGCAAACAGAAAATGAATGCGGAAATGGAGAAAATAGTTGGCAACATGCAGAATATGTATTTGGACTATTCTGGCATTATTTTCAACATGGTGTAGAGAGTTATATATATTGGAACATGGTATTACCGGAAGGCGGAGTTAGTACTTGGGGATGGCAGCAAAATAGCATGATAACAGTACAAGAAGAAACAAAAAAAGTTGTTTATCAGCCAGAATTTTATGTTATGAAACACTTTTCTCATTTTGTAAAGCCAGGGGCAAGAAAAGTTGTGACAAGTGGACATTGGACATCAAATTCAGTTGTATTTGAAAATCCTAATGGTGATTTAGTAGTTATAGTTGGAAATGCCATGGATAATGATAGAAGCTTTACATTTGAGTGTAATGGGGAAAGTTTTTCGGCAAGTGTAAAATCACATTCAATAAATACGTTTTATGTAGAAAAGTAATATTATGGGGGACGGGTAAAATGAAAGAAAATGAAAGTTTAAAGCTATATATGCTGTCGGATATTAAAAACTTAAAGGTTCACGGGAGAGTAGCAGGAAGTCTTTCACCACTAACTTTATTTTGGACGGGAAGTGGTATTGAGTTAAATGTAAAGGGCTCAGAACTCTGGATTGAGGTTGAGGTAGATTATGATATGTATGAACCTTGGATTAGTGTACTTGTAGATTCTGCCCTTGTAAGCAGACAAATTTTAATTGCGGGAAGATACTGGGTTTGTATATTTAGGAATATGGATGAAAATGATGTTAAAAATCTCCGGATTGTAAGAGAGGTACAAGCCATGAATGGAGATCCTGATTGTTCTTTAAAGATACATGCAATAAAATTTAATGGTGAATTTTTGCCTGTTTCTGAAAAGCCATATAGAATTGAGTTCATAGGAGACAGCATTACTTCTGGGGAAGGAACAGTGGGAGCTAAAAAGGAGCAAGAATGGATTCCTATGTGGTTTAGTGCAATAAATAATTATACGTATATGACAGCAGAAGCCTTAAATGCGGATTATAGAGTTATTTCTCAGAGTGGATGGGGAGTTCTTACAAGTTGGGATAACAATCCTCATTATAATATTCCAGAGTATTATGATAAAGTTTGTGGTCTCCTTACTGGAGAAAAAAATAAAGCTTTAGGTGCTTTTGAGCAAAATGATTTTTCTGCTTGGCAGCCAGATGTAGTTGTTGTTAATCTTGGGACAAATGATGCAGAAGCTTTTAATTCACCAGAGTGGAAGGATGAAGTAACTGGAGAAACACATAAACAGAGATTGAGTGAAGATGGTACTTACAATGATAAAGATTTGAAGGCTTTTGAAGATGCTATTAAGGCTTTTTTAATTAAGCTTAGAGAATATAATAAAAAAGCGCATATTGTGTGGGTATATGGAATGCTCGGAATACCTGTGATGCCTTCAATCTATCGTGCCATAGATAATTTTATTAATGAAACTGGAGATAACAAAATTACAGTGTTTCAGCTTCCGAATACAACAGAAGAAACAGTTGGTTCAAGATGCCATCCAGGAGTATTAGCTCATAGGAAAGCAGCTGAGGAGTTAAGTGAATACTTAAGAGAAATTTTAGCAAAATAGTATTAAAAGCTGTTTATCTCTAGATATATTACTTCAAAAATATAAATTACTAATTCCAAATGTATCCTTATAACAATTTTTTTAATTCACAATTCACAGTTCACAATGCACAATGAATGATACACATACTAGGGGTTTGGGCGTAAAGCCCATGTAGGTTCTTTAACTTAGTATAAGTACTTTCAATAGTAGTGCAATAAAACTTTGTATATTAATAAACTTACGTCAGGTAAATCTTAAACTTAACTGTTGTCAGCTTCGCTGAAAACAGTAATTACGCGATTGCGTAAGCAATCAAAAATAAGTTATAAGATTTTCTGTAGCAAAGCGGAAGAAAATCATCCTTCATTGTGAATTGTGCATCGTGAACTGTGAATTGAAAATCATTGGCTTTAGGATAAATTTGGAATTTTTAATTTTGGCATTTCAAATTCACTATATAAATAAAATTTTATTGTAAATATTGTAATAAAATGACTCTTTTTTAGATATTAACTGTAAGAAGGAGATAATTTGATGTAAAAAAGATTATTTACTTAATATTGGGTTTTATTAGAATTGATAAAATACTACATAATACATATAATTATGGTAATGGATGTAAAGTAAAAAATTTATATAGGGGGAATTTAAAAATGATAAGAAAATCAGGAATATTTTTATTAACTGCTTCATTATTAATTAGTCTTTCTGTGAATACTTCTATAGTGAATGCAAATGAGAGTAAAAAAAGCATTGTAAATAAAAAATTTTCCAATAGCACAAATTTATTATTAGCAGGTTTAAGCAAAAATTCCATAAATAATGGTTTGCTTGAAAAACAAGTTACGGCAACAGGAGTTACAAATGCTCTTGCGAAGCTTCCAGGAGACTCCAATCCTCTTATTACACATAAGTTTGGAGCAGATCCATTTGCTATGGTTTACAATGGCAGGGTATACGTTTATATGTCTAGTGATAAATTTGAGTATGATAGAACTGGAAATATAATTAATAACGATTATAGCAACATTAAAACAATAAGTGTTATATCATCTTCTGACATGGTTAACTGGACAGATTGCGGTGAAATACCAGTTGCAGGTCCTAGTGGTATTGCAAAGTGGGCAGCTAATTCATGGGCTCCAGCAGCTGTGCATAAGGTTATAAACGGTAAAGATAAATTCTTTCTTTATTTTGCAAACAGTGGAGGGGGAATTGGAGTATTAACAGCAGATAGTCCAATTGGACCATGGACAGACCCTCTTGGACAAGCTATAGTTACTACTAACACTCCTGGAGTTGGTAATGTTCCATGGCTTTTTGACCCAGCAGCATTTATAGATGATGATGGATCTGGCTATTTATATTTTGGTGGTGGCATACCAGGTGGTCAGTATCCAACACAAGCGCAAATTGCAAATCCAAAAACAGCTAGGGTTATAAGATTAAGTAGTGATATGATCCATACTGTTGGAAACGCAGCAGTAATTGATTCACCCTTTATGCTTGAAGATTCAGGCATAAACAAATATAATGGCAAATATTATTATTCTTATTGTTCCAATTTTTCTGGAACACATCCAGCTGGAAGTCCAACTCCAGGAACAATTGCTTATATGACAAGTAACAATCCTATGGGACCATTTACTTACAAGGGGACTTTTCTTAACAATCCAGGATCATTTTTTGGAGTAGGTGGTAATAATCATCATGATATTTTTCAATTTAACAATCAATGGTATGTAGTATATCATGCACAGACTCTAGGAAAAGCTATGGGAATTACAAAAGGATATCGTTCACCTATGATTAACAAACTTTCATATAATCCAGATGGAAGTATTAATAATGTTACAGAAGATATGAAAGGTGTACCTCAGGTAGCTAATCTTAATCCATATGTAAGAACAGAGGCAGAGACAATTGGCTGGAATGGTGGCATTTCAACTGAAAAATGTCAGGCACCAGGAAGTATGGTAAGCAGTGTTAATATGGATGTTACAAATATAAACAATGGAGATTGGCTTGCCGTATCAAAAGCTGATTTTGGAAATGGCGCCAAATCCTTTAAAGCAAATATTGCATCGACAGTAGGTGGTCAAATAGAAATACATTTAGACAGTATTGATGGACAAGTTATTGGTAAGCTCAATGTAACTCCAACAGGTGGAGCACAACAGTGGAAAATAATGCAATGCAATGTACAAAGCGTTAGTGGTGTACACAATATTTTCTTTAAGTTTACAGGAAATAGCAGCCAAAACTTATTCAATATTGATTATTGGCAATTTAATTAAAAACTAATAGAGATATACAACTTGAAACTTGAAAATTGCAAGTTCCAAGTTTATCCTGACAAATTACAATTTATCGGGGAGAAGCCAAAGTACAAAGTACAGAGTACAAAGTACAATGAAGGACGATTTTTCTCCGTTAGCACTGCGAAAAATCTAAAAACTTATTTTTTTATTGCTGCGCAATGGCACCATATATGGTGCTCAGCGAAGCTGACACCATTTAAGTTTAAGATTTACCTGAGAGAAGCGAAAGGCAAATCATCATTCACTGTACTCTGTACTTTGTACTTTGTACTCTGCTTTTCAAATTGTAATTTTACAGGATGAACTTGGTAAAAGCAATTTTAACTTTTCAAATTGCTTATCTATAAATAAATTATATGGGGGATATGAAAATGAATAAACGAGTAAAAAAATTAATATTATCTTTAATGGTTGTTTCTATAACGTGCCTGCCATTTGTAGGTGGAAATACATCAATTAAAGCGGCTGCAAATAGCGTTACAGTAAATTTAACAGCTAAAGATCAGGTGATTAGAGGCTTTGGTGCGTCTAGTGCATGGTGTGGAGCTATTAATGATACTTGTATGGATGCTCTTTATAAAAATATAGGACTTAATATTTTAAGAGTCCGCATTGCGCCAAATGATGGTTGGAATAGAGGAAATTACAGTGCTTGGGCAGATGAACTTTCTAATGCAAAAAAAGCAGAAGCGAGAGGTGCTATTGTATTTGCTACACCATGGACACCACCAGCTTCAATGAAAACTAATAATTCAACGGTAGGTACAAATGGAGCATCCTTGAAACCTTCTTCTTATGGTGATTATGCAAATTACTTAAAAACATTTGTAAATTACTTTGCAAGCAATGGAGTTCCTTTATATGCACTTTCTATTCAAAATGAACCAGATTGGCCAGCTTCATATGATGGCTGTAGTTGGACAGCACAACAATTGCATGATTTTATTAAGGGTTATGGTGCTACATTATCTAAATCAGCTAGAATTATTATGCCTGAATCTTTAGGCTTTAATCACGCCCTATCAGATCCTACACTTAATGATCCAGCTACTGCACCTTACGTTTCAATTATTGGAGGCCACCTCTATGGAGCTACTATTCAGGATTATCCTTTAGCACGTAGCAAAGGAAAAGAAATATGGATGACAGAACACTATTTTGAAGGGGAAAATATATCTACTTGCATGAATATGGCTAAAGAGATTAATGATTGTATGACAGTAGGAAATATGAGTGCTTATGTTAATTGGTGGATATTTAGCAATGACAATGGTTTATACAATCCTCAAACTGGGGTTACTTCAAAAAGAGCAGATATACTTGGTCAATATTCAAAATTTATTGGTGCTGGATACAATAGAGTTGATGCTACAACTAATCCTCAAACAAGCGTTTATGTGTCAGCTTATACAGGAAATAATAAAGTAGTTATTGTTGCTATAAATCAAGGAACTTCTAATGTAAATCAAAGCTTCAATATACCAAATGCTAAAGTTTCTAAAGTTTCCTCATGGATAACTTCATCAACTGCAAATATGCTTGAATCAAATGCCAACATAAATGTTGTTAATGGAAGCTTTACAGCAGCACTTCCAGCACAAAGTATAACTACATTTGTAGGAAGTTTACAATAACACAATTCTAAAAAGCAAGACTAGTATAGATGAGCAATATGAAATTTGAAAAGCAGAGTACAGATGACAGAAGACAGTGAATTAAGAGTTACCTTTCGCTTTTCAGGTAAATCTTAAACTTAAATTGTGTCAGCGAAGCTGACACAATTTAAGTTTTCACATATAAGGAAACCTTTTCAACTATTAATATGGTTTCGCCTTAGTTATCTTTAAAACGACTTAAACAATTTGGAAAGCAATCCCTCTTTTTTCTTATTTTCAGTAGTATCTGCATCACTAATATCTTCAGTAGTTTCTGCATTTTTTAATTCTTCCCTTATTAAGTCTCTTTGATCCGCTGCAATTTCTTTTATCTTTTTATTTGCGATCCTAGAAGTTATTACATCACCTAGATACTTTAATGCTTCATCGTAATTTCCGGAACGTCTATTTAATTCACCTATTAAATACATTATAGCAAAACTATCCATACCATATATAGGAGTGGCTTCGTTAAGATAAGCATCCTTGAATCCGATAAGAGCATTTTTTCTAAATAATTCCTCATTTTTTGTATCCCCAAGTTCTCTATATAACCATGAAAGTTTTAAGCAATTCATAGCCTTTTTACTAGCTTTTGAGTCAATAATTGAATAATTTAATAGTGATAGTTTGTATCTTTCAATAGCTATGTTTATATCATATATTTGAGGATATTTTTTGCCATGCCATTTTGATGCAATGTTTTTTTGTATACCCTCTATCTCAAATTGCCTTAATTTATGAAAATCAGCCTTCATAGCAGCATAACCGCAGGTGTTACATAATATTACATCGTAAAAGTATGGGTTTATAATCTCGTAGGTTATATAAAAATCACTGTCCCTCTTTTTCATTCTATAACCACTAGTTTTTACTGTACGAGCTGAGAATGTGCTTTCACATACAGGACAAGTTATTTCTTTATCATATAAAAACATATCTTCTGTTAATTTTGGTTTATTTTTATGTTCACTTTCCTTTTCTTTTTCAGGTTTTTTATATATTTCAATGTTACTTATATCTGTAAAACCTAAGTCTTCTAATCCCGAAAAAATGTTTGAATCTTGCCCCATGATGAGTATACTTCCTTCCTTGTTCTAGTTCTAAAAATATTAATTTAGGTGCTAGTGCAGCTTATGATATCCGTTTTAAGCATTTAGTTATTTAATGTTGATTAATGCTGTTAATTTTATTATTATACTTATTTGCGCAATTATAAATGAGTAAAATTTACGTAGTATTAGGTTATTAAAATTATAATGCTTATCATAGAAAAATTTATATAAGATAATTATAGCAGGAATTATGAAATAATGTAAGATTGTGATATAGGGAAATAAGTTAGGTACAGGTATAAATTTTGAGTGAAAGCAATTGATGGAAATATATATTTTTAATAACAAAGTAATAAATTTCTAAAAAATAGTGTCGATAATATAAATGTTAATTAAATACATTATTACTAGTCTAATCAAAAGGAGATAATTATGGAAATAAATACAAACAATAGTTTTCCTAGTTTAAATAAATGTAAGCTAGATATAAATAAAATATTAAATCAAAAACAGATGAAACCAAGCGATACAACAGAAGAAGAATTATTTGAAGCTACAAAGAAAAATTATGATCAACAAGTTAAAGAAGGGGCTGCAACAAATTATTGGGCGGGCTTGTATGCAGCTGATAGTTGTGGTGATATTAGCTCAAATCAAAATGAAAAGATAATAGGTATACTTTGTTCAAAAGATTATACCATTACAGATCCTCAGTTTATGACTAATTTTGTAGCAAAGGAAAGCTTTTATGAAGACACAATTAAATCAAAATATTCAGGAAAAGAATTGCAAGACAAGCTTGACGATTTACATAAAGTTGCTGACGATGCTTTAGATAAATTATCTGATGCATTTGCCAATGGTATAGGAAATTTTATGAATGGAAATTTAGGTTGGCTTTATGGGGAATATACAAATACAGCAGGAATTAGTTCGCAAAATTTTGATGTGAAGGAATTTAAAAATCATATAGTAGATGTAGTGAAAAATGAAGAAAAGACATTTAATAATATAAAAGCACAAAATCAAGATGAATGGAAACAGGTAATAAACAATTATGGAGAAGGTCTTCAGAAATTTACTGCTAAACTTGAGAGCTTTTCTAGTTCAAATTCAACTAATAGCAATAGATTTGAGGATATGAGCTATGGCGATATTAAGGCACTTGGTACAGTAATAAATTCATTGGGTGGAGGTGAATATACTAATTCTGCAGCAGATTTAGGATCATATCTTGGGCAAATGAAGCTTAAAGGTGATATTATGATTGAAAATTCTAATATGTCGAGTAATCTAAAACAAACGCTATCAAAGGTCATTTCAAGAAATATAGCTACTAAAATTGCTAGCTTTTCTAACTCTCAGTATACAATTGGTGGAGAGAGCGAAGTACTTAATTCCTTTAGTTCTTTTGCAAAGCTTTCTAATACTAATTTACAACAATTTCGTACAGAGTACTCTAATAGCCTAAATATGCTTAAAAACTCTTTACTTCAGGGTGCTTCAAATTCAAGTGAATCACCATATTCTAATAATGTTAGATTTGCAAATGACATAATAGCATTGCAGGTGAATAATTGGAATAGTTTTGTAGATAAATTAAACTTAAGTAATGATACAAAAAAATATTTGTATGTAAATGGCTCTAGTGGAAACACGATAGACTCTACAATATAGGTATATAACTTAAAAAATTAAAATTGCAAATATTAAGTTTCTGCTCGACAAATTACAATTTAACTAAGAGTACGGAGTACAGTGAAGGATGATTTTTCTACGCGAGCGTATAAAAGTCTTAAAACTTATTTTTTATTACTTACGCAATTGCGCCATGTATGGTGCTCAGCGAAGCTGACAACATTAAGTTTAAGATTTACCTGAGAGAAGAGAAAGGTAAATCATCATTCACTGTACTCTGTCATCTGTACTCTGCTCTAAAAATTGTACTTTGTATTTTTTTCTTTTGCGAGTATAATCGTTGAAATTAGTATTAAAGTGCTCCCAAGTAATATTGCAAAGGTTAAAACTTCATCTAGAAATAATACACCTAAAATTATGCTAACAATAGGTTCAAAAGTTCCAAGGATAGATGAAGATGATACACCTATTATTTCTATTGCCTTTAAAAGTAAAATTATTGACAATATAGTTGAAATTATGGAGATTCCTAAGCAACAGCTTACAATTTTAAGGTTAACATTTAAAACTATAGAATTATTGAATGTACCACATAGAACTGTACCTATCGTTGAACCTAGGCAAAGGTACATTGTAGTAACTCTATTGTCTAAAGATTTTATAGATTTTAAATTGAGAGCAATTAAAGTAATTCCATAAGCTAGACCTGAAAATAAAGCTAAAGAAACACCAAAGATATTTATAGTAGCACTTTTAAAGCCAACTAAGGAGTAAACACCTATTGCGGCAAGTAATAGAGATATTATTTTTTTTATGCTCATTTTGGTTTTAAAAAATACAAAACTTGCTATGCAAACAACAACTGGATATATAAAATGTAGGGTAGTAGCAAGTCCAGCGCCTAAATAATTATAGGATATAAATAAAGCTTGAGTTGTTATTGTGTATCCAGTAATACCGATAAATATAAGCAATAATGCTTGACGTTTTTTCAAGTTAACATTAATGTCACTAAGTTTTAGATATGTAAATAATATTAGTGTTGAAAATAGAAATCTAAATATTAATACTGTTGTTGGATTAGAACCATTAGCATATGCAATTCTAGCTAAAATAGGCATGATACCAAAGGCTGTTGAAGATAGAAGTGCATATGCTATTCCTTTGTAATTATTCAAAATTTGTCCCCCTATTTTATACAAGAAAATAAATGTCTTTTAAAAAACAATTATATATTATAGCATAAAAATGTTTAATTGGTGAAATTGTGATACAATATGATTAAAAGTATAATAAAGGATTAATTGTATATATTTACATGGGGGTGTTAGTGTGAGAAATGCAGAAAAAACAGTAGGAAATTTGATTGATAAAGTTGGAGTAGCAATCATTAGTTCAGTAGATGAGGATGGATTTCCAAATACTAAGGCGATGTTACCACCAAGAAAAAGAGAAGGAATAAAACAATTTTATTTTACTACTAATACATCATCAATGAGGGTAGGTCAATATATAAAAAATCCAAAGGCTTGCATATATTTTTTTGACAAACGTTTTTTTAGAGGCGTAATGTTAATAGGTACTATGAAAGTATTACAGGATGAAGCATCAAAAGAAATGATTTGGCAAGATGGTGACGAAATGTACTATTCTAAAGGTGTTACAGATCATGATTATTGTGTTTTAAAGTTCACAGCAGAAAAAGGGAGATTTTATGGGAACTTTAAATCGGAAAGCTTTAATGTCGTGCAAGAAGCAGTGACTTTGGAATAAGTAAATTAAAATTATTGCGAACAAAGGTGTAGTGCAAAACAAAATAATAAGTGGAAGCTCTGCATAAAAATGATGCGATTAATGGCATCTTGAAATCTTAAATAAAATTAATAAATCTAAGAGACTAAATCGCAAAATTCTAAGAAATTTCAATAACTCGCAAGAGGCAGCTCAAACAATTGAGATTTCTAAGACTTTTGCGATTTAGTCCCTAAGATTTATAAAATTTTATTTAAATATTTCTTCAATGCTATTCCTCACATCATTTTTTTATGCAGAGCTCCCACTTATTATTTAAGTTTTTGTACTATACCCTTGTTTGGATAAGTTTTAATATATATTGAAACTAGCTCAACTATCAAAAGTTAATAACTCTAAATTTTGCACTACACCTTTGTTCGAAATGTTTATTTAGTGTACACTATTTTTCAACAACAACAACATCTACTCCAAGCTCTTCTATTTTCACCAATTCATCTTCTAAGGCATCCCAATCAGTTATTAAAGTATCAAATTTATTTACATCACAAACTTTAATAAATGCCCTAAATCCAATTTTTTGATTTGGCATTAATAAAATGTTTTTTCTGGCATTTTCAATAACAGCTCTTTGAAAAGTAGCAGTTTCATCAGTTCCATTGGATAGTCCAAATTCTGCATCAACTCCTCCACCAGTCATAAGGTTTATATCAAAATGCATGTTTTTCACAAAAGAAGTTGCAAAGCTGTCTACTATAGAGGCGGGGCCGTTTTTGCGGATTTTTCCACCAACAATATATAAAGTAATGTTATCCCAATACTTTAATTCTTCGGCTAGAGCAGCACAGTTTAATACAAGGGTGTACTTTATATTTTTTGGTAGATATTTTAGCATGATGAAACCTAGTGAAGCACTGGTAAGGTACACAATATCATTCTCTTTAATAAATTCTGCTCCTTTTTTTGCAATGGCAGCATAATTATCGTAAATCTCCATGTTTTTCATATCTCTCACTCTAGAAGGTATAGCACCAACTTGCATTAAAGGTATAGCACCTCCATGGGTTCTCTTAAGTAATAACTTTTCTTCAAGTATTCTTAAATCACGTCTTGCAGAATCAACAGAAATGTTGAATTTTTCTTGTACCTCAGCAACAGAAACTCTTCCTTTTTCACTAAGCATTTTTAAAATTTCTTGATGACGTTCTTCAATAAACATACAATATCACTCCATAATATTTATTAAAGCATGGATATACGTTAATGAATATTCATGTTTGTTAATATAATATAACATTTATTAATGCATGTCAACTAAAAAATGCAAAAGCATTAATAAACATTAATTAAATAAGAGTAAATAAGGAAAACACTAATTTTCCCAGGATGGAGTTTTTTTCTCTTTGCTATTAATTTTACCTTTGCGATAATTTCTCATTTATTTTTTTTATCTCATGTATTAAGTTCAAGTACCTAAATAAACAAATTGCAGCATAAATTAAGATGAAGTTTATGGATAAAACAATAAAGTAAACTGATTTTACATTTCCATTGCCAAAAGTTGTATACCCTGAAAAAACCTCAAATGAAGACAATATAAAACCAACAAGCACCTCTGCGGCAAGATTCCAGTCATCAGTTTTAGTTATCATTGGCAATTGTACATATAAACTACCTATTACACACCATAGTATAAGCTGGTTAATAATTAATTGATATTCTTTTACAGGAGTGAATAATAAAATTAAATGCATTATCATTGTAATAAGAGCTGCAGCTAAAATAAATAAAATTCCTTTCTGCAATACCTTTTTTAAAAACATATTCTTCACCTCACACACCTAAATAATTTTTGATTTTTTCCATATATCTTCTCGATACAAATGTTTTTTCACCAGTAGTAAACTTTAATATTATTGTACCTGTTATATTAGTATCAAGGCTTGAAACTTTACTAAAGTTTACAATTTCTGAGTTTGAAATACGTACAAAGGTGGAACTTGGAGGTTCTTTCTCAAGTTCATATAATCTGTTTTTGAGATTAAAAATTCCATTATTGCAGCGGGCAAGTATCTTCTGATTTTCACTGTATATACTTATAACATCATCGGGATTTATAATAAATATTTCACCATTATTAAATCCAAGTATTGATTTTGAAGTGTTTTTAGATAAATTACTTACTAAATCAGATATTTCTTTTGTAATTTCTTTTGTGTGAATAACAACTTTTGGATTTGTGTAGGCAGGATCGATTTTAACTTCCACATCCACGTGAGTCCCCCCAATTCATTTGAATTAATTACTTATTGATATCAGTATAAGAATTTATTTGTTTTAAATCAATACGTTATAAGTAAGTGGTGGATTTTAGCAAATAGATGGTGGCAAAATTGTAATGGATGTATTATATGAAGGCTATGTTTTAAAAGAATGTTGATATGAGCTTATGATATTAATGGACTCTAAGAATTGCTCATTTATAATTTGCTACCCATTTAGATGCATCGTCCTGATGCCTAAATGGCTTTGACCGTCCTAGTCAAAATTACGCAAATTATAAACGAGCAATCCTAAGAGTCCATAAAAATGAGCACATCACATCAACATTCTTTTAAAAATAGCTAAACTTACTAAAGGAAGCTATGTTTTAAATAAGTGTGAAAATCAACACTTATTTAAAACATAGCCAAAAATAAAAAGTTCAGATAAAGTTCAGATTCACTACAATTAAAAAACAGATAAGAGATGTAAACTAAAAACATAGAAAGAAGCAAAATAAAAAGTTAGAAATAAACTAAAAGTTAAAAATAAAAATGTTTAATGAAAGAGAGTGGTTTAAATGAAATCAAAAAAAGTGATTGCAATAATATTATCTGCAAGTTTATGTATAACAACATTCGTAGGATGTTCTTCAACAACTAGTTCAAAAAATAAAACGGCAGTAACTCAAAGCGCTAAGAAAGGCACACCTCCAGCCAAACCAGGCAATGGCAGTGCACCAGGAGGAGCGCCAGGTGGAAGCAGCAGCGGAGCAACTATTACGGGAACAGCAGCTTATTCAGTTAGTGGAACTACGGCTTCAAAGGATGGGGAAACTTACACAGCTACGAAAGCTAATGAATCTGGTGTTATTGCCGATAAAAGCAGTAAATTGACACTTACAAATGCAACAATAAACAAAACAAGTGGAGATACTACAAGTGAAGATCAAAGTAACTTTTATGGTTTAAATGCAGGATTAGTAGCTAAAGCAGGAAGTACAATTACAATAAGCGGAAGTAAAATTAATACAGCAACTAATGGTTCAAATGGTGTTTTTGCTACGGGCAGCGGTTCTGTTGTAAATGTTTCTGATACAACTATAGCTACAACAAAAGATTCTTCACGTGGACTCGATGCTACAATGACTGGTACAGTGAATGCCACTAATGTGACAATAAGTACACAAGGTAAACATAGTGCAGCAATTGCTACAGATAGAGGAAATGGTACTATTAATGTTAAAAGTGGTTCAATGACAACGACAGGTCAAGATTCACCTGGAATATATAGTACAGGTAAAATTACAGTTGAAGGAGCGACAATAAAAGCAACAGGAGCTGAAGCAGCAGTTGTAGAAGGTAAAAACTCTATAACATTAAATAACGTAAATCTTTCAGGTGAAAAGACAAATGGAGTAATGCTTTATCAAAGCTATTCTGGAGATGCTGAAACAGGAACGGCTTCCTTCTCAATGACAGGTGGTTCATTAGCTTCAAAAGCAGGTGCTTTATTCTTTGTTACAAATACTGATGCAGTTGCAAGTCTTAAAAATGTTAAAGTCACAAATTCAACTGATACACTTATTTCAGCGGGTGCTACAAGTAGATGGGGTACTAGTGGAAAGAATGGGGGAAAACTTACCTTTACAGCAGATGGTGAAACTTTAAGTGGTAAGGTTATATGCGATAAAATTAGTTCGGTTTCAATGAACTTGAAAGATAGTTCTATATTTACAGGAAGTATTAATGCATATAACAAGCTTGCAAAAGTAACAGTAAGTCTAGATTCAAGTAGTAAATGGAGTGTAACAGCAGATTCATATGTAGCAGCTTTAACTGATGCAGATTCTTCATTATCAAACATTAAGTCAAATGGACACAATGTTTATTATGATGCTTCAAACAGTGCTAACAACTGGCTTAATGGTAAAACAGTTACTTTAAATGGGGGAGGAAAGCTAATACCGATGAAATAACAAAACAGAGTACAGTGTCTGTTATCTGTACTCTGTTTTTAGTATAATAAAAAAGAGGTGAATATTATGGCAAAAATGCTTATATGCGATGATGAAAGTGGATTAAGAGCAGTACTTAAAAGATATGCTGTTTTTGAAGGACATGAGGTTACAGAAGCTAGCGATGGCATGGAGGCAGTGGATATATGCAAAAGCGAAAAATTTGATATTATAATTATGGATATTATGATGCCGGAGCTTGATGGCTTTTCGGCGGTTAAGGAAATAAAGAAAATATATGATGTTCCAGTTATTATGTTGTCTGCTAGGGGAGAAGAATATGATAAGATTCATGGCTTCGAAATCGGAATTGATGATTATGTAGTTAAGCCTTTTTCTTCAAAAGAGGTTATGATGAGGGTTAATGCAATTTTAAAAAGAGTTCAAAGCAGTGCTAAGCCAGAAGTAGACGCAGGACATGTTATATTTAAAAAAGAAGGTCTTGAAGTGGATATGACAGCTTACAAGGTAGCCATTGACGGTGTTTTAGTAGATATGGCCCCAAAGGAATATGAGTTGCTTTTTTGCCTTATTCGAAATAAAAATATAGTAATTCCTAGAGAAAAACTTCTTAATGAGGTATGGGGTTATGATTATTTTGGGGATGATAGGACACTAGATACGCATATGAAGCTTTTGAGACGTTCTCTTGGTGTGTATGCTAAATTTATTGTTACATTACGTGGACTTGGATATAGATTTGAGGGATAAGTATGAAATTAAATATTAATAAGCTGAAGTTAAAGTGGAAGATATTTGGTTTTATTTTTGGATTTTGTGCACTGCTGCTTGTAATTTTGTGGCTTTTTCAAATTGTTTTTTTGGGTGCTTTCTATAAAAGTGTAAAAGCTATTGAAGTTAAAAATGCTGTGAACACTATTGCAAATAACATAAATAATAAGCATTTATCAGACTTGGTTAAAGGAATTTCTGGCAGCGGTGAAATTTACATTGAAGTTGCTTCTTTGGATGGAACAAAAATTTTATCATCTTCAAATACAAAATATCAAGTTTCTCTTAAAGATAAGCTTGAGATGATTTCAAGTGCTAAAAGTAAGAATAACGAATATTATAAGCATGTTATAAGTTCTCCACCTAAAAAGCCATTAGGAAATAAAGAGGCTAAAGGACAATCGCCACCAGCAGATATGCAGGCAGTGGAATCTTTGATGTATGCTAAAATTGTAAAAAATAGCAGTGGCAAAACTTTGGTCATTCTTGTAAATGGAGTTATTTCACCTGTAAATGCAACGGTTACTACCTTGCGCTACCAGTTATATGTTGTTACTGCAATTATGATTTTGTTATCTATATTGCTTGCTTTGATTATTGCAAAAAGAATTTCAAAACCTATAGAAGAGATTAATAAAAGTGCAAAGATTTTGGCAGGTGGCAATTATGATATACATTTCAACGGAAAGGGTTTTAAAGAAATAGAAGAGCTTTCAGATACACTTAATACTACGGCTACTGAACTTAGCAAAGTAGAAGAATTAAGACATGAGCTTTTGGCAAATATATCACATGATCTTAGAACTCCCTTAAGCCTCATTTACAGTTATGCAGAAATGATACATGATTTTCCAGATGAAGTTACTCCAGAAGAAACTCAGGTTATAATGGATGAAGTACAGAGGTTAAAAACACTTGTAGATGATGTACTAGATATTTCAAAGCTTGAGGCTGGCATGCAGAATTTAAGCTTGTCAAGATACAATCTTACAGACAGTGTTAGAAGTATTGCAGAACGTATTGGGGAACTTGTGAAAAAGGATGGATATTCAATATCATTTAGTTATGATAAAGAAGTATTTGTTTGTGCTGATGTAAGTAAAATAACCCAAGTGATTTATAACTTAATAATTAATGCAATTAACTACACAGGTAAGAATAAAAATATAATCGTGTCACAGGTTATTTACGGAGAAAATGTTATTATTGAAGTAACAGATAATGGAGATGGAATTGCTGAAGAAAACTTGCAATATATTTGGGACAGATACTATAAGATTGATAAAAGGCATAAACGTGCGGTTATGGGCACTGGTTTAGGTTTATCTATTGTAAAAAAAGTTATTGAACTGCATGGAGGAAAATATGGTGTAAAATCAAAACTTGGAGAGGGCAGTACCTTTTGGTTTGAACTTAAAATAGATAAGAGTGGAGATGCACATTAATCATTTTGTGCGTATCTCCACTCTTCGCAATTCCATACTTCTGTTGTAATATCCTCATAAAATTCTGGCTCATGGCATACTAAAATTATACTGCCATCATATTCTTTTAAAGCCCTTTTAAGCTCAGCTTTTGCGTAAATATCTAAATGGTTTGTTGGCTCATCTAAAACTAATATATTGGTTGGTTTATTAATAACTTTACATAGCCTAACTTTAGCTTGTTCTCCTCCGCTTAAGATATTAATAGGACTATCTATATGCTGCCAAGTTAATCCGCATTTAGCAAGGGCACTTCTAATTTCTGTTTGAGTTAAATCAGGGAAAGTGTTCCAAACATCAGATAAAACTGTGTTAGTATTATCTTCAGTAAGTTCTTGCTCAAAGTAGCCTATTTTTTTATAATCACTTAGGAGTATTTGTCCATTTATAGGTTCTAATAGTCCAAGTAAACTTTTGAGAAGAGTTGTTTTACCTAGGCCATTTGCACCGGTTATTGCAATTTTTTGGCCTCTTTTCATTTTCAAATTTAGAGGCTTACTTAAAGGCTTATCATATCCAATAACTAAATTAGTAGCTTTAAAAATAATACTTTCTGGCATTTTTACGCTGTTAAAGTTAAAATGTGGCTTTATTAAATTCTTTTTAATTTCTATTCTGTCGATTTTGTTTAGCTTTTTTTCTCTACCTTTAGCTTGTTTAGCTGTTGAAGCTCTTGCCTTATTTTTTCTTATATAATCCTCAAGCTTTGCAATTTCAGTTTGCTGTTCTTTGTATTCAATTAAAAGCTGCTGTTTTCTTATTTCATGAAGCTTAACAAAAAAATCATAATTACCTTGATATCTTGTTAGAGTTTTGTGCTCAAGATGATAAATTACAGTTACTACACTATTTAAAAAACTATTGTCATGAGAGATTAGTATAAAGGCATTTTCATAATTTGTTAAATAGCTTTTTAACCATTCTATATGCTCTTCATCAAGATGATTAGTTGGCTCGTCTAATAGCAAAATATCTGGTTTTTCTAAAAGCAATTTTGCAAGTAATAATTTAGTTCGCTGTCCACCGCTTAAAGCTGAAACGTCATTATCCAAAAGCTCTTTGATTCCAAGACCAGCTGCAGTACCCTGAATTTTTGAATTAATACTGTAAAAGTCGCTTTTATCTAAAATTTCCTGCATATTAGTTATTTTATTTAGGGCTTTATTCATTTCCTCTTCTTCCATATTACCGAGTTCATTGCATAAATTATTAATTTTTTTCTCTATGTCAAATAAATCTGAAAATGCTCCTTTTAAAAAGTTTAAAGCCGTAATTCCTTCTTTTAAATCTACATGTTGATCCATATAGCCAATGCTAAATTTGCTATTCCACTGAATAGTGCCGTCGTCTGGCAGCAATTGCTTGGTAATAAGCTTCATAAAAGTTGACTTGCCTTCACCGTTAGCACCAATAAGACCAATATGCTCTCCTCTTAATAATTTAAAATTTGCTTTGTTAAATAATATCCTATCGCCAAATGAGTGGCTCATGTTTTCAATTGTTAAAATACTCATGCTATCAACTTCCTT
Source organism: Clostridium hydrogenum (assembly GCF_021432385.1). Taxonomy (GTDB): domain Bacteria; phylum Bacillota; class Clostridia; order Clostridiales; family Clostridiaceae; genus Clostridium_S; species Clostridium_S hydrogenum. The sequence goes on along the minus strand of NZ_JAEACT010000004.1, from coordinate 834,695 downwards.
TATAATAGATAATAGCATTATATAGAAGAAATACCAAGTTCATAAATAAATCTGTAATGTTTTTGACATATCATGCTATGAACTTACTTCCATTACTTTATATTTTTGGCTATATATTATATAATGGAAAATGTTAAAAAATATTCCTTTTATATTAATACTTATTAAACCAATTCAAGAAAATACTGATATAATATAAATGTGTGTATAAATGATAAATTAAGAATTAATATATATAGAGTTAACCAAGGAGAAGTATTTAGGATGAAAGTAAAATGTAAACTTATTATAAGTTATTTATGTCTAATTATATTTGCTGTAAGTGTATTAGGTTTTTTAATTGCCAAGAAATCTTATAAAGAGGTTTTTCATGAGGTAAATGAAAAGAATGAGCGTTTAACAGAGTCAATTAAAACAACGCTTAGTGTAAGAAATGATTTACTTATAGAAAAATCTTATGGTGACTTAAATTTTGCAGATACCATATCAAATAATCTTAAGTATTTAAGAGTAGATTATAGTAAAAGTATAAAAGTTGGACAATTCAATTTACCAATTTTATATGATGGAGAACAGAGATTGTCTTTAGATGATACTTTAGTGGAGCGGCTTAAAAAATCTACAGGTACCATTGCAACTATATTTTTATTGTATGATAACAAGCTTATAAGAGTTTCTAGCACAATTTTTGATGGTGATAAAAAAGTAATAGGTACATATATATCTAGTGAATCTGATGCTTATAAAAAAATAATTAACAAGCAAGAGTATAGTGGTGATATTACAGTTCGCGGTACTGGGTATATAACAAGATTGAAGCCACTTCAAGATAAAAATGGGAAAGTTATAGGGGCAATAGGTATAGGAAATAAGGTTATTAGTAAATACTTAGATAAAACAATAAGTAGCATTAGATTGGGAAAGACAGGTTATGCATGTGTATTAGATTCGGAAGGTAATAAAGTTATTTATCCATATGGAAAAGAAAAGAATGTAAGGTGTTCTGAAATTGTTAAAAAAATGCGTTCAAATACAAGTGGAATAATTGAATATACTTATAAAGGAGTCAAGAAGGTAGGCTACTATAAATATTTTGAACCATGGCATTTATATGTAATTACTATGGTTAATTATGAAGAATTGGCTTCATCATATAATTCAATAATAGTAACTACCATAGTTACAGGTCTTATAATAATTGCTTTTGCAGGAATTATAGCAGTGTTTTTGGCTAATACTTTGCTTAAGCCAATTAGCAAACTGAAAACATGCATGGAAATAGCTGAAAAGGGTGATTTGACAGTACGCTGTGATGTAGAAAGCAATGATGAAATAGGTATATTAGCAAAGAGTTTCAATAGTATGCTAGCAGAAAACAGTAGGCTTTTAGAAGAAACAGTACAATATGATAAGTTAAAAACGGAATTTATAGCCAATATGTCTCATGAATTAAGAACACCTTTAAACATAATATTTTCAACAGTTCAGCTATTGAATGTACTTATAAATAAGGGTGAAAATTTAAATACTGATAAAGTAAAAAATTATACAAATGGTATAAAACAAAATTGTTATAGATTAGTTAGACTAGTAAATAACTTAATTGATATAACCAAAATTGATTCTGGTTTTATGACATTGGATATGAAAAATGAAAATATAGTACAAGTTGCAGAGGAAATAACCCAATCTACTGTTGCATATGTAGAGCATATGTCTAGGAATATTATATTTGATACGGATGAAGAAGAGAAAATTATGGCGTTTGATGCTGAGAAGTTAGAGAGGATTTTACTTAATTTAATTTCTAATGCAGTTAAGTTTACTAAGCCAGGAGATATGATTAGCGTTACTTTACATTGTGAGAACGATAAAGTTACTATTTCAGTAAAGGATACAGGAAGAGGAATTCCAAAAGAAAAAATATCGCAGCTTTTTCAAAGATTTAAGCAAATAGATCCGCTTCTAAATAGAAGTCATGAAGGAAGTGGTATAGGGTTAACTATAGTTAAAGCTTTAGTTGAACTTCATAGCGGAACAATACAAGTAAAGAGTAAATACGGTGAAGGTACAGAGTTTATAATATCCTTGCCTGCTAAGCTTGTTTTAGAGAATAAAGAGGTACGAGCTAAAAAGGATTTTAAAAGTCAATCAAATGTGGAGAATATTAATATTGAATTTTCCGATATTTATAGTTAGTTCAAAAGGCTGTAGTGCAAAACAAAATAATAAGTGGGAGCTCTGCATAAAAATGATGCGATTAATAGCATCTTGAAATCTTAAATAAAATTAATAAATCTAAGAGACTAAATCGCAAAATTCTAAGAACTTTCAATAACTCGCAAGAGGCAGCTCAAACAATTGAAATTTCTAAGACTTTTGCGATTTAGTCCCTAAGATTTATAAAATTTTATTTAAATATTTCTTCAATGTTATTCCTCACATCATTTTTTTATGCAGAGCTCCCACTTATTATTTAAGTTTTTGTACTACACCCTTGTTTTTCAAAGTTTTTAATATATATTGAAACTAGCTCAACTATCAAAAGTTAATAACTCTAAATTTTGCAATACGAACTTATTTAAATATTGGAAACAAAGTTGTGGTACAAGAAAATGGTTTTTATATTAGAAAATAATTATGGTGACAAGCAATTTGTTCTTTCTTTTCTTATAATTCTTCTAATACTTCCTTCGGTTAAAAAATACTGCTCAGCTAGGATTTTAACGGGTATTCCAGAACAATACTTGCTAAAAATTTCATTGTCTCTTAGTTTGAGATAGCTTTTGGTTTCAGTATTTTCTCCCCAGGATTTTTTATTTTCATTTTTTCTAGGTATATATATATATCCACCATCAGTATAGTTTTGAATTATTTCAATTATACTTTGAGGGAGGATATTTTGTGCTTTTTCATATTTCATAAATTTTCGCTCCAATCTACATATTAAATTTAATTGTAAATTAAGAAGCAAAGACTGAATAAAATATGAAAAACTAAATAAATTTTGAAGATACTTTACGTTGGCTCCAAGCAAAAGTTTTTCATATTTTACTATCTTTGCATGGAGCTAACTACGGCAGTTATACAATCAGTTGATATCATTTGAATTCACTTCCCTTTTAAAATTAATTCATAATTCACGATGCACAATTCACAATGTAGGAGGATTTTCTGTTGAAGCAGAAAATCTTAAAAATAATAAATTATAAGATTTTTCGTAGTGTTAACGGAGAAAAATCATCAATCATTGTGCATTGTGAACTGTGCATTGTGAATTGATTAAGTATTATACTGTTTCAATTGCAGCTATTAGCTTTAATACATCATCTTTTTTAGTTGCCCAACTTGTGCAAAAGCGGACTGCACTGAACTTTTCATCAATTCTTTCCCAATAGGAGAATTGAAAATTTTGTTTTAATTTTTCAAGTACTGAGTCTGGCATAATGGGAAATTGTTGATTTGTACTTGATTCGGAAAGAAACGAATAGCCTTTCTTTATGCAAGCAGCTTTAATTAACTTTGCCAGTTCGTCAGCATGTTTAGCCATATTAAAATACAAATCATCTTCAAGGAGTGTGATAAATTGTATTCCAAGAAGCCTTCCTTTAGCTAGCATGCCGCCTTTTTGTTTAAGTATATATCTAAAATCAGATTTTAAAGCATTGTTAGTAATTACTAAAGCTTCTCCAAATAAGGCACCTACCTTAGTTCCACCAATATAAAAAGCATCACAAAGCTTAGTTATAGTCGGTAAATCAAGGTCATTTTCTTCGGAAGAAAGACCATAACCTAAACGAGCACCATCCATGTATAAGAAAAGATTATTTTTCCTACAAGTTTCGCTTAGTGCTGTTAATTCGGCTTTGGAATAGATAGTACCTATTTCTGTAGGGTTAGAGATATACACTAATTTAGGTTGAACCATGTGTTCTGGTGAACCGTCATTAAAATGGTTATCGTAAACTTTTTGTACTCCATCAGCAGTTATTTTGCCATCCTTGCTTTCTATAGAAATAACTTTATGCCCAGTGGCTTCTATAGAACCGCTTTCGTGGACATTAATATGTCCTGTTGTTGCTGAAACTACACCTTGGTGTGGCCTAAGAGCAGCTGAAATAACCGTGAGATTTGCTTGAGTTCCACCTACAAAAAAGTGAACATCAATGTCTTTACATTTGCATTTTTCTTTAATAAGACTTATGGCCTTTTTGCAGTATTCATCTTCTCCATAGCCAACTGTTTGTTCATAGTTTGTCATGGTTAGTTTTTCTAATATTTTTGGGTGTGCACCCTCATTATAATCACAAGTAAAACTTAACATAAAATTTCCTCCTGAAAATTTACAACTTCTATTTTAAAACTTGAAATTGCAAATATTATGTTTATCCTGGCAAATTACAATTTAACTCAGAGTACAAAGTACAGAGTACAAAGAATGATGATTTACCTTTCGATTCTTTCAGGTAAATCTTAAACTTAAATGGTTTCAGCTTCGCTGAACGCCATGTATGGCGCTATTGCGCAGCAATAAAAAAATAAGTTTTCAGATTTTTCGCAGTGATAACGGAGAAAAATCATCCTTCATTGTACTTTGTACTCTGTACTTTGTACTTTGGTTTCTCCTCGATAAATTGTAATTATCTTTAGTTAAGTATAATATAAATTTTTTAATTATACAATTGAGACAGGGGAATTAACTGATAATTAACGCAAATTAAAATATAGCGCGTTAATATTGGGGATATTCCTTTAAATGGTTCCTAAATATTTAGGATTATATTTCATATATAGGAATATATTGACGAAAATTAAAGAATTAATTTATAATAGTATTTTAGTATAAAACCAATAGTTCATATATATAGGAGGGGAATATAGTGAAAAAAATAGGAATGATTGTTGCTGTTGAAATAGAGGTAGCATTAAAAAAGTATGGAAAATCTATTAAGAAATTGGAATTTGGGGCATATTCAGTATATCAATATAAATTAGGTGAGAATGATTTATTTGTTATTCATAGTGGAGTAGGAGAAATTGCTGCTGCTATTGCGACGCAGTTTTTAATATTAAAATTTGATGTGGATTTAATTGTAAACTTTGGTATAGTAGGTGGTCTAACGCAGGAGATGGCAGTGTTAAAAACGTGTATTGTTGAAAGCGTTATTCATTATGATTTCGATACTTCAGAGGCTGATGGATGTGCTGTTGGGCGATATCTTGAATATCCAAGCGCATATATACCTACAACAAAAGAAATTGTGGACAAAGCTGTTGAAATTGAGCCATCCTTAAGAAAAGTAATTTGTGCTTCGGCAGATAAATTTATTTCAAGAAAAGAGAAAAAAGAAGAATTACATAATATGTATAATGCAGATATTTGTGAAATGGAGGCTGCTGGAATTGTGCTAACTTGTAATAAGAATAAAATTCCATGCTTATTGATAAAAACTATATCTGATAGTATTACTGGTGGAGCAACTGAATTTAAAAATGTATTTGATGAATCAGCAAGAATTTGCTTAGAGATAACAAATTCAATCCTTAAGGATATTTAAAGTTTAGTATAGGTAGAGAAATTGGAATATTGAAATTGCAAATACCAAGTTTATCCTGTAGTGAGTTTAGCTATTTTTAAAAGAATATTGATGTGATGTGTTGACTTTTATGGATTCTTAGAGTCCATTAATGTCATAAGCTCATATCAATATTCTTTTAAAACATAGCCATTTTTTTTAATATCCATGATTTTACAGATATTTAATTGACAAGTATATCATTAAATGATATATTGAATTAAATAATATATCATTTAATGATATAAAGTAAAAATTAGGAAAGAGGAAAGCTATGCCGAGAAAGGGTTCTATTGATATAGGAGAATTAACAGATTCAGCTTTTTATATTTTAGCAAGCGTTATAGAAGAAAAACACGGATACTTAATTATGAAAACTATTGAAGATTTAACTAACAATGAAGTGTCTATTGGACCTGCTTCGCTATATACAACACTAAAGAAATTATTAAAGGCTGGACTTATAGAAATTAATGAAGCATCAGATGAAAATAAAAAGGTGTATAAAATTACAGAAATGGGGCGTGAAATGCTAGTAAAGGAAATTGAGCGAAAGAAGCGCATGATTAGGTTTGCTGAACATTTTTTAAAGTAGGATAGGAGGGGATTTGAATGAAAAATAAGTATGTTATGGTAAGAGGCTTTGCTTTTAGTGAAAGCAGTGATATGGAAAAACTCAGAGATTACGCAAAAGAAGGATGGATATTAGAAGGTATATCAGGGCTTTTTTATAAACTGAGAAAGGGTGAAGCACAAGATATACAGTATAGTTTAGATTATCAGGAGGAGGCAACTAAAGAATATTTTGATTTATTTACAGAGGCTGGTTGGACACATGTTGTATCTTCAGGTAACTTGATGCACATATTTTCAGCACCAGTAGGAACAAAACCCATATACACCGAATGTGCATCGGAAATGGATAAATACTCTAGTATAAGGAATCAGATGAAAAGGGGAAGTATTTATTTCGCAATTGCTCTTATTACTCTTGCAGTTTTATCAGTTGTTTCAGAGGTTTTTATAAAACCTATATTTATACCTATCTTTTTATTGTTTATTTTAAGTATTTTCCCATTTACTTTTACCTTTATGCCTTATTTAGCATATGGTTCTCGAATAAAAAAAATAAGGAAAAATGGGAAAGGCAACAGCGACGTGACTTTTAAATTCTGGTTAATATGGTTAATTGTAAGCCTCCTTTTCTTGTTTGAAGGTATATATGGTTTGACTAGAAAATGGTATGTCTTTGCAGTGTGTTTTATATTGCTTGGAATGATTTATATTTATTTATCCATAAGTGATTATAAAAAGAGAAAGTAACTAAATATGTTTTCTCATTTTTATTAAATAGCTGATGTTAGAATTTTGTGGCCTTTGCTTCAACCAAAAGAATTTGCTATGCTTTAAAAGAAAGTTGATAGGAGCTTATAACATCATATCAATAGCATGATACACTTTATTTATGAATTAAATAAGCGGTTGTTTTTAATAGGAAATTAATGATACTATTAGGATAAAAACATCGATGGAGTTGATAAAATAATGGATATAAATATTGAATTAGGAGCAGTAAATGATATTGATGAATTAGAGCAGCTTTATAATGATTTAAATGATTATTTGGAAAAAGGTATAAATTATCCTGGCTGGAGGAAGGGAATATATCCTGCTAGACAAGATGCTGAGAGTGGAATTAGTGAGGGAGCGCTTTATGTTGCAAGGCATAATGGAAGAATAGCTGGTTCTATTATTTTAAGGCATAAACCTGAAGAGGCATATTACAACGTTAAATGGAGTTTTGAATCTGATTATTCAGATGTTTTTGTTATATATACCTTTGCAGTTCATCCAGATTTTTTAAAGTGCGGTATAGGCAAAGCATTAATGGATTTTGCGACTAAGCATGCTGTTAAAAATAATTGTAAAGCGCTGAGACTTGATGTTTACGAAAAAAATATGCCAGCAATTAAGCTATATGAAAGATGCGGGTTTAAATATATCGATACAGTTGATTTAGGATATGGAGAATACGGACTCGATTGGTTTAAATTATATGAAAAAAAGCTTAGTAATTGAGCTTTTACAACATTAACACTTGAAAGTAGTTCACTTTCAAAAGATGGTGAAGCGGACTATAATAAGATTGATAATAGCTTGAAATACTTAATGGATGAGGTGAAATAAGTCATGGAAAATAAAATTGATAATCCCAATTTAGTTAAGGAACAATATAAAAACTCCAGCAACTTAGATGCAAGAATAAATTTGCACAGCTTTAATATTAATAAAATTGATTGGCATGTATGGTGCTTTGAGAAGATGAACATACCAGAGGGCAGCAAAGTTTTAGAACTAGGATGTGGGAATGGATTACTATGGACGAAAAATAAGCAGGTGATAAAGAAAAATTTAGATATAACTTTATCTGATTTATCAGAAGGAATGCTCAAAGGTGCAAAAGAAAATATAAATAACCCAAATATAAAATATCAGATTATTGATGTGCAGGATATACCATATGAAGATGAGTGCTTTGATGTTGTTATAGCAAGGCATATGTTATACCATGTTCCTGATATAGACAAGGCACTTTCAGAGATTAAAAGGGTGCTTAAACCTAATGGAAAGTTTTATGTTTCTACTAATGGAAGTGAGAATATGAAAGAATTGAGGGATTTAGTTAATGGATACAATAAAGATACAAAGTATAATCCTCAAAAAGTATTTGCTGATAAATTTGGTATTGAAAATGGAACTGAAATTTTAAAGAGATATTTTAATAATGTTAAGTTAGAAAAATTTGATGGACAAATTGTGGTTGATAAAGCTGAGCCAGTAGTAGGTTATGTTACTTCGGGTATGAATACTAGAAAAGGTACATTTGATGGTTTTTATGATTATGTAAAGGCAGAAATTGATAAAGCAGGAGCAATTAAGATAAATACAAGAAGTGGCATGTTTATGGCATCAAATTCTTAATATATTAAAGCATAGCCAAAATGAAAAATTAATCTCAAAAAAGTGCTAATTTTGTGAGGATGGGGCACTTTTTTCTTTGCTATTAATTTCTATGTGAAATATATAAAAAATTTTAGCATGTTTCAAATAAGATTATTATGATTGCAGCTTTGTTTTTACTTGTCCATCTATCCATTTGTATACATTACTCATTTCTACTACATAATCATTATTAATTTCAAAAAATTTGGCATTATTTTTCTTGCAAAGTTCTTTGACTTGAGAATGAAGTTTAATAAAATTATCTTTGTTCACATAATCAGCATCAATTTCCTTTTGTTCTATCTCACTTCTATGCTCAAGAATTCCCGAATTAAAATGTTTTTCAATATAATTCTTTGAAAAACCTATATATACAGCAATTATTTGTTTTAAATAATTAGGTTCAAAATCACTAATATACTCTGGAGGTAAATAGCATCCTTCAATAATTATGTGCTGTCCATTTTCGATATTAGTCATTATTATACCCTTTATTATGGGCCATAGTTTATATGTAAGTTCATTATCATCATCAGTTGCAGAAAAGTCACAATATTTACTTCCACGAATCAACCCCATTTTTATATGGTCTATAGATAAATATGGAATCTTATATTTTTCAAGTAAATTTTGAGCCATCACTGTTTTCCCTGTGCAACTAACTCCACCAATCAAAATAACCATCGTCATACCCCTCCAATTATAAAATATTTTTACAACGCAATATTTTACAAGTCCTCATTATCAGTATACACCTTAACCCACTGTAAATGCGAAGTAATAGTGTTGTGGAACGATTTAAATAACATCATATAAATCTTAGAGGAATAATCAAGGTTTTAGTAACACATAAAATTATTACATGTTTAAAAAAAATTAACAAGCTTGGACTAATGAACTTACATGGTCTATCGCCTAAACTTTTAGTATGTGTACGTAGATGTTTCAATTGCTCCTGTACAATTCCAAAATTCCGTAGGCACGCTAATATTTTTGATTAATTTATGTCTTTGAAATGGAGCACTAGAAATTAATAATATAGGTTCAAGAATCTTAATGGGCTTACGCCCAAGCCTCTGGTATGTGTTCTTACCTTACACTACTGTAAATGCAAAATAGGTGTGTTGCAGGATGATTTAAATAAAATTGTACAAATCTTAGATGAAAAATTTTAAAAGCCTTAGATGTTTCAATTGTCTGAGCATCTTTTCAGCGAGTTATTGAAACTTCTTAGGCTTTTAAAATTTTTTGTCTTAGATTTATTAATTTTATTTAATATCCTGCAATGCACCTATTTTGCATTGCTTTACCACTTTCCTAATTTCATATGTCCAGCCAATTCTGTTTTTGATCTTTGCTTTATTATCCAAGCTTCATTCTTAGCTTGATTAAAAGCAGCTACACACTTTGGATCTAAATTGTCCTTAATACCTTCTTCACTTAAAGCTACTATTTTAGCAGCTAAAGCTATAATTTCCATATGGATATCATTTGTTCTATCGGAACGATAAATTTTTTCTGCATCTTCAGCGCTTAACTCTTCAAACTTATCAGCGCCAACTCCACATTTAGGACATTTTTCTGGAGCTGTATCTCCTTCAGCTATATATCCACAGACAGTACATCTAAATAATTTTTTCATACTCATTCACTCCTTATATATAATCAACAAATAATTTATATTTTTAATATTATGGTAAAACATTCTTTGCTTATCTTTTCTATGATTAAAGTATATAATAAAACAAAAGATAAGTCAATAATAAATATTAAATAATAATTATTATTCCTAAATAAAAGGAAAGCTAACCACCATTAGAAATAAAAAATTAAATTGAATTTGAAAGATTTCCAATTGCCTTTAAAATTATTTTAGCCATTTCAGAAGGTGATTCTCTTTTATCATTGTCCACCCACTTTGATAATACATTCCAAAGACCACCTATGTTAAAGCGACAAATATAATCTTTTTCCACGGAATTACTAAAATTATGCCACTCAGTTTTAAATTTATTTATATCAAGCATATATAAGCTTAATTGCTCCATAACTGTGTGGAATAAATAATTTTTCTTTAGTAATTTTAACTCTTCAATATGTTTGCTGCAAAACTCAAAATAAGTAATTATTGTGTTTTCAATGGTTAGATCATTAAGGCTTTCTATATTTTTCATATATTCCTCAATTAGATAATTAATATATTCGGATAATAAATCTTCTTTGATGTTAAAATTACGATAAAAGGTTCTTCTTGATAGCTGTGCTTTATCAGATATTTCTTTTACTGAAATTGCAGAATATGGCTTCTCCTTCATTAAATCAAATAAAGCCTCTACTAGCCATTTTTTAGACTGTTCAGAAATTCTATTTTTTTTCTCCTTCAAAGTGTACCTCCTAAAGTGTCACACATTTCCTTATATGTAGCACTTGCTTAAATCGTATTGATATTCTTTAGAAATGTATTATACTATATTTGAAAGTAAATGTCACACGTGTGAATTATATTCTCATGTGTGACCATAATTTTTATATATTATTTTTAATAATTACTATGTTTGGTACGAATTTTTATTTACACTTTTCTGCATAGTATAGAAAAAAATTTTGAAAATCAGTTAATTAAATATTGAAGTAATAAAGTTAGAAAGTGAGGGGAAAATCATGTTTGAAGAAACAATAGTTAATACTAGTTATGGAAAAGTTAAAGGGGAAAAGGTTGGAGGCGTATATGTATGGAAGGGAATACCTTATGCGAAGCCACCAGTTGGTTCATTGAGATTTTGTCCACCAGAACAACCTAATGAATGGAAGGGAATTTACGAGGCTACAAGATTTGGACTAAGTGCAATGCAACCTAGAAAAACAGCAATTACTGGAGATAAGGGAGATGATGTAAGTGAAGACTGTTTGTACTTAAATGTTTGGTCAAGAGGTACAGATGACAAGCGTCGCCCAGTTATGGTATGGATTCATGGTGGTGGGTATATAGTTGGCTCAGGATATGATGGACTATATGATGGTACTTCTTTTGCTGAAGAAGGTGATGTAGTTGTTGTAACTATTAACTATCGCTTAGGAGCTTTTGGATTTTTATATTTGGCAGATATTGCAGGAGAGAAATATAAAACTTCAGGAAACTGTGGTTTACTTGATCAAATAGCAGCTTTGAAATGGGTAAAAGAGAATATAAAAGCTTTTGGTGGAGATCCTAACAAAGTCACAATATTTGGTGAGTCGGCAGGGGCAGGGAGTGTAGGAAATCTTCTTGTAATGCCTGGTGCAAAGGGGCTATTTAATCAAGCTATTATTGAAAGTGCACCTAATTTAGCAATAGATACTGATAAAGCGGTTAGAGTAACCAAGAAAATTATGAATTCACTTAACATAAAATCAGGTGAATTTGAAAAATTATTAGAATTGCCAGCAGAGGAAATTTTAAATGCGTCTTTAAAGCTGCCGCGCAAATCACTTTATCCAGTGGTTGATGGAATTACAATACCTGAAGCACCCGAAAAGATGATGGAAAAAGGAGCCGCAAGTGGCATTTCGATTATATGTGGTTCAAATAAAGATGAAGTTAAACTTTTTACAGGCATGAATCCAATGTTTAATAAAATGACTGATGATGAAATTCATGATCAACTTAAAGAACAATTTGGAGAGCTATGGACAGAACTCTATGACTATTTTTCAAAAGAAGGAATAAATAAGGAGACATACATTAGAATAATGTCATACTACTTTATTATTTATCCTACATTGAAATACAGTGAGATATTATCTGAAAATTCATCTGTATATGTATACAAATTTAACCATGAACATCCTGTTCTCGGAGCTTTTCATGCTTTAGAACTTCCATATGTTTGGCACAAATTTGATACAGAAACCTCAGAACTATTTAGAGTAGCAGATGAAGATACAAAGCTAGCAGATAAAATGCACCAGGCATGGATAGCGTTTGCTAAAAATGGTAATCCAAACACAGAAGAGTTGCCATATTGGCCAGAATTTAATATTGAAAAAAGAGAAGTTATGGTGTTTGACAATGAATGCAAAGTGGAAAATGATCCTTATGAAGATAGAAAAATATGGGACAAGATATCTTTAGAAAGGCTCAGGTACTAATAAAGTAAGAAAAAGCACAATTAGAGATAACGTGTTTGAAACTTCAAAATTGAAAAGTCAAAGTTTATCCTGACAGCAATGTTTTCAATTCACAGTTCACATGAAGGATGAAATTTCTTTCCTTGAGAACTGTGAATTGCTTTTATAAATCTAAGTCATTAAAATCAATTTCAAGATTATCATATATACCGACTTTTATTGTATTTTTGAAGGTATAGGATTTTGGAGCAGCATATTCACAATTTTCATTAAGGCTATAAACTAATATGGTTTCTTCCATAGGATTTACTATCCAGTATTCACGTACTTTAAATTGATAATATAAATTTAACTTCCTAATATAATCACTATTTGAATTATATGGTGATACAACTTCAATAATCATATCAGGAGCACCAGTGCAGCCTTTATCGGTTAATTTACTTTTATCACATATAACAGATATATCTGGTTGAACTATATTTTTGCTACTAGTTACTTGTTCATCATCATTTTTTAGTATTACATCAAACGGTGCTGAATATACTTTACATGAACCATTGTTGGATTTAATATAACTATTTATTATTGTTGAAAGTTCCATAATAACGGACTGGTGTATTCTTGATGGTGCAGCAGCCACGCGATATATGTGACCATCTATAATTTCAATACGCTCACCTTCAGGATAATTTAAGTAATCAGAATAGGTATATAATTTATTTTCAGTAATATTAGCCATTCGTTGCAGCTCCTTTCTATATTTATAATTACCGAATAGGAAATTTTAATCTAGTTTTATATATATTATGAACTAAAAATATATATAAAACCAAATAGTTTAAATTTATAAATATAATTGCTCTAAGTACCTCATCATCCTTGTGCCCCATTTTACATCTACAGCTGGCAAAGGTAATCCATAAGCTAATTTTAAAGCAAGTTCTAGCATATTCACACCAGCTCCAAGGTTTGCAACAAGTGAACCTGATACACGTGGGTTTATTTCAATTAGCATTGGTTTGCCTTCACTTGAATATTTAAATTGTATGTTTATATTGTAGGAAAGGTTTAAAGCTTTTATTATTTTTTTTGACATATCCATAATTTCAGTATTTTTTTCTAAAATGGATTCAATGGCAACGCCCATAGAAGTCTCTACTCTTTGACGTGGAATACACATAATAGTTTCGCCATCTTTGCATACACAATCCACACTGTATTCAGTACCTGGTAGGTATTCCATAACAAGTATTTTGGGTAGTTTACTATATTGCTGTAATTGATTTTTTAATAATTCCCAGCTTATTTTTGCACTTCCTGGTCTTTCGTTTAATATGTCTATTTTTTCATTAGTTATTATGTGAAAACCCTTACTGCCTTCAGATTCAGCAGGTTTCATACATACTGGCTTTTTTGGATAGCCTAACTCAAATATAGCGTTTTCTAGTTCTTTTAATGTATTCACACTTTTATATTTAGGAATAAAGTTGTTGAGCGAAAAATATTCATATAAGGCGGTTTTGCTATTGGCAATAGTGAGCTTTTCAACATCTGGTGTTACTAGTACTTTTATTCCAAGGTTATTAAATAAAACAAGATTACGAGACAAGGTAACTAATTCATCTCCATATTGGGGAATTAAAGTAGTTATTTTTTCTTTTTTGCATATAGCTATGACTTTTTCTATATAATCTGGAGCAGCTCCATTTGGTATAATATATTTTTTCCCTGTCACTGCGAAACCTAGGGAAGTTTTATCCTCTCTATCTGCTGTAATTACATCTATATTGAAATCTTTTTTTATAAGCTTGAGCATCTTTAAATCGGATACTGTACCCATACTGTCAGATATTGTCCACAATACTTTTAAGTTCATAAAATTTCCTCCATATTTTCTTTTTAAATTGTAGCAAGTCATTCTCTTATATTATAACAAATTTTTAAACTTTGGCGATTAGAGTTCATAAGGCTGAGAAATAGGATATTGCTAAAAAACCAACATTGATTTATAATCGTAGAATAAAAACGATATAATGTAGTACCTAGCGAGAATGTGAAAAATATAGGTATTCTTTTTTACGGGCAGCTCATAAGGCTTTGTGTGCGCTATAGTAAAACCTATAGAATACCTTTTTTCACATCCTCCTATAAATATATGGAAAGATAAAAAGGAGAAATACTTATGGATAGAAATAATTTATTATTAGATGAAGCAAACAGATGCTTATTATGTAAAAAGCCTAATTGCAAAAAGAATTGTCCCATTGATACGCCTATTCCAGATATTATAAGTCTTTATAAAGAGGGTAAAATTAAGGAAGCTGGAGAAATTTTATTTAATAATAATCCGCTTTCAGTAGTATGTTCATTAGTTTGCATTCATGAAGATCAATGCAAGGGCAATTGTGTTAGAGGAATAAAGGGCGAGCCAATAAGATTTCATGAAATAGAACAAGAAATATCAGAGCAATACTTAAAGGAAGTTAGATTTAAAGACATAGAAAAGGATAAGGGGAGAATTGCAATAATTGGAGGTGGACCAGCAGGGATTACGGCTGCGTTTATACTTGCAAGAAAAGGCTACAATATTACTATTTTTGAAGCCCACGATAAAATAGGAGGAGTACTTAGATATGGTATTCCAGAATATAGATTACCTAAACAATTAGTAGACACGCTTGAAGAAAGGCTTTTGGAGCTTGGCGTGAAAATTAGACCGAATACAGTTATAGGACCAGTTATTTCCTTAGATAGATTATTAGAAGATAGCTATAAGGCGGTATTTATTGGAACAGGTGTATGGAATCCAAAGACTTTAGATATAAAGGGTGAAACTTTAGGGAATGTTCATTTTGCCATTGATTATTTAAAATCACCACAAACTTATAGATTAGGCGAAAAAGTAGCTGTAATAGGAGCTGGTAATGTAGCTATGGATGCTGCAAGAACAGCGAAGAGAAATGGTGCCGAAGTAACTATACTTTATAGAAAAAGCTTTGATGAAATGCCAGCATCTAAGCAGGAGATAATGGAAACTAGAGAAGATGGAGTTAAATTTGAGTTATTTAAAGCTCCACTTGAAATAACAGAAAAAGGTGTTAAATTAGCTGCAACAGAAAATGTAACAGATGCAGAAGGAAAAATAAGAACAAAGATTATTCAAGGAAAAGAAGAATTTTTTGAATGTGATTCAGTAATTGTTGCTGTAAGTCAAACACCTAAAACTAATATAGTATCCAACACAACAGAATTGGATACTAATAGATGGGGATTAATTGTCACAGATGAAAAAGGAAATACGACTAAAAAAGGAACCTTTGCATGCGGAGATGTAGTTACAGGTGCAAAAACTGTAGTTGAAGCTGCAGCGCAGGCAAAAATAGTTGCAGAAACTATTGATGAATATTGCAAAGTAAGTGCATCACAGGATATTAAATAAAATTAATAAATCTAAGAGCCTAAATCGCAAAATTCTAAGAAATTTCAATAACTCGCAAGAGGCAGCTCAAACAATTGAAATTTCTAAGACTTTTGCGATTTAGGCTCTAAGATTTATTAAAATTTTATTTAAACTATCCTGTAATGCACTTACTTTGCAAGTACAGTGGTTTAAGGTAAAAATTCCTCCGTGCCTACGGAATTTTGGGATGGTGCAGAAACAAGGGGGGATTTCCAACAAAATTGCAGCAATTTGTAGTAGTAATTTAAAACATAGACAATAAAGTTAATAAATCTAAGATAAAAAACATAAAAAGCCTAAGAAGTTTCAATAACTAAAGGGTTTCTATAGTTGAACTTTACTTGTACCTGTACCAAAATGCTAATCTTTAAAGCATTATGGTACAGGTACAAGTAAATAGTTTAACTAGAAACACTATAGCTGAAAAGAAGCTCAGACAATTGAAACATCTAAGGCTTTTTATGTTTTTTACCTAAGATTTATTAAAATTTTATTTAAATCATCCTGTAATGCACTTACTTTGCAAGTACGGTGGTTTAAGGTAAGAACACATACCAGAGGCTTGGGCGTAAGCCCATTAAGATTCTTGAACCTATATTATTAATTTCTAGTGCTCCATTTCAAAGACATAAATTAATCAAAAATATTAGTGCCTACGGAATTTTGGGATGGTTCAAAGCAATGTAGCACATTCATATATCAAAATAAAAGACTTAAAAAATAGAGAGCCAATGTATGTATTACATGTGTGATATTTTGTAAATTATGTTATAATAAGTGCTATTAAAAACTATAGTTTGATGAGCAATAGTAAATTGAGACGTAGTAAATAATATTTATATTAATAGATGTTAAAGGAGTAAAAGTATGGAAAGAAAAATACGTAATTCAGCAAAGGCATTGATTATTAAAGATGGGAAAATGTTAGCATCAAAAATCAATGATAACGGTGATATTTTTTATATAATGCCAGGCGGTGGTTAGGATACAGAAGAGTTACTTCCAGATACAGTAAAACGTGAATGTGAAGAGGAATTGGGGATAGAGGTAGAACCAAAATCACTTAAATTTATAGTTGAAGGATTGCGTGGAGAATCTTTTCACCGAGTTGATTTTGTATTCTTATGTGATTATATTGGAAAAATAGAGAATGCAAAAATACATGAAGATAAAAACCAAATTGGATTTGAATGGCTTTCTATTGAAAACTTGATGAATGAACCGCTATACCCATCAAAACTTCGTTCTCAAATAATTCGTCTTTTTAATAATGAAAAAACAGATGTTTATTTAGGAAATGAAAGTATGGAATAACCACATAAAATGAAAAAAATTCTTAGTTAAAGCAATTCACAGTGTTCTGATATTGAGTATCATAGGTGGACAATCACACCTATAATTTTTAATGCTATATTTCAACACTATATTAAAACATAGACAATAAATCTAAGATAAAAAACCTAAGAAGTTTCAATATATGAAAACAAGCGCAGACAATTGAAAATAGAAACCCCAAGATTCACAAGCTATATTTTTACATATATATTGGATAATTTAAGCTATTTTATAAGGTAAAGTGTAAGGCGGTAGGAAAATAATATATTATGAGTAATTACCATTTGGAGATTAGATTTACAAAAAATAAAAACTAGTATAATATATAATTAAAAAATCAAAAATTGTATTTTAATACCTTTTATATAGAAAAATCACGAATAATTATAAGAGATAATTAGTAAACTGGCAATAAAATATGATTCAATATATTTAAGAGTCAAATGTTAAAAAATGATTCATGTAATATAGTAGGATTTTTATTAAAAGGTGGTAAGTAAAAAATTTATTTTGTTAAGGAGTTAGAATTTATGAAAAGTAAATCCAATACTAAAAATGCTTTAATAAAATCTATTATGTTAGGATCATTTGCTTTTGGTTTAATGTCATTTGTATTACCTATTTATAGTAAGAAAATTGGTGGAAATGCATTAAGTATAGGTGGATTATTTTCAATTTTTAGTGCTGTGACTTTGATATTAAGGCCGATTATAGGAAAAGGAATAGATAAATATGGAAGAAAAGTCTTTTTTGTTTCCGCATTTTTATTTTATGCAGTTTCTATGCTGTTGTTTTCTTACTCAACTAATATTAAACTTTTATACATAAGCAGAATTATACAGGCAATAGGATCTTCGTTTATGTGGATTTCTGCATATTCTATAGCAATTGATATTTCTAGTGATGAAAAAAGAGGAAATGGAATTGGACAAGTAGATGAAGCCAGTAGTAAAGGATCACTGTATGGAGCTATATTAGGTTTTATCATATTAGGTAATATTACAATTATAACAGGATGGAGTATTTTATTTAAGGGGTATGCAGCATTGTCGGTAGTAGGTGGGTATATTGCGTATAAATATATACCAGAAACAGGTAAGGTCGATATTGAAAAGAAAGTAGAATATAATAAAGTATTAAATATGAACTTATTAAAACTATTGATTGTGATTTTTATAAGTTCAATTTCAGTATCCATGATAAGTCCCATTTTAATGATTTATCTTCAGGATAAATTCACTACAGATGTGAGAACATTAGCAAGTGCATTTGTTCCAGCAGCTCTTGTATATGCATTTTTACCAGCAAAATTAGGTTCAATTAGTGATAAGAGTGGTAGGATTGTACCTATGACAATAGGAATGGTTATTTCAGGTATAGTTTCCATAGGCTTTTCGTATTCCTTAAGCATAGAAATGTTAGTTATACTTTGGGTTTTAGAATCTGTTGGTATAGTACTAGCTTCACCAGCAGAAGAGGCATTAGTCTCAGAATTAGTAGATGAAAAAGTTAGAGGTTCTGCCTATGGAGTATATCTATTTGTATCTAGTTTAGGTGCAGTTATTGGTCCTTTACTTGGTGGCTGGGTGTATGATACTTTTGGTCACCAAGTACCATTTTATTTAAATGGATTTGCATTATTAATAGATGCTTTTCTAGTAATAATTTTATTTAGAAATTACAAAAATCAGGAGGATTGTTAATGTTTTAGACACAAAAAGTCGAACTTTTTACGCAGTTTTATAGTTTAGCTGGTATATCTATAATCCTTACCCATTAAATATTACCTTCAAGATTTCAACAATTCACAAAGCCTTGTTCTAAAGCAATGGGACCATGTTGGTAGATAACCTGCCTGAACTGCTACACGTTGAGAAATAACATTGCTGCAATCCGTACTGTAATATGGAATGTATCCACGATTAAGAACTTCAAGTGTTAATGTATTTACCAGAATAGTAGCAAGTTTATTCCCTCTATATGGTGGTAAAACATCAACACTAATCTGCCACATAGTTTTACATTCACCATTTGCGCTTGCTATGCCAACCACCATATCTTTATATTTAGCTATAACTGCTACCATTTCGGGATGCTTACTATTAACATCATATTGTAGAGCATAATTAAAACCTTTTAATTCATAAAGCTTTTGTATATCATCCTTTTCAATAAGTGAATATTCAAACTCATTATTCTTACTCAAAAGATTAATCTTGTCCAAATCTGGAAGAAAATAAGGGTTATTTCCTTAAACCAACAGTTTAGGTGAATTAATAATGTTGTAGGACGATTTAAATAAAAGTCAATAAATCTTGGAAGCTAATTGTTAAAAGACTTAGAAGTTTCAATTGTCTTGTACTATAAGTGTAGATACTTAATCTCATTTGATTAAGTAATCTGCACTTATTTTTATTATAATAAGAAATGGGCTGATGATTCAATTTGTTGGAATTTTACTTCCGTAGCTCAAACTATCACCCATTGCTTATTATGGATATTCGATTAAGCAGGTTGGAACTATAATTAGCTTCCGCGTAACGAACAAAAATGAGTAGTAATAAGTGGATGGACAAAATTTTTAACAAAGGAGTTGATATTATGATTAGCATTGGTATAGATATTTCAAAAGGCAAAAGTACAGTTTGTATTCGTAAATTACACGGTGAAATTGTGGAGAAACCTTTTGAAGTTAAACACACTTTAGAAGATCTAGGAAAATTAGCTGACAAAATTATAAGTTTTGATGAAGAAAGTAAGGTAGTTTTAGAAGCGACAGGACACTATCATATTCCAGTATTATCTTATCTACAAGAAAGAGGTATTTTTGTTTGCGTTGTTAACCCTATGCTTATGAAAAAATATGCAAGTATATCTCTTAGAAAAGGTAAAACAGATAAATTAGATTCTAAAAAAATATCAAAGTTTGGATTGGATAATTGGTATGAACTAACCAATTATAAAGTAGAAGAAGATATATATTATGAACTTAAAACTCTTTCAAGACAATATTTTCAATTTATGTCCTTAAGAATAAAACTTAAGGTAATGCTTTCAAATCTTTTAGACAAAACTATGCCAGGTATTGCAGCACTCTTAGCTTCAAACTCAACTAGTTTTGCAAAGGATAAGTTATCGGACTTTGTACAAAAGTACTGGCATTATGACAATATTGTTAAGTTAAGTGAAAATAAGTTTACTGAAAGCTATAAAAAATGGTCAAAAAAAGAAGGATACCAATTTAGTGAGAATAAAGCTCATGATATATATATTCTCGCTAAAAATAGTATCCCAACTATGCCTTCTAAGATGTCAAGCACAAAAATGATCACCTCAGAGACTATCAAAGGAATCCATTCCATTGGAATATCCTTGAATCTAATATTATCACGAATGAAGGAACTTGCCAAGTTATTGCCAGAATACGATGTTGTTTTGAACATGAATGGTGTAGGAGAAAAATTAGCACCAAGAATTATTGCAGAAGTAGGTGACGTAAGAAAGTATTACAGTTCAAAAGCTCTTGTGGCTTATTCAGGAATAGATGCTCCTCCTTATCAATCTGGAAATTTTAACGGTAACGATCGAAAAATATCCAAGCGAGGATCTCGATATCTGAGAAAAACAGGTTATGAGATAATGAAAAGTATAAAATGCAGAGTTCCTACTAAAGACACAGCAGTATATGACTATATAATAAAAAAAGAATCAGAAGGTAAAGCAAAGAAACAAGCTAAAATAGCAGGACTAAATAAATTTTTGAGGATATATTATGCTAGGGTTTCAGAAGTTTTAAAAAACTAAAAAACATAAAAATAGGGCACTTTAAAAAATCTTCTATAAGAAGGTTTTATTAAAGCTACCCTATTTTCTTAAAAAAAATTTTTAAATTTTTTTAAGAAAAACACTTGACTTTACTTAGCAGGTTTGAGCGTTCAGCGAGTTATTGAAACTTCTTAGGATTTTAACAATTAGCTTCTTAGATTTATGACTTTTATTTAATGTCCTACGATATTATTAATTCACATTTTCCATTGTAACCATTTCCAATCGTGGTGTTATCCAAGGGAAAGGTCGCCTTCCCTCATTTTGTTTTGCTTCTGTATAAATAAAGCCGTCTTTTAGAAAATCATCCGGTGAGCAATTATAGTCAATGGCAAGTTGTTTGTATACACAATCCATCATATTTTTTTTATTTATCATAAACTCATCACCCTTTTGTAAGCATAATCTTGATTTATAATTATTTACTATAGTTTTGCATAATGCTTATTATAACATGATTTGAAAAATATAACATGTGTTATACATATATAGATAGACAATCTGAAACATTAAAATTGCAGATTCCAAGTTTATCCTGACAGCAATATTTTTCAATTCACAGTTCACGATGCACAATTCACAATGAAGGATGATTTACCTTTCGCTTTGCTTAGGTAAATTTAGATATTATCAGCTTCTCTCTGCACCATATATGGCGCGATTGCGTAAGCAATAAAAAAATAAGTTTTAAGTTGTCTATCTATATATTGGGCTCCTTAAATTTTTTGGCTATGTTGAAAAAAGTACTTGACTTGGAGTTAACTCAAAATGATACAGTTAACTTAAAAGTATAAATAAAGATAAGAAATTTGAAAAGTTAAAATTGCTTGCACCAAATTCATCCTGTTAAAGGACAATTTTTAGAGAAGAGTACAGATGACGGAGTACAGAGTACAGTGAATGATGATTTGCCTTTCTATTCTCTCAGGTAAATCTTAAACTTAATGGTGTCAGCTTCGCTGAACGCCATGTATGGCGCCATTGCGCAGCAATAAAAAATAAGTTCTTAGATTTTTCGTAGCGGTAGCGGAGAAAAATCAACCATCACTCTACACTATACTCTTTACTCTGATTCAAATTGTAATTTGTCAGGATAAACTAGGCATTTGCAATTTTTAATTTTCAAGTTCTATATCTATATAAAGGTGGTATTATTATGAGTTTAATGAACGTAAAAAAATTAGGTTTTGGGTGTATGCGTCTTCCAATGCAAAGTACAAATGGTGAAGTTGATTTTGAAGAATTTAAAGCTATGATTGATAAGTTTATTTCAGAAGGTTTTAACTATTTTGATACAGCACATGGATATATTAATGGAAAAAGTGAAACTGCAATAAAGGAGTGCTTGGTTAAAAGATATGATAGGGCTTCTTATACCTTAACAGATAAGTTAACAGGTAATTTCTTTAATAAGGAAGAGGATATTAGAGTTGTATTTGAGGATCAATTAGAGAAAACAGGAGTAGACTATTTTGATTATTATTTGATGCATGCTTTGAATAGTGAATACTATAAAAAATTTAAGCGTTGCAATGCCTTTGAAGTTGCTAAGAAATTAAAAGAAGAAGGAAAAATTAAGCATATAGGTATTTCTTTTCACGACAAACCAGAAGTATTAGAATTGATTTTAAGTGAGCATCCAGAGATTGAAGTTGTTCAAATTCAATTTAATTACGCAGATTATGATAATCCAAGTATTGAAAGCTATAAAGTTTATAAAGTATGTGAAAAATATGATAAGCCTGTGATTGTTATGGAACCGATTAAAGGTGGCGGGCTTATCAATTTGCCTGAAGAAGCCAAAAATATATTGGATGAATTAAAGGGCGGAAGTTATGCAAGCTATGCAATTCGTTATGCGGCTTCATTTGATAAGATATTTATGGTATTGAGTGGAATGAGTAATTTAGTACAGTTAGAAGATAATGTTAGCTATATGAAGGATTTTAAGCCTTTTACAGAGGAAGAGTATAAGGCAGTAGAAGAAGTTAGAAGCATCCTCAAAAAGCAAGATAATATTGCATGTACGGCTTGCAGATATTGTGTAGAAGGATGTCCTAAAAATATACCTATTCCAGATTTATTTGCGTGTTACAATGCTAAAAAGCAGTATAAGGATTGGAATAGTGATGTATATTATTCAAATAATACAATTGGAAAGGGCAAAGCCTCTGATTGCATTAAATGTGGTAAATGTGAAAAAGTTTGTCCACAACATTTAAAGGTTAGAGATTGTTTAGAAGAAGTAGTATCTGTGTTTGAAAGAAGATAAGGGCTGTCACACTAAAATTATTTTATACGCAAAATTTAAACATTGCGAACAAAGGTGTAGTGCAAAACCAAATAACAAGGGACAGGTACATTAAAAATAATGTGGTCTACGAGTATCTCGAAATCTTAAATAAAATTAATAAACCTAAGTAGCAAATTTCCCCAAAACTTAAGAACTTTCAATAACTCGCTGAGAGGAAGCTCAAACAATTGAAAGTTCTAAAGTTTTCAAAAAATTCCCCACTAAGGTTTATACAATTTTATTTAAAATATTTCTTCGACACTCGTATACCGCATCATTTTTTAATGCACCTGTCCCTTGTTATTTTGATATTTGTACCACATCTTTATTTGCAATGTTTAAATAAGTTCGTATTGCAAAATTTATAATTATTAACTTTTGATAGTTGAGCTAGTTTAAATACATATTAAAAACTTACCCAAACAATGGTGTAGTACAAAAACTTAAATAATAAGTGGGAGCTCTGCATAAAAAAATGATGTGAGGAATAGCATTGAAGAAATATTTAAATAAAATTTTATAAATCTTAGGGACTAAATCACAAAAGTCTTAGAAATTTCAATTGTTTGAGCTGCCTCTTGCGAGTTATTGAAAGTTCTTAGAATTTTGCGATTTAGTCTCTTAGATTTATTAATTTTATTTAAGATTTCAAGATGCTATTAATCGCATCATTTTTATGCAGAGCTCCCACTTATTATTTTGTTTTGCACTACACCTTTGTTCTAAGATGCCTAATGTGGGAATATATGATATGATAGTTATGTAAAGTATTTTGCTTATGGTCTATTAATTTGTGGACTAGCAAAATATTTTTTTGTATATGGGAGATGATAGAATGTCAAAGATATATAAGTTTCATGATCATATGATGCTGCTAGCAGATTATAAGAATCCTGAGCTGCATAAGCATCTTGCCTCTCACATAATTGTTTCCATTGGTAAGGAAATGACCTTGCAGATTGATGGCAAAAGTGTTACTTGTCGTGGAGTTTGTATTGATTCAAATATATTACATACAGGAGGAATGACTGAAGAAGGAGCCATTGTTTTTCTATTTACTGAAACAAGTAGATATGCTGCATCTATAAGAAAAAAATTTTTTAAAGAGGCTTCTTACATGGTTTTGGAAAATAATACGGTTGATAGAATGCTTAAGGGATATTTTGAATACAAGTCAGATAAAGAAAAACTTGATGAAGTGTTGCTTGAGGAGTGTGGAGCTGATAATACAGAAGCTCATGAATATGATGTGAGAATAGTAGAAATTCTTAGTTTCATAAGCGAAATGAAAACAATTGAACATTCAGTTGTAGATGATTTAAGTAAGAAAATATATCTGTCAAAGAGTAGGTTATCTCATTTGTTTAGAGAACAGACGGGGATGTCTCTACATAGTTACCTTGCATATGAAAAACTTCGTAAGACATATCAGTACTTCCATGGTGGGAAAAATATTACTGATGCATGTATGCTGGCTGGGTTTGATAGTCCATCTCATTGTGCAGCAACCTGCAAAAGGATGTTTGGCATATCTTTAAGAGATGTTTATAAGACAGTAAAAGATAGCAACTAAATGAAAGTAATTTACCTTCATTTTTTATAAGATTAACATATGGAATGGAGGTAGGCTATGAACAATTATCCTATTATTACAAAGAAAATTATTAAAGATAATGAAGCACTTAAGAAAATTCAAAAAGAAAATAAAAAAAAGTATGGAAGAAAGATGCTGTTTGGATATCCTAAAGCAAGCATACCAAAAGTTATTATAGAAAATGGTTATATAGATATGGTAGGCAAGCAGGAACATAGAGAACCAAAAGTCTTTAAATTAAGTGAACTTTTAATTGATATTGAGAAAAGTGAACTTACAGGTATGAGTGGAAATAATTTTCCTACTTATAAAAAATTAAAATCAGCAATAGCAGCAACTGCTAAAAATAAGATAATCATCATAAATGGTGCAGAATGTGACCCTGGTTTAATACACGATGCGTGGCTTATTAGAAACAAGCTAGAAGATATTATTTTTGGAAGCAAGTTGGTGGCAGAAATGGTTAATGCATCGGAAGTTCTTTTAGCCACGAAGCTAATTAAAAATGAAGTAATTGAAGGCATAAAGGTTAAAAATCTTCCCAATCGTTATCCGATAGGAGCAGAAAGGATTTTAATAGAAGAAGTTTTAAAGGTGAAAATAGATAAAAAGGAAATACCAGTTAAAAAGGGAATTTTGGTTTTAAACGTTCAAACTATTGCAGCAATTGCTGAAATAGCACAAAACAAATTTTTAAGAGGAAGTCGATACATTACAGTTGCAGATTATTGCAGGGGAGAAGCCAAGGTTGCAAAGGTTAACTATAACATGAAAGCAAAAGAAGTGCTAGAAAAGATTTACGGTAAACAAGGAAATAAAGTAATGTATGCAGGCAGTGGTATTATGGGGGCTCATGAAATTGATCAAGATGAAAATATTACACCAGAGATTAATTTTGTGGGGTATGGTTATAAGATGAATTATGATAATGCATCAAAGTGCAAAAAATGTGGAACTTGCACAAGAAATTGCCCTATGGGGATTAAGGTTAATAAGATTGTAAGTTGTCATGAGAAAAATATAAGCGATAATATAAGTCAATATGGATTAGAAGATTGTATAAACTGTGGAACATGTTCATTCTTATGCAAAGCCGGGAAAAATACAATGGAAATTGTAAATATGTATTAAGGTATCTTAAATAAAATAACAAGACCAACTTTCGGATATTTTCTTAGATGCCTAGTTTAAATAAGTTTTAATTTTTATAGCGGAAAGGATGAATATGTTTATGCAAGAAAATAGTAAATTAATTATGATGGAAAAAGAAGAAGTATGGAAAGTACTTTTAAAACTTGGAATACCTACAACAATAGGCATGTTAGTAGCAGCTTTATTCGTATCTGTTGATGGATATTTTGTTGGTAATCTCGGAAAGGTACAAATGGCCGCCGTTACGGTTGCTTCTCCATTAACTTATGTTATTACAGGTATTGGTTTGTTATTTGGAGGGGGTTCAGTATACATTGCAAAGTTGCTTGGTGAAAAAAATTATAAAAAAGCAAACGATGCAGGTTCTGCAATTATGGACACCTCAATAATTGTTGGCTTTGTTTTTTCAGCTATATTATTGATTTTTTTACAGCCAATAGTGAAGTTCCTTGGAGCAACTGATACTGATATGGTATATGCAAAAGAATATTGTTCAATTTTTGCCATTTCATTATTTTTTAATCTTTTCAATGTAACCTTTAACAATATGCTTGCATCTGAAGGTGCGACTATGTATAGTATGATTGCTATGCTCGCAAGTGGAATTTCAAATGTTTTTTTAAATCCAGTATTTATTTATACCTTTCACATGGGAATAAGAGGTTCTGCAACTGCAACGCTTGTGGCTAATCTAATAACAACTTGTATGTATTTATATTATATTGCGGCTAAAAAAGGTGCTGTTAAATATAATTTCTTGAATTTTAAACCTGTTAGGGAATATTATATAGAAACTGCAAAGGTAGGGGTTCCTCTTATGTTTTTTCAGCTTTTATATAGTGTATCGCTAATTATTACTAATGTTTTGGCTTCAAGCTATGGCGATGCATGTATAGCTGCAATAGGAATTGAAACTAGAGTAACTTCCTTAGGCTTTATGGCAATCTCAGGTTTTACCAAAGGGTTCCAGTCTTTTGTAGGTTTTAGTTTTGGTGCAAAAGCCTTTAACAGAGTTAAGTCAGCTAAAAATATAACACTTATTTTAACGACAGCATTTTGTTTAGTTTGCAGTATTTTAATGTTTGCATTTGCAAAGCCTGTTGTTTCGGTATTTAATAGTGATTCACAAGTTGTATCCATTGGGATTAAAGCCCTTCGATATTATTCAATTACTTTTATTGGGATGGGAGTTATAATGGTGTATTCATTGCTATTTTTAGCTACAAATCAAGTAAAGTATGGTGGAATTATTTGTCTTGCAAGGCAAGGATTAATTTTAATTCCGGGATTATTTATACTTAAGGTGGTTTTGGGGATGCAGGGTATCCTTTTGGCTCAACCTATAGCGGATGCTTCAACTGTAGTACTAATTATATTTCTAGCGTATAAGGTATCTAAAAAAGAAAAAGAATTATTATTGCAGCAAGTAAAGATATACCATGAGAAACTTCAAAATTAATTTGTATCAAAATGCTATCTTCAAAGCATTATGATGCAAATTGATTTTTGTAGTTGAACTGGTATATCTATATCATGAGGCAAGTACGAGTAATCTATTGATGAACTCATTGCATTAAAAAATAAATATTGAATTAATCCAAAGAAATTAAGAGTGCACCTAAAAATGGGTGCATTTTTTCTTGTTAAATTGATATAATTATAGATAAGTTAAGTTGGAATAGATAAACCATCTCAACTAATAAAATTCATGTGCACCATAATGCCAAGAAACCGGCATTTTGGTACAAATAAATTTTAAGTTTCAAGCGGTTTATCTAAAGTGAAACTACTGCGAAACTCAAACTATTTATGTTCCAAAATACTAATCTTCAAAGGATTATGGTGCATATATAGTTTATAGTTGAGCTAGTTTCACTATAGAATAGGAGCGATATTAATGGATATACGAGAGTTAATTATATATAAAAAAACAATACCCAAAAGAGCGGCTAAGTATGCAGACTTTCCAAGCAGTCTGTCACAGGAATTATGCAATTATCTTTCGAAAAATGGAATTGAAAAACTATACTCTCATCAAGCGGAGATGTTTGAAAAAGCTATAGAGCACAATAATATTGTCATAACAACTTCTACAGCAAGTGGTAAAACACTTAGTTTTTTATTGCCAGTTCTCCAGGAAATTTTATCAAATCCACTAGCAAGAGCAATTTTTATATATCCTACAAAGGCACTTGCAAGTGATCAGTATCGTGCTCTTTTACCGTATCTAGAGTACTTTGGAGAAGGCAGAATTTCTGCTGGAGTGTATGATGGAGATACACCAGTAAATGAAAGAAGTAGAATTAGGAAAAGTGCCAATATTATTTTAACTAATCCAGAAATGATAAACAGTGCCTTTTTGCCTAATCACAGTAAGTTTGGATTTGATTTTATATTTGCTAATTTAAAATATGTTGTAATTGATGAACTTCATACATATAGAGGCGCATTTGGTTCACATCTTGCAAATGTTTTTAGAAGGCTTAAAAGGGTGTGTAGATATTATAATTCATCACCGCAGTATCTTTGCAGTTCGGCAACCATAGCAAATCCTCTTGAACTCGCGGAAGAAGTTTGCACGCAAAAATTTATTCAAATAGATAGGGATGGTTCTCCAGCTTCTGAGAGAAAGTATGTGCTTGTGCAGCCACCAAAGATTATGGGAGCTGACAAAAAATATTATGGGCAAGTACAATCCACTTCAGTAGCAGCTGATTTAATACCTAAATTGGTTGAAGGTGGTAATACCTTCATTGCTTTTGCTAAATCAAGGAGAAATGTCGAGGTAGTATTAAAAGAAGCAAGAGATAAATTAGAAACGGAAAGCTTTTTTGGAGCAGCCTTGGGGGATAAAATATCTGGATATAGGGGAGGCTATACACCAATAGAACGTAAAGAAATTGAAAATAAAATGATTACAGGTGTGTTAAAAGGACTAGTATCTACTAATGCCTTAGAGCTTGGTATAGACATTGGAAAGCTTGATACAGCAATAGTAGTTGGATATCCAGGCACAAGAGCCTCCTTTTGGCAGCAAACAGGAAGAGCAGGTAGAAGCGGGGGAAAGTGTACTAATTATTTAATCCTCGATAGCCTTCCCTTTGACCAGTATATTGGAATAAATCCAGATTGGCTTTTTAAAGGTGGAAGTGAAAATGCAGTCATAGATAAAAATAATCTTTTAATAGAGCTTTCACACATACGTGCTGCTGCAGCTGAAATACCATTGACCTTAGACGATATTTCACTTTTTCCTGATTTAGGAGAGACAATCCCTGTTTTAATAAGGGCAAATGAGTTAACTAGTCAGAATGGTAAGTTTGCCTGGTCAGGCAATTCTTTTCCAGCAGGAGATTTTAGCTTAAGAAATATAGACAAAGTTAGGTATAAACTAATCAACAAGGAAAATAACAAAGAAATAACCGAAATGGATGAAATGCAAGCCTTTAGAGAAATTCACGATGGCGCAATTTATATGCACGATGGTGTTTTGTATCAGGTCATAAAGTTTGATTTGGAAAGTAGAACTGCATTTGCAATTTCTTTTAATGGAAATTACTACACAATGCCTGGAGATAATACTGATATTACAGTTATTCAAGGCAATAAGGAGCTGGATTACAAGCGTACTCATATTACCTTTGGAGATGTAAATGTTGATCAAATAGTTTATATGTACAAAAAATTGCAGTTTCACAATCACCAGAACTTAGGCTTTGAACAGTTACAAAAACCACTGTCGAAGGCTTTTGATACGGAAAGCACTTGGATAAAAATTCCTAGTAATGTTGTTAAGGTCTACAGAAAAATGCTTCAGGAGAGTGAAAACGGCAAATTTATAAGAAATAATCATTTTGAAGGCTTATGCTATGCAATTAAAAATGCTGCAATGATGGCTACAATGACAGAGCAGGAGGATATTGGGGTTTCAATGTCAAATAATGCAGCAGAATTAAGCGGGAATTTTGAAGGAAATGTATATATGTTTATTTACGATAAGTACATAGGCGGCCTTGGTTATGCAGAAAAGGCATTTGATTTAATTGAACAAATTATAGAAAATGCTATTAAAATGGTTGGTGGCTGTAAATGTGAAAGTGGCTGTGCCGCATGTATAGGAGATTATAAATTAAATAAGGCTATGGTTTTGTGGGGATTAAAGAATTTACTAGAAGAGATAGAGGCCCCTAGAGATATCAAATTAGCTGAGTATGCACCAGTAACCTTTATTAAAAAACAATTTCAATTTAATGAGCTTCAGGGAAAATGGAAGGAATTTTGTGAGTATATGAAGGAAAATGGGGATGCATTTGCAGCATTTTTGAGTACAATTCCAGAAGTAGAAGTGGACGGCAATACTTTAACTTTAATTTTGAATAATGCTTTTTATAAAGAATGGGTAATGGAGGAAAATAACAAAAGAAGTATAATAAATATTATTTCTTTTCATACAGATGCTCCAGCAAAAATTGAACTAAGGATTAGAGTAGAAGAAGCAGCTGAGGATAGAAAAAATGTAAAGGATAAGCTTCAGAGAAGATATGAAAATCTTGTAGAATAGGAGGGCTATATGCAGTACAAAAAAGAGTTAGATAAACTAAACAAATATCAAAAGGAAGCTGTATTTGATGAAAGTAATGCTTGCATAGTAAATGCTAATGTTGGAAGTGGAAAAACAACAGTACTAATTTCAAAGATTGAATATCTTCACTATGAGAAAAATATAGATTATAAGGATATGATTGTGCTAACCTTTACTAATAAAGCCGCAAATGAAATTAAAGAAAGATTAATTAGTTTGGATAAGGGAATTCAGCTTGAGGAACTAGGCAACTTTGGAACCTTTCACAGTACTGCCCTTCATTTGCTAAAGACTGCATTACCTATTGATAAAATTGGATATACAAAGGACTTTCTAGTAATAGAGCCAGAGGAAGAATTAGATATTGCTATGCAATTAGTGCAGGAAAATAAGCTTAAGGTTAAATATAAAAACAGGCTAAAAAAAAGGCTGGAGCAAGTAGCAAAGATTAGTGAGGAAGAAAAAAAGATTTCTAGGTATAATGATGATATTTTTGAGCTTGCTAGGCTTTTAAAGGAAGAAAAAATAAAACAAAATAAAATGTCATTTTCAGATATACTTAAGAATGCAAATCTTTTATTGGATGAAGGCAGTGTAAAGCCGAGGTGGATTATTATTGATGAGGTTCAGGACAGCGATAATTTGCAGCTCGAGTTCATTGATAAATTAAAAAGTGAAAGTACAAAATTATTTGCAGTAGGTGATCCAAATCAGGTTATTTATAGCTGGCGTGGAGGTTCAATTAATGTATTTTATATCTTAAAACATAAATATGCTGCAAAAGAACTATCTCTTCCTATTAATTATCGTTCCAGCACTTCCATTTTAGAAGCAGCAAAATGTTTTCTCACGGATGGAAATAGCTTAAAGGGTATACGAGAGCAAGGAAGTAAAATAGTAGTAAAAAATCAGTACAACCCATTTAATGAAGCATGTTATTTAGCGGATAAAATTAAGGAAATACATAAATTAGGTGTACCATATAATGAAATTGCAGTTTTTTATAGACTGCAAAATCAGTCCAAGGTATTTGAAGATGTTTTTTTAAAAAATGAGATTCCATATGAAGTATCACTAAAGAAAAATATACGAGATATTCCAGTTCTAAATTGGATTATTAAATTATTAAGATTTTCTGTAAATACCAATGATTTGTCATCAGCAGAATATGTTCTTAGTAACAAAGATTATGGTGAAAGAATAACACAAAAGGAAGCAAGAAAAGTAGTTAAGGGGCAAAGGTTAGATAAACCTGAGTTATTTATAAAAATGCAGGAATTTACTTTAAAATGCTCTCAAATAGCAAAAGAAGAGGATCTTTATAATTATTTTAATTTTGATAAATATATTAGACCAACAGCAGCAACATATATGGAGGACAAAGCCTCAATTTTAACGTTACTTCACATTATCATGGAATATGTTAAGGAAAGGAAAATGACATTTCTTGATGGGCTTAAAGATTTTATTAATTCTTCTGCATTGTACGGGGTGAATATCTTAAAAAAAGATATAGATAGTAATAAAGAATCAGTTAAGATTATGACACTTCATGCTTCTAAGGGATTAGAATTTTCTCGTGTGTTTATTGTAGGCATAAATTATGGTTTAATCCCTTTGCAGGCTAGATGCATGGAAGAGGAAGAAGAAGAGAAAAGATTGTTTTTTGTTGGAATTACAAGGGCGAAGGACTGTCTAGAGCTTTCTTATTATACTAATCCAGATTACTATAGGGCAACGCCAGGTGAAAGTTTATACATTCATATGATTCCTAAGCAGTTAATTGAAAGTGATGAAGTTAAAAATTCTAATGTAAATTTACAGGAGCTTAAAAAGCAAATTCAAGAGGCAAAGCATGAGAAAAAGAAAGAAGAGACAGCAGTTGAACCAGTAAATGAAGCAGCTATAAAACAGGTTAAACATAAAAAATATGGAATTGGAAAAGTTGTTAAAGAAGATGAAATGATGCTTGAAATTGAATTTGAAAATTATGGAGTGAAAGAATTTATAAAAGCCTTTAGTGAGCTGGAATTTTTATAAGTGGATTTTTTAAAAAATCTTGACTTGGAGTTAACTCCAAGGAGTATTATATTAAATAATGATAAGAGTACAATTTGTCGAGGAGAAGCCAAAGTACAAAGTACAGAGTACAAAGTACAATGAAGGACGATTTTTCTCCGTTAGCACTACGAAAAAATCTGAAAACTTATTTTTTTATTGCTGCGCAATCGCGCCATGCATGGTACTCAGCGAAGCTGATACCATTTAAATTTAAGATTTGCCTGAGTAAAACGAAAGGTAAATCATCCTTCTTTGTACTCTGTACTTTGTACTATGCTTTTTAAATTGTAATTTAACAGGATGAACTTGGTAAAAGCAATTTTAACTTTTCAAATTGCTTATCTATATTCAATGGGGGTGTTATTTTGAGATATAACTTTGATGAAGTCATTAATAGAAGAAATACAAATAGCGTTAAATGGGATTCACAAAAGGAAGACGATGTTTTACCAATGTGGATAGCAGATATGGATTTTAAAGTGGCAGATCCAATAATTAAGACCTTAGAAAAAAGAGCTTTGCATGGAGTTTTTGGATATGCATCTATTTCAGATGCCTATTATGAAGCTGAAATTAAATGGTGGGAAAGAAGACATAATTTTAAAATAAAAAAAGAATGGATTGAACCTACTACTGGTGTTATACCATCACTTTCAGCTGTTGTACAAGCCTTCACAGAACCTGGAGATAAGGTGCTCATCCAATCACCAGTTTATAATTATTTTAATACATCCATAATTAACAACAAGTGTGAAATAGTATTGAATGAACTGAAGTACACTGGTGGGCATTATGAAATTGATTTTGATGATTTTGAAAAGAAGGCATCAGATCCTAAGGTGAAAATTTTTATTTTATGCAATCCGCATAATCCAATTGGAATAGCTTGGAGTAAAGAACAATTAGAACGTTTGGGTGAAATTTGTTTAAAGAATGAAGTTTTAGTTCTAGTTGATGAAATTCACAGAGATTTAGTATATAAGGGGCATAAATACACACCATTTGCAGCAGTCAATGAAGAATGTCTAATGAATTCAATTACCTGTACAGCCCCTAGCAAAACTTTTAATCTTGCAGGACTCAAAACTTCAAATATAATAGTAGCCAATGATGAATATAGAAAGAAAGTAGACCGCTCTTTAAATATTAATGAAACAATAGAGCCTAATATTTTTGGAATTGAAGGATTAATTGCAGCTTATAATGAAGGGGAAGAGTGGTTAGATCAACTATTAGAATATTTGGAGGGAAATTTAGATTTTTTAATTTCGTTTATCAGTGAAAATATGCCAAAATTAAAAGTTGTAAAACCGGAAGCTACTTATTTAATATGGATTGATTGCAGAAGTCTTGGTATAAGTTCAAAGGAGTTTAGTAAAAAGCTTCTTCTTGAAGGAAAATTAAGAATAAATTACGGAAGTATATATGGCGACAACGGAGAAGGCTTTATTCGAATAAATATCGCATGTCCAAGAGAACTTTTAAAAGAAGGCTTAGAAAGACTTAAAAAAGTTGTTAGCGTAGGATGAAAGAAAGAAGGATAACATTATGAAAATAATAGAACAAAAACTTATGACAGGGGAAAGGGCATTGTTTAAAAGCAATGATTTACAGATTTCCTATTCCACCTTTGCTGATGGAGAGTCACCATTAAAAGAAAGTCACGATATAAAAATAGATCACAGTACATTTAAATGGAAATATCCATTATGGTACTGTAAAAATATT
Organism: Clostridium hydrogenum; assembly: GCF_021432385.1. Taxonomy (GTDB): domain Bacteria; phylum Bacillota; class Clostridia; order Clostridiales; family Clostridiaceae; genus Clostridium_S; species Clostridium_S hydrogenum. The sequence continues at coordinate 799,976 of NZ_JAEACT010000004.1, read as the reverse complement.
GAGGTAGAAGATAGTACATTGTTTGAGATGGCGCGATCTGGAATATGGTATACAGAAAATATCTCAATACATAATAGTACGATTGAAGCACCAAAAACATTTAGACGTGCAAAAAATATTACACTAGATAATGTTACTATGCCAAATGCTAGTGAAACTTTATGGAATTGCGATGAGATTTCTTTAAAAAATGTAACAGCTAAGGGAGACTATTTTGGCATGAATAGTACAAATGTTAAGATTGATGGTTTGAATCTCGTGGGGAATTATTTCCTTGATGGAGGAAAAAACATTGAAATTCATAACGCTAAAATGCTTTCAAAGGATTCGTTTTGGAATTGTGAGAATGTTACAGTTTATGATTCATTCATTTCAGGAGAATATTTAGGTTGGAATTCTAAAAATTTAACATTTGTAAATTGTACAATTGAGAGTCTTCAAGGAATGTGTTACATTGATAATTTAGTTATGAAAAATTGTCGCCTAATAAACACTACATTAGCTTTTGAATATTCAACGGTAGATGTAGAAGTTAACAGTGTAATTGACAGCGTTATGAATCCTATAAGTGGGACAATCAGTGCAAAGGGTATAGGTGAACTGATTATGGATAAAACTAAAATAGATCCTAATAAGACACAAATTATAATAAATAGTTAATTGTATTATAAAATCAATTAGGGGGTTAACCTATGACTATTGCAGAAGTAAGTAAAAAATATGATCTTACGCAGGACACGCTTAGATATTATGAACGTATTGGACTGATTCCGGAAGTAAACAGAAACAAAAGTGGAATAAGGGATTATACAGAGGAAGATTGCAGATGGGTTGAATTTATCAAGTGCATGAGGAGTGCAGGACTCCCTATTGAAGTATTAATTGAGTATGTTACCTTGTTTAAGCAGGGGGATGGAACTATTAAGGCAAGAAAAGAATTATTGATTGAACAACGCAAACGACTTGTTGAAAAAATGGACGATATGAAGAAAACAATAGAGCGTTTGGATTATAAAATAGAACGATACGAAAAGACAAGGTGTGAAAAAGAAAAGGAGCTAAAAAGGAAATAAGTTATTGTTATTTAACGTTAAATGAATCAAGAGGTGAAACAAATGAAGGTATTGTATTACGATTGCTTTTGCGGAATAAGCGGTGATATGAATTTAGCAGCTTTAATAGATTTAGGAGTTCCTAAAGAATACTTGATTAGAGAACTTTCAAAACTTAACTTAGACTCCGAATATGAAATAAAAATTGAAAGTTCTGTGAAGCTTGGAATAACAGGCACTAGGGTAGATGTTATGTTAAGTGATAATATGCATACCCAAGAAAAAATTCTTCACGAGCACGACCACCATCATGAAGAACATGACCATGAACATCATCACAGAAATTTAAGCAATATAGAGGAAATAATAAATTCAAGCAATTTAAGCGAGAAAGTTAAAAAACTAAGTTTAAATATATTTATGAAGGTTGCAGAAGCTGAAGCGAAGGTGCATGGTAAAAATTTACATGAAGTGCATTTCCATGAAGTAGGTGCTATTGATTCAATTGTTGATATAGTTGGAGCAGCTATTTGCTTAGATTACTTAAGACCAGATAAAATTATTGCATCGCAAGTTCAAGTTGGAGGCGGCTTTGTTAAATGTGCGCATGGACTTATGCCAGTGCCAGCACCTGCAACAGCAGAAATCTTAAAGAATATTCCTATGAATACTGGAATTGTTCAATTTGAAACAACTACTCCTACAGGCGCTGCAATACTTGCGGCAAACGTAGAGGAATTTACTAAAAATATTGATTTCAAAATTGAAAAGATAGCTTATGGAATAGGTCATAGGGATTTAGAAATTCCAAATGTTTTAAGAGTATATTTAGGTGAAAAAGAAAGCAGCGAAAAAAAGGATGAACAGTATATACTTGAAACTAATATTGATGATATGAATCCAGAACTTTACGGATATGTTGAAGAAAAACTTTTTGAAGCAGGAGCTTTAGATGTATTTAAAACACCAATATACATGAAAAAAGGAAGACCAGGCATAAAGCTAAGTATATTAGTTGGTTCCGAGAAAGAAAAAGAGGTTTTAGATATTGTTTTTGAGGAAACAACATCATTAGGTGTTAGAAAATTTAGAGTGGAAAAAATAATGCTCCATAGAGAATTTTCAAAAATAAAAACAGAGTATGGGGATATTACGGTAAAGAAAGCCTACTATAAAGGAAAGCTAGTAAAATACAAACCAGAATATGAAGAATGCAAGGCTATAGCGAAAGAAAATAAGGTAGCTATAGATAAAATATATAAGGCTGTATACAAACAAGATTTAATTTAATGTGAGGGGGCTAAATCATGATAAATAATTACAAATACAATGAATTAATAAAATATCTTAAGAGTCTTGGAAAGGTAGTTTTAGCATTTTCAGGTGGAGTAGATAGTACCTTTTTACTTAGAGTGGCAAAAGAAGCACTTGGAGACAATTTGAAAGCAGTTACAATTATGTCTCACTACATTCCAAAGTGGGAGATAGCAGAAGCTAAAGAATTGGTTAGTGAATTAGGAATAGACCATGAAATCATAGAAGCTCCAATTATTGATTCAATTAAATTTAATCCTGAAAATAGATGCTATCTTTGTAAAACAGCGGTTTTTAATATGATATTAGAGGTTGCTAAAAAACAAGGGTACGATTATGTAATTGATGGAACTAACTTTGATGATACAAAAGATTATAGACCAGGACTTAAAGCCTTAAAAGAACTAGATATAAAAAGTCCTCTTTTGGAATGTAAATTAACTAAAGCTGAAATAAGAGCATTTTCTAAAGAATTAGAACTCAAAACTTGGGATAAGCCGCCATATGCCTGCCTTTTAACAAGAATACCCTACGGAAATGAACTAAAAGTAGAGGATTTTGAGAAAATTGAAAAAGCAGAAAGGTATATGATGAGTATAGGTTTTAGAGCTATTAGAGTAAGGTGCCATGGAGATTTGGCAAGAGTTGAAGTAAGCAGAGAAGACAGAAGTAAGTTATTTGATGAAGAACTTTTAGATGCTATTGATGAGAACATAAAAAAATGTGGCTTTAAATATGCTGCACTAGACTTTAAGGGATACAGAGTAGGAAGCTTTAATGAAACAATTAAAAAAACAGAGTAGAGAGTAGAGAGTAGAGAGTAGAGTGAAGGTGGATTTACCTTTCGCGCTGCTCAGATAAATCTTAAACTTAAATGTTGTCAGCTTCGCTGAGCATCATAAATGATGCAATTGCGTAAGCAATAAAAAAATAAGTTATAAGATTTTTCGTAGCGATAGCGAAGAAAAATCATCAATCACTCTACTCTCTACTCTTTACTCTCTACTCTAATAAAGTGTGGTGATAATAATGGATAAAGAAGAAATTAGAACTTTATTAGAAAGTGTTAAAGATAGCAAAATAAATATAGAAGAGGCGCTTCAAAAATTAGAAGACTTACCTTTTAAAGATTTAGGTTTTGCTAAAATTGATAATCATAGGGAAATTAGAGTTGGTTATCCAGAAGTAATATATTGTGCTGGAAAAACAGTAGAGCAAGTTAGAGACATTGTTAAGTTTATGCTTACAAAAAATAATAATATATTGGGAACTAGAGCTACCAAAGAAATGTATAAAGCGGTAAAGGAAATATGCACGGAGGCAGAATATAATGAGCTTGGGAGAACAATAACTATAAAGAAAAAGAATCAACCTATTACAGAAAGTTATATAGTTATTGTTGCGGCAGGGACGTCTGATTTGCCAGTGGTGGAAGAAGCATACGAGACTGCAAAAATATTAGGAAACAGGGTAGAAAAAGTAATTGATGTTGGTGTTGCCGGAATACATAGACTTTTTGCAAGCTTAGAGGTTATTAGAGGTGCTAAGGTTGTTATAGTAGTTGCAGGAATGGAAGGAGCTTTAGCTAGTGTTGTTGGTGGTCTTGTAGACAAACCTGTTATAGCAGTTCCAACAAGTGTTGGTTATGGGGCAAATTTTGGAGGAATATCGGCTTTATTATCGATGTTAAATAGCTGTGCCAGCGGTGTGAGTGTGGTAAACATAGATAATGGATTTGGAGCAGCGTATAATGCTAGTATGATTAATAAATTATAGACAGACAACTTGGAAATTGCAAATTCCAAGTTGTATATCCATAAATTATATTTAGGAGAATAAGCTATGGAAAAGGATAATAATTTGGAGGAACTGAGGAGTAAGTTATATGAAATGCTAGAACATAACAGCTTATTAAGTAATGCAGTCATAGAGCTAAGTAAGAAAATGGATTTAGAAATTATAAAATACATAAAGATAAACCATAGTGAAACTTGAAATTGATCTGTACGAAAATGCCGTCTTCTGGGCATTATGTTGCATATATAGTTTGTAGCCGAGCTAGTTTCACTATATATTAAAAAGTTAAGTTGATAAGTAAAACATAATATAGAATATTAGCATTAAAAAGCAATAGGAGCTTGGTTTGTTTCCTATTGCTTTTTTTGTTTCTATAAAATATTTTTTATGCACATATTTTATACAATATTTATATTGTAATAATATGGAATAATTTGCATCAAATATATATTTTAAGTTGTAAAAATTATGCATATACTGTAAAATTGTTTTGTTACGTTTTATGTATGCTTTTGAATGTTTTAGCCGATATCTATTTACTTACAACAAATATTGTCGCAATATATAATTGTAGTTATTAAGTTAAGTAAATATTTGAGTTTATCCATGATAGCAAAAGATTGCTATTTTCATAGGATTATTACCTTAAATTCATTTTAAGGATAATATATAAACTATATAGTTTAAAAATTCTAGAATTAATAAAATTAAAAAAATAAATAAAGGAGGAAATTATTATGTTAAATGAAAAGGCATTAAAAATGGTAGGACCAACTTATGAAGAAGTGGGTGCAAAGACTAAAGGAACTGTAAGTCCAGATTCTACTCCTCTTATAAGTGTTTCTTTAACAATTGCATATTCACCAGTATTTTCAACAATAACTATTCTTACTCATAGTAAAAGAAAATAATAACAAAATTAAATTTAATATGTTTTTGTGTTAATTTATTAAATTTATATTTCATTAATAATACAAAAGTAATTAAATATAGTATTAATTATTTATATTAAAAATCACCTATAATTATTTATAGGTGGTTTTTAAATATAAATATGGAAGGAGAAAAAATGGAATTAAATTTAGCTATGACTTTAACAGATGAAGAGAAAATTGATATTTATAAAGGAAATTGGGTCGAGGAAAAAAATGTAAGCAATATAATAGATGATTGGATTAAAAATGATAATCTATTAACTTATGATAATTTAATAAAAAAATTAGATATAGAAAATATTACTTTGCAACAGTTTGCTACCATAATAGGTAGAGAAAATCTAGATAATAAAGAAATAAGTCCTGCTGAATGGTATAAAATATATAAGGAAATAATTCAACAATATTCTGGAAGTAAAAGTTTTGATTTTTATAATGAAGAATCTATAATGTATTTTTTAAATAGTATGATTTATTGGTCTAAAATTCAAATAGAACAGCAGATTTGTAAATACAATAATATAAAAATTTCTCAAGACATAGTTAGTATAATTTTAAATAACATAGGAACAAACCTATTTAATATTGCTAGTAAAACTATAGTTTATGAATATTATAATCAAGAAGAAAAAAGTTTTAAAAGCTATAATGTAAATAATTTCAAAAATGTAGAAGATTTGCAAAAATTCTTTGAAAAATATCCAGTAATAGCAAAACGTTTAGTTGTAAAAGTAACATATTTATTAAAAACATATTTAAACTCTTTTTATCAAATAGATAGGGATTTCAAAAGCATAGAAGTAGCCATTGATAGGAAAATAGGAAATACAATAACTGATATAAAAGGAAATTTAGGAGACACACATGAAAAGGGGAAATTTGTAATTCAATACGAATTTGATAATAAAACTAGATTGGTGTACAAACCCAAAAAACTTACTATGGCTAAAGGTTTTTATGAAATTATTGCATGGATAAATAAAAAAAGTGATTGGGAAAAAGTTCCGATTCCAAAGAATTACTACAATGAAGAATATACCATAGAAGAATATATTGAAGCAAAGACTTGTGAAAATGAAGAGGAAGTTAAGAGATATTACAAACGAGTAGGTCAATTATTAGGAATAACATATATACTTAATGGTAATGATTTTCACCATGAAAATGTTATAGCCTGTGGGGAATTCCCCTATCTAATTGATTTAGAAACTATTTTAACACAACCGATACCTTTAGATAAAGAAGATATATTTGATCACTATAATATAATGAAAATTCAAGGCTCTGTTGATAATACATGCTTTTTGCCGTCCAATAAAGGTCTTGCCGATAAAAATGGTAATGGTGTTGACATAAGTGCATTATCTTATAAAAAACAAAAGCTACCATATAAAGTTTTAAGCTTAGTGGGGGATATGGACAATCCTAAATTTGAGTATATTGATTATGAAATCGAAACAGAAAATAATGTACCTGTACTACAAGGAAGGGAGCTAGGATACGAAAATTATAAAAATTATATAGAAGAAGGATTTATAAGTATAAGTAAGTTTATTATAAATAATAAATTTGAATTTTTAAATGAATTAAATGTATTCAAAAATATGCAAGTAAGGCAACTTATTCGAAACACTAATGATTATGCTAGAGTGTTAGAATATGCTAGTCATCCCAAGTATACAATGAAAATGGCAGGATTGGAAAAAATGCTCTATTCTATGTGGGAATATAACTTAAATGATAAAAGAGTTGTAACATCTGAAATAGAAGATTTATTAGATGATGATATACCTTTATTTAGAGCAACTACTACGAGCAAAGATTTAATAGATTCAAAAGAAAGAATAATAAAAAATTATTTTAATAAACCAGCTTTTGATCTTGTCAATGAAAAAGTTAGTAATTTTGATAAAAATGAATTGAAAAAGCAATTAGATTATCTTAATATATCACTTAGTAATAGTGAAAATGTTATAAATAGGAAATTAAGAATGAAAAATAATCTATATAAATTTAATAAGACATTATTAAAGCAGGATGATTATATGGATTTAGGTATTATCTTAAAGGATATAAACGGGATAATAGAGGAGTTTTCCATAAAATATAGAAATGAATGTATATTGGAAAATTTAATAGATGGTCAAGTAAAATTAGACCTTGGATACAAAAAAGGATTACTGGGAATATATTACTATTTATATATGAATAATAATTCAAATGATAATCTTGAAAAAATAAGAAATGTATTTTCTAATGAGAAAATTTTAGGATTAGCATTGGTTAATAATAAATTGCAAGATTTATTGGATATGTTATATATTATAGATTTTGCATTTGATAATAATTACAGTAAGGATGTTTTGAAATTAAAAGCAAATATTGTAAAAATTTTTAATGGGAAATCAGTTGATAATAAATTAGGTTTTTCAGACACAATTAAAGCTATTAAAGTTATTGGAAAACTGTATAAAATCAATAAATCTTATGAATTAAAAAAAATTGTATCTAAACTAAAAGATAATTTAGAAACTCAGTTATTAAAAGAAGGATTAACTAATTTAAAATACAACAATGATATAAGCATAGTTGATTTATTAGAATGTACTGCTTTAATAAAAGATATATATCCTAATAAACAATTTAGTTTTGATTTAGATTATATAAATAAACTTAATAGTAAATATTTTGAAGAAGTGTACAACTTAGAATCATTAGAAAAGTATAATGATAAAGAATATAGAAATATCATAAGAAATTTGAATTTAAATATAAATAACAATTATATAGATTATGATAAATTGAAGCAAAGTGTATTAAAGATAGTAAATGAAAAAGAAATTGATGAAAATATTATTTATATGATAGATATTTTAATAAATTGTTATATTAAAGGTGCAGATAAGGAAATAAAAAGTTCCTTAGATGAAAAAATAAAAAAACTAGTTGAGTATTATACTGTAACTAACAATTATCCAATTGATGAAATGAATTATTTTAAAAATTTATCGATTGAAAATGGAATATGTGGAATTGGTTATGAAATATTAAGATATCAAAACAATAAAGTACCAAGCATATTAAATTTGGCTTAGTTAATTTTCTATATAATTAAGAATAGTAAGCAGCAGGAGGTATAAATATGAAAAAAATATTAGCAGTTATAGGGAGCAGAAAAGGAGAAAACTCTGATACATATAAATTTACTAAATTAGTACTAGATAAGTTAGTAGATAAAGATAAGGATATACAATATGAAATAATGACTCCAGATAAATATAAAATTAAATCATGTCTTGGATGCAACAATTGTTTTTCTAAAGGATATTGTGTCCAAGATACAAAAGATGATATGTCTATAATTAAGAAAAAAATGATAGAAGCGGATTTAATTATTTTAGGAAGTCCAGTTTATGCTCACAACGTAAGTGGAGATATGAAAATTTTTATTGATAGAATTTCTTATTGGCTACATATTTTTAAATTAGCTAATAAAAAGTCTATTACAATTACAACTTCGGCATCTAATGGTAATATATATGTAAATAATTATTTAAAAGAAATGTTAACATCTATGGGAACTTCAAATGTATTGGATATAGAAGTTACAATTGGAGCTCCTAATTTACTTGAGGATGATGAATTTATGGAAGAGGAGGTTTTAAATTACGTCAATGTAATAGCTAGTGAATTAAATAATTTTGTTTGGATTTCAACAAAATCTCAGGAAAGGCTATTTCAAACTTTAAAAAAAGGAATATTGTTATATGATAAGGATCATTCAGAATATTTATACTGGAAAGATAAAGGATTAAAGGATTGTCAAAGTTACCAAGAATATTTGCTCAAAGCAAAATAAACTAAATTAAATGGAAGGTTGATTGAAAGCATATGATTTCTATAGAAAATGTAACAAAAAAATACAAGGATTTTACTGCAGTGGATAATCTTAATATTAAGATTAAGGATGGCAGTATTGTAGGTTTAATAGGACCAAATGGTGCAGGAAAAACCACAACAATAAGCATGATGATTGGTATTCTAGATATGTCCGAGGGAAATATTATTATAAATGGTGATTCTATAAAGGATAAACCAATTGAAATAAAAAAGCAAATTGGATATGTATCAGATGATGAAAACCAATTATTAAGTTTAAAAGCAATAGAATATTTAAATTTTGTAGCAGATATGTACAAAGTACCTGAAGCTGAAAGGCGAAAACAAATACTAAGTTTAAGTGAACGATTTGATATACAAAATGATTTAAACACTAGAATGGACAAGTTTTCAAAAGGAATGAAACAAAAAATAATGATAATAGCTTCCTTAATTCACAGCCCTAAGGTTTGGATTTTAGATGAACCTTTTACTGGCTTAGATCCTAAAATTTCATATGAATTAAAAATGTTCATGAAGGAATATGCAAGTAAGGGTAATATAATACTTTTGTCTTCCCATATTTTGGAGATTGTTGAAAATCTTTGTCATGAAGTTATTTTAATTAAAAAAGGTAAAACTCTATATTTTGGAGACTTAAAAGAATTAAAGGAAAAATATAATAATGCATGTACTTTGGAAGAAATTTATATGAAGGTGTTTGAAGATGAAAAGACTAGCAACCCCAAGAGAATTAGTTTCTCTAATAAAAAATAATTTAATAAGTGGACGTAATATAATTTTAGGTGAAGAGAAGCGAAAAAAGAGAATACTAAATATGGCACTTCTGTTTATTCTTTTTATTGCATCTACGGAAGTTTCACTAGTGAAAATATTTAATATGCTACATGCAATTAATAATGAAATATTAATTTTTAATTCAATTTTAAATATACAACTAATAATAACTACTCTTTTAATATTTACACAAATAATGAATAAATTTTATTTAGCTAGTGATTGGAAGGAAATGATGGTATACCCCATTAAATCGGGCAATTTATTATTATCAAAGGCTATTCTTTGCTATTTTTCTAGTGTATTAATTTCAATATGTGTACTGATATTATTATTTAGTTATGGAATATTAACACATGCAAGTATTATGTATTATTTACATGTAACCATATATGAAATTATTATAGCTGCTGTTCCTGTTACATACATTGTATTAATATCATTAACAATATTTTGGATTATAGCTGTAATTAAAAAATCAAAAAGCAAGGATAAAAGTAATAAGTGGTTAATTATAATTGATTTAGCAGTAATAATGTTAACGTATATGATTTTAAATCCTGCTTTAAGCAATCATATTAAAGTTAGTAGTTTGCTATTTAACGTTTTTTTTAGTGCAAATCAAAGCAAAGAAATTTTGGTGAAGTTTATGATTGTATTATTTATAGTCATATTTAGCTGCCTTGGATTTTACTTTATTGGCGGAAATGTATATTTAACAATTATGAAAAACGGAATATTTAGGTCAAAGCATTCTAAAAGAATAGAATTACAGCTAGAACAGTATGATTTTAAATTAAGAAATCCTATTGTTTCAAATATTATAAGGGATGCAAAATTAATAATGAGAGTGCCAGTACTTCGTGTTAATTGTATTACATTGAATGCTATTTGTTCAACAATTGCTGTAATTGTACTAATATTATTTAGAAAACAAGTTATTAATATTGGAAGTATATTCGCGGATATAAAAAGTTTCTTAGTGATTTTATGGTTCTTAAGCTTTGAAGTTATCAATTGTACATTTATAACATCGTTTTCAAGGGAAGGAAGGGCTTTAAATCAATTCAAAGTATTCCCGTTAGATGGTAAAAAAGTTTTATTATCTAAGTTATGTATTGGTAATTTAACTAATATTTTTACTTTTATAAATATAAATGTGCTAATGGCGTTAATCGCATCTAATTTGGGTGAATTTATTTTACTTGAAATCCTTATAGTTATCTATATTATATCCATATCAATAATTCAAATTGAAATTGATATGGATAATATAGAATTAAAATGGGTTGATATTAAAGATTTATTTCAAAATGAACATTATCTAAAAATTCTAAAGCCATATTTTATACTTACGATCTTACCTGGTATATATATTATAGTTGCTAGTAGGTTGTTTCATCAGTTCTCAGAATATTCAATTGTAGGTTTTGAAATTTTTATAGCTGTTATTTATTCTATGTATAGTTTTAAAAAGATAATTACTAATATGAAATAGGAGAATTTTCGATGAATATATTAAAATTTTCAAGCAAATATTTAAATAAATCTAAATTGATTATTTATTTATCAGTATCCTTAATATCGTGGGGCATATCAATGTATTTGCCTTTATTAAATGGTTCTCTTATAGATGTATTAACAGGCAAGAACTTAAAATTAAATCCATATAGCATTTTGTTAATTATATCAATATTAAGTGGATTGAGTATAGTATTAACATATTTTTTAAATGTTTTATACGTTAAGCTATCATCAAAAACAGCTTTTGAAATAAGTTACAATATACTAGATCATATAAAGAAACTGCCAATATTCTTTTTTTACAATCAAAATGCAGCATATTTAAACCAAAGAGTAAACACAGATTCAACAGCTGTAGCACAATTTGTTCTAGATGAGATAAAAAACTTAGCGATTAATGTTTTATCACTAATTATGAGTTCAATTATATTGATAAGGATAAATTTAAAAATAGCATCAGTATTAATAATTTTAGTACCAATATATTTAGCATTGTATTTTTTCTTTAAAAAAAGATTATATAAATTAAATTATAAATATAAGGAATCACAGAACTTATATTTTGGAGAAATTAATTCTCAACTGGAAAATATAAAATTTGTTAAATTTAATTCACTATATTCTATACTTAATAAAAACTTGAAAAGCAAGTTTAGTATAGTATTTAATGACGTTGTACAATTAACAAAGGCAAATAATATGTTTTATAATTCAGGAACGTTAATTACAGTGTTGGCAAATGTTGCAATATTGTTACTTGGAGTACAACAAATAATAAAGGGTGAACTAAGTATAGGTCAGTTTACTGTAATTGGTACATATTTTAATACAATTATAGGTGGAATAAATTATTGTTTATCGTTTCTAGAAAATTATCAAAATACCTTGGTATCTTACAATAGAATAAAAGAATTATTAGAATTAGAAAGTGAAAAAAATGGAGATAAAATTATAACAAGTATAGAAAGTATTTTAATTGAAAATTTATCCTTTAAATATCAAGATGGAAAAAATATAGTTTCAAATTTAAATTATGAGTTGAAAAAAGGCTTTATTTATAGAATAGCAGGTGAAAATGGCACTGGAAAAAGCTCCTTAATTAATATTGTAACTGGTTTATATAACGGGGATTATAATGGTAATGTTAAATATAATGGGTTAAATATATTGGATTTTAATATGTATAAAATTAGGGAGGATTTAATTGGAGTTGTTGAACAAGAACCAACTTTATTGAAAGACAGTATCATAAATAATATTACATATAATTTAAATAATTATGACTCAGAGGTGTTGGAAAGTTCAGTTAAGAAACTTAAATTAGACAAATTTGTTTCTAAATTAAAAGATGGTTTAAATACTAATATATCAGAAGGAAGCTGTAATATTTCTGGTGGTGAAAAACAGAAAATAAGCATAATAAGAACTTTATTAAAAAACCCTGATGTGATTATTTTAGATGAAGCAAATTCAGCTTTAGATTATGATAGCACAATTCAATTAAATTCAATACTGGAAAAAGAAAAGGAGAACAAAATAATAATATTAGTATCTCATAGCAATGCTTTTGATGATATTGTAGATTTTGATATCAAGTTGGAAAGTTAATTATTATGGTTAATATTCTTTTAAAAATCTTAGGAAAAGTAAATTACTTATCTTAAGATTTTTTATAGTATAATTAGGAAAAAGATTTTTAACATAATGACCTATTTTTTTTTAATTCCTCTATTATACTATTTTTAAATTTGTATCCTAATAGAGCTGTTTTAGGATGATCTTTAAAATATATAGCACCTAGTTTAAGATTTATTTTTTCCACTTTAAATATGTAATTTATATTTACAGCAAAAGCCTTATGACTTTGAACTATGTATTTGCAATTAATTAATTCAAGTATTTTTTTTAAGCTTATATTGTTATAAGTATAAACTCCATAAATAGTGTTAACTTCACAGTCTCTGTCTTTAACTTCTATAAATAAAATTTCGGATATTTTTACTAATACATGTATATTGTTTCTTATTTTTACATCAAGTTCATTATCTAAAATGCTTTTTTTATTTTCTAAATTATTGATTTTATTATTGATAAGCTTGTCTAATATAACTTGAACTTCAGCTTCGTTATAAGGTTTCAAGATATAATCATAACAATGAATTTGCTTAAAAGCTTGCAATATATAATCAAGGTGGTTTGCAAAAAAAATGATTTCACTAAATTCATATTTGTGAATACGCCTAATATCCATTGCAAGTTCTAATCCTGAAGATTCTTTTAAAGTAATGTCTATTAAAAACATATTTATAAAATTTTTTTTAGCTATTTCTAAAGCTGAATTTCTATTATCAGTTTCATAAATTTTTATAGTTTCATTTTTGGATAGAATCATTGCTTTTAAAATTTCTCTTTCCTTAGAATTATCTTCTGCTAGTATAATAGAATACAATAATATCACGTCCCTATTTTCTTATAGTTTATATTAATAATTTTAATCATAAGTTTGCCTATACTTATAAAGAATAGTAAATAAATTTTCAACTATTATTCCAAAAATAACCATAAGGTTTTGAAAATAAAATACTTGTTAATATGGCATTATTGTCTGAATTTTTACTATATTATACATCATTTTGATTATTATTACAATAAAATCTCGATAATGTAAGTATATTAACTTACAAATTAAAATAAACATGGTGGATGTACTTATGAGGAATCAACTTTTTTATATTATTTAGGCTTCCTACTATGTTATACTTAATAAATAGTATTTTTAGGTAATGTTATGAAATAAATTAAAATCAAGACAAGCATTTAAGGAGGTAATAGATGAATAAAAAAAATATTTTTTTAGGAGTTGTACTAGTTGTTATTATTCTAATATTTAGAGCATATCCGTTTTTTAATACAGATACAATGCCTATTTCACTAGAAGCTAGAAATTCTGAATTAAATTCTGGAAAAGGAAGCAACATCTCTAAGTACATGCAATCAAAATCAGCGGAAGCGAAGGTAATAGGATTAATTCCTAATAAAAGTGGAAGTGGCAAAGTAAGTAATAAAGTTAAAGTAAAAATAACGGCGGGCAAGTATAAGGGGCAGATAGTAACGGTTGATAATTTAATTGATAATACAGATACAAATAAAAATGATCTTGAGTATTACAATGTTAAAAAAAATGATGAAGTAATATTGCATTATGACGTTGATAAAGGCGGTAATATTACCAATGTATACATAAATGATTTTATAAGGTATAAAAATCTTATAACAATAGTTGGCATATTTATTATGCTACAAATAATAATTGGGGGTAGAAAGGGAGTAGTGTCGCTTTTTACTTTAATATTAACGATAATTTTTGTAGTAAAAATCATAATGCCTTTAATTTTAAAAGGAAATAATCCAGTAATACCGACAATAATAATTTGCATTATGATATTGGTGATGAATTTTTTACTGATAAGCGGATTCACCAAGAAAAGCTTAGGAGCTATTTTGGGCACATCATTGGGAATGATAATTTCAGGAATACTATTTTATATTTCTGGAAGTATATTAAGAGTTACTGGTATGAGCTACGAAGACAGTCAAACTCTTTCAGAAGTACTAATGGGTAAAACTGTTGATATTAGAGGAATATTTTTTTGCTGCATTATGCTAGGTGCTTTAGGAGCAATAATGGATATTGGTATAACAATATCGTCTACCATGTATGAAATAAAAAAAGGTAATCCTAATATTTCTGAAAAAGAATTGATTAAGTCTGGTATGAATGTAGGTAAGGATATAATGGGAACTATGTCTAATACTCTTATACTTGCATATTTGGGAAGCGCAATGATAATGTTAATAATTTTCGCTTCGGATGGTATGTCCTTTATAGAGATTATAAATCAAGATATAGTATCAAGTGAAATTTTAAAAGCACTAATTGGTGGTATTGGAATTGTGCTTACGATACCAATTACAGTGCTTATAAATACTAAGTTAGTCAACTTAAAAAAGAGTATTCATTAGGTAAAAAACTTTAAAAGCCCTAGATGTTTCAATTGTCTGAGCATCTTTTCAGCGAGTTATTGAAACTTCTTAGGCTTTTAAAGTTTTTTGACTTAGATTTATTAATTTTATTTAATATCCTGCAATGCATTTAATTCACTATAGGTATACTCGATTATATCTGCACAGCTTACTTTATTTTTCTTAAGCTCCTTACAAATTTGTGTTCCATATTTAGCAGCTATATTGTCCATTAATTCTTTCGTATATTTTCTAGCCTCATTTGTTTCTGTTTCTGATTCTCTTCCTTTAAGGTAGCCCAGTATAACAGCAGCTCCACCTATGGCACCGCATAAGCTTCCAGTTGTAAAGCCAGTTCCCATTGAACTTCCAAGTTTTACTGGAATATTTGTGTTATGCTCTTCATTAAAAGCTTTTATTACAGCTTCGCCACAAGTGTAACCTTTTTTATGATATTCAGATGGTTTCATAATATAAAATCTCTCCTTTGTTGTATGTTAAACATAGCTTATCTTTGCAAATTACCAGTATAGGAACTAGTACCGCCTTTAACATTAACCACATTGAAGCCCATAGCCGATAATTTATCACAAGTTCGCATGCTTCTCATACCAGATTGGCATATTATATGGTATTCTTTTGATTTATCAAGATATTTTTCTGGATTTTCAAGTAAAGAGTTCATTGTAATATTTTTAGCATTTGGAACATGACCATTTCTGTATTCATCTACTTCTCTTACATCTATTAGAGTTATTTTGTCATGCAAATTCACTAGTTCACTCGCAGTTATTGAATTAAATTTGGTTTTGTTTAAAAATGAAAACATAATTTTATTCCTCCTTAGGCATTCTATATTATATCCATAAAAACTTAGTTTCAATTGTATAAGTTTTATTATCACTATATTTATATATTACGATATAAGAATGCAAATGTCAAGAAATAATGTATGCTGTTGTGAGGATTTATTAGTATAGTGATTTAATGGAATGTAAAGGAGAGGTGGTAGGGGTCAAGACTAATTTTTAGGAAGAGCAATAATAAAAGTAGTTCCAACCCCTAGAGAACTTGTGACTTTAATAGTACCTTTATGAGCTTCCACAATATTTTTTACAATAGTTAATCCAATACCTGCACCACCAGTATTTTTATTACGAGATTCATCACTTCTGTAGAGTCTCTCAAAAATAAATGGTAAATCTTTTTCGGAAATTCCAATTCCGTTATCTTTAATTTCTATAATTATAGTATTTGCAAAAGCTTTTAAGGTAACTAAAACTTCACCATTTTCTTTAGAATACTTAAGGGCATTTGATAGTAAGTTGTATATTACTTGTTTAAACTTGTCTTTATCCATGAAAATTTCTAAATTTGTAGCTAGCTCTGAATATATTTTCAAGCCTGAGGTTTCATATAAAGGTTTAAAAGAATTTATAATTTTGTCTAGTTCTAAAGACAAATTAAATCTTGATTTATTTAAAAGCGTAGTTGCTTGCTCTAATTTTGCTGCATCATTAAGTCCATTTACAAGCTTTATTAATCTCTGTATTTCTTCATAAAAACCTGTAAGTATTTCATCTGTTGGTTCAAAAACTTTATCTAATAAAGCCTCTATATGTGACTTCAAATTTGTTAAAGGTGTTCTAAGCTCATGAGCCATATCGGAGGTTAGACGTTTTCTAAGAAGCTCTTGCTTTTGCAGAGTTTCTGCTAAGTAATTTATTGAAGTGGATAAATCGTCTATTTCTTTTGTTTTAGAAATAACAAGAGATCTTGCTTCTAAATCTCCAGTTCTTATTTTATTGGCAGTACTAGTTATTTTTGTTAGTGGCAATGATATTTGTTTTGAAAAAAATATGCTTATTATTAATCCCAAAATTAAAGCTATAAGGGCAGATAATAAAAAAGAATGATTAAGTGTCATTATAAAGGTTTGTGCTGAACTGTTAAAATAAGATGAATTATAATATCCAAAGGTTATAGTACCGATACTTTTATTACCTTTTTTTAAGGGATATTTGTCCTCAGAGTATTGATCAGTAGTATTTAAAGAATTATGCATCATTGATCCCATCATAGAATTCATCATTGTTTTTTGTGTTGAATTTAAATTATTTGATGTAAAAATAATTTCTCCATTAATATTTTTAATTTGTATATATAAATTTTGTGCTGAAGCATATCTTAATATTTCATCTTCACTAGCAGTTGAAAAGCCAATCTTCTCATTGTATAAATTATTTATTGTAGTGGCAGTTTTAACTTCCATAGCTTTATGTTCATTAACCAAATAATTATTGAATTTTTTACCAATCATGTAGTTTGAAATTAAACTTGCAGTTATAAGTGATATGATGACAGTAAGCAAAAAGGCTAAGGATAATTTTTTAACTAAAGATATTTTCATTATAATTACCTCGTATTTTTAATATAATTGGGTGTTAAATTTATATCCAATTCCATATATGGACACAATATATATAGGGTTTTTAGGGTCATCTTCTATTTTACGTCTGATATTTTTTATGTGAGTATCAATAGTTCTATCAAAACCATCATAATCAATTCCAAAAGCTTTATTAACTAATTGTTCTCTTGAAAAAACTTGACCTGGATTACTTAAAAGAGCAATTAAAATTTTAAATTCATTAGAAGTTAAATTAACCTCTTTTCCTTGCTTTTTTACAATAAACTTTTCAACATCTATTTCTAAATCACCATTATTTATAATCAGTAACTCTGCAAGTGGTTTATTACTCCTATAAGTTCGTCTTATAAGAGCTTTAACTCTGCTGACTAATTCTCTATTGCTAAAAGGTTTTGCTACATAATCGTCAGCACCAATAGCAAGACCTTCTATTTTGTCATCTTCCTCAATTTTAGCTGTAAGCATAATAATTGGCACTGATGAAGCTGCTCTAATTTTAGTACATACTTTTTCACCAGAAATTTTAGGAAGCATTAAATCTAATATAATTAAATGAACAAGCTCCTTTTCAAATATATTTAAAGCTTCTTCCCCATCCTTAGCTGTTAAAACTTCAAAGTTTTCTTTTATCAAATAAGCTTTAATTACATTTAAAATTTTTTCTTCATCATCTACTATTAAAATTTTAAATTTATCATTCATTTTATTCACTTCCAATTTGTTAATTAATATATAGTTTATAGCATTTGTGTGCTAATGTAAAATTAATGCGAACCTTTATTCAGAGTACAGAGTACAGATGACAGAGTACAGTTAAGGATGATTTACCTTTCCTTACGTCAGGTAAATCTTAAACTTAAATGTTGTCAGCTTCGCTGAACAACATTGATAACATAGCGATTGCGTAAGCAATCAAAAAATAAGTTATAAGATTTTCTGTAGCAAGGCGGAAGAAAATCATCCTTCACTATACTCTGTACTCTGTCAGTTGTACTCTGAATAATGGTTCGCATTTTTTACGTTTTGTGCAACAACTACTATATTATTTTTAGGCTATGGTTTAAATAAGTGTTGATTTTCACACTTAGTTAAAACATAGCTTCCTTTAGTAAGTTTAGCTATTTTTAAAAGAATGTTGATGTGATGTGCTCACTTTTATGGACTCTTAGGATTGCTCGTTTATAATTTGCGTAATTTTGACTAGGACGGTCAAAGCCATTTAGGCATCAGGACGATGCATCTAAATGGGTAGCAAATTATAAACGAGCAATTCTTAGAGTCCATTAATGTCATAAGCTCATATCAAGATTCTTTTAAAACATAGCCTATTTTTTAAGTTCAGCTTTTATTTTAGAATATTCTTCTTCATTTATTTCACCTTTTGCAAATCTTTCATTTAGTATATTTAATGATGAATTGTCTTGTTGTGAAAAATGAGGAATGGTATTTTGTTTCATCATTTTTAAAGCTACAAAAATTATTGCTAAAAATATCAATAGACCAAAACCCATCATAAAAATCATTCCTCCTCCGTTGTAAAAACCAAAATTTCTATAGATGCCGTTATTAAGAAATCCTCGACATGGCATATTAATCACCTTCCTTACACTAATTTTTTTCTATGAGTTAATTATATAGTGTAATTGTGGAGGAAAAATGAAGAGGAGCATTAAAGATAAGGAGTACAGAGTACATTGAATGATTATTTGCCTTTCGCTTCTTTCAGGTAAATCTTAAACTTAATGTTGTCAGCTTCGCTGAGCGCCATCAATGGCGCAATTGCGCAGCAATAAAAAAATAAGTTTTGAGATTTTTCACAGTGCTAACGGAGAAAAATCATCCTTCATTGTGAATTGTGAATTAGAAAAATGCTAGTAAGATAAGCTTAGAATCTGCAATTTCTAGTTTGGAAGCAGTTTCACTATTATAGTATAGAAGTGGTTGTATAATACAACTGTTTCGTGTTACAATTGTGCTGAGGTGATTTTGTGGAAGATAATGAAAGTAATTGCTTACGTGAACTAATTAGAATATTGGTAAGAGATCTTGGTATTTTAGAAAAATCTGATTCAAATTGTCACGGAGTTACCATATCTCAGTGCCATGCTATTGTAGAAATTGGTAGGACAAATGAAATTTCTTTGAATGAGCTTGCTAAGATTTTGAACTTGGATAAAAGCACAATGAGTAGAACTATAAATAAATTAGTAGACGATGATTTGGCTGTTAGGGAATCACATCCGGAGGACAGACGTTATATTGTTATAAAGCTTACCGACAAGGGATTAAGACTATTTAAAACTATAGAAGAAAACATGACTAACTACTATAAAGAAATATTTATTTCTATTCCAGAAGATAAAAGAGAACAAGTATTAGACAGTTTAAAGATACTTATTGACGTTATACATGGACATAAATGTTGTTAGAAGAATTACATACAAAAAATTAGAAAGGATTGATTAAAAGTGGATTATAGTATTCAAGAAATGAAATCTGAAAATTGGGAAGACGTAGCTAAAATATATATGGAAGGAATTAATACTGGAAAAGCCACCTTTCAATCGGAGCTTCCAAGTTTCGAAGAGTGGGACAAAGGGCATATGAAAGTATGTAGACTAGTCGCTTATGATGGTAAAAATGTACTCGGTTGGGCAGTATTAAGCCCTACTTCAAGTAGATGTGTTTATAGAGGTGTTGCAGAAGTTAGTATTTATATAGGAGAGGCATATCGCGGTAAAGGTGTAGGTAAAAGTTTATTGAATTCTTTAGTAAAAGCGTCAGAAGAAAATGGAATCTGGAGTTTATATTCTGCAATTATAATAGAGAATGATGCAAGTATAGCCATGCATAAAAGTTGTGGCTTTAGAGAAATTGGAATAAGAGAGAAAGTTGCGAAAATGCCCAATGGTATATGGCATGATACAGTTTTAATGGAACGTAGAAGCAAAGTAGTGGGGATTGAATAATTCATAAAAGCAAATACTACAATTAGTTAATTTCTTATTTAGTTTAAGTGAAGCGAGAGTAGGTGAATATTATGCGAGATTCAAAGAAGTTTAGTGCAAATAATAATATATTTCATAAAAGTTTTGAAATTGGAATATTGATAAAGGCTATTGATGGTGTTTTTGAGATTATAGGTGGAATTTTATTAATATTTTTAAATCCAAGTAGATTAAGCAAGTTAATTGCATGGTTAACACAGCATGAATTATCAGAAGATCCAAGAGATGCTGTTGCAAACTTTATGATAGCGTTAAGCTCAAAGTTTACAATAAGCACGCAAAATTTTGGCGTTTTTTATTTGATTTCTCATGGGATGGTCAAATTAATTCTTATAATACTTTTGTGGAAAAGAAAAGTTTGGGCCTATCCGCTCACTATAGTATCCTTAATTTTGTTTATTATATATCAAATTTATAGATATACACTTAGTCCTTCAATTGGGCTTGTAATGCTAACTATTTTTGATATTGTAATGATAATATTAACTTTTATAGAATACAGGAGAATACGACAATCTTGGAATTAAGGATAAACAACCTGAAAGGATGAAATTGATAATTATCCTGCTAAATTACAATTAAGTTTTTCATCTAAAACTTTGCAAAGAATTAATATCATTTTATCGGTATCTTTTTCAGTTACTATCAAAGGTGGCATTAGCCTAATTATTGATGGTCTTGGGGAATTTATTAACAAACCTTCTTTTAAACATTCACTTACAATTTCACTTCCGTTTTCGGTTGGTAAGTCAAAGGCTATAAGAAGACCCTTACCTCTAATATTTTTAAGTTTATACTTAGAGCTTATTTCTTGTAATTTAGAAGTTAAATATTTACCTTGAAGCTTAGCATTTTCTGATAAGTTTTTGTTTATAATTTCTTTTACGACAGCTAATCCAACAGCCATTCCAAGTGGTTGAGCTGAGTAAGTTCCACCTTGATCACCTGGTCCAAATATATTTAGTTTTTCTTTGGCTAATAATGCAGATAGGGGATATCCGCCACCTATGCCTTTTGCCAATGTCATGATATCTGGTTCCACGCCATAGTGTTCATACGCGAACAGCTTTCCAGTTCTTCCAAGCCCCGTTTGTACTTCGTCAACAATTAATAGGAGGTTATTTTCATCACATAAGTGCTTTATAGTTTTAAAATAATCAGTGCTTGCTTCATTTACACCGCCTTCACCTTGAATAGGTTCTAGCATTATCGCGCAGGTTTTTGGAGTTATGGCTTGTTTTAATGCATCTATATCATTTAAAGGAACATGTTTAAAGCCAGGAACTTTTGGTTCGTATAACTTATCCCATATTTTTTTACCAGTAGCAGACATTGTGGCAAGAGTTCTCCCATGAAAACTATTTATTGTAGTAATTATTTCATATGCCCCATTTAAATATTTTTCACCATATTTTCTAGCGAGCTTGATTGCTCCTTCATTTGCTTCAGAACCACTATTAATAAAAAATACTCTATCAAAACAAGAAATACTTGTAAGTAGTTTTGCAAACTCAAGCATTGGCTTATTGTAATATGCAGGACTAGCATTGATAAGTGTATTAGCTTGATCAGTTAGAGCGGTTTTTATCACATTGGGACAATGACCAAGGGAAGTTACCGCCCATCCACCCATAAAATCAAGATAGCATTTATTAGATGTATCCCATAAATACATACCTTTTCCACGTTCCATTATTATATCGGGACGATTTGTTGTAAATAATATTGAATCTTTTGCTTCAGCTAGAAGCTTGGGTACAGAATTTGTTTCTTTAGATAAGGACATGAACAACAACACCTTTCAAAAATTATATTAGATGATAAGTAATGGAAAGATTATTATAATGGATAATTATACAACTAAATGAATTAATATTCAATATATAAAGTAAATGTAGCTAATAAGTAATCAAAAAAAGTGTTGCAAATTTCATTAAAAAGTCATATGATTATAATTGAATATGTTCATATGAGGAGGTAAAGAAGAATGGATTTACTACAAGTGATGAAAGCACTATCTGATGAAACACGTATGAGAATAATAAATTTACTTGGAAATGGCGAAATGTGCGTTTGTGAAATAGAAACTGTATTAGATATAAGTCAATCTAATGCTTCACGTCATTTAACAAAACTTACAACTGCAAAAATTGTTGATTATTATAAAGTAAATAAATATGTGTACTATAAAATAAATAAGGAAACAATAAAGGAATTCCCATTCATAGATGAAATTTTAAAGTCTCATGCAGTTAAACTGGAACGGTGTAAAAAAGATTTACAAAGATTAAAAAAATATAGAGAAAGTGGTTTAACCTGTGATGATTTAAAAGAAGGCAAAGTATGTTTTGATAATAACTGTTGTACAAAATAGGAGTTGATTAGTGTGAATAATAAATCATCAAAATTATCATGGCTTGATAGATATTTAACGGTGTGGATTTTTACAGCAATGGCATTAGGGATTTTATTAGGATGGATTGCACCAAGTCTTTCAAATGTATTATCAAGTTTATCTATTGGAACAACATCTATACCTATGGCTGTAGGACTTATAGTTATGCTCTATCCACCGCTTGCTAAAGTTAACTATAAGGAGCTTGGTAAGGTTTTTAAAAATCCTAGAGTTCTTGGTTTATCGCTTTTGCAAAATTGGATTATAGGACCAATTTTAATGTTTATAATAGCAATTGTTTTCTTAAGGTCATATCCAGCATTTATGACAGGACTTATACTAATTGGGCTTGCAAGATGTATTGCCATGGTTATTGTTTGGAATAGTTTGGCGGATGGTGATACAGAATATGCGGCTGCCCTTGTAGCTTTTAACTCAATTTTTCAAGTTGTTTTTTATTCAATATATTGTTATATATTTATAACTGTTTTGCCAACAGTGTTTGGACTTACTGGTTATAAGGTTAATATTTCTATGACTAAGGTAGCTGGTTCTGTGGCAATTTATCTTGGTATTCCTTTTGCGGCAGGATTCCTTACAAGATTATTATTAGAACCTAAAATGGGGAAAGAGTGGTATGAAAAAAAGTTTGTGCCAAAGATAAGCCCGCTTGCGTTAGTGGCATTACTTTTTACTATAGTTATTATGTTTACTTACAAGGGCAAATATATAGTTGAACTTCCAATGGACGTTATAAGAATTGCAATTCCGCTTTTAGTGTATTTTATAATAATGTTTTCAGTGTCATTCTTTATAAGTTATAAATCTGGTATAGATTATAGAAAAACAACTACACTTTCATTTACTGCCGCAAGTAATAATTTCGAACTTGCAATAGCAGTTGCAGTTGCAGTATTTGGAATAGAATCAAAGGAAGCATTTACGGCAGTTATAGGGCCACTAGTTGAAGTGCCCGTTATGATAGGTCTTGTAAATGTGGCGTTATACTTTAGAAAAAAATACTTTAATAACGGAGGAAAATAACTATGAAGCCTAAAGTAGCATTTATATGTGTGCACAATTCTTGTAGATCTCAAATGGCAGAAGCGCTTTCTAAATTATTTGCAAGTGATGTATTTGAAGCTTACTCTGCTGGAACAGAATTAAGAGATACAATAAATCAAGATGCAGTTAGAATTATAAAAGCTTTATATAAGGTTGATATGAATAAAGAACATAAGTCAAAGCTTTTGAAGGATATTCCGAAGGTTGATATAGTAGTAAAAATGGGCTGTAATGTAGTATGTCCTTTCTTGCCTGCAAAGCATACAGAAGATTGGGGACTTGATGATCCAACAGGAAAAAGTGATGAAGAATTTATAAAAACTGCAAAAGCAATTGAAGAAAAGGTTAAAAATTTAGCAGAAAGAATAAAAAATAATGAATATAGTGTAGGAAATTAAATAGTATTTACAGTATTTTATGTACTACTTTTATATAAAAATATGACTTAAATTACTATATAGATAGTTAGAATAATTAAAGTTGTTATAGTAAAAACTATGATTGAAATAAGTAAATCATAGGAGTGAATATAGAAAAATGGAAGTAGTAAGAGTAAGAACAGAAGACGATAAGGAAAGATACTTTGTAGCTGATGATGAGGGGTTACCTATTGAACCAATTTTAAAATTTATAAGGTTTAAAGATAACACTAATTATGCAAGAAATACATTAAGAATGTATTGTCAACATTTAAAATTATATTTTGAATATTTAGAACAAAGGAAATTAGATTTTCAAAATATAACCATAGATGATTTATCATTGTTTGTTAATTGGTTGCAGAATCCTTATAAGAGTTTAAAAGTAATACCTACTAACAAAATAGATTCAGCAAGAAGTCCAAGGACTATAAATATTATAATAGATACGGTTTTAATGTTCTACGACTATATTTTAAGGCATGAAGAGTATAGCAATAATATTTCAGAAAGGCTTAAAAAATTCGTTTCTACTCCAAGTAGAAACTTTAAAGGATTCTTATATGGAATAGCCTATGATAAGAAAAAAGTTACAAGTAATATATTAAAACTTAAAATACCAAAATCTAAACCTAAAACTTTAACCAAAGAAGAAATTACAATGCTCATAAATACTTGCAATAATTTTAGAGATAAATTTTTGTTATTACTCTTATATGAGACTGGATTTAGGATAGGCGAAGCCTTATCCTTATGGATTGAAGATTTTGATATAAGTGATATGATAATCGACCTTAAAGATAGAGGAGAACTTGAAAATAATGCTGAGATAAAGACGGTATCAAGTCCAAGAAGAATAGATATATCTCAAAATCTTGCTGATATGTTTATGGAATATATAGCTGAATATCATACTGAGGAAGTTGAAACTAATCATATTTTTATAAAGATAAGTGGTAATAATCAATATAAACCAATGAACTATATTGACGTTGATAATTTATTTAGAACACTTAAAAAGAAAACTGGTATATACGTTACGCCACATATGTTTAGACATAGTTCATTAACCATTCTTAGAATGGCAGGTTGGCAACCAGAGTTACTTAGAATAAGAGCTGGTCATAAAAATATTTATACTACTTTAAACACATATATTCATCCTTCAGAAAAAGAAATAACGGAAGAGTTTAATAAAACTCAACCTAATTTGGACTTAGATATTTACAACGAAGGAGATGAATAGTGTGAAGATACAAGATATTAAAAGTAATCAACAAAGTAAATATGAAGAAATCATTGAGTATCTTAGTCAAGATAATGGATATTGGTTGAAAAATGATAAATGGGATTTAACTAAGGACTTTTTCGTTGGAAAAGTTATAAGAAGTTATAAAAATATTAATTTTTCTAATATAAATAATGAAGCTCTAAAGAATGAATTGAAATTTTATATTATATATAGTTTTAAAGAAAATTTACTGAAAAATTCCTATATAGTATGTTTAGCTTCAACATTAAAACATTTTAGTGATTTTCTTAATAGTTATTATTTAAGATGTATAACTTTTAATATTATAAATGGTGATGATTTTAAGTTTAAATTTAAAAATTATCTTATGAATGTAGGATTTAAGATATCAGATAAGGGAAAAATTAATGCTACTGAGATGAATAACATATTGTATGTTATAGATTTTATTCAAAATTACTATGATGACAGAGAAGAAACTGAAAAAGATATATGGTATTCAAAAAATATTAAAGGTTTAAAGATAAGAGCTACTCAAAATAGAAAGAGTTCATCATTGAACTTTAATGAAATTCCAGAGTATTATAAAGAAACAGTAAAACGGTATTTTAGACATATAATATGGAAGAAGTCGTTTGA
The DNA here is from genome assembly GCF_021432385.1 of Clostridium hydrogenum. Taxonomy (GTDB): domain Bacteria; phylum Bacillota; class Clostridia; order Clostridiales; family Clostridiaceae; genus Clostridium_S; species Clostridium_S hydrogenum. Next base: position 773,445 of record NZ_JAEACT010000004.1, on the reverse strand, counting down.
CCATTGTTTTAATATTTTAGTTTATTTAAGATATTTTTTTAAATTTTATTATTCATTGGGATATAAAGATGGATTTATAGAAAGTCTTACAAGAACAGATATTGAAAAATATGTAAGTTTTTTATATCAAGATAAAGCAAACGCCTCAACACACGAAAAACATCGATATTTATCTCAAATAAGAATTTTTTTAGAATATATTCAACTGGCTCAATTTGAAACAGCTCCACAAAAAGAAATAAATTACCTCGTATTTAAAGATGATATGCCAAAGATAGAGAAATTTGCAGATTCTTTAAATAGAACTAAATTTATCCCAGAACCTATATTAAAGCAAATAGATAATAATATTATGCATTTAGATAGACCACAGTTTATACCTATTTATATCTTGCTTAGGGAAACAGGATGGCGTGGTACTGATATATTAAATCTAAGATTTAATAATTGTTTAGAACAGATTTGGAATAACAAAGAGCAAACTTATAACTACTACCTTTGTGGTGAAATAACTAAAACAGGCATAGCACAACTTAAAATACCTATAAGAGATAAGGTTGCTGAAATGGTTCAAAAAGCCAATGATAAAGCTAAGGAATTAAGTACAGATGAAAATAATCCTAAGAAATATTTATTCAATACTTATGAAGGAAAATTAAAAGGAATCCCATTAAGTAAGCAATCTTTACTGCTTACAATTCAAAGGTTAATTAAGCAGAAAAATATATTAGATGTCAATGGTGAGTTATATCATTTTAGACTTCATTCATTAAGGCATACAAGGGCTAAAGAATATGTAGAACAAGGTATGGGCATTAGCATTATACAACAAATATTAGGGCATCAGAGTCTTCAAATGACGGTTCATTATGCAACAGTAACAGAAAATGTTCTTTATGAAAAGTGGAAGAATACGGAGGATTTAGAACTATTTAAAGTTGATACTAAAACTAATGAGCTTGAAAAAATAGATTTAAATTCTGACGCAGGTGAAAATTTAATAAGATATGAGTATGTTAAAAAGAATTTAGATGCAGTTAGAGTACCTTTTGGAGTATGTTTTAAACCTTCTAAATTACCTTGTAAACAACAAATGAATCATTGTTTAACTTGTGCTAGTTTCTGCACTACAGTTGAAAATATTCCTGAATATGAGGAAGAAATTGAAAAAGTAAAATCTCAAATAGAAGTAAGTAATAGATGTGGTAGAGAACTATGGGCAGAAAAGAATAAGACGTATTTAAAATTATTAGAAGATACATTGATAAGAGTTAAAGAGCAGAAAATTATTCATAAAAATGGTAAGTCAAGGGAGGAAGCATAAGATGGCTGGAAATACTAAAGGATTGAAAGAATATGCTCAAAATAAAACTAAAATGACATTAGAAAAAGTAGATAAAGCCATTAGAGAACTATCTCTTGGCGAACATAAAATTAATTTTAATAGTGTATCTAATTTAAGTGGAGTATCTAAAAATTTTTTATATAAAAATGAAGAAATTAAGAAAAGAATTGAAGAACTTAGATACAAACAAACTGAAAAAGTTATAAAACAAAAACTTAAATATAATAAAACTGATAAGTCGAAAGATATTATTATACTTGCAAAAGATAAAAAGATTAAGGAAATTCAAGAAGAAAACAGAAAACTTAAAGGAGAATTAGAAGTTCTCAGAGGAAAATTATATGAAAAGATATAAACAAAATATAAACTACATTGATTATATATAATCAATGTATAAATTAAATAGAATCAATCCGTGTAGCATACGCTACACGAGATATTCAATTGAGGTGATATAAATGAGTAAAATAGAGATTTTTGATCCAGCTATGTGCTGTTCAACAGGAGTTTGTGGACCTAGTATAAATAAAGAACTTTTAAGAGTAGCAACAGCTATTAACAATATGGCTAAAAAGGGAGTTAATATTACGAGGCACAATCTGTCAAGTGAGCCTCAAGCTTTTATAGATAATAAGAAGGTCAATGAACTTTTGATGAAGGATGGTGCGGAGGTGCTTCCAATAACGCTTGTTGATGGCGAAGTAGTGAAGCTTAAAGCATATCCAACAAATGATGAATTTGCAAGTTGGTCAGGATTAGCTAAAAATGATATAGCACATATAAATATAAAAAAATCTAAGGGTCAATGTGGTTGTAGTGATAAAGGAGATTTATAATGTATAAATTATTTGATCCAGAAGATATACAAATGACGAAATATATATTTTTCACCGGAAAAGGTGGCGTTGGGAAAACTTCAACAGCTTGTGCAACAGCAATTACTTTAGCTGATAGTGGAAAAAATGTGCTCTTAATAAGTACAGATCCTGCGTCTAATTTACAGGATGTGTTTAAGGTTGAACTTAATAATAAAGGAACAGCTATAAAAGAAGTGCCTAATCTTACAGTAGTAAATCTTAATCCTGAAGAAGCCGCTAAGGAATATAGAGAAGCTGTTTTAGCACCTTATAGGGGAAAACTTCCAGAATCCGTCATAGTTAATATGGAAGAGCAGCTTTCAGGTTCCTGTACTGTTGAAATAGCAGCATTTAATGAATTTTCAAGCTTCATAACTGATGAAAATATAAGAAAAAAATACGATAACATAATATTTGATACAGCACCAACTGGTCATACCCTAAGGATGTTGCAGCTTCCTTCAGCTTGGAGTAATTTTATAAGTGAAAGTACTCATGGAGCATCATGTCTAGGACAATTGGCAGGGCTTGAGGATAAAAAAGAAATATACAAGGAGGCTGTTAAAGCCTTAGCAGATTTAAAAACTACTACATTAATATTGGTTTCGAGACCAGAATATTCACCACTTAAAGAGGCAGAAAGAGCATATCTTGAATTAAAAGCTATAGGAATTAATAATCAGTTTTTGGTTATTAATGGAATCCTCCAAAAAAGCTTTGAAAATGATGAAATATCAAGTGCCTTATATGGTAGACAGCAGTCAGCTATTAAAAATATTCCTGAGAATTTAAAGAATATTAAAATTTATAAAATTCCCTTGAGATCGTATAATGTTACAGGAATTAATAATGTAAGGATGATGTTAAAGGAAGATATTAAAGAAGATAATGATAATAAGCTTTCTACAGAAGATTTGAAGGGTATTAAAAGTCTTATTGATGAACTTTATTTAAATAAAAAGAAAGTAATTTTTACTATGGGAAAGGGCGGGGTTGGGAAAACTACTTTGGCAGCAACCATCGCACTAGGTCTTTCGGAAAAAGGTGTTAGGGTTCATTTAGCAACCACAGATCCAGCTGCTCACTTAAAATTTGTTATAAGTGAAGGAAATAACATAACTTTAAGTAAAATAGACGAAAAAGAGGAACTTGAAAAGTATAAAGAGGAAGTTCTAAAAAAAGCAGAAGAAACTATGAGTGAAGAAGATCTTGCTTATATAGATGAAGATTTACGTTCACCTTGTACTCAGGAAATTGCAGTATTTAGAGCTTTTGCAGATATAGTAGATAGGGCAGAAAATGAAGTGGTAGTTATAGACACAGCACCAACTGGACACACTTTATTGTTACTAGATTCAACGCAAAGTTATAATAAAGAAATTCAAAGATCTGAAGGAGATATTCCAGAATCAGTTTTGAAGCTTCTTCCTAGATTAAAAAATGAAAAGGAAACAGAAGTAGTAATAGTAACTCTTCCAGAAGCAACGCCTGTATATGAGGCTATGAGACTTCAAGATGATTTAAAAAGAGCTGGTATTAATAATAAATGGTGGGTAATTAATTCAAGTTTATTTATTACAAATACAAAAAGTGATTTTTTGAAGGTAAAATCTAAAAGTGAGATTGAGTGGATAAATAAAGTAAATGAAATATCTCATGGGAATTTTGCAGTTGTTCCATGGAGTGGTGGTGAACTTAAAGGAGAGGGTCTTAGAAAATTAATAAATGGCTAAACTTACTAAAGGAAGCTATGTTTTAAATAAGTGTGAAAATCAACACTTATTTAAAACATAGCCTAATAAATTAATTCACGAGGCTCTCTATACTAAAAGAATAATTAAACGTTGGAGGTTTCTGCAACTATTTTGTTTTTCTTAACTTTATTTCTTTATAAAGCATGAAAACTGTGAAAACAATGGCTGAATAGCCTGCTAGTGGATATAGAATATTTACTAATTTATCAAAAGGAAGCACTCCGCCGAAAACCATGCCGATAGCTGTAAGAATAGCAGCTATTATATTAAATTTTTTAGTTTTATCAACAGCGAATTTTCTAACTGTCATTAATAAAAATGAGGCTACTGCTGAGTAGATACTTACTACTATTAGCACTGAAAAAATTAATCCCAAGACTGGAGATATGTGTTTAGCAATGGCTAGTGTAGGAACTTGTTGACCAGCAATCAATTTGCAATAAACAAGTTCTGCAGTTGTAAGTAGAATAATTGCCGCAGTGAAAGCAACAGTTCCAATAAAAGCAGCAGCTTTAGCTTCTTTTACATTTTTTGCAGATGCACCACAATCAACTTGAAATGGTATGCTAACCATGAGTGCAAGAAAAGCGTAAAGTGCTCCTGACCATGCCCAATTTGAAGATGCAGACTTAAAACCTAGAGTTGGCATAAGCTTATTGGCATTAGACAATACAGATGGATCTTTTGCGAAAGTAATTATACCAGCAATACCTACTATTGCCACAAATACAATTTTAATAGGTCCTATAACACCAATTATGTCTACAAGTTTTTCCATTCCAAGAACTGTTGTACCAAGCGCAAGAAGAGCTATAATACCAGTGCCGATATATGTTGGGGTACCATAATATTGATGAATTGTTGCACCTGCACCAGCAAGCATAACAACGAATATAGCATATATTAGTACAACACTATACCATATATAAATCTGACCTATAAATTTACCACAATAATATTCAAATACATCATATGGATTGCTAAATTTCTTTCTTTGACCTACTCCGTATAATATATATGTTAAAACAATCATTATAATTAGGAAAATAAATGCTGCTAAAATGCCTTTTGTGCCACTTGTTGCAAAGAATTGCAATACCTCTTGTCCTGTTGCAAATCCAGAACCAATCCAATAGGCACAAAGTGCTCCCGCAAGAAGTAATACTTTTTTTAAGTTAAATGATTCTTTTTCCATTTTTATCGCTCCTTGTTTTTTTATCATATGATTTTGTGTATATTATTTTAATATATAGATTAATTTCCTATCATTATGTTAAGAATTTCCACATCGGTAGATTTCATACCATAACGTCCCATGCGGCCTATATTTTCAATGGTTTTTTCATAATCATTTTCGACTAATCCTTCTCCATATGGGAAAACTAGATTATTTTTTGCCATTTCATATCCTGTTATACCAGCTTCTACTGCACTAGAAATTTTTGCTGCACATGAAGCTTTTGCACCGTCACATATAATGCCGCTAACATTACCTAAAGTATTGATTATGGTTTTTCCAATAGTATCATATCCACAACCATTTAAGTATGCAATACCACAAGCAGCTGCTGTTCCAGCCGATACAGCTCCGCAATAGGCAGATAAATTTCCTATATAACGTTTTTGATGTATGGCTAAAAGGTTTGTTAATATAAGTGCTCTATAAAGGGTATCTTCGCTTGATTTCATTTCTTTGGCGTAAACAACAACAGGCATAGTGCAAGTAATACCTTGATTGCCACTTCCAGAATTAATAACTACGGGAAGGGCACAGCCATTCATTCTAGCGTCAGAGCCAGCTGCAGCAGCTGCTTTTGCTCTAATTCTTACATCTTTGCTATTGTATTTTAGAAGCGTTTGTCCAACACGACATCCCCAGTTATTGCTTAGTCCTTCTTCAGATATAGCGGAATTATATTCGATCTGTTTGCTAATTAGTTCCCTTACATCATCTAAATTTACCGTGTTAGCAAATTCGAGGATATCTTTAATGTTGAGTTTTGATTTGTCACCAAATTCTTGGGACATAATGTCAGGCTGCTCAAATATTATTTCATTATTCTTTTTTATTTTAGCAATGTGGTTGTGTTTACTTCTAACTTCAACGGAGGCAGTTTCATTCCCGGCTGTCAATTCTGCACAAATAAAGAGATTTTCTTCGCCCTCCTTTAATTCACATCGACAGAGCCCTTTTTCATACAATATTTTTGTTTTAAGTATATCTTCTTCACTTACTTGACTTATTACTTGAAGATCAAGATCTGCATTACCTGCAACAGCACCTAGTATAGCCGCAACTTCTACTCCTTTTTGACCACCAGAATTAGGTACTATAACACCTTTTACATTTTTAATGATATTACCACTGCATTGAATAACTATTTGCTCTGGCATTTTCCCAAGGACTTCCCTTGCTTTTGCAGCTGTAAGTGCAATAGCTATTGGCTCTGTGCATCCCATAGCTGGAATTAGTTCACCTTTTAATATTTTAATGTAATTATCGTATAGAAATTTATCCATTGAAGACATCTCCTTTAACTAATTACTTATTTGCCTTTTTTGAAAAAGGAAATTTGGCAAGTTTTACATCCGTTAGCAATAGTATCGCCTAAATGAAATTCATATCCCATTGCTTTAGCAATATTTCTGTCACCATCCATGGCAATATCACATAGTTTTTCACAGGTTGAATCATCAAATCCTAAATCCTGCCATGCTTTTAATAGTGGACAATGATGAAATTCAATATCTAATCTGTCTGCATCTTTGTTCTTAAGTTCAAGCTCAAAAGTTTTTATAGTATTTGGAGTAAAAAAAGTGTCCGCAAAACATTCAACATTTTCTGGATTTTCGCATTGTGATTTGATTTCTGCACCTTGAACTTGACCTGTTTGTGAAATTGCATCACGTAGAATTTTTTCTATTACTTCTTCAGGTATTCCTGCTTCTTTTGCTTTACAGTAAGTTAAACCTGTCCATGTTGCACGATGGCCTATTGCACCCCTTTGAATATTTACTACCTCGTCATCTTTAATAGTAATTTTGTTATTAATCATATCAATCGTCTCCTTTTTAATAATTAAATATTTTATTTTTGTATTTATGAAGTTATATAGTTTTTAAGATGTAGTATGAAAAGTGAAATGTTTTGTATAAGTAATATTATTAGGCTTAAATATATTTCAATATGTTGAACGCTAATATTATCAATACAATGCCTTTATATAGACATTTACACTTCACCTTTGATATAAAGTTTTACTTTGTTAATGATGTAATCATATCACGATGTACTAAACAAATCAATAGTTATTTAATAAATTTATATAATATTGATGAAAAAAGTTATAATGTGTTAGTTTGTAAATGTTTTCTACAAAAATAGTATCATTTAATAAAGAATGTAATATGATTACGCGAAAAGGTTATTTACTGATTAGTAGAGGACAGGAATATTTATTGACTTCAAGTTTCTTTCAATGTATAATTTTAACGACAACATAAAGAGGTGATTTTATGTGCGAAAAGGGCACGGATACATTGAAGAATCAAGTTTATGATGCTTTATTTTCTGATATTATTAATGGAGTATATCCTGTAGATACTATTTTAACTGAAAAATTTCTCATGGGTAAGTATAATGTAAGCCGCGCACCAATACGAGAGGCACTTATGCAGCTAACTGCAAATTATATTTTATCCAGTATACCAAGGCAGGGATATAAAATTCTTCAACCCAGTGAACAACGGTTTTTGGAAATTATTAAATTTCGTTCTGCATTGGAATGTTCGTTTTTAGAAAGTAATTTTATGTATATTGACAAATTATCAATCAAAGAATTAACAAAGATTTGTTCGGATTATAGCAATTGTCCAGAGGGAGATTTTAAGACACACTGGAAATACAATTGTAAATTTCACTTGAAGTTATTTTCAATTTATGGTAATAATTACGCATATAAGCTTTTGGAGGACTCTGTAAATATCCAAACGATTTTTTTTGTACAAAAAAAGTATTATGCTACAATGGATTTACATTTAGCTTTAATTGATTACATAGAAAAAGGTGAAATTGCTACAGCAGTATCAATCTTAAAAGCTGATATTGAAAAACTTATGGCTTTGGTTATATCTGCGCCAACACCAATTATTTAATAAAGAACTCGTCTCATTTAAACCCCAAATGTTAGATATAAAAGTCTAATATTTGGGGTTTTTAAGGTTGTAGCTATCTAATCTCACACATGTCTTAATACAAAATGCATATTTAACGTATAATAATTTACAAAGTATCTGTATAATTATATATATACCACTTGGAACGTTGAAATTATAAATTACAATTTATCGAGGAGAAGCCAAAGTACAAAGTACAGAGTACAAAGTACAATGAAGGACGACTTTTCTCCGTTAGCACTACGAAAAATCTGAAAATTTATTTTCAGATTGCTGCGCAATCGCGCCATTAATGGCGCTCAGCGAAGCTGAGGACATCTAAGTTTAAGATTTACCTGAGAGAATCGAAAGGTAAATCATCCTTCTTTGTACTCTGTACTTTGTACTTTGTACTCTGCTTTTCAAATTTTAATTTATCAGGATGAATTTGGTATTAATAATTTCAATCTTCAAAATGGTTTATCTTTAAATACTTTATAAGGATGGTGTAAATATGAAGAAGAGTGGCAATCAAAGAGAATTTAAAAAGATAAAAGGTCAATTTAATCAAATTGAAGAAATAATATACCATTCAAAACCTGCTGCACTTGTAGAGCATGAATCAGCCGTAAGAAAAAAATTAAGGCAGCTTAAAGAATTTGAAAATGATGGTTTTAGAGATTTTAACGATACATATGAAAAGTACTTTGAACTATTGCAAGAAACAGCAAGAAGGATGCTGGAGAATTATAATAGGAAAAATGGAACTGATTTTAATTTAGATGAAGTCGTACAGGAAAATTATAATATTCTTTTAAACTCAGGGTTTATGACCTTGCTTACAAAGTACCATATACCTAAACTAATTGCTAAAGACTTTGAAGAAAATTTTCCAGACAATCCTAAAGATGAGTATACTGAAACTCGAATGATGAAGAGAAAAATTTATATTCATTTGGGTGATACAAATACAGGCAAAACTTATAACGCTATAGAACGTCTTAAAACAGCAAGAAAAGGTGTATATCTATCACCGCTTAGAATTCTTGCTTTAGAGAACTTTGAAAAGCTAAATAATGAGGGAATAGTTTGTGATTTATTAACTGGGGAAGAGGAAATATTAAAACCTGGATCAACACATATTTCTTGTACAATAGAGAAGGTTAATTTAAGGGAACATTATGATATTGCAGTTATCGATGAAATACAAATGATTAAGGATAGACAAAGAGGAATGGCCTGGAGCAGAGCCTTGCTTGGCTTAAAGTGCGATGAAATTCATATATGTGGAGCAGCTAATGCAAGATACATATTGGAAACTGTTTTGCAAGATTGCAAGGATGATTACGAAATAAAAGAATATACAAGAGCAATTCCTTTAATTGTTGAAGAGAGAAACTTTAGTTATAAGGATGTTAAAAAGGGCGATGCCATTGTGGTATTTTCCAAGAAGCGAGTTTTGGAAATTGCACAAAACTATTCTAGCAAAGGAATAAAAGTTAGCGTAATATATGGAGATTTACCGCCTGAAGTTAGAAAAGCTCAATATGAGCAATTTATAAACAAAATTACAAAGATTTTAGTAACTACAGATGCAATAGGCATGGGAGTTAATCTGCCTATTAGAAGAATTATTTTTCTAAATATAAAGAAGTTTGATGGAGAGGAAATAAGAGAACTCACCTCACAGGAAGTAAAGCAAATAGCTGGTCGTGCTGGGCGAATTGGCATTTATGATGAAGGTTATGTAGCTTGCACGGAATATAATCAAGATTTTATTATAGATAAGCTTGAGGCTAAAGATAAAACTATAGAAAGTGCTGTTATTGGTCCTTCAGATGCAATACTCAAGATTAAAGGGCTGCCTTTAAGTGAAAAACTAGCTTTGTGGAGTACTAGAGAGGAAAAATTAGATTATTATAGTAAGATGGATATTAGTGACTACTTAACAGTTCTAGAGAGAATAAAAGGATATAAACTTAAAGAAGAAATTCAATGGGAATTGCTAAAAGTACCGTTTGATATAGCAAAAGAACCTTTGATGTACACATTTTTAGCATATGTAGAAGAACTATTTGTCAGTAAGCAGGATAGCTTATCTAGACCAGAATGTTTTACAGGTGATTTAGATGATTTAGAAATTTACTATCAAAAGATAAACATGTACTATTCCTTTTCTAAAATATTTAATTTAGCCTTTGATGTAGATTGGGTTTATAGTGAGAGAAGGAATGTGAGTGAGGATATAAATGATATATTGATTGGACTGTAAAAGATTGCTTTAATAACTTATAAATGCTATAATTAACAACATATTTGTATATATAAACCGTTTTAACTAAAAAAATTAAGTTTCAGGCGGTTTATTATTATTAAAACTTAATAATAAAATATAAGGTTGACGGTGCTACAATAAATTTAAAGTTTCCTAAGAGAAGCAAAGTTCACCATCATTAAATTGGAAGCAGGTGAAAATCCTGAACTATCCCGTAGCTGTAATAGATGAATTTTAGTATATTATGCCACTTGAAAATGGGAAGGCATACTAAAATGGTGATTCTTAAGTCAGAAAACAAGCCTATATTTTGCACCATTAACTCTACGAGTGATAGGGGGGAGCGAAGAAAAGATTAAATATCCAATATAGAGATATACCATGAGAAGCTTCAAAATTAATTTGTGAGAAAATGCCGTCTTCTGGGCATTGTTATGCAAATTGATTTTGGTAGTTGAGCCAGTATATTTATAATGTATATTGGGTTTGTTTTAAAATCCTTTTAACAGCTTTGTTAAAGGGATTTTTTTATTGGTGTCATTTTAAATAACTTTTATTGGAGGATTGAAAAATGCATATTGAAGATGGAATATTATCACCATTAGCATGGGGAAGTTATTATGCTGTAAGCACAGCTTTTATAATTCCAGGCATAAAGGAAATTAAAAAAAAGTCACAGGAAAATTTATATTATAAGCCATTTTTAGCCATGGTGGGAGTAGGTGTGTTTACAATTTCTTGCATGCACATACCAGTTCCAGTTACAGGTTCTTGCTCACATCCATGTGGCACACCGCTTGCAGCAATTTTGGTAGGACCTTTTGCAACGGCTGTGATTTCTGCTATAGGTTTATTTTTTCAAGCTATATTTTTAGGGCATGGAGGAATAACAACAATAGGAGCAAATGATTTTTCAATGGGAATAGTAGGAGGAATCTCAGGATATTTATGCTTTAAAGCACTTAGATATTTTAAAAGTCCTATTTGGTTAGCTGCGGCACTGGCAGGTTTTATTGGGGATTTGCTTACCTATTTAACCAGTGCTTTTGAATTGGCGCTTAATTTGCATGGACATGCTTCTCTATTTAAAGAGTGGCTGGTATTTTTCATGGGATATGGTCCTACACAATTACCACTGGCAGTAGCAGAAGCAATATTTACAGCAGCTGTCCTTCAAGCAATGCTTAAAAGACGTCCTGATCTTTTCAAGGATATTTTAAAAGAGGGGGACTTAAAATGAAGATTTTAGACAAGTTCACAAAAATCATGTTGGCAGTAATGATATGTATATTAATATTTATTTTTGGGGCAGGAAAATACATGGACAGCCACAAGATGGAAGCAGGTGGTACGGATGATAAGGTTAATAATTTAACACAAAAAAATCACCATCCTTTTATTGAATTACCAGGAGACGCAGAAGTGGGGGCTTTTTCAGTGGCAAATTTTTTTGCAGGTATAATTATTGGACATCACTGGGAGAAGCTTTTTGGAGATAAAGATAGCAAAACTAATGAGGAGCAAGCTTAATGCAGTATAAGTTAAAGAAAAACAAATTTGATAGTAGGGTAAAAACTGTAGTTGTATTTATTGCTATATTTGTTGCAGCAGTTTTAAATAATATTTATTTACTCACGATTTTATGGCTAGTAGCCTTGTTTTTATTGTTTTCTATTAAAGTGCCAATTGGAAAAATAGCAAAGCGTTTAAGTATACCTTTTGGCATTGCTTGGCTAGTTTTTATAAATGTTATTTTTACAAATGGACATATAGTAATACACACTATGGTAGTTGGTCCAATAACATTAAAAATATATAAAGAAGGTTTAAATTTAGGTATACTGATATTAATGAGAATTTTAGCAACAGTATCATTAGTGTCAGTACTTGCTTTTAGTACGGATATGATAGAAATACTAGAAACGCTTAGGCTTTGCAAAATTCCCAGTATTATTATTGATATAGCGGCTATGATGTATAGATATTTATATATAATTGGAGAGGTAACTAATAACATGAATCGTGCAAGAGTTAGTAGAATGGGAAATAATCGCTCTTGGTTTAATAAGGTAAGTGACACTGGCAAAATTGCTGGGTATGTTTTGAGTAAATCCCTTGATAGGAGTGTTCAAATTTACAATGCAATGCTATCTAGAGGGTACAATGAAAATAGCAAGAGCCCAAATTATTTTCAAAAACCAATTCCTAAATTTGATAGGTGCATTGGAGGTTTAATTGTAATAGTACTCTTAGGTTTAGCTATAATATTTTAAAAGAGGATTGAAGATACATGGAATTAATTAATATTAAAAATGCTAGCTATAGTTATGAGCAAGGTAAATTAGCTTTAAATAATGTAAATTTAAGTATTAAAGCAGGAGAAAAAGTTGCTATTTTAGGAGCTAATGGTGCAGGTAAATCTACTTTATTTCAAATGTTTAATGGATTACTTACGCCAGCAAAGGGCACAGTAACCGTTGATGGTTTAGAAACAACGAAGAAAAATTTATTAAAAATAAGAAGCAACGTTGGTATGATTTTTCAAGATTCAGATGATCAGCTTTTTAATTCAACGGTTCATCAAGAAATAGCTTATGGCTTAATGAATATGGGAGTTAAAGGTGAAGAATTAGAAGAAAATATAAAGTGGGCATTGAAGGCTGCAGGTATAGAAGGATATGAAGATAGAAGCCCCTTTAATTTAAGTGGTGGTGAAAAAAAGAGGGTAGCCTTAGCGAGTGTCCTTTCAATGAAACCTAAGGTTTTAGTTTTGGATGAACCTACAGCTGCATTAGATCCTAGAGGAGTTAGCCAGATAGTAACATTATTAAACAAAATTAATGAGGAATTGGGGATAACTTTAATTTTTGCTACGCATGATGTGGATATCGTTCCGCTTATAGCAGATAAAGTTTATTTGCTAAACAAAGGTGAAGTGGTATTGGAAGGTACAACGAAAGAAGTTTTTAGCAACAAAAAAGTAATTAGAGATATAGGGCTTAGGCTTCCTAGAGTGGCGCATTTAGCTGAAATTTTAGCTAGAGATGGATTTATAAATATAGCTAATGGAGAATTACCATTAACTATTGGCCAAATTAGAAGGATTTTAGAAGAAAATAATTAATGTTTTTCTATACATAAACCATTTCAACTACCTAAATCAATTTGCATCAAAATGCTCAGAAGCCGGGATTTTGATACAAATAAATTTTAAGTTTCGAGGTGGCTTATCTTTATAAGGAGGAAGTTTATGTGTAATAAATGTAAAGATAATCATACAAAATTATTCCATACATTAAAAAAACAAAATGTTCAAATTACAGATTCCTATTTTGAAAATGCCTTTAATAAAGAAATTAGCTATTTAATGTGCCTAGAACCAGATAGATTGCTAAGCTCCTTTAGAGAAACAAAAGGGCTTGAACCGAAAGCAAGAAGATATGGAGGTTGGGAGGATTCAGAAATACGTGGACATACCCTAGGTCATTATTTAACTGCAATTTCTCAAGCTTATGCGACAACAAAAGATACTAAAATTGGTGAAAGAATTGAATATATAGGTAAAGAGTTAGAAGAAAGCCAATTAGATAATGGGTATTTATCTGCATTTCCAGAAGAGGCTTATGATAAGGTTGAGCAAGGAAAAAGAATTTGGGTTCCTTGGTATACCATGCATAAAATTATTGAAGGAATTGTAGCAGCATATAAATTAACAGGCTTTGAAATATACAAAAATATTGGAGAAAAGCTTGGAGATTGGGTAGCTAATCGTGTAAACGGATGGGATGAGAAAACGAAACTTCGAGTTCTTTCACTTGAATATGGTGGAATGAATGATTGCATGTATGACTTATATAACATTGTCCCAAAGGAAGCTTATTTAAAGGCGGCTCATCAATTTGACGAACTTGCATTATTTCAGGCTGTTCACGATGGAAAAGATATTCTAAATGGACTACATGCAAATACAACCATTCCTAAATTTGTAGGAGCTTTAAATCGTTATTTTACCTTAGGAAAGGCTGAAAAATATTATCTTCATGCGGCTGAAAGCTTTTGGGAGATGGTAGTAAAGCATCATTCTTATGTTACAGGTGGAAATAGTGAATGGGAACATTTCGGAGAGCCAGATATACTTGATGCTGAACGTACGACCTGTAATTGTGAAACCTGTAATGTGTACAATATGTTGAAGCTGTCAAAGGGTTTGTATCAGGCAACAGGAGAAAAAAAATATATTGATTTTTATGAAAATGCATTATTAAATGCTATACTATCTTCTCAAAATCCTGAAACTGGAATGACAATGTATTTTCAGCCTATGGCAACAGGATATTTTAAGGTTTATGGACATCCGTTTGATAATTTTTGGTGTTGCACAGGTACGGGTATGGAGAACTTTACTAAGTTAAATGATGCCTTGTATTTTAGAGATGAGAATACAATTATTGTTGCAGAATATATTTCTTCAATTGTAGAACTTCCAGATAAAAAAATAAGATTTATTCAAAAATCCTCTATTCCAATAAGTAATAATGTAAGCTTTATAATTGAAACAGAAGAGAAAGCTGAAGTTAAGTTAGCAATTAAATTTAGAATTCCAGCATGGACTAAAGAACCTACAGTGTTTAAGGTTAATGAGCATATAATTGAAGTTGTAGCTAAAGATGGGTGGATAACCTTAGATCAAAAATGGCAAAATGGTGATAAAGTTGAATTGATATTGACAGCTGGTGTTAGCTTTAAAACCTTGCCAGACAATGAAGCAGCAGTGAGTTTTTGCTATGGACCTTATGTTTTAAGCACTGGCATGGGAAAGAACGATATGGTTAAATCAAAAGTTGGTGTGGATGTATCTATTGCAACTAAGAACTTTTCAATAAAGGACTATATTGTAGTTAAGGATGTTAAGGAATGGCTAAAAGCTTTAAACAAAAATTTAGTTAGAATTGATTCAAATAAACTTGAATTTAAACTTATTGGAACTGATGAAGACGAGCATTTTTTGTTTACACCTCACTTTGCTAGGCACAATGAACGTTATGGTATTTATTTTAATCTTGTGGAGCCTAATTCTTCAAAATTAAAAAAATATCTAGCAGAACAAGAAAGTCAGGATAAATTGCAAAAAGCAACGATTGATAGTTTCCCAATAGGAAATGATCAGTATGAACTTCAGCATAATTGCATTGAGAAAAATTCTTATAATGGGAGCTGGGAAGGATTTTCCTTTAGACGTGCAGAGAAGGGTGGCTTCTTTGAATACAGCCTTAAAGTTGAAGAAGGATTACCCTGCACTTTAATATTTAGGCAAAGAATAAATGAAGAAAATCAATTTAAGGTATTGGTTGATGGAATTGAAATTGAGAAAAGCAATGAATTTAAAAAGACTAATTTGTTTGTGGCAGTAAGTTATGACATTCCGGAGGCTTTAATAAAAGGAAAAGATAAAATTACAGTTAAATTTATCCCTAAATCTAATGAAGCCTTTGGTGTTTATGGAGTTATGAAGGTTGTGAGGAAATTTGATTTATCAATGATAAAGGGAATGGTTTAAATGATAGTTATTAGCAATCCAACTTCACTAGCTACTCTGATTTTAGTCCTATAATACTGTTTGGGGTATCGTCAATATTGCCTACTTAATGTTGGTGATACCTTTATTTGTTATTAGACAACACTGTTGACAAAATAATACATATGTAATACAATACGAATATATCTAAAAGATATAACTTATAAATATAAGGAGTAAAACATTATGAAAAGTTCAGGTAATAAAACTAAGTTTCTTATCCTAGGATTATTAAGTGAAGAACAACTATCTGGTTATGAAATAAAAAAAATAGTGGATATGCGATTTTCATTCTTTTGGAGTGAGAGTTTCGGGCAGATATATCCTCAATTAAAAAGACTAAATGAAGAAGGATTAATAGAGGAAGTGGTAGTGGAGGATTCGGAGAATATTAAGAAAACTAAAAAATATTCTATAACGGATAAGGGAATTTCTGAATTAAAAGAATGGTTGGAAGAGCCAGTAGAAAAGGAATCAGTTAGATATGAGATTTTACTGAAAATGTATTTTTCTAATATTATTTCGCCGGAAGTTATGTTAGAACACATAAGAGAATTTCAAATATCTCATAGAAAACAGGCAAAACTTTTTGAAAAATTTCAACAGCAATTAGAGGAATACAAAGATGTGCACAGCAATCATAAGGATATATTAATGGTGCTTTCTTTTGGAAAAAAGGTATGGAAAGCTTACGATGAGTGGTGTGAGGAAGTTAGCGAAGTGTTAGAAAATAGAATGGAAGGAAGAGAAAAATAATGAAAGTTACTTTTTCGTATAGAGCATTGATTATATTTATATTGCTTATGCTGCCTAATGTTGTCTATTTTATATCACCTCCAACGGATGTTCCAAAAACTTTGGGTGGCAGTGTAAAATTAATAGGCGCTGCTGAAAATGCAATTAGGGCAATTTCTTTTTTATTATTATTTTTTGTACCAAAGAATCCAAATGCTAGTTTAAAAAGTCCTTGGGTAATTGGAATAGTAATTTTTATGGTATTATATTTTGTACTATGGGGAAGGTACTTTTTAGAAGGTAGTTCTTATGCAGTTTTAGGTAAAGATTTTTTAGGTATTCCTATGCCTATGGTAATTTTTCCAGTAGGTTGTCTTATTTGTACAGGATTTTGGCTGAATTGTATTCCGGCAGTAATATCACTTGTGATTTTTGGAATAGTTCATGCTCTTTCACATTTTGTAGGAAATTAAGTTTGCCGAAGGGAGAAAATTAATTATGAAGGAAACAGTTTTAATCACTGGAGCATCAAGCGGAATAGGTTACGAACTTGCAAGAGTATTTGCTTCACATAAATATAATCTTATTTTGGTTGCAAGAAGTGCTAAAAAACTTAATGAATTAGCCGAATTGCTAAGAAATCAGTATGATGTAAAAGTAGATGTAATGGCACACGACTTATCGCAGGTTGGTGCTTCAAAGAAATTATTTGATGAGGTTAAAAGTTTGCAGATAACAGTAGATGTTCTAGTAAACAATGCTGGAGTAGGCAACGTTGGATTTTTTCATGAAACCGAATTGAATAAAGACGCAGAAATGATACAATTAAATATTACTGCCCTTACTGAAATGACAAAATTATTTTCAAGGGAAATGGTAAAGAGAAAAAAGGGTAAGATTTTAAATGTTGGTTCCACAGGTTCTTTTGCTCCAGGACCGTATATTGCTGTGTATTATGCAACAAAAGCTTATGTGCTATCATTTTCTAAAGCTATTGCAAAAGAACTTAAGGCATATGGTGTCACAGTTACCGCCTTATGCCCTGGTGCAGTTAAAACAAATTTTTGTAAAACAGCAGGAAAGAGAGATGTACCTGGAGCTATGGAAGCAAGCGTGGTAGCAAAGCTTGCTTATGAAGGACTATTAAAAAATAAGGAAGTAATAGTTCCAGGAGTACAAAATAAAATATTAATAAGATTGCCTAAGGGTTTAGTAAGCAGTATTAATTTTAAAAATCAACAAAAGTTATCTCTCAAAAATCATTAAATATGCTAAATTTTAAATTTCCCAATTAGTTCTGTAAGTTTTTGAGCTAATTCAGCTTGATTTTCAGATGATTCTGCGACTTGATTAATTGCTATTGCAACATCATTAATGCTGTGAATTATTTGATTTGAACCAGTTTTTGATTTTTCCGCTGTTCCAGAAACATTTTCAGCAGCGTTTGTTACTTGTTTGATTGCTTCACTTATTTGTTTTGATGATGCAGCGGTTTCTTCAGCTATAACATTTATAAATTCAGCATCTTTTTCATATTGTAAACCTGTATTTAATAACAATTCCAGTGAAGGCTTTACATTTTCTAAAACGTATAAAAGGACGTCTTCACTGCTTTTGGATAAATTATCAAAGGCTTTACTAATTTCAGATACCATGTTTTGTATGTTACCTACCAAATCAGATGATTGCTCGGCAAGTTTTCTAACTTCATCTGCAACAACTGCGAAGCCTTTGCCTTGTTCTCCAGCTCTAGCAGCTTCAATTGCAGCGTTTAATGCAAGAAGATTTGTCTGTTCTGCTATACTGCCTATAGAATTAGCCATAGATTTAATTTCATCTACAATTTTTCCATCCTCTATTGCTTGTAAAATATTTTCATGTTTTTTAGCATATATAATATTTCCCTCTTGAATACTATTTTCTGCCTTTTGTTTTATAGTTAAGGCACGCTTTTTTATATCATTTACAGCAGTAACAGTATTTTCAGATTTTTGTGCAAGTTGAATAATAGTTTTCTCAATGCTATGGGAAGATAAATTTACATTTTCTGCAGATGTACTTAATTCTTTGGAACCACTTGCTATTGTATGGGTTGACTCACTAACAAGATCCATTGTCGATGAAATTTCCTCTGTAGTTGCTGATAATTCTTCACTTATTGCGCTAATATCGCTTGAACTATTTATGATTTCAGATATTAATTCTTTTGTATTTTCATTGGCTTTATTTAAAGCAATAGCTAATTGTCCGATTTCATCTTTAGAGTGAACCTCTATGGATTGTTTTAAATCGCCATTTTGTAAAGCTACTGCAAAATTTAAAATTTGTTTAACTTGTTTTGAAATAGCAAGGGCTATAATTGATCCTAGAAAAATTGCCATAATTAAGCCTAAAATAGTTATACCACAAGTTATGTAGAAAGAATTTTTAAAGGTAGCAATATTTGAGATATTTGAATTATTTGCTTCAGTAGTATTCATAGTTATAAGTTTATCTAAGTCAGAATAAATCAGTTTTCTTTTACTAGTCAATTTTGGAAAATTGGCATCTGCTTCAGCAAAATTACCACTCATTGCATAGCTTGTTATAATATTAATAGTATTTTCGTAATTTTCTACATCTTGTTTTAGTTTTGAAAAGGTACTTTTATAGTTATTAGATAAAAACTTTTTTTCATAATCAGAAATAAGTGTATTAGTAGTGTCAGTTAATTTGTTAATATCAGCTAAAATACTAGGATTTTGTCCATTTTTGTTATTTTGATATACTAGTTTTAGTGCATCAGCACGTATATCTGAAAAATTTTGCTTTATAGCTGTTAATGATTTTATGGAGCTAAAATTATAACTATACATTGAAATTGCATTTGTGTTTATTTTGTTCATATTAATAATGCTTATTCCGCCAACAATTCCAATAAAAATGGATATAATAGAAAATGATAATATAAGTTTTTGAGATATTTTTAAATCATTAAAGTATTTCATAAAAAGCCTCCTATATATTGTGCTATATTGATATATTCGGCGAGATACTTATGTTATTAACATAAATAATGATGGGCTAAATAGAGATAAGTGGCAATTGAGTAGAGGGAGGAAAGTATGACAAATTCTGAAAGTAGAAAAGAGTATATGAGGCGTATTTATAAAGTTCAAGATTACATAGAAACTAACTTATATTCATCTCCATCTCTTGAAGAACTTGCTTTTGTTGCAGGTTTTTCAAAGTTTCATTTTCACAGAATTTTTAAGAGTTTAGTAAAGGAATCTTTATCACAATATGTGAACCGTTTGAAGCTAGAGAGAGCAGCTTATATGCTTATTCATAGACAGGAGATGACAGTTACAGAAATAGCTTATTATCTTGGCTTTGTTGATTCAGCTGTTTTTTCTAGGGCGTTTAAAAATCATTTCAAAATAAGTCCAACCTATTATAAAAAACATTATAGCAAGAATTGCAAAGAACCTTATAAAATTTCTAAGTATAATGATTATGTAGCAAAAATTGAAGATGAGAGTAAAGGGCTTCCTGTTAAAGTAAAGGTTGAAATATTAACGATTTCTGAGGTAAAGGTTGCCTATGTTAGATATATTGGAACTTATAAAAATTTGGCGGCTCAGTATTCAAAACTTTTGCAAAAATTAATCAAATATCTAGAGGAGCAAAAGTTTAGTCAAGCTAAAGATTCAAAATTATTAACAATTTATCATGATAATCCTGAGTTTACAGAAAAGCATAAATTAAGAACTAGCATTTGTATTACTATTAACCATAATGCTGCTATAAATGAAGCTAATGATCTTGGTTGTATGCTTATACCTTCAGGAAAATATGTTGTAGGTCATTTTGATATTTTTCAAAGTCAATATAGTGATGCTTGGGATTTTATGTATGAAAAGTGGCTAACCAATAGTGGTTATAAGCCTTGTGATTCTTTCCCTTTTGAAGTATATCTTAATGATCCAAATACTAATTTAGAACATAAACATTTGGTTGATATATACTTACCCATTGAACCGCTTTAATACGCCTGCCTTTACTCTTGCAAATGGGGTGAATTAATGAAAGAAATAAAAATTCATGGAGCAAGAGCTCATAATCTAAAAAATATAAATGTATGTATTCCTAAAAATAAGCTTGTAGTTGTATCAGGCGTCAGCGGCTCTGGTAAATCTAGCCTTGCATTTGACATTGTATTTGAAGAAGGTCGCAAACAATATCTTAAAGCACTAGGTATACTTAATGAAATTGATAACGAGAGCAAGTTTGACAGTATTGAAGGGTTAGGTCCTACCATAGCAGTTCAGCAAAATATTCTTAGGCAAAGTAACCCTCGGTCAACAGTAGGATCAAGAACTGGAATTATTAATATGCTTGCATTACTTTATGCAGGGGAAGGTCAAATAATCTGTTCTTCTTGTGGCACTCCAGTAGATAATAAGCTTATTTGTAAAACTTGCGGAAATGAAGAGGAAAGGTTAAAGCCAAGTTATTTTTCATACAATTCTTCAGAGGGAATGTGCATGAAGTGTTCTGGCCGCGGAGCATATTTTGAAATTAAGCTTGAAAAACTAGTTCCAGACAAGGAAACAACTCTAGAACAGGTTTTTTATAGCGCTAAAGTTACACAAGGCTTTATGAAACTGCTTAGGAAAAGGTTTCAAGAGTATTTTTTAATGCCATTTTGGAAGCTGCCAGAAGAAGTTAGAAATGAAGTAGTCTATGGTCAGTATGAAAATGGAAAGCGAAGTTACTGTTTAATAAGGGCTTTTCAAAGTCGTTATGATAAGGGTGAAGATTTAGCTGGCAACTATACTATGACTGATTGTTCAGCTTGTCATGGTTTTCGAGTTGGCGAAGAGGCACGTAGAGTTTTTCTAAATGGGAAGCATATTGGTGAACTTGGAAAAATGACAATTTCAGAGCTGCAAAATTTTCTTGAAGCTTTCTTAAAGCAGAGGACATTAACACAATTTGGTGAAAATCTACTTAAAGATATATTAGCAAAAACAAATCATTTAATAAAATTTAGATTAGGTCACTTAAGCTTATACAGGGAAATGTCAACTTTGAGCGGCGGTGAAATCCAAAGACTTTTTCTAAATTCACATCTAGAGTCAAAGCTAAATTCACTAATTTATGTACTTGACGAGCCTACAGCAGGCTTACATGAAGCTGAAAAGCTAGAAACCTTGAAGGCAATTAAAGAATTAAAGGAATTAGGCAATACAGTTATTATAGTAGAACACGATAAAAATGCAATCAAAATGGCAGAGCACATTATTGATATTGGACCTAAAGCAGGCAATTTTGGTGGTCAATTAGTATATCAAGGCAATTTAGAAGGTTTGCTTAAAGCTAAGGAGTCAATTACTGGTCAGTATCTTTCAGGAAAAATTAGTATGCCAAAAAGAAAAACATATCAAAATATTAAAAATGATAAAGAAAGAAAAAGTTTGACTATTAGAAATGCAAACACAAATAATCTTAATAACGTAACAGTAACTGTGCCTTTAGGAGCTATGGTTGGAATAGCTGGAAAATCAGGCTGTGGCAAAAGTTCGCTTATATCAGATACGCTACTCCCGCTTATTAGAAGCTATTTTAATAGTGGTAGAACGGATAGGTTAGAGGGCATGGAGCATATAGCTGGGTATGCAGAAATTTCGCAGGCGCCAATTGGTAAAAACATGAATTCAACTCCTGCCTCTTATATAGGTATACTAGATAAAATACGTATACTGCTTGCCTCAGAGGGAGAAGCGGTGAAACGAAAATTTACTGCTGGTCATTTTTCCTTCAACTCAAAAGGAGCTTGTGCTAAATGCGGCGGAAGCGGCTTTGAAAAAATTTGGCTTACAAGTAATTTAAGCATAAATAAAATTTGCACGGAATGTCAGGGAAAAAGGTTTAATACTGAGGCTTTATCTATTAAATACAGATATAAAAATATTTATGATATCCTAGAAATGACTGTGTCTGAAGCAGTAAAATTTTTTCAAGATAACTTAAGTATAGTAAAAGCTTTAGAGGTATTAGAGAAAATTGGCATGGGATATATAAAATTAGGTCAGCCAGCACCTACCTTAAGTGGTGGTGAGGCTCAAAGAATTAAACTTGCAAAGGAGCTTTCTAAAAGGAGAAAAGGCAACATTCTTTATGTGCTTGATGAACCAACTACAGGACTTAGTTTATATGATACAGCAAAGCTTATTGAGTTATTGGATGAGCTTATAGAAAAGGAAAATTCTGTTATCGTCATTGAACATAATATAGAAGTCCTAAAGAACTGTGATTGGATTGTTGAACTTGGTCCAGAAGGAGGACAAAATGGCGGATATATTATTGCAGAAGGTTCTCCAAAGGCATTAAAGGAAAACTCAAAATCTATAACGGGGAGGTATCTGTAATGGAAGATATAAATCAGAAAAAGCTTTCGGAACTTGAAGATATAATAAGTATAGAATATAAAAATATAAACGGAATAGTGGTTTTGCATAAAGGAAATATTATCTTTGAAAAATATTATAATGGTTATGATTCTGAAGATGCCTTGCATGTGGCGTCTGTGACAAAAAGTATTGTATCTGCTCTAATTGGCATTGCAATAGACAAAGGATACATTAAGAGTGTGAATCAAAGGGTGCTGGATTTTTTTCCTGAATATGTTTATGACCATAGTGAAGTGCAAAAACGGGCAATAACTATACGTCATCTTCTTACAATGACTGCTCCATATCCTTTTAAAAATTGGCATGAGCCTTTTGATAGATTGTGCAGACAACCAGATTGGATAAAATACACCCTTGATGGTTTGGGGCAAGGGGGAAAAATTGGAGATTTTAAATATTCTTCTGAAGGAGTTCACCTGCTTTCTGCAATAATTACCCGAAGTACAGGAAAATCTGCCCGTGAATTTGCTAATGAAAATTTATTTAGGTTAATAGGAATGCGAGAAATCCCAGATTATCCAATGAAAGGTTTTAGGTGTGATGATTTATTTGGAGAAAAACTAAGAGGTTGGGTAAAGGATCCAAAAGGAAATTCTACAGGTGGATGGGGAATTACTTTAACACCAAGAGATATGGTTAGATTTGGACTTTTATATTTAAAGCAAGGTATTTGGAACGGAGAACAGGTTATTCCTAAAGCATGGATTGATGAAACAATAACTGCTCATTCAGAAGCAAAATTTAACAAATTCACATTAAAGTATGGCTACTTATGGTGGTTAAAAGAGGATAATGGTCTTTTATACTCGGCTATTGGAGATGGTGGAAATATTATTTGCTGCATACCTGACAAAGAATTAGTTATTGCAATTACAGCTGAGTGTACAGGTAAACAATTCAATGCGATAAAACTACTAACAAGTTTCGAAAAAACATTGTAAAGCAATGAGACTGTCGCAATAAAAAATATCTAACCGCAATTTTTAAACATTGAGAACTAAAAGAAGAGTAGAGTGAAGGATGATTTAACTTTTGCTTTACCTAGGTAAATCTTAGAGCTTAAGTATTCAGCTTCACTAAATGCCACTTACAACGCAATTGCGTTGTCATTAAGTTTTAAGATTTTTCGCAGCGTAAGCGGAGAAAAATCAACATTCACTCTACACTCTACTCTTTACTCTCTACTCTGTTTTTTAATATTTCCCTAGCTTCTTCAACTTCAAATTCTGGAGCAAAGTTTTTTATTTCTTTAAACTTAGTATTTTTAGATACAGATTTAGGTATATTAAGTTTTTGGTATAGAGTATCTAAGCTGATTTTTAAACCTTGAGATACTTCCTCTAAAGTCATGTAGCCTTTTATTTCTTCAGGTGTTAGTTTTGTTTCTGAAGTTATTTTTTGAGGTGTATCTTGGTATATCCCAGTAAATTTAGCCGTACCTATGCTTCCAAAGAATAATAAAACTACAAGGAGTACAACGTATAAAGGTTTAATAGATTTATTTTTAACTTTAAATTGTAATGTATTATTTTTAGGACAAGAAAGTATGCATTTTTGGCAGCTAATACATTCAGCAGATTTAACTTCTTTAAGCTCTGAAACTTTAATATTAACAGGGCAATTTTTGTTGCATAAACCGCAGTTAACACAAGTGTCTTCATTTCTTACAATTTTTGATGGACTTAATTTTGAAATTAATCCATAAAAGGCACCCATAGGACAAAGGTATTTACAAAAGAATCTATCATATAATAAAGAACCAATTAAAATAATTATGAGTATTATGGATGCAATTAGATATTCTCCAGTAAGTGTTTCTATGCCTTCAGAAATATGCCCATATGCAGCCCAAGGGTCATAAGTGTTCACCCACAAACCTGAAGTCTTAAATGCAAAATATAGAGTCGCTATTAAAATTACATATTTAATATATCTTAAAGGCTTGTCTACATTTTGGGGAATAATGAATCTCTTTTTAAATATCTTTTTACCAATTGCACCAAAGAATTCTTGAAGCGCACCGAAGGGACAAATGAGACCACAAAAGCTTCTTCTAAAAATTAATGATAGTAATACTGTTATTATAAGAAGAATAAGGGTGCCAGAAAATATTTTTTCTATGAAGGTTCCGCTGAAAATTAAACCATAGAGTGATTCTAATGCACCGTATGGACAAAGAGCATGTATAGATGGAGCTTTGCCGCCTCCAAGTACTTGATGAAGATAAGCTTCAATTGTAATTATTACTAAAAATACTGCAAGCAAGATGTAACGGAAATTTTTTATAAATTTATTATTTTTCATTTGTTTCCCTCCATGTTTAATTTAAATTCTTTGTAGGAAATAATGCCTTTTGCAAGCTGCTCACATATTAAGTCATTATTTTTATTACTTTCAATTTCGGCTTTGATATTTAAAAATTCTTGGGTAGTAATTAAACAGTTAGCATACCTTTCAAGAAGAATAGGGGTGTAAGAATTAGAGTATTTAGCATCTTCAATAATAGATTTCCTTTCAATAAATTCATCAGCGGTAATTTCACTTGAGGCATATTCTTCTTTAAGTATATTAATGAGCTTTTCTTTAAAAGGATTTACATTTGATTGATTTTTTAAAATTAAAAAAATTAGAATAAATATAATTATTAATAAAAATATCAAAATGTATGAACCATAAAAACCAATACCCACATGGCGGCCCCGCATCATCATAATCTCACCTCATCTTTCTGTAAAGTGTAAAAAGAAATAGTTATTTTAGTACCTTTTTTTAGTTTACTCTCGATTGTAAATTGTCCATTTAAAACTTTTACTAATCGTTTTGCTATTGAAAGGCCAAGACCAGTACCTTCAATATTTGAAGCCCTTGATTTATCAGCTTTGAAAAATTTTTCTCCCAAATATTCAATTTCATTTTGTGGTATACCTACTCCATTATCCCAAATAGTTATATATAAACCTTTGATATCTGAGTAAGTTGATACCTTAAGAATCCCGTTATTTGGTGAAAACTTAATTCCGTTATCTAAGAATATTATAAGTAGTTGTTTTAATTTGTCGTAATCGTTAAACAAGGGTGGTAAATCAGGCTGCAATGACAGTTCTAGATTTATATTTTTTTTATTTAATAAAGTTCTAAGACTTCGAAGAGTATCATTAATTAGCATATTCACATCTAGTTTAGAGAACTGAACTTCTAATTTTCCAGCTTTCAATCTGCTTAAATTAAGTAGGTCTTTTACCATTCTTTCCAGTCTATTTGCCTCTTTTAAGAGTATGGAACAATTATCTATTATTTGAGTTGGTTCAGTAATTCCGTCTATAATTGATTCTAAATTCCCTTTTATAACAGTTAAAGGTGTTCTAAATTCATGGGAAACATTTGAAATGAAGTCTTTACGAAGTTGTTCAAGTTTTTCCTTTTCACTTATATCTTGAATAAGGATAACACCCCCTATAACTTCCTTTAGGTTGCTTTTTATTGGGGATATGGATAAATTTAATACTTTGCTTTGGTATTCTCTTATAACAGAGGCTTTTGCATCAGTGGTTATGGCCAATTTAAATTCTTCAAGCATGTTTAGTTTAATGAGTTTTTGTTTAATGATTGCCTCATTACTAATACAAAGCATTTTTTTAGCAGAAGCATTGATATTTATAATGTTAAAGTCCCCATCTATAGCTAAAATCCCCTCACTCATACTTATCAATATGTTGTTTAACTTAGTTTTTTCTTCGAAAAGTTTACCGATTGTATATTTAAGCTTTAAGGATAATAAATCAAAGGAACTTGATAATTCTCCAATTTCATCTTTTTTATATATGTTTGTTTTTATTCCGTAATTACCTCGTGCAAGTTCAAGGGCAGAGGAATTTATTTTTCTTATTGGCTTTGATATATTTTTAGAAAAATAGTAGCTCATGAGCCCTGCAAGTAACATTTCAACTAAAAGAGCTAAAATTATATATATAAAAAATTTGTCCATAGAATTTGATAAATCATACAAAGAAGAATTGAGAATTACTGCGCCTATTACGCTGCCACTGCTATTTTTTATTGGAACTGTTATCGCCATCATGTACTGCTTGTAATAGGGATTGTAAATTTCATCATATGCTTCTTTGGACCTTAGAGCTTTTGATATAATTGCAGTATATGCATTTTTAACCTCTATATCATTAATGTAAGTAAGAACGCTGCTTTTTCTATCCGATGCAGTTACAATATTTTTATTTGAGTCAAGTATCCAAAGCTTAGCATTATCAATTGAATCTATTAAATTTATTATGTCTATAAATTCTTTTTTATTAGCGTTTTTTGACATATATGGACTAAGAGTTTTGGAGATTTCCAAAGCATGGTTTTTCATATTGTTTCTTTTTATAGAATATATATTGTTTTTAAAAATATTCAATGAAATAATACCTATTACGAGTGTTGAAATAATGACGATTGTTATAAAGCCAGCAGTAAGTTTAAAGGTTATATTTTTTTTAAACATCTTCCACCTCGAATTTATATCCAATTCCCCAAATAGTTTTGATATCCCAATTATACTGTCCAGCAAGAGCAAGCTTTGCCCTAATTCTTTTTATATGTGTGTCTACTGTTCTAGGATCTCCAAAGTAGTCCATTCCCCATATGTTATCAAGCAAATCATTTCGTGAAACTATTTTATTTGGCGAACTTGAAAGCATCCATAAAACTTCAATTTCTTTTTTCGTTAAGTTAATGCTTTTGTTATTTAACTTCACGGAGTAATTATCAATATCGATTTCAAGAGGAGGATATTTAATTAAGGATAATTTATTATTTTCCGGTATAGAAATTCTCCTTAAAACAGCATGTATTCTTGCCACTACTTCTCCAGGACTAAAAGGTTTTACAATATAGTCATCAGCCCCAGAATTTAATCCTAAAATTTTATCAGCATCTTCACTTTTAGCTGTAATCATTATTATTGGTGTGTTTGATTGTTCTCTAATCTTAGTACAAACCTCAATTCCATCTTTTATAGGCATCATAATATCAAGTAATATTAAATTAGGATTATATTGTTTGAATTTTGATAATGCTCCTTCTCCATCAAGTGCAAAAACCACAGTGAATCCTGCTTTTTCTATATATGGTTTTAAAATTTTAATTATTTCTATATTATCATCAGCAATTAAAATGTAATTATTCATTTCATCACCTCTCAATTTTGATTAGATTGTAGCATACATGTTAATTACAATTGTGAAATGATTGTGACGTAATTAAAGATATACCATTGTGAAATTTAAAATTTATGTGTACCAAAATGCCGTCTTCTAGGCATTTTGGTGCAAATTGATTTTGGTAGTTGAACTGGTATATCTGAAGATAACACAATTAGGACACTTTTTAATATTCCAATTGATTTATCATAGTATTATCAAAACAAAAAACAATTATTAATGGGAGGAAATATAAAATGAAAATTAAAAAATTATTAGTAGCTTTTGCAATGACAGCTGTGATTGGTGTAGGAGTAAGTGCTTATGCAGAAACAACAACTAATACTGAAAATCATGGACAAGGTCTTGGAAGAATAACTTCAATGAGAGGATATGATTATGTTTCAGCTGTGTTAAAGGACAAGCTTCATATGACAGATAAGGAAATAACGGATGGATTGAATTCTGGAAAAACTATGTATGATTTAGCAAAGGGTAAGGGCATGTCTATTGAAGAATTTAGAAAAGCATTAATTGAAGAAAAATCAAAAGCTATTGATTCAGCAGTGGAAAAAGGCTCGGTTACAAAAGAGCAGGGAGAGTCTTTAAAAGCAAATATAAATACTAACATAAATAATTGTGATGGAACTTCTGGCAGTGTTAGAAGAGGAAATGGTCAAATGTCAGGAGGCAATCATAGAGGTGGAGCAAATTGCTATATTAATGCTGAGAATAAGTAGGTAGAGTAATTATAATTAATTGAATAAGAGCTATTACATTAAATAAAAATTTAGTGTAATAGCCCTTTTTATATTTACAAAATTATATTAAAAAGCACTATTTGCTTATATATCATATAAAGTAGTTCTAGTTTTAGAATACAAAATTTGAGTCCTTAAAATAATAAATAATAAAGGGATTATAGGAAAGTATATATGATAGAACTTAATTATAGGAGGAAGTTTTATGGATAGAAAAGTGTCGATAGCTAGGATTTCTATAATATCTAATTCAAGCCTTATTGTATTGAAGTTAATAGTTGGAGTTTTAACTGGTTCTGTAAGTATAATTTCAGAAGCAATACATTCAGGAATGGATTTAGCAGCAGCAATTATTGCATTTTTTTCAGTAAAAATATCAAGTACACCAGCAGATGAAGAGCATCCATATGGACATGGGAAAATTGAAAATATATCTGGGGTAATTGAAGCCTTGCTTATATTTATAGCTTCAATATGGATAATATATGAGTCAACATTAAAAATAATGCATCCATCACCTATTGAAGCTGCTGGTATGGGATTTTTAGTTATGATTGTTTCATCAGTAGTTAACTTTTTTGTGTCTAAAAAACTATATAAGGTTGCGGAGGAGGAAGATTCTATAGCACTAAAAGCAGATGCACTTCATCTTAAAGCAGACGTATATACTGCATTAGGTGTTGGAATAGGATTATTGTTAATTTGGATTACAAAAATATATTTTCTAGATCCAGTTTTTGCTATTATGGTTGCAATATTTATTTTAAAGGAAGCAGCTCATCTATTAAAAGAAGCATTTAATCCATTACTAGATGTAAGATTAGAAGATGCAGAAATGGATATAATTAAAGCTGCAATAAATAAGCATGAAAACTTATTTTGTGATTTTCATAATCTTAGAACAAGAAAATCAGGAAATGTTAGGTACATAGATATTCATATAGTATTTCCTGCTGATACTTCTATAAGGGAAGTTAACGATATTTGTGATGTATTGGAAAAAGAACTTGAAAATTCATTGAGAAATGTTGAAGTAATGATACATGCTGAGGCATGTGAAAAAAAGTGTGATAGCTGTAAATAAAGATAAACCACCTTGAAACTTAAAATTTATTTGTACCAAAATGCCGTCTTCTGGGCATTATGGTGCACATAAATTTTAATAGTTGAAATGGTATATCTATATTAAAAGTAGTTGCAAAAATCCTTAACAAATACATTCAATTTTGCATAGAGTATATAGAGATATACTACTTGTTTATCAAAGCAAAAGATTAAAAATTGGGGGTAATGTATTTGAGGATGTATGAAGAGCAATTACAATTACTTGAGGAAAGAAAAAAATATCTTAATCCTAAAAATTATAATATAGTTTTTATGGGAGACAGCTGGGTTGAGCAAAATGGTCATACAAGTATTCAAATTTTTAAAAATGCTATGGAAGAAGCTAAGAAATATAATCCTTTGTTAATTTTACACGGTGGAGATATTGTATTTAGTGGAAGTGAAAAAGATAATTTTCAATTTTTTATTGATACTAAAAATAGTGCTGCGCCTAATTTACCACTCTTTACGGCAATAGGAAATCATGAAATGAATATACAATTAACAGGAGATGCAGCTGTCGCTAATTTTGTAGAAATGATTGGTCCACTGCATTTCACGTTAAATATACCAAGATATGACTTAACACTTATTGCATTAGATTCATTATATCATCATGTATATCACGATTATGGACTAACTAAAGAGGAACTTGAGTATTTGAGAGAAAATTTGCGGGGGAGGTACCAAAATACACTGGTAGGTATGCATGTGCCTCCAGCAACAGATGAATGGATTCCAGAGCCGGGAGATGACTCATTTTTCACAAAAGGAAGCCAAGCCTTTTTTAGAGAGGTTAAAGAAAAAATAGTAGCTGCCCTTGTAAGTCACGTTCACACCTTTGCTACTACAAAGTATAAAGGTACAAGATTGTATTTATCAGGTGGAGGTGGAGCTGCCTTGGTGAAAAAGTCTATATTTCATATCTTAGTCATTAATATTACAAATTATAGTAGTGGCAGTAGGTTATGCTTTAGTGTAGTTCCTGTTGGAGAGGAATCACCAGTATAAAGAGTACAGTTGACAGAGTACAGTGAAGGTGTATTTATTTTCTTCTGTACCTTATACTTGTACTCTGTAATTCCTTTAATTGTACCACAAATAGAGTTTTCTTTTAGTGCATTCTTTAATGATAATTTTTTAGTTGTATAAGTTTAAAAACTATAGCACCTAATATTGCAGATAAGATTGAAGATATCATAATACTTAATTTTGCTGTAGATAGTACAGTTTCATCTACAAATGATAGCGATGAAACAAACATTGACATAGTAAAACCAATACCACCTAGCACACTTGCACCATATAAATGGCTTTTATTTACATGAGATGGAAGTTTAGCAATTTTAAGTTTTATCAAGATGTATGAAATTCCAAATATGCCTATTTGTTTACCAATAAATAAACCTAATATAATACCTAAACCAATCGGTTTAAATAGAATTGTCGATAAGTTATTGATATCAATAACTATACCAGAATTGGCTAGTGCAAATATTGGCATAATTACAAAGCTAGACAATGGAACTAATTTGTATTCAAGTTTGTGCAAAACAGATGTCTTGAATTCGTTAATATCTTTTCCTATTGGAAGTACCATTCCAAGTAATACACCAGCAATTGTTGAATGTATACCTGATTTTAACACACAAATCCATAGAAAAATTCCACCAATAATATATATAGAAGTATAATTAACTTTAAATTTATTAGCTAGTATAATTGAAATTAAAATAAAGAAACCTATAAGTAAAGCAATCCAAGAAATTTGAGTAGTATAAAAAATAGCAATTACAAGGATAGCTCCTAAATCATCAACTATAGCTAAAGCTGTAAGAAAGACTACTATTCCTTTAGGTGCTTTTCTTCCAACCAACGAGAGTATTCCTAATGCAAATGCAATATCAGTTGCTGTTGGGATTCCCCATCCTTTAATGGTTGGTTCTTTATAATTAAATATTATATAAATAATTGCTGGTATAATCATGCCTCCTATGGCTGCTGATATAGGCAATATAGTATTTTTGAAAGATTTAAGTTCTCCAAATAATAACTCTCTCTTTATTTCCATACCAACTACTAAAAAGAATATTGCCATTAATCCATCATTAATCCAATGGAGAATTGACATTGTTAGAGAAAATTTTTTATAACCAATACATATAGAAGTATGAAGTATATTATTGTATATTGTAGCATAACTAGAATTTGCAATTATTATTGCAATAAGTGCAAAGATTAAAAGTATCACCCCACTCATAGATTCAGTTTTAAAAAAATATAGAAAAGTTTTTAAATTTTTATTGTAACTTTTATTTTTCATAATTTATCTCATTCCTTTCGCTTCGCTCAAGGCACAAACAAGTTATGAAAAACTGTTGCACCTATCCTCCATTTGGTATAATATTTTTTATGGAATAGCAATATACTACAGAGCACGGGAGGAGAAGTGGCGAATTTATTTCGACCCCGTATAATTATATGTGCCGTCATCCTTTCAAGCACAAACAAGTGGGACATTGAGCCCGGACTCTTATCATTGGTAATAAACCATGTTTATTTAGTCGTAGGATGACAGTCAATGTTGCTATTTCCTTTTTATTTAGGTGGTGATGTTATTATGAGGCTTATTTACCCCATATGCTGTGGACTTGATGTCCACAAAAATGTTATCGTTGCAACTATTGTCTCTACTGATAAAAATAGAATATCTGAGTACAAACAAAAATCCTTTACTACCATCAACTCTGATATTCAGAAGTTTCACAACTGGCTAATTCAAAATAACTGCAAACATGTCTGTATGGAATCCACTGGTAAGTATTGGATTCCTATTTTTAATTATCTTGAAGCTGACATTGATGTGTGTTTAACACATCCCAAATATGTCAAAGCAATCAAGGGTAAAAAAACAGACAAAAAAGATTCCAAGTGGATTGCTGACCTTTATAAATTTGATTTAGTCAGATGTTCTTTTATTCCACCAAAAGATTTTCGTCAATTGCGTGAGCTGGCTCGCTATCGCTTTAAACTTGTTTGTATGAAATCTTCTGAAAAGAACCGAATTCAAAACTGTATGACTGTCTCAAATATTGGAATTGCAAGTATCTTGTCTGATCCTTTTGGTAGAACAGCAACAGAAATTATGACCTATTTGCTTGTAAACACTTCTGATACTATTGAAGATAAAGCAATTCGCAAACTTATTAAAAAAGGTGCTAATGCAAAATCTGACGAAATTATTAATGCTATCAAAGGGTACAATATAGAAACTGATCAAGCTAAAAAATTAAAACTTGCCAGATCTCATCTTGAATATCTTAATAATATGATTTCTCAAACTGAGATAGAGCTTTACGTACGCATTAAACCTTACTATGAATTTGTAAAATTCATTTCTTCTCTGCCTGGTATTACTGAACTTAGTGCCACAATAATCCTTGCAGAAACTGGTGTTAATATGGCTATCTTTGATGATGCTAAACACCTTTGTTCCTGGTGTGGGCTTTCCCCAGCTAACAATGAATCTGCTGGCAAGAAAAAATCTGTACGCATTGCAAAAGCAGGTGTCTACTTAAAACCTATGATGGTACAGTGTGCTCTTGCTGCAATTAAAAGTAAAAAGCAACCTTACTTTGCAATAAAATATGGACGCATTAAAAAACGTCGTGGACACAAAAAAGCTATTATCGCAATTGCCAGAATGATGATGGTATGCATCTACCACATGATTTCTGAAAAACAATCTTTTACTCCAACTGATTATACGGAATTGATGGATCCGCATTTTAATCAGCAAAAAGTAACTCTAAATGATACAAATGTTTTTGCTTACCTTGAATCTAAAGGATATGACACTTCCTTATTAGTTAAATGCAACGATAACTAATACTAATTTCTTAATACTGTAAAAAACAGGTTTTTAGGAACCTTTAGTTAAAGTCGCCTCAAAATTCAACTTATTTTTCACTCTTTTTTCCCTCACACTATTCAATGCCGTATTTATCTGGATATTCTTTAGCATTATTCTTTTTTGATATGCATAGCTTTTTAGTATTATCTAATCCTGCGTAAAAAACATCAGAAAAATTTTTGATATTTTGACTTTTAAGTTGAGCTTTTAACCATTCTTCATTCAATCCAGAACTTGATAAATTTTCTTTCATCACATTTCCGTCTATTATTATGTCTTTTGTAAGCCCTGTACTTATTGTTTGAATATTCATATGATATGGAGTGAGTGGCTGTTTATCTGCTTTTGGCAGCACGGATAGTTTCCCGTCTGTTTCCATTATTGCAAATTCTACATCAGCTAGATTAAAGATGTTCTTTTCTCTTAACTTCATTAATAATTCATTAATTGTTAATCTAGTTTTTTTCATGTTCTCTTCCAAAATGGTTCCAGTTTGAATTAGTATAATCGGCTCCGAATTCACCAATTTTCTTGCTATTGTATTTAATATAACGTTTTCCACCCGTACTATGCCTCCTATAATGATATAGTTACCTATATACTATTTTTATAACAGTTTTTCAATTATTTAACAAAAGTATTCATGTTGATTCTATTTATGAAAACAATATGAATATATATAGTCATGCTACACATACTACCATTGGAGGTGTTAATTATGAATATTAGCTTAAGCACAAAGGAAAGATTTTTATTACAGGATGCTAAGAGTCATGAGACATTGTGTGTGGAGAAATATACCAATTACGAAAATCAAGCATCTGATACACAACTTAAAGATATATGTTATAATCATGCAAAACAAGAACAGGAGCATTTAAATAGTGTTAATGAATTATTAAGTGGTAGAATTCCGAACTTAAGTAATAGTCAGAGTAGTAGTAACTCAAGTACTAATCAGCAGCAAAATGTACAAAGTCAAAATAATGCAGGAATGGGTTCCACAAATGATAAAGATATATGTTCAGATTTACTTATGACAGAAAAATACGTATCTAGTACATATGATACAACCATTTTTGAGTTCAGAGATACAAATGCTCGTAATGTGCTTAATCATATCCAGAAAGAAGAGCAGGAGCATGGTGATGCGATTTTTAAGTATATGGAGAGCAAAGGTATGTATACTGTTAAATAATCATTTTGATATACATTAAAATATTTCAATTAAGTGAAAATATAAAACTTAACCTAAGTCTAGTATGAAGTTAAATTACAAATGAAAATGCTATAAACAAAATGAATGAAATTATTATTGAAATAATACTATATGGTAAAATTGTTATAATTATTATTACACAAAACATAATGTATAAAAATTTTTTTGTTGACTAACATAATGTTAAAGCATATAATAACTATATAAGTATTTAGTTATATAGTTATTAATTGTGGAGGGTAATTATGGATGAACAAGAAAAAAGCATTAGAATTTTTAAAGCATTAGGGCATCCTATAAGGTATAAAATTGTTAAATTTTTATATGATGGACCAAAGTGCGTATGTAAGTTAAATGAAGATATAGAATTTAGTCAGGCAAATTTATCACAGCATTTAAAAATATTAAAAGAAGCAGGTATCGTATCTTCTGAAAAAATTGGTATGAATGTGCATTACAAAATTAGTAATGAAGAAATAAAAAATATTATTAATAGTGTAGATAAGCTTGTTAAAAGTTAGTATGAAGACTTTAAATAAATTTAGGAGGTAAAGATTATGGAAATAAAAATTTTAGGAACAGGATGTTCAAATTGTAAAAAGCTTGAGGCAAATGCAAAGGAAGCTATTAAAGAGCTTAATGTAGATGCCCAAATTACAAAAGTAGAAGATATTAAAGACATTATGAAATACGGTGTCATGAGAACTCCTGCTATTGTTATTAATGAAAAAGTTAAGATGTTTGGTAAGGTTTGTACTGTTGATGAAATTAAAAAATACATTAATGAAGCGAAGTAACAATACTTCGTCGCGTTAAAAAAATTCTATAAATCTAAGGTTCAAAAATCATAAAATACTAAGATATTTCAATAACTCGCTGTGAAGACGCTCAGACAGATTGAAATATCTAAGTATTTTACAATTTTTGAACCAAGATTTATTAGAATTTTTTTAAATCGTTCCTTCAGCATTGTTACTTCACTCTTACAGCAGTACAAGGAAAAAATTCCTACGTGCCTACGGAATTTTGGGTGTAAATATTTGAAATCAATTAAATCTTATATTATATATGACTTTTAATTTTTCTTAATTTTGTGCTTTGTGAAGTAATATCATTGAAGGAATAGTTTAAGTAAAGCATAAGTATTTAATTATAAGGTTATAGAATAAATAGAGGCGGTGAATTAATATGTTTACACCTATACAAATTTTTGCGGATTTTCTTATCTACAAGGTATTGGGTATTGCTAAAGAAAGTAGGCTTGGAAGTGCGCTTGATTTCTTTGTATTTGATACTATAAAAATATTTATCTTGTTACTGATAATAATTTATGTAATTACATTTATAAGAAGCTTTTTTCCACCAGAAAAAACAAGAAAAATTCTTGCTAAAAGTAAAGGTAGTACTTTTATAGGTCATATTCTTGCTGCTTTACTTGGAATTGTTACTCCATTTTGTTCATGTTCTGCAGTTCCTCTTTTCATTGGATTTGTTGAAGCAGGAGTACCACTTGGAGTTACATTTTCATTTTTAATAGCTGCACCAATGGTAAACGAAGTTGCACTAGGACTTCTTTATGGTCTGTTTGGATTAAAGATAGCTATAATTTATGTTTTATCTGGAGAAGTAATAGCTATTGTAGCAGGAATAATAATAGGAAAACTAAAAATGGAGAAGCATGTAGAAGGTTATGTTTATGAAATACAGGCAGGTTCAGATATAGAAATGCCTGATCCAACACTTAAAGAAAGATTACTTGATTCATGGACCTTTACAAAGGATTTGATAAAAAAAATATGGATATATGTAATAATAGGTATTGCCATAGGAGGTGTTATACATGGATGGATTCCAGCAGGTGCTTTAGCCAAGTATGCTGGAAAAGGTAATCCATTTGCAGTATTTGTAGCCGTGGTAATTGGAATTCCATTGTACTCTAATGCAGCAGGAGTAATTCCATTAGTCAGTGAACTTACAAGAGCAGGTGTTTCAATGGGGACTTCTCTTGCATTTATGATGGCAGTTACAGGTTTAAGTTTACCAGAGGGGATTCTTTTAAGGAGAGTTTTAAAACCTAAATTGTTAGCAGTATTTTATGTTGTTGTAGGATTAGGAATTATATTTACTGGATATATGTTTAATTTTATAATTCCATAATTTTTAGGTAGGCTATATAGATGTTAATTACAAGTAAAAGATGGATAGTTATTTAATTTTTATATTTTTACAGCTTAACTAGCGTAATAATTAACGAAAGGGAAATTTTAATATGGGAAATAAGAATATAAATAAAAATAGTATTATTATACTACTAGGGTTAGCAGGATTTATAGTTATGGCAGATAACTGGGTAGTATCACCTATACTACCTGCTGTAGCTCAAAATTTAAATATTGATATAGCTAAAGCAGGTTTGCTTATTACTGCATACATGATTCCGTTTGGAATATTTCAAATAATATTTGGACCACTAGCGGATAGATACGGTAAAAAACAAGTTATAACTTGTTCTATAATTATGTTCACAATCGCAACAGGTCTATGTGCATTAGGCTCATCACTAACTAATTTAGCAATATATAGAGGTCTTACAGGGATTTTTGCAGCTTCAGTAATGCCAATTTCTCTTGCACTTATTGGTGATATATTTCCTATGGAAGAAAGGCAACAAGCTATTGGAACATTTATG
Source organism: Clostridium hydrogenum (assembly GCF_021432385.1). Classification (GTDB taxonomy): domain Bacteria; phylum Bacillota; class Clostridia; order Clostridiales; family Clostridiaceae; genus Clostridium_S; species Clostridium_S hydrogenum. The sequence continues at coordinate 735,410 of NZ_JAEACT010000004.1, read as the reverse complement.
GGAATATCATTTTTAGGTCAAGGATTAAGTATGGCAATAGGGGGAACTATAGCGTATTTTTTAAATTGGAGAGGTGTATTTATAGCATATGCAGTTCTTTCATTAATACCAACTATACTTTTAATAGCTAATTATAAAAAGATATCATCAGAAAAAAATCCTAACAGTAAAATATTAAAGCCATATTTTATACTTTTATCCAATTATAAGAGTTTATTTACTTATTTTATAGTTTTACTTGAAGGAATATTTATAGTAGGAAGCTTTTCTTATACAGGTTCATATATAGCTAAAATTTACAATTTTAATTATTTTAGCATAGGTATGATATTAACTGCTTTCGGAATAATGTCTGTTATTGGAGGAAGATTAAGTGGAAAATTAGCTAATAAGCTTGGTCAGAAAAAAGTTTTAAGTTTAGGACTAATATTTGCATCGGTTGCAGATATAATAATTTTCTATTTCGGTAGTAATATTTACTTGCTTGTTTTAGGAGTAGGACTACTTGGATTAGGATTTATTTTAACACATTCAACTCTACTTACAAGAGCAACAGGATTTGCACAAAAAGCAAGAGGAGCAGCAATGTCATTGGTTGCATTTTGTTTCATGGGTGGCGGTGGAGTTGGAACTGCTATTGGTGGAAAAATAATAGTATCCTATTCTTTAAATAGTATATTTATAATATATGGATTGGCACTACTTGTTACTTTAGTATTAAGCTTTTTATTAATACGAGATGTATAAGGATGAATTTTTAAAAATGTCTTGTTTGATATATTATGAAAAAAATCATGTGAAATTATAATTTAATCATAATGGGGTACCGACAACATTTCCGACAAAACCGCCGTTAAGAACTAAAATTGCAAAAATCATTGATTTTTACTCACGATAAGCCACATATTGCCAGTTTTACATTTTAGCAAATTTGTAAAACTCATTCCTTAGCGTGGTATTCGTCGGAAATGTTGGCTGTACCCCATAATGAATTATAATTTTATAAAAACAAATAATAAATTTTGAAAGGAGAAAATATTAATATTATGGACTATGAATCAATAATGGAAAATATCAAAAAGGAAAATGGTGAAGTGCCAAACCCAATACAAGTATTAGGAGATTTAGATGAAAGTCTTGTTGTAAATCATATGATGGATAAGAAATTTGTCATGTCAAAAGGTGCAATACCAGGAAAATATAAAGCATTAATGCTTTTATCTGCAGCAATAGCATTAGATTCACAAGCTTGTATAATGATGAATACTAAAGCTGCAAAGAAAAGTGGAGCAACTGTTGAGGAAATAATGGAGGTATTTGCTTTAGCTAAATTTGCTAAAGCTGCTACGACTCTATCAAATGCTGCACCAGCTTTTGAATGGCTTTTAGAAAATAAATAACAAATAATTATTTTAATATATGGAGGTAGAAAAACTATGAAAAAAAATTTAGGATGCGGATGTGGTTCAGTTAATGAGGAACCAAAGAAAGTAGAAACTGCAAATAATGTGGGTTGCGGTTGCACTGGTGAAAAGGTAGATGTACAAAAGCCAAAAGATAATTGGTATTTACCTTATATGGATAAAAAGACAAAGGGGATTGAAGTTGAAGAGAAGAAAAGTCCAGTAGCAGTATTTTATTGTGCAGGTGCTTCAAATGTAGGCCAATCTACTATGCTTTCTTCTGTAAAGGCAGCAAATGAAGTTGGTTATGACAAAGCAGCACTACTATGTCTTGCTAGTATATCTGCTGGTCTTGCTAATATAACTAATGGAGCTAAAAATGCTAAAGGAATTGTTGCTGTTGATGGATGTCCAATGAGTTGCGCAAAGAGAACTCTTGAAAAAGCAGGGTTTAATCCAGGTGAACATATTATTATTTCTAAAGATTTAAATGTTCCAAAGAATTTTGACTTGAATTCTTCAACAGATTTAGAAATGATAAAAGATGCAGTAGTTGAAAAAATTAATAAAGTATATGATAAATAACTAATAATATTAAAGTGCTTACATTTATTTGTAAGCACTTTAGTAGCAAAAAGGAGAACTTGAAATGAGTGAAAGTAAGGAGTATGCAAAGTCTAGATTTATATTATATACAGTTATGATTGGTGCATTCTTATCAATGTTTGATAGTGGTGTTGTAAATGTAGGATTACCTGTTATTTCAGAACAATTAAAGGTTGACATTGATTCAGTTCAATGGGTAACGTCTATATATCTACTTATAATGTCAGCACTATTACCCATTTTAGGAACTTTAGCAGATAATTTTGGCAGAAGAAAAATTTATAATATGGGCTTTTTTGTAATATCTATTTTTACGTTATTATGTGGATTTTCTACAAGTTTTTATATGCTTATTATTATGAGAGTATTACAAGCTGTTGGTGGAGCAATGGTTATGGCAAATGGACTTGCCATAGTAACTGAAAATTATCCTTCATCTGAAAGAGGAAAAAATATAGGAGTTCTTGCTACTGTTATGGCAATTGGAAGTATTGCAGGTCCACCATTGGGGGGGATAATAATAGGTTTATTAGGGTGGAGAAGTGTTTTCTATTTAACATTTGTGGTTTCTATTATAGGATTTATTGCATCATATCATACAATTCCTGCTGATAATAAAGAAAAGAATAAAGATTTTAAATTCGATTATTTAGGTTCTTCATTATTAATAATTACTATTGTATCCTTTATTTATGGTTTTTCAAATATAAATAAAATGGGGATAAGTAATCCAATCATATATAGTAGTTTACTAGTATTTTTAATTGCATTTATAATTTTTATATTTTGGGAAAAGAAGGTTAGTCATCCAGTAGTACATTTAAGTTTATTTAGTGATTGGGTATTTACATCATCTATAATTGCTTCGTTAATATCTTTTTTAACTATGTATTCACCTACAGTGTTAATGCCTTTTTATTATCAGAAAGTTTTAGGAATAAGCACACAACAGTCTGGTTTATATATGATGGCATTTCCGATTGCAATGGCAATCATATCACCTTTTAGTGGAGCATTGTCTGATAAAATTGGAGCAGTGGTTTTAACATCAACTGGTTTGATGATAAATGGAATAGCGCTTATATTGCTTGCTAATATAAGTATAAACACTCCTATATATTTAGTGTTATTTTATATGTTCTTAATGGGGTTATCTTTAGGTTTATTCCAATCGCCTAACAATAGTTGTATAATGGGCAGCGTTCCTAAAAATAAGCTTGGAGCTGCAAATGGAATAACTCAGCTTGTTAAAAATTTGGGGATGGTTATAGGAATAGCTTTCTCAGTAGCATTATTTACAGCATTTTTAGGTAAAGAAACAACAGACTATAACATAAGATTTTTACAAAGTACAAGAAATGTTTATTATATAGCAGCGGTTTTAAGTTTCATTGGAGCTTCAATATCGGCTATCAGAAATAATAAAAAGTAAAAAGGTATATATGATATAACAAATTATAGATATGAAATTATACCTTTTAATTAAATTTGATTTTTACTATGAATAGGAGGAACAAAAATTATGTCAAATCATAATCATGAACATAGTCATACACATGATGTAAGCAACGTAAAAGGAATTAATCTGCTTATAACAATGCTCCTGAATCTTGCTATAACAGTGGCAGAAGTTATAGGAGGACTATATTCAGGAAGTTTATCTTTACTGTCTGATGCACTTCATAATTTAAGTGATATGCTATCTATAGTTGTAAGTTATTTTGCAATTAAAATATCACAAAAAAGCAATGATGAAAAAAGAACTTTTGGTTATAAACGTTCTACAATAATTGCGGCAGTAGTTAATTCTACAGTTTTAATTGTTATATCGTTATTTCTTTTTAAAGAGGCATATTTTAAATTTATAAATCCAGAAAAAATAAATGGTGTAATAGTTATATGGGTGGCATTAATAGGCCTTATTGCAAATGCTTTAGGAGCATATTTACTTAGTAAAGGTTCAAAGGAAGATATAAATATGAAATCTACATATCTTCACCTTATAAGTGATGCATTATCTTCAGTAGGGGTAGTTATAGGCGGAATAATTATTTATTATTTTAATATTTACTGGATTGACCCACTTCTTACTATAATTATAGGAATATATGTGCTTAAAGAAAGTTATGAAATACTAAAACAAGCAATTAATATTTTGATGCAAGGAGTTCCAGAAAACATAAATATAAATGAAATTATTGAAGAACTTGAAGAAATGAAGGCGTGAAAAACATTCATCATGTACATATATGGGGATTAAATGAAAGTAATATATTCTTTGAAGCCCATGTTAACTTAAAACAAGATATATTAATAAGCGAAACGGTAAAAATCTATGAAAATATAAAACATGAATTGAAAGAGCATTTTGATATTAAGCATATTACAATTCAGTTTGAATATAACGGCTGTAATAATACTGAAATAGTAAAGAATGAATAAAGTGGTAAAAATTGATAAGATTCTAGTGTTTATATGGGCTTGGTTTACTACTAAAATTCCAATGTTACTATTTGAAATATCAGTACTTGGAAAGATATTTGCATAAACAAGATTATTAATTTATATTCCAGGGATCATAATAAATGCTTATATATTATCAGCATTTGTTTCTAAGGATGAGATAAAAAAGATTTATAATAATTCAGAAAATCTATAAAAAATAAGAGAGCTATAAAGTGATTTCTATCACTTTATAAATAACTATTTTAGGGAGGATTAAATATATGTCAAAAACATGGTATCCAGTAATCCATTATGAACTTTGTAAAGAATGCGGAGCTTGTTTTAACAAGTGTAAACATGGAGTTTATAAAAAGGAGGAAAATAGACCAATTGTAGTTTTTCCAGAAGGTTGTGTTCAAGGCTGTAAAGGCTGCCAATCATTATGTCCTTCTGGAGCTATTCAATATGTTGGTGATAATGGACAAACTGATAATTGTGCCTGTGGTTGTTGTAATAGTTAAATGAAATTTTAATGTTAATATATGTCTTAAAGTGGGTGTAAATTTAATTTTTCATCCATTTTTGTCTTAGCGTGGGTTTTGTCGGAAATGTTGGCGCTACCCCTATATGTAATAATAGGTATTGCCATAGGAGGTGTTATACATGGATGGATTCCAGCAGGTGCTTTAGCCAAGTATGCAGGAAAAAATAATCCTTTTGCTGTATTTGTAGCTGTAATAATAGGAATTCCGTTGTATTCTAATGCAGCTGGTGTAATACCATTGGTTAGTGAGCTTACAAGAGCAGGTGTTTCAATGGGAACTTCTCTTGCATTTATGATGGCAGTTACAGGTTTAAGTTTACCAGAAGGGATTCTTTTAAGGAGAGTTCTAAAACCTAAATTGTTAGCAGTATTTTATGTTGTTGTAGGATTAGGAATTATATTTACTGGATATTTATTTAATTTTATATTATCTTAATCATGTTTGGACTTAAGATTTTTTCATTTATATCTGTTTTAAACTAATGTTTTTATTAGACGAACTAAAAGAAGAGTAGAGTGAATGATAATTTACATTTTGATTCGCTGAATGCTATTTACAACGCAATTGCGTTGTCATTAAGTTTTAAGGTTTTTCGTAGCGTTAGTGGAGAAAAATTATCCTTAACTCTCCGTTTTCTACTCTTTACTTGGAATAATGTAAAATCAATTTATTTAAGCATTGTACAGAAATAAAGGTGTAGTGCAGATACCAAAATAACATGGGACAGGTGCATTAAAAAAATGATGTGGCATACGAGTGTCGAAGAAATATTTTAAATAAAATTGTATAAAACTTAGTGGGAAATTTTTTGATAACTTTAGAACTTTCAATTGTTTGAGCAGCTTCTCAGCGAGTTATTGAAAGTTCTTAAGTTTTCGGAAAATTTGCCACTTAGTTTTATTAATTTTATTTAAGATTTCAAGATACTCGTATACCACATTATTTTTAATGCACCTGTCCCATGTTATTTGGTTTGGCACTACACCTTAGTTTAACGTTTTAAATCATAGTGCCAATTGCCAATTCCACCAAGGTTATACACTTCTTTAAATCCTAGTTGATGTAGTATTCCATAGGCCTTGGAAGACCTCATACCACTTTGACAATATACTACTATTGGAGAATCCGTTTTTAAGTTCATTTTTTTAATAGAATTCTCAAAATTTTGGACAGGAACATTTTTGCTTTTTGGTATATGCCCAGTAGAGTATTCTTCAGGTGTTCTAACATCAAATAAAATAGGGGGAGTTGAGCTTTCAAGCATTTCTTTTAATTTCTCATCATTTATTTTATTATTAGATTTTGGTGTGAACAAATTAAATATATTCATATGTTACCTCCAAGTATATTTATTTTTTATTTGCTTTTAGGAATAAAGCTTAAAAGTGATGCATTTTTATATCCACCAGTCATGTTTTTAACTTTAAATCCATTTTGAGAAAGTATTCTTGAAGCAATATAGCCTCTTAGTCCAACTTGACAATATTCAAGTATTTCTTTATTTTTATCTAATTTATTAAGATTTCTTCTTAGTTCATCTACAGGGATATTTTCAGCACCTTCAATATGACCATTATTAAATTCTGTTTTTGAACGTACATCCAAAAGAACGGTGTTTTCTTTATTGTAATTGAAATAATCCTCTGGAGTAATAGAATCCATTCTTCCAGAAAGAACATTTTCAGCTACAAAACCAGCCATATTTACTGGATCTTTTGCAGAGGAAAATGGTGGTGCATAGCATAATTCAAGTTCTTCTAAATCGTATATTGTACCGTCAAGTCGCATTACTGTAGCTATAACATCAATTCGCTTGTCAACTCCATTATAGCCTATAGCTTGAGCACCTAAAATTTTGCCTTCATTATTAAATATAAGTTTTAAGGTTAGTGGAAGGGCACCAGGATAATAGGAAGCATGTGATAATGGATGTATATAAATAACTTTATAAGGTATATTAAGCCTTTTCAAGGTTCGCTCATTATTTCCTGTACTTGCAGCTGTTAAACTAAAAATTTTAATTATTGCAGTGCCTTGAGTACCTTTATAAGTTGAATTTAATTCGGCTATATTATCGGCAGCTATTCTACCTTGTTTATTTGCTGGTCCAGCTAATGGAATAGCCGTTGCTTTTTTATTAACAAAATCAACTACTTCAATGGCATCTCCAACAGCATATATATTTTTTATATTTGTTTGCATTTTATCGTCAACTAATATATGACCTTTAATTCCTAAATTTATTCCGCTGCTTTTTAGAAAATTAGTATCGGGGGTTACACCAATAGCTAATATAACTAAATCAGCAGTAAGCTTATTATCACTGCTTAAAGTGATTTCAATGCTACTTTCAGTGTCTTTAAAAGCTTTAACTCCATCATTTAATATTAATTTTATATCATTCTTTATAAGTTCATTTTCAGCCATAACAACTATATCTGAATCAAAAGGTGCTAGAATATGATGGGCAGCTTCAACTAATGTTACCTGTAGCCCTCTTTCTTTAAGATTTTCAGCCATTTCAACGCCAACATAACCTCCACCAATAACAACGGCATTTGATATAGTGTTTTTATCAATTAATGTTTTTATTTTATCTGTATCCTGCATATTTCTTAATGTAAAGATTCTTTTACTATCTATTCCTTCAATTGGAGGTTTGATAGCTTTTGCTCCAGGAGATAATACTAAGTAGTCATAGCTTTCTTCATAACTTCCTTTGTCTTTGCTTTTTATTTGAACTGACTTCTTATGGGTATCAATACTCATAACTTCACTGTTAATTCTTACACCTATGTTAAATCTAGCAAGCATACTTTCTGGTGTTTGAACTAAAAGATTTTCTCTTTCTTTAATTGTTTCGCCTATGTAATAAGGTAAACCGCAATTTGCAAAAGATATATACTCATCGCGTTCAAACATTATTATTTCAGCATTTTCATCTAATCTTCTTAGTCTTGCAGCTGTAGATGCTCCTCCAGCAACACCACCAACAATTAATATTTTTTTACTCATGAAATTTCCTCCTTTGCTTTTGTGTTTTTAGTATTCTCTGAATTACATAAAAATATTTTTAGAAAACAAAACTTATTAGATTTAATTGTAATAACACTTGCACAAGGTTTTGGAAGGATAGAATGCTTTGATGAAAGACGATGTTATAAAATGGAAAGTGGCCAATTATTTAAATATTGACAAAGTTTAATTACAACTATAATATTAATAAAATGATAATATACCTTATAAAGATACTATAGGAGGAAAGCGTATGGATGCATTTATTAAGCCACCTAAGAAAATACCATTTTTTTTAAAGTTTGGAATTATGATTTCAAGGAGAGTTACTGGAAAGGACTTGCTTGTCCCTAAATTGCTCGCTTGGTATCCAAGAGTAGCTATAAGTTCGGGAGTTTTAGAAGCCTTGGTTGCACATGGAAAGAAAGATTTAAATGAACGTGTACTAAAAATTGTAAGGATTCAAGCTTCTCTTGCAGTATCTTGCGCTTTTTGCATAGACATGAATTCATTTGGTTATGAGAAAAGTGGTATAAGTAAACAAGAAATGAATGCTCTTTCGGGACGAGTTGATATTGACAAAGTTACTACATTTTCTGAAAAAGAGAGAATAGTTATAGAGTATGTGAAAGCTATTTGTTCAACGCCAATTAAATTAAAAAAGGAAGTTAAGGACAGCTTACTAGCTAATTTTACTGAGAGAGAGGTTGTAATATTAGCTAGCACAATTGCTCAAGTTAATTATTGGGCAAGATTAATTCATGGGTTAGGAGTTCCTCCGGAAGGTTTTTCAGATAAATGTGAATTATAAAATGAATAAAGATATATTTTGAAATTTTAGTACAATGTAATGATTAATTTTAAATTAATTGCATTGTACTTTTTTTATTTTTAATAAATGCTAGAGATAAACCGCTTCAACTATTGAAATTTATGTGCACCAAAATACCAAGAAGACGGCATTTGGGTACAAATAAATTTCAAGTTTCAAGGTAGTTTGTCTTTAGTGTGACTAAGTCACTTAAATATTTAAGCAATTATTTTATAATAAGTTCATAACAGCAAATAAATTGGAGGGAAAGCTCATATGAAAAAGTCTTCGTCAGAATCAAAAATAGTTATAAGTGAAGTTATGATGCCTAATCAAGCAAATGTTGCAGGTAATATACATGGTGGAGAGATCATGAAGTTAATGGACTCGGCAGCCTATGCAGCAGCAAGAAAATATGCTAAATCTAATGTTGTTACAGCTAGGGTTGATGAATTAGAATTTCACTTGCCAATTTTTGTTGGTGATTTAGTTACATGCACTGCTCAAGTTGTATTTGTGGGAAAATCTTCAATGGAGGTAGCCGTAAATGTTGAAGTTGAAGATTTAGAATGCGATAGCGATTATTGCAAAAAAAGAGCTTTATCAGCATTTTTTACAATGGTATCTTTAGATAAAAAGGGAAAACCGAATTTAGTACCTGAACTTATTTTAGATACTCCTGAAGAAATAAATGCATTTGAGGAAGGTAAACAAAGACATGAGAATCACAAATTAAAAAAGTATTAAGTTAGTTTAAATGAAACATGAATAGAGATACTAACTATTTATAATAATATAAAATATAACAAAATGGAGGACATTTATGAAAGGATTTTTAAAGTTGTGGAAGAAGTATTCGTTTGTACTATTAATTGCATTTGTATTGTTAGGATTAATTGATTTAAGGTTTGCAGTAGCAGCTGTTATCTGTATGGTGGCACCCGTAATTGTTTCTATATTTAAGGGTAGATTTTGGTGTGGTAATTTATGCCCAAGGGGAAATTTTTATGATAATGTAGTTTCTAAATTTAGTAATAAAAGAAAAGTACCTAAATTTTTAAAATCCTATTATTTTAGAAGTTTAGTTATAATATTCACTATGACTATGTTTACACTTGGAATTAAGAAGAACTGGGGAAATCTTTATGGTATAGGAATGGTATTTTATAGAATTATTGTTGTTACAACATTAATTGGTATAGTGTTATCTTTATTCTATAATCAAAGAACTTGGTGTAATTTTTGTCCGATGGGAACTATAGCATCCGTTATATCAAAATTAAAAAAGAATAAAAAAGTATTAAAAGTATCATCTAGCTGTGTCTCTTGTAAATTATGTGAGAAAAAATGTTCGCTTGGAATAGTTCCATATGAATATAAGGGTGATTTATTAAGCCATCCTGATTGTATACAATGTGGAAAATGTGTAAGTGCATGCCCTAAAAAAGCAATAGGATACTAGGAGAGGATATAGATTTTGTTACAATTCTTAAACATTACTAACCTTTTTTCAGAGTACAGATGACAGAGTACAGAGTACAGTTAAGGATGATTTTCTTCCGCTTTGCTACAGAAAATCTTAAAACTTAGTTTTTGATTGCTTACGCAATCGTGGAATTAATGTTGTTCAGCGTAGCTGAACAACATATAAGTTTAAGATTTACCTGACGTAAGAAAGGTAAATCAACCTTAACTGTACTCTGTCATCTGTACTTTGTACTCTGATTTAATTGGTTCGCAATAATTTCAAATTCCCCAAGAAATAATAATTAGTATTCAACTCATTAATTTAAGTTGAGGAGGGAAAATGAGCAAGTATAATGAAATATCAAACAATATAAAAGCTTTATACAAACAATATCCAGTATTAGAGAAAATTGATATGAATAATAATGGGATAATAAAATCGGAAGCAGTTTTTAAAACTATACATTTTGATGAGTATGTAAAATTAGCAGGTGGAACGTGCCTTGGGGTTTTATTTGTAGTAAAGGGAACAATAAAGATACAAAAAATTAATGAAAACGGAGATGAAACTAATCTTTATAATATACGCCAAGGGGAATTTTGCCATGAAGCTTTAAGCTGCTTATCAAATTTAGAATCTCTAAAAATAGTAGGTAAGGCAATTCAAGAGTCTAAAATATGTGTAATTCCAACGAGCATAGTGCAAAAGTATTGCATTGAAGATAATGAATTTTTATTCCATATGTATGAGGATTTATATAATAAGTTTAACAATATTATAGGAAACAAAGAAGAAATAATTCATGAAGCTTTAGAAACAAGACTTATTAAGTTACTTATTAGCAAAAATAGCAAAGTAGTTTATGCAACTCATAGTCAATTAGCTTTTGAGATTGATTCAGCTAGGGAAGTTGTTAGCAGAAAATTAAAAGGTATTGAAAAAATGGGATATATAAAATTAGAACGAGGGAAAATAGTTATACTTAAAGATTTAAATGAGATATTAAAAAAGGCTATGTTTTAAATAAGTGCGAAAATCAACACTTATTTAAAACATAGCCTTAAAAAATTATTGATGAAATTGTATATCTATATTTTAATAAAAATAGGTAAGACTAAATTAGATAAAATTTATTAGGGGTGATTTTTGTGAGTTTACAAGGTTTTTATTTACTTCCACATCCGCCTATTGTATTGCCTGAAATAGGTGAGGGAAAAGAAAAAAAGATTGCAAAGACAGGTGAAAGTTTTGATGAAATTGGAAGGGAAATTGCAAAGAAGGCACCTAGCACAATTATACTTGTAACTCCACATGGCGTTATGTTTCAAGATGCGGTTGCACTTAGTTATGAAGACGAAATTCATGGGGATTTAAAAAATTTTGGAGTCCCTAATGTTTCTATGAAGTTTGAAATTAACAAAGAACTTACTAGTAAAATATATGAGCTAGCCTACAAAGAGGGGATATCAAGTGTAATGGCCACAAATTCTCTTTTAAATAAGTACAATGCTTCTGTTAAACTAGATCACGGAGCAATAGTTCCATTGTATTTTGTAAATAAGTTTTATGAGAATTATAAGCTTGTACATATTACTTATGCTCCTTTAAGTGACATTGAGTTATATAAGTTTGGCATTTTAATTGATAAAGCAGCTCGCGAACTAAACGAAAATGCGGTTTTTATAGCAAGTGGAGATTTGTCTCATAAGTTAAAAGAGGATGGACCTTATGAGTATAGTCCTTATGGTGAAAAATTTGATACAGAATTCCTTGATGCCTTGCAAAAAGGTGATGTAGGAAGAGTATTTAGCATTGATGAAAAAACAATAGACAATGCGGGAGAGTGTGGAAGACGTTCGGCAGCTATTTTGCTTGGGGCGCTAGAAAAAAAGAAATTTAAGGGAGAACTTTTAAGCTATGAATGGACTTTTGGAGTAGGCTATGGGGTTATGAAATTTAATGTTCTTTCCGAGGATGTTTCTAGACTAGGAGAACTACAGTCAATTCGCACAGAAGCATATGAAAAGAGGAAAAATCAGACGGATCCTTATGTAAGACTTGCTAGGGAAAGTCTCACTACATATTTAAAAAGTGGCAAAAGAATTAATGAGTTGCCAGCTTATGTGACAGATGAAATGAAAAACACTAAAAGAGGAGTGTTTGTATCTTTAAAGAAGCATGGAGAACTTAGGGGCTGCATTGGAACTATATTACCTATAACGGAAAGTACTGCGGAAGAAATTGCGCGCAATGCTATTGAGGCCGGGGTACATGATCCTAGATTTTATGAGGTAGAAAATGATGAGTTAATGGACATAACTTTTTCAGTAGATGTTTTAACAGAACCTGAACCTGCTTCAAAAGAAGAATTAAATCCAAAAGAGTACGGTGTAATTGTGAGATATAAAGGCAAAACGGGACTTTTGCTTCCAGATTTAGACGGCGTAAATACAGTAGAGGAGCAGATAAATATAGCCTTAGATAAAGCTGGCATAGATCATTTGGAAGACTATACCATAGAAAAGTTTAAAGTAATTAGGCATAAGGAAGAAGTGTGATAACGTGAAAACAGAAGCTATGTTTTATGAAAAGCTTAAAGATAAAATTCACTGCTTTTTATGCCCGCATAATTGTGTTATTGAAAATGGTCATTTTGGAAAGTGTAATGTTAGAACTCATGAGGATGGAAAGCTTTTTACTATAAATTATGGAGAAGTTACATCAGCTGCTTTAGATCCTATAGAAAAGAAACCACTTTATTATTTTAAGCCTCATACTCATATTTTTTCTGTAGGAAGCTTTGGCTGTAATTTTACCTGCGGTTTTTGCCAAAATTACAGCATTTCTCAATTTAAAGCTAAAAGTCAATTTGTATCTAAGGAAGATTTAGTGCACACTGCACTTACAATGAAAGATAATATTGGCATAGCCTTTACATATAATGAACCGAGTATTTGGTATGAATATGTTTATGACGCATCAAAGCTTTTAAAGGAAACAAATCCCAATGCTTCAGTAGTAGTTGTAACTAATGGATATATAAGTGAAGAACCATTAAAAAAACTTCTTCCTTATGTGGATGCAATGAATATCGATTTAAAAAGTTTTAATAAGGATTACTATAAGGATTTATGTGGTGGAAGCTTGCAGTCAGTATTAAAAAACATTGAAATAGCCGCAAGAAATACTCATGTTGAAATTACAACGCTATTAGTTAGCGGAGAAAATGACAGCTTAGAAGAGGTAGAAGAAATTGCAAAATTTTTAAGCAGCATAAGTTTAGATATTCCGCTGCATCTTTCAAGGTATTTTCCTAGATACAAACTTGAAAATGAGCCTACAAATATAGAATTTATGAAAAAAGCAGAAGAGGTTGCTAAAAAGTATCTTAATAAGGTGAGTCTTGGAAATATATGAAAAATTTTTTTGTTGACTAATATAATAATCTTTTTGTAGAAAACCAAAATGATGATATTAGTATTACATTTTTTGTATCAACAAACGCATGGAAGGTTCTTGAAGGAAATTCATAGTTTTATGTACAAAAGTTTACACAAAACTATGAATGATATTACCAAGCTTTATATAGTTTATAACTATTTTGTCACAGGAATTTGATAGCTTTCCTTCGGAGCGAGTTGTAACTTAGAAAGCTCTTTGCTCTTAGGGTAAAGCACGATTTGTTCTAATATAACGTTTGGCTCTGTTACATAAAATCGAATTTTATTTTTACCCTTATTTAAATGCACAGTTGTATTAACTATGCGCGAATTATTCATAACACCATAATTCCATTCTTTGTTATACCACTCAGCATAATAATCATCCGATATAACATCCAATATTTGTTGTTCATTATCATTTAATGAATAACAACACTTTATTTTATCTCCTTTTTGCATAGGATTTCTTGGAGAAAAGTAAAAGGATAATATATATTGGCCTTCTTGCCTTGATATAAAGGAGTATTGTACAAAAGGTTTTTCTTTCTTTAAAAGCCAATTAGTATTAACAGGAAAGGCTTTTATAGCAGAACCATTTCTTCCTAGGTGCTGTATGACTTTCCATCCTTTTTCGTCTATATCAGTTTTAGATTCAAAATGCTCTGCTTCTATGCAAATATAGTCCTGACACTCCAAAAATGCACCAGGGTATTGTTCTACATTAGGATTTCCGGCTTTTACTGCTACTTTTGCACGCTTTTTATCTCCATTAGCAAAATTAAATAGAATTACAATTTCTACATACTCCTCACCAGATAAATGTGTACGGTCACATGAAATCATTATGCTAGTTCTACCAGCTTCGCCTACATTGGCTTGACCATGCGTGTGCGAAAAGGATAACCAAGGCTTTTTACATTGAATATCATAGCAGAAGTCCACATTTCCGCGGCTATCAATATCAAGTATAATTTCATTAATATCAGGACGAGTAAATTCATTGTTACAAATAGGTTCTTTGTCCTGCCAATGTAGTCCTAGATTATAGGCATTGTCTCCACGAAAGCTGACAATAATCTTTGAAGTTGGAATAGGCATTACCTCTTCAATCGTTGGATATGTCCAGTTATTGTCATCCCATGTCTGAAAACCATTATGAGCAGATTCAAGCATATGATTCCATTTTCCATTAAACAGGGAGTGGAATTTTTCGACATATTTTTGTTCAGATAGTATTCTTGTTTTAATGCTTTGAATATATTGATTTGCTACTATACTTCCTCGCTCCGCTAATACATGATTAAAACCAGCTTCAATGTTCATCAGCAGCAGGTTTAATGATGCAACTGCTGGATAATAAATCATACTGTCATATGCGGGTAGACACATATCTGGCATTTGCTTACGTAAGTGGTCTGCTTTTTTGATTAAAGCATTTGCTTCCTGTAATACTCGCTCACACTCATGATAATTATTTTGATAAACACCTTCATTTAATGATTCAGGTTTTCTAGCTGCATTCCATTTTGTATAGCCGTTTAAAATAGCAGAAATTATTTCTTTTTGCTCTGAAGTAATAAGAGATCCAAACTGGGTATCAATCCATTTCGCTGTATATAGTTCAGCACTATTGGTTATTTGTGTTCCCCATTTTTCAAAATCATATGCTAAATCCATAAAATAGTTAAGTGGGTACTCGTTACCTTTTATGTCACCAACATTAACAATCCATATGTCACGTATTCCATGTTCATATGCCATGGTCAATTGCTCCCAAGCCTTAACTAGGTTTGTACAATTCAGCCATTCGTAACTGATTGGGGCACCATGATAATCAAAGTGATAATATATTCCATATCCTCCGGGGTGAGGAGCTTCTGTTAATGATGGTATAGAACGAAGATTTCCATAGTTGTCATCGCTTAGTAATAATATGACATCATCAATTTCTGACCATCCACGAAGTCCAGCGAAGGTGTTATCACCGTAATAAAAATCTTCCACTTCTTTATAAATCGCGAGCATTCTTGGGACTTCTTTTAAATCTTTATTGATATAAGATTTTATTAGCTGATTCTGAGTAATGATTGCCTTTTTAAGTACATCAACATTGTCTTTTAATGTAGCATCTTCTCCCAAAAGCTTAGAATCGTTTTCGCCACGCATGCCAATCGTAATGATATTTTCAAAGTCTTTGCTTCTTTTAAGACCATCTTTCCAAAACTGAGTGATAGCATCACTATTTTTAATGAAGCTCCAAGAGGAATCATCACTGTACTTTTGATATTGCTTCTGCCATTCCTCTCCAGCTCTACAAAGAGGTTCATGATGCGATGTACCCATGATAACACCATATTCATCTGCTAATCTTGCGTTTTCTAGACCTGGGCCATCTTCCCAAAAGGATGACCTCCACATAGCTGGCCACAAATAATTTCCTTTCATACGAAGCAATAATTCAAATACTTTTTCGTAGGCATTTGCATTTATTCCGCCATATTTTTCAAAACACCATCTGCCAAAGGCCGGCCATTCATCATTAATGAAGAAACCACGATATTTAACAGATGGCTCTTTGGAAAGTATTTTAGAACTTAAGGAAATCAAAATTTCTTTTTGAGGCTTTGGTTTTGCATCTCCCCAAAATATCATTGGCGATACACCGCACATTTCAGATAAATGAAACATTCCATAGATGGTTCCACGTTTGTCATTACCTAAAATGACTAATGCATTTTTAGCTGTTGGATGATTTTGAAATGGTTCTTCTATGTTCTGCATTAGATATACTTCTTTTTTATTTTTTAAATCAGATAAATTGACTTTGCCATTTTTATTCCATGTACTTAATAGATTGCTGTTATTTATGGTTGCAATAATAATTACATTTTCACTGCTACACTTAGTTATTTCATTTCTTATTTGAGGACGTAAACCAGTCACAAGTTCTATATCATCAGCCATAATATTTGCAACACGTTTTACACCGTTTAAAGCAGCTGCCTCTACAAATATTTCAGTAACAATCCCATTTTTAAATAATTCAAATGTACTCATATGTTCTCCTTTCATAATAAGATAGCATTTTACTTGTTGTTTATCATATATTATTTTATAATTATGCTAACGCATATTCCTTGCAATTTTTGTTTTATATATTGCGTATATTGTTTATTTGAAAGGATATTTTATGCAGCAGGTAAACTATATTAAAAATTTAACTTCCTCCGTATATTGTCAAAATACAAAATCTAATTTTGCACGTAATACGGATTTTCATATTCACGATTGTTGTGAGATATATTATCTTTCAGAGGGTTCTGTGACTATCTATGTAAATCAATCTTGCTATGTGCTAAAAGCAGGAGATTTACTTTTGATGTCTAATTTAGAAATTCACAAAACTCTTGCTCATACTGGCTTTGACTTTAATAGAAAAATTGTACATGTACATCCAAACTATGCTAGGCAATATAGCACTCATCAAACAGATTTACTTACTTGTTTTTATAATCATCCAATCGGTATACAGAATTTAATTCATTTAGATACGATAAAGCAAAAACAATATGAATCATATTTTGAAAGATTGAATGCTCCTTCTTCCCAGAACTATGGTGATGATTTGCTCAAGAAAACAACTTTGATTGATCTCATGGTTTCTATAAATATTTGGCAGCAATCACAGGATAAAATTGTAGAGCCGGTATGTGATGAACGACTTGTTCCTATTATGAATTATATAGAAAATCATTTATCAGAAAACTTTTCATTAGATGATATAGCAAATGCTAATTTTATGGATCGTTATTATATGTGCCACTTATTTAAAAAACTAACGGGCAGTAGTATTTTTCAATATGTACTTATGAAGCGAATTGCCTTGTCAAAGGAGTTATTAATGAAGGGTAATACTGTCACATCTACGTGTAGTATGGCAGGTTTTAATGATTACTCAAATTTTATTCGAACATTTAAAAAAATAACAGGATATACACCGGGTTATTTTCGTAAACATATTTAATGTAGTGCATATAATGAACCGAGTATTTGGTACGAATATGTTTATGACGCATCAAAGCTTTTAAAGGAAACAAATCCCAATGCTTCAGTAGTAATTGTAACTAATGGATATATAAGTGAAGAACCATTAAAAAAACTTCTTCCTTATGTGGATGCAATGAATATTGATTTAAAAAGCTTTAATAAAGCTTACTATAAAGATTTATGCGGTGGAAGCTTGCAGCCAGTATTAAAAAACATTGAAATAGCCGCAAGAAATACTCATGTTGAAATTACAACCATTGTGAACTGTGAATTGATTAAATTTCAATTTTCATAAAAACAATCTACTTTAATGTTATAATTATTTAAGATAAGTTAAAAATTAAAATGAGAATAAGTTAAATAATTATAAAGGAATTGGGGTGATTTCATGTCTATATATTTGAATACTAGCAAGCCTTTAGAAAATTATAAAAACCTGTACAGAAGCAAATATTTTGTAGATAAATCTTTACTTATTGAGAAGTTAAGTGAAGTTATAGAAACTTCTGATAAGTATGTATGTGTAACTAGACCAAGAAGATTTGGTAAATCTAGTGCTATTAACATGATAGGAGCTTATTATTCTAAAGCGGTAGATTCAAAAGAAATATTTAATAAGCTTAATATAAGTAAATCGGATACTTATGAGAAACATTTAAATAAATATAATGTTATAGGTATAAATTTCAATAAGATACCAGATAAAAATAAAAGTTATGAAGGGTACATAGATTTAATACAAAGTGCTTTGATTGATGATATAAAGAGTATGTATCCTAATTTAGAATTTAAAAGCTATTTTACTATAAGTGATATGTTATTTTCTACAAAAGATAAGTTTATATTTATATTTGATGAGTGGGATTATATTTTTACTAACAATCTTTTTATAGAAAATCAAAATAATTTTTTGGAGTTTTTGAGAAATCTTTTGAAGGATCAGTCTTATGTAGCTTTAGTATATATGACAGGTGTTCTTCCTATAAAGAAGTATTCTAGTGGTTCGGCACTTAATATGTTTGATGAGTTTACATTTTTAAAAGATAGAACCTTTGATGAGTATTTTGGATTTACGGAAGATGAAGTTAAGATGCTTTGTAATAAAAATAAAAATATTAGTTTTAAGGAATTAGAAAGTTGGTATAATGGCTATTTAACTGCAAAAGGAGTTAAAGTATATAATCCAAGATCAGTAGTAAAAGCACTTCAAAATAACTATTGTGAAAGTTATTGGACTAATACTGGTGCTATGGACGAAGTAGCAGAGTATCTTAAATACAATACTCTAGAAATTAGAGATGATGTTATAGAAATGGTATCAGGTGAGGAAATTGATATTATAATAGATGAGGAATTTAGAGCCGGGCAAGGAGTGCCGAGAACTAAAGAAGAAATATATTCCGCTATGATAGTACTTGGTTTTTTATCCTATTATGATGGATATTTAAAAATACCTAACAAAGAGCTTATGAAGGAATTTGAAAAGGCTTTAAGGGATAAATCTTTTGGATATGTTTCTGAGATAATAGAAAATTCTAAGAGAATGTTAAAGGCAACAGTTAATGGAGATACAAAAACTGTGGAAGAGATACTACATGATATTCATAACTCAGAAATACCAATACTTCAGTATAATGATGAGAATAGCTTATCATGTGTATTAACTTTAGCATATCTTTCAGCTAGAGATACATATAGAGTAGAACGTGAGGAGAAAACAGGGAAAGGCTATGCAGATTTTGCTTTTCACCCTAGGAGAAAGAATGATATTGCTTTTATAGTTGAACTTAAAAAGAATGAAACTCCAGAGATAGCAATAAGTCAAATAAGAAAAAAAGAATATGTAGAAAAGTTCAGAAAAGAAAATGAAGGTAAGAAGATATTAGCAGTGGCAATATGTTATGACTCAAAGGAAAAAGAACATAATTGTAAAATTGAAGAAATCTAGTATTTAAGGAGCAGTCGGTGTATTAACTGGCTGCTTTTGTGTATTTGTATCTATAATATAAAAAATTAATTAGTTACAAACATTCACACCTAAAATTCCGTAGGTATGGAGGAATTTTTTCCTTGTACCACCGTGGGAGCGAAGTGACAATGCTGAAGGAACGGTTTAAAAAAATCCTAATAAATCTTGGCATTGTTAGTAATACACATATTTGGGGCTTTGCCCATTATCCTTCTTGAACTCAAAGTAAGCATTATTTTAAAATAGCCACCAAGATTTATAGGATTTTTTTAATGCGACGAAGCATTGTTACTTCGCACTTTTTTTATTTTGTCACAGGAATTTGAATTTCAGTTATATATTCATCTACGCTATCTTTTGACCATTCACCTTCTAAATACAATTCTCTGTTAGGACCGGCAATTTTGTAATTGTTGTCTTCAATCCACTTTTGAAGAGCAGCATAAGCAGAAGGTAAGCCTTCATAGCCTCCCTTATGAACAGTACAAGCCATTTCATTTGCAGAAGCAAGTTCTTTAAATTTAATTCTGTCAGTGTCAGGGGCAGTTCCAAGTACATGTTCAGCAATTTCAGCATCTACATCGCTTTCTTTAAATCCTGGATCATAGTAAATAACTAAGCAAGGTGGAGCTAGTTTTACATTGTTTTCCTTTAAATAATCACCAAGTTCTCTCCAAATGTTATGCTGAGATTCATAGTTTGGTAAAATGCTTCTTATGGAAGCTACCTTTATAGGATCAATTTTTTTTATTACAACATCATATTTTAACATGTTTAAATCCTCCTCATTAATTTTATTTATTAAATTTTCAAGCTTTAAAAGTTTTTCCTTTTCGTTTTCTATATTTTGCTTTATTTCCTTTTCTTTGATTGAGAGCATAGATAAAACAGTATCTGTGCAAAGTTTATTGTCGAGTATATTTGCAATTTCTTTTAATGAAAGCCCTAAATCCTTTAATGCAAGTATTCTATTTAGTCTTGGAAGCTGACTTGCAGAATAATATCTGTAGCCACTCTCCTCATCAATCTTATATGGTTTTAAAATTCCTAAATCGTCATAATATCTAAGAGTTTTAACTGATATTTTATTTAACTTTGAAAAGTCACCTATTTTAAACATTTAAATCTCTCCTATGTGCACATATTTGGATTACAATATTAGAATAAACCCTCCTGCTATAGGAGAGTCAACTACTTTTTTTTATATTACTTTTGTAAAGAAGCAGTATTCATCGAGAAATGTTATCTCAATTTTATTTAACAAAAAACTTATTGCCAAAATGGTTAAAAGTTATATAATGGTATTAGAGATATACCATTGTGAAACTTAAAATTTATTTGTACCAAAATGCCGGTTTCTTGGCATTATGGTGCAAATGAATTTTAATAAGTTGAGCTGGTATATCTAGAGATAAAAATATTGAAAGGAGCTTGTATGCGAGAAGTTATAAAACAATTAGAAACTCGAGATTTAGAAATATTAAATTTAATACATAAGCAAGACATGATTACAAAGAAAAACTTGCAAGCATTAACAGGTATGACCTTAACAACTTTAAATAGAGTTATGAAAAATCTTAAAGATAAAAGATTAATAATGGAAATTGGTATATCTGAATCAACTGGCGGAAGAAAAGCTGTAGAGTATAGTGTTGCCAAAACGGGAATATATGTTATAGGCGTCGATATATCAAGAACTTACGTAAGAATAATTGTGTCAAATTTAAAGCTTAATATTTTAGCAAAAGAGGAATTTTTCATGGATGATAGTTTTTCACCAGAAAAGACTATTGAAAAAATTATGCACATGCTAGAACAAAAATTAACAGAGCTATCAATAGAAAAAAGTGAAGTATTAGGCATTGGAGTTGGTACTGTAGGACCACTTAATAGAGAAAAAGGCATTATGTTAAATCCTAAAAATTTCTTTAACGAAAGTTGGAATAATGTATACTTAAAGGATATGCTTGAGAGTAAAATTTCAATTCCATGTTTCATAGATAATGGAGCTAATACGGCTGTTTTATCTGAGTATTTATTTGGTGAAGGAAAAAATCTGAAAAATATTGTATACATACACTGTGGAATTGGAATAAGATCAGCAGTTATAACTGATGGAAGTATTATTAGGACAATAAATGATTCCGAAGATGCTTTTGCACATATGATTGTGGATTTAAATGGAGAAAAGTGTATTTGTGGAAATAATGGTTGCATAGAAAGTTATTCGTCTATTAAGGCTTTAATTAGAAGATTTAATTTAAGTGCAAATATGATTAATAATGAAGAGGTAAAAGAGGAAGAATATAAAAAGATATTAAACTTAGCTATGCAAAATAATAAGTTTGCCAAAGAAGTTATTAATACAGGGGCAGAGACTTTAGGAGTAGGGCTTGCTAATCTAGCCAAATTGCTAAATCCTCAATTAATAATTTTATGTGGACCATTGGTTAATAACTATGAATTGTACTATAAAACGGCTATTAAGACTTTTTATAAAAATAATTGTTTGAATAATGAAGTTGTATTTAGCAAAGGTGGAAAATTTAAAGAGGATGCCATAGCAATTGGCTCAGCTTTAATGGTAATAGAAAAGTATTTAAATATTAGGAGGGGATAAATTGATTATTTTAGCGTTAAAAATATTTGGTATATCAATTATAGCTGGTTTGTTAGGTTCCATACTTGGACTTGGAGGTGGAATTATAATTACTCCAGTATTAACTTTATTTTTCGGTATAGATATAAAATATGCCATAGGTGCAAGTATAGTATCTGTAATAGCGACCTCAAGTGGAGCAGCTATAGCATACATAAAAGATAGCATTACAAATATAAGGATAGGAATGTTTCTTGAAATAGCTACAACAACTGGAGCAATTACAGGAGCGTTTTTGAGTGGAATAATTAGCACAAAATATCTGTACTTTATATTTGGAATACTATTATTATATTCTGCATTGGCTATGCTTAAAAAAAGGAAAGATGAACTTCCAGAAAATGTACCAATGCATCCTGTAGCTAAAAAGCTTAAATTAAATGGTGAATATTATGATAAAATTCTACAAAAACAAGTTGAATATAATGTAACTGGTGTTTATGGTGGCTTAGGAATGATGTACGTGGCAGGTATTATATCAGGACTTCTTGGTATAGGTAGTGGAATATTTAAGGTTATGGCAATGGATTTATTTATGAAGCTCCCACTAAAGGTATCAAGTGCAACTAGTAACTTTATGATAGGAGTAACTGCGGCTGCAAGTGCTGGTGTATATTTACTTAGAGGAAATATAGATCCAAAGATTTCT
Source organism: Clostridium hydrogenum (assembly GCF_021432385.1). Lineage (GTDB taxonomy): Bacteria > Bacillota > Clostridia > Clostridiales > Clostridiaceae > Clostridium_S > Clostridium_S hydrogenum. The sequence goes on along the minus strand of NZ_JAEACT010000004.1, from coordinate 712,350 downwards.
GCACCAGTAGCTCTTGGTGTTTTGTTTGGTGCAACAATTGGTACTAGGGTTATGCAAAATTTAAAAAGTAAGACTATAAGAAAAATGTTTATACCTGTTCTTGCGTATGTTTCTATAGAGATGATAGTGAAAGGATTTGGTGTTAAATAATGAAAAATAAAGAAATCGAGGAAATGGAGATTGTAATAAGCAAGTTTTTAATGATGGGTGTTTTGTTAAGTGCTGCTATAATATTAATTGGCTTTATAATGCTCGTAGTAACTGGAAATAGTGGATATAGTGGTAACAGTTTTCCAACAAGTCCAATAAAAATATTACAAGGCGCTGTAGAACTTAAAGCATATGGAATAATATTAACTGGATTATTAATTTTAATTGCAACACCAGTACTTCGTGTAGGAGTTTCGATTATTGTATTTATAAAAGAAAAAGATTATTTATATGTAAAAATTACTTCGCTTGTTTTTATAATATTAATCATAAGCTTTGTACTTGGAAAAGTGGAGTAGTGGGAGGAAAATAATGCATCCAATATTATTTAAAGTAGGGCCTATTACTATACATAGCTATGGGTTTATGATAGCAATTGGAATGATAGCAGCAATAGTACTATCATTGTATAGGGGCAAAAAATTAGGATTTAACACAGAAGTAATTATGGATTTGGGGCTGTATGGTATATTTGGAGGAATAATAGGTGCTAAGGTTTTGTTTTGGATAGTAGAATTCCCTAATATAATTCACGACACCAATTATATTTTTAAAACCTTAGGAAATGGTTTTGTAGTATATGGTGGTATCATAGGTGGAATATTAAGTGGATATATTTATTCAAGAATAAAAAAGATTGATTTTTTTAATTATTTAGATTTAATTGTGCCAGCAATTGCACTTGCTCAAGGTTTTGGAAGAATAGGATGTTTTGAAACCGGATGTTGTTATGGAAGAGAAACAAGCAGCAGTATTGGTGTAATATTTCAAAATTCATCCTATGCACCAAATGGGGTACCATTGATACCTACACAGCTTTTTTCAAGTGCTGGAGATTTTTTAATAGCAGCAATACTTCTTTATTATGCATCTAAGTTTAAATCCAAAAGAAAAGGACAAGTATCGGCACTTTATATGATTTTATACAGTATAGGAAGATTTACTATTGAAATATTTAGAGGTGATCCAAGAGGCAGTGTTGGAATTTTATCAACCTCTCAATTTATTTGTATATTTATGTTTCTTATAGGTATATATGTTTTTGCTTTTTTTAATAAAGGGAAAAAGCATGGAAATTAAACTATTGAAATTTTTCATGTAATTTTTTAAGAAATAATTCTGCTGCTTTAGATAGATTTTTGTCATGGACAATATATGAAAAATATCTATAGTACTCAGTTTTTAAAGGTATGATTTTTAGTTCATTATTTTTTACAGCATCATCAACCACTAAAGAAGAAATAAAAGTTATACCTAGATTGTTTTTTACAGCTTCTTTAATAGAATAATTACTTCCTAGGGTTATTAAATTTTTGGGAGATATACCGTGAGAATTTAAAAATATATTTAGATTTTCACCAGTTCCAGAGCCTTTTTCCCTATGTATCCAGGTTTGTTTTGATAAATATGATTTTAAATCTATAGCTTCTTTATATGTAGACGAAAAAGGCGCAACTATAACCATGGTATCTTTATAGAAATTGTTGTAAATGTAATTTTCTACCGGAACAGTGCCCTCGATTAAAGCTATATCTATATCATAATTCTTAAACTTTTCATAAATGTGTTCTGTATTCTCTATAGTCACTTCTAGTTTTATATTTGGAAACTCCTTTATAAATTCACCTAACATTGAAGGAAGAAGAAATTCACCTATAGTCATACTTGCACCTAGTTTTAGGGTGCCGCAGGGAGAACCATCGTAGTTTAAAAGTTCTTCTTTTGTTTCATCTAAAAATGATATAATTTGTTTAGCGCGTTTATACAGTATTTCACCTTCAGCAGTAATAAAAATAGTTCTTTGTTTATTTGACCTTTCTATTAACCTTGTTTTAAAATAATTTTCAAGATTAGATATGTGAAGGCTTACACTAGGCTGAGATATGTTAATAGCATTTGCAGCTTTAGTAAAACTTTTTTTATCTACAACGGTTATAAAAGTTTTTAATTCTTCTATCAAAAATATCACCTTACCAATTAGAAAAATTAATAGGTATAATCAAAAATATATATTATACTTATTGGTTAGAAAAAAGTATACTATATCTATAGTAATTATGCAATAAGGAGTGATTTTATTGAAAACTTTAAATGAAGTTTTATTAGGTGAGGTTAAAGGTTTTAGAGAGCTTGGACATAAATTTTTAGAAGGAGAAGTTAGCAAAATGGACTTTAAGGGTGCTTCTGGTGGGATGGGTGTATATGCTCACAGAAGTGGCAAGGAGTTTATGATTAGATTTAGAATGCCTTCTGGTATAGGAACAAGAAAAGATTTTGAGTTTGTTTATGATAAGGCTAAAATGTATGATTTAAAAAAAATACACCTTACAACACGTCAAGCAATTCAGCTTCATGGAATTAGTATTGATGAGGTTTGTGATGCCATGGAGGATGGAATAAATAAAGGAGTATATACAAGAGGTTCAGGTGGAAATTTCCCAAGAAATGTTGCTATATCTCCATTATCAGGAGTCCAAAAGGGAGAAGCTTTTGATGTAACTCCTTATGCATTAGCAGTTGGAAAGCACTTTTTACAAAAGATATATACTTATAAGCTTCCTAGAAAATTAAAGGTAGCATTTTCTAATAATAATGAAGATTTACCACATGCAGAAGCTGCTGATTTAGGCTTTGTTGCTGTAAAAGAGGGAGAAAAGGAATATTTTAAAGTTTATATTGCTGGTGGAATGGGAAGAAACTCTAGGCTTGGTGTTGAGTTTCCTGAACTTGTAAAGACAGAGGATGTTTTATATCATATAGAGGCTATGACAGAACTCTTTATAAAAGAAGGGGATTACAAAAATAAAAATAAGGCTCGTTCAAGATACATAGTTGAAAGAATGGGAGAAGAAGAATTTATAAAATGCTACAAGGAACATCTTGAAAATGTAAATAAAACTATGGAATTAAAACTTACAGTTAATAAAAAGGAATATAATAAAGTTGGAGAAAAAACTTCAATAGAAAGCAAGAGATTATTTGAACAGAAACAAGCTGGACTATATAGTGTATATGTTCATCCAGTTGGTGGACAACTAGCAATTGAAGATTTTAAGCTTATTTTAGATGAAACAAAAGATATTCAAGATGTAGAAATAAGACTTGCAATGTCAGAGGGTTTATTTATTAGAAATTTAAATGGCAAAGAAGCAGAAAAAATATTAGAACTTACAAAGCACATTGGAGGAGAAACTCGTTTAGAACAGTCCGTAGCTTGCATAGGAGTTCCAACTTGTCAAATGGGTATGCTTAACAGTCAAGACACTTTACAGGAAATAATAAATTATTTTAGAGAAAAGAATTTTACAGAGGATGTGTTACCTCAAGTTCATATATCAGGATGTACAAATTCCTGCAGTGCACATGAAATAGGAGCAATAGGCTTCTGCGGAAAAAAGAAAAATATTAATGGCCAGATAAAAGATGCTTTTGAATTACACTTGGATGGAAAACTTGGTATAAATAAAGCTAAACTTGCTGATTACAGTGGAGATATACTAAGAGAAAGCTTGCCAGAATTTTTATATGAAATGGCAGTAAGCGTAAGCAAGGCAAATAAAGATTTTTATACCTGGGTAGAAAATGATAAAGCAGAAGTAAAAACTATTTTAGATAAATATGTGGTAAAATAGTGAAAGTAAGAATGTTTTAAAACACAGAGAGGAAACTGGAAAAGCATGATACGAGTCTTAGGCTTAAAGAAAAATTTAAAAATTGATGTAAGAGAAAAATTTTCAATAATACAAAGGCGCATAGAAGAAAAGACACTACTTCTAGGAGAGGTTTGCACCGAAGTTGTCATAATAAGTACTTGCAACAGAACAGAAATTTATTTTGACAGCAATAAAAACACAAATGTTGTTATAGATGATATATTTGAAAAGCTTAATTGGAATAGGAACTTTAAAGATAGCTTTTTTTATTACGAAAATGAGTTAGCCGTTAAGCATTTAATGGAGGTAGTGTGCGGTTTTGATTCTCTTATATTAGGTGAAGACCAAATACTTGGACAAGTTAAAGAAGCATATGAAATGGCCTTAAAGCTTGGAATAATAAAAAGTAATTTAAAAAAGCTTTTTCAAATTGCTATAACCTGTGGTAAGGAATTTAGGGACAAGTCTAAGCTAAATAAAATACCAGTTTCCTCTTCATCAATAGCTGTAAATGAGGCTAGAAAAAACGGATGTGCAAGCTTCATGGTACTTGGTTTTGGAAATGTGGGAGAGCTTGTATGTAAATATATTTTGTCAGGGAAATTTGATGTTTTATACATAGTTGTACGAAATACAAGCACTGTAAATATTGAAAATGATAAAGTTAAAGTCATTCCTTTTCATGATAGGCAAATTCACTATGATGAGGTTGATTGTATAATATCTTGCACTTCAGCACCTCATCCAGTAATATGGAAAAATGAACTCCCAGATAAAAAATTAGAAGTTTTCGATCTTGCTTTGCCAAGAGATGCAGAGGAAGCAGTATATAGCATGAAGAATATAAATGTATATGATATTGATACTATAAGTTCAATTGATATTTATAATAGGGAAAAAAGAAAAAATGTTATGTTTGAAAACAAGAGCATAATGGATAAATATATTGAAGAATTTTATGAATGGAAAAAGCTACAAAAGGTTGTTAATGATATAATAAAAATAAAGAAGTTTGGTGAAAAGGTATATAAGAGAAGATATGAAACCTTTAAAAATAAAAAGAACACTAAGGACAATGAAAAATTAGCAAATACTCTTATAAAAAGCACCTCTGATGCTTACGTAAACAGAGCAATAGAAGTTCTTAAGGAAGAAGAATTAAAGGGGAGTGGAGAAGAATGTCTGAGGATAATAAGAAAGATATTTTACGAGATTCAGTAGAAAATTCCTATATAGCTTTAATATCTTCCAAAGTAAAAGTGCTTATAGTAGGTGGAGGCAGAGCAGCATTTATAAAGGCAAAAAACTTTGCTATTAAAGGCTGCAGTGTAATCGTACTTTCAAAAGAGTTTGATGAAACTTTTAAAATTTTTGATGAATATTCAAAGGTAGAATTGATAAATAATGAATATATAACAGATTATATTTGTGATGTTCATATCGTTGTAATAGCCACAAATGACGATAAAATTAATGATAAAATACGTAGAGATTGTGATAAAATAAATAAGCTTTATATGGATTGCAGTAAACCTGAAAAAGGGAAATTTATTGTACCATGCCAGCGTGCTTCAAAAAATTTTTCTATTGCTGTAAAGGTAAAAGGTAAAAGTCCTAAAACTTCAGTTTATCTTGCGGACAAGGCAAAAAAATATTTGGAGAGGTATGAAGCTTTTATTGAATTTACTGTGGAAATAAGGAATAAAGTTAAAGGTGCACATAAAAAAGAGATTATGGAATTTATATGCTCTGATGACTTTTATTTTTTTTATAGAAGAAACAAGGCAGAATTAGTACTTAAAATGTTTTATGGGGAGGATAATAAAGTTGAAGCTTACAATAGCAACGAGAAAAAGTAAACTTGCTCAAGTTCAAACAGAAATTGTAATGAAACTAATTGAAGATAAATATGGAATTCTCTCAGAAAAACTCTTAATGGAAACTCTCGGAGATAAAATATTAAATAAATCCTTGAACGATATAGGAGGAAAAGGACTTTTCGTAAAGGAAATTGAAGAGGCGCTTCTCCATGACAAAGCAGATGCAGCGGTGCACAGTATGAAGGATGTTCCATATGAATTGCCACCTATGTTTGAGATTGCAGCTGTAGTCTCAAAGGATGATCCTAGAGATGTTTTTGTAGGGAGAGATGGTATTCCCTTTAAGAAACTAAGACAAGGTGCGGTTATTGGAACTAGCAGCAGTAGGAGAGCAGCGGAGTTGAAACTTTTAAGAGCAGATATAAAGGTTGTCCCAATAAGGGGAAATGTTCAAACTAGACTAAAGAAAATGGAAGAACAAAATTTAGATGGAATAATACTAGCAGCGGCAGGACTTAAAAGGCTAGGTAAAGAGGAGATTATAACCAATTATTTTTCAACGGAAGAGATGGTACCAGCCGTTGGGCAAGGAGTTCTTGGAATAGAAATTAAAAAAGAAAGTCCCAATAAAGATATTTTTATAAAATTAGATGATTTTAAAAGCAGATGCTGTGCTTATGCAGAGAGAAGCTTTATGAAAGCCCTGAACGGTGATTGTCATTCTACTTTAGGAGCTTATGCAGAGCTTCAAGGTGAAATTATGCACTTAACAGGTTTTTTTGAACTTAATGGAAAATTAATAAAAAAAGATATAGATGGAAGTATTGAAGATCATATAGGACTTGGACAAAAATTAGCTAAGAAAATTTTGGAGGGATAAAAATATGCCAGCAGGTAAAGTGTATATAATAGGAGCAGGCCCTGGAGATGAAGAATTAATAACTGTAAAGGCAGCTAGGAAACTTAAGGAATGTACAGCTGTAATGTATGACAGACTTGTTGGAAAAGGCATACTTAAATATTTAAATGAAGATTGTAAAATTTATTATTGTGGAAAGGAACCTGGCTGTCATTACAAAACTCAAGATGAAATAAATGATATGCTTGTATCCTTAGCTAAAGACGGTAACTTGGTAGGAAGAATTAAAGGTGGAGACCCATACATATTTGGAAGAGGTGGAGAAGAGGCTTTAAGTCTTTTAAAGGAGAATATAGAATTTGAAGTACTTCCAGGGATAACTTCACCAGTTGCAGTTTTAAATTATGCAGGCATACCAGTTACACATAGAAATATATCAAGAAGCTTTCATATTTTTACAGCAAAAACTGCTGACGATTATTCTGTAAATTTTGAAGTAGCAGCAAAGCTTACTGGAACTCTTATATTTTTAATGGGCTTTGAAAAGCTTAAAATAATAACAGAAGGTTTAATTAAAAACGGTATGGCTTCAAATACTCCTTGCGCTGTTGTTATGAGAGGAACTACAAGCTTTCAGAAAAAAGCAGTTGGAACGCTTTTGAATATAAGAGAAAAATGTGAATTAAATGGAATTAAATCACCCTGCATTATAGTAGTTGGTGAAGTAGTTAATTTCAATGATAAATTAAATTGGTATGAAAAAAAGCCTCTCTTTGGAAGAAATATATGTATAACAAGATCAAAAAAGCAGAGTAAAGAAATTCATGACAAGCTTTTAGATTTGGGTGCGGAAGTTACAGAAATTAATTCAATAGAAATAAAAAATACGGCTGAAAATTTAAAAACACATATGGAGAGTTTAAGCAATTACGATTACATAGTTTTAACAAGTGTAAATGCTGTAGAAATTTTATTTGATTACCTTAGAAATCAGGATTATGATATAAGAAAAATAAAAGCTGAATTTGCTGTCATAGGAAATTCAACTAAAAATGCTTTGAAAAAAAGAGGTATTGTGCCTAGAATAGTTTCTGAAAAGCATGATGGATACGGTCTTTTTGAAGCTCTTAAAGAAAAGGTAAAAAAAGATGATACGGTATTCATTCCTAGAAGTAAAAATTCAAGGGAATATCTTAAGGTTGAACTTGAAAAAATATGTGCAAAGGTTGAGGAAACATTCATATATGAAACTGTGCCTGGAAATGTACAGGATGCGTCCATTTTTGATAATGTTGACACTGTAATATTTACAAGTCCTTCAACGGTAAAGAATATGACAAGCATAGTTGGCATGGATAAAATTAAAAGTAAAAAAGTAATAGCAATTGGACCTATAACAGGAAGTGAACTTGAAAAAATCGGTGCTGAATATTCCACTTGCAACGAATGCAGTACAGAAGGAATAATTGAGGAGTGTATAATAAATGAATAGTGAAGAGATTTTTGAAGAATCTAAAAAGTATATGCCTGGAGGGGTGAATAGTCCTGTAAGAGCATATACAGCTTTAAATATTAATCCACCAATAATAAAAAGAGGAGAAGGCTCTCACCTTTTTGATGAAGATGGAAAAGAGTACATAGATTTTGTTGGCGCTTGGGGGCCTATGATTTTAGGACATAACAATAAAAAAGTTATGGAGGCGGTAAAAGCTGCTTTAGAATATGGAGTTGGTTTTGGAGCTCCAACAGAAATGGAACTTAAGCTTGCAAAATACATATGTACCACAGTAGATAATGTTGATATGCTTAGAATGGTTAATTCAGGAACAGAAGCTACTATGAGTGCTGTAAAGCTTGCAAGAGGCTATACTGGCAGAGATAAAATAATAAAATTTGCAGGTGGATATCATGGCCATTTTGACGGCTTTTTAGTTGAAGCTGGTTCTGGCGTCATGACTGAAAATATACCTGGTTCACCTGGAGTGCCAAAGGGAAGTATAGAGAACACACTTATAGCGCAGTACAATGATATAGAAAGCGTAAAGGAGCTTTTTAAAAGATATAAAGCTGAAATAGCAGCGGTAATAGTAGAGCCAGTTGCAGGAAATATGGGCGTTGTCCCTGCTAAAAAGGAATTTTTGCTTGGACTTAGAGACATATGTACCGAAAACGGCACAATACTCATATTTGATGAGGTAATGTCTGGCTTTAGAGTTGCATACAAAGGAGCTCAAAGCTTGTACGGAATAAAACCTGATTTGACTACCTTTGCCAAAATAATGGGTGGTGGCTTTCCATGTGGAGCCTATGGTGGCAGGAGAGAAATAATGGAAAAGCTTTCTCCAATGGGACCAGTTTATCAAGCAGGAACTATGTCTGGAAATCCTATTGTAATGGCAGCTGGTTACGCTTCGCTTAAAGAGCTTCATGAGAACATTAGCTGCTATGAATATATGGACAAGCTTGGACAAAAACTTCAAAACGGCATAAAGGAAATTGCTAAAGAAAAAGGCATAAGCCTTGTAGTAAATAGATGCGTGAATATGATGACAGTATTTTTTACTTCTTGCAGTGAAGTTACTAGCTACAGTGATGCAAAGAAGTCGGATACAAATATGTTCTCTAAATTTGCAGAGCATATGATAAAAGACGGAGTATATGTACCTCCATCACAATTTGAAGCTATGTTTTTAGGAACAAAGCATACAGAAGAGGACATAGATAAGTTTTTAGAAGTTATGAAAAAATTATAATTGAAGGTGAGAAAATGTTTAGAAGACATAGAAGACTTAGAAAAAATAGTTATATAAGAGACATGGTAAGGGAAACAACCGTGAGTCCTAATGATTTTATTTACCCACTATTTGTAGTCGAAGGAGAAAATATAAAAAGAGAAATATCTTCCCTTCCAGGCTGCTATCATTATTCCTTAGATAAGTTAGATGAAATAATAACTGAAATAAAAGAAGTAGGGGTAAAGGGCATTATTTTATTTGGAATACCAGATCATAAAGATGAAATCGCATCTTCAGCTTTTGATGACAATGGAATAATTCAAAAAGCAATAAGAAAAATAAGAGAAATAGATGAAAATATATTAATAATTACAGATGTTTGTATGTGTGAGTATACAAGTCATGGTCACTGCGGCATACTTCATGGTGAGTATGTTGATAATGATGATACTATAAAGTATATTGCAAAAATAGCCCTTTCTCATGCAAAAGCTGGAGCGGATATGGTTGCACCTTCAGATATGATGGATGGAAGAATAGAAGCTATAAGAAATAGCCTTGATGAAAATGGATATGAAAATGTTTCAATAATGGCTTACAGCGCAAAATACTGTTCTGCTTTTTATGGACCATTTAGAGAAGCAGCGGATTCTGCACCTAAATTTGGAGACAGAAAGAGTTATCAAATGGACCCTGCCAATTCAAGAGAGGCTATGCTTGAAATAGAAGATGACATAAATGAAGGTGCAGATATAATAATGGTCAAGCCTGCACTGTCTTATCTTGATATAATAAACAAAGCAAGAAGTAAGTACGACGTTCCAGTTGCAGCTTATAGTGTAAGTGGTGAGTATGCCATGATAAAAGCTGGGGCGAAGCTTGGATATATAAATGAAAAGGCAATTGCCTTAGAGTCTCTCTTATCAATAAAAAGAGCAGGAGCAGATATTATAATAACTTATTATGCTATTGAAGCAGCAAAATGGCTTAGGGAGTAAAACTATTACTGGGAGATAACTTGGAATATTGAAATTGCTAATATGAAATTTATTCTGACAAACTGAAAATTGATTCAGAGTACAATTGACAGAGTACAGAGTACAGTGAAGGAGGATTTACCTTTTGCTTTGCTCAGGTAAATCTTAGAACTTAGTAGTGTCAGCTGCGCTGAACACTATGTTTTATCCAATGCGTAAGCATTAAGTTTAAGATTTTTTGAAGCGATAGCGGAAAAAAATCATCCTTCACTGTACTCTGTCATCTGTACTTTGTACTCTGCTTCAAATTCAAATTTCTCAGAGTACCCCTTAGTATTTGCAATTTTAAAGTTCTTAGAGTACCTATTTTGGGGGTCGTTAATTTGAAGCGTGCAATACTTGTTGTTAGTTTTGGTACAACCTATGATGATACAAGAAAGCTTACAATAGAAGCAGTAGAAAATAGAATTAAAAGTGAATATGACGGTTATGAGGTAAGAAGAGCTTTTACATCAAAATTTGTGATAAAAGTTCTTAAGGATAGAGACGGAATATTTGTAGATACACCAGAAGAAGCACTGGAAAAACTTTATACAGAGGGATATGAGGCGGCATTTATTCAGCCGCTTCATTTGTTATCTGGTAGTGAATATAATAAATTACGTTGTACTGTTGAAGAGTTTAAGAGAAAAAATTTGTTTCAAGAAATTAAACTAGGGAATCCTATTTTATATAAGTACGAAGATTATAAATTGTTAGTAGAAGTAATAAAAGACATAGTAGAGGGAAAGAATGCAGTAGTTTTCATGGGTCATGGTTCTTACAGTTATTCCAATACATGCTATGCAGAGCTTCAAACTTTATTATGGAATATGGGTTATAAAAATGTATTTATAGGAACTATGGAGGGGGAACCTTCTATAGCTGATGTAATTAAGTGGATTAAAGAAAATGAAATAAAAGAAGTAATGCTTGCTCCATTTATGCTAATGTCAGGTGGTCACGCAAAGAATGATATGTGTGGAGAACAAGAAACTTCTTGGAAGAATATTATTGAAAAGCAGGGAGTAAAGGTGGATGTTTATCTCCATGGTCTTGGAGAACTGCCAAAGTTTCAGGAAATTTATTTAAAGCATTTAGAAGAAATATGTTATTGTTGACTAAAAATATGCATAATTATATAATTCAAGTATACCCATATGGGGTATAAAAGATTAAGAAAAATAATTTGAATATTAGGAGGTAAACGATGATGCATAAATTTGATGCTAAAAATAAGCACAAACTAGATAATCCAAAGAGAAGAGAAATGTTGCCACCAAGAGAAACACTTATTAGACTTGGTTTGCATGAAGGCGATGTAATGGCAGATATAGGATGTGGAATTGGATATTTTACTATTCCAGCAGCTAAAATTGTTGGAGAAAATGGAAATGTATTTGCAATGGATATTTCACAGGAAATGCTAGGTGAAGTTGAAATAAAAATAAAAGATAATAATATATCTAATGTAAAAAGCATTTTGACAGAAGAAAATGATTTTAAACTAGAAGAGGGTAAAGTAACAATTACATTTATAAGCACGGTATTACATGAAATAGAGGATAAAGAGAAATTTTTAATTGGAATAAAAAAGCTTCTCTCTCCCAAGGGAAGAATAGCTATTGTTGAATGGGAAAAAGCTAAGAGTGAGTTTGGACCTCCGATTGAAGAAAGATTAGACAAAACAGATTTAAAAGAAATCTTAAATACACTTGGCTTCTCAAATATATCAACTATAAATATTGGAGAAAATTTTTATGGTTTGATAGCACAAAGATAATATTAAAATCTTTAGCTGATTTTGTTACTTGTTCTAAAGCAATAGTAGTTTCATTTACACTGCTTAAAATTTCTTCTGAACTTGAAGCTCTTAGCTTAAGAAAAAAGTATATACAATTTTATATACTTTTTTCTATTTTATAATAAAATTTTAATTTAATGAAGATATAAGTTATTACCGTTGTTTTGTAACACTTTTTATGTAAACAGAAAAAATTGATCCCTTTCCAGATTCACTTGTAACTTCAACCCTACCATTATGTGCATCAACTATGGATTTTACTATGGATAAGCCTAGTCCATAACCACCTTGAGCACGAGATCTGTGAGTTTCACTTCTAAAAAACCTATCAAAAATTTTATTAATATGTTCTTTTGAAATTCCTGTTCCATTGTCTTTTATGCTAAATACTGCGTAATTTTGTGAAGAGATGACTGTTTTATTAACAGTAACAACAATTTCACCTTTTTCTTCGTCTGTGTGTATTATAGCATTTTGAACTAAGTTGAGGATTACCTGCTTAATTTGATCTCGGCTTGCAATTATATTAACATTTTCTTCTAGGTCGAATTTAATATTTCTTTCTTTAGCTAATATATTAAGCTGAGATGAAACTTCTTTAACAATATCACTTAGATCTTCTAGCTTCATTTTTTGAGGTGTATGATGATCAAGTCTATTTAACATTAATAAGTTATTTACTAATTTTGATAATCTTTCACTTTCTGCTAAAATACTATTTAGTGCTAAATTTAGCTGTTTTTCATTTTTAGCTGCTCCCATTAATAATACTTCAACAAAGCCATGGATAGATGTTAATGGAGTTCTTAATTCATGGGAAGCATCGGATAGAAACTGCCGCATTTGTTCCCTGATTTTTTGTTCTTCATTAAAAGAGTTTTCTATTCTTTGAAGCATATTATTAAAAGCTATAGAAAGCCTATCTATTTCAATTTGACCATTATTTATTGGAAGTCTTGTATTTAATTGTTCTACATCAATACGTTCTACAGTATCTGCCATTTTATATAATGGATTTAAAATATGCTTAAACACATTACCTCCAACTAAAGCACCAATAATGAGTATTAAAATAGCTGTTGATATATATATAGACGTTTGTTTATATATTAAATCTTGTATTGGTTTTGATGATAAGCTTAGCTGGATTATTCCTAGTGGAGAATTAATATCACCTATTTTTCTAAACCCAACTATCTGCAGTTCTCCGTTTTTTGCTTTAACTAGTTTGTATCCTTCCAAGGTGCCACTTTTTTTTAGTAGAGTTTTATAATCTTCTTGTGATAATAAAGGATTCACTATAGGCATATCTATCCTTTTCCCAAGATCTAAGGAATCATTTGAATCATAGTGCTTATTTTGATTAGCACTGCTTGCTATACGGTTACCATTTTCATCAATAACTGCTGCACTCATATTAGTATCAACAATCATGCCTATAAGTTTATCTGCATTTTTTATAACATCTTGAGATGTTTTTATGCTGCTTAATGTTTTTATATTCATATTGTGAAATCTTGCATCTAATATTTGTTCCTTACTTGCGTACAAGTATTGCTTTAATGTAACATATTGAAATATTTCCATTATAATAAGAAGTAATATTAATATTAAAAGAAATCTAGATACTAATTTCCATCTTAGACTTTTTCTTTTTATTAAATAATTTGTTTTTATCACTTTACACGGCTCCTTATAGAGATAAACCGCTTGAAATTTGAAAATCAATTTGTATCAAAATGCCGTCTTCTAGGCATTTTGATGCAAATTGATTTTGGTAGTTGAAACGGTATATCTATTTCAATTTCAAAGTTACAGTTATTTTTGTCCATTTACCTTCTTCGCTTTTTACATCTATAGTTCCCTTATGAACAAGTATAATCCATTTGGCAATAGATAAACCAAGTCCTGAACCACCATTTTCCTTTGACCTAGATTTATCAACAATATAAAATCTGTCAAATATATTTTTGAGTTCATTTTCCGGAATTCCAATGCCATTGTCACTTACCGCTATTTTAACCTTGTCATCTTGCACAATTGAACTTATATCTATTTTCCCATTTTTAGGGGTAAATTTAATGCTATTATCAATGAATATTCTTAGCATTTGCTTTATCATTTTATAATCAGCTAAAATCTTTACAGTATCATTCTTGCTGCTGATTATTAAATGATTTTTTTCTATAAGTTTGGTTTCAGAAACAACCTCATCAATTAATTCATTAAGCCAAAATTCTTTTTTATCTACTAATTGAGTATCACTGTCACCTTTTGCGAGAAAGAGCAAATTTTCAATTAATCCGGCCATATTAGCAGCTTCTAGCTTAATTGCATAAATTGATTTTTCTAAAACTTCTCTATCATCTTTCCCCCATCTGTCTAATAAATTAGCATATCCTTGAATAACAGCAATTGGGGTTCTAAGTTCATGAGAAGCATCTGATACAAATTGTGTTTGCTTATCAAAAGCCTCTTGAAGTCTCTCTATCATTTTATTAAAGGTGTTAGCTAGTCTATTAAGTTCATCATCAGATTCTTTTACGTCTATTCTATCCTTTAAATTATTAATACTTATATTTTCGGCAGTTTTAGTTATGTAATCAATAGGCTTTAACATTTTTTTGCTTACTAGATATCCCAGTATAATTGAAGCTATGATACCAACAAAATCAGCTGCTGCCATAGCAACAAATAATACTTTCATGAACCAATATTCATTGTGCATATTTTTAACTATTTCAATATATACATTACCATTCTTTTTATTTTGAACGCTTATACTTTTATAGAGTAAATGTTTTTCTCTATCTTCCAAACGTTTTTTGCCTAAATTCTGAAAATGCTTTTTTATTTTATAGTTAAATTTTCCTAATAAATTGAGTGTTTTACCCGCTTTTGTACTTATTTTAACTGATATATTTTCCGTGGATGTAATATCTGAAAAAAGGGTTTTGCTGGATAAATCTATTGTTTTATTTTTGTTAAGTAATATTGTTTGCATATCTTCAATCTGTTTGTCTGCCTGACTATAAAGATAATTCTTAACACCAAATAAAATTGAAGCATTTAAAATTAATAGTACTAATGAAAACATAATTGCATAAATTGCAGTTATTTTTAAAGAAATTTTTGCACTTTTAAGCTTATTGATTATAAATTTAACTTTCTTTAATAACATAACCTACACCTCTTACAGTACTTATAAGTTTATCATCAAAATCAGTATCAATTTTGCTTCGTAAATATCTTATAAATACGTCAACTACATTTGTGTCGCCATCATAATCGTATCCCCACACTTCTTCAATTATCTGGTCTCTTGTAAGTACGATATTTTTATTCATTATAAGCATTTTTAGAAGATCATATTCTTTTTTTGTAAGCTCAATTTCTGTGCCAGCTCTCCTTACCTGATGTGTTTTATCATCTATAACAATATCCTTAACTTTAAGTAGATTTTTATCGTCTTTTGATGTGTTTTTTCTTTCATATACTCGTATTCTTGCTAGTAACTCTTCTATTGCAAAGGGTTTAGTAATGTAATCATTTGCTCCGGCATCTAATCCGAAAACTTTATCAGGTATATCAGCTTTTGCAGTTAACATTATAATAGGTAAATTAGAAAACTGCCTTATACGCCTGCATACCTCTATACCGTTTAAATTCGGAATCATAATATCAAGTATAATTAAATCATAATTGCTTTTTTCTGTTTTTTTTAAAGCTTCTCTGCCATCATATGCTATGTCTACTTCATAGTTTTCGTGGGTAAGTTCCATTTCTATAAACATTGACATTTGCTTTTCATCTTCTACTAAAAGAATTTTAAAAATTTTCATGTTATCTCCTCATTTGAGTTTTCAGCATATATAATATTATATATTTAATTATTTAATAGGCACATATGTTCTCACAAAATTCATATAGTTTAGATTTGATTATTTAATTTTCGAGCACCTAATTTTATTAATATATTATTTTCAACTATTACATATAAATTTTCAAGTTTATCTCTTAATTTTAGGTCATTTTATTAACTCCTTTTATAACATATTTTTATATAAAACAATGACTCTTTCCATATAATTTCCCTGCAAAAATATGAATACTAATTTAGAACATAATATTCCAATTACAATTCCAGCTATAACATCTGTGGGATAATGAACATATAAATATAATCTCGATATAGCTATTAACAGTGCTATTGCTATAAATAGTATCTTGTATTGACCAAAATACCTTGATAATACTTCTGCTACAGCAAATGAAGATAAAGTGTGCCCAGAAGGAAAAGAATATGATATTGGTTTTGTAATTAATAGATTAAGCTCATTGTGAATGTTACATGGTCTCATTCTCTTAACGATATGTTTTACTATTCCTTCTCCAACAATAGTGCTTATAATTAAAGTTATTATTACTATGTTTCCAATTGATCTGTAGGGTTTGTTTAATATTAAAATTAAAGCCATAGCAATCCATATGATTCCTAGATTACCCATGTATGTTATCAGTGGCATTAATCTATCTAAATATTTATTTTCAATATGCTTTTTTATATTAAGCAAAATGTAATTGTCAAATATATTTATTCTTTTTAAAATATTTGAATGCATAATCTAATCTCCTTTATGGATTTATTACTTATAATCAATAAGATATATGTATTAGGATGTTGTATCGATAACATTATCGTCATTTACATTTCTTTTTTTCTTTAATAAATGCAAGTATTCCTGGAATAATAGATATTATTATAATAGCAATTAAAATGTATGAAAAATGTGTCTTTATAAAAGGTAAGTTTCCAAAGAAATAACCGCCACCTAAAAATAATACAACCCACAAGAAAGCACCTAACATGTTGTAAATACTAAATTTTGAATAAGCCATTTCTCCTATTCCTGCAACAAATGGTACAAAAGTCCTTATAACAGGTATAAATCTTCCTAATACTATTGTTATAGAGCCATGTTTTTTGTAAAAATCATGTGCTTTTTTGAGATATTCTTTATTAATAAATTTTATGTTTTCCTTATCTAAAATTTTATTTCCAATTTTCTGTCCTACATGATAGTTAGCGGTATCTCCAAGTACTGCCGCTAGATAAAACACTAAAAACAGTGGAAATATTTTGAGTGTACCAATGGAAGCAAGTACCCCTGCCGCAAACAAAATAGAGTCCCCTGGTAAAAAAGGAGTAACAACTAATCCAGTTTCACAGAATATAATTAGAAATACAAATGCATACGTCCATATTCCATAATTTTGTATTATTATAGCTAGATATTTATCAAGATGCAGTATTACATTAATTAAACTTGTTATAATATTCATGAGTTATCCTTTCCTCCCTAAAATTTAATATTAAAAGAAGTGTCTTTTGTTTTTACATTGTAGATAGCGAGCATTAAAATTAGATTAAAAAAATATACTATGAATTAATAAATTGAATATAGAAACACTAAATAATAAATACTATAATTAATTTATTATTCAGTGTGAGTAGTAATGGGGGAAGGTGAGTATTATATTAAGATTAAAAAAATTAATGTAAATAGTAATATATTTTATAATGGATTTGAAATAGGAATATTACTAAAAGCTATTGATAGAATTTTATTACTCTTTCTAAATCCAAATAGATTAGGCAATTTAGTTACTTTTTTAACATATCATGAGATATGAGAAGATCCAAGTGATGTTATTCCAAACTTTATGATAAAGTTAAGCTAAAAATTCATTATAAGCACACAATATTTTGGAGTTTTTTATTTAATTTCCCATGGAATAGTTATTGTTTTTGGATATAAAATGGTCGAAGGCAATCAATAAGAAACCTATAATCTTATTAGAACCTTATGGAAAAATTAGTAATCCAAAAGTACGACAGCTTTTTACACAACTGAGAGATTAAAAAATGAAAAATATTACACAATTATAACAAGAAATAAAGAGTATTACGGAACAAGGAAAAAACAATTAAAAAATAACCTTACTTTTCTAGATATTTTTCAATCAAGTTTTCAAAAATATTAATGTGAGTTTGTTCATCAGATATTATTTTCAGTATAATTTTTTCAATATATTTATCCTCGATGAGTGCGACAGCCATATTTTTAACTATATAGTTTTTTTTGAAACAAAAAAATTTCCTGAAGCATTTAAACCAGCATAGAAAACTTCCTGTATATCACTAATATTATAGTTCTTTAATTTTTCTATAACCCATTGAGCGTCGTGATTAGTATCTTCTAAATTATTATAAATTATTTTTCCATCAATAATTATATCAATGACTAAACCATTATCTTTTGTTTGAATATTTAAATCGCCAGTTGTGATTGGTTGCTTATTCACTTTAGGTAATACGGTTAATTCTCCGTCGCTTTCAATTGCGGCTATTGCTACATCATCTATATTAAAAATATCTTTCTCTCTCAACTGCATTATTAATTTATTTATAGTAATCCTTACTTTTCTTAAATTATAATCTAATAGTTTACCATTGTTTATTAGTATTACTGGCTCGCCATCAACTAGCTTTCTAAATTTAATACTTTTAATATCTAAATAATCTGTTATTGCAACCATTATAGTAATAATTATTATTGAAAGTGTAGCTAATAATGGTGATTCTTGTGAACCTAATGCAATTCTTACTGCAATAGATCCAAGTGTAATTCCAACTATAAAATCAAAAAATGTTATTCTTGATATTAGTTTCCGCCCAATTATTCTTCCTAAAACTAATAGAATAATATAGGTTGAGATGCTTCTAAAAATTATTTCTATAGGTTTCCACAGCATATTTACACCTTCATATTATTTTTATATTTATATTTTTACCTAAGCATTAAGAAATATTCGTTTTATTATAGTAATTGATATGTGCAAATTTCAAGATTTAAAGTAATGCATCCCTATCTAGTGCCATATTATATAAATTTTTTGAAATTTTAATTAATTTTTTTTTATTTTGGGCATACTAACCGCATATAAAAACTAAAAGGGTGAAAACGATGAATAAAAGTTGTGAAAATACAAGTAATGATAATAATTCTAAAAAGGAGCTAAATGCCTATAGCTTAGCAGGGATAGGCATAGGTGGGATAGTTGGCTCTGGCTTTTTTTTGGGGTCAGGATTAGCAATAAGGGAAGCAGGACCAGCGGTTATTTTAGCATTTTTGGTTGGAGGATTTATAATGTCGCAAGTACTTGGAGCAATGACTAGTATAAGTATAAATCGTCCTGTTACTGGATCATTTCGAGTATATACGGAACAGTTTCTTGGTAAGTTTATGGGTTATTTATTAGGATGGATAATATACATTTCAAGTATTCTTGGTATAGCTTCTGAAGCTATGGCAGCAGCTATATTTTTAAAATATTGGTTTACACGGATTCCTATAGCATTACTAGCGTTGGGTGTCATAATTTTGGTTATTTTAATAAATAGACTGAATATGAGGTATTTCAGTTATATTGAATCGGGTACTGCGGTGCTAAAAATATTGACTATCGTAATATTCGTGGGTATAGGGGTTATATTTTTACTGTCTCATGGGATACAAGTAACTCCAAATCCTTTTAGGTCAGTAAACAATTTTTTTCCAAATAAACTATCAGGAATATTGCAAGCTATGTTGGTTGTAATATTTACCTATTCAGGTATAAGTACTATTGCAATGGCTACATCTGATGTAAAAAAACCTTGTTTATCTATACCCAAAGCAACGATTATTGTAACAGCGGGGCTTATTATTTTATATACTCTGTCAATGTGTATAATAATTTTAACAATGAATTGGAGCAATGTTAATATAGCTTCTTCACCAATAATCCAATCCCTTAAAAGTATGAATATAAATTGGGCTTCTTCAACAATTAATGCAATAATACTTATAGCAACTTTTTCAGTAATGATAGGTAATTATTACAGTTGTAATCAGGCCATTATTTCATTATCAGAGTCAAAAGAAGCACCTTCAATTTTCAAAAATACAAAGAAGAATTTCTATTGGTATGCTTGGCTTTTGACAGGAATATCATCATTAATAGTAGTGTTGTTATCTTTTTCAGTAAGTGCTAAACTATTTAATTATCTTGTTTCAGCATGCTCATATTATTCGTTTTTTAATTGGATAGTTAATCTAATCGTTTACTTGCTTTGGCTAAAAAAAAGAAGCAGTGATGAAAAATATACTTCTCCACTTATTTTAGGAAGGTGGGGAGCATATGGAACAATAATAATTGTAATACTATTTTTTGTTATGAGCCTTAAAGTACAAGATTTTAGAATAGGATTTTATTCTGCAGCAATAATAACAGTTCTTATTAGCATCTCATATAAATTAGTTAAAAGATAAAAAACTTTTGTAAGCATATTCTCAATCTGTAATTGATATTGGCATTTGACAATAACTCTGATTAGATGTAATATGAAAATGGCAAATGCCAATATTGATTTAGGAGATGATGATGTGTCAGAGTGTAATTCATGCCCATCAAACGAAAAATGTTCAAAGGATAAACAAAGTTGTATGATTGAAAATAATTCTAAAAATAATGTAGGGAAAATTATTGGTGTTATGAGTGGAAAAGGTGGAGTAGGTAAGTCATCAATTTCAGTACTTATTGCAAAACATTTAAATAGCCTTGGATATAGAGTTGGAGTATTAGATGCTGATATAACAGGACCAAGTATTCCTAGACTTATGAATTTAAAAGATACAAAATGCGTTGCGATAGACAATATGATGATTCCAGCAAAGACTATTGATGGAATAAAGGTAATGTCTTTAAATCTAATGGTAAAAAATGAAAATGACCCTGTAATATGGCGTGGACCAATGATAGCAGGTGCAGTTAAACAATTTTGGACAGATACTCTTTGGGAAGAACTTGATTATTTAATTATTGATATGCCTCCAGGAACAGGTGATGTTGCTTTAACAGTAATGCAATCCATACCTTTAAATGGAATAGTTATGGTGTCTGTACCTCAAGATTTTGTTTCTATGATAGTTTCAAAAGCTATAAATATGGCAAGAAAAATGAACATCAATATTTTAGGTGTTATTGAAAATATGAGTTACATAGCTTGCCCAGATTGTGGTAAGAAAATTAAATTATTTAATGGAGAAGGTACTGACAAGTTTTTAGAAGAAATGGATTTAAAACTTTTGGGTAAGCTCCCTGTAATGACTACTATAAGTGGTTTGGCGGAGTATGGATATGAAAATGCAAATGAAAGTCTTGAGTTAATTTTTAATCCAATAGTAAAAAATATATTAGATGAGTTGGGGGAATAAAAATGAAGATAGCAATTTCAGCAACGGGAGAAACTAACGAAGCTTTACTTGATATGAGATTTGGAAGATGTAGATATTTTCAAATTTACGATACTGAAAATGGAGAAACTGTATCTTTGGAAAATAAGGGTATGACTTCTAGCGGTGGGGCAGGTATAGCTGCATCTAATCAGTTAGTTGATGAAAAAGTGGATGTTATAATAACAGGAAGTCTTGGGCCTAATGCTTTTGAAATCATTGAAAAGGCTGGAATTAAAGCATATAAATGTGGAAATATAGCCATAAGTTCCGTATTAGATAAATATAAGAATAATGAACTTTCTGAAATAAATACAGCTGGAGCTTCACATCAAGGGTAAATTACATAGATTGGAGGTGAATATATAATTGAATATAGCCGTTCTCAGTGGAAAAGGAGGAACAGGTAAAACTACAGTATCCACTAATTTAGCACTTGCATTAAAAGCAAATTATATAGATTGTGATGTAGAAGAACCTAATGGTTTTTTGTTTTTAAAGCCAGAGGTTTCTGAAGAAGAATCAGTTACCACAGAATATCCTTTTATAGATGATACTAGTTGTTCTAACTGCGGTAAATGTGCAGTTGTATGTCAATTTAATGCACTTGCAAAGGTAAGAGAAGATATTATGCTTTTTCAAAAGTTATGTCATGGTTGTGGTGCTTGCAAAATTGTGTGCCCGCATAATTCTATTACTTATAATGAAAGAGAAATAGGAAAAATTGAAAAAGGAACATCTAAGGGTATTAGCTGTCAAAGAGGAATTTTAAATATTAGTGAACCTATGGCAGTACCGGTTATTAAAAAATTACTAAAAGGATTGACAAATGAAGTAAATATAATCGATTGTCCCCCAGGAACTTCTTGCAATGTAGTAAATTGTTTAAACTATGCTGACGGCGCAGTACTTGTTACAGAACCTTCAGAATTTGGACTTCACGATTTAAGGATGGCAGTGGAAATTGTTAAAATGTATAAGATTCCTTTTGGTATAGTTATAAATAAAGATGATGGTACCGACAATATTATAAAGAAGTATTGTGAAAAAGAAGAAATAAAATTAATTGGAACGATTGATTACAGTAAAGACACAGCAGTACTTTATTCTAAGGGAGAAGTACTATATGATGATTTAAATCATAAAAAAGTATTTGATAAACTTTCCATTGGGGTAAAGGAGGTACTAGCTTGGAATTAACAGTTTTAAGTGGAAAAGGTGGAACAGGAAAAACTACTATTGTGGCAGCATTATCTGAACTTGCTGGAGATATAGTTAAAGTAGATTGTGATGTAGATGCCCCAAATCTTTATATGTTCTACAATGGAAAAGATATTGAAGAAAGTGAGTTTATAGGTGGTAAAAAGGCTGTAGTAGATAATTCAGTTTGCATTAAGTGTGGTAAATGTGAAAGTGTTTGTAGATTTGGTGCTGTAAAAAATTATTCTATAGATATGTTTTTGTGTGAAGGCTGCGGTGCATGTAAGCTTATTTGTCCACAAAATGCTATAAAATTAATTGATGAAAAGGCAGCAGATGCCTATATTACCGAACTTGATAAAGGAGTAATTTCAAGAGCAGAAATGAATATAGGTAGTGATGGCTCTGGAAAGCTTATAGCTTTTTTGAGGAGAAATGCTGAGAGATATAGTGAAGATGAAAAATTAACTATAATAGATGGTTCTCCAGGTATTGGATGTGCTGTAATATCCTCAATAACAGGTAGTGATGCAGCGCTAGTTGTTACAGAACCTACAAAGTCAGGCCTAGAAGATTTAAAGAGAGTTACAGCTTTAAGTGAGCACTTTGAAGTTTTTACAATGATTTGTATAAACAAATATGACATAAATGAAGATATGACAAAGAAAATAGAAGATTTTATATATGAAAAAAGATTGGCTTTGGTAGGCAAGATTCCATATGACGATACTGTTATGAAAGCCATAAATGAATTAAAGCCTATAACTTTTTATAAAGATAGTATAGCTGAAAAAGCTATCGAAAATATGTGGCATAACATAAAAAATACAATTTTTAGGAGGATTTAATATGAAAATAGCAGTTGCAAGTGAAGAAAAATATATAAGTGGTCATTTTGGACATTGTGGTGGTTTTACAATTTATGATGTGGATGGCAGCAAGATATTAAATCAGAGTTTTACTCCAAATCCAGGACACAAACCAGGATATCTTCCAGTATTTCTAAAAGAATTAGAAGTAAATGTTATTATTGCAGGTGGTATGGGTGAAACTGCACAAAAGTTATTTGAGGAAAATGAAATTAAAGTTGTAGTTGGTATTGAAGGCTTATGCGATGATGCTGTAAATAAATATATAGAGGGAAAATTACAATCTACAGGCAGTGTTTGCACGGAACATGAATATGAAGGACATTGCAATGAATAATTAATAAGGATAATATTATGGAAAATGATTTGATAATGTTTAAAAATTTATTATTACAAAATGGATATAAATTTACATCAAGTAGAAAACATATATTAAAAGCTATTTTAAATAGTGGAACACATTTAAGTGCAAAAGAAATATGTGAAAAGGTTAAAGAATATCATTTAGGACTTGCTACGGTTTATAGAGCTTTAAAGCTTTTTAATAAATTAGGAATAGTTAAAGAAATAACTTTAAGTGATAGGAGTTATTATGAATTAAAACTATTTAGTAAAAATCCCTTGCATATTCATTTTAAATGTTTTAAATGTAATAGTATAATTGATATAGATAGTCAGGATTTAAATCTTGACTATCTAAAATTAAGTAAAAAAGCAGAAACTGAAAATAATGTTGAAATATATGATTCTAATATAATGTTTGTGGGACTATGTAGCAAATGCAAGGGGGAAGTGAAATGCCAAGACGAACAAAATTTAGAAGAGTAGAGTTTTTCCCAGAGGATACTTATTTTGTTCCATTAGGAAAACCTAAATGTGAACTTGAAGAAATAGTTTTAAAAGTAGAAGAACTTGAAGCTATAAGATTAAAAGATATTGAAGGATTAAGTCAAGAAGAGTGTGCTGTGAAAATGCAAGTTTCAAGGCAAACTTTTCAGAATATTGTTGATGCTGCAAGAAAAAAGACAGCTAGTGCTTTAATAAATGGAAATGCCATAAGAATAAGTGGCGGAAATTATAAATCTAAGTTTTGTAAATTTAAATGTTTGAACTGTGGTAATGTATATGAACTAAATTATGAGCAAGATAAGCATATTTGTCCATCTTGTAGTTCGGACAAGGTTGTTTGCAACAAAAGAGCAGGCTTTTGTACAAAGTGGTGTAGATAGACAATGTATATATCCTTATTATCAAGTCATTAATTATATGAAAAGGAAGAATGTTTTATGAAAAAAATTGTAGAGAATATGAAATCATGTCTTCAACCAGCACCTAAGATATTAGTTTCTTGCAGAGATGCTGATGGTAGAAATAATGCTTTAGCAGTAGCATATTGCTGCAATTGTAGTTATGCTCCACCAATGATTATGGTAGGAATTGTACCTTCACGATACTCTTACAAAATGGTAAAGGAAACAGGTGCTTTTGCAGTAAATATTGTTACAAAAGATCAAAAAGAAATGTTTGATTATTTAGGCAGCCATAGTTGCAGAGATGAAGATAAATTTTCTAAACTTAATATTAAAGTTGAGGAAGGAATTAAAGTAAATGTTCCATTACTAGCAGATTGTCCTGTAAATATTGAATGTAAAGTAGTAGATTCTATAGTTACTGGTTCACATGAAATGTTTGTAGGCAAAATTGAATATGTACATGCTGATAGTGAAATAGTTGATGATAATGGAAACATTGATTTTTCAAAATTAGAACTTCTTTAGAAGCACTATAAATAGTTATTGAGGGGTGGTTTTCCACCCTTTATTTAGGTTATAAGTATATATTATTTTGGAATACAAAAATTAAATCTTATTAAAGGGAGAGAGAAATATGGCTTTAAGAAATATAACAAATTACAAAATAGATGACATATTGAGAAAAAAATCAAAACATGTCGATAAGATTGATAAGAGAACATTGAAGTTAATAGATGATATGGCAGAAACAATGTATAGTGCAGATGGAGTGGGGTTAGCGGCACCACAGGTTGGTATATTAAAAAGAATAATTGTAATTGATATTGGCAGTGGACTTATAAAACTTATAAATCCAGAAATAATAGAACAAGAAGGAGAACAAGTAGATACAGAGGGTTGTTTGAGTATTCCTGAAGTTATAGGAGAAGTTAAGCGTCCTTACAGAGTGAAAGTTAAAGGCTTTGATGAAAATGGTAAGAAGGTAGAAATTGAAGCTACAGAATTACTTGCAAGGGCATTTTGCCATGAAATTGATCACTTAGATGGTATTTTATTTATTGATAAGGCTATTCCAAACATTATTAACAACACTGATATATAGAGCGGATTGAGAAATATAGATATTAAATTAGATTGTATTTATTGTAATATGATAATGTAAAGGTGATTTAAAATGGATTTAAAAATAACAACTCTTATAGAAAATAAACCAAGTATTAATTCAGAACTTTATTATGAGCATGGATTGTCTCTTTATATAGAAACTGGCAAAATTAAAATTTTATTTGATACAGGCCAGAGCGGGGATTTTATAAGAAACGCGGAATTATTGAAAGTTGATCTGAGTAACCTTGATTATGTGCTGTTGAGTCATGGACATTATGATCACAGTGGAGGTTTTGAAAAGTTTGCTAACAAATTTAAAGAACCATACAAATTAATTGTTGGAAAAAGTTTTTTTGCAAAAAAATACAAGCTTGTAGAAAATGAAACTTACAAGTATAACGGAAATTCTTTTGATGAGAAATTTATTGATGAGAATAATATTTCAATAAAATATATTAAACAAGATATTTATTATATTTCGCCAAGTGTAATGGCTTTTTCAAATTTTAAAAGTAGCAATAATTTTGAATTGTTAAATCCAAAGTTTAAGATAAAGTTCAATGAAAACTACACAGTAGACGATTTCTCAGATGAAATAGTACTAGCAGTTAAACTTGATAAAGGATTAGTAGTTATAGTTGGCTGCTCACATGTAGGAATAGTTAATATTTTAGAAACCATTATGGAACGAACAGGCATGCCAATCTATGGGGTAATTGGAGGAACACACTTAATAGAAGCCGATGATTTAAGGTTAAATAGAACAATTGATTTTTTTAAGAAAAATGATATTAAAGTTTTGAGAATGTCACATTGTACAGGCGATAAAGCTATTGAAAAAATAAAAATGCAATTTAAAGAAAGCTTTATATATAATAATACTGGCAATGTTATTGAATTATAAAGTTAGTGAAAGTCTTAAAACAATGAAACTATAGATGTACAATTTGTCGAGCAGAGTACGGATGACAGAGTACAGAGTACAGTGAATGATGATTTACCTTTTGCTTCGCTTAGGTAAATCTTAGAACTTAATAGTGTTAGCTGCGCTAAGCACTATGTTTTACGCCATGCGCAAGCATTAAGTTTAAGATTTTTCAAAGCGATAGCGGAGAAAAATCATCCTAAACTGTCCTTTATCAATTGTCAAATGAGATAGATTCTAGCTTGTCAGTATAAACTTGAAATTTGAAATTTTCAAGTTCCAAGTTGTATATTTATTTAAAGACATTTCTACTAAGTTCTCTTTAAGTAAATATAAGGATTTTTAGGCTTACTTATATTTTTTTCACTTGTAACATCAATTATTGGAATTATTTTTTGATCACTATAATTTTTATCAAAATTTTCTACAGAATTTATTGTGCCGGTAACACTTATCCACTCATTATTTTTTAGGTCAACATTGCCTTTTATACGACAGGCTAGTCCAGTAATTTCAGCATCAGCAGCGCAGCATACTATAAGCATTCTTGAAATTGCAAAAGTATTTTTGGGGAAGTGCTCATCTTTGTATACAAAGCCTGAAATAGTTATTTCTTTACCCTTGTATTTATTTAAATTATAAGATATTTCATTTGTCATATCTGAAAAATTACTATCTGTAAGTGTTATTAAATTACTGATCTTATTTGAAGTAACATCTTTTTCAGTTGAATAAATATTTGAAGTTATACCTTTGTTTGCTGCAATATTTGAATTTAAACCTTGTGGGTTTATTATATATGCAAGAATTAATGGAACAAAAAATATTATAGAAACAGAGGTTGTATGCTTTTTATTAAATAAAATCTTTTTTAATTCAAGCAATGATAATACAAACAAAACTACCATTGAAAAAATTATGTAATTTGTCATTTTGGGATGAATAAATAAATATAATTTTTTGCTTGAAATTAGGTAGTACATGTAATATGAAAAGCCTATTAAAAATATGAACCATTTAAATTTATTTATCATTTATTAATCACCACCCATAAATCTATATAACTATGTTCAAAAAGTTAAATATAATTCCTATAAAAAAGCAAACCGTCATTACTATGCAGGTTAATTTAAATATAAACTTTCGATTAAAAACGTCACTAAGCATTAGGGTATTTTTTATGTCTATCATAGGACCACATATTAAGAAAGCTATTATGGAGCCGCTGGTAAATTGACCTACAAAAGTTTTTGCTATAAAAGCATCAGTTTCAGAACATACACACATTACATAAGCAAGTGCAATCATAGCTACAATAGACAATATTTTATGGCTGCCAATGGATAAAATATATCTTCTTGGAATAATAGTTTGCATTAAAGCGGATAAAAAAGCTCCAGCAATAATAAATTTACCCACTTCATTTAATTCAGAGCTTACATGTTCAAGAATATGAGAAATTGTGTGAATATGGTTTGTCTCATTATCGTGCTCATGGTGATGCTCATGATGACAGCAGTAGCCATGTTCATGTGAGCAGTTGTCATTTTTAGCAAGAGTAAAGTTGTAATAAAGAGGTCTTGTGTTTGAAGAATTATTTCTCAAACTAGAAATTCTATTGTGCTTGCGTTCTAAAATGCTTATTATAAAACCTATTAATATAGAGCTTGTCCAGCCTATAAAGCCTCTAAGCATTGCCATGTGCGAATCATTTAAAAAGGCATAATAAGTTGATGAAAGTACTACAGGATTAATTATTGGAACTGAAAGCATAAAGGTTACAGCAATATAAAGAGGAACGCCTTTTTTTAATAATCTCCTAGCTATAGGTACAATGGCACAGTCGCATACTGGAAATATTAAACCGATTGATGCGGCGGCTAGTAGACCTATGAATTTGTTCTTTGGTATTATTTTAGCTATGGTTTCTTCAGATACAAACATTTGAATAATGGAGGATATAAATACTCCAATTATGATAAAGGGAAAGGCTTCTAAAATTATACTTAAAAAAATTGTTGTGAAGCTTTGAAGAACACTATTTTGAAGCACGAAATTAAAGCTGTTCTTTAGTATATTTATATTTACAATAAACATAATTAAAATAGGCAATATAAGTATTAACATAGGAATAAAAAAAATTGATTTTTTATTTTCTTCCAAGGGGAAACCTCCTTTATAGATACCAAGGCTATTATGACAAATTACAATTTTTAGAGCAGAGTACAAAGTACAAAGTACAGAGTACAAAGAAGGATGATTTGCCTTTCGATTCTCTCAGGTAAATCTTAAACTTAAATGGTGTCAGCTTCGCTGACGCCATTTATGGCGCGATTGCGCAGCAATAAAAAAATAAGTTTTCAGATTTTTCGTAGTGCTAACGGAGAAAAATCCTCATTCATTGTACTTTGTACTCTGTACTTTGTACTTTGGCTTCTCCTCGACAAATTGTAATTTCCATTTTTTAAGTAGTATATCTATATGTAATATACATTTATATTATTACTAAATATATACCATCGTGAATTGTGAATTTTAAATTTAAGAAAATTTTACCTTAAATGATATTGACAAAGTAAGTTTAAGACATTAAGCTTAATGTAAATGCAATAAGTTTGCATTTACATAAATTCTGGGAGTGATAAAAAATGAAACAATCTAAATTAATTAAGAAGCATAAATACAACAAAATAGGATTATTAACAGTAGTTGCACTGTCTTTTATATTATCAGGCTGCGGTACAAGTAATTCTTCTTCAGTAACAGGAGGAAAGATAATTCAAGCTGTTGGAGCGGAAAATGAGTATGCAGATGTAATTAAACAAATTGGTGGGAAATATGTATCAGTTATAGGGATTATGAGTAATCCAAGTGCTGATCCTCACTCATATGAGGCAAATACGAAAGATTCAAGAGCTGTAAGCAATGCGGATTTAATTATTGAAAATGGTCTTGGATATGATGACTTTATGGACAAGCTAGAAGCAAGTTCTCAAAACTCAAATAGAAAAATAATAAATGTTGCAAAAACTCTTGGCTACGGAGACAATACAAAAAATCCTCATCTTTGGTATAAGCCTGATACAATGACAAGGGTAGCAGAAACTATTACAAAGTACTTCGAAACTAAGTTTCCAGATAAAAAAAGTTACTTTGAAAGCAATTTAACTAAGTTCAATGCTTCATTAAAACCTTTTAATAATGATATAAAACAAATCCAAGAGCAATATGCTAAAGCAGGAGTTGCGGTTACTGAACCAGTGTCAGATTATATGTTAGAAGCTGCCGATTTGGATATAAAGACTCCTTGGGCTTATCAAGCAGCTGTAATGAATGGAACAGACCCTTCACCACAGAATGTAAAAATTCAAGAGGATATTATGAAAAATAAAAAGGTTAAAGTATTTATTTATAATCAGCAAGCTATTGATGATTCCACCACTGCCTTATTAAAGCTTGCAAAAAGCAATAATATACCTATTGTAGGTGTGTATGAAACTATGCCTCCTAATTATTCGTATCAAAAATGGATGCAAACAGAGGCAGATAGTATAATAAAGGCTTTAAAATATGGAGTTTCTAGGGAGAAAATTTAATTATGGAAAATAGTAAATTAAGAAAAGATAAAGCAATATTATCTGTTGAAGATGTTGTTGTAAAATTTGGAGAACGTTCAGTACTTAATCATGTGAATTTTGAAGTTTATCCAGGCGAGTTTGTAGGGCTTATTGGAGCTAATGGAGCAGGAAAATCTACTCTGTTAAAAGTTATTTTAGGCTTATTATCGCCAACTAAAGGTAACGTAAAACTAACCGGGAGTAATGGTAAAACTGCAAAACATACAATTGGATACGTACCTCAAAAAATATTTTTAGAACCCAATATTCCATTAAGGGGACGTGATTTAGTTGCTCTTGGACTTGATGGACATAAATTTGGTATTCCACTTCCAAGCAAGAAAAAGGAAAAGCTCGTAAATGAAATATTAGAAGCAGTAGATGCCTTAAGATATGCAGATTCACCTATAGGAAAGTTGTCAGGTGGAGAGCAGCAAAGGCTTCTTATAGCTCAAGCTCTGCTTACAAATCCAGAAATATTAATTTTAGACGAACCACTGTCGAATCTTGATATTAAGAGTGCTTATGAAATAGTTAATTTAGTTTCAAGAATAGGGAGAGAAAGAAAAACTGCTGTTATTTTAGTGGCGCATGATATGAATCCTCTTTTAGGTGTAATGGATAGAGTTTTATATTTGGCGGATGGAAAAGCTGTTATGGGTCAGGTAAAAGAGGTTTTTCAAACTGATGTACTAAGCAAGTTATATGGTTATCCAGTAGAAGTATTACATGTAAAGGGAAGGATTATGGTGTTAGGAGGATTAGAACAAGAAAATATAAATGCCAACTTCAAAACCTCGGAGGTAACATCATGAAAGAAATCTTAAACTTTGTATTTGCACCAGGTTTTTTTCAAAGTACAGAAGTTAGAAATGCTTTAATACTTGGTACTATTGTAGCAGCGATATCTGGAGTTATTGGTGTATTTGTAATTATTCGTAATCAAACTTTTGCAGCTCATGCTATTGCTGATTTTGGAGGCGTGGGTGCTGCTATTGCATTTTTATTTGGAATCAATAATTTATGGGGATTTTTGGGATTTGGAGTATTAGCAGCTAGCGGAGTAGAATTTTTAGGAAATAAGGCAAAGGAGCGAGATTTAGCTACTGGTGTAATATTAGCTATTGCATTGGGAATACAAACTTTATTTTTATACTTGGATACACATTTTACTGGAAAAGCAAGTGCACCTATGATGATTTTATTTGGATCAATTTTTGTAGTGGATTTATCTTCAATTTATATTGTAATTTTGCTTACAGCAGTTACTGTAATTTTAATTTGCGTTTTTTATAGACAGCTTTTATTAAGTTCTTTAGATTTAGAAATTGCAAAAATAAGAGGAGTAAATGTTCGTCTTATAAGAATTATATTTGTAATTTTATTGGCGGTTGTAGTTGAAGAGGGAGCACTTATAACTGGTTCCTTACTTAGCAGTGCACTTTTAATTGGACCAGCTGCGGCAGCTATGAGAATTACACATAGAATGAATGCTGCTATGCTATTATCAGCAATTATTGGGGTTGCAGCTGTATGGCTTGGTGTTATTTTGTCTTATGATAGTTTTTATTGGCCACCGGAAGGAAAGGGATGGGCGGTAAGCTTTTTTATAACTATTCTTGTCATATTATTTTATATAATTTCTAGGATAAAAGAACAATTGCATAAGGCAAAAAATATTGAAAGTGAAAGGGTGATAGCTGATGAGTAGTGCTTGGATATTTACGGATACTTTCATGCTTCATGCCTTAGTTAGTGGTACTATAATAGCTGTACTTTGTGCTCTCGTAGGATTTTTTGTTGTTATAAGAGGAGATTCATTTGCAGCACATGCCTTGCCACAAGTTGGTTTTTCAGGAGGTGCAGGTGCAGTATTGTTAAATGCTAATCCTATGTATGGTTTGTTTATATTTGTAATTGGAGGTTCAATATTAATTGGAGTATTCAGTAAGAAAGAACGTAATGATATAGTAACTGCACTTTGTTTAGTTGGCGTGCTTGGGATTGGATCACTATTCTTAGGCTTAACGGATAAATATGCAGCGGGAGCTTATGGTCTCCTATTTGGACAAATTGTAGGTGTTAGCTATGCACAAGTAATTGAAACAGCAATTATAGGAGTAGTTTGTGTTTTTGCAATAATTTTTCTATATAGACCACTTTTATTAGTTTCGCTTTCTAAAGATATAGCTGAAGCAAGAGGAGTTTCTATTAGATTAGTAGAAATGCTTTTTATGATAGTGCTTGGATTAGTTTCAGCAGTGACAGTACCAATAGTAGGTGCATTGCTTTGTTTTAGTTTGCTTATTGTACCAACAGCGGCAAGCACTTATATAACAAGTAATCCTGTAAAGGGAATAATTATATCCATAATATTTTCTGTAGTTTCAATATGGCTATCATTAATTTTTGCATATTACTCAGATTGGCCTATTGGCTTTTTTGTATCAGTAATAACAGGAAGCATTTATTTACTTTCAAGACTATGTAGTAAAATTACTTCCAAGCTTTAAATATTCAAAGATAATGTATATAATTTTTAATGAGTCAATCTTGTGTGAATTGAAAAACATTACTAGAAGTAGCCTTGTAGCTAAACAAATTGTAGGGAGTATTGCAGCTTGTGCAGTATCTCGCTACAATTTGAATTATTTTAGCAGCCACCTGTGAAGGTGAAATATAGCAGTATTGCATTTAGTGATATTACGATAACAGCTATTAGTATGCCAAAAAATCTTGTGACGGTTTTATTTACAAGCGCTCCCATTAAATCTTTTCGTTTTGCTATAAGTAACATTTGGATAATGGGAAATGGCAGTATAAAGCTAAGCGCAACTTGACTTAAAACAAGAGCACTCATAGGATTTATTCCAATTGCTATAATAACTAAGGCTGGTATCATGGTTATGAGCCTTCTTACATTTACAGGTATACTTAAATTAACAAAGCCTTTCATAATAGTTTGACCTGCAAGAGTTCCTACCGCAGAGGAGGATAAACCAGAAGCTAGTAAGGCAATTCCAAAAGCTCCACTAGATAGTGAACCTAAAAGTGGTTTTAACGACATATGAGCTTGTTCTATAGTATTTACAACTAAACCGTTTTTATAGAATACTGCTGCGGATACTATTACCATAGCAGCATTAACAATAAATGCAAGATTCATGGCAATGAATATATCTAACTTTTCCATTTTAAAATGTTTTAGTTTGCCAGAATCAGAGGTATCTGTACATCTGTATTGTACCAAATGAGAATGAAGATATATGACATGTGGCATAACTGTTGCACCAAGCATTCCAACAGCTATTAATAAAGCTTCTTCATTAGGTATACCAGGGATAAGTGTATGAATTCCTACTTGAGGCCAATTAGGTTTTGCAAGAATTAGTTCTATTGAATAAGCTATACATATTACTCCTACAAGAATTGTGATAATGAGTTCTACTACCTTCTGCCCATATTTCTCCATATAACAAATCAAAAATGTAAGTAATCCTGTAAGAAGTCCAGCATAGATCATTGGAATTCTAAATAATAAGTATAATCCTAAAGTTCCACCAAGGAATTCTGCTAAATCTGTTGCCATAGCCCCTAGCTCTGCTATAATCCAAAATATCCAATTTGTACGTCTCCTAAATAATTTAGCACACATTTCTGGAAGGTTATGTCCTGTAGCTATTCCGAGTTTAGCTGACATGGTTTGAAGAAATATGGCCATTATATTGCTCCAAAGTATAACCCAAATTAAAGCATAGTTAAACTTTGAGCCGCCGCTGATATTTGTTGCAAAATTACCGGGATCTATATAGGCTACACTGACAACAAAGGCAGGTCCTAAAAATTTTAATAATCCTTTTGAACTTTTACCTGTTTTTTGTATATTTATAGAATTAAACTTTCGCGATTTTATCATAACATCTTGTCTATCCATTAAAATTCACCCTTCTTATTATAGATAAACTATTTGAAATAGAGTTTATCTACAGTTATTCTTAAATAAGTTTATTTATCTAATACAAAATATGAAGTTAAAGCTAAAAAAGTTACACTAAGGTAAATTATAAAAATTTTTGTGCATATAATGTAATAAGTAAATATTGTGTAAAATTTTTATAGATTTATAAAGCAGGTGAAAAATTATGGACAACAATGAATTTCATACTTTTAGTGAGTATATGAAAAACGAAGATAATAAGATTACAGCATCAATGGAGGATTATCTTGAGATGATATGGAGATTATCTAAAAATACAGGATTTACAAGAATTAATGAGTTATCAGAAGCACTTAATGTTCATCCTCCTTCTGCTACAAGAATGGTTCAAAGATTGGGAAAATTGGAGCTGCTTAAGTATGAAAAGTATGGTGTAATTATTCTTAAGGACAAGGGTACAAAATTAGGAAAGTTTTTATTAAAGAGACATAATACTATAGAATCATTTTTAAGAATATTTAATATACCAGAAGATAAGATTTTAACAGAAACTGAAAAAATTGAGCATACACTAAGCGAAGAAACTACTAAATGTTTTGAAGAATATATTTATTTTATAAAAGACAATCCGGATATAATTGATAAATTTAATGCATATAAAAATTCAAAGGTATAGAGGAGAAAACCAAAGTACGATGAAGGGGAACTACGCTAAGATAAGGTTTCTCTTCTTTTATTTTTAAAGTAATTTTGCATTGAATTGGCTATGTTTTAAAAGAATGTTGATAAGAGCTTGTGACATTAATGGGCTCTAAGAATTGCTCGTTTATAATTTGCTACCCATTTAGATGCATCGTCCTGATGCCTAAATGGCTTTGACCGTCCTAGTCAAAATTACGCAAATTATAAACGAGCAATCCTAAGAGTCC
This sequence comes from Clostridium hydrogenum, assembly GCF_021432385.1. Taxonomy (GTDB): domain Bacteria; phylum Bacillota; class Clostridia; order Clostridiales; family Clostridiaceae; genus Clostridium_S; species Clostridium_S hydrogenum. The sequence goes on along the minus strand of NZ_JAEACT010000004.1, from coordinate 677,078 downwards.
ATAAAAGTGAGCATATCACATCAACATTCTTTTAAAAATAGCCCAAAATACTAAAGGAAGCTATGTTTTAAATAAGTGTGAAAATCAACACTTATTTAAAACATAGCCATTGAATTAAATGTATAAAACAATGCAAAAAAGAGATTACTAATAATAAATAGTTTTTTATAAGGAAACGTGATTAACATGAGAAGAAGAGTTGTAGATACCTCAAAACGAAAGCTGCATTATTCAAATTCACATTGTAAAAATAGAAAGACATCTACTTCTGTTGATGAAAGTCTAACAGCAATCAAAAATGAATTAGGAGATGGTATTGGTCTTGGTAAGGGCAAGTTTAAAGCCTTTGGGGGGCAGAAAGAAATAGGAATATTGTATGTGACAAGTTTATGCGATACAGAATTTATAAGTAATCAGGTTATTACACCGCTACTTAGAGGAAGAATAAATGATGAAATAGAAGATGATGATATAAGTAAATTGGTAGAGTCAAGTTTTGTTTCATCCGTAAATACTAAAATAGTAAGTCAAAAAAACAAGCTATAACGGAATTGCTAAAAGGAAATACGGTCATTTTTTTTGAGGACTGCAGCGATATATTTATAGTTGAAGCGCCGAAGGTTGAAAAGAGGTCCGTAGATAAACCAGAAAATGAAACTACTATTTTTGCAGCTAAGGATTCCTTTGTAGAAGATATAGATACAAATATAAGCCTAATTATAAAAAGGCTCCCTATACCAAATCTAAAAGTAGAACCTTTCACATTAGGAAAGCTTTCACGTACAAATTCAAAAGTTTTATGGATTAAGGGGCTTGCAAGTAATGAAATTGTAGGTGAAGTGAGAAGGCGTATGGAGGATGTTGATATTGATGTAGCAGATGGAACCAGTAATTTAGCTGAATTTATACAAGATAAACCTATTAATATATTTCCAACATATAGATTGACAGAGCGTCCAGATTTGGTTTCTAGGGCACTATCTGATGGGCGTGTTGCGATACTTTGTGATAATAGTCCATTTGCACTTGTAGTACCAGTGACATTTTGGGACAATTTTAAAAGCATGGATGATTACGCACAGATACCAATTGCAGCTTCTGTTTTAAGAATCGTTAGAATATTAGCTTTTTTTTTATCAAGTTTTATATCTCCTTTATACCTTTCTTTTGTTACATATAATCATACCATAGTTCCGCCGTCTTTAGCTTTAAATATTTCTCAAGGAAGAGAGGGGGTTCCGTTTCCTTCTGTAATAGAGCTTATTTTTATGACAGTAATAATAGATATAATTCGTGAAGCTGGAACGAGAATGCCAGGAATGGTAGGCTATTTTATAGGAACTTTAGGTGCGGTTATAATTGGTCAGTCAGCAGTAGCAGCTGGATATGTAAGTGTATCACTTATAATAGTGATAGCGGTTTCAGCTATAGCTTCATTTGCCATTGCATCAACTACACTTGTAAATACCTCAAGGATAATTAACTATTTCTTAATAATGTTAGCGGGAAGCTTAGGGATATTTGGGCTTTTTAGTGGCAGCTTTGTTATTTTATGGAGAATGTCTATTTTAGAATCATTTGGGGTACCATATTTGTATCCAGTTGTACCAATTGAGCCTAAAGCATGGACGGATATTTTTATTAGGGCGCCTTTTAAAATGCTTAAAAGTAAGTTAAGACTTACTACGGATATTGATAGAGATAAGCCTAAAAAGTAAAGAAGGTGAATTTGGTTGAGATATGATAGATTCACAAGGGAACAAATTATTTATCTTACATTTGCAAGTGGATGCAGTAGTATGGGCTTTAACGGAACTTGGGTGGCACATTTAGCAGGAAGAAGTGGCTGGATTACGTCAATTATAGGACCTTTATTAACAATCCCTTTTGTTATTGCTGTTTTACATTTAAGCAAAAATTATCCTGAACATAATATATTTGAAATTATAAATATTAGCTTTGGGAAGCCTTTTTACATAATTATAGTTATAATTAATGGAATAATAAACATTATTTTAGGAGTAATTGTTTTAAACTTTTTTACGGAAATGGTTAAGACATATTTTTTGCCAACGACGCCTGTATGGGTAATTATGCTTTCTATTGTTATAATAGCTTTCTTATTTGTAAATAACAAAATTATGCTTTTTGGAAGAACGGTTGAATTACTTACTGTATGGTATATAATCAATTATTTTACGGGTTTTTCATTTAGTTTTTTTAAGGAATTTCATTTTAAAAACATATATCCAATATTTGATACTAGCATTTTAAAATTTGGAAATTCACTGTTTTTTTCTTTAGGTTCAGCATCTGCAATAATTTTGTTCATATTAGTAATGACAGAACATATGCCGGAGACGGATGGTAATAGAAAAGGCATAATAAAAGGAATTGGATTTTGGGCATTTATATTGTCATTGGCGGTATTTATTATGCAAGGAATATCTGGTACAGAGTTACTAGAAAATGTTTCTTTTGCAGGTGTTGAAATATCGAGGGCTATATATTTTGGAGATTATATAAGAGGATTAGAATTATTTATTTTAGCTACTTATCAGCTTATTTGCACTACTGGAATAGCATTATATTTATATTGTACTTGGATTCCAATAAAAAAACTTATTAAAGAAAAATACTCTACTATTTTATTAATATTGATTTCCATAGCAATTTTAGTGTTTGCCGTAAAGTTGAATTCTTATAACAAGGCATTTTATCTTTCTTTATTTATGGATTATTATGTTTTACTGCCATTTGTAGTAATTGTTTTGATAATGGCTTTCGTGGGTATGCACATTATGAAAAAAGGTAACGGAAGTGACATAAGATGAAAAAGGGCATATTGTCATTACTCATATTAATTCTTGTATTGTTTCTTAGTGGATGTTGGGATTATGAGGAGTATGAGCAAATGACACAAATTTATTCTATAGGAATAGATTTAGATACCAAATCAGATAAAGTAACAGTAACACTTCAATTTATTCCCGTAAGTCAATCTTCATCAGGAAAACCAGGCGGTGGTTCAAGTAAAGGAACGGTTTATTCTGCATCTGCCAGTACTTTAATGGATGCATTTACAAAGCTTCAACAGGCAAGTCCCAACAAACTGTTTTATGGATACACTCAAGTTTTGATTATTGGTGAGGATGCAGCCAGATATATTATGGGGGATTTAGTTGAATATTTTGAACGTACTCCAGGAATTCGTAATTCTGTAAATTTAATAATTGTGCCAGGAAAAGCTGAAGGAGTAATTGCTACACGTGATCCTAATTCTACAACTTCATCAGGAAGAAAGATGCGTTTACTTTTAAGTGCATCTAAAAGTAATGGTACTGTAATTTCTGTAACCTTTCATGATTTTTTAATTATGATGGCGAGGAAAGGCGTTGAAGCAGTAGCACCAAGGATAATAACTACGTCATTCAATAATGGGGAAGGTAATCCAACAGGTGGAACACGGAATGATATTAGATTTGCTATAGAACAAGATGGTAATTTGATTGCTGATGGTATGGCAGTTTTTAAAAAGGATAAATTTATTGACTGGCTTGATGATAAGGAAACTTTGGGGTTAAATTGGATATTAGGTAACAAGATTATTTCTTATAAAACTTCTAATATAGATGATCCACGGTTTAAGAACAAAAATGAAGCTCAAGCTTTTGATGAATATAATAAAAGAATGCTATATTATTATATAACAAGATCAAGGAGTAAAATTAAGGTTAAAATAGAAAACAATACACCCGTTATATATGTAGACGTTAGTGTTGAGGCGGCTTTAAGAAAGTATTACAGCAGTGGAGGAAATGAATACATAACTTCAGCAACAATTAATTTGGCTGAAGAAAAGCTAGCAAACAGTATATATTCAGATGTTAAGGCTGCATTAAAAAAAGGCCAGGGTAAATTAAATACAGACATATTTGGCTTTGGCTTTGATCTTTATAGGCAGCACCCTAAAGAGTGGCATGAGTACTACGAAAAGTCTTGGAATGAAATTTTTAAAGAGGTTCCTGTAAAGGTAAATGTTCACGCTAAGATAAATAATACAGGAACAAATATTAAGAAATTTGAAACTAAATGATTTGTTATATAGGCTGAATTTGATTTATAATAAACTTAGTAATTATAAATTTTAGGAGGTAATAGGCTATGAATGAAGTTTTACAAAATATTTTAACAAGAAGAAGTATAAGAAAGTTTAAAGAAGAGCAAATAAAAGATGAGGAATTAGAATTAATTTTAAAGGCTGGAACATATGCACCAAGCGGTATGAACAAACAAAGTTGGCAATTTACTGTCGTTCAAAATAAAGAAAAAATTGATCTCCTTGCAAAGGTTGTTAGAGAAGCTTTGGGAAGAGATGAAGGCTACAATTTTTATAAACCAGCAACTTTAATTATGCTATCTAATGATAAAGAAAATACAAATGGACTTGCAGATTGTTCATGTGCATTAGAAAATATATTTTTAATGGCTCATTCTTTAGGTATAGGCTCATGCTGGATTAATCAGCTCAAAACTATCTGTGATGAAAAGGCAGTAAGAGAAGTATTAACAAGCTTTGATATACCTCAAAATCATGTGGTTTGGGGAATAGCAGCAATTGGATACCCAGATCAAGAAACAAAGGAACATGAAAGAAAAGCAGGAACTATTAAATTCGTAAAGTAAAATTATTGCGAACAAAGGTGTAGTGCAAAACAAAATAATAAGTGGGAACTCTGCATAAAAATGATGTGATTAATAGCATCTTGAAACCTTAAATAAAATTAATAAATCTAAGAGACTAAATCTCAAAATTCTAAGAACTTTCAATAACTCGCAAGAAGCAGCTCAAACAATTGAAATTTCTAAGACTTTTGCGATTTAGTCTCTAAGATTTATAAAATTTTATTTAAATGTTTCTTCAACGCTATTCCTCACATCATTTTTTTATGCAGAGCTCCCACTTATTATTTAAGTTTTTGTACTACACCCTTGTTTTTCCAAGTTTTTAATATCTATTAAAACTAGCTCAACTATCAAAAGTTCCTGTCCCTTGTTATTTGGTTTTGCACTACACTTAGTTCACAATATTTACTTTTGTGAATATTTTTTTTAGTAAGTGTAATAATATAGCTATGAAAGCGGGTTAAATCCTGATTATCCAAGTATTTCTCAATGTTATTTAAAGTTTTGTAAAATATACGAAAAATGATTGGAGAAATTTATTATGAAAATGAACAAAAAAGCTTTATTAATAACTAGTTTAACTGCGGCTGTAATAACGCTGTCGTCTAGAACTGCATATGTTGCATTTGCAGCGAATTCAAAAGTATCCGTTGCACAACCATCACTTGCAGCACAGGCTAAAATTAGTGTTCAACAAGTAAGTGATATTGTGGAAAAGAAAAATAAGGGATGCACCATTAATAAAATTGAACTTAGGACTAAACATGGAGTGGCTATTTATAAAATTGATATCACGAGCAGCAATAGAAAGAAATCAGAAGTAGTAGTGAACGCGAAAAACGGAACTATCATTCAAACAAGAGCCAAGGCTCATAAAAAAAATAGATGTGAGCGAAAAGCTGCAATACAATTACAACAACAAACATTAGATAAGAATTGGCCTTCCATGACAGCAGCACAAAGAGAACAGGTATGTGTTTTAAAGGATGCAGAATTTGATAGGCAAATTGCCAAAGTTAAATCTCATGTAGCAGCAGGCTGTAAGACTCAAGCAGAGGCTGACAAAATAGTAGCACAAATACAAAAACGAAAATCTGAAATGAGAGCAAGTGGCAAGGCTCCTAAATTCAGATGTATAGTAAAATTGCCAACTATTTCAAAGTAGTTCAATTTTTATGATAAAAAAAATGCGAACCATTATTTAGAGCAGAGAGTAGAGAGTAAAGAGTAGAGTTAAGGATGATTTACCTTTTGCGATGCTCAGGTAAATCTTAAACTTAAATGTTGTCAGCTTCGCTAAGCACCATATATGGTGCGATTGCGCAAGCAATCAAAAATAAGTTTTAAGATTTTCTGTAGTGAAACGGAAGAAAATCATCATTCACTCTACTCTTTACTCTTTACTCTCTACTCTGGTTTAATGCTTCGCATTAATTTTATATTGTGAGAATATAAAGTTACTTTTTTAAGCTTTTTGTATAAATTCTTATTATATCTTCTAATGTTACTTCTTCTGGATGATTTTTTAGTTTATTCTTATTCGAAACAAAGGATTTAGAATACTCTAGTATTTCCTCATCTGTTATTTGAATATCTACATTAACTAATTGTTTTAAAATTGTTTCAAGTTCTTCCAAATTACTTAATCCAAGAGCTTTTAGCATTTTTTCAAGTTTTGTTGTATCCTTAAAGCATTTTAAATATTCTATTGTCAAAACTCCATTTGCTAGGCCGTGAGGAAGACCTTTAAAGTATGTAAGGGGATAACCCATGCCATGAGGAAGTGAAGTTCCAGTTTGAGCTATTTGTATTCCACCTAAGCTTGAAGCAAGCATGACTTTGTTTCTAAATTCAGTATCTAGTTCCTTTTTAATTAGCTTTTTAAAGCAAAAATTAAATAATTCAAGGCCTTTTTCACCGTAAATGTCAGACATGTAAGTACTATTTGAATTTAAATAGCCTTCAACTAAATGTGTAAAGGCATCTATGGCTGTATTAACAGTTATATTATAAGGTAAATCAAAAGTGTACTTACTATCAAGGAAAGCGGCTGTGGGAAATACGAACTGTCCTAAATTCTTTTTTGTCTTTTCTTTATTTGAAGTTACAATACTGTATTGGGTAACCTCTGAACCTGTTCCAGAAGTTGTTGGTACAGCTGCTACAGGAATGCTTTCTAGTTGCTTTTGAGAGAAAATATTGTCTATATTTATTTTTGGGTTTTTTATGAAAATAGCAATTGCTTTTGAAGCATCCATAGGAGATCCGCCACCTATGCCTATAACAAAATCTACGTTATTTGCCTTTCCAACATTGCTGCCCTTTTCTATAGTTTCTAAAGATGGATTTTCTTCAACTTCATCAAAAAGAATATGTTCTATGCCCACCTCAGATAGTGCCTTTGCAACATCATTGTAGGATCCATTTTTTTTAGCAGAACTTCTTCCAGTTACAATTAAAGCTTTGCTGCCAAGGTTTTTAAACACTTCCTTATTTTTTAAAACTGCATCTTCGTCAAAATATATTTTTGTTGGCATCGCGTATTTAAAATTCATAAATATTCATCCTTTCTTAACTATATCATAGTGTATTTTATATCATATTTTTCATTATTTTGCAAAAAAAAATCAATTATCTACGAGCGAGGTGATAATTGTGGTAATATATAACTATATGCGAAATTAATATTGGGAGTGTTCATCGTGATAATTAATCATAACAATGCTGCAGTCAATACAAATAGAATACTTGAAATTAATAATAAAAAAATGTCAGAATTAATAGAGAAATTAAGTTCTGGATGTAGAATAAATAAAGCGGCTGATGATGCAGCTGGACTTTCTATATCAGAAAAAATGAAAGCCCAGATAGGGGGATTGGATCAAGGAGGCAAAAATTCACAAGATGGTATTTCATTATTGCAAACTGCTGATGGTGGAATGAAAGAAATTCAAGATATATTGCAAAGATGCAAAGAATTAGCGGTTCAATCCTCCAATGGAACCTATAATGATGATAATAGAAAAGCCATGCAATGTGAAATTGATCAGTTAATAAAAGAAGCAGATAATATATCTAATAATACAAAATTTAATGGACTTTCACTGTTATCTGGGGAGTATGATAAATATGGAAATGGAGGAGTAACTAATTCATTAGCTAAAGATGTGAATTATGTTACTACCAGTGGAGGCGTAACTGATAAATATACATATAATGGCAAACAATATGCAAGCGCTATTATCGATTTTAGTAATATCAATTCAGCTGCTGATGTGGCTAAATTAGTTGGTGAAGGAGTTCAATATACTTGCTGCACTTGTACAAAGACATATAGTATTAAATTTGTAAATGGAACTCCTGATACGTCACGTTTAAATGATGCTAATCCTGTAATGGAGGTCGATGTAAGTTCGATTACAAATGGTACTGATTTAGCAAATAAAATAATGGAAACAGCATACGGACAAGCAGGGTTTGTGTTTAATCCCGAATCTACGACAGTTATAAGTAATGGTGGGGAGCCTGTTCCACCAGATGTACCAAGCAATGCTACAAGTTTTGTAAATCATTATTCACAGTTAGCTGCAGATGGACCTAAACTATATGTTTATGATGATAGGCTATCAGAAGCTGGTTATACTTGGCCTAGTGGCGGAAGTGGGGTATTTCAACTTGGAGTATATGGTGAAGTACCAGCAGGAACAGATAAGTTTTTTTATGCAGACATACAAACAGCAGGTAATAAGAATGATGCCGTTAGGATATATGTGCAGAATGTAACACCAAAGGAAATTGGTATTGATGGCTTGCTAGTAGACACACAGCAAAATGCGAATTCTGCGATAGATAAGATTGATAATGCAATAGATATAGTATCATCAGCAAGAGCAGGGGTTGGTGCATATCAAAATAGGTTAACACACACGATGAGCCTGACAAATAATTCATCTGGAAATTTGCAAAGTGCAGAAAGTAAGATAAGAGATGTTGATGTAGCGAAAGAGGCTATGGAAAAATCTAAAACTAGTATACTTCAACAATCTGCAGAAAGTATATTGAGTCAAGCAAATAAAATGCCTGAAAGTGTTTTAGATTTAATGAAGCAGTGGGGACAGGGGCAAGGTTAAAGTTAGATAATATTTTTTATGCCATATTAGAATATTAACTGCACTTCAATCATGTATACAATTGTTCCAACTATTATACTAATTAAATTATTATGTTTCCATATATGTAAAATCGCTACTACTATAATTGCAATTGCTTCAGGTATTCCAAAAGGAAAGGAATATAATTTGATATTTCTTAAGCAATAAATTATGAGCATAGCCATTACAGCAGGAGGCAAATAATTACCTATGTAAACTACATATTTTGGCGTAGATTTTTTCTTACCAAATAAAATAAAAGGTGCCATTCTTATGGCAAATGTAATAGCGCCCATAACTAAAATAGCAAGTAGAGTATAACTAGTATTAACATGCATTTTTAACGCCTCCATTACTTCCTATGCAATTTTTCCTTTGTATTTGTTTAGAAAAAATCATCAAATTTATAACTATAAGTATCATTGATGGTAAAACTAAATTATTAGGCCCAAAAATTAAAAGAGATATAATAGTTGATAAAATTCCAATTATAACAGGAATATGAGTTTTATATGAAGACCACTGATCGATAAAAATAACTACAAATAAAGCTGTCATTGCAAAATCAATTCCTTTTGTATTGAATTTAATAAGTGAACCAACAGCAGAGCCAATAATCGTTCCAATTATCCAATACATCTGATTCAAAAATGATATACAAAAAAGAAACAAATTATTATTAACTCCTTCGGGTGCTTTTACAGAACATAATAAGGAGTAAGTTTCATCAGTAAGAGAATATATCATGTATGTTTTCTTTTTCCCCATATCTTTAAATTTATCTATAAAAGATAAGCCATAAAATAAATGTCTAAAGTTCACAAACAAAGTCATAAGTGCTATTTCAACAAAGCCTGTTCCACCTGTTAATAGATTAATAGCTATAAACTGCATAGAACCTGCATATACAACTGTACTCATTAAAATTGCCCACAATAAATTGTAACCCGACTTTTCAAATAGCAGTCCAAAAGCCATACCAACTGAAATATATCCAAGCATAACTGGTATTGTATTTGGGAATGCTGCTTTAATAGCTTTTTTCATATAAAGACCTCCCTCAATTACTGGCGTATTTTATATTATTAAATTGGATAAAAGTTAACAACTATAGCCTTAAGAGTATCTTTTCCACAACTTTTATACGTATGTGGATTTGTTGATGAAAAACATATTGAGTCCTCTTTTTTAACTAAATAATCCTCATTATTTATTGATAATAAAAGTTCTCCTTGAAAAACAGTAATGTATTCCTGAGATTTTTCAGTGTGTCCAATGGAAGTATATTCTGAACCTAAATCCAATTCAAGCAAAAACAATTCAAAATTTCTATGTGGTGTATCCCCATAATAACAATACACTCTGTATTTTCCATCTTCAGTAATTTGTTTTTCAGTTTCTAATTTTCTAATCACAGAAGTTTTGCTTTCATGTTTATCAATAAGTAGTGTATAAGGCACATTTAAACCCTTTGCAATTTTCCAAATAGTATTTATTGTTGGATTTGCATCTCACTTTTCAATTTGTGAAAGCATAACTTTACTAACATCGGATAATTGTGATAATTGACCTAAGCTTAAATTTCTTTCAAGTCTTAATCGATTAAGATTTTCTGCTATTATTGTACTTAAATTCACTTAGTAAGCCTCCTATTTATATTTAAATATATTTAGTTATTGTTAATTATAACTTACGTTTGTAATATATAATTTAATTTGTTAAATATATTATACATATAGTAAAATATATTTTCAAGTAGTATTGTTAAAATATTCAAAGAAAAGAATTATAAATTATTTTCATAATTATAGATAGACAACTTGAAACATTGAAATCATAAATAGCATAATATTTTTAATTCACAATTCACAGTTCACAATGCACAATGAAGGATGATTTTTCTACGCAAGCGTAGAAAAATCTCAAAACTTATTTTTTATTGCTTACGCAACAGCACCATATATGGTGCTTGCGAAGCTGACAATATTTAAATTTAAGATTTACCTGAGAGAAGCGAAATGTAAATCATCCTTCATTGTGAATTGTGCATCGTGAACTGTGAATTGAAAAATATTGCTGTGAGGATAAACTTGGAATTTCGAATTTTAATGTTCCAGATTGTATATCTCTAGTTTTGCAACTATATCAAACATTAATTTGTGTCCTTCAGCATTTGGATGTATGCCGTCGCTGTATAAGCTTTTAATATTATTTTTATTTAAAAATTCGTCATAAAAATTAATAAAAGTAACCTTAAGGGATTTCAACCAAGTAATATAGGCAGATAAGTTTAAATTAATTCTTTCATAATTTATTTCAGAATCCCAATAAATTTTCGCAAGTTCGCCTATTATGGGTGGCTGAAGGGCTATTATAGGTATTATATTATTTTCTTTTGCTTCTTTTATTAGTAATTCAATATTATCTTTAATTAACATTAAAGGATAGTCCATAAGAATGTCATTTGTTCCTGCCATAATGATTACGTAATTTGGTTTTTCGCATATAACATCTCTATAGGATCTTGAGAGAATTCCAGAAGTGGTATCTCCATTTATTCCTTTGTTTATTACATCCATATTAAAATGAGTTTTTAAAAGCTCTACCCAAGAGAATTTTGATGAAACTCCATATCCATAGGTTAAACTATCACCAATACAAACTAATTTCATTATATTCCTCCTCGTATGAAAACATATTACATATAAGTATACTATACTTGCAGCTAATTTAATTGATATGACTTAATACATAACTTATAATTATGGAGAAGTATTCTCAATAGTAGTGTAATAAAACTTTGCATATTAATAAACTTACGTCAGGTAAATCTTAAACTTAAATGTTGTCAGTTTTGCTGAAGAACATTGATGGTGCTTGGATTTGAAAAAATAAATTAGGATTATGAAGGGTGAACCATATCATAAGTAATATAATAAAATAGGATATAATGAATGGCGCATTTTTGTTTGAGAAAAATGTTGTAGCTTGATAGCCGGATATAATATATGATAATATTTAAATAGAATTTTCAGTTAAATTTTGGTATGGGGGTTATTAATACATATGTATATTGAGCAGTATAAAAATGAATATAAGCCAGCAATTAATGAACTTATTACAGACGATAGTTTTGTGAAACAAGATATAATTGCATGTTTAGAGCAATGGCCACAATATGGCATGATTGTTAAAAATGGAAATGAAATACTTGCTGTAGGTATATTTACTGGGGCAGATAAAAAGAGTAGCATGACTTTATATGTGAAGCCATCCGGAAGAAGAGAAGGAATTGGAACTATGCTTTTGAAAGCATTAGAGAATAGCATGAGAAATGCTGGAGTTGAGGAAATAGTATGTGATTTTAAGGATAATGAATTAGAAAAAACATTTTTATATAAAAATGGATACAAGAATTGGTTTTATTCAAATTTTATGGTTTATATTGGTAATAAACTTGCGATAGATAATTGTGAAATTAATAATTATGATGACAAGGATTATGATGAATGTCAAAAAATCTTTAGTGAGGCTTTTCATAAAATGCGTTTACTGGTAGGATTAGAATCCACATTGAGCCGTCCAAGTGAAAAACAGAAAAACGAATATAAAGAAAATGCAGAAAACATATTTGTATTAAGAGCATATAACAAAATAGTAGCTGTAGCTATAATTGATGATAATGAAATTGATGGAGTTGCAGTAGCTATAGAAAATCAAGGCAATGGATATGGCAAAACATTAGTAAGCTATTCTATAAATAAGTTGCTAGATAGAGGATGTCAAAAGGTTAGTCTATGGGTAGTTGAAGGAAATCCAGCAAAGTTCTTATATGAGAAATTAGGCTTTACAACAAAGCGTATGCATGAATTTGTTATTAAAAGTATAAAGTAGAAGGTGAGGCTTCTATAGTTGTTTAAATTTTATTCTTATAATTAAATGAAATAGTTAATATGATTTTTCAGATTTTATAAAAAATTTTAAAAATACAACACTAGAGAGGTTTATTTTTTATAAGAATTTGATATAATATAAATAAGAAAAGCTTAGTGCTACCAACACTAAGCAATCCTTAGAACATTTATTTTGTTTTAGGGCTATTGGATTAGATTTATGTTTTAATTATGAATCTTAGAAGAAGTGCTAATCTTTGCTGGATGGAGCACTTTTTTCTTTGCTTTTAACTTCTATATCAAGACCAAGAAATTTAATCTTAATTTTTAAATGATGTATAAAAAGATTATGTTTCAGAATTAATCTAATTACATAAACAACTGATATACACTTTATAACAGTATCAAACATATCCAATACCACCTCCTAAGCTACAGTGAAATAATTCACCAATAGCCCATAAGGAGGATAAAACGTTCAAAACCTCCGCAGCCATCCTACTACGGATTTCAAAATATCACTTTAGAATTATACCATAATTATGTAGAGTTTATACACAAGAATAAAATGGAAAAACCTCATTTAGAGTAGTTACGGAGAAACATATCATAAGTAAGTGGAATTTATAGTCTTAGACATTGATATGACTTGTCTAAGGCTATTTTTATAGGTGAAAATACTGTATCACAAGTAATTGTCGTTGCTTCTTTGTATGAATATGGTATAATAGACTTGTTTTATCAGAGGAATTGTAATCAAAAGATTATTTAAGTGGGATAGGATCCGAAAAGATCTTGTCCCACTTTTTTCAGTACAATATACTATCTTAACAACAACGCTGATTGTATTTTGCTGTGTTTATTACCAAATTAGAATTAGTACAACAGGATATAACTCAAGTGAAAATTAGAAGTAAATGAGATAATTATTAAATGCATTTGAAAACAGATAGATTGACAATTCGTGATTTTGAGAAAAAAGATACTGAGGGATTATATGAATACCTTAAGCACCCACCTGTGCATTGTTTTATGAGTGAAAAATTAAATTCACTTGATGAAGCAGAAAAAGAAGTTGAGCGAAGAGGCAAAGAAGGTGAAGATTTTGCTGTTTGCTTGGCTGATACAGATTTAATTATTGGGGATATTTTTGCCATAAAAGAGGAGCCTGATACATATAGCGTCGGATGGAATTTTAACTTAAAATACGGCAAGAGCGGTTATGCAACTGAAGCCGCAAAATCATTAATCGGCTACCTCTTCAATAACGATGCAAGGAGAATATATGCTTATGCTGAAGACGATAATATTCCATCCCAAAAGCTTTGTGAGCGACTTGGAATGAGAAAAGAAGGACTCTTTATGGAATTTATATCTTTCGTGAACAATCCAGATGGAACTCCGCATTATGAAAATACCTATCAATATGCCATTCTGAAAAGAGAGTGGATGGAGCCATAAATTCCAATTTATATTATGAAAATGAAAATTTTTAAACAGAAAAAATTATATAGGTTTATTTTTTATAAAAATTTGATATAATATAAATAAGAGTACAGAAAATAAAAATAGGGTGCTACCAACACCCTATAGTATACAATTCTAGTTGCATAGGCAACTGGTATCACTATAATTTAATATGATTAAAAATAGTAGCATCCAATTGCGAGTGGGGGCTACTATTTTTTTGACATTTTATCAATAAGTAACACTATAAATGTTAGTAGTGCTAATAAAAATAATCCTGCCTGAAATAGTAACATCAAAGTATTGTTACTCATATGTATCACCTCCCTTCAAAAGGGATGAGTGATATCAGTAGCCCACATTTAACTATAAAATTGTACTTTAGAATTATACCATAATTATGTAAAGATAAATATAAGAATAAAATGGAAAAACCTCACTTGCAGTGGTTACGGAGAACTTTATCACAAATAAATCGTGGTTAAGCCTTATACATTGATATAACTTGCATAAGGCTATTTTTATAGGTAAAAAACTGTATAATAATCAATAGTATATTTATAAAATATGTTATAATTGAATTAATATCTTTGGCGGGGGTGACATAGAATCAGGATTTTTCTATGGTGAAGGCAGTAGTTTACTTTGGGATGAATTATATGCTTTTCAGGGATTAGATGAAAAGGATATTCAAAATTATTTTTGTGTTTCAGAATATATTGCATGTCTAAAAAAGTTCGGCCTTCTTGAAAGTGTTATGTACTAAATTCCAATTTGTGAAATAATTACATAAAGCGATAATAGGTGTTGTATGCTTATATATCATCAAGATGGTATATAATTAAAGTAGAGGTAGGTGAGGATTATGCCACATGATGTTAAAGTAGAATTAAATAATTTAATAAAAGAAATATATAATGTTTTTGATATAAGTTCAATTTATTTATTTGGTTCATATGCATATGGAAATCCTAATGAAGACAGTGACTTAGATATATGTATAATAACTGATGATAAAAGTAAAAGAAAAGTTGAAATAATGAAGATTGTTAGAAAAGCTATGGCTAAGGTTCAAAGTATGCCTGTTGACTTGTTAGTTTATTATAGTGATGAGTTTAATGAGCGAGCTAAATCAGATTGCACTTTGGAAGGTAAAATTTTTCATGAGGGAGTAAAGATTTATGGATAATAATAAAATTTATGAAGAGTGGCTTGAATTTGCAAAAATAGATTTGGAGTCAGCTAAATTCTTAATAAATATGTATCCTAAACCTATAGAGATAATATGTTATCATTGTGAACAAAGTGCCGAAAAGTACTTAAAAGGTTATTTGGTTAAAAATGGCAACAAGATAGAGAAAACACATGATTTAGTATTGCTTAATAATAAATGTAAAGCAATTGATAGCAGTTTTAATATAATTGAAGATGAATGCATTGAGTTAGTACCATATGGTGTGCAAGTTAGGTATCCATATCAATTAGATGTTACAGCAGAAGATATGATAAGTGCTATTGAGTGTGCTGATAAAATTGAAAGGTTTATTAAGGGTAAAATAGAGAGATAATCTATTTTACCTTTTCGCATTTAAGGGGGATACGGTGAACTGTATCATAAATAACGTAGATCTTCTTTAAGATTGTTGATATTACTGGTTTTTAGTGAAGTAATGGATGTCAATGACATAGAAAAATTAAGGCTAATGGTTCTTAACTCTTAATTTTCTGTTTAAGTATCTTATAAAGATGATAAAATATGTCAAGTATTTATTATCTTTATAAGATATTATTTAGATATAAGGTAAGAGTGGGGGTGTTTTATGAGTTACTATATCAATATTCAAAAGGCAATAGACTATATTGAGAATAATTTAAAAGAAAATATTAAGCTAGAAGAGATAGCTAAAGTTGCAGGTTATTCTATTCCACACTTTTACAGGGTGTTTAGACCACTTGTTGGTTGTTCAGTGAAAGAATATGTTCGCAAAAGAAAGTTAAGCAATGCAATGTTTGATCTAGCAACTTCAAAACGCAGTGTAACAGAAATAGCTTTTGAATATGGTTATGAATCACATGAAGCATTTACAAGAACTTTTAAATTGGCTTATGGCGAATCGCCAAGTAGTTTTAGGAAAGTTAAAGCAGAGCTATGCCTGTTTGAAAGAATCAATTTACTTTCAAATAATAATAAAAATGGGGTGGTAATATTGAAACCAGAGATTATTTGTAAAGATGAGAGATTACTTTTAGGCATATCAAGAAAAATAAATCAGGGTGAGAATATAAAATTTGGACTTTTATCAAAAGTAAAAAACGAGTTCATGGAAATGACAGCGGAGATTGAAAATAGAGTAAATGCCGAGTTGTATTATGCAGCTTATGATTATGATGTGCAAGATATAATCAAAGAGAATGATGAGATTAATTACACTTATTTTTATGGTGTTGAAGTATCAGAATATAATGATATTTCTCAAGGTATGGTGAAGAAGGTTATACCAAAAGCTAAATATGCTGTTTTTAATTATGATATTAAGAATAATATTTTAAACGGTGAAAGTCTAAATCAATCTGTATATGACTATATTGATGGGATTTGGCTGCCTAATTCTGGATTCGAGCTTTCTACAACTTCTGATTATGAGGTTATTAACCAAAATAAAAACAGTATTGACTATTATATTTCAATAAAGTGAAACTATCTGAACTTTATAAAACATTTTTAATCAATTAAAATTTATATATGTAAGGAGAAAAAAGATGTTTTTTTATGATATAGAAACAGAAAGGTTATTTCTCAAAAACATATCCAGTGATGATAGAGAGTTTATATTTAGCCAGTTTTCAGATGATGTAGTCAACAGATATTTGTTTGATGCAGATCCATTAACTGATGTTGAAGGTGCAGATGAAATTATTGATTTTTATATACAGCATGAACCACGATTGCAACACCGTTGGATTATTATACGAAAATCAGATGGAGTTAAAATGGGTACATGTGGGTTTCATTGTTGGAATCATAAAGAGTGTAAGGTTGAAATCGGTTATGACCTTAAAGAAGAATTTTGGAGAAATGGCTACATGAAAGAAGCGATGAGAGAAATCATCACATTTGCTGCAAGAAATATGAATATAAAAGAGATACGAGCATGTATTGCTATTGATAATAAAAGATCAATCCGCCTAGTTGAGAATCTTGGATTTGTTTTATCTGGTTCAAGTTATGAAGTATTTAGAGGTAAAAAATATTTACATAATATATATTCACTTTATATATATTCACTTTTACTAGCTAGCTTAGAATAATTTACAGTTATAGAGTATACAAGATAAGGTTGGCGCTTATAAGACAACCTTATTTAAATGATTTTTAAAATTAGAAATCAAATTTAATTCATTCCTCGATAATATAAAAACTACTATCGAGGGTGGTATTATGCATTAACTTAGTCAAGTGTGAAATTCAAAATTCTTCTTATTAGAGTGAATAGAAGACTTCTTTACCTTCTAAAAAGTCTTTGCAAAGAGTATCACAATTTTTTAATGCACTAGTTTTTATCCAGGAATTCCTATCATTATCCCTCATAAATAAAACATAACTTATAAAAGTATCCATAAATATTTGTCCTTCTATATATTTTAGGTCATCAAAAGAAAATGAAGCTTTAGATGAATATCCTTGTAAAAAGGTTTGTCTTAATTTACTAGGGAAAATAGTTGCAGCACTGCCTAAATCGAATAAATAGTATCCAAAACCACAAAATCCTAAATCTATTAAACAGGGGTTATCATTGTTAACTACGATATTTCCCAGCTGTAAGTCTGCATGAATGATACCGAATGTATCTTCTCTTAAATTGAGCTCATTAATTTGGTCCTTAACTAAAATCAACACCTTTTTAATAATATCATAATGTTCCATACTAAATAGATTAACTTCAACACAATATTTTAGTTCCTCAATAGCAGTATCAATTCTATCAACATCATATATTGGTCTTGTGAAGTCTTTTGACGGTTTAAAATCTTTTAAACATTTATGAAATAATGCAAGATTTTGTCCAAGTGTAAAAGTGATTTCATTAATATTATCCTCCTTAAGAGTGAGAGTACAACCCTCTATCCACTCTAAAATTGTGGCATAACAAGGATGGTTAAAATTATCTAGATTATATTCAGTTATATACTCTCCGAGATTATTGGATATAGGCTTCTGTGCATAAAGTAACCCTTTATGGTTAAGTTTTTGCAGAATCTTAATTTCAGATTTTATACCTTCTAATGTATGCTGTAGACCAAATAGACCTTCAGTGATAGGTTTATGTATTCGCAGTAAATAATTCTTATTGTTTAATCCATCAGTTATTTTAAAAGTAATATTTTCATTATGTCTGATAAATTGAATTATCGGAGCAGAAATAGAGTATGATGTAAGAATTTCTTTAGCTATAATATTATAATCCATATTTTTTCTCCTCTCTATAAGTTAAAATGCTATATAATGACTTAATCTTAGACCAAGGTAATTTTCATTACTTATTAATAATAACATCTATATCTTTTGAAGGATAACCTAATACTTAATTCATAAACAAAAATGCGCCAACCAACATAAATTAGATAACACCTTATATGTTATCGATTTTATGTTTGAAAAAATAAATTAGGATTATGAAGGGTGAACCGTACCATAAATGAAGTAGACCTTTTCTTAAACTGTTGATGTGACTGGTTTTAAGAAAGGTGGTAGTGTTATATATTGTATCATATCCTAAATAAATTATAAAAGCAAATGTTTATATAAGTTCTGATATAATATAAATAAGAAAAGCTTAGTGCGTCAACACTAAGAAATCTTTGGAAAAATTATTTTGTTTTAGGGCTATTAGATAAAATTAATTGAAGCTTAATTAAGAAAAAGTGTTACTCTTTGTAGGATGGGGCACTTTTTTCTTTGCTTTTAACTTCTATATCAAGACCAAGGAACTTAATCTTAATTTTTAAGTAATGTATAAAAAGGTTATGTTTTAAAACTAAATTAATCACATAAACAATTGATGCACACTTTACAAAAGTATCAAACATATTCAATACTACCACCTAGCTATAGTGAGATAATTCACCAATAGCCCAAAGTCAAAAAGATATTTAATCTTAATGATGGGGGTTCTTCTTCTTTTAATCAGGTATCTTTTTATTATAATTTAGCAAATTAGGAACAGTTTTATTATATTTGCAATGTTATACTATAGTTACCACGTGGGGAAAGGGTTGGTGAGAATTTGAATTATAATGACGCAATAGTACTATGTATCGAATTTATTGAGGAAAATATAAAAAATGAATTAACACCAGAAATAATAGCTAATGAGTGTGGTTATTCTACATTTCATTTTTCAAGAGTGTTTAATATTAACCAAGGGATGACTTTAATGGAGTATGTAAAAAAAAGAAGACTTTCATTGGCAGCAAAAGATTTATTTAATGGTAAGAAAATAATAGATATAGCTTTAGAGTACGGATTTGACACTCATAATGGTTTTTCAAAAGCTTTTAAAAAAGAATTTGGATTTAGCCCTACACAGTATTTAAAGCGTATGGACAGGTGTTTGGGAAAGAAATTAATGTTAGAATTTGGAGGGGATTTTATGAATCCAACTATTATTAAAAAATCTGCATTTAAGGTTGCAGGATATGGTATTAAAACTAATATAACTAACGGTAACTATACAAAAGATGTAGCTTCTTTTTGGATTAATTATGATGGTGAAAATTTAGAAAGCAAAATGTATAAAATATTAAATCCACCAAAACACGGTGAGGTTGGTTTATGTATTCCATCAAGCAATGATAACGGAGAAGCAACTTATATGCTTGGAGTTATAGTTGATAATTTTAACGATGTTACTGATGATATGATTACAGTTGAGGTTCCAGAAGCAACTTATGCTGTATTTACAACTCCACCAGTTAATACAGGTACTGAAACTTTGAATAATGAGTTTGCTAATGTGATTAAACAAACTTGGAAATATATATTTGAAGAGTGGTTTAAAGATAGTGGATATATATTTGATGAAGCAAAATTAGATTTTGAATATTATGATGAAAGGTGTCATCCAACTATAGACACTGTAATGGATATTTATGTGCCAGTATTAGAAAAGGGAGTATAACTTCTATATAAAAATTTGGATATGTCTAGCTGCGCTTTTACAAAAAGATACAGAAATATTTCATAAGCAATAAGGAAAGATAATCCTCTAATAATGGGGAGGCTCCTTCCTTATTTTTGTTTACAATTAAAATATAGTAGGCTAAGACTTTAAATTAATCCATATATTTTAGCACAAAGGCATAGCTTAGTTAAGATATTTGCTTAATAACAAGTAGTCATATATTGGTAGTTAAAGCTGCTTTAAGGTTCTTACTATTAGGTCATGTTGAGGCAGATAGTAAGGATGGTGCATTAAATTATTTAGAAAGTGAGTTGGAAAAGATAAAATAACTAAGTCTACGTTAAATCCGTTACGGAGAACCGTACCATAAATGACGTAGGTTTTACTAAAAAGCATTGATATTAGTGATTTTAACACACGTAATAGGTATTTAAAATTGTATTATAACCTAAATAAATTATAAGTAAGATGACTATAAAAGATAAGAAGGATATTGTCAGTATATAAATATACTTTGATGAAAAACTGCAGAAATATTTCATAATTAATAAAGAAGGAAAACTACTAGCTGAGTGGGTTCTCCTTCTTTTGTTTGTTTAGAATTAAAATATGAAGTAATTATGTATATATTGAGTTGCATTCGACATCTATTATGGATGGAATAATAGATGTATAATATACGTTGACAGTAATAACTTAGATAAGTATAATAAAAATATAGTATTTTACGATTATCGTAAAATAAAAATGAGGAGGAATCGTGGATGAATCTATATAATGCGATAACTAATAGGGTATCAACAAGAAAATATTCTGGGCAACAATTAAGTCCGAAAATCTTACAAAAGGTTAAATTAATCCTACAGGGTTTAAAACCTTTAAATTCTAATATTAGTGTGAGGCTTGAGCTAATTACTGAACCACAAATTGTTAAAACAACTGGTATAGGTTTTATGGGAGGAATGATAAAAAATAATGCTCCACATTGTATTATTGGAATAACAGAAAGTAAAGATGGTTGCATGGAAAATATAGGTTTCGTTTTGGAGCAAGCTATTCTTGAATTACAAAATGAAGGAATAAGTACATGTTGGCTTGGTACTTATAATAAGGAAAAAATAAAGTCTATTTGTAAAGTAAATGGAAATGAAGAAATTGCTATTGTAATTGCTTTAGGTTATGCAGAAAAAAGCTTTTACAATAATGGAATGAGAAAATTACTGAGCACTACTAAAAGAAAGGATATTAGGGAAATTTGCTTTTATAAAGATTGGGAAAATGATTGTAGTACATATTTATTAAAAGAATCATCAATAAAAAAAATACTCTATATGTCATCACTTGCTCCATCGGCAGATAATGGACAGCCTGTACGTGTTATTATAGACGATAGCAATGCACTATTTTTTACAAAGATAAATAAAAAATCAGAATGTTATAAAATAGATGCTGGAATTTTTATAGCTCATTTTTACTTATCATGTATTGAAGAGGGGCGTAAACCTACTATTTGTATTGACCAAGAAGAGCCTAAGAACTATAATATTCCTGATAATTATATTTATATTGGGCTTATTAGATATTAAAATGAGGTGTAAAAGATGGGAGATAGTGGTATAGAGCAACAGGTTAAAGTACTAGCTGAACAGTGGGAAAAGCTTTTACAAAGCAATAAATTGAATATATGCACAAAGCAATTAGAAGGCGCTACGGTATTAGAAGTAAATATCTTAAAAATTGTAGGAAGAAACCCTGATATTATTCTTAGAGAAATTAGTAAATTATTAAACATTCCTAGTAGTACATTGACAAGTGCAGTAAATCGATTGGAAAGAAAACAATTATTAAAACGAATTATAAGTGAAAGAGATTTACGTTCATTTGGATTAGCATTAACTGACAAGGGGAAGCAGGCATTAGATGAACATTATAGAGAAGAAGTAGTAATAATAAACTCAATGTTACAAGTTTTTGATGATAGTCAGGAACGTGGAAATTTTATTAGACTATTTAAAAAATTGGTAGATAACATAATTTAATTTGAATAATAAACTTAATGAACTGTCAGCAGCATAAGAAGTCTACGGTATACCCGATACGGAGAACCATACCATAAATAAAGTAAGTTATATTTATCACAAGGATTCACTTTAATAAAGTTAGTCCTTGTGATAATTTTAATTAGCTATTACATTATAAATTTACAAAATTATTTGGCAGTTTTATGAACAATAGCTGCTATAATTTGAGTTGCTATTCCCAAAATACAAACTCCATACCATCCAAAGTGTGCATAATTATAAGAGCCTAAAAAGGAACCTAGTGAGCCTCCTAGAAAAAAGCTTACCATGTAAACAGTATTAATTCTGTTGCGCATTTCTTCATTTAAAGAATGAACTATGGTTTGATTGGAAATATTACCAGATTGAACGCCTAAATCAAGCAATATAACGCCTAAAATTAATCCTAATATTTTAAAGCCAAGAAAAAGAAATAATACATAAGAAATTATTACAATAGTTATACAAATTCCTGTGACAAATCTAGAACCTCTTTTGTCAGCCATTCTTCCAACTAATGGAGCAGCAAAAGCACCGACGATTCCGACTAAGCCAAATAAGCCGGCTACCTGAGACCCCATGTTATAATGGGAACTTCCAAGTAAGAATGTAAGTGATGTCCAAAATGCACTAAAAGCTGCAAACATCATAGCTCCGTTAATAGAAACTTTTCTTAAGAGTGATTCTGTTTTTATTAATCCTATCGTTGATTTTAATAACTCAATATAATTAATGTTAGAAACTGGTTTACTTACAGGTATTAATTTTCTTAAAGCAATCATAAGAACTATCATCATAATTGCTGCAATAATATAAACCATTCTCCATCCCAAATAACCACCCAAAATTCCACTGAATGTGCGTGACACTAATATACCAATTAATAAACCACTCATGACAGTTCCTATTATTTTACCTCTTTCCTTTGGGGGAGATAACTGAGCTGCCAATGGAATAAGAAGCTGAGGGATAATAGAAGTAAAACCAACTGCAAAAGAAGAAATTATTAGCATAGAGATATTATTGGAAAAAAACATACTTGTAAGGGAAAGTACTGAAAGTAAAAGCATTACTGTTATTAAATTTCTTCTTTCTTTTATATCTCCAAGAGGTAATATAAATATCATTCCAACTGCATATCCTATTTGTGTAAGCATTGCTGCAAAACCTACATTAACTTCACTGACATTAAATGTTTTAGCTATATCTGCAAGCAATGGCTGTATATAATATAAATTTGCTACAGTGACCCCACAAGCTATAGCCATAACCATAATTAATAAATTACTTAGTACAGGTTTATTTTCTATCTTATTTTTCACAAAATCATTATTTAAGCTTTCCATAATAATTCACTTCCTTTTCAATTTCATCAATAACTATTTTTATTCCATGATAAGTGTTTCCTGTCTTAACAGGACTTTCATTAAAAGCTACAACCTTCATTAAAAATTCCTCCTCGTTAAAAATTCAAATTTTTCATAATAAAAATAATTGCAGTTTTACATATAAATACTGAACGTTTAGTTTATATATTATATAATATACTAAACGTTCAGTATTGTAAAGTGTATTTTTAAAAATTTTTAATGTATAATATACGTATAGTTTTCAATATAACAGGAGGTATAATTTATGATGGATAAAAAATTAGGACGCCCTCGAAGTGAAAAAACAAAATCAGATATTCTTAATGCTTCATATGAATTATTAATTGAAAATGGCTTTGCAGGGATAACCGTTGAAAAGATTGCTGAAAGGGCTAATGTAAGCAAAGCTACTATTTATAAATGGTGGACTAATAAAGCAGCTGTTGTTATGGATGGATTTTTAAATGCTACTAATGTAGAACTTCCAATACCTAATACTGGATCAACCGTTGAAGATATGTTTATTCAGGTAGATAATTTTGTAAAGTTTTTAACGACCAGAAAAGGAAACGTAATTACTGAAATAATAGCTGAAGGACAATATGATCCTAAATTAGCAGATATATATCGTAATGCATATTTTACACCTCGCCGAAATATTTCAAAGCAAATTTTGGAACGTGGAATTTCAAGAGGAGAATTGAGAACGGATTTGAATGTAGAGGTAATTATTGATTTAATTTGGGGGCCTGTGTTCTATAGGTTATTGATAACAGGAGAAGTAATTGACAGTGCTTTTGTAAAAGAATTAATAAATTATGCATTTCAGGGAATTCAAATTAGACTTTAGAAAGGTCTATGTTATAAACACATGGTTAAACCATTATAATTTCATATTCTGTTTACGATATTCCGAGGGCTTACATTTTACATGTTTTAAAAATGAGCGGTTAAAATAACTGATGTTGTTGAAACCGCTCATATTAGCAATTTCAGTAATATTTAAACTCGTGTTTAGCAGTGCCTCACAGCTTTTTCTGATTCGAAATCGGTTTAAGTAATTAAAGGTGGTTAATCCAGTCAGTTCTTTAAAGTATCGACAAAACGTACCAGTGCATAAGCCTGACTGCTTGGACAGCAAGCTTATTGTCATATCGAATGAAAAATTTTCATGAATATATTCTATAGAAGGTTTCAGCTTACCATATAATTTTACATAGTTACTTGATAAAGAGACGGATGTCATATGATTTAAATAATACAGATTCCATAATTGATATAATAGCCCATGAAGCTCTAATTCCCAAGTATCAATATCCTGTCGTCCATAGAAGCATAGGATTTTTTTTAGCAAAAGTAAAGCCTTATTCTGCCAAGATATATTTGGTGAAAATTTAAAAAGATAAATAAGCCCATTATGTTTTAAAGGTTGTACAAAACGTGCATATGTAGCATTGGTGAAGGCTTCAGTAAATAAAACCTGGCTGAAGACCAAGGCAAAAAAGCTACATGTCTCATTATTTGTTTTTGTAGCCATGTGCAGCAGGTTTGGTGGTATAAGAAGGGCTTCACCTTCATGAATACAGAATTGGGTATCTTCAATGGCAAATTCAATTTCACCTTGTTCAAGATAAAAAATCTCAATCTCGTCGTGCCAATGCTGATATAACACCAGATTATTATTGGCTGCCACATGAGTTTGATGTATGGAATAAGGGCGGTTTTCAATTATGTGTGAGACGTTTTCCTTATAGGTATTATTTGTTAGTTTACTATGATTTATCATTTTGTAATGCTTCCTTCTATATATTTTCTCATTTATCTATGTTTTAATTCAGTTTAACATGTTGAAGCAAGATGTCAATATAGTATCAGTTTTAGTGATAATAAGTAAAGCGTATATCTGCAAAAAAAGATATAGTATACATATGGAGAAGCCTTATAAAGCTCTGCTAAAATTAAAACTTGTTTAAGATGCCTAAGGAGGATATTGTATGGGGAAAATAACATTATATGAGGATAAAATCATATTTGAACGTAAGGATGAGCTTACAGTGATTGAGGCGTATGGAGAAAACTGTTTGCGCTGCAGGTCAACTAAAAATGCTAAGCTTTCAGAGGAATCATGGACACTTTTGCCGCCAAAAACAGAGCATCAGTGTGTTGTTAGTGGTGATGAAAAAGAGGCAATTATTACAAACGGCATGGTTTCTGCAAAAATTGAAGCGGGAAACATTTGGTATGGAGGTATCATATCATTTTTCCGTAACGGTAAGCAGATACTTCACACTAAATTTGAAGGAGATTATACCACAAGAAATGTCCATCGTGAAGGTGATCATTATCAGGTTAAGGTAATTTTCGATGCAAATAAAGGTGAGCATTTTTACGGATTAGGACAGGAACAGGAGGATCAGTTCGATCGCAAAGGAAGTACCTGTAATTTGCTTCATTATAACACAAAGTCTGCCCTTCCAGTGGTGTATTCATCTTTGGGTTATGGATTCTTTTGGAACAACCCTTCTCCCGGACGCTGTGAGCTGACGAACAATCATACTATGTGGACATCATACAGTGCCTATCAGGCGGACTATCTTGTATACGCTGGTGAGGCTCCAGCAGATGTTATGAAAACTTATTGTGACCTAACTGGTTATGCTTCGGATTTTCCAGATTGGGCAGGAGGTTTCTGGCAGTGTAAGCTGCGTTATGAATCTCAGGAGGATTTGCTCCAGGTTGCACGTGAATATAAAAAACGAGGCATTCCCATTGATGCAATTGTGATTGATTATTTCCATTGGACACAGCAGGGAGAATGGAAGTTTGACCCTAAGTATTGGCCGGACCCTAAAGCTATGTGTGATGAACTTAAAGAAATGAATATTAAGCTCATTGTTTCTATATGGCCTACTATCAATCCTAAAAGCGAAAATTACTCAGAAATGAGCGAGGGTAATATGCTGGTTCGTACAGAAAATGGACAGTATGGTACCTTTGATTTCTATGGTCAGCAGACTTTTATAGATCCTATGAATCCCAAAACCGCAGAATTTGTATGGGAAAAGGTGAAAAAAAATTATTATGCTTATGGTATTCGAAACTTTTGGTTGGATGAAGCAGAACCAGAGGTCCACCCTCAGCAATTTGGGCATCTGAAATTTTATCTTGGCAACGGTGCACAAACGGCAATGCTTTATCCATATTATTATGTGAAAATGTTTTATGACGGTTTGAAATCGGAAGGAGAGGACAAAATAATCTCTTTGACACGTGCTGCATATCCAGGAAGCCAGAAGTACGGGGCAGCAGTATGGAATGGAGATATTATGTCCAGTTTTGAAGCTCTTAGAATGAGTGTTAAGAGTGGCTTATCCATGGCAATGAGCGGTATTCCGTGGTGGAATTCAGATATAGGTGGGTTCTTGTCTGGTAATATTGAAAGTGAATATTTTAGAGAACTAATTGTACGCTGGTTTCAATTTGGATTGTTTAGTCCTATTATGAGGCTTCACGGTTCAAGGATAAGAACAAAGAACCATGTTTCACGTCATCCTGGCATAATTGAGCCAAGCGGTGGAGACAATGAAATATGGTGCTTTGGAGAGGATAATTATCCTGTTCTTAAAAATCTTATTGAACTCCGTGAGCGTATGAAAACATATACGCAGAAGTACATGGACATTGCAAGCAAAACCGGAAAACCCATTATTAGACCCATGTTCTTTGATTATTATAAGGATGAGAATTGTTATACGCTAGAGGATCAATACATGTATGGTGAAGAAATCCTATTTGCACCAATTGTTGAACAGGGACAGGAACAGCGTGAGGTTTATTTGCCTCACGGCAACTGGATTCATGTATTTGATAGAAAGACCTATATAGGCGGTCAAGTCATAATGTGCCATGCAAAACTGCACGAGTTTATAGCATTCGTAAAAGAAGGAAGCGATGCCATAAAAATCTTTGATATATAGATAAACAACCTGAAACATTTAAATTGCAAGCACCAAATTCATCCTTATAATAATGCTTTCAATTCACAATCATTCATTGTGAATTGTGAATTGAAAAATATTGCTGTAAGGATAATCTTGGCATTTGCAATTTCAATGTTCCAAGTTGTACCTCTATATTAAAGTATATTTTTGTTGACATATTGTTTTATAATAACATAAATATATATATACCTAAATTATTATAGATATATTTATATTAAATCTATATTTATTAATTAATAAAATGATTATTCAATATAAATTTAAAAAGATTTAAACTATAAGAAAGTTGCTGTAAATCATATAAATAGAGGGATTTTCAGAAAAAATAATTGCAGCATGGCTAAATGAAGGTTTACATACATATAAATTGATTAAAGAAAAGTTAAAATAGTGTTGACTTGAAAACGTATACCGATTATAATGTAAATATGAGATTTAGGAAAACATAAAATAGTTTAAGTTAAATTAAATCAAATGGGGGAATGAAAGAAATGTTAAGAAGAGGGAAAAAATTAGCAGTACTAGGAATGGCACTTGTAATGACGACTTCACTTTTCACTGGCTGTGGTAGCAGCAACGGTAAAACAAGTGACGGGAAAATTGAAATTAGTTGGATGGCATCAACTCAACCACAGGAAAAAGTAATTTATCAAAAAATTATAAAGAAATTTGAGCAAAAATATCCAAACATTACAATAAAATTTATAACAGCGGATTCAGATACTTATAGTCAAAAGCTTACAGCAGCTGCATCATCAAATACTTTACCCGATGTTTATTATGTTGGTTCTGGAGATGTAAGAAAGTGGGCAGATAATAATCAACTTTTAGATATACAAAAGTATGTAGATAAATCTAAATTGGATGATATGTGGTCATCAGCACTTGATTCATATAGATATGATGGCAAGGAAATAGGAAAAGGTGATTTGTATGCATTACCAAGATCAACGGGACCATTCATAATGGCTTATAATAAAACAATGTTTGAAAAAGCAGGAATTCCACTACCAGATCCTAAGAAACCGTATACTTGGGATGAATTTGAGCAGATATCTAAAAAACTTACTAAGGATACAAATGGAGATGGAAAAATAGATCAGTTTGGTACAGGTTTAGCCGCACAATTTTCATTGCAGAGTTTTGTGTGGTCAAATGGTGGAGACTGGTTAGATAAAACACATAAAAAGGTTACAATAGATACTCCTGAATTTATTCAAGCTTTTCAATTCTTTGTTGATATGCAAAATAAATATAAAATAACACCATCTATTTCAGAAACCCAATCATTAGGTGGATATCAAAGATGGCTAAAAGGACAAATGGCATTTTATGCATGTGCAACTTGGGATATATCTACATTTAATAAGAGTTTACCTTTTGACTACGGCTTAATGACACCACCTGTTAGTCCTAAAACAGGAAAACCTGCAACTTGGATACAATCAGTTGGATTTGGTATTTCTGCAAAAACTAAACACCCTAAGGAAGCAGTTGAATTTATAACTTACTTGTCCGCTGATAAAGAAGGAAATAAAGAAGAAGCAGCTGAAGATTTACAAATGCCTAATGTAAAATCTGTAGCAGATTCAGATTATTTCAGCCAAACAAAGCCAACAAACATATCAGAATTTAAAAATGCAGTTGAAAATTATGGAAGAAGAATGCCAGCAGAATATACTTATACCTCAGCATGGTATGATGAATTCTTTACAAATATACAGCCTGTACTTGATGGAAAAGTTTCAGTATCAGATTATTGTAAAAAAGAACAACCTATAATGCAGAAATTATTAGATGATTCATATAAACAACAAGCAGCAGCACAGAAAAAATAGCTAAACTTACTAAAGAAAGCTATGCTTTAAATAAGTGTGAAATAAACACTTATTTAAAACATAGCCCAAAAATAAGAGTATCTATTGATACAAACTGATTTTGGTAGCTCAAATAGTTTATCAATACTTTGAATATAATGGGGTGAGAAATTTGCAAAATGTTGATATAAACACTAAAAAAAATATAAAGCTAAAGAAGCCTAAAAATAAAGGATTACATTATGAAGAATCAAAAACAGGATACTTATTCGTTTTGCCTCCCATACTAGGATTTTTTATATTTGCCTTAGGGCCACTAGTTTTTTCTGTAATTGCAGGATTTACTGATTGGAATGGACTTGGATCAATGCATTTTGTTGGCTTTGCTAACTATAAGGAAATATTTACTGACGGAAGATTTTGGCAGTCATTGTGGAATACTATATATATGATGATAGGAATACCAATAGGACTCATTCTTGCATTACTTCTTGCGCTAGCTATGAACAGGGATATGTTTGGAGCTAAAGCTTATAGAGTTATTTATTACATACCAGTTGTATCATCAGTAACTGCAATAGCTATTTTATGGAGATGGGTATATAACGGTGATTATGGTTTATTAAATCAAATTTTATATGATTTATTTAAAATAAAGGGACCAAATTGGTTAGCAAATGAATCTACAGTTAAAATATCAATTGTAATGATGATGGTGTGGAAGGGACTTGGATACACTATTCTACTTTATCTCGCAGCTATACAAGCTATACCTAAATCATATTATGAGGCTGCACAGCTTGATGGTGCTAATGCATTTCAAATTTTAAAGAATATAACAGTGCCTCTATTAAAACCTATTACTTTCTTTATTGTAATTACTGGGATTATAGGAGGGTCACAGGTTTATGTTGAGCCAAGTATAATGGTTGATAACGGAGGACCAAGTTATAGTGCCGCTACTATAGTATATTATTTATGGCAGAAAGCATTTAAAGAATCTAGAATGGGATATGCGTGTGCAGTGGCATGGATATTGGCGATGTTTATATTTGTGGTAACGTTTGTTCAATTTAGGCACAATATGAAGACTGACAGCGATACTAACATGGAATGATTTAGCTAAGGAGATGATAAAGAATGGTTTCACAAAAACGTAAAAAAAGAAATGTAGATATTATACTATTTATTGTTTTAGCACTAGGTGCGGTAACTATGCTTTTACCACTTGCATGGATGATTTCTACTTCATTGAAGCCTAAGACAGAAGTGTTAGCTATTCCGCCACAATGGATACCTAAAAATCCACAATGGGACAATTATATTAAGGTGTTTCAGATGACACCACTTTTAAATGGTTTTATAAATACTATCATAGTAGCATTAAGTGTAACTGTTGTCGGTACATTATCGTCTAGTATGGCAGCTTTTGCCTTTTCAAAATTAAACTTTAAGGGTAAGAATAAAATGTTTTTAGCTTTACTTGGAACTATCATGATACCCTTCCCGGTAGTAATGATACCTCAATTTGTATTGTTTACGAAGTTAGGATGGATAGATACCCTTTTACCATTAATAATTCCAGGTTTGTTTGGAAGTGTAATGACTATATTCTTTTTAAGACAATATATGTTTGGATTACCAAATTCGTTAATCGATGCGGCTAAAATAGATGGATGTTCATATACAAGAATTTTCTTTAAAATAATTTTACCATTAGTAAAGCCAGCCTTAGCAACGCAAATAATATTAGGATTTATGGGTTGTTGGAATGATTATCTTGGACCAAGTATTTATTTAAATACACCAGAGCATAGTACAGTACAAGTACTTATAGCTTCTTTTAACTCAATGTACGCTATTCAAAGTGATTACGGATTAATAATGGCGGCTTCTGTTATATCAATGGTACCAATATTAGTTATATTTGCATTATTCCAAAAACAGATAATAGAATCAATTGCAATAACAGGTATTAAGTAGTTATAAAAATTATTAATGCAAGGGAGAGGGACATGTTGGAAAGTTATAGCTATAAAAACCCAATTGTGAAACAAGCAGCAGATCCATTTGTGTATAAGCACAGCGATGGTTACTATTATTTCACAGCATCAGTGCCAGAATACGATAGAATTCAAATAAGAAAATCTAAAACTATTCAAGGTTTAGGAGATGATACGCCTACTGTAATTTGGAGAAAGCATAAGGATGGTGCAATGAGTGCATATATTTGGGCACCAGAAATCCACTTTATAGATAACAAGTGGTATATATATTTTGCAGCAGCCAAAGTTAGTGATATTAGAGGAGAAATGTTTGATCACAGAATTTATGTACTTGAAAATTCGTCAGCTAATCCTTTAGAAGGTGAGTGGATTGAAAAAGGACAACTTAAAACTAACTGGGAATCATTTGCTCTAGATGCAACAACCTTTGAACATAGAGGAGTAAGATATTTAGTTTGGGCACAAAAGGATCCCAAAATAAAAGGAAATTCAAATTTATATATTGCTGAACTTAGCAATCCATGGACAATTAAAGGAAAGCAGGTTATGTTATCAAAACCGGAACATCCATGGGAATGCATAGGGTTTTTAGTAAATGAGGGACCAGCAGTGCTTAAGAAAAACGGCAAAATATTTATAACTTATTCCGCAAGTGCAACAGACTATAATTATTGTATGGGAATGTTAACTTCTGATGAAACAAGTGATTTGTTAAATCCTAAATCCTGGACTAAATCGGAAGCTCCGGTATTTAGAACAGATTATGAAGTAGGTCAGTATGGACCAGGACATAATAGTTTTACTGTTTCAGAAGATGGCAAGAAAGATCTTTTAATTTACCATGCTAGAAATTATAAAGAAATAGTGGGAGATCCGCTTGATGATCCTAATCGTCATGCAAGAGCGCAGAAGATAGATTGGAAAGCTGATGGAACACCAGAGTTTGGAACACCTTTAGGAGATTAAAAAGAAAGTAAATGAAACTATGTTTTAAATAAGTGTGCAAAGCAACACTTATTTAAAACATAGCATATTGAAAAGAAGGTAATGCGTATGAAAAAGAAGTTCATAATGATATCAGGAATTTTAATTGCTCTTATTTTAATAGGTGCAATTTATTTTTATATATTTAAGTTACCAGTTATAAATAAGGAAAAGGGGATGGCAAAATTGAGTTTTCCAAAGAGTCCGGTAAAAGAAAAAATGTATGATGATACAATTTTGGATAATGAGAAAAAGTGGGGAAGCTTAAATGTGCATGATCCAGGCATATTTAAAGATGGAGATACGTACTATATATTTTCAACAGATTGTAAGGTAGGAGGAACACCAATGCCAGGAATTCAAATAAGAAAATCAAAGGATTTGATAAACTGGCAGTTTGTAGGTTATGCTTTTAATGATGGTGTACCTCAAACAGCAGTTGCTTGGACAGGCGCAACAACATTATGGGCTCCGGATATAGTAAAGAGGGGGGAGTATTATTATCTTTATTATGCAGCATCAAAGTTTGGAGTAAATAAGTCTTTAATAGGCATGGCAAGAAGCAAGTCAATTGAAGGACCATATGAAGATATGGGTGAAGTATTTAAAACTGATGAGACAGATGATGTAAATGCAATAGATCCTAATATAGTCACTGATAAGGATGGAAATGAGTGGATGTGTTATGGTTCTTTTTGGTCAGGAATATATATTTCAAGATTGGATAACAAAACTGGAAAGCTGCTTAAATATGGATATGGGACCAATATAGCAAGCAGAAATTCTAGTGTGGATAGAGCTATTGAAGGACCTTATATAACATATAATTCTAAGTATAATTATTATTATTTGTTTGTTTCCTATGGTTCTTTAATGAAGGATTATAATGTGAGAGTTGGAAGGTCTAAAAATATAGATGGCCCATATGTAGATTCAAATGGAAAGGATATGACGGATACAACAGATAATCCTTTTGACATAGGAAATAAGGTGCTTGGTGGATATAAATTTGGAAACGATGAAGGTTGGCAAGCTCCTGGTCATAATTCTATATTAAATGATGATGGTGAGTATTATATTGTACATCATGCTAGAGGCGGAAAGGATATTGATTGGCCTTATCTTAATGTTAGAAAAATATTATGGTCAGATGATGGATGGCCTATGGTATCACCAGAGAGGTATGCAGGAGAGAAAGAACAAACAATTGATAAAAACGTTATTCCAGGTGATTGGCAAGCCATGATTTTATCTAAAGTTGACAACTCTCAGATAAAATCAAAAGATATGGTTTTAAAGGAAAATGGAGAAGTTAAGTGGAACAATACAAATGGAAGTTGGAAGTTTACAGGTAAAAATACTCTTATTATAAATATTAAAGATGAAAATGATAAGAATCAGCAATATGAATGTAAGGTTATTCCATCCTGGGACTATGAAAATTGGAAGCCAACAATTGTATTTACTGGGATAAATAAAAATGGAGTTTCTATATGGGGTAAGATGATTAAATAGAACATTGCGAACCAATTAAACCAAAGTACAAAGTATAAAGTACAGAGTACAAAGAAGGATGATTTTCTTCCGCTTTGCTACAGAAAATCTTATAACTTATTTTTGATTGCTTACGCAATCGCGGCATTGCTGCTGTCGGCGAAGCTGACAACAGTTAAGTTTAAGATTTAGCTGACGCAAGGAAAGGTAAATCATCCTTCTTTGTACTTTGTACTCTGTACTTTGTACTCTGATTTATTGTGCGACAGTCGCGTTTTATGCTTATTTTATGAAGGTTTGGTTAATTTCAAAAAATATTTTCTTTTCTGCCATTAGAACAAAGTAGCAAGTTATGCAAGGTCCGAAGAAAAGGTATATAGTGGGAGCTTGTACAGAAACATAAGTAGTGATTAAAAATAATATTAAGCTAATTATTAAGATGTGAAATTTTTTTATTGAGTATAGTATAGAAAGTTTAATTAGGTTAATTGAAGATATTTCAAATCTTGATAATAGCGGATATATATACAAACTGATTAGGATTACTAAAATAGATAATATCATAAATATGTCGTATAAAATAAAAATTTTCTTTGCCATAAAAAATTTCATATCCAAATATAGTACAAATAAAAGTATACCTTGAACTCCTGATATTAGGATGCTCTGCCTAAAGTTTTTCAAATAGCCACTAAAAAACGTTTTAAAGATACCTGAATCTTGTTTCAATAATATCTTATTAATTACTAAAAATAAAGCGGTAACTGCAGGACCACAAAATATCCAAATCAGAGAAAGAATTCTTAAGTCAATTGTTTTAAAAAGAATAATATACAATGTAAGTGGTAAAGCAGCTAATAAAAAACATATATTAGCCACAAACATAGAACATATAGAACTTAGTAAGTCCATAAGCCTATTAGAGCTTAGATAGTCTCCATCAGCCAACATTATTACCTCCCTCATAAATTATCCTAACATGTATTCCTTGACTGTAGTTACCAAAATTTTGACCAAAAATTGTAAGACCGCCAACGTGATTTGTATTTTCAGGTACAGAAAATTTGAATTTTAAATCGCTTTTAAAATTTAAACCAATGTCATCTATAGTTACATCAGAAATTTTTAATCCATCTATAAAAGTACCAAACTTATTAATAGAAAGTAATTTTAAAAGGCCATATTGATTCCAGTTTGGAAACCACCATGAAGGTGTTAATATACCTTTAGTATCGGCATAGTCGCCAGGACTAACCCAACTTCCTAAACGTATATCATTTAAATCAAAGTGTATATCTGAAGGCCAAATATTGCAATTTCCAGGAGCTTCAGAACTTATTTCCATTGAAATTTGAATTTCCGAAAATTTTTGGTTTGGTTTTAGATAGTTTGGTATTCTATATTCAATAAACCCTTTAGTAAACCAAAGAATATCGCTATTAATTCTTTCTGGATCTGCAAAATAACTAGGATTATCAACTTCACCAATCAACTTATCCTTTGTTGCAATGCCGCAGGTTGGATAAATTTCATAAGCAGAATACTGACCTATACCTATTTCTAGTTCATATGAATTTTCAACCTCTGGCTTAGTTATGTCTATTACAAACTTATCTTCATGAAGATTGCAAATTTTTTGTATCCCGTGTTTTGCAGTAAGAGTTGTAATTTTAATAAGACCGCATTCTTCTAACTTCTTTACGTGCATTGTAATAGCACCGTTAGTTAAATTTAATTTTTCGGCTAATTCATTCATATTCAATTGTTTATATTCACTTAGTAATTCTAGTATTTGAATTCTAATATCTGAACTTAAAGCTTTAAAAAGCGGTAAACTATCATTTAAATTAGTAATGTGTATCATTGTTATTCTCCTCATTATAGATATATTGAAGGGGCTAGAGCACTAAGAATATTTAAATTTTGAGTATAAAGTAATATTAGTGCGGCAGCGCCATTTTTCTTTAAATATTAAGCATCTATGTTGTATTTATTATACCATATATTAAATATAAAATGTTAATTAATTTAATAAAAAATAAAACGATTTAGGACTTATTGTTTTAAGGAAGACCATTGGATAGCCACTTAATGGTAGTAGATACTAAAATATATGTTGGCTTTTACATAAATAGGTTTAAAAGATTGTAAAACAATACGAATTAAAAAACTATAATTATATCTTCACATGCCTTATTTTCTTCATTAATCAAAGCATAAAAACAACTAAGGAAGACTTACTGAATAAAAAATTTAATATGCCAAAAACACCTGTTTTAAAGGCGTTTTTGACATACATATTTTTAGAATACATATTTAAAACAATATAGAAAGTTATTTTACAAAAAACTTCACACGCTCACAGCATAATATTTTAAAATATTATGCTGTTTTAGAAATGTATTTATTAGGATCTTCTTTTATTTGTTCTTCTGTTACCTGTTCAACATAAGCATTTACCCTATAATTATCAGCTATATCAGCTACTTTCTTCCATTGGAAAATAGCTTCTTCAATACTAATATCCTTGATAATCCATTCTACATTAGAAATATCACCTATTATATTAAGTATGTTACCAAGATCAGCTACCAAAGCACCCCAAATTCCGTTCATTTTTTGAAGAACAGGTAAAAATAATGTATTTCAATAACCAATATTTGGATGTATAATAAATTTGAGATGTTAAATGTTTACAGTCACAAAAGTAAGTATAATGTTGCATTTTGAAAGGAAGTGATTATAAATATAAATCCAGCCTGAGGTAAAGTTTTAATAATATTATGGATAAACCGTTTTAATTAATGAAATCGGTCTATTTCTATAGATATACCATTTCAACTACCAAAATCAATTTGCATCATAATGCCTAGAAGACGACATTTTGATACAAATTAATTTTGAAGTTTCAAGCGGTCTATCACTATTAGGAGGTTAAAATGAAAATATCAATTAAGAAAACGTTTTCTATAATTACTTCTTTAATGTTCTTGGTAAGTATGTTTGCAGGAATGCCGTTAGAAGTGGTGCATGCAGATACAGCTCAAGCAAATATGTTACTATGGTACAAGTTTGATGCAAACAGTGGTACTGACGTTACTGATTATTCTGGTAATAATTATAGTGGTACATTGGTTGGAGGAGCAACTTGGACAGGCAATGGAGATTCTGTAACTTTTAATGGTACAGATGGATATGTGAAAATTCCAAATGGCATTCTTAAGGGGCAGAATAATGTAACAATAAGTTCCTTGGTTAAAATAAATAAAAGTGTTACTAATAGTTGGATTTTTGGTTTTGGAACTGATAGTAATAAATATATATTGCTTAACTCTCAAACGAAGGATTCAGGTGGCAGTGTGAGAGGGGCTATTACTACAGGTTCATGGCAGCAAGAACAGTGGGTTCAAAGCGCGACTACACTACCATTAAATGTTTGGGCAAATGTTACTTTGGTACTTTCAGGTGATACAAATACAGAAACTTTGTATGTAGATGGAACACAAGTTGGACAAAGCACCAATATGACTATAAGACCATCGGATGTATATGATGCAACTAAAGATTATAGTGGATATATTGGAAAATCATTATATAATGGAGATCCACTTTTAAATGGACAAGTAGCTGATTTTCGTGTTTATAATAAAGCATTGAGTGCCGATGAGATTAAATCAATGTTAGTCCAAACTCAGGCTCCAGTAGTTCCAACGGGATTAACAGCTTCAGCGGCAAATACAAGTGAAATAGGCTTAAACTGGACAGATTGTTCTAAGGCAGCAGGATATAATTTATATAGGGCAGTCGGTTCTAGCAGCACTTATTCAAAGATATATAGCGGAACGGCATTAACCTATCAGGATAAGGGATTAACTCCAAATACAACATATAGCTATAAGGTATCAGCATATAATTCTGCGGGAGAATCAGAATTATCAGATGTGGTACAAACTGATACCTATGCTTATAGTGCACCTACACATTTAAGATCAGATTCAATTAAGACTAATTCAGCATTGCTCAAGTGGCATGGAATAAAGGGTGATAAGGTTGTATATAATCTTACTAGATCTACCAGCTTAAATGGACAATATATTCAGGTTTATAGTGGTACAGATAAGAGTTTTAGAGATACAGGGTTAATTGCAGCAACTGCATATTATTATAAAATCAGTGCTATAGTAGATGGAAAGAAATCAACGATTTCAGAGCCACTTAGTTTAAGCACTAAGAGAATAGCTTTTACACCTGATACTGTAATGATAGATAAAGACGGTAATCCGATAGATGCGCATGGAGCAGGTATAACCTACGATTTAAATACAAAAAAATACTATTGGTATGGTGAATATCATGCGGGAACATGGCCATCAGCAGGAGTAAGTGTTTATTCTTCTACTGATTTGTACAATTGGAAAAATGAAGGCATGGCATTAACGGAGATTACATCAAAGGACCAGTTTAAGAATGATCCGCTGATTTCTAAACTTTATGCAGGCAGAACTGATACGGATAATATATGGGCCGATATCAGGATTGGCAGAGTTATTGAAAGACCAAAAGTAATTTATAATGATAAAACAAAAAAATATGTAATGTGGATGCATGTTGATGGAGATAAAGATCCTAATAACAATGCACAAGATTATGGAAAAGCTCAAGCAGGATGTGCTATAAGTGATTCGCCAGTTGGTCCTTTCGTATATCAGGCAAGCTATCGTATGGATCAATGTCCTGCTGGACAAACTGACTATCAGCCAGGTAACCCTGGAATGGCTAGAGATATGAACTTGTTTAAAGATGATGACGGTACAGCTTATCTTATTTACTCCAGCGAGGAAAATCGCACCATTTATATTTCAAAGCTTACAGATGATTATTTGGATGTTACAGGTTGGCACAAGGATGGTAATGTAGATAGCAATGGCAAGGCTGTTCGTGATACAACATACAAAGGTGTTTATGGCGTTGATTATACAAGAGTATTTCCAGGCTCTCAACGTGAGGCACCTGCAATGTTTAAATACAATGGAAAGTACTATTTATTAACTTCAAGTGCAACAGGATGGGCCGCTAATGAAAATGAATATACAACAGCAGATAGTATTTTTGGAACTTGGTCTACAATGCAGAATCCCTTCGTAAGAACATCAAGTTCAGATCCTGATCCAAACAAAGCCTTTAATAGTCAGACCGCATGTGTTATTCCTGTTGATGCTGAAAAAGGAAAATTTATTTATGTAGGTGACGATTGGAATGGAGGAAACTTTAGTGCTAATGGTGGTGCTAAATATGTTTTCTTGCCTATTGATTTTGGACAAGGAACTGATATGAGTATAAAATGGTACAATAGTTGGGATTTGAGTATATTAGACAATGCAGCAAGCATATCTGTTAATTCAGGTCTTTCACAAGCTTATACTACTGGGACAACCTTGAATTTACCAAGCACAATAAAGGTTACAACAAATGGAAAAGCAATAACAACACCTGTAACATGGAAATTAAATTCTGATACGATAACAAGCGTTATATTTTCAAACCCTGGTTTATATTCGCTGCAAGCTGTACTTACGCAATTGAATAATAAGACTGTAAACTGCAAAATTTATTCAATACCTAATAAAGTACAATATTTTGTAAATTGTAGTGGCTATTCAACAAGTGACTATAATCTTATGACATCATATATGCAGGATACCATTATTAATAAGAGTGTTGTCGATCAGCAGTATAGTTCCACTGATGCAATTCCATGGGGCTATGTAGGATCAAGCATTAAATCAGCAGGTTCAAGCAGTGGAGACATTTTTTCAACACTTAGATATCTAGATGGTGGAAATATAGCTAATTCTTCTGCAGGTACAGATCTTACCTACAGATTTACTGTAAAAAATGGTTCATATACTATTTATACAGGTTTCAATGATATATGGAACAATAGCAGTAGAAAAGCAGATTTGTATATAAATGGAGTCAAGAAAAATGCAGTCACGTTTATATCAAATACGGTATATAAAAATGATGTCGATGTAAGTGATGGAGCTATAAATGTAACAGTAAGAAATACTGCAGCTCAGGACCCACTGATAAATTGGATAATGATTGTTTATAATAATTAAATGCTATGTTTTAAAAGAATGTTGATATGAGCTTATGGCATTAATGGACTCTAAGAATTGCTCGTTTATAATTTGCTACCCATTTAGATGCATCATCCTGATGCCTAAATGGCTTTGACCGTCCTAGTCAAAATTACGCAAATTATAAACGAGCAATCCTAAGAGTCCATAAAAGTGAGCACATCACATCAACATTCTTTTAAAAATAGCTAAACTTACTAAAGGAAGCTATGTTTTAAATAAGTGTGAAAATCAACACTTATTTAAAATATAGCCTAATTAATAAGTTGCTTTTAACAAAGTTTTATGAGTAAAAAATTCTTAAGAATAGCAGCACTATTTGTACATGGGGCTGCTATTTTTTATATTAAGGCCTCTTAAAGAAAGAATAGTTATAATTGTTTTATATATTGTTTTCATATTCTATTTAGGCTAGACTATAGTTGTTTAGTTAGGGTATTAAGTATATATAATCAAGAAAAGATATTAAAAGGGGGAAGTTCATGATACAAGTAGAAAAAGTAACATCATCAGAAGAAAGATTTATTTTGGCTAAAGAGTATATTAAAACTTTAGCATCGCCAATAGATGGTTACTGGGAAAATGTAGTAATAGGCAATTCACAGTGTTATATAATTATTTATAATGGAAAGAAAGCAGGTCATTTTTTCGTCGATTCCAAAAAAACTTTAGTACAATTATATACTTTTACAGAGTATTTTACACATGCACCAGAGATTTTTGAATATATTATTGCAAATGATATTGTTGAAAATGCTGCTGTTTCTACTAAAGAGACAGAATTTCTATCTTTGTGTCTTGATTATCAGAAGAGTATATCTGTAGATTGTTATCTTTTTACTGATAACAAAAATATAAAATATGAATTGGCTAATTTTAAAGATGTGTCCTTCAAATTAGCTAAAAGCAATGATATAGCCGCTATAAAAACAAAATGTGACCCTGCATTTGAAGGTTATTATGAAGAGTTAATAGAAAACAATCAGCTATTCGTACTATATAGTGGTGACAGTCTACTAGGAATAGGTGAATTTAGAATATTTAAATCAAATGAACAATATGGGGATATAGGAATGATTGTGGCAGAGGAATATCGTAAAAAAGGCATCGGAACATATATTATAACTCAGCTAAAGGAACATTGCTATAATAATAATTTAAAGCCAATGGCTTGCTGCAATCCCCAAAATATAGCATCAAGAAAAACATTGGAAAAGTCAGGATTCATTAGCAATCATAGAATTATATATGTAACTTTAAAGTGACGTTCCAATGAATTATTAACTTAATTTAAGAAAAAAACTTTAAAAGCCTTAGAGATTTCAATTGTATGAGCATATTTTAAGCTGGTTATTGAAATTTCTTAGGCTTTTAAAGTTTTTTTACATTTATAGATATACCGGCTCAACTACCAAAATCAATTGGTATATCTTTATTTAATTATTCAAAGTTCAATGATTATCATATTTTTGATATAATTATAAGTGCTGTACATCTATTGAATTGATAGATTAATCTGAAGGGGTAAGTTGATTTTTGTTAATGATGAGTTTAATTTGAGGTGTATTTATGGTAAATAAAAAGGTAAGTGATTTAGTATCTACGAATTTATATA
The DNA here is from genome assembly GCF_021432385.1 of Clostridium hydrogenum. Taxonomy (GTDB): domain Bacteria; phylum Bacillota; class Clostridia; order Clostridiales; family Clostridiaceae; genus Clostridium_S; species Clostridium_S hydrogenum. Next base: position 635,209 of record NZ_JAEACT010000004.1, on the reverse strand, counting down.
AAATATTAATTTCAATTATTTTGGGATTAATTGGTTTTGTTGGAACGTTTTTTACCTTGAGATTTAAAGTAAACAAGTTTTATTTAGATTTTGTTTGGAGTTTGATATTCCCAGCACTTGTCACTCAAGCATGGGGAATAAAATATGGAATTATAAGCGCATTTGCTGGATTAAGTATATTTCATCCTTTTTATCTTTGGGGTAATGAAGGCTGGGCATGTTTTGTTAATTTTTTCACTACTATTTTTTGGTTTGTATTGCATGGATATGGGGCAGAGAAGAGAAAAAAATCTAAAAAGTATTTTTATAATATTTATTTTATAGAGGTAGTTTGCTTCCTAATAGCTGTATTATCATACTTCTTTCTATTTCCATTAGTAATTAAATATAATACACATTTTTTGTACAAGCATGTTATTACACAAATTAGCATTGAGGATATTCATATATTTTTTATAAAAAGAATAATTCAAGATTTTTTTATACTTATTGGATGTGATGTATTGCTATTATTACCAGGTGTGAAAAAATTATTTCTATTTAATGTAGAAAGTGCATCAAGGTATAATGGTACTATATTGGTAAGAACTTTAATCATTGGTGTAGTATTTTGGTTTGTTTCAATATTTATAGAGTTTTTAATGCCTCTAAAAGATAATTTACAAGCAATATCAAAAATTATTGATGCAAGAGATATAATATATCTTATTATTCTTACAATGTTTTGCTGCTTTACAGCTAGTATTACTATACGTTATCTTGAGAAAAAACAGAAGGCAGAGGAACTTGTTAGAAAAAGTGAGAGAAAACAGGCTGAGGTTCAAGAAGAGTATAAGCTTATTTTTGATAAGATGCTTGAAGGCATGGTTATAGCTGAGTTTATGTACGATGAAGAAGGTGAGGCTGTAGACATGATGGCAATCAAAGCAAACCCAGCAATTGATAAGCAGCTTGGCTTGAAAGAATGTAATGCTATTGGGACTAAATATATAGAATCTTTTAGAGGAAATAAATCAACCCTAAAAAAGTTGTACAATATATTAAAAACTGATATGCCATTACAATGTGAGGCTTTTGCACACCGATTTAATAGATATTTATTAGTAAATGCTTTTAAAATTAATAGCAAACAGATAGGTGTTATGTTTCATGATATTTCTGAGTTAAAGCAATTAGAAGCAAATAAATTAGAAATGGCAGAGAAATTGGAAGCAGTTTTTGAAAGTACAGATGATATAATATATTCAGTAGACAGAGAATATCGTATTTTAAATTTTAACTCAGCCTTAAAGGCACATATGAAACGAAATTACGATGTAGAGGCTAGGAATGGTCAAAGTATACTAGAGTTTGTGCCAAATAATATTGCGCAAAGATGGAAGGGTTTTTATGATCATGCAATGAGCAATGGAAAATGTAATTTTGAGGATTATGTTAAAAATGAGAAAAGGGATATTGAAATATTTTTTAATCCTATATATCATAATGGAGAAATTTCTGGAACAGCCGTATTTGTAAAAGATATTACTAAGAGAAAGAAAGCGGAACAAATGCTTATAAAGATTAATCAAAAGTTGGAACAACTAGTTGAAGAGCGTACTATTGAGCTTAGAAATACAATAACAGAACTAGAAGCTTTTACTTGTACGGCTTCACATGATTTAAAATCTCCTTTAAGAGCAATTGATGGATATAGTAGAATAATTCTTGAGGATTATGGGGAAAAACTTGAAAAGGAAGCTATACATATGATAAGCAATATTTCTAATGTGAGCTGTGATATGATAAAACTAATAGATAAAATACTGCAATATTCAACTACTTCTAAGGCAATTATTCAAAAAGAAAAGGTAGATATAAAAGGTATATTTATAGATGCATTTAATGAATTAAAGTCAACCTGTTTAGAAAGAAATATTGAATTCAGTATAGAAACCACAATGCCAATTGTGAATGCAGATAGAATTCTCATAAGGCAGGTAGTTTATAATATACTTAGCAACTCTTTAAAGTTTACAAAGAACAGGGATATTGCTATTATCAATGTTGGATGCATACAAAATTGTAATGAACAAACTTTCTATGTAGAAGATAATGGGGCTGGCTTTGATATGAAGTATGTAAAGAAACTTTTTACTATGTTTCAAAGACTTCATAATAAAGAAGAATATGAGGGAAGCGGAATAGGATTAGCTATAGTAAATAAAATAATCAAAAAGCATATGGGAAGAACTTGGATTGAAAGTAAGTTAAATGAGGGTTCTAAGGTATATTTTACACTTCCTAGGGAATAAGGTGATAAAGTGTATAGGGTAATGATAGTTGATGATATGGAAATAGTGAGGCTACAATTAAAAAGGCTAAAGGTATGGGGAGAGGTTTCAGGGTTTAAAATAGTAGATGAAGCAAGAAATGGGCATGAGGCTCTCTTAAAACTTCAAAAGAGTAAAATTGATTTGATTATAACAGATATACGCATGCCTATGGTAGATGGAGTAGAATTACTTGAGAAAGTTATGAAAGAAAAATTAGCAGCTTGTGTAGTGCTTCTTAGCGAATATAGTGAATTTGAATATGCTAGGCAAGGGTTAGTGCTTGGTGCTTTTGATTATCTAGTTAAACCTGTAAATTTAAATGATATTAGCAAGTTACTTAAAAGAGCAAAATTGTTTATCTTGGAAAAGAAAGAAGAAGAGAAAAAACTAAGAGCATATGATCCTCTGTTAGATGTTACACAAATGCTAGAGCTGTTTGAAAGTGGAGCATCAATAGAAAATTTAGCTTATTCAATTTTTGATAAGTTAATTTGCAAAGAAGATGATAAAACAAGAATATATAATTTAATTGAAAGGCTTCCAGGGGAGATTTTGAAAGCAATTTATGATAATATGCCTTGGTTTATTAAGTTTTCTGATACCAATTGTGTTAAGAATTTGACTGATTGTGATTTAAATTCTTTAGAAAAACTGAGAGAAAATTATATTGGATGCATTCGAAACTTAGAAAGCCAAATTGTTTACTTGTATTTTGGCAAAAGCTACGGAAGTATAATAAATAAAACAAGTGTATTTGTTTTGCATAACGTGGAGAATGAGGTTAGCTTATCTGCAATTGCAAGCCACCTTCAGATGAATAAAAATTATTTATGTGAATTATTTAAGAAAAAAACAGGTATTTCACTTTTAGATTATATTACAAAGGTTAAAATGGAAAGAGCTAAAAAACTGCTTACGGAAAGTGAATATAAAAGTTATGAGATAGCAGATAGATTGGGTTATAATGATTCAGAGTACTTCAGTAAGTTGTTCAAGAAGTATTTGGGGATTTCACCAATACAGTATAGGAAACAAAAAACAATAAAATAAATTTTATCCCAAAAACTGAAGAAATTCGGGGTATAATAGCTTTTTTTTTCATTAAGTTTCAAGTTAAAACAATGTATTATTAAATATGCATTGTTTTTATTTTGTTTAAAATGAAGGCTATGTTTTAAAAGAATGTTGATATGAGCGTATGACATTAATGGACTCTAAGAATTGCTCGTTTATAATTTGCTACCCATTTAGATGCATCGTCCTGATGCCTAAATGGCTTTGGCCGTCCTAGTCAAAATCACGCAAATTATAAACGAGCGATTCTAAGAGTCCATAAAAGCCAACATATCACATCAACATTCTTTTAAAAATAGCTAAGCATACTAAAGGAAGCTATGTTTTAAATAAGTGTGAAAATCAACACTTATTTAAAACATAGCCAAAATAAAAAAAGGTACACATGGAGGGGTATAATATAATGAGAATTTTTAATAATTTGAAGATGTTATATAAATTAATGATATCTTTTATAATTATGATGATATTTATTGCAGTTGTCGGATTTGTAGGAATATCAAATATGAAAAAGATAAATTCAAATGTTTCAAATTTGTATAATATTGATTTAAAAGGCGTAAAGGATATAAATATGCTTAAAACTAATTTGATGGCTATTAGAGGGGATGTTTTGCAAATTTTAAATCCTAAAAATAGTAGCAAAATTGATAGTTTAGTTAATGATATTGATGAATTAACAGAGGATGATAAAAACTTAGCTAGGGATTATAAGAGTACAATTGTTATTAATACTGATAGAGAACAGTTTGCTCAATTTGAAAAGTTATTAGATGATTATAGAACTGGTCGTGACAAAATTATAGATAAAGTTAAAGCTTCAGATTATGATGGTGCTAATGCTATTTTTCCTAGTGTTTCTAAAGTTAGACAAGCTATGTTTGATGTATTAGACAAAGAAATAGCTTTGGATTCAAAGATTTCTGCCAATGAGTATAATAGTAGTAATTCAAGTTATAAAAGCTGTACAATAATTTCTATTATTATAATAGCAATAGCGATTGTATTTGCAATTATTTTAGCACTTTTTACATCTATTATAATAGCAAGACGATTAGATGATATTTTAGTATTCTCAGAAGCTATGGGAAGAGGAGACCTTAGAGCGACAATTAATATTGATTCAAAAGATGAGATAGGTAAGGTTGCTAAAGCATTAAATAAATCTAGAGAAAATATTAAGCGCTTAATAGGTGAAATAATGAACGATGCTGGAGATATGAGTTCGGCAAGTGAAGAATTATCGGCTACTGCAGAGGAAGTTTCATCCAAAATGGAAGTAGTAAGTGAATCGGTAGGACGAATAGCTAATGGTGTTCAAGTTTTAAGCGCAACTACAGAGGAAGTAAGTGCATCTACAGAAGAAATAAGTGCCAATACGAATGAACTTGCAAGTAATGCTCATGATTCAAAGGTATCTGTAAATAATATAAAAAAACGTGCATTTGATATAAAAGCTAAAGCTTCAAAAAATATAGAAGAAGGTACAGTGGTATATGATCAAAGTCGCTCAAATATTTTAAAGGCAATTGAAAAAGCAAAAGTTGTAGATGAAGTTAAGATTATGGCGGATTCTATTGGAGATATAGCACAGCAGACAAATTTATTAGCTTTAAATGCGGCAATAGAGGCGGCAAGGGCTGGGGAACAAGGAAAGGGATTTGCAGTAGTTGCAGATGAAGTGAGAAAGCTTGCAGAACAAGCTTCTGAAGCTGTTGTAGATATTCAGAATATGGTTGAAGAAGTACAAACAGCGGTCACAGAACTCTCAAAAAGTGGACAGGATGTACTTGAATTTATGGATAATAATGTTAAACCAAACTATGAATTACTTAAGAATATAGGTTATCAATATGAAAAAGATTCAGAATTTATGAATGATATTTCGGAAGGAATTTCTGAGTCTTCAAAACGAATGAGAGAAGTTATTGAGCAAATAAGTAATGCAATACAAAATGCAGCTATAACTGCAGAACAATCTGCCTCAAGCTCTGAAGAAATATCAAACAGTGTTAATGATGTAACGCTTGCCGTTAATGATGTTGCAAAGTCTGCACAAAGTCAAGCAGAACTTGCACAAAGGTTAACGGATATGGTTGGAAAGTTTAAAGTTTAAACGTTAATGAGGAACGTTTAAAGATAGAAAATTATAATTTATCTAGGAGAAAACAGAGTAAAGAGTAGAGAGTAGAGTGAAGGATGATTTACCTTTCGCGTTGCTTAGTTAAATCTTAAACTTAAATGGTGTCAGCTTCGCTGAACGCCATGCATCGCGCAATTGCGCAGCAATAAAAAACAAGTTTTGAGATTTTTGGGAGCGATAGCGGAGAAAAATCAACCATAACTCTACTCTCTACTCTCTACTCTGATTTAAGTTGTAATTGTGTTAGTAATAATTTGTGAAACATGGTATAATTTTAAACGTAAAATAGTAAATTAAGTATATTTTAGGCAAAAAATGTGTGTAGGAAAAATAATTAATGATTGGGATATGTGAACTGACATATATAATTATTAAACTAAGGAGAGTGAAAACATGGATATTTACAAGGAGTGTCCGATATACGAAAATCAGCGTATTTCATTAGTACAGACAACTATGGAAGATGCAGAAGAATTATTAAAGTGCTATTCTGATGAAAAGGCAGTAGAACTTTTTAATTCGGATAATTGCAATGGTGACAAATTTCACTATACTACACTTGAAAAAATGAAACAAGCAATTGAATTTTGGGATTTTTCTTATAAAAATAAATATTTTGTAAGATGGACAATAGTTTTAAATTCTACAAACGAAAGAATTGGTACAATTGAGATGTTACATAGAACTGCAGATGATGAATTTAACAACTATGGAGTTCTTAGAATTGATTTGCAAAGTAAGCATGAGAATAGGCAAATTATTGGAGAGATTTTAGAAATTGCTGATGAAAATTTTTATGACGCATTTGATGTTGAGGCAATTTTAATAAAGGCAATTACAAATGCTTCTGAACGAATTGTGGCGTTACATGAAAAGGGATATCGTCCGATAAATGAGAAACTTATGAAGATATATGATGATTATTTTGTTTCTAAAAGAGGTGTATACAATGAGTAAACAAATTAGAGTTGTGATGGAATATAATAAAGATGGCTATTTGCTATATGCTGAAAATTATTGCGGAGCGTTTACTCGCGGTAAGACCAAGCAGGAAGCAGTAAGTAAATTTCCCGATGAGATAAGACAATATGTTAAGTGGATTACAGATGGCAAAGAAGATTTAGAAGCTGATTATGAAATTATAATAGTACAGGAAAAAGAAAGTCAGTTGCAAATTTGTGATGCGGATTCTGATGTAATATTTGAAACTGAAAAGCTTCCAATTGGAAAAGAAGAGTTTGAGAATTTGAAAAAACTTGCTATTAAGTCTGCAAGAGATTTTAAAGAGTTATATAATTCTATACCAAATAAAAAGTTTAGTACCTTGGAAGAAAGAAAAACCTTTTATGGTACTATTCCGAGAACTGCTGATGAAATGTGTGAGCATACGAATAATGTGACTAATTATTATGTTGGAGAAATTGGTGTAAAAATAGATAACATAAAAGATATCTTTCAAAATAGAGTCCATGCCCTAGAATGTATAGAAAAATCGTCAAATTACTTAGAAAATATGGTTTTTCACGGAAGCTATAATGAAGATTGGTCTTTGAGAAAAGTTTTAAGGCGATTTGTTTGGCATGATCGAATTCATGCAAAAGCAATGTATAGAATGGCAACAAAAGTTTGGGACAAGAATATGATAAAAAATCCTTTTTATTTTGATTAAATACAATGGATATATTGGATTTCGTAATTTTTATAGTATTAAATGTTGGAATAATTTAGCTATGTCTTAAATAAAATTTTATTTAAGACATAGCTTGAAATAAAACCTTTTATATTTCCGATTCTAAGTATAATTCTTCTGAGTCATGGTCATAATTAAACATTTCTGCATATCTACCCCAATGAATTATAGAATCCATTACATTTTCAACTTCATCTTCTGGAAAATGATGCATAAATATTTCCTTGAAAAATTCTCTTTTCATAGTATGATTTTTTTTGTTACCTAAAACATTCATGATTAATCGGAAACTAGAAATTTTTTCAATTTGAGTTTTAAAAATAAGCTTTCCTTCATCTGTATCTGCTTCTACGAACGCTTTACCAAAATTAGTTATAAAAATATCTCCATCATTAACATTTACAAAATCTAATAGAGTTAAACCCTCAATGTTAGGAAACAAATCATCTATTTCCATCATCAAATCTCTTCCTAATTGATAAATATCCATCTTACCATTATTATCATCAATCATTTCTAATAATCCAGACATAACACCTATATGAACTTTAGGTATATGAACAGGCTTAACAATATTATCTTTGCTATCTTGTACAATATTTTCAACTTTTTCTTCTTCAAGTTCTGAAAATTTACCTTTTGTAAATACACTATAAATGCTATCTACTAAGCTTTCAAACTCAGGAGATTTTCTATTCCTTGGATGTGGAAGATCAATATTTATTTCTTTTATTATTCTTGCAGGGTGCTTACTTAAAATAATAATCTTATCAGCCATAAGAACAGCTTCTTCAATTCCATGAGTTATCATTATTATACTCTTTATTGGCATTCTCTTGTCAGTCCATAAATCTATAAGTTCAGTTCTTAAATTTTCTGCTGTAAGGAAATCTAAAGCTGAAAAGGGCTCATCCATACAAAGAAGCTTTGGTTCTACTGCTAAAGCTCTGGCAAATCCAACTCTTTGTTTCATTCCACCTGAAAGTTCTTTTGGATAAGCGTCCTCAAAACCATCAAGTCCTATTAAATCTATAAGTTCTTTAGCTTTTCTATTTGAATATTCTTTTGGAAAATTCTTAGCATTAAGGCCAAGCTCAACATTTTCTATAACAGTAAGCCAAGGATAAAGGGCGAAGGTTTGAAATACGATAGAAGCATAAGGATTTACGCCATTTACTTTTTTGCCATCGAAAATAATTTCTCCTTCTGATGGTTCCATTAGTCCTGTAATTGCTCTAAGTATTGTTGATTTTCCTGAACCTGATGGCCCAAGTATTGCTATAAATTCTCCTTCATTTATTGTTAAATTTATATCTTTAACTGTTGGCATTTCACTTTCGCCAAAATATTTTGTTAATCCATTTATTTTTATAAATTCTTTTTTCATCCCAAGCACCTCACTTATAATTCAATTTTAAATCTTTCTTCTGATAAACTATAAAGCCTTTTCCATAGGGTTTTATTTACACCAACAACAACGATGCACATCACAATAGTACTAACAATAAGTAATGGAAAATCTCCTTTTTCTGTTGCTTCGGAAATCAATGCCCCAAGTCCTGTTGTGCTTACTGTTTTCCTACCAAAGGTTACATATTCTGAGACAATACTAGCATTCCAACATCCTCCCGTTGCAGTTATCATACCAGTTAGTAAATATGGAAATATGGAAGGTAATATAAGCACTTTCCACTTTTTCCATCCCTTTAATCCATATATTTTTGCAGCCGATTTTAAATCTTCAGGTATTACCATTGCGCCTGCAACAACATTAAATAAGATATACCACTGAGTTCCCATAAGCATAAGAGCAATAGAAGCAATATTTAAGCCTCCAAATGCATTTATAAAAAATCCTAATACTACAGGAAATAGTGCCGTTGCAGGAATAGATGCTATAATTTGTATAATAGGCTGTAGTAAATTTGCAATTTTTTTATTCATTCCAATAGCGACGCCTACAGGAACAGTCCATGCTAATGCTATAATTTGTGCAACAGCTACCCTAAAAAAGGAATGTGCAACTGCAGGAAGTATTCTAGAAATATCATGACTAGAAATGCTTAAAACTAATTTTATTGCTCCATAGCTTGAATAAATTAAAAGTCCAATAAAAAGGATTCTTATGCACCATTTAGAAATATTTATTGTTTTATTTACTTTGCCTTTTTTGTTTTTTTCAATTTTGTCAGCAAATTTATCTATTTTTTCATTTATATTTCTTATAAAAGGAGTAAATATCTTTTCGGTTATAGTGTTCACTATCACTGATCTTCTCATTATGGTTAATATAAATGAATGAGGTGCATCATCTGATTCTGTGAGTTCAACTTTAAACTTATCTGACCAAGCAATTACTGGTCTCCAAATTAACTGATCTAATATTACAATTACTAGGACTAAAGTTACTATGCCCCAAAACAAAGCTTTACCGTTACCTTCATTTGATGCTGTTTGCAAATATGATCCTAATCCAGGTAATCTAAAATCTTTTCCTTTTAAAGTAAACATTTCACAAGCCATTAGGAAAAACCAACCACCTGCCCAAGACATCATGCTATTCCATACTAAGCCCATAATTGAAAAGGGAAGTTCCAAAGTTTTAAACTGACGCCATTTATTTAATTGAAAAGTATATGCTGCTTCTTTTAAATCTCTTGGAATAATTTTAGTTGAATTATAAAAACTAAAGGTCATATTCCAAGCTTGACTAGTAAAAATTAAAATAATACAAGCCAATTCAATACCAATGTTGCTATTAGGAAAAATAGCAATAAGTCCAAGTACTACTGCAGGTAAAAACGATAGTACAGGTATAGATTGTAAAATATCTAATATTGGTATCATTATTGCTTCAGCTCTTTTATTATGAGAAGCTATGTAACCATATACAAGTGTAAAAATTAAAGATAGAATATATGCTCCAGCCATTCTGCCAACAGATAATAATGCATACCTAGGAAGATTGCTCAATTTTGTAGATACTTCTATACCGCTTGGATTTATAGTTTTTCCTATATTGGGTGATATAATAAGAAAAAGTACCGCGGCTAAGCTTATAAAAATAATAATATCTATTACTCCAAATTTTTGTTTTAAATCAAATTTTTCTAATTTCATAGCATAAGCCCTCCTTAATTAAGAGAATGGCATTTTAAATTTTATTTTCCTTAAAACACACAAACTCTGTATATTATAACCACTATTCGCATCGTCCATATAACCATCACCTTTCATAAAAAAAAAAGAGCCCTTTAAAGGCTCTAAAATTCAACACAAAAAAACACTGTTAGCATTTTCTATTCATCGTTGAGCTTTAGCACTATGCAGCTTAGAGTTGTTCTCAGCTACATTAAATAAAACCTTAATTCGGTAATATCTGTTGACCCATTGGCATCTCTCGATGTTTTTGGGCAGTAGCGTATATCATACATAGGAGCCTCACCTAACAATACATTATTAAATTTTGTCTAAAAATGTTCTCTTTTGTAAGTATAAATTTTTATATTTAGTTTGTCAATAAAATATGCAATATATATTTGTTAAATCTTCTTTACATTATCAGACTTTGGACTCTGATTCGAATATTGATTTTTATTGGTGTTAATTACAAAACATGGTATAATTTAAAGTATATAATGATAAATTAATTATATTTTAGGAGAAGAAATACGGACAGGTAAAATGCAATAATTAATTGGAGGGATTAATCATGAAAAAAAGAGAAATTTTTTTATTATCAGCATTAGCATTTTCAGTAGGTACAGTTTTTGGGTTTTTGATTTCACCGACTAAAAATGGCATTAACAATAAAGCACAAAACTATTATGGTAAGATTGATACAAACAATAAGGAAGACTCAGCAATAATTGACGATACCTGCGAGAAAGTGCAGTAATTATTATATGTTTGCACTAAGCGATATCTATGAGCCAATTACAGCAGAACCTTTTATTAATAATGAAGCATATATTGAAATTAAACCTTGTGAAGAATTAAAGCCATACATACGCTGCTTCTGGGGAACCATAAAACCGCATGCAAGAAATACTAATTTTCAGATGAAAAGCGGACTAGTAACCCCCGATACATGTATGGATATTATTTTTGATATTGATATAAATAACAATAAGTTAGATGACCTATTCTGTGGAATAAATGATACTTCTTTTGTCACGAAAGGGCAAAGGGAATCCAGTACCACTTCATGTTTTGCAATTCGATTTTATTTTTGGGCTGTACCTTTATTTTCTGATGAAACCATGAATAATGCACTTAATGCATTTACCGAAACAGGAGCGTATTTTAAAAATATTAGGCGAGATTTCGAAAATATATTAATTGAAGCTTCATCGATACAGGATAGAATAGCAAAGGCAGAACAGTATTTTCTTAAAAAACTAAATTTAAATAGGCAAAACAATAATGTAATGAATGCTGTGTACAAAATAATGAAATCAAGGGGAACTTCAAGTATTCTTGAAATTTCAGAGTTTGGAGCCGTTAGTAAGAGGCAGCTTGAAAGGTTATTTTTAGAATATGTAGGTGTATCACCAAAGAAACTTTCAGGACTTATTCGTTATCAATATCTTTGGCAGGATATTTTAAAAGATAAGAATGGAGATATGCAGGATTTTGTTTGCAAATATGGTTATACGGATCAGGCACATTTGCTTAAGGATTTTAAGAAATATCATACAATGACACCTAGTGAAGCGATAAAGCTTGCTTATAGGTAAACAACTTGAAAAATTAAAATTGTAAATACCAAATTTATCCTTACAAATTACAATTTATCGAGGAAAAACAAGAGTAAAGAGTAAAGAGTAGAGAGTAGAGTGAATGATGATTTACCTTTCGATTCTCTCAGGTAAATCTTAAACTTAAATGGTGTCAGCTTCGGTGAACGCCATGTATGGCGCCATTGCGCAGCAATAAAAAAATAAGTTTTGAGATTTTTCATAGCGATAGCGAAGAAAAATCAACCATCACTCTACTCTCTACTCTTTACTCTCTACTCTGATTAAAGTTGCAATTTAACAGGATACATTTTGAGTTTGTAATTTCTATATTTGAAGTTGTACATCTATATAAAGATAAGTCGCATTTTTACAATACAGTTGCTATATTTTTGTATAAAATAGTTACGAGGTGATAATTGTGGAGAAGCTTACACAAGAACAATTTATGAAAATAAAGAAATGGATGTATAGAAATGCTAGACCTTTAGATATAGCAAGATGGAAATATCATTTTGAAGATGGAAGCAAAGAAGAGGTATTAAAGGCATTAGCTGCATATCAGAATTTAGATGGTGGCTTTGCACATGCACTTGAGGCAGATAGTTGGAATCCAAACTCTTGTCCTATGCAAACTTGGTGTGCCACAGAAGTTTTATATGAATTAGGTGTTACAGATAAGGAAAATGAAATAGTAAAAGGAATATTAGCTTATTTAGATAGCAAAAAAGATTTTCAAGATGGACATTGGCTTGCAGCAGTGCCTACAAATAATGATTATCCTCATGCTCCTTGGTGGTCTTATGGAGATAATGTAATTGAAAATTGGGGATATAATCCAACTATTTCTCTTGTTGGATTTGTTTTGTATTTTGCCGACAAAGAATCGAATTTGTACAAGCTAGCAGATGAAATAGCAAGGAAAGCAGTTGGGGTATTTTTGCAGGAAGGATATCCAGTAGAAATGCATGAAACACCAGGCTTTATCAGATTCTATGAATACTGTACAAAGGCTATGGTTACAGACATTTTTGATGTTGACAAAATGAAGGACAGTTTGAAAAAGGCTGTAAAATCATTAATTGAAGAGGACACGGAAAGATGGAAAAACGATTATATATGCAAGCCTTCACACTTTATGATTACTCCTGATAGCATGTTTTATCTAGATAATAAGAAGGTTTCGGATTATGAGGCAGAATTTATTGCTCAAACTATGAACCAAGATGGAACATGGAATATAACTTGGAACTGGAGTGATTATTTAAAGGAATGGGAATTAAGTAAAAATTGGTGGAAGGCTAATGTGATTTTGACTAATTTAAGATACTTAAAAGGCTTTGAGATGGGACTGCTGTAATTCACAACTTATAATTATTGCGAACCATTAAATCAGAGTACAGAGTACAGTTAAGGATGATTTACCTTTCCTTACGTTAGGTAAATCTTAAACTTATATGTTGTCAGCTTCGCTGAACAACATTAATGACACAATTGCGTAAGCAATTAAAAATAAGTTATAGGATTTTCTGTAGCAAGGCGGAAGAAAATCATCCTTCACTGTACTTTGTACTCTGTACTCCGTACTCTGTGTTTTGGTTCGCAATATTTAAATATTGTGAAACAAAGATGTAGTGGATTAATCAAAGAACCTTTGGTAGGTGTAGGAAAAAAATGATGTTAGTGAATAGTGGCGAAAAAATTTCTAAATAAAATTGTATAAAACTTAGTGGGAAATTTTCTAAAGCTTTAGAGCTTTAGATTGTCTGAGCGTATTTTTGCGAGTTATCGAAAGCTCTTAAGCTTTAAAAAATTTGCCGCTTAGTTTTATTAATTTTATTTAGGATTTTGAGCCGCTATTCACTAACATCATTTTTCTATACCTGCCAAAGGTTCTTTGATTTTGTACTACACTTTGCTTCGCATTATTTAAGATTATCTACGGCTGCTCTTTCAATAGGAAGTCCATTAGTGTAACGCTTCATGAATTCATCAAAGCCTTTAATATCATTAGGTGCTGGAGCGATTTTTGTGCCAACCTTTCCTGCAAATACTTTATTAGTTAAATACTCTTCTAGTGTTTCATTTTCAGTTTTGTTAAGCATATAAGCTGCAAGTAAGGCCATTCCCCATGCGCCACCTTCACCAGCAGTTTCCATAACGGAAACAGGAGCATTTATAGCAGCAGCCATAATTTTTTGACCTACTTCCTTAGTCTTGAATAAACCACCATGGCCTAACATTTCATCAACCTTAACACCTTCGTCTTTAAGAAGAATATCTAAGCCAGTTTTTAGTGCACCTAGTGATGTAAATAAGTTTACACGTATGAAATTAGCTAAGTTAAATTTGCTTTCAGGGGTACGTACAAATAAAGGTCGTCCTTCTTCAAAATTAGTTATATGTTCGCCAGAAAAGTAATTGTAAGCAAGTAAGCCGCCGCAATCAGGATCTCCTTCAAGGGCCTTGTTATATAGTGTTGCAAATAAATTGTCCATGTTTACATCTATTCCCATTGCAAGAGAGAATTCTTTAAATATGTTAACCCAAGCATTAAGGTCAGAAGTACAGTTATTACAGTGAACCATAGCTACTAGACTGCCAGTAGGTGTTGTAACTAAATCAATTGCATCGTATACTTTTGATAATTCTTTTTCAAGCACAATCATTGCAAAAACAGAGGTTCCAGCAGAAACATTACCAGTACGCTGTGCAACGCTGTTTGTTGCAACCATGCCTGTCCCAGCATCACCTTCTGGAGGACAAAGCGGAATTCCTGGCTTTAAATTACCGGTAACATCTAAAAGCTTGGCACCTTCAGCTGTAAGAACACCAGCATTTTCTCCTGCAAGCAAAACTTTTGGCATAATGTCTTTAAGCTTCCAAGAAAAATTTTTAGAAGCAACTAATTCGTCAAATTGTTCAATCATTTTTGAATTATAATTCTTAGTATTTATATCAATAGGGAACATTCCGGAAGCTTCACCAATGCCGATAACCTTTTCACCTGTTAGTTTCCAATGGACATAACCTTCCAAGGTTGTTTGGAAACTGATATCAGTAACATGTTCTTCACCATTTAAAATAGCCTGATAAAGGTGAGCAATACTCCATCTTTGAGGAATATGATAGTTAAAAAGTTTAGTAAGTTCTTCAGAAGCTTTTTCAGTAATAGTGTTACGCCAAGTACGGAAAGGTACTAAAAGTTCGCCAGCTTTGTTGAAAACCATGTAACCATGCATCATGGCACTAAAGCCAATTGCACCAATAGTCTCTAATGTTACTCCGTATTTTTCTTTTACGTCGTTTGCCATGTTCTTGTAACTATCCTGTATACCTTTCCAAACATCATCTAAACTGTAGGTCCAAATATTGTCTACATAACTATTTTCCCAATCATGACTGCCAGAAGCTATAGGAGTGTTATCTTGTCCAACTAGAACTGATTTAATTCGTGTTGAACCAAGTTCAATACCAAGTACTGTTTTTCCATTGATAATAGAATTTTTGATATCATTAATTGTAGTGTTCATTTTTATTCCCCCATCTAATTATAATACTTCTATTTGTACGTATAAATATTTGTACAAATATAGCGGATTGTAACGTATATATTATCTGCAGTTAATAAAATAGCATTCGTAATAAATAAAATTTGTACGTACAATTATATTATTATTGTACTATTAAAATAGAATGTAATCAATGTCATTTTTATTAAAATTAAGATTTTTTATCGAAAATAATTGTGATAAAATTTTAAAATTTACTTTTTATGGGTTTAAATGTGATATTATATTTAAAACATAGTTAATGAGTAAAGATATATAAAATGGGGGTGGATAGAATGGCTTCTAAATATAAAAGTTTTCGTAATCATAAAAATATAGCCATAATAATTTCTATAGTAGCTATAATGTTTTTTGGGGTATTGTATTATTGTAATATTTCCAATAAAGTCAAAGTTGCAGCAACTAATAAAATAAAAACGAATAATCCAAGTATTGCAGCCAAAGGGACAATTATGCTTAAAGGGCATAGCGATAATGAAAAATATTTTCCATCAATGTCAGAGATGATACTGCAGACGATTCAATGGAGAAATAATGGCATTTATATGTTAGATGGGAAAGCAGTATCAACTTCATTAAAACAGCAGATGGGAGAGCATATTGGAAATTATGTTAGTGGTGGGTGTAATTATGAATTATATTCAAAGAAAGGAACGGAAACAAATAAAAGCATAATCGTAAAAAATAATCAGATGTATTTAAAATATGATTTCTTGTTTGCAGATACTATTATTTTTAATGGACGTACTTACGTGGTAGGCAATTCTCAATCCCAATTCAAGAAAGGGAAAAAAATAGGAGCTCTAGGCAAGATTAATGTTTATGAAATAGAAGGAAAAGATTCTAAAAGGGTTATAGATGTATTTTTGGAAGGCTCCTCGGAGGCAGGGGAGTTTAAAGGAGACTTTACTGCATATAGTAATTAGCTCAGAGTACAGTGAAGGAGGATTTACCTTTCGCGCTACTCAGGTAAATCTTAAACTTAACTGTTGTCAGCTTCGCCGACAACAGTAATGCCGCTATTGCGGAAGCAATCAAAAATAAGTTTTAAGATTTTTCGTAACGCTAGTGGAGAAAAATCAACCATCACTCGGATTGGCCCCCCAGAATGGGAATAATTTATTCAAATACTCGCTAATTCTTAGAATTTCATTTTTTTGATATGGTACTGATTTTCAGTACCATATCAATATTATAATCTTACAACTAAATTCTCTTTAAAATTAGAATTTTTTAGATTGTAAAAACCATCAGGTGTTTTATAACCTATTGCTGAATGTATGCGTTTAGTATTATACCCATTAACATAGTTCATAATGGTTTCCTCAGCCTCTTTAAAGTTTTTAAATAGTTTTCCTGCAAGACACTCATCTTGAAGATATCTATGATATGATTCTATGTGAGCGTTGTAATTAGGACTTTTAGCTGGTATTCGCTCATGTGTTATTTTTTCACTAATGCACAGTTTTTCAAAATCATGTGCAATAAATTGAGATCCGTTGTCAGTGCGGATTATTAAGCTTTCTGATTTTCCTTTGATTTTGCGCGAATATAAGGCTTTTAACACTGCTTCTTTAGCACTTTCTGAGTTAGGTGATAAAGATAATACACATGAAATAATACTTCTGTCAAAGATGTCTATTATAGATGCCAAGTAGGCTACTTGTCGTGTCTCGGCTATATAAATGTACTTCGTATCCATTTCCCACAAAGTATTTGAAGTTTTAATTTCATGGTTTTTACATATACGCTTATAATGTTGTATATGCTTTCTTTGTGCCCTTAAAACACCCATTAGAGCCATCAGTCTATACACTTTCTTTTTGTTTATTTTTAGATTATATGTTTCCCTTAATACTGCTGTGACTTTCTTATATCCATAAAACTTTCCATATTGATCATTCAGAATGTCCTTAATGTATTTTTGAATATGAATGTCATAGACTTTTTTACAAAGTTCGTTATTGATATAACTAAATCCAGGTATGACTCCGTCATTCCTTTTAATTGGTTTGAATGGTTGGTCTATCAGGCTTCGCCAACGATAATATGTTGATGATTTTAATCCAATAATATTAAGCAACATTAAAGTTGGAGCTCCTGTAGAAATCCAGTCATTTGCAAAGATAAATGGATCAAAAAGATTCAAATCTTTTTTTTTAACATATCTTTTAATACAGCAATTTCTAGTTCTAGTTCCCTTTTTTCTTTCGTAAGCAATGCACATTGCTTTTTGTAATCAGGTATTGGACCATCAAGTTTTTTAGGCTTTTTTTGCATTAATGTTTGCCCATACTTGCGATAGCAAGACTTCCACCTAGAAAGTAGTCCAGGATTAATATTATATTTAGCTGCCACCAACGAATTGCTACCATATTGGAGAGC
The DNA here is from genome assembly GCF_021432385.1 of Clostridium hydrogenum. Taxonomy (GTDB): domain Bacteria; phylum Bacillota; class Clostridia; order Clostridiales; family Clostridiaceae; genus Clostridium_S; species Clostridium_S hydrogenum. Next base: position 617,291 of record NZ_JAEACT010000004.1, on the reverse strand, counting down.
CTCTTCTACCATGTTCACTCTTTCTTCTTCTGTATATTTTCTTGTAAAATTCATAAAGACCTCCTCTTAAAGCTCTAAATTAATTCTAAATTATCTGAGTGAATTATTCCAGCTTTATGAGGGGGCCTATGAGCACTCTACTCTTTACTCTCTACTCTCTACTCTGTTTCAAGAAGTGTATCCATATGATAATATAGAAGCTAGGAGATGATGATATGAAACTAATATTAGATAGTGAAGGAAAAATAAATTATGATAATATAGATAAGAATTCAACGGTCAAAGATTTATTAGATGCAATCGATTTGTTTTTAAAAAATAATCAGCTTCCATGTGATAAGTGTGAAGAAAGCTGTTGCAAGAAATCCTGGTCGGTAGAAATGGATAATGTATGTGTAAATAGATTGGCAGAAGGTGATAATAAACTTGCCAATGAATTTGTAAAGAATAAGTTAGTTAAAAAGAGAAATTACTATAGAGAGTTTGACCAGTATGTAGTTAACAAGGATAAAGAATGTATTTTTATTACGGATGAAAATTTATGTACAATTTATGATAAGAGACCGATAATATGCAGACTTTACATATGCAGTGCTAAAAGCTATAGGTATAATGTGATTAGAGAACTTATTGGAAGTACATATTTGAAGGCATTGATTCTTGAAGATGAAATTAGAAACAATAATACAGATAATTATGAAAAAAATCCAGTACTTTTTGCTAAGGAATATGACATACTTTTGGAAGACATATTTGATTACGCTGAAGAAGAAGGCTGGCTTTATGAGGAGGATAGGGAGGAATTGTATATAGGGGTGTGATTATACTATGGTTAATTTTGAATATTACAAAGTGTTTTATTTTGTAGCTAAGCTTAACAGTATTACTCATGCTGCAGAGGAACTTTTTATTTCACAACCTGCTGTAAGTCAGATTATAAAGCAATTAGAAAATTCACTTGGAGGTAATTTGTTTTACAGGACTTCAAAGGGAGTTAGGCTTACTCCAGAAGGTGAAGTATTATATACATATATATCAAGAGGCTATGAGTACATGGCGCTTGGCGAAAGTAAGTTTAAGGAGCTACTTACACTTGAAACAGGAGAGATAAGAATAGGCGCAAGCGATATGACCTTGGAATTTTATCTGCTGCCATATCTTGAAGAATTTCATAAGTTATACCCTAAGGTTAGGGTTAAGGTAACTAATGTACCTACGCCTGAAACAATAGAATACCTAAAGAATGGGAAAATTGATTTTGGTATTGTAAGTGAACCAGTCAAGGAATATGTAGGAATAAGGGTTGTGCCTGTTTGCGATATTGAAGATGTATTTATTGCAAATAGTGGATTTTATGAATTAAAAGATAGAAATATAGAGCTTAAAGAACTTGAGAATTATCCAATTATTTGTTTAGAAAATAACACAAGCACAAGAAAATATGTTGATGATTTCTTAAAACAGGAAGGAGTTAGTCTTAATCCTGAATTTGAACTTGCGACCAGTGATTTAATTGTCCAATTTGCTGCAAGAAGCTTAGGCGTAGGATGTGTTGTAAGGAACTTTGCAGAAAAGCTAATAGAAAATGGAGAATTATTTGAACTTAGTTTAAAGCCTCACATACCAAAGAGAAGTATATGCATTGTTACACAGGATAAGATTCCAATTTCCCCAGCTAGTAAAAAGTTGCTTGAATTATTAAAGGATGATGTGAAAAAAGTGATATAAGTATAACTTATGACACTGATAAGTAATACAAATTTTATTTATGGATGCCTCTGTGATACGATTATCTTGTAAATTATGAATTGTAGATAAATCATTTCAAGGAGGTTTTTTTATTATGGTTAAAGCAATAGTTGGAGGTAACTGGGGAGACGAAGGAAAGGGAAAGATCACTGATTTATTAGCAGAAAAGTCAGACATCGTTGTAAGGTTTCAAGGGGGAGCTAATGCAGGGCACACTATAATAAACGAGTATGGTAAATTTGCATTGCACATTCTACCATCAGGTGTGTTTAGAAAAAATGTTACAAATGTTATTGCTCAAGGAGTTGCTTTTAATATTGAAGAGTTTTTTAGTGAGCTTGACAGCCTAATTGAAAGAGGAGTTCCTATGCCAGATATAAAAATATCAGACAGAGCTCAAATAGTTATGCCATATCATATATTGTTTGATAAATTAGAGGAAGAAAGGCTTGGTGCAAGCAGCTTTGGATCAACAAAATCAGGTATTGCACCATTTTATTCTGATAAGTATCTTAAAACCGGAATCCAAGTTTGTGATTTGTTTCATGATGAAATTTTGAAAGAAAAAATAGCTTCAAATTGTAATTTTAAAAATGAAATTTCAAAAAGTATTTATAAGTCTTCTTTTTTATTAAATTCTGAGGACATATACAATGAAATTACAAAATATAGGGAACGATTAAAGCCTATGGTTGATGATGTTGCTGTATATCTTAATAAAGCAATTAAGCAAAATAAAAATATACTGTTGGAAGGCCAGCTTGGAGCACTGAAAGATCCGGATAACGGAATATATCCATTTACTACATCGTCTTCACCACTTGCTGGGTTTGGTGCTGTTGGAGCAGGGATTCCACCTTATGAGATAAAAGAAATTGTAACTGTGGTTAAAGCATATTCTTCTTGCGTTGGAGCAGGTGCCTTCGTTAGTGAGATTTTTGGCGATGAGGCTAATACACTTCGTAACTTAGGTGGCGATGGTGGAGAGTATGGTGCAACAACTGGAAGACCTCGTAGAATGGGATGGTTTGATGCAGTTGCTACAAGATATGGCTGCATGCTTCAAGGAACAACAGCTATAGCATTATCCTTAATTGACGTACTTGGATATCTTGATAAAATTCCTGTTTGTACTGCGTATAATATTGATGGAATGGAGTGTAAAGATTTTCCTGTTACTCCGTTATTAAATAGAGCAAAGCCAGTATATACATTTTTGGAAGGTTGGAAATGTGATGTTAGCGGCATATCTAAGTATGAGGACTTGCCTCAAAATGCAAAAAAATATATTGAATTTATTGAAAGAGAAGTTGGTTATCCTGTTAAATATATTTCTAATGGTCCCAAAAGAGGAGATATAATTGTAAAATAGGAAATTATATCATATAATAGCATCATTATTAACTTATATATGTTTTTTATGATGTGAGGAGGAAAAATTATGGGACTATTCGGACCGAGCAAAAAGGAGATTTGGGAGCAGTTAGCAGCAGAAATTCATGCTAATTATGTGCCAGGTGGCTTTTGGAAAGGTGATAGAGTTGAGGCACGTGTAGATAATTGGATGCTTGTGCTTGATACCTACATAGTATCCACAGGTAAGTCTACAATAACTTATACAAGGATGAGAGCACCTTTTATAAATCTTAATAATTTCTATTTTAAAATATATAGAAGTGGGTTTTTTAGTGAAATTGGAAAACTATTAGGTATGAAGGATGTTAATATTGGTTATAAGAAGTTTGACGATGATTTTGTAATAAAAAGCAATAATGAAGAAAAAGCAAAAAGCTTATTTTCTAATGAAAGCATAAGGGCATTAATAGAAGAGCAACCTAGTATTAATTTACAGATAAAAGATGATGAGGGATATTTTAAAGAGCACTTTCCCAAAGGTGTTGATGAGCTTTATTTTGAAGTTACTGGTGTTATAAAGGATATCGAAAGGCTTAAAGAATTGTACGAGCTTTTTGCAGAAGTGCTTAAAGAATTATACAACATAGGTGTTGCAGGTTGGGAAAATCCTGATGTGGTTTTATAGATTCAGAGAGGTGAAAAGATGGATTTATTAAAAAGAATAAAGGAATTGGGTGATTTTCACGGTATTGACTTTATTGGTGTAGCAGGGATTACTCAAGTTCAAAATGAAATTAAAGAAATTAGCGGCTCTTTAATATATGATTTTCCAAGAGCAATATCTATTGGAATAGTATTACCGCAAAGTATTGTAGAGCTTTTAGAAGACAGAGATATATATGAAAATGTACTTCAAAACAAGATACATGCTTATGATGTAATAAACAATCGATTAGATAATTTTGCTTCAATTGTCAGTTCCTTAATTCAGCGTAATGGTTATAAAGTGATGCCTTTGCCAGCAGCAGAGCGCATAGATAGTGATAGGGTTTGTGCCTCATTATCGCATAAACTTACTGCTAGACTAGCTGGTTTCGGGTGGATAGGAAAGAATTGTCTTTTGATAACTCCACAGCATGGCCCTCGCGTAAGGTGGACTTCTGTATTAACGGATGCTCCTTTTGAAGAAAATAAAGAAATATTAGAAAGTAAGTGTGGCAGTTGCGATAGGTGTGCTAAAATATGTCCTGCTCAAGCTATACTTGGTAGAAAATATGTAAATGGGGAACCTCGTGAAGTAAGACTTGATGTAAAAAAGTGTGAAGAATATTTTGCTAAAATGGAGGCAGAAGGAAAACTCGAGATATGCGGTATGTGCTTGTATGCCTGCCCATTTGGTAAAAGTAATTAAATTTAGGGATAATCAAATGATATAGAATAAGCCAATGATATAAAAGTGTCATTGGCTTATGTTATAATATAAATAAACTTAGTGAAAGATTTGATACAATGATACTATTTAAAGAAGATATAGATAATATTAAAAATCAAATTGAGAAAATATTTAAAAACATATTGACACAGTATATCAAGGTGATATATCATAATTATATCAAGTTGATACATATCATAAGGATATTAAGTAAAATATATAGATGAACTATTACAACTACCAAAATTAATTTGCAGCATAATGCTAAGAAGATAGGATTTTCATACAAATTAATTTTGAAGTTTCAAGTGATTTATCTTTAAAAAGGTGAGATTAATATGGCAAAAGCAAATAAAACAAAATATGCTCTTTTAGGAGTATTGAATATAATATCTGGATCAGGCTATGACATTAAAAAATTCTGTGATTCATCTATAGGATTTTTCTGGAACGAAAATTATGGTCATATATATCCAATGTTACACAAGATGGAAGAGGAAGGCTTGGTAACAAAAGAAGTAGAGCAGACAGAAGGTAAGCCATCTAAGAATTTATACTCTATTACTAAAAAAGGTAAAGAGGAATTAGATAACTGGCTTAAACTTCCACCGGAGCATCAACCACTTAGATCAGAACTTCTTTTGAAGATATTTCTATCTAAGAATGTACCTGTTAAAGATATTATTTCAAATATGGAACAAATAAAAAAAGAATCTGAAGAACTTCTTTTACAATATACAAATGTAGAAAAAGTTATAAGCAGTAAAGCCAATCAGGTATCTAAAAAAGATTTGATGCTGTGGAATATAGTTCTTAGCAATGGAAAATTTAGCGAAGAAGCAAAAATCAAGTGGTGTGAAAAAACAATAGAAGATTTAAAAGGCATAGAGCATAATTAAATAACGGGAAATAAGCTAATGATAGTAAAAAATCATTAGCTTATTTTTATCTGAATTTTTTGAGGTTGAAATTATTGCCAGTTAATTTAATTGCTGATTCAATGGAAGTTAACGGCCATTTTTGTATTAGATCCAAATAAAATAAAAAAAATGAGGCTATGTTTTAAATAAGTGTTAAAATCAACACTTATTTAAAACATAGCCAAAAATGAAAAAATATATTGACATGGTATATCATAGTGATATATACTTATTATATCAGATTGATATATATCATAAATATATAAGGACAGAGAAAATGACACGAATGTTAAATATATAGAAGGTTTATAAAATTAATGTGTTAAAAATATAAATTGGGGGAATATGAAATGAAAATTTTAGCTTTAAATGGAAGCCCAAGAGGAGCAAAAGGAAATACAGAGGTTATCTTGGAAAAATTTCTTAATGGTTGTAGGAAAGCTGGTGCTGAGACAGAAGTAATTTATCTTAGTGAAAAAAATATAAAGCATTGCACAGGATGTTTTACTTGTTGGACTAAAACTCCAGGAAAATGTATTCATAGGGATGACATGGAAGAATTATTGATTAAGGTATATAAATCAGATGTAATTGTATATGCAACTCCACTTTACTACTATACAGTTACAGGTATTATGAAGGATTTTATGGATAGAATGCTTCCTCTAAACAATGGAGAAATAGTTAAGGCTGGTGATAAATACTCACATACTGAACGTATTAAAAGAGAAACGTCACAAAAAACTGTTTTAATTTCAAATTGTGGTTTCCCAGGAAATTATAATTTTTCAGGCTTAGTTGAAACCTTTAAGGTAATGGCAAAAGATAATTTAGCAGGTACAATTCTATTTTCACAGGGAGGAATACTCAATTCTGTTGATAAGCATGAAGGTCTTAAAAAACTGTTTAATCCATATTTTTCAGCTTTAGAAGCGGCAGGAGAACAAATAGTAAATGAAGGGTTCATAGAAACTGAAACACAAAAGATTCTTGATAAAAATGTTATTCCAGCTGAAATTTATTTAGAAAATGCCAACAAAAGTTGGGTTTAAGAAGGAGAGTATTGTTATGGAAAAATTATATTCATCAAATAAAAAAGGTTCTCTATTAAAGGTTGTGCTAAATAAAGATTTTGTTATAAGTGCAATTATTCCAATTATATTATTTGTAGGTTTTGATAAATTAAAGATGACACTTACAGGAATAGTACTATCAGCTTTATGGAGCATTGGAGTAATATTTATGGGTTTTGTGAAAGAACGCAGGATTAACGCTTTGGCAGCCTTCGCCGGAATTTTTGCAATAATAGGACTTGTCGGTACGCTTATTTCAAAAAATACATCCTTTTATTTTATAGCACCTATAATACAAGATATCCTGTTAGCAATAGTATTCTTTGCATCATTACTATTTAAAAGATCATTGGTTCAAGTTATAGCAGAACAAGTTTATCTTAAAAATGTACCTGAAGAAATTAAAAGAAACCCAAGATATAAATCAGCTTGGAGAATACTTACCGCTGCATGGGGGTTATTAAATGTGGCTCAAGCTTTAGGAAGAGTAATATTATTAAATAGCATGTCTAAAAGTTCATATTATACAATTAGCACTACTTACTCTAATATATCGACATCTTTATTAATAGTAGCTTGCATAGTTTTTCCAAAATGGTATTTTGCAAGAGAAAAAAAGCTGCTTAATTAATTTTAAGGGGTTGCTACATTAAAAAATTAATGTAGCAACCCCTATTGTCTAGAACTTAAAGTCATCTTACTACAACTCATAAATATAGTTACACACCCAAATAACCCTCTATACTTTTATTTAAGCATCTCATTACACTTATAAATCTTCATTCGACTTATTAACGTACCTTAAAAACTATATAAATATTTCAATTAATATAATCTTTAGTATTAACGGGATTAAGCCGTATAATACCTTCGGCACGTTAATAAATCTTCGCTTGACCATTATAAATATCTTAGAACCATATACAGTTTAATCTATATAAAGCTTTATGGACACTTGTAATAATCGTCCATTGATATGTATAAAACCTTGTAAACTAATTATTACTAAAAAGTAGTAATTGAATTTGATTTTAATCCTATACATATCGCAGGTCGAATAATTTCGAGCTTAAAAAATTAAACCCTAATTACTCTTCGCTCAACAACTTTAAATCCTTTGACAATATATATGATAACCAAATTGCTTTTTTATATGCGTAAATATTATAAAAATAAATTATCCACATTTGGATATAAATTCATGTAAATTATCCACAATAAATTCATAAACATTATTTAAGAAATCCTCAATGCTTGTTTTACTTTTATACATATCTTTAATTCTATCCATAATTGTGATACCGCCAATAGTTTTGGTGTAAAATTGTACATAGGCTTTATGCGCATATGGAATTATGGATTGTATACTAGATTCATTTAAAGTTGGATCTACGATGATTTCCTCTAAAAACCATATGGGATTAGGATAATTGTATTCAACATCTGTGGAGTTTTGGTGCATAGTTTTCCATTTTTCGTAAAGCATAAAATGATTTATTTCATGAGCAGCGCCCTTAATTATGTTTTCATCTTTTGAATTATAATTAACCCAAAATTCTTTGGTAAAAATATTTCTTGGAAATACAGGATAACAGCCTAGGTAGCAGGTTATTTCATGCTGCAAATTATCCCATTTTAGATTAAAAATATCCAAAAGGCTTGATAAAAATGGGACGACTAATTTATCAAATTTATTTTGCACGTATAGAATTCTTTTGTCTATTTCGTTAGATTTATATTCATTTTTTATTATGGCTTCAACTTGCTTTTGCACTTGTTCTTTTGTCATATTATCTCTTATAGCATATTTTAATTCTGGAAGGCGTCCGTAAACTCTATCTTTAAAAGGTAGACTTGTATTTTTACAATCAGTATTTTGTGGTGTAAGTAAGTCAGTTATGTAGTTTATATTAAAATTTATATCTGATTTTTTTACAGTTATTTTTGGTATAAACAAATTAATCACCTCAATATTAAATTTATTATAACACAACATGAAAATACAAAGTAAAGAGTAGAGAGTAGAGAGTAGAGAGTAGAGTGAAGGATGATTTACCTTTCGTTTTACTCAGGTAAATCTTAAACTTAAATGTTGTAAGCTTCTCTCTGCACCATACATGATGCGATTGCGTAAGCAATAAAAAAGTAAGTTTTTAGATTTTTTGTAGCGTTAGCGTAGAAAAATCAACCATCACTCTACTCTCTACTCTTTACTCTCTACTCTGTTTCAAATTCTAATTTATCAGGATACATTTTGCATTTGTAATTTCTGTATTTGAAGTTGCCTGTCTTATGCTATAATATATTTCAATATTGATAAATTTTTATAATGAAGAGAGGATATAAATTATGTCTCACATTTCAAATAAAGAGGCCTACAAAAGATTAGAAGAACGAATTAACAGATTCCCTCAAGGTGCACCGCCATCTAAAACACTGTATAAAATATTGAGCATGCTTTTTTCTGAAAAAGAGGCTGAACTAGTAGCAATGCTTCCTATTAAGCCATTTACAGTAAAAACGGCAAGTTCAATTTGGAAAATGGATGAGGTTCAAACAGAGAATATACTTCAAAAACTAGCATCAAAGGCTATTTTAATGGATATTGATTATGATGAAAAAAAGGAATACTGTTTACCACCTCCAATGATTGGATTTTTTGAATTTTCCCTTATGAGAACTAGAGATGATATTGATCAAAAAACTTTATCAGAGCTTTATTTTCAATATTTAAATGTGGAAGAAGATTTTATTAAGGATTTATTTTTAGGAACTGAAACTAGGTTTGGAAAAGTATTTGTGCAGGAAGGGGTGCTTTCGAGACAAAATGAGCTTGAGATAATGGACTATGATAGGGCAAGTAATATGATTAAAGAAGCTAGGTTTATTGCAGTTAGCATGTGCTTTTGCAGACACAAAATGCATCATCTTGGAAAGGATTGTTATGCACCTATGGAAACCTGCATGACCTTTGGAAATAGTGCTTATACTTTAAGTAAGCATGGATATGGAAGAGCTATAGAGGCTGCGGAAGCCTTGGACATATTAAATATGGCTTATGACTATAATTTGGTTCAATGTGGTGAAAATGTTAGAAGTGGTTCGGTATTTCTTTGTAATTGCTGTGGCTGCTGCTGTGAAGGTATGCAGGCTATTAAGAAATTTGGTTATCTTATGCCTATTCAAACTACACCATTTATCCCCAAAGTTGTGGAAGAAAGTTGTGTTGGTTGTGGAAAATGTGCAAAAGTATGTCCAATAGATGCCATGAAGGTTGATCCTATAACTCATAAGGCTAAAAACGATGAAGAAATATGCCTTGGCTGTGGAGTTTGTGTTAGAAACTGTCCTAAAAAGGCAATATACCTTAAAAATAGAGGAAAGCAAATAATAACTCCAGCAAATACAACCCACAGAATTGTGCTGCAAGCTATTGAAAAAGGGAAGCTTCAAGAACTTATTTTTGATAATAAGGCGCTAATGAGTCATAGGGCTATGGCAGCGGTGATATCAGCTATTTTAAAATTACCACCTATGAAAAAAGCTATGGCAAGTAAACAATTAAAATCGGTATATTTAGATAAATTACTTAGCGGAAAATAAGGGGATACAATGCGCTGTGAATTATGGAACGTAACTATGGCATGGGAATAATTTTAATTATATTAGACATAATAAGTTTGTAATTATATTCTAGGGGGAGGTTGGTGTGTCGATATTGAAATATTTAAATAGTAATGAAAAAGATAAAATTTCAAAACAAGATGAAGAAGAATTACCTAAAGAAATAAAACTCTCCTTAGACTTAACATCGAATATTGAAACGATAAAAAAGATAATGGGTTATGCTAGTGACATAATAATTAGAGAATTTACCATTGCTTCAGATATTAAAATAAAAGCAGCCGTCATTTTGATTAAGGGATTGGCAGAAAGAGAACTTATTAATGAACAAGTTATAGGACCATTGATGTCAAATGACAGGTTTAGTGGTGCCAAAGATAATATAGAAGTTTTTCAAAGAATAAAGGAATACGGTATACCCAATATTTATGTAAGTGAAGAATTTGATGCTAATAATATGATAAATGAATTGATTAGCGGAAACACAATTCTCCTTTTGGATAAAATAGATAGAGTGCTTATAGTAGGAAGCTCAGGGTGGAAAGACAGAGCGGTATCTGAACCAACTAGTGAAAATTCAGTAAGAGGAGCTAAAGATAGTTTTACAGAAAACATAGAAAATAATACTGCGCTAATAAGACGTCGTATTAAAAGTGCGGATTTAAGAATTGAAGCATTTAAAATAGGCACAAAAACCAAAACAACGGTATTAGCAGTTTATCTTAAAGGGATAGCAAAGGAAGATGTAATAAATGAAGTTAGAAATCGATTAAAAAGAATCAAAATTGATGGAATACTTGAGAGTGGTTATATTGAAGAACTGATAGAAGATACTCCCATGTCACCGTTTCCACAGATAGAACACAGCGAACGACCGGATAAAGTTTCAGCAGCACTTTTGGAAGGGCGTGTGGCTATACTTGTGGATACAACTCCTTATGTTCTTATAGTACCTACAATTTTTTTTCAGTTTGTCCAATCAGCAGATGACTATTATGAACGATTTCCAATAGCAACACTTACGAGGTTTATTAGAGCCAGTGCTTATATTATTTCGGTTATTCTTCCGGCGATGTATATTGCTTTAACAAGTTTTCATCAGGAAATGATTCCGACTACACTGGCATTGTCTATTGCAGCTTCTCGTGAGGGAGTTCCTTTCCCTAGTATAGGAGAAGCCTTTATGATGGAAGCTACATTTGAAATTTTAAGGGAAGCAGGTTTGCGTTTGCCAAAGCAGGCAGGCCAGGCTGTAAGCATAGTAGGAGGTCTTGTTATAGGTCAGGCTGCAGTTCAGGCAGGAATTGTTTCTCAAGCAATGGTAATTGTTGTAGCATTAACAGGAATTAGTTCCTTTGCTATTCCAGCCTTTAATGCCTCGATTTCAGGGAGGTTACTTAGATTCCCATTGATGATAATGGCCGCTGTACTCGGATTACCAGGGATTTTAGCAGGACTAAGTATAATAATTATTCATTTAAATAGCTTGCGTTCTTTTGGTGTAAGCTATATGGAACCGTTTACGTCAGCCGGTAAAAATAAGCATAAAGACATTATGGTAAGATCTCCATGGTGGAAAATGAATCGGCTTCCAAGTTATATTGCAAGCAGAGGATTTAGAAGAGTTGCACATGATGCAAAGCCTGAACCCAAAACAGATTCTGATAAAAGGAGTAATAACGAATAAGCTCTGTTTTTAAGGGAAAGGAGAGACACATATGAAGAGGAAGATAGCTTGTGTATTAGTTATTTTATTTTCGCTTTTACAAACTGGATGTTGGGATGCAAGGGAAATTGATGAACTTGCTTTTGTACTAAGCATTGGCTTGGATAAAGCTGAAAATGGATTTAAGGTAACTGCGCAAATTGCAAGTCCTGATACTTACAGCAAAACGCCATCAGGTTCTGGAACTCAAAAGGCTAAGCCTTATTGGATAATCTCTGGAACAGGCAAAACAATCTTTGAGGCAATACGTAATATGTCAGCGATATCTTCCAGGCGTATCTTCTGGTCCCATATTAAAGTAATAGTTATAGGTGAAGAACTGGCAAGATCTAATACTCTTGAGATATTTGATTTTTTTAGTAGAAATCCTGAAATACGTTTGAGGGCTCTAGTTGCAGTTACTCCAGGTGAGGCAGCAAAGACTATTGATATTATACCTGAAACGGAAAAGGATCCATCTTTATATATGGAAAAAATAATTGAAAACAGAAGCTTAAATGGTAAGTCATATATGGTAATGCTTAAAGATTTTCTTGAGGATTATCTTGACCCAAATGTAGGTTCAGTGACTTCAAGGATTACTTTGGATAAATCAAAATCACCACACTTTTTAAAGTCAAGTGGTGCATATATTTTTCACGGAGGTAAAATGTCTGGTTCCTTAACGGAAGGCGAGACGAGAGGACTTTTGTGGATAAAGAATCAAATGAAGGATTCTATAATGGTTGTTAATTGTCCTTATGATTATAAGCCTGTTACATTGGAAATTAAAAAAGCCAAGGCATCCTTGAAGAGTAATTTACACGATGGAATTCCAAGTTTTAAAATTGAGGTGAATGCTTCTGCAAATATAACTGAACAATCTTGTTACACCAATTTTAATGATGTGGAAAAATTAAATAAACTAGAAAAGGCTATGGAAGTATCCATTGCAAAGGATATAAAATCAACAGTAACAGCGGCAAAAAATGAACAAATAGATTTTATTGGTTTAAGTCGTACTCTTCACAGCCAGCATAAAGATGAGTGGCATAAAATATCTTCAAATTGGAATGAACTTTTTAAAACTTCCGAGGTAAATATAGCTGTAAAAGTAGATATTCGTCATGTATCATTAGCAAAACCGCTTCAACCAAGCAACTTGAAGTAAAGAGGTAAAATAATATGAAAAAAGAAAAGCTTGTCATTAATAATAATCAGTTTAGAGATATTATAATTTGTATTATGTGGCCTTCCACAATTAATTATGCAAGTGGCATGCTAGCAAGGGAAGTTGGGCGTGATATGTGGATAAGTGGCATTATAGGTGTACTTACTATACTGCCATTTGTTCTTCTTATTATTTATATAGGACAAAAATTTCCCAATAAGACAATAATAGAATACAGTGAAGAACTGCTAGGACCAGTATTAGGCAAGTTTTTGGGGGGAATTCTTGCAATATATTTTTTTGTTGCGGCGGCTAGTTCAATATCAATGTACATACATCATCTTAGTGATTTTCTACTTACAGGAACGCCTTTTCTGGTAATTATCACAATGCATGTTTTGGTAATATGTTATTTAGTATGGAAAGGACCCGAAGTTATTGCAAGAGTAGGGGTTATTGCTTTTAAAGCTGCTATAATTTTTTATTTAATGGTTTTTGCAGCTTCACTTAGTGAAATAGATATTGGTAGGATTAAACCTTTTTTTGATTCGGGAGTTGTGAATGTATTTAAAGCTAGTTTACAAGTTGATACATTTATTGGATTATCGCCTTTAGTTGTACCAATGCTTTTGCCAATGGTGCATGACAAAAAAAGTATTTTTGGTGCAGCTACTTCTGGGTTACTTATAGGAGGTTTGTTTTTCATATTTTATTTTATTGTAGAATTAATGGTTATGGGACCTCAGGTTGTAGCATTAATGCGTATTGCCAGTATGGATTTTGTAAGATCTATCCAAATTACTAAGTATCTTCACAGATTTGAATCATTTATGGTTGCATTGTGGTATTGGAGTATAATGATTCAAGCAGGAGTTTTGAGTTCCTGTTCCTTAGAGGCATTCGCGCAAACCACCAAAATAAAGAAAAGAAAACTATTAATTATTGCTTTTGGTTTAATAATGATAGTTGCTGCATATTATATGGCTAGCAATAGAGTGTTTTTTTTAAATTTAAGAGAACATATATGGAAGTACTTTTCTCTTCCAATTGATTTTGGAGTACCCTTAGTAATTACTTTGGCTTTGGGTGCAAGAAGAATACGCAATTACAAAGGACAGAAGTAAAGGGCAGGTTATATATAAACTTTCTCCAATTTTTTAAGTGTATTGAGCTGAAATAGGAGACTAGTGTAAAAAATTAATTGCTTTTTAGAATAGCTTTAATTGCGTTATTTATTTCTTCATAACCAGTACATCGGCAAATGTTTGATTGCAGCCATTGTTGTATTACATGGTCATTTGCATCTGGATGGATGGAAGCTAGAGCATGGCAAACCATTAAAAATCCAGAAGTACAATATCCACATTGAAAACCCCAGTTTTCCACAAAAGCTTTTTGTATTGGAGCATCTTTTAAGCCTTCAACAGTTACTATTTTTTTACCTATTGCTTCAACTGTGAGCATTAAGCAGGATTTTATTGGCCAGTCATCTACAAGGATAGTGCATGAGCCGCAGTCTCCATTTTCGCAGCCTGGCTTAGCTCCCGTAAATCCTAATTGATTTCGAAGGGTATTGAGCAGGATATCGGATGGCTTTGCGACAACTTCTTTGTTTTCTCCATTTACATTTAATATAATTATGGTTTTACCAGAGATTTTTAACATAGGTCTATCCCTCCAATTTTTTTAAAACTTCTATAAGCATTCTTTGCAAAATGAATTTTCTAAAATCAGCTGATCCACTTAAGTCAGTTAGTATTGAACCTGGTATGTTATCTATGGCATTGTTAATCTTTGCTTTGTTTTGAAGCTCAGGGTCATTTAAATAATTTTCAATTAAAGATGATCTAAATGGGTAGCTGCAAAGGCCACTAAATGCTATGTTTATCCCGTTACTGGCTTTAAGCGCTGCAAGTGTAATTAGAGGGTAGTCTATTTTATCACTTTTAGTTCTTTTTACATGGCAATATGGTAAAGAAAGAAAATAATCATCTATTAGTATGTTTACTATGAATTCACCGCAGTTTAGTTTAATTCTTTTATCAAAAATATCTTTTAATAGCACTTGTTTTGTTCCATTTGGACTTGCTATAATCGCTTCACTGTTAGATACTAAAAGAGGTAATACGGCTTCACGGTATATAATTGTACCTGCTATATTTCCGCCAAGTGTTATTTTATCTTGCATGGTATGATCTGCAATTCTTTGTACTGTTAAGGCTAGTAAAGGAAATAAATTTGCTTCAGCAATTTGAGTAAGAGTAACGGCGGACCCAATAATAAGCTTATTGTTTTTTAATTCTTGAACATTACATTCTGAAATGCCCTTTATATCGATGACGGCTTCAGTATATACATTGTAAGTTCTTGCCATGCTTATGATTTCAGTTCCGCCGCCATAATACAAAGGCTTTTTTTCTTTATTGCTTAAATCTAAGTATAATTTTGTGGCTTCTTCAATTGTATCAGGTTTATAATATTCAAAATCAAAGGGTATCATAATTTCCTCCAGTTTTTGTCTTCCAAATTGTTTCTGGTGTTATGGGAAGATTATCAAATTCACATTGAGTTGCTTTTGATATAGCGTTTGAAAATGCAGCTGGAATTGCTATTATTCCATGTTCTGCAAGACCACGCGCCCCAAAGGGTGCATCAATTTGTGGCGTTTCAATAAAGTCTACTATGTATTCAGGATTTTCACCAAATCGCATTGGTTTATAAGTTCTAAATGTAGTAGTTTGAAGTTTAGCATCAGCATCGTATTCAAAGGCTTCTCTAGTGGCTATTCCAAACCCCATATTTACTCCACCCATTATGAGGCCTTTTGAAGTTTTTGGGTTAAGTACTTTGCCTGCATCTATGACTGTAATGGCTTTTAAGAGTCTATATGTAAAATTCTTAGGATCATACTCTATTTCCACTGCTTGAGCTCCTACAGTCCAGGCTGGACCAGGTTTTCCTTTTCCGGTTTCCTCATCTATATCAGTAATATGGCTCATTATAAAGCTTCCACGGCCAAGTATTTGCCCATCAACTGCAAGCCCATTTGCTAATTTATATCCCCTAGCTAAATCTTTAAAAGAAACATATATTTCTGGATCCTGCCTTAAATACACTTTTTCTTCTTCAATATCTAAATCTTCTGGAGGGGATTTCATAACAGTAGCAGCTACACTTTTTAGTTGGCGTATAAGATCCTCCGCAGCCCTAAGAGTAGCTCTTCCAGCCATAAATGTCGACATGCTTGCAACAGTTTTCCAGTGTTCTGGTGAAACTTGAGTATCCACGCCCATAAATACATGAATTCTTGATACATCCATTTTTAATTTTTCAGCAAGGATTTGAGCTAAAGTAGTTTTTGTACTGGGACCAATTTCAACGGTTCCAGAATTGAGATTTAAACTTCCATCTGTGTTAAATGTTAGAAAAACACCTGAAACTGCATTTGTTGGTGAATCTGAGGTTTTCCAAAAACAAGCCATTCCCTTTGCTTTTATCATGCCATTTTTTGTTTTTAATACTTGACCTTTCTGCCATTTTGATAAATCTTTTAATTTTTTTAGACAAGCTGATAAATTACCTATGTTGCTTATAGTTGTTTTAACTTGTGTAGCTGTATACTCACCAGGTTTTATGGCATTTCTAATTCTTATTTCTAATGGATCAATACCAAGCTTTTCTGCTAATTTATCCATCAATCTTTCCATGCAAAAGGTATATTCTGTATGACCAAATCCACGAAAAGAGGTTGTATAAGTATGATTTGTGTAAACACATATGGAATCACACCATATGTTATCAATATTATATGGTCCTGAACAATCAACTGCTATTGCCTTAGCTATACGAGGACTACTATCAGTGTAGGCACCACTGTCAACCATGTACTTAGCCTCTAGAACTTTGATAATTCCATTTTTAGTTGCACCTATTTTTAAACTTGCTTCAAGACCTATTTTACAAGGTGAAGTTTTAATATCTTCTTCTCTTGAATTTGATATTTTAACTAATCTACCATTAACAGCTTTTGAAGCAATATATGCAAGAACTTCTAGGGCAATAGCTGCCTTTCCACCAAAACCGCCACCTACAAAAGGTACCTTAACGATGATATTCCCTTCAGGTATATTATAATATTTACTTAAAAGAGTTTTTACGGAATATGGTGCTTGAGAAGATGTATAAATTATCACTCTTCCATCAGTCATAATTTGCGCTTTGGCAGTTCTAGTTTCCATTGCAATATGGTCGGATTGTGGGAGAGAAAAGTTTCCTTCTGCAGTAACTTCGCTTTCTGACCAGCCTTTTGTCATATCACCTTTCCTTATTTGAATTCTATCTGAAATATTTGTGCCTTTTTCAGGATACACATCATGCACCGCATGTTTATATTGCATTAAATTTTCATGTATAAGAATTGCATTTGGCTTTAAGGCATCGTTTATTGAATTAACAACAGGGAGAGGTGTGTATTTTATATTTATTAGTTTTATAGCTTTCATTGCTTCTTGTTCGCTGTTTGCAACAACTATTGCCACTGGTTCGCCGTAGTAGCGAACTTTATCTCGTGCTATAGGGGGTCTATCTTTTATTACTGATCCGCATAGTGTAGGAAAGGAATCTCCTGTTAATATTGTTTGGATACCAGATGCTTTTTTGGCTGCGGATATATCTATTGCTTCAATTTTTGCATGTGCATAACGGCTTGTGAGTATCTTTGCGTGCAAAGTTCCTGGAAGTAGTGAATCATCAGTGTATTTTGCTGCTCCCGTAACTTTATCAAAAGCTTCTTTTCTTGGTATGCTTATTCCAATTCTTATTAAGTTGCTCAACTGGATTTCCTCCTTACTATATAAAAATAATATATATATTATTTTTGCCAATTAGGAAATAAGTATACAGTTTATTTTAAAGGTTATAAAAATTGAATTAAAAAAATAAAATATAAAGAATATTTTATTTTGGAGGATTTATATGATTGATTGGTTATTAAAATTACGTAAGAAGGAGAAACTTTGGAGAAATTTTTGTGCTGTTGTGTTTTGGGGGTCTATTTGGGGGATAGTTGAAGCTACACTTGGATACTTATTACATCGAATGAACCTAAGTGTTGGTTTTTTGATATGGTTTCCTCTTGCTTTTTATTTTTTAAATAAGATTTATAAGAAAACAGGAGAGGCTTGGTGCGTACTTTACGGAGGCTTGGTTGCAGCAGCAATAAAACTTACTGATTTGTTTATTGAGCCTAATGTTATTAAAGTTGTTAACCCGTCTGCTTCTATAATTTTTGAGGCTGCATCACTGCTTGCCTTGTATAAGATAATGGAAAGAAGGAATAAGAAGGCAGGAATTTTAGGTATAGCAGGAGTAAATGTTGCTTGGAGAGCAATTTTTTTAACATATGTTTTTTTGTTTATGCCAAGAGCAGTTATAGCCACCTCACAGCTTAGGGCATTAAATCCATTTTTACAATTCATGATACTTGAAAGTGCCGCAAACACAATCATTATTGAAGTGTATCTAATAGCAACAGAAAGATTTTCAAAAAAACAGGTAGAGGGGAAACAAGGCAGTATAGGCATAAAAATTGCTTTATCACTTGCAATGTTTTTATTTGCAATAATGATTAATAGATGCTTATGATTAATATAATTACCGGCAGCATTAATTCAGGAAAGTCAACGAAACTTGTTTATATTTACAAAAGTTTAGGCAAGGGAGACGGATTTTTTAATAAGAAGATATATAATAGAAATTCTTATATAGGACAGAAAATTGTAAGATTATCAACTGGTGAAAGCATAATATGGTCCTTAAAAGAAAAACGCCCAGACTTCTGGCAAGAGGAATACAACTATCAAACTTATAGTTTTTCCAAGGAGGCATTAAAGTTTGCCGAACAAATAATTAATTCACTGATTGAATCTAAAGAACCAATATTTATAGATGAAATTGGCCCTTTAGAACTTGAAAACAAGGGTTTCCACAAGTTGTTTCAGCGCTGTCTTATATTAAATAAGGAGTTATATGTTGTTATACGAAGAAGTTGTCTTAAGAGAATACTTGATAAATACAAGATAAAGAATTATAGAATTATGTAGGGCTACTTATATTACCTAAGAAATATTAATTGCAAATACTAAATTTATATTTATAAATTACAATTTGAATCAGAGTAGAGAGTAAAGAGTAGAGAGTAGAGTGATGGTTGATTTTTCTCCGCTATCGCTACAAAAAATCTCAAAACTTATTTTTTATTGCTGCGCAATAGCGCCATACATGGCGCTCAGCGAAGCTGACAACATTTAAGTTTAAGATTTACCTGAGAGAAGCGAAAGGTAAATCATCCTTCACTCTACTCTCTACTCTTGTTTCTGCTCGACAAATTGTAATTTATAGGTTTACATTTTGAATTGTTTTTAAAAGTTTTTCAAGATGATAGTTGTAAACTATACCAACTTCACTATTTTCGTATTTCTTATAATGAATTTCTTTAGAAAAAATTTTATTTATCATTTCTGAGTTTTCGGCATTTGGCGAGCCTGTGCTATCAATTGAATTTATAGTATTGAGTTCATCATATGCACATTTTAAATTTTCATAAATTGACGCCATTTCCTGTGATTTTATTTTCCAAGCTCTTTTAAAATGAATTTGATCTTTATAGATTGTCACCAAATCTTTAATGTTATTTATCTGTTTATATAGTGGCTCGATTTTAATTTCTACATTGGAAAAAATTTTATAGCTGATTGCTTTTAAAAAGTCATCATACAAAATTCTTGTGTTTTTTATGAATGAGGAATATATAGTTAATGAAAGCGTAAGAGTATTAACAGTAGCTGTAATTGCAATTCCAATAAAGGTATCAAGCAATCTATTAAGGCTGTAAAGCCATACTGTTTCGCCTTTAATTCCAACCATTATTGATACAAATATAAGACAAGCTATTGCAGCTGAGTTTTCCCAATTAATAAACTTGCAGGCATAAATAATTATCATAACTCCAATTCCAGTAAGCAAAGGATTTGTAGGTTCAATTAAAGATAATAAAATGCCAATTATTGCACCTATTGAACTTCCTATCAATCTGTTTCCACTTGCTTTTATAGTATCCTCAAGAGTTGAAGATATTGGCATAACAGCAGGAAGAATAACGAAAAAGGGATATTTAAGGTTAAGTAACTTTGTTGCAATCATACAAAGACACGCCGAAATTCCAGTTCTTAAAGCTTTATTTCCTAAACACATTTACAATCACCATCCTATCTATAGATTTACAACTTGAAACTTGAAATTTTTAATTTTTAAGTTGTATATATATTATATTTTTTGTTTCTTTGGGAAAAATATACACTATTAAATTAAAAGTGTATAGAGGTGGTATAGTGAGTATTGATGGCGTTATATTAGCAGCAGGATTATCCAGCAGGATGGGAAATTATAAAATGACTTTAGAATTAAGGCAAAAGACAATCATAGAAAATTGCATAGAGGCTATATATGATTATTGTTCTAATATCATAGTAGTTGGAGGTTACAATTACAATATGATTTGTGAGGTTTTGAAGCCATATAGAAAAATAACTACTGTTTTAAATGAAAATTATAAGGATGGCATGTTTAGTTCAATAAAAACTGGACTTAAAAATGTTAGAGGAAACCGGTTTTTTATAACGCCAGGTGATTATCCATTGATAAAAAAAGATACCTGTGAAAAAATGATTAAATGCAAGGCAGATATTGTTATACCAGTGTATGACGGAGAAAAAGGTCATCCTGTACTTATAAATAGTAATTTAATAAATGATGTATTGGAAAATGATAAATATGAATCAATGAAGGATTTTATAAACTCGCATAACTTTAAGACTGTTCCAGTAAAAGATAAGGGCATATTGATGGATGCGGATACTCCTGAGGATTACGCTCAAATTAGGATAGAGTGTCAATAGGCGTACTATGGGCGAATATGAAGCTGTCTTCGAATTAATAATTTCAAATGCCAAGTTCAGCTTGTTAAATTACAATTTGTCGAGGAGAAAAATCATCCTTAACTATCAATTATCAACTACAGTGTTCTGAAATATTATTTCTTCATTTTTTGTCTATGTTTTTATTTACATGGACTGTTTTTGTCCTAGATGCAGTTATATAATATACTTATGAAAAAGGAGGGGTAATGAAATAATAAATAGAAATGAGGCTAAAAGTGGAGCTGAGTCAAAAACTTATAGAATGTTAAGTCTATATGAAAGACTAAATAGAGGCGAAGTAAGAAACAAGCAAAATTTAGCAGTAGCATATGGAGTAGACGAAAAGACTATGCAAAGAGACATAAGGGATTTAAACAACTATTTGAGAAGCGACGATAAAAAAGTTTCCAGAATTGTTGTATATAATAAAAGTTAAAAAGGATACGAAATGATTAATCCACAAGGATTCAAATTTTCAGATAAAGATATTTTTGCACTATCAAAAATTATACTTGAATCAAGGGCGTTTTCAAATAATGAACTGAACAAGATATTAGCTATATTAAATTCTCAGTGCGAGGACAATGAGTTATTGAGGAAGATAATTGAAAATGAAAAATTTAATTATGTACCACCAAAACACAATAAAAATATAATTGATTTCATTTGGAAGATTAGTGTCAGCGTGCAAGAGCAAAAGTTAGTACATGCAAAATATCAAAGGCAGGATGGCAGAATTAAAGAGTACAAATTAAAACCATTAGGATTGGTATTTAGTGAATACTATTTTTATTTAGTTGGAGAGATTGTAGTAAAAAATGAAAACTATCCAATTGTATTTAGAGTAGATAGATTTGAAAAATATGACATAACGGAAGAAAAGTTTTCTATGCAATATAAAGATAGATTTGAAGAGGGGGAATTTCATAAGAAGATACAATTTATGTATACTGGAGAATTGAGGAGTATACAATTTAAGTTTTGGGGAGATTCCTTGGAAGCTGTTCTTGATAGATTACCTACTTCAAAAGTAATAAAATATGACGAAAAAGATAATAAGCCAATAATTCAAGCAGAAGTGTATGGTGAGGGAGTTAAAAGGTGGCTTTTATCTCAAAAGGAATTTTTAGAAGTTCTGAAGCCAGAGAGGTATAGAAATGAAATTAAAGACACAATAAGAAAAATGTATGAAATATATAAATAAATTTTTATATAAAAAGGGTTACCTTTTATCAGGAAAGGTAACTTTTTTTATATAGAAATATTTAAAAAGGTACAGAAAGTGTCCACTATACTAAGGTAATATAAGTACATAAATTAGGCCTAATTAAAAACATTTATTAAGGAGGAATTTAGTATGAATATAATAATTTATGGAGTTTCATTTATTTTAGGGGTTGTCATATTTGGATTTTTAAATAGCATTTTTGATATATACTATTTTGGATTTTAATGATAAGGCTATGCTTTAAATAAGTGTGAAAATCAACACTTATTTAAAACATAGCCAATGAAAAAAAATTTATTTACTAAATGCATCAATTCATTTACAATATATTACTTTTGTGGTATTATTAAATAAATATGTTTGGAAAAATGAGGTGGATTTGTAATAATGAAAAAAAGTCGGATAGTAGCGGATGGTGATAAGCTAAAATCAATTAGAAAAAAATATGGCTTAAAACAAGATGAGATTTCTGGAAATGACATAACAAGGAATTTAATAAGTGAAATAGAGACTGGTGCGGCAAATATGACTAAAAAAACGGCAGAAATCATTATAAAAAACTTAAAAGAAATGGCAAGCAAGAAAGGTTTTAAAATTACAGAAACTGTTGAGTACTTAATGGAAAATCAGATTGTACAAGCTACAAAAATACTTGATAATTATATAACGGAATTAAAGAAGTTATTGATATTTAAAGATGACAGCTTTATTGAAACACTTAGAGATGCAAAGAGTTTTTTAGCTGATTGGAATATAAATGAAAAGGCAACTACAATTTATGAAGTGGCAGGGGATTACTTTTATATCAAGAATGAGATGTATGAGAGTATTATGTATTATGAAAAGGCTTTGACAGCCGTAGGAAAATTACGTCCTTCTCAAGAACTATTACAAATTTTTTCAAAGATAACAAAAGCTTATATACATTCGGGTGAGTATAATAAGGCAATTGAAAACACCACATTCGTTATAGAACATTTTGATAACTTATCTTCAGTAGATATAATTGGTTTTAACTACAATCGTGCATGGACTTATTATTTGTTAAAAAAATATGAGTTAGCTTTAGCTGATATTGATAAAATAGAAAAACTACTTAATAAGAATGATACACAAACGTATTTTACCATATTAGACACAAAAGCTATATGCCTAAAAAAAATAGAACGTTATGATGAATCTATAGCCATTTACAGAAGTTTATTAGATGCTTTAAATGACAATCAGTTAGATAAAAAATTGGCATTACACATAAATATAACTGAAGCATATATGGCATTATCTGACCAAGATAGAATTAGTAAAGAGTTTACAATTGTGCAGAGGGAATTGCCTTATTTAAATAGCGATAGTCAATATGAAGCTGATATTTATTTTGAAGTTGCCAAGATATATGAATACTTGGACAAAAAAGAAGAAGCCAGCAAATATTATATTAAGGCTAAGGATGTTTCTAAGAAAAAGAAAAATTATGTTTTACTAAATAGTATACTTTATAAATTGATGAATGTGACAACTATGACTGAGAATGTGGACTTAATAAAAGATGAAGTATTTAAACTGTCTACAAAGCAGGACAAATTAACAGATAAACTTATTTATAAGCTTATGAATTTTTATATTGCGAATAATAATATTGATAGAGTAAAAGAAATAAATAATTTTGCTTTACAGTTCAATTAATATAAAGGGGGAGAAAGTAAATGTTATTAAAAAGAAAGTATAAATTATTAATGTTTTTAGGAGTATTATTTGTATTTTTGGTTGCCTTTGGTGATTTAAACTTATGCAAAATGGCTGGTGAAGTAGGCGGTGGCGTTCTTGAAAGTGTGCAAAAAACTGCATGCGTAGGGCAGCTGTTTATGTAATTCATTTGTATAATTGAAAGCAAACTAACTTATTTTGATGTAAAACTAGCTTAATAGTAAAAAAGGTACGCAGGATTTTTGAGTAGATTGTGATAAAAAACAATCTACTCTTTCATTTCAAGGTCTAAATTTTAGCATAAATACTAAGAAAATTAGTTTAAACAAAGTTCCTCACAAATAGAACAAGCCATTTCACGTATTTTAATATTTTCATGATTGCAGGAATTTATAATAAGTGGTTTATAAATTTCTTTATAGTTGTTACTCATATAACATAATGCATCTACCTTCCATTTCCAAAGATCTTCTGGCGATAAATAGAAAAATTTTGGCTGAATTCTTTCACGATAAAAATTTTCTTCCATATTCAAAATATTCTCTGGCGTTAATGAAGGAGATAAATCTTCAAGACCAGGAAAATCTTCATTGCCTTTCCACTTGCCATTATTCATAGGACAAGCATCCTGGCAAATTTCACAACCGTAAATACAGTTTCCAAAGGTTTTGCTTAATGGTTGCTGTTGCAAGTTGCGTCCACCGCCAAAGGTTGTAAGAAAAGAAATACATTCTGTAGGTGACATAGTATATGGAGCAGAAAGAGATTTTGTAGGGCATGATGCTATGCAGCGGTTACAGGATTTTGGACATTGCACAACATTATTTGTTTCTTTTAACTCCATTTCCCTGTCAGTTAACCAAGCTTCAAGATGAACCCATGAACCAGCTTCTGTATATAAAAAGTTATTTCTACGAATAATTCCAACTCCAGCTTGCAGAGCTGCCCAGCGCATTCCAACTACTCCAAATTTTCGGTCTGTGGCTACTTTTAAACCAAGCCCATGCATATATTTTTCTAATTCACGACTATTCTGATATTCTTTTGTATTTTTATCTATACGTGTATCAAATAAATAGGCTTTAGCTATGAGTCCATTTAATATTTTTGGAACCTTGTATTTCCCATAAGGTACTGTAAGGACTACAACAGATTTTGCCCATGGATATATTTCTT
Organism: Clostridium hydrogenum; assembly: GCF_021432385.1. Lineage (GTDB taxonomy): Bacteria > Bacillota > Clostridia > Clostridiales > Clostridiaceae > Clostridium_S > Clostridium_S hydrogenum. The sequence continues at coordinate 592,177 of NZ_JAEACT010000004.1, read as the reverse complement.
TGGGATTAACTAAACGCTGTTGGCTTTGGTAAAACATTTTTGATTTTGGAATTTTCTCAATACGTTCATTAAATTTTACGGCATATTCATCCATTAAATCGATTGGAATAATGCCACATTTTTCGTAGCCTAGCTCATAAGCCTTTTTTTGAATTATTCCCTCAATTGTATCCATAATAACTATCTCCTTTATTCTCTTTCGACTACAAGAGCTGTTCCTTGACCTCCACCAATGCATAAAGTAGCAAGACCTTTTTTGGCATCTCTTTTTTGCATAGCATAAAGTAGTGTTACTAAAATACGTGCACCAGAAGCACCAATTGGATGTCCAAGTGCTATAGCGCCACCATTAACATTAACTTTGCTCATATCTAAATTTAAATCCCTAGTTACTGCTATGCTTTGAGATGCATATGCCTCATTAGCTTCAATCAAATCTAAATCTTCAGGTTTTAAATTAATTTTATTTAGAGCAGCTTTAGTTGCATAAAATGCACCATATCCCATTATTGATGGGTCTAATCCAGCTGATCCATAAGAACTGATTTTAGCAAGTGGTTTTATTCCTAGAAACTTAGCTTTTTCAGCACTCATTATTACTAAAGCGGCTGCTCCATCATTTAAGCCAGATGCATTTCCAGCTGTTACAGTACCATTTTCTTTAAAAATAGGTTTAAGTTTGCTTAGGGCTTCAATGGTATTTCCGAATCTAGGAAATTCATCTTGCTGAAATACTATTTCACCTTTCTTGGTTTTTACAACTACAGGAACTATTTCATCTTTAAATTCTCCATTTTTAATAGCTCTTTCAGCTTTTTGCTGTGATAAAAGTGAAAATTCATCTTGTTCTTCTCTTGTTATATTCCACTGCTCTGCAACATTTTCCGCAGTCATTCCCATATGATATCCGTTGAAGGCATCCCATAACCCGTCTTTTATCATTTCATCAACGAGTTCATCGTGCCCCATTCTTTTACCCCATCTTTCATTATTAAGTAAATATGGTGCACTAGACATGTTTTCCATACCACCTACTACAATAGTGTCTGCATCTCCAGCTTTTATGATTTGAGCTGCTAAACTTACAGTTCTTAATCCTGAACCACAAACTTTATTAATTGTAAAAGCAGGTATTTCTACAGGCAATCCAGCTTTTACAGCTGCTTGCCTTGCTGGGTTTTGTCCTAATCCTGCTTGAAGTACATTTCCAAAAATAACTTCATTTATAGATTCAGGTTTTATATTAGCTCTTTTAACAGCCTCTTTTATTACGACTGCGCCCAATTCAACTGCTGGTACATCTTTTAAGGTTTTTCCATATGCTCCTATTGCTGTTCTAACGGCACTTACTATTACTACATCTTTCATAATTTATCTCATTCCTTTCGCTTCGCTCAAGGCACAAACAAGTTATGAAAAACTGTTGCACCTATCCTCCATTTGGTATAATATTTTTTATGGAATAGCAATATACTACAGAGCACGGGAGGAGAAGTGGCGAATTTATTTCGACCCCGTATAATTATATGTGCCGTCATCCTTTCAAGCACAAACAAGTGGGACATTGAGCCCGGACTCTTATCATTGGTAATAAACCATGTTTATTTAGTCGTAGGATGACAGTCAATGTTGCTATTTCCTTTTTATTTAGGTGGTGATGTTATTATGAGGCTTATTTACCCCATATGCTGTGGACTTGATGTCCACAAAAATGTTATCGTTGCAACTATTGTCTCTACTGATAAAAATAGAATATCTGAGTACAAACAAAAATCCTTTACTACCATCAACTCTGATATTCAGAAGTTTCACAACTGGCTAATTCAAAATAACTGCAAACATGTCTGTATGGAATCCACTGGTAAGTATTGGATTCCTATTTTTAATTATCTTGAAGCTGACATTGATGTGTGTTTAACACATCCCAAATATGTCAAAGCAATCAAGGGTAAAAAAACAGACAAAAAAGATTCCAAGTGGATTGCTGACCTTTATAAATTTGATTTAGTCAGATGTTCTTTTATTCCACCAAAAGATTTTCGTCAATTGCGTGAGCTGGCTCGCTATCGCTTTAAACTTGTTTGTATGAAATCTTCTGAAAAGAACCGAATTCAAAACTGTATGACTGTCTCAAATATTGGAATTGCAAGTATCTTGTCTGATCCTTTTGGTAGAACAGCAACAGAAATTATGACCTATTTGCTTGTAAACACTTCTGATACTATTGAAGATAAAGCAATTCGCAAACTTATTAAAAAAGGTGCTAATGCAAAATCTGACGAAATTATTAATGCTATCAAAGGGTACAATATAGAAACTGATCAAGCTAAAAAATTAAAACTTGCCAGATCTCATCTTGAATATCTTAATAATATGATTTCTCAAACTGAGATAGAGCTTTACGTACGCATTAAACCTTACTATGAATTTGTAAAATTCATTTCTTCTCTGCCTGGTATTACTGAACTTAGTGCCACAATAATCCTTGCAGAAACTGGTGTTAATATGGCTATCTTTGATGATGCTAAACACCTTTGTTCCTGGTGTGGGCTTTCCCCAGCTAACAATGAATCTGCTGGCAAGAAAAAATCTGTACGCATTGCAAAAGCAGGTGTCTACTTAAAACCTATGATGGTACAGTGTGCTCTTGCTGCAATTAAAAGTAAAAAGCAACCTTACTTTGCAATAAAATATGGACGCATTAAAAAACGTCGTGGACACAAAAAAGCTATTATCGCAATTGCCAGAATGATGATGGTATGCATCTACCACATGATTTCTGAAAAACAATCTTTTACTCCAACTGATTATACGGAATTGATGGATCCGCATTTTAATCAGCAAAAAGTAACTCTAAATGATACAAATGTTTTTGCTTACCTTGAATCTAAAGGATATGACACTTCCTTATTAGTTAAATGCAACGATAACTAATACTAATTTCTTAATACTGTAAAAAACAGGTTTTTAGGAACCTTTAGTTAAAGTCGCCTCAAAATTCAACTTATTTTTCACTCTTTTATTCCTCCTAAAATATATAATAGACTGGTTTGTTTATTTTAATGAAAATATTAAACAGAATTTTTAATTTTTCTTTTCACTCTTTATAGATATACTAGCTCAACTATTAAGATTTATGTGCACTAAAATGCCTATAAGACTGCATTTTGGTACAAATAAATTTTAAGTTTCACAGTGGTTTATCTTTAATCATCTCGAAATCATCATATACTTTTATAAGATCTGTCAGCATCATTCTTAAAGTGTCTATATCTTTACCAATTCGGTAATACACTAGATATCCTTCGTATATTGCCAAAGCACGATTTGATAAAATATGTGCTTTATCTTTAGGTACTCCCGAATATTCAAAAATTGAAGTAAATAAACCTATTAGTTTTTTTAGGGAATTGTAATAACGCTCTGAAAGCTCAGAATCTGAGAAAGCTATTTCTAGTCCTAATACAGCAAAAGGGCAACCATAATGAGTTCCGTTTTCCGCGCCTTCAATCATTTCTCCCATTAGACTTGTTATGAATTCTTTCCAATTTTTTTCTTTTGAATTTCTTAATATCCATCCTCCAAATTTTTTTTCAAAATACTCTGAAACGCTAATAGCTAAATCTTTCTTGCTTGCAAAATGAAAATAAAATGACCCCTTTGGTAAACCTGTACCTGCTAGAATATCATTAATACCAGTGGCATTATAACCATTTTTTAAAAATAAATCTGCAGCACATTCAATAAGTTTAATTTTTGATTGTTCACCTTTATTTGTTTTAGCCATTTTATAATCTCCTTACATTTAAGTTTCTAAATTAATAATAGACCATTCTGTTTATTTTGTCAATTGCTTTTTATAAATTTTGTTATTTACAAATATTAAAAATAATTATAAAATGGTTTACATGGTGAAAACTATTTACACAGTGTAAATGAAGGAGCGATGAGAAATGTCTAATTCAAAGAAAATGATTCCCTTATATATATTAATGGTTAATATATTTATTGCTTTATTAGGACAAGGAATGGTAATGCCTATTTTGCCAGATTATTTAAAGCAATTTAGTGCAGGAGGTTCTGCGGCAGGTTACTTGGTTGCTGTTTTTGGGGCGGCTCAATTTATATTCTCACCAATAGGAGGACAACTTTCAGATAAATATGGAAGGAAAAAGCTGATATTATCAGGTATGTTTCTTACTGTTATTTCTGATTTTATGTTTGCAATATCTCATGAATTAATACTACTATATATAGCAAGATTTATAGGCGGAATTGGTCTTGGACTTATGATACCATCAAATCTTGCATACGTTGCAGATAGTACCACAAAGGAAACTCGTGCAAAGGGTATGGGATATTTTAGTGCTGCTATGAATTTAGGAATGGTGCTTGGACCGGGAATAGGAGGCATGGTAGCTAAATTTGGCATTAGAGTGCCGTATTTTGGTGCGGCTTTTTTAGGATTTATTGCAACCCTATTGACCTTTATATTGCCAGAAACACTTACTGTAGAAAAAAGAAATGAGCTAAAAGCAGTAAAAAAACAAGAATCTGCACTAAAGCAGCTTATACAATCGGTTCATGGTTCTTATTTTAAATATTTAATGCTCATATTTATTATGACCTTTGGTTTACAAAACTATGAAACCGTATATTCTTTGTATGTAAAGCAAAAGTACGGATTTAGCTCTCAGGTTATTTCGGTTATAATTACTTTAGGAGCAATTATTGGAATTGTAGTTCAGGTAGGACTTATTGATAAAGTAATAAGACGTTATGGAGAGTATAAATTAATTAGATTTTCTTTATTTATGTCAGCAGTAGCTCTTGTACTTATGTTAGTGAAAGTAAATTTAATATATCTTTTAGCTGTATGTGCTGTATTTTTTGCTTTTAATTCATTTTTGAGACCAACAGTAAATACCATGCTTTCAAACGAAGCTGGTAATGAGCAGGGATTTGTCTCAGGTCTTAGCAATACATACACTAGTTTAGGAGGCATAATTGGACCTATAATGGCTGGAAATTTGTTTGACAAAAATATAAATTTGCCATATGCTGTAGGTGCTTTTATACTTCTTGGAACTATAGGACTAACTTTTCAAAGAAATAAAACGGATACGAAAGAGGTTTCTCAAAATGAGTGATTCATGGCATGAAAAAGTTAAAAATAAAAATCGTGAAGAAATTATAGAAGCAGGAAAAAAGCTGTTTTTAAAATATAATTTTATTGATGTTAATATTAAAGATATATGTAATGAGGCTTCAATAAGTAGAGTTACTTTTTATAAGCATTTTAAATCAATAGATGAGCTTGTTTTTGAAGTGCAAATCAATATTTTAAAGCACATGATGAAGTTTATACGAAATAATGATAAAGTACAATTAAGTGGCAAGGAAATAATACAGAGAATGCTTTATGCTTGGATAAATTTTGGAAAAGAGCATAAAGCAGAAATGAAGTTTATTTTTTTATTTGATTTCTATTATGGAGTTCATGACATAAATGAAGAATTAAAGTTAAAATATAAAGATTTTGTTTTTGAAGATAACAATTTTTTCAGTGAAGCAATTAACAAGGGAATCGAAGATAAATCTTTGAAGCCAAATTTAAATCCTGTAAAGGTTGGCTGCTGTATTTTTCAAACAATTATGGGTGTGCTTCAAAGAATGAGTTATACTACTTTACCTGTTAAGCACGATGAAGTAACAGATGATGATATTGCAAAGTCGGTTGTAGAAATGATAATAAATTCTATTGAAAATCAAATGAATTGATATTGAATATATGATATAATTACCAGTAAATAGTAATAAAAAATTAAATACGGCACAAAGGGGAATATAATATGATACTTCAAGATTTTTATGATGGCAAGGCATTTGATGCATACGAGTATTTTGGAGCACATAAGGAGAATAGCACATTTACTTTTCGTACATACGCTCCAGCTGCAAGGAAAGTCACGATAATTGGGGAATTTAATGGCTGGCAGGAGCAAGATATGTATCAGGAAGCACAAAGTGGAGTTTTTTCTATAAGTGGAGTTCCTGCAGATTATGGAATGATGTATAAGTACTGCATTTATGGAAATGATGGAAGTAGGCAAGAACATTGTGATCCATACGGATTTTTTATGGAACTAAGACCAGGGGCATGTTCTATAACTACGGACATTAAAAAATATCGTTTTCACGATGAAGAATGGATTCAAAGCCGCAGCGTTAACTATGATAAGCCGCTTAATATATATGAGCTTCATTTAGGCTCTTGGAAAAAGAAATCAGAAGAAGAAACTGGATGGTATTCATATTCTGAAATTGCAAATTTACTAATTGACTATGTTAGGGAAAATGGATATACGCACATTGAGGTTATGCCTATTTCAGAGCATCCCTTTGATGGTTCTTGGGGATACCAAAATACAGGCTTTTTTGCTCCAACTTCAAGATATGGAACACCTGATGAGCTTAAAGAAATGATAGATAAGTTGCATCAGGCTGGCATCGGTGTAATTTTAGATTTTGTGCCAGTTCATTTTGCAGTAGACGGATATGGTTTGAAAAAATATGATGGAACTTGTTTGTACGAGTACCCAAGTGAGGATGTAGGCACAAGTGAATGGGGAAGCTGCAATTTTATATATTCAAGAAGAGAGGTTAGATGCTTTATACAATCATCAGCTAATTATTGGATTAAAGAGTTTCACTTTGATGGACTTAGAATGGATGCAGTAAGTCGTCTTATTTATTGGCAGGGTGATGAAAGCAGGGGAGAAAATGGAGAATCAATAGAATTTCTTAAAGTGATGAATAAAGAATTAAAAAGGCTTCATCCTACAGCCATGATAATTGCGGAGGATTCTTCACATTATGAAGGCGTTACGAAATCAGTTGACATGGGAGGCTTGGGCTTTGATTATAAATGGGATTTAGGTTGGATGCATGATACTTTAGAGTATTTTCAGACAGGTCCAGAATATCGTCCAAGAGATTATCATAAATTGACTTTTTCTATGATGTATTTTTATAATGAAAGATTTATTTTAGCTTTTTCTCATGATGAAGGAGTTCATGGAAAGGCAACGATTCTACAAAAAATGAATGGGCAGTATGATAGCAAATTTCCACAGGCAAGGGCTATGTATTTGTATATGTTAATGCATCCAGGTAAAAAGCTTAATTTTATGGCAAATGAGATAGGGCAGTTAAGGGAATGGGATGAGAAGAGAGAACAAGATTGGGATATTCTTAAATACCCTATTCATGGTGCTTTTCATCAATATATGATAGGCTTAAATAAACTTTATACTTATTATTCAGCGCTGCAGGATGACTATAATATAAATAATTTTAGATGGGCAGATTGCAATCAAAATGATAGCTGCATTTATGCTATTATGCGATTTGGTGCTAAAGCGACTTTGCTTGCAATTTTCAATTTTTCAGACAAAGATTGCACGAGTTATAGTGTACCATTAAAAGAAGGGCAGAAAGCTAAATTGCTACTTAACAGCAATTGGGAGAGATTTAATGGTACGATTTCGCAAAGAAGAAGGATGCACAAAACTGAAAAGAACAATGGACACCCTAAATTAACTGTAAAAATCTCTGCATTTAGTGGAATGCTGTTTGAGATAAAGCAATTGAAACTTTAATATGCATTAAATTAAGCTGTACCAAAATGCCGTTTTCTAGGCATTATGATGCATATTGATTTTGGTAGTTGAAATGGTTTATCTATAGGTTTTACTATACCACACATAAAGTCTTATGAGCGGCTCGTAAAAAAGAATACCTATATTTTTCACATGCTCCTATATGTAAAAGCTCTGGTTTGAATTTTGAAAAGTGAGGCTATAAAAATTATGGATTTAAATGAAATAAAGTTAGAACGAGTAACAATGCAAACAAAAAATAAGCTAGAAAATTTAATGAACTTATATTTGCATGACCTGTCAGAGTTTGCAGATGATTTAAAACCTAATGAAGCCGGAAAATTTGAATACGAAGGTTTAAATCTATATTTTGCGAAAGAAGAACTAAATCCTTTATTCATAATTTACCAGGGTGAAACAGCAGGCTTTGTACTTTTAAATTCTGGAAAGTATGCAGGAAAAGACATTGATTATGTTATTCACGAACTGTTTATTTTAAAAGGATTTAGGAATAAGGGCATAGCAAGTGCTGCAATTGAAAATTTAATGAGCATATATAAAGGAAAATATAAAGTTGGACAAATAGTTAGCAATAAGAAAGCGGTTAATTTTTGGAAGATGTTTTATAACAAACATAACATTGAATATGAAGAATCAGAGGAAGCTTTTGATGGAATAGAATGTATTCAGCAGAAATTTTAAATATTGCGAACCCTTTTCAAAGTACAAAGTATAAAGTACAAAGAAGGATGATTTTCTTTCGCTTTGCTACAGAAAATCTTAAAACTTATTTGATTGCTTACGCAATCGCGGCATTAATGTTGTTCAGCGAAGCTGACAACATTTAAGTTTAAGATTTACCTGACGTAAGGAAAGGTAAATCATCCTTCTTTGTACTCTGTACTTTATACTTTGTACTTTGGTTTAATGCGTTTACTATTAAAAATAAAATTTTACATTAAAATATAGGCAAATAGGGCTGGTTTCAATAGTTTTGAAAGTAGTTTATTAAAATGCGTGGAATTGTTTGTTTTAAATGTAACAATATGGTTAGAATCCTAAACTTACAAGTGTTATAATAAATATTTGGAAGTAATATATTTGAACGGAGTGAAAGCTTAACTACAGTAATTAAGGGGAAGTGTTTTTTATATGAAAGTAAAACATAAACTTATCATAAGCTATTTGGCGCTAATTATAATTACCGTAAGTGTATTAGGAATTTTAATTACTAAAAAATCGCATGATGAATTCTTAAAAGAGGTAAATGAAAAAAACCGTCGTTTAACAGAATCCATTATAACAACTCTTAATGTGAGAAATGAGATGCTTGAAGAAGAATCTTATAGTGATTTAAATTTTGCGAGTACCATGCTCAACGATTTAAAAGTAGATTATGATGAAAATGTAAAAGTTGGAGGATTTAATTTGCCAGTTTTATATACGGGAAATCAAAGTTTATCTCTAGATAATACTGTGGTTAATAAGCTTAAACAGGCTACAGGTACAGCTGCAAGTGTATTTTTATTGCATAATAATAAATTTATAAGGGTTTCTAGTACAATTTTTAAGGATGATAATAAAGTACTAGGCACATATATACCTAGTAATTCCGATGCTTATAAGAAATTAATTAATAATAGCGAATATTCAGGTTGTATTGTAATAGATAACACTAGTTATGTAACAAGGATGAAGCCATTATTAGATAAAAATAAAAAGGTCATAGGTGCAATAGGTGTAGGAAACAAAATTATTAGCGACTACCTACAAAAAACATTAAGCAATATTAAGCTGGGTAAAACTGGTTATGCTTATATAGTGGATTCGGGAGGCAATTCAATTATTCATCCATATAAAAAAACAAGGCATAATAGACATAGTCATATTGCAAAAAAAATGCATTTAACTCAAAATGGAGCAATTACGTATACTCATAATGGAGTTAAAAAGGTAGGATATTATGAATATTTTAAGCCGTGGGGTTGGTATATATTTACTGCTGTTACCTATGATGAATTAAATGCTCCGTATAAGTCAATTTTTGTAATGTCAGTCTTTATAGGATTAATAATTATTGCTTTTGCCGGAATTACAGCAGTAGTGCTAACAAATAACTTAATTAATCCAATTAATAAGCTCAAGAATTGCATGGAGTTAGCAGGAAAAGGCGATTTTACAGTATCTTGTGATGTATGCAGTAAGGATGAAATAGGAGTTCTAGCAAGTAGTTTTAATAATATGCTATCGGAAAATAAGAGATTGGTAGATAAGACAATAGAATGTGATAGGTTAAAAACAGAATTTATCGCAAATATGTCACATGAACTTAGAACACCTTTGAATATTATTTTTTCAACAGTACAATTGCTTAATGTGATTATAGATAAGGGCGAAGATTTAAATACCGATAGGATAAAAAATTATACAGGCGGTATAAAACAAAATTGTTATAGATTAGTTAGACTTGTAAATAACTTAATTGATATAACAAAAATTGACTCTGGTTTTATGACGCTTGATTTAAGCAATCAAAATATAGTAGAAATTGCCGAGGAAATAACACAGTCTACGGTAGGGTATGTGCATCAAAGGGAGAGGACAATTATATTTGATACAGATGAAGAAGAAAAGATTATGGCCTTTGATTCAGAAAAATTGGAGAGAATTTTGCTTAATTTAATTTCAAATGCTGTTAAATTTACTAAGCCTGGTGATACAATTAATGTTACATTATATGATAAGAAAGATAATGTTATTATTTCTGTAAAGGATAATGGAAGGGGAATCCCAAAAGATGAATTGTCACAGCTTTTCCAAAGATTTAAACAAATAGATCCATTATTAAACAGAACCCATGAAGGCAGTGGTATAGGATTAACTATAGTTAAAGCACTAGTTGAATTGCATGGAGGAACAATAGAAGTAAAAAGTACATATGGTGAAGGTACAGAATTTATAATATGTCTTCCTGCTAAGATTGTCCCAGAAGAGCAAGATGTTAAAGTAAAAAGAGATTTTGCAAGTGAAGATAATGTTGAAAATATTAATATTGAATTCTCAGATATTTATAGTTAAATATTGCGAAGCGAAGTGTAGTGCAAAATCAAAGAACCTTTGGCAGGTGTAGAAAAATGATGTTAGGGAATAGCGGCTCAAAATCCTAAATAAAATTAATAAAACTAAGCGGCAAATTTTTTAAAGCTTAAGAGCTTTCGATAACTCGCAAAATACGCTCAGACAATCTAAAGCTCTAAAGCTTTAAAAAATTTTCCACTAAGTTTTATACAATTTTATTTATAAATTTTTTCGCCACTATTCCCTAACATCATTTTTTTCCTACACCTACCAAAGGTTCTTTGATTAATCCACTACATCTTTGTTTCACAATATTTAAATATTACAAACCAAAAGACAGAGTAGAAAGTACAGTGAATGATGATTTTATTTCGCCTTGCTACAGAAAATCTTATAACTTATTTTTTGATTGCTTACGCAATTGTAGTATTTCTTGTTTTTATTTTAAAATTCCGTAGGTACGGAGGAATTTTTTCCTTTAAAACCATGTACATTGCGAAGTAAGTGTGGTGTAGGATGATTTAAATAAAATTTTATAAATCTTAGGTAAAAAACTTCAAAAGCCTTAGATGTTTCAATTGTTTGAGCTTCTTTTCAGCGAGTTATTGAAACTTCTTAGGCTTTTAAAGTTTTTTGCCTTAGATTTATTAATTTTATTTAATATCCTGCAATACACTTACTTCGCAATAATTTTAAAATTTGAAGTTAGAGCCTTTAAGTTTTCAGAAATTTCTTTAGTGTCGTTTGTAATTTTTGAAACATCGTTTGATTTTTGTAAAATAACAGATGATTTATCTGCAATGTTTGTAGCACCAGAAGCCATTTCACTATTTGCAGAAGATATTTCATTTATAACATTAATCATAATATGCAGAGATGAACCTACTTCTTGTGCTCTATTACTAAAATTATTCACAAGATTTTCAACATAGTTCGCATCTTTAAAATATTGTTCGCCTATATCAACCATGGAAGCATAATCTTTTATTACAGTTGAATCTATAAAGTTTAAAATATTCTCTGAACTAGATTTTAAGCTTTCTACAGAAGATACTATTACACTAGTTATTTTTTGAATTTCATTGGTAATATTTGCTGAATCTTCTGCTAATCTTCGAACTTCTTCAGCTACTACAGCAAATCCTTTTCCAGCTTCGCCTGCTCTTGCTGCTTCAATTGCGGCATTTAAAGCCAATAAATTTGTTTGTGATGAAATTTCCAAAATAGATTCTGTGAGTTCATTAATTTGATTAACAGCCTTTGATTGATCTATTGCTTGTTTCAGACTAGTATACATATTATTTCTAATATCCTCGGCTGCTTTTTTAGAAGTAATTGCATCATCTTTAAGTTTTTGAGCCCTTTTGCTTATTTCTATTGAAGTTTCAGCGCCTTCTTGAGCTTTTTTTGATATGGTGTTTACTGTTTCTCCCAATTCGTTTGAAGAGGCATTTAATTCTTCGGATGATGCTGCGGTTTCCTCCATTCCAGCAGATAACTCTTCAGTAGTTGCAGATATTTCTTCAATTTGTTTTCCTAAATACTGCATATTTGTATTAGTTTCAGTAACTGAATCATCTAATTTTTTCGAGCCGTCAACTATGGTTTGCAGCATTGTACTAATAGAGTTTTGCATAATGTTTAAGGAAGTCATTAGTTCACCGGTTTCATCATTTATGTCCATTGATGACTTGGATATTTCTTTTGAAAAATCACCTGAAGCAAAATATTTTATATGCTGTACAGCTAATTTTAATGGCTTTGTGATATTTCGAGAGAATATTGATATTATTAAACTAGCTATAAGCAAACTTGCAATAAGAACAATAATTATACCAGTTCTAACACTGCTTATTGATGAAGTATATTGAGTTACAGGCATAAACGATACAATGAATAAATTTGTAACATCACTTTTTGTATAAGAAGCAATATATTTTACATTCTTAAAAGTAAAATAACCTATACCAGAACCTTTTGTCTTCATTGTATTATAAAAAGTAGACATACCACCTTTTTCTTTGCTAAAGTTAAGCTTTAAAATTTGTGTAGCATCTTCTGATGAAACTACAAGACCTGTAGGATCTATTAAAAAGGTATGCATATTATTACTAGAATTTGATTTAACAATATTTTTAGTTAAATTACCTAAGTCTATAGAAGTTAAATAAATTGCATCTAACTGTTTTGCATCCTTATCTACAATTGGTGCAGTTATTGTAGCAACAGCTCTTCCTGTTGCTGGAGAAACCATGAAGCTTCCAATTTTAGCATTAGGGTTTTCTACTAAAGCTTTTAATTTAGTTGGAGTAGATGGCATTTTTTGACCAACAGACTTTCCGCCTAGACTATCAACTACTGTTAATTTACTTGAATCGGCAAGAGGAACTTGAAAAATCATATTTTCATATAGCCCGTTAGCATTTTTGAATTTATCCTCTAAATTTGCGGACATACGATTTAATATGGCTGCATCAGGCTTATTAGTTTTGTTAAATTCTTTAAAATAATCTATAACAGAAGCTTCATTTGCAATAGATTGAGCTAAAGCTTTTTGATCATTAAAAGCTAAATCAATATAATTTTTTTTATCAGTAGTTATGCTAGTGAGTGAATTTTTTGCTTCACTGCCTAAAGAGTTTGATAGAGAAGTTACTGAATAGAAGCCGCTAATGAGTAATGGTGTAATAATGCATATCATAGCTACTATTAAAAACTTCATAAATAGGCTAGATTTTCTTTTCATGGAATCATCCCCTTAACATATATTTTAGTCTATTATTTAGATATAAATTTGTATGAAAATGCTATTTCCTAAGCTTTATGATATAAATTGATTTTGTTAGTTGAAATGGTATATCTATATACTACAATAATCGTAATATGTATTACCCACTTGACCTTTTTCGACAGAATACAAACGAATTCTCCCAAGTTTAAAAACTAAATTAAAGAAATAACATTTTTGCATTATTTTGATTTAATGTGATTAAATGAGTTGTTACATTAATGGTATTTAATATGTAAATTAGAAATATTGGTAAATATTAAAGCAAAGTGAAGAGTGTTGACAAATAAAATATTTTAAAATATAATTAGTTAGAAATCTAACAAAACTATGAGGTATAAAAATGAAAAATGAAGTGCGTATAGGTAAAGAAGTAATTAACCTTGCTAATCAGATAAAAAGGGAAATAGGTAAAGAATCCGCTGAGTATGGAATAACTTCTATTCAAGGTCGGATTATTGGTTTTTTGTATTGGGAGGCCAGTAAGAGAGATATTTTTCAAAAGGATATAGAAACGGAATTTAATATTAGACGCTCTTCTGTTACTAGTGTTCTTCAATTAATGGAAAAAAATGAATTGGTTAAAAGGGCAAGTGTTTCAGAGGATGCAAGGCTAAAAAAAATAATACTTACTGAAAAAGGTGTGGAAATTCAAGAGCACGTACATAAATGTATTGATAAACTTGAAAAAGAATTAAGTGAAGGATTTACTGATGATGAAATAAATGTATTTTTGCATTTTATTAATAGAGTATCAAAAAAAATTAGGGAGTAAACTTAATTTTTTTGGAGCTGTCGCACAAAATTATTTTAAGTTACGTATTAAACAACCTTAGTGCGATAGCCCCAAGTTAATAGTTAGAAAGCTAACAAAAGGGGGAAGCGTATGATAAAAAAGTTAATGGGCTATATTGGAGAATTTAAAAAAGAATCTATTATTACGCCTATATTTGTTGCCTTGGAAGTAGTAATGGAAGTACTTATTCCACTTTTAATGTCAATGATTATAGATAATGGTGTTACAAAGGGGAATATTAGGTATGTATGTATCGTAGGGGTAATAATGCTCTTAGCGTCATTTTTATCATTATCCTTTGGAATATTAAATGGTAAATTTGCTGCTAAGGCATCTACAGGATTTGCTAGAAATTTGAGAAGGGGTATTTATTATAATATACAAGAATATTCTTTTTCAAATATAGACAAGTATTCTACAGCAGGACTAATAACTAGATTAACTACAGATGTAACAAATGTTCAAAATGCATACCAAATGGTAATAAGAATGTTTGTAAGGGCTCCATTTATGATGATTTTTGCAATGGCTATGTCTTTTTACATCAATGCAAAATTGGCACTTATATTTTTAGCTGCAATAATTTTTCTTGGAATATTACTTTATTTTATAATGACTGGTGTACATCCATATTTTAAGGAAGTTTTTAAAAAGTATGATGGATTAAATGCTAGTGTTCAGGAAAATTTAACTGGAATTCGTGTTGTAAAGGCATATGTAAGAGAAGATCACGAAATAGAAAAGTTTCACGGTGCATCTAAAGTGTTATACGATTATTTTATAAAAGCTGAAAAAATCATAGTTTTTAATGCCCCTTTAATGCAGTTTACAGTTTATACTTGTATTTTACTTTTATCTTGGCTTGGTGCAAAAATGATTGTTGTAAAAGATATGACAACTGGTGAGCTTATGAGTTTATTTACGTATACAACGAATATAATGATTAGTCTTATGGTTATTTCAATGGTATTTGTAATGGTAGTAATGGCAAAATCATCAGCTGAGAGAATTGTTGAAGTGTTAGATGAAAAAAGTGACTTATCAAATAAGGAAAATGCTATTCATGAAGTAAAAAATGGTTCTATAGAATTTGAAAATGTTAACTTTAGCTACTCTAAAGATATGGAGAAATTAAGCTTAAAAAATATTAATATTAGCATTAAAACTGGTGAATTTATAGGTGTTATAGGTGGAACTGGAAGTGCAAAATCAACTTTTGTTCAGCTTATTCCAAGATTATATGATGTAACGAGTGGATGTGTTAAGGTTGGTGGGGTTGATGTTAGAGATTATGATATAGAAAGCCTCAGAAATAAAGTTTCAGTTGTACTTCAAAAGAATGTATTATTTTCTGGAACTATAAAAGAAAATTTAAGATGGGGAAATAAAGAAGCAACTGATGAAGAGCTAATTGAAGCAAGTAGGCAGGCACAAGCAGATGAATTTATAGAAACCTTCCCTGATAAATACGATACTTTTATTGAACAAGGTGGTAATAATGTATCTGGTGGTCAAAAGCAAAGATTGTGTATTGCAAGGGCGCTTCTTAAGAAGCCTAAGATATTGATTTTGGACGATTCAACTAGTGCAGTAGATACAAAGACAGATGCCCTTATAAGAAAATCCTTTAAGGAAACAATGCCGGATATTACAAAAATCATTATTGCACAGCGTATTTCTTCTGTACAGGAAGCAGATAAAATTATTGTATTGGATGATGGTGAAATAAACGGATTTGGAACACACGAAGAACTTTTAGCTTCAAATGCTATATATCGTGAAGTCTATGAATCCCAAGTAAAGGGAGATGATGATAATGCCTAGAATGAACGGAGCACATGGAAAAGGTAGTAAAAATCCTATGAAAACTTTAAAAAGATTAATTACGTATGTATTTAGCAGGTATAAATTTTTACTTTCCTTAGTTGTAGTATTTATCATCATAAGTTCTGTTGCTAATGTTATAGGTACATTGTTTATAAAAAAATTAATTGATCAGTATATAACACCATTTTTAAATAAACCAGAAGTTAATTTTGCACCTCTTTTAAAGGTGATATTAACTATGGCAGTTATTTATTATATAGGAGTTTTATCAACTTACATATACAGTCGTTTAATGGTAACAATTGCGCAAGGTTCACTTAAGAGAATAAGAGATGACATGTTTGAGCATATGGAAAAGCTTCCTATTAAGTTCTTTGATATACATCCACATGGTGATTTAATGAGTCTCTACACAAATGATACAGATACTTTAAGGCAAATGATTGAGCAAAGTTTACCTCAAATATTTTCAGCTATCATAACTATTGTAAGTTCATTTGCTTCAATGATTTTTTTAAGTATACCTCTGACTATTGTTCAGGTTTTTATTATAATTTTAATAATATATGTTACTAAATTTATTGGTGGAAAAAGTGGTAAATACTTTGGATTGCAGCAAAAAGATTTGGGAATGATAAATGGATATATAGAAGAAATGATGGAAGGACAAAAGGTTGTAAAAGTATTTTGTCATGAAGAGGAATCAAAAGAGAAGTTTGACAAGCTAAATGATGCACTTTTTGATAGTTCCAATAATGCTAATAAGTATGCAAATATATTAATGCCGGTTATGGGTAACATTGGATACATCAACTATGTATTTGTATCTATTTTTGGATCCATTATTGCTATTGCTGGATTTGGAGGCTTTACGCTAGGAGCACTTGCATCATTTTTGCAATTAACTAGAACTTTTAATCAAACTATAAATCAAGCTTCACAACAGCTTAACTTTGTTATAATGGCATTAGCTGGCGCAGAACGTATATTTAAAATCCTTGATGAAACACAAGAAAAAGATGAAGGGTACGTAGGACTAGTTAATGCAAAGGAAGCTGAAAATGGTGAACTCACAGAAGTTAAAGAACATACTGGAACTTGGGCTTGGAAGCATCCACATGGAGATGGAACTATTACTTATACTAAACTTAATGGAGAAGTAGTATTTGACGATGTAGATTTTGGTTACAATGATGAAAAAATAATACTACATAATATAAAACTTTATGCAAAACCTGGACAGAAAGTAGCTTTTGTTGGTGCAACAGGTGCAGGAAAAACTACTATAACAAACTTAATCAATCGTTTTTATCAAATTCAAGACGGTAAAATAAGATATGATGGTATTAATATTAACAAGATTAAAATGGATGATTTAAGAAGATCGCTTGGAATAGTACTTCAGGATACACATCTTTTTACAGGAACTATTGCAGATAATATTAGGTATGGAAAATTGGGTGCAAGTGATGAAGAGGTTTATGCAGCTGCAAAACTTGCAAATGCAGATCAATTTATAAAGCATTTGCCAAAGGGATATGAAACAACGATTTCTGGAGATGGAGGAAGCTTGTCACAAGGTCAAAGACAACTGCTTGCCATTGCTAGAGCGGCTATTGCTGATCCTCCGGTTTTAATACTTGATGAAGCAACCTCTAGTATAGATACAAGAACAGAAATTATTGTTCAAGATGGAATGGACAAACTTATGCATGGAAGAACAGTTTTTGTAATTGCACATAGACTTTCTACGGTTAGAAATTCTGATGTCATTATGGTTTTAGAACAGGGACATATAATAGAAAGAGGAAGCCATGATGAATTAATAGAGAAGAAAGGGCAATACTATCAGCTTTATACTGGAGCTTTTGAACTCGAGTGAAGTAACAGTATTTCGAGACATTAAATAAAATTAATAAATCTAAGAGGGCAATTCTTAAAAGCCTAAGAGCTTTCAATAACTCACATTCGTTCAGACAATTGAAAACTCTAAGTCTTTTAAGAATTGCCCTCTAAGATTTATAAAATTTTATTTAAATCGTCTCTTCAATACTGTTACTTCATTCGAAAAGTGGCATTAAGGAAAAAATTCCTCCGTGCCTACGGAATTTTGAGGTTGATGCATGGGAATGTCCTCAAAAGCCTAAGAGCTTTCAATAACTCGCTGACACTCAGACAATTGAAACTTCTAAGTCTTTTGAGGATATTCCCCTAAGATTTATAAGATGCTATTTAAATTGTCTCTTCAACACTACACCTTCACTCGAAAATGGGTATTAAGGAAAAAATTCCTCCGTGCTTACGGAATTTTGGGGTTTGATGAATTATAGCATATTTCTTTATGTTGAGAAAAGTTGGAAATATAACTATAATTATTAATTAGTGAATAAAATGGTTAGTTCACATTTGTAAAATATTATGTAAGTTAAGGAGAAAATATATGGATATTGAGATTCTAAGACAAAGTGTAAGTACAAATTTAAATCAGATTGATTGTATTCTTAGGGAAGATATACAAAATCTGACTAAAAATTATAAAATCGAATTGAAATCTTTGAGTAAAATAATTGGAATAGATTATACATGGTTAAAAGAGTTTATGGATGGAAAAGATTATACCCTTGATTTTTTTAATAACTCAAGGAATCTTAATGAGAACATAAATAATTCGAATATTCCGAACCCTTCATATTTGTCAAACATGGTTTATATGCTTTCTGATGGGATATTAATAGTAAATGAAGACGACAGAATTAAAGCAGTAATAGATTTATTAATAAGTGAGTTTGAAATTAAATATGAATCTTTAGCAATATATGCGAAACTTGAGTTAGAAGATGTTCAAAATTTTATGAATGATACGAATTCCATTTCCATTGAGAAAAAATATAAGTTAGCAGTAGCAAGTCTATTTTTGCATTATTTATGTAAAAAATAACCTTATTAATTCGCAACTTTCATACAGTACGAACTAAATAATCTGCTTAATCATATGTTAATTTTAATATAAATTTTTGGTTTTTTGAGTGAGAGATTTATTTTTTTATATCAAAAAGCTGTTGCACTAATTTTTTTAGAGATAAACCGCTTGAAAATTTAAAATTAATTTGTATCAAAACGTTATATTTTTAATAGCTTACATTCGTTTAGGTAATTGAAGTTTTTAATGCATTATAGAATATTTTTATGTTGAGAGAAGTTGGAAATATAACTATAATTATTAATTAGTGAATAAAGTATTTAGTTCACGCTTGTAAATTATTGTGAAACAGTTTATTTATATGAAAATATAGGTGGTGAGTCTATGAAAAGCACTCCTTTTAAAAATATATATTAAAAATAAAGGGAGGATTTTATATTGATACTTAAAACAAAACGATTATTATTATTTCCATTAACAGGAAGACAATTAGAATTACTTATAACTGATATAGTTGAATTTGAAAAAGAAACAACTTATAGATATAGTGGGGAACCTTTAGAAGGAGAGATGTATGACATTATCAAAGGACAAATTAAACCTGTTCAAGTATCAGGAGAAGATTTTGTATGGCATACTTTTTGGATGATTGTGCTCAAAAATGATAATACTATTATTGGAAGCATTTGCTACAAAGATATCCCATCATCTAATGGAAGTGTTGAAATTGGATATGGAGTGAGCCAAGAATATGAGTCACGTGGGTATACAACAGAGGCAGTTAGGGCAATGATTGGTTGGGCCTTTCGGCAATCTAATGTTTTGCGAATAATTGCAGAGGTTGATAAAAACAATATCGCATCACAAAAGATACTATGTAGGAATGGATTTCGAGAATTCAAGTCTATAAATAATTTTAATTGGTATACTATTTCAAAAACAGTGTGAACAATAGATGATTTAATTCATTATGTTCTTATATTCAGTATTATAGGTGGACAATTCCACCTATAATTTTTTTATATCAAAAGGCTGTTGCACTAATTTTTTTAGAGATAAACCGATTGAAACTTCAAAATTAATTTGTATCAAAACGTTATATTTTTAATAGCTTACATTCGTTCAGGTAATTGAAGTTTTTAGGACATTATAGCATATTTTTTTATGTTGAGAAAAGTTGGGAATATAACTATAATTATTAATTAGTGAATAAAATGTTTAGTTCACATTTGTAATTAAGTGCGACTGAAGATAATTTATATAACGGAGGTATGAATCATGCAAGAATTAGTCATTTCAAATGTAAGGACAACACAATATAAAGATGTTAATTTGAATAAAATATTTGACCCTGATAAACAACATAAGCGTTGTTATGAATTTCAAAATAGTTATGTAACACAGCCATCTGTATCTGGAGAGGGAAAGTTAACTGTTGTGTTTTATACACTGCAACCAGGAAAAAGCAATTACCCATATCATCAACACACCGGAACAGAGGAAGTTTTCTATATTATTTCAGGGACTGCTACATTAAAAACACCTAAGGGCGATGTCATCGTTACTGTGGGTGATGTTATTGTTATGCCGCCAAATGAAAATGGTTCACATATGCTGACTAACAATTCTGATGAACCTTTTATATATCTTGACGTTCACACGATAAGTTCACCGGAAGTGATTGTATATCCGGATTCAGGCAATGTACGAGTTATGACTGGTAAAATGCAAAAATCTTACAAACTTGCAACAGAGGTAAATTATCTTGATGGAGAATAACATTGTATGTGCAGTATAAGCTAATTTAACTATAAATTTTTCGCTTTTTAAAGGAGAAATTTATTTTTTTATATTAAAAAGTTGTTGCACTAATTTTTTTAGAGATAAACCGTTTGAAACTTGAAAATTTATTTGTACCAAAACGTTATATTTTTAATAGATTACATTCGTTCAGGTAATTGAAGTTTTTAGGGCATTATAGCATATTTTTTTATGTTGAGAAAGGTTGGAAATATAACTATAATTATTAATTAGTGAATAAAATAGTTAGTTCACGACTGCAAATTATTGTGAAACAGTTTATTTATATGAAAATATAGGTGGTGAGTCTATGAAAAGCACTCCTTTTAAAAATATATATTAAAAATAAAGGGAGGATTTTATATTGATACTTAAAACAAAACGATTATTGTTATTTCCATTAACAGGAAGACAATTAGAATTACTTATAACTGATATAGTTGAATTTGAAAAAGAAACAACTTATAGATATAGTGGGGAACCTTTAGAAGGAGAGATGTATGACATTATCAAAGGACAAATTAAACCTGTTCAAGTATCAGGAGAAGATTTTGTATGGCATACTTTTTGGATGATTGTACTCAAAAATGACAATACCATTATTGGAAGTATTTGCTACAAAGATATCCCATCATCTAATGGAAGTGTTGAAATTGGATATGGAGTGAGCCAAGAATATGAGTCACGTGGGTATACAACAGAGGCAGTTAGAGCAATGATTGGTTGGGCCTTTCGGCAATCTAATGTTTTGCGAATAATTGCAGAGGTTGATAAAAACAATATTGCATCACAAAAGATACTATGTAGGAATGGATTTCGAGAATTCAAGTCTATAAATAATTTTAATTGGTATACTATTTCAAAAACAGTGTGAACAATAGATGATTTAATTCATTATGTTCTTATATTGAGTATTATAGGTGGACAATCCCACCTATAATTTTTAAGACTAAATTGCACCACTGTGTGATCGAAGCATTGTTACTTCGTATTTTTCTTAAATGGTTCATCAAGCGTAAATCTGTAATCAATGAATAATTGTAAGATTATGCAAAGTAATAGTGCTTATTTATCTAAAAAGTTAAATAGTAATTTGTAGAGGTGAATAGTGTGAAAGTATTAGTAATGAATTGTAGTCCAGTGAGAAATGGAGCAACTGCTGAAATAGTAAATATAGTCTTTGATTGTTTGAAAGTAAGATATGATGTAAGAAGTATATGTATTGACGATTTTGATATTGGTTTTTGTAAAGGATGTAGAACCTGTCATAATACTTCAAAATGTATTCAGCATGATGATGTTGATAAGATAATTGAACAATATGAATGGGCAGATATTATTATATCCGTATCACCTTCTTATTGGGCAGATGTTCCAGGACAATTTAAGGTTTTCATCGATAGGTGTACACCATGGTGTAATACACATGAACCACATGCAACTATAAGTAGTGGAAAGAAAGGATATTCAATAGCATTAAGAACAGGTCCAAATATGAAGGAATGTAATCGCATTATTGAAAGTATAGAGCATTTTTATGGACATATGGGAATTGACTGCTGTGATAGATTGGGTTTATGTTCAGTGGAATATAAAGAAGCGGTGGAACAAAGAAAAAATGAAATTATAGAATTTTGTAATAAAATATAGATAACCTTCAATTTGTAGAGTTGAATTAACATAATTTTAGGCTAAGTTAATTCACATATTTCGTACAGTACGAACTAAATAATGAGTTTAATCTAGTGGATAAAATGGTTAGTTCACGCTTGCAAACTAGTACGAAGAAAGATTTTTATATTATTGGATTTAAGTGAAGGGTGGGGTAAATGTTGATAGACTTACATATTCATACAAAATATTCTGATGGAACATTTACAGTTGAAGATATCTTAAAAGAAGCAGAAAGAAAGAATATTACAACCATATCAATAACTGACCATAATACCATCGAAGCATATAATCACATAAAGAAAATAAATGCTAAACAAATATACACAGGAGATATTATTTTAGGCACTGAAATAAACTGCGTGTTTCAAGATTTCAGAATAGAACTTTTAGGATACAATTTTAATAACTTTAATTTTCTTGAAAAATGGCTTAAGCTAAATTTTTCTAATGAAAAAGAATTGTTTTTTAGGACAAGAGAATACGAGAAATTGCTTCAAAAAATGAAAGATAATAATATAGTTAATAATTGTCCCACACAATATGATCCTAAAGGATATTTACCTCATACATTAATCTATAATGAATTGAAAACTAATGAACGAAATAAAATATACTTTTCAAAGGATGAGTGGGATGATTTTAGTGTGTTTTTTAGAACAGCTACAATTGATAAAAACTCTCTTTTTTATATTGACTATTCCGATATCCTTCCTTATGCTAAAGAAGTTTCAAAAGCTATAAAAGCGTCAGGTGGAAAAGTGTTTTTAGCACATGTATTTAGTTATAATATGGATAATCATATTGATATTATAGATGATTTAGTAAGCTGTGAAATAATTGATGGAATAGAGGTTTTTTATTCTACTTTTACGAAAGAACAAAGCAAAAAATTATATGACTATTGCAGAAAAAATAATTTGTTTATGTCAGGTGGTTCTGACTTTCATGGAAGTAATGGAAAAAGATATATTAATTTAGGAATTGGGTTTGGAAATTTGGATATACCAGATTATATTTTACGGGAATGGTGCATTTGATAATGTCTGTAAATTATTTGTAAATGATACTATTAAAAATCTAGGGAAGTGTGGCTCATTATGTCAAAAAATGATAATATGCTAGCAATCTTATGGATGCTGAATTCAGGTGCAAAAATAACTGCAAAGCAAATATCCGAAAGGTTAGAAATAAATATAAGGTCAGTTTATCGTTATATGGATGCATTGTGTGTTAGTGGAGTGCCAATAATATCGGAGCCTGGTCATAATGGCGGATATAGTTTGCTTAATAATTTTACCAAAGCACCACTGTTTTTTGACCTTGAAGAGAAAAAATCACTTTTACATGCTGCTATTTTTGCAATGGAAGCAGGATATCCTTTTATGGAAGCACTAAATAGTGCGACATCAAAGTTAAAGATGTTCTCGAATGAAGAACAAGAAAAAGTTCTTAATCGTCATTTAGTCGGATTTGAAGTAGTGAGTCGTATTTGCGATCCAGCCGTCAAACCTATATTAAGTGAGATTGAGCAAGCTGTTGCTAATGAATGTTCTATGGAAATTGAATACTGTACAGGTTATGAAGGGCATCAAAAGCATAGGGTTGTTGACCCATATGGTATTCTTTACTGGAATGATAAATGGTATGCTATTGCATTTTGCCATCTTAGAAAAGAAATTCGCAGTTTTAGGGTAGATAGAATAGTAAATATTATAAGCACTAAAAATAAGTTTAAGCGTCCTGAAGATTTTTCGGCACGTGAGTTTTTTATAAAAAACTTATTATCGAATGATGGAAGCAAAGAAGGACTTTGCACTTTAGTAATTGAGGGCAAGTCAGAAGCATTGAATGACCTTTGTTCACACTGGTTTTTAGGATATCATCTGATAGAACGAACTGAATGCAGAGCGAAATTTTTAATGGATAAAAACTCAATTCATACATATGTTCCTCATATTCTACTTCAATATGGTAAATCAATAAAGGTGCTTGAACCAAATAGTTTTAAAGATGCTATGGCAGCAATTCTTAGAGATTTGATGGACTATTATCTTCACTGACTGAATTTGTCAGTGAAGATAATATATAATAAATCGAGATGAAGTTTGAGACAATCTTGTAATAAATAGCAACAATAAAATTAATGTGGAGGAATAGAAAATGAAGAATACAGTATATCTTTATGTATTTGATACAATGGCAGACTGGGAAATAGGTTATTTAATCGCTGAAATTAATTCAGGAAGGTACTATAAAAAGGGATTAATGCCGCTAAAAGTAGTAACTGTGGGAATTACCAAGACACCTATTACTACAATGGGAGGCCTTACAATATTGCCAGAAATTGAACTTAAGGAGTGTAGTACTAAAGATACTGTTGCCTTGATTCTACCTGGTGGGAATACATGGACAGAAGCAATTCATGCTCCCATTATAAGAATGGTTGAAAAATATTTAGAGAAAGGTATTGTTGTAGGGGCAATTTGTGGCGCTACAATAGGACTTGCTATGGGGGGAGTATTGAATAAGCGCAACCATACAAGCAATGATCTGGGATATCTTAAAATGGTCTGTCCAGACTATGATGGAGAGATGTATTATAAGCAGGAATGTGCAGTAACTGATGGGAGTTTGATTACTGCTTCTGGAATAGCTCCTCTTGAATTTGCTTTGCATATATTGAAAACTCTAGATGTATTCTTACCTCAAACCCTAGATTCCTGGTACAATCTTTATAAAACCCAAGAGTCAAAATATTTCTTTGAGCTTATGAACTCAATTCAATAAAATAGCTTAAAGTGGGTAAGATAGCTACTGTTTACAACTTATATTTTAAAATTATATTGAATTTTATAAATATGGAGGCTTATATATGTCAACCAATAGAAAGTTAGTTTTATATATTGCAACAAGTTTAGATGGTTACATAGCTACAGAAGATGATTCCTTGGAATGGTTGTTTAAAACTGAAGGGGAAGGAGATAATGGATATTCTGAATTCTACAACACAGTTGATACTATTCTAATTGGTAGAAGAACTTATGATTGGATTATTAATAAGGAAAAGGGTAAATTTCCACATAAGGATAAAAAGTGTTATGTGTTTTCTAAATCAGAAAAGGGTAAGAATGAAAATGTAGAATTTGTTAATCAGGATGTAGTGGAATTTACAAACAAAATCAAAAAACTGGATGGAGGAAACATATGGCTTGTTGGCGGTGGTGTCCTTCTAAATTCCTTTATTAAAGAAAGGTTAGTTGACGAATTTATTATTACTATATCACCTACACTAATAGGTCATGGAATACCTTTATTTAAAAAAAATGATTTTGAGTTAGAACTAAAGTTAAAGGGTATAAGGCGATTCAATCAATTTGTCGAACTCCATTACGAGGTGAAATAAAACAATTAATGTTTAGTTCACATTTCTTAAATATTGCGAACAAAGGTGTAGTGCAAAACCAAATAACAAGGGACAGGTACATTAAAAATAATGTGGTCTACGAGTATCTCGAAATCTTAAATAAAATTAATAAACCTAAGTGGCAAATTTTCCGAAAACTTAAGAACTTTCAATAACTCGCTGAGAGGAAGCTCAAACAATTGAAAGTTCTAAAGTTTTCAAAAAATTCCCCACTAAGGTTTATACAATTTTATTTAAAATATTTCTTCGACACTCGTATACCACATCATTTTTTTAATGCACCTGTCCCTTGTTATTTTGATACTTGTACCACATCTTTATTTCCAATGTTTAAATAAGTTCGTATTACAAAGTTTAGATGCAGGAACTTTTGGTAGTTGAACTAGTTTAAATAGATATTAAAAACTTACCCAAACAAGGGTGTAGTACAAAAACTTAAATAATAAGTGGGAGCTCTGCATAAAAAAATGATGTGAGTAATAGCGTTGAAGAAACATTTAAATAAAATTTTATAAATCTTAGGGACTAAATCGCGAAAGTCTTAGAAATTTCAATTGTTTGAGCTGCCTCTTGCGAGTTATTGAAATTTCTTAGAATTTTGTGAGTTAGTCTCTTAGATTTATTAATTTTATTTAAGGTTTCAAGATGCTATTAATCACATCATTTTTATGCAGAGCTCCCACTTATTATTTTGTTTTGCACTACACCTTTGTTCGCAATAATTTTATAAGGAGTAATATTTTAAGGTTGCTAGTACAACCATTCTACATACTTTATTTTATTAAAAATGTAAAAATTGAAAAACCAAAAAGAAGTATTGCCGCACATAAACTAATGTTAGCAACTGATTTGTTTTTCTTCCAATACTGAATAGTTTGAATTAACATTGTCACACCCAACAATGGAGTGAATACATTTTTTGCAGTTTTCCAAATACCTAAAATCTGCATACATACCAATATTATTATGATTATAGAAAAAATATTGCTAAGTACATACAGCACTTTCTCATCTGTTCGTTTTTGACTCCATATACCTCTCATTTTTCCAATTGTACCTCCTATATATTCCGATTTATGGTTTACAATTCAAAATGATTGTCTAATACCATATATTATTATTATATATAATTTGTCGATCATAATTCTAGATGTTATGCAAATAAAATTAAATTTATACAAATGTAACATATTTTTTTAATGTTGAAAAAAGTTGAAAATGTAAATATAATTTTAATTAGTAATAAAATGTTTTGTTGAGGTGAAGTCTATGAATTATATAAAATCTATAATGCTAAAAGTAAGAAAGGGAGTGGACTATGATTACTATTTATGATTGGTTTGGTTATGAAATGCCCATAAAGGAACGTTATAAGCTAATAAAGGAAGCTGGATTTGATGGTGTTTTATTATGGTGGAGTGATGGCTTTGGTCGTGACTGCTTTGGTAGGAATGATTATCGCAACGGGCCACAAATTGCACGTGAAGCGGGTCTTTTTATAGAAAATATCCACACACCAGTCCAAAATCAGAACGACCTCTGGCTTGACAATCTGGATGGTGAAGCCTTAACTGATTGCTATTTGCAATGTGTTGAAGATTGTGCTAAATTCGAGATTCCAACAATGGTGGTTCACCTACCAAGCGAAGACAATCAATGTAATGCATTGGGACTTGATAGAATAAAGAAAATTGCTGAAAAAGCTGAACAGCTTGGCATCAAAGTTGCACTAGAGAATTTACGGAACTTTGCAAATTTGTCATACGTATTGGAACAAGTTGACTCCATGAGTATCGGATTCTGTTATGACTGCTGCCATCACAACAACTATAATCAGGGTTATGATTTATTATCCATGTACGGTTCTCGGTTGATGGCAATACACTTACATGATAATGGAGGAAGTCGTGCTCAACACCAGTTACCCTTTGATGGCAGGATTGATTGGTCTACAACCATGAAAAAAATTGCGCAAACGAATTATTCAGGTGCAACTGCATTAGAACCCATGAATTGGGATTATAAGGACTTATCAGCAGAGGAATTTTTAAAAGAAGCTTTTGAGCGAGCAAAAAGGCTGGAGGCATTGAAATTGCAGATACCAAGTTTATCCTGATAAATTACAATTTGTCGAGCAGAGTACAGATGACAGAGTACAGAGTACAGTGAATGATGATTTACCTTTCGCTTCTCTCAGGTAAATCTTAAACTTAATGTTGTCAGCTTCGCTGAGCACCATGTATGGCGCGATTGCGCAGCAATAAAAAAATAAGTTTTCAGATTTTTCGCAGTGTTAACGGAGAAAAATCATCCTTCGTTGTACTCTGTACTCCGTACTCTGTGTTAAATTGTAATTTAACAGGATGAATTTGGTACAAGCAAGTTTAACTTTTCAAATTGCTTATCTATAAATAAGTATGAACATGTGATTGTTTATATAAGGCAAGATACGTAAAAAGGAGTTGATGGCAGTGAAATTTAGTTATTGTCCTATATGTAGAGAAAAGCTTAGTGAAAAAAATATTGGTGATGAAGGGCTAGTGAAATATTGTATTTCATGTGAGAGACCATATTTTGATAGTCCTTCAAGTTGTGTTGAAGTTTTAGTTATTAATGAGCATAATCAGGTACTATTGCTAAAACAAAATTATATTTCTAAAACTCATTGGGGAGTTGTTTCTGGATACGTAAATAATGGGGAAACTTTAGAGGAGGCAGTAGTTAGAGAGGTTTTAGAGGAAACAGGTCAGCAGGTTGAAAAAATTCAATATGTAGAAAGCTATTATTTTAAGCCAAAAGAATTAATAATGGCTGGATATATTGCTTTTGTTAAGGAAAGACCATTTAATAATTCTAATGAAGTTGATGACCTCAAGTGGTATGAAATTGGGGAGATTAATAAATATATTGCAAGAATTAACAATATGTCAGGTATTCATTTTGACAATTCAATGAGACTACTAAATTTATGAATTGACAAACATAGGAACTTATTGTATTATTTATTTGACTGAACGTTTGGTTAAGTAAATGAGAAAAGGGAGGGTTATATGCCAAAAACTGATGGAGATATTACAAAAGAACGTATTTTACAAGTTGCTGAAAAATTATTTTCGGAAGATGGCTTTGATGGAACAGGAGTAGACAAAATTGCTAAAAATGCAGGCATCAATAAAGGTTCCATATATTATCACTTTAAAGATAAAAATGATATTATGGAGTCGCTGTTTAAAAAGATTATAGATGATATGAGTAAATATGTAGATTCTGTAAGTGATTTAACTGGAAAAAGCTTAGAAGATAAAATTAAAAGTGAAATTCAGTATTTATCCGATAAAAAGAGAATTTTAGCTATTTTATTTATGGAAACCTTGAAAAGTGGAAACAATACAGATTATTTTATACGATGTCTAGAAATTATTATAAAAAATGAACTAGATAGTACTGTAAAAAAAGAAGAATTATCTGATGAAGAGCTTCAAAAATATATTGTTTATGAGTTCTTTACAGGTATGATGCCTATTATATCATTTATTACGCTAAAGGATAAATGGTGTGAGTACTTTAAATATGATGAAAGAAAGTTTTTTGAATACTTTATGGAGGCATTTGTTAATACTCATATAAAATCGCATAAGTTTAAAGAGTAATTTTTTTTATGATTTTATTTAACCGTACGTTTGGTTAAATAAAATAGTCCTGTTTTTATAGATAAACCATTATAAAAAATAAGATAATATTTAGGAGGAATCACTATGAAACGTATTTTACCACCAATTTTGCTTTTGATTTGTATAGTTTTAATGAGTTTATTGCATATAATATTTCCTTTTGCAAAAGTAATTGCTTATCCATTAAATCTTTTGGGAATATTTTGTGCTTTGCTTGGAACAAGTATTGCTTTTATTGGTTCGAATAAGTTTAAAAGAGTAGGTACTACAGAAATGACATTTAATGAGCCAAGTATTTTAGTGACAAATGGAATATATAAAATATCAAGAAATCCAATGTATTTGGGTTTGACTACTATACTTGTAGGTGTTGCAATAATGTTTGGCAATATTACATCGTTTGTAATTCTAGTTGTATTTATAGTAATTATAAATCAATGGTATATAAAATATGAGGAAAAAGTACTTGAAGGAAAATTTGGAGAAGAATATTTGATTTACAAAAGTAAAGTAAGGCGATGGATTTAGAGATAAACTTCTTAAATTTTTAAATACATAACATATTTTTTTAATGTTGAAAAAAGTTGGGAATATAAATATAATTATATTTCCAACTTTCGCATATAAAAATTAAAGCTAAAATTTACAAACTATTAGTACTTCAACAAGATATTTAAAAATTGAAAATGTATATACTGATCCTAAAGCCCTGAAAACTAAGATAGCATCGTATAATTTACAACAATATCTTGCAGAACGAGAAAAAGAGCAAATGCAAAATAAATTGCATTACTCTATTTCTTTTTTATTTCATGTATAATTAGAACAGTTGAACTTGCTACTATTGCAGATAAACAAATTAAAGAAATTACAATTGAGTTTAGATATGAATTTTTTATTGAACCATTACTTAAAAGTTGACTTAAACTAATAGTAATAAATAGTACTAATAAACCTACTAATATCGCTTTAATAAAATGGTTTTTTACTTTTATAATTCCTATCACTAATGGAATTATAAATATATAAATAAAAAGTATAATCAAAAATAATCCTCCTATTTGAAATGCAGTTAGTGATTAAACTGGCATTGTACTTTGTACTTTGGCTTCTCCTCGATAAATTGTAATTTATCAGAATAAACCTAGTATTTAAACTCTGTATTTCCTATAGTAGAAGTAACTATCACTTTCCATATTGGGTTGTTTGTGTCCAATAGGTGTTCGTTTTTCGAATAATTCAAAACCACATTTTTCTGCAAAATGGCAAGAAGGTATGTTTGCACAATCAATAGTCAATATAAGATACTTTATATCTGATACATTAAAGCACCAATTTACTAAAGCATTTACTGCTTCTTCTGTGTATCCTTTTCTTTGATGCTTTTCTGACATAAAATACGCTACCTCAACTTCATTTAATGTATCTTCTAATCCCATACCAACCATTCCTATCATTTCATCTGTATCAGGTAATGCGATTACATATCTTTTGTTTTCATAAATATCTGTTGAATTTTTTTTAGTTTGGTGCCAATCAATATAGCCAAAATAGGATTGTGGAGAATTATGGTCTTCTGCCCAATCTGGCATGAAACGAAGAATATTCTTTTCTCTAACGGTTTTATAAAGAGTTTCTGCGTCTTTCCTCTCAAAATCTCGAATTGTTATGTGATTTGTTTCTATTCTCATGCTATTTTTGCCCCCTATCATATATAAATAATCGTTGTTTTAAATGATAACATTTTCCATATGAGCAAATCAACCTCTTAAATTTTTATGAACCAAAGATGCGCAAGTAACATTAGTTAAATTTTTATCACTCGGAAACTTCTATTGTATAGTGTATAATGGTCTATATAAATGCTAACGTTGAAAAAATTAGGGAGGTAAATTAAGATGAATTATACTGAAGATAACTTAAGCAAAGAATTTGAAAATGATCTAGGATATTTGAAGCTTTTATCAAAGCAATATCCGAGCATAGCAGATGCATGTACGGAAATAATAAATTTGCAGGCAATTCTAAACCTTCCAAAAGGTACTGAACATTTCTTGTCTGATATTCACGGTGAATATGAATCTTTTTCCCATGTTTTAAGAAATGCTTCTGGAGTTATAAAGCGTAAGATAGGTGATGTATTTGGAAATTCTTTAAGGCAAGAAGAGTTAAAAAGCCTTGCAACTTTAATTTATTATCCAGAACAAAAGCTAGAACTTCTAATAAAAGATGAAGAAAATGTTGATGACTGGTATAAAATAACATTATATAGGCTTATAGAGATATGTAGACATGTGTCCTCAAAGTATACTCGTTCAAAGGTAAGAAAGGCGCTTCCAAAAGATTTTGCATATATAATAGAAGAACTTTTACATGAGAAACCTAATAAGGTTGATAAAGAGGAATATTATAATGAAATAATAAAAACTATAATAAGGATAGGTAGAGCCAAGGAATTTATTGTAGCAATATCTAAGCTTATTCAAAGGCTGGTTATAGACACCTTACATATCATAGGAGATATATTTGATAGAGGACCTAGAGCGGATATTGTAATGGATACTCTTATGAATTATCATTCTGTTGATATTCAATGGGGAAATCATGACATACTTTGGATGGGTGCAGCGGCAGGAAGTGAGGTTTGTATTGCAACGGCACTTAGGATATGTGCAAGGTATGGAAATTTATCAACTTTAGAGGATGGTTATGGAATAAATTTACTGCCTCTAGCTACATTTGCTATGGAGGTCTACGGTGATGATGAATGCTTGCAATTTAAACCTAAAATAGAAAGTGATAAGGTTTATAGTGATAAGGAAATAAATCTTATAGCGAGGATGCATAAAGCTATATCTATTATTCAATTTAAATTAGAAGGGGAAGTAATTGATAGACGCCCATATTTTTGCATGAAGGATAGGGTGGTGCTAGATAAAATTAATTATGAGCAAGGTACAATTAATTTAAATGGTAAAACATATAAATTGAAGGATAATAAATTTCCAACTATAAACCCAAAAGAACCATATAAGCTTATTCCAGAAGAAAGGGAGTTATTAGAAAAAATAAAGAGTTCTTTTTTAAACAGTGAAAAGCTTCAAAAGCATGTCGGTTTTCTTTTTGCAAATGGAAGTATGTATCTTAAATATAATTCAAATCTTTTATATCATGGGTGCATTCCATTAAATGAGGATGGAAACTTTAAAAAGGTTAAGATAGGTGCTTCAAGAAAGGAGTATACTGGAAAAGCGCTTTTAGATAGACTAGAGATTTTAGTAAGAGAAGGCTACTTTTATAAAAATAATCCCAAAGCTAAATTATATGGCATGGATATAACTTGGTATTTATGGAATGGGCCTGATTCACCTTTATTTGGAAAGGATAAAATGGCTACCTTTGAACGATATTTTATAGACGAGAAAGAACTTCAAATTGAAAAGAAAGATCCCTATTTTGATTTGGAGGATCACGAAAGAATATGCAACATGATTTTTAAGGAGTTTGGATTGAATCCTAAAACTTCTCATATAATTAACGGTCATGTACCTGTTAAAATAAAAAAAGGTGAAAGTCCAATAAAGGCAAATGGAAAACTTTTAGTCATAGATGGTGGGTTTTCAAGAGCATATCAAGCACAAACAGGCATAGCAGGATACACGCTTATATATAATTCCTATGGACTTTCTTTGGTATCGCATGAACCTTTTGAATCAACTCAAAAAGCTATTGAAGAAGAAAAGGATATCCTTTCAACTTCAATAGTATTAGAACAGGAAGTTGAAAGAAAAAGAGTTGGGGATACGGATATTGGAGAAGAACTTAAGATACAAATAAAGGACTTGGAAAAACTACTAGATGCATATCGTAAAGGAGTAATAAAGGCGAAGTAATATTGCTGTTTAGCATTAAATAAAATCTATAAATCTAAGAGGGTAATTATTAAAAGGCTTAGAAGTTTCAATAACTTACTGAGAAGCTGTTCAGACAATTGAAACTCCTAAGCCTTTAAAAATTTGTAGCCAAGACTTATGAAATTATCTGTGTCAAAAAATGGTACTTTTTGCTAACATTAATTACACATACAGTATTAACATGAATTGCAATATGATGTAAAATGTATGGTGTATATTGTGGTTTTATATTATATGTTGGTAAAGGGGAGAAACTATTGAATGAAATATACTTTGGTAAAATCGTATAGAAACCCAATTTTGTGCAGTAAAAGTGGCATTATTACTGAAATTAATGCTGAGTTTGTAAGTTTTAGTGGATATTCCGAAAGTGAATTGATAGGAAAATCACTTACAGAAATAAGTAGTATGCTCCGTATGGATTCGCAAGTATACCTTGAAAATATAGAAGATGAGTATAAGTGTTATATATTTACGAAGGAACTGAAGCCAAGAGAAGTTACTATATCGTGCAAGTTCTTGGAATTTAATGATGAAAGAAAATATTTTTTTAAAGAAAGAATAAACTCTAGAATTGAGGATAGATTTTTATATTTAGATCAACTTGGAAGGGATAATAAAATTGCAGTTGCAATATACAGTGTTCCAGACCTTATTGTATTAAAGGCTAATACAAAAATTTTACACTATGCTAATAAAAAAAATATTATAGGTAAAAAATTAAGGCAAATAGCCGTAGAATTGAAATTGGGTGATGTTGAAGCACGTTTTCTAGAAATTATAAAAGCGAAGAAGTCTTGTTACAATATAAAGTTTAAGTACAATATACTAGGGTCTGGAACAACATATTGGGATGTAGAATTAATACCAATATATGTGGAGGAAAAAGTAAAATATTTAATTCAAACTATCCGTAATGAAACAGAAAAAGTATTGAATAGAAAAATAATTGAAAAGCAGTCTAAAGTTATTGCAGAACAGAAAGAAGAATTGGAGGCTATTATAGAAAATGTTTCTGATGGAATAATTATTTGTGATAAAAATGGGCAATATAAAAGATTTAATAAAGTACTTAGAAATACTTTTTTTAATGATTATACAGAGAAAATAACTCCTGATACTGTATTTGAAAAAGCTGAATATTTTGATAGATATGGGAAACTTATTTCTAAGGGAGAGTTTCCGTCGAGAAGAGTAATAAAGGGTGAAAAACTCTCAGGATATAGATTTGACATTAAAATTAATAATAAGTTGATTTGCAAAGAGGAAAGTGGAACTCCTATATATGATAATAAAGGCAATTTAATATTTGGTGTATTAATTATTCGCGATATATCTGAAAGACTAAAAAACCAAGAATGCTTATTAATAAAAGCCCAATATGATGTATTAAATAATCTAATAGAAAATTTTGCTTTGGGATATATAAAAATTACATTAACAGATTTTAAAATTAATTATATAAATACTAAAGGATATAATCATTTAAAGCTAGGTTATAATGGCATAGGAACAATAGAATCCATTATTGGGAAAAAATATTTTGATGTTTTTAATTGTGATGCAGAGGAAGAAATACAGTTTAAAACTGGTATTCAAGATTTAACAGATAGAAAAATTGAATCTTTTTCTATGTATAAAAAAGTTATCATATCAAAAGAGGAAAGATTTTTTAGATTTGTATTTCAACCCATATTTGGACTGAATAATCAAGTTACGGAATTGGTTAGTACCATAATAGATATTACTAAAGAGGTAAGAGCTAAAAATAAAATGGAGCGAACTCTTAAAGTTCAGGATGAAATATTTTCTAATATAGCACATGAGTTAAAGACGCCTTTAAATGTAATTTTTAGCACTAATCAATTAATTGAATTGTATTTAAAAAATGACTGTCTTGATGCTAATAAATTAAAAGTTGCTAAGTTTATAAGCATGATTAAGCAAAATTGCTATAGATTTACAAGGCTTATAAATAATATAGTAGATTTATCTAAAATAGAATCTGGAGCTTTTAAGTTAAATTTGTCCAATGAGAATATTGTTGAAGTAACGGAAGATATAGTTCAGTCAGTAGCGGAATATGTTAAAAGTAAGGGACTAAATATTATTTTTGACACGGATACAGAGGAAAAGATTATATCATGTGATCCTGATAAGATTGAGAGGATTATTTTAAATCTTATTTCTAATGCAATTAAATTTACAGATACAGGTGGTGTTATATATATAAATTTAATAGATAAAGGTAATGATGTTGAAATAAGTGTAAAAGATACTGGTATAGGAATGGACAAGAAACAATTAAATGATATTTTTAAAAGATTTCATCAAATAGATAAATCCCTTTCACGTAATGCTGAGGGAAGTGGTATTGGATTATCCTTAGTAAAATCGATTACTGAGATGCATGGTGGTGAAATAAGTGTTGAGAGTGAGGTTGGTAAAGGCAGTATATTTAAAATACAACTTCCAGTAAAAACTTTAAGAAAAACAGAAATCCATAAGGAAATAAAGAATATAAAAAGTAAAATTGAAATGATAAATATTGAATTTTCGGATATATACTCAATATAGAAAGCTTAATATTGTCCAGCCATTCTTATAATATCAATAAAATTTGTAACTATAGTTTGATATATACATATATTAAAACAGAGGTATAAAATTTTTTGGTTTAGATATAAGGATATACCATGCGAAACTTCAAAATTAATTTGTATCAAAATGCCGTCTTTTGGGCATTTTGATGCAAATTGATTTTGGTAGTTGAGCCGGTATATCTTTATAGGAATGGAGGGACATAAATGGCGGAGACTGCAATTAATAATTCGGCTAATATAGGGGGGGCTAGCTTCAGCATTGCTGCTGATAAAAATCAAAATATCACTATATTTACAGAGACTGATGGTGTTCAGTTTAATGTTACAATAACACAAAGCAATTTTAAATTATTTGTAGGTAAAAGCTTAACTTATACTATAATAATTCAAAATAATGGTCCAGTTGATGCTAGTGAAGTAAAGTTTAGAGATTACTTTACCAAAGGCATTAAATATGTAGTGGCGACATCAGGAGATACTGTATTTTATTATGATGCTAAGTCCAAGACTATTGAGGCTAATTTAGGAACAATCAGAGGTAACGGTGGGATAGTTGTAGTTACAATTAAGGCAAACTAACATAAAGCAGATTACAGAGTACAGAGAAGGATAATTTTTTCCCGTCATTGTACTCTGCTTTTTAAATTTATCTGGCTATGTTTTAAAGCTTAAACTTATTTACTTCTTTAAGCATTTCTTTAGTCATAGTGCTAAGCGT
This sequence comes from Clostridium hydrogenum, assembly GCF_021432385.1. Taxonomy (GTDB): domain Bacteria; phylum Bacillota; class Clostridia; order Clostridiales; family Clostridiaceae; genus Clostridium_S; species Clostridium_S hydrogenum. The sequence continues at coordinate 555,303 of NZ_JAEACT010000004.1, read as the reverse complement.
TTGTGAGGCTGTAGCAACTTCTTCAGTGGAAGCACTCATTTCTTCAGAAGATGCTGAAATTTCTTCAGAAGATGCTGAAACTTCTAGTGAAACCGTGGACACAGTATCTACTTTAGTTAAGATAGTGTTTTTATCATTTTCTATGTTCTCAGCAGAGGTTTTAACCGTGTTTATTTTTGGGATAATTTTATTTATTTCTTTTATAATCTTGTCAAAGGATAGTATTGAATTTTCTATAATCTTTACTTGATTTAATAGTTCTCCATCCATTTCAACAGAATCTTGAACTATCACATCTGTATTTTTAGATATTTCATTAATTAGAGTAGTAATATCTTCAGCTGACTTCTGAGATCCTTCAGCAAGTTTTCTTATTTCATCTGCAACTACTGCAAAGCCTTTTCCCGACTCTCCAACTCTTGCAGCTTCAATAGCTGCATTTAATGCCAATAAGTTAGTTTGTTCTGCAATACTGTTTATTATATTTGTTATTTCATTTATCTCATTTATATTTTTTCCAAGTCCAATAATTTTACTGTTAAAGTCTTTAAAGGAGGTTCCTACTTTTGTAACAGAGTGGTTGAGTTCCTCCATTTCAGCGCTGCTTTCTTTAGCCATCAAACTAATTTTTCTGGAATTTGTATCCACAGCCTGAATTTCTTCAACCATGTTTGACAATTTACCGCTAAAGTCGTTAAGATTATCGGTTATATCTATCAAATTTTCAGACTGAGAACTTGTACCCTGTGTAACGTCACCTATGGCTTCTGTTACACTTTGTGAAGAAGAGGCCATCTCTTCAGCAATTGAGGATAGGTTTTCCGCTTGGTTATCAATGCTTGCGGAATTTTGTTTTATTCGACTAATCATTGAACTTAACTGTTGCTGCATTACTTTCATTGATTTTGTTATATCACCAATTTCATCTTTTAAACCTAAATATTTCACAGAAACCTCTTCAGATAGATTGCCTTCTGCTAATAAACTTAAATGCTTTGAAGTCGATTTTATTCCTGCAGACATTATATTAGAAATAAAATAAACTGAGGCAAGTCCAATTAACATAAATATAGCAGAAAATAATATAACTAAAACTTTCAAGCTTGTAAGTTGTGACAAAATTTCGGCTTTAGGTACTTGAACTCCTATAAACCATCCTGTTCCTTTAACCGGTGCATAACCTACATATTTTTCTAATCCACCATAATAATATTGATCTAAGCCAGTCTTTCCAGCTGCCATTTTATTTTCAACGTCTGCCAATTCTTTAAGTTTTGAATCTTTTTTTGCTTCATTAATAGGATTGTACATTTTTAAAACAAGACTTCTATTTGGATTGGCAATTACTGTTCCATCTTTTTTTATCATAAATGCACTACCTGTTTTTCCAATCTTAATCTGAGCTATTAAGTTACATAAATAACTGCCATTCCTTACTTCAAGTAATACACCTATAATATCGTTGTTATTTTTGATTGGAACGGCATAGATAAGTGACAGTTTTCCTTCATCATTATCGATTAATGGATCTGACACATTGCTTTCACCAGACAATGCCTTTTTAAAAAATGATTTATCACTAATATTAGAGATAGTTCCATCTGGGTCTTTGACATTACCATCTGTATCTGCAAGCATAATTTTTTCACTTCCATCGCTTCGGCGTACTTCTGAAAGCAGTGAATTTTTACTAGCCCATGGATTGTTAGAATCTTTTATTGGAGTTTCTGCTGCAATAGCTTCTAGTGTATTTAGCTGTCCTTCAATTCGTTCTTGAACTTTGCCAGCTGTTTCCACTGCAATTTCAGGAAGCGTTGTGCTTAAGTTTGATTTTAGTGCATTTGATGAATCTATAAAAGATATAGCACCTAAGCCGATACAAATGACACCAATTAGTATTCCTAGAAATACCATCAATTTTGCTTTAATACTTTTCATATTTTTCTCCTTTGTTTAATAATATAGTGTAAATTATAAATAAAAAATTTAAAAAATTTATTTATTATTTATATAATTAAAAAAAACAATATAAAAATTACTAATAAATGTACATTTTTAATTCATAGCCACAACTTTATATTTCGTAAAAGAAAAAAATAACATAATATAAAATAAAATGTCAAAAAATAAATCTTGATTAATTAAAAAAACAATAAGGATATATTTAATATATTGTTAATCATAATCGCAAGCCTGATAATAATTAATATAATAGCATCAGTAAATTTATCAGTATTCTAATAGAATGATAGTGACGAATTAGAATATTAAGTTCAATTGATTTAAAATGCCTCAAATGTGGTATAATAGTATAATAGGTATAGTATTTCAAGTCCACTATTTACAATAATTAGCCGTATATGTATAATAGTATAAAGAATAATATTTGTAATTGCGTTGAAGGAGAAGAGTATATAGAAATTGATTCTTAGCGAGTTAGGGATGGTGCAAGCCTAATATTTGATTCTATAGAAGCAGGCTCTGGAGCATAAACTGAAAGCATTTTGCAGATGCATTAGTGTGTAGTAAGTTTAGGGTATTTTCCCCGTATAGAAATTGAGTGAAACCAATGTGAAGGTTAAATTGATTCTGTTCTAAAATGCTATGTTAAAAGAATTTTGGGCCATAACCAATTTAATAGTTGAACTGGTTTCACCGAGCGAGTGGGTTAAGTTTTTACTTAATCAATTTAGGTGGTAACGCGGAATTAACTTTCGTCCTATATTTTTTTAGGATGGAAGTTTTTTATATTTTACAGTTTTTGGGAGGAGTTAAAATGAGTTTCGAGAAATTAGCTAATATAATATTTCCGGATATTAAAAATACACCGCAGTATTATATTGAAAAGTATGCAAAAAGAAAATTAAAAGAGGGTGCAAAGGTTACTAGATATGCACCATCACCAACAGGTTTTCAGCATATTGGAGGGGTATTTGCAGCTTTAGTTGATGAAAGATTAGCAAGCCAAAGTGAAGGTGTTTTTTATTTAAGAATAGAGGACACAGATCAAAAAAGAGAAGTTGAAGGTGCAATTGAAGATACAATTCAAACAATGTATAACTTTGGAATGAATTTTGATGAAGGAATGACAGGAAAGGAAACCTTTAAGGGTGAATACGGTCCATATAGGCAAAGCCAAAGAGCGGAAATATATAATACCTTTGCTAAGGATCTTGTTATTAAAGGCTTAGCTTACCCTTGTTTCTGCACACCTGAAGAATTATCAGCTTTAAGAGAAAAACAGACAGCTGAAAAAACAACACCGGGATATTATGGCGAATATGCTAAGTGTAGAAATTTAACTTCAGAAGAAGCTATAGCAAAAATTGAAGCAGGAGAAACATATATATTAAGGTTAAGATCACAAGGAAACATAGAAACTAGAGTTGAGTTTCATGACTTAATAAAAGGAGATATATCCTTTCCAGAAAATAACCAAGATATTGTGTTAATAAAAGGAGATGGCTTGCCAACATATCATTTCGCACATGCCATAGATGATGCATTAATGGGAACAACGCATGTTATAAGAGGAGAAGAATGGCTATCATCTTTACCTATACATGTTGAACTATTTAAGCTATTAGGTTTTGGAAGACCTGAGTATGCACATATTCCAACAATAATGAAGAATGACAATGGCTCAAAGAGAAAGTTGTCAAAGAGAAAAGATCCAGAAGCTGCTGTTTCTTATTATAGAGAAGTTGGATATCCAGCAGTTTCAGTTATTGAGTACCTACTAAATATTATAAACTCAAGCTTTGAAGGCTGGAGAGAAGAAAACCCAACTTTAGATTATCATGAATTTCCAGTACATTTAGATAAAATGAGTAAATCAGGAGCTTTATTTGATATAGTTAAATTAAGCGATATAAGCAAAAATGTTATTTCAAAAATGAAAGCAGATGTGGTTTACGACAATTACATAACTTGGGCAAAAGAGTTTGACGAGGAAATGTATAAGCTTGTTACTGCTAATGAAGAAATGTCTAAAGAAATATTTAATATAGATAAAGAAGGTCCAAAGCCAAGAAAAGATTTTGCTAAATGGGATGAAGTAAAGGATAAAATTTTCTACTTCTTTGATGAATTATTTTACAAGGAAACAGCTGATCAGCTTGAATTGCCAAAGACATTAACATTAGATGCAGCAAAAGAAGTTATAAAAGTGTATAAGGACAAATATAAGGCTGATGCTTCAAGTCAAGAGGAATGGTTTGAAGATTTAAAAGCAATTGGCTTAGAATTAGGCTACTGCGGAAATAAAAAGGAATATAAAGCAAATCCAGATCAATATAAAGGTATGATTTCAGATGTTGCAGGCTCAGTAAGGGCAGCTTTATCACATAGAAGCAATACACCTGATATCTACACTATTATGAGCATTTTAGGACAGGATAAAGTAAAGGAAAGATTTGAAAAATTTTTATTAATATAGAGTGAGGTAATAATATGTCTGATGAAAATATTAAATCAAATTTTATAAGAAATATAATTATTGAAGACTTAAATGCTGGAAAATGCAAAGAAGTAGTAACACGTTTCCCTCCAGAACCAAATGGCTACTTACATATAGGTCATGCAAAATCAATAATTTTAAATTCTGGACTCGCAGAAGAGTTTAAAGGCAAGTTTAATCTAAGATTTGACGATACAAACCCTGCTAAAGAAGACACTGAATATGTTGAATCAATTAAAGAAGATGTTAAGTGGCTTGGCGGAAAATGGGATAATATATTCTTCGCATCAAACTATTTTGATACAATGTATGAAAAGGCAGTTCTTTTAATAAAGAAAGGCTTAGCTTATGTTTGTGATTTATCTCCAGAGCAAATAAGAGAATACAGAGGAACTTTAACTGAACCAGGAAAAGAAAGCCCATATAGGAATAGAACTGTTGAAGAAAACCTTGATTTATTTGAAAGAATGAGAAAAGGCGAATTTAAAGATGGAGAAAAAGTTTTAAGAGCTAAAATAGACATGTCTTCTCCTAACATAAATTTTAGAGATCCTATATTATACAGAATTGATCATGCAGAACATCATAATACAAAAAATAAGTGGTGCATATATCCAATGTACGATTTTGCACATCCCCTAGAAGATGCTATTGAAGGAATAACTCATTCTATATGTACCTTGGAGTTTGAAGATCATAGACCTTTATATGATTGGGTTGTAAGAGAATGCGAAATGGAAAATGTACCAAGACAATATGAGTTTGCAAGATTAAACATGACCAATACTGTAATGAGTAAAAGAAAACTAAAGCAATTGGTTGATGAAAAAGTAGTTGACGGTTGGGATGACCCAAGAATGCCTACTATATCAGGTTTAAGAAGAAAAGGCTATACACCAGAAGCTATGAGAAACTTCTGCAATGCAATTGGAGTTGCAAAAGCTAATTCAGTAGTAGATTCTCAGATGTTAGAGTACTTTGTAAGAGAAGATTTACAATTAAAAGCTCAAGCAGCAATGGCTGTTATGAGACCTCTAAAATTAGTTATTACAAACTATCCAGAAGGACAAACAGAAATGCTTGAAATAGAGAATAATTCTAATGACGAAAATCAAGGTAAGAGACTTGTACCATTTTCAAGAGAATTATATATAGAGAAGGAAGATTTTATGGAGGTTCCAGTTAAGAAATATTTCAGATTATTCCCTGGAAATGAAGTAAGATTAAAGGGTGGATATTTTGTTAAATGCACAGATTGTGTAAAAAATGACAAAGGTGAAGTTATAGAGGTACACGGTACTTATGACCCAGAAACAAAATCAGGTTCTGGCTTTACAGGAAGAAAAGTAAAAGCAACTATTCACTGGGTAGAGGCAAAAACAGCAAAAACAGCAGAATTTAGATTATTTGAACCTCTAATACTAGATGATGTAGAAGAAAATGCAGGAAAGAATTTCTTAGAGCAAATAAATCCAAATTCTATGGAAATATTACAAGGCTTTGTTGAGCCAGTAGCTATACAAAATGCAAAGGTACAGGATAAATTCCAATTTATTAGAAATGGATTCTTTACAGTAGATTCAAAGTACACTACTGATGAAAAATTAGTATTTAATAGAATAGTACCACTTAAAAGCTCATTTAAACCTCAGAATAAATAAGTACTTGGAGTTTATATGCAGATAAAGGTGCTGTTACACAAAAATATTTTATATACAAATAATAAATATTGCGAATTAAATCAATTCACAATTCACGATGCACAATTCACAATGAAGGATGATTTTATGTAGCAAAGCTACATAAAATCTTAAAACTTATTTTTTATTGCTTTCGCAATAGCACCATTTATGGTGCTAAGCGAAGCTTATAATATTTAAGTTTAAGATTTACCTGACGCAAGTTTATTAATATACAAAGTTTTATTGCACTACTATTGAAAGTACTTCTAAAAAGTTAAAGAACCTACATGGGCTTTACGCCCAAACCCCTAGTATGTGTATCCTTCATTGTGCATTGTGAACTGTGAATTGTGAATTGATTTAATTAGTTCACAATAATTTTAAGTTGTGTATTATTAAATTAAAAATGGGGTGTAAAAATGAAGGTATTACTTATTAATGGAAGTCCTAAAGCTAAAGGTTGTACTTATACAGCTTTAGCAGAAGCTGCTAGAGAATTAGAAAAGGAAAATATAGAAACAGAAATTTTCCATATTGGAAACAAGCCTATAAGAGGATGTATGGGCTGTGGGGGTTGCAATACAAGTAATAAATGCGTCTTTAATGATGATACTGTAAATGCAGCAATAGAAAAAGCTAAAACTTGCGATGGATTTATATTTGGTTCGCCTGTACATTATGCTGCAGCATCAGGTGCATTAACATCATTTTTAGATAGAGTATTTTGTGCTAGCGGAAAGAGTTTTTCATACAAGCCTGGTGCAGCAATTGTAAGCTGTCGTCGTGGTGGTGCTACAGCTGCTTTTGAACAATTAAACAAATATTTCACTATTTCAAATATGCCTGTTGTTTCTTCTCAATATTGGAATATGGTTCACGGTAACACTCCAGAAGAAGTTAAACAGGATTTAGAAGGAATGCAGACAATGAGAGTACTTGGCAGAAACATGGCTTGGCTTTTAAAATCTATTAATGCAGGTAGGGAAGCTGGAGTTAATTTGCCAGAAAAAGAAAATAGAGTGGCTACTAATTTTATACGTTAGAATAGTAAAAAAGCATTGATATTAATTTTATCGATGCTTTTTTTGTTTAGTAATTATTTATTTCACTAAAGAAATATAAGTTGTTTATTTTCTAAAGCTCCAAGACAAAACTAAGTAAGCATACTTGTATTGTATGATATATATATGCTAGAGTAGATATAAAGAATATTATATGAAGATGGAGAAAATAAATATGACAAAAGATATGACTATTGGGAAACCAACAAAGTTATTGCTTCAGTTTTCGGCACCAATGCTTATAGGAAATATGTTTCAACAGCTTTACAGTATGGTGGATAGCATTGTTGTTGGAAAAGGAATAGGTGTTAAAGCACTTGCTGCTGTTGGTTCCACAGGTTCGATTAATTTTATGATAATTGGCTTTATAACTGGACTGGCAAATGGTTTTGGAATATTGCTCTCACAAAGATTTGGGGCGGCTGATAAAGAAGGGGTAAAGAAAACATTTACCATGTCAGTATACTTGTCTATTCTTATAGCTGCAATTGTAACTGCTTTGAGTTTAATTGGTTCAAGATGGCTATTAAATTTGTTAAATACGCCGATGGATATAGTAAATGATGCCAACAGATATATAACAATTATTTACATGGGAATCATAGCAACTATATTTTATAATTTGCTTTCTTCAACTTTGAGGGCCTTTGGAAATAGTAAGACGCCTTTATACATAATGATTATTTCATCTATAGTTAATGCAATTTTAAATATTATACTTGTTATAGGATTTAAATTTGGAGTTGCAGGCTCGGCTATTTCAACTGTTTTTGCACAAGTTTTGTCATGTATTCTTTGCTATATAGTTGTTAGTAAACATGAAATGCTTAGAATGACAAGACAGGACTGGAAAATTGATTTTTTGGTTTGCAAAAGGTTGTTTATTTTGGGAATACCTGCAGCACTTCAGAATTCTGTTACTGCAGTTGGTGGCATGATTTTGCAATCAATTGTAAATGGTTTTGGTTCAATATATGTTGCAGGGTATACTGCGGCTATGAAGATTATGTCTCTAGCAGAGCAGCCAGGAGTTACCTTTGGTTTTGCAATGTCTACTTTTACTGGACAAAACCTTGGAGCTAAAAAGTATGATAGAATACGTGTTGGAATTATAAAATGTATTAAAATATCAACTACAGTAAATATTTTTATAAGCTTAATTTTATTTTTATTTAATAGGCAAATTGTTGGATTGTTTGTAGCATCAAGTGAAGTTGGTGTGTTTAAGGTTTCGGGTCAATTTTTAATTGTTATGTCCATGCTTATATGGGATTTAGGCTTGCTATTTATATATCGTTCAGCGCTTCAAGGAATGGGAGATACTATGATTCCCATGATATCAGGTATATTGGAATTAGCCATAAGATTGTCTGTAGCCATGATTTTGACAAAGTATTTAGGCTTCTTAGGAATTTGTATTGCAGAAGTATCTGCTTGGGCTGGGGCAGAAATGTTGCTTATGATTGCATATTACAGGTCTTATAGAAAGTTAATTAATGTATAATAAGAGTATAGATATAAATTAAGGGATGGTTATATGGATAAAAATAGAGTAAGTTTTATTAAATTCATGAGGGCGGCTTTATTTGTAGTGCTTGGAATAAGCATTATATGGGATATACTATGCATTTTTAGCGTTTTGCCATTGAAATATTATACTATAACATATGTATTTGTTTTGATTCCATCTGCTATTATTAGCTTTCGTAGTCTTTTTTTTCAAACTAGAGATATTTCTGTGTATATAGGGGAAGCAGCACAGAAAGAAAAAGCTAAGGCTGCTATTATGGTATTCATGATTTTTATATGGATAGTTTTAATGGGAATTTGTATATATTATAGGAGCATGTGAAAAGTATAGGTATTATTTTTTATGAGCAGCTCATAAGGCTTTATGTGCGGTATAGTAAAATCTATAGAATACTTTTTTCGCATCCGCTTATAAGCTAAAAATGTGGAGAGGATTAAGTGCAATGAAGGTATTAGAAATTAAGAACGTATGTAAAAAATATACTAATAATAAAAATGTTAATACGGTAGTATTAAAAAACATAAATTTAACACTTGAGAACAATGAATTTTTAGGTATTATGGGAGCTTCGGGAAGTGGGAAAACAACTTTATTGAACACAGCCTCAGGTGTAGATAAATGTGATAAAGGTGAAATAAATATTTGGGGCAAGGATATATGCAAAATGAAGAAGAATGAGCTATCCGTATTTAGAAGAAATAATATTGGCATGGTATTTCAGGATTTTAATTTACTTAACAGCTTAACCGTGAAAGAAAATATTATGGTTCCATTAATTTTAGATAAAAAATATGAAATTATGGAAGGAGACACTGTTAGTAAGCTTGCAAATATGCTAGATATAGATGAAATAATGGGAAAATACCCTTATGAAATATCTGGTGGACAACAGCAAAGAGCAGCCATTTGTCGTGCCATAATAAATAACCCTAAAATAATATTTTCCGATGAACCAACAGGAAATCTTGATTTAAAATCGTCTAAAAAAGTGTTGTCATATTTTGAATTGCTGCACAAAGAATATAATGCAAATATACTTATGGTAACACATGACCCACTTTCAGCAAGTTATTGTGATAGAATTGTGTTTCTGCAAGATGGCGTAATTATTAAAGAAATTAGAAAAAAAGCCAATAAAGCTGAATTCTTTGATAATATTTTGCAAGCATTACAGGATTTTAATGCAGATGATATATAGTAGGGGGGAATCACAATATGACCTTTAGTGAAATTGTATTTAAGATGTTTAAGGCAGATGCAAAAAAATACAAGCTGTTTATCCTGTGTAATTTATTTTCAATTGCTATTTTGTATAGTTTTATATCAATAGCATTAAATGGGCAGTTCATGAATTCGTCTATTGTTGACCCGATGATATCCCATAATATTTATGCACCAACCTTTTTAGTTATAGTATTCATGGCTATTTTTATTCCATATGCACAAAGTGTTTTTATGAAAACTAGGCAAAAGGATTATGGTATTTTGTTAACACTTGGCATGACGGAAAATGAGGTCACTAAAAGTGTTATAATAGAAAATTTCATAATGTGTACACTGTCTTTAATAATGGGATTAGTGGCAGGAACTTTTTTATCCTTATTTTTTTTAGGCTTTGCACGCAAGGTAATAGGAATTTATAATATTGATATTAATATTTCATTAAAAGCTTATGAATTAACAGCGGTATATGTATTAGCGTTATTTGCTATTTCGGTGATTATTAATATTTTTGGTATGGCAAAAAGTACTATATTGGATAAGATAAAATATGCAAAAAAAGCTGAGAGTGCAAAACATTACAGCCTTGTATTTTCCTGCATAGGATTAATACTAACAATATCTGCTTTTGTGCTTCTTTTTTTCTGCAAAAATATAGGATTAATTAGTTTTATTTTTTGTAATCTTGGCTCATTTTTAATATTTTTTAATGGTGAAGCTATACTTGAACGTTTTAAAAATAAACATTATAAGAGTTATATGAAAAATGTTTTTTTGTTTTCAGATACAAAATATTATTATGGCAAGAATAAAAAAATATTTTTGGTGAATACTTGGTTATTTTTTTGCATCCTATTTTTTGTTGTACTTAGTTCGGTTCAATATCCATCCATGCTTAAATATTCTAGTACTTATCATCCATTTAATATGGTATATGGAGATATTAAAGGTGACTTTAAACCTTTGGAAAACAAAGAAATTCAAGCAATAGTACATAAGAATAGCAATAGCATAACCGCAAATTATACTGTTAGCTTTGTAAGAAATAATACTTTTACGATATTTTGTGTAGATGATGTAAATAAAACCTTAAAGAAGAATTATAAAGTTCAAGAAAATTCCTTTATATATGTGCATCCCTACGATATAAATGATGGATATGCGCATGAGGATATTAATTCAAATATTCCTAATTTTAATATTAATTCTAAACAAGGTGAAAGAAAATTTATGCGTCAAAAAGTAATTGTAAATCCATTATTTGGTCAAGTAAATTGTATATCGCAGAATATAATTTTGGTTAATAAAAAAGATTATGAATGGATTAGGAAAAATAACATTGATTTTTATGTAGGCACATTGCATTTATATAATTTTAGTGATTGGCATAATTCTAATGGCATAGTAAATGAAGTGTGGAATAAGCTAGTTGAAAGGAATAATATTAAAAGTGGAGATGATTTTTATAAAACAAGTTCGAGAATAGAGGCATATAACACAGCTTTAAGAAGTTCTAATTTTTTAACTTTTCTTTTAATATATGTTGATCTGCTTTTATATTTTTCTGCCATAATAATGCTGCATTATAAATTGAGAATGGAATATGAAGAGGAAAAAGGCAAATACTTTGGACTTTATAAAATAGGAATAGAAGAAGTAGACATAAAAAAAATGATATCTCAAAAAATACTGGTGCTTTATGGTATATCTCTTATATATGCAATAATAATTAACTTTGGCTTTAGCTTTTATTTCTTTGGCTCACATGGGTGGTATGGGATACAAAGCATTTTAGCTACTTTTGTTGCTTCTACTGTTTTGCTTGGAGCACATTTAGGGGTAGGGAGAATGTATTCAAATGCATATTATACTGGTATTTTGGAACATAATTTTTAAATGAAAGAGGGTAATAAATGTGAAGTTGAACTTTAACTGTATTAAATGCAATGTCAATCAAGTAATACAGGTAATGGATTTGTTTAAGGCTGAAAGAAGTAAAAAAGAAGAAGCTATGAGAGAGGTACTTACTTATTTGAGTAAAACTGATTATGATAGGTGCAATCCGGAAGTCATAGAGGGAACTTGGAGAATTATATTAAAGCATATTGAAAAGGATGATCCATATAAAGATATAAAAAAATATTATAATTATGAAGTTTTAAAAATTGAAAAAGAAGTAGAGAAAATTATAGAAAACTCAAAAAATAAATTTAACACAGCATTAAAGATTGTTATAGCAGGAAACTTAATTGATTTTGCAGCAGGACATGAATTCAATATAAAAATGCTTGAAAAACAAATAGCTAATATAGAAAAAACAAAACTTGCTATAGACGATAGTGAGATTTTGTACGAGCACTTAAAAGGTGCAAAAAGTATTATTTATTTAGGAGATAACTGTGGGGAAATTTGTTTGGACAAAATATTTATAAAATATATAAAGAAGGAATTTCCAAACATTAAAGCTTACTTTGGAGTTAGGGGAAAGGCTATAGTTAATGATGTTACTATTGAAGATGCACAAATGGTGAATATGAAGGAAGTTGCTGAAGTAATAGATAATGGAGATGGTTCTTTAGGAACTGTAATCAGCAGAGTAAGTAGCGAATTTAAAAATAAGTTTTATGATGTAGATGTGATAATAGCAAAGGGACAAGGCAATTATGAAAGTTTATGTGAAGTGGATAGAGAAAATATATTTCATTTATTTATGGCGAAATGTGAACCTGTTGCTAAATCTTTAGATGTAAAGACTATGTCAATTGTATGTGTTAAAAATAAAAAGAGGCAAATTTGGGAGTGATTTATGCTATAATTAGGTTATATATTTAAAACATAGCCAAATTGGAAGGATTCGGTAACATGAATAGTTACAGTGTGATTAAAGTAGGTAACTGCTCCATCAAAGTAAATTTAATATCGGTATTACTTTGTCCGGAGCCTAATATAAATTAAGTTTTTAACCGAGATTTATATGAAAAAAAGTCATTTTTATATGGCTTTATTTTGATGTACTTTATAAGCCGCGGAGGAAGTTATGCCATCTGAGGCTTTTTTTGCGTGTTAAAAATTATGAAAGAAGGAAAAATTCATGTTAAAGGATATATTAAAGAAATACAAAAAAATAATATTTATATATATTTTCTTAGGGGTAGGTCAAATATTTGCATCATCAATGAGTGTCATATATTTTCAAAAGTTAATTGATAAAATCCCGAGTTTAAAAGGAATAAAGGGTTTACTAAGTGTATTAATTGCATATGGTGTGTTTATGATTTCAGATTTAATTATTTCATATGTAAATGAGTATCCAGGAAAAATACTTAATGAAGGTATATATCAAACAATAAAAATATTAGCTTTAAAGAAGGTATCAGTAATAGATTATAAGGAATACACAAATATAGGTACAGGGACTCTTGTAAAACTTATAGAAAATGGTGCGGATGCTGGAACAAAGATTATATTTGATTTTTATCTTTATATAGCAAAAGAATTGATTCCTACAGTTGTTATAAGTTTAATTTGTATAGGAGCTTATGATAAAAATATTGCAGTGGCAATAGTGATGGGCTATATTTTAATATTTATAATTACAAATTTGTTGCTTAAATATTTGTACAAGATAAAGGAACATGTACTTACAAATGAAGAGTTTATTTCAAAATATTTTGTACGTGGAATTATGGAAATGCTTGTATTTAGGGTAAACAAAAGATTTAAACATGAAATTGAAAAAATAAAAATCTCTGCTAATAATGTGGTAAAAGCAAAAGCTAAAATTGTAATGCTTCACGAGTTGTTTTTTACTTTGTTTGCTTTAATTGTAGTAGTTATAAAAATTTTAATAATTATTATAAGTGTAAGTAGGGTATCTGGTACCATAACGGTAGGAACTGTTGTTGCATTAATTTCCTTTGTTGATAAAATATATACGCCAATTGCCATATTCAATGTGATTTTTGTGGATTATAAGCTTGATAAATTAACCTATAATAGATTTTTAAAATTTATAAATTCACCTGAGGATAAAAACTTGAACTCAGGAAGGAAAATACAAATTAGAAATGCAGATATTTCTTTTAGAGATATAGAATTTTCCTATGGCGACCGAAAAATTTTAAGAAAAGTTTCCTTTGATATAAAGGGAGGAAGTTCAGTGGCAATTGTCGGTACAAGCGGTGCTGGAAAATCTACTATAATAAAAATAATTTTAGGTCTTTTGAAGCCAAGTTCAGGAGATGTTTTAATCGATAATGAGATGTTAAAGGATATAAAGTTAAATGACTACTATTCATATATATCTTATGTTTCACAGGCTTCACCAATATTTGATGGAACTATAAGAGAAAATATAGTCTTTAATGAAAAAATAGAGGATACTGAAATATTTAAGGTACTAGAACTTGTAAAGCTTAAGGAGCTAGTAACTAAATTTAAAGCTGGTTTAAACACAGAAATAGGTGAAAGAGGAATAAAGCTTTCAGGAGGAGAAAAACAAAGACTAGCACTTGCAAGAGTATTTTTCCAAGAATCTAAAATTGTCATTCTTGATGAGCCAACATCTGCTATGGATAGCATAACTGAAGAGATTATAACTAACAATTTACTAAAAAGGCTTAAAGGAAGAACAGTAATAGTCATAGCGCATAGGCTTAAAACTATAAAAAATACTGATAATATACTGGTTTTTGAAAATGGTGATATTAAGGAAAGAGGAAAGTTTGAAGAATTAATGAGGATAGAGGGAAGCTTTAAGGGGCTTTGGGAAAGGCAGGTTAAATAAAAGTTAAATCAGAGTACGGAGTACAGAGTACAGAGTACAGTGAAGGATGATTTTTCTACGGGAGCGTAGAAAAATCTTAAAACTTATTTTTTTATTGCTTATGCAATCGCACCATACATGGTGCAGAGAGAAGCTGATAATATTTAAGTTTAAGATTTACCAGAGCAAAGTGAAAGGTAAATCATCATTCACTGTACTCTGAGCTAAATTGTAATTTTTAAGGATAAATCCGGATTTAATAATTTCTATGTTTGAGATTGTTTATTAAAAATATGTTACAAAATAGTAACCTTTAATTTGGAATTTTAGTGTATAATAGTAAATGTCATTAACTGGAAAAATATATCAAAGCATAGAGTACAGATGACAGAGTACAACGAAGATACCCATACTAGGGTTTGGGCGTAAGCCCATGTAGGTTGTTTAACCTAATAGAAGCACTTTCAATAGTAGTGTAGTAGAACATTGTATATAGATATACAATTTTAAAGTTTCAAGTGATTTATCTTTAGTAATAAACCTTTCGTTAGGCAAATCTTAAAACCTAATTATTGTTAGCTTCTCATAAACACCATATATGGTGTTCATGAGAAGAATTAAGTTATAAGATTTTCTGTAGCAAAGATTATTAATATACAAAGTTTTATTGCACTACTATTGACAGTGCATCTACTAAGTTAAAGAACCTACATGGGCTTAAGCCCAAACCCCTAGTAAGTGTATCCTTCACTGTACTCTGTACTCTGTCAACTGTACTCTGCTTTACGTATTGGAGGCTAGAATTTTGCTTAAAAAGAAATTAGCTGTATTTACAGCCTTGGTTTTGCTCTTATCTGGATGCGCGGGAGCAAATAACCAAGATTTATCAAAACATAAAACTCCCGATAAAAAAACAAAAATAGCAATTAATAAAAAACATAAAGAAACACAAAAGATTACAACTGCACCAAAATGGTTTACCCCTGTAGTTGTAGCAAATCCCTTAACACTTAGCACTAAGGCCATAGCTTGGTCATGGATGTATTCACCGAGAGATAATGCAGCTTTACTATCAAAATACAAAGGTTATGGTTTTGGAGACACATCAAAAAAGTATATTTATCTTACTTTTGATGAAGGGTATGAAAATGGATACACTTCTAGTATTTTGGATACCTTAAAGGCAAATAATGTCCATGCTACTTTTTTTGTAACTAAGCCTTATGTAATAGGCAGTTTTAAAGGAGTAGAAGATTCTGAATTAATAAAAAGAATGAGCAAAGAAGGACATATAATAGGGAATCATTCTGTACATCATTTATCTATGCCTAAATTTACAAATGAGGCAGCTTATGATGCTGAACTCACTGGGGTGGAACAAGCTGTTGATAGTATACCAGGTTGTAAAATGTCAAAGTATTTTAGACCACCAGAAGGTACCTTTAGTGAATTATCACTGTATTATGCTCAGAAGCTTGGTTATAAATCTATATTTTTTGCACTTGCCCACGAAGATTATGATCCAGATAAACAGCCAAATCCAGAGCAGGCCAAACAATTACTTTTGAAAAATACAAGAGATGGCATGATTTGTTTACTTCATGCTTTATCAAAAACTAATGCTAATATTTTGGATAGCTTAATTAAAGAATGGAAGAGCAGAGGGTATGAATTTAAAACACTAGATGATCTTCCAAATTAAAAGGTAGGAGTGTTTAATTGATGAGGGGAAGAAAATTATACACAATAATTGATAAGAAAAGATTATCCTTCGGCGTATTAGTGTTTTTCATATTAGGTATTTTAATAATAAGCGGAGCATATCATTCGGATAGTAGTAATATTAAGAGCATAAAGAAAGCAGTAAGTACTAATAAAAACAGTAAAATTAATAAAATCATTAATTTTAGCAGAAATTCTGTATCAGCACAAACAAAACAGAAGTTTGTTGTATGTATTGATCCGGGGCATGGTGGGCATGATAATGGCACTAAAGGGATAAATGGCGTGTTTGAAAAAGATGTAGTTCTTAAAGTCGGCTTAAGGGTTGGCGAAATTCTAGAAAAAAATAATATAAAAGTTATATATACACGTAAAGATAATACGACAATATTAGGCTCAAATGTACTTGCGGATTTACAAAAAAGAGTTCAAATTTCAAACGACAGTAAAGCAAATGTATTTCTTTCTATACACTGTAATGATTATAAAAACCATTCAGTTAGAGGAATTGAGTTATGGTGCAATGATCCTAACACAAAAAGTGAAGAATTAGCTAAAAAAATTCAAGACCAGCTTTATCAGTTAAAATATACGGTAAAGCGTCATATTAAATATAGAAGTAATTCTTCCTTATATGTGCTCAAGCATAATAATGCACAAGCAGCGGCACTAGTGGAGATAGGATATTTAAGTAATAGAGAAGATTGCAAATTCATTTCTTCAGAAGATGGACAAGCTAAGTGTGCTGAAGCTATAGCAAAAGCCATTTTAGAATTTGCGGGGGTATAAGGATAAATTACAATTTAACACAGAGTACGGAGTACAGAGTACAGAGTACAACGAAGGATGATTTTTCTCCGTTAGCACTGCGAAAAATCTGAGAACTTATTTTTTTATTGCTGCGCAATTGCGCCATACATGGTGCAGAGAGAAGCTGACAACATTAAGTTTAAGATTTACCTAAGCAGCGCGAAAGGCAAATCATCATTCACTGTACTCTGTTTTTTAGTGTTATAATATAAGAAATTTAGTTTATTAAATGGGGGCTTATAATGCTTAAAGAAAATAAATTTGTTATATGGGGTACTTACTGTGAATGTAAAAATGAATGCAGTATTCTTCAAAATGAACATCATCCATGGGTTGATACTGAATTTACTGTTAAATTAAAATGCAATTGTTGTGGCAAGGAGATAACAATAGATAGGAAAAAGGCTGAAGAATTTTATAATAACAAAATTTATTCATATTATAATAGTTTGTACGGAAATATTGTTGATTTAGGCTGCGGAGATGGTTTTTTAAGTAGATTTTTAATAAAGCAGAATAAAGTAGAGAAAATTTATGGCTTGGATATAGATGATGCATGTTTATATGGAGTAGCGGATATAATCGGAGAAAAATTTCAGTTTATTCAGTCAGATATTAAAAGTATCGGCAGTAACTTTAAAGATAATAACATAGATTTTCTCGTTAGTAGAGATGTATTTATGTTTATTGAGGATACTGATAGATACTTTGATGATGTAACTAAAATTGTAAGTAAAGGTATAAGGCAAATGGGTTGGTACATAGAAGATAATGTTAGAATGAAAAATAAGCTTAAACCAGAACAAATTGCTAAGGAATATATTAAAAGAGGCTGGAAGGTTGAAATGGAGTATTTAGATTGGTATAAGTATGGATATTTCATTAGAGCAAATAAGGTATAAATTGATGATTTTAGTTGTAACATATTTAAGGTATAATAGGTTTATTCATAGATTTTATACAAGGAGAGATATTAATGAAAGAATTTAATGTTACAGGTTTGTGCATACCTCAAAAGCATTACATGGTTGATATAAGCCTTAAATTACATAAAATCATAGAAATGGTTGATAAGGGAACTTATTTTACTATAAATAGACCAAGACAATAAAGTAAACTGGTATACAAATGGATGTAAAACTTTTATCAAGAGAGATAAGAAATTTTACCAGTGGATATCCATATCTTGTGAGTAGATTGTGCAAAAACATAGACGAATATCTTGATAAGGATTGGACATTAGAAGGACTTAAAAAATCTATAAAAATGACTTTAAATGAATATAATACTCTTTTTGATGATGTCATTAAAAATGTTGAAAATTATGATGAAATAAAAAAAGTTGTTTATGAAATATTAGTAGAAGGCAGAGAAATTCCATATAATTCTTTTGCATATGAAAAAGCAATTATGTATGGAATATTAGCGGAAAGTAATGGAAAGCTTGTTATGCATAACAAAATTTTTGAAACCCTTCTTTACGATTATCTCATTGCAAAGGGGAATGTTCAGGATATAGCAGGCGATATTACACAAATCGATAAGGGTGAAATAATAGATGCTGGAAAATTAGATATGGAAAAACTTCTTTTGAAATTTCAAGAATTTATGTATGCAGAGTTAGGAAAAAAGGAATAGATCAACTTTGTAGCTATATGAAAGAACAGGGAGTAGAAAAGGGATACCTGCTTACTTTTAATTTTAATAAGGGTAAAAAATACGAGAGTAATTGGCTTGATGTAGGGGATAGAAAAATATTTGAAGTGACGGTTTAAAGTGGTGAAGAATTAATTTATAATATTTTGGAATAAAAAAAGTTATCTTACTAATTAGTAAGATAACTTTTTTTATTGTAAGCCTTGAGTCATGGAGGTAAATCCGCTCACCGTATATAATAAAATTAAAGAAAAACACAATAGGTTATAAAGTTACAGTTACCTGATATAGATTTGAGGAAGGCGGAGAGGGAAAATGGAAATTTTAAAAGTAGAAAATCTAAATAAAATTTATGGAAAAAAATCAAATAGAGTAGAAGCACTTAAGGGTGTCAATTTATCTGTTAATAAGGGTGAATTTGTTGCTATTGTTGGTGCATCAGGTTCAGGAAAAAGTACACTTTTGCATTTGCTTGGAGGACTTGATAGACCAACTAGTGGAAAAGTTATTATTGATGGTGAAAATATCTATGAATACAAGGAAGAAAAGTTAGCTATTTTTAGGAGGAGAAAGATAGGTTTTATATTTCAATCTTTTAATCTTATACCAGTTTTAGATGTGGAAGAAAACATAGCACTTCCAGCTTTAATGGATAATGATAAGGTAGATAAAAAATATTTGGCAGAGATTATTGAGGTTTTGGGACTTACAGATAGAAAGACACATTTACCATCAGAGCTTTCTGGAGGTCAGCAGCAGAGGGTATCAATTGGAAGAGCACTTTTAAATAAACCTGCAATAATATTTGCTGATGAGCCTACAGGAAATCTAGATAGTAAGAATTCAAGGGAAGTAATAGAACTGCTTAAATTTACGGCAAAAAAATACAATCAAACTTTAATTGTAATTACTCACGATGTAAATATAGCGGCTTTAGCAGATAGAACAATCACTATTCAAGATGGTGAAATAATATCAGATGAATATTTAAAGAATAACTAAAAATAAATCACTTGAAACTTCAAAATTAATTTGTATCAAAATCACATCTTGGGGGCATTATGATGCAAGTTATTTTGGTAGTTGAACAGATTTATCTATAGCAGGGAGGATCGGTTAAAATGATTAAAAGCTATAAACAGCTTACAGGAAGGTATTTAAAGGCAAACAAGAAGAGAAGTGTTCTCACTATTATTGGAATAGCTTTATCAGTGGCTTTGATTGCTACCATTGGATTTTTTCTAAAAGGCATACAAGCAGCGGAAACTCAAACAATGATAGATAATTATGGTTCTTGGGAGGTATCTTATCAAAGGGTAGATAGCAGTTTGTTATCAAAAATTAAGAGCAATCCAAAAGTTTCTATGCTTGGGCTTTTTCAAAATGGAGATGAAATTAAACTTCAAAAAGGAGTCACCCTTAAGCAGCAAATTGTATCAGATGAAGCATTGAAACTATTGCCGTATAAATTAAAAAGCGGCAGGTTTCCAAACGGTGGAAATGAAATTGTAATAGAAAATTGGGTTTTAAAATATTTAAAAAGTGGCACTAAAATTGGAGATACAGTAAACTTAGGCAATAAAAAATATAAGTTAGTTGGAATTTTGCAGGATTGTATTCAAAGTCAGGATACAAATAAGGGAATAATGTTTTCTAAAACTAATAATATAGATTTGGGTAGAGCAACACTACTTGTAAGGATAAGTCCAAAAACAAATTTAAAGAAAGCAGTTAACGAGCTAAATACTTTGGCACCTAAAAAAACTATTGCAGATAATACGTATGTTATAGATTTAGAAGGTGGTGGAAATGATTCTAATAGTAAAGCTATGTATGGAACTGTTGGTGTAATTATTGCAATAGTAGTAATTGCAACTATTGCTGTAATATATAATTCCTTTCAAATAAGCGTCGTAGAAAGAATAAGGCAATTTGGGCTTTTAAGAGCTGTTGGTATGACGCCAAAACAACTTAGACGCATGGTTTTGGGAGAAGCTTCTATATTGGCTGCAATTTCTATACCAATTGGATTAATATTAGGGGTTATAGCAATCAATTGTATAGGAATTGCATTTAAATTAATAGGTGGAGATAATCTTACTGTAATGAAAATTTCTATATCATCGTCGGTAATTGTAATAAGTGCAGTAGTAGGAGTTATATCTGTTTATTTATCAGCAATGTTGCCAGCATATTTTGCGGGAAGAATTTCGCCACTTGTAGCCATAAGCAGTAGAGCGGCTATAACTAAAGAAAAAATAAAAAGAAGAAAAAGCACAGTATTAAAGCTACTCTTTGGTTTTGAAGGTAATTTAGCATCAAAAAATATTAAAAGAAATAAAAAAAGGTATAGAATAACAGTTTTTTCTATAGTTATAAGTGTAGTTTTATTTGTAACCTTTAAATCTTTCATGGACATGGCTTTAAATTTAAATGGTAGTTCAAATGAAGTAGGAAAAATGCAATTGACTATTATGAATAATGATAAATCTAATCAAAATGCTGGTATAGACGATGAAGTTATAAAAGCTGTTAGCAAATTAGACACTGTAAAGAATGTTTACAAATCATACAATGTGTTTTGGTTTAAGGAATATTTTGATACTAATATTGAAATTAACGATGTTAAAAGGCTTGGAAGTTTTTATAAAAGAGAAAATTTAAATGGTAAGGAAAAGACTA
This sequence comes from Clostridium hydrogenum, assembly GCF_021432385.1. Taxonomy (GTDB): domain Bacteria; phylum Bacillota; class Clostridia; order Clostridiales; family Clostridiaceae; genus Clostridium_S; species Clostridium_S hydrogenum. Next base: position 533,714 of record NZ_JAEACT010000004.1, on the reverse strand, counting down.
TGTTTAATCAAAGTTCGGTCAGTGTATATGATGATAACTCTATGAAGTCGGCACAAAGCTATTTAGATAAAGGTAAAATTGATATAGATGAATTAAATAAAGAAAATGGAGTTATTGTTATAAATAAAAATAATATATATGATGCAAAAACAGGTAAAATGTACAAGTATAAAATTTTAAATATAAAACCTGGGGATGAAATATATCTTAAGTATCTAGATAAAACAAAAGGTGCTGAAGCTGCAAAAAAGGTTAAAGTAATTGCGGTTTTAAAAGATGACCCCTTCAATCCTAACTTTAGTCCTAAGGGAGTAAAACTTATAACAACTGAAAGTGTGATTAAAAACTTGACAGGTATTTCAAGTATTAAGCCAGCTGGAGCATATATTAGATTAAAGGATGCAAAATCAGTGGAAAGGGCACAAACTGAAATTGAAACGGCGATAAAAAGTCAGCCTAGTCTTAAGGTTATAAATGATGCTGATGTTAATAGAGAAATGAACTCTTTAACATTGATGATTGAAATATTAATATATGGTTTTGTAATTGTGGTATCTTTAATAGGAAGTGTAAATATAATAAACACCTTAACTACAAATATAATTTTAAGAAAGAGAGAATTTGCAACTTTAAAAGCTATAGGCTTCACACAAAAAGGTCTTAAAAAAATGATTGTTTTAGAGGGAGTTTTGTATGGAATAGTTGGTACTATATATGGTTCTATAATAGCATCAGGACTATCTTATCTTATGTATAAAAGCATGATAAGTATACAAGAGTTCAAGTGGAATATACCTTGGGAAGCCATTGGAATAGCAGGTGTAGCAGCAATAATTATAGGATATGTATCTGTTCTTTCACCTCTTTCAAGAATAAAGAAAGAAAATATAATAGAGACAATAAGAGAAGAAAACTAAAATTTAAGGAGTATTTCATTTAAGATGCCGAAATGAAATACTCCTTGTGCTATAATTGGAAATAGGATTTAAAAGCAGAGTACAGTTGACAGAGTACAGAGTACAGTTAAGGATGATTTTCTTCCGCTTTGCTACAGAAAATCTTAAAACTTAGTTTTTGATTGCTTACGCAATAATTTTAAGTTACGTATTAAATCAGCTTAGTGTGATAACACATTAGAAATTAATATATCACCATATATAATGATTTTTGAGGGGAGGAATTAGAGTATAAAGGATTGAGTGTAGAGTGTAGTGAAGTATGATTTAAAGCTTTTGCGTTTGGTAATCTTTGACGATAGCCCATTAAGTTTTAAGATTTTCTGCGCTAGTAGAAAATCAACCATCACTGTACTCCGTACTCTGTACTTTGTACTCTGAATTATGATGTTTAGAATATTATTAGTAGAGGATGATGAGTCTCTTGCAATGGGAATTGAGTTTACTTTGGAGGAAGAAGGCTACAAGGTTTTTAGAGCAGGAACCTTAGAAGAAGGTAAAAGAATATTTGAAACTGAAGCCTTAGATTTAATTATTTTGGATGTAAATTTACCAGATGGAAGCGGATATGATTTGTGTAAATCCATAAGAGCTAAAAGTGAAATTCCAATAATGTTTCTCACAGCCTTAGATGAAGAGGTAAATATAGTACTTGGACTTGAAATTGGCGGCGATGATTATATGACAAAGCCTTTTGGTGTGAGAGAATTTTTGTCTAGGATAAAAGTGCTAATAAGAAGAAATAAAAAAAATCATGACATAGGCACAAGGCTTGTAAGTGGTGATGTAAAGGTAGATACAGCAACAGCTGTTGTTACTAAAGGAGAAAATAAAGTTGTACTTACAGCACAGGAGTATAAATTGCTTTTGATATTTATGAATAAGTCTGGTGTTCTTCTTAAAAGAAGTGAAATATTAAAAGAGCTTACGGAAGATGATGAGGTTTTCTTTGATGAAAATACGCTTTCTGTTTATATTAAGAGGATTAGAGAAAAGATAGAAGAAGACGATAAAAAACCTAAATATATAATAACAAAAAGAGGACTTGGATATATGTGGAACAAGCCTGTTTTAAAGGAGAAATAATATGGAAGGATATTTTGTAAATCCAGAAATAAAGAAAAGCTCAATAGTGCTTCTTTGTATAAATTTTATATTTTTACTTGGTACTTTAACTGTGACGAAGATAAACACTGATAATTTAAAAAAAGGATATATAAGAACACTTGGGGTGGTAACTACAAAAATAGATGAAAAAAATCCAGAATTATTAAAAGAAATAGTACCAGAGGTAACAAAAAAGGTTTCGGATAAGGAAGCTCGTGATGGAATAAAAATTCTAAGGGAATATGGTCTTACAGATGATTTGCAGGATGATTTGTTCCCATATGTAAATGAAACTATTTTAAGAAATACTTATTATATTATTGCTATATTTTTAGTTATGGCGGTGGTGTTTTTTATTCTCAACTATTTGCAGTGTACTTACTTTTATAAAGGAATAAGACAAATTACTCTAGCTGCAAAAAAAGTAATAGAAGGAGAATATGATATCTCAATCCCGGAGGATTCGGAAGGTGATTTTTCAAAGCTTGCAATTTCTTTTAATTCTATGAGAGGTATAATTCGAAGTAATATAGAGGATTTAAAAAAGGAAAAACAATTTCTAGTAGATTTATTATCAGATATATCTCATCAATTAAAAACTCCAATTTCTTCAATGATTTTATACAATGACATTTTAACTACCAAAGAGCTTTCGAAGGATAAAAGGAATACTTTCTTAGAGAACAATAAAAAACAGCTGTACAGAATGAATTGGCTTATAAAAAGTATATTAAAATTAGCTAGACTAGATGCTAAGGCTATTGAGTTTTCAAAAGAAAATACAAGCTTAAATGAAACTATAGAAAACTCTATTGATGCTATTGTGGAAAAAGCTGAGGAGGCAAAAATAAAAATTAAATTTAATGGAGAAGAACAAATAAATTTTTTGCACGATAAAGAATGGTTTGAAGAAGCACTTATTAACATAATTAAAAACGGAATAGAACATACTAAGTTAGGTGGTAGTATAAATATTATGCTTGTAGAAACACCGGTTTATGTGAGAATAGAAATTGCTGATACAGGTGATGGCATAAGCAAAAAAGATTTGCCAAACATATTTAAAAGGTTTTATAAGGCTCAAAACTCAAAAAGTGATTCGGTTGGCATAGGTTTGGCTCTTTCAAAGTCTATTGTTGAGGCGCATAATGGAGTAATTGAAGCTAAAAGCGAAATAGGCAAGGGAACAATGTTTACCATTACACTTTTAAAGTATTAAAAAATTATTAAACAATATTGATTATTGTTTATGAAATGTGTAATAATACTAATAAGAAGAAATAAAGATAAACCACCTTGAAACTTGAAATTTATTTGTACCAAAATGCCGTCTCCTGGGCATTATGGTGCAAACAAATTTCAATAGTTGAACTGGTTTATCTATACTAATAAAAAATAGTTATAAGATGTAAGGGGGAAAATAAATGAAATTTTCAGTAAATACTATTGAAATTGGAGCATCAGATGTTGTTATAGTCCCAGTAATACAGAAAAACTTTGAAAAATCAGAGGGATTTGAAAACACAATTAAATATTTATTTGATACTAAAAAATTTAAGGGGGAAATAGGTGAAATTTTTAACTTATCTTCTTTAAAAGATGATAAATATGAAAATATAATATTTGTAGGACTCGGCAAGGAAAAGGAAATAACAGGTGAAAAAATAAGAGTTGCATTTTCAAAAGTGATTAAGAAATGTAGAGAATTTAAGGCACAAAAAATATTTATAAATAACTTTAATGTAGATGGCCTGGCTTATGCAGAAGCTATAAATGCTGTAATAGAAGGAACTGGCTTTGCTGCATACAAATTTGATAAGTACAAGAGTGATAAAAAAGTTGAAAAGGATATGGAGCTTTGCATAGGTAATGTGCCTTTGGAAAAGCTTGAAGAGGTTAAAGGTTATATTGACGAAGCCTCTGTATTAGTTGAAGCAACTCTACTTGCAAGAACTCTTGTAAATGAACCAGCAAATATTATGACACCAAAGGTTCTTGCAAAAGCAGCTAGTGATGCAGGGAAGAAATATGGTTTTGAAGTAGACGTATTTGATAAGGCTAAAATTAAAGAACTTGATATGAAAGCTTTTTTAGCAGTGTCATTAGGTTCAGAAAATCCTCCAAGGCTTATTGTAATGAGATATTCTGGCGATAAGGATAATAGGCAAGTATTGGGTTTAGTGGGAAAAGGACTTACTTATGATGCTGGTGGATATTCTATAAAAACTAGTGATGGAATGTCAACAATGAAGTCAGATATGGGCGGCGGCGCAGCCGTTATAGGAGCTATGAGTGCAATAGCAAAAATGAAGCTTAAAGTAAATGTTGTAGCAGTAATTGCAGCTTGTGAAAACTTAATTTCTGGGGGATCATATAAGCCTGGCGATATTATTGGTTCTATGGGTGGAAAGACAATTGAAGTTATCAATACTGATGCAGAGGGAAGACTTACGCTCGCAGATGCTGTTTATTATACTATTTCAAAGGAAAAGGTAACAAAGGTAGTTGACATAGCAACTCTTACTGGAGCAGCTTTATCTGCACTGGGAATAACAACTACAGCGGTTGTTACAAATAATAAAGAATTTTACGGAAAGCTAGAAGAAGCTTCTTATAAATCCGGTGAAAAAGTATGGATGCTTCCTGCTTTCGATGAATACAAAGAACTTATAAAATCCAATATAGCAGATCTTAAAAACATAGGTGGAAAATTTGCAGGAACAATAACAGCAGGTCTCTTTATAGGTGAATTTGTAGGCGATAAACCATGGCTTCATCTTGATATAGCAGGAACAGCTTGGAGAGACAGTGAAAAAGATTATTATTCTATTGGTGGAACAGGTGCTGGGGTTAGAACACTTTATTATTTAGCAAAATTATAAATGCCAAATATGCCTTAATATTGCCGTTGTAGATGATTATTTGATATGGTATAATGATTTAGAAAAAATACTATGCTTAAATAAAGCGGTATTCTTAGGAAACTACATTTTAAGCATACACAAAAATCAATATATTATTCGACTTATATCCTTAAGTGGAATGAGAACGGAGGGAAAAATTGAATAAAAATTCATTAACCAAAACAAGATTTGAGACAAGACAGCTAACAGTTGTTGGACTTCTTTCTGGAATTTCAATGGCCCTAGGGCTTACTGGCTATGGATTTATACCATTTCCAATTGCTCATGCAACAATTATGCATATTCCAGTAATTATAGGTGCAGTTCTAGAAGGACCTATAGTTGGAGTTTTAGTAGGACTTATGTTTGGAATATTTAGCATGATCCAAAACATTATGACACCTAGTGTGCTTTCATTTGCTTTTATGAATCCATTAGTTGCAATTTTGCCAAGGGTGCTTATAGGAATTACTGCTTATTATTCTTATGCATTACTTAAAAAGTTTAACGAACCAGTTAGGATTGGTGCAGCGGCGATAATTGGAACACTTACAAACACTGTTGGAGTTCTTTCAATGATTTATTTCTTATATGCTGAAAGCTATGCGAAGGCTGTAAAAATAAGTGTGAGTGGTGCTGCAAAGGCAATATTTGGTATAGCAGGACTTAATGGTTCTATAGAAGCTGTTGTTGCAGTTGTTATAACAGTGCCAATTATATTAGCTATAAAAAAGATAAGAAAATAAAATTTAGATTATAATTGCACAAACCTTTAGGGGGATGTGCAATTTTTTTGAATATAGTATAAAATTGAATTTTGCAGCATTATTACGAACTATTAAATTAGAGTAAAGAGTAGAGAGTAGAGTGAAGGAAGATTTTTTTCCGCTGTCGCTACGAAAAATCTTAAAGCTTATTTTTGATTGCTTACGCAATAGCGCCATATATGCTGCTCAGCTAAGCTGAGCAATATTTAAGTTTAAGATTTACCTGACGTAAGGAAAGGTAAATCATCCTTAACTGTACTCTGTCATCTGTACTCCGTACTCTGAAAAATGGTTCATAATGGTTAAGTATTTTAAATAAAAAAATTAATGGGGGGGGGCAATTTATCATGATACGTGAAGCAACAGAAAATGATTTGATGGGAATCTTGGAAATTTACAATGATGCAATAATTAATACTACGGCAATATATGCTTATGAACCTCATAATATTGAAGAAAGAAAAAATTGGTATAATGAGAGAAAAGAAAATGGTCATCCAATACTTGTATTTGAAGAAGAAAATAAGGTAGTTGGGTTTGCTACCTTTGAGCAGTTTAGAGCTTATCCTGCATTTAAGTATTCTTTGGAGCATTCAGTATATGTACATAAGGATTATAGAAAAAAAGGCATAGGCAAAAAATTACTGGAGGAATTAATTAAAATTGCTGACAAGATGGAATATAAAATCATGGTAGCGGCAATTGATTCAGAAAATAAGGGCAGCATAGAATTGCATAAAAAGTTTGGCTTTGAGTATTCTGGAACGATAAAAAAATCAGGCTTTAAATTTGGAAAATGGTTAGATCTTGTTTTCTATGAACTAGAATTAACAGGACCTAAAAATGCGAGGTAAGTGTATCTTAGGATATTAAATAAAATTAATAAATCTAAGTATTTCAAGAATATTTCCCTTAGATTTATTGATGCTATTTAATGTTCCAGAATCCCCTTACTTCGCATTATTTTAATAGAATTTAGCGGCGAATCTGCATAATTCATTGATTTTATCAGTCATATTGTGTAAACTATAAAAATTAATTAACTTATACATAATATCGTTTTCTAATTTTGCTTGTGAATTTGATAAAGAAAGAGCTTCGATTGTTATATCATTTATTTTATCTATAGAATCAGAAGACAAATACAAATCAATTAAATTTTTTAATATATCCCTGCTCATTATTGAAATATTTTGCTTTTTAGTGAATTTTAAAGCTTCTAAGTAGTACATCTCAGCTTTTTCTAAGTCATTAATGCTTTTGTAAATATTCCCAAGTTGGAAGTGTACTTCCGGAAGATAACAACTATTACTTCTTATAAGAGTAGGTAAATTATTAAGTGCAATTTTTAAGCTTTCAAGAACTTTTTCTTTATCATCTAAATTGAAATAACATTCCGCCAAATTTAGTAATGATATTACAATAGTATCCATATTATCTTGTTTAGATGCTGTTTCAAAAACGTTGATAAATATATCGCGAGCTTTTTCATATTCATTTAGATGAATAAAACAGGTGCCCTTGGTATTCCAAACCTCAATAAGCTTGTCTGCATCATCTTCGTCAAGCAATGTTTCTATAACCTCAAAATTTGTTATAGCTTTTTTAAAAAATCCAAGCTTTTTTAACGAAATTGAATTGTTAAACAAAAATGTTGCAGCAAATTTTTTTGGCATACTAGGAAAGTGATTAAGCGCAAACTCTCCACATTCAATACTTTCAGAATGTCTATTTATATATGCATATGCTCCTGATAACTTTTTTAAAATAATCAGAAGTTCTGGAGTATAATTAAGCTTATCCATAAAACTAAAGGCTTTTTCATAGTATAATGTACCTCTATGATAATCATTTTTGCTGCAAAAATAATCACCTACAATTTCATATAGCTGTATTTTTTTTTCTTTAATATCCCATTTTATTAAAAAAGCCTCGGCATTTTTTAGTTCTTCATTGAAGTTTTCACTTTTATAAGTAAAAAGACTTTTTAGTTCATTAATATGAGAATCTAATATTTTGCTTGCTTGAGAATATTCACTTTCTAATAAATAATCAACAGTTTCGGTAATATCAAAATTGTATTTTTGGGAAAGACTTTTTAAATTGTCGAGTATTATTTCAGCAGTATTTTTCGTAAGTTTTACCTTACCAGTTTCAATTTCGCTTATTAGATTTCTAGTTATTTTGTCACCAGAAAGTTGCTCTTGATTTAATTTATATTTCTTCCTTAGCAATCTTAATTTTTTACCTGGAGACAATACTTCGATATACTCCATGTTAAAAACTCCTTCGTTATGTAAAAATAATATTCAATGTTTATAATATCATTTATGTAATTTGGTGTAAATGAATTTTAGCCATATTACAGAAAACTATTTCACAATTTGGATTTATTATTTTTTTAATATGCCTTAATAGAAATTAATGCATTTATTTATAGTAACATTTTCAATAGATGTAATATATAATATTAGTAATTTTAATATTTTTATGTTAAAATTTTATATACGATTGCGAAATGGTAACAATATTCAAAGGAGGTGTAGTAATGAAAATTTCACCTATTCCTGTTACTGTAGGTATAATTTATTTTATTAATTTCTTGTCAATTATAATTACAATTTACGTTGAAAGAAAGAAACCACTAACTGCTACCGTATGGATATTGGTGCTTACGTTAATTCCCGTGCTTGGATTTTTGTTGTATTTTACTTTTGGTAGAAATTTAAGACCTAATCAAAAAAGAATATTTAAGTTAAAAGGTGATTATGATGCTTTATATAATAAGTGGCTTATAGAGGAAAAGTATTTACTTAAAAATGATGATAAAGTATTTAATGATAAAAATATGTTAATGTATAAAGATATTATAGAAATGAACATAAATTCAAGTAGAAGTATATATTCCCAGGATAATGATGTTGATATATTTACAGATGGAAAAAGTAAATATGATTCACTTCTAAGGGATATAGAAAATTCTAAGGAAACAATAAACATTTTATATTTTATTATTAAAAATGATGATATAGGTAAAAAGCTTGTAGATGCACTTACGAAAAAAGCTAAAGAGGGCGTTAAGGTAAGAGTACTGTATGATCACATAGGGAGTTTTCATACGCCTTCAAGAATGTTTAACAAACTAAGGAAGGCTGGTGGAAAGGTTACAAGATTTTTCCCAGTTAGTTTTGGAACTTATTGTAGAATAAACTATAGAAATCACCGTAAGATAGTCATAATAGATGGAACTATTGGGTACGTTGGCGGAATAAATATAGGTGATGAATATATGAGTAGAGGAAAAAGCAAGAAGCTTAGGCCGTGGAGGGATACTCATCTTAGGGTTGTAGGTACTGCTGTTGCATTTCTACAAGAAAGATTTTTGATGGATTGGTATTATGCTGCAAAAGATGAAAGTATAAATGAAGATAGCATGTTAAAGAAATTTTTTAGTAATAAAGGTGGCAAAGGTAATATAGGAATGCAGGTAGTTGCAAGTGGTCCAGATTCTAGCGGCGAACAGATAAAAATGGGATACATTAAGATGATTAATTCTGCAAAGGATAGGGTTTATATTCAAACTCCATATTTTATACCAGATGATTCATTTTTAGAAGCAATTAAAATATCAGCTATGTCTGGAGTTGATGTAAGAGTAATGATACCTTTAAAACCAGATAAGAAGTTTGTATATTATGCCACGACTTCATATATTAGAGATTTACTTGAGTATGGTATTAAGGTATACTTGTATAAAGGTTTTCTACATTCTAAAACTATAGCTATAGATGGAAAAGTAGCTTCAATTGGTACAGCAAATATGGATATAAGAAGCTTTTCACTTGATTTTGAAATAAATGTGTTTATTTATAATACCGAGTTTTCAAAAGGATGTATGAAAATTTTTGAAGAGGATATGGTAAACTCAGAAGTTATGACAATTGAAAGATATAAGTCAAGGGGCATAATAGCTAAAATTTTAGAGGGATTTAGCAGGCTTTTTTCGCCTTTATTATAAAAAATTGTGATTAAGAAGAGAATAGGGAGTGAAGTAATGAATTCAGTTGCATTTTCAATTTTTGGATTTAGTATTAAGTGGTATGGTATATTAATAGCCACTGGAGCACTTTTGGGATTTTTTATTGCTAGTTTTAACTGTAAGTTTAGAGACATCGATTATGATACTATAATAGACATTGCACTTCTTTCATTGGTTATAGGTGTAATAGGAGCTAGAGTGTATTATGTTATTTTTCAGTTTAACACATACAATGGAAATGTTTTAGATATGATTAACATAAGAAAAGGTGGTCTTGCAATACACGGAGGACTTATTTTTGGAATAACAACTGCTTTTATAATGTGTAGACATAAAAAAGTAGATTTCCTTAAAGCTGTTGATACAGTTGCTCCTTCTATAATAATTGCCCAGGCAATGGGGAGATGGGGAAACTTCTTTAATCAAGAAGCACATGGTGGTCCTGTAAGTCAGGCTTTTATAAGTCACTTTCCTAAGTTTATTCAAACAGGAATGTATATAGATGGTACATACTATCAGCCAACATTTTTATATGAATCTTTATGGGATTTTGTGACTTTTTTAATATTAATGTTTGTAATAAGAAAGTGCAATAAAAAAGGAATTGTATTTTTCTTGTACATAGGTTTATATTCTGTAGGAAGATTTTTTATAGAAGGACTTAGAACAGATAGCTTAATGCTTGGACCTATAAGGGTTGCACAGCTTATGAGTTGCATAGGTGTGGTAGCTTGCATTGGATTTATATTATTTAGCTATAGAAAAGAAATTGTGAAGAAGTAATCTTACTTCAAATTATAAAATTATTGCGAACCATTAAACCAAAGTACAAAGTATAAAGTACAGAGTACAAAGAAGGATGATTTTCTGTAGCAAAGCTACAGAAAATCTTATAACTTATTTTTGATTGCTTACGCAATCGCGTCATTACTGTTGTCAGCGAAGCTAACAACAGTTAAGTTTAAGATTTACCTGACGTAAGAAAAGGTAAATCATCCTTCTTTGTACTTTGTACTCTGTACTTTGATTTAGTTCGCAATATTTATTTAGTGTGACAACCGCTTGTTTATAGAAGATTATTTGTTTTTTTTGGCATTTTTGGAGTCAATAAATACACCAATAGCTAATCCTACACACATACCTGTTGACATATATGGTAAAGCATTATGAAAAAAAAACTGACCAATAGCCAATCCAATACTCATGCCTAAGCATAATCCGGTTGCCATATATTTTCCGTTTTTCATTTCGTTATTATTTTTGCTATTCATGTATACTTCCTCCTAGCGATTTTTTTACGATAAAAGAATTTAAAAAAGTTGAAAATATTGATATATTTATTATACAATGGTAAGGCAAAAGTTTACAATGGAGATGTAGAAATTTAATTGTAAATAAATGGTTAAAAATATCAAATTAGCCTTTATATTATTCTTTTTATGATAGGCAGCTTCCTAAACATTGAAGCTACAAAATAAGTTACTAATATAGAAAGAATACTAACCAATAAAAACTTACCTAAAGCCCCGCCAATGTCTATTTTATCAAGACTGTATTGTATGCTTAGGACTATAGGAAAGTGAAAGATATATGCCGCATAAGAATTTTTAGCTAAAAACCTAGATTTAGGTGTACTCAAATTAACATGTTCTCTAAAAAATACTATTAGTCCAAAACATAAAAATGCACACATAAAGGACTCATAAATAGCCCAGTTTGAAAAAAATATGTTTATAATTTTAGGTGCAAGCTTGTATGAGTATATGATAATAGCCATTATAATACCTAAAATTAGTGCTAAATAGCCCGCCTTTTTACTAATTTTCGTAAACCAATTTTTTCTATAAGCAACTACTCCAGTGACAATAAGTATTATATATTGTGGTAAATGTGCAATTTCAGATTGTATAAAGCCGAACAGTGCAATCCATTTATCTATGGGATACCATATTCTAACTACTGCTGATGATACTGCTATAAGAAGGGCTATAATTAATATTGAAAAAAATTTAAAATCCTTTGTATCATTTTTTATAGTTTTTTTGAAAATTAATTTTCTTATAATAAAATAGAAAATAGAAAAAACAAGTAAATTTTCAACAAACCAAAGATGTCCAAAATTCATTTCTGGATATGTGACACCTGAATTTGTTTTGTACCAATTAGGTTTGCTACAAAGTCCTAAATATATGTTTTGAAAGTATTGAAAGAAATTCAAAGGTCTATTCCCACTATAATGCATATAATAAAAATACATCTCTAAAGGAGAAATGACTAAAAGACCTAATAATACAGGTATTCCAAGTCTAATAAGTTTATCTTTCAAAAAACTCATATTGTCTTTTCTATCATAAGAACCAGGTAAAAAATATCCTGCTATCATAAAAAATAATCCCATGAAGAAGGAAGCATTTACAGGAAAAAATAATCCAAGCCAAGGAAGGTTTTCATGCAAACTGCTTTTATATTGCCAAAATCCGCCTGTTGGACCATAAGCTTGCCCAACATGATGTACAATTACTAGGATAGTAAGAAATACTTTTAAATTATCAACAAAGAATAGCCTTTTGCTTTCTTCTTTTATATTAGTCAAAAAATTCACTCCCATCATAATTTTTAAAACTCATCTATAGATATACCGGCTCAACCATAGATGATTTTCAGTTTCAACTATAATGGAATTAAGTACTAAAGGAAATAGTATAAACGTACTATTTTTATCTGTAGTATACTTGTACTAAAAATAAATTTCTAGTGATTATGATATTTTGTAGAAATTAAATTTATTAATTCATATCTGTTTTTTATTCCTGTTTTTTTATAGATATTATATATATGATTTCTCACTGTATTTGCAGATATAAATAAATTTTCTGCTATTTCTTGATTACTAAGGCCTGATGATACTAATTTTGTAATCTCTATTTCTCTTTGAGTTAAATTATAAGTATTAGAAAAGTCATCAAAAAAATGAGTTTCGTTGGATATTTTTTTTTGTTCAAATTCTGCTTTAATTAGAATATTGGGAGTTTGTTGTAAATTTTTTTTGACAAAAATAAGTGCTGAAAGATTGAATAAAAAATATTCTATAGGTGAATATGCAATTGGAAGACTAGAAAAATGCCAATATTGAAGCACATTAGTAAGTATAGACATTGGTGTTATTATGCAAGTTAATATTATGAGCACTTTAAGGAATTGCCTAATTGAATTATTAAACTTGTCTAAATTATTTATAATAAAAAACACATCATAAATAATACCTATAGATGTAAATATATTAGGTAGAAAAAAGCATGAATGCACTGCGGCTAATTCTGAAATCAATTGTAAATGGTATAAAATATATAAGCTACTTATGGAGATTATAAAAAAAATAGATGATAATCCGAAATAAATAATTTTTTTATGTTTTGATATTTCAATGTTTAATATCGAATAAGCTGAAAGCGTAAAAAAATAGATTATTAAAATGCCAGATAGTGTCAACCCTAATATTTTAACTATATTCATCCAAAATGGGAACCTATGAATAAAAATATCAGTATAAAAATTTAAGTTGTCAAAAAATAAAAAACTGGTAAAAGCTATATCAGCTATAAGTATATATTTTACATAAAGACTTTTAGTTTTTATATAGAAAAATAATCCTAAAGTAATGGCACCTATACCAGAAGTATATGATATAAAATATAAAAATAATAAAAGATGTTTCATAATAACCTCGTAAAAAAATAAGTTGTGTTTGTATTAAATTTATCATAATTGCAAGGGAATGTCTATGATTTGATAGGGAAGCAGAATGGAAATAAAAAATTGTTTAAATACAAATTTTAAATATTGCGAACCAAAAATCAGAGTACGGAGTACAGAGTACAAAGTACAGTGAAGGATGATTTTCTTTCGCTTTGCTACAGAAAATCTTATAACTTATTTTTTGATTGCTTACGCAATTTTAATATTTCTTGTTTTTATATTAAAATTCCGTAGGCACACTAATATCTTTAATTAATTTATGTCTTTGAAATGGAGCACTAGAAATTAATAATATAGGTTCAAGAATTTTAATGGGCTTAAACCCAAGCCTCTGGTAAGTGTTCTTTCCTTTAAAACCATGTACATTGCGAAGTAAGTGTGTTGTAGGATGATTTAAATAAGATTTATTAATTTTATTTAATATCCTGCAATACACTTACTTCGCAATAATTTTAAAGTATGCATTAGCTAAATATACTAAATTGATAATAAAAAATAAACTATGCTTGCATATTGTAAAATTATTTGAAACATGATAACATATTAATAAAAATATGCATATATAATTAATAAAATACTAATTAATTGTGAAAAATTAGATAGGAGGATACGCACGAGCTTTGCCTTGGAAATATTAATATTTAGCGGATAATTATACACAATCAAAAATGTTTCCATAATTAGCTTGTTGATTAATGTTTAGCTTTTGTATATAATACAAGCAGTGAATAAATATTAATGTAAATGTGAATAAAAATACAAAAAATACATTTATAGATATACTATTAATTTTGAAGTTTTAGGCGGTATATCTCTATACATAAGAATTTTTAGGAGGAGAAGGGCACTATGGATTTTAGCATATTAAACAAACTTATACCAATTCTTTTAAACGGAACTTTGGTAACTATAGAACTTACGTGTTTGGCGATTATTTTTGGCTGTATTATAGCATTGATAATAGCAATTTTTAAAATATCATCTAATAAGGTTTTAAATACAATAGGAAGTTTTTATACTTGGATATTTAGAGGAACACCTCTTTTACTTCAGTTGTACCTTTTTTACTATGGATTTCCAATGTTAACAGGTATTAATCTTACAGCTATGCAGGCGGCTATACTTGGACTTAGTTTAAATTCTGGTGCATATGTTGCTGAAATTATAAGAAGCGGTATTCTTGCTATAGATAAAGGTCAGTTTGAGGCATCAAAGGCATTGGGTTTCACATATCCACAAACTATGAAGAGGATAATACTACCTCAAGCTTTTAGAGTAATTATTCCACCAATGGGCAATGAATTTATAGCTTTAATTAAGGATACCTCTCTTGTTTCTGTTATAACAATGGAAGAACTTTTAAGAAAAGCACAACTTTTTGTTTCATCTTCTGGTGATGCTGTTACTCCATACTTCATGACTGGTATTTTTTATCTAGTACTTACAACTGTATTCACTTTTTTATTCTCACGTGTAGAGAAGAAACTATCAGTTTATTAGTAATATAAATTAGGAGAGTGTTTTAGATATGTTGATGATAGAAGCTAAAAATTTAACGAAAAAGTTTGGCAAGCTTACCGTTTTTGAAGATTTAAGCATAAACGTAAATAAAGGTGAAGTGCTTGTTATAATAGGACCTTCAGGTTCAGGAAAAAGTACTTTCTTAAGGTGCCTTAATCATCTTGAAATCCCAGATGGGGGCAGCGTAGTGATTGAAGGAGAAACTTTGGACAGCAAAGATGGTAAGAAATATAGAAAAGTAATTGAAAAAATGGGAATGGTTTTTCAAGGCTTTAATCTTTTTCCACATATGACAGTACTTCAAAATGTTATGGAAGCACCACTTACTGTAAAGAAAGAAAAAAGGGAAATAGTAAAAGAAAGAGCTGAAAAGATTATTGATAAGGTAGGGTTAAGTGAGAAGCACCAATCATATCCTTCAAAATTATCAGGAGGACAAAAGCAAAGAGTTGCTATAGCTAGATCCCTATGCATGCAGCCAGATATAATGTTGTTTGATGAGCCTACTTCAGCACTTGATCCAGAACTTGTTGGAGAGGTTTTAAGTGTTATGAAGAGTCTTGCAGAAGAAGGAATGACAATGGTGGTTGTTACTCATGAAATGGGTTTTGCAAGAGAAGTTGCTGATAGAGTAATATTTATGGATGGTGGAAAAATAGTAGAAGAAGCTCCACCAGAAGAAATTTTCTCTAATCCTAAAGAAGCAAGAACTAAGGAGTTTTTAGATAAAATTTTATAATTAATAAACATTGAGAAATAAGTGTAGTGGATTAATCAAAGGACCTTTGTCAGGTGTAGAAAAATGATGTTAGTGAATAGCGGCTCAAAATCCTAAATAAAATTAATAAAACTAAGTGGCAAATTTTTTAAAGCTTAAGAGCTTTCGATAACTCACAAAAAGACGCTCAGACAATCTAAAGCTCTAAAGCTTAAAAAAATTTTCCACTAAGTTTTATACAATTTTATTTTAGAAATTTTTTCGCCACTATTCCCTAACATCATTTTTTTCTACACCTACCAAAGGTCCTTTGATTAATCCACTACATCTTTGTTTCCCAATGTTTAAATAAGTTGATCAATTAATATACCAATTAGCGTATTTTAACATATTATTTAGTAAAAAATCAAAGTTTCTGCACTAGCCCCAAATTGTGTAGGAACACTAATATTTTTGATTAATTTATGTCTTTAAAATGGAGCACTAGAAATTAGTAATATAGGTTCAAGAATCTTAATGGGATGACGCCTAAACCTCTGGTATGTGTCCTTTCCCTTAAACAACTGTCTGCAAAATCAAAAGTTGCCATTTCCTTTTCAATCTTTTCCTTTACACTAAGATTTTCCTGCTCATAATCGAATGGTCCATGTTCAAAAATAATATCTTCTTCTGCCACTCGGATATTCGGTTATTCACCTCGTTTCAATTACCCTACATTTATTATAAAGAAAGAGAGAGCGCGTTGCTTGATTTTACTTGTTGCTTTTTATTTATCATGTGGATCAGTATCAAAATCGTATAAACTTGGCTTAGAATAATTATGTTGTTTTTTTCTTCTTTCTTTAAGGTTGGCATCAGATTCTTTAATAAGATTATTAATATAAGTTGTTCCAGAAAGGTCTAAATAAATTTTACCTATTGAATTTACGGCTTTTTTTAAATTCATATTAATACCTTCTTTCGAATATATGATTTATTTATTATTCTATCCAATATTTAGATATTATTTTACCATAAATATAATTTTATTGAAACTAAATATTGGATAGTGTAGTCTAATAGGTATAAAGATAAACCACTGTGAAACTTGAAATTTATTTGTACCAAAATGCCGTTTTCTTGGCATTATGGTGCACATGAATTTCTATAGTTGAACTGGCACTGTACTCTGAATAAAGTTTGGAGGTGAATATTTTGAACATTGACGACCTTATTACAAAGGCTCAAAGTGGCAATACAAATGCTTTTGCAGAGCTTATGTATAGCAAGAAAGAAATGCTATATAAAACTGCATATATTTATGTTAAGAATAAAGAAGATGCACTTGATATAGTAAGTGAAACAGTTTATAGGGCTTATAAAGGAATAAAGAAGCTTAAAAATCCGGAATTTTTTAATACCTACGTAACAAGAATATTGATAAATTGTTCCATTGATATGTTAAAAAAGAAAAATAAATTTGTTTTGGATAGTGAAAGTGTTTTGCAAAGTGAAGCGTCAAAGGATGAAGGCATCGAAGAAAATATAGATTTATATAGAGCTGTGGATATGTTAAACGATAAATACAAGACGGTTATAATACTTAAATATTTTAGAGATATGACTTTTGAGGATATTTCAGAGACTATGCAATGTCCTATTGGAACAGTTAAAACGTATCTTCATAGAGCATTAAAGGTGCTTAGAATGGATTTAATTGAAGAGTAAAGGAGGAAAATCGTTTTGGATGATTTAGATAAAATAAAAAAGTTTAAAACTGATATGGATAATATAGAAGTTCCTACAGAAATAGATTTTGCCATAGAAAAAGGCTTGAAGAAAATCGAAAAGCCACATAGGTTAAAGAAGTTTAGTGTTTATTTTGCAGCGGCCGCAGCTGTTATTTTACTTATAGCTTTAAGCCCATTAAAAGCTTGGATTCAGGATTTTTATTTTGAAAAAACTACGCATGTAAATTCTAAAGGAATAGCTATTGTTGGTTCTTATGGAAATTTAGAGAGTATATTAAGAAGTTATAAAAGTAATATAATGACAAACGGGGCTATGAAAAGTGCTTCAAAATCAAGTGTATCAAATGCATCAAATGATAAACAAGAGATAGCACATTCATCTACAAATGTGCAGGTTAATGGAGTTGATGAACCGGATGTAGTAAAAAATGATGGTAAATTTATATATAGTTTAAGCTTTAAAAACAATAAACTTTATATAATAAATGCGTATCCAGCACAAAGCATTAAGGTTGAAGCTAGTGTATCAATAGACACTAAATTTCATCCTAGCAATATGATTTTAAAGGATAATTATTTAATAATATTTGGAGGTTATTCCATGAGTACTGATAACAATAATCAGGCGTGGTATATGTGGAATAATACTAAAATCCTTGTATATGATGTGAGTGATAAGAAAAATCCTAAATGTGTTAAAAGTTTAATAGCATGTGGTGAGTATAATGATGCTAGACTTATAGGTAATAGAGTTTATGTAATGTCTAATAAGGATATAAACATTGGCTTTAATGGTATGAAGAAAGATGATTACAAACCTTTTTATATTGATAGTAGTTTAAACGGTAAAGAAAAAAGAATTGATTATAAGGATATAGAATATGATCCAAAAGCTACTTATCCCAATTATATGGTTATATCAAGTATAGATCTTTCTAATATAAATAATGAAGCTAAGGTTACAGTAATGCTTGGAGATGACGGAAATATTTATTGCAATGAAAATAATTTATATTTTGCCTCAAGTGATGAAGATAACAAAACAATAATATATAAATTTAACCTTTCAGATGGAAAAGCAGTATTTCAAAATAAAGCAGAAATTGAAGGCAGTACACGTAATCAATTTTCGATGGATGAATACGATGGCTATTTAAGAGTAGCTGTTACTAAAAACAATAATGGATTAGTAATAAGTAAATCCAGTGGAACCTATAGTCCATCAAAAGAACAAATGTCCAGTAGTATTTATGTTTTAGATAAAAATATGAAAATTATATCTCAAATTTCTGGTATAGCAAAAGGAGAAGAGATATATTCAACGAGATTTATTAATGACAAAGCGTATGTGGTAACTTATAAGGAAACAGATCCGCTTTTTGTTGTAGATTTGTCTAACCCAGCAAAACCTAATATAACAGGAAAACTTGAAATGCCGGGATTTAGTACGTATTTGCAGCCCTATGATCAAAGCCATCTTATAGGGTTTGGTAGAAATTCAACAGAAGTTTCCGAGAATGGTACTGTTGTGGTGAAATCAGGTAATATAAAATTTGCTATGTTTGATGTTTCTGATATATCTAAGCCAAAGCAAATGTACAAAACAGATATTAAGGATACTGATTCATATTCAGATGTTTTATATAATCATAGAGCGCTTCTATTTGATAAAAATAAAGAAATTATGGCATTACCCATTTCAATGAGGGATAAGGATAACAAAATGACCGATGGAGTTTATGTGTATAAAGTTGATTTGAAAAACGGTTTTACTTTTATTGGTGAAGTTCTAAATAAATATGATACAGATGCATTAACCTATTATGGAGTTCAGGACGTTAGAGCTATTTATATAGGGGATACATTGTATACAGTATTTGATTCAAAAGTAGTTGCAAGTGACATTAATAATTTAAAGACGGTTAAAGAACTCATATTAAGGTGAAGTAATTGGGCTGTCGCATAAAGAATAAATATTGCGAAGTAATAGTTAAATTTTTTCGCCTAAAAAGAAGGCGAAAAAGCTAATAGTGAAGGGTTTTAACTTGCTTTGCTCGTTAAAAGGTGAACTTTTTCACTTATGTGAAAAGCAAAGGATGATTTTCCTCCGCTTTGCTACGAAAAATCTTTAATTTAAATTTATAATTTTTCCGTAGCAAAGCGGAGGAAAAATAACATTAACTTTCGGATTTATCCGAAAAGTTAACCTTTAACGTGCACAGCATCGTTAAAACCTTCACTTTTCACGTAAGTGAAAAAGTTAGTCTTTTAATGAGCAGGGCGAAATTAAAACCCTTCACTTGATTTAGTTCGCAATAATTTTAAGTTATGTATTAAATAATCTTAATGCAACAGCCACATTACTTCACCTCAGAACGAAAATTTAAGGAAAAAAATCCTCCGTACCTACGGAATTTTGGGTTGATACAGAAAAAGGAGTGAGTCACATTAAAAAAATAATTTGTATTATATTATGAATAAAGTGAAGGAATGAACTGAAATGAAAAGAGTAATATTCTTAATCTCTATTTTTATAATTATGAGCCAATTTCTAGTTGGTTGTTCCTCAAATAGCAATGTAAAATTTAAAGAGGTATATTCTGAAGTAATAGGTTTTAGTAAAACTGATGAGAAATTAAAATCTGTACCACAAAATGCAATTCTTATGATAAATAATGAGGAATTTCAAAAGTTTAAAGATAAATATTTTACTCCGAGAAAACTTTCAATTGAATCGCCAGCTAAAGATAAAGCAGTTTTATATTTGCAGTTTTCTGCAACGGGTTCTAGTATACCTATGTATAAAGTAAAAAGTATAAAAACAAATAAGAATACTTTAATTGTAAATGTAAAACAAACTCAAACTGCTGAGGTTAGTGTATCAAGAGGATTTAATGGTACTTTTAAGTGGGTAATGATTGTAGAACTTGATAAAACGAAATGTAAGACAGTAGTACTAAAAGGAGTTACTCTGAACAATGGCGCACGGTGAATTACACATACTAGGGGTTTGGGCGTAAGTCCATTAAGATTATTAACTAGTTATAACTAATTTCTAGTGATTTATTTCCCAAAAATGAATTACCCCAAAATGCTAGCGCGCCTACGCAATTTTAGGTAATAATGTAGAAATAACAATTGTTACCAAAAGCGTTGAAATTACAGTATTAGGTCGTTAAAAATAATTGTATATTGTGAAATAAAGATGTAGTGGATTAATCAAAGAACCTTTGGTAGGTGTAGGAAAAAAATGATGTTAGGGAATAGTGGCGAAAAAATTTCTAAAATAAAATTGCATAAAACTTAGTGGAAAATTTTTTAAGACTTTAGAGATTTAGATTGTCTGAGCATCTTTTGGCGAGTTATCGAAAGCTCTTAAGCCTTAAAAGATTTGCCGCTTAGCTTTATTAATTTTATTTAGGATTTTGAGCCGCTATTCACTAACATTATTTTTCTACGCCTGCCAAAGGTTCTTTGATTTTGCACTACACTTTGATTCGCAATATACAATATTTGTGCGACAGCCACGTTTTAGAAGGCTTTCGTATATATATCTTTAAGTTGACTTATAAGTGGATATCTAGGATTTGCTGCTGTGCACTGATCATCATAAGCAAGCTCAGACATTTTATCTAATGTGAGATAAAAATCTTCTTTGTCAATTCCAATTGCACTTATATTTTTAGGAATATTTATTTCCTTCTTTAAATCTGAAATAGCTTTTATTAATGCTGCAACCTTCTCATCATCATTGCTGCCTTTTAAATTTAAATAATCTGCGATTTCAGCATATTTTTCTTTTGCATTAGGATATTTATACTGAGGAAATGCTGCTTGTTTTGTTGGGCAATCTGTTGCATTAAACTTAATAACTTCTTCAATTAAGACTGCACAAGCAATTCCGTGAGGAACGTGATGCATTGCTCCAAGTTTATGAGCCATAGAGTGACATATACCTAAGAAAGCATTACCAAAAGCAATTCCTGCAATATTGGATGCGTGTGCCATTTTTTCTCTAGCATCAACATCTATTTTTCCGTTTTTATAGGCTAGTGGTAAATATTTAAATATCATTTTTATAGCTCTTAAACATAATGCATCAGTATAATCTGTAGCCATGCTTGAAACATATGCTTCTATGGCATGAACCAATGCATCTATTCCTGTTGCAGCAGTTAATCCTTTAGGCATGTTCATCATTAATTCAGCATCTATTATAGCCATCTTTGGTGTTAACTCATAAGAAGTTAAAGGATATTTCATTCCTGTTTCATCATCAGTTATAACTGCAAAAGGTGTTACTTCAGAGCCAGTACCAGCAGTTGTAGGAATTGCTACTGAAATTGCCTTTTTGCCTAGTTTAGGGAACTCACATATTCTTTTTCTTATATCTAAAAATCTTATAGCTAGATTTTCAAGGCTTGCTTCTGGATATTCATATAGTAAGTGCATTATTTTTGCGGCATCCATTGCAGAACCACCGCCAATTGATATTATAGCATCTGGTTCAAAGCTTAGCATTTTTTTTGCACCATCTTTTACAGAACTAATGCTTGGATCAGATTTTATATCTGAATATATATCATATTTAATATCTACTTCATCTAATACCTTTGTGATTTTATTAACATATCCGAGTTTAAAAAGATCCTTATCTGTTACTATAAATGCTCTTTTTATATCCATGTCTTTTAATTCTTTTAATGCAAAGCCAAGGCAGCCGTATTTAAAATATATTTTTTGAGGTACTTTGAACCAAAGCATATTCTCCCTTCTTTCAGCAACACTTTTAATATTTAATAAATGTCTAGGGGTTACATTTTCTGATATAGAATTTCCGCCCCAGGTACCACAGCCTAAGGTAAAGGAAGGTGCTATAGCGAAATTATAAAAATCTCCACTTGCTCCTTGTGAAGAAGGCATATTGATAAAGGTTCTTGAAGTTTTCATTGCAAGTCCAAATTTTTCAACCTTTTCTTTATTATTTTCAGAATCTATAAATAAAGAAGAAGTATGTCCATTTCCACCCAAGTATGCAAGTCTTTCTGCTTTTTCAAGAGCCTCATCAAAATCTTTAACTTTATACATTGCCAATACTGGTGATAATTTTTCGTGTGAAAATAACTCATCTCTTTCAACAGATTGAACTTCACCTATTAATACTCTCGTAGTTTTTGGTACTTCTATTCCTGCCATTTTAGCAATTGAACAAGCTGATTTTCCTACTATACCAGCATTAATGTTTCCATCTTTAAACATAATTTCTTTTGCCTTGGCGATTTCGTTTGTATTAAGTATATATGCTCCACGTTTTACAAATTCATTTTTGACCTTTTCATATATTGAATTTGGAACTAATATAGCTTGCTCGGAAGCACATATTACACCATTATCGTAGGTTTTGGATAAAATTATGGAGCTTACAGCCATATTTATATCTGCGCTTTCATCAATTATTGCTGGAGTATTTCCAGCTCCAACACCGATTGCAGGTTTACCCGATGAATAGGCGGCTTTAACCATTGAAGGACCTCCTGTTGCTAAAACTATATCAGCGTCACTCATTAATTCTTGTGAAAGCTCTATTGAAGGTTCATCTATCCAACCTATTATATCCTTGGGTGCTCCAGCTTTAACAGCTGCATCTAAAATTAATTTTGCAGCAGTAATAGTTGATTTTTTTGCACGAGGATGAGGTGAAAAGAAAATTGCATTTCTTGTTTTTAAAGAAATTAGTGATTTGAAAATTGTTGTAGAGGTTGGATTTGTAGTAGGGATTATAGCGGCAACAACTCCAATTGGCTCTGCAACTTTTGATATACCTAATGCTTCATCATGTTCTATTACTCCACAAGTTTTTTCGTTTTTATATTTATTATATATATATTCTGCTGCAAAATGATTTTTTATAATTTTATCTTCTACAAGACCTATTCCTGTTTCTTCTACTGCTAACTTAGATAAACTTATTCTCTCCTTAGCAGCAGCTATAGCGCATTGCCTAAAAATTTCATCAACTTGTTCTTGAGTATATGTTGCAAATTTTTTTTGAGCGTCCCTTAATTGATTGAGTTTTTGTTTTAGCTCTTTTGAATTTGTGACTTTCATTAATATACACCTCTTTTATAAAATTTGAGAAATAGTTTGATATTTAACAAACTATTGCAAATAAAATTGGATGTGTTATATAGCACACATTAGTATTTTATAAATTGAGAAATAAAATATTGTCATACTCAATGATGCGAATATAGTAAACTATTGATATATCAATGACCTGTACACTACTTTTTAAAATAAAACTGTTATATAACATGCTTGATTTTTACAATGTCAGTATATACCACCATTTTATTATTGTCAAACATTTAACAATATTTTTTAAAAATAATTATATTCTAAATTTTATTAAAAATTTTTTAAATTTCTGGATTTTGTAGAATAATTTTTTTGTGTGTGCTATAATTTATCTTAAAATTGGTCATACCAATATACCAATTTTAAAATATGGAGGGATCACAATGGAAATATTAGTATGTATTAAACAAGTTCCAGGTACTAGCAAAGTTGAAGTGGATGAAAAAACAGGAGTATTAAAAAGGGATGGAGTAGATTCTAAAATGAATCCGTATGACTTATATGCTCTTGAAACAGCACTTAGGATTAAAAAAAAGCTTGGAGGTAGCGTAAACGTCATAAGCATGGGACCACCGCAAGCAAAAGAAGTCATTAAGGAAGCTTATATGATGGGAGTAGATAGGGGAGCACTTATCTCAGATAGAAAGTTTGCAGGAGCTGATGTACTTGCTACAGCTTATACAATTTCCCAAGGAATTAGAAAAATGGGAAACTTTGATTTGATATTATGTGGAAAACAAACTACAGATGGAGATACCGCACAGGTTGGACCAGAAATAGCAGAATATTTAAAAATACCGCATATTGCAAATGTAATAAAAATAGAAGAAGCAAGTGAAAAAGCTATAACTGTAGAGATGGATATGCCAGATACAATAGAACTTGATAAAGTTACCTATCCATGTTTGCTTACAGTAGATAAGGACATCTTTCAGCCAAGACTTCCTTCTTATAGGCAAAAGCTTGAAACTAAGGATAGAGAAATACAGACTATTTGTCTTAATGATTTTGAGGATAAGGATGAAAACCAATATGGACTCAATGGTTCTGCAACTCAGGTAGAAAAGATATTTCCGCCTTCAGTAAATAATGACAGAGAAACTTGGACGGGCAGCAGTGATGAAGTATCAAACAAAATAATTGGAAAGCTTAAACAATTAAAATATGTTTAGTGGAGGGGATTATTATGGGAAAGTTAGTTGTTAATCAAAATAAAGTTACAAAAGAAAATATAAATGAACTTTTGAGTATATGTCCATTTAATGCTATAGAAAATCATGATGGAAAAATTGAAGTAAATGCAGGCTGCAAGCTTTGTAAGATGTGCGTTAGAAAAGGCCCTAAAGGGGTAATGGAGTTTGTAGAAGAAGAGGTAAAGGCAATTGATAAAAGCTTGTGGAAAGGAATCTTAGTATACGTAGATCATGTTGAAGGAAATATACATCCAGTTACCTTCGAGCTTATAGGAAAGGCAAAGGAACTGGCTTCAAAAATAAATCATCCAGTTTATGCATTATTTATTGGGCACAATATAAAAGAGAAGGCTGAGGAACTTTTACATTATGGCGTTGATGAAGTTTTTGTATATGATTATGAGGAATTAAAGGATTTTTCAATAGAACCTTATACCGCTGTATTTGAAGATTTAATAAACAAAGTAAAACCAACAGCAATACTTGTTGGAGCAACAACTGTTGGAAGATCTTTGGCGCCAAGAATTGCAGCAAGATTTAAAACAGGGCTTACAGCAGATTGTACAATACTTGATATGAAAGAAAATACAGATTTAGTTCAAATAAGACCTGCTTTTGGAGGAAACATAATGGCACAAATAGTAAATCCAAACAGCAGACCTCAAATGGCAACAGTAAGATATAAAGTAATGAGTGCCCCAGAAAGACAGAAAGAAGAAAG
This sequence comes from Clostridium hydrogenum, assembly GCF_021432385.1. Taxonomy (GTDB): domain Bacteria; phylum Bacillota; class Clostridia; order Clostridiales; family Clostridiaceae; genus Clostridium_S; species Clostridium_S hydrogenum. The sequence continues at coordinate 508,165 of NZ_JAEACT010000004.1, read as the reverse complement.
TGGAAAAATATCTTTATGCAGTATAAGTAAAGAAAAACTTGCTTCTAATATAAAGGTTTTAAAGGTAACTAAAAAGCTTCCAGAAAACAGTATTTCAGATGCAGAGGTAATAATTGCAGTTGGAAGAGGTATAAAAACTAAAAAGGATATGGACATGGTATATGAATTAGCAAATCTTTTGAAGGCAAGAGTTGCTGGAACAAGGCCACTTGTTGAAGCAGGCTGGATAGATGCTAAAACTCAAATAGGTTTAAGTGGAAGAACTGTAAAGCCTAAACTCATAATAGTTCTTGGAGTTTCAGGAGCAGTTCAATTTACAGCTGGTATGAACAGCAGTGAATATATATTTGCAATAAACAAGGATGAAAAAGCACCTATATTTAATGCAAGCCATTATGGAATTGTTGGTGATATATACGAAATAGTACCAAAGCTTATTGAAGAATTAAAACAAAATAAGAAAATAGAATCAGCTGTTTAGGAGGGGAAGCTTTATGGTTAATGTAGAAGATATAAAATATTTTAAAGAACTTTTAGGTGAGGATAGAGTACTTAGTGGAGATGAAATAAATGAGGACTTCAGCCATGATGAACTTGGCGGTGTAAGTAAAATGCCAGAAGTACTTCTAGAGGTAGAGACTACAGAGGAAATATCAAAGGTTATGAAATATGCCTATGAAAAAGGAATACCAGTAGTACCAAGAGGCTCAGGAACAGGACTTGTTGGAGCTTCTGTGCCAATGCTTGGTGGAATAATGATAAATATGAGCAGCATGAATAAAATTCTTGAAATTGATGAAGAAAATTTAACACTTACTGTTGAACCAGGAGTTTTATTAATGGAAATAGGAAAGTTTGTTACTGAGCATGATCTTTTTTACCCACCAGATCCAGGAGAAAAATCAGCAACAATAGGAGGAAACATCAGTACAAATGCAGGAGGCATGAGAGCAGTGAAGTATGGTGTTACAAGGGATTATGTAAGAGGTCTTGAGGTTGTACTTCCAAATGGTGATATTATGGAGCTTGGAGGAAAGGTTGTTAAAAACAGTTCTGGCTATAGCATAAAGGATTTAATATGTGGTTCAGAAGGAACACTTGCAATAATAACTAAGGCTATTTTAAAACTTCTACCACTTCCTAAGAAAACTATAAGTCTTTTAGTGCCTTTTAAGAATCTTGATACAGCCATAGGAACTGTACCCAAAATTATAAAATCCAAGTCAATTCCTACAGCTATAGAATTTATGCAAAGAGAAGTAATAATTTCAGCAGAAGAATATTTGGGTAAAAAGTTCCCAGATAACAGTGCTGATGCATATTTACTTTTAACTTTTGATGGAAATAGCAAGGAGCAGGTTGAAAAGGATTATGAAAGTGTTGCAGAAATTTGTCTTAATGAAGGAGCACTTGATGTTTATATAGTTGATACAGATGAAAGAAAAGAGGCAGTTTGGAATGCAAGAGGAGCCTTCCTTGAAGCCGTTAAAGCCTCAACTACAGAAATGGATGAATGTGATGTTGTAGTTCCAAGAAATAAAGTAGCTGAGTTTATAAAGTATACAAATGAACTTCAAAATAAGTTTAATATAAGAATAAGAAGCTTTGGTCATGCAGGCGATGGAAATTTACATGTTTATATTCTTAGAGATGATTTAAGCAAAGAAGAATGGGACAAGAAGCTTGAGGAAATATTTAAATGTATGTACAGCAAAGCTATTGAACTAGAAGGACTTGTATCAGGAGAACATGGTATAGGTTTTGCTAAAAAGAAATATTTGTTTAATCAGTATGGAGAAGAATATATTTCTCTTATGAAAAATATTAAAAAAGCTTTTGATCCTAAAAATATATTAAATCCTGAGAAGGTGTGTGAATAAAGATAGACCATTGTGAAACTTAAAATTCATTTGTACCAAATGCCGTCTTCTGGGCATTATGGTGCATATGAATTTTAATAGTTGAGCTGGTATATCTATATAAAAAAGTGTTATTATATTTGAAACAGATTAGATAATAGAATAAAGTTGAAGAGTTTGTTACATTTAAATATTATAAAGCAACTTAAGTGAAAGTTTTTAACGGTGCTTTGCACGTTAAAAGGTTAACTTTTTCACTATGTGAAAAGTGAAGGGTTTGACATAGCTACGCTTGTCAAAGGTGAAGGGTTTTACCTTTGGTAAAAAGTAAATGTTGATTTTCCTCCGCTTTGCTATGGAAAATCTTTAATTTAAATTATAATTTTCCGTAGCAAGGTGGAGGAAAAATAACATTTATTTTATATTTTTAAAAGTAAGCCAATATAGATTTGCATCATATTCAACTTCCTTAATTAAGGTAAAATATTTTCCTATAATATACTTAGCAAATGCTAAAGTCCAAAAGTATGTTTGATATTCATATATACCTTTGTTTGGAATATCATGAAATGCTTTATGAATACCACTGGATAAATCATAAGTTTCTTTTGAATCTCTTCCAGTTCTAATTCTGCTAATTCCGTCTTGGATTGTAATACAAAATAGACCGTTTGGAGTCAAAATATTCTTAAGTTCCTGACATAAAATCTCTATATCTCCATATTGAAATTCCACAATATTCAATGGAAATAATGCTAAATCAAATGAATTTTCTTTAAACTGCATGTCTAAGATATTCCCCTCAACAAATACGCAATGACTTTTTATATCCTTACCAATTTCTCTGGCAATTTCTAAAGCAACATCTGAAAAATCAATACCTGTTACTTTTGCACCCAATTCTTCCATAAGAAAACTATATTTTCCTGCATTACAGCCTAAGTCCAATGCTGTTATCTTAGCATTTATTAAGTCTTGCAGCAGTGGTTTAATAAGATTAAGTTTCTTGTGGTTGCTTTTATTTCGATAATCTATCATGGGATGATAACCAACTGCATTATATCTATCTTTCATTATTTTAGTATTCATAATCACTCGCTCCCCAATCTATTTGTATACTGAATCAAATTTTCGTAGCTTGTAAAAAGAAGTTTGTAATGTAGCAAATTTCGCTATCAGAGAATTCAATATAGTATTTACTATATAATGGCATATAGCTTTCTTTTACAAGAGTATATAGGTTTGAATTCCTTTCTATAAAATCTTCTTTATCAGGATATTCCACGGCTGCTTGGCCTTTTTTTAATCGGCTTAAGGAAAAAGCAATATGAAGGACAAGACCGATAAAAATATCATCAGTTAATTTGATGTTTAACTTGTGGTCAATTCTGCTAATAAATTGAGTTATGTCTTCATAAAGTTCCTTACCATCTATATTGTCTATATTTTCTTTAAGTATAGAGGACATTTTTTGAACCACAGATTTTGTATCTATTGATTCCTGCAATTCGTCCATAGCTTTCAGGCTAAGCACGTCATGCATGTTATATTGTTTTATATCTAAATCAATTGGAAAAGAAGTCACTATAAAAAGTATTTCGTATTTCTTTTGCAACTTTAATAATTTATGCTTAAAATGATTTCTATCTAAACAATTAAGACAAATTATTTCAAATAGATCCCTGTCATATTTCAAGTTGCTATTTAAAAAGTTTTTTATGGCAAGAGAGCCACCTTCGCCAGTTAAACATGCAGTAATTATTATGGTTTTCTTATTTTTAGTGTCTAAAGAGTTTAAGTGAGAGTCTATATGTTGATATGAATTTACTGATAGTATATCATTGTAAATTTCACCTATAGACAAACCTAAAAGAGATTTCCTTGCAGCTTCGATTACATGGAGTGTTGAAGCAAGTGGGTAAACCTTTACAGGAATTTTGAATTCATTTTCTACTATTTCACCGAAGGTAGTTAGGGATCCCATGTCTACAAGAAGTATATAACCGCTTGTAGTAAAATTACTTTTAATTGTGCTTCGTAATTTCTCTAGTACTACAGAAGGATTAATATCTAGAGGACAATCAATTCCAATAACAAAATTTTCTTCTAAAAGTTCGTTTGTAACTTCTGCCATTGAGGTAGCAGTAGCTTTTCCATGAGCGATTACTATAATGGTTACTTTATCCGTAATTTTTTTTGCTTGTTTTTCATCATTAACTAAAAATAATGTTATATAACCAGCTTCATCATCTGGAATTACGTGGTTTAAGTATTGCTCAAGCTGTTTTTTGGCATTAAGAGCTATTTCATATTCAATTGGATAAAGTTTTTTTATTTTATCAAGCTCTGGATTTATAATGTTTTGATTGCTATATATTCTAGAAAGCAAGGTGTTAATATGCAGAACTAAGGCAGTGTAAATGTTACTACTAATGCGTCTTTTTAAAGAAGTAACTATAGTATAAATTACCTTATCAATAAAATTTAAATTATCTTCTCCAATAATGTTTAAAAGATTTTTCTTGTTCATCTCTTCAGATATTCTGTTTATATACCTATTAAAATACTTTGTTATATCTTTTTCTAAAATATTTTCTATATCGATGTTAGAGATGCCCTTATATTTTAATTTTTCAAGTTTCTGTTCCATGAATTCGTAGATACTTTCGTTATTTTCAACCTTTGAAACTTCTGTATTATCATCACTGTTTGAAAACTTAAAAAATTCTATTTCGTCTCCCATTAGTTTGTTCCACAATATTCTATGTTCTTTTTCTTTATATAAACCTTCTTTAATGTACAGTGGAAGATTAAGACTAGTTATTCTAACATCACGTTTGGCATTAGTTAAAAATTCTGAATATGCCTTGGCACATATAAGTTGTACATCACTCTTTAATTGACCGATGTTATTGGGACAATTATAAGACAAAAATGCACGCATTGTATTTAAAGAAACGGAAATATCCCTATTTAATTTCTTGCTTTCTGTTTTAAAAAAGGATTTAATCAAATATAATCGTTCTTCAAGAGTTCTTTCATTAAGCGATGGAATGTTTATAATCATAGGTATTCTTCTTGTAAAAGTTTTCAAAAGTGCAGAATTAGGATTTTCTGTAGTAGCTGAAATTATTAAAACACTAGCTGTCTTTATTTCGTCATCACCCATTCTTCTAAAAGTCCCTTTGTCTAAAAAGGTAAAAAGTGATTCTTGACCTTCAGGTGGAAGCCTATGAATTTCATCTAGAAAAAGAATACCGCCATTAGCCTTTTCTATGAGACCAACTTTGTTTGTATCTGCACCTGTATAGGCACCTTTTTTTACACCAAAAAGTTGAGATGTTAAAAGTTGAGGATTATTGGAGTAATCTGCACAGTTAAATATTAAAAATGGTGAGCTTTTATCTTTAATATTCATTTCTACAGCATAATCATGCATAATAGATGCAAACATTGATTTTCCAACACCCGTAGGACCCAATATTAAACAGTTCATTCCATTTGGTGGATATAGTACAGCTGCTTTTAATTGTTCAACAGCCTGCTTTAAGCTAATATTGTTTTTTATAAATTCATCCAATTTAGATTTTTTTGATTTTGTGTTTGAAACATAAAATAAAACAGGACGTCCAGAAGTTTTAAACACTTTGCCTTCTTTAAACATAGTGTTTAATTCATGACTAACATTTGATCTACTTATATTTAGTATATCTGCTAGAGTTTGGGCGTCTACACCATCACCATTGGAATTTTCGAGTAATGCATTATATATAATTTCTCGATTATTCATTTTGCGCCTCCCATGGTTATATAGATGTACAACTTGGAACATTGAAATTGCAAATACCAAGTTTATCCTAACAGCAATATTTTTCAATTCACAGTTCACGATGAACAATTCACAATGAAGGATGATTTACCTTTCGCTTTGCTTAGGTAAATCTTAAATTTAAAGATTGTCAGCTTTGCTGAGCACCATATATGGCGCGAGTGCGTAAGCAATAAAAAAATAAGTTTTAAGATTTTTCTACGCTTGCGTAGAAAAATCATCCTTCATTGTGCATTGTGAACTGTGAATTGTGAATTGAAAACATTAGCATAAGGATACATTTGGTATTTATAATTTTGATGTTTCAAGTTATTTATCTATAATACTTATAGTATAATTGAAACATAATGATATTACAATATTTTTACGTTTTTGGCAATGTGTTTAAACACTAAAATGTTTACATTAAACACTAAGAGTTTTAGTTAAACACTAGAAATAAAATGTGAAAAATGTTAATAAATATAGGCTTTTATATTAATTTTAGTGTTTGGCACGGTAATTGCTATATAAAATGGTGTAAGAAGAAAACATAATTATTATCGGGGGTGAAAGAAGTGGACATAGAACAAATAGTGATGAATATAATAATATATTCAGGTGATGCTAGAGCTTATTTATATGATGCACTTAACAAGGCTAAGGAAGGAAAATATGATGAAATAGATGGTTTGATTGAGAAAGCAAACGATGCTATTGGAAAGGCACATGACATTCAAACAAATATGTTACAGCAAGAAGCTAGTGGTGAGCCTTTAAGAGTTTCTGTGTTATTTGTACATTCCCAAGATCATTTAATGACGACTATATCTGAAAAAAATATGATTTTGGAAATGATTGAAATGAGAAAGCTAATAAATACTTTATTAAATAAAAATTAATTAAATTAGGGGGAATTAATATGAAAATTTTATTGTTTTGTAGTGCTGGTATGTCAACTAGTATGTTAGTTACAAAAATGAAGAAAGCTGCTGCTGAAGAAAAAATTGAGGCAGATATAGATGCATTACCTCAAGCACAAATGATAAATCACGCTAATGATGCAGACGTTGTTTTACTTGGACCACAAATAAAATTTATGCTTCCAAAAGCAAAAGGTATATTTGATCCAAAGGGCATTCCCGTAGAAGTAATAAATTCAGCTGATTATGGAATGCTGAATGGCAAGAAGGTACTTCATCAAGCATTAAAGTTAGCTGAAAAATAGTAAATGTATTTGACTATAATGCTAAATAGAGTTAGGAGGAAAAAAATGAGATTTCCAAAAGATTTTTTCTTTGGTGCCGCTTCAGCTGCGTACCAAGTAGAAGGGGCATGGAATGAAGATGGAAAGGGAATTAGCAATTGGGATGTTTTTTCTAAAATTCCTGGTAAGACCTTTGAAGGAACTAATGGGGATGTGGCTATAGATCATTACCATAGATATAAAGAAGATGTAAAGCTTATGGCCGAGATGGGATTAGATTCTTATAGATTTTCAATATCTTGGGCAAGAATTATACCAGATGGTGATGGTGAGATTAATGAAAAAGGCATTGAATTTTACAACAATTTGATAGATGAATGTTTAAAATATGGAATTGTTCCTTTTGCAACTTTGTATCATTGGGATATGCCACAAGCCTTAGAGGAGAAAGGCGGATGGACAAATAAAAAAACTATTAATGCTTTTGTAAAATATGCAAAAACTTGTTTTGAAGCTTTTGGAGACAGGGTAAAGCATTGGATTACTTTTAATGAGACAATAGTATTTTGCAGTTCAGGATATTTAACAGGAACTCATCCACCTGGTATTTCTAATGATATAAAAAAATACTTTACTGCAACGCATAATGTATTTACAGCACATGCTAAGACGGTTATGGAATATAAAAAGTTAAGACAATATGGGGAGATAGGAATTACACATGTATTTTCACCAGCCTTTAGTGTTGATGAAGAAGAAGAAAATAAGTTTGCAGCTTATCACGCAAATCAGTATGAAATTGCCTGGTACTATGATCCGATTTTAAAGGGCAGTTATCCTGAATATGTTGTTAAGCAGCTAGAGGAAAAAGGATGGCTTCCAGATTGGAATGAGGAAGAACTAAAAGTAATAAAGGAAGCTGCAGATCAAAATGGTTTTATTGGACTAAATTATTATCAGCCGCAGAGAGTTATGAAAAATAAGGATTTATCAAGGAGTGTTACAAGGACAAGAGAAAATTGTACTGGTGCACCTGGTAATGTTTCTTTTGATGGAGTCTACAGGACAGTTAAAATGGAGGATAAGGTTTATACCAAGTGGGGTTGGGAAATAGCTCCGGAAGCCTTTTTAGATGGACTTAGAAATTTAAGAGATAACTATGGAGATATTAAAATATACATCACAGAAAATGGTTTGGGGGATGCAGATCCAATAATAGAAAATGAAGTAATGGATGTTCCAAGAATTAAGTTTATAGAAGCACATTTAAAAGCAATAAAGAATGCTATTAGGGAAGGAATAAACTTAAAGGGTTATTATGCATGGTCTGTAATCGATTTATTAAGTTGGCTTAACGGATATAAAAAGCAATATGGTTTTATATATGTAGATCACAAAAATAAATTACAAAGAAAAAAGAAGTTATCCTTTTATTGGTATAAGAGGGTGATTGAAGAAAGAGGAGAAAATATTTAATTTGTTCAGTAGGGTAACTCATGTTTTATAATGTAATAATATATAAGATTTAGTTAAAAATGGGTTATTCTTTGATAAGGTTTGCAAACTATACTTAGGTTTGTGAGCGTATAAATAACTATAATCAAAGGGGGATTATAAAAAAATGAGTAGTAAATCGGAAGCGATTCAAGAGAAGTTAATACCTGGCGTAATGAAATTTGCTAATTCAAAAATTATTATGGCGGTAAAAGACGGTGTTATACTTTCAATGCCACTTACAATTATTGGTTCTTTATTTCTTTTAGTTCAGAACTTTCCATTTCCAACTATAGCTAAATGGCAAGCTTTTATGAATGGAGTATTTGGGCCAAATTGGCAGCTGCCTTTTAATCAGGTTAATATGGGAACATATAAAATACTAGCTTTAGTGTTTGCGTTTGGTATAGCTGCACAGTATGCAAAAAATGAGGGATGTGACCCAATTTCATCTGGAATACTTGGAATTGTATGTTTCTTAGTAGTTTCACCAACATCTGTAGCATATAAAGTTGGAGATGCAATCGGTGCTGTTAAACTTAAACAAGCATTTTCTATAGCAGATAATAGTATTATTCCAACAGATTGGACTGGTACTAAAGGAATGATTACAGCTATAATTGTAGGTTTAATCGTTGGTTATGTATATTCTTTATTTATTAATAAGGATATTGTTATACACATGCCAGAAGGTGTACCTCAGGGTGTTGTAAATGCTTTCTCTGCACTTATTCCAGCAGCAGTACTTGTAATTGGTTCAGCAGTAGTATTTGTAATATTCCATGTATTGGGTGCAGGAACTTTCTCAGAATGGGTATATAAGACATTGGAGATTCCACTACAAGGTATAACAGATTCACTTGGTGGCGCAATTGCAATACCACTTATAATAAGTTTCTTTTGGTGGTTTGGTATCCATGGTGCAGCTCTTGCTAGTGGTGTTATGCAGGCTATATATACAGCAAACTTTACAGCAAATCAAGATCTTGTAAACAAGCATATTGCATTAGTAGCTTCTGGTGCAGGAAGGAATGCTCACATAATAGCTCAGCAATTCCAGGATAACTTTGTTGTATTAGGTGGTTCAGGAATAACATTTGGTCTTGTTCTTTCAATGATTTTATTTGGAAGGTCACAAAGATGTAAGACACTCGGAAAACTTGCTTTAGTTCCAGGTTTATTCAATATAAATGAACCAGTATTATTTGGTTTTCCAATAGTTTTGAATCCATTTATGTTTATACCATTTATAGTAGTGCCTTTAATTTCTGGTTTGCTTACTTATCTTTCTATATATTTTGGCTTGGTTCCATGCTTTACTGGTATATTAGCTCCTTGGACAACACCACCTATAATATCAGGTCTTATAGTTGCAAGCTGGCAAGGTGCTGTATTACAAATTGTAATAATGTTAATTTCAACAGCTATATATTTACCATTCTTTAAAGCACAAGATAAGATATATGTAGCACAAGAAAAACAAGGTGCAGAAGTAGAAGGTAATGGAGTAGATATGTAATTGCATAAAGTGGTGATTTTTTAGAAGAACAATTAAAATTGACGAAAAGGAGGATGAATATGGCTAAAAAGATGTTTAAGTTATTTGTTACAGGAGAGCCAGATAATTTTAATATAGAGTACAAGTTTTCTATAACTTTTGGTGCAAGTTATAATACTTGTACTTATGAAGGAAACGAGCAAGAAAGGTATACAAAATTTTGCGATGACCTCAAGGAGAATGGGGATATTCAACCTATAAATATTAAGGTTAATATGACAACACAGTCAACTGGTAGAGTTCTTCCTAAAAAAGACATATTTGAAATTACAGATGTCAATGAGTTTATAAAAAGATTAGCAAGATAGTTATAAAATTAGAGTACAGATGACAGAGTACAGAGTACAGTGAAGGTACACATACTAGGGGTTTGGGCGTAAGCCCATGTAAATTCACGAACCTAATCCTACTAATTTCAAATGTAACAAGCAAAATATATTTCCATTACTAAACTTAGTCTAGAGGTTTGGGCGTAAGCCCATGTAGGTTCTTTAACTTAGTAGAATTACTTTCAATAGCAGTGCAATAAAACTTTGTATATTAATAAACCTTACGTCAGGTAAATCTTAAACTTAAAGGTGTCAGCTTCGCTGATTGCGTAAGTAATAAAAAGATAAGTTTTAAAATTTTTCAAAGCGTAGCGGAGAAAAATTAACCTTAACTGTACTCTGTGATCTGAATAGATGCTATGGGGGAGATTGTATATAAATATAATTAGATTGGAGATGGCGTGAAGCTGTCTCTAATCTTTTTTTTTGGGATTTTAGGTTGTAAAAAAAGTAATTAAAGGATATTATTTAGGTAGAAAATTAATGGTAGAGTACAGATTACAGAGTACAGAGTACAGTGAAGGAAGATTTATCTTCCTTGCGTCAGAGAAATCTTTAAACTTATGGAATTCAGTTTTGGCAAATATGAAAAAATAGGTTTGGGCGCAGCCCATTAAGTTTTTAAATTTTCTGCTTTAGCGGAAAATTAACCTTCATTGTACTCTGTACTCTGTACTTTGTACTCTGTTACAAGGGGGGACATACAAAGTGATAAAAGCAGTAATATTTGATATGGATGGAGTTATAATAGACAGCGAGCCAATACATTTAAAATATGCAATGGAACTTTTTAAAACTATTGAAATTGATATGAGCATTGAAGAATATAATAAATTTATAGGAACTAATTCTTATTATATGTGGAATAAAATAATAAATGATTACAAGTTAAAATACACAATGGAAGAATTAATTAAAATGGAGAGAAATGGATTTTATGATTTTATATCATCACCTAATATGAAGATAGAGCCAATAAAATACATACCAGAACTATTGAAGGAGCTTAAAGAAAATAACTATAAGATAGCAGTTGCATCGTCATCACCAATGAGGCTGATAGAGTACATATTGGAGGAACTTAAAATAAGAAAGTATTTTGATAACTTAGTTACAGGTGATCTTGTGGAAAGAAGCAAACCTGAACCAGACATATTTTTGTATGCAGCTGAAAAGCTAGGTGCAAGGCCAGAGGAATGTGTTGTTATTGAGGATTCTCATAATGGAGTTTTAGCGGCAAAAAAAGCTGGAATGAAATGTATTGGATATAGAAATTTAAATTCGGGAAATCAGGATATATCAAAGGCAGATATTATAATAGATTCTTTTGAGGAAATAAACAGTAAGAATATTTAAACCTTACAACAATGTAACCTTGGAGTCTTAAAAGTGTAAGGTTAATAAATGGCTTGAATACATAAACTTTCGTATAATTAAATCAATGCACAGTTCACAATTCACAATGCACAATGAAGGAGGATTTTACGTTAATGCGTAAAATTTTAGGATTTAAAATTTCTTAGCAAAGCTAAGAAATTTAGATAAGTTTAATGATTTATCCACGTAAGTGTGGATGAATCTACATTCATTGTGAATTGTGCACCGTGAATTGTGAATTGATTTAAATGTAGGAGGGTTTTTTATGAATGTTTTAAGTGTAAAAAATGTGAAAAAGATATATGGATCAAAAGTTGGTGGAAGTATCTATAATGCTTTAGATGGAGTTAATTTTGAAGTTGAAAAAGGTGAATTTGTTGGTATAATGGGTCCATCAGGTGCTGGAAAATCCACACTTTTAAATGTAATTGCAACAATAGATACACCTAGTTCTGGAAGTATACACATTGGAAACGAAGATATATTAAAATTAAGAGAACCTAAATTATCTTCCTTTAGGAGAAATAAGCTTGGGTTTATTTTTCAGGATTACAATCTTTTAGATACATTAACTTTAAAAGAAAATATAATTTTACCTTTAGTACTTTCAAAGGTAGGTGTAAGAGAAATTGAAAGTTCGTTTGATAAAATAGCAGAAACGCTTGGAATTAAAAATTTAGCTGAAAAATATCCCTATGAGGTTTCTGGTGGACAAAAACAGAGGGCGGCAGCTGCTAGGGCTGTAATTACAAGTCCAGAACTTATTTTGGCAGATGAACCAACAGGAGCACTTGATTCAAAATCTTCAAGAGAGCTTTTAGAGTGCCTAGGTAATTTAAATGAAAAGAATAACTCTACTATTGTGATGGTTACGCATGATCCTTTTGCAGCTAGCTTTTGCAAGAGAATTATATTTATAAAAGATGGAAGACTTTTTGCAGAAATTGCAAAGGGAAATAGTAGAAAGGAATTTTACGATAAGATATTAAATGTACTCTCAACACTTGGAGGTGAGAGTAGTGAGCTTCTTTAATATTGCATCAAAAAATGTAAGAAAAAATATTAATAACTATACAACTTATTTTGTAAGTGCTGTTTTTTCTGTTATGGTTTTATACGTTTTTTTATCAATTGCTTTTAATAAGGACTTCGTAGAGCAAAGTGAGCATAGCATGAAAGTTAAAGTGGTTTTTGAAGCTTCAGCAATTATTATAGCATTATTTTCAGCCATATTTATATGGTATTCCAACAGCTTTTTTATAAAAAAGAGAAAAAAGGAAATGGCCATTTATTCAATACTTGGAATGACTAAAAAGAATATATCAAGAATACTTTTTTATGAAAATATGGTCATAGGTGCATTTTCTATAATTTGCGGTATTTTTTTTGGAATGCTATTTTCAAAGTTTTTCTCAATGCTGCTTGTTAATTTAATGAAGGAAGCAGTTACAATTAGATTTGTTATTGTACCTAAAGCAGCAATTATAAGTATATTTTTATTTGTAATAATATTTATAATAACTTCTGTTCATAGTTATAGTGTAATATATAGGTTTAAATTAATAGATCTATTTATGTCACAAAAAGAGGGGGAAAAGCCACCTAAAGTTTCTTATTTTGTTGGTTTATTATCTATAATTTTAATTTTGATAGGATATTTTCTTGTAACGGGGAAAACATCTATGGAAATTGTAAAATATGCTTTACCTGTTTTAGTTTTAGAATGCGTAGGTACATTTTTACTTTTCAATAGTTTTATAATAATGTTAATTAAGCTTATTAAGGATAACAAGAGCTATTATTATAAAGGGACAAATATGATAGGAACGTCACAAATATTATATAGAATAAAAGGAAATGCAAAAACACTTACTATTATAGCTATATTGAGTGCGGTTACACTTACAGCAGTTGGTACAGCATACTCCTTTTATAAAACTACAGAAGCAGACTTAAATAGTGATTATCCAGCGTCTTACGAATATATTAATTTAGATAACAAAGTTACACAAGAAATTGAAAGTACTATAGGAAAGTATAAGGACAATAATTTAATTTCAAAAAGCAGCCTAAAAATTATTAAAGCAGGTATTAATTTAGAAGCCTATAGAAAGGGCGATTTTGATGGATATATAATATCTGAAAAACAATATAACGATGCAATAAGGGCCAAAAATAGAGGGAAAAGTATAAGTTTAAAAAATAATGAATGCTTTTTTATAGAGAGAAATCAAGGCGATGGTAAAGATAGGAAGCTGGATGGAAAAACAGTTAAAGTTTCTGCAAATGGAACAGCTAAAAATTTTAAAATATCTAAAGCTTCAAATATTCAAGTTTTATATGTATTAATGAGCCAAGGAACAGTTGTTGTTTCAAATGATGTATATGATGAATTTTATAAAACTTCTGAGGATAGTATTTCTGCCATTACGAATTATACTGTAAAAAATGATTACAAAGCAAAAGCACTTACAGAGGAGTTAAATAAAATTGTACCAAAGCAAATGAGCATAATGACCTATTATGAGAATTACAATGGATATTATAAAAGTAGTGGTTCAATTATGTTTATTGGAGTATTTTTAGGGGTATTGTTTTTCTTAGCAACAGGCAGCATAATATACTTTAAGCAGATAATGGAAGCTAATGATGATAAGGATAGGTATCTAACATTAAGAAATATAGGTGTAAGTACTAAGGAAATAAAAGTATCTGTTGCAAAACAGCTTGTAATAGTATTTTTATTACCGCTTTTAATAGCTATTTGCCACAGCACAGTTGCATTGTTTATACTTCAGAAGTTACTTGGAGAAAAAATAATGCTATACTGTATTCAGATGTTTGCGGCCTATATTATAATGTATGTGATTTATTATATTATTACAGTTAATTCATATACGAAAATTGTAAGCGGGAAAAGATAAAACAAATTCACAAGGATGATGCATTGAATAAAGGGGTGTATTATGTTTAAAGTACTTGTAGTTGAGGATGATAATAAAATAAATGATATTATACTTCAAAACATAATTAAAGTTGGATATGAGGCAAAAGGTATAGAAGATTTTAATAATGTTTTTAATGAATTTGTGAATTATGAACCTGATTTGGTACTTTTGGACATAAATCTCCCTTTCTATGATGGCTTTTACTGGTGTGGAAAAATTAGATTAGTGTCTAAGGTTCCAATAATGTTTATATCTTCAAGAAATACAGATATGGATATAATTATTGCAACTAACATGGGTGGAGATGATTTTGTTGTAAAACCATTTTCGATTGAGTTACTTATGACAAAAATAAATGCACTTCTTAGAAGAACTTATTCATACAAAGATTTAAAGGCGGATGTTATAGAGCATAGGGGAGTAGTTTTAAATCTTAAAGATGATACGCTTATATATAAGGAAGAAAAATTAGAGCTTACTAAAAATGAGTTTAAAATAATGTACATCCTTATAAAAAATCACGGAAATATAATAAGTAGGGATAGAATAATGCGGAGTTTGTGGAAAAGTGAAAGTTTTGTGGATGATAATACTCTTACTGTGAATATAACAAGACTTAGAAAGAAATTAAAGGACATAGGGATTAATGATTTTATAGAAACTAAAAAGAATTTGGGGTATATAATTGAATGAGTATTTTAGATTATATAAGGAATAAAAAGTCTTTCGCTTTATTTTATTTTATAATAATTATGTTTATTTGGGGTATGGTTTATTTTGATAGTAAAACCAACTTGTTTAGTTATGATGTAAGCTATGTTATAGCAATTTTAATAATAATGTTTTTAATTTACAGTGTAGTTGATTATTTTCGAGAGAAAACATATTATGATAAACTAAATAAAGCTATGAAAGATGTAGAAATGGATTGGGTTAATAATCTTCCAGAACCTAAAAATTTTCACGAGAAAAAGCTTAATGAGGCACTTAAAAAATTATATAATGAGTCAAATATGCGAATTCAAAAATTTAGTGATAAAAGTAATGAGGATTTAGAGTTTACAACAGCCTGGGTCCATGAAATAAAAACGCCTATAGCTGCTTCAAGACTTATAATTGAAAACAGTATTGATAATCCAAATGAAATGACACTTTACAATATTGAAGAAGAAATTGATAAGGTAGAGGAATATGTTCAAAAGGCATTATACTATTCTAGAATAAATGATTTTTCCAAAGACTACTATATTCAAAATGTAGGGATTTGTAATGTTATAAAGGAATGCATAAAAAAAGAATCTTCAAGCTTTATAAATAAAAATATAAAACTTATGATTGAAAATGTAGATATGGAAGTAAGTACGGATAAAAAGTGGCTTGAATTTATTGTAAAACAAGTTGTTGATAATGCTTTAAAATACACAAGCAAATGTGGAAATATAAAAATTTATGCAGAGGATTTGGAAAAAGAAATCATTTTAAATATTGAAGATGATGGCATTGGAATTAAAGAAGAAGATATAGGAAGAGTGTTTGATAAGAGTTTTACAGGTTACAATGGCAGGAAAGCTAATAATTCTACAGGTATTGGACTATATTTAAGTCAAAAGCTGGCTAAAAAACTTGGACATTATATAACTATATCATCAGTGTTTGAAAGAGGAACTAAAGTTACAATACATTTTCCAAAGTTTTCAAACTATTTTTTTTAGACTATGGTTTATATTTATATGTGGAAAGTCCAGAAAAATAAACATTTAATAAAAACATCATAATTTATACATATTTTTTGTCTATAATATAGATACAGGGGTTACATACACTGTAACAGAAAAATTTCTATATGGAGGCGATAATATGTTAAATTTTATGTATGAACAATCCAGTGGATTAATAAATGGATTTTTTATGAGTGCCTTGATTATTGCAATATCGGTTGGTGCATATTTTGCTTTTAAAACATTTTATGCAACAAAGTTAAATTATAATTTAAATAAAAACTCATCACAAAGCTTAACTAACATATTAAATGAAAAATTTGCAAGAGGCGAAATAAGCAGAAAAGAATATAAAAATCAAATTAGTGGAAGAAGATAAAAAAGGGGCTGTCGCACTAAAAAATTAGTGCGATAGTCTTTTTTAATACAAAAAATAAATCTCTCACTCAAAAGAGTGAAAGATTTATGGTAAAATTAACATATGACTAAACACATTAATTTACATAAAAATTATACTTCAATTCAGGGAGATTATCAATTAAAACTTCCACTAAATATTGAGTACATAATTCCGGCTGATGATTCGGTGCGTTTGCTAAGTCAATTTATTGAGGAGATGGATTTAACATATTTGTATTCGACTTACTCTCGTATAAGGGAGAATCAAGCAACGCCACGTCAGATGCTTAAAATTGTACTTTATTCTTATATGAATCATAATTACTCATCAAGAGAAATGGAACAGTCCTGTAAAAGGGATGTTAATTTTATGTACCTTTTAGGAGATTCTAAAGCACCTGATCATTCTACATTTGCAAGGTTTCGCAGTATACACTTTGCGCTATGCGCAAAGGAAATCATGGCTGAAATGTCTAATTTCCTTTATGAAATTGGAGAAGTTATGGGAAATGATATATTTATTGATGGTACTAAAATAGAAGCTTGTGCTAATAAATATACTTTTGTTTGGAAGAAATCAGTATGCAAAAATTTAGAAAGATTGCTTTCTAAATTGGCTGATTTTGTAGCTGAGTGTGAAGAACTATATGGTATAAAAATTGTATATGAAAACAAGGTTAAAATAAAGCATATAAAAAAACTTAGAAAGAAACTTTATACTTTAAAACAGAAGGAAAATATAGAATTTGTACATGGATGTGGAAAACGAAAAAATCCAATTCAACGTTCTATTGAAACACTTGAAGAATACCTTGAAAAGCTAAAAGAATATACAAAAAAAATCTATACTTGTGGTGAACGTAACAGCTATTCAAAAACTGACAACGATGCAACATTTATGAGAATGAAAGAAGATGCAATGAAAAATGGTCAGTTAAAACCTGCTTACAATGTTCAACATGGAGTAGATTCTCAATACATAGTATGGCTTACTGTAGGCCCTCAGCCTACAGATACCACAACATTAATTCCATTTATAAAAAGTATGGAAAATCTTCTGCATTTTAAGTACTCAAACATAACTGCGGACGCAGGTTATGAGAGCGAAGAAAATTATGTTTACATTAAAGAAAATATGCAGCTATCATTTATTAAACCAACAAATTATGAAATATCTAAAACGAAGAAATATAAAAGTGATATAAGTAGGATAGAGAATATGGAATATAATGAATTTGGTGATTACTATACCTGTAAAAATAATAAGAAGTTAACTGTGAATAAAATAGTAAACAGGAAGAGCAAGACAGGCTATATAAGTGAAAAAACAATTTATACATGCGAAGATTGCAGTAATTGTAAATATAAGAGCAAATGCATAAAAGGACATAATTGTAAAACTCCATTAGAAGAAAGAACTAAAAATCTTGAAACTTCTAAACTATTCAATGAACTTCGTAAAGATAATCTTAAAAGAATTGTAAGCGAGGAAGGTTGTAAATTAAGGATGAATCGAAGCATTCAAGTAGAAGGTTCTTTTGGAGAGATAAAACAAGATATGGGATTTCGCAGATATTTAAGCAAAGGTAAAAATAATGTTTTGGCGGAAAGTATTTTGCTCGCAATGGCACATAATGTAAATAAGTTACATAATAAAATTCAATTGGATAAAACCGAAACACATCTTTTTCCAATCAAAAAAAGTGCTTGATTTTAAAATCTTAAAATCATTTTAATTCGAAAAAAGCCTCAATAGCAAAGGCTTATTAAAGTGAACAGTTTTTTTGATGTTGAACTTGCTATCAATCAGAATATTGCTAAAAAATAGCATAAACAGCTAAAAACAAGGGTGTCGCATTAGCATATTTTTTTATGCTAATGCGACACCCTCTTTTTTATTTTATGTGCGTGGAACAATTGTCTGATACCAAACAAATTCATCTCCGCCAAGGTCATATTCCACATTGTTTCCGGTGTTAGTTGCAGCAACAGATACATAATAATTTTCATTTGGATCTATCATTGTATATGATTTGTAGCCATTACTTAAAGTTGAATAGCCAATCAAACTCATACTGTGCCCTTCATATGAATTTCCATCATCATAGTACATAAGACTATTTATTGGGTCATTATTATTTATATATGAAACTACAGAATTATAAGTTAATGGGTTGTTATACATAACAGGGTTAAGCCCCCAATGTTTATAAGCATTCATAATTTGTGTTGGTGTTCCACCGTCATTAGTTAATTTTCCAAAAGTATAGTTTACTACATCTTCTTCAGTGATATTTGTGCTTTTATCGTAATCAATTAAAGAAGCAGAAGTTGCAGCCCAGCACCAAGGATGATCACCTTGTAAAATGATGGGTACGGGTAGCTTTTTGGATACCGGTGTAACAGAAGTATTAGTGTTGGTTCTATTTGGTTTATTGTTAGGATAAATATTAATATTTGACCAAGGTGTTAATTCTGGACTTAATGGTGGTATATTAAGAACAATATTTATGTATATATACCTTGGATTTTTGTTCTTTATAAGTTTATTAATTTCCCTAATTTGAGAAGATGTCAATGAGGCAGAACTTCCAGTAGTTTTATTTAAGCTTTTATGGATAAGTAGAAATTTGCTGCTGCCTACTGCAAATAAGTTTCCGTTTACATTTATAAGAGAAAAATTATCACTTTTTAGTGAATTTAATTTATCTGCAAATGATTTGGTTAATGTAGACGTAAACTGCCCGTTAGAATTTTGAATAACTGCAAATATTCCCTTAATTTCATTGTTGTATAAAACGGGATAGTAATAGCCTTTCATATCAGAAACTTTGTTATTTTTTAAATAATAAACAGAAAAAGCTTGCCCTAATTTAAAAGCTTGTACTTCATCTTTGTTAAATCCGTATTGCGAAGGGTTTGAAGATATAGAATTAAGTTGCTTTGGAAATTCTGCTGAGGCAAAGGTTGAGACAGATTCTGGTACTTGAGATGTACTTATATTGATTTTATTGTCTGATTTAGTTTTAGCTTGTACATTCATAGCTTTAGGAAAAAGTGTAGAAGAAACAAATATTGAACATAGACAAACAATTGATAATATTTTTTTTCTTTTAATCATAAAACCACCCCTTTTTTCTTCAGTGACTCTTTTATTAAATTATAGCATTTTAGTATAAATGCAATCAATTATGACAATATAATCACTTTGTGAATAATATGTAAATTCAATATATATGATGTAATTAAAAATAAACTTTATAAAAAGTTGAATAAAATTAAAAAAAATATTAAATATATATTGACTTGTACACGTAAAAAATGGTAAAATTCAAAATGTGTTCAAAATGTTTAATTTTAACATATGTATATTGACAACTATAAGTATATTTATATTGGAGGATTTTTATGAGAAAAATTAAAAAAAGTTTATCAGTATTATTGGTGCTATTGCTAATTCCAGCAGTTTTAGCAGGATGTAAACCAAAGGTAGCATAAGATGAATCTGCAAAAATTTTATTTGATTTTGCAGTTAAAGGGGACAAAGCAAATTTATCAAAAATTGGGGGAACTCAAAAAGATTTTGATGAAGGAAAAAAGGAAGAAAAAGATTCCTTTACTTCACAGGTAAAAAGCACTCTCTCATCTAGTGGGTTTTCAATTTCTGATGAGCAGGTAAATGGCATGTATGATGCACTTATGAATTCATTGAAAAAGGTAAGTGAAACTACAAGTGTAGTATCTGAAGATAGTAAAACTGCAGAAGTTAAAATAAAAACTACTTATATAGACTTAAAAGGTTTAGTTTCAAAAGCACAACAAGACGCACTTGCTCAAGCAAAGAGTAGTAATATTACTGATGAAACTCAGCTTAAAGCTAAATTTATAGATGTATATGTGAAAGATTTAGTAAGTGAATTAAATAATGCCAAGCCAGAAACGAATACAAAGGAACAAAATTTTAAATTCGTTATAAAAGATGGACAATGGCTTCCAGAAAACTTTTCTGATTTCTATAAACAAGTTGGCGGCTTAACATATCAAAGTTAATAATATGAAAATGTAAATCGTATTGGAGAAATCTGATACGATTTTGTTCAGTGGCTTTTTTGTGGTCATCGAAATTTTAGAATGTGATTTTGTTGGAGGATAATTTATGAGAAAAGTAAAAAAAAGTATATCTATAGTGATGATATTGCTAGCAAGTGTGACAATGCTAGCTGGCTGTAATTCAAAAGTAATAAAAAATGAAGAAGCTTTTAAGCAGGTTATGGCAACAGTGGATGAACATACGAAAGAAATTGTTCCAGGACAAGCAAAATTAACAGCAGATGAATCAGCTAAAATCTTATTTGATTTTCAAGTTAAAAGTGATAAAAGCAACATAATCAAATTTGGCTGGTCAGATTATTCTTATTCTGATAAAACAAAACAAATGGAAAAAGAAGCTTTTAATTTAGGTTTAAAGAGCAGTATTTCATCAAGTGGGCTTCAAGTAAGTGATCAACAAATAGACGGTATATATGATGCTCTCCAAAATGCCTTAAAAAAACTAAATGAAACTACAAGTATAGTATCTAAAGATGATAATTCTGCACAAGTTAAAATAAAAACAACTTATATAGATTTAAAAGGTATAATTTCAAAAGCACAACAGCAAGCTATTGACGATGTTAAAAGCAGCGGTGCTACAAGTGAAGCTGACCTTAAAAATAAGCTTTTAGATGCATATATTAAAGAAATAGGCAATGATTTAAATAATGCGACACCATCTAGTGATACAAGAGAAGACACTTATAAATTTGTAAAAAAAGAAAACCATTGGGTACCAGAGAATCAAAATGAGTTTTCAAAAGGGCTTTCTAATTTAGCATACATGCAATAAATGATGCGAAGCAAGTGTAGTCTAGGATATTAAATAAAATTAATAAATCTAAGAGTGGAATATTTAAAAGCCTAAGAAGTTTCAATAACTCGCTGAAAAATACGCTCAGACAATTGAAACATCTAAGGCTTTTAAATATTCCACCCTAAGATTTATTAAAATTTTATTTAAATCATCCTAAACTACACTTACTTCGCAATGTACATGATTTATCAAAGGTTCTTTTCAATTTCTTTAATTTTTTCTGCAAACAGTGGTAGATGTTTTTTGTGGGCAACAAGCATTTCATCTAGAAGTTGTTTAGCAATTTGACCACTAGGTACTAAGGGGTTAATTATAAATGCATGAAGTGCTTTATTATAATCACCAGTAACAGCTGCTTTTATAACTGTTTCCTCCATGCCTTTCATATGTTGAAGCAAGGCTCTTGGAGCTGAATCAAATTTACCCCAATTTATTGGCTGAGGTCCATTTGAGGTGATAACTGCTGATACTTCAACAATTGAATCGTATGGTAAATCTGAAATTGTACCATTATTTTGAGTACTTACAACCATTTGGGTTTGCTTGTTGTTATATATAGAGTTTATAATTTCACAAGCAGCATCGGAATAATAAGTACCACCGCGTTTTGTTAATTGTTCTGGTTTATAGTTTAAATTAGGGTCTTTGTATAACTCGAATAATTCAGCTTCTATGCGTTTAACATTTTCAGCTCTTGTTTCACCCTTTTTAAATTCTTCAAGTTCATTTTTTAACATGTCATCTGTAATATAGTAGTAACGATGATATGAACATGGCAAAATTCCAAGATCCTTTATTTGCTCATAAAGCATTGGTATGTCTTTTATGTTTTCCATGCCTTTTAATTTCTTAGTACTGCTTGGATTATAAACAATTTCTATAACTTCCTTCGTTCTTTCAACACCATTCTTGTCCCATACACGGTGCCAGTGAAAATGATTTAATCCTGCAAATTTAAAATTTAAATCCTCCATTGGAGTGTCCAAAGCTTCACTTGCCATCATCATGTAACGTATAGGAACGTTGCATAAGCCAGCAGTTTTTTTCCAGCCACCATATTTAATAGCAGCTTCCGTAATCATACCTGATGGATTAGTGAAATTTATAAGCCAAGCATTTGGACATAATTCTTTCATATCCTTAATAATATCGAGTATTACAGGAATTGTTCTAAAGGCTTTGAACATACCTCCAGCACCATTTGTTTCTTGGCCAATTATTCCATGGCTTAATGGTATTCTTTCATCTTTAATACGTGCATCAAGTAGTCCAACTCTAAATTGAGTTGTTACAAAATCTGCATCTTTCAAAGCTTCACGTCTATCTAAAGTTAAATGAACCTCACAAGGGTAACCAGATGCTTTCCACATACGTTTTGCCATAGCACCTACGATTTCTAGTTTTTCTTTTCCTTCTTCGATATCTACTAACCAAATTTCTGTAAGAGGAAGTTCGCTGTAGCGTTTTATAAAACCCTCCATGAGCTCTGGAGTGTAGCTGCTTCCACCGCCAATAGTAACAATTTTTAATCTTTTCATATATAAAACCTCCTTGTATAAGCAATAACTTTAAAATTAAATTTACAAGTTGATAATATCATATAATGAAAAGGTTTAACCCTTCAAAGTGCAAGTGTTTTTTTCACATTTTGAAAATTTTATATTAATTCATCCTTATAGTAGGTTAAGTAGTACCTGTTTAAAAGAAGTTCGACGAAAACCATGAGTTTGTATCGCCCGCTTTTGGCGGTATCACAGTTGCCCATATACAAAATTTCATCAAACATATTAGATAATCTTATTCTTGGATTTTGAGTAATTAAAATAAGCTTTTTTCCTTTTGCTTTTGATTCTACAATAATATCCCTTGAAGATTCTATGAAATTTCCATCTACTGAAAAAAACAAGGATAATGAATTTTCAGAGGATTTATTAATTAGATTAATATTAGAAAGATCATAGTATTCACAATACTTACCTAAGGAGAGCATAGATATTTGATAAAATTTTGCAAGAGAACCTGGTAGCAAAAATGCATATAATGACACAGAATCACTATTGTGAATTAATTCGTTTATTTTATCTATTTTTTTAAAATCAATATTATTTTTTAAGTTTTGAAGTGAGTTACAAATAGTATCTATGTAAGTGTTAAAAATAGCATCATCCTGTAGCATATCAAATTTTAAGTCTTCAATATTATCATTCATACTCATTAATCTATTTAGCTTGTAAGTTTTTGATACCTCTTTTAATTCAATG
This sequence comes from Clostridium hydrogenum, assembly GCF_021432385.1. Classification (GTDB taxonomy): domain Bacteria; phylum Bacillota; class Clostridia; order Clostridiales; family Clostridiaceae; genus Clostridium_S; species Clostridium_S hydrogenum. Next base: position 484,298 of record NZ_JAEACT010000004.1, on the reverse strand, counting down.
AAATTTTTGTAGCCAAGCATTCTAACAAATCTTGAAATAGTAGAAATAGAAGTAAAGGAAAGTTCTGCTAGTTCTTCTATAGTGATATGATTGAGATTTTGGAGATTTTCAATTAAATTTTTTGATATTATTTTATATGTATTATTAGAAGACGAATTATTAATTATTCGTTGCAATTTTAAGAATAATTGACTATTTGAGTTACTCATATAAACCTCCGTTAGTTTTATAGATTAATTATATTTTAGCATAGTTAGTAAAATTAATAAGCCACTTGTTATAAAAAAACTACCAGTTATCCTTAATTTGTAGTTTAAAGATAATTTGTCCTATATAATAAAATTATCAAAGGGGTGAGAAATAGCGTGAAAGTAGATTTAAAAATAGATTCTGAATTTAAAGAAGATAGAGCAATAATAGAAGCGCGAGAGATAACAGATGAGGTAGAGGAAATATTAAAATTTATGAAACATACATCTAAAAGACGTGTTATAGGAAGTAAAAATGAAAAAATGTATGTACTTAATCATGAAAATATATTCTTTTTTTATAGTGAAAGTAAAAAGATAATTGCGCAAACAGAAAATAGTACATATGAAGTTAAACAAAAGCTTTATGAATTAGAGGAACAATTTGAAGGAACAGCTTTTGTGAGAATATCAAAATCGGTCATAGCTAATATGGATAAGATTAAAAATTTTGAAATGTTCTTTAATGGAACTATGTGTGTTAATTTTACAAATGGTAAGCAAGAATATGTTTCTAGGCGATATGTTTCAAGAATAAAGAAATATTTAAGTATTGGAGGAAAATAAGATGAATTATAGTAAGGAAGCTATAAAAAGAGGAGTCATGGGTGCTTCAATAGGAGTATTTATTAATCAAGCGATATTTGTTTGTATAGCATTTAAAGACGGATTAAGTGGAAATGTTTCAGTTCAAATGATGGTGAATGAATTTTTCATTTCTGCAATATTAGGTTTTGGCATAGCAGCGGCGTCTATTGTATTTAGTATAGAAAAATGGAGTGCTTTAAGGAAAACAATAGTACATTTTATTATTATGAGTATATTTTATTTTCCTGCTTCTATCCTAGGAAGTTGGATACCAGAAGATGTGGCTGGTAAAATAGGATATGTGTTTATATTTATTTTGATTTATATTATATGTTGGTTTTCCTATAAAAATTATTGGACTAGAAAGCTTAGAGAGTTGAATTATGAATTGAAAAAAAGAAACTAATTATATTGATTTTTAACTAACAAGTGTTATAATCCTAATATAACAAGATTGGATTATTTTGGGGGGATTATAATGCTTTTTTTAATTTTTGCCATTGCCGGAATAGTAATGCTTATTTTAGGAGTTGTATTATACAAGTATAAAAAAATAGAGCTGCTTTCTGGATATGATTCAAGTAAAAAATACGATAGAGAAGGACTTGCTAAGTTTACAGGGATGACTCTTATGCTTATGGGAATAATACCTATAGTAGTAAGTATACTTTTGCTTATTTTAAATATAGATTATGGTGAACTTATAGCAACAATAATTTTTATAGTTGATGTAGTGGTTTTTACCATAAGTATTGTAATTAAATCACCTAAATATCAATTATCAGATGGAGTAAAAAGCAAAGATGCCAAAAAATTCAATAAAATAATAGGAATCGGATTAGGAATTGTTATTCTACTTGGCACGCTTCCGGTGATATTTTTGCTTGTAGCTGGGCATAATACAGAAACTAAGATTAATATAAGTGGCAACGAGTATGATATAAAATCTGGAGTTATTTCATATCATAATACTTTGGATGAAATAAAGGACGTTTATATGAAAAATACAATTCCCAAATTCCATAGGGTATCTGGATATAGTATGGATAATATAAATAAAGGAAGGTATACTGTTGATGGACTTGGTCACGGAACACTTTTTCTAAATGCAAATAAGGGGCCATACGTATATATAATAACTGATGATGGTTTTGTAATTATTAATGATAAAGATAAGACTAAAACGATGCAAATTTATGAAGAAATAAAAGATAAAGTAAAAAGTAAGGATTAGAGTGGTGATAAATTGTCTATAGGTTATGCATGTATTGCTGTAGGAGTTAAAAATGCTAAACTATCACGTTGTACATTAAAAAATGCTTCTGAAGATAATATCAGAAAAATAACAGAAGCAAATTTAAATGCTCTTGATGCAATGATTGATTATAATATAGAAAATAAAATTAAATTATTTAGAATAAGCTCAGATATTATTCCATTTGGTTCACATGAGGTAAATAAGCTAGAATGGCAGGTAGAGTTTAAAGATAAAATCATGAAAATAGGAAACAAAATAATAACTTCCGGAATGAGGGTATCGATGCATCCAGGTCAGTATACTGTGCTCAATTCAAATAGGCAGGAAGTAGTTTTAAATGCTGTACGAGACTTAAAATATCACAATTTATTTCTTGATACACTTGGTGTAGATAGTACGAATAAAATAGTCCTTCATATCGGAGGAGTTTACGGAGATAAGAAAAAAGCCGCGGAGAATTTTATAAAAAACTATAGGGAACTTCCAAGTGAGATTAAAAAAAGGCTTGTTATTGAAAATGATGATAAAAGTTATACAATTGAAGATGTCCTTAAGATATCTAGTGAAGTTCACATACCAGTAATTTTTGATAATTTGCACAATAAAATAAATCAATCACAAGAGAAAATATCAGAATTTGAATGGATAAATATTTGCAGTAAAACCTGGGATAAGTTTGATGGAAAACAAAAAATTCATTATTCTGAGCAAAAGCAGGGAGGAAGTATAGGATCACATTCAGATGCTATTTGCCTAAATGAATTTTTAGAATTTTACAATAAACTTCCAAATAAAGATATTGATATAATGCTTGAAGTAAAAGATAAGAATCTTTCGGCTGTAAAATGCATAAATTCAATGGTTCGTGGTATATAATATGTTTACCAATTTAGGCATCTTAAAGCAGTAAGTACACTGATTTTACGAATAATTATTGTTTTGCATTACCATAAAATTCCGTAGGCACGACAATATTTTTGCTAATTCATTTTTTCGAAATGGAGCACTAGAAATTAGTTATAACTAGTTAAGAATCTTAATGGACTTACGTCCAAACCTCATGGATGGGTTCTTTCCTTAGACCACTGTATTTGCAAAGTGAGAATATTGCAAGATGATTTAAATAAAATTTTATAAATCTTAGGTAAAAAACTTTAAAAACCTTAGATGTTTCAATTGTCTGAGCATGTTTTCAGCGAGTTATTGAAACTTCTTAGGGTTTTAAAGTTTTTTGCCTTAGATTTATTAATTTTATTTAATATCTTGCGATATTCTTCCTTTGCAAAATTTACTGGATTTTAAAATCTTGATGTATTGCTTTTCCTAAATGTATTCCATTTGTATCAGTTACTGAATCTGAAATATAAATATGATAATTTTTATTTTTAGAATAATTCCCTTTAGGGGTTACTGTTATTGTGTCGTCATTAACAGATAAATCGCAATCAACAATATTAAAATCATCATCAACAATCATAACTGTGGCATCAGTTACTGTTGAAGGGTCTATAGCTCTTTTAAACTTTATTTTCCAAGACTTTTTTGCATCATTTGAAGTTTTGCTTGTAAATTTTGAAGGATTATTTTTTATTTCCAATTGAGCTTTTCCTAATTCGAGGTCCTTTTGTGCTTTGTCTTGATTATCTTTTATGGATTGTGCAAGTATAGCTGAATAATCAATAGAATTATCTGCTGTAATGTTAGGCGCTTGTTCCATAGTTACAGAATTTCCTAAATCGGTCAAGGTGTTTGAAAAATCACAAGATATATCAATATTAGCATTTGCGAAGGCTGATGCAGCAGCATTAGCTTCTGAATCATCAACTTTAGCTTGATTTGAGAAATTTTTTGCATCTACATTTAAAGAAAATGTTCCAGCTTGTCCTGAAATATATCCTTCACTGCCTATAGTGTATTTTATATCTAAATTAAAGGTTACGCCGGATAGAGTCTTTTCTATTGAAGGAAGTTCCTCTTTTATTTGGTTTATGGAAGTTGTAAAAGATTCATTAAGCTTAGCTATATCGCTTTGAGTTAATTCTTTGCCACTATCCTTTGCAGATAATTGAGCTACAGATAGCATATAATCCTGTATTATTTTATGAGTTGCATCATCAGAGACAAATTGTTCTAATAAAGCATTTACAGATGAATTATCTAACTTTAATTCATATTCACTATCAGAATTTTTAGTTATAAGACTGCTATTTTTAGCTTGTGCATTTGAAACAATTTGACCAATTAATTTTTGCACAAAATCTGTTGTAAGGTCACTATATTGCCATGAGCTTGATGTTTTAGGTAATTTAATTGAAGTATCAGAAGCAAGTTCTGAAGAATCATAATAAATGTAATTCTTTGAGCCTAGCTGTGATAGAATATTAGCAGTAGAGGCATCATCACCAGCAGGAATTAAAGATAACATTGATTTTAAAGTGCTAGGTATTTCACAAATAACTTTTTGGTCAGGAATGCCACTGCTCATATCAGTGCTTGTCCATGTCTTGAAAGTAAGAGGAAATCCTGAGATTGTTATACTATTATTACTTTGAGTAGTTGTACCGGTTTCAGTGTTTGTAAATTTTGTATCAGATTGCATTGGAATATTTTTTAATGCACTGAGGATTAAATTTACATAAGTCATATCACTATCGGATATACCTAACTTTGACCAGTCTACATTACTTATATTTATCTTAAGAGTACTAGTATTCTTAGTTTCACCTGCTTTTATAGCTTGAGTTTTAGTCAAGGCACCTATAAAATTTAAAAAGTCAGAGCTATTGGCATTTGAACCAAGCAGATTTTTAGTTTGAGAAGAAATCATTATGCTTTGTTTTGGAGTATTTGTTGCGGCTGAAGCATTTAGACTAGTAGTTCCCAAAATACCTGATGATAAGCTAGCAGCAATTACGAATGAAATGATTTTCTTGTTTTTCATATATACTACCCCCATGTTTTTTTATATACCTAATATTATTATATCAGCTTCCATTGTGGAAAAAAACTTAAAATCCGAATTAGTTAGAAAAATAATACTAATTAACTATTTTTAAAATAGACAAACATATCCTTATGATATAATAGGGAGAATTATGCTAACAGTTGTTCCAGAATTAATTTTGCTTTTTATAGTTACACCATATAGGTCTCCATATAAAAGCTTGATTCTATCATTAACATTTTTTATTCCTATTCTTGAAAAATTCTTATGAGTTGAAGTTTTTGGTGAATATAAATTGGATAACACATTTTCATCCATTCCAATTCCGTTATCAATTATTTCGCAAAGAAGGTTGTTACCTTTTTCTGATATAAATACATGTATATGTCCTTCTTTTTTACCTGTAAATGCATGAAAAAAAGCGTTTTCTATAAAAGGCTGTAGTATAAGCTTTGGAAGTTTGTAACTAATGCATTGTGTAAAAATGTGGAAGGTGACTTTTATATCTTCACTATATCTTGTTTTATTTATAAATACATAATTTTTTAGATTAAGTATTTCTTTTTCAACAGTAACTGTTTCACTTGTATCACTTATGGTATTTTGAAGTAAGGAAATAAAAGCATCCAAGGTATTTGCAGCTACTTCCTTGTCACCCTTTAGTATTAGCCATTTAATGGATGCTAAGGTATTGTACATAAAGTGTGGGTTAATTTGCATTTGAAGGGCTGATAGTTCTGCCTTTCTTTGATTTTTTTGTGACAACATCAGTTCTTTTACATAGCTATTGAGATTATCTAGCATATAATTAAATGAACTGCTAAGTTTTGCTGTTTCGTAATTTCCTTTAAGATTTATGTGGTTATTAAAGTTGCATTCGGTGATTTTTGACATCTCTTTTACTAATATTCTGAGAGGATCAGTAGTTTTTTTTGTTACTAAAAATAAAATTGAAAAAGTTATAAAAATTATTATTGAGCAAATTAATATAATTTGTTTTGTGTTATACATATCGCTTAAAGCTTTATTAGTATCTATTATATTTACAATATAGAAATCATATGTTGGCATATACTCTGATAATATAGTGTATTTCTTTTTATTTAAAGTTAAATTTATATATTCGCTGTGATTCTTTTGGATTCTTTTTGCTGCACTTAAAAAATTTAAATTTTTATTTCCAATTATATTTTCAATGCTAGAAGAAATGATTGTCCCATTAGAAGATATAATTGCAATATCATTTCCAGGAGTAGCTGCGAAATTTGAGTAAAGATTTTTAATGGAGTCTTCATTGATAATTGCATACAATACGCCTAAAGGTTTTTTTGTTAATTCACTAATCAAAACCTTCGTACCTATTAATACATTATTATTATTAGTTACACTTGTAAAACCATAATTATTATATTGATACAGAAGTTTAGTAGGATTTTTAAGTGCGGCTTTTGTTATACTACTATTTTTAATAACCTCAATAGGTGTTGTAATTGATGACTGAGTATTTTTATAAGTAGTATTGTTATTTCCTATAACAAGCATATCAACATAATTGTCATTTAAAATTTCAGCGTTAGTTTTAAATTGTTTACTTAAATTGTATATTACATAAAATAAATCTGGCTGATTAGTTATATTTTCAGTAAGATAACGCCTGAAAGCCCAATTGTTGTCCATGGTGTTTACTGCATCTATTATTTTATTATTTAGATTGTAAAAATTAAACTCAATTTGTTTTAAAGTTTTAGCATTTGAAATACTGAAATTATTTATAAATATTTTCTGTGAAATGTCCATAATGCTTAATGCAGTAATAATAGAAATACTCACACTACTTATGAACATTATTGTAGCTAAAGTAAAAAATAAACTTCTGTTTTTAAAAAAATTTATTAGTCTATACATATGAACCGTTGCCTCTTTTATTTTCTAAAATAAATTTTCTATATTTACTTGGAGTTATTTTCTTTAATTTTTTGAATACCTTACAAAAATAACTATGGTCTGAATATCCAACCATATAACTGATTTCAGAAACGGGTATATTTCCATCAGATAAAAGTTTGGATGCTTTTTCTACACGGATTTTATTTAAGTATTCACTAAAACACTCTTTATTATGAGCACTAAAATAAGATGAAAGATAATAATAATTAAAATGAAATCTATCTGATAATTCTTTTAGGGAAAGCTGATCAGAGTAATGAGCACATATATATTCTATAATTTTGCCTATCATGTGGTTATTAAAGGAGGTCTTTTGAATTTCTAATAATTCATTGAATTTCTTTTTTAAAATATCAACAAAGTTAAGCAATTCATCAGCATACTCTACATCATCTATTTTTTGAAAGTATTCTCTTTTAGAATTATTTATTTCTTCTACGTCAAAGTTAAGCTCATCTAATATATTAATAATGCTATAAAGTGAATTTTCAAAAAGCGTTTTAAGCTCGAATTCATCTGTGGTTAGATTATTTATACAAAATAAAATGTGATTTTTTAAGTAGTTTAATGCGGCGTCAATATTAAGCATATAAACTTGGTCTGAATAATATTTAAAATCAAATTTATCTTTTGAATTACTTTTGATAATATCTTTAGAGTAAATTATAGTTTTGTTTCTTAAATAGAATTTATAGCCTAATAAAGGTTTAAAATCGTGAAGATAGATATCTCTAAGTTTATATATGTTATTAAAAGTTTTACTAACTACAAAAAACATTTCAGAAAACTTATTGGGGCTATTTTTAAATATAGTATTTATTTTATTTAAAATATCGTGTTCATTTCCAAAATTAAAATTTATAAGAAATAAAAATAAATTAGTATCTGTAGTTATCTCATAGTAAGTTACAGTTTCAAAATTATGTTCACAAGTTTCAGAAAAAATGCTCCTTAGCAATGAAGAATTATTGTTAATTGATTTTTTTAAATTGGTACCCAGCAATAAAAAAGATTTATATGGGAAAAATTCATTGATTTTTTCTTCCTCCATTGTTATGTCAAATCCCGATATTAATTTAGTTAAAAAACTTTTTAGATTTAATTCTTTAATATTTTTGGGCGTTGAAAGAATAAAATTTGGAATATTGGCAGCTGTATTTTTTAAAAGGGTAATAAGTTCTTTTGGGTTTAACTTTGGTTTTAATATATAATCGTTTACACCAAGTTTAAAAGTATCCTTAACATATTCAAAATCACTGTAACTGCTTAAAATTATAATTTGTATTTCAGGATACCTTGCTTTTATTATTTTTGATAGATCAACACCATCCATAATAGGCATGACAACGTCTGAAAGGATTATATGAGGTTTAAGCTTTTCTACTAATTCTATAGCTTCCTTTCCATTTGAAGCTTCTCCCACAATCTCAAAGCCTTCCATTTTCCAATCTATAAGATGCTTTATGCCTTGTCTTAATAGGTATTCATCATCTACTATTAAAATTTTGCATAAGTTATCCAACAAGATCCCCCCCACTTGAAGTATATAAATATTATAATTTTATATTTTTATTATAAGTTAATAATCCATTTATTTCAAATTGAAGAAGGCTAAATCACAATAAATACAAAGATATATATAAATATTTTTAGAATCTTAAAAAAGTACAAATTTGTAATTTGAGTAAATCATAGCGGGTTAAAATATAACAAGTTTATATAAATATATTTCTAATTGCTTAAAACGATTTCAATTATAATTATGTTAAGGTTAACAATTAGGTTACCAAAATTAAAATTAGTTTTTAAGGGGGAATAGTTAATGAAGGCAAAAAAAATAATGGCTGTTGTTTTAAGTGCGTTTATGGCAATAGGCTTAGGCGCTTGTGGACAAGACAGCACATCAAAGGATAGTACAGCTAGTAATGGAAGTAAATCACTAGTTGTATGGACATGGGATGAAACTTTTAATGTTCCTGCCGTTAAGGAAGCAATGGCAATTTATAAAAAGAAGCATCCAGATGTAAAAATAAAAATAGTACAAATGGCTCAAAATGATCTAGTTCAAAAGCTAAATACAAATTTAAGTTCAAATACTACTTCGGGATTACCGAATATAGTTTCAATTGAAGATTATAGGGCACAAAATTTTCTTACATCGTATTCAGATTGGTTCGAGGATATGTCTAATAAAATAAATAAATCTGATTTTATGAATTATAAAATTAAGCCAGAAAGTTATGAAGGAAAACTTTATGGAGTTCCTTTTGACAGTGGTGTAACTGGATTGTTTTATAGAAGTGATTTAATAGAACAAGCAGGATATAAACCTTCAGACATGCAAAATATTACTTGGGATAAGTTTATAGAAATAGGTAAGGCTGTAAAAGCAAAAACTGGAAAAGCAATGCTTACACTTGATCCAAGTGATTTAGGAATACTTAGAGTAATGATGCAGTCAGCTGGGCAATGGTATGTAAAAGATGATGGTAAGACTGTAAACTTACAGGATAATCAAGCTTTAAAGGAAGGAATTAAAATATATAAACAAATGATAGATGCTGGAATTGTAAAATTGATTTCAGGTTGGGATCAATTTGTAAGTGCCTTCCAGAAGGGTGATGTTGCAGCTGTACCAACAGGATGCTGGATTTCAAGTTCTATAACTAAATCAGCCGATCAAAGTGGAAAATGGGCAATTGCACCAATACCAAGAATTAGTTCAATACCTACTTCAGTAAACTTTTCTAGTAGTGGAGGATCAGGTTGGTATGTTTTAAAGAAAGTTGGAAATGGTGATTTAGCAGCTAACTTCCTTGCAGAAACCTTTGGAAGCAATAAGGAACTTGCAAATACTCTTGCCGATAAGATTGGTCTTGTAAGTACACTTAAAGCCGCAGCCACTACATCAAACTACCAAAAACAATTTGAATTTTATGGTGGTCAAAAAACTTTACAGGATTTCTCTAATTGGTCACAGCATATACCATCAGTAAATTATGGATTATACACTTATAATATAGAAGATATTTTAACAGAAGCAGTTCAATCTGTAGTTAAAAAAGGTACTGATGTAAACACTGCTCTTAAAAATGCTCAAACTCAAGCAGAAGCAGCTGTATCAAAATAGATAGAGATAAACCGATTGAAAATATAAATACAAAATTTTAGAAGGGGATGTTGCATAAAATAACTTCATGCGGCATCGCCTTCTTAATAAAGAGGAGGTTTAAAATTGAGTGCTAATAAGAAAAGTGCTTTAGAGAAAAAATATAACACTGTAGGATGGCTTTTTACAATATTAAGTATAGTACTCATAGTCATGTTTGTTTTTTATCCTATGGTTCAGGCGTTTATTATTTCCTTAAAATCAGGTATGGGAAATAATTTAAAGTTTACAGGACTTTCAAATTACAAAAGACTTTTTAATGATGAAACCTTTAAAAGAGCTCTTGGAAATACTTTTATTTATTTGGTGGTACAAGTACCTATAATGATTTTACTAGCTTTGTTTATATCTGCTCTTTTAAATGATAAAAAACTTAAAGGAAAAGGATTATTTAGAACAGCAATATTTTTACCTTGTGTAACATCCTTGGTAGCATATTCTATAATATTTAAAAGTTTATTTGCAGATGATGGACTAATGAATAAATTTTTTATGCAAATTCATTTAATATCTACCCCAATACAGTGGCTTACAAATCCAACTTGGGCTAAAGTTGCTATAATTATCGCTATAACCTGGCGTTGGACTGGATATAATATGATTTTTTACTTAGCAGGACTTCAAAATATTGATGCGTCAGTTTATGAAGCAGCCAAAATAGATGGAGCATCAGCAACAAAACAGTTTTTTAATATAACAATACCTCTCTTAAAACCAATAATTTTATTCACTACAATTACTTCCACTATTGGAACACTGCAATTATTTGATGAAGTTATGAATATAACACAAGGTGGGCCAGGAAATGCAACTACTACAATATCGCAATATATATATAATTTGAGTTTTAAATATAGTTCTAATTTTGGATATGCGTCTGCAGTTTCTTATACTATTGTTGTTATGATTGTAATATTATCAGCAATACAATTTAAAGTGGCGGGTGATAAAAAATGAAAAATTTTAAGAAAATACTTGAATATATATTTTTGATTATAGCATCTTTAATTTCAATTTTTCCATTTTTGTGGATGATTATAAGCATGACTAATAAATCAATAGACGTTACAAAAGGTTCTTTAATTCCGGGAAGTAATTTTGTTAAAAATATTAATAGCCTTTTTAACTCCGATTTAAATTTTACTACATCTCTATGGAATTCGGCTAAAATTGCAATTATTACAACAGTACTGGCTTTGGCTGTGTCATCTTTAGCAGGATATGGATTTGAAATATATAGAAGTAAGGCTAGGGATAGAGTATTTGCCATATTATTATTGTCTATGATGGTTCCTTTTGCAGCACTTATGGTACCTTTATTTAAAATGTTCAGTACCTTTAAAATTGCAGGCTTAAATACAATGGCTTCCGTAATAATTCCTAGTATATCAACGGCTTTTTTAATATTCTTTTTTAGGCAAAATACAAAGGCATTTCCAAAGGACATTTTAGAAGCAGGGCGTATAGATGGTTTAAATGAGTTTCAGATATTTACAAGAATTTATGTTCCAATAATGAAATCAACTTATGCAGCAGGGGCAATTATTACTTTTATGAATAGTTGGAATAATTACATGTGGCCTCTTATTGCACTTCAAAGTCCAGAAAAGAGAACAGTACCACTTATTATTTCAACTATGGGATCTTCCTATACACCGGATTATGGAATGATTATGACAGGAGTAGTAATAGCCACGCTTCCAACAGCTTTGGTATTCTTTTTAATGCAAAAACAATTTGTAGCCGGAATGGTTGGGTCTGTTAAAGGATAATTCGTATTGATTAAATACTAAATTATCCTTAAGCTTATGACATTGTTATTTTCTTTAAGATCCCTTATTTAATTAATAGCTTTAATGGAATTTATAATAGTTGGAATCTGTTTTTGCAAATTTATAAAGTCTTTAAATTCAGGGTTGTCTTCTGGAAAGTTTACGTCCGTAGGGCCCCCTAAGAAGTATGAAGTTCCGTTAACAGTGACCTCTCTTTTACCAGCTACGGAGTCGAACATTTCTTCATTTAAGTTAGCAGTTTTCTTAAGAATACAGAAATATAAACCAGTTCCATCACTTACTTTATTTACTGGCTTAAAATAAACTGATATACCATTAGAATTTTCTTTCACAGTATATTTATTGTTCCAATTTGATGGAAAAGTAATTGATAAATTTAAATCTTTATTTTGATAAACTTCTGCGGTAGGTGCAGCTGTAGTAGTACTAGATGGCTTAGTTGTGGCACTTGTTGTGTTTTCATTTGTTGCACTTGCAGTGGTTGTTTTTGGTACATTGTTTTTTGCATTTTTATCAGCTATAGGTGCAGTTGTGATGGTTTTGTCTGTAGTATTGGGTTGCGTATTTTTGCTGGTAGTAGGGACTTTATTGGTGGATACTGCCTTTGGAGGTTGTGGTTCATAATTTTTTAAATCTGGATCAATAGTTGAACTGCAGCTAGTAAGACCTGTTACTGCAACTGAAGCTACTAATATTAGTGAAGCTGTTACTGTTATCCATGATCTTTTTTTAAATCTATTAATCATAATAATTCTCCTCTTATAACTAGATTTATTTTTTAAAATTCCTGATGTTACAGGGATAAAGTTTGATTCTGAAAAAAGCTTTAATAATTTTATTATTGTTTTACCATAATCCTGATATTCTGATTTGTTTAGATAGTTTAATACAGATGCATCACATGATATTTCACAATCCTCATGCATTTTGTAAAAAGCATACCAAATTATAGGGTTAAAAAAGTGAACTATTTGAAGTAATACAATAGTCCAATTTAAAATTATATCTTTTCGCTTATAATGAGATAATTCATGAAGAAAAATATATTTTATCTGACTATTACTTAAAACTTTAATATGTGGTTCATAAACCAGTATTTTAGGATTAAAAAATCCGTATAAAGAAGGAGTTCTTGGTTTATTTGAAGCAAATATTGTTATATCATGCTTTATATTCATAATATTTTTGCATTCTTTTAGTACAGAATTTATTCTTTCATCATTTAGGCTTTTGTAACATCTAATTTTTAGGATAAAGGATATATTTACGAATATAGTGTAAAATAGCAGAAGTAATATACCAGTTATCCATACACAAGTTAATATGAGTGTTATAAAATTATAGTTTTTATATCTATTTGTTTTTGGTTTTAAAGTATTGGAATTAGGCAAATTTGATTGCTTTGAAACTATAGTAGTGTTGGTTTTTGGTGTTAACTTATTATTGCCATCAATAGGTTTTACTAAAAATGAACTATTAGCAGTATTTATATTTCTCACAATATTATTAGGTAAATTAATTTTTTGTGCTGTAGGATAAAATAAATTATATATGCTAATATGGCTTTCCATATAAAATGGAACTAATAATCGAATAATTAACAGAACCCATATATAGTAATGCCATTTTGGTGTTAATGCTTTATTAAATAATTTTTTTACTAAAAGTATAATCAAAGCAAGTACGCTTGCATTAAGTCCTAAATATACAATTTGTTTAAAAATCCAAACAATATTATCCATAATAAATTACCTACTTTTTTTTAGAATCTAACAATTTTTGAAGTTCATCTATTTCTTCTTCTGATAATTTGTCATCTTTAATGAAATTAGCCATCATAAGGTTAAGTGAGCCATTAAAGCATTTTTGAAGAAAAGATTTTGTTTCTTCTTGAACACATTCATTTTCTGATACAGCTGCATAATAGCTATAATAAGTTCCGTTTTTTTCTGCCCTTAAGGCACCTTTTGCTACTAAACGTCTAATTAAAGTGTGAATAGTCTTAGGGTTCCAATCTGTTTCTTGTATTAAGGCTTCAACTATTTGGCTAGCTAGCATGGGGGATTTATTCCAAACAATTTTCATGACCTTCCATTCGGAGTCAGAGATATTTTTCATAATCAATTCAATCCTTTCGTGTATTACAATTGTACTACAATATTATATTACGTTTGTAATACGGTTTTGTCAACAGAAAAATTATGAAAATGAAGGAAATAAAAAACTAGCCTGCTGAGTTTAAGCCCAGTAGGCTAGTCCTTTAATTAGTTACTTTTAAACGGCGAGTTCCGCATAGTAATGAGGAAACTACACCAACAAAGGCATAAGGAAAAATATCCCTATATGATGTTCGCATTTTAGACTGAATATAACATCCTATGCAAAGAAAAACGAAAGAAATCACTGCAATTTTAAGGCTGTCATCTAATTTTAATAGTGTTGCTATTCGCTCTGATAAATTTGTAAATTGATTTATTATATCGTATAAGAAAAAAGCTATAAAAAAAACGATAAGGTTTATCAGAGTATCAACAGTAAAAACGCTGCTCATAGAATTCACTCCCAATTCATGGTATTTATCTTTAATCAATCAATAATTATATCATTAAGTTTTAGTATTTGTAAATAGGCAAAGTTTCATATAAAAATTATATTTTGAAACGCCCTATATTTTGGTTAAGTTTAGTTGATAATGAAGTAAATTGATCTATAGAAGTATTTATTTCTTCAAGGCAAGCAGATTGTTCTTCTGTTGCGGAGGATACTTCTCCTATTAATTCTACATTTGAATTTGTGATATTTGTTATGTCTAGCATTGATTTTTTTACACTTGAAGTATATTTGTTTAAATCATTAGCGTTATTTGAAACATCAGTAATTTGATTAGCTATATTAGTAGAAGCTTTAAGTATATTTTTGAATGCAAGGCTTGTATCATTCATTGCAAGTTCTTGATCAGTAATTACTGTATTTGCTATACTTATATTTGATACTGATTGATTTATGCTGTTTTGTATATCTTTTATTAATGAAGCTATATTTTTCACAGAATCACTAGACTGTTCTGCAAGTTTTTTTACTTCATCAGCAACTACTGCAAAGCCTTTGCCAGCTTCGCCACAGCGGGCAGCTTCTATAGCAGCATTAAGAGCTAATAAATTTGTTTGTTCTGATATGGAGCTTATTATATCAACAATATTACCAATTTCTTGAGATTGCAGTGATAAGTGATTTATTGAAGTATTTATATTTTCAAAAATTTTCTTATTTTCCTGCATTTTATTTTTTTGATATTCAACAGTTTTTGCACCTGTCTCGGAAACGCCTTTAGCCATAATTGCCATTTTCTCTGAGTTATTAACACTTTCAGAAATAATGTGTAATCTATCTATAATATCAAGTACTGCATTATTACTAGTAGTAACTGAAGCTGATTGTTTTGATGCACCATTTGATATATGGGACATGGAATTTGCTATTTGCTCTATTCCATCACTAACATCATTGGAAGCCTTTAGTATTTCATCTGAGGAAGTAGCTACATTTAAGCTCATTTCTTTTGTTGATGCAAAAAATTCTCTAATGTTAGAGATAAATTTATTAAATAGAGAGAGGATTTCACTTAATTCATCATTTGAATTAATATTTCCTTGAATAGTTAAATTACCGGCTCCAACCTCATGTATTAAATTTTTCATCTCTCTAATAAAATTAGATATATTTTTATACGTATTGATAATTAAAAGTGTTAAAAATACTATTAGAACAATACTTGCTAAAATAATAGCTACTAAAATTTCTATATTTCTTGTACTCTCATTTTTTGATTGCTTTATCATGGCAACTGATAATGCATTGGAGTTATTTTTAATCTGTGTTACTAATTTGTCAAGATTATCAGTTGGAATTCTATCCATTCCCTTTACCATGGTATCAACTACTTTATAACTTTCTGCATTACTGGAAGAATAACTTTTTACGGCTTCTGTGTATTTAATATACATATCTTTTTGAGCTATTAATGATTCATTAATTATGGTCATGTCTAACTTATCTTTTTTCATTAAACTTTTTACAGTTTCTAATTTATTTAAAGTGTTTTTATATTCAGTTTGAAATTCATTGTAATATTTATTGTATGCTTGAGGATTTTGACCTCTTAAGAGTAAATCCTTCCATGCTTGTACCTGCTTTTTAAAGTGAACTTGAGCATCTCTTGTTTCATCTACTAATACTGTGTATTCACTTATAGTTTTCAAATTATCATTTGATTCTTGAATTAAATTATTTATTGAAATCCATGAGAAGGTACCTAAGGTTAGAGTAATTAGTATAGTTAAAATTACAAGTAGAGATAGATTAAATTTAATTCCTATTTTTTTCATTTAGCAATTCTCCTTAGTCAAATTTTTAAGTAATAAATTAAGTATACATTATAGAATTAATTTCGTTACTATGATTAATGAACTTGAAAGGGAATGTAATCATTAATTACCATAGTATGTATACAGGGCATGATGAATAATTTGCCAAAGATAAGTAAACCATATTTACAATTAAAAGTCTATATTTAGACCAAAAGAAAATAGGCTTTTTTAGTTGCAATATAGTGTTTAGTAATTTATAATAAAATAGTATTAGTAATTATTAAATTAATAATATTTAACAGTAAGGGGAAGTGAATATTTTGTTTGAATCCTTAAGCATTGGTAAAGTAGCAATGCTATTATCCTTAGCTTCTGAAAGTGATGAAGAGAGTATTAGAAATAAGGCGGAAAGTTCGGGATATAAAGTTTTTAAAGGTTTTGTTGGTGCAATGGATTCTTCTAAGATTTTTGCTTCGATAGAAACAGCTGCAAAAAGAGAAAAATTTATAAAGAATATTTACAGAGAAGAACATTCGCTATATCATGCTGTTTTAGAAGCTTATGAAGGTGTATGTCGTGGACAGATTGGACTTGGAAATGTTCTTAGGACTGCTGGACTTGTATTTACTATTGTTAAAGGTTCAAGACTTCCGGGTGATTCTGAAGATGGTGATTGGATAGCGGTTGTTTTGTATGGAAATATGGGGGCACCAGTTAAAGGATATGAGCATGAAGTAATAGGACTTGGTGTATATCCAGTTTAAATTGCTGATTTAGTCAGGATATATCAAGCTTCATGGGATTTTTCGTTATTTAATATTTTATTTAAAGTGATTTAATGCTCAGAGTTTAAAGTACAGAAATGTATTTTATATAGTTTTTTAGGGAGCAAGATTCATTGTAGTGGGTCTTGCTCTTTTTGCGTTACAGAAAAAATTATTATTATTGTGCAATATGAACTGTAAATTGTGCAGTTATTGGGAGGAATATAAATGAATACTATTTTAATTGATGGAAAAAGTTTAACATTAAAGGATTTAGCATTAATTGCAAGAGAAAATTATGAGGTAAAAATTACTGATGAAGCTAAAAAGAAAGTTGAAAAATCAAGAGCTATCGTCGATGATATTGTTGAAAATGAAAAGACTATATATGGAATTACTACTGGCTTTGGAAAGTTTGCAAATGTAAGTATTTCAAAAGAAGACTGCAAAACGCTTCAAAGAAATCTTATAATTTCACATGCATGTGGAACAGGAAATAATTTTCCTGCTGAAACTGTAAGAGCAATTATGCTTTTAAGGGCTAATGCACTATCTAAGGGCTTTTCAGGAATAAGACTTAGTACACTTGAAACTTTAATTGAAATGCTTAATAAAGGAGTTCACCCTATAATACCTGAAAAAGGTTCCCTTGGAGCATCTGGAGATTTAGCACCTCTTGCACATATGGTACTTCCTATGATTGGAGAGGGTGAAGCTGAATACAAGGGTGAAGTAATGCCTGGAAGAAAGGCTATGGAACTTGCAGGAATTAAAGTGGTAGAACTTGTTGCAAAGGAAGGTCTTGCTTTAATTAACGGAACACAGGTAATGACAGGTGTTGGAGCACTTACTGTTTATGATGCAATTGAACTTTTAAAGGTAAGCGATATTGCCGCTGCATTAAGTCTTGAAGCTTTAACAGGAATTACAGATGCTTTTGACAATAGATTAGATATGGTTAGACCTCATCAAGGACAAATCAATACTTCAAAAAATATTTTAAGCTTAGTAAATGGAAGTAATTTAACAACAAGACAAGGAGAACTTAGAGTTCAAGATGCATATGCCTTAAGATGCATACCTCAAGTTCATGGTGCAAGTAAAGATGCGGTTAATTATGTAAGAGAAAGAGTTGAAATAGAAATAAACTCAGTTACAGATAATCCAATAGTTCTTGAAAATGGAGATGTAATTTCAGGAGGAAACTTCCATGGTCAGCCAATGGCATTAAGTTTTGATTTCCTTGGAATTGCAATTTCAGAGATAGCTAATATATCAGAAAGAAGACTTGAAAGACTTGTAAATAGTCAGCTTAGTAATGGTCTTCCAGCATTTTTAACAGAGCAAGGTGGACTTAATTCTGGTTTTATGATAACTCAATATGCAGCAGCTTCTTTAGTATCAGAAAATAAAGTCCTTGCACATCCAGCAAGTGTGGATTCTATACCATCTTCAGCAAATCAAGAAGATCACGTTAGTATGGGAACAATTGCTGCAAGAAAAGCTAGACAAATCCTTGAAAATGCTAAAAGAGTTTTAGCAACAGAGCTTATGGCAGGATGCCAAGCAGTTGACTTCAGAAAAGAAGCAAAATTAGGAGAAGGTACTTCAATTGCATATAAGACTATAAGGGAAAAAGTTGATTATATTAAAGAAGATAAAGTAATGTATAAAGAGCTTGATAAAGTAACAGATATGATAACAAGCGGTGAAATTGTTAAGAATGTTGAAAGTAATGAAAAAGTAAAAATTATTGTGAAGTAAGTGTAGTTCAGGATATTAAATAAAATTAATAAATCTAAGGGTGGAATATTTAAAAGCCTAAGAAGTTTCAATAACTCGCTGAAAAGATACTCAAACAATTGAAACATCTAAGGCTTTTAAATATTCCACCCTAAGATTTATTAAAATTTTATTTAAACCATCCTAAACTACACTTACTTCACATTTACAGTGGTTTAAGGAAAAAATTCCTCCGTGCCTACGGAATTTTGATTATAAGGTATATTTAATACCATAATCTAAGGCGTGGTGTGTTTTTAGTATAGAAACTGATTGTAGAAAATGTTTGGGTTGTAAGCATAATTTAAATATGCTACAATTTACCTAAGAAAATACAAAAACTATTATTTTATAATTGAACAGATAAGGGGGGAATACTATGAAAAAAGTTGATATTAAAAGTGCGGCTTTAGGTTTAATAGTAGGCGTAGTAGGAGTTGTTATTATTTTTACAGTAGTAGTAAGAAAACCAATAACTGCTAACAGCTTCAATAATGAAGCGGCGTATTCATTAAAACAAAGTAGTAAAACTAGTAATAATCAGAATACTTCAAAAGACTCCGTGATTACATATAATACTTCAAACACTGAAACAAATGATGAAACTACAAAGAGAATACAAAAGGGTATGGAAATTACAGCTGATGACTCAGACAATGAAGTGGATGCAGAAGCTATAGAAACTATGAAGAAAACAGGAAATTGGAGTTATGTTGAAAAATCGTTTCCTAGAATGACGAATGATGGTATAGGAAAAGTTGTTGAAATATATAACTCAAAGCATTCCGATACATCTCAATATAAAAATGCATCGGATTATATAAAAAAATAAGGCTATGTTTTAAATAAGTGTGAAAATCAACACTTATTTAAAACATAGCTTCCTTTAGTAAGTTTAGATATTTTATTTAATATCCTGCAATATACTTACTTCTCATTATCTTTATTAGCAAGCTTTGTTAGGTTTTCACTTGAAGCTTGTATCTTTTTTATGTGCTCATATAGTTTTTGAATTGATGCATTTTGATTTTCAAAAGTTGCAAACATTTCTTCTGTGGCAGCGGAATTTTCCTCTGATATGCTTGCTACATTTTCTGATTCTGTACGTAATTTTTCAAATATAGATTGTGTATTATTAACCATATTTAATTCTTTTTCAATATAATCGTCAATTGTTTGGAAAGAAGTTTTTATATCTTTAAAACTACTACCAACTTCTTTGCCCATTTCTGTTCCTATGGCAACAGCATCATTTCCGTTTTGTGCTGCCGTAATAACGTCGCTTACTTTGTTTTTTATATCTTCTATGATGTTATTTATTAGCTGAACAGTGTTTGTACTATCTTCGGCAAGCGTTTTAATTTCATTAGCAACAACGGCAAATCCCTTTCCATGTTCACCAGCTCTAGCTGCTTCAATTGAGGCATTAAGTGCAAGTAAATTTGTTTGACCAGCAATTTCGGTAATGCTTACTAAAAAACTGTTAATGCTTTCAATACTTTTTTCAAGATTAGTTATTGTAGCTACAGAAGTTCTTACGGTTGAATCTATTATCTGCATTTGATCGCCCATTTTTGTCATTTTATTTGCTGCAGTAATAAGGGTTTTAGTAGATTCCTTTGATACATTGGACATTTCATTTGAAAATTGAACAGTTTTATTAAGTTTATCATCAGCATCGTTGATAGCCGCATTTATTTCAGAGGTACTTTGAGCCTGAGTTGTAACCCCATTTGCTACTTCTTGAACTGTAGCAGTTAATTCTTCGCTTGATTTCTTTGTAAAGTCAAGGTCATTCATTCCAGCAGTGATGTCATTATGTAGGTTTAGAGTATTATCACTAAGAGAGTTAAGAACCTCTTTTAAATTATCTGAGATTTTTTTTGCATTTTGTTCTTTTTCAGAAGCACTCTTAATTAATTCATGCCCCCATTTTGTTACAAAAAACAATAATACCATACAAACATTTAATATACCAAAAGTTAGAACAAAATCAGGAAGCTTCGCAAATTTAGTGACAAAGTATAGTATAATAGCACAAATGTCATATATCACGGCTGATATTGTAAGAAATTTTTCACTAAGATAAAGTGCCGCGTAGCAGATAATTATAAATAAATATATCAAGTGAATAACTCCCATGGTTGGTCCCATTTTCATTATTGAGTTTAAGTACATGGCAATAAATTTAGAAAGACACAGTATACCAGCTATTACATAGTCATTCTTTTTTAAATAAAATAGTATGCTAGCAAATATAATACCTATAAGTTCTATTGTAAGTTCAAAGCTTGAAGCAATCATAAACCTTGAATTTGTAAAAAATTCAACTGCACCTATAAGAACAATAATCCAAGATAGGATTACTAGTATTCTATTTACCTTTTGTATATGAGTTTTTAATACATTCTTGTCCATAGTATCACATCCTTAGAGTTTGATTTTATTATTTAAGCTGGGATTATGTATAAAAAAGATAATTTGAGTGTTAAATTTTACATAATAGTATCTCAATACTTACTATACAACATTTTTATGCAATTTCATATATTTTTCAATAAAATTATTTTATCAAAATGTGATATTATTATTAATAAAGTTTTAAGTAATATATTATTTAAAAATTAGAGGTGTGAAATGAATATTCAAATTTTTGGTACTAAAAAATGTTTTGATACAAAAAAAGCAGAAAGATATTTTAAGGAAAGAAAAATAAAATATCAATTTATAGATTTAAAAGAAAAAGCCTTGAGTAAAGGGGAACTAAGCAGTGTTAAAGCAAATGTTGGATTAAATAATCTAATAAATGTCAAAGCCAAAAAGTATTTAACTTTAAATTTAGATAAAATAAGATCTGAGGATATTAAAACAGAAATACTTTTAAATAATCCAGAAGTGTATGTTACTCCTATAGTTAGAAATGGAAAACAAGCTACAGTTGGGTATAAACCGGAAGTTTGGGGAACTTGGGAGTAAGATGGTTAGAGATATAGCGTTTCAAATGGTTTATCTCTAATTAAATTAATTTAAACTATAAAATTATTGCGAAGCGTTAAATCAGAGTACAAAGTACAGAGTACAGAGTACAATGAAGGATGATTTACCTTTCCTTACGTCAGGTAAATCTTAAACTTAAATGTTGTCAGCTTCGCTGAACAACATTAATACCTCGATTGCGTAAGCAATCAAAAATAAGTTTTAAGATTTTCTGTAGCTTTGCTACAGAAAATCATCCTTAACTGTACTCTGTACTCTGTCAACTGTACTCTGAATAAAGTTTAGCGTTTCTATTTTTTTCAAAAGTTCATAAACAGAATTCACAATATATGTAGCTCCAGATTTCTCTAATTCATCATAAGATCCGTAACCATAAGTAACTCCTATAGCTGCAAGACCATTTTCTTTAGCACCTATCATATCATGTTCTCTATCACCAATCATTATTGCCTCACTGGTTTTTATTTTACATTCCTCTAAGGCAAATTTTATTACATCAGCCTTTTTACTTCTTGAACCATCTAAAGTGCTTCCAACTATAGCGTCAAAGTATTGAGCTAAATTAAAATGTTCCAATATTTTTTCTGAAAATACAGTGGGTTTTGAGGTGGCAACAATTAAATGAAGACCAGTTTCCTTTAGCTTAGTTAACATAGTTTCTACGCCAATATAAACTTCATTTTCAAAAAGACCTCTTTTGCTGAAGTTTTCTCTATAATATGCTACTGCTTCAGCTGCTTTAGATTCACTAAAATTATAATATTCCATAAAACAATCCTTTAATGGCGGTCCTATAAATTTTTCAAGGGAGGTTAAATCATCTACTGATACTCCTAGTTTATTTAAGGCATATTGAACTGATTTTGTTATACCTTCTTTAGAGTCTGTGAGTGTTCCGTCTAAATCAAATAATATGTATTTATACATTAAAGCGCCTCCAATATTAAAGATTAAGTGCATATGAGTAACCATTTTCAGTTCGTTTATATTTTTTAAAGCCAGCTTTTTCAAAAGTTTTTTCTGATCCTATATTATATGAATATATTTCTGCAACATATATTTCGTGAAAGCCTAAAAGTTTAGCCCTTTCAATTAAAGCTTTAATAACCTTCAATCCTATGCCTCGTCTACGATAATCTTTATCACCAATTACAATAGGCATATCCTCATGCCAAAAGGTTACATCACCTATTGGAATAAATTTATCACATTTTTTAACTTCTATAAAGTATAATTCGCCTTTATTATTAAGATAATTATACATTCTTGCTAATTTATCATTGTCATAGAGACTAGAATTTTTGCCATCTACAAGGTCAACAGTTTCTCTATTCTTGTACCATTCTAGAGCAAAAGCATATTTATTATCGAATTTTCGTAATCGCAAGGTTTCATCAATATTTATATAGTCAGGTTGAGGATTTTGTGAAATATCCATAGTATTACTCCTTTATTTTGTTATATAATATATTATATAACAAAATAGTGTAAAAGCAGGGTGAAAAATGAAAAACAATATAAATATTTTGATTGCAGAAGATGATGTTGATATAAATAATTTACTAAACAAGATTCTAACAAAGGAAGGGTACAATGTAAGATGCACATATTCTGGTTCAGAAGCAGAAATGTGTATGGAAAGATATGATTTTCAGCTGATTTTGCTTGATTTAATGCTGCCAGGAATAACTGGAGAGGAGCTTATAGCTAAAATAAGAAAAGTTAAAACTATGCCTATTATAGTAATATCAGCAAAAATGGGACAAGAAGTTAA
This sequence comes from Clostridium hydrogenum, assembly GCF_021432385.1. GTDB lineage: Bacteria > Bacillota > Clostridia > Clostridiales > Clostridiaceae > Clostridium_S > Clostridium_S hydrogenum. The sequence goes on along the minus strand of NZ_JAEACT010000004.1, from coordinate 460,667 downwards.
AATAGATGTACTAAAACTTGGTGCAGATGATTTTATGTCTAAACCTTTCGATGTTAAAGAAGTACTTGCAAGAGTTGAGGCTCAGCTTAGAAGATATATGGTTTTTTCTAAGTCAAATGAAAGGCAAAATATTTTGAAATATAAAAACTTAATATTAAATAAGGAAACCCTTAAGGTTGAGGTAAAAGAAAAAGAGATATATTTAACTGCAAAAGAATTTTCTATACTTGAAATGCTTTTAAGCTATCCTAATAAGGTTTTTACAAAATCCAATTTATTTGAAACCGTTTGGAGAGGAAATTATGTAGATGATGATAATACCATAAATGTTCATGTTAGCAAAATTCGTTCAAAAATAACCGAGGTTGATTTGGATACTGAATATATCCATACAGTTTGGGGAATAGGTTTTAAGCTTGGCAGTTAGATTTAAGACTTTCTTAATACTTTTTTAAAGCTTTCTTGTATTAAGTATTTTAATATACAAGAAAAGGAGTTGATTTAAATGCCAGAGGTTATACTTAGAACCTAAAATTTGACTAAACAATATGGAAATCAAATTGCGGCTAATAATTTAAATATTGAAGTAAAAAGAGGAGAAATTTACGGACTTGTTGGGAAAAATGGTGCTGGTAAAACTACTTTTCTTAGGATGATAAGCGGTCTTTCGAGTCCAACTAGTGGGGAAATTGAATTATTTGATGAAACTTCTAAGGAAGGCTTGAATAAAGCGAGAATGAGAAGTGGCAGCATAATTGAAACACCGTGTTTTTTCCCATATTTATCTGCAAGAAAAAATCTTGAATATTACAGAATACAAAGGGGGATTGTGGAAGTAAATTCAGTTGATTTTGCACTTGAATTTGTTGGACTTAAGAATACAGGAAGTAAAAAGTTCAAAAATTTTTCAATGGGCATGAAACAGCGTTTGGGTATGGCATTAGCTATTATGGCAAGTCCGGATTTACTTATATTAGATGAACCAATTAATGGACTTGACCCTGAGGGAATTAAAGAAGCAAGGGAAATTTTATTGAAATTAAATAGAGAAAATGGTACTACTATAATTATTTCAAGTCATATATTAGGTGAATTATCACAGCTTGCAACTAACTATGGTTTTATTAATAAAGGTGAATTGATAGAACAGGTATCTAGTAAGGAATTGAAGAAAAAATGCAAAAAGTGTTTATCAATCAAGGTTAACAATATTGAGAAAGCTTCAATTATAATTGAAAGAGAATTTCAGTGTAACAAGTATGAAGTTCTAAGTGGCAATGAAATAAGATTGTATGAGAAAATAGACAAGCCTGAAATTATAGCTGAGCTGCTTATGAAAAATGGAATAAAGTTATTCTGGATGTATGAAATTGGATTTAATCTAGAAGATTATTTCATTAGCTTGATTGGTATTATGCAGATAACGGTAAGTCCATATGGGTTTAATTTTCCTATAATAGTGATTTTAATGGTAATAGATATGATTAATGTTGAAGAATATAAAAATGGAACGTTTTTTGGAGTATTTGCTGGTATACCTTTAGTAATTAAATTTCTTTCTTTTTTTATTGGTAAGGGAATTCTTAGAATAAATGATTTTCTTATAACTGGATTAATTACTGTAATGTCAGATTTTAAAGCTACAAGCGAAAATATGATTTATGCCAATGTTTATGGAATGATATATATTGCTATATTTGTAATTTTAGGTTTGGTATGCTTTAACAAAAAAGATATTAAATAAGGAAGGTGAGTTTTATAAATAAAACATTAAAAAGGTGTTATGGGCTAGTAATTGTAACTGTAATAATTTTTATTTCAAGTGTTTTGATATATATATTTTGCCATTCTACGCCAGAAAGAGCTATTAGAGAAGATTTATTTAAGCAAGGTTATTTTATTGGTGCTTTTAACACAAAAATTTATAAATCAAGGTATGATGAACAATACGGACAATCATACTCATGTAAGCAGCCTGTGATAGGTCCAGATTTTTATTCCGTAACTAAGGAAAATGGATTATGGTATATAAATCATGACGGAACAGGGGGAGGCTAATGAGAGCTTTAGCGATTGTTAGTTTTATTATAACAATAATATTTTGTATAGTATGTATTTTGCTTATCCATGATATTAAGGATATAATAAATAAATTGAAAAAAATTAATAACACTGATACCAATTCTAAGGTACTTATTTCGTCGCCATTTAAGGTTATTAGAAAATTAGTTTTGGAAATAAATAAAAGTATTTATGAAAAGCTTGAAACTAAAGCGGAATATAAAAAAATAAATTCTGAAATAAAGCAGTCCATTGCAAATATAGCACATGATCTTAGAACTCCGCTTACATCCATAATTGGATATATTCAGTTAATAGAAGACGGTAAAATATCTGATAGTGAAAAAATGGAGTATATTAAAATAGTAAAAAAGAGAGCTAAAAACCTTCAAGTTTTAATAGAAAGTTTTTATGATTTATCTAGATTAGAGTCAAAAGAATATAAATTTCAATTAGAAAATATAAGCTTGTCACAGATTTTATGTGATACTATAGCTTTATATTATAATGATTTTATAAATAATGATATAGAGCCTGTAATTGATATAGATGAGAAACTTCCGCTTATATATGCAGATAAAAATGCTGTAACACGAGTAATTTCTAACTTAATTTTAAATATGATAAGGCATGGAAGAGAAAAGGTTGAAATACAGTTAAAAAAGCAAGAGGATGGTATCATAACTGTTTTTAAAAATTCTGCACCAAATTTGTCTAAAGAGGATGCTGAACATTTATTTGATAGATTTTTTATGGCGGATAGAACTAGAAATGGAAACAATACAGGGCTGGGACTTACAATATCAAAAGGATTAGTTGAACAAATGGGAAATTCTATTTTTGCAGAATTGGCAGAGGGAAAGCTTAGTATAATAATTAAGTGGAAAATATGTATGGTGAAGCAATAATATTGTAGGACATTAAATAAAGATCACAAGAGAAATATTCAAAGTGCATAAAGAAATTTTAAAGAATTTTTTTAAATAAAAGTGTTGACACTAAACAATGAAAATGTTATCATAAGTACATAAAGTTAATACAAGGGATTGTAACTGGTAAGCAGGCAAAACCCAAATTGAAGTAAATTATATGTAATTTATTTTAATTTGGGTTTTATTTTTTTAAAAATTTGAACTTCGTATATAATATATTGTGGTACAATTTTAGTGAGTTTATTTTACTTTTGCGGAGTGATAGAAATGATTATAAAAAAAATACTAAATAATAATGTAATTACAACCTTAGATGAAACTACAAAGCTTGAAAAAGTTGTTATGGGTGTTGGAATTGCTTTTCAAAAAAAAGCTGGAGATGTGGTAAATGAAAGCAAGATAGATAAGGTATTTGTAATTGAAAATGAGAATGAAAATTTAAAGTTTCAAGAACTTGTACATGAAGTACCTATGGAATATGTGAAGGTTTCAGAAGCAATAATAAGCTTTGCAGCCAGAAAATTAGAAACTAAATTTGATGATCATATTTACATAGCTTTAACAGATCATCTAGCCTTTGCTATTAAGAGACATCAAATGGGTATTGAAATTAAAAATAATATGCTTTGGGATATACAAAGGATTTATAAAAAAGAATACAACATTGGTTTGTGGGCTTTAGAATATATTGACAGGGAGCTTGGAATAAAGTTTAAGGTTGATGAAGCTGGTTTCATTGCTATGCACCTTATTGATGCATCACTTAAAGAAACCATGGACAATACCATAAGTATAACAGAAATAGTTGAAAACATTTTAAACTTAATAAAATATTTTTATTCAATAGAATTTAATGAAAATGACATATCATATGATAGATTGCTAACGCATCTTAAGTTCTTTGCACAAAGAGTTGTTTCTAAAAAGAATATGAAAGATGATGGCGATGAGCATTTTCTAAAGGTCGTTAAAGAAAGCTATAAAGATGCATATAAATGTGTGATAAAAATTAAAAGTTATGTAGAAAAAAATTATGATTACAATGTGAATGATGGAGAGTTAGTTTATTTAACACTTCATATTCAAAGAATATTATCAAGTTTGAAACATAGAGAAAGTTAATATTGAGGGATTGTTACTGGTAAAGATAAACCAACTGAAACTTGAAATTTATTTGTACCAAAATGCTGTCTTCTGGGCATTATGGTGCAAGTAAATTTCAATAGTTGAAGCGGTTTATCTATGTAGGGGCAGGCAAAACCTAAATTGAATTTGTACTTAAGGTTAGTAAAGTACATTTAGTTCAATTTAGGTTTTTTTTATACACTAAAATAAATTATTAATATAGATATACCATTTCAACTACCAAAATCAATTTGAACCATAATGCTTAGAAGATAGCATTTTGGTACAAATTAATTTTGAAGTTTCAATCGGTTTATCTCTATAAAGATTAAGAGGAGGAAAAGATTATGGAGTATAGTAAAGTCGCAAAAGAAATATTAGAACTTTTAGGCGGAGAAGCAAATGTAATAAGTGCAGCGCATTGTGCTACAAGACTTAGAGTGGTTGTTAAAGATGATAAGAAGGTTCAGTCAAAGAAAATTGAAAAATTAGATGATGTTAAAGGCATATTTACAAGTGCTGGTCAATTTCAAATAATAATAGGTCAAGGTAAGGTAAATAAAGTATACAAGGCTTTTGTTGAAGGAACTAATATTAATGAAGCAAGCGTAAGTGATACAAAACAAGCTGCAATGAAAAACATGAACCCTTTTGAAAGATTTGCAAGAATGCTTTCTAATATATTTGTTCCAATAATACCTGCAATAGTTGCAAGTGGTCTTCTCATGGGTCTTTTGGGAATGTTTAATACTTTCCATTGGGTAGATTCAAAAAGCGGAATATATATACTTTTAGATATGTTTTCAAATGCTGCGTTTGTATTTTTGCCTGTATTAATAGCATTTAGTGCAGCAAAACAATTTAATGTAAATCCTTTCCTCGCAGCTACATTAGGTGCTATAATGATTCACCCAAATCTTCAAAATGCTTGGACATTAGGAGATGGAATAAAGCAAACAATTAATGTTTATGGACTTCATGTAGGAATGGTTGGTTATCAAGGAACAGTTCTTCCAATACTTATAGCTGTATGGGTTATGGGATATATTGAAAGAGGAGTAAGAAAAGTTGTACCAGAAGTATTAGATATTTTAGTAACACCTTTTGTAACATTAATGGTTACAGCCTTCTTTGCTATGATAGTAATAGGACCTGCTGGAAGACTTGTAGGTGATGGAATTTCATTTGGACTTCAACATTTATATAATAGTGCAGGTGTTTTTGCTGGAATATTATTTGGTGGTCTTTACTCTTTAATAGTTATAACAGGTGTACATCACAGTTTCCACGCTATAGAAGCAGGACTTCTTGCGAATAAATCAATAGGTGTAAACTTCCTTTTACCAATATGGTCAATGGCAAATGTAGCTCAAGGTGGAGCAGCACTTGCAGTTTACTTTAGAACAAGAGATAAGAAAATAAAAGCTATAGCAGCACCAGCATCTTTATCATGTTTACTCGGAATAACAGAACCAGCAATTTTCGGTGTTAACCTTAGATTTGTAAAACCTTTTATAGCAGGAGCTTTAGGTGGAGCTATTGGTGGAGGTTACGTAGTATTTACAAAGGTTGGAATGACAGCCGTTGGAGTTACTGGTATACCAGGTACAGCAATTGTTAGACAAGGAAATATACTTAATTATTTAATAGGACTTGTACTTGCTTTTGGTTCAGCATTTGTTATTGCAAATGTTCTTGGAATTAAGGAAAAAAATGAAGAAGCAGATGATACAGAAGATGATGCTATAGTTGATGAAGCTTCAAGTAAAATTGAAATGTTAGCAGCACCAGTTAGTGGTAAAATTGTTTCTCTTAAGGACGTTCCAGACCAAACTTTTTCAGATGAGCTTCTTGGAAAGGGAGCAGCAGTTGATCCAGTAGATGGAGTAGTTGTTTCACCAGTAGAAGGAACTATAGTACATTTATTTGAAACTAAACATGCTGTTGCAATAAAAACAGAAAGTGGAATGGAAATTTTAATTCATATAGGAATAGACACAGTTAAAATGAATGGAGAAGGTTTTGAAGGCTTTGTAAATGATGGAGACATAGTTAAGAAGGGTCAAAAGTTAGTTGAATTTGATCTTGAGCTTGTAAAAGAAAAAGCAGTATCTACAATAACAATGGTTATAGTAACTAATTCAGATGATATGAAATTTGTAAAAACAGAGAAATCCGGACAGATTAAAAATGGTGAAGACTTAGTTAAGGTAGGAATTTAATATGTAACTTAAAATTATTGCGAACTATTATTCAGAGTACAGAGTACAGATGACAGAGTACAGTTAAGGATGATTTACCTTCACTGTACTCTGTACTCTGTCAGTTGTACTCTGAATAAAGGTTCGCATTATTTAAGATTTGTGTATAAAATAAATTTTGTGCGGCATCAACTTATATTTAATTATACGAGGAGGATAAATATGAATAACGTTTTATGTATAGGAGAACTTCTTATTGATTTCATATGTTCAGATATAGATACAACACTAGTACAAGGTGAAAATTTTAAGAAAAAAGCAGGAGGAGCACCTGCAAATGTAACAGCTGCAATTTGTAAACTTGGTGGAAGTGCAGCATTTATTGGAAAGGTTGGCAAGGACCCTTTTGGTTATTTCTTAAAGAACACTTTAGATGAAGTCAAAGTAGATACTTCAATGTTAGTTATGGATGAAAATTCAAAGACTACGCTTGCGTTCGTATCATTGCAGGCTAATGGAGAAAGAGACTTTGTATTTAATAGAGGAGCAGATGGTCTTTTAAGATACGATGAACTTGATTTAGAAAAAATATATTCAAATAAAATGATTCATTTTGGGTCTGCAACGGCACTACTTGGTGGAGAGATGACGGACACATATGTTAGAATTATGAAGGAAGCAAAAGAAAAAGAAATATTTATATCTTTTGATCCTAACTTTAGGGAAAATTTGTGGGGAGATAGACTAAAGGAATTTATTCAGATTTCTTTGGAATGTATGGAAAAAGCTGATTTTATAAAGTTAAGTGATGAAGAACTTAAAATAATTACTGGTGAAGCTGATGTAAAAGCTGGAGTAAAAAGCTTAAGTAGTGGAAACAATAAAATTATTGCAGTTACTCTTGGAAAAGAGGGAACTTTAATTTCAAAGAATGGTGAAATGGAAGTAGTAAAAAGTATTAAGATTAAATCTATAGATTCTACAGGAGCAGGAGATGCTTTTGTTGGGGCGCTTCTTTACAAATTATCTTTAATTGAAAATGCTAAAGTAGCAACACATGATTTTGAAAAAATAAAAGAAATAGTTAGCTTTGCAAATAAAGTAGGAGCACTTGTATGTACAAAACTTGGTGCTATAACTTCCATTCCAACTCTTGAAGAAGTAGAAAATTTTTAGTTGGTGATTATAAATGAATAATAAAGAATTTTTAGAACTAGTTAAAAATGTTGAAGTCAAATATGAAAAAGATGTGGGCAAGGATCATTATAGGCAAAACTATCACTTAATGCCGCTGGTAGGTTTTATGAATGACCCTAATGGATTTATTGAATTTAATGGAGAATATCATTTGTTCTATCAGTATAATCCAGTATATCCTGAACCTAAAAAGGTATGCTGGGGCCATGTTAAAAGCAAGGATTTAATAAATTGGGAGAAGCTTCCCGTAGCTTTAGCGCCTCTTGATTGGTATGATAGTCATGGCTGCTATTCTGGAAGTGCCGTAAATGATAATGGTATATTTACTATAATGTATACTGGAAATGTAAAGGATGATGATGGAAACAGAGAAACCTATCAATGCCTCGCAAAAACTTCTGATGGTATAAATTTTACAAAAGATGAAAAAAATCCGGTTATAAGCAACCAGCCTAAAGGATATACGAGACATTTTAGAGATCCTAAGGCATGGAGACACAAGGATTTATGGTATATGGTACTTGGAGCACAAACAGAAAAAAAACAAGGAACAGCAGTAGTATATAAATCCAAGGATTTGTATTCGTGGTATAAAGTTGGGGAAGCAGCAGGCTCCAACTTGCCTGATTTAAATTTCTTAGGATACATGTGGGAATGTCCTAATTTATTTAACATGGGAAATAAAGATATTTTATTGTTCTGCCCACAAGGCGTTGAAGCAAAGGGAGATTTATATAATAATATATATCAATGTGGGTATCTAAGTGGAAAACTAGACTATGACACAGGAAAGCTAAGTTATGGTAAATTTACTGAAATCGACAGGGGCTTTGAATTTTATGCACCTCAAGTAATGGAAGACAGTAAGGGCAGGACACTTATGGTTGGATGGATGGGACTTCCCGATGAAGAGAATAGCCCTAGCATCGAAAGACATTGGCTTCACTGTCTAACTATTATTAGAGAGCTTCAGTTAAGAAATGGCAAAATAATTCAAAAGCCAGTTGAAGAAATGAAACTTTTAAGAAAAGAAGAGATAAGCTATAACGGAATTGTTTTGGAAAATGGAGAAGTTCAATTTCAAAATATAAAAGGTGATAGTTATGAACTCTTATGTGATTTTTCTTATGAAAAAGTCCAAAGTTTTGGTGTAAAATTAAGGTGCAGTGCGGACAGAAAAGAAGAAATTTTATTTTATTACGATGCTTTGGAAGAAAAACTTATTTTAGATAGAAGTAAAGATGGCTTTCATAAAAGTGGGGTTAGGAAATGCAGTGTTGAAAATAGTGGCAAATTGAGATTTAATATATTTATGGATAAGTCTTCTGTAGAGATATTTGTAAATGATGGTGAAGAAACTTTTACTTCAAGAATTTACCCAAGGCAGGGCAGTGAAGATGTAATTTTTTTTGCTGACAATGGTACTGCAGAGTTAAATCTGAAGTATTGGAAAATTTAGGATAAGGATTTGCACGGCAAGGTAACAAGTGTGACACAGGAATATGGACCTTAAATTTTGATAATTTAATTAAAGTCTGAATTTAATGCATTATATATGTAGTAGATTCAGACTTTTTTTATATTCTTTAAAAAGTAATGTCAATGTGCTTATGACAACATATGATTATGTTTAACTTGAATACTTCATGTAATCGATTGTATAATAAATATGTAAATTAAATATGTAATAAAATTACTTATATGTGCAATAATACTATAAGGTAAATCTAAGAAATAATTTATTTTAGTTGGGTGATTCGAAATGATGAATTTAAACTCAAGAGAGCTTAGACTATTAAATACACTTATAGATAATGAGAAAATTACTATAGAAGATTTTTCTAAACATTATCTTATAACAACTAGGACTGTTTATAGAGAGATAGCAAGTATTAATAAAAGCATTAAAGGCTTTAATGTAAAAATTATAAACACTGCAAAAGGTTTAGTTTTAAAGGGGGAAAACAATGACATAATAAATTTAAGGCTAATTGTCCCATGTTTTAAGTTTACTATGAAAGCTAAAACTAGAAAGAATTTGATTTTAATAGAGCTTTTGCAGTCTAAGGACCCAATAAAAATTCAATATTTTGCAAGTAAGTTTAGAGTATCTAGTGCAACAATAAGTAATTACCTTAAGGATATAAAAAATTGGCTAGTGAGTAAACAAATAAAACTTATATCAAGGCAAGGTGTTGGGGTTTATGTTGAGTCTGAAGAAAAGAATATAAGGCATGCAATTATAGATCTTTTATATAAAAATTATAGCATGGGAGAATTAGTTAGTTTTATAGAAAAAAGTAACTATATAAGAGATGAAGAGCAATGCAGGACTAGTGATGAGCTTAATATTAGATTGCTTAACATAATTGACTTTAACACTATTTCTATTATTAAAAAGGTACTTACAAAGGTTAAAATAACAATGAATTATGAAATTGAAGATAGGCTTTATATTGAAATTATAATACATCTAGCACTTGCTATTAAGCGGCTTGAAAATAATGAAAAAATTAATATTGATAAATTGACGCTTGCAAAACTTAAAAATTCTGAAGAATATGATTTATCAGAGAGCATAGCAAATTATATAGAAGATGAAATTGGAATTAAAATACCTGAAGAAGAAATTGGATATATAGCAATACATCTTCAAGGAATTAGGTATGGCAGTGAAAGTTTAAATTTAAACGAAGAATATATAAATACAATGACAGAAAAAATTATAGAAAATGCATCAAAAATTTTTAATATAAATTTAAAAAAGGATTTAATCTTAAAAAAAGATTTAAGTATGCATCTTTTATATTCAATATATAGGATTAAATGTGGATATTCAATAAGAAACCCACTGATTGCAGAGATAAAGGATGAGTACGAAGATGCTTTTAATAAAAGTAAAAGAACACTGCAAATACTAGAAGAAGAGATTAAGGAAGACATAAGTGATGATGAAGTAGGATATATTACAATGCATTTTGCGGCATCTATTGAAAGAATGAAAAGTAAATTAATAAAGTTTAATGCTCTTTTAGTATGTTCCAATGGAATAGGTATATCTAGGATGCTCTCTGTAAAATTAAAAAAAGTTCAAGAACTTAATATCGTAGCGGTTTCATCTATATTAAAGCTTGATGAGATGATAAGAAATAATAGCATTGATGTGGTTATATCTACAGTTCCAATACAAAGAAATGATGTTAAAGTTGTGGTAATAAATCCTATGTTTAATGAAGTGGATATAAAAAAACTTGAAGATGAGTTGAATATTAAAATATCAATAAATGAGGATAAAGATGAAACTTACTTTAATGAAAATATGGAAAAGTTAAAAGCAATAAGTGTTTATAGTTCCGAAATAAACAAAACAGTTAAAAATACTTTTTTTGCAGAGGTTTATTCAAAAAAAGTAGGAGATATAATTAGTGAACTTTTAAATTGTTTAAATGAAAACAAAATAATTAATGATAAGCAGCATAAAAATGTGCAGGCACTTTTAGAGAATAGGGAAAGGCAGGGAACTATAATACTTCCCAATAAAAATTTTGCAATATATCACTGTGTAAGCAAAGATGTAAAGGAACCAACTATTGTTGTTGGAAAACTTAAAACACCAATAAATATGATAAATTTAATGGATAAAAATGAAAAGGTATGTACAGCATTTTTGATGATTGCGCCGTTTGGCAAAAAGGAAAGTCTTGAGGTAATAGGAGATTTATCTGCAGCAATGATAGAACAAGCTGATTTTATACAAAGAATTAATGCAAGTTCAAGTATAGAAGTTTGTGGAAAAATTATTGAGGAGGCACTTTTAAAAAAGCTCTATTATCAAATCGAAAGAATTATGAATTAGGGGGGATAAAATGAAAAGTAAGCGTTCTTTGTATACATCTAGTAAATTGATAAAATTCTTTTTCTGTATAGTTGCATTGATTTGGATAGTACCAGCTGGAAAGTTGTTTTTTAAAGGACAGATTTCTTCTGGATTTAAAGTTTTAATATTAGGAATTATATATATATTAGCTGTGTTTGTTGTACAAACTTATTTTATAAAAATGATAATGTTGTATCAAAAAAATTTAGATAAAGCTACTAAAAATTATAAAAATAGAAAAGTGATAAAAAATAAGGGAGGTTATTTAAAATGAAGGCGATTATTTTATGTAGTTGGGGGGCAACCTCAAGTTCTCTTGCAAAGGCGGTTTCAGATGAGGCTAAAAAAAGAAATTTAGATATAACTGTTGATGCAGGTGGAACTGGTGAATTTAAGAAAAAGGCTCAAAATTATTCTGTTGCATTACTTGAACCACAAGTAAGACATCTTAAAAAGGAAGTTGAAACTGCCGCAAGTAAATATGATATACCAGTTGAAATAGTGAATATGCAGGCTTTTGCAATGCTTGATGGAAGTAAGGTGCTAGATCAGATAATCGATTTAGCTAAAAAGGCAGGAAAGATGTAGGGATACTAAAGTCATTCAACTTGAATTAAAGTTAGTCTTTTATTGCATTTAAAGTTTATTTGCAATAAAGGACAAACTTTAAAATATATAATATTTAGAAAGGATGAATTATAGTGGAATCAAATAAGTTTATGAAATGGATGGATGAAAAGTTAATGCCTGTCCTAGCAAAAGCAGCTCAGAATATATACCTTCAATCTATCCGTGATGCTTTTTGTGTTTTCGCCTTACCACTTATCATTAGTGGAGCTCTGTTTCTAATTATAGCAAATCCACCAACTTCTCTTCACTGGGGAATTATTGATGCTTGGAGTAATGCGATAAAGCCAATTCAAGCTCAAATTGAAATTCCATTTGATTTAAGCTTTGATATTATGGCTATGGCGGTTGCTTTTGGAACAGCTTATAGTTTAGCATCTAGATGGGATATGGATGATGCTTTGTGTGGTATGCTATCATTAATTTGTTTTATAATTGTATGCTTCCCAGCTTCAGATGTTAGTAAGGTTAAATTTGGTGATGTACTCAACTATTTGGGTTCTCAAGGATTATTTATAGCAATAATTTTAGGTATTATAACTACAGTTGTAATGAAATTATTTACGCAAAAGGGGCTTGTAATTAAGATGCCTGCAGGCGTACCACCTTATGTTGTAAGAACTTTTAGGGCACTTGTACCTTTCTTTGTAATGATTACTGCTTCGTGGTTAGTTGAATGGATAGTATGGGCTAACCTTCATATTACATTACCACAGTTGGTACTTGATGCATTTAAACCTCTTGTTGCCGTTTCTAATACTTACCCAGCAGCAGTTCTTGAAATAGTATTAATGATGCTTTTATGGTCACTCGGTATTCATGGAATGAATGTTGTATCTTCAGTTGCATACCCTTTCTGGACAGCACAGCTTGCAGCAAATAGTACAGCACTTAATAATCATCAAGCTTTACATGGTATAATAACAGAGCCATTTTTCCATATGTTCACTCATATAGGTGGTTCAGGGTTAACATGGCCTCTTGTAATAATGTTCTTATTTTCAGCATCAAAACAACTTAAGAGCATTGGAAAAATCGAACTTATACCAGCAATATTTAATATAAATGAACCTCTTATATTTGGTGCTCCACTTGTATTAAATCCACAATTATTTATACCATTTATACTTGCACCAGTAGCTGCGGTAACTGTAAACTATATAGCTTTTGCAACTAATATAGTACCTAAAATTGTTATGCAGCCGCCATTTACCGTCCCAGTTTTCTTTGGTGGAGTAATTGCAACAGGTGGTTATTGGCAAGGTGCCTTGCTTCAACTTGTAAACTTAATTATAGCAGCGTTAATTTACTGGCCATTCTTTAAAGCATATGAAAAACAGCTTGTAGCTAACGAAAAAAAAGCAGCTGCAGAAACTCAAATAGATAATGGATTAACAGAATAATATAAAAAACATTTAAGGAGGCATAAAAGTGGAAGAAAAAGAAAAGCCAACTTTAGAAAATATAATATTTAACTTAGTATTGCATGGAGGTAATGCTAGAGGAAAAGCCTATGATGCACTTGATGCTGCAGAAGAAGGAAATTTTGAATTAGCAGAAAAATGCCTTGATGAAGCAGACGAAGAATTTTATGCAGGTCATGATTACCAAAATATGCTCATTCAAGGACAAATGGACAATGAAACTCCTAATTTTCTTGTAATTCATGCACAAGATCAGCTGATGACTGCTCTTTCTGAAAAGAACCTTATAAAAAGAGAAATAGCTCTTTATAAAAAGGTATATGAATTAGAAAAAAAATTGGAGAATTTGCCACAAAAATAAAAATATATTCTTTGAAATTATTTTACAACTTATAAATAAAAAAAACAATATTATTAAAGGATTGTCGCATGCTAATTTTAGTGCACAATCCTTTCTTATTTAAAATATGTTTCCTTTAAATCCTTCACCGTGCACTTCAGAAATATCAATCACAGATATAAAGGAATTTTCGTCAGTTTGTTTAACTACTTGTTTTAATAGTGGAAGTTGATTAAGACCTATAACACAATATATAACCATTTTCTTCTTAGAGGTGTAGGCGCCTTCGCCATATAAAAATGTAACACCCCTTTTCAAATTATACATTATATTATCACTTATCCTTTTTTCTTCATCAGTTATTATCATAACTAATTTTTGTCTATTAAAGCCTTTTAAAACCTTGTCAATTACAAAGGAAGATATGTATATTGAAAAAAGCGTATATAGGGCACTATATATTCCAAAAAAAACTGCTCCAACGGCAACAATTATCATATTTATAATAAAAGAACTTGTTCCAAATTCAAAATTTTGATGTTTCTTTTTAATAATTGCAGCAACAATATCAAGTCCACCAGTGGAACCATAATTGCTTAGGACAATGCCTGTGCCTAGACCGTTGAGAACTCCTCCGTATACGCACAAAAGAATATTATCATGAAGTTTCAATATGTTTTGCATTGGAGCTGTTATATCGATTGCTACAGAAAATAAAACAGTACCTAACATAGTCATAAGCGTAAACCTTTTCCCCATAATCTTATAGCTAAGTAATAGAAGAGGTATATTCATAACTAAAAATGAAATTCCAGCAGGAAATTTAAGCGTATATTGAAGTATAAGAGCAATACCCGAAAGACCTCCGCTTAATAGATGGGCATTAACCAAAAACATATTTATGCCTATTGCAGTTATAAATACACCTATGGCTGTAAAGAGCAAGTTTAACCAAGTTTGTTTTGTTACTATCTTTTTTAGATGTTCAGACAAAGTAACCATCCTTTCTAGGTAATTTTAAACCTAATATTAATCTAAACTGCTTTATTTGTTATTATATTCAATATTTTTATTTTTAGCAATTTGTCAGATTAAAAGGGTATGTGAAAAAAGGTAGTCTATAGGTTTTGTATGCTGATACATATCAACAGGTGTGGATAATATGTGAGTGTATTGTGAATAAAAACAGAACTTATCAACAGAAATATTTAAAATTGTGAATAAGCTGTTGATAAAGATATAGTACAAAAAATTAAAGGAAATATCCATTTTATGTAAAAACATAATCTATATATATGTAATTATATTTTTTTAGGGGGAATGAGTGTGGATAATAGTATATTAAGAAAATATATTATAAATGTGCTTAATGTTGATAAAGAAAGAATTGATATTAATTATTATACGTGCATTAAAAGAATAAGAAGAGCTGAAAATAAAATATCAAGGTACATGTTACAATATTATGGGGTAAATAACAAAACCCCCAAATTTAATAAAATGAATTTTGCAATAGGAAAGTAATTGAAAATAGAAAATAACATTTTAGAATTTGATAAGCTTTGCAGTGATGCTAAAAGTGGGAATACAGATGCTTTAAAGCTTATTATGGAGAAGTTAAAACCTTTTATTATAAAAAAGAGTTTAAATATACATCTTAAAAATTATGATATTGAGGATTTTATAAGTATATCAAATATTTCCCTGTATAAGGCAATTAAGTGCTTTGATTTTAAAAGAAAAAGAAATTTCTTCCCTTATGCCATTATGACTATAAAGAATAATTTAAATATGGAAATAAGAAAAGCTTCAAAGAATTGGATGGAAAGCAGTTTGGATGAGCATATGGAAAAAGGTGAAAATGTTTTATTATCGAGTACTGAAAGGCTAATGGAAGATGTTTTTTTAAATAAACAAGAGGTTCTTGAACTTATGAAAGTTTTAACCTTAGAGGAAAAGAATATAATATTAGGGGTATACTATAAAAACATGAGTTTGGCAGATTATGCAAGAATAAGCAAAAGAGATTATAAAAAATGTAAAAATTTAAAATTAAAGGCAATAAGAAAAATGAGAAAGTTCATTTGATAAAAAAAATACCACATGGGAAAACATGCGGTATTAGGGGAGTAGGGTTATTATTTGTAATAAGGAATTATTATATTTATTATATTAGAATATTGCAGAAGATATTATATTTATATAATATTCATCAACAAAATTCGACTTAACTTACAATTTTATTTTAGCAATTTTGATATATAAAGTCAATAAAAACAATTCGACATTTAAACATAGTGAAATTATAGTTGACCCAAATATAGCTGGAAAGTACTAATTATAGGAGGTAAGTTTATTTTAAAAATTTATTAGTTTATTTAGTTAATATATTGTTTACAATAGAGTTAAATTTAATAATATGATATAATATTGCTATAATCTAATCATATTTAGACATAATTTATTTAATATGTTTTTTATGCGTTAAATAAATTATGTGAAAATTGTGGGTTTTAAAAAATGGTCTATGTTACAAAAATTGAGGGGAGAGAATTTTATGTCAGAAAAATCATTTAGCATTGGAAATGTAAAATTACAAGATGTAATCGATTTGAATTTTTTACAGAAATTCCAAGACGATTTTGGCGAGAGTTTGGAGATAGCTAGCATAACGGTTGATATGGATGGAAAGCCAGTTACGAAGCCTACAAGGTATACAAGATTTTGTTCTGCTTTAACACAAGGAAGTCAAGCGGGAATAAATAGATGTGCAGCATCTCATAAAAGAGGCGGAGAAGAGGCAGCAAGAACAGGTAAACCATATATATACACATGTCATGCGGGATTAATTGACTTTGCAGCACCTATTATTGTAGATGGAGAGCAAATAGGTACTATTCTTGGTGGACAAGTTACTTATGATAAACCAAATGAGCAAAATGTATTAAAGACGGCTAGTGAACTTGGAATAGACAAAGAACAATATATGGAGGAAGCTAGTAAAATAAGAAGTATAGCTGAAAATAAGGTAAGAGCAGCAGCAGATATTTTATACATTGTAGCAAATAATTTATCAAGAATTGGTTATGAACAGATTAAAATTAAACAAGTAACAAATACTCTTTCAGAAAATTTTAGCCAAATATCAGCGGCTATGGAGGAACTTGCAGCTTCTTCTGTAGAGGTTACAGCAAATCAGGAAAATTTAAATAAAGAAATATTAAAAGTTCAGAAAATATCTGGAGAGATAAATAATATACTTGGATATATAAAAAGTATAGCTGATGAGACAAGAATGCTTGGTTTAAACGCGGCGATAGAGGCAGCACGAGCTGGTGAAGCGGGGAAAGGCTTTGGTGTAGTTGCTTCTGAAATACGTAAATTATCTCAAAATTCTAAAGAAACAGCTGTTAAAATAAGTGAATTAACTGAGAAAATACAGGGTTCTGTAAATAAAACATTAGAATCGGCAGATTCAACATTAAATACAACGCAGCAACAATCAGCTGCCATACAAGAAACAAATGCAAGTGTAGAAGAAGTTATGAATTTAACGGAAGAATTAAAGAATTTAGCAAACATTTAAAAAGATAGTTTGAATAATTATGGTGCAAATAAAGTAAAGCCGTGACAATGTTTATGTCACGGCTTTGTTTTATATGTTTTGTTTCAAATTTTTAGGCCTAAACATTAAAAGTTCCTTTTCAAGCTGTTCAGAAAGTTTTTCAAGCTCAGATGAATAATTAGCAACTTCTTTCATAGATTTAAGTTGACTATCTGCGCTTGCAGCAACTTGTTGTACTGAAGCTGACGTTTCTTGTGTTTCAGAAGAAATTTGTGAAATTAAATCAATGAGAGAATCTTTTTCAGTTGCCATATCTTCATTTGCATTTTTTATTTCACCTACAACAGCACTCATTTCAAATACTACATCTGAAATATCTGTAAAAACTTTTTTTGTTTCAGATGATGATAAATTTTCTTCCTTAACAACTTCAGAAGCGCTTGCTATAGCAGTTACAGCCTCACCTGAATGAAGTTGTATTTCTTTTATTAGGCTTTCAATTTCAACTATGGATGAAGTAACTTGTTCTGCAAGTTTTTTAACTTCATCAGCAACAACAGAGAATCCTTTGCCAGCTTCACCTGCACGAGCAGCTTCTATTGCTGCATTTAAAGCAAGAAGGTTTGTTTGCTCTGCTATTTGAGAAACAGTTTTTGTTATATTGCCTATGTCATTAGAATTTTGATGAACTTTTAAAACTATATCATTAACTTTAGATGTTGACTCTAAAGCTTTTTGAGATTTATCTGTTAAATTAGAAATAGTTTTAAGACCTTGATCTATTAAGCTATTAAAAGTTTCTGCTTCTGAATCCATTACCTCTGTACCAACAAGTACTTTCCCTATTTTTTCAGAAAGAGAATCTCCTTTTTTACAACATTCTTCAGCATTTGCTGATTGTATTTCAGAAGCTTTAGCAATCTCATCTATTGCAGCAGCAATTTCATTTGCAGAATCATCAGCTTTTAAAGTTAAGTTTTTTAGTGATGATGATGTTTTTAAAACTGTGTCAGAAGATGTTTTAACTTGACTAGTTAGAGAATTTATCTTGCCTAATATATTATTAAAACCCTGAGATATAACACCAATGTCATCTTTAGAATTAGAAGTAAGAGCCTCAACGGACAAGTCACCAGAGGATATTTTTTCTAATTTATCTTTTAATAAAGAAAATTTTGAAAATAATGCTTTATAACAAAACATTATTATTGCAATTGAAATAATTAAAGTTACAGCAATAGTTATTGTTATAAAGATACCTATAGACGAAATTGTTTTAGAGAAAACAGCTGAACTTACAGTGGATTTTATAGAGTTATAACATTTAAAATAAATTAAAGACCCTTCAATAATCAATAAAATGCATTCAATAACTAATAAAATAAATACTGGTAAAGCTGTAATCAAAGAAAGTTTTGCTTTTGAATTAGAGTTAAAAAATTTTTTCATTAGATATCACCACCCAAATTAGTGTAAGTTATGGAACATATTATAAATTAACTTTCTCTATAAATCAGAGAAATACTTTGACTTGAAATTCCTGTTTCATTACCTGTAAAACCGAGACCTTCCTCAGTAGTAGCTTTTATATTTATTTTATCGATATTTATGTTTAATGCATTAGAAATACTTTCTCTCATTTGTGGAATATAATTACAAAGTTTTGGCTTTTGGGCTATTATAGTGGCATCTATATTACCTATTTTATATCCCTCATTCAATAAAAGAGCGTTAACTTCTTTTAGAAGTTTTATACTTGAAATACCTTTATACTTCTCATCTGTATCAGGAAAATGTTTACCTATGTCACCTAGAGCAGCAGCACCAAGAAGGCTATCCATTATGGCATGAACAAGTACATCGGCATCTGAATGACCAAGCAATCCCATATTATGAGGAATTAATACTCCACCTAATATTAAATCTCTATTTTCAATTAATTTATGTACGTCGTAGCCAATTCCAACTCTCATTTGAAATCCCCCTATTAGATTTTAAAATAAAAAACCGGATGCTCCGGTTTTTTATTTTGATTTAACATATATTTTAATTATTTTATGGAGAGTGTAAAATGAATTTCTAAATTTGTAACTTCTTCTATTATAAATGTATTTTAAAAAAAAATAAATAGTTTTACAATAAATAATTAAATAAAAGTATAACTTATTCATTTTTTTTAATACAACGGTTGTTGATAAATTTACAAATATAAATTAAAATCATATATTTTGACTTTATTGTACAAAACTAATAACGGTTATTGAAGTGAAAATATATTTATTAATTAAAGAATATTTTTATTTTTAGATCTGGTGTTAGAAAATTGATTTCCTGAAGGCTTAAAACTTCTCTTTTTTATCCTAAGTGTAGTTTTTATAAAATTTAAGAGTTTAGTAAATACATTGTTAGATTTACCCACCCTAGTTTTATTAAAAAAATCTACATAAATAACATTATTTTTCATTTTAAACACCAACCTTTCACTTAAGATATCGTTTTCATTTTTTATAGTTTTAGTATATCACAATTTTCAAAAATTGTTAATATAATTATTAATTTTCTTAAAATAATTTTTAACTTTAATAGCCATAAATAGTATAAAAATATGCTTATTAAATAATTTAAATAATGGTATAATTTTATTTGAGGTGTCATTGATATGGGAAAAAAATTAAAAATATTTGGATTAGCATTAATAATCATTGGACTAGCTATAATTATAGGAGCTTTTTCTATTAAACTTTTTGTAATGCATAAACAGAATACAATGATTAAAAATTATGAGAAAAAAATTGAAGAAAGGAAAAATGCCAAGAAGACAGATGTAGGAAAAACTGATGATTCTGGAGATATGGGGGTTGTAGGTTTACTAAAAATACCTAAAATTGATTTAAAAGTTGCCATAGGTGAAGGTGCGGATTTAGAAACTCTAAAATTTGCAGTAGGACATTTTAAGGGAACAGGGATGCCGGGAAAAAACGGAAATTTCTGCGTTGCTGGACATAGGAGTTATATTTATGGTGAATATTTTAATAGGCTTAATGAATTAAAAATTGGAGATGAAATAACAGTTGAAACACTAAATGGAGAATATAAATATAAGGTATATAGCATTCAGGTTGTTCTTCCAAGTCATACTGAAGTTCTTAATCCAACCACAGATGCAACTATGACTTTAGTTACTTGTACACCTTTAAGAGTTGCTACTCATAGGCTTATAGTAAAGGCACGGCTGGAAAAAAGTAAAAATTTGAATTAAAGTTTTAATGGACTTTTATTCCAACTTATGTTATGCACAGGTTATCAACAGTGTTGTGGATAATGTGAATAAATATAGTAAGAGAAGGTGATTAAAATTAGAAAACTTAAGAAGTTGCTAATAATTATTATTACAGGTTTAATATTATGCATATGCGGATTTGTATTACTAAATTATTATAAAGACTATCAAAGAGTGGCGTATAGTAAAGAAGTAAGCTCTTTGAAAAATAATGTTTATGATAATTCTAATAAAAAATCTAATAATGAGAGTGTGCCTGTGCTTATGTATCATTCGATATGCGATGATAATGATGATAATATTATGAAAGTACCAAAAAAGCAATTCGATGAGCAAATGAAGTACTTAAAGGATAATGGATATCATACACTTTCTGCAAATGAATTTTATAATTTTTTAGTAAATGGTAAGTCCATACCAAAAAAATCTGTACTTATTACGTTTGATGATGGTTATCAAAATCAGTACGATAATGCTTATCCAACGCTAAAAAAATATAATTTTAATGCAGTATTGTTTATCATAACTAATTATTTGGACAAGGGTACCTTATATTTAAAATCAAGTGAGCTAAAAGAGATGAGCCAAAACGGAATAGATATAGAATGTCACACTTTAAATCATGCAAAATTAGATAAATTATCATATGAAGATCAACTTAAAAATCTAGAAGAATCAAAAAATAAGCTTGAGGGGATTACTGGAAAGTCGGTTAGAGCAATTGCATATCCATATGGAGAGTTTAATGTTGATACTGTGAAAGCAGAAAAAAAGGATGGTTATCTTATGGCATTTACTACTAGTGGCAAGTGGGCAAGCAATAGCAAGGGTCTTTATGCAATAAATAGAATATACATATTTCCACAATACAATATGAAGAACTTTATAGATAGGGTAACTAACTCAAATTACTCACTTTTTTCGCAACCTATAAAAATGATAAAAGGAGCTTATGACTCATTTGTGAAGTAATAGTATTTCGTGGCATTAAATGAATTGCATAAATCTAAGAGCCTAAATATTAAAATACTAAGAAGTTTCAATAACTCGCTGGATGCTCAGACAATTGAAACTTCTAACTATTTTAATATTTAGGCTCTAATATTTATTGCAATTCATTTAAATCGCCACTGAAATACTATTACTTCACAAAAACAGTGGACCAAGGAATATTTCCCTCCGTGCCTACGGGAAATGGGGATTTAATAAATATATAGAGAAACTACTTCCAAAATACAAATTGCAGATGCCAAGTTTATACTGATAGCATTAGTAAAATTCACAATTCACCATGCACAATTTACAATGAAGGATGATTTTCTGCTGAAGCAGAAAATCTTAAAATTAAATGTTGTCAGCTTTGCTGAACATTATGAATGGTGCGACTGCGTCAGAATAAGTTTTCAGATTTTTCGTAGTGCTAGAGGAGAAAAATCATCTTTGTGTAACGAAGAAAACCACTTGCTAAGCAAGTGGAAGAAAAAAGGCTTATGACGTTGAGGAGAAAAAAACTCCTATGTTAAATAGATGCATGTCTAGCCAACCGCAAATATGAAAACATAGGAGGATGTCTAATAAAAGACACAAATAGTTTATCTCATATAACATGTAATTGCAAGTATCACATAGTTTCTGCATTAGCTTAAAATTCCGTAGGTACGGAGGAATTTTTTCCTTGATTTATGTTTAGAGAGAGTAATGATATATTGGAACGATTTAAATAAAAATATATAAATCTTAGGGGGATATTTTTAAAAGACTTAGAAATTTCAATTTGTCTGAACGTTAGTGAGTTATTGAAATTTCTTAGGATTTTAAGAATATCCCCCTTAGATTTATTAATTTTATTTAATGTTCCAAGATATCATTGCTCTCTCAATTTTCTCCATTTACGTTTATTTGTAAATTTAAAGAATTAGTTTTTATGTATTTTTTTAAAGAAGATAAATCTACATTTTTACCAGAAATATATAGTCTCATAGTTTTATTTTTATTTTCATAATTTGGATTTATAATATTATCTTTTTTGCATTGATTTATTATTTTAATTAGTGAGTCGTTTAAATTGGCGTTTTTT
This sequence comes from Clostridium hydrogenum, assembly GCF_021432385.1. GTDB lineage: Bacteria > Bacillota > Clostridia > Clostridiales > Clostridiaceae > Clostridium_S > Clostridium_S hydrogenum. Next base: position 437,961 of record NZ_JAEACT010000004.1, on the reverse strand, counting down.
ATATTTATTTCGTTCAATATTTTATAGCCCCTAGAATCTTCTGATGAAATATTAATAACTTTATTAGAAGAGTTACATTTAATTTCGAAAGAAGGACTAACATCTAGTATTGCAGAATAACTTGGCGAAAAATAATTATATATAAAGCCTATTATGCTAATTAAAAATACTATAATAATGGATATAAATATATACCTATATGGATGGACATGACCTTTTATTAAAGAAAAACCTGTTGATTTTCCTGTATATTCTTGTCCTATATTTGGAATTTCATGAGCTCGTATTTTAACCTTTTTAAATTCACCTTGTTTGGTTAAAACGAAAGCTGTATGCTTACTGATGTCTAGTACAATTCCTGTTATTTTCATTTAGTATCACCTACGCATATATTTAAATAGCATTTTAAATAAATAAGATTTTTATCTGAGAATATTATTATTAAAATAAGAAGATAGTTTTGCCACCTTTCAATTAAGTTAAGATCACATTTTGTGAATAGCGATATTTTTTTTACAGGAAGCATTTTTTTTTCTTCAATTAAGTTTAGTATAAATAGCTCATTGCTGCACAAAAAGGCTATATTTAAAAGTTTATTTTTTATAGTGTTATTGTGAGGACAATTCTTTGCAAGATTACTGTAATTTAAATTAAAATTAAATAAAAATTCGTTTAAGGCGATTATTTCATTTTGATAAATTTTAGCTTCAGCTTCTTTTTCGGCAGCTGTTATTTGTATGTTTTTATCATTGAATGTATTTAAGTTGTTGCTAAAACGCAAAGTAGGTGTATATGATGCTTTAGTGAAATAGTCTAATAAATGTGAATGTATTAAAACTTTTGCATAATTGAAAAAGTTGCCATTTTCTAGCTCGTTAAAATATGAATTGCAAGCATAGTTAAATGCAAATACACCTATGTTTAATTCTTCTGACTTTTTCCAATCTAAATTAGTATTTACCATTTCTAAAACGGTATTGTATATAAAATTTTTATTAGATTTTATAAATTCGCTTCTGTTTTTTTTTGATAGAGTATAAAAATCCATTTTACCACCACTTTAATATATATCTATATCTATATAGTATCACAATTTTAATTGAATTTTAATTAAAAAAATTTATATTAAAATTCGACATTTAATATAAATAGCTTGCAATTTTATACAATATATAAATTATAGGTAACGTTTTATACTAAATGAAAAAAGTTATAAAAACGTTAAAAATATAAACATTAAAAATGTTGTCAAAATTTAAGGTATTCTTATTATTGTATTTTATTATAAATAGTAAGATAATATTTAGTGGTCAAAACTACAAGGATAAGGGATAGTGAAATTTATGAGTTGTTTATTTGAAGGGCTTCTGTGTAAGGAAGATGAGATATATAATCATGTTTCCGAAATTGAGAATAAATACGATGTAGATAAGACAATTAGGCATAAAGACTTTTGGATTGATTGCATAAATATAATTAACAAAGAAATGGTTTCGGCGCATTCTAGAAGTGTAGTTGAGTCTGCACGTAAAATAATTTTAACGTGTGCTAAATGGTACAAGCAGGAATATCTGGACTCTATAGTGTACAAGGTTATAAAATGTCTAGAAATTGGGTATAAGAGATATGTCTTAAATAATGTCATTGGTAGGGATGAACTTTGTCAATGGATAGGGGAGTTAGATGATTTTTTTTATAATTATGAAAATGCTATTGGAAAAAATAGAGACTTGCTTGAGAGAAATGATTTTATTATTAAAAAGCAAGAAATTAACTACATAATTGATAGCATTCCTGTCGTAATTATATTAAAAGATAAAAACGGTAAATGGTTAGCGGCAAATAAGATGGCTAAAGAGGTTTATGAATTAAATTCTGATTATATTGGAAAGACAGATAATGAAATAGCTAAAAACAATAAATATATAAATGACTTGCTTAAAGGCACATTTAATTATGATGACGATATTTGGAAAAGCAAAAGTTCGTACTTTTATCCAGAAAAATTAGTTAAGAATAATAAAGAAATGTGTTTTTTTGTTACTAAAATTCCCATGGTTTTTAAAAATGGAGAAATGGTACTTATTGTAATTAAAAACGATACAACGAAAATTAAGTTAGCTCAAAAAAGAGTAAAGGAAAGCGAGAAAATATACAAAAATATTTTCTCAAGCATTAATGAACCAGTATTTGTTGAATTAGGCGATAATATAGTTTATTTAAATAAAAAGGGTATGGAACTCATGGGGGTAAATGATGAGAGTGGTGTTATAGGCAAAAATCATAAAGAGTTAATAGAAATTTCTCCAAAATCTTTAGAACACAAAAAATACAATATGGAGAAATTAATTTACGATGGTGAAAATGTAGAAATGTTCAGCAGCATAAAAAGAAAACTAGATGGAAAAGTATTTGATATGAAAATTATAAGTACTTTATTTCCATATGAAAATCAAGAGGCTGTTTTAAATATAGTATGTGATGCAGAAAAAAAGTATAAATGTTTCTATAAATTAGATAATAAAGATAGTATGGCTAAATTAGTTACATATAATATGACTAGGACACAATTTATGGGTACAATATCACATGAACTTAGAACTCCAATAAATATAATATTAAGTGCTCTTCAAGTTGTAGATTTATATAAAAACTATGATGATAGCGGAGAAAAGTGTAAGGTATATGAAAAATACTATGCTATGATGAAGCAAAATTGCTATAGATTATTAAGAATTGTCAATAACTTTATGGATGTAAGCGAAATTGAGGATGGAGTTGCAAAACCTAATTTGTCTAGAGAAAATATAGTAAATATTATAGAGGATGTAACATTAGCAGCAGCTGCATTTGTAAATGATAAGGGTAAGAATATAATATTTGATACTGATGTTGAGGAAAAGATTATGTTTGTTGATAAAGAAAAAGTCGAGAGGATGATATTAAATCTTTTATCTAATGCTATAAAATTTACTGGTAGTCACGGGAAAATTATTGTAAATATACATGATGAGGTTAGCAGTATTAAGGTTTCAATTAAGGATAATGGAATAGGAATTCCAGAGGGTAAGGAAAAGATAATCTTTGAGAATTTTGGACAAGTTGACAAAACCTTTACTAGAAGAAGAGAAGGCAGTGGAATTGGATTATCTATAGTAAAAAAAATCGTAAAGCTGCATAGGGGTGACATTTGCGTAAGGAGTAAGTTGAATTATGGAAGTGAGTTTATAGTTACGTTGCCTGTAATAAATTCAGTTGATGGTAATAATGCATATTCTGAAAATGTAATTAAACTTAGTAGTGAAGAGAAAGTTAATGTTGAATTTTCAGATTTACTACTATAGATACAGAATGCATTTTTATATTTTGAATAATGGCTCTATATACAAATTTTATATAGAATAGTATAATTTTAAATAATAATAAAATGATATGGAGGCTACTTAGATGCATAAGTTTTTTATGATTGATGAAAAAGAATTAGAAGGTAATTTTCAAAAATTGCTAGATAGAAAAATAAATTCTCCAGAAGATTTAAAAAAATGGTTAGTAGATGAATCAAAATTATATGATGGTGTAAAAGAAAAGCTCAGCAGAAATTATTTCGCTACTAATTGTTATAGTGATAACAAAGAAATAAAAGCTACATATGAACACGATAATGAAGTAATTTGGCCTTTATTAAAAAAATATGGTGAATTATTAGATAAATTTTTTTACAATAGTGAATACAGAAATCAGCTTGGTAGTTACTATGATAATTTAGTTAAAAAAAGAGCAAACTCGATTGAAATTTTTAGAAAAGAAAACATAGATATAGAAGTTAAGGAAGATAAACTATGCACTAAATATTACGATATAACAGGAAACATGTCTGTAATGTGGAACAATGAAGAAAAAACATTACAACAAATGTCTGTTTACATGAAAGATTCAGATAGAGAAATGCGTAAAAATGCATGGACACTTGTACAAAATAGAAGACTTAAAGATAGTAAAGAATTAGATGAAATAATGGATAATCTAGTAAAACTGAGAAATGAAAAAGCTTTGAATGCAGATTGTAAAGATTTTGTGGAATTTATGTTTAAAAAGCTTGAAAGATTTTCATATACACCAGAAGACTGTATAGAACTTCAAGAATCAGTTTTAAAATCTGTTGTGCCGATTGTAAATGAAATAAGGGATAGACATAAAGAGGAAATTAAAGTTGAAGATTATAGACCATGGGATGTGAGTGCTGTAAAAGAGGGGCAAAAACCTTTAAAACCATATAATAATGTAAACGAACTTATAGATGGTGTATTAAAGATATTTAAGAAAAAAGATGAGATATTTTTTAATACGTTAAATAAAATGAAAAATTCTGAAACTCTTGATCTTGAAAGTAGAAAGGCAAAGTCACCTGGTGGATTCTGTGATGTTTTTCGTGTAAGTAATACATCATGTATATTTATGAATGAAGCTCAAAGTCAAGATGATCTTGCGACTCTTACTCATGAGGGAGGACATTCTGTTCATAATACATTAACTTCTAATATTGAAATCGCTGATTATGCAGAAATGCCAAGTGAGACTGCTGAACTTGCTAGTATGAGTATGGAGCTTATATGCATGGATAGCTGGGATGTTTTTTACAAGGATGAAGAGGAGTTAAAAAGAGCTAAAAGAGAACATCTTGAAGGAATAATAGAATTTTTACCTTGGGGAGTTCTTGTAGATAGATTTCAGCATTGGATGTATTCGCATCCAGAACATTCTGCGGAAGAAAGAAATGAAAAGTTTGCTGAAATGGCTAAGCAATTTCAATTTCAAACAGTAGATTTTTCTGGTTATGAAGATGCTTTGAAGAATTTTTGGAAAAAGCAATTGCATATATTTGAAGTCCCTTTTTACTATATTGAATATGTTATGGCACAATTGGGAGCACTTCAAATATGGAGAAACTATAAAAAAGATCCAAAGAGAGCAATAGAAAGTTATAAAAAGGCATTGTCTCTCGGAAGTTCTGTATCGATACCAGAAGTATATGCGGCAGCAGAAATAAAATTTGATTTTTCTGAAAATATGATAAAAGAACTTATGGAATTTGTTAAGAGTGAATTAGATAAACTATACTAAAGGTAGAATAATTGAAATTTAATAGTATGAATTTCAATTGTTGAAGTGATTTAGTTATAGATAAAAAAACGATAGATAATGTTTTGTTCTATCGTTTTTTCATATTGTTTTGGGAGGAGTTTGAGCCACTATTCCCTAACATCATTTTTTTAAACATGCCAAAGAGTTATTTGAATTAGCACTGCACTTTAGTTTACAATGCTAATTCAGAGTTTTACTTTTTAATCCTTTTGCACCTTCAACTAGAAAGGGAGCAGGAAACTCAAAAATTTTTTTATGACCACATTCACTACAAGCACATTCGCATATATCAAATGGTTCGTTATCAATAAATCCAATCCCCTGTTCAGTTGCTTCATAATTTCCACCGCATACATCACAGTGTATTGTGTTTATTATTGTATATTCACTTTCAATATATTTCATAATATCATTTGCATTCATATATCCATCCCCCTTTAATAGTCATTATTATGTTGAAACTAGCAAAATCAATTTGCATAATAATGCCTAGAAGATGGCATTATTATGTAAATAAATTTTAAGTTTTACAGTGGTGTATCTCTAATTAAATGTTAACACTAGCTTAAGGCAAATGCAATAAAATAGGGACAACTATTTGCAGAATACTACCTAGAAAGTAATGTTATAAAATATATATATTAATAATAAAAATAGTTAAGTGTAAATGCTAGAAACAATTACTTTTGATTTTAGTAAAATTAGTATCCATATGATATAATGTGTTTAGAAATTATGGATAATTACTTAATATAATCAAAGTTTAAGAATAAGGAGATGATATTAATGGATACAGTACTTTTGGTAGATTCAAGTAGTGATTTACCATTAAAGTTTATAGAAGAAAGTGAAGTTGAAACTATTGGACTTATGTGTCACTTTAAAGATAAAGAATATGAGGATGATTTTGGTAAGTCACTTAAATATAAAGAATTTTATGATGGGATGCGAAATGGTGAAAAGCCATATACATCTCAGATTAATTCATATAGATTTGAACAAAAATTTAAGGAACTCGTTAAAAAAAATAAGAAGGTTATTTATCTTGCATTTGATTCAGCTATAAGTGGTACATTTGGTAGTGCAGAAGTTGCAAGAGAAGAAGTAATTAAGGAATATCAAGATGCAGATATAAAGATAGTTGACACTAAATGTGCAAGTATAGGTGAGGGAATTTTAGTATATTATGCATGGAAAATGCTTGAAGCTGGGAAAAGTGGCGATGAGGTGATAGAATGGGCCAAGAATAGCTGTTTAAAAGTAAATCATTGGTTTATAGTAGAAAATCTATTTCATCTAAGTAGGGGTGGAAGGCTTTCAATGTCAAAAGCAGTTGTTGGAACCTTACTAAATATAAAGCCAATAATTTGTATAAATGATTTAGGCGAATTGGTAAATGTTATAAATATACGAGGTAAAAAGAAAGCAATTAGATTTTTGACAGAGGAATTAAGGGAAAAAGGATCAGATTATGAAAATATGATAGTTGGAATAAGTCATGGTGATTGCATAGAAGAAGCTGAATATCTTGCTGAAATTGTTAAAAGTGAATTTCATGTTAAAAAGATTATAATAAATCATGTTGGTCCTGTGATAGGGTCTCACGTAGGACCAGGAATGCTTTCCTTATGCTTTTTTTCTGAAAAAGGAAGAATGTAAAAAACATACTTAAAAATATTGACTTAAGAACAAGCGTTCTGTATAATGTAAATATAAGAACGTTTGTTCTTGTTATTGATGTTTTGAAGGAGTGTATACCATGGATGAAAATAATATATTTGTGAGAATAAGTTATAAGGCTAACGAAGGTAAAGGAAATACTGAAACAAATAAAAATGAACATAATTTTATAGAAACAAAAACTACCGTTAGAAATTTTTCAACTGAAGCTAAAAAGTATTTAATTGGTGGTGGTGTTTATAATAGGCATGGAGGAAAAGTATTTTTTAGTGCAAAAAGCCTTAAAGAAGTTAATGATGTTACGTCTTGTGAAAAAGGATTTGTTAAGAATTCATTTGTCAAATATGATATTTTTATAATGCCTAAGGCTTTAATTGGTAGGTAAGGAGAGATATGCATTGATATATAGAATATAGCCAAGCAGCGTTTTGTACAATTAAAGCTACTTGGCAATATTATTTATTAGTCTCTAATGCCAGTTTTCCATGGACGAGGTTTTAATTTATTTTTTACGTGTTTAACACTTTTGATGTTTTCGATTATATCAACAATTCTGTTAATGTCATTTTCATTTTTGGCATATCCATTTAAAGTAACTTCATTTCTAGCAACAGTGTAAGTCATATCAGAAGTATCAATACTTCTATCGGCTAGTTCTTCAAAAATTACATTAGCTAGGCTTATATCTTCGCTGTGTCCAGTTACGGCTATATTATTAACTACATCTTTTATTCCGTAAGTTTTAGAAGCTTCAACTAATGCTGATTTTCTAAGACCTTCTGTATCTGTTTCACCAACAAGAATAGCTGAACCTCCATTTACTTTTCCTGTTATACCAACAAAGTCGCTTTTGTGAGGTTCGCTTCTTAAATTTTTATTTAATAATTCAGTAAGTTCTTTATCTGAAGCACTTCCATCTAGAGTTATTGCAATATCATTTTCAATTTTTGTAACTCCTTCAACTTTTTTTGCAATATCCTCACATCTTAGCTTTTCATATAAAATATTAACAACACCTGTTAGTATAACGCTGCCTTCTCTTGTTTCAACATGAACATCCTTTGATGAATCAGGCATTTCTTTTATAATTTGATTTTTTATTGAGGTTGATATTGAATGGTCAAGAGATGTCATCAAAATCACCTTCTTTTAAATTTTTAATATTAAATATCTTTTCCTATATAGTTTATACAAATTTCATCATATTATATTATTTAAAACAACTCTCATATTGTATAAATAAGTATTTGATAAAATAAATAGGTTATATGTAAAGTTACATATAACCTATTTTGGAAAAAATTTAATTTTGCATGGATCCTATTTATCAGAAATACTAGATTTATTAATATTATCAACTTCGATATTTGTTTTAACTTTTAAGGAAGGCGTTTTTGATGACATAATAAATTGAGTTGGATAAATACTTTCATGTCCAACAATTATGTAGCTTATGCCAATAGCTATTGCAGCATATATTCCAACATTATTTCCAAAAAGCTCCATAGCTATTACTATAGATGCAATTGGAACATTTGAACAAGCAGCCAAAAATGCAGCCATACCTATAGCAGAATAAAAAGCTACATTAGATCCTAATAATTGAGCCCACGTATTTCCAAATGCAGAGCCTATAAAAAGCATTGGAGTTAATATACCGCCACTTCCACCACAGCCTAGAGTAAGCGAGGTTGTAAGGGCTTTAGTTATAAAGGAAAACTTACTTGGAGCATTTCCCATAATAATTTTATTTATAGTTTCATCGCCAATTCCAAGAGAAGTAAAAGAATTGGTTGTATAAACTAAAGCAATTATTATAATACCACCTATAATTCCTTTTAATGGTGGATAAATTTTTATTTTTTTAAAAGCAATTTCAACAAATTTAACTAGTTTTATAAATAAAATAGCTAGAATTCCAATTGAAACTCCAAAAAATAATATTTCTATAAATGCAATTATTTGATTATTAGGCACATATTTTATTTTAAAAATTAAAGGCTTATTTCCCATGTATAATCCAACATAGTAGCTTACAAAGGAAGATATAAGTGAAGGAAGAAGTGATATATAAGAAAGCTTTCCTATATATAAAACTTCACATGCAAATATGGCAGCTCCAACAGGAGCATTAAACACTGAAACAAAACCTGCACTTATTCCGCATACAACAAGTCTTCGTTTATCCATTGTGTTCATTTTAAAAGTATTTCCTATAAAAGATGAGATTGCACCACCTATTTGTGTTGCAGGACCTTCAAGACCTACAGAACCTCCAAATATTATAGTTATAAAAGTTGTTAAGAGTTTTACTGGAACTACTGATATTTTCATATTTCCATTATTTTTATTTACACTTTCAATTGCTTTTTCGGTGCCATGTCCTTTTGCATCAGGAGCTAGCTTAATTATCAGGAAGCTACTTAAAAAAAGTGCAATAGGTAAAAATAAATAATAGTAATTAAACTTTGTAGTAAAACTAGTACCAATATTTATAAGCCTTATAAATAAAGTTGAAAAAGAACCAACTACTAGGCCTATTATGATTGATAAAAAAGTCCATTTGAGAGCACTCCCAATAAATAAGGACTCATAAACTGATAGTCTTTTTAATGATTTCAAAAACAGTCACCTCTTTAGTAAAGATAAACCATTTGAAACTTCAAAATTAATTTGTATCAAAATGCCGTATTGTGGGAATTATGATGCAAATTGATTTTGGTAGTTGAAACGGTATATTTAGATATAATTCACTTTAAATTATGAAAGCAAAAAAGAGGTTTGTCAAATTGCTTTGTCAATTAATTTATCTGTTTTATGTGAGTATGAGAGTTTTAAAAGTATTGGAGTTACTATAGTCGAAAGTATAACAACTACAATTGTTGGAAGAAATATTTCTTCGGAAATAATATGTTTACTAAGTCCTATATTTGCAGTTATAATTGCAACTTCACCTCTTGAAACCATACCAACGCCTATTTGCAAAGCTTCGCTTTTTGACATTTTAAATAATCTAGCTCCAAGACCGCAGCCAACAACTTTACCAATAACAGCAATTACAAACATAGTTAAAGTTATAAGGATAACTTTGGTATTAACTCCTTTTATACTTGCAGATATACCAACTGATGCAAAAAATATTGGAGATAAAAATGAACCAGAAATTACTTTTATTCTTTTTTCAATGTATTCTTTATGCTTTATGGGAGATAAAACAAGTCCGCAGATATAAGCACCTGTAATAGAGGCTAAACCAAGTTCTTCAGCGCCAAATGCACAAATAAGTGCAAAAGCTATTGATAAAAGTGCCAAACCCTGCTGTGGTTTAAATTTTTGAGTTATTTTGTCTATAAATTTAGGTAAAAATAATATAGCTGCTATGGCAATAACGCAAAATACACCTATTTTAATAAAAGCACTTATAAGCGATGAATTACCGGCACCAGATGAGTTTGCTGTGGCTAATATTACTGAAATTAAAATAAGTCCTAAAACGTCGTCTATAACAGCAGCACCAAGTATGTTAATTCCTGAGCGTGTGTTTAATTTCCCAAGTTCAGTTAAAGTTTGAACTGAAATACTTACGCTTGTTGCAGTTAATATTACGCCAACAAATAGGTTTTCCCAAAAATTATTGAAAAACATGTAAGCAGCTACTGTTCCAAGGATTAGAGGAACTATTACTCCTGCACATGCAATTACAAAAGAGCTTTTTCCAGCCTTTTTAAGTTCTTCAAGATTTGTTTCTATACCAGCCAAGAACATTAGCATTATAACCCCTAGGTTTGATAAAAGTGTCAAGTTATCACTTGGCTTGATTAAATTAAATACAAATGGTCCTAAAAGAACGCCAGCGACAAGTTCGCCAAGAACACCTGGCATTTTGAAATGTATGCTTATTATTGAGCCTAGTTTTGTAAAAATTAAAATTAAAGCTATTTCTAATAAAATTTTTTCCATTGGTAACCATACCTCCTTGAATTTTATATGCAAAAAGGGCGGAAAAACCCTTTAAGGAATTTTCCACCCCGAAAATTCAATTCTCTTGAAAGCAAATTTAAGTTTGCCCAACCGAAAAATTAATAAAAATATTAAATTTAATATTATCTTAACAGAATTGTTTTAAAATATCAACAATTTTAGATTTAGAATATGGAATATGAAAGTTGCAGGGTTTGGGCTTATCATTACAAATTACAATTTGTCGAGGAGAAACAAGAGTAAAGAGTAGAGAGTAGAGTGAAGGGTGATTTACTTTTCGATTCTCTCATGTAAATCTTAAACTTAAATGGTTTCAGCTTCGCTGAACGCCATGTATGGCGCCATTGCGCAGCAATAAGAAAATAAGTTTTGAGATTTTTCGTAGCGATAGCGGAGAAAAATCAACCATCACTCTACTCTCTACTCTTTACTCTCTACTCTGATTCAAATTGTAATTTGACAAGATGAACTTTATATTTGCAAATATTCCTGTTGAAAGGATTGCATAAACATATAATGATATTGTTGACAAATATACAAACGAAAATATATAATGTTTGTATAAACTTAAATTAGGAGTGAATTGACATGGATATTTCGGAAGTGTTTTGGAGTTCTTCTATAGAAGATATTAAAAGAGGATATGTATATGATGAGAAAAAAGGTATTTATATCTGCATTATATGTGGAGAGAGTTTCGAAAAAGGAATAATTTATAAGGATGCAGATAATTTTTATGAGGCTGAAAAGTACATGAAACTTCATATAAATCAAAAGCATAATTCTGTTTTTGATTATCTTATAAATATGAATAAGGTTTACACAGGGCTTACAGATATACAAAGTGAATATTTATCATATTATAAAAATAATGTTTCAGATAAAGAAATATCTGAAAAAATGGGTGGAAGTCAATCGACTATAAGAAACTATAGATTTAAATTGCGAGAAAAAGAAAAACAGGCAAAAGTGTTTTTAGCTATCATGGATATAATTAAAGAGGAAAGAGAAAATTTAAAGCAAGACAAAAATGACGAACTTGTAACGGTTCATAAGAGTGCAAATATGACAGATGAACGCTTTGCTATAACTGAAAGCGAAGATGATAAGGTTGTTAAGAATTACTTTGATAAAACAGGTCATCTAAAGGATTTTCCATCTAAGGAAAAGAAGAAAATAGCAGTGCTTAGGCATATTTTACGAAACTTTAAAAGTGGAGAAAAATACAATGAAAAGCAGGTTAATTTAGTGCTTAAGAGGATATATGATGATTATGTTTCTATTAGAAGAGCACTTATAGAGTATGGATTTATGGATAGGAAAGATGACTGCAGTCAGTATTGGGTTAAAGAATAATGGTTTTCTTGTGACATTAAATAAAATTCATAAATCTAAGATTGGAACTCTTAAAAGACTAAGAACTTTCAAGAATTGCAATCAAGATTTATTGAATTTTATTTAAATCGTCACTTCAAAAACCATTATTCTTTTAAACAGGGATTAAGGAGGCAACTAAATGGTGGATGAATATTTAGATGTATTTGATGAAAATGAAAAATTAATTGGAAAAGCCTTAAGAAAGAATGTTCACAAAAATGGATATTGGCATAGAACTTTTCAGTGTTTTGTTATAAAAAAAGAAAATGATAAAAAATTTCTCTTGTTTCAAAAAAGGCATCCGTTAAAGGACACTTCACCTAATCTGTATGATACAAGCTCAGCAGGGCATCTTGTAAGCGGGGAAAGCTTAGAGGATGGGGTAAGAGAACTTAAAGAGGAGCTTGGAATTGATGTGAAATTCAGTGAACTTATTCCTGCTGCAGTTTATAAAGAAGAATATGATGGAAAAACATATATGGACAGAGAGCATTGCCACATTTATTTTTATTTAAGTAATGAAGAAATTGAAAATTACATTTTACAGCTTGATGAAGTGGTGGGGCTTGTGCAAATAGACCTTAAGGAGCTTATAAAATTACTTAAGGATGAGGTAGATAGTGTGCAAGCAGATGGTTTTGAGGTTGATGGTGCCGGAAGTAGGAGAGAAATTCACAAAAAACTTTTTAAAAATCAATTTGTACCTCATGGTGATGAATACTACAGGAAAGTGTTTGAAGAGGCGGAAAAATACTAAATGTAGACATACGAATTTGAATATTAAAATTAGTACGATCAAGCGAATGCTAGAAAACTGGAAGTTGAATCGGTTCACAATTCACAGTTTAAATGGTTCCTAGCTATAGGAGGTGCAAAGTGCATGTTTTTTGAAACAGAAAAATTTAAAGTTGAGTTAGCTCGTGCTGAAGATGCTTATGAAATTGCAGATGTATATAACTCTAATAAGAAATTTTTAATGAATCATATAGGAAAAGATAAAATAGATGGTAATTGGGTTGTTAAAGAATTAGAAGATATGAAAAAAATCGATTTTAATCCCTGCAAAATAATAGAAAAACAATCAAATAAAGTAGCTGGAGTATTGGATTTTAAAGTTGAAGAAGAAACGTATTTGGCAATATTAATATTAAAAAGTGACTATAAAAATAAAGGAATGGGAAAGCTCTTATATGGCGCTTTAGAAAAGTATGCAAAATCACTTGGAAGTGAGACTATGAGGATAGATGTAGTTACAAATTATGATGCTAATGTGCTTAAGTTTTGGAATTCAAATGGATTTATTAAGTTTAAAGATGTTAAATTAAGTTGGGGAGAAAAGGAACTTCCAGCGGTTATTATGAAAAAAGAAATATGAAGGTGATTTTATGGATAAGGTAAAAGAATATATTGATGGTTTTATTGATTTTGATAATAAACAATTGGAGGAAATCTGTAAGCAGGAAGAAAAAAGAAATGATATCAGACCATCTATAGGCTTAGAAACTGGTAGATTCTTGGGTTTATTAATTAGATCAATGCAGGCTAAAAGAGTAATGGAATTTGGTACATGTCTTGGGTATTCTACTGTTTGGATAGCACAGGCATTAAAGGAGACAGGCGGTAAGCTTACATCGATTGAGTGTGACAAGGAACTTTATGAAACTACTAAGAGAAATGTTGAATTAGCTGGATTATCAGATATTGTGGATTTAAGATTAGGTAATGCAAGTAAGATAATTAATGAGGTTGAAGGGCCTTTTGATATAATTTTGCAGGATTCCGATAAAGCTTTATATGTACCAATGTTAGAAAAATGCATAGAGTTAACCCGTAAAAATGGACTCATAATTGCTGACGATGTTCTTTTTAAGCCAATGGGAATACCAGAAGTATTTAGTGCTCCTATGGATCAATATGCTAAAAAAGTTTTCTCTGACAAGAGACTTTATACAACGATACTTCCGATAGGAGACGGGGCTTCTATAAGCACTAAAATTTGTGATTAAAATAAAATTGGAGGTTTATATGGAGAGTTTAAAATTAAAAAACAATTATGAAATTAAAATACTTGGTTTAGATAAAATAATAAGTGTTTATAACTTATGTGTAGCATGTTCAGATTATTATATATTGTCTGATGGTGTAAAGCCAACAAATGAAGATGCAAAGGAAATATTTGCAGAGTTGCCTCCCGATAAGAATTACGAAGATAAATTTGTATTTGGTGTATTCAATAATAAAGAGATGCTTGTTGGAATTGTAGATATTGTAAGAAATTTTCCAGAGGATGGAGAGTGGATGATTGGTCTAATGATACTTGAACCTAAAGAAAGAGGTAGTGGATTAGGAAAAGAAACTCATAATGCAATAGCTCAATGGTCAAAGCAGTTAGGAGCAAAAACTTTAAGAATAGGTGTAATAGAAGAAAATTATAATGGAATTAAATTTTGGACAAAGCTAGGTTATGAAGAAATTAAACAAACTGATATGGAATTTAAGTCTAAAAAGCATATTATTAAGGTTATGAGATTTAATATTTAGATGGTAAATTAGGAGAATAAAATGAAAAAAGGAATTTTGGATATAGTAGAATTAGAAAAAATAATTGAAGATAACTATGATATTGGTGAAATTAAAGAGATAAAGCCAATTTTAGAGGGAGCTTCTTCTGAGTGTTTTCACATTACTGCTGAAAGTGGAGAATATTTATTTAAAGATATAGAAATGGTATTTATGAATCATCCTGATAAAGAGCCATTAATCAATGATGTTTTACTAAAAAATGGAATTGCGGTATCAAAGTTTTATAAAACTAGGCAAGGAAAGTATTTAGGAGAATATTTTGAACATACTTTTCATTTGCAAAGTTTTATAGAAGGTAGGGTTTTAGAAATGAATACAGCTCCTCAGTGGTTTATGGAAGAAAGTGCGGTTATGCTTGGTAAAATTCATAAAGCCTTAGAGGAAATTCCACCATTAAGTGAGGGCATAGGAGAAAACTTTTTTAAATTTGTAAATGTAGATAGTGCAAAACAGTCATATAAAGAATCCTTAGAAAAAGCAATAAAAAACAAGGAAGAACAAAATATTATAGATTTAGAATATAGAATTCAATTATTAGATAAGGTAAAAGATATTAAGCTTGATATTAACAAGTTTACGTACAAGAATACTCATGGTGATTATTTTATAAGTCAAATTTTATGCGGAGAGAATTCTATTAATGCAGTAATTGATTTTACCTCTGCTTGTGTTCATCCAGCCTCGTGGGAGCTAATTAGATCATATAGTTATGCAGATTCTAAATGTGCTAATGGAGGCATAGATTTTGATAACCTCAAAAAATATATATGCAATTATATGAAATATAGTGAGCTTAATGCTTATGACATAAAAATGATGGGATATTTGTACTATTACCAGCTTGCCGTATCAGATTATTTTAGTCAGTACTATGAATCAGAAAATTCTAATAAAAATGTGCTTTGTAGATATGCCAATTGGTCTACAATGCTTTGCAGGTGGTTTGAGGAAAATATTGAGGAATTAACAAAAAGGTTGGTAAAGGAATTTTGTTGTAAATAGTGAACTTTTACATCGCTAATTTTTATTATACGTATTATGTTGGCAAAGTCTAGCATTTTCCAAATGTTTTTTGTCAACTATGGGTTGCAAGTCATAAGATTTTGTATAGTAAATTTAAAATTTTTAAATATTGGTAATATTTTTTGATTGGTAAAAAAAACTTCATAGCGGCTTATCTAAAAAGGCTTACAAATTTGTAAGCTTTTTTTAAGTATAATAAATTTAATAAATCCTCTTAAATATATAAAATTATAGATAATACAATTTTTATACGAATGGAGGATAAAATATTGAACAGATTAACTAAATTTTCTCTTAAAAATGTTTTTGTAATATTTCTTATAATAATACTCATTACAGTTGGTGGATTATATTCAGCAAAAACTATAAATATGGAATCTATGCCTAACATAAGTATACCAGTTGTAACAGCGGTAACTGTATATCCAGGAGCATCACCAGAACAGGTCGATAATGATATATCAAGTCCAATTCAAAAAGCAATTTCAGGGGCTAAGGGAATACAGGATGTAAAAACTACTTCAAATGAAAATGTATCTATTGTGGTGGCTGAATTTGATTATTCGGCGGATATGGATAAGGCAGAAAAAGATGTAGAGGATGCAGTAAATAAGGTTAAGCTTCCAGACTCTGCACAAAAACCAACAATATCAAGAATAAGCATGGGAAGTACACCTATAATGACCTACTCCATAGAAAGCAGTAAGAGTATGGATGAGTTGACAAAGTTGGTGAATGACAAAATAGAACCAAAGCTTAGTGGAATTTCTGGAGTTTCAAGCGTAGATGTTCAAGGAACTTCAAATGGGGATGTATATATAAATGTGGATAATGATAAGTTAAAGAGCAATGGGCTTACTCTCTCAGATGTAAAAACGGCACTTCAAGGTAATAATATATCTTTTCCAGCTGGAAGTGTGAATATAGGTAATAATACACTTCCTATACAAATGACTAAAAAACTTTATACCATTGATGATATAAAAGCTATGCCAATAGCAGTTCTTCCAAATCAAAATAAGGTTGTAGGTGATGCTTTTCAAAAGGTACAAGGTGGAATGAGCCAATTAGGACAAGCAGTTGGACAGTTAGCACAAGGCGAGGGACAATTAGGACAAGCTGTTGGACAAATAGGTCAGGGAGTAGGACAAATGGGCCAAATGCTTGGAGGAAATACCCAAGCTATTGCAATATTAAATCAGATGCAAAAAGCACAGTCAATGATACTTTCTGAGCAATCAATTTTAAGTAATCCAAGTTCTTCTGCTAAGGATAAAGCTTTAGCAAAGGCAACAATAACAAAAATGCAGGCAGGACTTCAGCAGGCACAAGCTCAGCTTGATACTCTTATGAGTCAGCAAGAGGCGGCAGGAAAATCATTATCTAGTGCAGCAGGAGGTTCTAAGTCTTCAGCAACAACTAGTTTACCTCAAAGTAATAATTCAAGTTTAAATTCAAGTTCCCAAAGTTCCAATAGTTCAGTAGCACAGGTTAAAGTTGTATATCTTAAAGATGTAGCAACAGTAACAAGAGGAAATTCTAATGCAACTTATTTTGTTAGATCAAATGCCAAAAATTCTGTAATAATGAATATTTATAAAACTGATGATGGCAATACTGTGGATATTGCAAAAAATGTGCAAAGTGCTCTTACCGATTTGGAAAAGTCTAATAGTGGAGTTAAGTTCAACAAAATAAGCGATTCATCAGAGGCTATTAAACAATCTGTAGATGGAATGGTTAGAGAAGGAGTTTTAGGTGCGCTTTTTGCTGTAATAGTTATAGCTTTGTTTTTGAAAAATATAAGGGCAACTGTAATAGCTGTTGTTTCAATACCGCTTTCAATACTTATAGCACTTATATTACTACCTAGCTTTGGAATAACTTTGAACATAATGTCACTTTCGGGAATGGCAGTAGCTGTAGGACGTATAGTAGATGATTCTATTGTTGTAATTGAAAATATACACAGAAGGATTATAAAGCATGATGTAGCAAAAGAAGAGGTGGTCCAGACAGCGGTAAGTGAGGTATCTTCAGCAATAACCTCATCTACAATAACAACCGTTGCAGTATTTTTACCTCTATCTATGATAAGCGGAATGGTTGGAAAAGTATTTGTTCCTTTTGCTATAACAGTTGTAATATGTATCTTAGCATCGCTTCTAGTTGCATTAACGGTAGTTCCTGTCCTTAGTAGGGTTATGATATTAAATGAGAAACCAAAACCTGAAAAAGGTGAAGGAATTGTGGTAAAGTCATACAAAAAAATATTGAATGGAGCTCTTAACCATAGAATATTAGTTGTTGCAGCTTCAATTATACTATTTGTTTTTTCGCTTTTCCTTATAAAGGGTATAGGAATTCAGTTTTTACCATCAGATACATCTAACACACTGAATGCAACAATAACTATGCCTCCAGGAACTTCAGCAGAAAAAACCAATGAAGAAGCTTTAAAGTTTGAAAAATACGTGGCAGGCAGAAGTGATGTAAAAACTATAGCAAGTACCATTGGAGACAATAGTTCAAGTTCAACCTCGGCTTTGTTTATTCAAGGGAGTAATTCTGGTAAGTTTACTATAGTACTTAAAGATGGTGTTGATTATGATAAATCAGGAAATGAAATTATAAAAAAAGCGCAACAGATGTCGAATAGTGATGCTAAATTTTCTGTTACGCCTCAAAGCTTTACAAGTATGAGTAAGGATAATGTTCAGATATTAGTAAATGGAAATAATATTAAAGATATAACTACAGCTGCTAATAAAGCAACAGATGTGCTTAAGGGCATGAGTGAATTATCTAATGTAACTAATACGCTTTCAGCTAAAAAACCAGAAATTTCTGTTTCAATAGACAGCAATAAGGCAGCAGCAGAGGGAATTTCACCCCTTCAGGCAGCAGGAATGGTTGAGGGAATGATGAACTACACGAATGTTACTACAATGCAATCAGGAAATGATAATGTAAATGTATATTTAGGATATGATAATAAGGACATTAATTCTTTGGATAAGGTTAAAGATATTCAGCTTAATGGAGCACAAGGAAGCTTTAACTTAGGTGATATAGCAGATGTCAAAGTTGATAATGGACCTGTAAGTATAACTGAACTTGATGGAAATGAGTATGCATCTGTTACAGCTGATATAAATGTAAAAGATACTGGGGCAGTATCACAAAAAGCTATGAATAAAATAGAAGCACTTAAAGGAATTCCTAGTGGAGTTACTTTTACGCAAAATGGAAGTGCTAAAAATATAAGTGATAGCTTTTCGCAGATGGGTATGGCAATCCTTGTAGCTATATTTATGGTTTATATGGTAATGGTTGTTACGTTTGGAGAACCTAAAGCACCTTTTGCAATATTGTTTTCATTACCTTTTGCGGCTATAGGAGCAATATTTGCATTATTTATAACAAGGCAGCCTTTAGGAATTCCAGGACTTATAGGAATGCTTATGCTTATAGGTATAGTTGTTACTAATGCAATAGTTCTTTTAGATAGGGTGCAGAGCAATAGAAAGAAAGGTATGAAGGTTAGAGATGCCTTATTAGAAGCAGGTTCTATAAGAATTAGACCTATATTTATGACAGCAATAGCAACAGTAATGGCACTCACTCCACTTGCCGCAGGTTTTTCAGATGGAGCTGTAATTTCACAAGGGCTTGGCATAGTTGTTATTGGAGGACTTGTTGTATCTACAGTACTTACACTTATAATAGTTCCTGTAATGTATAGTGTTTTGGAAAGAGATTAATTTACAGAGATTAAAGAAAACTAAATTTTAATTGTAAAACAGCAGGTTTAATTGTAATCTGCTGTTTTGCTGCTAAAAGTACACCCAAAACGGACAAACACATATTAAATGTAAAATTATTAAAGTTTATTTAGGTTTAATATAAAATAATAAACGTTTGTAAATAGTAAGGTGTGTCTAAGGAAATTTTAAAAATATTAATCTTTTATAGTTTACCTTGAGAATTTAATAAATTATTTTTAGTAACTATTTGTAACTGTTCATCAGATGTGAATCCTGCAAATATTACATCTTGTAGATCATTCACTTTTTTTAAATGTAGTTGAGCCTTTAACCACTCACTATCCTTTCCTGCTAATTTCAAATTTGTTTCTATAATTCTTCCATTAACAATCAAATTTAAAATTAAACCTTTATATGGTGTAGATATATTTAAGTCTTTAGGGGTTGCTGCATTATAGGGTGACTTTTTTAATACACTTAATTCTCCATCGACTTCTAACAATGCAAATTCCACCTCCGATAAATTAAACACATCTTTTTTGCGGAGTTGCATTAGTAAATTGTCAATATTATATCTTGCTTTTTTTAAATTTAAATCATTTACAATTCCATTTTTTATTAAAATTAAAGGTTCACCAACAGTAAGTCTTCGATGTGACAAGCTTTTCGTATTTATATATGAAATAATCATTGGAACAATAATCCAAGTTAATAGACCAACAATACCATTATAGATACTTACATTTTCATTAACACTTGCTGTACCAGCTATCGCTCCAATTGTAATTCCTGATATATAATCATAGTAAGTTATTTCGGATAAATGTTTTTTTCCAGTTATTTTAATAAGTATAAAAAGTACTATAAATATGATTAAAGAGTTATAAAGTGCTGTTATAGATATACTCATAGATATTTATTACCTCCAATTTTTCACTGTAAAATAAATATTATAAATATTATATCCTTCTTGAAGATAACGATTCGTTATTTCAAATATATCTATAGATAGCATAAAACTTAAAGTTTTAGTTGCAATTTTAAGTTGTTTAAACATATACTGAAGTTTATAATATAAAGAAAAAACAATTTAAATCTCAGTATTATAAATTACGTGATTATTTCCATAAGGTGTAGATTAAAGCTATGCACAGTTCGAAGTGGAGGAAAGTTGTCAACGATAGATAAAAGTATTAAAGCAAGGGGAGGTGAAAAATCCTGATTTTTGGATAGTATTAGATGTATAAGTTTGGCTAATATTTAGAAATCAGAAAGCTATGTACAAAATTTTAGTAGTAGAGGATGATAAAAAACTTTATGAATTTACAAAAGAATATCTTGAAAGATATAACTATGAAGTTTTTGGCATAGAAAATTTTAAAAAAATAGAGGAAGAATTTGAGGAAGTAAAACCGGATATTGTGCTTCTTGATATTAATTTGCCTTACTATGATGGGTTTAATTTGTGCAGAATATTTAGAAGAAAGTCAAAAGCACCAATAATATTTATGTCTGCTAGAAGCAGTGAAGTCGAGCAGATAAGAGGGCTTGAAATTGGGGCAGATGATTACATAACAAAACCATTTAGTCTGGAATTATTACTTGCAAAGGTTCAGGCATCCATTAGAAGAGTGTATGGTGAGTATTCAGAAGAAAACCTTGAGATTTTTAGCGTTAACGGTATAACTATAGATAAAAATACTTTTAAAATGACATATGGGAATAAGGTAGTTGAGCTTACTAAAAATGAATTTAAATTAATAAGTAAGCTATTAAAAAACACGGAAAAGGTGGTTACTAGGGAAGAACTTTTAGAGGAACTTTGGGATGAATCCTCCTTTGTAGATGATAATACACTTACGGTAAATGTTACAAGGGTAAAAAATAAATTAAGTGAAATAGGAATAGAGAATGCTGTAAAGAATAAACGTGGTGTTGGATATTACATAACTTTTGAGAAATAAATATTATATTAGGCATTATATTTCTCAATTTGAGCTTATTAAAGGGTAACTGTACCGAAACTTAAGTCATACATGTTTCAAAACGCCATGGTCTGGGCATTATGAAACATGTATAACTTAATAGTTGAGTCGGTAAACCTATATTTTATTTAAAATGCCTTAAGTTAGGAGTTTTTAAATGTATAAGAAAGTTTTTAAAAACTTTTTAAAGGAAAATATTTTCTATAGTATAAGTTTTTTTTTTAGTGCAGGAATAGTATTATTTTATTTTTATGTTTCAATGGATATAACGGATTTTTTTTATCCAATTCTTCTTACTCTTTCAGTATACCTTATATTTATAGGTACTCAGTGGTTTAAGTATTACAGGTTTAATATCAATTTGACTAGAGGTATAGAAAATGAGTACTATAATCTTGAAGCAGTAACCCCAGAACAAAAGATGGCTGAACAAGTTATATTTAAAATGCATAAAAATTATGCTGAGAAAATTAGCAAAATAGATTATAAAAATTCAGATATAAAATACTTTATTTCTCAATGGATTCATAATATGAAAACGCCTGTTTCTGTAATAAACTTAATAATTCAGAGAGAAAAAAATAATATAGATGAGGAAACCATAAAAAACCTTGATGAGGAAAATTACAAAATAAAAAATGGACTAGAGCAAGTTCTTAATATAATAAGGTTAGACCAATTTTCAAGGGACTATGAACCAGAGGTGGTTGACCTTGTAAGTCTCATTAAGTCAATAATAAATTCAAGAAAAAATCAATTTATATATGCAAATGTGTTCCCTAAAATTGAATTTATTAAGGATAAAGTTTTAGTGCTTACGGATAAAAAATGGAGTGCCTTTGTGATAGATCAGGTGGTGTCAAATTCAATAAAGTATTCTAAGAAGAATGAAAAAGGATATGTTTATTTTAATATAGTTCAGTATATGGATAAAACTCATTTGATAATAAGAGATGAGGGAGTTGGCATACCTAAGTATGACTTAAAGAGAGTTTTTGAGCCGTTTTTTACAGGTGAGAATGGAAGAAAATTTGAAAGCTCCACGGGAATAGGACTTTACATGTGTAAAAAAATAGCAGATAATCTTGGACATGAAATATCTATTGAATCTGAGGTTGGTAAAGGCACAGCTATTAAGATTACATATATATCTAAAGTTGATTTTTGATTAAAGCTTACAAAAACGTAAGTGAATATTAATATAAAAAGATTTTTAATGTATACGGAGTTTTTTATAATATTTATATAGAGGACTACTTGAAATTTGAAAATTGCAAATTCTAAGGTTATCCTGACAAATTACAATTTAACACAGAGTACGGAGTACAGAGTACAGAGTACAACGAAGGACGATTTTTCTCCGCGAGCGTAGAAAAATCTGAAAAATTATTTTCTTTATTGCCGCGTAATCGCGCCATATATGGTGCTCAGCGAAGCTGACAACATTAAGTTTAAGATTTACCTGAGAGAATCGAAAGGTAAATCATCATTCACTGTACTCTGTACTCTGTCATCTGTACTCTGCTCTTCAAATTGTAATTTATAAGGATGCACTTGGTATTAATAATTTGGATATTTTAACTGGTATATCCATATAAAAGGGGGTGTAAGTTTTGTATGTACTTCAGGCAGAAAATATAACAAAGGTTTATGGTGGCAAGTTTGAGATTAATTCAAATAATGCGTTAAATGGCATAAGTTTGAATATTGAAGAAGGCGAGTTTACCGGAATTATGGGACCGTCAGGAAGTGGAAAGACAACCCTTTTGAATATATTAAGTGGATTAGATGAGGCAACTCTTGGAAAAGTTAAAATAATGGGTAAGGATATAGCAAGCTTTACAAAAGACGATATAGCTATTTTTAGGAGGGAAAACTTGGGCATAATATCTCAAGATTTTGATTTGCTTGAAGATTTGACTTTGGAGGAAAATGCCATATTGCCTTTATTTATAAAAGATGATATTGATGAAAAAGGCATAAAGGATAAAGTCCAGGAACTTTTTAGATTCTTTAATATATGGGAACAAAAAGATAAATATCCTCACAATGTATCTGGTGGACAGCAGCAAAGAGCAGCTGCCTGCAGGGCACTAATTACAAATCCTAAAATCATAATGGCAGATGAACCCACTGGAAATTTGGATTCAAGGGCTTCTACAAAGTTTATGAAGTATATGCAGATGATAAATGAAAATAAAAATACAACTATAATGATGGTTACACATGATTCTTATGCAGCAAGTTTTTGCAAAAGAGTTCTTTTTATAAAGGATGGAAAAGTGTATACGGAAATTTATAGAAAGGAAGGAGGAAAGGAATTTTTTAATAGAATATTGGATTGTCTTGCTATAATCGGTGGTGAAATAGATGAAATATAAAAATGTTTTATTTAAGAGTTTGAAAATTAATTTTTTTGGATATATAAGTTTTATTTTGTCTTCAAGCTTTGCAATAATGATAAATTTCATATATTCTACAGTAATATTAAACAAGTACATTTTAAAGAATAATGAAAGTACCCTTATAAAGTATGTTGTTAATTTTTCTGTTGTATATATAATGGTAAGCATATGCATATTTATCGTATACTCGTATGATAATTATATGAAATGGAGAACTAAGGAATTTACTACGCTCATTTTACTTGGAACAACAAGGAAAGAGTTAAAAAGGTTACTTTTGATAGAAAGTTTTATTTTGCTAAGCTCGGCACTTATTTTAGGCACATGCTTTGGTATGGTATTTTCTAAAATATTTTTTCTTTCTATAATGAAATTGTGTGGAGTTAAAAATATTCCTTTTGAAATTACATATAAAAATTATCTTAATATTGCAGTATTATTTTTACTAATATATTCAGTAATGCTTTATAAAATATGTAGAATTTTTAAGTTTCTCAATGTTAAAGATATATTAAAGTATAAAAATAAACCAATGATTCTAAAAGGCAACAATAGAGGGCTAAAATCTTTAGTAATAACGATAATAGCATGTGTAATTTATAAAAAGATATCAATAAATATTCCTAAAAGCATGGAGCTTTATGTTACAAATATTTTTATAAGTATGATCGTAGCATATCTAGTTTTTACGCCGTTTGTAATGTTTATAAATATAGTATTAAAAAAATTTAAATTTAAAATTTATATACAAATAAAGAGTATGAAAAGTATTTTGTGTACAAGTAGAAAACTTACATTTTTATTGTCCTTTTTAAGTTTTATGCTTATAGAGTATATTAGAATTAACTACAAGTATAATTTACAATATAAAACTATGGGAAGTTTATTTGTAAGCAGCAAATTTAATTTTATAGTTTTTATATACTTTTTTACTATGGTTTTGTGTTTTATTATTTTTTCAACTATAATTTTTTACAAAATATCTTTTGGCATACCTATGATGAAAAAATTATATAATACATTATTAAAAACAGGAATTACTGAAAATGAATTTAAAAAGCTCATTAAATTTAATTTACATGCAGCTTTTGGGGAACCATTTATATTAAGCTTATTTATGAGCGCAGTGTATATAGAAATTTCTAATGTACTATTAAAATTTTCCTTGGGAACAGTACTCATATATTTAGTGTATTTTTTTGTACTTATTGTTGGATATTTTGCAGCTAAAAGAAAATGTGAAGATGAAATTTTTAAATAAGGCTATGTTTCAAATAAGTGTGAAAATCAACAATTATTTAAAACATAGCCTTATTTAAAAATGTCGGAAGCTTGATTTAGTATGAATAATTTTTTTTATTGGTAAAATACTATCTATATGAATTAAATAAAGTGGGTGAAATATATGATAGTTGTTTACCATGACGTTGGAGGAGCACATTCAACAGCAGCAGCAGCCAATATACATATAAACAGATTGCCAATAGATAGAGTTGCAACTGAAGAAGAATTGTTAAATGTGCCTACCTTCGACAAAGTTACAAAGGCGGATATGGGACACCTTATTTATATTGGTGAAGATGAATTGAAAAACAAAGTATATACATTAGGACGACAATATAAGCCTAATTTAGTTATACCGGCAGTTAAAGATATGTATTCTATTGTAGAGCCGAATAAGGATGAACTTGTTTTAGTTGATACTATGCCAGCTGTAAATTTACTTATGAAAATTGGCGGCTTTAGTTCTAGAAGGTTACACTTGGTTAGTTTTGGAAGACCTATTGTAACTAAGGGAACGCAGCAGGCGTATATGGACATCGTTAATATAGTTAAGGGAGTTAAAAATAGCCTTAAAAATCAGAATTATGGAAATGTTAAGCCGATGTTTCCACATGCTCAATAATTAAACATTGCGAACCTTTTTCCAGAGTACAGCTGACAGAGTACAGAGTACAGTGAAGGATGTTTTTCTTCCGCTTTGCTACAGAAAATCTTAAAACTTAGTTTTTGATTGCTTACGCAATTGTAGTATTTCTTGTTTTTATCTTAAAATTCCGTAGGCACGCTAATATTTTTGATTAATTTATATCTTTGAAATGGAACACTAAAAATTAATAATATAGGTTCAAGAATCTTAATGGGCTTACGCCCAAGCCTCTGGTATGTGTTCTTACATTTAAAATCACTATAATTGTGAAGTAAGAGCGTTTTGGAACGATTTAAATAACAGCTTATAAATCTTAGAGGAATATTCTTAAAAGACTTAGAACTTTCAATTTGTTTGAACGATAGTGAGTTATTGAAAGTTCTTAGGATTTTGAGAATATTCCCCTTAGATTTATTGATGCTATTTAATGTTCCAGAATGCTCTTACTTCACAATAAATTTGTTGACAAGTATGAATTACAGTTGTAATATGTAGTTATGAATTACAATTGTAATATATAAAATAGATTCTAGAATTTATATTTATGGAGAGTGATATCATGTCTATATTGCCGCAGATATCTGATGCTGAGTGGAATGTAATGAATGTCGTGTGGGAAAATGAAAAATGTACAGCAAACAAAATTGTTGATGTTTTATCAGAAACAACCACATGTAGTCCAAAAACAATCAAAACTATGATAAATAGGCTGGTTAAAAAAGGAGCACTTTCTTATGAGGTAGATGCCAAAGATAAAAAAACTTATCATTATTTTTCAAAGGTGTCGGAAGATGAATGTGTTAGAGAGGCTAGCAACTCATTTGTGAAGCGAGTTTTTAAAGGCTCACTAAACGCTATGATGGTTAATTTTGTTAAAGATGCAGAACTTACAGAAGAAGATATAAAAGAATTAAAAAATATTCTTGATAAAAAGAAGGGGTAAGGGTGTAGGCAGGTATGGATTTTATTATAAATAGTTTTCAATTGGTTTTAGGTTCATCAATTATGGCAACTTTTGTAGCAATAGCTATACTTCTTATAAGGGTTATTTTTAAAGGCAAGATTGGCGTTAAGGGAAACTATTTAATATGGCTAGTCCTTATTTTGAGACTAGTTATGCCATATACACCCAAGAGTCAAATAAGTTTTTTTAATTTAATTAATAATAACAAGAGTATTAGTAAGGTTATAAATGTTTCAGAAGCAAAGATAAATAATAAAGTAATACAACCAAGTATTCAAACAGCTAGCGTAAATAATCATAATAATAAAATTAAAAGGGATATAAAGGATACTACAAATGAGTACTTAAAAGTGGCTGCCTTTATTTGGATTTTGGGAGTGATTATATTAGGACTCAAAACAATGATTACAGCTATTTTATTTTCACATAAACTTAGTTTTTATAAAGAACTTAGAGATGTTGAAATTTTGGATATAGTGAGAGAGTGTAAAAATAAAATTAAGATAAATAAAAATATTAGGGTATACAAAACAAGTCTTGTTAAGGTTCCGGGTATATTTGGAGTTTTTAAACCTAAGCTTTTGTTGCCAATGAATTTGGACAAACAGGTAGAATTGAATGAATTGAGATATGTAATATTTCATGAAATTTCTCATATTAAGAGAAGAGATATTGAAATGAGCTGTTTTGTTTTTATTATTCAAACAATACATTGGTTTAATCCAGTATTATGGTATTCTTTTTATAAAATGGGTACTGATAGGGAAATTGCTTGTGATGCACTTGCGATATCAGCTTTGGGAGAAAGTCAAAGTTCAAATTATGGAATGACAATTTTAAAGCTTGTGAGAGGTTTTAAAAGTTCAAGAGCAATATATGGGATGGAGAGCTTTATAAATAGCAAAGATGAGATTAAAAGGAGAATTAAGATGATTTCAAAATTTAAGAAAAAAACATATAGAATATCAATAATAGCAGTAGCAATAATAGCGATATTAGCAGCTGTTATGCTTACAAATTCAAAGGATAAACTATTAACTGAAAATAATACTCAAAATAAAAAAGTAGAAACGCAAAAATCAGAAGTTAGTAATAACGAAAAAGCAAAAAATGATAGTACTGAACAAGTAGCTACATCAAAAGAAAATAATTCGGCAGTACAAAATAAAGTAGCAAGCCAAAATGGTAATAAAACAAATAAATCTGAACAAAGTAAGCAAGCTGCTAACACACAAAAATCATCATCCGTAAATCAGACAAGTTCAAAGGAAGCTTACTATGGAAATTGGCATCTACAAAAAATTGTAGCTACTTCACCAGTTACAGCTATGGATGAAAATCAAATGCAAAGTTACATGGGAACAAAGATAAGTATTTCAAAAGAGAGCTTCAGTAATGCAAAGGTTGGAACTGTAGCAAATCCTAAGTATATAAAAAGTACAATTTCTAATGATGAATTTTATGTAGAAACTAAAAAAGATTTAAAGGATATAGGAGTGGAAGGTAATTCTGTACAAAGATTAGAAGTACAATCAAATGATGGGTCATCGCAAGGTTATATATATATCCGAGATAATGGAAGTATGGTAGCTGGCATAGACGGAGTATTTTATCAAGTACAGTAATTATTAATCAAAATGGAGCTTAAGTACATTATGGCTATTTTCATGGATAATACATTTGGAAAATTGAAATTGCAAATGCCAAGATTATCTGACGAATTACAATTTAACACAGAGTACGGAGTACAGAGTACAGAGTACAACGAAGGATGATTTTTCTACGCGAGCGTAGAAAAATCTAAAAACTTATTTTTTATTGCTGTGCAATTGCGCCATCTATGGCGCTCAGCGAAGTTGAGGAAATTTAAGTTTAAGATTTACCTAAGCAAAGCGAAAGGTAAATCATCATTCACTGTACTCTGTACTCTGTCATCTGTACTCTGCTCTAAAAGTTGTAATTTAACAGGATGAATTTGGTATAAGCAATTTTAATTTTTGGCTATGCTTTAAAATTGTATATCTATAAGCATAGCCTAAATATAAAAAGTAAAATTAATATAATAATCGCTATTGACAATGATTATCAATTACGATAAAATGTAATTAGAGATAAAAAGAGACGATTTTTATTATTGCAAATAAATTAAGGGAGTGGTAATGGAGGTGAATAATATGAGCCTATACGATTTAAATCTTAATGAAGTTGGAGAAATAAAAAATATATCAGGTGATGAGAGATTAGCAAAGAGACTACTTGCTCTTGGATTTATAGAGGGTACTAATGTTAAAGTTAAAAATTTTGCTCCATTTGGAGATCCAATATTAGTAAGTGTAAGAGGATATGACGTTGCAATAAGAAAGAATGACGCAAAAAATATTTTCTTAAGGGAGGCTTAAATATGATAACTGCTGCACTTATTGGTAACCCTAATGTTGGTAAGACATCATTATTTAATATACTTACGGGGTCAAATCAATATGTAGGAAATTGGGCTGGAGTAACTGTTGATAAAACCGTGGGATTTTTAAATGAAGGTGTTCAAATTGTTGATTTGCCTGGAATATATGCTATGGATACCTATTCAAATGAAGAAAAGGTGTCGAAAAACTTTTTATTAAATGAAAAGGTTGATGTAATAATAAATATAGTAGACGCATCAAATTTAGATAGAAATTTATATCTTACAACTCAGCTAAAAGAATTTAAAAAGCCTATTATATTAGTCTTGAATATGATAGATGTTGTAGAGAAAAAAGGAATTATTATAGATTATGATAAATTGTCAGAAGAATTAAAAGTACAGGTTATACCTATAGTAGCAGCAAAAAGTAAAAATATAGATAAGGTTAAAAATGCCTTAACTAAGGGAGAGTTTTTGCAATTTGGAAATGATAGTGATTGTCATTTTCATTCAGAAGAAGAAGCATATAAATACATAGAGGAAATATTGAGCAAATGTATAGATAAGTCATCAAAGATACAAAAATCTACTACGGAAAAAATAGATAAAATATTATTAAATAGATTTTTGGCATATCCTTTATTTGCACTCATTATTTGGATTATATTTAAGTTTACTTTTTCATGGATTGGCGGACCACTTCAAAATTTAGCCGATGGTCTTGTAAATGATTCTTTAATACCATATTTACATTCAATATTAGCGTTTACTAGCCCATGGTTTAGTTCTTTACTTATAGATGGAATAGTTGGAGGAGTTGGATCAATAATTGTTTTTCTGCCAATAATACTTACCTTATTTTTCTGTATATCAATATTGGAAGACAGTGGATACATGGCAAGAGCAGCTTTTCTTATGGATGTAGTTATGAGAAAGATGGGGTTATCAGGTAAAGCCTTTATACCTCTTGTAATGGGCTTTGGATGCTCAGTGCCTGCAATAATGTCAGCAAGAACACTTGAAAGTGAAAAAGATAGAAAATTAGCAGCACTCTTAGTACCGTTTATGTCATGTAATGCTAAGCTTCCTATCTATGCATTACTTACAGCAGCACTATTCCCTAAAAATCAAGGTTTAGTTATTGGATCACTTTATTTATTTGGAATAATTATTGCATTTATAATAGGAAAGATATTTAAGAATTCTTTATTTAAAAAGAGCGAAGAACCTTTAGTAATTGAATTGCCAGAATACAAAGTACCTGGACTTAAAAATTTAATTATGCACACTTGGGATAAAGGAAAAGGCTTTTTAAAGAAAGCAGGAACTATAATATTTTCGATTTCGGTAATAATCTGGTTCCTTTCACACTTTGGTTTTACTGGTATGGTAAGTATTAAAGATAGTTTCTTATCAGATATTGGTCGTATACTAGTCCCAGTTTTTTCACCTTTAGGTTTTGGAACTTGGCAAAATTCAGTTGCATTAATTAGTGGACTAGCTGCGAAAGAAGTCGTAGTAAGTACAATGAGCGTATTATATGGTGCAAATATTTCGGCAGTGGTGCATACGGTATTTACCCCACTTACAGCATATGCATTTTTAATTTTTGTACTTTTGTATCCTCCTTGCATTTCTGCGCTTGGAACTATGAAGAAAGAATACGGAACAAAAATGATGTCCTTCTTGGTAGTTTACCAAATAGCAATTGCATGGATTGCAGCGTTTTTAGTATATAGGATTGGAAGCCTGATATAAAAACAGAGTATAAAGTACAGAGTACAGAGTACAGTGAAGGATGATTTACCTTTCGTTTCACTCAGGTAAATCTTAGAACTTAAATGTTGTCAGCTTTGCTGAACAACATTAATATTGCGATTGCGTAAGCAATCAAAAAATAAGTTATAAGATTTTCTGTAGCTTTGCTACAGAAAATCATCATTCACTGTACTTTGTACTCTGTACTCCGTACTCTGCCTTAGCTTTTTGGTTTTAATAATAAGTATTTTAAAGCAATTATAACTATATATGCATAAAAGAAAAATTGAATAATAAATACATAGGTTACTTTTATTCCGCCGGCGAGACCTATTAAGTAGGTTAAAAACATTGCACCAAGATAATTAAAATTCATTACTATAACAGAGGCAGCTGGGACAGCTTCTTTTGATACATGCTGCATAATGTAACCTTGAAGAGCTGGATATATTAAGGAAATACTTAAACCTATAATTGCAATTCCAAGTACAGCTTGAAACCTTGTTTTACCAAGTAATAATATGAGTATGCCCAAGGAGGAGATTATTGGGGCAATAGAAAGAAATTTAAGTTGACCAACTTTTTCTAATAATTTGTCACCCAAAGCTCTTCCTAAAGTGAATAAAATCCAAAAGCCTAAAAGAATATTTGGAACATCTATTCTACTTAATCCATAATACCTTTCAAGAAAATTTCCTGCCCAGCTTGTTGTTGAAATTTCAGCACCTACATAAAAGAATATTGCAATTGCAATAGATAAAACTAGAGGATTTTTTAATACAGTAAGAGTACTAATATGTTTTGATGTGGTTTTGTGTATTGATATAGAATCAAGCCTAGAAATTAATACTAAAAATAAAGTTAAAGCTATAATATGAACTAAATAAGTATAATTAAAATTTATTTTATTTTTTAAAATGAACCTATCTATTGGTAAAATTAAAATTCCACCTAATCCAAAACAAGCATTTAAAAGACTAAATTTTTGATATTTTTTTGGAAGAAGTGAGATATAAGTACTAAGTAATATGGAACTTAATCCACAAGCCAAGCCTGAAATAAAATATCCAATTAAAAGTACATAAAAAGATTTTGAAAGTAAAATTACAAAACTTGTGCAGATTACAAATAAAAATGATAAATAAAGACCTCTTTTTAGCCCAAAGGTTAACATGAATTTTACTCCAAAAATACTTATAATAAATGAAGCACAATATACAACTGATGGAAGCATTGCTATAACGCCATTTGATACATTATATGTGTTTTTTATTGTAGTTATAAAGGGAGATAAAGTATTTGAAAATAGCGATATAAGAAAGCAGCCTAAAAAAATTATTAACGTGTTTTTTAAGTTTTTGTCCATAAAATCCTCCTTGAAATGTAAATACATATTAATTTTAAACTGCTTTTAATAATTATTAAAGGGGGAAATTATAATTAAGGCATTTTTATAGTTTTATCCTTCATTGCACCCTGATGGCATAGAATATTAAATAGTTTAAAAAGAACTGTATCAAGGAAAATTCATTACGAAAATTGCTATTTAAGCAATTTGAAAATTTATATTAACCAACAGTTGAATTATTCTATAATAATTCGTTTGAATATGAGGGTATATAATGATACGCTTATATCAGTAAATATTTACTTTTATTATTAATTACTGCAGTATAATTAACGGAGGTATTTATGAATATTAAAGTTGGTAAAAAGATATATGAATTAAGAAAAAGTAGGGATATGACGCAGGAAGAATTGGCTTCTGAAATGGGGGTATCCATAGCGGCAGTTTCAAAATGGGAAACTGGCAATTCTATACCAGATATTTTAATGTTATGTTCAATTGCCGACTTTTTCGATGTATCAACAGACGAATTACTTGGAAGGACAAAGAATAGGAAGAAAGTAATAGTTGTTGATGATGTAGAATTTATTAGAAATACACTGAAAAAGGTATTATCTGAAAACGGATGTGAAATTATCGGTGAAGCTGCGGAAGGAAAGGAATTATTAAATATGTTAAAAAAGAAAAAAGCAGATTTAATATTTCTTGATATAAAAATGCCTGGTATGAATGGGATGAAGACACTGGAGTATGTTATGAAAGATTACCAGAAGATTAAAGTAATTATGTGTTCAGCAGTAAAAGACAAAGAAGTTATTGATTCGGCAATAGCATTAGGTGCAGCTGGGTATGTTACTAAGCCATTTTTACCAGATGCAATTATAACAAGTATAAACATGATTTAGGAAAGTTTGTAATCTTTTATATAGATATACTTTTTCAACTACCAAAATCAATTTGCATCAAAATGCCCAGAATACGGCATTTTGATACAAATTAATTTTGAAGTTTCTTAGTTGTATTCATATCGATACGCTCATTGATGCATTTTAATTCAATATATGAATTAAGTGCAAAGACCTTCTATATAGTAAGCCTAAATTGTATACTTCAGGCATTTTAAAGAAAATAACGTTATATAAAAATAGCCAAAAATAAAAATCGATAGAAAACTTTCTATCGATTTTTATTTTATTACTCTAATTCCGCACTAGTTTCTTTAGGTTTAAATAATAAATATTTTCCTGCTACCAATACTATATAAGCATAGAATACTATTTGGATTATGAAAACATAAGTAATTTTTATTCCAGCAGCAAAACCTATAACGTAAGTTAAGGTTGTAGCACCTAAATTATTAAATATGTTTATAATTGCTGAAGCAGCTGGTACATCGTGCTTTGAAACATGTTGTACAATATATCCTTGAAGAGCAGGGTATATTAAAGATATTGTTATTCCAATTATTGCAACACCTAGTATAGCTTGAGTTTTAGTTTTACCAGACAATATTACAAATATACCTATGATTGCTATTAAAGGAGAAATTGTAAGAAATCTAAGTTGTCCGATTTTTTCTAAAATCTTATCTCCTATTGCTCTACCAAGTGTAAATAGAATCCAAAACCCAGAAAGAATATTTGGAACTTCTGTCTTGCTTAGTCCATAGTATTTTTCAATAAAGGTTCCAGTCCAACTTGTAGTTGAAATTTCAGCACCAACGTAAAAGAATATTGCTATTGAAAGCAATAAAACTAATGGATTTTTTAATAATTTAAAAGCACCACCATTTTCTTCTGTATCACTGCTTTTAGCAATTGGTATTGGATCGAGTTTGATTGCCAAAATAAAAAATACAACTATAGTTATAATGTGTATTATATAAGTTTGGTTAAAATTTATACCTGATTTTAAGATAAATTTGTCTATCGGTAAAATTAAAATTCCACCTAGACCAAAGCAAGCATTTGAAAGACCAAATTTTTGATATTGCTTTGGAAGTACTGAAATATAAGTGTTTAATATTAACGAACCCATTCCAACAGCTAATCCAGAGAAGAAATAGCCAACTAAAAGCATATAAAATGATTGCGAAAATAAAATTATTAAACTTGCTAAGATTACAAAAGAAAGACCGAAATACAATCCCTTTTTTAGTCCAAGCATTGGCATTAGCTTTGCTCCAAGCATAGCCATTATGAACGAAGCACAGTATACAACAGAAGGTAGTACTGCTATAAGGTCATTTGATACATGATAAGTGTTTTTTATAGTGGTTATAAAGGGTGACATTGTGTTAGAGAATAAAGACAAAAAAAATAACCCTATAAAAATTATTATCATGTTTTTTAAGTTTTTATTCATATTTTCCTCCTTGGGGGTTTTTATTTGCCATAAGGAAAATATGTACGTTTACATATAACATCATTTAAATTCCCGTTTAAATTGTTTACAATGCATATATTATACCACATCTACAATAAAGTTAAAATACAAATTCAAAAATAAATGCACAAAAAATAATTGAAATGAGCAAAAATGAAAGTAATATAACAATATATTCATATATAGGTTAAGTTATCATTTTTAATAAAATAGATTCAATAATTAATCAACAAATAATTATTGACAAAATATGGAAACGAGAATATAATTAATCATGAAATCGGTTGCATGTAAAAATATGTATGGGGGAATTGTTATGAAAAACTTAAAAAAGTTATTAGCAATTGCATGTGTTTTAGCGATGACATCAACTGTATTTGCAGGATGTGGAAGTAGTGCTGGGACAAAAGATTCTTCGGACAAAAAAGTTACCGTAGATATATTCCAGTTTAAGGTAGAGTGCAAAGATGCTCTGCAAAAGGCTACAAAGGAATATATGGATGAGCACAAGAATGTAACTATCAATTTACAAACTGTAGGTGGTGGACAGGATTATGGTGCAGCATTAAAAGCAAAGTTTGCATCTGGCGAGGAACCAGCAATTTATAATATTGGTGGACCTCAGGATGTTCAGGATTGGAAAGAAAAACTAGAGGATTTATCAGATCAACCTTGGGTATCTAAAGCATATGATGGAACTCTAGATGCAGTTAAGGATGGCAGTAAAATATATGGTTTGCCATTCGATATGGAGGGATATGGGCTTATATATAATAAAGCAATACTAAAAAAAGCAGGTATTGATGCAGATTCAATAAAGACATATGCAGATTTAGAAAAAGCTGTTCAAACTTTAGATTCAAAGAAAAAGGACCTTGGACTAACAGCAGTATTTGGTACAGCAGGAAAGGAAACTTGGGTTGCTGGATTACATGATTCAAATTTACCATTTGCTTTGGAATTAAAAGATGGAGTATCTGCATTTAAAGCTAAAAGCATTAATTTTACTTATGCAAATGGATTTAAAAAATTATTGGATTTACAAAACAAATATGCTTATAAACCTGATGGAACAGATAAATCTATAAACAGTGTTGATTATTCAACTCAAGTTGAAAAGTTATTTTCTTTAGGTAAAGTTGCCCTCATAGAACAAGGTAACTGGATTTACTCAACTGTTTCTGGAATAGATAAAAATATAGCTGACAACATGGGATTATTACCAATGCCAGTTGATGGAGGAAAAGATGGATGCATAGCAGTTGGTGTTCCTATGTATTGGTCTGTAAATTGTAAAAAAGATGCGGCAACTAAAAAGGCTGCTAAGGACTTTTTAAATTGGCTCTATACATCTGATAAAGGTAAATCGATGATAATCAATGATTTTAAATTTATACCTGCATTAAAAGGATATGATGCAGCAAATTTGCAGCCAGTTGATCCAATATCAAAAGAAATAAATAAATTCTCTAAGGCAGGAAATACAATTCCTTGGGTATTCATGGGATATCCAACAGGTTGGGGACAAAATAAATTAGGTGTTGATATACAAAAATATACTGCAGGAGAAATGACTTGGGATAAGCTTGTTGAAGATGCAAAATCAACATGGGCAGACTCGAGAAAATAAAGTATACTTTTTAAATATTGCGAATTAAATCAATTCACAATTCACGATGCACAATTCACAATGAAGGTAGATTTTCTGTAGCAAAGCTACAGAAAATCTTAAAACTTATTTTTTTATTGCTTACGCAATAGCACCATTTATGGTGCTAAGCGAAGCTTATAATTTAAGATTTACCTGACGCAAGGAAGGAAAATCATCCTTAATTGTGCATTGTGAACTGTGAATTGTGAATTGATTTAATTAGTTCGTAGTAAATTTATTTTGTTTACTAAACCAAGATAAGGGGGGAAGTATTGTGAAAAAGGTTAAGTGGTCTTTTTGGGCTTTTATAGCTCCTATTTTTATAGCATATGCCCTAGTCCAGCTTATTCCATTAATATTTGGAATATATTATTCCTTTACAAATTGGGATGGCATAAAATCGAATATTAGCTTTATTGGGTTAAAAAATTATGCTGAAGCTTTTAGTGATAAAACATTTTTGAACTCATTTGTTTTTACTTTTAAGTTTACAATATTATCAGTTGTTGTGTTGAATTTACTTGGTTTTGGTTTAGCGCTTTTGGTTACAAGAAAATCCAAATTTAATAACATATTTAGAACGATATTTTTTATGCCGAATTTAATTGGAGGACTTATTTTAGGATTTATATGGCAATTCATTTTTACTCAAGTTTTTGCAGGACTAGGTCAAGTAACCGGTCAAAAATGGATGCTAGGATGGCTGTCTGATGGCAAAACTGGATTATATGGGTTGGCAATTTTAATGGCTTGGCAAATGGCTGGATATTTAATGGTAATATATATAGCGGCACTTCAAAATATTCCACAGGAGTTAATTGAAGCTGCTGAAATAGATGGAGCGAATGTTTTTCAAAAAGTTAAAAGTATAATAATACCACTTGTTAGACCAGCTTTTACTGTAAGTGTATTTTTAACTTTATCAAATTCATTTAAGTTATATGATCAGAATTTATCTTTAACAGCAGGTGGACCGGCAAAATCAACTGAAATGCTTGCTATGAATATATATAATACAGCATTTCAATTTAATAAAATGGGTACAGCACAAGCTAAAGCGGTTGTATTTTTAGTAATGGTAGGGGTAATTTCTCTTACGCAGGTATACTTATCTAAAAAAGGGGAGGTAGAGGCATAATGAGGAAACATAAAAAGGTTACACCCAAAATTATAATTACTTCAATATTAAGTATAATTTTAGGACTTGTTTTTTTATCCCCCTTTTATATTATTGTTGTAAATTCATTTAAATCCAAGAAAGAACTATTTGAAAGTACACTTGCTTTGCCTCATCAATTTATTTTGGATAATTACAAGGAAGCCTTGAATGAGTTAGAGTTTTTTAAATCTTTTAGCCATTCTTTAATTATAACTGTTGCGAGTATTATTTTGCTTTTAATATTTTCGTCTATGGCAGCATGGATGTTAGAGAGAACGAAAAGTAAGCTTAGTAACATAATTTTTATGATTTTTGTATTTTCAATGATAGTTCCTTTTCAATCAGTTATGCTTCCACTTGTAAAACTTATGGGGCAACTAAATATGTTAAATATGGTGGGTATAGTATTTATGTATTTAGGATTTGGTTCATCGATGTCAATATTCCTGTATCACGGATTTATTAAAAGTATACCTCGTGAACTTGATGAAGCAGCAATGATAGATGGATGTAACAAGTTTCAAACTTTCTTTTATATAATATTCCCACTGTTAAAGCCGATATCCATAACAGTAGCAATATTAAATACAACCTGGATATGGAATGATTATCTGCTTCCTTCACTTGTAATCAATAAGCCAAACACGCTTACAATACCGCTTAAAACCTTCTTCTTCTTTGGGGAGTATACAAAACAGTGGAATTTAGCATTAGCAGGATTAGTACTTGTAGTAATTCCAGTAATAGTATTTTATTTTATAGCTCAAAAATACATTATAAAATCCATAACAGCAGGAAGTATAAAATAGCATGTTCTGGTAAAAATGCAGTATATAGAATTAATAGTTTCTTAACAACACCCCATGATATAATAATTATGAAAGGCGGTGGAAGGATGAAAAAGAAACATTTAAAAATCTATATTACTGCATTATTTGTTATAATTGTGCTTGCTTTTGGAGTATCCTTTTTTGTAAGGAATAAGAAGGTATATGGCAGCAGTGATGAGGCGAAAAAATATACATATGATTTACCGTTTAAGCATTATGAAATTAAGGAAACTAAATTTAAAAATAAGGATTTTAATATAAAGAATTATGGTGCTGTAGAAGGCAATAATGTAAAACAAAATACAGAGGCTTTTAAAGAAGCAATAGAGGCATGCACAAAAAATGGTGGTGGAAGAGTTGTAGTTCCAAGCGGGAAATTTATAACAGGTCCAATTGAGCTTAAGAGTAATGTTAACTTGTACCTTGAAAATGGATCTACAATAGAATTCAGTACAAATCATGCTGATTATCCAATTATAAAAGATGAAGGTTCATCAAAATATGTTGTTGCATCTCCTATTTATGGGTACAAGCTAAATAATGTTGCAATAACGGGTAATGGAACTATAAACGGTAGGGGGGATACCTGGAGACCTGTAAAAAAGGAAAAGGTAACAACAGAAATGTGGAACAGCTTAGTTAAAGGCGGAGGAGTAGTAAGCGGTGATGTATGGTGGCCATCTAAGGAAGCAGAAGATGGAGAAGCGTATTTAAAGGAACATAAAAATAAACTTACTATTGATGATTATAATTATTTGAAGGATTATCTAAGACCATATATGATATATCTTAAAAATTGCAGTTCTATTTTAATAGATGGGCCAACTATTGAAAATTCGCCAAACCTTTGTACAAATATAACAGGTGCTAAGGATGTAATTATAAGAAATACTAAGGTATATAATGAACTATATGCTCAAAATGGTGATGGTATAGATATAAGTAGTTCTAGTAATGTTCTTATATATAAATGTAACGTTAGCGCTGGTGATGATGATATAGCACTAAAATCAAGTAAGAATAAAAATGAGAAATTTGCCCTTCAAAATGTTGTTATTGCAGATTGTACGGTAAACTGGGGACATGGTGGTTTTGTGGTTGGCAGCAATACAGATGGTGGTATGGAAAATGTTTATGTGCATAATTGCATTTACAATGGAACCGATGCAGGAATAAAATTTAAAAGTGCAATTGGAGAGGGCGGTACTGTTAAGAATATATATGTTGATGGAATTAAAATGAAAGATATAAAAACAGATGCAATATCTTTAGATTCTTTTTATGAAAACAATGCACTTGGTGAAAATAATATTTCAAATTCCCAAAAAGATCTTATTCCTATATTTGAAGATATTCATATTAGTAATATAACTTGTAATGGAGCGTTAAATGCAGTTTATATGAAAGCACTACCTAATGCACCCTATACAAATCTATATTTTAATAATGTTGAAATCAACTCAGATAAGGGATTTGAGGCTGAAAATACAAGAAATATAAAATTAACTAATGTAAAAATAGTACCTAAAAATAAAGATATATATACGCTAACAAAAGGTTTAAATTATGAATTTAAAAATGTGTTGTGCCCAAAGAATACAAATATTTTTGTTAAGCTTTATGGTACTGCAAAGGATCAGATTAAACTTGTAGACACAAATACATCAAGTGCAAAAGAAGGAATTAAAGTAGAAAATTAGGATTTGACTCAGAGTACGGAGTACAGAGTACAGAGTACAATGATGGATGATTTTTCTACGCGAGCGTAGAAAAATCTTAAAACTTATTTTTTATTGCTTACGCAATTGCACCATAAATGGTGTTCAGCGAAGCTGACACCATTTAAGTTTAAGATTTACCTGAGAGAAGCAAAAGGTAAATCATTCTTCACTGTACTCTGAGTTAAATTGTAGTTTATCAGGATACATTTTGTATCTGTAATTTCCATTTTTGATGTAGTACATATATATACTTTTTTTCATATACGCCAATAGATTAGCTTGAATTTTTTTTATAAATAAAGTATAGTGACTATATAAACACGGGTTAATTAAAACTTATAGGACGTGATGTTGTGAATAGTAATGATATAGCAAAGCTAGCAGGGGTTTCTAGAAGTACGGTTTCTAGGGTAATTAATAATTATTCAAATGTCCCAGAAGAGACAAGAAAAAGAGTTTTAGAAGTAGTAAAAAAATATAATTATGTTCCCCACGCTTCAGCTAGAATGCTTGCAGGAATAAAAAATAAAACAATAGGCTTATTTATGATAGATATGAGAGAAGATTATAAGGGAAAGCAAGTTTCAATGAGCTCGTATTTTACACCGTTTACAAGTGCTATAATAGATAATGCAAATAAAAAGGGATATAACATACTTGTTTCAATGGTAAGTAATGAAAATGATTTTAAACGAGTTAAAGAAACATTTTATAATAAGAGTATTTCCGGTGGCATATTTATAGGTGTTAAGGATAACGAATTTGCTATTAAAGAAATAATAAAAGAAGGATACAAGGTTGCAATTATAGATCAGGCTGAAAAATCTGATGAAGGTATTTATAGTAAGAGCATAATTGTAAATGCAGATAATTTTAATGGTGCATATAAAGCAACTCAATATTTAATTGATATTGGACATATGAATATAGCTCATATAACTGGAGAAGAAAATCAGTTATCTTCAATTGAGAGATTAAGTGGATACAAAAAGGCTTTATCTGATAATAAAATTAGTATAAATGAAAAGTTAATTATAAAAGGAAAATTTACAGTTGATAGTGGTTATAATGCAACAAAGAAATTATTATCAAAAGAAAAACCAACAGCAATTTTTTTAAGTAATGATAGCATGTCTATTGGTGCTATTCAAGCAATTCAAGAAAGTGGACTTAAGATACCAGAAGATATTTCTATTATAGGATTTGATGATATTGAAATTGCTAAGTATTTAAAGCCTCCACTTACAACTATAAGATTGGATATACCAGAAATGGCAGCGTTAGCAGTAAATGCACTTATTTTATCCATTGATAATAATTCAAATTTTTCAGCAAATTATATAGTAGCTGTTAAATTAATAGAAAGAGAATCTTGTAGGGCTATTAAAAAATAGCCCAATATATACTTGAAAAAAAGAATTCTGTATAGTATAGTATAAAATATAAACACGAGTTTACAGAAAGCTTTTTTAAATTAATGAAGTAAACGTTTTATAAATCAATTGTATGAAATATATTGCAATTTATTTATGTGCATAAACTATATTTATAATGAAAGAAATACTTTTTATAGATATATTACTTGAAAATAGACTATTTTTTATATTTACAAATAAACACGAGTTTACAACTTATATTATAGTAAAGGTGGGAAATTTCAATGATTGAAAAAGAAAAAAAGAATTCATGGGAATTTGAAGGTAATGATGGAGAGTTTGTTTTAAATAATCCAGAAAAAACAAGTGGGTTATATTTTCCACTTGCTAATGAGGCAGGAATGATGAGTTCAATAACTCCTTTATTAAATGGAGATATAAAAACAGGTCAAAATACGTTTTTAATGGCGCCTGTGTCAGTTGATGACTTGCATAATTGCAGAAATAGCAGAAACTTTTGGGTTAAGATTAATAATCATGATGTGTGGTCTGCTTCAGGTAATTCTTTAAGGCAGAAGAGTTTATGTTTTGAAGAGGATAGTGAAGAAAGTGTTAAATTAGAAGCTGGTTTCCTTTGGCAAAAGGTTATACGTGAGAATAAAAACCTTGGAGTAAAAGCTGAAATAACAAATATTGTGCCAGTGAGTGATGATACAGTTGAATTAATGAAAGTAACTATAAAAAATGTTAAAGCTGAGGAAATCTTAATTACCCCTACAGCAGCAGTACCTATTTATGGGCGTTCAGCAGATAACATAAGAGATCACAGGCATGTTACCTCTTTGCTAAACAGAATTTATACTAGGGATTATGGTGTTGTAGTAAAACCTACATTAACTTTTGATGAGAGAGGACATAAACTAAATTCAATGTACTATTCTGTACAAGCTACTGAGGAAAATCAAATAGCTCCACTAGGATTTTTTCCTACAATAGAGGGCTTTATAGGTGAAGGAGGAAATCTTGAATGGCCTGAAGCTGTAGTTAAAAATTTGAAAAACTATTGTGAAAAAGGAAAGCAGATAGATGGTTATGATGCCATTGGAGCAATAAGATTTAAGGATACTATTTTAAAGCCAGGTGAAAGTAGAACATATGTAATTTTAATGGGAATTAGTCAATCTGAAAAAGCTACAGAAGAATACGTAAATAAGTATGGTAGTGTTTCAAAATTTGATTTAGAATTTAAAAAGAATAAAGAATATTGGGATAATAAATTATCAGGTTTAGCTTTTAAATCATCAGATAGCAAGTTTGACTTATGGATGAAATGGGTTGAAATGCAACCGTTTATGAGAAGAATATATGGATGTTCCTTCTTACCACATCATGATTATGGAAGAGGCGGAAGAGGTTGGAGAGACTTATGGCAAGATTGCTTAGCCTTGTTATTAGTTGAACCAAAAGAAGTTAGGCAGCTTTTATTAAATAATTATGGTGGAGTTAGATTTGATGGAAGTAATGCAACAATTATTGGAACAAAGCCAGGAGAGTTTATAGCAGATAGAAATAATATTGCTAGAACCTGGATGGATCATGGCGCATGGCCATATTATACTACTAGACTATATATTGATTTAAGTGGAGATTTGGACTTCTTGTTTGAAAAACAAGTATACTTTAAAGATAAACAGTGTAGCCGATCTAAACAAATAGATGAAGCTTGGACTGAAACTTATGGAAGTAATCAAAGAGATATAGAAGATAAAATCTACAAGGGTACTATACTTGAACATATCTTATTAGAGCAGATAACGGTATTCTATAATGTGGGAGAAAATAATAATATAAGATTAGAAGGTGCCGATTGGAATGACGGCTTTGACATGGGAAGTGAAAAGGGTGAAAGTGTTACTTTTACAGCATTTTACGGCAGTAATCTTATGGATTTAAGCAAGTTACTAAAGAGTGTAAAGGAAAAGTTAGGAATTGAAGAGATTGAAATTGCAAAAGAAATACTAGTTTTAATAGACTCTATTTCGAATAAGATAGATTATAATTCCGTTAAGGAAAAAAATGATTTGTTAAATAAATATTTTGAACTTTGTGTTCATAATATATCAGGTGAGAAAGTTAAAGTTAATATTGATGAGCTTTCAAAGGATTTAGAAATGAAAGCTGCTTGGATAATAAACCATATTAGAAACAATGAATGGGTAAAAAATTCAGAGGGCTATGAATGGTTTAATGGTTATTATGATAACGCTGGAAAGGCATTGGAAGGAGATTTCCCTTCTGGAGTAAGAATGACGTTAACTGGTCAAGTATTTCCTATAATGGGTGGAATAGCCGATGAAGAGCAAATAAAAAAAGTAATTTCATCAACTAATAGATATCTAATGGATACCAATATTGGCGGTGTGAGATTGAATACAAACTTTAATGAAGTTAAGTTAAATATGGGAAGGTGCTTTGGATTCGCTTTTGGACACAAGGAAAATGGAGCTATGTTTAGCCATA
The DNA here is from genome assembly GCF_021432385.1 of Clostridium hydrogenum. GTDB lineage: Bacteria > Bacillota > Clostridia > Clostridiales > Clostridiaceae > Clostridium_S > Clostridium_S hydrogenum. The sequence continues at coordinate 393,972 of NZ_JAEACT010000004.1, read as the reverse complement.
TGGCAGTAATGTATATCAATGCTTTGTATAAAAGAGGATTTGCAAAAGAAGGTTATGAAATTTTAAGTACTATATATAATCATTGTACTAACTTTGAAAAAAGCAGGATTTTCCCTGGAATTCCAGAGTATATTAATGATAAGGGAAGAGGAATGTATCATTATCTTACTGGTGCTGCAAGTTGGCTCTTACTTACAATGTTAAATGAGGTATATGGAGTAAAGGGTTTGGTTGGAGATTTGATTATAGAGCCTAAGCTTGTTAAGGAGCAGTTTGATAAAAATAATTCGACAAAAGTATTCACTAATTTCAGAAATAAAAAGCTAAGCATAGAATACAAAAACATAAATAATTTAGAGTATGGTGAATATAAAATTGCTTCAGTTACTATAGATAGTGAAAATTTAAAAATGGGTTTACCACAAGTTTGTGTTACTATAAGTAAAGAAATTATGGATAAGCTTGAAGATAATAAGGAACATGAATTAATAATAGAACTTGCATAAAATTTTTTGGTTATGTTTTAAATAAGTATTGATTTTAACGCTTATTTAAAACATAACCAATTTTTTTAGGTTTAAAAAAATTACGAGCAGTTATTCAGAATACAAAGTATGGTGAAGGATGACTTGCTGTTATGGCAGGAAATCATCCTTCATTGTGCCTACTTAAATAGAATATCTTTAAATTTAGGCTACATATGTAATATATTAAGTAAGGTATGCAAATCAGAGGCTGCAATTTGACCTGGCGCTGATGCTTTTTTTGCTGCACCAAAGGTTAAAGCAGATCCGAAAATTTCGCCAGATAAACGACTTATTACACCGATTTTTGACATAGACATAGTGATTATTGGACGGTCTGCATACTTTTGAGCCATTTCATTTGTAGCTGAAAGCAATGTTAATACATCGTTTTGATTTTTAGGCATTACTGCAATTTTAGGTAAATCTGCTCCAAGTTCTTGCATTTTTCTTAATCGGTATATGATTTCCTCCTCTAATGGTGTTTTCAAAAAATCATGGTTAGAAATTATAACTTTAATACCAAAAGTATGAGCTGCAGCTACGATTTCTTTTACAACTTCATCACCCGTAAAAAGTTCTACGTCTATTAAATCTACTAATTTTGTAGCTAAAACTTCCTTATTTAATTTTACATAATATTCTTTTGAAATTTCTTTTTCTCCACCTTCTTTTACGCTGCGAAACGTAAATAAAATAGGTGTATCCATTAAAATTTCCCTTAAGCTTGCAAGTAATTCTTTAACTGCGCTTATATTTTCTACCTTTTCATAATAGTCAACACGCCACTCAACTAAATCTAAATTTATATTTTTTAAATCTTTAATTTCTTTAATAATCTCTTCATTTGTATTCCCTACGATTGGAACACATATTTTTGGTATACCTTCACCAATTGTAACATTTCTTACCTTGACTACATTTTTCATAGTGTCCTCCTTATAAACAACATATTATTATATATAAGTATAAATTATAAAATCAATTTCGGGTACAAAAAATTAATAAAATATATTTAAAACATAGCTAAAAGTTGGACTTGTTATTTTCTTTAATATGCCTAAGTATATGTAGCTTGAAACATTTTTTAAAACCATGCTACAATAATTACAAATTAATCTATCAATAGTTAGCAATTTAAGACAGGATGTAAATAAGTTTTAATTTTATAATAAAGTAGAAAGGGCAGGGAAGATTATGAATTGGATTGGTGATATGAACGATGTTCTAAAATATATTGAAGAAAATATTTGCAATGAAATATCAACTGATGATATTTGCAAGATTGCACACATGTCAAAGTTTCATTTTTTAAGAATATTTAATATTTTAACAGGGATAACGTTGGGGGAGTACATTAGACAAAGAAGGTTGTCATTGGCTGTTAAGGATGTTGTATCAAGTGAACTTAAAATAATAGATATTGCATACAAATATGGCTATGAAACCCCAGAGGCATTTACAAAGGCTTTTAAAAAGCTTCATAAAATATCGCCATCAGAGGCTAGAAAAAATAAAAAGAATCTTAAAGCAATCCCACCCTTGTCTTTTCAAATAATAGTTAAAGGAGAAGAAAGAATGAATTATAAAATTGAAAGCAAAGAGGCATTTAAAGTAGCAGGGGTATCAAGAAAAATTACAACAAAGAATGGAGAAAACTTTAAAATAATACCTAAGTTTTGGAATGAAGTGTGTGAAAGTGGTCAATATGATATTTTAGAAAAGAGCCAAGGTAAACTTGGAGTTATTGGAATGTGTTACGATTTTAAAATGGAAGCTGAAGAATTTAAGTATATGATTGCTGTTGAAGGCACTAAGGTTGAAGGTTTAGAGGCTTGTACGGAAGTTCAAATACCAGCTTTAACTTGGGCGATATTTGAAAGTGTGGGACCAATGCCAACTGCAATTCAAGAAGTCACAAAGAAAATTTTTTCAGAATGGTTTCCTGCAACAAAGTATGAACATGCTGATGGTCCAGAACTTGAAGTTTATTTGCCTGGAAATCCTAATGCAGAGGATTACAGAGCAGAAGTTTGGATACCAGTTGTAGAAAAGTAATAGCCAGAGTACAAAGTACAGAGTACAGAGTACAATGAAGGAGGATTTACCTTTCCTTACGCCAGGTAAATCTTAAACTTAAATGATATCAGCTTCGCTGAGCACCATATGGTGATATTGCGTAAGCAATAAAAAATAAGTTTTAAGATTCTCTGTAGCTTTGCTACAGAAAATCATCCTTCACTGTACTTTGTACTCTGTACTTTGAATAAAGGTTCGCAATGTTTAATTTACTGCTTCTAGCTTAAATTTCTGGCTGTCTGTTCCTTTAAAGTGCTGCTGTACTATAGGTGCAAAATCACTGGAAGTATTGTGTTCAACTTCTAAGCATTTTTGGCTATGCTTAGCAACTATATTATAATATCCTCCACCACAAGGTACTAGTTTAAATCTAGTGCTATTGCTTTTTATATTAGTGCTGGATTGAAAAATTGGTGCTAAATCAGAAGTACTGCTATCCTTAACTTGTAAGCATTTTTCACTGTGTTTAGCAATAATATAGAAATATCCACCACCGCAAGCTACAAACTTAAATTTTTGACTATCATTATTATATGAGTGAAATTGAATTAAAGGAGCAAAATCATTAATATTGTTGTTTTGAATTTGTAAGCATTTTTTACTGTGTTTAGCTATTATACTATAATATATGGTTTCGGGTATATAAGAATTTATAAACCATATAGAATTATCTAATTTAGATGAAGTAGTTTTTAAATAGTAACTTCCATTAAGATATTTATAATAAGCCATGTAAGGTTCATCGGAAAAGTACCTATTTTTTATATAAACAGCATCTCCAGATCGTATTATATTATCTACAGAGCAATCAACTTTTTCTATCTCCCATTTTTGTTTATTGGTGTTGAAATCTTTTTTGTAATAGTAAAAAGATAATTTTGTCCAAGCACCAAGGTAACAATATTCTCCTAATGTGTGATCATTTGTTTTAATTTTGACTATATCTCCGGATTTCAAAACATCCCTATTGGGTTTTATTATAGAAAGCATAGTGCCCGCTTTCCTCATTTTAGGATATATGAGATAATTATTGTCTGAATAACCTATAAACTTTCCGCTTTTATTTTGCAAGGTTACATTTAAAATATTCTCTTCTGGTATTTCGTCTATATATATATGATCCTCTTTTAAACTATTTTTAACAAATTGAAAGTGTAATAATGCAGATAAATTGAAATTATAGTAATCTGTTGAAGTTTTTTCACTAGTATTTCTTGCTTCACCTAGCCATTTATTTGCATTGTAATCTTCAGGTACTTCAAGTGAAGCTCCGTTTATTTTGATTTTACTTATATTTTCTTTCCAAGCGTTACTTTGATCATGTTTTTTTGTAGATAAGATTTGTTTTAATATAGTTTCCGTTTCCTTATTTAAATTAGCATATGAATTAACAAAAAATTTTAAGTGATTTTTTATGCATTTTAGTGCTGTTATCATTTGTTTAAAGGCAGTAAGAAAATCTGAAAGGTTATCTCTTTCTATAAAGGAATCTAACCATTGAGGTTTGTATTTGTACTTTATATATGGATAATCTGGTATATGCCCAATTCTTCTATGGCCAAAATAAACATAAGAATTATATGATGGTTTATCAGGGCTGGCTTCCTCACAATCCTCACATTTACTTACGGTAGTTAGCGGCCAAGAAGTAGTTAAATTAACTGGATTACTGACGGAACTTGTATCGTAGACAGTTTCAGATACATTATTAATGAACCAGGCAGGCATTCCAACAAAATTTGAATGTGCAAAGGTATCTGAAATTACATGTAATCTTAAGCCTATCATATGAAGTAAATAATTTTTTTCACAATGATTGTATACGATATCATTTATTGCTTTTTCAACTAAAATACTGTTCGGAAGGCAAAGAAGTTTAAATTGTTCTTCACATTCAGAATCATATTTAAAAATATAGCCAACATGGGAGTTATCATATATTTTACCGGAATACGATATTTTATTTATATTAGAGCCATAATTGCCTGGCAAAAAGTGAAAAGGAATATATATTCTTGCAGTTTCCTTTAAATGTTCACAAGACCAATTCCAATCAAGATCATAATCAGCAAGTTCATTAAAAGTCTGAGAAGTTGGGATGGGTGTGAAATTAGGAGTACAACTAACATCAAGTTTTTCGCGGCTGGAATCGTTAACATACTGCGCAGCATAGGCTATTGTTTTTGCTTCATCAAAAGTGTAACCAGCTAGTCTTGCAGCGACATAGGTTCCATAGTAGTGAAAGTCCATATCCATGAAGAATTCCCCCTTAACAAATTAAATAGACCCCTATATTTATTCTATTTAAGGTATGTTGAAAATATTACAAATAAAATATAATTAGTATTTAAAAATTTTTCTTGGATATATTGATAATGATGGATATAATAATACTATATGGGTAAAATTACTGTGTAAGGTAGCCTAAAGAAAGGCTATGTTTTAAAAAAATGTTGATATGAGATTATGGCATTAATGCACTCTAAGAATTACTCGTTTATAATTTGCTACCCATTTAGATGCATCATCCTGATGCCTAAATGGCTTTGACCGTCCTAGTCAAAATTACGCAAATTATAAATGAGCAATCCTAAGAGTCCATAAAAGTCAACACATCACATCAACATTCTTTTAAAAATAGCTAAACTTACTAAAGGAAGCTATGTTTTAAATAAGTGTGAAAATCAACACTTATTTAAAACATAGCCTAAAGAATGGAGGAAGATGATTGGAAAAATATAATTATAAGGAAGTTACTAAAAAGATACTGGAAAATAAAGAGGAGTTTAGTGACATAGAAGAAGAACTTATACATGAACTTATACAAGGTAAAATTTCAAAAGATGCAAATATAGTAGATGAGAGTAAGCTAAGTGTTGGCGACAGAATGGCAGATAAAATTTCAGCTTTTGTTGGAAGCTGGCCATTTATAATAGGGGCGGTATCGCTCATTATTATTTGGGTAATAATAAATGTTTCATACATAATAAAGCCATTTGATCCATATCCTTTTATCCTTTTAAATTTATTTTTATCATGTATTGCAGCAATACAGGCTCCAATAATTATGATGTCTCAAAATAGGGAAGGAGATAAGGATAGAATAAAGGCTAAGAATGATTATAAGGTAAATTTGAAATCAGAAATAATTATAGAAGATTTGCATTTAAAAATGGATGAAATTATAAAGAGTCAAAAATTCATAATGGAAAGAATTGATAAGTTAGAGAAAAAATAATGCAAAGTAAGAGTGTCACAGGATATTAAATGAAATTTTACAAATCATCCTGTGACACTCTTATTTTGCAAATACAGTGGTTTAAGGAAAGAACACATACCATAGGTTTGGGCGTAAGCCCATTAAGATTCTTGAACCTATATTATTAATTTCTCGTGCTCCATTTCAAAGGCATAAATTAATCAAAAATATCAGCGTGCCTACGGAATTTTGATGTATTGCAGAAACAAATCACTTCTATACGACTTTTGTAATTTAAAGTCATTCTAGTATTCGCGAGTTGCATTTCCTTGTATTATACAAAATAAATTTATACCTTATGTGATATTTTATGGGAGGAGAAAATATTATTAGTATATAGATAAATAATCTGCAAAATTGAAACTGTTAATACCAAATTCATCCTGTTAAATTACAATTTGTCGAGGAGAAGCCAAAGTACAGAGTACAAAGTACAAAGTACAATGAAGGACGATTTTTCTCCGTTATCACTACGAAAAATCTGAAAACTTATTTTTTTATTGCTGCGCAATGGCGCCATCTATGGCGTTCAGCGAAGCTGACACCATTTAAGTTTAAGATTTACCTGAGAGAAACGAAAGGTAAATCATCCTTCTTTGTACTCTGTACTTTGTACTTTGTACTTTGTACTCTGCTCCCCAAATTGTAATTTATAAGGATAAACTTGGAGTTTAACTCAGACTACGGAGTACAACGAAAGTTAAATCCTCCTTCACTGTACTCTGCATTTTAAGTGGGGTGGTAAATTGATAAACTACATATGGTTTTTATTTATAGCTTTTGGAGCTCTTTTTGGTATTGCTAGTGGCAGGGGAGAAATTTTATCTAAAGCTATAGTTAATTCTTCTGGTTCAACGGTTGAACTTGTAATATCACTTGCTGGAATAATGTGTCTTTGGTGTGGAATTATGAAGATTGCTCAACAAAGCGGACTTACGGACAAGCTGTCAAAGGTGCTGAGACCTATATTAAGATTTGTATTTAAGGAATCAAGTAAAAATGACAGCGTTATGGGGCCAATGGTTATGAATATAACTTCAAATATGATGGGGCTTGGTAATGCAGCAACTCCTTTTGGTATAAAGACTATGGAGGAAATGGAAAAGGTAAATAGAAATAAAGGGACGGCTACAAACGATATGGCAAAATTTCTTGTACTTAATGCTGCGTGTATTCAATTTGTACCAACTACAGTACTTTCAATAAGAGCTGCTTGTGGTTCTAAAAATCCAGCAATTATAATAATTCCAGCTATTATTACTACAGCTACAGCGGCAATTTTAGGAATAGTTTACTGCAAGATATTAGAAAGATACTTTTGAAAGTGAAACGCGATAGTTTTTTTTGCATTAAGCTATCGCTTTAAAGTATATAATTATGCACTTGAAAAAGATAATTTTTATTGTATTATGAATTTATATTTATCGATTGGAGGAAATTAAAATGATATGTTATTTTTCAGGAACTGGAAATTCAGAATATGTAGCTAAGTACATTGGAAATATATTGTCTGAAAAAGTGTTATCAATTGCTGAAGAAAATTTAAAAACTAAAAAGGAATATTTTTTAGAGGAGAATGAAACAATTGGATTTATTTATCCTATTTATGCATGGGCACCACCTAAGTTGGTAATTGATTTTATAAAAGATATAAAGCTAAAAAATTATAATAAAAATTATATCTTTTCAATAGCTACTTGTAGAGCAAATATTGGAAACACTATGGAAATAATGAAAAATGTTTTAAAATTAAAAAATTTAACGTTAAATAGTGGCTTTTCTTTGAGCATGCCAAATAACTATATAATTATGGGGGATGTTGATTCGAAGGAAGTTGAGAATGAGAAGCTTAAAGCTGCAGAACTTAGGCTAAACAATATAAGTGAAATTTTAGTTGAAAGAAAAAACAAGGTAATAGATGTAGAAAAGGGTGCTATGCCTTGGATTTTAAGCAATATAGTTAATCCCCTTTTTATTAGATTTGGCATAAATGCTAAGAAGTTTTATGCTGATAGTAAATGTATAGGATGCAAAATTTGTGAAAACGTATGTCCTACGAGAAATATAGTTATGGACGGCGAAAAGCCCAAATGGGAACAAAATTGTATTTCTTGTTTAGCTTGTATTAATAGATGTCCAGTTAGAGCTATTCAATATGGAAAGGCAACTCAAAATAAAGGTAGATATGTAAATCCTAATATATAGTTTTATTAAGGAATAGATAGTGGGGTATTGAAAATGGATTATATTATAAAAGCATTAATCCCTATAATTATAGTTTTGATAGTTGTTTATGGAATGCTAAAGGGTGTTAAAGTTTATGAGTGTTTTGTAGATGGAGCAAAGGATGGTCTTAAAATTTGCATCAATATATTTCCATATCTATTAGCCATGATTTTAGCTGTTACTATATTTAGGGAATCAAGAGCCATGGATTATGTTATAGCATTTGTTAAGCCAGCAGCGCAGATTATAGGTTTTCCACCGGAGCTTGTTCCGCTTGCAATAATAAAGCCGCTATCTGGCAGTGGAGCTTTAGGTGTTTTTGCGGAGGTGCTAAAAAAATATGGTCCTGATTCTAATATTGGACTTATAGCATCTATAATGATGGGGTCTACGGAAACAATTTTTTATACAATAACTGTTTATTATGGAGCAGTGAAAATAAAGAAAATAAGACATACCCTTTGGGCGGCTATAATGGCAGACTTAACTGCACTTATAATGGCTACTATTATGGTAAATTTTATAACACTTTAATTGCAATTTGAGCTTGAAAGATATATCATATAAATAATTGAATAATATGTAATAAATGGAGATGGAAAAATGGAAGGGAATTTAGAGCAAATAAAAAAAGAAGTATGTAAAGTTTTAATTCTTATTTTTTCAATTACTTATTTTATGGGAATAGTATTATTTTTAGTGTATAAAAATATGGACAAGTCTGCAGGACAATATTTTGCGTTAGTTCAAATGCTTTATCCAGCATTTGCTGTAATTTGTATGAAACTGTATTTTGAAAAGGATAAAATATCAAAAGAAATAGAGAAATTTTTTAAAGCTTATATTGTGTTTTTTGCAATATGTATGATTACTTTGATTACCGGGGTTTTTGCATATAGAAAGTACGTAATGGTAGCATTATATATAATAGTTGGAGTATTTAGCCTAATTTCATTTTTTAAAATTATTTCTGATAAGAAAAAGAATTTTGAGAAAATTAATATGACTTTTAATAAGAATATGAAAGTTATTGTAATAATGGCATTGATTTTTATTGCACTTAAGTTGATAAGTTGGGGGATTTCAGTTGGCATTTCAGGAGTTTCAAATAAAGAAATTGTAAGCCTTATAACATCTATTTTAACTTTACCAGTAAGTTTAATCTTTGGTGTTATATTTAGTTTTATAATGTTCTTTGGTGAAGAACTTGGCTGGAGAGGATATTTACAGCCAAGACTTCAAACTATATTTGGTAAAAAAATGGGGGTTGTATTATTAGGAATAATATGGGGTATGTGGCATTTACCACTTTGCATTACTTTATATGGACCTAAGACACCTATTTATTGTATAATAATGTATCCTTTTATATGCACATTTCTTGGTATATTTTTGGGACTTGCATACATGAAGACAGGAAATTTGTGGTCTACAATAATTCTTCATATAATAAACAATTCTTTAGCAGTATCGGCTAATGGTGGGCAATATGATATGGTAATAACAATAAAGAGCTTAATAATAGGAATAGCAATAGAAGCTATTTTATTTGTACCATTTATATTTGCTAAGGAATATAAGAATAGTGAAAGTAATGAAACCACTCAATTATTACAATAATAGGAGGAAGTTGTTTTGGAATTTACAGAGTTTAAAATTGAAATTTATGTACCAGATGAATATGTAGTCAAATTAAGAGATGAGCTTAATAAGGTTAATGCATGCAGGGTAGGAGATTATGATAACTGTATGTCTATAAATAAAACCAGAGGATATTGGAGACCACTTGAAGGTTCCAATCCTTTTAATGGTGAGGTGGGAAAAATATGTGAAGGAGAAGAATGCAAAGTAGAAATAAGGTGTAAAGGTGAGTATGTTAAGGAGGCACTTAAAGTTATAAGGAAAGTTCATCCTTATGAAGAGCCAGTAATTAATGTTATTCCAATTATGAATGAATTATTTGAATAAGTCATCTTAAAGAAAATAAGAAGTCAAACTTTCGGTTATTTCTTTAAGATGCCTAATACTTAATGGAGATGGTTAAAAATGTACTATGGAGAAAAAGTTTGTTTAAGAGCATATAAGGAAGAGGATATAAAGGTAGCAACAGAGTTTGTAAATGATGCAGAATTGCAAAAATTTTTAACGCCAAGAATTCCTTTTCCTATGAGTTTATGGGTAGAGGAAGAATGGGTAAAATCACAGAAAGCAAATCAAAATGGTGAGTTTAATTTTGCAATAGAAGACATAAAGACAAAGAAATACATAGGTGGCTGTAGCGTTCAAGATGTAAATTGGCTTGTTCGCAAGGTGGAAGTTGGAATAATGATTGGAGACAAAAATTACTGGGGGGAAGGCTATGGAACTGATGCAATGAAGGTGCTTTTAAAGTTTATTTTTCAAAATATGAATATAAATAAAGTAAAATTAAATGTTTTTTCTTTTAATGAGAGAGCCATAAAGTCTTATAAAAAATGCGGCTTTAAAGTAGAGGGGACTTTAAAAGATGAAATATTTAAAGAAGGAAAATATTATGATGAAATACTTATGGCTGTGTTTAAGGATGAATTCGAAAAATAATTACCTTGCAATATCCTGCATAAATTACAATTTGTGACTATAGGAAAACTGAAGGGGCTACATTTCCGTATATGTTATGTGTAGTGGAAAATCCCAAAAGCATAATTGGAAAGTACAAGGAGATAGAAGTCCCAGCATCAACATGGGCTATATTTACAACTGAAAAATCTGAAATTGAGAATGATAGTGGTGAAAGTATTCGAGCTTTAAATGGGTGAATATACTCTGAATGGCTTCCAACTTCTAATTATGAAAAAGTAGATGGATATGACCTGGAAATGTACTATGGAGATGGAAATGGAAAAGGACACTGCGAAGTGTGGATTAGGGTTGTATCTAAATAAAGATAAACAATCTGGAACATTGAAATTGATAATACTAAATTCATTCTGATAAATTACAATTTATCGAGGAGAAGTCAAAGTACAAAGTACAGAGTACAAAGTACAATGAAGGACGATTTTTCTCCGCTAACGCTACGAAAAATCTCAAAACTTAATGCTAACGCAATCGCACCACAAGTGGTGTTCAGCGAAGCTGACATTATATAAGTTCTAAGATTTACCTGACGCAAGGAAGGCAAATCCACCTTCATTGTACTCTGTACTTTGTACTTTGTACTCTGCTTTTCAAATTGTAATTTAACAGGATAAATTTGGTGCAAGTAATTTTAACTTTTCAAATTGCTTATCTATAAGAGTCTTATCTTCTGGCTTTTCCAGAAATATGTTCTATACTAATTTTTATTACTTTAGTAGCATCCCCTGCCTTTTTCAAATATTCTTTTCCTTGTTCAATATAATCTGCTGAATATTTATTTAATATTTCTAATAGAACCGCATTTTTTTCGGTATCAAAAACTTCGGTTGCCTTTCCAAACACAATTACACTCTCATAATTTGTACTAAATTCATCAGGTAAAATGCAAGTTTCACCAACTACACAAAAAGATACTTTATTATTAATTAGTATATTATCTATTTTATGTCCCTTAATAGCACAATGAAAATATATTGAATTATTGAAAAAGATATAGCTTATTGGCAAACCGTAGGGATATCCGTTTTCACTTATGGTTGATAAAATACCATAAGTATTATCTTTTAAAATTTTAATAGCATCCTCATTTGTGAGTTCTCTATCTTTTCTACGCATTTCTTTAAACATGATAAATCTCCTTTTTATTACCTTGACATCTCTTTTTCAATTATAGTTTTAATCTGATATAATGAAAAGTGTAAGTTTTAATATTTTTGTAGTATCAGTTATTCAATCAAATTCTAAGGTTAATACAAAAAAGGAGTAATAAAAAATGAGATATGTCTTAGCTTGCAATATAAATGGAGAAGCAGCAAAGTTAAATGCAAAACTAGCTTCTGAGCTTAAATACAAATTTAATGCAGGACGTTCAAAATTAGGAGCTCATTTTACCATAAAGGCGCCTTTTGAAACTGATGAGAAAAATATATTAAGTTTAAAAAGTACTTTGGAAAAGTTTAAAGATAATTTTAAAAGTTATGATATGGAAGTGAAGGGATACTCTAATTTTAGAGAGGATGTAATATATATGCCTGTTACCTTGTCTAAAGAGGCTAAAGAGGTTCATGATAAATTAATAGATGAACTTAAAAAATTAGATTGGCTCGAATGGAAAAGAAATGAGGGGAAGGAAAAAGTTTTTCATTGCACAATTGTTAGTAAGAGAGTTAAAGAAAATTTTAAGGAAATGATGGATTATGTAAATAAGTATAAATGTAATTTTAAATGCAGCTTTGATAACATAACTTTATATAGATGGGATAAAAATACTTGGGTTTTAGAAGAGAACTATAAGCTAATATAAGGTATCTTTTCAATTTGGATTTATAGGAGGAATCAAGATGAGGAGCACTGTACAATGTTAATTTATCGAATTCAAATCAAAAATATTAAATTTTTTAGGAGATACAATAAATGAATGAAATAAATTGCAAAGTTAAATTTTTAGAAGCAGAAGATATTTATCTTAGACCATTTGAAAAAGAGGATGTGGGCTTTTTTAACCGATGGTATAATGACCCTTCTACAAGAGCGAAAATTGGAGAAGTTGGGCCTACTAGTATTTTTCAAGCAGAAAAAATAATTGAAAGAAATGATAAGGATAGCGTTTGGTTTGCTATCGTCAGGAAAATAGATGACAAGGTTATTGGGGAAACAGGACTTTTAAGAATGTTTTATGCGTGGGGAACTACGGATTTAACAATTATAATTCCTGACAAGGAAGATCAACATAAGGGGTATGGCAAGCAGACAATTAATATGATAATGGACTATGCTTTTGGGTATTTAAATTTTAATAGAATAGCTATAGGTGTAGTTGGCTTTAATGAAAATGCTTTGAAGTTTTATGAGAAGGTTGGCTTCAAAAAGGAAGGAATTCAAGAAGAAGGGTACTACTATAATTATAAATATTATGATTTTGTTATGATGAGAATTTTAAAAAGGGAATTTGTGCAATTAAGTAGGAATAATACGAAATCCAATTAGAATCATGGTGGAGAATATATAATTATTGCGAACCATTAAACCAAAGTACAGAGTACAAAGTACAAAGTACAAAGTACAGTGAAGGATGATTTTCTTCCGCTTTGCTACAGAAAATCTTATAACTTATTTTTGATTGCTTACGCAATTGTGTCATTACTGTTGTCAGCGAAGCTAACAACAGTTAAGTTTAAGATTTACCTGACGTAAGGAAGGGTAAATCATCCTTCTTTGTACTCTGTACTTTATACTTTGTACTTTGAAAAAAGGTTCGCAATGTTTAAAAATTGTGATTGCATTAATTGTTATGAACTGGTAACAAGCTTTTGCTTTCTCTAAAGTGTATTAGTGAGAAAATACCAGTTAAAACTATGGTTATTATACTAGGCAAAAGGAATCCAGACCTTCCTCCAAAAGAATTCATAAATGATCCAACAATTAAATTGCCTATAGGCACACTTCCGGCGTTAAATAAAGTATATATACTCATAACTCGTCCACGGTATTGATCCGAAGAGTTGAGTTGAAGAAGAGAATTACTTCCATTCAAAAATGCTAAATTTGAAAAACCAGCACCTAGAACAAATAAGGCACAAAGATAAAAATTGTTTGAAAATGAAGCTGCAACTTGAAAAATTGCCGTACTAAATCCAGCTATTCTTAAAAGTTTAATATTTAATTTTTTTCTCTTTATTCCTGCCATTTTGATAGTACCGATTAAAGAACCAATTCCCATAGCAGATAATAGATAAGTGTATCCATTTGCACCCATTTTTAAGATCGTTTTTGAAAATACAGGGGCAATTACATCGATATTCATAGAAAATGTACAAACTATTGCCATCATAATAAATGTTTGTACTAATTTAGTATTAGATTTAATGTATAATAGACCATCTTTAACTTCGCTAAGTAAATTATTTGGATGTTTGTTTACTACTTTGCTTTCAGCTGATATGAAGAATAGACCTGTAAGAACAGCCAAAAAGCTTAAAAAGTTTAAAAAGAAACAAAACTTTATACCAAATTTAAGCATAATAATACCAGCGATAGAAGGTCCTATTATTTTTGCAATGTTGAAGATTGAAGAGTTAAGTGAAACTGCATTAGGTAAATCTTCTTTTCCAACGAGTTCTACAAAGTAAGACTGTCTTGTTGGCATATCCAAAGTTGTAGCAAATCCTGAAACAACTGCTAGGATAAAAATAGACCAATAAGTTATATGGTTTGTATAAACTAATAAGAATAATATTAGGGCTTGAATCATATAGGTTGTTTGAGTAAAATATAGCAGTTTCTTTTTTGGAAATCTATCGACTATGGCACCTGAAAATGTTGATAATAAAAGTGTTGGCCCGAATTCAAACACTCCAAGTAAACCTAAAAGAAGTGGAGATTTCGTTAAGGTATATAAAAGCCAAGTTTGTGCTGTTTTTTGAAGCCATGTTCCTATAACTGATATGCCTTGGCCTATAATAAAGCATCTGAAATCTCTATGGCGCAATGATGAAAATGTTTTTGTATTTACTAAAAGCATTAATGTTCCTCCGTTCGATTGATATCTAGTAATATAACAAGCAAAAATCATGCCAATTTTAAAGAAATATAGTGATAAAACGTTTGAAACGTTAAATATAAGTTAAATTAAACAAAGTATAATTGAAAAGAATTCTGTGAATAAGAAAGGAATATATGTTACGTTTCAAAAATGAAATAAAATTATATCAAATTTTGTAATAAAACCATTAAATAAAGAATTATAAGCTATGTTTTATAAATGAAACTTAATTTTTAGAATTAAAACATATAGTATCATGATTAAATATAATTTGTTAAAAATATCGATTAAATTGTAAAAAGTTGAAGTTTAATGATAATTAATGTAAAATTAATAATAAATAACACAATAAGGGGGAATTTTCAAATGAATTTATTACAAAATTTAAAAGGTATAGTAATTAATTTTAAGTTTTTACCTAAAAAAGCATTGTTGAATTCATATGGTGCAGCTGAGAATAACAGTACAAGCATTGTCATGTTTATTATTCTTGCTGTGCTTAGTGGAATTGGCAATGTTTTTTTTAATAATTATTTAGTATCTAAAGCTTTTGCAATTTTAAGTAACTTAGAAAACTCTATAATAGGAGGAAGTAATTCGTATGGAGTAACCTATACAAAAGCTTCACCAAAATACTTTATTATTGGAGTTATAGCTTTTTTTATAGTATATATAATTTGTACATTAGTTACGTATGCTGTAAAAACTAATGTATTTAAAAATTCAGAGGATTTTATTGGGGTTGCGAAGATTACTTTAGTTTCATTAATACCAGCTACTATTCTTATATTCGTGGCTAATGTTGTAATTAATTTAAGCATTATGGCATACTTAATTTTTATGATTATTTCTGTTATAGCATTTGCGGTGTATTATTACCAACATATACGTAATGTATCACCAAACTTATGTGATGGAATTTGTTTTGCG
Organism: Clostridium hydrogenum; assembly: GCF_021432385.1. GTDB lineage: Bacteria > Bacillota > Clostridia > Clostridiales > Clostridiaceae > Clostridium_S > Clostridium_S hydrogenum. Next base: position 378,293 of record NZ_JAEACT010000004.1, on the reverse strand, counting down.
TGCTCAGTATCATTTGTAATAGTGATGATTATATTGGTTAAATTAGATATGAGCACATTTAAAATGAATCTTTTTTAAGCAAGTAAAGGGGGAAACATTATGATATTAGACTTATTAATAAAGCCATTAAATGCTTCAAAGAAACTATTTGATAACATATCACAAAATTTACTTATAGGGTTATCAGTGCTAGTACCATTTTTGATTGTAGTAATACCTGCATTTATAGTAAAACAAACGATACAAGCAGTAGCAAAACCGTTTCAAAGTATTAGTTTAGGACTAGGTGAAAATATAAGTAACGGAGTAAATTCAGTATCATCAGATATAAGTTCGTATATTTTTAAATATTTAATTTCTAGGAATTTAATTTTTGTAATAATAGTAACTGTATTAATTTTTGGAATATTAGTTATAGGATTTAATATAAAAAAGATAGCGGTGGATTATAAATTTATATGGAAATCCATGGTGATAGCTGGAATACAAATTGTATATTATTTGGTTATTGGAGCAGTTTTAAGTTTTGCGTCATATTACTTTATTATAATTTGGTTTATAGGAATAATTAATTCGATAATTTGTCTTTACAGTTTGCTTTTTGATTACTTGGAAATTGGTGAAGCTGTTGTAAGTCAGGAAGCGTATGGAGAAATAGCAGCTCAAAGTGTAGTTTTAGGAAAGGAAGAAAATACCAGTGATGTATCAGAGCCAAAGGCTGCAGTGCTTCAAGTATCACAAGGAAGCAGTATAAGTGAAAGAGTACAAAAAATTAGTTTAAAACAAAAAAAGATATATGGTACTATAGCAACGGTAATATTAATTGGTATTATTTTGCTTTCTATTGGAGCAAATATGACAAGCAAAGGACATGTATCAGAGAAATTAATACAAGCAATAAAAGAAAATAATTATGCTGAAATGTCTAAGTATATAGTAGCTTCTAATCCTAATTTAAAAGTTGATAAAAACAATATTAAAGTGTATGCGGATTTTTTAAATGCTAATCCATCTTATAAGTCTCAAGTTATATCGTCAATAAATGAGGAAGGAAATGGCAATAGTAGTTCTTTTGACAATATAAAACTTATTACGTCAGGAAGAAAGTTTTTATTTTTTACTAACAATGTATATCAGCTTCAAACCTATTTTATTAAAGTAAAAACACCATATAAAAATACTAAGGTGGCATTAAATAAGCAAAATATTTACACATCCAGTGAAGATAATGAAGAAAAGGAATGTGGACCGTATTTACCTGGAAAGTATAAAATGAATTTTGAAATACAAACAAGCTATGCAGACGTTGATAGTAAACAAGATGTTATATTAGATCCTCAAAATACTAGTATAACCGAAGTCAATGTAGAACCTGAAATTGATAATGAAAAGGTTAGCTATCCATATGATTGTGATGATGCTGAAATATTTGTTAATGGAAAAGATACAAAAACGACAGTTAAAGATTCTGATAATATAATACCACTGCCATGGAATGGAAAATACAGTATTCAACTTGAAGATAAGTTTCCATGGGGAAAAATGAAGTCTAGTAAATTAATGCTAAAAGCAGGTAGTGATGATGGGTTAAATTTCGACAAAAATAATGATGAATTAATCAAACTAATAAAACCAGTATTATCTAATTTCTTAAAATCCTATGAAAGTGGAAACAAAGCTCTTGATTCAAGTAAATTTGAAAATGTAACTGATAGGTATAAGGGAGATTTAAGTAATGATATTGATCAATATAAATCTAGTAATCAAAGTTTTTCAGGAACAATAAAGAGTATAATAGTGGATCCAAGTTCGTTAGAATTAAATAAGATTGAGGACAATTATACTCTAAATGTGAATGTTACCTTTAATGCTGATTTGTCAATTGGAGCTACTAAATGTTTTGATGAAAATAGCTATGGTATAGTTTTAACTTATGATACATCTCAAAATAAATGGCTAGTAGATGGGATGGAATCAAATTATTTCACAAGCAAAATACAGGATGGAACAGAAATTGATATAAATTAAGGTGACTATTTATTTTGAGGACACTAATACTAAAGTGTAGGTGAATCTTTATATTTTTTAGGAGTTAAACCTGTAAACTTTTTAAATATTTTTGTAAAGTGACTTTGATCGTGAAATTTTAAAAATTCACAAATTGCTATTATAGAATAATTGGTTGAGGTTAACAAAAACTTAGCCTCTTCAATTTTTTGCTTTTGAATATATTCTGTTAAAGTGATCCCCATGCTTTTACTAAATAAACTAGACAAGTATTTTTTACTAAGACCAAGAAAATTTGAAATATGTGAAAGTGTGATATCATCATATAAATGTTTAGAAATATAGTTTTGGCATAAAAATATGTTTTTGGGGTATTTAAATTCCCTAAGCTTATGAACTTTATCTGCAAAAGCAAAAAGAGCCTTATTTTTCAAGTTTTCAATCTCAGGTATGCTTTCAATTCTCTCTAAGTTTTGTATATATGCATCACTTAAAGAGTATGCAAGTTCTGCGTCTAAACCTCCATCCATTGCAGCTCGAGTGGCTAAAGTAATTACGCATATAACAAGATTCTTTTTATTTCTGAGGGGGTTTATTGAAAGCATACCAGGTTTACCTTGGGGATTTGCATTAATACAACTAAGTAAGCCTTCTGAATCGCCTTTTTGTATGCATTTAAAAATATTTTTCTCATATTGCAATGAGTGGTGAAAAAGTGTATTTTGGCGATTTTCTAAAAAAATTTTGTCATTGCTATTTTTAATCTTTTGTTCCAAATTTTTTATTGAGCTATTTTTTTCAATTACAGTTGAAGGTTGTAGCATTTTATTGTAGATGCAATAATAGAATAGCAGGCTTGCATTTACTAAAAGAAGGTAGTCCATTTCTTTAAGTGAAGAATAAAATTTTATTAAGTTAATCTTGTAATTTAGTTGTATATTATTAACTAATATTATTTTATTTATGGTTTCTTCATTTACTGGTGAAAAAACTGAGGGACCAACTACAAATTTACCTAGAAAATTATTATTGATTTTTAGGTTTATTGAAAAATAGTTTTCTAAGCATTTAGTAGATTTTATGATTGGGAAATTGCAGCTATTTTCGTTAAGAAAGAGTTTGGTAAATATCTCCTTGTTATTTGATAAAGGATTGTTGTTATATTTTTGCTCAAATGAAATTATTAAGTTATTGCTTTCATCCAAGAAATATACTGGGATTTTTAATATATCAAACATCATTTTTGAAATAAATTTAATTTCTTCATATATATTTGTGTTGTTTTGAAAAATCATATAAAAAACCCTTTCTAAATTATAGTAGATATTGTTATATAAATAAGGAATATATACAAAAATTATAGCATAAAAAATGATAGTATAAAGTCAAAATTTAAGGGGAGTGTTTTGTTATGGAGATTTTAGTTTTAGATGTAGGTGGTACTTTTATAAAATATGCTGTTATGAATGAAAACGTTAAGATTATTGAAAAAAGTAAAGTACCAACACCTAAGGATACCATTGAGCATTTTGTGGATGTTATTGGAGAAATTTTTGATAAATATAAAAATAGAATTGAAGGAATGGCCATGAGCTTGCCAGGAAGAATAGATAGTGATAAAGGTTATTTATATTCTGGTGGATCATTACAATACAATTGTGATAAGAATATTGTACAAATACTTCAAAAAAGATGTCCTGTGCCAATAACTATAGAAAATGATGGAAAATGTGCGGCACTTGCTGAAGTATGGGTTGGAAATCTTAAAGATTGTGATGATGGAATAGTTGTTATTTTAGGAACTGGTATTGGTGGGGGAATAATTAAAGATAAAAAACTTCACAAGGGAAAGCATTTTATGGCTGGAGAATTTAGTACGATTTTTAGTGACAGTAAGGAGTTTAATTGTGATGTTAAACAGTTATGGGGAGGGCAAAATGGAGTCCCAGCGTTATGTGCAGCTTTTGCAGAAGCTAAAGAACTTCCTATTGAAGCTGTAGATGGATATAAGGTTTTTGAATATATAAATAGCGGTGATAAAGAGAGCTTAGATATATTGGATAAGTTCTGTAGTAATATGGTAGCACAATTATATAATTTGCAATTTATATATGACCCAGAAAAATTCGCAATTGGTGGAGGTATAAGCCAGCAGAAGATCTTAATTGAATGTATACAGAAAAATATTGAAAAGTATGCTGAAAAATTAGGACCATTCTTAATGGAAAAGCCTAAGGTTGTTCCATGCAAATTTTTTAATGATTCAAATTTAATTGGAGCGCTATATAATTATCTTGTTATGGAAGGAAAACTAAGTGATAAGTAAGCAACTCTCTAAAAACACCCTAATAAATCTTGGTTAAAAAATTATAAAATGCTTAGATATTTTAATTGTCTGAGCATTTTTTCAGCGAGTTATTGAAATCTCTTAGTATTTTATGATTTTTGAACCTTAGATTTATAGGATTTTTTTAATGCGACGAAGCATTGTTACTTTACAATTACGTAGACATTTTTCTCCACAAAGTTGTTCTTCCTATCCCCAACCTTTCAGCTGCTTTTCCGTGGTCATTATCACATCTTATAACTGTTTCTTTTATTATTTGCTTCTCAACGTCATTTATTATATCCTTTAGAGTTCCAAAGTTAGATATATTTAATTTTATTGTATATTTACCTTCATCATTATTTATAACCGTTTGAAGTATTTTTTCCCATTTTATAGGTTCATTGTTTTTAATAAATAGAGAGACCCTTTCCATTATGTTACTAAGTTCTCTTACGTTACCTGGCCAATTGTAGGTTATTAAAATAGGGGTTAAATTTTTTAAAACGGCATCGTAATCAACATTTATTGTATTTAAAGCTTCTAAAAAGTGAGTTGCAAGAAGTTCAATATCTTCGTTTCTGTCACGTAAAGGTGGAAGTTTAATATTAAATACATTAAGCCTGTAGTACAAGTCTTTCCTAAAGGTTCTTTTCTCAATATGAGTGCTTAAATGTTCATTTGTAGCACTTATTATTCTTATATTTACTGGTATAATTTTATCTCCACCTATGTGCATAATTTCCTTTTCTTCAAGGACTCTTAGAAGTCTGGCCTGTAGAGGTTTAGAAAGTTCACCTATTTCATCCAAAAATATTGTACCGTTGTGAGCTAATTCAAAAAGACCTTGTTTTCCTTCTTTCTTAGCGCCAGTGAAAGAGCCACCTTCATAACCAAATAACTCACTTTCAAGTAATTGTTCTGGAAGTGCAGCACAATTTATAGCTACAAAAGGACCATTTTTTCGATTGCTGCTGTTGTGTATACTTTGGGCAAAAAGTTCTTTACCGGTACCAGATTCACCTTGTATCAGTATAGAAGAATCAGTTTTAGAATATAAAAAGGCTAACTTTTTTAGTTCCTTCATGCGTTCGTTTTGAGTTAATATATCTTCAAAATGGTATCTTGCAACAAAGCCTTTTTCGTGAATTTTCTTTCGTATCATTTGCTCCAAGGTTTGTATTTTGGTAACATCTTCAAAAGTATTTACAACTCCTATTATTTTACCCTCTACTTTTATAGGAAGTCTACTTGCGGCAATGGTTAAACCGTGCAAATTTTTAATGACCTTTGTTTCAGTTTTGCCACTTTTTAATATGCTATCTATTTTATAATTTGGAATTATACAATGAATGTTTTTATCTAATATTTCCTTGGTAGTTTTATTAAACATTTTATTTGCAGAAGGGTTACTTGTAATTATTTTTTTATGCTGATCTGTAACTATTATTCCTTCACCTATTGAATCTAGGATTGCCTTAAAACGTGCAGAACGACTGAGTTCTGTTCTTCTTACTTCTATTAAGCTTAAAGCCTCGTCTACAGCTTGTCTAAGGGCTTCTTCACCAGTTTCTACAGTTATACCTATTAGACCATTTGCTATTGCAACATCAGTAGAAGCCATTCCACCAACAATTACCTTAAAATTATTTTGTTTTACTTTGGCAATAACATTATTAATTTCATATTCAGTATCAAATTGAAATTCAGTTAATTTAACATTAAGCATATTTTCTACTTCAAGCTTATTTAGTCTGCTTTCTTTATAAAAAACTAGAGCAATGTTATCGCTAACTTGTTTTGCTCTATAGATAGCTCTAAAAACGTCCATAGATGTTATAGGAATAGAAACCGCAGGAATGTTAGCAACTTTTTTTATTAATTCACCTGTTGCACCTCGACTTATAATTGCATCTACTTCATTTTCTAATTTTAGTGCAATTTTACGGGCTTTTGTAAAGGAAGCTGGTTTTATTATTGAATTAAAGCCTCTTTCTTTAGCGACTATAGGAAATAAATTTGAGAGAGTTTCGTTTTGGGTTATAAGTGCTATGTTTATAGGCATTGCGTCACCTTCCTTTATTTTTATGGACATGCTTTAAATAAGTGTTTCTATGAAGTCATAAACCTTTTCGTCTTCATATCTAGAAATTTTTATATTTCCAAGTTTTTCGTTTTCAGATGAAAAACTCAAGAAATCATTTAAAGCATTATAATTTTTTTCTCTATCGATTTTAGTAGAACTTATTATAATTTTTTGACAGCAGGGTTTACTATTTGCATCAGAAGGCAAGCAGAGAAGAGAGATGCCGCCAACATATTTGCTTTTATTAAGGCTTGGTTTAATCATATTAATATATGCAAAGCCGTTGGTAGAGCTATATAAATTGAAAAATATTAAATTTTCACAAATGCTGTAGCTACCCTTAAATTCTTTAATAATCGTATTTTCACCTAATATTTTAAAAACAGCAATATCTTTAGAAATTGAAAGTGTTCCTTCATGTATAGAACCTTCTTTTGAAGAATTTGTAACGAAAAAGTAGCAGTAATAGTTTTCTTTAAAAATAGAGTTTGAAAGGTTCATGCTTTCTGATATTTGTTCAAAATAAGAGGAGGAAAGTGGTACAGTTAAAAAATTATCAATGCTGATATGGTAATTATGGCACATATAAATAAGTGTTTCAATGGAAGGAAAGGTCTCTCCAGATTTATATTTAGATAATAAGTCTTCCGAAACACCTATTTTTTTAGCTAGATTTTTTTGAGTTTCTTCTAATTGAATTAGTTTTTTTAAGTTATGTATAAAAACTTCAGAGGCTTTTTCGTATATATTATTTTTTATTATTTTTATTTCAAGGTTATCATTTTTCATTATTAAATATCCCTCCATCAAAAAGTTGAATATTTTTCAAGATTCTATTACTATATTATATTTAAAATATGGTTATTTGCAAGATTGTTTTTAATTATTACATAAATATTGAGGTTGAGTTGTATAAGGATTATCATAGGCAAAGAATGAAATTATGGAGGGAAAAGATTATGGTTAGAGAAATTCCAGATACATTAAAAGCAATGTTGAATGAATATGTGTTTAACCTAAAGATTTATTTTGGAAGTAAGGTATATGGAGTTTATATTTATAATTCAGTTGCATTAGGGACTTTTGATGAAGCCAAGAGTGATATTGATTTTGTAACTATTATAAATGAAGAATTTACAGGAGAAGAAATAGAAGCACTTAAAAGGCTACATAAGCAGCTTAACGCAAGATTTAAATTTGCTAAAAGGCTGGAAGGCATGTACATAAGAATAGAGGATATTGGAAAATTAAATTCAGACATAAAGCCATACCCATATTTTGCTGACGAAAAGCTTAAGATAGGATACTATGATATAAACGCTGTAACCTGGTGGACTTTAAAAAATTACGGTATAGGTGTTAAGAGTTCAAGTATTTCTAAGTTAAACATAGAGGTTTCGTGGAAAGAAGTTGTAAAAAATATGGATTATAATTTGAATTGGTATTGGAAAGGAAAATTAAGTTCAAAAATTATATTTCTTTCTGATTATTGGGTTGAATTTTCTGTGTTAACTTTGTGTAGAATTTTGTACACGCTAAAAAAAAGAGATATAACCGCTAAGGTTAAAGCAGCAGATGAAGCATTAAAAGAACTTCCGGATGATTTTAAATTGATAGTTAAAGAAGCTTTGAGAATAAGAAATTGCAGTAGTAAGAAATCTTTATATAAATTTAGAATTATTAGAGCCATTGAAGCTAAGAAACTCATTGAATATGTGATTCGTTACTGCAATAATGCATATTTTCAAATTTCTAATCATGAAGAAATAGCTGAAAGGAGCTGATGCTTTGAACCTTCAAATTTTATTAGTACTAATATTTAATTTTATCATTGCAATTATAGGAACCCTTGCTTATTCAGTTAGGCTAGTTGGAGTAAGGACTGGTAAAATAGCTATATCTTTTACTGTATTTAATATATTATCGTTAATATCTAGAACAGCAGTAACTTTTCAGGAACCTCTTTTAACAAATTACGTTGAAAAAAATTTATATTATGGTAATTTACTACATATATTTGATATAATAATATTAAATTCTGGAATAGCAGCTGCTATTGGAGCATTTTTAATACCAACTTTTCAAAAGATATTTTCTAAAGGAGTAATGAGTTTTTCTGTGGAAAGATCTATTCCTAGATTGCTTTTAAACAGCATTTCTAAAAGTGGAATGTTTACTATGAAAAACTGTATAACAGCTCCGTGCAGGGAAAGTGTAACTGAGTTAAATTATAGAAAGCTGCCAAGGAGAGTAGTGGTTTATAATTTTGCGGCTGTTGCACTTATAACAGTTGGAGCACTTGCACCAATATATGCATTTAGATTAGCACCGGATTTGCGAGCAACCTGTGGTACGCTATCTTCAGTTGTAAATGGGATAGCAACAATACTTATGACACTTTTTATAGACCCACAAATGTCTATTATGACAGAGGATGTAATGGATGGAAAATGCACTCAAGAGGATTTTAAAAGTTGTGTTGTAGCAATGGTTGGAAGTAAAGTACTGGGGACATTTGCAGCAGTATTTCTATTAATACCTGGAGCTTATGCCATAGTATTTGCGGCAAGAGGCATAAACTTTATTTCAAGGTTTTAAATTATAGGGGGGTTGTGTATGATTAAAGCTATTTTATTTGACTCTGGCAGAGTTTTAAATGAACCTGTTTCTGGACATTGGTTTATACCACCGAATTTTTTTAAATATGTAGATAAAAAAACATTTAAGTCTATACCAGCTTCAAATAGAAAAGAGGCATTTAATAGGGCAGGAAACTATATTAATAAGCAGAAATTTATTTTCACTGAAGAAGAGGAATATAAGCATTTTGTTGAATACTATAGGATATTATCAGAACAACTACCAAGGTTGCAGCTAAAAGATAGCGATGCAAAGGCTATTGCAAAAGATATGGTTTATAACTATGACAAATACAGTTTTTATGAAGATGCCATTAGATTAATACCGGAATTAAGCAAAAAGTACAAGCTCGCTGTAGTAACAGATGCATGGCCATCTTTAGAGAAAGTTTTTGAAAAAGCAGAGCTTAGAAAATATTTTTCGTCATTTGTTATATCTTCCATAAAAGGAGTAACAAAGCCAAATGAACTCATGTATAATACTGCCTTATATGAACTTGATGTTTTACCAGAAGAAACAATATTTATTGATGATCATGCAAAAAACTGTGATGGAGCTAGTAGTCTAGGTATTAAACCCGTTGTTTTATGCAGGAATCTTAAGGAGTACATTTATAATAAACTAGTTAGTACAAATTATGATGTGATTAGAAACTTGGATGAGTTAAAGATATTGTGAAGTAAGAGTGCTCTGGAACATTAAATAGCATCAATAAATCTAAGAGGAATATTCTCAAAAGCCTAAGAACTTTCAATAACTCACTAACGCTCAAACAGATTGAAAGTTCTAAGTACACATACTAGGGGTTTGGGCTTTGACCATGTAGGTTCATTAACCCAAGCTCATTAATTTTTTTTGAAACATTTAATAATTTTGTGTACTACTAAAAGCTTGGTTATTCCTCTAAGATTTATAAGATGTTATTTAAATCGTTCCACAACACTCTTACTTCACAATATACGGTGATTTAAGGAAAAAATTCCTCCGTACCTACGGAATTTTGGATATGTTAAAGGATGCTAATTGATTAACTTATTTAAACATTGGGAAACAAAGGTTCTTTGATTTTGCACTACACTTTGCTTCGCAATATTTAATTCTCTCTGAAAGCTATTGCATCAACCTGAAAGTCAATTCCATCTCTAATAAACTTTGTTTCATATGCCTTTCTTGCAGGATATTTTCCTTCAAATCTTTCCTTAATTATTTCTCCTAAAAACGATAAATCTTTAATATCTCTAAATAAACAATCCATTTGCACTACAGATTTTAATGTCAAGCCTACCTTTTCAAGTCTTTCACTCAAAACATCAAATGCACCATTTATTTGGTTTTCAATTGATTGTCCCTCATTCTTCATGCAATAGCTGATATAAACATAATCTCCTGCTTCAACAATCGCAGAGTGTGCCCATTCTTTGTCTATTTCTGTTCTTATAATTTCTTTCATTCTAAATTCTCCTTGTATTCTATTTTCGTTACAAATTCCTATTTATCGATCACCATATTTTACAATTGTAATTTATTTAATTATATACTATATAACAACTAATATTTAATTATTTGCATAATCACATATAAATTATTTCTTTAAATATGATTGACATTAATTGTATATGTATTAGAATTAAAACATAAATAAAGTTTTATAGAAGTTTTAAACGGAGGAAATGTAAAGTTGAGAAAAATTTTAGGGGAAATATTTTTCTATTTGTCTGTATTGACATGTGTGTTTATTTTTATAGCTTTATGTTTTTATAATAGCAAACTGGAGTTTTTGGGCATACCCATTCGTGTTATTATGTTTTTATTTTTTGTTTTTTATATAATATATGGGGTAATTTCTCATACGCTCATTATAACTAAGGAAAACTATAAAAATAAAAAACTATATGCACTTACAAGAAGTCTTTATGTTATTGTAGCAGTTATACCACTTTTTATATTAGGGCATCCAATACATTCTAAAATTTTTGTAGGAGTAATTGGAATCGTATTTATAGCTATAATGTTTATAAATAAAGGCAATGTTTTAAAAGAAAGTTGATATGAGCTTATGAGAGTAGGCATTTTAAAGAAAATAACAAGTCCAATAATTCAAAGGTTATTGGACTTGCTTTTTTATTTTAGAAAGCGAAATTTCTTCAGTTAATGAAATCACTTATTTCGTTTGAGTAATAAATTTTTTATATTCATTTTACTGCCTCTATTTAACATCAGATTTATAATAGTACAAAACACATAGAGAAAGAACTACAGCAAAAACTAACAAATCTACAATTATGCTTGAAGAAGATAGTGGGAAGCTTGTTGAAATTATATGTTCATTGCCTTTTGATTGTTTGATACAATTTGTAAGAGAAAGTAATGGATGATAGGTTGGAATATAATTGCATGCACTTTTGAAAAATAATCCCATTGAATATAAATGCCGTGCTGATATACCAGACCAAATAAACATATTGGATACAGAAATTACAAATGCATAAATTAAAGGTATTATCATGTTTTTGCATAGTAAAGTAATAAATATAGTAATTGGTAATATTGCATATAAACTTAATATATGATATAGATTTATTTTTAAATGAATAAATAAAATTTCACTTGTAAATTGTTCATGGTTAAGAAAAAATCCACACAAAATAGTTAGAAAAAGTTGAAAAAATATGGTTACAGCTATTAAGGCAGCTGCAGCTATTAATTTTGAAAGAAATATTTTTGCTTTGTTAATTGGATAGCAAAATAAACTCGGCATTGTTTTATATGAAAATTCTCGTGAAAATATATAAGCTGTAATTAAAGTGGAAAGCGGCACAGTTAAAAACAGAAAGGTTAGTTGTTCTATTTGAAATATATATTCATGCCAAACTACATAATGTCCTTGAAGCTCCCAGCCTAAAAATAAAGTTAATGGCATAAAGGATGTAATTAATATTATGGAGGAATAAAAATGAGATTTTCTTAGTTTAAAAAATTCACAGTAAATAGAATTAATCATTTACAGCACCTCCTGTTAGCTTTATAAAATGATCCTCAAGGTTATCTAAACTAACAGACATTTCATATAATTCTATACTATTTTCAGCAAGTGTTCTAGAAATATCAGCACTTCTATCTAGCATTCCATAAATTCTTATAATGTTTTTTTCAGTAACTTCGTAATCTTTAAAGTTAAGTTTATTTTCAAGAAGGAAGCAAGCTTTTTTATCGTCATTTACTTTTATTTTTAGGTATTTTCTATTTTTCCTTTGAAGTTCTTTGTAATCTATTTCCTCAAGTAGACGGCCTTTGTGTATAATTGCTATTTCAGTTGCAAGGTGTTCTATTTCACTTAATAGGTGGCTTGATATTAGTATGGTTATACCCTTTTTTTGGGATAAGTTTATAAGTGTTTCTCTCATATTTTTGATTCCAATTGGATCTAGACCATTTGTAGGTTCATCAAGAATGAGGAGTTCTGGCTTGTGAAGAAGAGCTCTTGCAAGACCTAATCTTTGTTTCATTCCAAGTGAGTAATTTTTAACTTTTTTATTTTTTATTGAACTAAGGTCTAAACCAGCGGTATCTAATGCATTCTTAATGTATTCCTTATTTTCTATTTCCATCATTCTTCTGTGGATTTCAAGATTTTCTTCTCCAGTAAGGTTAGGATAGAAACCAGGATATTCTATTATTGAGCCTACTTTCTTGAACACCTCTCTAGAAGGATTAATTTCTCCAAATAATTTTACTTCACCGCTTGATGGTTTTATGAGATTTAAAATCATACGAAGGGTTGTTGTTTTACCAGCACCATTTTGTCCTAAAAATCCATATATTTGTCCTCTTTTTATATTTAAATTTAAGTTATCAACTACGTTAGTATTTTTATAGGTTTTTGTGAGATTATATGTTTGTATTATTGATTCCATAAGCTTCACCTCGGTATATATATTACAGCATTATAATTACATATAAATAACACATATCTTACACATTACTTAACTTTTTTAAGAGAGTTACTTTAAAAGTTGTTTTTTCATAAGGTTTACTTTCTACTTCTACAGAACCATTGTGTTTTTCTACAAGTTTTTTTACTATTGTTAAACCTATGCCACTACCTTTTAAATTGCTGTTTCTAGATTGCTCAACAGTATAAAGTCTTTTGAAGATATAGGGGAGATCTTCTTTTTTAATTCCCTTCCCCTTGTCCCATATTTCTATTGTTATCTTATCTTTGTTTTCTTTTAAACTTATACCAATTACTTTTCCGCTATTGCCGTATTTTAAACTGTTACTTATAATATTTTGAAGTATTCTTAAAATAGATTTTTCATCAGCATCAATGTATATTTCTTTTTCTGGAATTTCGATTACAGGATTAATTTCTTTAGACTCAAAGTCCTTTAAAAAAGAAATAAGGCATTGTCTTATAACTTCAGTTATATCTATTTTTTTTATTTCAAGTTTTATATCGTCAGAATCGATTTTGGAAAGTTTAAAAAATTCATCAATCAAGTTTCTTAAGGTTTCACCCTTATTTTCAATTACCTCAAGGTATTCTTTTTTTTCATTTAAGCTTAGAGAGGTATCGGTTTGAAGCATTTCAATGTAACCAAGCATTGAGGTAAGAGGAGTCCTTAAATCGTGTGATATATTTGAAATCATTTTTTTCCTATCCTCTTCGTATTGCTTATTTAAGGATACGACTTCCTGAAATTTATCAATTAAGCGATTTAAGTTTATAATAAGCAGTTTGACTGATTTATTGTAATCTCTAAATTTAATTCTTTCATTAAAATTTCCATTAGTTATTTCAATTAAAGCTCCTGAAATTTTATTTATTTTGATATTTTGAAATACAATAATTGCAATTAAAATAAAAATAATAAATAAAAATAAGTACATCATTGTATTTTACCTAGCCTATAACCTATTCCCCACACAGTTTCAATATATTTTGGAGAGTTTGGATTACTTTCTATTTTATTTCTAAGTCTTCTTATATGAACCATTACGGTATTATCATCCCCAAGATATTCTTCTCCCCACACAGAGTTAAATAACTGCGCTTTTGTAAATACTTTATTGGGGTTTTGAAAAAATAATTTTAGTATTTCAAATTCTTTTGGTCTTAGATCAATTATGGTATCAACTTTAATTAAGGTATAACTTTCTAAATCAAGTTTTATATCACCATGCTCAAGTACAGAGGAGGTCTTACTATTGGTATTTAAATCATAATACATAAATCTCCTGAGTTGTGCCTTTACTCTTGCGATGAGTTCAGCCACAGAAAAAGGTTTTACCAAATAATCATCAGCACCAAGACCAAGTCCTATGATTCTATCGCTTTCTTCGGCTTTTGCAGATAAAATTAATATTGGAACAGTACTTTTTTCACGTATCCTTCTCATAACTTCTATGCCGTCTATTTTGGGAAGCATTAAATCCAATATGATAAATTTAAAATCGTCTCTATTCCAAATATCCAAAGCTTCTTCGCCATCAAAGGCGTTTCCTATATCAAAACCTTCTTTTAAAAGGGCCTTACTTATCATAGTATTTATAGCTTCATCATCTTCAACTATGAGTATTTTTGTATTTTGCATTAAAATCACCTCTTGAAGATAATTTTAACATATTTTAGGCAAGTAATGAAAATGGGGATATATATAGAACTTGGAACATTGAAATTGCAAGTATTGGGTTTGCCCTGATAAATTACAATTTAACATAGAGTACGGAGTACAGAGTACAACGAAGGATGATTTTTCTCCGTTAGCACTGCGAAAAATCTGAAAACTTATTTTTTATTGCTGCGCAATTGAGCCATATATGGTGCTCAGCGAAGCTGACACATTTAAGTTTAAGATTTACCTGAGCAGCGTTTATTAATATACAAAGTTTTATTGCACTGCTATTGAAAGTAACTCTACTAAAGTTAAAGAACCTACATGGGCTTTACGCCCAAACCCCTAGTATGTGTATCCTTCTTTGTACTCTGATTTTCAAATTGTAATTTAATAGGATGAATTTGGTGCTAGTAATTTTAAGTTTCACAATGGTTTATCTTTAATAAAGGCAGAGAGATTTTAATTGAAAAATTTAATTTTGTGGTATAAGATGTATAAAGATATACAAGTTGAAATAATAAAATTGCCAATACCAGATATATCCTTATGCTAATGTTTTCAATTCACAATGATTGATGATTTTTCTCCGTTAACACTACGAAAAGTCTTATAATTTGTTATTTTTAAGATTTTCTGCTTAAGCAGAAAATCATCCTTCATTGTGAATTGTGCATCGTGAATTGTGAATTTTAACAATGCCAACAGGATAAACTGGGCATCTGCGATTTCTAGTTTGAAAGTAGTTTCACTATATAATGTGATGATATATAAAGGATGGTTTTATGGATAGTTCTGAAAAAGTTTTCCCAAGAGTATATATAAGAAGATCTAAGGTAGTTGAGTTAACTAGCATTGTTTTGAGTATTTTTAGTTCTACAGAAAAATTTAAGCTGCTAGTAGAAAAAAACTATGGAAAGAATTTTGTAAATAATATTATAAAAAAGTATAAGAAAATAGGAAATATACTAACTAAAATCAATGATAGAGGATTTGCCTTATTAGAATTCTTGCTTCTCAATAGAGAATTTGATGAAATAAAAATATATGTAGATAAGATAAAGCAAATGAATGAAATTGACTTCTTTTATTGTTTTTGGGGAAATGATATAGATAGGAAAACTATTATAGAAATTTTAAAAAGCCATAAAAAGTTAGAGGAATTTTGTAATGAACATAATTCTTGGTATGGTGACTTAAAATCAATTCAAGGTATAATGGAAAACAGAGAAGAATTCTTGGAGGAATTTTTGAGTTGTGCACTAGAATTTGATAATAGTGTGTTTGATAATTTAATGGAGGATACCTATAAAACCTATAAAGAGGAACTTTTTGAATTAGAAAATAAACTTAAAATAAATGATCCTCTTGAGATTTCACAGAATATAATGGGAAAAAAGTTTAGAAGGAGAGGACCGTACTCGGAATTTATATTTATTCCAACCTTTTTTCTTGCAGTAAAATCTGTGCGATTCATGGGCGATATTCAGCTGTTACTTTATAAAATGGAAACTAATGATAATGAGGAAACAGAAAAAATGTTTGAAGTTTTAAGGGTAATATCTGATGGAACACGTTTTGCTATCTTAAAACTTCTAACAAAGGAGCCAATGTACGGAAAACAAATTGCTGAGCAAATAAAATTAACGACACCTACAATATCTCACCATTTAGATCAACTTAAATCGGTTGGTATCATAAATGAGGAAAGAGTTAAAAATATAAAATACTTTAGTGCCAACGGAAATGAAATTGAAAAATTTTTAAAGTGGATGACACAAAATTTAGATATTAGTAAGATGCCGCATGATAAATAGTTAAAGTATTAAAAAATATAACAAGTTTAACTTTCAATAATTTTATCAAGTAGTGTGCTGTAGTCTATTCCAAAGGCTGCAGCACTTTTTGGAAATAAAGAGTTCTTTGTCATGCCCGGTAAAGTATTAAGTTCCAAAACATAAGGAATACCTTTACTTACAATTATATCAATTCTAACATAAGCCTTGCATTTAAATATTTTCCAACACTTATCAGCAATAACTTCTATTTTTGATTTTAAATTCAAATCTAAATTTGCAACAATTTCGTCAGTTTCACCCTCAGTGTATTTAGAATGATAGTCGAAAAAGCCTTGCTTAGGTATAATAGAAAGTATAGGTAATATTTCACCATTTAAAATGGGAACTGTGTATTCATCACCAGAAATAAATTTTTCAAGCATTACAGTATCATCATATTTAAAAGCTTCAGTTATGCAAGTCTTTAGTTCATTTATATTTGAAACTATAAAAGTTCCAATACTTGAGCCTCCGTTATTTGGTTTTATAACCATTGGATAGCCAAGCTTTTCCAATAAGTCAAAATTTAAGGTTGTACCCGAATTTATAATATAATGTGGTGCAACATTGATATTCTCTGCCTTTAATATTCGTTTGGTTTGTTCTTTGTCCATGCATATAGCACTTGTAAGCATGTTGCAGCCAGAATAAGGCATTTCAATACTATCAAGTAAAGCTTGAATAGTTCCGTCTTCACCAAATATTCCATGCAGCGCTAAAAAAACAAAATCTAAACCTTTAACCTTTTCAAGTACTTCAGATTTTTTATCTATTATTATTGGAAAGATTTCGTATTTGTTTTTATCTAAATTTTTTATAATTTCCTGCCCTGAAAGAATTGATATTTCCCTTTCAGAAGAAATACCGCCCATAAGAACGCCTATTTTCATATAAATCACTCCTCTTATAGATACACTATTTGAAAAATTTAAATTACTAATTCCAAATGTATCCTGGTAAATTAGAATTTAAATCAGAGTACGGAGTACAGAGTACAGAGTACAACGAAGGATGATTTTTCTACGCGAGCGTAGAAAAATCTAAAAACTTAATTTTTTTATTGCTTACGCAATCATGTCATAAATGGTGATCAGCGGAGCTGATAACATTTAAGTTTAAGATTTACCTGAGAGAATCGAAAGGTAAATCATCATTCACTGTACTCTGTACTCTGTCATCTGTACTCTTATGTATAAATTCAGGTTTAACAGGATACATTCAGTATTTGTGATTTCGCTGTTTGAAAAGGTATATCTCTAATACAATTATTACATACAAGAATTTACTTGGTAAAGCACCACGATGAAGGTATTTACGGTAACAAATGGACTTGTTTTAACATGTGAAATGTTGACAAAAAATCATAATAACTATATATTAGATGTATATCTAATTAGATAATAATAAAATAAGGCGGCGATTTTATGGAAAATATAATTGAAGTAAATAATTTAAAGAGAGATTATAATTCATCTACAGGATTTTTTAAAAAGAGTACAAAAACAATTAGTGCACTTAAGGGAATTTCATTTAAGGTTAAAAAAGGAGAGGTATTTGGACTACTTGGACCAAATGGTGCTGGAAAATCCACAACTATAAAAATATTAACTACACTTTTAGCACCGACTTCTGGTGAGGCAAAAATTTTAGGATATGATTGTTTTGGGGAAGAGAAAAAAGTAAGAGAAAAAATTAATTTTATTTTCGGCGGTGAGAGAGGGCTTTATTTTAGACTTTCTGCTTATGACAATTTGCAGTATTTTGGGGATTTGTATAAAATACCTTCAAAAATATTAAAAAAAAGAATTCCAGAACTTATAAATATGGTTGGACTTTCTGGAAGGGAAAATGAAAAAGTAGAAAATTACTCTAAAGGGATGAAGGAGAAATTGCAGATAGCAAGGGGAATGATAAATGATCCTGAAATACTATTTTTAGATGAACCAACCATAGGGCTTGATCCATTAGCTGCTAAGGATTTTAGAAAGCAAATAAAATATTTGAAAAGTCAGGGGAAAACTATTTTACTTACAACTCATTATATGTATGAGGCGGATGAGCTTTGTGATAGAATTGCAATAATAAAAAATGGAGAACTTGTTGATATGGGAACTACTAGAGAATTAAAGGAGAAGAATTTTAATGATTCAAAGGTAACTTTAGAGGAGGTATACATAAAATTAATAGGCGGTGATAAAATTGCTTAGTTTTAAAGCTTTTATTGCAACTATAAAGATTCATATGGGACAATCCTTTAGCCGTGCAACCTTTCGTTTTTGTGTTATTTTTCAGCCAATAATTTACTCATTTATATTTTATATGATGTACAAAAATTCAAAGCATATTAATTATGTGAACTATGTTGTGCTTGGAAGTGGTATAACAACACTCTGGAGTACAATATGTTTTTCATCTGCTGGAGATATTGAAAGGGAAAGATATATGGGAACACTTGAAAATATATTTTGTGCACCAATAAGGTTTATGAACATAATCCTGGCTAAAGTGGTGGCAAATACAATTATGGGGCTAGGCGGTCTTGTTATAAGTACAGCGTTTATAAAGGTATTTTTTAACGGAAATTTTTATATTGCGGATTTGCCTATGTTTATACTCAGTTTTTTGCTAATGGTATTTTCCTTTATTTGCATATCAATGATGATAGCACCTATATTCACTATTTCAAGAAGCGCAAGAACTCTCATGAATTGCATGGAGGCTCCAATATTTATACTTTGTGGCATGGTTGCGCCAGTGTCAATGCTACCTAACTGGATTAGGCCTTTAAGCTATATATTATCGCCAACCTTTGCTGTAGAGCTAATGAGAAAAACTTCTATTGGAAATTTTAATATGAAAGATATAAGAAATATGATACTTATGCTTATAGTTTTATCATTAATTTATATTGTAGTTGCAAACTTTATGTTTAAAAAAGTAGATAAATTAACAAGAATAAAAGGTACATTGGGGGCGCAGTAGATGGAAGCTTTAAAGAGATTTATAAGACAAAGTTATTATTCCTTTATGGGAATAGCAGGTTTTTTTGGATTTACGAACTACTTGCTAATTAAAATATTAAATCCAATTTTTAATATTATATTTATTGCCTTTGTTGCAAGTAATGCTTATGAGACAAACAATATATCTAAATGGGTACTTGGAAGTGCGTTTTTATTATGCACAACTAATGCATTTTTCGGCGTTGGCGCTATCTTAATATATGAAAGAAGCTTTGGTACTTTAAAACTTATAATAGCATCGCCTGTGGACAAGTTCAAGATTTTTACGAGCAAAATAGTATTTTATATTTTAGATGGGATAATCAATATATCGGTAGGTATAATTGTTGGATATACAATGTTTGGGCTTAGAATACCTGTAGATAAGTTTCCTATATTTTTACTTACTGTTTTAGTTGGCATGTTTTCTTCTTGTGCTATGGGACTTTTAATTGGAAGTATAGGGTTAATAACTAGGGATATAAACTTACTTTTAAATTTATCATCAGCAATATTATCAATTTTTACAGGGGCTAACTTTGCTGTAGATAGGCTTCCTAGTTTTCTTTATAATATTAGTAATATCGTTCCATTAACTAGAGTTATAAAAGCTTCAAGACTGCTACTTGAAAATAAAACTGTAGGGGTATATTCTTTAATTGGACAAGAAGCTTTGGTTGGAATTTGCTATTTAATAGTAGGATATTTTGTTTTGAAATTTATGGAACGTTCTGCTATAAAAGGAGCAAAGATAGAAATCTATTGATGAGGCAGGAGTGGTATTATGAAAATTGATAGCATTATTTTTGATCTAGATGGCACGCTTTGGAATTCTATAGAGGGAGTTTGTGGTGCATGGAAAACCGTATTATCCCAATATCCAAGTATAAAAAAAGAAATAACCCCAACGGATATGGAAGGGTGCATGGGACTTCAAATAGTAGATATAGGTAAAAAATTGTTTCCGGATTTGGAGGAGGCTTTTCAAATAAAGTTAATGAAAGAATGTTGTAGCGCTGAACAAGTTTATTTGGGTGAGCATGGAGGAAGCTTATTCCCTAAATTAGAAGAAACACTTAAAAAGTTAGCTGAAAATCATAAATTATTTATAGTTAGCAACTGTCAGGATGGTTATATACAATGTTTTTTTAAAGCACATAAATTAGACAAGTATTTTGAAGATTTTGAGTGCTCTGGAGTTACAGGCCTACCAAAAGGAGAGAACAACAAGCTTATAATTAAAAGAAATAATTTAAAAAATCCAGTTTATGTAGGTGATACTATTAGTGATGCAGAATCCGCTAAGATAGCAAAAATTCCATTTGTATATGCAAGGTATGGTTTTGGTGATGTAGGGGAATATGATTATGTTATTGATAGTTTTGAAGAAATATTAAATTTAGGATTGTAGATAAATATGTTAAGGTAACTCTTTTTTTTATTGACAAATAAGTATTACAAGTGTAGTATGAAAGTGTAGTACAATTGTAATACGACAAAGGATTAAATAGAAAAGTAATTTGAAATATTTGTGAATAATGCAAATAATGTACCTTTATTATGATATAATAACTACTGTTAAATAAAGTGCTAGAGGGGAAAAATATATGGAAGTAAAAGATGAATTTGTTAAGCGTATAGAGAAATTTAAGGAAGAAGAAACAAAAAACAAAAAAAATTATGGAGCAATAAGTCTTTTAAGGTTTGCGGCATTTATATTAGCAGCATGTTTTACCTATGAGGTATTTAGAAGTCCATCTATATTTACACTTTTAGGGTTTGTTTTATCATGTGCATTATTTATATATCTTGTAAATATTCATAGCAAAATATCGTCGAAATCCATTCGAATAAAGAATATGATTGAGGTAAATGAGAGGTATGTTAAGAGAATTGATGGAACTTGGACATCTTTCGAGGATTCCGGAAAGGAAGAGATAAATGATGATACGCCATATCTATCTGATTTAGACATACTTGGTGAAAAATCATTATTTCAGCTTATTAATATTGCAAAAACTTATACTGGTAGAAAGAAATTGATATCACTTTTAAAGAATCCAGATAAAAATGTTGAAGCTATAAAAAAACGTCAAGAAGCTGTAGAAGAGCTTGGACAAAAGCTAGAATTTACTCAAAGGCTTGAGGGAGAAGGAATTATAAATAAAAATAACATAGAAGATCCATCAAGCATGTTAAAATATGTTGAAGATAAAGCAAGGGTTTTTAAAAATCCCATTATTAAAGTAATAACTTTAGCATTGCCATGTTTATTTATTGCGGCCACAGTTTTAATTTTGAGCTTAAAATTGCAAAATTTATATAGCTTAATAGGAATATTTTTCATAATAGATCTTGCAGTAAATGCAGCAGGTTATCCTAAGATAGCGCCTGTACTTGGACCAGTGCGCAAAATGAAAAAAGATTTAGAGTCGTATTTTAATATACTTAATTTAATTGAAGATGAAAAATTTAAAAGCCCTTATTTAAATGAAATAAAAGATCAGCTTGTATTTAATAAAAAACCAGCCCACGAAATTTTAAAAGAACTTACAAAAATAACTGAAAAGATGGAACTTAGTTCTAATATATTGGGATACATATTTTTTAGTGTAATATTACTTTGGGATTATCATTGTCTTTTTCAATTTGAAAGCTGGAAGCAAAAGAATGGAGCTTGCATAAAAGAATGTATTGAAGTTATTGGTGAGTTTGAGAGTTTATCTAGCCTTTCTGTACTTTATCATTTAAATTCTAAGCTCAATTTTCCTAAGTTTTCAAAGGAGAATTTAGTGCTTTCTGGTAGACAAATTGGCCATCCGCTTATTTCTGAGGAAACTAGAATTTATAATGATGCAAATATGACGGACAGTATTTTTATTATTACTGGTTCAAATATGTCTGGAAAGACTACTTTTTTAAGAACTGTAGGAATTAATCTTGTGCTTGCTTATGCAGGGGCGCCTGTGTGTGCGGATGAGTTTACTTGTTCAATTGTTGATATATACACATCAATGAGGATAACTGATGATTTAAATAGAGGCATGTCCACATTTTACGTGGAACTTATAAGAATAAAAAAAATGGTAGATAATATAAAGACAAAACGACCTATGATTTTTCTTATAGATGAAATTTTCAGAGGTACAAATTCAAATGATAGAATATTAGGTGCGAAAAGTGTGCTTAAATGCTTAAATGAAAAATGGGCATTTGGATTAATATCAACACATGATTTTGAACTTTGTGATCTTGCATACGATGATAAAAATAGAATAAAAAATTATCATTTCTCTGAACATTATTTAGAAAATAAAATACAGTTTGACTACAAACTTAAGGAAGGTCGTTCGGATACAACCAATGCGAAGTATCTCATGAAAATGGTTGGAATCGATATATTAGAGTAGAGAGCAAAGAGTAGAGAGTAGAGTTTTGGTTAATTTTTCGTTGGCACGGAAAATTTTGAATTTAATTGGCTGATGTCAAAACCTTTGCTTTACTCTATATCTTTGGCTCTAAATAAAGGAGAGAAAAACTATGCAGCCTATATTAAGTGCTGGGGATAAAGTCTCTATAATAAGCTGTTCAGATGGAATTAAACTTGAGGAAAAGCAATATGTGGAGAAAATTGTGGATTCTCTAAAAGCTATGGGACTTCAAGTTAAAATTTCAAAATGTATATATAGAAATAAACTTCAATTTGCAGGGTCAGGAAAAGAAAGAGCTTTTGAGCTAATGACATTTTTTAAAGACGATGAAATAAAGGCTATTTTTGATATTTCAGGTGGAGATGCTGCAAATCAAGTTTTATCACATCTTGATTTTGATATGATAAAAAAACACCCAAAGCCATATTTTGGAATGAGTGATTTAACAGTTATATTGAATAGTTTGTATAGCAGTATAGGTTTAAAGGCATATCATTATACAGCATATAATCTTGCAAGGGAAAATTCAGAAAATCAAAATAAGTTATTTAAAGCTTCCTTTATTAATGGGCAAAATGATATTTTTGAATTTAAATACAATTGGCTCAGAGGAAATAAAATAGAGGGTACCGTTATAGGTGGCAATATACGATGTTTTTTAAAATTAGCAGGAACTAAATTTTTTCCAAGTCCAAAGGGAAAGGTTCTTTTGCTTGAGGGTTTGAATGGAAATGTGAGCACTATAAGTTCACTGATTGAGCAAATGTATATAATGGGATATTTTAAAGAGCTTTCAGGAATAATACTTGGTGTTTTCACTGAAATTCAAAGGGAAGGAAACTTTGAGGTTCTAAAAGATATTATATTAGAGAGAACAGAAGAATGGAATATTCCTATAGTTAAAACTGAAGATATAGGTCATGGAAGTAATAGTAAGTGTATAATAATAGGTGACAAAATCAAATTAAGTTAAATAAGGATTTAATGGAAGGTGTTAAGATTTGAATAAAAAAGTAGTAGTATCAGCAATAATTACATTAAGTATTCTTATGCAGGGGTGTTCAGCTAGTTCAACGCCAAAAAATTCTAAAGATAGTAACACTGCAAAAACTACAACAGCCGCAAGTGATAATAAAACAGAGAGTAGCAGTAATAATCAAACAAGTTCAAGTAATCAAACAAGTTCAAGTAGTCAAAGCGATGTTTCTAGTCAAAGTGACTATTCTAAGTATACAGGAAATTGGGTTAAGGAAAGCAGCCTAAAAGAGGATTACAAGTATGGAACTTCAGTTTCTATAAAAGTAGATAAGGATGGTAATTTAACAGGAGCAGTGGGTTCTTTATCAGATAATGCTAGTCACATTGCTAATGTAGATATTAGTGGTAAAATCAGCAATAATGAATTTAATTATGCATTCAAAGAAGATGGATGGGGACATAAAGGTACTATAAATATAAAATTTCAAGATAACAAAATAGTCCTAAGTATGAAATATTCAGAGGGCAGCAGTAAGGAAAACTTGTGGGGAATTGGTGAAGGTACATTTACTTTAGTTAATGATAATTTAAAAGTAGCAAGTAACTTACAAGACTTAAAGAATGGTGGCCTTCAAGTTATAGATAATCAAAGCTTTGGGGTAAAACTTAGCAATTATGGAAATGTAAAATTTATAAGTGGTTTAAAAAGAGAAGAAGGTTATTCTGTAGTTAAGTTTTATTTAGTTGATAACAATGATAATGTATTATATAAGTTCCCAGATTTTTATGGTAACTTTAAAGGTAATTTTACAGGAATAGGTGCAATATCCTTTACGGATGTGAATGGTGATGGAGCAAAAGACGTAGTTGTAATAGGAAATTATGCTACCAACAAAGATAATCATGATACAATAAGCAGTATATATTTTAGTAAAGGAAAGACTTTTGCAAATAATAAAAGTTTAGACGATAAGCTTAATGAGTCAGCAAATAATAAAACTATTTCTTCGGTAATAAAGTTTGCAAAGAACGCGAAGTAATAGTTTGGATAGCAATATATAATATTGAAATTGCTAATATCAAATGTATACTGTTAAATTACAATTAAACACAGAGTACGGAGTACAGAGTACAACGAAGGATGATTTTTCTCCGCTATCGCTACGAAAAATCTGAAAACTTATTTTTTTATTGCTGCGCAATCGCGTCATTAATGGCGCTCAGCGAAGCTGAGGACATTAAGTTTAAGATTTACCGGAGAGAAGCGAAAGGTAAATCATCCTTCACTGTACTCTGTACTCCGTCATCTGTACTCTGCTATACAAATTCTAGTTTAACAGGATGCATTTGTTATTTATAATTTCAATGTTTCAGGTTGTCTATTTATAGATTTACTCTTCTCCCAAACTATCAATATAAAAGAAGCTTAATCCCAGCAAATTAAGAGCACCTATAATTAAAGAAAGTACAAGACTCAAGATACCGCCAAGTGTAGTTCCTCTAAGTAATAAGCTAAGTAAGGCAGGGATAATCCCTAATAAAAAAGTGTATCCAAAAGCTTTAAGTTTGTAACCTTTAGAAAGTTTTGCACTCAAACTAATAATATCTAAAATGCCAAGCTCAGGATTATCAACCATAACAAAAAATGCGAATATAAACATATAGGTAAGTATTATACCAGGTACTATGAACAATATATAACCTACAATTAGTATTATGCCTATAAGTAAGCTCAACCCTATTGATTTTAAAATCATATTTTCTCTAAAGCATATGAGTATATTTGAAAATGTAATCTCTTGTGTATCATGATATTTCCTTGCTACATAATATGTGCCTATACTTAATGGTATGCAAAGTAATAAAATTACTAGAGAACAAACAATTACGATAAGTAAAATTCCACCTACAGATATTCCGCCTATTGCGGCACCTGTAGCTATTAATCCTAAAAGAAAACTCATGACAAGCAAAACCAACCCTGGTACAAGTATAATTCCTATAAACTTTCCTATGTTAGTGGCTCTTATGGAAAAAACTTTTGAGAAAACTTCTCCTACTGATATTTTTTCTTTATACATAACTCTCTCCTAAAAACATTAATTATTGCACTGTATATATATATTAATATTTTTTAATATAATGTTTATTTGAAGAGATTTTTAAGATGCCTTATTTAAATCGTTCCAAAACGCTTTTGCTACGCCTACCAAAGGTTATTTGACTTTGCACTACAATTTAATTTGCAATATTATTGAAGTTTAGTAGTTGCATATCTTCTTAATGCACCAACCATACTTCCATCCACAATTTCTTTTAGTTTATATTCTAAGATTTTTGGAGATAGTTCCATTCCACTTTTTATCCATTGCACGATGATGCCAACAAAGGCGTGAGCATAAAAGTCAGCAATGAAATTCTTATCAGTTTCTGAAATAGTCATATTACTAGATAGGTCATTAACAACTCCAATGATAAGATCAAAGGTGATGCTGAAAAAATATTTATCAAAAGCGTTTTGACCTGGAGTGTTAAGAGCATTTATATAAAATGTTTTATTGTTGGATAGGTATAACAAAGTTTTATACATTCCATCACTCCAATTTTCATAACTTTTGCAATCACCTATACTTTTCATAACTTCAGTGTAATAAATCCAGTTTACGAGATCAAATTTATCCGTAAAATGATAATAAAAGGTTTGTCTATTAAGACCACAGTTATCCACAATTTCTTGTATGGATATTTTATGCAAAGGGATGGTTTTCATTAGCTCTTTAATTGACATGGCAAGAGCTTTTTTAGTTATTTTAGAATCTGACATAATAATCACCTGCACTTATAAATGTTTTCAATTAATGTAGTATAAAATATTTACTTATTCTAATTCAACATTATAGCATATTTTGTACAATTTGAGATATATGTGTAATTTTTATACATATATCTCAAATTGATTATATAAAAGATTCTTATTTGGATTTATATTATAGATATACCAACTCAACTATTAAAATTCATGTGCACCAAAATGCCTAGAAGATGGCATTTTGGTACAAATAAATTTTAAGTTTCACAATGGTATATCTCTAGCAGGATACTTAAACATAAGTTACTGCCTAAATGCTATCTTGAAATTTTAAATTAAAAAAATATATAATTTTTATTATATGTAAACCTTACCAAACCGTGTTTGAAATTTCAAGATAGTTTATAAAATAAAGTTTAGATGGGGGTTTTAAGATGAGATTTAATTTTAATCAAACAATGGATGTGGAAAATACACATGCCTATTTAGTTGGTGGCGGACTTGCATCACTGTCAGCTGCAGTATTTATGATTAGAGATGCTCATGTCCCAGGAAAAAATATTCATATATATGAGCAATTAAAGGTTACAGGTGGAAGCATGGATGGCTGTGGTGATCCTGAGCATGGTTATATGATACGTGGTGGAAGAATGTTTGATGAGGAAGCTTATAAGTGTACTTTTGGAGTTATGGAAAGTATCCCTTCATTAACTGATCCTAAAGTTTCAATACTTGATGAATTTTATGCTTTTAATAAAAAAATACACACTCATGCACAAGCTAGATTAATAGATAATAATGCTAAAATACTTCCAGCCTCACCTTTAGGACTTAATAGTCAAGATAGAATGGAATTAGCACATGTATTTCTTGCTACAGAAGATGCTTTAGGTACAATATCTATTAAAGAATGCTTTAACGATCACTTCTTTACAACTAATTTTTGGTATGAGTGGCAAACACTTTTTGCATTTGAGCCTTGGCACAGTGCCATAGAATTAAAGAGATATATGCATAGATTTATTCAAGAAATGCCAAAATTATATGATTTGTCAGGAATACGTCGTACACCATACAATCAATATGATTCAATGTTATTACCAATGACAAAATGGTTGCAGTCACAAGGTGTTAATTTTGAATTAGGCTGTGAAGTAACAGATGTAGAATTCAAACCATCAAAGACCGAAACTACAGTTACAGCATTTAAATGTGTTAAAGACGGAAAAGAAACTAGGGTGGAAGTTGGCGAAGGAGACTTTGCATTTATTACAATAGGTTCTTTAACAGCTGGTTCAAGTGTTGGAGATATGCATACGCCAGCAAAGGTTAATGATAAAACTGTAGGTGGCGATTGGGATCTTTGGGAGAAAATAGCTGAAGGACGTCCTGAGTTTGGTAATCCACACGTTTTTGATGATCGTGTAGAAGAATCAATGTGGCAATCAATCACAGTTACACTTAAAGACCCAACAATGTTTAATAAAATAATAGAATTCACAGGAAATCAGCCAGGAACTGGTGCTCATATGACATTTAGAGATTCTGCTTGGTTATTCTCACTAGTTCTTCATAATCAACCGCATTTTTTAAATCAGCCTGATAATATACAAGTTTTCTGGGGCTATGCTTTGTATCCATATAAAAAAGGTGATTTTGTAAAGAAACCAATGGTAGATTGTACTGGCGAAGAAATATTAACTGAAATATTATATCACTTGAACTTCAAAGATGATATGGAGAAGATTCTTAAGACATCTATTTGTAAGCCATGTATAATGCCTTTTACAACAGCACAATTTTTAACTAGAGCAAAAGGCGATAGGCCGCAAGTTATTCCAGAAGGTTCAACGAACTTAGCTTTAATGGGGCAATTTGTTGAAATACCAGATGATACAGTATTTACAATGGATTATTCCGTAAGAGCTGCACAAATGGCTGTTTATAAATTCTTTAATTTAAATAAGGAGCTTACACCTATTTATAAAGGCGAAAAAGATGTTCGTGTGTTAATGAATGCTGTTAAGGAATTTATGAAGGATGATAATTTACGTGAAGAGGTAGAAGCACTTAAAGCTTTGCTAAAATAGGGATTAAAGATAAACCTGAAACTGTCAAGCATTTTTAAGAAAGTCACAAAAAGTTTTAATTATTGGTGCTGTTGCACTAAGATTAGTTCATACGTAATTTTTAAAATTTGTGTATAAAATAATTTTGTGTGGCAGCCCTTTATTTGTATTTAAAAATGGTACGTCTGTATATGTCTAACAGTGCAGCCTAACTGAATTGAGGCTCTCTGATTGTTAACGTTGCTATCTATATAATTGTTTACATTTCTAAAATTCTATTGTATAATATTTTCATATTAGGAAAGGAAAAGGTTTAAATGGTTATTTTTCTTTTTAACAACAACAGAATTCGCTAATTAAAATAAAAATTTATAGATAAACCAGTTCAACTACCAAAATCAATTTGCACCATAATGCTTTGAAGATAGCATTTTGATACAAATTAATTTTGAAGTTTCACATGGTATATCTTTAATTCAAGGAAAACTCTGATTTTAAGGGTTTTATTGTTGTGCGATTTTGTTGAAAAAATAAAGAGACTTGTATAAGTCTGTTTGTTATTGTTAGAAAGGAAGATTTTTTTATGTCTAAAAATAAAGAACTAAATTATATATCAGCATTTTCATATCTTTTTAAAGTGATCAAGCCTTATAAAAAGTGGTATCTAACTGCGGCGGCTATTTCGCTTATTTTAGTTGGAACCAATCTTATAAATACAATAATCACACAAATGTTAGTGGACAACTCTATGAATGGTAATTTTTCAAAGATAATGAGTTCACTTATTGTATTTGTTCTTTTGATCTTAACAAATACTTGCTTAAAGTATACCAGCGGCATTTGTGTTTCAAAACTGTCATCAAATACTTCTAGAAATATAAAATGTCATATCGCAAAAACTTTACTTCACGCAGATTATAAAGAAATAATTAAAATTCGAGGAGGAGATACTTTATCGTCAGTAAACTCTGATACAGGAAATGTATGTAATTTTATTGCAGGAGATTTTATAGGGCTTTTTTCTCAATTTACAATGGCTATTGGTGCGCTTGTATATTTAATATATGTTAATCCACTTCTTGCAGTAGTTACTTTTATATATACTCCTATTGGAATGTTTTTTACACTGTCACTTAACAATAAAATGGGTAAGCTGTATTCTGTAGAAGCCGATTATAAGGGAGAAGCGTTGTCAGTAGTTGAGCAAGCCTTATCTCAAATACCGGTCATTAAATCTTTTATGATGGAGAAACAAATCAAAAATAAGATTTATGAAGAATATAACAAAGTATATAAGACCGCAATGAACATATCAATATGGAATTCTCTTATGCAGCCAGCTTGTTCATCAACCGCTCAAATGCCAAAGGTTAGTTATATGATTTTTGCAGGCTATATGGTTATGAGAGGACATTTAACTATAGGTACATTTATTGCTATTTTTGACTTGCTTGATGTCATTATAGCTCCATCTGTGTACTTTCCATTTATGCTCAATGGGTTAAATAGCTCTATTGCTTCAATGAATCGTATAAGTAGATTAGAAAATATATCTCAAAGGGATGATACAAGAAAGATAAGCTATTTTAATGGTTTGCCAGAGATTAAGGCTAATGATATTTCCTTTGAATATTTAGAGAATAAGCCAATCATAAAGGGATTTTCAATGTGCCATAAAGGAAATGGAATTATTGCATTATGTGGAGAATCTGGATCAGGAAAAACTACGCTGCTAGATATAATTTCAGGACTGTATAAGCCTAAAGAGGGGAGCATTGCAGTAAATGGAACAATTTCGGTTATGTCCCAGGAAACATATATTTTTAGCATGTCCCTTATGGAAAATGTAAGGCTTGTTAGTCCAAAGTCAAGTGATGAAGAAGTAATAGAGGCACTTAAGCTTGCTGGTGCAAATGAATTTGCAAAGGCACTTCCAAATGGCTATTATACCATGCTAGGAGAAGGTAACACTTCACTTTCAGGTGGGCAAAAACAGCGTATTTCTTTGGCAAGGACTATTTTACAAAACAGCTCAATATGGCTTCTTGATGAGCCAACTTCAGCACTTGATGCAGAGACCGAAAGCATAGTTATAGCTGCAATAAATAAAGTGTCAAAAGAAAAATTGATTATTATGTCAGCTCACAGACAATCGCTTATTGATATTGCTGATGAGGTTATAAATTTGAAGGGAGCTGATATGATATGAAATTATTTAAAAATTACAATATACCTACAATAATAAAAGCAATAAAGCTTATGGAAAAAAAAGCAAAATTTTTTTAACGTGCAATATTTTATTTTGCGCAGTAGAACTAGGATTTATTATTTTAAATGCTTATGGAACAAAGTGGTTAATAACAGCTATTAGTGAAAAAAGTTACGGACTATTTTGGAAGTCTATAGTAATTATTGTATTTAAGAATGCTATGTGGTGGGTATATGCACCTATTTCAACATATCTTTGCGATTTTGCCTCCAAAGGAACTATTCGTGATGTGAAGACAAATTTTTGCGAGCATATTTTAAATTTACCTATGAAATATCATGATTCAACTGCAAAGGGAGAACTTATTTCAGCAGTTACAAATGATACAGCATGCCTTGAATTAATATACGACTGGAGTTTTTTTCAGGTGCTTCATTCAGCAGTAGGTGGTATTGGAGGAATTGCTGTAATGGCAGCTATGGATTGGCGTTTTGCTATTATTGTAATTTTAATTGGAAGTATTTCTGTATTTACAGCTTCTTACTTTAGTAAAAAACTTGAAAAGGTAGGAACAGCTTTGCAGGATAGACTTGCTAAGACTAGTACAGATGCATATGAACTTGTAAAAGCAGCTAAAACAATTAGAGTTCTTAATTTATATGAGGTTAAAACTAAAAACTTTAATGAAGTTACAAAGCTTGAAGCTGATTTAAAGCTTAAAAGTGGTAAAATATTGTCTAAAATGAATGCTATTAGTGCAGCAATCAGTTCTATATCTTATATAGCAATTCTCTTTATTGGAGCACTATTTATATATTTTAAGCTTTCAGATTGGGGAACAATAATTGCTTTAATAGGATTAAAAGATGCAACTGATATGTTGTTTTTAGAGTGTGGACAGCATATGGCTGGTATGCAGACAAATGTTGCGGGAGTGAAGCGTTTATTTCAAATAACAAACACTCCAAAAGAAAAAATATTAAGAGAAATGTCATATGCAATTAATAAAATAAATAATCCTGTTGTAGTTAAAGATGTTAGTTTTTCATATGATACAGGTGCAGCTGTGCTAGATAAATTTAATATGAATATTGAAAATAACAAATTAACAGCAGTGGTTGGAGAAAGCGGCTGCGGCAAGAGCACGTTAATGAAACTTATGTTGGGACTTTATGAGCCTGAAGCTGGAAGTATTATTTTTAATGGAAGTGAGAAGACTACCCTTAAAAATATACGAAGTAAAACCTCTTATGTTCCTCAAGATGCTATGTTATTTAGAGGAAGTGTTTATGATAACATTGCTTTCGGAAATGAGAGTGCAGCTAAGGAAGAAATTATAAATGCTGCAAAGCTTGCAGGAGCGCATAAGTTTATTTGTAATTTAGAAAATGGCTATGATACTATGCTTTTGGATGATGGAAAAAGTTTATCTGGAGGGCAGAAGCAGAGAATTGCAATTGCAAGAGCACTGGCTAAAAATGCAGAAATACTGTTACTTGATGAAATCACTTCTTCACTTGATAAAGACACAGAAGAGCAGGTTTTAGGGACTGTAAAAAACATCAGTAAAACTAAAGCAGTTATGTTTATAACTCATAGAAAAGATGTTATAAAGTGGGCAGAAAGGGTTGTGGAAATGAAATAATAGTATATTGACATTATATATATTAAATTATATAATTTAATTAAACATATAAGAATACTATATAAAAGCTTATCTAGAGTGGTGGAGGGACTGGCCCTGTGAAACCCGACAACCGGCAAGAATGTACGGTGTCAATTCCTGCAAAGTAAATTTGGGAGATAAGAAAATAGTAATATGCAATATAAATATGATATTTTATTGTTATTAAGCTGTTTTCTGTTTAAGGAAAACAGCTTTTTATATGTTAAAAAATATTTGAGGTGATTACTTTGAACAGTAAAGATAGAAATTATGTTGTGGAAAAACAAAAATTACTTATTGGAAAAGAGATACAAGGAGATAAAATTTTAGACATTGGAGGCGGGGGAGAAGGTGTAATTGGAGTTTGCTATGGCAAAAGAGTAACGGCTATAGACAAAAGGCAGGAAGAATTGGATGAGGCTCCAGAAGGTCCAGTTAAAATAGTTATGGATGCATCAAATTTAACTTTTCAAAATGATAAATTTGATGCAGCAACGTCATTTTTTACAATGATGTTTATTGATAAAGCTGACCATAAAAAAGTATTTAATGAGGTTTATAGAGTACTTAAAAGTGGAGCGGAGTTTGTATTGTGGGATGCTGTAATGCCCAAAATGGATAGTAGTAAAAATGATATATTTATTATTGAACTTGAGGTAAATACGCCAAATAAATTAATTGAAACCTCTTATGGTGTTTTGAAAAAGGATTATGAGCAGGATTTAACCTACTTTAAAAAATTGGGGATAAAAGCAGGGTTTGAAGTTGTGAAGGCAGAAGATTATGGGAAGACTTTTAAGGTAGTCTTTAGAAAGTAAATTTATAATTAGGTTTAGGCATCTTAAAAAAATAGCAAGTGCAATTTTGAAATATTTTTTTTAGATGGCTTAGTATTATGTGGTATAATATGGATAAGAAATATTTCATAAAAAATTATAAAACAAAATTGTTTGATAATAATATAAATATAATTTGATTTATAAGGTGATATGTATGATTAAAGAAATAGATGAAAAGAAAAAAATACTTGATAGTAAAAGACCATTTAATGATACTTGTGTTAAAAATTTAAAACAGTATTTTGATGTGGAGTTTACGTACAATTCAAATGCCATAGAGGGAAACACTCTTACAATTACAGAAACCAAAGTAATTTTGGAAGATGGTATTACTATTGGAAAAGGTAAAACTCTTAAGGAGCATCTTGAAGTTATTAATCACAAAGAAGCTATTGATTATATTGAAGATATAGTAAATAAAAATATAGATATTAATCAGAATGTTATAAAAAATCTGCATTATATTATTCTTAAAAGTATAAATAATGAAAATGCAGGGAAATATAGAAACGTTAATGTACTTATAAGCGGTAGTAATCATAGACCTCCAGAACATTTTCTAGTTCCACAGCAAATGGAAGAATTAATTACATGGTATGCCAAGAATAAAAATAAGATACATCCTATAGAGCTTGCAGCTGAATTTCATCATAAATTTACATTTATACATCCTTTTATAGACGGAAATGGTAGATGTGGTAGGCTACTTATGAATTTAATTCTTATGAGGAATGGATATCCAATGACTGTAATAAGGATGGAAGACAGAAATGAATATATGGCGGCGCTTGAAAAAGCTAGTATGAAAAATAAATTAGATGATTTTATAAAAATTATAGAAGAAGCAGTAAATAGAAGTTTAGATATGTATTTATATATAATTTCATAAAAAATTCAATAATTGAACTAGTATATATAGTGAAATGTTTGTTATAAGCTATAGATATTGATAAAAGTTCTTAGCATGATAATTTTTATGCCTAAGAGCTTTTTTTATTACATTTTTGTAATAAACAATTTATGCTACAGTAATAAACAAGAATTATTATATAGATGTACAACTTGGAACATTGAAATTACACATGCCAAATGCATCATTTTAAACCATAATTTGTAGAACAGAGTACAGATGACGGAGTACAGTGAAGGATGATTTAAATTTCCAAGTGGTTTATTTTAAATATAGGGGGATTGAAAATGGAAATACTTCAAATTAAAAATTTATGTAAAACATACGGAAAAGGAAATACAAGGGTAGAAGCTTTAAAAAATATAAATTTAACTATAAATGAAGGAGAATTTGCAGCAGTAGTAGGACCAAGTGGTTCTGGAAAAAGTACTTTCCTTCACATTGTTGGCGGTGTTGAAAAGGCAACCTCTGGTGAAGTTATTGTAGATGGTACAGTGATAAATAAGTTAAATGAAAAACAACTTTCAATAATGAGAAGAAGAAAAATAGGCTTTGTATTTCAATTTTATAATTTGCTTCCTGTTTTGACAGCTGAGGAAAATATAGTTATGCCACTTTTACTTGATGGAAAAGAAATAGATAAAAATTATCTTGAAGAAATAATGGGTATTCTAGATATAAAGGATAGAAGAAACCATTTACCATCACAGCTTTCTGGTGGTCAGCAGCAGAGGGTATCGATTGGACGGGCACTTGCAAATAAACCAGCAATAATATTAGCAGACGAGCCTACTGGAAATCTTGATTCTAAAAACAGTAAAGAAATAATTGAACTTTTAAGATATTCTGCTAAAAAATATAATCAAACACTTATAGTTATAACTCATGATTTATCTATTGCAAGGCTTGCAGATAGGGTAATAAGTATAGAAGATGGAGAGATAAAGTCAAATGAGGTGGTCTCAAGATGAAAAAATACTCTGAAATCACTTTGAAATATCTAAAGGCAAATAAAAAGAGAACTTTCCTTACGGTAATTGGAATAATTCTTTCTGTAGCTTTGTTTACTGGAATAGGGACAATTTTATTTAGTTACAGGGCTTCTCAGATAGAAGATGCAAAACAATCGCTTGGAAATTATGAATTTAAGTACGATAACATATCAAGCAGTAATGTAGAAAAAATGATAAACAATGCTGAAGTACTCAATTTTGGTATTGAAGAGAGATGGGAGAAGGCGGAAGTAAAAGTCCAAAATGAAAATTTAAATTTAGAAGTAAGAGCATATGATAAAAACAGTTTTAAAAATATAATGAATAGATGCTTTGAAATAAAGAAGGGCAGATTTCCTAAAAAGGAAAATGAAATTATGTTGGATATGGGAACTTCTTATCAGCTTAAGGATAAAAAAATAGGTGATAGCATAACTATAAGTTTACAGAATAATGAAACAAAAAATTATAAAATAGTTGGAACATATGAGTATAATTCACTTGCTCCAGCAAGGGCGATTACTTTCATAAATTTTAATAACAAGGATACTTCTAAATTTAATGTTTTTGTAAATTTAAAAGAGAAAAGAAATAAAGAAAAAGTAGCAAATAGAATTGCAAAGGAAAGTGGTTTAAAAAGCTCACAACTTCAAATTGAATACAATGATGTGATTTTAAGATCCTATTTACAAAGTCCTAATGAGCTTAGAAATGATTTTATAGTTAAGATTATAGTATTTTTAATAAGCATAATAGTAGTGTCTAGTGCTGCACTTATATATAATTCTTTTAATATATCTGTTATGGAGAGAATAAAGCATTTTGGAATTTTAAGATCTATAGGTGCAACTCCAAAGCAAATAAAAAGTATGGTTATTAGGGAAGCTGCCTATATGTGCCTTGTTGGTATACCTATTGGCTGCCTTGCAGGTTATTTAGGGATATATCTTACGGTAAAGCTTATGGGAAAATTATCATTTATTGGTTCTTCAAATTTTAAAATAGGTGTTTATCCAGTTGTATTTATTATTAGTGCCGTTCTTTCTGTATTTACAATACTTTTATCAGCTTTTAATCCAGTAAGAAGGGCTGGAAGGATAAGTCCTATGGATGCACTAAAAAATACAATTGGAATAAAAAATAAAAAATTAAAAAAGAGAAATAGCAAAATAATAAAGCTTTTATTTGGAAATGAGGGAGAGCTTGCTTATAAAAATATAAAAAGACTTCCAGGAAGGTTTTGGGTTACTGTATTTTCTCTTGTAATTTCAATAATTATGTTTATTGTATTTACTACCTTTGCTAGTTTTGTAAAGCAGATGGATAATGATAGTAAAAAAATAACACCGTATGACAGCATACTATTTAAGAATAATGCTAAAGGTGGTTTAAGTACGGAAGATTATGAACAAATAAAAAAATCATCAGGTGTAAAAAAAGTATATAAACTTTCCGATGCTGAAAATGGAATTTATATTGCAAGTGATAAATTGAACGTAAATTTTTATAAAAAAACGAGCCTAAGTGAAAATAAACCGCAGTACAAAAATTTTACAGAAACAAGTATAGATATTAGTTTATATGATGACAATGCCTTGGAACTGGCTAAAAAATATATTTCGTCTGGAGAAATCAATAAGGACAAACTAAACAATAATGGAGTATTAATTGTTAATAAAAATAAAATTCAAACTTCAGATAGAAAAGAAAATAAAAAGGTTTTTGAAAATTATTCAACTTATAAGGTTGGAGATAAAATAGTAATTCCTAAAATGAAAAATTATTTGCTCAAAGACAGTGAAAATGCAGCGGAGGATGCTGATAAAGAGCAGCGAAAATCAATAGATAATAAAGAGTTTGTTACATTAACAGTAGTTGGAATACTTAATGTAGATCCAATAAATAATAATAATGATGGATATCCTATTGAAGGAATGAATTTTATATTTACAGAAGATATGTATAAAAAATTAAATGGCAAAATTGATTATGACGGATTTGGAATTGTATTTAATGATAAAACATCAAGAGATAAATTGTATAAGTCTTTTGAAGATAAGGCAGCCGAAGTCGGTGGATATTATACAGATTTTTATAAAATAGCGGAAGATAATAAAAAAAGTAACTTTGAAATGGAAGTATTTGTTTATGGTTTTATATCAATCATAACACTTATTTCTGCTGTAAATATAATAAATACCGTAAGTATAAACATTATTTTAAGAAAAGCGGAATTTGCAATGCTCATGGCAATTGGCATGACAAAAGAGCAGCTTACGAAAATGGTGCTTCTTGAAGGAACACTTCATGGAATTATTGCAGCTGTACTTGGAACCTTTATAGGCGGAGCTCTGGATTTCATTTTAATAAAAATAATTTCTGGAAGTGAGTTTAGAGATTTTAATCTTAAGCTGCCTATAGTAGCTATAGTGGGTGAAGTTATAGCTGCGATAATAATAACATTAATAGCCTCAGCTATTCCTCTTCGAAAATTAAAAAATATGAATGTAGTGGAAAATTTAAATCAAGAATGATAAGATTAAAGATATAGTACCTGAAAAATGGAAATTATAAATACCAAGTTCATACTGACAAATTAGAATTTGAAACAGAGTACAGATGACAGAGTACAGAGTACAGTGAATGATGATTTACCTTTCGCTATGCTTAGGTAAATCTTAAATTTAATATTGTCAGCTTCGCTGAGCACCATATATTGTGCAATTGCGTAAGCAATAAAAAATAAGTTTTTAGATTTTTCGTAGCGCTAGAGGAGAAAAATCATCATTCACTGTACTCTGTACTCTGTACTTTGTACTCTGATTGTGGGGTAATATGAATAAAATTTTATTAGTTGAAGATGATATGGCAATTACTATAGGAGTCGAATATGCCTTGAAAAAAGAGGGGTTTTCTATAAAAGCTGCAAAAAATATAAAAGAAGCTAAGGAAAGTTTAAAAAAAGAAGTTTTTGATTTAATGCTTCTTGATGTACTTCTTCCAGATGGAAATGGATACGATTTATGCAAAGAAATAAGGGAAGAAGATAATAATTTACCTATAATATTTATGACTGCCTGCGATGAAGAGGTAAATGTTGTGCTTGGGCTTGATATAGGTGGAGATGATTATATTGTAAAGCCTGTTAGAATAAAAGAACTTGTTTCTAGAATAAATGCAATTTTACGTAGAAATAAAATAATAAAAAAAGAAAATGTTAAAAAAATAAGGACAGGCAATATATTAATAGAACCTCTTAAATTTAAAATATTTAGAAATGGGCAAGAAATAATTTTAACTTCTATGGAGTACAAGCTACTTTTATTGTTTGTAGAGAATAAAGGAAATGTATTAGCTAGAAATACAATACTTGAAAAGCTTTGGGATGTAGATGGAAATTTTGTGGATGAAAATACTCTTAATGTTTATATAAAAAGATTAAGGGAAAAATTAGAGGAAAATTTAAAGGAACCAGAATACATTCAAACCGTAAGAGGACTTGGCTATAGATGGAATAAAGAGGTGACAAGGCTTGAATAGTTATTTTAGAAATGAAGAAATAAAAAGTATTACTATAAAATTTTTAATTATTCAAGTGCTGATGTTTGTGTGTTTATTTATATTTTTTAATGGGAGTATGTCGGATTTAAATAAAAGATATATTTCTTCAAATAAAGTTATTGCTTCAAAAATATTAAATAAGTATCCTTACGAAAAGGAAGACATAATAAAAGTATTTACTAAAGGTGTAACTAATGCAGAAATAAAAAAGAGTCAAAGTATATTAAATGATTATGGATATACATATGAACTTGACTCTTATAAAAATCCGCTAATTGATAAGTTTGGAAGTGTGACTTTAATTAGGGGCTTTTGTATCTTAATTTTATTTATGTTTATTGTTTATTTTGTTATATTTAATACTCTGAAGGGAATGCTAAAAAAAGTTAGAGAGATTTGTAGGGCTTCGGAAGCTTTGGTAGATGGAAAGTTTGATATTAGCTTTCCTGAAGGTGGAGAAGGTGAGTTTTATGTATTAGGTCATGAATTTAATGTTATGGCTAAAAGGCTTAAAGAAAATTTGGCAAACTTAAAAAAAGATAAAATTCAATTAAAAAATATAATCTCTGATATATCACATCAATTAAAAACACCCTTGGCAGCTTTAGTTATGTATAATGACATAATGCTAAGCGATAGTGAAATGGAATTGAAAGATAGAAAAAACTTTCTTCAGAAATCCTTAGAACAACTTAATAGAATGCAGTGGCTTGTCGTAAATTTACTTAAGATGGCAAGACTTGAAGCTGGAGCAGTAGAATTTAATATTAGAAGTGAAAATTTATTGCATACTGTGCAGAATGCATTAAAGCCACTTTCGTATAAAGCAAAAGAAAAGAAACAAAATATGCTTTTAAATATAAATAAGGATACGAAGTTCAAACATGATGTTCAATGGACAGCAGAAGCTATTTCAAATATTATTAAAAATGCAATAGAGCATGCAGGCGAAGGCGGAACAATAGAAATAAGTTCAGAAGAAACACCTCTTTCGCTTCAAATAAATATAAAAGATAACGGAGAGGGTATAGACAATAAAAACTTAAATAAAATATTTGAAAGATTTTATAAAGGAGAAAATTCCACTAATCCGGAAAGTATAGGTATAGGACTTGCACTTAGTAAGAGGATTATTGAAAGTGAAGGTGGAAGCATAGTGGTAAGAAGTGAACTTGGAGTAGGTACGGAATTTAAAATAACTTTTTTAAAAACAATAATTTAAAATTAATGATAGCTAGGAATATTTAAAGTGGTTTAATGAAATGGACTGTTGCACAAAATTATTTTAGGCACAAATTTTAAAGATTGCGAACCTTTATTCAGAGTACAGTGAAGGATACTTTTTTGAATGCCATTATATGAATTTGCTGCTAAATTAAAAAATATAAAAGTTATAATTAAAGAAAATGTAAATGAAACAAATATTAGAGGAACTTTGTGTATTTTTCTATATTCACTGATAATTAATTTAATCAACAAACTATTGTACCACCCAATTAATTTTTCCTTTACCCGTTCCAGATTTAAAAGTAATGTATATTTTATAGGTTCCTTTACTTATTGGGAATTTGCTGTCATAATTTTTGCCTAATTGAATTGATTTGATTGTCTTATTTTTCGAGTTTACAATATCAAAAAATATTTTGCTGTTAGGAATTTCATTTTTAGATTTTAGATTTAATTGGCTATTGTTACTTTTAACATAAATATTAAACTCTGATTTATTATCTTTCCTTAGTTTATAATCGAACTCCATCTCATCTGCGATATTTTTATTTTTATCAATATATTCAATATTAGAATTAAAATTATCCGAAGTAATGGTATTTTTATCTTGGACATTTATAACAACAATGCCAATAATCAATATTAAACATATTATTAAAATCAATTTTTTTTTCATAGGTACCTCCAAATTTATAAATAAAATTGTTTTTAACTTAAATAATATCTTTTGATTTTTTACATTATAAAACATAATTTTCAAAAAATCAACATAAAGTGTAATAATACATTAAAAGGTCCAATAATATATTAAAATGTTTAATATATATATTAAGTAAAAAATAAAGTATTATAAAGTTAAAAATATGGAAAGTATAATAAAATAGTTAATGCATCCACTAAAATTATAGATATGAAAAATAAATTAACATCTTGTATATAAATAAAAATTTTTACAATATAAATTTGACAATTAAATAATTTTTTGATATTATGTAAAAAATGAATATTTAAAAGCCTTGAAGAGAAAGAGTAAGCCATACAAAGGTTTCTACAGAGAATTTCCATTTGGTGAGAGGAAAATGAAAATAGTTTGGTCTGAATACGTCTCTGAGCTTAGCACTGAAATATACAGTAATATTTAATGTAAGTAAGTGTCTACGGAAGCTTCAACCGTTAAAATGATAGAGTATAAACTAGCTGAACTATTTTCATCAAATTTAAGTCGTACTCGAAAAGATTAATATTGTGAGATATTGGTAAATTAAGGTGGTACCGCGGGAAATTATAACTCTCGTCCTTGTGAAATTCATGAGGATGGGAGTTTTTTGTTTTGTAAATTATAGGGATACAACACCTAGGATAAGCTTATTCTTACAAATTACAATTTTTAGAGCAGAGTACAAAGTACAGAGTACAAAGAAGGATGATTTGCCTTTCGCGTTGCTTAGGTAAATCTTAAACTTAAATGTCCTCAGCTTCGCTGAGCGCCATCTATGGCGCAATTGCGCAGCAATAAAAAAATAAGTTTTCAGATTTTTCGCAGTGCTAACGGAGAAAAATCGTCCTTCATTGTACTTTGTACTCTGTACTTTGTACTTTGGCTTCTCCTCGATAAATTGTAATTTCTATATTTAAACAGGTATATATTTTATAAAAAGGGTGGTAATAAAAATGATAAATATTGAAGAACAAATTAAAATTATTAGTAAAGGTGCAGATGAAATAATTAACATTGATGATTTGGTAGAAAAGTTAAAAAGGTCACAGGAAAAAAATCAACCGCTTGTAGTGAAGTTAGGACTGGATCCAAGTGCACCAGATATCCATATAGGGCATGCAGTGGTTTTAAGGAAGATAAAGCAGCTTCAAGATATGGGGCATAAGGCAGTAATTATTATAGGCGATTTTACAGGTATGATTGGAGATCCAACTGGAAAGTCAAAAACGAGAAAACAGCTTACTAGAGAACAAGTAATTGAAAATGCTAAAACTTATGAAAAGCAAATTTTTAAGATACTTGATAGAAACAAAACTGAGTTGAAATTTAATAGTGAATGGCTTTCAAAGTTAAATTTTGCAGAGGTAATTGAACTTGCATCAAAATACACGGTTACAAGAATGCTCGAAAGGGAAGATTTTAAAAATAGGTTTAAAAACCATGTAAGTATAGGAATTCATGAGTTTTTTTACCCATTAATGCAGGCTTACGATTCTGTAGCAATTAAAGCGGATATTGAACTTGGAGGAACTGATCAAAAGTTTAATGTACTAATGGGGAGAATGCTCCAAAGGGAATACAAACAGGAAAGCCAAGTTGTAATGTTCATGCCTATACTTGAAGGTATAGATGGTGTGGAAAAAATGAGTAAAAGCTTAGGAAATTACATTGGAATAAATGAAGATGCAAATATTATGTATGAAAAGGTAATGAAAATACCAGATAATCTTATAATAAAATATTTTGAACTTGCAACTGATGTTCATCCAGATGAAATTGAGAAAATAAAATGTAGGCTTGAAAGTGAAGGGGTAAATCCTAGAGATGTGAAAATGGAGCTTGCAAGAGAAATAGTTAAGTTGTACCATGACGATGAAAGTGCAGTTTTGGCAGAAGAACATTTTAAAACTATATTCCAAAAAAATCAAATACCAAATGACATTAAGGAAATAAAAGCAGAGGCTTATGAGAATATAATAGATATAATTGTAAAAGCAGAACTTATAGCATCAAAAAGTGAGGTTAGAAGACTTATAAAACAGGGTGGAGTAAAGCTAAATGGAAGAGTGGTGGAAGACTTCCATTTAACTTTAAAAAGTAGTGACATAATTAAGGTTGGTAAAGCTAAGTTTGTTAAGATACTTTAAATTTTTCAGCTGTTATGCTTATTTTTTCAGCAAGCTCAGAATTTTTTTGCGCTTGCTTTGCAACTTGTTCTATAGCAAAGCTTGTTTCAGTTACACTTCCGAAAATTTCCTCGGAACTTGAGGCAGAGTTTTCGGAAGTTGACGAAATAGACATTATTGAGGTATGCACTTCCGAAATAGTATTGGCAATTGTATTTGAAGAAGATGAAATTTTCTCAGATATTTTATTTACAAACTCAGCATCTTTTTCATATTGCTCTCCTGCGATTTTTAGCATTTCGTAATCTGGTTTAACTTTTGAATTTATAAATTCTAATATGTCATTAGTGTTATTTATTAAATTTCTAGTTGCACTAATTACTTCTGTCACATTTGATTTGATTTTTTTTACTGCATCAGATGATTGCTCTGCTAATTGCTTAACCTCATCTGCAACTACAGCAAAGCCTTTACCAGCTTCGCCAGCTCTAGTAGCTTCAATAGAAGCATTAAGTGCCAATAAATTTGTTTGTTCGGAAATTTCGTTGATAGTTTCTGCCATATTTGAAATTTCATTAACAATTTGTATGTCTTCGATGGCTTTTTTTATTTTAATTTCTTTTTCATTACATAAGTTTACAGCATCTATGGAAGCATCATTAGTTTTAGTTTTTATTTTAATTGCCCTTTGCATAATTTCGTTTGCAGTTTTATGACTTTCTTTTGCTTCGGAACTAAGGTTAGAAGTTAAGTTTTTAATTATTTCAGTAGAAGTAGTGGCTTCTTTCGAAGTGAAGCTAAGATTTTCACTTCCATTAGAAATTGCTTCAGTAGCTTCTTTTATATTAATTGTTGCAGCAGAAACTTCTTCCATAGTAGCGGTTAGCTCTTCACTAGATGCAGTCATATCTTGCATACCAGTTATAATTTTGGAAACAAGTTCTTTCATATTTTTAGATGAAAAATTTAAAGATTTCTCCATAATACCAAGTTCATCTTCAGCGGTTATAGTAAGTTCTTGTGTTAAATCTCCATTAGATAAGTTTTTGGCGAAGTTTACAACAGTGTTAATTCTTTTCTTTAACCAAATTGCCATAAAGTCACCCAATAATGCAGTACATAGTGCTCCAATTAGAATAACTATAATTTGAAGAATAAAAGAAGAAGTATAAATGGCAGAGCTTGAAGTTGAAAGATTTTTAGCATTGTTAACATTATCTTGTATAAGGTTGTTCATAGCATCATCCATAGCTGTTTTTGTACTTAAATATTCTTTATTATATATATCATTAGCTTGTTCATAATTATTATTTTTTATAGCAGTAAATATTTTTGATCGAATATTTCTGAATTTCTCTAAATTAGCTTTTAACATATTATAATGCAAGTGTTCAGCTTTACCTCTATGTAATAATTTTTCATATGCAGCGAAAAGAGAATTGTTTTTTTGGGATAAGGTTGCTAAATCATTTTGAGAATTATAAAAAGTAGTTCTAAAATTGCTGTTAATTATATGTTCCATATCGGACAGTCCTAAATTAATATTATTTTCTGCCGAGTACAATTTCTCTAAGGATATTATAGAATCGTTGTATAGGAGTTTTGTATTATTGTTAATTTTGTTCATATTAACTATACCGATGATTCCTACTATTATTAAAAATAAAGTACTTATTGTACTTAGTATAACTAATTTTTGTGAAATTCTTATTTGCTTTAACATTAAAACACCTCGTATATAATTATAATTTTTTATAATTATATAGCAATAAACGAC
The DNA here is from genome assembly GCF_021432385.1 of Clostridium hydrogenum. GTDB lineage: Bacteria > Bacillota > Clostridia > Clostridiales > Clostridiaceae > Clostridium_S > Clostridium_S hydrogenum. Next base: position 333,467 of record NZ_JAEACT010000004.1, on the reverse strand, counting down.
ATTAGTAAACAAAAATATATTTTATGGTACAATATGTAATAGGAAATAAAAAACAAAACGTAAGAAAAATGACAATAAAAAAACAATACGCTTTAAGGAAGTTTTGTAAAAAATAATAAAAAAATTTTGTGTTTATGATATAATTAGGGTATACTTATTTTTATGGGGGAGGGGGATAAATTGAATAGTATTCCTATAAAAGACATGAATAGTACTCAATTAAAAAAGTACATAAAAAATACGAAAGAACTAATAGAGGCACAGTTAGAAGAATATATAAAGTTAAACAATGAAAAGCTTATTAATAATGAACAGATAAATAATTTGAGACAGAGAGCATATAATATAAATGAAATTTATGAATATGTAACTTGGGCAAATAATAAAATGTATATTAATAAGAATATAACTTCAAATTTACATACAATACCTAAACGTGGTGAAATTTGGACTTGTCAACTTGGAAAAAATATAGGCTCTGAAGAAAATAAAATTAGACCTGTAGTTATTATTCAAAATAATACAGGTAATGAAAAAGGGCCAACAACAATAATTGCACCAATATCTAACAGGCGGAAAAAAATAGCTGCTCATATTGAAATAAGAGAAAGCGATTATGAGCTTGTAAAAGGTGAAGAAAATAAAATAACAGGCACAGTTTTATGCGAACAAATAAAAGTGGTATCTAAGGCTAGACTAGGGAGACACATTGCTACATTAGATAAGGAATTTGTAAATAAAATATTAAACTTAAAGTTAAAGTTATCTTTGGATGTTTAATTTGTTATTTAAAGTCGTTTAATAGAAAAAAGTTAAAAAAAAAGGTTGATTAAATAGTGTATTAGTAATATAATAGCATTGTAAGTTACGTACATACCTAGTCTTGTCTAGGAGATTTTATCCCATATTTCATTTTGTTAGCATACCTGATACAGATCAGGAGATTTTATATCATATAAAAAATGATATCGGAAAACAGCTAGTTTCTGGTATTATTTTTTTTTATTAGCTGTGTTTTAGATGCCTAAAACACAGCTTTTTTTAGTATGCTAGCCTATTCTTATTAAAAAAGTTTTGCTCAGAAAGTTTCGAGTTTTACAAAAAAACTTATTTTTTTGTCTTCACATTTAGCTTCAATTTTTCCACCATGAAGTTCTACAATGCTTTTGGCTATAGCTAATCCAAGACCGCTTCCCCCAGTAGAAGTTGATCTGGATTTTTCAAGCCTATAAAATCGATCAAATATTTTTTTTAAGTCATTTTCTTGTATATGCTCGCCAATGTTTTCTGTGCAAACTACAGCAAAAGTATTTTCTCTATAAAGTTTAACTTTTATTTCACTTGGTTTAACACTGTATTTTACTGCATTCATAAGAAGATTTTCAAAAACTCGTAATATTTTATTTATATCTACATCTACTATTAGTTTTTCTTTTGGAATATCTGTCAATAAAGTTAAATTGTTTTCTTCAAAAATTGGTACCATTTCTTCAATAAGCTGTTCAAGAAAATCATTTAAGGCTACAGGTTTTTTTTCAAGATTAATTTTTTCATTTGTCAATTTTGTGTATTCAAATAAGTCTTCAATGAGGATTTTAAGTTTTTCTGATTTGTTATAGGCAATATCAAGATATTCTTCCATTTGGTCTTCACTTTCATATTTTTTATTCTTTAGAAGACCAAGATAACCCATAATAGAGGTTAAAGGTGTTCTTAGGTCATGAGAAACATTTGTTATTAATTCATTCTTTGCTTTTTCAGCAGACCTTTCTTTTTCAATTTTTGAGTTTAATTCATATGCCATATTATTTATGTTTATAGATAGAGTTGAAAGTTCATCATTCCCCTTTGAAGGTACCCTGTAATTTAAGTCGCCCTTGGACATTTCAATTAAACCTTGAGATATTTCTTCAATATATTGCATTTTATTTCTAGTTAATAGTAAAAATAAAATAATAAAAACAACTATTCCTAATATTATTGAAATAACTCCATTGTCTGAATGGCTGTATATAAGAGCACTTTGAGGAATTCCACTTACTATTAAAAATCCCTTTTTATCTTTCAAATTAATTGGATAAAATGAGTAATACACTTTTTTGGGGAATGAAGCGTCAGTTAAATCATCGACATTATCTTCATTTAGTAACTTATTTGTAGAATTTTTTATAATATCATATAAATTTATTTTTGTTGAAGGAGAATCTTTTGAGTTAATAAGTATATTACCCTGTAAGTCTGTTATTATAGCATTAAGATGATTTGTATCATAAAGTTCATCTAAAATGTTTTTAAGATTAACAGGAGTCATATCTATATTGGCATTATTATTTAATTCATTAGCAGCTTTTTTTGCAGTATCGTCAATTTTTTTTATGCCATTGCTGTATTCTACATGAGCACTGCCAATCCTAATAGAATTTAATACTCCATTGAAAAGTACTGCAATTATAATTGAACAAACGAAAGATAGGATAAAGAGAAAAATTAATTTTATACGTAAACTTTTCTTGGAAATATTATTACAAAGCTTTTTTAATAAGTTGAAGGATAAAAATTTAATTTTCAATTTTATAACCTACCCCCCATACAGTTTTTATATATATAGGCTTTCGTGGATTTTGCTCTATCTTTTCTCTTATTTTTCTTATATGAACCATAACTGTATTTTCAGATTCCATAAAAGATTCTTTCCAAATAGTTTCATAAATTTTTTCTATGCTAAATACTATTCCTTTATTTTTTGCAAGAAGCTCAAGTATTGAAAACTCTCTCGGTGTGAGCTTTACTTCATTACCGTTAACTTTAACTTCATGCGTGTTTACATTTATTATAAGGTCATCAACTTCAATAATTCCATTTTCATCTTCTGGCCTTTTATAATCATTGAGTTTTAAATATCTTCTAAGTTGTGATTTTACACGTGCAACAAGTTCAAGCGGATTAAAAGGTTTTGTTAGATAATCATCAGCACCTGTTGTAAGGCCCATTATTTTATCTATATCCTCACCTTTGGCAGAAAGCATTATTATAGGTATATTTTGAGTTTCCCTTATTTTCATGCAGGTTTCTATACCATCAAGTTTGGGCATCATTATATCAAGTATAATTAAATCAGCAGATTCTTTTTTTAGTATCTCCAAGGCGTCCAACCCATTTTCAGCTTTTATAGTGTTGTAGCCTTCGTTCTTTAGATATATGTCTATTAAATCTCTAATTTCTTTTTCATCATCTACAATTAGAATTTTTTCTTTTTTCATTCTCCATATCTCTCCTAATTAAAGTATAACTATCGAAATTTCAAGTTTCACAGTGGTTTGTTTTTAAATATAACATATGAATTTTATTGAGTGAAGTAGTCTGAATGTATATTAGATTGCTTATTTGTAAAGAAATAATTAAATTTCTCAATACAAATATATATTAGTCTAAAAAGGCAAAATTCAAACATAAATAGTATTGGAAAGTTGTATCTAGGTTGTCCTTCAAAAACAAAGGGGATTAATATAAAAAACAAACAGTTAATAGTTGGTATAGACAAAGCATAATTGATTTTTACATTTTTACAAATAAGGGCTTTAAATATGCTGCCAATACTTATCACTATATAAATAAAACCTGATATACTCAAAAGCTTAATATTAAAGTCAAATAACTTTTTAAAAATGGGCTTTTGCACTAAAAAAGTATTGGAGTTTTGGGCCGTCATGCACCAGGCATAAATGTCTCCTGCACCATTAAAAAAAGTATTTTTTATTCTTTTTATTCCAAGTTTAAAAAAGTTAAATGGATGATTTAAAATCCAATGTACAGCTTCAGTTTTGAAAACAGGTTCAAGCTTTGGATTAAACATAACCTCCTTAACTTCTTCATCAACTGAGGAAGTATAGTTAAATCCAGCGGCTATAAGTTTATTTTTTGTAGTTTTTGAAACAGATACTTTTGATACTGGCATCCAAGCGCCTGTGGTATTACTGCTATTATTATTTATAAATAAAACATAGCCACCATTATAAGATATTGGTATAAATCTATGATATATAGCATTATTTCTAAAGGTCCATGGTAAAATTACAGCAAGAAAGAAAAATAGTGTTATAGTAAAGCCTTTAATTATAGCTTTTAGATTTTTAGAGTTTAGCCACTCTATTATAAAGAAAATAAAAATGTATACTAAAAATTGAGGCTTTGTTAAAGTTGCAACTCCTATTAAAATTCCAAGTAATATATGCTTTACTAAGATATTAAAATTAATCATATGTAATGATATAATTAATGCAAATAAAAAAGTAAGAAGAACTTCGCTTCCTAAGACGTTGTTGTAAGCAATATAATTTGGGTTTAATGCCATAAAAGTATATGCTATTAACATTATTTTTTTATCTCTAAATAACTTATAAAAGATAAACATTATGATGCAGAGTGTTAAAGAGGATAAAATAAGGTTTAGTATCTTAGCAGTAAGTATGCTGCTGCTGGAAACTAATTTGTATACAAGACCCAATATTAGTGTATAGCCTGGACCTTGAAAGGAAACTGGTACACCCATATAGGAATTAGTACTATGTATATATACATTTGTTGCAATTTTTTTATATACTTCAAAATCAGAAATAGGGACACAATTTATTTTTGTAATCCATAGAATTCTGAGAAATATTCCTATTAAAGTAATTAATAATAAATATATTTTATTTTTTTTTGATAAAGTAATCATACAAAATCCTTTCTAAGACAATTTACGATGGAGGATGATTTCATTCTGTTAAAGAAAATCTTAAAACTTATTAATTTCTAGATTATTCTACACTTCATAAAAAACTATACCTATATTTTTCACATGCTCCTAATATATAATATAATTATAGCATATAAAATTTATTTTTGAGGTGTAAAAATGAATAAGACAATAGGAATACTAGCACATGTAGATGCTGGAAAAACTACTTTTGCAGAACAAATCTTATATCACACTAAAAGTATAAAAAGTAGGGGAAGAGTTGATCATAAAAATTCTTTTTTAGATAGTCATGAAATAGAGAAGGAAAGAGGAATAACGGTATTTTCTGATCAAGCTATTTTTAATTATAAGGATTCAACTTATTATTTAGTAGATACTCCAGGACATGCTGATTTTTCATCAGAAATGGAGAGAGCAGTTCAAGTTATGGATTATGCCATAATAATAATAAGTGCAGTTCGTGGAATCCAAGGTCAAACGGAAATTGTCTGGCAAATATTAAAAAAGCATAATATTCCTGTATTTTTCTTTATAAATAAAGTAGACAGAGTTGGTGCGGATAGTGAAGCAGTTATTGAAGGAATTAAGGAAAACTTAACCAAAGATGTTTTTTTTATTAAAGAAGAAATGTCAGAGGAGACTATAGAATTTATAGCTGAACATGATGAAAAACTGTTAGAAGCATATCTAGAAGAAGGTTATGACAAAGATTTGTGGTTAAATTCAATGAAAAAAATGATTAAGGAAAATAAAATATTTCCATGTATGATGGGGTCAGCATTAGAGGATGAAGGAATCGAAGAATTTTTACAAAAGCTAGATGAGCTTACTTTTACTGAATATAATGCAAGCAAAAATTTTGGTGGAATTGTTTATAAAATAAGATATGATGAAGGTAGAAATAGGGTTACATACATAAAAGCTTTGAGTGGAAGTTTAAAGGTCAAGGATGAATTAAATATAAATGGGAAGCTTGAAAAAGTAAATCAAATAAGAAGCTACAATGGTAATAAATTTATAACTAAGGACAGGGCTGTTGCTGGTGAAATTTTTGCAGTTACAGGAGTTTCAAGTGCTGTGGTAGGTGATGGTGTTGGCGAAATACATGAAAAACTTAGTTATGATTTAGTTCCAACTTTAAAGTCTAAAGTTTTATTTGATGAAAAGCTAAATCCTAAGGAAGTATTAAATTACTTTAGAATTTTAGAGGCAGAAGATCCTGCTTTAAATGTAATTTGGAATGATAAACTTCATAGTATAGAGATTCATATTATGGGACAAATAGAGCTTGAGGTTTTAAAGGAAGTTGTCCTTGAAAGATTTAAATTAAATGTAGACTTTGGAACTTGTGAAATTTTATATAAGGAAACTATTTTAGAAACAGCAATTGGATATGGTCATTTTGAGCCTTTAAGGCATTATGCTGAAGTTCACTTGAAAATAGAACCAGGTGAAAGAAATAGTGGGATTTCTTTTTCAAGTCAGTGCAGTACAGATGACCTTACAATTAACTATCAAAATTTAATTAAGACCCATATTTTTGAGAAGAGTCATAAAGGTATACTTACAGGTTCAGAAGTAACAGATTTAAAAATAACATTATTAATAGGAAGAGCACACATTAAGCATACAAGCGGAGGCGATTTTAGGGAAGCAACCTATAGAGCTTTAAGGCAAGGGCTTGAAAGTACAAAAAATATACTTCTAGAGCCATATTATCGTTTTAAAATAGATGTTAATGTAGATTATATGGGAAGAGTTTTGGCAGATATACAAAAGTTAAATGGAAGTTTTGATACTCCTAAGATTTCAGAAAATAAAGTTGTCATATTTGGAAGAGGACCAGTAGCTACATTTATGAATTATGCTATGGACATCACAGAACTTACAAATGGAAGAGGAAGAATAAGCTTTGTTTTTGATGGTTATGATGCTTGTCATAATGAGGAGGAAGTAATTAAACGAATTGGATATAATAAAAATGCGGATATTGAGTATACTTCGACTTCGGTTTTTTGCTCTAAAGGACAGTCGTATTTGGTTAGTGGCGAGGAAGCAGTGAAATATATGCACTGCCAAATTATTTAAAATATAGCCTAATTATATAGTGAATGGGATTTTTAAGTATGAGTTTTTTCTTTTAAATCTGCTTTGTATATGATATAGTGTTCACAGAAATAATATATATATATTATATTGGAAGGATGTGAAAATTTTTAGTGATATAGGTATAAAGGTTGTTCACTAAAAATAATTTATGAAAGAAAAAAGTATTGAACTAATGAAGAAGCTAATTGAAGAAAAGAAGAATAAGGGATTACAACAGGGAAAGAAAAAGAAAGCACACAAGAGTATTGGAAGTAGTCAAAAAGGCTTTAACAGTAAAAAGTCAGGTGGATTATTTGATAAATAGTTAACAAAGTTGTAATATATCTATGTGGATGTACAACTTGGAATTTGCAATTTTTAAGTTCCAAGTTGTTTATAAATATAATTGGAGGGGTTTCATGAAGAAATTTACTAAAAAAATAATTACAGTGTTAATTACTTTAATTTTTATATTAGGATTAACAGCATGTGGTGAAAGTGTACAAAATAAAACAACAAAAGAAGCAGGAAAAAAAGATGTTATGCGTGTTGCGGCATTAAAGGGGCCTACTGGAATGGGAATGGTTCAATTAATGCAAGACGAAGATGAAAAAAAATCAGCACTGGATTATAAATTTACCTTAGCAGATAGTCCAGATGAATTAGTTGGAAAAATAATTAATGGTGAGATAGACGTGGCAGCAGTGCCAACCAATTTAGCTCTTTCTTTATATAACAAAACAAAAGGTAAAATTCAACTTGCAGCCGTAAATACTTTAGGTGTCACATATGTGCTTGAAGATGGAAATAGTATAAAGTCTGTGGCTGATTTAAAAGGAAAGACAATAGGAGCAAGTGGGAAGGGAACTACAGCAGATTATGCACTTCAAACTATATTAAAGAAGAATGGAATAGATCCGTCGAAGGATATAACTATAGATTATAAAATGCAGCATGCTGATTTAGCCACAGCAGCGGCAGCAGGAAATACTAAAATCGCAGTATTGCCACAGCCTTTTGTAACTACAGCTATGATGAAAAATAAAAATTTAAGAATTGCTCTTGATCTTACTAAAGAATGGAATAAAGTAATGGGAAGCGACAGTAAACTTGCAATAGGTTGTATTATAGTTCAAAAGCAATATGCAGAAAATAACAAAAAAGATTTGAACAAGTTTCTTGATGAATATAGAAAATCTGTGGATTTTGTAAATGGAAATGTTGATAAAGCTTCAAGCTTAATTGAAAAGTATAAGATTGTGCCTAAAGCTGCCATAGCTAAAAAGGCAATTCCATACTCAAATATTGTATATATTGATGCAAAAGATTCAAAAAACTTTATGAATCAATTCTACAAAGTTTTATTTGATTTCGATCCTAAGTCTGTAGGAGGAAAATTACCAGATGAGGGCTTCTACTACGAAAAATAAATGGTTAAATAAGTTTATAGTTTTAGCATTTTGGATTATTGTTTGGCAGCTGGTATACATATTAATAAATAATGAGTTATATGTACCAGCTCCAATTAATGTTATTAAAACTTTAAAAGTATTAATTTTCAAAATCGATTTTTGGCAGTCAGTTGGTTTTTCGATTTTTAGAACCTTGGCTGGTATTGCAATATCTATAGTATTAGGAATTGTTTTTGGAATTGTATGCAGCACAAATGCTTTTATGTATGAGTTAATAAATCCACTTGTGATTGCAATTAAATCGACACCAATAATGTCCTTTATAATAATAGCCTTAGTTTGGTTCTCTTCAGATAATGTAACTATTTTTATATGTTTTCTCATGTGTTTTCCATTAATTTGGACAAATGTTGTTGAAGGGATAAAAAATGTAGATAAAAATATTCTCAGCATGGCAGAGGTGTATAAAGTAAAAAAAATAGTGGTATTTAATAAAATATATGTGCCTGCTGTTTTTCCTTATTTTTCAACAGCCTGCGTTAGCAGCATAGGATTAGGTTGGAAAGCAAGTATCGCAGCTGAAGTTCTAAGTAACCCTAAATACAGTATAGGCGGACAACTCTATAATGCAAAGTTGTATATGGATTCTAGTGAATTGTTTGCATGGACCTTTGTGGTTATAGTAATTAGCATCGTTTTTGAAAGCCTTTTTAAGAAAGTGTGGGAAAATAAATTTAAATACTAGAATTAGAGTAGATAGCAAAGAGGTAAAAGTATTGGAAATTAAGCTTAAAAATATTGAAAAAAATTATAATGACTTAAGTGTAATTAAAAATTTTAATATTAGCTTTTCATCAGATAAGGTTCATTGTATTTTTGGTCCATCAGGTTCGGGAAAATCAACTTTATTGAATATAATTACTAAACTTGAAAATATAAATTCTGGAGAAATAGAGGGCACGGAAAATAAGAAGTTCTCATATGTTTTTCAGGAGGATAGATTACTTCCGTGGTTAAATGTTGAAGAGAATATTGAATTTGTTTTAGAAAGCAGTCATGGCAAAAATGAGGCTAAGGAAAAAGCTAAGGAATGTATAGAGCTAGTTAAGCTTTCTAAGTTTGCAAAGAACTTTCCAAGAGAGCTTAGCGGAGGAATGAAGCAAAGGGTTGCTATAGCAAGGGCAATTGCGTATGATGGCGATATTTTTGTAATGGATGAGCCTTTTAAAGCATTAGAGATGGAATTAAAAAAAGTATTAATGGATTATATAGTAGAATATTGTTATAATAATAACAAACTTCTTATTTACACTACTCATGATGCTTTTGAAGCTGTTTACATGTCTGATAACTTATATGTTTTTGATGGACCACCCTTAAAATTAAAAAAGCAGATAAATATTGAGCTTCCATTTAAGGAAAGACGGATAAATATAAGTGAAGTAAAAAAGTTAATGGAGATTTTAGAAAAGTAGAAGAGATTATTTCTTCTACTTTAAATTTATATATGTATTAGTATTTATTTGTAGGCTTCAGGGTTTCTTTTATAATATTTTTACGCAAACAGGACTTCCTATCTTTATATCTTCATTTATATACATAATTTCTCCTGAAGTTTTATTTACCTTAAATACAGTTACATTATTTGAATCTTGATTTGCAGCTAAAATAAAATTACCATTAGGCGTTATATTAAAATCACGTGGTGAAATACCTTCTACAGATGTAACATAAGAAAGCTCTAGCATTCCTGTTGAAGTGTTTATTTTAAAGCAGGAAATACTGTCATGACCTCTATTAGAAGTATATAAAAAGTTTCCATCAGGTGATATGTGAATAGCAGCACCTTGATTATGTCCAGTATAATCTTTAGGCAGTGAAGATATATACTGCAATATATTAAAGGAACAGTCTGAAGGCGAATAAGTTAGAACTACTACTTCAGAACTAAGCTCAGTATATATATAGGCAAATCTTCCATCCTTGCTAAAAGTCATGTGTCTAGGTCCGCAGCCTGATTTTAAATTGAGCTCATTAACTTTTGATAATATTCCATTTTTAAAAGTATAAGCTATTACTTTGTCTAAACCTAAATCTACAACGCAGAGATAGTTATTATCAGGTGTTACAATCCCACAGTGTACATGAGGCTTTTTTTCTTGTCCAGCGTGAACTATAGAAGACGAGACTTTGCCAAGACTTCCATCTGAATTTATAGGAAAAACCTCAATTCTTCCTGCATGATAGTTTGAAGAAAACAAATACTTATTTTCTTTATCTAAGTAAACATGACAAGGCTGTTTACCTTCTAATTCAGCAGGAGGGTTTTTATCTGCACATTCAGAGTTCAAAAAAATTAAGTTACCATTGTTCATTGAAAAAGCGGCAGCAGCACCTAATTTATCTGATTTTGCAACAGAATAAAGATGCGTATTATTATTATCAAAGGCTAAGTAAGTAGGATTTTCAAGTTTTGCAGCTAATTTTAAATCGCTAGTTTTGCCAGATGAAGCATCTACTTTAAAGCTGTAAATGCCATCGCTTTCACCAGAAGTATATGTGCCAATATAAGCAGTGAATTTATTCATATTATATTCCCCCCATTTATTTCAGAATACAAAGTACAATGAATTTATTATCTGTTATCTATTTTTTCTGGATACATGTCATGATAAAATAATCTTTTTTCCGCCATTTCGGCCCATTTGGTTCCTTCCATACCGTAGTTAGCAAATGGATCTATTGAAATTCCACCTCGTGGCTTGAATTTTCCAATAACTTCAATATACTTTGGGTTCATGAGTTTGATTAAATCTTTCATTATTATATTAACACAATCTTCGTGAAAATCACCATGATTTCTAAAACTGAATAAATATAATTTTAAAGACTTACTTTCAACCATAATTTCTCCTGGAATATAAGATATATAAATAGTTCCAAAGTCAGGCTGACCAGTTATAGGGCAAAGCGTTGTAAATTCAGGACAATTAAATTTTACGAAATAATCATTGTTTGGATGCTTATTCACAAAAGTCTCTAAAATTTTTGGATTATAATCATAGTTATATTTTGTTCCTTGATTTCCAAGTAGTGTGATCCCTTCTTTTTCTTTTTCATTTCTACCTTCCATATGAATTCTCCTTTATAAGTTTTTTGGACATTAGTCCATGTAGATTTATTAACTTGAGAAAAGTTTTTTATGGTGTTTATTAAATCAAAATTCCGTAGGTACGGAGGAATTTTTTCCTTAAACTACTGTAAAATGTGATGTAAGTGCATTGTGAGATGATTTAAATAAAATTTTATAAATCTTAGATGGAAAATTTTAAAAGACTTAGAAGTTTCAATTTGTTTGAGCGTATGCGAGTTATTGAAACTTCTTAGTCTTTTAAAGATTTTTCATCTTAGATTTATTAATTTTATTTAACATCTCACAATGCACTTACATCACTTTATTTTTAAGTTGTTTCAATAAAATAACTCCTAAAATGGATGGTATAATTTGGCCTATACACAAGCTTACAGCTAATAATTTGTAAGGAAGATTAAGTGTAAAGGAAAGCCAAATTGGAACTAACAGTCCTGGACCAAGAATTATAGGAATAATTATAAAAATATCATTTAGTTTAAGTCTTTTTATAATATACACTATACTACTAGTTACTATTCCTACAATAGCACCACCCAAAATATCATAAATACCCATACCACCCATGATTGTGTTTGATATAAGATTTGCAATACCAAGAGGAATTATTAAAAATGGGTCTATAGCACTAAGACTATACAATGAGGTTGCTAGTCTTATTTGATATTGTCCAAAAGCAAAACCTTGAGTAAAGTACATAATAACTGTGTAAAGAGCTATTACGAGTCCAGATAATGCAATTCTTTTAGTTGTAAAAATTTTATTAGTGTTCATTTTTGTCTCCTATAGAATTAATTTTAAAGTTTCAAGCGGTTTATCTCTGTATATAAACCAAAAAAAGGTAAATAAAAAAGCGCATAAGCGCCATAATTGAGACTTGTATAATGCTACACAGTCAATTAAGCCCTAGTTTTGTTTATAGACAGGATGGTTACGAACGAACTGTCTTTATTAAAGATATACCAGCGTGAAACTTGAAATGGTATATCTAAAGTTGTAATACATAAAAATATATTCCTAATGTATTATATTATAGATTTAAGTTAAAAACAAATTTATAAGTATAAAATTTTTAAGAGTGCTTTTGCTATTTAAAGGAGATTTATATTATACTATAGTTATAGGCAATGTAAAACATGGAAATTGATTATCTATATATTAGGAGGTTACAAAATGAAAATATCAGTTATAGAGCCGTTAGGGCTTTCAGAAGATGAACTTAGGGAGATTGCAAAACCAATTACAGATAGAGGACATGAACTTATAATTTACAATAATAAAGTTACAGATACTGAAACTTTAAAAAGCAGGGTTAAAGAATCAGAAGTAATAGTTTTAGCGAATATGCCACTTAAGGCCGAAGTGATAAATGCAGATGATAAGCTTCAAATGATGTCAATAGCCTTTACAGGTGTTGATCATGTTGAATTAAAAGCGTTGAAGGGAAGACAGGTTGCAGTTTCAAATGCAGCAGGATACAGCACTTCATCAGTCGCAGAATTAACTTTTGGCTTGACTTTGTCTGTACTTAGAAATATAGTTCCACTTGATAAATTAACAAGGGAAGGAAAAACAAAAGATGGTTATTCTCAAAGTGATTTAAACGGAAAAACTTTTGGAGTAATTGGTACTGGGGCTATTGGGGCTTCTGTATGTAAAATAGCAAAAGCTTTTGGATGTGAGGTAATTGCCTATAACAGAAGTGAAAAAGAAGAGCTAAAACAAATTGGCGTAAAATATGTAACTTTAGATGAACTGCTTTCTAAGAGTGATATCGTTTCTATTCACCTTCCACAAAATGATGTGACAAAGGGATTAATAAGCAAAGAAAAAATTGCACTTATGAAAAATACAGCTGTACTTATAAATGTAGCAAGAGGTCCTATAGTAGATAATACTGCTTTAGCAGAAGCTTTAAGAAATGGAGAAATACGAGGAGCAGGTATAGATGTATTTGATAATGAACCACCACTAGATACGGAGTATGCATTACTTAGAGAAGCAAATGCAGTACTAACTCCACACATAGGTTTTGCAACAAAAGAAGCTATGATTAGAAGAGCGCATATTACTTTTGAAAACATAATCAAATGGCTTGATGGAGAACCTCAAAATGTAGTGGAATTTTAAGAATATTCCTCTAAGATTTATAAGCTGTTATTTAAATCGTTCCAAAACGCTCTTACTTCGCAATTACAGTGGCTTAAGAAAAGAACACATACCAGAGGCTTGGGCGTAAGCCCATTAAGATTCTTGAACCTATATTATTAATTTCTGTGCTCCATTTCAGAGACGTAAATTAATCAAAAATATTAGTGTGCCTACGGAATTTTGGTGTAGTACAGAAACAATATTTATTGCTGAAAGCTTTAGAATTACTATATTAATTTGTTATAAGATAATTATATATTGTAAAGCAAAGATGTAATGGATTAATCAAATAGCCTTTGGTAGGTGCAGGAAAAAATGATGTTAGGGAATAGCGTTGAAAAAATATTTTAAATAAAATTTTATAAAACTTAGTGGAAAATTTTTTAAAGCTTTAGAGATTTAGATTGTCTGAGCGTCTTTTTGCGAGTTATCTAAAGCTCTTAAGCTTTAAAAAATTTGCCGCTTAGTTTTATTAATTTTATTTAAGATTTTAAGATGCTATTCACTAACATCATTTTGCTACACCTACCAAAGGCTATTTGATTTTGCACTACACTTTGCTTCGCAATATTTAATATTTGTTTATAAAATAATTTTGTGTGACAGAGCCATTTCAGTGTTTTATCTTTTAATAAGAGGAAAGGCAATTACATCTCTTATTGATTGAGCGCCTGTTAAAAACATAATCATTCTATCAATTCCCATTCCAAGACCTCCAGTTGGAGGCATTCCAGTATCAATTGCTACAGCAAATTCTTCATCCATAGGACTTGCTGTTTCAAGACCAGCTCTTAATTTGGAAGCTTGCTCATTAAGTAAGGATCTTTGTCTTATGGGATCATTTAATTCAGAGTAAGCATTACCTAATTCAACTCCATAAGCGTAAGGTTCAAATCTTTCTATTAGCTCAGGATTATCTCTGTGAACTTTGCAAAGTGGTGATGATTCAACTGGAAAATCTATTACAAAGGTTGGTTGAATTAATTTTTTTTCGGAATATTCTTCAAAAAGGTTAAGTACAAGTTCACCTTTTGAGCTTTGAGTTAGAGTTAATCCTTCATTTTGTTTTTCTACTAAAAGCTCAAGTTCTTTTATTTTAGCCACAATTTCATCCTTAGATAAATTTTCTACATCGATGCTTGTATCTTTTTTTACAAGATCATACATTTTTTCTCGTCTCCAAGGTGCTTTGAAATCTATAGTTTCACTGCCATAAGAAATTTTTGTAGAACCATTAACTTTATTAAAAACGTAAGAATATGTGTTTTCCATAAGAATCATCATATCATTATAATCAGCATAGGACATATAGCATTCAAGTAGAGTAAATTCAGGGTAATGAGTTCTGTCAATACCTTCGTTTCTAAAAGACCTTGAGATGGTATAAACTCTCTCAATTCCACCAACAATAAGTCTTTTTAGATACATTTCAGGGGAAATTGTCATATAAACCTCTGAGTCTAAGTCATTGACAAAAGTTGTGAAAGGTTTAGCTTCTCCACCGCCGTATTTAGTATCCAATATAGGAGTGTCCATTTCAATAAAGTTCAAACTTGCAAAGTATTCTCTAATAGCAGCCATTGCCTTAGAACGTTTAATGAATCTTTCTTTGACTTCTTGGTTCATTATCATGTCTAGAGAACGATGTCTTTGTTTTAAATCGGAATCTTGAATTCCATGATATTTTTCTGGTAAGTTTCTAATGGATTTTGAAAGAAGCTCAAAATTAGCAGCTCTTATAGTTATTTCTCCAGTTTTAGTTTTGAAAACAGTACCTGATACTCCAATTATATCTCCAGTTTCAATAAGCTTTAAAATTTTATAACTTTCTTCTCCAAGATTAGATTTACTAAAGTAGACTTGTATATTTCCTTTTTCATCAGAAATATTAGCAAAAGCTGCATTCCCCATTTTTCTAAAAAGCATCACTCTTCCAGCTATAGTAAAAAAATTATTCTCGTCAATTGAGTCAAAATTTTCGCATATATATTTAGTGTGTGTTACAGGAGAATACTTATATGGGTATGGGTTAATTCCTGCTTCACAAATTTTAGTTAACTTCTTAATTCTTTCTATTGTAAACTCGTTTGCATCTGGCATTATTTTTTGTAAATTTTCTAGGTTTGTAAATTCATCGTACATTTTAGTAACCGTCCTTCATATATAGATATACCATTTCAACTACTAAAATTAATTTGCATAAAAATGCCCAGAAGATGGCATTTTGATACAAATTGATTTTAAAGTTTCAAGTGGTTTATCTTTAATTATTTGTTTTATGAGTAAGTTTATCTTTATAAATAATAATTTTGAACAAATAAAAAAACTCTCACCTCCAAGATATTCAATCTTGAGGACGAAAGTTATGAATTCGTGTTACCACCTCAGTTTATCTATATGTCACCACATAGACCTCTTTAAGTACGGCATAAAATGCTTATACTCTATATCTATAACGGGATATCCCGTCACAGCCTACCTCTTAAAAATTAAGACTCGGTGTGCAGCTCTGAGATCTTTTTCAATAAACAAGCATTACTCCATCACAGCAGCGGAGCTCTCTGTAAATGCCAATGTGTATTTACTCTTCTCTTCCTAGCTTTTTTAATATTCTATCACAAACACTTACTTATGTAAATAGGAGTAATTTATAGTACTTTTTGAAAAACATTAGGAATTAAATTCATTTTAAAGGAAATATTAATTATAAATACAGTAATCTAACGAATAAGGAGTCGGATCATGAAAAAAAGTATTTTTATTTGGAGTATAGTTTTAATAATAATAGCAGCAATTGTTGGTTTAAATTTTGAAATAAGGGATAAAAACAAGTATGTGAGTGTAAAAACAAAACAAGTTGTGCATGGAAATGTGAAATGTTATTTGTCAACAACTGGTATCATAAAATCAAAAAATATTAAGGAATACTACATACCACAAGGTCAGGTTAGAAAAATTAACGTAAATGAGGGGGATAAAGTAAATAAATATTCTATTCTTATGACGTATGAAATGCAGGGAATGGAAAACTATATAATAGCAGATTTTAATGGTGTTGTAACAAAGTTAAATGCTTCAGTAGGAACTATAAGTACAGGAACGCAGCCAGTAATTATAATACAGGATTTAAATGACTTAGAATGTGAGATTAATGCAGATAAATACAGTGCTAACGGAATTAAAATTGGACAGAGCGCAGTTATAACTTATGGAAGTAAAAAGTATAATGGAAATGTTAGCTATATTGCTCCAGTAGCTGAGATTGAAACTTCAGCAGCAGGTCAAAATGCTGTACTTCCTGTAGATATAGATATTCCAAGTTCAATAGAAGGGCTAATAGTTGGTTTTGATTCTGATGTAAATATATTGGTGGGTGAAGTAAAAAATGTTTTAAAGGTTCCAGCAGAAAGTATAAAAACAGATAAGACGGGGAAAAACTATGTTTTTATTGTGGAAAACGGAGAGGCAATTAGAAAAGTTATTAGCTTAGGGTTGCAATCTGATACGGAGGCAGAGGTTAAGGGCGGTTTAAGTGAAGGTGACAGGGTTATATTAAATCCAAGTGGAACAATGAAAAATGGAACGTTGGTAACTGGTGCTGTTGGGGGGAAATAAAATGATTGAAGTTTCAAGGGTAGTTAAAAAATATTCAACGGGAGGCATTGAGTTTATTGCATTAAAAGGAATTGATTTAAAAATTAAAAAAGGTGAATTTACTTCTATAATGGGACCATCAGGTTCAGGAAAATCAACATTTATGAATATATTAGGGTGCTTGGATAGAATGGATGGTGGGGTATATAAATTAAATGGAAGGGATATGTCAAATCTTACAGATAATGAACTTGCATATGTTAGAAATAAAGAAATAGGTTTTGTATTTCAGGCCTTTAATCTTTTACCACGAATGACAATACTTGAAAATGTTGAACTGCCTATGATTTATTCAGGGGTATCTAAAAAGGAAAGAAAGGAAAGAGCAATAAATGCGTTAGAAAAGGTTGGACTTAAGGATAAAATAAAAAATAAATCAAATGAAATATCTGGGGGTCAGAGGCAAAGAGTTGCTATTGCAAGAGCTATAGTAAATAATCCTAAGGTAATAATGGCAGATGAACCTACAGGAAATTTGGATACAAAATCTACTAAGGCAATTATGAAGGTGTTTCAGGAGCTAAATAATGAAGGAGCCACAGTAGTTATGGTGACACATGAGCCTGATGTTGCAGTTTACACAAAGAGAATAGTGAAATTTAGAGATGGAGAAATTATATCTGATGAACAAGTAAAGGATAGAATTATAATTTAGGAGGAAGTATGAAATTTTTTGAGAGCCTAAAAATAGCTGTGGATAGCATAAAGTCAAATAAGTTGCGTTCTTTTCTTACTATGCTTGGAATAATAATTGGCATAAGTTCTGTTATTGCAATTATTTCCTTAGGAGAGGGAGGTCAAGGCGCTGTAACTAATCAATTTGAAAAGATAGGTGCAAACACTGTCACTATATCGTTAGATAATACAAAAGCACAAAAAAGTGATTACTTTACTTTTCAAGATGTAAAGCAGATAAAAAATAAAATAAATTCAGTTAAATACATAAGTCCAGTAGTATTAAAATCAGGCATCGTAGCATCAAATATGAAAACTAAAAATGCAAATATAACAGGAAGTAACGTTGATTATGTTGATATAGAAAACTACGGAATATTGTACGGAAGATATTTTAATGAGATGGAAGAAAATGAAGCAAAGGCCGTGGCAGTAATAGATGAGAACACTGCAAAGGAACTTTTTGGATATGTTAATGTAGTTGGAACGAGTATAACTTTGGGGCCTCAAAATTCAAGTAGAAAGGTTAAGATAGTAGGGGTTAAAAGTTCTGCAAATGTATTTGGAGGTAGAGTGAACATGCCAGCAAGAATAGATACTCCAATAACCTTCTTGAAGACTATGTATTCAGGTGATTTTGTAATAAACAGTTTGTATTTATCAGCAGGCTCTAAGGAGGCGTCAAAAGATGCAGGGGACAGCACTATAAGTTTACTTGAGAGCAGGCATAATAATAGGGGAAAAGAAATTTATACAGCTGAAAATGTGTTTAAGCAACTTGATCAGATTAATAAGGTATTAGGTATTTTTACAGAGTTTATAGGTGCTGTAGCAGCAATATCGCTTATTGTTGGAGGTATAGGGGTTATGAACATAATGCTTGTATCGGTTACTGAGAGAACTAGGGAGATTGGGATTAGAAAGGCGATTGGAGCAACTACAAGTAATATAATGCTTCAATTCTTAACTGAATCAGTTATAATTTCTCTAATAGGCGGCATTATAGGCATGGCACTTGGTATACTTGGAGCAGAAGTCATTGGGTATGCCTTTAATATAATTCCAGTAATTTCGCCAAGTGTTATAATAAGTTCTATAGTATTTTCATCTGCAGTAGGAATATTTTTTGGAATCTATCCTGCCAAAAAGGCAGCTGCATTAAATCCAATTGATGCTTTGAGATATGAATAGAAGTTGACATTTTCTCAAGAGATATTTACAATATTATAGGTTTAGTATATATATTAAATAAAAAATATTGGGAGTTAAGAGAAAATGAATACATATTATGAAATTTTAAATTTAAGAAAAGAAGCATCAAATGAAGAAATTGTAAAAGCTTATTTTCACATGGTGCAGAAGTATCCAGTGGAGAGATTTTCATATGAATTTATGGAAATTACAAAGGCTTATGAGGTTTTAAGTAATGAGAAAACTCGTTTAGAATATGATAATGTGATACATATATCTTCTGAATTAACAGGAAGAATTGATGAGGCAAAGGAACTTTCTAAAAAAGGTGAATTCCCAAAAGTTATTCAAATATTAGAAAAGTTATATGATAAATTTCCAGATGTATTATCATTACAAAGTTTGCTTGGAGAGGCTTACCTTGATAATGAGAATACTGGAAAAGGCATAAAAATTTTTGAGAAACTTGTTTGTTTGGACGCTAATAATGCAAGTTTTATTGGACATCTTGGTGAAGCTTATTTATTAAGAGGATGGCATAAAAAAGCAATAAGTCAATTTGAAAAGGCTATAGAACTTGATGAAAAAAACTTTTCATTATGGCTTGGTCTTAGTGATGCTTATACAATTGCAAATGATCAAAGATTCTCAAGAGAGATATTCGAAAAACTGATAAAAAAGAATAACAACTTATCAGCCAATGCGTACATGACTCTTTTTGTAATAGATGTTAAAGAAGAAAATATATCAAATATAAAAAATGATCTTGAAAATTTATATAATGAATCAGTTAAAAATGAAAATGTAAAAGAAAATATAGAGTGGACATTGTTTTTAATGTCTAAGATAATGATTAATACTCAAAGATTTGAACTAGCAAAAGAAATTTTAAAAATAGCAGAAAAACTTTCAGAAGAAAATGAAGAAATAATAAAACTTAAAAATAATGTGAATAATTTGTGTGAACTTCAAAAAGATCTATTAATATTTGAAAAAGATAAGGCTTTTGACGATGTTTTTGTGTATTTAATAGCAAACAAAATTATACCGGATAAATCTTTTGAAGAAGAAATATATAATCGTACTTCTGAATATGAGTTTTTAATCAATATTGATGTTTACAGGAAGGATATAAAGCTTCTGTCACAAAAATATCCTAAGATATATGAATTTTTAAATGGATATTTTAAAAAAGTTTCAAAACGTGAAGAAAGAATAAAAATGATTAAAGAACATGAGAAATATCTTCAAAGTGATAAAGGTAAACTAGATATGAAGGCAGTAGCAATTGAGGATGATGAAGAGCTTAATGAAGAAGTTCAGGAAACATACGTAAGGGAAGAAACTAAAGTAGGAAGAAATGATCCATGTCCTTGTGGAAGCGGTAAGAAATATAAAAAGTGTTGTGGGAGATAGTGAGAAGTAAGTACATCACAGGATATTAAATAAAATTAATAAATCTAAGGCAAAAAACTTTAAAGGTTTAAGAAGTTTCAATAACTCGCTGAAAAAATGCCTATACAATTGAAACATCTAAGACTTTTAAAGTTTTTTACCTAAGATTTATAAAATTTTATTTAAATCATCTTGTGATACACTTACTTCTCATTTACAGTGTTTTAAGGAATGAGTTTAGTAACTAAACATATGGGTAAAAAATTAGTATTAAAGCCATAAATATTAAAAGTATCATAAAGATTTTCATACCTATTTTGTTGATTTTATTAGCGTATTTAAAGCCCAACCATTCTAAAGGACCTAAAAGTACTGCTATTCCAGAAATGATAAATCCAATTCCTAATATGTGTGGAAAAATAGAAGAAGTTAAAAATGCAAAGCCTGATATAAATAGCCATAGTCCTGTGCAAAAGAAGCCCATAGTTTCTCCAATGGAATTTCCCGCATAGACATGGAAGGAGTTAAAAACTAATTCAATAGTTTCTTTAGAAGTAGCAGTTAAGTTTTTACTTATATATTTTTCCGAAAGAGTGCTAGCAAGAAATGTCCATCTCATAAGACCTAGAACATAGAAAATTCCAGCTGATATACCAAATATAGTTCCAATAATTAAATATGGAGTTTTAGGTGTGCTTAAAATTTTATAAAAAATTCCTGAAAGCGGTGCAAGCATTAGTGAACTAAAAGCAAATAAAGTCCAAAAGAACTTCAAAAGAGTACCACCTTCATGATATTTTTGTAAAATAATATTTGTAGGTTGTCTTAGTATGCTTGGGTAATTAAAAATTTTAGTTATGCCAGCTTGACTAATGCCAAAGCCCAAACCAACTAAAATAAAAAATATTGCTGATAGCTTATAAAATATAGCTAAATTCATAATAAAATCCTCCTAAGAATTATAATATTTAAATTAGTTTAGTTACTAAACATATGCATAAAAAATAATTATTTTTTAGATTTTTCATCTAAAAATTTATCTAGTATATTTAAGATGTTGAAATAAGTTTCTAAGTTTTTAGGTGATAGTCGCTTAAGTTCATGAGAAATTTCCCCATAAAAGCCCTTATGGTATTCTTCATGACCTTTAAAAACTAGGATTCCATTTTGAGTAAGTGATAATGAAACTTCAGTTTCAGAGACCGGGGTTTTAACAACTAAATTCTTTTTTATTAATTTATCAATCATTTGTGAAACTGCACCTTTAGTTATATTCAAATATTGAGCTAATTCGGTAACATTAATTCCACTATTTTTGCCTATGGCTTCTATTGTATGAACCTCAGATTTATAAAGCAAATCTTTAGTACCATAATACCTTGGTTTCTTTTCTAGAGCATTATATTTGTTCATTACATTTTCAAATTTAAGTATCATAAGTTCTGTAGTTGATAAATCTGGCATTTAAGTACCTCCTATGTTTAGTAACTAAACCTTATTGGAATATTATATAACATTATGGAACATAATGCAAGTAATGTATTTAATGTAGTTGTCACATTAAGCTTTGCGCTAAAGCCCCAATTTTGTTATTTCATAAAATAAGAAATTTTACTAATATCAAGAAGTGTAATATAATAAATAAAATATCTAATACATAAATAAAACATTTAATGTATAAATAAAACATTATATATATCAGTTCAACTATTGAAATTTATGTGCACAAAATGCCGTGAAGACGATATTTGCGTGCACATGGGTTTCAAGTTTTGCAGTGATATATCTTTAGGAGGACTATTCAATGAAAGAAAAATTAAAATTTAAGCAGAATCTTTTAATAGGTTCCTTGCTCTTTGGATTATTTTTTGGAGCTGGTAATTTAATTTTCCCAGTTCAAATGGGACAAAATGCCGGAAAGCATGTTGTGTCAGCAACTATTGGATTTTTAATTACAGGTGTAGGTTTGCCTATAGTGGGAATTATAGCATCGGCAATTTCTGAAAGTGAGAGTTTGTTTGACATGGCAAGCCCTGTAAGCGCTAAGTATTCAAAAGTATTTACGTGCTTATTGTATTTAACAATTGGTCCGCTGTTTGCAATACCACGTACGGCGACGGTTGCCTTTGAAGTTGGAATTCATCCATTTATTAATAATAATTACTTAAAATTAGGATTATTTGTTTTTTCACTTATGTTTTTTATTTTTACAATTTATTTTTCATTAAAACCAGGAAAAATTTTAGACTTGGTAGGTAAGTATCTTACACCTATATTTTTAGTACTTTTATCTATTTTATTGATTGCTACCTTTATAAAGCCAATGGGACAAGCAAGCCATTATGCAGCACAGGGAAAATATATTACTAGTCCATTAACTACTGGGTTATTAGATGGATATAATACGATGGATGCGTTAGCATCTTTAGCCTTTGCAATTATTATTATTTCTAATGTAAGAAAATTTGGAATTAAAAGTTCTAATGCTATTGCTGGTGAAACCTTTAAATCGGGCTTAGTTAGCACTGCATTTATGGCAATTATCTATGCAGCGTTGGCTTATATGGGAGCTACAAGCTTGGGAAGTGTGAAACGTGCTGATAATGGCGGAAGTATTTTGTCAATGGTGAGTAATCATTACTTAGGAGTTATTGGAACTGTATTGTTGGCAGCTATTGTAGTAATTGCGTGTGTGAAAACGGCTATTGGACTAATTACTTCTTGTGCCGAAATGTTTAGTGAAATGTTTCCTAAATCTGTTTCATATAAAAAGTATGCTGTTATATTTACAATTTGTTCTTTTGTAATTGCTAATTTTGGGTTAAATGATATTATAAAACTTTCGATTCCTGTACTTATGTTTTTATATCCATTAGCAATTACTTTGATAATATTATCTCTATTAACCCCAATTATCCATAAGCAAAGTTATATTTATAAATGGACAACTGGATTAACCGCAGTTGCAGCATTTTTTGATTTTTGTAAAGCACTACCAGATTCATTAGAAAAAACTGACGCAATTACGCATATTGTAAATTTTGCACATCTATATTTACCTGGATTTGACTATGGTTTTGGATGGATATTACCAGCGCTTTGTGGTTTTATTATAGGATTAATTATTTATTTAGTTCGTAAAAATAAACTGGAATTGTCTCACTAAAATTATTGCGAACAAAGGTGTAGTGCAAAACAAAATAATAAGTGGGAGCTCTGCATAAAAATGATGCGATTAATAGCATCTTGAAATCTTAAATAAAATTAATAAATCTAAGAGACTAAATGGCTTTGACCGTCATAGTCAAAATTACGCAAATTATAAAATCTAATTAATATTATGTCAACATGAAATGGAAACCATTGGACATTTACTGGCTGCATATGTTATCATTGTATATATAAGTTAAATTTTGTTTGAGGCAAGGAGGCTGGCTTCTATGAGAAAATATGTTATATATGCATAGCAGAGGCTATTGCATAACGATTAAAAATTAAAGTTAAAATAGCCTTTGCTCAATCCTAATAAAAAATTAAATTTAAGGGGAGAGCAATAAAATGAGCTATGCAAACGCTAGGGAGATTTTCCCTGACGAGGTATTAAAAATAATTCAAAAGTATGTTGATGGTGAATGCATTTATATACCCAAGAAAGAAGAAAATAAAATAGCTTGGGGTGAACTAACTAAGAGTAAAGAAGAACTTAAAGTTAGGAATACTAAGATATATAAAGATTATTTAGAAGGAATATCTGTGCAAGGTCTTTCAGAAAAATACTATTTATCACCAAAAACAATACAAAAAATTATTTCGCAAGAAAGAAAATATAAGAATATCCAAAGTTCCACCTAATGTTTGTTAGATGGAGCTTTTTTAGTTATAAATTAAAGGTGGAAGTTATATTGAAGCCGATTATACAGTGCAAACTAGCTATAAATTGTAAAATAAACTTTATAAAACCATCAAGTTGGAGTATAGTGAAATTAAGTAAAAAATTGATGAACTTGTAGGATATACGCAAAGTTAAATTTGGAGGAATAGATGTGGAAGAGAGTTTTACAGTTAATGCTAAAATTAAAAATATTGATATGAAGTTTAAAACTTCTGAGGAGCTTTTTTCACCACAAGGTGTTGATAAAGGTACTTTGGCGATGCTGTCTCTAATAAATTTTAATAAAGAAGGTAAAGTATTGGATTTAGGTTGTGGTTATGGAATAGTAGGTATTTTAGCAGCTAAAACCATAGGAGCTTCTAAGGTAGTTATGTTGGACAAGTCGAGCACAGCAGTTGAATATGCAAAAGAAAATGCCAAAATAAATGGGGTACCTGAAGTTAAAATTTATGAAAGTGACGGATTTAAAGCCTTAAATGAAAAAGATTTTACATTAATATTATCTAATCCACCATATCATGCGGATTTTAATGTACCAAAGGAATTTATTGAAAAAGGTTTTAATAGGCTAGTTATGGGCGGCAAAATGTATATGGTTACTAAAAGAAAAGATTGGTATAAAAACAAGTTGATAGCTATATTTGGTGGAGTTAAGATATGGGAAATAGATGATTACTTTGTTTTTATGGCAGTTAAGAAAAGTAGTCAGTATGGTAATATTAAAAATAAGTTATCGCAAAGAGGAAGATAAAAGTATGAGGATTGCATGTGAATTTCAATTGGGATATCGCACTAAAATTTTATAAACCTTAGTTAGTGCGATACCTTCAATTGTTCTTTAATTGTTTTATCTAAAGCATCAATTATTCTTCGTACAAGCTCCTAAGCAATTTGATTTCCTCAGCATAGCCAGGAAGTTCGTTTGGTGTTTCAAGAAAAAATGGAATACCTTTGAGTTTTGGGTGATTTATAATTCTTGTAATTGCTTCAATACCAATAGAACCTTCTCCAATTTTTTCATGACGATCCTTGTGACTGCTAAAAGGATTTTTACTATCATTTAAGTGAATAGCATAAAGTTTATTAAGTCCAATGATTTTATCGAATTTATCAAGAACTCCATCTAAGTCATTTACAATATCATAGCCTGCATCGTAAACATGACAAGTATCCAAGCACACACCCATTTTATCTGAAAGCTTTACTCTATCTAAAATTTCCTTTAATTCTTCAAAGCGGCTTCCAACTTCTGTACCCTTCCCTGCCATTGTTTCAAGAAGAACTTTTGTTGTTTGCTCTGGCTTTAATATTGAATTGAGCATAGCTACTATATAATTAATACCAACTTCAATGCCTTGTTTAACATGACTTCCAGGATGAAAATTATAAAGGTTACCAGGTATTAGTTCCATTCGTTTTAAATCATCTTCCATAGCTTGAACGGCAAATTCTCTAGTATTTTCATCTGCAGAGCAGGCATTTAGTGTATAAGGTGCATGACCTAGAAGTTGTGCAAAGTTATTTTCTTTAGTGAGTTTAAGTAGAGCAGTTACATCCTCTGCATCTATGGCTTTCGCCTTTCCACCTCTTGGATTGCGAGTGAAAAATTGAAAAGTATTTGCATTAATATCTAAAGCTTCTTTTCCCATATGTTCAAATCCTTTTGATACGGATAAATGACAACCTATATTTAACATTTGCTACCTCCTAGTTTTATAGTATAAATTAAGTTTATTACAGTAAATTACAATTTAACTTAGAGTACGGAGTACAGAGTACAGAGTACAATGAAGGATGATTTTTCTCCGCGAGCGTAGAAAAATCTTAGAACTTATTTTTATTGCTTACGCAATTCTATTATACGTTGTGTTCAGCGAAGCTGATATACTTAAATTTAAGATTTACCTAAGTAGAGCGAAAGGTAAATCATCATTCACTGTACTCTGTACTCCGTCATCTGTACTCTGCTCTATGAATTCAATTTTATTAGGATGAATTCAGTATTTGAAATTTTCCATTCTAAAGGGTGTTATGCCTATATTATATCATACGTTTTAATTGGAATATTCTTGTGGTAAAATTATTACATAAAAGTATTATGGAGGTACGAAATGGATAATATGAAAATTCCAAAGCATATAGCAATTATGATGGATGGAAATGGACGTTGGGCAAAAAAGAAATTTATGCCGAGGACGTTTGGGCATATGCAAGGCAGCAAAACTTTGGAGAATATATGTAAAGCTGCAAGCGATTTGGGAGTAGAATATTTAACAGTCTATGCTTTTTCAACAGAGAATTGGAAGCGTCCTAAAGATGAAGTTGAAGGCCTAATGAATTTATTAAAGAAATACTTAAGTGAATATGTTGAAATATCAGTAAATAATAATATGAGGGTAAAAATAATAGGAAATATGGAAAAAATGGATGATGAATTTCAAGGCTTAGTGAATAATTTAGAGAAGGCAACAGCAAATTGTACAGGATTAAAGTTTCAAATTGCAATAAATTATGGTGGAAAAGATGAAATTATACGTGCAACTAAAAAAATAGCATTAGAATATTTTAATAAGGATATTGATATTTCAAAAATTAATGAAGAACTTTTTGATACATATATGGATACAGCTGATATTCCTGAACCAGAGTTATTTATTAGAACTGGAGGGGAAAGAAGACTATCTAATTTTTTGCTTTGGGAGATGGCACACACAGAAATGTATTTTACTGATGTTTTATGGCCAGATTTTAAGAAAGAGGATTTTGAAAAAGCAATTTTCAAATATTCTAAGAGAGATAAAGTGTGCAACAATTAGGAAAATGAATTGATAGAGATTAATATAAATGATAATTTAATGATGTATCTAAGTAATGGAGGAGGTTATCCTTCTTCTTTTGTTTTTAGAAGAAGGTTGATGATAAATCATGTGAATATAAAAATATCTATATAATACGGACTATGTAAGTTTGATATAGTAAATGGAAAAAATGTTCTTATGAGATAGCTAGTAAAATATCGACAAAATATGCTATAATCAATTTAAAAAGTCAAGAAATATCACTATGAGGAGAAGAATGTTATGGATGTATTAGCTACATTAAAAGCCAATATTGAATTATTTAAAAAATTAAATCCATTAGATTGTGCAGTAATGATAACTGATGATAAAGGAGTTATTTTAGAATATGTGGCAGGTAAAAATTTTAACCTAAATATTGTTCTCAATTCTAAAGTCTTAGAATCAGGTTCTGTTGCTAAGTGCCTTAATACAGGCAAAGAAGTGCATGTAAATTTATCAAGTGAAGCTTATGGAATTCCCATAAGGGCAATTGCAACACCTATTTTTGATAATAATAAATTAATTGGTGCGATATCAACTTGTACTACTTTAGCAGCACAAGAGACCCTACAAAATGCTTCTCAAAATATTGTATCAACATCTGAAGAGATAACAGCAACAACTGAAGAGGTAGCATCTTCGGCAATGTCGTTGAGTGGTAATCTAGCAGACTTAAAAGATAAAATTCAAGATGTCGTAAATGAAATAAAAGGAACAGACAATATTTTAAGTTTTATTAATGCAATAGCTTCAAACACTAAATTATTGGGGCTAAATGCGTCTATAGAATCAGCAAGAGCAGGTGAACATGGAAAAGGGTTTTCTGTAGTAGCAAAAGAGATTCGTAAAATGTCAGATGATAGTGTAAACTCGGTTAATAATATTAAGGATATTTTAAAAAGAATTAATGAAAAATCATCAACTATGCTAGAAATAATCAATAAAGCTTCAAGCATTGGGGAACAACAATCAATTTCAACTAAAGAAATAGCATCAGCAATTCAAGAATTGACTTCTTCAGCTATGGATTTAGAGGATATATCTAAAATTATTTAGACATGTCTTATTTGAAAATAAAAAAACATAGATTTTGTGATACAAATTTTACAAAAATGGGCTGTCGCATTAGCTTATAAGCTCCCTCCTAAGTAACAAGTTTTTTGTTATTTCACTTGTCTACCTAGAAGGGAGCATATCAATAATAATTTATAATTTAATTATTCGCAGCAATAATCTCTGTAACGCTCACATTTTGATTTCTATATCTTGATTTACTTTTTTCACCCTTATATCGTATAGAGTTTTTAGGACAATTATGTGTACAAGCACCGCATAGAATACATTTATCATGGATAACAGGCTTATCTTCTATGCTGATATTATCAATAGGGCAGACTTTCTCACAAATTCCACATTTAATGCATGTATCTTCAACATAAAATTTTTTAGAGTAATTTTTTTTCTTTTTTGGATATGAACTAATTAATACGCCTATTAGTTTGCGTCCAATATTTATTCCATAGATTTTATTTATTTTATGCTCTATTTCAGTCTTTATTTTTATGATAGATTCAGCTACTCTTTTCTTTGGTAAGTTTTTTATCTGTTTTTCAATATCGAAATAAACAAAACTGTTATCAACCATTATTATGCTGTTTATATAATTAAATTGAATATGATTTTGCTGACCAATCCTAAGTAATACTTCATTTGCATTGGCATTAAATGCACCGTATGTTATAATTCCAAAAAGGTAATCAGCTTTTAATTTCACTCTTTTCAAAAACTCTTTCACTGGTGATGGAAGGTCGCCTTCATAATTCGGTGTTACAATCCCTATGATGTCATCTTCGAAGTCAAATTTATCACATTTTAGCACAGCTGGGATTGATATAAGTTCTCCACCAATTTTTTTAGCTACTTCCAGGCAGTTTCCTGTAGTTGTAAAATAAAATATCTTCATTTCGTTCTCCTATTCTTGCTTAGTGACATATGAATATGATGATATACTAATAGTAATAAAACCTTTTTAGTGGAGTAAGGAGTCATGTAATTACCAATTAAATTTTCTTTATCTTTTCCGAATTCCACTTTTGTTGGATTATAAAATGTAAAATTTTTCATATTCGTATTCCTCTTTTCCTCTTTAATTTCTACTTGTATCGTATACTGAAAAACTATGAGCATACATATCCTAATTACAGATGATATTGTCCGTATTACAGATGAACGATATATGTATTTTAAACAAGTTTATCGGGGATTTGGATATGTTATTGAATGTTGATATGTGTATAATAATAAAGTATGAGGAATAAAAAACACGAATAGGGGTAGATAAAGAATGATAAATATCGATTCTATATCTTTTTTGCACGAATTATTGGGATGTGAAAAGCCAAAGCATCCATTAATCTCTTTAATTGATTTAGATAAAATAAATCCAAAAGAAGAATACTACAATGTATCTTTTTCTATGAATTATTATATGATTTCATTAAAAAACAATATTGATTGTGAGTTGATATACGGAAAAAAGTATTTTGACTTTGATGAAGGTAGCTTGATATTTACTGCGCCAGGGCAGATGATTGCAAAGGGTAAAATAAACGAGGATAACAAAACTAATGGCTGGATGCTGTGTTTTCATCCTGATTTAATCCGTGGAAGTTCATTGTGGCATAAAATGTCTGAATACAGCTTTTTTGAATATGATGCAAATGAAGCATTGCAGCTGTCTGATTTGGAAAAAGAAATTATTGAGTCAATTATAAAGAATATACATATGGAGTATAGCGGTAATTTAGATATGTATAGCAATGACTTGATAGTATCAAATCTTGAAGTGCTTTTAAATTATGCTAAGCGTTTTTATGGTAGACAATTTATAACAAGAACAGCAGTTATCAAAGAGTCGATTGCAAAGTTTGAAATACTTTTGAGCGAGCAGTGTTCCGTAGAGTCAATCGAGAAAGCAGGAATGCCGAGTGTAAAAGGACTTGCACAGGCAATGGGGTATTCACCTAATTATCTTTCTGATATGCTAAAAAAGGAAACTGGTAAAACTACACAAGAGTATATAAAATTGCAGGTTTTAGAACTTGCAAAAAAGCTCCTTATTACAACGAACGAACCGATATACTGTATTGCGTATAAGCTTGGTTTTGAGCAGCCTTCGAGCTTTACTAAGTTCTTCAAGATACAGCTTGGTGTAAGTCCTACTGATTTTAGAAAGCGATATGCATTATTTAATAATGTAGTTTAATCTAAAGGAGTTTATATGAATTATAAAATAGATTTGCATACACATACTAATTTTTCTGATGGAGCATGTACTCCAAAAGAATTAATAAATGTAGCTATTAAGGAGAAGATTAAACCTATAGCACTAACAGATCATGATAATATAGATGGTATAAAGCAAATGTCTATATTGGCAAAAACAAATAATATAGATTTTCTAGGAGGTATAGAGATAAGTTCTATATATAAAAATGGAAGGATAGTGCATATTCTAGATTTAGGATAAATACTTAGATCCAATTCCTATGGACAGAAAGAACTAATTAAACTGGAAGATGCTATTAGGATTATAAAAAGCGCTGGAGGGTTATCATTTTTAGCTCACTATAATAAATCTATAGGATTTGCTGGCTTAACTTATGGAGATATAGAAAAAGAAATTAAGGGGTGTTTAAATGTGTGATTTAGAAATACGCAATAATGAAGTAGATAAAGCCGTAGAAATTATGAGAGAAGTTGCTGAATGGGGAAGAAATAAAGGATTACGGGTTTGGTTAGAAGAGTGGCTTTCTGTTGAACAGTTTTAAGGTAAATAAGTTCCAAAGAACATTTATTTTGTTTTAGGGCTATTGGGGCTTTAAATGGAGATGAGATTATTGGCATGGCAGGGGCAAGCTGTGATTGTGAAGATATGTGGCAGATTGGTATTAATGTTATGGAAGGATACCGTAGGAAAGGGGATAGCTAGGTTTCGTTATCTCCACTTTTTGTAATAATATCCTCTAACTAACTAAAGAAATAAGTTATAAGGATGTTGACGTTTTCATTTGTCCGTGATATACTCTATTCATAACATAAAAAGTATATAAGTATCAGGCATGTGACTGGTAATGCAGGCAGGACTTGAATAAGCTAATATTAAATTAGCTTATCCGAGTCCTTTTTTATATTGGCCAAATAAAAAAGTCTGCAATTATTATTTAATAATAGGAGATGAATAATATGAATTATAAAGAAGTAGCATCAAAAATAGTAAAAGCTGTAGGTGGAGATAAAAATGTTGAACATCTAGAACATTGCTCAACAAGATTAAGATTTTCCCTTATTGATAATAAGAAAGTAAATCAAGATGAACTTAAAAGCATGCCTGAAGTATTAGGTGTTAAGGAAAATGCACAATTTCAAGTAATAATTGGAAACGATGTCATTGAGGTTTACACTGAAATTAAGAAACTTATTTCTGATAAAGGAATAAATAAGGAAAGTAATAAAGAGAAAAGAAAAATAGGTACAATAGCATTAGACTTTGTTATAAGTGTATTTCAGCCATTGATTCCGGCAATAGCTGGAGGCGGTATTTTAAAGTCACTTTTAATGCTTTTGAACATGCTTAGCATTTTATCAAGTACTACACAGACATATAAAATGTTGATGTTTGTGGCAAATGCACCAATATATTTCTTGCCGATTTTAGTTGCCATTACAACTGCTAATAAGATGAAAGTTAATCCATTAGTTGCTGTTTCTGCTGTTGCTGCACTTTTGACACCTGATTTAGCAAAGATGCTAGCAGGTGGAGCTATATTTATTAATATACCAGTGAAAAACATAACATATGCAAGTCAGGTTTTTCCAGCAATATTATGCGTATTGTGTTATTCACAGCTAGAAAAATTCTTTAATAAAATTAGTCCAAAGGTTATTCGTAGTTTTTTTGTTCCAATGATGTCTTTACTAATAGTTTTCCCAATAACCTTGATAGTGCTTGGACCAATAGGATTTAACTTCGGAATATATTTCGCTAAAGTAATTATGTTTATTTTTGCAAAGTTTGGTTGGATAGCAGTAGCAATGTTAGCAGCATTCTTGCCATTTATGGTTGTTACAGGTATGCATAAGGCAATGATACCATATGTAGTAACTTCCTTAGGTCAAACAGGCAAAGAATTAATATATAATGCTGCATCACTAGCACACAATATCTCTGAAGGTGGCGCATGTTTTGCTGTAGCTATTCGCGCAAAGGATAAAAAACTAAAATCAACTGCAACTTCAGCAGGTATCTCAGCAATGTTTGGAATTACAGAACCTGCATTATATGGTGTTACAATTTTGCATAAGCGTGTACTTTATGGTGTTATGATTGGTGCTTTTTCAGGTGGAGCATATTTAGGAATTAAAGCAGTTGAGGCATATGCAGCAGTTGGCCCTGGAATAGCAAGTTTATCAATGTTTATTTCTAAAACATTACCAAATAATCTAATGAATGCAGTAATTGGATTAGTGATTTCATTTATAGTTTCTTTTATTGCAGTAGCAGTTTTATGGAAAGAAAAAGTTACTAATAATGAAGATAAAAAAGTTAAAAATGAAAAAGAAAAATTTAATGCACCAGTGGAAGGAAAGTTAATTCCTTTAAGTGAAGTAAAAGACGAAGTTTTTTCTAATAAATTAATGGGAGAAGGTATCGCTATAATTCCTTCTAAGGGAGAATTGTATGCTCCAGTAAATGGTATAATAAAAATGATTTTTGAAACAAAACATTCTTTAGCTATGAAATCTGAGGATGGTACTGAAATTCTATTTCATGTGGGATTAGATACGGTGAATTTGAATGGAAAATACTTTTATCCAGAAGTATCTGTGGGAAAAAGTGTAAAGCAAGGAGATTTATTATTAAGGTTTGACTTAGATAAAATTATTGAAGAAGGTTTTGATCCAGTAACTTCAGTAATTATTACGAATAGGCCAGATGCTAAGATAGAAACTGTAGAAAGTAAAGAAGTTGACAAGAGAGATAATGTACTAGAAATAAATTGAACAGGAGTTGATGTGTAAAATGTCGTTTAGAAAAGATTTTTTATGGGGTGGAGCGATATCAGCAAATCAAGTTGAGGGAGCTTTTGATGCTCTAGGAAAAGGAATGTCAGTGGCTGATGTGGCTAACTATAAACCGAATCTAAGTGTTGAGGATTATGCAGGACATAATAAGATTACTTCAAAAATTGTTCGGGAAGCCATAGAAGATAAAACCACAAAATTTTATCCAAAGAGAAGAGGAATAGATTTTTATCATCATTATAAAGAGGATATTAAGTTATTTAGTGAAATGGGATTTAAGGCTCTAAGAATTTCCATTGCTTGGACAAGAATTTTCCCAACTGGAGAAGAAAGCGAACCTAATAAAGAAGGAATTAAATATTATGAAAGTATATTTAAAGAGCTTAAGAAGTATAATATCGAACCAATTGTTACATTATCACACTATGAAATGCCTTTGCATCTAAGTTTGAAATATAATGGATGGGTTGAACGAAAATTAGTTGATTATTTTGTTAAGTTTGCGAAAGTTTGTTTTGAGTCGTTTGGTGAGTATGCTAAGTATTGGTTGACATTTAATGAAATAGATAGTGTTGGTAGGCATCCATTTATAACTGCTGGAATTATTCCAGATAAATGTCCAGAAGGAAAGCTTGATGAAGCTGTTTATCAAGCTTTGCATCACCAATATGTTGCGGCGGCTTTAGCAACAAAACAATGTAGAAAAATTATTAAAGATAGTAAAATGGGATGTATGTTAACAAAGTTAACTACATATCCTAATACTTGCAATCCGGAAGATGTATTACTTTCATTAAATAGCAATTTAGCAAATTATACCCATGCTGATATTCAGATATTTGGAGAATATCCTAGATTATATAAAGCCTTCTTGGAAAATAAAGGAATACAGATTAAAATGGAAGAAAATGATGAAGAAATATTAAAGGAGAATACAGCTGACTATCTGTCTTTTAGTTATTATATGTCAAGAACAGAGTCGGCAGATACAACTAAAGAAAAGGCATCTGGAAATACTATAATGGGTGTGAAAAATCCTTATCTGCCTTCTACGGAATGGGGTTGGCAGATAGACCCAGTTGGAATTAGAATATCATTAATTGAATTATATGATAGATATAGGATTCCACTAATGATAGTAGAAAATGGAATGGGAGCTAAGGATGTTGTTGAAGAAGATGGAACTATTCATGATTATTATAGAATTGATTATTTTAAGGAACATATAAAGGAAATGAAAACAGCTGTAGAAATGGGAGTAGATTTACTTGGTTATACTAGCTGGGCACCTATTGACTGTATAAGTGTTTCTACATCACAGATGAGCAAGAGATATGGATTTATATATGTTGATCAAGATGATGAAGGAAATGGAACATTAGAAAGATCAAAGAAGGATTCTTTTTTCTGGTACAAAAATGTTATAAAAACAAATGGAGAAATTCTAGACTAGAGATAATGGGGGGATGATTATGAAAATAAAAAAAGTACTTAATTCCAGTGTTATTTTAGCTATTGATGAGTATGACAAGGAATTTGTTTGCATGGGAAAAGGTATAGGTTATGGTAAAAAAAATGGAGATATTGTTGAAAATAAAGTTGTAGACCAAATTTTTATGCCTGTTGAAAACATTCAGATAAAAGAATACTTAAATTTATTAGATTCAATTCCCCCAATATATCTTGATATAACTCAAAAAATTGTTTTAAAAGCTGAACATGAACTTGATTGTAAACTTAATATTAGTATATATTTTACTTTAAGTGACCATTTAAATTTTGCAGTAGAAAGAGCTAAAAAGAACATTAATATAACAAACCGTGTTTATTGGGAAATAAAAAATTATTATTCAGAGGAATTCAAAATTGGATTATATGCCTTAGAGATTTTGAATGAGTTAGCAGGAATTAAGCTTCCAGACGAAGAAGCTGCAAATATTGCATTTCATTTAATAAATGCTCAAGCAGAAACTAATAATTCAAGAGACAGTATGAAGTATGCAAAAATGATTGGTGGAATTGTTAATTTAGTGAGATATTCTCTTGGAAATAATTTTAAGACAGAAGGGATTCATTATCAACGTTTTATTACTCATGTGAAGTTCTTCACGGATAGATTCTTTAATGATGAATTGCTTAAAGATGAAAATGATGTAATGTTTGAACAAATAGCAACACTGTACCCTGAATCAATGGAAATTGCATTTAAAATAAAAGATTATGTTGAAAAGATATATGGGAAAGCTATTCCTAAAGATGAATTGACTTATTTAGCAGTGCATGTAAATAGATTGCAAGCTTATAATGAACTAAGATAATAGATAAAAAATAAAATATAAAATATAAAATATAAGAGAAAATCACCTAGACTTTTACTGAGTTCTGGGTGATTTTTTATTAAGCTAACTTAATTTAATGCATTAACTATTTTAGAATACGTATTAAAAAACTTCCTAAAATTAATACAATGGCACCACCTAATCTATTGCCCATCTGAGCAAAGGCGATTAATTCCATACGGTTGGATGCTGAAAGAACAGCTACATTTCCTGTGCCACCCATACTGTTATTGCATAATCCTGCAGTAATCATGGATTCAACAGGATATAATCCAAATAGTTTTCCTATAAAACCTGAAACAATGGATATTGTTAAAATACTTGTAAAGCAAAGAACTATAAATTGCCAATTTAATGATTGAGCCAATACGTTTAAATTAAGTAAAGCAATTCCTATTGCAGATAATACTGCTGGAGTTAAATTTTTCATAATTAGGCTATTAAACATGATTGCACAATCTTCATAATATTTTGGGATAATATTAGTTACCTTACAAATAACAACAATAATAATCATGAATGCATATGCGTGAACGTGTGGAACAAAATAATTAAGAATATTTCCTAGCATAAAAAATGAAACTGAAACAAGTAAGCCAACTCCCATTTGGATAACATCTAATTTTAGTTCCCTTTTTTCATCTTTTGTTTCTACATTATCTGCTTTCATAATAGCGCCATAACCATTGTATTTTGGAAAATGTGCTCCTATTTTAGAAATTAAAGCTGCTCCGATAATTGCAAGTACATTTCCCAAAGCAGATGCTGGAATTAATTGTGATATAATATCTGAGGAATGCTTTCCTAATGCAGAAGCATAAATTCCAGACAAAGGTACACAACCAGCTCCGATACCACCTGCCATCATAGGTAGTGAAACATATAATACTGATTTTCCAAAGCCATGACCTATTAGCATACCAACAAATCCTACCATTAATAATGATGCAGCCATTGAAATAAATGCTACAGGAATAAAACGAACTGATGCTTTTAATAATAAATCACGCTTCATGCCCAAAATACTTCCTGTAATTAAAGCCGCAATATAGAAATCAAGAAAGCCAGCATCATTTACGAAACTTGTAACTGTTTTAACTGGCCCAGCAGGTAATATACCAAAAGTAGCAATAAGGGCAGAAGCAAAAATACAGAAAACAGCCCCGCCGCCTAAATAAGACTTAAAAATAGGTAAATGATTTCCAATGTAATGAAATAAATTTCCAAGCAATACTAGTACAGCAAGAGATCCTAATATGCCTCCTGGTAATTTACCTAATTTAATTGAAACAATTAGAATAACTAGCATAATTAAATACATTGGAAGA
This sequence comes from Clostridium hydrogenum, assembly GCF_021432385.1. GTDB lineage: Bacteria > Bacillota > Clostridia > Clostridiales > Clostridiaceae > Clostridium_S > Clostridium_S hydrogenum. The sequence goes on along the minus strand of NZ_JAEACT010000004.1, from coordinate 296,526 downwards.
CTTATTCCACTGATTTTTATTGACCAAAAACCAGTTTTTTCTTTATCAGCTTGAATATCTTTTAAATTACTTGATTTCTCTGACATATTTATGATTCCTTTCTTTTATATATTTATCTTTAGATGAAAGACTAAAAAATTACAGCTTATATAATCGTGATCTTACTTAAATAGACCACGATTATAGGCAAAATATTTATTTGATTTCTAATGGAGAATATTCAGGAGTCCATTTAGTATCTTTTACTGCTTTTTTAATATCTGAAATTGGTTCGCGATTTAGCTTTTGATCTAATACACTTTGACCAACAATCTCAGCTATTGTGTGCGAAAATTCGGCTAATTTTGATACAGGTGGTAATACCGCTGCACCTGGTTCAGTAGGATCAACAATTCCGCCTAAAGCATGACTTGCTTGAGATAACATTTCACTATTAACACGAGTGGAAGTTGAAGCAATAATTCCAAGACCTAAACCTGGATACATTAATGCATTATTTGCTTGACCTATGTGATAAGTAACACCTTTGTATTCAACATTTGCAGCTGGGATTCCAGTACCAACTAAAGCTTTACCATCTGTCCACTTTATCAAATCTTCTGCTTTTGCTTCGGCAAGTTTAGTAGGATTTGATAATGGGAAGATAATTGGACGAGCTGTATTAGCTGCAATTTCCTTTACAATTTCTTCTGTAAATGCACCTGGCTGAGTAGAAGTACCAATAATTATTGTAGGATGGATTGCTTTTACTGCTGCTTTTAAATTAGTTAATTCATCTGAATTGCTAAATTCTAAGCGGCTTCTAACATACGGTTTTTGACCAGGAGTTAATCCTTCTGTATCTTCGAATAAAAGACCCTGTTTATCTACCATGTAGAAATGTTTACGTGCTTCTGCTTCTGGGACACCTTGACGAATCATTTCATCTAGTAATTGGTTTGCAATTCCAACACCAGCAGTACCAGCACCAAAGGTCATTATAGTTTGATTAGCTAAATTTTCTTTAGAAATGTTTAAAGCACCTAATACACCTGCTAAAACAACAATTCCTGTTCCTTGAATATCATCATTGAAGGTTGTAATCTTATCCTGATATTTTTCTAGGATAGTAGCAGCATTTGAACGTCCAAAATCTTCCCAATGAAGCAATAATTCAGGAAATAATTCTGTAGCTGATTGAACAAATTTATCAATAAAGTCGTAATATTTTTCACCATAAATTCTTTTATGACGGTTTCCTAAATAAAGTGGGTTATTAAGCAATTCTTCATTGTTTGTTCCGTTATCAATAGACACAGGTAATACTTGACTAGGGTTAATGCCAGCTGCGGCAGTATATACCATTAACTTACCTATAGCGATATCTACACCATTTACGCCGCAGTCTCCCATACCTAGTATACCTTCAGCATCAGTTACTACTATTAGACGAATATCACGACCACCTGCAGCGTTTTTTAGGCTTTCTTTAATATTTTCTGGTTCATTAATAGATAAGAAAGCTGCGTCTTGAGGTTTTACAAATAGCTCATTATATTGCTCTATAGAGTCTGCAACAGTTGGATCATAAACTATTGGCATAAATTCTACGACATGCTCAGACATCAATTTGTAAAATAGTGTACGATTTGTATTGAAAATATTCATTAAGAAAATTCTTTTTTCTAAATCAGTTGTTTTACTCAAATATTGTCCATAAGCTTGAACCACTTGTTGTTCTAATGTTTGGACTTGTGTTGGCAATGTTCCATTTAAACCAAATTTTTTTCTTTCTTCTTTAGTAAATGCAGTTCCTTTATTGAGAAATGGATTATTTAAAATTTCTGTACTTAACATAAATAACTCCTCCTTTTGTTTGTAACCATATATTATATTTGAGGGGTTATTATAGTCAAATTTGTTAGCTAACATAAATTTTATTTATATGAGCTACTCTTGATTCGATTTATAAAAGGTATAAATTGAATTGAAAATTTTATTAACATAATTTGATTTTAATGAAACTTTTCGTTGAACAAGAAATACATTAAAATTAAGCTGAGGCTCATCATTAAGTGGAATATAAACAAGTCCATCCGATTTATCCATTGCGATTTCTGTTAAAAAGCCAATTCCAACTCGTTCTCGTATCATTCCTTTTAAAATATTTAAGTCATTGCTTTTATATATAATTTCAGGTTCAAAAGAGGCATATTTTGAAAAATTTCGAAATGCATTTAGGTGGATGTAGTGATGATTTAAAAGAACAAATTTTTCTTCCTTTAAATCTGAAAGTGAAACACTTTTTTCCTTTGCTAGGGGATGGCTTGCACTAACTACAATCATAAATTTATTTTGAATTAATAACTCACTAGTTAAATTTTCATCAGATATAAGGTGGGAAGAACCTAATAACGCAATATCAATTTCGCCTCTCATTAATAGAGTGTAGAGATCATTGGAGCCTCCATTAACTAAATTAATATGGTTCATTAAACCTTCTTTAAAGAGATGTGGATACAATTTAGGTAAACAGAAATTACCTATAATCGGTGGGAGACCTAATTTAATGACATTGTCTTTTAATCGATTGATTTCGGTTCTTGTAACGTTGATTTCTTGAAATATTTTCTCAGTATGAATTTCTAGAATTTTACCAGCTTGCGTTAAAATAATAGATTTATGAGAGTTATCTCTAATTATTAACTTTGTCCCTAAGTCATTTTCCAATCTTTTAACTGCATAGGTTACTGTTGGTTGACTAACCTTAAACATTTCTGCAACTTTTGTAAAACTTTTTTCTAGAGCTATTTCTTTAAAGTATTCTAAGTCTTTTAAGTTCATAAACTCAACTCCATATTCATAAATTAATCGAAGATTGTGATAGTCATTACTACCATTTGTGTTCAGTATGTTTATGCCTAAGTATATCATTATTGTAAATGGTTAATCAATATTTTGAGCACTAGCCTTTATTATAGATAAGTAGTTTGGAAAATTAAAATTGCTTTTACCAAGTTCATCCTGTTAAATTACAATTTTTAGAGCAGAGTACAAAGTACAGAGTACAGAGTACAAAGAAGGATGGGGCTGTCGCACTAAGAAAATATTTAACTATAATTTAAAATTATTGCGAACAAAATCAAGTGAAGGTTTTAACGATACTGTGCACGTTAAAGGTTAACTTTTCAGATAAATCCGAAAGTTAAGGTTATTTTTCCTTCGCTTTGCTACGTAAAAAATTATAAATTTAAATTAAAGATTTTCCATAGTAAAACGGAGGAAAATCATCCTTTGCTTTTCACATAAGTGAAAAAAGTTCACCTTTTAACGAGCAAAGCAAGTTAAAACCCTTCACTATTAGCTTTTTCGCCTTCTTTTTAGACGAAAAAATTTAGCTATTATCTCGCAATACTTTTTTGCGTATAAAATAATTTTGTGCGACAGCCCCTTAAACTTAAATGGTATCAGCTTCGCTGAGTACCATGCATGGCGCGATTGCGCAGCAATAAAAAAATAAGTTTTGAGATTTTTTCGTAGTGTTAACGGAGAAAAATTGTCCTTCATTGTACTTTATACTCTGTACTTTGTACTTTGGCTTCTCCTCGATAAATTGTAATTTGCTAAGATAAACTTGGTATTTGCAATTTCAATGTTACAAGTTGTACATGAACCTACAAAAACTTGACAATTATAGCTGATTTAGATATCATATAAGTATAAACAAAAGTAAATATTGTTACAGTTCTTGAATACGTTTTCTTTTTTCGAATTTATTAAATTGAGGAGGGGTTATATGATTAGTCAACAATTATTTTTTGAAGCTTTAGTCAAGCACAAGAGGGTGCCTTTATAATCCATAACTTGTAAACGTTTACTGAAACTGCGATTATTGAGTCTCACAATCCTTCAATTTATATGAAGAATTTATGGAAGGGGGGAAGGTGATTTATTCACCTAATATTATGAAGAAAACAGAAATGTTAGCTATGATACTAGCCGGTGGGCAGGGAACTCGTTTAGGGGCATTAACTAAGCATATTGCAAAACCAGCTGTACCTTTTGGGGGAAGATATCGAATTATAGATTTTACTTTAAGCAATTGTACAAACTCTGGAATAAAAGAGGTAGGTGTTGTAACGCAATATCAGCCTTTAGCTTTAAACAGCCATTTAGGAAATGGTTCTAGCTGGGGGCTTGATGGCATTGACTCAGGTTTAACAATTTTGCAGCCATACTCTAGTTCTGATGGAGAAAAGTGGTTTCAAGGTACTGCACATGCAATATATCAGAATATTGCGTATATAGATCAAGTTAATCCGGAATACATTTTAATTTTATCAGGTGACCACATATATAAAATGAACTACGAAGAAATGTTAGATTTTCACAAAGAAAAAAATGCGTCTCTAACTGTTGCAGTTATCGAAGTGCCAATTAAAGAAGCGTCTCGTTTTGGAATTATGAATACTGATGAGAATTCTCGTATTATAGAGTTTGAAGAAAAACCAGAAGAACCAAAAAATAATTTAGCTTCAATGGGAATTTATATTTTTAATTGGCAAAGACTTAGAACAGTTTTAATTAATAGCTATTCTAAAGATGCTGAAATGATTGACTTTGGAAAACATGTAATTCCATCCTATTTAGATTCAGGAGAAAATGTATATGCCTTTCGCTTTGATGGTTATTGGAAAGATGTTGGGACAATTGATTCACTTTGGGAAGCTAATATGGAATTCATCGATATAGAAAATGATTTAGATATGCGTAATAATAATTGGAGAATTTATTCTAAAAATACCATTTCTCCGCCACATTTTTTTACTAAAACGGCAGTTATTAAAAATTCTTTAATCGCCGATGGATGCTATGTTGCAGGAGAAATTAAAGATACAATTCTTTCTACTGATGTACATGTTAAGGAAAGAAGCAAAATCGAAAAAAGTGTAATTATGCCTGGTGCAACAATAGGAAAAAATGTTTTCATTAAAAATGCAATCATTGGAGAAAATGCTGTGGTAGGTGACAATGCAACAGTGTATTCTGAAGGAGAAATATCTGTTGTTGGTTATTCAGAAGTAATAGGGGTGATTTCAAATGAAGACTAATAGAGTAAGTGCGATAATTGATAATGTAAATTGCTGCGGAGATTTACGAGATTTAACAGCTCATCGTCCATTAGCAACACTCCCATTTGATTGCAAATATCGGTTGCTTGATTTTCAACTATCAAATGTAATAAATGCAAATATTCAAGCTTTGTTTCTTTTGATGAACCATGATGATATGCAGTCAGTATTTGATCATATTAATGGAGGAAAAGAATGGGGATTAGATTCTCTTAGAAATAAATTTATTATGCATTTTAGTAAAAAGAATAGTGAAGATGAATACGAACAAGATTTTGTTTCTCATGTTATAGATTATTTAAGAAAATCAAGTTCAGAAATTACTTTAATTATGGGAAGTAAGATGTTATGCAATATAGATTTAAAATCAATTATTAAAATTCATAAACAAAGCAGCCGTAATATGACGGTGGTCTATAAAAGGGTTACTTCTGAAAATATTTCTGATGATAATTTATTAATTAATTTAGAATCAGATAAAAATATTTCTATTTATAATAACTCAAAGGCTGAATTAGAATTAGCAGAAAAGTACAATTTATGTATGGATATTTTTATCGTAAAAACTCAATGGCTAATAGAGATATTAGAAAATTATGATAAAAAAATAGAAAGTATTATCAAGTTTCTTAGAGAAAAAATAGATAATGAAGCTTGTATGAGTTATGAATATACAGGATATTTAAGTAATATTTATGACATTCCATCATATTATCGTGCCAATATGGACATGCTTCAGCCAAGTAAATTTAATTCTTTGCTATACTCAAATCAAAAAATATATACAAAATTAGCCAATGAAGTTCCCACTCATTATGCACAAAACTCGGTTGTAAATAATAGTCAGTTTGCATCAGGGTCTATAGTTGACGGAACCGTTGTAGATTCATTAATATCAAGAAGGTGTAGAATTTCTGAAGCTGCTGTGATTGAGCATTCCATTATTATGGCCAGCGTAAATATAAAGAAAAATGCATATATAAAAAATGCTATTTTAGATAAGAATGTAATTGTGGATGAAGGTGTACGCATAATTGGGGATGACGATAATCCCATTGTTATTAAAAAAGATAGTCATATAACAAATGATATTGTTGATAGAAGAATTTCCTAAGGAAGCTAGCCTGTATGAGTTAAGTTAAAAGCCTATCCACGGATAACCTTTCATATTTCAATTAGAGGAGAGGTTGAGGTGGAGTATTGTATCGAAGAAAAAGAAGACATAAATCTAGTGGAAATTGTTAGATAAATAAAGAGAAAGTCAGAATTAGGTAGAAAATCGCTTTAGGTTACTGAGGCGATTTTCATTTATTTATTATTTTTTATATTCACAATAAAAGCATAAATGGGGAGATATTTTTTTAAAAAATTGATTTCACCCTTATATTATGATTTAGTAAGATAAAATTCATAACTTTGGATATAGGCAAGTGTCAGGATATTCTGTCCCCTTTTGTATTGCGCTTTCCATAAAGGCTTTTGCCCTCTTTAGATTACCAATTGGAGTAATTGCCTTTTGTGGGCATTCAAAAATACAATTAAAACAGTGAATGCATTCAGAGTCCATATTTTTGATTATAGATTTGTCTTTATTCTGATCTAAATGGCATACCGGACATACCTTTATACATTTACCACATTTAGTGCATTGGTTGTCGTTAATTACTATTTTGGGATATCTTTTTTTATGCCAAGTCTTTTCCCTGAATATTAAGTTTGACTTTAAATAGATATTTAAGTCCTGATACTTCAGGGATTTTGAGTTATCTTTTAAAGAATCTAAATTAGTTAGGGTTATTCGTTTAACAAGTTTACCAATAGTAAAAATCAACTTCTCCTCTGCTTGATCTTTATTATACTCTTCTTCCATAAAGGCCCTAGACATATGATGTGAACATGATACTTTCATGCCTGCTAAAACTTTTCGTCCACTTTTTCTTAATAATTTGCCTGCTTCGTCTAACGCAATACCTGAATTAATTCCGCCATAGGTAACAAATGGTACTGCTACTTTACCCCATCCATTTACAGGCTTTGGTAGATTTTTAATCAAATATTTAATATGATATTGAAGATGATGTGCATATACAGGTGAACCTATAATTAATATATCATGTTTATCAATTGTTTTTTGTAAAAAATCTTTTTTATTGTTCGTTAAAAAATACCTTTTATCTGCAGCAATATTAACTAGTTGTACAGAGATGTTATTCTGTTCAAGATTAGCTTTTAACAATTCACCTACTCTGTGGGTATTATTTGATGGACTAAATTCTATTATTACAGCTTTCATAGTAACACTCCTATCATTATTTTAATATAAGTAAGTTTTACAATAAAGAGCAGTTGTTCTTTATTTGCTTAAAAAATTTTTTTACTCAAATAAAAGTTAAAAATCTTTATTTGAGTAAAAAATTTATTGCATCAAATGTGCCATACCATTCATATGATATGTGACTAATATATTAAGGCTATTTTTTAGCCAATGTTCATTCTTATATTGTTTTGCGATTTCAATTATTCCATCAATAAAGTTTTTAGATAATATATATAGGATTAATTGATTTTGACCTAAATCTTTATCTACTTGAGCAGTTATGTGAGAATTTAGAATTGTAACTACTTGTTGCTTAAAGCCCTCATACTTCGTTCCTTGGCTCTTATCAGATATAATAACAAACTTTTTTCGGTTATTTATGATAATATTCTCAATAAAAGTGCTAATATAAACTGCCATTTCAATATTCTTATCGTTATGGTCAAAAAAATTTTCAAAACTGCTTATAAAGAATTTATAAAATTGGTCAATAACTCCATGGAAAATAGCTTCTTTATTCTCATAATATAAATACAAATTGCTAACGCTTATTCCAGCTTCATTGGCAATATTACGTGTAGTAGTTTCTTTAAATCCTTTTTGATAAAACATGTCCTCAGCAACTAACAATATTTTATTTCTAATTTCATCTTTTAAAACTTGCACAATAAGGAACCTCCGTTCTTTATTATTATAGTAGTAAATTTGCTATTATGTCAAGCGTTAATTTGGAAATTAATTAGTATGTAATATCACAAAAGGTAAATCTTTTTCTTTATGGCAGTGGCATGATTTTAAGCCATAATCGTAGAGATATCAAATTTGCGGCGAGTGTCGGGCAATGAAGTAAATCGGACATATGTTTTCCTTGGCTTTTCCTCAGGAGCTGCATTAAGTATAGGGCTTTGCCAATACAATCAGGAGCAAGAAAATCAATCTTCACGCTACTTTGTATTCTGTTTTAATGTTCCGCATTAATTTTAACTTATTGAACATTTTTTTATGGTGTTAGCCCCTTGATTAAGTTTTTGTGTTATAGTTTATATGTATGAATATTTTTATTAGGGAGATAATTTAATGAACAGAGACGAGTTGCTGCAATTATTTAAAGGACAGATAAGTGGAAAAAATTTTGATAAAGGATATAGAGTTTTTAACAATGATTTAGTAGAAGAAGCAAATATAAAAGACGAAGGAAGTATTTTTAACATAAAGGCAAAGGTAATTTCCGAAAGTCTTTTTAATGAATATAAAACTGAAATTGAAATAGATAAAGAGGATAAAAATATAATTTCAACTTATTGCAGTTGTATGGATTTTGAAAAAAATGAGTTCTCAAAAGAAAATTATTGTTGCAAACATTTAATGGCAACTATATATAAAACACTAGATGAACTTGTAAAGTTTCCTGCTTTTAATAAAGAAAACATATTAAAAACATACAAGGTTAATAAAGGGGCAGATGTTTTATCAATTCTTTTAGGCGATGGAGAAAATAAAGAAGAGTTAAAAATAGAAGTTTATATAAATAAAAATCAATGGGACAATAGGATATATTTTGAACTTAAAATAGGGCTTGCATCCATGAGTTCTAATAGTTTATATGTTCTAAAAGACATTGGCAAATTTTTGGTAGCAATTTATAATAATATACCTATAAGTTATGGAAAAAATCTTACTTTAAATATGAAAGAACAAAAGCTTGGTGTTAAGGATAAAAGACTTATAGATTTTATTCAAATGCTAATAAATATGGATGGCAGTAATGTATATCACAGTAAAATTAGAAAGCCTTTTATAGATGGTAAATATGTTCATGTACCAGATTACTTGGTTAGAGAGTTTTTTCAAGTAATAAAAAAGCATAGGGTTTATTTAAATGAAGGCTTTACCTTTAGAACTATAGAAACAGAAATAGTAGAGGGAGCACCTAATATAGCCTTCGATTTAAAAAATATAAAGGATGAATATGTTTTAAAGGCCCCAGGTGGGATGCCAACAGTTCTAGGTTCAAGGAATAATGTATTTTTATATGGAATTACAATATATTTACCGAGTTATGAATACTGCGAAAAGCTAGAAGCTTATTTTAAAGTTTTTAATGATGCTAAGGTTGTGACGTTACCTAGTTCCAAAGAAGATACAGTGCTTAGAAAGTTAATTCCAAATTTAAATTTTATATCTCAAAATGTAAACCTTGATAAAAAGATAAAGGAAAAAGTAGTTGAAGCAGAGTGTGAATTTAAATTTTATTTTGATAAAGATGGAAAAGATATTACACTTACGACAAAGGTTAAGTATGGAGCATATGAGTTTAATATATTTGAGGATTGCAGTGAAAAAGTTATATATAGATCAGCTAAAAAAGAATTAGAAGTGCTAGAGGTTATAAGAGCACTTGGGTTCCAGGAGGTTAAGGGGAAATTTTATTTAAGCTTTGGCGATGACTACATATTTAGATTTTTTAAAACAGAAATAGAAAGGCTTCAAAAACTAGGAGAGGTGTTTTATTCTGAAAGATTTAAAGGAATAAAAGCTTTAGGTACAAAAGGTATAGCTGGAGATATAAAAACAGGTAAATACAATTATTTTGAATTGGATTTTAAATTAGGTGATATTCCACCTACAGAAACCACAGCTATTTTAAGGGCTTTTAGAGATAATCTTAAATATTTTAAGCTTAAAAACGGTGAATATCTTGATTTGGAGGAAATGGAACTTAGAAATTTTTTGAAACTTTTAGATTCGGTTTCGCCAAAAGCTGTTAAGAATAATCATATTGAAATACCTAAAAACAGAGCCTATTATTTAGATAAATATTTTGAAGATAATAATATAAGGTACATTAAAGGAAAAACAGAACTTAAAAAAGTTACAAATAAGCTGAAAAATATTGAAAAACTAGATTTTAAAGAACCTAAAAATTTAAATGGAAGTTTAAGAAAATATCAAAAGGTAGGTTATAACTGGTTTAAAACTTTAGATTATTTGGGCTTTGGAGGAATACTTGGAGATGAAATGGGACTTGGAAAGACCTTTCAAACCATTGCATTTCTGCTTTCAAATGAGGGAAGTAAGACACTAATTGTGGTTCCAACCTCATTAGTTTATAACTGGATACAGGAATTTGAAAAATTTGCGCCTAGTATGAAAGTAATTGCAGGGAATGGACCTAAAAACGACAGAGAAAAAATAATAAAAAATATAGAGGGTTATGATGTTATAGTAACTACTTATAATCTTGTAAAAAGAGATTTGGAAATTTACAAAAGTTTAGAGTTTGACTATTGCATATTAGATGAAGCTCAAAACATAAAAAATCCTCACTCGCAAAATGCCTTAAGCATTAAAAAGCTTAATACAAAAACAAGGTTTGCTCTTTCTGGAACGCCTATAGAAAATTCAGTTTTGGAATTGTGGTCAATATTTGATTTTATAATGCCAGGCTACCTTTATGATGAAAAAAGATTTAGTGTAAGATATTATAAAAAACTTAAAGAAGAACCAGAAGTTATAGAAGATTTAAATAGGCTTATAAAACCATTTATATTAAGAAGAAAGAAAAAAGAGGTTGCACTTGAGCTCCCAGATAAAATAGAAAATATTATGATGGTTGACTTCGAAGATAAACAAAAAAAGGTTTATGCAACCTATGCAAAGCACGCACAGGATTTGATCAAAAAAAAGGTAGAAAATGATGAATTTAAAAACAGTAAAATTGAGATACTTGCGTATATTACAAGGCTTAGACAGCTTTGCCTTGATCCATCCGTAGTAATGGAAGAATACACTGGCAGCAGTGCAAAAATAGAAGCACTTTCGGAACTTTTAAATGATAGTGTATCAGAAGGACATAGAGTTCTTGTATTTTCACAATTTACTTCTGTGCTTTCTAATATTGCTAAAAGAATAAGTTTAGATGGAATAACTTATAGTTATCTTGATGGTTCTGTGCCGTCACAAAAAAGAATGGAAATGACTAAGAAATTCAATGAAGGTGAAAATTCTGTTTTCCTAATAAGTTTAAAAGCAGGTGGAACAGGATTAAATTTAACTTCTGCCGATGTAGTAGTTCATTTTGATCCTTGGTGGAATCCGGCAGTAGAAGATCAAGCAACGGATAGGGCCCATAGAATTGGTCAGAAAAATGTAGTTCAAGTTATAAAAATTGTTGCAAAGGGAACCATTGAAGAAAAAATTATATTATTGCAAAAGGAAAAGAAGAAGCTTATAGAAAATTTACTTGGAGATGAACTTTCTAATGGTGAAAACCTTGCAGCGTTAACAGAAGAAGAAATACTTAAGCTATTTGTTTAAAAGCAAAGGCAGGATATCATAGCTGAGGGCAGTTAGATTTGTGTAAGATAATCTAACTGCTTTTTTTGTGTGTTGTTGTTAAATTTTAAAGATTGATTTTAAATAGAAAAAATACTATGATAAACTATGTAAAGATTTTTGTAATTGTTTTGTAACCTTTTTGTTATCAATTTGTTATTAATTATGTAATTTGGAATTCATAAATATACAATAAAATATATAATGAAAAATCAATAAAACTATTTGTTTTTTCATTATATTTTGTAATATACATAGAAATTAGGTGTTTTATTTGCTATTTAATTCGATGGAATTTTTGCTGTTTTTCCTTGTTGTGGTTATTGTTTATTATAATATACCTCATAAAGTACGTTGGATTTGGCTTCTTTTATCAAGTTATTGTTTTTATATGAGTGCTAATCCTAAATATGTTATTTTGCTTTTGATAATTACACTGATTAGTTATTTAGCGGGATTATTGATAGAAAAATCGAATAAAACGTATGATAATAGGCTAAGAAAATTTATTATGATTATAAGTATTTTATGCAATATAGCAATATTATTTGTATTTAAATATTATAATTTTTTTACTACAATTATCATAAGAATACTTTCAATATTTCATTTTAATATACATATACAATCCTTTAATCACACATTACCTATAGGAATATCTTTTTATACTTTTGAAGCTATTGCTTATATTATAGATATCTATAGAGGTGATATAAAGGCTGAAAAAAATTTGGGCAAGTTTGCTACATTTATAGCCTTTTTCCCACAGCTACTTGCAGGGCCTATAGAAAGGGCCAAGCACATGCTGTGTCAATTTGATGAAAAACATTCATTTGAATATGAAAAGATAAAAAGAGGTTTGCTTTTGATTCTTTGGGGACTTTTTCAGAAGTTAGTTGTTGCAGATAGGTTAAGTAAGTTAGTTGATACTGTATTTGCAGCTCCAAATAGTTATAAAGGCTTTGAAGTTATTATTGCATCTATATTCTTTACTTTTCAAATTTATTGTGATTTTTCAGGTTATTCCGATATGGCAATAGGAGTTGCCGGAGTTCTAGGATTTGAATTATCGAGGAATTTTAGGCAACCTTACTTTTCTAAATCAATAAAAGAATTTTGGAGACGATGGCATATTACACTTTGCTCTTGGTTTAAAGACTATCTTTATATTCCTTTAGGTGGTAATAGATGCAGCACTATAAAAAATTATAGAAATATTATGATTGTCTTTATAGTAAGCGGCTTGTGGCATGGTTCAGCTTTAAATTTTATAGTTTGGGGAACTTTGCATGGTATTTATCAGGTTATAGAAAAAGTGTTAGCACCACTTAAAAATAGGCTTATAGAAAGGTTTAGAATTAAGACAGAAACTTTTGGGTATAAACTTATGCAGGTTTTAATAACTTTTGCTTTAGTTGATTTTGCATGGATATTTTTTAAAGCAGATTCATTTAAAAATGCTATGAGATTTATTAGGAATATGTTTTATTTTAATCCTGGGGTATTTATGAACGGTGCTATTTTTAAATTGGGATTATCGTATAAAGATTTTTATGTAGCTGTAGTAGGCATATTTGTAATCTTAATAGGAAATTTACTTCAAAGAAAAGATGATTTATACGAGAAGTTTTTAAATAAGAATATGATGTTTAGATGGTCTACATATTTAATTGCTGTAATGGTTATTATTATATTTGGTGTATATGGACCAGAGTATAATCCTAGTCAGTTCATATATTTTCACTTTTAGGAGGTATATTTGTGGTTAAAAAGGCAATTAAAAAAGGTTTGATTTTTTTTACAATAGTAATGCTAATTATAATTGTTATTAATCCTATATTTGTAGAAAAAAACAGTCAGCGAGGTAAGTTGATTGATGGATTATATAAGGATACAAAAGATAATTATGATGTTGTTTTAATGGGTTCGAGTCATATGAATGGAGGAGTTGATCCAAATGTATTATGGCACGAATATGGTATAACCAGCTATAATTATGCAACTGGTGGTCAGCCTATTGATGTAACATATTATTTATTAAAGGAAGTCTTAAAAAAACACAAGAATCCTATTGTTGTGGTAGATTTGTATTATTTAGGATTGACAGATGAATATGGTGATGAAGGATATATAAGAAATGATCTCGATAATATGAAATTTTCTCTTAATAAACTTGAAGCCATTGAAAATTGTGTGCCTTTAAAAAGTAGGATGAGTTATATATTCCCTATATTAGAATATCATGATAGATGGCAGGAGTTAACGAAGGAAGATTTTAATTATGATAGTTCCAAGGTTTATTATGAAAAAGGTTTTGAAGCTGGCGAGAATAGGTATGGAAAGGATAAATCCATAAGCACACCAACAACGGAAACAGCAGATATACCAAGTAGGACTAAAGAATATTTAAATAAAATTATTGATCTTTCTAAAAAAGATGGATTTAAATTGGTTTTTGTAAATATGCCTTGTGATGATAAAAAATCGGATGGGGATTTAGGAAATTGGGTAAAGGACCCACAAAAGATGTTTAATAAAGTAGCACAAATTGCTAAAAGTAACAATATACCATTTATTAATTATAATACTGATGATAAGATGAAAAGTATAAATCTTGATTTTAAAAATGATATGAACAATTATGGTCATTTAAATATTTGGGGAGCTAATAAGGTAAGTGATGATTTAGGAGAATTTTTAAAGGATAATTATAAATTAGCAGATCATCGTGGTGATAGTAAATATGCAGAATGGGATATAGACTATGAACATTCTCAAGTGGCTTCAATTTCAAAATAGTTTCACTATAAATTCATAATTTTAATTATTGGTTGCTGGTGCACTAATGGTATTTAATATGTAATTTAAAATTAATGAGAACCAATTAAACCAAAGTACAAAGTATAAAGTACAAAGTACAAAGAAGGATGATTTTCTTCCGTTTTGCTACAGAAAATCTTATAACTTATTTTTGATTGCTTACGCAATCGAATCATGACTGTTGTTAGCGAAGCTAACAACAGTCAAGTTTAAGATTTATCTGACGTAAGGAAAGGTAAATCATCCTTCTTTGTACTTTATACTCTGTACTTTGTACTTTGATTTAGTTGGTTCACAATGTTTAAAATTTGTGTATTAAGTAATTTTGTGCCACAGCCTCTTTCTTTAGTATATCGGACTATTTTTAAAAGTTGTATAAATTTGAGTAATATTTTATGTTATGAATATAATATAAGTATATCTATATAACCATATTACATTCTAAAGGAGAAGGCTATGGAAGAAAATTATAAAAATCTTAAAATTGCTGAGAGAGGTGCAAGAATTAGCCTTATGGCGTATATAGTTTTGGCAGCCTTTACGCTTATTGTGGGATATTTTACTAGTTCAAAAGCACTTGTGGCCGATGGATTTAATAATTCTACAGATATAATTGCATCAATCGCCATTATTGTTGGTATTAGAATATCTAGAAAGCCAGCAGATGAAGATCATGCATATGGACATTTAAGAGCAGAAACGGTAGCTTCTCTTATTTCATCCTTGATAATGGTAGGAGTTGGGCTGAAGGTAATTTATGATGGAATCCATTCTATTATTTTTTTTGAGGCAAAAGTACCGGATATGCTAGCCGCAGTAGTTGCAATTGTTTGTTCTATAATAATATATATTGTATATCTTTATAATAAAAATACTGCACTTAAAATTAATAGCACGTCGTTAATGGTAACGGCAAAAGATAATATTTCAGATGCATTTGTTGGTATTGGTACAGCAGTTGGAATCATAGCTTCTCAGTTTGGATTCCCATGGATAGACCCACTAGCAGCAATAATTGTAGGAGTTATAATATGCAAAACCGGATATGAAATATTTAAAGAAACATCTCATAATTTGACGGATGGCTTTGATAAGGGCAATCTAGAAAATATAACACAAAATATAAGTATGATTAAAGACGTTAAGTATGTGAAGGATATTAAAGCAAGAATTCACGGAAATAATATACTACTTGAGGTTGTTATAGGAGTTAATCCAAATTTAACAGTTCTTAAAAGTCACAAAATTACAGAAGAAATAGAAAAAATGCTTGAAAGAGAATTTAAAATAAAATATGTAGTTGTTCATGTGGAACCAGAGAAAAAAGCTATTTAACAGGATACATTTATTATTTGCAATTTGGCTGTGTAAGGTGGTATATCTTTAATAATAGTGGTATAATAAATTAAAAATTTTAAGGAGACGGTTCATGGATAAAGTATACAGCTGTTTATCAGAAAAAGCATTAATAGAAGGAAATGAAAGATTTTCGAATGGGAAACTTTTAAATAAAGATTTATCAGCTCAAAAGCGTAAAGAATTATTAGAAAATACTCAAAAGCCTATGGCTGTTGTAATAACTTGCTCTGACTCACGTGTTTCCCCAGAAATTATTTTTGATGTTGGACTTGGTGATATATTTGTTATCCGCAATGCTGGCAATATTGTAGATGACACAGTAGTTGAAAATGTGGAATTTGCCATTGAAAAGTTTGAAATTCCATATGTTTTAGTTTTAGCTCATGAAAATTGTGGTGCTGCCGGAAATGCAGTAGAGAAAGTAATGAAGTTAGAAAAATTAACAGGCTTTAGTGCACATTTTGAACCAATTATAAAAAATATATATACAAGAGGAAATAAAGATATTTCTCAAAGTGAACTTGCGGCAAAAGTTGAAGAGGAAAATGTAAAACAAGCTGTGGATACGCTTTTGCAAAGTGAAATGTTAAGTAGCCTTGTTAAAGAAGGCAAGCTTACCATAGCTAAAGGAAAGTATTATTTAGGAACAGGAAAAGTTAAAGTAATATAAAATTATTGGGAAGTAAGTGTATTGCAGGATATTAAATAAAATTAATAAATCTAAGGCAAAAAACTTTAAAAACCTAAGAAGTTTTAATAACTCGCTGGGCGCTCAGACAATTGAAACATCTAAGCCTTTTAAATATTTCACTCTAAGTTTTATTAAAATTTTATTTAAACCATCCTGAACTACACTTACTTCGCATTTACAGTGGTTTAAGGAAAGAACACATACCAGAGACTTGGGCGTAAGCCCATTAAAATTCTTGAACCTATATTATTAATTTCTAGTGATCCATTTCAAATACATAAATTAATCAAAAACATTAGTGTGCCTACGGAATTTTGGTGTAGTACAGAAACAATAATTATTACTAAAATCATTAAAATTACTGTATTAATTTGTTAGAAAATAATTATATATTGTGAAACAAAGATGTAGTGGATTAATCAAAGAACCTTTGGTAGGTGTAGGAAAAAAATGATGTTAGGGAATAGTGGCGAAAAAATTTCTAAAATAAAATTGTATAAAACTTAGTGGAAAATTTTTTAAAGCTTTAGAGTTTTAGATTGTCTGAGCGTCTTTTGGCGAGTTATCGAAAGCTCTTAAGCTTTAAAAAATTTGCCGCTTAGTTTTATTAATTTTATTTAGGATTTTGAGCCGCTATTCACTAACATCATTTTTCTTCACCTGCCAAAGGTTCTTTGATTTTGCACTACACTTAGTTCACATGAATAAAATTATAGGCTGTCTAATAACTTTATTACCCTATCAGGTTCTTTAAGGGATTGAGCGAACATAGCCTGTGTAACTTGCTGCAAAACATTATATTTAGCATATTGCATAATTTCTTTTGCCATATCAGCATCAGTAATTCGTGATTCGGCTTCTGTTAAATTTTCAGCTTCATTAGTTAGGTTATCTATATTATATCCAAGTCTATTTTCATAAGCACCTATTGTTGATCTAGCAGTTGATATAGAATTAATTGCATTTTGAATAACAGAAATAGAATTATGAGCATTAGTTGAAGTGCTAACATCTATACTATTTCCATTTGCTATATTGGCAAGAGCACTTCCGATATTAATAGATCCGAAGTTAATTGCCATCAAATCATAGCTATTTGAAGTAGCCCCAATTTGTAATGTTAAGGTAGAGGGTGAAGAAAGTAAATTTGTACCATTAAAATTTGTTGAACTTGCTATATGTTCGATTTCTTTTCCCAGTTCAGTTAATTCATTTTTTATAGTAGTTCTATCTAAAGTTCCATTAGTATCATTTGCAGCTTGAGTGGCAAGTTCGTTCATTCTTTGAAGGATAGATTGAGTTTCACTTAAGCCACCTTCAGAAGTTTGAAGCATAGAGATGCCATCTTGAGAATTTCTTATGGCAACATTTAAACCATTGATTTGAGCCTCCATGCTTTGAGAAATTGTAAGGCCAGCTGCATCATCGGCAGCGCAATTTATTCTTTTACCAGTACTTAATCTAAGCATTGCTTTGTTCATATATTGTTGATTTATATTTAAAAAATGTAAAGCATTAAGTGCATTTAAGTTGTGACCAATTATCATAAAAATACCTCCCTGTATAGACAATCGGCAAAAATGTATATACTAAACTATTATCGTAATATTTTGGAATAACTTTAAAACATAACCTTAAAAATAAATATATCATGTTAAGAAATGTATTTGAAGTGGTGGTTGTATGGAAAAGATTAGATGATTTATATAAGATTAATATAAAAATAGAGTTGATAAAAAGTTATTTTTTATCAACTCTATTTTTAATTATAAAGGGTTATGGGTATATGGTAATAAGGGGATAAAGGGAATTATTGTATAAATGTATTATAATATTTAAAACTCTTATTTTAATTAATAATGAGTTTGTTCAGCGAACTAATTCAGCGAACAAGTTCATTTTATAATATTAATCGCTATTTGTCAATAAGAAAAAAAAGTTTATACTAACTAAAGTTGACAAAAAAAATCAACCCAATATAATTAAAGATAAATCAAAAAAAGGTTAAATTGTTAGGAATATATTATTTTGTTAGGAGCAGATTAACTATGAAACAAGAAAAACTAAATAGTAGACAAATACAGGCAGAGGCTACAAAAAATAAGATATATCAAGTTGCAATAAAATTAATGGAGGAAAAAGGGTATACAAATATCAAAATTGAAGATATTTGTAAGGAAGCAGAAGTATCTATAGGATCTTTTTATAATTATTTTAAATCAAAGAATGATATACTAATTGAAGTATTTAAAAGGATTGATGATTATTTTAGAGAAGAGGTTAAAAATAGATTAGAAGAAAATAGTGTCTGTGAAAATGTTGTATTATTTTTTAGCTATTATGCCAAATATAGCGAACTTTTGGGTGTTGATACTGCAAAATGTTTATATACTCCTGAAATAAAAATGTTCCTTATACAAGGTAGATATATTCAAAATCTTTTGCAGGAGATTCTTATAAAAGGTCAAAAGTCAGGTGAGATATCTGAAGAAATAGATTTGGATATAATGAATAGCGATTTATTTATAGCTGCTAGGGGTATTATTTTTGATTGGTGTGTAAATGATGGAAAATACAATGTAACAGAATTTATGGAAAATTATTTTAGAAGAATGTTTGGAGTATTTTGTAAATAATTTAAAGAAAGTTTCCTAGAAGTTCTAGGAAGCTTAATATATTGTGAAATCTTATTAAATGGGGGAAATTACATGAAAGTAAATTTTAAAGCTAATGAGGATAATGTTAAAATACTTGGGAGAACAAAGGTTATAGGAGATATAAGATATATAGATTATTCTTGTTCTGGAATTGAATTTGAATTCGTAGGTACTAGTGTTAGTGTTGCTTTGTGCACAGACAAATCTAAGTTGGAGGAAGCACTCAAGGCATGGGTAGCAGTTTTTATAGATGATGATGAGGAGCCTAGTAAACGTTTTTCGCTGGACAGTGAAGAGGGGATTTATTCATTATATGAGGGCAGTACATCGCGTAAAGTTAAAATAAGATTGATTAAAATGTCAGAAGCGGCTTTTGCAAAAGTAGGTATTAAAGAAATAATAGTAGAAGGTGAAGTAGGAATAACACCGACAAGGTGCAAAACGCGCGGAATTGAGTTTATTGGAGATTCAATAACTTGCGGATATGGTATTGAGGGTGTTTGCGGAGTTGATGACTTTAATACAACACAAGAAAACCCTTGGGAAGCATATGCGGCTAAGACAGCTCGTTATTTTAATGCAGATTTCAATTGTATTTCCTGGAGTGGTATAGGAATTATTTCATCGTGGACAGATAAAGATGTTCCTAACACGGAAGAGTGGCTTATGCCTGAACTTTATAAATATACAGATGGTGGTTTGGATGAAAAACTTGGAAAATCACAATATGAGATCTGGGACAATCATAAATTTGAACCCCAATTAATTGTTATTAATTTAGGCACAAATGATGCAAGTTATACAAAAGGCATCAAAGAAAGAGTCCAAGTGTTTGAAGATGAATACTATAAATTTTTAAATCAAGTTAGAGGGTGCAACCCAAATTCACAAATAATATGTGCATTAGGGGCTATGGGGCAAGATTTGTGCCCAGCGGTTACAAATGCAGTTCGTAGATTTAAAAACTTAACGGATGATGCAAAGATACATACCTGCTTTTTTGATGTACAATTGGAAAGTGATGGCATAGGTTCTGACTCCCATCCAAGTTTAAAAACACAGGATAAAATGTCAAAGAAGTTAATTTGGAAAATTGAAGAGGTAATGGGATGGCAATAGTTATTTCTAATTAAGACGGAAAAATACTTGAAATTTTATAATAAAACTTTTTTATAAAATTTGAAGTGTTTTTTATTTCTCTATCGTTATAGTAAATGTAAGGATAAAAAAGGCGGTGATAATCATTGAAAAAGAACAGTTTGCAAACTACATAAGACAATATGAGCGGTTAATCATTACTATTTGTTTATCCTTTACTAAAAATTATTTTGATGCTGAAGATTTAGCACAGCAAACTTTTTTATCTGCATATAAGAACTATGAAAAATTTGATGGGGAAAATTTTAAGGCATGGATTACTAAAATTGCTGCTAATAAATGCAAGGATTTTCTTAAAAGCCCTGCAAGAGAAGTGCATAGTTTGGAAGAAGACGATTATGAATATTTAAAAGATGGTGAAGATTTACCAGAAGAGGTTGTTGTAAAAAAATATAATGCGGATAGGGTGAATAATTTGTGCAATAAGTTAAAAGATCCTTATAAGTCAGTAGCATTAAGTTATTTTTGTGAAAATATTAAGCTTTCAGATATGGCTAAAAATACAGGACAAAGTTTAAAGACTCTTCAAACTCAGTTATATAGAGCAAAAAAAATGCTCAAGGCTTTATGGAGGGAGGAAGTTATATGAAAAGTACTTTATTTGATGAAAAAGGTCATTTAAGTATAGAAACTATAGAAAAGTTAAAAGTAGGAAGCTTGAATGATGATGAGATGATTTTAGTATCTGAGCACTTATGTGATTGTGAAAGCTGTGCAAATTGCTTAGCAAATAGTTTTGAGGATAATGAACTTGTAGATGCTCCTTCAGGCTTTGAAGATGAAGTACAAAGTAAGATAGAAAGTAAAAAACAAGTTAAAAGAGAATTTATGCTTTATTCATTTAAAATTGGAGTCGCGGTTTGCATCGCACTTATGTTTGTTTTTTCAAATGTATTTAATATTGTCACTAATAGTCAAATTAAAAAATACACGAATATTTCAAAGATAAACGTAGCAAATTCGATTAACACTAAACTGACTAATTTTTCTGAAAAGGTAGTCAATATGGAGGTTTTCAAACATGAGAAATAAAAAAAGTAAATTTTTGGCCTTTATTTTTTCATTTTTACCAGGGGCAGGACATATGTATTTGGGATTTATGAAAATGGGGCTATCACTTATGGGAGAGTTTTTCTTTTTAATCTTTCTTGCAAATTTCTTTAGAATAGATTCTTTGATTTATATTGCTCCACTAATATGGTGTTATTCATTCTTTGATTGTATAAATAAATGCTATTTAAGCGATGAAGAATTTGCTTACTTAGAAGATAGATATTTAATTAATGTGAATGATATATTGAAATTTGATAAGAATATATTGAAAAAAAGACAGTTAATTATAGGAGTAGTAATTTTAATTTTTGGATGTTATGTTTTATGGAACACATTTTTGAATAGTTTGGCTTATATTATTCCACAGGAAATATTTAATATTATTTCTAACATATCAAGAACTGTTCCTCAAATATTAATAAGTATTGTAATAATTGTCATAGGTATAAAACTTATTATGGGTAAGAAGAGGGAGAGCGATAATAATGATTAGAGGACATATGGTAGGTACATTTACAGCAGGATTAGTCCTTGTGATATTTGGTGTATTATATTTACTCAAAATATTTTTCCCTAATATGAATTATTATTTTATAGTATCACTTTGGCCACTTATTTTAATTTTTATAGGAATTGAAATAATAGTTGCTTATGTAATAAATAAGGGTGAAAAAGTAAAGTATGATACTGGTGCTGTAATTTTGTTAGTATTTTTAAGCTGTTTTGCCATGGGAATGGCACTTATGCAGTTTATAATTGAACATCCGGAAAATTTTCGAACGGCAATTAGTTTTTAGCTAAAAGCCTGTGTTTTAAAAGAATGTTTATATGAGATTATGGTATTAATGGACTGTAAGAATTTCAATACTTGTTAAAAACATAGCCTTTAAAAAAAGATAAATAACACATATGGTGGAAAGTTTTTTACCATGCGTGTTATTTTTTTCAATATATGGACGATAAAATAGTAAATAAATATTGTTATTATATACATATTGAAAGGGGAATATTCATGTATAAAAATGTTCATATCATTGGAGTGGGTACATATCACCCAGGCAAAATAGTAAAAAATGAATATTTTAAGAACCATTTTGAAAAATATGGTATGTCTAGACAAAATGAAATTTTAACTGAAAGGCTAGGAAGAGATACTAGAACTTTAGCAGAAGAAGGTGAGAATAGTTTAAGCATGGGGTTAGAAGCTGCAAAAAAGGCGCTAGAAGCTGCAAATTTGACTGCTGCTGATATTGATGGAATTATATCGGTATCAGATACACCAGAATATTTTTTGCCTTGTTGTGCATTGCTTATGAAGGATGCACTTAATGCTGAAAATGTAACAAATGTATTCGATATAAATGATAATTGTATAGGAATGATAACGGGTATAGATGTTGCAACGAGGTATTTAAAGACGGATAAGAGATATAAAAGATTTTTGGTTGTTGGTGCAATGGTAATGAGTCCATTTGCAAGGGAGGATGACATAGTAGGCTATGGATGTTTTGGTGACGGTGGAGCAGCTGTAATATTAGAGGTAAGAGAAGAGACAAAAGAGAGAGGGGTGCTTGACTATAAGGTTTTAACAGATACTTCTTATAATAAGTATACAAGACTTCCAGCCTGCGGATTATCTAAAACTATAAAAAGTGAAACTAAGGTATATGACAAGAAGTTTATGTGGCAGCCATTTAATTTTGATGTTTTATCTGATGCATGGGTGGAGTTAATAACGGGATTATTAAAGGATAATAGTTATACACCGCAAGATATAAATCATTATTTTATGTCTCAATTTTCAAAGTGGGATTTGGAGTTAACTTTACAAAAATTGAGGGTTCCTCTTACAAGTGCTACTTTTGTGGGAGATAAATATGGATATACTGGTTGTACAAGTCCATTTATGGCATTAGATGATAGATTAAAAGTTGAGGGATTTAAAGAAGGAGAACTTGTAATATTTTGTTCAGTTGCAGTAGGGTATACTATAGCGTCAATTTTATACAAATGGTAAAAGTGTGGGGGGAAAATATATGGGCAATAATGCAACATTAGTTGTTAAATATCAAAAAAAAGTTTTGAAAATAGTGGTGTTATTATATTCTGTAAGTGCAATAGCAGCTTTTGCTTTTATTTCATTTTTTAGAGTTATAGGAGTTTATAGTAACAAGGAACTTAAATGGACTAATATTTTTATATTTGGTGCAGTTATAGCCATAGAAGTATGCATATTAGCTTTTATGTATAAACAAACATCTAAACCAGAAAAATGGCAAAGATACTTTAGAACTCTAAATTTACTACTGATATTAATATGTTATGTAAATTATATGTTCTTAAACATGCTAACATCATCAAGGGAAATTTGGCTAATAGTATTTTACTTTATTATTTTATCAGCTTTGTTTTTAGATACTAAAATGGTATGGTTATCAGTTATATTAAGTGTTGTGTGTAATGTAATTTTAATTAAAATAGATCAATTTTTTATACCAGACAAAGCCTTCCTTTTAAGAGAATCTATTTTAAGAATTATCGTTATATTTTTTATATCACTTGGGATTTTACTATTTACATATTTAGCAAGTGATATACTTAAAAAAGTTGATGCTGAGGAAAAGGCCATAAATGAAAAAAGCGAAAAGGTTTCTGGACTTTTTGATAAAATATCTCAATTTGCACAAGTTATATTAAATGCAAGTGATTCGTTAGCAGCGGCAATTGAAGAAGAGAATAGTGGAATACAAGAAATTGCATCTAATAGTAAATATATTAGTAATGGTGCAAATGAGATTTTGGAGAAGTCAACTAAAAATATAGAGGTACTAAATGAGCTATTGGATATAAATAAGGGGGTATCTTCTGAGGTTGCAATGCTTGCAGATAATTCATCAAATTTAATCAATACGTCAAATATTAATAAAGAGTATTTAAAAAAATTGCTGGATACAATGGACATTATATATAAGAATTCTATGCATAATTATGGTTCAATTGAGAAGCTTGAAGAAAAGTCTAATAAGATTTATGGAATAATATCCAACATAGATGAAATTGCAGATCAAACAAATTTATTGGCATTAAACGCAAGTATAGAAGCTGCAAGAGCAGGGGAATATGGTAAGGGTTTTTCAGTTGTAGCAAATGAAGTTAGAGAGCTTGCTGAAAATACAAGAAATTCACTTGAAACTGCAACATCTATAATTAATGAATTTAAGAATGAAATATATGAAGTAAAAGAAGCTATATCTAAAGATAATGAAAAAGTATTTTCAGGAAAAGAAATAACGGATAACACTGTAAAGCATACAATAGAAATAATAGAAGGTTTGAAGGAAATTGACGGAAATATAAAAGATATAAATAATTTTACAACTAAATTATTAAATAAGACTAATAATGTGGTTGAATTTAATGCAGAAGTAGGTAATTTAGTTAAAAATACTGTAGATAAGTTTGATACTATTACAGAAGCAGTAAATCAAGTAGCTGCTACCAGTGAAGAAATTATAGCAAGTTCAGAAGAGCTAAAAGCGACAGCAGCCGAAATGAATGAGGTGAAGCAATAATATTGTAGAAGATTAAATAAAGCGGCTGTCACACTAAAATTATTTTATACTCAAATTTAAATATTGCGAAGCAACTCGAGTGAAGGTTTTTAACGATGCTTTGCACGTGAAAAGTGAAGGGTTTGACATAGTTACGCTTGTCAAAGGTGAAGGATTTTACCTTCGGTAAAAAGTAAATGTTGATTTTCCTCCGCGTTGCTATGGAAAATCTTTAATTTAAATTTATAATTTTTCCGTAGCAAGGCGGAGGAAAAATTACCTTAACTTTCGGATTTAGGTCTGTAGTCTAATGGGGTTTTGTAATGTTACTATTTAAAGTGCTTATCTATGGTTAAAGAACCTACATGGTCTTATGCCAAAACCCCTAGTATGTGTACCTTTAACGTGCACAGCATCGTTAAACACTTCACTTTTCACATAAGTGAAAAAGTTAGTTTTTTAATGAGCAGGGTGAAATTAAAACCCTTCACTTGATTTTGTTCACAATAATTTTAGATTGTTGTTAAATATTTTTTATGCCACAGCCCTTTATTTAAATCCTCCCACAACATTATTGCTTCACCTAAAATGTGTTTTTTAATCAGAAGAAAAAAATATTAAAAAAGATATTGACAAGTATAAAATAATCGATTACAATAAGAATATAGTTAAACGGTTACAAAAAATAAAATAAAATTTGGATTGTTACTGATTCGATCAGGCGATACCTTAACTAATAGTGATGGATATTTAATATATCAGCTTATTGGTTGGGGATTTTTTATTTTAAAAGAAAATATATAAGATAATCGTTTAAAAAATAATTAAATAAAAATTTGGATTGTTACTGGTAAAGATAAACCACCTTGAAATGGTTTATCTATAAAGCAGGCGAGACCAAAATAGATATGATAAATTAAATTTTATTTATATCTATTAGGTCTCGCATTTTTTATACATAAAATAAATTACATTAATTATTCAAATAAAAAACATATGAAAAGGAGATGTTTATTATGAAGTACGAACAGTTAGCGAAGGACATAATTAAAAATGTCGGTGGAAAAGAAAATGTAAACAGCTTAACTCATTGTATCACTCGTTTACGTTTTAAATTAAAAGATGAAAGTAAAGCAAATACAGAGGTTCTTAAAAATATGGATGGTGTTGTAACCGTTATTAAAAGTGGCGGACAATATCAAGTGGTTATTGGAAATCATGTAGCTGATGTTTTTGATGATGTTATTGCTATTGGTGGTTTTAAATCAGCATCAGAGGATAAAGATAGTAATGAAAAAACAGGAGCCTTAAATAAATTTATAGATGTTATATCAGGTGTATTTACGCCAATTCTTGGAGTGTTGTGCGCATCAGGTATGATAAAAGGATTTAATGCATTATTTGTTGCATTACATTTATTTAGCGATAAATCTGGTACTTACATCATGCTTAATGCTATAGGTGATGCTTTATTTTACTTCTTCCCAATTTTCTTAGGATATACATCCGCCAAGAAATTTAAGCTTAATGAATTTGTTGGTATGGCAATTGGTGGAGCATTAGTATATCCAACCATAACAGCATTAACATCAGGTAAAGCATTATACAATGTGTTTAATGGCACTGTAATTCAATCGTCTGTTTATTTAACCTTCTTAGGAATTCCAGTTATATTAATGAGTTATTCATCAAGTGTTATTCCTATTATTTTATCAACATACGTTGGATCTAAAATAGAAAAAGGTTTTAAGAAAATAATTCCAGATGTTGTTAAAACATTTTTAGTTCCTTTCTGTACACTATTAGTTACTGTACCTTTAGCATTTATAATAATTGGACCAATAGCAACTTGGGCAGGAAAGTTAGTTGGAGCAGCTACAATAGCTATATATAATTTAAGTCCAATTATTGCAGGATTATTTATAGGAGCATTCTGGCAGGTATTTGTTATATTTGGATTACATTGGGGATTAGTTCCTATAATGTTAAACAATATAGCAGTAATGCATTATGATCCAGTTATCGCAACCTTCTTTGCAGCTTCTTTTGCACAAACAGGTGTAGTTGCAGCAATTTTAGTTAAAACAAAGAATAAAAAGTTAAAAGCATTAGCTATTCCAGCAGTTATTTCAGGTTTCTTTGGAGTTACAGAACCAGCTATATACGGTATAACATTACCACGTAAAAAGCCATTTATAATAAGTTGTATTGGAGCATCAATAGGCGGTGGAATATTAGGAGCAATGGGAAGCAAGATGTATATATTCGGAGGACTTGGTATATTTGGAATTCCAAGCTTTATCGGATCAAAAGGAATGGATACAGGCTTCTACGGTTCAATAATAGCAATAATAGTAGCTTTTGTATTAGGCTTCTTAATAATGTTCTTTGCTGGATTTAAGGATGAAGAAGTTAAAGAAGAAACTAAAAATGAAACTCCATTAGTAAAACAAGAAGTATTAATCAGCCCTGTAAAAGGTGAAGTTAAAGCATTATCAGAAGTAAAAGATGAAGCTTTTTCAACAGGAGCTTTAGGCAAAGGCGTTGCAATTGAACCAGCAGAAGGTAAGATAGTTTCACCAGTAGATGGCACATTAACAACATTATTTCCAACATGTCATGCTTTAGGAATAACAAGTGATAGTGGTGCTGAAATACTAATTCATGT
Organism: Clostridium hydrogenum; assembly: GCF_021432385.1. Lineage (GTDB taxonomy): Bacteria > Bacillota > Clostridia > Clostridiales > Clostridiaceae > Clostridium_S > Clostridium_S hydrogenum. The sequence goes on along the minus strand of NZ_JAEACT010000004.1, from coordinate 268,806 downwards.
AGGTATGGATACAGTTAAATTAGATGGTAAACATTTTACAGCTAAAGCGAAACAAGGAGATCGTGTTACAAAGGGTCAGGTATTGGTGGAATTTGATGTTGAAGCTATAAAGAAAGAAGGATACCTTGTAACGACACCTGTTGTAATAACTAACTCAGATAAGTATCTAGATGTTATAGAAACAGATAAAAAGATGATTAATAGTAAAGAAGACTTATTAACAGTAATAATATAGTGAAGTAATATATACAATAGATAAAGAGCCTAAATCATAAGTTTTGAGATTTAGGCTCTTTACTTTTTTGCAAATAAATTTTTATGCATATTAAAAGAAATTTAAATATATAAATAGTATTATTAATAGAATTAATTTATGGAGCAATTGTGTATATGAAGGATAAAGGTAAGTGTCCAATGACTTCAGAGAAAGAACTTAGTGCGAAAAGATTATCTGAAGAAGCAATATCGTTAATTAAAACTAGGCAAGTTAAGAAATTAAATGCAATTTGGCTTGAAGTTACAGGATGTTCTGGAAACATAATTTCCTTTTTTGACAGTCAATATCCAGGCTTAGGGTATATGTTAAGGCAGCTAATTAATTTAACCTACAATAATACTTTGATGACTTCGGAAGGTGAATTTGCATTTAAAACTTTTTTAGACACTTTAAATAGTGAATTTATATTATTAATTGACGGAGCTGTATCCACTAAAGAAAATGGAAACTATAACATAGTGGCAAATTATAATGGAAAACCTATTACAGCCTTGGAAGCAGTAAAAATGGCTGGGGAAAAAGCTAAATATGTTTTAGCAGTAGGAACCTGTGCATCCTATGGAGGTATATCTGCAGCAAAGCCCAATCCATCGCTATGTAAAAGTACAGCAGAAGTATTAAATCGTGAGGTTATAAAATTACCAGGTTGCCCTTGTCATCCAGATTGGGTAGTAGGAACTATTGCTCATTTAGCTGCTTTTGGAAAGCCCAAACTTGATAGTGATGGGAGACCAATTTTATTTTATGGATCAACTATACATGATAATTGTACTAGAAGGGGCTTGTTTGACAAAGGCATTTTTGCAAAAAAATTTGGAGAAGAGGGTTGCATGTTTAAATTAGGTTGTAGAGGCCCTGTAACTAAAACAGATTGCCCAAGGAGAAAATGGGATGGATATGTAAACTGGCCGGTTGAAGATAATACTACCTGCATCGGATGTGCAAATTCAAGATTTCCTGATGGAATGGAACCATTTGTAAGATACTAAGGCAGAGTACAAAGTACAAAGTACAGAGTACAGTGAAGGATAATTTTCTGTTTGTGCAGAAAATTTAAGAATTTAATGGGCTACGCCCAAACCTTTAGCTTTTAGTTAAGCTAAGCATTTTAAGTTTAAAGATTTATCCGACGTAAGGAGGATAAATCCACATTCATTGTACTCTGTACTCTGTACTTTGTACTCTGAATCATGAGGTGGTTATATGAAAATAGTAATTGATCCTATAACGAGAATTAGTGGCTTTTTAGAAACTAAAGTACAAGTAGAAGAAAATATAATTACAAATGCTGAAACAAGTGGGCTTTTATTTAGAGGGTTTGAAAAAATGCTTAAAAGTAGGCAGCCCTTAGATGCAGTGTATTTTACTCAAAGAATATGTGGAATATGTTCTACAGCACATGCAGTTGCATCTAGTTTAGCATTGGAAGACGCATTAAAAGTTACGATAAGCTTAAATGATCAATACATGAGAGATTTAATGCATGGATTTGAACTTATGCAAAACTATTTAAGACATTTTTATAATTTGACGGTTCCAAGCTATGTAAAAATGCCAGATATAAATCCACTATATTCTAATCAATATAGTGAATACAGAATACCTAAAGCCGAAAATGAAAAGATAGCAAATCACAGCCTTGAAAGTATTAAATACAGTAGGCTTGCACATGAGGGATTAGCAGTACTTGGTGGAAAAGCACCGCACGCACATGGTATTTTTGTGGGTGGAGTTACGGTGAATATAGATGCATATAAATTAGAAAAAATAAAGTCAATAATATCAGAATTAAAAGAATTTATAAATAATATCATGCTTGAAGATATGCAAAGCATTTCTAAATATTATTCGGATTATTTTAAAATGGGGGATTCATATAATAATTTTATGAGTTATGGTATTTTTGATCATTATGTTGATCCTGAAATAAGTTATGTAAAGCCAGGTGTAATGATAAATGGTAAAAGGCAAGTCTTCGATAAAAATAAAATAACAGAAAACATACTTCACAGTTGGTATGTTAGTGATAAACAAAATGAAAATCCAGCAGAAAATAATATTGATGAAGTTAACTTAGGAAAAAAGGAAGGTTACAGTTTTATAAAATCACCTAATTATGATGGCTATTCCATGGAAGTTGGACCTTTGGCAAGATTAATACTTGCAGGTGAGTACAAAGGAGGCAGCTCTTGCATGGATAGAATTGTTGCAAGAGTATTGGAAACCAAAAAAGTAATAGGAATTCTAGAGGGCTTAGCAAAGAGAGTTGAATTACTTCCAAGCAATCAAAGAATATATGAAATTCCAAATGAAAGCTTTGGTGTAGGATTAACTGATACTACAAGGGGAGCCTTGGGGCATTGGGTTAAAATCGAAAATAAACTTATAAAATATTATAATATCATAACTCCAACAGTTTGGAATATTAGCCCCAAGGATGAGCAAGGCAGATTTGGTGTTGGCGAAAAAGCCTTAATTGGCACAAAAATAAAAAATGTAAAAGAACCAATAGAGGTTGGAAGAATTATGAGATCTTTTGATCCTTGTATTTCTTGTGCCACTCATGTAATAAGTGACAAATGCGAGCCTGTTTATGTGAAGGTAATAGTGTGAAGATAAAGGTTATTGCAATTGGAAATATATTGATGGAAGATGATGGCGTTGCTATTACTGTTGTAGAAAAAATTAAAGAAGAACTTGTAAAAAGAAATTGTGAAGTAATTATTGGAGAAACGGATTTAGGATACTGTATTTCGTCAATAGAAGATGGAGATTTCATATTTATTGTAGATGCAGTATATCTCGATAAAAAACCTGGAGAAATAACGGTAATCCCTATAGATAAATATCAATATAAGAAAAAATATTATACACAGCATAGCTACAATGTAGTTGATTTAATAAAATTATATTTTAAAGAAGTTAAGGGATATATTATAGGAATTGAAGTAGGAGAGATTAGTTTTAAGCTAGAGCTCAGCAGCAAACTTAAAAGAAATATTGATATGATTTCAGAAAATGTATTAAAAGAAATTACCTCTAAAATAGGGGGAGGCAGGAATAATTGAATGAAAGCTTATATAAAATAGATTATTATACATTTTGCATGATGAAAACCGTGTGCCCATATGTTAAAAATTATTATAGGACGCTAATAAGACGAGAAGCAAGAAAATTACAAAGCTGCAAAAGACATAGAGAAAGCCAAAAACAATTTACATTAGAAGAGTTATCAAAATACAATGGTGCCAATGGAATGCCTGCATATGCAGCTGTGGATGGAACTGTGTATGATTTTAGCATGGTTCCAGCTTGGGGCGGCGGAACTCATTTTGGATTATATGCAGGAAAAGATTTAACTAAAGAATTTAATGCTTGTCATGAAGGCGGAGCAAAAATATTGGAGGGGATTCCTAAGGTTGGAGTAATTAAATAGTAAGGGAGAGTGGTTTTATGCATGAAACTATATTGTTAAGTAAAATTTCAGAGGGGCTTGCTGAGTGCTGTAAACGAGGAAAAATTGCAAAGGTAAATAAGATGGCTGTTATTGTAAATAAGGGCAGTCACGTCAATTCAGATAATCTTTCTCAATATCTTAGAAGCTACAATGATGATTTAGTAAGTGATAGGACAGAAATAAAAATTGAAATTGGAGATTTGCCAGATGAAACTGCAATTATTAAAAATATAGAGGGTGACTCAGCTGGCAAATAACCAAAGAAAGAGATATCTTGTAAATATATATGGTATTGTTCAGGGGGTTGGGTTCAGACCATTTGTATATAAGACAGCTAAGCAATATGGAATTTTAGGCTGGGTAAATAATTCTGGTGGTTCTGTTACAATTGATTTTACCGGAACAGCAGGTAATATTAAAGCTTTTATAATTACAATTGTTAAGAATCCACCAACCCCAGCTGTTATAAAAAAAATAAATTGTAAATCTTTAGAGTATTTAAAGTACGAGGATTTTGAAATTAAAGAAAGCTCTAATAAAACTAGCACTATAAAATTTATACCAAAAGATATGGGGACGTGCAGTGAATGTGTTAAAGATATTATGGATAAAAGCAGCACAAGATATAGATATCCTTTTACAAATTGTACTAAGTGTGGTCCAAGGTATTCCATAATAAAATCACTGCCTTATGATAGAGAAAGTACAACAATGTCTTCCTTTAATATGTGCAGCAATTGTCAAGATGAATATAATAATGAGGAAAATAGAAGATTTCATGCAGAAACTAATTGTTGCAGTGAATGTGGTCCTTCGCTGATACTTATGAATAATAAGGGTGAAGTCACAAAATGTGAAGATGTAATTTATGAAACTATTGAGTTTTTAAAGATGGGGAAAATAATTGCAATAAAAGGAATAGGTGGCTTTCATTTAGCTTGCAGTGGAAGAAATGAAAATACTATAGCTAAACTTAGAAATAGAAAAATAAGACCATATAAACCTCTAGCAGTTATGATGAAGGATATAAATACAGTAAAGCAATTTTGTGAAGTAAATGAAAAAGAGGAAGAGGTTTTACTTAGCAATAAAAGACCTATTGTAATTTTACGAAAAAAGCCTGATATAAATCTTCCGAGTAATATAGCACCAGAGCAAAAAAAGCTAGGGGTTATGCTCCCATATACACCAATACATTATTTGATATTGGAACAAATAGATATACTTATTATGACTAGTGGAAATATAAGTGGATGCCCAATTGAATACAAAAATAACAGTGCATTTAATGCGTTAAAAAATATAGCTGACTATTTTTTAATGCACAATAGAGAAATTTACCTTCCTATTGATGATTCAGTTGTAAAAGTGTTTAATGGTGAGGAATGCATTGTAAGATTGGGAAGAGGGTATGCTCCATCAGCAGAAAATTTAGATATAAGTGATGATATTGTTGCTTTAGGAGCTCAGGAAAAAAGTAGTGTTTCCCTTTCTAAAAATTCTTATGTGTATACGAGTCAGTATTTAGGAGATTTGCAGGATTTAAATTGCTATAAAAATTATGAATCAGTTCTAAGGCATTTAATTAAAATACTTGATGTTGAGCCTAAAGTATGGGTGTGTGATATGCATCCTTTTTATATTTCAAGTGGTTATAAAAAAGAAGGAGTAAAAATAAGAGTTCAGCATCATCATGCCCATATGGCTGGTTGTATGGCAGAACACAATATTTCTGAAAAAGTTATTGGAGTTATATACGATGGAACGGGTTTTGGATTAGACGGAAACATATGGGGAGGAGAATTTTTTATTGGAACAAGAGCTAGTTTTAATAGAGTTGGACATTTTCAATATGTGAACATACAAGGTATAAATGCAGCAATAAAGGAGCCCTGGAGGTGTGCTGCAAGTTATTTATATTTTTGCGGATACAAAGGTGAGATTATAAAAAATATTGATGAAAATAAGCTAAATATAGTTAACCAAGCTTTAAAGTCATCATTAAATTGTTACAAGTCCTCAAGCCTTGGTAGATTTTTTGACTGCATTTCAAGTTTAATAGGGCTTAAAAATTTTATTACATATGATGCTGAAGCTGCTATAGCTTTAGAAAACATAATAGATGAAGAGGTTAAAGAATACTATAGGTATAAAATAAAGAACGAAAATAATGTTTTTTTAATAGAGATTAAAGATATTATTGATGGGGTAATTAATGATATAAATTGCAAAGTAAAAAAAAGTATAATATCAGCTAAATTTCACAATACCATTTCAAAACTTACTTGCGATATGGTTTTAAAATTATCTCAAATATACAAAATATCTAAGGTTATTTTAAGCGGAGGAGTATTTGAAAATGAGCATTTACTTAAAGCAATTTATGATGAGCTTAAAAAAGATGGCTTAGAAATTTTTTTTAATTCTAAAACGCCAATAAATGATGGTGGAATTTCATTTGGACAAATGGCAGTTGCAGAAACCAGAGTACAAAGTACAGAGTACAGAGTACAGTGAAGGTTAATTTTCTGCTTTTGCAGAAAATTTTAAAACTTAATGGGCGTTGCCCAAACCCATAACATAAACTAGTACCTATTTTCACCGAAGGTGAACCAATAAGTTTTTAGATTTATCTGACGTAAGGAAGATAAATCATCCTTCATTGTACTCTGTACTTTGTACTTTGTACTTTGAAAAATGGGGGTGTTTAAATTGTGTCTTGCAGTTCCTGGACAAATAAAGTCTATTCATGAAAATTTAGCAAAAGTGGATATTATGGGAGTGGAAAAAAGTATAAATATTCAGCTCATAGAAAACCCACACGTAAAAGATTACATTTTAATACATGCGGGTTTTGCAATAGAAAAGATTGATGAGAAATATTTTAAATTTTTAGAAGAAGTATTTCAAGAGGAAACAAAAGATGAATAAGCAAGAAATTATACTTAATTTGGTTAATAAGATTAAAAAATCTTCTGTAGAGAACTTTAACATAATGGAGATATGTGGTACTCATACTCAAAGTATAGCCAAAATGGGCATAAGACAATTATTTTATCCAAAAGTAAATTTAGTATCAGGACCAGGATGTCCAGTTTGCGTTACATCTGAAGGGTATATAGATGCAGCCATTGAGCTCTTAAAAAAAGAAAATGTTATATTGACAACCTTTGGAGACTTAATGAAAGTAAAGGGAGGAAGAGGAAGTTTAATAGACCAAAGAGTGGAGGGCAAGAAAATTAAAATAATATATTCTCCTTTAGATGCACTTAAAATTGCAGAGGAAAATAAAAATTTTGAGGTTGTATTTTTAGCTGTTGGATTTGAAACTACGGCGCCTTTAATTGGACTTATTGTAAAAATAGCAAGAGAAAATAATATTAATAATTTTTCTATTTTAAGTAGTTTAAAAATTATGAAGCCAGTTTTAAATACTATATTGAAGGATAAAGATTGTAATTTAGATGGAGTTATATGTCCAGGGCATGTAGCAGTTATAACAGGCTCTGATTATTTTAAATTTATTACAGAAGACTATAATATTCCTGCAGTAGTAGCTGGCTTTGAAAGCTTAGACATTGTATCTGCAATATATTTTTTAGTAAAGCACAAATCTGAAAAGAAATTTGAAAATTTATATAGAACTTGTGTAACTTCAAATGGAAACTTGTCTGCAAGAAAGATTATTGAAGAATGTTTTTGGGAGGATGCTTGTATGTGGAGAGGTATTGGTGAAATTAATAAATCAGGGCTGTATTTGAATAAAAAATATCAAGAATTCGATGCTTTAAAAAAATTTAATTTACCTATACAAGAAAATAATAAGAATAACTGTGTATGCGGTCAAATAATTTTAGGAAAAAAATCTCCAAATGATTGCTGTTTCTTTGGAAGGGATTGTACTCCAGAACATCCCGTTGGTCCATGCATGGTATCTTCAGAAGGGTCATGCTCTATTTCTTTTAAATATGGGGGAAGGAAAAAGTGAATGAAAAGATTAAATTAGTCCATGGTGATGGTGGCAAGTATACAGATGAATTAATACAAAAAATTTTTTATAAGCATTTTAATAATAGTATTTTAACCGAGGGTATAGATTCAGCTTTATTTCCGGTATGTAAAGGTAGAATGGCATTTACTACAGATTCATTTGTTGTAAGGCCTTTATTTTTTTCGGGAGGTAATATTGGAAAGCTTGCTATCTGTGGAACTATAAATGATTTAGCTGTATCAGGAGCCAAACCATTATATTTAAGCACTGGTTTTATAATAGAAGAAGGTTTTTCAATTGAGATTCTTGATTTAATAGTTAATGAAATGGCAAAGCAGTGCAAAGCCTCTGAGGTTAAAATTGTAACTGGTGATACAAAGGTAGTTGAAAAAGGTTCAGCAGATGGAATATTTATAAATACTGCTGGGGTAGGAATTGTTGAAGAGGACTATGAAATGAAGAAGATTAACGCGGGTGATAAAATAATCGTAAGTGGAAATATAGGTGCACATGGGACTACTATAGCGCTTGAAAGATATAATATAGATGCTAAAAGTAATATAAAAAGTGATTGTGCTTCTGTTTATAAAATTATAAGTTCGCTTAAAGAATATTACCCATTTATAAAAATAATGAAAGATCCAACAAGAGGTGGACTAGCTACAATATTAAATGAAATTTCCAATATATCAGGTTTAAGCATAAAACTTGAAGAGGAAAGTATACCTGTTTTAAGAGAAGTTGCAGGAATAACTAAAATGCTAGGAATGGATCCAATGTATATGGCTTGTGAAGGAAGAGTTGTATTAGTGGTTAAAAGTGAAGTGGCAGAAGACATTGTGAACAAGCTTAGAAGTATAGAACAGTGTGAGGATGCAAATATTATAGGAACTTTTACAAGTAATCAAGAATGTTTGGTATACATTGAAAATTATTTTGGTGGAAAACGAATTTTAAATCCTTTGGATGGAGAAATGTTACCTAGGATATGCTGATTTTCAGTAATGTTAATGCTATGAAATATTATTACTTCATAAATTCATGTTTTAATCTATAAATGGTTAAAATAAGGTATATAAAAATATTTATAGATATACTACTTGAAAGACCGAAATTGCAATTTATCGAGGAGAAACAAGAGTAAAGAGTAGAGAGTAGAGAGTAGAGTGAAGGATGATTTACCTTTCGATTCTCTCAGGTAAATCTTAAACTTAAATGGTGTCAGCTTTGCTGACACCATGTATGGCGCCATTGCGCAGCAATAAAAAAATAAGTCTTTAGATTTTTCGTAGCGATAGCGGAGAAAAATCAACCATCACTCTACTCTCTACTCTTTACTCTCTACTCTGATTAAAATTGTAATTTCGATGTTTCAACTGGTATATATAAGGGGCTTATAGATGATTACTTTATTAAATATCATAGTAGTTTTTTTGCTTGTATTTATGAATGGATTTTTTGTAGCAACAGAATTCTCAATGGTTAAAGTGAGGAAATCAAGAATAGAAACACTAGTGTTTGAAGGAAATAAAAATGCTAAGTATACTCTTAGAGTAATTAGTAGATTGAATTCATACTTATCTGCATGTCAGCTTGGAATTACCTTGGCATCTTTAGGCTTAGGTTGGATAGGAGAACCAGCTGTTGCTAGTTTACTTATGCCTGTATTTCATTTGCTTAAAATTCCAGAGACGCTTGTTCATTCAATTTCATTTTTTTTAGGCTTCGTGCTTATAACAGGTTTTCATATTGTGCTTGGTGAACTTGCACCTAAGTCTTTAGCAATATTAGGTACAGAGAAAATAGCTATGTATACAGCATTGCCACTTATAACATTTTATAAAATAACTTATCCAATAATGTGGCTATTTAATCATAGTACAAATTTAGTTTTAAAGCTATTTGGGATAACGCAAGTAGAAGAACATGAGGAGGCGCACACGGATGAAGAAATAAAGCTTCTTGTTGAGGAAAGTTATAAACATGGTCTAATAGATAAAACTGAACTTACTTTTGTTGACAATATATTCGATTTTTCAGAAAAGACTGCAAAGGAGATAATGATACCTCGTACAGATATGGAATGTATATTTATAGAGGATTCCTTTGATGAAATTATAGAAACTACAGTGGAATCGCAATTGACAAGGTATCCCGTATGTAGGGATAGTAAAGATAACATAATTGGTTTCATACATATTAAAGATTTATATAGACAAAAGCTTGAAGGTAAAACTCAAGACATTAAAGATATTCTTCGTGAAATTAAATTTGTGCCGGAGTCTATTTCAATAAGTCAATTACTCAAGGATTTTCAAAAAGAAAAGGTGCATATGGCTATAATAATTGATGAATATGGTGGAACTTCTGGTTTAGTAACGTCAGAGGATATATTAGAAGAAATTGTGGGGGAAATACAAGATGAATTTGATGAGGAAGGAGAAGAAATAAAGAAAACTGAAAATGGAAATTATGTTGTTGATGGAAAGGTGCTTCTTGAAGAAATAAGTGAGATTTTAAAAATTAGTATTGAGGAAGAAAATATTGATACTGTAGGAGGATGGGTTTATTCAAAATTAGATGCTTACCCAAAGGTTAATGATAAAGTTAACTATGAAAATTATGAATTTATAATATTGAAGTGTAATGATAAGAGAATCACTAAAATACTGGTTAAGAAAAGTAGCATTGAAGAGAATAATTAAGGAGAACTTATGAGGGGAAATATTAAGAAACCTTTTTATATGGTGAAACTAGCTCAACTATAAAAATTCATGTGTAACATAATGCCCAGAAGATATCATTATGCTGCACATGAATTTCAAGTTTCACAGTGGTTTATCTTTAGAAATAGAAAGCTTAGTTATTCTTGATATACATGCAGCCAATGCAAGCACGGTGTTTACAGATATTATGCATTTAAGTATTAATTTTGAATTTAGGTTTAGATATATTACAGAGTATGCTATTCCGGGAATTAAGTAGAAAAGTATTGCTGATATTCTTCCAATTAAATCAAATACAAAGAAATTCCTTGAGTTAATAGAAAACTTTTGAATGATATATGAAGTTGTAATAAATACAACAAGATTAATAAATACAATAAGTATAAACCATAAAGGGATAACATGTTCTTGACAGCACAATATACCCAAAGCTGAAAATATAAAAAATGAATCTATAAGCACGTCTAAAATGCTCCCCAATTTTGTAACAGAATTAAGATATCTTGCGATTTTTCCATCTATGATATCAGAAATGCAAATCAACAAAAAAGTAAATAAAATGCCTAAATATAATCTTGTATTTAAGCATAATATTAGAAAGAAAATTGTTAGAAATAGTCTAGTTATGGTAATGAGATTAGGAATATTCCTAACTATTTTACTTTTCTCCAATTTCACACCCCAAATTGTAAGCTTTAGGTTCATCACCTTTTTTAAATTGTACTTTATTGACAGTTTTTGTATCCTTAATAAGTTTTCCTAGAGACTCAAGTGGAAGTGAATCATCATTAGCTCCTGTTACGAATAAAATAACTTTTTTATTTTGGAGGTTATTAATATTCTTGATATAATTGGTTAAAACCGAAGAGGTTTGACCAATATATATAGGAGATCCAAGGACAATTACTTCATATTTGGAAATATCAGTTGATACCTTTTTACCAGGATACATAAGAGTGACTTCATATCCTTTGCTGTTTAAGCCTTTAGCTATATTGTAGGACATATCCTTAGTGATATTTGACATCAAAGCTGGTTGGTATACAATAAGTGCTTTAGGTGAATCTGTAGTTTTTGACTTTAGAATGCTAATTGTAGCCTTTTTCTCCTTATTGTTAAAGTGAACAAATGAAGAAAAAACTATCATAGCTATAGCAAACAAAATTATAAGTGCTAAGAATAAAAATAATAGGATTTTAGAAAAAATTTTCATAATTAATCTTTACCTCCGATCAATCCATTTATAATAAATTGCAAATGGTGTTCTATCAACTTGTTTTGCTGCTCCTTTGGGATGTCTTTCTCAATTATTAATCTAGATATAAGTCCGTAGGTTGATGTCCATATAATTTGAGCAGTTAATTCAAGGTCAACTTTTTTAAATCTGCCATTATTAATACCTATTTGAATGCAGTCACACATAGAACCTATTGTTTTTTTATCTTTTGAAACTCCAGCGTATAGCATTTTTACACTTGAGTCTGTTCCGTCTAAATTGCTCATTAAAAGAGCTCTATATTGTTCTTTTTCTTCTAATATAAATTCAATATATTTTCTTAGAACATTAGTAATTGCAACTTCGGGTTCATTTTCATCAATTGAAATTTCGTTTATAATTTTAGTGATTTTGCTTTGTCCATCTTTTAATATAAATTTTAATATTTCAGATTTATCTTTAAAATAATGATAGATAATTCCTGGAGAATACTCTATCTTTGCTGCTATTTTTCTAATTGATAAATTTTCATAACCTTCATTTATCAGTATCTCACTTGCAGCATCTATAATTTTTTTTCGTAAGGCATCTTTTTCAGCATTTCTTCTTTCAGTAATTCCCATAGTAACACTCCTAAGCTATTAAATAAAGTTTATTTATTAAACACTGTTTAATAAAATTCTAGCACTATAAATCTAATGTGTCAACAGATGGGGGAAAAAAACAGAGTACAAAGTACAAAGTACAGAGTACAAAGAAGGATGATTTACCTTTCCTTACGTCAGGTAAATCTTAAACTTAAATGTTGTCAGCTCCGCTGAACAACATTGATAATATAGCGATTGTGTAAGCAATCAAAAAATAAGTTGTAAGATTTTCTGTAGCAAGGCGGAAGAAAATCATCCTTTCACTGTACTATGTACTCTGTCAGCTGTACTCTGAATAAAGTTTCTCAATATTTAAAATTTGTGTATTAAATAAAAGGTGCAACAGCACCTTTTATTTAAATTTATAACTATCCTATTATAGTAACGGTAACAGTTCGTGCCCCCCAATTTTCGCACTCTGTATTAGTCGGAAAATATAAGTCTATTCTATCTCCTCTAATAGCACTACCAGTATCAGCTGCTATAGCATAACCATAGCCTTGTACATAAACTTTTGAATTTATGGGAATAACGCTAGGATCAACTGCTATAGTACTATAACCGCCTGGATTTCGTGTGGTTTGCATTCCGTTAGAGGTATATCCATTATCTGAATATGCAGTAGCAACGACGGAAATTGTTTTTCTAGCGGAAGCTGGGCCTGCTAATATAGATACGTTTGTTACTGCCACACTACTAGCTACAGTAGAATTTTTCTGAGCAGCAATTGCTGCTGCTTTAGCTTTAGCTGCTGCTGCAGCGGCGGCTTCAGCCTGTTGCTTAGCTATCAACGTTTTTTCCTTTTCATTTGCACTGGCAAGAAGAGTCTTTTCTTGTTTTATATCACTACTTAAATTTGACAAAATCGATTCATTACTAGCTTTTAAACTCATTAATTTTTGGTTTTCAGAATTTAAACTTTCTTTTTCGTTAAGTAGGTTTTTTCGCTCTGTTTGAACATTACTTACAATATTGTTATCATAGTTCATTACGCTAGTTATAGTGTTTACATTTGATAGAAAATCACTAAAATTTTTAGAAGAAAGCAATATTTGTAAATAACTACTATTATCATTCATGTACATTGCTCGTACTCTTTTTTGAAGTAAATATTGTTGATCTTTGAGTTTATTTTCTGTAGCTTTTAATTGCAATTGTGAATCTTTCATTTTAGCTGCAAGTTTATTCATATTTTTTTTATTATCATCAATTTTTTTTAGTACACCGTTAATTTCAGTATCTAAATTACTGACTTTGGCTTCTAAATTTTTCTTAGTATTTTGTGTTTGTTTTAGTTCATCTGAAGTACTATCTGATGGTGAAGCAAATACACTTGTATTCAGTGTAAATATTAAAGCTAGTACCAAAACAAAAGATAATGCTTTTTTATTCAAATGACGTCCTCCTTAAATATGTTTGTTATTTGGGGGTTGTTGTGCAAAAAAAATATTAACAGTTTTTATTATACCATAATATGATATCAAAATTCTGTAAAAAAAACGCCATGTGTATGAAAAAGTATTATATGTTAAAAATTAACTAAAAGGATTAAATAAATGTTACTACGTATAAAGCGTTTATTTACAAGGGAATGTAAGAGGTTCAAGTTTAGAAAAAAGGAAATCATTAATTTTGATATTTTCTAAAAAGTTCACAGATTGTTTAAAATTACTTTTTAAAGTTAAAAGGTTTTCTTGAAGGTATTGTATAAGTAAAGTGTTTATATAATTACAATAAGCAAAATAGTCTTTTCGCTCTCTTGAATATTTTTTATACAAATAATTAGGATTGGTTGTTATTTTACGGCATAAATAGAGATTACATTGATGAGGTCTTAACCTAAAATCAATAGAGCAACCATTAGAAGTTACAAAAAAGCACTTTTTGAAAAAGAGAGTTTTATCAAAGTTTCTGTACTTTAGAGTTTCTTCTTCGGTGGAATTTTTTAGAAAGTTACTGTACGTTGCTTTATCAAAGGTACCTTTAACTTCTATAAAATAGTCATGAGTGACTACGTTTTCTTTAGTAATCAATTTAAATAAAAAATCCCTGTTAAATTTTAATATGTTTTTAATGTCTATAAGTGAATATTTGGGAAAATAGAAACAGCACCCACGTTTAATGCCAAGCATATTTTTGCTTTCCATGCTTGTACAACTGTTACAAAAGCTGCATTTAAAAATGGGTGTATTATTTATTACTTTATAAGCAATATCTTGTTCCATGAAAAATGCCTCCTGTGTAAAATTTAATACAAGTATATGTTAGCACTTTTGTTTGAATAGTCAAAATTTTATTTAAGATGTCTTATGACATTTGTCATAGTAATAATATTCTCCATGTAACTGTAGTATTTGAAGAAAATGATTTATTATAGAAACATAGAAAACAGAGAACAAAGTACAGAGTACAGAGTACAATGAATGTGGATTTATCTTCCTTACGTCAGATAAATCTCAGAATTAAAAAACTTCAGCGAAGCTGAAGCCTATAGGTTTGGGCGATAGCCCATTAAGTTTGAAAATTTTCTGCATTAGCAGAAAATTATCCTTCACTGTACTCTGTACTCTGTCAACTGTACTCTGAAATAAGGGGTGGTAAGGTTGTTATTAGAAGTGAAAAATTTAGTTAAGCGTTATAAGGATTTTTTAGCCGTTGACAATTTGAATATAGAAATTGAAGAGGGAGAAATTTTAGGATTTTTAGGGCCTAATGGAGCAGGAAAGACAACAACAATAAGTGCAATTACAGGTATGAGTAAACTTGACAGTGGAGAAATTAAAATATTTGGACTTGATATGAAAACTCATGAAAAAGAAATTAAAAAACAAATAGGGGTTGTACCTCAAGATATAGCAGTATATGAGGATCTAACTGCCTATGAGAACCTTGATTACTTTGGAAGACTTTATGGTTTAAAAGGAAGTGAACTTAAGGATAGAATTCATGAGGCTTTGGAATTTGTAGATCTTGTAGATAAGGGGAAAGATTATCCTAAAAAATTTTCTGGTGGAATGAAGAGAAGACTTAATATAGCTTGCGCAATAGTTCACAGGCCTAGGCTTATAATAATGGATGAGCCTACTGTTGGAATTGACCCTCAGTCAAGAAATTATATTTTAAACTCTATAAAGAAACTGAATGAAATGGGATCTACAATAATATATACTTCACATTACATGGAGGAAGTAGAGGAACTATGTACGAGAATTTTAATAATTGATCATGGAAGAATTATAGCTAAGGGAACCAAAGATGAATTAAAATCACTTGCAGCAGTTAATGAGAAAATAGATTTAGAATTGTCAGGAGTGAATTACACTATCATAGAGAAAATAAAAAAAATAGATGACGTAACAGATTGTTTTTTTAATGATAATAAGCTTAATATTATATCTAAAAAAAATAGCAATATATTAGGAAGAATACTGGAAATAATTTTGCAAAATAATGTTGAAGTTTTATCCTTAAATGTTGAAAAGCCTACGCTTGAAAGTGTGTTTTTAACACTTACTGGCAGAACACTTAGGGATTAGGAGGGGACTTAATTGGAGAGCATATTGGTTACAGCTCGTTATACTATAATTAAGTGTATAAGGAATCCACTGGCAGTTA
This sequence comes from Clostridium hydrogenum, assembly GCF_021432385.1. Lineage (GTDB taxonomy): Bacteria > Bacillota > Clostridia > Clostridiales > Clostridiaceae > Clostridium_S > Clostridium_S hydrogenum. The sequence goes on along the minus strand of NZ_JAEACT010000004.1, from coordinate 252,877 downwards.
TTGCCTTTATTGCAGCACCTTTATTGATTACATGTGTGTTAGTAGGATCTGTAGATAATAAAATAAGCAAGGGTTTAACTAAATCACAGATAGAACAAAGCAAAGTTAATCTTCAAAATAATGTGATAAATGCTGATGAAAGTATAGTGTCAACAAATGATAAAGTAACTATGGGATCAATACTTTTGTCTCTTTTTTATGGAGCAGTTTTAAGCAGTTATTTGATAATTCACGATTTAAAAAATGGAATTAATACTAGATTAAAGTCATTACCAATAACAAAGATAAAGATTTTATTTGGAAGGTCAGTAGGAAGTATAGTAAGCATGAGTATATTTGCATTTGTATTAGTAATTATAACTAGTTTACTTTTTAATACTAATTGGGGAAAAAATAAACTGATTATTTTTGCAGCTATAGCTTTATTTTTAGTAATAGAAAATAGTTTTGGAATTGTTATTACTGGAATTTCAAAAAACATATATATGTGTGCACTTCTTACTTTTGTAGTAAATTTCTTTATGATTTTTCCAGTATATGTAGGAGCTTTTTCACCAATTAAAATAAGAGGTGATTTAGAGAGTATTAGCAAGTTATCTTTTCATAATTATGTAATAAAAGCAGTGACAACAAGTTCGGAAAATGCACTTATAATACTGTTTATATCGGCAGCTACTATGTTTGTAATGTCACTATTTATAGGCAAGAAGGTGTTAAATTGAATATATTTATTAATAGCTTAAAAAGGCTAGTTAAAAATAAGGTTCAGATTGCAATGCTTTTAATAGTACCATTTATTGCAATTATACCAGCGATAATACTGAATTCAGGATCTAATGCAAAAATTTTAAATTTGGGAATAGTTGATAGTGATAATACTAAGTTTTCAAGAATTTTTATTCAAAATATGAAAGGTAATCTTGATATAACTAAGATAAATAAAATTGATATTAAAAATGATATTAATAATTCAAAATTTGATTATGTGCTTATTATACCTCATAATTACACTTATGATATAATGAATTTAAAAAGTAAAAAAATTATTGGGTACGAAAAGAAAAATTCTGATTGCGCAGGAGTAATGGGAGTAATAATTAACAGCTTTATTTATCCAGCTAAAAGTATTGCAAAAATATCACATGGCAATAGTACAGTGTTTTATGAAGGTATTAAAAAAATACCAAAAGTTAAATTAACTAATAAGTTTTCGAAAAGCGATAATATTGTAGTGGTAATATGGGGGCTAGTAATTCAATTTGTAATGTTTTCTTCAATATTTACGTCAACTATTATATTAACAGATAAAAAGAAGAAAACATTATACAGATCATTAAATGCACCCATATCTTTAAAAAGTTACATGTTTCAAACAATACTTAGTTTTATATTTATTTCAATAATTCAAATACTTGTTTTGACTTTAGTAATCGTATATGGGTTTGGAATTTATTCAGGTAAATCTATATTTAATATGCTTGGATTACTAATATTAATGTCATTTGTAAGCGTATCCTTTGGCATTGCAGTAAGTTCCATTTGTAAAGATGAAACAAAGGCCGTAATATCGGGAATAGGAGTGGTTACAGTAATGACTATGCTTAGCGGCTGTTGGGGAATGACGCCTTCAAGTGATATAATTAAAAATATTTCAAAGGCATTACCGACAACTTGGGCAATGGAAGCTGTTAAAAAAATATTAAATAATGATAATTTTAATTCTATAGGTAAAGAAGCAGCAATACTTTTAGCATTTGCAGCAGTGTTTTTTTTACTTGGAACATGGAGAAAAAGTGATTTTGAAGAATAGGAGATAGAATGAAACGTGTAAATTATATATTAAAGTTAATTTTTTTAATTTATACATTTTATAATATGGTAAGCTCTAACAAGGTGTATTTTGAAGAGATTCTTGTACTCCTTGTTATTATAGCAATTAATATATATAAAGAAAAATACAATGCTTCCATATATACAGTTGCAGTAAGCTTTATATGGATTTGCATAGGGTGTTATATAAATAAAAATTTTGAAATGCTTCTTCCTGTGGCTGCTCTTGATTTTATTGTTATAAAAAATTTAATTGGAATGGTGTGTGTTTCTGTAGTGGAAACATACTTTCTTTATATAGGACAAGATATAGTAAAAATCATTTTTTTAACCTGTGTATGTTCAATGTTTGCCTATGTAATTAGAGAAACTAAAAAAAAGGAAATTAATCTTAAAAAATCATTAGATAAAGAAAGACGACTTAGATATGAGCTTGAAGGTGTTAAAGTTAAACTCTTAAACTCATCTAAAGAAGTGGTACATATTGCTGAAGTGAGTGAGAGAAATAGAATTGCCAGGGAAATACATGACAGCGTTGGACATAAAACAGCTGGTGTACTTATAGAACTTCAAGCTGCATATAAATTAATGGATAGAAATCCGCTTAAAGCAAAAGAGGTACTAGCAAAATCCATAGATGCACTTTCAGAAACAGTGACTATCATAAGAGATACGGTGCACAATATTAAGCCTAATGAAAAGCTTGGAATTGAGTATATAAAAAATATAATTCGTAATTTTAGCTTTTGCCCTGTTGAACTTAAATTTACTGGAGATTTTAATAGTGTTAAGCCTAATTATATTGAAATTATGGCTTCCAATATAAAAGAGGCTTTAACTAACACAGCTAAATATTCAAGGGCTTCAAAGGTGGATATTTCAATTGATATAAATGAGTTATATTTAAGGCTTTATATTAAAAATAATGGTGTAAGCTGTAATAATATAAAAGAAGGACTTGGATTAAGTGGAATGCGTGAACGAGTAAATAATGTTGGAGGGAGTATTACTATAGATTCTCATGATGGGTTTACTATAGTTTGCGTGATTCCTTTTAGTGGGGGTGAAATATTTGAAGGTACTAATAGCAGATGATGATGAACTTGTATGTGATGGACTAAAATTACTTTTGGATATGGAAGATGATTTTGAGGTTGTCGGTATAGCTCATAATGGAATAGAAGCATTTAACCTTTGCAAAAGACTGCTGCCAGATATTGTGCTTATGGATATAAGAATGCCAGACATAGATGGTGTTATTGGTACAAGGCTCATTAAAGAAAAATTTAATCAAGTAAAAATAGTTATACTTACAACCTTCAAGGATGATGAGTATATAAAGGAAGCAATAAAATCTGGTGCTGAAGGTTATATACTAAAAAATCAAAAAGCAGATACTATGATTGAAAGCTTAAGGGCCGTTTCAAAGGGAAGCTTCGTATTTCAAAAGGAAGTTGCAAGTTCAATATCTTCAATGCTTAGAGAAGGACACAAGGTTGATATGTCAAAATTTAATTTATCACAGAGAGAAATTGAGGTTATGAAACTTGTGGCAGATGGACTTTCAAATAAAGAAATAGGTGACAAACTATTTATAAGCGATGGAACTGTTAGAAATTATGTAACTATGATTTTGGAAAAGTTGAATTTAAGAGATAGAACACAGCTGGCAATATTTTATTTAAAAAGTTTTAATTAAGGTAGCTTAAATGGGGGGGTGATTATAATAATGATAAAAAGAAATAAAAATATATTCATTATAAATATGATAATGTTGATATCAATTGCTTTTTATGGCTGTAGTTATAAATCTAGTAAGAATGTAAATACAAATATGGGGGTAAATGCAAATGAGAAAATGATTGCATTTCCATCTAGTAGTAAATATTATACAGATCCGTCTTATAGAAATAAGGTAAAGTGGGGATTTATAGATCAAACAGGCAAAGTTATTGTAAATCCCAAATATGATTACGCATCAAATTCAAGTGACGGTTTAGCTTTAGTAGTGGTAAATGGTAAAAAGGGTTATATAAATTCTAGCGGGAATATGGTTATTTCACCTCAATTTAATGATGCTCTACAATTTAAAGATGGTGTTGCAAAAGTTTTTGTTAATAGAGATGTTGCCTATATTAACAAAACCGGTAAATTTATTATAAAACCAGGTTATGACATATTGGGAAATGTTTCTGATGGAATGATATTAATTTGCAAAAATAAAAAGTATGGTTTTGCAGATACCAATGGCAATATAGTTATAAAACCTAAGTTTAGTCTTGCAAGCAATTTTAATAATGGATTAGCAGCAGTTGAGCTTGATGATAATAAAAAAGTATATATTGACGAGAAGGGCAATCAGGTTATTGATAAAGGGTTAATATTTACAAGCGATTTTAGTGAAAATTTAGCAGTTGTGAAAACAAAAAATGCTTTAGGATTTATAGATACAAAGGGGAATTTTATTGCGGAGCCTGAAGTTAATGTTTTGGGGTCCTTCTCAAACGGACTAGCTTCTATAAATGTACATAATAAGTGGGGATTTATAGATACAAAAGGTAATATTGTTATAAAACCACAATACCAATTTGAAGGCGGTTATATTGAAGGTTTAGCTCCTGTTGAGGAAAATTACAAATGGGGATTTATCAATAAAAAAGGGGTTATGATAGTTAAGCCTCAATTTAAATTTGTATTTTCTCAATTGTCAGATGAACCTATATTAGTTCAAGGGGATAGTTCTACAGATGAGGATTATATAGATCAATCAGGAAATTATATATTTAAGCCCCATTTAAAATATGCGGATAAATTTTCAAATGGTTTAGGACTAGTGAGCACTGATGGTGTTAATTTTGAATATATAAATACAAAAGGCAAAATTGTTTTTAAACTAAAATAATTATACAAGTATATAATGTACTTATATTTTATTACATAAATTTAAGTGCATACTCATAACTACTTTTTAGAGTTGATACGAAAATTATAATATTAACAACAATTATTTTTAAAGAAATTAATCAATAGATCAAGGTATTTATCTGGATAAGACAAACTAATTTCACCATGTGCACTATTTTTAATAATTTTTAGATTACTGCCGTTAATAGTGTCATTAAGTAGTTTTGCAGATTTTTTCATGACAGGTAATTCTTTTTCTCCTACTAATATTAATGTTTTTGATTTTGTATTGCGTAAAGTATCTGGTATTGAATATTCTTGATTGCTTTTTATAAAGTTTATTAGAGTTTCTTTTGTTATTTTTATGGTATCTTCATAGTAATTTTCGAATAATGTTTGGGGCAGCTTTAATTGCTTGGCTTGAAGTTTTGCAAACCATCTTTTCTTAATTAAGCCATAGGACAGGCTTAATATTAGTGTAGTTAATTTAATTGAAATTTTACTGCTAGGACAAACTAAAGCACTTTCAATAATCACATTTTCTGTGATATCACATTCTTTAGATAGTATTTCCACAAGCATTTGAGCACCAAGAGAAAGTCCACAAATTGCAAAAACTTTTCCATTACAATTTTCTTTTATGTAATTAATAACATTTTGTGCTGAGTTTTGTATGGTTGCAAAACTATTATGTCCATCTTCACCATGTCCATCAATAATAGGTGCAACAACGAAATAATCATTTTGCAGCATATCGATTTGAGTCTTCCATGTCCACCAAGATAGCCCACCACCATGCAGAAAAATGATAGCTTTGTTATTTTTATTTCCAAACTCTTTAAATATCATAGATACGCTCCTTAAAGTTATTTATAAAAAACTTTTTCTAAAATTTTAAGGTATTCTTTTAATTCATCTACCCTTTTATCTAGTGAGCTTAGACCCTTATCCTTACTTTTATTGATTTCATTATTAATATATTTTTCGGATATACCATTTAGCGTCAATAATATTAATTCAAGTGATTTTTGTTTATCTACATCATCTCTAAATTTTGACATGTCTAATCCATCAAGGGCTAAAAATAAACCTTTAGAATAAAGCTTTTCATAGCGTTTAGCAATATCAGCTTTTAATTCATCTGGAATATTTGTATAGGCAATAACGAAAAATTTATACACATCAGGATTTTTACATGAAACCTTTAGTTTAAGTTCAGACCAATCAAGAACTCTTTTAAAAAAATCAGGATCATTTACTTTCATTTCCTTTATCATATAATTTATATAATAGTCAGTTATATAATCTAAAACATATAGAAATAAATTTTTTTTATTTCCAAAGTAATTGAATAAGGTTCCTTTAGATATGTCGGCTTTTTTTACTATAGTATTTGTTGAGGCACTGGTATATCCATTTTTACCGAATTCTTTAATGCATATATCAATAATTTTTTTCTTCTTTTCTTCTGGTAACCTTTCAAAAACTTCGTACAAAATTATTCCACCCCTAATTAGATTTATACCACTTTTAAATAAGGAAACTACAGATTACAGATGTATTCCGTTAAATTACAATTTTTAGAGCAGAGTACAAAGTACAAAGTACAGAGTACAAAGAATGATAATTTACCTTTCGATTTTCTCAGGTAAATCTTAAACTAAAATGGTGTCAGCTTCGCTGAGCGCCATCGATGGCGCGATTGCGCAGCAATAAAAAAATAAGTTTTCAGATTTTTCGTAGTGCTAACGGAGAAAAATCGTCCTTCATTGTACTTTGTACTCTGTACTTTGTACTTTGGCTTCTCCTCGACAAATTGTAATTTGTGAGGATAAACTTGGAATTTAAAATTTCCATTTTTTAAGTAGTATATATATTATTAAATTATTCAATATCCTTATGATTATATATAACATAAGAAGAAACAACTGCTATTACATTTACGCATATGAGTATTATAACATATTCTGTTTTTATATAGCCATTAGTTACTATATCTGTGGCATCAACATATTTAAAGGGTGTAAAATATTTAAGAAAATCAGCTTTATCTGATAAGCCTGCTAGGATATATATAAAATACATTCCAAGTACAAACCATAAACTTAAAGAAACTGATGACTTTTGGTTTTTAACAATTAGCGATATAAGAATTCCAATATTAGCAAAGGTTATTTCTGCTATAAAGTATCCAACATGAATTAGAAAAAGGGTTTTAACTGAATAACTTGAGGTTTTTACACTTTCAAAGGAAAAATAAGTTACTACAAATAAGATTACATTTAAAAGAAAAACATATATAGTGTAGCAGCATATTTTTGAAGTAATGATTGATGTTCTTGTTATAGGTTTTGATTGTAGGAATTCCATAGTTTTTTCATTAAATTCTTTTGCAAACATATTGCAGCCAAGTATCATTGCATAGATTCCAACACTTAATATTACTAATAGGCCAACCTTTGAACTGTAATATCCAAATATACTTGTTATACTTAAAGTGCCTAGATTAAATGCCTTTAGCATGGATGGAGGAAATTGCTTCATAAACTGATCTAATGATGCACTACTTTTAGCTACAGAGGTAAACATAGACATTGTAAGAATAACCAATAAGCTTAATGTTATAGACCAAATTAGAAAGCTTACAAAATTTTTTTTTAGTTCTCTTTTAAATAAATTCATAATTACTTATCCTCCTTTGTGTAGTAGTGCATAAATATTTCTTCCAAAGATGGCTCTTCAATTGTAAGATTTTTAATTTTATTTTTATGAAGGTTATCAATAAGTGCATTGATATCTCCATTGTATAAAAATTTTACAGAAGTACCTAACTTAATAGTGTTAATAGCTCCAGGAATATTGATATTTAAAATTTCGTTATTAAAATTTACCATTACTTTTTTAAATTGAGCATCTCGAAGTTTTGATATTTCCTCTGTTTTTAGTATTTTGCCTTCCTTTATAATTGCGACTTTATTACACATTTCTTGCACTTCACTTAAAATATGAGACGAGAAAAATATAGTTGCTCCTTTTTTGTTTTCTTCCCTTAAAACTTCGAAAAATGTTTTTTGCATTAATGGATCAAGTCCGCTTGTTGGTTCATCTAAAATAACCAATTTAGGTTCATGAAGTAGAGCTTGAATTATTCCAACTTTCTTTTTATTTCCAAGAGACAGCTGATTTATTTTTTTAGAACTATCTACCTCAAATATATCAGAAAGTTCTTTTATCCGTTTACTGCAGTCCTTATTGTAAAATTTTCCGGAATATTCTAGAAGATCTCTAATTTTCATATCATCATAATAATTCACTTCTGATGGCAAATAACCTATAAGCTCTCTTATTTTTTTGCTTTCCTTTATGCAGTCAAATCCCATTATTTTTGCACTACCTGAAGTTGGAAATATAAAATTTAAAATAGTACGAATTGTTGTTGATTTACCTGCACCATTTGGACCAATAAAGCCAAATACTTCGTTGTTTTCTATTTTTAAATTAACATCTATGATTCCCCTAGCTTTTCCATAGGATTTACATAAATTATTAGTTTCTATAGCGTACATTTTAATCACTCCTTTGACCATGTGGTCATTTTATGATTATATTATATTACTTGGTGACCATGTGGTCAAGCAGATATAATAAAATAAATGCAACTAAAATAGAAATTACGTTATCTAATAAATAGAAAAAACAATATACGTATATTGAAAATTGAATTTACAAGGCTGGTGAATGAATGGAAACTGAAAAATTAGTTAAGAAAGCTCAAAAAGGTGATGGAGAAGCTTTTATAACTTTAGTAAAACAATATGAAAATGTGCTATATAAGGTGGCTAGCAGGTTACTTAATAATGATGAAGATGCTGCTGATGCAATTCAAGAATCAATATTACTTGCATATAAAAATATAAATAAGCTTAAAAATCCAGATTATTTTAATTCTTGGATATGCAAGATATTAATAAATAAATGCAATGCTATATTGAATAAAAACAGCAAAATTATATTGGTAGAGAATGTAATTGCAGAGAAGCATCATAAAAATGAGTATTCTAAAATTGAATTAGAGGAAGCTTTAAACACTTTAAATAATGACTATAAGACAGCGATATTACTTTATTATATAGTTGGATTAAATACAAAAGAAATAAGCGAGCTTGTAAAAGAACCAGAGGGTACAATTAAATCAAGAATATCAAGAGCAAAAGCAATCCTTAGGGAAGGGTATTTTAGTGATGAAGGAGAGATTTTATATGGAAGAAAATAAATTTGAAATGGATCTTAAAAAAGTATTAACTGAAGAAAAAGAAATTCCAGATGTAGTTAAGAAATCCTTTAATGATACCTACAATATAATAAGAAGTAAATCTAAGACTAAAAATCGAAGAATATTAAAAACAGCAGCAGTTATATTATGTCTAATTGGATCTGTTATTGTAATTAATAATAAGTATGTAATTGCAGCTGTAAATTCATTTTTTAGTGGTGCCAAAAGCGTTCAAACGGCAAATGATAAAAGTAATTTTGTGCATAAAAATGTAAGTTCTGCTTTTAATAACGGGGTTAATATTTCTTTAGATAATTATTTTATAGATGATAGTGAAATGGGGTTAAACTTTAGTTTAAAAATAAATACTAATTTGCTCCCGAAAGGAAAAATAGAGGATTTTTCGATGGAATATAGGATTAAAAATGGAGATGGGCAGTATATAGCAGAGGTAATTTCAGATACAAAACCTTTAAAAAGCAAAAATTTTATAGTAGATTCTGGTGGAGGGAAAAGTTATAATTTTGATGAGAAAAATGGAACATTTCAATATGATGAACTTTTAAGTGCTAAAAATTCTTTTCCTAAAATTAATAATGCTGTGGTTGAAGTAGAAACTATAGATATACTTTATAAGGATACAAGTGGAAATGAAAAGGGCAAAGGCATAAATGGAAGCTGGAATTTAAAAATTGATAACAATGGAAATAGTCAAGGAATTGTAACTAAGTACAAAGCTAAAAATACAACTTCCAACATACAAGTTATTTCTGCAAAAGATGATCCTACAAATTTTTATGTAACTTTTTCAACTAATAAAAAAGTTTCTATGTCAGATTTACTTGATAAGATTAAATTGGTAGATAAAAACGGAAAAAAATATCAGTACGATACTTTAGATGATGATAAGAAAGATGGCAAAACTATATTTAAAGTAAAATTTCCAATAAGTATGTATGATAATATAGATAAGTTCAAATTCAGTATAGATGGAGTTGGTGAGGTAGAACTTAGTAGGGAAAAGTATTAAATCAGAGTACGGAGTACAGATGACAGAGTACATTTTTTAATAAAATATCCATGTCATATAAATACATATGAGGATTAAAATTGCCTAATTATATTATAAAAAAAATTGGGCTTTTTTAACTATGTATCATGGTTGGAACTTTTGTGGTAAAATATACTTAAAAATATTGAAAAGCATTAAAGCAGAGTAAAAGGTAGTAGAAATAAATACTAGGAGTTGATAAGTATGACCGTAAAGTTACAAAATGATGTTTTAACAATTGAAGTATCAGAAAAGGGTGCAGAATTAACGAGTATAAAAGCTAATAAAAATAATGATGAATATCTTTGGACTGCAAATTCTGAATTTTGGGGAAGGCATGCTCCAATTTTATTTCCAATAGTAGGTAAAGTGAAAAATGATACTTATAGAATAGGAGAAAATACATTTAACCTAACTCAACATGGTTTTGCAAGAGATATGGAGTTTAAAGCAGTTGAAAAGGATAGTGATAAGGTTATATTAAAATTATCCTGGAATGAAGAAACTCTAAAAATATATCCATATAAATTTGAACTTAAGGTTCAATATAAATTAGCAGGGGATAATGTTGAAATTTCATATAATGTAAAGAATTTAGATAATGGTGATATATATTTTTCTATTGGAGCACATCCGGGATTTAATTGCCCAGTAATAGGTGAAGAAGATAATTTAAAATTTGAAGATTATTACTTTGAATTTAAAAATAGAGAAAACGTGGATATTATACATATAAATCAAGAGGGACTAGTAAAAAGAAATTCAGCACCATTTTTATATGATTCAAATATAATACACTTAAGTAGACAATTATTTAAAAAAGATGCATTAATATTTAAAGATTTGTGCTCAAATGAAATTTCACTTAAAAATATAAAAAATTCAAAGGCCGTAACCTTGAAGTTTGAGGGCTTCCCATATCTTGGACTTTGGTCAAAGCCTACAGGTGCTCCTTTTGTGTGTATTGAGCCATGGTTCGGTCATGCGGATTATGAGGATTTTGATGGAGATTTTAGAGAAAAGGATGGTATATTAAAGTTACAGGAAAAGGAAGAGTTTAATTGTAAGTATAGTATACAAATATCAGAATAGAATTCACTTTTACAATTTACCATTTTACTTCACTAAAGTAAAATGCTATAATCATATAGATAATTGAAAAAGAAAATTAGAAGGGTGAAGTAAGATGAATAAATATTGGAGTGAACGAGTAAAAGGTTTGAAGCCATATATTCCTGGAGAGCAGCCTAAAAATCAAAAATATATAAAATTAAACACTAATGAAAACCCATATCCACCATCCATTAATGTAATAAAAGCTATTAATGAAGCAAATAATGAAACAATGAAACTGTATCCGGATCCAAATTGTGATGAACTTAGGAAAGCCATTTCTGAATTTTACGAGGTAGATGAGGATGAAGTTTTTATTGGAAATGGATCGGATGAAGTTCTTGGCTTCTCCTTTATGGCGTTTTTTAACCCAGGGAAACCTGTGCTTTTTCCAGACATAACCTATAGCTTTTATAAGGTATACGCAAATTTATTTAATATAGATTATGAACTTATTCCATTGGATGCAGATTTTAATGTGGAGTTAAATAAATTTTGTATTGAAAATGGTGGTGTAGTAATTCCTAATCCTAATGCACCAACTTCAAAATATATTGAAGTTAATGGATTTAAAAAAGTAATAGAGTCAAGTAGCAGTAGTGTGGTAATAATAGATGAAGCGTATGTAGATTTTGGTGGAGAATCTGCAGTTAAGTTTATAAAAGATTATCCGAATGTATTAATTGTTCAGACGTTGTCTAAATCAAGATCGCTTGCAGGGCTTAGGGTTGGTTTTGCCATTGGAAATAGAGAACTTATAACTGCCTTGAATATGGTAAAGAACTCTATAAATTCATATACAATCGATAGATTAGCATTAGCGGGAGCAACAGCTGCAATTAAAGACAAAGAGTATTTTGAAGAAACAAGGAAGAAAATTATTAAAACAAGAGAAAAGACGGTTAAGGTGTTAAAAGAAGTTGGTTTTGAAGTTCTAGATTCAAAAGCTAATTTTATATTTATAAGTCACCCTAAAATTTATGCTGGTAATTTGTTTAGAGAACTAAGAAGTAAAGGAATACTTGTAAGACATTTTAGCGATGGAAGAATTGATAATTATCTTAGAGTAAGCATTGGAACAGAATATGAAATGAATAAGTTTTTAAAAGTAGTACAGGATATAGCGGAGAACCTTTAAGAAAGGTAATGATATAATATGAAAACAATTGTTTATTTAGTAAGACACGGAGAAACTAAATGGAATGCACTTGGAAAATTCCAGGGTTCTCAAGATATAGAGTTATCAACAGAAGGAATTAATCAAGCAAAATATGTAGCAAATGCATTGAAAGATAAATTTGATGTAATTTATTCGAGCCCGCTTAAAAGGGCTTTGAAGACTTCACAAATTATTTGCGGAAATATGGATATAGAAATCAATATAGAAAATGAGCTTAGAGAAATAAATTTTGGTGAATGGGAGGGATTAACCGTAAAGGAAATAAGAACAGGATTCCCGGAAGCATTCCAAAAGTGGACAACAGATTTAAGTGAAGGACCAATTTGTGGCGGTGAGTTAAGTATAAGAAACGCCAGTATGAGGGCCAAAAATGCAATATTGAAGGCTGTCCAAAAACACGAGGGCAAAAGAATAGTAATAGTTGCTCATGGAGGAATAATAAAAGCGGGTCTTATAGGTATTTTTAACTGGAATATGACAATGTATCATAAAATGGCACTTGGAAATACATCTATATGTAAGTTGTTCTTTGATGATAATATAAATCCCAAGATAGTCACTTTAAATGATACAAGCCATTTACCAGATGATTACGAAATAAAATCATACGTGTAGAAATAAAATTACAGTTTAAAACATAGCTTAATTAGAAAATAGGTGTATTTTACAAAATATAGAAGTGTTGCGATAGACTATTAGTATATAATGATATAAAATATAGATATATTTATATAACAAATAATAGGAAGTGAGTTATATGGTCAATAAAATGGTAAAAAGGATATTCATACTACTTATTATGAGCATTATATTTCTAATAATAGGATATTTAATAGCAACTTTTATTTCAAATTGCGTAGATGACAGTATTAAAGATGTTATGCTTTTAGAAGGTATTGCGACTGTATTAATTACATTGGCATGTATAACAAAAGGGGATTCTTTAAATTTAAATATTGAAGGATTAGGGGTAGGAGACAAGACTCATGCAACTTTAGAAGCAATAAAGCAAGAAAGAGATCTTAAATGGAATTTTAGTAATTTAAAAAATAATTCTACTATAAAGTTAGCTTTTAATAGTTTATCAATATTATTGGGTGGAATTTTTATGATATTATTTAGTGTTTTTTTTGCTTAAATTATATAATTGTAGACACTTTATTTTGTTATAGCAGGATGTGAAAAAAGGTATTCTATAGGTTTTACTATACCGCACATAAAGCCTATAGGGTTGCTCGTAAAAAAATACCTATATCTTCTGCGACTCCTATATTAGAGAGTAGTAGTAAGTGTTTCAAGAAGCTAAATTAGCTAATACGAGACATCTTAATATGTGTACCTGAATTGATGAATTGGAACATCAACTTAAGGAAAAGCATATTAAGAGTACGCTCCCTTAAAAATATCATCATCATGTAAATTACTTGCAGGAGATATTTTATCTGTCTCAGCATTAATTTTTACAAACATTTCATTGATATTTTTTTCTTCTTCGCTATACAAACCATCTAAGATTATTTCATCTGAGATATGATAACATTTCACTAAGTGTTTGCCATCAAAATCTACTGAATCTTCTAAAATGGAATGAAAACTCAAAGGCACTTCAATCGCCAAATAATTTTTTTCTAAAATGTTAGAAACTTCAGATAAAGAAAATTTATAAGGAAGTTTTAGCCCTAAAAATTTTTTATATAATTGTTCATACTTTGCTTTAGTATTCCGTATCATAAACTCACTCCTTGTAAATTATAAATTTTCTTCAACTAATATTAAAAGAATGAATGCCAACCTGAATGATTATAAATATGATAGGCTGTCTTGTAAGCCTACAGTTTTTATAACCGTATTCATATTATCGTCAAAAGGCCATCTGGTATGAGCATTTTTCCGTAGGCACGGAGGAAAAAGTTCCTTGAATTTCAGTTTAGGAGAAGTATCAGTATTTCAGAACAATTTAAATAAAATCCAATAAATCTTAGAGCCTAAATACAAAAATGATTAGAAGATTCAATTGTTTGAACGATAGTGAGTTATTGAATCTTCTTAGCATTTTTGTATTTAGGCTCTTAGATTTATGGATTCTATTTAATGTTCTGAAATACTGATACTTCTCCTATTTATTGTTGATTGATGATATTCCATATTCATGTTTCCCGTTATTTATAAGTCCTAACCAAACTTCGCCGTTACCGATTTTAATTCCATTTGAAGTTATGTTTATATTATTAAGTTGCTGCTTTATTAATGCAGTTTTTACTCTAGGTGTAATTATATTATCATAATTTGCAATAAATTCTTTTGAATTGTTAATAACTTTAGCGGTATTATTGACGTATACTGTTATTGGATAATTTATATAATCTGAAATAGTTTTTTTATCGTTTTTAATAATAGAACTTTTTATTGTATTGAAGGTTCTAATGAATTCTTCACCATTGTCTAACTTTGAATTAATTAAACTCTTTGTATTGTTGTTGATAGGATAGCTATGTATTAGTTTTGTAACATTGTATGCATTTTTAACTGCAGTTTTATTTTGCAAATTTAAAGAATTATTATGTGGATTATGTGAAGTTGTTGTAACATGTTTTGCTGATAATTGAGGTTTAACTCCTACACTTTTATCCTGGATTTTATTTTCAGTGCAACCTGCAAAAAAAATTGCAATAGACAAAGATATTAAAATAGTAATTAAATTTTTTTTCATAAGCTATCTCTCCTAATAATTTTAATATATAATATGTTATGTAATTACACTTAAATTATACAATAACTGAAAAAAGCTATAGTTACATAAGCCTTACAAATATATTACGAAGTGGTTACAAAAATGTTTTGTAATATAAATAAAGTTTAGTATATGTGGAATTATAAAAAATGGATTTTATAGTGATAAAACATTTCAAAATTGTACTAAAATAAATGTTGTGGTATAATGATTTTAAAATATTATGGAAGCAAACTAATGTAAAAAAATAGCTTTACGGGAGAAGAGTATGATGGTTGAAAAGGATAATGAGGAATGTTATATGGTTCAATTTATCGAAGATTTAAAGAGAGTTTATAATGGTTATAAAAGAAAATATGGTAAAGTCGCATTCTATATGATTGATATATGTGATTTTAATATTTATAATTATGTATTTGGATATGAGGAAAGTGACAAATTACTCAATGATTTTTTTAAAAGATTAAATAACATTTTAAAGAAAAAAGCATATTTAATAAGGTTTACTGGTGACAAAATTCTAGTAATAGCTACTTTTGTTGATGAAATAGATATAATTAAAATTGAAAAACAGATATCTAGAATTTGTGAGGAAAGATTTGTATTAAATGGACAAGAAGTAAGTATAAAAATAAAAGTAGGCATCTCTTTTCAAGGAATTAAGGAAGATAACCTAATGCTAAATTTAAAATATTCGGATATAGCCTTAAATTATGTTAAAAAGCATAGTAGAAGCGAATACATTTTTTTTGAGCAGTATATGTATGATAGGGTACTTCGAAAACAAAAAGTTTCTAGTGAAATAAGAAATGCTTTAGAAAATGGTGAATTGCAACTATTTTATCAACCTCAAATTGATATTAGAAGTATGAAAGTATATGGTTTAGAAGCATTAATAAGATGGAATCATCCTAAGCTTGGGATACTTTCCCCAGCATATTTTATTGATGTTATTGAAAACAATGGAATGATAAATGATGTTGGAAAGTTTGTTTTATCTGAATCGTGTAAGCAAATAAAAAGGTGGCATAGTCTTGGATATACAGAGCTTTGCATGTCGATTAATATAGCTGAAAGTCAATTTTATGATAATAATTTTTTGGATTTTGTTAAATTGATTATAAGCAAAGCAGAAATTGAAACAAAATATATTATATTTGAAATTACTGAACGTGTAATTGTACAATTAAACAAAAGTAAAGTTAATTTGATTAATGAAATTAGAAAATTAGGAATAAGAATATTTATAGATGATTTTGGCATAGAATATTCGACTTTAAATTATTTGTATAATTTGCCTGTAGATGGCATAAAAATAGATAAATGTTTTATAGATAATATACAGAATTCTAAGAAGGATTTAATAATAACTAAAACTGTAATTGACCTTGCTCATGAATTAAATTTAGATGTTATTGCAGAAGGGGTAGAGAAAAAAGAACAGCTTGACTGTATATCTCATATGCAATGTAACAAAGTACAGGGATTTATTTTTCAAAGACCCATTTGTTCAACAGAAGTTGATAACTTTTTAAAAAAATTTTAATATTAAATTATAAGGACTTAATTTTAAGTTATAGAAAATTAAGTCCTTTTTATATGTCTAAAATTGTAGTGTTGATTTTTATTACATTATATGGTAATATCAAAATATAGGCAACATTTGGCGAAAAATGACAGAATATTGTCAATCTTGAGCTGATTCATAATATTGTTGCGCTTAAAAATGGGGGTTTTGAATCTATGAGAAAACATGTTTCACTACAATTTAAGGCTATTCTATCAATATCTATTATTTTTATTGCACTAATAAGTGCTGTTACTTCAATTAGTTATATAACTTCAAAAAAGACAATCTTATCATCGCTTGAAAGTTCTGGAAAACAAACAATAGCTATACATTCCAAAAATTTATCATCATGGTTAAAATCAAGATTATCTCAAGTTGAGGTAATGGCAGATACAGATCTTGTTTCTACTATGAATGTAAGTAAGATAGTACCATATCTTAATCGTGAACAAAAAAGTTATGGAGGAGTTTTTAATACTATAGGCATAAGTGATACAACAGGAAAGCTCACTCTTCAAAATAATGAAGTTATTGATATAAGTTCTGAAAACACATTTCCAGAAGTTATGCAAGGAAAGGAAGTTATATCTAATCCGTTTCAAGCAAAAGAAGATCCATCACAACTAATTATATCTATGGAATGCCCAGTAAAAGATCCCAAAACAAATAAAGTATCAGGACTTATAAGTGGTGCTTTTCTTGTTTCAACAGTGTTTAAAGAGAATACAAATTTTCACTTGGGGAAAACAGACAATGTGTATATTTTAAATAAGGATGGTACTGTAATATTTGATAACAATAAAAAATTAATTAACAATAGTAATTTTTTAAAGAGCTCAAATAAAGAATATACTAGTTTAGTTAAACAAGCACTTTCTAAGGATAGTTTTTTGGGAGAATTTAATGATAAAAGCGGAACAAAGGAACTTTTTGCATCACACGTTGAAGGTAGTGATTGGTATATATTTTTGGAAGTTCCAACAAAGGAGTACATTAGTAGTATAAATTCTTTACTTTATTTTATAATACTAGTTGCGTTTGTGGCTATTGTTATACTAATAGGCTTGTTAACAATTATATTAAGATACTTTTTTAAGAGGCTAGTAAATGTGTCATTATTAGCTGAAAAAGTTGCAAAAGGTGATTTAACAAATTATCTGCCTGAATCAAGTGATGAGCTTGGAAGATTTAATATAACCTTTAATAAAATGATAGAAAATTTAAAGGAAATGATTATAAAATTAAAAGGTGTTTCGGATGTTGTTAAGGAATCATCTAAAAATTATAAAAATATAAGTTTAGATGTTGTTGAAGGTGGAAAAAATATTCAGGAAAGCATTAAAAATTTAGCATTAGGATCTAAAATTAATGCAGATGAAATATCAAATGTTACGGTATATGTAAGTGATATGGAAAAGAAGTCAAAAGAATTAGTTGATATAAGTATAAATATAGATAATATGATAACAGAAACTAAAGATAATACAAAGATTGGTTCCAAGAATTTAAATAATACAATTAAATTGTTAGATAACATGAAAAATAGTATATTGACTTCGAGTAGGGTCATAACTGAGCTTTCTCAAAAATCTGAAACAATTGCTAATATAACAATTGCTATATCTGAAATATCTGAGCAAACTAATTTGCTCGCTTTAAATGCAAGTATAGAAGCTGCAAGAGCAGGTGAAAATGGTAAAGGATTTTCTGTTGTTGCAGAAGAAGTAAAAAAATTATCTGAACAATCAGCTGATTCAAGTCAGGAAATTTCACGAGAGATATTGCAGGTACAAGAGCAGGTACGAGAAGCTTTTAGTACGATGAAACAAAGTATAGATTTTATGGAGCAAGGTACAGGGTCTATGGAGACAATATCTATGATATTTAATGAAATAGAAAGTCAAGTTCAAAATGTAAAAGATGTTAGCTCAAACGTTTCTGAAATTGCAAAGGCGCTTTTAGATCAAAATAAAAATATTTATCAAGCTATTTCAAATACCTCAGCAGTAACTGAAGAAGCGGCAGCTAATACATATTCCGCTGAGGAAACAGTAAATAACCAAGAAAAAATGTTTTTGGAGTTAAAAACTGCTGCTAGTGAACTAGAAAATCTTTCAGTAGTTTTATCTGATGAAATTTCTAAATTTAAAATTTAATTGTGTAAATAATCTTAGTGCAGAACTATTTTTTATTAGTCTATCTTGTAACAGGCATATCTACTAAGGAATAAGATGGTATAAAGCTTAAATTAGAAGGAGTAATTATGTTCAATTTCTTTTTTATGAATAATAGAGCATATCGAAAAATTGTTGCTTATGCAAGAGGAGATGTAAATGGGGATAGAATAGCTGACAACATCTATTTAACTGGAATTACTACACCTAATAGCCCGTTTATTCAAGGTATTACCTTAATAATCCAGAATGGCAGAACAGGGAAACTTACTAGAGTACAACTTGGCGAAAATGCAGGATATAATCCAAGATTGTTTTTAGGAGATTTTACGGGAGATGGCGTTAATGATATATTAATAAGCATTGATACAGGTGGAAGCGGAGCAATAATGTATCACTATATATATTCCTTTATTAACAATATTCCAAAGTTAATTTTTGACTTTAATGTTTACAATGAGCAGTATCAATACGAGGTTACTTATAAGGATAATTACAAAGTTGAAGTTATAAGCAATGAAAATAAAGAAAAATATATTATAGATATATCTTATAAAGAAAAAGAATACTTAGATGAAATATATTCCGCGGATGGAAAACTTAAAAGTCCAATTAGCGGATTTGTAAATCCATTAAGCGGCTTATATCCTGTGGATTTTGATGCAAATGGTGTATATGAGTTATTAGCTTATCAAAAAATAGCTGGAAGATATAATGCCGATTCTTTAGGATATGTTTTAAATAGTTTAAAGTGGGAAAAGAATGTTTTTGATTTATATAATCAGAATATAGCTATTTTTGGAGCGGATTTGTCCATGGTAAAATAAATTAATATTATAAAATATATAAACTTGTAGCTTAAAATTACGAAACTACTAATTAGGGTATTTTAATAAATTGAGCAGATGTAATTAAATATGATTTAATGGGAGGATTAATATGTTCTTACAAAAGTTAAAAAAGATCTACCCAATTTTAAAAAATAAAAAAAAAGATTCGTTAAAATGTAATGGTATTAAAATACCAATAGTATATTTAATAAGCGGTTTCTTGTGGATATATTTTTCAGAATTTCTTATGGATAAATTTGTTAGGGATAATGAGATATACTCGGTTATAAGTACTTACAAAGGTTGCTTATTTATCGTTGTAACTACAATCCTTTTATATGCATTAATAGAAGGGTTTTTAAAAAAAGTTAGCTTGTTTGAAGAAAAATTAAGATTTCAATATAAAAAAATGGCTGAAAGTGAAGAAAAATATAAAAATCTAGTAAATAAAATGCAGCAAGGATTAGCAATTTATGATGCTGTTGTTAATGACGAAAATGAAATTATAGACTTCATATTTGTAGATTCAAATGAAAATCATGAAAAAATAGCTCAAATGGAAGCGAAGCCTTCAGTAGGAAAAAGTGTTTGTGATATATTTCCGTGGATGAATGAAAAACTAATTAAAAAATATGTACATGTAGTAAAAACAGGAGAACCTATGAGTTATGAAAGATATGTTAAGGAAACAGATAGGTTTCGAAATGTAATGGTATATAGACCTAAGGAATTGCAGCTTGCGGTTATTGTTTCGGATATAACTGAAAGAAAGCAAATGGAAAGCAGGCTAGAGTATTTGAGCTATCATGACCAGCTAACAGGTATATGTAATAGAAGATTTTTTGAAATGAATATAAATTTATTAGATAAAGAGGAAAATTTACCACTAACGGTTGTTATGGCGGATGCAAATGGATTAAAGCTTGTTAACGATTCCTTTGGTCATTCTTTTGGTGATGAGCTAATAAAAAGGATAGCAGAGGTTTTGAAAAAAAAGTGTAGAGAAGGGGATACGCTTATTAGATTAGGTGGTGACGAATTCATTATTTTCATGCCCAAAACAGATTCGTCAGAGGCTGATCAGTTTATTAAAAATGTTAAAGCTGCTGCAATGAAAGAGAAAGTTGGTTCTGTAAATATATCAATTTCCTTGGGATACAAAACAAAGATAGATAAAGAAGAAAGTATTCAGGAAGTATTAAAAAAGGCTGAAGATTACATGTATAAGAAAAAGTTGCTTGAAAGCCCGAGCATTAGAGGAAAAAGCATAAATACTATAATTACTACACTTCATGAAAAAAATAAAAGAGAAGAACAGCATTCCTATAGAGTTTCTGAGTTATGTGAAAGAATGGGGATAGCAATTAATTTAGATGATGATGAAATTATAGAACTTAAAACAGTTGGATTGCTTCATGACATAGGAAAGGTTGCAATAGAAGAAAACATACTTAATAAGAATGGAAAGTTAACAGATGAAGAATGGGAAGAAATAAAAAGGCACACTGAAATAGGATACAGAATACTTAGTACAGTAAATGAAATGTCGGATATTGCAGAATATGTTTTAGCGCATCATGAGAGATGGGATGGTTTAGGATATCCTAGAGGGCTAGCTGGAGAAAAAATACCGCTGCAATCGAGAATTATTACTATAATTGATTCTTATGATGCTATGGTTAGCGAAAGAAGTTACCGTGAGGCACTGCCAAAAGAATTTGCTGTGAAAGAATTAAAAAGGAATGCAGGTACTCAGTTTGATCCACAGCTTGTTGATGTGTTTACTGAGAAGGTATTAAGTGCGAAGTAAGAGTATTCTGGAACATTAAATAACATCAATAAATCTAAGAGGAATATTCTTAAAATCCTAAGAACTTTCAATAACTCACTAACGTTCAAACAGATTGAAAGTTCTAAGGCTTTTAAGAATATTCCTCTTAGATTTATAATATGTTATTTAAATCGTTCAAAAACACTCTTACCTCGCAATTACAGTAGTTTAAGGAAAAAATTCGAGGCCACTGAAAAACCGGCTGTTTTTTAAGAAAAAATGTTTCAAAAAATATTCACAAAAATGCTAGGGTATAATCCTTAGCATTTTCCTTAAATTTACTTTTATATTCATATATAAGGATCAAAGCCTCCTTATTTACCATCTAAGATGGTAAGAATTCTTTTTAGATTAACCACAAATATTGTCACTGCACTTTGCAAGTGCATACCTTTTAGACCTGTGGCAGATGCAACATCATACCCATGTCTATGCTTTAATTCACTATTTTTAGCTTCAATCTTATAGCGTTCTTTTGATTTTTCTTGAAAATACTCACTTTCTTGAAATTTTATTTGTTCTTTATGTGGATTAGAAAGTATTGTTACAGAATAGGTTTTTGTTTTATTACCTTCTTTATAGCATCCTTTTTGTGATGGACAACATTTACATTTGTTTACATCAAAAAAATATTGTTCCATCTGATTTTTTTGGGTATTATTTTTTTTCTGAAGTGTTTTCTTGAAAGCCATATGACCTTCTTGGCATACATACATCCCAGCATCTTTGTTAAATTCAAACTTATTTGAATTCTTTCTGTTTCCATGGGTTACACATTCACTTAATCTTGCAACTAATTTTATGTCATTTCCTTTTGCATAAACAATGTTCTCTTTTTCTGAGTATGCCGCATCTCCAATAACAGTTTCAACTTTTACACCTGCTTTTTTGCTTTTTACAATTAAAGTTTCTAATTCTTTTCCATCATGCTTTTCTCCAGAAGTTATTGTGGCTGAAGTTATTATTCTTTCTTCGCTCATTGCTATGTGAGTTTTGTAACCAAAAAATGATGTATCTGCTGTTTTATGTCCAACCTTAGCATCTTCATCTTTTGAAAGTGTTAATTGTTCTATATCATCGTCAATAGATTCATTTAAAAGGTTTAATTTTTCTTTAACCTTAGGATACTGACTTAGATTATCATCTTCTTCAATTACCGCAATTAATTTTTTGCAATACTCAATTTGATCCTCCAATATACCGTTACTAACTTTTTTAGGAAACTTGCTTTTCATTTCTTCATCTATTTCGTAAACAGATTTTCTTAATAGTTTTGATTGTTCAACTAAAATAGCTCTTGGCGATAACTGGTTATATCTTGCTTTAGTATGTGTAGAATCAACTATAATAGATTTACTTTTCAAAATCCCTTTTTTTATTGCGATACTAACTGTTTTGTTTATAAGAAGATCCAACATATTTGAATCCTTTAATCGTAACTTTCTAAATTTAGTTAATGAACTTGGATCTATAACAGAAGCCTCCGGAGCTATATCCAAAAAATATTTAAAAGACATATCATATTTTGAACGTTCAACAACATCAACATCTGATAAATCAAATGTTATTTTTAGCATTAAATACTTAAACATCATTATAGGATCAATGGCTCCGCGGCCATTGTTAAAACAATATGTATCAATAATTTCATCATAAACAAATGAAAAATCAACTAAATTTTTTATTTTTCTTAAAATGTTATCCTTTGGAATAATAAGATCATATAAATCAGTATATGGACTCATAACTAACTTTTGTTGCTTTATCATTATTGATTTCCTCCTAAACGGTCTTCTACACATATATAATTCTATATAAATCCATAAAATCCTTTTTGAATACAAAAAACAGCTAACGAAGTTAGCTGTCAGCAGTTTTTGAAAAATACATTAATCTTTTATTCAATTAGGACTTTTTCAGTGGCCTCAAAAATTCCTCCGTGCCTACGGAATTTTAAGATAAAAACAAGAAATATTAAAATTGCGTAAGCAATCAAAAAATAAGTTATAAGATTTTCTGTAGCAAGGCGAAATAAAATCATCCTTCTTTGTACTCTGTACTTTATACTTTGTACTTTGGAAAAAGGTTCGTAATGTTTATATTTGCGCCACAGCCACATTATTTAAAAATAACTACTTGTTTTTGTCGGTAGGATTATCATTAAAAGCTATTTTTGAATTACTCATATTATTTGCATTTTTTTGAGTGATATCATTTATAGCTTTATTTTGTTTAATATTCTTAGTTTTTTTATTTCTATTCATTTTGTTCTCTCCATTCATAAAAATTATAATAATTAACAGATATATTTTTAACATATATTATAAAAAATATGCATAAGGGAGCTGTCGCAATAAAGTATTTTATACACAAATTTTAAGTATTACGAACCATTATTCAGAGTACAGTTGACAGAGTACAGAGTACAGTGAAGGATGATTTTCTGTAGCAAAGCTACAGAAAATCTTAAAACTTAGTTTTTTGATTGCTTACGCAATCGTGGAATTAATGTTGTTCAGCGGAGCCGAACAACATATAAGTTTAAGATTTAGCTGACGTAAGAAAAGGTAAATCATCCTTAACTGTACTCTGTCATCTGTACTCTGCACTCTGATTTTGGGTTCGCAATAATTTTAAGTGGCGCATTTTTGATTCTGAAAAATGTTGTGGGTTGAACCATCGAGATGCTTGATGATATCATATTGATGGAAGTTTAAGAAAGTGGTGAATCCAATGGTAAAATAGCTAAATGATTTTCTAAATACTCTAAGCATATTATATCATAAAATTATATATTAAAAGGAGATTCCAAAATGTGTACAAGTTTTGCAGTATACAGTCAAGAAAAAGCTATTTATGGTATGAATTTCGATACTGATGATATTGATTTAAAACTGAAAATTAATAGTTATAATGATAAAAATATTTTTAATTTTTCAGCCTTAATGGAAAATAAATACGTTGATATCGCTGGTGTTAATAGTGACGGCCTTTTTATCTGTACTCAAGCAGTAAAATATAGTCCAGGTTTAAAATCAAGTTGTAACGAAAATGATTGGTTTGCTTTTGATATTTTTGATGAGGCGCTAAAGAAAACAAGAAAAACATCTGAATTTTTTGAAATTCTTAATAAAAGAGTAATCTCTTATCCTAGAAATCCATTATACCCAGATTTAGGGCTACATACTATTATCGCTGATAAAAGTGGTGATGCATTTATTCTGGAAGAAGGAAATGATACAAATATGGTAAGCCCTATTGATAATGATTGTATTATTATGACTAATTTTCCAAATGGGGATTTTAAGGAAGCAGATTATAATAAAGTATATGGTATAGGTGCTGATAGATATATTTGTGCTCATGAATATATTCATAATAATATTCATAGCTTTGGAATAAATGAAGCTTTTGAGGTTTTAAAAAGAACTTCTCAGGATACAACTTCGCAGACTCCAACTTTGTGTTCAATAGTATATGAACCATTAAAAAATGAAATTTATATTAGTTTTAAAAAAGATTTGAGTAAAAAATGGAAAATTTCTATTATGGAAAAAACAATCCAATCATTGGATGGATTTTTAAGCAATAATAAAATTCAATTTACAAATGGGAAAATATTTGTGAAGGATCTTATTAGCTTGTATAAGTGAACTGAATATACAGTTCAAGTAAAAACGAAGGATACTGCTCGGAAAACGGTATCCTTCGTTTTTATTTGGGTATAATAATCCTATATTAAACTATAGAAAGGGGTTGATGCCCATGCAAACTATAATAGATAGAGTACCTAATCGCTTGATAAATGAGAAAAGTCCCTATCTCTTGCAACACGCTAACAATCCTGTGAATTGGTATCCATGGGGAAAAGAAGCATTTAATAAGGCGAAATTGGAGGATAAACCAATCTTTTTAAGTATAGGTTACAGCACTTGTCATTGGTGTCATGTAATGGAGCGTGAGAGTTTTGAAGATGAGGAGGTTGCACAAGTATTAAATAATGGGTTTGTGGCTATTAAAGTTGATAGGGAAGAAAGACCAGATGTAGATCAAATTTATATGAATGTTTGTCAGGCACTTAATGGCAGTGGAGGATGGCCACTTACAATTATTATGACTCCAGAGCAAAAGCCATTTTTTGCAGCAACATATATCCCTAAAATAGATAGAATGGGCATGAAGGGTCTAATAAGTACTTTAGATGATATTAAAAAAGCTTGGTATAATAACAGAAAAGCCCTTTTAGAATTTGGTAGTAAAGTTGCAAATACAATAAGCAAACAAGGAGTGAGTTCGAGAAGAGAACTTTCAAATAAAGTTATTAACGAAGCTTTTTCACAGTTTAAAAGTAATTTTGATGTGGTTCACGGAGGTTTTGGGGAGGCACCAAAGTTTCCAACTCCGCATAATTTAATGTTTCTTATGAGATATTGGTATAAGAGAAATGATGGTGGCGGCCTTGAGATGATTACTAAGACTCTTGATTCTATGCATAGGGGGGGAATATATGACCATATTGGATATGGCTTCAGCAGATATTCAACAGATAGAGAGTGGTTAGTGCCCCATTTTGAAAAAATGCTTTATGATAATGCACTTTTAGCTTATACCTATACTGAAGCTTTTAAAGCGACAGGTGTCAAAAAGTATGCTGATGTTGCATCGGAAATATTCACTTACATTTTAAGAGATATGACTTCTAAAGAAGGTGGTTTTTATTGCGCAGAAGATGCCGATTCAGAAGGAATTGAAGGCAAATTTTATGTTTGGTCAAAGGCTGAAGTCATGAATACTCTGGGAAAAGAACGTGGAGAAAAGTTCTGTAAATACTTCGATATAACGGATAGGGGGAATTTTGAAAATGAAAATATACCAAACTTAATTAAAAATTACCCTGAAGAAAGCGAAATCGAATTTTTAAGCAAATGCAGAAGTGAACTCTTTAAGAAAAGAGAAATTAGAATTCATCCATATAAAGACGATAAGATTCTTACTTCCTGGAATGGACTTATGATTGCAGCTATGGCTTACGGAGGAAAAAATTTAAAAAATAGCAAATATATTTCGGCAGCTGAAAATGCAGTGAAATTTATATTTAATAATTTGGTTGAGAGTGATGGAAGACTTCTTTCAAGGTACCGTGATGGAGAAGCGGCTATAAAAGCTTATGCTGATGACTATGCTTTTTTGGTTTGGGGTCTTATCGAACTTTATGAGTCCACTTACAAGGCAGAATATCTAAAGAAAGCAGTTCAATTAAATGATGATTTAATAAAATACTTTTGGGACGAACAAAATGGAGGATTATTTCTTTATGGAAGTGATAGCGAGCAACTTATTTCAAGACCTAAGGAAATATACGATGGTGCAATTCCATCAGCAAATTCAGTAGCTGCATTAAATTTTATGAAATTATCAAGATTAACAGGTAAATATGAACTTGAAAATAAGGCACAAGAAATATTAAATGCCTTTGGCGGTGAAATTGAAAGTTTTCCTATGGCATATTCTTTTTCGCTCTTGGCGGTGCTATTTTCACAAACTAAAGCTAGGGAAATTACAATTGTTTCAGAAAGAGATGATAGTGCTTCAAAGGAAATGCTTGATGCAATTAACGAAAAATATGATCCTTTTTCAATGGTCATTTATTACATAAAAGGAGATAAAACTTTAGAAAGTGTTTCAAATTTTCTAAGTGAGTATAACACTGTCAATGGTAAACCAACTGCCTATGTATGTGAAAATTTTTCTTGCAGCGAGCCTGTTACAGATGTTAAGGCTTTTAGAAAAATGTTTTAAGGAATCTAAAAGAGAGCTATAAGTCTATATTGCAAACTAACTTTTACAATTCAAAGTGAATTATTTTTATAATAATATACGAAATATTATTATTTATGTTATAAAACTTGAAAAATTGAGAAGAATAATAATGAAATAAGCAGAAAAACCTGCATTATTTATAAAAATGGCTCCAACAATTGACTCATATATAAAAGTGTGATACACTTAATAAGTATCTTAAATGAAAAGTAAATGATGCAAACACAAATATATTTCAAATTAGTACTTAAATAGTATATTAATATCGAAATTTTATGGGTGGATTGTTACAAGGAGTTTAAGAAAAAATAAAATTTCGGAGGTACACATAAATGAATGGTACAGTAAAATGGTTTAACTCAACAAAAGGATTTGGATTTATTACAGGAGAAGATGGAAAAGATGTTTTCGCACATTTTTCTCAAATAAAAGCAGAAGGATTTAAATCTCTTGAAGAAGGTCAAAAAGTTGCTTACGATGTAGTTGAAGGACAAAAAGGACCTCAAGCAGAAAATATCACTGTTCTTTAATTCTAAGTGATTTCTGTAATTAAAAACGGTGAAGAGAATTCATTCTCTTCACCGTTTTTGTTATAATAATAATTATTATTAAATTAATTGCTAGAATTTTAGCAATTAAGATATTTATAAAATCTAAATCACAAGTCTATTTATCGAGTTCTATTTCTAGGGCTTTTTCAAGCCGTTTAATCACTTCAACAATTTTATCATCAGGAATTAAGTCTAAATTGATTGCTATTATAGATATATCATTTTAACTATGCACCATAATGCCCATAAGATGGCATTTGGTAAAAATAAATTTTAAGTTTTACAAGTATATGTCTTTATCTCTATTAATGTAACACTAAAAGTATAATTAATAATTTTGATTGACTTGATTAGAATTAGTTTGATATTATAATTTCATGAAACATTCAATTAATAAAATTTATATAAGTTTAATAGTTTATATGAGTAGTACGATTAAGGATGAAGGAGATTGAAGGGATTATGATTTTAATATCAGAGATGGATTGTTTAAAAGCTTCGTCAGAATTACAGGCTGATTTAATACCAGGAGGAGTTCTTTATTTAATTGTTGAAGGAGATACATTTACTTGGAGGAAGGCATCAAAAGAATTTGACTTAGATATTTTTCAAATTGGTCAGAAGTTAAATGAAAATAGCATAGCAGGAAGGGCAATTAAAGAAAAAAAAAGAATAGTACAAAATGTTCCACGTTCGCTTTATGGAATGAGGCTTAGAACAGTGGCTGAACCTATATTTAATGAAAATGGCGATTGTGTAGGTGCTTTTTCAGTTGTATTCCCATTGCTACATCCTATAGTAAAAGCTTTTAATGATTTTGCCCCTATTTTGGCTGAAATGTTTTCAGAAGGTGCAGTAATATTTGTTACTGATTTACAAAAAATTATGCGTATTCAATCCTCTAAAAAATTTAAAGTTGATTATTTAAAAGAAGGAAAAATGCTTGGAGACGGCTCTTTAGCTAAGAAGGTATTACAAGCAAAAAAACCTATGGTAGAGGAAGTACATAATAATGAACTATACGGAATGCCTGTTATGGTTACAAGCTATCCTATTTTTG
Organism: Clostridium hydrogenum; assembly: GCF_021432385.1. Taxonomy (GTDB): domain Bacteria; phylum Bacillota; class Clostridia; order Clostridiales; family Clostridiaceae; genus Clostridium_S; species Clostridium_S hydrogenum. The sequence continues at coordinate 223,959 of NZ_JAEACT010000004.1, read as the reverse complement.
ATGTTGAAAATCAAAACGAAATTGTTGGAAGTATTGGAATAATAGCCCCTAAAAAAATTGCGGGAGATTTAAGAGGTATATCCGAAAGTATGGAAAGTGGACTTACTGGAATATCAGCAGCAATTGAACAATTAGCATCATCAGCTTCAACAATACATGCAAATGAACAAGCTCTTAATAGTGAAATAAATGAAGTAAGTAGCTTAGCAGAAGAAATTGATGAATTATCTTACTTTATAAAGAAAATAGCAGGTGAAACAAAAATGCTTGGGTTGAATGCATCAATTGAAGCAGCTAGAGCGGGAGAAGCTGGTAAAGGATTTGGTGTTGTAGCTCAACAAATCGGAAAGTTATCTGAGCAATCAAAAGAAACAGTACCTAAAATTAAAAAATTAACAGATGAAATTAAGAAAAAAGCTGAAGAATTAAGTGAAATGAGTAAATCATCATTAACTTCAAGTCAAGAGCAAGCGGCAGCAACTGAGGAGGTTACTGCAAGCATAGAGGAGTTGACAGCTATGTCAGAAGAATTAAATAAAATGGCACAAAAGCTTTAATATTTAGACAATTAAAACTAGTTTAATGTAGAAAACTAATTCATTATATAATATAATATTAGTATAATAAAAAATCACATAAGAATAGCTCAATGTACTGTAGTTAGAGAATGATTTACGAGGGGGAAATGCAATGTTATTTAGAAGCAAAAAAGAAAAGAATGGTCAAGATATAACTTTAAATGAAAATGTTGAGAAAGTTGATGCAAAGGGAATTGAACAAAAGGAAGAAAAGGAAGAAAACACAACAAAATTACTTAAAAATGTAGCTGGAAAAATAAATGAAACTATAAAACAACATAATACTGTAAATAACCAACATGAAGTTCTTGGAGAATACGCAAAGAAAATAAAAAGTAATATGGTTGAAATTACTGATTTAACAGCTAAGTCTAGTGACGAAAACAGTAAGTTAAATGAAGATAGCGAAACATTAATCGAAGTTGTATCAAGGACATCAAGTAAGGCAAAAGAAGGAAAAGATGCAGTTAATAATATGAATTCTATAATTAAGACGTTAGAAGATCAAAATAAAAGGACATTTGATAGCATAAACGAGCTAGCGGATAAATTTAATAAAGTTAGTGAAATAACTCAATTAATAAACAATGTAGCTAGTCAGACAAATTTATTAGCTTTAAATGCAGCAATAGAAGCGGCTAGAGCAGGTGAACAAGGAAAAGGATTTGCTGTTGTTGCAGATGAAGTAAGAAAATTATCAGAAATGATTGCAGATAATACAAAAGATATTACTGAATTAATTGAGTCAATACATGAGGATACTAAAAAAGTAATAGATAATTCAAATAATAATAATTCAGCAATTTTAAATGGTGTAGAAGTATTTGATAAGGTAAAAACTTTTGTAGAGCATGAAATGACAAATACATCAGAAATAGATAATATTGTAAATGAATTTAAGAGTTCACTTTCTGAACAAAGCAAGCAAGTAGGAATGATTACAGGAAAAATACAGAGTGTTAATGAAATTTTATCATCCATTGATACTGCTTTAGTTAACCATATTTCTGAAGCTTCCAAAGTTGATAAAAAGTTAGCTGAAAGTGCCAAGGAATTAACAGGCTTTAGTGAGTAAGAGTAGAAATATAAAAGAAAGAACCGCGAGTAGTGGTTCTTTTTTATTTGGTTATTTTCTAAAAGCTAATGAATTTATGGAGTATTTGTGTAATAATGGATATGAAACCACTTTGAAGTTTATAGATAATTGGAATTTTAATAAATATATTAGAGAGCATAGAAGTGGTAGTAATTAAATTAAATTTTGGAGTATAATTCGATGAACGATAAAAATAAAAGTATGGTTGTAGCAGTTAATTATTCGATATTTATATTAGTAATGATAATAAACTGCATACGGAATAATGAAAATTGGATATATATAATAACACTATATTTTATTTTGATGACATTTTATACTATAAGTACTTTTTTTATGCACCATGATCAAGGTAGACATAAAAAATTGGGGCTGGCTGAAATTTTCGTGTATTTTATTGAGACATGTACTATATTTTTAGTTAATAGATTTGATAGTACATTAATATCAGTTGTTCTATATTTATTTATATTAGAAGATATAGTAATAAATGAAGGCATTATTTATGGGGTTTTTTCAACATTTATTTTGTATGGAGTGTCATCAATTTCTATTTTATGTAAGTTATATTATAATAGTAGTAAGGCTGTTATTAATATGCTTTTGTATTTGCCTGTTTATGCAGTGGTCTATGTAATATTTTTTCTCATAAATAGGCTTTTTAAGCAAAATAAAATTATAGAAAATTCTCTTAAAGATATAACCATTAAAAAGCTAGAAAAGGATAATATGTATGATGAACTTAAGTCAGCATATGACAGGGTAGAAGAGATAACTGCACTTAAAGAAAGAAATAGAATAGCAAGAGAAATACACGATACTGTTGGACATACACTTACAACAGTTTTAGTTGAAATGGAAGCGTGCAAAAGACTTATAGATAAAAAGCCAGAGCTTGCAAGTGAAAAGCTGGATTTAGCAGAGGGGCAAGTCAGAAAAGGACTAAACAGTATAAGAGCTTCTGTAAGGGTACTTGAAAACGGTGAAGATATTATGGATTTTTATTCAGATATTCAGTCTATTATAAATGAAACAGAAAAACATTCAGAGGTTATAATAAAATCTCAAATAGATGACAGCATAAGCTTAAGCAAGGCGCAAGAAAAGGTAATATTATCAGCGCTCTTAGAAGGGCTTACCAACGGAATAAGGCATGGAAAAAGTAGTGCATTTTTATTTAAGCTTTATTTAGATGGAAATCAGATAAAATTCTCGCTTGAAGATAATGGTGAGGGTACAGATATTTTTGTCCCTGGTTTTGGAATTAGGGCTATGATGGAAAGAGTTAAGGAGCTTAAGGGTAAGATTAGCATATATTCTAAAGCAGGAGAAGGGTTTGGAATTTATATTAATTTTAATATTGAAAAGTAGAAATTACAAATATAGTGTTCAGCGTAGCTGACACTATTAAGTTTTAAGATTTACCTAAGCGAAGCAAAAGGTAAATCATCATTAACTGTCCACTATCAACTGTAAATGGGGTGTAATATGGAAACAATAAACATACTTATAGCAGATGACCAAACACTTATGTGTGATGGATTAAAAACTATACTAGAACTTGAAGAAAATTTAAATGTAATGGGTACTGCAAAAAATGGAGAAGAAGTTTTAGAATTTTGCAAGGGAAATAAACCAGATTTAGTTCTTATGGATGTAAGAATGCCAAAGATGAACGGCGTAAAATGTACTAAAATTTTAAAAACACTGTATCCTGAAATTAAGGTTTTAGTTTTGACTACCTTTAATGATACGGAATATATAATTGAAGCTTTAAATTATGGTGCAGTTGGATATATATTAAAGGATATAGAAGGGGACGAGCTTATTAAGGCAATAAATGATGCTTATAAGGGCAGACTTATGATGCCAGCAAGTGTAGCTAAAAAGCTTGCCGAAAAGCTTTCAGAGAGTACAGTAGTTGTTAATACCCATAAGGAGAAGAAGGTTCTTAAAGACTTTTCAGAGAGGGAAGAAGAAATTGCAAAAATGATGACAATGGGTTTTAATAATAAACAGATAGCTTCCTCGCTTTTTATATCAGAGGGAACAGCTAAAAATTATATAAGCAATATTTATAGTAAACTTGGTACTTCGGATAGAATTGAAGCCATTAAGCTTTTAAAAAAGATGCTTCAAACATAGTTATTACAGTCATAGTTAAAATGACTGTGGTAACTTTTTTATTACTTTTAACTTTAATATAATTAATGTAGAGTACACAAAAGGATGTGTTATGGATTGAGGCCTTTATCCGTATTTAATTACAATAGAAATAACAAAATGAAATTTTTAACTTCAGTCATTCCAGTGGCGGTTGCAGTTAGTTTTTTATATATTTTAATTACCTTCGCTAAGGGTTCACAGCTTTCTATATACAGAACTATTTTGAATTTTAGAAATTATTCTCTATGTGTTCCCTATTTAAAAGAAAGAGGAATTTCTGAAGGTTTAGTGTCTAAAATAGAAAGTAATAAAAATGTAGGAAAAATAATTCCTATAAGAAAATATGGGATACAATATGATATACCATATGAGAATTCTGCTACTAAGCTTTTAGCAGTTAAAAATAAAGATATGGATTATTTACTTAAAAAGAGCCGTGACAAAATAATTCAAGGAAGATTACCGGAAGATGGTAAAAATGAAATTGCAATTAACTATTATGAAGCAAAAAATCAAAAGATTAGGCTTAATGATATAGTTGGAGGGAAATGCTGCAAACTTACTGATATAGATGGAGAATACAAGGTAGTTGGAATAATAAGTGGAGAAAATTTGTTTTCTATGTTATCAGCAAATGATGAGTCTATGCCAAATTATAAAAATACAAGTGGAGCAAGTTTAAATGGGTTTATTGTATTCCCTAAAAATGGACGCATAAGCGAAATGAATAAATTTCTTGAAAGGCTTCCTAAAAGACAAATTACTGTAGAAACACTGAATAATCTAAATGACGAATTTAATAAGTATAAAGAAGGTTCTGGGATAATTAATGTTTTAATTATAGGTTCTATTTTTTTAATGGTAGTTACAGTTGGAAGTTCAAGGTATGTGCAATTTTTTAACAGGAAAGAAGAGCTAGGTATATTAAATGCAATAGGGTACAGCAAGAAGAAAATTTTAAAAAGAGCTTTAATTGAAATTTTTGAAATAAATGCATTATCGTATTTTTGCGGCATAGTAATTGGAATTGGCACAAGCTTTTTTATTGAGAAATATGTACTTGAAGCTTCAGGATCAGTAGGCGTTACTTTTGATGCTGCGGCATTTATAATTTCTCTTTATATACCGCTTTTTACAGCACTTTTTACTGTAGTACCTATAAATATCATGATAAATAAATTAGATCCAATTAGCATGATTGAAGAAGAAAGTTAGAGGTGAAAAAAGTGAGTTTAAAGATGGAAAGTGTAAACCTTGTTTATGATATAGGAAAAGAGCTTCAAACCTATGCACTTAAAGATATAAACATTTCGCTTGAGGGTAATAGGATAATTGGAATTATGGGACCATCAGGAAGTGGCAAAAGTTCACTTTTATACACCTTTGCAGGATTAAAATGTCCAACTTCAGGAAAGGTTTATTATAATGAAGTTGATTATGCTGCAAGTTCTTCTGACAAAAATGCAGAACTTAGAAGAACGGATTTTGGATTTATCTTTCAAAAGCATTTTTTAATAGATTATATGACAGTTCTTCAAAATGTGCTAACACCTATAAATGATGATAGTAAAGAAGCAAAAATGAAAGCAGTAACTATACTTGATAAGCTTCAAATACTCAATATTTCAGGGAAAAAACCGCATCAATTATCAGTTGGACAAAAGCAAAAGGTTGCAATTGCAAGGGCATTTATAGGAGAGCCTAAAGTAATATTTGCAGATGAACCTACAGCAGCGTTGGATCATGAAGCAGCTGTATCAGTTATGGAGTTCTTTAAAAGTTATGGTAAGGAAAAAATGATTATAATAGTAACTCATGATAAAACTATACTTAAAGATGCAGACAGCATAATAAATATGTTTGATGGCAAGGTAGCGTCTATTGAGAAAGGAGATAAAAATCCATGAAACCTCTTGGAACTGGAAGTTATTTGAAAAACAATGCAAAAAAAATCTTTCCTCAATTTATTTGCATACTTTTAAGTGTATACTTTGTTTATTTAATTTCAGTTATATTTTATAGCAGTATATATGGTATGAATTCTTATGGATTAAATATAGTAAAAAATGCCGTTACTGTAGATGTTAATTCTAAGTACAGGCTTCCAGAAGATGTAGTGACTATGTTAAAAAGCAATAGTGATATAGGAGGATTAATACCCATAGTAAGTAAAACTGGGCAGTTTCAATATAATTCTATTCTTACATATAGTGATGGAAATGTTCTTAATGTTTTTGCAGAGGATATAAAAAAACTTCTTAATTTATTTCATATGAAAGTTGTAAAAGGTAGACTACCTAAAGGCGGCAAAAAAGAGGTAATCCTTCCTATGAACTTTGCTAAGCAAAATAAAATAAATATTGGAGACCACCTTGGTAATAATCCTGATTTAAATACTAGTTTTGATGACGATTATAAAGTAGTAGGAATAACGGACGGACCATGTAGTTTTATGGTTACATCTAGCAATATAAAAATTAGTAGAAATGAAGCTTTAAGACAGCATATTATTGTTCCATTAAAAAATGAAAAGCAGGCAATTGTCGTAAAAAAACTTAAGAATATTGGAGAAAAAAATATAACTGTTTTTGATTATGAAGATTTAAAAGAGCAGCTTGCTTCCCAATATAAAAGTGTAAATACAATTAAGTTTATTTTGGACGGACTTATTGTTTTGGTTCTGTGTATTTCAGTTTCACATATAAACTCTGTTGTGCTTTTAAATAGAAAAAAGGAATTTTTGATTTTAAATTTAATTGGCTATAAGAAGCTTCAAATTTATAAAAAAATATTAAAGGAAAGTGCTGCTATTGATGCAATTGCTTTTGTTGTAGGAGTTTTAGCAGCAGTACTTACTGCAGAAATTTTAAATATAACCCTATGGGAGCCACAAGGAGAATATGCTGTGATTTTTAAATTTGAATACATTTTTACGGCGGTTTTAATTCCAGTATGTGTTTTTATAGTAAATACGATAGTAAGCTTAAAAATGAGTAGATGGACATTTTCAAAAGTATAAATTTCAACATTCCAGATTTTTTATCTATATAAGTTATCCTAATCATACAAATTGTGACTGTGGTAACTTTTTTATTACTCAAAATTCTATTAAAGTTATTAAAGAGTTATTGTACCGAAACTTAAGTTATACATGTTTTAAAATGCCATGTTTTGGGCATTATGAGGCATGTATAATTTAATAGTTGAACTGATAACTCTATAGATATTTTGGAAAGGAGTAAAAGAAAAGTATGATTAAAGGCTATATTAAAAATCATAAGATATTATCATTTGTATTTTTAACCTTTTTATTTAGTTGGACTATGTGGGGAATATTATATAGTTCATCTATAGGTATTATTGATAATAATATTTATAAAAAATATTATGTACTTTTGGAATGTTTAGGAGCGTCAGGTCCAAGCATTATATCGATAATTATTACAGCTTTTTTATACAAAAAGAAAGGATTAAAGGCATTACTTACTAGGCTAACTAAGTGGAGATATAATTTAATATATTATTTAATTGCAGTTTTTTATTGGATAGCATCACTTTATGTTTCTTATTTAATATGCAAATTTTTGGGCAGCAAGGGTGAAATTACTTTTACTAATGTAAAAACATACTATATTCTAGAAGGTTTTATGATTACTTTACTTTTGGGAGGTCCTTTGGGAGAGGAAATTGGATGGAGAGGTTTTTTGCTTCCAAGACTTCAAAAAAAGTTAAATCCGTTTTGTTCAAGTATAGTACTTGGCATCATATGGTCATGTTGGCATTTGCCTTTATTTTTTATTGTTGGTACAGATCAATATGGAGGTTCATTTCTTTTATTTATAATGACAACAACTATTAATGCAATAATAATTACATGGATATTTAATAGAACAAATGGAAGCTTGATTTTCCCCATATTGTTTCATACCTGCAGTAATATGGCTGCTGGTCTTTTAGTTGGATCATATAACTTTGCGATTGCAAATATTTATAAGTTTTCTATTGTACAAATAATACTTATGATTTTTGTTGTAAGAGATATGTTTAAACAGAGCAAATTTGATATAATATATAAATAGAGAATTTAATATATGTGAGGAGAGTGCTTATATGAATTCAGCACAAGCTGCTCTTAAATTAAAAAAGATAAAAGGAATTGTTGCAGTAGCACAGTTCGGAAGTTTTGGTACGGAATATTTTATTGATGGAAAAAGTGATATAGATTTGGCTGTTGTAGTTGAACCAAATGTATCTTATATGGACACTTTAAATTTAGAAGATGACATATTGCCAATATTTTGTGAAGAATACAAATATGATAACATACATTTGACATTTGTATTATTTAAAGAGTTTGCTGGCAAATATGCAAGGTTTGCAGTTGATAGTGATAACATTATAGTAATTGACGAAAATAGGTGGTTTGATTTTCAACATTATGTATTGAAATTTGCAAGGAATAATAGAGAATTTGAAAGAACTTTAAAAATAGATGAGCAGTACACTTATTTTGGAGGGATTATAGATGAGTCCGTATTATAAATATAAAAAGGAAAAATTTTATGATAAATATAAAAGTGCAAGTGAGACTTTAGAAGATTTAAAAAGTGCTTTGTTAAAGTATAGAGAAAATAATGATAGAATAATAAAAAGAGCTATATTTGCTTTCTTTCAAGATTTTTGTGAATATATTATCGATATGTGTGAAAGTTATATTGTAATTAACGATGGAAAAGTAAGTGCAAGCAATTCATCTCTTGAGTTAATACAAAGGGCACATGAAATGAATTTTTTTGATGAAACTCTAAAAAATTATCTTTATGATTGCGTAAGGCTTAGAAATAGATGTACTCATGACTATTATAAGAGAGAAATGAGTGAAAAACAAATAGAAGAATTTTGTTATTCAAGAGTTTTATACTTGGACATATTTTTAGAAAATAGTAAGGATAATGTTATATTAACCTATAAAAATAAATAGCATATTAAAAAGTTACTACAAGTCATATAAATTGTGACTGTAGTAACTTTTTTATTACTTATGCTTTAGATATTATCATAGTGAAGGAAAATTAAAAAACAAGTGTACTACATGAATAGTACTTATATACAATGTGGGTAGGGTGGTTTATAAAATGAATAAAAATGTTAAAATAGCTTCAATTTCTTTAATTGCGGTTATCATAGGAGTAATTTTAGAGCAGATTACAATTAATTTTTTTGGTAGCCAAGGTTTAAGTATATTAAATAATCCTGTACTTTTAAATGCTATTTTAGAAATTGTGATTATGGTTATTCCTTGTTTTGTTGTAAAGAAATTTAGTAATGAAAAGTTCAATTTAAGGCTTATAGGAATAACATTTCATGGACAAATGAAGAATATATTTTTCGGAATGGTCATTGGTTTTGCAAACATTATGGTTTTATATTTAACCCTTTGGAGAATGAAGTTTATGAGCTTTAAAGGCTTAGGCTTTGAATTTTACACAGGAAGTGAAGTTATAAAGAGTGTATTTAATGTTTTTCTTATAGCAATTTTTGCAGGAATTTGTGAGGAGATTTTTTTTAGAGGAGTTTTATTAAATTACTTATCTAAAGCTAAAGGTAATTTATTAGCACTTATAGTGAGTTCAGTTATTTTTGCTATATTTCATGCAACTAGGTATCACGATTTTTTTATGTTAGCTAGTGTTTTTATAACGGCAATTGTTCTAGGGTACAGTTTTATATATACTAATTCTTTATGCTTGGGAATTGGAATTCACTTTGCAGTGGACTTTTTTACTAATTTAGTAGGCTTTAATGAACCTAATCTTTTTATAATAAATTTAAGTGATAAATTAAACTCTTATAGCGCTGATAAAATTGTTATTTGTGGGCAATCTATTGTATTGATTTTTGTTTTTATGTTGATTTTTGGGTTGAAAAAGGTAAGGCGGGGGAATGAATATGAGTTTAAGGAAACTAGATAAAAATTTTAAAATTGCAATTATGACGCTTATTTTAACCGTAATTTCTGCAGGCATATTTGGAGGTTTTACTTTAATTATGAGTAAAACAAAGCTTGAATTATTTAATAATGGGATAGTAAATACTTTGATTTTAGAGATAATAGTTACAATTGTACCTTGCTTAGTAGTTAAAATAAACAGTGGTGGAAAATTTAATTTAGAACTTATTTCTATGAAATTTGAAGGGAATAGTTCAAGTAATTTATTTATAGGTATGGGAATTTCGCTATTTATGATTACAACTTTGGTAGTGACTTTAATGGTTACTAGAATTATAAGTATTAAGGGCTTTGGTTTTGAATTTGCACCAGTGAATAAAGTGCTTTGGTCTGTATTTTTAGTTTTTTTAGTTGCAATTTTTGCAGGGATTTGTGAGGAAATATTTTGTAGAGGAATTTTGCTTAATTATTTAGCTAAGTGGAAAGGTGAAATTTTTGCTTTAATAGTAAGTTCTATTATATTTACAGCATTTCATATTACCCGTTATCAAGATATTAATTCTCTTACTAATGTTTTTCTCATGGGGATTATACTTGGAATTACATTTATAGTAACAAAATCATTGTATATGCCTATTGGACTTCATTTTGCATGGGATTTTTATTTGGATCTTTGGAGCACTGAAAAAGACCCATCGCTATTCGTAGTAAATTTAAATAATAAATTTGGAATTAATTATATTGATAAGGTTGATGGATGGGAACAGATTATTATAAAGCTTATTATAATTATAATTTTTATAGCCATATATATCAAAATAAGAAATCAGGCAAGGGAAGTGACATAAATGTATAGATTAAAAGAAAAGTTAAAAAATAAGCAAATATTATTATTTTTAATTACAACTTTTACAGGTACTTATTTGCTTTGGGGAATTTTATTACTATCGTCTAAAGGAATCTTAAGTAAAGTAATATATAGAAATAGTGCTTATAATACTTTTCTTCATGTATTAGGTGCAAGTATGCCAAGCATTATGGGGATAGTTTTTACAGGTTATTTTGGTGGAGTGAAAAAAATAAAAAGATTATTAAAGAAGCTTACTAATTGGAAATTTAATATAATTTTTTATTTACTCTCATTAGTAACTTTAAATGCACAGTTATTTTTAAGCTACTTCATATTCAGTATTGTTGGATTTAATATAAAAGTTTTTGTCAATCACAGTTTCCAAGGCTTTAAAACAGATACTATTTTAGGTATCTTTGTTTTATTTATAGTGATAGTATTATTTGGAGGACCTATTCAGGAAGAATTTGGTTGGAGGGGTTTTTTACTTCCAAGGCTTCAGAAAAAATTTCATCCCGTTTTTTCTGCTGTAATTGTAGGAGTAGTATGGTCAATTTGGCATCTGCCAATGTTTTTTATTTCAGGCAGTGGATATAATGATTTTTTAATTTACATGGTAGAGACTATAATATTATCTATAGAAATTACATGGATTTATAATAAAACAAATGGGAGTTTGTTATTTCCAGTTTTAATTCATGGGATTGATAATACTTATGGAGTTGTATTAGGTACTTCAGGAAATAAAACTATGTTAGCTTATATAGTGGTTATAGTAATTGCTTTTTTTATAGTAATAGATATGTGTAGGAAGAATCAAAAGGGGGTATGGAGATATGAATAAAAAAATAAAACATTTTGTTATTAGTTTAATTTGTTCAATTATAATATTTAATTTGCTAGGTGCAAGTATTGCTATGGCAAAAGGTAATATAAAAAATTTTAAAAATAAAATGGACAGCTTGGTGCCAGAATTATTAAAACGCTACAATGTACCAGGAGCGGCAATTGGAATAATACAAAATGGAAAAGTTGTTTATATTTTAAATTATGGTATGGCAGATAAAAGTAAAGGCAAAGCGGTTGATAATAATACAATATTTCAAGTAGGCTCTGTTTCAAAAACTTTAGCTGCATGTGGAGTTATGCATTTAGTTGAGGAAGGTAAAATAAAACTTGATGATCCTGCTGAAAAGTACTTAACACGTTGGCATCTGCCTGCTTCAAAATTCAACAAGAACGATGTAACAATAAGAAGATTGCTAAGTCATACTGCTGGATTATCAATACATGGATATGCTGGAACTAAGCCAGGAAAAAAGCTTGATACATTAGAAGAGTCTTTATCAAAAGGAGTGAAAATTATAGTAAAACCAGGCAGTGAATTTTTGTATTCTGGCGGAGGGTATACACTGCTGCAGCTTATAATTGAAGAGGTTACAAAAAAGCCATTTGATAAATACATGTATGAAGAAATTTTAAAGCCTTTTGGAATGGGGCATAGTACATACAGCAATAATATTACAAATTCTAATATGTCAAAAGCATATGGTGTATTAGAACAAACACTGCCAAATTATAATTTTACAGAGGAGGCAGCGGCTGGTTTAAAAACTACAATACCAGATTTCTCAAAGTTTATTTTAGCAATGATGGATGGAAATAATGGGGAAGCAAGAGGGCGTAGTATACTTAAAAGTCAAAGTATAGATCTAATGTTTACACCAGTAAAATCAGATTATGGATTTGGATTTTTTAATGATAAGTTATTAGATGGCAATACTTTAATATCGCATGGAGGTGCTAATATTGGTTGGCGTGCTCAATATGGGATGATTCCAGAAAAGAAGGATGGACTAATTATATTTACCAATAGTGATAATGGGCAGAATTTAATAGATGATATTTTTAATTATTGGGAACAGTATGAAACAGGTACTATGCCACAGCAATATTATACTAACAAAAAATTAAGAAGCTATTTTTTATATGCAGCTGCAGCATTAGTGGTTTTACTAGGTATTTATATATTGTTTTTTGCTGTAAAATTAAAAAGTGGAGAAAGAATATTCTTTTCAAAAAATACGAAAAAATCCTATGTTAAATTAAGTATAAGAGTAATAATGATATTACTTTTTACAGGTATATGGTGTGTTTTTTTCTATATACTTGATGCTGCTTCGATGATGCCATATGGATTTAATAAGATAACTTGTGCCATTATAATGTGGAGTGTAGTATTATTTATAGCTGGGTTTTTTCCTAAAGTATCAAGCAGTTTAAAAAAGTAATAATTTTATGATAAAATTAATGGAGGAAGTGATGCAAATTGAAAACAATGTTAATAACAATAGGAAATATTATTTTAGTGATATTAATGTTAATCTTATATACGAGCCTATGGCATTATATTGGCAAAAAGGGAAGCAAAATATTGTTTTATGGGAAACAAAGTTCAAAAATTTATTGGATTGTATTTTGCTTTTTTGCCTTTTCCTTCATTTTAGCTGCTATAGCAAGGAGCACAATATCAATAAACAATAGATTTACTGGAATTTTAACTACAATAGGTGCAGTTTCAATAGCTTTATTTTTTTATCTCATAATTTTATTTCCACTTACAGATTTGATGAAGTTTATTCTTAATAAGCTTGGTTTCAATGGAAGTTTAAGAAATTATTTAAGTATGGCTTATGGAAGAGGAATATCAATTTTTATAGTAGTTATAATTATATTTTGTTTTGGATTTTGGCATGCAAATCATCAGTCTGTAACTAACTATAAATTAAGTATAAATAAAAAGGCTGGAAATATAAAAACTCTTAATGTTGTAATGGTTGCAGATGTACATATGGGAATAATGGTTAGAGAAAATGGACTTAACAAAATGGTAAACTCCATAAATAAGCTTAAGCCAGACATAGTTTTTTTCTGTGGAGACATGGTGGATGAAAGTACCCCTACAAGCCTAGAGGTGTATTTTAGCAAAGAATTTAAAAATATAAAGTCTAAATATGGAGTTTATTCTATTACGGGCAACCATGAATATGCTGGAAATGTCAGCGAAACTATCGATTATATGAAAAAAGCAGGGGTTAAAGTTCTTCAAGATGAAGCTGTTAAGGTTAATGATAGCTTTTATGTAGTTGGGAGAAATGATGCAGCTAGCGGAAAAAAGGTAAAGCTTTTAAGTGAAATTTTAAAAAATGTAGATAAGTCTTTTCCAATAATAGAATTAAATCATAGACCAGTTGCGTTAGATGAAGCCGAGAAGAATGGAGTTGATTTGCAGCTTTCAGGACATACTCATGAAGGACAAATTTTCCCATTTAATCTTGTTACAAAAGCAGTTTTTAAAGATGATTATGGATACTTAAAGGAAGGAAATTTTAATTTAATCGTAACATCAGGCTATGGAACTTGGGGACCCCCTATAAGAATTGGAACTAAAGGGGAAATTGTTGATATTAAATTACAATTTCAAAAGCAGAGTAGAGAGTAGAGTGAAGGATGATTTACCTTTCGCTTCTCTCAGGTAAATCTTAAACTTAAATGTCCTCAGCTTCGCTGAGTGCCATACATCGCGCAATTGCGCAGCAATAAAAAAATAAGTTTTTACATTTTTCTTAGTGCTAGCGGAGAAAAATCAACCATCACTCTACTCTCTACTCTTTACTCTCTACTCTGCTCATAAGATTTCTCCATCCTTTAAGTTTACAATGCTTGTTCCATAATCTGCAGCTTCTCTAGAGTGAGTAACTTGAACTATTGTTTTGCCTAAGTTTACATTGATTGTTTTAAAAAGTTCCATTATTTGAGTGCCAGATTTTGAATCTAAATTTCCAATGGGCTCATCTGCTAGTATTATTTCTGGGTCAAATATTAATGCTCTTGCAATGGCAACTCTTTGCTGCTGACCGCCAGATAATTCTCTTGGAGTGAATTTTCGTTTTGTTGTCATATTTATTATGTCGAGGATTTCATTTAGCTTTTTCTCATAATGCTTTGGGTTTTTGCCATCCAAAAGTAGAGGAAGAAGTATATTATCTTCTACATTTAAATTTGGAACAAGGTTATAAAATTGAAAAACAAAGCCTAAATCTCTTCTTCTCATTATGCTTTTTTGCTTTTCTTTCATAGAAGAGAAATCCTTTCCTAAAATAGATACAGTACCATTGCTTGGATTATCAAGACCCCCTAAAAGATATAGGAGAGTGGATTTGCCACAGCCAGAAGGTCCCATAATGGATACGAAGTTGCCTTTTTCAATATTTAAATTTATATTTTTAAGGATATTTATTTCTTCTTTAGCTAGTTTAAAAGTTTTATACAGGTTTTTAGTTTCAATAATGCTATTCATAATATACACCTCAATTTATTCATATTTTAATTGACTAACTATTTTTAGGTTTTTGCTCTTTACCAAAGTTGGTACAGAGGTTATAAAGGTTAGTAAAATTACTGATACAACAACAAAAGGAAGAATGTTAAAGGGATAACTAAAATCCATGTCAAGTACAAGGTATTTAAAGATGTCATGGAGAAGTACAATTATTAATGAAGCTGAAATAAAGGAAAATATAAGACCTATAAGTGTTTCAATAAAACTTTCGCATAGTATCATAAGATTTCTGTTTCCATTAGTTAAACCTATAGAACTTAAAACTGCCATTTCTCTTTTCCTTTGAAGAAAGCTTAAGGATATATTACTAAGAATACCGAAACCACCTATTATCATTGTTATATAAGAAAAGATACTTAGAAGGCTTACTATTTGTTTGCAGCTTTCTGAATCATGGTTAATTGAATCCTGTCTAGTTGAAATAGAAATTGGAAGTCCTTTTAATTTTTTCGTAAGATCACTTTTTAATTTACTTACAGAGGAATTAGTACTAATAAAAAATTCATCGCTGTACTTTATATCAAAATGTTTTTCAGCAGCTTTGTAAGAAATCAAATTAACGTTGCCCATATTCATAAATTTAGCATCAACTATAGAAAGAACTTTAAAAGTTTCTTTTTTGTTATCTAAATATAAATTTATTTTATCTCCTTTTTTTATGTCATACCTTGTTGATATTTTTTTTGAAATAATGATTCCATTTTCATTATCATCTAGTTCATCAAGCTGTGCATTTTTATCAGTATAATTTAAATAATTATCATAGCCTTTAAAATTTTGAGGCTCTATACATAGGACATTTATTTCTTTAGAAGCATCTCCGTTTAAATTTGCATATACATATTGGCGTTTGATAATTTTAGAATTTTTACTTGAGTTTTCTATAATATCATTTGAAGCTTTTAAAATATTTGCGTTTTGTGAATTTACGCTTACAATTAAATCAAAATTAAGTTTTTTATAAACTCCTGTAAGAATATCATTTAAAGATAAACTAAAGGACATTATCATAACAATTGATATTACAAAAACTGAAATAAGCCTTATATTGTTTAAAAGAATTTTAGAAGTCCTCACATTGTTTACTGAAAGCATAAGCGTGGAATTTATTTTCCTAAATAGTCGTGTAAAAGGATAAAGAATAATGTCTACTAACTTTGGAATTATGATGATTACTCCTACAAAACCTATAAAAAAGGCAGGGAGGGCAGTTACATAAGGTCTTTGGCCTTTTATATTTCCACCTAAAAAGTGGAGAATAATAGATATTACTACGAGAATAATTCCGATGATAAAACTTTTAATAGATATTTTGTTTGATACTCCAAAGTTGTTCAATATAACTTCTTTTACTGGAAGCTTTTTTATTGATAAAATTGGAATTAAGGATGAAATTATTGATACTATTAGTGAAAGCACAAGGCCACATAAAAAGTATGAATAATTAAATGACACCGCTACCTTTATGCCTTCATCCTTAAAGGGATTTGTGAAGTTTGAAGTTAAATAAATAATGACAGCACCCAAAAGATCTCCTAAAATACCTCCAATAAATCCGTAGGTAAAACTTTCTTTTAAAAGCAGAAGAACAATATTTAATTTAGTGGCTCCTGTGCTTAAAAAGGTTCCAAAAACGGATAATCTTTCTGTTATTATCATTTTGAAAGAACTGTAAATTATAAATATACTCATGATTAAAACTATGCAGAGCATAAATAACATGCAGATTTTTATAGTTAAAGCTTGAGAGTCAACTTCGCTTTGATCAACCAAAAGTTTTGCAGTAAAGTTTGGATTTTTGTTGTTGAAATTTTTAATCCAAGTATTTACTGAAGATGTTTTTATAGCTGCATACATTGAAGTATACTTATTATTTTCGCCATAAATATCACATACATTTTTAGTTGGTGTAATTAATATAAAATTAGAAGCTGTATCAGACAAAAATAGTCCAGTATTTGAAGCTATAGCTGAAATTGTATATTCTTTTGATTTGCCAAGTGTATATAAATTTAATTTATCTCCAAGTTTTAATTTAAGAGAGTCAGCAGTTTTTTTTGATATAATAAGCTTGCTGCCGTCAAAGGGTTCTAAATTTAAATGCTTCAAGATTTTTATGGATTTGAATTTTTTAAAGTCTGTTAAAGTAGTTCCAAGCATATTAAAGGTTTTTGAGTCATCACTTTTTACATAACCATTAACAGCAGCAGTTTTGAAGCTATCATTTATGCCGGAAGTATTAAAATCTGAAGCTTTAAAAAGTGGGTCTTTAGCTTTTGAATTTGCACTAATTTCAACATTGAAATTTTCATAGGCACCTTTTAAAGTATTTACATAACTATTTGTTATAGAATCTGAAATTCCAAGTGAAGCCACTAAAAGAGCTGTGCTTATAATTATAGAAAAGAATATAAGAAGCATTCTTCCCTTTTTTTCAAGTATAGAATTTAAAAGATACTTTGATAAGATATTCATACTAATGAACCTCCATTTTATTATTAGGTTAGAAAACTGTTTTTTAGGTATTTGAAACAATATGTTTTGAGCGTGAGTATACTACCAATCTTTGTGTAAATAAAGTTATTCCGTAATAAATTAGTAATGTAGCCTGACCGGTATGTCCAGCGTAATCAATTGTGAAATGAAGTATTAATGATGCAATCCATAATACTATGGTTAGTAAAGTCCCTTGGCGAAATAGGATAGAACCCTCATACCATAATTTCACTGTGTAGGCTCTTATAGCACCCATAGCAACTGCTAGAATAAATAAACTTATTAAAATTGATATTAGTGATATAAAAGTTAAAGTGTGAGTATTAAAATAGTTTTTTAGATTTGATAGACCTAATACTATAAGAATTATTGGAAAAATTAAATTCATGTCATTACGTACTTGTCTAACTCTAACTTGATTATAAAATATTATAAATAACACTAATAAACCAATTAGTACATTACTAATATAATTGCTCATTTTTTAATTACCTCCAATTATCTATATCTTTATATACCTCATTTATAATTTATAACGAAACGAAGATAGGTTAAATGTGAAATAAGTAACATTCTGTGAAAAAAAATAAGCACTTATGTTACTTTAGTAACATAAATGCTTACTTTTTAAAACATAGCTTCCTTTAGTAAGTTTAGCTATTTTTAAAAGAATGTTGATGTCATAAGCTCATATCAACTTTCTTTTAAAATATAGCCTTTTTTAAAAATCATTTTTTAGAAAAAGTGCAGATAATTGAGTTCTTCTTTGTAAATTTAATTTCTTTAAAATTTTTGAAATATAATTTTTAACTGTACCTTCCGAAATAAAAAGAATGTCTGATATTTCATTATTACTTTTTCCATCAATAACAAGCTTCACAATGTCTTTTTCTCTAGCTGTTAATAAATTTAAAATTTCAGCTTTGTTTGGTTTTGAACTTTTATTAGATAAAGCATTTACAAGTTTTGGAGTAACACTTGGATCAAACATCATTTTATTATTAAAGGCTTCTTTTATGCTTTTTATAATATAGTCAATTTCGCTGTCCTTGAGTAAATATCCGCTAATACCACTCTCAATTCCATCAAAAATATAATCATCTTCGTTAAAAGTGGTTAATATTATTATTTTGATGTTAGGGTAATCTTTCTTTACGAGATTTGAACATTTTATTCCGTCCATTTTTGGCATTCTTACATCCATTAGTATTATATCTACAATATGTTTACCTAAGTTTTCAAGAACTTCATAGCCATTTGAGGCTTCAGATACTACTTCTATCTCATTGTCTAGACTTAATATCTTTTTTAAGCCTTCTCGTACAATTAATTGATCATCTGCTATCATTACTCTAATCATTTTTAATTTGCCTCCTTTGGTAGGAAAACCAGCTCGACTATTAAGTTATACATGTACCATAATGCTTTGATGATAGCATTTTGAAACATGTATAACTTAAGTTTCGCATTGGTTTCCATTTATTAAGGCCTTTATAATAAAGCCTTTATTTTTAGGACTTTCAAAGGTTACGGTTCCGTTAATACTTTCTATTCTTTCAGTAATTCCGTTAAGACCATTCGATTTAACTATACTTTTGCAACCTTGTCCATTATTAGCAATAAGTAATTTAATTAACGATATATTCTCAGCAGAAACTATTAATTCTACAGAAATATTTATTTCAGAAGGGTTGCCGTGTTTTAAACCATTGGTTATTCCTTCTTTTATGGTTGTAAGCAAAATATCTTTTATGTGTTCTGATTCATTTTCTATTGATGTATCACAGTCAAAATTAATTCTTACTATTCCTAATTCGTTAAATTTTTGAATTATGCTTTTTACTTGTTTCTCAAAATTAAAATTTTGATCTAGCTTTCTTAAATTATATACCGTATTTCTAAGAGTATCTATGCTCTCTTTTACTAAAACATCTATATCATCAAGTTCTTTATCTATTTTATTGGTGTCTTTTATAGCTTTTAAATATCTAATATTCATAGAAAGAGCCATAAGTGAATGTCCTATAGAATCATGAAGTTCTTGGGATATTCTGTTTCTTTCATTTGAAATTAAGAACTCTCTTTCTTTAAAAGAATACTCTATTAAATTAGCGTTTAATATTTTTAGTTTATCTCTATCCCATCTAAGTTTATGAATTGAGTAAAAAGTTATGAAGGTCAGTCCATAAATTAAAAATGCAAAGGTTATAATATATAGGCTATTAGATAAAGTTTTTAATGATAGATCTCTAAAACAAATTATGAAAGCAAAAATTAAAGTATGGAAAATTAGAAATTTTATTCGTCTCGTACTATTCTTTATGTGAAATAAGTCACCAAGCAAAATAAAATAATATATATTATCACAGCTTCCTAAAATCCAAATTAAACTATAAGTAATTATGGAAATTATAAAAAAAGAGCTTTTATAGTCTTTGCTAGAATTTTGTGCATACAGTATATTTAATTGCACGAAAGTATAGATAATAAGAAAAACATCCAGTAGTATTAAAAAAAATGAGTAAGTGTGATTAATTTTATTGTTTCTGTAAAGTAGAAAGGCAGTGTATATCAAAAATACATACCTTACTTTAGGTTTTATAAAGGTCCATAAGGTGATTAGTTTATTCATATGAAAAAGTCCTTTCATCAATTCAGGCGTATTCTATAATTATTTTATATCAAAATTAAAAATATTGACAGAATCTATTGATAAGTTTATAATTTTTTATTGTAAACTAAATTTATCGTTTTAAGTTTACAATAAAAATTTAGGGGGACATTTTATGAAAATAAAGACAAAAGACATGATTTTAGTAGCATTGTTTGCAGCCTTGACGGCTGTAGGCGGATTTATTAGTATACCAATAGGAACTGTACCAGTCACACTTCAAAGCTTTTTTACCTTACTTTCAGGAATAATACTTGGACCATTCTTAGGAATGTTGTCGCAATTAATATATGTACTTATTGGACTTATAGGAATTCCTGTATTTGCAGGAGGAACAGGTGGAGTTTCAACTATTTTTACGCCTTCCTTTGGATATTTAATTGGTTTTATTATAGCACCGCTTCTTATAGGAAAAATTACAAAGACTCAAAACAAGTTGGGAATAATAAAAACAGTTATTGCATGTATTTTAGGAAGTTTGCTTGTTTATTTAGTTGGATTACCTTATATGTACATAATATTAAAGTATGTATCAAAAGTTAATATAAGTTTGTTAAAAACCTTCCAAATAGGATTCTTTGTATTTATCCCAGGAGATTTAATTAAATGTATTATAGCATCAATTATTGGAGTTAAGGTTTTGCCAGCAATAAGAAGAGAAAACTAATTATTAATAGTACTGCTATTTTTAACGTATTCTATAAATTTCATTGTTTTTTCTGAGAGATTTGAATCCTTATTATAGCCTATATTTATTGTTTTGTATCCAATGTTTTCTTTTATTTTTATTTTTGATAATGTATTTGTATTTATAAGTGGGGTATTTGGAACTATTGTTATACCAGCGCCAGCGGATACAAGACCAATTAGCATATTTGTCTCGCTTGGTTTGATAGAAGTAATATTAGCTTTGTTAATAAAATCAGTACAAGATATTTTTTTGTTAGTATTATTTTCACAAGCTATAATAAAATGTTCATCTTTAAGAGTTTTTAATGAAATTTCAGTTTTATTTGAGAAGGTATGTTTTTTAGGAACTATTAAAACATATTCTTCTTTTTTTACAGGAAAAGTATTAATATTAGAATAATTAGTACTGCTATCAATATCGTCATAAAAGCCTATATCGATTTTTTTATTTTTTAAGTCATTTAATATTTCTTCAGTTGATTCATTTATAAATTGAAATTTTGTATTAGGATAAAGCGTTAAAAAGCCACTTATCATAAAAGGGGTAAAATAAGTGCTAATACAGTGTGTAGAGGCAATAGAAATAATGTCATTATTTAAACCAGCAAGATTTTTTAATTCGTCAGTGCCAGTTTCAATTTCTTTAAGAGCTGCAATAACATGCTTTAAAAAACTACTGCCTAAATTAGTTAATTCTACATTTCGTCCATATCTTTCAAAGAGATTTACACCTAAATCATCCTCCAATTTTGCAATAGCTTTACTTAGGGCTGGTTGAGTTACTGATTCTAGTTCAGCTGCAATAGTAAAATTTTTTGTTTCTGAAAGTCTTTTAAAATAATATAATTGCTGTAAATTCATTTGACTACTCCTTCATTGTACTCTTCTCCACAAATTTGTAATTTAACAGGATATATTTGGCATTTGTAATTTCTATATTTAAAGTTGCCCATCTACATATTATAACTAAAAGTTATACAAAAGTGAATATTATTAATTGGACACAATTTAATATTTTGTGATAAAATCTGAAATGTAGTACATAATATATAAGCCCATAAATAAACTTACTATAAATTTTATTTATAAATGTAAAAAGGAGAGAAATGTAAATGATGAAAGTAAATACGGATAAATGTGTAGGGTGTAGCCAGTGTATTAAGGATTGTCCTGTAAGAGATATAGAATTAGTTGAAGGAAAAGCTAGGGTTAAAAATGAAACTTGTCTTAAGTGTGGACATTGTATTGCAGTATGTCCTAAAAATGCAGTGACTACAGATGAATATAGTATGGAAGAAGTAAAAGCTTATAATAAAGATGAATTTGAAATAGATGCAGATAAATTAATGAATTTTATTAAATTTAGAAGAAGTGTAAGAAGATTTAAAAATCAAAACATAGAAAAAGAAAAATTGGAAAAGGTAATAGAAGCTGGCAGATTTACACAGACTGGTACTAATGCACAAGATGTAGCTTATACAGTAGTAACAGAAGGAATAGACAAGCTAAGAAATATGGCATTGGATAGCTTAAAGAACTCTGCTGAAAATATTTTAGGAAATTTAACTCCAGAAAACGAAAAGTATAAAGTCTATGCACAGATGTGGTTAAATATGTACAATGCATTTAAAGCAGATGCTAAAAATGATAGCTTGTTTTTTAATGCACCAGCTGTAATAGTAGTAACAGCAAATTCTCAGGTTGATGGTGCACTAGCTTCTTCAAATATGGAGCTTATGGCAGATGCCGTTGGACTTGGAACATTTTTTAGTGGTTTCTTCGTTGTAGCTGCAAAAGGAAATAAAGAAATAAAAGATTTTCTTGGAATAAAGGAAGGAAAAGAAATTGTAACTTGTATGGTTCTTGGATATCCTGACGTTAAATATTTTAGAACTGTACCAAGAAAAGAAGCAGATGTTTTGTGGAAGTAAACATTGCGAAGTAAGTATATTCCAGGATATTAAATAAAATTAATAAATCTAAGGCAAAAAACTTTAAAAGTCTAAGAAGTTTCAATAACTCGCTGAAAGGATGCTCAGACAATTGAAACATCTAAGACTTTTAAAGTTTTTTACCTAAGATTTATAAAATTTTATTTAAATTATCCTGCAATATACTTACTTCGCATTACACGTGGTTTAATGTAAAAATTCCTACGTGCCTACGGAATTTTGATATCATGCAGAAACAATAATTATTCCTCAAATAAATAAATTTACTGTATTAATTTTATTTAAAATATTTCTTCGACACTCGTATGCCACATCATTTTTTTAACGCACCTGTCCCATGTTATTTTGATAGTTTCACTACATCCTTATTTCTGTGCAATGTTTAAATGAATTTGTATTATAAAATTCACAGTTAAAAAATTTTTTCTGTAACATTTAGTTGATATTACTGCAAAAATTGATCATAATAATTAATATGAATTGTATATTGATTAGGCTATGTTTTAAATAAGTGTGAAAATCAACACTTATTTAAAACATAGCCATTGATTAAAGTGGCATACCTTTATAGATATACCAGCTCAACTGTTAAAATTTATTTGCACCAAAATTCCCGGAAAATGGTACTTTGGTACAAATAAATTTTAAGTTTTGCAGTGGTTTATCTTTAGTTATTGCAGTCACAGTTAAAATGACTGTGGTAACTTTTTTATTACTTTTAACTTTAATATAATTAGAGATATACTACTTTAAAAATCTAAATTGCTAACTCCAAATTTATGCCTGTAAATTACAATTTTTAGAGCAGAGTACAAAGTACAAAGTACAGAGTACAAAGAAGGATGATTTACCTTTCGATTCTCTCAGGTAAATCTTAAACTTAAATGTCCTCAGCTTCGCTGAGCGCCATTAATGGCGCGATTGCGCAGCAATAAAAAAATAAGTTTTGAGATTTTTCGTAGCGATAGCGGAGAAAAATCATCCTTCATTGTACTTTGTACTCTGTACTTTGTACTTTGGCTTCTCCTCGACAAATTGTAATTTGTCAGGATACATTTGGCATTTGTAATTTCGCTGTTTCAACAGGTATATCTATAAGACAATGGGGTGATAAGGTGGAAAAAGAAGTTTTAACACTTGAAAATGTACATAAAACTATAAGTGGTAGGAAAATTATAAAGGGTATAAGTTTTTCAATAAAGGAAGGAGAGGTGTTAGGGTTTTTAGGACCAAATGGAGCAGGCAAATCTACTACTTTAAGAATGATTGTAGGACTATCAAGGCCATCTTCTGGAAAAATAGAAATTTGTGGACATTCTATAGTTAAGGATTATGTGAAGGCAATGTCGAATGTAGGCAGTATAATAGAAGGACCAGATTTATATGGTTATATGAGCGGTATGGATAATCTAGAAATGCTTGCTGCAATGGATAGAAATGTAACTAAAAAAGATATTTTAGATGCAGTTAAATTGGTAGATATGGAAAAGCATATAAAGGACAAGGTCAATACTTATTCACTTGGAATGAAACAGAGGATGGGGCTTGCACAAGCAATAATGAAACATCCTAAATTACTTATCTTAGACGAACCTACAAATGGACTTGATCCTGCTGGAATAAATGAACTTAGAAATTTGATTAAGAAACTTTCTAAAGAAGAAAAAATATCTGTTTTGATTTCAAGTCATCTTATAGCTGAAATTGAACTTATATGTGATAAGGTTTCAATTATAAAGGATGGAAGTATACTTAAGAATGCATCTGTTGATGAATTAATTAATACAAATGAGGTGTTTTGGCAGTTAAGCGATAATGAAAAAGCTTGTAAAATCCTTAAAGAACAATGGGGAATATCCGCAGAGATAAGGAATGGAAAAATTGAAGCGGTTATTGATGACGAAGAAATAATAGATGAAATTAATTCCTGCTTTATAAAGGAAGGATTAAAAGTTAAGTTTGTGGATATAAAACACAAAAATCTAGAAGATTTATTTCTAAATATTACGGAAGGGAAGTAGGAGGTGAAAAATGTGGTAAAGCTTATTAAAAACGAGATGATTAAAATGCTTTTTAAGAAGAAGCTGGTACTTATTTTAGCAATAATATTAATTGAAACAATAGCTTTTACTTATGGAGAAAATATAAGATACCAGAGAACCATAAGTAGTTACACGAAAAGTGAAACAGGAAATTATAATTGGAGGCCACTTATAAATAAACTTATGGCTGATATTAATAATAAACTTACGTATAAAGATATCAAGGCATCGGATGAAAAAGTTATGAAAATACAGCTTCAACAGTATAAATATTATTTAAAAAAGAACATAAATCCATCAGCTTTGTCTGCTTCTAAATTTACAGCACAATTTATGGAACAGTCTGCAATGATGCTTATGCCACTCCTTATAATAATACTTGCAGGAGATAGCGTTTCAGGTGAATTCTCATCAAAGACGATTAAGGTTTTGCTTACAAGAGCAGTTCCAAGATGGAAAATACTTTTAAGTAAATACATAGCATTAATATTAATGTCTGCTTTTGTAGTTTTTTTGTCAGCCTTTGTATCGATGATTGTTTCAGAAATTACTTTTAGAGACTTTGGCTTTATGGAACCTGTTATAAGTGGATATAAAGCTGTTGCTGGTCAAATTGACTCTTCAAGTGTTGTACAAATTTATCAATGGCAATATTTATTACTTGTTTGTGCTTTAAATTTTTTTGTTGCCTTAATTATAGCTACAATATCATTTATGGTATCAATTTTAGTAAAAAGTACAGCGGCATCTATAGGAATTATGATGTCAACTTTAATTGGAGGAAGCCTTTTAAGTGTATTTTTAACAGACTGGCCTTTAGCAAAATACTTTTTTGCAGTTAATCTAGATTTACCGCAGTATTTATCTGGAAGATTTAGAGTCGTAGATGGCATGAATCTTACATTTTCAATATGCACATTAATTGTATGGGCGGCAGGTTCGTTAATAATAAGTTTTATTGTATTTTCTAGGAAGGATGTACTTGTTTAGGATACTGGGACGTTAAGTACGTTTAATATATATACAAGATCAACTATTAAAATTCATGTGTACCATAATGCCTAGAAGACGGCATTTTGGTACAAATAAATTTTAAGTTTCACAATGGTATATCTTTATATAGGGAGAGGAGTAAAACTATTGAAAAAAATAATTGTGCATGGAGTAACAATAATAGCCATAGCAGTAATTGCAGTTTCTATATGGGGATTTATAACTTCAATTTCCCTAACAACAGGGAAAAATGATAAGTATGTTGCTAAAGAAGATAATAACGCGGTTGAAGTTAAAAATTCCATTAAATACGATAAAAATAGTTATAATATTTTAGCTATGGGGG
Source organism: Clostridium hydrogenum (assembly GCF_021432385.1). Lineage (GTDB taxonomy): Bacteria > Bacillota > Clostridia > Clostridiales > Clostridiaceae > Clostridium_S > Clostridium_S hydrogenum. The sequence continues at coordinate 197,727 of NZ_JAEACT010000004.1, read as the reverse complement.
ATTCATTAGCAAAAGGAACAGGTGATGAAAGCAATAAAGGTTTTGCAGGAAATTTTGCTGATTATTTGCAAACAAAAACTTCCAAGAGTGTTAGGCTAGATAATTTGGCTATAAATGGAGATACCTCTGATGGACTTTTGCAGGTAGTTAAAAGTAGTGAGGCAGCCAAGCTTATTAAAAATAGCAACATAATATTAATATCCATTGGTGGAAACGAAATTACAAAGTTTAAAAATGCTGATGTATCATCTGAAGAAGGACAATTTAAAGCTACTCAGGATTCATATCTAAATAATTTAAAAAATATATTTAATACTATAAGAGGTCAAAATAAAAATTGTAAAATTGTTTGTATAGGATTATACAATCCTTTTGGAGAAAATATAAATTCCGATAAAATCAAACTTATTGATGATTGGAATAGTGGAACTCAAGATGTTATAGCAGATGACTCTAATGCAGTTTTTATACCAACGTATGATCTTTTTAGATATAATGCTCAAAGTTATCTTACAATTGATAATTTTCATCCCAACAGTGCTGGATATATTGCAATAGCTAAAAGGATAGAGGAAGCTGTGAAGCAGTAATGAACTATTACAAATAAATTATAAGTTTCCAAATGGTATATCTTTAATACGTTAAAGAGGCAAATTATTAAAATGCTAAAAAGTTTAGAAAATTGAAACTTTTAAGCATTTAAAATAATTTGCCTTTTAGTTTTATAGTAAATGTATAATGTGTTAAGAATAAATAACAGACAATTAACATTTTGGTGGTAATGGAAAAAATTGAATTAGTATATTATATAATCTGTTCCATACAAATTTAAAGTATGCAAGGGGGAAAAAAATGATAATTAGATCAATAAGAAAATCTAAAAGACTACTTTCTTTAATGCTGTCAGGTGCAATGGTTTTCGGATTGTTTGGAAACATGCCAGTTAAAGCAGCAACAACTGACAAAAATTCAAAAGTTATTGATTTGACAGAGAATGCAAAAAAGTCTACTAAAGCCGATAGTAATGGACAAATGTCACTGCAAATTTTGGCAACGTCGGATGCACATGGTAGATTTCTGCCTTATGATTATGCTGTAAATGCTCCGGATACAACAGGAAGTCTTGCTCAAATAGAAACTGCAGTAAAGTCTCTAAGAAGTCAAAATCCTAACAACACAATTTTAGTAGATGCCGGAGATATAATTCAGGATAATTCAGAATCACTATTTATTAACACAGCTTCAAATCCTATGATTGATGCAATGAATCAAATGGGATATGACACATTAACTTATGGAAACCATGAATTCAACTATGGAGTTCCTGCACTTCAAAATATTATGAAGAACTTTAAGGGAAAGGCACTTTGTGGAAACGTGTATAACAAAGATGGTTCAAGACTTGCAGCACCTTATGCAATTGTTGAAAGAAGCGGAGTAAAGGTTGGTATAATAGGAATGGTAACTCCTAATATAACAAGATGGGATTCTGCTAATCTTCAAGGTTATAAGGTTACAAATCCTGTGGATGAGACAAAGGCTGCTATAGCAGAACTAAAGAAGCAAAATGTAAATGTTATAATTGCAACAGAACATATGGGAGAAACAGAAGAATACAATGAGCCAGGTTCAGGAGTAAATGATGTGCTTGCAGCTTGTCCTGAAATTGATGCATTTGTTGCAGCTCATTTTCATGATAGAATAGTTGGAGATTATTTTTATAATAAAGCTACGTACACTTTAAATAATGGAACAGTAACAGCTACAGATATGGATGGTAATACTCATGCAGCTAGTATGGATGAATATAATACAGCTAAAGCTAAAGGAACTGTAATTGTAGAACCTTATAAGTGGGGAAAAACTCTTTCACAAATAAATATTAACTTAACTAAAGATTCAACTGGTAAATATGTTATAAGCAATAAAGGTACTGATATAACTACTGCTGCTTATGATATGTCTTCAAAGAGTGGTGTTACTTATCAGCCAGATACTGCTATGACAGCTTCTCTTCAATCTTATAATAAAACTGCTATAGATGATGCAAATACTCCTGTAGGAACTTTAAAAGGCGGTGACTTAGCTCCTAAAAATGACATTAAGGGTATAGCACAAGCAAAGCTTCAACCTACAGCTATGATTGATCTTATAAATAAAGTTCAAATGTACTACGGAGAAAAAATTGCAGGACATCCTATAGATGTTTCCTCAGCAGCAATGTTTAAAGATACTCAAAATATGGTTCAAGGCCAAATCAAAAGATGCGATTCTGCAAATATATATACTTACGACAATACTTTATTTGTGTTGAAAATAACTGGAAGTCAGCTTAAAAAGTATATGGAATGGTCAGCTAACTATTACAATACTTATAAACCGGGAGATTTAACAATATCCTTTAATAATTCTATTCCAGGGTATAATTATGATATGTTTTCAGGGGTAAAATACACAATAGATGTATCAAAAGATCCAGGAAATAGGATTGGAAACCTTACTAAAATGGATGGTACGCCTATAAAGGATACAGATGAATTGTATATGACAGTAAACAATTATAGAGCTCAGACACAACTTTTAAAAGCAGGAACTGTATTTAAAGCAGGGGATACACTTCCAACACTTGTAGGAGAGTCTGATAAGACAAATGGTTTTGGAGATGGAAGGGTAAGAGACCTTGTAATATCATATATACAGCAGGTTAAAGGTGGAACAATAACTCCAGTATGCGATAACAATTGGAAAATCATAGGTAACAATTGGAATACTTATGAAAGATCTTTGGCAGCTAAGTATATAAATAATGGAAGCCTAACTCTTCCTGATTATAATTCAAAACCTATTACTTGGAATGATGTAAAAAAGGTTAAGAATCCAAATGGAGATAAGATAGTAGATGTAGTATCTTTTAATGATTTTCATGGTAATTTAGCAGAGGATCCTGGTGATACTGGTAAAAATCCTGGTATGGCTAAGCTTGTAACTGCTATAGATGAGTATAAGGATGCAAATCCAGATACAGTTGTTGTTTCGGGCGGCGACAACTATGAGGGAAGTGCTATGTCTAATTTAACTCACGGAGCTCCTGTGTCTGCTATGATGAAGCAGCTTAATGTTGCAGCATCAGCTGTTGGAAACCATGAATTTGATTGGGGAATGGATTGGATTTCAAAATGGGCACAGGATGGAAATTTTGATTATTTAGCTTCAAATATATACGACAAAAAAACAGGAGAACCTGTAACTTGGGCGAAGCCTTATAAAATGGTAACGGTAGATGGGCTTAAAATAGGTTTTGTTGGACTTACAACTCCAGAAACTGCTTATAAAACTAAGCCTGAAAATGTAGCTACCCTTGAATTTAGAGATCCAGCTGCATGTGCAAAGATTTGGGCAGATAAACTTAAATCAGGAACTCTTCCAGAAGGAAAGGCAGATGTTGTCATTGCACTTACGCATATGGGAACAGCGCAGGATGCTAATGGAAATATAACTGGAGAAGTAGTTGATTCTGGTTTATGCAAGGTTGACAGCATAGATGCAGTAATATCAGCACATACACATTTAACTGTATGTGGAACTGTAAATAATAAACCAGTGCTTCAAGATAATTATGCAGGTAGAGCTTTGGGGGATTTATCTATTGTTGTTGACAAGACTACAGGAAAAGTTAAAACTATAATACCAAATGTAGATAATATATCTCAAAGGAAATCTCAATTAGTGGCAGATCCTAATGCTGGAGATAGTTATAATTCCTACAATACACAACTTCAACCTATATTGGGTAAGGTAGAAGGGGTTACGGATACAGAACTTACACATGATAGGTTTGCAACTGGAAGTTCTATACTTGGACAATGGGTTGCAGATGTTATGAGAAAGGCAGCAGGAACTCAAATAGGAATACAAAATGGTGGTGGCCTTAGAGAACCTATAGCAAAGGGAAACATAACTATGGGTGATCTTTATACGGTAATGCCTTTTGACAATACTCTTGTTAAAATGAATCTTAAAGGTTCAGATCTTAAAAGAGTAATTGAAAATGGTATAGAAAATAATAATGTTGGTTGGGTTCAACTTGCTGGAGTGAAGGTTTACTACGATAAAGATGCAAAGGCAGGAAGCAGAATAACAGCTATGTTCTTAGATGATGGCACTCCAATTGATATGAATAAAACTTACTCCGTTGTAACAAATGACTTTATGGCTACAGGTGGAGATCAATATGATTTTTCAGGGGCAACTAATGTTTATGATACAGGAGTACCAGTAAGAGATTCACTAGCTAGCGCACTTGAGGCCTTAAATGGAAAACATCTTGTAGTGGAAGATAAATCACCTCTTGTTTCCGGAGCAGCACCTTCAAGCAGTCAAGGTCAAGGTGGTAATACAGCCAATAATGGTGGAACTAGTACAAATGGAAACGGAAGCAATGGTAGCAGCAGTACAGGCACAAATGCTGGTAACCAAAGCACAGCAGCAAGCACTGGAAATAAAACTTCTAGTGTAGTTTCAAGTGGCAGCATAAGCAAACTTCCTCAAACAGGCTACGCAGTGGATACAGAGTTAATGATCGCAATTGGAGCATTAATTGTGCTTCTTGGAGCAGCTATGTTTATTGCAGCAAAATATAAAAAGAATAAAGAAGAAGCAGCATAAAAATTATTCTTTAGGTGAAGGCAAGCTTGAAGTTGTAAAGAAGCCCCTTCACCTTTTGTGTAGAAAATATTTAAGATAGGTAATTTACAATTTAACTCAGAGTACAGAGTACAGATGACAGAGTACAATGAAGGATGATTTTTCTCCGCGAGCGTAGAAAAATCTTAAAACTTATTTTTTTATTGCTTACGCAATGGCGTGATGTATGGCGCTCAGCGAAGCTGACGACATTTAAGTTTAAGATTTAGCTGAGCAGAGCGAAAGGTAAATCAACCTTAACTGTACTCTGCTTTTCAGATAGTATATCTTTAAATAAGGTGGGATTTTGTTGAAAAAATTTTTAAAGCCTCAATATGCAACTTTAGGTGTAATAGGCATTTTTGTTTTAGGACTTATAATATATTCTTTCACTTTAAATAATAACAGCAAAGGATTTTCTGGAAATTATGCATTTGCAAAAGCCAGTGTTGATAAAATCACTTTTGATAATTTATACATACTTAAAAATGCAAAAACGTCCTCCACGACTGCTAAGCAGGAATTTGAAATAACAATACTTGATGGAAAGCATCAGGGAGAAAAATATAAGATAAGAAATAGCATAGAAGCAGTTGATGTTAGAAGAATAGTAGTTAGTGAAGGCGATGAGATACTTGTTAATTATACTGTAGGCAATGATGGAAAAATGAACTCTATCCATCTTTATGAAATTGTAAGGGACAAGTATATATTTTTTTTAATTTGCATATTTGTTGTTTCAATAGTATTTATATGTGGCAAAAAGGGAATAAAATCTGTTTTGACACTTATATTTACTGGTTTCATGATATTAAAAGTTTTAATGCCAATAATTATGTCTGGGGCTAATGCTATTTTAGCAACAATAGTAGTGACTACAGTTACAGCAGCAGTGGTTATTCTTGTTATAAATGGTTTAAGTAAAAAGAGTATAGCAGCTGTTTTAGGTACTTTAAGCGGAATAGTAATTGCAGCAGTTATAGCAGTTATATTTGGAAATGCATGCAAGGTAACGGGTATTACAGGAAATGAAGCTGAAACTATGGCTTATGTTGGGAAAAGCATGAACCTGGATTATAAATATATACTTTTTTCAGCAATTATAATAGGAGCATTAGGAGCAATTATGGATGTAAGTGTATCTATTTGCTCTGCAATGAATGAGCTTATAGAAGTAAAGCCTAATATAGATAAAAAAGAACTTATTAAAGCTGGTATGAATATAGGAAAAGATATAATGGCAACTATGACTAATACGCTTATACTTGCTTATGCAGGAGGGGCTTTTAATTTGTTTCTATTATTTATTGCAGAAAGAGTTACGTATACAGAAATTATAAATATGGAAACTATAACAGCAGATATAATAAATGCCTTTGCGGGAAGTATAGGATTGCTGTGGACTATGCCTATAACAATTTTTATTATGGCTAATTTAAGAAGCTTAACAATAAATTTTGGAGGTCATAGAGATGAAAAAGTATAAATCTTTGTTTTTATGTATGAATAAACCTCTTTTAATGACAATTATGTCCTCGATAATAATAGTATGTATTTTAATGATAGGGCTTAACGGAATAAATAAAAAAACCTTGGCTTCTATTATGGGAACAGTGTTAGGCGTGACTTGAATATAGGAAAAGATATTATGGGAACAATGTCTAACTGTTTGTGTTGGGATTAATATGGGGAAAAAGCATCTGAAGAGAATTAATTGATATATAATATTTGTATTTTTAAGAAATTATTGATTTATAAAAAAATAAGTAGTAATATTTACATATAATAGCAAAAAATTAATTTTATATTTAGGAGTGATAAAAATGTTAAATAAAAATGAAAAATTAACAGATGAACAACTATTAAACATGACTGGTGGACAAGCATTTCTTGATAAATGTGAAGTAAATGCTAATTTCAATCCACCTATAAATCCATTATATGATATTCCACCTATTATATAGGGCTGTTACACAAAACTATTTTATACACAAAACTTAAATATTAAGAATTAAATCAATTCACAATTCACGATTCACAATTCACAATGAAGGATGATTTTCTGTAGCAAAGCTACAGAAAATCTTAAAACTTATTTTTTTATTGCTTACGCAATAGCACCATTTATGGTGCTAAGCGAAGCATATAATTTAAGATTTACCTGACAAAAGGAAGGCAAATCCTCCTTCATTGTGCATTGTGAACTGTGAATTGTGCATTGATTAAATTACTTCGCAATAATTTTAAGTTAAGTATTAAATAAGCAGTCACTATAACTTTATTAATATGAAGTTATAATACATAATTTGATTATCGGAGGGATAATTATGAATTACATGCCTATTACCGCTGTATGGGAAGTAACAATGGGATGCAATATGAGATGTAAGCATTGTGGTTCAAGTTGTGAAAGTTCTTTGCCAGATGAACTTACAACGGAAGAAGCTCTTAAGCTATGCGATGATTTGGGTAAACTTGGTTTTCAATGGATTACATTGTCAGGTGGTGAGCCAACTACAAGAAAAGATTGGGATTTAATAGCTAAAAGGCTTAAAGAAAATAATATAATACCAAACATAATAACTAATGCTTGGCTTTTAGATGAGAGTACCGTAATAAAAGCCAAAAATGCAGGAATTAACACAATAGCTATAAGTATGGACGGACTTGAAAATACGCATGATTTTATAAGAAAAAAAGGTTCATTTCAAAGGGATATGAAAGCAATAGATTTGATAGTTCAAAATGGTATGGGATGTAGCATTATTACCACAATTAATAATGTTAATATAGATGAACTTGAAGAACTTAAAAAGATTTTTGTAGAAAAGAAAATTTCTGCATGGCAGTTGCAATTAGGTTTACCAATGGGCAATATGCTTAAAAATAAACAATTGGTAGCAGAGCCTTTTCATGTAGATCAGGTAATTGATTTTGCATATAAAACCATGCTTGAAGATAAAATAAAAATTCATCTTGCAGATTGTATGGGGTATTTTAACATAAAAGAGGTAGAAGTTAGAAAACACACGTTAAAGTTGGAGGAATACCCTTGGAATGGCTGTGGTGCTGGAAAAAGCGTTGTTGGAATTTTATATAATGGAGATATTACGGCATGTACTTCTATAAGAAATAAGCAATTTATAGCTGGGAATATAAGGGAAAGATCCATAAAAGACATATGGGAAGATCCAAACAGCTTTACTTGGAACAGGGAAATGAAAAAAGAAAAGCTTGAGGGCTTATGCGGTAAATGTAAATATGGTGAAAGATGCCATGGAGGATGTACAAATAGCAGATTAACTCACGGTGGAAGTATTTATGCAGAAAATAAATATTGCTCGTACAATTTTGCTTTAAGTAAAGCTAAAAATCAATTTGATTCAGTAGAAGATAGCAGGCAATTGTATGCTAGTAGCAAAAAATATATTGAAAATGGAAACTTTCAATTAGCTGAGTTGGCGTTATCAAGAGCATTAGAAATAGATTCTAGTAATGATGAAATAGATGCACTTTATAAGTATGTTAATGAAAGGCTATGTTTAAAAGAATGTTGATATGAGCTTATGACATTAATGGACTCTAAGAATTGCTCGTTTATAATTTGCTACCCATTTAGATGCATCGTCCTGATGCCTAAATGGCTTTGACCGTCCTAGTCAAAATTACGCAAATTATAAACGAGCAATTCTAAGAGTCCATAAAAGTCAACACATCAAATCAACATTCTTTTAAACATAGCCTAATGAAAAAATTATAATGCATAAATCAATAATATAGCTTTGTCGAACAAAAATTACCTTATGCACAAATCTTAAATATTACGAATTAAATCAATTCACAATTCACGATGCACAATTCACAATTAAGGATGATTTTATGTAGCAAAGCTACATAAAATCTTAAAACTTATTTTTTTATTGCTTTAGCAATAGCACCATTTATGGTGCTAAGCGAAGCTTATAATATTTAAGTTTAAGATTTACCTGACGAAAGGAAGGCAAATCCTCCTTCATTGTGCATTGTGAACTGTGAATTGTGAATTGATTTAATTAGTTCGCAATAATTTTTAGTTACGTATTAAACTTTGGAAAAAGTCAAATTTTATTTTTTAAGCTTGTTTATAATAACTGAATAGCTTATCCTGTTAACTTAACTATTTAGTTTTCTAAACTTTTTTCTAAACAAAATAAAAATCAGTGTTCCGTCAAATATCCACTGGATGGAAGTAATTATCCACACATATATTACAGATAATCTCATTATGTGAATAAATATAAACATAAGTGGCATTCTTATAATCCAGCTTGATATCATAGAAACTTTGAAAGGTGTTTTTGTATCTCCAGCTCCCTTTAAGACTCCACCTGCAATCATTGATAAAGCAATGAAGGGCTGTTCTATTGATGCTATCATAACACATAAGGTACCTTCTTTAACTACTTTGTGTGCGCTAGAATTTATAAATAAAGAAACCAATTGATTAGGAATTAATAAAAACATAGCTGAGCATATAAGCATAACAAGTGTTCCTAAAAATAGTGAGGCATAAGCATATTCCTTGGCTTTCTTATAATTTTTTTCTCCAATTTTTTGACCAACAAGGGTTGTGGCAGCTATTGCAAAGCCCCAGCCGGGCATAAAAGATATAGATTCTATAGAAGTTGTTATTTGATTAGCGGCAAAGGCTAAGCTTCCAAGTGCAACAATGAAGAAATTACTTATAAGTCTACTTATGCTAAAAGCGCCTTCCTGCATTGATGAGGGAATTGAAAGTCTTAAAAAGCTGTTTACCATATCAAAATTAATTTCACGTATATATTTAAATCTCACTTTTATTTTTGCATATTTGATCATATAAAATAGAATAAATATAAAACCTAATATTTGAGCAGTACAAGTAGCTATTCCAGAGCCAGTTACACCCAAAGAAGGTGCCCCAAATTTTCCGAAGATAAGTACATAATCAAGGGCTAAATTTATTATTGTAACTATAAGTGAAGCAATTAAAGGCGTTTTTGTATTTCCACAGCCTCTTATTGAAGCATTTAAGCTGTTCATGAGCATGCTAAAAAATATACCAATTGAAGCTATTTTTATAAAAGGTGTTGCTGTAGTTATTATATTTTGTTGAGTTCCAATTGCCTTAAACAAATGTGTTGAAAAGAAAAATAGTATAAGCCATGTAAAAATAGAAATAATGAAGGCAAATAAAAAACCCAGTGTAGCATATTCTTCTGCATGGTTGTCTTTTTTTGCACCAACTTTTCTTGCAACTAAGGACGAAATACCAACGGAAATACCATTGGCTACGAGTATATTTGAAAAGGTATATATTGTTTCAGTGCTTAAACCAACACTACTTACTGCTAAATCTCCACCGTACTGACCAACCATCATGGTATCAAAAACTCCAATCATAGTATATAGAGTCATTTCAAAAACAGCAGGCAAAGCTATTGTCAAAACATCTAAAATAGTATCTTTTTTTAATTTCATAATGTGAGTCCCCCTTAAAAACATACCTAAGTATTATATCATATAAATATTTATTATATAATGTATATAAACATATTTGGCATTATATAATTAAATGGAGAGGTGAAGACTGTGAAAAGGCTTATAATTTATGAATCAATACATCACAAGAATACAGAGAAAATTGCAAAAGTTATGGGAGAAGTTTTAAAGGCGGAGCTTAAGAATCCAAAGGATGTAAATGTTGATGACCTAAAAAATTATGATTTAATAGGTTTTGGATCTGGAATATATTATGGTAAGTTTCATAAAAATATTTTGGAATTATTAAAAAAAATAAAATCTGAGGGAAAGCAGCGAGTATTTGTTTTTTCAACTAGCGGTCAAGGTAGAGAGCAATATAATGAATCGCTAAAAAGTGAACTTAAAGAAAAAGGTTTCGAGGTAGTTGGGAGTTTTGCTTGTAAAGGCTTCGATACCTATGGTCCATTAAAACTAATAGGTGGGATAGCTAAGGGAAGACCAAATGAAGAAGACTTTTCAAATGCAAGAGAATTTGCAGCGGAACTAACTATAATATAGAGTAGAGTGAAGGAAAATTTTCTGCTTAAGCAGAAAATTTTAAAACTTAATGGGAAAGTCTCAAAACATATAAGAATATTCAGTAAGACTGATTATTCTTTTTTTATAAAGATGGTTTATCTATAAGTTAAAAAATTTATTTGACATAATATTTATTACTGTAATATATTTTAGGCATTCATATAATTAATATGCTTTGTTTAGAAGAAATATTCCATAATATAATAAATTTAAATAAATTAAATTTATTATTAAAAGGTTACAAAATATGTTAAATAATGTTATTATAGATGTAAATAAAAATATTTAAGTGATAAGGAGATGATAAAAATGTGGATTTAAATTGTGTTATAATTTAGAATTTTTTTATAGCAATTAATCTAATTATATAAATTTTAGGTGAAATAGTAGTTTACACTGGATTAAGTTTTCTATAAAAAGTAAAATCGGAGGCGGGGTTAAGATGGCAGACAGGTTTTACGAGATAGTAAAAAAATCACAGCATGGGGATAAAGAGGCTATGTTAAATATGATAAATACATTTAAGCCATTGATAAAAAAATACAGCTACTATTTAAATTACGATGGAGCAAGCTCGGATTTGATTATAGCATTTATAGAGATTATAAGGAAAATGCCAGTTAATGAGGATGGTAATTTAAAATATGATAAGTTTATAGTTGGGTATATTTCTTCTGCCATTAAAAATAGATATATATATTTATCAAAGAAAAATTATCGAATCTGTTTAAATGAAACTGAATTGAAATTAGGTTTAGTAAGCATTGGAGTTAATGTTAAATTTGAAGATAAGATTTTTATTGGTGAAGTACTGGACAAGTTGTCGGAAATACAGAGAAGAGTTCTTGTTTTGAAGTTTGTTAAGAATTATAGTGATGTGGATATATCAAAAATTTTAAATATATCAAGGCAATCAGTGAACAGAGCAAAAAATAGAGCACTAAAAAATATAAGAAAATATATAGGGGAATAAGGGAGGGGAAGAAAGTATGGAAAATCCAATATTAAACTTGGCAGCATCGCAAGGTATTTGGGCATTGCTTTCAGTAATTCTTATTTTATATATATTAAAGGCACAGGAGAAGAGGGACAATAAACAGGATGAAAGAGAAAAAAATTATTACACATTGATGAACAAGCTTATAAACAAGTTTGCAAGTATTGAAAAAGATTTGAATAACATAAATAAAAAATCTACAAAATAACACAAACATCATTTTGCAGATTTTTGTCTAACAAATGCGAACAAACTTCCAGCAACTATGCATGAGTAGTATGATAAAATTCTCCAAAGTAGTATTGCTGGAAGAAGTAGTTTTTCAGGAAAGAAAAGCTTGAAAATAATGAAGAAACCACCTTCAGCAGCACCCTCACCACCAGGAAGAGGCACGCAAGACATAATTATAGTTAAAAATACTTGGGCTGCAATCATAGTAAAAATACTAGAAGAATTAAAGCCAAAGCTTCTGTAAACACAATATGGTATTGAGTAAAAAATTGTCCATTGAATAAAAGTAAGTATACATGCATTTATACATGTCAATTTATTTTGAGCTATGATTGCGGAATTTTTATGAAAACTCATAAGCTCTTTTTCAATTGAAATGTATTTTTTTTCGGGATTTTTTACTATCTTAATTTTGTTTAATCCAAATAAAATTATATGTAATAATTTTTTAGTAACAGTATGATTTACTGAAAATAATATAGCAACAGCTATTATTAAAGTATTAAATACAAAGCCAAATAGGGCAAAGTATATAAAATATTTAATTTTTGTTTGAAAATAATGAAACTTAAAAGATATAACTAGAATAGAATATATAGTAAATACTGTCTGGTGAATTATAAACTTTATCATGAGTATAGAACCAGACAGACCAGCAGGAATGCCATATTCAGTCATGGCATAAAGTTGAGCAGGCTGGCTTCCTGAAGCAAAGGGAGTAAGCGAGCCGAAAAATTGACCAATCATTGCAAATTTGATTGATTTAAAAAACAATTTAGGAGCATTATATTGTATTCTTGTTATAATGTGCAAGATTATTGATTCAAGTAACCAAAATGCTAACATAAATAGTAGGGCAACGAATATCCAAAATTTATTTACAGATTTTAATGTTGTTAGAAGCGAATTAAAATCATTAGTAAAAACAAAGAAGGATAAAAGTATAAAAGCAGATAAAATTACAACGATAGAGTTAAATATTTTGCTTTGCATTTAGTTTACTCCTAGATTTTAGTTTGAATTTTTCATAATATACTTCGCTATAAAAGTTTTTCCATTTATTTAATATATAGTCTTTTGAGTAAAATTTATGGCACAATTCAGATTGTTTACACCATTTACTGTAGAAATAACTATCAGATTTACTCTTTTCTATAATATTAGAGAAATCATCTACAGAACTTCCTTTTAGATAATAATTAAATAAGATATTTTTGTATATATCTAAGTCTCTTAATAAGACAGGAATCTTTAGTGAAAGAGCTTCTAATACAGACATAGGAAATAATTCACTAAAAGAAGGTAAAAACATTATGTCTGCAATATTGTATAAGTCATTCATTTCACTTCTATCAATAATTCCTAAAAATTTTACGTTATCAGGTGGATTTTCAACTACTTTTTTCAATTCTGCATAGCCGTCCGTAATGGCACCAAATGAGAAACCTCCAGCCCAAACAAATTGAACATCTGGCTGCTTCTTAGCTGTTTCAATAAAGTCATATATTCCTTTTCGCGTTTGAACTTGACCAACACCTAATACTACGAATTTATCCTTTGAAATGCCAAATTTATCTTTTAAAGAAAGTCTTTTGCTTTCATCATATTTGTAAAAATTATCGTCTGATACAAAGTTAGGGATATATGTTATTTTATTTTCTGGTATCCCATAGTCTTTTAAGATATCGATAAAATATGGATTTACAACAACAAGATGGTCTACACTTTTATAAAACCATATGATATATTTGTAAAAAACTGCTTTGGCAAAAGAAGGTAAGTTGAGGCTGTTGTCAACTGTTTCTGGTACAAAATGTACATAGGCAACAGTTGTGCCAAGCATTTTTGCAAAAGGTATACTGAGAAAAAATTTTAAATCTATAGTATGATAATGCATTATATCAGAAAATTTAAATTTATTTATTTTAACATCATAGTTAATAAGTCCCTTTTTCACTAAGTTAACTTGTTCAATATAAGCAGATAATACACCTTGACCTTTTACTTTTTCCGCAGAAGAAAGCATGTTAATAGTAGGCATAATATAAGTCTCCTTTCAATTGGGTATATGTAATATGAAACTATTGACAAATTTAAATTATTTATGTTCCCCAATATAGATTCTTAATGGATTGGTTTACATAAATATATTATTAGATGATGAAAAGTTTCAACATATTTAATATAACCATATTCGGCAAATTTAATTCACATCAGTGTTCTATATAAATAGTACACTAAGTTTGTGACACTGTCAATGCCTTTTTACGCAAATTTTAACTTTATTTAATATACTATTAGTATAGAATAAAATTCTTATTTTCTGTTAACGTAAATCTTAAAAATTTCTTAATTATTTTTTTGAGGATAATTATAAAATTCGTTAAGTTAAATACAAGGAGGATGTGAAAAAAGGTATTCTATATCTTTATATAGATGTACAACTTGGAACATTGAAATTGCAAATACCAAGTTTATCCTTAGAAATTACAATTTTTAGAGCAGAGTACAGATGACAGAGTACAGAGTACAGAGTACAAAGTACAATGAAGGAGGATTTTTCTCCGTTAGCACTACGAAAAATCTGAAAACTTATTTTTTTATTGCTGCGCAATCGCGCCATCGATGGCGCTCAGCGAAGCTGAGGACATTTAAGTTTAAGATTTGCCTAAGCAACGCGAAATGTAAATCATCCTTCTTTGTACTCTGCTCCCCAAATTGTAATTTAACAGGATGAATTTGGTATAAACAATTTTAATTTTTCAAATCCCCCTATAGAATATGTAAAGTATTGTGAAAAGATAATCGAAAATATAAAATGACGAATAAATTTTCCAATAATAATGGGTACTTGAGAATAAATACTTCAAAATCCAAATTAGGAAGTTTAAAGAAAATAGTAAGGGGTGGTCGATAAATGTTTAGAAATGCAAAGATGCTACATAAGATAACGTTTTTGTCAATTATGCTGTTAATGTTCACGTGTGCAATTGGTTATTCAGGTTATTATTTTACTCAAAAATCAAATGAAAATTTATATGAAATGTATAATGATGATTTAAAAGCTATAAATTTATTAGACGATATTAGAATTCAAGCAAGGACTTGCCAATATGATTTAACTAATATCATTTTAAATAATGGAAATAAAACAAATCAGAGTGATTTTTTAAAAGAGATAAATAATAAATTAAAAGGAATTAAAACTGATATTGCTGCATATAAAAAATTGAATTTAACAGCCAAAGAGAAAAAAGCTGTTGCAGAGATTGAAGCAAATATACCAAAACATGCAGAGACATGCACAAAAATAGTTGACATGTCATCCACAGGAAATGTGAAAACTGAAGATATATATAAGTATTTTTCTGATAATAAGAGTACACTGGATGGTTTTAGAAGTCAAGTGAATACATTATTAAAGGATTATGTAAAGGCTACGGATAATACATATAAACGAACACAGAGTACTAATAATCATTCAATAATTACATTCTTAGTTATTTTAAGTGCAGCTATAATTCTTGGTGTATTACTTACTTTTGCTATTGTAAAACCTATTATAATTTCATTAAGCGCAGCGACTAATTATTTAAACATAATTGCAACTGGAGATTTTAGCAAAGATATATCACCAAATCTATTAAGTAGCAAAGATGAAGTAGGTATAATGCTAAGAGCTGTAGATAAAATGAAGAAATCCATAAAGGAAGTTTTAGCATCAGTAATTGCTGAATCGCACAACATTAAGAAAATGATTGAAACTACTAATAGTAATATGTCTAATTTATCTGTTGAAATACAAGACGTATATGCTACAACAGAAGAACTTTCGGCAGGCATGGAAGAAACTTCAGCGTCAACGCAGGAAATGAATGCAGCATCACAAGAAATACAAAATGCAATTGAAAATATAGCTTTAAAGGCACAAGAAAGTGCAAAATCTTCAGATGAAGTAAGTGCCAGGGCAAATGAAGTGAAATTAAAAGGGTTAGAATCTCAAAAAAGTGCAGATGAAATTTATATGGAAGCTAATAAAAACTTAAAGGCTGCAATAGATGAGTCAAAGTCGGTGGAACAAATTAAAGTATTATCTGAGGCTATACTGCAAATCACATCTGAGACTAATTTGCTTGCGTTAAACGCATCTATTGAAGCGGCAAGAGCAGGTGAGGCTGGAAAGGGATTTTCAGTTGTTGCAGATGAAATACGAAAGCTTGCAGAGGGCTCAGAGGATACCGTAAATAAAATACAAGGTATAACACAAATAATATTAAGTTCCGTGGATAAACTTTCAATAAGTTCAAGTGAATTATTAGAATTTGTTGATAACAAAGTAAGAAGTGATTATATTTCAATGGTGGAGACTGGTGAAAAATATAGTAAGGATGCTGGAGGTATTTACAAATTATGCGCTAATTTTACTGAAGCTGCGCAACACATAGAAAGGCTTGTACAAAATATTACGGGTACTTTAAATAGAATAGCTTTAGCTACAAATGAAGGTGCGGAAGGTACTGCTAATATTGCAAATAAGACAACAGATATAGTTGAAATGACAAACAATATAACAAAACAGACAAATACTATTAATGAAAGCATGGACAAACTTTCAGGACTTGTAGCTCAATTTAAGCTGTAGAAAAATAAATATGTAGTATATGAGTTTTTGTTTACAAATTTACAACATAATGCTAGAATAAAAATAAAATTAAATATTTTTTGCTAGAGGTGCCAAGTAAAATGGCTGAGAGGAGAAATCCAACTCTTTGAACTTGATGTAGTTAGTACTACCGTAGGGAAGCAGCACATTATAACTTTTAAGATTTTAAAAGCTTGCCTTTGGCGAGCTTTTATTTTTTTGTTGTAATCTTTATTTAAAGATATACTGGTTTATCTATAATGTGTTTGCATCCAAAATAAATTTAGAATAGGAGAATTATTATGAATTACACAACACAAATGGATGCCGCAAAAAAGAATATAGTTACAGAGGAAATGAAAATTGTTTCCCAAAAAGAAAATGTTGACATTAATCAGCTGAGAGGGCTTGTAGCTGAAGGAAAAGTTGTAATACCAGCAAACAAAAATCACCAGTTCCTGAGTGCGGAGGGAGTAGGACACGGACTTAAGACTAAGATAAATGTAAACCTTGGAATATCTAAAGATTGTGCAAATGTTAAAATGGAAGTAGAAAAAGTAAAAACAGCAATAAAAATGAAGGCTGAAGCAATTATGGATTTAAGCTCTTATGGAAAGACAGAAGAATTCAGAAAGAAGCTAATTGAAATGTCACCAGCGATGATAGGAACTGTACCAATATATGATGCCGTTGGTTTTTATGACAAAGAATTAAGCGATATAACAGAGGAAGAATTTTTAAGAGTAGTTGAAAAACAAGCACAGGATGGAGTGGATTTTATGACTATCCATGCTGGAATAAATAGAGAGACAGCAGATGTTTTTAAGAGAAACAATAGGCTTATGAATATAGTTTCGAGGGGAGGAGCCTTGATATATGCATGGATGGAACTTAATAATAAGGAAAATCCATTTTACGAGCATTTTGATAAAGTTCTAGATATATGTGCAAAATATGATGTGACTATAAGTTTAGGAGATGCTTGCAGGCCTGGATGCATAGAGGATTCTACAGATGCAAGTCAAATCAAGGAACTTATAACCCTTGGTGAGCTTACAAAAAGAGCTTGGGAAAAAAATGTCCAAGTTATGATAGAAGGACCGGGACATATGGCTTTGAATGAAATACAATCAAATATGATTTTAGAAAAAAGATTATGCCATGGAGCACCTTTTTATGTACTTGGACCTCTTGTTACAGATATAGCGCCAGGATATGATCATATCACAAGCGCAATAGGTGGTGCTATTGCAGCTGCAAGTGGTGCTGATTTCTTGTGTTATGTAACACCAGCAGAACATTTAAGACTTCCAAATTTGGATGATATGAAGGAAGGAATAATAGCATCTAAAATAGCTGCGCATGCTGCAGATATAGCTAAAAATATAAAAGGAGCAAGAGAATGGGATTATAAAATGGGTGAAGCTAGAAGAAAATTAGATTGGGAGGCAATGTTTGAACTTTCAATTGATCCTGAAAAAGCTAGGAGATACAGAAGGGAATCAACACCGGAACATTCGGATACATGTACTATGTGTGGAAAAATGTGTGCTGTAAGAAACATGAATAGGGTTATGGAAGGCAAGAAGGTAAACATACTAAATGAATAAAAACTTAAACATTGCGAACAAAAGTGTAGTGCAAAATCAAAGAACCTTTGGTAGGCGTAGAAAAATGATGTTAGTGAATAGCGGCTCAAAATCCTAAATAAAATTAATAAAACTAAGCGGCAAATTTTTTTAAGCTTAAGAGCTTTCGATAACTCGCAAAAATTAGCTCAGACAATCTAAAGCTCTAAAGCTTTAAAAAATTTCCCACTAAGTTTTATAAAATTTTATTTAGAAATTTTTTCGCCACTACTCCCTAACATCATTTTTTTCCTACACCTACCAAAGGTTCTTTGATTAATCCACTACATCTTTGTTTCAAAATATATAATTGTTATTTAACAACTTAATGATTTAAGTAATAAATATTGTTTCTGCATTACACCCAAATTCCGTAGGTACGGAGGAATTTTTTCCTTAAACTACTGTAAATGCGGAGTAAGTGTAGTTCAGGATGGTTTAAATAAAATTTTAATAAATCTTAGAGTGAAATGTTTAAAAGGCTTAGAGATTTCAATTGTCTGAGCGCCTTTTGCGAGTTATTGAAACCTCTTAGGCTTTTAAACATTTCGCTCTTAGTTTTATTAATTTTATTTAATATCCTGGACTACACTTACTTCGCAATATTTTTAGAAATTACTATAAACATAAGGCACATTACTAGACGGTGTAAAGATAAACATAACTAGTAGTCCGAGCATTATAATTAGGAAAAAAAGAACATAACTATTTGTGATAGTAGTTATCAATTTCTTTATCGACATATAACCATCCTTTCCAGCCAAGGTGCATTCCATCTTCCATAAGATACTTTTCATACTCATGCTTTTGAAAATCTACAACATCAAAGCCGTAGCCAGATATAAGATTTTTGGTTTTATTGAAAAATGCAGTTCTAGTAGTTTTATTTATACCATCAAAATCATAATATTTTGCATTAACTGGCATCAATATAAACAAAGGTTTGATGTCTTCAGCTTTACACACCTTTAAAAGAGTGTTAAGATCTTCATATTCTTTTGAATCAGTAAGCTTAACATTTTTATCCTGATTTTTTATTTTACTTAAGTTAGGCTTTATAAACTCATTATAATAAGAATTAAGTATGTCAAATTGATTATTATTAGCAAGTTTACTTCCTCTTGCTTCTTCATCAGCTAAGTCTTTATCTAAGTTAATTGTGGATAAATTAGAATTATTTAATTTGTAAACTCCTTTATATTTTTTTAGAAGTCTATAAGATTTTACATTGTTAGAGAAACTTAAAGCCTGATATTTTAAATAAAAGTAAGGCTTAAGTAAGTTAAATTTCAATTTACCTAAAAATGTATTGCTATTATAAAGCTTTGCATATAGTGCTGCATCTGAATAAAATGAATTATTAGCTACAAGAGAGTATATTCGTTTGCAAATTTCTTTCTTTAAAGCTTGAGAAAGATTAGGATTTTTCATAGCTTCATAAAATTGAAGTTCAGAAAAATTCATTTGAAAATCACTAGATTGCATACCATTTTTATATAAAAACCATTGAAGAGATACTATAAAGGCAACCTTTTTTCCTTTTAAATTAGGATTACATGCAAATTTTATGGCATGAGCTAAATCTTGCATATATCCTTTTGCAATCGGTGAAACGAAAAAATCATCTTCCTTTTTTGGAAAATATCTTATAGGATTAGAGAGTATTTCTGTAGTGCCAAGTTCGGAAGAACCATAAATCATTAAAACATCCTTTGCATCTGCCTCATTCCTTTGGATAAAGGTACTTTCATTTTTTATATCATTATATAATTTATAACTAGTTGAAAGATTACTTTTTATATAATTTTCACAATACATATTTACAGAAAACATGATAATAAGAAGAATAACGACAGACAAAATGAATGAACGTAATTTACGCATTTTTACTCACCTTTTTTTGCTTTTAAGTAATCTATTATTTTTCTTGGTGTTGCAATTTGTTCTCTTGTTACTTCTGTTGGCTGTATTGATATTTTTAATTTGTCTTCAATTGATAATAATAGTTCAATGACACCAAGTGAGTCCAAAAGACCATCATCAAATAAATTTATATCAAGGTCATTTCTTACCTCATCTGTTCCACATATTTCTTCAAGTATTTCTAATAAAGTTTCTTCCATTATAAAATCACTCCTAAATTATATTTTATTATATTTTAAAATAAATTGTTAATCGTCCTGAAAATAATAATAAACCAAAACAAGCTAAATTAAAGGTTACGAAAATGGATAAAGCTTGAAACCATTTTTCTTTCTTATGGGCTTTATAAAACTTGTTTTTTCGTTGGTAATAGTCAGTTGCAACAAGTAAAAATCCTTCGTAAAGTCCATAAATTATATAATACAAATAAGTACCATGCCATATACCCATAACTAGCATTGTAATCATAAATCCTAAGTAAGAACTTGTATATCTACTTTTAAACCATTTATGTTTCATAGAGGTCATTACAAACCTTGTGTAAACAAAATCTCTAAACCAAAAGGATAAAGACATATGCCATCTATCCCAAAATTCCTTCATACTTTTACTTAAGAAAGGCAAGTTAAAGTTTTCTGGAAGCTTAACTCCAAGGAAATATCCTGTACCAATAGCAATGCAGCTGTAGCCAGCAAAATCAAAGAAAAGGTATAAGCTGTAGGCGTACATGTATTGAAGTATGCTACTTATTGTAAATGAAGTTGATATTTTTATAAGCCAATGATTATAGATAAGGCTAGAAAAAATAAACTTGTAAGCAATTCCCTGAAAAATTTTAAATATACCAGTACCCATGTAGTCAAAATATTCTCGCCTTTTTAGTACTTTATTTATATCATCTTCAAATCTTCTACTTCTATCTATTGGTCCTGAGCTGACACTTGGAAAAAATAAAATAAAATAAGTTAAATCTATTAAATTTATTTTTTTTATTAATCCATCGTGTGTTTCAATTATTATCTGAACAATTCTAAAGGTAATATACGAAATACCAATAAAACCTACTGTAGAAGTAGTGAAAAAATGACTAAATTTAACTATACATAGGGGAAATATACTCAATAATATAAACAATCTCATTAACGAAGCTTTATTTGTTTTATTTCTAATTATTAAATAGCTTTTAATTAGAAGTACTTCCCAAGCATAAAAACACAAAAAGCTTAGTAGCTGAAATTTATTGCTACCTATAAAGAGTGCAATCATAAAAATACTAAGTAAGGTTCCATAGTATTTTATTCTTTTTTCAAATATTCCTAAAAGTATAGCAGGAATTAATGATACAAAAAGAATATAAAAGAATATATTACTTTCAAAAGGTGTCATTTCAAATCCTCCTGGAGCAATTTTCTATCTATTTTGCCATTTGTATTAATAGGAAATTTATTTAATAATTTAACTTTTCTTGGAATCATATAAGAAGGCAAAAATTTGCTAAGATCATTTTTTATTTTCATAGCTATTTTAAATTCTTTTTCATCAATACTTTTGCTTAATTTAACAAATGCTGCAATGTAGGAGATTTTTTCCTCATGTTTAACTGGCAAAGCAACAGCATTGCTTACATAATCAAGTTTTCTTAAATTATTTTCGATGTCCTCTAATTCAATTCTAAAGCCATTTAACTTTATCTGGAAGTCTTTTCTTCCACAGTAATAAAACATGTCATCCTTCTTATATGCCAAATCACCAGTTTTATAGCCAGGTTTAGTACCGTCTTCAGCTGTAAAGAAGTGTTTTTTGTTCATTTCTTCATTGTTATAATAGCCAATACTTACATTATCGCCAACCACACAAATTTCACCTTTTTCACCATCTTTAATTTCCTTGCCGGCATCATTTATTAAAAAGACTCTAGAATTATCCATACCATATCCAATAGGAATTGAATCTTCGGCATTAAGCATATGCTTGTTTACTTCCACAGCAGTTATTAAAACGGTGGCTTCTGTTGGACCGTAACCATTAATTATAGAAATATCCCCAAATCTTTCGTAAAGGGTTGAAACTAATTTCTTTGATAGTATTTCCCCTGCAAAAAACATCTTTTCAAGCTCTGGAAGTAAGTTTTTATTAAAACTGTTATCAACAATACACATTTCAGCGAAGGAAGGTGTTGATATCCACATAGCTATTTTGGAAATACTTAAATTTTCAAATAAATCCTTAAAATTTGAAGTCATTTGCTTGTCTATTACATATAATGTTTTACCTAGAAGAAGTCCAATATATATGCTAATTACTGATACATCAAAGGAATAAGAAACCTGATTTAAAAAGACGTTCTTATCTTCACTAGTTTTACAATAAGGCATAAACCATTCAATAAAAGCTTCTAAGGCCTTGTAGGTGATTTGAACACCCTTAGGTTTACCGGTACTTCCAGAAGTATAAAGCATATAATAAACATCGTTTTCTTTAAGATAAAATGATTTGCTTGGTTCTAAACCAGAAAATTTATTAAAGATATCATTTAAATTTTCTCTGGATACCATTTTTCCATCAAAGTTGTCAATATTAATATTTCCTATATTAATAAATAGTTTTGGCTTGGAGCTTTCAATAATATCGTTTATTCTATCTTTTGGAAACGTAGTATCTATAGGAATATAAGCATGGCCAGATTTACTACATGCTAAAAAAGATATTAGCATTTCATGTTCTTTGTGACCATAAATAACAATTGGTGACTTATCTTCACCATATTCTGATATTATGTACTTTGAAAGTGCATCTGAGTACTTTTTTAAATTACCATAAGTAAGATTTGAATCTTTATATATTTGACAAATTTGTTCACTATATTTAATACAATTTTCATTTATGATATTAAGTAAATTCAATGAAATCAATCCTCCTTTTTACATATAATTCAGCATTAACATTATAATGCAATTAAATACAATTATCAAATTACTTTTTGGTTACGGACATCATGTAAATTATAAAACAATTGGGGTATAAAATGTTAGGCAAATGTTAGGCAAATTTTAGGATCAGATCATAAAAGGAGTTTTAAATGTTTACTTGACATAAATATTTTATAGTATTATACTAAAGCCAATTGAATAGTATAAATTCTTCGTGGGTTGGGTGAAATTCCCGATCGGCGGTAAAGCCCGCAAGCCAATTTGGCAGATCCGGTTAGATTCCGGGGCCGACAGTTAAAGTCTGGATGAAAGAAGAAAGATTATGTTTTTTGTTATATATTTTTTGATAACTAAACCCCTGAAGATTTACTTCAGGGGTTTTATTATTTAATTAAAGATATATAACTTAATAAAAAATACAGTTCGAATATATAAGGATTATAAATATCCTTTCAAATCTTATAAAAAAATTCCACGAAGATTAAAAATTAAATTTGTGCGCACAGATTAAAAATTTTGCTATTTGATACATTAATATAGATGTACAACTTGGAACCTGAAAATTGCAAATCCCAAGTTTATCCTAACAGCAATATTTTTAAATTCACAGTTCACGATGCACAATTCACAATGAAGGAGGATTTTCCTCCGCTTTGCTGCAGAAAATCTTAAAACTTATTTTTTTATTGCTTACGCGATAGCACCATTTATGGTGCTAGGCGGAGCTTATAATTTAAGATTTGCCTGACAAAAGGAAGGCAAATCATCCTTCATTGTGCATTGTGAATTGAAAACATTAGCATATGGATACATTTGGTATTTATAATTTCAATGTTTCAAGTTGTCTATCTATAGCTTGGAAGTGATAAATTGAATGAAGTTTTTATGAAAAGGGCATTAGAACTTGCAGAAAAAGGAAGAGGACGTGTAAATCCTAATCCTATGGTAGGAGCAGTTATAGTTAAGGATAACCAAATTGTTGGTGAGGGCTTTCATGAATTTTTTGGAGGAAATCATGCTGAAGTCAATGCTTTAAATATGGCTGGTGAAAATGCCAAAGGTGCAGAAATCTATGTAACTTTAGAACCGTGTTCTCATTTTGGGAAAACACCTCCTTGTGCACTTGCACTTATTAAAGCAGGCATCAAAAGGGTAATAATCTCAATGAAAGACCCTAATCCTATTGTTTCTGGCAGAGGCATTAAGATACTCCGTGATAATGGAATAGAAGTGTTAGTTGGAGTTCTTGAAGCTGAAGCAGTAAAGCTTAATGAGATATTTGTAAAATATATGGAGACTAAAACCCCATACGTTCTTATGAAAACAGCGGCAACTTTAGATGGAAAGATATCAACAATATCTGGAGAATCAAGGTGGATAAGTTCAAAGGCTTCAAGGGAATATGTGCATTATTTAAGAAATAATATGATGGCAATAATGGTTGGTATTGGAACTATTATTGCGGATAATCCAATGCTTACAACCAGGCTAGAAGGAAAATGCTGCAAAAGTCCAACTGCTATAATTATTGATTCAAAACTTAGAATATCGCTAAATTCTAAAATTTTAGAAACCTTAAAGGAAAGAAAAGTTATTATCGCTGTAACAGAGGAAGCTGATAAAAATAAAATTAAGCAATTAGAGGATATTGGAGTTTTAATAATTAAAACACCTTTAAAAGAGGAAAAGGTAGATCTTAAATATTTAATGACTAAGCTTGGTGAGCTTGGCATAGACAGTATTTTACTTGAAGGTGGAAGCACTTTAAATTTTTCATTTTTAAAAGAAAAGCTTGTGGATAAAGTTATATGTTTTATAGCACCTATTATGCTTGGTGGTGAAAAAGCGAAAACTCCTGTTGGAGGCATTGGAATAGAGAAATTAAGTGAAGCTGTTAGGCTTTCAAATATGAAATTAAGAACTATAGGACAGGATATTTTAGTAGAAGGCTATATAGAGAGGGAGTGAGAAGTTGTTCACCGGTTTAATAGAAGAAGTTGGAGAAATTAAAACAATTAAAGAATCATCTCGCTCAATAAAGTTAGGAATTAAGGCTGAAAAAGTAATGGAAAAAATAATGCTTGGAGATAGTGTTGCTATAAATGGAGTATGCCTTACTATAACGTCTATAGAAAATGGAGAATTTGATGTTATGCCTGAAACAAAAAAAGCAACTAACTTAAAAAATTTAAAAGTTGGAAGTAAGGTTAATCTTGAGAGGGCATTGGCAATGGGAGAGAGATTTGGTGGTCATATAGTGAGCGGGCATGTAGATGGGATAGGTATTGTAGAAAAAATTAGAAAAGATGATATAGCAATAGAATTTGTAATAAAAGTAGAAAACAAAATTGCAAATAATCTAATTTACAAGGGGTCGGTAGCTGTAGATGGAGTCAGCTTAACTTGTGGAGAAGTGGGAGCGGATTATTTTAAATTTTATTTAATACCGCATACTCAAGAGAAAACAACATTAACGGAGAAAAGAAAAGGTGATTTTGTAAATATTGAAGGTGATATTATAGGAAAGTATGTTCAAAAATTTATAGCTGCAAAAATGGCTCCAATAAATAGAGGCATTACAGAAGAGTTTTTAAGGCAAAATGGATTTATTTGAAAGCTAGAATAGAGGATAATGGAGGTAAATGAAAAGTGGATTTTAAATTTAATGACATAGAAGCTGCAATAGAAGATATAAAGCAAGGTAAAATGATTATAGTCGTTGATGACGAAGATAGAGAAAATGAAGGTGACCTTGTAATGGCAGGGGAAAAGGTTACTGGAGAGACTATGAATTTTATTGCTAGGTATGCTAGAGGTTTAATATGTACTCCGATGGATGGAGAAACAATGGATAGACTAGCTATTGGCCAGATGGTTGATAAAAATACAGAGTACTATGGCACAGCTTTTGGTGTAACAGTGGATGCAGTAGGGACAACAACAGGAATATCTGCCTTTGAAAGAGCTTTTACGGTTAATAAACTTGCAGATCCAAATTCAAGGCCAGAAGATTTTTTAAGACCTGGGCACATGTTTCCGCTTCGCGCCAAGAAAAATGGTGTACTAGACAGAACAGGGCATACGGAAGCTACAGTAGATTTAGTAAAGCTTGCTGGTTTTAAAACAGGTGTAGGCATATGCTGTGAAATTATGAAGGAAGATGGGCATATGGCAAGACTCCCAGAGTTGATTGAGTTTGCAAAAGAACACAACCTTAAAATTGTATCTGTAGAGAAGCTTATTGAATACAGAAAGAAAACGGAAAGTTTTGTTATGAGAGAAGCAGAGACTAAACTTCCAACTAAATATGGCGAATTTAAGATTGTTGGCTATAGAAATATTGTTAATGGAAAAGAAAATTTAGCAATAATTAAGGGGGATATTGCTGATGGCAAAGAGGTACTTGTTAGAATTCATTCAAAATGTTTAACAGGTGATGTATTTGGCTCTTTAAAATGTGATTGTGGAAATCAACTTGCGATGGCACTTAAGACTATACAAAAAGAAGGCAGGGGTATAGTCCTTTACATGGATCAAGAAGGAAGGGATATAGGACTTTTAAATAAACTTAAAGCTTATGCTCTTCAGGAAAAAGGAATGGATACCGTAGAAGCAAATATAGCACTTGGTTTTGCGCCAGATTTAAGAGATTACGGAAGTGCAGCCGAAATGCTAAAAGATCTTGGTGTAAAAAAAGTTAGGTTAATAACAAATAATCCTGAAAAAATAGAAGGATTAAAAAAATATGGAGTTAGTGTAGTGGAGAGAGTTCCAATTAATACAGAACATTTTAAGGAAAATAAATTTTATCTTAGAACTAAAAAGGAAAAGATGGGACACTTGTTAGAAATTTAATATGTAGAGGAGATAAAAAAATGAAAATATATGAAGGAAAACTTGTAAGTGAAAATTTAAAATTTGGTATAGTGGCAGGTAGATTTAATGAATTTATAGTATCAAAGCTTGTTGGAGGTGCAATTGATGCACTAAAAAGACATGGATGTCAGGAGGATAATATAGAAATGGCATGGGTTCCTGGAGCCTTTGAAATTCCATTAGTGGCGCAGAAAATGGCAGCAACGGGTGATTATGACGGAATAATATGTTTAGGCGCAGTCATAAGGGGATCAACTCCGCATTTTGAATATGTATCTTCTGAAGTATCAAAGGGAGTTGCACAAGCGTCTCTTAAAACGGAATGCCCAGTTATATTTGGAGTACTTACAACAGACAGTATAGAACAAGCAATAGAAAGAGCTGGTACAAAAGCAGGCAATAAAGGTTTTGATGCAGCTGTTACTGCAATAGAAATGGCGAATCTACTAAAAAATTTCAATGCTAAGTAACATACAGCTTCATTACATTAAAAAACTTATAAGTTGCAGTATCACAAAATTCCGTAGGCACGTAGGAATTTTTTCCTTAAACCCACGGTTTAGGTGAAGTAATAATGTTGTAGGGCAATTTAAATAAAAGTCAATAAACCTTGGAAGCTAATTGTTAAAAGCCTTAGAAGTTTCAATTTGTTTGAGCGTCGAGCGAGTTATTGAAACTTCTTAGGCTTTTAACAATTAGCTTCTTAGATTTATTAATTTTATTTAATATCCTGCAATACACTTACTTCGCATTAATTTTACAGTTTGAATTTTTCAACTATACTATTTAATTTGTTTGCATTTTTTTTATTTTGGTCAGCACATTCTGAAACTTCTTTTAGGTTTTCCATTATGGTTTGATTTTTTTCTGCTATAGATGATAAGCCGTAAGCTCCATCACTAGCAGTTTTAGCTACATTATTAATTGCAACTGAAATTCCAGAAATTGATGCATTTAACTCTTCAGAGATTGCACTAAAATCCATCATAAAGCTATTTACAGTATCAGCATCTTTATCATATTGGTTTGCTGTTTCAATAAAAGCTTCATAATTTTTAAGGACATCTTTATCAATGAAAGCAAGTATATTTTTAGAATGCTTACTTAAATTGTCAACAGAATTAATAACTACATTTATGACATTTTCAATTTGTTTTGTTGTTTCTGAAGATTGATTAGCTAAATTTTTCACTTCATTTGCTACAACTGCAAAGCCTTTTCCAGCTTCACCAGCACGAGCAGCCTCTATAGAAGCGTTTAATGCAAGCAAATTTGTTTGCTCAGTAATTTCAAGTATGGATTTGGTTAAGTCAGTAATTTCATATACTGAGGCGGAGTCTTTTATAGCTTTTTCTAGGTTTTCTTTTACATTTTTATAAAGTTCCTTTGTATCAGTGTTTGATTTAATTGATACATTCATTAGATTATTTGCTCTATGTGAAATATCATCTGCCTCAGCAGAACCATCTTGAGCTCTAGTAGATATAGAATTTACTGCTTTTTCAATTTCAGTAGCAGATGCGGAAACTTCTTGTGTAGCAGCCGCAGTTTCCTCCATTCCAGCAGAAAGAGTTTCCGTCTCAGAACTTGTTTCCTCAGAAAAACTTTTTAATTGAACAGCTAATTTTTCAACAAGGTCTGCATTGGCATTTAAATCTATAGATGATTGTTTTAAGGTTTCTATTACATCTCTTAAAGTTTGCCTCATGTTGAAGGTGGAAATAGCTATATCACCAACTTCGTCATTAAGTTTAGAAAGATAACTGTAGCTATTATCTTTGTCTAGTTCTAACCTAGAAGTTTTGTTTATTAAGTCTTTTAGTTTCAATATAGGATTAGTTATACTTTTTGATAAAATATAACCTATGATAATTGCAATTAGTGCAACAACTAATGAAATTAATAATATAATTACAATTAATTTATTTATAGAAGAAGTAACATCGCTTTTATTTACAGATAGAATTACTAGCCAATGAGTATTTGGAACTTCTTCATAGTAAGCCATTTTTAAACTTCCATTAAATTCGTAAGTTGCTGAAGCTGGCTTTATACTTTCACCTTGTTTAATTTTTGCTATTAGACCTTTTGCAATACTATTATCAACGGGTTTACCTATCTTTGATTTTGTTGGATGGTAAATTATATTACCCTTTTCATCAACTAAATAAGCATAACTTGAATTTAAATTTGGTAAAGTTACATTTTTTAAGTATTTTGAAAAATTGCTAGCTTTTAAAGCAGAACCTACAAAACCAATTGTGGTTCCATTATATTTAATAGGACTTGCAAATACTAGAATTTGAGTGCCTGTATCTTTTGAAATTAATGTTTCACTTATAGTATCATTTCCACTAAGTGCTTCTTTACAATAGGTTCTATCAGCTATACTTTTGCCAATTAACTTATTTGAACTATCAGAATAAATTACAGAATTTGAATCTACTATAAAAGTATGCTCAATATATCCTGCATTCTGAACATATTTAACCAAAGTTTTGTTGTTTTGAGTTACTAGATTATTAAATTCTTCAGATTTATCATTAGCTTGCCTTTTTATAGCTAAATCAACTATTGATTTACTTTGGGCAAGGCGTTGAACTTCTGTTTTTTCCTTGTCAATCATCATATTAATTGTAGTGTTGAGTCCATCATCTGCTAAGTCCATTTGTGATATTACTTGCTTAGTTAGCATGGAATCAGTTTCGTAATAAGTAAATGCTGCAGTGATACTTGATGATAAAAATATAAGTGATATTATGACTAAAGGAATTTTTTTCGTTAATTTCATATGACCATATCCCTCCCTTTGATTTAACGGGGCTGTCGCACTAAGATTATTTAATACGTAACTTAAAATTGTTGTAAACCATTATTCAGAGTACAGAGTACAGATGACAGAGTACAGATGACAGAGTACAGTTAAGGATACACATACTAGGGGTTTGGGTGTAAAGCCCATGTAGGTTCTTTAACTTAGTATAAGTACTTTCAATAGTAGTACAATAAAACTTTGTATATTAATAAACTTACGTTAGGTAAATCTTAAACTTATATGTTGTTCAGTTCCGCTGAACAACATTGATAATATAGCGATTGCGTAAGCAATCAAAAATAAGTTATAAGATTTTCTGTAGCAAAGCGGAAGAAAATCATCCTTCACTGTACTCTGTACTCTGAATAATGGTTCATAAAATTTGTGTATAAAATAACTTTATGTCACAGCCGCTATATCTCATATATCGTATTAAATTGAAAAAAATTAATATAATTGACACACTATTTTTAACATTCAATTAATACTGGTTTAATATTAGAGGAATAAAATAAAATTATAAAATTATAGCATAAGGAGAGGTGTACATGAAAAAATTAAATATTTGTATTGATATTGATGGTACTATAACAAATCCTTTTTTCTGGCTAGATAAAGCTGCTGAATATTTTAATAAAAGTATTAAGTATGAGGAGTTTAAGGAATATGAGTTTTATAAAGTACTTAATATAGATAAAAATGAATATGAAGAATTTTACGATAAATACAAGTTTAAATACCATTCAGAGGAAATTTTGAGGGAATGGGCAAAGAATATAATAAATGATCTTTACTTAACTAATAACGTTTATTTTGTAACAGCAAGGGAAAAATCTTTAGAAATGACTACTTTACTATATTTAAATAAACACAATATTCGTTTTGATACCTTGTTTGTTTTAGGAACTCATAATAAATTAAAAAAAGCAAAAGAATTAAATTGTGATGTTTTTTTAGAGGACAATCTTGAAAATGCAAATAATCTCGCAAAAGCTGGTTACAAAGTACTTTTAATGGATACACCGTATAATAGAAAAGCTACAAATAGTAATATAACAAGGATTTATGATTGGCTTGATGCTAATTACGAGATAAATAAAATGATAGCTAAAGCAGAAAAGGTAAACTTTGTGAATGAAAATGCTGTATGATATTAAAAGCAAAGTTAATTTTAATATAGATAAAGAAGCTGAAAAATTTAAATTACTAACACCAAATTTATCCATACAAACTGGAATTTCACCCAAAGTACAGAGTACAGTGAAGGTGGATTTACCTTTCGTTATCTTAGAACTTAATTGGTTCAGCTGCGCTGAACACTATATATTAAGCGCTTTATGCGCATTAAGTTTAAGATTTTTTGTAGTGATAGCGGAGAAAAATCATCCTTCACTGTACTCTGTACTCTGTTAACTGTACTCTTTTTCAAATTCCCATTTGTGAGGATAAACTTGGTATTTGCAATTTCAATATTCCAAGTGGTTTATCTTTAGCAAGTTTATATATGGAAATGGAGCTTTCACGCTAAGATTATTTTGTGCGAAAGCTCCATTTTATTTATTGGCTATGTTTTAAATAAGTTTTATAATCTAAGAAAGAGGTATAGGAGGGTGAGAATTATGAAGCTAAATTTTCAAATAAATTCATTATACATATGTGTGAAAGATATGGAAAGAGCAATTAAATTTTATGAAAGTTTGCTGGGGCAAGAAGTTACTGAAAGAGATGAAGTATACAGTGTTTTTAGCATTAATGGTTTTCGATATGGATTATTTGCAAACGAAAAGGTTAAACAAGCAAAAATATGTGGAAACACTTGCTTGCCAAGTTTTACGGTAAATGATATTGAATTAATACAAGAAAAACTCCAACAGTTAAATTGTCCAATTGTTTTTCCACTAACGGTTATAGGGAAAAACAAAGTACTAGAATTTACAGATAGTGAAGGTAATGATATAGAAGTTACTTGTCCAGTAGATTTGTCAAAAGAATAATTACTAAATTATGTGTACAAGATAATTGAAAAAAATATTCATTTTGCATGTTTAGCCATTTATTTAATCTTCTGAAAAACTGTTAATTCACCTTTTTTTTTAGTATGATATAATTAAGGATATACCATTGTGAAACTTAAAAATTATTTGTACCAAAATGCCGTCTTCTAGGCATTATGGTGCACATAAATTTTAATAGTTGAGCCGGTATAGCTATAGAGATAAAATGATAGAAACATTGAAATTACAAATACCAAGTTTATCCTTACAAATTACAATTTAACACAGAGTACGGAGTACAGAGTACAGAGTACAAAGAAGGATGATTTTTCTCCGTTAGCACTGCGAAAAATCTGAAAACTTATTTTTTTATTGCTGCGCAATCGCGCCATACATGGTTCTCAGCGAAGCTGACAACATTAAGTTTAAGATTTACCTAAGCAAAGCAAAAGGTAAATCATCATTCACTGTACTCTGTACTCTGTCATCTGTACTCTGCTCTACAAGTTGTAATTTAACAGTATATATTTTGTATTTATAATTTGTATTTTTCAAATTAGATATCTATAGTAATGAAATTATATTTCTAAAGAAGGTGATTTTTTGCTTATAAGTATAGATTTTGAATCAGACACGCCGATATATGAACAGCTAAAAATGCAAATAGTAAAGGGAATCGCCAAAGGTGAACTTCAAAAAGGAGAAAGTCTTCCATCAGTAAGACAAATGGCAGTTGATGTTGGTATAAATCTTCACACAGTAAATAAAGCATACAACATTTTGAAACAAGAAGGTTATTTAAATATAGATAGAAGAATAGGTGCAGTTGTAAGTGAAAGCATGCCAAATAATACTGATGAATTTAAAGAAGAATTGAATGAAGAACTTGAATACATAATAGCTGATAGCAGTTGTAGAGGTATGAATAAAGATGAATTTTTAAATTTATGCAGTAGAATTTTTGATAAATACAACATATAAATTTATTTTTTATTTTGAGGTGATATTATGAATGAGAATTTATATAATAGCTGCTTATCTGCTTTTATAATGTTAATTTTAATTATAAGCCAGATTATTTACTTGAATGTATCTAGGAGTGACATATTTTTAGGTGTGCGAATACCAGAAAGTGAAAGAAGAAGTTATGAAATTAGAGATATAGGGAAAAAGTACATATGCGCAAATTTATTTATTGGCATACCAGTTATGATTGTATTTTCCATAATTATATATAATTCTAAAAATCCATATATAATTGATTATGTATTATTTCCTTTTATGGCAATGGATTTCTTGATTTTTTATGTGCATAAAAGAATGGTTTCAAGACTAAAAAAGGAAAAGGGCTGGTTAAAAACTAAAAAACAAATAGTTGTTGTTGATACCAACTTTAGTAAGGAAAAGGCTAAAAAATATATGCCTTCTTCAATGTGGTTTATACCATCTATTTTACTTATTGTAATTTGCATAATAATGAATTTTTATGCATTAGACAAGCTTCCAAACAGATATCCCTCCCATTGGAATGCGGCTGGAAGAGTTGATGGTTATTCAAATAAATCCTATTTGTCTGTTCTTATGATGCCTATATTTCAGCTTATTATGTTAATAGCAATGTTTTTTTCATTTAAAATTATAGGTTGGAGTAGACAAGAGATAAGCGCAAGTGATCCAGAAGGTTCAAAAAAACGAAATATTAAGTTTAGAAAAATATGGGCAACATATATTATAATATCTAATTACATTACTCAATTTATATTTATAACATTAGATTTAACAATTATGAAAATAATAAAATTTAATAATAATGATTTTCTTGCTTTTTACTTAGTAATATATTTTATAATAACAATTGTATCAATAACTTTATCTATAAAAGTTGGACAAGGCGGAAGCAGACTTAAAATAGAAGGTTGTAAAGCGGAACATGAGATACCTGTTCGAGATGATGATAAGTTTTGGAAGTTGGGCATGATATATTATAATAAAAACGATCCTGCTATTTTTGTTGAAAAGAGAGTTGGCATTGGTTGGACTATTAATGCAGGGTCAAAGGTAGGAATTTCAATATATATATTTATTATTATTGTTGTAATTTGCAGTCTCATACCAGCAATATTGAAATTATAATTTAGGCTATGTTTTAAAAATAGCCAAACTTACTAAAGGAAGCTATGTTTTAAATAAGTGTAAAAATCAACACCTATTTAAAACATAGCCATAATTTAAAATGCGTAGAAATCATATGATTTCTACGCATTATTGTCTAGAACTTAAAGTCATCTTATTACGACTTGTAAACATAGTTACACACCTAGATAAACCTTTTATTTTTTATTTAAGCATCTCATTACATTTATAAATCTTCATTCGACTTATTAACGTACCTTAAAAACTATATAAATATTTCAATTAATATAACCTTTAGTATTAACGGGATTAAGCCGTATAATACCTTCGGCACGTTAATAAATCTTCGCTTGACTATTATAAATATCTTAGAACCATATACAGTTTAATCTATATAAAGCTTTATGGACACTTGTAATAATCGTCCATTAACATGCATAAAACCTCACATAAGCTAATTATTACTAAAAAGTAGTAATTGAATTTGATTTTAATCTTATACATATCGCAGGTCGAATAATTTCGAGCTTAAATAAATTAAACCCTAATTACTCTTCGCTCAACAACTTTAAATCCTTTGACACTATATATGATAACCATATTATTTTTTTATATGCACAAAATAAAAAAAAATTCACAATTCACGATGCACAATTCACAATGAATGTAGATTTTCTGTAGCAAAGCTACAGAAAATCTTAAAACTTATTTTTTTATTGCTTACGCAATAGCACCATTTATGGTGCTAAGCGAAGCTTATAATTTAAGATTTACCTGACGGAAGGAAGGCAAATCTTCCTTCATTGTGAACTGTGAATTGTGCATTGTTTTACAGTGTTTCTAAGGCGATAAGTGCAGCTCCGATTGCTCCAACTATTTGAGGTTCTTCAGGTATAAATATTTTATTTTCAAGCTTTTCTTCAAGGCATTTTACAACTCCAACATTTTTAGCAACTCCACCTGTCATCATAAAATCGCCATTTTTACCAACTCTATTTACAAGAGCGGCAGTTTTACCTGCAACAGCTTTGTTTAAACCGTGAATTATATCTGGAATTTCTTTGTTTTGAGCAATTAGTGAAACTACTTCTGACTCCGCAAAAACAGAACACATACTTGTTATACTTATATCCTCATGCCAATTTAAAGATTTTTCACCCATCTCGGAAAGAGGAACTTCAAGAGAGCGGCTCATGAGTTCAAGAAATCTTCCTGTTCCAGCAGCGCACTTATCATTCATAGCAAAGTCAATTACATTTCCCTTGTCATCAAGTTTTATAGCTTTACTATCTTGTCCGCCTATATCTATTATTGTTCTAACTGAGTGATTTAGAAAATAAGCAGCTTTTCCGTGACAAGTGATTTCAGTAACTTCTTCATCTGCAAAAGGTATACTTACACGACCATAACCAGTTGAAATTATTTTGGTAAGCTCTTCTCTAGTTATGTTTAGTTTATCTAAAGCTTCCTTCATTGCATTTTCTGCACCATTTTGGCTCTTGGCACCAGTTCTTACTACAGAAGAAGCGAGTATTTCCTTAGCTTTATTCATGATTACAACATTTGTAGATGTAGAACCACTGTCTATACCAGCAACTAAAATATCTTTATCTGAAGAAGAAATTTTTTCATTAGTTTTAACTTCAGTATCGTTAGTATTTTCTTTTTTTGTTTTAATTGTTTCAATAAAGGCTTCTATTCTAGTTTTCATTTGACCATTACCTTCCTCTGCATAATCAGTTTCTACCTTTAATATAGGTAGAGAAATTGAATCTTTTAGCTTTGCATATTCATAGGAATATGAATCACAAAATTTAGTTGTATGATATATTATTCCATCCAAATTACCTAGGTTTTCATTTAAAATTTTAATTCTATCATGATTATCAACCATTCTCATGCATGGAAAAGCATTTAGCAAAAATGAAGAATAGGCTAAAAGAAAATCTTCATTTTTATTAAGCGTTGTTGATTTTGAAGTATCTCCAGTACAAGTGTAATTGTAATTTAGAGCAACTCCCTCATTTTCAAGCTGAGTTATAAAGGTATCTTTTACCCTTGAACCCATAAGTGCTATATTTATTTTTGATGATGTACTTGTTTCTGGTTTAGCACTTGAATTAACTAAGTTTATAAATTTATCTTCGTCAAATTTTTTACCTGTATAAGCTTCCATAGCATTTATGAATTTTAATATTTCACTTTTCATCATAAGGTCAGAAGCTTTATTTCTTTTTCTTGGAACATCTATCAAATAAACAAATTTAAAATGTTCATCACTTTTTAATACATCATATAATCTTTTTATACTGTCACAGCAGTTTACAAGTACTATGTTGTAAATATTTGAATTAATACATTCCTCAAGAACTGCTTTTGCATAGGTGCATATATTAGGATGCATAAGAGTTTCAGCTTTATCAAAACCTCTAACTGAAGGGTTTATTCTTACTGCCTCTTCATTAAAACTTTTTATAATGTGAGAAGGGGTATATTTACAAACGTATCCTATCATTATAATGTTTCCTCCTTGCTGTCTATGATTTCCATAAATGCTTCTAATCTCGTTTTGATTTGACCTTCATGGGCATTTCTTCTATCTACACCATCGCCATCAATAGATAAATAAGGAATATTTTTTGATTTTAGAGCATCTTTTAAAAGCATAGTACCTCCACTGCATTGTTTGCAGCCAAAGGAACATAAATTTACAACTCCATCTGCATTAAAATCTTTAGTCATTTTTAAAATGTTTCCTATTTTATTGCTAAAAGGACCATTCATTTTATTTTGAATGAGTTTTTTTGCAATAGCAGCATAAGGATTGTTATAATCCATTTCAGCTGTGTTATCGAAATTATAATCACAAGCTAAAAGTTGATAGTCTTGATTTAGGTTAAAATATGTTCTTAAGGTTTCACTATAAAAAGGGATAAGGTGGCTCCAAAGTATCCTTTTTCCTGTTGGTTCACCGTAAGCTTCTATATCTTTTGCTTGCATTTCATAAAACTTTAAAGTTTCTTTTTTGCCCATGCCCATGTGGGAAGTAAATAACTTATACATTTCAAAAGTAAGTGTATTAGGAAAATACTTGGTTTTTAAGCTTTCATAAAATTTTCGCATATACAATTTTGAATCATTTTCTGTTTTTACTACTTCTCTAAGCTTTTCATCATCAAAATTAAGGTGCATTGTGTCCTCTAAAAATTCTACAATTTCGTGAAGTTGATCTACAACGTATTTTTCAGTATCGTCACTATATTCATAAGGAATATCTAAAAAGTAGTAGGGGATATTGTGCTTTTCAGAAATATGCCTAAATGTATTTAGATTGCCATCACAAATCATGGAAGAAGTTAAAGCAAATTTTGCCTTTGGAACAACGTTAGAATCCATAGCACCTACGAAAGCTTTATGATAACTGCAAAGTGTATCAGAAATTCCAAGTTTTTCTGCATAATCTATAAATACGTCTTCACATTGAATACCTGAAAGAAATGAAGAAAAACCTTCTATTAAAAATGGATGTATATTCATTGCATGTAAAAGTTCAGTTGGGGCAAATATGGTTACAAAGCCTGAATTTGATGGGTTTTTAAGGGGGTTAAG
Source organism: Clostridium hydrogenum (assembly GCF_021432385.1). Classification (GTDB taxonomy): domain Bacteria; phylum Bacillota; class Clostridia; order Clostridiales; family Clostridiaceae; genus Clostridium_S; species Clostridium_S hydrogenum. The sequence continues at coordinate 160,185 of NZ_JAEACT010000004.1, read as the reverse complement.
TATGAATTTAAGACATAACTTATTTAGATAATTAAGTGAATCTGGTAAGTCTTTGTCTTTAAAAGCTGAAACTCTAAATTTTTCAAATGAAAATCCGGTTTTTAAAAGATTTAAAACTTTATTTGGGTTATTGATGTTTTTCTTTATGTAATCACTGTAGGATTTTATTAAGTCCATTTTTTTATACCTCGCAAACTAATTATTAAACTAACATGTAATAATTATACACCTAAAAATAGTGATATTGTCAAATTTGTGCCAATAAATGGAAAGGATATTAGAACGTTTAGACATAGCAATGTGAGTAAAAATATTCTATAATATAAATTGTAAAGGCTATGTTTAAAATTTATTAATAATTTTAAATATGAAACTATGGTATTATAAATGTACTACTTAGATACTAAAAGTTATTTTTTGGACATAATTACATATAAGGTAGTTATGTTAATATACAACAAAGGAGTGAGAGCAATGTTTGATAATAAAGATTTTAAAGATAAAAAGTTTAAATATGCAGCGGTTTATTCTATAGGTGTCATAATATTTGTATTATTACTTAATTATGCATCTTCTGCTATAAGAACGCAGCAAATATCATATAATAAGTTTCTAGATTTGTTAGATCAAAAAAAGGTCACACAGGTTCAGGTTTCTAGTGATAAGATAGTAATTATACCAAAAGAATCAGCAGGATTTGATAAGAAGATATTATATACAGGAAGAATATATGATCCTGATTTAAAAAATGAACTTAGAAAATCAGGGACGGAAATAATACCACAGATTGCAAATGATGATCCTATTAAGAGCTTTTTGGTTACTTGGGTATTGCCTATGGCATTCTTACTTATAATAGGTAAGTTTATTTTTGGAATGGTAGATAAAAGACTTGGAAATGGTGTAATGTCTTTTGGAAAAAATAATGCTAAATTGTATGCTGAAAATGAAACAGGAAAGACCTTTGACGATGTAGCAGGACAGGAAGAGGCAAAAGAATCACTTGTTGAAATAGTTGATTTTTTGCACAACCCAGATAAATATACGGAAATAGGTGCAAAACTTCCTAAGGGTGCACTTTTAGTTGGACCTCCAGGAACGGGAAAAACTCTTCTTGCAAAAGCAGTTGCAGGAGAGGCTAAGGTACCATTTTTCTCTATGTCCGGTTCAGATTTTGTAGAGATGTTTGTTGGTATGGGAGCTTCTAGGGTTAGAGATTTATTCCAGCAGGCACAAGAGAAAGCACCTTGCATAGTATTTATAGATGAAATAGATGCAATAGGAAAAAGCAGGGAAAATGGTATGGGCGGCTCTAATGATGAGAGAGAACAAACGCTTAATCAGCTTTTATCTGAAATGGATGGTTTTGATTCATCAAAGGGAGTTGTTATTTTAGCTGCAACCAATAGACCAGAGGTACTTGATAAGGCCCTTTTAAGACCTGGAAGATTTGATAGAAGAGTTATTGTAGATAGACCGGATTTAAAAGGCAGAGAGGCAATTTTAAAGGTTCATGCAAAAGAGGTTAAAATGTCAGAAAGTATATCTCTTGAGGATATAGCAAAAGCGACTCCAGGTGCGGTGGGGGCAGATCTTGCAAATATGGTAAATGAAGCAGCACTCAATGCTGTAAAGCAAGGAAGAAAAGAAGTTGAACAAAATGATTTAGAAGAGGCAGTTGAGGTTATAATCGCTGGTAAAGAGAAAAAAGATAGAATTTTATCAGGGCAGGAAAAGAAAACTGTATCTTACCATGAGGTTGGCCATGCACTTGTGGCAGCACTTTTAAAGCACACAGACCCTGTGCATAAAATTACAATTGTGCCAAGAACTATGGGGGCACTAGGATATACAATGCAGCTTCCAGAAGAAGAAAAATATCTTGTTACTAAGGAAGAGATGCTTGATCAAATAGCAGTAATGTTTGGTGGAAGAGCAGCAGAGGAAGAGGTATTTGGAACAATATCAACAGGTGCATCTAATGATATAGAAAGAGCAACACAAACGGCAAGAAATATGGTTACCGTATATGGTATGACAGATAAATTTGATATGATGGCACTTGAATCTGTTAACAGTAGGTATCTTGATGGAAGACCTGTTCAAAATTGCAGTGATACAACTGCAGCTGAAGCTGATAATGAAGTGCTAAAAATTATTAAAGAAGCACATAATAAAGCTAAGAATATTTTAAAGGAGAATAGAGAACTATTAAATAAAATTGCAGATATTCTTCTTGAAAAGGAAACAATTACTGGAGAAGAATTTATGAGTGTTGTAAAGGAGAGCTTGGGATGGAACGACAATCAGGAGAAATTGGGAAATTAATTGAAGACAAGGCTAAAGAACAAGAATTTAGTGAAGAAGCAGATAAACTCAAAGGTGTTATTGAAATCATAAATAGAGAAATTTTAAATTATATAGAAAAAAGAAAAGCAATAACTAAATATATAGTTGATTCTAGAAAGAAAAACATAAGTGATTTTGAAGATGATGAAGATAGAATAATAGAGTATTTTGATCATGAAAGGTATGTAAAAGAAGAAAGCTATAGGGTAATAGATAAGAGATTGAAAGAACTTACTACGCTTTCGTCTTCACCTTATTTTGGAAGAGTAGATTTTAATGACAGTGAATATGGTGAGGATAGCATTTATGTTGGAAGGTTTGGTGTAACACTTGAAGGGAGTTATGAGCCTTTAGTAGTTGATTGGAGAGCTCCTATTGCTTCATTATTTTATACAGCATCTCTTGGTGAAACAAAATATAAGTCACCAGATGGAGATATTGATATAGAGATTTTAAAAAAGAGGCAATACATAATTAAAAAGGCTGTGCTAAAAGGACTTTTTGATTCAGAAGTGGATGTCAAAGATGATATACTTCAGATGGTTTTAAGTGAGAATTCTGGAAGTAAGCTTCGTGATATTGTAATGACAATACAAGCAGAGCAGGATAATATAATAAGACAGCCTAGAAATAAAGCGGTAATAGTTAATGGTACAGCCGGAAGTGGTAAAACAACCATAGCACTTCATAGGGTAGCCTATCTCTTATATAATTATAGAAATGTACTTCAAGACAAAGTGTTAATTTTGGGACCTAATCAGATTTTTATTGAATATATAAGAGAGGTTTTGCCAACACTTGGTGAGGAAGGCGTAAACCAAGAAACCTTTAAAGATTTTGCACTAAATATGGTTGAACTTGATACCCATGATATTATGAGCACTAAGAATTACATGGAGCATATATTAAGTGGAGATGAAAAGTTTATAGAAGAAATTAAATATAAGCTATCGGACGATTATATAAATGAACTTGATAAGCTTGTAAAAATTGAAAATTCTTCTTATGAAAATAATTTAAAACCAGTAATTTATTATGAAAAAGAAGTTGTATCCAAAAAGGAATTAACAGAGCTTTTTGATAAGTACTATATAGATATGCCTCTCTTTAGAAGAAACAAAAAAATAAAGAGAATAATATTTGGAAAAATTAAAGACGCTAGAGATGCAAAGGTAAGGCAAATTGAAAAAGAATACAAGGAAGCAGTTAAAAATGCTTCAGAAGATGAGCTTAAATTAAACGGAAATGAAATGGCATATAAGAGGAAGCTTAGAATAAGAGAAGCCGTTGAAATGGTTATAAAGGCTAAAAAGGAGCTTACTTGGCTTTTGCCAAAGAATGTGCTTGATATTTACAAAACTATTAATGGAGAAAAAATGTACACTATTGATGATTTAGCTCCACTAATATATCTTAGAATTAAACTTGAAGGAATTAAACTTAATAAAGAAATAAAACATGTTGTAATTGATGAGGCGCAGGATTACAGTAAACTTCAATTTATTGTAATAAAAGAACTTACAAATTGCCTGGGAATGACAATTGTTGGTGATTCTAATCAAAGACTTATACCAGTAGCAGCTTCTAATAATATTCCTATGGAAAGTCTTTCTGAAGTTCTTGTAGATATGGATAATGAAACGTTTAAACTTAACAAAAGCTATAGGTCTACAGCTGAAATAATGCAGTATGCAAATAAATTCTTAAAGAATAATAACATAGTTCCGCTTGTTAGAAATGGAGAAAAGGTAGAGGAAATCCATGTAAAGTGCGATGAAGAATTTATTGAAAAAGCAGATGCTGCTTTAGTAGAGATGAAAGCCAAGGGATTTGAAACTGTAGGTATTATATGCAGAAACATGGAGGAAACAAAATATTTTGGAAAATTATTAAAGAATAATGATTACATAAAAATAGTAGATAGAGAAAATATAATTTATTCCGGTGGTCAAGTAGTAATTCCTTCATATCTTGCAAAAGGTCTTGAATTTGATGGCGTAATCATGGTTGATACAGATAAGAGTGATAACAAGAACAAAGTATCTTATGTTATGGCAACTAGAGCACTTCATAAATTATATGATATTCATGTGGATTATAGATAAACTGTAAGTGGGGGATAATTGTGAAGAAATCAAAGGAAGAAGAAAAGCTATTTTTTAGTGGGGAGTACATAGAGGAGCATAGGGAAGAAATGCAGGAATTTTTGATGCAATATAGAGCGGCAATAAAAGAAGTAAGTACAAAACTTGATATTTTGGATTATGAATTTAAGGTTAAGAGAAAGAGAAACCCAATAGAGTATATGAAATCAAGGGTTAAATTGCCAGACAGCATAATTGGTAAGCTTAGACGCAAAGGGTTAGAAGAAAGTATAGATTCAGCTAGAAAAAATTTAAATGATATAGCGGGAATAAGGGTGGTCTGTTCCTTTGTTGGTGATATATATGAAATTGCCGATATGCTAAAGAACCAAGATGATATTACTTTAATTCAGGAAAAAGATTATATTAAAAATCCAAAACCAAATGGATACAGGAGTCTTCATATGGTTTTGGAGGTTCCAATATTTTTTTCAGATCACGTGGAGCCTGTGAGAATTGAAGTTCAAATAAGAACAATTGCTATGGATTTTTGGGCAAGCCTAGAACATAAATTATATTATAAAACAGGTGAAGGAAAGTCTATGCATATAAAAGATGAATTAAAGGAATGCGCGAGCATTATAACAGAAACCGATATGAGAATGCAGAATATTCAAAGGGAAGTAGAAAGATTAAATTAATAAAATAACTAAAAAATCATTCTAGCCAATTTGGCATAGGGTGATTTTTTTTGTTGAAGGAGATAAAGATAAACCACTTGGAACTTGAAAATTGCAGATGCCAAATTTACCCTTGCAGCAATGTTTTTTCAATTCACAGTTCACGATGCACAATTCACAATGAATGATGATTAACCTTTCGATTCTCTTAGGTAAATCTTAAATTTAAATGTTGTTAGCTTCGCTAAGCACCATATATGGCGCAATTGCGTAAGCAATAAAAAAGTTTCTAGATTTTTCTACGCTCGCGTAGAAAAATCATCCTTCATTGTACTTTATACTCTGTACTTTGTACTTTGGTTTTTTCTCAACAAATAGTAGTAAAAATATTCCTATATTGTATATATTAATATAAGGGATATAGTATAATGGAAAATATCTTGGCAAAGTATTGTTAAGATAAAATTATATTAATGGAGGATTAAATAATGATAATACGTGAATTAAAAAACGAAGAATTAAGAATGGCAGTAGAATTAAATGCTGAATGCTGGAATGATGATTTTGCTGGAATTGTTCCGCATGATTCAATAAATGTGGATGAATACACCACTTTTATTTCAAATTGGGTAAATGACAAGAAATGTGATGATGTTAGGCGTATGTGTGGAGCTTTTGCGGGAAATAATTTTTTAGGATTTGTAGGTGCAAGTTTTACTGAAAAGGAAGACGCAGAACATGGTGTGGAGTTAAATTACCTATTTGTGAAAAGGCAGTATCGTGGAAAATCAGTGGGCTTAAAGCTTATAAGAACTATTTTAGTTGAATTTGTTGAGTATGGAGTGGATAAGCTAATTGTTTATAATTGGCATGATAGTGAGTCAAATAAGTTTTATAGGCACATTAATGGTAAAGTGATTAAACAGGTTATTCAAACGCAAGATGGTAAAGATGCTTTAGTTGATGTATTTGGTTGGGACATTAATTCAATTATAAAACTGCTTACTTCTAAACTTCATGTGCGGAGTACAGAAGAGGGTGGCTTTGCATGCACAAAATGCTTAGCTAAAAATATTGTAATGACTACTGAGTATAATGAAGAAGATAATAATATAGTTTGTAATGGACTTTTTCAACACAATGTGAAAAATACAAGAGGCGTAATAACAAGGCTTGGATTGCATATAAACCTATATTTAAAGGATAATGGCAAAACCATTGGTGCGATATTATGTGATGCTTTTAATTTATGTATTTATGTCGATGTAATGTGGATAGACGAAGCATATCGAGGAATGGGACTAGGCAAATCGCTTATTTTACAAGCGGAGAAAATGGCTAAGGAAAATGGCTGTATATTTTCTCATACTTGCACATTCAGTTATCAATCACCAGAGTTTTATAAAGCCTGTGGATATGCAGTTTTTGCAGAACTTGATGATTATCCAAATGGCATAGTACAGTACTTTTTAAAGAAGAAATTATAGAGTATATATAAAAATGCCCCATAAATTTACTTTTAGTATTTGAATAAGGCATCTTAAAAAATATCAATTCTAACTCCCGTCTATTTTTAGGCTATGTTTTAAATAAGTGTTGATTTTCACACTTATTTAAAACATAGCCTTTTTTTAAGATGCCTAAAACTACCAGAATAAAAGTTGTTATAATTAGTAAATATTTAAAATAAAATGACGAAAAATATTATAACGCTAATTTTGGAGGAAGAATTATGAGTAGATTTGGGGCTAAAATATTAAAAATGATGATGACGATTTTGGGGATTGTAGCAATAATTCTCATTTTGGTAAACGTTGTCATGTTTAGAAATTTTACGAATGAACTTAAAGCTACAACAAATAAGTGTGTTTTAGAGCTTATGAAATCGATTGATGTTGATAAACTTGATAAGCTTGTAGAAGAAAAATCAAAGGATAGTAAGGAATATAAGGAAATAACAAATTCAATGAGCTTGGCAAAATCAAAATCTGTTGCAAGGAATTTTTATGTCTTTATAAAAGCAGATGAAACTAATGCTGAGTTTTTGTTGGATGTTTCGGTAGAACCGTCAGAGTTTTTAGAAAAGTATAAGCTTGACAGTGATATAAAGAAAGCATTTAATGGAGAAATTGCAGTAACAAGTGGGTCAGAAGTAGATGAGTATGGAACTTTTATATCAGCTTTTGCACCAATTAAAAATCATGAAGGAAAAGTTATAGCTGTTGCAGGAGTAGATGTAGATTCTAGTATGCTTGAGAGTATTAAAAGTACTTTGTTTAAAACAACCATTTGCACAGTTATTATTTTAGGAATCTTAGCGTTTATCATGATTTATTTATATTCTAAAAGGTTAGGAAAAAACATTAAAAAAATACAATGTGCTTTAAATGAAATTGGTGCTGGAAATTTAACTGAAAACATAAGCATAAAAACAAAAGATGAGATTGAAGATATAGCTTTAGCTATTAATAATGTTCAGAGCTCGTTAAAGGAATTAATAGGTGATGTAGCAACGGTATCACATGATATGGATGATGTTATCGAAAAAGTAAATGATAAAGTTAAATGTTTAAATGATAATACAAATAAGGTTTCCTCAGTAACGGAAGAAATTTCGTCAACAATAGAAGAAACATCGGTATCGGCAGAAGAAATGGCAGCAATTTCAAAAGATATAGAAGCGACATTTAATTCTATAACGAGAAAATCTCAAGATTTAGAAGAAAAATCAATATTAATAAGTACAAAGGCAAAAGATGTAATGATTCTTTCAGAAAAAAGCCAAGTGGAAGCTAATAGTATATTTAGGGAAACGGCTGGTAAATTAAAAGTTTCTATTGAAAAATCAAGGGCTGTGGAACAAATAAATGTTTTAGCTGATTCTATTCTTGAAATAACCTCTCAAACCAATTTACTTGCACTTAATGCATCTATAGAAGCTGCAAGGGCTGGCGAAGCAGGTAAAGGATTTAGTGTAGTAGCAGAAGAAATAAGAAAATTAGCGGAACAATCCAATGATGCCATAAACAAGATTCGAAATACAACTGGAATTATATTGGATTCAGTTGAAGAATTAAAGGATAATTCAAATTGCATGATTAGTTTTATAGAAAATAAAGTATTAAAGGATTATGAAATTCTACTTAAGACAGGTAAACAGTACAATGATGATGCTGTATATTATAAAAAATTTTCTTCAGATTTAAGAGCAAATTCAGATGAAATTTTATTATCGATGAACAATATGTTAAAAACTATAGAGGAAGTAGCAGTTGCATCAACAGAAGGTGCAGAAGGGGTTTTAGATATAGCAAATGATATTGTAAAAGTAAATAATGAATCAAATAATGTATTGAAAGAAACATTTAAAGCCAAGGAGAGTTCAGAAAAGTTAAAATCACAAATTATAAAATTCAAAATTTAGAAGATACGTATTATAGATAAGCAATTTGAAAAATTAAAATTGCGTATACTAAATTCATCCTGTTAAATTACAATTTATCGAGCAGAGTACAGATGACAGAGTACGGAGTACAGTGAATGATGATTTACCTTTCGCTTTGCTTAGGCAAATCTTAAACTTAAATGGTGTCAGCTTCGCTGAGCGCCATATATGGCACAATTGCGCAGCAATAAAGAAAATAAGTTTTCAGATTTTTCATAGTGTTAACGGAGAAAAATCGTCCTTCGTTGTACTCTGTACTTTGTACTCTGAGTTAAATTGTAATTTGTCAGCTTAAATATAATTTTTAGATGCTTTTTATAATAAATTTATTTTAAAAGGTTAGATATAAATACAATTAAAATGCCTAGAATAATACCAATATCTAAAGAGATACTTTTGTCTCCTTTATTTTTTTTTAATAATGCGAGGAGTTTTCCAGATATAACAAAGCCCAATGCTGTGCTTATAGACGTTTTACTAAAGGATGAACTAAAGGGAACATCTGTAACAAGGATTATGGATATTGGAATTAAGACGATTAATAAAGCAATTACGTATAATATTAAATTTAAATTGCCAGTTTTTAGATATAATAACAAATCAAGTTTATTAAAATTCATTTCTACCTACTCCTTTTAAGAAAAATTCTTTTGTAAAAAATTTTTCTAACGATGGCATGCTTTCAAGTTAATTTAAGCTTGCTACTCTACTTCAAGCTTAAACTCCAATCTTCTGTTTCTGGTTTTCATTCCCATTGATTCATAAAATTTAATTGCATCTTTATTAAATTCCCATACGGTTAACTGAAGTGATGCTGCAGATATTGATTTTGAATATTCTACAATATGATTAAATAGTAATTTTCCAATTCCATTTTTTCTATATTTTGAGTTAACGGAAAAATCATCTATGTAAACAAACTTTTGGGGAACTAGAATTGGGATGCTTTGAGTACTCATAGCTTTTAATATGCTGTAGGCTGCCAATTCTTTATTGACAGTATTTTCAGCTACAAATATTTTTGTATTAATATCACTAAGTAAATTATCAAAATATTCTTTCGCCAGTGGATTGCTAACATCTAAATAAACATCGAGCCTATTTTTTAGATGCAAACTGTGTACTTCAAGCGTAAGTTTAGAGATATTTAGATAATCATCGCTTACAGCCTCTCTTATAGATAACTTCATTAAAATTCACTCCCAATTATTTTGTATTTTATTAATTATTATAATGTAAAAAAGATATTATTAAAATATAAGTGTGAAAATAATTTCGTAGATTTGTAACAAAAACACCAATATTTCATATATCAATATAAGGCGTGATTAGAATAATAAATGCAGAAAAGGATGGTGCACTAATAACTATTTAATATGTAGATATTAAAGATTACGATTGAATATTCTTTAGTGTGATAACTCCATTCTTTAGAATTGGTGTATGAGGGTGGTTTAAATGGCCAAATTAAATTCGGAAAGTAAAAATGAGTTAAAGACAAGAAGGGCAACCGCAGCACTTAGAAAACCATCAGTGTTTAGTATTATATTTCTTGGAGATGCACATGTAGGGATGGACCAAAGGCTAAATCCTACGTGTAAATATAGAATTAAAAACTATAAAGCTATTTTAAAATCAATAAACAGTAATGATAATACCCTTATATCTGTTTTTCATGGAGGCGATGAAGGCGATAAGGGGGTATATGTACAGAACTTTGTATCAATTACTAAAAAGTTAATGAATAGAAAGCATTATAGAATACCATATTTTGCAGGAGTAGGTAATCACGAATATCAAGGAGACCCATCACTTAGTGAATACAAAAAATATATATCCTCAAGTGATAATGATGTTATAAGATTGTATGGCAGTAATTATGGACCTAAGGTCGCAGTTATTATGCTAAATACAGGAGGTCCATCTGATAGTGGATGTAAAAATGGAAGTGGAACCATTATAGCAAGCTCTATATCAGAAATTAAAAATAGTGCAGCTTATAAGGCCGTTATAAAGGATAAAACTGTTAAGATAATAATAGATATGCATATTCCTCCACGTATGCCTGTATTTAGAGGAAATCCACCGACCCACCATCGTTTATGTTCTAATGCTGAGACACATTTTAAGAATTTTGTTAATGGCATTGGAACAAATAGAATCCTATTTATTGTAACTCATCATAAGCATGGGTATATTCAGCCTAAAATTAATAGTAGATATTTATATCTTGATAAAATTCCAGTATTTTTAACTGCTCAAGGTGGAAATTGTGACAAAGTGTTGTCGTCAGATAAACGTTCAAAGTATAGTTATTATAAAATTGAGATGTCGACTAATACAGCAAGTTCTAGGGATAACTACAAGTTAAAAAATGCCTATAGATTAGATGTTGATGTGAATACTTCAAAGGTAGTAAAGGCAATTACGATTTATTAAATATATGATTTTGCAAAAATATGCAAAGTTTTAAAGTTGTCGCACTAAGCTTATTTGATACGTAATTTAAAATTATTGCGAAGTAAGAGCATTCTGGAACATTAAATTGCATCAATAAATCTAAGAGGAATATTTTTAAAAGCCTAAGAACTTTCAATAACTCACTACCGTTCAGACAATTGAAAGTTATAAGTCTTTTGAAAATATTCCTCTTAGATTTATAAGATGCCATTTAAATCGTTCCAAAACGCTCTTACTTCGCAATTACAGTGGTTTAAGGAAAAAATTCCTCCGTGCCTACGGAATTTTTGAATAAAAGCAAAACTATTGCAATTGTATAAACAATAAAAATAAGTTTTAAGATTTTCTGTAGCAAAGCGGAAGAAAATCATCCTTCATTGTGAATTGTGCATCGTGAATTGTGAATTGATTTAATTCGCAATATTTTAAATTTGTGTATAGAATAATTTTGTACGACAACCCAAAGTTTTATTGTGAATTGGTGTATAAGGGTGATTTACATGGCGAAATTAAATGATGCAAGTAAACAGCAATTAAAGCATAGAATATCAGATATATATCTTAGAAAACCAACAGAGTTTAGTATTATATTTCTTGCTGATGAACATGTGGGAATGAATGAAAGACCAGATGTTATATGTAAATATGAGATTAAAAGTTATAAGGCTATTTTAAAATCAATAAATAGTAGAGATAATACACTTATGGCTATTTTTAGTGGTGGTGATGAAGGAGATAGAGGCAGACATCTAGAGCAGTTTGTAGCAATAACCAATAATTTTATGAATAATAAATCTTATAGAATACCGTATTTTGCGGGTATAGGAAATCATGAATATAAGGAAGATACTTCTCTTAGTCAGTATAAAAAATATGTATCTTTAAAGTTAAATGAGGTTATAAAGCTTTATGACAGTAGTTTTGGACCTAAGGTTGCAGTTATCATGCTTAATACAGGTGGACCAGCTAATGATGGTTGCTTAAATGGAAAAGGTGCTATTCTGAAAAATTCTATATTGGAAATTAAAAATAGTGCAGCGTATAAGGCAGTTGTAAAGGATGAAGCCGTTAAAATAATAATAGATATGCATATGCCTCCACGTATGAATAAATTTAAAGGAAATCCGCCGTCACATGTTTTATGTCCTAATGCTGAGGCACTTTTTAAAAATTTTGTTAATGATATAGGAAAAAATAGAATTTTATTTATTGTTACTCATCATAATCATATATTTATTCAAACTAAAATTGATAACAAATGTTTTTATCTTAATAAGATTCCTGTATTTTTAACTGCTCAAGGTGGAAATTGTGACAAAGTATATTCATCAGATAAACGTTCAAAGTATAGTTATTATAAAATTGAGATGTCGACTAATACAGCAAGTTCTAGGGATAACTACAAGTTAAAAAATGCCTATAGATTAGATGTTGATGTAAATACTTCAAAGGTAGTAAAGAGAATTACAATATACTAATTTTAGTACAATAGTCAATTGACAATATAAGCATAATATAGTAAGATGCAGTTAATAAGTTTTTAGGAGGACAAATAAATGGGTGAACCAATTCCGAACGTTGAAAGGTAATATAATTTAATACCAATCTTTAAGAGGGTTTTCTGCTCGTTTGCGTGCAGGTTTATTGAGGTTACATTCTTTTAGATAAACAATGTTAAGGAATAGTTTTGCATTTATACCTTTTGTAAATTTATGATATTAAAAGAATTGAGAGGTTCTTTTAATGTGAATGATTTTATATTTGTTATGCTATTAAATGCCATACTTAACGTATGGTTTTTTTATGCAGTAAATTAGTCTTGCTGTGTATATGGTATATCTTTAGTAAGGTTGCAAGTGAAATATATTTCGCTGCAACCTATTTTTATTTTTTTGAAAGGGAAAGATTATCAATTAGAATTTTTGATTGAATAGAGGAGATAGTTAAATATGAGTAATTATAAAATTATAAGTAATTATATGGAAAATGAAAAATATAGAAGTAGCTTTAATGAATTGGCTAAGAATACATTTGACATTGATTTTGAGAGATGGTATAAAAATAAATTGTTTTTTAATAGATATGTAAATTATTCTGAGGTTTATGGAGATAAGGTTATTGCAAATGTATCAATAAATAAGATGGAACTCATAATAGATGGCCAAAAGAAAAAAGCACTACAGCTTGGCACTGTAATGACACAGCCAGAATATAGAAAAAAGGGATTATCAAGAGAGCTTATTAGCCATATTATAGAAGAATACAAAGATGAGTATGATTTGATTTATCTTTTGGCTAACGATAGCGTTTTAAATTTCTATCCTAAGTTTGGTTTTAAAAAGGTTGATGAAACTTCTTATAAATTAGTTGCAAAAGATGTAGAGAAAAAGGAAAGCGCAATAAGAAAGCTAAATACGGAGGATGAAGAAGATAAAAAAATTATTAAGAGACTTGTAAATTTAAGACAACCTATAAGTAAAGCTTTTGGAGTGTGTAACGACATTTGGCCTTTATTAGTTTATTGCTTTTATGAATTTAAGGATGACTTATATTACTTGGAGGATGAAGATACTATAGTAATATTACAAAGAGAAAATGAAATTGTAAATATATATGATATAGTAAGCTTAAAAGCTATTGATTTAGAGAGCATTATTGAAAAAGTTGTAATGCTGGAGGATAAAACGATAGAACTTAATTTTGTACCAGAACTATGTAAATACAAGGCAGCTAAAGGAACAAAGAAAAGAGAAGATACGACACTGTTTGTAATAGATAAAGATGATTTACTAAAAGAAGAAATACAATTTCCAATAACTTCACATACGTAGAGGAGGAGAAATATGAATTTTACAAAAATATTAGAAGAAAATACTAATCCAATTTATAAAAAAGAAACTGAGCATTTTATAATCAGTTACAGCGAAATGGATAAGTCTTGCATAGAAAAAGTTTCAGATGTTCTTGAGGATAATTATAATAAGGTTACTAATAATTTAAACCAACAGCTTAAAGAAAAGCTAAATATTGAAATTCATTCAGACCGTAAAAAAATGCATAGAGCGTTAGGAATTGAAAATGCAGGAGATTGGATAAGGGGAGGACTAGGCAAGGGAAAAGTTATTATTGCATCTCCCTTAAATCCTCCTCCAGGATCTGATTTTAATAATGTTGTAAATACGGCAGTTCATGAATTTGTACACATTGTAGTAAAGAAAATAAATGATAGTATTCCGAGATGGTTAGACGAAGGAATTGCTTCTTATGAGGCAAAAGACAATAACATGAGTTGGATAAGGAATACGGTTAGGGAAGGAATTAAAAACAATATAGTACCTTCCTTTAGGGATTTGGACACTGGAGCAGATTTTCAAAAATTCTTTGAAAAGGGTGGATATCAGTATTCATATACTATAGTTGAAGCAATAGTTAATATATTTGGATATGAGAAGTTGTATGATTTTATAAAGTCGCCTAGAAACTTTGAAGAAATATTTGGTATGACGGAAATAGAATTGCAAAATAAATGGAATGAGTATATTAGAAAATATTATTATATATAGTTTGTCAATAGCTTTGTAATAGATTAAAAGTGGGGGCACTAATATTATTTGATACGTAAAATATAATTATTGCGAACTAAAAATCAGAGTACAGAGTACAGTTAAGGTTGATTTACCCTTCTTACGTCAGGTAAATCTTAAACTTAAATGTTGTTCAGCTTCGCTGAACAACATTGATAATATACCGATTGCGTAAGCAATCAAAAATAAGTTGTAAGATTTTCTGTAGCAAAGCGGAAGAAAATCATCCTTCACTGTACTCTGTACTCTGTCATCTGTACTCTGAATAAAAGGTTCGTATTTTTTAAGATTTGTGTAAAAACTAATTTTTTGCAACAGCCTTTATTACGCACTTTAATTTGAGTATTTACATGTAGTTGACTTCATCAATTGCTGAATTTTTCATTGAAAGATTATTACATATAGATAATATTAGTAAACTCGACAGTTAATAATAAATGGTGTAATATAACATTATAAGTAAAAAATTAACAAATTAAAGGCGGTTGAAATGAATAATGAGGAGGCTGTGAATATGCAAATTTATACATTAAATGCATTTGCAAAAACAGAATATGGTGGGAATCCAGCGGGAGTTGTTTTAGAGGCAGACTTTTTAACAGCAACTGATATGCAAAAAATTGCAAATCATATTGGTTTTTCAGAAACAGCTTTTGTAAAAAAGTCAAACAAAGCTGATTTTAAAGTTGAATTTTATACACCTAATGCAGAAGTTGACTTATGTGGACATGCAACTATAGCAACATTTACGTTATTAGCGTATAAAGGCATTATAAAAGAAGGTTTGTATAGTCAAGAAACGAAGTCTGGAATTTTAGGTATAGAATGCGGTGATGAAAATGTAATTTATATGGAACAGAAAAATCCAGAATTTTATGAAACACTTGATAAAAAAGAAATAGCAGGATCGTTAAATATTAAAGAAGATGAGATTAACGATGGGCTACCTATTCAAATCGTATCTACAGGATTAAAGGACATTTTAATTCCAATCAAATCGCTTAGCAATTTGCATGACATAAAACCTGATTTTTATAAAATTTCAACTGTCACTAAAAAATATGGGGTTGTTGGTTACCATCTGTTCTCTTTGGAAACAAAAAATAATTCAACTGCACATTGCAGAAATTTTGCGCCTTTATATGATATTCCGGAAGAAGCTGCAACAGGTACGTCAAATGGAGCGTTGAGTTGTTACTTATACAAACATGGAATAATTCATGAAAAGAAAGCAAAAAATTTAGTTTTTGAACAGGGATACTCCATGGGAAAACCCTCAGAAATTTTATCCAGCTTAGAAATTATAAACAATGAAATTAAAAGGGTAAAGGTTGGAGGAACTGCATTAAATATTGAGGAAAAAGAAATGGCTATTTTTTAAAAGAATGTTGATATGAGCTTATGACATTAATGGACTCTAGGGATTGCTCGTTTATAATTTGCTACCCATTTAGATGCATCGTCCTGATGCCTAAATGGCTTTGACCGTCCTAGTCAAAATTACGCAAATTATAAACGAGCAATCCTAAGAGTTCATAAAAGTCAACGCATCACATCAACATTCTTTTAAAAATATCCTAAAATACTAAAGGAAGCTATGTTTTAAATAAGTGTGAAAATCAACACTTATTTAAAACATAGCCAAAAAAAACAAATTCTAATATTGTTTGGAATATAGTAAAGACAGCAATAAAGAATGAACCTATAAGATTTCCAGCAAATGAATACAGAGGAATCACATATGTACATGAATTAGTAAAAAACTTTGATAAAATTTTAAATCTGACAAGTGGGATATATAATACTGGAAGTGAAAATAATTTGAGTACCTATGAAGTTGCAGAAGAGGTAATTAAAGCATTGCGATTAGAAAATAGAAGTGAAGAAATTTTAATAAAAGATACGGAAAGGTACAAAGAAAAAAATAGGGACTTAAGAATATCAAATAATAAGCTTAAAAATTGTGGAGTGCTTTTTAGCAGCACCGAGGAAGCAGTTAGAACTTGTATAAACGATTTTTTATTTTGAGATGCTAAAATTAAAATATAAAAGAGGGTTTAATGATGGATGTTAATGATTTTGTAAAAGAATTAGAAAAAATTTTATTGCCTAATAGGATTAAGCTTTTTCCTGGGGCTACAAGTAAGGAAATTGAAAAAGCTCAAAGTAAACTGAATATAAAATTTCCGAAAGAATTAGTGGATGTATTAATGTTTTCAAATGGAGTAGATGAATTGATGTATATACCTAATGAAGATAAAACTATAGTTATTGACGATGTTTATTGGTCAGTTAAATCAATTCTAAATGGCACTTTTGAACATGATAAATATCTTGAAATGATTGAGTCAAAACATAAAATAAAGTATTTATGCTTTGCTGATAATGGATGTGGTGAACATTTTGGATATAAAATTATAGATGGAAAATGTGATGATACAACAATTTATGTTTATTATCCTATAGAAGATAAATATAATAAAGTTGCTACAAACTTTGAAGAGTGGGCAATAGGATGGTATTTAGGTAAGATAGTTACTTAAGTGGTAGGAGGAAGGTAAATGGATATTGGTAGATATAATGAAAATTATAGGTATTGTTAAATGATGGAATATTTTCATATGGATTTAGATATAAATAAACTAATAAAGGTTTTTTTAAAATTTACAGGTATAAGCTAAAAATTCTTATATAAAATTTAAACTTTATTTGGAAAATTTCCAATTGACAAATATTGAACTTATTTTGAAAAACTTTATAAAAGCAGGCTTGTGCTGATTTTGTTAAGTAAAATAATTTCCTGTTAAATTCAAAGGTTTTTGTTTTTATTTTAAATTTATCAAAAACTATTGAAAACATGTTAAAATTTTGATATTATAACATTAAAGAATAGAAAAGGATTTCTAATCAAATAATACATTATTTATATATATAAAGAAATATATAATAAAAATACTAATTTGAGTAGAATTTAAAAGAAAAAAATTCTGTTTCTTTAGAAAAATTAAGTAAAAACTAAAAAAGTGTTACCCCAATATTAGAAATGTAATAACTTCTAATATTATACTATGCAATCGACAGAAAAGGATTTCACAAATGAAAAATTTTGCTTTGATTACTTATTAAATTAATAATGTAGGGAGGAGTAAAATGGAAAAAGTAATAATACAAAATAATAAATTAATAATTGATGGAAAACCGCGGTCTTTACTCTGCTCTTCACTTTTTTATTTTAGGATACCAAGGGAATTGTGGGAAGATCGTATGTTAAAGATAAAGGAAATGGGATATAACACTTTAGATGTCTATTTTCCATGGAATTATCATGAACGTGAAGAAAACAAATGGGAATTTACTGAGAATAGGGATGTGTATTCTTTTTTAGAGTTGGCTAGAAAACATAATATGTATGTTATAGCCAGACCTGGACCATATATTTGCTCTGAATGGGATATGGGAGGATTACCAGCTTACTTGTTATCAAAGAATCTTCCTCTTAGACAAAATGATTTGTCCTATTTAAAGTATGTTAGCAAATGGTATAACAAGATTTTACCCATTTTGTTTAAGTATCAACTTTCTAAGGAAGGAACAATTATAGCAATACAAATCGAAAATGAATTGGACTTTTACAATTGCAATGATGTAAGTGGATATATGAAAAAGTTAAGTGAAATGGTGAAAAGTTTTAATTTTGATATCCCAGTTATCGCTTGTGCAGGACAAGGAGATATATGTGGAGCAACAGGATATATAGAAGACGTTATTCCAGCATTAAATGTATATTATGGACGTTATAATCGTAATTTTGCATATGGCATAGAACATGTAAAAAAATTATGTGATAAGTTAAATGCACCACTTCTTGTAACGGAAACAGAGCGTAATATAACAATGATTAGGATGCTTTTTGGAATAGGGGCTAGTTTAATTGCACCATATAATCAAGTTGGTGGCAGTGACTATTACTACTACAATGGATTATCTAATTGGGGAAAGCCAAATGCATTTATGACATCTGATTATGATTTTGCGTCATTAGTTACTCCTGATGGTGAATATGGGGAACAGGAAAAAGAGGCAATAGTATTTAAAGGAATTTATAAATTGTTTGAGCCAATTGTTTCTGAGGGAAATGTAGTTGTTGATAAAAATAATATAAATAACGAAGTACACTATATTGCAAATAAAGATAATACTAAATTGCACACATTTTTAAATCCGGAAGAAGATAATATTACAGTTAATATAAGTGGCATAGAATTACAATTATTGCCACAGCATGTTCATTACGTAATTGAAAACCTTTTACTAGCACCATATATGGATGCTGAAATATTATTATCAACGGCAGAAATAACTAATATTGATAAGGTAAATGAAAAGGTTATTATAGATGTTTTTACGCGCACTAATAGTTTTATTTCTTTACAATTTAATTCTAAAAATAAAATCGTAGTAAATGGAGACAATATAGCATTTGGCAGGGTAGATTTATCATTTAGTGATGCAAAAGAAAGCATTTCAATAATTTGCGATGAAAAAGAAATTTTAATAAAAAATTACGGCTTAGCAGATATTGAAAAAAAGGCAAAAAAATCTTTTGAGTCAATTAGAACGGTTGAAATTGGGGAGATAACTAAGATAAATAGGACAACGGTTGAAAGGCAAAATGCTAATGGTGAGGATAGCTTCCTTGAGGATTACGGTATTTTTTACGGAGTTGGAGAATATCAATTTAGCTTACCAAATAATACAATGAACTCTTATAATATGTTACTTTTGGAGAATCCGGGTGATATTGTAAACGTATATCAAGATGGGGAGTATGTTGAAACAATAGCTAATGGAGGCTTCAACAAATTTGTTCAAATAAGGGATGGAAAAAGAAAGCAATTTAGAATAAGAGCTGAAATATGGGGACATAGCAATTTTGATGATAATGTAACTCCTAATACACTTTTAGCTTCAAAAAGGGGTATCAGAAAAATTATAGCTGTCACTAGTTATGACAATATAAGCGAGTTGTGGTTTCTTACTGATTTAGATGGAAGAAAAAAATATGATTGGTTGCAAAAGTTAGGCAGCGGGTTATATGTTTCAGATTCGTTTAAAGCAATTTATAAAAAAACTGTAAAATTAAAAGAAGGAAATGCACTGTATTTATATTTTAATGAATCAGAAGCTGATTATTATGTTACCGTTAACAATAAGTTTCTTAGCAAGGTGTCTAAAAGTGGATTTTTAGATATTAGCGAATTTAATTCTCTACCTTCAATTGAATTAGAAGTTTTAGTAGAAAAAACACATCATAGTTGTGCTGCAAGTGAATTGTTTTTAATACAAGGAAAATTAATTGAAAATTGTGATGTAAAAAGAGTTGAAGTTGAGAAGTTAGAAAATACAGAATTAAAGCAAGTTTCGCTGCCAAATATAGTATTATCACAGGGACTAGAATATTTGGTTAGCATTAATATAAAAGAGGCACATTTAAAAAGGGGAATTGACTTAAAAATTAAGGGGAAAGACATATTGATAAAGGCAATTGCAAATAAGAAGATGTATTCACGAATATTTTTATCAGAAAATGAAAATCAAAGTAAAGTTTCTGGTGGAAATCCTAATAAAATGTTTTTACCAAATGAAATTTTGGAAAATGGCTTAATCCATCTTTACGTTTATGCAATTAATCAGAATAGTAGCCTAGAGTCCATAGAATATAAAATATTATAATAGGGTTTAATTTGTTTATTCTCATCCATGCAAATTGTTATTTTGGTATAACTTTTGAATTGGAGAAAATATAAAACAAAACTGTAAACGTTTATCTAAATTAATCAAGGGGGAATATGATATGTTTAAGAAAAAAAGATTTGCAATGATAGCTACTTTAGTAAGCCTTTCTTTAGGTTTAACTCTAATGAGTGGTTGTGGAACTGGAACAAATACTGCGTCTAATGGTAAGGTTACAATTACATTTTCACACTGGGGTGGTGACGATACCTATACTAATGTATACAAGGAGCGTATAGCGGCATTTCAAAAGAAAAATCCTAATATTTCAGTTAAAGTCATTACAGTAGCAGATAACTATGAAACTAAACTTCAAACTATGATGGCAGGTGGAAAAGCTCCTGATGTTATGGAAGTTGCAGAAAATGGAATGCAATTTGCTTCTAAAAATAGATTCATGGATTTAACGGATAAAATTAAAAAAGCAAATATTGATACAGAGAAAACTTGGGGTAAAGAATCTATTTCACAGTACACATATAAGGATAAGATTTTTGGACTTCCAGATCGTAGCGGTCCAATAATCATGTACTATAACAAAGATTTATTTGACAAGGCTGGAGTTAAGTATCCAACAAGTGATTGGACAATTGATGATTATGAAAATGCACTTCAAAAGTTAACTGTTAAGAAAGATGGAAAAACAGTTCAATGGGGTGGCGCTTCATTAGACTGGATGCCATGCTGGGGTGTTTTCATAAAAGCAAATGGTGGAGATATTATAAAAGATGGCAAAGTAGCTATAAATTCTTCTGAAAACTTAGAAACTCTTAAAAAGTACAATGATGATTATAAAAAAGGAGATATATTGGATTATAAAACATTAGAAACTGTAAAGAATTCAAATGGTGATTCTTATTTCTCACAAGGTAAGGTTGCAATGTTAGAGACAGGTTTTTGGGACGTTGATAGTTTCTCAAAAGTATCTGGCTTAAATTGGGATATTGCTCCTGTTCAAACTGGTACAGAAAAAGCTTCATGGCCTTTTGGAAGTGCATTAACTATTTCTAAAGATTCAAAGAATCAAGATGCTGCATGGAAGTTTGTACAATATATGACAGGTACAGATGCACAACAAATATTAGCAAAATCACTTGGTGACTGCCCTGCTAACTTAGATGTAATAAATTCACAAGACTTTATCAATGAAAAAGTTAATGGTAAAAAGTATAATCTTGCAGCAATTGGAACTTCAATAGAAAGAGTAAAAGTTGATGGAGCGTTTAAAGGACCTTATTACTCAGAAATAGCAACAGAAGGTGGAAATCAAATAAAAGAAATGTTACTTGGAAGATTAACGCCTCAAGATGCTTTAAAGAAGATGGAAACAAACATGAACAAGATTTTGGATAATTATAAGTAAGAATTTATAAAAAAATAAATTATGAGAAGCTATTGTGAAAATACTTAGACAATATCCTTCAATAGCTTCTCACAAAAGGGTGTGATTTATTTTGGTAGAAGTAGCTAATAGTGCAAAATTGGCAAAAGAGATGAATAGAAAAAGGGTAAGAAATCAAAGAAATTGGTTCTTTGTTTTTATTTCACCATGGTTAATTGGATTTTTAATATTTACATTTTTTCCGATACTGTTTTCTTTTATAATAAGTTTTACTGATTGGGATATGTTTTCTAGTTTGCATTTTATTGGCATAAGCAACTATGCAAAATTATTTGCTAAAGATGATGTGTTTGTTATTAGTTTAAGGAATACCTTTGTTTATACATTTATGATGGTTCCAATTAATATGGTACTATCACTAGCAATGGCATATTTATTAAGTTTTCATTTAAAGGGAATGAAATTGTTTAGGACTTTGTATTACCTTCCAGCGGTAGTTCCTGGCGTTGCAAGTTCGTTACTATTTGCTAGAATACTTTCAACTAATGGTTTATTAAATAAAGCTTTAGCTATTTTTGGAATACAGGGACCTTCATGGTTACTTAGTAAAACCTACGTACTTCCTGGTTTTGTTTTCTTAGCTTTATGGGGAGTTGGAGGTACGATGATATTGTTACTTGCATCTATTAATAGTGTTGGAGAAGAAATGTACGAATCAGCATTACTTGATGGAGCTAGTAGACTTAGAATGTTTTGGAGCATTACAATACCACAAATTACTCCAGTTATATTTTTTAATTTAGTTACTGGAATTATAGGAACAATGCAAACCTTTACTCAAGTCTACATGATGACTTCAGGTGGACCTGATAACGCAAGTTCAATGATTGTACCTTATCTATATAAAACTGCGTTTACTGATTTTAGAATGGGGTATGCTTCTTCAATGGCATGGGTTTTATTTGCTATTATAATGGTATTTTCATTATTAATTTTAAAGAGTTCAAGTTTGTGGGTATTCTATGAAGAGGAGGTTAGATAATGTTAGATAAAAATTTGTCGAAGCTTTCAAAGATAATTATTTATTTAGTTCTTATTTTTTTCTCAGTTATTTTAGTTTCGCCATTCATATATATGATTTCAATGGCATTGGCCTCACCTGAATCGAATATTAAGCAAACATTTACTGTAATACCTAAAGAATTTTATTGGTCTAACTTTGTAAACTTATTTACAGGAAATGCTGATAAACCTGTAGGCCATTGGCTTATGAATTCACTATTTATTATTGTCTTAAGTATAATTGGACAAATTTTCTCTAGTACAATTGTTGCTTATGGATTTGCAAAAATGAGATATAAACACAAAAATAAGTTATTTTTCTTACTTTTATCCACAATGATGTTACCAGGACAAATAACACTTATTCCTGTATTTGTTATATTTAAAGATCTTGGATTGTACAATAGCCTTTGGCCATTAATTATTCCTCAGTTCTTTGGATCAGCCTATAATATATTTTTTACAAGGCAGTTTATGACATCAATTCCATCATCACTTTACGAAGCAGCAGAAATAGATGGGTTGGGTTACTTTGGAATATATAGAAAGATAGTATTCCCATTATTAAAACCAGCTGTATGTGCTATTGCAATTTTCACATTTAATGCTCAATGGGGAGATATCATGGGACCATTAATTTATACATCAGATGTAAATAAAATGACAATGGCTTTAGGAGCACAAGTTTTATCAGCTTCTTCTAACCCTACAGGACAGCTTAATATGTCAATTTTGATGTGTATGTCAGTTGTTTTAACTATTCCACAAGTTTTAATTTATTTCTTTGGACAAAAATATCTATTCCAAATAAATATTAGCGTTGGAAATAGTGGAACAAAATAATTAATTATATTATGAGAGGGTGTAAAAATGGGAAAGAAACGTGATGTTTATGAATTACTTGATAAGTATAGATTTCTAAATTATGTATGGTGGCTGTTAGAAGGCAATATTTTATTTTGGCTTACAAGTTTTCCATTTTTACTTACTCTTTTAATTTTTAACTTTAAATTTAACAATTTATTATCAGTGATTACTAGCATATTTATAGGACCTAGTTTATTTGCTTTAATTTATGCAATAATCAGAGCAGGCGAAGATGGCGGAATTTTAAAAAATTATTTTATTTCATATAAGAAATATTTTATTAGTGTATTAAAAGTTTGGATTCCAGTCATGGTAATATTTTTTCTAATAATATTTAATATTAACTTTTTAAGTCAATTTAAAACATTATTGCTGTTAAAATTATTAAACATTTTTTTAATGTGTATATTGTTAACTGCAACTTTAAATATTTTAATAGTAAAAGCAAAATATGAATTTGAAAATAAAAAGTGTATTGATTATTGTTTTAAACTTGCATTTATTAAATCAATAAGATATAACATGAATTTTTTAATTATGATTTCTACCTATATTTTGTTGTCACTTGTTCCTGTATATTTGTATTCATATGGTGTTGCAATAGCTTGTCTTTTATCAGTAAAAAATTTCGTGCCTGTATTTCAATTTATTGATGAGAATAGGGAGTGATAAATATGTTTTTAAAAAAGTCATTTGTAAAAACTCCACCTATGGGTTGGAATAGTTATGATTATTACGATACTACTGTAAATGAAGCTGAGGTGCGAGCCAATGCAGAATATATGGCAAAGTATTTAAAGCCACATGGATATGAATATGTAGTTGTTGATATTCAGTGGTCAGATCCTAATGCTGGCACAGATAGGGAGGATTATCAATATATTAATTTTAGCCACTTTAATATTGATGAATATTCAAGACAAATACCAGCAGAAAATCGTTTTCCATCTGCAAAAAATGGCGCTGGCTTTCGTCCATTAGCAGATTATATACACAGTTTAGGATTAAAGTTTGGAATACATATTATGAGGGGAATTCCAAGATATGCTGCACATCTGCATTTGAAAATTAAAGGGACTAATGTAACAGCCGATAAAATTGCAAATCCATATTCTGTTTGTAAATGGAATCCAGATATGTATGGTGTAGATTATTGTAAAGCAGGAGCTCAAGAATACTACAATTCAATTTTTGAATTATATGCTGAATGGGGGGTTGACTTCGTAAAAGTGGACGATATATGCAATACTAATTTCTATAAGGATAATCCATATTCTGCAGAAAAGGAAATTGAAATGATTCATAAAGCTATTGTAAACTCTAAAAGAAATATTGTGTTGAGTCTCTCACCTGGACCTGCTGTTATAGAAAAGGCATGGCATCTTGAGAAATATGCGAATATGTGGCGTATCACAGATGATTTTTGGGATGATTGGAATTTGCTCAAAAACATGTTTGAACGCTGTGAAGTTTGGCAAAAACATGTATCTGAAGGTTGTTATCCAGATTGTGATATGCTTGCCCTTGGCACACTTGGTAAAGGTTTTGGTAAGGAACGTTATACAAACTTTACATTAGATGAGCAAATTACAATGATGACACTTTGGTGTATATTCCGTTCACCTTTGATGATTGGAGCAGAATTAACAAAGTTAGATGAAAGTACTTTGTCTCTTTTAACTAATGACGAAGTACTTCATTTAGTAACTTGTTCACATGGAGCAGTTCAAATAGAGCGAGATAATAAACATGCTATATGGCTTAGTGAGGACAATAGTGACGGCAGTAGTTATTTAGCAATGTTTAATTTATCTGATGAAACACAAATTTTGTATATTACTTTTGAAGAACTTTCAATTAAATATAAAGTTTCAGTACGTGATTTATGGAAACAGGCTAAAGTATCAAGTGATCAAACTGGAATTCAAACTAGTATTTCGGCACATGGAGCAATGTTGTACAAATTAGAAAGGCATTAAATAATTTAGTTGTAGTATAATTTAAAAATTAAGTCTTGGTTGTAATTGCCAAAGCCTTTTCCAAATAGAGTTAGTCCACCTACATGAACAGCATCTTCTAAAACAGCAATTTTGAAGGATAGCTGTTTCCTTTTTATATCAATATCTTTTAAGGAAGTATTGGATAATTTTTCACCATCAATAAAGGTGCCATTATTTGTAACGTGGAGTTGCTTTAACATACCATATTGGTTGATATTTTTGTCCCACCATTTTGGTGTAAATATACCTTTCTTTTCACCAAAATCTCCAGGGCTGGTCCAGGTGCCTAACTTTATGTCATTTATAAAAAACGATATATCAGAAGGCCAATTTTGATTGTAGCCAGGTGCTTCTGAGCTAATTTCCATTGATATTTCCAGTTCCTCTGGATTTTGATTTGCAAGCAGAAAGTTTGAAATTTTATATTCTATGAAACCTTTGCCAAGCCATAGTATACCGGCATCAACTCTTTTAGGGTCTAGGAAATATCTTGGGTCATCGAAATAACCTATTATTTTTTCAGTAGTAGCAATGCCGCAGGTTGGGGCTATATCACAATCTGTAAAAAGACCTATAGGTAAGACAAATTCATGAGATTTTCTTTCAATATTTTTGCTTATTGGAAAATCAATTTGTATAGTGTCTAAGGCAAGCGTACATAGCTTTTGGATGCCGCCTTTACTTTTAGTCCTTTTTGATTTTATAATGCCAGCTTTTTCTAGCTTATTAATATGCATTGTAATTATAGCACTGCTTAATTCAAGCTTTTGAGCAAGTTCCTTAACATTCATAGGCTGATTAGATAGTAAGTTTATTATTTTTAAACGAACAGTACTTGCTAATGCTTCATAAACTGGAAGCCACTGTTCTTGTGTATTTATTTTCATATATATTAACCTCTTTACTTTATATATATAGATAAACCAGCTCAACTATTAAAATTCACAATGGTATATCTTTAGAAGTGGGTATCTTTAATTAATATAATTATAAATAAGTTAACTATAAATGTAAATGGGGCTGTCGTAAAATTATTTTATAAGCAAATTTTAAATATTGCGAACCATTATTCAGAGTACAGTTGACAGAGTACAGAGTACAGTTAAGGATGATTTTCTTCCGCTTTGCTACAGAAAATCTTAAAACTTAGTTTTTGATTATTTACGCAATCGCTATATTATCAATGTTGTTCAGCGAAGCTGACAACATTTAAGTTTAAGATTTACCTGACGTAAGGAAATGTAAATCATCCTTAACTGTACTCTGAATAAAGGTTCGCAATAATTTTAAGTTACTTATTAAATAATATTAGTGATATAGCCTCATAATTTTTTTTATTATGTATTGAATGTAAATGTTACCAGTGGTATTATTAATATATATATTAATATATTAATGTTTATGTTAATTGGAGGGTTAAAAATGGTTAAAGTAGTTCTTAATACAGATATTAAAAAAGGGAAAATTAATAAAAATATTTACGGAAACTTTGCAGAACATTTAGGAAGATGCATCTATGGAGGTTTTTGGGTAGGAAAAGATTCAGAAATACCAAATGTAGATGGAATTCGTAAGGATGTAATAGATGCTTTAAAAGAATTAAAAATTCCGGTTCTAAGATGGCCAGGTGGATGTTTTGCAGATGAATATCATTGGCAGGATGGTATAGGACCTTATGAAACACGACCTAGAATGGTAAATGTACATTGGGGTGGAACAGTAGAAAATAATCATTTTGGTACTCATGAGTTTTTTAAACTTTGTGAGCTTCTAGAAACTGAGCCATATATATGCGGCAATGTTGGAAGTGGAACAGTCATGGAAATGAGACAATGGATAGAGTATATGACTTTTGACGGTGAGTCACCAATGGCAAATCTAAGAGCTGAAAATGGTAGAAAAGAACCTTGGAAGCTAACTTATTTTGGAGTAGGAAATGAAAATTGGGGCTGCGGTGGAAATATGCGTCCAGAATATTATGCAGATTTATATAGAAGATACTCAAGCTATGTAAGAAACTTTAATGGTAATTCTATATTTAAAATAGCATGTGGTCCAAATAATGATGATTACAATTGGACAGAAGTGCTGATGAAGCAAGCAGGAAGATTTATAGATGGACTTAGCCTGCATTACTATACTGTCCCAGGAAATACATGGGAGAATAAGGGATCAGCTACCGAATTTACAGAAAAAGAATGGTTTGATACTATGAAGAAGACTTTAAGAATGAATGAACTTCTTACAAGGCATTCGGATATTATGGATAGATATGATCCTCTTAAGAGAGTAGCATTAATTGTAGATGAGTGGGGAACTTGGTTTGATGTTGAGCCTGGTACAAATCCTGGTTTTCTTTATCAACAAAACACAATGAGAGATGCTGTTGTTGCAGCTGTTAATTTTAATATATTTCATGAGCATTGCGATAGAGTTCGTATGGCTAATATAGCTCAAGCAATCAATGTGCTTCAGGCTGTTATACTTACAGAAGGGTCAAAGATGATACTTACACCAACTTATCATGTATTTAATATGTACAAGGTTCATCAAGATGCAGAATTATTAAGCTTAAATGTAGAAACACCAGAGTATAATTATGAAAATGAAAGTATACCGCAAGTAACAGCAACAGCTTCAGTAGATAATGAAGGTAAAATACACATTTCATTATGTAATTTAAGTCCTTTAAAAGCTGCAGAGATTAAGTGTGATATAAGAGGTTCTAAAAAGACAACGGTCAAAGGAACTATATTAACGGCAGATGAAATGAATGCACACAATACTTTTGATGAAGCAGAAAATGTTACATTAAAAGCATTTGATGGAGCAGTTATATCTGAGGATGAACTTACAGCTTCACTTCCACCTATGTCTGTAGTTACCTTGGAACTTATTTAACTAGATTTGGAGGTAGCTTATGCCAGATAATGAAAAGTGTAAAGCCTGTAGTGCATCTGTGAGACTTGTTTCTGAAGATATTGAAAGAATGATTAATGCAATAAAAAAAAATAAAGGTTTTAAATTGGTATCGGAAGACATATACAATAGAAGGCTTGAAAAGTGCAGTAGTTGTAAATATCTTGAGTATAATACAACCTGCAATCAATGCGGATGTATTGTTCAAGTTAGGGCTTTATTAAAAAATAAAAATTGCCCTAGCCCTGGAAAAAGTGAATGGTAACAATAAAGTGGAGGCTTAATAATGAGATTAAGGAAAAATAATGTCAATATGCCACTTATTGAAGAAATACTAGTTCAAAAGAAAAGAATTTTAGCCATGAAATCTATACCAAGTATAGATTTCATGGGATATCAAGCATACTTAAAAGATGGAAATCGAAGTGTTTTTGAAAAGCAATATTTTGAACGAAGAAGATTGCTTACAACAATGGGCTTGGCTCTACTTATTGAAAAAAATAAGAAAAATATCGAGTGTCTTGAAAATATAATATGGCAGGTATGTTCCGAATATACTTGGGCACTTCCTGCACATTTAACAATAAATAATAATACTTTTGATGAAAAAGCTAGATATTGTATAGACTTATTTGCAGCTGAAACGGCTCAAACTTTAGCTGAATTCTATGAATTGTATAAGGAATATTTCTCAACACAAATAAAAAATAGAATTACATATGAGATTAATGATAGAATATTTGAACCTCTTTTGAGTAAGAAGTGGGATTGGGAAGACAAAGAAAATAATTGGAGTTCAGTAATTGGTTCTTCTTTGGGAATGGCAGCTATAAGTATTTTAAAAGATGATGTTTTACGTCAGAAGAAGATTTTTGAAAAGGTAGATAAGAGTTTAAATAGCTATTTAAGAAGCTTTAAAGAAGATGGAGCTTGCACGGAAGGTGTTTCATATTGGGCATATGGGTTTGGTTATTATTGTTATTTTGCAGAAAAATATAAGGAAGAATTTAATGATGATAAATATTTAAGAAACCCTTTGCTTAAGAATATAGCTAATTTTCCAGTTGAAGTCGAAATTGCAAAAGGTAAATC
This sequence comes from Clostridium hydrogenum, assembly GCF_021432385.1. Lineage (GTDB taxonomy): Bacteria > Bacillota > Clostridia > Clostridiales > Clostridiaceae > Clostridium_S > Clostridium_S hydrogenum. Next base: position 130,508 of record NZ_JAEACT010000004.1, on the reverse strand, counting down.
TGTACCATTTTCAGATGCTGCAGAAGATCAACTTCCAACCGGAATATTGTGCTACTGTAAAAAACAATTTTCAGCAGCTATTCCTTATAGTAAAGGTGTTAGCTTATTAGAGCATAGCGAATGTTTTAGATGGGCTGAGTTTTCAAGAAATTTATTATGGACAGATGATAGTTTAAATACAGATAACCTTAACTATAAAATAAAATACTTTGAAGATGAGGAATGGCTAATAATAAATGAGAAGAATGGTTTTTCATTTGCTGCAAAAGCAGGAAAAAATAATGATTCTCATAATCATAATGATGTTGGCAATTTTATCATAGGTTCTAATAATGAGCTTTTCTTAACTGACTTTGGTTCAGGAAAGTATACAAAAGATTATTTTAATGATGAAAAGAGGTATCATATTTTAAATAATCGTTCAAGCGGGCATTCGGTGCCAATAATTAATGATTGCGAGGAAGTTTTTGGAGACTATAAAGCTCATAATGTACATGCAAGTTTATTAAAGGAAAAAGTTCAGTTTTCTATGGATATTGAAAATGTATATCCTAAGGAGTCTGGACTTCAAAAGTTTAATAGATTATTTAAGATTAATTATACTAAAAAGTTATTAGAGATAGAGGATTATATGCTATTCACTAATGATAATAATAGGGTTTATGAAAATTTTGTAAGTAAATTAAAACCCTTAGTTGAAAATGGGATAATTAAATGGAATAGTCCAAATGGTAGTTTAAAATTACTAAATAAATTTGATAACAATGAAATTGAAATTATAGAAGAAAAAATATTTAATCATTCAGGAGAAGAGGAGACGGTGTATAGAACATTAATCAAAAATGTAATTACTTCAAAAAAATACAATAGTAATCTGCTTTTTTTAATATGATTTATATGAGGGGAAGTCGAAGGGATTAATTATGGAAGAGGAAAAAATTTATAATGAAAACCTTAAAAATAATAAGCTTAAAACTAAGGAAGATGTAAGAAAAGCATTATTAGATATATGTAATCCTCTTGTAAGGATAATGAAATATCAAAAGCAAGGACATTTATTTTTAGGAACTAGTGGCTCATGCTATAACAAGAATGCAAGAGAGGCTGAAGCTTTTCTAAGACCGCTATGGGGGATAGGGCCTCTAGCTGTTTCAAAAAATAAGGAAGACGTAGATTTGGCAGGGCATTTTGTAAAAGGTTTAATAGAAGGAACTGACCCGTATAGTGTTTCTTATTGGGGAAAGGTTAATGATTATGATCAATTGTTAGTTGAAATGGCATCTATTTCCTTAAGCCTAATTTTGAATAAGGATATTTTCTGGGACGCTTTGAACCTTAGAGAACAGGATAATCTTTACAACTGGTTGATTCAAATAAATGAGCATGTAGTTCCAAATACAAATTGGCTATTTTTCAGAGTTTTAGTAAATGTTGCTTTAAAAAAGTGTGGAAGAGAATACTCAGAAGAATTACTTTTAGATGCATTAAACAAAGTAGATTCTTTTTACCTAAGCGATGGCTGGTATTTTGATGGTTATGAAAATCAAATTGATTATTATATACCATTTGGAATGCATTTTTATGGTTTAATTTATGCAAAGGCCATGGAAAAGGATGATCCTGAAAGATCTAGCTTATATAAAGAACGTGCAAAGGTTTTTGCCAAGGATTATAAAGAATGGTTTTCAAAAGATGGAGCTTCTATACCTTTTGGAAGAAGTTTAACTTATAGATTTGCTCAATCAGCTTTTTGGTCTGCTTTAGCTTTTGCAGATATAGACGCCTTGCCCTGGGGAGTTATAAAAGGCATCGTACTTAGAAATTTAAGATATTGGTTTAGTAAAGATATTTTTTCGACGGATGGCTTATTAACTATAGGATATGGCTATCAAAATTTGAATATGGCAGAAGGCTACAATGCACCAGGTTCTCCGTATTGGGCACTAAAAACATTTTTAATTTTAGCACTTCCTGATACTCATCCATTTTGGACAGCTGACGAAGAAGATTTAGTATTTACTGAAAAGAGTGTACAAAAAAGTCCAAGAATGATAGTTTGTCATGATAAATCTGGAAAAGAAGTCCAAGCTTTCACTTCTGGTCAACATTCTCATGAACATGCCCATGCTGATGCTAAATATGAAAAATTCGTATATTCAACAACTTTTGGTTTTAGTGTGCCTAAAGGTAATTTAATGTTAAAGCAAGGAGCTTTTGATAGTTGTTTAGCTTTAGCGGAAGGTGACAATCATTATAGGACGAGGTATGGCTGTGAAAGTTATAGTATAGAAGAAAATTATATTGAATCTTTATGGAAACCTTGGAGAGACGTTGAAATAAAAACTTTTATAGTTCCTCTAACCCCATGGCACGTAAGAATACATGTTATTAAAACTAATCGTGAACTAGATACTGCAGAGGGAGGCTTTTCTGCACCATGTTCTAACGGTAAGGAATATTTATTTGATGGTAGTGGCTTCTACGAATTTGATGAAGGTGTTTCTGGTATAGTAGATTATACTGGAAACAGAAAGGTCGAATTTATTGGAGCGGAACCAAATACAAATCTTATATATGAGAGAACGGTTATACCTACTTTAACATCAAAAATTAATGCTGGAGAGCATATTCTTGTTTCAGCAGTTTTGGGTGAAGTAGGAGATAAAGAATATTTTAAAATGCATAAAAGACCAAATATAAAAATTGATTCAGATAATATTAAAATATCATTTGAAGGAAAAGAAATTTTAATAAAAGGCTATGTTTTAAAAGAAAATTGATATGAGCTTATGACATTAATGGACTCTAAGAATTGCTCGTTTATAATTTGCTACTCATTTAGATGCATCGTCCTGATGCCTAAATGGCTTTGACCGTCCTAGTCAAAATTACGCAAATTATAAACGAGCAATCCTAAGAGTCCATAAAAAGCCAACACATCACATCAACATTCTTTTAAAAATAGCTAAACTTACTAAAGGAAGCTATGTTTTAAATAAGTGTGAAAATCAACACTTATTTAAAACATAGCCAAAATAATAAGTGATAGATATGAAACTGGGACACAAGTAGAGCAAATGGGATATAATAAGTTATTTGGCAATGAGAGAATACAAGAAAAATTTGATTTGTATTTTCATTGGTTTAATATTGTCCATGAAATAGGGCATATCATTGTAGACATAGCCCAAATTAATATTGATACATCTGTAGTTAAGGCATATAGTGAAGATATTAATTCAGAAAATGCTAATAAAGTATTAAATCAATGTATAAAAAATTTGGATATTATAGGAGTGAAAATTACTGATGTTAATATTGAATTGGTAGACAACCCTGAAATTCAGTGTTGTCTACCAGTATAACAAATGAATTTTAATAGTTGAACTGGTTTATCTATATATTGCGAAATAAAGATGTATTTGCCTTTACACTACACTTTATTTCGCAATTTTTTTAATGTGCAAAAACTTATAGATGTACGATTTGGAACATTGAAATTACAATTTAACACAGAGTACGGAGTACAGAGTACAGAGTACAGTGAAGGATGATTTTTCTACGCGAGCGTAGAAAAATCTAAAAACTTATTTTTTTATTGCTGCGCAATGGCGCCATAAATGGTGTTCAGCGAAGCTGACACCATTTAAGTTTAAGATTTACCTGAGAGAAGCGAAAGGTAAATCATCCTTCACTGTACTCTGTACTCCGTAATCTGTACTCTGCTCTACAAATTGTAATTTAGCAGTATGAATTTGGTATTAGCAATTTCAATGTTCCATATAGTATATCTATGGTTACTAAATAATTACACTTATTTGGTTAAATAGTTTCTTTAGATTTAAAATATTATATGTTAAAATATAGATTAATAACAAGATAAAGTATTTACATAACAGTTAAAAATGAGAGTGGGAAATATGATGTTATTTTGTAAGAGAGGGAAATTAAGTATTAGAGGTTTAGAAAATGATGATAAAAAGCTTATAGTTAAATGGCTTTCGGATAACAGGGTTCTTCAATATTATGAAGGAAGAGATAATCCATTTGATGAGCAGATGGTTAAAGAAAAATTTTATGATGGGGATAGTGATGTAACAAGATGTATAATTGAATACTATAATATACCTATAGGATATATACAATTTTATCTTATTGATGAAGAAGAACGCAGTGAATATGGTTATGCGGATTTTGGTGGAAATGTATTTGGCACAGACCAATTTATTGGTGAACCACAATACTTTGGACAAGGCATAGGAACAGAATTAATGAAAGCAATGATTGATTTTTTAATAGAAGAAAAAGATGCACAAAAAATAGTGCTAGATCCTCAAGTTTTGAATAAAAGAGCAATCAAATGCTATGAAAAAAGTGGGTTTGTAAAAGTGAAGAAACTTTTAAAGCATGAGGTTCATGAAGGAAAGTTAAGAGATTGCTGGCTCATGGAACACGATAAAAATCCAAAAGGGGATAAGTAAAATGGAAAGAGGAATACCGAGTTTAGAAGAAGCAAATTTATTGTTGGAGGAGGCTAGAAGTTTAAATCCTACTCCATGGGTAGAGCATGTAAAATATGTAGCTATGAGCGCAAAATTAATAGCAGAACAAACCTCAGATATGAATCCAGAAACTGCATATATATTAGGATTATTACATGATATAGGAAGAAGGACAGGTACAACAAGTGGTATGAGACACAGCATTGATGGATACGATTATTTAATTGAAAAAGGATATGATTTAGCGGCTCAAGTTTGTTTGAGTCATGTTGCTTTTAAAAAAAATAATGAGGTAATAGTGGTTGGAAAATGGAATGGAACACAAGAACAGCATGACTTTATAGTAGAATATCTGTCAAGAATCGAAGATACAGACTATGATAAGTTAATAAAATTATGTGATTACATAGCATTACCAAGTGGATTCTGCCTAATGGAAAAAAGGCTTGTTGATATGGCAATAAGAGGAGGAGTGAATGAAAATACTCTGCCAAGATGGAAATCAACTATGGAAATACAAAAATATTTTGAAGGAAAAATCGGTAAATCCATTTATAGTTTGTTGCCAGGAGTTGTGGAAAATACATTTAAACTATAGAGGAGGATAAAAGTGAGTATGGTTTTAGAAGAAAAAATTGAAAAATACATCCAATATATGAAAGGTAAGTATGGAATTTATGGTGCTATGATTGCTGGTTCATATGTAACAGGTAAAATGGACGAACATTCAGATATAGATATATTTTTTATATGGCACGATGATGAAAAAGGAATGAGAGGAAGAGAGTTCTTTTTAGATACAGAGTTTGAATATTTCATATCACCTGAGTGGAAGTATTTTGATAGGCTAGAGAAAGACTTGACATCTATGGAAATCTATTCAGTTGCAAAAATAGTGTATGATGAAGGTGAAAAACTAAAGAAAATTCAAGAAAAAGCAATAGAAAAAGTAAAGAATTATAAGGTTAAAATAGATGATTCCGGAAAAATGGATTTGAAGTTTTTTATTGAAACAATTTTTAATGATGGAATAGATATGTATGATAAAAAAGATTATAATAACTTTTTGTTTTTTACAAATTCTTATTTGCAAAGTTTATGCAATTTAATATGCAAATTAAACAATAAACTGCCTGTTTATAATAAATACGGTGTGTCTGAAATTAAAGAAGTTGATTCAAAGTTTGCATTAATTTTAGAAGAATTTCTTGTAACGGACTATCTAAACGCCGATAAAAAAAGGTTGTGGGCAGAAATGTGCAATTACATACAAGAAAAGCTTGGAAAATATGATATTAGGGAGTATAAAAGCGTGGAAACATTTAGAAGCAGAGTACAAAGTACAGAGTACAGAGTACAATGAAGGAGGATTTACCTTTCCTTACGTTAGGTAAATCTTAAACTTATATGTTGTCAGCTCTGCTGAACAACATTAGGACTGTGATTGCGTAAGCAACCAAAAAATAAGTTATAAGATTTTCCGTAGCAAAGCGGAAGAAAATCATCCTTCACTGTACTTTGTACTCTGTACTCCGTACTCTGAATAAAGTGTGTGAAATCCAAGTGATTAAAAAATAGTAGGGGGTTATAAAATGTATATAGGCTGCAACTGGTCAAAAGAGTTAAAAATGCTTTTGGAAAAAGATGCTGTTAAAGTTGACTATGTTAAATCAGGGGCGTTTGGAAACTTTGATAATGAATTTGAAACTATGCGCTCAATGCGTCCAGTTTTACTTCATGGATTGGGCTATTTTGAGAATGTAGGGATGAAAAATATAGAAATTATAGATTTTAACCGTGCAAATGAACTTATCAAAAAATGTAATTCTCCTCATTACGGAGTTCATCTTGCAATTAGAAATTCAGATATGCATGATGGAATGACAGATAATGATATATATGAGCAGATATCAAAAAATATTAAGGCTTTTAAGAATAATTTAAATGTACCAATTCTTATAGAAAATTCGCCAGATACCGCTATAGAACGTAAAGAATATGATTTTTATCCATATTTTACGCCAGAAAGGATTTCTGAAATTGTTATGAATAATAATATTTATTTTTTGCTTGATATAGCGCATGCAAAAATTACGGCACAAGATCATGGATGGGATATTTATGAATATATTAAGTCGCTCCCACTTGAAAGGATTAAAGAGATACATTTAGCAGGTTCGGGGCGTAACAAGGAAGGCTTTCCAATGGATACTCACCAGTCTATGGCAGATGAAGATTATAAGTTATTAGCTTGGGTGCTTGAGAAATCAAATCCGGATATAGTTACGTTAGAATATAATGGTGTAAAGGGAGAAAATGAAGAAGTAGTTATAAAAAATTTAGAGGAACAATTAGGCATGTTAAAAAAAATAGCTATGTTTTAAATAAGTGCGAAAATCAACACTTATTTAAAACATAGCCAAAAAATAAATGAAATATGTAGTTAAACTGTGCATTAATTAAAGATAAACCACTGCGAAACTTAAAATTTATTTGTACCAAAATGCCGTATTCTTGGCATTATGGTGCACATGAATTTTAATAGTTGAGTTGGTATATCTATAGCACAGTTTTTTTGTTGTTTTTTAACTTGATCAATATTGAAGAAATTTATAAAAAATCATAAATTGTAATATAAAAATATAAAAGTATATTAATAAATTAAAAGTAAAAAACTTGAAAAGAGTATACAATAGTGGTATTATATATACAATTAACAAAATGTTAAATAAATTAACAAAACGGTAATAAATCATTAAAAATAATAATAATTTATTAGTATGATTACAACAAATAGCTGTATTAATAATAGCTTTTTATATGGTTAAACCAAAAAAAATAAAATTAAGTGTATATATACATCAATTGTTCGAAATTTTGGTAGTTGAACCGGTATATCTATAGCTTTTACAAATGGTTATCCATATTAGAAAATAATAAATATTATAAGGGGGGATAAAATGCTTAAATACATTTTAAAAAGATTAGTTTCAAGTATTATTACAATTTGGTTTGTAGTAACAGTAACGTTTTTTTTAATGCATGCTATTCCAGGAGGACCATTTACTTCTGATAGAAAGCTGCCAGTAGGAATAGAGCAAAATTTAAAAGCAAAATATGGTTTAGATAAACCTTTAGGAGTGCAATATGAAATGTATTTGGTTGGCTTAATTCATGGGGACTTAGGACCTTCAATGACTACAGAAGGACTTACAGTTAATCAGGTTATATCAAATTCATTTCCTGCATCCCTTAAAGTTGGAATTTGTGCTATTTTGTTTGCACTTTTAAGCGGATTAATTCTTGGGATTGCGGCAGCACTTAGGCAGGGCAAGCTTTTAGATAATATATGTATGATTATATCAACTTTTGGTGTTGCTGTTCCAAGTATGATATTAGCACCTGTCTTTATATATGTATTTGCAGTAAAACTTGGGGTTTTGCCAGCGGTAGGAATAGATACTCCTTCTGGTTATGTGATGCCGGCAATAGCTCTTGGATTATACTATATGGCGTTTATTGCAAGGCTAATACGTTCAAGCTTAGTCGAGGTTTTAAGAACTGATTATGTTAGAGTTGCAAGAGCAAAGGGAATCGGAAAAACTAAAATTATACTAAAGCATGTACTTAGAAATTCCTTGATTCCTGTGGTTACATATCTTGGACCGATTACGGCAGGTGTGCTTACAGGAAGTTTCGTAATTGAAAGTATATTTGGAATTCCTGGAATAGGAAGAGAGTTTGTTCAAAGTATATCAGCTAGAGATTATACTACAATCTTAGGAGTAACTGTATTTTTTTGTACCTTCTTAATAGTTGCAAATTTAGTAGTTGACTTATTGTATGTGGTTATTGATCCAAGAATCAAACTGGATGATTAAGGGGTGATACAAATGGAAGTTTCTAAAGATATGTTTGAAGGTGTACCTAAAGAACAAAAAAATTCTAATAAGGTTGTAAGACCAAGTTTAAGTTATTGGCAAGATGTTAGAAGAAGAATTAGTAAGGACAAATTGGCAATGGTCGGTCTTGGCTTTATTGTATTAATAACTTTAGCAGCAATATTTGGACCGATGCTTTCAAAATATGATTACAGGGCTCAAGATTTTAATTCTACAAACCTTGGACCAAGCTTATCACATTGGTTTGGTACAGATAAGCTTGGAAGAGATTTGTTTGTAAGAGTACTTGAGGGGGCTAGAATTTCTCTTACAATAGGCTTAGTTGCAAGTGTATTAAGCATTTTTATCGGAGTAATTTATGGTGGAATATCAGGATATTTTGGTGGAACTGTTGATAATATTATGATGAGAATTGTTGAAGCTATATATGCTATACCAATGACAATATACGTAATACTCATAATGATCGTTTTAGGTCAGGGCTTAAAAAGTATAATAATAGCTCTTACAATTTCCTTTTGGGTTACTATGGCGAGGATTGTTAGAGGACAAATTATGTCATTAAAGCAGCAAGAATTTGTTCTTGCAGCAAGGACTATAGGAGCCTCTAGTATGAGAATAATTTTAAAGCACCTTATTCCGAACTGTATGGGTCAAATAATTGTTACGCTCACACTTTCAGTACCAGATGCAATATTTCAAGAGGCATTTTTAAGTTTTATTGGACTTGGAATCGCACCACCACTTGCATCTTGGGGAAGTTTAGCATCTGATGCGTTAGGGGGCTACCAGCTGTATCCATATCAGTTGATATTTCCAGCTTTAGCAATAAGTTTAACGATGCTTGCATTTAATTTGTTAGGTGATGGATTGACATACGCATTAGATCCAAAAATGAGAAAGTAGGTAGAGTATTATGGAGAAGCTGCTTCAAATTAAAAATATACACACATCCTTCCATACACATTTGGGTGAAGTGCAATCTGTAAGAGGCGTTACCATTGATTTATATAAAGGTGAGGCAATAGGAATTGTTGGTGAATCTGGAAGTGGAAAAAGTATTACAATGATGACGCTTATGCGTCTTTTGGATAATAATGGTGAAATAAAAGAGGGGGAAATTTTATTTGAAGGAAAAGATTTAACCAAGCTGTCAGAAAGTGATATGGAAAAGATTAGGGGAAATGATATAGGAATGATATTTCAAGATCCTATGACATCATTAAATCCAGTACTTACAATTGGAGACCAATTAAGTGAACCACTAATTAAGCATAAAAAATTGAATAAAAGAGAAGCAAAGAAAAAGGTTATGGAAATGCTTGATTTAGTTGGTATACCTAGCCCTGAAAAAAGAATAAAGCAGTATCCTCATGAATTTTCTGGTGGAATGAGACAAAGAGTAATGATAGCTATGGCACTTATTTGTGGACCTAAGCTGTTAATTGCTGATGAACCAACTACAGCACTTGATGTTACAATTCAAGCTCAAATATTAGAGCTTATGAAAGATCTTAAAGAAAAATTAAATATGTCAATTATACTTATAACTCATGATTTAGGAGTAGTTGCAGATGTATGCAGCAGAATAAATGTTATGTATGGTGGAGTTGTTGTTGAAAGTGGAAGTGCAAGAGATATTTTCTATAACGCTAATCATCCATATACTTGGGGGCTTTTAAGAAGTATCCCTAATCCTAAATTGGCAACAAAGGAAAGACTTAAACCAATTGAAGGGACACCGCCAGATTTGCTTGCACCTCCAGTAGGATGCCCATTTGCTGATAGGTGCGATTATGCTATGAAAATATGTTTTAAGAGTAGACCTGAAAAATATAAAATCAATGAAGAGCATTATTCTAGCTGTTGGCTTAATCATCCGTATGCACCAAAAGTAAAACATAATTTTAAAAGGGGTGAAGACTGATGGAAAAAGATAATACTTTTATTGAAATAAAAAATCTTTCTAAATTTTTTAATATAAATAAAGGGATTTTTTCTACTAAAAAAAGTTATGTAAAAGCTGTAGATGATGTTTCCTTTAATATAGGAAGGGGTGAAACTTTAGGACTTGTTGGTGAGTCAGGATGTGGAAAAACAACAACGGGAAGAACTATTTTAAAGTTATATGAACCAACAAGTGGACAAATTATTTATGACGGTAAAGATATAGCAAAACTAGGAAACAAGGAAATGCTTCCATATAGAAGGAAGTTGCAAATGATATTTCAAGATCCATATGCATCTTTAAATTCAAGAATGACAGTTGGGGATATAATAGGTGAACCAATAGAAATTCACAAATTAATGGGGAAGAATGAAAAACGTGAAAGGGTTCAATATTTATTAAATAGAGTTGGATTAAATCCAGATCATGCAAATAGATATCCTCATGAATTTTCAGGTGGACAAAGGCAGAGAATTGGTATAGCAAGGGCACTTGCAGTTGAACCAGAATTTATTGTTTGTGATGAACCAATTTCTGCACTTGACGTATCAATACAAGCTCAAGTTGTAAATATGCTTGAGGACTTGCAAAATGACTTGGGACTTACTTATCTATTTATCGCACATGATTTGTCTATGGTAAAGCATATATCAAGTAGAATAGGTGTTATGTATTTAGGAAAATTGGTTGAAATAGCAGAAAGTAATGAGCTTTATAAAAATCCGTTACACCCATATACTAAGGCTCTTCTTTCAGCGATACCAGTTCCAGACCCAGACATGGCAGAAAAAAACAAAAGAATAATTTTGGAAGGAGAAATACCATCTCCTATAGATCCACCACAAGGCTGCAGGTTTAGAGGAAGATGTAGATATGTGAAGCAAGAATGTATGGAAAGTGATTTGCAGCTTAAAGACGTTGGAGGGGGACACAAAGTCGCATGTAATCTATATTAGTAGATAGGTACAAAAAATAAAAGGGGGAAATTCTATGTTAAAAACAAAAAAATCAAAGATTGTTGCTATTATTATGTCTACTTTACTAACAGTTTCACTTTTAAGTGGATGTGGAAGTAAATCAACAACTAATACATCACAGGCTGTAACTTATAATTTAGGAGCAAATCCTAAAACAATAGACCCGGGCTTGAATAGTTCCGTTGAAGGAGGAATTGTAATAGCAAATGCTTTTGAAGGACTTACAGAAGTTGATGCAAATAATAAGCCAAGTGCAGGAATTGCAAAAAGTTGGGATGTATCCGATGGTGGCAAGCATTATGTATTTCATTTAAGAAAAGATGCAAAGTGGTCAGATGGTAAAGCTGTAACTGCACATGATTTTGAATATGCATGGAAAAGAGCCTTAGCTCCAGAAACAGCATCTGATTATGCATATCAGCTTTATTATTTAAAAAATGCTCAAGGATATAATGAAAGTGCGCTGCCTGCAGCTCAAAAGACTCCTGGTGTTCCAGCAGCTACAGCTGATCAAGTAGGAGTAAAAGCAACAGACGATTATACTCTTGATGTAGAGCTTGAAAATCCAACACCATATTTCTTAGGTTTATTAGCATTTCAAACTTATATGCCATTAAGAAAAGATATTATAACTGCTCATCCAAAAGATTGGGCATTAAACGGTTCAACTTATGTTTCTGATGGAGCATTTAAAATGAAGGATTGGAAGCAAAAAGATAAATTAGAGTTTGTAAAGAACCCATATTATTGGAATAAATCTGTTGTCAAACTTGACAAGTTAACATATACAGTTTTAGATGATGCAACAAGTTATATGTCCGCATATCAATCAGGACAAATTGATATAATTGATACACCACCAGAAGAACAAACTCCTACACTTTTGAAGCAGGGAAAAGCAAAAACTTATCCAGATATAGGAACATATTATTATGGATTTAATTTAGATCCAAAGGCTAAGCTTGATCCAGTAGTTGCTAAAGCAATGAACAACGTTGATTTTAGAAAAGCAATTTCACTAGCTATAGACAGAGAAGCTTTGGTTAAAGATGTAGTAAAGGGTGGTCAAACCCCATCAACAAGTTTTGTACCTGCTGGTATGCTTGGCCCTGATGGAAAAGACTTTAAGCAAAAAGAATATTTCCCAGCAAAGGGTGATGTAGCACAAGCTAAACAATTGTTGTCCAAAGCAGGTTATCCAGATGGTAAGGGTTTACCTGCAATAGAATTGATGTACAATTCTTCAGATGAAAATAAGAGTATTGCAGAAGCTGTTCAAGCAATGCTTAAGAAAAATTTAAATATAAATGTAACTCTTACAGCTGTTGAAAGAAAAGTTCAACTTGATGAAACAAGTAAGCATACGTATAATGGTATATCAAGAAATGCATGGACTGCAGATTACGCTGACCCAATGACATTTATGGATATGTGGGTAACTAATGGTGGAAATAACGTTACAGGCTACAGTAATGAAGCATATGATAAGCTTATTAAAGAAGCTAAAGCTGAAACAAATGCTACAAAGAGATTTGATGAAATGCATCAAGCAGAAGATATCTTAATGAAGGATATGCCGGTGATACCACTGTATGAATATAATATTGTTTGCTGCATGAAGAGCTATGTAAAAGGCACATACAGAACTCCAATGGACGTATTATATTTCACAAAAGCGTATGTACAAAAATAGGCCTTTAGAGTAAAAAGATAACTGAAAGAGGATGTGGCACTAAATTATTTGTGTATAAATAATTTTGTGCCACATCCTCTTTTTTTTGCCTTAATTTATAGCTAACAGGGGGTAGTTGTTAGTTAATAATTGGAATGAATGTAAGATAAGAATAAAAATGCAACTAAAATAATAAGAACAGGCGACAAAATCGTGTCGAATTATGTTGAAATGAAAATAAATATGTAGTATTATAAATATGCAATTGATAAAAGGCTAATTAAATCAACTTTTTATTGAATTATTAATAAGAAAAATATGGATTAGTTGATAACATTTAAATCTATAGCTTTAATACCAATGCACCCATTGCTGGAAAATGATTATAAAAATGAAAAAATATATAATTATGGATATACCAGTTCAACTATTAAAATGGTATATCTTTAATTACATCAAATAATAAGTCTTTGAGGGGGTAAAAATGTTTAAGTATATTTTAAAAAGATTAGTTTCAAGTATTATTACAATTTGGTTTGTAGTGACAGTGACATTTTTCTTAATGCATGCTATTCCAGGAGGTCCGTTTACTTCAGATAGAAAGTTACCGCCAGCTGTAGAGCAGAATTTAAATATGAAATATGGATTGGATAAACCTTTAGGAGTTCAATATGAAAAATATTTAATTGATTTGTTACATGGGGACTTAGGACCATCTATGACTACAGAAGGACTTACAGTTAATCAAGTTATATCAAATTCATTTCCAGCATCACTAAAAGTTGGAACCTGTGCTATTTTATTTGCACTTTCAATGGGATTAGTTCTTGGAATAATTGCAGCGCTTAGACAGGGAAAAATAGTGGACAATATATGTATGATGATATCTACTTTAGGGGTTGCCGTTCCAAGTATGATATTAGCACCTATACTTATATATTTCTTTGCAGTTAAGCTTGCTATTTTGCCAGCAGTAGGTTTAGATCAGCCTTCAAATTATATAATGCCTGCAGTTGCTCTTGGTTTATATTACATGGCATTTATTGCGAGATTAATACGTTCTAGCTTAGTTGAAATTTTAAGAATGGACTACGTTAGAGTTGCAAAAGCTAAGGGACTTGCAAAAAGTAAAATTGTTTTAAAACATGTGCTTAGAAATTCTTTAATTCCTCTAGTAACATATCTTGGACCGATTACAGCAGGATTACTTACTGGTAGCTTTGTTGTTGAAAGCGTATTTGGAATTCCGGGAATTGGAAGAGAATTTGTACAAAGTATATCAAATAGAGATTATACAACGACCTTGGGTGTAACTGTATTTTTCTGTACGTTTTTGATAGCTGCAAATTTAATAGTAGATTTATTATATGTTGTTATTGACCCAAGAATAAAACTAGGTGATTAGGAGGTATGCACATGGAATTTTCTAAAGATATGTTTGAAGTTGTACCTAAAGAACAAAAGAATTCTGAGAAGGTTGTGAGACCAAGTTTAAGCTACTGGCAGGATGTAGTTAGAAGAATTAGAAAAGATAAATTAGCAATGCTTGGATTAAGTTTTATAGTGCTTATAACATTGGCAGCAATATTTGGACCAATGCTTTCAAAATATAATTATACAGCTCAAGATTTAGGTTCTGCTGATCTTGGACCAAGTTTATCACATTGGTTTGGTACCGATAAATTTGGAAGAGATTTGTTTGTAAGAGTGCTTGAAGGAGCTAGAGTATCACTTACTATAGGATTAGTCGCAAGTGTACTTAGTATCTTTATTGGAGTAATATATGGTGGAATATCAGGATATTTTGGCGGTGTTGTAGACAATATAATGATGAGAATTGTTGAAGCCATTTACGCAATACCAATGACAATATACGTTATACTCATAATGGTTGTTTTAAAACCGGGCTTAGAAAGTATAATAATAGCCCTTACAATTTCCTTTTGGGTTACAATGGCGAGAATTGTTAGGGGTCAGGTTATGACATTAAAACAGCAAGAATTTGTTCTTGCAGCAAAGACAATAGGTGCTTCTAATATGAGAATAATTTTGAAACACCTTATACCAAATTGTTTAGGACAAATTATTGTAACATTAACACTTTCAATCCCAGATGCAATATTCCAAGAAGCGTTTTTAAGCTTTATTGGTCTAGGAATTGCACCACCACTTGCATCATGGGGTAGCTTAGCGTCAGATGCATTAGGAGGATATCAATTATATCCATATCAATTACTCTTCCCAGCTTTAGCAATTTGTTTAACAATGCTTGCATTTAATTTGTTGGGAGATGGATTAACTTATGCATTAGATCCAAAAATGAGAAAGTAGGAGGTAGAATATGGAAAAACTGCTTCAAATAAATAATATACACACATCGTTTCATACGCACATGGGTGAGGTGCAATCGGTAAGAGGTGTTACTATAGATTTAGATAAAGGTGAAGCAATTGGAGTTGTTGGTGAATCTGGAAGTGGAAAAAGCATTACTATGATGACAGTTATGCGTCTTTTAGATAGTAATGGAGAGATAAAAACAGGAGAAATTCTCTTTGAAGGAAAAGATTTAGCAAAAATTTCTGAAAAAGAAATGGAAAAGATTCGCGGAAATGAAATAGGAATGATATTTCAAGATCCGATGACTTCTTTAAATCCAGTACTTACCATTGGAGACCAATTAAGTGAACCTTTAATTAAGCATAAAAAATTAAGTAAAAGTGAAGCTAGGAAAAAGGTTATTGAAATGCTTGGTTTAGTTGGCATCCCTAGCCCTGAAAAAAGAATAAAACAATATCCACATGAATTTTCTGGTGGTATGAGGCAAAGAGTAGTGATAGCTATGGCACTAATTTGTGGGCCTAAGCTAGTAATTGCGGATGAGCCGACTACAGCGCTTGATGTTACAATTCAAGCTCAAATATTGGAGCTAATGAAGGATCTTAAAGATAAATTAAATATGTCAATAATACTTATAACTCACGATTTAGGAGTAGTTGCAGATGTGTGCAGCAGAATAAATGTTATGTATGGTGGCATTGTGGTTGAAAGCGGAAGTGCAAGGGATATTTTCTATAATGCAAATCATCCATATACTTGGGGACTTTTAAGAAGTATTCCTAATCCTAAATTGGAAACTAAGGAAAGGCTTAAACCAATTGAGGGAACGCCTCCGGATTTATTAGCACCTCCAAAGGGCTGCCCATTTGCAGATAGATGCGATTATGCAATGAAGGTATGTTTTGAAAATAGACCTGAAAATTACAAGATTAATGAAGGTCATTATTCAAGTTGTTGGCTTAATCATCCTAGTGCACCAAAGGTTGAACCTAATATTAAAAGGGGGGAAAGCTAATGGAAAAAAAAGATACTCTAATTGAAGTGAAAAATCTTTCTAAATTCTTTAACATTAATAAAGGTATTTTTTCAACTAAAAAAAGCTATGTAAAGTCAGTAGATGATGTTTCTTTTAGTATAAAAAAAGGTGAAACTTTGGGACTTGTTGGTGAATCAGGCTGCGGTAAAACAACAACTGGAAGAACTATATTAAAGCTTTACGAACCAACAAGCGGACAAATTATTTATGATGGCAAGGACATAGCAAAATTAAAAAATAAAGAAATACTTCCATATAGAAGAAAGATGCAAATGATATTTCAAGATCCATATGCATCCTTAAATTCAAGAATGACAGTTGGGGATATCATAGGTGAACCAATAGAAATTCATAAATTAATGAATAAAAATGAAAAGCTTGAGAGGGTCCAATATTTATTAAATAGAGTTGGATTAAATCCAGATCATGCAAATAGATATCCTCATGAATTTTCTGGCGGACAAAGACAAAGAATTGGTATAGCAAGAGCACTTGCAGTTGAACCAGAATTTATAGTTTGTGATGAGCCAATTTCGGCACTTGACGTGTCAATACAAGCACAAGTTGTAAATATGCTTGAGGATTTGCAAGAGGATTTAGGACTTACTTATTTGTTTATTGCACATGATTTGTCCATGGTAAAGCATATATCAAATAAAATAGGTGTTATGTATTTAGGTAAGCTAGTTGAAATAGCAGATAGCAATGAACTTTATAAAAATCCATTGCATCCTTATACAAAAGCGCTTCTTTCAGCGGCACCAGTTCCAGATCCAGATATGTCAGCAAAAAACAAAAGAATAGTTTTAGAGGGAGAAATACCATCACCTATAGATCCGCCGCAAGGTTGTAGATTTAGGGGAAGATGTAAATATGCAAAACCAGAATGTGCGGAAGGCAATATGGAACTTAAAGATGTTGGCGGCGGACACATGGTTGCATGCAAATTGTATTAAAAAACAGAGTACAAAGTACAGAGTACAGAGTACAGTTAAGGTTGATTTACCTTTCCTTACGTCAGGTAAATCTTAAAACTTAGATATTGTCAGCTTCGCTGAGCGCCATAAATGGTGGCATTGCGTAAGCAATCAAAAAATAAGTTTTAAGATTTTCTGTAGCAAAGCGGAAGAAAATCATCCTTCACTGTACTTTGTACTCTGTACTCCGTACTCTGTCTTTTTTTATTTGTGTATAAAATAATTTTTCGGCAGCCTCATATTTTTTTGACAAAAATTTTTAAAATGTATAAGAATAATAATTACATATTAAAGTTAATGTTGGTAACACTATATATAATGAAACTCAAGTCGGTTTCACAATATAAAAAATAGAAGGGAGAAATTCCATGTTAAAGGCTAAAAAATTAAAAATTATAGCTGTTTTTATGTCAACTGTGTTGTCAGCTTCACTTTTAGGTGGATGCGCAAGTAATAAAGGAACTACTACAAAAAGCACACAGCAGATTATAAGATACAATTTAGGTGCAAATCCTAAAACAATTGATCCAGGTTTAAACAGTTCTGTTGAAGGAGGAACTGTAATAGCAAATGCTTTTGAAGGACTTACAGATGTTGATGCAAATAATAAGCCACATCCTGGTGTAGCACAAAGCTGGACTGTATCAGCAGATGGAAAGAGTTACGTATTTCATTTAAGAAAAAATGCAAAATGGTCAGATGGTAAGCCTGTAACTGCACATGATTTTGAGTATGCATGGAAAAGGGCTTTGGCTCCAGAAACAGCATCTGATTATGCATATCAGCTTTATTATTTAAAAAATGGGCAGGGGTATAACGAAAGCGGACTTCCAGCAGCACAAAAGACTCCTGGTGTTGCAGCAGCTACAGCTGATCAAGTTGGAGTAAAAGCAGTAGATGACTATACTCTTAATGTTGATCTTGAAAATTCAACACCATATTTCTTATCATTATTGGCTTTCCAAACATATATGCCAGTAAGAAAGGATATTATAACTGCACATCCTACTGATTGGGCATTAAATGGTTCAACATATGTTTCTAATGGAGCTTTTATGATGAAGGATTGGAAACAAAAAGATAAATTGGAATTTGTAAAAAATCCATACTATTGGAATAAATCAGCTATTAAACTTACGAACTTAACATATACAGTTTTAGATGATGCAACAAGTTACATGTCAGCATATCAATCAGGACAAATTGATATGATTGATACACCACCAACAGAACAAACACCTACACTTTTAAAGCAAGGAAAAGCAAAAACTTATGTTAATATAGGAACTTATTACTATAGCTTTAATTTAGATCCAAAAGCTAAACTTGATGCATCGGTAGCAAAGGCACTAAACAATGTTAATGTAAGAAAAGCAATTTCTCTAGCAATAGATAGAACAGCTTTAGTTAATGATGTAACAAAAGCAGGACAATATCCAGCAACAAGCTTTGTACCTAGAGGTATAATTGGACCTGATGGAAAAGACTTTAAGCAAAAAGAGTATTACTCTGCTAAAGGTGATGTTACTCAAGCTAAAAAGCTATTATCAGATGCTGGCTATCCAAATGGCACAGGTTTTCCTACTATTGAGTTAATGTACAATTCTGGAGATCTTCACAAAAGTGTAGCTGAAGCCATTCAAGCCATGCTTAAAAAGAATTTAAATATTAATATAACACTTAGAGCTGTTGAAAGAAAAGTTCAGCTTGATGAGGTAAGCAAGCACACATATGCAGGAATGGCTAGAAATGGCTGGAGTGCAGATTATGCTGATCCAATGACTTTCTTAGATATGTGGGTAACTGGCAGCGGAAACAATGTTGTAGGATATAGTAATAAACAATATGATGCACTCATAGCAGCAGCTAAAACTGAAACAGATACTACAAAGAGATTTAATGAAATGCATCAAGCAGAAGATATATTGATGAATGATATGCCAATCATACCTTTATATGAATACAATGTTGTATCTGCCATGAAGGATTATGTTAAAGGCGTGTATAGAACACCTATGGATATAGTTTATTTTACAAATGCATACGTACAAAAATAAGGGTTTGGGCATCCCATTAAGATCATTGAACCTGAGATAACTACATTTAAAAGTAACAGTAGAAGAAAGACTGTCAAACTAAAAAGGATTTAAGCGTGATTTAAAATTATTGCGAACATTTATTCAGAGTACAGAGTACAGATGACAGAGTACAGTTAAGGATGATTTACCGTTCCTTACGTCAGGCAAATCTTAAACTTATATGTTGTTCAGCTCCGCTGAACAACATTGATAATATAGCGATTGCGTAAGCAATCAAAATAAGTTATAAGATTTTCTGTAGCAAAGAGGAAGAAAATCATCCTTCACTGTACTCTGTACTCTGTCAGTTGTACTCTGAATAAAGGTTCTTAAAATTTAAAATTTACGTATTAAATAATTATTAGTATGATAGTCTATTTTTTTGTTGACATATGTGGAAGGTAGTGACAAAATTTAATTTATATAGGTTTTATTAAGGCGGTGTATTCAATATGAAAAGATTTATGATTGGCCAATTTGATAAATTTGATGATAATAAACAAGCTAGGGATTTTAGAGATTATTTTTGGGGCATTGAAGTTAATCAAATGGAATCCTTGCATGAACTTGAAAGATTAAAAGAAAATATTAATAAAAGAAATTTAAAAATTGGAATTCACTTTCCTATATTAAAGAATCAGTGGAGAGTAAGAGACTTAAAGAAAAAAGCATAAATTTCTTTAAAATATTGTCCAAGCAAGGTAAGAAATATAATTTTACACCTGTTTTAGAATTAGATGCATTAAATAAATATGTGTATGGAACAAATTTACTTGAACAGTTATTAGATGAATATCCAGATATTAAATTATGTCTTGATTTTGGAAGAATACATATACAGGATTTTACAGACAATAATTTTAATGGAGTAGATGTGATTAGAAAGTTTGGAAGATATACACATTTAGTACACTTGTGGAATGCTAAGGTTGATTCAAATGGGCACTATCCTGCACTTAAAGCTTTAAAGGTAGAAGATGGTTGGGGCGATATGGAAGCATACTTTAAAGCTTTAAATGAAACAAATAGTGATTACAAGGTTTTATTTGAACATAGATCAGATTTAATAAGTGATGAGGAACTTGAAGAATGTTATAAGTGGATTTCGAAACTTGTAAAAAGTTGATTTAACATATATATATAGTGTTATCGATTCAACTGTTAAGTTATACATGTTGGTATTAGAAAAAGTGTATAAGGTTTCACGATTTTTATAAAATATATAAAAGAAAAGGAGTAAAACATGAAAGTAACAGTTATTTATGGTACTATGCACAAGGGAAGCACATATAACTGTGTAAAAAATTTGCTTAATAATACTAAAATTAACGATAGTGATATAACAGAATTTTTTTTACCAAAGGATATGCCACATTTTTGTTGTAGTTGTTTTTCGTGTTTTTTGAAAGGTGAAGACTATTGTCCGCACTATAAAGAAGTGCAGCCTATTGCAAAAGCTTTAGAGGAAGCGGATCTCATAGTGTTGTCATCTCCTGTTTATGTATTGAATGTTAGTGGTCAAATGAAAGCTTTATTAGATCATTTAGGTTATCGTTGGATGCCTCATAGACCATACCAAGAAATGTTTAGTAAAGTTGGAGTTGTCATATCTACAGCAGCAGGAGCAGGAACAAAGGAGGCAAATAAGGTTATGAAGAAAAGTTTGCTTTTTATGGGGGTTAGAAAAGTATATTCCTATGGAATTAATGTTGGAGCTATGAGCTTTGAAGACGTTGGTACAAAAAAGAAAGAAAAAATTGAAAAACAATTACAAAAGCTTGGAGATAAAGTTATTAAATCAGTTAAAAATTCAAGTAAAAAGGGTCCTAGCTGTTTTGCAAAAATGCTTTTTTATTTAATGAGAATGTCGCAAAAAAATAATAAATGGAATAAAACAGATTATAATTATTGGAAAGATAATGGATGGCTTGATGGTAAAAAACCATGGTGATAAGTAGGCACTTCGAAATATGTGTTGTTATCGTTAACAATAAATATATAAGGCTATGTTTTAAAATAATGTTGATATGAGCTTATGTCATTAACGGACTGTAAGAATTGCTCGTTTATAATAAACAAGTGTGAAAATCAACACTTATTTAAAACATAGCCTTATAAATATATGCTATAATGAATAATAAATATGTAAAAATTATAGAAAAGGTGGGAAATGAGTGAAAAGCTTTACTAAAATAATAATTGTAACAATAATGATATTGTCTATACTTAACGGCTGTTCTGTAGTTCCTGCTGAAAACAAAACCATTAATAAAAAGCAGAGCAGTAAGAAGGTACTTACCTTGTGGTATTATTGGGATATTGCTAAAAATCAGCAGGAACTTAGTGATCTAATTGATAAGTTTAATAAGTCACAGGATAAAATAGAGGTAAAAACTAGATATGTTCCAGATGAAGATTTTAAAAAGCAGTTATCTTTAAGTGTAATAAAAAAAGATACTCCAGATTTGGTTTTAATAGATTCCGCAGATCACGCTTATTATAATGGTATGCATTTATTTGAAGATTTAACTGATAAGATAGATGATTTAGGGTCTTATGATCAAACAGTTTTAAATTCTTGTAAAATGAATGGAAGGGTATACGGTGTGCCATTTGGAATTAATTGTTTAGCCCTGTTTTATAATGAAGATATGTTAAAAAAGGCTGGATGTGAAGTACCTACAAACTGGGAAGAATTTGAGGAAACTGCAAAAAAATTGACCAATGAAAATACTCATGGATTTGGCATGACAGCACTTCAAAGTGAAGAAAGTCTTTATGAATTCCTTCCAATTTTATGGTCATATGGCGGTGAAATAGATAAAATCGATAGTAGTGAGGGTAAGAAAGCCTTTTCTATAGTGCAGAATTTAGTTAGGAATGGTTCAATGAGTAAAGATGGTACAAACTTAACTTTAGTTGATTTAATGAATGAATTTATAAATAAAAAAATTGCTATGATGTTTAATTCACCAATGATAGTACAAACTATTAGGGAAAAAGCTAAAGGCTTAAATTGGAATGTAGCATTTCTTCCTAAAGTAAAGGAAAACGTTTCCGTAATAGGAGGAGAAAATTGGGCTGTAGTAAAGGGAAAAAACAAGGATGCGGCAATTAAATTTATAAAGTATGTTACTCAAAAAGATCGTGTAGAGTCCTATATTAGTAACTTTGGATTTCTAGCACCCAGAACAGATATTATGGAAAAACAATATCTAAATGATAAAATTATGAGAAAATTTTATGAAATTTATAATTACTCAAGGCAAAGAGAAATTACTAAAAAATGGCCACTTAAATCTGAAGTTATTTCTAATGCTATGAGAGATACTATAATGGGCTCAAAAGATTTGGATGAAATTTTACAAGAAGCTCAGCAAAGTATGGATAATATTTCAAAAGAGGAACAATAAAATGAATAAGAGTAAAAAAAGAAACAGTTTAATTTATCAATTGGTTTTAGCTTTTTTAATATCGTCTATTATCCCGGTTACCTTGATAATGCTTATATTTAACTTTCGCATGAAAAATTACATTGAAGGAAATATGAATCAATTGATTAAAAATAATGTATACAAAACACAGCAATATTTACAGCTTTCCTTAAATGTATATGAAAATTTGATGTATGATGTTTGTTCAAATGACGATATCATCCAAATAGTAGAGGCTATGAATGAACAAAAAGGAGATATGGATGTTCTTTATAGCCAGCTGCGTAGAGAACTGAATAGAACAGTTAATAACAATACATGTGTTCAGGGAATAACCATTATAACCAGCAGTGGAAGAATCCTTTATTATGATAAGTTGTCATCGTCTTCAGAAAATAGCCATTGGATTAAGTTCAATAAGAATTTCGATAATTCTATGAAGAATACAGATGATATACAATACCTTCCAACTCAGTTTGAAACTAAAATAGGTGATGAAAAATATTATATGTTTCACATGGCACATAAGATAGTAGATTACAGAGATATATATAGGAATATTGGTGTAGTTATTATAAGCATTGATTCATCTGTATTAGAGCAAGTGTGCACACAACAGTATCAAGAAGGCAGTCAAGGTGATAATTTAGGGATAAACATGATTTGTGATGAGGAAGGAAAAATAGTTTATTATAAGGATAAGAGTAAAATTGGAAAAAATGAAAAGGATGAGCTTACTTCTAAATATAAAGTAACAGCAATTAAAGATAATAAATCTGGTTGGGTAATTAAAAATTTGTATGATGAAAAGCAGTATATGAAGGGGATAAGGCAGGAAGAGGAAACTACTATAATATTGATGATTTGCATAGTGTTTATATTAGTATTACTTGTATTTAAGTTTACTGATAAGCTTACAAGTTCTATTAGGAAAGTAGTTAATGCGATGAAGACTGTAGAAAATGGTCAGCTAAAGGTTAAAATTGATCAAGATAAAAACATGCCTACTGAAATTTGCACCATAGCTGATGGATTTAATAGCATGGTGGAACGTGTTGAAGAGTTAATGAAAAATGTTACAGAGGCAACTTTAAGGCAAAAAAATGCAGAAATCAAGGCATTAGAAGCTCAAATTAATCCTCACTTCTTATATAACACCTTGGATACTATTAATTGGAAAGCCATTGAAAATGAAGAATTTGAAATCAGCAATATGATTAATTCTTTAGCAAAAATATTGCGTTATGCAGTATTAAATAGCAATGGAGTTGTCACAGTTAAAGATGAGCTGGAGTGGCTAAAGTCATATATATATTTACAGGAGTCTAGATTAGAAAATAAATTTGAGTTTTTTGTAAATATAAGTGAGGAATTGCAGTGCTTCGAAACTCACAAGTTATTGCTACAGCCATTTATTGAAAATTCAATTCGTCATGGTTTTTTCGAAAAAAATAAAACTTATATTTTAATTATAACCTGTAGAGAACAAGAGGCTTCAATTGAGTTTTGTATTGAAGATAATGGAGTTGGTATAGATAAAGAAACTTTATATAAAATAAATAATAATCTTTTAAAAGAGCAGTATTCTAAAGATCACATAGGTATTGGAAATGTAATGGCAAGATTGGAAATGTATTATGGTAAAGCAGCAGGCATTCATGTTGAAAGTGAAAAAAATAAGTATACAAAAGTGTATATACGTATACCAAAGAATATAGCCCAAAAATAAAAAAGGAAATGGAGGGGGATACATGAAAATCGCAATAATAGAAGATGAGTATGTAATTAGAAAAGGTATTTCTAGAACACTAGAAAAAATAAATAGTAAATATGAAATTGTTGGGCAAGCTGAAGATGGGCTTGAAGGATTAAATTTGATTAAAGAGAAAAGTCCGGATTTAATTATAACAGATATTAAAATGCCCAAAATGGATGGCTTGGAACTGCTAAATGAATTAAGAAATAGTGGAATTCAAGTAAAGGCTATTGTGTTAAGCGCATATTCAGAGTTTGAATATGCCCAAAAAGCAATATCTTTAGGTGTTAGTGAGTATATTTTAAAGCCGATATCAATTTTAGATTTGTCATCAGCATTAGAGCGCATAGAAAATCAGATTAATGAGGAAAAAAAGGTTAAGGCAGAGCATCCAAAAGAACTCTATGAATTAAATAGTATTTTATTAAGAAGTATTAAGGGAAATTTAAATATATCAGATAGTTTAAGTGCATTTTTAAAGGAACAATATAACCTAGCAATTGAAGAAGAAATGGGTGTTTTTGAAATATATTTAGGAGAATTATTTCAAAGTAAAATAAATGACTTGAAAGCTCAACTAAAATTAATAAATAAAAGACAATTTGATTATAACATTTTAGAGTTCAGCCAAGATAATATTGTGATTTTGGTTATTTACAACATGGAAAGCAAAGATAAGGTTAAAGTTTATTTTGAAAAAAGTGTTATCTTCATTATTAGAAGTATCATTTCAAAGGAATTTGTTTATGGATTAGCTTTTTGTAATGGACTATTAAAGCTTAGTGAGAGTGTAGAAGGCTTGAAAAGTAAGCTTGGGTTTAATTTGGTTATGAAAGAAGGTACTCTCATAAATTATGAAGTTGTAAATAATATGGATACGAAACAGTTTTTGTATCCAATAAATATTGAAAATAAAATCAAGGTTGCTATCGTGAAAAGGGATGTCGCTAAGGTGAAGGAGGTTTTTCAGTCATTTGAAAGTTATTGTAAAAGTGAAATTTATGAGCCAAAGGATATTAAAGAAGCGTGTGTTAATTTTTGCTGGACTGTAATTAATACTGCTAAAGAGTTAAATAGTTTACCATATCAAAACTTGGATGTTCAAACTATTCTAAAAAAAGTTATGACAGCTATTACATGGAAAGAAGTTGAACAAGCATTATATATTTTATTTAATGCAATTTCAGAGTCAAATGTTAAAGAAGACAATAAAACAGTAAGTTTGGTAGTCAAAAGAGCAGAAAGTTTAATTCATGAGTATTATAATCAAGGAATTAATTTAGATGAAATTGCAGCAAAATTAAATATTACAGCCGATTATTTAGGAAAGCAATTTAAAAAAGAAACAGGGGAATCTTTTAATGCCTATACTAAAAATTATAGAATAAATAAGGTTAAAACCTTGTTATTGGGAACGGAATTAAAGGTCTATCAAATTGCTGAATTAACAGGGTATTCTGATTCAAAATATATGAGTAAAGTCTTTAAAGAGACAACAGGATATTTACCAAATGATTATAGGAAGCTATATAGGTAAGCAACTAACAATTCACAGTGCACAATTCACAATGAAGGATGATTTTCTGTTGGAGCAGAAAATCTTAAAAAGAATAAATTATAAGATTTTTTGTAGTGTTAACGGAGAAAAATCATCAATCATTGTGAATTGTGAACTGTGAATTGTGCATTGCAAGAAAATAGTTCGGATTTTTTCTCCTTTTACAGTTTTTTTGAGTGTAAAACGTATACAAAATTTTATAAAATGTAATCGAGTACAAGATATAAAATAATTTGATTTTGTTTATATTTGCAGCTATTAATTATGGTTTTAATAATATTAACAAATCAAATCATAATAAAAGGAGGAAAATTCAATGAATAAAAAAGTATCTCCAGCTTTAATTTATTTTTTCGGAGCTTTTGGTGGCTTTATGTTTGGATATGATATAGGGATAATTAATGGTGCTTTACCTGGAATTGATGCAACTTGGCATGTAAGTTCATGGTTAGAAGGCTGCATAACTTCAGGATTATTTGTAGGTGCTATGATAGGAGCTTCAATGATGGCTTCTTTAGCAGATTTATTTGGTCGTCGTAGGATGATTATGTGGAGTGCAATTATATTTGCAATTGGTGCATTTGGATCAGCTATATCTACTAGTACAGCTTTTCTAATATGTGCTCGTGTGATTTTAGGAGTAGCTGTAGGTGGTGCTTCTGCTTTAGTTCCAATGTATATGGGCGAAATTAGTCCTGCTGAAACACGTGGAAAATTATCGGGTTTAAACCAATTAATGATAACTGTAGGAATGCTTTTTTCATATGGTATAAACTTCATATTTGCACATACATTTGAAGGATGGCGTTGGATGTTAGGTGGAGCCATGGTTCCAGCTATAGTACTTTTAATAGGAACATTTGTATTACCAGAATCACCAAGATTCTTAGTAAGAATAGGAAAAAAAGATTTGGCTAGACAGGTTCTTCAAACTTTACGTTCAAAGGAAGAAGCAGAAAGTGAATATGCAGAAATAATTAATTCAAAACATACAGAAACAGGATCCCTTAAAGATTTATTTGCAAAACAAGCATTACCAGCTGTAATTGCAGGTTGTGGACTTACTCTATTACAACAGATTCAAGGTGCAAACACTATTTTCTATTATTCATCACAAATTTTATCTAAGGTTTTCGGATCTTCAAATGGTGGAACTATTAGTACA
Source organism: Clostridium hydrogenum (assembly GCF_021432385.1). Lineage (GTDB taxonomy): Bacteria > Bacillota > Clostridia > Clostridiales > Clostridiaceae > Clostridium_S > Clostridium_S hydrogenum. Next base: position 103,166 of record NZ_JAEACT010000004.1, on the reverse strand, counting down.
GTTGGAATCGGTGTCGTTCTAGTAGTAGCTACAATTGTAACTTTAATGGTTGTAGATAAATTTAAACGTCGTACATTGTTTATGACAGGCTCTATAGGAATGGGTGTATCATTATTAATAGTTGGACTAGTTTATCCTGCTGCTCAAGCTAATCACGTATGGGCAACATGGGCAGTATTCTTCTTCATATGTTTATATGTTGTTTTTTATGCATACTCTTGGGCTGCTACCACTTGGATTGTAGTTGGAGAATTATTCCCAAGTAATATTAGAGGACTTGCAACAGGTATCGCTTCAGCAGTAAATTGGTTTGGTAATATTTTAGTTGCGTTATTCTTCCCAGTATTACTTGAAACAGTAGGTTTATCTGTAATCTTCTTTGGTTTTGCTGCAATTTGCGTATTAGGTTTTCTATTTGCAAAATATGTCCTTTATGAAACAAAAGGAAAATCATTAGAAGAAATTGAAAAATATTTGGACGATCGTTCTAATGGAAAAGTTGTTGGACTACAAGACTAATTAGAATTCCAAAAACAGAGTACAAAGTACGGAGTACAGAGTACAGTGAAGGATGATTTTTCTACGCTCGCGTAGAAAAATCTAAAAACTTATTTTTTAGTGTTTACGCAATGTTAGCATATATGGTGCTCAGCGAAGCTGACAACATTAAGTTTAAGATTTACCTGAGAGAAGCGAAAGGCAAATCATCATTCACTGTACTCTGTACTCCGTCATCTGTACTCTGTACTTTGGCTTCTCATCGGTTTATTTAACTACAAAGTTATATATTTTTCCTTTAACGTATATTTCTTTAATAATCTTTTTATCTGCAAAATATTTTGTTATTTCGCTGTTTTCAATGATTTTATTTCTAACGGCTTCTTTATTAGAAGAAGTATCAATTTTAATAGTTGTTTTCAGTTTACCGTTAATTTGTACAGCTATTTCTACAAAGTCATCTTTTATTTTATTGTCCTCCCATGCAGGCCATTTTTGTGAGTATAACCTTCCACCAAATCCTAAGAGTTCCCACATTTCTTCCGTTATATGCGGTGCAGCTGGATTTAAGAGTATTAGGAAAGTTTTTAATTCGCCAGTGGTGATTTTTTTAACTGCATAAAATTTGTTTGTTAAAGTCATTAAAGCTGCGATGGCAGTATTAAATTTAAGATTTTCAAAATCTTCACTTACCTTTTTTATAGTTTTGTGCATTTCAGTGGATAATTCATTTGAGTAATTCGTTTCGCTAGTTAATAATTCTTGAAGCTTCCAAACTCTCTCTAAAAATTTTCTGCAGCCACTTAAGCCATTATTTGACCAAGGAGTACTTTGTTCAAAGGCGCCTATAAACATTTCATAGGTTCTTAAAGTATCAGCACCATATTCATCTATTAAGTCATCTGGATTAATTACATTTCCTCTTGATTTGGACATTTTTTCGTTATTTTCGCCAAGAATCATTCCATGGGAGGTTCTTTTCATATAAGGCTCTGGAGTTGGTACATAACCTTCAGCATAAAGAAATTTGTGCCAAAATCTAGAGTATAAAAGGTGAAGTGTTGTATGCTCCATTCCACCGTTGTACCAATCTACAGGTAGCCAGTATTTCATTTCTTCCTTGTCTGCAAATTCTTTATCGTTATGTGGATCGATGTAACGAAGAAAATACCAGGAAGATCCAGCCCATTGAGGCATAGTATCAGTTTCTCTTTTTGCTTTGCCACCACATTTTGGACATGTAGTTTCAATCCAACTTTCCATATTTGCAAGAGGCGATTCACCAGTAGCTGTAGGTAAATAGTTTGATACTTCTGGAAGTTTTAAAGGAAGTTCAGACTCAGGTACTGGCACCCATCCACATTTTTCGCAGTGAACTAGAGGTATAGGTTCGCCCCAGTAACGCTGCCTTGAAAATACCCAATCTCTTAATTTGTAATTTATCTTAGAAAAACCTATTTTTTTATCTTCAAGCCATTCTATTATTTTTTCTTTTCCTGCTTCTGAAGTTAGTTCATTTAAAAAATTTGAATTTATTAAAGTATTGTTTTCGTTTATAACTTTAATTATTGGAAGTTTAAACTTATCTGCAAATTCAAAATCTCTATCATCATGTGCAGGAACTGCCATAATTGCGCCTGTACCATAGGACATTATTACATAATCAGATATCCATACTGGAATTTCCTTGCTATTAGCAGGGTTAATTGCGTTAATTCCTTTAAGTGCAACTCCAGTTTTTTCTTTTGAAAGTTCTGTTCTTTCAAAATCGGATTTTTTGCTTGCAGCATTTTTATATTCTTCAACCTCTGCAAAGTTTTTTATTCTGTCCTTGTACTTATTAATTAGTGGGTGCTCAGGTGAAATAACCATGTAAGTTACACCAAAAAGTGTTTCTGGGTGTGTTGTGAATATTGTTAAATTATCACTTGTTTCTGAAATTTTGAAGTTTATTTCCGCACCTTTTGAGCGGCCAATCCAATTTCTCTGCTGAGTTTTAACTTTTTCAATATAATCAACATAATTTAAACCTTCAATAAGTTTGTCAGCATAAGCAGTTATTTTTAGCATCCATTGTTTTTTTACCCTTCTAACAACTTCAGCACCGCAGCGTTCACATTTTCCATTTACAACTTCTTCATTAGCAAGACCTACCTTGCAGCTAGGACACCAATTTATAGGCATTTCAGCTTTATAAGCTAAGCCTTTCTTAAATAGTTTTAAAAATATCCATTGAGTCCATTTGTAGTAGGAAGGTTCAGTTGTGTTTATTTCTCTAGACCAGTCAAAGGAATAGCCAAGATTATTAAGCTGACCTTTAAATCTTTCAATATTTTTTTCTGTAACTAACTTTGGATGAATTTTATTTTTTATTGCAAAATTTTCTGTTGGAAGGCCAAAAGCGTCCCAACCCATGGGGAAAAGAACATTATAACCCTGAAGTCTTCTTTTTCTAGCGATAATATCCATGGCAGTGTATGGTCTTGGATGACCAACATGAATTCCCTTTCCAGAAGGGTAAGGAAATTCTATAAGTGCATAGTATTTTGGTTTTGACTTGTCAGTTCCTGTTTTAAAAGCTTGTTCCTTTTGCCATATTTCATGCCACTTTTGTTCTATTTGTTTTGGATTATATTTTTTCATTTTTACTACACCTCAAATTAAAGACTGTATTTTAAGATAATGTTGATCACCACTATAATAAAATAGAGCCAAATTAGTTTAATAAAGTATATAGAGGCCTCTTAAATTTTCATGTATATACCATACCGGCTGAAACAGCCAAATTAAAAATACCAAATGTATCCTTAATGTTAATGCTTTCAATTCACAATTCACAGTTCACAATGCACAATGAAGGATACACATACTAGGGGTTTGGGCTTTAGCCCATGTAAATTCATGAACCCAAGCCTACTAATTTCAAATGCAACAAACAAAAAATATATTTCTATTACTAAACTTAGTCTAGGGGTTTGGGCGTAAAGCCCATGTAGGTTCTTTAACTTATTAGAAGTACTTTCACTAGTAGTGAAATAAAACTTTGTATATTAATAAACTTGCGTCAGGAAAATCTTAAATTATAAGCTCCTACTAGCACCATAAATGGTGCTATTGCGTAAGCAATAAAAAAATAAGTTTTAAGATTTTCTGCAGCAAAGCGGAGGAAAATCCTCCTTTATTGTGAATTGTGCATCGTGAACTGTGAATTGAAAAATATTGCTGTCAGAATAAACTTGGAATTTGCAAGTTCCAAGTTGTCTATCTATAAATATAAAAAAGCCCTTTCATCTACATATAGAGACGAAAGGGCTCGTGGTACCACTCTAATTGATAATAAATAATGTGCAGTGCATTAAATTAAAAGCTATATAGCATACACAAGTTTGCTTTGATTATATTTACTATCATCTTAATTTTATAACGGTTTTATCCGGCCATAATTACTTTATATTGAAATTAATTCAACTAAATTTCACGATGGCAGCTCGAGGACGAGTTCAAAATATAATGATTACTGTTTTGCACCAAACAACAGCTCTCTTTATGGATAAACTAATTCAACTAATAAAATAAATTTGCATCATAATGCCCAGAAGATGGCATTTTGATATAAGTTAATTTTGAAGTTTCAAGCGGTTTATCTTTAAATCAATTATAAATTTACTACTTCCTGTCAAGGCTTTTAAATATTTGAATCTATTTTACCACACTATTAAAAAAAGTCAAATATAGAATAAAATTTAATTTACAAGATAAAACTAAAGATAAACCACCGTGAAACTTGAAATTCATTTGTACCAAAATGCCATCGTCTGGGCATTATAGTGCACATGAATTTCAATAGTTGAACTGGTTTATCTATATGTAAAGATATAATATTTAATATTTTATGCGGAGGTGTCGTATTTGAAAAAATTATTATATATACCTGTAAATACAAAAACGGAGGAAATGTCTGTAAGCAAAACGGTTGGAAGACAATTTGTAAAAAGATTTACTGAAAAATATCCAGAATATGAGGTCATGGAATTAGACATATGTAACGAATATATTCCGGAGCTTAATTATAAGTATTTTAAGGGAAGGGGGGAGCTTGTTACAGGGTATGACTACAATAATTTGAGTGAAGAAGATAAAAAAGCTGTAGATAGAATAAAAGAACTTTGCAATCAATTTTTAAGCGCGGATGTTTATGTTATAGCAGCACCTATGTGGAGCTCGTTATTTCCACCTAGATTAAAGATGTACATTGATTGTGTAATTCAAAATAATAAAACAATTAGAGTTTCACAAGATGAAGTAAAAGGTCTTATGGATGATAAGGAAAGAAAAATGCTGTATATTCAATCTTCAGGTGGAAAATATCCTAAGCTTATTTCTTGGAAAGTTGAGCATGGAGTAAATTATCTTCATGATACATTTAAATTTTTAGGCATAGATAAATTTGAAAAAATTTTAGTTGAAGGTGTTGATATGTCTTCGGTAGAAAGAGATAAATTGCTTGAAAAAGCATTCCAAGATGTTGAAAATATGGTTGATAAAATGGCTGTAAGGGAATTGGCGATGAAGTAGAAAGGTATAACTATAATTAAAAAATAAATGATATAATATACTATGGATATACCAATTGAAAAATCGAAATTATAAATGCCCAATGTATAACTTATAACAACTTTTTTAATTCACAATTCACAGTTCACAATGAAGGATGATTTTTCTACGCAAACGTAGAAAAATCTTAAAACTTATTTTTGTATTGCTTACGCAATTGCGCCATGTATGGTACTCAGCAAAGCTGACGACATTTAAATTTGAGATTTACCTGAGCAGGGCGAAAGGTAAATCATCCTTCATTGTGAATTGTGCATTGTGAACTGTGAATTGAGAAATATTGTTGTAAGGATAAACTTTGTATTTGCAATTTGTGTTTTTAACTGGTATATCTTTATATAAGTTTAATTGAGGTTGGAGGGTAAATTTTGATAGCAAATATTTTAACAGCAAATTTTAATATAACAGTAATTAAATTTTTACAGCAGTTTTCTAATCCATATTTAGACAAGCTTGCTGAGCTTGTAACAATGACAGGTGAGCAATATTTTTCAATTGCAATTATGGTTATTATTTATTTGTGTGTAAATAAAAAACTAGCATATAGACTTGGTTTTGCTAGTTTATTTAGTAATTCTATTAATAATTTAGTTAAGGGAATCTTCAAGGTACCAAGGCCAATAGGAACAAAAGGTGTAAGATCTTTGAGACTTGAGACTGCTGGAGGATATTCCTTCCCAAGTGGACACACTCAAAATGCAACTGTTTTATGGACAAACTTTATGAAAAACTTGAAAAAAAAGTGGATATATATTTTGGGAAGCATAATGATAGTAGCAGTAGCATTATCAAGACTCTATTTAGGTGTTCATAGACCGGTGGATGTGATTGGTGGTTTTATATTAGGAACTTTATCCATGCTAATAGTAAATAAAGTTTTAGATTTTGAAAAAAGTAGTGGAAGTATATTGGTTTTGTTAATACTTATTATACCGATGGTTATTATAACCTTGATAAATGGAAGTTCTGATTTGTACAAGCAACTTGGTGCTGCTCTTGGATTTTTTATAGGATACTTTATAGAAAGTAGATTTATTGATTTTAAGGAAAGCGCAACAGTAGTTCACAATGTAATAAAAATACTTTTAGCAGCTACAGGCGCATTATTTGTAGAATTAATTTTAAAAGCTATTTTGCCGCATGGACATTTTTTTAGCGTTATTAGATATACCATTATGTTACTATGGGTAACTGTTGGAATACCTTATTTAGTTGATAAATTTAAGCTGTATAAAGAAGAAAAATACTTTAATAATTACGTTTAAGTAGTTTTTGCATTTAATGTAGGGTCTGTATGTAAAATTAATGCGAACCTTTATTCAGAGTACAGAGTACAGATGACAGAGTACAGTTAATGATGATTTACATTTCCTTACGTCAGGTAAATCTTAAACTTAAATGTTGTCAGCTTCGCTGAACAACATTGATAATATAGCGATTGCGTAAGCAATCAAAAATAAGTTATAAGATTTTCTGTAGCAAAGTGGAAGGAAATCAACCTTCACTGTACTCTGTACTCTGTCAGTTGTACTCTGAATAAAGGTTCGCATTTTTTAATAATTACGACTAACAATTCTTAGTAATGCACCTCTGCATAATACATAAGTATTATTTAGTGTAGTCTCTATCAACAGTTATTACTGTGCTATAATTTGGATGAATTTTTTTTATTTCATAATCTATATTTTCACACAAGCCATTTTGGGCACCTTCGGATATTTTAACATCAAAAGATACAACAATATCAAAAAGTAATTTTTTGTGGTCACCTTCACCAACAATTCTAAAATCATGGAAAGAACTCACTTGAGGAAATTTTTTAATTAGTTTCGCTATTTCTTTTCTAGTTTCTGTAACTTCCCTTGAATCAGTAAGTACAGGATCCATGTGTATAACTGTAAATATATTAAGTTCTTCAGATATATGTTTTTCAGCCCTGTCTATTTCATCGTGAATGGTCATTATAGGTACGTTGTAGGGAACCTCTGCATGGAAAGATGCCATAGATTTTCCTGGACCATAATTGTGAATTACAAGGTCATGAACGCCGATGATTAGGTCATAATCCATGGCTAAACTTTTGATGCTTTTCACTAAATCTTGGCTTGGGGCCTGACCTAAAAGTGGATCTAAAGTGTCTTTCATTATCGAAAATCCAGAATGTAATATTATTAATGCTACTATAATTCCAACATATCCATCTATTGAAACATTAAAAACACCAGAAACTATAAGTGAAAATATTACTCCACATAATATAAATACATCATTTAGTGCATCAGCGCCAGTTGCAAGTAGTGTTGTTGAATTGATTTTTTTGCCTAAATATTTGTTAAAGTGGCTAAGCCAAACTTTAAGTGGAATTGCGATGATAATTATAATAAATGAGATTAAATTAAATTTAACTGGCTGTGGTGATAAAACCCTTAAAAATGAAGTTTTTATAAATTCAAAACCAACAAGAAGAATTATTGCAGAAACTAAAAGTGAAGAAAGATATTCAATTCTTCCGTGACCAAAAGGATGTTCTTTATCAGCTGGTTTACTAGATAATTTAAAGCCTAAAAGGGTTACTACAGAAGAACTTACATCTGCTAAATCATGAAACGCATCTGCGATTAAAGAGATACTATTTAAAAAAATACCAATAAACAATTCTATAAAAAATAAAATTAGGTTTATAACTAAACCTGTTATACCACTTAAGATTCCGTATTGCTCACGTACTTTGTTATCTTTGGTATTTTCATGGTTTTTTATAAATTTTGATATTATTAAATTTGCAAGCATAAAAAATCACTCCTTTGTATAAATTTATTATATCATATTAGAAAAGGTACTGGAAAAAAATAAATATATTTTGTATACTTAAAGGTATTGAATATATTGGAGGTTGACGAATGAAAAACGAATTAGAATATGCTAGAGAATTGATTGATTTTATATATGAAAGTCCAACGCCATTTCATGCAGTAAATAATTTGAAAAAGGAACTTTCAACTAGCGGATTTGTTGAACTTAAAGAAGATGAAAAATGGGAACTACAAAAAAGCGGAAAATATTTTGTAGAAAGAAATAATTCTGCAATAATTGCTTTTGTTGTTGGAAGTAGTGTTGTAGCTAAAAAAGGCTTTAAAATAGTAGGAGCACATACAGATTGCCCAACATTTAGAGTAAAGCCAAATCCTGAGATTGTTTGTGAAAATTCATATATGAAATTAAATACAGAAGCTTATGGTGGAGCAATATTAAATACGTGGCTTGATAGGCCTCTTTGCATTGCAGGAAGAGTAACTTTAAAAAGTAATGATATATTATTCCCTAAAACAGAACTTGTTAATATAAATAGACCAATTTTAATAATACCAAATCTTGCAATACACATGAATAGAAGTGTCAATAGTGGTGTTGAACTTAATAAACAAGTAGATATGCTGCCTATTCTAGGTCTTATAAATGAAAATTTAGAAAAAGAAAATTACCTTGTAAAATTGATTGCACACGAGCTTAATGTAAAAAGTGAAGATATACTTGATTTTGATTTGTTACTTTATGAATATTACAAAGGCTGTATAATTGGAGTAAACAATGAATTTATATCTAGCAGCAGGCTTGACGATCTTGAAATGGTTCACGCAGGATTAACTGCTTTAGTAAACTCAAAAACGTCAGAAGCTACAAATGTACTTGTATGCTTTGATAACGAAGAATGCGGAAGTTCTTCAAAGCAGGGAGCTGACTCTCAATTTTTATCAGATGTACTTGAAAGAATAATACTTTCTTTTGGTGGAGACAGAGAAGATTTCTTTAGAGCTCTTAATAAATCTTTTATGGTATCTTCAGATGTTGCACATGCAGTACATCCAAACAAGGGAGAAAAGGCGGATCCTACTAATAGACCACATATAAATAATGGACCTGTGATTAAAATTAATGCAAATCAAAAGTATGCATCGGATAGTAACTCTATAGCTGTATTTAAGGAAGTTTGCCAAAAAGCCAATGTTCCTTGCCAAACTTTTGTAAATAGATCTGATGAAGCTGGAGGTTCAACTATCGGACCTATAAGTTCGAACCATGTTGCAGTAAGAACTGTTGATATAGGAACTGCACTTTTGGCAATGCATTCAATAAGAGAAATGTGTGGAGTATTAGATCACAGCTATGTTGAAAAATCCCTTGAAGAATTTTTTAATATTTAAGCTTGAAATTTATTGTATAATTATTAGTAGTGTGATACAATAATAAATAATTTAATAGCAAATTAAACTTTTGTAGAGGTGCTGAAGTTAAGAGTAACTGTTCTAGTTGGCGAACGTTTATAAACAGTGAAAGGGACTTTGGCCGAAGAAGAAAACTGGCGGGTTTTTGTTCTGGCTTTTCACAAAACATGTGAACGGCTGTCGCTTATAAGGTAAATCATTTGGAATTTAAAAATTGTTTTTAATAAATGAATTTTTAGTTGGAATGATTTATAAAGGGTTTAAGTGGAGAGCTACAAGGTAAACGCAAAGTTGTATATATACGGCAGAGGTTACCTTTGTCGTATTTTTTTATATAGTTTTAACGCATAATTATAGACATGTTAGTTTAAATATTAATTGATTGTAAAAATAAGAGAGGTGTATAGAGTGAAATTATTTGGAAACATGAATGTAAAAAATAATGAATTATATATTGGTGGTATTAGTTGCAGCGAACTTGCAAAGGAATATGGTACGCCGCTTTATGTAATAGATGAAGATTTAGTTAGAGAAAATTGCAGAAGTTATTATAAAAGTTTTCAAGCGCAAAGTGGTATAAATAGAGTAGCTTATGCAGGCAAAGCATTTCTTCCAGTAGCTATGTGTCAAATTATAAAAGAAGAGGGGCTTAGTCTTGATGTTGTGTCAGGTGGGGAACTTTATACAGCATACAAGGCACAATTTCCAATGGATAAGATATTATTTCATGGCAATAATAAAACTTTAGATGAAATAAGAATGGGAGTAGAGCTTGGTGTTGGAAGATTCGTTGTCGATAACTTTTATGAAATTGAAATAATAAATGAGATTGCCAAAGCGAAAGGGATTATTCAAAAGGTTTTTTTAAGAATAACACCAGGAATTGAAGCCCATACTCATGAATATATAAAAACAGGGCAGATAGACTCAAAATTTGGTTTTACACTTCAAAATGGTGATGCGCTTGAAGCAGTTAGAGATGCAATAAAATTTGAAAATGTTGAACTTGCGGGTTTACACGCTCATATAGGCTCTCAAATTTTTGAAATAGAACCTTATATAGAAGAAGTAGATACTATGCTTGAATTTATTAAGGAAATAAAAGATAAATTTGACTATGAGATTAAAGAACTTGATCTTGGTGGTGGTTTTGGAATTTATTATAAAGATGGGGATGAACCTAAAGAGGCTAAGGAATTTTGCAGCGAAATATTAGAGGAAGCCCATAAGAAAAGCAATAAACTTTGTATGGAACTTCCTAAACTTATTATAGAACCTGGAAGATCTATAATAGGTAATGCAGGAACTACCTTATATACTATGGGTTCTATAAAAGATATACCTGGAGTTAGGAAATATATTTCCGTAGATGGTGGCATGAGTGATAATATAAGACCTTCGCTTTATAATGCAGAATATGAATGCGCTGTTGCCAATAAATTTAATAATGATAAAGAAAAGGTAACAATATCAGGCAAGTGCTGCGAGTCTGGTGATATTTTACTCAATGATGTTAATATATCAGAAGCTGAAAGTGGAGATTTACTTGTAGTTGCTACGACAGGAGCATATGGATATTCGATGTCAAGTAATTACAATAAAATACCTAGACCAGCTGTTGTTTTAGTTAAAGATGGAAATGCAAAACTTATATGCAAGAGGGAAAGCTATGAAGATATTATAATGAATGAACTAAGCATTTAATTACAGAGTACAGATGACAGAGTACAGAGTACAGAGTACAGTGAAGGATGATTTACCTTTCGCTTCTCTCAGGTAAATCTTAAATTTAAATAGTATAAGCTTCGCAAGCACCATATATGGTGCTGTTGCGTAAGCAATAAAAAATAAGTTTTCAGATCTTTCTACGCTTGCGTAGAAAAATCATCCTTCATTGTGCATTGTGAACAGTGAATTGTGAATTGAAAATATTAGCATAAGGATACATTTGGTATTTATAATTTCAATGTTTCAGGTTGTCTATCTTTATATATGAAAGTTTATTTAATCTTAAATTTTAGTACCATTTCAGTAAGTCTTTGCGAAAGCTCCGCTTGATTTTGAGCTGTTGATGCAATTTCTTCTAAAGCCTGAGTAGTTTCAGTTATGCTTCCCTTTATTATTTCTGTTTGATTGCTAGATTCTTGTGCCATTTGGGATATTGTTTGAGAAGCTTCTGTTACTTGATCTGCGGTAGCAGTAAGTTCTTCTGACATACTAGCAATTTCTTCTGACATTTTACTTACAAAGCTAGAGTCATTGTAATATTCTATTCCTGCATTGCTATACATATTTAATTGCTCATGTACATCTGTATTGATAAATTCTAATATTTCATTTGCTGTATCAGTGCTACTTTTAAATGCATTTTCAACTTGCAATATTGTTTCCTTAATATTTGCTACGGCTTCGGAAGATTGTTCTGCAAGTTCCCTAACTTCATTGGCTACAACAGCAAAACCTTTACCATGCTCACCTGCACGAGCAGCCTCAATATTTGCATTAAGTGCAAGTAAATTGGTTTGCTCAGATATTTCTGCTATGGTATCTGACATAATTCTAATATTATGTACTATCTTACCATCATCAATGGCTTTCAACATTTTATTTTGTTTTTCAGCAAATATATTTCTAGTTTGTTCAATGGCTTTTTGACTGTTGATTTTTACATTAGTGGCTTTTTCTTTAGCTTTACTTGAGTTATTACTTCCGTCTATAGACTTTTGTGAAAGTTCATTAATACTTGAACCAACTTCTTCTATGGAGGCATTTATTTCTTCTATTCCAGCAGTTGATTGCTGCATGCTGGCTGAAATATTATTTACAGATTCATCTATGGTTTCAGCCTTTGAAGCTAATTCTTCTACAGTTGCAGAAAGTTCTTCGCTAGCTGCACTAATATCTTGAGAGTTATCCATAATAGTTCTAACCAGTTTATTTACATTAGCTTGAGCTGTATTTAAATCAACAGCCACTTGTCCAAACTCGTCCTGCCTTGAAATTTTAATTGGTAATGAAAAATCATAAGAAGCTAATCTTTTTGACAAATCTTTTATGATATCGAGAGATTTAATTACATCAGTTGACAATAAGAAACCAAGTAAAATTGCAACTGCAAAACCTATCAAACTAAATAAGAATATAATTAGATTAAAGTTAACATATGTTGAGTGGATATTTTTGTTTGATAATTTTGCATTATCTAAGTTTATATTTATTAATGTAGCTACATTGTTAAACATTTCATCAGTATCTTTAATCATGTTATTATATTCTTCTTTTGCGTCATTATATTTATCATCATCAATAAGTTTAATTAAAGTATCATTTGAAGCTGTATATTCATTTAAATCGGTAAGAAAACTTTCATAAGTATTTTTTTCATTAGAAGACATGAGTGATTTATCTAAACTAGCTATGTAAGTTTTATTTTTATTTTTATTGTATTCAATATCTTTTTCTAATATATCCTTTTTATCTGGATTTTTTATGTATAATAATTCTAATGTATCACTCTTGATTTGAGTTAAATTTTGATTCATATCAGTAATCATATAAGCAGTTTTTAAATTTTTTGAATATAAAATATTTGCACTGCCATCTACAGCCTTTAAGGATAAAGCCCCCATTATGCCTCCAACAGCAATAAATATGGCAACGATTAAAAAGGTGCCAATTAATTTTGTTTTTACCTTTAGTTTTTTAAATAAATTCATCTCTACACTCCCCTTTTACCCAACTGATAATTCTTTTAAAAATATACATTAAAAGTAATTTTGACTTTTATAAATAAATGATTATACTATTCATTGAACAAAATAAATATTTTGTATAGTTTTAAGACGAGTTTTTAACAATAATATGGAACTTAATGTAATAAATTCACTAAAAAAGACGTATTTTTTTATAAAAGTTACATAATAAGTAAATTACATATACAATATTTACTTATTCTACAAATTGTAATATACTAAAATTGTACAAAATATTTATAATGTATCATTATTTACTAAGGGGAATGTAGAAATGATAAGAAATGCCCAAGTTAAAATTAAATATTTAACACAAAAAGAAACAAAAGCATTATTCAATGCTATAGAAAATTCATGTACTGCACATTCAATCCGTGATTTGGCTATATTTAGGGTAGCATATAGATGTGGACTTAGAGTATCAGAAATATCAATGCTAAAGTTGGAAAACTACAATATGGACAAGGGACAAATTTATTGTATGCGCTTAAAGGGAAGTAATAATAATACCTTGCGTTTAGATGAAAAAGCTAAGGATGCTTTAGACAGATATATACATGAGAATAATATAGTTTCGGATTCGCAAGTGTTATTTACAAGTCAAAAAAATAATCCAATATCAAGACAAACTTTAGATTACTTAATGAAAAAGTATTGTTCATTAGCCGGAATTGAAGATAAATCAAAATATCATTTTCATGCACTTAAACATACAACTGCTGTTCATCTTGCAGAATGTGATATGGATATTAAAGAACTTCAGTGGTGGCTTGGACATAAATCTGTATCTAATACGGAAGTGTATTTTCAATTTACAACGAAACAACAAGATAAAATGTATGAAAAGCTTAAGGGAAAAACGGAAATTGTTTAAGATACCTAAATAGAATGAATTATAGAACCTTTCAATGTTTGAATTAGTAAGGGTTCTATTTTTTTGTTTAAAATTTAAATATAAGGGAATAATAATTTAAGTTAGATTTTTTAAGATATATAGTTTCAATTTGAAAAGTACGTAGCCGAAAGGATGAATTATTATGACTTATTTGTATTTAACGTTAATAATATTTGCGCTTTTAATTCTATCTTATACGATTATAAATTTATCAATACATAAGACAAATGTTTTCTTTAATGATGTACCACATATTGATGATGTTGAAAACGAAAAATTAGGTAATCATGCAGAAAAGCTTTCGGAGTATCACAAGGTTACTAAAAAATCCAGCAGCAGGAGGGTCTTGATGAAAAGACTCGATAAAAGTTATGCTGCAATTTTAAGGGGATACGAGTATATAGATAGAGATGTAAGAAATAAAAAGGAAATAGTGCCAGCTGCAGAGTGGCTTCTTGATAATTTATATTTAATAGAAAAAGAGTATAAAGATATAAAACACAATATGCCTGAAAGTTATTATAAGAGCTTACCTAGAATAGACAAAGGTTCGCTAAGAGGATTACCAAGAATATATCATATTGGAGCTGAAATTATAGCACATACTGATGGTAAAATAGATGAAAATACCATAATATCTTTTATAGAGGCATATGAGAAACATACAGTACTTACAATTGCCGAACTTTGGGCTTTGCCTATAATGCTTAGAATAGCTTTGATTCAAAATATAAGCAGTGTTACAGAAAAAATAGTTTTTGCGCAAAGGGAAAAAAGAAAAGCAGATGATTTAGCTGATAAAATTATAAATCTTTCGGATAAAGAATTAGATGAGCAAAATATAGAAAAAATGTTTAGAGGTAAAAATATTTTTTCAACACATTTTATGGAAAGATTTCTTAAAGTTTTAATGGATAATGGAGTGGAAAATAAAAAAATATATGATTATATAGATAAAATAATGAATATTGAAGAGATAGACAGCAATAAAATGATAATTCTAGAGCATCAAAAGCAAGCAAGACTTCAATTATCTATGAGAAATTGTATAAGTGCTATAAGGGAAGTGGAAGCATTAAACTGGAGGGAATCTTTTGAAAAACTTAGTTTGGTTGAAAGAGTTCTAAAGGAAGACCCAGCAAATGTATATAACAACATGGATTTTTCATCTCGAGATTATTACAGACATCAAGTAGAAAAATTATCTAAGTATATGAGAGTTCCTGAATCTTATGTAGCCAAAGCTGCAATTAAGTGTGCAAAAGAACAAAACAGTTCGGATATTTTAAAAAATCATGTTGGATATTATTTGCTAGATGATGGTATTAAAATTTTGAAAACAAAAATCAAATTTACAGAACATGGTATTGGAGGGGCTTTTAATTTTATAAAACGCTATAGAGTTGCTTCATATATTTATACAAATGTTATTGGAACATTACTTTTAGATTTTGTAATACTTTGGATAATATATATTACTGATTATTATGTAATGCCATGGAAATATGTTTTAGGTGGTTTAATAATTTTAATTCCATGTTCTGAAATAGTTAATTCAATATTAAATTGGAGTATAAACCATTTAATAAAACCTACATTTGTTCCTAAAATGGAGCTTAGTGCTGGAATTCCGGGTGATGCTAAAACTATAGTTGTAATTCCTTCAATTTTGAATAATGAAAATAGAGTAGATGAACTTATTAACAATATGGAAGTTTATTACTTAGCAAATAGGGAAAAAAATATTTATTTTGCTCTTCTTGGAGATTTTAAAGATAGTGTTAATGAGAAGGAAGAGTCAGATAACAGTATAAATAGAGCTGCATTAAAGCACATAAAGGCTTTAAATAGAAAATACAGTACAAATGGTAAGGAGATATTTTTCTTTTTTAATAGGTATAGACAATTTAATGAAAGTGAAAATTTATGGATGGGTTGGGAAAGAAAACGTGGTAAGCTTATGGAATTTAATTCTCTTTTAAGGGGAGATAAAAACACTAGTTACAATGTTATGAGTGGAAATTTAGAACAGCTTTATGACGTAAAATATGTTATAACTCTTGATGCTGATACAAGACTTCCTATAAATGCTGCTAAAAAGCTTATTGGTGCAATGACTCATATATTAAACAAAGCGGTTATTAAAGAGGATAAAGTAGTGCGTGGATATGGAATTATGCAGCCGAGAGTTAGCATTAGTACAGTTAGTGCAAATAAAACTATGTTTTCAAGTATATTTTCAGGTGAAACAGGAATTGATACCTATAGTACGGCTGTATCAGATGTCTATCAGGATTTATTTGCTGAAGGAATATTCACTGGTAAAGGAATATATGATATAGATGTATTCCAAACTATGCTTAAAGCTCAATTTCCCGAGAATACTGTTTTGAGTCATGATCTTCTTGAGGGTTCATATGCAAGAACAGCACTTGTAACAGATATCGAACTTATGGATGGATATCCTGCATATTATTCTTCAAGTTCAAAAAGATTGCATAGGTGGGTAAGAGGAGACTGGCAGATAGCAAGCTGGATATTTAAAAAGTCACCCATAAATGCACTTTCAAGGTGGAAAATTATTGATAATTTAAGAAGAAGCTTAGTTTCAACAAGTATAATTATTCTAACTATATGTTCATTTACTGTGCTCCCATATAATCCTGATAGATGGTTAAGTATTGCATTTTTAGCATTGATATGTCCATGGCTTTTTGATGTTTCTGAGGTTGTAGCGTCTCCTATGAGGGGGCTTAGTTTATCTGGAAAAATAAATAATAGTAAGACGGTAATTGAGCAAGTATTCCTAATATTTGCATTTTTGCCTTACAAAGCATTTTTAATGTTAGATGCTATAGTTAGAACTTTATATAGACTTTTGATTAGCAGAAGAAATTTGCTTGAATGGCAGACTGCAGATGATGCTGAAAAAACCTCAGGAAAAAGCTTAAATTATTATATTAAAATGATGTGGTCTTCTAGTGTAATTGCAGTAGCAATAGGTGGATTTGCTTTTGCAAGAGAAGCAATTATGGGAATAATTATGTTCCCATCTTGTGTAGTATGGTTTATAAGTCCCGCAATTGCTTATTATATTAGTAGAGAAAGAAAATTAAATAATGAGAAAATAAATATACATGATACAAAACTTTTAGCAAGATTGTCTAGAAAAACTTGGGCATATTTTGAGGACTTTGTAAATGAAGAGTCTAATTTTCTTGCTCCAGATAATTATCAAGAAGAATATGATAAGGGTGTTGCCTTTAGAACATCACCAACTAATATGGGGATGGGACTTACCTCTAATATAGTTGCATATGATTTGGGCTTTATTGGAATAGGCGAGCTTGTAGAAAGACTAAATAAAGTTCTTTTCCAAATGGAAACTTTACCTATGTATAGAGGGCATTTTTATAATTGGTATGACACAAAAACTAAGCAGCCTCTAAATCCACGGTATATATCTACAGTAGATAGCGGAAATCTTGTAGGATACTTATGGCTTATAATAAGTGCCTTGAATGACTATAAAAATATGCCTTTAATTAATTCAAAATATAAAAATGGTTTAAAGGAAACAATAGAAATTGCAAATGAAGAAGCCAATAAAAATATTGATTTAAAAGCATATTATGATGATATACTTGATGAATTTGATAAAAATAATTTTGACTTAGTAGGGTGTAGAAAAATTATTTTAGGTGTAATAAATAAAGCTAAGTCTATAGAAGAGAAATATACTTCTGACAAAATTTATTGGAATCTAAAGGTTAAAAATGTTTGTAATAAGTTTATAGGTGAAATTGAAAAGTTTGTACCTGAATTAAATTTTATATTAAATAATAAAGATGAAGAGGAATATATCTATTATTTAAATAAAATTTGTATGAGTACAAAAATAAAGGATATTGATTATGAAATAGAAAAAGTAAAAATGCATGTATCAAAGCAAATTAAAAATAATCCAAATAAAATGGATACATTGCTTAGGCTTATGGATCTTCTAGATATGCAGAAAAAAGAAATAGAAGGCTTAATAAACGACATAAATAATTTAATAGATAGATTTAAAAATTTGGCAAACTCAACTGACTTTGGAATGTTATTTGATAAAAAAAGAAATCTCTTTGCAATAGGTTATGACATAGATAGTGATAGTCTTGGAAAAAGTTATTATGACCTTTTAGCATCAGAAGCAAGGCAAGCAAGCTTTATTGCTATTTCAAAAGGAGATATTCCTGAGTCACATTGGTTTAAGCTTGGTAGAGCTATGACATCGGTGGCTGGTAGAAAGGGCTTAGTTTCTTGGAGTGGAACTATGTTTGAGTATTTTATGCCGCTTATAATAATGAAAAATTATCCTGATACTCTTTTAAATGAAACCTATAAAACAGTTGTAGAAAGTCAGAAAAAGTATTGTAAAAGCAGGGGAATTCCTTGCTGGGGAATTTCAGAATCTGCATTTTATAAGGTTGATGTAGATAAAAATTTTCAGTATAAGGCCTTTGGGGTTCCTGGCATAGGTTTAAAAAGAGGGCTTGCAAATGAACTTGTTATATCTCCATATTCAAGTGTTATGGCTCTTCAATTGGATTTAATTGGAGCAATTCAAAACATTAAAAAACTTATTGCAGAAGGAATGGAAGGCAGATATGGACTTTATGAGGCAATAGATTACACAAAAGACAGAATGGAAAAAGGAAAAGAAAAGTCAATAGTAAGATGTTTTATGGTACACCATGAAGGAATGAGTTTAATGGCATTAGATAATGTGTTAAATAATAATATCCTTCAAGAAAGATTTCATTCTCTTCCAAGAGTTAAGGCTGCGGAACTTCTTTTGCAGGAAAGAATTCCAAAGAGGGTTGTATATGATAGAGAGCAGGCTTTTGAAGTTGCTGAATTTAAGGATGAGAGACAAAATATTATAGCAAGAACCTTTAAAACTGCAAAAACAGAAATTCCAGAGGTGCAGCTGCTTTCAAATGGAAACTATTCTGTAATGATATCAAATAGTGGAAGTGGCTACAGCAGAAAAGGCGATATTGATTTATATAGATGGAGGGAAGATTTAACCAAGGATGACAATGGAATGTTTTTCTATATAAAGGATATATCAACTGGAAAGTTGTGGAGTGCAACTTACGAACCATGCAAATCAGAGGGTGATTCGTATGAGGTAATGTTTACTTTTGATAAAGCGGAATTTAAAAGAAGAGACGGAGGCTTAGTAACAAATACTTCAATAACAGTATCCAATGAAGAGGATGCGGAGGTTAGAAAAATATCAATAACTAATCACGGCAATACTTCAAAAGTGATTGAGATAACAAGTTATTCTGAAGTTACTATAGCTCCACATAATGCAGATTTGGTTCATCCTGCCTTTAGTAATCTTTTTGTTAGCACAGAATTTGTAGAGGAACCTCAATGTATTCTTGCGACGAGAAGACCAAGAAGTGATAAAGAAGATAGGCATTGGATTATGCAGAGTATGGTAGTTGAGGGGGAAACTTTATCTAGGGTTGAATATGAAACCAGTAGAGTAAACTTTATAGGTAGGGGCAAAAATAGATATAATCCGGAAGGAATTAATAATCCTCTTAAAAATACTGTGGGAGATGTTTTAGATCCAATAATAAGCATTAGAAAGAAAGTAAGAATCGCTCCCGGAAAAACTTGCAGCATATATTATATTAATGCAATTAGCAAGTCTAAAGAGGAGTTAATAGGTATAGCTAATAAATATAGTAGGTATCACAGCATAAAGAGAGCATTTGAATTGGCATTAACTCATTCACAGGTTGAGCTTAAATATATGGGAATAAAATCGCCACAGGCAAATATATTTCAAGCAATGGCATCTAGAATATTATTTATAAGTGACAATTTAAAAAATAGGGAAAAGTATGTTAAAAACATAAAAAAATCGCAGCCTGATTTATGGGGGTATGGAATTTCAGGCGATTTACCTATAGTTCTTTTAATCGTGAGGGAAGAAAATGACATAGGTCTTGCAAGGCAGATGCTCACTGCTCAGGAATATTTAATAAGCAAGGGTTTAAAAATGGATCTTGTAATTATTAATCTTCAGCAGAGTTCTTATATTCAAGTATTACAAGATTCATTAAGGGATACAATAGCTTCCAGCCATATTCGTGATAGGCAAAACAAATCAGGCGGAGTATTTTTGTACAGTAGAGCAGAAATGCCTAAGGATTATATAGAATTTTTGATTGGTATAGCTAGATTTGTTGTGGCTCCTGAAAATGGACTCCTAGTAAGTCAAGTTAAAGTGGAAGCACGCAAAACTAATCAGATTCCAGATTTAAAAACTGAAAAGATAGAATATGAGGTAAAGCCATATAAATTTGATGTAGGTAATTTAAGATTTTTTAATGAGTATGGTGGATTTAATGACAATGATAACTATGTAATTATCTTAAATGACAATAAAAATACTCCTGCACCATGGATAAATGTCATTTCTAATGACAAATTTGGTTTCCATGTTTCTGAAAGTGGAGCGTCATACACCTGGAGCAGTAACAGTAGAGAAAATAAATTAACAACTTGGTATAATGATCCTGTATCAGATCCTCTAGGTGAGGCACTTTTTATACGTGACGAAGTAACAGGTAAGTTCTGGAGTATAAGCCCTAAACCAGTTAGAGATAATAATGATTATATAATTGAACATGGTTTTGGTTATTCAACTTTTAAACATTACTCAGAAGGTATAATAGGAACTATGAGTATGTTTGTTCCTATGACTGAAAGTTTAAAAATAATAACTGTAAAATTAAAAAATAATACCAATATTTTGAGAAAGTTATCTTTAACTTATTTTGCAGAACTTACTTTGGGGGTTGTTCCGGAGCATACAGCTTCATTTGTTTCGACATATGTAGAGGAAAATGATAAATTCATTTATGCTCAAAATCCGTACAGTACAAATTTTGGTAATGCTTTTGCTTATCTAAAAATAGCTGGTGGTGAAAATGAAAGTTTTACTGGTAGTAGAAAAGAATTCATAGGAAGAGGAGGAAAAATAGAAAATCCTCAGTTTATGGTAAAAGAAAGACTTTCAAATGATGTTGGTAGTGGTGAAGATCCATGCATTTCTGAAAATGTTAAAGTAGAGCTTAAGCCTAATGAAGAAAAAGAGCTCATAATTATGTTTGGTCAGGATATGTCTATTGAAGTAATAAAGGAGATAACAGAAAAGTATTCATCTTTTGAAACTGCTAATAAGGAACTTCAAAATACTATAGAATACTGGAATTCCCTTCTCCATACTATAACTGTTAAAACACCTGATGAAACTATGAATTTAATTATGAATGGTTGGCTAATGTATCAAACTATAGCCTGCAGGGTATGGGCGAGAACTGCATTTTATCAATCTGGAGGAGCTTATGGTTTTAGAGATCAGCTCCAAGATGTAATGTCTTTGAGCTATATAAAACCACAAGTTACAAGAAATCAAATTTTGATAAATGCTTCAAGACAATTCATACAAGGAGATGTACAGCATTGGTGGCATCCTGTAGTTAACAGTGGTATAAGAACTAGATTTTCAGATGATTTATTGTGGTTACCATTTGTAACAATTGATTATATAAAAAATACAGGAGATTACTCTGTTTTAGATGAAAAGGTTAATTATATTGAAGATGATCCTTTAAGGGAAGGCGAAGATGAAAGATATAATGTAGCAAGGCTATCTGAAAAGTCAGAGACAATTTATGAGCACTGCTTAAGAGCCATAGAAAAGGGTCTTAAGTTTGGAATTCATAATATACCTTTAATGGGCAGCGGCGATTGGAATGATGGTATGAATACCGTTGGAAATAAAGGTAAAGGTGAAAGCGTATGGCTTGGATGGTTTATGTATTCAATTTTAAAGGATTTTAAAGGTATATGTGAACGTAAGGGTGATGAATATAGGGTTCAAAGATATGGAGAACTTAGCGAGTTTGTAAGAGAAAATATTGAGAAAAATGCTTGGGATGGAGAATGGTATAGAAGAGCTTATTTTGATGATGGCACACCTCTTGGTTCTTCTGAAAATGATGAGTGCCGAATAGATTCTCTTGCACAATCTTGGAGCATTATATCTGGAGCTGCACAGCCGGCACGTGCGGAAAAGGCAATGAGTTCTCTTAAAAAATATCTTGTAAAAGAGGATAAAGGTGTAATTTTATTACTTACTCCACCATTTAATGAATCAAAATTAGAACCTGGCTACATAAAGGGTTATGTACCAGGGGTAAGAGAAAATGGAGGTCAGTACACTCATGCAGCAACTTGGGTAATTTATGCTATGACAAAGCTTGGCCATGGTAAAGAAGCCGTTAAAATGTTTAATATGATAAACCCTATAAATCATGCTAAATCTTATTATGATTGTCAAACCTATAAAGTAGAACCGTACGTAATGGCGGCAGATGTTTATGCAAAGCAGCCTTATGTAGGAAGAGGTGGCTGGACTTGGTATACAGGTACTGCTGGTTGGATGTACAGAATTGGAATTGACGGTATTTTAGGTTTGAAACTTGTAGAAGGACGCGGTTTTGCTATAAAGCCATGTATCCCAGAAGATTGGAGTGGCTACAGTATAAAATACAGACATGAAAATGCCACATATAATATAGAAGTTTATAGAGGTGGAAATAAGGAAATTACCCTAGATGGAAGTAAAATTGACGGAGAGGTAATACCATTTTCTGATTATGGTGAGCATAAGGTGGAGGTAATTATATAAAGCATTAAACCAGAGTACAAAGTATAAAGTACAAAGTACAGTGAAGGATGATTTACCTTTCGCTTTGCTTAGGTAAATCTTAAACTTAAATGTTGTCAGCTTCGCTGAACAACATTAGGAACTTGAGTGTGTAAGCAATCAAAAATAAGTTTTAAGATTTTCTGTAGCAAAGATTATTAATATACAAAGTTTTATTGCACTACTATTGACAGTGCATCTACTAAGTTAAAGAACCTACATGGGCTAAGCCCAAACCCCTAGTAAGTGTATCCTTAACTGTACTCTGTACTCTGTCAGTTGTACTCTGAATAATTATAGTATAACTTGATTCTAGTTAAATCAACTTGACAAAGCTTCATAGTTCTATTACCATAGAACTATGAAGAATATAGATTTAATAAAAATATTTAAAGCACTGTCGTGTGAACAAAGGTATAAGCTTTTTAAAATGCTATATGAATGGTATGAAACAACTAATAATGTGGAAAGTGAGTATTGTTTTGATGAAGGAGTTGAAAAATGTTTTACAAAAGCATGCTGCTGTATGAAATTATCACGTTCAACAATATCACATCATTTTAAAGAACTTCAAAATGCGGGACTTATAGAATATACAAGAAATGGTCAATGCTTTACATGCAAAATAAATTTAGAAGCTGTAAATGCAGTGAGAAATTTTTTGAAATAATTTTTTAAAAATTGGGTAAGAATAAATTATACATTTATTGTTCGATTGTTAGCGAACAATAGTATGCTATATTCAAAAGTTAAGGAGATTTTTATGTTGGAATTTAAGAATATTACTATTGAAGATAAAAGTATATTTGATATGTATTTAAAAGGATATGATTTTAGAACTAGTGAGTATTCTTTTACTAGTTTACTAATATGGAGAAAAGGCTGCGATATTCAATATTGTATATATGAAAATGCACTTATAATAAAGAAGAAAGATTTTAAAGGCAAATATCATTTTATGCAGCCTATTGGTTATAATAAAGAAAATTTAAGAAAAATAGTTGAGAAATTAAAAGAATATAAAGAAGAGAACAATATGGATTATCTTTTTAAAGATGTTGAAAATTCTTTTTTAGATGATATTAAGAATATTTATGGAGAAAAATTTGATGTTGAGAATGATATTGATAATTTTGACTATATATATCAAAGTGAAAAATTGATAAGTTTATCAGGAAAGAAGTTGCATGGTAAAAAAAATCATTACAATAATTTTATAAAAAACTATAATTATAACGTAAAAGATTTTTCCGAACCAAATGTAGTAAAAGAGTGTATTGCAGCTGCTGAAAAATGGTATGATGAAAATTATAATGGAGATAGTTATTTAACTTACGAACTTGAAGGAATAAAAGAGATTTTAAGTTATTTTGATACATTAAATTTAAAAGGATTAGCTGTTTATATAGATAATGAATTGGCTGCATTTACTATTGGAGAAATTGTAAATAACAACATGGCTATAGTTCATATTGAAAAGGGAAGAAAAGACGTTAATGGAATATATGTTTTTATAAACAAAACTTTTGTTGAGCGTTATTTTAGTGGAATAGAGTATATTAATAGAGAACAAGATTTAGGCATTGAAGGCCTAAGAAAAGCCAAAATGTCATATCAGCCAATAAAACTTGAAGAAAAATATTGTGTAAACTTATAATACAGAGTACATGGGGCTGATGAACAAGTAATAAACATTGCGAACCAAAGGTTCTTTGATTAATCTCACTACCTCTTTATTTCACAATGTTTAAATAAGTTCATTAATTAATATACCGATTAGCATCTTCTAAAATATTACTTGGTAAAAAATTAAATTTTCTGCACTAGCCCAAAATTCCGTAGGTACGGAGGAATTTTCACACTAAACCACTGTAAATGCGAAGTAAGTGTGGTTCAGAATGGTTTAAATAAAATTTTAATAAATCTTAGAGTGAAATATTTAAAAGACTTAGATATTTTAATTGTTTGAGCGTTTTTTGCGAGTTATTGAAATATCTTAGGATTTTAAATATTTCACTCTTAGACTTATTAATTTTATTTAATATTCTGGACTACACTTACTTCGCATAAGATTAGTATCTTCTATTTAATTTCCTCTCAATCAAGTCAACAATTAAGTACATCAAGTATGCTAAAATTGAAAGAATGACTATACTCATCATAACCATATCAAGGTTAGAAATTTGTCCACCATATACAATTAAAAATCCAAGACCCTCTTTTGCAACCAAAAATTCTCCCATAATAACGCCAACCCAAGATAAGCCTACGCTTATTTTTAAAGCTGATATTAAGGTTGGAATGGAAGCTGGAATTATTAAATTCATAAGTATTTGAAATTTTGTAGCACCAAAGGTTTGGAGCAGTTTTATTTTATCGGAATCAACTGCATTAAAACCATTTAATGTAGTTATTATAGTTGTAACTATTGAAATTAAAAGGGCTATTAGTATAATTGCCTTCATGCCATTTCCAACCCAGAAAATAATTATTGGAGCCAAGGCTACTTTAGGTAGGGAATTAAGTACTACAAGATATGGATCTAATACTTTTGATGCAAAAGTGGACCACCATAAAAGTATGGCAATAATTGTTCCTAGAATAGTTCCAGAAATAAAACCAATAATTGTTTCAAAACAGGTTATACCTATGTGAGTAAATAAAGTTCCTTCACTGTATATTTGTATAAGGCTTTTAACCATTCTAGAAGGCGTACTTGTTAGAAATGGATCTATCCAGTTTAAATCGCCAGCTATTTCCCATAAAGCAAATAATATTAGCAGTATTGAGATTCTTGTTATTCTTATTTTTAGTTTTTCCTTTTTTAAGCTAGCTATATATTTTTTTTGTTCTACAGTTTCACTCAATTTTATCCATCTCCTTCCATATGAGATCAAAGTAAATTCTGAAATTTTCATCTTCACGTCTTTCAATTGGTGAGGCTTCTTTTAAATCAATGCGCACATCCTTTTTTATATAAGCAGGACGTTTGGATAATATTAATACTCTTTCAGATATTGAAACTGCTTCAGCGATATCATGTGTCACCATAATTGCGGTTTTTCCCTCTTTTTTTATTATGCCGCATATTTCACTGCCAACATTTAATCGTGTTTGATAATCTAAGGCTGAGAAAGGTTCGTCTAAAAGTAAAACTTCTGGATTTAAAATTAAAGTTCTAATTAAGGCGACTCTTTGACGCATACCGCCCGATAGCTCATTTGGATAATGATTTTTAAAATCTTTAAGATCATATTTATCTAGAAATTCATCTATCTTTTTTTTACTTTCCTCTGTATATTTTTTTTGAATTTTAAGACCGAGAGCTATGTTATCTTTTACTGTGAGCCACTCAAAAAGGTTATCCTTTTGAAACATATAGCCTATTTTTGGAGAAACATTTTTTATTGGAACACCATCCAAGTATATTTCTCCACTTGAAGGTTTCAGTAATCCAGCGAGTATATTTAAAAAAGTTGATTTTCCACAGCCCGATGGTCCAACTATGCTTATAAACTCTCCTTCTTTTATAGAAAAAGATATATTCTTTAGTGCTTTTGTTTCTGCCATTAATGAATGATAATTAACAGAAATATTTTTAACATCAACTTTATCCATTTTATTATCACCTTTCTCTTAATTCTCATTTAAAATTTCTACGATTTATTTGATTTTCTGTACAGCTTCTTTTGCGAAAGTTGTATTTACAATTGTATTAAAAGAAGGTCTTTCTTTTATAAGATCTGATTTATAACCTTGTATTATATCCATAAGCCTGGTTAAGTCTTCTTCTTTTAAAATAGGATTTGAGCAGTACGCGTCTATACTTCTATAATTTTTTATTGAGTTTTCAAGTAAGCTTTCATTAGTCCCAGGGAAAAATGATTTTATAGCATTTGCAACTTCTTTATCTGAATGGTTTTTTACCCAAAGTTGACCTTTGTATATTGCATTTGTGAATTTTTGTACAACGTCTTTATTCTTAGATATATAAGATTTTGTAGCGAAAAAGCAGGTATATGGAAGGGTACCAGCTTCAGCACCAACAGATGAAACAATATATCCTGATTTACTTTCAGTAAGCAAGCTGCCTGTAGGCTCAAAAAGAGTAGCATAGTTACCGGTTCCGCCTTTAAAGGCACCACCAACAGCACTAAAATCTATATTTGTTATTACATTTACATTTTTGCCGGGCTTAAGTCCTTTGTTTTTAAGTACATATTCAAGTGCCATTTCTGGAACTCCGCCAGGTCTTCCACCAATTATAGTTTTGCCTTTTAAAGAAGTCCAATCAAAATTTGTTTCCTCTTTTCTACCAACTAGAAAGGAACCATCTTTTTGAGTAAGCTGAGCAAAAACTATAGGATAATCTGATCTATGTTGATTGTAAATATAAATAACTTGTTCAGGGCCGCAAAAACCTATATCGGCATTTTTACTTAAAACTTCCTGCATTGTTTTATCTGCACCTTGACCAGTCGATATATCTAGATTAATTCCATTTTCTTTAAAATATCCGTTATTTATAGCCGCGTACATAGGTGCGTAAAAAACTGAACGTGTAACTTCATTTAATCTAACCTTAGTAACATTTTTATCAGTTTTTTTCCCGCAGGCTGAAAATAGAGTGGTAAGCATTAAGGCAGAAGCTAAAAGTGATAAAACTTTTAAAGTACGATTTTTCATGAGAACCTCCATAATTTAGTACTTAGTTCATAATATGAAGAACAAGGTACTTAAGTTATTGTTTTGTACAAATATTTAAATAGTATAAAATTTTTTTATATTTAAATACTAATTATAAAAAGAGGAGGAGATTATTGTGGATAAAGCAAGAGTGGAAGAAATACTTGAATCTAAAGGTGTTATAGAGGTGACATATAAGAATAATCCTGTATGGTTAGAAGGCATTAGCACAAAGGAAGATGGCAAGATTTTGGTAAAGGATTTAATTACGGATGAAAAGTATGAAGCTGATATTAGAGAATTGAAAGAATGACAATATAATATTGGATAAAGTTACTAAATATTCTTTGATTATCTTAGTATATGTAGTATAATAAAGTAACATTTATTAAGAGAGGTGAAGGATATGGATATTAAAAGCTATGCAACATTGCACAATGGTGTAAAAATGCCTTGGATAGGCTTTGGTACATTTAAGGTTAAAGATTATGATATAGCGGTAGCATCAGTTAAAGAGGCATTGAGACTAGGGTACAGGCATATAGACACAGCTGCTGTATATGGAAATGAAGAAGCAGTTGGAGTTGGAATAAAAGAAAGCGGAGTTAAAAGAGAGGACATATTTCTTACAAGTAAAGTTTGGAATAGTGATCAAGGATATGATAGTACCTTGAAGGCTTTTGAAACTTCTATAAATAAATTAGGTGTAGATTATCTTGATTTGTATTTAATCCATTGGCCAAAGGCATTAAATAAAGAAACTTGGAGAGCTTTAGAAAAACTTTATAAGGATGGAAAAGTAAGAGCAATAGGTGTAAGTAATTTTAAAGTTCATCATTTAGAGGAGCTTTTGGAAAGTGCTGAAATCGTGCCAATGGTAAATCAAGTTGAGTACCATCCTGAATTTCCTCAAGCAGAAGTACATGAATACTGCAAAAATCATAAAATTCAGCTTGAAGCCTGGGGACCACTTATGCAGGGGAAAATATTTAATATCCCACTTATGCAAGAGCTTTCCGTAAAATATGGAAGGACTATTTCGCAAATAGTTTTAAGATGGGATTTGCAAATGGGAGTTGTAACTATACCTAAATCAGTTACTCCATCAAGAATAAAAGAAAATATGGAGTTGTTTGACTTTGTAATATCAGAAGATGATATGAAGAAAATAGAAGCTTTAAATAGCGAAACGAGGATAGGACCAGATCCTGATGAAATAACATTTTAAGCATATAGAGAAAATTAAAGAATAAAGTTCTAGATGGCTAAAAACCTATCTGGAACTTTATTTTTTTAAATTATAGTGTAACGTTAATTTTAACGCTGGAAATACAAGGATAAGCATTTATTTCAAATATATATTTTTACTCGTATCCTTTTCTAAATTATGAAAATAGTTAATAACAAATTTCATAAATTGATGTGCTGCTTTAGATATATACCTATCTTTTTTCCAACATAAGTTAATAGTTCCTTTGCAAGCTACATCTTGGATTCTAATCAGGTTTATTTCTAGGTTTGGATCTATTTCTAATATTAATGGAGTAATAAAAGCAAGACCTAAGCCATATTTTACATAGCGAATAATTGAAAGAGGTTCATTACTTTCAATTATAATATTTGGGTTAAAACCAGCTTGATAACAAAAATCGTCTGCTATTTCACGAAGACCATATCCCTTAGGCATGCTAATAAAAGGTTCATTTTCTATATCGTGAAGAGATATACTATTGCATTCAAGTAAAGCATGCTTAGGAGGTAGGGCTAAAAATGCTTCTACATTAATTATAGGAACTTCTTGAATACTAGGATGCTTTGAGGAAGAGATAGGTGTGACTGATATTCCAAAGTCCACTTGTTCGGATTCTAATAAATTTCTAATATTTGATGTAGTAGCTAATGTTTGTTGAAATTTAATATATGGATATTGATCAACAAATTTTTTTAATAAAGCAGGCATAAAAATACTGGTGTTAACCGCTAATGAAATTTTACAGTTCTTAATATCAGACAAATCTAAAAGTTCACGTTTTGCCTCGATTAATTCACTAAATATTTTATCTACATGGGATAAAAAACTTTTTCCAAAACTATTTAATTTAATTTGTCTGCCTACTCTATCAAAAAGAGGAGTCCCTAATTCTTCTTCCAATTTAGATATGGTACGGCTTAATGAAGGCTGGGCAATATGAAGTTCTTCGGCAGCCTTTGTAATGTGCTCTAATCTAGCGATGGTTCTGAAGTATTGCAATTGTAGTAAATCCATAATAACTCCTTTAATAGATAAATCGTTTCAACTTCTAAATTGATTTGTTTTTAATAACAATTTTGATATGAAATTATAAGAAATTATATATTTTTTTTTATAAGTAATCAAGGCTATAATAATAAAAAATATCAAATTTATCAGATTATTTATTGAAAAGGAGAGATAAACATGGACAATGAAAAATTAACTCAAAATTCAATTTGTGCAGATATAATTTTATATAATGGGAAAATAGTTACTGTTGATAAAGAATTTAGTATAGCACAAGCTGTTGCAATTAAGGGAAATACTATTTTGGCAGTTGGGAAAAATGAAGATATGAATTCATTTAAAGCTCATAAAACTCAAATTATAGATTTGGAAGGTAAAACTGTAATTCCAGGGCTGATTGATAGTCATATTCATGCTAGCCTTTGTGCTAAAGAAATTAAAAATTTTATTCTTTCAGAAGTTAAAACTATAGCTGAGTTACTCAAAGAAGTTGAAAAATGTGTTAAAGCTAGTGAACCAGGGAAATGGATTATTTCTTCAAGTGCTTGGCATGAAAGTCAATTAGTCGAAAATCGTTTTCCAACTAGATGGGAATTAGATAGAGTAGCCCCAAATAATCCTGTAATGATATCTAGAGGAGGGCATGTACTTGTTGTAAATTCCAAGGCTCTAGAATTGGGCAATATAACCAAAGATACAATAGAACCAGAGGGTGGAATTATTGTAAGGAACCATGATACGAAAGAGCCAACAGGAGTTCTATTAGAAAATGCTGCAGCTGTAATTAGAACTTTAATACCTAAGCCTACAGAAGTTGAAGTAAAACAAAATACTATAAATTTCATGAAAGAAATGAATTCTTATGGAATTACAGGGATGACCGATGCGTGGGCAAAGGATAGTGATATTGAAATATATTCAAAACTTAATGAGGAAAAAAAATTAACAGTGCGTACGCAAGCTTTATATCCAGTAATGAATTTAGAGGAGACTTTGCATGCGGTCTCAAAATATAAGCCATTAGAAGGTGATGATTATTTTAGAATTGGTGGAATCAAAACTATGGTTGATGGTGGTGTAGAAGCAGCTTGGATGAAAGAACCATATGAGATAGTAGCAGGAATGCAGTTGAATCCAGAATACCGAGGAATTCAAATTTATGATGGGGAAGCACGAAAAAAAGAATTTAAAGATATATTGAAGTTAGTAGCAGAAAAGGGGTTTCAAATTCAAACTCATGTTGCAGGTGATGCAGCAATAGAATTTGTAGTTAATAGTTATGAGGAAATTAATGAAATTACCTCAATTAAAGATTTAAGATGGACTGCTATGTATGTTATGTATCCAACAAAAGAAAGTTTAGATAAAATTAAAAAATTGGACATCTTCACTACTGTCCAAAATCATCCATATCTTTTGGGAAAGAATATGAAAAGTTTTTGGGGTGAGAGACGTGCAAATTCTGCAATTCCAATACGTACAATAATGGATAAAGAAATAGTTGTTGGGGGAGGAACGGATGCACCTATTGTTCCTTGGAATCCATTCATTTCAATTTCATGGATGGTAACACGTCGTATTGCAAATGGAGAAGTTCAGGGAATAGATGAAAGTATATCACGTGAAAGAGCTTTATATATTTGGACAATGGGGAGTGCTTATACTCAAGGTAGTGAGAATAAATTAGGTTCTATAGAGAAGGGAAAATCTGCAGATTTAGTTGTTATATCAAAAGATTTATTAACAATTCCAGTTGAAGAAATACAATCAATTAAAGCAATTAAAACTATTGTGGGAGGAAAGCTTGTATACCAAAGAAATAACTGAAATTATGAGGATAATTTTATATCCTCTTTAAAATTATTAAGGTAGGTTCAAAATAAACAATATAATTGTCAACTTCACAGAAAATACCGTATTTTTCTCTGTAATGTGCAAGGGCATATTCTAAAAATTCTTCAGTTACATTTAAGTAATCAGATAAATCGTTTTTGCTTCGAATGCCTTTTTCAAAAGCGGATATTAGAGAAGACAGTGTCACTAATTTTTCATATCCCCAATTTTTAGCTCTTTTTTCTTGTTTAGCATTTTCTATGTTATTGGTGCTTAATATATTGCCTAAAGAAGTATAGTGGTGTCCTAATTCTTCAGCTAATATGCAGTTCTTTTCGCTTTCAGTGTCAAGCCTAGAATCAATTGCTATAGTATTATCGCAATACAATCCCTTTAAATTACCCTTAAAATTCATTTCAATTATTTCTAAATTTTGTTCCTCAATTTCTTTTAGTAATGATTCATTCATACAATTCCTCCAATAATGTCCGTTATGTATATTATTAATTTTTCTTTTTTTTAGAGAGTACAAACCTAATAAAGTTTTCTATATCTTCTTTATCTGCTTCTGAAAATTCTTCCCCATCAAAGTGTGCGGCTATAGTATTCAGTGTATTTGGAGTTTTACAATCTTTTTCATTTTCTGAAATACCGGTTATATAATCCAAGGTTACATTAAAATATTCAGAAAGTATTCTAGCATAGTTTAAAGTGGGTTCCATTTTTCCGTTTTCCCATTTGGATATAGTGCTTTTAGCTATACTTACGCCATATAAGGCTGATAAGTCACTGCACATTTTATCCATAGAAATTCCTTTATTTTCTCTTAATTTTTTTAATTTAACACCTAATTCACTCATTACATGTAAATCTCCTTTAATAAGATTTTTGAAGATATTTATACATATAATTATAGCACGTGAGTTTCTAAATGTGAACACAAAGCTGTGAAAATTTACAATATGTTATTGACATGGAAACAAAAAAGAGATATATTGAATACAAAAGTTTCTAAAGAACTAACAAATGCTGTGAAAAAATAATTTTCCAAGCATGATTTTGCAGTGTTTGTTTCCAAAAGACTAATAAAATAAATTATATAAAAGGATGGGTGCTAAATAATGAATAAAGATATATTAAAAACAGTTGAAAACAGATTATATGACTATTTTGAACGTGAGGAATTATTAGAAGGAAGTAAATTAAAAATTCATAAACTTCAAGAGCAAATTAAACAAATAGATGAAGATATTAAAGGTAATAATGTTATGCTCGAAGGAGGATATAAGTCAATTACTTATGGGGAAAAAGTTCAAACAAGTTTAGACACCACAAGTTATTTTGAAAAAGAATTTGTTAGAGCTGTTGAAAGGCTAGAGAAGGAGAAGGTATTTAAACTTGGAAGGATAAGTGAATTGAAGTCGGAAATGAGAAAGTTAGAGGAAGCCTCAATAGATATCGAATGTAATATAGATAAGCTTCAGGAAATTGATTTAAAATTTATAGAACTTAAGTATAAATCAAAAGCTAGATTGAGTGTTGAAGAAGTAGCTAACGAACTTAATATGTCTAGATCATCAGCATATTTAAAGAGGGACAAACTAATAATAGAAATAGCAGGTTGGATTGGTTTGCAGGGTTTGGATTTTTAGTGGACAAACTATGGAGGAAGTTGGGATGATTTTACTAGTAAACCATAGTATACTAATAGCATAAGATTAAAACATTGAGAAGTAAGAGCATTCTGGAACATTAAATAACATCAATAAATCTAAGAGGAATATTATTAAAATCCTAAGAACTTTCAATAACTCACTGACGTTCAAACAAATTGAAAGTTCTAAGTACACATACTAGGGGTTTGGGCTTTGCCCATGTAGGCTCATTAACCTAAGCTTATTAATTTTTTTGAAACATGTAATAATGTTGCGTACTACTAAAAGTTTGGATATTCCTCTAAGATTTATAAGATGTTATTTAAATTGTTCCAAAACGCTCTTACTTCTCAATATAAATGAGTTTAAGGAGAGAACACATATCAGAGGTTTGGGCGTAAGCCTATTAACATTCTTGAACCTATATTGTTACTTTCTAGTGCTCCATTTCAAAGACATAAGTTAATGAAAAATATTAGTGTGCCTACGGAATTTTGGGGTAGTGCAGAAACAATAATTATTACAAAAATGCGAAGTATAGTATGTTAAATTACAATTTGAAAAGCAGAGTACAGATGACAGAGTACAGAGTACAGTGAAGGATACACATGCTAGGGGTTTGGGCGTAAAGCCCATGTAGGTTCTTTAACCTTAGTAGAGTTACTTTCAATAGCAGTGCAATAAAACTTTGTATATTAATAAACGTTGCTTAGGTAAATCTTAAACTTAAATGGTGTCAGCTTTGCTGAACGCCATGTATGGCGCCATTGCGCAGCAATAAAAAAATAAGTTTTCAGATTTTTTGGAGTGTTAACGGAGAAAAATCGTCCTTCATTGTACTTTGTACTTTGGCTTCTTGAAAGGTGGTGAGAAAAAATTATTTGCATAAGAGCACCTAATAATTTTGAAAAAGGAGGAGCAAGTGTTGATAGAAATAAATGGTATAGAGGAATATCTAAACAAACTTCAAAAATTTAATGAAGATTTTGAAGGTGAATTTGAAAATGAAGCAGCTGCATTAGCTTATAAGTTTTTAGAAAAAGTTGTCCAAAGAATACCGGCTGGAAATTATGATAAAAGTACAGAAAGCATAAAAGAAAGCTTTGTAATAGGACCACTAGTGGAAGATGAGGAAGGCTTGCATATTCAAATTTACAATGCGAGTGAAAATGCCAAGAAAGCAGAATATGGGTATATGACAATTGACACTACAACAGGTAATCTAATTTTTAAACCAGGAACACACTTTATGAAAATAAGCCTGCAGGAATTTAAAGAAGAATTAGATTTAGAAATTAAGCAGTGGTTAAATAATTTTTGGGAAGGGGAGTTTAGATGGTAGCATACAACGACATAAGAAATGCTTTTAAAACAATAATAACTGAAAACTATAATGGGATACCAATATATGATGAAAGTATACAGCAGGGATTTAAAGCACCTGCTTTTTTTATGCAGTTAATTCCTATTAATGGTGAAAGGGAAAATAAAAATTCCAAATCAAGACTTATGATGATGGATGTACAATATTTTCCCAAAGACAATTCTACTGATGATGCTTTTGATGTAGTAGATGGATTAGAAAATTTATTTAGAGATTCTATTGATGTAAATGGAAGAAGCTTAAAGCTTGAATACACACAGTATCAAACAGAATATGATGGTACAGGAATTGTACTACATTTTAATATTTTTATAAATTATTTTGAATTAATAAGGGAAGAGCCTACTGGAGAGACTGCTTCAGAGGTTATTGTGAAAGGAGTATAAAAAATGAATTTACCTAATATTAATATAGCTTTTAAAGATAAAGCAAATACAACAATAAGACGAGGGGAAAGAGGAATTGTGGCACTTGTTTTAAAAGATGCAGTGCCAAGCGTTAATCCAATAATAGTTAAAAGCGAAGATGATATACCAGCTAGTTTGACAGCTGATAACAAGGAACAAATAGAGTTAGCACTTATTGGAGGAGAAAATGTTCCAGAAAAAGTAATTGTATATATTGTTGCAGCCGATGCAGCAGATTTTTCAGCTGCTTTAAATTATTTAGAAACAACAAAATTTGATTATTTGGCAATACCAAGTATAGATAAGACAGATGATGTAGTTGCATGGGTAAAGCAGCTTAGAGATTCTATGGATATAAAAATAAAAGCAGTACTTCCACATACTACAGCAGATTATGAAGGTGTAATAGATTTTGACACAGATAATATATCTGCTAATGGTAAAACTTATACAGCAGCACAGTATTGTTCAAGAATAGCTGGAATATTAGCTGGTACACCACTTAATATATCTGCAACTTATTCAGTATTAAAAGAGGTTGAAGATGTGCCACATTTATCAAAAACAGATGGCGATAATGCAGTGGCAGCAGGAAAATTAATATTAATTAATGATGGAGAAAAATGCAAAATAGGCAGAGCAGTAAATTCACTTGTAACTACTGATGACAATAAAGGCGAAGATTTTAAGAAAATTTTAATAGTAGATAAAAATGATATGTGGCATAACGATGTGAAAATGACCGTAAGTGATTTTTACTTAGGAAAATATCCTAATAATTATGATAATAAAATATTGCTTATAGCAGCAATTCAAGGCTACAATGATCAGCTTGCAGTGGAAGGTTTGCTTGATAATTCTTTGGCGGAATATAACAAGGTGACAATCGATATAGATGCTCAAGAAGTTTATTTAGAATCCATAGGCACAGATACTTCAAGTATGAAGGAACAAGAAATTAAAGAGGCTAACACAAAAGACAAGGTATTTTTAGCATCAAATTTAAAATGGACAGATGCTATGGAAGATTTTAATATTAACGTTACTATATAAGGAGGATTTTGATTATGGCATATGATTCACAAAAAACAATATCAGGAACAGAGGGAGAGGTTTGGATTGACGGAGATTATATAAGTGAAGTTACAGCTCTCCAAGCTAAGGTTACACTTACTAAAGAAGAAGTTAAGATGTGTAAGGTAAGAGGCAAAAAATATAAGGTTACAGGTTATGAAGGTAAAGGAACACTTAAAATGAATAAGGTTAATTCAAGAATGCTTATAAAACTTGGAGAGGCTATTAAAGAAGGACATACTGTTGTATGCACAATAATATCTAAGCTTGATGATCCAGACAGTGAAGGTACAGAGAGAATTGCAATAAAAGATGCTACCTTTGATGAATTAACTTTAACAGATTGGGAAGCAAAAAAGATGGCAGTAGAAAGCATTCCCTTTACTTTTTCTGATTATGAAATTTATGACACAATACAAGCGTAAATTAAGAAGAGTCGGCTAGCTGCTGGCTCTTAATTTTTAGGAGGAAATGAAAATGAATAATAATGTTATGGATTTATTGTTAAAGGCAGATACAAGCAAAATAAAAAAGCCAACTAAAAAGGTTAAAATACAAAGCTTAAGTGAAAGTTTAGGAGAAGAAGTGATATTTACAATAGAAGCACTTTCTATGAGTGTGTATAGCTCTATTCAAGAAAGCTCCTACAGTCTTGTAGACAACGAACTTAGCGATATTGATATAAACAAAATTCAAGTATTAACTGTTATTGAGGGTGTAAAAGAGCCAAATTTAAAGGATAAACAACTTTTGGAACATTTCAAGGTGCATAGTCCAGTGGAACTTGTTGAAAAAATGTTTTCTGGAAAGCCGGGTGAAATAACAAATTTATACAACCATATAAACAGCTTGTGTGGTTTTGATAAAAAGGCGGTTGAAGAGGTAAAAAACTCATAAATTCTGATGGTGAAGTTAATTTAATGTATTATCTTTTTGAAACCAAGAGGATAAGTAAACCATCGGAATATTGGAATATGAAATTGGGAGATAAAATCGTTTTGAGATCCTTTGTTGAAAAAGAAATTTTAGATAAAAATAACAAATGGCGTGAACTTGAAAATAAAAAGATACCTGTTATGGAGGTAGACTTAATTTAATGGCTATGTTTTAAATAAGTGTGAAAATCAGCACTTATTTAAAACATAGCCAATTTAATATGTCTAAAGCTAGAAGGGAGGTGAGGTAATGCAGGATGATGATTTACAGGTAAATATGACCCTTAATGCTGATGATTATATGGAAAATATAAAACTCATTATTGATCAAACAAATGAGTTTAAAAATGTTTTAAATGAAACCATAAGAACCATTGAAAATCAGCAAAAAATGAGTTTTGTAGTAAAAATAAGAGCGGATAGTAGAGAGGTTATTGATGGAACTAATGAAATCAGAAATAATCTAGAACAGGTAGCTAGTAGTAAAGCAATAAAAATAGAAGCTCAAGATTTAGCAAAACCTAAACTAGTAGAGACTGTAAAGCAAGTAAATGAATTCTCAAAAAAGCCTAATAAGATAGTTTTAGATGCTGTTGATAATACTAAGAAAAGTATAGATTCGGTAAAAGCTAATATTTCAAAAATAAATGAATTAGAAAAGAAGAAAAAATTAAAAAGTAATTTAGAAAATACAGAAGAGGGAAACAGAAGTTCAAAGGTTTCAAGAAACTCTAAAGCAATGGAAAATAGTCCCAAGGAAGTAGAAAAATCAAATGCTGATGAAGATAATTCACTTAGTGTAGATAAAATTGTAAAAAGTATTTCTAAATTAGTAGGCGACAAAGCAAAGTATAAGAAGATATTAGACCCAATTAGCAAGATAGTTTCAAACAAAAAAACTTCAGCAGGTATGAAAAAAGTACAAGGCAGTCAAGAACAAGTAAAAGCTTTAGATGCTGTTAAAGGTGCTGGAGGAAGTTCTAGTGGCCTAAAAAAGATTATAAGCAATATTTCCAAAATAGCAGGTGATAAAGCTAATTATCAGAAAATATTAGATCCAATTAGTAAGATACTTGCAGACAAGGATAAGTCCATCAATGATGCTGTAGGAATTGTCAATTCTTTAAAGAAAGGTAATGTAGGTGAAGCCTTAAAGGGAATAGATAATTTAAAAGTAGGCGATAAAGGATGGCAGGATGCAGTTTCACAAATTAGCAAATCATCAAAAATGAAAGGTGCACCTAAGGAAGCTTTAAGCACAATATTACAGGTTGTAAAAAACAGTAAATCAATGAAGGCTTCAGATGAGGATGCTAATAAGGTTAAAAGTATAGTAGATAGTTTAAAGAAGGGTACAAAATCTATTGGTTTAAACATACCTGCTTTAAATAACCTTGATGGTGCAAAATTAGGACAAGATTTCGCAGAACTCAAAAAGAATATAAAAGTAGTAGAGCCTATTTTAAAGAAATTAGAAAAAACTAAGGCCTTTAGCAACTTAAAGAAACAAATAGATTCATTAAATTCTGGTGGAGTTAAAAAAGTAATTAATTTACTCAAAGATATTGAAAAGAATCCTAAAAAAATTGAACAAGCTTTTAAAAGACTTGGAAAAGTTACAAATCCATTTGAAAAAGCTTTAAAAGAAATTTCAAAGCTTATGTCAAAAAAAATGACACTACCTTCATTAGCAAAGGCTGGATTTAAAATAGGTCCTGAAGTAAAGAAGGGATTTAGCGAGCTGAAGAAATTGATTGATGATATTGCAAAAAGGTCTAAAACCTTTAAAGATTTCAGTGATAAGGTTAAAGCTTCTATGACTTCTATAGGATCAGTATTACAAAATAAGCTGCTTAAGATAGTTACATCTTCGTCATCTATAATTCAAAGTGCAGCTAGAGGGGTTTTTGCTTTATTTCAAGCTAATCCAATTG
Organism: Clostridium hydrogenum; assembly: GCF_021432385.1. GTDB lineage: Bacteria > Bacillota > Clostridia > Clostridiales > Clostridiaceae > Clostridium_S > Clostridium_S hydrogenum. Next base: position 64,231 of record NZ_JAEACT010000004.1, on the reverse strand, counting down.
TTTTGGCAATAACTGCTATAGTGGCAGCTTGCGTACTTTTATATGAAGCCTGGAAACATAATTGGGGCGGCATTAGAGATAAAACAAAAGCAGTGGTTGATGAAATTAAAAAGATTTGGAAGGAACTCACAGATTTCTTAGCACACCCTATAAAGGCAACTGTAAACTTTTTTAAGGGCTTCTTTGGAGGAAAAACTGATGGAAGTCATGCAACAGGCTTGTCATATGTTCCTTATAATGGCTATGTAGCAGAATTGCATGAAGGTGAAAGAGTATTAACAGCACAGCAAAATAGAAGCATGGCAAATGGAGCTGGCTTTGGTGGAATATCAATAGCAAAATTAGCAGAAACAATAATTGTTCGTGAACAAGCAGATATAGATAGAATAGCAAATGCCTTGGCTAGAAAATTGCATGAAGCTGCGTATAATATGTGAGGAGGTAGGTTATGGAGTTTTTATTAAAACAAAATGAAGAAAGTTTATGGCTTCCTGTTCCTCCAGCTGATTTTTCAATTCCAAGGGAAATAAGCACAGATACCTTTGATGTGGAAGGCTTTGGGGAAATAAGCTTTATTGGAAAAAGAAAATTGCAAACAATATCTATAAACAGTTTTTTTCCAAGTGAGGCATATTATTTTTGCCAATATACTGATTTCCCTGAGCCTTATGCTTGTGTGAATTTAATTTCAAATTGGCAGGACAGTGGCATTCCAATAAGATTAATAATTTCAGAAACAGGTATAAATATGGAATGTAGTATTGAAAGATTTGAATACGGTGAAAAGGATGGAACAGGTGATGTCGATTTTCAGCTTGATTTAAAGGAATATAGAAGAATAAATACAGCAGAAAAAGTAGTTGGTACCTTTGGGTATAGTTATGATAAGGTCTCAATTAACGATGCAGATAAAATAATTAATACTACAAGACCAGTTACAAAGCTAGTTCCAAAAACCTATACAGTAAGATATGGAGATACACTTTTTAGTATAGCCAAGAAATTTACTGGCAGCATCATGAATTATAAGGCAATAGCAGATAAAAACAATATAAAAAATATGGATAAAATTTATGTTGGGCAGGTGCTTAATTTATGATACATGCATACAGCTTGTACGATAGGTGGCTTGTTACAGACATTACAGGATATTTAAAAACAATTGAATGGAGCGGTGATTTGAGCCAGTGTGCAAGGAAAATAGAATGTACTCTGGCTTATTCTATATTTGATAAAAATCAACCTCATGTTCAAATAGGTCCAGGGACTTTAATATGGCTTGTAGATGATGAGATTGGGGAATTTTTTAGAGGTATAGTTTTTGATAGAGAATTAAATTCTTCAGAGGAACTTAGTTTTACAGCATATGATTATTTAATATATTTTTTACAATCGAAGGGAACCTATAATTTTCAAAATATGTGCCCAGAGGATGTAGCAAGAAAAATATGCACGGATGCTGGAGTAGCAGCAGGAAATCTTGAAAAAACAGGAGTCCAAGTTAATTTATTAGTTCAAGAGGAAAGTTTTTATAACACAATAATGAAGGCATATAAAAAAGCAAGTGATAACTCAGGAGGTCAAAAACAATATTTTCCTAGAATAAATGGAACTAAATTTGAAGTAATAGAAAAAGGGCAAGTCATTGATGAATTTGAATTAAGCCCCGAGACAGATATGAGAAATGCAGCTTATAGTGACAACATAGAAGCTATGGTTAATAGAGTGAAAATATACGATGATAAGAACAATTATGTAGGCACTAAGGAAAATTCTAGTTGGATAACGACCTTTGGAGTATTTCAAGATACCTATACAGTTGAAGAGGGCAAAGATCCAAATGCGGAAGCAAATTTAATGCTTCACGGTGGTGATTCTGAAACTGTTGTAGAGGCACTTGGAAATATGAAGTGCATAACAGGTTTTGGAGTAAAAACAAAAATTTCTTATGTTGATGTCTTGAAGGATTCAGTATGGTATATAGATGCAGATACACATACCTTTTATGTTGCAAGTGGCAAGCACACCATGCAGTTAACGCTTCACAGTACAAATATAATGGATTCTGAAGGGGAGTGATAAAGTGAATATAGGAAATCCGTATAGTTTTTTAGTTAGCACCATAAGAAATCAAGGAGCAGTTAACAATTCCCCGAGTGTGGAGCTTGGAAAAATTGTAAGTGCTGCACCTTTAACGGTTACCATAGGAGATTTGCAGCTTACTTCAAGTAATTTGCTTTTGGCAGATTATCTGAAGGAAGGTTATGAAAGAACACTTGAGGTCAGTGGAACAGAAAATGTTTATACGGCTAAAAGCAATTTAAACAATAACGATACCGTGGCACTTATTAAGATAAGTGATTCAAGCTTTCTCATACTTTGCAAGGTGGTGGAAGCATGATATTTCCAGAAATTAATTATGAAAATTTAAGTACTACAAGTGAGCTGAAGCCATTAAAGGAGTATGCCTGGGATTTTGAGCAGGAGGATTTTATTTTAAAGGATGGAAAATTTCAAGTGGTTTCTGGAACTGAAGCACTTAAGATATGGATATGGAAGGCACTAAGCACAGAAAGATATAGATATATGGCTTATTCCTTTGACTATGGAAGTGAAATTGAAGCTTTAATAGGAAGTACCTATTCAAGTGGACTTATGAACAGTGAAATAGAAAGATATTTAAAAGAAGCTCTTTTAATAAATCCCTACATTAAAAATATAAGTGATATTTCTACAAGTATTGATGAAAGCACAATAAATATAGCTTGTCTTGTAGATACTGTATATGGGGAGGTGAAAGTTAATGTATAGTGAGGATGATGCAGTAATTTTAAATAGAATGAAAAATAATGTACCCTCAGATATTGATAAGGCTGAGGGTTCTTTTATACACGATGCCTTATCACCAATAGCTTTGGAGCTTGCACAGCAGGAGATAAATTTGGATGATGTGTTAAAAAGAGCTTTTGTTATAACAGCAGCACAAAATGGATACAGCGAGGAGCTTGAAAATAGGTGCCTAGAGCAGGGGGTTACTAGAAAACAGGGAACTAATTCTACTGGTCAGGTGACTTTTACAGGTTCAGCCAATACATCAATACCAGATGGGACTATAGTTCAAACTGTAGGTGGACTTCAATATAAAACCGTAGGGGCAGCAGTAATATCAGCTGTAAGTGTAGTGGTTAATATTGAAGCTGTAGATGTAGGTATTAAATACAATGTGCCAGCCAGTGCCATTGTTCAGCTTCCAGTACAGGTTACAGGTGTTACAAGTATTGTAAATTATAATTCAACTACAGGTGGAACCGATATAGAAAGTGATGATGATTTATTACAAAGATATTTAACAAAGGTTCAGCAGCCCTCCAGTTCAGGAAATGTTTCAGATTATATTCAATGGGCGGAAGCTGTTGATGGCGTTGGTGGTGCAAAAGTATTTCCGCTTTGGAATGGGAATGGAACGGTGAAGGTTTGTATAGTTGATAGTAATAAGCAGCCTGCTTCGGATGATTTGTTAAATTCAGTTCAAAGCTACATTGAGTCGGTGCGTCCTATAGGTGCAAATATAACTTATGAAGCTGCTAAGGGGCTAAATATAGATATTTCTGCAAAAGTAGTTCTTGCAGATGGCTTCACACTTCAGCAGGTTCAAGATGATTTTTGTTCCATTGTGAATAAGTATCTCAGTAACTTAGCTTTTAATGCAACTTATGTAAGCTATGCAAAACTGGGAAGTATGCTTTTGACTACAGAGGGTGTTGTTGATTACAATACTTTAACTTTAAATTCTAATACTGTTAATGTGGCTCTTCAAGCTGAGGAGATACCAGTAGCAGGAAATATAAGTTTGGGGGTATGATGAAATGGCATATCCAGATAATATAGATAATTTTACAGATAAATTAAACAAGCTTGATAATAACACTTATGTTATAGAAGAGGAAGTGGCGCTTGTAAATGGTGTTTATGAGGGTGAGCTTCAACATGATAATGTTAGCTTACCTTCTATTAATGTGTACACTGGTTCAAAGCTTACAGGAACTAAGGTAGAAAATATTGTGATATCCACGCCGAGTCTTACACCCTGGAAAAATACAATTAGAATATATTCCGAGGTGTCGCCAGTATATATAACCTATCAAACACAAGGAGATACTGTGGAGGCTGATGATATAAATAAAGTTCAAAATAGTATTGTTAATACTCAAAAAACTTTGAATAATGAGATAACCCGTGCGATTAATGCAGAGACAACATTAACAAATAATCTGAACTCAGAAATAACAAGGGCAAAAAACTCTGAGACAACTATATCAAATGCTTTGACATCTGAAACGAGTAGGGCAGAAAGTTCTGAAGCTACAATAACAACTAATTTAAATGCGGAAATTACGAGAGCCACTAATTCCGAAAATAATATTTCGAATACTATTACAACTAATACTCCTGTATGGAATGATAAATATACAAAAAATGAAGTGGATAATAAAATAAGTGCTGTCATAACGAATTTGGATTATAAAGAACATGTTGCCACTTTTGCAGACTTAGCAACAACTTATCCGAATCCTCAAGATGGTTGGACAGTAAGTGTAGATGCTGACAACATAACTTACAAATACAACGGAACTTCTTGGATACCTATTTCAGCAAACTCAATTCCATTGGCAACAGAATCTGTCAGCGGATTACTGAGTAGTCAAGATAAAACTAACTTTGATGACGCAAATGCTAAAAAGCATACTCACAGCAATTTAAGTTTACTTGAAACAATTACTCAGGTTTTGATAAACAACTGGAATAGTGCTTATACACATATATCAGATGCAGTCAGGCATATTACTTCGGCAGAAAGGTCACTTTGGAATACAGTAAGTAACAAAGTAGATAAAAGTGGAGACACAATTTCAGGACAGCTAACAGTTTTGGGGAATGCCCAAAATAGACCTATAGTAACTCGTGGTATTTCAGGTTCTTCCAGTGATGGGACTACAGTTGATAGTCTATATTTAAACTATGATTCGAATAAGCCTGTGCAGATTGGAACTACTATAACTATAGATCCGAGTACGTCATCAATAACTGCAAAGGCAAGTGATAGCGATGCTGTTGGAGGACATCCTGCTACAGATTTTGCACCAAGCGGATATGGTCTAGGCGGATTCACTCCTTTAATAAATAGCACTGATGCAAATACTGTCATATCAACAGGTTTTTATTACGGAAACAATATTTCTAATGTTCCAACCGTTTCAGGGGAGTCAACTGCTGGGTATTTATTAGTAGAAGCTTCAAGTTCAAATTGGGTGAAGCAAACGTATTGCACATATACAAATTCAAAGATATTTGTAAGAACTAATAATAATGGAACATGGACATCTTGGAAGTCATTAGCATCCTCAGGAGATATACCAACATCACTTCCAGCAAACGGAGGAAATGCTGATATGGTTGGAGGAAAACATGCTACAGATTTCATGGCTAGAACCATTTCTTCAACTACTCTTGATTTTAATACTGTCAAAACGAGTGGAGTGTACAGTGTTAAAGCAAATACAAATTCACCAAATCCAAGTTATAATGGAACATTAATAGTTGAGTTTGAGGTTGGCACTCCGTATCAATTGTGGTGTCCTGATAATTTGAATACAGTATATAAACGAAACTATACTGTTGGGTCTTCAACTTGGGGAGCTTGGGTTAACTTGTTAGGATTGGATACCTTAGGAGCAGACGCTAAATATGCACTTAAAACTGATATTACTAACTTAGGAACTGGTGATATGCAGAAAGCTACCTATGATAAAGATGGAGATGGGATTGTAGATAACTCAGAAGCTTTACAAGGTCATCCTGCTAGTGATTTTATGCTGTTGGGACAAGCAATTATAGGGGAACAGCATTTTGGATATGGCTCATATGTAGATCCATATGTAGGGTTAAGCTGTGCATTGAAAATAAATGGAAATTTGGCGGTGGGCGGAACTATTTATGAAAATCAAAAACAGGTTCTGACAAAGGGCGTCAAATGGAATGACCTCAAGGGGGTGTGATTTATGTATGGTACGGAACATTATGGAATAAATGAATATGCAAGTGAACTTGAGATGACAGCGGGAGAAGTTAAGCCATATAAACCAGACCTACTATCGTATATTACACCTATGCTTAGAGCGTCTCAGGTATTTAAAAGTTGGGATGCTGCCTCTGGGTATGAAATAGGCCTTTTAAAGTTAAATTCCAATGAACTACTTGAGCAATTTTTTATAGCTACAGCAACTTGGGGAATTGCTTATTGGGAGAAGCAGTATGGAATTCCAACTGATTTAAATAAAAGTTATGAGGATAGAAGAGAAGTAATAAAAGCAAAAATTAGAGGTTCAGGTACAACCACAACACAAATGATAAAAAATACTGCCGAGGCTTTTAGTGGCGGTGACGTAAATATAATTGAACATCCTGAAAGTTATTCTTTCACTGTACAATTTGTTGGGGTTTTAGGAATTCCAAAAAACTTGGAGGCTTTCAAGGAGATGTTAGAAACTATAAAGCCCGCCCATTTAGGTTATGAATTTAAATATACCTATACGGTTTGGGATTTTATAAAAAATAAACCTGAAATCTGGGACAATGTAAAAATAAATACCTGGGATAACTTAAAAATATTTAGTGATAAAAATAAGTTACTTGAAACTTAAAATCTATTTGTACCAAAATGCCATCTTCTAGGCATTATGGTTCACATGAATTTCAATAGTTGAACTGGTATATCTATAGGCATTATGGTGCAAATAGATTTTGTTAGTTAAAAAAATTTATCAATAATTAAGGAGGAGAATAAAATGCAGCAAACAACAAATTATGCTTTAAAAAAGCCAGATGGAACTGATACGGTTGATATATCAGTTTTGAATGGGAATATGGATACTATAGATTCAGAACTAAAGAAAAGAGCCATTGATAATTATGCAGTGACAACAAATAGTGGAAATGCTTATTCTGCCACAATAAATGGAATAACTGCTTTAGTAGATGGTTTACAAGTAAGATTAAAATTTAATGCAGGAGCAACAGCACCTATAACATTAAATATAAATGGTCTAGGAGCATGTAAAGTATTTGATTATTATGGTAATCAAGTTTCAGATGTACACGGAGGATATATTGCGAATTTATCATACGACTCAGGTACTGGAAATTTTATATTACAGGGTAAAGGGGGTGGTGGAAATGCACAACCAGCTCACCTTTTAAATGGAGAAACAGCTACAACGAATAGTGGACCGATAACTGGAACTATGGCAAACTACCCAATGGATAAAAAAGCTTCAAATACGCAGGTATGGACACCTCCAAGTAATGTAAATGGCGAATTAACAGCAGGGATACCAACTTTGGCTTATAGAATACCACTTGGTGCGTATTTACAAGAATTAAGTTCTTCTCCAGGAAATTCAGTTGTTAATTATCAAGAGCCTAATTTAGTAAGCGGGAATATAAAATCAGGAGCTAGCATATTTGGAGTAGTAGGAAAATCTTCGGTAGTAGATACAGCAGATGCAACAGCTACAGCAGGGCAAATTTTAAGTAATCAAACTGCTTATGTAGGTGGTTCAAAAGTAACTGGCACAATGGCAAATAGACCTGACGGGCAGATGGCATCAAATGCAGTAGTATGGAATAATAATGGCACACAACAAATGGCAGTTAGAATTCCAAATGGTGCATACTTAGTAAATCATGATGGAGCAGGTAATCAAGAAGTTCAACTTGTAGAAAATAATTTAAGAACTGAAAATATAAAAGCTGGTTCATCAATATTTGGAGTATCAGGTAAGTCTAGTGTAGTAGATACTTCTGATGGAACAGCTACAGCAGGACAAATCCTCAATGGTCAAAGTGCATATGTTAATGGATCTAAATTAACTGGCACTATGGCAAATAATTCAAGTGCAACAAATGCCATAAGTGTGGGAACTAGTGGAACTAATAAATATTTCAGAATACCTTATGGAGCATATTTACAAAATAATGGTCAAGGATATCCTGAAATAGTTTCAAGTGCTACACAGATTGATAGTAATATAGCGAGTGGAAATATTAAATCAGGAATTTCTATATGTGGGGTTACAGGTACAGCAACATCCATACCACCTGGCAACACATGTGCTATATCTACGGTAAATGAAAGTGCTTATTCTTTCAGCGGAGTAACAATACCGACATATTTAACCTCTATAAAATGTAATTCTAATGCGGCTGGAAGTTATACACTTGCATTAAATATTTATTCAAATGGAGGAGTGGGAATATCTTATATAAGTGTTCGTATAAATAGCATAGAAGTTGCTTGTGTAAGTTATGGGATTTTTCCAGCTCAATATGTGTGGGAATATTGTACTGTTCAACTTACCCCAGGTTGTACAATAGATCTTTACGGTTATAATGCAAATTCAAATTGCCCAGGAGAATTATGTGGATGGAAATTTGTATGTGGGGGGATAGCTTAAAGCTATATAAATTTTAATAGGATATTGAATTTAAATAGTTTTACAGTGATATTTTTTTAATTAATGTATAACTGCTGTTTATTGAGTTAACTTGGGGAATGACTATCCCAACTACAAACACTACTACAGTCACAGCGTAGGAGATAATAGGTATGAAGTATCTAAAAAATAGGCTATGTTTTAAATAAGTGTGAAAATCAACACTTATTTAAAACATAGCCCAAAAATAAAATAATCCACTTCTTAGTTTTTGGTGCTATTTATATGGATATAGAAGTACTTGCAAGAGCAGCAGGCAACCAACTTGTAGGTTATGAAGGTATAAAACCTCTATCCCTCATGGGTTATACAAGTCTTTGGATGTTTTTAGTCGGTGGCTTATGTGGTGTCTTAATAGGTCACTTAAATGACCACCCGCGCTTTTATGATAAGAAAATATGGCAACAAATTTTAATTGGCGGTACCCTTATAACCTTAGCTGAACTATTTTCAGGAATAGTATTAAATTTAATGCTTCACTTAAATATTTGGGACTATAGTAATGATCCTTTTAACTTCATAGGACAGATAGAATTAAAAAACTGTATTTTGTGGTACCTAGTAATTACGCCACTTGTAATATGGCTTGATGATATACTCACCTATTACTTGTACAGAGAAGGACAGCCATATAATTTACTAGAAATATATAAAAAAATGATAAGACTAAAATAGCCAAACATACTAAAGGAAGCTCTAGAAGGCAAAATGCCAGCTAGAGCTTTTATTTTGAGCAATTTCCTTAAAACAGCATATTGATTATATGAAAAACTAATTAAACCCTGAAATATGAATTTTCTCAATTCACAGTTCACGATGCACGATTCACAATGAAGGATGATTTTTCTACGCGAGCGTAGAAAAATCTCAAAAATTATTTTCTTTATTGCTGCGCAATCGCGCAATATATGGTGTTCGGCGAAGCCGACAACATTAAGTTTAAGATTTACCTGAGAGAAGCGAAAGGTAAATTATCCTTCACTGTACTCTGTACTCCGTCATCTGTACTCTGCTTTTTTAGGGTTTACATTAACCACAAAATTTTCTTTTTAAAGTTATCAATATTTCTAAAAACAACAAAATAAGAAAGGGGATGTTTTATGATAAATGAAACTGCGGCAAATTTATATTTACAACTCGGAATAGCAGGAGCTACTTTGTTTATTTTATTGGTTTTTGTTATTCTTTTGTTCAAATTTTCTACAAGGGTGAGTACTTCAGAAAGCAGTCAGCAGAATAATAGGATAGACAAGCTTTGTGATAAAATTGATGGTTTAATTACAAGTTATTCAGAAAATACAAAACAGCTTAATAAGGTTTTACTATGTAATGATAAGGATCAAAAGGAAACTTTAAGTAAGCTTGATACAATACTTGAAATAGCTGTAGAAAATCAAAGGAGAATTTCTTTAATAGATGATAGAACATATAAGTGTCCCAATAAATAAAATAATTTTAGGAGGTGCTTTTAATGAAGGGAATAGATATAAGTAATTTAAATGGAAGTGTAGATATAAACAGCGTAAAAAATTCAGGCTATGGCTTCGTAATTTCCAAGATTACAGAAGGAACAACCTTTGTTGATAGATATGGCAGCACAAATGTAGCAAATACGAAAAAAGCAGGTTTAATTGCAGGTGCATATCATTTTGCAAGATTTAGAACTAAAGATAAAGCTATAAACGAGGCTAATTTCTTTAAGCAGAATTGTCCATCAAATGTTGACTTTGTTTGTTTGGATTTTGAACAGCAAGAAGCAGCAGGAGACATGACAGAAGCATGTTTGGCATTTTTGAATATTGCAGCAACAATAGCACCAGCAGTTATTTATTGTAATCCTAATTATATCAATAGCTATTTGAATTCTTCTATTACAAAGTATCCGCTGTGGATAGCAAACTATGGAGTTTCAAGTCCGAAGGTTCCTATTTGGGGAAGGTATGCTATATGGCAGTATTCTGAAAGTGGCAGAGTAAGTGGTGTAAGCGGACAAGTAGATTTAAATCAAAGTGGAGATGACTTTTACAGGGTGTCTAATAAAGGAGGCGCTACTGTAACTACTTCAACAGCAGTTGCTTCAAATTCTGTGAAAGAACTTCAAAATCAATTAAATTCACTAATAAATGCGGCTTTAGTTGTAGATGGAATTAATGGACCTAAGACGGTGGCGGCAGTTAAAAAATTTCAAGGCATCATGGGACTTACGCAAGATGGTATTGCAGGACCTAAAACCCTTGCAGCTATAAGCCAAATAAGGAGTTATCCAGTAGTAGGCATTAATTATCCAAAGTATGAATATGCCACAAGGTGGATACAGTGGAGAGTTGGAGCTTCTATTGATGGAATATTTGGAAATGGAACCGCTGAAGCAGTTAAAAATTTTCAAAGCGGTGTTAATAAGGCACATGGTGAAAAACTTGCAGTAGATGGTATAGTCGGAAAAGAAACCTGGAGATGCATGTTTAAATATTAAATTTAAAGAGTTTCTTCATTAATATAATAGGTAATCAATTCACAATTCACGATGCACAATTCACAGTGAAGGAGGATTTTCTTCCGCTTTGCTACAGAAAATCTTACAACTTATTATTTTAAGATTTTTATCCGCGAGCGGATAAAAATCAACCTTCATTGTGAATTGTGAACTGTGCATTGTGAATTGAATAAAATAGGAGGGGTATTAAATGACAACAGCACAATTAATAACAATAATAATTATTTTAGCAGTTACAGCAGGTGTTCTTGCAACATTACTTTTTATATTTCCACTTTTAAAGAAAAAGGGAGTGGACGCTGGAAAAGCCTTAGATAATGCACAAACAGCTGTAAATACGGCAGGAAAGCTAATTGATGCGGCAACAGCAGTTTTGCCAAGTAACCCAGCATTAAATATACTTGAAATAGTAGAAAAGTGGGCGAAAATAGCAGTTGGGGATGCTGAACAGCTTTATCACGCGGGAGATATTACAAAAGACGAGAGAGCTAAAACTGCAGAAACAGTAGTATTAAATGTTCTCAGTGAATTAAAGATAGATGTAGATGATAATAAGAAAGCGCTTATAGATGCAGCAATTAAAAATGCAGTAAATGACTTAGGCCATGCAAAATAAGTATATTACAGGATATTAAATAAAATTAATAAATCTAAGATGAAAAACTTTAAAACCCTAAGAAGCTTCAATAACTCGCAAAAGAAGCTCAGACAATTGAAGCATCTAAGGCTTTTAAAGTTTTTTATCTAAGATTTATACAATTTTATTTAAATCATCCTGCAATATACTTATTTCGCATTTACAGTAGTTTAATGCAATTAAACAATATAAAGTTTTTTACCAAAAAGCTCTTTAAAGGAATCAGAAACTCCCTGTGCCTGTTTTATTAAAAAATCTTGGGGATGTTTTGAAATTGCCTTTATTATAATTAAATCATCTTCTATTGTGCAGTTTACATCTTCAATTGAACCTGAAAGATCCTTATCTAAATTTTCAGCTATTCTAATTAAAATTCCAACTACTTTAATTGAATATATATCAAGTTTATCTAATAAAGGTTTAAAATTATCAAAGCTTGATGGTAAATTGTCACTTCTGTGATATGAAGCAGCAAAAGCACTCATTATACATTCTTGTGGTGTTATACCATAAATAGTAGAATTAAGGATAACATAAGAAGAATGTTTATAATGATAATAATAGGAGATATTGTTGCCTATATCGTGAAGTATAGCAGCGGTTTTAACTACATTAATAAGGTAATCATCAAGTCTATGCAGTGGTTTTAATTGCATAAATAGAGATTTTGTAAGTTTATATATATGAAGGCTGTGTTTAAGATTTACACTATTATTGGTTAAAATATTATTTAGTGAATGACTTAAAAGGTCATCTAGTTTTTTATCTTTGTATAAGGTGCTGAAGAGAACTCCCTCACGAAGTCCATTTCTACTTATTATAAGTTTTTTTATTTTGCATATATCCATTAATGTATCTACAGCTGAAACAGCACCTAAGAATATATCAGCTCTATCTTTTGACAAACCTTTTATCTTTTTTCTCTGTTCCGTTGATTTAGTTCTTACATTATTATATATTGATGAAACTTCTTCAGCAGCTATTGAATAATTGTGAATTAAGTCTAAAGGATAATTATTTCGTTTTTTGCTGATTTTAGCTATGTTTCTTATACTTCCACCTATACCAACTAGGGCACTTGCTTTAACCTCTTTAAGCCAAGGTATAGCAGAAAAGCTTTGTACAAAAAAGTTTTTTAAGTCTTTTTCCTGGTCAGGGGTAATTGCATTTTGAAGATTAAATTTGTTAGTTAAAGTAATGGCTCCAAAAGGTAGGCTTATGCACTCCTTTAAGTTTCTGTTCTCAACCCAAATTAATTCTGTGCTGGCACCACCTATATCCATTATAAGTCCATCAACAATATTTAAAGAATTTATTGAAGCAAAGTAATCATAATAAGCTTCTTTTTCTCCAGATAAAACCTTTATTTCTATTCCAGTACTAGACTTAATTTTATCTAAAAAATAGCTTTGATTTTTTGCCTTTCTAACGGCCTCAGTAGCAGTTGCAATAATTTCTGTTCCCTCAAAGCTATTGCAAAAGTTTTTATACATATTTAAAACTTGTATAGTATCGCTTATTTTTTCCTCAGTTAAATTTTGATTATCATCAAAGCCTTCACCTAGACGTACATATTCTTTTAATTCAGTTATTATTTTAAAGGAATCATAAGCAGTTATTTCTGCTAATAGAAGTCGTACAGAATTTGATCCAATATCTATTACTCCAATGTTTTTCAAAGTATCACCTCTTTTAAATAAATATTTTTATTATTATATCATAAATTTTTAATTTTGCATTTATATTAAGCTTTTTTAACACAAAAAATAAGGTGTTTATGATATAATTACAATTAAAAAGGGAGTTGTTTTATGCAAGAGACAAATGAAAATGTTGCAGCGATAGATATTGGTGCAAATTTTATAAGAATGACTATAGCGGGCATAAGCCCAAATGGAAATATAAATATAATTGATAATCTTCAGAAAAATACTAGTATAGGTAGAGATACTTTTAATTTTAAAAGAATAAAGGCAGAATCTGTAAGAAGTACTTGTGATATTTTGAAGGGCTTTGTTAATGTTATGAATGATTATGGAGTAAAGTCCTATTTAGCCATTTGCACAAGCGGGATTCGTGATGCTGAGAATAAGGAATACATAATAGAGCAAATAAGAATGAAAACTGGGCTAAAGGTTAAAATTATAAATAACGCTGAAGAAAGATTCTTTATGCTAAAAGCTATAAAAAGCAAATTAAGTAAGGAAAATGCTGCATTTAATAGTGGAACTGCGGTTTTAAATATAGGCTCTGGAGGAATTGAATTTTATATTTTTGAAAATGGAAAGCTTAAGGCTACAAATTATCTTGATATGGGTGCTTTAAGAATAGGGGAGACCTTTTCAGAAATAGAAAAGGACAACCTTGATTTTGGAAATGTTTTAGAGGAATACGTAAATAGTAAGATAATAAATTTGAAAAGCTACCTAATAAATTTAAAAATAGACAATTTTGTGGTTTTAGGTGGAGAATTAAAGTTTATACTTAAGCTGCATAAGGAAGGCTGTTTTATTGACAAGGCGTGGATGAACTCTTTTTATGCTGAAGTAAAAAAGATGACAGTTGGAAATTTAGCTGATAAATATGAAATTCCACTTCGTCAAGCTAAAGTTCTTCTGCCTAATGTGGTTATTTTATCTCAGTTTTTAAAGTTAACTAGGGCAAAGGGGATATATGTCCTGGGTTCAAGTTTAAGAGATGGTATGCTTATAGATCTTTCCCATAAGAAGTTGAAAAAAATTGGGCAAAATACTTTTAAAGGTGACATAATAAATTCTGTATGGGTTATTGGAAAAAAATATGGAATAGACATGGCACATGCAAGAAGAATAAAAAAATTAGCACTAAAAATTTTTGATAGTACTTTGGAAATTCATACCCTTTGTAATAGGGAAAGATTGTTTTTAGAGGTAGCAGCAACGCTACATGATGCGGGAAATTATGTAAATGTAAATAGACACTTCATTTACAGCTACGACATTATTAATTATGAGCAAATAATAGGCTTTTCAGATAGGGAAAGAGCCATATTAGCAAATGTAGTTATGTACCATGAAGAATTAATCCCTTCCTTTAATGAGTGGAATTATGTAAATTTGAGTTATGAGGATAAAATAGTAGTTTCTAAATTATCGGCTATATTAAAGCTAGCAGAAAGTTTAGATATATCTCAAAAGGGTAAAATAAAGGAATTGAATATTGAACTTTGTGAAAGTGAAGCATATTTTGATATTTTTTCGCAAAGTGATTGTACTCTTGAAAAATGGAGTTTTAATAAAAATGCAAGTTTTTTTGAAGAGGTTATGGGAGCAAAACCTATAATTAGATAAATTATTGGCTAAAGATAAGGAAAAAGGTGATACTATGGGAAAATGGAATTGTGAAAATTTTATAAATAGAGAGTTAAGCTGGCTTGAATTTAATAATAGAGTTTTAGAAGAGGCAGTGGATGACAATAATCCTGTTTTTGAAAGATTAAAATTTTGTGCTATTGCGAGCTCAAATTTAGATGAATTTTTTATGATAAGAGTAGCGTCAATAGTGGAGCAGGTTAATGCAGGTTTTACTATGCCAGATATTGCAGGTTTTACTGCTCAATATCAGCTTGAGTTAATAAGGCAAAGAGTACATAAAATGATAGAGGACCAGTATAAATGTTATATGAAGCTTTTGGAAGAACTAAAAAAACAAAGAATACATATAATGAAAGCTGATGAATTAAATACAAATCAAAGAGAATACATTACGAAGTATTACTATAACACTGTCTTTCCAGTTCTCACGCCTATGGTTATGGATAGCAGTAGACCCTTTCCCCTTATACTTAATAAAAGCTTAAACATTGCTTTATTTATAGAGGGAAAGGATGAGGCGCCTATGTTTGGAACAGTGCAAGTTCCTTCAGTAATAGGGAGAATCATTGAAATGCCATCTGAAGGAAAGCAGATGAATTGCATCTTACTTGAGGATGTAATAAAAATGTTTGCACAGGATTTATTTAAAGGCCACAAAATTATAAGCATGAGTTCATACAGAATAACGAGAAATGCAGATCTTTCCATAGATGAAGAGGGTGCAGAGGATTTACTTGAAACTATAGAGCAATCTGTAAAAAGGAGAAAATGGGGAGAAGTTATTAGAATTGAAGTAGAAAAGGATATAAATGCTGAGCTGATAAACATACTAAAAGATGAAATGGAAGCAGATGATGCAGATATATACTATATAGATGGACCAATTGATTTAACATTTTTCAATAAATTAGCTGGTAGTAAGGGCTATGATGATTTAAAATATGAAAAATTTGATTCTCAACCTATCCCTGAGTTTTATGGAAAGGATAAGGATATGTTTGAAGTTATATCAAAGCAAGATGTGCTTGCGTTTCATCCATACCAATCCTTTGATCATGTTGTAGAATTAGTTAAAATTGCGGCAAAAGATCCAAAAGTTCTTGCTATTAAGCAAACTTTGTATAGGGTAAGTGGTAATTCTCCAATAGTAAAAGCACTTATGGAAGCGGCTGAAAATGGAAAACAGGTTACGGTGCTTGTAGAATTAAAGGCCAGATTTGATGAGGAGAACAATATTGTATGGGCTAAAAAGCTTGAAAAAGCAGGTTGCCATGTAATATATGGACTTCTTGGACTCAAGGTTCACGGAAAGCTTTTATTAATAGTTAGAAATGAAAAAGAGGGGATTAAGAGATATGTCCATTTGGCAACTGGAAATTATAATGATGTAACAGCTAATTTTTACACCGATTTAGGCTTATTTACATCTAATAATTTAATTGCGGCGGATGTATCAGCTATTTTTAATATGCTTTCAGGTTTTTCTCAAATAGGAGAATTAAATAAACTTTACATAGCACCAGTAAATTTAAGAAAAAAATTTGTAGCACTAATAAAAAAGCAAATTGAAAGTGCACAAAATGGCAAAAAAGCACATATCATTGCCAAAGTAAATTCTTTAGTTGACAAAGAAATAATTGAAAGATTATATGATGCATCAGAAGCAGGTGTAAAGATAGATTTGATTGTAAGAGGAATATGCTGCTTAAAACCTCAAGTGAAAGGTGTCAGCGAAAATATAAATGTAATTAGCGTAGTTGGCAGATTTCTCGAACACAGCAGAGTATTTTACTTTAATGATGGTGAGGAAGAAGCTATTTATTTATCTAGTGCGGATTTAATGAACAGAAATTTAGATAGAAGAGTTGAAGTTTTATTTCCAGTTGAAGATGATAAGTTAAAAGAAAGAATAAAAGAGCAGTTAAATGTATATTTAAATGATAATGTAAAAGCTAGAAAATTAAATATGGATGGAACATATTCAAGGGTTGAAGCTAAAATAGATTTAAAAGTTAGTAGTCAAAAAATATTTGAAGAAAAATCAAGAAAATTCGTTAAAAAAGTTAAAAAAAGCGGTAAAAGAAAAGAATTTAAACCAATAAAAATGTGAAAAAACAGAGTACGGAGTACAAAGTACAGTGAAGGAGGATTTTCTTCCGCTTTGCTACGGAAAATCTTAAAACTTATTTTTTTATTAAGTGCTCAATTGCACCACTTGTGGTGCAGAGAGTAGCTTATAATGCTTAAGTTTTAAGATTTTTCTGACGTAAGGAGGAAAATCAACCTTCATTGTACTCTGTCATCTGTACTCTGTACTCTGTTTTTTAAAGGTCATCGTCTCGGTTGTAAGTGTAGTCAAATTCCATGCTTGAAATATTATTACTAACTATTGGATCTCTTACTGGGTCTGGAAGCTTTGTGCAATCATATTTGGAGTAAGATTTTATTACTTTTGGTTTTTGCTCGAAGTAATCTCTTTTATTGGGTGCGTAAGCAGTCTTATCTTTGGTTTTCATTTAAATTACTCCCTTCATGATAAAATTATTTATAGATTTTTGGGTAAAATATTATATAAAATCAAAGCTTCATTTTTATTATTTCTTGCATGTAAAATAATAATCTAAAAATTTTTAGGGAATTTTGTTTTTAGATGAAAAATTCATGCAAAAATGATATAATTTATTACAAATAAATATTTGGGAGTGATTTTATATGACAGAAGTTAGACAAATTTACAAATGTCCTATTTGTGGAAATATTGTTGAAGTTGTGCACAAGGCAGGAGGAACTCTTGTATGTTGTGGAAAACCTATGATCTTAGTCTCAGAAAATAGTGTTGAGGCTGCTGTTGAAAAACATGTCCCTGTTATTGAAAAAATTGAAAACGGCGTTTTGGTGAAAATAGGAGAAGTAGAACACCCTATGATACCAGAGCATCACATTGAATGGGTAGAAATCCATACTGAAGATAAGGTTTATAGAAAATATTTAAAAGTTGGAGAAAAACCAGAAGCAATTTTTAAAGTTGATGAAGAAGTTTTATATGCTAGAGAATACTGTAATTTGCATGGACTTTGGAAAAAATAATAAACCAGAATTTGAAAAGCAGAGTACAAAGTACAGAGTACAGAGTACAGTGAAGGATGATTTACCTTTCGCGCTGCTTATGTAAATCTTGAACTTAAATGTTATCAGCTTAGCTGATAACCGTGCATAACGCGACTGCGTAAGCAATAAAAAATAAGTTTTTAGATTTTTCTACGCTTGCGGATAAAAATCATCATTCGTTGTACTCTGTACTCTGTCATCTGTACTCTGAATAAAGGGATGGGGTATAAAGATGATATTTGATTCTCACGCGCATTATGATGATGAACAATTTGATGAAGATAGAGAAAAAGTAATTAGTGAGCTTAAAGAAAACGGAATTATTGGAGTTTTGAATTGTGGTGCATCTTTGCAAGGAGCAAGAAACTCTGTTCGTCTCTCAGAAAAATATGACTTTTTTTATGCGGCAGTTGGTTTGCATCCTGAATTTGCAGATAAAGTTGATGAAAAAGTTATAAATGAATTAAAAGAATTAAGCAAAAACAATAAAGTAAGGGCTATTGGTGAAATAGGACTTGATTATTATTATGAGGAAAATCCACCAAGGGAAGTGCAAAAGAAGGCTTTTATTAGACAAATGGAGCTTGCAAAGGAACTTAATCTACCTGTTGTTATACATGATAGAGATGCACATGGTGACACTTTGGAAATAATGAGAAGTTTTCCAGAAGTTAAGGGCGTTGTTCACTGTTTTTCTGGAAGTGTTGAATTTGCAAAAGAGTGTTTAAAGCTTGGATACTATATTGGATTTACAGGTGTTGTAACTTTTAAAAATGCAAAGAAAGCTGTAGAAGTTGCAAGTGAAGTTCCATTAGATAGGATTTTAGTTGAAACGGATTGTCCTTATATGGCGCCAGTTCCAAATAGGGGAAAAAGAAATAGATCAGAATATATTGAATATGTAATTGAGAAAATAGCAGATATAAAGAGTATTTTACCAATAAATGTAAGTGAACAAACTATTCAAAATGCTAAAGACTTGCTAAAAATATAAATATGAGGTAAAATGTGAACATGATTATTTTTTTAAACTTGTTAAATGATAAATTATTTTTAACTTCTAATGATTAAATGGTTGTCATATAATAGTTATAAGAACCCCTAAAAATTGAATACCGATTATTAAAATAAACGCTATTATACATTTTTTATCTTATATGCATATTGTGCATTTTATCGGTTATTAAATTTTTTTATGGCATTAAATTTGACATTTTCCTTTAGATAGGTTTATAATGTTAAAGACTTTTGCCTTTGGGGGGAGGTATTACTATGTTAGAAAAGATGAAGGGTAATATCCAAGCTTTGGTTAAATTATTTAAAGACAAAGTTAATCAAAACCTTAGAGATTACTTTTCAAATGGACCTAAGGCATTAAAATCATGTATCGCTTTTATAGTAGTAATTTTGTTAGTTGCTGTAACTGCAGTTTTTTCTACTAGGAAAACTATAGTAGTTAGGGTTGACAACAAAGTAATGAAGATTGTTACCTATAGAAGTATTGAAAAAGACGCCTTAGCACACAATAACATACTAGTAGGGCCAAAAGACAAGGTTCAACCAAGTTTAAGCACAGAAATAAAAGACGGAGATAAAATATACATCAAAAAGGCTGTAAATGTTAACATTGCAGTCGATGGAAAGTTGCTTAAGATTAAATCCGCAGAAAATAATATAGCAAGTATGTTAAAAGCGGAAGGTATCACTTTAAGCAAAATTGATAAAATAAAACCAGCTAAATCTTCAAAAATAAAAAGTGGCATGAAAATATTGATTACAAGAGTTAATTCACAAATTGTGAAAAGTAGTGAAGATGTTGGTTTTGCAACAGAAGTTATAACAGATAACACTATGGGCAATGATGAAAAAAATATTATCCAGCAAGGGCAAGCTGGTGTAAAAGAGACAGAAACAAAAATAGTATATGAAGACGGTAAAGCAGTATCAAAAAATATTATATCTGAGGTATTATCCAAATTGCCAATAAAGCAAATAGTAAGGGTAGGCACATTAGGTGTTTTAAAACCAGATAGAGGCGGAAAAGTCTTATATAAAAGCAGTGTTGGCGTAGTCGCAACTGCATATACTAATGACTTTGGTTTTGGAATAACAGCTTCAGGAACAAGGGTAAAAAGGAGTGTTGATGGTTACAGCTCAGTGGCTGTAGATCCTAGGGTTATTCCTTTAGGTACACGACTTTATATCCCAGGGTATGGTTATGGTATTGCAGAAGATACAGGTGGAGCTATAAAAGGAAATAGAGTAGATTTATTTTTTTCAAGCGAAAGCGATTGTTATAACTGGGGAGTAAAAGATATTAAAGTGTATATACTAAAATAAAACTAGGAGCTTTTAATGCTCCTAATTTTTTTATATTTATAAAAAATGAATAGATTATTAGTTTATATAAGGAGTAAAAAATGATAAAAGAAGTAGTTGTTGTTGAGGGAAGAGATGATGTGTCTGCGGTAAAAAGAGCAGTTGAAGCAGAAGTAATTGCCGTAGGCGGATTTGGTATAAATTCTAAAGTAATTGAAAAAATAAAAGAAGCGCAAAAAAGAAAAGGCGTAATTATTTTTACTGATCCTGATTTTGCAGGAGAAAAGATAAGAAAAATAATAACTAAAAGGGTTAGTGGTGTTAAGCATGCTAGAATATCACAAAAAGATGGAATAAAGGATGGCGACATTGGTGTTGAAAATGCCGCACCGGAAGTAATATTAAAAGCACTATTAAAAGCTAAGTGTGAGCTTCAGGAAAAAAGAGAAGTATTTACTATAGAGGATATGATGTTTTTTAAACTTATAGCTGATGAAAAGGCTAGGGCAAGAAGAGATTTTGTTGGGAGAGAACTTGGAATTGGCTATGCAAATGGAAATCAATTTTTGTCAAGGTTAAATAATTTTGATATATCAAAAGAAGAACTTACAAAAGCTGTAGATAAAGCTAATAAGGAGATTTAAATATGGAAAAGTTAAACACGTTAGATGTTGTTAAGAAGCATGGATTTAAATTTTCAAAAAGTCTTGGGCAAAATTTCTTGACGGATTCCAGTGTATTAGAAGATATAGTCAATAGTGCAGAAATATCTAAAGAAGATTTTGTAATAGAAATAGGACCAGGGGTAGGAACATTAACAAAGAAATTAATAGAAAAAGCGAAGTACGTCTGCGCAATTGAAATAGACTCAACACTGTTACCTATAATACAAGAGGAAATAGGAGAAGTATCAAATTTTAGAATTATAAATTCTGATGCACTTAAACTAGATTTTAATGAGATAATAGGAAATGAAAAATCAGTTAAGCTTGTAGCGAATTTGCCATATTACGTAACAACGCCTATAATTTCAAAGCTTTTAAATGGCGAGTATAATTTTAAGTCACTTACTGTAATGATTCAAAAAGAAGTTGCAGATAGAATAAATGCAGCTCCAAACTGCAAAGAATATGGAGCACTTTCAATACTTGTACAATATTATTGTAATACGAGTATTGTGAGGGTTGTTAAACCTTCATGTTTTGTACCACAACCGAAAGTTGATTCTACTGTTATAAAATTAGATAAGCTTGAAAATCCTAGAGTAAAAGTACATGATACAAAATTGTTTTTTAGAGTTGTAAGAGATGCATTTAATATGAGAAGAAAAACTCTATGGAATGCAATGAAACAACTAGGAATTTCCAGTGATAATATGATAAGTGTCTTTGAAAGAGCGGAGGTTGATCCTAAAAGAAGAGGAGAGACTCTCTCAATAGAGGAATTTGCAAGATTGGCTGATGAAATACATAAAGAACTGTAAAACTTTAAATTTTTAATTGTGCATTTTTTATTATAGCCCTTCATATATTATTAATGTATAAATTTTTATGGAGGGCAAATAATTTGAGTCAGAAAAAAAATTATAGTAGGAGTTTTATAATTCTTCAGGAGAATGAAAAAGGTCATGGAGTATCTTCAGATAAACTTCCTACAGGTTATACAAAGATAGAGCTTAAAAATGGGAAGTGCAAAGTATCTTACTATGTTCAAAACTTAAAAAAAGGTGCAAGACCATACCATATGATACTTATATGTAATAAAAAAGACACAAAAAAACTTATAAAATTTGGAGAAATTAGCCTCGATCAAGATGGAAAATCAGAAGCTTCAAAAGAATTTGAAGGTAATAATATAATTGGAAGCGGAATAGGCACAGATAAAATTATAGGGGCTGCAATAGTACAATTTATTGATAAAGATATGGTAGTTGTAATGAGTGGATTTAACGCTTCTGATATTCCAGATTCATGGAAAACATATCCACTGGTTGGGGAAATGAGCGAAAAAAAGCCTGCTGAGGTGGAGGTTAAAAAAGAAGTTAAGGCTGAAGTGAAAAAAGAAGCTAAACCTGAGCACAAAAAAGAAACTAAAGTTGAAGTTAAGAAAGAAGTTAAAATTGAAGAGCCAAGAACTGAAACTAAAGTAGATAGTCCAAAAGTAATTGTAGACGAAGGAAATAAAAACATATTTGAGCAGTATGAAAAAGATATAGAAGAAAGCAAGAGCAAAGTAAAATTAGAAAATGAGAACATAAATGATAATTCTGATAAAGAAAAATTAGATGTTGAAGCTGAAAATGATAATGAAAACGTAGAATTATCTGAAAATACTAGCACTGAAGTTAAAGAAGAAAATAAAGATTATGAGAGAGAATATTTTAATCAAAGTAGCGAAGCTTATCCTACTGGAAGAATGGGAAGCTTTTTTAGAAATTTGGCCGAAGATTTTGAAGATTTAGGAGAGTATTTTCCAGATGTAAGATGCTGCAAGTGGTATAAGGTTCCTTTGAATAGTGAAGAAGAAGATTATAATGAAAGAAACCATAATAAACATGTTCTTATTTATTATCCTATGATGGCATATTATCCATATATACAGAAGAATGGGTATTATCTAATAGGGTATAAGTGTGACAAGAATGGAAAAATGAAATATATGGTGTATGGAATTTTAGGAACAAAGAGCAAATATGATCAGCCTTTTCATGGAAGAACAGGTTTTGTATCATGGGTCCCACTAGAAAGAGGTAAGGAAGAAGAAGATTCTAAAGGATGCTGGCTTATGTTTTACGATTTTAAAAATGCAGCTATTTTGGTACCGGAAAGGCGATAGAGTACAAAGTACAAAGTACAGAGTACAGATAAGGTTAATTTTCTGCGGTTTCAGAAAATTTTAAAACTTAATGGGCTTAGCCCAAACTATTGAATATTTATCAGCGAAGCTGATTTATATAAGTTTTAAGATTTATACGACGTAAGGAGCATAAATCATCATTCACTGTACTTTGTACTCTGTCATCTGTACTCTGAGGGATGCTATTATGAAGTTTGTAGTTATAGATGGGAAAAAGCTTGGTGCCATAATAGTTGTAGTTGGACTTACGCTAGTTTTATTTGGAATTGGAACTAACCTTGGTGGGAGAATAAGATCTACGGCATATATTCAAAGTAATCTTGGGCAACTAAAAAAATATAATATAGATAATTTAAATATTAGTTATATGTTGCCAATTAAATGGACAACAAATACTGAAAAGTTTAGTGGAAATGAAATAATATATCACAATAATTTTAATGACAACAAATCTATACATGGATTCGTTCAGGTTTGGAATAAAAATCAGGATTTATTAAAGTTTTTAAATGCAAGCAAGGAAATATCAGAAAAACAAAATACAATACAAAATTACTCAATACAAAAAATAAAAGTAAAAGATAAAGAAGGATACAATGTACAATATACAATTGAAAATGAAAATGGACAAAAGTTTAATGCTGATGAATATTTTATAGATATTGGTGATAAATTTGTGCGTTTTTCATTTTATGTTAATAGCAAGGATTATAAAGCAGATATGAAGCCTATATTTAAGGCAATAGTAGAAACTTTAAAGGTATAGCGAGTTATAGATATATAACTTGGAATATTGAAATTGCTTATCTGTATTAAGCGGTGAATTATTAACAAATGGTTAATATAATTGATAAAAAGTTGTTTAAGTATTATAATCATAGAAGAAGTTAAAACTTCTTCTATTTGTTTTTTAGGTGATTTTGCAATAAAGGTCTTAAAGCTTTAGCTGGCTTAATGCCACTTTTAGTTTCATTGGTAGGAGGAATTTTTTTGAAAATAAAAAAACTTATATCCTTTTTTATAATTTTATTAATTATTTTTAGTTTTTCAGGATGTGATAAATTAGATAAGGTTGAAGTTAAAATGGGATTAAAAAATCAAGATTTTGATTATATGCAGCAAGGTAAAATAAAAAAAATAATAATACAGAGTACAAGAGATAAAGGGTTTAGGTTTGTTGTTACGAGTTCTAAAACTATAAATGAAATTTATGATATTTTATCAAGTGCAAAGCCGGCACAATCGAAATCAACACTAGATCCAGACTATACTTTTGATTTGTATAAGAGTGATACTGTGAAATTTGATAGTTTTAATTATATTGCTGGATTAGATAAAAAGGATGGTGGAAATTTATATAATGGTAAGAAAAGTTATATAGTTTCCAAGAGAATAGATAGTGATATATTAAAAGATTTTTGGGATACAGATGCTAAAAGGCTGCCAACTAGTTTCAGCAAAGTGTATTATCCTATGATTTCTGATGCACTTAGTAAGTATGAGGCTACAGGTGTTGATAAAAATAAAAAAGTAGGTATTAATATTAAAGACGATGTAGAAGCAGCTAAATTCATTCTTTCTACAGAGGTAGAAGATTTTAAAAAGAAGCTTGATGATAATGTGTCTTTAATCACTGATGATAAGGACAATAATGATATTGATGAATTGGTTAGTACTTATGGATATAAAAGTGATGTATATAAATCTATAATAACCTTTTATGATAAAAAGACCATGATTCAAAAAAAATACTATTTGATTGGAACATATTCACCATATAAAGATAATTGGGGTATAACAATTTATGAAAGTGAACCTAATGATTTTTAGGTTTTTTTGATAGTAGGAATCTTATTAATATATATTGGAGGTAAATATTTTGAGTAATTGTGATAGTTGTGCAAGTAAAGGAAAATGTAATTCTAAGGATAGTAATTGTTCTAAGATGAATTGTAAATATGGTAGTATAAAAAATATTATAGGAGTAATAAGTGGTAAAGGTGGAGTTGGAAAATCAACAGTTACAGGTATTCTTGCAGTTAAGCTTGCAAAGGCAGGCTATAAAGTTGGAGTGCTTGATGGTGATATAACAGGTCCATCAATGCCTAGAATATTAGGTATAAGCGATAAGAGAAGCTTAATTGTCCAAAAAGATGGAAGCGAGGAAGTTAAATTTATTCCAGCTGAAACTGAACTTGGAATAAAGGTAATGTCTCTAAATTTAATGATTGAGAGCGAGGATCAGCCAGTTATATGGAGGGGTCCAGTCATAAATAATGTTTTAAATCAAATGTATGTTGACACTGAATGGGGAGAGCTTGATTATCTACTTATCGATATGCCACCGGGAACAGGTGATGTTGCGCTAACTGTTATGCAAAGTATTACACTTGATGGTATGATAATAGTGTCAACACCTCAGGATATGGTATCTATGATAGTAAAAAAAGTAGTTATAATGGCTCAGAAGCTTAACGTTAATATACTTGGTGTTGTAGAAAATATGTCATACATAAAATGTGAAAAATGTGGTGAAAAGATGAGAGTATTTAGTAAAAAATCTGCTGCAGAGCAAGCTAAATATTTGAATTTACCACTACTTACAGAAATGCCAATAGATTTGGATCTTGTAGAAAGTCTAGAGCAAGGTACAGCTGAAAAGTATATATATAACAATGATGAATATGAGGAATTAGTTAAAAAAGCAATTAAATAGAAAAATTATTATTTTATTTAAGATGCCTTAAGAGTAGAAATTAGAATGAAGTTAAATCCATCTTCATTCTAATTTCTACTCTTAATTTTTATCTCTAAAAATTTATATACTGCATCTTAAAGAAAATAACAAGTCCAACTTTCGGCTACTTTTGTGTAATACTTCGTCACCATAGCACGCTAAGACAACCAGTATTAGCGTGCTACAGTTCCTTGCATTACACAAAACTATCTCTCAATTTGGAATTGTTATTTTTTTTAAAATGCTTAAATAAAAAAATAAAAAAGTTCACATACTATAAGGCAAAGGTATATTTATATAAAAGGGAGCAATTGTATGAAAAAAATTAAAGCGAGTATAAAGGTTATAACAGTAATAATTATAATTTTAATAATATATTTTGGCTGTGGTATGATAATTAAATCGAGCAAGAAGGCAAGTGAAGCTAAGAATATTAATATAATGGCAAACTTAAATGATACAGAACTTTCAGAACTTAAGAAGATATGCAAATCGTGGAGTAATAAAAATGGCGTGAAAGTTAATATTGAGAAGATAAATGATATTAATAATGATTTAAATACTTTAAAAAACAATAAAAAGGTCGATATAATACTAGGTATATCTAACGAATATACAGGTATACTTGCAAAAAATAAAATTGTTAGTGAAATTCCCAAAGGTATTATAAAAAATAACGAATATTTAAATAAGGGAATAATAGACGCAGGAAAGTACAAAGGAAAAGAATATGGTGTTCCATTATTTGCAGACACATATGCATTATTTTATAACAAAAGTTTAATACCTAAAGTTGCAGATACATCAGAAAAGTTATTAGAACAAGCAAAAGCAAAAGGATTTGAGTATGATGCTAAAAACCTTTATTATTCTTACGCATTAATTGCATCTAATGGTGGATATATATTTAAAAACAACGATGGTGATTTTGACACTAAAAAAACAGGATTGGGAGATGAGGCGATTCCTGGCCTTAAAGTAATTGAATTTTTAGCTAAAAACAATATTATTGCTGCTAACATAAACAAAAGTACTGCTCTACAGGATTTTAAAAATGGTAAAATAGCCTTTTACGTTGGAGATACAAAGGATTTGGATGAAGCTAGAAAGTCTGGAGTTAATTTTGGAGTTTCTGAACTTCCTACAATTAATGGCAAAGGTGCAAAATCGCTTATGAAAGTTCAAGAAAGCTACGTTTTAAAATCATCTAAGAATGAGAAAAAGAGCTGGGATTTAATTAAATACATACAAAATGATAAAAATTTATCCAGCTTGGTAAAGGTGGATTCAAGATTGCCAGTGAAAAAATCAATTAAATATTCTGATGAAAAGATGAATGCATTTGTAAAACAGCTTAAAAAGTCTGACCCAATACCTGGAATACCAGAAATGGCAGCAGTGTGGAAGGTATCATATAATGCACTTGATCGTATGATTAATGGTAAAATTACAGCAGAAGAAGCAGCTCAAATTATGAAAAACGAATTAGAAAAAGAGATAAATACAATGAGTTAAAAATATTTGGAGGTGATAGTATGATAAATATACCATCACATATTGGAATAGTTATAGACAATTATTCTGATGAAAAATTCTCTAATGAAAGTATAATGTCTTTTATTAATTATGTATACAATATATGTGCAGATATAGGTGTAAAAGAAATTACTTTTTATGGGATGGATAACACTAATGTTGAAGATAATTATTGGCAAAACTTAGCTGTTATAATATCGTATGAATTATTTAAATTAGGTTCAAAATTGCTTGTAGTTGGTAATACAGAATCAGCTAAGTTTCCTTATGAATTACTTTGTTTTGCACAAAAAAGAGCTATAGGTCATGGCTTGAAGGTGAATTTTTTGGTTAATTATAGTATAGAATGGGATTTAGATAATGAGATTTCTAAGCATTATCAGAAAAATGTTTATGATGATGCAGTTAGTAATATAGATTTAATAAGTATATGGGGAAAATCAAAAAAAATTAAAGATTTCTTGCCGATGCAAACATCTTCATCTAATCTATATTTTCAGAAAAAGTTGTATTACAAATTTGAACCATCACAAATTTATGATGCTATTATGCTTAGTAATTAAAAAAATTTAAATTTACTATTGATTATATTTTAAAGTAGGGGTATAATGTATTTAATTTGTTGCATATATATGCAGCTACTATTGAGAAAATGATGATGAAGGGAAGAGTACAGTTAGCAAAGTTTTTAGAGAGTCGGGGATTGCTGGAAACCTGATAACCTAGTTGATTGGAAGAACATCCTGGAGTAGTTAACCCAAATCTATTTGTAGTTTAATTAAAAGCTCACAATAAGAAAGTAGGCTTAAACGGCTGTCCACCGTTAAAAGGAATAAGTATCGGTAGTTTTTATCATTGAGATAAAAGCTTGGACTAAAAATTACCTGTACGGATTAGAGATAGCTTCGGCTAATTAGGGTGGCACCGCGAATATATACGCCCCTATACCAATTTATTGGTATAGGGGCTTTTTGTGTATTATAAATGTATTTAAATTCAACAAAATTGGAGGTTAAAAACATGAAAAAATTGTATGTTAAAGATGTATTAGCTCTTGAAGAAGGAAAAGAAGTAGTTTTAAAAGGTTGGATTCATAAAATCTATGATCTTGGTCATGTTAATTTTATTAAATTAAGAGATAAGACAGGTATTATTCAACTTGTAGCTAGCAAAGAGCAGCTAGAAGGACTTAGAAATGAAATGTCAATAGAAGCAAAAGGAACTATAAGTAAAAATGAAAAAGCACCAGAAGGAATTGAAGTTCAGCTTAAAGAAATTAAAGTAGTTGGTAAGGCTTACTACGACAAATTGCCGTTTGACATAAATGGAAGAAAGACAAATGCAGCACTTGAAACACAGCTTGATCACAGAAACATAAGTTTAAGAGCACCGAAGGTACTTGCTGTTTTTAAAATTCAAGAAGAAATAGGAGAATGCTTTAGAGCATATCTAAGGGCAAATAATTTCACTGAAGTACATACTCCGAAAATACTTGCGTCAGGAACAGAAGGTGGAAGTGAATTATTTACTGTAAATTATTTTGACCATAGAGCATTTTTAGCACAAAGCCCTCAATTTTATAAGCAAATGATGGTTGGCGTTGGATTCGAAAGAGTTTTTGAAGTTGGTCACGCATATAGAGCAGAACTACATAATACCTATAGACATTTAAATGAATATGTAAGTTTAGATGCCGAAATGGGATTTATAGAGGATGAAACTGAAATTATGGACCTTGAAGAAGGCTTTTTAGATTATCTATTTAAGCACCTTAAAGCAAATTGCAAAAGAGAGCTTGAGATGTATGGTATAGAACTTCCGGATAAAGTTGAAATCCCAAGAATTCCACTTTCAGAAGCACAAGAAATAGTTTTTGAAAGGTATGGAAAGAGATCTCCAAAGGGTGATTTAAATGCTGAAGGTGAAAGATTATTTTCTGAGTTTGTTAAAGAGAAATATGGAAGTGATTTTGTATTCTTAACAAAGTATCCTATTTCAAAGAGACCTATGTATACAATGCCAGATTCAGATATAGAAGGGGCAACTAAGAGTTTTGATCTTATATATAAAGGACTTGAAATAACAACAGGCGGACAAAGAATCAATGATTATGATATGTTAATAGAAAATATAAAAAAGTTTGGATTTAAGCCAGAAGAATATGAATTTTATACTGATAATTTTAAATATGGAATGCCTCCTCATGGTGGATTTGCAATAGGACTTGAAAGACTTACAATGCAAATACTAGGACTTGAAAATATAAGAGAAGCATCACTTTTACCAAGGGATATGAAGAGAATAACACCATAAAGGCAGAGTACAAAGTACAGAGTACAGTGAAGGTGGATTTTCCTCCGTTTCACTTCGGAAAACCTGTAAATATAATTTAAAGATTAGGTATAATTGATTGAGAATTGCGAATTATAGTAAATTAACTAAAAATTATATGTCATGAGAAGATTTTAAGAATTCAAAAATTTTAGAATATTAAGTAATGAGGAGTGATTATTTTGGGTGATAAACATGTAGATTTTGATACAGTTAAGTATATTGCAAAACTTGCAAAGCTTAAATTTACGGATGAAGAGGCATTAAAGCTTGCAAAAGAATTTGAAGCAATACTTGGACATTTTGAAACAATAGATAAGGTGGATTTATCAGATATAGATATAAATGAGTTTGATGAGGTAAATACTGAGTTCAGGAAGGATATCCCAGAAACTTATGAGGACAAAAAGAAACTTCTACAAAATGTAAAAACTTTAAGAGATGGTGCAATTGAGGTACCAAAGATAATAGAGTAAGGAGGTTTTATTGTATGGATATATTAGATATGACAGTAGAAGAGCTTAGAACTTCTATTTTAGATAAAAAATTAAAATCAAAAGATATAGTAAAAGCTTATTTTGATAATATAGAAAAAACTGAACCAGAAATAAATGGATATATAACACTATGTGAGGAATATGCACTAAAACAAGCTGAAATTGTGGATAAAAAAATTGAAAATGGGGAAAAAGTGGGTAAACTTGCAGGAATACCTATTGCTATAAAAGACAATATATGTACAGATGGAATAAAAACAACTTGTGCTTCAAAAATGCTTTATGATTTTGTGCCACCTTATGATGCAACAGTAATAAAGAAATTAAAAGAGGAAGATGCTGTAATTATAGGTAAGACTAATATGGACGAATTTGCCATGGGATCTTCTACTGAAAATTCAGCTTTCAAGGTTACTAAGAATCCTGTAGATTTGAGAAGGGTTCCAGGAGGTTCTTCTGGTGGTTCAGCGGCAGTAGTTGCTGCTAAAATGGCACCCATATCACTTGGCTCAGATACAGGTGGTTCAATAAGACAGCCAGCTGCTTTCTGTGGAGTTGTAGGTTTAAAACCAACTTATGGGCTTGTTTCAAGATTTGGACTTATAGCTTTTGGTTCATCACTTGACCAAATTGGACCCTTTGGAAAAACTGTAAAGGACTGTGCAGGGTTACTTCAGGTTATATCAGGAGAAGACAAACTTGATAATACAAGTGTAAAGGGACTTCCAGAAGTTGATTATATGGAAGGCATTGATGATGGAATACAAGGTATGAAAATAGGGATGCCAAAAGAATTCTTTGGAGAAGGACTTGACTCTGAGATTAAGGCAGCGGTACAGGAGACTATTGAAAAGTTAAAGAGTTTAGGTGCTTCAGTTACTGAAATGAGTCTTCCGATAACTGAAGAAGGACTTTCTGCATACTATATAATTTCATCAGCAGAAGCAAGTTCAAACCTTGCAAGATTTGATGGAATAAGGTATGGATATAGAACGGAAAACTATGAAAATGTTTATGATATAATGGAAAACAGCAGAACAGAAGCCTTTGGAGATGAAGTTAAAAGAAGAATAATGCTTGGAACTTATGCACTTTCTTCAGGCTATTATGATGCTTATTATAAAAGAGCACTAAAACTTAAAAAGAAAATAAAAAATCAATTTAAAAAGGCTTTTGAGGAGTATGATCTTATTTTAAGTCCAGTATCTCCAGTACTTCCATTTAAAATAGGAGAAAAGAAGGCAGATCCCTTAGAAATGTATCTTGCAGATATATATACAGTAAATATTAATCTTGCTGGAATACCTGCAATATCAATGCCTTGTGCCAAAAGTAAAGATGGGCTTCCAATAGGAATTCAACTTCTTGGACCACATTTTGGAGAAAAGAAAATATTTAAAGCAGCAAGAGCACTTGAAAAGGAGAGATAGAGATGAGTTACGAAACCATAATTGGTCTTGAAATACATGCCGAATTAAATACAAAAACAAAAATATTTTGCAACTGTTCAACTGAATTTGGAGCAAAACCTAATGAACATACTTGCCCAATATGCATGGGACTTCCAGGAACTCTACCTGTTTTAAATGAAGAAGTAGTTCATCTTGCAGTAAAAGCTGGAAAGGCACTTAATTGCAAAATAAATAAATTAAATAAAATGGATAGAAAGAACTATTTTTATCCAGATCTTCCAAAGGCATATCAGATATCACAATTTGATCTTCCTATATGTGGTAATGGAAGTGTAGAGATACACACAAAAGATGGTGTTAGAAATATAAGACTAAATAGAATACATATAGAAGAAGATGCAGGAAAACTTGTTCACTTAGATTATGAACCATATTCGCTTATAGATTACAACCGTGTTGGTGTTCCTCTTGTAGAAATTGTTACAGAACCAGATATGCGTTCACCAGAAGAAGCTGTTGAATTTATGAAATCTTTAAGGGCTATACTTCAATATGCTAATATTTCTGACTGCCGTATGGATCAAGGGTCAATGAGATGTGATGCAAATATATCACTAAGAGAAGTTGGAAAAGAAGAATACAATACAAAAGTTGAAATAAAGAACATTAACTCCTTTAAAGAGCTTCAAAAAGCACTCGAAAAAGAAGAAAAACGACAAAAAGAACTTTATGATTTTGGAGAGAGTTTTAGAATAAAACAGGAAACAAGAAGATGGGATGCAGGAAAAGGCAAAACTGTAACTATGAGGACAAAAGAAGATGCTAATGACTATAGATATTTTCCAGATCCAGATATAATTCCAATAGTAATAAAAGATGAACTAATTGAAAGTGTACAAAAGGAAATGCCAGAACTTCCTCACGATAGAACTAATAGATTTAAAGAGCAGTATAATCTTACGGATAAAGAAATAGAAATACTTGTAGAAGATAAACCTTTTGCAGATTATTTTGAAAAACTTGTAGCTGTAGGTGCAGATAGCAAAACAGTTTCTAATTGGATGCTTGGAGATATGATTAGGCTAATGAGAGAAACTGAAACAGAAGCTAAAAATATACCAGTATCGGTTGAGCACATGAATGAGCTTCTAAATATGATTAAGAGCAAAGCAATAAGCAATACTGCTGCTAAGGAAGTATTTGAAGAGATGTTTAAAACTTCAAAAGAACCAAAGGCAATAGTTGAAGAAAAGGGGCTATCACAAATAAGTGATACTGGTGCACTAGAAAAGATAGTTGATGAAGTGCTTGCAAACAATGAAAAGTCTGTTACAGATTACAAAGCAGGTAAAGTTCAAGCTATAGGTTACCTTGTTGGTCAGGTAATGAAGGCAAGCAAGGGTAAAGCAAATCCACCTGTGGTTAAAGAAATCATTGAAGGTAAACTGAAGTAATGATAGTACTGTGGGACATTAAATAAAAGCCATAAATCTAAGAGGCTAATTATTAAGAGCACAAGAAATTTTAATAACTCACTTGTAAGATAAGTGGAATTTCTAAGGCTTTTAATAATTAGAACCAAGATTTATTGGCTTTTATTTAAATTGTACGCATTTATACAAAAATGTCTTTTTGCTCTATTATAATAAAATATATTATGAAAGTTGCAAGTAAATATATAAAAGATATTAAGCCACAATATAATATACTATAATTTATACTCATTGGTGCGTCTGTATTAAATAAACCAAGCATACCTATAGGTGAAAAATACTTACTTTTTGAAAAAGTATCACATATGCTTATTAGAATACTTATTGATATAGAAAGCAATGTAAGTATTGATTTGCTTATATTTGTGGTAGAAATTACTGCAACAATACTGGTAAATGCAAGTAATGGTAAGCATCCAATTAAGTATATAACAAATGTATTTAAAATATCGGATAAAGTAATATTTTTTGTTCCGAAAAAAATAGCACCAATAAAGAAACCAAAGATAAAGAGCATGCAAACTATTGTAAATATAGTTATTGCCATGTAAATATATTTACTTAAAGTTAATTCAAATTTACTAATACCAGCTGCTAGTGTAAATTTAGCGTTACCTGATTTATAGTCATATAAAAAAGTATCTATTGCCAAAAAAGAAATTATTATTATTAGAAAAGGAGTTGTTCCTGTAAAAATTGAATCGGTGGAAAATAACTTTAAGAAATTTATAGCATTAATATTTTTTAAAAGAAATTTCATGTGTGGTGGAAAGTATTCACTGCTTGAAGTTAAATCATATCTGTTATTTGTATAATTGTTTCCTACTATAAGAGTCAATATAATTATATATGCTAATATAACATAAAATTTTTTTTCTGAAAATAATTTAACAAATTCATTTTTTACTAGTTTTGATATACTTTTCATATCCAGAAATCCTTTCTTTTTATTATAATAAAGTCAAGCGAGAGAAAAATAACGGAATATATTAATATAGAAATTAAGGAATAATATATATTAATTGAACTTTTGGCAGTAAGAAACATTAAATTTATTATAGTGTAAGTTGGAATTAAAAATTTAATAGTTGTAAATAAATTAGTTATAATGCAAAGTAAGAAGAAAGTTACTATGGATAGTGTAATTGATTTTTGAAATTCATTAAAAATAAGACATATAAATATAGTAAACAAACAAATTGGTAATACTGATATAGAACTGAATATATATTTTGCAAATAAATTTAAATATTCTTTTGAGAATATTCCTAGAAAATTATGTTCAACTAAACCACTAATTATTGAATTTGTTATAAATATTAAAACTATATTTATAATTATAGCTAAAATTATGAAAAATATTTTTCCTAGAAGTATATCAAATTTCTCTATTTTAGATATTAAAGAAAATTTCATTAAACCACTTTCGTAATCTTCAGAAATAATTGATGAAGTTATAACTATAGTTATTATTGGAATTACTAAATTCATAATACCAGATTCTACGTTATAAGGATTTAAAAATAAAGTTATATCTTTAATATAATTAGAATGAGCACTTCCACTAAGTATCCTAATTAAAGTTATAAGTATAACTGAAAAAATAGAAAGAAAAGAGTATATAATAAATTTACCATTAAAATATTTAAGAAATTCATTTTTTAAAATTGCTATCAAATTAATGCACTTCCTTGCCTAATGCGTTAAAAAAGTATGTTTCTAAGTTTTTTTCTTTTTTATCAATAGAAGTAATTTCTATATCGTTTAAGGATAATTCTTTGTTTATTAGACCTATTCTACCTTTTAAGATTTTTATCTGAAGTTTATCATTAAGAGATTTAATTGAATGAACAACTGAAATATTATTAAGTATTAATTTAGCTTTATTTAGAGCTGGAGTACATATTTCGTATTCATCAAATTCGTCAGACAAAAGATCTTTAACAAGACCTTGTTGTACTACTTTGCCTTTATTTATTATAACTACCTTGTTGCAAATTTCTTGAATTTCACTTAATATGTGAGAGCAAATTATAAAAGTGGTATTGTTATTAGAAAGCTTTTTTATTAAATTTCTTATTTCAACAATTCCTGTAGGGTCAAGACCGTTAGTAGGCTCGTCTAGAATTACAATACTAGGTTTATTTATAAATGCTCTTGCGATTGCTAAACGTTGTTTCATTCCTAAAGAATAATTTCTTACTTTTTTATTCTTATCATTTTCTAAACCAACTAATTTTAAAACCTCATTTATCCTGGTAGAAGGTAAATTATATAGATTTTTATATATGCAAAGATTTTTATACCCTGTTAAATAATCGTAAAAACTAGGAGCCTCAATCATTGCACCTATTGAAGAAAGGGCATTTTTTTTATCAGTTTTTATATCATAGTTATTTATTTGTATTTTACCATTCGTAGGTTTTACAAGACCAAGTATCATTTTTATAGTTGTACTTTTTCCGGCACCATTTGGACCTAGAAAGCCATAAATATCACCAGAATTAACTTCAAAATTAATTCCATCCACAAGTTTAATATTATTCTTTTTTTTTACTAAGTTTTCAACTTTGACGACACATTTCATAAAAATTCACTCCTAAATAATATATAATAGTTATGTTATGGTTTTACTTTTTAAAGTTTTTATTTTGCTAAAGCAAATTATAAAAAAAATAAAAATATACATTTTTATTTCTTTTAAACCATCAATTATATTATTGTTGATGTTGAAACCTAAAATAAAGCTTCTATAAATAGAAATTATTTGCGATATAATTAAGTAAAAAATTGATAGTATTGATATTAAAAAATATACTAAATATACAACCTTAAAAGTAGTACGTTTTGACGAATTCTTTAATACTTTAAATGAGTTCTTTCGTAAATTTGGAATTTTTAATATAGTAGATAAAATAAAGTATCCATCCAGTGGTAAAAATGGAACTAGGTTTGTTACTATTAATCCCAAATTACTATAGCAAGAAACTAAAAATATATTATGAATAGTTCCGAAAGTATAGTTCTGTAATATTGCTGATATACAAAAAATTACAAAATTGCAATAAACACCAGATAACCAAAGATATACTCTTTTTTTTCTACTAAGGGTGTAAATACCAGGAATACATATATATATCATTGAATTTACATATAAGTAGAGGGTTAATTTTAAACTTTTTGGTTTAAGAGAAAACCTTGTTGCTATGGTTGCATGGGAAATTTCGTGTAGAATAACACTTATAGTTGTTATAACTGTACAAATAATTAGGCTTATTATTGAAGAATTTACTATTTTAAATAAATTTAAGTTCATCATTTTGTAAAAAACAGGAATAAAATAGTTTATAGATGTTAAAATCACAAATATGGATATTATAAAAAATAATTTTATATATTTAGCAATTAATTTAAAAAAATAAATAGATTTGTCTAATTTTAAAGTTGCAATATTAATTCCATATTTCTCATACTCGTTTTTTTCTAAATTTGCATTACAGGAATTTTCTATAAAACCTGCATTGTTTAATATGTTGTATAATTTATTAGTATCAACGTTTAAATTATTTAAAGTGATAAGCTTTAAATGTATATCATCAATAGTATTTTCTCCATTAAAATATGATATGGCAACCATTATTGAATCTACTAAACTTTTTTTTAATTGAATGTATTTATCTTTTTTTAAGCTTCCAATGCAGTAAATATCTTCATTATTTTTATTTTTAAAAAGAGAATAAGATTTTATATCGGAAACTACAATAGGTTTAAAATCATCCATATAAACAACATCCTTTTAACTTATATTTGCTAGTGAAATTATTAATTGCTCTGATAATTTCTTTTTAAATTCGCAATCTTCATTAGGAGTATTGTATATATCTCCTGTGCTAAAATAATTTGAGCCGAGACAACCAAAGCATAGGGTATTATTAAAGCAATCTTTACATTTGTTTATTTTAAATCTATCCACTTGTTTAATTAATGAAAAATCATCAAATACATTGCCTAGTTTATATTGCTTTACGTTATCTAGCATGAAGCAAGGATAAATATCTCCGTTTACAGATACAGAAAAAGTTGATAAACCAGCATTACAAATATGTTTTGAGGTTGACTTATGTAATAAATCGCTTATCATCCTATCGAGGATCATATAACTATAATTCTGACCTGTCTTACTTTTATAATCAATTATAGCTGGAATGGAATCTATAAATGATTTTTTGTTTTGCAGGTAGAAGTCTTTTGCTTTTTTTGCATTTACAGGCGTTACATGTACATCTTTTATTTGTAATTCATTTTTTAAATATTTAATAATGTCTAAAACTGATAGATTATTATCAACATGATATTGTGTAAAAGTAGATTCTACTGCTTTAATACTATGCGTAAATTTTTTTAATTTAGAAATATTATTTAGTACTATATTAGAACTTCCTATACCATTTTTCAGAATTCGTGTTTTATCATTAATGCTTTTAGGACCATCTAAACTGATGGTTAATTCTAAATTATATTTATTTATAATATCTATAAATCTATCACTAGCACAGGTCCCGTTAGTTACCATACCGATATTGGGTTTAAATTCAATCTGGCCATTAGTGTACTTGTCATTTATATATTTGCCTATAAACTCAACTGCATCTAAATTTAAAGTGGGTTCTCCACCGAATATCTGTATATTAAGTATATTTTTGTATTTATCAAAGAATAAATCCAAAGATTTCTGCATAACTTCATTTGATGAGTTATGTGATTTAGAATTGTTACCACCATTATGCTCATAACAATAAACACAATTTAAATTACATTCACTAGTTACATTTAGTATTAATTTGTATAGGTAATCATTATATTCATCTATTGTATAAGTTAATACTTCTTTGCTTGAATCTGAAACAAATTTTTTTAAATGGTTAAAGTTATCCTCGGTTATTTCATATTTGTCAATTATGTATTTTTTATCTTGGGAATTAATGATGTCAATTATAATTGATTTAGTTGTGGAGTTTATTTTAAAAAATCTTAAGGAATCAGGCAAATACATTATTAAATTATCTTTATTTTCGATAAAATGAATTCTCAATTGGTATACCTTCTTTCTATAAACAAGTACTAAATATTTAAACAGTCTTTTTCATGCAAAAAAAGACTGAAAGAAAAAGATATAGGATAGGAACTAGTGGCAGTGTGCACCAAACCATCCATGAGGGCAGGCAAATCCAAAGCTAGGAGTAACAGCATCCTCTAATAGTTCAACTTCATCCAATTTTACTTCTTCTAAAACTGTTTTATTATCTTCATTATTTTTCATAATTAAACATCTCCTTTTGATAAATCGAAATAAATTAATAACGTTGATTAAAAATTAACAGAAAATGAATCAAAAGAACCTACTATAATTGTGATTAAATATAAATTCAGAAATAATAGCAGGCTCTGAAAATTAAAGATTGTCCAATTTTAGTTTTTACAAAATTATGTTAGAGTATCCATTATATTTAATTGGCAATCAGTCAACTATGCAATAAACTTACATATTAGTGACAGTATCCACCGAACCATCCATGAGGACAGCCGAATCCAAAGCTAGGAGTAACAGCATCTTCTAACAATTCAACTTCATCTAATTTCACTTCTTCTAAAACTGTTTTATTATCTTCGTTACTTTTCATGGTTAATCACCTCCTTATCTAAAAAGTTTAAAAGTAAAGTTTATAATAAAAATGCTGAAATGATTTGTAGTAAATTCAATTAGGATTAATATAATACTGTTCAAGTATAGATAAATACAAGTAAATGAATTTATTACCATTTATGAAAGAAATAAGCTTTACAATCTTTATAATACCATTATGTAAAAAAAAGTCAATAACTAATTATAATATAGAAAGTTAAAAAATATAATTAACAACGCATTTGCATTGCATAGCCAAATGTCACTAATATCTAATAAGTTTTTACGTAAGTATGCATGATTTACAGTTTACTTCGTCATATTTTATTTATAGAAAATCCTATAAATTATATAAAAATGTAAAGCGAAATATTGACTTTGCTATTATATGTAAATATAATGTAATTATTCAATATATTTATAGGAGTGGTAATTATGAAGAGTAATAGAATAATACTTATACTTACAGCGGTTTGCTGTATTACTGCAAGTTTTTATGGGACAAGCAACATCAAGGCAAAAAATATTCAGGATGGAAAGAAAAGTGTTGCAGCAGTTAAGCAATCAGTAGATATTAAATCAGATAAAAGCAAGTTGATTGATTTAATTGCAAATGGTTCAAACAGAGTAATTGGTAAGGGCGTTGGATTCGATGGAGATGAAATAGGTAACAAAACAGGTAAGATTAGATATGATTGGGAAAGTGGAGGAAGAGATCATACACATCAGTTTATTGTTGCTAATGCAATAGATTGCATAGAAAACGATAAGGGTGATAGCGCTGCTGGAGATTTGATTAATTATTCTGATACGATTTTGGAATATGCGGATATGCCAGATATTGATGAAAAGGGATTTCCACCTTTTGCAGCACATTTTTATAATCCATATACAGGTGAAAACTATATAGGTGGCACAAGTGATACAGCACTCACAGAATTTATTAAACATGCTAATAATGCAGTAAACAATTTTCCTAAGGATAAAACATATGCAATGCAGGAACTTGGAAGAGCATGCCATTATTTAGGCGACATGAATGAACCTCACCATGCAGCTAACTTAGTAGCAGGACTTTCAACACATTCACAGTATGAAAAATGGGCTGATTCCCATAGATGTAATTATGAAGTGAAAAGCTCAAGATACTATTCTTCATGGGAAAGAGGCGGTTTTGATGATGATTGTAAACATAATGCAGTTTGGGATGCAGAGCAAGCGTATTCACATAAAGATGATGTTAATTCTTTTATAGATATGTCTAAATGGGATTCTGCAACTAAAGCATGTTTAGATGATGCACAAGAAGATACAGCAGGCTTCTTATATAGATTTTTAGTTGAAGTAGGGGAGGAAAATAATTAATAAGGTGAGAAGATGGAGGAGTATTTGTATTTTACCAGAGATACTAGGGTATTAACTAATACAAACAGAGTTATTTTAATTAATAGAAATAACGGAAGGAAATTAAAAATTACCAAAGAATGTTATGACATACTATCCAATATTTCAAAAGAAAAAATATCACTACAACAAATATTAGATGATTTTCAAGAAGAAGAGGATAAGGATTACTTTAATAAGTTAATAAAAATATTGAAAGATTATGATATCTTAAGTGACAAGTTTTTAAATAAAGAAAGTCGTAAAATTGAAAAGGTTATGTTTAAGATAACCAATAAATGTAATTTAAAATGTTATCATTGTTCTGTTGATGCTAAGGTTGATAGCAATATTAAGGAAATTGATTTTGAAGATATAAAAAGAATTATTGACATATTGGTGCAAGAAAACCCAAAGCTTTTGGTATTTACAGGTGGTGAGCCATTAGTTAGAAAAGACATATTTGATATACTTGATTATTGCAAAAGTGTATATAGAGGATCAATTCAACTTATGACTAATGGCACCTTGATAAATGAAGAAAATGTAAAAAAAATAGTAAGTTGTGTTGATGACATTGATATAAGTATTGATGGAATTGACGAGAAATCATGCTCTTTGATAAGAGGAAAAGGCGTTTTTGAAAAGGTGATTAGTTCTGTTAGATTATTAAAAAAATTTGATTTTAATAGGATATCATTATCAATGGTGCAAGTGAAAAGCACTGAAGCCTTAGTAGAAAAGTTTTACGAATTAAATAGAGAATTAGGTACAAGACCAATGATAAGGGCATTTGCGGACATTGGAAGAGGAAAAAAGAATAAAGATTTATTTAGAAGTGATGATGAGGATGTTCAAGCATTAAATTCATTTGAAAATAATAATTTTGAAAAAGTAAGATTAAATAAGTTTTTTTATAAATTAAAAACTTGTACTTGCGGAGCTGGAAAAAGGGAAATAATGATTAATGAATTTGGGGACGTATATCCCTGTGTGTTATTAAATTTAGATAAGTATAAAATTTGTAATATATTAGATTTGAAAAATATGAGTGAATTAAATGAAAAACTAAATCATAATTGTACAAGCCTTAACAATATACAACCAGATAATTATAAAAGGTGCAAGGATTGCAATGTAAATTTATTTTGCTGGGGATGTATTGAGGAATTGGATAGACTGTCTAGAGAAACTAAGAGATTTGAAAGAAGATGTAAAGTTAATAAAGGAAAATTACAAGAGGCAGTTTGGAACATTTAAATTTGAATTAGTGTCAACTTTTCTATAATGCTAATTTATATATTAAATGCAAAGGGGGGATTTATTATGTTAAAGGTTAAAAAGTTAACAGAAAAAATAGAGTTAGAAGATGTAAAAGCAGATGGATGGATAGATGGACCTTGTAATTCAGATTGTTGGGCAATAAGAAGTTGGTCAGGAAATAGTAATAGTAGTAGAGAAGATGGGTGTGAAGCAAACTATGGTTGGACTCCTGAAACTACTACATGGTGGTAAAAAATAGTGCTAATAAGTTAAATCTTCACATAAAAAAGTATATTACGGATAAGTAGTGTTTGATTTACAATTAATTATTTAAATGTTTTATTATGGAATAGTTGACATTAATATAAATTACAGCTTAAATAATATTATAGGGGTGAGATAAAAGCATGGATATGCATGAAAGCATTGCAGTTGCAATTATTGATAGTGGAATTGCAAGAGATATATCCATTTTTCAAAATAAAATTATTGGTGGGTTTAGTATATTTGAGAATGATAATAAAATCTTATTTGATGATAAATATGATGATTCTAATGGTCATGGTACTGCTTGTGCCTATACTATAAGCAAGCAGTGTAAATATGCAAAATTCTTTATCATAAAAATTCTAAATACTAATGGGGTATCAAGCTCAAAAAAGCTTTTAGAGGCTCTTAAGGCATTGAAAAATATTAATGTAAAGATAATAAATTTAAGTTTATCCACCCTGAATAATGAATATAGAAAAGAGTTATTTGATATTTGTGAAGAGCTAAAGCAGCAAGGCAAAATAATAGTAAATTCACTTAGAAATAATTCGAGATATAGTTTTCCAACAATGTTTTCTAGTGTTATTGGAGTCAAAGGAGTAAGTTTCCTTACTGAAAAAGAATACTGGTTTGATTCTAAAAAGCAAGTACAATGTTTAGTAGACAATACTCCAATTATATATGATAAAAACTGTAGGGAACATGACATTTTTTACGGTAATAGTAAGAGCACTGCATTGTTTACTGGTATACTATGTGGTTTGTTATTAAAT
The DNA here is from genome assembly GCF_021432385.1 of Clostridium hydrogenum. Classification (GTDB taxonomy): domain Bacteria; phylum Bacillota; class Clostridia; order Clostridiales; family Clostridiaceae; genus Clostridium_S; species Clostridium_S hydrogenum. The sequence continues at coordinate 21,534 of NZ_JAEACT010000004.1, read as the reverse complement.
AACAAGGTTAATACTTTTGATGAAGCTGTCAAATTAATTAAAGAAAATGCTATAAGAAGTAAATGGAATAATATAAAAAAATTAAATGTACTAATCAATAGAGAAGTTCATGAAAGCTATAAAGAATTTACAAAGGAACAAGGTAGTAAAATAATAAATATTTTAAAGGAACAACTAAAATGTGAACAAATGGAAGATAATATGTTTTATAAATATAATTTAATAGATCCTATAATAGGTCTTAATGCTTCTAATATTATTAGTGTAATTAAGAGCATTGAAAACCAATGTAATATAAAATTGGATTATGAAAAAATAAGTGGAAGAGATTTTATTAGTATATATGATTTGCTTTATATGATTCATAATAATCAGGAATAAGGAGTAAGTAATGAAAAAAGGTAAGTTATTAATACGCTTTATCAAAGAGTTTATACTTCCAATGAAAAAGCAAATTATTATTTATTGTTTTTTTATGATTTTTGCTTCTTTAGGAGAATTATTTATACCAATGGGGGTTCAGCTAGCAATTGATAAAGGTATAGGAAATAAAAATATCAAATTGTTATTTACATATATAGTAGTTATACTTGTAGTTGCCTTTTTAACTGTTTTAATTAAGTATGTTCAAAATTACAAGATAACGCAATTGGTTAAAACTATAAGCTTTAATATAAAAAATAAAATTTTTAAAGGCTTACAAGAATATAATTTAGAGTTTTTTTCAAAACATAAAGCAGGAGAGATTACGTCTATAATTGAAAGAGATGTGGAACAAATAGAGGGGCTAGCAACAACTACATTTTTAGTGGTTGTTGTAAAGAGCTTTACATTAATTGCACTGCTAGTTACGATGTTTTTAATTGAATGGAAGGTTTCTATTTATGTAATTGTTGTAAGCCCTATGATGGTTTATCTTCAATACAGCATAGGAAATAAGTTGACAAGTAAAATTTCAAAATTAAGACAAGCTGTTGGAGAGATAAATGATTTTACTCAAGAATCCATAGAAAATATAAATGATGAGCAGTTGCTTGACTATACATCAGTTATTAATAATAAATATGAAAAAAAGCAAATAGATCTTATAAATAAAAATGTTGATATTACTAAAATATCTGGACTAATTTCTGTGGCAGGTCAATTGATAAATATACTAGGAATAGTCATAATACTGCTTTTTAGTGGAATTGATATTTTGAATCACAAGATGAGTGTTGGATATATAATGTCACTTATCATATATGTTCAAAGAGCATATGATCCATTATTACAAATTATGCAATCAGTAATGCAAATACAAAATAGTAATGCTATTTTAGAGAGAGTGTATTCATTAATTGATGTTGAAAATAAAATTAAAGATGGAAGCTTTGAAGGTAAAAGTAATTTAAGAGGTGAAATACATATAAAAAATTTAAAATTTAGTTACGATGAGAAGAAAGTATTTGATAATTTATGCATGCATATATGCTATGGAAAATTTGTGGGAATAGTTGGTGAGAATGGTACAGGGAAATCAACTATTGCAAGAATTCTTACTAGAATTTGTGAACCTGAACGCGGAGAAATATTATTTGATGGGGTTGATATTAGAAAGTATAAATTAAAATATTTAAGAGAACAAGTATTATATATACCGTCAAATACTTATATATTTACTGGAACAATAAAAGAAAATATATTACTTAATAAGGATAATGAAAAATTTGACATGGATAAGCTTTATAAAATAGTAGAGTTAGTTGGTCTAAAAGATGATATATGCGCTATGGAAAAAGGTTTTGATACTATTTTAACACCACATGCAGTAAATTTATCTACAGGTCAATGTCAAAAGCTATCATTAGCTAGAGCGTTAGTAAAAAATCCATCAATTTTAATTCTAGATGAACCAACAGCAGCCCTTGATTTAAATATGGAAAAGGATATAGCAAATACATTGAAAACTGCTTTTGAAGGAAAAACAGTTATTATTATAACTCATAGAACCGAATTGCTAAAAATATGTGATGTTACGTATTTAATCAATAAGAATGAAAATAAATTGGTTAGAAGGCTGGAGATAACTGATGTTAATAAGCTTAAAGTTAACTGATAATTGTAATTTAAAGTGCAGTTATTGTTATGAAGGAGAACATAATAACGGTACTAATATGAAACTTAGTACAGTAAATTCAATCCTAAATTTTATTGAGAGATATTGTAGGCTTAAAAATAAAGATAAACAGATTATTATAGGACTTTATGGAGGGGAACCTCTTTTAAAATTTGATTTAATAAAATATTTTATAGACAAAATGAAAGAGATAGAGGAAGAATATTGCCTAGATGTTAATTATATAATGACAACTAATGGTACCTTACTAACAAATGAGGTAATTGATTATATAAAGGAGAATGATATAGCATTATCTTTAAGCATTGATGGACTACCTAAAATTCAAAATAAGAATAGAAAAACAATAGATGGAGGAAGCACATCTAATATTATTGAAGACAAGCTATCATATTTAATTGAAAATATGCCAGAGGTTATAGCAAGAATGACCTATACGCCTAAGACTGTATCATTTTTAGCAGAAGGAATAAGTTATTTAATTAATGCTGGCTTTAAAAATATAAAACCTGTACCGGATTTTTTTGATAATACCTGGGATAATCAAGATGTTGAAGTATTGATGGAACAGTTGAAAATTACCATGAAAATTGTAGAACAAAATAAAAATATTAAACTTATGATTTCTAATTTACAAAATCCATTAAGAAAATGCAGTAAGTGCAAAGGCGGAATTAGCCAGTTCTATATTGCCACTAATGGAGATGTATATCCGTGTAGCTACGTAATTGGAGAAAAAAATTTTTTGATTGGTAATGTAGAAAATATTGAAGAGTTTAAAGAAGAGAGAAACATGAATAAAAATTACGATTTTAAATTATGCAAGGGATGTACTTATTTTCAATACTGTGATGCTAGTAAGTGTATATATATTAACTACAAAATGACTGGTAAGGAAGATGAACCGACAGGCTTTTTTTGTAGGTACCAACAATTAATTTATAGTATGAGAATGTGAATATAGATAAACCAGTTCAACTACTAAAATGAATTTGCATCAAAATGCCCAGAAGATGGCATTTGGATACAAATTAATTTTAAAGTTTCAAGTGGTTTATCTTTACGAGGAGAACAATTATGGAAATTAAAATAGATAATTTATTTAAAAAGTATAAGGATGTTAATGTTTTAAAAGGAATTAATTTAGAAATTAAAAATGGTATGTTCGGTCTATTGGGACCTAATGGAGCTGGTAAAACCACATTAATTAGAATATTAACTACATTGATTCCGCAAACCAGTGGGAAGGTTGAGATAAATGGGATAGATGTAAGACAAAAAAAAGAAGTTAGAAAAATTATAGGATATTTGCCGCAGGAATTTTCTTTTTATCCAGAAATGACTGTTACGGAGTGTATGGATTATTTAGCAATTTTAAGTGGTATTAAAAATAGAAAAAACAGGATTGAAAAAGTAAAAGAATTGTTGGAAAAAGTAAATCTTTTAGAACAAAAAGATAAAAGATGTAAATCTCTATCAGGTGGAATGAAAAGGAGACTTGGGATAGCACAGGCAATGCTTAACAATCCAAAAGTATTAATTGTAGATGAACCTACTGCAGGGTTAGATCCAGAAGAACGAATTAGATTAAGGAATTTACTAAGTGACTTTTCAAAGGATAAAATAGTTATATTGTCAACACATATTGTTGAGGATATTGAGTATACTTGTGAGAATATAGCAATATTAAATAAAGGACAAGTCATTTATTTGGGTAATGCAAGTTCACTTATAAAAAAGGCAGAGGGTAAGATATGGTCCATAGAATTTAAAAATAATAAATTTGAAGAAGTAAAGAAAAAGTATACTTTAATTTCATCTATATATGATAAAGAAAATGTTAAAGTAAGAATATTATCAGAAAAAAAGCCTATGGAAGAAGCAGTAACTGTTAAACCAACCATGGAAGATGCATATATGCAGTTAATCAAGGGGTGATAAATATGTTTTTTGATTTATTTAAGAAAGAATGCAAATATTATTTAAAAAACCCAATATACTATTTTTTTATAGCTGTAACTGTAATATTTTATATTATGCAGGTAGCACCAAAAAGCATTAACGAAAGCTATAAACCAAAGCAAGGTGATCAAAGAACATATATTGCGTATACAATTAAGGACGAAAGAAAAATTATTAATATTATTTTAGAAGAATTACAGGGAATAACTTCACGAGAAAATGTATTGAAGATAGGATTTGTTTTAAATACTAGCCAAAGTATCACGGGAGATGAAAAACAGTATGTAGATAATAGTATTAAGGATATTAATAAAGTTCTTAAAGAGCTAAATGATAAGAAAATATCAAAGGAAAATGCATTAAATGAGGTATTATTAATTGGAGAAAAAGTTGACGTGAAATTGGGCGGAAACACTGAGCTAGCTTCAAAAAATAGCTATCTTTTATTAAATGCTAAAGATAGCTATAAAGAATCTATGAATGAGTGGAATGATATATTAAAAAAAGATCATATTACAAATGCTGTTGGAAGATATTTTGCTGATTGTATGGGGATAGTAGCTGGGATTTTTCCTATATTTTTAGCTGCTTTTTTTATTTTAAGAGAAAAAGCAAATCAAATTTATGAAATAGTATATACCAAAAGTATTTCCTCCTTGGAGTACATACTATCAAAGTTTACAGCATTATTTTTTCAAATATTTATTGTATTTATGATTTTAGCTGCACATTGTACTATTTTTTATTATTTTATTTGTAGAAAAAATAATTATATATATGAATCGTCATCGTTTTTTAAGTATACGATATTTTGGATATGTCCAACCATATTATTATGTTTATCCATTGGACTATTTATATCAACTATAACAGAAAAAAGGATTATAGCCGTGGCTATTCAATTAATTTGCTGGTTTATAAGTATAATGCCAAGTGTTGGAGATTACCGATTATTTAAAATTTTTATTCGTTTTAATCAGCTTGGAGGATATGACAATTATATTAAGTGGCTTCCAAGTATAATAATTAATAGAATATTTTTTGTGATAATATCTATATTTTTAATTGTTATGTCAATATATATATTTGATAAAAAGAGAGGAAATGTAAATGGAAGCTTTAAGCAATTACTATAAAATTGTTAAATGTAATATTAAATTATTAAGAGTGCCAATTGGAATTAGTTTGATTTATGTATTGCTTAGCAAATTATTTTTTGATTTTAAAATGCAAAATGCTTCTTATGTAAGTAGCTTTTGTGAAATGTATTTATCAGTTGTTGGTATTTTTATATTTAATGGACTTATAATGATTGAAGAAGAGAATAGAATTCAGGAAATTTGTTATATTAAGCCAATTAGTCAGTTTAAAATAGTTATAATTAGAGTAGGTATAATGATTTTTACTAATGTATTGCTGTTTGGTTTGATACTAGCTTATGTTAAATATGAACAAGCACAAATAAGAATTATTTATTTTCTAGTAGGTGCTTTTATCACAGCATTATTTTTAGGTACTATTGAAATGACTGTTTCTACAATATTTAAAAATAACATATTAGGGTTATGCTGCTCTATATTTATATATATTATAAATTTTTTTGGTGGAGAAAAATTATTAGGCAAATTATATCTATTTACATTAATAAATAATCATTATGAACGCAAATTAATTTTTTTAATTATAAGTATTGTGTTGTTGGTTGCAAATGTTCTATATTTAAAAAAGAAATTTTAATAAAATAAGCTATTTATTTCCTATAAGATTTATGAGAAATAAGGCATCTTAAAGAAAATAAAAAGCCCAACTTTCGGCTAGTTTTGCGTAATACTTCGTTAGCATAGCACGCTAAGACAACCAGTATTAACGAGTTATACCTCCTCGTCTTACACAAAACTAGCTCTCAATTTGGACTTATTATTTTTTTTAGATGCCTAAATAGCTAATTTGTTTAAAAACTATATAAATTGTTCAAAGACGAATTATAGGTCTAATGCAGCATAATGACCATGATGAACTGCAGTCATTGCTTTTCCAGGGCGAACACAATCGCCAATTGCACGGAAATCAAGTACAGTATCACTCAATGCTTGGACTTCATTAGAACGAGATCTCATACCAACTGCACATAAAATTGTATCAGCTGGGAAAACGAGCTCGTTGCCATCCTTATCAACTGCTACAACACCTTCTTTGGTTATAGCTTTTACAGAAGTACTGACCCTTACATCGACACCTTCGTGTAATTCTCTAGTTAATCCCATCTTATGGAACGGATTTGCATCTATTGCAAAATCATTTCTAGCTTCTATAAGTGTTACTTCTTTATTCTCACGTTTGAAATGAATTGCTGATTCTGATCCTACAAGTCCTGCTCCAATAATAACAACTTTATTACCTATTTTAGGACTATCTTTTGCAAGTTCATCGCAGTATACTACTCTTTCATCATCAATTCCAGGAATCCTTGGTACTATAGGATAAGCACCTATAGCGCAGATTAGAGAATCTGGTTTTATATCTTCAACAAGTTTTGTATCTACTTTTGTATTTAAGCGGATTTCAACATTATTATGTTTTTTTAGTTGGCGAATAAGCCACTTAGAAAAACCATAATAGTTTTTCTTAAAATCAACATGAGCTTCACAAAGTATTTGTCCACCCAATTTATCACTAGCTTCGCAAAGTATTACATTATGACCTCTTTCTGCGGCAGTAAGTGCTGCTTGCATACCACCAGGGCCGCCTCCGGCAATTAATACTTTCTTTAATTTAGCTGGTGGTGCTGGTGGTGAAAAGTATAATTCTTCTTCTCCAATTACTGGATTTAAAGCACAGGCTGTATCTCTTGTATTAATGATGGTATCAAAGCATACATGACAGCGCATACATTTTCTAATATCTTCATCACGACCTTCTTTAACTTTAGTTGGGAAGAAAGGATCAACTATAAGCGCACGAGCCATTTCAACTACATCTGCTTTTCCAGAAGCAATAATTTCTTCTGCTTTTTCAGGATCAGAAATAGCACCTACAACAGCAACTGGAACGTGTACGTTCTTTTTAATTTCTGCTGCTAGTTCAACATTAAGTCCATGTGGATAGAACATGTCAGGATGTGTACGTACAAAAGTTTCCTGAACTTCTTGATTTCCAACACTAATATGAAGCATATCTACATAATCTTGAAGGTGCTTTGCGATTTCAACAGCTTCGTCTAAACCATAACCACCATCAAAATAATCAAGACCATTCATTCTAAATTCTATTGGGAATCCAGGTCCAACAGCTTCTCTAAGAGCTTTTAGCACCATTATAGGGAAACGTAATCTATTTTCTAGGCTGCCGCCATATTTATCTTCACGATTGTTAGTAGGAGAAAGAAATTGGCTTATTAACCATCCATGACCACCATGGACCATAAGCATTTCGAAGCCTGCTTTTTTTATTAGGGAAGCACCTTTAGCAAAAGCATCTACTAAATCTAAAATCATACCTTCGTCCATCTGATGAACAATAGTTCCATTAACCATTTCATATATTGGACCATATGCCTTATTTTTAGGATATGGATTTTCTAAATTAGGAACACCAGCATATTTACCAGCATGTGTTAACTCAATATTAGGAACACAGCCATGACGTTTAATTGTACGAGCAACATGAGTTAAAGATGGCAATATTAAAGGATTATCTAAAGCGAGTTCTTTGGTATGTCCACGACCAGAATCAAGTACATTAGATACACCAATAGTACAATTTGCTGCTCCACCCTTTGCACGTAATTCAAAGAAAGCAATATTTTCTTGGTTTAAAGTTAATTCTGGTGATAATTCTTGCAGAGAAATAGGTGCAGAGAACATTCTATTTTTAAAAGTAACATTTCCTAGAGTAATAGGTTTACAAAGATTTGGATATTTTAAATTCATAGTAATTCCTCCTTGGCTTTTATACTTGATTTAAGTTAAAAATTTAAACGAATACATAGTTAATTTTTTCTCAATCACGATATAATTGTAGCAGATAATAAAAATGTTTTTAAATTCAAAAAAAGTAATAAGTTATTCCAAAAATGAATCGCACTTCTTTACTTTGGTATAATAATATGTTAATCTTGTGTCATAAAAGGTCATAAAAAGTATTATTTGCGATAACAAAAATGATATAAGAGTGAATTTATATTGCTTTCCTATATTATCTGTTTGTTTTTTAATGACATCTATTTTATAGAAAGGAGTTATAAAATGCGAATTGATATATTGCGTGAATTTATTATACTTTCTAAGAATTTAAATTTTAGTGAAACGGCTAAACAACTCTATATTACCCAGTCTGTTTTAAGCAAACATATTATTTCGTTAGAGCAGGAAGTAGGTACAGCTTTATTAAGAAGAAACTATCACAAGGTTGAATTAACTGATGTGGGAAAATTATTTTTAATTGAAGCCACAGAAATTGTAAATAGATATGATGAAGGCATGAAGAAAGTAAAAATGTCAATAAACAGCTTTGAAAAAGAATTGAAAATAGGTTATTTATATGAGCATACCAAAAATATACTTGTACCATCTGTACATTTATTTAAAAGAAATTTTCCTAATACTAAATTATCCTTAATTGCTGGATTATACGAAACTTTGCCTAGGCAACTTAAAAATAAAGATGTAGATTTAATTCTTACACTTAATTTAGATAAAGATATGCTATCTTGGTGTGATACCTACCCATTATACAGGGATACTCTTTGCGCAGCGGTATGTAAAAGCAATCCATTGTCAAAGCGAAAAAATATTTCTAGTCATGATTTAACCTCAGAAAAAATTTTGCTACCTTCTAATGAAATTTTTAATGGGTATGGAATCTTTACAAATACCATTTTAAACTCAGAAGATTTCCAAAAAAACAAGGTTTTTAAGTATGAATGTATATATTCTGCATTACTAATGGCTGAAGCTGACCAGGGAATTGCAATTATACCTGAAATGTTCCAAGCTAGTAGAAATAACAATATATGCTTTATACCCTTTGAAGGAACTCAATATTCCTTTGATGTTATTGCAGCTTGGAGAAAAAATGAGAATAATTCGTCAATAAAAAATTTTGTTGAAACATTATCTCTTAATTTAAATTAGTTTAAGGCATCTTCAAAAAAATAAATTATTTGGTGGATAATTTATTTTTTGAGGATGCCTAATGTCTTTCAAATTTAGTTTAATTATCTCTTTGTGTTATGGCTTTTAGCTTTATTTGTTTTAGATTTTTTTTGGGTGCCTGAAAAACTAACTTCATCAGCGAACTCTTCGCTTACTTTACTAGTTTCTCCTTTAGCTTTTTGATTTGTAGTACTATTTCTATCTTTGCGAGACATTAAAAAAGACCTCCGTATTAATAATTTATATATTTTTATACTAGAAGTAAGGAACGTTATGTATATTATTTCTAGTACGGTTTTTATTTTAACCAAAACTAATTTAAATATACATAATATAATTTTTTAACTTCTAGGATCTCTTATTTCACGTTCTCTAGCTTCATTATTGCCAAGTTTTTTGGAAGCATTTGAATAGCCAACATCATTTGCAGTTTCAAATTTCATTTTATTAAGTTCGCCTTTAGTTTTTTCACCTGCCTTTTTGTTTGATTTACTATTTTTATTATTTTTATGTGCCAAATAAAACACCTCCTTTCTTCAGAGTAGAGAGTAGAGAGTAAAGAGTAGAGTGAAGGATGATTTTCTTTCGTTTCACTTAAGAAAATCTTATAACTTATTTTTTATTATTTACGTAATAGTAAGGTGTACCTTAATTGTGCTTTGTACTCTGCTGTACCTACTCAGTAATGTATTGTTAAGTTAAATGTAAGGAATTATAATAAAGCTATAAAATTAAAAAGTTTATCCGTATTATGCTTTTTAGTTTTACCCCAATTAATTTAAATATGCAGTAAGAGTATTAACAGATTATTAATACTTTCATAAGTGATATTATATACCATTTATAAAGAAGGTGTGCTATAATAAATCTAAAGTTAAAAGAAATTTAGAGATATTTTTATAAATAAGAGGAGTGATTGAAATGAGTTTTTCAGATAAAGGTGTTTTTGGAACAATAGGTGTTTTGATAATTGCTTTTTTGGCAATAGCTTTCTTTATTAAATTACTTCCTATAATACTTATAATGGGAGTTGCAATTTGGGGAATAGTAAAGTTATCAAAATTATTTGAAAGTAAAAAGAATAATAAATTTGTAAATAATGAAAAATCAAATGTTTCTGAAGTTTCAAAGGATGATGATGTATTTGATTTTGAAAAACAAGATGTTGTAGATGTTGATTATACAGAAATTAAAAAATAGGATTAAATGTTTGTACAAGCATAATTATAAAAATATAGAGTACATATATTTAATTTGTGATATAATGTTTATATAAAACTATAATTCATATTTGTATTATAGGAAAAAATAAATAGTAGATATACTTCTTATCAAGAGAGGTGGAGGGACTGGCCCTGTGAAACCCGACAACCAGCATTTTATTTTAATGCATGGTGTTAATTCCTGCAAAGTTAATTTGGAAGATAAGAGAAGAGCGACTGTTTGAGTATTATTAAAAGCTGTTTTTCTTGGGGAAGACAGTTTTTTTTATTTATAAGGAGTGATAACAATGCCAGAGTTAAGTAACAGATTGGATTTTATTACTGAGTCAGTAATAAGGAAAATGACTAGAGTAGCTAACAAGTATGGAGCAATTAATCTTTCACAAGGATTTCCGGATTGGGATCCGCCTACAGAGATAACAGATGCTTTAAAAGAAGCAGCGATCCATGGACCACATCAATATGAAATAACTTGGGGGTCTAAAGAGTTTAGAGAAAAACTAGCAGAAAAGCAAAGTAAGTATATGGGATTTAAAATCAATCCAGAGGAAAACATAGTTGTAACCTGTGGAAGTACAGAAGCGATGATGGCTGCGATGATGTCTGTTTGTAATAAAGGTGATAAGGTTATAGTTTTTTCACCCTTCTATGAAAATTATGGAGCAGATGCAGTACTTTCAGGTGCTGAACCTATATATGTTCCATTATTACCACCCAAATTTAATTTTGATAAGGAAGTTTTAAGAAAAGCATTTGAACAAAAACCTAAAGCTTTAATATTATGCAATCCATCAAATCCAGTTGGTAAGGTATTTACAAAGGAAGAACTATTGTATATAAGTGAACTTGCTATTAAATATGATGCTTATGTAATAACCGATGAAGTGTATGAACACATTGTATATAAGCCATATGAACATATTTATATTGCATCACTTCCTGGAATGCTTGATAGAACAATATCTTGTAGTTCCTTGTCTAAAACTTATTCAATAACAGGGTGGAGGCTTGGATATATTATAGCTGATAAAAAGATAATAGATAATTGTAAAAAAGTACACGATTTTTTAACCGTTGGAGCAGCTGCACCACTTCAAAAGGCAGCATTGGCAGGGCTTGAATTTGATGAAAAATATTATGACAGTTTGATAGAACTTTATACCCATAAAAAGCAATTGTTTTTAAACGGGCTTGATGAAGCGGGATTAAAATATTTTGAGCCACAAGGAGCCTATTATGTTTTAGTTGATATATCTGAATTTGGAGAAAAAGATGACTGCAAGTTTTGTGAATGGCTTGCAAAAGAAATAGGTGTTGCAGCTGTTCCAGGTTCAAGCTTTTTTAAAGAAGATGTAAATAATTATATAAGATTTCATTTTGCCAAAAAAGACGAAACTTTAATAGAGGCAATAAAGAGATTAAAAAAATTGCGAAGGAACTAAATCAAAGTACAAAGTACAAAGTACAATGAAGGATGATTTACCTTTCCTTGCGTTAGGTAAATCTTAAACTTAACTGTTGTCAGCTTTGCTGACAACAGTAGTGACGCGATTGCGTAAGCAATCAAAAATAAGTTATAAGATTTTCTGTAGCAAAGCGGAAGAAAATCATCATTTTACTGTACTTTGTACTCTGAAAAAAGGTTAGCAATAATTTTAAGTTGCGTGTTAAATAATCTTTGTGTCATAGCCATTTTATATCGCCTTATTTTATTACTTTAGGCAATATTTTTTCATATTCATGCCTAAGCTTATAAAGTTCATTAAGCTTATCAAGTGATTTTTTCTCACGCTTTTTTCCAACGGAAACTATTATGTTCTCAACAAGAGCTAGTGGTGCAAGCATAGAGTGAAATTCCCAAAGTTCACCTCTTGAGGTGTAAAAACTAAAAGTAGCTTTTTCTAGCATTGGACTAATTAATAAATCAGAAATTAAAATTGTCTTACATTGAAGTTTGTCTGCAAGGTCAAGTAGAACTTTTATTTCTGGAGATTCATAGACAAAGCCAAATATGAATATTACATCATCTTTTTTTATATGAATTAAATCTTCAAACAATTCATGACCGCTTTGTGTAAGAACATTTATATTAAAGTCAAATCTCTTAAGTCTAAATTCCAAAAGAGAAACTAGACATACAGAAGGACCATAACCATATATGTGGATTGTATTGCAGCTATTTAAAATTTGTATCATCTCATTAAATTTTACGTTGTCTATATTATCAGCAGTTTCCTTTAAAAAAGCAGTACCTGAGAGTATATTATTTGAAACATTTTCAGCTTCAAGTTTATTAAAAGCAGATTTAAGTTTTTCAGCAGGGGAAAAGGTGTTTTCTTGCATTAAAAATTGTTTAAATTGTTTAAAGTTTTTAAATTCAATAGTTTCCCAAAAGCGTGATACTGTGGATATGCTTACATTACAGGCTTTTGCTAAATCACTTTCAACCATGAATGGAATTTTGTCTATTTCTTTCATTATATAATTGGCTATTTTCTCGTGATTTGGTGTAAATTTTTTTGTAGAAAAATTTAGATCTATCATAAAATTATCTCCTTAAACCTTAAGTTTTTCCTTTAACAATTTTTTTATAATTGTGGCTGCTTTGACTTTAGTTTTTAAGCAGGGAGAAATAACTATTTTATAGTTTCCTTTTGCAATTTCCTCTTTGATTTCTTTAACAGTAGTACAATCTTTTTCAAACGCAGTCATAACACATCCTAACTGCAAATATTGATGAGTATCACTGCCAGTTACTACTGGAACGCCGTATTGTTTACCCATATTCATAACCTTTTCTTTCATTTCTTCTATTCCATAGGTGAATAAGTCCTTACCATTTAAATCAAAAGCATCAAATTTACATAATAATTCATCTTGAATCTTGTAAAGTGGATGATCATTTCTGAAGGGATGAGAACCTATAACAAGCATAGAATTTTCTGAGCATAATTTTAATAAAGTCTCTAAGGCTATAAAACAATTTGAAGTTTCATGTGAACTTAAAATTTTTCGTATTTTTCTAACCTTTTTAAGATTACCGATAACTAGCACATGTCCATTTTCGGCTATATCAACTTCCATACCTGTAAAGGCTTTTATGCCATTGACTTCAAAATAATCATTTTTATAGGCATATGTTTTTTCTAAAGTATCATAGACATCATCGAAATTAAGTGTGTTAAAATGCTCCGTTATAGTAATTGCAGTCATGCCATTTTCTTTAGCTTCTTCTATGATATTATTGAAATTCTCCATTGAAAAGCTTGATTTTTTAGATAACTTAACGTGTAAATGAAAATCTATTGTCATTTTTAGTCTCCTAACTATAATTAATTTAATAAGTTTCCAGTTGATTTATCATATATGTTTATATTTCTATAATTAAAATTCATAAAAATAATAGAATTAACAGAGTAATCCTCTTTGCTTTGAGTAAGTATATTTAAAGTTTCGCAGCCAATCTTTACTTGAAGCTGGGTTTGAGCACCCTCTGGAAAGACAGAAGTCACTGTACCGGATATAGTGTTTGGAGTTTCTTCTTTTAAAACCGCTATATCCTCTGACCTTATAGTTATAATTATATCTGTGCAAGAAATTTTTGAAGTCTCAAAATTAAAAGCTGTAAAGGATGTTTTTATTATAGCACCAGAGGCTAAAGCTTCATAAGTTCCTTCAAGCATATTGAGAGAAGAGTTTCCAATAAATTGTGCAACTTTTAAATTTTTAGGTTTATTATATAAAGTTTTGGGAGTGCTAACTTGTGCTATAGCTCCTGCATCGAATACAGCAATTTTTGTGGATAAAGTCATTGCTTCCACTTGATCGTGAGTAACACATATTATTGTTGTATTTAATTCTTGGTGTAATTTTTTTAATTCATTTCTCATTTCAATGCGAAGCTTTGCATCTAAGTTTGATAAAGGTTCATCCAAAAGAAGTATTTTAGGGTTTGTAACTATGGCTCTGGCAAGGGCCACTCGCTGCTGTTGCCCTCCAGATAATTCATTTGGATATCTATCAGATAAATCAAGAATTTGCAGCTTTTTTAGTGCTTTTTCAACTAAGCCTTTAATTTCTTTTTTATTAATTTTTTTCATCTTTAGGCCAAAGGCTGTATTTTCATAAACTGTCATGTGTGGCCACAGGGCATAATTTTGAAATACCATACTTAAGTTTCTTTTTGATGAATCTAAGTGGAAATTATTTAATGCATTGTCAACTTCAATTCCATCAATAGTTGCAATTCCACCTTCAGGTTTTTCAAGACCAGCAATAAGCCTCAGAGTTGTTGTTTTTCCACAGCCTGATGGACCGAGCAGTGTCATAAATTCGCCTTCTTCAATGCTTAGATTTATATCATGTAATATATGGTTTCTATTGTAATATTTATTAATATTTTTTAATTCAATTAGGCTCATTGTTGCCTCCTATTCCTTTCGCAAAATCTATTCTCCCAAATATAAAGGAAATAAAATAAACGCAAAATATAATGAAAATGGTTAGTATAAGAGTTGCATCCGTTAACTGCGTATATCCTTTTTCGGCATAAGAAAAGGTCAAAGTCGTAAGTGTTTCTGTACTTGGGGTTATTAAAATAATTATAAGCTCCAGCTGTTTTATTGAACCTATAAATACCAGTAAAAAACTGGAGAATAAAGATTTCTTATTTAGTGGAATTATTATATTTTTAAAACGACTAAGCCAGGAAGAACCGCTTAGTTTGGCTGCTTCTTCTAATTCATTACCTATTTGCAGCATGGAACTAGTACTTATTTTCATTGTAAAAGGAAGTTCTTTTACTACAATAATTAATACTATTATAGAAGTAGTTCCATATAATGCTGGAAGTCCAAGTGTAGGTTTTGCAAACATTGTAATATAAATTGTAGACAAAGATATTCCAGGTATCAAATATGGCAAAAATGAAATTTGTTCCATAGCCTTTGAAATTTTTTTGCCCTTGCTAGTGGAAATAATATAACCAAGTACTAGACCTATAAGCGCAGTTATAATTGCAGCAGTAAGTGAAATAGTTAGAGAATTTTTTAAGCCTAGAAAAAAGGTATCATTTTTAAAAATACCGGGCTCACCTGTGTTAATATTGGCACTGCCCTCACCAATCCAATAATGAAGGGTAAGATTTTTTAAACTATAAACACCATCTTTAAGCAAAAGCGTCTGCAAGAATATTAATATTAGAGGGATGATTGAAACAAGAGAAAAAAAGCAAAGTAGAAGCATTGTTACAACATTTTTCATTTTTCCAAGGTCAATTATTGTATTTCTTGAACTTTTACCTGTTACAGTTACAAAACTTTTTCTTTTGCCAATTAGCTTTTGATTAATAAAAAGTGTGAATACAGATACAATAATCAAGATTAAACTTAAAACGTTGGCGTCAGAAGTCATTTGAGAACGTACACTGCTGTAGAGCATAGTTGCTATAGTTTGGAATTTTACGGGAGTACCCAGAATAGCGGGAACTCCGTAAGAACTAATTGCTCTAGTAAAAATAAGTATAAAGCCAGATAGTATAGATGGTAATATTATAGGAAGAACAATTTTTCTTAGCACAGTAAATTTATTTGCGCCACAGATTGTGCCTGCTTCTTCAAGAGAACTGCTCATGGAAGCAAGAGCAACAGAAATTATTAAATAAAAGTATATACTATCATGAATACTTAGCGAAGCGACTATTGGAACAAAACCATAGGAAATCCAATCAGGAGGATTTATATTAAAAAGCCATTGAAAAATACCGCTAGTGCCTCCGATTTTTTGATTTTTAAAAATACTTAGCCAGGCTAAAGAAGTTGCCCAAGACGGCAATAAATAAGGAATTATTGCTAAAAAACCTATTGCCTTTTTAAAGCGTATGTTAGTCCTAACCATAAGCCAAGCTAAGGTTGAGCCAATAACCATTGATAGAATTGCTACTGATATACCAACAGAAATTGAATTGAAAAAGGGCTTATAAAACAAGGAGTTACTTATGCTGCTAGATAAAATTCTAAACCAGTGGTAAAGTGTAAATTTGCCTGTAATGGCATCCGATGATAAACGTAAGTCAGTGTCACTCCAAGTAAAGGTGCTTGCTATTATTTGAGCTAAAGGAATTAGTATAGTATAAGCTAAAAATATTAAGGAAATTAAAATCACTATATTAATAGGATTTGTAAAAAAGTTTTTAGCTGTGTTTTTTAGTTTTACTTTCAAAGCCTATCACTCCAACATAAATTTTTATTTTAAGCCTATCCAAAAGTCCCTTACCTTAGGTGATGTTTTATAAAGCTTATCTCCATCAAAATTCCAAAGATTAAGATCGCTATAGTTAAGAGGGTTCTTTGATTTTACATCCTTTCGTGGTATCCAGGCTCCAACTGCATTAAAGGCATCAACACCTTTTGCTTTTCCATCGGTTTCTCCCATTATCCAGCGTAAATATAACATTGCTGCGCTTGAGTGAGGTGCATTTTTAGCAACAAAAACATAACCAGGATCGGGAACTGAAGTTTTTGGTTGTATATCATATATAGGCGATACGTGCCAGCTTTTTTCTTCTATTTTACTCATATCACCGGATACAGCTATGGCAACTGCATTTTTTCCTTTTTTATTTATAGCATCAAGTGCATCATCGCTGCCTTTAAGTACGACAAGACCGTTATTGTACAATTCCTTTATAAATTCATAACCTGCGTTTTCAGTACCATGAAGAACTATATCTTTTCCGAATTTTTCTTTGTATGCTTTTGCCATATCGTCGCTGTTAATTACCATAGTACTAAATAAGTCCATAAATGCTGGATTGCTTAAAGGGTCTGCGGTATAAACTTTTCCCTTCCATTCGGGAGTTGTAAGATCCCACCAGTTTTTTACTGGAGCTTCTTTAAAATCATCTGTATTATAAAATAAGGTTCTAAATTCTAAATAGCTAGCATAGCCCTCGGACTGTGTTTTAAAAGGTTCGTCTACGTTAGCAGCTATATCTGATGGAAGGTAACGCAAATATCTGCCCTTATCTACCATTTGGTTTTTCACAGCACCGCTTACTTCTTTTGTAATAATAACATCAGCATTAAACATAGAAGCATCCTGCTCTTTTGTAACTTTATTCATAAGTTCATCTGATTTAAGGACGCTTACTTCTACTTTTATTCCAGGATATTTTTTCTCAAAGGATTTTTTTGCATCCTTTGCACGCCCAGAAGTTGAGTAAATTACAACCTTGCCTTCTTTTTTGGCTGCTTTATATAATTCATCGGTTGATTCGTTTTTTGCGAGAATGCTTTTTAAATTTATGTTTTTAGAGGTATTTGTGCTTGAATTGCTGCAACCTGAAATTATGGAACTAAGAATTAATAGAGAAGATAATAAGGTTAATTTTTTGTGTGATAAAAATTTTCTTTTCATTAATAAATCCCCTTTGCACTTTTATAGATAAACCATTTCAACTAAAAATATACAGGCACAATATTAACTAAATGTTAAGCTAAGGTTTGCTTTTGGTAAAAAAATATTATTTTTATGATTTATGATAAAAAAATTTCAAAAATAAGTTTTTGTGTAAAAAACAACTTCTTGCAGTAAAAACAAGTTGACATCTGACTAATATTGATTTATATTTATTGTGATAATATGACTAAAACATATAAAACCAATATGATTTATAAGAAAGAGGGGTCTCATCTTTGGTTTATTTTGATAACAGCGCAACAACAGAGCCTCTTAAAGAAGTTTCAGAAATAATGAGGGATGTTTTCTATAATTACTATGGAAATCCATCATCACTGCATTCTTTAGGTAAAAGGGCAGAAGATAAATTAATTGAAGCAAGAAAAACTATAGCAGCTACTATAAAGGCAGAAGCTGAAGAAATTATATTTACATCAGGTGGAAGTGAAAGTAATAATTTTTTAATAAAAGGTTTTGTAAAACCAGGATTACATATAATAACTTCAAAGATTGAACATCCAAGTGTATTAAATTCTTTTGCACAGCTTGAAAGGTTTGGAGTAAAAGTTACTTATATAGATGTGGATAGCAATGGCAAAATAAAATTAGATCAGCTTGAAAACAGTATAACAAAGGATACTGTTCTTGTAAGCATTATGCATGTAAACAATGAAACAGGAGTTATTCAAGATTTAAAGAAAATAAGTTCAGTAATAAAGTCTAAAAGTGCAAGAGCTAAGTTTCATGTAGATGCAGTACAAAGTTATGGAAAATTAAAAATAAATCCAAGTAAAATGGGTATAGATTTGCTTTCTGCAAGTGCACATAAAATATACGGACCTAGAGGAATAGGTTTTGCATATGTTAGAAAAGGTCTTAACCCAGAACCACTTATTGCTGGTGGTGGTCAAGAATTTGGCTTTAGAGGAGGTACAGAAAACCTTCCTGCTATGTGTGCCTTTGCTTTTGCAGCTGAAAAGATACATGAAAATATGGAAGATAACTATAACAAGGTAAAAGCTTTGAAGGAATATTTCCTTAATAAAGTGTCAAAGATAGATAAAATAATAATAAACAGTGGAACTGGAGATGACTTCCTGCCGCATGTTGTAAATGTATCCTTCGAAGGAGTTCGTGGAGAGGTTCTTGTACACGCACTTGAGGATAAAGAAATATATGTTTCTACAGGTTCAGCCTGTTCTTCTAAAAGAAAGCATATAAGCCATGTACTTCAGGCAATTGGAGTTAAAGAATGTGATATGGAAGGTGCAATTAGATTTAGTTTTTCACCTAAAAATACCTTCGAGGAAATAGATTATACAATAGAAAATATAGAGAAAATACTTGTTTTTTTAAGGAGAATTAAAAAATGAAAAGGCTTATAATGATTAAATATGCCTCTGAAATTTTTCTAAAAGGATTAAATAAGAGCAAATTCGAAAAAAAATTAAGAGATAATATTAAAAGAGCACTAAGAGGTGTAGAATTTACTTTCGTTGAGGATTCAGGAAGATGGTTTTTAGAAAGTAACGACATAGATGAAGCAGTAGAAAGATTAAAGAAAGTATTTGGAGTATCTGAAATATGTTTAGTTACTCAAATTAAATCAGATTATGAGGAAATAAAGAAGCAATCACTTTTAGAAGTTAAAGAAAGTGGAGCAGCAACCTTTAAAATAGAGACTAACAGAGCAAATAAAAGCTTCCCTAAAAATTCAATGGAAGTAAGTAGAGAAGTTGGAGCTTATGTTCTAGAGAATTTACCGGATATTTCGGTTGACATACATAAGCCACAATGTACAGTTCATTTAGATTTAAGAAATGATACTTATGTGTATTCAAAAGTTATAAAGGGATTAAATGGAATGCCATATGGTACCAATGGAAAAACTCTTTTAATGCTTTCAGGGGGAATAGATTCTCCAGTTGCTGGATACATGATGGCAAGAAGGGGAGTTGAAGTTGAATGTGTTTACTTCCACAGTCCTCCATATACTAGTGAAAGAGCAAAGGATAAAGTTAAAAAGTTAGCTGAAATATTAACAGAGTATACAGGTAGAACTACTTTATACGTTGTTCCGTTTACTGATATACAGATGCAGATAATAGAAAAATGTAGAGAAGATGAACTCACTATAATAATGAGAAGATTTATGATGAGTGTTTCCTGCAGAATAGCAAAAGATAATGAAATTCATTCGGTTGCTACAGGAGAAAGTATAGGACAGGTTGCAAGCCAAACTATGCAGGGACTTGTTGTAAGTGATGATTGCGCTGATAGACCGGCCTTCAGACCACTTATTGCTATGGATAAAATAGATATTATGGATATATCAAGAAAAATAGGCACTTATGATACTTCGATACTCCCATATGAAGATTGTTGTACTATATTTGTACCTAAGCATCCTAAGACAAAACCAGTTTTAGAAGTTATAAGGAAATCTGAAAGTGTTCTTGATAAGGAAAAGCTTATTGATGAAGCAGTCAAAAATATGGAGATAATTCGTATAGGACATTAATAAAGAATATACTATTGTGAAACTCAAAATGGTATATCTATAAAACAAAACATGCACAAGAAATTGGATTAAGGCATAAGGTAATAATATATAAATAAAGTTTAAGCAATGATAAGGAATAGTAAATTAAATTTGAGCTAACAGAGATAAATCCTCAAGGCTGAAAGGGATTTTTAGTGAGAATTAATTGAATGCACCTTTGAGCACCGTGTTGAAAGAGATTAGCTTGAGTAAATTACGGCGGGTACGCCCGATAAAGCGTAAAGGTATTATTTGTACCTAATTGAGAGCAATATTGTATTATTGCTAGTATTAGAGTGGAACCGCAGAGTAAACTCCTGTCTCTATAATTTATTTATAGAGGTAGGAGTTTTTTATATAAAAAATAGCTAAATAAAAAAAAGGAAGTGTTTAATTATGAATACAGTAGCATACTTTAATGAAATTGCTCATGATTGGAATAGAATAAGAAAGGAGTATTTTGAAGATGAATTAAGATCAAAGGTTATTTCTAAGGCAGATGTAGAAGGAAAAGTATGTGCAGACTTAGGCTGTGGAACAGGATTTATATCACTTGGTCTTTCAGAAAAAGCAGACATAGTATTTTCTATAGATAGTTCAAATAATATGCTTAAAGAATTAAGAAATTCAGCTTTCAATAAACAAATTAAAAATATATATGAAATAAAAGGAGATATGTACGATTTACCACTTTATGATGAAAGTGTTGATGCAGTTTTTATTAATATGGCACTCCATCATATTGTAGATATAGAAAAAGCAATTAAAGACATGTACAGAATATTAAAGAAGGGAGGAAGTTTAGTTATTTCGGATGTTGAGCAGCATAACGGAAATTGGGCTAAAGAGGAAATGCATGATGTTTGGCTTGGATTTTCCCATGATCAAATTGAAAAGGCTATGACAAAAGTAAAATTTGAAGAGATAAATGTAGAAAGCACAGGACTTAAATGCACAGGGTATTCAAGCAAGGGAGAATGCACAACTACAGGAATTTTTATAGCAGTTGGAAAAAAGAATTAAATTATAAATAAAAACCTAGTAAGTCAATAAGAATAATATTAAAATGGAGGAGAT
>NZ_JAEACT010000002.1:2407500-2898020 GCF_021432385.1 Clostridium hydrogenum | reverse complement strand
TTTCTTTTAAAACATAGCTTATTTTTTAAATTTAAAAATCATCATCCTCATCTAAAGGTATTATATTTTCAGGATTTAATGCCGCTTTTTTGTTTTTATTTAAATTAAGCTTTTGGGTAGTAAAAGCAGCATGGTTATTTTTAGGTTTATTCACTTGCTTACTTGAAGTAAATTGATTTTTATTTAAAGCATTTAATCCTTTTACCATTAATGTTAAATTTTCAACCACATTTTCAAGTGTAGTAGCTTGCATTGTTAATTCTTCTGCGGCAGAGGCACTTTCTTCTGCAGTTGCAGCATTTTGTTGCGTAACAGATTCCATTTGACTTATAGCTTTATTTACTTGTTCAATTCCTTGAGCTTGCTCTTGGCTTGCAGCTGTTATTTCAGAAATAAGGTCATTTAATTTATTAACTCTAGTAGAAATATCAACTAATGAATTATTTACTTTTATTGAAACCTCACCGCCACGGCTTGATAATTGAATATTTTTTTCAATAATAGTTGCTGTGTTTTTAGCCGCATCAGCACTTCTTTGAGCCAAAGTTCTTACTTCTTCAGCAACAACTGCAAAACCTTTTCCGGCATCTCCAGCCCTAGCAGCTTCAACTGCTGCATTAAGTGCCAATATATTTGTTTGGAAGGCTATTTCATCAATTACTTTTATTATTTTTGAGATTTCAGAACTAGAATCTTTAATCTCGTCCATAGAAGTCATCATATCTTTCATTTCAGTACTTGCAATACCAGCTGCCTCATTTGCCTGATTTGCAAGAATTGAAGCTTGTCTTGTATTTTCAGTGCTTTGCATTACCATAGAAGAAGATTCATCCATGGTCGCGGAAACTTCTTCAATAGAGGCTGCTTGTTCTGAACTAGCCTCTGCAAGCTGCTGACTTGATGCAGATAATTGGATTGAAGCACCTGCAATCATTTTTGCAGCTTGATCTAGTTTATCTGAATTTATAGCTAATGGTTTAGTAATAGACAAAAGAATTAAAATATTGACTATTAATAATGCGGCAATTCCTACACATAAAAATATTAAAACAGATGTTTTAGTAACAGTATAAGTTGAGCTAAGAGCTTGACCATTATCATTTGCAAGTTTTTGATTAAAAGAAACTAGGTTATTTAAAGCTGAACTAGCTTCATCAAAATTAGAGGTTCCTTGCCCAGTCATAAGCGCCATTGCGGCATCTGTTTTTAAATCTCTGCTTAATGAAATAACTTGAGTGCTTATGCTCATATAATTATCCCATTTTGTTTTAACGGTATTTATTATTGCTCTATCCTGGTCATTTGTAATTAAATCGCTGTTATATCGTTGAATAAGTTGTTGTATTTGATTATTTTTATCGCTCATCATTTTTTCTAAATTTGCCATTTCATTTTTGTCAGTTGAAATGATATGTCTATATTGTAGAACCTCATAATCTGAAGTCAGTGTATTTATACTGTGTGCGGTATCAATACTAGGTATGCTATTTTTGACTATATAATCGGCATTTGTGTATACTTTACCAGTTGAGATAATGGCAACTAGGCCCATTGCTAGGAACATTACAAATGAAAGAACTATGCTTAATATGATTTTGTTTTTTACTTTCCAAGTATTAAAATTCATGATTTTTTATCCTCCGTTTATTTTAAGATTTTTGAAGACTTTCTTTTTCTTTTGCTGATAACATTTTTGTAGGGTCTAAAATTAAAATAACTTTATCTTTTATTTTGCCTATTCCTGTTAAATAATCTTCATTTGTATTTCCTAAGCATGCTTGTGGTAATTCTATATCATTATTATTTAACTCTAAAACTTCTGATACTGCATCAACTATAAGACCTATCAATCTAATTTTATCTGAAAAATCTATTTCTATTACTATTATGCAGGTTCTATTATTGTATGTTTTGCTTTCATTTCCTAGTTTTAATCTTAAGTCCATTACAGGAATAATTTTGCCCCTTAAATTAATGATACCCTTTATGAACTTAGGCATGCTTGGTACATGAGTTATAGTGAGCAAACCTATTATTTCTTTAACATTTAAAATTGGTATCCCATAATATTCATCGCCAAGGGTGAAAGTAAGGAACTTATTTAGATTTAATGACATTTTTTCGCCTCCAAACTTAATGAATTATTTACTTAAATTATTTATTATATCATCAACAATATGATTCAATGAAACAACTTTAGCTACTGCGCCTATTTCTATGGCTTCTTTAGGCATTCCAAAAACAACACAACTTTTTTCATCTTGGGCAATAGTATAAGCTCCTTCATTTTTCATGTGTAAAAGTCCTGAGGCACCATCCTTTCCCATGCCAGTAAGAATAACTCCAATTGAATTTCTTCCTGCATATTTTGCTACAGAATCAAAAAGTATTTCTACTGAAGGCCTTTGATGGTAAACAGTAGAACCTTGATTAAGCTTTACATAGTACACTGCACCACTTCTATTGAGTTCCATGTGCATATTGCCTGGTGCTATTAGCGCTTTTCCAGGTGATAGTATCTCCATATCTTCTGCTTCTTTTACTTCTATTTCACAAAGGTCATTTAACCTTTTGGCAAAAGATTTTGTAAAATGAGCAGGCATATGCTGTACTATTATTATAGGTGGTGAATTTGCTGGAATTCTTTCGAGTATTTCTCTTAAGGCTTCTGTTCCACCTGTAGATGCACCAATTGCAATAACTTTATTTGTAGTTCTTATAAGGGATTTTTTATTTGGTTTTACTAGATTATTAATTTTATTTTCCTTTATACCTATTTTCCAATTTGGTATTTTGGAAACCGCTATTATTTTTTCTTTAAGTTGCTCTATCATGTCAGTAACTGAATAAGAAACTGATGGTTTTGCTACCACTTCCAATGCACCATATTCTAATGCTTTAAGTGCTACGTCTCCTCCTTTTTCTGCGAGGGAGCTTACTACAATTACTCTAATTGGATAATATTTTAATAGTTTTCTTAAAAAAGTTAATCCATCCATTCTAGGCATTTCTATATCCAAAAGTACCACATCGGGTTTTAAACTTACTATTTTATCTCTAGCAAAATAAGGATCTATAGCCGTATCAACTACTACTATATGTTCACTTTTAGAAAGCTCAATGCTTAACATTTTTCTTACCATTGCGGAATCATCAACTACAAGAACTTTTATTTTATTCATGGAACTTACCACATCCCTACGTATTAATTGATTTTGAACATAGTCTCTACGTCTAATATAAGCGATACAGTGCCATCTCCAAGTATAGCTACCCCAGAGGCATAATTAATTGATGCAAATTCAGTATCTAGAGGTTTGGATACAATTTCTTGCCTTGAAAGTATCTTATCTACAGGCAATGCTATAAATTTTTGATCCATTTCTAGAATAACTACTTCTCTTTTTGATGATAATGCTTCATTTGCATCTATCCCCAATAGTTCAAAGGCACTAATGACAGGTATAACGCTATCTCTTATACGAAGAGCATGAGTTTTACCTTGCATACCAACCCAATTATCAGAATTTACTATATAAAATTCCTTAATAAATAGAGTTGGTATAATGTAGCGTCCACCAGCAACTTCAATAATTGTGCCATTGAGTACAGAAATATTCATAGGTATTTTTACTATAAAAGTACATCCGTTTCCTGGAGTATTTATAAAGTTAATTTTTCCACCCATGTGTTGAATTGTTTCTTCCACTACATTCATACCTACACCTCTACCTGAGATGTTATTTATTTCTTCCTGAGTAGAAAAGCCAGGTTTAAAAATAAACTTTATAATTTCATCGTCACTATATTCCTTGTTTTCATCAGCCATATTCAATTCTATAGCTTTTTTTAGAATTCTATTTGTATCTATACCTCTTCCATCATCTGATGCTTCAATGTATACATAGCCTCTTTTGCTATAGGACTTTATAGTTATATTTCCTTCTTTGGATTTACCAAGTTTTATTCTTTCTTCTTCATCTTCTATTCCATGAGAGACACCATTTCGAATCAAATGCATTAAAGGATCAAATATTTTTTCGGCAGCACTTCTATCAATTTCTGTTTCTTCACCTTCGATTACTACTGAAATATTTTTGTTTAATTCTGCAGCAGTATCCCTTGCAATTCGATGCAGACGATGTAGTGTAGGTTTTATTTCTATCATTTTAAGTGATAGAGATAGAGCTTGAACTTCTTTAATTAATTTAGAACTCCTTGACAAAGTAGTTGACATTTTAGTGTCATTTCCTAATTTCTCATGAAGCTGCTGTTCAAACTGTGAATTTAAAATAAGAAGTTCACTCAGCATATCCATTAAGCTATCTACTTTGGCTATAGGTATTCTTATGAAGCTGCCTTCTTGTTTTTCATTAGATTTATCTTGCTTTATATTTTTTAAAGTCGAAGTGTTTTTAGCATTTTCTATGTTTGGTTTAAATTGATTTGCATTCACTTCAGTTACTTCAGAAACAGTTAATAAAGCATTAACCAAGTCATTTATTTCTTTATCCGTGATGATTAGAAGCTTAATAGTATTACCGTTAAAATCAGAAGAAGCATCCTCTAAATTTTCTTCTGGAGAATATTTGGGTGTTGATTTTATTATGGAACCATGATTGCTAGCAACCTCAAATATAAGCCATGCACGAAGAGATTTAAGTAAGCAGCCAGAGTCTATTTCTATATCTATTATGTAAGGCATAAATCCTTTTTTTATATTTTCAGATATAAGAGCTAATAAATTGGAATCAAAACTAAATGACTCATCATCTAAATTTAAAATATCATTTTTTTCATCGTTTTTTAACGAAATACAATTTAAGGCTTTAATTATTTCGGTAATATCTATGTTTTTGTCAGAATTTTCCGAAATTATAACAGATAAACAATCGTTCAAAAAATCATTGCATGAATACAGAATATTGATAATTTTATCTGTCATTTCCTTTTTTTCGCTACGTACATCTTGAAGAATATCCTCCATTGAATGCATTACTTTTTCTATATTGCAAAATTCCATAGCAGCTGAATTGCCTTTTATAGTGTGTGCTACTCTAAAAGCGCTATTAATTACATTTTCAGAAGCACCATTTTTTTCGATTTTCATTAACGCTTCATTTAAGTTCATTAGATTTTCTCTTAAATCTTCTATGTAGCTTTCAAGTATTTGATTCATGTCTTTCCTTTCAACTCCTTGTAGTTAGGGTTAAGTTACTTCATATAGATTGCAGGACCAAGATATTTATAATTGTGTGTTTTATTTAATAAGCTTTCTGAATGACTAATAAATAATAGACCTCCAGGTATAAGCTGATTGTAAAATTTGTCTGCTAATTTTTGTTGAATAGCATTATCGAAATAGATCATTACATTTCTGCAAAATATAATATCAAAACCTTTTTTGAAGTTATAATCATTCATCAAGTTAAAATGTCTATATGTAATACTTTCCTTGATTTCTTCATTAACGGAAAAGGTCTCACCAGTTTTGTGAAAATATTTTAGCAAGATTGATTTTGGGATAGTCTCACAAGTAGCAAAGGAATATTTACCTTTAATGGCTTCTGATAATATCTTACTATCTATATCTGTAGCTAAAATTTTTACATCAATTTTGTTTCTAAAGCATTCCTTAAAAAATATTGATAAAGTGACAGGTTCTTGACCAGAAGAGCAACCTGCACTCCAAATTCTTATTTCACCTGAATTTAAAATCCTAGGATTATTTTTAAGAATTGTTTTTAAATTTTGTTCTATAAAATCAAAATGCTCTTTTTCTCTAAAAAATTCAGTGGTATTTGTAGTTATGTCATTTACAAATTGTTGAAAGTATTCTGCGGAATCTTTTTTTTGCAGATAACTTAAATGCTCATCGTAAGATTTAAGTTTTTGTTTTGCCATAGATTTATCAATTTTCATTTTAAATGTTTCACGTTTATTTTGGCTTATAAATATCCCTACTTTTTTATATAGTAAATCAGAATATTTTTTAAAGTGCATATCACTAAAGCTATCCATTATATCTCCAATCTATTATATAATAATTATTTCATACTAAATTTTCGTAATCTATGCGTATATCTGTATAGCATTGAGATAAAGTTAACAATGTAATTTTATGCATTATAGTTTTAAATAGGAAGGCTTTGCTGAAAAATATTATTAATTAATACTCAATATCATTAAAGTGGAAAGGTGAAAAAAACTATGATATAATTAAGAGCATATTAAGGGGGGACTTTATTTTATGAATATTTGGAAAAAGTTTTTAAAATACTATAAACCATATAGTTTTCTTTTTTTTATGGATATGTTTTGTGCAATAATTGTTTCTGTTATTGATTTATCTTTTCCAATTATACTTAATTATCTTTCAAAAACCTTTTTCTTAAAAGATAAAAGTATTATTTTAAATACAATTGGATATATTGGAATAGGTCTTGTTGTTATCTATATAGTAAAATATTTCTGTCAATATTTTATAGCTTCCTGGGGACATATTATGGGAGCTAGAATGGAAAGTAATATGAGGGAAGATTTATTTAACCATCTTCAAATACTTCCATTTTCATATTATGACAAAAATAATACGGGAGAAATGATGTCAAAGCTTATATCGGATTTATTTGATATATCAGAACTTGCACATCATGGTCCAGAAAATATATTTATTTCTGCATTAAAAATAATAGGTTCCTTTATTATTCTTTTTACAATAAATGTAAAAATGACATTGATTTTATGTGCAGTTACAGCAGTTATGGTGATTGTTGCTGTAGTTCAAAATAAAAATATGAAAAGAATATTTATGGAGAATAGAAGAAAGATTGCAGATGTAAATACAAGAATTCAAGACAGCTTATCTGGTATTAGAGTTGTAAAATCCTTTGCAAATGAAAAGCTTGAAAAGAAAAAGTTTAGTAAATCAAATGATAAGTATTTAGAAACAAAGGTAGAAAGTTATACAGCAATGGGAAAATATATTGCAGGAAATTCTTTCTTTCAAGGTGCATTGTATATATCAATAATAGTTTCAGGCGGAATATTTATAGCAAATGGATCGCTTAAAATTACTGATTTAGCTATTTATGCGCTATATATAAACATATTTATTAATCCTATAGATGTTCTTATTAATTTTACAGAGCAATTTCAAAAGGGATATGCAGGTTTTAAAAGATTTATTGAGGTTATGGAGACACAGCCAGAAATTAAGGATAAAGAAGATGCAGTAATATTAGAAAATGTAAAGGGAAATATAGAATTTAAGGATGTATCCTTTAGTTATGACCAAAAAGAATATGTACTTGAACATATAAATATAAACATACAAGCTGGTAAAAATATTGCTTTGGTAGGACCATCAGGCGGAGGAAAAACAACTCTTTGCTCACTTCTACCAAGATTTTATGATGTAACCAATGGTGCAATAATAGTAGATGGACAGGATATAAGAGATGTAAAGCTTGAATCTTTAAGAAACTCTATTGGGGTTGTCCAGCAGGATGTATACATGTTTGCTGGAACCATAAAAGAAAATATAGGTTACGGTAAACCTGGTGCTACTGATGAAGAAATAATTGAAGCTGCAAAAGAAGCAAATATACATGATTATATAATGCAGATGGAAAATGGTTATGATACTTATGTTGGAGAAAGAGGAGTTAGGCTTTCAGGTGGACAAAAGCAGAGAATTTCTATAGCAAGGGTATTCCTAAAAAATCCTCCAATATTGATTTTGGACGAGGCAACTTCAGCCTTAGATAATGAAAGTGAAAGATATATTCAAAATTCTTTAGAAAAGCTTTCAAAAAATAGGACTACAATAGTTATTGCTCATAGATTAAGTACCATAAGAAATGCAGATGAAATAATAGTTATTAACAATGAGGGAATACAGGAAAGAGGAAATCACAGTGAACTTCTGAAAAAAGAAGGAATATACGCGTATTACTACAATATGCAATTTGAGGGACTGGATTCAGTGAGTTAACTTATATAGTGAAAGGTTGATAAAGATGAATGAAGATAAAATTCCAAATCACATATACCAAATGTCAACCATAAATGCATTAGTCTCAGGGTTGTATGATGGCTGTGTGTCATTAAATAAGCTTCTTAAAAAAGGTGATTTTGGTTTAGGAACCTTTAAAGATTTAGATGGAGAGTTGACACTTTTAAATGGTATTTTTTACAGAACAAGACCAGATGGAAGCATGTATGTATGTGATAAAAATGTAACAGCACCTTTTGCTGTGGTAACCAAGCTTGAAAATTATAGTACATATGATATAGAAAAATGTGCTTGTTATAACGAGGTAAAGGAAAAGCTAGATAGTTTAATTGAAAGTAAGAATATATTTTATGCTTTTCATATAAAAGGAGAATTTGATTATATAAAAACAAGAACTGTTGTAAAACAACAAAAGCCATATAGGCCAATGGCAGAAGTGGTTAAAACTCAACCAATATTTGAATATAACAATATTGAAGGAGATATTATAGGTTTTAGATGTCCAGATTATGTAGAAGGCTTAAATGTCCCTGGATATCATTTTCACTTTATAAGTAAAGATAGAAAAATTGGTGGGCATATAAGTGAATGTGCAATAAAAAGTGCAAAAGTAATTGTACAAAACTGTTCTTGTTTTAGAATGGAGCTTCCAGAAAACGAAACCTTTTATAATATGGAAGCTGTGGATAGAAAAGATGAAATAAATAAGGTGGAAAGTTAGTATTGAGCTATAAAAAAGTGTTGGAATAAAAATCCGCACTTTTTTTATAGTTTTTTCATATTTAATTTGTATTTTTTATAAACTAAGTAACAAGTTTATACTTTGTTAATTGTATCTTAATTTAATTATTGATTTATAAATATATTGATATGTTAAAATTATGGAGAATTATATAAATTAAGATATGCAAAGGAGAAATGAATATGAGCACAGTAAGTAGTACAACAAATTCATCAAGCTTGTATAATGTTCAAGCTAATTCACAGGTTCAAGATGCACAAAGAGTTCATCATCACCATCATCATAAGAACCAATCACAGGATTCAGATTCAATTCAATTGAGTAACCAAACTTCTCAAGTATCAAGCACTGATCCTACTTCTAAAACACCAGGGATACTTGATAGTTTGGTAGCCAATGGAACAATCTCACAAGATCAAGAAACTGCTATTCAAAGTGCCTTTGAGGCTGCGAGGCAAGCAAATTCCATATCGTCAGGAGCATATGGTAGCAGTGGCAGCAAACCAACTAATCCAATAAGTGGTTTAGTAGCTAATGGAACAATTTCTCAAAATCAAGCAGATTCTATTCAAAGTGCTTTTAAGGCTTCACACCATCATCATGTAGCGCAGACACAAGATACAGTCCAAGCTGTAGACGGCTCAACTCAAGATGAAACAGATAGTTTAATACAAGCATTGAATAGTTTATCTCAGTCATCAGATACTTCATCAAGTGATGCAGATGACACTTTACTACAATCATTAGAGGATTTACCTCAAATTGATGCAAATAATTACTAAAAATAAAAGTGCGAAAAGTTTTCGCACTTTTATTTTTAGTTTCTACCCATAGCTTCTAAATATTCATCATAAGTCATTCTCTTATCAATTATTCCGCTGTCAGTTATTTCTATAATTCTGTTTGCAATAGTATCAATAAACTGATGGTCGTGTGAAGCAAATAAAAGATTACCTTTAAAATCACGAAGTCCATTATTTAAAGCTGTAATTGATTCAAGGTCTAAGTGATTTGTTGGCTGATCTAAAAGAAGAACATTTGCGCTGCTTAACATCATTTTTGAAAGCATGCATCTAACTTTTTCTCCTCCGGATAACACGCTCGCTTGTTTTAAAGCTTCATCTCCTGAGAATAGCATTCTTCCAAGGAAACCTCTTAGGTAGCTTTCTGATTTTTCATCTGAATATTGACGAAGCCAATCTACTAAGCTTAAATCGACATCATTAAAGAATTCAGAGTTGTCCTTTGGAAAATATGAAGTAGTTATAGTTATACCCCATTTAAAGCTTCCGCTGTCCGGTTCCATCTCACCAGTTAAGATTTTAAATAATGTAGTTATTGCAATTTCATTATCTCCTACAAAGGCAATTTTATCATCCTTTGAAACGATAAAGCTTACATTGCTAAGAACTTTTTCTCCATCTATTGTTTTGCTTATGCCATCCACTGTAAGTATGTCATTTCCAGCTTCTCTTTCAGGTTTAAAACCAACAAAAGGATATTTTCTGCTGGAAGGTTGAATGTCGTCTAAGTTGATTTTATCAAGCATTTTTTTACGTGAAGTTGCTTGCTTTGATTTAGAGGCATTAGCGCTAAATCTTGCGATAAAGTCTTGAAGTTCTTTAATCTTTTCTTCCTTCTTCTTGTTTTGATCCTTTGCCATTTGGAGAGCTAATTGGCTTGATTCATACCAGAAGTCGTAGTTTCCAACATATAATTTTATTTTTCCAAAGTCAACGTCTGCCATAGTAGTACATACTTTGTTTAAGAAATGTCTATCATGGGATACTACTATTACTGTACCTTCAAAATTTATTAAAAATTCTTCAAGCCAGTTTATTGATTTTATGTCTAAGTGGTTTGTAGGCTCATCTAGAAGAAGTATTCCAGGGTTTCCGAAAAGAGCCTGTGCAAGAAGAACTTTAACCTTTTCAGCACCGCCAAGTTCAGACATCATTTTGTTATGATAAGAAGTATCTATGCCAAGACCTTGAAGTAAGGTTGCAGCTTCAGATTCAGCTTCCCATCCGTTTAGTTCAGCAAATTCACCTTCAAGTTGAGAGGCTTTAATACCGTCTTCATCATTAAAATCTGGTTTTGCATATAGAGCATCTTTTTCCTTCATTATAGAATAAAGTCTTTCATTTCCCATTATTACAGTTTCTAAAACTTCATAAGCGTCATATTGGAAATGGTCCTGCTTTAAAACAGACATTCTGGTGCCTGAAGGAATTGATACATCACCTGTATTTGGTTCAATTTCTCCAGATAATATTTTAAGGAATGTACTTTTACCAGCACCATTGGCACCAATAACTCCATAGCAGTTTCCAGGGGTAAATTTTAAATTTACATCTTCAAATAGTTTTCTTTCTCCATATCTTAAACTTACATTAGTTACAGTTATCACAAGATTGTCCTCCCTAAATTTAAATTTTAGTGATATATAATCAATTTTGATAAAATTCCGCAGTTAGTTAAGATTATATCATAAAAACGTGAGGAATTCATCTTGAACTTTTATTTTGTGAAACTAAATTTTAATTGAATGTTTTAAGCTTAAATAATAGAGTTTGGATGGATTTTTTGAAATGGAATTTGTATTTTGCCATTTATGGTTTGAAACAATTTTTCCAGTTCTTTTTATCCAATTTATTATAGCTTTATTATTTCCTTTAATAGCATTATTTTGTGAAGATAGTATTGCGTATTTAATTTTTCCAGCATAAACTAGCTTTTTAAATTTATTTAAAGAAATAATTTTATCATTACCACTAAAGCCTCCAAAGGTCATTATAGGCTTATCTGTTTCAAGTATTAAGCTTGAGGCGTAGGTAGTTGCGGAAGGTACAGCTACAAGGTATTTTTCATGAGCAGAATTTTTTTCTAAATAAACGGCTAATTTTGAATTAGGGTTTGCAGCAGCTTTATTTTTAAATGGATGCGGATTATGATAAAGTTCAAGCCCTGCGGAAGGACTTCCAGAGTTCATATTTAAAAATATTGGCGTTGCCGACCAAATAGTTGGAGCAATTAAAATTCCAGCGAAGGCAAAACTAGCAGCTAACTTTGCGTTTTTATTACTTAAGGTATTTAATACGAAAATTGTGGAAAATATTAAACAGATTACAGCAGTCAATAGCATAATAGGTATATATCCACTTGATTTTGTATGATTATAGTATAAAATGGTTATTTCAATTATAGCTGTTAAGATTATTGACAATGGGAAAATTAAAACTTTTTTATCCTTAAAATTAATCATATCAATTGTACCTATTCCAGTTAGAGCAGCAATAGCTGGTGCCATAGTGGTTAGATAGTAAGTGTGGAAAGAACCTTTTGAGAAACTGAAAAATATAAATTCAGTTAAGAACCACATAAAAAACAAAAGTAAACTCATTTTTCGTTCATTATCAATGGAAAAACCAAGTTGCTCTTTTAAGGCCGCAGCTATAAATCCTAAAATTGCCATAGAGATAAGAAAACCTATTTGATCCGAAATATCATTATTTCCAATAAGTCTTGTGAAACCTGTTTGAGATTCATTACCTAAGCCAGACAAATTTGCATTACTGATTTTTGCACTTTTTAATTTTACGTTTGCTTTTCTATGGCTATGAGATGACTTGAATATATTTCCAAGCTTTAGCCTATCAAAACCATTATGACCTAAAATAAGTTCAGTAACTGTATTGTTTGTACTACTTCCAATAAAAGGTCTATTTTTTGCAGGTACAGCATCTACAGCTAAAGCCCAAGATAAAGAAACTACAATAAGTACAGCAGTGGCTATACATAAATTGATGGTTCTTCTTTTTAGACTTAAACGTGAATAAAGAAAATAGCTTAAATACAATGCAGGAAGTATGAGATAAGCTTCGGACATCTTTACATTAAAGCCCACTCCAATAAAGAAAAAACTAAGCAGAAGAAATCGCAAGCTACCACTTCTAACTGCTTTTATAATAAATAAAACTGATAGTAGCAGGCATAAAACAAGATCATTATCTATGGTGTTATTTCTGCTGGCAGCAACGAAAATAGGGGTTACTGATAGGCAAAGTGCAGCGAGTAAACCTTTATTTGTTCCAAAGGTATTCTTTATAATATAGTAAATTAGAAATACTGAAATAACTCCGCATAAGGCTTGAGGTAAAATTATGCTAAAGCCAGAAAAACCAAGAACTTTAGCACTTACTGCTTGAAGCCAAAAGCCTATTGGAGGTTTATCAATTGTTACAAAGCCAGATGGATCAAAGGATACAAAAAAGAAATTTTTAAAATTTAAAAGCATGCTTTTTACACCTGCTGCATAATATGTATTGCCGTAACCCTCAATACCTAAGTTAAAAAAATTTAGTATAAAGGATAGTAATAAAATTAAGTATAGATATATCCGTTCTTTTTTTAGATTAATTTTAGCTTTCATTTAAAGCCCCCTTATAAGGCATCTTAAAGAAAATAACAAGTCCAACTTTCGGCTATTTTTGCGTAATACTTCGTCAATATAACACGCTAAGACAACCAGTATTAACGTGTTACAGTTCCTCGTATTACACAAAACTATCTCTCAATTTGCACTTATTATTTTTTTAAGATGCCAAAAATATTTAAACCAATAAAATTATAATCAATATTTTATACAGAATTTATTATGTAGCAATTATAAAACTGTTAATAATCTGTATATAAATTTCTAATTATGAGTTTTCATAGTAATGTGATATTATTATGAGAGTGAAAGGATGATAACATTATGGGAAAAATATTAGTTTTAGCAGAAAAACCTAGCGTAGGAAGATCACTTGCCAAGGTTTTACATGCAAATATAAATAAAGGAAGTTATTTAGAAGGAAATAAATATATAGTAACCTGGGCGCTTGGACATTTAGTTACTTTAGCTGATCCAGAGGCATATGGAGATAAGTATAAGAGTTGGAGCATGGAGACTTTACCAATGCTTCCAAAACAAATGAAATTGAATGTTATAGGAAAAACCTCAAAGCAGTTTTCAGAGGTTAAGAAGGTCATGAATAGAAATGATGTGGATGAACTTGTAATAGCAACAGATGCTGGAAGAGAAGGAGAACTTGTTGCAAGATGGATAATTGAAAAAGCTGGTTTTAGAAAGCCGATAAAACGTTTATGGATTTCTTCTCAAACGGACAAGGCAATAAAAGATGGATTTCAAAATTTAAAACCAGGCAAAGCTTATGAAAATTTGTATGCAGCAGCACAGTGCAGGGCAGAGGCGGATTGGTTTGTTGGATTAAATGTTACACGTGCCTTAACTTGTAAGTTTAATGCTCAGCTTTCAGCAGGAAGAGTTCAAACTCCTACACTTGCTATGATTGTTGAAAGGGAAGAGGAAATAAAGAATTTTAAGCCTAGAACTTATTACAGTATTTCTGGAAAAGCTAAAGGTTATACGCTTCATTGGCAGGATAACCACGGAAATTATAATACTTTTGATGAAAATTTAGCTAAAAATGTAGAGGCTAAAGTAAAAGGTCAAAAGGGAAGAATTACAGATATATTGCAAAGCGATAAGAAAAAATATTCACCAGCTTTATATGATTTAACAGAGCTTCAAAGGGATGCAAATAGACTATTTGGATTTTCGGCAAAACAAACGCTATCTATAATGCAGAGATTATATGAAAATTATAAGCTTTTAACATATCCAAGAACAGATTCAAGATATATTTCTGAAGATATTGTACCCACACTTCCAGATAGATTGAAAGCAATTTCCGTAGGCAAGTACAGTAAATTTTCTGCTGAAATATTGAGAGGAAGAATAAAAGCAAATAAAAGCTTTGTCGATAATAGCAAGGTATCAGATCACCATGCCATAATTCCAACAGAGGAAAGAGTATCTCTTTCACTACTTGGAAGCGAAGAAATGAAAATATATGATTTAGTAGTAAAAAGATTCTTAAGTGTATTATTGCCACCATTTGAATATACACAAACAACTATAAAGGCAGAAGTCAATGGCGAAACCTTTACGGCATCAGGAAAAGTTGTTAAAGCAAAGGGCTGGAAGGCTGTGTACGACAAGGAAGAGGATTTTGAAGATAGTAATGAAAATGGAATGAAGGATCAAATACTTCCTGAGGTTAATAAGGGTGATGAGGTTGTATTTACAAATATAGATATAAATAAAGGACAAACAAAGCCACCAGCAAGATTCACAGAGGCTACTTTATTGTCAGCAATGGAGAATCCACAAAAATATGTTCGTATGGATAAAGCAAGTTCAAAAACATTAGGGGAAACTGGTGGACTTGGAACAGTTGCAACTAGAGCAGATATAATAGAAAAACTTTATAACACTTTTTACGTTGAGAAAAAGGGAAAAGAAATGGTTCCAACCTCAAAGGGAAAACAGGTTGTAGAACTTGTACCAGAAGATTTAAAATCACCACTTTTAACTGCAAAATGGGAAACTGAGCTTGAAGCTATAAGCAAGGGAAAAGTTAATGGAAAATCATTTATTGAAAAGATGAAGGGATATGCATCAAAATTAGTAGATGATGTTAAGGGAAGTAAGGACAAATTTAAACATGATAATCTTACAGGAAAGAAATGCCCTAACTGTGGTAAATATATGCTTGAGGTTAGTGGAAAGAATGGTAAGATGCTTGTGTGTCAGGATAGGGAATGTGGTTATAGAGAAAATTTAAGCAGATTTACTAATGTAAGATGTCCAGAATGTCACAAGAAGCTTGAGCTTAGAGGGGAAGGCGAAGGTAAAATATATGTCTGCACAACCTGCAGCTTTAGAGAAAAATATTCTTCTTTCCAAAAGAGATTTAAGGAAAATGGCAACAGTAAATTAAATAAAAAAGAAGTTGCAAATTACATGAAAAAAATGAAGAAGGAAGCCGAAGCTCCAATGAATAATCCTTTTGGAGATTTGGCAGCATTGTTTAATAAAGATAAATAATATAAATAGGGCTTTCTCACTAAAAATTAGTGAGAAAGCTTTTTTGTGCTTGTTTAGTGTTAAATATTAGAATACATCAAATCTTCATTAGAATGCATCATTGTTTATTAGAAATTAGTATTCTATAATTTGCTTATATTACAAATTATATTATAGGAGATAAGATATGGAAAGAGGCGCATTTTATACAGGTAAGTATAGAAACATGTTTGCAGAAATAGGCATTTCGGAAGAGCAAATAAATAAAAAAATTGACAATGCTTTTAATCAAATGTTTTTTGATTCTAAAGAGAAAATATATTTTGAAATGGGTAAAGATATGGGATATATTGTTGATACCGGAAATAATGATGTTCGTACAGAAGGCATGAGTTATGGAATGATGATGGCAGTGCAAATGAATCGTAAGGATATCTTTGATAGATTATGGCTATTTTCTAAAACTTATATGCATCAAAGTGAAGGTAAGTTTCAAGGATATTTTGCCTGGTCGGTAAGTATTAGCGGGGTTAAAAATTCAGAAGGACCAGCACCAGATGGAGAAGAATATTTTGCTATGGCACTGTTTTTTGCAAGTAAAAGATGGGGAGATGGCAAGGTACCGTTTAATTATAGTGTTCAAGCGAGAGATATATTGCACCATTGTATACATCAAGCTGAACTAACTCAAGAAGGACAACCTATGTGGGATAAAGCTAACTACTATATTAAGTTTGTACCTGAAGCACCGTTTTCAGATCCGTCCTATCATCTTCCACACTTTTATGAGCTTTTTGCACTTATGGCAGATGATAAGGATAGAAATTTTTGGAGAAGAGCTGCAGAAGAAAGTCGTAAATATATTAACATTTGCTGTGACAGAAACACTGGAATGGCACCAGAATATGCTGAATTTGATGGTACTCCCAAAATATTATTTCACGACTATGAATTTTATTCAGACGCATATCGTGTGGCTATGAATATAGGACTATATGCAGCATGGTTTAATAGAGAGGAAGCATTAGGAAATATAATAGATAAGCTTCAAAGGTTCTTTAACAAAAATACTACTTTAGGAAAGTATAATGCCTATACCATAAAAGGAGAGCCATTTGATGAGCTTGCAATGCATCCTAATGCCATTATAGCAACTACAGCTGCTGGTTCTTTGGCTACCAAAAGTGAAGATAGTCTTCAATGGGTTAAAGATTTTTTTGAACTTCCTTTAAGAAAGGGAACTCGCAGATATTATGATAATTGTCTACATTTCTTCTGTTTACTTATGTTAGCAGGAAGATATAAAATTTATTGAAAATATATTATTGTGAAAGTTTATTTGGAATGTATTGCGTTATGAGGTAAATAAGAATTGTGTATGGAGGAAAGATATGAGCGATGATGAAAAATTAGGACCTAAAGCACCAAAAGATCCACAGAAAAAACGAAGTGGTTTTTATATTTTAATAGATACGATTTTAGAAGCTACTCAACGATTGGGAGCAAAACCAGCACAAGAAATTTATCTTGATGAAGGAAGATTAGCACATAATGCTAAATTTGTTGGTAGTGTTGAGAAAGAAAATATTTTAGAACTTCTAAAGGATTGTGAAGGGGTTCATAAATTAGTTCACAGCATAGGAGTGTCTGTAACAGCAGCTGATGATGTTGGAAATATAGATTTTGTACTTAAAAACTATGGAAAAAAGGACAGACTTAATGGTGGAACGTCTATTAAAATACCATGCACTAAGGATGGGACAGAAGTAATTCTTAAACTAGAGGATTATGAGTGGTCTAAGGATGATGAAGTTGTTGGTAATATGGCTTTTGAATTTGAAAAATCAGGATTAACAGCAAAGGTAACAGTAAAGTTCTATCTTAATGATGGGTATGAAGTTCAAGAAATTGAAATTGATCCTCCAGTAGAATTTGACAGTGATAATTATAGAAATATGATTTCAAAATCTCTTTTAAAGCTTGGGAATAACAGAAGACTTAAAGCGGCGATAGATAAGGCAAGGAATGGTGAAGATGTAACCGTTGCCTATATTGGAGGATCTATAACTGAGGGTGCTGGGGCAAAGCCAGCCCATACAGAGTGTTATGCTTATAGGTCATATGTTAAATTCAAAGAGAAATTTCAAAAAGAAGGCAGTGACAATGTTCATTATATAAAAGCTGGAGTAGGAGGGACACCTTCTGAACTTGGAATGATACGATATGACAGGGATATTTTAAGGGACGGAAGGGTAAAACCGGATATTGTGATCGTTGAATTTGCTGTAAATGATGCTGGTGATGAAACAAATGGAGTATGTTACGAGAGCTTGGTTTTAAATATACTTTCAGCAGAAAATAAGCCAGCAGTAATTTTATTATTTGCTGTGTTTGAAAACGATTGGAATCTTCAAGAGAGACTTTCGCCTGTTGGAGAATATTATAATCTGCCTATGGTAAGTTTGTCCGATGCTCTAGTTGAACAATTTAAGCTTACGAAGGAGGAAGGAAATGTCATAACGAAAAGACAATATTTTTATGATGTTTTTCATCCAACAAATTATGGACATGAGATAATGGCAGATTGCCTTAATTATTTATTTAACCAAACATCACAAAATCCTTATGATAGAGAAGAAAGTATTCTAAATAAAGAACCAGTTATAGGTAATTATTTTACAGGTATACGCCTAATTGATAAGAAGGATAATGCAGCTGGTGCAGAAATAGAACAGGGAAGTTTTTGTGAGGAAGATGCAGAACTGCATTATGTTGAAATAGATGATGAAGCTGTTGGAACACCAGAATTCCCATATAATTGGATGCATACACCGAAAACTGGAAATGAAAGCTTTGTCTTGAAAATTAACAGTCGTAGTTTGCTGCTAATATTTAAGGATTCTGGAAGAATGGATTTTGGTAAGGCAGAGGTTTATGTAGATGGAAAACATGTGCTTACTGCTGATCCACGAGTAGTTGGATGGACACACTGTAATGCCGTTATTTTATATCATGAAGAAAGTAGCAGAGAACACCAAGTAGAAATAAAAATGTTAGAAGACAGTAAAGATAAATATTTTACTATTCTTGGATTTGGATATAACTAGAAGTATAACTTAACGAGGAGTGATAAGAGTGAAAAATAAGTTGAATTTTGAGGCGACTTTAACTAAAGGTTCCTAAAAACCTGTTTTTTACAGTATTAAGAAATTAGTATTAGTTATCGTTGCATTTAACTAATAAGGAAGTGTCATATCCTTTAGATTCAAGGTAAGCAAAAACATTTGTATCATTTAGAGTTACTTTTTGCTGATTAAAATGCGGATCCATCAATTCCGTATAATCAGTTGGAGTAAAAGATTGTTTTTCAGAAATCATGTGGTAGATGCATACCATCATCATTCTGGCAATTGCGATAATAGCTTTTTTGTGTCCACGACGTTTTTTAATGCGTCCATATTTTATTGCAAAGTAAGGTTGCTTTTTACTTTTAATTGCAGCAAGAGCACACTGTACCATCATAGGTTTTAAGTAGACACCTGCTTTTGCAATGCGTACAGATTTTTTCTTGCCAGCAGATTCATTGTTAGCTGGGGAAAGCCCACACCAGGAACAAAGGTGTTTAGCATCATCAAAGATAGCCATATTAACACCAGTTTCTGCAAGGATTATTGTGGCACTAAGTTCAGTAATACCAGGCAGAGAAGAAATGAATTTTACAAATTCATAGTAAGGTTTAATGCGTACGTAAAGCTCTATCTCAGTTTGAGAAATCATATTATTAAGATATTCAAGATGAGATCTGGCAAGTTTTAATTTTTTAGCTTGATCAGTTTCTATATTGTACCCTTTGATAGCATTAATAATTTCGTCAGATTTTGCATTAGCACCTTTTTTAATAAGTTTGCGAATTGCTTTATCTTCAATAGTATCAGAAGTGTTTACAAGCAAATAGGTCATAATTTCTGTTGCTGTTCTACCAAAAGGATCAGACAAGATACTTGCAATTCCAATATTTGAGACAGTCATACAGTTTTGAATTCGGTTCTTTTCAGAAGATTTCATACAAACAAGTTTAAAGCGATAGCGAGCCAGCTCACGCAATTGACGAAAATCTTTTGGTGGAATAAAAGAACATCTGACTAAATCAAATTTATAAAGGTCAGCAATCCACTTGGAATCTTTTTTGTCTGTTTTTTTACCCTTGATTGCTTTGACATATTTGGGATGTGTTAAACACACATCAATGTCAGCTTCAAGATAATTAAAAATAGGAATCCAATACTTACCAGTGGATTCCATACAGACATGTTTGCAGTTATTTTGAATTAGCCAGTTGTGAAACTTCTGAATATCAGAGTTGATGGTAGTAAAGGATTTTTGTTTGTACTCAGATATTCTATTTTTATCAGTAGAGACAATAGTTGCAACGATAACATTTTTGTGGACATCAAGTCCACAGCATATGGGGTAAATAAGCCTCATAATAACATCACCACCTAAATAAAAAGGAAATAGCAACATTGACTGTCATCCTACGACTAAATAAACATGGTTTATTACCAATGATAAGAGTCCGGGCTCAATGTCCCACTTGTTTGTGCTTGAAAGGATGACGGCACATATAATTATACGGGGTCGAAATAAATTCGCCACTTCTCCTCCCGTGCTCTGTAGTATATTGCTATTCCATAAAAAATATTATACCAAATGGAGGATAGGTGCAACAGTTTTTCATAACTTGTTTGTGCCTTGAGCGAAGCGAAAGGAATGAGATAAATTATGAAAAATATTGATATAACGGCTGTACCTGAACAATATAAAAGGGCAACTAAAAAGGAGCAGCAGGGTACTTTAACTGAGGCTTCTTATAGTATGAGAAACTATATTAATGCTTATAGACAGTTTGTGACAAACCAGAATATTGACTCTAAAGAGGTTGGAAGAGAAACTGTAACTGGAGATGCTATAACAAAGATATGTAACGTATATTTGCCAGCAGGTTACAATGAAGCTGATAAGAATACCAAATATAATGTAATGTATTTACTCCATGGAGTAGGTGGAAATCGTTATGAATGGTTATATGGTTATGGTAAGGTTGATGATAATTTTGTTATATGCAATATACTTGACAATCTTATTGCAAATGGCGATATAGATCCATTAATAGTTATATTTCCCGAGGGTAGAAGTGCACATGATTGGGATGATTCTTCATTTAATGCAGTAGGTACTAATCTTCTTGGGTTCTATTATTTTGATTATGAACTAAGATATGATTTGATTCCATTTATTGAAGCACACTACAACACATATGCAGATATAAAA
Source organism: Clostridium hydrogenum (assembly GCF_021432385.1). Classification (GTDB taxonomy): domain Bacteria; phylum Bacillota; class Clostridia; order Clostridiales; family Clostridiaceae; genus Clostridium_S; species Clostridium_S hydrogenum. The sequence continues at coordinate 2,876,996 of NZ_JAEACT010000002.1, read as the reverse complement.
GGTACTTCATCTGAAGAAATTGCATATAGCAGAATGCATAGGGCTTTTGCAGGTCTATCTATGGGAGGAATGCAAGCTTTAAATCTAGGCATTGGCGGTTACAGGTGTGATTCTGTAGAACATACTGGAGAAAAGGATGGTTTTAAAAACGGTCTTAATGTTACTGTCTCAGCATTAGGAATGGAAGATTTATTTACCTATGTAGGCGCTTTTTCAAATGCACCTACATCTAGCGATGGTAAAGTATTAGGTAGTAGTTTAGCAACACGTGGTTACAGAATTAATTTACTTTATCTTACTTGCGGGGATAAAGATGGCGTAGCAGGTGAAATGGGTTATGCAAAAGCAATTGATGGTCTAAAGGAAGCAGCAGGCAATAATTTAGAAAACTATTGTGAAGTAATTATAAAAGACGGTGTTCATGATTCACATGTGTGGAACAACGGTGCATATAATTTTATTCGTTTGGCGTTTAAAAACAGTGAAGGACGTGTAAAGCAGTATGTTGTTAAAAGTATAATTAATTCCTAAGTTTAAAATGTTAAAATTAGACCTTAAGGCTCGTAAAGGGAAGGAAGTTTTATCATGTTAAGAACAGTGAAAATTAAAAATGGTTTAATTCAGGGGCTGCCAGCAGCAGATCCACGTATAACAAGCTTCAAGGGTATTCCATTTGCTGCACCACCTGTAGGAGAAAATCGTTGGCGTGCACCGCAGCCTGCAAAGGACTGGAAAGGGGTTTTAAAAGCCTTTGAATTTGCACCAACATCTATGCAAGCGCCTACAGTTATAGATGTAAATAATATATATACAAGGGAATGGTCAGTTGATCCAGAGCTACCTATGGATGAGGATTGTTTATATTTAAACGTATGGACACCAGCTTGTAGTCCTAATGAGAAGCTGCCTGTATATGTATGGTATTTTGGTGGTGGGCTTCAATGTGGAAGTACAGCTGAGATGGAGTTTGATGGAGAGCGTATTGCACGAAGAGGCATAGTTGTCGTAACAGTAAATTATCGTCTAAATGTTTTTGGTTTTTTGTGCCATCCTGAAATAACCGCTGAAGCACCAAAGGCTCCTGCAAATTTTGGAAACCTTGATCAACAGGCAGGGACGCAATGGGTTAAGTGTAATATTGCCGCTTTTGGTGGTGATCCTGATAACATTACTATAGGAGGGCAGTCTGCTGGAGGCGGAAGTGTATTGAGCCAACTTACATCACCTCAAAATGAAGATTTTTGTCAGAAAGCAATTATAGAGAGTGGCGTGATTACTGAGCTTTATCCTGGCAATCCAGTACCTAGAGGTAAGTATAATTTAGCTGATGCAGAGCAGGATGGGGTAGAATTTTTTAAATTTCTTGGAGTTTCTTCACTTGCTGAAGCTCGCAGACTTGATGCTAAATATATACGAGATAAAGCAGTAAAATATAATAAGTTTTGGGGAACAGTTATTGATAATTCATTTTGTGTTGGTGATGCCTTTGAACTTTTCATTGAAAACAAGCGTTTAATGGTACCTGTACTTTTGGGGCACACTTCTTCTGAATTTTTTAATAAACCACAAGTTAAGAATCTTGATGAGTTTAAGGATATGGCATCTAAAATGTTTTGGGAGGATGCCAATGAGTTTCTTGCACTTTGTAAAGCTCAAACTAGCAGCCTTGAGGAAATACGAAAAAATGCTACAGTTAACTTTGTAGAATATGCGGCACGTATTGTTGGAGAGGCAAATGCTGATAATAAGCAGCCGCTATATTATTATAATTTTGATGCAGAAATACCAGGCTGGGATAATCCAGGTACTTTTCACTCAGTAGACCTTTGGTTCTTTTTTGAAACTCTTTCTAAGTGCTGGAGACCGTTCGTGGGAAAGCATTATGATCTTGCTCGTCAGATGTGTAACTATTGGGCTAACTTTATACGTTCTGGAAATCCTAATGGAAAAGATTCCACGGGTGAAGATATGCCTAAGTGGGAAATCTATACTAAAGAAGCACCCTATGGAATGTTATTTAGAGATAAAGCTGAGTTTTTAAGAGAGCAGCCTAGTGAGCTTATGAAGTTTTTAGTTAAGCAATATTTCAAGAAAAAATAAAATGATTATTTTAGAAAATAAAGTTTTTTAATGATAGGTGAAATAAGTTATCTGTGAGGATTTTAAGATGAAAAATAAAACCTTCTGTATTCAAAAGTTGAATATAGGAGGTTTTATTTATGGATATATAGGAGCATTGATTAATTGAATATACTTGGCATTTTTGCTTTTTACATTTGAAGTTGCTTATCTATATTAAAATAAACTATAATAAACTTAAAAGAATTTAATGGGGGTATTACAAATGAATGAGTCAATACACGATTATATGAAAGTTGGATTAATACACTTTATGGCATATCCAGAATGCGGAAGTGGTGAAGGTCCAATAGAAGAAACTCTAAAAAAAATAGCTAAGGATGATTATTTCGATGCTGTTGAAATTACTTGGATAAAAGATAAAAATGTAAGGGAAAATGCAAAGAAAATATTAGAGGAATCAAAGCTTGCAGTAGCGTATGGTGCACAGCCAAGATTACTTACAACAGGACTTAATATAAATGATTTGGATGAAGAAAAAAGGCTGGAAGCAGTAAAAACCCTTAAAGAGGGAATTGACGAAGCCTATGAAATGAATGCAAAAGGCTTTGCTTTTTTAAGTGGAAAATATCCTTTGGAAAGAAGAGGAGATGCTTTTGAAGCATTAATTGCATCTACAGAAGAATTATGCGCGTATGCAAAATCAAAAGGCGATTTAAAAGTTCTTCTAGAAGTATTTGATTATGATATAGATAAAAAGTCTCTTATTGGCCCTGCAAAGCTTGCAAAAATGTTTGCAGAAGCAATAAAAGAGAAATATGATAACTTTGGGCTTATAGTTGATTTAAGTCATATACCGCTGCTTCACGAAACAATAGAGGAATCCATATTGCCAGTACAAGAATACATACTTCATGCGCATATGGGAAATTGTGTAGTTAAGGACCCGTCAATGGAGGGGTATGGTGATCAGCACCCTGGTTTTGGATTTCCTAATAGTGAATGTGATGTTGAAGAACTTACAGAATATTTAAGAATACTAAAGTTCATAGGTTTTTTAAATAAAGAAAATCCACCAATAGTGAGCTTTGAAGTTAAACCTTATAAAGATGAGGATACAAAGACGGTAATAGAAAATGCAAAGAGAGTATTAAATGAAGCATGGGCAAGAGTTTAAGGAGGTATTTTAGGTGAAAATTGTAGTGTTAGATGGATATGCATTAAATCCAGGGGATTTATCTTGGAAGGAAATAGAGGAACTTGGAGATTTTAAAGTATATGACAGAACAGAAAATACTGAAAAGGTAATTGAAAGATCAAAAGGGGCAGAAGTACTTTTTACTAATAAAACTATTTTGACAAAAGAAATTATAAATAAACTTCCACATTTAAAATATATAGGAGTTCTTGCTACAGGATATAATGTAGTTGATTTGGAGGCGGCAAAGGAAAGAGGCATTGTAGTTACAAATATTCCGGCGTATGGAACAGAGTCTGTTGTTCAAATGTCAATTGCACTTTTACTTGAAATATGTGATAATGTTGGGCTTCACAATGAATCTGTTAAAAAAGGTGAGTGGGAAAATAGTGAAGATTTTTGTTATTGGAAAAAGCCTATTATTGAGCTTGCAGGGAAAACAATTGGCATAATTGGATATGGAAGTATAGGAAAAGCTATGGGTAAAGCTGCAGAAGCTTTAGGTATGAAACTTCTTATTAATACACCACATCCAGATAAAGCACTTGAAAATGAAAATTTGAGGTTTGCAGATTTAGATGATGTATTTAGAAATTCAGATGTTATATCTCTTCATTGCCCACTTTTTGAAAATAATAAAGGGGTAATAAACAAAGCTAGCATTTCAGAAATGAAGGATGGAGTTATTATTATAAATACTGCAAGAGGTGGATTAATTGTGGAAAAAGATCTTGCCGATGCACTTGAAAGTGGAAAAGTATATGCAGCAGCTGTTGATGTTGTGTCTGGAGAGCCTATACATAAGGATAATCCATTGAAATTTGCAAAAAATTGTATTATAACACCTCATATTTCATGGGCTGCAAAAGAAGCAAGGGAAAGACTTATGAGTATTGCAGCAGATAATTTAAAGAAATACCTTGATGGAAATGCGGTTAATGTTGTAAATAGGGGATAAATTTAAGACTTAATATTTAAATATTGCTACCTAAATCAATTCACAATTCACGATGCACAATTCACAATGAAGGATGATTTTCTTCCGCTTTGCTACAGAAAATCTTAAATTTAATTTTTTTATTGCTTTCGCAATAGCACCATTTATGGTGCTAAGCGAAGCTTATAATATTTAAATTTAAGATTTGGCTGACGAAAGGAAGGCAAATCATCCTTCATTGTGCATTGTGGACTGTGCATTGTGAATTGATTAAGTTGGTTCGCAATAATTTTATATTATGTCTTTATTTTTTTATTACTTATATGACAAAAAAAGCCACATCTTGAAGTATATATAAGTGAAACCAGGAGGTGATTAAGCATGGAGATTAAGGATGAAGAAATTGTTGATGGAATATTAAAAAAAGATAAATATGCTTTAACAAAATTAATAGATAAGTATGGTTCTTTAATTTATAACGTTGTTCAGTCTGTTCTTAGGGAAAGTTATGAACATGAAAGCATTTATGAATGTGTTGATGATGTATTAATGTGTTTATGGCAAAATATAGACTGTTTTTCAAAGGAAAAGGGAAATTTTAAGTGGTGGCTTATTGCTGTTACTAAAAATAAAGCATTAACTTATAAAAGGAAAATTAAAAAGACAGGCAATGACATTGATGTAGAAAGTGCAACTGTTAAAGCCTTAGATGATGTTGAAGCTCAATATCTAAATAGTGAAAATAGAAGAGAAATTTTCAGTTTATTAAATAATTTAGATGAAAAGGATAAGGAAATATTTATAAGAAGGTATTTTAGAGGAGATGATGTAAAGGATATTTCTAGAGAGTTTAATATTAGTACAATATCTGTTTACAATAGGCTTAGTAGAGGACGAAGAAAATTAAAAAAGATTATAAAAGAAAAAAATATAAATTTTAAATTTGAATAGGGGCGATAATTATGGAATATAGAGATATTCTTATGTCATACAATGATATTTCATTTACTGATGAAGAGATAGAAAAGTATGAAGCTACAAAAGTTAAGGAAGAAATTCTTAAAAAAATGAAGGATAGAATAACTTGTGTTTATTATAGAATGAATTTTGATGAAGGTTTATCAAAATTAGAAAATGAATTTGATGAAGGAGAAAAATCTGAGTATATATTTACAGCTGAATCCTATGGTGTTAATGGTGCAAAGATATTAACTGGGTGCGTTGGAACAACAACTATAACAGCAGGTGTTTGGAATGATTGGGGAACAAGAGGAGTTATACTTTTAACCAATAAAAGAATTTTTATAATTCATGCAAATGATGCATTTCAATTTTTAAATGTTAAAGCTTATAAATTTGATGAGCTTGAATCCATAGAAACAAAACAAATACCTTTTGAAAATAAGGTTGTTGTGCTATCTATAAAACCCATTAATGAAAAAGAAGTTAGATTTAATTTGTATAGTGATAATTACATGTATCTAATAAAATATGTAATGAATAATGCAGCTAATGTTAAAATTTACATTGAAAGAAGTAAATTTAAGGATAAGGCTATAGCAGCTGCTTTATGGGGAATATTGATTACAATAGTTTTAATGGGATTTTATATTTCAATAAGCATTCTTGTACAGCATCCAGAATTTATATTTAGGAAATAGAATTTAAATAAGACATCTTAAAGAAAATAAGGTTTTAAAGCGGGAAAATTGCCTTGATTTTGCCACAATTTTAAGTGAATTTTACGGAGATTACATTAGCTCGTTCATGATATATTTATAATACAAAAAATAACTTATAGATGATAGACAACCTGAAATATTAAAATTGCTTATACAAAATTCATCCTGATAAATTACAATTTTTAGAGCAGAGTACAAAGTACAAAGTACAGAGTACAATGAAGGATGATTTACCTTTCGTTTTACTCAGGTAAATCTTAAACTTAAATGGTGTCAGCTTCGCTGAGCGCCATCAATGGCGCGATTGCGCAGCAATAAAGAAAATAAGTTTTCAGATTTTTTCGCAGCGATAGCGGAGAAAAATCCTCCTTCATTGTACTTTGTACTCTGTACTTTGTACTTTGGCTTCTCCTCGACAAATTGTAATTTGTCAGGATAAACTTGGAATTTAAAATTTCAATGTTCCAAGTTGTACATCTATACACATGGGGAGTGAAGCTAATGAAATTTTTTAGAAATTTAAAACTTACAAAGAAAATTGGATTGCTATCGTTTTCTTTTCTATTGTTTTTGGTCATAATTGGTGTTACTTCGATAATGCAAGTTTATAATGTTAATTCTGAAATTAAAGAATTAAATAATTCGAGAATGGTTCCAATTATAAGTTTAGAAAATGTAAAATCAGATATTGAATATATTAGAACCGAGGGAAGTGCTATAATGGATGCACAAGATAGTGCATCCATAAAGACTATAGAAAGTTATATAGCCGCTCGTGTAAAAACACTAAATAAAGAAATAGCTCAATATAAAAATAATCCTGAGTATAAAAATAATTCAGAGTTTAAAACTCTTTTGAGTGATTATAATAAATTTATAGCAGCAAAGGATACATATCTAAAATCGGCAGAGTCAAGAGTAAAAGAACAAAGCAGTTTTACAGGTAGTAGCACAGGTACGAGTAATAATGGTGGTAATGAAAAACCTCGTGAATCACTAAAAAAAGGAAATAGTGATGTAACTAATTTTGATAATACTAAGACAAAGTTGATTTCAGATTTTGATAAACTTGTAAATGTTCATGTGAAAGCTGCAGCGAATACTTATAATGAGAGCCAAAGTCTCTTTAAGAGAACCATTGTGGAAATAATATTAATTTTAGTGCTTAGCATATTTATAAGTTTAATTTTGTCTATAATTATAGCAAGAGAAATTGTTGCACCAGTTAAAAAGGTTACTTCAAAGCTAAAAGAAATTTCAGAAAATGATGGTGACTTAACTCAAAGAATAGGTTATGACAGTAAAGATGAAGTTGGTGAATTGAGTAAGAACTTTGACTTATTTATGGATAAGCTTCATGCAATAATTAAAGAAGTATCTATATCAGCTAAGACAATAACGGATTTAAGCGGGAATTTGAACAAAGCTACTTTGGAGACAGCGAAGTCACTAGATGGTGTCTCAGCAACGATATCACAAATAGCATCTAGTACTTCAGATTCAGCAGCTGCTGTAGAGGAAACCACAGCGGCACTTACAGAAGCAGCAGAATTTTCAGAAGCAACGTTAGAGGCAACTAGGAATACTGCGTTAAATAGTAAAAAAGCAGAAGAAGCAGCAGAGGAAGGTGCTGCAAAAATATCTCAAGTTGTAACTTCAATAAACGAAATAGCTTCTTCTTCAAGGGAAGTATCAAGTATGGTAGATGACCTTGATAAATCCTCTAAGAAAATAGGCGAAATTATACAACTAATAACAGGTATATCGGAGCAAACAAATATGCTAGCGCTAAACGCTGCAATAGAAGCAGCACGTGCTGGTGAAGCAGGTAAGGGCTTTAGCGTTGTAGCAGAAGAAATCAGAAAACTAGCTGATGGAAGTAATGATGCTGCGGCGCAGATAGCAGAACTTGTTAAAGAAAATCAAGTAAAATCATCAACTGCAGTTAATTTAGTAGGAGAAGTTGAAAGAAAAGTGACTAATGGAGTTTCTAGAGCATCTGAAGTAGGAACTGCTATAGAGAGTATAATAGAAAATGTACAAAGCATAGTAGATCAGATAGAGCAAATAAATGAGGCTAATGATAAACAGGCAAGGAGCTCTAAAGAAATAGAAAAGGTTGTTACAGGTATAGCTGATGAATCAAGTGAAATAGCTAGTGGTACAGAAAATATAAATTCAAGCGTGCAGGAACAACTTGCAACTATGGACGAAGTAGAAAAAGCTACAGATGAATTGCTGAAAATGTCAAAAAAATTAAATCAAATTACAGAGGGCTTTAAATTAGTGTGAAGTAAGTGTATTGCAGGATATTAAATAAAAAGGCTATGTTTTAAATAAGTGTTGATTTTCACACTTATTTAAAACATAGCCTTTAATTTAAATTATCCTACAACACACTTACTTCGCAGCATACAGTAGTTTACGGAAAATTGGGCTATTGTAGAAATAAGGATTATTTAATTAAGGCATCTTCATTTCCTAATATTATTTTATTAACTATTAGGCAGGTTTATTATTATGATTTGTAATTAATTATGTAATACCTTAATATATATTGAATATAATATGTTTTTTTGACAAGATTGAGAAAGCGGTTGCAGGCAAAAAATTGAATTTTAGTATGTGTATGAAAGTTTATTTGTAACTATGAACAAATAAAGTTTACATTTATTACATAAAAAACGTTATCATAACACAAAAAAATATTGGCAAAGGTATTGACTAATTAAAAAATTGAATATATAATAAGGTTGTATTGCAAACGGTTGCACATTTTAAACATATAAATATAAATATAATTCAAGGGGGAATTAAAATGAAAAGATATGCAAAATTACTTACTACAGTTCTTACTGCTGCAGTTATAGGTACAAGTTTAGTTGGTTGTGGTTCAAGTTCAACTGCCTCAGATTCAAAAAGTGGAGGAAAAACATTAACTGTTTGGACTCATTTAACTAAGGATGAATTGCCTGCAGTTCAAAAGGTTGCAGATGAGTGGGGAAAGAAAACTGGTAATAAGGTTAAAGTTGTATTAGATGCTGATTCAAATTTCAAAACATTTACAGAAGCAGCTCAAAGCTCTAAAGGACCAGATATAGGTTTTGGTTATCCCCATAACAATGCAGGAGTTTATGAAAAAGAAGGACTTTTGGACGAGGTTCCATCAGGAGTTATTAATGATAGTGACTATAAAGTTAAATCAGTTTTAGATGGTGTAACATGGAATGGTAAAAAGTATGGTGTTCCAATAGCTATGGAAACATATGCACTTTTCTATAATACTGATAAAGTTAAACAAGCCCCAACAACAACAGATGAACTTATTGCTGATGCTAAAGCTGATGGTGGTTTACAGTATGATGTAAACAATTTCTATTTCTCATATGCATGGATTTTAAGTAATGGTGGATATATATTTAAGAATGATAATGGTACATTAAAGACTGATGATATAGGACTTGGCAACGCAGGTGCTATAAAAGGATATCAATTTATTCAAGATTTAGTAAAGAAATATAATTTCATGAAGGGCGATATCAAAGGTGATGATGCTAAAGGAGCATTTACATCAGGAAAAACTGCCTTTTATATATCAGGAGCATGGGATGTTGCGGCTTGTAACCAAGCAGGAGTACATTATGCTATAGCAAAACTTCCACAAGTTGATGGACAGCCAGGTAAATCATTTATGGGAGTGCAGATGGCTTTTGTAAATAGTAAATCAAAAAATAAAACTGAAGCTTGGGATTTATTAAAAGCATTAAATGATAAGGCTTATGATATTGTTTATAAAGCAGGTAAGAGAATACCAGTAAAAACTGCAGATTTAGATAAGGATGAAATTAAAAACGATAAAAATACACAAGCATTTATTGATCAATTGCAAAATGCTGAACCAATGCCTAATATACCAGCAATGGATGCTGTATTTACAGCAACAGGAAATGATTTACCTTTATTATCACAAGGTAAGTTAACTCCACAAGCAGCAGCTAAAACTATAGTTGATCAATGTAAACAAGGTATTGCAGCACAACAGTAGTGCTATAAATTATAAAAATAGGGGGTAATTCCCCTGTTTTTATAAAAAATAACATGTGGAGGTGTTTTAATGAATAACTCAAAAAGTCAGCGTAGTTCTTATGGTTTTTTAGCTCCCGCACTAATAAGTATTTTTATTTTTACGGTTTTACCTATTGTTTATAGTGTTTATATGTCATTTACAAATTATTCGCTAAATACTGTTAACAACTATAAGCTTATAGGACTTCAAAATTATAAAAGTGTAATATCAGGACCTTTTAAGAATAGTTTTATACCAGTTCTTGGTTGGAACTTTATTTTTGCATTACTATCAACTGTGGGTCCTTTTATATTAGGACTTATACTTGCATTGATACTTGCTAATAAAAACATGAAAGAAGCTTTTATATACAAGGCAATATTAATTATACCATGGGCACTGCCAGTAACTATAGCTATTATGTCTTGGCAGGGATTATTTAATACACAATATGGTGCATTGAATTTGTTTTTGATTAAGCTACATATAATACATCAGCCAATAATGTGGTTGGCTAATAAATGGATGGCGAGAATAGCGTTAGTAATTGTTAATATATGGCTAGGATTCCCTTATATGATGAATGTATCAATTGGGGCTATTTCAGCTATTCCAGACGTATATTATGAGGCAGCAGAAATTGATGGTGCTAGTAAATTTACTCAATTTATAAAAATTACTTTACCTTCGTTAGCAGCTACTTCATATCCTCTTTTGATATCCTCTTTTGCATTTAACTTTACAAATTTCGGATCAGCATATTTGATTACAAACGGAAATCCTCAAAACCCATTGAATCAATTTGCAGGTTACACAGATATATTGGTGTCAGTAACTTATAAATTGGCTATAAATAATAATCAATTCGCCATAGGAGCTACTTTAGGAGTGTTAATATTCTTTATAATTGGTACAATTTCATATGTTCAAATGAGGCTTTCTGGCCAATTTAAGGAGGCTAATTAATATTATGGTAGAATTAAATAAGAAAGAAATAATAGAGTATAAAGCAAAACGTTTGAAACCTTCTGAATTAAGAAAGCTATGGCTTTCAAGAATTTTTATTTGGGTAATTATTGTAATGATTCTTTTTCCACTGGTAGCAGTAATTGCTGCTTCATTAGCTAAAGGTCAAGCATTTTCACAAGCAGGAAGAATATTTCCTAAAGAGATTACTTTTGATAACTATATTAATGTTATAAAACAAACTGATTTCTTAATCTGGGTTAAGAATTCACTATTTTTATGCGTATCAGTTTCATTAATTCAATTGGTTATTACAGCTCCCGCTTCTTTCGCTTTCTCGAGATTAAAGTTTTGGGGGCGTAGAAAGGGGCTTATGTCTTTACTTATTTTACAGATGTTTCCACAGGTAATGGCATTACCATCTATTTTGGCTTTGGCATTTAAATTAGGTTTTATGGATCACCTAGGAGCATTAGTTATTTTAATGTGTGGTGGAAGTGCATATAATATATGGCTTTTAAAAGGTTTTATGGATGGCATTCCAAAGGAGCTAGATGAGGCAGCATATGTTGATGGAGCTTCAACTTTCCAAACTTTTATAAAAATAGTGCTTCCATTAACTAAATCAATGTTAGTAGTAATATTTATATTTGCATTTATAGGTACTTATGGTGAATTCATTTTAACAAGTGCCTTAATGAAGGATTCTTCTGTACAAACTGTTGCTACTGGTCTTCAGCAATTTGTAAACAATAAATTCTCAACAAACTGGACAGAATTTTCAGCAGCAGCGGTTATGGCATCTTTGCCAATTATGATAGTATTCTCATTATCACAAAAGTTTATTGCAAAAGGACTTGTGGCTGGTGCTGTTAAAGGCTAAACTTATTAATTAGTGGTATTTTATATATTGAAAATTAATTAAATACAAAAGGATTGCGAATCAAAATCAATGCACAATTCACGATGCACAATTCACAATGAAGGATGATTTTCTGTTGTTACAGAAAATCTCAAAACTAATTAGTTGTAAGATTTTTCGTAGCATTAGCGAAGAAAAATCATCATTCATTGTGGATTGTGAACTGTGAATTGTGCATTGTTTAAGTTTAAGCTAATAGATTTATAAATGGGGTGATTTTAGTGCGATTTGGCAAAAATGAATTAAAGGATTTTCAAACAGCTATTTCAAAAGAATACTTAATTACTAATGGCATTGGTGGATATTGCAATAGCACTATTTGTGGGGCTAATATAAGGAAATATAATGCGTTGCTTGTAGCTGCTATAAATCCTCCTGTAGATAGGAGAGTGCTTTTATCTAAACTTGATGAAACTGTATTTTTAGATGGAAAAGAGCACGTAATTTATTCTAATGAAAACATGGAGCAAATTAAAGATGATGGGTATAAATACGAAACTAGCTTTGAGAGTAGACCTTTTCCAAAGCAAAACTTTGTTGTAGATGGAGTTTTTATAAGCAAGAAAATTACTATGAAATATGGTGAAAATACTACCGTTATAAATTACAACATAAGAAATAATAATAAGCCATTTAAAATGAAGATACAGGCTTTAATAAATAATAGAGATCACCATGCTAATACAAAATTAGGGTGTTTTAGATGTAAGCAAAAAACTTATGATAGAGGAACTGTCATTAGTTTTGATATAAATTCTTTAAAATTATATTTAAAATCAGATAAAGCGAGCTATAAAAGGGATGAAGAATGGTATATGGGAATGTACTATGATAATGAAAATCGAAGGGGACTTCCGGATTTTGATAATCATTTTATTCCAGGATATTTTGAAGTGAGCTTAAAGCCTTATGAAACTAGTGAATTTAGTATTATTGCTTCAACTGAAAGTATAGATGAAGTGGATGGAAGAAAGTATTTTGAAGCTGAGCTGGAGAGACAAAAATTAATTTTAAGTAAGCTCAAATTTAGAGACGAATTCAGTGAAATGCTGGCATTAGCCTCAGATCAGTTTTTAGTTAAAAGAAAATCTACAGGTACGACTACAGTTATTGCAGGATACCCATGGTTTACAGACTGGGGAAGGGATACTATGATAGCTTTGCCGGGACTTACGCTTTGCACAGGTAGGTTTAAGGAGGCAAAGGAACTTCTTTTGACTTTTTCTAAGTATGTGAAAGATGGGTTAGTACCAAATATGTTTCCAGATACAGATGTAGAACCTATATATAATACAATAGATGCATCTTTATGGTATTTTAATGCAGTGTACGAATATTTGAAGTATACAGATGACTATGAATTTATAAAGAATAATATTTTTGAAACCTTAAGTACAATAATGGATTCTCATATAAAAGGAACTAAATACAATATTGGCATGGATCGAAAGGATGGTTTGCTAAAGGGTGGAAATAAGGATACACAATTGACCTGGATGGATGTTAAAATAGAAGGCTTTGCAGTAACACCAAGACATGGAAAGGCAGTTGAAATAAATGCCTTATGGTATAATGCTGTGTGTATTTATAAAGACTTGTGTGAAAAGTTTAATATAAACTGTGAATTTTATGATGAATTGAAAAATAAGATAAAGAAGAATTTTGTAAAGAAATTTTGGAATGATAAGAAGAATTATTTTTATGACTATATTGATGAGGATATTTGTAATGATCAAATACGACCGAATGCAATAATTGCTTTAAGTCTTCCTTATTCTATGGTAGATGAGAATATGGCAAAAATGCTTATTTCAGTTGCCTTAGAGAAATTATATACACCTTATGGATTAAGAAGTTTAGCACTAGATGATAAGCAGTATACAGGAAAATATAGTGGAAATTTATTAGAAAGAGATTTAGCCTATCATCAAGGAACTGTTTGGGCATGGCTTATTGGACCATTTATTTCAGCCGTTAAAAAATGGTGCAGGGATGATGAATTATGTAATAAGCTTATTGAGCCTTTTTATGATCACTTGAGTGATTGCTGCATTGGAACTATATCGGAGGTGTTTGATGGAGATGCTCCATATAAGCCTAAAGCATGTTATGCACAAGCATGGAGTGTTGCAGAAGTACTGAGAGAGTACTTGGAAGTAAAAGGGGGAACGCACTAAACATTTAAATATGCAAATTAAAAGTATTGGAACCATTAAATTAGAGTACAAAGTACAGAGTACAGTGAAGGTTCATTTACCTTTCCTTACGTCAGGTAAATCTTAAACTTATATGTTGTCAGCTTCGCTGAACAACATTAATGATGCGATTGCGTAAGCAATCAAAAATAAGTTATAAGATTTTCCGTAGTGAAACGGAAGAAAATCATCCTTCACTGTACTCTGTACTCCGTCATCTGTACTCTGAATAATGGTTCGTAATGTTTAAAATTGTATTAATTCCAGTGTTTGGTTTTCAAAACCCTTAATTACCTTGTCAGCTTCGTGTAGAATAGAAGAAGAGCCTATGCCTATTACTTTCATATTGGCAGCTTTTGCAGCTTGTACACCGGCTTCTGCGTCTTCAAAAACAACACATTCTTCTGGAGATAAGTTTAGCTCTTTTGCTCCAAGTAAAAATACCTCTGGATCTGGTTTTGCTTTTGAAACTTTATTTCCGTCAATGATTGAATCAAAACAATCTTTTAGTTTTAAGTTCTCCAATATCAGCATGGAATTTTTGCTTGCTGAACCTAAAGAAATTTTTATATTACTTTTTTTTAGTAACATCAAAAAATCCTTTACACCAGGGAGAATTTCAGAAGTATCCATTTTAGATATGTATTCAACATACCATTTATTTTTTTTATCTGCCAACTTAAGTTTTGTATCATCATCAAAGTTTTTATTTCCTACTTCAAGAAGTATGTCCAAAGAACGCATCCTGCTTACACCTTTTAATTTTTCGTTTTGCTTTTCTGTAAAATTAAAACCTAATTCCGAAGCAAGACGTTTCCAAGCTAAGTAATGATACTTTGCAGTATCCACAATTACACCATCAAGATCAAATATACATCCTTTAATATGAGTCATAGTAAACTCCTCCTAACATGCCAAAATGTACAAACGGTTGCATGAAGTTAATGTATATATAATAATTATATGCAAAAAGTTGAATTATAGCAATGGAAAAGTTGAAAATATTAATAAAAAATAAGGTATTGACAACACAAAAATTATAATATAGACTAATTATTGGTGAAATCGATTGCTTAATGCGAATAGATTTTTTATTTATACGATTTAAATATAAATATAATTTTTAAAACTAAGGAGGTGAAAGTATGGCAGTAACTATAAAGGATGTTGCAAAACTTGCAAAAGTGTCGCCATCCACCGTATCAAGAGTATTAACTAACAATGCTAAAATTAGTGATGAAACAAAACAAAGAGTATTTGAAGCAATAGAGAAGCTAGATTATCATCCTAATGCAATAGCTAGAAGCTTAGCTAGTCACTCAACGAATACTTTGGGACTTATAATACCTAATGAAGCAGAGGATTTGTTTAAGAATCCATTTTTTATACAAGCAATGACAGGTATAAGTCTTTGTGCTCATGAAAGAGGATATTATATAATGTATGCATTTAGCAGCAGCGAAGATGAAGAATTATCGTTTATTAATAAATATACTCAAAGTAAGCTAGTTGATGGAATAATTCTTTTGACATCAAGAGCAGAAGATAAATGTATAAAATTTTTAAAAGATATTGAATATCCTTTTGTTGTAGTAGGAAGACCAGAAGATTCTGAAGGTGTCATGTGGGTTGATAATGATAATTTTAAAGCCATGTATAACTTAGTAGATGAGTTAATTACAAGAGGGGCATCTTCTGTAGCATTTATTGGTGCAGATAAGAAATTAAACATGTCTAAGGACAGATTAGATGGCTATAGGAGAGCGTTAATTGCACATGGTGAAAATATTAAGGAAAATATTATAGTAGAACAGAAAAGTTTCAATGAAAATGAAGGTTATGAAGCTATGAAGAAAATATTAAAGTGGCAAAAACCTTCTGCTGTTGTTACAACTGATGATTTACTTGCCTTTGGGGCTTTAAAGTACTTAAGAGAAATTGGAGAAGAATCAATTTCTGTAGTTGGATTTAATAATACGCCTCTATCAGCATATCAAAATCCACCGCTAGCTTCGGTAGATATAAATGCAGATAAGTTAGGGTATCATTCAGCGGAGCTTTTAATAAACTTCTTAAAGAATTCTTCAAATTCAGCTCAGCACTATATAATAGATACTTTTTTACAAGAAAGAGAATCAATTAAATTGTAAACGAGCAATCCTAAGATTCCATAAAAGCCAACACATCATAGAAACATTCTTTTAAAAATAGCTAAAGGAAGCCATATTTTAAATAAGTGTTATTTTCACACTTATTTAAAATATGGCCATAAAAAAATGCTCATGTACCAATTTTCCGTAGGTACGGAGGAAAATTTTCCTTGATTTCCGTTAGAGGTTAAGTAGTAGTGTTTTGAGACGATTTAAAAAAAATCCAATAAATCTTAGAGAGTAAATCTTAAAAGACTTAGAACTTTCAATTTGTTTGAACGATAGTGAGTTATTGAAAGCTCTTAGGATTTTAAGATTTACTCTCTTAGATTTATGGATTTTTTTTAATGTCTCAAGATACTACTACTTAACCTCGTACATCTTTGTGTAGTATTCGTCAAGCATTCTTTTTACAGAGAAGAAGTCTTTTGTTGAAAGAATACTGTTTTTCATCATATCAACCCATTTATCTCTATTTGAATAGTAAGTTGGGATTACTTCATTGATTAATGTGTTATATAATGCTTTTGAATCATGATTGTCAATGAAGTCTATATCTTCAGATTCAACTCCATCGCCGAATTGCCATCCGTTAACACCATGATTGCAAGCTTCTGGCCACCAACCATCAAGTATACTTAAGTTAAGAACTCCATTCATAGCAGCTTTCATTCCAGAAGTACCACTAGCCTCTAAAGGTCTTCTTGGGTTGTTAAGCCATATATCTGAACCATGAGTAAGCATTCTTCCAATAGTCATATCATAATTTTCTAGAAATACTACTGAGTTTGGATATTTTCTTGAGAATTTAACTAAGTTTTCAACTATTCCTTTACCTGTATCATCTAGTGGGTGAGCTTTTCCAGAGAAAACTATTTGAATTTTTCCTTCTTTAAGAAGAGGATCTATTACTTCACTGTTTGTAAATATCAAATCGCTTCTTTTATAAGGAGCAGCACGTCTTGAAAAACCAATTAATAAAGCATCCGCATCAAGTTTTACACCATTTCTCTCATAAACAAAGTCTATTAATGCTTTCTTATTTTTCATATGATTATTCCATAATTCGTCTTTATTTTGATTTTCAGCAGCAACAATCATATCATTGTCAACCCAAGTAGGCAAGTGAATAGCATTAGTGATACCTATTATTTCTGATCTACCTTCAATATCTTTCCACATTTTATTTGAAGTTTCCTTGTGAAGCTGAGCAACTGCATTAGATATTCTTGAAAGTCTTAAAGCTCCAACTGTCATATTAAATGGAGAACCACCAAGAGAAACTAACTGTTCAATAGTAAGACCGTTATTTGCACCCATGTACAACATTCTATCTATTGGATGAGATTCGTTTCCTTGAACTATAGGTGTATGTGTTGTAAATACTATTTCCTCTCTTGAAGTTTTTACAGCTTCGTCAAAGGCTGCACCTGCATCGATTTTTTCCTTTATTAATTCAAAACCTGCGAAAAGAGCATGACCTTCATTAAAGTGATAAACATCAACATCGATGTTGAGTGCTCTTAAAGCTCTTACGCCACCTATACCAAGAACCATTTCTTGTGCAATTCTATCTTCGCCGAAACCACCATAAAGTTGTCCTGTTATCCAAGTATCTTGATTTTCTGGAATATCAGTATCAAGAAGGTATAGAGGAGCAACTCCAAATTTATCAACTAACCATACCTTACATACAACATCTCTTTGACGAATTTTAACTGTTACTTTAACTCCAGTATCCTTTAAAAAGTCATATTTATAATTGTGATATGAATCAAATGCGTGATCATTTTCATCTATCATTTGATCTGAATATCCTTGTTTCCATTTTATACCTATACCGACCATTGGATAGTCATAATCCTTAGCACCTTTCATATAATCGCCGGCAAGTATACCAAGTCCTCCAGCATAAGTTCTCATTGAAGCATCTATAGCATACTCCATACAAAAATAAGCTACCTTTGGAAGTTGTTTGTTTGACATAATTTAAACACACCTTTCTAGAGACAAACCATTTGAAACGGTTTATCTTATTTATTTATTGTTATAGTTTCATTTTCATGTATTGTATATCTTTTATTTTTTACTAATAGTGAGAAAGTTTCTCCATTTTGCTGTTCTAGAGTTATATTAGAGGCAGAAACAGAAACTTTTATAAGATGATTTCTAAATAGTACTTTAAATGAATACTTAGTCCAGGCTTTTGGAATAAATGGGTTTAAGCTAAGAGTATTATCTTTTATTCTTAGGCCCCCAAAACCATGAACTATAGACATCCATGTACCAGCCATGCTTGTAATATGAAGTCCATCAACAGTGTCATTGTTATAATTATCAAGATCTAATCTTGCTGTTCTTAAGTATAAGTCATAAGCTTTATCTTCATAGCCTACTTCAGCGGCAATAATTGAATGTATGCATGGTGATAATGATGATTCGTGAACAGTTCTTTGTTCATAAAAATCAAAATTACGTTTTTTAACTTCAACAGAAAATTTATCATCTAATAAGTACAAACCTTGAAGTACGTCAGCCTGTTTAATAAAGCAAGAACGTAAAATTCTATCCCAGGACCATTTTTGATTTAGAGGTAAATTTTCAGGTGACAAGTCTTTTACAAGTATTTGTTCTTTATCAAGATATCCATCTTGTTGAAGGAATATGCCAAGTTCCTCACTGTATGGAAAATACATTTTATTAATTACATCTTTCCACTGTTCTATTTCTTCAGCTTTAAGGTTTAATTTATTTTCTAGATTTTTGTATTCGGCAGAATATTTATCTTTTAATAATTCAATTACTTTAATTGTATATTTAAGATTCCAAGTTGCCATAGTATTTGTGTACCAGTTATTATTTACGTTGTTTTCATATTCATTAGGACCTGTTACACCAAGTATCATGTATTTGTCCTTAAATTTATTATAAGTTGCTCTTGATGCCCAAAAGCGGCTTGTTTCAACAAGTACATCTAATCCATATTCAGCGAGGTAAGCCTCATCACCAGTGTAATTTACATAATTGAAAATTGCATAGGGGATAGCAGCATTTCTATGAATTTCTTCAAAGGTTATTTCCCATTCGTTGTGGCACTCTTCTCCGTTCATGGTAACCATTGGATATAAAGCACCTTTTAATCCAAGCTTTGCCGCATTTTCTTTGGCTTTATCAAGTTGATTGTATCTATAAATAAGTAAATTTTTTGCTATAGCTGCTTCACGTGTGCTTAAATAGAAAGGAATACAATAAGCTTCAGTATCCCAGTAAGTACTTCCACCGTATTTTTCACCAGTAAAGCCTTTTGGACCTATATTCAATCTAGAATCTTCGCCAGTATAGGTTTGATTTAGTTGAAATATATTGAATCTTATTGCTTGCTCAGCAGAAGGATCACCATCTATAACAATATCGCCTTCATTCCATATTTGCGCCCATTTATTTGAGTGTTCTTGTAAAAGTTCTTCGAAACCTATTTTACTGGCTTCTTTTACAAGTTCATAGGCTTTTAGCGTTAGGTTTTCTTTTTCGTAATATCTGCTGCTGGTAACAGCAACGTATTTGAAAATAGTTATTGTGCTTCCAGCTTTAACTGGAGTTGATAGCTTATTTGCAACAAACTTTTCTTCAATTTGTAGTGCAGGACTAAATTCAATTTCAGAACCATCTATGAATAAATTGTATTTCATAGCTGTAGTAACTTCGAAATCTAATTTTTTGGTTTTAAGTGTTAAATGTCCTAAAGTACTGTCCACGTTTTTGTTAATAACATTCCAAAATTTTTCATCATAGTTTGAGTCTTCGTTGCTTATATCGCCATTTAAATAAGGAGTAAAACTTATAGTGGCATCGTTATCAATAGGAGTAATGCTGTAAGAAATAGCACCTATTTCACTTCTTGCCATACTTAAAAATCTTTTTACTTCAATTTTAAATTTATTATTTGAAGTATCTTCTACTACAAAGCTTCTTAGAAGATATCCGTTTTTCATATTAAGTGTGCGCTTAAATTCACATACTTTTGATTTGGCTAAATCTAAATTTTCGCCATTAAGTTCTACTTTTATTCCTATGAAGTCAGCAGCATTAATAACCTTAGCAAAATATTCTGGATAGCCATTTTTCCACCAACCAACTCTAGTTTTATCTGGATAATATACGCCAGCAATGTAAGTTCCTTTTAAAGAGTCACCTGTGAAATCTTCTTCGAAATTACCTCTAATGCCCATTTTGCCATTACCGATACTCATTATACTTTCATATATTCTATTATTATCAAGATGTAAGCCTTCTTCGATGATATTCCATTCATCTATGGTTACATAATTAGTCATTAATTCACCTTCTTTATAATATTGAAATAATACCAAACAGTGCAAACGGTTGCATATATATAATATATCATGTATTTCAGAAGACTTCAAGTATAATATACATTTTTATGATAATATTTTTAATTCACCATTTTTAGCGGGAATAGAGAAACTAATTTTGCTTCCATCGGTGTTAAAATTGATAAATTCATCATTAAGTTTTATGGAAGTTGCATTAGTTGCATTGATGATAAACTTAAATGAGGTATATTTTGCACTATAATTTGATTTTAAACTTTCAATATTTATAGAGAAACAATTGCTGTTTTCTGTAGTAAATTTATATAAATTATATTCTCCATTTTTATAGTTAAAGCTTTCACCATCATCCTCATAATGCAAGTATTCGCCATTTCCAGGATATACATCTAATATTAATTCATCAATTTTATTTTCGCCTATATAACTTTGATCAGGGTAGTTTGGAATTACACTTCCAGCTTTAATATAAATAGGGCATATATCCAAAGGTGCTTCCTTAACGATAAATCTTTCACCTTCAAATTTTTCTTTTGTAAAGTAATCAATCCATTCGCCTTTTGGAAGATATACTGCTCTAAATTTTTTACCCTGCTCTAGTATTGGTGCTACTAAGATGTT
Source organism: Clostridium hydrogenum (assembly GCF_021432385.1). Classification (GTDB taxonomy): domain Bacteria; phylum Bacillota; class Clostridia; order Clostridiales; family Clostridiaceae; genus Clostridium_S; species Clostridium_S hydrogenum. The sequence goes on along the minus strand of NZ_JAEACT010000002.1, from coordinate 2,855,828 downwards.
TGAACCAAATAAGAACTCATCATTAATTTCGTAAGTGTTTTCATCAGATGGATAATGAAGAACTAAAGGTCTCATAACAGGAAGTCCACTTTGCTCGCCTTTCCACATTAAGTCGTATAAGTAAGGTATTAATTTATATCTTAATTTGATATATTTTCTTGATATATTTAAAGTTTCATCATCAAAAGCCCAAGGTTCTTGATCTCTTGATTGAGCGGTAGAGTGATTTCTAAATAATGGAGTAAAGCAGCCAACTTGATTCCATCTGCATAATAGTTCGGCAGTGCAATCATACCCAAAGCCACCTACATCTGCACCAGTAAAAGCAAGTCCACTCATTCCAAGATTTAAAAACATAGGTATAGACATTCTTAGATGTTCCCAAAGACTTTGATTATCTCCAGTCCAACCAGTAGAATACTTTTGAGTACCAGCATAGCATGCACGTGTTATAACAAAAGGTCTCTTTTTAGTAGAATTTTTTATTCCATCATAGGTTGCTTTTGCCATTAAATGACCATAAACATTGTGAATTTCACTGTGGTCTGTTGGATTACCATCATTTTTAAATTGAACATCTAGTGGTAGTGGTCCATTAAAGCTAGCGGGTTCATTCATATCATTCCAAATTCCAGAAACACCGTTATCCATAAGACTTTTAACATTATTACCCCACCAATTTCTAACTTTACTGTCAGAGAAATCTGGGAAAAGGGAATCTCCTGGCCAAACTGCATTAACATATGGAATTCCATCTTTATCAGTAGCAAAGTAATTATTTTTTAAACCTTCTTCGTATACGGAGTAGCCTTTATCTTTTTTTACACCAGGATCTATTATAGTTACTAGTTTAAAACCATCTTTTTTTAAGTTTTGTATCATCTCTTGTGGTTTAGGAAAAGCATTTCTATTCCAAGTAAATACTCTGTAGTCATCCATGTAATCAATGTCTAAATAGAGAGCATCACAAGGGATATCGTTGCTTCTAAGATTTTCAGCTATTTCCATGAGTCTGTTTTCAGGAGAATAAGACCATCTGCATTGGTGATAACCTAAAGTCCACATTTGTGGTAAAGGCGTTTTACCAGTTAGGTTTGTATATCTAGTAATTACCTTATCAAACTCTGGCCCAAATATAAAATAATAATCAAGGTTTCCGTCATCCGAGCCAAAATAGTAGTAGTTTGAATTTTCTTTTCCTAAATCAAAATAAGTTTTAAAGGTATTATCGTAAAAAATACCAAAAGCTGAATTTTTTCTGAGATTAATAAAAAATGGTATGCTTTTGTAGAGAGCTTTATGACTTTCTAGATGAGCACTTGGATCATCTGTATTCCACATTTCATAACCATAGCCTTTTTTATTTAAAGGACCAGTTTTATCTCCAAGACCATAAAATTTTTCTTCTCCAAGCATTTTTTTTATGATTTCAATTTTATGATTTCCATTTTGACTATCAACCTTGTGACCTTCTTTTTCAAGTAATTCGTAGCCGTTTCCTCTTCGCTCAAAAGGCTCTCTATTTTCTCTATAATCTTCACATAAAATATTTCCCATTTTATCATAGAAATCTACTTTAAAGTCATCAAAAATTTTTACAGTAAGCTTTTCTGTCTTAATTTCGATATGATTATCGCTATTTGTTGCAGTTATATCACATTTTTCTATGGTTCTATTTTCTATTGCTTTAGAATAATGATCATCATATTTAAGTGGAGAAAATACATTTATAATCGAAGGACTTAAAACTTCTATTATTGCATTGCCTGTTTCAAAATTAATAAATACTTTGTTTTCTTTTAGCTTAAAATTTAATATGTGTCCAAACATGCCTTTTCACTCCTTTGTTAATAGGTTATAATAACATTATATAGACATATTTTATGAAATACTCGTTATATTTTAACTATAAATAACACGATTTTGACTTCATATAATTTAAGATGAACTTTTCTATATATGAAATTAACTAAAATTAAACATTGGGAACCTTTATTCAGAGTACAGCTGACAGAGTACAGAGTACAGTTAATGAAGATTTTACTCCGCTTTGCTACAGAAAATCTTAAAACTTAGTTTTTGATTGCTTACGCAACCACGGTTCTAATGTTGCTCAGCGAAGCTGACAACATATAAGTTTAAGATTTACCTGACGTAAGGAAAGGTAAATCCACATTCATTGTACTCTGTACTCTGTACTTTGTACTCTGGTTTAAAGCTTCGCAATAATTTTAAACTACGAAAAATGAGATTCATCCCAGAAATTATATATTGAAGGGGAGATAATAGTGGATTTAGAAAAAAGCAAACTTAGAGAAAATACCGTACATGGCGATGCTATGTTTCCTTTAAATGTTTATATGAATCAGCAAATAGCTGATGGCAGGGATCTGCACTGTCATTGGCATGAAGAGGTTGAATTTATATATATAGAAGCTGGAGAGGCTATTTTTAATATAGATATGGAAACTATAAAAGCTAAAAAAGGGGAGTGTATACTAATAAATAGTGAAAGTATTCATTCTGGATATTCAATTGATAAAAAAAAATGTTACTATCAAGCAGTGGTCTTTAATTTAAATTTTTTAAGTGGAGAGCTTTATGATGTTTGCCAAAGCAAGTTTATAGATCCGTTATTAAAAAAGTTATATAAATTTCCAATGCTATTAACTAATTCATCTAATAATAACAAAATCATTGATGAAATTAAGCAAGTAATTGATTTTTACAATAAAAAGAATTATGGATCAGAAATTTTGATAAAGGCTTCTTTACTAAGGATAATTGGATTAATTGCAAACAATGGTGAATTAAAAGGAGAAATAAAGTCACCTAAAAATTATAAAATTGAACTTATAAAGAAAGCTTTAAGTTATATTCAATTAAACTATAGTGAAAAAATATATATAGAAAATCTTGCTGAAGAAATAAATATGAACACTTATTATTTTTGTAGGTTTTTTAAAGCAATTACTGGAAAAACTCCAGTAGAATATATAAATCATTTTAGGATAGAACAAGCAGTTAGAATACTAAAAAACGAAGACAGAAAGGTGTCTGACGTTGCACTTGATGTAGGATTTGAAAATTTGAGCTATTTTATAAAAAAATTTAAAGAATATAAGGGATATACGCCAGCTAAATTTAAAAGCTTAGATAGATAGGACTTAAATATTACGAATTAAATCAATTCACAATTCACGATGCACAATTCACAATGAAGGTAGATTTTCTGTAGCAAAGCTACAGAAAATCTTAAAACTTATTTTTTTATTGCTTACGCAATAGCACCATTTATGGTGCTAAGCGAAGCTTATAATTTAAGATTTACCTGACGCAAGTTTATTAATATACAAAGTTTTATTGCACTACTATTGAAAGTACTTCTAATAAGTTAAAGAACCTACATGGGCTTTACGCCCAAACCCCTAGTATGTGTATCCTTCATTGTGCATTGTGAACCGTGAATTGTGAATTGATTAAATTAGTTTGTAATAATTTTAAAATGTGAATTTAAGTTATTTGGTTGCTTTTTTACTAAATAGTACCATCCCGATTCCTCCAAGTAAAAGTAATAGACCACAAGTAGTAAGAGTAACTAAATCTATCATACTACCTGTTTTTGGCAATGTATTTGCTTGAATTGAAGTCTTATTTGAACTATTAGTTGAGCCACTATTAGATTTAGCGGAAGTACCAGTTGAATTTGAAGTATTGCTTAATACAGTTACCGAGCAAGCAGCAGATTTACCACCATCTACTGAAGTGGCTATAATATTTGAAACTCCTGGTGCTAAAGCTGTAACTTTTCCATTTGCATCAACTGTGGCTACTTTTGTATTACTAGATGTCCAGGTTACTTGGCCTTGAGCTGCGGTTTGCCATGGGTTTTGAGTTGCAGTTAATACACTAGTGTCACCGGGTTTTAATGTTAACGAAGTATTATTAAGAGTAACAGAAGTTGCTGGTGTATAATTGCCTACAGAAATCCATGAAAGAAAAGGATTATCCGTGGAACCTTTGGAATTCAATACACTAACGGATAAGGTGCCATCAGTTACCTGTATATTATAGAAGGATTTTTTTACTTTATTATTTTTCATTAGAAATCCAGTAAGCTCTGTTTTCCCATTAATAACTATATCTTCAAGTCTTCCATTACTATTCCATGGATCATAGAAGCCCATATCTATATTGTAGGAGCCATTTGGAAGTTCAAATTTATAGGTAATGCCTTTTCCTTCTGTAGTTCCACTATACTGTCTTAAACAATTGTACTTATCATTTCCAGGTGTATCCTCTTGATTTTGAGACCAAGTGTCACCATTATCAGATAGAACATATCCCCATTTTTTACCTGTGACTGAATCTGTGCCATAGGGCTGATCTTCGTTACTGTTTAACTTAGGAATATCTTCACCTGCTTCAAAAACTGTAGGATCACTATCTCCAGCATTAACAAAGTATAACAGATTATAGCCCTTTACTACATTTACTGTACAAGTTCCTGTTGTACTTAAATCTTGGAAACTAACTGCTTTTATTGTTGCTGTACCATAACCTACAGGTGTTAATGTGCCATCCTGTGATACCTTTACAACTTTTTCATCACTTGAACTCCAGGTAACTGTTTTTACTGACGCATTTGAAGGTAAAACGTTGGCTGTTAGTTTTAAGGAATCATTTAAATTCATATTTATATTTGAGTAATTTATATTTATAGAACTTACAGGAACAGCAGCCTTTATTGGGGCAACTGTTAAATCACAAGTTGCTATAGCAGATGGATTATCCAAGCTAGTTGCAGTAATTTTAGTGGTTCCTTCTTTTAAGGCTGTTACAACGCCATTATTAACTGTTGCAATAGTAGGATCAGTAGAAGACCATTTGACATCTTTATATGGGGCATTATCAGGTTTTATTGTTGGGGTTAAGGTTGCAGTTTGTCCTCTTTCAACGCTAAGCGTATTTTTATTAAATGAAATAGTATCAACTTTGGTATACTTTTCAACTTTAATCCATGAAATAAGAGGCTTATCTGTTTTTCCATCTAAAGTAACAGATGATCTTTGAGCTCTAACAGTTAAAGTTCCACCACTTGTAGTTGTAATATAATAATTGGGTACCATGCCGATGGTATTTGGACAAAGTGCTTTAGCTACCATAGTTCCATTAATTACTATATCCTCGAGTCTTTGCGAATGCTGCCAAGGATCGTAGAAACCCATGGTTACAAGATACTTTCCATCTGGTACGTCAAATTTATAGGTTAAGCCTCCTTGAGGAAGGGTTCCATCGTATTGTCTTTCGCAGCCATAATTTGATTCTACAGAAGCTTGTATATCTTGGGACCAGCCAATGCCCTCATCAATAATGTATCCCCAGTTATATCCAGTCAAGGAATCCAAGCTATACGGCTGATCTTCATTACCATTATTTGTACCTAAGGTTTCCCCAGGCTCTAGTGAGTAAGGGGTTGAATCACCGCAATTTACATAATACAATAAATTTGGGTTTGCTGGCATGGCAGGTGTTTCAGACAATTCGTTTGAGTTTGCACTTTCGATGCCGTTAGTTGTGGCACTTACTGATATATAGTATTTAGTACCATCGTTTAGACCAGTAATTGTGTATGAAGTATCTTTCACATTAGGAATAACCTTTGTATAGTTTCCTTGTGAGGTTCCGTATTTTATGTTATATGAAGTTGCACCATCTACAGCAGTATATTTAATCCAAAGGCTGCCGTCTCTTGAGGTTACCTGATTAAGTTGAGGTTTTGGCTGAGTTATATTATCTGTGCTGTTTTGAACGGCTACAGCGCGATCAATGGAAACAAAAGTTGCACTGGAAGCAGCATTTTTATTTCCTGTAACTCTAACACTTACAGTATGACTTCCAGGCGGCAGTAATTTGCTAGTGTATATTAGAGCATTATCTTTTCTAATGCTGGAATACAAATCAACATTTGTTTCTGCGCTGCCGTCAATTGATATACCTGCTATTCCTGCATCAGGAGCACAAGCACCATAAAGTTTTATTCTATTGCCATCAAACTTAAATTTGCAATAGCTGTCAGCTGTATTTGAGTAATGAGTATCATTGCTATAAGCACCATCTTGTGAACTATAGTATGACCATGAATTACTATAATTAAATTGATTATTGTTTGTTCCGATAACGTTATCATTGACTGTAGTTCCTACTTCACCCTTGTAAGAAGCATTGGAGATAACGTAGGTTGCTATAGATTTTGCTGGTAAAGTATCAGCCAAAGCTCCATTTTTTACAGCTACTCCATTTGATATATCGGCAAGGCTTTCTTTTGAGCTAGTTCTATATGCTTTAATTGTAGCTTGGGAAGTATCAAATTTTGAAAGATCAAAGTTTAATGGTTTATCACTTGTAGAATTATTTCTCGTTACTAATACAAGTTTTTGTGATGTTGGATCAATTGCTGCTACAACATCAGGATTATTAGCATCAATAATTTTGTAACCTGGTCTTATGAATTTACTAAATTGAGCTAATGCGTAATATTGTTTTGTTATATAATACTTTTCGGCATTATCGCCTGACCAATAAGCACGAATAAGTCCATAATTTAGATTGTTGTTTTCATTTCCTGCTTCATCATCAACAGACTGCCATATATCCCATCCGGAGACTTTCATATCCCTTAAATCTTTAAAGATGTAGTCTGAAATTGCAAGTCCACTATCAATATAATTAGGATCACATGGTCCAACGCTTGTACATATTTCATCCATATATAATGGTTTCCCTAAAGAGGCAGCTAAATCTCTAAGCTGTGTCCTGGAACTTCCGCTATAATCATGAGTATTAAATTGGCTAATTGCTGAAATTGTATCTTTTGAAGCACTTTTTATAGTTTGAAGTGAAACATCAATACTAGTTTCATCAAAACCTGAAAGTTTTGTATTAAGTCCTTTATCAGTAAGATCCTTGCTCAAATCTTTAAAGATTGTATCTTTTTCAGCTGGGCTATCAAAATCGCAGCCTTCTTGATTTCCATCCTTTTTCCAGTAGTTAGTGCTAGGTTCATTCATAGGCTCAAGTGTGTTGAAGTTAATACCTAAGCTTGTTTTAAAATGCTGTACAACATTTGTTAAGTAATCAGCGAAATTTTGGTATTGGTCAGGTTTAAGGTTACTCTTTCCATCAACATTTCCTGAGGATTGCCCACTTATTGTCATAAAATATGGTGCTGAATTTGAAAATGCCTCAGCCTTAAATTCATTAGCGGCTATTCTTTTTTTTGCCTCCTCAAGCACCCATCTTTGTCCAGCATCTTTTGTCCAATCGTATGTGCCATCAGGTAATTCATAGGATTCAATGTCGGCACCTAGTCGTAAGTTTTTATCCTTTGGGCTAGTTGCACCGCCGATATTATACCTTACCATATTTAATCCAAGTCCTTTATCTGGATTAAATATTAAGTCCATAATTTGATTTTTTGAATCAGTTTTCCATTGACCCATTAGCTTTGCCCACCATGCAAGGGATGTACCCCATCCATCCATTGTCTGATATTGCAAAGAAGGGTCAATTGAAACAATATTGGCACTAGAAGCATGAACTGTATTGTTAGTTAATGGTATGCCTTCAATAGAGGAAGAAGCAAAAATTAATGCTAAAGATATAGGTAATATTTTTTTTAATTTAAACATGTATTCCCCACCCACTTTTTTTATTAGTTTTAAAAGAACATTAATAAAAAATTTTTATGATTTCACCTCCTTCTAGAAAACGTTTTCTAAAATGACATAAAACTACTAGCAATTAAATTCAAACCTATTATTACATAATAAGTAAAAAAATACAATAGTAAACCATAAATAAAAAATTTTGTGATATAATCGTTATATAACTATAAAAAATCTAATTTTAAATTAAGAATCGAGGCAAAGGTATATGAAAAATTTTTACAGAGGATTAGTATATTGTATTGGTATGGTGATACTTTCATTTGGAATTATATTAAATACAAAAACAGGTTTAGGTGTATCACCTATTATATCTATTCCGTATAGTATATCAAAGATTTGGAAGGTGAATTTGGGAAATGTTACTGCTATCGTATATATATTATGTGTATTTGGTCAGATAGTACTTAGGGGAAGGAAATTTCGTATATTTGATTTGTTACAAATTCCTATGAGCATTGTAATTAGTAGAATAATTAATTTTTTCAATGATATTATAGTTATAAATTGTAACAATTTAATAGTAAATTTAATTTTGCTTTTTATAGCAATCCTTCTTACTGGAATCGGTGTTGTCATGACTGTTGAAACAAAATTTGTTCCCAACGCAGCTGATGGTTTCACACAAGCATTTTCAGCTAAGTTTGGTATAGGACTTGGACTTGCAAAAAATATTGTGGATGTATCTAGTGTCATAACTACAGTAACAATTGGTTTCCTATTTGCAGGAAAAGTTGTTGGAATTGGAATTGGAACCTTGGTAGCTGTGCTTGGAGTTGGACGTGCAATTGCCTTAGTTAAAGTGCTAGTAAAGAATAAAATTGCTGTACTTGCAAGTTAAGCTTATAAGGTTGGGGTGAAGAATATGACTTATTTTTTAACTGCTTTATATTACGAAGCAAAGGGGATAATTTCACATTATAAGATGAAAAAAGTTGTAGAGGCAATAAAGTTTCAAGTTTTTAAAGGTGACAATGAAATGCTTATTATTGCTGGTACAGGTGGCATAAAAGCTGTAGTTGCAACGGCATATTTATTAAATTGTTTTGGATATAAGGAAAATGATATGCTTATAAATTTAGGTATTTGTGGTGCAGTTAAAAATAACTTTGATATTGGTGAAGTAGTTTTATGTAATAAGCTTATTGACGACTTCTCTAATAGATCATTTTATCCAGATATTTTATTTAAGCATCCTTTTAAGGAAGGAAGCTTACAATCTTTAAAAGGAGTTATGGGACAGGCAAATAAAGAGCAAATAGAAGGAGACATAATTGATGAAGAAGGTGCTTTTGTATATCAGGTAGCTTCCATGTTTCTTAAGCCTCACAATATTCATATAATAAAAATCGTATCTGATGTTTTAAATCCAACTTCTGTTACAAAAGAGAAAATACAAAGTTTAATGGAAATGAAAATGCCACAAATATTTAATTGGCTAGAAAATAGGACAGCAGTAAAAACTGAAGTAAGTAATATTATTAGTTTAGATGAGTATAAACTTTTAAGCGTTTTGACAACAAAAATGAAGTTAACTACTGCAATGAATATGGAATTAGAAAAGTTATTTAAGCAATATAAGGTAAGAAATGGACACGTCATGGATGTAGTTAGAGGGTTTGCCAAAATTCAATGTGAATCTAAAAATGAAGGGAAGCGGGTTTTTGGAGAACTTAAGCAAAGACTTATGGAATTATAAATTTTCTCATATTTACGTAGAAAAGGAGGCTTTAAATTATAAGCTTTCTTCTAAAATTCTCGAGTTTTTTAACCAAAGCAGGTTAGTTGAAATTGATCACTATAAAGATGTATTTTGCAGAAGTCATCAAAATTTTGTATTGCAGAAAAATAGTCCTAACCTTATATTAGCAGTAAAAAGGAATAATTTTGTATACCATGGTTCAGAAATGTGTGACAGCTTCGGAAATGATAATTTTTATTACACCTCAGCTGTGATGAATTGCATTTATAATTGTGAATATTGTTATTTGCAGGGCATGTATCCATCTAGTAATATTGTTATATTTGTAAATATTGAAGACACTATAGCAGAAATTGAAAAAATGCTTAAAATTCATCCTGTATATCTTTGCGTTTCTTATGATACGGATTTAATGGCCGTGGAAAAGGTGACTGGATTTTTACATAGGTGGATGGAAGTTTCGAGGGAACATGATAATTTAAAAATAGAGATTAGGACTAAAAGTGCAAACTTTAAAGCAATAGAGGAAATAGCTTGTCTACAAAATGTAATTTTAGCATGGACACTTTCTCCACAAAAGGTTATAGAAGAATTTGAAATCAATACTCCATCACTAGCTGCAAGATTAAAAAGTATATGTGCCGCAATAGATAAAGGCTGGAAGGTAAGGTTGTGTTTTGATCCACTTCTTTATATACACAATTGGGAAAAGCTTTACATGGAATGTGTTGAAACTACCTTTAATACTCTTTTTAAAAGAAAAGTTTATGAAGTAAGCCTTGGAGTGTTTAGAGTTTCAAAGGATTACTTAAAAATTATGAACAAATTAAGGGTAAATTCTAAAGTATTGGCATATCCTTTTGAAACTTCTAATGGTATTTGCAGCTATGATGAAAAGCATATTTGTCAGATGGTGAATTTAGTTAAGAATGAAGTGAAAAAGTATGTACCTGAAAATAAAATATATGTATGAGGAGAAAATCAAATATGAAAGTTGCAATAGTAACAGGAGCATCTTCTGGAATAGGACTCGCAATAGTAAAGGTTTTATTAAAAAATAAGTATAAGGTTTATGGTTTTGCTAGAGATTTTTCTAAGACGGAATTCGAGAACTCAAGATTTATTAAGGTGGTTTGCGATATTACAAAAACTTCAATTTTAGAAGAAAAAGTTAAATATATAATTGACGTTGAAAAGGAAATAGGCATGCTGGTTAATAACGCAGGAGTTGGATATTTTGGACCTCATGAAGAAATAAATACTAAGAAGCTCCATGAAATGATAGCAACAAATTTGGAGGCTCCAGTAATTTTAACTCATTTGCTTTTAAGAAATTTAAAGAATAATTTTGGATATATAATAAATATATCTTCAATAACTGCTAAGAAATCAAGTCCAATAGGTTGTGCTTATTCAGCAACAAAGGCTGGTCTTAGCCACTTTAGTGAAAGCTTATTTGATGAAACACGAAAAGCTGGTGTTAAGGTGATTACTATTCATCCAGATATGACCAAAACAAATTTTTATGCTAATGCAAATTTTAGAGAAGGAGATTTAGAAGAAAGCTATATTACAGGCGAGTGTGTAGCAAATGCTGTAGATATGGTTTTGAATCAAAGGGAGGGAACGGTGCTTACGGATATAACTATTAGACCTCAAAAGCATATGATTACCAAAACATCTATAAAGAAATAAAGTGAGCTTAATTGGCAGAATAAGTTATAAATCATAAGTGACCTTTTTACACATAATAAACTAAATCAAATTTAATTGGAGGAGTAATTATGGGCAAAAAGGAAACTTTTTTGGCAAACATAAAAAGTAAAGATACTATAAAAATATCATTAATGGTAATGAAAATATTATATAGAGAAAATGATAAGCTTACCTGTATATTAGCTGATAGGAGTGGTGATATAAAAGCTTTTATACCAGGCAAAGGCGGCGATATTAAGCAGGGAGTTGTGATAATAGTTACAGGTGTTAAAGGTGCAAATTTCGATGTGAAAAAATACACGGTTGTTTCAAATTATGATATAGCAGATTATCTTCCAACAGTAAAAAGACCTATTGATGATATAATGAAGGATATTGAAACCTATACAAATCAATATATTATATCAAGAGAAGCAAAAGCTTTAAATGATTGCTTTTTTAAAGATGAAGCATTTTTGGATAAGTTTAAAAGAGGTATAGGTGGAGTTTCTATGCATCATAATTACATAGGTGGACTTGCAGAGCATACCTTAAATGGTATGGAATTAACAATCAGGCTTTGTGAAAAATATCAATGCAGAAGAACTGAAATGGCGGTGCTAGCAGCAAAGCTTCATGACATAGGTAAAATTTATGAATATGATTATAATGGTCCTTTTAAATATACTCTTAGAGGTGAGATGGAAGGTCATATTGTTATAGGCGTAGAAATGGTAGACGAAGCCATTAAAAAAACTCCTGATTTTTATTCAGAGGATTTTGTAAATAGGATAAAGGGCTGCATTGTCCAGCATCATGGTAAACTTGAGTATGGTTCACCAAGAGAAATGAATATGGAGGAATCCTTTATAGTAAATTATGCGGATTCTGTAGATGCTACTATGAATAAGATTTATCAAATAAAGGAGAAAACAGAACCAGGAAATTGGTCAGAATTTGATAGAAGAATTGAGAAAAAGCTTTATTTGTAGAATAGAGAAAACAGGGCAAAGTAAAGGGGATGTTGCACTAAAAAATATTTAGCTACAATCTAAAATTATTGCGAACTAATTTAATCAATTCACAATTCACAGTTCACAATGCACAATGAAGGTTGATTTGCCTTCCTTTTGTAAGGCAAATCTTAAATTATAAGCTTCGCTTAGCACCATAAATGGTGCTATTGCGTAAGCAATAAAAAAATAAGTTATAAGATTTTCTGTAGCAAAGCGGAAGAAAATCCTCATTATTGTAACAAATGATGGGGGGACACAGTATGCAAAGTAAAAATGAAGACTGGCTTATACAAGCTGAAAAGGTTTTTGACAGAATAGATAAGGAAGTAAGTTTTAATAAGTACATAATGCCTGTAAATTTAAGAGAAGAAAATAATAAATTTAAAGAAAACTATGTATCACAAAAGTTGTATAACCCTAAATATATATATCGTGATACAAGTGATATTGATTTTGAAGTTTTGTATAAAAAACTTAATGAGTTATATTTTCCATGCAGTGCTATAGGAAAGATATATGAAGAAGAAAAAAATGTAAAGTATTATAGTTTGAAGTTATTTGAGAATATTGGTAAGGAAGATATGGTTACTAATATCGGAAATAAAATGCATGGAATCCCTAATAAATCATACATAAAAAAAGCTGAAGAGTTTTTGAATTTGGCTTCAAAGGAAGAAGTAAAAGAATATACTGCAGAGGAACTATCAGAAAGGGTTGGAAAGTGTTTAGAGGCTTATGGATTTCAGTGGGAAATTAATATTTCATGTGAAATGCCTGCTAAGGTAAGTGTAAATCCTGTTAAAAAGATAGTATATATAAATGGAAATCAAAAGTTTTCTAAAGGCGATATAGGAAGGCTTTGCGTACATGAAATATCAACACATGTATTAAGGATGGAAAATGGCGCTTGCAGAAAATACGAAATATTTAAAAATGGAACACCAAATTCTTTGGCAACAGAAGAGGGACTGGCATTGTATAACGAAGAGATATCAGGAAATATGAACGCTGATATGTTAAAGCTATATGCTGCAAGATTCATAAGTGCTATAAATATGAGTAATATGACCTTCTACGAAATGGTAAAGGAGATTGAACCGCATATAGGATTAGACAATGCTATATATGTGGTTGCACGTATTAAAATAGGACTAGAGGATACGAGTAAACCTGGAGGCTTTGTAAGAGATTATGTGTATTTTCAAGGATATGTTGATGTGAAAAATGCAATAGAAAAGGACAGAGCAGTGTATGAAAAATTATATTATGGAAGTATAGGTTTGGAAGATATTAATGAATTAGAAGAGGATATACAAAAGGCTATTATTAGCAAAAAAATAATATTGCCTAATTACTAAGATGCTTTATTATGCTATAATTGTAATAAAAAATATAGGATTATTTGTGAAAGTATAAAATACATTAATGACTGGGGGATGCATATGGATAGCATGGACTATAAAATATTAGAGTGTTTAAAAGTTAATTCTAGAATTAAAGCATCAGCAATAAGTAAAGAAATTCACTTATCAGTCTCAGCCGTTATTGAACGTATTCACAAAATGGAAGAAAATGGAATAATAAAAAATTATACAATAGTACTAGATGAAGGCAAGATGGGCAATGATACAAGTGCTTTAATGGAAGTTAGTCTTGATCATCCGAAATTTCATGAATCTTTTACTAAGGCAATTAAGGAAAATAAAAATATAGTTTTTTGTTACTATCTAACAGGCGATTTTGATTTTATGCTTAAAATACTTTGTAAATCATCAGAGGAGTTAGAAAAAGTCCATAATCAAATAAAAAGCTTAGACGGTGTATCGAGGACAAAAACTTATTATGTTTTAAAAGATATAAAAAATTAAATCAAAGTACAAAGTACAGAGTACAAAGTACAATGAAGGAGGATTTACCTTTCCTTACGTCAGGTAAATCTTAAACTTAACTGTTGTCAGCTTCGCTGACAACAGGAGTGACACGATTGCGTAAGCAATCAAAAATAAGTTATAAGATTTTCTGTGGTTTTGCTACAGAAAATCATCCTTTACTGTACTCTGTACTCTGTCAGTTGTACTCTGAATAAAGGTTTTTATTGAGACATTTATTTTAATGTCTTTTTTTTATGCAATGAATTTCGGTATTTAAGGTATGTAATTTAAAATTAGTAAACAGTAAATTTTTCGAATTATTTAACTTAAAACCAAAAATATTTCTGTTATTTACTAAATAAAAAATAAATCATATCTAAATCAAAAAAAATATTGAAAAAAATTATTTAATAATATATCATAAGTTTAAATTACAAATTGATAATTTAATACATATATTTATGACATAAATTTAAAAACAAGCTGTTTAGATTGATGATTTTTTAATTTTAGGAGGTAATGGTAAATGAAAAATTTAGGATATTACAATGGGGAATTTGATTTAGTTGAGAACATGAAAATACCAATGAACGATAGGGTATGTTATTTTGGTGATGGAGTTTATGATGCAACTTACAGCAGAAACCATAAAATATTTGCATTAGATGAGCATATTGATCGTTTTTATAATAGTGCAGGTTTGCTAAGAATTAAAATTCCATATACAAAGGAAACATTAAAAGAATTATTAACAGAAATGGTTAAAAAGGTTGATTCTGGAGAACAGTTTGTATATTGGCAGGTTACAAGAGGAACAGGAATGCGTAATCATGCTTTTCCACCAGAAGAAGTAAAAGCAAATCTCTGGATAATATTAAAGCCGCTAAATATAAAGGATATGTCTCAAAAGTTAAAATTAATCACTTTGGAGGACACTAGATTTTTACACTGTAATATAAAGACTTTAAATTTGCTTCCAAGTGTAATTGCAGCACAAAAAACAGAAGAAGCAGGTTGTCAAGAAGCAGTATTTCACAGAGGAGATAGAGTGACTGAATGTGCTCACAGCAATGTATCTATTATAAAAGATGGAATTTTTAAAACGGCACCAACAGATAATTTAATTTTGCCAGGTATAGCAAGAGCTCATATTATAAAAATGTGTAAGAAATTTGAGATACCTGTTAATGAAACAGCTTTTTCCTTAAAAGAATTAATGGAAGCAGATGAAGTTATAGTTACAAGTTCAGGGCAGTTTTGTATGGCTGCGTGTGAAATAGATGGAAAGCCTGTAGGTGGAAAAGCACCAGAACTTATTAAAAAGCTTCAAGATGCACTACTTAATGAATTTATAGAAGCAACAAATTAATTTTAGGGGGGAAGAGGTATGAATCAGGAAGAGTTAACAATATTGAATATAGGTGAAAACCTAGACAATTTAATGAATTTAGATCCTAGAGGATATGGTGTGTGTAGAATTTTATATAGAGCTGCAAGAGATTATGCTAAAGAACCTTTGACTATTAATAGTGCTAAAAAATTAGTAGATACCTTAGAGGAAGGCGACATCGTATATATAATGACAGGTTTCGTTCTACGTCCATTTAAAAAAGCTGAAATGGATGGGATTGTAAGTACAATGCTTTTGGCTAGAGCTTTGGTAAAAGGTTTTAACGTAAAACCTGTGATTGTGTGCCCAGAAGATAATCTAGAAGCAGTAAATAATTTGGCATATGTAATTGGACTTCATTTTCAAGGGAGCATTGAGGAATTAAAAGAATATCCATTATCAATAGCGTGTATACCATTTACAAAGGATAAAGAAAAAGCAGAAAGCGAGGCAGATGAACTTATAGCAAAAGGAATTCCAAGTGCTGTTATAAGTATAGAGTGCCCAGGAGCTAATTCAATTGGCGTTTATCATAATGCCGTTGGTTTGGATGTAAGTGAACTTGAAGCAAAACAGGACATTTTATTTACTAAATTACAAAAAAAAGGTGTTTTAAATATAGCCATAGGAGACTTAGGAAATGAACTTGGCATGGGAACTTTAAAAGAACATCTAGAAGAATATGTACCATATGCAGCAAAGGGAGGCTGTAATTGTGGTTGTGAGGGAGGAATATTAGCAAAGGTAGCAGCAGATAATGTTATAACGGCAACCGTTTCAGACTGGGGATGTTACGGACTTATAGCAGCCTTGGCTTATTTAAAAAAGGATTTAAATATAATGCATACAAAGGAAATGGAAAAAGAGGCCATGATTACAGCATCTAGAAGTGGCATGATAGATATGTATGGAGATTTAATTCCAGCAATAGATGGATGTAATTTGGAGATGAATATGTCAATAGTAAGCTTAATGAGAGAAACCGTAGAATCTGCTATGAAATTAGAAAAAACTTGTGCTACTTGGTTTGAAAAGGTAATTGAACTTGGATTTTATGATGAAAATTTCAGTGATGAAAAATTAAAAGATATAATTTGAGGTATGGTGAAAAGTTTAATATGTTTATTAAATATAGAATGCACACCAGCAGAAATATTTAATTGAAAAATCTATTTATTTAAGTGATAGATAAAGGGGGCTAGGGGTGTATATGAAAGAGTATCTTAGAACTTATGCAAAAATAGATTTAGCGGCTATAGAACACAACATAAATGAGGTTAGAGGAAAAATAGAAAGCAATGTAAAAGTTATGGCAGTAATAAAAGCTAATGGTTATGGGCATGGAGCTGTAAGGCTAGGAAATTTTCTTCAAGATAAAGTTGATTATTTTGCCGTTGCAACTATAGAAGAGGCAGTAGAGCTTCGAGAAAATGGTGTACAAATACCAATATTAATTTTAGGATATACGTCAAAAAGTCAAAATGATAAGTTAGTTAAATACGATATAACTCAAACTATTTATAATATTAAAATGGCGGAAGAGTTATCAAAATGTGCAGCTAAGCTTGATAAGAAAATAAAAGTTCATATTGCAGTAGAAACTGGAATGAATAGAATTGGTTTTAAAGTGAATAAAGAAAGTATTTTTGATATAAAAAAAATTGCAGGTATGGAAAATGTAATTCTTGAAGGAATGTTTACTCACTTTTCCTGTGCAGATGAAGAGGATAAAAGTTATACTAAAATGCAGGAAGCAGCATATGATGAATTTTTGAAAATGCTTGAAGACGAGAAAGTAAATATACCTATCAAACATGTTTGCAATAGTGCAGGAATCATGGAATTTAAGGATCATCGTTTTGATATGGTTAGGAGCGGTATAATTACATATGGTTTGTATCCTTCAGAGCAAGTAGATAAAAATTCTATTAAATTAAAGCCAGCTTTAACCTGGAAGGCTCATGTAATAAATGTGTCTGAAGTACCTGCTGGAAATGGTATTAGCTATGGAAAAACTTATATTACAAAAGAAAATACTAAAATTGCAACAGTCTCTGTAGGTTACGCTGATGGATATATGCGTGGACTTTCTTCAAAGGGGAGAGTTTTAATTCATGGAGAATATGCTCCTATACTTGGAAGAGTTTGCATGGATCAAATGATGGTAGATGTGACACATATAGCTAATGTTCAAATTGAAGATGAGGTGACTTTAATCGGCAAGGAAGGCGAAAATATTATCACCGTTGAAGAATTAGCAAATATGGCAGGGAGCTTTAATTATGAATTTATTTGTAACATAGGCAGAAGGGTAGCAAGGATTTACGAATAGTTCATGTGCTTTGATAAAAAAACAGATACTGCTTAAAATCTACTTTTACAATTAGATTTTAAGCAGTATCTGTTTATATAGATAAACCATTTCAACTATTAAAATTCATGTGCACCATAATGCCAAGAAACCGGCATTTTGATACAAATTAATTTTGAAGTTTCAAGTGATTTATCTTTAATTGAATAATTCAATAATGCCGAGTAATATAAGAATTATACCCGAAATTAAAGGAGCGTACTTTCCTAAAACTTTACCAATTACATGATTGCCAAGGGCTTCTCCAAGTAGAATTGTAATGATGCTTAATATAAATGTAAAAATAACCGTAAAGCCGATACTAACCCCAGTTACACTTGCAGCTATGCCTGTGCCTAAGTTATTAAAAGTTAGTCCAAATGACACAAGCAGTGCTTCTTTAATATCTATATCACCGGATTTATCTAAATCTGATTTCTCAGCATATTCAATCATATCATCGATGTCTTTTAAAGAAAGTTCTTTTGATTTAGTATTATTTATAAGTTTTATTATACTTTCAATTGCGAAATATATTCCAAGTATAATAATGGCACCAGCACCTAAAAAGTTAGCTAGATTGTGAGACAAAAATCTTGATATATAGTATCCAACAGACATAGATAAAAATGTTCCTGTAGATGTAACAATAGCTATTATAAGATTTGCAACTTTTCCTATTTTTATTTTCTTTATTCCGTAAGCAGTACCTACAACTAAATTATCTAAGTTGGAGGATAAGCTAAATAGTAAAGCAGATAAAACTAGCATCATGTGAGTCTTCCTTAATTATTAGTTACATTACTAATATATGATGCTTTATATTTAAGGTTCACAATCTATTTTGAAGGAGGCAGTGATTTTTGCATATAGCCAAATTCTGTTAAGTAATTCCAGTATCTTTTAGGCATATGGCTCATTCGACATTTAGGATTATGGCGTCCTTGAATTTCAATGGTTTTATAGAAAAGTCTCCATAAATCTTGAAAGTGTCTTTCATCATCATTTAATTCTGGAAGTGTTAATTCTTCTATTGGTATAATGGTTGATCTATAAGGTTTGTATATAAGTGCCATGCTATGCGTTTTATCATAAATTAAAAAATGTTCTTCTGGGTATCTTTCAGAAAAATGCTGTACTAAAAGAGGAAGAACATAATTTTTGGGCTCTATTTCTGAAACTAAAGCATTGTTAAAAATAGAAAATCGGATAAATCCTTTAAATAAGTGACTTTCATTGTGCAAATTTTTAACAGCTTTAAACAAGGTATTAACAACATCATTTGATAACATATTTATGACGGAGGGACCATAGGTGTAGCCCATTCGCAAGAATAAAAGAATATAAAGTTCTTTTTGTGAAAGGCATGTTAAAAAAGCGTTTTGCATAAATTCAAGGGCGGAAGAACCTATTTTTTTAGGTATAGATACTAAAACTCTATTAGATTTTTGCAAATCTGTTGCAATTTTTTTTGTTGGAAAAAGTGTTAGAGTACCTGAATCAATTAAGTTAATATCACATGGAATTTCTTTTTTTGCATAACTTTCAAATACGCAGCAAAGTAATCCTTCGAAGCTTCCATCATATTCGTAAACTAAATTTGATTCTTTAATCATTTTTGTATCCTCCTAATTTTGTAAACGTAAAAAGCACAGAGTAGAGAGCAAAGTTAAGACTAGATTTATATATATCGAGGGATATTTAATTAGTACTTTTAGTATAAAAATAAAATCGTAGTTTGATTAAAAAATATGGATATAAGGCTTTGGGCATAAGCCAATTAGGTAATTAATCCTCGCTTTACTCTCTACTCTCTAATCTCTACTGTAACTTAAGATTATCAAAAAAGGATAGTTGTTTTGCTTCTGGTTCTGGTAAAGTATTATGTCTATACATACTTAAAGTTTTTTCTGATAGCATGGAACGTAAAACAGAATCTTGTGTAATTTTGAGTCCATATATAATTTTACCGCTGCAGGTTATAAAGTATTGTGCTCGTTTGAGAACTACCCCAAGTTTTTTCAGTCCGTTAAAATCAAGTTTAACCGAGCGTCTAGCTGTAATAATACGTTTGGCGCTATTTACACCAATACCAGGTACTCTAAGTAAATCATTGTAGGAAGCTAAATTTACATCTACAGGGAATTGTTCCATGTGGTTAAGTGCCCAGTTGCATTTTGGATCTATATATGGATTAAAGCTTTGATTTTTTTCATCCAAAAGCTCTTTTGCAGAGAAGCCATAGAATCTAAGCAGCCAATCAGCTTGATAAAGTCTATGTTCCCTTAAAAGAGGAGGCCTTGTGCTTATTGCTGGCAGAAGAGGATTTTCAGCTACTGGCATATAGGCTGAAAAAAATACACGCTTTAGTTTGTACTTTTTATAAAGACTTTCAGTTAAATTTAAAATTTGGAAATCTGTATCAGGTGTAGCACCTATGATCATTTGAGTGCTTTGTCCAGCGGGAACAAATTTTGGTGCAGACTTATATTTTACAATATCGGTTGAGTTTTCTTGTATTCGGCTTTGAATATGTCCCATAGGTGTTAAAATAGAATGTTTTGATTTATCTGGAGCGAGCAACTTTAAACTATTTTGTGATGGTAGTTCTATATTTACACTCATACGATCTGCAAGCATGCCAAGTCTATCAATAAGCATTTTATCAGCACCAGGAATTGCTTTTGCATGAATATAGCCTGAAAATCTATAATCTTCCCTTAAAATCCTAAGAACTTCGATCATTTGTTCACAGGTATAATCAGGATTTTTTAATATTCCAGAACTTAAAAAAAGGCCTTCAATATAGTTTCTTCTATAAAAATTAATTGTTAAATCCGCAAGCTCTCGCGGAGTAAATGATGCACGTGGAGTATCGTTAGAAATTCTATTGACGCAGTATTGGCAGTTGTAGCAGCAAGCATTAGACATTAGTACCTTTAAAAGTGAAATGCAGCGTCCATCTCCAGCAAAACTGTGACATATACCACAAGCCTCAGAACTTCCTATTCCACCTTTAGTTGCTTTTCTGTTAACTCCACTTGAAGTGCAAGCTGCATCGTATTTTGCCGCATCTGTTAAAATTTTTAATTTGTCAAAAACATCCACGAAAAACATCTCCTTTGTTGAAATTATAGCATAGAACATGTGTTCGTGTAAAGAAAAAATATGAAATAAATCCAAGCTTTAATTTATGCAGGAATTAATATATAATTATACATAGTCGTTAGCGTGTGCAAAATTGGATGGTGATTAAATATGGCTACGGATATGACAAAGGGAAATATTTCAAAGCATTTAGTTAAGTTTGCTGTGCCGTTAATATTGGGAAATATTTTTCAGTTAACTTATAATGCAGCAGATTCTATTATTGTTGGGCGATTTGTTGGCAAAAATGCTCTAGCAGCAGTTGGTACAGCAAGTCCTATTATGAATATTGTAATCTTTTTTATTGTTGGAATTTGTATGGGAGCTTCAGTACTAATGAGTGAATATTTTGGCTCTCAAAACATAAAAAAATTGAAGCGTGAAGTATCTACGACAATGTTAGCTGGACTAGTATTTACAATAATTATGATTAGTTTATGTTTTATTATAACTAGACCTATTTTACAACTGATACATACACCTAATGAAATAATTAATGATTCTGTGTTATATCTTAGAATAATTTTTTGTGGGCTTATTTTTACTTTTTTATACAATGTTTATGCTGCGGCATTGCGTAGTATTGGAGATGCGAAAACGCCATTGATATTTTTAATTATTTCATCTTTTTTAAATGTGCTTATGGATATAATTTTTGTAGTGTATTTAAAATGGGGAGTTCCAGGTACTGCAATTGCTACGGTTACTGCGGAAATGCTTTCGAGTGTTTTTTGCATTACATATGTTTACATAAAGGTTCCAATGCTTCGTCTTTCAAGAAAAGAATTTATATTGGACAAGACTCTCCTGAAAATCACAGTGAATTATAGCTGGGTTACTGCTATGCAGCAGACTTGCTTATATGTAGGAAAATTTTTAGTACAAGGCGCAGTTAATCCGTTGGGCGTAGATAGCATTGCCACCTTTAATGCCGTTAATCGTGTGGATGATTTTGCTTTTACACCAGAGCAAAGTATAAGCAGTGGAATGACAACTTTTTTAGCTCAAAATAGGGGGGCCAAAAAGAATGAACGTCTAAAAAGGGGCTTTTGGTCCGGAATGATAATAGAGACATTATATTGGTGTATTTTGGTTGGAATAGTGTATTTTTCAGCTAGAGGGCTTATGAAGTTATTTGTGCCAAACGATGAGGGGAATGTTATAAAATTAGGAGTAAACTATCTTCAACTTATGGCATTTTTTTACTTGCTTCCAAGCTGGACAAATGGTATACAAGGCTACTTTAGGGGTATGGGAGATTTAAAGATTACTTTAATGTCAACTTTTTTACAAATTGTTGGTAGAGTAGTACTTTCTTATTTGCTAGCACCTAAAATGGGTATTGTAGGTATTGCATTAAGTTGTTTAGGTGGATGGATTATAATGCTTGCATATGAGGTGCCACTTTGTATTAAGCACAGAAAAGCGTATTTTCGTATACAAAAAAATAATGTTGCAAGTTAATGAAAGGATTTAATAGAGATGAGTAAATTTAAAATATTAAATGATGTTTTTAGAAAAAGTGATGTTTATGATTTGTGTTTTGTATTTTTTAAAGGAAGTTTATTGTTAAAAAAGGTTGAAGACAATTTATACGTACCTAATTTTGATGAAATAAAAGACTTAAATATTATATATGAGAATAAGTTTTTTATAGGTGAACTTGGAAATAAATCTTGTTTTACTGTTGAGATTTCTGATGAAATTGATTTGGCACAGAATTTTAAATTTTTAGCTTTACGTGAAGTTGGTGCACTCATGGAAGAAGAAATATTTTTAGCAGCAGGAAGAGCAAGTGAAGTATTAAATTGGGATAGAACGCATAAGTTTTGTGGGAAATGTGGTAATAAAACAGAAAACAAAAAAGACGAGATGGCAAAAGTTTGCCCTAAATGTGGAAATGTTATGTATCCTGTGATTTGTCCTGCTATAATAGTTGGGATTATAAAAGGAGACAAAATACTTTTAGCTCATAATAAAAATTTTGCAAATAATAAGTACAGCTTAATCGCAGGCTTTGTTGAAGCTGGAGAAAATCTAGAGGCTGCTGTTAAAAGAGAAGTATTTGAAGAGGTTGGAATAAAAATAAAGAATGTTAGATATCATAAAAGTTCAGCTTGGCCATTTCCAAATTCTCTTATGCTTGGTTTTTTTGCAGACTATGAGTCAGAGGAAATAAAAGTTGATGGTGAGGAAATATTAGATGCTAAGTGGTTTAGCAAGGATAATTTGCCGAATATACCCTTAAAGTTTACTCTTGCAAGAAAGTTAATTGAGGAATTTGTGAAGCAATAATATTGCAGGACATTAAATAAAGGTCATAAATCTAAGAAGCTAATTGTTAAAATCCTAAGAAGTTTCAATAACTCGCTGGGCGCTCAGACAGATTGAAACTTCTAAGGCTTTTAACAATTAGCTTCCAAGATTTATTGGCCTTTATTTAAATTGTCCTACAACATTATTGCTTCATAAAAACATGGGCTTAAGGAAAGAACATAGAGTACAGATGACAGAGTACAGAGTACAGTGAAGGATAATTTACCTTTCGTTTTACTCAGGTAAATCTTAAACTTAAATGGTGTCAGCTTCGCTGAGCACCATCAATGGCGCGATTGCGCAGCAATAAAGAAAATAAGTTTTCAGATCTTTCGTAGTGTTAACGGAGAAAAATCGTCCTTCACTGTACACTGTACTCTGTCATCTGTACTCTGCTCTAAAAATTGTATATAGTTTCGTAAGTATTAATTAGGGAGGGATAATTATGGAAAATATTATTTTGATAGTTTTAATTTGTATACTAATGGCGTTAATTGCATATAGAGTTGTTAATAAACATAGGGAAAGAGGACAAATTCAAGTACCGATTAATAGTAAAAATGGCGAGAATATAGATAATACTAGTACTAAAAATCATGTGAATATAGATGAGAAAATTGGAAAACTTATTTTAGAGAAACAAATGATTAAAGCTGTAAAAGAATACAGAATTGCAACAGGAGCTGGTTTAATGGAAGCCAAAAATCATGTTGATGCTTTAGCCGTAGCAATTAAAGAAGGAAAGCAAGTTGTTTTAGATAAGCAGCCGAAAGGTAATAAGGACGAATTAGATGCTAGGTTAAGGAAACTTCTTTCTGATGGACAAAAAGTTAAAGCAGTTAAGGTATGTAGAGAGGCAACAGGATATGATTTACTAAAAGCTAAAAGATATGTAGAATCACTAAATTGAATGCGAAACTTAAAAGGTAGATTCCAAGATTTTGATACAATTACTTAAAAGTGTTGATTTATTACTTAAAAATGCTTATAATAAAATTATGAGGATGAAGAAGATACTGTTATTAAAAGGCTGGCTGCGTTAAGTTAGGAGTGTTACTTGCTGAACATGAAAAATACGAAGCATCAGCTTTTGTAAAGGTTTTAAGCTAAAGGAATTTTAAGTTTATCTATATATGCGTAATAAATTGAAGAATGATATTTATTCATGGGAGGTCCTATGTATCAGGAAGAAAGACTTTTAAAAATACTAGAATATTTAAACAAGAACAACAGTATGTCAATACACACTATTTGTGAAATGTTTGGGGTAGCTAGGGATACTGCAAGACGTGATATTGTAAAGCTTATTGAACAGGGGGCAGCAGTTCGAAGCCGTGGAGGTATTAGTCTTCCAGTTTTAAAAAATACAATTAAAAACTATAGAGAGAGGCTTGAAGCGTACTCTGAAGAAAAAAAGAATATTGCAAAAAGGGCATTGGAGTTTATTGAAGCTGGAGAACATTACTTTTTTGATGTTTCCACTACAGTAAGTTTTCTTGCACAATATGTGGATAAAAGTATTACAGTATTTACTCATTCTCTTGATAATATTGAAATACTATCTGAAAAAAAAGATGTAAAACTATATTCAATGGGAGGATGTTTTAATAAGGAAAATAGATTTTTTTATAATCCAGATTGCATGAATTATGTTAAGGGAGTAAAGTTTGATGTTGCATTTTTGGGGGCTGCAGCTATAACAGAGGAGGGAATTTTTTATGCTGATGAAGAGGATGCTTATGTTAAAAATCAAGTTTGCAAAAATTCTTCTAAAGTTATAGTGCTTGCCGAAATTGAAAAGTTTAACAAATTAAGTTACTTTAAGGGATTAAATTTGGATGAAATAGATATCCTTGTAACTGATAGTATGCCACCAAGTGAATTTGTTAATATTATAAAAAGTAACAATATTAAACTTGTTACAATATAGGGGAGATGAGTAAAATGGGAAATTTTAAAATGATATGTTTGGACATTGACGGAACGTTATTAAATTCAAAGCACGAGATTACACCAGAGACAAAGAAAAAAATTCAACTTGCTTCAAAGGAAAAGCAAATTCCTGTAATACTGGTTTCAGCTAGAATGCCGAAGGGAATATTATTTTTACAGAGAGAACTTGAAATAGAAGAACCAATTATTTGCTATAGTGGAGCTTTAGTCTTGGATAAGGGTGGAAGAGTAATATCAAAGAATTTTATATCAGTTTCAAATATCAAGGAAGTGCATAAGAAGGCTCAGGAGCTTGGAGTTCATGTAAGCTTATACAAGGATAATGAATGGTATATAGAAAAAATGGATGAATGGGCAAAGCAGGAAAGCGAAATAACTAATATAACTCCGATTATAGTGAATTTTCAAGTTCTAATTGAAAAGTGGAAAAATGAAGGCACAGGAGTAAATAAAATTTTGTGTATGGCAGAGTCAAATAAAATAAGTTTATTAAAGGAAAAAATCAAAACTGGTGATTTAAATGTATACCCTTCAAAGCCAACATACTTGGAGATTATGCCAAAGGAAGCTTCTAAAACTTCTGCAATTAATGTTCTTAGAGAAAAGTTTAACATAGAGCAGAGTGAAATAATGGCTGCAGGGGATAATTACAATGATACGGATATGATAGAGTATGCTGGACTTGGGGTTGCAATGGGTAATGCGCCACAGGAAGTTAAAGCTTGTGCTGATTTCGTAACTTTAACCAATGATGAAGATGGAGTAGCAAGTGCTATAGAAAAGTTTTGTTTATCCTAACAAATAATTAAATAAATTGTAAAAACATATTGACAAAGTAGAAATAATTGTTAAAATAAAATTAGCACTCAGTTATTGAGAGTGCTAACAAAAATAAAAATAGCCACGCTGAAATAAGGGCGGGGTTTGTTTAGGCATGTAAAAGCCTTATAAATAGAATACTCTTTACATTTTTTATAATGAAAGGAAATGATAAAATGGCTACAAAACAATTTAAGGCAGAGTCTAAAAGACTTCTCGATTTAATGATTAATTCTATTTATACAAATAAAGAGATATTTTTGAGAGAACTTATATCAAATGCAAGTGACGCAATTGATAAAAGTTATTATCGTTCACTTGTTGATGAAAATGTAAGTTTTAATAAAGAGGATTTTTATATTAGAATTTCTGCTGATAAAGAAAAGAGAACACTTACCATTACAGATACTGGTATAGGAATGACAAAGGATGAACTTGAAAACAATCTTGGTACTATTGCAAAGAGTGGCTCTCTTGCATTTAAAAATGAAAATGAAGCAAAAGATGGAGTAGATATTATAGGTCAATTTGGAGTTGGTTTTTACTCATCATTTATGGTATCAGACTTAGTTACTGTTAAAAGTAAGTCTATAAATTCAGAAGAAAGCTATAAGTGGGAATCAAAAGGTGTAGAAGGTTATGAAATTGAACTAACAGAAAAAGCAGAAGTTGGAACTGAAATTACATTAAAAATTAAAGAAAATACTGAAGATGAAAATTATGACGAGTTTTTAGATGAATATAAAATAAAAGCTTTAATTAAAAAATATTCGGATTTTATAAAATATCCTATTAAGATGTTAGTAAAGAAAAGTAAATTAAAAGAAGGCAGTGACAAGGAATACGAAGATTATTTTGAAGATGAAGTTTTAAATAGTATGGTTCCAATTTGGAGAAAAAATAAAAATGAATTGAAGCAGGAAGATTACGATCAATTTTATATGGATAAGCACTTTGGCTTTGAAAAACCATTAAAAACAATTCATTCAAGTGTTGAGGGGTTAACAAGCTATACTACATTATTATTTGTACCAGCTAGAGCTCCTTATGATTTTTATACAAAAGAGTTCCAAAAAGGACTAGAGCTTTATTCAAATGGTGTGTTAATAATGGAAAAATGTGCAGATTTACTTCCTGACTATTTTAGTTTTGCACAAGGATTAGTAGACTCAGCTGATCTTTCACTTAATATTTCAAGAGAACTTTTACAGCATGATAGACAATTAAAATTTATTGCTAAGAAAATAAAAGATAAAATTAAGAGTGAACTTTTATTAATGCTTAAAAATGATCGTGAGAAGTATGAACAGTTCTTTGAAAGCTTTGGAAAACAACTTAAATATGGAGTTTATTCTGATTATGGAGCTAATA
Organism: Clostridium hydrogenum; assembly: GCF_021432385.1. Lineage (GTDB taxonomy): Bacteria > Bacillota > Clostridia > Clostridiales > Clostridiaceae > Clostridium_S > Clostridium_S hydrogenum. The sequence goes on along the minus strand of NZ_JAEACT010000002.1, from coordinate 2,828,471 downwards.
AGGAAGTACTTCAAGACTTATTAATATTCTATTCATCAACAGAAAAGAAACTTGTAAGTCTTGATGAGTATGTTACTCGTATGAAAGAAGAGCAGAAATATATATATTATGCAGCAGGCGAAAGCATAGAAAAAATCGATAAATTACCACAAACTGAAATGGTAAAGGATAAAGGTTTTGAAATTTTATACTTCACTGATGATGTTGATGAATTTGCAATCAAAATGATAATGAAGTATAAAGAAAAAGAATTCAAATCTGTTTCTAGCAAAGATTTAGGATTTGAAGCAGATGAAAAAGAGAGTAAGAAAGAAACAGAAGAAAATAAAGAGTTATTTGATTTTATGAAAGAAGCTTTAGGCGATAAGGTAAAAGAAGTAAAAGCATCAAGTAGATTGAAAACTCATCCTGTTTGTCTTTCTAATGACGGAGAACTTTCTATAGAAATGGAAAAAGTACTTAGTATGATGCCTGATAATAACAATGTTAAGGCTGATAAAATTTTAGAGGTAAACACAAATCATGAAATGTTTACTGCAATTAAAGAAGCTTTTGCAAATGATAAGGATAAATTAAAAATGTATGCAAACTTACTATATAATCAAGCACTTTTAATTGAAGGACTTCCAGTAGAAGATCCCGTTCAATTTGCTAATGATGTTTGTAAGTTGATTAAATAATAAGGATATGTTTTAAATAAGTGTGAAAATCAACGCTTATTTAAAACATAGCAATAATAAAAAAGAGTCATACGACAAATTTGCTCGTATGACTCTTTTTTATTTTAAAATATATAAATATGATTTTTATAATTGAATTTAAATCAAAAAATACATCTAAAGACATTCATAATATCCTTTAGATGCATTTTTTTGCATAAATTTAGTTTTAAAGTTTCAAAAATCAAAAAATTTATGTTTTTAAATATAAATATATTTGGTATAATAGTATATATTGATATTTTATTAACAATAAAGGATTGTTATAGATGTACAACTTGAAATATTGAAATTGCAAGTGCCAAATTTATCCTCACAAATTACAATTTAACACAGAGTACGGAGTACAGAGTACAGAGTACAACGAAGGATGATTTTTCTACGCGAGTGTAGAAAAATCTGAAAATTTATTTTCTTTATTGCTTACGCAATCGCACAATACATGGTGCTCAGCGAAGCTGACAACATTAAGTTTAAGATTTACCTAAGAGAAGCGAAAGGTAAATCATCATTCACTGTACTCTCCTCGACAAATTGTAATTTAACAAGATAAATTTGGTAGAGTCAATTTTAACTTTTCAAATTGATTATCTTTAGATGTATAAAGGGGAAGGTGGAAATTAAATGAATTGCGGTGAGAATAAGATTTTACAAAATAGGAAAAAGAATATTATAGTATCATTCCTCAAGTATATTTCTAATATTTTTATAGATGCAATTATTATAGCAAATATTACTATACCATTTTTATATTTTAATTTTCATATGAGTGCAGAAGATTTATTAAAAAGTTCTATAGTTTTTATTGTGATTTTTTTAGCATATGCCTTGGTGCACTGGTTTAAAGTATCAAAAAACGAAGTTTAGTTCGCGGTTGTATGGTATATCTATATGTTAAGAATTGAAGAAAATAAATTGAAATGAGGCAGGCTTATGAATATCCATGAAGAGCTTAAAGAAGTAAGAAGAAAATTATTTAAGGAAATAGATAATGTAGATTCATCAATGTTATTGTATGAAGTTCAGTATAAAATAGCTATTGAAATAATTAATTCAGAAAATAGCTATAAAAAAACTTTTAATGAAGAGTATAAAGATCATGCTAATTTACTGAGAAACTATGCAGATACTTTTGTATGGTTAATGTTAAATCCATATATTATAAGAGAATTGTATGATAAGAATAAAAGTCCTCGATTGATTACTGGTATGGAAAATGAATTCCTTTATATCCTAGCACAAGCTAGAAAATATGCCGAAAATGGGAGAATGGTTATCATTTCAACAATCACCAATTGTATCAATACTACTGATTTAGTTATATGTGATAATCCGAGTAAACCGTTATTAATAACCTGTAGGAAAGATGAGACAAGTACAAAAGAAGATATTGATTATGTAGATTTATATAAAATACCAAATAAATTAATAAAAAATAAGTATTTTAATAAAGTATATAAAGAATCAGATAAAGAATATTCTTGGAAACAGGTCAATAAAGTTGTGAATAATGCTATAAAACTTGGTAGTGATTTTGAAATTGTAGATGATGGAGATGTTATGTGGTCTTTTAAATACCAAAGTTCAATGCCAGAAATGCCGGGTGAAATTATTAACAAAATAGGAAGCTATAGAACAATAGTTATTGGTTGTAATCTTAGAGCTATTGAAGAAACAGAACTTTTAATAGCTCCGCCGTCTTGCTGGCCTATTGATTTTGAATGTAAGTTTGCTTTAATGGAAGGCGATATAGTCATAATGCACTATATAGATGCAGATTGTTTTAAAGATGTAAATGATTCTCATTGTGTTATAAAAGAAGTAATATGTGATGAAAGAACACTAAGAGAAGATTGCTTTGTTGTAGAAAGTAATGGTGAAAGAAAAATATTATCTAGTATGTTTTTAAATAATGTTGTATATGGGTACTCTACTATAAGTAGTATGGCAAATTTAATTTGTGAAACTGTAAAAAAGTAGAGTTGCAGAATGGAAAAAATATTTTTGCGAAGAAACACTTATTTTAATGTTTATAATGTTAAAATTGGTGTTTTTTTTATTAAGCTATGTTTTAAGTAAGTGTTGATTTTCACACTTATTTAAAACATAGCTTCCTTAAAACGATAAAATTCACTTAAAAAACTTAAAAAACTATTAAAAAAGCTAGAAAAATTGAAGTTAATACAAAAAATATTATAAACTGAGACTGTTGAAAAAAAGACAAGTTTAAAATTTTATTGTGGTTTTGCGCAATGAAAAGTTAAAAAATCTACAAACTTAGGCTAATTAAAGATAAAACATATTGAAACTTCAAATGGTTTATCTTTAGTAAAAAAAACAAGAGGTTAATTTTTAAGGAGGACTTATCACATGAATATGGCTCAAACTATAGGGAAAATTGTGAGTAACCCAAGTATTGTTGGTGCAATTGCATCATCAATTTTAATTATCTTATTTGGTTACTATCTTAGGAAAAAGGAAGTATTTAATAATACAACTTCAAAAATTTTAAGTAATGTTGTTCTTACAGCGGCACTACCAGCATTGGCATATGATTCATTTATGCAGGATATTAATCAGCATAATTTAAAGCAAGGAATTAATCTTCTAATTTGGGGATTTGCAATTTACATAATATTAATAGCAATAACTAAAATTTTGTACATTAAATTTAAAGGCGATAAAAAAGAAGTTTTAAGAGTTCTTACTATATTTGGTTCAACTACATTCTTTGGTATTCCAATAACTCAAGCAGTTTATGGAGCAACAGGAGTAATGTATGCTTCAATTTTTAATATAGCTTACAGAGTATTCTTGTATTCTTATGCATACATAAAAATGTCAGGAATGAAAATGGACAAGAATAACTTTAAAAAGATGATTTCAAATCCTATTATTATAGCAACTTTTGCAGGTATAATTGTTTGGATATTCCAGGCATCACTTCCACAAGTGAATGTTGTTGAGAAGGGTAAGGCAATGCATTTTGCGTTCTTAAGAATAGACAAAACTGCTTTATGGTTATTTACACCTTTATCATATCTTGAAAAATTATGTTCACCACTTGCATGGCTTAGTGTTGGTGCAAAACTTGCTGAAATCCCTTTTAAGGATGCTATAACTTCAAAAGATTCTTGGTATTATAGTTTCATGAAAGTAATAATAGTACCAGCATTAAATCTTGTTTGTTTATATGTTTTAACTGTAAGCGGAATATTACATTTTTCATTTATAGCAGTAGCTACAATTGTAATTGCAATGGCAACACCAACAGCTACTGTGGCAGCGGCCTATGCCATAAGCTTTGATAAAGAGGCGGTTGCAACATCAAATTGTTCATTATTATCTACGCTAGCTAGTGTAGTGTGCATGCCAATATGGATTGTTATACTTGAAGTTATTAAACAATCACATATATTTATGTAAAATTTAGATTTTAGGAGGAAGATAAAATGTCAACTAAATTAGTTTGTTACGGAGTAAGAGATATAGAAGTTGCTTTTTTTAACAAGTTAAATGAATATGGATACGAATTGGAGTTAGTAGGTGAAAACTTAAATCATGATAATGTATGTAAAGCTAAAGGTGCTGATGCTGTAATAATCAGAGGTACTTGCACAGCAGATAGACAAAATTTAGAGTACTTATCCGAGAATGGTATTAAATACCTATTATCAAGAGCTGCTGGAATCAACAATATAGATTTACAAGCTGCAAAAGAATTTAATTTAAGAGTAGCAAATGTACCAGCTTATTCACCAAATGCTATATCAGAACTTGCTGTTACACTTGCAATGATGCTTTTAAGAAATACAGCATATGCTACTAACAGAACAAAAGAAAAAGATTTTACTGTGGATGCAAAAATGTTCAGTAAAGAAGTTAGAAACTGTACAGTTGGAGTACTTGGAGTAGGTAAAATAGGATACACAACAGCAAAGCTATTTAAGGGACTTGGTGCAAAAGTAATTGGATATGATGTATTCCAAAGTGACATTGCAAAAGAAATAGTTGAATTTAAGACTTTAGATGAAGTACTTGCAGAGTCAGATATAATATCAGTTCATTTACCTTATTTTAAAGATAAGAACCATCATATGATAAATGCAGAATTTGTAGGAAAGATGAAAGATGGCGCTGTACTTATAAATACTGCAAGAGGAGAATTACAAGACAACATGGCTATATTAAATGCAGTTAAATCAGGAAAACTTGCAGGATATGGAACAGATGTATTTGAAGGAGAAACAAGCTTCTTCTCTAAAAATTTAAAGGGAAGAGAATTGGAAAATAAAGCTGTAGAACAATTGCTTAGTTTATTTCCAAAAGTAATAGTAACTCCACACATAGGTTCTTTTACGGATCAAGCTTTAATTAATATGGTTGGAATATCGTATGAAAATATGCATGAGTTCATAACTACTGGAAAATGCAAAAATGAAATAGCTTAGTATGTATAATAGCATTGAAGGGTTACCGCACAGAAATTTATGGTGGTAACCCTATAATGCGTAGAAATAAAATAGGCTATGTTTTAAAAGAATGTTGATATGAGCTTATAACATTAATGGACACTAAGAATTGCTCGTTTATAATTTGCTACCCATTTATATGCATCGTCCTGATGCATAAATGGCTTTGACCGTCCTAGTCAAAATTACGCAAATTATAAACGAGCAATCCTAAGAGTCCATAAAAGTGAGCACATCACATCAACATTCTTTTAAAAATAGCTAAACTTACTAAACGAAGCTATGTTTTAAATAAGTGTGAAAATCAACACTTATTTAAAACATAGCCATAAAATATTAAAACTAAAAAATAACTTATGGTTATAAAGTACTAATGAAATAGGGGTAATATTCTGTTATAATTACTTTTGGTGATAAATTATGAAAAATAAATTTGAAAAAAAAGTAGTGCTAGGAGCAGTACTTATTGCAATGATACCAATTATTATATCTTATTATATATTCTTGAATGATAAGTTAAATTTAATAGAAGCAAGGATAAAGGAAAATTTATATAATACTGCCGTTTTAATTGGTCAAGATAAATTAGTTTGTGATAAACTTGTGAGCAAGCAAAATGATTTAAGTATTCAAAAACATGTAATGGCATATTTGGGAAAGCTAAATGATGTAGATGTAATCGTAATCTGTGACATGAAAGGTATAAAATATGCTCACAATGACATAAAGCAAGTGGGACAAGCATTTAGAGGAGATGATAGAAAAGATATATTAAAAACTCCAAAAGGGTATTATTCTATAAAAAAGGGATCACAAGGGACTACATTAAGAAGATTTGAGCCTATCTTAAAAAATGGGAAACAGATTGGCTTTGTAATGGTTGGAAAGTCTTATAAAGAGCTTGAGGATTTAGATAGAAGTACACGAAATACATATTTAGCGTTGTTTTTTTTGGTTTTTATTATAACTATAATTTTTGCTTTATATTTTGCAAAAAGGATAAAAAAATCTATGTTTAATATGGAACCAGAAGAAATAGCAAAATTATATAATGAAAAAAGAATTATTATAAATAGCATTAGTAACGGAATTATAGCCTTAGATGAAAAGGATAATCCTGTTGAGGTTAATAAAAGTTGCTTTAATTTATTTGGAGGATTTTCTGTATATAGTATTATAGAAAGATTAAAGCCATATTTAGAAAATCGAGAATCCTTTGAAATGAAGGAAATGTGGATACAAAATAAAAGAGTTTTTGTAACGCTTTACCACAATATGCAAGGAGATAAATATCTTGGTGCAGTTATAACATTAATAGATAAAGTTGAAATAAAGAGGATTGCTAAAGAAATAACAGGAATAGATGAAGTGGTAAAAGATCTTAGGGCAAATGTACATGAATTTAAAAATAAGCTTCATGTAATATTAGGACTTATAAATATAAAACAATATGATGAAGCAAAGAAATATATATTGCAAATGAAAGAAATTGATGAAGCTTTAAGTCAAAAATATTCAAACATAGATGATTTTTATGTAAGGGCAATGTTGAGTGGTAGGGGTGCCATTGCAAGGGAAAAGAAAATAAAATTTATGTTAAAGAAAAATTCATTACTCTATGAAGAGCACGGTGGCATATGTTCTGATGATTTAGTTACGGTGATTGGAAACTTTATTGAGAATTCCTTTGATGCATGTATCGCTAATGAAAATGAAATTAAAGAAGTTACTGTGTTTTTATCAGAAAATGCCGAAAAAATATATATAGAGGTTGAAGATAATGGAATTAAGATACCTGAATACATAAAAGCATACATGTTTGAAAGAGGTGTTTCTTCTAAAGCTGAAGGACGTGGAACGGGTTTATATTTAGTAAAATCAAGGGTAGAGCTTTATAAGGGAGAAGTATTAATTGAGGAGCAAGATGGTAAAAAGAAATTTATGGTTTCATTATTTAAGGGTGGTAACGTATGAGAAATGTATTAATTGTTGAAGATGATCCAATGGTTGCATTAATAAATAAAAATTATGTTAAGTTAATTAAAAATCTAAATTATGTAGGATGTTCAATTGAAGAAGATGAAATAATAGAAATATTGAAAAAAAAGAATATTGATTTAATTATTTTGGATGTATATCTTCCTAAAAAAAATGGATTAGAATTGTTAAAAAGTTTAAGAAATAAAGGATATCTTGTTGATGTTATTATGGTGACGGCGGCAAATAAGGCAGATGATATAAAAACAGCGTTTGCGTATGGCGCTGTAGATTATCTTGTTAAACCATTTGAATTTGAAAGATTCAGTGAAGCAATAAATAAGTATTTGATAAAAAGCAATGTACTTAATGAGGATGACGTTATTGCTCAGGAAAAAATTGACAACTTATCTTCATGTACAAATACCATACACTCAGAGGAGCTTCCAAAAGGTTTACAAAAAAAGACTTTAGATAAAATATTGGGAATACTAAATTCTTTACAAGGTGAAATTTGGACTATAAGCGAATTATCATCAAAATCAGGTATTAGTAACGTTACTATTAAAAAGTATATGGATTATTTGGAAAATATAAAAAAGGTAGAAAGTAGACCGGTTTATGGAAATATAGGAAGACCTGAGTATAAGTATGTTTTTTGTGAATAAGGATAAAACACGGTTTAGGGTTGCCGCATAAAAAAATATTTAACTACAATATAAAATTAATGAGAATCTTTATTTAGAGTACAGAGTACAGATGACAGAGTACAGTTAAGGATGGTTTACCTTTCCTTACGTCAGGTAAATCTTAAACTTAAATGTTGTCAGCTTCGCTGAACAACATTAATGCCGCTGTTGCGCAAGCAATAGAAAAATAAGTTTTAAGATTTTCTGTAGCTTTGCTACAGAAAATCATCCTTCACTGTACTCTGTACTCTGTCAGCTGTACTCTGAATAAAGGTTCGCAATGTTTAAAATTTGTATATTAAATAATTTTGTGCGACAGCCTCTTCTTAAATTATCTATTAAATTTTGTTTTAATGCTTGTCCAATAATCAGCATTTTCAAGTCCAAGTCTCCAAATAGCTATGCCAGATAAATTATAAGAATTTACGAGATCAAGTTTGTAATTTAAGCTTTGAGAATTTTCAAACCATACAGTATGGCTTATGCCTGAAGCATCTACATAAGTAAAATATGGAGACTGAGATACAGAATCCCATAATATAGTTGCACCATAAGTTAAAGCTAAATTATAAATGCTTGAAATGCCATAAGCTTTAGTTCCATTTGATGACCAATCGTAGCCATAAGCAGCAGTTCCAAGTAGTAGTTTGCTTTGAGGTATAACGGTAACAGCATATTTTATTACGTTTTGAACCCAACCAATTGAAGCAATTGGACCAGGAGTTCCACCAGGATAATGCTCATCATAAGTCATAAGCACAACTTGATCGGAATAATTTGCAAGTGCGGTATAGTCATAGGCACCGTTCCAAGCTGATGTTGGACTGTCACTTGTTTTTGCTGGAACTGCTATAGTTACATAAAAACCTTGAGCATGGAGTGCAGTATAAAGTTCATTCATAAATGTTGTAAGGTAACTTCTATCATAATAATATACGCCTTCAAGGTCAACGTTTACACCTTTATAACCATTAATTTTCATGGCATTTAAAATATTAGTTATTAAAGCTTGTCTATTTACTGAACTTTCAAGCAAAGTTTGAGCTATACTTCCATCAAAATTATTTGTTATCATTGCAAGAGTCTTGATATTGTTACTATTTGCATAAGTTATCTGATTAGTTGGAACAAGGCCAGAAATATTTCCATAAGCATCTGTTGTATAAGTATCTGTTCCAATTTCATCCAAAGTTGAAGTATTAGCTGTCATAGAGTTATATGAAGAAGTATCACCAGAGTAATAATAAGTTGTATATCCTAAAACTAATTTTTTAGAAATTGTTACAACTTGGGAAGTTGTGATGTTTATGTGTGTAGAATCCGGTGAGGTACCGTAAGAATTATAAGCTCTAACGAAGTACCAATATTTTGTGCTTGAAGCTAATCCCGTATCTTTATAGCTATTAGTTGAAATTGTAGTTATTAAAGAATAGTTGGAATCATAAGGAGTAGCTCTGTAAATTTTGTAACCTGAAGCTCCGGAAACTGTTTGCCAGCTTAAAGTAACTCCATTTGTTGTTATTCCAGAAGAAGTTAATAAAGTTGGAGCAGTAGGGGCAGAACCTGATTTACTAGGCTTAGCAAATACAAAAGTAGTGTTTAGCATAAATGTTATAATTAGGGCAATGATGGTAAAAAGTTTTTTACATGATTTCAAAATAACTCACCTCTTTTAATATAAAAATTGTAACCATAGTTAACTTTAATAAAGATAAACCATTTGAAACTTTAAAATTAATTTGTATCAAAATGCCGTTTTTTGGGTATTATGATGCAAATTGATTTTAGTAGTTGAAATGGTATATCTATATGTACTAAACCACCAATAAAATTGTAATTTAGTACATACAATTGAAAGTTAAAGGGTTTAATATATATATCGACAAAATATACCGATAATCGACATGTAATTTATGGGTGTGTTGATAAAGATTACATGGGTACAGCGCATATTTACAAAATAATAATTTTAGGTTATCTTTAAAAAGAGATATGTTTATGAAATATATAGTCATTTATCAATGAAAATTATATAAAATATCTTTAGTAAATATGTTTAAAAAGGGAGGCGCTTTATGTCCAGTTTTATAGAATTCAAAAATGTAAAAAAATCATATCAAATGGGAGAAGTTGAAATTAAAGCAGTAGATGGGGTTTCTTTTTCTATAGATAAAGGAGAATTTGTAATTGTACTTGGTGCTAGTGGTGCTGGAAAGTCAACGATACTTAATCTTTTAGGCGGCATGGATCAAGTTACAGACGGAGATATATATGTTGGTGGAAAGGACATAAGCAAATATAGCAAAAAAATGCTTACTAAGTATAGAAGAGAGGATATTGGCTTCGTATTTCAATTTTATAATTTAGTTCAAAATTTAAATGCCATTGAAAATGTTGAACTTGCGGTTGAAATATGTGAAAATCCAATGAGTCCAGAAAAAATTCTTAAAAATGTTGGTCTTGAAGGAAGAATGTTAAATTTTCCATCACAACTTTCAGGCGGAGAGCAGCAGAGGGTATCTATAGCGAGGGCACTTGCGAAAAATCCAAAACTTCTTCTATGTGATGAGCCAACTGGAGCGCTTGATTATAATACTGGAAAAGCCATATTAAAATTATTATCAGATACATCAAAGCAATATGGGATGACAGTTGTAGTTATAACACATAATTCAGCAATAGCACCGATTGCAGACAAGATAATAAGTGTGAAAAATGGAAAAGTTGCAAATGTGGAAAGAAATCTCGAACCTACTCCAATAGAAAGCATAGAGTGGTAATTATGAAAAAGACATTTTTTAAAAATTTATTTAGAAGTATAACAAAGACATTTTCTAGATTCTTGTCAATACTTATAATTATAGCAGTTGGAGTTGCTTTTTATGTTGGAGTAAGAGCAACTAGTCCAGATATGAAAAAGTCAGGCGATTATTATTTTGACAAAACTAATTTTATGGATTTTAAATTGGTCTCAACATTAGGCTTTACAAAAGATAGTTTATCAAGTATAAAAAATATTAAGGATGTATCAAAGGTAGAAGGATCTAAATCAATTGATGCGGTTATTGAAAAAAATAAACGTGATTTAATTATTAATGTTAATTCACTTCCTGTTAGCAATGGTATAAATCAGATTATTATTACTAAAGGAAGAAAACCGAATAATTATAACGAGGTAGTAGTTGAGGAAGAGTTTTTAAAGAAAAATAACTATAAAATTGGTGATGAGATAGTAATTAAATCTGGAAATGAAACCAATATAAATGATGAACTTAAAAATAATAAATTTAAGATAGTTGGAACAGCCGATTCACCACTATATGTATCTGAACAAAGGCAGATTAGTTCTGTTGGAGATGGAGTTGTAAGAGGATTTGTGTATATACTTCCTTCAGTGTTCAAAAATGATATATATACAGAAGTGTATGTTAAAACAAACAAAAGTGAAGATAAAAATAGTTTGGATAATAATGATGATTATAAAAAAGCAAATAAAGATATAGAGAACAGTTTAAAAAAAGTTTTGGGCAATATAAATAAAGAAAGATATGAAGGAATAAAAACACCAGAATTCTATGTGCTTGGAAGGTCTCAAAATATTGGGTATGAATCATATAGGCAGGATAGCAATAGAATTGATGATATAGGAAAAGTGTTCCCGCTAATATTCTTTTTAGTTGCGGCTTTAGTAAGCTTAACGACTATGACAAGGATGGTACAAGAAAATAGAATAGAAATTGGAACTTTTAAAGCATTGGGATATTCAAAAATGGCAATAATATCTCACTATTTGATATATTCATTGGCAGCAAGTATTTTGGGGACTATAGTTGGAGTGATAATTGGCTTTAGATTATTTCCACCACTTATAATGAATGCTTATGAATCACTTTATAAGATTCCATATTCAATGACACCATTTAATTTGAGGGTATCACTTATGGCTTCTTCAATAGCAATATTTTTTATAGGTTTGGCAGCAGTGGCATCAACAATAGAGGAGTTAAGAGAAGTGCCAGCATCGCTTATGAGACCTAAATCCCCTAAGGCTGGTAAAGTAATTTTACTCGAAAGATTTACTTTTATTTGGAAGAGATTAAAGTTTACAAGTAAAGTTACAGCAAGAAATATATTTAGATATAAGCAGAGATTTTTCATGACGGTAGTTGGAGTAGCGGCGTGTACAGGATTAATAATAACTGGATTTGGATTGAAGAGTGGAATAAAGGGATCTGTTGCAAAGCAGTATGACAATATTTATAAATATGATATGCAGGTTAACTTAAATACAGGTGTAGGCTATAATGAAAAGGATGAAATAGGTAGCAAAGTTATAAAGGATTCGAATGTAAAATCAATAATGTTTATGTCCTTAAAAAATGGAACAATAACAAATGATGGCACTGAAACAGATGCCTATGTAGTAATACCAGAAAATAAAAACAGCTTAGGTAAATACATAAATCTCACAATGAAGGGTAAAAAATTAAGTCTCGAGGATAATGGAGTAATAGTAACACAAAAACTGTTAAAGCTTGCTCACAAAAGTATTGGCGATGATTTAGACATAACTATTGATGGAAAAATAATTAAAGTTAAAATAGCAGATGTTACGGAACAGTATATTGGAAATTATGTATATATAAGTCCTAAATATTATGAAAAAGTATCTGGAGAAAAGCTTGAATTTGATGGCTTTTATGGAGTGTTAAAAAGTACTGCATATAATGCTAAGAATAAAACTTTAAAAGAGATATCGGATATAGGAAAAGTAAGTTCAGTAAGTTTTAAAGATAATGCACGTGAAGATGCAATTGAGAGTATGAAAAGCATAGATTCGGTAGTAGTAATATTAATAGTTTCTGCAGGTGTTTTAGCATTTGTTGTAATATATAATTTAACAAATATAAATATAAATGAGCGAAAAAGAGAGCTTGCAACTATAAAACTTCTAGGCTTTTATAATAATGAGTTAGCAGCATATATATATCGTGAAAATATTGTATTAACTATTATAGGGAGTTTGGTTGGCATTATATTTGGAATTATTATTTACAATTTTGTTATAGTAACCGCTGAAACAAATCAAATGATGTTTTTAAGAACAATTAACCCAATTAATTATGTATATTCTATTTTATTTACAATTGGATTTTCTGTTATAGTAAATTTGGCAATGTACAGTAGATTTGATAAAATAGATATGGTCGAATCACTTAAAAGTGCAGAATAGATATCTATAATAAAAGTAAAGTATATTATAAGAGTTTGAATAATGAGAGGTGGAAAAGTGAATTTAAAAGAATTAGAAGAAATAATTCTCCAATCCTCCTCTAATTTAATGAAAAAATGGGGCAGGGAACTTTTTTTAAGTGGAGAAGTTTTAAATATTAAAGGTAGAAAAATAGATAATATATATCATATATATGGAGAAACAGTAAATGATACTGATTTAATTCATTATAAAACTCATCTAAAAATAGATTTGTTAAATAAAAAATTAGTTGGTGCAACTTGCAGTTGTGATGATTTTAAGTCAAATTCTATAGGTACACAAATATTTATGTGTAAGCACTTAACTGCATCTGCATATAAATTTTTAAATTCAGTATATAAAAAGAGTGGAGCAAAAAAATCTTCACAAGATGAAAATGGGAAAGCTTACGTAGGGATAGACGTAAAGCTTAGTACTATACCAAGCAAAGAAGAAATGAAATTTGAGACTGAATTTAGAGTGGGGGAAGGACATAAATATTTAATCACTAATTTGAAGAAGTTTATTTTTGCTTTAGAAAATAAAAAAGTTTTTTCGGTTAATAATCAATTTATTTATAGTCCTTCAAAATTTGATATTTTGCCTAGTGATAAAAAGGTAATAAATTTCATAAAGAATTATTGTAAAAAAGAAAATTTAGAAAGAAAGCTTATAATTAAAACTAGCAATTTAAGAGAATTTTTAGAGTGCATTGATGGGAAAAAAATTCAATTTAAATATAACGGATTAGAGTATAAAGCCCAAATTATTAAGGCAGATTTACCACTTAGTTTTACTTTGAAAGCATTAGATGAAGGTTTGATATTAACTACTCATAAGAAACTACCTATTCCTTTAAATGAAAGCAAATCAGTTTGGTTTTTTAAGGATAGCCTGTATTTACCTTCAAAAAATCAAATTTTAAAATACAGTTCTTTATACGACAAATTTGTGGTAAAAGAAAAAATCGCATATAACAAAACATTTAAAAATTACAATGCTTTAATTTATTTACTAAGCAGTATATCAGAAGATATTACAATTACAGAAGGTGTTAAAAAATTTGCAGCTAGCAATTTGAATTTTAATTTTTTTATATATAAATTTACAGATAAAATATATTGTAAGGTTTATGGCATTTATAATGGGAAAAATATAAATATATTAGAAAAAAACAGCACTAAAGCACAGCCTATGAGAATTTATGATGATGAAAATAAAGTTATCATGAAACTTGAAAGATATAAATTTATAAAAAATGAAGATAAGCTTGTTTTTAATGGAAGCTATAAAGAGCTCATGGGTATTTTAATTAAAAAAGGTACGGGAATATATAGCCTTGGAAATGTGACTTTAGGAAGTGGTTTTGAAGATTTAAGAATATATGACAGTACAAATATTGAGGCAAATTTATATGAGGAAAATGGAAGCTTTAAACTAAACTACAGTATTGGCGATATTGATAAAGATGAGTTTCAAAATATATTCAATTCATACAAAGCCAATGACAAATTTTATATGAATAAAAACAACAAATTAATAGATTTTGAGGAAGCTGGAATAAAGGAATTCTTTGATTTTATTGATCTTTTTAGTATGGATAAGGATAATAATTTAAATATAGAAAGAAGCAAGGGACTATTTGCAGTACAAACTTTAAAAAAGTTAACAAACGAAAATTTTAAAGGCAGTGAACTTTTAAAAGATATTGAAGATAAAATAGGCAGAATAAATAGTGGTAAAATTAAGCTCCCAAAGGATTTAAAGGCTTCATTACGAAAGTATCAGCTTGATGGCTTTAAGTGGCTTAAAAATTTAAAAGAACTTGGATTTGGGGGTATTCTTGCTGATGAAATGGGACTTGGCAAGACAGTACAAACTATAGCTTTTCTTACCTCAGAGCTTGGCAAAAAAGCATTAATAATAACGCCTACTTCACTTATATACAATTGGAAATCAGAAATTGATAAGTTTGCACCTATACTTAAAACTTATGTTGCACATGGAACTAATTCATTTTGTGAAAGCCATGGTGAATATGATGTGATTTTAACCACATATGGTACCTTGAGAAATAACATTGAGAAGTATAGGAATATTAAATTTGATTATTGTATTATTGATGAGGCTCAAAATATTAAAAATTATTCTGCTGAAACTACTAAAGTTGTAAAAGAAATTAATTCAAAAATCAGATTTGCACTTACAGGAACCCCTATTGAAAATAATTTATTGGAACTTTGGTCAATATTTGATTTTGTAATGCCAGGATACTTATATTCTAAGGATAAATTTTGTGAAAAATTTGTAGCAGGTTCTGAAATTGAACTTGAGGACCTTAAACTTTTAATTAAGCCCTTTATTTTAAGAAGAACTAAAAGTGAGGTTATAAAAGATTTACCAGATAAAATCGAAAAGAAAATGCTTGTACCTATGACAGCAGCTCAGAAGCTAGTATATAATTCTTATTTAAAAAGTGTAAGGGAGAAACTAAAAGCTAAGAATGATAAGGGAATAGAAATTTTATCTTATTTGATGAAGCTTAGACAGATATGCTTAGATCCAGCTTTGATTTTAGAAGATTATAAAGGTGGAAGTGGTAAATTTAAAGTTGTAATTGAAATGCTTCAGAAGCAGGTTGATTCAAATGGAAAAACATTGCTATTTTCACAATTTACTTCTGTGCTAAAAGAGATAGCTAAAATGCTTAAAGAAAAAGGAATTGAATATTTATATTTAGATGGGGCTATACCTCCAAAGGAAAGAATTAGCTTAGCAAATGAATTCAATAATAGTAGCAAGCCCATTGTATTTTTAATATCCTTAAAGGCTGGTGGAACAGGTTTAAATTTAACAGCAGCAAATTTAGTTATTCATTTTGATCCATGGTGGAATCCTGCCGTAGAAAATCAAGCAACAGACAGAGCTCACAGAATTGGTCAAAAAAATGTTGTTCAAGTTGTTAAATTAGTTGCAAGAGAAACCATAGAAGAAAAAATTGTTTTGCTGCAAGAAAGTAAAAAGGAATTAATAGAAAATGTTATAACTGGTGAGTTACAGAATGGTGATGTTTTGAATAAATTTACAAAGGAAGAAATAATGGAACTTTTTGAAAGGTAATGGAGCTGGCACACTAAATTTATTTTATACACAATTATTAAAGATTGCGAACCAAAAGACAGAGTACGGAGTACAGAGTACAAAGTACAGTGAAGGATGATTTTCTTCCGCTTTGCTACAGAAAATCTTAAAACTTATTTTTTAATGCTTACGCAATCGCGCCATTAATGTTGTTCAGCGAAGCTGACAACATATAAGTTTAGGATTTACCTAACGTAAGGAAAGGTAAATCATCCTTAATTGTACTCTGTCATCTGTACTCTGTACTCTGAATAAAGGTTCGCAATAATTTTATGTTACGTATTAAATAAGCTTATTGCGGCAGTCACGTTAATATTTTGCAATTAAGATGTTATATAGAATTTGTAAAGAAATTTTATAATCGTATTGACTATATCCAACGTTGGTTATATAATGAAATTACACAAATGTTGGATAAAGGAGAAAAAATGATAAAAGCATTAATTTTATTTTATTTAAGTATAAAACCGACACATGGTTATGAAATACAAAAGTTTATTCAAGTAAGTGGGCTAGATAAGTGGACCAAAATTCAATCAGGCTCTATATATTATGCTTTAGCTAAGCTTGAAAAAGACAAGTGTATTGAACTGGCTAGAGAGGATAAGATTGGTTCTAGAATTAGGAAAATATATGGAATAACTGAAAAAGGCAGGGAAGAGCTTGAAATTGCTTTAAGAGAAGAATTAGGCAAGGAAATTGCAAGTGTGGGTTCAGATAAGCTTTTCATATACACAATGTTTAATAGGATAAATAAAGATGAAGTGAAAGAAATAATAAAAAAACATATTAAGGAATTAAAAAAGAAATATGACTATTGGACATATTGGAAAAATATGAAGATAAATAAAAATAGCATGGAAGCAGAGATTATATCCTTTGACATGAGTATATCTAGTCTGGAGTATCAAATAAAGTGGCATGAAGCAATATTAAAAGATGTTGACAGATATATAGATATAAGCAGTAAACAAGAACAAATAATAAAGGATATTGATTTTGGTGAACTTGATGAAAAAGCTGAAATTAATGATTTAGAAATTAACCAAAGAATACAAAGATTAAAAGAAGAAATCGTAAATAATCCCCAAAATGCAAAAGAAAAAATAGATGAGCTTATTTTGATGTTAAAAAAGTAATTCATAAATTATAATTGACTTAAATTTGTGTGGTATGTATGGATATCTAAATATTTCATGGGGTCTATAGATAAACCATTTCAACTATTAAAATTCATGTGCACCATAATGCCCAGAAGACGGCATTTTGGTACAAATAAATTTTAAGTTTCACAGTGGTTTATCTTTATAGGGTTACCGACTCAACTATTAAGTTATGCATGCCTCATAATGCCCAGAACATGGCATTTTGAAACATGTATAACTTAAGTTTCGGTGCGGTAACCCTTTATAAAGCCATATGAAATTTTATTACAGCATATATCCAATGTTGGATAGTAAATGTTGTATATATAATAATTTTTATGGAGGAATAATAATGGAGAAAATATTAGAAGTAAAAAATTTAAAAAAATCTTATGATGGAAAAGAAGTAGTTAAGGGATTATCATTTTATGTTAATGAAGGGGAAATTCTTGGATTTCTAGGGCCCAATGGAGCGGGAAAGAGTACAACAATAAATATTATATCAACAGTAGCTACTTCAGATGGAGGAAATATAGATTTTTATAGTAAAGATATAAAATTGAACATTGATAAGTTTAAAAATAGTCTTGGAGTTGTTCCACAAGATTTTGCATACTTCTCAGATTTAACTGCTTATGATAATGTAAAATTTTTTTGTTCTCTATATGGCTTTAAAGGAAAGGAGCTTAAGGAGGCTGTGAAAACTGCTTTAGAGTTTGTGGGGCTTTGGGAAAGGAGAAAGGAGTATCCTGACGCTTTTTCTGGTGGAATGAAAAGAAGGTTAAATATAGCGTGTGGAATAGCTCACAAGCCTAAACTGATTATAATGGACGAACCAACTGTTGGAATAGATCCACAATCAAGAAACAATATTTTGGAGGCAATAAAAAAGCTTAATTTTATGGGAACGACTATTATTTATACATCTCACTATATGGAAGAAGTTGAGGAGATATGTTCTAGGCTTGTTATTATAGACAAAGGCGAAATTGTAGGAGAAGGAAATAAGGAAAAGATAAAAGATAAGTACAGAAAAATTGGAAAAGGTACTCTGGAAGATATATTTTTATATTTAACGGGCAAAGAGTTAAGAGATTAAATTATCTCTGTTAAAAATCAGGAAAGTATATATAGGAGTGAGAAAATGAAAAATTTTATTGTTCTATTTAATTTTAATATAAAAAGAAGACTAAAGGACTCGTTTATAATTGGCTATAGTGTTATATTTCCAATCATGCTTATTGGAATTTTAGGATACATTACAAGTAAACTATTTGATAATAGAATTGGAATATCATCATTTAATTATTATGCATTAGTAATAATTCCGCTAACTACATTTATGGGTATAATAACAATGATGTATGTTGCAAGAGAAGAAAGTAATTTTAAAGTTTCATTTAGATTTATATCAGCTCCTTTGAGGAAAACGGAAATATTGCTTTCGAAAATAATAAGTGGAGCTGTATCCATGAGTTTATGGAACGTTATAGTTTTATTTATTGTAAAGTTTTTATTTAATCTGCAATTTAAAGGAAAGCTATTGAATGTAGCATTGTTATTGGCAAGTGAAAGTTTTATGTCAGTAGCTATTGGAATTTTTATTGGATTATGTTTTAAAAACTTTAATACAATAAAAAATATAATTAATATACCAATATGCCTATTTGGAATGCTTGGAGGTGCATTTTTTCCTGTTGGTTCACTTGGGAAAACTTTTGAAACAATAAGTTATATTTCACCCTTAATGTGGATTAATAAGGGACTTATTTCAATGATATATGATAATGATTATTCATTTTATTTTATGTCTATAATTATTACTTTAACGGTTGCACTGATATTTACCTTATTTTCAATTAAATTTTTTAAAAAGGAGGCATTTTTGTAATGGGGATATTGTTAATAATAAAAAACAACTTTAAAAGAGAAACAAAAAATAAATTAAAATTTGTACTATATATAATGATACCAACTGTAGCAATAGTATTAACTATTATTTCAAATTCATTTATGAAACCATCTTATACTTTTGGAATAATTGGCAATGTAAATTCAAAGGGCAATGTTAGAATAATAAAGCTTTTAAAAAATACAAAAGATATAAAAGTAGAAAATGCGGACAAAAAAAGCATACAAACAGACTTGATTATGGGAAAATATGCAGCAATACTTGATTTTAAAGGACAAAGTAAGGTTGTTTATTCGGAAAAAAATAGTATATACCTAGCTTCAAAAAAATTATTAAATTACTATTCAACTAGTAATCAGCCAATTAAACTTCAGAAATTTTCAAACGAACTATTTAAAAATCAAATGAGTACAGCCGAAAGGATAATGGGATTTATAATAATGTGTCTATTCATAACAACTACAATGACAGCAGTGATTATGATAAGGGATAAGGAAAATGGTATTTTAACACGTATCAGATATTCCACAAATAAGATTTCAAAATATATTTTAGGAAATTTAATATACAATTATATTATAACGTACACACAATTACTTGCATCTGCAGCAGTTATTAGAATATTTAATATAAATATAGGTATAACTATAACTAATTTTTTATTAATTAGTTTGCTACTGACATTTATTTCAACAGCTTTTGGAACTTTTATGGCAGCTGCATTTAAAACTGAACTCAAAGCAAGTATAACAGCATCCAGCCTAGCACTTCTTACTACTCTACTTGGTGGTGGATTTTTATCAGTAAATAACATGCCTAATGGACTTAAAATTATAAGTAACATTACGCCAACAAGATGGATAATTAAATTTACTACTTATATTGAAAGTAATGATACTCTTACAAAAGGTATTACATCTTTGATATTTCTAATAGGTTTTGGAACAATATTGCTATTATTATCAACAGTATTACAGAAATGTTACAACAGGGATTAGTATAGATATACCAGTTCAACTACCAAAATCAATTTGTATCATGATGCCTAGAAGACGGCATTTTGATACAAATTAATTTTGAAGTTTCAAGCGTTTTATCTCTAATAAGAGTTTCACGAACCTACATGGGCTAAAGCCCAAACCCATAGAATTTGTTCTGCAAGTTCAAATAGCCAAAGCGTCAGCGAGCAATTGAAACAGCTCCATTACGAAAAAATTAAATTATCTACTTTTGTAGAGTTAACGGAGAAAAGTATTCCTTGCCTTACCGTTTAGAAGAGAAGTAAGAATATTGAAGAGACGATTTAAATAAATTTTGATAAATGTTGATGTGAAATAAAGGAGTACTTTTGAGTTTCTATTTTATAGCCTATGGTGTTTTCTTAAGTAAATAATGTAAAAATAAGCTTGATGTTGCTAACTTATATTTTTTTTCGTATGAAATAGAATTAGTGTCTTTCATGAAGCTTTGCAATTCTTCTAATTTGATTCCTTGGCTCATCTTTGATCATATCCATATTTTTTATCCATCCTAAAAATATGTAACATATATACTGATTATCCCACAAAAAGCATGAAATATCCCCCAATCGTAGCACATATAAATCCCATTATCAAAGAGAAGAAATAACTATAAACTTTTAACATTAACTAATGAACAATGGAGAAAGCTTGTTCATTTTGCTTTTAAACATGATGTTGATAGTTGGTATAATGAATGGAATATTTTTGATAGAAATGGATTTTATATAAAAGTATATACAAATAAAAAGCATAAAAAATATGATAGAGGTTATCACGCTTTTTTTAATCGAGAACTTGATGAAGATACAGTTTTACATCCAGAGCTTGCAGCGAAGAATACTTGTATTACATGGGAGTTAGTTGAAGACTTACAAAATACATATCACAACTCAGGATTTTTATGTTATAAGGAAAAATATATATTATTTTATATTACTATATGATTAGGAAATTTTATTGAAAAAGTATGCTGTTAATTTTGTAGAATGAAAATTCTTTTGATAAAAATGATTTAGATATGAAGTTTATTTCTTTCAATAGTTCAAACCACGTTGAGACGGTTGCTCTTTTGTCCCAACAAAAACCGAATGATAGGATTGCGGTTGATTTTGACTTGGATGAGTTGGATGTGACATCAGCTGAGAGCAAAGCTACTTATGCTAAGATAAAAAATTATGTGTTGAAAGATCATGGATTGAAGGTTTTTAATCTTTATATTTCACAGGTGAAAAGGAAAAGGCGATTGTTGATGCGTTAAAACATTTTGGGATGATATAAATAACATCAAAGCTGATGTCAGAATGGAGAGACTTATTTTGTATAAAAAAACAGGAAAATTAAATTGACAGAGCAAGTTGAGTGTGATAGTATTGATTTAACTTAAAACAAAAGGCTATGATGAGGAATAGTAAGTATTAGGGATTTCACAGAGAGAAGATGGTTGGTGTGAATCTTCATTGATCTAATATTGAAGCAGTCTCGGAGCTGTGAACCGAACGGAAAAATCTTAGTAGGCTTCAACGGAATTCCACCGTTATTCAGGAAACAATATCGGATATATCCCGTATTGATAGAGTGCAGAGAAATCTGAAATTAGGTGGTAACACGGAAATGATAGTTCGCCCTAAGTTGACAATAAAAATGTCAGCTTAGGGCTTTTTTGTTTTGAGAAAATAAATAAAACGGAGGTATTAAAAATGGTGAAAATGACACCAGATGAGTTAAGAAAATCATATATTGATTTCATGAAAAGAATAGGGGCTAGTCAAGTACCTTCTTCTAGCTTGTTACCAGAAAATGATCCCTCAACATTGTTTACTGGAAGTGGAATGCAGCCTATGGTTCCATATTTATTGGGGGAAAAACATCCAATAGGTAATGAGATAACAAATATTCAGAAATGCTTAAGAACAGTGGATATTGATGAAGTAGGAGATACCTCGCATTTAACATTTTTTGAAATGATAGGTCGATGGGAATTTAAAGCAAATGAAAATAACTATAAGAATAAGCAAATCGATGCGATATGGAATTGGCAAATTAACGAATTGGGAATTGATCCTAATAGACTATATATCAGTGTTTTTAAAGGAAGTCAGGATTTGAATATAGAAAAAGATACGGAAGCAATTCAAATCTGGTCAGAAAAATTCAAATCAGTTGGTATAGAACCTATAATTGAAGATAATCCATATAAATATGGGACATCTAGAGGTGGTAAAATATTTTTATATGATGAAAAAGAAAATTGGTGGAGTAGATCCGGAAGTCCTTTAGATATGCCTGTTGGTGAACCAGGTGGGCCTGATAGTGAAATGTTCTATGATTTTGAACCAGATGGTGATTCACTGGAGCATCCTGCTTCTGATAGCGGGAGGTTTTTAGAGATTGGGAACAATGTATTTATGTGTTACAAAAAACAAGACACAGGTTTTGTAAAAATGAAGAATCCCAATATTGATTATGGAGGCGGATTAGAAAGAGTCGCAACAGCTCTTAATGATGATAGGGATATTTATAATACGGCGTTCTTCCTTAATCCTAAGAAAAAGCTAGTGGAGTTAAGTGGAAAAGATTATACTGACGATTTAAAGTCATTTAGAATCATACTTGATCATGTGAGAGCTGCTACTTTTCTAATCAATGATGGTGCGGAGCCGGCAAATAGTGACGCAGGGTATATAACAAGAAGGTTATTAAGAAGGGCAATTCGTGCAGGTAAAAAAATTGGTATACAAGGAAGTTTTGTGGGTGAGTTGTCTGAAGTTTATATAGATGAAGCAACAGCTTATGAAGATTTGATTAGTAATAAAAAGAAAGTTATCGAAATAGTAAATAAGGAAGAAAAACTTTTCTATAAAACATTGCAGCAAGGAGAAATTGAAATACAAAAGCATCTTAAAAATAATGGCAAAGTTACAGGTGCAGATGCATTTTATTTTTACGAAACATATGGTTTTCCTTTGGAATTAACGGAAGAATTCCTAACTGAAAGTGGATATAGCATGGAGAACAAGGCATCTTATGTAGAGGCAGCAAAAAAACATGCAGAAAAGAGTAGAACAGCTTCTGTGGGTAAATTTAAAGGTGGATTAGCTGACCAATCGACGGAAACAACAGCACTACATTCTGTAGCTCATTTATTACTTGCTGGATTAAGGAAAGTTTTGGGTAATCATGTTCATCAAAAAGGAAGTAATATTACTTCAGAACGATTAAGGTTTGACTTTAACCATGATGAAAAACTTACACCAGAGCAGATAGCACAAGTGGAAAAATATGTAAATGATGCAATTTCATCAAAAGCAGTTACCTATATTTCAGAGATGTCTAAAAATGAAGCGAAAGAGAGTGGTGTTGAAGGTAAATTTTGGGATAAATACCCTGATATAGTTAAAGTGTATACAATTAAAGACAACAAAGGGAGAGTTTGGAGTAGAGAAGTATGTGGAGGACCTCATGTAGAAGATACTACAAAATTAGGAAAGTTCAGTATTAAAAAAGAACAATCTTCTTCTGCTGGAGTTAGAAGAATTAAAGGAGTTATTAGTAAATAATATCTAAACGGCATGATAATTATAAAAATTATAAGTTTTTATTTGTAGGTGCAATAGGAAATATAGGTTATGCATGGAAGGAAATATCCCCAACAAGTCTACAAAATCCTACTGATCCTGATGCTACTTATAGAAAAAAATATGGTGATAACATTGGCTACGTTGCTAATATAGTTGAAGTAATTAATGATGAATCAAGCATTATTACCAACTATGATTTAAAGCAGAATATTTATAGTGATTCAAGTTTTTCTGATGATGTTATAAAAGCGTTAGCTGCTAAGAAAAAGGAAGATGAAAAAGTTCAAGTTATTACTGATGGTGCCTACTATGAACAAGAAAAAGCAGAAAGGGCACTTGAACTATGAAGGAGCATTAATCCTTGCCTTATCGTTTAGAAGAGAAGTAAGAATATTGAAGAGACGGTTTAAATAAAAATCAATAAATCATAGCATGTGTTATTACAAGTTCAAATTGCCAAAGCGTCAGCGAGCAATTGAAACAGCTCCATTACGAAAAATTCAAGTTTTTTACTTTTCGTAGAGCTAACGGAGAAAAGTATTCCTTGCCTTACCATTTAGAAGAGAAGTAACAGTATTGACGAAATGATTTAAATAAAAATCAATAAATCTTAGGGGGAAATTCGTAAAATACTTAGAAGTTTTAATTGTTTGAGCGCTAGCGAGTTATTAAAACTTCTTAGTATTTTACCAATTTCCCCCTTAGATTTATGAATTTTATTTAATATTTCGTCAATGCTGTTACTTCTCTTCCGTCCACTTAGAGGCCCATTTTTGAATTTCATCCATAGCCTTTTCTAAGTCTCTTCCTTTTTCAGTTAATTCATATTCAATTCTTACAGGCATTTCTGGATACACTTTTCTTATTATAATTCCTTGCTCTTCTAATTCCTTGAATCTTTCTGTAAGCATACGTGCACTTAAATTTGGTATAATTTCTTGAATATCAGAAAATCTTTTAGCGCCATTTAATAAAGAACGTATTATTAATCCAGTCCAACGTTTGCCTAATAATTCAAAAGCAGCTTCAAAACGTGGACATAGATGAAATTTTTCCATAGATATCAACTCCTATTACTATTGTAGCACATTTACTTGACAAAAGTAAGTTACTTATTGTATCATACTTACATAAAGTAAGTTTATTAAATATATTTTAATGATAGGGGAGGATTTATATGATTTCACCGATATTTGTAGCACATGGGTCACCAACAATAGTTATAGAAGATAATGAATATACAAGAACTTTAAAAGAATTTGGAAAAAGTTTAAAACCTAAAGCAATAGTTGTATTTACAGCACATTTTGAAGAAGAAACAACTACAATATCAGCAATTGATGATACTTATAATATGATTTATGATTTTTATGGCTTCCCAAGGGAATTGTATGAAATGAGGTATCCTGCAAAAGGATCAGTAAAAATAGCATTAAAGCTTCAAGATATGTTTAACAAAAAGAATATTAAAAGTAAACTTAATACTAAAAGAGGCTTGGATCATGGAGCATGGACAATACTAAAATTAATGTTTCCAGAGGCTAATATACCAGTAGTTCAAGT
This sequence comes from Clostridium hydrogenum, assembly GCF_021432385.1. Taxonomy (GTDB): domain Bacteria; phylum Bacillota; class Clostridia; order Clostridiales; family Clostridiaceae; genus Clostridium_S; species Clostridium_S hydrogenum. The sequence continues at coordinate 2,802,999 of NZ_JAEACT010000002.1, read as the reverse complement.
TTCGGTTAATCAGGGTTTAGCTATTGAGGAACAATTTAAAATTGGAGAGGCAATACAAGAACTTGGAAATGAAGATATCTTAGTGGTTGGAAGTGGGTCAACAGTACACAATCTTTCAGAACTTAAGTGGGAGGCTGAAAAACCAGAAAAATGGCCTGTAGAATTTGATGATTGGCTTATTGATAAAGTTAAAAGCAGGGATGAAAAGTCTTTATTTCAATATAGAAAATTAGCTCCACATGCAAAATTAGCTGTACCAAGGCAAGAGCATTTAATACCATTGTTTATAGCTATGGGAAGCAGCAAAAACGAAGAATTACCTAAGGTATTAAGTCGAATTTATGAGTACGGAACACTCAGTTATATTTGCCTTCAATTTTAAATATTGATAAATTATTAACAATAAAAATCATAAAAATAAAAAAGAAAGGACTAAAAAGTCCTTTCTTTTTTATTTTGTTAATTAAGCTCTGTTTACTGAACCAAACAATACCATTTTTTCTTTAACTTTAGCTTTGATTGCTTCAAAACCAGGAGCTAATAATTTACGTGGGTCAAAGCCTTTTCCTTGTTGATCTTTTCCAGCTTCGATGTATTTACGAGTAGCTTCTGCGAATACTAATTGACATTCAGTGTTAACGTTGATTTTAGCAACTCCAAGTGATATAGCTTTTGCAATCATATCATCAGGAATTCCAGTACCACCATGTAAAACTAATGGCATACTTCCTACAGTTTTTTCTATTTCAGCTAAAACATCAAAGTGTAAACCAGTCCAGTTTGCTGGATATACGCCGTGGATATTTCCTATTCCAGCAGCAAGAATATCAACGCCTAAATCAGCGATTTGTTTGCATTCAGCTGGATCAGCAACTTCTCCGCCACCAACAACTCCATCTTCTTCACCGCCGATAGCTCCAACTTCTGCTTCAACAGAAAGTCCTTTTGCATTAGCAGCTTTTATAACTTCTTTAGTTTTTTCGATGTTTTCTTCTATACCATAGTGAGAACCATCAAACATTACTGAAGAGAATCCAGCTTCGATTACTTTAAAAGCACCTTCGTAGCTACCGTGGTCTAAGTGTAATGCAACTGGAACTGTTATGTTTAAATCTTGCATTAATCCATTAACCATTCCAACTACAGCGTGATAACCACCCATATATTTTCCTGCACCTTCAGAAACTCCTAAGATTACAGGGGATTTATTTTCCTCAGCAGTTAATAATATTGCTTTAGTCCATTCCAAGTTGTTGATGTTAAATTGACCAACTGCATATTTTCCTTCTTTAGCTTTTTTAACCATTTCTTTTGCTGATACTAACATATATATACCTCCAAAAATAAATTTTTTTTAGCTAAGACATATTTTAACCATATTTATAAAAATATATAGAAAAAATTTTTTCTTTCTACATATGTATTATAATCTAAAATTGTTAAAAATGAAACATGTATTTATTGATAAATTAAAAATTATAGGTAAAATTGTAGTATTTATATACTAAGTTAAACTAAGTAAAAGCATTAAGTCCTATTTGGCAAGGTTTACATATAATAAAAAAATAAAAATATATCTAAATATCATAAATAGTTATATTTGACGGTTTTAATTAGCAATTGTATAATTAGTATGTAAATAATTGATATACTAATTATTTGAAAGGAGATTATTTATGTCACAAGATGAAGAAATTGGAATGCTAACAAATAAAACAAATAGAAAGATGCTGAGGTTTTTAAATTCAAAGCTTCAAAAATATGATATTACACCTGAACAATGGAACGTGCTTTTAAGTTTATCTAAAGAGGAAAAAGTTAATCAAAAGCAATTATCACAAAAAGTAGATAAAGATCAGGCGACATTAGTTAGAATTTTGGACATACTTGAGAAAAAAGAATTAGTAGAAAGAAAATCAAGTAAGGAAGATAGAAGAGCATTTTTTATAGATGTAACTGATAAGGGAAGAGAATTAGTTAACAGGCTTATACCTTTTATATCTGGTACATTTGAGCAAATGTTAAATGGCATATCAATAGAAGAAATTGATACATATAGAAAAGTACTTATGAAAATTAACGAAAATATTTTTAATGCAAATGAGGGAGAAAATTAATGAGTGAAATAAAAAACAAGTTGTGGTCAAGAAATTATATTATTGCTTTATTAACAAATTTATTTATGTATTTAGCTTTTTATTTACTGGCACCTACGCTTACAAGCTATTCTAAGCAAATTGGTGGAACTAGTTTTCAGGCGAGTCTTGTAGTAAGTGTATTTTCAATTACTGGTCTTTTATGCAGGTTTAGTACGGATGCCATATGCAATAAAATGGGCAAAAAGCTTGTAATATTTTTTGGATTGTGTATTTTAGGATTGACTACTTTGTCATATGTTTTTGTGCCTATAGTTGGGGTGATTTTATTTCGTGCAGTGCAAGGAGTTGGCTGGGGTATAGGATCTACTGCTATAGCAGCAGTGTTTTCTGAAATAGTCCCTGAAAAAAGAAGAGGAGAGGGAATGGGATACTATTCTTTATCAATGATTGTTTCAATGTCTGTAGCAACGGTTATTGCAATTATGGTAATGAATAAGTATAATTTTAATGTTATTGCAGCATTATCTATAACATTTGTGATAATTTCAGTTTTATTATTACAAGGGCTTGCAATTAATAAAGGAGAAAAAGTTAAAAATAATACTGTTAATAAAAAACCATTTTCTATTGCAGATGTATTTGAAAAAAAAGCTCTGCTTCCATCATTCCTTTGTTTTTTATTAGCCATAACATTTTGTGGAATTATGAGTTACATAATGATATATGGCAAAGAAATCAAAATGAATAATATATGGCTGTATTTCGCAGGCCATGTTGTTGCTATTCTAATAACTAGACCTTTTATAGGAAAAATACTTGATAAAAAAGGACATGCTGTGGTTATTTTACCGGGTGCAGTTTCTATGATAATTGGACTTATTATTTTATCTTATGTACATTCAATTCCTACATTAGTTGTTGCTTCACTATTTTATGGATTTGGGTACGGTGCAGTTCAGCCATCACTTCAAGTTTGGGCAGTAAACAGATCACCGGAAGATCGTAAAGTGGCTGCTAATGGAACTTTTTTATCTTCAATGGATTTAGGTTTCACCTTTGGAGCCATCATACTTAGCTTTATTGCAAATAGTAAAAGTTATGCCATGATGTATAGAGCATCTAGTATTTTTATGCTTATATTCTTAGCTGTATATGGATACAACTTGATTATGGCAAGAAAAACTGGAAATATGGAAGATGAAGAAGAACAGGCTAGTTAGAAATATATATTGTAAGATTAATTTTAAATGCTTTTTTTTATAAAAAATATATACTATAATGAGAATATGAAAAATAATATAAATACAAAAATTTAGAAATTGTATTTTGTTACCACAAAGATCATTAAGGGTGTAAAGGAGAAGAAAAAATGCATTTAAAATTATTTGACAATGGAATAAAGAAAAATTGTATAGTTGTATCATCCTTTATGCTCATTTTATTAATAATTTTAGCAGTAGCTGTCTCGGTTAATCATGGAAAAGAAAATAAAAAAGTTGGAACAGTAGTTTATGGAGATACCTTAAATGGTAAGGCAAATACTGTAAAGCTGCAAAAAGATAAAAATGGAAATGTAAACATAGAAGAAAATAAATTATTTAAAAAATATACAATAGTTGTTCCAAATACAAATAATAATGTACCATATAAGCAAACGAAAAATTATTTGCAGATTGATTTTGATAAGAGTGTAGAATTAAAGTTAAATTCACAAGTTAGCAGTAGTATTTCAAAAGACATATTTTTAACTAAGGATAGTGCTAAGAAGGAGTTAATTGTAGCAACAAAATATAAAAATAATAATTTCGTTGTTATAAATAATCAAAATACTGCGAATAAAATTGTTATATTAGTAAGTAAAGTGAAAAAACCATTCAATCGTAAAGTTGTATTAAATGCAGGACATGGTGGCATCGATCCAGGCGAGATTTTTGGAAATATTAAAGAAAAAGATATAACTTTAAAAATAGTGAAACTTATGGAAAGCGATTTGCAATATGCAGGTATACAAGTAGTTCTTACAAGAGATAAAGATGTAGCACAAGATCTTAATGATATAGGAGCTTTTGTTAATAAAGTTAAGCCAGATGCATTTATGTCAGTTCATATTAATGCTATGGATACAAATCGTAATAGTTATCAGGGAATAGGTGCTTATTATTATGATGAAAACGGCTTTCAAAGGGATGAAAGAATTAAATTTGCAGATACAGTATTAAAGCATACAGTTCACAAGGATGGGTGGATTGACGATGGAGTAGTTAGAGATAGGCTCAGGGTACTTAGGTTAAGTAAATATCCGTGTGTATTAGTGGAATGTGGTTATTTAACAAATGATAATGATAGAGCAAGATTATTAAATGATACAATACTAGGAAACTTAGCAAATAATTTATCAGAGGGTATAGTTGAATTTCTTGGTAAAAAATAAGATAAGCGTCTATAGATTTGAAGTATGGAAATCTATAGACGCCTTTTTAGATTAACGTTGTCTTAACATTGCTTATGATATTATTGGAAATAATTGTACATTTAAATAAGGATGGTGTGTTTCGTGCATTTATTAATAGTGGAAGATGATAAGGATTTATGCGATATATTAAAAAAAGGTTTGAAAAAATATGATTATAGTTGTGATATCTCTTATGATGGAGAAGAAGGCTTATATAATGCAGAAATAAATGAATATGATGCAATTATTTTAGATATAAATTTGCCTAAGATGGATGGCATTTGTGTTTGCAGGCATATTAGAAGCAAAGGAATAGATACCCCGGTGCTTATGCTAACAGCTAGGACGGATACGGATGACAGAGTTTTAGGTCTTGACAGCGGAGCAGATGATTATTTAGGAAAGCCCTTTGAATTTAAGGAACTACGAGCGAGGCTTCATGCGCTTATAAGGAGAAATTACAATAAAACATCAAATGAAATTATTATAAGAGAACTTAATATTGATACTAAGGCAAAATTAGTAAAACTGTCTGGAAATAAAATAGAATTAACTGCAAGAGAATACGATATACTTGAACTCCTCTGTTATAATTATCCGAGTTTAGTTTCAGCAGAAGAAATTATAGAGCATGTATGGGGCAGCGATGACAGCCAATTTTCAAATGTAATAAGGGTGCACATTGCAAATTTAAGGAGAAAGCTTAAACTAGAAAATGGAGAAAGTTTAATTGAAACCCTAAAGGGAAAGGGATATAAAATATGTTAAAAATAAAAAGTAGGATAGCACTTTTATATAGTATGCTTACGATATTTCTTGTTGTTATGTGTGCAGTTTTATTCTATGCAATTTTTAACGTTTATGCTAATAAGGAACCAATATTACAAACTGCAGAAAATTCAGTAACTGAAAAAAAATCTGTAACACAAGTTATAAAGCATCAAAAAAGTGGGCAAGCAACATCGGAGGATAATACTGTCCAAAATTATTTTAAAATTGTGTTTGATGAAAAAAACAATATTATTTATTCAGAAAAAGATATATTTTCTGATGGTCTATTAGAAAAGCTTTTAAAAAGAGAGCATATAACTAAAAATATAAGCTCTAAAAATGAAATTTCACTTAAAGATTTTTTAAATAAACATAATAGTGGCAAAGTAGAGGTATTAACAGATGATGACAATAGGGTAATAGGCTCAAAGATATTAAGTCCAGGGGAAGCTCGAGATATAGTTGGTGAAAATTATAGTAATAATCAGTTTAAAATAAGTTTAGGAGAATTTGAAAAAGCAATTCTAGAGGTACTTTATAAGAGGGCTGTTTATATAGCTATTGCACTAATATTAATAATTATAATTATTAATTTTATTTTAAGTAAAAAATATGCAGTTTTTGCCTTAAAGCCATTAATTCAATTTACAGGTAAAGTAAAGGAACAAAGTGAATTTAAAGGTATAAAGCTTATTGAAATGCCGGAGGTAAAGGATGAAATATATGATTTGACTTTTGCTTATAATGAAGCTATGAGCAAAGTAAAAACTTCCTATGAAAATTTGCAGAGATTAAATTCATATGCGTCACATGAACTAAGAAATTCTTTAGCTGTTTTGAGAGCAAAAATTGAAATGGATGAGAATACAAGTGAAATAACTTCATATATTGATAGACTTACTGGTGTCACAAACGATATATTGGCAATGTCAACATCGAAATTGTGCGATAATGGCGAAAAAGTAGATTTAGCATTGATTTGTGCTGAGGTAGTTGATGAGTATTCTCAGATTTTCCCAAATATAGAGTTAAAATTGCCAGAGGATGGAATAAACTTAGTTAGTGGAAAAGAAATGTGGATAGAGAGATGCGTTGTTAATCTTATAGATAATGCTATAAAATTTGCAGATAAAAATAAACAGAATAATAAAATAGTTATAGAAGTATCAGAGGATGATAGTACGGCTACTATTGAAGTATATGATAATGGAATTGGAATAGAAGAATCTAAAATGGCAGAAATATTTAAGCCATATTATGGAACAAATAGCCGTGTAAGCACAGGTATAGGACTTGCATATGTTAAACATGTTATGGATTTGCATGGAGGGAAGGTTACAGTTGAAAGTAAGCCTTTTGAATATAGCAAGTTTTTACTTGTATTTAAGAAAAATTAGATAAGGGGCTGTCGCACTAAGATTATTTAATACGTAATTTAAAATTATTGCGAACCTTTATTCAGAGTACAGAGTACAGATGACAGAGTACAGTTAAGGATGATTTACCTTTCCTTACGTTAGGTAAATCCTAAACTTATATGTTGTCAGCTTCGCTGAACAACATTAATGGCGCGATTGCGTAAGCATTAAAAAATAAGTTTTAAGATTTTCTGTAGCAAAGCGGAAGAAAATCATCCTTCACTGTACTTTGTACTCTGTACTCCGTACTCTGTCTTTTGGTTCGCAATATTTATTATTTGCGTATAAACTAATTTTGTGCGATAGCCCCTTATTAACGTTATCTTAATATTATTTCTAATAAAATTAAGATAATAAAATTTTTTCAAATAATTATATTGGAGGGGAAAGCGTGAAGTGCAGACATATTTTTAAAATTATCTTAATTACATCAATTCTTTTAATAACTATTAGTGGATGTTCAGTTTCAAATAAAAGTCGACAAGATAGTAGCAGCGCTGTAAATAAATCAAATGTACAACAAGATAGTAGCAGCACTGTAAATAAATCAAATGTACAACAAGATAAAGAAAGTAGTAACTTAGAGGAAAAACCTGATTTGGAAGGAAGAGTTTTAAGCATAGGTGAAAATGAAATTACAATTGCTAAGGCAAGTTATAAAGGAAATAATATTATGACATGCCCAAAGAAGGGAGCAGAAGTTAAGCCAAAGGATATGGAAAAAATTAAAATTACAGGTACTACTAAAATTATAGTTAGAAATTGTTATAATAATGGATTAAAGTATGAAGACAAAGCGGCAGGAAAAGAAGATATAAAAGAGGAGGACTTAATTGGCATTTGGGTTGAAAAAAATGACGAAGATTCGGCCAAGGACATATGTGTATATATTTTTAACAAGTAAGTTAAGCTGTGAAAGGAGTAAAAAAATAAATGAAGTTATTTAAAAGAAAAACAATAGTTATTGTTTTTGCAGTAATTGTTTTATTATTAGCTGGAGTATATCCAATGCTTCATAAAAAAAATGCAGTTTCGGAAACGTCAAACACCTTAAAAATATATGCTACAGGTAGCAATGGTCGTATTAGCAATCAGCTTCAATATACTATAGATGAATTTGAAAAAAAATATCCAAATATAAAAATTCAAAAGGTCTTATTTGATGTCAATGATATTGAAAAATATGAAAAAACCCTACTTAGTGATACTTTGGCAGGAAAAGGTCCAGATATATTGTATTTGAGTTCAAGTGATGCTAAAAATCTTCAAAAATCAGGAATGCTTGAGGATTTAAAACCACTTATAGAGAAAGATAAATCATTTAATAAAGGAGATTACAATACTAAAATTATAAATGCAGGCATGTATAATGGCAAGCTAACCTTGATGCCACTTGATTATTATGTTAATCAATATACAACTACAAAAGAACTTTTGAGTAGTAATAATATACAATTGACGAAAAATTGTTCGGAAAAGGATTTTACACAATCAATAAATTTAAATAATAGTAAAAAATTATTTTCAGCAGTTGGTTTAGATGATGAAGATAATATGTCATTAAGTAATTTTTTAGCTGGTAGTGGATGTGAATTTATTGATTATGAAAATAAAAAAGTGCATTTTGATACTCCTGAATTTAAACAATTAATAGAAGATTATAAAAAAATTTATAAAGCATCATCAAAGAAAGCAGCTGGAGAAGGAACTAGTGGTGATGAAGGACTTCAGGCACTTAAAAGTGGAGCAGCAATATTTTCAAACGATAGAATGGATAGCTTTAAAGATTTTTTAGCATCAGAATCTTTAATACAAGGAATAACGAAAGAAACAACTATTATTAATAATATGCCAATGTATGAAGGTGGAAACAAGGCAGTTGGTATTGTTGATTATGGCATGGCAATTAATAAGAATACAAAAAATAAAAATGCAGCGTATTTATTTTTAAAGTGCGCTTTATCCAAGGATGTGCAAACTAAAGCATCAAGGGCAACGGCTCTCATACCTGTAAATAATGAGGCTGTAAAAGCTTTGGAGGATGAATATAATAATACTGAAATTGGGAAGAGTTATGAGTATGATAAGAATGATATAGTGGTACAAAAACCATTATCAAATGATTTTCAAAGCTATATTAATAAAATAACAAATAATATTGAAAAAGGGACAATAATAGATGATTCGGTTAATAAACTGATGATGGAATGTTTAACACCATATTTTGAGGATAAGATATCATATGAAGATGCAATTAAAACTCTGGAAAATAAGGTCAAACTGTATATTAATGAATAGTAAGTTAAAATAAACAGGATATGCAGAATAGAACCGGACAAGAAAGATTGGCTGTCTGGTTCTAAAGGGTTACCGTACTGAAACTTAAGTTATACATGTTTCAAAATGCCATGTTTTAGGCATTATGATGGATATATAACTTAATAGTTGCGTCGGTGACCCTATATTTTTAAACTTTATTTTTCTTAAGATTTATTTAAAAATATTTTAAGTTAATTCATTTAAAGTTATCTATATAAATCTTAAGGAAAGAGGGAAAGAGTTGTGGGCAATAAAAAAATAATAGTGGGTGTGCTTATTGTGATTGTTATTGCAATAGGCGTGTATCCAGTAATTGGTCAAAAATTTTTAAAGTCAAGAGATCCAAATTCATTAACCATCTATGCGTTAGCTTATAATGGTAAGCTTAATTTTGATATAGAACCTATTGTAAATGTGTTTAAAGCTAAGTATCCTAATGAAAAATTAAATATTGTAAAATTTGATTCTGGAAGCGAATTCCAAAAGTACAATGAGAGAATTTTAAGTGATACATTGGCGGGAGAGGGCCCAGATATAATATATTGTGATACAGAATTTACTAATGCAAGAGCTTTCCAAAAGTCTGGATTGCTTGAAGATTTAAAGCCATATATAGAAAAAGATACAGGTTTCAACAAAGAAGATTATGACTCAAAGCTTTTAAATTCAGGAATATATAAAGGAAAATTAACGTTTATACCTGTAGATTATTATGTGCCAGCTTATATAACTACAAAGGAACTATTGGAAAAAAACAATGTAAAAATTGATAGCAACATGACTCAAAATAATTTTATAAAATCAGTAGACGATTATAGTGCTAAAGCCAAAAATACTAATGGAAAAACTCTTTTTGCAGCACCAATAGATGTAGGGCAGTTTATAGCAAGTAGTGGATTTGAATGTATAGATTATGATAATAAAAAAATGTATTTTGACAAACCAGAATTTAAAAATATAATGGAAAATTACAAGAAAATATATAATTCAACACCTAAACATTCTAATAATAGTAGTGGAGAAGAAGGAATTCAAGGAATAAAGAATGGCTCTACACTTTTTTCCACAGATGAAATTTCAACATGTGGTCCAGATATCTTTAATTCTGAAGCGGTAATAAAAGGTCTTACTGGACAAACTCAAATTATTAACAGTTTTCCCACATATGATGGTGGAAATAAAACAATTGCAATTGCGGGAGATTTAATTGGCATAAGTAAGAAAACAAAAAATAAGAAAGCAGCCTATAATTTTATAAAAATAGCTTTATCGGAAAAAACGCAGTCAGGAGATAAGGTTTATGCTCCTCCTATAAATAAAAAATCACAGTTAGATATAAAAAATCAATACTTAAAGAATTGGGTAGGAAAGCCAGATAGAGAAACAAAAGTGATATTGAAAGCACCATCAAAGGATTTTGACAATTACTATGACAAAATAACAAATAAAGTAGATGAAGTTAAAATTTTAGATAGTGATGTAGATAAACTTATAGAAAATTGTATGACATCATATTTTGAGGGGAAAGTTTCTTATTACAGTGCACTTAAAACTCTAGAAAATAAGGTTAAACTGTATATTAATGAATAGTAAGTTAAATGAAGAAAGGTATTTTGTGTGAGATATTAAATGAAAAATAAAAGAAATTATAGCATATTTATAAATTCGTTAATAATAAGCTTTTTAATAGCTATCTTAGGATGCATAGTTTTAAATAGTTTTGATACTTTTAATTTGAATTACAGATATCAAATTATACAGCCACCCAATAATAAAAAATGAATCTTTATAATTCTTAAGATTTATTTATTAGCATTTTAGACAAATTTTAGTTTATAATTATTATATGAACTTTTGTCTGAGGTGGTAAAATGAATGAAAAAATTTTAATTGTGGATGATGATAAAGAAATTCTTAATTTGATTTCAATATATTTGAATAATGAGGGTTACACGGTTATTAAAGCAACTGATGGAAATACAGCATTGAAGCTTGTAGAGGAAGAAAGACCTCAGCTTGTAGTTCTAGATATTATGATGCCTGGCATAGATGGGCTTGAGGTTTGCAAAAGAATACGTCAAAGCCTTAGTATACCAATTATAATGCTTAGTGCTAAGGTTCAAAATAATGATAAAATTGCAGGACTTTTAACGGGAGCAGATGATTACATAACAAAGCCTTTTGATGAACTAGAATTTGTTGTTCGTGTAAAAACTCTCCTTAGGAGAACTTATTTATTTGATAAAAAAGATGAGAAAAAAAGTGATGACGATTTATTGCAATTAGGGGATTTAACTATAAAAAAATCAACTCATTCTGTATTTGCACGTGATAAACAGATTACGTTAACTGCAAGAGAATTTGATATATTATTTTTATTAGGAAATAATCCAGGAAGGGTTTTTAGTGCAGAAGAAATATTTGAGAGAGTTTGGAAGGAAAAATATTTTCAATCCAATAATACTGTTATGGTTCATATAAGCAATCTTAGGGATAAAATTGAAAGCCACCTTGAAGGAGAAAAACTTATTCATACAGTTTGGGGAGTTGGTTATAAAATTGAAAGACCATAATGATATTAGAGGAGTAAAAATTATGAAGGTAAAAAAGTTTGATATTTATAAAATGGAACTGAAAATTATTCTTCCAGTTGCAATAGCAATAGTTCTTACGATTATAACTGGAGGTTTAATTGGAAGCATTAGGAATATAATAAAAAAAATATTAGAGTTATATAATATTAATCTTCACCTTTCAAGTATAAGATATATTTTAAGTCCGATAATTGATGTGTTTGGAAGTGAAAGCGTAGAATTTTTTTTGTTATTAATTATATATTTTCATTTAATATTTAGAAAAAAAGTAATATCATTTTTAGAACTAGATAGAGCTGTAAAAGCTATGGCAAATGGTGATTTTAAAACCCGCATTCAAAACAATTCAGAAGATGATTTAGGCAAGCTGTCTCAAAATATTAACAAGGTTATGGATAAATTTAATTTGGTATTGGAAGAACAAAAAGAAGCTGAACAGACAAAAATAAATTTAATAACAAGTATTTCTCATGATCTTCGTACTCCTCTTACATCAATATTAGGTTATTTAAAGCTTGCAGATAATGATGAATATGACGATGAATTTACACTTAGGAGTTATGTAAATATAGCTTTAAATAAGACAAAACGATTAAAGGTTTTAATTGATGATCTTTTTGAACTTACAACCTTAAATAATTATGGAATTAAAATTTCTAAGGATAAAGTAAATATTGCAGAATTAATTAAGCAGTTGGCAGTAGAACATAGAATTAATTTTGCAAATGCAAACATTGAATGTAGGTTGAATATATTAGACGAAAAATTCTATGTTTTAGGTGATGTTAATAAGCTTGTAAGAGCCTTCGAAAATTTGATTTTTAATTGTATAAAATATTCAAAGTCAAGTAAGTTTATGGATATATCATTAAATAAAATTGATTCTAAGGCTATTTTAGAGTTTACAAACTATGGAGATCCCATACCGCCTATGGATATACCATATATTTTTCAAAGGTTTTATAGGGTGGACAAATCAAGGTCTAGTGAAACTGGTGGCTCAGGTCTAGGACTTGCCATAGCAAAAAATATAGTAGAATTGCATGATGGTAGGATTAGTGTAGAAAGCAATGCTTGTAAGACTACCTTTAAAATAGAACTTCCATGTTTTAGTTAGGAGGAATCAATTTATGATTAAAATAAAGGATAAGAAAAAATATATTATTATAGTTTTAACTTTAATCGTTGTAATAACAGCTTTTAAAATAGTAAGTTTATATTTAAAAAGGCAATCTCTTGAAAAAGTTTCCGTAGCAACTGTAAGTTATTTAAGTGTTACTTCTAATAGAAGAAAAAATATAGATGAAGCAGCTAGATTAAATAGTGGAAGCTATACCAATACTTGTGTTTATTTTGCATCTGGTGCGCTTAGGGCAGCTGGGCTTGATGTGCCTAAAAGTGTTGCAAATACAACTCAACTTACAGAGTTTTTACAAAAGGAAGGATATAAAAAATACTACGATTTAGGTAAGCTTAAGCCAGGTGATATTTGTTTTGCAGCTCCCTCTGGAAATATAAATGAAACTCCAGATCATACTTATATATTTAAAAAGTGGACAGATAGTTCACATAAAGATGCTTATATATTCGACAATCAGTTAACTGAGTATGGTAGTTGCTATCATGTGAGAAATATAACTTATAAAACTGTTCGTAATGGCAAAAGCAAAAGCCAAGCGATTTACTTTATGAGAGCAAAATAGCTAAAACATAGATGATATAGCTATATATAAACAAAGTATCACAAAGGTTCACAGTTTGATATTGAAAACTGTGAACCTTTGTGATATTATGTGAATTATAATGATTAAAACTTATAAGGAGTTTATATATGTTTATAGAAGAAAGGCATCAATCTATATTAGATTATATTAATAAAAATGGTAGAATAGCAACAACTGAAATACAGGATATGTTTCAAGTATCATTTGATACAGCTAGACGAGATTTAAGAATACTTGAAGAAAAAGGACTTATAAAAAGAACACGCGGTGGTGCAATACCTGTACATCAAATAGGTTTTTCTAAGCCACCTAAAATGACAGTTCGTGATGTAGTAGAGATCAAGGAAAACTATTTTGCTATAGCACAGAAAGCAGTATCTATGATAAAAAGTCATGATGTTATTTTTATTGTCTCTGCTACAGTTGGATATTTTATGACACAAAATTTGCCCAAAGATATTTTCATTACAGTTGTTACAAATTCCATAATTATTGCTGATGAATTAAGAAAACAAGATAATATTCGCGTCATTATTACAGGCGGAGAAATGGATGGTAAGGGAAATTGCTATGATCCATTTACTATAGAGACTATTAAAAGGATGCGTTTTGATAAAGCCTTTTTAACCTCAGCTAGTATATCTGCTGAATTTGGATTATCAATACAGCGAAGCAATCATGTCGAATTTGTTAATGCAGTTATCAATAGTTCAAAATGTTCCGTGGGATTGTATCCTACTGAGAAAATAGGATTTGAGTCAATTATAAGCATATGTCCCGCTAATAAACTTGACATTCTTATAACTGATTGGGACGCATCAGAGGAAGAATTAAAAAAATTTGAAGAGCAAGAAATAGAGATTATTGTTGTAGAAAAAAAATAGTATTTTTATCAAGGTACAAGAAAAAAATATTTAATATTGGAGGAATTTTATGGAACAATATATTATAAAGGGTGGAAAAGCTCTTCAAGGTGATGTTAAAATTAGTGGAAGCAAAAATGCAGCTCTTCCCATATTAGCGGCTACAATTATGTCAGATGACACAGTAACCATATATAATGTACCTGATGTAAATGATGTTTCTGCATTATTAGAAGCTATTGAAGAATTAGGAGCAAGTGTTCAGCGTATAGATACTCATACAGTAAAAATAAATGGGAATGCAATTAATACATATCATGTTGATAATGAAGCAATTCATAAAATACGGTCTTCTTATTATCTCGTAGGGGCATTACTTCCAAAGCGTGGGAGAGCACAAATTCCTCTTCCAGGTGGATGCAACATTGGTATTAGAGCCATTGATCATCATATTAAAGCTTTTAATTTATTGGGTGCTAATATTAACATTGAGCACGGTTTTATTGATGCTAAAACTGATGGTCTAGTTGGAAACCATATTTACTTTGATGGAATAAGCGTCGGCGCAACTATTAACGCAATATTAGTTGCTGCAAAAGCAAAAGGAAAAACAATTATAGAAAATGCAGCAAAGGAACCTCATGTTGTAGATGTAGCAAATTTTTTAAATAGTTTAGGGGCTAATATTAAAGGAGCTGGTACTGATACAATCCGAATTACAGGGGTAAAAAAACTTCATGGCGGTGAATATTGTATTATCCCGGACCAAATAGAAGCTGGTACCTTTATGATAGCTGCTGCTGCAACAAAAGGAAATGTATTAATAAAAAATATTATTCCAAAACATTTAGAAGCTATTTCAGCTAAACTAATTGAAATAGGAGTTAACGTTACAGAATTCGATAATTCAATTCGTATTAGTGTGAATGGTCAATTAAAATGTACAAACGTAAAAACTTTGCCATATCCCGGATTCCCAACTGATTTTCAGCCACAAATCACCACTTTGTTGGCTATATCTTCAGGTTGCAGTACTGTTACTGAAACGATTTTTGAAAGTCGCTTTGGATATGTCAAAAGTTTAATTAGTATGGGAGCAAATATTAAAGTGGAAAATGGTACAACAGCCATAATTGATGGTGTTGCCAAATTAACTGGTGCTCCAGTATGTGCTTTAGATTTACGTGCTGGGGTAGCAATGATAATTGCAGGATTAGCGGCGGATGGATATACTACTATTAGTCAGATTGAATACGTTGAACGTGGATATGAAGATATTATTAACAAATTACAATCTTTAGGTGCAAACATTGATAAAATTCCATTAAACGATAAAAAAGCAGTTCAAAAATTTAAATTAAGAATTAGTTAGGTCTTAATTTTATTTCATCCTTTTATAACTGGAACTATATTGTTAGCAGTTTTAGCTGAAATTATGAGCACACTTTCTTCTCAACTTTTAGTATGCTCAAGTTCTATTACAAAGTATTTTTACCTTATTTTCTTCAATAAAGAAGCTTTTCAAAGAAAACAAACCACTAGATGGAATTGGTATTTTTTTGAACAGACCTTAAATAATTGTAACTACAGTTCCTATTGGGACAAGGTTACTGAGTTCAATAACTTGATCGTTAAACATTCGTATGCAGCCATTGGAAACACTTTTTCCGATAGAAGAGGGGTTGTTTGTACCATGGATTCCGTAATCTCCGTTTGGTGCATTTAAGCCAAGCCATCTTGCGCCAAAAGGACCACCTGGATTTATAGCACGGTTAATTATTTTAAAAGTTCCCTTAGGGGTTGGTGTAGATGGTTTACCTGTGGCAACAGTATATGTTTTGTAAATTGAATTATTATTAAATAAGATAAGGCTGTGAGTATTTGTATTTATAAGTATGCGATATACAGCTCTATAAGCGTTATAATATGGATATAAGCAATAAAACATAAATTTTGACTCCTAAAAAATAACTATATAAACATAATATTTATGAATATACTGATTTGTGAACAAAAATACTGGCTGAAGATAATTTTCGGCCAGTATTTTTGTTTTTTGCAATTAAGGCATCTTAAAGAAAATAACAAGTCCAACTTTCGGCTATTTTCACGTAATCCTTCGTTACTATAACACGCCAAGACAACCAGTATTAACGAGTTACAGTTTCTTGTATTACACAAAACTATCTCTCAATTTGGACTTGTTATTTTTTTAGATGCCTTAATCTTTATTTTTCTTAAGTTTTAATTAAAAGTATTTTAAACTATAGGCTTTAAAATTATTTATAGAATAATGTGAAAAAAGGTATTACATGATTATAAAGATACAACAGTTGAAACAGCCAAATTACAATTTAACTCAGAGTACGGAGTACAGAGTACAATGAAGGATGATTTTTCTCCGCGAGCGTAGAAAAATCTGAAAACTTATTTTCTTTATTGCTGTGCAATCGCGCCATAAATGGTGTTCAGCGAAGCTGACAACATTAAGTTTAAGATTTACCTGAGAGAAGCGAAAGGTAAATCATCATTCACTGTACACTGTACTCTGTCATCTGTACTCTGCTCCCCAAATTGTAATTAACGTTATCTTAAGGGGTTACTTGATAACATTAAATAAGAATATTAGAAAAAGGAAGGATAAAGATTATGAAACGTATATTAAAAGGTATAATTGGAATTTTTATAATAATGTTTGTGTGGGTTTTATTTAGTGGGAATATGGGGAAAGCAGTTCAGGTGTTTAGTTCAAATGGCACAAAAACTTTTATTGAAACGCAAGAATCAATTACAGAAGAAAGCAAATCTAGTGATACACCTTCAGTAAGTGCTATTGCGGCATTAACACTAGATGTATCTAGCAATAAAATAATATATGCTAAAAATATACACAATCGCATGTACCCAGCAAGTACTACTAAACTTTTAACTGCGCAGGTATTTGCTGATAATGAAAATAAAAACAGCGTAATAACTTATACAAAGGATTCAAAAATGCAGCCTGCAAATAAGCTGGATTTAATAGTAGGTGAAGAACTAAAAGGTGATACAGCAATGAAAGGGATGCTTATATATTCCGCTAATGATATTGCTGAAGCTATAGGAGAAAATGTGGCAGGAAGTATACCAGCTTTTGCTGAAAAGATGAACGAAAAAGCTTCTTCACTTGGACTTAAAGAAAGTCACTTTGCAAATGCTAACGGATTGCCTAATGAAAATCATTATACAACTGCATATGATCTTAGTAAAATTGCTAAAAATGTATATAATTATCCTTGGATAATGAATATCCTTGGTGAGAAGAGCGATGATATTAAAACAAGAGGAAAGGATATTCAATTAGAAAATACTAATAAACTTCTTGGTATTGATGGATGTATAGCAGGGAAAACAGGTTACACAGCGGCAGCGGGTAGATGTTTAGTTGCTTATTATGAAAGAAATAATAAAAAAATGATAGGAATTGTATTAGGTTCAGCTAATGAAGAAACTGTAGATAGTGACATGGAGAAAATTATTGATTGGAGCTATTCGAAACTGTAAAGGCATTATCTAGTTTAAACTTTCATAATATAATTTATATCATAAAGAGGTCATTATATTATGAAATTAGTTTAAATTAGTTCAAGTTGTCTATACATAAATAAGCTGTCTAAATATTATTTTTAGGCAGCCTATTTATTTTTTGTTTTAAATTAAAATATTTAAGTTTCTTAAGGTTTAATTAAATTTATTTTAAACAAAAAGTTTTAAAGTTATTTATAGAAGAGGTGGTAATATCAATGAAAATTAGTAAAAAAAAATTAATAATTGCAGGTATTATAGTTATTGTCTTAGCGGCAGCTGGTGTATATCCTATTCTCAATAAAAGTGGTGTTAAAAGTATTGGTATAGGTAAGTCCAATGTTTTGAGTATATATACATTGCAAGTAAATGGGAAAAACAGTATACAGATGCAGACTTGGATAGATAATTTTAAAAAGAAATATCCCAATATAAATATTAAAGAAACACCTATTGGTATAGAAAATAATGAGTATTCCAAAAAACTTTTAGCAAATAGTTTATCCGGAAATGGCCCTGATGTGTTGTACTTTAATCCAGAGGAACTTAATGTGCATTCAATGCAAAAGTCACAAATACTTGCTGATTTAAAACCATTTGTTGAAAAAGACAAGGATTTTGATGCAGAAAATTATAGCAAAGCTGTATTAAATGCAGGTAAACACAATGGGAAAATCACATTTATACCATTAGATTATTATGTTGATAGCTATATAACTACGGATAAATTATTGGAGAGTAGTGGTGTTAAGTTAGGGAATAATATGTCTCAAAATGACTTTATTGAAGCAGCTAGCAAATATATATCTTCAATAAATAGAAGCAAGAATAAAACATTATTTGCTTATCCAATTAGTATTACTAACTTTCTAGCAAGTAGTGGAATTGATTTTGTTGATTATGAAAATAAAAAGACTTATTTTAATAAACCTGAATTTAGGAAAGTAATAGATAATTATAAAAAAATATATAATTCTTCTCCAAAGCAAACTGAAATTACTGCTACTTCTGGTGAAGAGGGATACGATGCAATTAAGGCAGGAACTACACTTTTTTCAGATGATAGATTATTTCTTAGTGATCTTCTTGAATCAGAATCTAAAATAAAGGGAGTAACAGGAGAAACACAGATTATAAATAGCATGCCAACATATAATGGCACAGATAAAGTAATTGCAATGGCAGGAGAATGTATGGCAATTAATAAAAGTTCAAAGAACAAAAAAGCAGCGTACGATTTTATAAAAACTGCATTATCTACAGAAATAAAAGTAAAGTCGAAGGGTAATTTTGTTCCTCTTGAGTATATACCAGCTAGTAAAAAATCTAGGGATATAACTTTTAATCAGTATTTGGAAAATGAAGTAGGTAAAACTGAGCAGATTAGTAAACATGATGGAAGCATAACTATGTTAAAACCATCTAATGAACTTCAAGCTTACTATAATAAAATAACACAAAATATAGAAAAAACTGAAGTATATGATCCTACCTTAGACGATTTAATGATGAAATGTTTAACACCATATTTAGAGGGTAAAGAGTCTTATGATAGTGTGCTCAAAGATTTACAAGAAAAAGTAAAGGTGTATTTAAATGAATAGCTATTTTTAAAAGAATGTTGATATGAGCCAACACATCATAGAAACATTCTTTTAAAAATAGCCAAACGTACTAAAGGAAGCTATGTTTTAAATAAGTGTGAAAATCAATACTTATTTAAAACATAGCCAAATGAATAAAGATAAACCAACTTGAAATGGGTTATCTATAGAGGAGTGAAAACATGAAGACTATAGCAAAGGTATCAATTGCAGGTGTAATAATTTTAATAATAGCTGTTTTTGGCTATAAAATTTATATAGCACATACAGCTAATACTTCACATACAGCTAGCACATCAAATGCAGCAAAAATGGATGATTTAGCTATTATAAAGGAATATGGAAATTTATATGGTTATGTTAATAAGGTAGATAATGAAATTTTTACAGTTGATAAGCTGGAAACTGTTAAACAAGGCAAGGGAACTATGGATAAAGATACAGGGAAAATGGTGAAATTTAAATGCAATAAAGATACTAAATTGATAAAAAGAACTTTTAATAGGATTAGCAATAGTAAGACAGAAGCAAAAGATGAAGCTGGAAGTTTAAGTGATATAAAAGTAGATAAATTAGTTAGTGTGTGGGGGAAAAGTGGAGCTGACGGTACTATTACAGCTGAAACTGTAGTAGTAATGGGATTTAATTAAGTGCATTTTGGAGGAGATATAAGAGTGAATTAAAGTTTGGAAGATTTATAACTATTTTTGGTGAAAGTGATGGTACAACTATTACAGCTAAAAATATAAGGATACTAGAAGTTAAGCAGGCTAATTAACGTTATCTTAATGATAGCATTGTTAATATTAGAATAGAAATTAAATAATGAGGAAGGAGGTTTTTAGGTGGAAAATTGTAAAGAGCTTGTCAAAATAGAAGATTCAAGCTTAAAGAAAAAGGAAAATATTATAGGATATATTTTTGCAGGACCATCTATATTAGGATTTTTATTGTTTTTCGCAATTCCATTTTTAATAAGCTTAATGTATTGTTTTACGGAGGGAGCGGGAGATTTAGAATTTGTTGGCTTTCAAAATTTTATAGATTTGTTTCAAAATTCTTCTTTTAAATTAGCGGTAAAAAACACTCTGCTATTTAATTTAGCGGCGGTTCCACTTGTAATTGTTATATCTCTTGGAGTTACTCTTATATTAAATAGCAAAATAAAAAAAGCCTCATTTTTTAGAACAGTACTTACTTTTCCGTTAGTTATACCCATAGCTTCAGTAATACTTGTATGGCAAATATTTTTTGCTGAATCAGGCATAGCTAATGGAATGCTTTTGAAATTTGGAATTGTAGGACCCGATTATCTTAAAACAGGCTGGTCATTTTTCATACTTGTTTTATTATATGTATGGAAAAATTGTGGATATAACATGATAATATTTCTTGCTGGATTAAATAATATACCAAAAGAATACTATGAAGCAGCATATATGGATGGCTGCAGCGAAACAAAAGCTTTCTTTAAGATAACTTTGCCGATGCTTGTACCAACAATATTCTTTGTATTTATAATTTCAATAATAAACTCACTTAGAATTTACAGAGAAGCTTATTTACTTTCTGGTGCATACCCAGATTCAAGCATATATATGTTGCAGCACTTTATGAATAACAATTTTACAAATTTAAATTATCAAAGACTTTCAACAGCATCTGTGATAGTTTTTATATTTGTAGGGGCCGCAGTTTATTATTTGTTTAAGTTTCAAAAGAAATACGAGGTATAAGTTTATGAAAAGAAAAAATAAAATTATATCAATTATTGAATATTTAGTACTAATTATTTTTGCTTTGTGTGCAATATTTCCGGTTATATATATGATTTCGAGTTCCGTAATGGGTGAGGATGAGGTAACAGCCGCTATTCAAAATTTTAAATTTCACATTATACCAAATGGCTTTACTATGATTCAATACTATACTATTTTACTTAGAAAGCCTGATTTTTTAATGAAGTTTTGGAATTCCGTAGTATTAACTGTACCAGCAGTTATTGGACAAATACTAATATCAATTTTAGGAGCTTATGCTTTTGCTAAAATAAGATTTAAATTTAAACAGCAAATATTCTTTATGTTTATCTTACTTATGATAATGCCTTATCAAGTAACACTTGTGCCGATATATATTATTATGAAAAAACTCAATTTAGTTGGTTCCTATGCATCAGTTATATTGCCAGCAATGTTTTCAACCTTTGGAGTATTTTTGATGACTCAATTCTTGAAAGCCATTCCAGATGAAGAGTGTCAGGCTGCAAAGGTTGATGGAGCAGGTCATCTTCAGATTTTATTTAAAATTATTATTCCTCAATGCAAAGGAGCAATAGTTTCCCTTGCAATACTAAGTTTTATTGATAATTGGAATATGATTGAGCAGCCTTTAATTTTACTTGGAAGCCAAAAGCAGCCGCTTTCAACTTTTTTGTCTCAAATTAATAGTAATGAATTTGGAGTTGCTTTTGCTTGCGGCGTAATGTTTATGCTGCCACCAATATTTATGTTCTTGAAAGGAGAGGAGGAACTGCTTAAAGGAATACAACATTTAGATAGTAAGTGAGGTAAGAATATGAAAAGTAAAAGAAATAAAATAGTAAGTATAAGTATTATAGTGTTTATAATCATAGTTGTACTTTGCACATATTTTTCGAAAACTGTAAATAATATGCTCCTTCCAGAAGTCACTGTTGCTTATTTAAAGCCTGGTACAATAGGTGACAGTTTTGAAGGTATGGGAACCGTAGAGTATGAAAATACACACAAAATATATTCAATGCCAAACTGGTCCATTAAAGAAATTGATGTAAAGCTAAATCAAAGCGTAAAAAAAGGAGATGTACTTGCTAAGGTAGATAATGATGCAATAAATTTAAAGGAAAGGGAAGAAGAAATGATAATAATGCAGCTTCAAGATGAAATTGATACCTTAAAAAAAGCAGCAACTCCAGATCAAGATAAAATCAAAGAAGATCAGTATAAGCTCGACACGGAAAATTTAAAATACAGTGAAATAAGAAAAGGACTAACTGCTGATGGAAGCATTCTTTCAGATGTTGATGGCAAAATAGTGAATATAAATTCAAAAAATGCTGCAAGTTCTTCTGACAGTGCAGATGAAGATTCAATTGGAGCTTCAGCGGATCAGGCTGGCTCAGGGGCAGGAGAAGATTTAGGTGGAAGTAGTGATGCATTATTTGAAATTGTAAGTAATGAGCCTAGTCTTTGTGTAAGGTTTACAGTTTCATCTAAAGATGCTGATAAGTTTTCAGCTGGCAGCAAAGTAAATGTTATAAGTGGTGATGATGAAACTTCAAAAGCTACAGCGGTAGAAGCAGTAGTTTCAGAAAAAAAGTATAAAGCTAGCACCGATGAATATGAAATTTCGGCAGATATAAGTGGTAATACTGATTTAAAAGAAGATGATAAGGTTACAGTAGCCACCGAGGAAAATGCTAAACGATATAATAATGTTATTTCCAAAAGCTGTTTAGTTGAGGAAAATGGAATAGATTATGTATATGAGGTTAGTACTGGCAATGGTAGTGCATTAGGTAGCGAAAGTTCTGTTAAAAAAGTGGAGGTACAGGTGGTTGCTTATGATAGTATAAATTGTTCAATTAAAGCAGCAAATAGCTCAGAAATAAGTGGTGGAATTGTAACTAATACCTCTAAACCTATTAGTGATAATGATGAAGTAAAATGCACTTTTACAGCTTCGAGGTGATTGCATGTATATAAGAAAAATTATTAAAATTAGATTAATAGTAAGCTTTAGTGTTTTAATTTTTTTAATTATTGTAAACAATTATCTTAACTTCAATATAATAAATAATGTTTCAAATATAATTGAATATAAAAATGTAAGTAGTGGTAATGAAGGTATTAGCTTTGATGAACTTAGTAAAGTAAAAGATAACTATAGAAATATAGAGTTTACTGGCTGCAAAGAAATAAAAGCTAATGTTACAAATAAATATGGTGTTTCTCCGGAAAAAGAAATAAAAACAAAAATAGTACTTACAGATCAAAATTATTTTGATTTGTATCCATTTAAAGTTGTAAGGGGGGGAAAGATTGATCCCTTAAGTGTAAAAAATGGGGAGAGGGTTGCAATAATAAGCGATGTGCTTGCAGATTCACTATTTAAAAGTGTTGATGTAATTGGTAGTACATTAAATATTGGAAGTTCAAAATATAAAATTGAGGGAGTGTATAAAGAAAATAAGTCATTACTCTACAGTGCAGCAGAAGATGGATATGAAAGAATCTATATTCCATATACAGCTTACCAGGATGTAAATAAAAAGGATAAGCTGTGTCTTGATACAATGGCAACTAAGGAAACAAAACAATATGATGAAAAGGCAATAAACGATAAGTTGAGCAAAGTTTTAAATGATAAATTAGCCTTGTATAAATCTGTGAATTACACAGTTTCAAAAAATATAGTGCTACAAACTGTAAAGATACTGTATTTTATGATTGGAATTATTATCATTAGCTTTTTAATAAAAAGGTTAGTGAAGCTTATTTGCAAGGCTAATTTGCTTTTAAAAGAAAATTTGAAAAGCAATTATTTAAAAGAAGCACTGCTAAACAATAAAAAGCAATTTTTCATTTTTGCTGCTAGAATAGTTATATGTATTTTAGCCATGGTTATGGTATTTAATATCGTTAAATTTAATTTAGTAATTCAAGATAGGTACTTACCTTCAAACAATATTTTTGATGTTGATTTTTATAGAAAAGCAATAATTTCAAATATGCAGTTAAATAATGCAAATGAGAATGGCATAGAAAATGTATATAGTAGATATATAACTATTGTAGGGAATGTAGAAAAAATTATATTTTGTGCAGAAATATTTACAATTGTGGAAGTAATCATAAATCAAAAGATATACCATTGTGAAACTTGAAATTTATGTGTACCCAAATGCCGTTTTTTGGGCATTTTGGTACACATAAATTTTAATAGTTGAGCTGGTGTATATATGTACTGCCTTAAAATTTTATAGTATAATTTATAGCGTAAAGAGGTGATTGTATTATGAAATTTAGTTTAAATCAATTTTTAATGTCTGTATCACTTGCACTTGATTTTGTAGAAATGGATATAAGAGAAAAAAGTACAAATCACGGCAAAAGAGTTGCATATGTCGCTTTAAGAATAGCTCAAAATATGAATTTTGATGATAAAGATTTATATGATATAGTTTCACTAGCTATTTTACACGATAATGGTATTTGTGAGGCAAGTGGTAGTTTAAAAAATGAATATGAACGGAAAAGAGATCATTGTATAATAGGAGAAGAAAATATAGTTAATTATCCGTTCTTGAAAAAAAGATGCAATATAATAAAATATCATCATGAAGCATATGATGGGAGTGGATTTTATAAACTCAAAGGTTCTGAAATTCCAATGATATCCCAGATTATATTTTTTACAGATTACATAGAGAATAGATTTCAATTTGATAAAATAGGTTCCAGTAATAGAGAGAATATACGTAATTTTGTAAAAGATCAAAGTGGAAAATTATTTAATCCTGAAATATGTAGTATATTTTTAGAGATATCTAATAATGAAAGCTTTGTATTAGATTGCAAGGATAGTTTTATAGATTTTGCATTGAACAGTAAAATGAATAAATTTTATTCAGATTTAAGTTTAGGGGAGATACTAAAAGTAACAGATGTTTTTTCAAGAATAATCGACTCAAAGTCAGAATTTACAAGAAGACATTCAAAAGGAATTGCAGAAAAAGTTGCCATAATGGCTGATTATTATAAATATGATAAAGAGCAAAAAATAAAATTGATTATTGCAGCTAATTTGCATGATTTAGGTAAACTAGCTATTCCAAATACTATACTGGATAGTCCTAAAAGCCTTACTGAAGATGAATTCAATATAATAAAATCACATACATATTATACGAGAATGGCATTGGCACAGATTGAAGGTTTTGAGGATATAACAGAATGGGCTTCAAATCACCATGAAAAATTGAATGGAAATGGATATCCTTATGGCAAAAAAGGATACGAGCTAGATTTTAATTCAAGGCTTATGGGTTGTGTAGATATCTATCAAGCACTTACAGAAGAAAGGCCATATAGAAAACCGCTAAAGCATCCTATAGTAATGAATATAATGAATGATATGGTTCAAGGTGGATTTATAGATGAAAGCATAGTAAAAGATATTGATTATGTTTTTTCAAAATAAATGCTGCATTATAATTTGAATAAATGCATAAGTTGTGCTAATGTAAAAATTGAAAAATAAATTAAATAAAGGGATGATATTATGGCAATTGCAGAGGCTACTATATTTCCTGTTGGTACAGGCTCAACAAGCTTAAGTAGTTATGTTGCTGCTTGTGAAAAAGTATTACAGGAGGAAACTAGGATAAAATATGAACTTACACCTATGGGAACAATTTTTGAAGGTGAACTGGATGTAATTTTAGAGGTTATAAGAAAAATGCATGAAGTTCCTTTTGAAAATGGAGCTAAGAGGGTAGAAACTTATATAAAAATTGACGATAGAAGAGATAAAAAAGCATCTATGAGTCAAAAATTAGAGTCCGTAAGAGAAAAGCTAAAATAGATAATTTATTTTTATTGGTTTAAACTAAAACATACCCAATAATAAAAAAAATAAGTTCCATATTTAAGAATTGAAAAATAGCAAGAAATTTAGAGATAAATGATGTTTTTAAATTTTCTTGCTATTTTTTTACGTAAAATTAACATTAAAGTAATTTAATTATTTTACATATTAGTGTATAATTTTGTTTAAATGTTAAAGGAGGAATTGTTATGAAAAAAAGGTTGACTAGCTTCTTAATCTGCATGTCATTAATTATATCTTTTTTAGGGATTATACCTGGTAATTTAGTAAATGCTAAAAGTGTTGCTATAACATTAAATAGACACAGTTATAGTAAAAGCACTGCAATTACAACTTTCCAAGGTGTTGCAGATTATATACACAAATATGGTGTTTTGCCAAGTAATTTTATTACTAAAGAGCAGGCTGAAGATTTGGGATGGGAACCAGGTGAAAACCTATGGGCCTATGCTTATGGAAAAAGTATAGGAGGAGACATATTCACTAATTCAGAAGGAAGCTTACCTGATGCGGAAGGTAGAGTTTGGCATGAATGTGATATAAATTATCACGGTGGACATAGAGGCGCTGATAGGTTAGTATATTCTAATGATGGGCTAATTTATGGAACATCAGATCATTACGAAACTTTTACACAATACTATTAAAGATAAACCGCTTTAAACTTCAAAATCAATTTGTATCAAAATAGCGGTTTCTTGGCATTATGATGCAAATTGATTTTGGTAGTTGAAATGGCAAATCTCTAAATTAAAAAGTATAGGAGACATAGAAGATGAAAACAATTGTTATAGAGGGGAAAAACTTTAAGGATAGAGAAAGTTTTCATGCGTTTTTAAAATTACAAATGAATTTTCCAGAATACTATGGCAATAATTTAGATGCACTTTGGGATTGCCTTACAGGAGAAATTAAATTACCCTTAAAAATTGTTTGGAAGAACTTCAATATTAGTAAAATCACTTTAGGGGATTATGCAGATAAAGCAGCTGAGCTTTTTATTAAGGCAGAAAAAGCGTTAGATAAGAAATTTATTTTTGAAATTATCAATTAAAAAGCTATACTTTAAATAAATGTGAAAATCAACACTTATTTAAAGTATAGCCTGATAAAAAGAATTGTACTAAAATCAATTCCTACGAGCATGTTTTTTTTATTTTTTAGCAGTAATTGTTACCCAAGCGTCAGTATATTCTTTTCTGGCATTTCCAAGATCAAGAAATACTTCGGAATTTTTTAGAGTAGTACTATCAGGATAAGAGGTTTTATTATTTTTTTCAGCTTCCGATAATAAATTATAAGTTGCCCTGTTTGGTGTTCCATATCCAATATAGTCTACATTTTTCTTGTTGACCTTTGCATCAAGCAGATAATTAAGGAATTTTTCGGCAGCTGCTTTATTACGAGCATTTTTAGGAATAACCCAGCTATCAAACCAAATATTTGTTCCTTCTTTTGGAATAACATATTCGAATTTTCCTGGCTTCTCCTTCATGAGGACGGCTGCATCTCCAGAATAAATAACGCCTATAGGCTTTTCTCCATTTCTAAGAGAATCTTTTATTTCATCGCCAATGTATACTGGTTTTACTTTATCTTTTTGTTTAATAAGTGCATTAGTTGCCTTTGCTATTTGTTTAGTGTTTTTGGAGTTCAAGGAATATCCAAGTCTTTTCAAAGAAATACCCATAGAATTTCTCATATCATCTGACATAAAAATTTTGTTTTTATATTTTGGATTCCAAAGAACATTCCAACTGTCGATTTTATCTTTTATTTGAGTTTTGTCATAAATTATTCCTATAGTCCCCCACATGTAAGGTACGGAATACTTGTTATTGGGATCAAAACTTAAATTCCTATACTTGCTACTTATGTTGGAGTAATTTAGTAAGTTTCTGAAATCCATAGGCTGTACTAAATTTTCTTTTATCATTCTATCAACCATATAATCAGAAGGACAAATAAGATCATAGCTATTAGTGCCTGATTTCACTTTTTCATACATTTCTTCATTTGTTGAAAAAGTTGAATAATTTACTTTTATACCAGTTTTCTTAGTGAAATCCTTGACGATGCTGGGATCTATATACTCTCCCCAGTTAAAAACATTAATAGTTTCCTTTGCGAAGCCTGGTTTTAAGCTGCAACCACTTAAAACAGAGGCACTTATCATAAAAGTTAATGCAAGGGAGATAATTTTTTTTATAGTTTTCATCTATTCTCCTCCTTAGAAAAAAGTTCTTTTCCATTTGCAAGGAATAGTAATATTAAAATAGTTATAAACATTAAAGTAGATAATGCATTTATTTCAGGGCTTAAGCCCCTTCTTGCCATGGAATATATCTCAATTGAAAGATTAGTGACATCATCACCAGTATTAAAAAAGCTTATTACAAAGTCATCAATAGACATTGTAAAGGCAAATAAAAAACCGGCTATAATTCCTGGTTTAATTTGAGGTAGTATAATTTTTCTCATAGTATAGCTTGGTGTTGCACCTAAATCCAAAGAAGCTTTAACTAAATCTTTTGGAAGCTGCTTTAGTTTTGGAAGCACAGATAGTATTACATATGGTGTAGAAAAAACAATATGGGCAATAACTAAAGTAAGAAGTCCAAAAGGTATTTTGAAAAATATAAATAATGTCATAAGTGATACAGCAGTTACTATATCAGGGTTTAGTACTGGTAAGTTATTTATATTTAATAGAGTCTTTTTTGGAAGTCCAGACATTTTATCAATACCAATAGCTGTAATTGTTCCAAAGATTGTAGATACTATGGAAGAAATAATAGCAACAAGTACAGTATAATAAAGCGCAAGAAGTATTCTATCATCACTTAATAAAGCACTGTACCATTTTAGTGAAAAATGCCCAAAGTGAGAAGAAAATTTTTCTGAGTTAAAAGAAAACACCATTAAAAACACTATTGGGGCATATAAAAAGATGTAAGTTAAAGCTAAATAGAATCTTTTAAGCCACTTTCCTACCATAGACGTCCACCACCTTTTACGTTGTTTTTATTATCAAATCTTGAAAGAATAGCCATTGAAATGAGTATTATTAACATCATTAAAATAGAAATGGCTGAACCAAAATACCAATCATAAGCAGTCGTAAATTGTGATTCTATCAAGTTACCTATAAGCATATATTGTCCACCGCCAAGGAGATTTGAAATTACAAAGGTGGAAACAGCAGGCATAAATACCATGCTAATACCAGACATAACTCCTGGTATACTTAATGGAAATATAACTCGTCTAAAAACAGAAAGCTTATTTGCTCCAAGATCTGAAGCAGCCTTTATAACGTCTTTATCAATTTTTATTAATACTGTATATATCGGAATTATCATAAAAGGAAGAAAATTATACACCATTCCAAGTACTACAGCAGCATCAGTATATAAAATGTCAACTGCAGGAAAACCTAAAGCAGTAATTATAGTATTTATAATACCGTTTTTTCCGAGTATGGACATCCAAGCATAGGTTCTAAGCAAAAAATTCATCCACATGGGGATTACAAGGAAAAGCATTAATATATTTCTAGTTTTTACCTTTGCTCTTGAAAGAATATAAGCCACAGGATAACCTAGAAAAAAGCATATAAGTGTAGATATCAATGCTAGTTTTATTGAGTTGAAAAATACTAACATATATAAAGAATTAAATAATTTTTTGTAGTTGTCTAAGGTAAAATTACCATCACTATTTGTAAAGCTGAAGTAGGTCACTAGAAAAATTGGAATAACTATAAATAATGCACTCCATAAGATATAAGGATATTGAGCTAAGGAATGTTTCTTTTTCATGTTTTGTCACTAGCCCTTCTCATAATGTGTATATCATCTGGAAAAATATTAATTCCAATTTCTTCTCCAACTTCGGCATGCTTAGTGTTGTGAATTATCCATTCTCTATTATTTATTTCAACTATAATTTCATAGTGTACACCTCTAAATACAACAGAAATAACTTTTCCATAAAGTTGTCCTTTTTCTTTAGAAACAATTTTTATATCTTCAGGTCTTATTACAATTTCAACAGCTTCGTTATCCATAAAACCTTTATCTACGCATTTAAATTCTATACCTTCAAATTTTACATTGTAATCTTTAAGCATAATTCCATCAATAATGTTACTTACACCAATAAAATTAGCTACAAATTTATTTTTAGGTTCATTATATATATCTTCAGGAGTTCCTATTTGTTGAATTTCTCCTTTATTTAGTACAACTATAGTATCAGACATAGTAAGTGCTTCTTCTTGATCATGAGTTACAAAAACAAATGTAATTCCAAGCTGCTTTTGTATATTTTTTAATTCTATTTGCATTTCTTTTCTTAGTTTTAAATCCAAGGCGCCAAGTGGTTCATCAAGAAGTAAAAGTTTAGGTTCATTAACAAGAGCTCTTGCTATAGCAACTCTTTGCTGTTGACCTCCACTAAGTGAATCTGTAGAACGTTTCTCAAAACCCTCAAGATCAACAAGTTTTAGCATTTTTTCTACTTTTTCTTTAATCTTTTTTTGTGGAAGTTTTTTTATTCTAAGTCCAAAAGCAATATTTTCGTATACATTCATATGTGTAAAAAGAGCGTATTTTTGAAAAACTGTGTTAATCTGCCTTTTATATGGTGGTACAAGGTTAATTTCATTGCCTTCAAATACTATACTTCCTTCATCAGGAGTTTCAAAGCCTGCAATTATATTTAAAGTAGTTGTTTTACCGCAGCCGCTTGGACCAAGTAAAGTAACAAATTCATTCCTTTTTACTTCAAGATTTAAATTTTTAATAACTATGTTATCAGTATATTTTTTTGTGATATTTTTTAAATTAATAAGTATATCTTTTTCCATAATAAATAAATCAGCACCTCTTTCATGATAATTTAAAATGAGGGAGGACTACTTATCCATATTATTCTGGATGATGTTTTCCCTGCATTATATATTTGATGGTTTACATTTGATTTAAAGTAGAAGCTTTCACCTGTTTTTACTTTAAACTTTTTGTTACCAAGCTTAACTATTATTGAACCTTTTAAAACATATCCAAATTCTTCTCCTACATGAGGTTCATCTAAAGGATATTTACCGCTTTCTTCAAGGGTGAGCATAACTGGTTCCATGGAGTCTTTTTGTGAATTTGAAACAAGCCACATGAGCTTATATTTTAATTCGTCATCAGAAGTTTCACACATATCTTCCTTTGTGAAAACTATTTTTTCCTCACAGTCTTCTTTAAAAAATTCAGTAAGATTAGTTCCAAGGGCAGCTAATATATCCGTAAGTGTTGCTATAGAAGGTGAGGTTAGATCCCTTTCTATTTGAGATATAAAGCCTTTAGATAACTCACATCTATTTGCTAATTCTTCCTGTGTTAATTGTTTTTCAATCCTTAGTCGTTTGATTTTTTCACCTATTTCCATAATTCACCTACTTATATGATATAATAGTATATGTAAACTCTGAGTTTAAATATACTAAACTAACAATAAATAATTATACAAACTTTTTTTTAATAAATCAATTGTTTATTAGATTTTTTGGAAAAAATTTTTTGCAGAGGTAATACAAGTTAGCTAGGATGCTGACAAGAGATAAAAATAGTAACAATATTTTGACAGAAGGAAACATATTATTAAAATATTGAGGTGATAGTTATGATAAAGAAAATCAATGATGAGAATCTTAGTAATATGCTAGATGAGTTTGCAAGGTTAAAAGATGTAGAAGGCATTTTACTTGCAGGGTCTAGAGCTGTAAAAGCTGATGATAATTTTTCGGATTATGATGTGTATATTTATGTAAATAAAGATATAGAAGTAAGTGTGAGAAAAGAGATAACTGATAAATATTGTGAGTATATGGAGCTAGACAATTGCTTTTGGGAAACAGAGGATGATGGAATATTAAAGGACAGTAGTATTCAAGTTGAAATAATATATCGAGATTTAAAGTGGATTAATGATTCATTAAACAGAACTATTATAAAATGTGAAGCTAATGTTGGCTATACTACTTGCTTTTGGGCAAATATAAAAAATTCAATTTTATTGTATGATAGAAATGGTGAATTAAGTAAATTGAAAAGTAAATGTAACGTAAAGTATCCACTTAAATTAAAGAAAAATATAATAAAGAAAAACTACCCGCTGCTTAAAATGCAAATGCCTGCTTATTACAATCAAATTGAAAAAGCATTAAAAAGAGAGGATTTTATTAGTGTAAATCACAGAATAGCGGCCTTGCTTGCAAGTTATTTTGATATAATTTTTGCAATAAATGAAACATTGCATCCAGGTGAAAAAAAGTTACTTAAAATTATAAGAGAGAAGGGGCTTAAAGTTCCGAAAGATATGGAGACAAACGTTAATAATATATTAAAGTTCTCAGCAGATAGTAATTCTAAAATATTACAGGAAATAGATGTACTGGTATATAATTTAGATGTATTATTAAAACAAGAAGGACTATGGACAAAGAAATAGAAAAATTTCATAGTAAATAGGAGTTATATATGAACATAAATAATTTAACCTTTTACATTCACTATTGTGCTAAAAGGGATATTACAGATGTTGGTAGATTGCAAAAGACGATTTCTAGAAAAATAAATCACCATGAATTAATGCTCATAACTGGTGGAAAAGGAAGTATAACTATTTTAAATAAGATGTATAAGGCAGAAGAAGGAATGCTGTTGTATTTAAAACCTAATATTTTTCATTCCATTAAGCCAGATTTAAAGGAACCTTTAAAATTTATATCAGTGCATTTTAGTTTTGTCAATGTAGAATTTGATAATAATAAATGGAGGATAAAAGAAGAAAAAGAAGGTTTAGCATTGCATGAAGTTCAAATTATGCATAATTATTATAGTATTAAGGGCCTAATGAAAAGCATGTTAGACGTTTGGTATAAAAAGTTTCCAGGGTATGAGTTTGTTTGTAAAACAATGTTTCAACGCATTTTATTTAAAATAATAAGGAATGCAGAAGTTAATGCTGGAAACTATTCAAATTCTTTAAAGGTAAAAACAGTTATAAAATTTATGACTGATAATATAGATAAAAAGTTGACCTTAAGTGAATTAGCCAAGTATGTAAATTTATCACCTACATATCTATCAAGAGTTTTTAAAAAAACTACTGGATATTCAATAATTGAATTTTTTAATAAAATGAAAATAGATAAAGCTAAAGGGCTTATTACAGAAGGAGATAAGAAGATAAAAGAGATTGCAGAAATTGTTGGTTTTAAGGATGAATTTTATTTTAGCAGGATATTTAAAAAAGTTGAAGGAGTAAGTCCTAAAGAATTTTATGGCAAGAATGTCCATGAAGATTGATATATTGCATGGTATTACTTACATTTAAGAATTATAATTTGGATATAATCATCACAAAACGAAATTATTTTACGCAAATGAAGGAAGGGATTATATCCATGATATTATGGAGGAGAAATTTGGTGGTTTGCTGGGTTGGAATGTTTATAACCGCCATTGGAATGAGTCAAATTGCCCCTATATTGCCCCTATATGTAAATCACCTTGGTGTGCATAACATTAATAATATAGAGCAAATATCTGGAATTGCTTTTGGTGTTACATTTATAGTATCAGCAATTTTTTCGCCAATATGGGGTAAAGCAGCAGATAAATTTGGAAGAAAACCTATGCTTTTACGTGCAAGCTTTGGTATGGCTATAGTTATAGGTTCTTGCGGTTTTGCAACAAATATATATGAGCTTATAGGTCTTAGACTTTTACAGGGTGTAATCACAGGATACACAACAGCTTGCATAACTTTAATTGCAACCCAAGCAGATAAAGACCATGCGGGATGGGCACTTGGAACACTTTCAACGGCTTCAGTATCAGGGGCATTATTAGGACCTATAATAGGTGGAGCTATAGATGAACTTATTGGACCACAGGGTGTTTTTTTTCTAACAGGAAGTCTTATGGCTGTGGTTTTTATAGCTACTTTAATATTTGTAAAAGAAGACTTCAAACGTTCAGATAAGAAAGTTATGAGTACTAAAGAAGTTTGGAGTATTTTGCCTGATAAAATGATAATTATAATTATGTTTATAACGGCTTTTATAGTTCAGTTAGCGCTTTACTCAATAGAACCAATAGTTACAGTTTATATTAAACAACTATCAAAGAGTGCTTCACATATTGCATTGATTTCTGGTTTGGCATTTTCAGCTTCTGGATTTGCTAGCATAATTTCTGCACCTAGGCTTGGAAAACTCTCTGATAAAATAGGGGCACGAAAAGTTATATTGGGTTCACTTATTGCTGCTGCAATATTTTATGTACCTCAAGCTTTTGTAAGTACTCCATGGCAACTCATGGGACTTAGGTTCTTACTAGGTCTTGCTACGGCAGGATTAATACCATCTGTTAATACATTAGTAAAGAAGCTATCTCCGGAAGCTGTTACTGGAAGAATATTTGGTTACAGTATGTCAGCTCAATATTTAGGAACCTTTTCTGGATCAGTATTTGGAGGTCAATTAGCCTCACATTTTGGAATTAGAAGCGTATTTTTATCCACTAGTGCATTATTATTATTAAATGCAATATGGGTATACAAGATGGTCTATAAAAAGTTAGCGAAAAAATATGATAACGGAACTTTTCAACAATGTAGTTAAATAATTAAGTTTATTTGGAGTACGGTGAAAGTGTCAGTATTCTTGAGATTTTCACTGTACTCCATAAAACTATTTCTCAATGTGGACTTATTATTCTTTAGGCTATGTTTTAAATAAGTGTTGATTTTCACACTTATTTAAAACATAGCCTTTTTTTAGATGTCTAAGCTTTTTCCTACATTCCAGGCTTTACCTATTTTTTCACCGACGCAGTAATAATTAAGTTCAGATACAGAAAAAAGTATGGGATGTATTTTTTTTATATCTAAGGTATTGTTGGAAAAATATTTTTCTTCCGTATAAACATCTATTACTCTTCCTATAAAAGTAATGTTACTTCCTCCCAAGTCTAATTCTTGAATTAACTCACATTCAATATTAACTGGACATTCCTCAATCATTGGAGCATTTTTTAGTTCTCCGTAAAAATTATTAAAAAGTTTTGATTTATCAACATTTTTTCCAGATACTATACCACAATAATCTGTTAATGTTAACATTTTTGTTGATGGAAGGTTAATACTAAAACAGTTATTTTCTCTAATTCCATCACAAGTATAATGAGATCTATTAAGAGAAATTGACATCATACAAGGAACTCGATTTACCATTCCGCAATATGAAACATTTAAATAATTTGGAGTGCCATTTACTTTTGCACCAACGAGCACTGTAGGTAGCGGGTAAAGGCATACTTTATTTTCAATTTTAATTTTATTCATTTATAAGCATCTTCCTTACATTTTGTGTATAAATTTTGATCCATGAACCATATATTTACTGTATATTAAAAATGTTTATTGTACAAGTACCTACATTTTTGTATAATACTATACAAAAGGTAAGTGTACATAGTTATACAATGTGAAAAATTAAAATTGCAAATACGAAGAGTATGATAATAAATTACAATTTAACACAGAGTACGGAGTACAGAGTACAGAGTACAACGAAGGATGATTTTTCTACGCTAGCGTAGAAAAATCTGAAAACTTATTTTTTTATTGCTGCGCAATCGCCCCATAAATGGTGCTCAGCGAGGCTGACAACATTAAGTTTAAGATTTACCTAAGCAAAGCGAAAGGTAAATCATCATTCACTGTACTCTGTCATCTGTGCTCTGCTCTAAAAATTGTAATTTATATAAAAATTGGAGATGTGCAGTTTATGGTAGTAAACAATAAAAAAGTATACAATTGTCCTATAGATTTCACTATTGATTTAATTAGTGGAAAGTGGAGCATGTGGATTTTATGGACTTTGAAAGATGGAAATGGACCTTTACGTTTTGGACAAATTAAGCGCAGCATACCTAATATAACTGAAAAAATGCTGATGCAGGAACTGAAGAAATTTGAAAATTATGGCATTGTAAATAGAAAAGTATATCCAGAGGTACCACCTAAAGTTGAGTATTCCTTGACTGAAGCAGGAGAAAGTTTAAAGCCTATAATGATGTTAATAGAAAAGTGGGGAAATGAACATTTATGCATTCAAGAAAAATTGTAAAATAAAAAACTGGATTTTATCATAAGTATTGCACTAGGTTTATACTTTTTTTCTTCTTTACAATTATTTACACTAAGTAATCTTTTAAAAA
Source organism: Clostridium hydrogenum (assembly GCF_021432385.1). Taxonomy (GTDB): domain Bacteria; phylum Bacillota; class Clostridia; order Clostridiales; family Clostridiaceae; genus Clostridium_S; species Clostridium_S hydrogenum. The sequence continues at coordinate 2,766,657 of NZ_JAEACT010000002.1, read as the reverse complement.
TAGCTGTTCATTAAATATTACCAAAATTCATAATGCACTATATCATCAAAAACTTTTCTTGGACGAGGACTAGGAGCTTCATTAGGGTAACCGACCGTTATAACGCCAACTACATATTTATCAGAAGGGATATTTAGGATTGGTCTAATTTCTTCTTGTGTAAATTCTGCAACCCAACAAGCTCCCAAACCTAAATTATTCGCCTGTAAGAGCATGTAGCCTGTTGAAATTGATGTGTCTCTAATTATGCGTTTCACTTCATTTTCAGGACTGTTGTCGTTTATTGATATGCCCTTTTTTATTCTGCAGCGAACATCTGCAACACTTATAATAAAAACAGGAGCTGTTAGCATCCATTTTTGATTGTGAGAAGCCTCCATTATTTTTTGTTTCATTACTTTAGATTTAACTACTATGTAGTGCCATGGTTGGGTGTTATCCCCTGATGGAGCTAATCTTCCACTTTCCAATATTTCAACTATTTTTTCATTTTCCACTGTTTTGTTAATATAATTTCTTATGCTTCTACGCATTTGAATTTCGTTAATCATCCATTTGCCTCCACTTATACAATTTATTATCTTACTTAAATTTCTTACATTAAAATAATGAAAAGTAATAACATCTCAGAATATTAAATAAAATTAAGAATTTTATTTAAACGATTCTTTCAATGTTATTACTTAACTGAACCAATCTAAATTCCGTAGGTATTGGGGAATTTATTATTGAAAGTGTTTTGGTATTGTTATATAAGGATAATTGGTTTGCACTTAAACTTCGTGTATCTGTATGCGACGAAGTATTGTTACTTTGCAGTTAAATATCCTTGGGCTTTTAAAAGTTCAGCGGTTAATACTCCACCGCCGGCTGCACCTCTAAGAGTGTTGTGGGAAAGGCAAACAAATTTATAATCATAAAGCTTATCTTCTCTAAGTCTTCCCATAGATATTCCCATTCCATTTTCATAGTCTCTATCCAATTTAGTTTGTGGTCTGTTATCTTCAGTAAAGTAGTGTAAAAATTTCTTTGGAGCGCTTGGAAGATTAGCAACTATTTCTGAAGCTTTATAATTTTCCCAAGCAGCTAGTATTTCTTCTTTTGAAGGCTTTTTCTCAAAGCTTACGAAAACAGCGGCTAAATGGCCATCAGCCACAGGAACTCTTATGCATTGAGTTGTTATAATTGGATTTTCTGCATTTACAATCTTATCATTTTCTATTTTACCCCATATTTTTAATGGTTCATTTTCACTTTTTTCTTCTTCACCACTAATGAAAGGTATTACATTGTCAATTATTTCAGGAAAATCATCAAAGGTTTTACCAGCACCTGATATAGCTTGATAAGTGCAAGCAAGTATGGTTTTAGGTTTGAAATCAAGCAGTGCACTTATTGGAGGAACATAACTTTGAATTGAACAGTTTGGTTTAACTGCAATAAAGCCTCTTTTTGTTCCAAGACGTTTTTTCTGAGCTTCTATTATAGCCGTGTGATCTTCATTTATTTCAGGTATAACCATAGGAACATCAGCAGCATATCTGTTGGCAGAATTGTTTGAAACTACTGGTGTTTCATGTTTTGCATATTCTTCTTCTAGTTTTTTTGTTTCTTCTTTGTTTAGTGAAATTGCACAAAATACAAAATCAACTTGGCTGCAAATTTCATCAACATTTAAAGCATCTTTAACTACGAGTTTCTTTACCTTTTCAGGGATAGGTTCATTCATTTTCCATCTATCTTTAACTGCTTCTTCATAAGTTAATCCAGCTGATTTTTTACTAGCAGCGATAACCGTTACTTCAAACCAAGGATGATTCTTTAAAAGGCATGCAAATCTTTGACCTACCATGCCAGTACCGCCTATTAATCCAACTTTTAATTTACTACTCATAATGACACCTTACCTTTATTTATAATTTGAATCTCTCTAATAACTATGCTATCATATGTTTAAGAATTAGTAAAATTGATAATTTTAATTGCAATAATCAATATTTTTGATAGAAAGGTGATAGTATGGATTTTAAACAGCTTAATGCATTTGTAACTATAAGCAGACTTCATAGTTTTACAGGGGCAGCAGAAATGCTTGGATACGCTCAATCAACAATAACCAATCAAATTAAGCTTCTTGAAGATGAACTTGGTGTAAAGCTTTTTGAAAGAATAGGGAAAAGTGTAACTATGACTCATGAAGGAAAAAAACTATTACCCTATGCAAAACAAATGATGAAATTATCTGAGCAATTTAAAAATGCTGCTTTTAGCGAGGAAAAACCAACAGGTACGTTAACTATAGGAGCAGCTGAATCACTTTGCGTTATAAGGCTCCCAGGAATACTCAAAGAATATAGAAGACTTTATCCAGAAGTTGAGGTTTCTCTAAAGTTTGGAAGCTGTGCTGATTTTAGACACTTTTTAAAGAATAATATAATTGATGTTGCATTTTCTCTTGGTACAAAGATTGATTCAGAGGATTTTATTAATGAGGTCCAATTTGATGAGCCTATGCTGTTACTTGCATATCCAGGTCACCATCTCATAAGTAAAGAAAAGGTGTATCCAAGGGATATTGCGGATGAACCAATGGTGCTTACAGAAATGGGCTGTAGCTATAGAGCAGCTTTTGAAAATATTTTAAGTGAATATAATGTAAAATCTAATTTAGTATTAGAAACTGGTAGCGTTCAGGCAATAAAGCAATTTACCATGAGTGGACTTGGGATTACACTTCTTCCTAAGGTGGCGGTTGAAGATGAATTAGAATCCGGAAGATTAATACCATTAAATTGGGCAGGGCCAGATTTTGGAATAGTATCTCAAGTACTTTATCATAAGGACAAATGGATTTCACCTGCACTTAAAGCCTTCTTAGATTTATCAAAGAATATTATGTCTAAGTAAGTGTATTGCAGGATATTAAATAAAATTAATAAATCTAAGGCAAAAAACTTTAAAAGCCTAAGAAGTTTCAATAACTCGCTGAAAGTATGCTCAGACAATTGAAACATCTAAGGCTTTTAAAGTTTTTTACCTAAGATTTATAAAATTTTATTTAAATCATCCTACAACACACTTACTTCGCAATGTACACGGTTTTAAAGGTAAAAATTCCTTCGTGCCTACGGAATTTTGGTTTAGTACAGAAACAATATTTATTGCTAAAATCTTTAGAAGTACTATATTAATTTGTTATAAAATAATTATATATTGTGAAACAAATCTGTAGCGGATTAATTAAAGAACCTTTGGCAGGTGTAGGAAAAAAATGATGTTAGGGAATAGTGGCGAAAAAATTTCTAAAATAAAATTGTATAAAATTTACCGCTTAGTTTTATTAATTTTATTTAGGATTTTGAGCCGCTATTCACTAACATTATTTTTCTACACCTGCCAAAGGTTCTTTGATTTTGCACTACATTTTGCTTCACAATGTTTAAGGTATGCGTATAAATATTTCTCAATAATAGAAAATAAAAAGGTGTGTAACTTGTTAATAGAAATTTACAGTAGTTTATAAATAATTAACATAATTTAGGTTTCAAAGCACTACATAAGGTAATAATATTATAATAAGAATAAAAAGAAGAGAGTGATGAAATGATTACAAATACGCATATTATATTTTCACAAATTTTATATGAAAATTGTCTAAAAAGTCTAAATTTTAAACTTAATAAACGTAGATTCATGTATGGAAATATTAAGCCTGATATATTTTGTAATCACTTAAAAGATAATCACACCTTAGATGGAAGTATAGAACTTGTAGCTGAATACTCAAAAAGGTTAATGGAATGTAAATTTGATATAAGTAGGTTTTCTGTTGATTTGGGTGTAATATGCCATTATGTTTGCGACTATTTTTGTATATATCATACAAATAAGTATGCTGGTAGGAATATTTTTAAGCATATTAGCTATGAAAGGAAACTTCATAATAAGTTACTTGATATGATAAAAGAACAAAAAATCGAAGTTAAAAGCAATTCTAGCCTGTATGAAAAAGATATAGTGAAATTTATATATTGTATGCAGGAGAAGTATTTTAATGAAAAAGAATCAGTAGCAAAAGATATTACGTATGCATTAAAAACTGCTAATACGGTAACTCAAGCAATTGTATACAATAGTCCTTTGAAGATATTAGAATATTCAGCAAGTGACAAAGCAGTAAATAATTTAGGAAAGATATCTTAAAAATATTTGTTTTAATTTTATACTGCTAAAGATAAATCACATTGAAACTTAAAAATTATTTGTACTAAAATGCCAGCTTCTAGGCACCATGATAATTGATTTTTATAGTTGAAACGGTATATATATATGGATTATAATGATTATAAAAAATATGAAACGGGTGCTATATGAACAGAAAAGAGAAATTAAGTATACTGTCAATATTAATTATTATAATTCTTATTTTGATGACAAGGCAATCTGTACAGCTTCACAGGCAAATTAAAAAAATTAAGAGACCTACAATTGAAAATAGGCAATTTGGAAATATGAGTGTTTATAAGTGGGTAACAGTGAGGGATTTGGCAAAAAGGCATAATTTAAAAGAAGAAAATATTTTTAAAGCTTTAGAAATTAAGCCTGAAAAAGGCGATGAAAATATGCCAATGGGGGAATTAGCAAAAAAGTATAATAAAACTCCACAGCAAATTGAAACTGATTTAAAGAAAATAATAAAGAAACACAAGAATATAGAGGGCCTAAGATATGAATAGTTTTACACAATTGTTAATACAATATTTCAGACAGTATAATATACTGGTTTTAAGTATTCTGATGATATTGCAGGGAATTGGAATTCCTCTTAGCGTATCTATTATAGTAATAGCGTGTGGAGCGTTTGCATATACTGGTGAGTTTAATATATTAACTATAGTTTTAGAAGTATGGTTTTTGGCATGGCTTGGCGATTGCATAGGATATTTTTTTTGGAGAATAATTGGATACAGATTGTTAGAGAAGTTCCCTAGATTGAATAAATATTTTGATCCCAAACTTGTGAAAGCTCATAACTATTTAAATAAGCATGGTAAAGCTGCTGTTTTTTTAACAAGATTTGCAATTTCACCTATGGGGCCTTTTGTAAATATAGCAGCAGGTGTTGTAAATTATGATATAGTTCCATTTAGCTTATTTGCGCTATTTGGAGAACTATTTTGGACAGGTATGTATGTTGGCCTAGGATATTGGTTTGGTGATTCATGGGAAAATATTGTCCCAATAGTATCTGAATTTGGGCAAATAATTACATATGGGGTTGTTTTAGCAATAGTCGTATATATGTTTATCAAGATAGTTAAAGGCAAAAGTAAAAAATAGTGTGAAAGAAAATTGTATATTTAAGTATAATAATGGTAAGCTTGTTATAGGAGGTGTTTTAAATGGCTAGTATAAAATATGAAATTAAAGAAAATGCAGGAGTTCTTTCAGAATCAGCTAAAGGCTGGAGAAAAGAATTAAACTTAGTAAGTTGGAATGACAATGCTCCTAAATTTGATATAAGAGATTGGTCAAAAGAACATGATAAAATGGGTAAGGGAGTAACTCTTACTACAGAAGAATTAAAGGAACTTAAGAATATTTTAAATAATATGGAGCTTTAATCCAGAATACCTATATCAGTACTACTTGAAATGATATATGATAAATGGTACTATACAGGTATGTATAGGAGGTAATTATTATGGAAAAAATTGCGAGTTTTACAGTTGATCATTTAAAATTGAAACCAGGTGTTTATGTTTCAAGAAAAGATAAGTTTTCTGATGTTGTTATAACTACTTTTGATATAAGAATGACAAGCCCTAATGATGAGCCTGTTATGAATACAGCTGAAATGCATACTATTGAGCACTTGGCTGCAACATTTTTAAGAAATCATAAAGATTATGCTTCAAAGACAGTATACTTTGGACCAATGGGTTGCAGAACAGGATTTTATTTAATTTTACATGGAGATTATAAATCCAGCGATATAGTAGATTTATTAAAAGAAATGTATAAATTTATTGCAGACTTTGAAGGAGAAGTACCTGGAGCTGCTGCAAAAGATTGTGGAAACTACTTAGATATGAATTTACCAATGGCAAAATACTTGGCAAAGAAATTTTTAGCTGAAGTTTTAGAGAACATAGGGGAAGACAGACTTAATTACCCAATATAAAATTAATGCGAAGCATTAAACCAAAGTACAAAGTATAAAGTACAAAGTACAAAGAAGGATGATTTTCTTCCGCTTTGCTACGGAAAATCTTAAAACTTGTTTTTTTGATTGCTTACGCAATCGTTTTATTATTGTTGTCAACGAAGCTGACAACAGTTAAGTTTAAGATTTACCTGACGTAAGGAAAGGTAAATCATCCTTCTTTGTACTTTGTACTCTGTACATTGTACTTTGGTTTAGTTGCTTCGCAATATTAAACATGTACTGCCATTATTTTCTTACCATTTATTTCAATGAGCTCTTCTTTAAATTCTTTAGTTTTATTAAAATTAAAAACAACTAAAAATCCTTATGTTTAGTTTTAATTTTTGAAAGCAGGTAGTTATAAATTATTTCTTCAAATATTTTATTGCTTATGACAACAGTATTGTTTTCTTCTCTGAAAAAGCCGTAGGTTAGACCTAAATTAATTAATGGGTCTAGGGCATTAAAAATTATATTTTCACCTTGAACTAAAATTCTACTTACAAGCTCATATAATTCTGCATTGTTTTCTAAATTTTTAATTAGGCTTTCAAACAAGGTGTTAACCTCAGAAATAATACTTTTTACAGCTTTATCTATATCTTGCACTAACCAAGGAAGTTTTTTATTTGTATAAAAATCCTCATCGATTATTTGGCATACTCTACTTACTAAAAATGGATATCCATTTGTAAAATAATAAATTCTTTCTGATAGTTCCTTTAAGTTCATAGAAAGCTTATTACAATCTGAATAATCCATGAGCATAGTTTCGATTTCAGAAGTGTTAAAGCTTAAATCTATCTTGAAGTTAACGGCTATATTCCAGGGAGAATTGTATTTAGTATCTTCATCATTTCTTATTTTAAGTTTTAAAGTTTTAATATCATGAATTCCAGCTAAAATAATTGATTTAAAGGTATAATCTTCTTCAGCTTCTCTAAGTAAATATTTATTTCTAAGCATACCTAAGAAACTTAAAAATAGTTGATTGTTAGAAGATTTATCTACTTCATCTATAATTAAAACAACTTCTTTTTCTAGTTTTGAAACAAATTTAGTTATAACATTAGATAACTCTTCAAAATCATTAATTTCACTATATAAATTTAGTAAGATTTCACTGGCAGTTTCATCAGATAATTTTATGGATTTTACCATTAAATTTAGAAACTTATTTGAAAATAATTTTTCATCTTTAAACAAAAGATCTCCAATGCCATCAAAACTAAGGGAAATGACCAAATATTTTGAGGCAAGATATTTTTTTAATTGATTTAATGTAGTTGTTTTCCCATATTGTCTTGGCCTGTTTATTAGAAAATATTTTTCTTCATCAATAAGTTTTTCTATTTGCTTTACCTTATTATCTATATTAACCATATAATGCTTTCTTGGAACACAAAGACCGGTGGTATTAAAGCACTTATTCATTAACTTCACCTCAATGTTATACATACATATACCGGCTCAACTAATTAAAATTCATGTGCACCAAAATGCCCAGAAGACGGCATTTTGGTACAAATAAATTTTAAGTTTCACCATGGTATATCTTTAATTATATCAGAACTTATATTTTTTATACACATTAATGTTTGGTATAAAAAATAATATAGAATCATTTTTTATCTTTATTTTAACAGAGTTTGGCATTAACATTATAGGTGGTATAGATAAGCAATTTGAAAAGTTAAAATTGCTTATCCATAAATGAGGTGAGGTATACGGAAAGTGCTTGCATAGAGTTGAAAAAAAGGGATTACGAAATAGTTAAAAAGTTTTTTGCTGATAAGAAGTATAGAGTGCCAGCTATGGCAATGTTAAATGGAGATTTCCCGGGAAAAGTATTTGTAGATAATATAGACAATCCTGAAATTGTAGTAGTTTGGGCTTTATCGAGATGGTCATATATTTCTTGCAGGGAAATTTCAAATAAGCATGAAGAGTTTATTAAAGAAATAATTATTAATAAAGTTAGTCCTATATTAAATAAAGTAGGAGAAAATAACTTTGAAATTCATGTTGATAAAGCTGACTTGAGAGGTGAAATTTAATGAATGTTGAAACTAGACTCGCAAATAAGGAAAACGCGGATATAATTAAAAACTTATACCCATTGTATTTATATGATTTATCTGAAATTTATGGAAATGTTCCAAATGAATATGGAATTTATGAAGAAGAGCCAATAAAAACCCTAGAAGAACAATATAATTTGCAGAATATATGGTTTGAGAAGCCAGAAAAGCTTTTTCCTTTTATAACTTTTCTAGATAATAAACCAGCAGGATTTGCTTTAGTTGCAAGTGAAGAATATGCTCCTAAAAGTACTGACTATTATATGTATGAGTATTTTTTGCTTAGACCATACCGTGGAAATAACATTGCTGAAATTGCAGCAAAACAAGTTTTTGATAAATTTCATGGTAAGTGGGAAGTTTATACAAACCCGACAGAGTCAAATAAAAGGGGAAAACCATTTTGGCATAAGACTATTAATAACTATACTTCGGGGAATTTTCAAGAATTTTTTGGAACAACTTTTGATGGAGAAAAACTAATATTTAAATTCAATAATAAGGCTATGTTTTAAAAGAATGCTGATATGAGCTTATGACATTAATGGACTCTAAGAATTGCTCGTTTATAATTTGCTACCCATTTAGATGCATCGTCCTGATGCCTAAATGGCTTTGACCGTCCTAGTCAAAATTACGCAAATTATAAACGAGCAATCCTAAGAGTCCATAAAAGTCAACACATCACATCAACATTCTTTTAAAAATAGCCAAACAGACTAAAGGAAGCTATGTCTTAAATAAGTGTGAAAATCAACACTTATTTAAGACATAGCCAATAATAAAGTATTTAAGGGGGAAGAGAATAATGAAAACAATAGAAACTGAAAGATTATTAGTAAGAAATTTTAAAATTGAAGATTGGAAAGATCTTAAAGAATACATTTCTAATGAAGATGCCTTTGAATTTGAACCAAGATGGGATTCAAGTGATGAAGCCTGCAAAAAAGAAGTAGAGAATTTTTCAAAGGGAAATACTTTTTTAGCGGTACAATTAAAAGCAACTGGCAAAATGATAGGACATGTTTATTTTTCAAAGGAAGGACCAGAAGAATTTATGACTTCAGAGCTTGGCTATATATTTAATCCTTTATATTGGGGAAATGGATACGCGGCTGAAGCTGCAAAGGCAGTAATTCAATATGCATTTGCTGAACTTAATATGCATAGGGTAATAGCAAAGACTAGTCCAGAAAACACAAGGTCGTGGAAGTTAATGGAGAGATTATCTATGAGACGTGAAGGGTATGCTTTAAAGGCAGTAACCTTTAAAAAGACAGCAGATGGAGAGCCAATATGGTGGGATGAATATCAGTATGGAATCTTAAAGGAAGAGTGGCAGTAACTTACTATAAATAGTTTAAGCGTTGTGATATAATAAATGGAAAATGGTACTGGGGGTGTGTTAATGTCATTAAACTTACGAGGCTCTGTGCAAGGTCTGTAAATATGACAAACCTATACAGAGATGTAGAGATATACCAGTTAAACTACCAAAATTAATTTGCACCATAATGCTTTGAAGATAGCATTTTGGTACAAATTAATTTTGAAGTTTCACAGGGTATATCTTTAGTAGAGCATATATGCAGACTTTGCACTTCTAATTTGAAATATAAATTAGGAGTTGAGTTTTGTGAAATATGTTAAAGCTGAAAATGTCTTACCAGATACATTACTTAAGGAAATTCAAAAATATATTCAAGGCGAATATATGTATATTCCTGCTGAGCTTAAAAAAAGAAAAAAGTGGGGAGAGAATTCTGGAAATAGACAATATATGAAGATAAGAAATGAAACTATAAAGCAAAAATATAAGAGTGGCAGCACTATAGATAAATTAGCGGAAGAGTTTTTTCTATCTGTTCACAGCATTAAAAAAATTATATATGATAAAAAGTAAATAATTTTTTGGATAGGTTAAAGTTTTTTTGAAAAAGACCTATCCTTTTTTTGTTTTTTGGTATTTTATATATATGAGGTGACTTTTCCATGGAAAATCAAATTGTAATTAATAAACAGATGATAGATACACTTATAAATAAGAATTTAGAAAAAGTTTTTGGCTTTGCAGTTAAGCGTACAGAAAACAGCAATGAAGCTGAGGATTTAACACAGGATATACTTTTAGAAGTCTGTAGATCATATGTGAAAATTAAATATTATGAAGGTAAAGAAGCTTTGGAGGCGTGGCTATGGACTGTGGCAAAATATAGATATTATAAGTGGCTAGGAAGAAAAAATAAAAATTCAATTACCTATATAGAGGGAATTGGAACAGAAAAATTAAAATTAGAAGTTAATATAGATGAAAAGATTATAAAAAATGAAGAATACAATTGTTTGCGAAGGGAAATAGGACTGCTATCTAAAAGCTATAGAGAAGTTGTTGTTAGTTATTATGTGCATGAAAAAAAATGCAGTGAAATAGCAAAAGAAATGGACATGTCAGTGGCAACAGTAAAATGGAGACTTCATGAAGCTAAAAGAATGTTAAAGGAGAGAATTGAGGAAATGAAAAATTATACAGAAAGAACTTATTCACCAGGAAAGCTTAATCTAGTTACAAAAGGAAATTTTACATCTCCATATTCCTCTTTTTATGTAAAGGCTAAGGCAAAAAGCTTACTTAGACAAAATATACTTATTTACGCATCAAAAGCAGCAGTAACCATAGAGGATATAAGTCTTGAACTAGGTGTCCCACGAGTGTATTTAGAAGAGGATATTGAAACACTTGAAGAAGAAGAACTTTTAAAAAAATTAAGTAATAATAGATATAAAACTAACTTCATTATAGTAACAGAAGAAAGTCAAAAGTTTATAAAGCCATTATTAAAAGAAGCCGCTGAACTTTTATGTGAAAATATAATGGGGCTATTACAAAAAGAGGATTTCCATAGCAAATTAAAAAGTATTGATGCTAAAAAAAGCTTTAAAGAAATAGTTTGGATTATTGTTCCGAGACTACTCGCAAGTTATTTTGATGATGAAAAAATCAACAGAGAAATGCCTATGAGGCCTCATGGAAATACCTGGCGTATTATGGGCTTTGAAGGCGGAGAGCTATTTCAAAAAGATAGAAATAAATGGATATCAATTAGATATACGAAAGCTGGATTATTACAAAGTGTATATGGGGAGGAAAGTGTAACTAAAAATATGCTTTCTTCAAGTGAAATAAAATTGTTTGCCAAAGTTATAAGAGAGAAAAGCAGTGTAGAAGGTTTAAGTAAAGATGAGGAAGAAACTGCAGCTGAGCTTTTAAACTGCAATATAATCAAAATTCAAGAGGGGATTTTAAAATCTAATGTAACAGTTTTTACTAAGGAGCAATATGAAAGCTTTGAAAGTGAAATTAAAAAATTGGCAGATAAATTAAATACTAGCATAGTTAAAAGTTTTTTTAATAAGGTAGCAGTTGAATTAAGCAATTATTATAAAGATATGAATAAAAAAGAAATAGAGGCAGATGCGTGTATATTTTTTGATATTTTGAATGAATACGCTTTGGAATATTTAAAGGTTAATGATTTAATAAGTATTCCAAAGAAGCTTACAGATACTATGTATTTTGTTATAGAAGGAAATGATGAAAATGAAAAAAGGTAATCTAAAAGGACTTGTTTTAAGTTTAAAACCTTATTATTTAATTATGCTTGTATGTGCTGTAATTTTAATTTTAGATGCAGTCGTAAAGATTGGAATTCAATATGGGCTTCAAAAGGTTATGGATAATGCAGTTAGTAAGAAAAGTGATATTTTTGTAAAATATTTATGTTTTTCAATAATTTTAACAGTAATAGGCATGTTTACAGCTTATTTTTCAAAATACCTTTCAGAAAAGTTTTGTAAATCCTTTAATTATGATGTCCAAAACAAATTAGTTTCACATCTGCAAGAGTTGCCACTTCATATCTTGGAAAGGTACTCTAATGGTGATTTAGTTTCAAGAATAAATAATGATTTACAAATATTAGTTCAATTTTTAAATGGAATTTTACAGTTTGTATCAAATGCTGTGTTAATGCTTTTGGCTTCAGCATATATGATTTATGTTAGTCCTAAACTTTTCTTAGTTACTTTTATTTTAATGCCTGTTTCAACTGTAATTTATAATAAAATCAATAAACCAGTGCAAAGCCACTCAAAAAAATTGATGGAAAATGCTTCAAATATAAATGATATACTTCAAGAGGTTATCAATGGAATATATATTTTAAAAGCTTTTAAACTTGAAATATTGTTTATGAAAAAATATGAACAGGTTTCAAATAATATAAAAATTAAAAGACTTAAAATAGACAAAATATCTTCATGGCTAACACCAATTTTTTTAATAGTTAGGCTGGCACCTCAGCTAATATACGTAACTTATGGAGGATATCTTGCTATTCACAAGGAAATGTCAATTGGAAGTCTTTTTGTATTTTCTACTCTTGTTGTTTATGTACTTGGACCAATAGAAAATATTTTAAACTTTGTAGATAATATGAGACAGTCTGTTCCGGCTTTAAAGAGGATATTTGAAATTATGGATTTAGAGGCTGAAGAAAATAATGAAAGTGATATAAAGATTGATGTTAATAGTACTGCAATTGAATTTAAAGAGGCGGCATTTTCATATGATGGAGAAAATAATGTTTTTGAAAATATTTCATTTGAAGTGCCTAAGGTAAGTTATACAGCTTTAGTTGGAAGTAGTGGGATTGGGAAAAGTACAATATTAAAGCTTATATGCGGATTTTACAATTTAAGTGGCGGAAAGATAAAGATATTTGGAAAGGCTATTGAAAATGTAAATATTAAAAGTGTGAGAAAGCTTATAACTTATATGTCACAAGAAAGTTATCTCTATCCTGTTACAATTTCAGAGAACATAGCTATGGGAAAAGAAAATGCTTCTTTGGAAGAAATAATAAATGCTGCTAAGCTTGCCAATGCCCATGAATTTATAGAAAAATTGCCAAATGGGTATGACACTATACTTGGAGAAGGTGGAGGTGGACTTTCTGGAGGTCAGTGCCAGAGAATAGCTTTAGCTAGGATGATAATAAAAGATGCACCTATAATACTTTTGGATGAACCAACAGCAGCACTAGATGCGAAAGCAGAGGCAGCACTTACTCAAACCTTAGAAAGCGTAACAAAGCACAAAGCTGTAATAGTTGTAGCACACAAGTTATCAACTATAAAAAATGCTTCCAATATAATTGTTTTTAACAAAGAAGGAATTGTAGAAACTGGAACTCATGAAAAATTAATAAAAAATGGAGGAGTTTATGAAGAACTATATAAGGCAGGTTTTACAGTATGATTAATGGTGAATTAAGTAGAATTTTATCACTTATGGGAAAGAGAAAAAAGCTGTACATTTTTTCAATGACGGTAGAAAATTTAGTAACTTCATTTTGCTTTAATATAATAATTGCTTTTATTACCCAGGATATATTTAATGGCATAATATATGGCAAAATGGGATTAATTAAAGAAGCAGTTATACTTGCAATTGCATCCTTTGCAATAGGAACTATAATATGTCCTATTGCCTCATATGTTAGGCGTCTATGTATTAGAAAAACTATGTATGAAATAAGAAATTCAACTTTTAATAAATTAGAAAAAATTAAAATAAAAGAGCTTGATAGGGAACATAGTGGAAGGTTTATTTCAATCTTAACCAATGACATCAATAATATTGAAGCTGCATATGTAAGCCAAATAAGGATGCTATTTTTTGCGGTAATACACAGTTTTACAGCTCTTGCAATTATATTTTACATGCAGTGGCAATTGGGATTAATTATAATTGTATTTGGATTTATAACAATAATTGTAAATAAAGTTTTGTCGCTTAAAATTAGTATATTAAATGATGATATGCAGGAGATGCTTGGAAGAATTACGGAAAGAATAATAGATTTAATAAATAGTACTGCAATCACAAAAATGTTTTTAGCGGAAAGAAAAGTATATGGTTATTATAAAAAAGAAAGTGACAAGGGTTATGATGTTTCAATGAAGCTTACAAAATTCGATGCTTTATTTGAGGCAGCTAATGTATTTTTATCAAGTTTTCAATATATAGGGGTTTTAGGTGCTGCCCTTTACATGGTATATAAAGGATATATTATTATTGGAACCGCCGCAGCAGTAGTGCAGCTTATGGGAAATGCAAATTATGTATTTGAAAGTATTGGAAGCTTTATGAAAGACATTAAAAAATCAGCTTCATCCTTAAAAAGAATTAAAGAATTTATGAAATTAGAGGAGGAAGATTTAAAAATCGCAGAAGTAGAAAATAAAGAAGAAAATTTTGATATAAAGCTAAAAAGTCTATATTTTGGGTATGAAGATAATTCTATATTAAAGGGAGTTGATTTAGTAGCCACAAAAGGGAAAATGACTGCGGTTGTTGGCTCCAGTGGATGTGGTAAGAGTACTATAATAAAACTTTTGCTAGGCTTTTATAAGGTAGATAAGGGTAATATTTATATGAACAACAGTGACTTATCAAAAGTAAATTTAAGTTTTATTAGAGAAAAAATTGCATATGTTGCTCAAAAGCCATATTTGTTCAATGCAACTATTGGAGAAAACATAGGCTATGGAAAAGAAAAGGCTTCAAAGGAAGAAATAATAAATGCAGCAATAAAGGCTAATGCCCATGATTTTATAATGGAACTTCCAAATGGATACGACACTTTAATAGGTGAAAATGGAGGTAATTTATCTGGAGGGCAAAAACAGCGTATAGCTTTAGCAAGAGCAATTCTTAAGGATGCCCCTATAATGCTTTTAGATGAGCCAACCTCAGCATTGGATTCAGAAACAGAAGCTTTGATAGTAAGTGCTCTTGATAAATCCTGCAAAGATAAAACTTTAATTGTGATAGCACATAGATTGAACACAATAAAAAATGCAGATATGATATATGTTATGGAAAATGGAAGGGTAATTGAAGAAGGAAAGCATGAATATCTTATGGGAAAACCATCTATATATAAAAAATTGTATGAATTGCAGTATGCAAACTGAATAATTTAATGTAAATATCAAATGCTAGAATAATAAGTAAATTTATTTGAAGAGGAGAATTTTTATGGAGAATTCAACTGATAAATATTTAAAATCTTATTGGATAGCATCAACAAAAAGTACGAATTATCCTTCTTTAAAGGAAGATATAAAAGTAGATGTTGCAATTGTAGGTGGTGGCATTGTTGGTATAACAGCAGGTTATCTTTTAAGGGGACAGGGAATAAAAGTTGCAATACTAGAAGCAAGTAGAATACTTCAAGGAGCTACGGGTTTTACTACTGCAAAAATTACATCACAGCATGGATTAACTTATGATAAACTAATAAGTTCCATGGGAATAGAATGTGCAAAGGAGTATGCTGAAGCAAATGAAAGCTCTATAGATTTTATTGAAAATACAATAAAGGAATTAAACATTAATTGTGATTTTGAGAGATTGCCAGCAGGTATATATACAAATGATGATAATTATGCTAGGGATATTGAAAAGGAGTTAAAGGCAGCGGAAAGAGTTGGAATAAAATCAAAATGTATAGATAGGCTGCCCATTGACATACCCATAAAATCTGCACTTATTTTTGAAAATCAAGCTCAATTTCATCCTAGAAAATATTTAATGCCTTTAGCAGAAAAAATAATTGAAAGTGGAAATCAAATATATGAAAATACAGAAGTATATGAAGTTCAGCATGGAAATCCAATTGTACTAGTTATAGCCAATGGTAAAAGGGTAACTGCAAAGAAAGTTATTATTTGTTCTCATTTCCCATGCTATGATGGAATGGGACTTTACCTAACAAGGCTTAAACCAGAAAGATCCTATGCAATTGCTGCAGATATTGAAGAAAAGTTTCCAAAGCTTATGCTAATAAATGCAGAAGATCCTACGCGTTCTTTGAGGGCCCAAAGGGATGGGGGAAGGGAACTTGTACTAATTGGCGGAGAAAATCATAAAGTGGCTCATGGCGATAATTTAAAGGAGCATTATGATAATTTAGAGAAGTTTGCATCAGATATATTTACGGTTAGGGATATTCCTTATAGATGGTCGCTGCAAGACTACATAGCAATAGACAATGTTCCGTATATAGGCAACATAACTGATTCAAAGGAAAATTTATATGTAGCAACAGGCTTTAGAAAATGGGGCATGACAAATGGAACGGCAGCAGCTAGGATACTTGTAGATAGGATTTTGAGTATAGACAATCCCTGGAGGGATGTATTTAATCCATCTAGAAAGTTTACGAAAGAAGCGTATTCAAAATTATTTACTGAAAATTTTGATGTGGCAAAAGAACTTGTTATGGGGAAATTAATGTCCGGTGAAGCTGAAATAAATATTGAAAAAGGGGAGGGAAAAATAGTTAAACTGGAAGGCAAAAAATATGGAGCCTACAGAGATGACGAAGGTGAATTACATATTGTAAATACAACTTGTACCCATGTGGGCTGCCAGCTGAAGTGGAATAATGCTGAAAAATCCTGGGATTGTCCTTGCCATGGTTCTAGGTTTACTTATGATGGAGAAATATTAGAGGGCCCAGCAACTCATAGATTAAATCACTATAAGGCAAGGAAAAATAAAATAGATCCAAACTTAAATTAAGATGCAGTTATTTATATGTAAGACTTAAATATTTCGAAACAAAGTGTAGTGCAAAATCAAATAACCTTTGGTAGGCGTAGAAAAATTATGTTAGTGAATAGCGGCTCAAAATCCTAAATAAAATTAATAAAACTAAGCGGCAAATTTTTTAAAGCTTAAGAACTTTCGATAACTCGCAAAGATTAGCTCAGACAATCTAAAGTTCTAAAACTTTAAAAAATTTTCCACTAAGTTTTATACAATTTTATTTTAGAAATTTTTTCGCCACTATTCCCTAACATCATTTTTTTCCTACACCTACCAAAGGTTATTTGATTAATCCACTGCAGTTTTGTTTCACAATATATAATTAGTTTCTAGCAAATTAACAGAGTAATTTTAATGGTTTCAGTAATAATTATTGTTTATGCACTATACCAAAATGCTCTTACTTAGCAATATTTTTTAGTGTGATGGCATCTTTAATGTAGAAAATAGTGCAGAAAAAAGTTTTACCTATAAATTACCATGATTTTGGCGTAAAATTATAAATGAATATGGATGAAAGTTTGTTAATTAAAATAGGGGGGAGAAAACAGTATGGCAGGAAAATTTTTAATTAAGGAATTAACTGATAAGGACGTTGAAGTTCTGGAAGAAAAACTAGATACTTATGATAGGGAGCATGTAACATATAAACTAAATGGTGAAGTTTCTATTGGAATTAAAGATGGTGATAAATTAATTGCTGGAGCTTATGGATGCATGACTGATTTTAAAATACTTTATGTGGAAACTGTATATGTTGATGAAGAATATAGAAGACAAGGCGTAGGAAAAAGGCTAATTGAAGAAGTTGAAAGAAGAGCAAGGGGACTTCAAGCTAATATAATTCGTTTGGATACATATAATTGGCAGGGGAGAGATTTTTATAAGGCAATAGGGTTTGAAGAGGTTGGAAGCTATGAAAGTAAAGAAGATGGTTTTTCTGAACATTTTTTCTTAAAAAGGCTTTAAGATGTTTAAAATGAGGTGACATATATGAAATTAAATAAAGAAATAGAACAAATAACTAATAAATATGCTAAAACTAAAAATTTTTCGGGAACAGCTTTAGTAAAAAGGGGAGAAGAATTAATTTATTCTGGTGCTTTTGGTTATGCACATAGAGGTTTTAAAATTGCTAATAATATAGATACAAAATTTGATATAGCATCAATAACAAAAACTTTTACAGCGGTAGCAATAATGCAGCTTGTAGACCAAGGAAAAATAAACCTTCAAGCTAGCATAACTAAATATGTGGATTTAAAGGGAACAAGGATAGGAGATAAGGTAAAGATATTTCATTTATTAACTTATAGTTCTGGAATTGCAGATGATGCAGATGAAGAAGCAGGTGAAAGTTATGAGGCAATTTTTAAAAATAAGCCAACCTATTCAGTGCGTAATACTATAGATTTTATTCCACAGTTTGCATACAAGGAACCAGTTTTTGAACCTGGAACAGGAGTTCGTTACAATAATTGTGCCTTTGTACTTTTGGGATTGGCTATTGAGAGCGTTACAGGTATGAGTTATAGGGAGTATGTAGATAAAAATATTTTTAAAGCAGTAAATATGCAGCACACAAAATTTTGTGCTATGGATGATGTAAATGAAAATACAGCAGAAGGATACAATCCAGTAGAAGATAAAGAAGGAAATATTATATCTTGGAGAAAGAATATATTTTCATATCCACCAATAGGTTCACCTGATGGAGGAGCGTATTCAACTGTAGGAGATTTAGATATATTTTTTAGGGCGTTGAAGGATGGAAAATTATTATCAAAAAAATCCACAGAAGAAATATTAAAACCACATGTACTTCAAAAGGAACTTCCAGATAAAACTCTCATGACAGGCTATGCCTTCTTTTTTAGATTAGATAAAAATAAAAGAGTATATCGTATATCTAAGGAGGGGGAAAATGTAGGAGTTCAAGCAATGTTTGGATATTATCCTGAGATTGATACAACAAGCGCTATTTTAGCTAATCAGCCGTGTGAACTGTGGAATATGTATTATGAAATTGAAGCTTTACTTATTAAATGAAAGGGGTAAGGCTTGTGATTATAAAACAATTGTGTAAAAAAGATATTAAGCTTACAGCAAAGTTTATAGAAAGTAAAAATAAATATGAAGAAAGTAATGTTGGGTATTGCAGCGATACCTACGAAGAAATATGTGAAGATTTAATCGATGAACTTGAAGAAGCTTCTCATGAAAACCCATTTATTTTAGCTTATGAAGAGGATAAAATTGTTGGAGTAGTTGGACTTGATTATGATGATGAAAATAAAAGTGCTGAAGTTTGGGGACCATTTGTAGAATATGAGAACTGGCAGTATTGTGCAATGGAAATGTGGAAAGAGCTTGTAAAAAGAATTCCAAAGAAAACGAAATTTACATTTTTTTATGCAGCTCAAAATGTAAATTGTATAGAGTTTGCAGAAAAGCTCAATACAAAAAATATCGATTGTTATTTTATAATGGAACTTAATAAAACAAGTTTGAAGCTTAATGCTTATGAAGACGGATGCAAGGAATTAAGTAACGATTTTTATGAGGATTTTATAAAATTTCATGAATACACATTTAAAAATTCATATTATACAGGTAAGCAAATAATTGAAAAAATGAGTGATAATAACAAGGTCTTTATTATGCAAGAAGCAAATGATTTAAAAGGATATATTTATGTTGAAGCTAATACTGAATTTAAAGAAGGAAGCATAAATTTTTTAGGGGTAAAAGCTTCAGAAAGAAATAAAGGTTTTGGAAAAAAGCTTCTCGCATGTGGAATTAAGTTTTTGATACGCTGCCATAATATAGATAAGATAGAATTAACCATAAGAAAGGGAAACACACGAGCAATGAATTTGTATAAAGCTGCTGGTTTCATAATTAAAAAGGAGTTAAAGGCGTATGAAGGAAGAAATAATTAATTTTATAGGTACAGGAAGTGCTTTTAATACAAAGCTTGGCGATAATAGCGCTTTTATAAAAAAAGAAAATAGCTTAATTCTAATAGACTGCGGCGGAACTGTTTTTAGTAGATTGAGGGAGCTTAATCTATTGGATGGAGTAGAAAATTTGTATATTGCAATTACTCATACTCATCCAGATCATGTTGGAAGTCTTGGAGATTTGATATTTTATTCATATTATATTTTAAAACATAAGGTAAAGATATTTTTTCCAGAAAAGCAGGTAATGGAAAGTTTTTTAACTAATGTAGGTGTAAGTAGTGAGCAGTATGAATTTAATAGTTCAGCATTTGCAGAAATAAATGATTCTAATTTGGGAAAAATAAATATAAAATTTTTGCCTGTTACACACACAGATACAATACCAACCTATGGTTTTATAATGAATTTAAATGGAAGTGCCTTTTACTACAGTGGTGATTCAAATAATTTAAGCATGGAAATAATTGATAAGCTTAAAAGTGGAGAAATTAAAAGAATTTATCATGATACCTGTGGATTAGATTATGCTGGTAATCCTCATTTATCTATTAAAAAGCTTTGCGAAATAGTCCCACAGGAACTTAGAAATAGGGTTTACTGTATGCATCTTGATGAAAACATAACTGAGAAGCAGATAATTGATAGTGGATTTAATGCGAAGTAAGTGTATTGCAGGATATTAAATAAAATTAATAAATCTAAGGCAAAAAACTTTAAAAGGCTAAGAAGTTTCAATAACTCGCTGAAAAGACACTCAGACAATTGAAACATCTAAGTCTTTTAAAGCTTTTTACCTAAGATTTATAAAATTTTATTTAAATCATCCTTCACTGTACTTTGTACTCTGTCTTTTGGTTCGCAATATTTAAAATTTGTGTATAAAAAATTTTTGTGCAACAGTCCCTATGGTATGATTAAGTATTTTAAATGAAGAGGAGATATGAATATGAAGATAGTAGAAAAAGATCCAAACTCGCAAGATGCTTTTGAAATGATAGAGGAATTATCAGAAACTTTAATGAAAATAACAGGTAACAGTGGAAAAGGTTCCTTTAATACTCAGGATATTTCTGATGTTCGTGCTGTATTTGCAGTAGCATATAGTGATGAAGGAGAGCCTATTGGTTGTGGGGCAATACGTCCAATTGATGAACATATAGCTGAAGTTAAAAGGATGTATGCTAAAAGTAAAGCTAAAGGTGTTGGAACTGCGATTTTAGCTTATTTAGAGAGACAAGCTAAAAGGTTAGGATATTCTAAATTATGTCTTGAAACTCGACTAATAAATAAAAGGGCAGTAGCTTTTTATGAGAGAAGAGGATATCACCGTATAGCTAATTATGGGAAATATGCTGGTAGAGAAGAAGCAGTATGCTTTGAAAAAGAAATTAAAAATGTAAAAGACACAAGAAAATTATAAAAATTCATTGAAACGGTGTGTGTTAATATTTTATGGCTAAAACAATAAAATTTAATAAGAAGTATCACAAAAAGAGCATTAATAAGGATAGTATTAGTGCTGTTTTTTTTGTATTATGGAAAGTTTACTTGACATAAAGTAGTTGCAATGATAATATTTATGTAAAGCAAACTTTCCATAAGATTAGGAGTGATAATTTTTGAAAAATAGGTTAGAAGAAATACGAAAGCAACGAGGTATTAAGCAAGAAGAACTAGCTTCTGCTTTAGAAGTTTCACGGCAAACAATAGGTTCTCTTGAAAATGGCAGATATAATCCATCAATATTATTAGCATTTAAAATAGCTAGGTATTTCAATATGTCAATTGAAGAAATTTTTATTTATGAGGGGGAAGAATTGAAATGAAACAAAAAAGATTTTTATTTGTAATTTTATCAATAGTAGGGATAGTATTGTTAGTCTTATCGAGTCTAGTATTAACATCAGATAAATTAAAAATGGTAAATGGTTTGTTTAGTGGTTTTGGTTCTGCAATGTTGGTATTGGGAATTGGAAAATTACTTGAATCTTTTATAGTATCAAAAGTAGAAGATGAAAAAATTAAACGATTAAAAGAAATTGAGGTAAATGATGAACGTAATACAAAAATTAGGGAAAAAGCAAGTCATACGACACTAAAAATTATGAATTATATAATTTTTATTTTAATATTGATATTAGCATATATGAAGGTAAATAAAATATTTTTGATTATTTGTGTTTCGTTAATAGTTGCGGAGTTTATATTACTTATTTTATTTTCAAATTATTATGCGAAAAAAATGTAAATATAGAGGATGATAGGTTTTTAGATCAGGTGAGATTAAAAGCTTTAATTTCAAATATATAGTAATAAAGAATTTGATGTAGAAAATTTAAATAGTTGCTTTAAACATAAATAGCAACTGTATTTTTACCACCAATTGAGGCAAAATATTACTCTGAAGTTGTTAAATCCAAATTGGTATAAATAGAAAACTAGCTGTTTTCATTTCGCTTATTATAATAAGGAGCAACCTGTAACCCCTGACATAAGTTTATTGAATTTAAACTCATCTAATGTCATAAAGTAATTTCCAACAGCTCCAGCTTTAGGACCTTCTAACGTTTAATGTATAATTTTCAACTTTATCAATGCTAGGATAACCTTTTTGTGCTTGATTTAGCTTATTATATTCAATTGGGTCATAGGTATATACATTATTAACAGTCATATTTCAACTTAACTTCCAGCACTGGAATATTAATATTACCGTAAATTTCTACACGACCCCACTTGAATTGCAATTCATTTTTTAATTCTGCTACCTGCAAAGTTTTTTAAGAAATTCTCTATATAACTCATCTAATTTAAGAAATTCTTCTTTACTCACTCCTGTATTATAAATATCTGATGCTTCATCAAGTTGCATTGTAACTTTAAATACTTTGTTTGAAAGCACATTAATATCAATATACACCAAATAACCATCTGTATGTATTGGCTTAAACAGAAAATACGTTTCACTATCTATTTCTTCTAAATTTCTTTCTCTTAAAAGTTCCTTTACCCTAGAATTTTTTATTTCATCTATGGTCATTCCTGCCTTTAAAACTATATTACCGTCAAATATTATATCTCCCGTTTTCTTATCTATTCGCATAAATCTAACTCCTTTCTAAGTATTTTTATTATTAATATTTTGACTAAATAAATCAATAATCATAAAATTCATCTTCGTCTTCATCTAAATTTTCGTCTGATTCCTTGATAGATGCTGTACTATTACAATTAACTGAGCTTCCAATTGTCGCTTCATCACAATTTTCATTGTCCAATTTTTCTAAATTATCATCGAAACTTAACATATCATTATTATAATCGTTAGCATTTAATTCACTATTATTTGTTTCTTCATTATGTTCTATATCTACTTTTTCTGCTTCTCTAGCAATTTCAGCTTGCTGATCTTTTTCTGCTTGTATACTTTCTACTATTGACATGTCACTATGGTAATCTGCCGTTTTGCTTGTCCCAAAGTTTTCATCTTCACAATTTTGATTTTGTTCTAAATTTTCGTTTGGAACTTTTATGACACTATCTTCTTCAGAAGATTCACTAGCCGCTGCTTCATCCATTATTTTAATTTCATCATTTTCAATATCTACCTTACTATCATTAACTAAGTTTTCTTCTAGAACCTTGCTATTTTCTGTTTCTTCATTAGTCAAATAATTTTGGTTTTGCACTTTTTCCAAAGCCTCTTCTGAATTTATCACTTCATTCTCATCTATATTTTGTTCTTGCATTTGACTCGAAATTTTTTTTGAATCCATTGTATTATCGTTACTTAGTTCTAAGCTTGTGTTATCATTCTTATTTGAATTTTCCTCATACAGCTGGTCCTTTTCACCTAAAGCTGTCCTTCTTCCATCAGTATCTTCATTCTTATCCCTTTCAATAGGCGTATATATAAGATCCCTATTTACTATATCTTCTGGATCAAGGCTTGTATAATTTTCATAATCTTCTTTTATGCTTCCCTCTAATTTAGTGTTCTCTTTAAAATTATTTAATTTATCATTAGACGCATCATCCTCAATGTTTAACAATCTTTTTTCATCATAACTTAAATTTTTCTCAAGATCAGAGGCTTTTGCTTTTAGATATTCTGATTTTTCTAGTGTTTCTTTTGGACAGCAGGTATCTGCGCTTAACATATGCTCTTTTTGTTCAACAGTAAAACCATCTAATAAGGATTGGTCTCTATTAAATGTTTCTCTTACCTTTAGTAAATTTTGCTTATCAAATTGTAAATCTTTGTTATTATGATTAATACTATCTTTTATTTTACCAATATAATTACTATCTTTATCTTTCTTTTGTAGTTCATCAGTATATTCTTTGATTAAACAATTATTTGTAACAGTTAGTTCATGAATTTCAGTTCTCATTTGGATTAAGTCATATGCTTGTTCAGATATAACCTTATTATTAAGCTCTATGCTTCCATCATCACTTAAATTATCAGAAAATTTATTCTTAACGCTATTTAATCCTTCCTTTGTATTTTCTGAAAGTCTTTCATCATTTTCAAACTTATTTAAATCTATTGGTATTATAGTATCATTTAAACTATGCTTATTATTTCTGTATGTTTCTTTTATCATTTCACTGCCATTAGGTACTACTATTTGCTGCAATCCGCCTTTACCATAATTAGTATTAGCATTTATAACACCTTCTGCAGATAATATATCTTCATTAATGACATAAAATCTTGCATTAGTCTTATACTGAGGCTGGCTATTTTCATTTTGATAATCATAATATGGATTAACTTGTAAACCTTGACACAAATTTATTGAATCTAAATTGCCATTTTTAAAATCCTCTAATGTCATAAAGTAATTTCCACCTGCTCCAGCTTTAGGACCTTCTAATGCAACTAATATTGTGCCTTTTTTTAATGTATAATTTTCAACTTTATCAATCCCAGGATAACCTTTTTGTGCTTGATTTAGCTTATTATATTCAATTGGGTCATAGGTATATACATTATTAACAGTCATATTTCAACTTAACTTCCAGCACTGGAATATTAATATTACCGTAAATTTCTACACGACCCCACTTGAATTGCAATTCATTTTTAAATTCCTCTACCTGAAAAGTTTTTTTTAGAAAGTCTCTGTATAATTCTTTTATTTTACAAAACTCTTCTTTACTCATTCCTGTATTGTAAATATCCGCCACTTCATCAAGCCTAATTATTATTTTATAAACTTTACTTGAAATCGTATTAGCATCTATATATATTAAGTAATTATCTGTACAAATTGGTTTAAATAACAAATGAAGTTTGCTATCTATTTCTTTTAAACTTTTTTCTCTTAAAAGTTCCTTTACACTAGAATTTTTTATTTCATCTATGGTCATTCCTGCCTTTAAAACTATATTATCGTCAAATATTATATCTCCCGTTTTCTTATCTATTCGCATAAATCTAAATCCTTTCATTTATAGATAAACCGCTTCAACTACTGAAATTCATGTGCACTATAATGCTCAGAAGATGGCATTTTGGTACAAATAAATTTCAAGTTTCAAGGTGTTTTATCTTTATTTATAAAGTAACGGCTGAAAAAAGAAGGGTTCCTCATTTAATAGGGACACAATGCATTGCCCTACATTTAATTTTACAATATCCCAATCCTCTATTGCATTCATAATCATTAAAGAATCATTTACTCCTTTGAAATAATTTGATGACATAACACCAACTTTTCTTCTATTTTTGCCATGTCTTTCAGAAATTATTTTTCTACTATTTTCATCAAACAGTTTAAAGCAGAAAAATGTTCCAAAACCGCTTAGTAAGCTTTGAGCCAGTGGTTTAGAATATGTATTTTCAACTTGACCTATATTTTGAATTCCTGCTATAACCTTTACTCCTAAAGATCTTCCAAAGTTAAGTGCATTGTCCATATAATTTAATTTGGGAATCAAGGGGAACTCATCCAAAATAAAAAATACATTTCCTTTAGTTTTATTTTGTCCAAGAGCCTCCTTCATAGCTAAATCAATCAATACAGTATATATTGCTTGGAGCACATTACCGTTTGCTATATCGTACTCTAAGAAAATAGATTTACCACCTTTATTTTGAATAGCTTCTCTTATAGAAAAATTGCCTTCATCTGCAAAAGAACCAGTAAAAACCTCTTGAGCAACCATGAAAAGAGGTGATAAATAACTTTGTGTAGTTGGACTCTTATCATTCATTATATACGAAGTTGCCCAAAGTAAATCATCATATTTAGATATATTTTCCCGCAAGTCTTTTGCCACGGATTTATTTAATAAATCTTTTAATTTTTTATTATTCCATGTCACATTCTTGTCTTTCATTTCTCTCAAGTGGCAGGTGATTAATGCCGTCAGTATATCCCTTGCTCCCATTATAAAGGTTGGATTTTGTGAGGAATCTATATATTTTTTAAACAGAGATGATGTAATTTCTCTTATAGTATCTAATTGTTCTTCCTCTGGTGACATAATAATATCCTTATAAATATTCCATAAGGCTACATTATATTTACTATGAAGCCTATTTTTATTACCTATAACTAAATCATCTTTTCTATAAAATTCAGATAAATAATCGCCTTTTGCATCAAAAAAAACAATAATATCATTTTCAGTAACACTTCCTATTATTGAATTTACTATGTGATACATTAGATTTGACTTTCCACTTCCTATGGAGCCTAGTGCTAGAATATGCTTACTTAGTAACTCGTCATCAAGGACTATGCCAGTATTATTTTGTCCACGAATTCCACGTGCAGCCTTGCCTTTCCGTATTATAGTTCCGGGTTCTATATGTTTTAACTCTTGTCCTTCTACAACTTCACTGAATATCATTTAAAAAACTCCTCATCACTTTTTTCACAAGAAGTACTGCTTTTCTCTTTTTCAATTTTATCCTGACTACTTTTTATTGTTATATCTGGGGCCCATTTTTCAATTGCATGATCTCCCATTGATTTAAAATCAAGTATTATAGCTCCAATTTCTCTCATAAGTTCTACAGTATCTTCTGATGGAAATGCTGATATAGTTGCAGCGGCACCTTGCCCAGTAAGTTTATTTCCAAAGCTTCCATCTCCAAAATTTATTGGCGAACCATTTGCACCTGTTGAATAGACTGAAAGTTCATAGCTTACCTTTCTAAACTTAAGAAGAAATACTATAGCTAAGGTTAAAAATATAGCTAAAGGTATTATTGAAATTTTAGAGCCAAATTCTGAAAATACACCCCAGGTTTTATTAAACATAAAGAATAGACTAATTAAACTAAACAATATTCCTAAAACAAGTTCCATTATATTTATTCCTGTTCCAAAGTATGTACGAACTCCGCTTATTGTTTCTATAGGCACTTCACTAACTAATTTGCTGCTGCCCCCACCAGATTTTCCAAAAGCATGAAAAATAACTCTCTTATTAGTAACTGTAACAAAACCTTCACCTTGAGGTTTCTTTAAGGTTGTACAATGGTACGTTTTAACCTTAACCTCTCCTTCACTAAGAGCCACAAAAGTTTTGTAGTCTAAGCTACTTTTATTGGAACTACTATTAATAGGTGCCCCGCATTCTCCACAAAAAGTGTCATTTTCATTGTATTCTGCTCCACAATTTGAACAATTTGACATTTTAAATGCCCCCTTTACAATTAATAGCTTGATTATACTAAAATAGTAATATATTATCAATATTTGAAAGGAATTATCTTTACATTTTACTACATTTTTTAAATTTTGTAGAGGAAAACCAAAATTTATGTAGAATATAGAATTATAAATATTTAGGAAAGGAATTTAATCATATGAAATATTGCAGAAATTGTGGAGCGGAAATAGATGAAGGTAAAAAGTTTTGCAAAAATTGTGGAACTAAAGTAGTAATTGCTTCTACAAAGGTTGAAAATAAAGAAAATTATTCTTATGAAAAAGAAAATTTCTATTCACCTTCAATATCTAATAGGTTTTATACATATTTAAAAAGTAAAAAGTTTTCTCGTAAGCATAAAATACTAATTGTATTAATATGTATTGTATTAATTTTCTCTATAATACTGATAAAAATTGGTCAGTCATATACAAGTAAGAATAGGCAAATATCAGAATTTACTGAAGCCTTAGCCAATAACAACACTTCTAAGCTTGAGAAAATAATGAAATCATCAGATCCTAGACTAATTATTAATACTTCAAATGTTGAGAATTTTATTAAGCTTATAAAAAAGCATCCATCGTATTTAAAATCCTTAACAAATTCATTAAATAATGAAACAGATAATGCTAATGATGTAATAACAGTAAAAAAAGAAGGTAAAAAATTTTTGTTTTTTGATAATTATGTTTTTGAAGTAAGTCCGTATTTTATAAATATAAATTCAAATTGCTTAGATGAGGAAATTTTTATGAATGGAAAAAAGCTTTATAAAATTGATAATAAAAGCTTTACTAAACAAATAGGTCCGCTTATGCCTGGAGCTTATGAGCTTAAAGGTATATGCAAAGAAAAGTATACTACGCTAAGTAAGAATTTAGATTTAGACGTATTTGATAGTAATATAGTAAATGCTGATTTAAATGTCGATGAGAAATTTATAAACGTATCTTGTGACAATGATGATGCCTATCTTTATGCAAATGGAAAAAATACAGGCTTGAAGGTCAATGACATAGATGATTTTGGTCCAGTATCGACAGATGGATCAATTTCTATATATGCTGAAGTTACTTTTCCTTGGGGAACTGCAAAAAGTGAAAAGGAAAAAATAGTTGATACTAATCCTATTAATTTAAAGATAAAGCTAACTGATGATAAAATAGAATCAGCTCTCATGAATACCATAAATGATTATAATAAAGCTTGGATGCTTGCTATGAATAGTCTTGATTCTAGTAAACTTGTTGACTGTTCTCCTGATGAAAATAATAAGCTTACATCAAATATAAGCAACATGCAGGCTTCAAATCAGCTTTACAACGGTAAGTTGACTAAAACAAATTTTGATTTAAATAGTATAAAAATATATAAAGAAGATAGCAAATATTATGCAAACATTGATGATTCAGAGTATATGAATGAAGTTTATTACAATAAAACCGATACAAATAATGCACTAAAGCCAGCAAACTATAATTGGGAATATACATTATATTATGACGAAGCCTCAAAGAAATGGCTTGTACAAGGCAACAGTCCAATAAGTGGTTTAAGCTCAGATAATATTAAAAGTTTTAATTTTTAAAATATTTCCATAGTATCAGTAATCATAAAATTCATCTTCTGGGGAAATATTAACGAATCGGTCAGGGGATTGCGTATCTCTTGGCCGATTTGTTGATTAAATCATTTTGTGCAAAAAATCTGTAATTCGCTGGGTTTTGTATCAAAGCTATATTTGGGAAGTTTGATATTATCAACAATAATAGTTTTTCCATGCATGTTTTGCTCTTGTACAAATCTCAAGATTTCCCTATCCCTTAGTATGGTCTGTAAACAGTCATAATCCCCTTGAGGAATAATGGTAATGTTATCATTCTGAACATCTGTATTTAGAATCTCCAGAAATAACCGAAGACTTATTTTTCCGTCCGTTGTAATTTTGATGATTTTTCCTGCTGGAAGCATTGGTACTAAATCATTTTTTAAAGCATATTTATAGAGAACTGCGATCCGTCGTACGATTTCCTTGTCATCCAATTCCTCAGAAATGAAATCAGAAGTAATAATTCTGCGTTCCTTTATCTGTCTGACATATTTGCCTTGCATATTTTCAAAGGTCTTATTTTTTTCGATGCTCTCTAACATATGTGAAATCATATTCAGGTTGTTCTGAATTTCTTTCATTTTAAGGAGAGCCATGATCTGCCCCTGTTGTAGCAGTTCCTTTGAATTTAATTTTCCATCGTTGCCTATATAATGTTTTAATTCTTTGAGCGGAATACCAATAGTGATGCAGAGAATTATCTGATTTAGAATAAGAAGTTGTTCTGTGGAGTAATAGCGGTAATTGGTCTGACTGTCGATATAAGCAGGTTTTAAAACTCCTATTTTCTCATAATAGCGCAGGGAATTAATGTTAATGCCACGTAAATCTGCAAATTCACTTATTGTAAAATATTTATTCATTTTCATTTCTCCTATTGACTCTATTATTATAACAGGGTTTACGATTATTATAAAGAAAATTTGCAATAAGGAGGTAAAAATCAATGCGTGAAGATTACGATCTGATTATTATTGGAAGTGGTCCAGCAGGGCTTGCAGCTGCAATTTACGGCGGACGCGCAAAGCTTAAAACGCTGGTTCTGGAGAAAAGTGAAGTAGGTGGAAGAGCACATACAACCCGTGAGATTGTCAACTATCCCGGAATTAGCAATATAACTGGTCCGGGATTATCTGAGAAGATGGAAGCACATGCCCAAAAATTTGGTGTTGAAATCCGTAGACAGAATGTGAAATTAGTTAATTTAAAGGGAAATGACAAAATTGTTATTTCAAAAAAAGGTGAGTATCATGCTCCTGCTGTTATTATAGCGAGTGGTACATCAGCAAGAATCTTAGATATTCCAGGTGAAAAGGAATATACAGGTATGGGTGTTAGTTATTGTGCGACCTGCGATGCTGAATTTTTTCAGGACCAAGAGGTAGTCGTTGTGGGATCAGGGGATCAGGGTATTGAGGAAGGAATGTTTATTGCCAAGTATGCCTCTAAAGTTACTGTTGTTGTTTTGCATGATGAGGGAATCTTGGATTGCAACAAACAAGCTGCCCAAAAGGCATTTGCTCATCCTAAAATGAATTTTATTTGGAACAGTGTCGTTACTGAAATCAAGGGAGATGGAAATGAGGTAACATCAGTACGTATTAATAATGAAAAAACCAAGGAAGCATACGATTTTTACTGCAATGGCATCTTTTTCTTTGTTGGCATGGTGCCTGTAACAGATTTTCTGAAAGATCAGATTAATCTAGATGACAGAGGCTGGATTCATACAAATGAAATGATGGAAACGGATATCTCAGGAGTATATGCGGTAGGGGATGTTCGTGCCAAGTATTTAAGACAAGTAGTAACAGCAGTAAGTGACGGAGCAATTGCAGCAAGTGCAGCTGAGCGTTACATTGAAGAGCAAAAGGATTTTAGACATGATGTTATGGAGAGTGATATACCAGTATTTCTAGGGTTTTGGAGCCCTGAGATAGAAGGAAGCCTTGATAGAATGAATTCTATGCGTACAGAAAGAGAAACGACAGAGCAATCAAGCAAGTTTATAGAAATTGATATATCACGAAAGAAAAGTATTGCATCATTCTATGCTGTCGAACTGACAAAGGCTCAGCCATCTGTGATTATAAAAGTAGAACATGGAAAAGTAGTGAATAGATAAAGGGGAAAATGAAACATGGAGAGAATTAACTCAAATGAATTTGATGAAAAAATTAATGACGAAGGTGAAAAATGCTTGGTATTATTTTCAAGAAAGTCCTGTCATGTATGTCAAGAAGTTCATCCAATGCTTGAAGAAATCGAAGAAGATTATAAAGATAAAGAATTTGGATTCTATAATGTGGATGTTGAAGAACAGAAAGATCTGTTCAACAAATTCGCATTGAAGGGTGTGCCACAAGTTTTGTTTTTTGATAATGGTGAATGTATATACAAGGTTGGCGGGAAGCAGCAAGAAGATGATTACACAGATAAAATTAATGCGATATTAGGTGCTAATTAACGCGATATTAAGTGCTAAAAAATAAATATGTAGAAAAAGGAGATTGAATAAATTATGGGAACAAGTGTATATCCAATGGGTGTAACAAGATATAATCCAGATAAAGCATGGAATGGTTACACATTGATGTCAGTGAATGGGGTTGGTACAGTATTAATTGATATGAATGGTAATGTGGTAAAGACATGGGTTGCACTTCAGGGATTTCCAAGTAAACTTCTGCCGGGCGGGAGAGTGTTTGGTTCATTGGGAAGACGTGAAAATCAGTATGGATATCAGGATATGTCTGATCTGACACAGGTTAACTGGGATGGAAAGATTGAATGGACATTCAATAGGTTGGAGGAACTTCATGATGGAGACAAAACATATTGGATGGCTCGTCAACACCATGATTTTCAGAGAGAAGGAAATCCGGTAGGATATTTTGTGCCAGGTATGGAGGCAAGTGTAGATAGAGGGAATACGCTAATTCTCTGCCATGAGGATAAATATAATAAGCGTATTTCTGATAAAAGATTACTTGATGACTGTATCATTGAAGTTGATTGGGAAGGAAACATTGTATGGAAATGGAGTGCTAGTGATCATTTTAATGAATATGGTTTCTCAGAGACTGCCAAGAACGTTTTATATAGAAATCCAAATGTCCATGAAAATGGCGGAGGTCAAAGCGACTGGCTGCATATTAACAGTATGTCAGTGCTTGGTCCGAACAAATGGTATGATGCAGGTGATGAACGTTTTCATCCTGATAACATTATATGGGATTCAAGAGAGAGCAATATTTTAGCTATTATTTCGAAAAAAACTGGAAAACTTGTATGGAAAATTGGCCCGGATTTCACTGAAACAAAGCAACTTCGTGCAATAGGACAGATAATAGGACAGCATCATGTGCACATGATTCCGAAGGGTCTTCCAGGGGCGGGAAATATTTTAATATTTGATAATGGTGGATGGGCAGGATATGGTGCACCTTCCAGAACATCGAAAGATGGTACAAAGACAGATCTTCGTGATCATTCCAGAGTTATCGAATTAGATCCAGAAACCCTTAAGGTGGTATGGCAGTTTGATGGTTCGGTATTTGGAGGTATGATGGATATTACAGCAAAGAGCCAGTTCTATTCTCAGCTGATATCATCTGCACAAAGATTGCCAAATGGAAATACACTGATTGATGAAGGTTGTAGTTGCAGAATGCTAGAAGTGACTCCGGAAAAAGAAATCGTATGGGAGTATATTGCGCCATTTAGGTCAGAAATGCCTTTTATTTATCGAGCATACCGTTATCCATATAGTTATGTTCCACAGCTTGAAACACCAATTGAAACGCCAGTGGTACCATTAGACAACCATGATTTCAGAGTTCCTGGAGCGGCAGTTGGTAACATTAATCATATAACAAAGGTAGAGGGAACCTGGGGTATGGAAGGCAAGATGGATGCCTGTGTAACAGAAGAACAGATTGTGGATTAAGAACTGTATTTCAGGCTTGGGCGTAAGCCCATTAAGATTCTTGAACCTATATTATTAATTTCTAGTGCTCCATTTCAAAGACATAAATTAATCAAGAATATTAGTGTGCCTACGGAATTTTGGTATAGTTGAAAAACTTTTATTATTTAAGTAATAATATATTTTGAGGTTATAATTAGTATATTAATTGATCAACTTATTTAAACATTGTAAAACAAAGATGTAATGGATTAATCAAATAGCCTTTGGTAGGTGTAGAAAAAAATGATGTTAGGGAATAGCATTGAAAAAATATTTTAAATAAAATTGCATAAAACTTAGTGGAAAATTTTTTAAAGATTTAGAGATTTAGATTGTCCGAGCATCTTCTTGCGAGTTATCTAAAGCTCTTAAGCTTTAAAAAATTTGCCGCTTAGTTTTATTAATTTTATTTAAGATTTTAAGATGCTATTCACTAACATCATTTTGTGCGACATCCACGTTTAATTATTACTTTAAACATAAACAGCAACTATATTTTTACCACCAATTTCAATACTTTCTTCTTTATATTCCTTATTTTTATTAAAATTAAATATAACTAAATATCCTTCATCTAGTCCGTTAATATCAAGATAATCACATAATTGCTTAATGCCCTTTTCATGATATTCTTTTCCACGCCATAGTTTTAGTTCAACAATATATTTAAAATTATTATAAGTAATAACAAGGTCTAGACGTTTTTCTTCAGAAATTTGAACTTCTTTAAAATCAAAGCCAATTCCGTTTATTATAGGTTTTACAAAGGCAAGAAAAAGAAGTCTTCCATTGTTTTCGATAAAGTTTAAATCTTTTATAGAGTATTGTTCTTTAATGAACTGCTGAAATCTACTTAGAATTTTTGGAAAGTTTAAGCTTCCGTTTTCTTCTATAAAATTGTATTTGAAATTGTAATTATCTATATCCCTTGTTTTAGTAATCATTTTTGAAAGCATATAATTATAAATTATTTCCTCAAATATTTTATTGCTTATAGCAACACTTCCGTTTTCTTCTTTAAAAAATCCATAAGTTAAACCTAGATTGATAAGTGGATTTAAGGCATTAAAAGGTATGTTTTCCCCTTTAACTAAAATTCTGTGTGCAAGGTCATATAAATCTGAATTATTTTCTAAATTTTTAACTAAACTTTCAAATAATGTGTTAACTTCGGCAATAATATTTTTTACAGCTCTATCTATATCTTTAATGGTCCAAGACCGTTTTTCATCCGCATAAAAATCTTCATCAATAATTTGACAGATTCGGCTTACTAAAAATGGATATCCTTCAGTAAAATAATAAATTCTCTCGGAAAGTTTCTTTAAATTCATAGAAAGCTTATTGCAAGTGGCATAATCCTCTAGCATAGTTTCTATTTCAGATGAATTAAAGCTTAAATCAATATTAAAATTAACTGCTATATTCCAAGGTGAATTATATTTTGAGATTTCTTCATTTCTTATTTTAAGCTTTAAGTTTTTTACGTCATGAACACCAGCTAAAATTACAGATTTAAAAGTACAATCTTGCTCTGCATTTCTAAGTAAATATTTGTTCCTAAGCATGCCTAAAAAGCTTAAAAATAGCTGGTTATTAGAAGATTTATCTACCTCGTCTATTAAAAGAATAACTTCTTTGAGAGAGGAATTTACAAACTTAGTTATTGCTTTAGACAGCTCTTTTAAACTTGATACCTTTTTAGATAACTCTCTTAGCGTTTTAGCTTTTTCATCATCCGATATTTCTAAGGCATCAGCCATAATATCTAATACATTGGGGCAAAATAGTTTTTCGTCTGTAAAAATTAAATCTCCAATTCCTTCAAAACTAATAGAAATAACTACATATTCATTTTTTAAATGATTTTTTATTTGATTTAAGGTAGTAGTCTTTCCATATTGTCTTGGTCTGTTAATTACAAAATAACTTTCTCTATCAATAAGTTTTTTTATTTGTTTTATTTTGTTATCTATATTAACCATATAATGTTTTCTTGGAACACAAAGTCCGGTAGTATTAAAATGTTTTTCCATTGCCATCACCTCGATAATTCTTTAGTGAAACTAGCGTAGCTACAAAATATATATGTAATATAATCCGCTATACGACTTGTATTCTTGGAACATAAATAGTCTAAATTTCGCGACAGTTTCACTATAGATTATAGCAGAGTATTAAGATTTTATACATTAATTACATTTAAAGTGACAGAAAAATATATTTTAAAGAGTATATATAGATAAGCGATTTGAAAAATTACAATTTGTCGAGCAGAGTACAGATGACAGAGTACGGAGTACAGTGAATGATGATTTACCTTTCGCTTTGCTTAGGCAAATCTTAAACTTAAATGGTGTCAGCTTCGCTGAGCGCCATCTATGGCGCAATTGCGCAGCAATAAAAAAATAAGTTTTCAGATTTTTCGCAGTGATAACGGAGAAAAATCGTCCTTCATTGTACTCTGTACTCTGTACTTTGTACTCTGAGTTAAATTGTAATTTGTCAGGATAAACTTGGTATGTATAATTTACCTGTTTCAAGTTGCCTATCTATATGTTAAAAAGAAATGGGGGATTCATTTTGAAGGAAAGAGATTATTCATTGGATTGTATTAAAGGAATTGCGTGTATATTTATGATATTAATACATGCAATAACCTTAGTTACTGTTGGAAAATCAGCTGTTGGTGGTGTTTTTGGACTATTAGCTTTTTTTGGAGGAACAGCTCCAGTACTTTTTTTTGCTGTTTCAGGAATAACATCTTCGGTTTTTCAGGCTAAAAAATCTATAAAAGTAATTATTCCAGCTTATTTAATATTTGGATTGCTGGGGGTATCTTACATTGGCATATGGAGAGCCAATATTTATAGCAGTAGTTTGTGCGATATACTGCAAATGATGGCTATGGCGGTTATTATTATAGTATTGATTGAAAAAAGTATAAAACCAAGTAAAACATTTTATTTAGTTGCTTCAATAGCAGTGTTTCTTATACATTATTTTATAACATCAAAAATACCTACATTCCCAGTAAAAGATTTTTTATTCGCACCAGCTGTATTTCCTGTATTTCCATGGATATCTATGGTGTTCTTTGGAATTTTCTTATACAGAATAGATAAAAAGCTAAATTTATTAATAGGAAGTTTTACATTTGCAGTGTTTATTTTAGCTTCAATGGTTACGAAAGTGGATTTTTCAAATAAATTTAATATGTCTGCTGGCTATTTTGGTGTTAGTATTTTTATAATGAGCATAGTTTTTTATATTTCAAGGACAATAAAATTTAAGAGTTTAAATAATCCAATATTATATTTTGGAAAAAATTCTTTGTTATTTTTGTATGTGCATTTGCTAGCTATAAAAGTATTTGCACCATTCACTAATAATGTTTTATTAAGATGGTTAGTTGTTTTAATTCTTTCTTATTTTTTAATGCTAGGTATAAGTTTTATTAATAGATATGTAGAAAAAGCATTTTGTAATATTATAATTTGGCTTTTAATGATAGTGGCAGTAGTTTTGATACCGTTATTTGGTTTGAATGCAAATTTGATTTTTTCTTTAGAGATGTTAATTGGAATATTGTTTTCTGTTAATTACCATAAATTGTCTGGAATTATAGAAAAAACTTTTTCACACAAATTAAATTTAGTTGGTTTAAAGATGAGAAGCTGAATGTAAAGTATTAGTATTTGGTTTTTATGATTACGAAATTTTTTTGATTTGCTTAATGGCACATTTGAACAAAACAAATGTGCCATATATTTTAATGGAGGAGTGAAATATATGGAGTTATTTGGAACTAGTAAAAGAGAGGTTTGGAAAAAGTTCGCAGAAGAAATTAAAGGTAATTATGTACAAGGAGTTCTTCGGAGAGGAGATAAAGTTGAAGCATATGTAGATAATTGGCTTGTTATATTGGATACCTATACAGTATCTACAGGAAAATCATCAATTACGCATACTAGGATGAGAGCCACTTTTGTAAATTTAGATAACTTTTATTTTAGGATATATAGAAGTGGAGTTTTTAGCGAAATGGGAAAAATGTTAGGTATGAAGGATATTAGTATTGGGTATAAAGAATTTGATGATACTTTTGTAATAAAAAGCAACAATGAAGAAAAAATAAAATTATTGTTTGAAAATGAAAGCATAAGAAGTTTGATGGAAAATCAGCAACATAGTAATCTTCAGATAAAAGGTAATGGTGGTAGAGGTAAAAAACATTTTACAGATGATGTTGATGAACTCTATTTTGAAGTTATTGGAGTTATAAGGGATATTGAAAGGCTTAAAGAATTGTACGAGCTTTTTGCAAAAGTACTGCAGGAGTTGTGTAATATAGGAACTGCAAGTGCTGAAACTCCAAAAGTTGATTTTAGAGTTTAATTTCATGCTCGAAAATTACGTCCAACCTCCAAACTTTAGTTGCTAACGGTTTCTAGTTATTTCCTTTATTTTTTTTACAACTTCATCAGTGGAGATTTCACTTGTATCAATTTTTATAGTGTTCATATTTTTATATAGAGGTATGCGCTCTAAACTTCTATTTATACATTCTTCGTCTCTTAGGCCATTTGCTACGTCTATTGATATTCTTCTCTTTAAGCTTTTTTCATTGCACATAAGGGTTATTTTTATTACTTCAAATTCTAAATCATTTAATTTGTTTAAAATTAAATCAAATATTTCTTCTAAATGTATTACCCAGTTGAATATTACATAGTCAAAATTAGAATTAGTTAAAAAGCTTCTTAATAGATATGTAATATTTTTTTCGACCATTAATTTGTTTTCCTCATTGGCTATAAAAGGATTCATCATCCAGCACCAGTCTCCGTCAAGCCATACTGAATTTTGAAGCTCTTTGTTTAGTTTTTTACAAGTGGCAGTTTTACCTACGCCCATGGGTCCATTCACTATTATTAGCTTTTTCAATTTAAATCGCCTCTTAGAGATGTATTTCTATCTACATTTATAATAGCATAAACCTATAATAAAATGTTGCGCTTGTTCTTTTATTAATTAAGGAATCTTAAAGTAGTGAATAAATTTTGTTTAAATGGACAGAAGAAATACTGTATAATATATATATAAATAAAAAAGTGGTGATAGTATGAGTATTGTAGATGAAAAGCGTAATATATTAAATAAGCTTAATTCATCTGAGTTTAGTGATTTTATAAGTAAGTTTGGTATTTCTACTGTTATTATTTTTGGCAGTATTTGTAATAATGAATTTAATGAATTTTCAGATGTTGATATAGCTGTTTTAAGTGAGAATAAGTTAAAGCTAGATAATATTTTAGATATAGAGTTATTTTTAGAAAAATTTTTAAAAAGAGAAATAGATGTTATAGATTTAAAAAGTGATAATTTGGATATGTTTATTAAAATCAATATCTTGAATGATGGAAAGCTTATATATTGTAATGATAATAAAAAAGAATTTGAAAAGTTTTGCGACGAAACTGATTGGGTTTATAGGGAAAATGAAAATTTTATTTATTTTAGGAAGGTTGATTTGTTATCAGATTGATTAAGAGGTACATATTTTTGTTCAAAAATCACGTTTAATGCGAAATAGAATTTTACACAGGTATGAATAACCAAGTCATGAAGAACTATTTTTTCATATTGTTAGAGATAAGGATAAAGTTGCAAGTAATTATTCAAAATGATTATAAGAACATGCATAAGTTTTAATTTGTGCATGCTCTTATTTTTTATATATTTTTGTGTAATTATATGGAGGAATATACATCTTGATGTAGAATATTAAGTATAATACTAATTTTACATTAAAAATAAAGGGGGACAAAATTAATTATGAAAAAAAATCTAAAGAATGGAATAATGACGGCAAGCATATTTTATATAGTATTTTTATTAGTTATAAATATTCCATTTGTAAGCTCTAAGGCAGCAACTAGTGATAGTAACTGGATAACATTGGATGAGGTAAGTAATGTACCAGTAAACAAGGAATTTGTGGTAAATTTTTCTGATGAAGTTCAAAATGACAAAATAGATGGAATTGTCATAGAAAAAGATAATACATATATTCCAGTTGAAATTAAAAAACTTGATACAAACAAAATAAAAATAATACCAGTAAACAATTATGATTTTAATTCAAGATATTGCATTAAGATTTTTTTAAGCAATGGTAAAAAATATTGTAAGTATTTTAATACTGTAAGCGCTACTATCTCCAATCAAACGGAAAATTTATTAAATAAAACTAACACCTGTGCTTCTCTTAAAGATGGGGACAAGTATCCTATAGAATTATCTGAAGATGGAAATATTAACATCACATTTAATCACAATAAATTAGTTGGAGAAACTGATGCAGTATGGGATATAAGGGTTACTGACGAAGATGAAACAACTACTATAAAAGAAATATATGTAAATGGAATTGAAGATAAAACTATTACTCCATTAGGATTAAAAAAGGGAAAGTATAATGTTATTGTAGAACCATATTTTAGAGTGTCTGATTCATGGCTGATTGGTAATCCTCAATATTATTCGACTTATGTTTTAAAGGTTCCGTACAGCGTTTCTGTAGATTTTACTAAATCTGAATATTTTGAGCAGGAACCAGATGATGACATGATGGGTGCTCAAGTTATAAATTTAAATCAGCAGTACACAGGATATTCAAGTTCAGTTACAGATGATGATTATTATGAAATACAAGTTAACGAAGACGGATATATTAATGTGAATTTTGCACATGACAAATTTGTAGGAGAAACAGATGGTGATTGGAAAATAACTGTTATGGATGAAAGTAAAAATGTATTTATGACATTGATTTCAAATGGAGTAGATACAAATATAAATAGATATCTTGGGCTTTCAAAAGGCAATTATTATATAAAGGTGGAACCGTATTTAAGGTCCGATTCATGGCTTGCCGGTAATCCAAAGTATTATTCGAAAAATATTTTAGATGTTCCTTATAATTTAACTGTAAACTATACTAAATCTGATAATTATGAAAAGGAATCTAATGATAGTTTGGATAAAGCAACTAACATAAATTTAAATGAAATGTATATGGGGAATTCTAATACATTAACGGATGATGATTATTATAGTTTTTCTGTGAAAAATGAAGGGGATTTTAATGTAGAATTTTCACATGATAAATTTAATGGGGATTTAGATGGTATATGGAAGATAACTGTTTTAGATGAATATAATAAAGAAATTAAAACTTTTACATCAAATGGTCTTCAACAGGATTTAAAAGAACAAGTGAATTTGCCTGAGGGGAACTATTATGTAAGAGTAGAACCATATTTAAGATCTGATTCATGGCTTGCAGGTGATCCAAAGTACTATTCTCAAAATGTATACAATCAGTATAAAATAGGGGTTTACCAGTAACAAAAATAGATTCCTTTAGTATTTTCGGCTATTTTTAAAAGAATGTTTCTATGATGTGTTGGCTTTTATGGACTCTTAGGATTGCTCGTTTATAATTTGCGTAATTTTGACTAGGACGGTCAAAGCCATTTAGGCATCAGGATGATGCATCTAAATGGGTAGCAAATTATAAACGAGCAATTCTTAGAGTCCATTAATGTCATAAGCTCATATCAATATTCTTTTAAAAATAGCCAATTTATTTTATACACTCATCCAAAGTATGCCAAGCAAGCACTGCACATTTTACTCTAGCAGGCATGTTTGAAACATTTTTAAAGGCTAGGGCATCTTCAAGTGCTTCAAGTTCTTTTTCGTCTGTTATTTCTCTTTTTATCATTCCTATGAAGGTGTGAGTAAGCTCTTTGGCTTCTTCAACGGTTTTACCTTTTATAAGATCAATCATAATAGAAGTAGAAGCCTGGGAAATAGCACAGCCAACTCCTGTGAAAGATGCATCTTCTATTATGCCGTTATTTACCTTAAGTTGAAGGGTAATTTCATCTCCACAGCTTGGATTGTGACCATTTTCAACTATGTTGGCACCTTCAAGTTCATGCTTATTGTGCTTTGAAGCATTGTGTTCTGTTA
The DNA here is from genome assembly GCF_021432385.1 of Clostridium hydrogenum. Lineage (GTDB taxonomy): Bacteria > Bacillota > Clostridia > Clostridiales > Clostridiaceae > Clostridium_S > Clostridium_S hydrogenum. Next base: position 2,725,426 of record NZ_JAEACT010000002.1, on the reverse strand, counting down.
TTATTTCTGTGTATATAGAATTAAGATCCATAGCCTAACCACTTCCTTACATTTTTTAATCCATTAGCTAAGTCATCAATATCTTCTTTTGTGTTGTAAAAATAAAAGCTCGCTCTGCAGGTTGCATTTACTTGCATGTAACGCATAAGAGGATTTGCACAGTGATGTCCTGTTCTAATGCCAATGCCGTAGGAATCAAGTATTGTTGCAACATCGTGCGGGTGAACATCATCTATATTAAAGGATATTACACCTGCTTTTTTTGCTGCATCCTTTGTTCCATAAATTGTGATATGAGGTATTTCACTTAATTTTTCAAGAGCATAGCTTGTGAGTTCTTTCTCGATGGCTTCAATTGTTTCAATGCCAACTTTATTTATATACTTAATAGCTTCTGTAAGACCAACTGCACCACCAACATTTTGAGTACCTGCTTCAAATTTTTGTGGAACTTCAGCGAAGGTAGTTTTCTGCTCCCATACGTATTCAATCATGTCACCACCGCAAAGGAAGGGTGGCATTTTTTCAAGTAAAGCTTCTTTTCCGTATAATACACCTATTCCCATAGGGGCAAGCATTTTATGTCCTGAAAAAACTGCAAAGTCTGCATCTAAGGAAGTAACATCTACCTTCATATGAGGAACACTTTGAGCCATATCAACAATAGCAATAGCACCAACGCTGTGAGCCTTTTCTATTATTTCTTTGACGGGATTTATTGTACCAAGTACATTTGAAACCTGTGTTACAGAGACTATTTTTGTGTTTGAAGTTATTTTGCTTTCAATTTCTTCCTTTGGTATTATACCTTCTTCATTTAGATATAAATATTTAAGCTCGGCTCCTTTAGCTTTGGCTACTTGCTGCCAGGGAACTAAATTTGAATGGTGCTCTGCTATGGAAATTACAATTTCATCTCCAGGGTTTAAAAAAGTAAGTCCGTAGGAAAAAGCTATAAGATTGAGAGCTTCTGTGGCATTTCGTACAAATACTATTTCTTTGCTTTTTTCTGCGCCTATGAAATCACGAACCACTTCTCTAGCACCTTCATAAAGTTCTGTTGCTTTTACACTTAGAGCATAAGCACCTCTATGTGGATTGGCATTGTTTTTTCTATAATAATCATCTATAGCATTTATAACAGAAACGGGTTTTTGAGTAGTTGCTGCATTATCCAAATATACAAACCTGTGTCCATTGAATTCTTGATTTAATGCTGGAAAATCTTCTATATATTTATTCATCGGAAAGTTTCCTCCTAATACTATTAGAAATACTAGTTTTTAATTCTTCTGAAGGAATTTTATCTATTATAGGATTAAAAGTTGCTTCTATAATAAGTTTTTTTGCCTCAGCTTCACTAAAACCTCTGCTCATTATATAAAATAATCTGTTTTCATCTATTCGTCCAGAACTTGCTGCATGCTGACCATCAACATCTTCTTCGGTACATAGAAGTATTGGAACAGATTTGTTTGTTACCTTAGGACTTAAAAGAATAGTGTATTCTTCTTCTTTGCCCTTTGATTTATTAGAACCTTTTTTAAAATCAAGAGTTCCTTTAAATACTTTTTTACTTTCATCAAGAAGTGCGCCTCTAGCTTCTATATCACTTCGAGTTTCTTTTCCATAATGATTTATAAGATAATTTATATCTAAGTTTCGTTCTTTATCGCCTAGGTAAATTGTTTCTATATTTCCGATGCTTTTATAACCTTTTAAGTCTGCTTTATAATTTGTAATGCTGTATTGACTGCCTAAGGTTACTTCTGTATAGTTTACAACAGCATTATCTTCTGCTTGAGCTAGGTTTGCATCAAGGTGAGTACTAGTATCTGAAAATTCCTGTATTTTTATTAGATTTACAATTGAACCTTTCTTTGCATAAATTTGAGTAAGTCCATTATGAAAGGCAGGAACTTTGGAGTTATAATTTATAACTACAGTCAATTCGCTGTTTTCTTCGGCGATTATCAAATTATTATCTATTATTAAATTGTTTTCTTCATCAGCCTTATAATTTATAAATATAGGTCTTGACGCTTTTTTATCAATAATAGAATTAACATAAATCCCCGTATTGTAACTATTTTTGCACTGCTCAAGAGAAGCTTCATTTAAACCTTCGTATTTTGAAGGAATAAATTCTGAGGAAATATTTTTGCTCATTAATTTTATCTTAACTTCATTGTTTTCAGTTTCACCTAGTATATTTAAATTGTATTCTTTTGATTGTGGCAGGGCTTCATCAACAGTTACATTATTGACACCAAGCCATCTCCAAGTTCTCATTGGAATGTTATTTATTTTATTTAAAGTATTAATCATAACTGCATCACCGCCTATCCTATGTTTCCGTTAAGTTCAAGATTTATAAGTCTATTCATTTCAACTGCATATTCAAGAGGAAGTTCTTTGGATATAGGTTCAACAAATCCTCTTACTATCATTGCTCTTGCTTCTTCTTCGCTTATTCCCCTTGACATTAGATAAAATATTGCATCATCGCTTATTCTTCCTATTTTTGCTTCATGACCTATATCTACTTCATCATTTTGTATATCAAGAGCTGGGATTGTATCTGAACGAGATATATCATCAAGCATTAAAGATTCACAGGAAACTGTTGATTTTGAATGATGAGCATTTGGCAAAACTTTAACTGAACCTCTGTAAATTGCAGTACCATCACCTTTGGAGATTGACTTTGAATTTACTGTTGAAGATGTATAAGGGGCAGCGTGAACTACTTTTGTACCTGTATCCAAAAATTGTCCTTTTCCTGCAAAGGTTACTCCAGTAAATTCGGATTTTGCACCTTCACCTTTTAATATACTCATAGGATAAAGCATGGATTTTTTTGAGCCGAAAGAGCCAGATATCCATTCAATTGTTCCATTTTTTTCAACCAAAGCACGTTTAGTGTTTAAATTAAGCATATTTTTAGACCAATTTTCTATAGTTGAATATCTTAAAGTAGCACCTTCTTTTACGTAAAGTTCAACACAGCCCGCATGAAGATTTGTTACATTGTATTTTGGTGCAGAACAGCCTTCTATAAAGTGAAGCTTTGCTCCTTTTTCAACTATTATAAGGGTATGTTCAAATTGACCTGCTCCCGGAGAATTGAGTCTAAAATAGGACTGAAGAGGTATATCTACGTTAATGCCTTCAGGTACATATACAAAAGAACCTCCAGACCATACAGCACCATGCAGTGCTACAAATTTGTGGTCACTTGGTGGAACGAGCTTCATAAAATATTCTTTAACTATAGGCTCATACTGTTTTATAGCTGATTCCATGTCTGTGTATATTACGCCTTGTTTAACTAATTCCTCTTTTATGCTGTGGTACACAACCTCTGAATCGTATTGGGCTCCAACACCAGCAAGCGATTCTCTTTCAGCCTTTGGTATACCAAGCTTTTCAAAGGTATCCTTTATGTCATCAGGGACATCCTTCCAATTACCTTTCATATCTGTATCTGGTCTTACGTAAGTTACTATGTTATCCATATCAAGTTCTTCTAAAGAGGGGCCCCAGGTTGGCATTGGTGTTTTATTGTATGTTTCAAGTGCTTTAAGCCTGAAATCAAGCATCCACTGAGGATCATTTTTTTCTTTTGATATTTTTCTTATGGTATCTTCCGTCAAGCCTTTGTTTACCTTATAGCTGTATCTATCTTCATTTTTTATATCATATACGCCTCTTTCGAGATCATCTATATAAGTTTTTTCGCTGCTCATTAGTAAACCTCCTTATACCATTTCTCTAAATGAAGCAAAACCTTTTGTGTTTATTTCCTCCATCAAGGAAGCGTCTCCTGTTTTTACTATTTTTCCATCCAAAAGTACATGAACAAAATCAGGTTTTAAATATTGAAGTATTTTGCTGTTGTGGGTTATTATAAGTATAGAATTATTTTCGTTCTTAAACTCGCTTATTCCCTTTGAAACTATCTTAACCGCATCTACATCAAGACCAGAATCTGTTTCGTCAAGTATAGCAAGCTTTGGGTTTAGCATTAACATTTGTATTATTTCATTTTTCTTCTTCTCTCCGCCAGAGAAACCTACATTTAAATATCTTTCAGCGTAGCTTTCCTTCATTTCTAGAAGAGCCATTTTTTCTCTTAATTCTTTTCGAAAAGCCATGAGTTTTATTGGTTTTCCAGAGCGTTCTGTTCTTGCACCTCTAAGTAAGCTTTCTACAGTTATTCCTGGAACTTCTTCTGGATTTTGAAAGGAAAGAAATATTCCTTTGTTAGCTCTTTCATTAGTTTTTAATTTTGTTATGTCGTCGCCTTCAAAATTAATGGAACCATCTGTTACTTTATATTTAGGATGACCCATAATTACGTTCATAAGAGTAGACTTTCCAGCTCCGTTGGGTCCCATAATTACATGGATTTCACCTTTATTTACTGTTAAGTTAAGACCTGTAAGTATTTCTTTTTTATCTGCTTCTGCATGTATGTTATTTATTTCTAAAAGTTTTTCTAACATAAAATTCACTCCTGACTTTATAGAGATAAACCGCTTGAAAATCAAAATTGCCTTTATAAAACAAATCCGACTAATTAACTCGGGTTTTCTATTTACATTTTATAGCTATATTTTTATGTTGTCAATAATAATTATTAAAAAATATAATTTCTATTGGGCAATTCTTAATATAATAAGGCGAACGTAATTCTTTTAAACATCTTCTGAATCAATTACTTCATAGCCTCTTTCAATTAATGCTTTGGCAAATAATCCATTGCCTTTAATTAATTTTCCATTAAAATTTCCATCATATATTTTATTAACTCCACAAGTAGGACTTCTTGACTGTAGAACTGCTAAATCAATATTTTCATCTTTTATACTCTCTAATGCTAGTTCAACACCTTTTTCATATTCTTTATGAACATTCTGACCATTACATTCAGTAACATATCCATCTACTATTTCAGCAGAAGCTCTTGGAATACTCATTCCCGCTAAGATTTCAGGACAAATTTCAATTATTTCTTTGTCCTTTAGAAATTCTACAACTTTTGGATTTAAATTGTTTCCGCCATTATATTTGCAGTTGCATCCTGTAATACAGGCACTAACCAATACTTTCATCTTAATCAACCTTCCAAATTTCTATATTAATATTATGCATGAATCTTTTATTTAAGCGATTTAACATTTTCATAAATACTTTCCTTCTCGTTTTGCGGAATAATTTTATCAATAATATATGCTATTAGAACAATAGCAGGTATATCAATAATATATCTAGTAACCATAAATCTCCATCCCATGACAGACGCTTCAAATAATGATATTGGTATTTTGGTAGCAGACCATGCTCCTATGAAAATTAATACATTAAATAATTTGCTACCCTTTTTTAACAACATTCCTGCGAAAGGAAATGAAACATATAATGGTCCAGCTGCAACAGAGCCAAGTAGAAAAGCAATAGCAATACCTCGAATATTTGAACCTTCGCCCATAAGCTTTGTCATTGTTTCTTTTTCAACCCAAATATCAAGAAGTCCAAGTAAAATAAAAATTGGCGGCATGATTCCAAGCATTTCTTTTAAATTATCTGCTGTTCCTTTTAATGAATTTATACCTAATTGAGGTTTAAATAGTAGTAATAATAGGTTAATCGTTAATATAACAGCTACTATCTTATATCTTTTAAATATTTTTATCATTTTAATATCACTCCCATCACAAAAGCTATAGCAAAGGAAAATATAATTGCAAGAAAATTTCTAAGATAAGTTACTTTTCTTCTGAAATACCTTATTTCAACAGGAATGGTAATAACTCCGACCATAACAGATGTTGATATAAATACTATTATCTGAATCATTCCTGCTCCATTTTTCAATAATGTAGCTGCCAATGGAAAAGTTACAAAACCAGGTATTACTGTGCATGAACCAATTATTGCAGCAAATACTATACCAATTATCCCTGACTGTTGACCAATTAACTTTGATATAATTTGAGGACTTAACACAGCAAATATGATTCCTATAATCAATAATATTGATAGAAATAGCGGCAATATATTTTCAAAAGACTTCCATCCCTTTATTATTGCCATTTTAGTTTTCTCACGGCTCTTTATTAAAGATACCAACATAAGAATAAACGTAACAATATACAAGCCAACTGTAAACATAAAATTTCCTCCTTAAAAATAAAATCATTGATTTGTGTTGCATACACTATACTGTTAATTACAGTATTAGTATATAACTAAGTCTACCATAATGTCAATAATATTACTATGTTGTTTGCAAATAACTGTTTACAACAGTATAATATTTTTATATACGGAAAGGAGGCATAGTTATGAGTAGCAAAAAGCCTAACAAGCATCGCCATTTACCAGCATTCATTCTCTTAGCATTAGCAGAAAATTCTTCTCATGGAGGTGCTATATATACTTCACTTATAGAAAAACTCCCCAATTTTCAATGTGATACTGGTGCTATATATCGTACGCTACAAAAACTTGAAGAAGATAAAGCAGTAACATTTTCATGGGATACAACTAATTCTGGACCAGCTAGAAAAGTGTATACTATTACTGATATTGGATTGATTCAACTTGATAATTGGAAGCAAGATATTGAAGATAGAATTACGATTTTACAATGCTTTTTAAATGAGTATAATCATTTAAAAGATAATCAATAAGCTATATTAAGCTTGAAAATGACTAATATAATTTATTGACGCAAGGTTAAATCTATAGTAACATCTAAATTATAATTGAATAAAGTGGTTTTAGGTATTTTATATTTAAATGGGAAAGTGGTGAAAATCCACTGCAGCCCCCGCTACTGTATACGGGAACGAATCCAAAATTACCACTGGCATTTTTGCTGGGAAGGTTGGAGGAGAATGATCCGTGAGTCAGGAGACCTGCCTAAAATAACAGTATTGCCTCGGAGGGAGGTAAAGTATTATGGACATACCAGTTCAAATAGAGAAATTAGAAATGAAAAATCAGAGTACAGATGACGGAGTACAGTTAAGGTTGATTTACCTTTCGCGCTGCTTAGGTAAATCTTAAACTTAAATGTTGTCAGCTTCGCTGAGCACCATGTATGGCGCGATTGCGCAGCAATAAAGAAAATAAGTTTTTAGATTTTCTGTAGCAAAGTGGAAAAAAATCATCCTTCACTGTACTCCGTCATCTGTACTCTGAATAAATTAGTTTGTCTATCAACAAGTGTTAATTTGTTTACAAAACTCCGAGAATATCGGGGTTTATTTTTTTGCTTTAGGAGGTGTTTGTTTAAAAATGGAAAAATTAAATCAGTGTCTTAATTCAATAGAACCAAGTGATAAAGAAAAAGAAAAATTGGCTATGAAAAATATAGATAATTTAGCAAAGCCACTTGGAAGTTTAGGAACTCTTGAAAATATAGTTTCTAGGGTAGTAGGTATTACAGGTAAATTTGATTATGAGATAAAAAAGAAAAATATCATAGTAATGTGTGCAGATAATGGGGTTGTAGAAGAAGGTGTTAGTACGTGCCCCAAAAGTAGTACAGCAGTGCTTACAAATAATTTAACTAAGGATGCTACAGGTGTTATGATTTTATCTAAATTTACAAATACAGGAGTAACAGTTGTAGATATAGGCGTAGATGCAGTATTTCATAATCCTAAAATTATAGACAAAAAAGTTGCAAGGGGTACAAGGAATATCGCAAAAGAACCAGCTATGACAGGGAAGCAGGCTATTAAAGCTATTGAAGCCGGAATTGAAATTGTAGATGAACTTTGCAAAGAAGGCTGTGACCTTTTTGGAACAGGAGAAATGGGAATAGGAAATACAACTACAAGTGCAGCGGTTTTAAGTGTGCTATCAGGCCTACCCGTAGAGGTAACAACGGGGAAAGGGTCTGGTTTAACAGAAGCACAATTTATAAATAAAAAAGAAATAATAAAAAAAGCTATAAGTATAAATTCACCAGATAAAAATGATGTGATTGATGTTTTAGCAAAAGTCGGAGGTTTTGATATTGCAGGACTTTGTGGATGTTTTTTAGGAGCTGCAAAAAATAAAAAGCCAATTGTAATTGACGGCTTTATAGCTTTAGCGGCTGCATTGTGTGCTGTAAGACTAAACAAATATGCAAAGGATTATATGTTCCCATCACATTTATCTGATGAGCCTGGAGCAAAATATATGCTGGAGGAAATAGGTTTAGAGCCAATGCTAAATTTGCATATGAGACTTGGAGAAGGTTCTGGCTGTCCACTTGCCTTTCAAATAATTGAAGCTGCCCTTTATACACTAAATAACATGCCAACCTTTAAAGAAGCGGAGATTAATTCAAAGGATTATGTGGACATAAGATGATAACTTTAGTTACGGGTGGGGCAAGGAGCGGAAAAAGTTCCTTTGCAGAAAATATTTATAAAGGTAAAAAAGATGTAGTGTATATTGCAACATCAAGGGCAGAGGATGTTGAGATGAAGGAAAGAGTAAAAAAACATAAAAGTGGAAGACCGGATTTTTGGAGAACCTATGAAGGAACTTATGATATAGAAAAAGCAGTTGGCAGTGAGGAAAATTATATTTTAGATTGTATAACCGTGCTTACCTCTAATGTAATGTTTGATATGTCAAAAGATTTAGAAAGAATAAGCGGTGAGCTTGAAAAAAATATAGAAGATAGGGTTGTAGAAATAATTGAAAAGCTTATTAAAAAAAGTGCAGATAAAAATATTGTTATGGTAACAAACGAGGTTGGGAGTTCTATAGTACCTGAAAACCATATTGCTAGGGTTTTTAGAGATATTGCGGGAAGGGTAAACCAAAGAGTTGCAGCGCTTTCAGATGAAGTGTATGTGGTTTTTTGCGGAATTAGTCTTAAATTAAAATGATAAAGGGACTTATTGCTGCACTTCAATTTTTGACAAGAATTCCCGTAAATATATCTGTAGATTTTAATAAGAAAAACCTTTCAAAAGCAACTTTTTTCTTCCCATATGTTGGCATGCTTATAGGTTTAATTGCAGGAATAGTAGGATACTATATGAGGCTTTTAGGTGGAGATGAAATTGGAGCTGTTTTTGCAGTACTTGCTTTAGTGGTTGTAACAGGTGGACTACATATAGATGGTCTTTCAGATACTTCAGATGGATTCTTTTCTGGAAGAAGCAAGGAGAGGGTGCTTGAAATAATGAAAGACAGCAGAACTGGTACTTTTGGAGTTGTTGCTGTTGTTATGGATTTACTTCTTAAATTTGTAATTATATCAAAGCTTAGAACCTCAATGTTTATACCATCTCTTATGCTGGCCTCTGGAAATGCAAGACTTACTGTAGTTATGCTAATGGCTTATATGAAAAACGCAAGACCCGGAGGTATGGGGAGTATGTTTTCTGATAGTAAGCCTCAAAAGTATTTTTATGCAGCACTTATAATTTATCTGATAGTTATAATATTTGGTTTTGGGTTAAAGTTTTTAATACCTTTAGGGATTGCCTTTATAACTTCAGGACTAATAACTTTAAAAGCTTATAAAACTATAGGTGGACTTACAGGGGATGTTTATGGAGCTAATATAGAAATATGTGAAATAGTAAGCTTGTTTACATTTATGGTGGCATCAATATGGATATAGTTTTTATAAGGCATGGTGAAGCAGAAGGAAATACAAGAGGTGTATATCATGGGAGACTTGATTTATCTTTAACCTTGGAAGGCAAAAAAGCAGCACTAAAGGCAGCAGAACTAATTAAAACTGCTGACTTTGATGGAATTTATATAAGTCCACTTAAAAGAACAAGGGAAACTGCAAAATTTCTCGGAGTAAAGGGAGAAATTGATGAGAGGCTTTTAGAAAGAAATTTTGGTGTATTTGAAAATTTGAGCTATAGAGAAATTTTGAAAAACTACCCTAAAGAAGCCGAAGAATGGGAAAGGGATTTTGTAAATTATAAAATACCAAAAGGTGAAAGCCTAAAGGAAGTTTTTGAAAGAACTAAGGAATTTATAGAAGAAAAATCACAGGAGAAAGACAAAATACTAGTCGTTACGCATGATGGAGTTATAAGATGTGCACTTACTTCAATTTTTAATGCACCTGAGCAGTTTTTTAAATTTAAAATAGATTATTTAAAGTTAACACAAATTACAATAGATGAAGGTTATAGTTATATAAAAGCTATAAATTCTGTTGAAATATATTAAGGCAGCCTAAAGAAAATATGAAATAAAACTTTCGATTATTTTTTGGATGCCTAAGCTGGAGGAGAACAAAGTGAAAAAAGCAATACTTGTTGTTAGTTTTGGAACAACTTATGCAGATACTAGAAAGCTTACGATAGAAGCTGTAGAAAAGAAAATAAAAGATGAATATATGGATTATGAAGTAAGGAGAGCGTTTACCTCAAAGGTAGTTATAAAAATCCTTAAAAATAGGGACGGAATATTTGTAGATACACCGGGAGAAGCACTTGAAAAACTTTATGAAGAAGGTTATGAAGTAGTATATGTGCAGCCACTTCATTTAATACCAGGCAGTGAATACAATGCTTTAAAGGAACTCACTGAAGAATTTAAAAGAAAAAGTTTATTTAAAGAGATTAAAATAGGAACACCAGCTATTTATAAGCGCAAGGACTATGAAAGCATAATAGAAGTAGTAAAGGATATAGTAGAAGGAAAAAAAGCAGTGGTTTTTATGGGGCATGGGTCTTATCACTATTCAAATGCTTGCTATTCAGAACTTCAAACTTCTCTTTGGGATAAGGGCTATAAAAATGTATTTATAGGAACCGTGGAAGGTTATCCATCTATAGAAAATGTACTAAATTGGATTAAAGAAAACAATATAAAAGAGGTAACACTTGCACCATTTATGCTGGTAGCAGGAGATCATGCACAAAAGGACATGTGTGGTGAAGAAGATTCCTGGAAGAGCATTCTTGAAAAGCAAGGTATAAAGGTAGATATTTATCTTCATGGACTTGGAGAATTGGAAAAGTTTCAGAAAATTTATTTAGAACACTTAAAAGAAATAATATAAACCAGAGTATGGTGGAGGTGATAAAATGTCAAGCATAATGATTCAAGGTACGGCTTCTTCAGCAGGTAAAAGTTTGATTTCAACGGCACTTTGCAGGATTTTTGCAAATGATGGTTATAAGGTATGTCCTTTTAAATCACAAAATATGTCACTCAATTCCTATGTCACAATGGAAGGACTTGAAATGGGAAGAGCACAAGTGCTTCAAGCGGCGGCGGCAAAGGTTGAACCGGCTGCATACATGAACCCAATACTTTTGAAGCCAACCTCTGATAGAAAAAGTCAAGTTATTATAAATGGAAGACCGTATAAAAATATGGATGCAGTAGAATATTTTCAATTTAAAACAAAGCTAAAGACCATGATAAGTGAAACCTATAAAAAAATTGAAGAAAAATTTGATTTTGTTGTTATAGAAGGTGCGGGTAGTCCTGCGGAAATTAATTTAAAGGAAAATGATATTGTAAATATGGGCATGGCAGAAATTGCAGCTTCTCAAGTGTTACTAGTTGCAGATATAGATAAAGGTGGAGTTTTTGCGGCTATATATGGTACAGTCATGCTTTTAGAGGAAGCTGAAAGAAATAGAATTAAAGGCATAATAATAAATAAATTTAGAGGAGATAAAGCTATTCTTCAAAGTGGAGTTGATATGATAGAAAAGCTTGTAAACATTCCTGTAGTTGGCATAATTCCATATATGAATGTAAAACTTGATGAGGAAGATGGTGCTTCTGAAATAAAAAATTCTGTAGGTGGAGCTGTTCAAGTATCAGTTATAAGGCTTCCAAGAATATCAAATTTTACAGACTTTGATGCCTTTAAATTTGATGAGGATGTTACAATAAATTTTATAACTTCACCACTTGAAATTGGAAAGGCAGATATTTTGATAATTCCAGGAAGCAAAAATACTATAGAAGATTTAAGATGGCTAAAAAGCTCTGGCTTTGATTATGCAATAAAAAAATTTGATGGAATTGTTTTTGGTGTATGCGGTGGATATCAAATGCTAGGCAGAAAAATAGTAGATGTTGAAGGTTGGGAAGTAAAGAAAGGTGAAGTTGAGGAAGGGCTTTCAATTTTTAATACAGAAACTTATTTTGAAGGTGAAAAAATAACTCAAAATGTTGAAGGTACTGCACTTGGTTGTAAGGTTTATGGATATGAGATACATTCAGGAAGGACAAGTGGAAATAAAAAGCCTTTTGTGAATATAAAAAAGAAAACTGGGGAAATGGTGAACTATTTTGACGGAGATATGTTACTAGATAAATATTATGGGACCTACCTTCATGGCATATTTGATTCTAATGAATTCAGGGCAAAAATATTAAATAGCATAAGAAGAAAGAAAAAGCTTGAAGAAAAGGTCAGTGCAGATTTAAGGGAAAAGAGAGAAGAAGAATTAAATAAACTTGCAGCGATAGTTAGAGAAAATATAGATATAGAGTATGTGTACAAGCTTTTAGGAGAGGGAAAATGATAGATTTTTTAATAGCTTTAATATTAGATTTTTTAATTGGCGATCCATATTTTCTTCCACATCCAGTAAAACTTATGGGCAATATAATAAGCTTTGAGGAAAAAAGTGTAAGAAAACTTGCTAAAAGTAATAAAATGTTAAAATGCTTTGGCGGAAGCATAGTTCTTATAAATTTAATTTTAGCCTTTTTAGTGCCATATGTAATACTTAAAATTTTAAAAAATTATAACCTTGCCTATCATATTGTAAACACATATTTTTTATATACCTGCATTGCAGCTGGGTGTCTTCAAAGAGAAGGTATGAAGGTGGCTAAGGCTTTTGAAAAAGGAATAGCTGAAGCAAGATTAAGACTTTCTTTTATTGTTGGTAGAGAAACTAAAAATCTAAGTGAGAGTGAAGTAATAAGAGCAGACGTGGAAACAATAGCAGAAAATACTTCTGATGGAGTTATAGCCCCAATGCTTTATGCAGCAATTGGTGGAGCACCTTTAGCCTTTTTATATAAAATGGTTAATACAATGGATTCAATGCTTGGATATAAAAATGAAAAGTATCTTTATATAGGCTTTTTTCCTGCAAAAACAGATGATGTTTTTAATTTTATACCAGCACGTTTAACAGGCGTTTTAATGTGCATTGCTTCAATATTTAGATTTGATGCTATAAATGGTCTTAAAATTATGCTAAGAGATAGAAAAAATCACAAAAGTCCTAACTGCGCTTATCCAGAAGGAGCTGTTGCAGGACTGCTTAAAGTTCAACTTGGTGGAGATAATGTTTATTTTGGCGAAGTGATGAAAAAGCCTAAAATAGGAGATAAAAAGAGAGAACTTGAAATAGAAGATGTTAAAAGAACTGTTGAAATAATGTATAGAGCAGAAATTTTATTTGCAATAATTTATTTTGTTATAGGAGGTATTTTTAATGTTTCATGGTGGTGATACCTTTAGTTATAAAGGCAAATTTAATGGGAAAATAATTGATTACAGCAGTAATATAAATCCAATGGGACCTCCAAAAGCGCTTAAAGCTGAACTTTTAAAGGCTTATGAAGAGCTTACTAGCTATCCAGATATTCAATATAGAGAGCTTAGACACAATATTGCAAAATATTTAAAATGTGATTATAGAGAAGTAATAGTTGGTAGTGGTGCAATGGAGCTTATAAGTAATATGTGCCTTTTATTTAATAGAATTGTAGTGTTTGTTCCATGCTTTGGAGAATACATAAAAAGACCAAAAGTATTGGGAAAAGAAGTAATAACATTAAAAATGGATGAGAATTTTAAAATTACTTTTGACAGCCTTAAAAATACTTTGAGAAAAGATGATTTGCTTATTTTGGGAAATCCCAATAATCCTACAGGACTTAGGATAGAAAAAGAAGTTCTTTTAAAGCTATATGAAATTGTGAAAGAAAAAGATGCATTTTTACTTTTAGATGAGGCTTTTTATGAATTTTGTCCAGAGGATTATGACAGCATTGAACTCTTTAGGGAGGAAGAAAAGGTATGCGTAGTACGTGCGGCAACCAAATTCTTTGCACTTCCAGGAATACGACTTGGTTATGCATTTGTAAATGAAACTTTTAGAGAAAAATATATAAAAATAGAAAGTCCTTGGAGTGTAAACTCATATGCAAATGCAGCAGGAAGGGTAATATTTAAGGATAAAGCCTATATTGAAAAAGTAAAAAGAGAAACGGAAAAAGAAAGAAATTTTATGTTAAATAAGCTTTCAAATATAAATTGGATAAGGTCATTTGAAAGTCATACAAATTTTATTCTCATAAAGCTTTTAAAAGGTGAGGAAGATGAAATTTTCGATAAGCTTATTTATAAGGGATTTATGATTAGAAAGGCTTCCAGTTTTGAAGGCCTTGATAAAACATATATAAGGCTTGCGGTAAAGGACAGAGAAAGCAATGAAGCTTTAATAAGAGCTTTAGAGGAGATAAAGCTATGAAAGGAATAATGATTACAGCACCAAGTAGTGGCAGTGGTAAAACAACTATAACCCTTGGAATAATAAGAGCACTTTTAAATAGGGGCATTGAGGTATCTGGATTTAAAACGGGACCAGATTATATAGATACTGCTTTTTTAAAATTAGCCTCAAAAAAACAGGCGGGAAATTTGGATATGCATTTGCAAGGAAGAGAGGGTATAAAAAAATCAATAGCCCTGGCGGAAAGTCAAACTATAGTAATAGAGGGTGCCATGGGATACTTTGATGGGATTTATAACACCTTTGATAATTCAAGCTATGATATAGCAAAAGAGCTTAAGGTAAATGCAGTGCTTGTATATACTCCAAAGGGAGAAATGTTCTCTGTAATTCCAAAGCTAAAGGGCATGGCAGAATTTCAAGCTTCAACTATTAAAGCTGTAATTTTAAACCGAGTATCAGAAAAAATGTATAAAATGCTAAAGGAGCAAATAGAAAAATATACGGAGCTGGTGGTACTTGGATATATACCTAAAATAGATGAAATAGAAATAAAAAGTAGACATTTGGGACTTATTCAAAGCAGTGAAATAGAGGATATAGAAGAAAAAATAGAAAAAGCTATGGAAGCTGTAGAGCAAAATATAAATATGGAGCTTTTAATTAAGCTTATGTCTAATATTAACTGCTCTGCAAAATTTAAATTTCCAAATAAGAAAAAAATAAAAGTAGCAATAGCTTTAGATAAGGCTTTTTCATTTTATTACAGCGAAAATATAAAACTTTTAGAAAGTTCCGCGGAAGTTGAATATTTTTCCCCATTAAGTGATTTAAAACTTCCAAACTGTGACTTATTATATTTTGGCGGTGGATATCCTGAGGTATACAGAGAAAAGCTTTCAGAAAATAAAAATATGCTAAAAGCTATAAAAAATTTTGGAGAAGCTGGAGGCTGCATTTATGCAGAATGTGGTGGCTTTATGTACCTTATGGAGGCTATAGAGGATAGTAAAATGGTTGGGCTTTTTAAAGGAAAAAGTATGCTTACAAAATCCCTTCAAAGGTTTGGCTATATAGATATAGAATTGGAGAAAAGCTGCATGCTTGGAGAAAAAGGTGATAGTTTAACAGCTCACGAATTCCATAAATCAATAACAGAAATAAATGAAAAGGCTGTGTTTAGTATAAAAAAGACTATGGGAGATAAGGCTTGGAAATGTGGTTATAGCTATAAGAATGTTCTTGCTGGTTATCCCCACATAAGTTTTTTAGGAAATTTAAAAGCCTTTAATAATATGTTAGCCTTTGCTGAAAAAGCAAGGAACAAAGGAGATGGAAGGTCTTGTATATAAAAAATCCTATGTTAATTGAAAAAACGAGCATGGAAATAATAGATGAAGAGATAAAAAATAATAATTTTAAAGAAGAAGAAATTCCAGTGGTAAAGAGAATGATTCATACCACAGGTGATTTTGAGTATAAAAACATAATTAGTTTTAAAGGTGAAGCCGTAAAGCTTGGAATAGAGCTTTTAAAAAATAAAAGTAAAATTTTTACGGATACACGCATGGCTTGGTCTGGAATAAATAAAAAAGCTATAGAAAAGTCTGGCTCTAAGCTTTTGTGTTATATAGATGATAAAAGAGCCTTTGAAATGGCCAAGGAAAGAGAAACCACAAGATCTTCCGCCTGTGTTGATATTGCAGTTTCAGAGGGAGCAGAAATTTTTGTGGTTGGAAATGCACCAACTGCGCTTTTTAGACTTGGAGAGCTTATAACAGAAGGAAAAGTAAAGCCTAAGCTCATAATCGGAGTACCTGTTGGCTTTGTTGGAGCGGCAGAATCAAAGGAATATATACGAAATTTTGATGTACCAAGTATAACTACAATAGGAACAAAGGGAGGAAGCAATGTGGCAGCTGCTGTAGTAAATGCACTTTTATATATGGCGGTGGGAAGATGAAGGAGCTGTATGTTGTAAAGGAAGGTAAAAAGCTAAGATGCGGCTATACTACAGGAAGTTGTAGTGCAGCGGCAGCAAAAGCAGCAGTAAGTATGTTTATTAATAAAAAGCTAATAAATAGAGTCAAAATAGATACACCAGCTAATATAGTTTTGGAGCTTGAGGTTATGAAGCCTGTAATAAAGGAAGATTATGCAGAGTGCTGTATAGTAAAAGATAGTGGTGATGATCCTGATGTCACGGATGGTATTGAAATTTATGCAAGGATTTCAAAGCGTAAAGATAACCTAATTACTATAGATGGTGGAGAGGGTATAGGTAGAATTAAAAGAAAGGGGCTCTTTGGAGAGATTGGCGAAGCGGCTATAAATCCTGTACCAAGAAGGATGATAGAAGAAGAAGTAAGAAAGGTAACCGAAGAAGGCTTTGATATAGTTATTTATGCACCAATGGGAAAATTAATTTCAGAAAAAACCTTTAATAAAAATATAGGTATTGAAGGTGGAATATCCATAATAGGTACTACTGGAATAGTTGAACCAATGTCTGAAAAAGCACTTTTAGATACTATATACCTTGAAATAGATACTGTATATAATGAAGGACTTAGAGAAATAATTTTATATCCAGGCAACTATGGTGAAAAAATGCTTGAAAGCTTAAAGCTAACAGGTAGAAAGGTTAAAATTTCAAATTATGTTGGAGATGCAGTGCTTTATTCAGTTTACAAAGGGTTTAAAAGTATAACACTGCTTGGACACATAGGTAAGTTTTCAAAAATTTCTGTTGGAGCCTTCAATACTCACAGTAAGGTTTGTGATGTAAGGATGGAAGCTTTTGTTTACTATTTAGCACTTAGAGGTGCAAAACTAGAGCTTTTAGAAAAGGTCAAAAATTGCATTACAACAGAAGAAGCCTTAGAGCTTGTTTATGAAAATGGCTTTAAAATTGCAATAGAGGATATGAAAAAAGGAATTGAAGCTAGAATAAGAAAGTATATAAAAAATGATGAAGTGAAAGTAAAAATATATATGTATTCAATGAAGTATGGGGTGCTTTAATTATGATAAGGGTTGTTGGAATGGGACCAGGAAATATAAAATACTTGTCAATTTATGCCTTAGATATAATAAAAACTTCAAAGCATTTAGTTGCCTTTGGTAGGCTTTCAAAGGATGTGGAAAAGGTAGGGATAAAGACTCAGGCTGTAAATACTGTAAAAGAAGTTTTAAATATAATTAGTAAAGAAGAAAATGTAGATATACTCGCTTCTGGAGATCCGGAGTTCTATGGAATAGTTGAATATTTAAAAAGAAATGGTGTAGAAATAGCTGAGGTTGTACCTGGAATATCTTCTTTTCAATATATGATGGCAAACCTTCAAAAAAGCTGGCAGAAATTTAAGTTTATGAGCCTTCACGGTAGAGAGGAAGATATAAAACAAATAAAGCAGGGTAAGGATTTTGTTATTTTAACAGATAAAATTAACACTCCCAAAGAGATATCAAGAAAACTTTATGAACTTGGAGTGAGGGGAAAAATTTATGTGGGTTTTAATTTGTCCTATGAAAATGAAAAAATAATAACTGGGAGAATAGGAGATAGTATTGAAGATATTTCAAAGCTTTCTGTGGTGGTGATAGAAAATGAAATGGATTAAAGACGAAGAATTTTTAAGAGGAAAGGTTCCCATGACAAAATTTGAAGTTAGGACAGCAGTGATGGGTGCTTTAGAAATAGGTGAAGATGATATTTTAATAGATATCGGTGCAGGCACAGGTTCTATAGCTATTCAAGCAGCACTTTTTGGAGCTGAGGTTTATGCGGTAGAGCACAAAGAAGAAGCAATAAATTTAATTAAAGAAAATAATTTTAAATTCAAGACAGAAGTTAAAATTATAGAAGGAGAGGCTCCGGAAAAGCTTTCAGAAGTGAAAAGGTATAACAAGGTCTTTATAGGAGGCAGTAGTGGAAAGTTAGAGGAAATTTTAAACTGTGTAAATAAAAATATAGAAGCTGGAGGAATTATTGCAGCTAATTTTATAACTATGAATAATTTAAATACCTTTTTAAATTTTATAAAAGCAAATAATTATGAGGACATAGATGTAAAACTGATACAAGTATCTTATATGGACAGGATAGGGCTTTTGAAGGCAAATAATCCTGTATTTTTAGTTAGGGGGAAAAAACCATGAAAAAAATATATGGAATTGGAGTTGGACCAGGTGATAAAGAACTCATAACACTTAAGGGCTACAGACTCATAAGGGAAGCTGATGTAATCTTTGCCCCCAAAAGCAAAGGCATAAGCACGGCTTTAAAAATTGCAGAAGAATTTATTTCTGACAAGAAAATAGTAGAACTTGAATTTCCCATGGGTGAGGATAATAGCAGTAGATATAAAGAAGCGGCAGAAATAATAAGAAAAACAAGCGGAGAAACAGGAGCTTTTTTAACCCTTGGAGATCCAATGGTTTACAGTACCTTTATATATCTTTTAAGTGAATTGGATAAAATTGGAGTTAACGCAGAGGCTATACCAGGGATAACTTCCTTTGGAGCAGCTTCAAATATAACAAAAACTCCACTAACGCTTAAAGGGGATAATTTTTATCTTTGCGATGGAGAAATTAATTTAGATATATTAAAAAATAGTCAAAGTGTAGCTGTGCTTAAAACCTACAAAGATAAGAAAAAAATACTTTCAATACTTGAGGAAAATGGTTTTGAATATGTATATGTAAAGCGCTGCAGCACGGAAAATGAAGTTATTTTACGAGATAGGACTGCAATTTTAGAAGATAAGGATTACTTGTCCTTAATAATTGGAAGGAGAAGGAACAATGGTTAGTTTTGTTGGAGCGGGTCCTGGTGATGTAGATTTAATAACTATTAAAGGAAGAAAAAAAATTGAAGCAGCAGAGGTTGTAATATATGCGGGATCACTTGTTGCAAAGGAGCATATGAATTTTTGTAAGGCTGGTGCGGAAATTTATAACAGTGCAACAATGACACTTGAAGAGGTTATTTTTGTTATGAAAAAGGCCAATGAGGAAAATAAAAATGTAGTGCGTTTACATACAGGAGATCCAAGTATATATGGTGCCATAAAGGAACAAATGGATAAATTAACGGAGCTTAAAATAGAATTTGAAGTAATACCAGGTGTTAGCTCTTTTACAGCTAGTGCGGCTGCTATAAAAAGGGAGTTTACACTTCCAGGAATTAGTCAAACGGTTATAATAACTAGAATGGAAGGAAGAACACCTGTACCAGCAAAAGAAAGCTTAGAGCTTTTGGCAGCACACAAGGCATCAATGTCAATATTTTTGTCGGCGCAAAGTATTGAAGCTGTTGTAGAAAAGTTAAAAGAAGGGTATGAGAGAGAGGATGTGCCTATAGCAGTTGTGTACAAGGCAACTTGGGAAGATGAAAAAATAGTTGTTGGAACACTTTTGGATATAGTTTCTAAGGTTAAAGAAGCAGAAATTAAAAATTTTGCACAAATTTTAGTTGGAGATTTTATTGATACGAATTATGAAAGATCAAAACTTTATGACCCTACCTTTGCACATGGTTTTAGGGAGGCTTCAAAATGAGAATTGCAGTGATTTTTTTTACAGATAAAGGTGAAAAAATTGCTCTTAAAATAAATAAAGCTATAAAAGAAAGTGTGATTTTTAGAGGCAAGTCAGATATTAAAAATATTTTTGAAAACTACCAGGGCATAATTTTTATATCTGCAGTTGGAATAGCAGTGAGGCTTATAGCACCATATTTAAAGTCAAAAGTAAAAGATCCAGCAGTAGTTGTTGTAGATGATATGGCTAGATTTTCTATAAGTCTTTTGTCAGGGCATATAGGTGGTGCAAATGAACTTGCATTAAAGGTTTCAAGCTTAATAAAAGCAGAACCTGTAATAACAACAGCATCAGATGGAAGGGGTATTGAAGCACCAGATTTGTTTGCAAAAAAGTGTGGGCTTTTAGTTGAAGATATGGAGGCATTAAAAGATATAACTTCAATTATGGTAAATGGAAAACCAATAGCTTTTAAATCAGAAGTAAAGGAAAAAATAAACTATGGTGGTATAGTAGAAGAAGATTATGAAGGAGCTATATATGTTACTTCAAGGGAAAGCATAGAAGAAAAAAAGCCATATTGTATTTTAAGACCTAGAAATTTAGTACTTGGAATAGGGTGTAAAAAGGGAAAAACAATGGAGGAAATTTTAAGTTTTATAGCTAACATTTTTAAGAAGAATAATTTAAGTATAAAAGCTATTGGACTTATATGTAGTATAGACATAAAGAAAAATGAAAAGGGAATAGTAGAGCTTTCAAAGAAGCTTAAATGTGATTTTAAAACTTTTTCTGTAGAGGAAATTAAAACAGTAGAAGATAAATTTGATAAAAGTGCTTTTGTAAATTCCAGTGTTGGTGTTAGCTCTGTTTGTGAACCAACGGCATATCTTGGCAGTGGGAAAATAGTAGTTAAGAAAACTGCACAAAATGGAGTTACAATTGCAGTTGGAAGGAGAGAATAGCTGTGGCAAAACTTTATGTAATAGGAATAGGTCCAGGAAGTATAGACAACATGACGTTAAGGGCTGTAAAAGCAATAGAAAAATCGAAAGTTGTTGTTGGATATAGTTTTTATATAGAAATTTTAAAGGAACTGCTTGAGAAAAAAGAAGTAATAAGCACTGGTATGAGAGGCGAAATTGAAAGATGCAAAATTGCAATTGATAAGGTCAGGGAAGGAATTGATACAGCAATAATAAGCACAGGGGATGCAGGACTTTATGGAATGGCAGGCCCTATTTTAGAACTTGCTTCTGATATTGAAGTTGAAGTGATTCCAGGAGTGACAAGTGCCTTTGCAGGGGCTGCTGAAATTGGAGCACCAATAATGCACGATTTTTGCACTATAAGTTTAAGTGATTTATTGACACCATATGAATTAATACAGGAAAGAATAAAATGTGCAGCAAAAGGTGATTTTGTAATAGCAATTTATAATCCGAGAAGCAAAGGTCGTGAAAATTATTTAAAAAATGCAGTTAAGCTTATTATGGAGTATAAAAGCCCTAATACACCTGTAGGAATAATTAAAAATGCAGGTAGAGCTGAAAATGAGAAAATTGTAACTACTCTTTCAAGTATAGATTACGAGTTTGTAGATATGAAAACCGTGGTCATTATAGGAAATAAAAATACTTATATTAAAGCTGGAAAAATGATAACGCCAAGAGGCTATAAAATATGATTTGGATAATAGGGGGAACCTCTGAAGCCGTTGAATTTGTAAAAAGGATAAAAAATAAAAGGAAGTATGTAATAACAGCAGCTACAATTTCTGAAAGAGAATTTTTAGAAGATGAAAATTTAATAATAGGCAGAATGGATGAGGCCGATATGGAGATGTTTATAAAAAAGTACTCTGTAGATACAGTTTTGGATATGTCGCATCCTTATGCTGTTGAGGTTACACAAAATGCAAAGGAGGCTTCTAAAAATTGCGGAATAAAATATAAAAGATATGAAAGACCAAAAGCAAAATATAGTTATAAAAATTGTATTTACCTTACTTCATTGGAGGCTTGCAAAAATTACTTAAGCGACCTTAAAGAAATAAGTGGAAGTGTATTTTTTACAACTGGATCTAAGAATATAAAGGATTTTGAAACTGTACGAGGCAGCAATCGATTTGTATATAGAGTTTTACCGGCTGCTAGGAGTATTAAAATTTGCAATGAAAATAAGGTTAAAATGAAGGATATTGTCGCTGCACTTGGTCCTTTTAGTGAGGAAATAAATATAGCTTTATTCAAGGAATATGCTGCTGAAATTGTAGTTATGAAGGATAGTGGCAAAACAGGAGGAACTTTAGAAAAAATAGAAGCGTGTAAGAAACTTGGTATTACTGCAATTGTGATTGGAAGATAAGCTCATATAAATTTTCTTTTAAAACATAGCCTTTTATTTAAATAAAGGAATAATTGCATTTATGGAGAATTATTAATTTAATGTAAAAATATTATAAGTTATCACTAAAGCAGATATGTAAGGAATATAGAGAATATTTATATCAACTTAATGTAAATTTAATATGTATGACTTATAATAAAAGCGGAGGGGAGCTTATGATGAATAATTGTGAAAATAAATTTGAAACCTCAAGAATTAATAAAATCAATTTTAGGATTTTATGGAGTGTTTGTATTATATTAGGTATTGAACAATTAGCGCTTTATAAAGGAGGAGCAATTAAGGTTACATCCATAATAATGGGATTAGCTGTAGTAGGAACAATTGTTTATTTATGTCCTATTAATAATTCAATTAAAGGATTAATTATATGCCTTTTACCATTGTACATGTGCATGTATTTGGATTATTTATTTAAAGGATCGGCTATAATGCTTTTGACGTTTTTGGGCGGATTTGCAATGAGTACTTTATATTTTAAGGATAAAATTGTTATTATATATGCTATAATCATGAATATTTCATTGACAATATTTTTTATAATCTCACCTAAAGGTATGCTTGGGACTAAGGCTGCTATAGACCAGTTTATTCAAATAGTATTCATAATAGATGCTATAGTTGTTATTTTATATTTTCTCACAAAATGGGGAAATGGATTAGTTAACTCGGCAGTAGAAAAAGAAAAGAATTCAACTGAGTTATTAGAAAAGCTGCAAAATACTATGTCTCAAATTGAAAAAAGTACTAAGATACTAAGTAATGGAATTTCAAATTGCAATGAAAATATAACTATAACTGATAATGCAGGTAAAAATATTTGGAGTGCAGTTGAGGAAATTGCTAAGGGCGCTGGAGTTGAAGCAGGTAATGCTGCTAATATAAGTGTAGCTGCTAAAAATGCTGTAAGTGTTGTTAAAGAAACTAGCAATATGTCTAAGGAAATGAACAAAAATATAAATGAAGTAAATGATGTGGTTAAAGATGGGTTAGGCGAAATAAAAAACATGACGAGCCAAATGGAGACTGCTAGTAAGGCAATGCAGTCGGCATATTCTACTGTAAATGAATTGAATAGTAGTATCACTAAAATTAATGAGTCTTTAAATTTAATAGTTGAAATTTCAGAACAAACTAATTTGCTATCATTAAATGCATCAATAGAAGCAGCTAGAGCAGGAGAAGCGGGAAAAGGGTTTGCTGTTGTAGCTTCAGAGGTTCAGAAATTAGCAGATGCTAGTGGAGAAGCAGTAAGTAAAATATCACATATAATTTCTACTATAAATCAAAAATCTTATGAAACTTTTAAAGTTGTTGAGGAAGGAAATATTGCTATAAATAGTGGAAAAGAAACCGTTGAAAAAGTTTGCTTGGATTTTGAAAAGGTGGATAAATCTTTTAATAAAATAAATACTATTATGGTAACAGAACATGAACTCATAGATAAAATACATAATACATTTTCGGCAATAGAAAATCAAATTTCAGAAGTTGCAAGTATTTCACAGGAAAATGCTGCTTCTACGGAAGAAATATCCGCAGAAGTTGAAGAACAAAGCAGTAAGATATCAAATATAAAACAATCAATTTTAGAATTGGACAACTTATGCAAAGAATTAGAAACAATTAAGCTTGAATAATTTCGATATTTTAACTGGTATAGCCATATTTAATCTTCAATGTATTCAAGCAAATCGCCAGGTTGACATTTCAATTCACGGCAAAGTGCATCCAGTGTTGAAAAGCGTATTGCCTTGCCTTTATTATTTTTCAATATTGACAAATTAGCAGGAGTTATGTCGACTTTTTTAGATAGTTCCGAGAGAGAAATTTTACATTTTGCCATTGCTACATCTAAATTAACAATTATAGCCATAGTAGCCTCCTTTAAATTGTAAGGTCATTTTCAGTTTTTATTTTCAATGCTAATTTAAATATCTCAGCTAAAATTAAAGACAAACATCCTAATATTATATAAATAAAAATAGAAGCATTTATGCTAAAACCAAAAAAATCAAAAATTGTTGGGGAATTTTTTGGATGGTCAATAATACTAACTATACCTAAAAAGAAAATGCATTTACTTATATTTTTAAACTTTTTTATGTTTTTTTCAGAAAAAGGATTTCTATTTATTATTGTACAAACGATATTTCTTAAATCATAAAGTAGAAATAAAAATGTACCAAATACTAAAGCTCTAATAAAAGTATACGTTATAGCATGTGCAAGTGATTCATTACTAAAGGTAATAATTGAGATTGTTATAAAGAAAAGAAATGTTAATATCATTAATAGGCTTAAGCATGCTCTTAAAAATTTACATACCGACTCACTGTTATCCATTATTATACTTCCTTTCAAAATTTAATTATATTGAAAGTATAACATGCTGTTTATCGTTTTTCAATATATTTTTTATGAATATCAATAAAAAAGTAGGAATAGATATTTTTCATATTTTAAGTTGGTTAAGTTTCACAGTGGTTTATTTTTATCATAAGCTAGCACGTTTTTGAGGAGTGTAATTTTGATGTTTATCTGAAGTATACCTTAAATAAAAGAAAAATCTTATTGCAAATCCAGATAGCCAGCCAGCCGGGATTCCAAACCATATACCGCTTAATCCAATTTTGTGAGATAAAAATATAGATATAGGAAGCTGAATACACCATAAGGATACTATAGTTGAAATCATTCCAGCAACAGAATTTTTAGTACCAAGCAAAAAACCATTAGTTACATTCATAGCTGAATATGCTATATAAAATAAACCAACTATCGTAAGATAGCCCATTCCTATTTTAATGACGGACATGTCTTTTACAAAGAGACTCATCAGTTGTTTAGAAAATAATATGACTATTAAAGAAATAATTGTGCAAATAACAGAGCCGATTATAAAGGTTGAAATATATCCTTTTTTAACCCTACTAGGTTTATTTGCACCTATATTTTGAGCTGTAAAAACAGACAAGGCATCACCTAAGTTAGCTGCGGGCATTTGTGCAAAGGAATCTAGTTTTGAAGCGGCTGCAAAGGCTGCCATGGAAGTTGCACCAAAACTATTTATTAAAATTTGATTAATTAGTATACCACCAGATAAAAATAGTTTTTGAAGTGCAGCAGGTAAACCTATTCTTAGGCTTAATTTAAGTATATTCTTATCAAAACATACATTCTTTATATTAAATTTAAATTGAGAATAAAATTTATTAAAATAAATAAAAATTCCTATGAAGGAAAAACTTTGAGATAATATAGTGGCTAGGGCAGCTCCAGAGGCTCTAGATTTTAAAAGAGTTATAAAGATTAAATCTAAAATTATATTTATTAAGGTTGAAGCCATTAAAAAGTACAAAGGTGTTTTTGAATCACCAATGCCTCTTAAAATGCTGCTTATAGCATTGTAGCCAAAAGATGAAATGGTTCCAATAAAAAGAATTCTAAGAAATATGGTTGCTTCAGATAATATTTCTTCTGGAACATTGAAAATAACTAAAATGTATTTGCTGAATATAATCCCTAAAGTAGTTATTAATAATGATAAAATAAATAAAAATATATATGAAGTATCAATGGCTTTTTTTACTTTATAAGTATCTCTTGCACCGTAATATTGTGCAATTAGAATGTTTGTACCGAGGGTTAGACCCATAATTATGAGTAAAATTGCAAAAGTTATACTAAAACAGGAACTTACCACAGCTAAAGCATTTTTACCTAAGAAATTTCCAACAATAATACTGTCAATTGTATTATATAGTTGCTGAAACAAGTTACCAAGTAATATTGGTAAAGTAAATTTTAATATGACTTTATGTTCACTTCCAACAGTTAAATCCTTCATAATAATTTCTCCTTAAGTTTCACAATGGTATATCTTTATTTATAGTGTAAGACATAAGAAGAAAGTAAGGCAATGATAGAAATTTATGGCTGGACTAGTACAGATTGAATTTAAGCAAGTTTACAAATGTCAGAAATTAAAGATATTATAAGATGTGAGGGGTGGAATTGCTTTGACAAAATATGAAGCTATTATAAATTATATTAAAAGTGAAATATCAAATTGTAATATAAAATCAGGTCAAAAATTACCGTCAATAAGAAATGTTTCTGAAAGGTTTAGTTGCAGTAAAGCAACAGTGGTTAAGGCTTATGATTTAATGGAGAGGGAACATATTGTCTATTCAATAGCTAAAAGTGGCTATTACCTTGTTGAGAGCAATTTCAAAGCGGAAGTTAAAGAAGATGATGCTAAAGTAGACTTTGCAACAGCTGCTCCAGATGAATATATATTACCATATGAAGAATTTCAGCATTGCATTAATATGGCAATGGATTTATATAAAGATAATCTCTTTAATAATTCAAATGCGGAGGGGCTGCCCAGTTTAATCAACATTGTAATAAAACAGCTCCAAAATTATCAAGTTTTTGCAAGTAGGGAAAATGTATTTATAACCTCTGGTGCTCAACAAGCAATAAATATACTAACAATGATGGATTTTAATAATGGACGGAGAAAAGTGCTTGTAGAACAGCCAACATATCATGGAGTTTTAAAATCCTTAGAACTTAATCATGTGGAGACTATTGGAATTAGGAGAATATATGAAGGAATAGATTTTAATGAACTTGAAAATATATTTAAGTATGAAAATATAAAGTTTTTTTATACCATACCTAGGTTTCATAATCCAACAGGTTTTTCATATTCAAATAGGAATAAGAAAAGAATACTTGAGCTTTGTAAAAAATATGATGTATATATAGTTGAAGATGATTACCTTTCTGATTTAGAGGTAAATAAAAAATCAGATCCAATTTATGCCTTTGATATGGATTCAAGAGTCATATATTTAAAATCATATTCCAAAGTCCTTCTTCCTGGACTTAGAATTTCAGCAGCCGTAATCCCAAGTACACTTACAAAAAATTTTAGAGAATATAAGAAGTGGAATGATTTAAATACATCTGTGCTTGCGCAAGGTGCTTTAGAGATTTATATAAAAAGTGGCATGTTTGATGAAAATATTAAAAAATTTAAAGAAGTGTATACTGAAAGAATGAAGTATCTCAGTGAAGTAGTTAAAAACTATGGTAGCAAGAAGATAAAATGGCACATTCCAAAGTCCGGTTTTTTTGCAAGCTTTGAATTAAATGACAATATAAATATAAATTCTATTATTGAAAATTTAAAACTAAAAAATATATTAATGGCTGATACATCTAAATTTTACTTAAGCAATAGTAGTAAAAAAATTATGAGAATTAGCGTGAGCAGAACTAATCCCCATAAAATAAAAAAAGGTATTTTGGAAGTTATAGAGGAAGTAGAAAAGGCTGGTATTAATAATTAATTACCCGTAATATTTACATTTATTACAACAGCCCTTTATTAAAGGGGCATCTAAAACAATTAGAATTTATGTGGTTACGCCTTTGCAAACACTTGTTTACATCTATTACTATGGGCTGCCAATTTCCGCTGTTGTCTTTTACAAATTGGCCAACTTGAACATCATTACCATTAGTCAGCTGAAAAAATTCAATTTTGTATTCCTTACCATCTGTACCTAAAAAATAAACATTTTTAACATATCCTTTTTGCTCAATTGGATGCATTACTTTTATAAGCTTACACCAATCACCATAGGTTATGTTTACATAGCTTTCAGCATCGTGAGACCATCCATGATATGCGGCACATAAAAAGTCTTCTCCACGTATATCTATATCAGAAATTTTATAGTTTTTACCATCCATTTTTAAATACATAAACCCATAATAGTAAGCGAAGCTTGTATTGCCATTTGTAGAGGGTTCTATTGTTTCAATTTCAAAAAAATATTTATAGTTATCTTTAGGTGTAGTTGAATTAGTTAGGTCATTGAGTTTTACTAAATTTATATGTCCAATATCATTGAAGGTTTTCAAATATTCTGAGTATGGAAAACTATTTTGATATTCTTTCGTAAAAAAATTATATGAAATTGGGTATGGCGCTTTTCCATCACCAATACTCCCACAGCCACCTTTTGATATACTTTCTGCTTCACGGAGTATGCTGAAGTAATTTAAAATTGTATTTTCTGGTGAAGAAAATAAATAGTCAGGTAGTGTTATTTTTGTATAATCTGCATTTGAGTATTTATCATAAAAAGTATAGTCGAAATATCTTATGTTTAATGCAGGGTATTTTGAGGGTCTAAAATATCGTTCATTGATTTTAAAAACATCATATTCATCCAAAATTTATACACTCCATATTAGTAATTCATAATAGTAATATATTCAGTTTAAGCATAAAGTGGGTAAAGAATTTATTGATGTATATTAGCTTTAAATTATAAATATAATGTATAGAAGTTTTTTTAGAGAAGGGAATATACATGATTTATTTTAGAAATCCATATGAAAATTATGAAATGAGGGCTTTGAATAGTGTAAAAATTGTAAAACAAAAACTTATTCCAGAGAAATTCACTATAGAGTATCCGTTTATTCCAAATGATAATAGTGATAAAATTTTCTTAAAAATAAACAATTATATTATAGATGAGGTGAGCAAACTTTTTAAAAGTCAGGTTTTACTCCCAATCAGTAGACTTAGCTTATAAGAATGATTGACATTTATAATAATACTTGTTAATATGTACATGTAAATAAATATATTGGAAACTAAAATATTGATATAAATTTTGAGGTGTGAAATGAGCATAAGTGTTTTTTAACTATTAATTTAATATAGATATGAGGAATATAAAATTTATTAAAGTGCATACTGTGATTTCATTTTGTTTTTTGACAGCATAAATGAGTTTATTTTGTGTACATTAATTTAGAATTTTGCTTACTTGTATCTAAATAATGTTAAAAAGCACTATTCACATTTTATATAAAATTTAATTATATATAAATATATGGTTATTAAATTGTGAAGCAGCGGTTAAGCTGTTTTTTTTATACCCCAAATTAAGGAGATGGTATTTTGAGGATATACTTTAAAGAATTAAGTAAAAGTTATTTGGAACAAAAAGTATTTGAAAATTTGCAAGGAAGTATAAATGAAGGAGATAAAATAGGAATTGTAGGTATAAATGGAGTTGGAAAATCAACGCTTGTAAAAATTATAGCGAATAAAGAAAACTGTGATTCAGGAATAGTCAAAAGAGAACCTTCAAATATAAAAATAAAATATGCTATGCAGGATATTTGTATAGAAGAGAGCAAATTGGTAAGTGAAATTTTACTAACTAATAATTTAGGAATAAAGATTAAAAAGTTATTAAATGAACTTAATTTAGAAGAAAAAATTTTAGAAGAAAAATTTGAAAATTTAAGCGGTGGGGAAAAGACAAAAATAAAATTAATAAGTACGTTATGTGGTGATTTTGATTTCTTATTTTTAGATGAACCAACAAATCACCTTGACATGAAAGCTACAGAATGGTTAGAAAAGCATTTGAGAAAATTAAATAAAACTATAGTTATTGTGGCTCATGATAGATATTTTTTGGATAATGTAGTCAAAAAAATATGGGAACTTACAGATAAAGGATTAAAAATATACGAAGGGAATTATACTGATTATGTTAATCAGAAAGACATAGAGGTGAAGACACAGACTAGAGAATATGAAAATCAGCAGGATAAAATAAGGAGTTTGGAAAAAATCATTAGTGATAGGACAGAGTGGTTTCATAGGGCACATGACGCTGCTGGACAAAGTGATTTTTTGAGGGCAAAGGCAAAAAAACAAATGCAGGTTGTAAAATCAAAGGAAAAAGAACTTGAGAAGGTAAAAGAAAATGCAGTAGGTAAACCAAAAAAGGATATAGCAGCAGCTTTTAACATAATAAATAGAAATATAATTAATATGAAAACAGCAAAGTATCTTATAAAGGTAGACAATCTTAGAAAAAGCTTTGGAGAAAAATTAATATTAAAAAATGAAACCTTTGAAGTTGAAAGAGGGGATAAAATAGCTTTAATAGGTGAAAATGGAACTGGAAAAAGTACTATTTTAAAAATGATAATGGGCTTAGACAATGAATATGATGGTGAAATAGCAGTGAATCCATCAATAAAGATAGGATATTTGTCTCAAGAATTTGAGGATATGAAACGTAGCAATACAATTCTTGATGAAGTGCTCCAAATAGGAACAACTAAAAATGATGCAAGAATGTTACTAGCATGTTTAATGTTTAGAGGGGAAAATGTTTTTAAGAAAATTGATGATTTGAGCCTTGGTGAACGAAGCAGAATTGCTTTTGCAAAGTTAATTCTATCAGGAGCGCAACTTTTAATTCTTGATGAACCTACAAATTATATGGATATAGTATCCTGCGAAAAAATTGAAGAAGTTATGCTGGAGTACCAAGGAACGATTTTAGTTGTATCACATGATAGATACTTTGTAAAAAAGTTAGCAAATAAAATATTTGAACTTAAAGAAAATAGAATATTTAAATTTGATGGAGATTATGATTACTATTTATCAAAAGCAAATCAAAAGGAAGAAAATAAGGAAAATTTAAAAATAAAGGATAGAATAAGAATCCTTGAATATGAGGTGACTTCAATAAATTTAAAAATTGACAGGATATTGGATTTGGATGAGAAACAAAGGTTAACGGATGAATTTATTAAAAAGTCTCGTGAACTAAATGAATTAAGAAATAGGGGGTAGTGGTTTTATGAAATTAAAATTTGAAAAAGCAACATTTGAATATACTTGTAAATCAATTTCAGAATTTTTTGGTGAAGGGGCGATGGAAGATTTTCAAGAATATATTTGCGAAGTTTATCCGTCAATCATTTTAAATGAGATTAAAAGGTTAAACGGTGCTGAAAAGGAAAGTTATATAAAAAACAAAATAAGAGGAATATATGATAAAGAAAAAAGTATCATGGTTGAAAAGGCTAGAGAATATCAGGAGAAATGGGACGAACACGGCATTGAGATTGTAAATTGCTTTAGCGAGATTTTGGGTTATGACGCTAATAATGTTATGAATGAAATTAAAGTGAGGGTTGGAATTAATCCTATATGTCCAAGATATCTAGAGGAAGGTGAATTTGATACCTATTATAAATTAAATTCAAAGCAAAATATTACTAATTGTATACATGAACTTACACATTTTGTTTGGTTTGATTGCTGGAAGAAAACTTTTAAAGATTATAAAGAGGAGTCATTTGAGCACCCCAATATAGTTTGGATTTTTAGCGAAATTGCAATTGATCCAATTTTAAGGGATGATAGGATTAAAAAGTTTTGCTCTTTGGAAAAGCCAGCCTACGAATGTTTTTATGGAATTCAAATAGAAGATAAAAATATGATAGAAGAAATAAGAAAGCTGTATAAGAATAACTCTATTGAGGCTTTTATGAAAAAAGGAATAAAGTATTGTAATTTACATGAAAATATTTTGAAAAAATATATTTAGCCAATTATAAAATGGAGCTGTTGCACAAAGCTTAATTTGCAAATAAATTTTGGCACAGCTTTATTTTTATAGGATTTTTTGTGAAAATATGATACAATTTTAAAGTAAATTTATACATAAAACTCGTATATAATCGGTAATATGGTCCGAATGTTTCTACCTGCTAACCGTAAATAAGCAGACTACGAGGTAGTATTTGGAGTAATAATATCATTTTATCAAATATACCTCATAGATGTGAGGTATATTTTTTTTTAGTTTAAAGGAGGTCAATATGGAAGTTAGAAACGAAAGCCATGAGGAAATGGAATTGAGTTATGGGGTAGATGATAAGCCAAAGCTATTATCTCAAATTTTATTAGGATTCCAACATATTTTTGCTGCATTTGGTGGGATTATACTTGTACCCATAATGATAGCATCTTCATTAAAATTTAGTCCAGCTATGTCTACTGCTTTAATAAGTTCGGCTATTCTTGTAGCTGGAATTGCTACATTTATACAATCAAGAGGTATAGGGCCAGTTGGAGCAAGAGTAGCTTGTATTATGGGAACTGACATTACGTTTGTTGCACCAGCTATAGTTATAGGCAAAAAATTTGGAATTCAAGGTATATTAGGGGCAACAATTTTGGGTGGTTTTATGGTTATTATATTAAGCTTTTTTATAAAATACATAATGAAACTTTTTCCTGAATTAATAACCGGAATAGTAGTTTGTCTTATAGGTCTTACATTGATTCCAGTTTCAATAGACTGGGCAGCTGGCGGATCAGGAGCTCATGATTACGGAAGTTTAAGAAATATAGGAATTGCTTTAATTGTTACTGTGGTTACTTTACTATTAAATCATTATGGTAAGGGACTTTTAAGTAGTGCATCAATTTTAATTGGAATGATAGTTGGTTATGTTATTTGTATAGCATTTGGAATGGTTGATTTTGCATCGGTTTCAAAGGCAAGCGTTATGACTTTGCCTAGAGTTTTTAACTATGGGGTTAACTTTAAATTGGATGTTCTATTGCCGTTTATTCCAGCTTATTTTGTTTCTGTAATAAGCACAGTTGGTAATCTTAGAGCAATTAATGAGATATCAGGAATAGAAAATGGTGATGATAGAATTTCAAGAGGTGTACTTTCAGACGGAATTGGAAGCGTAATTGCAGGAGTATTTGGAACAATGCCAAACACTTCATTTAGCCAAAATGTAGGATTAATTCCGCTTACAAAGGTTGCAAGTAGGTTTGTTACTATGATGGCGGGAATAATACTTGTTGTTTTGGGGTTATTTCCTAAATTTGCAGCTATTATAAATGTAATGCCACAGCCTGTACTTGGTGGTGTTGGAATTGTTATGTTTGGAACAGTTGCTGCTGCTGGAATACAAACTTTAAGCCGCGTTAAATTGGACAACAGAAATATACTTATAATAGCAGTATCAATTGGACTAGGGTTAGGTGTTACATTTAGACCTGAAATTTTATCTAATCTACCAGAAGGTTTAAAAATGATTTTCTCATCTGGAATTTCAACTGGAACTATTGTGGCACTTATACTAAATCTTATACTAAGAAAACAAAAGAATGCGAGGTGCTAGTTATGGAAGAATTGCGTAAAAGAATATTAGAAGAGGGACATGCACTTAATAAGGATGTATTAAAAGTAGATTCATTTTTAAATCATAAAGTGGATACAAAACTAATGTATGAGATAGGTACATATTTTAAAAGGTATTTTGAAAATAAAGGTATTACAAAAATTTTTACTATTGAAAGTTCGGGAATTGCACCAGCTGCTATGACAGCTTTGCAAATGAATATACCTATGGTTATATTAAAAAAGCAGCCATCAAAGGTATTAAATTTAGATGTGTGTCAAACTACTGTTCACTCGTTTACTAAAAATTCAGATTACGAACTTACTTTATCTAAAAAGTATATATCTGAAGCTGATAAAATACTTTTAATTGATGATTTTTTGGCAAATGGTGAGGCTGCACTAGGCGTAGAAAGATTGGTAGAAGGTATTGGTGCTAAATTAGAAGGAATAGGAATCGTTATTGAAAAATCTTTTCAGCCTGGTCGTAAAATTTTGGAGGAAAAGGGTTATGATATATATTCTTTAGCAAGAATAAGTAAGCTTGATAAAGATGTTATCGAATTTGTTGATTAAGTGATGAATTTTATGTTGATGCAGAATATGTTGGACCATTTAAGGAAGGCTTAGCAAGAGTGTATGTGAGAGGAGCAGGTAATAGTTACTATATAGATAGAACTGGTAAGAAAGTTTTTTAGCCAAATTCTTCTTTTGACAGCATATGCGATTTTGAAAATGGTTTAGCTAAAGTATTATACAATGGTAAAGATGCATACATTGATAAAACAGGAAAAATAATTTGGCAAGAAAATTAAATTTAATATATACCTAAAAAATGGGGCTATCACACTATTTTAATGTGATAGCCTCATTTTCATTTAGGCTATGGTTTAAGTAAGTGTTGATTTTCACACTTATTTAAACCATAGCTTCCTTTAGTAAGTTTAGCTATTTTTAAAATAATGTTGATGTGATGTGTTGGCTTTTTGGACTCTTAGGATTGCTCGTTTATAATTTGCGTAATTTTGACTAGGACAGTCAAAGCCATTTAGGCATCAGGACGATGCATCTAAATGGGTAGCGAATTATAAACGAGCAATTCTTAGAGTCCATTAATACCATAAGCTCATATCAATATTATTTTAAAACATAGCATTTATTTATAATTAAATTAGATAAAGGGAATAATATTTCTGATTTTATTTAGAATATTTTATAAATGCTATTTACAAAACATCACTTTAGTAGTATTATTTATTTAACGACAAATGTTATTAAGTAATAACAAATATTAATTGAATCGAGGTGAGATAGTTTATCTAATTAAATTAAAAATTTATGGGGAAATATTGGTGAAAAATATATAAGCTAAATTAAGTTTAATTATAATAACTATTGATTAAGCACTAATCTCCCAAAACAAAAGATAAATAGAAATATATTTTTACTTGTTTCCCCATAAATAATTTAATTAGATAAACTAATTTATATGAAAGTTAAATTTCAAGGAAATGAAGTTACATTAGTAGGAAATGAAGTAAAGGTTGGAGATAATTTTCCTGACTTTTCAGCTTCAGATAATTCTCTTAAGGAAATATCATTAAAAGATACAAAAGGAGTTAGAGTATTTCTAACAGTTCCATCCTTAGATACACCAGTATGTGATCTTGAGGTAAAAACTTTTAATAAAAGGGCATCAGAAATAGAAGGAGTTACTGTATATACAGTATCTATGGATTTACCTTTTGCACAGAGCCGCTGGTGTGGAGCAGAAGGAGTTAAAAATGTAATTACGCTTTCAGATTATAAAGATAGAGCTTTTGGTAATAATACTGGTACTTATGTAAAAGAACTTGGATTATTAGCAAGAACATCTTTTGTTGTTGATAGCAATAATAAAGTAACTTACGTTGATTATTTAAATGAGATGACAGATTATCCAAATTATGATGAAATTTTAGAAGCCGCTAAAAAGGCAAAGTAATTAAAATCAGAGTACAAGGTATGAATTAAAGCTAGGGGTAACTCGTTGTTATCTCTAGTTTTTTTGTTTTAGGAAAATAAATACATAAATTCACAAATATTTAAAGGAATATTTATCATATATATAGAATAAAATTAATTAAATTTGATAAACTAAATAAATATAAAGAATGGAGTGATTTGAATTGTACAATATCAAAATGGCAAATTTGAATGACGAAAATAAGCTTATAAATTTAGTTAAACCGAAGTTGTTAAATGAAAAAAATGATAAAAATGCTAAGAATATATTAGATGAATTCCTTAATAATAATAAATTTAGGGTTTTTGTGCTTAGAGAAGATGAGGCACTAAAAGGTTTTTGCAGTATTGAAATCAAAGCGGCATCAGATGGTAATAAGGGAGAATCAGCAGAAGTTGTTATGCTAAATGTTGCTGGTGATTCAAAAGAAAAAAGTTATAAAAAGATGTTAATGGAATATATTGAAGATTATTTAAAGCAGATAGGTATTAGAGGAATGTATTCAAAGCTATGGAGAATTGCATAATGCAAATATTATATGTTAAGTAACCGTATTCAAATAAAAATGAATATGCATAAATTGCAGAGTTTTAATTTTCTCTGCAATTTTTTTGCATATATAGATATACCAGCTCAACTATTAAAACTAATGTGCACCAAAATGCCTAGAAGACGGCGTTTTGGTACAAATAAATTTTAAGTTTTACAATGGTATATATTTAATTCATGATATAATATTTATAGTATTAATTTGAATGTGGAGGAAATATGGATAGTAGAAAAACGTTTATAATTATGCGATATGTAATTATTTTATTTATGATAATTGGAATAGCCATAAATAATAAAAGTTTCAATAGCCTGATTTTAATTTTCATACTTATACTCATAATAAATAATCAACTTAGGTTTTTTTCATTAGACAAGTCTTGGCAAAGAAAGTTATCACTAGCTGTAGAAATTGCACTTACGATTTTTGCAAATATGTATATTGGAGGATACCTTTTTACATACCTAATTTTGCTTGCCATAGATAGCAATATTCTTTTCAAAAAGTTTGATGCAGCTATTTTTGATGTTTTAATAATTATTGAAGGAATATATTTTTCCATGAATTATAGTCTAAACATGAAGTTTACAAACCTTGGAGTTTCCATATTAATTATTGCTATATTATATTTTACGAGGGATGAAAATGATAAAAAGTTAAAAGCACAAAATCTTTATGATAGACTTAGGATATCAGAAGAAAAATTAAAAATAGCAAATAAAGAATTAGAAATGTATGTATCATCAATTGAAGAAGTAACATTATTAAGAGAAAGAAATAGAATATCAAGAGAAATACATGATAGCGTTGGACATGCACTCTCGACAATGGTAATACAACTTGGAGCTGTAGAAAAAATGATAAAAAAGGATCCAGCTACGGCAGAGCAGCTAACAAAAAACTTAAGAAAATTTACGCAGACAAGTTTAGATGAAGTTAGGATGGCGGTTAGAGAAATTAAGCCTAAGGAATTTGAAGAATACGAAGGTATATTAAACATAGAAGAACTTATAAAGAACTTTAAAAAAATGACAGGTGTAGAGGTGAGATTATCTTTTACTAAGGAAAAGTGGCCATTAAATTCAGATCAATCACTTGTTATTTATAGGATAGTTCAGGAATTTTTATCGAATAGCGTTAGGCATGGAAAAGCAACAATAGTACATATTATTATGGCATTTACTGGGGAAAACCTTGTAATAACTTTAAAAGATAATGGACAAGGATGCGATAAGTTAGTAGAAGGAGTTGGAATTAAAAGTATACGAGAAAGAGCTAAGGAATTAGGCGGTTATTTTGAATA
Organism: Clostridium hydrogenum; assembly: GCF_021432385.1. GTDB lineage: Bacteria > Bacillota > Clostridia > Clostridiales > Clostridiaceae > Clostridium_S > Clostridium_S hydrogenum. The sequence continues at coordinate 2,688,066 of NZ_JAEACT010000002.1, read as the reverse complement.
TAATAGTAAGAGGAATGAAGGCTTTTTAGTTAAAATACAGATACAAAGGCAAGAAAAGCTTAAAGCATATTCAGGGGGAAGTAGTAATGAGCAAGATTAAAATTATATTGGTAGATGATGAAAAGTTAGTTGTTGATGGTCTTAAAATAATACTTGAAACTTATGAGGATATAGAAGTAGTTAACACAGCTTTGAATGGGGAGGAAGCCTTGAAAGCTTGCAGAGAAAAGGAAGCGGATATAGTTTTAATGGATATAAGAATGCCTAAGTGCGATGGTGTAATGGGTACTAAGCTAATAAAAAAGGAATTTCCAAAAGTAAAGATACTTATTTTAACTACTTTTAATGATGTTCTATATATACATGAGGCACTTAAATATGGTGCATCAGGATATATTTTAAAGGATAGTGATTATGATCTTATCTATGAAGGTATTAAGGCATGTTTTAAAGGTAATATTGTAATTAACCCAGAGGTAGCTTCAAAAATATTAAGTGAAAATGGTGATTATAATAAGAAAAATTCAATTGAAAATATTAAAAAAGATTATGGTTTGAGTGAAAAAGAAGTCAATATAATAGTAGAAGTTGCTAATGGGCTGTCCAATAAGGAAATAGGAGAAAAACTTTTTTTAACAGAAGGTACTATAAAAAATAACATAAGCACAATATTATCCAAGTTGTCACTTAGAGATAGAACTCAACTTACCATATTCGCGTTTAAAAATAATTTAGTTACCTAAGTCATTTTTTTAATTACTATTGAAACTATATGTATTGGTAAAAATAATGTAAAATACAGAGTATAGAGGATAGTGAATTTGTATTGGAGAGATTAGATGGACAATAGTGTTAAAGTAAATAATATTACTAAAAGATTTAATGATAAATTGGTACTTGACAATATTTCTTTTGAAGTAAAAAAGGGAGATATATTTGGATTTATAGGACCTAACGGTGCTGGAAAATCAACTTTAATTAATATAATGACAGGGCTTATAAGACCAAATAGTGGAGATATTGAACTTGGAGGATACTCTATTTTAAAAGATCCAATAAAAGCAAAGGAATTAATAGGACTTGTACCACAGGAGCTAGCTCTTATGGATACTTTTTCTGCTTATGATAATTTAGAGTACTTTGGTGCATTCTATGGGCTCTCGGGAAAACTTTTAAGGGAAAGAATAAAAGAAGTGCTAGAGATTGTTGGATTAACTGATAGAAAAAAGGATAAGATTAAAAAATTTTCTGGTGGAATGAAGAGGAGACTTAATCTTGCAGCAGCCATAATGCACAGACCTAAGATTTTAATAATGGATGAACCTACAGTTGGTGTAGATCCACAATCTAGGAACTGCATTTTTGAATTTATAAATAAGATAAATAGAGAAGAAAAAACCACAGTTATATATACTTCTCATTACATGGAAGAGGTTGAAACTTTATGTAATAACGTGTTTATTTTAGATTTAGGACGTGAAGTTGCATGGGGAACAAAGGCTGAAATTAAGTCTATGGCTAGTATTCATGGAACCATAAGATTTAAAGTTGATGATTTTAGTGAGGAATTTATTTTAAGGATAAAGGAGCTTAATGGAGTAATAGATAGCTATTTTTCCGAGGACACTATTAAAGTACTTATAGATGAAAGAAAATTTAATCTCGAGAATTTACTTAGTATTTCAGCAAAATCAAATAAAAGGATAAGAAGTTTTAATGTTGAAGAAGCCTCACTTGAGGAAGTTTTTTTATCACTTACAGGTAAAAAGTTAAGAGATTAGGAGACTCATAAAATGAAAGTAAGAGCAACAATTATTTTGGCACTTAAGGGTTTTATTGTAAACTGGAAACAAGTAGTACTTGCATATGTTCTATTTCCATTGTTAATGGCAGGTGCAATGGGATATTTTCAAAGAGATAGTTTTGAAGCAGGAGCTCAAATAGATAAAATAAATATAAGTATAGTTGATAATGACAATAGTGTAAGCTCCCGTGAATTTAAAGAACTATTTAAGGTTAAAGGTATTAAGGAACTTTTTAATGTGTCGAACAAGGGTGATTATATAATAAAAATACCAAAAGGATATGAGACTAAACTTCATGAGCTAAAAAACGTAACAATAGAAGTTTATGAAAAAAAGAGAGTTTCTTCTGATGATGAAACAATAATAAAAAAAGTTATAAATGAGTATGGCAAAAGTACTGGAGAAGCTTTGGCAATTTCAAATAAAGTTAGAAAATTAAATAATAGTGAAATTAAAATCATGTATAATAACATCAGTAATAAGATAAATAGTACAAAGGCATTGAAGGATAATATGCTGAAAAGTAAAAGAAATTTGACTTCCTATGAAAACCAAGCGGCAACTTTAATTACATATATGCTGGCAATGATGCTTATGAGTTGTAGTGGTGCACATGCTTTAGACAAAGAAAGCGGTAGGTTTAGAAGATTAATATCATGCCCTATAACTAAAGAAACTTTTTTTAAATTAGATCTTGTTTGCTTTTTTGTTTCAAGTTTGGGTTTTGGAGCAATTTATATATTAACTTTTTTAATTTCAGATTTCGCGTTTAGGGGGGTAAACCCTATTAACTTAATCTTAATATTAATATGCCAAAGTATATTAATAACATCATTTTCCGGGCTTACAATAGCTTTCTTGGGGAAAGAAGCATCGAAGCTTGTGGGTATTGCTTTATTATATTTTCAAATGCTTTTTGGTGGTGCGTTTATGCCAATTAAAGAAGTTACAAATAGCACATATATAGAGTTATGCAAAATTGCACCGGGAAATATCGTATCAGAAGCATATAAAAACAGTATTATTTTTAATACTTTGAGCAGTATATCAAAAGATTTAATTATAATGGTAATAATATCAATTTTTATGTATGCAATATCAATAGCTAAGGTTAGGATAAGATGGGAGGAAGTTTAGAGTGAGGTTCGTATTAATGGTATTTGCAAATAGCAAAAAATATTTTAAAAATTATAAAACCATTTTACTAATGCTTGCCATGCCTATAGCTGTAGCTAGTTTAGTGTGCTTTTTAGATAATAATAGCCAAAAAGATAGCTATGTAAAAGTTGCTATTATAAATTTGGATAGAGGTAAATACGGAAATGAATTAATAAAAGCTTTGGGTGTTAATGATGTTTTTGAAAATAAAGAAAAAGCTATACTTCAATTGAAAGAAGAAAACTATGCAGCAGTATATGAAATACCAAAAGGTTTTTCAGAGGATGTAGGCAAAGAAATAAAACCTATTATAAATTCTTATAAAATTGAGAAGGGAAATAAAACGGAAGTTTTTGAAATAAGTTTAGAAAAATGCATAAATAAAATTTTACAAACTAACATTTTAAAGAAAAATCATATTATTAGAAATGAAAAAGAATTAAATAATAATATTTTCAATGTAGATTATGTTTATAGTAAAGGAACATTTGATAAATCAAATTCCTTCCCAGTGATTACAATTGTTTTCTTAATGTTTATATCATCCAGCGGTTATAGTGCTGATTTATTAAATCTTAGGAAAAGCAGAATTTTGGAAAGGCTTACTTCAACTAGTAACAGGGGGTATGCTATAGTAGGCAGTATTTATACTTCTATGTTTATAGTGCAAGTATCTTTATATCTTCTATCATCTTTAATTATTCAAATAGTATTTAAATATGAATTTTATGATTTTAAAATAATGTTGTTGAATATTGTATTTATGAGTTTTATATCTATAAGCACGGCAATTTTATGTGTGAGAATATTTAAAGAAGCTGCTATATCATCTTTTGTTATTTCATTAATAGGTATGCTCATGTTTTTTATATATGCTTTTGATGAAATATCACCTAAAGAAAATTATATATTAATAATTTTGAAGAAGTTTACGCCGTTTTACTGGATTGCAGATAGTATACAAAAATCTGTAATATTTCCAAATGCACTAATATTAATTTTAATGGCACTTGTACTAATTACAGCTGGAAGTATTAGATATTCTAATTTTGCTAAAGAAGAATAATTAAATAATTTTTTAGGCTCCTAAAACTATATTCATATTAAACCTATATATTTAATTGACAATTGTTAAAATAGGAAGTATACTTTATACAAATATATTTAATATTAGCAATCATTTTTTACGTTATAGTACGAATATTAAATAATAAAAAATTATCAAATGTTTGTATAAGGGGGAAATTACAATGGAAAACAGCAAATTATCAATTAAAACAATTGTTGCTATTGGAATTGGTGCAGCAGTATTTATAATCTTAGGACGTTTTGGTTCCATTCCATCTGGAATTCCAGATACCAATATTGAAACTACCTACGCTTTTCTTTCACTTATGTCAGTTATATTTGGACCAATTGCAGGATTAGTTATAGGTCTTGTTGGACATACTTTAAAGGATGCTATATTCTATGGTTCACCATGGTTTAGCTGGGTAATTTCATCAGGCGTGTTTGGCTTCTTAGTTGGCCTTGCAGGAAAGAAAATCAATATTAGTGAAGGTGAATTTGGGGTAAAGCAAATTATAATTTTTAATGTTACTCAGGTTATTTCAAATGTCATAGCATGGTTCTTGTTAGCGCCGATATTAGACATGGTAATATATGCTGAGCCAGCAAGTAAAGTTTTTGTTCAAGGAGCAATTGCTGGAATATCAAATGCAATCACAGTTGGAATAATTGGTACATTATTGCTTTTTGCTTATGCTAAGACAAGAACAAAAACTGGAAGCTTACAAAAAGAATAGGCTATATTTTAAAAGAATGTTGATATGAGATTATGGCATTAATGGACTCTAAGAATTGCTCGTTTATAATTTGCTACCCATTTAGATGCATCGTCCTGATGCCTAAATGGCTTTGACCGTCCTAGTCAAAATTACGCAAATTATAAACGAGCAATCCTAAGAGTCCATAAAGGTGAGCACATCATATCAACATTCTTTTAAAAATAGCCCAAAATACTAAAGGAAGCTATTTTTTAAATAAGTGTGAAAATCAACACTTATTTAAAAAATAGTGTTTTTAGTTGACTTGCAAGTGCTATCCAAGTAATATTATATTGGATGCACTTGTGTTTTTTTTATTGTTTATCATAACACTTTTATTCTGTTGCAACTAATGGAAAGGCATCTAAATTAATAACAATACTCTACGAATGTATAAAGCAGGTGATATTTATGAAAAAGAAAGTAATTGAATTTGATAATTTTAGTTTTCAATATAAAGCTCAAGCAAAGCCGACTTTACAGGATATAAATTTAACTATATATGAGGGTGAAAAAGTTTTGATAGTTGGTCCTTCTGGTTCTGGGAAAAGTACTTTAACTAATTGCATTAATGGACTTGTACCATTTCATTATCAAGGAACTATAAGTGGTAGCCTAAAAATAATGGGCAAGGAAGCAAAAACAATGAATATAGCTGAGATATCTAAATATTGTGGTACGGTTCTTCAAGATCCTGATAGCCAATTTATAGGTCTTACTGTAGCAGAAGACATTGCTTTCAAGCTTGAAAATGATTGTGTACTTCAAGAGGAAATGATTGACAAGGTTAAAAAGGTTTCTGGCATAGTTGGCATGGATGCTTTTTTAGAAGCAGCACCTCAAAGGCTTTCAGGTGGACAAAAACAGCGTGTAACACTTGCAGGTGTAATGGTTGACGATGTGGATATACTTTTATTTGACGAACCTTTAGCAAACTTAGATCCAGCAACGGGCAAAAGTGCTATGGAATTAATAGATGATTTGCAGAAAAAATCAAATAAAACAATAATTATAATAGAGCATCGTCTTGAAGATGTACTTCACTCAGATATAGATAGAATTATTGTTGTAAATGATGGTGGAATTATTGCGGATATGTCACCGGACGAATTACTAGCAACAAATATTTTAAAACAGTGTGGCATAAGAGAGCCTCTTTACATAACAGCACTAAAATATGCAGGTTGTACAATTACTCCAGATATAAAGCCAAGCAACTTAAATAGTATAAATTTAGAAAACTGTATTGAAAAGTTGAAGGAATGGTATGGAAAATCCAAAGCAGTAGAGGAAAAATATGAAGATAATACGCTTCTTGAACTTGAAAATCTAACTTTTTCTTATAACGGAAAAAAGGACATACTTAGAGATGTATCTTTTAAAATTAAGCAAGGTGAAATGGTTAGTATAGTTGGACGAAATGGTGCGGGAAAATCAACTATATCTAAATTAATTTGTGGACTTTATAAGCCAAGTACAGGGAAAATTTTGTTTGAGGGAAGAGATATATTTGATGATACTATAAAAGAACGTTCAGCCTATATTGGTATGGTAATGCAAAATCCAAATCAAATGATATCAAAGGTCATGATATTTGATGAAGTAGCGTTTGGGCTTAGGGCAAATGGAGTAAAAGAAGAGGAAATAAAGGAAAGAGTACATAAAGCATTACAGGTGTGCGGTTTATATGAGTTTAGGAATTGGCCTATTTCAGCTTTGAGTTTTGGTCAGAAAAAAAGAGTTACTATAGCTTCAATATTAGTTATGAATCCAAAACTAATATTATTAGATGAACCAACAGCTGGACAAGATTTTAAACATTATACAGAAATAATGGAGTTTCTTGTAGAACTAAATAAAAAAGGTATTACAATAGTAATGATTACACATGATATGCATTTAATGCTTGAATATACGAAGCATGCTATAGTTTTATCAGAAGGGTGTAAGCTTGCAGATGATACTTCAGTCAATGTTATAACAAATGAAGAAATAATTGAGGCAGCTAATCTTAAAAAAACCTCTATATTCGAATTGGCACTTAAAACGGAACTTAAGGAGCCTAGGGAATTTGTAAGAAGATTTATTACTTATGATAGGGAGGAAAGAAAAATATGAAAGAAGCTATGCTGTCATACATAAAAAGAGATTCTATTGTACATAAGCTTACAGGAGCTACAAAGTTAGTGTTTTTCATATTTTGGGCACTTGCATCAATGATAACATATGATACAAGATTTTTAATTGCACTACTTGTAGTTAGTTTTGTAATATTTAAAGTTTCAAAAGTAAAATTTAAAGAAATATCTTTTGTATTTTATTTTATATTGTTTTTCTTAGTTATGAATAGTTTATTCATTTTTATATTTGCACCATATCAAGGTGTAAAAATATATGGAACAAGACATAATTTGTTTCATATTATAGGCAGCTATTATTTAACTAGTGAGCAGCTTTTTTATCAGATTAACATTATGATAAAGTATTTTTCCGCAGTTCCAATGGCTATTTTATTTATTGTAACTACTGAGCCTAGTGAATTTGCAGCATCACTTAATAAGCTAGGAATAAGCTATAAAATTGCGTACTCTGTTGCTATAACACTTAGATACATTCCAGACATACAAAATGAATACCACGATATAGCTTTTGCACAGCAGGCAAGAGGAATTGATATGTCTAAGAAAGAAAAGTTTACAAGAAGAATAAAGAACTCTGCTGCCATATTAATGCCACTTATATTTTCAAGTTTAGATAGAATAGAGACAATTAGTTGTGCTATGGAACTTAGATCTTTTGGAAATAATAAAAAACGTACCTGGTATAGAAAAAGAGAATTTACTAAAAGTGACTATTTTGCAATGGGAGTAGCAGTTGTTTTGTTCATAATTTCGCTTTCTCTTAATATTCATAGGGGAAGTAGATTTTATAATCCGTTTATTTAGTGTAGAGAGGAATTAAGGTATTGTATTAATAATTAATTTAGACATAATATAAAATTATTGGAACCATTAAATCAGAGTACAAAGTACAGAGTACAGTTAAGGATGATTTACCTTCCCTTGCGTCAGGTAAATCTTAAACTTAAATATTCTCAGCTTTGCTGAGCACAATATATTGTGCTATTGCGTAAGCAATAAAAAAATAAGTTATAAGATTTTCTGTAGCAAAGCGGAAGAAAATCATCCTTCACTGTACTTTGTACTCTGTACTCCGTACTCTGAATAAGGGTTTTGCTAAACTTTAGATTTCTTATTGTAACGAGAAAACAAGTTTAATTCAAATCTCGGCTCTTTGCTTTGTAAGGAGTTGTGCAGGTTTTTTCGTGCATAGATACTGTTAATAAGACCTATTAATAGCATATTTATTAGTGTAGAAGTTCCAGAGTAACTTATAAATGGTGTTGTTATAGATAAAATAGATGATAAATTTAAATTCAGCAATATAGATTGCAAAAATTCAAATGCAAATAAAGCTGAAATTGATAAAAATAAGGTCTTTCCATAATTGTTTTTAATAAATTTTATCTTAATAAATAGATTTACTAATAAAATTAATACTAGTGAAAAAATTAATATTCCAGCAGCCCATCCAAAAGCGTAAATTATATAACATATAGTAAATGTAGAAGTAATGCTTGGAAGTAGCTTAAATGCTTCAACAGATACTCCTTTTCCAAATAATGTAGCAGATGATAGCAATTCATGAATTTCATAATTTATATAACCTATGTTATCTTTAAATTGATTATAGTTAATGAAGGAGGTAAGTTTATATCTATATTGAACTGAAGTAAATGCGTGGCAAAATAGTGCGAAAAATATTATTAATGAAAAAGCTAGAATGTATTTTTTTGAATATCCTAAATAAACGAGCATTACCAAAAATACTAATGTGAAAAATATGATGTAAGGGAAGTTTTTTGTAAGTAGTATTAAAAAAGCACATAAGGCATATATAGAAACTATTTTAATCTTGTAATATTTAGTTGTACGAAGTTTTGGTAAAATACCACATAACGAAATTATATATAGTATTGTTGCTATAAAAGCTATGTCTAATCTAAAATTAAAAAAAATAAAAAATTTAACACCATTTACTGGAGTGCCAAATGCCAATAAAAAAATTATTAATATGTTAGCGAATACAAATAGTTCTTTTGAGTGAATTTCAATTTTTCTATAGTCGAAAAAATATAAGCCTGCTGCACAAATAATCCCTAAAATATTAGAGATAAATATATGTGCGAAAGAGATATGCGCTAAATTATAAGGTATGTTTTTGCTTATTATAAGTTGAACTAAAATACCGAGAGTTACAAGAATGCAAGTAACAATTAAGGTCCTGTATTCTGGTCTTTTTCTGTAGATTTTATCTAAGTCAAACCCGATTTTTTCACTATCACCCATATGTGCTACAGCTTGCCTTTCTGCTTCTTCTAAACTTGCTCCCTGCATAATGTATTCTTCTTTGATTTCTTCTAGGTGATTGGTTAATTCTTCCTTTATTTCAGAATGAACTTCTTTGCATTTGATTTGAGAACAAACTTCATCAGTGTACTTTTTAAAAGCTGTGTGTTTTATGCCCAACTAAATCCCTCCCACAAAAATTTATCTACTGCACCCTTGTATGCAGTCCATTCTTCTTCCTTTTCAGCCAAATGCTTTAATCCATCTTTTGTAATTCTGTAATATTTCCTTTTTCTTCCCTCAGAACTTTCTTCCCAGTAAGCTTCAACATAATTATCATTTTCAAGTCCATGAAGTATTGGATATAAAGTTCCTTCTTTAAAAGCAAAAATTCCATTAGATTTTTCATCAATTGCTTTTATCATTTCGTAACCATACATAGGTTTTTGCTTTAGTAAGCCTAAAACTAATATTGTAGTACTACCTTTCAAAAGTTCTTTATTTATTTTCATTTTAACCTCCTTATAATACATAGTATATCTAGGTATATATACATAGTAGTCCTAGGTATTTGAAAAGTCAATATTATTTTGCAATAATAAGTGGTTAATAAGTAAAATTTAAACATTAAGAAGCAAAATGTAGTGCAAAATCAAAGAACCTTTGGTAGGCGTACAAAAATGATGTTAGTGAATAGCGGCTCAAAATCCTAAATAAAATTAAGCGGCAAATTTTTTCCTTACACCTACCAAAGGTTCTTTGATTAATCCACTACATTTTTGTTTTACAATATATAATTGTTATTTAACAACTTAATAAAGTAAATTTAATGATTTCAGTAATAAATATTGTTTCTGTGCTACACCAAAATTCCGTAGGCACGAAGGAATTTTTTCATTTAAAATCATGTGCATTGTGAAGTAAGTGTGTTGTAGGATGATTTAAATAAAATTTTATAAATCTTAGGTAAAAAACTTTAAAAGCCTTAGAGGTTTCAATTGTCTGAGCTTGTTTTCAGCGAGTTATTGAAACTTCTTAGGCTTTTAAAGTTTTTTGCCTTAGATTTATTAATTTTATTTAATATCCTGCAATACACTTACTTCACAACTTCTTCTAAGGTGTCGTATATTTTCTCAACACCATCACCCCAATGCGGGTCTTCGGCATATTTTCTATTTATCCAGTGAAAGGCTTCTTTATCATTGGGCCTGTCCTTACATAAATTAATTACAGTTCTGCTTGCTATTTCAGCAGCATCTTTTAAATTTGTGTTATATTCTTGCCAGCTGTGAAAAACATTAAAAGGGTTATTTACAATTTTGCTAGAACTTGAAGCATTAGCTGGAACAAAGCCTTGCTCCTGACCAGTAATTGCAAATAAAACCAAAGGATTTAAATCAAATTCTTTTGCAACGTTTATAAGTGTTGAAAAATAAGGTTCTTTTATCAAAAGTGAGTTCTTGCTAGCTAGGTAGCTTTTTAATTTGTCTTGATTTATTTTTTTATATTTAAAGTATTGTGGTAAATTAGAAGAAATTGCTTTATTTGAAGCAATTTTTTCTTGATTTTTTACAATTGGTTTTGCAGAAGAAATATTGTTAGTGTAAACATTTTTATGAGGTAGATTTTTACTAAAAACGTATTTATATTGAAATAAAAAAGATGCAACCAAAAGGACACAAGCCGCACATTTAACTTTCTTTGAGGTGACAATATGCTTTGCTTTTTCTAATACATTTGTAGATTCAATTTCTAAAGTCTCTTTTAATTCTATAGCATTAGGTTTAATATTTTCAATTGATGTAGTTGCATCGGTCTTTATTACTTCAGCAGCCTTATTTTGAATATCGTACTTTTCTTCAAATTTTAAGTTGAATTTTTTAAGATCCTCTTCTGAAGCCTTATTATCGACATGTGAATTTATCCAATTTAGAATGCTTTCGGAAAAATCATAGGTTCCATCTTGAAAAGAAATGGAGGTATTGAATATATCTATTAGAAATATAGTTCGTCCATCTTTTAGTAAGGTAGTTTTTAATAGTGATTGCCTAATTGTTTCAGCATATTCTTTTTTTATGCCTTCAATGTTTTTATCAAGAACTTGGTTAATTGAAGTGGTTAAAACATGCAACTTTTGTGCAGGAGAATGGTCAGCATATTTTGTTGCAATATACTTTTTAAGAATTATTATATCATCTTTAGATAAAATTTTTTTACTTTCTAATTCTTTAATAAAATTCTCCATTAAATTACCACCCATACTACCATAAAAATCTATAATATAAATATATTCTCCATGAATATACTAAAATCCTCTTAATTGCTAGAAAACAACTATATATTAAAATAACATGGGAAAGATGTATTTTTTTAATGCACCTTTCCCATGTTATTTCATTTTACACTATACTTTAATTTATTACTTTACTTCTTCAAATTGATCTTTTCCAACACCACAAAGTGGGCAAAGCCAATCATCAGGAATGGCTTCAAAAGAAGTTCCAGGAGCTACACCGTTATCTGGATCACCTTCTGCAGGATCATAAATATATCCACATACTACACATACATATTTTTTCATTTTAAATTCCTCCTAAGCTTTATTTGCTATTTATTAAATAAGAGATTATCAATTGCAGGCTTATCAAAACCAACAATTATATTTCCATCTATGTTTATAACAGGAACGCCTCTTTGCTTAGATAAATTAATCATTTCTTCTTGAGCTTCCATATTTTCTTGAACATTTAAATCTTCAAAAGCAATATCCTTTGATTTTAAATACTCCTTAGCCTTTTTGCACCAAGGACAAGATGTTGTAGAATAAACTTTAACCATAATAAATTCCTCCTTAATATTGTAATCCATTTATATATTTTTCAGCCGCTAATGCAGCTATAGATCCGTCGTTAACGGCTGTTGTTAATTGCCTAATATCTTTATACCTTACATCACCAGCAGCAAAGACTCCTTTTATATTTGTTTCTAAATTTTCATTTGTTTTTATATGCCCTGAACTAGTCAAATTTATATAATCTTTGAATAGTGCTGTTGTAGGTTTAGTGCCAATATATACAAATATACCATCGGCCTTTAAAGAGCCATTTTCACCAGTTTCTGTATTTTCAAATAAAATATCTTTAATTGAATTTTCACCAAGTACATGCTTGATTTCTGTATTTAACATTAGTTTTACATTTTTGTTTTCAAATAGTTTGTTTACTGTTATTTTTTCAGCTTTTAAATTAGCCGAATGATGAACTAATGTGATATTTTTAGCATATTTAGTTAAAAATATTGCTGCATTTATAGCAGAATTTCCACCGCCAACTACGACTAAATCTTTTCCACCATACATTGGTCCATCACATAGTTCGCAATAATGTATGCACTTTCCATGTAGAATATTTTCTTCAGGAACTGGAAGTGGTCTACTTTTTGAACCAGTTGCAATAATTACAGCCTTGGGCTTATAAATAAAATCGTCTGTTTCTATTATTTTTTCAGTGTCGGTTAATTTTATTGAATTTATATTTCCAAATTCATCGATTTTTGCACCAGATTTAACTGCATGATCTTGCATTTTATCAGCTAAATCAGAACCAGAAATTGAAGTAAAACCAGGAAAGTTTTCAATCCATGGACTTTCACGTATTTGACCACCTACAAGCTCGTTTTCAAGAATCATTAAGTCTAAGTTTGATCTAGAACCATAAATACCTGCCGTAAGCCCAGCTGGTCCGGCGCCAATTATTATTAAATCAAGTTTTTTTTCAGTTTTCATAAATATCAATCCTCATTACTAATTTTATAGATAATTCATATTATTTAATAATTGTTATTTCTTAATTATTAGTATACTACTAATTTAGAAATAATCAATAGCCTTTAGTATTTTTTTTTATATTTGTTTACAATGCTATTATATATAGTATAGAATTAAATTAGCTGAACTATACATATAAGAGTGAGGGAAGTTTTAATGAAAGATGGAAATAAAGCCTCAAAAATATTTATCTATATAGCTTTGTGCGCAGTATCTATAATGATTATGACATTTTTTTCGTATAAATCAGGATATCTTAATAAAATTAGTATAGTATCCAAGAATTCTAAAAGTACTAAAAATATTATTAAGAAAGGTACTGTGAAGAAAAATATGGAGACAGATGTAGTTTTGACTAGTGCTGGCGATTGTACAATAGGTACAGACCCAAGGTTAGACGAATCGACATCTCTTATAACAATAGTCCGAAATCATAATAATGATTATTCATATTTATTTAAGAATGCATATAATTTGTTTAGTAAGGACGATATTACTACAGTAAATCTTGAATCCACTTTTACAAATTCAAATGTTAAAGCTAATAAAACTTATGCTTTTAAAGCACCACCGGAGTTTGCCGAAGCTTTAAAGGATGGTTCAATTGAAGGTGTAAATTTAGCTAATAATCATACAATGGATTATTATGAGAAAGGCTTCAATGATACTTTAGAGGCTTTAAAAAAGTATAATATAAGTTATTTTGGTATGGATAATAAGTGGATAAAGGATGTTAAAGGTGTAAAAATAGGATTTTTAGGCTATGAGGGTTTTGAATATAATAATGAAGTAAAAAATAAAATAAAATCTGATATAAGTGAATTAAAAAATAGTGGTTGTGCTGCAGTTGTTATAAATTTTCACTGGGGAATTGAAAGAAGTTATTATCCTAATTCAGTTCAAAAAGCTTTAGCACATTATGCAATTGACCAAGGAGCTGATTTAATCGTCGGGCATCATCCTCATGTAATTCAAGGTATTGAACAATATAAGGGGAAAATAATAAGTTACAGCTTGGGAAATTTTTGCTTTGGTGGAAACTCCAATCCGACGGATAAGGAAACCTTTGTACTTCAAACTAAGTTTTATTTTAAAAATGGAGCGCTTTTAAAGTATAATGTGAGGGCGGTACCTTTTAGAATTTCATCTGTTAATAGCAGCAATGATTATTGTCCTACACCTTTAAATGGTTCAGATAAAGAAAATGTCATTAATAAAATTAATAATTTATCAAAAGGCTTTGGGTTTAACATAAAAGATTCATTTGATTAAAAATATCCCGACATACTAAAGGAAGCTATGTTTTAAATAAGTGTGAAAATCAATACTTATTTAAAACATGCCAATTAAAAATACTTATTTTAAATTAAAAAATATTACGTGGGTGGTGGAATATGACAAATAATGATTTACAAGAGAGTAGATTTTATGTTATGGGGAGTTATTTATGGGTATTTCTTGTTAGTAGCATATGGTTTTTAGTTTTTAATATACCAGTTTTATTAGCTATATTAGTACAAGCTGCCTTTAAAAATGGTTTGTTTGAAATCGTATTACTAGTGGTGTCAATTTTTATTGGACCAAACTTAATAGCACTGTTTTATACGGTTAATAAAGCCCGTAGAAGCGAAAATATAATGGAAAATATAAGTAAAAATTATTTGAAAGGATATAAAAATAATTTTTTTGAAGGTATGTTTTATTGGGTATTTTATTTAGCAATATTTTTAATTTTTAATTTTAATAGGTTATATTTTTTAAAATTAGGTGGTTCTATAAAGAATGTTTCATACATATTTAATGTGCTTCAAATTATTTTAGTATCCGTAGCTATTATGAATTTTGTTATAATATCAAGATTTTATCTAAGTATAAAAAATGCATTAAAAATATCTATTTATGAATCTTTTAAAAATATTGGTGTGTTTTTAAAGATACTAGGGGTTGTTGTTATATATGGATTCTTATACAAGTATTTAGGAAATTCTATGCTTATACTTATAAGCTTTGTAGCATATGCAATTATTATATTGCTTCAGCCAGTGCTGGAAGATGTTCAAAGTAGATTCACAAATAAAAATCAATAATTTGTACGAGCATGCAAAAAACATAGGTATTCTTTTTTATGAGCCGCTCATAAGGTTTTAGGTGCGGTATAGTAAAATTTAAAGGATACCTTTCTTTATGTACGCCTGTAGTGTAATAATCACATGCGTATATCTTTTGTGATAACTTGAAAAATGAATACGTTTTCATAGTTAAAACAACAAAAAATTAGGTTTTGAGGAGTTGCTTTGTAAAATATATTTATGAAGCTAGGAAAGTGTGATAATATATGAATGTAAGATTTTAAGGAAATAAAAGAATAATTAGAATCAATTATAAATAAAATGTAATTTATGAGGTATGGTGAGTTATGTCTAGTATAGCAAGAAATCAAACTAAGGAAAGAATATTAAGTTTAATTTACAGAAAGAAACAATTAACTAAACAGGATATTGCAAAGGAAATGAATGTAAGTATACCTACTGTAATATCTAATGTAAATGAGCTTTTACAAGAAGAAATTGTTGAAGAAAGCGGGGTAGCCGATTCAACTGGTGGGAGGAAACCAGTAATTGTAACCTTTTTGCCAAATAGTAGGTTCACCTTTGGCGTTGATATAAATCCAGAAAAAGCTAGAGTTATATTAACAAATTTAGATCTCAATATCAAATATGATGAAGAATTCCTCATTAGTGGTTTAAAGGACATGGATACTATAATGAAGGAAGTTGCAAAAATAATTGAAAATGCTCTTAAAGTTACTGGTGTTGAAAGAAATAAGATTCTTGGAATAGGATTTTCACTGCCTGGAACTGTTAATGAAGAAAAGCTTCTATTGGAGTTAGCGCCTAACATAGGAGTAAGAAATGTAGATTTTAAAAAGTTTGAAGGATATTTTAATATGCCTATGTTTATTGAAAATGAAGCCAATGCAGCGGCACTTGCTGAACTCAACGTTGGACTAGTAAAGGATAAAGAGGATTTAGTGTATATTTCAATTACTAGTGGAGTTGGTACAGGGATAATAGTTAAAGGACTTCTATATAAAGGTAAAAATAAGAGGGCTGGTGAGTTTGGACATATGACTTTGGTACCAAATGGAAAGCAGTGCGGATGTGGAAGAAAAGGTTGCTGGGAATTGTATGCATCACAAAGAGCATTATTAGAAGGCTTCAATGAAATTAGTAATATGAAGATTAATAATTTGTCTGTATTTTTTCAAGCTTTAAAAGTCGGAGATGAAATTGCGAGAGATCATTTTGATAAATATTTAAATATATTAGCAGCAGGAATACAAAATATAGAACTTGCCTTAGATCCGAGATATATAGTTTTAGGTGGAGAAATAAGTGAGTACTCAGAATTATTTATGGAAGATTTAAAAAAGAAAATCTTTATAGAAAACAGTTTTTATGACAAGAATGATTTAAAGCTTATGGCATCGAAGCTTAAGAAAAACTCCGCTATAATTGGAGCAGCATTATTGCCAATAAAATCAGCTTTTTTTATGAAGGATGAGATATTGTAGAGATGTTAAAGTGAAACCGGATGCATTTGTTATGCATGAAGAAGAATGGGAGCTTTTTCAAAATATAAATTTTATGAGAGAAAATGAAGGGGAAATAACCAGTATAATTAACAAAATTAAAGGTGGGGATTTGAATGAAAAGATATATTGCATTTGATGTTGGTGGAACTAAGATAAAACATGGTATTTTAAACGAAAAGGGAGACATAATTGAAAAGGGAAAATATAATACAAAATATAAGCAGTTAGATGAATTTGTTGATATGATGGAGAAAGTTATAAAACAATATATATCAAAATATGATATTGAAGGTATAGCAATAAGTTTACCTGGATTTATAGATTATAACACGGGTTACTCTGTGAAAGCTGGTGCTATTGAGTGTCTAAACGGAAAGAATTTAAAAGAAATACTTGAAAAAGAATTAAATCTACCAGTTGAAATAGAAAATGATGCAAATTGTGCAGGGCTTGCAGAAAAATTTAATGGAAATGCAGTTGGGTGTAATGACTTTATATGTATGACTGTAGGTACTGGAATTGGAGGAGCTGTCATTGTAGATGGTAACATAGTTCATGGACACGGTTTTAGAGGCGGAGAACTTGGATTTATGATAAACAATGATGATAAGTTAATGATGAATGAAAATTCTTCTACTGGAACACTTGTGAGGGAATATAAGAAATATAAAAAAATGGATGAGGAATGTTTAGTAGAAGGATATGAGGTCTTTAAAGAAGCAGAGAAAGATGAAAATGTTAATAAAATGATTGAAAATTTGTTTGATAGAATTAGCAGGGGAATATTTAATTTAGCAGTTATACTAGATCCTGAAAAAATACTTTTAGGTGGAGGTATAAGTGAAAGGGAAGGCTTCATTGAAAAGATTGAGGAAAAGTTATACGGATACAAAGAATGGGAAAATGTTAAAGTTGATATAGGCTTGTGCAAGCATGGAAATGATGCGGGATTAATAGGGGCGGTATATAACTTTATAAAGAGACATGGTAAATAAAAAAGAGGAGAAGTAATAGCTTCTCTTTTTTTGTATACTAAAACTCATAGTGCTTGTAAGGATATACTATTGTGAAACTTAAAATTCATTTATAATAGTTGAGATGTTATATCTATAGTAAAAAGTCAATATAAAACGTTTTTATTTTTTAAAAAGTATATGTATACAATTTCAAATTAATTAATTCACAAAAAATAAATAAAATACTATACCAAATAAAAAAAAAGATTTAATATCTAAATACGCTAAGTTCTTGAGGAGATGAGTAGAAATGGAAGGCGCAAAAGAAATTGAACACCAATATGTTCAAGACGTAGACGGAAAAGACTCCATAAAGGAAATGGCATATAAAGCGGCTGCTGGCATTGCAAATTCAGTACTTGTTATGCTGGGAATAGGACTTTTATGTGAAACCATAGGAAAGTTTATTCACTGGCCTGCATTTGTAGGAATAGGAACCATTGCAAAATCAATGCTTGCACCTGCAATTGGAGCTGGAATAGCATATCAGCTTGAAGGTAATACTCTTATTATATTTAGTGCAATGATTGCGGCTTCAGTTGGAGGAAATGCAGCGCATATTACACCAGCAGGAATTACATTTGTATCAGGACAGCCGATAAGTGCAGTAATAGCAGCTGTTATTGCGGTAATTGTAGGTAAGAAAGTTACGGGAAAAACGAGACTTGATATGATGGCAATACCATTTTCAGCAGTTGTAGTAGGTGGAATCGCTGGACTTGGTCTTGCGGCAGTAACTACGCCTGCATTAAATTGGTTAAGTGCTCAAATTGCATATTCTGTTAAAGTATCACCACTTATTGGTTCAGCCTTAGTATCACTTGCCTGGAGCATACTTTTAATGACGCCAGCATCATCGGCAGCAATAGCAATTGCACTTAAACTTGATCCAGTGTCTAGCGCAGCAGCGCTTATAGGGTGTACGGTTCAATTTGTTGGATTTACAATAATGTCTTTTAGAGAAAATGAAGCAGGTGCAAATATAGCACAAGGGCTTATAACTCCTAAGGTTCAATTTCCTAATATAATAAAGAATCCAAAACTTGTAATACCAACCTTTATAGCATCTTTTGTGTGTGCACCTATAGCAACAGTTTTGTTTAAATTTAGTTCAAGCTATGAGTTAGCAGGACTTGGATTGAATTCGCTTATAGCACCGCTCAATATTGCAGCTACAAAGGGAGTTAAAGGAATTCTAATTTATATTTTTACAGGTATCATTTTACCATCTGCAATAGTTATGCCAATTTATTTTGCAATGAAAAAATCTGGCTTAATAAAATCGGGCGACATGCATATGGAAATACAATAGCATTAGCATAAATATACCAGTTCAACTATTAAAATTCATGTGCACCATAATGCCCGGAAGACGGCATTTTGGTACAAATAAATTTTAAGTTTCACAATGGTATATATTTAAAAAAGGGGCTTACGATAAATATTTTTAGTTTGCGGGGGCAGATGAAGAAATTAAATTTTCATCATTTTTAAACTAAAAAGTCAAATAGCAATGCCAGAAGCTAAATAGTTTCTGGCATTGCTATTTTTTTAAGATGCCTTATATTTTAAATTTGTCTATTTGTGTAGTCATATCTTTTGTCATAGAATTTAAATTTTCTGCAGCTAAGGACACTTTAGAGGATAAATTATTCATTTCATCAGCAGAAGCTGTTATTTCCTCAGAGGAAGCAGAAATTTCTTCAGCAACGGCAGAGGCACTTTCTATTTTTGTAACTATGCTATCCTTTTCTTGTTTTATCTCTAAAGTAGATGAATTTACAGATTGAATTTTAGGAATTACAATTTTAATTACACCAATAATCTTTTCAAAGGAGCTTAAAGTTTCATTTATCACATTTACTTGTCCATCTAAACCAGTTTTCATTTCACTTGTATTTTTGGTTATAATTTCAGTGTTTTCGGAAAGTGAGCCTATTAAATTTGTTATATTTTGTGACGAAACTTTTGTTTGTTCAGCAAGTTTTCTAATTTCGTTAGCAACAACTGCAAAGCCTTTTCCAGTTTCACCAGCACGTGCAGCTTCTATAGAAGCATTTAATGCAAGTAAATTTGTCTGATAAGCAATAGAGTTTATCATATTAACTATGCTGGATACATCTTTAATATTCTTATTAAAATTGAGAATTTTTTCTTCTAAATTTTTGAAAGAAGAACTAATACTACTTACGGCTTCTACAAGTAATGACATGTCGCTATTGCTGCTATTTGCAAGATTATTCATGGTTAAGGTATTGCTATTAATTTCTTTTATATTATTTACTATATATTCTAGTTTATCGCTAAATAAGTTTAATGAATTTGTAATTTCAATTAGATCATTTGCTTGATCACTAACACCATTTGCAACTTCTTGTATAGCCAAAGATACATTGCTTGATGAAGAACTCATATGCTGAGATATATCAGATAGGCTATTTGAATTATCACTTATTGTGTTTGAGGTGCTTTTAAAAGAATTAATCATATAAGCAATAGAGGTTTTCATTGATTTCATTGAATTTGACATATCACCTATTTCATCTTTATAATTTAAATGTTTTTCATCAACATTTTTAGAAAAATCACCTGTAGACAGAATGTTTAAAAATTTTGCAGAGTATTTAATACGTTTAGAGAGTTTATCAGCAATAAAGTAAGTTACTAAAAGTCCTAAAATTAAAAATGCCAATGAAGATATTAAAACTGATTTTTTTAAGTCATTTAATTCCGATAAAAGTTCATCTTTTTCAAGAATTACGACAATTGACCAATGCTCTTTTTTTACAGGTGCAAAACCGCCGTAGGATTCCTTACCACCAAAGGTATACTTACTCAAGCCTTTTTCACCAGCAATCATTCTTTTTTGCATAGCTGCGATACCAGCAAGACTTGGATCCTTTTTAGCTTCTTCTATAGAATTATATTTATTTAGAGGCATACTTTTATCCTTGTACGCAATGCTTTCAGATTTACTGTTTATCATATACGCACTTCCAGTTTTACCAAAGGAAATTTTCTTAATCATGTCACTTAATTCAAGGGCGTCTCTTACAGAAACTAAAACGCCTGTAACAGAATTGTTGCTTTTTATAGGCACAGCATATTCCATAGAAATTGATTTTTTATCATCAGCTACAACTGGATCAGTTATGTAAGTGTCGCCAGACAAAGCTTTTTGAAAATAAGTTGTATCTTTAATATTTTCACTAGTACCATCTGTATAATATATTTCTCCATCAAGATTTGCATAGCCTATTTTTATACTTCCAGTTAAAGTATTTTGATCTTTTAAAATTGATAATTTATCATTTATAGAAACTGAATTGCTTTTTAAATCGTCATTTGATGCAACTATTTTTAGTTCATTAATATGACTGTCAAGTGAGGCTTGTACGGTATTGGCAGCTTGTGTTGCTATTTGCGGAAAGGTTTTTGTTATATTGGAAACTAGAGCCTTTGAAGAGTTAATGTAAGAAATACTTCCAAGACCTATACTTAATACTATAAGTAGACTTCCTATAAGAATAATTAATTTTGATTTTATAGATTTTGTAATCATGATAAAACTCCTTTCTTTCAAACTTTAGTATTTAAATTTCTCATTTTTAAAAGTATATTTGTTAAGTTTGAAAATGCTAGTGTTAATTGTTCTATTTCTTCCTCAGAAAGAACAGCAAACTTTTTTAAAAATTTTTCTTGGGACGAGTAAATTGATTTTACAATTAATGCTAAGCCTTTTTCCGATAGCGTCAAATAAACAATTCTTTTATCATTTAAGTCTTGCTTTTTATTTATATACCCTAATTTATAAAGCGCATTTACACTTCTGCTTGTGTTAGGAACAGATAAATTTAATTTTTTGCTCAAGGAAGAAGAAGTTGTAGAACCTGTATTGTGAATCTCATTTAACATTCTAGAAAGCAGTGGGGTAACCTCTGAGTTATTTAAATTGGGCATTAAGTCCAGAAATTGGCTTTCAAATAGAGTATGAAAGTTCACCATCTTTAATATTAAATTTTCAGCTTTTTCTTTATCCATAATAAAATCCTCCTAAGATATGGTTAGCCTGATAAATTTAATATAACACAATAGTTAACAAAAAACAACTATCTTATGATAATTATCTTTTGTTATGTATAATGTATTAAAATTCTATTAATGTATATTAAATAAAATTTATTAAGTTATTGACTAATGTATAAAATTGCAGTAAAATGCAATAAACATAAAAAATATATTAACAAACAGTTAAAACATGTTTCGCATTTATGATATATTAATATGAAATGAAAAGTAAAAGTATCAATATGACAAAAAACTAGAATTTGAGGGGGCAAAAAATTTGGACGTATTTAGAAAAAAGACAGTAATTAATTTTAAAAATGATGCTAGTAAAAGTGGACTTAAGAAAAAACTTACGAGCTTTGATCTTGCAGCGGTAGGGATAGGTTGTGTTGTTGGCACGGGGATTTTTGTATCTACAGGTCAGGGAGCTAAGCTTGCAGGACCAGCAGTTATAATTTCTTTTTTGTTAGCAGCAATAACAAGTGGCTTGTGTTCACTTACGTATTCTGAACTTACTTCGATGTTTCCTGTTTCTGGAAGCACGTATTCTTATTCATATATTGCATTTGGAGAAATTGTAGCTTGGATAATAGGTTGGGATTTAATGCTTGAATATTTAGTAGCTGGAGCATCGGTGGCTTCTGCCTGGTCTGGAACCTTTATGGGCATATTAAGTAATTTTGGTATAAAAATTCCGATTAGCATTACTAAAACTCCAATGGCTGGTGGAATTTTGGACTTGCCTGCTGTTTTAATAACTTTAGCGGTAACGCTGCTTTTATATAAAGGGGTTTCTGAAAGTGCAAAAATAAACAATATGATAGTAGGATTAAAAATATTTATAATATTATTATTTATCTTCTTTGGTGCAATGCACATTAAGGTAGCTAACTATCATCCTTTTGCGCCTTATGGAGCAGGTGGTGTTATGTCAGCAGCAGCCATAATATTTTTCTCCTTCATAGGTTTTGATGCTATAGCAACTGCAGTGGAAGAAACTAAAAAACCGGAGAGAGATGTTCCAAAGGGTATTATGATATGTTTTGTGGTAGTAGTTGTATTGTATATGTCTGTTGCTTTGGTTCTTACAGGAATAATACCATTTAAAAAAATAGATATAAATAATGCACTTCCCGGTGCTCTTTCGTATATAGGAATAAATTGGGGGTCAGCGCTTGTTGGTGCTGGAGCTGTAGTAGGAATGATTTCTACTCTGTTAGTTGTTTTGTATGGACAAGTTAGAATTTTTATGGTTATGTCAAGAGATGGTCTTTTACCTAAAGTATTTTCACACGTAAATGAAAAGCATGGAACTCCAGGCTTATGCACAGTAATTACTGGAGTGCTAATTGCTATTCTATCAGGTGTTGTACCACTTAATATAATAATGGAACTTTGTAATATAGGAACATTATTTGCATTCATTTTGGTTTCCTTGGGAATTATAGTTTTAAGAAAAACAATGCCAGATGTAGAAAGAAAATTTAAATGTCCAGGGGTTCCTTTTACGCCTGCACTTACAATAGTTTTTTGTATTTATTTAATGCTTGGATTAAAACCAGTTACTTGGATAAGATTTGTAATATGGCTATTACTAGGGCTTATTGTATACTTTGCATATGGACACAAACATAGTGTTATTAGAAATCAAAAAGTGGATGAGGAAGAAATTGGAGTATAAAGAGGTTGGGGTTATTCCTAACTTATACAAAATGGAGTCACGGAACATTTAATGATGAAAGAAATAATTCACTAAACAAATATTGATATTCGGTAAAAGTGTTTCAATCCATTGAATTATAATAATTTCAGGCACTTTCTATATAATTTTTTCAAAAAGTGAAAATGGGAAAGTTAATCTATAGGAGCATGTGAAAAATATAGATATTCTTTTTTACGAGCAGCTTATAAGGATTTATGTACAGTATAATAAAAATTATAGAATGTCTTTTTTAACATCCTTCTATATCTTAAATTATTATGTAAAATCAATAGACATGTTTTGACTAACAAAAAATATTTTTATTAGTGGCTATGTTTTAAATAAGTGTTGATTTTCACACTTATTTAAGACATAGCTTCCTTTAGTAAGTTTAGCTATTTTTAAAAGAATGTTGATGTGATGCGTTGGCTTTTATGGACTCTTAGGATTGATTGTTTATAATTTGTGTAATTTTGACTAGGATGGTCAAAGCCATTTAGGCATCAGGACGATGCATCTAAATGGGTAGCAAATTATAAACGAGCAATTCTTAGAGTCCATTAATGCCATAATCTCATATCAACATTCTTTTAAAACATAGCCTTATTAGTTAATCATATCAATAACACATCGTGCATCTTCTTCAGTAATACCTACTTGTCCATTTATTTTAACTAAATGAGCATTAATTTCTTCATTTTTTAAATCTAAATCATCTATCACAACATATTTTTCTACAACCTCATGATCATTTAGCCATGCAGTAATTTCTTTGGCTTTTACGTGACTAAAAGTTTTTCTAGTTCGTATTTCTTCGGTGCTG
This sequence comes from Clostridium hydrogenum, assembly GCF_021432385.1. GTDB lineage: Bacteria > Bacillota > Clostridia > Clostridiales > Clostridiaceae > Clostridium_S > Clostridium_S hydrogenum. The sequence continues at coordinate 2,663,838 of NZ_JAEACT010000002.1, read as the reverse complement.
AAATCAGGTGTTTTCCCAAATAATTTTATATTAAACTCACACAAAATTTCATATAAACATTGAGAATACCCATCCTGTGGCAACATATTGTCATCAAACCATAATCTCCAGCCTGAAGACATAACAATAACAGCTCCTGTTTTATCAACTATGTTTTTTAAAATACCTACGCCCTTTCTATCAATTGCTTGGTTTGGGTTATTATTTAAAAATCCTTCTGAATTAAGAACACCATCTATATCAAGGAATATAACCTTCATAAAGTACCTCCATTTGGTGATTTTATATAAATATTAGAATTTAATTAGCTTACAGTTGTTTATTTGATTAATTATATATCATACAAATATAGGATTGCAAATATTTTAAACTTAGATATCAACTTTATTCTCACACTTTTTATATGCTTTTTTCAAAAAATCAAAATCGGTTGGGAAAATTTTGAGGGAATCCTTTAATAATGCGGCTTAAGAGAGTATAATAAAATGGAAAATGGCTTATTTACAGTGGTACACATCTAGAGTTTGCGCGCGAGCGCATATGACTTCATGAAGTAAATACTAAGCTGTCAAAAGAAATAATGCACAAAACAAATTTATAATACAAATTAAATTAGAACTTATATTAGAGTAAGATACTGTTAATGAGTAAAATATATACACTGAAAAATTAAGTATAAAAACTAATAATGGTATTGATTTTTCTAACCGACAGAATAAATCAAAGTGCCTCAATCTATGGTAAATCAATACTTTGAGGCGTTTTTTACATGCTTTTTTCAAAAAATGAAAATCGGTTGAAAAAATTTTGAAAAATCCTTTAATAATGCGGTTTAAGAGAGTATAATAAGTTTAAGAAATGACTTATTTACAGTGGTACACATCTAGAGTTTGCGCGCGAGCGCATATGACTTCATAAACCCAATACTTAGATGCAAAAAGGATAAAGCACAAAACAAATTCATAGTACAAATTAAATTTATCTTCTTATTAGCGTAAACTTTAACATAAGATGTATTTAAATTCTACGGTTTTGCAACGTTCTTTGCATAATTTTTCAGTTTAACATTAACATAAGATGTATTTAAATTCTACGGTTTTGCAACGTTCTTTGCATAATTTTTCAGTTTAACATTAACATAAGATGTACCCATCTAGAGTCTGCACGAGAGTGCATATGACTTCATGAACCTAATATTTAGATGTAAAAAAGATAATGCACAAAACGAATTTATACTAGAAATAAATGAGATCTTATATTAGAGTAAGGCATGGATTAATAAGTAAATATATATGCACTGAAAAAATTAAATATAAAAAATAATAATGGTGTTAATTTTTCCAACCGGCAGAATAAATTAAAGTGCTTCAATCTATTGCAAATCAATACTTTGAAGCACTTTTTATATGCTTTTATAGGAAAATTTAATAAGAGAATTTTAATAAAATTAATCATTAATGAGGAATGTTAGGTGTAATCAAAATACAGAATATATTGGTTACATGAACTAGTTGCAAATCAGTTTGTGGAAAATCGATAAAATAAATACATTAAATTACAAAATGTAAGTTTTAATATTTACAAAAAAGTTTGAGCTTGTTATAATTAATGGTAGTGAATATAAGTTATATAAATGCGGAGGTTTTAAAATATGGAAAAAAATACAGTGATATCGGATGGTGATAAATTAAGATTGATTCGAGAAAAATATTGTTTAAAACAAGATGAGATTTCGGGAAATGATATAACAAGAAATTTAATAAGTGAAATTGAAACGAATAAGGCAAATATAACTAAAAATACAGCAGAGGTAATAATAAAAAATTTGAATGAACTAGGTAAAAAAAGACATTTTAAAGTTACAGAAACAGTTGAGTATTTGCTTGAAAACACAAATAGTCAAGCTAATAAAATTCTTAGTGAATATATAGAAGAATTGAAAGCTGTAGCTATATGTAAAGATGATAGTTTTGCTAAAATACTTATAGAGATAGAAGAATTCTTAGTTAATTGGGATATCACAAGTAAAAAGATACAAGTATATGAGATGGCAGGAGATTATTTTTACAACAAAAATGAAATATATAAAAGTGTTTTATATTATGAGAAAGAATTGACTTTAATTGATAAAAATATCTTAAGTAGAACTTTGATAACAGTATTGAGAAAATTATCTATGGTTTACACTTATATTGATAAGTATGAAGAAAGTATTAAGTGTTGCGAATTTGCATTAACACATTTTAGAGAACTGCCAAAAGAAGATTCTGTTATTTTTAGATTCAATAGAGCATTATGCTACAAAAAGATAGGAAAATTTAAACAAGCTATAGAAGATATTGAAATGGCTGAAGAATTAGTAGATAAGGTTAATAAGGTATCAACATATGTTAATATTTTGATAAATAAATCAAATTGTTTATATAGATTAAATACGTACGATGAGGCACTCAGTATTTTAAATGAAATTTTAAACTTGATAGACAAAAATGATTTAGAAAAGCAAATACTTATACGCATAAACATTATTAATAATTATATAAAAGTTGAAAATATTGAAAAGGTTAAAGAGGAACTTAAAATTATACTTAAATGCTTAAAAAATTGTACGCTATCAATTGAATATGGGCAAGAGATTTATTACGAGATGGGAAAGATATATAAATACGTAAATGAAAACAATTTAGAAGAAGAATATTATTTAAAAGCTTTAAATTTAGCTGAAAAGCAGAAAAATTATACTTTGGTAAATGAAGTAATATGTGATTTAATAGATATGTATAGTAGGTTAAATGAATTGAAAAAAATGAATGATATAAAAAATAAGGTGTTTTTTATATCAAGCATAATAGAATCAATAAATGAAAAAATAATGTTTAAATTAATATCTTTTTATTCAAAAAATGGTGACAACTTTAAGACTAAAGAAATTGCTGAATTTTCTTTGAAGTCACTATAGAGGGAGGTGTTATGATGATAAAGAAAAATAATAAAGTAAAAATTTTATTATTAGGACTATTAGCTGTAGTAAGTGTTATAGGTATAGCTTCATTTTCGACTTCTGTTGCAAGAAATTTGAGCGAAATTGATATTCATGCGATGTGTTCTACTGGAAAGTATTTTGGATTTTTAAACATATTTATATCATAAGAGAATCAGTAAATCTGGTTCTCCTTTATATAATATTTTGATTTATATAAAGAATGCAAATAAAATTTATTCTTTGATATAAAATTAGAGATAACAGAGAATTGAACATTAACATAAGGTACCCATCTAGAGTTTGCGCGCGAGCGCATATGACTTCATGAACTCAATACTCAGCTGTCAAAAAAATAATGCACAAAACAAATTTATACTACGAATTAAATAAGAGTTTGCGCGCGAGCGCATATGACTTCATGAACCCAATAATAAGATATAAAAATAAATAGTGCATAAAATAAAATTTATCTATTGAGATTGCCAAGCAATAGGATGAAAGCTGTTTAGGCAGCGGTATGGTGAAATTTTCACATGAAATTACATTTTTAATATAGTTTAAAATTAAAGGGGACAATTATGGAAAGCAAATATGACAAATGCGTAAATGAATGGAATAATATTTTTTCAAAGGAAACACCTAATGCACCAGTTAAATCGACTTCTGGAAATGAAACTATTGATAAGGGAATTAAGTGGGTTTGTAATGGGACGAAAAAAATTCTTGATTTTGGATGTGGAAACGGAACAATGCTATTTTTGTGTGCGATGAATGGAACGGAACACAACATAGGAATTGATTTGTCTGAAAAAGGAATTGAAAGTGCGCAAAAAAGAGCGGAGCAAATGCTAGAAGGCGAGTTTCATTTTATTCAAGGTGGTATTGAGGCATTAAAAAATATAGATGACTCATATGTGGATGCAGTGGTTTTATCTAATATTATAGATAATTTGTATCCAGATGATGCAGAAGCTTTAATGAATGAAGTAGAAAGAATTTTAAAAATCAATGGTAAAGTTTTAGTTAAACTAAATCCATATATAACCAAGGAACAAATAATAGAATTCAATATAAAAGTTATAAAAGATAATTTGCTAGATGATGGGTTGCTTTTGTTAAATAACACAACAGATGAATGGACAAAATTTCTTAAAGAAAAGTTTAATATAGAACATTATGAAGAAATTTATTATCCACAATATGAACAGTATAATAGAATGTTTTGGCTAGCTAAAAATAGCTAAACTTACTAAAGGAAGCTATGTTTTAAATAAGTGTGAAAATCAACACTTATTTAAAACATAGCCAATAAATAATAAAATTACTTACAAAAAGTTAATACGCAGCCCTCGTGCAATATTTTATAATATGCAAAGGCTGCGTGTATTTATAATTGTTAAAAAATCAATCAAAAACTATTACTTCATATCAATAGTCTTTACTACTACAGTATCGACATCTTCTAAATCGTGAATCATAGCTTTTAATTTTTCTTCCTTGTCTCTGAAGTTTAAAGTGATGAGTCCATGCTCTTTTTCACCTGGATCATGGGTCCCAAATCTAGAAATAATGCTATCACCGTATTTTGTTAATATTTCTTGAACCTGTGGGGCAGACTTTGTTCTCTTATCAACAAGGATTCCAACTATACTTAATTTATCCAAAATGAATCATTCTTCCTCTCCTCTTTAATATTCTATTATTATATCCAAATTTTGCATTAAATATTCAGTCACAGTTGCATACAGGAGTAGGTAAAGAACAACACTTAGGAATTAATAAGCTATCCAGCAAGTCTAGTGAGTAATAGTACAGTTTTGCTGTCAAAAGGATTATCCTTACCCATAACCATCATTACAAGGGGGTTCTGTATTTTAAAAGCATGCTTTGAAATTAAATGGTTGCATATTTTTGTGTTACAGGTATTGCAGTCTATAGTGATGCTTTCATAACCAATACTTTTGGCATAATTGGAACAAGCTATGATAATAGAATCTATGGCCTTTTTATAGTCAATATTGCCATCTATAATGGCTAATTTTATGTGCATATTTTTGCTTAAGCTTCCCCTTATAGGTTTGGTGTAGCATAATATAATACCTTGAATATTACCATTAGTTTTTAATTCAAAAGCAGTTCCAAATTCTTTTGTTTTTATAAAGCAAAGTTCAGAAGTTAAGTCAAAATCTTTAAATATTCTATTAGACATGGTTTTTAAATTATCTTTTAAGCTGGAATAATCAGTTTCATTGCTTAGGGTTACTTCACTTGTAACATAATCGCTTGGAATTAGCAGGTTATTATAAAAATTAAGTTCCTTTTTTAAAGTTAGAGTTAGTTTAAGAGGAATAAAACCAAGGGACATATAAAAACCAACATTATAACTTGATTCTGGCATGGTGTTAAGAGCAATTGTAGATATCTTATAATCTTCTTTTAAAATTTTTATTGTATGATTAATTAAAGCTTTCCCAATACCCTTATCTTTATATTCTGGATGAACGCCAAGTGGTCCAAACCAAGCAAAAGAGCCCCATAGATGTATAAAGTTATATCCAATGATCTTGTTATCTAATTCATAAACAAGGCTAGAACTATTACTTGCTTCAAGGTAGCCTTCAATTCCAATAGAATTTCTTGCAAATTTAGTTTTAAAGCATAATTTATCTATCTCTTTTATAGCGTCAATATCTTTGGATTGCATGTTCCGTATCATTCTAAAGCCCCCAATACAGCAAATTTTTCAAAACCTTCAGCATATTTGCTTGGTGTAAATTGGATTATTTCATAGTTTGCTATATCATTTATATAAAAAGGGTCTTCCTTAATAATTGAATTTACGTCCTCTTTGCTTTTTGCATTACATAATATTATGCCTCCTGTTCTAGGTTCTTGCCTTCCAGAACATATAAATTTGTTTTGTAAATAATATTTTTCAAGAAAAACTATGTGGTCATCTAAATGATTTATAACCTCATCAATTGATTTTTTATAATTTAAAATTATTACGAACATAAAAATACCTCCTAAAATAAATATGTGGTACACTTATAGTGTAAGTTACAAGATAAGCTAACTCAATAAACAAAAAAGAAGATTGTACTAGTACAAAGCAGGTGTATTGATGAGCAAATATAGAGAGATAGTAGAGTTTATTAATGATGAAATAGAAAGCAGAAATATAGAACACGGTGAAAAAATGCCAACCATAAGGGAATTGTCAGAAAAATTCAAGTGCAGTAAGCAAACAGTTGTACATGCTTATGAAAAGCTTCAAGGTGATCATATTGTATATTCAATACCTCAGAGTGGATATTATTTGGTAGACAAAAAAGAAATTCATGAGAGTAAAAAAAACAAAGTGATAGATCTTTTGGGAGGCTCACCAGATGAGAGTATTTTGCCATATGAAGAATTCCAACACTGCTTGAATCAAGCTATAGAGATATATAAGGCTTCGCTTTTTGATTATTCATCTCCAAAGGGACTTCAAAGTTTAATTGAAATTTTAAAGGTACACTTTGAAGAATATCAGATATTTTTATAACTTCTGGTTCTCAGCAGGCAATAAATATACTTTGCAGTATGCCTTTTCCTAATGGTAAGAGTAATGTGCTTGTTGAACAACCAACTTATAATGGGGTATTAAAAGCTGGTGAAATTACTAAAACTAGCATTGTTGGTATACAAAGAAAATTTAATGGTATAGATTTTCATGAGCTTGAAAGAAGTTTTGCTAATGACAATATAAAATGCTTTTATACAATTCCACGGTTTAGCAATCCACTAGGGATAAGCTACACTAATGAGGAAAAAAAGCAAATTTTAAAATTGGCAGAAAAATATGATGTTTATATAATTGAAGATGACTATCTTTGCGATTTAGAACTTGAAAGCAATTCTTTCCCAATGTATTATAGTGATGTTTCTTCAAGAGTTGTATATCTAAAAAGTTTTTCAAAGATACTTTTGCCGGGTCTTAGAATAGCAGCAGTGGTACTTCCAAAGCTTCTTAGAAATACATTTTATGAATACAAAAATGGCATGGATTTAAGTACAGGGGTATTGTCACAAGGAGCACTTGAAATTTATATAAAGAGTGGTATGTTTAAGGCTAATAGAAAGTCCATTAAGAAAATTTATAGTAATAGGATGAAGGCGCTAAAAGAAGTTGCTAGTGAAATTGATTTGCCAAATATAAAGTGGCACATACCTGATACTGGATTTTATGCTTGCATAGAATTTTTAAATGAAATTAATATTGAAGGATTGATTAAGGCATGCGAAAAAAAGAATATATTGATTAGCAATATGAGAAAATATTATTTAAGAGATTATTTTAGTAATGATATTTTAAAAATTAGTGTTAGTAAGGCTGAAATAAATAATATAAAAAAGGCTACTGCGGAAATTTTAAAGATAATAAATCACTTCTAAAGATAAACCACTTGAAACTTGAAAATTAATTTGTATCAAAACGCCGTCTTCTAGGCATTATGATGCAAAGTAATTTTGGTAGTTGAGCCAGTATATCTATAAAATACAGCAAACCCACGAATAGTTTACTGCTTTTTATTTTTATTGTAGCTTAGATAAGCTGCTAGAGCAAAAAAGCCGCAGCATATAAAATAAAGGATATTTGCATTTGGAAGTTTTTTCTTTGAAGCAATAGAAGCAATTAGAAAAAATATGCCTCCAAAGCATAGTAGTAGTGAAATATAGTAATTTTTATCTTTTTTCAATGAAATAGCACCTCGTAAAAGAAATTATTAGTTAATTATAAAGTAAATATTAACAAATTTCAACAAATTACTGCTTGCAATATTAACAAATTTATTATAACTTTAAATAGTATGATATAATATATTTTTTAATTTGTTCGATAATAAAGGATAGAGACAAACTGTTTTAAAAATTGGAGGAGGAATTAGATTATGAATGAAAATACTAAAAGCAATTTACTTGAAATAGGGGAGTCAATTCAATCATCTTCGCAGCAGTTATCAGCAGCTTCACAGGAAATTGCAGCATCTGCTCAAACACTCATGACTAATGTAATGGAAGTTCAAAAGGATACAGACGATATATCTAAGTATATAAATGAAACTCATAAAATATTAGAAATTGTTAACAAAATTGCTAAAAATACAAAACTCTTAGGACTTAATGCTTCTATTGAAGCAGCAAGAGCAGGAGAATATGGTAAGGGATTCTCAGTTGTAGCTGGACAAATTCAAAAAGTATCAACAGAAAGCGCTGATGCAGTAAAGAACATAAAAGAAATATTAGATAATATAAGCAGCATATCTGGAACATTAGCAGAAAGAGTAAGCAGAACTACAGAAATAGCTACTTCACAAGCATCTGCTACAGAGGAAATTTCATCTTCTGCACAACAGCTTACTGAGGTTACTGGAAATATTACTAAGATTGCTGAAGAACTATAATAAAAATATATTGATTAAAATGTTAACTTTCTGTTAAAATGTTTATTACATGTATATTAGGATATATAATATATAATGTAATTGATATTGGATAGAGGTGGACTTTTATGGCAAAGAAAAAATTACTCATAAACGTTTTGATTTTTGCAGTTGGCATTATTTCTTTTACATATATAAATAGGCTGCTAGGAATAGTAATTATAGCTTTGTTAGCTATATTAAGCGGGTTACCGGTAGCATTAATGATTTTTGGAAATAATGCTTATAAAAGAGAACAATATGATAAGGCGCTTAAGTTATATAAAAAAGCAGCTAATAGTTTGTTCGCATCAGCAAAAATAAAAATAGGATATGGGTATTTTTTGATAAAAAATGGTTATGTTGATGAATCAGAAGCTTTACTAGAAAAAATGTTTCATAAGCAATTATCTAAGGATGATGAAATGAGATTAAAGTCAACCTACGGAATTGTTCTTTGGAAAAAAGGAAAGATTGACGAAGCAGTAGAAATGTTAACTAAATTTAGTGAGAATTATAAATCAATATCTGTTTATGAAAATTTAGGATATTTTCTTATATTACAAGGAAATTATGAAAAAGCGTTAGAGTTTAATAAAGAAGCTATTGAATATGATGATTCAGATGTTGGAATTTTGGACAACCTAGCTTTGAATTATTATTTTCTAGGAGATCACAAGAAGGCATTGAAAACCTATGAAAAATTTATTGATAGGTATCCTGAGCTTGTAACTTCATATTATTTTTATTCTCTTTTACTAATAGAAAATGAAGAATATGATAAAGCTTTGGAATTCTTGAATATGGCATTACATTGTAACTTTTCTTTTATAAGCCTTATACAAAAAGAAGAAGTTGAAAGTAAAATTTCAGAAATTGAAAATTTAAAATAATTTATGGATGTAGGGTTATCATTAGGTGTCTTGTGGTAACCCTAAAATCATTAAGGAGCAAGCAATTAAGTTATGGAAAATTTTTTGAATCTTACTAAGCTTGTTGTTTTGGCATATTGTACTTATGAAGCTTATGTTTGCAAGGTGAAGAATATATATGAGATTATTTTATTTATTCTTGCATATATATGTTTAAATACTATGATATATTTAGTGAAAAAAAGTTTTTTTAAAGTAATAACATTATCATTGTCAGCTGTGATAATAATTTTAGTATATTTAAATACGAACTCAATTTTCATTTTACTTTTACCTTTAAATATCTTTGAAATATCTGTGAAATTCACTACAAATTTTAAAATTGCAGCTGTGGCGCCAGTTATACCAGTATTTTTTATTAATACAAATGCAAAAGTGGAATATTTATTTGTAGGCTTTTTAAGCTGTACTATATATGTACTTTTAAAGTCTTATTCAATTAGAAAATCTGATCTGCTTAAGGAAAATGATGTTTTAAGAAAAAAAGTATACAATACTTCAATAAAACTTGATAAAAATTTGGAATATAAAAAGCAGATAAAATACTTATCAAAGCTTGAAGAGAGAAATAAGATTTCCCAGGAAATACATGATAAAATAGGTCATACAATAGCCGGAAGCTTAATACAAATTGAGGCGGCTAAGCTATTCCTAAATAAAGATACGGAAAAATCAAAGGAAATACTTGATAAGGTAACAAATATACTTAGGGTGAGTAATGAAGAAATAAGATTGTCTCTTAAAAATATAAAGCCACCATTGGAGCAAATGGGACTAAATAGGATTAAGCTTACCTTGGATGAATTTTCAGTAAATAATGATATAAAAAGCAATTTGATTTACACAGGATTAATAGAGAAGGTATCGCATATGCAGTGGAGAGTTATTTATGATAATTTGGGGGAGGCGCTTACAAATATTCTTAAGTATTCTAAGGCGACGAAGGTTACGGTAAAAATAGATGTGTTTAATAAATTTATTAAATTTGAGATAAAGGATAATGGGGTTGGTGAAGAGAATATAAAAAAGAGTCTTGGCATAAAAGGAATGGAGGAACGCTGCAGTAATTTGCATGGAAAAGTAATTGTAGATGGCTCTAATGGTTTTTCTGTTATAAATATACTGCCTTTTGAGGAGGTACCTAAGAATGGCAATTAAACTTTTGATAGCTGATGATGACGCATTTGTGCGAGAAGGATTTAAAATGGTTCTTTCTATGGATGAAAGCTTTGAAATAGTAGGGGATGCTCAAAATGGAGAGGAAGCTGTAAAATTTTGCGAGAATAATATTGTTGATGTTGCACTTTTGGATGTTAGAATGCCCATAAAAAATGGTGTTGAAGCAACTAAAGAAATATGTGAAAAATCAAAAACAAAGGTGCTTATACTTACAACCTTTGATGATGATGAGTTTATAAATGATGCAATAAAATTTGGAGCTAAGGGATATCTTTTAAAAAGTAATCCACCGGAAAAGATAAAGAATGCAATAAAAATGGTAAATGACGGCAATGCGGTTATTGAAAATGTAGTACTTGATAAAATAAAACAGAATCTAAAAAGTTCTAGTACAGGTAAAATTGATAAAACCCTATTTTCAGAGAGAGAATTTCAAATAATAGAAAGCATATCAAGAGGGCTTTCAAATAAAGAAATATCAAAAGAACTTTTTATATCTGAGGGAACTGTCGCAAATTATATAACATCAATACTTAGCAAAACAGGGCTAGAGCATAGAACTCAAATTGCAATATATTATTTAAATAATGGAGCAATATGAAATTTCTCATGTTTATAAAGTGAAAATCTTCATAATAAAAAGGTGAACTTATGTACTATCATAGGGTGACCTTTTTTTTTATAATTAAAGCATAGTTAATTATTAGGGAGGAAATTATGAAGATAGTTAAAATTGAAAATCTAGTTAAAAAATTTAATGATGCAGTAGCAGTAGATAATATTTCACTTGGAATTGAAGAAGGTGAAGTATATGGTTTGCTAGGACCCAATGGAGCAGGAAAGAGCACAACAATAAATATGATTTGCGGACTTTTAAGAGCTAATGAAGGTACTATTGAAATTTTAGGAAAAGATGTAAATAAAAATAAAATATTTGCAAAGAGAAATATAGGCATTGTACCACAAGATATAGCTATATATGAAGAACTTACAGCTTATGAAAATGTACGGTTTTTTGCTGGACTCTATGGTTTTAGAGGAAAAGAGCTTCACGAAAGAGTAGAGGAAGCTTTGAGCTTTGTTGGACTTTTAGATAAAGCCAAAAACTGCCCAGAGGATTTTTCAGGAGGGATGAAAAGAAGACTTAACATTGCCTGTGCTATTGCACACAAGCCTAAACTTATTATAATGGATGAGCCAACCGTTGGAATAGATCCTCAATCTAGAAATCATATACTGGAAGCTGTTAAAAAATTAAATGAAATGGGAAGTACCATTATATATACAAGTCACTATATGGAAGAGATAGAAGCTATATGTACAAGGATAGGCATAGTTGATCATGGAAAACTCATAATAGAAGGGACTAAAGAAGAACTTAAAAATAGTATAACAAATGTAAATACTATGTGTATAACAGCTGCATCGGCAAAAAACATCAATGAAGATGAAATTAAATTGATTAATGGAGTTATTAGTGCTGAAATAGATGATAATGTTGTAACTATAAATAATTCAACAGATATAAATAACCTAGACAAAATAATTTTTTATTTTACTCAAAAGGATATTCATATAAAAAATCTTGAAATAAAAACTCCAGATCTTGAAACTGTATTTTTAACGCTTACTGGCAGAAAGTTAAGGGATTAGGGGGGATAAAAATGAATATAATTTCAATTACACTTAATACGATAAAATTAAATTTGAAAAGCAAGGCAGCATTTTTTTTAGAAATATTATTTCCTATAGTTCTCATATTTGTTTTTGGAACGGTACTCAATGGAGCTATGGATAGTTCAAAAAATTTTAAGGATATAAAAGTAGTATATTGTGTTAGTGAAACTTCAAATACTTTATTTAAGGAGCTTAAGGAGGAAGGAAGTAAACTCGGAATAGATTTTGTAAAAAAGGATAAGGCTAGTGGAATTAAGGCTGTTGAAAATGGTAAATATACCTGCCTTATTGAAATGAAAAATAATAAAATCAATCTTTATAAAAATAGTAATAATGAATTTAAAGCAGAGCTAATAGAAGCTTTTATTAAAACATTTTTGAATAGATATAATACTATGCAAAAAATACTAATTGTAAATCCGATAGGTCTAAAGAGTTTGAATTTAAGCGGCGGTGATAAGAGTTTTCTAAAGGATATATCGATTAGCGGTAAAGGAAATCCAGGAGCCTTAGACTATTATGCAGTAACTATGCTTACCTATATATTAATGTATTGCATAATAAATGGTATGAACTCAATTGCGGGACATACATCTACTATGAATAGACTAATTTGTTCTCCAGTAAAGAAAAGTGAAATATTGATAGGCAGAATTATGGGGGCAACTGTGTTTTCTATAATGCAAATACTTATTATAATATTTTTTAGCAAATTTGTATTTAATGCGTATTGGGGTCAGCATATAGGTAGTGTATTTTTAATAGCTTTAGCTGAAAGTATAATGGCAATAAGCATTGGTATGGGAGTTACTTTTATATTTAAAGACAAAGAATCCATAAGTACTGGTTTAAATGTAGTTGTAATGATATTTGGCTTTTTAGGGGGATGCTTCTTTAAGCTTTCCAATATGGGTAAAATCGCAGAGCTTGCATCTGATATATCTCCAATAAAATTAATTAATAATGCAATATTTAAAGTTATTTATGCAAATGATTTTAGTTTAATGCCAGTTTCAATTGCGGTATGCTTAATAATAGCAGCTGTATTTATAGCGGTAACAACCTTTTCGTATGGAAAGGAGGCTTTTTAAATATGAAAAATGTAGTATGGTTAGCATTAAACACTTTAAGATTAAATTTCAGAAAAAAGAGTAAAATATTAAGTATCATAATATTACCAATACTTTCGGTTTTAGTTTCAATATTGGTTAATAGTGTTTCATCAAGTAAGCCTGTCCAGGTTGGCATTTTAGATAAAGATAAAAGTACAATATCTAAAGCGTTTATAAAAGATATAAGTAAAGAAAAAAAGTTTAATATTAGTAATATTGAAGAAGATAAGATTAATAATTCAATTACCTCCGGAGACAAAGATTGCGTTATTATAATTCCACAGGGGTTTGAGAAAAGTATTTATAGTGATGAAATAAAAGAGTTTCAAGTAAAGTCTTTAAAAGGCAGTGCTTCTACTGCATGGGTAGATAATTATTCAGACACGTATTTAAACAGCATAATGGATATGTGGAGAGCAGCTAACGGAAATAAGCTACTATTTGAAAAAACCTTTGAAAGTAAGCAAAATAAAGAAATGATATTTAACATTAAGGATATAAGGGATACAGCAACAGATAAAGAGGTTACCTCACAAAGCATAGGCTTTTTAATTATGTTTTTATTGCTTAATGCAAGTATTGCAGCTGGATTTATTTTAAGTGAAAAGAAAAACAGAACTTATTTTAGAATATGTTCTTCTCCAGTAGATTCTAAAGTTTATGTTCTAGGTAATGTCTTGGCAAGTTTTTTTATAGTTACAATACAAATTTTAGTGGCGCTTTTAATTTTGATATACATGTTTAGTGTAAAAACGTATATACCTTTCTTTGAGCTCTTTTTTATACTTTTGTGCTTTGGAATTACAGCTATAGCCTTTGGTTTGATGGTGGTTGCATTTGCAAGAAATTCAAGTGAATTAGATTACATGATAACGTTAGTTATTACACCTACCTGCATGATTAGCGGATGTTTTGTTCCATACGATTTAATGCCTAAGACAATACAAAATATAGCGTACTTTTTACCGCAGCGATGGACTTTTGATGCCATTGAAAAACTTCAGAATAATAGTGGCCTTGCTGGAGTATATTTAAATATAATTATATTAATTGGTTTTTCGTTTACATTCTTTGTAATTGCTGCATATAAATTCAGTAGAAGCAATAATGTTCAAAATTTTGTGTAAGATGCTTAATAAAAAGTTAACAAAATATCTTGATTTAATTAATAAAATGTTGTAACATATACGTTGGATAAGATGAATTATAAGTTATTTTAGCATAACCTGTATATACTTAGAAATATGGTCTAAGCGTTTCTACCAGACTGCCGTAAATGGTCTGACTATGGGTGTTTATAGATATTTTGCGTATGTATAAACTCCATAATTTTTATTATGGGGTTTTTTTATTTTTGTGATTTCATAAAAAATGCAAAGTTCTATCTATATTGTATAAATTTATAGGTAATTAAGCTTAATGCTTTTATCTTCAATATGTATATTTTTTGAAAAAGTGTACAATCTACTAAAGCTTGAGAGATATTTTGATTACAAAAATAATTTTACAATAGATGCCATATTTACGCATGAACATAATTTTTATTCATAAAATTTAATAAAATCTAGGGAGGTACTTATGTTAGAAAAGGTTTTTCACTTATCACAAAACAAAACAAACATTAAGACAGAAGTCTTAGCAGGTTTTACAACATTTATGACAATGGCATACATACTTATAGTTAACCCAGGAATTTTGGGCAAGACTGGTATGCCTGTACAGGCGGTTTTTGCAGCTACAGCGCTTGCTTCATTTATTGGAACTTTAATTATGGCACTTGTAGCAAACTATCCTTTCGGAATGGCACCAGGAATGGGTCTTAACGCATTATTTACTTATACAATATGTATTACAATGCATTTTTCATGGCAAACAGCTCTTGCAGCATCGTTTATCGAAGGTATCATTTTCTTATTATTAAATGTTTTTAAAGTTAGACAATTTATTATAGACAGTGTTCCTCAAACTCTTAAATATGCAATTAGCATAGGAATAGGTTTCTTTATAACATTTATAGGACTTCAAGATGCAGGAATTATAGTAAAGTCAGATGGAACATTGGTAACACTTGCAAATTTAAAAACACCATCTGTTTTACTTGCACTAATAGGAGTTTTATTAATAGCTGTACTTTATAATAGGGGTGTAAAAGGTTCATTTATAATAGGCATGATTGTTATATATGTAATAGGCATTATTTTTGGAGTTGCAAAAGCACCAGCTGGCATTTTGGGAGCACCTCCATCAGTAGCACCAGTATTTTTAAAATTTGATTTTTCACATGCAATGACATATAAAATAATTCCAGTTATACTTTCTATGTTATTTGTAGATATATTTGATAGTATAGGTACATTAATAGGATTAGCATCAAAAGCAGGTTATCTTGACAAAAATGGTAATGTTAAAAATGCAGACAAGGTTTTAACAGCAGATGCTGTTGGTTCAACTTTAGGTGCATGCCTTGGTACTTCAACACCAGTTGCATTCGTGGAATCTGCTTCTGGTATAGCTGAAGGTGGAAGAACAGGTCTTACTGGTATTGTAATAGCAATATTATTCTTATTATCAATTTTCTTCTCTCCACTATTAACAGCAATACCTTCTTTTGCAACAGGTCCAGTATTAATAGTTCTTGGAGCAGTAATGATGGAACCTATAGCTAAAGTTGATTTTTCAGATTTTACAGAAGCATTTCCTGTATTTATAACACTAATACTTATACTTTTAACATACTCAATCACAGATGGTCTTGCATTTGGATTTGTATCTTATGTTGTAATTAAATTATTTTCAGGTAAGGTAAAAGAAATACCGGTAGCTTTATATGTAATTTCGTTCTTATTTATAATAATGTTTGCAATTCAATAGTAATTTTTTAAATTAATATGAATTAAAAATAAAATTTATTGATATATTAAAAAAGGAGCAATATTATTGCTCCTTTTTTAATTACAAATATATGTATAAATATAAAATTAACAATTCGATATGGCAAACGTTTTCAATATGTAAAAATAAACCATAAACTGCAGCGTTATTATAGTATAAATATGCAAGTTAGTCTTTAAAATATATATAAATGCATATATAATATTATAGATAAACCAGTTCAACTATCAAAATCAATTTTCATCATAATGCTTAGAAGATAGCATTTTGATGAAAATTAATTTTGAAGTTTCAAGTGGTTTATCTTTAAAGATGTACACCTTGAAACAGCGAAATTACAATTTGTAAGGATAAACTTTGTATTTGAAATTTTGATTTTTCAAGTAGTATATCATATATACAATTTTATGTTTTTTACAACAGGAGGACGCATTTATGAAAATTTTAAGAAAAAAATCGCTGGAAAGTATGCTTGTTAGTGCGGAAAAAACGCATCTTAGTAAAACACTTAAAGCGAAAGATATTGCTGCTTTAGGTATAGGAGCAGTTGTTGGTGTTGGTATATTTGTTGCAACAGGAACGGGAGCTCATATGGCCGGACCTGCTATAGTAATTTCCTTTATATTAGCTGCTATAGTAGCCTGTCTTTGTGGATTAAGTTATTGTGAACTTGCAACAATGTTTCCAGTAGCGGGTAGTACATATTCATATACATACATAACTTTTGGAGAATTTGCAGCAGCAATAATAGGCTGGTGTTTAACTGCCGAATATCTAGTTGCTTGCAGTGCAGTTGCATCTGGCTGGTCTGGAACTTTAATTGGTATATTGAAGAATGCTGGAATAACTCTTCCGCAGGCAATTGTTGCTTCACCTAGTAAGGGTGGAATTGTAGATTTACCAGCGGTACTTATAACATTAACATTAACGTACATGCTATATTATGGAATGAAAGAAAGTTCACGTGTTAATAATATTATTGTAGTTGTTAAGATAGCTATAATACTCATATTTTTGGTGTTAGGAGCAACACATATAAATCCAGCAAATTATACACCATTTATGCCTTTTAAAATTAAGGGCGTTCTTCTTGGAGCTTCAACAGTATTCTTTTCTTATATAGGGTTTGATGCAATTTCCACTACTGCAGAGGAAGCAGAAAATCCAAGTAGAGATGTATCAAGGGGACTTATAATTTGTTTAGCTGTTGTAAGTTTTCTGTATATTTCCGTTGCTTTTGTATTAACAGGTATGGTTCCATATAAAGAAATAATATCTGAGAATGCAGTGCCAGGTGCTCTTGCAAGAGTAGGAATTAAATGGGGATCAACATTAGTTGGAGTTGGAGCTATTCTTGGTATGATTTCCACAATGATAGCAGTTCTTTATGGACAAATAAGGGTATTTATGGTTATGTCAAGGGATGGACTTATTCCTAAATTTATTTCAAAGGTTCATCCAAAGCACAATACACCATATGTAGCAACTCTTTTAACAGGTATCACAGCGGCTATAATAGCAGGAGTTTTACCACTTGATATTATTGTTGAATTTTTAAGTGTTGGTACACTTTTGAGTTTTTCGGCGGTATCACTTGCAGTTATTGTGCTTAGAAAGAAAATGCCTAATTTAGAAAGAAAATTTAAGTGTCCAGGAGTTCCTTTTACACCAATAATTACTATAATAGCATGTATATTCTTACTTACAACATTAAGAGCTATAACTTGGATTGGTTTTCTTGTATGGTTATGTATTGGAGTAATTATATATTTTACTTATGGAATAAAACATAGTTCTCTTGAACAAGAAAAATCAGAAGTAAATAGAAAACAAGATGTAAATTAATAAATAATTATAACAAAGTGATAATTTATGGATGCATAAATTATCACTTTTTCTATAAAACTCTCTTTTAATTGACAATTTTCATGAAAATGCCGTATAATTACAATAAATATTTAAAGTTTAAATAGCGACATATATATTATTTGTATAAATTTACTTGCATATAAAGGAGAGATAGTATGAGAAAACTAAGGACAAAATTAATTATTTATATGTGCTCTTTATCCGCAGCAGTGCTTATAATATTATCTTTAATAAGTTATTATGTAGCACATGATATTATTTTTAAAAGCTATACAGATAAAATGAGAACAACTTCAGAGAAATATGGTGAATTTATAAATGGATGGCTAGATGGTCAAGCTAAATCATTTGATGAATTTGTATATGGTATTGAAAATTCTAAAGATATGGATAATACTGAACTTATAGCTTATATGGGAAAAAAATTAAAAGCTAATCCTAATATATCTGATATATATGTTGGACTTATAAATGGTAAGTTACTTGATGGTTCAGGTTGGACACCACCCTCGGATTATGATGCAACTAAAAGAGACTGGTATAAAAATGCCATAGATGAAAATAAATTAGTATATACACCGTACTATGATTTGGTAACAAAAAAAATGGTTGTATCTATTGCAGAACCAATAACTAAAAATGGAAGATTAATTGGGGTAATAAGTATAGATTTAAAACTAGATGTAATTACAGATGAAATAAAAAAAGCGAAACCAGTTAGTAATAGCTATGGATATTTGATTGATGATAAGAATGAGGTGCTCGTTCATCCAGCTTCAATTTTTAAGCCAGATAAGGATAAGCTTAGAGATATAAATTCTTCTGCAAACGGAAAATATAATAAAATTGCAACTGAAACTACGGGAGCGTTTTTTAAAATTAAAGATTATGATGGCACTCAAAGATATTTTGTACCTACAAAAATTAAGGCTGCTAATTGGACAGTTGGATTTGCGATTCCAGTAAGTGAGTTTGATAAAGATTTAAATCCAATGATAAAGTATTTTTTAATGGCATTTTTATTATGCTTTGTAATTACTTTGATTGTAGCATCATATGTGGGAAATAGAATTGCAAAGCCTATTGTTTTTGTAACTGAAGAAATTAAAAAACTAAATGATATGAATTTAAAAGATATGGATGATAAGTTAATTAAAGCATCTAAAAGTAGTGATGAAGTTGGAAGTATCGCTTTAGCAGTTTTAAATTTAAGGAAAACATTATTAGAAGTAATTAGAACGTTAAAAAATAGTTCTGATACATTACTTAGTCATTCCAAAGATTTATCTAAATCCCTAAATGAAAATTCTAAGGCAATAGATGAAGTTTCAAAGGCAACGGGGGAATTAGCAAAAGGTTCTACAATTCAAGCTAATAAATCAGAGATAGGTTTAGAAAAGCTAAATGAACTTTCAAGAAAGTTAAATACTATAGTTGATAGTGCTAATGAAGCTAAAAAATATTCATATTCAACGAAAGAAGTAAGTTATATTGGTGAAACTTCGATAAAAAATTTGATTGATAAACTTTCTGACAATAATAATGCATCTCAAAAAGTATCAAAGAATATAGAAGTTTTATCGGAAAAATCGCATTCTATAAATCAAATAATAAGTGTGATACAAGAAATATCGGAGCAAACGAATTTACTAGCGTTAAATGCCGCAATTGAGGCTAAGAGAGCTGGTGAAGCTGGTAAGGGTTTTGAGGTAGTTGCAGATGAAGTAAGAAAATTAGCTGATGAAACTACATTAGAAGTTAAAAATATATATAATGCCATAAAAGAAATACAAGATGAAATTAATTCTGCTAAATTGCATATGGATAATGCAGAAAATACAAATGCAGAGGCAAATGAAAGTGCTGTTGAAAGCAAAAAATCTTTTATAGCAATAGATAAAGCTATAAAGGATATGATTTTAAATATGGAAAATTTGGGCACGGAAATAGCAGAGGTTAGTGAGAATAAGCAAATAGTTGTTGAAGCAATTGAAGAAATATCGGCTGTAGCTGAAGAGGCAGCAGCTGGAACAGAAGAAGTTTCCGCATCTATGGAAGAGCAAAGTTCTGTTACTGAAAATATATTAGAAGGTACAAAACAGCTTGAAGATATTGCAGGTAATTTACATGATATAGTTGACAAATTCAAAATTAACGCGAATTAGAGCGTGGTGCTAAAATAAATAACAATTATGTTCTACATTAGCTTAAAATTCCGTAGGTACAGAGGAATTTTTTCATTAGGCTATGTTTTAAATAAGTGTTGATTTTCACACTTATTTAAAACATAGCCATTTTATTTAACATCCTGCAATACACTTACTTCGCAATTGTGGATATATTTATTATAGTTTGGTATAATAATATAACTAAGATGAAAATTGGAGGCGTTAATTGTGAAGAAACCAGTAGTTACAATTGAGATGGAAAGTGGAAATAAGATAGAAGTTGAATTATATCCAGAAGTAGCACCTAATACAGTGAATAACTTTATTTCTTTAATTAATAAGGGATTTTATGATGGAACAATATTTCATAGAGTTATCCCTGGTTTTATGATTCAAGGTGGTGACCCAGAAGGTACAGGTATGGGTGGACCAGACTATTCAATAAAAGGAGAATTTTCTTCAAATGGCTTTAAAAATGAACTTAAGCACTCAAAAGGAGTAATTTCTATGGCGAGAACTGCATACCCTGATTCCGCTGGATCACAGTTTTTTATAATGGTAGAAGATGCACCTCATCTTGATGGAGATTATGCTGCTTTTGGAAAGGTTATTTCCGGAATAGAAGAAGCTGATAGAATAGTTTCAGTAAAAAGAGACTATAGTGATAGACCATATGAAGATCAAGTAATAAAAAAAATGACAGTAGAAACTTTTGGAGAAACTTATCCTGAAGTTGTAAAGGCATAGGAATATATATAAATAATCTGGAACATTAAAATTGCTAATACCAAGTTCATCCTGACAGCAATATTTTCAATTCGCAGTTCACGATGCACAATTCACAATAAAGGATGATTTACCTTTCGTTTCTCTCAGGTAAATCTTAAATTTAAATATTATTAGCTTCGCAAGCACCATATATGGTGCTGTTCTGTAAGCAATAAAAAAATAAGTTTTAAGATTTTTCTACGCTTGCGTAGAAAAATCATCCTTCATTGTGAATTGTGAACTGTGAATTGAAAATATTAGCATAAGGATAAACTTGGTGTTTATAATTTCAATTTTTCATATAGTATATCTATATTAGAAGAGTTGACTTTTTTTTTGCAATCAAGTATACTTTGGGTATACTAAATAAACTTATGGTGTACTAAATTAAGGAGACAAAAATGAAAATAGCTGAGCGTAAGGAAAAAGAGAAATTAAATAGAAGAAACAGTATAATAGATGCAGCAGAAAAGGTGTTTTTTAAATATGGATTTGAGTTGACTACAGTTGATAACATAGCAGTAGAAGCTGGATTTACTAAAAAAACTATATATTCATATTTTAATAGCAAGGAGGAGATATATTATAGCATAATGATAAGAGGGTTTAATATAATCAATGCTAAGTGTGAAAAAGCCATAAAAAATGTTGAAATCGAAAGTGAAATTGAAAAAATAAGAATTATGGGAAAATGTTTTATAGATTTTAGTTTAGAATATCCAGGATATTTTAAGAGTATTGTGGACTATGAAAATAATGATATTGAGGCTATAGATGATTTAAAAAATTCTGTACTTCAAGAATGTTATTTAGCAGGAGAGTATTGTTTTGAACTTTTAAGAAGTATTATAAAAAAAGGTGTTGAAAAAAAAGAAATAATAGATAAAAAGGATGTTAATACAATTGCACTCACTCTTTGGGCGGCTATTGTCGGAATTATAAATATTTTAGATAAAAAAGAATTATACATAAAAAAATATCATAAAAAAGCGGCACCTGAAGTCTTAGAGGATGGATTTGAGATAATTTTGGAAGCAATTAAAAAAAGGTGATTTTAGAAGGAGGAAAATAGTATGGTAGTAAAAAAAGTTATTATGATAGTTGCTGGTTTGGTTTTAGCGGGAGGTATAGTAATTGGGGCTAGGTATTTAATATCTGTAAAGGAATACCAAAAAGCGGTGAAGGAAATTAGTATAAAAAATGTAGATTTACTTAAGGTAGCAGATGGAAGTTATATTGGAAGTTGTGATGTGAATTTTGTTGCTGCAAAAGTTAAGGTTGATGTGGAAAATCATAAAATTATAGATATAGATCTTTTGGAGCATAAAACTGAAAGAGGAAAAAAGGCAGAAGTAATACCTAAGAAAGTTGTACAAGCACAGAGCTTAAAGGTTGATACTATATCTGGTGCTACTAATAGCAGCAAAGTAATTTTAAAATCCATTGAAAATGCTCTTGAAAAGGGAGAAAAATAATGAGTGATTTTCAAGTTAGTGAAATAATTTGTATGGGAACTAACATTATTCAAAAGGTGTATGGAGAAAATGCAAATAAGGCCTTATTAGAGGTTGAATGTAAAATGAGGCAAATTGAAGATAGTATGAGTTTTTTTAAGGAAAGCAGTGAAATAGGAAGGCTTAATAATTCTGCAGGCATTAAGGAAGTTCAACTAAGTGAAGAGGTTTTATATGTTTTAAAGGCTGCAAAACATTTTTCTGAAAAAAGCAATGGAAGTTTTGATGTTACTGCTGCACCACTTATAGAGGCTTGGGGAGTATTTACTCGTAATGAAAGAATACCATGTAATGATGAGATAAATGAAAAATTAAAGCTTATAAATTATAGAGATTTAGAAATAAATGAAGATAAAAAAACTGCTAAATTATTAAGAAGAGGTCAAAAAGTAGATTTGGGAGCAATTGCTAAAGGATATGCAGCAGATGCAGCTATAGAAATTTATAAAAAAAATTGTGTTGACGGTGCTTTTATAAATCTTGGCGGTAATGTACTTGTTTACGGAGAAAAGCCAGATAAGTCACCATGGGGAATAGGAATACAAAATCCTTTGCTTAAAAGAGGAGAAATTGTAGGAATTGTCAATGTAAAAAATAAGTCTGTAGTTACATCTGGAGATTACGTTAGATTTTTTGAAAAAGGAAATGTAAGATATCACCATATTTTAGATCCTAAAACTGGCTATCCTTCAAATTCAGGAATTTCCAGTGTTACTGTGATTTCGGAGAATTCTATGGAGAGTGATGCATTATCTACAGCTGCTTTTGTGCTTGGGATATATAAAGGCTTAGAATTAATTGAAAATACATTGAATGCTGAAGCTATATTTATAACTGATACTAAAGAAATTTATGTAACAGAAGGAATAAAAGAAGACTTTTATTTCATTGAAGAAAGCGGATTTAAATATAATTAATATAATAATGTATCAGTGTGCCTACGGAATTTGGGTTTAGTACAGAAACAATGCTTATTACTGAAATAATTAAAATTATTGTATTAAATTGTTAGAAAATGATTATATGTTGTGAAATAAAGATATAGTGGATTAATCAAAGAACCTTTGGCAGGTGTAGGAAAAAAATGATGCTAGGGAATACACCTACTTGGGGTTTGGGCTTTGCCCATTAAGATTATTGAACCTGTTCTTATTAATTTCTAATGTGGCATCAACAATATAATTTACAACTAAGCGTCAATTTTTCTAAGGCTCTTAAGCTTTAAAAAATTTGCCGCTTAGTTTTATTAATTTTATTTAGGATTTTGAACCGCTATTCACTGACATCATTTTTCTACACCTGTGAAAGGTTCTTTGGTTTTGCACTATACTTTAGTTTTCAATATTATTGTGCGTTGCTTAGAGCATCAGAAACGGCCATCATGATACCATTACTGCTTCTAGTTGCTCCTGATACAGCATCAACTTGAGTAGATTGAGCTTGCACAATTTCACTAGGAACTACACTAGCTGCGCTATTGAAAAATTGTGGTGTGTCTTCATTTGACAACATTTGGATATTTGCTATTTTACCATTTTTAATTGTTACAGAAACTTTTAAATTAGGCCTAAAACCTTGACCAACACCAGTATATGTTCCATCTTTGTATTTACTACTTGTATTAGAGGGTGCTGTAGCATTGTTTGAGGAACCATTGCTAACGTTAGCTGTTGTAGAAGGCGCTGCATTGTTGCTAGCATTAGTTGTGCTAGAAGGTGCAGCAGTATTGTTAGTATTAGTTGCTTTAGAAGCTGGTGCAGTAGTACTTGAAGAACTATTAACAGTATTTGATTCTTTATTGTTATTGTTTGATGCTTCAGAGTTAGTAGTAGAATTATTATTTGAAGCTGTTGTAGTACTGCTTGTTGAAGAAGAACTTAATTTTGCGTTTTTTAAAGCATCTGTAACAGCTTCCATGATACCATTACTACTTCTAGTAGCACCAGATACAGCGTCGACTTTAGTAGATTGAGCCTGTATGATTTCATTAGGTACTACTTTTGATGCTTGGTCGAAATATCCAGCACTATCGTTAGTTGATGTTATATCTATACTTGCTATTTTATTGTTTTTAACTGTTACAGTAACGTTCATGCCAGGTTGAAAACCAGTACCAGTACCAGTATATGTTCCATCTTTATATTGTCCTTTAGCCGTACTTGCAGATGAACTTATGGTTGTTGTATTTTTAGTTACTGCATTAGCTACAACATTGCTTGTAGCATATAGGCCGGCAAAAGCAGCTATTGCAACTGAACTTGCTAAAGCTGGATTTATGTTTTCATCAGCAACACTTAATTGAGTATTCTTTCTTGGACAAACATCAAGGCATTTAAAGCAATTTATACATTCACCACTAGTAACTTTATTAACTTTATAGAGATCTATGCCCATAGAGCATTTATTAGTACATAATCTGCATTTTCCACATTTGTCATTAGGTTTATTGATTTTGAAAAATCTTAACTTTGATACAACTGCAAATATTCCACCAAGGGGACATAGATATCTGCAGAAAAATCTTTCAATAAACATTGCGCCAACAGCAATAAGAGCAAGTATTATAAAACCTAAGGTATATTCAAATATAGCACTTTTGAAGTTTGTTATTTGAGCAAAAGCGTTCCAAGGACTAAAATTATTCAAGGTTGTACTGCCTAATGTCCAAACAAAAATTAGGACAAAAATTAAAACTACATATTTTAATAACTTGAGCATACGGTCAGTTTTTTCATTTACCTTGAATTTTATTTTAAACACCTTACTTGATATGGTGTAGAGAATATCATTCATAGTTCCGAAAGCACACATCCAACCACAGAAGAATCTTCCAAAAATTATTGTAACAAGCATAGTTACAAACATTGTCGTTAAAAATGGAAGTGTAGAAGATAAGCTAAAGGTTCCTTTTATAATTGATGAATATAATTTTCCAACTTGGCTAAAGCTTAAAGTGAATAGACCTGGTAGTAAGAATAAAAATATAATTTGTGATGCAAAACGAGCTATCTGTATTTTTGATATTTTCTTTTTCATATTTATAAGTCCTCCTGTAAATTAAAATTAGTATCTGTAAGTTTGAAATTATTCTTGATTCCAGAAGTTATACATACCTTTTTATCTTTAGTTATGAATACAGCATCTATACCGGCTGTTTCCTCTATTAATTTGAAGCCTTTCTTAAGTCCTAATATGTAAACTCCAGTGGATAGACCATCACCATCTATTGAATTATCTGAAATTATTGTAGTGCTTATAATCTCATTTTCAGCAGGATATCCTGTCTTTGAATTTATTATATGGTGAAATACTTTATTATTCTTTAAGGAATATCTTTCGTAACCTCCAGAAGTAACAACAGATTTATCATATAAATTTAATATTCCTACAAATTGACCTCTTTCGTTTAGTGGGTTTTGAACAGCTATGTTCCAGTTTTGATTATTTATTTTTTTCCCAACAGCATATATATTTCCGCCTAAATCAATTAACGCACTTTTTACTCCATACTTTTTAAAGATTGCTTTAATTTCATCGGCAGCATAACCTTTTGCTATTCCACCAACATCAAGACATTGATTACTTTTTCTTAGCATTATACTTCTGTTTTCATCATTAAAAAGAATATCTTCATAGTTTACAAGCTTTATTGCTTCTTTAATTTCATAATTAGTTGGAATTTTAAAATTGTCTTTTCCGATGTTCCATAGTTTTACTAATGGTCTTATAGTAGGATCAAAAGTTCCTTCAGAAAGTTTACTATAATATGCAGCTTTTTTTATTACAAAATAAGTATCAGGACTAACAACTTCAAATTTTTTGCCTGCACTGTTATTTATTTTTGAAAGTTCACTATAATTTTTAAAAGCAGACATTTTATCATCTATGTTATTAAGTCTTTTTTCTGCTTCATTTATTGAACGTTCAGCATATTTGCCATAAGCTGTAAGATTTATTATTGTTCCAAGGCAATAAAATTGTTTTGAAAAGGAAGGTTGTTCTATAGTAGATTTTTTAAAAAATGAATTTTTAAGTTTTTCTATAAGCATATCTCAGTTTCACCTCCAAAGGTTATTAAAGATAAATCTCTGTGAAACTTAAAATTTATTTGTACCAAAATGACATCTTCTGGGCATTATGGTTCAAATAAATTTTAATAGTTGAACTGGTTTATCTATATGAGTATATTTTAAATTATGAAACTTAGAAGAACTTTAATATTAGCTTAGAACTTGCTGAGAAAAATGAAAAGCAATTAGAACAGAGTACAAAGTACAGAGTACAGAGTACAATGAAGGAGGATTTACCTTTCCTTGCGTCAGGTAAATCTTAAACTTAAATTTTGTCAGCTTCGCTAAGCACCATATATGGTGCTTAGCGAAGCAATCAAAAAATAAGTTATAAGATTTTCTGTAGCAAAGCGGAAGAAAATCATCGTTCACTGTACTTTGTACTCTGTACTCCGTACTCTGAATAATGTTTAAAATTAGCACTGAATAATTTTTTATTGTAAAAGCCCTTGCAAGTATATATAAAAAGTAGTTCCTTGCCCTAAGGTGCTTTTTACATCAATTTTGCCATTATGGCTATCCACTATAGATTTTACAATAGATAATCCAAGACCGTAACCGCCGTACTGCCTTGAACGGTGAGACTCACTTCTAAAAAATCTATCAAATATTTTTGTTAAATCACCTTCTGATATGCCGGTTCCATTATCAGTTATTTTAAGAACTAATGAATTTTTATTTTCCATAACTTCTGAATCTAGTGAAATTGTAATGATACCTTCTTTTTCATCAGTATGATTTATGGCGTTTTGTACAAGATTGAAGATAACTTGCTTTATTTGATTTTTGTTTCCTAAAAAGTAAGCATTTCCATTTAAATTAAGATTTATTTTTCTAGTTTTAGCAAGCACATTTAATTGAGGATAAACTTCTTCTATTATGCTTTTCATATTTTCCTTTGACATTTCTACTTCTGCTTGCCTATCTAATCTAGTTAGCATTAAAAGTTCATTTACAAGTTCAGAAAGACGTTCACTTTCAGATAAAATGCTATTTAATGCCATATTTAGTTTCTTTTCATCTTTGGCAGCGCCCATAAGTAAAACTTCAACAAAGCCTCTAATAGATGTAAGTGGTGTTCGAAGTTCATGTGAGGCATCCGAAATAAATTGCTGCATTTTTAAATTTAAAGCATTTTCTTTTTTAAAGGAAGTTTCTATACGTTCAAGCATTCCATTAAAGGCTATTGATAAACTGTCTATTTCTAATTGCTTGTTGTTAATTGGAAGTCTTTTATTTAGTTCTTGAACGGTAATTTGTTCTACTGTATCTGTCATGCTATATAAAGGGGTTAAAGTCTTTTTTAGTACTGCACCACCTACGATACTACCTAAAATTAAAATAACAAGACAAGCTAATATGTAAGTAGAAAGTTGTTTATAAAGTATAGATAGAACAGGTTCTGCCTCGGTACTTAATTGAATTAGCCCAGAACTAGAATGTATATTGCCAATTTTTCGGAAGATAACTACATCTAGTTTGCCATTTATATTTTTTACTAATGTATATCCTTCAAGATTTCCTTCTTTATTCATTAATTTGATATAATCGTTTTTGCTAAGTTTTGGAGCTGGAATACCGTTTTTATACTTGCTTTCGGAATCTATTATATTTCCATAACTGTCTATAACGGAAGAAGTTATGTTAATATCAATGCTGTGTTCTATAAGTTCTTCTGAAACATTTATTACATCTTCTTCGGATTGAATGTTTGGTAAAACATTAGATAAATTGTGAATACGTGATTCTAATACTTGTTCTTTGCTTTTGCACAGGTATTGTTTCAAAGAAAAGTATTGAAATATTTCTATAGCTACAAGAAAGAGTATTAATAGTAAAAACATTCTTGATAAAAGTTGATATTTTAAGCTTTTTCTTTTAAATAAGTTAGTTAGAATTTTCATTATACAACCACCTTATATCCAACACCTCTTACAGTACGAATAATATTATGTTCTTTATCACCAAGTTTATCTCTTAAATACCTAATATAAACCTCAACAATATTTTCTTCACCGTTAAAGTCGTAACCCCAGACTTTTTCTAGAATAATACTTTTACTTAACACAAGACCATTATTATTAAGTAAATATTTCAGTAAGTTGTATTCTGTAGGTGATAAATTTAATAGCTCATTATTGAAACTTATTTCATGGGCTCCATCATCTACAATAAAATTTCCTATTGTAGTTTTGCTAGATACTTCTGGTGAAATAGTTCTAAGCCTAGCATTGATTCTTGCAAGTAGTTCTTTAAAGCTAAAAGGTTTAACCATGTAATCATCAGCACCAAGATTAAGACCAAGTACACGGTCGTCAATACTATCCTTTGCTGTTAACATTATAATGCAAACATTAATAGATTGCTTTATTTCACTGCAGACATCATAACCATTCATACCTGGCATCATTACATCAAGTATTATTAATTGGGGCTTTATCTCTAAAGCTTTAGATAATGCATCAATACCATTGCTGGCAGTATGTACAGTATAACCTTCATTCTCAAGTCCCATTTTTAAAAAGTCAACTATGTGTTCCTCGTCATCAACAACTAAGATATTAATTTCGCTTTTATTTAATAAAGACATAATTACTACTCCTTTTTAATTCTGATATATTCTTATTAACCTATTTTATCAAAATAATTTTGTATTTGTAACTTTTTTTATACTCTTTATTATTTTTTTTGTTATATAATTATGGATAAAGCATATTAAAGAAAATATCCGAAAGTTGGACTTGTTATTTTCTTTAATATGCCTAATGATAAATTTATAGGGAGAAAGTGTTATGAAAAGTAAACTTGGTATATTTTATTTAATATTAGGGTCATTATGTATTCTTTACTTCATAGGGTGCTTATGTTCCTTTGGATTTATAATTAATTTTTCTTCATTTTTTGCATTTGTTGGTTTAATGTTTATGGGAATAGGAATTTTTAAGCTGAGGATTAATGAAAATGAGATTGAAGGAGGGCTCATATACTTTATAAAAGGTTTTAAAATAATAGGAATAGTTTTTTTAATTTCCTTTGTTTTAATTGAAGGTGCTCTTGCATATAATTCTTTTGGTAGGTATAATAAAAAAGCTGATTTTGTAGTCGTGCTTGGTGCGGCAGTTAGAGGAAAAACTATGACCTTAGCATTATATCAAAGAATGGAGAAGAGCCTAGAATATTTAAATAAGTATCCAGATATAAAAGTTGTTGTTTCTGGTGGAAAAGGCCCGGGAGAGGATATACCAGAAGCTAAAGCTATGAAAGATTTTTTATTAGAACATGGTATAAGTGAAAATAGAATAATTGTTGAAGATAAATCTAAGAATACTATGCAAAATTTGAAGAACACCAAAAAAATACTTGATAAGTTATATGGAAAGCGTAAGTTTGAAATAGCCTTAGTTACAAACAACTTTCATATATTTCGTTCAAAAATGCTTGCAGAAAGATGTGGCTTTAAGGCTCATGGGGTACCTGCGCCAATTCATCCAGGAATTATACCTAATTCATATGTTAGAGAGTACTTTGCTGTAATAAAATCTTTTATATTTGATAGGTAAGGCATAATATATTTGTAAATTTCCTTACATTTATTATTGTTTTTTTTAGTGTATAATGTATAAAGTGTATTTTTAGATAAGAAAGTTTAAAGGAGAAATGATTATGAAATTTAAAACAAGTGTAAGTAAATTATTAGTAGTTATTGTTGCTGCATCGGTAATCGTTAGTGTACCAGTAAAAAAGGTTAATGCAGATGCTTTTAAAAGTGTTACTCTAGGTGGAGATTTATCCGATCAGCAAAAATCGGACATGCTTAAGTATTTTGGAGTTACAAAAAATGATGCAAATGTAATAGAAGTAAATATAGATGAAGAGAATAAATATCTAGGAAATGTTGCAACTAAAGCGCAGATAGGTACCAAATCAATATCATGTTCTTATGTAGTTCCAACAAGTAGTGGTGGATTAACTGTAAGTACACATAATATATATTGGGTTAATGCTAATATGATAAAAAATGCGTTAATTACAGCAGGCATACAAAATGCAGTTGTTGTAGCAGCAGCGCCTTTTAATGTATCTGGTACAGCTGCACTTA
This sequence comes from Clostridium hydrogenum, assembly GCF_021432385.1. Taxonomy (GTDB): domain Bacteria; phylum Bacillota; class Clostridia; order Clostridiales; family Clostridiaceae; genus Clostridium_S; species Clostridium_S hydrogenum. The sequence goes on along the minus strand of NZ_JAEACT010000002.1, from coordinate 2,633,110 downwards.
CTGGAATATTAGAGGGTTTTGAAAGTAGTAAAAGTGGTACAAAGATAAGTGAAGCAAATAAAGAAGCAGCTAATCAGGAATTAGTAACTACAGGTGATTTGGGACAAAAGATAGGTAAAGATAAAGCAGCAGGACTCATGAATGAGGTTAAAAAGCAAGTAGTAGAACAAAAGCCTGAGAATAGTGATGAAACTAAAAAAATAGTGGAAAAGGTATTAAATGGTTATAACTATAATTTAAGTGATGCTGATATTAATAAAATAACAGATACAATGGACAAAATAAGCAAATTAAATTTAAATTATGATAAGATAAAAAATCAGTTAAATAGTGTTGCAGATAAGTTAAAAAGCACTTTAGAAAGTGACAAGGCTAAGAGCTTTTTTAGTAAGGTTTGGGATTCGATAACTGGATTCTTTTCAAGTCTTTTTTAAATAAACTATTATTCAAAGTACAGAGTACAAAGTACAAAGTACAGTGAAGGATGATTTTCTTTCGTTTCACTACAGAAAATCTTAAAACTTATTTTTTTATTGCTTACGCAATAGTACCATACATGGTGTTCAGCGAAGCTGACGACATTTAAGTTTAAGATTTACCTGACGTAAGTTTAGTGATATACAAAGTTTTATGGCACTACTATTGAAAATACTTCTACTAAGTTAAAGAACCTACATGGGCTTTACGCCCAAGCCCATAGTATGTGTATCCTTCATTGTACATTGTGAACTGTGCATTGTGAATTGAGTTAGTTCGCATTAACTGTTAAAGAAGAAATTAATAGAAAAGGGTTAAGGAACCTACATGGGCTGGTCAGCCCAAACCCCTAGCATGTGTGGGTGCTTTCTAAAACTAGCTGCCTATAGTACCCATCTTTTTTCATTAGTTCCGCGTGGTTTCCCATTTCAATAATTTCACCGTGTTTTAAAACAATTATTTTGTTAGCATTTCTTATGGTTGAAAGTCTGTGGGCAATAACTAAGGTTGTCTTTTCTTTTGTTACATTTTCAATTGCCTTTTGAATTAGTTTTTCAGTATGAGTATCAATATTCGCAGTTGCTTCATCTAGCACAAATATTGATGGATTGTGAGCTAAGGCCCTAGCAAAGGATAAAAGCTGTCTTTGTCCTGCTGAGAAGGTAATTCCTCTTTCCATGACTGGTTCATGAATTTTTCCAGGCATTTTATCTATAAAATTAGATGAGTAGGAGCTTTCAAGGGCTCTTTTTATAGAAACCTTATCTATGGAATCATTTAAAGTAATATTATTTTCTATATCCCCGGAAAATAAGAATACATCTTGTAGTACTACTGCCACGTTTCGTCTTAAATCTTCTAATTTTATATCATTAATATTTATACCATCAATTAGAATCTCGCCTTTTTGAATTTTATAAAATCCGCTTATAAGACTTATAATAGTGGTTTTACCTGCACCGGTTTCACCTACAAAAGCAGCGGTTTGACCTTTGTTTAGAGTAAAATTAAGATTCTTAAGTATCCAATCTTTATCATTGTACGAAAACCAGACGTTTTTAAACTCTATTTTCCCTTCCATGTGTTTCATTGGAGTTCCAAAATCAAGTTTTTCTAAGATATCTTTTTGATCTAGAAGTTCAAAAATTCTATCAGCTGATACCAAGGCGGATTGAATTGTAGTGTAGTTATCAGCAAGATCAGAAATGGGATCAAAAAATTGCCTTATGTAGCTAGTAAAGGCATATAAAACACCTATTTGAAGGGTGTGATTTTGAATTTTACCCATGCCGTACCATAAAATAAGTGCAATAGCTAAGTTTTGAAATACAGTAGATGCTGGTTTTAAAAAGCTGTTGAGCCAAACTTGAAATAAAGTTGCATCAAAATATTCATTATTAAGCTTAGTGAACTCCTCTTTTTTTTCTTTTTCACCTCTAAAAATTTGAACGAGTTTCATGCCAGATATATTTTCTGCCATAAAGCCATTTATTTTTCCTATTAAAGTTTTCATTATTGCAAAGTTCTTCTTAATTTTGGTTTTTAGCAAAAATATTACAAGAAACATAATTGGCACTACGGAAAGTGAAATTAAAGATAACTTTATATTTAAAGCGAGCATTGCGTAGATAATTCCAATTAGTAAGAAGATGTCTTGAAATAAACTTATTATTACATCCGTGTACATTTCGCTTACAGCTTCTACATCATTTGTGGCCCTTGTTATTAGACGTCCAGAGGATGTTTTATCTATATATGAAAGAGGAAGAAGCTGAATTGTTTTAAAAACATTACTTCTTAAGTTTTTCATAATTAATTGAGCTGCTGTGTTTATTAAATTGGCTTCACTTATTGCAAAAAATCCACCTAAGGCTACTATTACAAAATATAAAATTCCCATAGAAGTTATAGAATATAAGCCGTGCTGATGATGTTTGGCAACTAAAAAGTCATCAATTACCACCTTTAATATATATGGTTTTAGTAATTCGGCGGCATTTACTAAAAGAACACAAATTGCTGCAAGTATTATTTTTTTCATATGTGGTAAAGTTAACTTTAAAAGGCGTTTAAGCCCTTTAACCTTAAGAGGCTTCTGTGGTTTCGTTTTTGAATTGTTCTTTGTAGATATCATAGTATATGCCTCCTTTACTTAAAAGTTCATCATGGGTACCGCGCTCCTGTATAGTGCCTTCATTTAAAACAATTATTTCATCTGCAGCTTGAACTGCGGATAATCTGTGAGCGATTATTATTGAAGTTTTTTCTGCACGTAAATTTCTAAGGTTTTTTAATATTTTAGTTTCAGTTACAGCATCTACGGCTGAAAGTGAATCATCAAGTATTAATAAAGAAGGATTTTTAACAAGAGCCCTTGCGATGGAGACTCTTTGTTTCTGCCCTCCAGAAATATTTACTCCCCTTTCGCCAAGTATTGTATCAAAGCCATTTGGAAGTTCTACTATACTTTCATAAATGCAGCTTGCCTTGGAGGCATTTTCTACTTCTTTATCTGAATAAATATTTTTAAAGAATTTTATATTATCTTTTATACTAGCAGAGAATAAGAAATTATCTTGTGGAACGTAGCCAACGTCAGTTCTTAAAGCTTCAAGGGTATAGTCATTTATATCAGTGTCTGCTAGAATTATCTTATTATTTTCAACATTATACATTTTTAAAATAAGATTTATAAGTGTAGTTTTTCCCGAACCAGTTTTACCTACAATTCCAATGGTAGAACCCTTTTTTATATTAAGATTTATATTTTTCAAGACTTCTTTATTTGAACCTGGATATGTAAAGCTTAGATTATTAATTTTAATATCACCATCCACAGATTTATTTATCATTGCTTTACCATCAACTACGGAAGGCTTTACTATAAAAATTTTATTCAATCTTTTAAGGGAAGCCATTCCTCTTTGAATAACAACAATTACACGTCCTATAGACATGATTGGTGACATAATCATGGCAATATATGTGTTGAAGGCAACAAAATCTCCAAGGGATACACTGCCTTTTAAAACCATATTCCCACCTATGATTAAATTAGCCACAAAGCTTATGGTAAAACTAAGTTCTATTATTGGAGAAAGTGCGGAAGAAAGTCTAACCATTTTTAAATTTGCATTCATCATTTTATCATTAAGTTTTTCGAATTTTTTAACTTCAGCGTCCTCTTGGACATAAGCTTTTATTACTCTAATACCATTTATGTTTTCTTGAACTCTATCAGAGATATCAGCAAAGCTTTCCTGTACTTTTCTAAATCTTTGTTGAATGAGTTTGCTTATTCTTAACATTAAAATTACTATAAATGGTATTGGGATTAAACACATCAAGGTTAGTTTTAAGCTTACATCTGTTACCATAGAATAAATTGAAGATACACATATTACAAAGCCATTTATTGACATTGCAGTAGCTGGACCAAAGGTCATTCTGACAGCTGAAATATCGTTTATGGCATAAGCAATTAGATTACCTGTTTTTTGATTGTTATAGAACTCTGGAGATAGCTTTTGAAAGTGATCAAAAAGTTTTTCTCTTATATGATTTTCAAGTTTTCTTCCGCCGCCCATGATCATATTTCTCCATATGTAGGTTGAAACAAAGGTACAAAGAGCTATAAGTATAATGTAAAATATGTTTGTTTTAACTAACTTTTCGTTAAAATTATTTTGCTTTAGAATATCTATAGTATTTCCAAGCACTTTGGGAAATAACGTCTGTATATATGAAGAAGCCAGCATGAAAATAAAGCCTACAAAATATCTAAGCTTATTTTTCTTAAAAAAATTTAATATTATATTTTGTTTCATAAATTACCTCCCTTTGAAATGTTTTTAACAGAGTCTCTTTGCACTAAAAATCCATTTATAGTTATATTTTCATAGGGTTTCTGCGGATTATTAATTCTTTTTATGAGTAAATCTACGACGCTGCTACAAGAATATTCTATATTGGTATCTATAGTTGTAAGTGCAGGTATTGATATAGATGATATTTCGTGATTGCCGATACCTATTATAGATACATCCTCTGGTACCTTAAAATTATTTTCATGAAGCAGTTTTATTATTTTTAGTGCAGTTAAATCACCCTGACACATTAAAGCTGTTGGTCTATTTTTTTGACCTAATATTTTTAATAAAGTTTTATCAAGGTCATTACTTTTAATATCAATAAAAAAATCTGTATTTATTGGAACGTTACATTTATTCATAGCTGTTTTCATTCCAAGTAATTTTTCACCGCATATGTATGTGGATAAGTTTCCAACAAAACCTATATTTTTATGTCCATTGCTAAGCAAATAATTGCATTGTTTATATGCAAGGTTAGTATAATTAAATCTCACAGTATCGCAATCAAGGGAAGGGGAATAGCCTTTAAATAAAACTTGGCAAGGTATTTTTTCTTTTAAAAAATTAATATAATCTTCATTGAATTTACCTAGAAATAGTAGTCCATCAAAAAAGTTACCTTTTAAAATTTTACATGGAATTTCTTGTCCATTTTGTTTATTCTTTGGAATAAATTCTATGCTATACTCAGCATGTCTCTTTTGGAGTTCTGTTTCTATATATTGCAGAGTGAGGTTAAAATTTGAGTTGTCTTGTAAGTCTTGTTTTTCATGAAGAATTAAAATACTAACGTTATTTTTTTGCTTATAATAACCTAAAGCTTTAGCCTTAAAAATGATTTTATCTCTAAGTTCTTTGCTTACGCCTTCTTCACCTCTTAGAGCTCGGCTAACTGTAATTGCGGATACTTGCATTTCTTTAGCTATATCAGATATAGTGACTTTTTTATACTTCAATATGCTAAATACCTCCTTTAAGATGTCTTAATTAAATCTATAGATTTATTATAGATAATTAATTATAAAAAATCAACGTTAAAAATATTTGAAATATAACGTTAAGTTCACTGCTTAATTAAAACATAGGAAAAATTAATTTTCGATAGAGCGATAGATAATAGGGATAGGTTTCGTATATATAGATGTAAAGATATACCAAGGTGAAACTTAAAATTCATTTGTATAAAAATGCCGTCTCCTGGGCATTATGGTGCATATGAGTTTTAGTAGTTGAGCTGGTATAGCTATAAAGATAAAACTTTTGTTAAGAAAATCTTAATAATTTTATGTGTAGGTTTTTAACTTTTATAATTTATAATTAATTATGTATTATGGAATTATTGTAAATAATATATTATAATTGTCAAGAATATATTATAAATGAAACTTTTATGGTAGTTAAAGTATCTAATATTTGGATGGAAAAACATATTTGAGAGGAGAAGTAGATGGAAAATAGAGAAGTATATTCAATTATAGTGCCTTTATATAATGAAGAAGTTGTAATTGAAGAAAGTTACAGAAGGATAAAGGCAGTAATGGAATCAACCAAGGAAGGTTATGAAATCATATTTGTAAATGATGGAAGTAGGGATAAAACAAGATATATAGCTGAAAATTTATGCTTGGAAGATAAAACTATAAAACTTATTAATTTTTCTAGAAATTTTGGTCATCAAGCAGCTATAACAGCAGGTATGAATGAAGCATTAGGGGATGCAGTTGTTGTAATTGACGCAGATTTGCAGGACCCACCAGAAGTTATATTAGAGATGATTAAAAAGTGGAAACAGGGGTATGACGTTGTATATGGTAAGAGAACAAAAAGAGAAGGAGAGAAGTTTTTAAAGAAATTTACTGCAAAAGTATTTTATAGAATACTTAAAAACATGACAAGTGTAGATATACCAGTTGATACAGGAGATTTTAGACTTATAGATAGAAAGGTATGTGATGCATTAAATTCGCTGCCAGAGAAAAATAGATATGTAAGAGGACTTGTAAGTTGGGTAGGCTATAAGCAAACCTTTGTGGAATTTACGCGTCAAGGAAGATTTGCAGGAGAAACTAAGTATCCTTTCAAAAAAATGATCAAATTGGCTTTAGATGGTATAACCTCTTTTTCATATAAACCAATTACAATGATAGGAAGTTTTGGTGGTTTCATTTTCTTTATTGGAATTATTTCTACCCTTGGTGTTTTAATAAAAAATATATCTTCAAAAACAGCTGTATTAAGTTTAGGTTTAATTATGGCAGTTAATTTTATTATGTTTGGATTAATATTTATAAGCATTGGTATTATGGGAGAATACATAGGTAGAATTTCAGATGAGGCTAAGGAAAGGCCAATGTATATAATAGAAAGTAAAATAAGTTATGAAAATAAAATGAATTTATACAATACTGAAAAAAATGAGGTGTCATAAAAATTTTTTGTTTTGAAAGGATATTGACTAATGAAATTAGTACTACAAAAATTAAAGTATATAAAAAATAATTATTTAATTGAGACAATAATTTTAATTATAATAGGAATTATATTGTTAAATACACTATTTATTTACCCTGTAATGGGGAGATTTAACAATGGAGATTTTGATAGGCTCATGGTATATGGCGGCTTAAGTGAAATTGCAAATAAATATAGTAAGATTTATGATAACTTTTTTCATATTAAATATGTAATAACAGATCCAGGTGTGCTTTTACCTTTTTACTGGGATTGGGTTTCTGAAGCTATACTTGTAAAAATAGCAGTAATACTTTCTTTAGTTGCCCATGCCTTTACATCTAAGGTATTTGACATTAGATTTTTAGCATTTATTTATTGTGCAATATTTTTAACTGGAAATTTTTTGATATTAAGTTATAAAAGATTTTCTAAAGTAACTAAAATTGTAGCAGGAGCATTTATTATTTTATTTTTTACTAGTACATGCTATATTGCATATTTTAATTCTTTTTATGGAGAAGCTGCAACAATAGTTTTTTTCTTTCTCAATATAGGAACTTATTTATATTTAATAACTAGAGACAAGCCCAAAATAAAAGATTTTATCTGCTTTTTTATAGCATCGGGAGCATTTTTAACTGCTAAATCACAAAATTTGCCCTTGCTTGTTTTTATGCTAATTATATATGGAAGCTTGTACTTTTTCTATAGAGAAGCAAACTATAGAAAAAGTATTTTAATAGGCTCCATAGTTGTAGTTGCATTTTGTTGTATTTCATATGGGTCATTAACAGATACGATTAAAGAAAATAACATATTTCAATCAGTTTTTAGAGGGATTCTTCTAAACTCAAAGCACCCTGAAAAAGATTTGCAGGAACTTGGCATAGATAAAAAATTTGTGGCATATGATGGACATTCTTTTTATAATAAGGACAAAGGACTTGACCCAATGGGAAAAGATATGTTAAAAGAGTTTTACCCTAAGGTCTCTAACTTAAAAATACTTGGCTTTTATTTGAGACATTTAGATGTAACCTGGGAAAGGATAAAAGATGCAGCAAATAATACGTATGCTTTCAGTGATCCAGGAAAGTGGAGTTTTCAAAAAGGTCAATTTGATTCTAAGAAAATGGTCAATAATTTTAGAACTAAGCTTATAGACAAATTTGATAATCTTCATAAGGGTGATTATTTATACAAATTTCATGATTTTTATAAGAATGTTTATGTATATATAGTATTTTCAATTATTTATTTAGGTATTTCATTATTCTATCTTATAAAGAGTAAAGAAAGGGATATAAAGCTTTTAAATTTGATGCTGATATTTATTTTAATTACTGGATCATCTCAGTTTATATTGCCAATGATAGGCGCTGGACATGGAGATTTTGGAAAACACTTATTTTTGCTTAATTTATCTTATGATATAATGCTCGGTATTGCTGTAGCTTGGTGCACACAAATGCTTTCAAGAGTATTTATTTTTTTGAAAGGTTTATCTAAATAGATATGCAACTTAGAAATTAATGGAGAGCTGTGGGATTCAGAGGAAATAGCAATTTTTGCTGTAGTAGCAGTCTTTGTAGTTATACTGATTTTGTTTGAATTCTTAATTCTTTATTTTGCCGTATTTAGACGATTTAAAAAAATAAGTGTGGAATTAACTGATGAGGCTATTATATATAACAACATTAAAGGGACGACAGTTATTCCGTATAATGAAATAACTGAAGTTAAATTTATGCTAGTTATTCTTTCATATATACTTCCTATTGTTGTATTTGTTATTTGTGAAATAATATTAGGCAGAAATATAGCTAAAAAATCTAATAGAGAAAATTTTTACGTTCCTAATAGGGACAAGGCTCTTGAGGCTAAAGTATATATAAGGGCATATGTAATATATTCGATTATATATGTAATAGGAGCGGTAGTATTGCTTATTGCATAGACATATAATAAAAATACAATAAAGTGGCTGTTGCACAAAATTATTTTATACACAAATTTTAAATATTGCGAAGCAACTCAAGTGAAGGTTTTTAACTATGCTTTGCACGTTAAAAGGTTAACTTTTTCACTATGTGAAAAGTGAAGGGTTTGACATAGCTACGCTTGTCAAAGGTGAAGGATTTTGCCTTCGGTAAAAAGTAAATGTTGATTTTCCTCCGCTTTGCTATGGAAAATCTTTAATTTATAATTTTTCCGTAGCAAGACGGAGGAAAAATAACCTTAACTTTCGGCTTTAGGTCTGTAGTCTACTGAGTTTTAGTAATGTTACTATTTAAAGTACTTATCTATGGTTAAAGAACCTACATGGTCTTATGCCCAAACCCCTAGTATGTGTACCTTTAACGTGTATAGCATTGTTAAACCCTTCACTTGATTTAGTTCGCAATAATTTTGAGTTGTGTATTAAATAATTTTAGTGCGACAGCCTTTTTATTGTGTGTTTTTTTCGGGCTATTGCTTAAATAAGTGTTGATTTTCACACTTATTTAAGCAATAGCTTCCTTTAGTATGTTAGGCTATTTTTTTATAACGTTCTTAAGAAAATCTTAATAATCTTTTATGCTAATTTGTAATTTTTCATACCTAAAATTTAAAGTGAAGAGTAAAGTTTAGGATGTGAAAATTATGAAAGCTATAGTGTTAAACAGTAATAAGAGATTAAAAGAAATTGATATACTAAAGGCTGCTGCATTTGTATTTGTAGTAGCTCAGCATACTATTGGAGGATATTCTAATGGTAAAAACTTAAGCCTTTTAGAATATTCTATTTTGAAATTTTTATATGTTTCTGCAAAGCCAGCTGTACCTATATTTTTATTTATAAGTGGGGTTTTATTTTTTAAAGTATACGAAGAAAAACTAGATATAAAAAAATTTTATTTAAAGAAAATTAAATATATACTTATTCCATATATAATTTGGTCTAGTTTAAATATGTATTTTCTGAAAAACACAGACCGTTTTAAAGATTTTATTATTGAAATTATTGGGGGCAATGGAGCTTATCATCTTTGGTATATGGGAATGATTGTAAGGCTTTATTTAATATTTCCCTTGATTTTTTACGCAGCTAAAAAAATTCATAAAAGCAACATTGTAATTAGAATGGTTACTTTTATAAGTCTTATTGTGTTGTATTATGAGGTAAGCAAATACAACAATGTAATAAGTGATTATGTTGGAAAAATGATATTTGGAAAGCCAACAGAGCTTGAGATGAGAATTGTGAATATTTCTTTTATATTTTGGTATTTGTATTTTGCACTTGGTATATATGTAGGTTTAAATTATGATTTTATCAAACAAAAGTTGCTTAAGTCCAAGCTATTGATATTTATAATTTATGTATTTCTTTTAATTTATGCATATTTAAATGAAACTAACTCAATTGGTTTTATAAGAAGTTTATCTATAGCATATTATTGCTTTTCAATATTAGCAGTTTATTTGGGTTCTATAATGCTTTCGGAAAGGATAAAAATATATAAAATTATGAGTTTTGTAAGTAAGTATTCGTTTAGTGCATATATGTTACATATTATAGTTATTAACTATGTAGTACAATATTTAAGGAGCAAATTGTTTATGAGTGATTATTTGATGCTAGGAATTTTATCATGTATTTTAGTGGCTATAATTTCACCAATTATAATAAAATGTTTGAGTTTTGTTCCTTTTTCAAGTTACATTACTGGAGTTAAATGTTCAAAAATTAAGTTAAGTAATTATGGATTTGAAATAAAAATTTGGAGAAATACGCAAAAGGGTAGTAGAATTATTTATAAGGCTGGAAGTTATAAAGTTGAAGGGTAGTGGATGGATTGCTCTCTAGGTTAAAGAAAATTTTTATAGGAAGTATTTTGAGAAGAGTTGTTTTGATTATAATACTATTGGTAATAGCAGCTATAGTAAGCTATGATTTTTATTCAAGCGGAAAAGTTATGTATCTAGAAAGTAAAAATGAAATATTAGAATATAAATTAAACAGTATGATTGATGGATATGAAAAAAATTTAGATAAATATATGAGATGCTGGGAAGTTGAAGATCCAGTTGGCATATGGGAATGTTATATAGATAGTAATTTGAACAGGATTAAACCAATAGCTGGAGTTAGGTATGTTGCTGTAAATAATATAAATGGTAAATTATTTTGGGACTATTGGCCAATGAAATATTATCTGCAATATGGAACAAAAGAAGCTAGTTTTAATAAAAATAATATTGAAACTTATATAAGCAAAAATTCTTATAAGTATATTAAATATGGATATAGTGGAAGTGAATATATTAAAAAGCTTCCCCAAAATTCATCAGATAAGAAAATTGCTACTGCAAATTGGACAGTCTATTATTGGTTTGATAAAAGGGATAACTCAGTAGATAAGGTGTTAAATGATATAAATTCAAATGTACATAATGCACGCAAGACCATGGCATTAATATGTGTATTGTATATAGCTATAGCAATATATTTGATTTCATTTCTTGTTTATATAAAAAGATTTGGTATAAAAGGAATATTAATTGAGATAAAAACTAAAATTAGAAAAATTAAATTTATGCTTGGGAAACTATTTTTTTGGAATACATTAAAAAAATTATTGAGAATTATTGAAAAAATTTTTGTGGGCAGTCTATTAAGAAGGATTGTTATAGTTGTTATTTTATCCATAGCAGCAGGAACCACAAGTTATAATTTTTATAAAAGTAGAAATTATGAAAATTTAAAAGATAGAAATCTAATATTAAAAGAGAAATTACATGAATTGAGTCAAGAATATAACAAGGCATTTTATAAATATACAAATTATTTTTGGAATATTTCAGATGGTAAAATTAAGGAGAAAGATTTTGAGAAACATGATTTTAGTGATGCTGGTAAAGATACTTACATGATTAGGTTTGTAATTATAGATAATAGAAATGGCAATGTATATTGGGATTATTGGGCACTTGCAAATATGAAAATATATAAAGAAGATAAAAATGTGATTGATAAAAATATTGAAGGATATGTAAGGAAAAATTCACAAGTGTATAATGTGGAATCAGATGGAAGTGCGGCTTCTATTCCAAGCCCTAAATATACTGAACTTACAGGAGCACAAATTGAAGTAAGCGATTTAACAATATATTACTGGATTGATAAAAGGGATGCTGCTGGAGATACTTTAATATTTAATGTAGATTTAAAAATTGAGAAGGCACATAAAATTGTAAAAATAATAAGTATACTAGTTGTAATTGATTTTTTATATTTAATATTATTTGTTATATATATAAAGAAATTTGGCATAAAAAAGTTTATTAAAAGTGTTGTAAATGATGCTATACAATTAAAGGAAAATTATAATTTAGTTTGTGAAAAACTATCCTTCCAAGGACCATATAAAAAATCTTGTATTATATTCATGACTACAATAATTTTTTATTTATTGGTTAAAAATTCTTTGTATCCTGATGGAGAAGCAACGTTGCATTTTTTATTTATAATTTTCGTTTTTGCATTATTTTTACTATCGTTAAAAAAGATAAAGTATTTTAAGTTTGTTTTAGAATATACAGAGAAGCTATCAAATGGTAATTTATCGCTTAATATTGAAAAAAACAAGGATTCTGATATGGACAAGCTGACTAATAGTATAAACTCAATAAAACTTGGTTATGAAGAAGCTTTTAAAAATCAAATAAAAACTGAAATTGCAAAAACAGAACTAATAGCAAATGTTTCACATGACCTCAAAACTCCACTTACATCAATATTATCCTATGCGGATTTGATTAAAAGGGACAATTTATCTCTTGAAGAAAAGCAGGATTACATGAAAATAGTAGATATGAAGACTGAAAAATTAAGCATACTTATAAATGATTTAATCGAGGTTTCTGAAGTAAATAATGGGAAAATACAGCTTCATAAGGAAGAAGTAGATATAATAGCTTTAATATATCAGGTTATAGGGGAATGTTCAAATTATCATGAAGAGAAGAAGATTAAATTTAAAGTTAAGAGCTTTGATGAGAAGGTTATGCTTTGTGTTGATGGAAAGAGGATGTCGAGACTAATTGGAAATGTTATATCTAATTCAATAAAGTATTCTATGCCAAATACTAATGTTTATGTAGAAATAAAAAAGGAAAGTGACCAAATAATAATAGCGTTTAAAAGTATTTCAGAAAATGAGATGCAATTTGATGTGAAGGAGATTTTTGAAAGATTTAAAAGGGGAGATGAATCTAGAAATTCAAAGGTTGAAGGTTCTGGGCTTGGTCTTGCTATTGCAAAGGGTATAGCTGAACTGCATGGGGGAAGAATGTATGCTGAAAAAGAAGGGGATATGTTTAAAATGTATCTTATATTAAAACAGGATTTGGAGGCAGATTAAATGAAGCAAAAAGTACTTATTGTAGATGACGAGAAGGAAATAAGAGATGCTATTGAAATATATTTGAGGGGAACAGAAATCGAAGTTATTAAAGCTGAAGATGGAATTGAAGCCCTTGAAATACTAGGAAAGGAAGATATTCAATTAATAGTTTTAGATGTTATGATGCCTAAGCTAGATGGAATTAGGACATGCCTCAAAATAAGAGAAAGCAAGAATATCCCCATAATAATGCTCTCTGCAAAAACTGAAGATGTTGATAAAATTTTGGGACTTAATGTTGGTGCGGATGATTATGTAACTAAACCCTTTAATCCCTTGGAACTTATTGCAAGAATAAAATCTCAGCTTAGAAGATATCTAGTGCTTGGAGAAGGAGAAATAAGTAGTGATGAAATAAAGATAAAGGGCTTAGAAATAAGCAGGGAGAAAAATAGAGTTGTTGTTGATGGCGAGGAAGTTAGTTTAACCCCACTTGAATTTAAAATACTTCTTTTACTTGCAGAAAATCCTGGAAGAGTTTTTTCTATAAGACAAATATATGAAAATGTGTGGAATGAAACATTTTATAAAAGTGAAAATACGGTTACGGTGCATATAAGAAGGATAAGAGAGAAAATAGAAATAAATCCTAAGGAACCTAAGTACATAAAGGTGGTGTGGGGAGTTGGATATAAGATGGAAAAGTAAGTTTAAAAGGATGCTTATTGGGGGTGTTATAAGGCAGATAATTGTAATTATAATTTTATCTATTGTCGGAGTAACAGCTTTGACAAGGCTTATTATCAGTGATAGACAATATTTAAAGTTTAAAGATGATTTAAATTTAGATTATATTTTAAATGTAAGTGATAAATTAAGTGAGGAAATAGGACAATATGTTAATTGGTATGACGATATAATTGACGGGAAAATTAGTCAAAATGAGTTTGGAAAACATTCATTTAAAGATAGTAGGGTAAAATATAATTATATCAGTTTTGCGTTTGTAGATAGGAAAACGCAAAAAATATATGTAAATACTAGTGATTATAGTTTTGAAAAAGATGAGTTACAGAATGATTTAAATCGAACTAAGAATATAGAAGCGTATATAAAAAAATATGCTTTGATTTATTATAAAGCTGATCATATAGATACATTTTCACCATTTGGCGAAATTTATATAAGGAAAGACCATGAAAAAATCAAACCGTACAGTAAGAAGCTCCAAAGGTTTACAGAATATTATTGGCTTGATAAAAGAAATACTGATAATCAAGATAGTATCTATAAGTTATACGGTAATATGTACAGAGCTTGGATAGAACTTGCATATAGCATGTTGTGGTTTCTTATTTTAATTTTTTTTATTATACATTTAAGAAAAAAAGGATTTGAAGAGATAAAGTTAAGTACAAAAATAGAAATCCAGTCATTACAATTAGCCTTAGAGGATTCAATATTAGCAACTAAACGGATTGGAAAAATATCAATTAAAGCACTAAATTTAGTATTGGAAAAGCTTATAATACAAAATTTAACTTTAAGATATATTTTAATGCTAATTTTAGCAATTGCTTTTTTTACAATTTCATTGATTGCTTTTTCTTTAAATTTTTTTGAGAATTATGCAGTAGATGCTTTTATAATTTATTTAATTCTACTTTTCTTCTATGTAATGAAAAAGGTAAATTATTTTAATTATATTTTAAAAAGCACACATAAAATTTCGACAGGAGATTTTTCAATAGAATTAAAGGAAAAAGGAGATAAAGATTTAGTAAAACTTGCTCATAACATAAACTTAATAAAGGGTAATTATGAACAGGTATTACAAGAAAGAATAAAGGATGAAAAATTAAAATCAGAAATTGTCCTAAATGTATCTAATAATTTAAAATTACCAGTAAACTCTATAAAAAATTATATAAAGCTTTATCAAAATGAAAATGCTTTAGAAGTGGAAAAGAATGAATATATAGATATTATCTACAATAAGGCAAAAAAATTAAAGTTCCTTATTGAAAATTTATTTGAGGTTTCAAAGCTAAATAGCGGAAAAGTTGAACTTCACAAGGAAAAAATAGATATTGTAGCACTTATATATCAAGTAATAGGAGAGACTTCCTTTGATTACACTGAAAAAAATATTAAGTTTATAGTAGACAGCTTTAAGGAAGAAATTATTATTAATGTTGATGCTAAGAAAATATCAAAGCTTATGGAAAACTTAATATCAAATGCACTAAAGTATTCGGTAGCAAATACAAGAGTTTATATTGATATAAATCAGGAACAGGATAAGATCAAAATCTCAATAAAAAATGTGGCAGATTATGAATTGAATGCTGATGAAAATAAAAAAGTAAAACTTAAAAATCCTGGTTTTGGACTTGTTATAGCAAATGGTATAGCAGAGCTTCATGGTGGAAGTGTTAAGATTGAAGGTGAAGGGGACTTGTTTAAGGTGTATTTAAAGATAAAGTACTGTTAAACTTGAAACTTGCAAATTACAATTTAATCAGTTGATAGTTGACAGAAGACAAATATCCACTATCAACTATCATCTTCTCATCGGTAAATTGTAACTTTTATATTTCAAGTTACAACTTATGTTATACTAATTTCTATATAACTAATAATGTTTTCATATTGATAGTTGTCCATAATATCCACTGATGGGTCATAAAATATACCATCAAAATAAACTAAAAGATGATTTTTTTTATTGCCTCTTGCATTTATAATACAACACTTTGGAAATTGAATTTTTTGACCATGAGTATAAACAGGTTTATTATGCGAAATTCCAAAATAATCAAGAGTTTCGAGAACCTTACTTATACTAGCCTGATATTTTGTACTTTTCATTATTTTTACTACTTCATCAACAGAAATACCAGCAAGCATCGCAACACATGTTTGCCCACAGTAGCCACTCTTTTCTTGTTTTAAATATTTGATTTTATCTATACGTCTTATAGGGTTGTCCTTAGTATAGAGGCTACTATTGTTTATTCTTGTTAATTGATCTAATATATTAAATTGAACGGAATATTCATTACTTAAACTTAATTTGTTAAAAACATCTTTTGCAACTGGAATTACATAATTTCCATTACCCTTAGGAATAAGCTTACATTCAAAACTTATTTTCTCAACAAAAACTTTAACAGGAATCAGACCTTTTTTACCACAAGTATCCCAAACATTAAAAGGGATTTTTATAAATATTCTGTTACCATCCTTATAATACCCTGAATTAAATGAATAGATCATATTATATTACCTTTCTGCTATTTTTTAATAACTGCAATCCAAACTTCTTGACGATTTTCCTGCATATAACATTCGATAACTGGAAGGTCAGCCAATTCATATTGTGAATTAGGAAGCCATTCACTGTAAAATTGTTTATAAACCTTTTGTGTTGCATCTGGTAATTCTCCATTAGCTTCAAAAATTGCCCATGTTGCAGTAGGATAAGAAAATTCCTTCATTCCTTCAAGTAGTTGAACATGTTTACAGTTTGGGGCATCAACATGATTTGTTACTGCAATAATATATTCCATTTCCTCTGATGATCCCCATTGCCCTCCTTGAGCGATTCCTAAAAATCCTGCTGGTCTATAGTCAGGAAAATTCTCAAGAAACATTTTCATAGTTCCAGCTTTCCATGAGTTTTCCCAAATCTGTGGGATTACTTCAAAAGCTTCTGATGTTTTTATTTTGTGTGATACTCCCATTACTTTAAATGCTGGCCATTCTTCAATTTGATAATTCATATAATTTTCTCCTCGTATCGTAATTTGGAAGGAAAGCTTAGGACAGGATTTCAATTGAACTGTTTTGTTTCGAACATTTGAAGGCAGTACTCCATGAAAATTTTTAAATGCTCTTGTAAATGAATCTTGAGATTCATATCCATACTTTAAAGAAATATCAACTATTCTTTCTGTACTATCTAATAAATCAAAGGCTGCCATTGTCAATCTTCTATTTCTTATATATTCAGATAATGGCTTTTCTGCTATATATGAAAACATTCTTTGAAAATTATAAACAGAGCACATGGCAATTTTTGAAATAGTTTCATAGGATATTTCACCTGCAAGGTTTTCTTCTATGTAGTTTATTGCATCATTTAATTGCTTAACCCAATCCATTCTTATCACTCCCAATTCAATCATATCTTTTTCAAGATAACTTTACTCGACATTTTGTGCCGCATTTTGTAGCTTCATAAATTTTGATTTATCTTGCTTTAATTTATCGTTATTTTAGATAATGCTTATTATAACATATTTTAGAAAACACCATATAAGTTACATGATTTTTATCTGAAATATTTCAAATAAAGTACATTTTTTCAAAGAAAATGGTGTAATAAGTAAAAAATAAATTTAATTTTATATTTAGATTTTTAGCTTAAATATCAAGTAGTAGGAGGTTACTTATGAAATTTAACAAGAAATTAAAACTAATCTTTACTTTAAGCTTATCAGTTATGAAGCAAGACGTGATAATATAGTTCAACTTCATTTACGTACGGAGATAGTACTGAAATATATAACGGTGGTACAGGCAGGGATAGAATATTTTATGCTAAATTTACAACTAATAAGGGACAAACTTTAGAAGGCGGTACACAAACTGATGATAGAGTAACTTTTACAGCACTAAGTGGATGGTATATAGCAGGATTATTTGGACGTTCTGAGGATGAAGTAGATAAACTTGGAGTTATTTATAACCAATTTCACAGTCTTTAAATATTGAGAACCTTTATTTAGAGTAGAGAGCAGAGTGAAGGATGATTTATCTTTCGCGATTTTGAAGTTTCAAGCGGTATATCTCTATAAAACTTGGAAAGTAATTGTTTTTATGAAAGTCTATGTTTTTAAATAAGTGTTAAAATCAATACTTATTTAAAACATAGATTTATGATAAAATAAATGTGTAAAAGTTCAAGCCAAAAAGAAAGGATTTAATATATGGTACAAAATGAAGGCTACTTCAATTCTTTTGATGGAACAAGTATATTTTATAGAAAAGATATAACACCAAATATAAAAGAAATAGTACTTATAGTTCATGGAATTGCTGAACATTCTGGAAGGTATGAGTATGTTAAAGACAAGCTTCTAAAGGCTGGATATGGTGTGTACAGATTTGATCATAGAGGACATGGAAAATCTGGCGGGAAAAAAGGTTATGTAAGTTCATTTGACAATTTTCTGAAAGATGTTGATTGTATTGTGAATATGATAAAAAGAGAACATTCAGGATTTCCACTATATATTTTGGGACATAGCATGGGAGGGCTTATTACAGCGTGTTATGGAATAGAGTGCGGTGAGAAGATAAATGGGGAAATAATAATAGGTGCACCTACAGGATATATATCTTTAAAAACAAAGCTTCAGAGTATAAGTTTTCCTTATATTTTAAAAGGACAAGTTCCTAATTCCTTAAGCAAATTAATTTGTAGAGATCCTAAAGTTGTAGAGCAATATAAAAATGATGAATTTGTTTTAAAGGTTACAACAACTAAATTAAATTTAGAACTTGCAAGTAATAGTTCAAGGATAAGGAAGAATTTAAAAAAGTACAAATGTCCTTGCCTAATTTTGCATGGAAAGGATGATAAAATAGTTTCGTGTTTTAATTCTTCTAATTTTTATGAAAAAATATCATCTGAAGATAAAGAATTAAAAATTTATGACGGCTTGTATCATGAAATATTAAATGAAGTTTGTAGAGATGATATTTTAGAAGATATATGTGGATGGTTGGATAGAAAAGTAAATATGGAATATAGTGATAAAATAGTACTATAGAATGACATGAAAAGTATTTTATACACAAATTTAAATATTACGAATTAAATCAATTCACAATTCACGATGCACAATTCACAATGAAGGATGATTTTCTTCCGCTTTGCTACAGAAAATCTTAAATTTAATTTTTTTATTGCTTTCGCAATAGCACCATTTATGGTGCTAAGCGAAGCTTATAATATTTAAGTTTAAGATTTACCTGACGCAAGGAAGGCAAATCATCCTTCATTGTGCATTGTGAACTGTGAATTGTGAATTGATTAAATTAGTTTGCAATAATTTTAAGTTACGTATTAAATACTATTAGCACTACACCTTTATTTTGATATAACAGGAATATTTTTGGCGATATCATTTTCATTAAGTTCACCATTTGCACCTAGGTAGTAATGTCGAATTGGCTTTAAATCATCATTAAGTTCATATACAAGTGGAGTTCCAGTTGGTATATTTAAGTTTACAATACCATTGCTTGGGACTTTGTCTAAGTATCTAACAAGTGCCCTTATAGTATTACCATGAGCTGCTATAATAACTTTTTGATTAGCTTTCATTTTAGGAACTATAGTTTCAAACCAATACTTTAAAACCCTTTTTTCGGTATCATCGAGATTTTCGGTTAAGGGTAGTTCTTCCTTACTCAAAGAATGATACTTATATTCCCGTCCAGGATATCTCTCATCGCTTATTGTCAAAGCAGGTGGTCTTACATCAACAAATCTTCTCCATTTATAAACTTGTTCTTCACCGTATTTTTTTATTGTTTCATCTTTATTTAAACCCTGCAGGGCACCATAATGTCTCTCATTTAGCATCCATGATTTGTAAACAGGTATCCATAAAAGATCCATTTCATGAAGTATAATTTGTATAGTTCTTACGGCTCTTTTTAATACGGAAGTGTAACCTATATCAAAAGTATAGCCATTTTCATTGAGAATTTTTCCAGCTAATCTAGCTTCGATAAGGCCATCAACAGATAAATCTACATCCGTCCATCCAGTAAATCTATTTTCCTTATTCCACTCGCTTTGTCCATGTCGTACTAAAACAAGTTTTATCATTGCTTGAGCTCCTTTCGTGTGGGTAAACTATTTTTTACATAAGCTTAATATACCCATAATCTATTTAGAATATAATTAAACAAAGATTAATTATTGGAGTGAGGTATTTAATGGTTAAATATAATAAAACAGAAAAAAGTTGGATATTATATGATTGCGTTATTTCAACCTACAGTATGATAATTATAACAACTATACTTCCTATATATTTTAGAATGGTATTTAAAAATGCAGGAGGTTCCGCGGCAATGTCAACAGCGTATTGGGGATATTCAAATTCTGTAGGAAGACTTTTAGTTGCTCTTGCAGCACCAATACTTGGAACTATAGCTGATTATATGGGATATAAAATGAAATTCTTTAAAGTATTTTGTGTTATAGGAATAATTTTTACTGCGCTTCTTTCCGTAGTTCCAAATTCAGCGTGGCTGCCACTTGTTATAGTGTTTATAATAAGTACAATTGGAAATGCTGGAAGTAACATTTTTTATGATGCATTTTTAGTTGATGTAACATCCAAAAAGAAAATGGATATGCTTTCGGCTATTGGATATTCAGCAGGATATTTAGGAAATATATTAGCATTCACAATATGTATGGCTATAGTTATAATGGCCCAAATGCATATAATTCCAATATCTATTATGACGGCTTGTAAGCTTACATTTGTAATAACAGCAATATGGTGCGCAATATTTTCTATACCTATAATAAAAAATGTTAAACAAGTTTATGGGATAAAGAAAGAGGCTAAAGTTGTAGCAAGCAGTGTTAAAAGATTAGTATCAACCTTTAAGAACATAAAGGAACATAAAAATTTAATGATATTTTTAGTAGCATATTTCTTTTTTATTGATGGGGTAAATACTATTATAACAATGGCCACTTCTTTTGGTTCCGATCTTGGAATAAATTCAACAACCTTGCTAGTTGTACTTTTGTTTACTCAGTTTGTAGCTTTTCCAAGTGCAATAATATTTGGCAAGCTGTCAGAAAAATTCAAAGGTAAAACAATGCTTTATGTTGGAATAATAGTGTATTCAATAATTTGTGTGTATGCAAATTTTATTCATAATATTATAGGGTTTTGGGTATTGGCAATGCTTGTAGGAACATCACAAGGAGGAATACAAGCCTTGAGTAGATCGTATTTTGGAAAACTTGTACCTAAGGAAAAAAATAATGAGTTCTTTGGATTTTTTAACATATTCGGAAGATTTGCTTCGATTTTAGGACCATTAATAGTTGGCGTAGTTACTCAACTAACGGGAAAATCCACTAATGGAATATTTAGTATTTTAATTTTATTTGTTGTTGGCGGGGTAATATTAACTAAAGTTAAGGATGCTACAGTTTCTGATGGTGAAGAAATTCCCACAAATAAAATTACAGTTGCAGAATAAAATTATAATATTTTCAGATGAAATTGAATATAATATATTGTTGATTTTGGGAATCACAGTATGCTAGTGAGGGGATTTCATGGAAAATGAAAATATTATTGATGTTGCAGAAGGAAATGTATTTGAAGAATTTTCTGATGATAAAGTTATACTCGTTGGAAGTAATTTATCGGCGAAAAATGAATTGATTAAAGATTTGGAGCTTATAGTAAGAACGGTTAATGGCAACAAAAATATAAGTATAAATGTTTCGTACAGTGGATATAATTTTAAATTGTTTTTGGGGGATTTTAATGGCGACGGAAAAGATGAGATAATGCTTCGGGGAACTTTAGGGGGAAGCGGAGAGTTTCAAATAGCAGTTATATACGGTTATTTTGATGGAAGGTTAGCCGAAATATTTAATCAGGATATGTTTATTTCAAAATATAAGCTTAATGTAAAATATTTAAATAGTTACAAAGTTGAAATAAAAGCAGAAGAGCTGAAAGAAAAATTTATTATGGATATCTCTAATAAAACTTTAGATATGGTGTACGATAGTAATGGAAATGTTAAAGAGGAAGCTAAACCTTATATAGCTAAGATTAGTGGAGCATATCCAATAGATTCTTTACATAAGGAAACTTATAAGATTTTCGTTCAGCAAAAAATAATGGGTTCGGTAAACGCAGATGTCTTGGGTATTGTTGAGAGTCTTCTAGATTTAACAGATAATAAAATTAATATTATTAAAATGGGCGTATTAAATTTGGGACAAAAAGAAGAGGTTGAAGAAAAACTTTCTTCGGATGAGATATTGAGAAAATTGCCAAGTGGTGCTGAACTTATATCCTTAGATAGATTTGGTGGGAAGTATAAAGTAATTAGTGTTGATTTGGATGCCGATGGGAAAAAAGAAATTTTAGCTGCATACACATTAGATAGTGTCCCATATGTTGCGGTGTTTGAAGATAATGTTTTGGCTGATTGCTTTGAAGGAGAAGGTTATAGCTTAGAAGACATGAAAATCATTCCAATGAAGGATGCTAAAATTATTTTAGTTGGCTTTAAAATTGAGAAAAAATCAAATAAATTAGAAATACTGAAATTTGAAGATGGAAAGTTAAAAAAGACCTTTAAAAATGAATTTCCAATATATGCAGAAGCATATGTAGAAGATATAAGAAAAGATGGTAATATAGAGTTGATACTTTGGTTTCATGATACTGGAGAAGCCTATACCGTTAGTATTTATAATGTTGAGGGTGATGAATTCAAAGCTACAAATGAGTATGATTCGGTATATTTTAAGAAGGTAGTAGCTTATTATAAAGAGTTGTTGAAAAATAATAAAAAGTCGTCTACTTATTTATATTATTTAGCTTTAGCCTTAGAAAAGACGAGAGATTATGAAGAAGCAATAAATTCAATAGAGAAAGCTCTAGAAACAGAGTATCCATATCCATCGGTTAAGGAATTAAATAAAATTAGAAATAGATTAAGGAATTTTTATTAAAACTTATGACTTAAGTCATATGCAAGAGGTTACAAAACTCACTTAAAAGCATCATTCTTCGATTGTATAATAATATCATAAAATACATTGAGGAGTGATTGAAATGAAATCAAGATTATTTTTGGGAATTATATTTATTGTATGTGGAATGGCAGCATTTTGTAATCAATTAGGAATTTTAAATGTTAGTAATATAAGTTCAGTTTGTTGGCCTTTAATATTGATAGTTATAGGGGCTGAGCGTTTATATAAGATTAAAAGATTTAATATTGGTGCTTCAATTATGCTTTTGTTCGGAATATTATTTGAATTGCAAGCACTTCATATTTGTTCACAAAATATATATGACTTTGTTGCACCTTGTGTTATTATAATTGTTGGTATATTTATGATATTGCGAAGAGAAAAAGCAATTAGGTAGTGAAAAATGAGTGTATCACAGGAGGTTAAATAAATCCTGTGGTACACTTATTTTTTGATATTATGAAAATAAATGAACTTTTTTTAATTTGAATTGTCTTATATATAAAAAGAAATGGAGGGATGTTTTTGGAAGAAAGTGAACTTATAAAAGAAGCTCAAAATGGCAGCAGAAATGCAATGAATATACTATTTCAACAAAACTATAAAACCCTCTATGGATTTTTAATTAAGTTAACAGGGAATTTGAATTTTTCTGAGGATTTGGTTCAAGAAACTTTAATGAAAGCTATGATTCATATAAAAAGTTTTAGAGGAGAAAGTAAGTTTTCAAGTTGGCTTATTCAAATATCATTAAATCTTTATAGAAATGAAATTAAGAAAATAAAAAGATTTGAAACGAGCAATATTGAGGAAAAAAGCTTTTTAGAAAGCGAAGTAAATGTTGAAAATACAGTTTTTGATAAACTTCAAGTTGAAAAGGCACTTAAAGAACTTCAAGCTATGAGTTATGAGAAGAGAGTTACTTTTATTTTAAAACATTATTATGGGTATAGCATGGAAGAAATAAGTGGCATTATGAATTGTTCAGAAGGAACTGTAAAATCACGATTGCATAATACTATAAAAAGATTAAAGGACATTTGTAATAAAGAGAGGTGGGACTATGAAAAAAGATGAAAGTGTTTTTGATGACAATCTTCAAAAAATGGGCTTTATTAAAGAAATAGATACTTTAAAATTAATAGAAAAGGTTGAAAAAAGTAATAGAAGAAAACTATTGATATTACAAGATTGTGCGTATGCTTTTGTTGCATTTATTATAATTATGTTTGAAGTAATAGCTACAGTAAAATTAGGAGTAGCTGCAGTTATACTTTTAAACTTTTTAATTGTTTTACCAGCTCCAATTTTAATTTTACTTAAACCAATAAAAATATATGGAAAGGATAATGATGTAAGATGAGTTCAATTTATGGGTCGCTAATTGGCTTTGCAATTTTATTTATAATTTTGCTTTTATGGCTTGGACAATCACTTTGGATATATCTTGATGCAAGAAATAGAAATAATAGATTTGCAGTACTGTGGGGGATACTTGGTTTATTTAATTGTCCTATTCCACTTATTGTATATTTAATTGTTACAAGAGGTAATGAAAAAAAATGTCCCAATTGTAAAAAAGCTATAGAAAAAAATATGGGCACATGTCCACACTGCGGATATAGATTAGGCAAGGAATGTAAAAAATGCGGAGCTTTTATGGAAGAAGAATGGGAATATTGCCCTAAGTGTGCTGCAAAGTACGAAGGAGGAGATAACAGGGATGGATATATTTAAAAAACATAAAATTGTATGGATGATATTTATTGCTGTTGTAATTTTGTCAGCTGCGATTATTGCTATTGTAATAAACATTATTTCAAAAAATGGATTTATGTCTGATAGCTGTTTTACGACAATGTCTGTTGAAAATTCTACTTTTAATAGTTGGGATATGAAATATGCTTATCTAAATGGAACACAGCATAGAAATATAAAACTTAATTCTGGTGAGGAATTATCAGTAAACTATTCATCAAGGGTAAAAAAAGGGGCTCTCAAGATATTGCTACTAAGCCCTGAAAAGAAAAATGTAAAAAATCTGCTTGATGACAATAGTGGAAAATTTGAATATAAAGCTAGTGAATCAGGTACGTTTTATTTAAAAATTGTAGGCAATAAAACAGAAGGTCAATTTAATTTAGATTGGAAAATAAAAAAATAGCAAAAAAATAATAATTAATTTGTAACCTAGGTTACCGATTAAAATCTCATAACACAATATAATCTAACCATAGAAAATTAATTTACATGGAGGTTATAAATTATGAGTATGTTTTGTTATCAATGTCAAGAAGCAGCTGGCTGCAAGGGTTGTACTGTTAGAGGAGTATGTGGAAAAACTGAGGATTTAGCGAGAAAACAGGATTTATTAATATATACTTTAAAAGTTGTTTCGTTGTACAATTTAAAAGCAACAAGTTTAAATATAGTAAATAAAGAAATAGATAAATTTGTTATGGATAGTCTTTTTGCAACTATAACAAATGCAAATTTTGATGAAGATATATTTTCTACAAGAATATCAAAAGGACTTGAATTAAAGGAAGAATTAAAGAAACAAATTTCAGCAGCAGGGGAAAATGCAGATTTAGATGAAAAACCTAATGCTGTTGGGGTACTTTCAACTGAAAATGAGGATATAAGATCTTTAAGGGAACTTTTAACTTATGGAATTAAAGGTATGGCTGCTTATATGAAGCATGCAACTAACCTAAATTATGATGATGAAAATATACATGCATTTATGCAAAAAGCTTTAGCAGCAACTTTAGATGATACTTTAGGGGCAGATGAATTAGTAGCTTTAGCTTTAGAATGTGGTAAATATGGTGTGGATGCAATGGCACTTTTAGACAAAGCTAATACATCTACTTATGGAAATCCAGAAATAACAAAGGTCAATATAGGTGTTAGAAATAATCCTGGAATTTTAATAAGTGGACATGACTTAAAAGATATAGAAGAACTTTTAAAACAAACAGAAGGAACTGGAGTAGATGTATATACTCACAGTGAAATGTTAGCTGCAAATTACTATCCTGCATTTAAGAAATACAGTCACTTTGCTGGAAATTATGGGAATGCATGGTGGAAACAAAATGAAGAATTTGAAAGCTTCAATGGACCAATACTTATGACTACAAACTGTATTGTTCCTCCAAAAGCATCTTATGTAGATAGAATGTACACAACAGGAATAACAGGGTATCCAGGAGTAAAACACATTGAAGATGGAGAGCCAAAGGACTTCTCTGCAATAATTGAACATGCAAAGAAATGTCAATCACCAACTGAAATAGAAAAAGGTGAAATAATAGGAGGCTTTGCACACAATCAAGTTATAGCTTTAGCAGATAAAGTTGTGGAAGCAGTTAAAACTGGAGCTATTAAAAAGTTCTATGTAATGGCAGGTTGTGACGGAAGAGCAAAGAGTAGAAATTACTACACAGAATTTGCAGAAAAGCTTCCCAAGGATGCAGTTATACTAACAGCAGGTTGTGCTAAGTACAAATATAACAAGTTAAACCTTGGTGACATAGGTGGAATTCCAAGAGTACTTGACGCAGGACAATGTAACGATTCATATTCATTAGTTGTAATAGCACTTAAGTTAAAAGAAGTATTTGGACTTTCAGATATAAATGAACTCCCTATAGCATATAACATAGCATGGTATGAGCAAAAAGCTGTAATAGTATTACTTGCATTATTACATCTTGGAGTTAAAAACATTCACCTTGGACCAACACTTCCAGCATTTTTATCTCCAAATGTTGCTAAGGTTCTTGTAGACAACTTTGGTATTGGTGGAATAACTAATGTAGACGATGATATAAAAATGTTTGAAAATCTATAGAAATTTATTTGTACCAAAATGCCGTCTTTTAGGCATTTTGGTGCACATGAACTAGGTCAAATTTTATAAGTTTTTCCTTTAGCTACTCTTTCAAATTCGCCTTCCCAATTTCCGGTAATATCATGATAGTAGCTTTTATTTTTACCTTCTTTGATTAATTGTTTAATTAACAGTTCCTTTTTATTTACCTCATCATTATGTTTTCTAATTCTTTCTGAATCTGAACAAATTTTATAAGCACCTTTTTTTAGCATTTCGATTAGTTCTTTTTCGCTATTAGGTGTATTTATTAAATCATTATAATAAATTCCAACATTAGTGTAATGATGTGCATCTGAGTTACCAATTAAATTAGTATTAATTTTTGCGGCTAATTGTTTGATCTTTTGGTTATCGTCTATTCCTATATTAGTAGAATGTACTTCTATGGCATCGGGTACAAATTTTTCAAGATCTTCTTTTATAAAATCCTTAAATCGAAAAGGATGAGCGAATGCTATATATCCATTATTTTGTTTAACATAAGAATACAAATCTTCATAAACCCATTTTTTGTCTTGAAGTATTTTATCATGTAATCCAAGAACAAGAATATGTTCATGAGTATCCTGCATTTCAATTTCAATTCCACTATATATTTTAAATGGTTTATATTTATTATTAAGTTCTTTTATATGTTCTAATGGTGATAGAATATTATGATCTGTAAATATTAAGCCATCTAAACCAAATTTTATTGCTGCCATAATTTGTTCATCTTCACTTGATTTACTACAAGATGAACGCTCTTTATCGTGAACATGTAAATCTATTTTCATATAAGCACTTCCATTCTATAAAATTATCTTAATTACATCTAATTTTATAAACATTTTTTTTCTTATGTCAATATTTTTAGCAAGTTGAAAAGTTAAAATTGCTTATCTGGATATAGATAAATCAGTTCAACTATTAAAATTCATGTGCAACATAATGCCCAGAAGACGGCATTTTGGTACAAATAAATTTTAAGTTTCGCAGTGGTCTATCTTTAATTAACTCTTGCCATATTTTTGCCACAGTATTTTCATGACTTTTTAACATTTATAGTTTATTATATAATTAAGGATATGCCACTTGAACTTTAAGATGGTATATATGGAAAAGGATAAATGCAGAAGGGAAGTTTTATATATGAAAGTAAAAAAAGCTATTATTCCAGCAGCTGGTCTTGGAACTAGATTTTTACCAGCAACAAAAGCGCAGCCTAAAGAAATGCTTCCAATAGTTGATAAGCCAACTATACAATATATTATAGAAGAAGCCGTAGCATCTGGTATAGAAGAAATACTTATAATAACAGGAAGAAATAAAAGAGCCATAGAGGATCATTTTGATAAGTCTGTAGAACTAGAAAATGAGCTTGAAAGTAAGGGAAAAGAAGATCTTCTTAAGATAGCTAAAGATATATCTAATATGGCTGAAATTTATTACATTAGGCAAAAAGAGCCAAAGGGACTTGGACATGCTATTAGTTGTGCTAAGACTTTTGTTGGTAATGAGCCATTTGCAGTTATGCTTGGTGATGATGTAGTAGATTCAAAAACACCATGTTTAAAGCAGTTAATGGATTGCTATAACCAGTATAAAACAACTATAGTTGGTGTTCAAAAGGTAAAACATAATGATGTATGCAAATATGGCATTATAGATTCCATGCATATAGAGGATAATGTATATAAGGTAAAAGATTTAGTTGAAAAGCCTAAAGTTGAAGAAGCACCTTCAGATATAGCCATTTTAGGAAGATATATAATAACGCCAGCAATATTTAATATATTAGAAAATACTAAGCCAGGTAAGGGCGGAGAAATACAATTGACTGATGCTCTTAAAAGTTTAATGCAGCTTGAAGCTATGTATGCTTGTAGTTTTGAAGGCAGAAGGTATGATGTTGGAGATAAGCTTGGATTTTTAGAGGCCACTGTTGAGTTTGCTTTAAAGAGGGATGACCTTAAAAATGATTTTGTAAAATATTTAAAGAGCTTAGAGGAAAATAAAAAATTTAAGAATCTGTTTCTAGATAAGACAAAATAATTAGACCAGAGTACAAAGTACAGAGTACAGAGTACAATGAAGGATGGTTTTCTGTAGCAAAGCTACAGAAAATCTTAAAAATTATTTTTGATTGCGTAAGCAATCGCGGCATTAATGTTGTTATATATAAACCGTTTGAAGTTTCAAGCGGTTTATATATAACAACATTTAAGTTTAAGATTTACCTGACGTAAGGAAGGTAAATCAACCTTAACTGTACTCTGATTTAAATATGCAATTCCATAAAAGTATTTCCATCCAAATCTTTTATTTTAAAAATATCATCTTCTAAAACACCATATGAATTAGGATTATTTTCTTTTGGCATAGAAATGGAACCTGGGTTTATTATGTAGATGGTATCTTTTTTCTTAGCAACAGGAATATGTGTATGACCGTAAATTAGTACATCCCCATCCTTAAGTTTAGGTAAATTGTCTTCTCCGTATATATGTCCATGTGTTAAAAATAATCTTTTGTCCTTGTAAAGTATTGAGGAGTAGGTAGACATTATTGGAAAATCTAAGACCATCTCATCAACTTCACTGTCACAATTTCCTCTTACAGCAATTATCCTATCACTATATTTATTTAAAAGGTTAGTTACTTCTTTAGGATTATATCCTTCTGGAAGAGGATTTCTTGCACCATGATATAGTTCATCTCCAAGAATAACTATAAAATCGGCTGCTTCCTTTTCATAATTTTCTATGGCCTTTTTTAGATAATGGATTGAACCATGAATATCGGATATAAAAAATAATTTCATAAATTTACACTACCTTTCTTATTTTATGGTTAATACATCGAATACTTTTGATAGGTATTCATTGTTTTTAGAATCATGAAAGCTATAGGTACTTTTATTTATAGTAGCACGCCAAAAGCTATTTAGGTATATGCTGTGTTTACCATTTTCGCAACCTAAATCTAATATTTTTTTGCAGTTGTTTGCTATTAAAAGATCTTTCGTCTTTTGAATAAAAGGTGAAATAGATAAATCAATAAAGCCGTATTCATTTGTGAGGGCAAGTTCGTATTCTTTCCAGGTATCGTTAATTTTAAAATTTTCTTTTAAAATAATATCACTTCCATAATAATTTTTATAGATAAGTTAATTATAACTTATTGCCATGTTTTACTTCTAGCTTTAAAATTAAAAAAAGGTTATGTTTTAAATAAGTGTGAAAATCAACACTTATTTAAAACATAGCCAAACAAATAATAAATGTACCTAGTATTAATTTTTTTAAGATGCCTAAAGTGGCGGTATTCGTGGTATACTATGATAGATGAAATTATAAATACTGAAAATGTATACGGGGAAATTACAATTTGAATCAGAGTAGAGAGTAAAGAGTAGAGAGTAGAGTGATGGTTGATTTTTCTCCGTTAGCACTACGAAAAATCTGAAAACTTATTTTTTTATTGCTGCGCAATTGCGCTATTGATGGCGCTCAGCGAAGCTGAGAACATTTAAGTTTAAGATTTACCTGAGCAACGCGAAAGGTAAATCATCCTTCACTGTACTCTGTACTTTGTACTCTGCTCTAAAAATTGTAATTTGTCAGGATGAACTTGGTATTTGCTATTTCAATGTTTCAGGCAGTTTACATATATAAAATTAAAGGTTTGAGGTAAAAAAATGAGTGAATTAAATTTTAAAGATTTAGGATTAAGTACAGAAATTTTAGAGGCTATAGAGAAATTGGGATATAAAAAGCCTTCAGAGGTTCAGGAGAAGGTTATACCCTTGATTCTTAAAAATAAGGATGTTATGGCAAAATCGCAGACGGGAAGTGGAAAAACAGCTGCTTTTGCTATACCTATTTCAGAAAAACTAGAGCTTGAGGAAAGAAAGATTCAAGTATTAGTGCTTGCACCAACTAGGGAGCTTGCATATCAGATTAAAGAGGATTTTCATAATATAGGAAGATTTAAAAGATTAAGATGTGCTGCAATTTTTGGAAAGCAGCCAGTAAGTGTTCAATTAAATGAACTTAAGCAAAGGGTTCATGTTGTAGTTGGTACGCCTGGAAGAACTTTTGATCT
Organism: Clostridium hydrogenum; assembly: GCF_021432385.1. Classification (GTDB taxonomy): domain Bacteria; phylum Bacillota; class Clostridia; order Clostridiales; family Clostridiaceae; genus Clostridium_S; species Clostridium_S hydrogenum. The sequence goes on along the minus strand of NZ_JAEACT010000002.1, from coordinate 2,602,099 downwards.
TATAGAAAGAGGGGCTTTAGACGTTTCAAAAATAAAATATCTTGTTATAGATGAAGCTGATGAAATGCTTAATATGGGATTTATTGATCAAGTTAAGGATATAATAAAAAAGCTTCCAAAGAAGAAACTAACACTTTTATTTTCTGCAACTATGCCAGAGGAAATATTGGAGCTTAGCAGTACATATATGAAAGAACCTATTAATATAGAAATTCAAGCTAAAAGTTCAGTAGCGGAGAGGATAAAGCAAACTTATTATGAGTTAGAAAATGATAAGAAGTTCAATTTATTAGACAAATTAATATGTGTAGAAAAACCAGATTGTGCAATGATATTTTGCAGAACTAAAGAAAATGTAGAGAAACTAGCTTCACAAATGAGAGCTAAAGGATACTCTTGCAATGCACTTCATGGTGGAATGCTTCAGGCTGATAGAACTAGTATGATGAACAAATTTAAAAGGGGAGAATTTACTTTTCTTGTTGCTACGGATATAGCAGCTAGGGGAATTGATGTAGAGAATGTTACACATGTTATAAATTATGATATACCGATGGAAAAGGAAAGCTACATTCACAGGATGGGTAGAACTGGTCGTGCGGGCAGCGAAGGAAAGGCAATAACATTTGTAACTCCAAGAGAATATAGGTTTTTGCAGGAAATTGAAGAAAAGTTTAAGCTTGAAATTGTTAAAGGAGAAATTCCATCAGAAGAAGAGGTTAAGGCCGGAAGAGAACTATATAATAAAAAAGTTGTAAAGCCTAAGAAAAATAAAACTAAAGAGATAAATAAGGAGATAACAAAGATATATATTAGTGCTGGAAAAAAGAAAAAAATAAGACCAGGAGATATAGCTGGAACTATTTCAAGTATAGAAGGTGTAAACCCAGAGGATGTCGGAATAATCGATATACAAGATAATTTTTCATATGTTGAAGTACTTGGTGGGAAGGGAAATATTGTATTAGAAGCGCTTAAAAATAAAACAATAAAAGGAAAAACTATAAGAGCTGAAAAAGCACAGAAATAAAAATTGTGAATATATTGAGTAGTGGAAGAATTTTAATGAAGGTAATTTTGTGAGAATTTATGTAGTCAAACCTGGAGATAATGTGTGGTCTATTGCTAAAAGATTTGGAGTCACACCAGAAAGTATTATATCAGCAAATGAAATACCAGAAAATAACGAAGTGGTAGTTGGTCAGTCACTTGTTATACCAAGCACTGAAATATCTTATAGGATTAAACCTGGAGAAAATTTATGGTCAATTGCAAATAGGTTTAAGGTTTCTGTAGATAGTATTGCAAAATTAAACAACATATCCAATCCGGCAAGTGTTTATCCGGGACTTGTAATTAGAATACCTGAAAATGCAAAAAATTATGGATATATTGAGGTTAATGCTTTTATTCAACCATCTAACCCTCAAAAGGAAACGGCAGTTCTAAATGATACTATACAATACTTAACCTATGTGACACCCTTCAGCCATCATGTAACAGCAGATGCTGGGCTTACACCACTTGATGATGAAACAATAATTGCAATTGCTAAAAAAAATAAAGTGGCACCAATGCTTTCTGTAACAAATATATCAGGTACAACAGGTGCAAACTTTGATAGCCAACTTATAAGTAATATACTAAACAGTGCTTCGATGCAGGAGACTTTGATAAATAATATTTTAAATTTAATAAAAACAAAAGGATATTCTGGAGTTATAGTTGATTTTGAAAGAATTCCACCAGAGGATAGAGAAAAATATAATAATTTTCTAAGGAAGCTTGTAAATGCACTTCATCCAAATTACATTGTAGCAACAGCACTTGCACCAAAAACTTATGATGTAAAAGAAGGAGCATGGCATGGTGCACATGATTACAAAGCACATGGAGAAATTGTAGATTTTGTTATAATAATGACTTATGAATGGGGATGGTCTGGAGGCCCACCAATGGCTGTCGCACCAATAAATGAAGTTGAAAAAGTTATAAATTATGCGGTAAGTGTTATTCCTCCTAAAAAAATTATGATGGGAATTCCACTGTATGGGTATGATTGGACACTACCATATATGCCTGGTGGTGAATTTGCAGAAAGTATAGGAAATCAAGAAGCTATAAATAGAGCAGGAAGTGTTGGAGCCACTATACAGTATGATGCAAAATCAGCATCGCCATATTATAATTATACAGATAAGAATGGAAGGCAGCATGTTGTATGGTTTGAAGATGCTAGAAGTGTTGAAGAAAAATATAAACTTGTAAGTAAATACGGACTTAGAGGAGTAAGTTACTGGGTATTAGCAAAACCATTTCCTCAAAACTATAGAGTACTTGATAATATGTTTAATATTGAAAAAGTTGTAAAATAAAAAAATTACTATACAAATTGCAAATGTTTAAAATTTGTTTATAAGTAGTTAACAAATAATACTTTAGTTTGACATAGATTTGTAACAAATATAGGATATTATATAAATATAGAAAAGCTAATAACTTGTAAATATAAATTTTAAGATAGTTGGTAAGTCCCCCTTCCAACTATCTTTTTTATGTTTTAAAGGCTGATTAAAATTGTAAGTTACATGATGTAAATTTTTTAATTTTCATTGTATGGTTGATTGACTTGTAATTTGATGAAGTTTTACTAATTCATCATGAAGTTTTTCAAAAAGTAAACCTGCGATAAACCAGAATGGTGCATAGTCAAGTCTAGTAATTCCAGCAATTGTAATACCTTTGTCATAATACCATGGACAGGCTCCTATTATAAGGCGCAAAATTGAACCGGTGCAAAATTCAACTACCAAGATAAGAATAGCATATATACCTCCCCGTATTAAAATTGGCCAGTGCCTTATAACATTGTGTATTGGTTCCATAAAAATGGCAAGACCGTAAATGAGAAACATCCACATACTGGTCCAAGCATGCATTGCCATGTCGCCGCTAAGTAATGAACCAATTCCAGTCCAGAATATTTCTAAACACCATCCCATTAGACCATAAATTATAAATCTTAAAATTTTCATACATTTAGTTTTCCTTTTTAAAGAAGAACTATTCATGTTTTTTTCATAAAAAAGAAAAAAATTCATCTATTGACTTTAACCTTAGGGTAAGCTTTAGAATTCTATACAAGGAGTTGATAGAATGGTAGAGAAAAATATTGTTTTAGAAGTATCTAATCTTACAAAAAGATATAAGGATTTTGTAGCTGTAAATAATTTAAGTTTAAAAATATCACGAGGAGAAATATTTGGACTTCTTGGACACAATGGATCAGGAAAGACTACTACTATTGAGTGTATTCTTGGAACTAAAAAATTTGAAAAAGGGAAGGTAAGTATTCTTGGAATGAATCCAATTGAAAATAGAACTAAGATATTTGAAAAAGTAGGAGTACAGCTTCAACAATCTAGTTATCAAGATAAAATAAAGGTTAAGGAAATATGTGAAATGACAGAAGCATTATATACAAAACCCAATAATTATGAAGATATTTTAAAGGATTTTAAACTTTACGATAAAAAAAATAATTTTGTCTTTGAACTTTCAGGTGGTCAAAAACAAAAGCTATCAGTTTTACTTGCACTTATACCTAATCCTGAAATTGTATTTTTAGATGAACTCACAACGGGATTGGATACTAAGGCAAGAAGAGAGATATGGGGTTATTTAAAGAAATTAAAAGCTAAAGGAATATCGATTTTTTTAACATCACATTATATGGATGAAGTTGAGTATCTATGTGATAGAATTTGTATTTTAAAGAATGGAAATATGGTTATTTGTAATACTCCAGAAGAAGTAATAAAAAGCAGTGGAAGAAAAAAGCTTGAAGATGCTTATTTGTATTATACGGATGAGGAGGAGTTAGAATATGAGAGCGTTTAAGACAATGCTTAAAGTTGAAGCAAAACTGGCTATTAGAAGTGTAGATAGCATTTTTTTCGGAATAATTTTTCCAATGGTGGTTGTGCTATTAATTGGAATGATATATGGAAATAAATTAGCATTTAAAGGTTCAAGGTATACAATGCTACAAGCTTCCTTTGCAGGAGTGATAGTTATAGGAATTTGTGCAACAGGACTTATGGGATTGCCAATAGTCCTTTCAGATTATAGAAATAAAAAAATATTAAAGTGGTTTAGTGTTACACCAATTAGTCCTATGAAAATAATATTTGTTCAAATGATAATATGTTTTATAATTGCGGTAATATCAGCTCTTGGGGTTTTTTTAGTATCTAGTCTTGCCTTTGGCTATAAAATGAGGGGGTCAGAACTTAGATTTGTACTTGCATTTTGTTTAGTTACAATATCTATTTATAGTATAGGTGGACTTATTGCCAGTTTATCACCTAATATAAAAATAGCAAATTTAGTGTGCAATGTATTTTATTTTCCGATGCTAATTTTATCTGGTGCTACAATTCCATATGAAATATTGCCTAGTAGTGTAAAGCTAGTTTCTAATGCATTGCCGCTTACTCAAGGAATAAAGCTTTTAAAAGCTACTTCATTAGGTCAGCCATTAAATAATGTAACATTCTCAATTTTATTTATGATAATTATATCGATTTTGTGTATAATTATATCAATAAAAACATTTAGATGGGAATAAAAAGGGGCTGCGTTAATTGTATTCAATAGGTATGTTTTCAAAAATAAATAGAATAACTACAAAAACCTTAAGACATTATGATGAAATAGGACTTCTTAAGCCGGAGCATGTTGATAAGTTTACTGGATATAGATACTATACAACAAGGCAACTCCCAAGGTTACATGAAATATTAGCATTAAAGCAAATGGGATTGTCACTTCAAAATATAAAGGAAATAATGGATAATCCTAAAGCTTTAGAGTTGTTTTTAAAATTGAAGGAAGAGGAAATAAAGAGCAATATTAAAATGGAAGAGATGAAATTACTACAGATAAAAAATTTCGCCAGTATTTCACAAGGTAGTATTAATATCATGTATACGCCTATTATCAAAGATATCCCCAAGATTATAGTTGCTTCTATAAGAAAAACTATAAGTAACTATGAAGAATTGTATTATATAAGCAAAAGTATTATGGAAAAGGAATTGAACAGACTTCAGTGCGAAAAATTTAAACCTAATTATTGTTTTACTATTTATCATGATGGTGAATATAAAGAGACAAATATAGATGTGGAAGTATGTGAAAGAGTTGTTTCTAAAAAAGTGGGAAGTGGACCAATAAAATTTAAAGAACTTGATAAGGTAGAAAAAGCAGTTTGTATACTTCATAAAGGCAGCTATTCTAAATTTAGAGAAGCCTATGCTTTTATTTTTAATTGGATAGAGGAAAATGATTATGAAATTATAGGAAGTGTTCGAGAATCTTATATTGATGGTATTTGGAATAAAGAAAATGAAAATGAGTGGCTTACAGAAATTCAAGTCCCTATAAAATATAGCCTAAAATAGAGTGCAAGTTTAATAGGTGTTGACATATATTGTTTGTAAGTATATAATTTAATAAATTCTAAGATGAGAAAAGTACTAATTAAAAATTCTAACAGCGATCAAGAGAATGGTGGAAGTCTTGAAAGAATATTAACTAGGAAAAGGGCCTCGGAGAAGCTATCTGAGCAAATTTAATTTGTAAGGATAAGTCGTAAGCTGCGTTAAAGCATTGAGAGAATCATAGACAAATTGTATATGATTAAATTGAGTGGTACCGCGGAATATAGCATCCGTCTCTATAAAAAGAGATGGGTGTTTTTTTATTGTTAGATAGACAACTTGAAATATAGAAATTGTCTATTTATGAGAAAGGGTGGAAATATGAAAACATTTATAAATGAAATAAGTAATATCATATCTGAAAAATTTGAGCAGTGTGGATATGACAAGGAGTATGGAAAGGCAATTGTATCTAATCGTCCAGATCTTTGTGAATTCCAATGTAATGGAGCGCTTGCAGCAGCAAAAAAATATAAAAAAGCTCCTAGAGCTATAGCAACTGAAGTTGTAGAAGCTTTAAATTCTAATGAGGTTTTTGAAAAATTGACTATAGAAGGACCAGGTTTTATAAATATTAATATAGCAAATGATTTTTTAAATAAATACATTAACTATATGTATAGTGATAAAAAATGTGGTTGCGAAGAGACTTCAAATCCAAAGAAAATAGTAGTTGATTATGGTGGGGCTAATGTAGCAAAACCACTTCATGTAGGTCATCTTCGTTCGGCAATAATAGGAGAAAGTATTAAAAGAATTGCTAAATTTTTAGGCAATGAGGTAATAGGAGACGTTCATTTAGGTGATTGGGGCTTACAGATGGGAATGGTAATCTCAGAGCTAAAAAGACGCCAGCCAGGACTCACATATTTTGATTCAAATTTTAAGGGGGAATATCCAAAAGAATCTCCAATTACAATAGATGAACTTGAAGAGATGTATCCATATGCAAGTAAACTAGCAAAATCTGATGAAAAAGCTATGGAAGAAGCTAAAGAAGCAACAGTTGAACTTCAAAATGGTAGACCAGGATATATGGCATTATGGAAGCATATTTTAAATATTTCTGTAGCTGACTTAAAGAAGAATTATGGTGAATTAAATGTAAACTTTGAGCTTTGGAAAGGTGAAAGTGATGCTAATAACTATATACCTGATATGGTAGATTACCTTAAAAAGAACAACTACGCACACACTAGTCAGGGTGCATTAGTAGTAGATGTTGCAAGAGAAGATGATAAATCTCCTGTTCCTCCATTTTTAGTCTTAAAATCAGATGGAGCAGCCTTATATGGAACTACAGATTTAGCAACTATAGTACAAAGAGTGCAGGATTATTCACCAGATGAAATAATATATTTGGCAGATAAAAGACAAAGTATGCATTTTGAGCAATTATTTAGAGCAGCTAAAATGACTAAAATTGCCGGGGAAGATTTAAAATTACAATTTGTAGGTTTTGGAACTATGAATGGTAAAGATGGTAAGCCTTTTAAAACAAGAGAAGGCGGAGTTATGAGACTTCAAGATTTAATATCAATAATTAAATCAGCAGTTAAAACTAAATTGGATGAAAGTAAAACTATTAAGGAAGATGAGGTAGAAGAAGTTTGCAGAAAAGTAGGACTTTCAGCACTTAAATATGCAGACTTATCAAATCAACCTACAAAAGATTATGTATTTGATATAGATAGATTTGCTTCTTTTGAAGGTAGCACAGGACCATATATACTATATACAGTAGTAAGAATAAAATCCATACTAGCAAAAGTAGCAAAAGCTGATGATGATAAAATATTAAGCCCATATAGTGATACAGAAAGAAAACTTATGCTCCAACTTGTAAAATTCAGTGAAATGGTTGAGCTTAGCTATAACAACAAATTACCAAACAAAATATGTGAATATATATACGATTTATCCAACGCCTTCAATAAATTTTATGCAAATAACAAAATAGTCACAGAGGAAGACTTACAAAAACAAGCTTCCTGGATAAACCTACTAAACCTAACACAAAAAGTTCTAACAACAAGCCTCGACCTACTAGGCCTAGAAACTTGTGAAAGAATGTAACCCTACGGTGGGTTTGGGCTATGCCCATTAAGATTCTTGAACCCGAGCCTATTAATTTCTAAGGCAACAGCAGAAAACTACGTTTAGAACAAAATAAATGTCCTGGGGCTTGGGCTATGCCCATTAAGATTCAAGTATATAATTTAATAAATTCTAAGATGAGAAAAGTACCAATTAAAATTTCTATCAGCGATCAAGAGTAGAGTGGAAGTCTTGAAAGAATATTAATTGAGAAAAGGGCCTCGGAGAAGCTGTCTGAGCAACTTAAGTTTGTAAGGATAAGCCGTAAGCTGCGTTAAAGCATTGAGTGAATTATGAATAAATTTTATAATTAAATTGAGTGGTACCGCGGAATGTAACATCCGTCTCTATAAAAAGAGATGGGTGTTTTTTTATTGTATGATAAACCGTTTCAACTACCGAAATTTATATGCACAAAAATGCTCAGAAGATAGAATTTTTGTACATATAAATTTGAAGTTTCAAATGGTTTATCTCTAGAAAGGTGGAAATATGAAAACATTTATAAATGAAATAAGTAATATCATATCTGAAAAATTTGAGCAGTGTGGATATGACAAGGAGTATGGAAAGGCAATTGTATCTAATCGTCCAGATCTTTGTGAATTCCAATGTAATGGAGCGCTTGCAGCGGCAAAAAAATATAAAAAAGCTCCTAGAGCTATAGCAACTGAAGTTGTAGAAGCTTTAAATTCTAACGAGGTCTTTGAAAAATTGACTATAGAAGGATCAGGTTTTATAAATATCAATGTAGAAAATGGCTTTTTAAATAAATACATCAACTATATGTATAACGATAAAAAATGCGGTTGTGTTGAAAATGCGAATCCAAAGAAAATAGTTGTTGATTATGGTGGTGCTAATGTAGCAAAGCCACTTCATGTAGGTCATCTTCGTCCAGCTATAATAGGAGAAAGTATTAAAAGAATTGCTAAGTTTTTAGGAAATGAAGTAATTGGAGACGTTCATTTAGGGGATTGGGGCTTACAGATGGGAATGGTAATTTCTGAATTAAAAAGGCGCGAGCCAGGACTCACATATTTTGATCCAAATTTTAAGGGGGAATATCCAAAAGAATCTCCAATTACAATAGATGAACTTGAAGAGATATACCCATACGCAAGTAAACTAGCAAAGTCTGATGAAAAAGCTATGGAGGAAGCTAAAGAAGCAACAGTTGAACTTCAAAATGGTAGACAAGGATATATGGCATTATGGAAGCATATTTTAAATATTTCTGTAACTGATTTAAAAAAGAATTATGGCGAATTAAATGTAAACTTTGAACTTTGGAAGGGTGAAAGTGATGCTAATAAATATATCCCTAATATGGTAGATTACCTTAAAAAGAACAACTACGCACACACTAGTCAAGGTGCATTAGTAGTAGATGTTGCAAGGGAAGATGATAAATCACCTGTTCCTCCATTTTTAGTTTTAAAATCGGATGGAGCATCTTTATATGGAACTACAGACCTTGCAACTATAGTTCAGAGGATTCAAGATTATTCACCAGATGAAATAATATATTTAGCGGACAAAAGACAAAGCATGTATTTTGAGCAATTATTTAGAGCAGCTAAAATGACTAAAATTGCCGGAGAAGATTTAAAATTACAATTTGTAGGCTTTGGGACTATGAATGGTAAAGATGGTAAGCCTTTTAAAACAAGAGAAGGCGGAGTTATGAGACTTGAAAATTTAATATCAATAATTAAATCAGTAGTAAAAACTAAGCTAGATGAAAACAAAACTATTGATGAAAATGATGTAGAAGAAGTTTGCAGAAAGGTTGGACTTGCAGCACTTAAGTATGCAGATCTATCAAATCAACCTACAAAAGACTATGTGTTTGATATAGATAGATTTACTTCCTTTGAAGGTAGCACAGGACCATATATACTATATACAGTAGTAAGAATAAAATCCATACTAGCAAAAGTAGCAAAAGCTGATGATGATAAAATATTAAGCCCATATAGTGATACAGAAAGAAAACTTATGCTCCAACTTGTAAAATTCAGTGAAATGGTTGAGCTTAGCTATAACAACAAATTACCAAACAAAATATGTGAATATATATACGATTTATCCAACGCCTTCAATAAATTTTATGCAAATAACAAAATAGTTACAGAAGAAGACTTACAAAAACAAGCTTCCTGGATAAATCTACTAAACCTAACACAAAAAGTTCTAACAACAAGCCTCGACCTACTAGGCCTAGAAACTTGTGAAAGAATGTAACCCTACGGTGGGTTTGGGCTATGCCCATTAAGATTCTTGAACCCAAGCATACTAATCGCTAATGCTCCATTTCAAAAAAATGAATTAATTAAAAATATCACCATGCCTATAGAATTTTGGTGTAGTGCAAAAAAATAGTTTTTAAACTGTTATAATTACTGTTTTAAAAGGCTATGTTTTAAATTAGTGTGAAAATCAACACTTATTTAAGACATAGCCTTTTAAATTAGAAAACATTTATATATTGTGAAACAAGGATATAGTGGATTAATTAAAGAACCTTTGGCAGGTGTAGGAAAAAAATGATGTTAGGGAATGGCGGTGAAAAAATTTCTAAAATAAAATTGTATAAAACTTAGTGGGAAATTTTTTAAAGATTTAGAGCTTTAGATTGTCTGAGCGTATTTTTGCGAGTTATCGAAAGCTCTTAAGCTTTAAAAAATTTGCCGCTTAGTTTTATTAATTTTATTTAGGATTTTGAACCGCTATTTACTAACATCATTTTTCTACACCTGCCAAAGGTTCTTTGATTTTGCACTACACCTTTGTTCACAATATTTATTCCACACTTCCATATTAAGAAAATGAAATCTCACATTATTCTATAAATATAAAACATGGCTCCATTTTAAAGTAAGTTAAAATAGCTTAATATTAACTTATGAATTGATAACGTTTTCGAAAACGCATTGATTAACATAAGTTTAATTTGCCAAAAGTTGATAAACACATGGATAAAGTATTTAGAGGAATTAAATATATTTATTTGAAAGGAAAGTGGTTGTTAAATTGGTTAAACTAAGAAAAATAGTTGCTTCTTTTTTAAGTACAGCGATGATTGTAAGCTTAATTCCAAGTATTCCTGTTTCAGCAAGTACTTTAAACATGACAGTTGATATATCAAAGAGTACAGGTAAGCTAAAATATGGTGCAACAGGATGGCTGTATGGTTTAGGAAATGCAGGAATACCATCAGATAACATGATTTCATCACTAAAGCCTCAAGTTGCTGGACAGAAACCACCAAATGGATTACAGCATCCAAATGGAGATGCAATGGAAGTTGCAGGAAATTTCAAGAATGACGGTGGAAAGCAGATACTTATTAATATTCAAGATATCTATAAAGAATGGCCATATCAAAAATTAGGTATTGATGATTATCTTGCGAAAGTTGAAACCGTTGTAAAATCAGTTGTTTCAAATAAAAACAGAGAAATTTTTGTGTACAATCCAATTAATGAACCAAATTGGATTTGGTATGGAACTACAGGAGCACCAGAACAAGAGCTGTTTAGAGATTGGAAAAAGATATATGATAAAATTCGTTCACTTGATAAGACTGGTAAAATAGCAGGACCAAGTCTTTCATACTACAATTCACAATTTTACAAAGAATTTATGACATTTTGTAAAGAAAATAAATGTTTACCAGATATAATTACCTGGCATGAATTGGATGACAATTTTTTTACAAGCTGGGATAATCAGTATAATGATTTTAGGAATATCGAAAAAGGACTAGGCTTATCGGCGCGACCTATATGTATAAATGAATATGGAAGAATAAATACAGATATACCTGTGCCAGGGCAATTGGTACAATACATTTCAAAATTTGAAAAAAGCAAAGTTGATGCTTGCTTAGCTTATTGGACTACAGCTGGAGGATTATGTGATTTAGTAGCAGCTGGTTCAAGTAATAAGCCAACTGGAGCATGGTGGTTATATAAATGTTATGGAGAAATGACTGGAAATACAGTAGAAGTAACTCCACCAGATTGGAATACTAATGGATTTCAAGGGGTAGCTGCTTTGGACTCAAAGAAAAAACAAGCTAGGATGATTTTTGGTGGTTCTGATGGAAATAACAATATTAAAGTTAAAGGATTTGATAGTAAAAAAGAGTTTGGAAAACTTGTGCATGCCACTATATGGGAAATAGCTTCTACTGGTAAAAATGCTTCTAGTGGGCCAGTACTGAAACAAGAAGGTAATTATCCAGTAATTAATGGTCAGATAACTGTTCCTGTTAGTAGTATGGTTAAAACCTCAGCATATCAGATGATTATAACGCCTAATAAACTTCTTGTTAACGATAGTGGAAATAGTAATCGATATGAAGCTGAGTATGCAGCACTTTCTGGATCGGCTAAAATTAGCAGCAAATATGTTAATTATTCTGGTACAGGATATGTAAAAGAAAATAATAAAAAGGCTGCAGATACTAAATTCGTTGTATATGTAAATCAAGATGGCTATTACGATGCTGCATTAAGGTATTCTGCTGGAGATAAAAAGAATGCAGCTGATGATAGAAAAGTAAAAATGGTTATTAATGGGGTTGACTCAACTAATGTAACTTGTAACAGCACTTATAATTGGGACACATGGAATACTGCAAATAGTAAAGTATTTCTTAGTGCGGGAATAAATACAATCGAGTATAAGAACGATGGAAAGGACAAAGATAATTCAATAAATATAGATTATATGGATTTATCAACTGCTGATAATAATTCGGTTACAAGCTATGAAGCTGAAGATTCTAATAATACTTTAGGCGGAACAGCTAAGGTTGAAGAAGTAAATAATGCATCAGGAGGTAAGGACGTAACGAGTATTGGAAATGGAGCCGATAATTATTTGCAATTTAATAATGTTAAAGTTTCTAAGGCAGGAATATATAAAATGGTAGTAACTTATGCCAATGCTGAATTAGGGGCTGGAGCGAGCAACTATAATTCTAATATAGTTGACAGGTATGCAGACATAAGTACAAATAATTCAAGTATAGAAAAGGTTTACTTTAGAAACACTTTGGGTTGGGATAAATTTGGAACTTGTGTAACAGAAATAAAACTTAATGCAGGAAACAATACTATTAAATTTTCAAATTCATCAACAGGCTTTGCACCCAATATAGACAAAATACAAATTGCGGCGCCAACAGAAGAACTTCCAAAACCAGTAGTACCAAAGGATATTGATGCAGACAAAATTGCAAAGGGAATAACCTCAATAATTGCGCCTGCAAAGGATGCAGAAAGCTTGACTCTGCCAACAGTTCAAGAAGGATATATTGTAAGTATCAAATCAGCAGCTCCAAGTGGGGTTATTGGATTAAATGGAAAAATAAAACCAAAAGAAGTAGATACTAAAGTTTCAGTAGTATTAACAATAAAAAAATTAAAAGATGGTACTACAGCAGATACATTGCCTATAGATGTTATAGTTCCAGCTAAGACTTCAATGGCAGCAAGTAGTGATGCAACGTTGGAGAGTATTTCAATAGATGGAGTTAATTTAGATGGTTTTAATGCTAATGATACTTCATATACTAAAGAACTTCCTTTTGGAACTAAAAATGTACCTCAAATTACAGCAGTTGCAACGGATTGTAATGCATCACTGGAAATAACTCAGGCGAAAACTTTGCAAGGACAAACTCAAATTACAGTTACTGCACAGGATGGAGTTACTAAAAAGACTTATGTGGTTAACTTTAAATTGGCGGCAGCTGCAGTAGATACGTACTTAAGCGATATGGATTGGGTAAGTGCAACTACTGGATGGGGAACAATTCAAAGAGATAAATCTTTAGATGGTAACAAAATAACATTAAATACAACTGATGGCATTAAAACTTTTGACAAGGGTATAGGAGTAAATTCACCTTCAGAAATTGTATATGATATTGCAGGAAAAGGCTTTAAAGAATTTACATTTACAGCTGGAAGAGATCAAGAAGTGAAAGCCAATAACAGCAAAATAGATTTTGAAGTATTATTAGATGGCAAGGTAGTTTATAAGCTTGAAGGAGTTGACAACAGCACAATTTGTCAAACTGCTACTATAAATGTTGTTGGTGCCAGTGAACTTAAGCTTGTTGTAGGAATTTCGTCGGATAACTCAAATGCTTATGATCATGGTGATTGGGCAGATGCAAAACTTATTGCAGGAAATTAAGATAGCTTTAGGTACAATATTTTATATAAATTTTGTGTAAGTATTTAAAATAAAAGTAATATATTGTAAAATAGATGTATGGAAATTATATCCAGTACATTTGTCGAAATAAATTTTAAATTTATTGTTTAATTTTTGAAAATATTGGAGGGGATTATTATGAAGAAAAGAGCAATAGCATTAAGTTTAGGATTAATGCTAGCACTAGGAACCTTTGCAGGTTGCGGAAGTCAATCTAATAAAACTGGAGAAGGCAGTGATGCATCGAAAAATGGTCCAGTAACAATTACGTATGGAATTTGGGATTCAAACCAGGAAAAGGGACTTAGGAAAGTAGCAGATGAATTTGAGAAACAGAATCCTAAAATTAAGATTAAAATTCAAGTAACTGGTTGGGCAGATTATTGGACAGCACTTGAAGCAGGTGCTACAGGTGGATCATTGCCAGATACCTTTTGGATGCATTCAAATGAAATTTATAAATATGGATCAAATGATATACTACTTAATTTAAATGACAGAATTAAATCAAGTAAAAAAGTAGAAATGGACAAATTTCCAAAAGGATTGGTTTCTATTTATAACATAAAGGGAAATCAGTATGCCATCCCAAAAGACTATGACACAATAGGCCTTTGGTACAACAAAACTATGTTTGATAAGGCGGGACTTCAATATCCAAATGATAAATGGACATGGAAAGATTTATATGATGCAGCTAAAAAATTAACAAAGCCTGATAAATCACAATATGGAATTCTCACACCACTTCATAATCAAGAAGGATATTATAATTTTGTATATCAAAATGGAGGAACTATTATTACAAAGGATAAAAAGTCAGGGTATGATGATCCTAAAACAGTCGAAGCCATGAAATTTTATGTTAATTTTGTAAAAGAAGGACTCTCACCTCAAGAATTTGGTGATGCTGAACGTGCTACTGATATGGAAAGTGGAAAATGTGCTATGGGTTTCTTTGGATCATGGAATTTATCAGGATTTACCTCAAATGATTATATGTCAAAGAATTTTGGTGTAACTGTATTACCAGCTGCTAACGATGGCAAAAGGGCTTCCATATTTAACGGACTTGGAAATGCAATATCTAAAACTACTAAACATCCAGATGAAGCATGGAAATGGGTTGAGTATTTAAGTTCAAAAGAAGGACAAACGAGACAGGCAGAATTGGGTATAGCTATTTCAGCTTATGACGGAGCTGCAGATGCATGGGTAAAATCAAATAAAACATTTGATACTAAAGTTTTTATAGATATGGTTAAATATGCTCAAATTAGACCATATTCAAATTCAACAACTGTATGGGAAGATAAAGCATATGAACAATTAAAAGGTGCATTTACAGGTGAAAAAACAGTAGAACAGGCATGTAAAGATGCTGCAAAAATAATGAATGAAAATCTTGCACAAGAAAAATAGAAATAAAGAGAAACAACTAAATCAGAGTACAAAGTACAGAGTACAATGAAGGAAGATTTACCTTTCCTTACGTCAGGTAAATCTTAAACTTAACTGTTGTCAGCTTTGCTGACAACAGTAATAATGCGATTGCGTAAGCAATCAAAAATAAGTTATAAGATTTTCTGTAGTGAAACGGAAGAAAATCATCCTTAATTGTGCATTGTGAACTGTGAATTGTGCATTAAAAAAGCAATTATAAAATTTATATAAGGTAGGGGATTGATAGCTGTGGAAAAAACGAACTTAGCAGAAGTTAAATTGAAAACAAAAACGAAAATACCAAAACGTAAGCTAAATGAATGGTTTTGGGCTTGGTTTTTAGTTGCACCAACAATTATCGGACTTTTAATATTAAATATAATTCCAATTTTCCAAACTTTATACCTAAGCTTTTTTAAAAGCGGAGCTTTTGGAAAAGGCAATATATTCGTAGGTTTAGATAATTACAAAAATATGTTTCAAGATATGCAGGTTTGGGATGCAGTAGGGAATACATTAAAATATACTTTGATTGTTGTTCCTTTTACGGTTATATTTTCATTAATTATTTCAGTTCTACTAAATGGAAGTATCAAGGGGAAATATACTTATCGTACTATTTATTTTATTCCGGCAGTTGCCGCTCCTGCAGCAGTAACAATGGTATGGAAATGGTTATATAATCAGAATTTTGGTTTGATTAATGTATTATTAAAAAAAGTAGGTTTAGCATCAGTTGATTGGATAAACAATCCTAATATATCGCTTATTTCAATAGCTATTATTGGAATATGGAGTACAGTTGGTTATAACATGATATTATTATTGGCAGGCTTGCAAGAGATACCAAAGGATTATTATGAGGCATCAACTATAGATGGCGCAAATCCTATAGTTCAGTTTTTTAAAATAACTTTACCCTTAGTTTCACCAACATTGTTTTTCGTTGTGGTAACAACAGTTATTCAATCTCTGCAAGTATTTGATGTTATTTATATGATGCTTGATGTTACTAGTCCAGCATATAATAAGACAGTATCTTTGGTTTATTTATTTTATAACAATTCCTTTAAGTATTCTAATAAAGGATATGGTTCTGCTATTGTAATGTTGCTACTTGTAATCATTATGATTATCACAGCAATTCAAATGAAAGTGCAGAAAAAATGGGTTAATTATATGTAAAGATATACCATTGTGAAACTTAAAATTTATTTGTACCCAAATGATGTCTTCTAGGCATTATGGTGCACATGAATTTCAATAGTTGAACTGGTATATCTATAGGAGGATAAAAAATGAAGTCTAAAATTAGCTTTAAAAAAATACTTATTCATATATTCTTAATACTAGGCGCATGTATAATGATTTTACCATTTGTTTGGATGCTTTTAACCTCGTTTAAATCTGTTACAGAGTCTACTTCAATGAATCCTTTTGTTATTTTTCCATCAAAGTGGCGAGTAGAAAACTTCTTAGAGGTAATTAAGCAAAATAATTTTGGAATATTATATTTTAATACATTTGCAATGGTAATTTTAAGAGTACTTTGTGCCGTTATATTTAGTGCAATGGCTGCATATGCCTTCGCAAGGCTTAAATTTCCAGGAAGAAATTTTTTATTTGGATTAGTACTATTTCAAATGATGGTGCCTACGCAGATATTTATTATACCTCAATATTTAATGGTAGATAAGCTTGGAATGAGAAATACTATATTTGCATTGGTATTTCCAGGATTAGTAAGTGCCTTTGGAACCTTCTTACTGAGACAATTTTTTATGGGATTACCAAAAGAATTAGAAGAAGCAGCGCTTTTAGATGGATGTAATATTGGTCAAACTTTTGTTAAAGTGATGCTACCTTTAGTAAAATCGGGTTTAGTTGCACTTGGCATATTTACAGCTTTATTTTCATTTAAAGATTTAATGTGGCCATTGATAGTAAATAGTGATTCAAATGCAGCGGTATTATCATCATCTTTAGCAAAAATACAGAGTGCATATTCTATAAATTACCCAGAATTAATGGCAGCAGCAGTACTTGCTATATGGCCAATGTTATTAATTTATATTATATTCCAAAGGCAGTTTGTAGAAGGTATAGCAACATCAGGAGGCAAATTGTAATTAATATTTAGCGTATAAGTTAAATGTATTCTAGACAAATTAGGAGGAAGCTATGGCAATTATTTTTCATGAGGATTCAGGAGAATTTCATATATATAATAAAGAAGTAAGCTATATTATTAAAATTTTGGATAATAAGCAGCTTGGAAATTTATATTATGGAAAGAAGGTACATGATAAAAAATCGTTTGATTATCTTTTGGAAGGGAAACTTAGACCTTTAGCAGCGTATGTATTTGAAGAAAACTATTCATTTTCACTTCAATATATAAAACAAGAATATCCATCATATGGTACTACAGATTTTAGATATGGTGCTATTGAAATTAAACAAGAAAATGGTAGCAAAATTACAAACTTTGAATATAAATCGCATAAGATTTTTAAGGGAAAAAAGCAATTAGAGGGTCTTCCTAGTACTTATGTTGAAGCTGATAGAGAAGCAGAATCTTTAGAAATTATTCTATATGATTCATTAATAGATATTGAATTAATTCTTAGTTACACGGTTTATGATGATTTACCTGTAATAACGAGAAATGCTAAGGTTATAAATAAAAGTAAAAACAGTATTGTTATAAATAAGGCAATGAGCGCATGTGTAGATTTACCTGATTGTAATTTTGAAATGGTACATTTAGCCGGTGCATGGAGTAGGGAGCGATATATAAAATGTAAAAGATTAGATCAAGGCATACAAGGGATTTACAGTATGACTGGTACAAGTAGCTCAGAACATAATCCCTTTATTGCTTTAAAAAGGCAAAATACCGATGAATTTAACGGTGAAGTATATGGATTTAGCTTAATATACAGTGGAAATCATTTAGAACAAGTAGAAGTTGACAATCATGATATGACAAGGGTGTTAATAGGAATTCATCCAGATACCTTTGAATGGAAATTGCATCAAGGGGAAGCTTTTCAAACACCAGAAGTAGTTATGGTATATTCGGATGGTGGTATAAATAAAATGAGCCAAGCCTACCATAAGTTATATAGAACAAGATTAGTTCGTGGGAAATGGCGAGATAGGGTAAGACCAGTTGTAATTAACAATTGGGAAGCAACGGGAATGGAATTCAACGAAGAAAAAATATTAAGTATTGCAAGAACTGGAAAACAACTTGGCATGGAGTTATTTGTATTGGATGACGGATGGTTTGGCAATCGAGATAATGATAAAGCAGGTTTGGGTGATTGGTATGTTACTAATTATAATAAATTGCCTGAAGGAATTATTGGCTTGGCAAATAAAATTGAAGCTATGGGAATGAAATTTGGACTTTGGTTTGAGCCAGAGATGGTTAATAAAGATAGTGATTTATATAGAGCACATCCAGATTGGATTTTAGCTACACCAGGGAGAAGAAAATCCCATTGTAGAAACCAATATGTGCTGGATTTTTCAAGGAATGAAGTGCTAGAATATATATTTAATTTAATGGAAAAGGTGCTAGGTGAAGCAAAGATATCCTATGTAAAGTGGGATATGAATAGATATATTACGGAATGCTATTCTATAGCAAAAAATGCAGATGCTCAAGGTAAAGTATTTCATCAATATGTTTTAGGAGTTTACAATTTATATGAGCGTTTAATTTCTAAATTTCCAGATATTTTATTTGAATCGTGTTCAAGTGGTGGAGCAAGATTTGATCCGGGAATGCTGTATTATGCGCCGCAAACGTGGACCAGTGATGATTCAGATGCAATTGAAAGATTAAAAATTCAGTATGGTACATCTTTGGTTTATCCAATTATCAGTATGGGAGCACATGTTTCAGCAGTTCCTAATCAGCAAGTTGGAAGAATTACGCCAATTGAGACAAGGGCAAATGTTGCTTACTTTGGTGCTTTTGGATACGAACTTGACTTAAATAATTTATCCGATAATGAGAAGAAAAAAGTCAGAAAACAGGTTGAATATTATAAAGCCCACAGGCAATTAATTATGAATGGAAGATTTTATCGTATTTCAAGCCCATTTAAGGGAAACATTACGTCATGGATTGTTGTTTCTGAAGATAAGAGAGAAGCCATTGCAGCATATTATAAGGTGTTAAATGATACGAACAAAGGCTATAAAAGATTCAGATTAAAGGGATTGGATATTAATAAAAAATATATAATAAATGATAACGAGAACGAAGTGTACTATGGTGATGAGCTAATGAATGTAGGGATTGTTATAGATGAGGAAAACTTTTGTGCAAAAGGTGTTGATTTTTCATCTATGATATATTATTTAAAGGAATTTAGTGAAAAGTAAGATTAAGAGTACAGATTACAAAAACTGTACTCTGGTTTGTACATCTATTCTTCTTCCCTTTTGGTAGAGTAAATAAGTTCTTCATTTTGAGTTCTATAGGTTGTAGGGCTGACATGAAAAAAATTTTTAAATACTTTTGAAAAGGTTAGAGGATCATCATAGCCAACTTTATAAGCAATAGTACTTACAGGAAAAGTAGTGCTTTTTAATAAACTGCAGGCTTTATCAAGTCTATAATTTACTAGGTAACTTTGAGGTGATAAATTAAGACTTTTTTTAAAAATACTTGATAGATAGCTTCTACTTATACCAATATAATTAGCTATATCGTTAATTTTAATATTCTTTTCGTAATTATGTTCTATATACTGCATAGCATGTTCGACATATACTTGATATGGATAGTCATGAATTTCATCATTCTTATTAGAACTTTTATGAGTCTCGTTAATTAAAGCTGAAAGAAATAAAAAAAGGTAGCCTTCACGCTTTAAATCATTTGCATAAGTTAATTGGCTTGAATTTAACATGCCATTAATATAGTCTAATAAAAGGTTTTTACAGTTAAAGCTGCATATTCTGTTTTCTTTACTGAAAGAGATATAGTTTAAATAAGTTTCAGCTTTAACTCCATCAAAACCTATCCAAATATAAGACCAAGGGTCTTCCTTATCCGCTTCGTAATAGGTTATTTCATTAGGATATATAATGAAAGCATCATGTTTTTTTAAATGATAAGTTTTTCCGTCAACTTGATAAATACCATTTCCACTTAATATATAATGGAGTAGATATTCTGTACGTTTAGTTGGACCGTATGAATGGGAGCGTTGACATTCTTCCATACCGCAATAACTTAAGTATAAATCAACAGATTGTTTTTTTAAATATTCAAGACATTTGTATTGTGCTGAATTTGTATATTTTGTTTTCATATTGGCCTCCCAATAGTAAGTTAATTGCTACATTATACAAAAAGTACATACGTTTACATTAGTATTATACCATATTTGGCGATTCAATCCACATGGAATAATATAATTAATAGACATCATATTTATCTTTTGGTTGGTATAAAAACTAAAAATATGGTTGAAGACAATTAAAAATTTAATGGATATAATTTAAACATGTAAAGGGGAGGATTTATATGCTTAAATATTATATTCAAGGTTTAATACTTGGTTTAACCTATGTAGCACCAATTGGAATGCAAAATTTATATGTTATCAATTCAGCATTAACAAGTAGTGTGTATAAAGCAATACAAACTGCGCTCATAACTGTATTTTTTGATGTTTCACTTGCAATTATTTGTTTTTTTGGTGTTGGAGCTATATTAGAAAAATCGTATTTTTTAAAACAAGTAATTCTTTTGGTTGGTGCTATAATAGTAATATATATAGGAATTAGTTTAATAAGGAATACTCCAAGCAGTTTAGAAAAGGTTAATAGTGAAAAAAGCTTTGTAAGAATTGCAGTATCATGTTTTGTTGTTACTTGGTTAAATCCTCAAGCAATTATTGATGGCTCATTACTTTTAGGAAGTTTTAGATTAACACTGCCAATAGAAGCTTCAAAGTTTTTTATATTTGGAGTATGCAGTGCATCTTTTATATGGTTTAATGGACTTGCATTTGTCGTGAATTTATTTAAGAAAAATTTTAGCTTAAAGTTAGTCACAATAATTAATAAAGTATGTGGAGTTATAATAATTTATTATGGGTTAAAGCTTGGATATAGTTTTTTTAAACTTATATAGAATAAAAAGGATTTGTTATTATGTTAAATATTGATTGGAAACCAAAGAAAGGTATTTCTGAACCGGTTTATAGGCAAATTGTAAACTATGTAAAAAGTAAAATTGCTTCTGGAGAGTGGAATGTTGGATTAAGACTTCCAAGCCAAAGGGAAATGGCAAAGATATTTGATGTAAATAGAAGTACGGTAGTAGAGGCCATGGAAGAACTTAAAGCAGATGGATTAATTGCTGCTAAAAGCAAAGGGGGAACTGTGATTATTAATAATACGTGGTCACTTTTAGCTTCAATTCCACCGCCAAATTGGGAGTCTTATATAAGAAGTGGAATGCATGAACCTAATATAAAAACAATTCAAGTCATAAATAAATTGGAATATGAAGATAGTATAGTAAGACTTGGAACTGGCGAACTTTCTCCAGAACTTTTACCAAAAGAAATGATAAGAAAAGTTATTTTAAATGTTTCTAACAAAATGATTTCACTTGGTTATGAAAGACCTAAGGGATCAATTGAATTACGACAAGCTATAAGCAATTATGTTAAAAAATTTGGAATAGAGGCATCCCCAGAATCAATATTAATTGTATCTGGATCACTTCAAGCTCTTCAGCTTATATCAATGAGCATATTGCATAAAGGATCAAGTGTACTAATTGAAAGACCGTCTTATGTAAAATCACTGCATGTTTTTGAATCGTCAGGTATAAAGTTAAAAGGATTAGCTATGGATAATGATGGGGTGAGACCAAGTGAAATACTTAAGAATACAAAGGAAGCATCGCTTTTGTATACTATACCTACCTTTCATAATCCTACAGGTAAAGTCATGTCTCAAAAAAGAAGAGAAGAAATTTTAAAACTGTGTACAAAAGAAAGACTCCCAATAATAGAGGATGATGCTTATAGAGAGTTATATTTAGAAGGTAACCCGCCACAGAGTTTAAAGTCTATGGATAAAAATGGAATTGTACTTTATATGGGGACAATTTCAAAAGTTTTAGCAGCAGGTATGCGTATAGGTTGGCTAATAGGTCCAGAAGCAGTTATAGAACGTCTAGCTGATGTTAAAATGCAAACAGATTACGGGGCAAGTTCTCTTTCTCAATATTTTGCAACTGAATGGATTTCAAGTGGATTACATGAAAAATATTTACAACAGTTAAGGGAAAAACTTAAAATAAAAAGAGATTTTACAATAAGTATACTTAATATGTATTTTAAAGATA
This sequence comes from Clostridium hydrogenum, assembly GCF_021432385.1. Classification (GTDB taxonomy): domain Bacteria; phylum Bacillota; class Clostridia; order Clostridiales; family Clostridiaceae; genus Clostridium_S; species Clostridium_S hydrogenum. The sequence continues at coordinate 2,579,428 of NZ_JAEACT010000002.1, read as the reverse complement.
TAGCAGAATGGAATGTACCAAGTGGTGGATTTTATATATGGCTAAACTTAAAATATAAAATTGATATTGAAAAATTATTTTATGATGCATGTAAAATCGGAATACTTATTAATCCAGGATACATGTATGATTTCAATAAAAACTACAATATAAGAATTTCATATTCATACGCTTCGGTTAAAGAAATAGAAGAAGGGCTAAAAAAGCTTTCATGGTTGATAAAGAAGCGTAAATATAGATAAGAAATTTGAAAAATTAAAATTGCTAATAACAAATTCATCATGATAAATTACAATTTAATACAGAGTACGGAGTACAGAGTACAGAGTACAACGAAGGATGATTTTTCTCCGCGAGCGTAGAAAAATCTGAAAACTTATTTTTTATTGCTGCGCAATTGAGCCATTGATGGCGCTCAGCGAAGCTGACAACATTAAGTTTAAGATTTACCTGAGAGAATCGAAAGGTAAATCATCATTCACTGTACTCTGTACTCCGTCATCTGTACTCTGATTCAAATTGTAATTTGTCAGCATAAACTTCATATTTGCAGTAAAATATTTTCACTGTACATTTTGGAATTGACTTAGCCCTTTGGGCAGGGTGTATATTTAATCTGAGGTGATAAGAATGAATACTAAGGAAGTATGTGAAACATTAAATATATCTTCTAAAACTCTTCGAATATATGAAGAGAAAGGGCTTGTACAGGCGCAAAGGGGCGAGAATAATTATAGAAATTATAGTGACAATGATATTGTTAAAATAAAACACATAATGTTTTTAAGGGAACTTGGGTTTTCTATTAAAGATATTAAAAAACTCATTGAAAAAAGTGGGTATAATAATGAATTTTTAAGAAATTTATATATTCAATATAAAGCAGTTAAGGCTAAAATTAATGAACTAGAAAATATAAAAAGTACTCTCAAGGTTAGTATTAATGATATTTTTTCTGAAGGTGAGGAAAAAAGCAAATTTAGTTATTTGAAAAAAATGAATGATGTATTAGATGAAAATAAAAATGTTCATAAAGAATGGATTGATCAGTGGAATTTTGATTCATGGGCAAAAAGTTATGATGCTTCTGTGCTAGATAATACTCAGGATGAACTGAAATTATTTGATGGATATAAAGATATAATGAATAAATTAAGAGGAATTATTAAAGAAAATAATGCTGAAAAAGTTTTAGATATTGGATGTGGCACAGCAAATCTTTGTGGAGTCTTAAGCGAAAAACTAGATATTACAGGAATGGATCAAAGTGTAGAAATGCTTATTTTAGCACAAAAAAAGTATCCTAAAATGAAGTTTAAGTTTGGAAATTTTTTAGATGTTCCATTTATAGAAAATGAATTTGACATTATAGTTTCGACATATGCATTTCACCATTTAACAGCACAGGAGAAAAGAAAAGCGTTAGATATAATGCTAAAATATTTAAAACCTAATGGTAAAATAATTATAGCAGATTTGATGTTTTTAAATAACGAAAAAAAGGAAGAATGTAAAAGAAAATTTCAAAATGAAAATAGATTAGATTTGTGGGAAGAAATTGAGGATGAGTATTATACGGTAATAGAAGATTTTAAATCCTATGCCGAATTTTGTGAGTGTAATTTTTATTATGAGCACTTGAAAAACTTTACTTGGCTTATTGAGATAAAGTTTAGCTAAAGTGATTGTATATAAAGATATAGTTTTAAAGGAAGTTGATAATATGAAGAATGAAATTATTGAAAATACTTTTAAAATGGTCAATAAAGGCATAATTTTAAGGGATATGACCATTGAGGATATTGATGATTATGTAATTTGGAATACAAATGAAATTGAATGGCAGGATTGGGATGCTCCTTGGGAAACAAAAGATGCCATAAATACTGAAAATTTAAAAAGTAAATTCTTTCAAAGGTTAAATAGGAAAATGCCAAAAGCACGAAGCAGGTTGGAAATATGTACAATACATGGAGAACATGTCGGATGGGTTACGTCTTATCATGTTGATGGAAATGAAAAACAATTGGCTATAGGAATTGATATTCCATCCAACAAGTTTAGAGGCAAAAAAATGGGAGAATTGGCTTTTACGTTATTCATTTCATACTTGTTGAAATCAGGAGTTGTCTTAGGAATATATACACAAACGTGGTCAGGTAATTACAGGATGGTAAGACTTGCACAAAAATGTGGATTTAATGTCGTTAATAGAGAAGTTAATTTTAGAGAAATCAGGGGAAAGCTGTATGATGGATTAACTTTTAAATTAGATGAAAGTTTATTTTGGAATAGATTCGAGCATCTAAAATAAGAATGTTAATAATTAGATTGTAGAAATATAAGTGTTGTTAAAATATCAAAATAACATTAAAATACTATTATTTATTGTGAAATAAAGATGTAGTTGGATTAATCAAAGAACCTTTGGTAGGTGTAGGAAAAAAATGATGTTAGGGGATAGTGGCGAAAAAATTTCTAAAATAAAATTGTATAAAACTTAGTGGAAAATTTTTTAAAGCTTTAGAGATTCCGATTGTCTGAGCGTCTTCTTGCGAGTTATCGAAAGCTCTTAAGCTTTAAAAAATTTGCCGCTTAGTTTTATTAATTTTATTTAGGATTTTGAGCCGCTATTCACTAACATCATTTTTCTACGCCTACCGAAGGTCCTTTGATTTTGCACTACACTTTGCTTCACAATTAATTTATATATTGAAGGTATTTTGCAGAAGAGTATCCTGTTATGCCATTTACGCTAATTTTATACCAGCTTCCATCAGTTGATACACCAAGCACTGTTGCATATTGTCCTTCACTTAGTACTCCAAGAATTTGAGAAGTTGAAGATGCAGCTAATCTTATATTTAATTGAGATACATTATTTACAGTTACATAAGTGTTAGCAGGAACTGAAGCTATTAAATTTCCATATATCCAACCTGTTTGACCATTGTAAGATACATTATACCAACCAGAATTTGAAGCTAAAAGTTTTAAAATTGTACCCTTTGGTATTGTGCCAAGTAATGCAGAACTTGTAGATGGATTCGATCTAAAGTTAGCATAAGAAGTTACATTAGAAACTATACCATAAGAATTTGAAGTTGGTACGGGATCTGGTGTAGAAGTATCATCAATAATATAATTATATCTTGCAGGAATATAGCCTGAGTTAATTTCATTCATAGTTATAAAATATTTTTTTGTACCTTGTATTCCACCGTAAGTTTGATCTGGTGTAGATTCGTAAGTATAGGCACCTTGTACTCCATTTAAAGATCCCCACTTGTCAAATATAACAACATGATCACCAGGGTGGTCTAAAATATCCATATGTTTTAAGTTGCTTAAACTAATTGGTGTAAAATAATTATTAATTAAGGTAGAAGTTGATTGTTTATAGTCTTTAATATTAAAAGTAGCTTGTACAAAACCAGAACAGTCAATTCCAGCAGTTCCTTGAATATATCCATAAGGAGCAGAAGTATTAACATTTCCAGCAAAGGCACCATTGTTTATTGCAGTTAAAAAGCTTGTCCAAGGAGCTCCATCAGATGAAGTGTCTAAGCTATCCAAACCACCCCAATCATATGGGATACCAGTCATAGTTGCAGTTGTTACATTTTTAAATTGAGAAGGTTGTGTAACACTGTTTCCATTAATTGAAGGTAAAGTAGAATTTTTGCTACTTGAGTATGTCCAATTTAAATTTACAATGCTTAAAGCCCTTTGTTCGGCTTGAGTTCTTGAAATAGAAGTTTGAGTAGTGGCAGCATATGCTTTTGGTGCAGAAAATAAAAGTACACTTGCAGAAAGAATTGAAGCCATTAAGTAGTTTAATCTTTTCATACAATAAATCCCCCTAAAATTCATATTACGTGTCATTACAAGTTCATATTATACAGGGGACATGGGTAGAGTTCAATGAATAAGTATAGGGCAAAACTCCACAAATTGGATTGTAACAATTCGAAGTAAGTGTATTGCAGGATATTAAATAAAATTAATAAATCTAAGGCAAAAAACTTTAAAAGCCTAAGAAGTTTCAATAACTCGCTGAAAAGAAGCTCAGACAATTGAAACATCTAAGGCTTTTAAAGTTTTTTACCTAAGATTTATAAAATTTTATTTAAATCATCCTACAACACACTTACTTCGCAATGTACATGAGTTTAAGGAAAAAATTCCTCCGCGCCTACGGAATTTTTGTGCAGTACATAAACAATAATTATTACTGAAATTACTGTATTAATTTGTTAGAAAATAATTATATATTGTGAAACAAAGAGATAGTGGATTAATCAAATAGCCTTTGGTAGGTGGAAGAAAAAATGATGTTAGGGAATAGCATTGAAAAAATATTTTAAATAAAATTGTATAAAACTTAGTGGAAAATTTTTTGAAGATTTAGAGATTTAGATTGTCTGAGCGTCTTTTCGCGAGTTATCTAAAGCTCTTAAGCTTTAAAAAATTTTCCACTTAGTTTTATTAATTTTATTTAAGATTTTAAGATGCTATTCACTAACATCATTTTCTCCACCTACCAAAGGCTATTTGATTTTGCACTACACTTTGCTTCGCAATATTGTAATAATTAAAGAATTTATCTGCAAACAAAAGATTCTATTCTTCTTAAGTCAAGTCCAAAGTAAACCCATCTTCTTCCAGTCCATCTATAACCGGATATGGATCTTCTACCAACAAAGGTAATGTAAGTCCAGTAAGATCTACCATTGGTTTCCCAAATAAAGGTGTATTTATATCTACAAAATCTTATTGCACCGCTGTCTACTGCTTTTAGAGATGGGTTACCACCTTGTAATTGCATGTTTTTATTTGGAGTGTAGGTTGGTGGAGGTCCAGGTGGCATTTGACCAGGGCCTTGACCTTGACCAGGCATCTGTCCAGGTGGCATTTGACCGGGGCCTTGACCAGGCATCTGACCTGGGCCATTAGGTAGACGAGGGTCATCAGTTATATATCCCATTCTGTAAGTAAAAGGGCATCCCCTTAAAAAGGGACAAACGAAAGGTACTTCATCGATATCATCATTATCATCAAATTCATCATCTTCAAATCTCATAGGATCAAAATCATAATCGTTATCGTAATACATAAAGTTCTCCTTGAAAATTATTATGGGTAAATTTTACCCTATGTTAATAAGTTATGTTTTAGTGAAAAAATTGTTACTATAATTAAATTACTTCTGTTATAATTAGATTAACGACGCTGTGGGCACTAAAAGATGTATATAAAATAATTTTAGTGAATAGTTAATTGCTAATTAAGAGGTGGTAAAATTGATATTTGATAGTCATGTGCATACTGAATTTTCTACAGATTCCAAACTTAAGCTTGAAGAAGCATTAAAAACTGCAGGAGATTTAGGTATAGGAATTATTTCTACAGATCATATTGATTTAAATTATCCAGAGAAAGATAAGTTTATTTTTGATATAGATGAGTATTTTAATAAATATTATAAATATAGAAGCGATAAATATTTTCTTGGTGTAGAAATTGGAATGACGGACGAGTTTTCTAAGGAAAATAGGAATATTAGTGAAAAATATGATTTTGATTATATTATTGGATCTATTCATTTTGTAGATGGGATTGACATTTTTGATAAAGAACTATATAAGGATAGGGATAAAAAGTATGTTTATGAAAGATATTTTCAAAATATGATAGAATGTATTAAAACACATGAATATATTAATTCGCTTGCACACATTGATTATATATGTAGATATGCATCATATAAAAATACTGAAATAAACTATAATGAATATAGTGATTTAATAGATGAGGTTTTAAGGCTTATTGTTAGTAGAGAGATAGCGTTTGAAATAAATTTAAGAAGACTCAGTAACATGGCTGCCGTAGAAAATTTAATTCCAATCTATAAGAGATATAAGGAAATTGGTGGCAGTTTAGTTACTATTGGCTCAGATTCGCATAATAGTGAAAGTATAGGGCTAAATTTAAAGGCTGCTTTTTATATAGCTGAAAAATGCAAATTAAAACCTGTGTACTATAAAAACAGAAAACCAGAATATTTTTAATGGAGGACACAACTAATGGAGATGAAAGAGCTTATAGCTAGAATTAATTTTTTGTATAAGAAAAAGAATGAAGAAGGACTTACAGAGGAAGAAGAGAAGGAAAATCAGATTTTAAGAAGAGAATATATAGATGCTGTAAAAGGCAATGTTAGAGCGCAACTAAATACAGTTAAAAGGGTGCCAAGTAAAAAATTAAACTAAATATTGAGTTAGCCAAGATGGTGGCGATGTTGTATGGTAATAAGAAAAAGAATAAAAAAAGTAATTTTAGTTTTTATACTAATTTTATTTATAATTATAAATATTTCGGGTTTTTATATTGGAAATATATTTTATAATAAAGTATGTGTAATGCAGTTTGATAGAAGTGATAGTGATTATAATAATTTTAAATATACTTTTGATTATGAGGAATTTAACTTATTAGATAAAAAGGATGTACTTATAAATTCTAATTTTGGATATAAGCTTTCAGGTACGTATATTAAAAACTTTGTAAATACGGGCAATACAGTTATAATTGTTCATGGTATTACAGGAAGCAGATGGGAGTCAATGAAGTATGCGGATATATACTTAAAGCTTGGCTTCAATGTACTTGTTTATGATTCACGATATCATGGAACTAGTGGAGGAAAAAATATAACCCTTGGATATTTTGAAAAATATGATTTAAATAATTGTGTTCAATGGGTAAAGGAGCAGAATCCAGGTGGTATCATAGGAATTCATGGTGAATCTATGGGAGCAGCTACAGCGCTTTTACATTCGAATATGAATATAAGAACGAGAGATGTTTCATTTTATGTTGTTGATTGTCCTTTTTCAGATTTGCCAGAACTTTTTAGTGAAAAACTAACATATGAAATGAAAAATCACGGTAAGATTATAGCTAATGCTATAGTATTTTATTCAAGTATGGTAGCGCTTTATAAGTCTGGTTTTTCTCTTTATTCAATATCACCTAAAAAAGCTATAAAGGATGTTGAAACACCAATAATGTTTATTCACGGTGCAAATGATGATTTTATTCCACCAACTATGTCCTTAGATTTATATCTTGAAAAAAAAGGTCCTAAATATTTATATATTGCACCAAATGCAGGACACGCGCAATCATATTTAAAAAATAAAGTAGAGTATACGGCCAAGGTAAAAGAGTTTTTGATGGAAAACAACATTATAGATAATAAGACTGATCCAAATGAAACTGTAAAAATGTACTGAAAACAGAGTACAGAGTACTTTGGTATAGGTGGTGTGTAATGAATAATAATGAAAAGAAGTTCTTTGAGAACTTGTGTAAAATGTGTATTTCAAATTATCAGGTGTTAAATAATGCTGATATGATAAGTACGTTAATAAGTCAAGTTTGTAGGATAAAAGATATGGATGTTCCATTTGTCAAAGGTATTTTGTATGTAGAGGTAAATAATTATAAAAGACAATATGCACACTGTTTCAATATGTACATGGGAAATGTAATTGATGCAGGAATATATCAATTTGCAATTATGAACAAGAAGATTGAAGAACTTTTTCCAATGTATATAGCTGGAAATGAACCTAATCATATAGAATATAAAGTTATGTCAGAGGTTAAACTTGATGTACAATTTAAATTTAAAAGAGAATTCTTAATTGAAGTGATTGAAAAGGCGTATCAATATGATGACATTGAGATAAATAAATTTAATGAAATTGAAGATAGTAAAAAAAGCAACCTATTTTATTATAGGAGGATGTGAAAAAAGGTATTCTATAGGTTTTACTATACTGCACATAAAGCTTATAGAGCTTCTCATAAAAAAGAATACCTATATTTTTCACATGCTCATGTAGATAAAACAGTTAAATTAATAAAATTAGCTTGTACCAAAATGCTCAGAAGATAGCATTTTGGTACAAATTAATTTCCAAGTTTCAAGTGTTTTATCTTAATAAATGGTGTAAAATATTATTTGGTAAGTTTTATAATAAATTTGAATGGAGGAATACAGATGGATATAAATAATCAAGTGGATTTATTAAAAGACGAATTAATTAAAGCAACTCAAAAGGTTTTACAAGTAAAAAGTGTTCAAGGAGAAGCAAAGCCTGGTATGCCATATGGAGAAGGACCAGCTAAAGCATTAGAATGTGCACTTCAAATTGCAAAGAGTTTAGGCTTTAAGACTGCTAATATTGACAATCAAGTAGGATATGCAGAATATGGTGATGGAGAAGAATATATTGGTGTACTTGGTCATCTTGATGTAGTTCCAGAAGGTGATGGATGGGAGTTCCCTCCATATGCTGCGGAAATACATGATGGAAAAATATTTGCAAGAGGTGCAACAGATGATAAGGGACCTATAATGGCAGCTTTATATGGCCTTAAGGCAATTGTAGATTTAGGTTTTACAATGTCCAAAAGAGTTAGAATTATTTTTGGTACAAATGAAGAAACTGGAAGCAAAGAAATTGGATATTATTTAAAAAAGGAAAAACCACCTGTAGCAGGTTTTACCCCTGATGCAGAATATCCAATTATAAATGGTGAGAAAGGCGTAGTTGTATTTGATTTACATAAGGAGTTTTCTGTAAAAGCAGATGGAGAAACAAATGTTGTTTATGTAAAGGGTGGTAATGCCCATAATATAGTTCCTAATTTCTGTGAAGCTGCAGTAAGAACTTCACTTAAAAGCACAATAATAGATAAATGTGAGGAATTTTCAAATAGAACTGGTTATGAATTAAAGGCAGAGGAAAATGGCGAGTTAGTTATTATAAAGGCATATGGAATAGCGGCTCATGGAAGTATACCTCATGAAGGAAAAAATGCAATATCAGAAATTTTAGCTTTTCTTGGTGAGTTAAATTTAGAAAAAAGTGATCTTTCCGATTATATAACTTTCCTCAATAACCACATAGGAATGGAAACAGATGGTGAATCTTTTGGAGTTGCAATGAAGGATGAGATTTCGGGAAAACTTTCATTTAATTTTGGAATAATAGATTTAAATGAAAATAGCGGAAGAGCTACAATTGATATAAGATATCCAGTTACTTGCAAGTTTGAAGAGTTATCTAAAAATGCCAATGCTGCAGTTGAAAATACAGGCATTAAGATAGAAAATATGGATCATGCGAAGCCTTTATATTTCCCTAAAGATAGTGAACTTGTAAAGACACTTCAGAAGGTCTATAAGGAACAAACTGGTAATGAACCAAAACTTTTAGCAATAGGCGGAGGAACATATGCAAAGGAAATGCCTAATATAGTTGCTTTTGGACCAATATTTCCAGGTGAACCAGATGTGGACCATAAAGTAAATGAATACATTAAAATAGACGATCTTATTTTAAATGCTAAGATTTATGCACATACTATTTACGAATTAGCGAAGTAAGAGCCTATGGGTAAAGCAATTCACAATTCACGATTCACAATGCACAATGAAGGAGGATTTACCTTTCCTTACGTCAGGTAAATCTTAAACTTAAATGTTGTCAGCTTCGCTGAACACCATTAATTGTGCATTGTGAACTGTGAATTGTGCATTGGCTTAACTGTTGAGTTCTTCCCACTCTTCGTAAAGTTTATCTATATTTTCTTGCAAATTTGATATACTGTTATTTACTTCTACGCTTTTTTCTGGATTTGAATAAACTTCTTCAAGGCAAAGCTGGTTTTGAAGATCTTCCATTTGAGTTTCAAAGTTTGCAATGGAATCCTCTATATTTTTTATCTTAAGTTTCTTTTCTTTTTCTAGTTTTTGTTCTTCTCTTTTTTTCTTTTTGTCAGCTTGTATTTGTGTTTTTGTTTTTCCTTCTGAAATTTCTTCTTCATATTGAAATCGTGTTGGATTTTTCTTTTTTTCTACATAATAACTGTAGTTTCCTAAGTATTGTTTTGCCCCATCAATATTTAACTCATATATTTTTGAAACTACTTTGTTTAAAAAATATCTATCATGTGAAATAACTAACACAGTCCCATCGTAATTGAGAAGAGCGTCTTCTAAGGCCTCACGCGATACTATGTCTAAATGGTTTGTAGGCTCGTCAAGCAAAAGAAAATTATTTTTAGATAACATCAGTTTAAGTAAGTTAATTCTACATTTTTCTCCGCCGCTTAGTTTTGATATTGTTTTGAAAACATCATCTCCAGTAAATAAAAAGGCAGCAAGGGCGGTTCTAACTTCTGTTGTTGTAAGCTCGGGAAAATCATCCCATACCTCATCGATTATTGTTTTATCCATACTCAAATTTGACTGCTCTTGATCGTAATAACCAATAAACACGTTTTTGCCTAAAATTTTAATTCCTGAATCACTTTTTATTTTATCAAGGAGTATTTTAAATAAGGTTGTTTTACCACGACCATTTTCTCCTATTATTGCTGTTTTTTCTCCACTTTTAATATCAAAATCTAAGTTTTTAAATAATAAATAATCTCCAAAACTCTTAGATAGATTTTCAACATGAAGTACATCATTACCGCTTTTTATCATTGTTTCAAATCTTATTTTAGTAACGCCGGTTTCTTTATCTGGTGCTTTAATTCTTTCAACTTTATCTAAAGCTTTTTGACGGCTTTCAGCAGCTCTTATGCTTTTTTCTCTATTAAAGGAACGATAACGCTCAATTATTGATTCTTGTCTTTTAATTTCTGCCTGTTGAAGTTCATAGGCTTTAAGCTTAATTTCGTAATCTTTTTTCTTCAAATCTAAAGCTTTAGTATAATTTCCGTTAAAACAATTTATATGACCATTTATAAGTTCAAAGATTTTATCGGTTATGCAATCCAAAAAATATCTATCATGTGATATTATAAGAATTGTACCCTTATAAGCTTTAAGATAATCTTCAAGCCATTCTATTGCATCTAAATCCAGATGGTTGGTTGGTTCATCTAACAGCAATATTTCAGGTTTTATAAGAAGAAGTTTACAAAGGGCTACCCTTGTTTTTTGTCCCCCACTTAGTATATTAATTGATTTTTTTGAATCTTCCTCAGAAAAGCCAAGACCTTTTAAGACCCTTCCAATTTCGCCTTTATAAGAATATCCACCCTTAGTATTATAAAGTTCAGTATAAGTTGTGTAATCCTTTATTATTTTATTATGATAATCTTCTTTTGCGGGATCATATGGTTCACCCATTTTAATTTCAAGTTCTTTAATTTTATTTTCAATTGATATTAATTCATTAAAAACCGAAGTTAGTTCTTCAAATATTGTATTAGAACTATCAAGATCTAGATGCTGTGCTAAGTAACCTAATTTTTTATTTTTATCTATAAATAAATCACCATTATCGTGTTCAAGCTGTCCTGTAAGTATTCTAAAAAGTGTGGATTTTCCAGCACCGTTTGGCCCGATTAAGCCTATTCTTTCACCTTCATTTATACTAAAAGTAACATCTTCAAGTATGACATCTATTCCATAACTTTTTTGGAGATTTTTACAGCTCATAACTATCATATAATTCACCTGCCATTAAAGATAAACCGCTTGAAACTTGAAAATTAATTTGTACCAAAATGACGTTTTCTGGACATTTTGGTGCAAATTGATTTTGGTAGTTGAAACGGTTTATCTATATATTCTTTACCAGTAAATATTAAAACATTAAAATGTATATTGTCAAATAAAAATAACTTTAAGATTATTTAAATAAAAATAACTACTAAAATAATTAGTGTAAAAATCAAATAATGTGGTAGAATATAAATATTGAGTTGAAAATTGTGTACTACAAATTATAATTAATATGTAGTATATTGCAGTAAGGGGTGCGTTTCGTGGAAAAGAAGAAAAATATATCTATGGCAGTAATAAGACGTTTGCCTAAGTACCATAGATATTTAAACGATCTGAGGAAGAATGAGGTCGATAGAATATCTTCAAAAGAACTAAGTGAAAAAATAGGTTTTACAGCTTCTCAAATACGTCAAGACTTGAATTGTTTCGGGGATTTTGGACAACAAGGATATGGATATAATGTAAAGGAGCTTTGTAAGGAAATAGATGCAATTTTAGGACTTACAAAAGAGTATAAAACTATAATAGTTGGTGCAGGAAATATTGGCCAAGCAATTGCAAATTATATAAATTTTGAGAAATTAGGCTTTTGCTTGAAGGGAATATTTGATATAAATCCAAAGCTATTGGGGCTTAAGATTCATGACATAGAAATTCAAGATATTGATTGTTTGGAAGGATTTTTGAAAAATGAACAAATAGACATTGGGATTATATGTGTTCCTAGTAAAAGTGCTCAAAAGGTAGCAGATATTGTTGTTAATAATAATGTTAAGGGGATATGGAACTTTGCACCTATAGATTTAATTACCAAAAATGATGTTATAGTTGAAAATGTTCATTTAAGTGATAGTCTTCTTACTTTAAGCTGTTTACTTAGCGATAAACTATAGAAATATAACATGAAAAGCAGAGTACAAAGTACAGTGAAGGATGATTTTTCTACGCGAGCGTAGAAAAATCTGAAAACTTATTTTTTTATTGCTGCGCAATTGCGCCATATATGGTGCAGAGAGAAGCTGACAACATTAAGTTTAAGATTTACCTGAGAGAATGGAAAGGTAAATCATCCTTTACTGTACTCTGTACTCTGCTCTACAAATTTTGGGGTTACATGTCTATCATGCCGCTAAAAAATTATATATGCCAAAGCCATTGAAAATTGGTGCTTTTGAACAAAAAAATTTAAGTTTCGTGGTAGTTTCACCATAATTATACTTATTAACAGTTGAAATATGAAATAAATCATTATATAATTATAAACGAGGCATAACGCTTCAAAAAATTTTGACCCTCTTTGTTAGAATATTAACAAGGAATAAATAATATTTTGTTTAGGAGGATAAGTCATGGAATTAAAAAATGTCATCCTTGAAAAGGAAGATAAAATTGCTGTAGTTACTATTAACAGACCAAAAGCATTAAATGCACTTAATAGCGATACCTTAACTGAATTAGATTATGTTATAGGTGAAATTGAAAATGATGATGAAGTCTTTGCTGTAATTTTAACAGGTGCAGGAGACAAGGCATTTGTAGCTGGTGCAGATATTTCAGAAATGAAAGATAAAAGTGTAATAGAAGGAAGAAAGTTTGGAATACTAGGTAATAAAGTGTTCAGAAGATTAGAACTTTTGGAAAAACCTGTAATTGCTGCTGTTAATGGTTTTGCATTAGGCGGTGGATGTGAAATTTCAATGGCTTGCGATATAAGAATAGCTTCAAATAAAGCTAAATTTGGTCAGCCTGAAACTGGTCTTGGAATAACTCCAGGCTTTGGTGGAACTCAAAGACTTGCAAGACACGTTGGAGAAGGAATGGCTAAAGAATTAATATATACTGCAAAAATAATAAAAGCAGATGAAGCCTTAAGAATAGGACTTGTAAATAGGGTAGTAGAACCTGAAGAATTAATGAGTGCAGCAAAGGAACTTGCAAAAACAATTGCAAACAATGCTCCAATAGCTGTTAAATTAAGTAAACAGGCTATTAATAGAGGTATGCAGTGTGATATCGATACTGCATTATCATTTGAATCAGAAGCATTTGGAGAATGTTTCTCAACAGAAGATCAAAAAGATGCAATGTCAGCTTTTGTTGAAAAGAGAAAAATGGAAGGTTTCAAAAATAGATAGGAGGTAAGTTTATATGGATTTTAGTTTGACAAAAGAACAAGAATTAGTAAGACAAATGGTTAGAGAGTTTGCTGAAAATGAAGTAAAACCAATAGCTGCAGAAATCGATGAAACAGAAAGATTCCCAATGGAAAATGTAAAGAAAATGGCTCAATATGGTATGATGGGAATTCCATTTGCAAAAGAATACGGTGGTGCAGGTGGAGACGTATTATCTTACATACTTGCAGTTGAAGAATTATCAAAAGTTTGTGGTACTACAGGCGTTATTCTTTCAGCTCACACATCTCTTTGCGCTTCATTAATAAATGAATTTGGTACAGAAGAACAAAAACAAAAATATTTAGTGCCTTTAGCTAAAGGTGAAAAAATAGGTGCTTATGGTTTAACTGAACCAAATGCAGGAACAGATGCTGCAGGACAACAAACAGTAGCTGTACTTGAAGGAGATCATTATGTAATTAATGGTTCAAAAATATTCATAACAAATGGAGGAGTTGCAGATACTTTCGTTATATTTGCAATGACTGATAGATCTAAGGGAACAAAAGGAATATCAGGCTTCATAATAGAAAAAGGCTTTAAAGGCTTCTCAATTGGTAAAGTTGAACAAAAGCTTGGAATAAGAGCTTCATCAACAACTGAACTTATATTTGAAGACATGATAGTACCAGTTGAAAATATGATAGGAAAAGAAGGAAAAGGCTTCTCTGTAGCAATGAAGACTCTTGATGGAGGAAGAATTGGTATAGCTGCTCAAGCTTTAGGAATAGCAGAAGGTGCTTTCAATGAAGCAAGAGCTTACATGAAAGAAAGAAAACAATTTGGAAGAAGTCTTGATAAATTCCAAGGTCTTGCATGGATGATGGCAGATATGGAAGTTGCTATAGAATCAGCTAGACATTTAGTATACAAAGCTGCATGTCTTAAGCAAGCAGGTCTCCCATATACAGTTGATGCTGCAAGAGCTAAACTTCATGCTGCAAATGTAGCAATGGATGTAACAACTAAGGCAGTACAATTATTTGGTGGATACGGATATACAAAAGATTATCCAGTTGAAAGAATGATGAGAGACGCTAAGATAACTGAAATATATGAAGGAACTTCAGAAGTTCAAAGATTAGTTATTTCAGGACATATTTTCAGATAATTTAAGGAGGTTAAGAGGATGAATATAGTTGTTTGTTTAAAACAAGTTCCAGATACAGCGGAAGTTAGAATAGATCCAAAAACAGGAACACTTATTAGAGAAGGAGTTCCATCAATAATAAACCCAGATGATAAAAACGCACTTGAAGAAGCTTTAGTATTAAAAGATAATTATGGTGCACATGTAACAGTTATAAGCATGGGACCTCCACAAGCAAAAAATGCTTTAGTAGAAGCAATAGCTATGGGAGCTGACGAAGCAATACTTTTAACAGATAGAGCATTTGGAGGAGCAGATACACTTGCAACTTCACATACAATTGCAGCAGGAATTAAAAAATTAAAATATGATATAGTTTTTGCTGGAAGACAGGCAATAGATGGAGATACAGCTCAAGTTGGACCAGAAATAGCTGAACATCTTGGATTACCTCAAATAACTTATGTTGAAGAAGTTAAGGTTGAGGGAGATACTTTAAAAGTTAAAAAAGCTTGGGAAGATGGATATGAAATTGTTGAAGTTAAAACACCAGTTCTTTTAACAGCAATTAAAGAATTAAACGTTCCAAGATACATGAACATAGGAAATATATTTGGAGCATTCGACAAAGAAATAAAAATGTGGACTGCTGATGACATAGATGTTGATAAAACTACTTTAGGTCTTAAAGGATCACCAACTAAGGTTAAGAAATCAGGAACTAAAGAAGTTAAGGGACAGGGAGAAGTTGTTGATAAGCCTGTTAAAGAAGCAGCAGCATATGTTGTTTCAAAATTAAAAGAAGAGCACTATATTTAGTTAGGAGGGATTTCTCAATGAATAAAGCAGATTACAAGGGCGTATGGGTCTTTGCTGAACAAAGAGACGGAGAATTACAAAAGGTATCATTGGAATTATTAGGTAAAGGTAAAGAAATGGCTGAAAAATTAAACGTTGAATTAACAGCTGTTTTACTCGGAAGCAATACTGACAAAATGTCAAAAGAATTATTAGCTCATGGAGCAGATAAAGTTTTAGCAGCAGATAGCGAACTTTTAGCACATTTCTCAACTGATGGTTATGCAAAAGTTATTTGCGATTTAGTTAATGAAAGAAAGCCAGAAATATTATTTATAGGAGCTACTTTCATAGGAAGAGATTTAGGCCCAAGAATAGCAGCAAGACTTTCAACTGGTTTAACTGCTGATTGTACATCACTTGATATAGATGCAGAAAACAGAGACTTATTAGCTACAAGACCAGCATTTGGTGGAAACTTAATAGCTACAATAGTTTGCTCAGATCACAGGCCACAAATGGCAACAGTAAGACCTGGCGTATTTGAAAAATTACCTGTTAATGATGCAAATGTTTCAGATGCTAAAATAGAAAAAGTTGCAATTAACTTAACAGCAGCAGACATAAGAACAAAGGTTATCGATGTTGTTAAAGTTGCTAAAAATATTGCAGATATCGGAGAAGCTAAAGTATTAGTTGCTGGTGGTAGAGGAGTTGGAAGCAAAGAAAACTTTGCAAAACTTGAAGAATTAGCAGAAGTACTTGGTGGAACAATAGCAGCTTCAAGAGCAGCAATAGAAAAAGAATGGGTTGATAAAGACCTTCAAGTAGGTCAAACAGGTAAGACTGTAAGACCACAGCTTTATATTGCTTGCGGTATATCAGGAGCAATTCAACATTTAGCCGGTATGCAAGATTCAGATTACATAATTGCTATAAATAAAGATGCAGCAGCACCAATAATGCAAGTTGCTGATTTAGCTATAGTTGGTGATTTAAATAAAGTTGTACCAGAATTAATAGCTCAAATAAAAGCAGCTAATAATTAATATATATATATGCCAAAATACTTCTATAAGTATTTTGGTGTAAATTTATGCTGATATTTTTTAAATTTAAGGAGGTTTGTTTAAATGAAAAAAGTATGTGTAATAGGTGCAGGTACTATGGGAGCAGGAATTGCTCAAGCATTTGCAGCTAAAGGATTAGAAGTAGTTTTAAGAGATATTAAAGATGAATTTGTTGATAGGGGATTAAAGACTATAGACAAGAATCTTTCAAGATTAGTTACAAAAGGTAAAATAGATGAAGCAGCTAAAGCTGAAATATTAACAAGAATTACAGGAACAGTTGACCTTAACTTGGCAGCTGATTGTGACTTAGTAGTTGAAGCAGCAGTTGAAAGAATGGACATAAAGAGACAAATATTTGCTGATCTTGATAACATATGCAAGCCAGAAACTATTCTTGCATCAAATACATCATCACTTTCAATAACAGAAGTAGCTACAGCAACTAAGAGACCAGATAAGGTTATTGGTATGCATTTCTTCAATCCAGCTCCTGTTATGAAGCTTGTTGAAATTATAAAGGGAGCAGCTACTTCAAAAGAAACTTTCGATGCAATTAAAGAAGTTTCTGTTGCAATAGGAAAAGATCCTGTAGAAGTTGCAGAAGCACCAGGATTTGTTGTTAACAGAATATTAATACCAATGATAAATGAAGCAGTTGGAATTTATGCTGAAGGAATAGCTTCAGTAGAAGATATAGATAAGGCTATGCAACTTGGAGCTAATCACCCAATGGGACCATTAGCTTTAGGAGACTTTATAGGTCTTGATATATGTCTTGCTATAATGGAAGTTCTTTTCACAGAAACTGGAGATCCAAAATACAGACCTCATACATTATTAAAGAAATATGTAAGAGCTGGATGGCTTGGAAAGAAATCAGGAAAAGGTTTCTACGATTATTCAAAATAATAAAATTGCATAGGGCATTGAGCCCTTATAATTGATATGCCTTCATTAAATCCATTTTTATTATATAAAATCCTCATGAAAATTGAGGATTTTTTTTCTTTTGTGGTACAATATTAATAAATAGAAGTAATTCAATTCACAATTCACGATGCACAGTTCACAATGAAGGTTGATTTTCTGCTTGTGCAGAAAATCTTAAAATTTATTATATTTAGACTTTTCTCCGCGAGCGGAGAAAAATCAACCTTCATTGTGCATTGTGAACTGTGAATTGTGCATTGAATTGAGCATTGGAGGTATAAATATGGATTACAGTACAATAGAAGAATTTGAGAATGGAATTACAATAAAAGATGTTAAAAATTTTGAATTAAATCATATTTTTGATTGTGGTCAGTGTTTTAGGTGGAATAGACTCGAAAATGGAAATTATATTGGAATTGCATTTGGAAAGGCTATTGAAGTAGAAAAGAAGGAAAATAACGTTATAATATATAATATTAATGAAGAAGAATTTAATAGCGTTTGGAAGGGATACTTTGATTTAGATAGAGATTATGAAAAAATAAAAAGGGTATTAAGTGAAGATAAACTTTTAAAGAAGTCTGTAGATTTCGGATATGGTATTAGAATTTTAAAACAGGAACCTTTTGAAATTTTGCTTTCCTTTATAATTTCGGCTAATAATAGAATACCAATGATAAAAAGAGCTATTGAAAATATAAGTAAGAAGGCTGGGGAAAAATTAGAATACAAAAATGAAACATTTTATGCATTTCCATCTATAGAAAGATTGAATAAATTCACAGAACAGGATTTTGAAGAATGTGGAGTGGGATTTAGAGCGAAATATTTGAAAGATACAGTGGGGAAAGTATACAGGGGTGAATTTGACCTGAACAATATCTCTGCTTTAAATGATGATGAGTGCCATGCTGCACTTCAACTTTTTATGGGTGTAGGTCCAAAGGTAGCAGATTGTATTATGTTATTTTCTATGGGAAAATATACTGCATTCCCAGTTGATGTTTGGGTTAAGAAGGCTATGATGAAATTTTATGTAGCTCCTGATGTGTCACTTAAGAAAATACGTGATTTTGGAAGAGATAAATTTGGTGAGCTTTCAGGATTTGCCCAACAATATCTTTTTTATTATGCAAGGGAGAATAAAATACAAGTTTAAGCTTGTGAAATGGTTGGTGCATTATGGCTAATGTTTTTTTTAGTAAAATATTAAAAAATATTAAGCATATACTGAAGAAAATTAAAAAATATAAAATGCAAATAGGTATATTGGTGTTATTGATTTTTTTAATAGCATGTGGTTATTTATATTACACTAAATTTTTCTATATGATGAAGGATGCTCACAAATTAAAGCGATATATACTATCTTATGGTAAATATAGTGTTTTAGCATTTTTTGCTATGCAAGTTATACAAGTAGTTGCATTTTTTATACCAGGTGAAATAGTTCAAATTGCTGGTGGATACATATTTGGAACTGTTGAGGGTTCTATAATATCTGCAATTGGCATAACAATAGGAAGTATTGCGGCATTTTTTGTAGCCCGTTTGCTTGGTAAGGCTTTTGTTGATAGAATAATTTCAGAAGGTAAAGTAGCAGGAATAAGAAAATTTTTAAAAAGTGAAAAAGCAAACTATGCTATATTTCTAATATATTTAATACCGGGATTACCAAAGGATATTTTAGCATATCTTTGTGGAGTATCAGAGGTAAGAGCAAAAAGCTTTATTATATATTCAACTGTTGGAAGATTACCAGGAATAATCACTTCGGCATACTTCGGAAATAAGCTCACAAAGGGCGATTTAGTAGTTCCTATAGTAATAGCAGTAGTGATGAGTATTTTGTTTATTGTAGGGGCAATTAAGGGGGAAAAAATAATAAAGAAAATGATTGAGAAGAAACACAAGGGCTAGAGTACAGAGTACAAAGTACAGAGAAGGATAATTTTCTGCTTGGGCAGAAAATTTACAGCTACATGGGCTTGCGCCCAAACCTGTAATATGTATTTTTGTTCAGCTAGCTGAACAGAGATTCTTTTATAAGTTAAAGATTTATTCCGACGTAAGGAACTTCACTGTATTTTGTATTTTGTACTTTGTACTCTGTTTTTTAGTTTGTCAATTATTAAAAATGCAATTCCAGTAATTAAAGTGCCTCCAATCAATATTTCTCCGCAATGCATAAAGAACTCTTCTGGTAAAAGCAAGATAATTGAATCTGTTCTTGGATCAAATATCCAAAAGTCATTGTTAAAAAATAATTTATGAAAATAGTCAAAAAAAACGCTAAAATTTAGTGCCGCCATAATTAATGATACAAGGGTAATTAATAAAAGTTCTATGCCACTCCATTTTAAGTAGGAATTTAAACCGTTTTTTTTGCATATTAATATGCTTATAACAATAAATAAAATGGATACCAGCATTACATATCTAATACGGTTAATAAGTGCTCTAACGTCTTTAAAATGTTCCCTGCCACCGTTTGAAGAAGGTATTGTTGGAAGGTTAAAATTATCAGAATAATTTCCATTAATGTAGCTAATCATATAATTGTAATTTTTTTTTAGTAAAATTGAATTTAAAGGTTCTACGTTAATATTATATTCTTGGGTATAAGTATTAAAGTCATCAATTAAATTTAAATTTAATGCATCATAGTAGTATATGGGCTTAAAGTTTATAATATATTGAATGAAAAACAAAATGGTGAATAATGTTATAAACAAAGATAATAGCATTTCTAATATTTTAGACATAAGTTTCAAATTATCAATCCTTTTCATGAAAATCAGCTTTTAAACAATAAATAACCTCATTAGGTATTATGTACCTATTTGTGATATATATACAAATCAAAGTACATAGAAAAAATGAGAAAAACAATGAAATATTGATATATTTAATTATAAATTCATCCTATCTCAACTATTGCCTGATTTATTAATGATTTTGAATTTGCTAATATTTTAACTATTAATTATTATAATAATTGTGTTAGCACTCAATATTAATGAGTGCTAATAAATAAAATTATGTTTATAAAATATTTATATATTTAAGGAGGGGTTTAAAATGAAAATTAGACCACTTGGCGACAGAGTCGTTATAAAAAGATTAGAAGCAGAGGAAACTACAAAAAGCGGAATAGTTTTAACTGGTTCAGCTAAAGAAAAACCACAGAAGGCAGAAGTTTTAGCAGTAGGTCCAGGAGGAATTTCTGATGGAAAAGAAGTTAAAATGGAAGTAAAAGTAGGAGATATAGTTTATTTCTCAAAATACAGTGGAACTGAGATTAAACTTGATGGTGAAGAAGTAATCATATTAAAACAAGATGATATTTTAGCAGTAGTTGAATAGTAAGAAGTTTTATAAATTTAGGAGGGATTTTAGATGGCAAAGCAAATATTATACGGAGAAGATGCAAGAAGAGCTATGCAAAAAGGTGTAGATAAACTTGCTAATACAGTTAAGGTTACACTTGGACCAAAGGGAAGAAATGTTGTTTTAGATAAAAAATTTGGTGCACCACTTATAACAAACGATGGTGTTAGTATAGCAAGAGAAATCGAACTTGAAGATCCATATGAAAACATGGGAGCACAACTTGTAAAAGAAGTTGCTACAAAAACTAATGATGTTGCAGGAGATGGTACTACAACAGCAACACTTTTAGCACAGGCTATAATAAGAGAAGGTTTAAAGAATGTTACAGCTGGAGCTAATCCAATGCTTATAAGAAACGGAATTAGAAAAGCAGTTGAAACTACAGTTGCAGAATTAAAGAAAAATTCTAAGCCTGTAGATGGAAAAGAGGATATAGCAAGAGTTGCTTCAATTTCAGCAGCAGATCCTGAAATAGGAAAATTAATAGCTGATGCAATGGAAAAAGTAGGCAACGAAGGCGTTATAACTGTTGAAGAATCAAAAACTATGGGAACTGAACTTGATGTTGTTGAAGGAATGCAGTTTGACAGAGGATATTTAAGCCCATACATGGTTACAGACAGTGAAAAAATGGAAGCAGCACTTGACGATCCATATATCTTAATAACAGATAAAAAAATAGGAAACATACAAGAAGTTCTTCCAGTACTTGAACAGATAGTTCAACAGGGAAAGAAGCTTTTAATCATAGCTGATGATGTTGAAGGAGAAGCTTTAGCAACATTAGTAGTTAACAAATTAAGAGGAACTTTCACTTGTGTTGCTGTTAAAGCGCCAGGTTTTGGCGATAGAAGAAAAGATATGTTAAGAGATATAGCTATACTTACAGGCGGAGAAGTTATATCAGAAGAATTAGGAACTGAATTAAAGGATGTAACTTTAGACATGCTTGGTAGAGCTGAAAGTGTTAAAATATCAAAAGAAAACACTACAGTAGTAAATGGAAAAGGTGACAAAACTGCAATACATGACAGAGTTGCTCAAATAAGAGCTCAAATTGAAGAAACTACTTCAGATTTTGATAGAGAAAAGCTTCAAGAAAGATTAGCAAAACTTGCTGGTGGAGTTGCAGTTGTTAAAGTTGGAGCTGCTTCAGAAACTGAACTTAAAGAAAGAAAATTAAGAATAGAAGATGCTCTTGCAGCAACTAAGGCAGCTGTTGAAGAAGGTATAATAGCTGGTGGTGGTACAGCTTATGTAAATGTATTACCAGAAGTAAAGAAATTAACTGATGAAGAACCAGATGTTCAAGTTGGTATAAATATAATAGTAAGAGCACTTGAAGAACCAGTTAGACAAATTGCTCAAAATGCTGGACTTGAAGGTTCTGTAATAATAGAGAAAATAATACACAGCGACAAAGGAATTGGATTTGACGCTTTACGTGAAGAATATGTTGATATGATTAAAGTTGGAATTGTTGATCCTACTAAGGTTACAAGATCAGCACTTCAAAATGCAGCTTCAGTTGCTTCAACTTTCTTAACAACAGAATGTGCAGTAGCAGATCTTCCTGAAAAAGAAAAACCAATGGGACCAGGAGCAGGTGCACCTGGAATGGGAATGGACGGAATGTATTAATTCCATAAAAATTAAGCAGACATTAATTTGTCTGCTTAATTTTTATATATTTTCAATTACATAACTGCTGTGTTTTATCTTTTTGCTTTTTTTCTTTAATTTAGAAACATATAGTGCTAAATCATCGCTGGTTTTAAAAAGGTTTGTATTGCCACATATACCTGCTATGGAAATGGAAGTTAAATTAAAAATATCTTTATTGCCATTCCGATCAAAAGCTTCTATATATCCATTTAACCTATCTTGCTCATTGAAAAAGGTAAGTATGCTGGTGTCAAATTCATTTATTATAATATCACTTAGTTTTTTACAGCTTTCTATTGAAGTTTCAATTATACATACGAAATCATCACCGCCTATATGTCCTACGAAACTGCATGCAGGAAATAAAGCAGTCACTTGTTCTTTTATTAAATTTGCTGTGAATTTTAATAATTTATCCCCATTTTCAAAACCATAATTATCATTATAAACTTTGAAATTATCTAAATCAAAATACAAAATTCCCAAAGTATTATTTGATGTTAAAGCCATGTCAAATTTTCTTTGGATTATTACATTCCCTGGTAGACCTGTTAATGGATTTAATTCTTTAGCATATTCTTTTTCCATAGCTGTTGTAAATTCTAATAAGTTTTTAATGGTAACAATGCCATAGTATTTACTGTTGTTTGTGACTATTACATAATCATATAAGCTTTCATTTGACCGCTGCATTGCCATTTTTACTACAGCACTCACATTTGTATTGTAATCCACTGTGAGGGCGTGTGAGTCCATAATTAAGTAAACAGGACGTTTGTTGAATACAGCTACACCATATTGTGTTGCAAGCATAGAATCTAATGTATGCTTCATAACAAGGCCTACAGGGATATCGTTGTTAATTATGCAGGCACCAGATGCAGCTTCCAAAGAAAAGTATTTTTTTATTGTGCAGCATAGTGTAGTTATTTCAAAAGCTTGATGATTTTCAGCTATTTCGCCTATTTTACTATTTGTTATGTCAAAAGAATTGGTTTTTATATTATTGTATTTAATGATAGTATCTTTTATGTAAGGTGGAATTTCATGAAAATCCTCAGAAGGTCTTTTTAGAAAGAAACCTTGGCCGGCATAGACATCCATTGCAATTAAAGTTTTCAATTCGGCCTCAGTTTCTATTCCTTCAGCAATTAGCTTTGTCTTTGTAGTTTTTGAAAATTCAACTAGTGCTTTTACTAAAGCTTGTTTAAAGGAATCTGTATCAATGTTTTTTATAAGTTCTATATCAATCTTAATGTAGTGAGGTTTTGTTTCACATAATGTTTTAAGACCAGAATAGCCAGCACCGGTATCATCTATAGCTATTTTATAACCTTGCTCAGTATAGTTTCTTAATATTTTAACAAAGTTTTTGTAATCTGATATTGCTGTTCTTTCTGTAATTTCAAATATTATAGAGTCAGGTGAAATATTATTTTTTACGAGAAATTCTTTTGTTAAACCTTTTTGAAATTTTTTATCTTTAATTATTTTAGGATCTACATTTAAAAACAAAAATTTATCATTAATTAGGTTTTTGGAACGTTCTATAGCCTTGGTTCTGCATGCAAGTTCCAAATCCCAAGTCTTGTTAAATTCTTCAGCAGTTGAAAATAATTTATCTGGAGAGTAGAGTGGAGAGGTTTCAGGCCCTCGACTTAGGGCTTCATAGCCTATAATTGAACCATCTAAGAGTGAAACGATAGGTTGAAATACTGTAGTTATATTTTCGTTATTTAATATTTTTTCTAATTCATGTAGAGAGTTCATATTTTCACCTCTATTAAGCTAATTTGTAGTTTTTTAAAATTAGCATGATTTACTTTTAATTACAATTAGTTTAAGCTTACAATTTTTTTGTTTAATAAATGTAAATATAACGTTAAATCTAAGTTATATGTTATAATATATAAAATAATATGAAAGTAAAAAAATGAAATTTGTAATTTTGGCTTCATTTTATAAATTGAAAAGAAAGTTTTTAATCAGAAATGAAATATTTATGATTGACAAAATGCAAAATTTTGAATAAAATAGAGAATAAAATAAATTATAATAAGTTAAACAAGAGAACTTGCAAATATTGTAAATGTAAATTTATAATAGCTGGTTTACTCATATATACCTTGGATATGGCAAGGAGTATCTACCGAAAACCTTAAATTTTCGACTATGAGTGATTTTGGTATGTTATTTAAGGCATGCTGATTTTCACTTTAAGGAAAATTAGTGTGCTTATTGTTTATAAAAAAATATTATCTGAAAGGAAGTTATATATAATGGGAAAAATTATTAAAAAAGCCTATACTTTTGACGATGTGTTACTAGTTCCTAATAAATCAGAGGTTTTACCTAGAGAGGTAGAATTAAAAACAAATTTAACTAAAAAAATAAAGTTAAACATCCCCCTTATGAGTTCTGGAATGGACACTGTAACTGAATCTAAAATGGCTATAGCAATGGCTAGAGAAGGCGGAATAGGAATAATCCACAAAAATATGACTATTGAAGAACAAGCTAATGAAGTGGATACAGTTAAGAGACAAGAAAACGGAGTTATAACAAATCCATTTTCACTTTCTCCAGACAATTTAATTCAAGATGCCCTTGATGTTATGAAAAGATATAGAATTTCTGGTGTACCTGTAACAAATGAAGACGGAAAGCTTGTTGGAATCATTACAAACAGAGATATTGTTTTTGAAAATGACTATACAAGAAAGATAAAAGAACTTATGACTTCTGAAAATTTAGTTACAGCTGCAGAAGGAACAACTTTAGAAGAAGCAAAGAATCTTCTTAAAGAACACAAAATCGAAAAACTTCCTTTAGTAGATGATGAATACAAGCTTAAAGGACTTATAACAATAAAAGATATTGAAAAAGTAAGAATATATCCAAATGCAGCTAAAGATGATCAAGGAAGATTATTGTGCGGTGCAGCAGTTGGAGTTACAAACAATATGATGGAAAGAGTAGAAGCACTTGTAAAGGCATCTGTTGATGTTATAGTTCTTGATACAGCACACGGACATTCACAAGGAGTTATGGAAGCTGTAAAGAAAATTAAAGCTGCTTATCCAGAACTTCAAGTAATTGCAGGAAACGTAGCAACAGGAGAAGCAACAAAAGACCTTATTGAAGCTGGAGCTGATTGCGTAAAAGTAGGAATTGGACCTGGATCAATATGTACAACCAGAGTTGTAGCAGGTGTTGGAGTTCCTCAGCTTACAGCAGTTATGGATTGCGTTGAAGTTGCAGACAAGTTTGGAGTTCCAATAATCGCTGATGGTGGATTAAAATATTCAGGAGACGTAGTAAAGGCTCTTGCAGCAGGTGCTAAAGTAGCTATGCTTGGATCAATGTTTGCAGGTTGTGCTGAAGCTCCTGGAGAAATTGAAATATACCAAGGAAGAAGCTATAAAGTGTACAGAGGAATGGGTTCCCTTGCAGCTATGGCATGCGGAAGTAAGGATAGATATTTCCAAGAAGGAAACAAAAAGTTAGTTCCAGAAGGTGTAGAAGGAAGAGTTCCATTTAAAGGTTCAGTAACTGATACAATATTCCAGCTTTTGGGGGGAATAAGATCAGGTATGGGATATCTTGGTTCTAGAACACTTCCTGAATTAGCAGAAAAAGCTACATTTGTTGTCCAATCATCATCTGGACTTAGAGAAAGTCATCCACATGATATATCAATAACTAAAGAAGCTCCGAATTACAGTGTTAATCAATAGGGATAAATAACTTGAAAATTAATTTGTGCCAAAATGATATCTTTTAAGCATTTTGGTGCAAATTAATTTTGTTAATTTAGGCGTTTTAGTGTAAAATAATTATACATATACCGGCTCAGCTATTAAAATTCATGTGCACCAAAATGCCTAGAAGACGTCATTTTGGTACAAATAAATTTTAGTTTCGCAATGGTATATCTTTATATAATGGATTTTAAATTTAGGAGGATAACAATGGAAAGACAATTAGTATTGGTTATTGACTTTGGTGGTCAATACAATCAACTTATAGCCAGAAGAGTTAGAGAACATAATGTATACTGTGAAATAGTTCCATATACTTATTCATTGGATAAAATAAAAGAAAAAAATCCTAGTGCAATAATTTTCACAGGTGGACAAAATAGTGTATATGGTGAAGGTGCACCAAAGGTTGATAAAAAAATATTTGAACTTGGAGTTCCTGTACTTGGCATATGCTATGGTCACCAACTTATAACTTATACACTTGGTGGAGAAGTTACTAGTTCAGAAATAAGAGAGTACGGAAAAGCTGAAGTTAGTTTAAGTAGTGCGTGCAAATTATTTGATGGTATAGAAGAAAAAAATTCTTGCTGGATGAGTCATACAGATACAGTTGCAAAGGTTCCAGAAGGTTTTAAAATTGTAGGAAATACAAAAGTTTGTCCAGTAGCAGCCATGATAAATGAAGAAAAGAATATATATGGAGTTCAATTCCACCCAGAAGTTTTACATACACCTTTTGGAAATCAATTTTTCTCAAATTTCTTATTTAAGATTTGCAATTTAAAGGCTGATTGGTCAATGTCTGCTTTTGCAGAAGAAAAAATTGCACACATTAAAAAAATAGTTGGCGACAAAAAAGTTTTATGTGCTCTTTCAGGTGGAGTAGATTCATCTGTTGCAGCGGTTCTTGTACATAAAGCAATTGGTAAGCAGCTTACATGTGTATTTGTTGACCATGGTCTTCTTAGAAAAGATGAAGGAGACCAGGTTGAAGCTATATTTAGAAAACAATTTGACATGAATCTTATAAGAGTTAACGCCAAAGATAGATTCCTTGGAAAATTAAAAGGCGTTTCTGATCCTGAAAGAAAGAGAAAGATAATAGGAGAAGAATTCATAAGAGTATTTGAAGAAGAAGCAAATAAGCTTGGAGAAATAGATTTCTTAGTTCAAGGAACAATTTATCCAGATGTTGTTGAAAGCGGAACAGCTACTTCAGCAACTATAAAGAGTCACCACAATGTTGGAGGACTTCCAGAAGATATGCAATTTAGCCTTATAGAACCTTTAAGAGAATTATTTAAAGATGAAGTAAGAGCTGTTGGAGAAGAACTTGGAATCCCTCATAAACTTGTATGGAGACAGCCATTCCCAGGACCAGGACTTGGAATAAGAGTTCTTGGTGAAGTAACTGAAGAAAAGCTTGAAATAGTTAGAGAAGCAGATGCAATTTTCAGAGAAGAAATTGCAATTGCAGGTCTCGAAGAAAAAATATGGCAGTACTTTGCATGCCTTCCAAACATCCATTCTGTTGGAGTTATGGGTGACGGTAGAACTTACTGTGAGACTATAGCTTTAAGAGCTGTAACATCTTCAGATGCCATGACTTCTGAATGGGCTAGAATACCTTATGAAGTTTTAGACAAAGTTTCAAGAAGAATTGTTAACGAAGTTCACGGTGTTAACAGAATTGTTTATGACATAACTAGTAAACCACCTGCAACTATTGAGTGGGAATAAACCATAAAATAAAAATGAAGTTTTTACGCTGATGTTATAGGAATTTGCGAGTTATAGAAAGGTTAATTTTATTTAAAACCAATTAATTTCCCGCCAAAATCCCCACCAAAAATCTGGTGTAGTATGAAAGCTTACACTCCTGTTGAGATTTAACAGGGGTGTTTTTTTAATCTTTTGTAAAATAACAAAATGCGAAAATTAGAAAAAGAGTTATAAGAATATGCAATGGGAAAAAGACTAAAGTAAGAATTTTTGCTTAACAAATCTAATTTTCTTCAGATAAATGGAGAAGATTAATAATATATGGAGTATAATTGAATATATGATATTTCGTATATGTAGAATATTGCGCCATAAATTTATGACTGTTTACAAAGATAATTCGCAATATTTATTAATTAAAAACCAATGATTATTTCTATTTTCATGAAAGAGTTTATATAGAAAATCTAATTCCATTTGGCTAAAGTATACAGGATGCAAAGTTTTGAGTTTTTAGTTGAAAGAATATATACATAATACATAGTATCATGAATTTAAATCTTATTTTATAAGTTTGTAGAAATGAGGAATATGCACTATGAATTTTATTATAACGGATGCTTCTAATTATGATAGTGATTATAATAATGTTTATCTTAAAAATAATAATTGGGACGATTGGTTTGAATTTGAAACTCTTTATGAAGTTTACTATTTAAAAAAATATATCGGAAGTATTAAAATTGGAAGGAAAGGACAAAATGAACGTCGTGCTTCACTTCCAGAATCTTTTGAGTGCTTGCCAGAAGGTTTTTTTTCATTAGGTATAAATACAAGCTATTATGCAAATTTAAAAAGCTGCGATAAAAGAATTGAAATATTGATGGGATTAAAAGATGTGGCATATGATTTAGATTTATTTAATGAAATTGTTAATCAGAGAGTAACTCAAGTTTCTTTATTAAGAGATATATCTAAAAGTACAGTTAAAGGTCAATTTCACAGAATTGCGGATGGTGGAGCAGTATTAACAGACTATGATTTTAAATATATTTTACCGGATATAGACTTTGTTACGGGAGAAAAACAAAGTCTTGATTTCCATGTGGATGCAGAAAATAATACCCCTTCTAGTAATATTCACGTTTTTATCGGAAATAATGGCATTGGTAAAACCACCATAATAAAAGGGATACTTCATGCTTTGTTATTTGATGATGAAGTTGAAAAGTATGGAGTTATTGAAACTGGATGGGGCGAAACTTTTTCAAATATTGTAAATATTACGTTTAGTGTTTTTGATGATCCAATCTGTCAAGGGGATATTCCTAATAATAAAATTCCATATACGTATATTGGATTAATCTATGCACAATATGATGAAGATGGAAACAGAAATAAATATGCAAAATATAATCAACTCTCTCATTTATTCTTTGAAAGTTATTATCAAATTATTAAAAGCAACATCAAAAAAGAGTTATGGAATCGTTCAATTGACATTCTTCAATCAGATAGTACGTTCAAAGATTTAAATATTAAAGATTGGAATAAATATACATTAATTCGAGAGAAAATTTCAAAGGAAATAGATGAAACTGAAACTCAATATAAAAATCGGGTTGAACGTGAATACTATAAAACAATAGTATATGAAAAATTTTCTTATCTTAGCTCAGGGCATAAAAATATTTTATTAACGCTTGTCAGTTTGGTTAACTACGTTGAGGAAAAAACTTTGGTTATACTAGATGAACCAGAAGAACACCTGCATCCACCACTTGTAGCTGCTTTTATCCGTGCGCTTTCAGTGCTATTAACATATAGAAATGGTGTTGCTATCATAGCCACACATTCACCAGTTATTGTACAAGAAGTACCCAAAAAATGTGTTTGGAAAATTCGAAGAAAGGGAAAATATCGTATTTTTGACCGCCCTGAAATTGAAACATTTGGCGAAAATCTGGGAGAACTTACTACAGAAATATTTAGTTATGATGTTGAAAAGTCTGGTTTTCATGCCTTATTGAAACAAGCTTCGGAAAAAGCAAATTCATATGATGAAGCATTATCATCATTTAATGGAGAACTTGGAAATGAAGCAAAATCAATATTAAGGGCCTATATGTACGATAAGGAAAATGCAAAATGAAGAAAATAAATAAACCCAAGAATGATATTATCGTCATTTTAGATAATTGCATTGCAAATATGAATAATCCAAGAAAAGAGCATATTGAAAAAGTTAAAACATCAATTATCGAACAAACAACTAAATATGATAATTTAGCAACAGTAGGACAACTTTTTACAATTCATGAACATGATAATGTGAATCATATCGCAACAAAAGATGATATGGAAGCATTATATAAGCAGAAATTTGTACCCAAAGATCAACCCAATAGAGAATTTTATGATAAAATAATGCTTTTAGCTCCAAATGGCAAATGTCCTTATTGTAAACAGAATATTGCTAACAATTTAGATCATTTCTTACCAAAATCAAAATATGTCACATTTACTGTTACTCCCTATAATTTAGTTCCATCTTGTTCAGCTTGCAATACGGACAAGCTAGCTTCAACTTTTTCTAGCTATTTGGAGCAACCTTTTCACCCATACTATGATGATTTTGATGATTCCGTTTGGTTAAAAGCTAAATTAATTGAAAATGAAGACGTTTCATTTCAATTTTATGCTGATCCGCCTTCATCTATAGATGCTTATAAAGCAGAACGTATAAAGCAGAGCTTTTCAATTGATGGTTTTGGACTCAATAATATATATAAGGTTCATGCTCCTGAAGTATATCAATCTTGTTTTCATCGAATAAAAATTTTATTTGATAAGGGAGGGAAAAGCTTAGCTGTAAATAGGCTGATAGAGTATATAGAGGATGAGCAATCTATTAATATTAATTCGTGGAAAGCAGCTATGTATCAAGCAATGATCAATAGTGATTGGTATTGGGATATATATTTACCTAGACTTGTATAGTTTTCCAATTGTGTCAGCAGAGTCAATATAGATAATTCTAACTTAGAGAAGAAAAGATTTGTTATTCTGAAATTGGAGATTGAGAAAATACCGTGTGTCGGTGTGGAAACAGAAAAGGATCTGATATGTGGGATATAATACTGTAGATTCATTGGAAATTATAGTACAATAATAATAACGATTACTTGTTTGGAGTGGTGTACGATGATTAAACAGATTTATGAGTACGGATTTGGCAAAATGAATTAGCCTTTAGCGAGGAGAAATGAAAGGCTAATCCTAAGTATTATATTGATTCAGCACTTGAAAAGCGAGATAGGACAGATCAATTTGATTTAGTGAAACGAATGAAACCATAGGTGAGTTTATGGTGTTTATGAAATATCGGTATAAAGAAATTGGTGTAAGAATTAAGGAATTTCGTAGGGTGCATTCGCCATAAAGCTTGTACGAATGACATAAGCCAGAAGAGAAAAAACCTCCTTGTCCGATAGGGAGTTTTTTGTCATATAAAATTAGTTTTCATATGTATGAAAATTTTGCTCATATATTCTTTTTCTTTCACGGTATTATTTTTTAAGTCTGAAATCAGAAATTCAAGTATTGCCTTCTATTTTCCATCAGCAATAACTAAAGATTTTCTCAAAGATTCTTGAGTATGATACCGATGTTGAAATTTAAATCTTGATTCTGCGAAAATCATACCTTGACCTATCTCTGTTGTCGTAAAAAGTTTATAGCAATATTATTCTAATTATAACATGTAAATGTCAAGGTCAAAATGCAGAAAAGTTCCAACATGAAAATGCATAAATATTGCAAGGTTAATTTCTAATTATCTAGTTCCTTTTTCTTGTTGAATTAACTCATAAACATCCTTGGTCCTGTATGAAGGAACAATTATTTTTACGATGTGAGAATGATGTAGTAATCTATCTAATATTGCATTAGCTAAAGTTACATCTGAAAAAACATCACCCCATTTACTAAAAGGTTGATTAGTTGTTACTATTGTAGAGGTATGTTCATACCTCTTTGTTATAAGTTGAAAAAATAAATTAGCACCTAATTGATCGATTGGAAGGTATCCTATTTCATCAATTATTAGTAATTTATATTTATTATAATGTTTTAATCTTACTTCCAATCGATTTTCTTCATATGCTTTTCTTAAATTTTGAATTAAATCATGGCAAGTGATAAAATAAGTAAGATATCGCTTACTTGCTGCTTCAACGCCTATTGAAGTAGCTAAATGTGTTTTGCCAACTCCTGATGTTCCATAAAATAATGCATTTTCTTTATTTTCAATAAATCTTAGAGAACATAAATCTTTAATTTGAGACTTGTTAACCGAAGGTTGAAAATCATAATCAAATTGTTCTGATCTCTTTACAAAAGGAAATTCTGCTACAGTTATCTGTATTTTAGAAGCTATTTCATTTTTATATTCAATTTCTTTATCAGTTAGATGCACAAGTGCATCTAACACAGAAATTTCTTCTTTTACAACAGTATCTAAATAATTAGGAATATATGAATACATTTTTTCTAATTTTAGTGTTTCTAAATTATTTAATAATTTTGCATACATAAAAATCTTCACTCTCCTAATAATATGTCCATCATAGACATATTTTCTTTTATAAATTCATCTATCTTTTCATCTGTTAGATGCTTACAAGCATCTGAGTTCAGTATTTCATGCATATGTCCAATTTTATAATTATATTTATTTTCACTAAGCGGATGACATACAATAAAATCTTGGTTATAATAAATACTGATGTTACCATCGGATGTTTCGGTAACATTAAATTTTGAACCAATATATTTGGTTGGGACAGAGTATTTTTTACCTTTGTAATTAACCATAGATTCTTTTTCGCAGGAGACGTATGATATTAACAGATCTAGTGGGGGCAATGGTTTAAAATACTCTAATTCTTTATTTAAGCGACTTAGTGGTTTTTCATTTATTGCTTGAGATACTTCGTTATTTATTTCTTCCATAAAATTCTGTACTATTATTTCTAAATCATCATAGCTTTCAAATTATCCATTATAAACGGATAAACGATTAGTAAGACGTGCAAGGGATTCTACTTTTCCTTTTGTTTGTGGTCTATATGGTCGGAAGGCAATAGGAATAAAGCCAGCATCATCTGCAAAGTATTTTAAAATTTTATTAAATTCAACGCTAGAAAATGTTGATTTACTTCTATCTACTACTGTTTTCATATTATCAAATAATATTTCTTGCGGTATTCCACCAAAATATTTAAATGCAGAGATCATGCATTTGAATAGTGTCTTTTGTTATCTATCTGTTGTTAATTGTACATATTTTATCCTTGAATAACCAAGCACCATAAGAAAAATATTTATCTTAAAAATCTCACCATTTTTATTTATCATAGTTAGATTTTCTTTCCAATCCACCTGGGCTTGCAGCCCTGGAGTTGTTTCAAATCTAATAGTCGCTTTTTGTGTTTCAACTTGCTCATGTTTTTTTACAAATGCAGCTACAGTACTATATTTGCCAGCATATCCTTTTTTCTCAATAAACTTATACACTGCCATGGCAGTGGCACTATAATTATCTACTTTCTCAATAATGGTAGATTTATAGCTATCAATTAGGGACTTATAAATTCTTGATGAATTTTTAGCTTGTAGTTTCTTAGAATTGATTTATATATATCTATCAACTGTTCTTGAATCGCAATTAAATCTTCTTGCTAATTCACTTTTATTCAATAGGCAATGCTCCTCTCTTGTATATTTTTTTAATTTGTTATGTACATCTTTTCTCAATTATAATTGCACCTTCTTTATTAGAAGTTTTATACAATTATAACTAAAAAATGGCACATAAAAAGTGCATAAATCCTTACATTTTCATGTTGGAACTTTTATGCACTTCCATATTAACATTTACAAGTGAGTGTAAAGATTGTATACAAGTTAAAAATATTCAAGAAGACATAAAGGATATTTACGAAAGACTTCGAGAAGTTTAAAAATTCTCCTTGAGTGGCAGTGAACAAATCAAGATGATTTTTAAAATGCTTAATGAAATTAGGGGGAGCATAGATAAAATAAGTGATAAGATTGAAATTATAAATAAAACTGCCGTAAATAATGAAAAAGTACAAGATATTGAAAGAGAAATAGAAAAAATAAAATTCAGATCTACAGAAGATTACTCAAAAATTAAATTAGCAGTTACAACCTCAATATGTACCGGAATTATAGGTACCATACTGGGGTTTATTTTTTCAAAGAAATGATGAAAGGAAATGATCTTATGAATATTAATCAAATAAATTTAAAAAAGAATGGTTCCTTAAGCTATGGTAACAGCCCAAATAAAATTATATTACATCATGCGGAAATGGATGGGGATATACAAGCAGTTAATCAGGTACATTTAGATGATGGTTAGACTATGATAGGTTACAACTATTACGTGTGTAAAGATGGCTCCGTTTGGGAAGGTAGACCCACAGAAGCAATAGGGGCACATTGTTATGGTCAAAATGCAACTTCAATAGGGATTTGTTTTGAAGGTGATTTTATGAAAGACGTTATGGATGAGGCACAATTCAATTCAGGTGTGGAGCTCTGCAAATATTTATTACAGCAGCATTCAGGAATTAAGGAAATTGGAGGTCATAAAAAATACTATGATGCGGATTGTCCAGATACTAATTTCCCATTATATAAAATGATTAATGCCGCATTAGCTGGTGGTTCTGTTAATGTTATTGCTGTAGCAAATACATCAAATAATATACTGAGATTATGGAGTACTGGTGATGCTGTAAGGGATTTGCAAGTAAAGCTTAATAAGTTAGGTTATGGTTTAGCAGTAGATGGAATATACGGGCAAAATACATTTAATGCAGTAGAGCATTTTCAATCAGCTCATGGTCTCAGTGTAGATGGTATTGCTGGACCTAAAACAATGGAAGCCATCAATTCCATATCTGCTGTATTTACTCCTAACGGTTCAATTAAGAAATTACAGGGTATTGTAGGAGCTGTACAAGATGGTATTTCTGGTTTCGAAACTTTAGGGAAATGTCTTATGTTACAAGTAGGCAGTCAGGGCGATATTGTTAAGTGGTTACAGTATGTATTAAACAGTTTATGCCATGAAGAACTTGCTATGGATGGGATTTTGGAACAGCTACAAAAATAGCAGTTCAGAACTATCAAGCTAGTAAGGGGTTAGTGTCAGACGGTATTGTCGGACAGGGAACGTGGAAGAAAATCTTAAGGCTATAAGTTAAATCTTATGGTCTTTTTTTATATAAAATTTTGGAGGTAATGAATCATGAATATTAATGTAAATCAAACTATTGCGTATCTTTTATATCTTATTGCTATCGGAATTGGTGGTTATGTAACTAAGGTTTGGAAAGCTAACAGTAGCAAATTACTTAAGTTAAAAGCTAAAGAAGATGAGAGGGCAGAGAAGTTACTTGGTCAGCAGAATTATAACGCTGCTAAACAAATTGTGGTTGATAGTGTTTATAAGGTTGAGCAGTTAGCAAAGGAAGCGGTAGGAGAACAATGGAACTTTAGACAAGCATTCAAAGGCTATTCAATTTGTAAGCTCTGAATTGAATAAAGCTGGGCTAACACTTTCTGAGGAAGATATCTACAGTATAATTAAAACTACGGTTGGATATATAAACGCTGGTAAAGTTGAAGCTACAGCAAATGTAAATACAGTTGGATTATAATTTCATTTTAATAGGGGTATAAAAAATAGCGCATGCACATTTTAAAATAATTTTTATTTTTTTAAAAATTAGGTAGGAATAATTGGATTTTTGAAGAATATCTACTTATATTAATAGATTATGGGGGAGTGAAATAGATGAAAAGTATGTATATTTATGACGCATTAATTGATATAAAAAAAATAATATTTACAGAAAACAATTTACTAGATAAATATAATAAATTAATTAATTCATTGAATTATGCAATTAATAGGGCTAATAAGTTAGATATAATAAAAGAACCACTTAATGATTTTTATTCAGCTAATGATAAAATAGAAAGGGAATTAAGACAAAGCTATAGTGAATACTATAAAAAAACAATTGAAGTTTATGAAATAAATAAAATTGTAGGGGATATATTTTGTGATGAATTAAGAATTATTATTGAAAATAATGGGGTTTCAAGTCCAAATACAATCAACACACTTATTGCTCAGCTTAGTAGTAATTCAAATAGGCTAAATTTGTTATTGACTGAATTAAATAAAATTATAGAATTGTTAAATGTTACAAGAGAAATACAGTATGGTGAATTTAAAAAGGATTTTCCTGAAAAGTTTGTTTTGGAATTTAAGATAAATAATGAGGTGCGTAGTATTGATGGTGTAAAAAATAATATAGATATGGTGGATAAAATAGCAAAAAATTTTGCAAGGCTAACAGAGGAAATTTCGCCCGAAAAAAACATTGTTTATTCTTTAGATGATGGTTCAGTTATTTTAGGACTGGTAATAACTCATGTAAGCCTTCTTGCAATTTTACAGTGTGTTACGGAATTTTATAAAATTAAAAAGGTAAGGGAGGAATTTAAAAGGGAGTTTCAAAAAAATATTTTGTTTAAGGAGCTTTCCGATGAGCTAAAAGAGAAAATAAGACAGGAAAAAGAGCCTAAAGTTAGTGTTGAAAATTTAACCAATATACTTATGACAGAATTCTACACACCGCAAAAAGGTGAAAACGAGAATGAATTGAATACATTAATAAATAAAACAATAAAAGATATTGGCAATATTATAGAAAACAATGGGCAAATTAATGTACTTAAAGAAAGTAAGGATGAGATATTATTAGAAGCAAGTGGCAATGAAGAATTTGATAAATTAAAGCAAGTAATAGAAGATAATAATAAAGCTATAAAAGAACTAAAAGATTATAAAAAATATATTAATAAGTTAGATTGCAATGATGAAAATATTAAAAGGCTAGAAAATAAAGATTAGGCTTAAGCTATTATTGTTACTTGAAAAGTTATAATTAATATTTTCAATACTGGTTTCTAAGTTGGAGTTAAAAAGCGTACTAAAAACGTACTAGAATTTTTTCAAAACAACAAAAACACAATATTTTTTGAATAATATATATAATGAAAACACGTAGTATCAGCATTTGACACTACGTGTTTATTTATATTGATAGAGTGGAAATAGAATATATAAAGTTCGCAAGTCTTATAAAATAATGGCTTGCGGACTTTTCTTTTATGCTATGATTCAACTTTAAATTTTCAAGAACATCTACCACTTTATTTTGGTACCGAGAGAAAATGCATCTTACGTATGAGTCATTTATTGAATTAATTAATATACTAATTTTTATTTTAATTTAAAAACTTTAGAGGTATAATTTAGAGATAAACCGCTTGAAACTTCAAAATTAATTTGTATCAAAATGACGTCTTCTAGGCATTATGATGCAAATTGGTTTTGGTAGTTTCAGTATATATTCATAGAAAATTGATAAATTAGAATTGTTATTAAATATAAGACGGTATGAATCAGTGAAAAAAAGTAATTAAATCAGTTATTTTATAATAAGTGCAAGGAAGTGAGTTTTTGAGTATTACAGAGTTAATAGGTGAAGCTACAGAGTATGATAAAAAGAAGGCTTTAGAAGTAAAGAAACCAAAGAGTTGGTGCAAGAGTGTAAGTGCATTTGCAAACGGAATTGGGGGAGCATTGATTTTTGGCATTTCAAATGAGGATGAAGTCGTTGGTCTTATTGATGCTGAACATGATGCAGAAACCATAAGCGAACAAATAAAAGAAAGACTTAATCCAATTCCAAACTTTAATTTAAGATTTCATAAGACAGAAGATGGAAAGAAATTGATAATTTTGGATGTGTATGCTGGAGATCAGACACCATATTATTATGAAGCGGATGGATCATTAATGGCATATTACAGACTTGGCAATCAAAGTGTACCGGCAACACCAGCAAAGTTAAAGGAACTTGTACTTAAGGGAAGTGTTGCTTCTTATGACAGTTTAAAGTCAAAATACAGTTTTGATAATATGGCATTCACGAAATTGAAATCAACTTATAAGATGAGGACAGGGATACAGTTTGAAGATTCTGATTATGAGTCATTTGGTATTATTGATGAGGAAAAAAATTTAACAAATGCTGGAGCATTACTTGCTGATGAATCACCTATTAGATATTCAAGATTATTTTGTACACGTTGGAATGGATTAGATAAGGCACCAGGAATAGTGGATGCAATTGATGATAAGGAATATTCAGGTGGATTAATAAATCTTTTGCAGGATGGAACAGATTTTGTTATTAATAATTCAAAAAAAGCATGGAAAAAGACTACTGATGGAAGAATTGAAATGCCTGATTATCCTGAAAGAGCTGTTTTAGAGGGCCTTGTTAATGCTTTGATTCATAGAAATTATTTAGAAGTTGGAAGTGAAGTGCATATTGACATGTTTGATAATCGCATTGAAATATATTCACCTGGAGGAATGTATGACGGTACTAAGGTGCAAGAAAGAGATTTAATGCAAATACCATCTAGGAGAAGAAACCCGATTATTGCAGATATTTTTAATCGTTTGAAATATATGGATCGTAGAGGCAGTGGATTTAAGAAAATTCTTGGTGACTATAAAATCCAGCCACAATATCATGAGAGCATGCAACCGAAATTTAATTCTGATAATGATTCTTTTTTGCTTGTTTTGAAAAATCTAAATTATGATAAATCAAAAGAAACAAAAAGCGGCGATAAAAAAGCGGCGATAAAAGGCGGCGATAAAAAAGCGGCGATAAAAAGTGGCGACAAAAAAGTTACTAAGAAAACGCAGCAACAGTATGATTTTATTCTAGAATTCATGAACTATGGAAAAGAGTATGGTATACAAGATTTTTGTGATTTATTAAAACTGAAAAAGAGTCGAACCAAAGTGATTTTGAAAGGTCTGATTGATGAAAACAAAATTGAGATTTTTGGTGCAAATAAGGATAGAAAATATAAGTTAAGGTAGCAATTCGAAAAATCTAGTATCTATGACAGAAGCAAATCAGAATTTTTCCAGAGTTGCTAAGCTTGTGGATGAGAACGGAGCCGCAGTTATTTTAAAAAACAATGCATCGAGATATATTGTCATTGAATATAGTAAAGTTCAGAAAAATGAAAGTGCAGATGATCAGATGGTTGAAGATGTGGCAAAGCAAATACTTGCAAAACATGCAAAGGCATTCGAGGAACTGTCTAAATGATAATATGCCATGTATGTGGAATGTTCAGACAAAGAACTGGTACAGTTGGGTTAGGAGTTGCTTCTGATGCTATAAATCAAGAAGAATTGGTGTCATGGATTATCACTCATACAGATAAATAGAATAAGTAAAAGAGCAAGCAATTGTGTGTATAGATAGTATATATTTATACACGAGCATGCTCATTTTTTTATTTTTCCTTATATACAAATTGCCTAGTTTTTCCCATAATATAGGCAAACTTTATTATAGATTTCTCTTCTTCTGACATTTCTCTATTATAAATTTTTTAAAACTGATTTATTAAGGCAAGCAGTGCATGGTCATATTGTGTTTTCGCGCAAGTTCTGTCAGTTAATCAAGTTATAGTTAACTGTGGTATCGGAGAATTTGATTTAGGATATCTTTCAACAGATGAGAGGTTAATTTACAATAGCAAAAACACAATATTTTTTTATAGGCTATGTTTTAATAATATATATAATGAAAACACCTAGTATCACCGTTTGACACTACGTGTTTATTTATATTGATTGAGTAGCAATAAAGAATAAAACAAAATTGAAGTTTTTACGCTGATTTAATGAGGATTTACGAGTTATAGGAAGGTTAATTATAATAAAAATTAATTGGTTCTCAGCCAAACTCCCCGCCTCAAATTAATGATGCATGAAACAATCTCCTTATCTTAACCAGATGAGGAGATTTTTGTTTTAACTATATATTCCTAATTAATTTTTATTTTAATTTTGAAATAACTCTCATTATATTCTTTTTCTTTTATAGAATAATTTTTTAAATATAATCTAAGAACTTAATAATTAGATTTATAAAAGAACATCAATGGAACTTCCTTTGTTTCATAAAAAATAAAGATTGTGACTTAGAACAATATATTATTGTTTTTATAAAAGCGAATAAACATCAAATGCCTTATCAAAATGATAGCCCAATTTTTCCGATAAAGCTACTGAATCCATATTTGATGCTTCCCATTCAGGGTAGATGCCTCTATCAAGGCAAGTCAAAATTAAGCTGGCGGCACAGGCTGCAGCAAGTCCCATTCTTCTATGTTCTTCTAAGGTTCCTATTGTTACTCCAATGGTATTTTTATATGTATTATATGAGGATGCAATGCAAACAATTTGTCTATCTTTGCATACAACATATCCCAAACCATTTTTCTTGAAATCCTCATATGACCTAAAAAAACAGCATCCGTCAGCAGCCCAACCTATATTTAGAACTTCCTTGTATATATCATAATCAATTTGCTTAATTTTATATGCAGGCTTAATTTTCTTAATTAATTGTTTTAAAGTATTCTTATCAAAAACATTGGGTTCATGCTTTATAGCATACCTCTTGTAGCAGCGAACTTTTTCGGAAAGGTATTCATTCAAATATTTAGCCCACTGCAGTGTACATGGGATAATAATCTTAGATCGAGCATTCTCCTCTAATGTCTGCATCATTTTATCAGGGTGTTTTACCTTACCCAGAAGGTAGCAAAAATCCGCCGCAATAACAACAGCTTCTTCTGGATGTACTACATCGTCCACCCATGCAGCACAGTAGGGATTACCTTCAAGAAACCATAACAACATAGTATCATCTTTTTTGTAGGAACAAAGTTCCTTTAAATAATGTCTGTCGGAATCATCAATTTTTATCATAACGCATCTCTTCTCTCTTATTTATTTTCATAAATTTATATAATTTAAATAATAAATTAGCCTTAATTATATCATTACAAAGAGCATCTTTTTATATTTAACTAATACGCGATAACCGTCTAATACGCATTAATTAACAAGTGCGACTCAATTATATTTTACACATAATGGATAAGGTTGTAAATAAGGCCTGGCGAAGGGTGAAATCATCATGTGAATAGGTGGATTTCAACTGTAAATCGCGGGCTCAATATAGCTTCAATATCGACTTTTAAAACAATATTCAAATGCATGTTCTCTGCATTTGGCAATAGATATTGTACATTTGATGAGAATAAGCCAAAAAATATATTGCTTATATATATATTAAGTAATATAATGAAATTATAATATATAACAGTGTTATATATTATAACTATGCTATATATTAATGAATAACATTTAATTTTGAGGTGATTCAGATTTGGGAATAAAGGAACGACGTGATAAGGAAAAGTTAGAATTGAAAAATAAGATAATTAGTGCAGCAGAAGAATTATTTGCTGATGCTGGATATCAAAATATTTCAATGAGGAAAATAGCAAATAAAATTGAATATTCATTACCAACAATATATCAATTTTTTGACAAAAAGGCTGATATATTATTTTATATTTACAAAAAAAATAATGGTAAATTATTAGATCTTTTTATGGAAATAAGTGAGAGCCAAAATGATTCAATAGAAAAGCTAAAGGATATGAGCAGAACTTATATAAATTTTGCCATTGAGAATCCTCACTATTATGAGCTTGCCTATATGAGTAATGCAGTAAGATATGAAAAAGATCTAGCTTATCATGAGCCACAATCTCCAGGATTTAAAGCCTATGAAATAATTTTATCAACTATAATAAAATGTAAAGAAGAAGGTTATTTTCAAGATAAGGAGGTTGAAGTAATAGGTCAATGCTTGTGGGCAGGAATACACGGTTTAAGTTCATTGTTTATAGGACATAATGAATTCCCATGGAAGGATAAAAAATGCTTAATAGAAAATATGATAAATTCTTTAATAGGCAAGTAATGCATTTATTCATGTTAATTATTATTCACAAGAAGCTGATATGATTTTGGTAGTTGAACTGGTTTATCTATATTTTAGATAAACCAGTTCTGTAAATTAATTATGTTAAGATTTCAAATGGCTTATTTTATGTATACATAGATAAAGCAGCTCAACTATTGAAATTGATGTGCACCAAAATGCCCAGAAGACGGCATTTTGGTACAAATAAATTTCAAGTTTCACAGTGGTTTATCTTTATAATAACAAGGAAAGAAGGTAGATGTTAATGATAATACAAAACGATATTTTAGGGTGGGCAGCTTTTATTGTTGCAATATTTAGCTGTAGTTATATTTTATTAAAAAGATTAAAAATGCATAATCGAAATTTTAAGATTAATTTGAGAAAATTATTAGGTTGTCACTGTTACTTAGGTATAATTGCAACAATCATAGCTTTTATACACGTGGGAGACAATCTCTATTCAATTAGTTTTACGCCTGGTTACGTATCCCTATTTTTTATGGTCTTATTAAGTATATCAGGTATTATTTTGAAATATATGAAGGGACATAAAAAAATATGGAGATACATTCATATTGTATCAGCTATAATTTTTGCAATTTCTTTGATGTTTCATATCTTGGAATATCATTTCTTTAGTTAATTTCTATGTTATATTCCATTTCAATTATTAATTTTTGCTTTTAAGTTTGAAAAGTTGCTTGTTAACTTATTTATTTTTTATTTAGATTAGTACTAGCTATGTATAATTTGAATTATTTATAAAAAAACTATTGATTTGTAAATAGTTATAAAATATAATAAAGTTATATAATATAACAGTGTTAGATTATATAACTTTATTATATTGGAGGAGTGAATATGGGAATTGGTAAAAAAGTTTGTTTAGTTTTAGTAAGTTTGTGTATTGTTGTAGGGATATTTTTTGGAGTAAATTATTTGCTTAATTACGAAAAGTATGAGAATGCAATAAAAAAAATATCCATAAGAAATGTTGACTT
Source organism: Clostridium hydrogenum (assembly GCF_021432385.1). GTDB lineage: Bacteria > Bacillota > Clostridia > Clostridiales > Clostridiaceae > Clostridium_S > Clostridium_S hydrogenum. The sequence continues at coordinate 2,536,156 of NZ_JAEACT010000002.1, read as the reverse complement.
ATCTAAAGTTTCAGATGGTACTTATAAAGGATCTTATGATGCAGTGATGGTTGCGGCAGATGTAAGTGCCACAGTTAGAAATCATAAAATAACTGATATTAAAATATTACGTCATAAAAATGAAAGAGGACAAAGAGCGGAAGTTATTCCACAAAGGGTTTTAGCAGCTCAATCTTTAAAGGTGGATACAGTTTCTGGAGCAACAAATAGTAGTAAGGTAATTTTAAAAGCTATTGAAAATGCTTTAGAGTCAAAAAAATAAGGTGCTTTCAGAGTATAAAATTAGGAGGGATATTTACAGATAATAAAACATACAGAGGTGAAGTGATTGAGTAAAAATATAAAGTTTACAAAATTATTCAATAATAATAAAGGGATAATCTATTTGATGGCATTTCTTATAGGTAGTGCTATTGGCATTATAATTCCACTTACTACTACGCATATGTCAAAAAATCATGTTAGTAATGTCTTTATCGGAGTTATTGAATCTGTATACTTTCTAACTATAGCTTTAGGTACAATTTTAATTAACAAAAAAATGAAAAATAGAGATTTAAAGAAACTTATATCATTAGGATTATTAGTCAGTGCCATAAGCACATTAAGCTTTCCTATGGTATCGAGTGTAGCAATATGGTTTGTTCTTATGGGGGTTATGGGATTTGGTGTAAGCTTTCATTTGGTAGGTACTCAAACAGCATTGCATAGTTTTACTGAAGACTCCGTAAGAGGGGTTGTAAGTGGAGTATATACGCTTTTTTTTGCATTTGGATTCGCTTTTGGTACAATAGTGGGACCTAAAATATATGAAGAAAATATATGGTTATCATTTATAATAGGTGCCTTGTTTCTAGCTAGTGCAGCACTCTTACTCTATTTAAAAATAAAAACAAAACTAACAATATCAGCCAGTTCAAATAAAAATGTAATAAAAAAAATATTTTTATCTTTACAAGGGGCATTTTTATACGGATTTATAGAAAATACTATTGCTTCAATGTATCCTTTATTTTTATTACAACACAAATTTACCCTTTCTCAAATGGGATATGCTTTAGGTATGTTTGTAATTGGAGGAACAGTTGGAACTATACCAATTACGTATATTGGTGATAAGATTGGAAGAGAAAAGGGACTGATAATAAGTGTTATAATTTCCATCTTAGCATTTTTGGGGATAATAATATTTGATGAATTAACGTATAAATTACTATTTTCATTTATTTCAGGAATAGGTATAGGTGCAATATATCCTATATCTATGGCAATGGGAGTTCAAGGTTTAGATAATGATGAAATTATATCAGCAGCTTCAAATTTCAACTTGTTTTATAGTTTTGGATGTGCTGCTGGGCCGGTATTATCCTCAATAGCTATGAATATACTTGGCAATAACTATTTGTTTAGTATAAGTTTGATACTTTTAATAGCATTTTTATATAATTTGTTTTCAAAAATAAAATATGTTTCTAATGGGGTTAGTATTTAAAACATAGCCATTTGAAAAAGAAATATTGTGTAATGATAAGGGAGTATAGGAATTATGTCAAAAATGAACTTAAATTCGCCAAAAAGAGATAAGTTTTTAAGTAATCTTTCTATAAATCATGAACTCAAAGAAATAATCTATTATGGGACGTTGGCACCAAGCAGCCATAATGCGCAAATGTGGAAAGTAAAAGTTATTTCTGATTATGAAATAATGGTTTGCATAGATGAAAATAATATATTAAAAGCCTTAGATCCTACTAATAGAGAGTCCCTCATAGCTATAGGTGGATTTATTGAAAATATTGTTCAAGCAGCGCCTAAATATAATCTAACTGCAAAGCTTGATATAATTTCAGAAAATTGTAGCGATATAAATGTTGCAAAAATTAAATTTGAAAAATCAATTAATAGTGAGAATCTAGATAAGAAAATGTTCATTATTGAAAATAGAATGTGTATTAATGATGCTTATATTAATAAAAAACTTAATACCAAAGATGTTACATCTTTATTAGCAGAAATTGAAGAAGAAAGTGGTTATTACTTTGATGTTAATAGCAGAAATGGTCAGTATATTCAGCGAAATTTAATTACTGCTATGAAGAATCAAGCTCTTGACAAGGAAAAGCAGGAGGAACTTGCAAATTATATGCGCTTATCCGATGAGGAAGCAAAGGCTAAAAAGAATGGAATAACAGCTGAAATGATTGGACTCACAGGATTAAAGAAGTGGTTCTACTATACTTTTACTACAAAAAAATCAATAACTTCTGATAATTTTATTAAGCTAACTGTTAATAAAGTAAAAAGCCAAGTGAATAATTGTTCGGGATTTTTTATTGTAACCAGTAATGATAATTCTCCAGAAGCTCTGATAAAAGCAGGAAGAAATATGGAGCGGTTATGGCTTAAGGCTACAGAACTTAAGGTAGCATTGCATCCTATGAGTCAGATAATTGAAGAAAAACCCTGGAAAGAAGAGATAAATGGAATATTAAATATAGATAGTCCTATTCAAGTAGTTATGAGAACAGGCTATGTAAAAAAATATGGATGTCCAGTCAGCTTAAGAAGAAGTGTTAATGATATTGTGATTTTTGATTAGGCTATGTTTTAAAAGAATACTGGTATGAGCTTAAGAGATTAATTGACTCTAAGAATCGCTCGTTTATAATTTGCTAATATGATGCAACTTCAAACCACTTGCAAATATCAAGTTGGAATAGAAAGTATAAAGTCTACAATACTTGAGGTATAGGGAATTGTAGACTTTTATTTTACCTTATCTACAAATTGTCTAGTTTTTCCCATAATATAAGCAAGCTTTATTATAGATTTTTCTTCTTCTGACATTTTTCTATTGTAAATTTTTTCAAACTGATTTATTAAGGCAACAGTATCAATTTTTTCTTTGGGCTGTGTAATTCTTTTATGAAAATTAGGCTCGTAGATGCTAGGTTTTATAGAATCATCATAAATATGCTTAAAAACTTCTGCGGTATAATAAGCGTCATTAAAAGCATCATGAAATTCACCACTAGCCTGTATATTTAAAAGTTCTATAGCTGTTTTTAAGCCAATTTTAGATTTATTAGGGGTATTAAGATATTTTGAAGCATACTTCTGAACATCAATGCTGAGTTTAGAAATTGATGAAGTTGATAAATTATAAAACTTTATATTTCTTAGGAGCTCTTTAATATCGCCTGTGCCCCAAACACATAATATTGTTTCATCGTTATCAATAAATTTTAAAAAATCTTCATAAACAGCTACAAAGCTTTTGCATGAACTAACTTTATCATTATTTATTTTAGTTAAGCTTTCTACATAAGGATGAATGTTAGGATAAACAGTAGGTTTAATGAGAGCGTTAAAGTTAGAAATTGTTTCGAAGTTTTCATTAAGCTTTAATGCTCCAATTTGGATAATTTCAAAGGGTAAGCTTGAAGCATTATTAGATTCAGCTTCATCAGAAGCTAAGTATTTTTGATTAAATTCTAAATCATATATTATATAATTCATGGTTACTCCTATCTTAAAAGAATTAATAAAATTATAAATATGCATTTATATAGTACCATATTTGGAATCGTTTGTCATATTGCTGCGGAATGTTTTGTATGTTTTGCTTTAAATTTTCAGGAATATTTAATACTTTATTTCGCTATATATATTAGTGTACAAATGAGAGTATACATGGTGAAATAGATATGTCAAAATTATGAATTAAATAATAAAATTTCATAAGTTATTGTATTGCTTTAAATAGTGTGATAAAATTAACTAAATTGGTAAGACCATTGCACCATTAAATGATATTTTTTTACAAATTAATCAAAACAATTTTTATAAAATGGTACTTTATAAAGATTTAAATACATTTATGGTTTTATCAAAAAAAATAGCTAGATAATGCAAAGGTGTAAAGGAGAGAAAAGTATGAATATTCTGTTGTGTGTAAAACAGGTTCCAGATGATTCTATTGAAATTCATTTGGATAATAAAACGAAAAAGCCTAATTTGAATGGAGTAAGTTTAGTAGCAAATGCATTTGATACATATGCATTAGAGTTAGCAGTTCGTTTTACAGAAACTAATGGAGGAAATGTTAGTGTATTAACTATTGGAGCAGATGATTCTTTAAATACATTAAAAAATTGTCTTGCTGTAGGAGCTAAAGAAGCATTTTTTGTAAAAGATGATTTATATGCAGATTTAGATGCTATTGGAGCAGCTAGTGCTCTGGCAGATGCTATTCATAAAATTGAAAAAGACAAAGGTGAAAAATTTGATTTAATTCTTTGTGGAAAAGAATCCACAGATGAAATTACTGGTCAAGTAGGAGCAATGCTTGCTGAAAAATTAGGGACAGGCTTTGTTAGCAATGCAATTGTAATCGATTTGAAAGATAATGGCGTTGAAGTTCATCAAGAAATTGAAGAAGGATATAATTTAGTTTCTATAGAAGCCCCAGCTGTAATAACTGTAAGTAAGCCAAATTACGATCCTCGTTATCCTACAATTAAAACTAAAATGGCAAGCCGTAAGGCAGTCATTCCAACTTATTCAGCAGCAGAAATTGGGGAGGTAAAACAACCCAAAGTACGTTGCATTGAATATGTTGAACCTCCTAAGAGAGAGGCTGGTATAAAAATTGAAGAAAAGGATGCGCTACTAGCAGTAAGTGCTGCTATGGAGCAAATGAAAAAAGATAAGGCAATCTAATTAAAGATAAACCACTTGAAACTTCAAAATTAATTTCTATCAAAATGCCGTCTTCTAGGTATTATGATGCAAATTGATTTTGGTGGTTGAACTGGTATATCTATAAGGAGGAAGAAGAAAGTATGAAAGCATTATTGTTTATTGAAACAGATGGAGAAAAAGCAATAGGCGGAAGCCTTGAACTTATAAGTGCAGTAAAAGCATTAGAGGCAGAAGGAACAGCTCTTATAGTAGGTAACAGGTCTTTAGCAGATACTGTGGCTGATTTTGGAATCCCAGTTGTTTGTACAGACACTGCCACAGATTGTGATACTTTAACAGAAGTATTATCAGAAACTATTAAAGAACAAAATCCAGATATTGTTTTATTAGCAAACACAGAACTTACTAAAGATGTTGCACCACGTGTTGCAGGACGTATGTCTTTAGGCTGTGTAAGTGATGTAATAGGAATTAGTAAAACCGATGGCAAAGTTGTCTACACTAGACCAGCTTATGGTGGTACAGTTTTAGAGCATATCGAAGTAGAAGGAACAGCAGTAGTTACGGTTAGAAGTGGAAGCTTTTCAAAGCCAGAAACTACTTCAAATGTAGGCGTTACAGAGAAAAAAATAGAAATTCCAGCTAGTGCTGTTAAAGCAAAAATTGTTGATAAGGTAAAAGAAATTTCAGAGGCTGTCAATTTAGAAGAGGCACAAGTTATTGTTTCTGGTGGACGTGGAATGGGAAGTGCAGAAAATTTCAAGCTTGTTGAAGAATTAGCAAATGTACTTGGTGGAGTAGTAGGTGCAACAAGACCACCAATTGAAGATGGATGGATTTCACGTGCGCATCAAGTTGGACAATCAGGAAAGATTGTAGCACCAAAACTTTACATTGCATGTGGTATTTCTGGAGCAACACAACATACATCTGGAATGTTAGGCTCTAACTATATAGTAGCAATTAACAAAGATGAAGAGGCTCCAATTTTTGAAATTGCAGATGTAGGTATTGTTGGAAATGTAACTGAAATTCTTCCGGTTATGATTGAAGAAATGAAGAAAGCAAAAGAAAAAGCAAAATAAAGTTTTTTATGTACCTTAAGCTAGTAGCGAAAACAAAATTGTGACATTGATTAACAAAAGATTAACTGTATCTATAATTAGGGGAAAAGTTATATGATCAAAATATAAATGGTTTATCTTTAAGAAGGTATTACCATAAAAATTGAATGAGGGGATAAAAAAATGTTATTTTTAAAATTTTTAATAGCAATATTACCAATTATTTGCCTCATAATTGCATTGAGTGGTTTGAAAATGCCGGCGCATAAAGCTACTTCTATTGCACTTGTTATTACAATGTTTTTAGGTATTGTTTTCTGGAAGCTGAATGTATTTTATGCTGCGTCAGCTGTATTAGAGGGAATACTCAACGCCTTATGGCCAATTTGTTTAGTTATTGTTGCGGCTTTGTTTACGTATAATTTAACTTTACGTACAGGTGCAATGGAATCTATAAAAAAAATGCTTGCAGGAGTCTCTCCTGATAAAAGAGTTTTGACTTTGATTATTGGATGGGGCTTCGGTTGCTTCATGGAAGGAATGGCAGGCTTCGGTACAGCCGTTGCAATACCAGCCTCTATGTTAGCTGGTATTGGATTAAATCCACTTGCAGCAGTTGTATCATGTTTGGTTGCTAATAGTACACCAACTGCTTTTGGATCAGTGGGAATACCTTTAGTAACACTTTCATCAGTAACTGGAATTTCATCACATACCTTGGCAGCAAATACTGCAATGATTGAAGTAATTCTTGCTTTTATTAGTCCATTTATTATGGTATGTGTTGTAGGTGGTGGAATAAAGGCATTAAAGGGAGCAGTTCCTATTACTTTAGTTGCTGCATTATCATATGTGGTACCTTGGTATATTACAGCAGTGGTAGTTGGTGCAGAACTTCCAAATATAGTAGGCTCAATTTGCTGTATGGCATGTACAGTTATTGCGGCAAAAATTTTTAATAGCAAACCTGAAGCTGAATATTCCATTGAAACTCTAGATAATAGCGAAGAATCAACTTTATTAGTAGCTAAAGAAGAAATATCAGCAAATAGGGATAAAGGAGAAGCTATATCATTTAGTAAGGCATTACAAGCATGGTGTCCATTTATTCTAATATTCATAATGTTGCTGTTTACATCAACTTTATTTCCAGCAATTAATCGTTTGATTGCACCAATTAAGAGTGTTGCAGTTGTATATGCTGGTAAAGGCGGAAGTAAGCTAGCCTTTAGCTGGATTAATACACCTGGTGTTATAATTTTTGTTGCTGCAATTATTGGCGGCTTTGTTCAAGGTGCCAAAATCTCAACCATGATAGAAGTATTGTTTTCTACGTTAAAATCAAATTGGAAAACAATTGTTACAATTTGTTGTGTTATGTCAGTAGCAAAGGTAATGGGGTATAGTGGAATGATTGCAGATATTGCAAGCTTTTTAGTTGTAGCTACAGGAAGCGCATATCCACTTATTTCACCACTAATTGGAGCCGTTGGAGGCTTTGTTACAGGGTCGGGTACATCAACCTGTGTTTTATTTGGAGGTTTGCAAGTAAAAACAGCTCAAAATCTTTCACTGGCGCCAGCATGGATAGCAGCAGCAAATGTTCTTGGAGGAGGCATCGGAAAGATGATTTGTCCTCAAAGTATTGCAATTGGTGCAAGTGCAATTGATAAATCTGGCTCGGAAAGTAAAATTTTAGGAAGTGTATTTAAATATTTTTTATGCTATGTAGTTATCGCTGGTATTATATGTTTCTTAGGCACATTGTTTATAAAGTAAAATATATCCAAATAAAAAATTACATTTAGAAAGGAAGTATTAATATGGCTCAATATAATCAATTGACAGAAGAAATAATCTCAGAATTGCAGAAGGCAGCTCCAGGTCATATTTTAACAGGGGATGATATCAATGTAGATTATTGTCATGATGAAATGCCTATTTATGGGAAAAAAGCTCCTCAAGTTGTATTAATGGCACACTCAACAGAGGAAGTTGCTGCAGTGGTAAAAGTATGTAATGAAAACAAAATACCAGTAACTCCAAGAGGTGCAGGAACAGGACTTGTAGGAGGAGCAGTTCCCCTTTTAGGAGGAGTTTTAATTGATATTACAAAGATGAATAAAATACTTTCTTATGACTTAGAAAATTTTGTTGTTCATGTAGAGGCTGGTGTTTTGTTAAAAGATCTTGCAGAGGATTGTGCAAAACACGGGTTATTATATGCTCCAGATCCTGGTGAAAAGTCAGCTTGTTTAGGTGGAAATGTTTCAACAAATGCTGGTGGAATGAGAGCTGTTAAATATGGTGCAACACGTGATTATGTACGTGCAATGACTGTGGTTCTTCCAACAGGAGAAATTACTCACTTTGGAGCTACGGTATCAAAAACAAGTTCAGGTTACAGCCTCTTAAATTTAATGATTGGTTCAGAAGGTACACTTGGAATTATTACAGAACTTACTTTGAAAACTATGCCAGCACCAAAGGTAGTTGCAAGTTTAATTATTCCTTTTGAAAATTTAGATGATTGTATTTCTACTGTTCCTAAATTTAAAATGGAGCATATGAATCCAGAAGCATTAGAATTTATGGAAAGAGAAATTGTTTTATCTAGTGAAAGATATATTGGAAAGAGTGTATTTCCACAAGTAGTTGATGGAGTAACTGCAAATGCTTATTTACTTGTGACTATAGATGCAAGCAATGAAGATGAATTGAATAACCTTATAGAACAAGCAAGTGAAGTAGTATTAGAAGCAGGAGCAATTGATGTTCTTGTAGCTGATACACCTGCAAAAATAAAAGATGCATGGGCTGCACGTTCTAGTTTCTTAGATGCAATTATGGCAGAAACAAAATTATTAGATGAATGTGATGTAGTAGTTCCAGTAAATAAAATTCCTTCTTATCTTACTTTTGTAAATAAAACTGGTGAAGAGTGTGGAATAACTATTAAGAGCTTTGGACATGCAGGCGATGGAAATCTTCACATATACGAATGTAGCAACGATTTAGAAGAAGCAGAATTTAAAGAAAGAGTTAATAAATTCTTTGATATTATTTATGAAGAAGCAACAAAATGTGGTGGCCTTGTTTCAGGAGAACATGGAATTGGTAGTGGAAAGATGAGCCATTTAGCAGATAGCGTTGGAGAAACAAATATGGAATTAATGAGGGGCATTAAAAAGGTGTTTGATCCAAACTCTATTATGAATCCAGGTAAAGTATGCTGCCCATTAAATGGAGCTAGCTATAAATAATTGATATACACATATAAGAGAGAAAGGTAGGAAATTAATATGAATTTTAAACAAGATGAAAATCATGAACAATTACAACAAATGTATCGTGAGTTTGCAGAAAATGAGGTAAAACAAATTGCAAAGGAAATTGATGAAAGCATGCGTTTTCCAAAAGAAAATGTAGAAAAAATGGCTGAAATGGGCCTACTTGGAATTCCATTTCCAGAAGAATACGGTGGAGCTGGAATGGATACTTTAAGTTATGTACAATGTGTAGAAGAATTATCAAAATGTTGTGCTACAACAGGTGTTATAGTATCAGCACATACAAGCCTTTGTGCAACACCAATTTATAAATATGGTACAGAAGCGCAAAAAGAGAAATATTTAAAACCACTTGCTTCAGGAGAAAAGTTAGGTGCATTTGGATTAACAGAACCTGCTGCTGGAACTGATGCTTCTATGCAAAAGACAACAGCAGTACTTGAAGGAGATCATTATGTATTAAATGGTAGTAAGATATTTATTACTAATGCAGGATTTGCAGATATATATATTATTCTTGCTATGACAGATAAGAGTAAGGGAACAAAGGGAATTTCAGCATTTATCGTTGAAAAAGATTTTCCTGGTTTTTCTGTTGGAAATCATGAATTAAAGATGGGAATTAGAGCATCTTCTACATGTGAGCTATTCTTTGATAATTGCATAGTTCCAAAGGAAAATCTTTTAGGAGAAGAAGGCAGAGGCTTTAATCTCGCAATGGCAACTCTTGATGGTGGTCGTGTAGGTATTGCTGCACAAGCTCTTGGTATTGCAGAAGGCGCAATAGATGAAACAGTTAAATATGTAACAGAACGTGTTCAATTTGGACGTCCTATTTCAAAATTCCAAAATACACAATTTGAACTTGCACAGATGCGTGCAAATACAGAAGCAGCAAAACTTTTAGTATATCAAGCTGCATGTGCAGAGGATGATAATGAAAGATTTTCACATTATGCTGCTATGGCAAAATTAGTTTCTTCTAGAAATGCTAGTGATGTAACAAGACGCTGCTTACAATTATTTGGTGGCTATGGATATTCAAGCGATTATCCAATTGAAAGAATGATGCGTGATGCAAAAATAACAGAAATTTATGAAGGAACATCAGAAGTTCAAATGATGGTAATTTCCGGATGGATGGGTGTTAAATAATAGATAACTAAAAATAAACACTTATTAATTGAAGATAATATTAGGTAGCATCATGGAATAGAATGCATAAAGTTAGTTAGCAAGCTCTATAAAATGAGGGGGACTTGCTAACTTTTTATGATATGATTCTAATTTAAAATTTAAAAGTTAATCATAGTCGAAAAGATTGTAATCTGGTTCTTCAAGAATTTCAGCACCTTCTATGACTTCTTCGCAATTATTTATGGCACCTTCTGGATATTCCCATGTTGATAATTTAATATATATACAATTGCCACATTTGGGACAATTTTCATCAAGGATACTTTCATATTCTCTTTCGGTTCCCATTTCCCTTTCATATGAAGAAACACATTCAATATCAGTTTCAACTTCAATTATTTCATCGCATTCGTTACACTTTATGAGAATTGGTTTATTTAATTTCATTATCATCTATCTCCTTCTCATTAAATTCCAAGTTCTTCTTTTGAAAATATGAAGTATATTCATTTATTAAGTTAAGCATTTGATAAATTTCATTATCTGGAATATGGGAGTCTTGATGAACGATTTTATTTCGCTTATAAGTAATTAACTTTAGCTTGTTATAAACTGTATCGTCAATTAAACCATTTTTTAATAGTTGGTACAATAATTTGGATGAAAGTAGAGGCATACGCGTATCGCTTATTTTATTTTCAGGAAGTACATTAATAAAAAAATTATGAATTTCCTTATCAAGTTTATTATATGCCAATATAAGTGACCCTACTTGCTCATTGGTAGTACGTGCAAAGCTTTCTGAAACACTCTCCTTTACATCATCAGCTATTTTTATAGAATCTAATTTATCTAATGCTTTTTCTAAAATAGGTTTTAAATCAGCAACTATAGATTCCACATTTTTATAATCTGATATTGTAAACATGTTATTATGTGCAATTTTGCATCTTAATATGTATAATTCATTCCATTTTTTTTTCAGATGTTCATTTTCTACTAAAACAATTTTGCTAAAATATCTCTCCCAATTTGATCGTGCTATAAAATCATTCATCAATGAAAAAGGAATATCTTCTTTTTTTTCAACTTTCTTTTTTAGTTCATTTAGATTGTTGTTTAATGAATAAGTATCAAATAGGAATGTAGATAATTCTATGAAGTCCAATTGATATAATAATCCGTTACCGAGATTAATATCTTTTTCCTTGTTTTTGGATTTAGAAATTTTTGAGGGTATATTTTCTTTTTCCCATTTTGAACCAACATTTATTAACATAAATTTTGTTAGTAGTTTTCGCATTAAATTTTCAATCTTATATATTAATGGGTATGCTTTTTGTGAACAATTGAAACTTATATCATCCCATAAGATTTCTATATCTGTTGAGCACTTAAATAATATAAAACGAATATCTCGTAGTAAGTTTTGGTATAATTGTAAATTTGCATTGTTAAAAGAGAAGTCTTCTATAGTGCACTCTATGGTAATATGATAACAAATATAAGATGTGTTATTGATGTTGTTATACTGAATTGTATATTTATATTTTTGAGAAAAATAAGTAATCGCATTTTTATTAATTTTTATATTGGGATTAGACATAAGCAAATTATTGAAAGAATACATATCTATTGCAACATTATTTTTTTTATCTATTGTAATCAAATATTCTGTTTTTAGCACAAAAAATCCTCCTTAAGTATCTAATTTTTATTTTTAACTTTCTACAATTATCACAAGTATCTAGCAATTGTTTTATATTGAGCGATTGAATTAATTACACTTTTTTTATTTACACAAATCATAATGAGTCTCCATTATTTCATATTTTTAAATTTGTGAACAAGACTAAATTTTACTGATTATTGTTTAAAAATCATCATCTTTTTCAAATTATACTACTAACAATATAAAGGGTAAACAAGAAAGCAATAAATTTATTTTGTTTAAAATTGGTAAATATCATTGAAGACAAGATATATTTTTAAGTGAGTGTTTGTTTTTATGGATTTATGAATTGAAATATTTAAATAAATATATTAAATTTTATATGTTTGGGCAGGAGATACTAATAAAATATAAAAGCAATGTTTTATATGATATAATTACTATAAAAATTTGTCATAAAATTAATTTAATAGAGGTTATCTAGTATAGATATAGAATTAGTGAAGCAATATTTAGTTAGTAAGCATGGAAAGAGAATTTTATGATTATTATAAGCAAGTTATAAAAGAGAACAATAAAAGAGCAAAATTAAATGATGAAATGAAAAATAAAATTGGAAGATTATAATATTTAAATTGTTAATAGCGAGAATTTTTAAATATAGTATTGTATAATATATAATGAATTGTGTTAAAAATTTATATGGGGGGTTGAAAATGTTTGAATTTCAAAGTGAAAAGATGCAACCTCAAAAAATAAATATAGCTCAACTGAATTTTTCGGTCTTTGAAATAGTAAGAAAAGTTGAAAGAGGAGATATTTCTTTGGGGGCAATTTTTCAAAGAAATCCTAAGTGGAAAAACGATAGAAAATCAAGGTTAATAGAATCTATAATTTTGGATATACCGATACAAGCTATATATTTATCAGAGGAAGATGACAATAGATATGAAATAATTGATGGTCAGCAAAGGATTAGAACTATAAATGAATTTATTAATAATAAGTTCAAATTGATAAATACAAATTTTTGTAAAGGGTATGCATATTTTAAGGAGCTAGAACCTAGTATTCAGAGGAAAATTGAAGATTTTCAAATGGTTATTTTTGTTGTTAAAAAGGATAATTTACCAGATGTAAAATTTGAGATTTTTGAGAGAATTAATACTGGTGCTGTAAAATTAAATTCTCAAGAATTAAGGAATTGCATGTATAGAAATAAAGGAATACCTTTTATAATAAGATTAGCCAATGAGGAAATTTTTAAAAAAATTATAAAAGATAAGAGAGTCAATGTAAATGCGATGCAAGACCAAGAGCTGGTATTAAGGTTTATGTCTTTTTATTATAAAGGAATAGAAGAGTATACTGGAAATATGAAAAGATTTTTAAATGATACTTTGGATAGGTACGATGAATACAGAGGGAGAGAAATAGAATTTAAAAAAGTATTTATTAATGTTATGAATACTGTATATGAAGTTTTTGAAAATGATGCATTTATTATAAAATCAAAAAATGAAAAAGATGGAAAAAATAAAATTAATATAGCTTTATTTGAAATTCTTACTTTTTCTTTTTCACGTTATACTGGAAGTGAGGTGAAAAATAATAAGGATGCTATTAAACAAAAATTATCATATTTAATAGAAAATAATACTTTGTTTAGACAATCTATTACAAGTGCATCAACAACTACTAAAGTTAAAACTTATGAAAGATTTCAAATATGGGAAACAAGTCTCAAAGAAATTTTGGGAGGTAAATGATGATAAAAAAATATTCTGTTGACAATTTTAAAATTCATAAAGAAGGATATAATTTTAATTTAGAGGGATTTACTGTTTTAACGGGAACTAATAATTCGGGTAAGTCTTCCTTAACACAAAGTATTAGATTACTTTCAAAAATAAATGGTAATTCGATTAGTTATCCAAGACTTCCATTTGAAGAAGTACATGAATTGGGTGATTTCTCGAGTACCTTAAATAAAAAGGTAAGTAGAAGTGAAAGCATAAAGTACATTTTATCACTATATGTAAAGGACTTGAAGTTTTGTAATGTTGAATTAGAATTTGACTCTATATATAATTATGACAACTTTTTTATTGATATGCTAGACCAAGCAATATTGAGAAAAATGGATATTTATTTTGAAAATAAAAATGGAATTTTAAAAAATTATGAATTTGTTATAAATATAGATGGAAGTACACCTATAACGTATAATTTGAATGAAATTATGTTAGATAATCAGAAAAAAAGAATTTTATTGCAAGATAGAATTTTATTTAGAGGTATAGTTTTAAATTCTATTTTGTCATTGAATCAAGATGGAATTTCAGAATTAATAAATGTATGTACTTGTTTAGGTAATATAAATGAAAGTTCAATAAAATATATACCAGCAATCAGGAGTGTTGAAACTAGCAATATACCAAGTACTATTGAAAATAGCAGGGATAGGGTTACTTTTGATGGTAAAACTTCGTTAATAAATGCATTTAATTATTGGACTAATAAAATTTTAAATTCTGAGTTTAAATTAAAAATAGAAAGCAATAAGCCTAAACTTGTGGCATTGGAAAATAATATAGAATTTGAATTATCACAAATAGGATTTGGAAATAATCAAATAATTCCTATTCTTGTAGCTATATTAACTGCTAAAAAGGGAGATTTAGTTATAATTGAAAATCCTGAAGTTCATTTGCATCCGAAGTGGAAAACAAATTTAGTGAAATTGTTTTATTATGCAGTTAAATATGGAGTTAATATTCTCATTGAAACTCAAAGTTTGGAGATTATTAATAGAATAAGAGTTTATGTTAAGAAAGATAATAGTCTAAAAGATATTACATCACTTTATTTCTTTGAAAAAAATGGATTAGAAGCAAACGTGCAAAAAATACAAATAGAGGAGACAGGAAGCTTAGATTTATGGCCAGATGATTTTGTTGATAAAGTAACCATAGAAGACAGCTTCAAATTATTATAGTATGGATTTTTATTTGAATGAAAATCAACTGGTTTCAGATTTTGTTGGAATAGTGGAAAATTTAAAAGAAATAAAGGAAATATATGATTTAGCAAAAGCAAGAAATTATAATATATGTATTAAAGAAAATATGGATATTAATTATGAAAAATTTTATAATAAACCTCAAATATTAATGGCATTAGGGCTGTTAAAACATTTTGATATTATAAAAGCGGATGGATTTGAGCTGTTAAAATTTTCTCAAATATCACCATGCATAGAAAATGATTACTTTATTGAGTTAATAAGTTTATGTTATAAAAATCAAAATAATAGAGTGTTTTCTTTATCAAGTGAAAGAGAAATAATAAATTTCGAGTATAGTGTAAACGTACTTGAAAATGTCTTTAAGATAGTAAATATTATAGGGAAAAATGAGTTCGAAAAATATTTACAGTTTAATCCTGTACCTCAAAGTATAAGTGAGGTTTTTGAAAAGGCTGAGAATGAATTTAGACATATTAAATTTACGGATAAAGCTTATAAAACAGCGAACCCAAGAAATGATATATATAAGCAGATAGGATTTTCAAAAATATTAAATGTATTTAGTGTTTTGGAAAAGTTAATATATCCTTTTTTTAGAGGAACACTAAATGGGTTTACTCAAGATAGTATACAAGGCGAATTTAAAAAATTAACATATGGAATAGAGTTTTCCAATGAATCTGTAAAAACTATGAAAAAATATGGAGAACAAAGATCAGTTACCATTAACGGTAGAAAGTTTGTTATGAGTTATCATATAAAAATTAGTAGTGATAATAGAATTTATTTTATCTATGATAAGGAAAGTGATTATATATATATAGGTCATAGTGGAAAACATCTGCAAGTTGCAGGATAGAGTGATGAATAAATTAAAAAAGTAGCTTACTAGTCGCGAGAATGGGCTACTTTTTTGATTCTTTTACAAGTCTAATTCGCTAAAATGTTAAATATATCCACCTCCGTTTTTTTATTGATAGGATATACAGGTTTATGGATGTTTTTAGTTTAACTATTTTCAATGAGAAATTTTAGATTATTAAAAAGCAAGTGAGGAGAAATTAAAATGCTAAAAGTTAAAAGCACAAAGAATAATACAGGAATGACTATTAGTGGAGATTATAATGATCTTTCTGAATTGTATGAAAGTATAGGAGAACTTATTGGGACAGAAGAAACTTATCCTAGTTATGAATGTGTGAATCTTAACTGTCTAGGCTTTGCTTATGATATAAGACATGCTTTTATGGGATATAGGTAAGTAAAGTTAGCAGACAATGGAGTTAGCCGTGAGATGCAGAAATACCATTCAACGATTATGCCTAGTAGAAATTTATATTTTTCAGTAAATGTGATTTGGACATAAGTAATGTTTATAGTATTAGTCATGAATGATTACATAGAGCTTGCTGAGGATTCTAAAACATATTTGAAAAGGTTAAAAGATCTTCCAGAAGAAGTTTTAGAAGAATATAAGAAAAAAATTACATATTCAATAGCAGTGATAAAATTATTTCAAGCTATAGTATGGCAAGAGTTTAGAAACTTTGTTGGAGCAACAGATTTAACAGGATATATAAGAAAACTTTAAAAGAATATGATTTCATAAAAAATATTCAGTATAATGGATTTTGCACGCAGTATCTTGAGGAGTTAACTGTAAAATATATTAATACTTCAGTTGCGAAAATACCAGCAAAACTGGCAGTATGCATCCGCAGCGTAGTTGAAAAATCTGATGAATACTTAGTTTTGGAACAAGAGATTAAAAAGTTTGCACGTCAAAATGATATTCCTATATCTGAAGTTAGATTAAAAGATGTTGAGTACTCTGAAGAAATTGAATGGTAGACAAAATGAGAATATTAAAATTATTGGTATTATTATATGATATTAAAAAATATCTACAACTTGCAGGAATTTATTACTAGCACACGAATACAATAACTAACATAAGGTGTTTAGGTATATAAGGGGGAATAACCTGTGAGATATGCTAAAAATAAAATAATTCATTTTTTAGTCTTTGGCGGTATTTACATGGACATAGAAGTTCTTGCAAGAGCTATTGGGGACCAGCTTGTAGGGTATGACGGCATAAAACCTTTATCACTTATAGGATATACAAGTTTATGGATGTTTTTAGTTGGAGGTATATGTGGAGTTTTAATAGGAAATTTAAATGATCATCCTCGTTTTTATGATAAGAAAATTTGGCAGCAGCTATTAATAGGCGGTACCCTTATAACTTTAGCTGAACTATTTTCAGGTATAATATTAAATTTAATTTTAGGCTTAAATATATGGGATTATAGTAAAGATGCTTTTAATTTCATGGGACAAATTGAATTGAAGAATTGCATATTATGGTATTTTTTAGTTACTCCACTTGTAATATGGTTTGATGATATGCTTACTTATTATTTGTATAGAGAAGGAAAGCCATATAATATAATTAGCATATATATAAAATTATTAACCTTAAGATAGACCTTAATTGGTCTTTTTTTATTTTGTATATGATATAATAAAAAAATAAGTAGCATGGATTTTATTTTATAAGAGTAAAGGAGCGAGGAATATGCGATATGCAGCAGCAAAAAATAGGTATGAAGAAATGAAGTATAGTAAATGTGGAGAAAGTGGGTTAAAACTTCCAATGATATCACTTGGGCTTTGGCATAATTTTGGAAGTAATGCAAGTTACGATAATATGAAAGAAATGTGTTTTACTGCTTTCGATAATGGAATAACACATTTTGATTTAGCAAATAATTATGGATCAGTTCCGGGAAGTGCAGAAGAGAATTTTGGACGTATTTTAAGGGATGATTTAGGTGCATACCGTGATGAATTACTTATTAGCACAAAAGCCGGCTATAAAATGTGGGATGGACCTTACGGAGACTGGGGAAGTCGTAAATATTTATTGGCAAGTTTAGATCAGAGTTTAAAACGTATGGGAATTGAATATGTAGATATATTTTATCATCATCGAATGGATCCAGATACTCCACTAGAAGAGACAATGATGGCTTTAGATACTGCTGTAAAAAGTGGAAAGGCACTTTATGCAGGTATCTCAAATTATGATGGAGAAACAATGAAGAAAGCAGAAGCAATTTTGAAGGAATTAAAATGTCCATTTATAATAAATCAAAATAAATATTCCATTTTTGACAGAACAATCGAAAATAATGGATTAAAAAAAGCAGCAAAAGAAAGTGGAAAAGGAATTATTGCTTTTAGTCCATTAGCACAAGGTACATTAACAGATAAATATTTAAATGGCATTCCTGAAGATAGTCGTATTAAAGTAGATGGCAGATTTTTAAGCGCAGATGAGTTAACAGAAAAGAAGTTAGATCAGATTAGAAAGCTAAATGATATTGCTATAAATAGAGGTCAGACACTTGCACAAATGGCACTTAGCTGGGTACTAAGAGATGGAGATGTGACAAGTGTATTGATTGGAGCGTCAAAAGCAACGCAAATTATTGAAAATATTGGTATAGTTCATAAGATTGAATTTTCGGAAGAAGAATTAAAAATGATTGATGCAATATGTTAGTATGAAGATAGGGAGGCTGTCGCATTAGCATAAAAGATATGCTAATGCGACAGGCCTTTTTGGTTCAAAGAGTTTTTTAAATTTTATTAAGTTTTATAGTTGACTTTAATTCTTTTTCTTGTGATAGCGGTTCGGTTGGATAACCTAATGAGATACCCGAAATAGGAACAAATCCATCTGGTAAATCTAGTTTTTTTAGCAACTCTTTATCTGCATTAAAAGCGCATAGGGCTCCTAAAATGTATACACTACCTATGCCGGCATCTGTTGCAGCAAGAGTCATATTTTCTATGATACAAGCTGCATTAGCAAGTTCAACATTAGGAAATTGCTTATTTGGTATGCTGGAGACTATTATTAATGTTGGTGCACCATATAATGGATTAGTGTTAGGATTTCCAAATATGTTTGCAGCGGTTTTTGATATTTTATTTAGAAGATCAGAATTTTGAATAATTGTTAAATGAACTGAATCGTAAGCTCCATTTCCTACTGGTGCAGCACATCCAGCACTGATTATGCTTGTTAAAGCTTTATCACTAATTTGTTCAGTTTTGTAACTTCGTGTAGATTTACGCATTGCTATTACCTTCATTGTTTCCATGACCATTATCTCCTTTTCAACATATCATTTACTCAAGTGAATATACTTGGTATAATTATTATACTTATACTGTTGTATGTTAACAAGTACGCAGAAATTTTTAATCAGGTATTATTTTTCTTACCAAGGGGGGAATTAATATGGCTAATGAACAAAAACTTCAGGAATACTTAAATCTACTAAAAGAACTGGAAAACGATGATGAATGTCCTGTAAAATGCACATTAGATATAATTGGTGGCAGGTGGAAGCTTAGGATATTATTACAGCTGCTAAAAAAAGATATTGTTCGTTTTAATGAATTGAAAAGAGGAATATCGGAAATAACTAATACAATGCTTTCTAGCTCGTTGCATGAATTAGAAAATGATAGATTAGTTAAAAGGGTTCAATATAATGAAATGCCTGTAAGAGTAGAATATTCTTTAACTGATTATGGGAAAAGTCTTTTACCTTTGTTTTATGAGATAGCTGTTTGGTGGAATAAGTATTGTGAAAGAATATAGAAAACTATTTTTCTGTTCTAGATAAGCGGAGCCATTTTTTATATTTTGATAAAAAATAGTACAGGCTGGTATATTTATAATATAAAGGTAGTTATTGAGAGGAAGGTTATATAATATGGATGCTAGAAAGAAAGGCATAATTATTTCGTTAATGGTTGCTATGTTTCTAGGAGCTGTTGAAGGGACAGTTGTTACAACAGCAATGCCAACCATTGTTAAAGATTTAAATGGCTTTGATAAAATTAGTTTAGTTTTTTCTATGTATTTACTTACATCAGCAATTTCAACTCCTATATATGGTAAAATTGCTGATTTGTATGGAAGAAAGAGAGCTTTATCAACAGGAATTATAATATTTTTAATAGGAAGTGCTTTGTGTGGTATTTCTACAAATATGTATGAACTTATTTTATTTAGAGCATTTCAAGGGATTGGTGCTGGAGCTATTTTTACTGTGGCATATACTATAGTTGGAGATGTATTTTCTGTTGATGAAAGGGCAAAGGTTCAAGGATGGATAAGTTCTGTGTGGGGAATAGCAAGCCTTCTTGGACCATTCATAGGTGGATTTTTTATAGACAAGCTGTCATGGCATTGGATTTTTTATATAAACATTCCATTTGGTGTGTTTTCATTAGTATTGCTTGAGAAAAATTTGAATGAGAAGGTACAAAAAAAAGAAAAGCCCATAGATTATTTGGGAATAGTAATATTGGCAGTAACAATAATTATATTTTTGTTTACTATTTTAGCTATAAATGAAAATACTAAAGTTTATTCCTTAAAAATACTAATGCCGCTAATACTTACAGTTGCCTTACTATTTATCTTTTATTTTGTTGAAAAGAAAGCTAAGGAGCCACTAATACCATTTGATATATTTTCAAGACAAATTAATATTGTAAATATAATAAGTTTCTTAGTATCTGCAGTGTTAATAGCAACAGATGTATATTTGCCTGTGTACATACAAAATGTGCTTGGATTTAATGCAACAATATCTGGACTTTCGCTGGCGTCAATGTCTATATCGTGGATTTTATCATCTTTTATACTTTCAAAAACTATGCAAAAGTATGGTGAAAAAATAATAGTATTTATATCAATATTTATTATTTTAATAAGTAGTGTGTTATTTTACACCTTAAATGTTAATTCTCCGCTTATTTTAGTTATTATATATGCTTTTATAATAGGCTTTGGATATGGAGGAACCTTGACAACACTTACGATTGTAATCCAAGAAGCCGTTACTCATGAAAAAAGGGGAACTGCAACAGGAGCTAATTCACTTCTAAGAACTATGGGGCAAACTATTGGAGTAGCTATTTTTGGTGTTGTGTTTAATTTGAATATTTCAAGGTATTTATCGAGAGTTGGCATTAAAGGAATAAATGTAAATAGCTTATATGGTGCGAAAAGTATAAACCTAGGAATTGGATTAGACAAGGTAAAAGCGTCACTTAATTTTGGCATTCATAGTTTATTCATAGTGCTTATAGTTATATCAATTATATGTGCTATTATGGCTATGATGATGGAAAATTCACTTAAGAAAGATTAGACCAAAATTATTGCGAAGTAAGAGCATTCTAGAACATTAAATTGCATCAATAAATCTAAGAGGAATATTTTTAAAAGCCTAAGAACTTTCAATAACTCACTACCGTTCAGACAATTGAAAGTTCTAAGTCTTTTGAAAATATTCCTCTAAGATTTATAAGATGCCATTTAAATCGTTCAAAAACGCTCTTACTTCGCAATTGCAGTGGTTTAAGGAAAGAACCCATACCAGAGGCTTGGGCATAAGCCCATTAAAATTCTTGAACCTATATTATTAATTTCTAGTGTTCCATTTCAAAGACATAAATTAATCAAGAATATTAGTGTACCTACGGAATTTTGGTGTAGTACAGAAACAATATTTATTACTGAAATCATTAAATTTACTTTATTAAGTTGTTAAAGAACAATTATATATTGTAAAACAAAGATGTAGTGAATTAATCAAAGAACATTTGGAAGGTGTAGGAAAAAAATGATGTTAGGGAATGCACCTACTTTGGGTTTGAGCTTTGCCCATTAAGATTATTGAACCCATGGCTATTAATTTCTAATGTGGCATTCAGTATATAATCTAAAACTAAGCGTTGAGTTATCGAAAGCTCTTAAGCTTTAAAAAATTTGCCACTTAGTTTTATTAATTTTATTTAGGATTTTGAGCCGCTATTCACTAACATCATTTTTCTACGCCTACCAAATGTTCTTTGATTTTGAACTACACTTTGCTTTGCGACACTTTTAGCTTGCTGTATTTTTTAATTTATATTTACAAATAGCAGCTTTAATAGCCATATAATCAACGTCAGGCGGTAGAGCTTCTTTTATAGGTTTTAATTTTGCTGTACCTAATTTTTTTATATTAGTATATATGAGATCTGCATATTCGTCTGGAATAAAATTATCCAAATTTATAGCTAATCCTTCTTCAGCGCATCTAATTAAATGTTCTTGAATGGTGTTTATGTTTAGATTTCTTTCCTTAGCAATACTTTTTAAGGATTCCCCTTTTTTATAAAGATCTAAAGTTATTAAGTGAGTTTTGGTTTTTGTAGAGCCAGTGCTTGAGCTGTTTGTTATTATTATATCTTGGGATACTATGTTATTTTCTTCTACATAATCAGTTATAACAGCTTGGAATTTTTCACCGTATTTATCATATTTAATTTCACCAATTCCCTTTAATTTGAGCATATTATCTTTAGTTGTAGGGTAGTACTTGCACATTTCAACTAGCACGGCATCTGAAAAAATTATGTATGGAGGCACATGTTCCATAGAAGCAAGTTCTCGTCTTAAAGCTTTTAATTTTTCGAATAAATCTTTGTCTGCACTTAAAGTTTTTTCCTTAACAATTATAATTTTTCTCATAACCTTTTCGGAACCCTTTAGTACTGAATAGCTTTTTTCGGTAAGCTTTATTACCGGATATTCGGATTCTGTCATTGCTAAATATTGGTCTGCAATTAGACCATTTATTAAATCGGTGATGTCTTTAAGTTTATATTCGCTCATTATGCCATATGTCGATAAATTTTCAAAATTAGATCTTATTATTCTTTGGTTTTTAGAGCCCTTTAGTACTTCAGAGATTAAAGTAACTCCATAATTTTGATTCATTCTGTATACGCAGGAAAGTATTTTTTGAGCTTCAAGAGTTATATCCACTAGTTCTGAATCATTTGTGCAGTTACTGCAATTTGCACAGTTGTCTTTTTCGTATTCTTCACCAAAGTAATTTAAAATAAATTTTCTAAGGCAAGAAGTTGTTCTGCAATAGTCAACCATGGCATTTAATTTTTGAAGTTCAATTCTCTGTCTTTCATAAGAAGGTATACTTTGTTGTATAAGGAATTTTTGAATGTGAATATCCTGACCTCCGAAGAGAAGAATACATTCACTGTTTTCACCATCTCTACCAGCACGGCCAGCTTCTTGATAATAGCTTTCCATGTTTTTGGGCATGTTATGATGAATTACAAATCTAACATTTGATTTATCGATTCCCATACCAAAAGCATTTGTTGCAATCATTATTTTTATATCATCATACAAAAAGTCATCCTGCATTTTTGATCTTTCATCATCTGATAGACCTGCATGATATCTACCAACAGAATAGCCGTTCCTTAATAATTTTTCATATAGTGCATCAACTTCTTTTCGTGTAGCTGCATAGATAACTCCAGAATCACCTGCATTTTTTGATAAATATCTAAGTATAAAATCAAGTTTATTTTCATTTCTTATAACGGAGAAGAATAAATTTTTCCTATCAAAACCAGTTATAAAAGTATTAGGGCTATTGAGACTTAAAAGTTCTATTATATCATTCTTTACCTTTGGTGTTGCTGTAGCAGTAAAGGCGGCAACTACCGGTCTTTTATCTAAGCTCTCTATAAAAGGAGCTATTCTCTTATAGCTAACTCTAAAGTCATGTCCCCATTGAGATACACAGTGAGCTTCATCTATGGCAACCATTGAGATATTTAAACTTTTAACTGTATTTTTAAAATAGTCTTGTTCAAGTCTTTCAGGTGCAACATATAAAAGTTTGCAGTGACCAGAAATTGCACTAAAAATAACTTGATTTACTTCTTTTGAAGAAAGCGTGCTGTTTATAAATGCGGCATTTACACCACTGGATTTAAGTGTATCAACTTGATCCTTCATTAGTGAAATAAGAGGGGATATTACAATTGTTATTCCATCCATAGCAAGGGCTGGTACTTGATAGCATATTGATTTACCACCGCCAGTTGGCATTATGGCAAAGGTATCCTTTCCATTAAGTATGCTGTTAATTATATTTTCTTGTCCTTCCCTGAAGGTTGAATAACCAAAGTACTTTTTTAATATGTTAACTGGGTTTATATCCATTAAATATTTACTCCTTTAAGTATAGTTAAAGAGTTTCGGTAACTCTATAAAGATAAATTTGTCTTTGTAAGCTATTTTACCTACTATTTAATTATAATCAAAAATGCAAATAAATAAACTAATATTTTTTAAATTGTACTCTGTTTCAATATGATTGCTTCATTACCATGAAGTGTTAATGTGATTTTTTGGTTTTCAACCTTGATTTCTTCATCATTTAACAAATTTAAAAGTGAACCAGAATTTGTATCAATTGAAAATGATATAGTTTGTATATCTTTAGAGCAATTTACAGCTGTTATAATACTTTCATTTTCGCATTTCCTTAAAAATGCAAATTGCTTATTTGAAATAAATAATTGCTTATACGAGCCAATTTGAAGAGCAGTAGAACTTAGTCTAATGTGTGAAAGCTTAGATATAAAATTGCATAATTTTTGACTTTCTTTTGAGTTAACGAAATCATCTAAGTTTAGTTTTGGTCTTAAAGGGGCATCGGTATCCTTTTGTTTAACCCCAAGTATTCCAAATTCACTGCCATAATATATTGATGGAACTCCAGGCATAGTAAAAAGTAAAGTATATAATGGATAAATATTATCTTTATCTTTAAGTGTACTCATTATTCTACTTACGTCGTGATTATCAACAAAATTGTATAGAGGTATATTTTTATATATTCCGCCATCACCAAATTGTCTATTTAAGGAGTAGGCTATTTCAAAATAATTTAGTTCATTGTGACTAGAATAAAGACCTTTATAACATTCGTAATTTGTTACTGTATCAATAGAGTCCTTATTAGCCCACCTGTTATAATCACCGTGTATTACTTCACCAAGAAGAAGTAAATCATTTTTAATGCTTCTTGCATAATAGGAAAGTTCTTTTAGAAAGTTTAAATCAAGGCAATCGGCAGCATCAAGCCTAATTCCATCTATGTCAAATTCGGTTACCCAAAATTTAATTATATCAAAAATATATTTTTTTACATCGGGATTGTAGGTATTTAATTTTACAAGATTAAAGCAGCCATTCCATGAATCATAGGAAAAGTCATCATTATATGGACTTTTACCATTAAAATTAATACCAGAAAACCATGAAACGTATTTAGAATTTTGCTTTTCTGAAACTAAATTTTTAAAATTTTCAAAATCACGTCCTACATGGTTAAACACGCCATCAACTATGACTTTTATATCATTTTCATGTAGTTTTTCTACGAAATCTTTAAAGGTTTCATTAGTTCCGAGTCTCCTGTCTATTTTAAAATAATCTATAGTATCATATCCGTGTGAGGTTGATTCAAAAAGAGGACCTATATATATAGCGTTTATTCCAAGAAATTTTAAATGTGGAATCCAATCTTCTAATGTTTTTAATCTAGGCACAGGCTTTAAATTTAAATCATTATTTAAAGGAGCACCACATAAGCCTAAAGGATATATATGGTAAAAAATTGATTTATTAATCCATGAATTCATAATTTATTACCCCCGTAATATTTATAAAGTATATATAATATTATATAACTTAATAATATTTTTGCTTTAATGATTATTTACAAAAAAATATATAGAAAATATAACAATATATAATAATATGCATAAAAAAAATAGCGTTTTAATGTAAAATGGTTAATAATGTGGTATAATTTTTAACATAAGCATATAAAAGGAAGCGGTATTTATGAAAAAATATATTTTAAAAAGAACACTATTACTTATACCAACTTGTATAGGTGCATTTATTTTTTTATTTTTAATATATAGTACTATGCCAGGAAGTGTTCTTGATTCTACTTTATATAGCATTAAAAATCAAGACAAGATTGAGGCAAAATATAATATAAACTCACCTAAGTATGTTAAGTTTATTGTAATGACTAAAAAAATATTTACTGGCAAGCTTGAAATGTATAACTTGAGGATTGCAGCACATCCATTTTATGTTATGCCTGTAATATTAACACTGGCGAAATCGAATTTGATATTAATATTTTCAGTTATAATTGTGGGCATCATAGTTTCAATACCTCTTGGAATAATTCTTTCAAGAAAAAGAAATTCGATAATTTTAAGATTAATCATTTATTTTTTTATGAGTATACCATCATATGTATTGGCAATTGTTATCAATAACATTTTTAAAAATGGGAGCATTTATTATAATTATGTAAATTCGCATAGTACTATGCAAATAGTAAATTTTGATGATAAATTAAAGAATTTTATTATATGTTTTACTTTAAGTATTATGTATATTGCGCATTTCACAAAGCGTGTTAATGTAGCAATAAATGATGTAAAAACAAAGCAATTTGTTACAACTGCAATTGCATATGGTTTTAGTAAAAGACTGATTGAGTATAAATATATTTTAAAAAATATATTAGTTTCTATAATAACGTTTGTAGGTAGTTCTTTTAGTGTAATATTTGCAGAACTAATAGTTGTACAAAGTATATTAAAGGATAATGATGGATTTGGGGCGTTTTTTTTAAATATGACATTTGATAGGCAATATGATGCAGTATTTGCATGTCTTATAATTATTATGATAATTGTGGTGGTTGGAAATTATCTTGCGGATTTATTTTATTTTGCTGTAGATCCTAGAATTAAGGCAAGCTAGTATTAAAATATAAATAAGTGTTTTATCTATAAATGAAAAAATGGAGCTGATATAAAATCAGCTTCATTTTTTTATTTAACATAATTCCTTAGCCATAAAACATGCATCATTTTTTACTTGCTGAATCTACGAAATCTTTAAAGGTATCATTAGTTCCGAGTCTCCTGTCTATTTTAAAATAATCTATAGCATCATATCCGTGTGAGGTTGATTGAAAAAGAGGACCTATATATATAGTGTTTATTCCAAGAAATTTTAAATGTGGAATCCAATCTTCTAATATTTTTGTTTTAATGATTATTTACAAAAAAATATATAGAAAATACAACAATATATAATAATATGCATAAAAAATAGCATTTTAATGTAAAATGGTTAATAATGTGGTATAATTTTTAACATAAGCATATAAAAGGAAGCGATATTTATGAAAAAATATATTTTAAAAAGAACACTATTACTTATACCAACTTGTATAGGTGCATTTATTTTTTTATTTTTAATATATAGTATTATGCCAGGAAGTGTGCTGGATTGTAGTTTAAATAATATTAAAAATCAAGACAAGATTGAGACAAAATATAATATAAACTCACCTAGGTATGTTAAGTTTATTGTAATGACTAAAAAAATATTTACGGGCAAGCTTGAAATGTATAACTTGAATATTGCAGCAGATCCAGTTTATGTTATGCCTATAATATTAACACTAGCCAAATCGAATTTGATATTAATATTTTCAGTTATAATTGTGGGTATTATAGTTTCAATACCTCTTGGAATAATTCTTTCAAGAAAAAGAAATTCGATAATTTTAAGATTAATTATTTATTTTTTTATGAGTATACCATCATATATATTGGCAATTGTTATCAATCACATTTTTAAAAATGGGAGCATTTATTATAATTATGTAAATTCGCATAGTACTATGCAAATAGTAAATTTTAATTATGGATTAAAGAATTTTATTATATATTTTACTTTAAGTGTTATGTATATTGGGCATTTCACAAAGCGTGTTAATGTAGCAATAAATGACGTAAAAACAAAGCAATTTGTTACAACTGCAATTGCATATGGTTTTAGTAAAAGACTGGTTGAGTATAAATATATTTTAAAAAATATATTAGTTTCTATAATAACGTTTGTAGGTAGTTCTTTTAGTGTGATATTTGCAGAACTAATA
The DNA here is from genome assembly GCF_021432385.1 of Clostridium hydrogenum. GTDB lineage: Bacteria > Bacillota > Clostridia > Clostridiales > Clostridiaceae > Clostridium_S > Clostridium_S hydrogenum. The sequence continues at coordinate 2,508,314 of NZ_JAEACT010000002.1, read as the reverse complement.
GTTGTACAAAGTATATTAAATGATACTGATGGATTTGGAGCGTTTTTATTAAAGATGACATTTGATAGGCAATATGATGCAGTATTTGCATGCCTTATAATTACCATGATAATTGTGGTGGTTGGAAATTATCTTGCGGATTTATTTTATTTTGCTGTAGATCCTAGAATTAAGGCAAGCTAGTATTAAAATATAAATAAGTGTTTTATCTATAAATGAAAAAATGGAGCTGATATAAAATCAGCTTCATTTTTTTATTTAACATAATTCCTTAGCCATAGAACATGCATCATTTTTTACTTGCTGAACATCACTGTCAGGAGCATCTTTAGTAGGATACCAACCTTTTTGTTTCATTGAATCAAATATTTTATATTGTACTTCTTCAGAACTCTTGAAATTGTTTAAAAGAGTGTTTCTTAAATTTTCACAGGAACTTTCAGTAATTCCAGTACTGTAAGCTGAAATTGTCTGTTTTTCAGTTGCAAGCAAATCTTGCATAATTTCTTTTTCAGATAAATTAGTTGTAGTATTCATTTTATAGCCTCCTTAATTTTGTTATTGGTGTGAATCCAAATAAGTTTTTAAAGAATTAAAATTTTGCTTGTGAGTTTGACTAGCCTGATTGCATAGGCTTTTTAGTTGCTGGTCTGTACAAAGCTCACTAGCTTGATGAAATTTTTTGTTAAGGAGAGCTTCATATCCAAGTTGATCCTTAATAACCTTAAGATTATTTGCTTCTATTTGTTTATTAGCAGTAGCAATCATATTTGTTCCTCCCTTGTATTTTAAAATAACTACTTTAATAGAATTAGCTTTAAGGAGAAAAAATATGTGTGGAAAATCTTTATAAAAAAAGGCTGTGTTTTAAAATAAGTATGAAAATCAACACTTATTTAAAACATAGCCTTATAAAAAAAGACTGCCATAGGTTGGCAGCTATTTTATGAAACTAATGTAGTCCCACGAATTACCTTATTATAATCTTCGATATTTGACAAATTTTTAACTTTAACATGTTCTAATAAATATTTTCTGTTATTGATATATAACAGTTCGGAGAACAAATTATAAAAAAAAGTAGTTGGAACACTTTTTATTCCATTAAAATCCAACACAACATCATTTTCCAAGTTATTAGAAGTTAACTCACTTCTAAGTAGTATAGCATCTTGACATGAGAAGGTAGTTCCTATAACATTCTTTACAATTATTGTTTTTTCCATAATAAAATCCTCCAATAAATTTATTTCTTGATTGTATTATATAACAGTTTTTTATAATTGTCAAACTTTTAACAATGAAAATGTTGATTTATTTTTTTATTTAGACTAAAATTGTATAAGTAAAACATAATATAAATAACATGGAGGGAAAAGAAATTATGTCTAAATTTTTAACACTTGATTTGAAGAATACTAAGCCATATCTTGAAGATACTGAATTAGAAAATTTAAAGCCTATGGTAAAGGCTGCAACTGAACTTTTACATAATAAGAACGGTGCTGGTAATGACTTTTTAGGATGGATTGATTTACCAGTTAATTATTGCAAAGAAGAATTTGCTAGAATAAAAAAAGCTGCTGAAAAGATTCAAAAAGATTCTGATGCCCTTATTGTAATAGGAATAGGTGGATCTTATCTTGGTGCAAGAGCCGCTATTGAAATGCTTTCTCATAGTTTTAGTGCAAGCGTTTCTAAAGAAGTTAGAAAGAGCCCTGAAATTTTTTATTGTGGAAACAATATAAGTTCAACTTATTTAGCAGATTTATTAGAAGCTGTAGAAGGAAAAGATGTATCTGTTAATGTAATATCAAAATCAGGTACTACTACAGAACCTGCTATTGCATTTAGAATTTTTAGAGAACTTTTAGAAAAGAAATATGGTGTAGAAGAAGCAAGAAAGAGAATATATGCTACAACTGATGCTAAAAAGGGTGCTTTAAAAACTCTGGCTGATTCTGAAGGATATGAAACTTTTGTTGTTCCTGATGACATTGGAGGAAGATTTTCAGTATTAACAGCAGTTGGATTACTACCAATAGCAGCAGCAGGTATTGATATAGATGAAATGATGAAAGGTGCAGCAGAAGCAAGAGAAGCTTATGCTGAAGAAGATTTTGATAAAAATGATTGCTATAAATATGCAGCAGCAAGAAATGCACTTTACAATAAAGGTAAATCTATAGAAATGATAACTAACTTTGAACCAAGTCTTCATTACTTTGGAGAATGGTGGAAACAATTATTTGGAGAAAGTGAAGGAAAAGATAACAAAGGATTATTCCCAGCAGCAGGAGATTTCTCAACTGACTTACATTCTATGGGACAATATATACAACAAGGAAGAAGAACTTTAATAGAAACTTTCATAAATGTTGAAAATCCTAGAAAAGAAATTACAATAGGAGAAGATTCAGAAAATCTTGATGGTTTAAACTTTGTTGCAGGAAAAACTATTGACTTTGTTAATAAGCAAGCATTTAGAGGAACAGTACTTGCACATAATGATGGAGGCGTCCCTGTTATTATTGTAAATGTTCCACAATTAACAGCTTATAATTTTGGATATATGGTATATTTCTTTGAAAAAGCATGTGCAGTAAGTGGATACTTATTAGGAGTTAATCCATTTAATCAACCAGGAGTTGAAGCATACAAGAAAAACATGTTTGCACTTCTTGGAAAACCAGGATATGAAGATATGAAAAAGGAATTAGAAGAAAAATTAAAATAGTAACGATATGTAAAATGAGAAGTTACAAAAATTAAACATTGCGAAGCAAAGTGTAGTGCAAAATCAAAGAACCTTTGGCAGGCGTAGAAAAATGATGTTAGTGAATAGCGGCTCAAAATCCTAAATAAAATTAATAAAACTAAGCGGCAAATTTTTTTAAGCTTAAGAACTTTTGATAACTCGCAAAGATTAGCTCAGACAATCTAAAGCTCTAAAGCTTTAAAAAATTTCCCACTAAGTTTTATACAATTTTATTTTAGAAATTTTTTCGCCACTATTCACTAACATCATTTTTTCCCTACACCTACCAAAGGTTCTTTGATTAATCCACTACATCTTTGTTTCCCAATGTTTAGATAAGTTGATTAATTGATATACCAATTAGCATCTTTTAATACATTATTTGGTAAAAAACGGAGCTTCTGCACTAGCCCAAAATTCCGTAGGTACGGAGGAATTTTTACCTTAAACCTCTGTAAATGCGAAGTAAGTGTAGTTCAGAATGATTTAAATAAAATTTTAATAAATCTTAGAGCGAAATATTTAAAAGACTTAGATGTTTCAATTGTTTGAGTGATTTTTACGAGTTATTGAAACGTCTTAGGATTTTAAATATTTCACTCTTAGTTTTATTAATTTTATTTAATATTCTGGACTACACTTACTTCGCATTAATTCTTATAAAGAACATTAATGCTTATTGCTTCTATATTATAGTTACCACTAACAGTAGTTATGCACGAATTGCCGGCTTTGTACTTATTTACGCAAACATTCCAAGTTCCATCTGGAAGCCAAACATTAATAGGATAGTTGTTTGCATTATATATAACCATTATTTTATTCCATATATCAAAATTTGCATTATCCTTTAGAATAAATCCGACTGAGTTTTTAGGCATATTATTAATAAATTCAAAATGCCTTTTAAGATTTTCACCTTCAGCAAATCTAAATGCGGAATGATTTCTTCTAAGACTAATCAAGGACTGTATATAATTAGTACAATTAATAAATCTATTTTTTAATTTCCAATCAATCCAATTTATTTCATCAGGTGAATTATAGCTATTCTCAATTCCTTTTTTGTTTCTGCAAAATTCTGAGCCGCAGTGAATAAAGGGAATACCTTGACTTGTTAAAACAATACCAAGACCTAATTTTATTCTTTCAACTCTTAGTTCATCAGAATCCTCAGGTAATGAAATTTGAAGTTTATCCCATAAGGTGTAATTATCGTGGCACGAAATATAATTTATAGATTGCACAGGTGATTGAAATGGACCGCTTAATCCTTGAGAATAATTTATGCAACCAACAGAAACAAGTTTTATAGCATTTTCAAGATTTTCTTTCCCTGAGATAAAGCCTTTTTCTTTTGCGTTGAAAACTGTTCCTTTTATAGAATCTCTTATAATATCGTTAAAATGACCTATTTGAGGCATTTTAAATGAATTATACATTATTGCTTTTTTTTCATAAGAAAGGTTAGTGTTTAAATCCCAGCCTTCACCATAAAGCATTATTCTTCCGTCGATTTGATTTAATGCTTCTCTTAATTTATTCATTGTTTCAAAATCATGAATTCCCATTAAATCAAATCTAAAGCCATCAATATGATATTCTTTTGCTAGGTAAATTACAGCATCTATTATAAATTTTTTCATCATTAAATTTTCAGAAGCTGTATCATTTCCACAACCACTGCCATTTGAAAAGCTGCCATCATCATTTTTCCTAAGGTAATATCCTGGAAATATTTTTTCAAAGTTGTTTTCTTTTGTACTCCATAAGTGATTAAAGACAACGTCAACATTTACGCACAAGTTGCTTTTGTGGAGGGATAAAATCATTTTTTTTAATTCCTTAACTCTTAATAATGGATCATATGGATTTGTACAATAACAGCCTTCAGGAACAATATAATTTTCTGGGTCATATCCCCAATTATATTGTATTGGATTTTTTTCATCGATACTTTTATAGGAAAAGTCAAATATAGGCATAATTTGAATATGTGTTACTCCAAGATTAGATAAATAACTAAGACCTGTTTCTAGATTTTCACTTGTTCTTGTATTTTCTTCAGTAAGTCCTAAAAATTTGCCTTTATTGATTATTCCACTGTTTGGATTCGAGGAAATGTCTCGTATATTTATTTCATATATTATGGCATCTGTAAATTTAATTATGTTTCTTGGCGGCATATCTTTATCCCAGTCAATTGGATTTGTCTCGGCTAAATCAATTATTGCTCCTCTAAGACCATTTATTCCTGTTGACTTTGCATAAGGATCAACTGCTTCATTTATCTTATTACTTAAGGTTATTTCATAATTATAAAAATAGTTTTTTAAATCTCCTTTGATAGTAATGCTCCATAGTCCTGTATCTTCATATAAAGGTATGGAAAACTTTGCAGGTTCATTAATCGGTTCTCCACCCTTGTATAATAAAAGTTTAACGTTTAATGCAGCTGGTGACCATAATTTAAAGGTTGATTCCTCTTTAGAATAAGTAACACCAAGTTTGTCATCATAATAATACCTATCATTAAATTCTTTTGAGGTATATAGTCTAAAATAATTACATTTAAATTTTTGATCTTCATTTAAATATACAAAACAATCATACTTTATGGTGAGTTCCCTCGAAAGCTCGATATATATAAATCCGTCTGATATAAAGCTATTAATTATATTAATTTCTAAATTACTATTTATAACATGAAGTTTTGAAAAATCAAAAGAATTTAAATCATCTACTTTGAATTGAATTTTATTAAAGTTGATAACTAAAGGATTTATAATTTGCATGTGTGCCTGTGCCTCCTATAAATATGCTACCTAAAAGCAGTTTTGCTAAAGATATACCATTGTGAAACTTAAAATTTATTTGTACCAAAATGACTTTTTCTTGACATTATGGTGCATATATAGTTTATAGCTGAGCTAGTTTCGCTCTATAATATATAATATAGAAAAAAGAAATAAATGTAAATATAAACACTGTTACAAATAATGGAAATATAGTATAATAAAGTTATCAAAATTTGAGGAGATGGAATTAATGGAGGAGTTAGAAATAGTATTTGATAAACAAAGTCCTCAATGTAAAAATCAAGATATTAATATAAAAATAGAAAACTATATAAATAAAGATCTTTTATATAAATTTATAATAGGACATAATGGTAAATGGAATATATTGAAGGACTTTTCAAAGGAAATATTTGCAGTATGGTCGCCTAAAACTGATGGTATATATACTGTAATGATTCAAGCAGTTGAAGAAAATGATAGTAAAGCTTTTAGTTATATGGATAAAACAGACTACATAATTGGTAAACTTGAAAAAAATTTAATTAAAAATCTTATTCTTGATAAAAAAGAAGTGAATGTTAATGAAAAAATAAGTGCAACTGCTCATAGCATTGTAAGCGATGTAGTATTTAGATATAAAATAAAATATGGGGATGAGTACATAATTTTAAAAAATTATACTACAGATAATACAGTGTCATGGAGACCGCAAAAAATTGGAAAACAAGAACTTATAGTTGAATGTAAAAGGCCATCTTCAAAACAGGAAGCAGATAGTACTAAGAAAGTGGAATACAATGTAAGACCAGTGGATAAAGTTGAAATAATTGATTTTAAATGTTTAAGTGATGAGATGTTTGTGAATAGAGAAATTATGTTTAAAGTTGATGCTATGAATAATGATAATAAAATGATTTTGTATAAGTTTTTAAAAATAAATTCTGAGGGAGAAGCGCAATGCTTACAAGATTACTCAAATAAGAGAATTATAAGTTATGTTGAAAATGAAGATGGTAATTTTAAACTTTTGTGTATGGTTAAAGATATGTATTCTAAAAGGGAATTTGATGACAGGGCAGTGATTTTTTATAATATAAAAAAATATAAAGATATAGAAGTGAAAAGCTTTGCTGCAGACGTTACTTCACCACAATTAGTTAATACACAAATTAATTTAAGAGCTATAGTTACTGGTGGTAAAAAAATTTTATATAGATATTTAATTGATGGTAATTACAGCGAAGATAGTGGGTATTCGTATAATAAAGATTATGTTTGGAAGGCTAAAATGCCAGGAATATATAAGTTGAAACTTATGGCTAAAGATGAGTCTTTTGAAGGTGATTTTGAAGCTTATGCGGAAATGAATTTTATAATTGAAGAAATAAAAAAAATTCCTGTAAAGATAAAGAAAATAATACAGAGCAAAAACGAAAATATATTAAAGGGTGAAAAAATAAATATTGATGTTGAGGCTGAAGGTGGTATATCCTTAATATATAGTTTTTTAGTAAAGCGTGAGGAGTCTGTAATTAAAAGAGTGGATTATGAAACTTCTAATATTATAGATTTTGTTCCTGAAGTATCAGGAGATTATAAAATAGAAGTTAATGTTAAGGATAAGTATTCTAAAAAAGAATTTGATTGTCATTCTGAAATTACAATTCAAGTTTTGGATTATATACCAGCAAAAATAAATCATATATTTCCGAAAGTTAAGGATTATTACATGGTAGGAGAAAAGATAAATGTAAATGTAATAACTATGAATACTAAAAATACATTAGTTAAATATGTGATTAAACTAAATGGACGAAAAGTGGAACAAATAGATTTTGGATTGGAAAAAAGCTATGAAATTGTTCCTAAATGTGCAGGTGATTATGAGGTTATTATATATTCCTTAAATAAAGACAGTTCCGATAAATTTGATGATAAAAGAATAATTAAGCTTCGTGTGAGGGATGCGAAACCTATAACAGAAATGACTATAAAATGTGATAGGGAGTTGCCGAAAATAAATGAGGCAGTAACTTTTAATGTAGATTGTACAGGCGGTAAATGTGTTATATATGAATTTTATATTAGAAGAGGCAGCGAATGGAAGCTTGTTCAAAAGTACAGTAGAAAAAGTTTTTATACCTTTATGCCATTTGAAAAAGGAAATTATGAAATTTTAGTGTTTTGTAAGAGTCAATTTTATAGTGAGAAAAGCTATGAAGCTTACAGTATTTTTGAGATGAAGGTATAAAGTTCAGTGAAATGTTTACGAAAACAAAAATATAGTATATATAATAAAGGTATGGGGTGGTATTGTGTCTCAAAACAGCAGTTCGAATATTAATGGTATGCAAAATTATTTGCAGCTTATGATGATGCAGCAAATGTTTAAAAGTGGAATGTCAGAGGATTCAGATTCGTCACAGGCTTTTAATCTTGCATTTGAGAGTATGTTAGATGCAGCTTCTCAAAATAATGGAACTTTGGATTTGAGTAAATTGAATATGTTTGGAAACGCTGACTTAAGTAAGCTTGGTTATGGAAATGGTTTGCTTATGAATAATACATTAGATTATGTTAAAAATAAAGTAACCACTGGCAATATTTCTATAAATGAAGCAGTGGATTCGGCAGCCCAAAAATATGGTGTAGATAAAAATCTTATATTATCTGTAATAAAGCAAGAATCTGATTTTAATCCTAATGCGACGTCTAATGCTGGAGCAGAAGGATTAATGCAGTTGATGCCAAGTACAGCAAGTGAACTTGGTGTTACTAATCCGTATGACATAGAACAAAATGTAGATGCGGGAACAAAATATTTAAAAGAACTTCTTAATACATTTGGAAACACTAGACTTGCAGTGGCAGCTTATAATGCTGGCCCAAATGCAGTTAAACATAGTGGCGGTAATATGAGTGAGCTTCCTTCAGAAACTCAAAATTATGTGACGAAAGTTCTAGGATACTATAATACATAAATGATATATAATAATCTTTACGATAATTAAATTTGTATAGCGAGGTAAAGATATGGAGAGACTTGATAAGGTTTTGGCTAATTTAGGGTACGGTTCAAGAAAAGATGTAAAAAAGATAATAAAAAGTGGAGCGGTTGAGGTCGATAATGTAATAGTAAAAGATAATAATATGCAAATTGATCCATATAAAAGTATTGTTAAAGTTGATGGAGAAGAGATTTCTTATAAAAAATACATATATTTAATGATGAATAAACCAGATGGTGTAATATCTGCAACCTTTGATGACTATGAAAAGACAGTAATCGATCTATTAGGAGAGGAACACAAGGCATTTGAACCATTTCCGGTTGGAAGATTAGATAAAGATACAGTAGGACTTCTTTTACTTACAAATGATGGAGATTTAAATCACAGATTAATATCACCAAAGTGGCATGTAGATAAAATTTATTATGCTAAGATAAATGCGCCTTTAAATGAAGAAGATGTCAAAGCCTTTGAAGAAGGTATAGTTTTGGATGATGGATATAAATGTATGCCGGGAAAACTAGAAATAATTAAATCAGATGAAAATGAATCGGAAGTCAAAGTAACAATACAGGAAGGAAAGTATCATCAAGTAAAAAGAATGTTTGAAAGCCTTGAAAAAAAAGTTGTTTATCTTAAGAGATTGACTTTTGGAGGACTTAATCTTGATGAAAATTTAGATGAAGGTCGATATAGGGAACTTACTGACATGGAAATCAGTTTTTTAAAGAATATATGTAAGATGAATTAAGAATTTATGAAGGAATAGCATTCATGTTAATAAAATATTTACAATAAAATTATCATTTTTCTATTGCTTTTTGATTGTATGTCTAATATAATATGATGGTAAGGTAAATAACAAGGAATGAATAGCCCCCTTTTTATTTATTGTGAACAGCCCTGCCCCAAGGGCTGTTTTTATTTTTTGTATAATCAATATGAAAGAAAACAATTAATTTGCATTTTAAAATGAAAGTATTAATTCGCCACATGAAAAGATTTTGTGGCATTTTATAATATAAGATGGTAGAATATAAATTAATGTTGAAAGAGGTGGGATTAATGTCTGAATATAAATCTAAATTAAAAAGTGAGCAGATGGATTTTTTATGTGATGCAGTGCTTAGTTTAAAAAATAAGCAAGAATGTTATAGATTTTTTGAAGATATTTTTACTATAAATGAAATAAAAGCAATAGAGCAAAGGCTTCAAGTTGCTAAAATGCTTAAAGATAAAAGAACCTATGCGGATATAGCAACAGCTACTGGAGCAAGTACAGCTACTATAAGTAGAGTTAATAGATGTATAAATTATGGAGCGGATGGGTATAATATAGTTTTAGCAAGACTTGAGGAAAAGTAGGCTATGAATTTTAATAGTTGAACTGGTTTATCTATATTACATAAAAGATTGTCAGTATAAGAAAAAAACTTATGCTGATTTTTTGTTTAAAATATCTAAGTTTCAAGGAGTGGAGTTTTATGGATTTAAAAAAATTACTAAATAGTGAGCAATATGATGCAGCAACCACAATAGATGGACCACTACTTATACTAGCTGGTGCTGGAAGTGGTAAAACACGTGTACTTACTTATAGAATAGCTTATATGCTCGAAGAACTCGGAGTTTATTCTTCTCAGATTCTTGCAATAACCTTTACAAATAAAGCAGCAGCAGAAATGAAAGAAAGAATAAAAGGTTTAATAGGCAGTGAAAAAGTAAGTAGTATGTGGATAGCAACCTTCCATTCATGCTGTGTTAGAATTTTAAGAAGAGAAATTGATAAAATTGGCTATAATAAAAATTTTACTATATATGATAGTGATGATCAAAAGGTTTTAGTAAAGCAATGTATGAAAGAAATCAATATTAATGATAAAGATATAACAGATAAAGAAGTTATATCAAAAATAGGTGATGCTAAAGATAAGCTTATAACAGCACAACAGTTTAAAAATCAAAATTCGGATAATTATAAAATGAATAAAATAGCAGATGTATATCTTTTGTATCAGAAGAAGTTAAAGGATAACAATGCTTTGGATTTTGATGATTTGATTTTTAAAACAGTTGAATTATTTAAGAAAGTTCCTGAAGTACTTGAGTTTTATCAAAGAAAATTTAAATACATAATGATAGATGAGTATCAGGATACAAATAAATCTCAGTATGAGTTTGCAAGACTTTTGGCATCAGCTACTAAAAATATTTGTGTTGTTGGTGACGATGACCAGTGTATCTATGGCTGGAGAGGTGCAGATATTAGAAACATATTGGATTTTGAAAAAGAATATAGAAATGCTAAGGTAATAAAACTTGAAGAAAATTATAGATCAAAGGGAAATATACTTAAAGCAGCAAATGAAATAATACAAAATAATCCTCATGAGCATTTAAAAATGCTTAGGACAAGAAGTGAGAATGGCTCAAAAATAAAAGTACTTAGAGCTGGTTCAGATATTGATGAAGCTGCTTTTGCTGCTTCGGAAATAAAGAAACTCATGGAAGCGGAAAAAAGAAACTACAGAGATTTTGCAATATTATATAGAACTAATGCTCAGTCACGTATTTTTGAAGATGTATTCATAAAAAGAAATATACCGTATAGAATTATAGGAGGATTAAAATTCTATGACAGAAAAGAAATAAAAGATATTATGGCATATTTAAAAGTTATAAGTAATCCTCTAGATAATGTAAGTTTAAAGAGAATAATAAATGTACCTAAGAGAAGTATTGGAAATACAACTGTTTCTAAAATTGAAAACTTTGCAAATGAAGTTGATGAATGCCTTTATAATGCACTTTTAGATGTTAATAATATTCCAGGGTTGTCACAAAGAACAGCTACCTCAGTAAGCAAGTTTGCAAGTATAATAAATAGTTTTATAATAAGAAAAGATGAGATAAAAACCTCTGTATTAATAAAAGAGATACTAGAGCAAACAGGATATTTTGAAGAACTTAAAAAGTCAGAGGATATTCAAGATGAAGCAAGAATTGAAAACCTTAAAGAATTAGTAAATGCTGCTGTTGACTTTGAAAATATTTCTGAAGATAAATCACTTGCAGCCTTCTTAGAAAAAACTGCACTTGTTGCGGATGTGGATAATTACGACGAAGATGCTGATACCATAGTTATGATGACAGTTCATAGTGCTAAAGGACTTGAATTTCCGGTAGTATTTATGGTTGGAATGGAAAACGGCATATTTCCGGGAAATGCGTCTTTCTCAAGTAATTACGAAATGGAAGAATCAAGACGTCTTGCTTATGTAGGGGTAACGAGAGCTAAGGAACAGCTTTACATGACTTCTGCTAGAATTAGAAAAGTTTTTGGAAGAACAGAAGCATTTCCAGAGTCAGATTTCATAAGTGAAATAGATGACAACTTAAAGGAAAAGGTTGATTTTGGCGGGAATGCTAGAGAAATTTCCGGTAATCAATTTAAAAAGCAAAGTGATTGGAATGTAAATTTTACACCAAGAGAAATACCACCTAAAAATATACAATTTAATGATTTTAAAAGTGAAATATCTAGACAAAGTATTATTGAAAATAGTAAAAGTAGTGGCGTAAAACTTACTGAAAGTGATGTATCTAAGGGAACTAAAGTAAAACACTCTAAGTTTGGAAAAGGTACTATAATAAGTATGAATAAAAGCGATGGACATGTAAATCTTACAATTGCTTTTGATAATATGGGAATTAAAAATTTAAGACTTGATGTGGCGCCATTAGAACTTTTATAAATTATTTAAAATGAGGTAGTAGAATTATGAGTGAAAAAAATCAAAAAGTTTTACAGATGGAAACTCTTATTGAAGAATTAAATAAATATGCACATGAATATTATGTTTTGGATAATCCCAGCATTTCTGATAAAGAATATGATGTTAAATATGATCAATTAAAAAGGCTTGAACAAGAAACTGGAGTAGTATACCCATATTCACCTACTGTAAGGGTTGGGGATACGACACTATCAAAGTTTCAGAAGTATACGCACAAAGGAAAGTTGTGGAGTTTGGATAAAGCACAAAGCTTTGAGGAACTAATAGAATGGCATAATAGAAATATAAAAGCTTTAAATGAATATAACAGCACTCACGATGATAAACTTCCAGAATTAAAATATATACTCACAAAAAAATTTGATGGACTAACAATAAATTTAACTTATGATGAAAGTGGAGTTATGATAAAGGCAGCAACAAGGGGAACAGGAGAAATTGGTGAAGATATAACTATGCAGGCAAAAACCATAAAATCAATTCCCCTTAAAATAGACAATGAAGCAGTTATTGAAGTACATGGCGAGGCTATAATGACTAAGGAAGCTTTTGAGGCATATAATTCAACTGCGGAGGTACCGCTTAAAAATTTAAGAAATGGTGCGGCAGGCGCACTTAGAAACCTAAATGTTAAGGAAACTGCCAAAAGAAATTTATCTGCATTGTTTTATGACGTAGGATACAATGAAGGAAAGCCTTTTAAAACTTATATGGAAATGATGAACTTTTTAAAGGAGAAGGGCATTCCTGTCGATGACTATATTAGAGAATGTACAACTATGGAGGAAATAAAAGAGCAAATAAGTTATGTTGGAAGCATAAGAGAAGAACTTAATTATGATATAGATGGTGTTGTAATAGTAATTGACGATTTTAAAACTAGGGAATATCTTGGGTATACAATAAAATTTCCTAAATGGGCAATAGCTTTCAAGTTTGAAGCACAGGAAGCTACTACAGAGCTTTTAGATGTTGAATGGAATGTTGGTAGAAGTGGAAGAGTTACACCTACTGCAATTTTAGAACCAGTTGAAATTGCTGGAGTAGTAGTAAAGAGAGCTACTTTAAATAATATGGATGATATAAATAGAAAAGGCGTAAAAATAGGCTCAAGGGTATTTATAAGAAGATCCAATGATGTTATTCCAGAGATAATGGGAGTTGCAGGTGAGGATGATGGAAATACCAAGGAAATTGAAGCACCTACTGAATGCCCATATTGCGGCAGCGAAATAATACAAGAGGGAGTTCATTTGTTTTGCGAAAATACACTCTCATGTAAGCCGCAAATGGTAAAAAGTATAGTTCACTTTGGAAGCAGAGAAGCAATGAATATTGAAGGGTTTAGCGAAAAGACAGCGGAACAGTTATTTGAAAAATTAGATATAAAAAGTATTTCGGATTTATATAGAATTAACAAGGAAGATCTTTTACAATTAGATAAATTTGCAGAAAAAAAAGCAGCAAACTTAATTGCAGCTATAGAAAATAGTAAAAATTGTGATTTGTCATCTTTTATTTATTCATTGGGAATACCTAATGTTGGTAAGAAAACTGCTAATGATTTAGTTAAAAGATTTAAGAACTTTGACGGAATAAAAACTGCAACTTTTGAAGAGCTTACTTCTGTACCTGATATAGGAGATATTGTTGCAGAGAGTATAGTTGAATTTTTTAAGCAAGATAAAATAATAAAGACTATTGATGAGCTTTTTTCTTTAGGTGTAAGTCCAAGTTATGAGGAAAGTGAAATTATAACTAGTATTTTTACTGGAAAAACAGTGGTGCCAACAGGAACTTTAAAAAATTATTCAAGAACTTCAATAAAAGAAAAACTTGAGGAACTTGGAGCGAGTGTTGCTGGAAGTGTAAGCAAAAAAACTGATTATGTAATTGCTGGTGAGAATGCAGGGTCTAAGTACGATAAAGCTCTAAAACTTGGAGTTAAGATAATAAACGAAGAAGAATTTGAAAATATGATAAAAAGTTAAAAAAATATATTTTTATTTACAAAAGTATAAAAATAATATAATATATTTAGTAGAGTTTTAGGGAGGAAGTATTATGCTTAAAAAAACTGTTGGTTTTTTAGGGTGGGCACTTGTTGCATTCACTATACTAAGTCTTATTTTAACTGTGCTAACTACATATCAAATTATCCCAATACAGTTTACGCCAATAAAGTATATCAACTTTAATAATTATAAAATATTAGATATACTGATTATTTGTACAATGATTGTTTGGGCCATAAATTTTTATGATAATAGCGAAAAATCTAGGAATCTTTTGTTTTCAGCAGGATGTGCGTTTATAGCACTTGGAACTTTGTTTTTTATGTATATGGGAATCGTTTAGTAAAGAGCCTTATTTAGGCTCTTTTTTCGCATTTATTAAAACTTTATAGTGTCATTATCCATATTTTCGTCTTCGAGAGAATTAGAAGTATCATCTATTTGTGAATCATCAGTTTTCTTTGAAGTTAGAATTATGCTTTCAATTAACTTTTCCATTAAATAATTCTTATACTTTGCTTGATTTAATAGCTGTTTCAATATTATAAAACCCCATATGCCTATAAAAGAAAAAATAATCATCGTAATAAGCCCAACTATGCCTAATGCTATTTCCATCGCTGTAACCTCCAAATTGTTTATATATTATCGTAATAGCTGCTACGAAATGTATTATAGCATAAATAATTACTAAATATAACATATTTAAAGCAAAAGCAGAAATAGAAAAAATTAAAAATGTTTATTTTGTCTTTATTTTGTAAATAATTAAAGTATGTAATATTTATGGGAGTTTGGAGTAAAGATGATGAAAAAATATTATAAAATTATTATATATATAATAATCATGAATTTTGTATTAAGTGGCTGCGTTGAAAAGAAAAGTGAAGAATTTCAAACATCGAATAAAGAAAGTTATTTGGTTTATGATATTGGCGAGGTACCTGAAAGTTTTAGTAAATTTAATGAATACAATTCTAAAAGTAATGAAATTTTGAAAGCGCTTTTTACAGGGCTTGTATGTGAAGACAGTAATACTATGCAAATCAAATCTGCATTAGCAGAAAAATGGGATGTCTCAAAAGATAAAACAGAATACACATTTCATATAAAAAATGATGCAAAATGGAGTGATGGAACTGGTATTACTGCAAGTGATTTCGTTGATTTTTTTAAAAGTATATTGTCTTCAAAATATGGAAATAGTTATGCCTATGAACTTAGATTTATATATGGAGCTAAAGCCTACAATCAAGGAAAAGCTGATTTTAATGATGTTGCTATAAATGCTCTAGATGATAAAACGCTCAGGATAAGGTTAAATAATCCCTGTAATTATTTCTTGAGCATTTTATCAAGACCAGAGTTTACTTTAAGAGAATTTAATGGTAGCTTAGAAAACTGGAAAAAAGAATATAAAAAAATAAAGTATACTGGTCCATATACATTAACAAATGTGTCGGAAGATACTTTATTGATTACTAAAAATCAAAATTATGCTATGAAAGATGAAGTTATCAGTAATAAGTTGAAGCTAAAATTTTATAATAAATTAACTAATATAAGTGCATATTCAATTACTGATTTTGATTCTGATACAATCGATATGTTTTCAAATCCGCCAACAAGTGAAATTGAAAGGTTAAAAAAGGATAATCAAGTTAAAATTTTTCCGACTTTTAATGTAGATGCTATTTATTTTAATCTTAAAAATTCATCGGTAACAAATTCAGTAGATTTTAGAAGGGCAATAAGTGCAGCTATTGATAGAAAAAATTTGATAGATAATTTACCACAGGGGGTTATATCACCATGTTATAACTTTGTTGATAAGAAAATTCAAGGGAATATAACTTCTAGTGATTTATTTGGAAAAATGGACTTGAAGGAGATAGCTAGCGAATTAACTAAAAGTGGATATGCAAATCCAAATAAGGTTACTGTTGTTTTTGAAGAAAGTTCACTGAATAGGAAAATGTGCCAGTTAATTACTGATAACATAAATAAAAATATAAAGGATTCTGGTGCTAATGAAAAAATAAATTTTGATTTAAAAGGATATAATAGAAAGGATATAAATGAAATATTAAAAAAAGGTGAGTATGATATTTACTTTGGACAATATAACATTGCTTATAATAATCCTGAGAGTTTTTTAGAAATGTGGAATTCAAACTCACCATTTAATATAACAGGGTATTCTAATATTGCATATGATGATTTTATGTATAGTTTAAGCGTTTCTACTGATAAAAATAAAATTGATGAATATAGCCGTAAAATGTATCAGCAGCTATTTTTTGATATGCCAATGGTTCCTATATGTTATAAAAATAATATGATATGTGCTAAGAAATTTATTGGTGGAATAAGTGAAGATAAGTATGGCGCTTTAATTATTTCCCAATTAAAGTACCATAAATAAATATATAGCGTTATGAGCTGTCACGCAAAATTATTTTATAAACAAATAATAAAAGCTACGTATTAAACAATCTTAGTGGGATAGTTACGCCATTAGCAGTTAAAATTACCTTTAAACAAATGAATTAGTATAAAAAATATAAACATATTGTTATCACTATAAAAAGATTGCTTAGGCGAGTCAAAAACTCTTTTTTTCTTATTAAAGGTGATTTCTTTAAAGAAAATTGGGGCTATTTCGCTAGCAGCAGGGGTTGCCAGTGTTGGCATTTTAAAGTTATTTTCTTCAAGTAAATCCTCTGATTTTAGTGAGAAATTTTTGTATCTTTCAGGATCGTCTAAAGGAGGAACTTCTGGCCAAGATGGTATTATACCAGATTCTAATATTTGGTGTTTAAATACATCTAATACTATTGAAATATACATTTCTTTATTTTCACATAACTTATTTGCTAGTATTGAATTGACAAGATATAATATTATTTCTGTTGAATAAAAGCTGCAATCTTTTTTAGGAGTTTCCTTTATAAACATACCATATTCAGGATTGTATAGGTTAGCTAAGTTCTCGTATATGTTTAAAGCTTGAGATTTAAATTTTAGTAAGTTAGAGTTTTTGTATAGAATTAACGAAT
Organism: Clostridium hydrogenum; assembly: GCF_021432385.1. Lineage (GTDB taxonomy): Bacteria > Bacillota > Clostridia > Clostridiales > Clostridiaceae > Clostridium_S > Clostridium_S hydrogenum. The sequence goes on along the minus strand of NZ_JAEACT010000002.1, from coordinate 2,490,873 downwards.
TAAGGCATGTTAAACATGCATTTGTAACATTATTGCTATATTCTATAACATGATTTTCTGTAAGATATTCAAATAAATCAATTAGTAAGCTATAACATTTAATGTCTTTACTGTAATCAAAAAATATATTTAGAGCTAAAACTAGTTTGTTTAATTCTTTTGCTGATAAATCATATAATTCATCTTTGAATTGTAAGAACATTTTTAAAATATCGAATGAAAAATTTTTGTATTCTATGGAGTACTTTTCATCGGATAAAGTTGAAAATTTATAATATGCACACATTAGCAAAGCTTGGTCTGAAAATTTAAAAGGCTTACCCTTTTCTTCTAGTTTTATTTCTGAGCTAAGATCATTAGAAATATCTTTTTTATCTATAAAAACTCCATCTACATTTCTAAGATTTGCTGCATAAAAGTCAAGCTGCTTTTTTGCAGTATTACAATATAAACTTCTATAGTAGAATTTTTTAGGATATGTTGATTTGAATTTTGAAAAATATTCAGCCAATTCTAATAAGGATAAAGTCATATAAGAATTGCTTGATATAAGTATGTGCATTTTCGCTTTGCTTTCATCCCAACATAAGTGCTTATCTAAATTATATAAATTACAATTAGATTTTTTATATAGGCACAGCAGTGGAGAAAATGATTTAAATATGTTAATATCATTTACAGGGATATCTTTTATTTTTAGTTCCTTAAATGGAATTGTTATTCCGCACTTGGAATTAAAAACTATATCTTTTACACTTTCTTTTGAAAGGTGAAATAATTGATTTGCAATATTATTTTTTGTTAAGGAGTTTGATCTAAAAAAAGGACCTATATATTTCAAAACATGCACCGCCTTGATAAAATAATCTACTTTATATATTATGATTTAAGATTGCTAATTGTGAATAAATATTAAATAAAATTATACTGACTTTAAGGAGATTGTAATAATGGACATTGGTAAATTAAATTGGGATGATTTAAAAACAATTATAGATAGTAATAGAGGAAATATACGTAGTGACGTGATAGTAAGTGGTGGTATTGGTGAAGATTGCTCTATAGTAAATTATGGAGATTATGAATGCATATTGTCTACAGATCCGATAACTGCGGCGGAAAGTGGAATTGGAAAATTGGCAGTTAATATCAATTGTAATGACATAGCTTCATCTGGTGCAGAGCCAGTTGGAATTTTAGTTACAATAATGGCACCTCCATCAGCTTCAATAGAGGACATAAAAGAAGTTATGGTAGAAATAAGCCTAGAATGCGAGAAATTAAATATTCAAGTTCTAGGAGGTCACACAGAAGTTACGGATGCTGTAAATAGAATGGTGATTTCTTGTACGGCTGTAGGTAAAGCAATAAAAGATAAAACAGTTCTTACATGTGGTGCTCATGTTGGTGATGATATAATAGTCACAAAAAGTATTGGTATGGAAGGAACATATATTGCAATTAATGAAAAATTTAATAAACTAGAGAAATACCTTTCTAAAGATGAAATTGAAGAAGCAAAGTCCTATGGTGAAAAATTAAGTGTTGTAGAAGAGGGTAAAATTGCAGGGAAATTTGAAGTTAGCAGTATGCATGATATAACAGAGGGTGGTGTACTTGGTGCACTATGGGAAGTTGCAAAGGCTTCTAATGTTGGGTTTAAAGTGTATAGCAATAAAATGCCGGTGAGCAATGTTACAAAAAAAATCACAGAAATATTTAATATAGACTGCTTAAGGTTTATATCATCAGGAAGCATGCTTATATGTGTTAAAGATGGAAACAAGCTTGTAGAAAATTTAAAAGATAATGGAATAAATGCAGTTATAATTGGAAAAATAGTTGAAAGCAGAGGAATATTGGTTGAAGGTACAGAAGAGATTGAAGTAATACCTCCTAAATGTGATGAGCTTTTTAAAATATATAAGGCAGATTAAAGAAAATAACAAGCCAAAGCTTTGGCTATTTTTGCGTAATTTAAATAGAATGGTGGAATAAAATGAATAATGTGATAATTGCAAGTAATAATAAAAATAAAATAAAAGAAATAAAAGAAATATTAAAGGATTATAAGGTTAGTATTCTTTCTCAAAGCGAAGCAGGAATAGATATAGAGGTAGAAGAAAATGGACAGACTTTTATGGAAAATGCATATAAAAAGGCTGCTGAAATTCATAAATTAAAAAATGGTTCAATGGTGATTGCAGATGATTCTGGTCTTGCTGTAGAAGTGTTAAATGGTGCACCTGGAATTTATTCTGCCAGATTTGCAGGGGAACATGGAAATGACAGCAAAAACAATGAGAAATTATTAGAAATGTTAAAAGGAGTACCGTTTGAAAAAAGAAAGGCAAAATTTATATGTGCAATTGTTTTTATAATAGATGACAATAATATTATAAAAGTACAGGGAGAAGTTGAAGGATACATAGCTGAAAAAGAAGCGGGAAAAGATGGATTTGGATATGATCCTTTGTTTTATATGCCTAAATATAATAAAACCTTTGCAGAAATAGCTTCTGAGGAGAAAAATAGTATAAGTCATAGAGCGATAGCTTTAAAAAAATTACTTGAAGAAATAGCCAAACATACTAAAGGAAGCTATGTTTTAAATAAGTGTGAAAATCAACACTTATTTAAAATATAGCCAATAAAAAATATATTATGGGAGTGATGAAAATGCGCATAGCTGTTATAAGTGATACACATAGAGGTAAGCAAATGATAAAGAAAGCGTGTACTCATACAAAAGATGTGGATTTATTAATACATTTGGGAGATAATGTAGATGATGTTAAGGAAATTAAGAAATATTATAACGGAAAAATCATAAATGTTATGGGAAATTGTGATTTTATGTGTGATGCTCCTATGGAAGTTGTTGAAAATATAGGTGGGAAAGTTTTTTTAATTACACATGGACATAGATATGGGGTAAAGTATGATTTAAATAAATTAAGATACAGAGCTATGGAAGTGAAGGCAGATGTTGCCCTTTTTGGGCATACTCACGAATCACTTTTAATAAATGAGTATGGAATTTTATTTATTAATCCAGGAAGTGCATCATTATCCAGGAAAGGTCCCAATAGTTTGGCTTTCATAGACATTGAAGGGGAAGAAATTAATGCCTTAATAAAAAATATATAAAAAAAATAAAAAAAGGGGTTGACGTATTCGACAGGATAGTGTAGAATAGTCTCTGTCGTCAGGCGAGCGACAAACAAACAACAAGTCAGATGCCTGATGAAAATAAGATTACTCGCCGGGGTGTGGCGCAGATGGGAGCGCGCGTGGTTTGGGACCATGAGGTCGCAGGTTCAATCCCTGTCACCCCGACCAAATATGCGGGTGTAACTCAATGGTAGAGTGCTAGCCTTCCAAGCTAGTTACGAGGGTTCGATTCCCTCTACCCGCTCCAAAATGTGCGTTTTTAGCTCAGTTGGATAGAGCAACGGCCTTCTAAGCCGTGGGCCAGGGGTTCGAATCCCTTAAAACGCACCAAATATGGTGGATATAGTTCAGTTGGTAGAGCGCCAGATTGTGGTTCTGGTTGTCTAGGGTTCGAGTCCCTATATCCACCCCAAATGCTGGGATGTCGCCAAGCGGTAAGGCACAGCACTTTGACTGCTGCATCCGTAGGTTCAAATCCTGCCATCCCAGCCAACTTAAAAAAATAGTACATGGTTTATTAGCTCAGTTGGTAGAGCACATGACTTTTAATCATGGTGTCCGGGGTTCGACTCCCCGATAAGCCACCAATGCAGGTATGGCGGAATTGGCAGACGCGCTAGACTTAGGATCTAGTACTTCGGTGTGTGGGTTCGACTCCCTCTACCTGCACCAACAAAATAAAACATGCGGGAGTGGCTCAGTGGTAGAGCGTCACCTTGCCAAGGTGAACGTCGCGAGTTCGAATCTCGTCTTCCGCTCCATATGCGGGTGTAACTCAATGGTAGAGTGCTAGCCTTCCAAGCTAGTTACGAGGGTTCGATTCCCTCTACCCGCTCCAAAAATGTGCGTTTTTAGCTCAGTTGGATAGAGCAACGGCCTTCTAAGCCGTGGGCCAGGGGTTCGAATCCCTTAAAACGCACCATATATTAAAATTATTTATTAGTTTGAAACAAGATATGCGGGTGTAACTCAATGGTAGAGTGCTAGCCTTCCAAGCTAGTTACGAGGGTTCGATTCCCTCTACCCGCTCCAAAATGTGCGTTATTAGCTCAGTTGGTAGAGCACCTGACTCTTAATCAGGGTGCCCGGGGTTCGAGTCCCCGATGACGCACCAATTTAAAATAAAATTATTCGCCGGGGTGTGGCGCAGATGGGAGCGCGCGTGGTTTGGGACCATGAGGTCGCAGGTTCAATCCCTGTCACCCCGACCAAGATATGCGGGTGTAACTCAATGGTAGAGTGCTAGCCTTCCAAGCTAGTTACGAGGGTTCGATTCCCTCTACCCGCTCCAAAAATATGCGTTATTAGCTCAGTTGGTAGAGCACCTGACTCTTAATCAGGGTGCCCGGGGTTCGAGTCCCCGATGACGCACCAAATGTGGTGGATATAGTTCAGTTGGTAGAGCGCCAGATTGTGGTTCTGGTTGTCTAGGGTTCGAATCCCTATATTCACCCCAAATGCTGGGATGTCGCCAAGCGGTAAGGCACAGCACTTTGACTGCTGCATCCGTAGGTTCAAATCCTGCCATCCCAGCCAATTTAAAAAATATATGGTTTATTAGCTCAGTTGGTAGAGCACATGACTTTTAATCATGGTGTCCGGGGTTCGACTCCCCGATAAGCCACCAATGCAGGTATGGCGGAATTGGCAGACGTGCTAGACTTAGGATCTAGTACTTCGGTGTGTGGGTTCGACTCCCTCTACCTGCACCAATAAAATAAAACATGCGGGAGTGGCTCAGTGGTAGAGCGTCACCTTGCCAAGGTGAACGTCGCGAGTTCGAATCTCGTCTTCCGCTCCAAGTATGCGTTTTTAGCTCAGTTGGATAGAGCAACGGCCTTCTAAGCCGTGGGCCAGGGGTTCGAATCCCTTAAAACGCACCATATGTTTGAAACCATTTAGTGATTTCAAACAAGACATGCGGGTGTAACTCAATGGTAGAGTGCTAGCCTTCCAAGCTAGTTACGAGGGTTCGATTCCCTCTACCCGCTCCATTTTTGTATCTAAAAGGCGTATTGAGCGCCCATAGCTCAGTTGGATAGAGTGACAGACTTCGAATCTGGAGGTCGTGGGTTCGACTCCCTCTGGGCGCACCAAATATACATATAAATTAAGGCATTGCGTAAGGTTGATAGTAGCTTATCAGCCTTATTTTTTTTATAAAATAAAAGAACTTGTAAACTCACTGAATAATTAAGTTTATCAAAGCTATTAAAAAAGATAGATCAGAAAAAACTACTATAAACATCTCGTACATATGTATACATTCCTTGTAAAAGGAATATCAATTCCAGCCTCTCACGCACAACTATGTCGAATTGCATGTAAGTAGCTTAAAATAATAAGATATCTATACTAATATAATTTCACCGATTATAAAGGCATATAGAACAAATATAATAAAAAATATTATAGATATACTAATAAAAATAAAACACATTTATAGAGCTAATATGCAGTTTTAAATGCATATCGAAATTACCTGAAATCTAATATTTTAAGCACAGAATGAAATAAAGATATACCATTGTGAATTTTAACAGTTGAGCAGGTATATCTATAATACAACCGAAAGTGAAAAACTTATTTTTTAAATTGATTACGTAATTGTTTTATGTATGGTGTTCAGCGAAGCTGACAACATTTAAGTTTAAGATTTACCTGACGAGAGGAAGGTAAATCCACCTTCATTGTACTCTGTACTCTGTACTTTGTACTCTGTTTGAAATAAAAAGCTTGACGTATTCGACAAAATAGTGTAGAATAGTTTTTGTTGTCGCGTGAGTGGCAAACAATGGTTCAATTGCTTAATATAGAAATTCAAATTACTCATCGGGGTGTGGCGCAGATGGGAGCGCGCGTGGTTTGGGACCATGAGGTCGCAGGTTCAATCCCTGTCACCCCGACCAAGATATGCGGGTGTAACTCAATGGTAGAGTGCTAGCCTTCCAAGCTAGTTACGAGGGTTCGATTCCCTCTACCCGCTCCAAATATGCGTTATTAGCTCAGTTGGTAGAGCACCTGACTCTTAATCAGGGTGCCCGGGGTTCGAGTCCCCGATGACGCACCAAATGCGGTGGATATAGTTCAGTTGGTAGAGCGCCAGATTGTGGTTCTGGTTGTCTAGGGTTCGAGTCCCTATATCCACCCCAAATGCTGGGATGTCGCCAAGCGGTAAGGCACAGCACTTTGACTGCTGCATCCGTAGGTTCAAATCCTGCCATCCCAGCCAATTAAAAAAATAATATATGGTTTATTAGCTCAGTTGGTAGAGCACATGACTTTTAATCATGGTGTCCGGGGTTCGACTCCCCGATAAGCCACCATTGATGCAGGTGTGGCGGAATTGGCAGACGCACTAGACTTAGGATCTAGCGCTTAGGCGTGGGGGTTCGACTCCCTTCACCTGCACCAACAAAATAAAATATGCGGGAGTGGCTCAGTGGTAGAGCGTCACCTTGCCAAGGTGAACGTCGCGAGTTCGAATCTCGTCTTCCGCTCCAAGTATGCGTTTTTAGCTCAGTTGGATAGAGCAACGGCCTTCTAAGCCGTGGGCCAGGGGTTCGAATCCCTTAAAACGCACCATATATGTATATAAAGGTTGATAATTTTTATCGACCTTTATTTTTTTTATTTGGCTATGTTAAAAAACACTTTACAAAACAGAAAAAATATGTAAAAATATTACAGTAATATCTGAATTGAAATCATTATATAAATGTAACATATTATAAATTAATTAAATAAAATAAATATAAGGATTAGTTTCTTTAATATGCTTTAATTTATTTCGGATATCTAAAGTATAGATAAACCAGTTCAACTATTTAAATTCATGTGCGCCAAAATGCCCAGAAGATGTCATTTTGGTACAAATAAATTTAAAGTTTCAATTTGGTTTATCTTTAGAGAGGAAGTTGATTTTAATTTGGGTATGCAGGTGTATCAAAAAAATCAATATAAAATATATAGAGTCGGAAATGGATTTATAGTTCATAACAGTAACTATGATTTTGTAAGTAAACATACACACATTAAAAGTTTTAAACAGGCTAAAAATCTTATTTATTTTGTAACAAATAAAAAGGTACCTAGGTGGGTATCTTTTTACTATTTGGAAAGTCTTATAAGAATATCAGATGATAAAAATTATATAAAAAGAGTTAATAAGCTTATAGAAGTAAAAAGAAGAAAACCAAAGGTTAAATTTAAACAGTGGAATCGTCAAATTTTTAAATGAATGGGGAAGATATAAATGTATATGATATTTTTGTTGCTTCTTACAGCAAGCTCCATAGTAGTTTTAGCAAGCTGTATGTTTTTTTGTTTTTCGTCTGTAACTAAACAAGATAAGTGGTCAGCAGAGATTATAGAGAAAGAATGTAAAAAATATAATGAGAAGCTATAATAAAAAATAAAATTCAGTTGCAAAATTATGCAATTTAAAGTGTATAAATTAAAGCTAAGCATAAATTAAGTGTATGTACCAGTACCATTGAAAGTAAAATTGTTGTATAATAAAATTAGTACAGACAATGGGAAGTACATATGCTTAAATTAAAAGTTTATTTATACTGAAATTTTATACAATTATACTATCAGGTAAATAGCTTTTTTAATACAGAGAGGTGCTTAGTGTGAAAGGGAAAATACTTGACATATTAAAGAGTAATTCTGATGATTTTGTATCTGGTCAAAGTATTAGTCGCAATTTAGGAGTTACGAGGGCGGCTGTGTGGAAATACATAAACAAATTAAAAGAAGAAGGATATTTAATTGAGTCTGTTTCTAAAAAAGGCTACAGATTAAAATCGTGCCCAGATTTACTTACATACGATGAAATAAAAGATATACTTAACACTAGGTATATAGGAAGGCACATAGTATATTATGATTCAATAGGATCGACAAATGATGAGGCTAAAAAATTGGCAATAGAAGATAGCTGTGTTGATGGAACTGTGGTAATTGCGGAAGAACAAACTTCTGGAAGAGGAAGATTTGATAGAAAGTGGGCATCTGCAAAATATAAATGCATAAACATGTCTATAATACTAAAGCCTAATATAGAAGCTTATAATGTAGCCTTGATAAGTAGTATTGCTGCTGCGGCCGTGGGCATGGCGATTGATGAATGTGGAATGAAAGCAAAAGTAAAATGGCCTAATGATATTGTAGTGAATTGGAGAAAAGTATGTGGAATATTAGCTGAAGCAAGTGGTGAGATGAATAGATTAAACTATGTAATTGTTGGAATAGGCATAAATGTAAATCAGGAAAGTAAAGATTTTTCAGAAGAAATTTTAGATAAGGCTACGTCTATAAAAATAGAAAAAGATAAATGTGTTTCTAGAAAGATGCTATTATGCAGTTTGTTAGATAAATTTGAAAAGTTATATGATGAATTTTTAAAAAGTGAAAATGCGGAAAGGTCATTAAAATATTGCAAAGAAAATTCTATTCTTATTGGAAGAAAAATTGAGGTAATAAGAAAAAATCAAATAACAGTTGCAAAAGCAGTTGATATAGATGAGATGGGAGCATTAGTGGTAGAAAATGAAAATGGAGTTAGGGAACGACTGATTTCTGGAGAAGTATCACTTCATAGAGTTTATCATGCAAATTGATTTTGGTACTTGAACTGGTTTATCTATAAATGAAAATATGCATATGTTAAAACTTGAAATATAAGTTTTAACATATGCATATTTTTTTAGTTCATTAAAAATATAAAAATAAATAAATAAATATGCAAAAAAAATGTTGATTTTTTTCTTAAATATAGTATTATGTATAATATAACTGATAAATCAATAAAAATAAAGGACGTTATATGTAAAACTGTTAATCAAACTACGAAAAATTATAAATTATTGGAGGGGGATGTATCATGTCAGAAAACACAGAGCTTAAAAAAACATTAAACTTAACAGGAGTTACAATGAACGCCATGGCGTTGATTGCACCAGGTGCATTTTTGTGGCTTACATTTCAAATGCAGGCTTCACAGGTAAACAGTTCTGGTAAAACTACAGCCATGGATATGTTTGCAGGTCTTGTTTTGGCTCTAATTTTAGCTTTTTTAACAGCTATTTCGTATGCAAAGCTTTCGGAGTTATATCCAGAGGCAGGTGCAGGAAGCTCATATTATTTTGCAGGTCGTGCACTTAGTAACGATCCTTCAAAATTATCTGGTTTATCGAGAATCGTTAAGTATGTTATAGGATGGTTTGCTCACATATACTATTGGGTTTATCCAGGTGTTTTAGTTGCAATGATGGCTACACTAATAACGTATATATTTGGTGAATTTGGAATAAATATTCCGGTTCTAGGTCAAGTATTAATAGCCATTGTATTTGCTGGATTAACTGGTGCAGTTGCATATAGGGGAATAAATGGTTCGACTTTATCAAGCATAATAATAAATATCATACAAATTGTAACACTCGTATTTACAACTATACTTGCAATTGTATATAGAATAACTAATCCACAACATGTCCAATTTGTTCATAAAAGTTTTGCCTCGGTAATTATGCCTCACAATTTTTCTAATATATTGTTTCAGGCAACCATTTCAATGCTACTCTTAGTTGGTTTTGAATCAGCTACAGCACTTGCTGGGGAAGCAAAGTCTCCAAAGCATGTAAGTAGAGGAGTAATTTTGTCATTAGTATTTCAAGGACTTATATTTTATATATTTGAATATAGTGGTGCAATTGCATGGTTAAATACATCATATAAAGTAGGAAATAAGACTGGAATTGATGCAGCAGCAGCATCTAGTGCACCAATTGGGGATATGGTTAAAATTCTTGGTGATTCCCTTTTAAACCACACTGGTTTTGCTCTTATGATAATAGTAGCAATCTCGGTTGCTATAGCTGTTTTTGGAAGTACACTTGCATGTATGAATACAGGAGTGAGAATAACTTATGCTATGGCTAAGGATCAAGAAGTACCGTCAGTTATGGGGATGCTTCATCCTAAATATTCAACACCTCATACTGCAGTTTGGGTAATTACTATTGTATCGGCTATTATAGGGGCGATAGGAGCAGTATCAGTAACAAATTTAACCGCTGTTACATTGATATCAAATGTTGGAACATTTATTTTATATGGAATGACAAACTTAGTTGCAATAATAGCGTTTGCGCATAGTGAAAAACGTAATATTTTGACACACGTTATTATTCCAGTGCTTGGATTTGTTGCAAATTTAGGCATGCTTATTGCAATTTTTTATTTGGGTATTTCAGGCGGAGGTTCAACTCAGGTATCAGCTATAGCTGCAATTATTGCAACAGTTGTATGGCTTGCTGTTGGTGTTGTATATTTCGCATTTAATAGTAAAAAGCAAGGTCGATCTATTATTGTAGACTAGAATATACCAAGTTTATCCTGATAAATTACAATTTATCGAGGAGAAGCCAAAGTACAAAGTACAATGAATGAAGGACGGTTTTTCTCCGCTAACGCTACGAAAAATCTGAAAACTTATTTTTTTATTGCTGCGCAATTGCGCCATCGATGGCGCTCAGTGAAGCTGACACCATTTAAGTTTAAGATTTACCTAAGCAACGCGAAAGGCAAATCATCCTTCTTTGTACTTTGTACTCTGCTCTAAATTTGCTATTTATAATTTCTATATTTAAAGTCATCCATCTTACAGAAATGTATCCAAGTTGGAACAGATTAATATTCGTTTTGATTTTATTAGAGTCTGCGTGTGTTTACTTGGAGGTGATATATTGTATAATTCAATTATTAAATCAAAAGGAGATATGAACTCAAAATTTTTTTTAGTACAAAGCTGCACTGATAAGGGAAAAATTCGTGATAATAATGAGGACTATCATAAGTATCATGTACCTAATGATAAAAATTTAATAGAGAATTTTGGAAGTCTTTTTATTATTTCTGATGGTGTTGGTGGAAATTCAGCAGGTGAGGTGGCAAGTGCTGAAGCAGTGAATGTGCTATTGCAAGAATATTATTTTGATACTAGCGCTAAAAAGCTGCAAGAACGTTTAAAAGGTGCTTTTCAGCGTACAGCTATGCATATATACGATCTTTCAACTAGTAATACGTCAATGAATAGTATGAAGTGTACACTAAGTGCACTATTAATTAAACAAGATAAATTTTTTATTACCCACATAGGAGATTCAAAAATATTTTTATTGAGGTCTAATAAAATGGTACAACTAACAAAAGATCATAGTCTTGTTGGAAAGCTGGTAAGGTTAGGACTCATATCACCGCAAGAAGCGAGAAATCATCCTAATAGACATGTTATTCTTAAGGCTATGGGTGATCAACCAATAATGCTGCCGGATTTTTATTCTGGGCGTGTTATGGTGAATGATATGTTTTGCTTAATAACAGATGGTATATTAGAACATTTAACTGTAGATGAATTAAAAACGTTTTTGATTAAGGATGGCACTGAAATAGGGTTGAAAAATATAATTAATGAGAGTAATAAACGTGGTGGATATGATAATATGACAATAATGACAGTCAAGGTAAATGGTATAATATGATTATCGACATTGGATTTTTTATCTGTTATATTATATAAAGGTGGTGCTTTTATGACAAAAATAGAATGTATATTACAACCAAACAAAGTAAGGGAAGTAAAGGATTGTCTTGGGAAAATAGGTGTAAAAGGTATGACTGTAACAGAAGCTATTGGCTGTGGATTACAAAAAGGTCATGCGGATATGGATCTTGAAGTTTTTGAAAATGAACTGGATATTGCCCTTTTACCAAAAACTAAAATTGAAATGGTTGTTGCAGATGCAATGGTGGATAATGTTATTGACACCATTATAAAGGCTGCAAGAACAGGTAAGGTTGGTGATGGAAAGATATTCACTTATCATATAAAAGATGCTATTCGCATACGTACAGGTGAAACCGGAGAAAAAGCAATATGATTCTACTGTGTTATTATAGATAAACCATTTCAACTATTAAAATCAATTTGCATCATAATGCCCAGAAGATGGCATTTTGATACAAATTAATTTTAAAGTTTCAAGTGGTTTATCTTTAGTACCTTGAAACTAAGAAATTAGTTGCTAAAATTTGGTTGCTTCACGACAATCCATTTTTCCTAGACAACGTGAAGGGAGGGTATATATGATAGATGAAGTTGGCACTGTTTATGATCAAAGATATAAAATTATAAAATTTTTAGGCAAAGGTGGATTTGCAAGCACATATTTGTGCTGTGATTTGGAGACAAATGAAAAAGTAGTACTTAAATTTCCGGATGTAACTCAATTAGGAGATCCAGCGGTGTACGAAAGATTTAAAAGAGAAATATCTATTGGTAAATTGATGTCACACCCTGATTTGCCAATTGCAATAGCTTATTCAGAAGGAACTCCTCCTTATTTAGTAATAAAGTATGTTGATGGAGAATCATTAGATAATATAATAAATAAAAAGGGAAAATTCCAAGTTGATGAAGCTATAGAGTTAATAGCTAATTTATTAGATACACTACAGTACTGTCATGAACATGGAGTTTTTCATAGGGATATAAAACCTGAGAACCTAATGCTTGGAGCAGATGGTCATCTGAAAATAATAGATTTTGGAATTGCAAGTGTGCAAGGTGCACCAAGAGTAACGTATAGAGGTTTTTCAGGGCTTATGGGCACGCCGGAATATATGTCTCCAGAGCAAATAAAAGGTGAAAGAGGCGGTGCTAAAAGCGATATATATTCTGTAGGCTGTGTTTTATATCATATGCTGGCGGGTAGCCCACCTTTTACTGGAGATAATCCATTGACTACAATGTATCAGCATATGACAGCAGACATTAAACCACTTACTGATATTAGAAAAGATGTTAAAGTGGGGATGTGGTCAGCAATAAAAAGATCTTTAAGAAGGAGAAAAGAAGAAAGGTATGATTCTGCTAAAGAAATGGCTTACGATTTAAGGAATCCAGATAAAGTTGATTTAAGTTGGATTGAAAAAAATGATCCTCCTTTAGTTTCAGTTGCGACTACTAAGAAAAGCAAGTGGATAATTCTTACTATAGCTATAATAATTATAATTATATTTATGGTTTTAATATTAATTTACAAAAAGTAGATATGGAGTTGCTTTGCAATTTTTTGTTTATTTGGCTATGTTTTAAATAGGGCTGTTTTTTATGCTTATTTAAAACATGGCCATTTGTTTTAAAATAATGAAAATTATAATAATTTGCTTTTTTATAATAATATTAAAAAAAAATAGGACAAATATTAAAAATTAAATATTTTATATTGCAATTTATTGATAATTATATTATAGTATAGGTATTGAAGCGATTAAACTATTATATTAAATATATACTAAATTTTGAAATATTGTATTTTGAAAGGGGATAAATAATGAAGAAGTTAGATAAGGTTTTTGGATCTAGTGTATTTAATGAATCAGTTATGAAGGAACGTCTTACAAAGCCAGCTTTTAAGGCTTTAAAGAATACTATAGAGAAGGGTTCTCCACTTGACGTATCAGTTGCAGATGAAGTTGCAAATGCAATGAAGGATTGGGCAGTTGAACAAGGGGTTACTCATTACACACATTGGTTCCAACCATTAACAGAAACAACTGCTGAAAAGCACGACGCTTTTGTTTCACTTCCAACTGAAGGAAAAACTATTCTTAAATTTTCAGGTAAGGAATTATTAAAAGGAGAACCTGACGCATCATCATTCCCTTCAGGTGGCCTTAGACAAACTTGTGCAGCAAGAGGATATACTATATGGGATGCTACTTCACCAGCATTTATAAAGAATAATACTCTTTGCATACCAACTGTATTTTGCTCATATACTGGTGAAACTTTAGATAAGAAAGCTCCACTTTTACGTTCAAGCGAAGTTTTATCAAAAGAAGCAATGCGTGTATTAAAAGCAATTGGAAATACAACTTCAAAAAGAGTTTTAACAACTGTTGGACCTGAACAAGAATATTTCATAGTTGATAAGAAGACTTATGATGAAAGAGAAGATTTAATATTCACAGGAAGAACATTATTTGGTGCAATGCCTCCAAAGGGACAAGAACTCGAAGATCATTATTTTGGAGTTATAAAAGATAGAGTAGCAGCTTTCATGAGCGAAGTTGATGAAGAACTTTGGAAACTTGGAATTACTGCTAAAACAAAGCATAATGAAGTTGCTCCTGCACAACACGAATTAGCAACTATATTTTCAGATGCTAATTTAGCAGCAGATAATAACCAACTTGTTATGGAAACATTAAAGAAAGTTGCATTAAAGCATGATCTTGTTTGCTTACTTCATGAAAAACCATTTGCAGGTGTTAATGGTTCCGGAAAACACAACAACTGGTCAATGGCTACAGATGATGGAATTAACTTATTAGATCCAACAGATGCTCCACATGACAACAAACAATTCTTATTATTCTTCAGTGCTGTAATAAAAGCAGTAAATGAATATTCTGATTTACTTAGATATTCAGCTGCTAATGCAGGAAATGATCACCGTTTAGGTGCAAACGAAGCTCCTCCAGCAATAATATCAATATTCGTAGGAGAACAGCTTGAAGATGTATTAGAGCAAATTGAAAAGGGTGCTTTAACAGGATCAAAGACTGGAAGCAAACTTGATTTAGGAATTACAACAATACCTGTTGTTACAAAAGATGCAACTGATAGAAATAGAACATCACCATTTGCATTTACAGGAAATAAATTTGAATTTAGAATGCCACCATCATCAGCACCAGTTTCAACTGTTAATTGCATGCTAAATTCAATAGTTGCTGAAATTTTATCAGAAGTAGCTGCTAGACTTGAAGGTGCATCAGATGTAGATGCAGAAGTTTCAAAAATAATTACTGAGTTCGTTAAAGAAAACAGAAAAGTTGTATTTAACGGAAACGGATACTCAGATGAATGGGTTGTTGAAGCTGAAAAGAGAGGTCTTCCAAATGTAAAGACTACTGTAGAAGCTACAAAAGCACTTATAAGTGAAAAGAATATAGCTCTTATGGAAAAACTTGGAGTAATGAGCAAGATTGAAATGGAATCACGTTATGAAATTTCACTTGAAAATTATTCAAAGATTATAAATATTGAAGCACTTACAATGGTAGATATGGCTTCAAAGAAAATACTTCCAGCTGTAATAAAATATGCAACTGATATAGCAGCATCAATAAACACTATAAAAGCAGCAGTAGCTACTGCAGATGTATCTGCACAAACTGAACTTGTAACTGAAATTTCTTCACTTACAGCTGCTCTTAGTAAGAACATAGCTGCACTTAAAGCTTCAACAGCAGAAGCAGCAGCTAAAGCAGATGCTTATGATCAAGCTTATGCATATAAATTCGATGTTTTCGAAAAAATGAGTGCATTAAGGGAAGTTGCTGATAAACTTGAAGTAATAGTTGGAAAAGAAGCATGGCCATTCCCAACTTACTCAGATTTATTATTTAACGTATAATAGTTATAAAAAATAAAAGGATTTTCCTAAATTGGGAAAATCCTTTTATTTTCTTTAAGATGCCTTATTTAAAACATAGCCTTTTTCTATAGATAATTGTAATAAAATGTATTATCATATGATTTATAATATATAAATATATAGAGGTGATATTTTTGAAAGGACTAATAGCATTTTTTTCTGGGACAGGTAATACGGAATATTTAGTAAAGTTTATTGCAAATGAGTTTGAAAAAAGAAATATTGAATGTGAATTATTTAATGTAGAGAATAATGAAGAATTAAAAGATGAATACGATTTTTATATTTTCGCATCTCCAATTCATGTTGAGGTTTTCGCTAAAATATTTACTGATTGGTTATCATCTAAGGCACCAGAAGTTGATAATAAGAGATGCATTCTACTATCAACTCAAGCCTCGGCTCTTGGATATGGTGGAAGACAAGTTAGTAAGATGCTAGAAAGAAAAGGCTACAATATAGTATATATGAAATCAATTTCAATGCCTAATAATTACTATTTGGGTAAGTTTAAAGCAACTACTGAAGAAAAAAAGAAAGAAATTTTAAGTGAAGTGCCACTAGAGGTTAGCAATATGGTGGAAAGCTTCTTGAAAGATGAAGTATATATAGAAAAAGAATCTCTTTACGTTACAGAATTGTGTAAGCTTGTATATAAAATATATATGCCAACCCTAAATAAATTTGCAAAAAAGAATCTTACAATTGATGAAGAAGTGTGCGTAAAGTGCAAGAAGTGTGAAAGGGAATGTCCAGTAGGAAACATAAAATTTGATGAAAAGATATCCTTTGCTGATAAGTGTATAGCTTGCCAAAGATGTGTACAAAAGTGCCCAGTTAATGCTTTTAAATATCAAGGAAAACATTTTAAGCAGTTAAAACTTTAAGGGGATGGTCATTATTAAGAGTATATTATATATTTATGAAGCTGATAATAAATTAATTGAAGGCGCTGTTAAGGATATTGCTCTTATCACAGGACCTTCAAGGTATTGTAAAACTGCTGAATTTAAAGAGCAGTATAGCAAATTTGATTATATTTGTTTTGTCTTAAGTGAAAATAAATGCAGTTCTCAAATTTTGGAGTTTATATATAACAATATAGGCTGGTTAAAAGAAAAGAAAACAGTTTTATTTTATAATGCTCATGATAGTAAAATCCATATATCTTTATGTATCAAAGAAATTCATAAGCTATTAGATAAAAATTTAATATATGAAGATTGTTTCTATTTTGATAAAGATGAATTGAAAATTAAGAAATTTAACAATAAACCTAAAGAGTATGGATATAAGTTAATGGAATTAAAGGAGCATTTTATTAAATATGCAGCTGATATAAGAAGCATAATGGAAGATGACATAAAAAAATATCCAAAAGAACTTTTAAAAAATAAAGTAGAGGAGTTTTTGAACCTTCATAGTACATGTACCCTTTGTACCGCAAGTAATGATATGGTTATAGGTACGCCAATAGAATACATTTATGAAAATGGAAAGATATATATTATTACTGAGGGTGGCAGAAAATTTATTAATTTATTACGAAATGATAATGTAAGTATTGCGGTTTATGAAAACTATTCAGGATTTGCTAATTTAGAAGGCTTACAGTTGAGCGGCATAGCAACTATTATAGATTATAATGATTATGAATATGATGAAATAATTAAGCTGAAAAAATTGGATCCTAAAAATATAAAGAAACTTAATATGCTTATGAATGTAATAAAAATAGACTTATATAGAGCAACTTTTTTATCTGCTGATATAAAAAAAGAAGGATACGAGGCAAAACAAGTAATGATATTTTAATCATAAATATACTTTTATATTTGATTGATTATAACATTGTTAAAATGCACAATTGCAGTAAACGGTATAGTATACTGCAATTGTGCATTTTATAAAATTAAGCTGCTTTTTTAGGGCTTTTTAACTTCTTAAATATTTTATATGCTATAAATAATACTATAACACCAGCTACTATGTAATCTGCTATGTGGAAAAGTGGACGAATAGCCCCCCAATTTTTTCCCATTACATATCCAACATATCCTAAAACCACACTCCAAAGAGCAGAACCTAAAGATGTATATACTACAAATTTAGTAAAATCCATTTTTGCAATTCCAGCTGGAAGAGATATGAAGGTTCTTATTATAGGTAAAAGTCTTGAAAAGAAAACTATTTTATCTCCATATTTTGCGAAAACAGCATCGCTTTTAGCTATTTTTTCTTTAGATAAATGAAGCTTGCTAGCGTATTTTTCTACAAGAGGTCTGCCGCCTCTAGCACCTATTTCGTAAGTTACTATTGAACCTAATATACCACCTATGGTTCCAACTAGTATCATAAATATTAAATTTAATTTTTGGTTTGCTGGTGCTGCGGAAGAACTTAGATATCCACCGAAAGGTAGGATTGCTTCGCTGGGGATAGGAATACAAGCACTTTCAAAAAACATTCCAAAAAAAACTCCTGCATAACCTAATTTACCGAGTATAAGAATTACTATGTCTATAAGTTTTTCGACCAAAATTATCCCTACTTTCATTAGTACTTTGATTTAAAGATAAACCACTTGAAACTTCAAAATTAATTTGTATCAAAATGCCATCTTCTAGGAACTATGATGCAAATTGATTTTGGTAGTTGAACAGGTTTATCTATAATTGCGTTTATCTCTAATGCGATTATATCATAAAATCTAAAATTTAACCTTAGAAATAATAGGGATTTACTTAATGTTAATATTTTCAATTCACAATTCACAATGCACAATGAAGGCTACACATACTAGGGGTTTGGGCGTAAAGCCAATGTAGGTTCTTTAACTTAGTATAAGTACTTTCAATAGTAGTGAAATAAAACTTTGTATATTAATAAACTTTCGTCAGGCAAATCTTAAATTATAAGCTCCGCTTAGCACCATAAATGGTGCTATCGCGTAAGCAATAAAAAAATAAGTTTTAAGATTTTCAGCAGCAAAGCGGAGGAAAATCCTCCTTCATTGTGAATTGTGCATCGTGAACTGTGAATTGAAAAACATTGCTGTCAGGATAAGCTTGGAATTTGCAATTTTTATGTTCCAAGTTATCTATCTATGATAATTAAATCAAACAAATTTTGATGTAATAATACTTGCGTATTGACAAGGCAACTTTAAGGTGTTAGTATAAACTAAGAATATTTAAGACCTTTAATACTGGTCCTGTGAGGCTAGGAAGGTATATAGAGATAATCTATAGTGGCACATTATACCTTCCTGTAAAATGGAAGGTTTTTATTTTATAAAGAAAAAATTAAAATTAGTTTCCATAGAATACCTTTAAATTTAGTTCAGCGAAACTAAGAAGGAGGATTAATTATGTTAAAAGGAAGAAGTTTAATAGACCCAATGGATTTTACTAAAGAGGAATTAGAAGAAATTTTTGAACTTGCTGAGAAGATAATAGAAAATCCTAAGGAGTATAGTCATGTTGCAGAAGGAAAAATTTTAGCAACACTTTTCTATGAACCAAGTACAAGAACAAGACTTAGTTTTGAAGGGGCAATGCTTAGACTTGGTGGTGAAGTTTTAGGCTTTTCTGAGCCAAATTCAACTTCAGTATCTAAGGGAGAAACTATTGCCGATACAATAAGAATCGTTTCATGTTATGCAGATATTGTAGCTATGAGGCATCCAAAAGAGGGAGCGCCTAAGGTTGCATCAATGTATTCTAAAATTCCTGTCATAAATGCAGGTGATGGTGGACATCAACACCCAACTCAAACGCTTACAGATCTTTTGACAATGAAAACTATAAAAGGAAAACTTTCAAATATGACAATAGGTATGTGTGGAGATTTAAAATTTGGAAGAACCGTTCATTCACTTATCAAAGCTATGTCAAGATATAAAAATAATAAAATAATTTTAATATCACCAGATGAATTAAAAATACCAGAATACATTAAAAAAGAAATTCTTGAGAAGAATAATATCGAATATGAGGAAGTTAAGAGAATTGAAGATGTAATTGATAAACTTGATGTTTTATATATGACAAGAGTTCAAAAGGAAAGATTTTTCAATGAAGAGGATTATATAAGACTTAAAGACAGCTATATAATTGACAAAAATAAGCTTTCAATGGCTAAAGATGATATGATAATACTTCATCCACTTCCAAGAGTAAATGAAATAGCTTATGATGTTGATAATGATAAAAGAGCATGCTATTTTAAGCAAGCACAATATGGAATGTATGTTAGAATGGCCTTGATGGCTAAGTTAATGGGGGTGTGCTAATATGCTTACAATTAATAGTATAAAAAACGGAATAGTAATAGATCATATAAAGCCAGGACATGGTATAAGAATATATAAATATCTTAAGTTAGATGAAGCGGATTTTCCAACAGCCCTTATAATGAATGCGGTTAGTAAAAAAAATTCAGAAAAAGATATGATAAAAATAGAAAATGTTATGGATTTAAATTTAGATGTACTTGGATTTTTAGATCCAAACATAACAATTAATATAATAAAAGACGAAAAAATAAAAGAAAAAATACAATTAAAGTTACCAGAGCAGGTTGAAAATGTTATTGTGTGTAAAAATCCTAGATGTATTACATCAGTAGAAAAATATATTCCGCATAAGTTTAGGCTTGTAGACGAAAAAGCTGGAGAATATAAATGCGAATATTGTGATGAAATATATAAAAAAAATAATTTATAGGAGATGAGAGTAATGGATCTTTTGATAAAAAATGCAAGAATTGTTGATTTTGCAAAGGACTTCGTTGGAGATGTATATATAAAAAATGGTATTATAGAGAAAATAGGAAAAAATCTAATGGAGAATGCAGAAGTATTAGATATACAGGGATATACTTTAATGCCTGCATTTGTAGATTTGCACAGTCATTTCAGAGATCCAGGGCTCACTTATAAAGAAGATATAGAAACGGGAAGTAGGGCAGCAGTAAGAGGCGGATATACAACTTTAAATTTAATGGCAAATACAAAACCAGTATGCAGTACAATGGAAACAGTTAAGTATGTCGAGGATAAAGCTAAAAGGATAGGACTTATAGATGTAAGTCAAGCGGTAAGCGTAACAAGGAATATGGAAGGAAAAGATATATCACATTTAGATGATTTAAGTGATGAAGTTATAGCAATTTCAGAAGATGGAAAAGGTGTAGAAAGCAGTAAAGTAATGCTTGAGGCTATGAAAAAAGCAAAAGAAAAAAATTTTGTTTTGATGGATCATGAAGATGATAAAGAAATATTTTCGGTAGATAGTAGGCTTGGAGAAAATTTGGCTACCTTTAGAGATATAGAACTTGCAAAAGTAGCTGGTTGCAAATTTCATGTATGTCATGTTAGTACAAAAGAAGCTATAAGCTATATAATAGAAGCTAAAAAAGCGGGATATGACAATATAACTTGTGAAGTAACACCACATCATATAGCACTTAATGATAAAATTGATTTTAGAGTAAATCCGCCACTTAGGGAAGAAGAGGATGTGGAAGCTTTAATAAAAGCAATAAAGTATGGATTTGTGGATGCAATAGGAACAGATCATGCACCCCATTCCACAGAAGATAAGAAGAAAGGCGCACCAGGCATGACGGGTATAGAAACTTCATTTTCGGTGTGTTACACAAAACTTGTGCATGAAAAGAATATAAGTTTAAATAAACTTTCGGAAATAATGTCAAAAAATCCTGCGGAAATACTTAGAGTTAATAAAGGCAGAATAGAAGTTGGATTTGAAGCAGATTTAGTAGTACTTGATTTGGATAAAAAATATGAAATTAACTCAAATGAGTTTCAATCGAAGGGTAAGAATACACCTTTTAATGGAATGGAAGTTTACGGAGAAGTGTTAAGAACTTTAAAGAGTGGAAAAACTGTATATGTTAAATAATAGGAGTGATATTTTTGATTATAGATAAGCTTTATGAAAGTGTTAAAAAAAATGGGCATGTTTGTTTAGGATTGGATACAGATTTAAGTTATATACCTAAGAATTTTTTAGATAAATATGAAAATATAGAAGATGCAATATTTAATTTTAATAAGAAAATAATAGATGAGACTTTAGATGTTGTTTCGTGCTATAAAGTTCAAATAGCATATTACGAAGCATATGGTCTTGCTGGACTTATGGCATATAAAAATACTTTGAAATATATTAAATCACAAGATGCAATTTCTATAGCAGACATAAAAAGAGGAGACATTGCAAAAACAGCAGAAATGTATGCAAAAGCACATTTTGAAGGTGATTTTGAAAGCGATATTATAACTTTAAATCCATATATGGGAATGGACAGCATAGAGCCTTATTTACCTTATATGAAGGAAAAAGAAAAAGGTGCATTTGTACTTTTGATAACATCAAATAGGGGCGCGGAAGATATTGAATACATAGAAACTGCAAGTGGAAAAAGAGTTTATGATGAAGTTGGAGAAAAAATATATTCAATTGGAGAAAGTTTAAGAGGAAACTCAGGATACTCTTCTATAGGTGCAGTAGTAGGATGTACTCACGTGGATGAAGGAATAAAAATAAGGAATAATTTTAAGAATATGTTCTTTTTGATTCCTGGTTATGGTGCACAAGGCGGTACAGCAAAGAATATAAGTTTATATTTGAGAGAAGGTAACGGAGGAGTTGTAAATTCTTCAAGAGGAATACTTCTAGCTTATAAGAAAAAAGAAGGCGGAGAAGGGAAATTTGAAGTTTGCGCTAGAGAAGAAGCGATAAATATGAGAGATAGTATATTAGAAGCAATTCACAATTAACAATTCACAGTTCACAATGGAGGAGAATTATTTATGAAAGAAAAGTATACTATAGAAAAAGTATATGAAAATATAAAAATTGAAGATGGAATATATAAATTAAGTATAAAGGGAAAATTTGATGTAAAACCAGGTCAGTTTTATTTGTTAAGGGCTTGGGATATGGAACCAGTATTATCCAGACCAATAAGTATACATGATGTTGACGAAGAAAAAATATCATTTTTATATGCAGTAGTTGGAAAAGGAACAAAAATTTTATCAGAACTTGAGGCTGGAGATGAAATAAAAATAACAGGACCTCTTGGAAATGGATTTGATGTAGAAAAGATAAAAGGTAAGGTTGCTATTGTTTGCGGCGGAATAGGTGCTGCACCAATGCTTTATCTAGCCAAGCAATTAAAAAAGTGCTCAGTAGATTTTTATGCAGGCTTTAGAACTGTGAGTAAAACTGTGGATAATGTGGAAAAATATGTTAACAATGTGAAGTTATCCACAGAAGATGGAAGTATTGGGCACAAGGGATATGTTACAGATTTACTTAAACCAGAAGCTTATGATATGGTTTTATGCTGTGGACCAGAGATTATGATGTATAAAGTTATAAAAATGTGTCAGAAGACTAGCACTCCTGTTTTTGTATCTATGGAAAATAAGATGGCTTGTGGTATAGGAGCATGTCTTGTGTGTACATGCAAAACTAAGGATGGAAGAAAAAGAACATGCAAAGAAGGTCCAGTATTTTTAGGAAGTGAGTTGATTTTAAATGACTAATGTAGATATATGCGGCGTTAATTTTAAAAATCCTGTTATTGCAGCTTCTGGAACATTTGGTTTTGGTCAGGAATATGCAAATTATTATGATGTATCAAAACTTGGAGGAATATCTTCTAAAGGTCTTACGATTAATCCTAAAGAAGGAAATGACGGATATAGAATTTTTGAAACTGCAAGTGGAATAATGAATAGTGTTGGACTTCAAAATCCTGGCGTTAGACATTTTATACAAGAAGAACTTTCTGAAATGAAACAATTTGAAACAGTTTGTATAGCAAATTTAGGCGGAGGCTCGGAAGAAGATTATATAGAGGGAATAAAACTTTTAAATGATACTACGGTTGATATGATAGAACTTAACATATCATGTCCTAATGTCAAACATGGTGGAATGGCTTTTGGAATAAAATCGGATGTAGCATATAAGGTCGTTTCTGAAGTAAAAAAAGTATGTAAAAAACCGCTTATGGTTAAATTATCTCCTAATGCAGAGGATATAGTCGATATGGCAGTTAAATGTGAAGAAGCAGGGGCAGATGCTATTTCTCTTGTAAACACTTTTAAAGCTATGGCTATAGACGTAAAGAGAAGAAAACCTGTTTTTGATAATGTATCAGCTGGACTTTCAGGTGCTGCTATAAAACCAATAGCTTTAAGAATGGTTTATGAGGTATGCAAGGCTGTAAAAGTTCCTGTTGTTGGAATGGGAGGAATAACAACCACCCAAGATGCAATTGAATTTATAATGGCAGGAGCACATGCAATTCAGGTCGGCACAGCAAACTTTATAAAACCTGATATATGTCTTGATATAATAGATGGAATAGAAAACTTCATGAAAAAAGAAGGAATAAATGATTTAAGTGAAATAAGAGGAATTATATAAGGCAATGCACAATTCACAGTTCACAATGCACAATGAAGGTTAATTTTTCTCCGTAAGTGGAGAAAAATCTAAAATTAATATATTTCAAGATTTTCTGCGATAACAGAAAATCCACCTTCATTGTGCATTGTGCATCGTGAATTGTGAATTGAATAAGTTGGGGTTGCTGCAAATATTAAATTACCATAAATTTTGCAGCAATCTTCTTTTATATATACAAAATTGTAGTATAATTATAACCAGAGGTGATTGCTGATGGTTAAGACCTTGCTTAGCATAGATTGGGATTATTTTATACCGATTAAAAGGGAATGGTGTGGTTCGTATTATGAGAGCGTAAAAAATATACAAGCCATTTGGTATAAAAGATATTTTAAGAGCAAAGAAATTGGACAAGATATAGTTAAGGAAGTTGTTCCGGGAAATATGTTGAATGTTTTTTGGAGAAAAGCAAAAGATAGATTTAATATTAAAAAAAATATCAATGTATATGTAACAGATTCACATAAATGGTCTTATGATATTGCAAAGGAAAATAACTGCAATTATGTTATTAATATAGATGCTCATTCTGATTTGGGATATGAAGGGCTTAATTCTTTTATGTTTGAGGTTAATTGTTCAAATTGGCTTGGAAAACTTTTGTATAACAAAATTGCAAAAAAATCTCTTATAATGTATAGTCCGTATACTTATGAAGATAAAAATGAATTTGAGGTGATAAATAAAAAATTCCAAGTTAACTATGTTGATTTTAATACAATAAAAAAAGATATTGATATTGATACTATACATATATGCAGATCAGGTATGTGGACACCACCATGGCTTGATGAAAGGTTCTATAGTTTTGCTAATGAAATAGAAGGAGAACATATTGTAGAACGTTGTCCGTATAGAAAATGGCAGGTTAACAATATAACACTATCTGAAAAGCTTGATTATTTATATTGCTCTTAATAATAAAAAAGTCGTATAATATAAAATAGCACTCAGCATGTAGAAATTTAACTATGAATAATGGAAGGTGAATAAATGGAAACTAACAATAAAAAATCTAGCGATAATGAAACTAATAACGAGGAATCTAAGATTGAAGAAATCAAAGCTAAAGAAGAAAGTAAAGAAGAAATTGAGAATAAGCCAAAAACTAAAAATGTTAAAAAAGAAGTAATGGGATATGTAATATCTATAGCCGTTGCAATTGTAGTTGCATTGTTATTTAGAACTTATGTGTTTGCTAGAGCTAATGTAGATGGACCATCAATGATGTCTACACTTCAAGATAAAGATGTAATATTTGTTGAAAAGCTTAGCTTGTATGCTGATAATATAAGAAAAGGTGAAATAGTTACTTTTGATTCTGGAAATCCAAATCATGATACATATGTAAAGCGAGTAATAGCTACTGCTGGTGACGAAGTAGAATTAATAGGTGGAAAAGTTTATTTAAATGGAAAGGCATTAAAAGAAACATATCTTGATCCAAACACATTTACACAAGGAGAAGGTTTCTTACACGAAAATCAAAAATACAAAGTCCCAGATGGATATATATTTGTTATGGGTGATCATAGAAGTGTAAGTGAAGATAGTAGAGATTTTGGACCAGTATCGCTTAAAGCATTAAATGGTCATGTTGTTTTTAGATTGTATCCTTTTAATAAAATTAAAATATTTTAAGGGGATGTGCAGGGGATGGAAATAAAGGATAATGAAAAAAATAAAAATGTTAAAAAAGAAATAGCTCAATATGTAATAACTATAGGCATTGCTATAGCAATTTCTTTACTATTTAGAACTTATGTGTTTGCTAGGGCTAATGTAGATGGTTCTTCAATGGTATCTACACTTAAAAATAAAGATGTGCTATTTGTTGAAAAAATTAGCCTATATACCAAAAATATAAAAAAAGGCGAAATAGTTACATTTAACTCTGGAGATTCAGCACATGAAACCTTTGTAAAAAGAGTAATAGCTACTGCGGGAGACGAGATAGAATTAAATTCTGGAAAAGTTTATTTGAATGGTAAGGTATTGAAGGAAAGCTATCTTGATCCGAATACCTATACAGGAGGCGAAAGCTTTTTGCATGAAAACCAAAGCTATAAAATTCCAAACGGATATATATTTGTACTTGGGGATAATAGAAGCATAAGTAAGGATAGCAGGGATTTTGGACCAGTGTCTCTTAAAGCATTAAATGGTCATGTCATACTAAGGGCGTACCCATTTGATAAAATAAAAACTTTTAAATAGTATTGACACTATAATGGAATAGTGATATTATAAATAAAGCAAATGAAAACTGAATATACCTTTAATGATTGGTCCAGAGAGGCTAAGAAGGATTTGGGAATATGTTTAAAATTTACTTAAAGTATTGTTATGTACATTAAGTCTTCTTTCTGGAGAAGGCTTTTATTATGCAGTTTTATAGTAAGTACATAATTAGGTGATTTTAAATATGATTTAGAATGTTACGGTTGTTTATAAACCTTCTGTCTTTGGCAGAAGGTTTTTTTTATAAATAATTGTATAAATATAAGAAAAGTTTGTTTGCATATTGTAAATAAAAAGTGGATAAAATAATCTGATGCCATTGACACTATTAAAAAATATGAGATAATATATGTATAATTATAATAATAAATGCATAATAAATCAAAGAAGTAACTTAGCGTAAGCTAATATTATAAAGAAGAGGTGTATTAAATGAAAGGCATAGTATACTTAGAAGATGGAACAGTTTTTGAAGGAAACGGATTTGGAAAATTAGGAACTGAAGTTGGAGAAATTGTTTTTAACACTTCAATGACAGGTTATCAAGAAATATTAACTGATCCTTCTTATGCAGGACAAATAGTAAACATGACATATCCTCTTATAGGAAATTATGGAGTAAACAGCGTTGAAAATCAATCAAACCGTGTGTACGCAAAAGGTTTTGTTGTAAAAAATGTAAGTGAAAATCCATCCAACTATATGAATGAAATGACTTTGGATGAAATGTTAAAGAAAATGAATATTGTTGGAATATATGGAGTTGATACTAGAAGCATAACTAAGAAAATAAGAAATGCAGGAGTAATGAAGTGTGTAATTTCAAATGAGATTTTTGAAATAAGTAAACTTAAAGAAATTATAGATTCAACGGAGATTGTAGATAGATACGTTTCTGAAGTTAGCACAAAAGAAATTTTACACATTGCTGGAACTGGATATAAAGTTGCAGTTATGGACTTCGGAATAAAAAATGATATAATAGAAAACTTAAAGGCAAGAAATTTTGATATAACTATATTCCCATATGATACTGATTATAAGAAGGTTTTAAGCATCAATCCTGATGGGTTATTTTTGAGTAATGGACCTGGAGATCCAAAGTCCATACCTAATGCGGTGAAAAATGTAGCAAAACTGTTAAAATGCTTACCTACTTTTGGAATATGCCTTGGTCATCAAATAATTGCACTTGCAATTGGAGGAAATACCTATAAAATGAAATATGGGCATAGAGGCGGAAATCATGGTATATATGATATTGAAAGAGATAAAGCATATATAACTGCACAAAATCACGGATATGCCGTAGATGAAGCAAGTATTTTGGATAAGAATATGGTAATAACACATAGAAACTTAAATGATGGAACTGTAGAAGGTATGAAATCGACTGAACTTCCAATATTCTCGGTTCAATTTCATCCAGAAGGTGCTCCTGGTCCTACAGATACAACAATATTATTTGAACAATTTGAGGAAAATATAAAGAGAAGCAAACTTCAAGATGATTCTTGCTTAGAAAAAGTAGCATACTAAAAAATACTGGATATAATAGAGGAGGATAATTATGCCTTTAGATAAAACAATAAAAAAAGTATTAATAATAGGTTCTGGTCCAATAATAATAGGTCAGGCAGCGGAATTTGATTACTCGGGAACTCAAGCTTGTAAGGCAATAAGAGAAGAAGGTATAGAAACAGTTTTAGTAAATAGTAATCCTGCAACTATAATGACAGATTCACATATTGCAGATAAAGTTTATATTGAACCTTTAACAGTTGAAGCATTAGCTGAAATAATTAAAAACGAAAAACCAGATGGTATACTTGCAGGTTTTGGAGGTCAGACAGCTTTAAATCTTGCGATGCAATTAAAAGAAAAAGGAGTGCTTACAGAAAATAATGTAAGGCTTCTTGGAATAAACAGTGAAGCTATAAAAAAGGCAGAAGATAGAGAAGCTTTTAAAGATTTAATGGAAGAAATTAATGAACCTATACCTAAGAGTATTATAGCTACGCATGTAGATGAATGTGTTGAGTTTGTAAATAAATACGGCCTTCCTGTTATAATAAGACCTGCATATACACTTGGAGGAACTGGCGGTGGAATAGCAACTACAATGGAAGAACTCCTTGAAATATGTTCAAGAGGTATAAAGCTTAGCCCTATTGGTCAAATACTTTTAGAACAAAGTGTTGCCGGTTGGAAGGAACTCGAATATGAAGTTATGAGAGACAAGAAAGATAACTGTATCATAGTATGTAATATGGAAAACTTAGATCCTGTTGGGGTACATACTGGAGATAGTATAGTTACAGCACCATCACAAACACTTAGAGATAAAGAATATCATATGCTTAGAAATTCAGCTCTTAAAATTATAAGAAATCTTAAAATTGAAGGTGGATGTAATATACAATTTGCTCTAGATCCTAAAAGTAGCAATTATATTGTAATAGAAGTTAATCCAAGAGTAAGCCGTTCTAGTGCTCTTGCATCAAAAGCAGCTGGTTATCCAATATCAAAAATTGCAGCTAAAATAGCAATTGGATATAGCCTTGACGAGCTTAAAAACTATGTAACAAAAAATTCAAGTGCATGTTTTGAACCGGCTTTAGATTATGTCGTAGTAAAAATACCAAAATGGCCTTTTGATAAATTCAATACAGCTGAGAGACATCTTGGAACACAGATGAAAGCTACTGGAGAAGTTATGGCCATAGATAGAACTTTTGAAAATGCACTTTTAAAGGCAGTCACTTCTATAGAAGGAAAAATGACTGGTCTTAGAATTGAAAAGTTCCAGTATACAACAGTAAGAGAACTTATTGAAAAAATAAAAATGCAGGACGATGAAAGAATATTTGCTATAGCTGAAGTGTTTAGAAGAGGCGTTGAAATAGAAAAAGTACATGAAATAACGCAAATTGATAAATGGTACTTAAATGGAATTAATAACATAGTAAAGATGGAAAAAGAACTTGAAGACAAAGATATAGAAGATAAAACTGAATCTATAAGAAAAGCTAAGAAAATGGGATTTACTGTTAAAGAAATAGCTAGATTAACTAGCATGTCAGAAAATAAAATATACAAGTTAACGGAAGATGTTAAACCAGTATACAAGATGGTTGATACTTGTAGCGGAGAGTTTGAGGCTGAAACACCATATTATTACTCATGCTATGAAAAAGAGGATGAAGATGAAATCACAGACGATAAAAAGATAATAGTTTTAGGTTCTGGTCCTATAAGAATAGGTCAAGGAATAGAATTTGATTATTGCTGTGTTCATGGAGTGTGGGCAATAAAAGAAGCAGGCTACAAATCAATTACCATTAATAATAACCCTGAAACAGTAAGTACAGATTTTGATACTGCTGATAAGCTTTATTTTGAATCACTTTATATAGATAATGTAATGGACATTATTGAAAAAGAAAAGCCAGAGGGGGTTATAGTTCAGCTTGGTGGTCAAACTGCAATAAATCTTGCTGGAAAACTTAATGAAAAAGGCGTTAAGATACTTGGAACTTCTTTTAACTCCATAGATCTTGCAGAAGACAGGGAAAAATTTAGTGAACTATTAAAGAAACTCGAAATTCCACAAGCACCAGGAACTGCAGTAACAAGTATGGAAGAAGCTTATGATGCAGTAGCTAAGCTTGGATATCCTGTAATCGTAAGACCATCTTATGTAATAGGCGGACGTGCGATGCAGGTTGTTTATGATATGGCAGGTCTTCAAAAGTATATGAGAGAGGCAGTTACACTTTCAACGGAGCATCCAGTGTTAATTGATAGATATATAAAAGGAACAGAAATAGAAGTTGATACAATAGCAGATGGTGAAGATATACTTATGCCTGGAATTATGGAACATATTGAAAGAACAGGAGTGCATTCTGGAGATAGTATAACAATGTATCCTTATCATACACTTCCAGAAGAAGTTATACAAACACTTACTAAATATACGAACAAACTTGCAAAGGCTCTCGAAGTAAAGGGACTTATGAATATACAGTACGTTTATGATGGAAAAAAAGTATATGTAATAGAAGTAAATCCTAGAGCATCAAGAACAGTGCCTATATTAAGTAAAGTAACCGGTGTCCCAATGGTTAAGCTTGCAGTTGAAATTATAACAGGCAAAAAGCTTAAAGATCTTGGTTATGGCACAGGTTTAAAGAGAGATAATAAGCTATATGCTGTAAAAGTACCTGTATTTTCAAATGAAAAACTTGCAAATGTAGATACTTATTTAGGACCTGAAATGCGTTCTACAGGAGAAGTAATGGGTGTAGATAAGAAATTTGAAATGGCAATCTACAAGGGATTTAGGGCAGCAGGCTATAATATACCAACTGAAGGAAATTTATATGTTTCAGTTAAAGATGTAGATAAAGAAGAAAGCGTACCATTAGTAAAAAAATATAAGGAACTTGGATATAAAATTTATGCCTCAAAAGGAACTGGAGACTTCTTAATGGGAAAGGGAGTTGAATGCAAGGTTCTTACATTGAATGAACTTATGAAAGCCATTGATGATGAGAAGGTAAATTTAATAATAAATGCTCCAACAAAAGGAAATATAGTTGGTACAACAGGCTTTAGAATAAGAAGAAAAGCAGCTGTATATAGGGTGCCAGTATTTACATGTATTGACACGGCAGAAGCTTTTGTAACTGCTATTGAAGTACAGAAGCAAAATAAAAAAGTAGAATATTTACCTATGAAAGAATACTTTAAATAAAGATAAACAATCTGGAAGATTGAAATTGCTAATACCCAATTTATACTGTTAAATTACAATTTAACTAAGAGTACGGAGTACAGAGTACAGTGAAGGATGCTTTTTCTACGAGAGCGTAGAAAAAGCTAAGAACTTATTTTTTTATTGCTTACGCAATACCGCTATAGATAGCGTTAAGCGAAGCTGATACATTTAAGTTTAAGATTTACCTGAGAGAATCGAAAGGTAAATCATCCTTCACTGTACTCTGTACTCCGTCATCTGTACTCTGCTTTTTTATAACTATAAAAAATTTCACTAATTTACAAAAAATTATTATTAAAATACACCCATATGAGGTATAATAAAGTAGATAATTACTTAGGGGGGTTGAAAATTGGGTAGACCAAGTATTTTTAGCAGTCAATATGAAAAACAGTTAAAAAGAAAGAAGAGGATAAAACGAGCAACTATATTTTTGGCTGTGTGCATTGCGATCGTAGTAATTATACGAGTGTATTTAGGAATAAATTTTAAAGGCGCAAACTTTAAAGAAATGGCAGCAAAATTTCAGACGTCAACAACTAAAAAGGATACAAATACATCAAAATCACATGACGTTGTAATTAAGAGCAAAACTAAAACGGATACTAAAAAAAGCGTTGATAAAACAGCAAATATACAATTAACTAATGATAAACAAGTAATTGTCACTTATGGAGACAACAAAAAGATAAAATCAGTTAATTTGAATGGATTAGATGGTGAATATAATATAAGTCCTTCAGCTCAAAGTGTGATAATTTATCAAAAGGCAGGACAAAATATATTTTATATAGATTCAAATGGGACTGCTTCAGATATAACATATAAAACATATAGTTCAACAAGTGGTATGGTATTTTCGAAGGATGACGTACTTAAAAACAATCCAAATTATGTTTGGTGTGCATCACCAAAGTTTATTGATGATAATACAATTGTATATATATCACAGGTTCCTTGGTTTGATAATAGACCAGATAAATATATTTGGAGAATTAACCTTACAGATAAATCTTATGGTAACACAAATTTACATGGAAATGATGTAAAAATCAATGATGTAAGTGCAGATAAAGGAATACAAATAGTCACAGATGGTAATACGCAATATATGAAAGCAGATGGAACTGTTTCAAACTAAAAAGAATTTATAGTTTAAAAGAAGTGGAGTTGGTTAGTTGAATATAGGATTATCATCAGCAGTTTTTTATCCAGAGGTAAACACAGAAAATGCTGTATCGGTGATAAGTAAACTTGGATTTAAGAGTGCTGAAATTTTTTTAAATAGTCCGTCTGAATATGAGGAGGATTTTGTAAGTAAGCTTGTTTATGAAAAAAACAAATATAACTTAAATATAAACTCGGTGCATGCTTTTTCATCTTCTTTTGAACCATATATTTTTGATTCATATAAACGAAGAAGAGATGATATGCTTGCCTATTTTAAAAAGGTTTGCAGAGCAGGCAGCAGGCTTGGAGCATCATGCTATACTTTTCATGGGATGAAATATCAAGATATAAGACATATTAATAAAAAGCTAATAGTTGATGTGTATAATGAACTTACATATATAGCGTTAGAAAATGATATAAAATTAGCTCAAGAAAATGTGTCATGGTGCATGTCAAGTAATTTAGAGTTTATTAAGTTTATAAGTGAAAAATGCAGATATGATTTATATTTCACAATGGATATTAAGCAGGCGTATAGAGCCGGAGTTGATCCATGTGAATATATAAATTGTATGGGAAAAAAGCTCATTAATTTTCATATAAATGATAAGGACGATAAAAATTCATGTCTTCTGCCGGGCAAAGGTAATGTTGATTATGGTAGAATTTTTGATAAATTACAAAGTATAAATTATCTGGGAAACTTGATAATAGAAGTTTATAAAGAAAATTTTTCATCTTATGATGAGTTAATTTATACCAAAAAAAAATTAGAAAAGTTTTTACAATAATCTAAATTATGTTATAATATATAAATGTGAATTAAAATTGTTTGTAAATAACTATTTTTATATGTTATAATATTTAAGTTAATAAGTAAGGTACTTTAGTAGGAGGAATATTCATTATGAACGTAAATATGGAAAAAGTAGAAAAGAACGTTATAAAATTCGACATAACAGTTGAAGCTGCAAAATTTAATGCGGCTATTACAAAGGCATATAATAAAAACAGAGGAAAATATAACATACCAGGATTTAGAAAAGGAAAAGCTCCTTTTGCAATAATAAAACAATATTATGGTGTTGGCGTGTTTTATGAAGATGCAATAAACTATTGTATAGATGAAACATATCCTGAAGTTATAAAGGAACATAATATAGAACCAGTAGCATATCCTGAAATAGATGTAGTAACATTAGAAGAAGGAAAAGATTTTGTATATACTGCAAAGGTTACTGTTAAGCCAGAAGTTGAACTTGGAGAATATAAAGGTGTAACAGTTAAAAAAGTTGAATACTTAGTTTCAGACGAAGATGTAGAAAATGAATTAAAGAAAATGCAAGAAAAAAATGCAAGAATTGAATCAAAAGAAGAAGGAGAAGCAGTTGAAAAAGGAAACTTAGCTGTTATCGACTTTGAAGGATTTGTAAATGATGTTGCATTTGAAGGTGGAGAAGGAACAGATTTCACTCTTGAAATAGGAAGTGGAACTTTCATAGATAACTTTGAAGATCAACTTATAGGCGCTAAAAAAGGTGATCATGTAACAGTTAATGTAACTTTCCCAGAAGAATATGGTAAGGAAGAATTAAATGGTAAACCAGCTAGATTTGAAGTTGATGTTAAAGATATAAAAATAAAAGAAATGCCTGCACTTGATGATGAATTTGCAAAAGAAATATCTGAATTTGATACTTTAGATGAAGTTAAAGCTGATATAAGAAAGAAAATTGAAGAATCTAATGAAGAAAGAGCTAAAGTTGAATTTGAAGATAAAGTAGTAGATGCAGTAACTGCAAATGCTAAAATCGATGTTCCAGAAGTAATGATAAAAGCTGAAACTGATACTATGCTTAAAGAATTAGAACAAAGATTAAGTTATCAAGGTTTAGACCTTAAATCATACTATCAATTTACAAATAGTTCTGAAGAAAAAGTTAGAGATTTCATGAAAGAAACAGCTGAAAAAAGAGTAAGAACTAAATTAGTTATAGAAAAAGT
This sequence comes from Clostridium hydrogenum, assembly GCF_021432385.1. Classification (GTDB taxonomy): domain Bacteria; phylum Bacillota; class Clostridia; order Clostridiales; family Clostridiaceae; genus Clostridium_S; species Clostridium_S hydrogenum. The sequence goes on along the minus strand of NZ_JAEACT010000002.1, from coordinate 2,456,467 downwards.
AGCTGAAGTTGAAAAAGTAGAAGCTACTGAAGAAGAATTAAAAGAAAAGGCAATGGAAGTTGCAAAACAATATACTGATAAAGATTTAGACAAAATGGCAGAACTTGTATTACAAGCTCAAAAAAGTTTGATTGAAAAAGATGTTGTTAATAGTAAAGTTATAGACTTAGTGGTAAAAAGCGCTAAAGTTGAAGCTTAAAATATTATAAATTTTGATTAGGAAATAGAAAATATAGCATAATATATAAAAAGAAGTTAATTGCCAGGAAATTTCTTGGCAATTAATTTTAAATAAAATTATAGAATTATTAGGAGGGGATTTATATGAGTTTAGTTCCTTATGTAGTTGAACAAACTAATAGAGGTGAAAGATCTTACGATATATATTCAAGATTATTAAAAGATAGGGTTATTTTTCTTGGAGAAGAAGTAAATGATACATCAGCTAGTTTAGTTGTTGCACAATTATTATTTTTGGAAAGTGAAGATCCTGATAAAGATGTTTATCTTTACATAAACAGTCCTGGTGGATCAATAACTGCAGGAATGGCTATTTATGATACAATGCAGTATATAAAATGTGATGTTTCTACAATTTGTATAGGTATGGCTGCTTCTATGGGATCATTTTTACTTACAGCTGGTGCTAAAGGAAAAAGATTTGCACTCCCTAATAGTGAAATAATGATACATCAGCCTCTTGGTGGATTCCAAGGTCAGGCTACAGATATTAGCATTCATGCTAATAGAATTCTTCATATAAAGAAGAAACTTAATACTATATATAGTGAAAGAACAGGAAAGCCTCTTGAAGTTATAGAAAGAGATACTGAAAGAGATAACTTTATGGATGCATTTGAGGCTAAGGAATACGGCCTTATAGATGATGTAATAACTAGTCACTAAAAAGAATAACCTTTTGAAAGAGGTGTAGAAATGGCAAAGTTTGATGATAAAAAACAATTACGTTGTTCTTTCTGCGGCAAAAGTCAAGATCAGGTTAGAAGATTAATAGCAGGACCTGGAGTATATATTTGTGATGAATGTATAGAACTATGTTCAGAAATAATTGCTGATGAATTTGAAGAAAATCCTCAGGTTGATGTAGGATCACTGCCAAAACCTTCAGAAATTAAAAAATACCTTGATCAATATGTAATAGGCCAGGATAAAGCAAAAAAATCATTATCTGTTGCAGTTTATAATCATTATAAAAGAATAAATTCAAACGTAGCAACTAATGATGAAGTTGAATTGCAAAAAAGTAATATAATGCTTTTAGGACCTACAGGCTGCGGTAAGACATTGCTCGCACAGACATTAGCTAAATTTTTAAATGTTCCATTTGCAATTGCAGATGCAACTACTTTAACTGAGGCTGGATATGTTGGCGAAGATGTAGAGAATATTCTTTTAAAGCTTATTCAAAATGCTGATTATGATGTTGAAAGAGCTGAAAAAGGTATTATATACATTGATGAAATTGATAAGATAGCAAGAAAATCTGAAAATCCTTCAATTACTAGAGATGTATCTGGAGAAGGTGTTCAGCAAGCACTATTAAAAATACTTGAAGGTACTGTTGCTTCAGTTCCACCTCAAGGTGGAAGAAAGCATCCTCATCAAGAATTTATACAAATAAATACAACGAATATACTATTTATTTGTGGTGGTGCTTTTGATGGTATCGACAAAATCATTGAAAAGAGAACAAGGGTTAGTTCTATTGGATTTGGGGCTGATGTTCAATCTAAAAAGGAAAAAGATGTAGGAGAATTGCTTAAAGAAATTATGCCTAGTGATCTTTTGAAATTTGGATTAATACCTGAATTTATAGGAAGACTTCCTATAATAGTTACTTTAAGTTCACTTGATAAAGAGGCACTTGTAAAAGTTCTATCACAACCGAAGAATGCCCTTGTAAAGCAGTATAAAAAATTATTTCAAATGGATAATGTAGAGCTTGAATTTGAGAAAGAGGCACTTGAAGAAATTGCAAATGAAGCAATTGAAAGACGCACAGGTGCTAGAGGATTAAGAGCAATTTTGGAAGAGATGATGAATGAAACTATGTTTGAAATCCCATCTAGGGAAGACATTGAAAAGGTAATAATAACAAAAGAAACAATAAAGAGTAAAAAGCCAGAATTATTACTTAGTGAAGGTGGCAAAAAACTTCCATCTCCGAAGAAAGCAGATGAAATAAAGAAGAAAAAAGATATAGAAACTGCATAAATCATTTGAATAAAAAGGAATAGTTAATATTTTAGCTATTCCTTTTGTATATTTGTATATTAGAAGATAAAATATCACATAATATTGTAAGAGAATAAAATAAGTGGAGGCGCTTGTATAATGGCTACAATATTAATGTTGATAGAGATAGTTTTTACAGTAATTATAGGTCTATATTTTTTTAATGCTTTAAAGGGGCAAAAGTCAAGCAAAATTGTTGTTGATAAAGAAAATAGAAAAGAAATGGATAATTTAGATAAAATGAAACGCATAAAGCTTTCAGTACCACTATCTGAAAAAAGCAGGCCATCAAAGTTTGAAGAAGTGATAGGGCAAGAAAAAGGTATTAGAGCATTAAAAGCGGCAATTTGCGGACCTAATCCACAACATGTTATAATATATGGACCACCGGGAGTTGGAAAAACTGCTGCTGCAAGATTGGTTCTTGAATATGCCAAACAATGTTCATATTCACCATTTGGAAGCCAAGCGAAGTTTGTTGAAATAGATGCTACTACTGTAAGATTTGATGATAGGGGAATAGCTGATCCACTTATAGGTTCTGTTCATGATCCAATTTATCAAGGCGCAGGTGCACTTGGAGTTGCTGGTATACCTCAACCTAAGCCAGGAGCTGTCACTAAGGCACATGGTGGAATACTCTTTATTGATGAAATTGGTGAACTTCACCCTGTAGAGCTAAACAAACTTTTGAAGGTGTTGGAGGATAGAAAGGTATTTTTTGATAGCTCATATTATAATTCATCAAATACAAATATGCCTAATTATATAAGAGAAGTTTTTGAAAATGGGCTTCCAGCTGATTTTAGACTCATAGGTGCTACAACAAGAAATCCAGAAGAAATTAACCCTGCAATTCGTTCAAGATGTGTTGAAATATTTTTTAGAAGTTTAAATCCAAATGAAATAGAGGTTATAGCAAAAAATGCGGTTGAAAAAATAAATATACATATTGAAAATGAGGCTTTAAAATTAATAAGTAAATATGCTTCAAATGGTAGGGAAGCAGTTAATTTAATTCAACTTGGTTCTGGTATTGCACTTAATGATAAAAATTATATAATAACAGTAAAAGATGTAGAATGGATTATAGAAAATGGTCAATATTCACCTCGCTTTGATAAGAGAATAAATGATGTACCTAGGGTTGGATATGTAAATGGAGTTGGCGTTTTTGGAAGCAATAATGGTGCATTAATGGAAATTGAGGCTACAGCCATTAGGGTTGGAGGAAATAATGGCAGAGTAAAGACTACTGGCATAGTGGAAGAAGAAGAGATAGATACTTATCATAAAAAAATGAAGAAGATGAGCAGTGCTAGATGTTCTATAGAAAATGCGCTTACAATGTTAGAAAAAGTATTTGAAATTAATGTGTATGATTATGACATTCATGTTAATTTTACAGGTGGGATTCCAGTTGATGGTCCTTCCGCTGGAATAAGTATAGCTTGTGCAATTTACAGTGCAATAATAAATATTAGTGTTGATAATAAAATTGCGATGACTGGGGAAATAACACTTTATGGAGATGTTAAACCAGTTGGTGGAGTAAATACAAAAATAAATGTTGCAGCAAAAGCTGGAGTAGAAAAAGTTTTGATACCATATGATAATTATCAAAATTGCTATGCAAGTTATGAAAATATAAAAGTTATTCCAGTAAAAAATATAAAAGAAGTGTTTAAATATGCTTTATTGACTAATAAAAATATCAATGAATTTATTGAAAACAAGCAAAAGATACTTACTGCAAAAGGAATAAATTAAGAAAAGTTTTAAATTTATTTTTATATAGTGATAAACCATGCGAAACTTCAAAATTAATTTGTATCAAAATGACATCTTCTAGGCATTATAGTGCATATGAATTTTAATAGTTGAGCTGGTATATCTATAGATTAAATTACATTTTGAAAGGTAGGGGAGAAAAAGTGAAAAATAATAAAGAAATTCTTCCTTTAATCCCATTAAGAGGGCTTATAGTATTTCCATATATGGTAACGCATTTTGATGTAGGTAGACAAAAGTCTATTCTTGCATTAGAGGATGCCATGATAAAAGAGCAAAGAGTATTCTTAGTTTCCCAAAAGGATGCAAAGGTTGAAGATCCAGATGAAAAAGATATAAATGAGATAGGAACAATATGCAGCATTAAGCAAATACTAAGATTACCTGGAGATGCGGTTAGAGTTTTAGTAGAAGGAATAAGTCGTGCTAAAATAGATAAATACATAGAAAAAGATCCTTTTATTAAGAGCGGTGTAGAAGAATTAATTGATACAGATGATTATGACAAAACAGAAGCAGAAGCACTTATGAGGCTTATAGAAAAGTCATTTAAAAAGTATATACAATTATCTGGTGTTGTCCCTAAGGATGCTTTGTCATCAGTAGAGGATATAGCTATTCCAGGAAGGTTTGCGGATATTATAAGTTCATATCTTGTGATAAATGAAGATGATAAGCAAGAAATGCTTGAAGCTTTTGATCAAGTAGAAAGACTTGAAGTGCTATTAAAAATATTAAAAAATGAACTTCAAATTTTAGAACTTGAAAGGAAAATTGGAACTAAAGTTAAAGAAAAAATAGACAAAACTCAAAAAGAATATTATCTAAGAGAGCAAATTAAGATAATGAAGGAAGAACTAGGCGAAGATGATGAGGAAAAGGATGAAATAAAAAGATATAAGAATAAAATTTCTAAAGCAAAATTGCCTGCTGAAGCAAAAGAGAAAGCGTTATATGAACTTAAAAAATTAGAAAATATGGGAAGCTACTCATCAGAAGGTGGTGGAATAAAAACTTATATTGACTGGATTTTAGATCTTCCGTGGAATAAAAAAACAAAGGATAATCTTGATATAAAACATGCTAGAGAAATTTTTAATAAGGAACATTATGGACTTGAGGATGTTAAAGAGAGAATTATAGAATACCTTGCAGTTAAGAAAATGAGTAATTCGCTAAGAGGACCTATACTTTGTCTTGTTGGACCTCCTGGAGTTGGTAAAACATCTATAGCGAGATCAATAGCTAATGCTGTAAATAGAAATTTTGTAAGAATGTCTCTAGGTGGAGTAAATGATGAGGCAGAAATAAGAGGTCATAGGAGAACATATGTAGGAGCAATACCAGGTAGAATAATATATGGTATGAAAAAGGCAAAATCAAAAAATCCGTTATTTCTTCTTGATGAAATTGACAAAATGAGTTCAAATTATAAAGGGGAATCAGCGGATGCACTGCTAGAAGTTTTAGATAGCGAACAAAATACCACTTTTAGAGATCATTTTTTGGAACTTGATTTTGATTTGTCAGATGTAATGTTTGTAACAACGGCTAATACTTTAGAGACAATACCTATGCCACTTCTTGATAGAATGGAAATTATTGAAGTATCAGGCTATACTTATGAAGAAAAATTCCATATAGCTAAAAATTATCTTATTTCAAAACAATTAAAACAACATAATATAGAAGATGAGGATAAAATAAAATTTATGGATTCTTCAATATATTATATAATAGAAAACTATACAAGAGAATCTGGCGTAAGAAACCTTGAAAGAAAAATAGCAACAGTTATTAGAAAAGCTATAGCTGAAATTGTTGAAAAGAATAAGAAAAGCATAAATATAAATACTAATCAAGTTAAGAAGTATTTAGGTACAGATGTTTATACTTTTGAAAAAATAGGCAAGGAAGATAAGATTGGAGTTGTAACAGGTATGGCATGGACAGCTTATGGAGGAGACACTCTTCCAGTTGAAGCAGTAGTAATGCCTGGCAATGGAAAACTTCAATTGACAGGACAACTTGGAGATGTTATGAAGGAGTCAGCTGAAGCTGGTTATAGCTATGTAAGAGCTAATGCTGAAAAATACAATATAAATAATGAGTTTTACAAGGATAAAGATGTGCACATACATGTTCCAGAAGGTGCAGTGCCAAAAGACGGACCGTCTGCCGGCGTAACAATGATAACAGCACTTGTTTCTGCTTTAAGTGGAAGAAAGGTTAAGCATAATGTGGCAATGACTGGTGAGATAACTTTAACCGGTAGGGTACTAGCCATAGGAGGACTTAAAGAAAAAACTTTAGCTGCATATAGAGCTGGTGTTGATACAATAATAATTCCTAAAGAAAATGAAAAGGATATTAAAAAAATATCAAAATCAGTAAGAGAAAAACTCAATTTTATACTTGCAGAAGAGATAGATACTGTACTTGAAAATGCTTTGATAGGTGGTATTAATAATGGAAATAAAACAAGCTGAATTTATAATTTCAGCAGCATATAAAACACAATTCCCGGCAGATGCTAAGGTTGAAATTGCTTTTGTTGGAAGATCTAATGTTGGTAAATCATCAATAATAAATACTTTAACAAATAGGAGAAAGCTTGTAAAAACAAGTGGTACTCCAGGTAAAACTAGACTTGTTAATTTTTTTATGATAAATAATGAGTTTTATTTTGTTGATTTGCCAGGTTATGGATATGCAAAAGTATCTAAAAGCCAACTTGAAAATTGGGCAACGACTATAGAAAATTATCTTATTGGAAGAAGGCAACTTAAAAAAGTAATATTACTTGTTGATTCAAGACATAAGCCTTCAAAAGATGATATAACAATGTATGAATGGATTAAGCACTTTGGATATGAATGTATGGTAGTGGCAACTAAGAGTGATAAAATAACTAAAAATGAAAAGTTTAAAAATGAAAAAATAATAAGAGAAACTTTGCAAATGGATAAGGATGAAAAGTTATACTTTTTTTCATCACTTAATAGAAGTGGCAAAGAAGAAATTTTAGATAACTTATTTTAAAGTAGGCCATATATATGGGGGATAGAGATGGGTGAAATTTTAGTTAATGTGCTTGTGTTGGTTTTGATATATATTACCCCTTTGGTGGTATTTATTAATTATTCAAGAAAGTTAAATATTGGGAATTTGCTTAAAATATTATTTACAATCTTGTATATATTGGGAGTGATTTTAACTGCCAATTTTATGGACAATCTTTTTCCATTTGTTTTAGTTATATTGTCAATTCTAATTTTGCATCGAGAAAAGCGAAATAGAGATATAAATGGAGAGGTAGTTACCGATGAGCAAATTCCTTATGACAGATTTAATTTTAGCTTTATAAAGAATAACTGGATAAAAATAATTATGTATTCAATGATTTTGTATGTGGTAAATATTGTGATTTCATTGATTTTTGAATGGATCTTTTCGAAATTTAGTATAAAGGTCACACAGCAAGAAGTAGTAAACGACATGCAAAAAATGTCTATAATGGGATTGTTGAAATACATACCAATAAGTTTAATTTTTGCTCCAATATTAGAGGAATTTATATTTAGGTATGTATTATTCGAAAGATTGTTTACGAAAAAATTAGGAATATATATTTCCAGTATTTTATCCAGTGTTTTATTTGCAGCTTTACATTATAACTTGCAAGCATTCCCGGTTCTTTTATTTTTAGCTATTGAAAATTGTTTTTTAATTCATAAAAAGGGGTATTGGTATTCTGTTGGAAATCACATGCTTTTTAACTCAATGACTGTAATTACAATTTTAATTAGTAAAATAAAATAAATATATTTATACTGAATAAAAGTAATGAAAGTGGTTATCATATATTAATGTGAGTGGAGAATATATCTCCATTTGGTGTAAAATGAGGGCTTAGAGCTTTTGTTTTATGCTAAAACCCCCCATCCCCCTTGGGATCGCTAGTTGCGGTCCCATTCTTTTTTAGTTAAAGCATAAGCTTGTTATTTTAAAGGAATAAGGTTTCGAGTTGTCTTCAGAGCTTTTTAAAAATACTTGAAATGAATAATTTTTTATTTTTTGGTTGTCTAAATTAGATATAGCTTTAAAGTTTAATTTCCATTTAACTTGAGATATTTCCCCATCCTTATCGTATTCTGTATCTGAAAAAGAACCATCCTCAAAAACATATTTATTATTGTCAACAGTTAATTTGTTTATTAAAGCAGAAGAGTTATCAAAAGTGTTAGGATAAAATATATCGCTAGGGATTTTGGTAGTTTGAACATGTATGTTTTGGACATAATTTATAAGTTCTGCTATTGTATCCTTTCCAATAAAATTTTCGGGATAATCGCAATTATAATTTTTTAATTTATTTCTAACTAGAATATAATTTGAAAAATCTATTCTAGAATTAAAATAATTAGCAGATATTATTTTAGGAGTTTCATTATTATGGCTATTAACTAGGCCTATAATATTGTTATAATTAGAAAGAACATCTTTAAAGTTATGGTTGTCCCATATAAACATATGTTGAATAGCAGTATCATTTTGAGAGGTTTGAATAAAAATTTCACACAGCTTGTCCCTGGATACATCAGCTAAAGTAAGGGTTAAAGGCCAATAGTTCTTATAAGAACCCATTGTATTTACTAATTTACTTGGTTCAAGTATATAGCTATTTTTGTTACAGTTAACTTGTACAAAATATTTGCCTTTGTTAGTTTTTATGTAAACAGGATCATTAATGCCATCACCATTTAAATCATGATTTTTTATTATTATATCTTTTGAAAAAACATTAAAGGTGGAAACTGACTTTTTTGATGAGATAAAGACAATAAAAAGTATAAATAATGATAATAAAAAAATTATATAGTAAATATGCTTTCGTTTAATAAATACAACTTTTAATTTCAAATTAATCACCCCACATATAATTAACATACTTAATTATATGTGGGGCGATTAGGAAATATTAATGATATTCTCATATGCAGTTATACAGAATTATTTGCAGTCTTTACATATTCCATAAAAGTATACTTGATTAGATACGACTTCGTATTCTGTATAAGGCGCTACTTCCTGATTTAAGTTTTTGAAAGTTATATTACAAATATCATCAACTTTACCACAAGACAAACATTGAATATGAGGATGAGGTTCCACGTTTCCATCATATCTAAAATTGCCTTCACCAACATTTAATTCTTGCACTAAATTTACCTCTACAAGTGTTTTTAGAGCTTTATAGACTGTAGCTAAACTCATGGTAGGATAATCCTCTTGTAATGCCTTGTAGATAACTTCAGCAGAAGGATGCTCTTTTGTTGATTGTAGATATTTATATACTGCAATTCTCTGTGGTGTTAATTTTAATTTTTTTTCTTTAAAAGTTGCTGAGATACTGTTCATACAAACAAATCCTTTCTAATAGATTATTTATATTATATAATAAAAATTATTAGTTGTCAAAACGGAAATTATAGGATTTTAGTTTCTAAAATTGGATAAATATGTATTTTTTAAGTTAAGAGGTTAATTATAATTTTTTCAATTATTAATATATATAATTTTTATAGGAATTTAAAAGAATTTGTTGTAAAATAGAAATTATGTTGTTAAGTTATGTATTAGCGATTTGACTTATTTTGTATATTGAGTTTTAATTTTTATAAAGATATAGCAATTGAAACTTCAAATTAACTTGTATCAAAATGCCGTTTTCTGGACATTTTGATGCAAATTGATTTTGATAGTTGAAACGGTATATACATAGTTGTATAAAATTCAGGTTGGTATATGAGAAAGGAGAAAAAAATGTCCTTAGAAAGACCAGATTATAGGAAGAAAAATATAAAAAGAAGAACATTAAAAAAGAAAAACAGCAAGGTTAAACTGGCTATATATTTTATTGTTTTTCAAATTTTATTTGGAATATTAACAGCACCATGGATAGTATATTATGGTCCATTTAATAATTTAAAGAAAAATATAGTTGGAGCAGCTATGACCACTTATTCACATCAATTTATAGCAACTTTATTTTTGTCAGATGCCTCGATACAAAAAATACGTAATGGCGGAGATGTAGGAGTATCAAACTATAAAGATGAGGATTTAAGTCAAATTAATGTAGCTTCAAATGATGATACTATACAAACGGAAAAATTTACTTCAGAAAATGGCAAGTTCAGCGGACAGCTGCTTATAATACATAATCCTAAAAAAGTGAAAATAGGTTATTCCTCACAACTTGGAATTGAGGGACAGAAAACTAGTCAAATAGCTAAAAATAATAATGCCCTTGCAGCTATAAATGGTGGTGGTTTTCAAGATAAAGGAGCAAATTCAACGCAACTTTGGACAGGCACAGGAGCGTTTCCAATAGGTATCATAATAAGTAAAGGCAAGGTTGTTTATCCTAAGGATGGCAATTACAATGAAAAGCAATATGGTGTATCTGGCTTAACACGAAATGGAATATTGGTCGTTGGCAATTATACTATAAATGAACTTTTGGCTAAAAATGTAACTGAGGCAATTAATTTTGGACCAAATTTAATTATTAATGGAGTAGCTCAAAACAGAGATGAAAATGGAAATAATATTGATAGTCAAGGTGCACAGCCAAGAACTGCCATTGGGCAAAGGAAAGATGGTGCAATATTGCTGCTTGTTATTGATGGAAGGCAGGGCCTTCAAATGGGGGCATCCATCAAAGATGTACAACAAATAATGCTTAAAGAAAAAGCATATAATGCTGTAAATTTAGATGGAGGAGCATCTACCACGATGTATTATAATGGACGTGTAATAAATAACCCTTGTGATAAATTTGGTGAAAGAACGGTATCAACTGCAATATATGTTGAACATTAGAGGTAATTAAAATGAAAGCATCGAAAATATTTATAAAATGGATTGCAATATCGCTTGTTATTCAGGTATCAATTTATTTCTATTTAGATCATTTTTATTTTTCAACAGGTGGAAATATTAAAATAACAGAAGGTAAAAGTTTGTATCAAAAGAAAGAGATAAAGCCTAACGTTACAGTTGCAGATGATTGTAGTGATATTAGTCTTTCATCAGATTGTAGTTATACGGCATATTTTCAAAATGGAGTAGTAAAAGTTGTCGATACGAATACTGGAAAGGCTAGGGGGAATCTAAACTTTGGACAAGGTATTCAATGCTTAGCATATAAATGGATTCCAGATAGTGATAGGATGATAATTGCCGAAAAATTACATACTGACACTGGAAGATTTATAAGATTTTATTCATATGATGCAGAAAATCAGCGTAAAGAAGAGGTTAAGGAATATTCAACTCAAAAATCAGATTCTATAATTGCACTTGCAGGTAGTAATGAAAAGGTTGATATGGCAATGTCAACACTTACTAATGTAATGTATTCAAAAGTTTTATATAGCAGTGGGCTTTCTGCCATATATAGAATTGATGCTAATGAAACAATGACTAAAGTAGTTACTGCTGTTAAAAGAATAGGTAAAATAGGTGTTGCATCAAGAGATGATCAATTAGTTTATGAGGATTTAATAAATTCAAAGGTAAGAACAAATACAAAAAGCCGTGTTATAACTATAAATGGTAATAGTAAACTTAAATTAGTTGGAACAGATGACGATGATAACATATATGTTGGATCTGCAATAGGAAATGGAAAAGTAAATAAAATATTTTATGGTAATTTGTCACAAAGTATGAATACTTGGAAAAGTATAAATTTAAATTTAGCTTCTAGTACTGACAATTTAAAGGTTATGCCAAATGGAAAAATATATTTAATTGATCACATAAATAATAATATCAAAGAGATAAAAAGTGGACAAACTATTAATTATTCGGGAACATTTGTTGGAATATATGATGATGGAATTGTTTCAATTGATAATTCAAAATTAAAGCTAGAAAATGTAAAATAATTATTTGTTTTAGTGCAGTTTTCCGATATTATTTTACAATAAATATAAAAAAATTGTTTCATTTTTGTTACAAAAGATGTTCTCACTTGACTTAATAATATTTTACAGGTATCATTAAAATAATTGCACATGCATTTCAAAAAATTGTGTGTAATTATTTCAAGTTTTAGTATATTATATTTTTTGTGAATTCCTATATAAATATTTAAATATTTATAGTAAAATATACAGTAGAAATTTGGGCGTTTGGGGGGGAAGCATTAAATTGATTAATGAAGTTGATGAAAAGTATAGAGCAGAAGATAACAATGGCTCATCTATGGGACGTGAAAAAAAGGTGAATAAGGGTTTTGTTGCGGTATTGGTGATAATTGTATTGATTGCTATGATTTTTGGAGGCGATTTTGTTTATAAAAAAATGCTAGCCAGTCAATCAACGAATGTAAGCAGTAAAAAAAGTGTATCCGTAAATAAGCCGAGTACTGAGGTAAATATTCAAAAAGATAAAAACGTAAAAATTGATAATAGTAAAGTTCCTTCAGCTAATGATAATAATGATGCAAATAATTCAATAGAAAATGACAAGAAAAATCTTATAGCATTAAATGAAGCTGTAAAACCTTTAAAAATTGAAGTTGATTTAGATAAACAGAGAGTTTATGTTTATGATGCAAAGTCAAGGATGGTACAAGCATTTGTATGTTCATCAGGAATTTCTGGCGCAGACACGCCAAAGGGTGAATATACAATTAAGGAAAGAGGATACTCATTTTTTAGTGAGAAATATCAAGAAGGAGCGTATTATTGGACTCAATTTATGGGAAACTATTTATTTCATAGTGTGCCTTTTGATAAAAATCAAAACATTGAGACAAGTGAAGAACAAAAACTTGGTACTAAGGCATCACATGGTTGTATTAGGCTTGCTATAAGTGATGCAAAATGGATACATGATAACATACCAAGAGGAACCTTAGTTGTAATAAAATAGTGGTTTATAGAGAGGAATTGCAATGGATAGAAAGGAAAAAAATAAGGGGAAAAGTAAAAAAAAAGGTAGCTTATTAAAAACGTTTATAATTTTTCTTGTTTTCGAAATAGTATTTACAGGAATTACAATTCTTCCATATGGAATGTATGGACCTTTTAAAAATTTTAGAAACAATGTAATTACTATTTTAATGGGAACAGGAAAACATCAGTATATTGCGAAAATGTTTTTTAGTGATAAAAAAATTTCGGAAATAGTAAAGGAACAAAGTAAGCCACAAAAAACTAGTGGAAATACAGCAGTTACAAAAATGGATGTAAAAGAGGATAAAGTTACCGGTATAGAAAGAGTCGACTTCGATGGAACCGGAGGAACGTATAGTCATGCTTATGCTTATATAATAAATGATCCTACAAGAGTTAAAGTAGGTGTTTCAAAGCAAATAGGATATGTTGGTCAAACAACTCGTGAGATGTCAAAGGAATATAATGGAATACTTGCAATAAATGGCGGACATTTTCAAGATCCACAGGGAAATGGACCTGGTGCCGTGCCAAATTACGGAGTTATATCTGATGGTCAAATTAAATATGAAGATTCAGAACATCCAATTTGGTACGATATGGTCACTATTGATAAAAATGGTAAACTTTCTGTAGGTCAAAGCGGTACGCCAAATGATTTTATTAGTAGAGGTGTTGTTCAAGCTGTTGCAGGTGCTCCATATGTTATTGAAAACGGTAAACGTAATATAGAAAAAGGTACAAATCTTGAAGGACCACAGCCTAGAACTGTAATTGGGCAAGATGATAAAAATAGAATTATATTTCTCGTAATAGATGGTAGACAGGGATTAGCTTTGGGGGCAACTGCACAGGATGTTCAAAATATTATGCTTAAGTTAGGTGCAGTTAATGCAGTGTGTCTTGACGGTGGTGGATCTAGTACAATGTACTATAATGGCGAATTAATAAATAATCCATCTAGTTCGACTGGCGAAAGAGCAATTCCAGATATGTTATACATAGAACCATAGTAAAGGAGAATTGTATGAAGAAAGTTAGAAATGTTATTATTTGGGTAATTGTTTCTGTGATTGTTCAAACTGGTATTCTATATTATTTTAACAATTATTACTTTGGTTCCACAACTAAAGTAGTAGGTAAACAAATACAGAATACTACAAAAAAGATTAATAATATTTCAGTATTTATACCAAAAGATGCTGATCAAATAAAAATATCGCAATCAGGAAAATATGCGTATTATTATTCACAAAATCAATACTATGTTGTAAATATGTTAGATGGAAAAATTAATAAAATAGATTTGGACGTCAGTCCTACAAACGTTGGATTATGCTGGCTTATAGATAGAGATGCTATAATGATTTTGGAAAAAGATGGTTCTCAATTTCAAGCCTATACATATAATCCAGTTACTAATTCAAAGGATTTAAATCGTGACTCAAACGATGAAATGCAAAAATATAACTTAGGATATAATTTGAAATTTATAGACATAAAGCAGAATAATATTAGCACACATACTTTCATTAAAGTTGCAACTAGTAAGGAATCACTAAGAAGGTATATCTATAGGCTTGATATATCAAATGGACTAGAGCAAATGGATTTACCAATACACAACATAGGTGATTATTATATTTTTAAGCCAGAAGATAAACTTGTATATGAGGATGAAGTTGATAAAAAAGTATATATAACAGACCAAAACCAGGAAACTCAGCCAGTAAATATAGATGGTGTTGACCAATGCAAACTTCTAGGCGTAGACGATACTAATGGATACGTATATATTGGTAAACTTGAAAATGGAAGTATAACGACTATATACTATGCATCCTTAAAATCTGAAGATACGACTAATTCAATTAGTTCAAATAGTAATATAAAAAGTAATAATTCTATTGGAAAAAAGAAAACAACCTATAGTAATGATTCATTTAATCCTAGTTGGAGTGAACTTCATTTAAATGAAACTGTTACTCCAGAGAATATATATATATCGCCATATGGGGATATATATACCATAGATAATTTAAAAGGATTTGTTAAAAATGAAAAAACAAACAAGAAAACTACTTTTGATGGAAAATACTTTGGCATGTCAGATGATGATGTAATAAGTTTTAATCAAGATACGGGTAAACTTATAGAAACAAAATTAAATTAAAAACAAAGTTCTATAAAGGCTGC
The DNA here is from genome assembly GCF_021432385.1 of Clostridium hydrogenum. Classification (GTDB taxonomy): domain Bacteria; phylum Bacillota; class Clostridia; order Clostridiales; family Clostridiaceae; genus Clostridium_S; species Clostridium_S hydrogenum. Next base: position 2,441,252 of record NZ_JAEACT010000002.1, on the reverse strand, counting down.
TAGCCTAAAAAAGTTGTTTTATACTTAACTTTTTTAGACTAACAGCTTTTTTTATAGTTATATTTCCATTAATACGTTATTTATGTTTAATATACTATTAATGGAAAATTAACAATTCACAAAACCGATTTAACATTGGCAGTATATACTCTTTGAGGATGAACGAAATTAAAGGTGTTTATCTTTTATAAAGAAATAAGAGGAGTGAAGGTCAATGAATAAGAGAACCATATCTGTAATGGTGGCAGCGGTTATGACTATTTCAACTGTAGTTTTGGGGGGATCTGGAAAAGTTTTTGCTGCTTATGATGGTACAAGCATAAATTCAGATTTAAATGCTACAGCAACACCAGATCATATAACACTTACATGGTCAGAAGATCCAACAACAACACAAAATGTAACTTGGAGAACAAATAAAGCAGTAGATAAAAATGTTATACAGTACATGTCTTTAAACGCCGAAGATGGTTATGTTATGCAAACTGCAGATGCCACTAAGGAGGTTTTTACTACAGCACCAACAGATGATCATCAAGGAAGTATGAATGTTTTTTCAGTAGAATTAAAAGGATTAAATCCAGGTACAAAATATATATATAGAGTTGGTAATGGAGAAAACTGGAGTGCCTTTAGGACATTTACTACGGAGGCATCTAATACAAGTAATTTTAAATTTTTAGTTTTTGGTGATAGCCAAAGTGGTAATGCAGCTGTACCTAACTATGCACCTTGGAATAAAAATTTACATGCAGCATATAATGCAAATAAAGATGCTAAGTTTATGATAAACATGGGGGATCTTGTTGAAAAGGGACAGGATTATATACATTGGAATAATTGGTTTGATGCGGCAAGTGGAGTAATAGATACGATTCCTGACATGGTGGTTCAAGGAAATCATGAAACATACGATGCGGCTGATTGGAATTCAACTAAACCTCAATATTTTGTAAATCAATTTAAAGTTCCACAAAATGGACCAGATGGCTATAAGGGACAAACATATTCATATAATTATGGTAATGCTCATTTTGTAGTTTTAGATAGCCAAGAAGATGAAGAAGCTCCTAACGATAACTCGTTTTTACAAAAACAAGCTGATTGGCTTGATAAAGATTTAAGTGCTAGTACTGCAAAATGGAACTTTGTTTTCTTCCACAAGACTCCATATTATAACAAAGCTTCAAGAGCAAATGTTACACTTAAAAATATTTTTGATCCTATAATAGAAAAACATCATGTTGATGTTGTATTTAACGGTCATGATCATGGAGTTTCAAGAACATATGCTATGAATGATGGAAAGTATTACAGTGATTATTCAAAAGGAACTGTTTATTATGTAACTGGCAGAAGCGGAGCAAAATATTATCCTGATTTATCTTCAAAAGTGTGGGATGCGTTCTTCTATGATCCAAATGATATGCCATGTTATGAATCAGTTCAATTAAATGGTGATAAACTTGATATAAAGGCTACTAAGGAAGATGGAACTGTAGTTGATGATTTTGTTATAGATAAAGATAATCCAGCTAACAGCACAAAAGTAACTCTTCCAACAGCATATAATGTTGATTCTACAAATCCTGAAGTAAATGCTATAGGTACAGATGCAAGATTAGTTGTATATGGAACTCCAATAGCATTTGGAAGTAATCAAGCTGAAGTGATAAGTGGAAAAGCATATATTAATTTGAAATATGTTGCTGCTTATTTAGATGGAACTTACGATTCTAAAGCACATACATTGACAATAGGAAAAGATGTATATACATTTACAGCTGATCAACTTTCAAAGAGTGGTAATGTTTCTATAGATGCATTAAATGAAAAAGGCTTTAACTGTGAATATAATACTCAATTTAACATGGTTATGATAGATAAATAAATATTGCGAACTAAAGTGTAGTGCAAAATCAAAGAACCTTTGGCAGGTGCAGAAAAATGATGTTAGTGAATAGCGGCTCAAAATCCTAAATAAAATTAATAAAACTAAGCGGCAAATTTTTTAAAGCTTAAGAGCTTTCGAGAACTCGCAAAGATTAGCTCAAACAATCTAAAGCTCTAAAGTTTTAAAAAATTTCCCACTAAGTTTTATACAATTTTATTTTAGAAATTTTTTCGCCACTATTCACTAACATCATTTTTTTCATACACCTGCCAAAGGTTCTTTGATTAATCCACTACATCTTTATTTCACAATATATAATTATTTTCTAATCTAAAAACCATTTTCCTGTACTACACCAAAATTCCGTAGGTACGCTAATATTTTTGATTAATTTATATCCTTGAAATGGAACACTAGAAATTAATAATATAGGTTCAAGAATCTTAATGGGCTTACACCCAAGCCTCTGGTATGTGTTCTTACATTTAAAACCATGTACATTGCGAAGTAGGTGTGTTGTAGGATGATTTAAATAAAATTTTATAAATCTTAGGTAAAAACCTTTAAAAGGCTTAGACGTTTCAATTGTCTGAGCGTTTCTCCAGCGAGTTATTGAAACTTCTTAGGCTTTTAAAGGTTTTTGCCTTAGATTTATTAATTTTATTTAATATCCTGCAATACACTTACTTCGCAATAATTTTTTTATTATAGAAAAAATTATTAGTTATTTTACAATATTTTTTGTTTATTTTATTACAAAGTCTGATATAATTAAAGGGTTACGAATATGCCTTGTAAAAGGAGATGTGAATGGAGGGATTGTTTTGGATTTAAAGCAGTCAATAATAAATAAAATGCTTATGTTACCAGCAATACTTATAGCCTTTACTTTTCATGAATATGCACATGCAATTGTAGCAGATAAGTTAGGAGATAAGACACCTAAATTTCAAGGTAGAATTACACTAAATCCACTAGCACACATTGATATAATAGGTTTTATAATGATACTTTTAGTTGGTTTTGGATGGGCTAAACCTGTAGAAACTAATCCGAATGCATATAAGCATTATTATAAAGATGATTTAAAGGTGTCTTTAGCAGGGCCGCTAGCAAATCTTTTAGTAGCTTTTGTTTTTGGTATTTTAGCTGGAATTATACAAAAATTTTTTGCTGTTAATGAAGTTGGAATTATAGTTTATTGGATAGCTGTTTTTACGGTTTCAATTAATTGTATGTTATTCTTGTTTAATTTAATTCCTATACCAGGATTAGATGGATTTCATATACTTAGGGATTTATTTCCTAAAGTATTTTATAATATTGCGGATTCATTATATAGATATCAAATGATAATACTTCTTATTATAATAGTACCAGTGATTGGTGGAAATTCCATAGCAAGCTACATAATAGGTATACCGCAAAATTATTTGACAAATATTTTTATATCAATTATAAAATAATAAGTATATCTTCATAGATATACCAGTGCAACTATTGAAATTTATGTGCACCAAAATGCCTAGAAGATGGCATTTTGGTACAAATAAATTTTAAGTTTCACAATGGTATATCTTTAATAACGTTAATAAGGAGAAAAAATAATGAGGCTTAGAAAAAAGTGGTGGGCAAGACCGGAGATGGAAGCTAGTCCGTTGTGCATAACAAATCCAAGTGAGTATAAAGGAAAATGGAAAGAAGTTTTTACAAATAATAATGACATTTACCTTGAATTAGGATGCGGCAGGGGAGAATTTGTTTTACAAAGTGCACTTAAAAATCCGGATAAAAACTATATTGCTATAGATCTTAAAGATGAAGTTGTAGTGTTGGCACTTAGAAAAATTGTTGAAGCTGAAATTGATAATGTTAGAACTGTACCACTGCAAATAGCATTTATTAATGAAATATTTGATAAGGATGAAGTTAGCAGAATATATATTAATTTCTGTAATCCATGGCCTAAGGACAGACATAAAAAAAGAAGATTAACTCATACAAAATTTTTAAATAAATACAAAGAATTTTTAAAAAGTAAAAGTCAAATTTGGTTTAAAACAGATGATGATGAATTGTTTATAGAATCACAAGAATATTTTGCAGAATGTGGTTTTGAAATTAAGTATATTACTTATGATTTACATAATAGTGGCTTCGAAGGAAATATAGTAACGGAGTATGAAAAGAAATTTTCTGACCAAGGTGTAAAAATAAAGTTTTTAATTGCCGAACGTATATAAATTTAAAGGGATGATGTTTTGTGTATGACGATTTAAATGGCAAGGTGGCGGTAATTACAGGTGCTTCAAGGGGAATAGGTAGGGCTATAGCGGTAGAATTATCTAAACATGGAGTTTGGGTGGTAATAAATTATAAAAGTGACAGAAATGGTGCGGAGAAAACTTTAGAAATTATAAAAGAAAATAAGGGCAATGGCATTATTTATCAATGTGATGTTAGTTTAAATAATACGGTTAAAGAAATGTTTCAAGACATTGCTAATAAGTATGGTAAGGTAGATATACTTGTAAACAACTCAGGAATATCCAAAGTTGGACTTTTCATAGATATGTCTGAACTAGATTTTGATGAAATAATGAATGTAAATTTTAAAGGGGTTTATAATTGTACAAGTTATGCTGTACGAAGTATGATTGAAAGAAAATGTGGAACTATAATAAATATTTCATCAATATGGGGCAATGTAGGTGCTTCTTGTGAAGTGTTATATTCTGCAACAAAAGGTGCGATAAATTCATTTACAAAGTCACTTGGAAAGGAACTAGGAGCATCAGGTATAAGGGTTAATGCAATTTCACCAGGAGTTATCGATACAGATATGAATAAATGTTTTTCAGAAGATGAACGAAGCCAACTTAAAAATGAAATACCTATGATGAAATTTGGAAAGACAGAGGAAGTGGCTAAAGTTGCTGCTTTTTTAGCTAGTGATGAGTCCTCTTATATTACAGCACAAGTTATAACTGTTGATGGGGGAATGATTTAAAATTAAGTACTAAGATTATGCACTGAATTGAATATAATAATAGAAAACTGTCAATAATCACCAGTATAAATATATATGTAGAGGTGAAGGTATGGCAGTTTTTTGTGTTATATTTGGTGCTATTTTTAGCATGGTTTTTGGTATAATTTCTTTAATAATAAGATTGATTAAAAAAAGAATAAATATATTTTTTACTATTATGACTTTTCTTTCCATGGTGGTAGCAATAGTTGGATTTTGTACAGTTCCAGCGGAAAATTCTAAGTATACAATGTATAGTAAAAATATTAAACAGGATTCATCAAAAATATCTAATACGAATTCAAATACAACAAAAAAGCAATTTATGATTCGTATAATTGAAAATGGAGAAAGTGTTCTTATGCAGTATAATGGTAAAAATATACTAGTGGATGCACCTAAAGAATTAAATAAATCCAAGGAGATATTTAATATATTAGATAAATACAATGTAAAAAAGGTAGATTCAATTATAATTACTTCAAGTGACGATAATTTATCAAGTAATGTTTCAGACTTAATAACTAGATATAATATTAGTGATGTAAGATACAGTACTGATGAATTAAATTATAAAATAAGCGATGCTGCAAAAGCAGTTAATTCGGTTAAAGAAAATTCTAATAAAATGCCACAAAAAATAAAAGGCAATGATAAAATTGAGGATATTAACATACAAGTATTAAAAAATGAGAAGTTGCAAAAAAATATAATTTTTAGCACAAGTGAAAATTGTAATATAAATGTTGTGCTAGATTGTGATAAAGCGAATAGTTATGATAAAAATACGTATAATCATACAATAGAAACAAGCTATAATAATAACGGGGTTGCAATGGCAGAATTAAATATAAATGAATTAAAATAGTAATTACATATATGCTATTTGCACTTTGTATTCTGCAATCTGAATAAATATAATCTAGTTTTATTCTATTTATGGTGATATAATTAGTATAAAGGTAGTAATACGTGTACGTGAAGTAAGGCATACTAAAAAATAATAAGTTTATTTAAAAGCTATTTTCTTTAAGATGCCTAATAAGAGTTTAATTGATTATAAAGGACGTGTTTTTAGATGGATATTAATATGTTAAAATGTCATGGTACAGGAAATGATTTTATACTAATTGATGAGTATAATAATAAATATAATTTTGACGATGATGCTAGAAAACAATTATCTATATTAGGTTGTAATAGAAAGAAACTTATTGGTGCAGATGGAATTTTATTTGTACAAAAAAGTATAACAAGTGATGCAAAAATGAGAATATTTAATTCTGATGGTTCAGAAGCTGAAATGTGTGGAAATGGTTTAAGGTGCGTTGGAAGATATGTAATGGAAATGTTGCATAAAGATAAAGTTGAAATTGAAACCATGAAAGCAAAATATATAGTTGAAAAAGAAGAGGATTTATATATTGGTGTTAAAACCGTAAAAATTTATATAGACTCAATAAGTCTTGATTCAAATTCTCTTCCCATAAAATCTAAGAGCGATAGAGTTCTTTTTGAAAATATACCAGAATTATCCGAGGAGCTTAAGTTTACAGCTGTTAGTATTACAAATCCACATTTGATAGCGCTTACGGATAAAATAGATGAAAAAGAACTTATAGAGGTTGGTGTTAAAGGAAATAGCACTAAGAGCATTCTTCCTAATGGAGTTAATATTAGTTTTTTAAAGGTTTTTAATGAAGGTAATGTTTATGTTAAAACATATGAAAGAGGAGTTGGGTTAACGAAATCTTGCGGAACTGCAATGACTGCATCAAGTGTAGTGGCAGCTTTAAGTGAAAATGTTAAATTTGATTATCCGGTTAATATTTTTAATGATGGTGGAGCCATAAAGACTATAGTTCATAAATATAATGGTAATAAGTACATGGTTGAATTTATAGGAAATGCAACTTTTGTTTTTAATGGTACAATAGAGTTTGATGGAGAAGGGATTAAGAATGTTACAATAGATAAATCTCCATATGACATGGAAACTGAAAGTTATAATAGATTTTTTGATTTTACAAGGAAAAAGTTACAATAAAATTGGTCACAAAATAGTTAATTATTCTAGAAAATATTTCTAATACAATATGTATTGATTACTATATAAATATTTATATTTATATAGTTTTTTAATTATATATATAAAAAAAATAGAAAAAATTTGAAAAAAACATATTCATTTTACTTATAAACGATTATAATATATGAGTATGGATAAAATAGTTCAGCTATCAAAATCAATTTGGAGCATAATGCCTAGGGACGGTATTTTAATATAAATTAATTTTGAAGTTTCAAGCGGTTTATCTCTATACATTGAAAATAGGAAGTGAAATTATGCGAGTTATTGATAATAGATATAAAATAATCAAAGAAATAGATAGCAGTTTAAACTTCAGTTTTTTTGAAGTGGCTGATATGTTGAAAGAAAATTTTAAACTTATACTTGTAATAATTGATCCAAATTATTTTTCTAAGAATATGCGTGAATATTTGAAGAGAGAATTTGTAAATTTGACAAATTTAAAACAGGACAATATACATAAAGTATATAATTTTAGGGTATTAAATGTTATTGATAATAAGCATATAAAAGAATTAAAATGGTACTACACATATGAATTTAATGATAAAGAAAAAAAATTAAGAGACTTTTTATATAGACTTAATGAGGAAATGATATTAGATTTATTTATTGAAATATGTATAGCTGTTCAGTATACTCATAATATCGGATATGTTTATAAGAATATAAATTTAGATAATATATATATAACTTGTGAAAATAATAAATTAAGTGTAAAAATAAATGATATATTAACATGTTTTATTAAAAATATATCAAACAATGAAAATAAGGATTTAAGTTCTTTTTTGTTCAATAATAATTCAAAAGAAATGATTAAACATAACATATACAATCTAGGAGCAGTTCTATTTCAACTGTGCTCTAAAAGGTATCTTTATGAGTTCAATATTCAAGGTGAAATAGAAAAAATAGAAGACTCTTTAAAAAATGATGAATATTATAGAAAAATAAATGATCCTTTTTTAATTAAGATGCTGCCCGTAATAAAGAAAATGATATTACCAAAAGGGTATTCAAAAGTTAGTGATATAGTAAAAGATTTAAACAAGATATTTGCAAAAAACTATACATGTTTTGATACTGCTGCATTAAATAAACTAAACTATTATACTAAAATTGTTGGAAGAAAAGCTGAAATTCAAAAGGTGCTAGAAATATATAAAGATATTAAAGAAAGTAATTTGAAATCAAATATTTTTTTGATTCACGGGGTAAGCGGAATTGGGAAAACAAGGTTTTTAAGAGAAATAGAATATTTAATAATGTTTAATGATAATAATGTGTATTCTAGCTATAGTGAAAATAATATTGGGGAGAAAAAAAGGAATGTTATTTTAGAAATATTAAAAAAGATAATTATTAAAACAGATGCTGAAATAATTAATAAATATGATGTTAATGAAATTTTAAATCTGATAAATAAAATTTCATTAAATAAAAGTGAAAATGGTATTAGTAATGTTGAGGAAATCTTTAGGTTCTTAAATAAGTGTAATAGGTTTATAAATGAAATTTCTAAAATAAAGCCTATGGTTATAATAATTGATGATTTTGATGAGATTGATGAATTAAGTTTACAATTCATAAAATACATTTATGGAAGAATGAATACTAATAGAAATATAGTTGTTTTTATTTCATATTCTGATGAGAAACTTTACAAGAATGTACAATTTAAGAATTTTGAAGAATCTATTATAAATGATTGCTATGAAATTCAATTGAAAGAATTTAATTATGAAGAAACGCTTGAATATATTAATTGTATAATGGGCATAGGATATGATGTAAAAAGCTTTTCAAAAGTAATTTTTAATAAAACAAATGGTAATCCTCTATTTATTATGGAGGTAATAAAAGATTTATATAATAAAAAGTATATATATTTTAATGGAAATGAAGGAATATGGTTTACTACATATGAAGAAATTGACGATTTACCTATCCATACTTCTATTTTTCAAGTTATAGAGAATCAAGTAAAGGATATTAAAGGTATTGAACTAGAATTAATGAATGTAATTGCTTTATTTAATATACCTTTAAATATCGATATAATAAGTAAGGTATTTAATAATAATGATATTGATGTGATTGAAAAATTAATTGATAAAGCTTTAAACCAAGGGTTATTAGAAAGGATAGAAAACCAAAAAGGAATAACTTTCTATGTAATTGCAAATAAGATGTTTAAGGCAATTCTTATTGACAAAATTAAAGGCGAGGAAGAAAAGAGACTTCATGAAACTGCAGCGAATGTTCTTGAAAAAATAGATGAAAAGGAATATATTGATGAAATATTATTTCATTTTGAAAAGTCAGGAAATATAAATAAAGTAATTGAATACTATTTAAAAAAGTATTCTAAGCCAATATATATAAAGGAGAGAGGCAATGCAATAAATAATATTAAAAGAATAGTAAATAAGGAAGAAAACAATTTATTAAATCTAAAAGGGATTAAACTTATATATATATTAGGTGAATTATTAATATTTGAAGAAAAACGGGAAGAAGCAAAATTTTATTTTTTAATGTGTGAAAGATTAGCTTTTAAAATAAAAGAATATAAAATGCAGTTTGAAGCTATTAAAAAATATGTAAATATAATTTTAGAAGATTTTCAATTAGATGAAGTTGATAAATATATTAGAAAGCAAGAAGAAATACTTGAGATATTTCATTATCCAAAAGGTAATTTAGAACTAGAATTAGAAAAGTCACTTAAATATTATGCCAGTGGTGAACTTAATAAAGCTGAAAATATAAGTAAAAATATTCTTGATAAATGTGGAAAAGATTTTTCTGAGGAGAAGGGAATTTGCTACTATATATTAAGTAATATATCTATAGATAGAATGAAAATTGATGAAGCTTTGTATTATACTAAACTTTGTATAAAAAGCAGAGGATTTTTTAATAACATAAGTTATGTTCTTGACTCAATGAATAATATGTCATATATATATGGTACATTGCTTAATGATAATGTAAATTCAAAAAAATATTTGGTTGACATGCTTGAAATAGTAAATAAATTTGGATATTATCACTATAAACTGTTATCGCTGTCACAAATAGCTGCATTAGAATTAAATGAGGCAAAGTATTTAGAGGCTTATGCTAACTTTAAAGATGTAACGGAGTTGGCAAAAAAACTAAACGATGAAACTATAGAATTTTATTGTTACTGTAAATTATCACAAGTGTGCGTTAGGATATTTAAATTAGATGAGGCTTCACATTATTTTGAAAAAGCAACTGAAAGAATTGATAATTATAATTGTAAAAATAATAATTCGCTAGTAAATATTTACTATGTTGCGGGCGTTGAATTATATATAAAATTTGGCTGCATTGAAAAAGCAAAAAAATTTATTGAAAGTGATTCTTTTTCTAAAAGGAAAGTTTTATTAGAAAATTTTATTTATTATTTTTATGAAAAAAATCCAAATTCAAAGAAAAAGTTAATGGAAACTATTGATTCAGTAAATCTATCATCTTCTGATATAGATGAATTGAATAGTTTAGCAGTAATATTCTATGCTAATGAGGAAGAAGAGTTATTTAATTGTATTTATAAAAGATTAAGCTTTAGTAGTATTGAGAATGATAAAATAGATGTTTTAAATGCTCTAGCTAATCAAGGAACAAAAAGATTTAGATATGCATTAAATTTCTTAATTAAATACAATAATAAGAATGATAATCTATCATGTATGATTCCATATTTTTTGGTTGGTGAATACTATTATGAAAAAAAGGATTATATAAAATCAATAAATTATCTATTTGAAAGTGTAGATAGAATGATAAAAAATATTATTCAAATACCGAATAAGTATAGAATAAACTTTTTTAAAATGTTTAACTTTAATAAATATATAAATATATTTATTAAAGTTGTTAATGAGTATAGTAATGATGAAATAGTTCAGCCTGTAAATTTAGAAGATGATTTAAGCAATCAAGCTATTGAAAGATTTGTTGAAAATTTTAACTTTAAAAAATTATTTTATAGTGATAAATATAAAAAAGATATACAGGAACACTATATTTCGCATATACCAAGAAATATTAATGATTCTATCAATCTAATAAAAAATTTATCTATATCTTCAACGAAAAATATAAATAATTTGTTGAGGCATTTAAAGTATATTACATTAGCCAAAAATATTTTTTTGCAAATTAAGGAAAATGATAACACTGTGGTTTTTGATACAAATAAAGTTTATATAAATAGTAAGGACGCCATTATTAATAAGTGGGTTATAGACAGGGTGAGGATAAGAAAAAATTTCATATTTTTAAAAAGATCAGGATTAAAACATGAAACTGCATTTAAAAATAATGAAAAGTCTATAATATGTATTCCAATATACAATATGCAGGTTAGTGGTACTAAGACAAAAAATGCAAGTAATAAAGATATATCTGGAATATTGTATTTAGATACAGACAAAATACTAAATAATTTCAATGTTGAAATCCTAAATAAATGTATTGAACTTAATGGTTTACTTAATTTAAATATTGAAAAATATAAATTAAAAAGAAATTCATCTGTTGATAAGTTAACAGGTACTTTAGTAAGAAGATATCTTGATATTAGGTTAGAACAAACAATGAGAGATGCTAAAGAAAAGAACGGTGAATTTTCAATTTTAATGTATGATCTCGATAATTTTAAAGGGATAAATGATAAATTTGGGCATAGAACAGGTGATGAAGTACTAAAAAAAGTAAGCGAGATAGTAATGAATAATATAGATGATAATTGTTCTTGCATAAGATATGGTGGAGAGGAATTTATAGTAATACTCCAAGAAAAAAATGAAGAAGATGCCTTAAAATGTGCAGAATTAATTAGAAGCAAAGTTGAAGAAGCAAAAATACTCGGAAATAAGAGAAGTGTAACAATAAGTATAGGAATAGCATCATATCCCAAAACTGCAGCATCAAAAGACGATTTAATTGAAAAGGTAGATAAAGCACTTTATGTTGCAAAGAATAATAGAAAAAATCAATGTGTTGTTTGGAATGAGAATTTTAGAAATAATGCAAAGGTAACAAACAAAATAACAGGTATAATAACAGGAAGTGTTGTTCAAAACTCAAGAAATGTTCTTGTTATGGTGGAATTTATTGAAATGCTTAAAGAAAATGGGGATATAGAAAGTAAAATATTTAATAGTCTTGGAAGATTAATTGAATATTTTGAAGCTTCATATTGCAGTATAATATTAATGAAAGATGGAGAAATATCCCAAACCTATACGAGAAAAATTTTCCAAACAAAATGGGCAAAGGAAACAAATTTAAATATGAAACTTATTAAAGAGGTTTATGAGAAAAAATCAGGTATCTGCCAAATTGATTGGGATAATATAAGTATAATTGATGAGACTACAGGAATGCCAGATTGGGATTCTGTGATGATTATGCCGCTAATAAATAAGGGTGTAACAAAGGGCGTTTTATATTTTAATGTCCCAACAAAGCAAAAAGAATTTAATTTTGAAGAGTTTAATTTTTCGAGTTCAATATCTAATATAATAGCGGCGTTGTTATAGGAGCATGATAAAAGATTTAGATGGCTTAATGCCATCTAAATCTTTTTAAAAAAACTTTATAAAATGGATTGGAAATGTTTTGTTAAGATGATATATTAGATATAAGCAAAAGAAATAAAGAATTTGTAAACGTTATAAAATGGATGCGAGAGAGGTGTTATTTCATGAAATTTACCAATGGATATTGGTTAGTTAAAGAAGGATATAAAATTATAAATCCTAAGGTTGCATATGATTTTAAAATTACGGATAAAAAGGTTACAGTCTATGCACCATGCAATGATATAGTAAATAAGGGATGTACCTTGGATGGTGGTCTTATAACAATTGAGTTTTCTTCTCCAATTAAAGAAGTAATGAAAGTTAGACTTTATCACCATAAGGGGGGGATAAATAAAAAACCTGCCTTTGAAATTTATGATGAAAAGTTAAACTTAAAAAGCAAGGTAATAGATGATAAGGTGGAATTCTCATCAGGTAATTTAAATGTAGAAGTTGATAGGAGAAATTGGGGTATTAGATTTTTTAATGGAGATAAATTAATAACATCCAGTATTTCAAATGGAATAGGATATATAACAAGCAGCAACAAAGAGAAGTATGTTAAAGATGAACTTACGTTAGATATTGGGGAACTTGTGTATGGACTTGGAGAAAGATTTACACCTTTTATTAAAAATGGACAAGTAGTTGACATGTGGAATGCAGATGCGGGAACAGGAAGTGAACAGACGTATAAAAATATACCGTTTTATATAAGTAATAAAGGATATGGAGTTTTTGTTAATCATCCTGAAAAAGTTTCATTTGAAATTGCATCAGAAAAAGTTTCAAGAGTACAGTTTTCAGTTGAGGGAGAATATCTCGAATACTTTATTATAAATGGACCTTCGTTAAAGGAGGTATTAAAGAGATATACAATCTTAACAGGAAAACCAAGTCTTCCGCCAGCATGGACTTTTGGGCTTTGGCTTTCAACTTCATTTTTAACAAACTATGATGAAGAAACTGTAAATAGTTTTATAGATGGAATGAAAGAAAGAGATATACCTTTAGATGTGTTTCATTTTGATTGTTTGTGGATGAAAGAGTTTGAATGGTGCAATTTTAAATGGGATGAAAGAATGTTTAAAAATCCTGAAGCAATGCTAAAGAAAATAAAGGATAAAGGAATAAAAATATGTGTATGGATAAATTCATATATAGCACAAAAATCACCTTTATTTGATGAGGGTATGGAACATGGATATTTCTTAAGAAGGCCTAATGGAGATGTATGGCAGTGGGATTTATGGCAGGCAGGTATGGCAATTGTAGATTTCACTAATCCAGAAGCTGTTAAATGGTATCAAGGATATCTTGAAAAATTAGTTGATATGGGAGTAGATGCATTTAAAACTGATTTTGGAGAAAGAATACCAACTGATGTAGTTTATTATGATGGATCAGATCCTAAAAGAATGCATAATTATTACACATATCTATACAATAAAGCAGTTTATGAAGTGATTGAAAAGAAATTAGGAAAGAAAGAAGCAGTTTTATTTGCGAGATCAGCAACAGTTGGTAGTCAAAAATTTCCGGTTCATTGGGGTGGAGATTGTATGTCGAGCTATCCTTCTATGGCTGAATCACTTAGAGGGGGACTTTCGTTTACTCTATCAGGTTTTGGATTTTGGAGTCATGATATAGGTGGATTTGAAAATGGAACAACAGCAGATTTATATAAGAGATGGACTCAATTTGGATTGTTGTCAACTCACAGTAGGTATCATGGAAGTGGTCAATATAAAGTGCCATGGGTATATGATGATGAAGCAGTAGCTGTAACTAGGAAGTTTACAAAATTAAAGTGCAGTCTCATGCCTTACCTTTATAGAAATGCATGTGAAACAGCTGAAACCGGCGTTCCAATGATGAGGGCAATGGTATTGGAATTTAATTGTGATGAAACTTGTAGTTTTCTAGATAGGCAATATATGCTTGGTGATAGCCTCCTTGTAGCACCAATTTTTAAGGAAACAGGAGAGGTTAAATACTATTTGCCAAAGGGTAAATGGACTAATATACTAACAAATAAGGTTTATGAAGGTGGAAATTGGTATAATGAAAATTTTAATTATATGGAACTTCCGCTTATGGCAAGAGAAAATTCAATAATAGTTTTTGGAAATTGCGATAAAAAAGCTGAATATAATTATGGTGAGAAACCTACTTTGCATATATTTGAGCTTGTAGATAATAATGAAGCAGAAACAGAAATATATGATTCAAATGGGCAAAAAATTGCACATATAACTGCTTTAAAAGAAGAAAATAAAATAACAGTAAAGACTGATGGAATAAAAGGAAAATATAGAATACTTCTTAGGAACATAAATGAAGTGAAATCTGTTACTAAAGGAGAAGTTTCAAGTACAGAGGAAGGAACAATAATAGAATTATTAGATAGAAGTATAGTTATTTTACTTTGAAGATTTGTAAAGAAAATTAGAGATGATATTTAAGTCATCTCCAATTTTTTTTGCAAAATGTTTAAATTGAAAATGAACAAGCTATTCTGATAATTTTGGAGTTTTACTTAGTATGTACCAATAATATTGACCAAATGCACTTTAAGTGGAAAAATTTACAGCATAGAGGCAATAATCATAATTGTGAAGTAAGAACAAGTATGATAAACTTTTAACAAGTCGGTATTTTATATAAAACTGAACTTAGAAAAGTGAATAAAGAAATTTCGACTTATATCCAAATAAGGAATGAGAGCGAGGAAATGTGAAATGATTGAAAAAGTTTATGGAAAGAAAAAGCTTGAAACTAGACAAATTACAATGATAGGACTGCTATTTGCTATAACCATTGTTTTGGGAGCAACAGGGCTAGGCTTTTTTCCGATTCCACCATTTAAAACTACTATTATGCATATACCTGTAATAATAGGCGGAATAATAGGAGGACCTATAGTAGGAGCGTTTACAGGATTACTGTTTGGTATATTTAGCATTATTCAAGCCATAAATACACCAACACCAGTATCATTTGTGTTTTTAAATCCTTTAGTTGCCGTTTTGCCTAGAATTTTAATCGGGGTAATATCATATTATGTGTACAGATTAATTAGAAAAAAGTCTGAAAAAATAGGTGTAATAGCTGGAATAATAGCAGGAACTTTAACAAATACAATAGGTGTTCTATCCATGATTTACTTATTATATATAAATGCTTATGCAAAAGCACTTCACTTAAGTTATAGTGTTGCCGTAAAAAGTCTTTTTTTAGCAGGATCAGACTGCATTATATCAGTAGGTGCGGCTTTAATTATATCAATTCCAATTATAACAGTATTAAAGAAACTTAAGTTCTAAAAATTGCGAAGCAAGAGTTAACTTTTTAGCCTAACAAGGAAGGAAAAAAGTTAACTCTTTAATGTTTAAAGCATCTTTAAAAACGAGCCTGTAAAAAATTTTGTGTAAACTGAATAAAAGTCACTCTTTCTTGGCAATAATTTAGATAAATAAATTACAATTATTTACAAGAAGGAGTGCTTTTTTATGTCGAATATTTCTAAAGAAATTTTAAGAAATTATATTAATGAACAGAATTTTAAAAGTCCAGATGATATTTTAGCTGCCATGAAGGATATGTTTAAAGATGTACTTCAAGAAGCCTTAGAGGCTGAAATGGATACACAGCTTGGATATGACAAATACGATGTTGCTGAAAAACAAACCCAAAATAGTAGAAACGGCTACTCAAAGAAAACTTTAAAATCTGAACTTGGAACAGTTCAATTAAATGTACCACGTGATAGAAATGGTGAATATGAACCTAAAATCATTCCTAAATATCAGAGAAATATAACTGGAATTGAGGATAAGATTATGGGACTTTATGCAGCTGGAATGACTACAAGAGATATAACAGAACAAGTTAAAAATCTTTATGACATTGAATTATCAGCTGAAATGGTATCAAATATAACAAATAGAATTATTCCAGTAGTTTCAGAATGGCAGAACAGACCTCTTGAAAAAACTTATTCTTTTGTATTTATGGATGCAATTCATTATAAGGTACGAGAAGATAAGCAAATTGTAGTTAAGGCAGCTTATGTTGTATTAGGTGTAACTATGGATGGAAAGAAAGAAGTATTGGGCATATGGGTAGGTGCAAATGAAAGCAGCAAATTCTGGCTATCAGTATTAAATGATCTTAAAAATAGAGGCGTTAAAGACGTCCTTATATTCTGTGTAGATGGTTTAAATGGCTTCAAGGAAGCCATTGGTGCAGTATATCCTTTTGCTAAAATACAACGTTGTATAATACATCAGCTAAGGTCCAGTATGAAATATATACCATATAAGGATAGAAAGGCTTTTGCATCAGATTTAAAATCTGTCTATGGAGCAGTAAATGAAGATATTGCGCTTGAAAATCTTATGGCTATAAAAGAAAAATGGCAAAGTAAATATCCTAATGCAATAAAAAGCTGGGAAGATAATTGGGATAACTTGATAACTTTCTTTGCTTTCCCTGACTTTATACGTAAGATTATATATACAACCAATGCAATAGAAAGTCTTAATAGTCAATTTAGAAAAGTAACTAAAACAAAACTCATATTCCCTAATGATGATAGTCTTATGAAAATGTTGTACCTTGCTACTCAGAAGGTAAGCAAGAAATGGACTCGTGCATATGAAAATTGGGATCTTGTTATAAGCCAACTTAATATATTATTTAGTGAAATCTTAAACAAAGGAGCATAAATTGGGGACTCTGTCCCCAAACCCCTGAGGTTTATCGCTTTAGTTCTCCCAGAAACGGATAAAACGGATAGTTTAAAACCATCCGTTTCTGTAAAGAACACTAATATCCGCTCAGGTTGCTCCTCAGCATTGCCTTATCCTGCTATTAGCAAGTATATTATTGACCAAAATTGGATATAATATACAATGTAATGCTGAATAAACAATAAACTTTGAAAAATTTATTTTACAAAATTTTACAAAAATATCATTTCGAAATTATTTGTCTAAAGAAAGAGAATACACATAATTATTTACACGGCCTTAAAAACTTCCAATTCGGTTTACTTATTTAATTCTGGCAGTACGCTATCTGTTTTGTCTATTGACCAATTATTTCCATTAAAGATTAGAGTAGCGTGTATTGGACTGTTTGATCCATCCTCGTACATGGTGTTTAGAACTACTGTTAAGGTATTTCCATTATAGCTTTTAGATACAACGCTGCAGTGATTGTCATAAAGAGCTAAAGTTCCGTAATTACCATAACATGAATAATAATATCCATTTACCATTCTAAAAGTTACATCCATAAAATTTCTAATGAAGTGGTCTGTATAATAATTGTTAAGTGTAGAATTTTGGTTTACAAATCTTCTTAAAGAATTATAGTCTTTAATATCTGGAGATAATTTTATAAAGCTGCGGCCATTTATATCTATTTCATTACCAGTTTTGTGATTCATTATAATGTTGGTATAGGAATTTCTAAGTGAAACATCTCCTTTTGATAGCAAGTTTATAATACCGCTGTTTGAAATTTGCGTAAAATTTGAATTGGATGCTTCATTAGTGCTTTTTGCTTGTGGGATAGAAGCTGGTTTAATAGAAGCGACGGTAGTATTTGTTTTTTTAGATGAAGGTGCAGCAGATGAAGGTGCAGCATTAGTATTATTAGAGTTAGCAGAGGGATTAATAGAGACAGCAGTAACTGAAGAAGGTTTAACAGGAATACTAGCTTTTTTAGTCTTAGGGGATTTATTGCTAGCAGTTGAAGAAGTTTTTTGTGTTTTAGTACTTGATGATGAATAGTTAGTCAATACTACACAAGCTATTACAGCAGCGAGAATAATACCTACAGCAGACCATATTATTGTTTTTTTCTTAAATTTAGAAATCATAATAATTCTCCTTTTAATTTCAGATTTACTTATTATTGCAGTAGTTCCTGGGATGCACTTGGGTTTTGAAATAATTTGAGCGAGTTTTATAAGAGTTTCACCATAATTGTGGTGCTCATCAATTATAATGTGGGTTAAAATAGTAGAATCACAGGATAATTCACAATCCTTTTTCAATTGTTTAAAACATATTAGTAGTATTGGATTAAACCAATGCAAAATTTGTAAGGCAGTGCTAATCCAGCTAATTAAGATATCTTTTCTCTTGAAATGTATGAGCTCATGAAGAATGACATACTTAAGTTCGCTTGATGATAGCTCATATATTAAATTTTTTGGAAGTATGATTTTTGGTTTAAAAATTCCTACTAAAGTTGGTGTGTTTATTTTTGTGCTGGTTATAATCTGAAGGTTATTGCTTTTTATGCAAAGCACTTTTTTACAGTGTTTTAGTAAAGCAATGATAGTTACATCAGTACATATATCTTCTTTTTTTATTTTTGCTAAAAAACTAAAGTATACAATAAGAAAATATAAATATAATGATGCTGCAATTATAATCCATATAATGCTAGCAGTTTGAAAATTTATAAGGTAGTTAAGATTATTTTTAGTGGTTTCAGTTGGAGGAAGCTTTTTTAAAAAAATAGGCTTTGAACTTTGATTTTTTACAGTAGTATTAAAAGATGAAGCATTTCCTAATGCTGGTGATAAACTTGATGCTGACTTTTCGTTATTATACATAGTACTCTTGTAAATGCCTGAAAACTGAAGTATATTAAAAATGCTAATATGGCTTTTAGGAGAGTAGGGCATTAAAAGTCTTACAATAACCAAAATCCAAATATAGTAATGCCAAGTTGAACTTAATTTGTTTTTAAATAAAAATTTTACTAGAAAAATTACTAAGGCAGTTATACTTGCCATAATAGAAATATTAAGAACTATTTTAAATACAGTATCTAAGCTCATCAAAAGAATCCCCTTATTTAGATTTTTGATTTAAAATGTTTTTTAATTCGTCAATTTCTTTATCTGTTAGGTTTTCTTCTTGTAAAAAGTTTGCTACTAGCAATTTAATAGATCCATCATATATTTTTTTTATGAAAGATTGTGTTTCAAATCTTTGAAGCTCATTTTGTGACATAAGTGGAGTATATTCATTCAATGAATGGGTTTTTGTAACTTTAACGGCACCTTTTTTTACAAGCCTATCTATTAAGGTTCTAATTGTTTTTGAACTCCAAGTTGTACTTGTTCTTAAAGCTTCAATTATTTCTGGTGAAGTGGTATTGGATTTTTCCCATATAATTTTCATTACAATCCACTCAGCATCAGATAATTTAGGAATATAACTCTTCATTAATTTACCTCCCTACATTTGTAGTCTATAGTCATATACTATGTTTGTAGTCTTAAAATGTTACAAAAAATTAGAAGGGCTGTTCTACAATGTTATGTAGGACAGCCCTTCTAATTTTTTTTATTTTCTATTGTTTAGAAGTTCATGTAAAATATATGTGGCATCCATATATTTAGCAATAGATTTATCTCTATTTAATTTATTTATTATTATAGAGATGAATTGTGACATATCTACTGCTCTAAACCATTCAGCTTTTTTAAGTTCAGGTGATATATAAGTTAAATTTGTTGAATAAACTCTTGATATTATACCATCATCATAATATTTTTGGAATTTTTCTAGTCCTTCTGTAAAGAAAGCAAAAGTAGTAGCTACATAGACGTTTCTTGCTTTTCTATTTTTTAATTCTTTTGCTATGTCAAGAACAGATTCTCCTGAAGCTATCATATCATCAACTATTAATACATCTAAATCCTCAACATCCCTTCCCATATATTCATGTTTAACTATAGGGTTTTTTCCGTTTACAATTGTTGAGTGGTCTCTTCTCTTGTAAAATAAACCAACATCTGCTCCAAGAACACTTGAATAGTAGATTGCTCTATCCATAGCACCAGTATCTGGGCTTATAACGAGCAAGCTGTTTTGATTTATTTGTATATTTTTTTCTTCGGTTAGGATAGTTCTAACAATATCATATGTAGGGTACAAATTCTCAAATGACAATAATGGAATTGCGTTTTGAACATTAGGATCATGAGCATCGAAAGTCAATATCTCTTGTACACCCAATCTCTCTAATTCCTGAAGGGCTAATGCACAATCTAGAGATTCTCTGCCTTTTCTTCTATGTTGTCTTGATTCGTAAAGTAATGGCATTATAACAGTTATCCTTTTTGCTTTTCCTCTTATAGCGGATACTGTTCTCTTTATATCTTGAAAATGTTCATCTGGACCTTTGAAAGTTTTTAATCCAAACATGTTATATGTACAACTGTGATTTCCTACATCACAAAGTATGTAAATGTCTTTTCCTCTAACTGAATCTGTAAGTTTTACCTTTCCCTCACCATTGGAAAAACGTATTTCTTGAGCTGGTAATAAGAATGTTTCATCAGTTTTTCTTTTTTCTTTAATATGTTCGTTAATTTTTTCTCCTAATTCTTTGCAGCTTTCTAAAACAATTAAACCTAAATCTCCATTAGTATGGTCAAAAAATTGACTGTTACTCATTATTCATCCTCCATCTGTTATGTTAAATTATTGTTATAAAAGTGTTAATAAATATCACTAAATTAATTTTAGATTTTTAAAAGACTTATGTCAATTATAATTTGTAAAGATTTTTATATATTTAATTTTTACAATAATACAAAAAAATATTAATAATCTACGTTTTTTAGACATAATCCCTTTGCTTGTGCTATTGGACCAGCTTCTGATCTTTTCTTTTCGTCTAATATTTTTTCTACATCAGATATTTTTAAGTTACCATTTCCTACTTCCAAAAGTGTTCCGACTATTATTCTTACCATATTAAATAAAAAGCTGTTACCATTTACTTCAATTTCTATCAAGTTGGAGTTTTTTGTTATGTTTATATAGTTTATAGTTTTAACAGTTGATTTTGTTTTGCTTTTTAAATTTGTAAAACTTTGAAAATCATGAGTTCCAATTAAAATTTCAGATGCTTTTCTCATAGCGTCTATATCTAGCTCATCATCAGTATGATAAACATATTTCCTGTTAAATACACTTCTAAAATTACTTGTATTTATTCTGTAAATGTAAGTTTTTGATTTGGCGTTATATCTTGCATGGAATCTTTCGGTTGTGTCTTTCATAGATTTTACAACTATATCTTCGGGCAAGAATTCATATAAATAATTGAGCATTGTATTTATGCTTAGTTCGCAATTTGTATGGAAGTTTGCAGTGTAATTTTCGGCGTGAACACCAGAATCTGTTCTTCCGCAGCCAATTACTTGAATGTTTTCACCTGTCATTTTTGATAGTACATTTTCTATTCTAGCTTGAATAGTTGAAACGCCGTCTTTTTGCTTTTGCCAGCCTTTATACCTTGTTCCGTCATATTCAATTAGCATTTTTATGTTTCTCATTTAGACCCACCTTTTTAATTAAATCTTTAATTTCACCATATATTATTATATCCTTTAAAATCATATAAATCTATTAATAATGACAATTTATTTATAAGGTCATGTGAAAATAAATACAGAGTACAATGTAAGGATGATTTTTCGCTGTTAAAGCTAAACCAACATTCATTGTACTCTGTACTTTGTAATCCTTTTATACGACGAGTCTTTTAACATATATATTTTTTTCCTCTTTTAAATCAACGAAGCCATTTTCATCAAGCAAAAGAGGGTTTGTAATATCATTTATATCAACTTGAATAATTTTGCAGGAGCGATCATCACTTAACACAACGCTTTCACCCATGTAGTAATTTACCATTTGGTGTAAAAACATGTTGCAGAATTTATTATCAAGTTTCCCTAGGCTTTGCTCTTGAACGATTTTTAATGCTTCAAAAGGACCAGTAAATTTATCAGTATATCTCCCTGAGGTAATATTATCAAAAGTATCTGCAATTGCTATTATTTTCGCAAATTTATGTATTTTATTGTCAATAGCTCCAAGAGGATATCCTGAGCCATCAATTCTTTCATGATGCATAATTACACCTCTACATACACTATCATCTAAGTATGGAATTTGCTGCACGAAGTGATAGGCCAAAATAGGATGAGTTTTGTATTTTTCATATTCTTCAGGTGTAAGTTCTTCGATTTTTTTATTCAATAAATATTCATCTAATTTGGTTTTCCCAAAGTCATGCAATACAGCAGCATATGTTAGTGAGTTTATTTCATCTTCATTAAGGCCTAACCATTTGCCAAGTATATAACTAAGTGCTGATACGTTTACGCTGTGTCTATAAATATTATTTTCTTTGTTGCCATAAAAAACGATATCTCTAATAACAAGACCTGTTGATTTGAACTCTTCTTGTGTTCTTTTTGTGAACTTTCTTAGTTCCTCTAAATCATCAAGCTTTAGTGAAGAGATATTAGTAAATATATTTTGTAATTTGGAAGAAAAATTATTGAAAGTAGATTCTAACTCTTTAACTGTTTTAGCTTTTACGTTCAAAATATCAGTATATTCATCTTCAGAATAAATTTCAACTGCATCAACTATATAGTTTTGCTTTAAAATATTTATAGCAAAGTCTGTTATTGCAACATCTTTAGACAATAGTAATACTCCAGAGAAATTTATATTACTTGCAGATACCATTCCTGCCGTTAAATCATTTATTGGAACTAACTTCTTTTTTAACACCATAACCGCTCACCTCATAACAAATAATTCTAATATATATCATCTATGTATATATTATCGTGGAATTACCATATGACTAAATAGGGTTTATGATAAATTTTAATATATTTTTTATTTTTATTGAAATTTGTATTAAATTAATTCATGCTAAAAGTAGAATATTTTTTTGGAGATACTCCAACAGCCTTTTTAAAGGATTTTAGAAAGTTGCTGTAATCATTAAAACCACATTTAAAGTATACGTCGTTAATGCTAAAGCCATTTGAAAGAAGAGCTTTTGCCATAGATATTCTTCTAGCAATAATATATTTATTTATCGTAGTACCAGTAGCTAGTTTGAAAATTCTGCAAATATATGATTCGCTTAAGAAAAAGTTATCTGCTATGCTTTTTACAGTAATATTTTCTGTAACATTATCGTTAATGTAGTTAATTATTTCTTGAATTTGATTGTTATATTTATATATAGAAGAATCTTCATTAGCTAAAGATAGCTTGGTCAAATAGACCATAAGTTCTATAAAGCTTGAATACTCAATAATATCCGAACCAAAACCTTCAGTACTTATGATTTTATTTATAAAATATATAAATCTACTTTGTTGCTCTTTGTTAAGTTCAATTTTATGCCTAAAATTATTATCACGATGTTTAAAGCAGTAGTTTAAATCTGTTTTATTAGTAGAAATTGCTTTTAAAAAATCAGGGTAAATAGAGATTACTATTCTTTCATGAGTTGTTTTACTTATTTGGGAAACATAGTGACCTTCAAATTGATTTATAACAAATAAATTTCCAGGGGTAATAGTATATAATTTATTATCTATTAAGAATTGTTTTCCGCCAGAAATAGAATAATAAATTTCGTAACAATCATGTATATGAATAGCCATAGTTTCTTCCTCTGAGTGCAGATGTGCGATTGAAAAATATTTATTTTCTATGCAACTTTTAATAGATTCTTTACAAGATGTAAATTCTTTCATGTAAAACCACCTCAATTTTTCATATTTGTCCATATAATTCTATTATAAATATTGCTTCAATATTTGCAACATTTTAAATAAAATATAACAAGAAATAGTGAAATCTCAATAGTATAATTAAATCATCAAGTAAATGTTATAGTTTAAGGAGGAATATTAATGGATATATTGAAGGATTTTTCGTTAAAAGGTAAAGTTGCACTTGTAACTGGTGCATCATATGGTATTGGATTTGCTATTGCAAAAGCTTATGCCAGTGCAGGGGCTACAATAGTATTTAATGATATTAAGCAGGAATTAGTAGATAAAGGATTAAAAGCTTATGAGGCAGAAGGAATAAAAGCACATGGCTACGTATGTGATGTTACAAATGAAGAAGCAGTAAATGAATTTATTAATAAGGTAGAAAAAGAAGTTGGGATAATAGATATCCTTGTAAATAATGCTGGAATAATCAAACGTATTCCAATGCTTGAAATGAAAGCAGAAGATTTTAGAAAGGTTATAGATGTAGATTTAAATGCACCATTTATAGTGTCTAAAGCTGTAATACCTGGAATGATTAAAAAGGGACATGGAAAAATAATAAACATATGCTCTATGATGAGCGAACTTGGAAGAGAAACAGTTTCAGCTTACGCGGCTGCAAAAGGTGGACTTAAGATGTTAACAAGAAACATTGCATCTGAATATGGTGAACACAATATCCAATGTAATGGTATCGGACCTGGATATATAGCTACACCACAAACAGCTCCTCTTAGAGAAGTTCAGCCAGATGGTTCAAAACATCCATTTGATCAATTTATAATTGCAAAAACTCCAGCAGCACGTTGGGGAGTAACAGAAGATTTAATGGGACCAGCCGTTTTTTTAGCATCTGATGCATCAAACTTTGTAAATGGTCATGTTTTATATGTGGATGGTGGCATATTAGCCTATATTGGAAAACAACCACAATAATAGGAGGAAGATAAAAATGAAAATTGCATTAATAAACGAAAATAGCCAAGCAGCAAAAAATGAATTAATATGTGAAACATTAAAAAAAGTAGTAGAACCAAAAGGCCATAAAGTATTTAATTATGGAATGTATACTTCAGATGATAAAGCACAATTAACATACGTTCAAAATGGTATTTTAGCAGCCATTCTATTAAATTCAGGTGCAGCTGATTATGTAATAACTGGCTGTGGCACTGGAGAAGGAGCAATGCTTGCCTTAAATTCTTTTCCAGGAGTAATATGTGGACACGTAGAGGATCCATCAGATGCCTTCATGTTTGCACAAATTAATGATGGAAATGCAATAGCATTACCTTTCGCTAAAGGCTTTGGCTGGGGCGGAGAATTAAATTTAGAATATATATTTGAAAAGTTATTCCAAGGTGAAAGCGGACAAGGATATCCAAAGGAAAGAGTTATACCAGAACAAAGAAATAAAAAGATATTAGATGAAGTTAGAAAAGTAGCATTTAAAGATATAATAACAGTTTTAAAAGAAATAGATCAAGAGTTACTTAAAGGTGCTGTAAGCGGAGAAAAGTTCCAAGAGTATTTCTTTGATAATTGTAAGTGTGATAAAATGAAGGAATTTGTTAAAAGTGTATTAGAAAAGTAGAGAATATATTTGTTTTAATAAATTTTAGATGTAAAAGGAACTGTTGCATGCAAGATAATTGTTAGTGCACAGTTCCTTTTATTTTGCAAATTTAAGGTCATTTTTATATTATTAAGTATATTTACAATTAAAATAAATATAATGTTATTAGCAAAAGTCTTTATAGGGAGTTAAAAAAATCGTATTAATTACTTTTAGTTGGGAGGTGCAATAGATTTTGACAGGCCCATTTGTGCAGTTGGCCTCCTATTAAAGGATACTGTAAAAAAAAAGAAGGAGTTGTTAAAATGGCTTTTTCAAGTATGGTGGGTCGAAGAATAAAATTGAAAACAATTGACAGTATTGAATATCATGGTATCCTTAAAGAGTATCAGGCCAATGGAGGATATTTGGTATTGCGTAATTGTAAAACTAAAGATGGAGTTGAAGTTGGCATAACTGTTAATTTTGTGATAAGCAATATAATATGGTATCTTATATTTTAGGCATATTACACAAAACTATCTCTCAATTTGGACTTATTATTTTTTTTTAATATGCCTTAAGTGTATAATTTTGCAGTATAATATATATTATAAAGTTTTATAGAAAAAGGATGATGTTATGTTTACTCCAGTAAAAAATCAAAAAGTTTATGAAGTAGTAATTGAACAAATAAAAGAAATGATAAAAACAGGCAAATTAAAAAAAGGTGATAAGCTTCCCCCTGAAAGGGAACTTGTAGAAGAACTTAAAGTAAGCAGGGCTTCAATAAGAGAAGCATTAAGAGCACTTGAAATATTAGGACTTGTAGAAAGCAGGCATGGTGATGGAAACTTTATAAAAAATAATTTTGATGAAAGTCTTCTTGAACCGCTATCTATTATGTTTATGTTAGAGGAAAGCAGTCCAAAAGATATACTTGAGCTTAGAATGGTTTTGGAGACGGAAACTGCTATGCTTGCAGCTAAAAGAATTGACAATGATACCCTTAAAGAAATAAAAGATATAATAGATAGATTTAAAGCGACTACAGATGAAAAATTAAATACAGAATTAGACGTTGAATTTCATCATAAAATTGCTCAAGCTTCTAAAAATCTTCTTTTGGTTAATATTTTATCTGCAACTTCTGTATTAATAGATACATTTATTAGTAATGCAAGATATAAAATTATGCAGAAGGAAGAAAATAAAGAAAAACTTGTAAGTCAGCATGAAAGCATATATGAGGCACTATCAAATAAAGATGCATCAAGTGCTGCAGAAGAAATGAAAAAACACTTAGAATTCATAAATAGATCCATTTTCAAAAGTTAAATTTTTAACTTTTGTTTTTCTATGGAATTAGTTTTTTTTATGTGGTATAATTTACTTACAAATTGGTCATACCAATATACCAATATTAAATGTGGAGGGGTTACAATGGAAATATTAGTATGTATTAAACAGGTTCCGGGTACTAGTAAAGTTGAAGTAGATGAAAAAACAGGAGTATTAAAAAGGGATGGAGTAGATTCTAAAATGAATCCGTATGACCTATATGCGCTTGAAACAGCACTTAGGCTTAAAGAAAAGCTTGGAAGCAATGTAAGCGTTATCAGCATGGGACCTCCTCAAGCAAAGGAAGTCATTAAAGAAGCATACATGATGGGAGTAGATAGAGGAGCACTTATCTCAGATAGAAAGTTTGCAGGAGCTGATGTACTTGCTACAGCTTATACAATTTCCCAAGGAATTAGAAAAATGGGAAACTTTGATTTGATATTATGTGGAAAACAAACTACAGATGGAGATACCGCACAGGTTGGACCAGAAATAGCAGAATATTTAAAAATACCGCATATTGCAAATGTAATAAAAATAGAAGAAGCAAGTGAAAAAGCTATAACTGTAGAGATGGATATGCCAGATACAATAGAACTTGATAAAGTTACCTATCCATGTTTGCTTACAGTAGATAAGGACATCTTTCAGCCAAGACTTCCTTCTTATAGGCAAAAGCTTGAAACTAAGGATAGAGAAATACAGACTATTTGTCTTAATGATTTTGAGGATAAGGATGAAAACCAATATGGACTCAATGGTTCTGCAACTCAGGTAGAAAAGATATTTCCGCCTTCAGTAAATAATGACAGAGAAACTTGGACGGGCAGCAGTGATGAAGTATCAAACAAAATAATTGGAAAGCTTAAACAATTAAAATATGTTTAGTGGAGGGGATTATTATGGGAAAGTTAGTTGTTAATCAAAATAAAGTTACAAAAGAAAATATAAATGAACTTTTGAGTATATGTCCATTTAATGCTATAGAAAATCATGATGGAAAAATTGAAGTAAATGCAGGCTGCAAGCTTTGTAAGATGTGCGTTAGAAAAGGCCCTAAAGGGGTAATGGAGTTTGTAGAAGAAGAGGTAAAGGCAATTGATAAAAGCTTGTGGAAAGGAATCTTAGTATACGTAGATCATGTTGAAGGAAATATACATCCAGTTACCTTCGAGCTTATAGGAAAGGCAAAGGAACTGGCTTCAAAAATAAATCATCCAGTTTATGCATTATTTATTGGGCACAATATAAAAGAGAAGGCTGAGGAACTTTTACATTATGGCGTTGATGAAGTTTTTGTATATGATTATGAGGAATTAAAGGATTTTTCAATAGAACCTTATACCGCTGTATTTGAAGATTTAATAAACAAAGTAAAACCAACAGCAATACTTGTTGGAGCAACAACTGTTGGAAGATCTTTGGCGCCAAGAATTGCAGCAAGATTTAAAACAGGGCTTACAGCAGATTGTACAATACTTGATATGAAAGAAAATACAGATTTAGTTCAAATAAGACCTGCTTTTGGAGGAAACATAATGGCACAAATAGTAAATCCAAACAGCAGACCTCAAATGGCAACAGTAAGATATAAAGTAATGAGTGCCCCAGAAAGACAGAAAGAAGAAAGTGGAAAAATATCTTTATGCAGTATAAGTAAAGAAAAACTTGCTTCTAATATAAAGGTTTTAAAGGTAACTAAAAAGCTTCCAGAAAACAGTATTTCAGATGCAGAGGTAATAATTGCAGTTGGAAGAGGTATAAAAACTAAAAAGGATATGGACATGGTATATGAATTAGCAAATCTTTTGAAGGCAAGAGTTGCTGGAACAAGGCCACTTGTTGAAGCAGGCTGGATAGATGCTAAAACTCAAATAGGTTTAAGTGGAAGAACTGTAAAGCCTAAACTCATAATAGTTCTTGGAGTTTCAGGAGCAGTTCAATTTACAGCTGGTATGAACAGCAGTGAATATATATTTGCAATAAACAAGGATGAAAAAGCACCTATATTTAATGCAAGCCATTATGGAATTGTTGGTGATATATACGAAATAGTACCAAAGCTTATTGAAGAATTAAAACAAAATAAGAAAATAGAATCAGCTGTTTAGGAGGGGAAGCTTTATGGTTAATGTAGAAGATATAAAATATTTTAAAGAACTTTTAGGTGAGGATAGAGTACTTAGTGGAGATGAAATAAATGAGGACTTCAGCCATGATGAACTTGGCGGTGTAAGTAAAATGCCAGAAGTACTTCTAGAGGTAGAGACTACAGAGGAAATATCAAAGGTTATGAAATATGCCTATGAAAAAGGAATACCAGTAGTACCAAGAGGCTCAGGAACAGGACTTGTTGGAGCTTCTGTGCCAATGCTTGGTGGAATAATGATAAATATGAGCAGCATGAATAAAATTCTTGAAATTGATGAAGAAAATTTAACACTTACTGTTGAACCAGGAGTTTTATTAATGGAAATAGGAAAGTATGTTGAACAGCATGATCTTTTTTACCCACCAGATCCAGGAGAAAAATCAGCAACAATAGGAGGAAACATCAGTACAAATGCAGGAGGCATGAGAGCAGTAAAGTACGGTGTTACAAGGGATTATGTAAGAGGTCTTGAAGTTGTACTTCCAAATGGTGATATTATGGAGCTTGGAGGAAAGGTTGTTAAAAACAGTTCTGGCTATAGCATAAAGGATTTAATATGCGGTTCAGAAGGAACACTTGCAATAATAACTAAGGCTATTTTAAAACTTCTTCCACTTCCTAAGAAAACTATAAGTCTTTTAGTGCCTTTTAAAAATCTTGATACAGCCATAGGAACTGTACCCAAAATTATAAAATCCAAGTCAATTCCTACAGCTATAGAATTTATGCAAAGAGAAGTAATAATTTCAGCAGAAGAATATTTGGGTAAAAAGTTCCCAGATAACAGTGCTGATGCATATTTACTTTTAACTTTTGATGGAAATAGCAAGGAGCAGGTTGAAAAGGATTATGAAAGTGTTGCAGAAATTTGTCTTAATGAAGGAGCACTTGATGTTTATATAGTTGATACAGATGAAAGAAAAGAGGCAGTTTGGAATGCAAGAGGAGCCTTCCTTGAAGCCGTTAAAGCCTCAACTACAGAAATGGATGAATGTGATGTTGTAGTTCCAAGAAATAAAGTAGCTGAGTTTATAAAGTATACAAATGAACTTCAAAATAAGTTTAATATAAGAATAAGAAGCTTTGGTCATGCAGGCGATGGAAATTTACATGTTTATATTCTTAGAGATGATTTAAGCAAAGAAGAATGGGACAAGAAGCTTGAGGAAATATTTAAATGTATGTACAGCAAAGCTATTGAACTAGAAGGACTTGTATCAGGAGAACATGGTATAGGTTTTGCTAAAAAGAAATATTTGTTTAATCAGTATGGAGAAGAATATATTTCTCTTATGAAAAATATTAAAAAAGCTTTTGATCCTAAAAATATATTAAATCCTGAGAAGGTGTGTGAGTAAAATGGCTGTATTTAATGTACCTTACTACAAAGGAACTATGGAAATAGAGTTGCCGGATAAAAACTTTAAGAATATTTTAATATCAAAAGCAGCTGATTATAAAACTGATTTAAAAGAAGAAGAAATTGTAGAAAATGCTCTCAATAATCCTATAGGGTCTAAAAGTCTTGAAGAGCTTGTAAAGGGCAAAAATAATATGGTCATAATAACTAGTGATCATACAAGACCTGTACCAAGTAAAATAACCTTACCTATACTTTTAAAGCGTATAAGAAAGGTTAATCCGAGCATTGATATAAAAATACTTATAGCAACAGGACTTCACAGGCCAACTACAAAAGAAGAAATGATAGAAAAGTTTGGAGAAGCTTTAGTTAAAAATGAAAATCTAATTTGTCATAGAGCAAAGGAAGGAAATGAACTTTTGAAAATAGGTATGCTGCCATCAGGAGGAGAACTTTGGATAAACAAATTAGCAGCAGAAACCGAACTTTTAATTTCTGAAGGTTTTATAGAACCACACTTTTTTGCGGGTTTTTCTGGAGGAAGAAAGAGTATACTTCCGGGAATTTCTGGAGCTCAAACTATAATGGCAAATCACTGTTCAGAATTTATAAATAATGAAAATTCAAGAACAGGAAAGCTTTTAAAAAATCCAATACATGAAGACATGCTTTATGCAGCTAAGACCGCAAAACTTGCATTTATATTAAATGTGGCACTTGATAAAAATAAAAAAATAATAGGAGCTTTTGCGGGTGATAGTGAACTTGCACACAATAAAGGCTGTGAATTTGTTTCTAAATTTTATGGCGTTAGTGGAACTAAATCAGATATTGTAGTTACCACTAACGGAGGATATCCACTTGACCAAAATATTTATCAGTCAGTAAAAGGTATGACTGCTGGAGAGGCCTTGTGCAAAGAGGGTGGAGTTATAATAATGATAGCCTCATGCTGTGATGGTCATGGTGGTGAGTCCTTTTATAAAAATGTATCAGAGGCTAAAAACCCAAAAGAGCTTCTATCTAAAATACTTAAAGTTTCAAGAAAGAATACCGTACCAGATCAATGGGAGTTTCAAATTTTAGCTAGAATACTAAATAAGTATAAAGTCATAATGGTGACGGATATGTGTGATCCTAAAATAATAGAGGATATGCATATGTATTATGCTCATGATTTCAAAAAAGCATTAGAACTTGCATTTGAAATTGTGGGAAAGGATGCGGAAATAACCTTAATACCAGATGGAGTTTCGAGCATTGTTAAGGGAAAATAGAGTTTTAGATTATCTTTATTGATGAACCATTTTTCTAAAGAAGAGAATATAATAATTTATCCAGTAGCTTGCAATTTTAAGCTGCTGGATAAATTTATTTTAATATGCCTTATTCAGTTTTTTCTAATTCTTCAATTACATAGTTTGGCAGTGCAAATGCACCTCTATGTAAATTTGTATTATAATATTTTGTTTTTAGTCCAAGAGCATTCCATTTTTCTGCATCCAAATCATTTAGAGGGTGATATTTCTTTGAAGCAAATCCGAAAAGCCAATGACCAGAAGCATAAGTTGGCATATGGAATTGATAAACCATTGAAATAGGAAACTTATCTTTAATTTTACTATGAGCTCTCTTCATTTCTCGACAGTAATCTTTATAGTATGGACTTTCATGCTGATTTATTAAAATTCCATCGTCACTAAGTATTCTTTGACAATCATTATAGAACTCATTAGTGAATAAGCCTTCTCCAGGGCCAATAGGATCTGTTGAATCTACAAGAATTAAATCATAAGTTCCATTTGCAGTCCTTTTAACAAATTCCTTACCATCTTCAAAATGCATAGTAAGTCTTTCGTCATTATCAAGTTTGCAAGCAGTTTGATTTAAGTACTTTTGGCAAAGCCTAACTACTCTTTCATCGATTTCAACCATATCTACTTTTTCTATAGTTTTATATCTTAAAATTTCTCTTGAAGTTCCACCATCGCCACCGCCAATTATTAATACTTTCTTAATATTAGGGTTAACAGCCATTGGGACGTGAGTAATCATTTCATGATATATGAATTCATCTTTTTCAGTCATCATTATATAACCGTCAAGGGTGAAAAAAGTTCCAAAAGTTTCACTCTTAAAGAAATCGATTTGTTGAAAAGGTGTTTTTTCACTATATAAATGTTCCTTTACCCTTATTGAAAATTTTGCGTCATCTGCATGACTTTCAGAATACCAAAGATCTAACATAATACATGCCTCCATTGTGTTTATTTATAATATGATTCATCAAAATTTTTACCATAAAAAATTTCATCCATTTCTTTTTTTACTTTATCAGTTATGGACTTTATCTCTTTTGAATCTAAATCTTTTTTAGTATATCCAAATAAATAGTTGTCTAAATCAAATTGTTTTAGTTTGCATTTTGTATGAAAAATGTTTTCTTGGTAAACATTTACATCAATCATATTGTAGTTGTTTTTTATATTGTCAGGTATATAGTTTTGAATAGAGTTAATTTTATGATCTATAAATAGTTTATGTCCAGTGATATCTCTAGTAAAACCACGAACTCTATAATCCATAGTCATAATATCAGCTTCGAAAGATTGTACTAAATAATTTAGTGCTTTTAAAGGTGATATCTCTCCACAGGTAGATACATCTATATCCGCTCTAAAAGTACAAATACCTTCATCAGGATGATATTCAGGATAAGTGTGTACTGTAATATGGCTTTTGTCTAAATGAGCAAGCACGATTTCTGGTAGAGGACCAGGAGTATCTTTTTTTAGCGCATCTATGGAAGTTTCTTCTATTTCGTTTTCGCATACTAATATTGTAACACTAGCACCTTGCGGGTCGTAGTCTTGTTTTGCGATATTTAAAATATGAGCCCCTATAATTTCAGTAACGTTTGTAAGAATTTGTGTAAGTCGTTCTGCGCTGTATTGCTCATCTATATAAGAAATATAAGCTTCTCTATCTTTTGCAGATTTTGTGTAACATATATCATACATATTAAAAGACAAGGTTTTGGTTAAATTGTTGAAACC
>NZ_JAEACT010000002.1:887500-2402500 GCF_021432385.1 Clostridium hydrogenum | reverse complement strand
TAAGGTCCCCAAGTGTAGATTAAGTGGTAAAGGATGTGGGATTTCTAAGACAACTAGGATGTTGGCTCAGAAGCAGCCATACATTAAAAGAGTGCGTAATAGCTCACTAGTCAAGAGATCCTGCGCCGAAAATGTCCGGGGCTAAAATCTAACACCGAAGCTGTGGACTCGTACTATGTACGAGTGGTAGAGGAGCATCCTGTATGGGCAGAAGTCGTACCGAAAGGAGCGGTGGACTGTACAGGAGAGAGTATGCTGGCATAAGTAGCGAGAACTAAGTGAGAATCTTAGTGGTCGAAAATCTAAGGTTTCCTGAGGAAGGTTCGTCCGCTCAGGGTAAGTCGGGACCTAAGCCGAGGCCGAAAGGCGTAGGCGATGTACAATCGGTTGATATTCCGATACCACCAAACAACGTTATCAGAAATGGGATGACGCAGAAGGATAGGATGTGCACACTATTGGATGTGTGTCTAAGCACTGAGGATGAATACATAGGCAAATCCGTGTATTCTTAAGTCTAGGGTGTTACGGGGAAGCAAATTTATTTGCGAAGTATCTGATTTCATGCTGCCAAGAAAAGTCTCTATCGAGGAGTTTGGTGCCCGTACCGCAAACCGACACAGGTAGATGAGGAGAGAATCCTAAGACCATCGGAAGAATTGCTGTTAAGGAACTCGGCAAATTGACCCCGTAACTTCGGGATAAGGGGTGCCTACGAGAGTAGGCCGCAGAGAATAGGCCCAAGCAACTGTTTATCAAAAACACAGGTTTCTGCTAAAGCGAAAGCTGATGTATAGGAGCTGACGCCTGCCCGGTGCTGGAAGGTTAAGGGGAATGCTTAGCGCAAGCGAAGGCATGAACTTAAGCCCCAGTAAACGGCGGCCGTAACTATAACGGTCCTAAGGTAGCGAAATTCCTTGTCGGGTAAGTTCCGACCCGCACGAATGGCGTAATGATTTGGGCACTGTCTCAACAGCAAATCCGGCGAAATTGTAGTGCAAGTGAAGATGCTTGCTACCCGCGATTGGACGGAAAGACCCCGTAGAGCTTTACTGTAGTTTAGCATTGAGTTTCGATATTGTCTGTACAGGATAGGTGGGAGGCTAGGAAATAGTTTCGTCAGGGACTATGGAGCCATCCTTGGGATACCACCCTGACAGTATTGAGATTCTAACCGGAGGCCATGAAGCTGGCCACGGGACATAGCTAGATGGGCAGTTTGACTGGGGCGGTCGCCTCCGAAAGAGTAACGGAGGCGCCCAAAGGTTCCCTCAGCGCGGTTGGAAATCGCGCGAAGAGTGCAAAGGCAGAAGGGAGCCTGACTGCGACACAAACAAGTGGAGCAGGGACGAAAGTCGGGCTTAGTGATCCGGTGACACCTCGTGGGAGGGTCATCGCTCAACGGATAAAAGCTACCTCGGGGATAACAGGCTGATCTCCCCCAAGAGTCCACATCGACGGGGAGGTTTGGCACCTCGATGTCGGCTCGTCGCATCCTGGGGCTGAAGTAGGTCCCAAGGGTTGGGCTGTTCGCCCATTAAAGCGGCACGCGAGCTGGGTTCAGAACGTCGTGAGACAGTTCGGTCCCTATCCGTCGCGGGCGTAGGAAATTTGAGAGGAGCTGTCCTTAGTACGAGAGGACCGGGATGGACTGACCTCTGGTGTATCAGTTGTCGCGCCAGCGGCACGGCTGAGTAGCTATGTCGGGAAGGGATAAACGCTGAAAGCATCTAAGCGTGAAGCCCCCCTCAAGATAAGATTTCCCATAACATAAGTTAGTAAGACCCCTGAAAGAACATCAGGTTGATAGGTTAGAGGTGTAAGGATGGTAACATTTTTAGCTGACTAATACTAATAGGTCGAGGGCTTGACCAATATAAATTACTATGCAATTTTGAAAGTACAAAATACTTTCAAAAAAATTGGCTGATGAAGTCAATCATAAAAATATATCCGGTGATAATTGCTTGGTTGTAACACCCGTTCCCATTCCGAACACGAAGGTTAAGAGCCAACGCGCCAATGGTAGTGCAGGGGCAGCTCTGTGTGAGAGTAGGTCGTTGCCGGGTAATTTTATTTTTTGTGATATAATTAAAAGCGAAATATTTTCCACCCCTAAGGTTATTATATAATCGTAAGATATATTGTAATAACTTTGGGGGTGTATTATTTTATGATGCTATTCTTAACATGGTAATATAGAATAAGGTCAATGGAAAATAATATTATTAATGGATAGCCATTAGATAATATTAAACCGTATAAATGAAGGAAGGGGTTAAATGGAATGATTGTTAGTGTAAGTCGAAGAACTGATATACCAGCATTCTACAGCGAGTGGTTTTTTAATAGAATTAAAGAAGGCTTTGTATATGTAGTAAATCCATTTAATACAAAACAAATAAGCAAAATAGAACTTACACCTAAAACTGTAGATTGCTTTGTGTTTTGGACCAAGGATGCAGGACCAATGTTAGAAAGATTGAATGAATTAAAAACTTTTGAATACTATTTTCAATTTACTATAACAGCTTATAGAAATGACGTGGAAAAAGGAACAAGGGCAAAGAAAGATATTATAAAAACCTTCAAAGAACTTTCGAGGAAGATAGGAAAAGAAAAAGTAATATGGCGATATGATCCTATATTTATAAATAGCTTTTATACCAAGGAATATCATTATGAGTGGTTTGAAAAGTTTTGCAAGCAGCTTAAAGGATACACAGGTAAATGTATTATAAGTTTTTTAGATTTATATAAAAAGACAGAAAGAAATACAAAAGAACTAAATATAAATCCAATTGATAAAAGTGATATGAAAGATATAGCAAGTAGGCTCGTAAATATTGCTGGTACGCATAATATAAAAATTGAAACTTGCTCAGAAGAAGTAGATTTAGCTAAATACGGAATAAAAAAGGGAAAATGCATAGATGATGAGTTGATTTCTAAAATAATCGGTGTACCTGTAGATGTAAAAAAAGATGATACACAAAGGGAAGTATGTGGGTGTGTAAAAAGTGTAGACATTGGACAGTATAATACTTGCAAACATCAATGTTTGTATTGCTATGCAAATTTTAATAATCAATTAGTTGAAGATAATTTCATAAAGCATGACGCTAATTCACCTATGTTGGTTGGAAATATAAATGGTGATGAAAAAATAAGTATTAGAAAAATGAAATCTATAAAGAGTATAAAAGAAAATAACGAACAAATGAGTTTATTTTAAGCTTGTTTATATACTCTTCTGGATAAGTATATAATTTGTTTTAGTAGTACCCATTATAGTACCAAACTAAAAAAATAACTGCACTACAAAGCTTTTAAAACTAAGTAGTACAGTTATTCTATAAAACTCTTGGTGCCGAAGGCGGGACTTGAACCCGCACGTTGTCGCCAACGACGGATTTTGAGTCCGTTGCGTCTGCCAATTCCACCACTTCGGCATAATTACAAATTAGTTCGACTAACTTTGATGTTAGTTAAACTTTGCGACGTATTGATTGACAAATAATATTATAACAGGTAAATAAGCATTTGTAAAGTATAAATTTCGAAAATTATTGAATAATATGATTGAAAAGTGATAATGTCTTAGTGTACCACATTTGATTATGTCCCAAAAAATAAAATTTATAGTATAATAAACCTCATTGCTAGAAATGAGGAGGACATAATGAGAAAGGTGTATTTAAAAATGAATGAAGAATTAAAATATAAAGTTATTAAGAAGTTAATAGATAGTAACGGTAGCAAGCAGAGAGCAGCAATTGAGTTAGGGTGCACTGTTAGACATATCAACAGAATGATTAATGGGTATAAAGAAAAAGGAAAAGCTTTTTTTGTTCATGGCAATTGTGGAAAAAAGCCATCTCATACTATAGATGATTCAGTAAAAAAAGATATTATAGATTTATACAAAACAAAATATGAAGATGCAAATCTAACACATTTTTCTGAGCTCTTAGAAGAAAGGGAAGAAATAAAAGTCTCAGCAACAACTATACGTTCTATCCTTTTACAGGAATTCATCCTATCCCCTAAGGCAAAGCGTTCTTCTAAAAAAGCTTTGTGTAACAAGCTTAGAGACTTACAAAAAGATACTAAATCAAAAAAAGAAGCCACTACCATTCAAAATACTATCCTTGATATAGAAGATGCTCATCCTAGACGTCCTAGATGTGCTTATTTTGGTGAAATGCTTCAAATGGATGCTTCTGTTCATCTTTGGTTTGGTGAAAATAAAACACAGCTTCATATAGCTGTGGATGATGCTACTGGATCAATTGTAGGTGCTTATTTTGATAATCAAGAAACCCTTAATGGCTATTATCATGTGCTTTATCAGATATTAACTACTTATGGCATTCCTTATATGTTTTACACTGATAAACGTACTGTTTTCGAATACAAAATGAAAAAGTCATCTTCAATAGAAGATGACACATTTACTCAATTTGGTTACGCATGTAAGCAATTAGGAATTGAAATAAAAACCAGTAGCGTTCCACAAGCAAAAGGACGTGTGGAACGCATGTTTGAAACTCTACAATCGCGGCTCCCTATAGAACTGCGTTTATCTGGTATAAGCACAATTGAGCAAGCAAATGAATTTTTAAACTCCTACATAAAAAAATTCAATGCTCGATTTGCTTTACCTGTTGATAATATCAAATCTGTGTTTGAAACGCAACCCAATATTGAAAAAATCAATTTAACTCTTGCTGTGCTTGCTGGTAGGAAAATAGACAGCGGAAGTTGTGTAAAATACAATAAAAGATATTATCTTCCTGTAGATACTAATGGACACCCTGTATATTATCATAAGGGAACCTCCGGATTAGTTATAAATGCGTTTAACAATGAATTATTATTTTCTGTTAACGAAAAAATTTATGCCCTTGAATTGCTTCCAGATCATGTTCCCTCGTCAAAGAACTTTGATCTTGCACAAACTACAAAAGTTCCAAAGAAACGCTACATACCACCTATGAGTCATCCTTGGAAGCAGGCTTCATTTGAACAGTATTGTAGTAAGCAAGCTCATAGGCAAAAGGAAAGCATAGCATAAATTTATAAATCTATTTTCTTAAAAATCGAAGATTTTTAAGGTTTATTTGCCATACCTTAAAATAGAGTCAGACCATTAATAAAGCACCAGCAAAAACTGGTGCTAATAATTAAAACTTTTTAGGACATTTTCAAAAATGCTTGACAGTATAAATTTCGAAAATTATTGAATAATTTTTAATAAAAAAATTATTCGATAAAATTGTAAAAAGTAAAAAAAAATATTGACTTATTACAAAAAAAGATTTATATTATATTTAAGTTATTTATTAACAAATGTTCAAAAATAAAACTGAATATTTATTTATTTATCAAAAGATAGGAGGTGAAATTATGAAAATGCATGGAAAATTAAAAAAAAGACCTCAGTCAATTTATGCTTACTTATGGTATGCAGGAAATGAAGATTTATGCTTGTAGTATAGATTTTTTACATATGAAGGGGGTGAATGATTATGAAATTATATGGAAAATCAAAAAAGCCTATAGCAAAACCTTATATACCATATGTATGGTATGATGGTACTGATGCGTGTTGGTAATAGTCTGTAGCATTAAGAACATATTTATATTATTTAGAAAGTAGGGTACAAGCTATGAAAATATATGGAAAAAAGTTAAAAGTTCAACCTAAAATAGAACCATATATATGGTTTGGTGGCAGAAATGGATGTTTTGAATAAAATTATATTTTAAGACTAAGTGAAAACAAAGTATTAAGACATTTATGGTTTTGATACTTTGTTGTAGTTTGCAGAGGAATGTGCAAGTAAAGAATTTATTAAAATTATTAAAAGGGGATTGTTGTATGGAAAAACTTGAAGATAGCAAAATTGAGTTTTCAAAATACGCTAAGTTTTTAAAAAATACGAATAGTGTAATTATAATTAATGGACATAGCGGAGTATGGGGAGAAATTGAAAATGATTTGTTTAATAAAGTTAAATACTGTATTGATAATAGAATAGACTTAATTGAGTATATGAAAAGCTTTGGAAACATAGAGGAAAGAAAGCAGCTAGAAGAGGTGTTTGATGCATTATTAAGTGAGGAAATGCTAGTAAAATCTAAAAATGATATTAAAATTGATATTAAAGATGTGGAATTTAAGATGACAAATAAATGTAATCTT
Organism: Clostridium hydrogenum; assembly: GCF_021432385.1. Taxonomy (GTDB): domain Bacteria; phylum Bacillota; class Clostridia; order Clostridiales; family Clostridiaceae; genus Clostridium_S; species Clostridium_S hydrogenum. The sequence goes on along the minus strand of NZ_JAEACT010000002.1, from coordinate 2,396,292 downwards.
AGCTGCATACATTGCGGCGCATCATCAGATATACATAATAAAGATATACTTAGTACAGAGGAAATGAAGCATATTTTAGACAAGATTTTTGAACTTAACATAGATAATCTATATTTAACTGGTGGAGAACCTTTAATAAGAAAAGATATAAATATTATTTTAAAATATATAGGAGAAAATTTTAACGGAGAGGTTAGGTTACTTACAAACGGAACCTTTATAGATATGGATATGGCAAAGTTATTGCGAAAATATGTAAATGCTGTTTCAATAAGTGTAGATGGTTGGGATGAAAAATCTTCTGAATTTGTAAGGGGAAAAGGAACATTTAAAAAAGTATTGAGTGCTATTTCAAATTTAAAGGGAGTTGGGTTTGATAAAGAAACTATAATACTTACTATGACTTGCATATACCAAAATAATAATCATAAAGAGGAATTCTATGAATTTTGTAAAAAGCTTAATGTAACGGGAGCTGTGAGGCAATTTTCTGCTTTTGGAAGAGGATATGAAAATTATGAAAAAATAGGTGTAAAGAATCATTTAATTGTTGATAGTAACTTGGAGTCACAAATAGAAGATATAAAAGAAGAACTTGAATGTAAAATATTTTGTAGAGCTGGAATTGGAAAACTTATGATTAATGAAAAGGGAGATATTTATCCATGCCTTGTTCTTGAATATGATGATTATAAATTTGGAAATGTATTAAATGATGGGCTTAGAGAAATGGTTCAATCTGAAAATTATAAAAATTTGATAGAAAAAATATTTAAAGAAACTCCTGTTGATAGTAAAGAACATTGTAAAAATTGCAAGGTTAGATATTTTTGTATGGATAGATGTTTAGGAGTAAGTAGATCCTATTATGATAATGAAGATATTTGTGAAGAAAGATGTAATCAAATGAGAGATTATCTTAATAGGGTAATTTGGGAAAATTAAAATAAAAGGCTATGTTTTAAAAGAATGTTGATATGAGCTTATGACATTAATGGACTATAAAAATTGCTCGTCTATAGTTTAATACTCATTTAGATGCATGGTCCTGATGTGTAAAGGGCTTTGACCGTCCTAGCCAAAGTTACGCAAATTATAAACGAGCAATCCTAATAAACTTGGTATTTGAAAGGAAGTCCAAGTTTAAGTCTTGATAATTATAAATATATAGTATTAAGCATCTTTTGATATGGCTGTACTTTTAATTTTACGAATAACTGGAAGATTAACTTTTTTAAAGTAACAGATCATTCTCACAGAAAAAATAATAGTTAACGATATGTATTGTGCAAAATTATAACCTAAAATAGGATATAAAAGCTTAAGGAAAAATATGCCAATAATACCTGCAATACAATATATGTCACTTTTAAAGACTTCAGGTTTTCTACCTGCAATTATATCTCTAAGTATTCCACCACCAACACCAGTTATACTTGCAACAAATAGCAATAACATAAGATTATAACCGCTTTCTATACCTTTAATAGCAGCCGACACGAAAAAAGCAGCTAGTCCAACAGCATCTATAGCTACAAATATGGTACTGTGTTTTAATCTACCACGAAATATAATTGGAATTGCTGCACCTAAAATTATAAATGGAATAGCCTTATAATTTGTAAAAAACACTGGTATGCCAGATCTTGTAACAACATCTCGGAGAACTCCTCCACCCATTGCTGTAACCGTAGCTAATATAAGAATACCGAATAAATCAAAATCTTCATCAATTGCGACTAAGGCACCAGATGCAGCAAATGCAAATATACCTACATATTCTAGAAATTCAATGTTATGCATAGTTAAAATACTCCTTATATTTAAAATATTGGACAAAAAAAGAGACGAATTGTACATCAATTCGCCTCTGTTATGTTACCTGAAAGATTCTCTTTAATACATAATTTTAATTAGTAAATAGCTGATTTACTTTTTAATTTTATAGTAAAAGATTGCTTCTTGGGTGTCTTACGACTTTCCAGAGTTTCGTCAGAATTCGGTCTTTTTGCCTGAGAGTTTGTTGCGACTTCACCTTCGGCGCTGCTACTTGCAGTCTCTCCCAAATTCATCATTCGATACTTTAAATTTTCAAAAATATTATATATTAGTTGTAATTGGATGTCAATAAGTTTAGCACTAGTATTGCTTGATTTTTTATAGAATTTTTTTAGATGCCTAATTAATTTTAAACAAATCTAATACAAAAAAGCTAAGAAGTTGAATTATGAGTGGTTATAATTTTAACAATGTTAAAAAATACATGAACATTATTGAAGAAAATGAACTTATTGTAATTGATATTTATTATGGACGCGAAAATGGAAAAAAGGAAAAACAGGTTCATCGAAAGTTTTGTAATGGAGTCAATCAAAGTAAATTCAATGTATTTAAGCTTTTTTTTAATGAATCAGATTAATGAACTACCGGAATTAATATGTATAGAAAGAATAAATTAAATATTATTTTACAAAAATCTATTGTTAGAAAGGATTAGATTTGCTAAAATAAAAGAGTTGAAGAAAAATGAAATTGATAATAGTATATTATTGTTAATTGCGTTTATTTTAACAAGCTACATATTCAATTATAAGGAAGGAGATTTTTTTATGATTTATTCAACAGAAGTTGACAGAATGGTATGCGTAGCAAAAGGACCAAATCATGGACCAGCTCCAATACCAGAAGAAGGAAAATGGGTACAAGCTAAAGAAATAAAAGATATATCAGGTTTAACACACGGAATTGGTTGGTGTGCTCCACAACAAGGTGCTTGCAAATTAACTTTAAATGTTAAAGATGGTGTTATTGAAGAAGCATTAGTAGAAACTATTGGATGCTCAGGAATGACACATTCAGCTGCTATGGCATCAGAAATTCTTCCAGGAAAAACTATCCTTGAAGCATTAAACACTGACCTTGTATGTGACGCTATAAATACAGCTATGAGAGAATTATTCTTACAGATCGTTTACGGAAGAACTCAAACTGCATTCTCAGAAGGTGGACTTCCAATAGGAGCTGGTCTTGAAGATTTAGGAAAAGGACTTAGAAGCCAAGTTGGTACTATGTACGGAACTAAAGCTAAGGGAACTAGATATCTTGAGATGGCAGAAGGATATGTTAAACACATAGCTCTTGACAAAAACAACGAAGTTATCGGATACGAATTTGTAAGCTTTGGAAAAATGATGGATTTCATCAAAAAGGGAATCGCTCCTGCAGAAGCTATAGAAAAAGCTACAGGAACATACGGAAGATTTACTGAAGCTGCAAAAGTTATCGATCCAAGACATGAATAAGGATAGGAGGAGAAGATTGTTATGGCATTATTTGAAAGTTATGAAAGAAGAATAGATCAGATATTACCAGTATTAAAGAAATACGGTATAAATTCAATAGAAGAAGCTAAAGCTGTTTGTGATGAAAAAGGCGTAGATGCTTATAATATAGTTAAAGGCATTCAACCAATTTGTTTTGAAAATGCATGTTGGGCTTACACAGTTGGAGCTGCAATAGCTATTAAAAAAGGATGTACTAAAGCTGCTGATGCCGCTGAAGCTATCGGAGAAGGATTACAAGCATTCTGTATCCCTGGATCAGTTGCAGACGACAGAAAAGTTGGAACTGGACACGGAAATCTTGCTGCAATGCTTTTAAGAGAAGAAACTGATTGTTTCGCATTCTTAGCTGGACATGAATCATTTGCAGCTGCTGAAGGTGCAATTGGACTTGCTAACTCAGCTAACAAAGCAAGAAAAAAACCATTAAGAGTTATATTAAACGGTCTTGGAAAAGATGCTGCATTTATAATCTCAAGAATCAATGGTTTCACATATGTTCAAACTAAATTTGACTATTATACTGGAGAACTTAAAATAGTTAAAGAAACTGCTTACTCAGATGGAGCAAGAGCAAAAGTTAGATGTTATGGAGCAGACGACGTTAGAGAAGGTGTTGCAATAATGCACAGTGAAGGCGTTGACGTATCAATAACTGGAAACTCAACAAATCCAACAAGATTCCAGCACCCAGTTGCAGGAACATACAAAAAAGAATGTATCGAACAAGGAAAGAAATACTTCTCAGTTGCATCAGGTGGTGGTACTGGAAGAACTCTTCACCCAGATAACATGGCAGCAGGTCCTGCTTCATACGGCATGACTGATACTATGGGAAGAATGCATTCAGATGCTCAATTCGCAGGATCATCATCAGTTCCAGCTCACGTTGAAATGATGGGTCTTATAGGAATGGGTAACAACCCAATGGTTGGAGCTTCAGTTGCAGTAGCAGTTGCTGTTGAAGAGGCTATGAATAAATAGGATAAAATTATTCTAAATAGAAAGTTGAGAATAATGGAGAATAACATCTTCATTGTTTTCGGCTTTTTTTATTTTATAGCAATGAGAAAACTTCGATTCAAGCATTAGGAATTAAGTTTCTTAATGCTTGAATTTTTTCGTACTTAAAATACAGGATTGTGGTAAAATAAAATGAGTTAGAAGATTATTATTTTGTATTAAATATATAATTATGAGGAAAAAGTGATAAGCTAAAAATGAAAGTAAGGAGGAGATTTTTGTATGAAGTGGAATGAGGCAAGAAGAGTATACCCTAATAAATGGCTTTTGTTTGAAGCTATAGAATCTCGTTCTGAGGGTGGCAAAAGAATTGTCGAAGAACTTTCAGTTATAAATGTGTATGATGAAGGAAAAGAAGCCCTTAAGGAATATGCTGAAAAACATAAAAAGGATAAGAGTAGAGAAATGTATGTTTATAATACCAAAAATGAAAAGCTTACTATAGAAGAAAGAAGTTGGATTGGAGTGCGAAAAAATGGTTAAACTTGACTTGAAATATGGACTCCCTTTTTGCACTGTTAAACTTTCTTATAATGGTAAATGTATGTCTATTAATAATGTATTATTAGATACAGGTTCAGGTGGTAGTGTATTTAAAATGGATGTCATTGAAGAAGTAGGCATAACAATAGAAGATAATGATGTTATTGAATCAGTATCAGGTGTAGGCGGTTCGGAATTTGTATATAAAAAAGATGTGGATTCCATATCTTTAGATGATTTAAAGCTTAATAATTTTAAAATAGAAGTAGGAGTTATGGATTATGGCTTTGATATAAATGGAATATTAGGAATGGATTTTATGAAAAAAGTAGGAGCGGTAATTAATTTAGATGAAATGAAAGTGATTAAGGGTAATAGGTAGGTGGTGGTACTGGAAGAATTCTTCACCCAGATAACATGGCAGCAGGTCCTGCTTCATACGGCATGACTGATACTATGGGAAGAATGCATTCAGATGCTCAATTCGCAGGATCATCATCAGTTCCAGCTCACGTTGAAATGATGGGTCTTATAGGAATGGGTAACAACCCAATGGTTGGGGCTTCAGTTGCAGTAGTAGTTGCTGTTGAAGAGGCTATGAATAAAATTATTCTAAATAGAAAGTTGAGAATAATGGAGAATAACATCTTAATTGTTTTCGGCTTTTTTTATTTTATAAATAGGTGTAAGCGAACTTGAGTTAATAGATGTAGGGTGCAGTATATTTGTCTGGTTCAAGAGTAGATCAAAATGCAACACATGATAAGTATTATGATTTTGATATTGTATATATTGTAGAAGATATTCAGTCATTTACAAGCAATAAGTAGTGGGTAGACCGTTTTGGTGAGAAACTGATTATGTAGGGAAGAACTAATGTATATTAAGTCTTTTATGGAACGTTATGAAATGGATATGTTTTTAAAAATGCTAAATTGGAAAATTGGAATTGATTATAAATTTTCGGTTTCTACGGGAAAGAGCTATATTTTGTATTTGGCATAGCTATAACTTGACGAATAGTATATATTTTAACAGGGTACACTATAAAATAGATAAACAAAGAATAATTGTCATAAAACAAAGAACATTGAAATTATTAACCGAAATTAGTATATTTAGTATATGAGAAAAATTTATATATAGTAAGGAGTTGATAGAGTGGAAGTGATAACTATAAAAGCGGATATAAATCAAAGCATAGAGAAGGTTTGGGAGTATTGGAATGATCCAAAGCATATTGTAAATTGGAGTATGGCCAGTGATAGTTGGCATGTTCCATTTGCAAAAAATGATTTAGAAGTTGGCGGAAAATTTATTTCAAGAATGGAAGCAAAAGATGGAAGTATGGGATTTGACTTTGGTGGTACATACGATGAAATAATTAAAAATAAATTTATAGCTTATACGTTAGGAGATGGAAGAAAAGTTAAAATTGAATTCATTAGGGATAGAGAGATGACAAAAGTAGTTGAAAGCTTTGAGGCAGAAGAAAGTAATCCGATTAAGATGCAAAAAGACGGCTGGCAAGCTATTCTTGATAATTTTAAAAAATATATAGAAAAAAATTAGATTGGATGATTAAGTTTTTTTAAAATAGCAATACAGAATTTGGGAAATAACAGTTTATGATAATAAGATTAGCAAAATTAGGATTCAAGCATTAGGAATTAAGGCGCTTAATGCTTGGATTTTTTTGACTTAAAAATACATTATTGTGGTAAAATAAAGTAAGTTGGAAGTGTACTTAAAAGCTAAAATTGATTGCTTTTATTTTCGGAGGTTATGTTTTATGGAAAAAGCATTTATAGATAGTCAAATTAAGGAATATTTATCAAAACAGTTTTTTTGCAGTTTATCAGTATTAGAAGAAGATAATACTACTTTTACTATAAATAGTTTAAGTAAATCACCATATATTAAAATTATGGCATTTAATAAATGTGAAGCCTGAATATCGCAAAAGTGCTCTTGGAACAAAAATAGTGTCTAATTTAACAGCAGATATTATTAAGCAAGGGGCTGTGCCTTTTTACTCTGCTTCAGTAACTAATCTTGGTTCTCAGATGGTTGCTAATCGTAGTGGGTACATACCATGTTGGATTGATACGTATGGTAATATACTTGATGGCAGTTCTTCTTTTAATATTTTTGTTAAGGATTTGGAATTATAGATTAGATTATGAGCATAGTACAAAATTACAATTTGAAAGTAGGTTTTATTATGGGAGAGTTATCAAAACTACCTAATATAGGAAAAGAAGTTGAAAGTCAGTTGAATAAAGTAGGTATATTTACTTATAATGAATTAAAAGATATTGGCACTGAACAGGCGTGGCTAAAAATACAAGAAATTGATGCTTCTGCGTGTATTCATAGATTGTTAGCATTGGAAGGTGCGATTCGTGGTGTTAAGAAAACAGCATTACCACAGGAACGTAAAGCAGAGCTAAAAGATTTTTATAATTGGCATAAAGGAAAATAAAAAGTTTAAAGGTATTTATTATGAAGTAGAGAGAAAGTATATGGAAATTAATTATCGAGGGAATGCAGAGAAATGAAAGAAAAATTTTATAATAGCATGGTTTTATTAAATATATTGTATAGAAAGAATTTAATGTTTTTAGAATCATTAAGGAAATTTGCATTATAATTTAAAGGAGGTTACATATGAAATATAAATGTCCATGTTGTGGTTATTATACTTTTGATGAAAGGCCTGATGGAAACTATGATATCTGTGAAGTATGCTTTTGGGAGGATGATCCAATCCAATTGAAAAATCCAACATATGATGGGGGTGCAAATCATGTCGGCTTAACTAAGGCTCAGGAGAATTTTTTGAAATTTGGGGCATGTGAACGGGAAATGATTATACATGTAAGAGAACCTAAACCAGAGGAACTAAAAGGACTTGATTGGTAATATAATAATCGGCATAGTTTATTGTGTAACCTTAAGATACAATAAATAATTGTTAAAAAAGCAATTGATGAATTAAATCAGTATGGGTTATTACCATATGAACCTAATGATGAATTTGATTGTGAATCAAGAGAGAGATCAAGAAGTATAAATATTAATAGTGCAGTAGAAGAAATAGCTGATAAAGAGCTGTAGGGTATTAGCTCTTTATTTTTTATGTTTTTGTAAGGAAATTCACCCCAAATATGATGATAAAATTAAATTTGATTTTGATAAAAAAGACAAGGATTGTCAGAATAAAAATGGATTTATGGTATAATTTATAGTAAGATGATTTGTTTGCTAAGGCCATAGGCTTGATTTCTATGTCATTGAGCTTTGTTTATTTAAAACATAGCCAATAAATAATATGTGTTTGAAAAATAATTTAGTTACCGGAGTTGCATAATATGATAAGAAAAGCAGTAACAAAAGATGCATCGCGGCTTGCAGAAATTTTAATATTTGCAAAAAGGACTGCATATAGAAAAATATTTAATAATGATAATGTTTCATTTAATGAAATGCAGGTTTTAGATTTAGCTTTAGATTTTCGAGATAAAGAATCTAAATTAGATAATTTGTATGTATATGATGATGGAATTGTGAAGGGACTTATTAGATGGGGAAAGATAGGTAGCAAAGATGCTGAAATTTTTGAACTTTATATTGATACCTTTTTTCAAGGACAAGGTATAGGAAATATTTTAATTAAAAATTGCATTGAACATGCAAAAGATGAAGGTACTATAAAAATATTTTTGTGGGTATTAGAAAAAAACTATAATGCTAGAAAATTTTATAAAAAACATGGATTTAAATGGGCTGGTATTAGTAAATTTGAGGAGGGTACTACAGAAGTACTTTTAAGATATAAACTAGAAGTGTAGAATTATAAAGTGGAGGTAAGTATACATATGTTAAAAATTAATACGGGGAGATTAAGTATTTTACCTTTAGATGAATATAATCTTGAACTTTCAATAAATGACTTTAATAAAATGGAGAAAAACTTAGGGTTAACTATTACAGAAAAAAACATTGGAACTAGAGAAAAAGATGTTTTTAAAATAAGGTTAAAAGGTGTGAAAAATAATCCTATAAATTATATGTGGTATACAACCTGGATTATAATTTTAAAATCAGAAAATAGAATTGTTGGTCACATAATGCTAAAGGGGTATCCTAATGAAAATGGAGAAGTTATAATAGGATATTATATGCAAGAAAAATATAGAGGCAGGGGATATATGTCCGAAGCAGTAAAAGAAATTTGTAATTGGGCTTTTTTGAATGACGATGTTAGGTATGTTATTGCTGATACTTTAAAAGATAATATAATATCTCAAAAGCTATTACAGAAAATTGGCATGGTATTTTATAAAGAAGATGATGAATGTTTTTGGTGGAAATTTAATTCAGAGTACGGAGTACAGAGTACAGAGTACAATGAAGGATGACTTTTCTCCGCGAGCGTAGAAAAATCTAAAACTTATTTTTTTATTGCTATGTAATTGTGAGGTGAATATAATTGAGGGAGTATTTTAAAAATATTGCGGGCGAGACTTTAAATGTAATTAATGATGGATATTATATTAATGACCTTAAGGAGAGAGTAGATATAAGAGACCTAGTAAATAAGGCTGTGGATGGTACAGAACTAATTAGCGAGTTTAGAGATTATAGTAAAACTTCAAATGCTTCTTTTAATAAATCAAAGCCAGCTATAGTTAATAATTCTACTATTAATACAATAATAGAGTTAAGAAACAGTGGAATTAGTGGAAATATAGTTGCTCTTAATTTTGCTTCTGCGAGGAACCCAGGCGGAGGCTTTGAAACTGGTGCTAATGCACAGGAAGAAAGCATTGCAAGAGCTTCTAGTTTATATCCATGTCTTATAAAATGTTCAGAGTTTTATGAATTTCATAGAAAGCAAGGTAGTCCATTATACTCAGATAAAATAATTTACTCACCTGATGTGCCAATCTTTAGGGATGACAGCGGCAAATTTCTAAATAAACCTGTTCTTTGTTCATTTATAACCTCTCCTGCGGTAAATGCTAATGTTGCAAGAGGAAGGAAAATTAGTGAAAGTATTATAAAAGAAACTATGAACATAAGGATTAGTAATATATTAAAGTTAGCTTTAAACAAAAATCCAAGTGCTATTGTACTAGGCGCTTTTGGCTGCGGGGTGTTTGGAAATAATCCTAAAGATATTTCACATATGTTTGCATTAAAGCTAAAAGAAAATATGAAGAGTATTAGTGATATAAAAATTGTTTTTGCCATATATGATAGGAATATGACAATGATAGATATTTTTCGTAAAGAGCTAAACAATCTATAAGGAGTGATTAAAATGGTTTTATTAGTAATTGATACACAAAAATTAATAGTAAATCAAAAATTATATGAATTTGATAAATTTATTTCTAATGTTAAAAGGATAATACATGAAGCTAGAGAAAACAATATTGAAGTAATATATGTACGCCATGATGATGGAGAAGGAACTGAATTGACAAAAGGAACTGATGGTTTTGAAATATATGAAGAGTTTCAGCCTATGGAGAATGAAAAAATATTTGATAAAAATGTTAACAGCGCTTTTAAAGGAACAGGTTTATTAGAGTATCTAAGGGATAAGGGAGAAAAAAATATAATCATTGTAGGGCTGCAAACGGATTATTGCATCGATGCTACTATAAAATGCGGCTTTGAACATGGCTTTAATGTTATAGTTCCAGCACATGCAAATACAACAGTTGATAATAAATTTATGTCCTCAGAGCAAAGTTATAAGTATCATAATGAATTTATGTGGAATGGAAGATATGCAAAATGTATTTCATTAGATGAAGTAATTAAAAGAATGAAATAGTAAAGGAGTGTATTTTGTGAAACGTATATTAGTTACAGGGGGAACTGTATTCGTCAGTAAATACATAGCAAAATATTTTGAAGCGAAAAAGTATGAAGTTTATGTTTTAAATAGGGGAACTAAAAAACAAATAGAAAATGTTAATTTAATATGTGCCGATAGAAATGATTTAAAAGATTGTTTATTAAAATATTCCTTTGATGCCATAATCGATGTGTGTGCATATAATCAAAATGATATAAGAAATATCTTAACAGCAGTAAGAGAATTTAAAGATTATATATTTATTAGCTCATCTGCTGTTTATCCAGAAACAAATGAACAGCCATTTTCTGAAAATCAAAAGACTGGTTTTAATTCAATTTGGGGCAAGTATGGGACCGATAAGCTTGAAGCTGAAGAATATTTGCTTTCAAAAGTTCCAAATGCATATGTTTTAAGACCTCCTTATTTATATGGACCTATGCAAAATGTATATAGGGAACCATTTGTATTTGAGTGTGCTTTAAAAAAAAGAAAATTTTATATACCTAATGATGGAAAGATGAAACTGCAATTTTTTCATGTGGAAGATTTGTGTAAAGTCATTGAAAAAATTTTAAAAACTCATCCAGGGGAACACATATTAAATGTTGGAAACACAGAATTAGTAGATATAAATACATTTGTTGAGCTGTGCTATAAGGTTGTAGGAACTCCTTTAGAAAAAGTATATGTAACTAATCACGATAATCAAAGAGACTACTTTAGCTTTTATAATTATGAATATGCACTAGATATTTCGAGGCAGAATGCTTTATTACCGGAACAAAAGGATTTATTTAAGGGATTAAAGGAATCCTATGATTGGTTTAAGGACAATCCTAATGAAGTTATAAAAAAAGATTATATAAAATTTATAAAGGAAAATTTTGAGTGATTTTTGAGGATACAAAGTAGATTTTAAAAGGCGAGTGAAAATGAAAAGAGTTCAAGAAGTTAAAAATGATATTTCTGTGGAGGTGGAATTTATGACTTTACTAGAAAGAGATAGAGAAAAAAGAGAAGAAGGAAGAGAAGAAGGAAAAGCAGAAGCAATAAAAGTGTTGATATTGAAACAATATAGTAAGGGACTTTCTGTAGAGTATATAGCAGAAATAAATGAAATAGATGTTGAATTTGTAAGAGCTGTAGTTAAGAATAATGTACCTAAAATTAATAATTAAAAAGTTAAATTAAAACCAATTATTTTAGATTAAGTATAAACCTTGCCATAAGTGCAGGGTTTATGTTTTTTTGTATGGAACAAAGTTTATTGATTAGAGAGTCATGCTACTGATAATTTTCAAAATCCTCAAATAGAGTGGAATGTAAATAATACGTACATTCAAAAGGAAGGCATTAACTGCGATTTTGGAGTGTTCAATTCATCTGATGAATTTTTTCAGAAGTATAAACAGTGGTTATCGCCAATAAAAAAGTGCATTTATCAAAATATTGGGTTTAAGTTTATGAATAGAAATGCAGAAAAAATTCGCGATTAGTAAAAGTTCATATTTTAAATAAGTGTAAAATAATACAAAAAGTACTTGCTACTTCCCTAGGGTAATGGTATAAATTAGTATTAAGATAGTTAAGTTTAGGAGATTATATATGGAGATATGGGAAAATAATCAATATGTAAGGAGCATAGAACTTAAAAGAGATAAAATAGAGTCTTATTCTAAGTATCCATTTAATTTGCCTGCAATAAAAAATTTGTCAAAATTAAAATTACACCCTAAAGTAACCTTTATAGTAGGGGAAAATGGTTCTGGCAAATCAACTATATTAGAGGCAATTGCAACTGCATATGGATTTAATGCAGAAGGGGGAACTAAGAATTTTAATTTTTCATCATGTGATACTCATTCTGAGCTGCAAAATTATATTAAACTAGTAAAAGGTATAAGGAAGCCAGAAGATGGATTTTTTCTTAGGGCAGAGAGTTTTTATAATCTTGCCACTAATATCGATAATTTGGATCGAGAACAGCCTTCAATTCCAAGGATAATAGATTCCTATGGAGGAATTTCGCTGCATAAACAATCCCATGGAGAATCCTTTTTTTCAGTATTCATGAATAAATTTAGGGGACATGGGTTATATATACTTGATGAGCCTGAAGCAGCGTTGTATCCATCAAGGCAAATGTCTATGATATCGAGGATGCATGAGTTGGTCGGTAAGAATTCGCAATTTATTATTGCTACGCATTCACCAATAATAATGGCATATCCAGATTCAATAATATATGAAATAAAAAATGGAATTAGGGCTGTTAGATATGAAGAAACTGAAAATTATATAGTAATGAAAAGTTTTTTAAATAATACTAAGGGAATTTTAAATATACTTTTAGAAAAATAATGCAAAGTAACAATGCTTCTACGGTAGTACAAGGAAAAAATTCCTCCGTTTCTACGGAATTTTAGGTGTGAATCTTTATAATGTAATATACAATATTTTTATACATTTATCATGAAATCATATTTAGTGAGGTTATCATACTGGAGGAAAAGCGAATATAACAAGAGAGGCTATATAAAATTGTGTTAAGAAAATAATAGAAAATTTATAAGTTAAAATGACAAGTATACTATGGAGGAATAATTTATGAAGCTATTTTTAATAAGACATGGACAAACAGATTGGAATGCAAAAGGAAAAATACAAGGAAGCTGTGATACTGAACTTAATGATACTGGTATGAAACAAGCAGAGGAACTGAGTAATATGGTACTAGAAAATGACTATAAATTTTCAAAAATCTATTCAAGCCCACAAAAAAGAGCACTTAAAACAGCAGAGGTTTTGAGTAGAATTACTAATGTTGAGCATGTAGCAATGGATGAGTTAAAGGAGATTAATTTTGGACAATGGGAAGGAATGTCCTGGAAAGAAGTTGAGGAAAAATATCCAACTGAATATGAAAAATGGCATATAAATCGAAGATACACAAAGCCGCCTAAAGGTGAATCTTATCAAGAAATGCTAGAGCGTGTTCTGCCAGTAATACATAAAATTATTAATGAAAATTATGATAATGTTGCAATTGTAACTCATAGTGCCGTAATTATGTGTGTACAATGTTATTTAACTAACACACCTTTTCATAAAATGCTGAGCTTTAAAACAGAGAATACTTCAATTACAGAAATTGATAGCGATTTATTAACTCAATGTAATAAATAAGTTTTTTCAATTAGTAACTTATGACAGTCTAATACTGGATATTCATGGGCTTAATAAAAATTATAGTGTACAAGTTTAAGGAAATATTTATATATGTTTACATATATAAATAAAATTGCTATAATTAATATGTTTATCTATGTACTGGGGAGGGTCAAAGATGAGAAAACAGACGAGAAAAATAATTATGTTAGTTGTTGCTATTGGAATTATCTTTTCATTAGGTGGGTGTAAAAAATCTAATAGCATTGTAGGAAAATGGCAAGATAAAAAAGATATAGTTGAGTTTAAAAGTGATGGAAGCTTCAAATCACAGTATTATTGGGGTGGTGGTGCTTACACTGTAAGTAAAAATAAGCTTACATTGTCACCAATTATGAGTAATAAAGAAGAATATACATATCAAATTGATAATAATGGTGATTTAATCTTAAAGGGTAAACAATCATATCATTTTACAAGTGTTAAATAATGAAAACAAAATGTATAATTGGTTAATGGCTTTTATTGATTTTGTAAAAATAACGATAAACTTATGTTTGTTGTTATTTTTTTACAATAGGATATAATTATAATAAGAAATACAAACAACGTTAGTAACATTTGGAGGTCGCAAAAGTGGACATAAGAGGGAAAAGCATTATATTAAAACCCTTAACAAGAGAATTGTGCCATGAAATATACAAAAAGTATGTAGCAGATCCAATGATGACAGATGAGACATATGAGTACTCAGTGGAAAAGGTGGATGTCTATTTTAATGAACGCGCAAAAGATCCTAAAAGAAGGATATTTGCTATTATTGTTAATGAAATTGCCATTGGTGAAGTTCAAATAAAATATATTGATAATATAATCAAAAAAGGAAATCTCGGCATTCATCTTGTAAATGATAGCGTAAAGGGAAAGGGATATGGAACAGAAGCAGAAAAACTTATGATTCAGTATGCGTTTGAAGAGCTTGGACTAAATACAATGTATGCTGATGCAGTTCTTAGAAATACAAGGAGTCAACATATTATGAGAAAATTAGGATTTCAATATATTTGTGAAGATGAAGTATTTAAGTATTATGAATTAAAAAAGGATAATTGGTTGAAGGAAGTCTCAGAGGAGTGAATATCATATGTTACCTAAAAGGTTATCGCGAAAAACTATTTATGAAAGTAAATGGGTAAATTTATATCGAGATGAAGTTCTTTTTCCTGATGGCAGGATAATTGATGAGCATCACATGTTAGATTTTCCAAGACAAGCAGTTGCAGCAATAGTAGAAAATGATAAAGGCGAAATATTATTTGTACATTCTTATAGATATACAACTAATTCTTTAGAATGGGAAATACCTGCTGGTGGAATTGAAGCTGGAGAAACTCCATGCATGGCGGCTAAAAGAGAAGTGTTAGAGGAAACAGGCTATGATGTTACAGAGTCTAATTTTATTTATTCTTACAATCCTTCAAATGGAATGTCGAATCAAGTATTTAATATTGTAAAATCCTCAGCTCTTGGAAGTGTTAGTGACTTTGATAAAAATGAAGTAAAAGAGGTTAGGTGGGTTTGTGTAAAAGAAATAAAAAGAATGATAAAAGATAATGAAATAAAAGATGGACTTTCACTTACTGCGCTGCTGCTGTATTTATTGAAATTATATTAGAATTTGCAGCCGTAATAAAGTGGAGATTAAGGAGGGCAATATGGATATAGCAGTACTGTCAGATATTCATGGCAATTATGTTGCACTAACGCGTTGCCTTGAATATGCATTTTCACGCAATATCAGCACATTTTTATTTTTGGGTGATTATATTGGTGAATTAGCCTACCCGGAAAAAACAATGCAGATATTATATGATTTGAAGGAAAAATATAAATGTTATTTTATCAAAGGGAATAAGGAGGATTATTGGCTAAATTACCGCGCTGATGGTGAAAAAGGGTGGAAGGACAAAAATTCTTGCAGTGGATCATTATTATATGCATACAATTCACTTACAGCTAGAGATTTTGATTTTTTTGCAAAGCTAAAGCTAACACAGGACATAAGTATTGGAGATATGCCAGCAGTAACTGTTTGCCATGGCTCACCAAATAAGATAAATGAAAAAATGTTACCAGATGATGCTAGGACTATAGAAGCTATGAATAGTGTGAAAACATCAATCATATTATGTGGTCATTCCCATGTGCAAAGAAAAATTGTATATAACAATAAATGTGCTTTAAATCCAGGGGCTGTTGGTATACCTCTTTTTAGTGGTGGAAAGACTCAGTTTTTGATACTGCATGGAAATGATGGAATATGGTCAGAGGAATTTATTAGTCTTGAGTATGATACTAATATGGTAATTAGAGATATGCATGAGGTAAAGCTTCATGAGCATGCACCTTACTGGAGCCTTATAACCGAAAATATTTTGCATGGAGGAAATATATCTCATGGTAAAGTTCTATCAAGAGCCATAAATTTATGCATGGAAGAGACAGGCAGTTGTGTGTGGCCAGATATTCCAGAAAGATTTTGGGCACAAGCTGTAAATGAAATAATAGGAGATTAATTGTGATAATAAAACATTTTATATAATGGAGGGGATTTTATGATTTTACCAACACATATAGTTGCTTCGGGTGGCATAATTACCAATGGGGAAAACAAAATTTTACTTGTGAAAAATCCACGTAAAGGTTGGGAATATCCAGGAGGCATAATTGAGCCAGGAGAAACATTACCTCAAGGACTAATTAGAGAAATAAGGGAAGAAACTGGTGTTAATGTACAGGTAGTTAATGTTGTTGGCATTTATTCAAATACTAAAAAGAAAAAAGGATATAATGGAGTTAAAGAAGTGCCAACGATTGTTACTATAGATTTTATTTGTAAGTACATATCAGGTGATTTAAGAACTAGTGAGGAAAGTGTTGAAGTAAAATGGTTCACTAAAGAAGAAGCCTTAAAGATAGTAAATCCAAAGCAGCAGTTAAGATTTAGAAGGGCATTAAATTATAAATCAGGTTTTTCGTGCTTAGGGTTTCAAGTAAATTCATCAAATGAAATTGAAGTACATGAAGAGTATTTATTTGATAGATGAATGGCAAAATTAATAATGCTAAGAGGTAATTTAAAAAATATATTGCTTGGGAAATAAAGAATGATTGGTGTAATTCTGAATAAATGCTTATGTGCTTTGAAATGGAGGATATAATATGGAAAAAGTATATTTTGTGAGACATGCAAAGCCAGACTTTTCAGTTCATGATGATTATTTAAGACCACTTACTGAAGATGGCTTTAGGGCATGCAAAAAGGTGACAGAATTTTTAAAAGATAAATCTATAACAAAAGTTTATTCAAGTCCATATAAAAGGGCCATAGATACTGTTAGGAATTTTGCAGAAAAATCAGCATTGGATGTTGAAATTATTGATGATTTTAGAGAAAGAAAAATTGATAATGTATGGATTGAAGATTTTAATGCTTTTGCTAAACAGCAGTGGAGTAATTTTGATTATAAGTTATCTGGTGGTGAAAGTTTAAATGAGGTTCAAAGCAGAAATTTAAAGGCTCTTATGTGCGTACTTGAAAAAAATGTGGACAAAAATATTGTTATTGGCTCTCATGGTACTGCTTTAAGTACAATAATAAATTATTTTAATAGTAAATTTGATTTTAATGAGTTTGAAAGAATTAAAAATTTTATGCCATTTATAGTTTGCTTTACTTTTGAAAATCGAAAGGTTATTAGTATTGAAGAGTTTATGCTGGACTAAAGATAAACCACTGTGAAACTTAAAGCTTATTTGTACCAAAATGCCGTCCTTTGGGCATTATGGTGCACATAAATTTTAATAGTTGAAGCGGTTTATCCATAAATATTTTTAAGGTAGTTGCTCCTTACCTAAGGTAATGGTGTAAATTAGTATTAGATTATATTTTTAGGGAAGGGGATTACTATGGAAAACATTATTATAAAAGATGGAATTGAAAAGATGGATTTTGAAAGGATAACAGAGATGCTTTCAAAGGCATACTGGAGTCCTCAGATTAAAATTGAAGAAATAAAAAAAGGTGCTATTAATTCAGCCTTGGTTGTTGGAGCTTTTGCGAGTGGCAGTGAACAAATTGGTTATGCCAGAGTGATTTCTGATAAAACAAGATTTGCATATATAACAGACGTATATATTGAAGAGAAATTTAGAAAAAAGGGAATAGGTCAAAAAATTATAAATTATATATTGCAGCATGAAGAATTAAGAGATGTGTATCAGTGGCTGTTAATAACAAAGGATGCTCACGGGGTTTATGAAAAGGTTGGTTTCAAGCCTACCGCTAGACCCATGGATTTGATGGAAATAAGAAATAGTAGGCCGCTGAGATAATGGAGGCATTGATTATGGATATTAAAGATATTGCTACTTGGGAGTTATTGCAAAAGAAAATGACCTGGGAACAATTAAAGTACGTACACAATAAAAAAATTTTGGATTTTGGAAGTGGACATGGTATAACAGCTAATCATTTTGCTTTAGATAATGAGGTTGTTGCAATTGAGCCAAATGAAAATATGCTTTACGATAGATTTACAGAAAATGATTATACACAAATAAAAGGCGATGTGAAGGAACTTAAGAATTTCAAAGATGAGTCCTTTGATGTGATATTATGTCACAATGTTCTTGAATACGCACATGAAAGAAAAGAAATTATAAGTGGATTTTCTAGGATATTAAAGAAAGATGGATATTTGTCTATTTTAAAACACAATAGGGCTGGAAGGGTTATGCAGATGGTTGTACTGCTAAATAACTTTGAGCATGCAAATGAATTATTAGAAGGAAAAAATGGACACGCACAGCAGTTTGGTGAAATTAATTACTATGAGGATTCGGATATCTTGGAATGGTCGGATAAATTAAGAATAGAAAAGGTCTTGGGAATGAGAACCTTTTGGGATTTACAACAAAATCAGGATATCCAAAAAAATAAAGAATGGCAGGAAAAAATGCTTAAAATAGAATTAAAGGTAAGCGAATTGGAAGAGTATAAAGCTATAGCATCTTTCCATCATGTTATTTTGCGAAAAAATTAGTATTATGGGGTGAGGTGA
Organism: Clostridium hydrogenum; assembly: GCF_021432385.1. Lineage (GTDB taxonomy): Bacteria > Bacillota > Clostridia > Clostridiales > Clostridiaceae > Clostridium_S > Clostridium_S hydrogenum. Next base: position 2,377,276 of record NZ_JAEACT010000002.1, on the reverse strand, counting down.
ATTAAGTGAGGATATTGATTATAGGAGCGAGTGGATATCTTGGAAATACAATATATAAAAAGCTTAAAGCCATCAGTAGTGGTGAAATTTATGGAACATGCTGTAATTCTACTAGTAATGAGTTCCTGAAAATTAATGTGCTAAATAAATCAGATATAAAGAAGTTAATTTCATTAAAGCCAGACATAATTATTTGGAGTATTTATGATCCAGAACAAGAAATATCTTTATCGCAAATAGGTTTAAATGAAATTGTTAATAACCTTTCAGAGCATGTACGGTTAATTTATATTTCTACTACAGTTGGGCAAGGTAAAGATCAATCTGAAAATGTGCTTCCGCACAAGCGTAAGGATGATGAGTATTTTTATAAATATATTAATGGCAAAATTGAAGGCGAGAATATAGTGAAAACCATAATAATCACTTAATAATAAGACCGGGAAGTATATATGGGTATGATTATGATGGTAAAATGGATTCAAGAATGAAAGCATTATTCGAACTTTCAAAAACTGGTGAAAAATATTCAAGAACGGCTAATATGTATTCTAGCTATGTTAACGTAAAAAACTTGGCAGATGCTATAATTGAACTTGCGTATAAAGATATTACAGGAATAATAAATATTTCAGGTGAAAAACCAGTAAGCTATTATGATTTTTATGTGTACTTAGCAAATTTGCAAGGAATTGATAGCAGCTTTATAATACCTGATTATAAAGAGGAAGATAGGTATCATAATTTAAATAATGATAAAAGAAAACTTTTATTAAATACAGTAATAAGGGATTTGTTATGAATTCAAGGTGGAATGCAAATGATGCACTATAAAGATTCACGCCAAAATTCCGTAGGAACGAAGTAACAATGCTGAAGGAACAGTTTAAAAAAATTCTAATAAATCTTGGTTCAAAAATCATAAAATCCTTAGAGATTTCAATTGTCTGAGCATTTTCTCAGCGAGTATAAACATACACGAGGCTTGGGCTTTGCCAATTATCCTTCTTGAACCCAAAGCAAGCACTATTTTAAAATAGCCACCAAGATTTATAGAATTCTTTTAATGTGACGAAGCATTGTTACTTTGCTCTATTTTTTGATTGATCTTGTTACATAAAAAGATGGAACATTAAATTCATGAAGTCTACCTACGCCATTTGTGTCTTGGTATATATCTGTGAGTGTAAAGCCTGCTTGCAGCTGTCCACCAATTTGCTCTTCAATGGTATGTGAAAATTGAATTCCCCAATCATTTTTTATTGAAGCTTCATATAATTGTTTATCTTTTAAAGGATTAAATGGCAACTTATTAACTATTGCGGTTTCTTCATCATTGAAAATATAATTAATGCCATTATCCAAGCCTGCTAATAAAATGCCACCTTTTTTTAATACTCTATAGCATTCCTTCCAAACAGGAAGAACGTCTTCTATATAACAATTAGAAACGGGATGAAAAATCAAGTCAAAGGATTCATCCTCAAAAGGCAAAGGTTTTGTCATGTCAGCTCTAACTGTCTTAATATCATAATTTTCCCTTTTTGCTATTTCCTTTTCACTCAAAAGTTGTTTCTCTGAATAATCAAGTACTGTGCAGTTTGCACCTAATGCGGCGAATATTGGCATTTGCTGACCACCGCCAGAAGCTAAACCAAGTATTTTAGCATTATTAATTTCACAAAACCATTCTTTTGGTACAGGTTTTGTAGGCGTTAATAATACAAACCAATCATTATTTTTTGCTTTTTCAAAAACATTATGGCTAATTGGTTGTCCCCATTCCCATCCGTCTTGAACCCATTTATCAAAAAATTTAGAATTTATTTCCGTATATTGTTTATCCATATGAATAACCCCACCTTTTATTATAATATATTATAGGCTATGTTTTAAATAAGTGTTGATTTTTACACTTATTTAAAACATAGCTTTATTATATCACTTCGTAATATATGATTGCACTATTTTGTAAAATTGTATAAAATTATATATAATCTGATTTGCATAGGAGATAAGAGTGAAAAATAAGTTGAATTTTGAGGCGACTTTAACTAAAGGTTCCTAAAAACCTGTTTTTTACAGTATTAAGAAATTAGTATTAGTTATCGTTGCATTTAACTAATAAGGAAGTGTCATATCCTTTAGATTCAAGGTAAGCAAAAACATTTGTATCATTTAGAGTTACTTTTTGCTGATTAAAATGCGGATCCATCAATTCCGTATAATCAGTTGGAGTAAAAGATTGTTTTTCAGAAATCATGTGGTAGATGCATACCATCATCATTCTGGCAATTGCGATAATAGCTTTTTTGTGTCCACGACGTTTTTTAATGCGTCCATATTTTATTGCAAAGTAAGGTTGCTTTTTACTTTTAATTGCAGCAAGAGCACACTGTACCATCATAGGTTTTAAGTAGACACCTGCTTTTGCAATGCGTACAGATTTTTTCTTGCCAGCAGATTCATTGTTAGCTGGGGAAAGCCCACACCAGGAACAAAGGTGTTTAGCATCATCAAAGATAGCCATATTAACACCAGTTTCTGCAAGGATTATTGTGGCACTAAGTTCAGTAATACCAGGCAGAGAAGAAATGAATTTTACAAATTCATAGTAAGGTTTAATGCGTACGTAAAGCTCTATCTCAGTTTGAGAAATCATATTATTAAGATATTCAAGATGAGATCTGGCAAGTTTTAATTTTTTAGCTTGATCAGTTTCTATATTGTACCCTTTGATAGCATTAATAATTTCGTCAGATTTTGCATTAGCACCTTTTTTAATAAGTTTGCGAATTGCTTTATCTTCAATAGTATCAGAAGTGTTTACAAGCAAATAGGTCATAATTTCTGTTGCTGTTCTACCAAAAGGATCAGACAAGATACTTGCAATTCCAATATTTGAGACAGTCATACAGTTTTGAATTCGGTTCTTTTCAGAAGATTTCATACAAACAAGTTTAAAGCGATAGCGAGCCAGCTCACGCAATTGACGAAAATCTTTTGGTGGAATAAAAGAACATCTGACTAAATCAAATTTATAAAGGTCAGCAATCCACTTGGAATCTTTTTTGTCTGTTTTTTTACCCTTGATTGCTTTGACATATTTGGGATGTGTTAAACACACATCAATGTCAGCTTCAAGATAATTAAAAATAGGAATCCAATACTTACCAGTGGATTCCATACAGACATGTTTGCAGTTATTTTGAATTAGCCAGTTGTGAAACTTCTGAATATCAGAGTTGATGGTAGTAAAGGATTTTTGTTTGTACTCAGATATTCTATTTTTATCAGTAGAGACAATAGTTGCAACGATAACATTTTTGTGGACATCAAGTCCACAGCATATGGGGTAAATAAGCCTCATAATAACATCACCACCTAAATAAAAAGGAAATAGCAACATTGACTGTCATCCTACGACTAAATAAACATGGTTTATTACCAATGATAAGAGTCCGGGCTCAATGTCCCACTTGTTTGTGCTTGAAAGGATGACGGCACATATAATTATACGGGGTCGAAATAAATTCGCCACTTCTCCTCCCGTGCTCTGTAGTATATTGCTATTCCATAAAAAATATTATACCAAATGGAGGATAGGTGCAACAGTTTTTCATAACTTGTTTGTGCCTTGAGCGAAGCGAAAGGAATGAGATAAATTATGAATACAAAAACTATTATGATTTTTCCAGAATTTGAAAATATGGATGTTATAAATGATATCCGTAAGAAATATGATCCCTTGGCGAATTTAGTAGCACCACATATTACTTTAGTTTTCCCTTTTAATAGTGAACTTACTAATGAGGAACTTAGTTTATATTTAAAAAAGAGTTTAAGTGGCATACATCCATTTAAAGTTGAATTACAAGGCTTTAGTAAACAGCAAGATAGGCATGGAAACTACTTGTTTTTAAATGTAGTACAAGGTAAGGAGATAATTAAAAATATTCATGATGTGCTATATAAAGATAAACTAAAGCAATTTGATGAAGGTTATAATTATATTCCACATATGACAGTTGGAAAAATATCTTCTGTGGACTCTTTTAATAAAGCGTTTAATGATGTAAGTAAGTGTAATGCTAAATTTAGCACAGCTATTAAAAAAATATCAGTTGAAATGATTGGGGAACATGGAGAGTCAATTATAATAATAGAACATGAATTTCTAAATTGATGGTATAAAATGATAGCAAGCTTAGATCAGTTAAAAAATAATAATTTGTAAAGGGGATATTAAATATGACTAAATACGAAAAAAGTTTAAACGTTTTAACGGAGCTATTTGCAAAAGATTATCAATTTGCTTTAGCAACGTCAGATGACAATATTCCATCTGTTAGGTTTGTAGATACTTTTTATGATAATGGTGCATTTTATATTGTTTCTTATGCAAAATCGCAGAAAGTAAAAGAGATTGAGAAAAATTCTAGAATTTCAATGTGCAATAAATTGTATCGTTTAAATGGAATTGCTCATAATGTTGGACATCCATTGTTAGAAGAAAATCATGAAATTAGGGAAAAACTAATAAAGGCTTTCGAGCCTTGGTACTTTGCACATAATAACGAAAATGATGAAAATATGTGTTATATAAAAATAGAATTAAAACAAGGTTTCTTTTATAAAGATGGAACTGGATATAAGGTTAATTTTGAAAATAGGAAAGCTGAAGAATTTCCTTTTACATTTGATATTGTAACAATTGAGTAAAGATAAACTATCTGAAACTTGAAATTTAAAGGAGTTATATGTATGTGTGGAGTATGCAATAGAATTCAGGAAACGCTTGAAGGAAAAAACAGATATTTTGTTAAAGAGCTAGAAACAGGTTATGTTGTACTAGGGGATTATCAACGTTTTAAGGGGTATACTTTATTTTTATGTAAGGTACATGCTACTGAAATACATTTTCTAGAAAAAGATTTTAGAAATAAATTCTTAAATGAAATGTCATTAGTAGCTGAGGCTACTTACAATGCATTTAAGCCTGATAAATTAAATTATGAGTTATTAGGACAAGGGGAAGGAGTACATATGCACTGGCATTTTTTTCCAAGACGTGCAGGAGACACGCCAAATCCTGGACCTGTTTGGAAATTACCTAAAGAAGAAATGTATAATGAAAAGTATGTACCTTCTGATGAAGAACTTGGAAAAATGAAAAAGAGTTTAAGAACAGAACTAGAAAAATTACTTTAAATAAAATGGTGGAATGTTTTGGGGATATCTATGAATATGACATACAGATGTCGTATTTTTCATTGTAGAATATTTTGGAAGGGAAGTGTTACAATGAAAAAAGAGGTACTTGTGTTTATTTTTGATGGATATGCAGATTGGGAAAGTGCATATATTTGTTCAGAACTCAATGGAAATGGAGCAGAAACTGATTATGTTGTAAAAACTTTAAGTTTAAATAAAGAGCCTAAGCTTTCTATGGGTGGCTTTAGAATTCTTCCGGATTATTCTATAAGTGATTATCCTGAAAATTTTGAATTGCTGCTTTTAATTGGTGGTTATGCTTGACAGAAAATAAAAACGATGGTGTTAAGCCAGTGGTTGAGTATGCCGTTGAGCATCATATTCCAGTAGGTGCAATATGCAATGCTGCTAATTTTATGGCTGAAAATGGATATCTCGATAATATCAAGCATTCGGGTAATACATTGGAGTATATGAAGTCACAAGCTCCACATTATAAGGGTGATAACAATTTTATTGAAAAACAGGCAGTTTGTGATTCTGGTATCATAACTGCAAATGGTACAGGATCATTGGAGTTTGCTAGAGAAATTATGATTTGTTTGAACTTTAAGTCTGTAGAGAAAATTGATAAATGGTATAAATTTAATAAGTTGGGGGTTTACAAATGAATGGATATTAAACAAGTATATGGTATAATAAGGTGTGATATATAGTTTAGCCAGTTTCACTACATGACAATAAACTATAGTAAAACGGGAGGGAAAAGTGGAGAACGTAAAATGTATATTCTTTGATGTTGGTTATACCTTGATTAATGAGGATGAAGTATGGAAACAAAGGTGTGTAGAACAAGCAGAAATGGAAGATGCAAAAATGCTTGGTATTTCCCAAAGACAAATATATGAGGAAATCATTCAGGCATCTATAACATATCAACCACAATATAGAACAGTTGTAAAGAAGTTTGGCTTTTTAAAAGCTGCTCCGTATCGCCATGAACTTGAAAAACTATACGATAATGTTGATTTAGTTTTACAGTCTTTAGCACAAAAATATAAACTTGGTATTATTGCAAATCAAACGGACGGGCTTGTAGATAGGTTAAATTCTTTGAAAATTTCAAAATATTTTTCATTTGTAATTTCATCATGGGATTATCAAATTATGAAGCCTGATAGCAAGCTTTTTCAAATAGCAATTGAAAAATCAGGTTACAAGGCTTCTGAAACAATTATGGTTGGAGACCGTTTGGACAATGATATATTTCCGGCAAAGAATATTGGTATGAAAACAATATGGATTAAGCAAGGCTTTGGTGGTATGCAGAAGCCTAAAACAAATGAATACCTCCCAGATAGAGAAATTGCAAGTTTAAGCGAATTGTTAGATATATTATAGGAGGATGTGAAAAAATGTATTCTATAGGTTTTACTATACCGCACATAAAGCCTTATGGGCTACTAATAAAAAAGAATACCTATATTTTTCACATGCTCCTATAGATTAAAATATATATTATGGGAGAATATTGATTATGATTAAAAACAATTTAGAAACAAATAGATTAATTATTAGGAGTACTAAAAAAGAAGATACATCGTTTTGCCTAGATATTTGGCTAGATGATGAAATGGGGAAATATTTATCTGATCCACCAAGGGACAAAGTAACTGATGCGTATTTGAAATGGAAAGATGAAGTAGAAGATTATAGTGGGTGCTATTATTTTGTTGCGGTTTCAAAGGAAACAGAAAATTATATTGGGACATGTAGCACTGTGCCAAGTGAAGACAAAAAGCATTGGGATTTAGGATATTGCATACATAAAAAGTATTGGCGTCAAGGATATGCTACAGAAATGATAAAGGCACTAATTGATTTTTGTTATAAGAATGGTGGGCGTAAAATTACAGCTGATGTGGCAAGGAAAAATATTGGATCAAATGCTGTATTAAGAAAACTTGGCTTCCATATTGAAAAAGAAGGTACTTTTAAAAAGCATGGAACTGACATTGTATATGATAATTACACTTACAGGCTTGATTTAAAATAGTTTTGAAGCATTTAGATTGGAAGGGGGAGGATTTTATGGAAAAGGCAAAAATAATTGTATTTGATTTGTTTGAAACATTGATTCATGATATTAAATTTGATTTTAATTCAGGTTTATTTTATCTGCATGAAAATATTTTGTCAAAGGATACTGATAAAGATGAATTTTTAGAGTATGCAGATACATATTGGAAAGAGCTTTATGACAAAAGGAATGAAGATAATTCAGAATTGGCATTTGATGATGAACTGCTAGATTTCAAAAATAAATATGGTTTTAAAGAAGAATTACCACTGGAAGATATTGTGTTTAATTGCGCACTTAAAATAAATTCTACTGAATTATTTGATGATACTATTTCTACTTTAGAGCAGCTTAAATTTTTAGAAATTCCGGTTTATTTATTAAGTAATTCTATATTTAAAAAAAATGTAATGAAAAAATTTATTAACCAATATGATTTAGAAAAATATTTTGTTAGTATACATTTTAGTGCTGATTATAAAATAAGGAAGCCACATAAGGATTTATTTCAAATTGTATTTGACGAGATTAAAAAAAATGATAACACAATCGAAAAGAAGCAGATTTACTACATTGGTGATAATTTTAAAGCTGATGTTCTTGGTGCTGAAAATTTTGGATTTACGCCAGTGTTTTTAAATCGTAAACATGATACTGAGATTAATAAGAAAAATTTTATGGAGATTAAATCTTTAAGTGAGCTGTTAGAATTAGCTATTGAACATAAATGGTAATTTTGTAAATAAGTACATAACGTAATTATATTTAAAGCATATTGAAACGCAAGGTTTAATTAGATATAATATTGTTAATAATTAATAAAAAGATATATTATAAGGTAAGGTTAATATTGATGGGCAAAACTTTAAAAGAATTAAACCTAGAAGATGATTTCTTATTTGCAAAGGTCATGACTGATAAGGAAATTTGTAAGGATCTATTGGAAAAAATTTTAGAAGTTGAAATAGAAAAAGTTGAGTTAGTTGAAGAACAGAAAGTTATAGATTTACTGCTTGAAAGCAAGGGTATTAGGTTAGATGTATATGTTAAAGATCAAAATAATACAATTTATAATGTTGAAATGCAGCGAGGAAAGCACAAAAATTTACCTAAAAGATTAAGATATTATCAGGGAAGTATAGATTTAGACTTAATAAAATCTGGTGATGATTATAAAAAGCTTGCCAAAAGTTATATTATATTTATTTGTACATTTGATTTGTTTAATAAAGGACGTCACAAATATACATTTAAAAATATGTGCTTAGAGGATAATAGTATAATTTTAAATGATGAATCACAGAAAATAATACTAAACACGAAGGGAATTATGAAGGATTTGAATGAAGAACTGCTAGAATTTCTTAACTATGTAGAAAATTCAACAGATGATATAGCTGAAAAATCAAGAGGAAGGCTTGTTAAAAATATACATAGGAGAGTTCAAAAAGTTAAAAATGATATTTCTGTGGAGGTGGAATTTATGACTTTATTGGAGAGAGATAGGGAAAAAATTGAAGAAGGAAGAAAAAAAGGTAGGGAAGAAGGAATAGAAGTAGGAAGGGGAGAAGCAATAAAGCAATTGATATTGAAGCAATATGGTAAAGGACTTTCCGTAGATTATATTGCAGAAATAAATGAAATAGATGTTGAATATGTGAAGAATATAGTTAAAATTAATAATTAAAAGATTTATTAATGCATAGTTATATTATTTATTTTTAATTTAAAAAATAATAGAGATTAAGAGTTCAAGGATTAGAGATTAAATTCTCGATTTTTGAACTTTTTTTTTAGTTAAAGATAATGTTAAAAAAGTGCTAACTTTATTGGTTATAAGTGTATATTAAAGCAATATATGATACAATAATTTGTAAGAAACTGCAAAATATAATTCTAAAAAATGAAAATTTAGGTGGTGGAAAATTGAATATTAATTGGGAACAAGAATGGGACAAGATATATAAGGAGCAAGGGGAAGTTCAAGTTGATGTATTACCAACTGTAAAAATCGCCGTAGATATTTTTAAGAGAAATAAATGTAAAAACATAATGGATTTGGGATGTGGTACGGGAAGACATTCAATATACCTTGCAGAAAGTGGTTTCAAGGTATATGCCACTGATATTTCTGAGCATGGATTAAAAATAACTCAATCAAAGGCTAAAGAGCTGAATTTAGATAATATTGAGTTTAGGAAGCATGATATGAGAGAGATACCTTTTGATGATAATTTATTAGATGGAATTCTTTGTGTATGGACTACAGGGCATGGGACCTTAGAAGATGCCTATAAAAATGTAAATGAAATATATAGAATATTAAAACCCAATGGAATAGTAGTTATCGATTATATTTCTATTGAAGATGAAAATTACGGTAAAGGTACAGAAATAGAGAAAGATACTTTCATTGATAATGTTGAAGGCGAGGAAAACATACCCCATCACTATTCAACTATTGAGGAACTTAGAAAATTATATTCAAATTTTTCACATATAGAGATAAAACCAATAGATTATATTTTCTTTGATAAAAATGGAGAAAAACATACAATAAAAGCTTTTGTTGTTGTAGCCATAAAATAATAAAGGTTTTGAAGGTAGTTCTTTAAAACTCAGTTTAGGGAGGATAAATTATGTTAAGTATAAAAGAAGCGGAAAGAGAATTGTTAGTAGGAGAGAGGCTAAATCCAGGACCGTGGATAAAACATAGCAAGTCAGTTGGTTTGAATGCTAAATTGATTGCGGATAAAATTGACTCGTTAGACAGCAATAAGGCTTATGCTATGGGATTATTACATGACATAGGACGTAGAGCAGGTATAAAATCAATTATGCATACAATTGACGGATATGATTATATGATGAGCTTAAATCAAAAAGAGATTGCAAGAATATGTTTAACACACTCATATCCAATACAAGATGTAAATACGTTTTTTGGGAAATTTGACTGCACGGAAGAACAAAAGATTTTTTTGTCCAATTTTATAAAGAATGCGGTATATGATGATTATGATCGATTAATCCAATTGTGTGACGCAATATCATTGCCAAGTGGTGCTTGCATTATGGAGAAAAGGTTAATTGATGTGGCACTTAGACATGGTTTGCCGAATTTTACTATTGATAAATGGAAAGCGTATTTAGAGTTGAAAAATTATTTTGATAAGTTATGTGGCTGCAATGTGTACACGCTTTTACCAAATGTAATAGAAAATTCTTATGAGAGTTTGATATAAAAGTAAAGGTGAGAAGATGAAAGAAGAGATAAAGAAAATAATTAAACCATATAAAGATAATTATATTAGAGAAATTAGAAAAGATATAGGACATGCACCTCTTATGACTACTGCCTGTGGAGTAATAATTGAAAATTCAAAAGGTGAGATTTTGTTGCAGCAAAGGCGGGATAATGGAAAATGGGGTATTCCTGGTGGAGTTATGGAAATGGGAGAAACGTATGTTGAAGCTGCTAAAAGAGAAGTATTTGAAGAGACAGGCATTGAAATAGAAAATCTATGCCTTTTTGGGATATATTCTGGTGAGGATAGAATTATAGTATATCCAAATAAGGATATTTGTTGTGTTACAAGTATAGTGTTTGAAACAAATGAATATAAAGGTGAAATATTGCAGAAAACAGATGAGGCAATGAGGCATGTTTTTTTTAATCGAAATAATATACCTAAAGAAATTAACGAATTTGATAAGAGGTACATTGAAGATTGGAAAAAATGTATTTTAGGAGTGATTATAAGTTGATTTATAATTATAAGAGAAATTCTAGATATGTGAGGAAAATATGAAATATATAATACGAAAAATGTTATGTTATCTTAAAAGTGCAGGATATTCTAAAACATCATTATCAGTACAAAAAGATAATTATGCTCTAGGAATGTATTTATATGTAGGCTTTCAGATTCTTGATGAAAATTCAGAGGAATACATTATGGTGTGTTGTTTGAAATAGATTTTAAATTTGCTACTATAAATAACAATTTGAGGAGGAGTGAATTTAATGAAATATATTATAGAAACAGATAGATTACGTTTTAGAAGATTTGAATTATCTGATGCAGAAGAACTGTACAAGCATCATCAAGAAGCAGAACTTATGAAATGGATTCCAAATGAAAGCTATCAAGACATAGCAGAAGCAGAGGGTGCTATAAAATTCTATGCTGATTGTGTTAATAAAAATCAGTTACCATTTGTTTTGGCAATAGAATTAAAAGAAAATGATAAATTGATAGGTGATACGGGTATAAACGAAATTGAAGGGAAACAAGGAGAAGTTGAAATTGGGTATTGTATTTGCGAAGGATATCAAGGGAATGGGCTTGCAACAGAAGCTTTAAAAGCAGTAACTGATTTTATTTCAAGTCATTTTGAAGTTAAAACTTTATATGGAAGGATAATGCATGGAAATGAGGCATCAGTTAAAGTAATGGAGAAGTGTGGTTATAATTATATTAATGAGGAGTTTGGTGCAGAAGATGACCCATATGGTAAGGGGATGCTTATCTATAGATTAGCTTAAACTAAAGAAGTATATGTTCTTTTGTGTCTAGCAAATTTCGGAAACAGGTTGGTAAATTTTGTTTCTTATATACCAAAACCAACTCCTTTGACTGTTGAATTGATAATAAAAATATTTTACACTTAAAAATAATAACTATAAATTATTCAACGAATGTAGAATTAAAAAGTACTGGCTTAAGATTGAATTCTTATGAAAGGAGATGGAAACATGCAGAGATTCGAAGGTAAATATGCTATCGCTACAGGTGGGACAGATGGTATTACAAAGGAAAGTATTATTTATATGGGAAGAGAAGGATTAAGTGGTGCCATAATCGCTGGTAGAAATGAAAAGCGAGGTATAAAAGCGGCTGAAGAAATCAAAAATTTAACAGGTTGTGAGTGTTATTATGTTCAAACTGATGTTTCAAAACCGGAGGATATAGTAAATTTATTTAAAGTAGCAAAAATGAAATTCCCTACTATTCATATTTTAATAAATGGTGCTGGAGTATGTCCATCAATGCCAATTGAAGCTGTTGATGCACAAGAATGGGACAGAGTAATGAATACTAATTTAAGAAGTATGCACTTATGTATATTGGAAGCTCTTAAATTTATGAAACCGCAGAATTATGGAAAGATTATCAACATTTCTTCCGCGGCAGGTAGGATTGGTGGTACTGAATCATCTATAGCCTACGCTGCATCAAAAGGTGGAATGATTACTGCTACTAAATGTTATGCAAAAGAATATGGTGTTTACAATATAAATGTAAATGGTATTTGTCCAGGAGCCATTAGAACAAATATGATTTCTAATTTCAATTATACAAGTGCCCCAGAAAATCTAATTAAACAAATCATTCCTCTAGGTAGATTAGGAAAAGTTGAAGATTGTAGTGGAGTTATAGCATTTCTAGCTAGTAATGATTCAGATTACATCACCGGATGTAGTATAGATGTGAATGGTGGAGTATTCATGAATTGAAAAATAACAAGGCGCTGTTGCACAAAATTATTTAATACATAAATTTTAAATATTGAAAAGCAAAGTGTAGTGCAAAATCAAAGAATCTTTGGTAGGCGTAGAAAAATGATGTTAGCGAATAGCGGCTCAAAATCCTAAATAAAATTAATAAAACTAAGCGTCAAATTTTTTAAAGCTTAAGAGCTTTCGATAACTCGCAAAAGGCGCTCGGACAATCTAAATCTCTAAAGCTTTAAAAAATTTTCCCCTAAGTTTTATGCAATTTTATTTAGAAATTTTTTCGCCACTATTCTCTAACATCATTTTTTTCCTACACCTACCAAAGGTTCTTTGATTAATCCACTGCATCTTTATTTCACAATATATAATTGTTATTTAAAAACTTAATAAAGTAAATTTAATGATTTCAGTAATAAATATTGTTTATGTACTACACCAAAATTCCGTAGGCACACTAATATTTTGATTAATTTATGTATTTGAAATGGATCATTAGAAATTAGTGATATAGCTTTAAGAATTACGCCAAAGCCTCTGGTATGAGTTCTTTCCTTAAATTACTGTAAATGCGAAGTAAGTGTAGTTCAGGATGGTTTAAATAAAGTTTTATTAATTTTATTTAATATCCTTTACTACACTTACTTCGCAATAATTTTATTTAAGGTTTCAAGATGCTATTAATCACATCATTTTTATGCAGAGCTCCCACTTATTATTTTGTTTTGCACTACACCTTTGTTCCTTTAGTTATTTTTGTAAGGAAGGTATGGAATTTTTATCAGAAGCTTTCTTACCTATTCGTCTTACCGACGTATCGATTCCAAGAAGTTTAGCTAAATTACCACCAAAGATTTTTTGCTTGTCCTCATCAGTCAAAGGTAAATAGCCATATTGCCATTGTAATTCCTCAGGGATTTGGAAGTTACGTAATCCCATAACTGCTGCACCAATTTGAGCGCCAAATCCAGCACTATCTGTTCCCCAAATAATACGGTCTGGTCCCACAAAACGCATTGCTTCTCCAAGAATTTTTCCAAATTTATATGGTGCAGTTATTGCCCAAGGTACAAGCAAACTTAAACATAGGTACACATTAGGATGCCCCATTGCTACCATATTGAGATCGTCACAATATGGATAACCCATGTGAAAGGCTACAAGCTTTAAGTTTGGAAAATCACGAGCAACATCATCAAGTTGAATAGGTAAGCAATGTTTGCTCTTGCCAGGTGGTACCCATGAAAAACCTGTATGAATGTCTAACACAATACCTAATTCTTCAGCTCTTTTATAAAATGGCCACAGGTCTGGATCGTTTATATAAGTATCTTCTGGCGGATAGTATTTAAATATCTTTGCGCCACGCTCTACCCAATATTCCATCTCCCATATAGCATTATCTACCCCCCTATGCTTAATAGGAGAAAGATTTGGTTCAATAATAAAGCGGTCAGGATGTGTTTGAACAGCTTTCCACGTATCACCATTGGTACACCAACGACTGGAATATCCTGTAGTATCCATCATTGACTCAGGTAAAAGACATGCAATATCCACACCATATTTATTCATTGCACGGATAATATTTTCAGGGTCAGCGTTTTTCTGAAATTCCCAAGGTTCCAGCATATCTTGGAGCTCTTTTGGTGACCCTTGCAATATGGGACGTGTAGCATTATCAATGGCTTTCCACCACATTTTAACACCAGGAAAGTGATTAACTGGTTCCATATTGCCAATTAAATGACATTCTGGATCTATTTTAAAAAAATCATCATCAAAATATTTTTCACTCATTTTAATTGCTCCTTTCTTATATGAGAGGTAAACCTTCTCGTTTATCCATAAATTTTTTTGCACGTACATCCATCAAACCATTATCCTTCCAAAGCTCTGGATAATATTTTTCAAAACCTGCGGTAGGATTCACAGAACAACGAATCCAACGAGATTCAAATAAATTCATGTAACATTGCTGACAGCGAATGCATTTTACAATATCACTGCAGCGACCAGCTTTTACCTTTGCAGGCCAGTAAGGATCAGCAATAGATTGACGACCTAGTGAAATAATATCAGTCCTTCCACTCTTAATTGCTTCAACTGCAGTTTCTGGATTAGTAAAGTTTGGTGTTATAACCGGAAGACCTCCACTTGCCTTTTTAAAACCAGGTGCCCATTGTGTAAATTCATTTTCGCCATCAGGTGCGAATGCAGCTCCCGGATTTTCATAAGAGCCTTGTGATACATTAAAGTAATTTGCTCCTGCATCAGTAAAAAGTTTAACAAGCTTACAAACTTCTTCATGTCCTAAACCATCTTGCATCAATTCATCGCCAGAAAGGCGGCAACCCAATACTTTTTCAAAGCCAACTTTTTTACGTATACGTTCAATAATATTAGTAACTATACGTGCACGATTTTCAGTACTTCCACCATACAAGTCGGTACGATGATTAGAGCGTGGTGATAAGAACTGATGTAGAAGATATCCGTGAGGGGTGTGGAGTTCTACACCATCATATCCAAGTTTATAAGCAACACAGGCTTGTTCCACCATGAAATTTTCAACCTTTTCTATTTCTGCAATAGTAAGTTCTCGTGGGGTATGTCCTTTGAGTACATGGAAAAATTCGGGACAATCCTTTTTTAAGTAAGCAAAGGCTTTAGCCTTAACATCCTCATATTCTTCATCACTAAGGCTCTTTATTTTTTCAAGACCGCCAAGCTCATCAATCAGCGTTATGCCTATTCTTTTAAATTGTTTAGCCCAGCCATTGCTTAGATTACGTAAATCTGTTTCCATAGGAATAGCTGAAGGAGCACCAGCAGCGATGCCATTATGCATCATATTTGGATGACCTTGTCGTCCCCAACCAGGAGAAAGCTGCATAAATACTTTTGTACCCTTATAAGAATGAATGACATCGGCCATTTGGCTTAAATAGCGATATTTCTTTTGGCTGTCACATAATAGAGGATTAAGTGAATCACTGCCACGCCATGGATAGGGGTTTGCCACTACACATTCAGTGATGATAAGACCAAAACCACCTCTTGCTCTAGTTGCATACCATGCATTTGATTGCTCACCTGCATAGCCTTCTGGGCCAGTGTAACCCATATTCATAGGTGACATCGCAATTCTGTTTTTCAATTCTACGTTGCCAATTTGAATTGGTTCAAATAATACATTTGTATCCATTTGGATTGCCTCCTTAAATTTATTAACATTTGTCATATAGTTAGCATATTTGTTAGATAATTGACATTTGTTGTTTTTAAGTATAGAATACTTTTATTACCAATTCAACAGTCAAAGCAACTGGTTTTGATAGATAAAAAACAAAATTTACTAATGTGTTTCTAAAATAGATAAAAAATAAAATTTACTAATATATTTCTAAAAAAAGGAGGGTAAAATGGGGAATAAACATGATTTACGGGTTATCCGCACATACAAATCATTAACAGAAGCTTTTTTACAACTCATGAGTAAAAAACATTTTGAAGATATAACAGTAAATGAATTATGTGAAATGGCTATGATTAGAAGAACGACATTTTATAAGCATTTTGCAGATAAGTATGAGTTTTTTGGTTTTTTTGTAAGACGGTTACAAAGTGATTTTGATGCAATAAATCCTGCTTCAAAGGATTATAGCGACCCATATTCTTTTTATATCAGCATTACCCGTGATGTTCTGAATTTTTTTAAATACCATGAACAATTTGTAAGTATGGTATTAGGTAGCAATTTACTTCCTACACTTCTTAACATACTTTCAGAACAAATAATTTCTGATATTACAGGGAAAATTAAAATTGCTATAAAAAAAGGCGTATCTGTGTCTGCATCTCCTGAAATAGTCGCATCCTTTTTTACTGGTGCAATAATTAATACAATCGGATATTGGCTCATGCAAAAAAAGAAAATATCAGAAGAAGAATTAATTAAAGAAGTAGAAAAAATTCTATACAAGCTCACTGACATTTAATGAAAAGTAAAAGCAATAATATTGTAGGACATTAAATAAAGGTCATACAACATTATTGCTTTTACTTTTCAAATTGTCTATTTATTTGGCTTTTTTCTTTTAAACTTTAATACTCCCAATAAACCAATGGCTGCGCAGGCAATTACAGCTATGGCGCCATATAAAGGAAAGGCACCGTTTTGTGATTTTGAAGTTGGAATGATTTTTTTTATAATATTGCTTATTTGTGCAGTTACATTTTTTTTATCGCTTGCTATTGAAAAATCAATTCTTTTTGTAGCTTTATTTCCTGCAGAGTCTGTAGTTGAAATAACTAATTCATGATTTCCAACGGAAGAGATTTTGTCATTTAATTTATATGCATTTCCATCTAAAGTCATAGTGGTTTCAGATTCAACGATATCTTTTGAAAAAGAAATTTTTGGAGTAACGGAACCAGTGTAAGTATTGCCGTTATTGAGACCTGAAACATATATTTGAGGTGGAGTAGCTTTTATAAAGAAATTAATTGCTTCTTTGTTTATGTTACCTGCTTTATCTACAGCTTCTATTAGTAAAGTGTGTTTTCCATCCATTCCAATAATACCGCCGTGATAATCTTCACCATCAATCATAAGTATTGACATATATGAATTTGGATCATTTATATATACATATGGATCTATAGAATGATTAAAAATTCCATTGTTAACTAATCCTTTAAGCGAAATAGTAGGGGCAGTCTTGTCTATAACAAATCTTATAATCTTTTCCGAAGAGTTTGATGCCTTATCTACGGAAGTAATTACTAACTCATAATTTCCTTCAGCAGAAATAATACCATTATTATAACTTGTACCGTTTAAAGTCATTGTAAATAAGTATGGATTTATATCTGTGCTTGTTATTAAAGGACTTACTGAAGTGTTGTAGTAATAATTATCAGTTATATTAGAAGTATTTATAACAGGAGCAATAGTATCTATTGTGAATTTTAAATGTGATGTAGGGCTGAAATTACCGGCTCTATCTTTTGCAATAGCAGTTACGTCATATGCATTGTTTGCTAAAAAGTCTGGCACATTATCGGGAGAATACTCAACACCATTTATAATAAGTGTATCTACAAAATCATCACTGTTTTCCGTGGTGATAATTGGTTTGAATGCTTTGTTAAAATATTGATTGTCTGAAAAATTAAAATTAAGAACTGGTGCTGTCCTGTCAATTACAAAGCTTATAGGTGTTAGAGTGGATTCATTACCAGCTTTATCATATGCAGTTGCTGTAATAGTATATGTACCTTCGTCATAAAGGCTAAAATAGTATAGTCCGTTATCGTCTCTTGTTACATCAACTGGAATTTCAACGCCATCTTTTTTTACAACAAAACTTGTCCTAGTAGGATCAAAGTTTGAATCTTGAATGTCAATGTAAGGCGTTACAGATTCGCTGTTTAAATAATCACCATCTTTAACTCCAGAAATACTTATATTTGGAGCAGTATTGTCAATTACAAAAGATTTACTAAAGGTAGAGGCATTACCTGCATCATCCTTTGCGGTTACTTTTAAAGTATAATTACCATCTTGAGAGATTTTGTTTCCAGCGAATGATATACCTCCGTTAGTATTTAAATAAAAATATCCATTGCATGCTTTTCCGTTCAATGTAACAGAATAGTTTGCGAGATGATAGTTATCAGACATATTTATAATTGGACTGATTGATCCAGTATAGACACCGCCATTTTCTATATTTCTGCCATATGCCTCATTAAATGAAATGGCTGGTGGAACGGAGTCTATTGAAAATTGGACTTTTGTACTCTTAGTGTATGAAGGTGAATATATGTAAACCGTATCAGGGGAATACACGATAAGAGTATTTTTCTGATTCTTTGGTGTATTCTCAGAGATTGTGTCGCCTTCTAAGGTTACTATATCGTTATCTTTGCTTATAAATTTTAGATTGTATGGTTTATTGTTTAATGTAGCATGTACTAGATTATCATTACCGATACAATTCTTATCTAGTAATGAATTCTTTATTTTTATTATTGGTTTTACTGGTTTAGATGAAGAAGAGTTGTTATTTACTCCTAATATAAGTGGCGTACCATCATCTGGAACTTTTGAAGTATCATCTTTTGAACTTTCATTTATAGATGAATTTATGCTTTGATTATTACTTGTATCTACAGCCAGTACAGTAGATTCTGTAAAAACATTTGAAATAAACAATGAAGCTAAAATTACTGAAAAAACTTTTTTACGATTCAATGTTTTACTTCCCCCTTTTTTAAGATGCCTTATATCATAAAATGTACTGAGTTACATAATATACCAAACACGAAAAAAATTCAACTAGAAATTAAAAAAGTTTAATAGAAAGTTTAAATAAATTAATTTTTATTTTTAACAAACTGGAATATTATTCTGAAAAGTGATATTATAGTATTGATTTTTATATATGGGGTGTTTTACTTGAAATTGGAAAATGAGATGTTTGATAATAAATATAAGATTGTGGATATTCTTGGTAAGGGAGGTATGAGCATAGTTTACCTTGCTAAGGATATTAAACTTGAAAAGTTTTGGGCAATTAAGCAAGTGAAAAAAAGTCTTAATTCTTCTATTGATTTACTTGCGGAAACTAATATATTAAAAAATCTTGACCATCCAGCACTTCCGCGAATAGTTGACATTATTGAAAGAAATGAAAGCATATATCTTGTGATGGATTTTATAGACGGTATTTCACTTGATAAACTTATTGTAAAATCTGGTATGGTTGATGAAAAAACTGTAATTGATTGGGCGAAGCAGATATGTGATGTTTTAAATTATTTACATTCTCAAAAGCCAAACCCAATAATATATAGGGATATGAAGCCAGGAAACCTAATACTTACAAATAGAGGACAGATAAAGCTTATAGATTTTGGTATTGCAAGAAAGTATAAGAAGAATGTTTCTAAAGATACAACTTATATAGGTACAAGGGGGTATGCTGCACCAGAGCAATATGGAGATTATCAAAGCGATGCTAGAACGGATATATATAGTTTAGGTGTTACGCTTTACCACTTAATTACTGGTAAGAGTCCTAATGATCCGCCGTTTGAGATAAAGCCAATAAGAAAAATAGATCCATCACTTTCGGAGGGAATGGAATTTATTATAGAGAAATGTACAAAACAGGATCCAAGTTTGAGATATCAGTCAATAAAAGAAATGATTAATGATTTGGAAAACATACATAAGCTTAATTCAAAGTATAAAGTAGAAGTAAGAAAAAAGTATATTAAAATCTTTGTTAGCGTTATTATGTTTATTTTTTCAGTGTTTCTAATTGCTTCTGGAATTTTTGGAATTAAGGGTGAAAGTGTTAAGGAATATAACAACATGATTGAAAATGGTGATAAACAGGGAAGCTTAAAAAATACAAGTAAGGCCATTGATAGTTTTAAAGCTGCAATAGACAAAAACGAAGAAGATTCAAAAGCGTATATAAAAGCTATTAATACGTACCTTGAAAATGGACAGTATGATCAGTGTATAGATTTTGTTGAGACATACGTAACATCAAAAGGCGCAAATTTACTTAAAGATGATAATCTTAAATATGAGGTTGGAATGGCGTATTTTGATTATGAAAACTATAGTAAAGCCTGCAAGTATTTTGACGCAATAAATGGGAAAAAGGCTGATAATATTGGACCGCTCAAATATTATAAAGTGATTGCAAAAACTTTATCTACATTGAGTATGAGTAAAAATAATGATGTTATTGACTCTGTTAATAATCTTGAAAAATACATAGATGGCAGCTCAGATATACATTTTAAGATTAGTGCATATATAACTTTGTCGCAGATTTACAGAGATAATCCTCAGATATTTGATGAGAATACAGATAAAGAAATAGGAGTTTTGGAGAAAGCAAATACTCTTTCGGTTGGCAAAAATAATATAATAATATATCAGCAACTGGGACAGGCGTATTACAGTAAGGCAGGTGAATCAAGGCTAGAGCAGGAAAAGTATAAATTGTATTTAAATAAAGCACTTGAAAATTACAAAATAGCCATAAATGCAGGAAGTCAAATATCGGATTCTTATTGTAAATTGGGAATGATATATAAGTATTTGGATAATGTAGGTGAAAGTAAAAATGCATTTCAAAAGGAAATTCAGATGTTTCCGGATGATTATAAAGGATATATGGAACTCGCACTTTTAGAATATGATGCACAGCAAGGGGTTTCAAATGGACAAAGGAATTATAGTGACTTTGTTAAGTATTATAAACTTACAATATCTAAAAAATACAATGAGAATGATACCGAATTTATGAATCTAAGTCAAAAATATAATGATATTAAAAATCAAGGTATTATAAGGTGAGGAGGATTTTTTATGAGTTCTATGCAGATTCAAATAGCTAAAATAATTGCAGGCATTTTTGGAATTATATTGAGTATGTTTATTTTGTATTGTACGGTTAAAAACAAAACTATAAAAGAGGAACATGAAAAAATATGTGATTCTAAGGTAAATTACGAGATTAAAGAAAATGGTGGACAAGAAACAGCTGTTTTAGAAAATGTAACGGACAACACAGAGCTACTTGATGATAAAAACAAAGATGATACTGTTTGTTTATAAAATGGAGGATATAACTATGGATAATTACCCTAATATAAATATTTCAGAAAAAAGTATAGAGAAAAAATTTGCTGTCTTGTCTTTTGATAATGCAGAGAATATTGACGAAGAAAAAATTAGCATTATAAATAGTGAGAAAGAGAATTTGCTTCATGTAGAAGTAGAAAATGTGAAAGAAAAGATTAATATTCTATATGATATTACAAATAAAATTACCTTTGAAGAATATTTAAAAGATAAAGTTTTAAGGGTAAGTGAGTTTTCTAATATTTTACTACAGATTCTTAGAAAATTGAAAGAAGTGGAGACTACGAAGCTTAAAGGATTTAGTTTTTTTGATTCAAAGTCTATTTATATTGATAGATATTCAGAAAATATATATTTTATCTGTATTCCTCTTAAAGCAGATGGAAATTTTGAACTGGCATATGAATTTTCAAGACTTATTAAGACATTAATTGTAGAGGTTGTAAGGATTGATGATAGAGAAAATTTTATATCTAAGATATTAAATATCCTTAGGAAAAAAGTATTTAACATAGATGAATTTGAAGAGCTTCTTAAGAAATATTCTAAGGATGAGATTGAGAATAAAGTTGAAGTAGAGGAAGAACAATTACTTAAGCATGAAAATTATAAGGAAGAGCCTATAATTACGCAAGCTCCAGAATTAAGTGAGACGGTAAATCCTAAAACTGAAATTATTGTGAATAGTGATATAAGAACAGAGGACAAAGAAAATAATTATATTAAAGATATAATTAAAATGAAAAAAACTAGAATAAGAAGGCTAAATATTAGGTATGCCCTTATAATTTTAGCGCTCCAGTTGGTTGCTGCGGCTGGTGTGTTTTCAGTTGTGCTTTTTTTTGATAATCAAGAGTATTTAATTGAATCAATAATTATTTCTTTAATTTTAGGGATGGATTTAATACTAACTTTAATTTTAATTTTAAACTTGTCAAATAAAAAAAGAGCTTATGAAGTTAAAGCAGCAAGCAAAAGTACAGAAAATATTCGCAATATAACAGCCAAAAATACAAATAGCATAAAATTGTCAAAGCGTGAAATTGTATCAGAAATGTCTTATTCTACGCAAATTATTGAAGAAGAGTATCCATATTTGGCTCAAAATAAAAATGGTGTTGTCCAAAAAATTTATATAAATAAAGATGTTTTTAAAATAGGAAGATTAGATGAATTTGTTGATTATGTAAGTGATAATAAAGCGGTGGGAAAAATGCATGCGGAGATAAGAAAAATAAATTCAGAATATTATATTAAGGACTTGAATTCTAAGAATGGAACCTACATTAATAACAAGAGGCTAGAAAGTAATGAACTGTATAAGATTAAAGAAAATGATGTTATAAAATTTGCCGATAGTTCTTATGCTTTTAGGCTTAATTAAAGATAAACCACATTGTAACTTCAAATTTATTTGTACCAAAATGCCGTCTCCTGGGCATTTTGGTGCACATGAATTTCAATAGTTGAAACGGTTTATCTATAAAGAGGTGAGTTATGAATAGATTTAATTTGATAGCAGGCGCTTTTAGTGATAAAGGAAAATTTAAAGATACAAATGAAGATAACATATTGGTTAAAATAGGGGAAGATAAAAGTGGAGATTTTGGTATGTTCGTTGTATGCGATGGACTAGGAGGACTGGAATTTGGTGAGATTGCAAGTAATATAGCCGTTATGAAGCTTAAAAAATGGTGGGAAGAGGAATTAGCAAAGATAATAAAGACAAAGATTCAAAATGAAATTCCGATTATTTTGTCTTCTGTACTAAAAAAAATAAATGAAACAATAATTGAATATGGAATTCAAAGAAATAAAAAATTAGGCACTACAATGTCTCTAATATTTATTTATGGCGGAAAGTATTACATATTGCATGTCGGTGATAGCAGAATTTATAGTGTGAAAAATGGGATTGAAAGGCTTACAGAGGATCACTCATATGTTGCGTATAAAGTTAAAAATAAGATGATGACTCAAGAGCAAGCAAGAGTAAGTCCTGATAGACATATACTTATGCAGTGCATAGGCGTAAAAAGAGAAATTGATATTTTTAAGAAAACGGGAATTTTAAACGAAAATGAAATTTTTATAATATGTAGTGATGGGTTTTATAATAAATTGAAGGATGAGGATATAAAATCAAATATTTTAAATTATGATTTTGATGATGAAACCTTGCAAAAAGCAGCTAAAAAACTCGTACAAATTGTTAGAAGTAGAGGCGAAACTGATAATATTTCTGTGATTTTAGTTGGAGCAAAAAAGAATAAAATACTGTAAATTTTAATTACAGGCTATGCTTGATATAAGTTTAATAATAAATTTAATTATATATTAAAATTTATAAAAAAAGTGGAAAATTAATATACTATATGGTATTATATTGATTATAATTAAAAATAATGTTTTACTGTATATTTATTTTGGGTGGTGAATTATGAGTAAGGTTAATTTCATAAAGGACATAGAATTTAGCAATAGCAATTATATTGAGCTTGTTATAAGTCCTGATAGTTTTGTTGATGATTATCAATTTTCAGTTGTTAATAGTAGTGGAAACAATTTGATTAATTGTATTAAAGATAAGTATAAAGCAAATTGCCTGTTATATTATGTTGAAAGTTATATTCCACTTAAAAATTTTATTTTAAAGAATGTTTTTTCAATTGATGAGTTTAAAAAAATAGTAGAGCAAATAGTTGATTTGATTTTATGGATAAAAGAACATAAGCTTATAACTTCAAATTTGATTATAGATATTAAATATTTGTTTATAGATGTATATAGTCATGATATTAAATTTATGTATGTTCCTGTTAGCTCTAATGATTATATAAATTCATCTATGGAAAATCTTGGAATACTTTTAAGGCAGTTGGTAAATAGTAGTCAAATAAAGGGCGGAGAAGAACTAGTAGGCTTTATTTTATCTAAAGTAAATGATGATAATTTTGATATTAATAACTTCAAAAATAAAATATCAAGTTTTAATAAAAATGATGATGAGAATTCTAGTAGATTCGGTAAATTTAAAGGATTTATTATTTCTTTTTTTATTATTATTTTTTTATGCATATGTATACCATTAATAGGTAATGCTTTTAAAATTAAATTAATAAGTAAATATATTGATTACAATGCTTTGATTGTATTTTCAATTTTATTCTTTGCTGCAGAACTAATTTCTTTTATAATAGTGTGTTTTACAGGAAATAAGAAGAGCAAGGAAGAGGAAGTTTACACTAATTTAAAAAGCAATATGAATTATGAAAAACAGCGGTCTAAGGAGGATATTTATATAGCTAGGAAGTCTGAAGATAATAACAAAATAACTAATAGCAGGGAATATAGTCCTGTAATTGAAGATGAATTTGACCTAAATTCCAGAAAGTTAAATAAAGAAAGCGTTCATAGTGATTTAGATAAAGAAAATGGTACTAGTGTTTTGTTTAGTGATAATTCTAATAAGCCATATATCATAAAATTAAATTCTGAAGGTACAGGTAAAATTTATATAGATAAGGCAGCGTTCAATATAGGACGAGATAAGGTAAATTCAGATTTTGTAATTGAAAAACCTACAGTTTCCGGTAAGCATGCATCTATAGTATCAGACAATGGAGAATATTATATTATTGACAATAATTCGAGCAATGGAACATATTTGAATCACATTAAACTTGAACCTAATAAAAGGTACAGGCTTAATAACAAAGATGGCATTATTTTTGCAGACGAAAGTTATTATTTTTATTTAAACTAAAAAAGAATGAAGGGATAGTCTTAAATGCAGTTAACGTTAATAAAAAAGGAGTCTATTAATTCGTGTATTTTGCCAGAAAAGAAAAATGGACAGTACTGGATAACTGAAAAAGATGCAGCTGGCTGTGAGAAAAATGTTATAAGTGTTGAAGGTTATAAAGAAAAATGGTTTTTAATTTCAAATAAAAAAGTCATTATAAGAGATGAAAATAATAATAAGCTTCCTAAGGCAGCAATAGAACCGCTGCAGTTTTATAATGTATATTTTTTAGAATTTAATGAAAGTGCACTTATATATTCCGAGCCAATTACAGCTGATAGGAGGTACTTTAAAAAACTCCTTTTTTGTCCTGGCAATAAAATCATGATTGGTAGAAATAGTGATTGTGATATAGCTTTTGAAAATAATTTTGTATCCTCCAAACATGCAGAAATTAATGTTTATGAAAAAAATATTACTATAAAAGATTTATGTAGTTCAAATGGGACTTTTGTAAATGGATTTAAAGTTAAAGAGAAAGCGCTTGCACCAGGTGATGTGGTTTACATATTAGGTTTGAAAGTTATAATTGGAAAAGGATTTTTAGCTGTAAACAATCCTGATAATAAGGTTAAATATAATGAAAAAGTTTTAAAAAAGTTTATCAAACAAGAAATTGAAGTTTTAAATGATGAAGAAGATGATGATGAGGTAAACAGTGATAATTTATTTTATCGTTCACCGAGATTTAAAAAAGATGTTGAAAGGGTAAAAATAAGAATAGATTCTCCACCGGCTCTTGGAAATCAAGATGAGATGCCGCTTATGTTAATATTAGGACCTTCTTTAGCAATGGGAATGACATCGCTTTTTACAGGTATTGTTACATTACAAAGTGTTATGAGTACACATGGAAATATAATGACAGCAATGCCAACACTTATGATGTCTCTTAGTATGCTTTTAGGAACAGTACTTTTTCCAATATTGTCAAAGAAATATGAAACAAAAAGAAGAAAGAAAAGGGAGAAATTAAGACAAGAAAAGTATAGGAAGTATTTGAAGAAAGTTGATCAGATAATTGTGGAAGAGTGCATTCACCAAAGCAAGATACTCCATGAAAATAATATAACCTTAGATGAATGTGTTACAAGAATCAAGCTTAAGCAAAGAAATCTTTGGGAAAGAACCTATGAACATAAGGATTTTTTGACTGTAAGGCTTGGGCTTGGAAGTATACCTTTAGAAGCTGACATAAGCTATTCTGAAAAAAGTTTTTCTATGGAGGATGATGTTCTCAAAGATGAGTTGTATAAATTAGTAGACAAGCCTAAAATGCTAGAGCAGGTTCCTGTAACTATTTCTTTTTTAGAAAAATGGATTTCTGGATTAATTGGTGAAAGAGCTAAAGTGGTAGAGCTTGTTAAAGGAATTATAGTTCAACTTACAGCACTTCACAGCTATGATGAACTAAAACTTGTATTTATATATGATAAAAATGAAGAAAGTATATGGGATTTTGTAAAGTGGCTTCCTCATGTTTGGAATAAGGATAAAACTATAAGGTACATAGCTGAAAATTCAAATGAAGTAAGGGAACTTTCCTCATATTGTACAGCAGAATTTAAAAAGAGAAAGGATATGGGCAAAGATAAAAGTCTTGAGGAAATGGGACCATATTATATTGTATTTTCAATGAGTAGGGAACTTACTAAAAAAGCTGAAATTGCTGATATGATACTTGAGAATAAGTCAAATTATGGGTTTAGTTTAGTGGCACTTTATGATGAACTTAAGAACTTACCAAAAGAATGTAGAACTATTATAGAATTGGGTTACAATGAATGCAAGATATATGATAAAAGTGATATTACAGGAAAGCATACGGATTTTCAGCCTGACATTTTTCTTAGACAAAATATAGATGATATAGCAATGCATTTGGCAAATATAAAACTTGATTCGTTAGATGCTTCTTATAGTTTACCTAAGGTTTTGACCTTCTTGGAAATGTACAATGTTTCTAAAATTGAACATTTAAATCCACTTGAACGCTGGAAGAAGAATGATCCAACTGCATCATTAGAAATTCCCCTTGGGGCCTCTACTAGTGGTGAAGCTTTTAAAATTGATTTCCATGAAAGATATCATGGTCCTCATGGATTAATTGCGGGAATGACAGGGTCAGGAAAAAGTGAACTTATTATGACACTAATTCTTTCATTAGCTGTAAATTATCATCCTTATGAAGTTGCCTTTATACTTATTGACTATAAAGGTGGAGGCATGGCAAATGTTTTTACAAAATTGCCTCACTTAGCTGGAACAATAACAAATTTGGATGGTGCTGCAGTAAATCGTTCGCTTGTATCAATTCAAAGTGAACTTAAACGTAGACAAGCTATTTTTAGTGAAACGGGTAAAAAATTAAATGTTAGCAATATTGATATTTATAAATATCAGAAGCTTTATAGAGAAAAGCTTGTTACAGAGCCACTTCAGCATTTGTTTATAATATCGGATGAGTTTGCAGAATTAAAAACACAACAGCCGGAGTTTATGAATCAGCTTGTAAGTGCTGCCAGAATAGGAAGAAGTCTTGGTGTTCATCTTATACTTGCGACACAAAAGCCTTCTGGAGTAGTAGATGATCAAATATGGAGTAACACAAGATTTAGAATATGTCTTAAGGTTCAGGAAAAAGAGGATAGCATGGACGTTATAAAAAGACCAGATGCAGCAGAGCTTTCTTTAACAGGAAGGTTTTATATGCAGGTTGGCTTTAACGAATTATTTGAACTTGGACAGTCTGCTTGGGGTGGTGCACCATATTATCCATCAGAGCAGGTAGAAAAAAAGGCATATGATAAAGTTTCAATCATAGACAATTTGGGACATGTAGTTAGAGAAGCTTCAATCGACAGTAAAAAGGCTGTAGTTAAAAATCCACCAAAACAGATTGATGAAGTTGTGAACTATCTTGATGACCTTGCAAAGGAAGAAAACATCAAGGTTAGACCACTTTGGTTAGAACCAATACCAAGTGTTGTATATATAGAAAGTCTAGTAAAGAAATATGGGATTCCTAAGAACGAAAAATATATTTTTAATCCTATTATAGGAGAAATTGATGATCCATCAAATCAAAGACAGCTGCCTATGATACTGCCTATTACAGAAGAAGGAAATATAGTTATTTATGGTGCAGCTGGTAATGGTAAAACAACCTTCTTAACAACAATGATGTATTCACTTATGAAGGATCATTCTCCAAGTGAGCTTAATATATATATTCTTGATTTTGCCTCTGAAACTCTTAATGCATTTTCAAAGGCACCACATGTAGGAGATGTAATTTTATCACATGAAAGTGAAAAAGTGAACAATTTATTTAAAATGTTAAATAAGGAAATAGAAAATAGAAAAAAGATACTTTCAGAATACGGCGGAGATTATATTTCCTATGTTACAAAGGGAAAAGGTAAGGAGGAAACTATAATTGTTATAATCCATAACTTCTCAGCTTTTACAGAAGTTTATGATGAACTTGAAGATAATGTAGCCTACCTTACTCGTGAAGGAACTAAATATGGTATTTATTTTGTAATTACATCTGCAAATACAAGTGCTGTTAGGTATAGAATTTTACAAAACTTTAAACAGTTGTATGTATTACAGTTAAATGATGTGGCTGATTATCCAGGGGTTCTTGGAAGCATACATGGAGTTTATCCATCAAATTATAGAGGAAGAGGAATTTTTAAGAAGGAGGATGTGTATGAATTTCAAACTGCAATTGTAGGTAACAGTTCTGATAGTATATTTGAATTTATACGAGGCTACTGTGAGGAATATGCAAGTACCTGGAAGAAAGCAGGGGCTAAGCGAGTTCCAATATTACCTGAAAAGGCTGATGTAGATTATTTTGAAAATGAAATAGTGCACAATGATTTTGATAAAATTCCTATTGGAGTTGAAAAGGCAAGTCTTAAAACAGCCTATTATAATTTTGAAAATTTGTATATAAATTATATATTGTCATCAGACAATAATAGTGCAAGCTTTTTAGAAGGTTTAGCAGATATATTTGTAATAAAGAAGGTAAGCGAATTAATAGTAATAGATCCATCAGATATGTTTAATAAAACTGAAAATAGAGAGTATAAGTATGCAAAATCTGATGCAGAATTAGAAAATATTGTTGTATATTTGTTCAATACTTTAGTATATAGAAACAATACCTATAAAGATTCAAAGGAAAAGGGAGAAGAAGCTCCTAAGTTTGAAAGAATGATTTGTATCATAAATTCTATGGCAAGTTTAAGAAATAGTCTTTCTGAGGATGGAAAAAATAAGTTAAATGTACTTCTTGAAAAGTGCGAAATGGAATACAATGTAATTTTTGTTATTGCCGATGCTGTAGGAAGTATTAGTTCATATTCCTTTGAAACCTGGTATAAAAAAATCCAATTAAATAGAGGAATTTGGGTTGGTGATGGCATAGGCAATCAATATCAATTTAAAATTTCCAATATGTCAAAGGAGCTGCACAAGAATATTGAAAGTGACTTTGGATATGTAATTGTAAATGGTAAAGCTAGGCTCATAAAATTATTATCATCAAAGAACAGTGAAGGAGATGATATATATGGATAAAATTTTGGTTGATGTTTATGTGCCAGCTATAAATAAAAATTATGATATATATATACCATTTAAAAGTAAATTTTATGAGGTTACTAAACTGATAGTGCATATGGTTTGTGAATTGTCTGAAAATTATTTTATAGGACAAGATGATTCAATAATATGCGATAGAAAATCAGGAGCAATCTACAATATCAATATGTCGTCAGAACAACTTGGACTAAAAAATGGTTTCAAGCTGATGTTAATATAAATTTTAAAAGATGAGAGGAGAAATTAAAAATGGGAAGATCAATAATGGTAGATCCAGCAAAATTACAATCAACATCAAGCAGCATGGATTCACAAATTGCAGAATATGAGAGGCAGTACAATCAGCTTTACAGTGAAGTTGAAAGTATGGGAGCAGCTTGGCAGGGAGCAGATAACCAAGCATATGTATCACAAATTGATGGTTTTAAGGATGACTTTAAGGCAATGGTGCAGGTAATGAAAGATTACTCAGACTTTTTAAAGTCAGCATCAAAGGTTTATACACAAGCTCAAGATGACACTATAAACGCAGCAAGAAGACTTACAAATTAACAGACAACTCGAATAAAATCATTAACAAAAAATAAAGAAAGAGGGAATAAAAAATGGCAGCAGATGGAATTAAGATTTCTTTTGCAGAGGTATCAAAAACAGCATCAACAATAAGAACATTAAATCAAGGATTAACACAAAAACTTGAGGAAATAAAAAAAGAAATAAATGATTTATCAGGAACATGGCAGAGTGATTCAGGAAATACAGTTAGAGAAAAATTTAACGCATTAGCACCAAAGTTTGAAGATTACAGAAAAGTAGTAGATTCATACTCAAAATTCTTAGACAGCGTAGTAACAAACTACACTCAAACAGAATCAGCAATAAATAACAATGCAAGTGCTTTTAGATAATAAAACATTATATGGATATAATATCTGAAAAATCGAAATTATAAATACTGAGTTTATCCTGACAAATTAGAATTTAACTCAGAGTACGGAGTACAGAGTACAGAGTACAATGAAGGATGATTTTTCTACGCGAGCGTAGAAAATCTAAAAACTTATTTTTTTATTGCTTATGCAATCGTACCATATATGGTGCTCAGCGAAGCTGACAACATTTAAGTTTAAGATTTACCTGAAAGAATCGAAAGGTAAATCATCATTCACTGTACACTGTGCTCTGTGAGTTGTACTCTAATTCAAACTCCAGTTTGTGTATCTATAATTAAATATGAAAATAATTAAAATTTACATAGATGATAAAAAATATAAAGCGGGGAGGGATTTTAGTGATTAATGTTTCAGTAGCAAGTTCGGAAGCTAGTAAATTAACTAATAATTCTAATGAAGCTAGTGATGTAAAAAAGGATGTAGACAGTATAAGGAATGGAATTGATAGTAGTTGGAAGTCAATTGAAATAATGAGTTTAAATTTAGATGTTGACAAAATTATGGGGCAAATGAGTTCATCGATAAATGAGCTTCAAACCTTAAGCAATGATATAGTAACCACTGCAGAGGAAATAAGAAGAGAAGAAGAGGAAGCGGAAGAAAGGAGAAGAGAGGCAGAAGCAAAGGCAGCGGAGGCAAAAGCAAATTAAAAATTGGAGGTGATTATTTTGTCGCGGCTTGAAATAAAAATTAGTGAAGTTAAAAGATTAAGCAGTAAACTTGGACCAGATTCCACAAAAATGTCAAGTATAGCAGATAGTATAAATTCAGTACGAGGTAACTTAGACAGTAGAATAACTGCAAGAAAAAATATAGGCTCAAGATTAAGCAGTGCATATAACGAGGCAAAGTCTATAGAAACAAAATTGAAAATGTTAGAGAAGTTTATAGATGATTCCATGGATAGGTATGAAAAAGCAGAAACCAAGGTAAATAAAGAAGCAGAAGAGTTAATAGCTTTATGGAATATAGAATATGGAGGAGAGTTTGCATTAGAGTGGAGAGGCATGATGTATGATGTGCCGGGCAATTCAGCGTTAAATGAAGAAATATATGAAGCTGGCAATGAAAATTTTGAAGATATAGGGTCAGAAATAGAAGATGCAAAAAGAGAACAAAAAATTTCATATACGCTAGTAGGGGTTACAGGATTATCTAATATGAATTCCGAAAAGTTTTTAATTACAAATGATGGTATGCAATTTAAGCTGTTTAAGCAAAATGGACAAATATGGATTAAGGTTGTTAATGGTGGAATAGAAAATCAAGCAGATTTTTCATATTATAGAGGTTTACTAAAAGATGGGCTAGGTGGAAAGTGGAAGTGGAATAAAGACTTTGTAAAAGACTTGGTAAATGACGGTGTTCCACTTTACAGTAAAGCAGATAAGGGTTTTTTCAAAAGGAATACTAATAAGTTTTTAAATACTAAAATGGGATCATTGGATAATTATATTGGTAATATTGGAAAGAATCCGTTAAAAGTAGGAGGAGATACCTGGGCAAATACCTTTAAAGAAAATATGAATGTTAAAGAAGCATTTGCAGGAATTAAAAATATTGATAAGGATGCCTCGTTACTAACAAAAGCAGGTAAATTTGCAGGACCAGTTGGAATTTTATTAACTGTAGGTGATGATGCTTATGGAGAATTTTATGGTGCGAATGCAAATAGAAGTATGGGGGAAAAAGTACAAGATACCGTAATAGATGTGGGAGTCGATTTAGGTACTGGCTCAGCTGCTATGGCAACAGGGGCTGCTGTTGGTTCCTTTTTCTTGCCACCATTGGGTACTGTAGTTGGTGTAGGAGTAGGTGCACTAGCCAATATGGGTATGAATTACAAGTTTGGAGGGCCACCACCTGAAAGTATTGTAGATCGTACTAAGGATGAAGTAAAGGATACTGTAAAATCAGCAGAAAAATTTGGTGGATGGGTAAAAGATAAAATAGGAAAATATTTTTGGTAAAGTTGGTGAACTTGTTTATGTTAAAAAAATATTCAGAAAGCGATTTCTATGAATTAAAAGATGTATCAGAAGATAGGCTAAATCCAGCTGGAATTGCAGCGTTTTTTATAGCTTCCTTTGCAGTTAGTGCCATATTTACAGCTGTTTGTGTTTCTGGATCGTACAAGAATAAAAATATTACAAATCCAATTTGGCATAAAATTATCAATGTTATGCTAATATTATTGATAATTCAAGCAATAATTACATTTTTATATTGGGGAACGAAAAAATCATTTAAACATCAAAGATTTCAAGCAGTGTGGCTAAATATTATTTCAATAAAAATATCAATAGATGCATATCCATTTTACTTTTTAGCTTGTGAGGATAAGCATGCACCTAGTTATATGTTTGATATTGGATGGCTTTTTTTACTAGGTGGATTTGTATATTTGATTTTATCTACAATTAGGGGAGTAGTTAGAGTAAGAAGGGGAATGTTCAGGAAGGGAGGAAGATATTTATATGATTTTTCTAATTCAAAATTGCATTTTAGTATTCCTTTAATATATGGAATTGTACTTATAGTAGGAAATATATCGAGAAATTTATCTGCTTCTAGTGATGAAAATACCCCAATATTTGGATTAATAATTATTTTAGTATTTATTGTTTTAGTTCAGTATGGCATAGCAATGGCATGGCCAGAGTTTTTTTTATTAGCTTATTGCAAATTTAGATTCAAATCATTTACTGAAGAAATACCAAAAGCATGGTTAAAAGAATTAAAGGATGAACATATAAATGAAGACTTACGTTATTGGTGCAATAAACCTATAGCCGTATTAAAGTCTATTACTGGATGGAAGGTAAAAGAAAAAGCTCCCTTTACTGCGCTTATTGCAATTTATCTTGAGGCCTCAATGATAATTTTTGTTGTTTTAATGTTGGGAGGGATTCGCAAAATAATTATAGGCGAAATTGCTATATATAAATTAATAGAATTGATTATTGATGCAGTAGAAGTTTCTTTTTCACTAGGACTTTTTATAATCGTGCCAATGTTAATTTTATTTAAACTTATAAATGTAATATTTAAAGGGAGAAGAATTAAAAAATGAAGATAAGACGATGTCCATTAGTTTTTAACAATGTAATAAGTGCAAGTATAAACTGCAAAGTAAATGAGTGGTATAAATTTGCTGCTGAATTTAGAAACAGGATAATTAGGAGTGGGCTTTATGCAACAGGTCCTATTATATATAAGTATGAAAATTTTAATAATATAGATGATGAAGTTAAATTCACATTTTATTTACCAGTTAATGAGCCAATTAATATAGAAGAAAATGATACATTTAATTTTTATAAGTTGTGGAAATTTGAAGATGGACTAGCTATAAGACATGCAGATTTAGATGAGGATATTGAAAAAGATAACAAGATACTTAAAGCATGTGCAATAGCGAATGAATGCAAATTAGAGGAACCATTTTATAACATTTATTTAGATGTATATGGCGGCGGAATTATAGATATTTATGCTCCAATAGTAGGGAAGTGATAGTATGATTAACCCAAATGATTCAATTAGATTTACAAATGTAGTTTCAAAAAAGTACCACTTTTATTATGAAGATATGGATAAAGCAATAAAAGAATTCCTCAATGATATAGATAGAAAAGGAGCAATAATAAAAGGTCCATTATTTTATTCTCTTAATAATATTCCAATGGATAAAATGATGGATGTCGAATTATTTATGCCTATTGAACAAGATAAGTTCGAAATTGATAATGATATGTGTTTTTATAGCTATTTTAGTATAGAAAATATGGTTTCTATTTATATGTTTGCTAATTTTGAAAAAAATACAGAAATAGCATATGTAGCTTTGTTAAATTATATTGATGAAAATAAATTAAAGCAGGTAACTCCAATATTTCATGTTCTATCAGGAGATAAAACAATGCAGTATGTAATTATAAAAATTGGAGTGATTTCTGATTCTGATAAGGAAGATGAAAAAAGTGTACAAGAATCACTAACTGATATAAAAAATTTAAAAATTAAAGAAATATATAAGAATAAAATAGATAATGCAAGTGTGTTTAGATAATAAGCTTTTATGAAAAGAAGTTGTGGAAGCTCACCCTTTATATAGCTTTAAAACAGAAGGAGAAATTCATAATGAAAATTAATGATAGTACTATAAAAGAGGTATTACAACCATTTCAATAAGATGATGAACAAGCAATGTATTACTGCTATGGTCTTACAACAGCGACATTTGGATAAACTATGCTGTTTGGTAATATAATAGCAGTATTTTTAAGTAAATACCATATTTTGGGTTTTGATGATAAAAAATTAATTATGGTTCGTATAAATATGCTTGCAAAACCAATAGAAACTAAAACAATTGAGTATAAAGACATAACTAATATAAAAATATCAAATTATTTTTTTGGATTATGAAAAAAATATGGATACAAGGTGGAAGTAAATTAAAAATAAAATTAAAAATAAATAAAAGAGTTGTAACTATCAATAAACAGAGAGAAAACTTGGAGAATATTTGTAATATGCTGAAAAATAAATTTGAATAATTTAAAGTTAAGTTATATTTGAAGATTTCAGAAAAGTAGTAGGTTCATACTCAAAATTCTTAGACAGCGTAGTAACAAACTAAATTCAAATAGAATCAGCAATAAACAACAATGCAAGTGCTTTTAGATAATAAAACTTTTAGAGATAAGAGTAGAGAGAATGTGGATTTATCTTCACTTTACTCTTATCTCTGATTCTAAAGATAAACTACTTGAAACTTCAAAATTAATTTGTATTAAAATTCCATTTTTGAACATTGTGATGTAAATTGATTTTGGTAGTGGAAATAGTTTATCTATACAATTAAATATGAAAATAATTAAAGTTTACATAGATAGGGATAAAAATAAAATAGGAAGTCTTTTTAAATAGGAGAAAATATGCTAAATAATTGTAAGGAAGAAGATTTTTATGGATTTAAATTATTATTAGGAGATGGATATGACCAAAAAATATCAGGTGGATTATGGGGAATAGATGTTTGGAGTTTTATTAATACTTTAATGTTAACACTTGAATTAAAAGGTAATATAAATATTAATCATGGATTTTGGAGTAAAGTTGTCTTAGCGAATCAGATATTATTAGCTATTCAAATTGTTGTAACAGTTTTTTTTATGAATTTTAAGAATTCATATATTCATCAGAAAGCTCAATCGGTTGTATGTTGTTTATTACTTTTAAAATTATCTTTAGAAGGATACCAACTTTTTTTCCTTATATGTGAATCTCATAAATTTTATAATAAATTAAGAGATACAGCTGTTTTAGGATTTTTTTTAGGTATTATCTTATTAATTGTGTCAAGTTTTGTGTATATAAAAAAGGTTAAGAAAGGTGATTTTAGTAAGAAAAATTATTGTGATATTGATACTGGTAAATATCCATATGCATTAGTATTTGGAGGTATAATGACTGTTAAGGTTATTATGAACCATAGTTCTGAAACTACCTCAACATTAATATTTCTTGCATGTTTGATAGGTATTCAGTATATAATAGCAGCATCATTGCCTAAAAGTTTAATTTATAGTTACTGTAAATTTAGATTTAAGTCATTTATAGAAGAAATGCCAGAGATAAAAAAAGAGAAAAAATCAGTAATAATAAAAAAGAGTATAAAAGCAATGAAAGCAAATGTATTTAAGTGGTATAGAATGCCTATAAAAGCCTTAAAATCATTTGCTGGGTGGAGGGTTAAAGAAAAAGCTCCAATTATAGCATTGATATTGGCTTATTTTGAAACTGCAATTATTATATATGTTGCTTTAATAGCTTTATTTGTTTTTGGAGTTGCTTTTCGAAGAGTGTATTCATACCAATTGCTAAGTGTTCCTGGAATTGTATTTTCAATGTTTGTGAGCTTTATAGTGATTATTGTTATGATAGTTTTATTTAAAATCATAAAAGCATTGTTTAATAAGTGAAACTAATTGATTAGTAGATAAGGAGAATAAAAAATGAAGATAAAACGATGCCCATTAGTTTTTAACAATGTAATAAGTGCAAGTATAAAATGTAAAGGAAATGAATGGTATGAATTTGCTGCTGAATTTAGAAACAGGATAATTAGGAGTGGGCTTTATGCAACAGGTCCTATTATATATAAGTATGAAAATTTTAATAACATAGATAGGGATAAAAATAAGATAGAAAGTCTTTTTAAATAGGAGAAAATATGCTAAAGAATTGTAAGGAAGAAGATTTTTATAGTTTAAATTTATTTGTGAAAAATAAACTTGATAAAAAAATAATACCTGGATTTTTTGTTTCTTCAATTATTTGGGCGTTTGTTATGACCTTAGTAATAACAGTTGACGTTCAAAATAATACAGGTATTAATCATCAAATTTGGAATAAAGTTATTAGATTAAGTCAGGTAATGCTTGTTTTGCAAGTTTTGGTTACTGTTTTTTTTACTAATTTGAAAAATTCATTTAAATACCAGAGAGCTAAAATGATTGCAATTTGTTTAGTGATTTTAAAATTTTCTATAGAAGGATATCAGATTTTTTTCTTTTTTTGTGCAGACCAAAACGTACCTAATTATATATCTAATGTGGGAACTGCAATTTTAATTGGTGGCATTGTTCCACTAATTATATTCATTTATGTATATGTATATTTAATCAAAAAAGGATGTTTTAGAAAAAAGGGTAAGAAATATTCAAGCAATAATGCTGCCGTGTATGTGGGAGGACCATTAGCTTTTGGAATTATATTAATAGGTGGAGTTATGGCAAGACATACTTCTGGGAACACTACAGCGATAGTGACGCTTATATGTATGGCTGTTATTGAATACTTAATGACGATTGTATTGGCTAAATTTTTTATTTTAGTTTATTGTAAATTTAGGTTTGAATCATTTATTGAAGAAATGCCACAAATATTATTAGAAGAAAATATATGTTGGTATAAGAAACCACTATTGGTATTGAAGTCCGCTGCTGGATGGAAGGCAAGTCATAAAGCGCCTGCTAATGCACTTGCTATAGTTTATCTTGAAATTTCAATGACAATCTTTATTGTTCTAATTATAATGGTAGGCATTTATAGAATAACTACAGGTAAAATTTCTGATATATATAAATTAATAAGTATATTTACTGGTGGAGTAGGAATTTCTTTAGTTTTAGGGCTTCTTATAATTGCATTAGTATTAATTTTATTAAAGCTTATAAAAATAATATTCAAAAAGTAAGTTTTTAATATTTAACAGGTACCTTTCGAGTGCTTTTTTGTATTGTTTTATAATATATTGATAATTTCAAGATTAATAGTAATGTATTTGAAGTTTCAAGGTAGTTTATCTTTAATATGATGTTTAAGATTTATGATAAAATAATAATATAGGTTATAAATGTACTTTAAAATTTATTTTACAGGAGAAAAAATATGACTATTGTTTGTATGTCGGCTTCAAATATTAAACATACTGGACAAGATAGCACTTTTTTAAAAACTTGTAATCTTATTAAGAATATGCTAAAAGTAAAACTCATAGTGAAAAATAAGGAGAAAATAAAAGATTATGAAGTACAAAACATGCAAATTATTTAATAACACTGAAAAAATGCTTCTGCCAAATCGCGCAGCTAGTGCAATATACTATGCGTCAAACAAGCGTGATCCACAGACTATACGAATTATGGTTGTTATGAAGGATATAGTTGATGGTGATATGCTTATGCATAGTGTTCAAAAAGCAATGGAAAGATACCCATATTATCATATTGCTGTTGTTGAAAATGATGGTAGATATATTAATGTAAAGAACAACAGACCTATTGTAGTAAAACATACGGATAAGCCGGCAAACCTCGGCAGCGAGGAAGTAAATTACCATATGATAGCTTGGTCATACAGAGAAAAAAACATCTATCTAGATGCTTCACATGGACTTCTTGATGGAATTTCTATGCTGGAAGTTTTGAAAACAGTAATTTTACTTTATTGCAATGAGAAATATGATGTAGAATTATCCACAGATGGTATCTTAACAATGGAAAATATCATTGAGGATGAGGAATGGCAGGAACCATTTACAGATGACTTAATTTTACCAAACGATGATATAGGTGATTCCAACAAAGCTTATCAGTTGCCTGAAGTTTGGAAAGGCAATACAACAAGAATATCCTTTCTATTACCACAAGAGGAGTTTATGAATTATGTAAAACAATATCATGGAACCCCTGGAATAGTGATAACAAACTTTTTTTCCGAAGTTATTATGCGGCTATGCGACGTGCAAAACCTACCAATTGTTACAACAATGTATGTGAATAGCAGACCTGTGATTGGCAAGGATAAAGCAGGAGGATGCTTGGTTACATCAGTAGAGCTTCCACTTACAGAAGAGATGAAAAAATTAGACCTTGGTAAGCGAGTATATGAGTATCGTAAAATGCAAAATGAAAAAACTTCTAAAGAGAAGATATTAAAAAAAATTAGCAGACAGGTCAGAGAATACACCAATAATGACAAGCTTGAAGGACTTCAAGAAAAGCTTGATAAGCTTGGAAAAGCAGATTCGGTGTTTCAGGTTGGGACATTTTCAGTAAGTTCCACAGGGAGAGATCCATTTGGTGAAGTTAGTAAGTTTATTCGTGAGGTTCATAACATAGTTATTCCTACTACGTATCTTATAGAGATGAATTGTGTTAATCATATGTTTACTATAGATTTTCTCCAGAGTTTTTCAGAAGCAAGGTATGTGGATGAATTTGAGAAAATTCTTAAGGAAGAAGGGATACCATATATTCGTCAGAAAGCAGAAAATTATAATACTGCCAGTGCTATTTATGATAAGATTAATGATAATGTGTTATAATTACGGACAAAAGATTAGTTTATAGGAGAGTTGAAGGATGGATTTAAAGGATAGAGCAAGGAGATTAAAATCAGATATACCAGCTGTATTTATTGCTTTAAAGAAAAAAGAAACACCCTTAATTGCAAAAGTTTTTGCAGGTATTACAATTGGATATGCATTGTCTCCTATTGATCTTATACCTGATTTTATACCAGTTATAGGTTTGCTAGATGATGTAATATTAATTCCAATATTTATAGCAATAACAATAAAATTCATTCCTCCTAAAATATTTAATGAGTGTAGAATTGAATCGGAAAATTTATGGAGTAATGGTAAGCCTAAGAAGTGGTATTTTGCAGTGCCAATTGTATTAATATGGATAGCATTAATA
This sequence comes from Clostridium hydrogenum, assembly GCF_021432385.1. Taxonomy (GTDB): domain Bacteria; phylum Bacillota; class Clostridia; order Clostridiales; family Clostridiaceae; genus Clostridium_S; species Clostridium_S hydrogenum. The sequence goes on along the minus strand of NZ_JAEACT010000002.1, from coordinate 2,337,134 downwards.
GTGCTTGTTATTAAATTAATCAGGGTATAATATAAATATAGACAACTTTTTGTTAGGATAAACTTGGAATTTGTAATTTTGAAGTTTCACTATACATACAAAAGTTGCTAGGTTTTAGGAGGTATGAGATTGTGAAAATACATGATAAATGCTTGCCGTGTATTGTTAATCAAGCTGTTAAAGTGGCAAATATTACAGGAGTTCATAAAAAGGAAGAGTTATTAAGGGAAGTTTTCACCTACCTAAGCAAAATGGATTTTGAGATAACAACACCAGAAATTATAGGAGAAATCTTTGAAATAATAAAAAAGCATACTAATAATCCAGATCCATATAAGGAAACTAGAAGTTATTATAATACATTGTTTTTAAAAATGTTACCCCAATTTGAAAGTAAGCTTGAGCAAGCTGAAAATTCATTTCAGTTAGCAGTGAGATATGCTATTGTTGGTAACATAATAGATTTTAATCCTATCCACAATACACTATTAGAGGATATTTTTGATTGTTTTGAAAAAATGGAAGATGCAAAATTAGCAATAGATGATTCTAAGGCACTAATGAAGGATATTTTAAATGCAAATATTTTATTATATTTAGGTGATAATTGCGGGGAAATTTGCATGGACAAGCTTCTCCTAAAAAAAATAAAAGAAGTAAATCCTAATGTTAAAATATTTTTTGGAGTACGTGGTAAACCTGTTGTAAATGATTCTATAGCTGAAGATGCATATGCTGTAGGAATTGATGAATATTCAGAAGTTATAGATAATGGCGATGGTTCTCTTGGAACTGTTCTTAATCGAACAAGTCCTGAGTTTAGAGAAGTTTATAAAAAGGCTGATGTAGTAATTGCTAAAGGACAAGCCAACTATGAATGTTTGAGTGAAGAAAACAAAAATATTTATTTTCTTTTAATGACAAAATGTGATGTAATTGCAAAGGATATTGATGTTGAGGAAAAGAAAATGATTTGTATGAAAAATAGCTAAGAATACTAAACGAAGCTCAAACAAATGATTTTAGGATATACTACATAATGCCATATACATTAGAAAAATTAGGAGAGGTATTGTTATGGAATATACCACTGTAAAAAATAAAATTGAAAATATTAATGTACAAGCAGGCGTACCTACATTAGAAGAAGCTAAGTTAATATTGGAGGAAGGTAGCAAATTAAATCCTGGTCCGTGGGTAGAACATTCTTTATATGTAGGAAAAGCAGCGGAAGCCATTGCAAAAGAAGATAAGGAACTAGATTCAAATGTAGCATTAATACTTGGAATGTTGCATGATATTGGTAGAAGGTATGGAGTAACCAATGAGAAACATAGTATAGATGGTTATAAATTTGCCATGCAAAAAGACTATAGCTTGTGGGCGAGAATCTGTATAACTCATGGATATTTGCTTAAGAATGCGGAGGATACATGTGGAAAGAGAGATTGTACGTCTTTGGAGCAAGACTTTATTAAAGAATATTTGAAAAACATTGAATTTACACCATATGATAGATTGATTCAATTATGTGATGCTTTAGCGCTGCCATCAGGATTTTGTTTATTAGAAAAAAGAATGTTAGATGTTGTTATGAGATACGGCTTTAATGAATTTACACTTGAAAAATGGAAAGCCACATTTGATATACAAAAGTATTTTGAGGAGAGAATGGGAAAATCTATTTATAGTGTTTTACCTAAGGTAAAAGAAAATACTTTTGGTTTTTAAATATGAAATTGCAGAAAAATACATAGCAAAGATTATGAAATAAAATCTTTTATAATTATTTTATAATTTTTTAATACTTTAATTTGATAATCTTCCTTTTTTATACTCAAAATATACACTATATAATCGATAAATAAAAATAATAAACTAATTATAGATGGACAACTTTAAATGTGAAAATTTAAGATTCCAAGTTTATCCTATCACCAATATTTTCAATTCACAGTTCACGATGCACAATTCACAATGAAGGATGATTTTTCTCTGCTATCGCTCGAAAAATCCGAAAACTTAATGCTTACGCATAACGTAAAATACAGTGTCCAGCGGAGCTGACATTATAAGTTCTAAGATTTTCTACGCTCGCGTAGAAAATCATCCTTAATTGTGCATTGTGAACTGTGAATTGTGAATTGAAAATATTAGCATAAGGATACATTTGGTATTTATAATTTCAAAGTTTCAAGTGGTATATCTTTAGTAAAAGGAGGGTGTAATAAATGGATATAAATAATGTTATGAACACATATAATATGACATCTCTATGGAATAGTATGAATTCATTAGGAACTTCAGGTTCTTCAAGTGTTCCATTGGTAGACAATGTTGATTCTGCTGTTGAAGAAAACTATGCACAAGCTAACTATTTTGGACAAAATACAAATTCAGAACTTCAAAATATCTATAATCAGGTTGAACCAACTTATGGGATTCCATTAACATATGACAGTTCTGGCAATATCACAAGTCCAACAACTACAACGCTGCCAAGTCCTGATACATCTACAGAATACTCTAATATACTTCCACTTATTCAAAGCAGCGAATCTACTTCGGAGTTAAATTCAGAGAATATTTTAAATGAATATGATTCTATAGAAAATGGCACTTATCAAGAAAACCTTTCGAGTATTTTAGCTTCAAATTCAAACGGTACATATAATTCTGATAGTTCTATACAAAATAATGAAACTCAAAGTACAGGAAATTATTTGGATTATAGTGTTTAAAGAGGGACTGTGAGATAAAATTGTTTTATGCACAAACTTTAAATATTACGAATTAAATTAATTCACAATTCACGATGCACAATTCACAATGAAGGATGATTTTCTGTAGCAAAGCTACAGAAAATCTTAAACTTAATTTTTTATTGCTTGAGCAATAGCACCATAAATGGCGCTAAGCAAAGCTTATAATATTTAAATTTAAGATTTACCTGACGCAAGAAAGGCAAATCATCTTTCATTGTGCATTGTGAACTGTGAATTGATTAAATTAGTTCGCAATAATTTTAAGTTATGTATTAAATAATGTAATTGCGATAGCCCTTTTAATATAAATCTAAGAATTTTTTAATGTGATTTTAATTTTAGTATATAATAATTCATAACATAAATTATTATTCATTGCTGAAAAACGTATGAGCAATAGGTGGAGGTAATACATAATATGGCTGTTAATATCACAAAGAAAAATTTTAATAAGGTACCTGAAATTACAGTGTTCTTTTGGATTATAAAAATACTGACTACTGGAATGGGAGAAGTAGCATCAGATTATTTTGCTAGTCAGATAAATCCAGTAATTGCGGTAGCGGCTACTGGTATTTGCCTGATAATAGCATTGACGATACAACTATTGTTACGCAGATATGTGGCTTGGATTTACTGGTTAAATGTTGTTATGGTAAGTATTTTTGGTACTATGGCAGCGGATGTTTTGCATGTAGGCTTTGGAATACCATATATAGTATCAACAACGTTCTTTGCCATAGTGCTTACAATTATTTTTGTTGCATGGTATTTAAGCGAAAAAACTCTGTCTATGCATAGTATTTTTACTCGCCGTCGTGAGTTTTTTTACTGGGCAACAATATTAACTACTTTTGCGCTTGGAACTGCAGTTGGAGATATGACGGCTTCAACTATGCATTTAGGTTACTTCTTATCTGGTGTAATGTTTACTATTTTGATTGCAATACCAGCTATAGCTTACTTAAAGTTTGGTTTAAACGAAATTTTTGCGTTTTGGTTTGCCTATATAATTACACGACCATTAGGTGCTTCATTTGCAGACTGGATGGGTGTTCCTGCTAGTAGAGGTGGTCTTGGAATTGGAACTGGTTCAGTTAGTTTAGGATTAACAATTATAATTCTTTGTTTTGTTGGGTATATGGCAATTACACGTAAGGATGTTAAGGTTGATTAAAAAGTTATATGAACATTTATCTAAAGTTACTTATAAAATATAATAAGTAGCTTTTTTTTATTTTGAGGAGGCATTTAAATTGGAGAATTATATTTATGCTGGCGTGGGTTTTGTTATAGGAATTATAGTTCCGGTAGTAGTTAGGAAAGTAAAGCTTGAATTAAATTTAGTTAAGGGAAAGATTGGTGATGAAAAATATAATGAATGTAAGAAGTTTTTAATTCAGTTAGCGGAATTGCATCCAGAGGATTTTGCTGAAAATAAAATTGTAGACTTATTGGATAAATTGGATAATAAATATGGAGATCATTTGTCAAGAGCACAAATAAAAGAAATTGTTGATTTTGTAGGTAAAACCATTGAAGCCGATGTAGTTAAAGAAATTGTAAAGTAAATAAATACATTTACAACAGCACTGCTGTTTGCTATAATAAGTACAATATCTTAGTTATACTAAAAATAGTCAATAAAAAATTTTTATTAAGGAGTGAAATTCAAATGATTAAATTTAGACAAAAAACAAAAGTGATTATTGCAACAGCGGTTATATTTTCAGGTTTTTCAACTATTAGTGGATATGTTGCAAATGCTGCAACAGGAAATTTATCAAGTTCAGGCTCAATTGCAGCGTCAGCAGTAGGAGATGCAACAACAACATCCAATAATTTAGTGGCTTCTGTAATTGCACACGATAACAATAATATTACAATTGCATGGGAGAAACCAGCAGATTACAATAATATTTCAGACTATAATGTATATGTTAACGGTACACTTGTAGGTGATGCTAATAATAACAAAGCTTCGCAATCTAAAAAATTCATAGATAGTTTTTATAGTACCAATAGTTCGGCTCAACAAATAAATATGCATAACTATATAGTTACAGGACTTACCCCTAATACTTCTTATAATTTTGTGGTTAAAGCAATAGATAGTAAAGGAAATATCTTAACTCAAAGCAGTACAATAACTCAAAGCACTGATATTACGCAAGCAGTTGAAGACGTTACTAATTATGGTGCTGTTGGAGATGGTACTACTGTTGATACTGCCGCTATTCAGAAAGTCATTAACAATTGCCCAGCTGGTGGTGAGGTTTTGTTACCTGCAGGTAAGATTTTTAAATCTGGAGCACTTTGGTTAAAGGATAATATGACATTAAGAGTGGATGGAGAATTACTTGGTTCAGACAATGCACAGGATTATATTAGTGCACAGCATCCTGTAGCTGCAAAAGCAAAAAATAATGCACTTATTAATGCTGTAGGCTCTGGTGTTACTCAAGGTATAAAAATTGTAGGAACTGGCGTAATAAATGGAAGTGGTTGGAAACAAGATAGTCCGGAAGCAGGAACAGGATTTCCAGATGCATTACCAAGTTCTATATCTACAGTTGCACAAAATGGTGATCTTTCAGCTAGTCAATATAATTTAGGAATTAAGAATGGTCTTGCTAGTGTAGCTGCTTATGCTACAAGATCAGATTTAATTTCTTTAAGTAATATAAACAATGTATATATAGGTGATGGAATTTCCATTGAAAACCCATCACAACAAACTATAGGAACGAATAAATGTAACAATATGATTATAAATGGCGCTTTAGTTAAAACTTATGGCTGTAATAATGCAGATGGAATAGATTTTAATGCACAAGGGTTAATTGTAACGAATAGTGTTTTTGATACAGGAGATGATGATATAAACTTTGCCGCTGGAAGAGGCTTACAAGCCGAAGAGACAGGTTCTCCAGTAAGCAATATATGGATATTTAACAATTACTTCGGACATGGACATGGAGCTGTAGTTGCAGGAAGTTATACTGCTTCAGAAATAGAGAATATATTAGCAGAAGATAATGTTATGAATGGAACAGGTTCTGGGCTTCGTTGTAAATCTGCTAAAGGAATAGGCGGCGGAGCACAAAACATCTATTTTCGAGATTCTGCATTAGCTAATATAAATGATGGAGAAGGTCAACCGTTTATATTTACATCTGCATATACTAATTCTACTGCAACGGGTTCTTATACACCTGCACCAGATTTACCAGTATTTAAACATATTTTTGTCAACAATTGTAGTGTAAATGGCTCTAAAAGTTATGGAATATTTGTAGCTGGATTACAAGGTGGAGAACACACAGACATTAATTTTACAAATGTATCTTTTGCTAATACTTTAGGAGCTGATATAAGTTATTTGACCAACAGTACATTTACAAACGTTACTTTCCCGAAAATGACAAATCCTTGGAAGGTGACAAATTCGCAAGGTGTTGTATACTAGCTTTAAGATGTTTTAAATGAAGGTTAGGTATCCATGCAAGGTAATATTAAGCTATACTGATTATATTATCTTGTATGGATATCTTTTTAATAGTAACAATTTTATATGAAGTTGGTGTAAAAATATGTTATTATTATATAAGAGGTGATAATTTATGGGTTTAGTTATGGTTGTTGGTGTGACAATAATAGCAATGTTTTTTGCAGTATTTTGTGGGGTTATTAAGGGAATTAAGAAAGAAAGCGAAAATATATATTTAGGAGAAAAAGCTTATAAAAATAAAAAATAAATTTTCAAGATATTGTATTATATAATAAATAACATAGGAGTGTTAGTATGGATTATTTAGTTAAAACAACAAAGAACGAGCAATTTATAGATATAACAAGTCTTGTTGATGAAACAGTAGCTAAAAGTGGGATTAAGGATGGGATGGCAGTAGTTTTTGTTCCACATACAACTGCTGGAGTGACAATAAATGAAAATGCAGATCCTGATGTTGTAACAGATATTTTATCAGGATTAAATAAAGCATTTCCCGAAAAAAATGGATATTTACACATGGAAGGCAATTCGCATGCACATATAAAGGCATCACTAATGGGTTCTTCCTGCAATATTATTATTGAACATGGTAAATTAAAACTTGGAACTTGGCAGGGAATATATTTTTGCGAGTTTGATGGACCAAGAAATAGAAAAGTATATATAAAAGTGATATGATTAAATACTATATACTTTTAATATAGGCATCTATGTAAGGTGGTGTAGGTCAGTAGCAGACTACATTATATTATATAGATGCTTTTTTAGTAATTTAATTTCAATAAACTGGTAATGTGAATAAACTTTGAAATATAATTTGATATATTTAAGAAACTTAAATTGTTTGGTATAATTACTTTAATATGGGGCTGTAGCACAAAATTATTTTATACACAAATCTTAAATAAGAGGTGAAAATCAAAATGACTAATAGGCAAAAAACAAAACTAATCATTTCAATAGCAGCTGTATTTATAAGTTCTTATACTATGAGTGCATATAAAATAAATGCAGAAACATTACCTTCAAATAGTACAGGAAAGATAATATCAATTGCCAAAGCAGCAGTAGCTTCAGCAGCGACAACGGATAATAATTTAGCTGTCTCTGTAATTGCACACGATAACAGTACTGTTACCTTAGCATGGCAAAAACCAGCAGACTATAGCAATATTGCAGATTACAATGTGTATATGAATGGAAAGCTTATAGGAAGTGCAAATAATAATAAAGCGTCATCGGCAAAGCAGTTTATAGACAATTTTTATAATGATTCTAGTAATAGTTCAGCTGTAAAAATAAATATGCATAATTATATAGCTACAGGACTTACACCGGATACTTCTTATAGTTTTGTAGTTGAAGCTGTTGATAGCAATGGAAATGTAATTACAAAAAGTGATGCTATAACACAAAATACTGATAAGGCTTTAACGGTTTTAAATGTAACTGATTATGGTGCAGTTGGAGATGGAACTACGTTAGATACAAATGCTATTCAAGCAGCTATTAATGCTTGCCCACAAGGAGGAGAAGTATTAATACCAGCTGGTAAGACTTTTAAAACAGGAGCACTTTGGTTAAAAGATAATATGACTTTGAGAGTGGATGGAGAAATTCTTGGTTCAGAAAACCCACAGGACTACATAAGTAGTAATCATCCTGTTGCAAAAGGCAGTCCTAATAACGCACTTATTAATGCAGTTGGTACTAGTTCAGTTCAAAGTCTTAGAATTATAGGAAATGGTACAATTGATGGAAGCGGATGGAAACAAGATACACCTGTAGATGGACTTCCTGTTTCTCTAAAAAGCTCAATAGCAACAGTTACTCAAAATGGCATTCTTGCAGCTAATCAGTATAATTTAGCCTTAAAAGAGGGACTTAGTAAAACAGCTGCATATTCTACAAGATCAAATTTACTTTCAATAAGTAAAGTAAATAATGTATATTTAGGAGATGGTCTTTCTTTTGAAAATCCTTCTAGACATACCATTGGGACAAGCAGTTGTAACAATATGGTTATAAATGGAGCTTTGGTTAAAACCTATGATTGTAATAATGCTGATGGTATAGATTTTACAGCACAAGGCTTAATTGTAATGAATAGTGTTTTTGATACTGGAGATGATGATGTTAATTTTGCAGCAGGAAGAGGCTTAGAAGGTGAAAAAAAATCTTCTCCTGTAAGTGATGTATGGATATTTAATAATTATTTTGCACATGGACATGGTGCCGTAGTTGCTGGAAGCTATACAGCAGCAGAGATAGAAAACATCTTGGCGGAGGACAATGTTTTAAATGGAACTGGTTCTGGTCTCCGTTGTAAATCAGCAAAGGGAGTAGGTGGTGGAGCACAAAACATTTATTTCCGTGACTCTGCACTAAAAAATATTACAGATGGAGAAGGTGAACCATTTATATTTACTTCTGACTACAGTGATTCAGGTTCAGTAGGTGGTTTCACACCTGCACCAGATTTGCCTATATTTAAACATATTTTTGTTAGTAATTGTAGTGTAAATGGTTCTAAAAATTATGGAATCTTTGTAGATGGTCTAGAAGGTGGAGAACATACGGATATACACTTTACAAATGTAGCTTTTTTAGATACCGAGGGAGCTAGTATAAATTATATGACTAATAGTTCATTTACCAATGTAACGTTTAATAGAAGTTCAGCACATAATGATCCTAAATCTCCTTGGAATATAACTAACTCTACTAATGTAAATGTAGACTCTTTAATAAATAATCAAGTAGTAGCTCCAGATAAAACTTGGACAATACATTTTGATCAAGAGGTAAACTTTGATGATACCACAAAACAAGCTATAGCGGTATTAGACAATAATGGGAATAAAGTTCCAGTTAATTTAAGTTTAGGACAAGACAGTAAATCAATTGTAGTTAGTGCACCACAAAATGGATATGAGGCTGGTGAAAAATATAAACTTATAGTTGGCAGTGGTGTGCATAGTAGTGCAAATAATGAGGATTTAAGTAAACCAGTTGAGCTTGATTTTTCCATAGAAGGGACGAATTAAGGTAAATGCAGCACTAACTATCCAAAATCTCGAAAGAACATAAAAAAGGGACTAACGCATAAAATTATTTTGTACACAAATTTTAAATATTGCGAAGCAACTAAATCAGAGTACAAAGTACAGAGTACAGTGAAGGATGATTTACCTTTCCTCACGTCAGGTAAATCTTAAACTTAACTGTTGTCAGCTTTGCTGACAACAGTAGTGACGCGATTGCGTAAGCAATCAAAAATAAGTTTTAAGATTTTCGGTAGCTTTGCTACAGAAAATCATCCTTCTTTGTACTCTGTACTTTATACTTTGTACTTTGGTTTAATGCTTCCCACAAACCATTTAAGTATGCTGCTCCAAGCGCTCTGTCATATAAACCATAGCCTGGTCTTGCTTTTTCTCCCCATATCATTCTTCCGTGGTCAGGTCTAATATAGCCTTTAAAGCCTATATCATGATATGCTTTCATTATTTCAAACATATCAAAATCTCCATCGCTTGAAAGGTGGGATACTTCATGGAAATGCCTTTCGCCTACAAATTTTATGTTTCTAACATGACCAAAATGTATTCTTCCCATAGCACCAAAATGTCTTATAATTTCAGGAATATTATTTTTTCTTTCGCACCCTAATGCACCGCTGCAGAGGCAAAGTCCATTGTAGGGGCTGTCAACAAGTTTAACTATTCTATCTAAGTTTTCTTTTGAATGAACGATTCTAGGGAGGTCGAAGATACTCCAGGCAGGATCGTCTGGATGAACTGCCATTTTTACATCATATTTTTCACAAGTGGGAATTATTCCTTCAAGGAAATATTTGTAGTTTTCAAATAATTTTTCTTCATCTATATCTTTATATAATTCAACAACTCTTTTTAATTCTTTAAGTCTTTCAGGTTCCCAACCGGGAAGCGTAAAGCCATTAGAATTTTTTGTTGTAGCTTCTACAAGTTTTACTGGATCCATTCCCTTTAATTTGGTGTCGTCATAATCCATAGTATGAGAGCCATCGGGGAGCTTCATTGAAAGGTCTGTTCTTAGCCAATCAAATACAGGCATGAAGTTGTAGCATATAACCTTTACTCCAGCTTTTGATAAATTCTTTATAGTTTCTTTGTAGTTTTCTATATATTTGTCTCTTGTTTGTAAACCAAGTTTTATATCTTCGTGTACATTTACGCTTTCTATAACTTCAAGCTCTAATCCGTGAGCTTCTATGTTTTTTTTGTATTCCATTATTCGATTAAGTGGCCACAATTCTCCAGCTGGAATATCTGATAGAAAACCCACAACTCCTGTGATCCCTGGTATTTGACGTATTTGTTCAAGTGTAACACTATCATCATTTTCACCAAACCATCTAAATGTCATTTTCATAAAAAACACCTCTTTCTTTATTTTAAGTATTTTATTAATGTATTTCTTACTGCCTTTGGTCCTGCAAGCATCTCTTCAAAGTAATTTTCGATTTTTTCACCAAGACCTATTTCATAAAGATCTGAACCAAAAATATTTTTATTTGAAAGTATTGGTTTTAAAGTACCTTTAATATATTTTTGTCCTAATTTTATTTCAGATAAATATTCCTTTAAAGTTCCTAAAAGAGGATCTGAACTAATTTCAAATTTTTTGCCTTCATCATCTACGCAAAGAAGGTATCTGCACCAACCTGCAATAACAAGAGGGATATATTTAAGAGAGGTTACATCTAAATCTGCTCTTTTTACATATTCTTTAATTGTTTCTCCAAATCTTATGCCAACCTTTTGTGATGTATCTGTTGCAATCCTTTGAGGAGTATCGGGAATAAATGGGTTTGGAAGTCTTACTTCTATAACTTCTTTTATGAAATCCATTGGATTAAGTATTTGAGGGTCGGTAACTACAGGCATGCCTTCTTCGTAGCCTATTTTATTTACAAGTGCTGATATGCATTCGTCTTCCATTTCGTCTGCAATAAGAGTGTAGCCAAGTATACATCCGAAAACTGCCATAGATGTATGGAGAGGATTAAGGCATGTACAAACTTTCATTCTTTCAACTCTTTCAACTGTTTCTCTATTTGTGAAATATACTCCAGCATCTTCAAGAGCTGGTCTACCATTTGGAAAATTATCTTCAATAACTAAATATTGAGGACCTTCAGCATTTACAAAAGGAGCGATATAAGTATGTTTGCCTGTTATAATAGGAGATAAGTTTTCAATACCAAGTTTAGTCAATTTTTTTTCTACTATAGCAGAAGGTCTTGGAGTAATTTTATCTATCATACTCCAAGGAAAAGTTACTTTAGTGGCATCGTTTACGTAAGCGACAAATTCTTTTTCAACAAGGTTATTTTCGGACCATTTAGTTGCAATTGTGTTTATTGCATTATATAACTTTTCACCATTGTGAGAGCAATTATCCATACTGACTACTGCAAGAGGAAGTTTTCCAGCTTTAAATCTAGTGTACAAAAGTGAAGTGACTTTTGACATAACGTTACTTGGGTTAGCTGGTCCATTTTTTATGTCCTGTTGAACTTCAGCTGAAAAATCTCCAGATAAGCTTTTTAAATTATAGCCTTTTTCAGTTATAGTAAAACTAATCATTTTAAGTGATGGCTTTGTAAATATTGAATTTAATCTTGTCCAGTTGTCTTTTCTTTCAGTATCTGCTGCAATGCTTTCTGCAATGCTCGCAATTACGGTATTCTTTAATTTACCATCAGGTTTCATAATTACTTGTAAGCTTAAATTATCAAATGGTGAATATATTTTGTCTATGATTTCATAGTCATAAGTTTCAACAGCAACAATTCCAGATTCTTCTTTACCTGAATTTAAAAGTGTTTGCTCCAATGCAGCTATGAAACCTCTAAAAATATTGCCAGAGCCAAAGTGTACCCAAGTTGGATTGTCTTTAGTGTTTTGAATCATTTCTTCATAAGAAAAGTTAGGGAGTTCTATGTTTTTATTTTTCCATGCTTCTTGGTTTTTAATACCTTTGCTACTTAAGTTTAACATAATAAAATTACCTCCATATTTTTGAATTTAATTATTTGAAATATTTAGGATAGGTTTCTTTTATTTTATTTAAATTGTAATTAATCATAGTTAGATGATTTTTCATAATTTCATCAGCAACATCAGTTTTTTTATTTTTTATAGCATCAATAAGTAATATGTGCTGTGAGGTTATATCATCAACTTTTAAATTAGAAGTTAAAGTAAGTACTCGGATACGCTGAAAATCCATTTCTAGCTGACAAATTGTGTTCCAAGTTCTTAATTTATTGCATCCCTCAAAAATTGTTTTGTGAAAGTTTTCATCAGCTTTAAAAGCTTCGATATAATCTTTTTTCTTTATACACATTTGTTGGATTTTTATATTCATTTCAAGGATTAGTAATTTTTCTTCTGGAAAATCTGTTGTACAAGCAAGCTTAATTATGGCTCTTTCCATATGTTCACGCAAAAATCTTGCCTCTTCTACTTTTGAAAGATCAATTAAAGCCACAAAGGTTCCTTTTTGCGGATAAATGTCAAGAAGTTCATCTTTAGAAAGAAGTAAAAATGCCTCTCTAACAGGAGTTCTGCTTACATTATATTTTTCTGAAATGCCTTTTTCTGAAATATTTAAACCAGGTTCAAGATGTAGTTGGATAATATCTTCTTTTAAAAGTTCATATAATTTTTTCCCTGTTAAATTTCTTCCCGTTTCAATATTCATAATTAAATTTTTCTCCTTTATTACCATTGTACCATACTTGTATGGTAGCTGCGAATTTATTATAACATATTTTACAAAAGTATACCAGTTAAGATTAACTTTTCTATACGTATCTGTACTATTGTTTTGCTATGGATAAATATAGTGAATTATATATGGAATATAAATAAATTGTTGTATAATATAAGCATACTATGAATGAGGATGGATCACAAAAACAAGTTATAGATTCAAGTGTTGCTGATAATTAAAACATAGGAGTGAAAAAATGAAGGGAACTATACAAAAAATTAAAGTAAGCTCTTATAATTGTGAAATATATCTTCCAGAAGAATATGAACTTTCAGAAGAAAAGTATCCTGTAGTGTATCTAAATGGTGAAGGTGAAATAGCTGAGTTTATGGATAAAATTGAGCCGCATTTTCATTGCGATTGTAAGAAGTTTATACTTTTGGGAATTGAACCTAAAGATTGGAAGGGTGATTATACACCTTGGTCAGCACCTGCTTTAACAAAGAAAGATAAAGATTTTGGGGGAGAGGCTGATAATTATATAGATAGACTTATTAATGAAATAAAGCCTTTTATAGATGAAAACTATAGAACAAAAACAGAACCTAATAATACTGTGCTTATAGGCTACTCTTTAGCAGGACTTGCAGCATTATATGCCATGTACAAAACTTCAGTTTTTGGAAAAATCGGTAGTATCTCAACGTCAATGTGGTACGATGGTTTTATAGAGTTTTTGGAAAAGAGTAAACCTGTAAGTAATGAGACAAAGGTGTATATGTCTCTTGGAAAATCAGAAGAAAAAAGTCGTAACCAGCGTATGGCAAAGGTTGGTGAATGTACAAGAAGGGCTTTTGATATACTTAAGGGGCAGCTTTCAGATAAAGAAAATTTAATTCTTCAGTGGAATGCTGGAGGTCATTTTAAGGAAATACCTGAGAGATTTGAAAGAGCTATAGTTTGGCTTTTAAAATAAACTTACGTAGTTTAGAAATAGAAATTATGTTATAATAAAATCAACATAAATCCACACAAAGTGTGTAGAAGGTTGGTGATATATTGCTAGCTCAGGAAAGACAAAAAGAAATTATGAATATAATTTATAAAGATAAATCAGTTAAGGTTTCTAAATTAATTGAAAAATTCAGTGTTTCAATAGAAACTATAAGAAGAGATTTGGAATTTCTTGAAAAGGAAGGGCTTTTAAAAAGAGTTTACGGCGGTGCCGTGCTTGAAAATGTAGATGGAAGTGAACTTACTGCAAATGATAGAAGGTCAAAGTTTGTAGAGGAAAAAAAAGAAATTGGGCAAATTGCAGCTAAGTATGTTAAAGAAGGACAGTCCATTTCATTGGATGTAAGTACAACAAATTTGGAATTTGCAAAGGCAGTTAAAAAGGTTGTGAAAAGACTTACGGTGCTTACAAACTCCTTAGAAATAGCTATTGAATTATCAAGCATGGATAATTACACTATAATTCTTGCTGGAGGGGTACTTAGAAATAAGGAACTGTGCATTGTAGGAGATATGTCTGAAGAATTCATAGATAGCTTTCATATAGATACTGCATTTGTAAGTATGAGTGGTATTTCTTTAAATTGTGGGCTTACGGATTATGGTATAGGTGAAGTTCAAGTTAAAAAGAAGATGATGAAAGTTGCTCAAAAAAAGATTGTTTTAGCTGATAGTTCTAAGTTTGATGTAGTGTCTTTACTTAAAGTATGTGAGTTAGATAAAGTAGATGCTATAATTACAGACTCCAATTTAAATAGCAATATACTAGAAAAGTATATAAGTGCTGGTGTAGACGTGATTAGTGGAGAAAAAACTAGCTAAACTTACTAAAGAAAGCTATATTTTAAATAAGTGTGAAAATCAACACTTATTTAAAATATAGCCATAAAAAAATAGCTTTAAAGAATTAAATTAGTTCTTTAAAGCTATTTTTTTATTGCTGCGCAATTACGCCATTGATGGTGCTCAGCGAAGCTGACAACATTAAGTTTAAGATTTACCTGAGAGAAGCGAAAGGTAAATCATCCTTCACTGTAATCTGTACTCTTCTCTACAAATTCTAATTTGATAGCATGAATTTGGTATTAGCAATTTTAATCTTTCAAATTGCGTATTTATAAAAAAAGTGTGGATTTGTGTGGAATTAGTTGCGTTTTTAACAAGATGTTTACCTTCACATAACATAAAGTGCAATTAAATAGTTTAAAATTATAAATGTAAATTAAATACTTAATGAAATGGAGGTGCATTTATGGAAGGTAAAATCAGAACTTCTAAATTTAAATTAAATAAGAAAGAATCTTTAATATGGATAATATTTATACTTCCAGCAGCAATACCACTTGTAGTATTTTGGATTTGGCCTATGTTTTATTCTGGCTATGTAAGTTTTACAAATTGGGATTTTATGAGTCCAACCTATAAAATTGTAGGACTATCAAATTATATAAAGCTGTTTCAGGATAAAGAATTTTATAGAGTACTTTTTAATACTTTTTATTTTACCTTGGGAAGTGTGATACCAACTATTATAGGAGGACTTGTTTTTGCTGTTTTATTAAATAAAAAAATGCGTGGAATTAAATTATATAGAACAATTTTGTTTTCACCATGGATAACACCAACAGTTGCGGTATCTATTGTATGGTCATGGATATTTGAGCCAAAGGTAGGTCTTGCAAATTTTATTTTAAGTAAAGTGCATATAGCGGCTCTTCCGTGGCTAGAAAGTGAAAAATGGGCAATGCCAGCAATATTAATAGTTACAATTTGGAAGGGTGTAGGCTGGGCAATGGTATTTTATCTAGAGGCACTTCAAAAAGTTCCGGAAGAACTTAATGAAGCAGCAGAAATAGATGGTGCAAATAGATTTCAAAATTTTATGAATGTAACTATTCCAATGATTTCACCAACAACATTCTTTTTGGTAATAATGACTAGTATAAATTCACTTCAAGCATACGACCAAATACAGGTATTGACACAAGGTGGACCAGCAGGCAGTACAAGAACCCTATTATATATGTATTATCAAGAGGCCTTTCAAAACTTTGATGTTGGCAAGGCAGCAGCTGTGGCAATGGTAATTGTTTTTATTACAATTGTACTTTCATTAATACAGTTTGTAGCATCAAAACGTTGGGTACACTATGAACAATAGAAAGAAGGAATAAGTTATATGGTAGAAGTGTCTTCCAAAAGTATGGAAAAGGTTGTTGTAACTAAAAAGAAAGATTCATTTGCTGTTATTTTAAAAAAGTTAATTAGGCATGCACTGCTTATAATATTTTGCTTTATCATGGCGTTTCCATTTTTGTGGATGTTTTTTAGTGCAATTAAAACAAAAAATGAAATATGGCAGTTTCCACCAACATTGCTGCCAGCAGTGCCACAGTGGGGAAATTTTGCAGATGCCTTTAAGTCTGCTCCTTTTGGCTTGTATATTTTTAACAGCACCTTTACGTCTTTAATAATAGTACTTATACAGGTTATTAATTCGGCGATGATAGCTTACGCACTTACAAATCTTAAATTTCCAGGTAAGAAAATATTATTTGGAATAATAATGGCAACCTATATGATGCCTGTTGCAGCTACATATCTTCCGAGTTATGTGATTTTATCGAAATTCAATATGATTGATACTTATAAAGGTATTATTATATCAAATTCTGTCAGCGTGTTTGGAATATTTTTAATCAGGCAAGCTTTTATGCAAATTAAGCGGGAAATGGTGGAAGCTGCATTAATTGATGGAGCAAGCCACTTTAGAATACTATGTCAAATTATGATACCGATAGCTAAATCTTCCTTTATAACTCTTGTACTTATGAATTTCATAGGAAATTATAATAATTATTTATGGCCATCACTTATAATAAAGGATCCCAATAAATATTTAGTTACCATGGGATTGAGACAATTCTTTATTGAAGGGGGAGCCTATGGTATAAAATGGCCTCAAATAATGGCAGCTAGTACTTTTACAATAGCTCCACTTTTAATAGTATTTTTCATAACACAAAAATGGTTCATGAGTGGAATTTCTGATACAGGGGTAAAAGGATAATAAAATAATATATTTTAGGAGGAAATTATGTTTAATTTTAAAAGTAAAAAAGTTATAGCTATTTTTTTAGCATCAATGTCATTAGTATCTGTATTATCAGGATGTGCAGGTTCAAGTGGAACCACAAAGAAGAATGGCCCAGTTCAAATAGAATTTTGGTATGGACTAGGTGGAAAACTTGGTCAAAATGTTCAAACTGCAATTAAGAAATTTAATGCTTCTCAAAAAGATGTAGTAGTAAAGGGAATTGCACAAGGAAGCTACGATGAAACCTATACTGCACTTCAAGCGGCAATTTCTGCAAAAAAGGCTCCTGATGTAGTACTTTTACAACCTGACCAAATGACTGCATTAGCAAATAAAAATGTACTTGCTCCTTTGGATAAATATATTTCTGATGATAAAAGCTTTAATTCTAGTGATTTCATATCTGCATTTTATAATGAAGGAAAAATTAAAGGAAAACAATATAGTATACCTATGTATGGTACAACTCAAGTTATGTATTATAGAAAAGACATGTTTCAGAAAGCTGGAGTTTCAGAGGATGTGTTAAATAATTGGGAAGATCTTACTGAAGCATTGCCAAAGCTTACACAAAAAAGTGGCGGTAATACATCTGTATATGGATGGGAACCTATGTATGGAGCGGACAATCTTGTAGACATGGCACTTAGCAAAGGTGGACAAATATTAAGTAAAGATGGTAAAAAGGTTACGATAGACACAAAAGAGTGGGTAGATACTTGGGATATGGTTAGAAAGGGAATTTTTCAAGATAAGAATATGAGAATTCATTCAGGTGGACAAGGCTGGCAGTATTGGTATGATACTATAGATGATGTTATGAAGGATAGAGCAGCAGGCTATATAGGTTCAAGTGGAGACCAAGGAGATTTAGATTTTAACAAAATAGCAGCTCATGTTCAACCAGGTTTTAAAGATCATAAGGCAGCACCAGTTGCATTAGCACAAGTTATGTGTGTGCCGGCAGTTACCTCTGGAGATAAGCAAGAAGCCGCATTTAAATGGATGGAGTTCTTTACTAATTCTAAAAATACTGCAGATTGGTCAATGAAAACAGGATATATAGCTGTAAGAAAATCAGCTAGAGATGATTCTACATTTAAAGAATTTGCAAAGACACATCCACAGATAAATGTTCCACTAAAACAAGCAGAAACAGCCTCAGCACCTTTTATTGATCCTACAGGCGGTAAAATAACAGATGCTTTAAAGAAAGCTGCCGATAAAGTTGAAATAGAAAATGTACCTGCTGATACAGCCTTAAAAGCGGCAGAAACAGAAGCACAGCAAGCTTTAGATGATGTAAGTAAATAAAAATAAACCACTTGAAACTTCAAAATTAATTTGTATCAAAATGACGGTTTCTGGGCATTATGATGCAAATTGATTTGGGTAGTTGAACTGGTTTATCTATAAGGAGATAAAAAATGGGACTTTCATATAGTATTATAGGATATTTAGAAAATGATAATATAGAAAATAGCTTTAATATTGATAAAGAATATAATTGGATGAAATTAAATATAAAACTTAGTAAAGCAGCTTGGGTTCAAATTTTACTTTGGGATTCAAATAATGTATTAAGACTTCAATATCTGTATGGAAAGTCCCCTCAAAATATTGTTATAAGCGATAATGAAAAATTTTGCAGCAGTTCAGTTGTACCAGGGATAATTAATGAGGGGAAATGGAAGCTAAAAGTAATAAGTGCAAATATAGATGAAGAAAATGAGTATAGCATTGATGTGTCTTTGGGTAATGAGGAATTGTTTTTAGAGAGAGATTTTGAGCCTATGGGAAAGTCATGGGTAAAGTACGATAGGAATATGGAACTTATTATTAATGATTATAATGAAGAGGCAAAGTGCAAACTAAAAAAATGGTATAAAGGGGATTTTCACACTCATACAAATGTATCTGATGGAAAATTATCACCTTCAGAACTAATGGAAGTAGCCAAAAAACAAAATTTAGATTTCTTTGTGATAACGGATCATAATATAATTCAGACAGGCTTTCCTGAAAGTGAAGTGCTTGTAATACCTGGTATTGAAATTACATCTTTTAAAGGACATTTTAATGCATTAGGTGCAAAAAAATGGGTGGATTTCACAAGAGAAGGGGCTATGACAACAGAAGGGGGAATGAATGGTCTTTTAAGTGAGTTTAAAGCTAGCGGAGCACTATGTTCTATGAATCATCCTGCGTTAACGCCTTGGGCATGGCTTTACAAAGATACTTTGCTTAGTAATTTCACCACAGTTGAGGTTTTAAATGATCCAACCTTTAAGGGCAATGCTCCTAAGGCTACAGAAGCAGCTCTTAAGCTTTGGAATACTATGTGGAATGATGGCTATAAAATATGGGGCATTGGTGGAAGTGATGCGCATAATCTTCCAACGGAAACATATGAAAATAGCAAAATGCCGTCAATAATCGGAGATCCTGCTACTTTTGTGCTTGCAGATTCTTTAAGGGCAGAAGATATTATGGAAGCTGTTAAAGGTGGAAGGGTTTACGTATCAAGGGGGCTAACTTTAAAAATAGATATAGAGGTGTGTGGCAGCAATTTTTGTCCAGGCAGTGATATGACAAAATTAGTTTCAACCGAAGAAAAGACTATAAAGTATAAATTGACCATAATGGAAGGCGATTCTAATTGTGAGGTATTGTGGATAAAGGATGGTACGGTACAGCATAAAGGCAAGCTAGTGAAAAATATAGTGAGCGAATACGAATTTTCTTGGAAAGGCGAAGAATATTCATGGTTTAGATTTGAGATTAGGGATTGTTATGGAAATTTACTAGCTTTTGCAAATCCAATTTATAAAGGCTTTAAAAATCATAAAATAAATACCTTTGGACAATTGTTAAAGGCTTCAGGAGGAGTAGAATTTGAATAAGATACGCGGCATAATATTTGACAAGGATGGAACTCTTTTGGATTTTAATTCGATATGGCTTCCGGCAGCGGAGTTTTTGGCTGAATATATAGCTACTGCATATGGAAATAGAAAATTAAAAAAACAGTTTCTTGAAAGTATAGGTGTAAAAGAAAATGAGATTGAAACTGATGGTATATTAGCTTCTGGTACTGTAGGGGATATGGCAAGTGCATTTTATGAGGTCCTAAGTATAAATAATGTAGCAGTTTCACTTCCTAAGTTAGAAGAAACTATTTCGCATAGGTTAAGTAAATTTGTTGAAGATAATGAAGTTAGCATAGTTGCAACGGGAAAACTTACAGAATTATTTAGTAAACTTAAAAGTAATAATATAATAATTGGACTTGTAACTTCAGATAATATGGTATCAACAGTACATTGTCTTAAAAATCTTCAAATAATGCAATATTTTGATTTTATACGAACGGGAGATGTAGAAAATTCCGCAAAACCAAATCCAACAGTTTTGCACCAATTTTATAAGCAATATGGACTAGAACCAGAAGAAGTTGCAGTAGTTGGTGATACTTTAGTAGATATGAAGTTTGGTAAAAATGGTAAAGCTGGCGTTACTATAGGAGTATTAAGTGGTGTTGGAACAGAAGCTGAACTTTCAGGAATGGCTGATTTTGTATATGAAAATGTAAATGAAATTTTAAATAATAGTGAATTGTTTATGGGTAATGGTAGCCTTGAGTGACAATTGGTATTGCTAAACATAAATTAAAAGTGTAATATATATTCATACAATTTGCAAGGAGGGAATATATTATGCGTTTATTTAACAAAAAAACAATTGCTAAGGTTGCGGTTATTTTTTCCTTATTTTTCATTGTAGGATGTTCAAGTCAGAACAAAACTTCTAACAAGGATGCAAATAATACTAAAAATCAGAGTGAAAATGTAGATTCAAATAAAAATACTTCAAGCAATACAACCCAAAACAGTGATTCTGAAAGTAATGTAGCGCAAGATACTACTTCACAAGACGAACTTCTTGAAAATATTAAAACACTTGCGGCAGATGGAAAGATTATTAATAGTGATTATGCTGTTAAGACTTCAAATATTTACACTATGGAGGATACTTTAGGAAAAGCAGATAGTTCAAATTGGGTAACAAGTGCAAAGGGAATGTATTCAACATACTCAAAACTTAATGTGGTTTTTGGTTCCAATAAGGGCGGGCGAGTTTTTGAAGTTAGATCCCTTGATAGCAGATTAAATAAAATATCTCTTTCAATGGTAAAGGAAAAGTTTGGAACTCCACAGCATGATGTAACTACTGGTGGGGAAGAAATAATAGGTTATGTTATAAGCAAGGAATTTAAAATTTTATTTGTGTTTCCAGAACCTACAAAAAGCACACCAAATCCATTTATGAGCCATTATTCTGTTTTATATCCAGCAGCTACTGCTAATTCTATGGCAAGTGATCCAGGAAGACAGTGGTAGTTCAGCAAAGATTTTTAAAAGAATGTTGATATGAGCTTATGACGTTAATGGACTCTAAGAATTGCTCGTTTATAATTTGCTACCCATTTAGATGCATCATCCTGATGCCTAAATGGCTTTGACCGTCCTAGTCAAAATTACGCAAATTATAAACGAGCAATCCTAAGAGTCCATAAAAGTCAACACATCATATCAACATTCTTTTAAAAATAGCCGAAATACTAAAGGAAGCTATGTCTTAAATAAGTGTGAAAACAACACTTATTTAAGACATAGCCTAAAAGAATTGTTTTAGGCGTAATTAAAAAATGCAAACCATTATTTAGAGTACAGAGTACAAAGTACAGTTAAGGAGGATTTTCTTTCGCTTTGCTGCAGAAAATCTTAAAACTTATTTTTGGGTGTTCATGTAATAGCACTATATACGGTGCTCAGCGGAGCTGACAATACCTAAGTTTTAAGATTTACCTGACGAGAGGAAGGTAAATCAACCTTAATTGTACTCTGTACTCTGTACTTTTGTTTAAAGTTTGGCATTAAATATTTTAACACCATTTTATCGGTATTTTCATAGTATATTATGGGTAACCAACTTGAAACTTCAAGAGGGTTATCTCTAAAAACAAAAGATGTAAAGTGAGGAATTGTAGTTATACCAATTGAACTATCAAAATAAATTGGTATATCTTTAATAAGGAGATGTTATTTATGGGGATTGTTAAATTTTTAATAATATTTTTTTCAATCCTTATCTTGGCATTAACACTGAGTGCTGATGATTTTTCGGTTGGTGTTGCCTATGGTCTTTTTAAGACGCGTCTACCTTTTAAGTCGCTTATGATAATGGTTTTGGGTTCTGCAACCTCCACTTACGGTATAATGCTTGTAGGAAAGTTCATATTTACTACTATGCCAGATTATGTAACTGCATGGATAAGTGCGATTATACTTGGAGCTGTAGGTTGTAAAATGCTTTATAATGGCTGGAAGCAGAAGGATGATTATTCTAAATTCTTAAAGAATCCACCTTTTTCTTCTGATAGTCAAAGAAAAATAGGGTTCTTTGAAAATTATGTAGTAGGTTTTGGATTAGGGGTCGATGATTTTGCCCAAGCCCTAGGTTTAGCTGTAGCAGGTTTTCCAATTGTTTTAACTGTATGTTTGTTGGAAGTAGCAGAAGTAATTGCTCTTTTAGGTGGTAATTTTTTGGCACTTAAAGGATTTTCAAAAAAAATTAATGGAAAGATATCTATGATACCAGGTATTGTTTTATTAGCAGTTGCTTTGTATCAAGTACTATCATAATACGAATTAGGTAGTATTACACCAATAATTAGCATAGAATAAAAATAATATATCAATGTTTAAGGAAAGCTAGAAATAGCTTTCCTTAATTCATATTTAAATTGAGATGATTATGTTATAATATAGTTTGTAGTTAAATTATAGAATAATTGTTTTTATATGGAGGAGGGTTAGACATGAGGGATTTAGAAGATATACTTAATTATTATAAGAATGAATTAAAATGGAATCCACCTTTTGCTGAGGCTTTATCTAAATATTCTAAGAATGGTTTAAAAGGTTATTTAGTAATGCGTGAGTCAATAGAAAATGGGCATTTGCCTAAAAAAACAAGAGAGTTAATTTTTACAATATTAGATAGTTTAGATGATGAAGTAAGTGGAGCAAAAGCACATGCTGTGGCAGCTATAGAAGCAGGCTTGACTATGGAAGAATTAGTAGAGGCTTTTATGATTGTTACTGTTGTTAAGGGGATTAATGTTTTGTGTAAAGTAGGAGTAGAAGTTATAGAGGAAGCAGAAAAGAAAGCGCAAGAAATTAAAAAATAGATTATCATAGCCCAAAATAAAATATAAAATTAGAATATGGGGTGTTGTTATGAAAAAGAGCAAAATAGTTTGTTTAATTTTGTGTTTGATGTGTGCAATTCTATTTATAGCTTGGAAAAATCAGAATCACTATGTTGATATTTATAATGTAGTAAAGGAGTCATTTACTACGGATAAGGGATATTCAAATAAATTGTCAGGGTATATATCAGAAGATGTGTTTAATCGCATAAATGTGTATAAGGTTTATAATGTGAATGATGAAAACTATAAAAAACCTTTTAAAGTAGATTTTAAGCTTAAGGAAAATTCTCAAAGTAAAACACTTGATACGGTGTATGTGAAAATGACTTATTCTGTAAGCATAAAAGATTCACAAAATAAGGAAGTTGGTGGCTCGTGGAATATACCAATAAAATTTACGGTTAAAAAGGTAAACGGTAAATGGTGTATTATAGATAAGTATGAAGAACCATAGAAAAGCAGTTGAAAGTTAAAATTTACATATGAAAGTTGGTAATTTTATATTATGATAAACTACGAAGGTACAATTTATAGACCACCAAGTGAAGCGTATAGTCTTATAATTCAAGTTACTGTAGGTTGTGCACATAACAAATGCAGTTTTTGCAGTATGTACAAGGATAAAAAATTTAGAATAAAAAATATTGAAGAAGTATATAAGGATTTGTATGAAGCAAGGAAGCTTTATAAATACGTAAATAAGATATTCTTAGCGGATGGTGATGCTTTTGTGCTTCCCTTCGAGCAGCTTAAGAGTATTTTAGAAAAAATAAAAGAATTATTTCCAGAATGTGAAAAGGTATCAGCTTACGCTGCTCCCAAGGATATTTTAAGAAAATCTAAAGAAGAGATTGCCATATTAAAGGAGCTTGGACTTAAAATGTTGTATATGGGAATAGAAAGTGGAAGTGATTCAATATTAAAGTCCATAAATAAGGGAGTTAAGTCTAGTGAGATAATTGAGGCTGGTAAAAAAGTTAAAGCAAGTGGAATTAAGCTATCAGCTACACTCATTTCAGGAATAGGTGGAAAAGGCAAATTGCTAGAAAATGCAGTTGAATCTGCAAAAGTTATAAATGCCATAGAGCCTGATTATTTGGGAACTTTAACATTGATGGTTGAACCTAATACTGAAATGTATGAAGCAGTAAGTTTAGGAAATTTTGAAGTTTTAAGTCCAGATGAAGCTATGCTTGAAATGAGAGAACTTATAAAAAATATAAATGTATCTAACTGTATTTTTAGGAGTAATCATGCTTCAAATTACGTTCCCATAGGCGGTACTTTGCCTGAAGATAAGGATAAAATAATTAGATTAATTGATGATGTGCTTAAAGGAAAGTACAACTATAAACCAGAAGATTTTAGAAGGTTATAAAAAATATGTTATAATAAAATGCATGTTAAATTTTTAAAAGGGAGATAGTCATATGACAATTTTATCTATAATATATGGTTTGTGACATTGACCACGACCTCCACCAAACTTTTTATATTTTAATATATTAAACTTAAAAAGTGATTTTGGGAGGCAATATTAATGAGAAATGAAAAACAGGTTATTTATGAAATTTTAAATTTTGCAGAAAATAATGATATGGTTAGAGCAGTAATTTGGAATGGTTCAAGGGTAAATTCCAATGCACCAAAGGACAAATATCGTGATTATGATGTTATATTTGCTGTAACAGATCCAGAGTATTTTTTAAGAAATCAAGCTTGGATTGAAAAATTGGGAGAACTTATAATAATGCAGCAAAATGATTTTTATGAAGAAAATGTGAAATCTTATATTTTTCTTATGCTTTTTAAAGATGGAGTGAGGATTGATCTTACTTTCTTTCCTGTAGAACATATTAGTCTTAAATATAAAGATAGCTTGAAGGTACTTCTTCTAGATAAGGATAACAAAATACCTAAATTTGATTCTTCAAATGAAAGTTATTATGTAACACGAAAGCCATCTAAAAAGCAATACGATGAAACAATAAATAATTTTTGGTGGTGTGCTACTAATGTTGCTAAGGGAATTTGCCGTAAAGAATTAAGTTATACAAAATATATGTTTGATGCAGTAGTGAGAGAAGAGATTATTACAGTGGTAGCTTGGTATATTGGTGCAAACAATAATTGGAGTGTAAATCCGGGTAAACTTGGCAAATGGTTCGAGAAATATTTGCCTAGTGAGTTATGGTCTCTAATGGAAAAGACATATTCAAGCTGTGATTATGAGGAAACGTGGAGGTCACTTTTGGCAGCTTGCAAGTTAATTAGTATTGTTGGCCCAAAAGTTGCAGAAAACTTAGGATATGATTATCCAGTAGAAGATGATAAAAATGTAACTAAATACTTAAAAAAATTGCAGGAGCTTTCTTAACGTAGGAAAATATGCTGTGTTAATAATTATTTAATATATAATTTTTAAATATTACGAACCATTTTCCAAAGTACAAAGTATAAGGTACAGAGTACAAAGAAGGATGATTTTCCTCCGTTTCACTACGAAAAATCTTACAACTTATTTTTATTGTTTATACAATTGCAACAGTTTCTGTTTTTATTCCAAAATTTCGTAGGCACACTAATATTTTTGATTAATTTATATATTTGAAATGTAGCACTAGAGATTAATAATATAGGTTCAAGAATCTTAATGGGCTTACGCCCAAGCCTCTGGTATGTGTTCTTTCCTTAAACCACTGTAATTGGGAAGTAAGAGCGTTTTGAAACGATTTAAATAACAGCTTATTACTCTTAGATTTATTGCTGCTATTTAATGTTCCAGAATGCTCTTACTTCGCAATAATTTAACAGCCAAATTTCCTTACTAAAAATTACTTTCTTATAAAGAATTTTCTTTTTGATAGAGCAACGAAGGCTGCACCGGTTATAGCCATAAGCGTTCCAAATACAGTAGCTACAAATCCATCAATAGGTGAACCTGTTTTTGGCAATACGTCTGCTTTTGCTGTAGTTGTAGTTGAGGCAGCAGCTGGTGAAGTATTGCTAGTACTTACTTTAGTGGAAGTAGTTGTTCCATTATTTTGAGTTGAACTATTACCTTTAGTTGCGTTCTCGTTTTGACCAGTAGTAGTTCCAGTTGTATTTGAGGCATCCTTAGTATTTACTGCTTTAATATCATCAAAATACATTGTAGAAGTTACTTTAATATCTTTACTACCTTGAGGAACTATAGTATTGCACCATAAGCCAATACTTGTTATTTTTGAAGGATCAAACGTACCTTTATTTTTTCCTACAAATTGACTGAAGGGTAAAGTTAAAAGCTGTGCTTTAGTTGTAGCAGCAAATTCAGGAAGATGTACTTCAAAATCTTCTCCGTTTGAAGTAATTTGAATTACTAATTTTTGACCTTTCCCATCTGGTTTAATCCATAATTGTAGGGCATCATATTTAGACCAATCTACATTTTCTTTTTTAGTAATACCAGCCCAGCCTTCAGAAGATGAAGTGCCAGAAATAGTATAGTTAAAAGCAAGACCATACTTGCCGTTATTATGCTGTGAAGGGTCTGTACTTAAAGCTGGAGAAATACTGCAGTTTGGACCAGCATTAGTTGTCCAATTTGTTTTTAATAAATCATTATTTCCATAATAAGTTTCAAAGTTATCTACGGCTGCTGGATCAACTTTTTCTTCTGGTATATTAATCAAGGCATTAATTGTATCGTAAGTCTGTCCTCCTATATTTAATTCAATAGTACCATAGGTTGGATCAATAGTTTTTAATATACTGTCTGTAAGTTGTGCAATATAAGTATTACCATCACCTTTTTGAGCTTTTATAGTACTCTTTACGTTTCCATTGCTATCTTTTATGACGAAATTTACATCCTTATTATCATTATTTTCAATGCTTGCTGTTAAGGTTGAAGCGTTAAGTAATCTTGAACCTGACGTAGGCGAAGTAATATATCCTGTTGTAGTAGCTTTTGCATTTGTTACTGATATTTTGCTGTAATTGCCTATACCATCAGCAAATACTGAATTTTCTTTATTATAGAAGTCAATAAAATTGTTAATCATTTCTTGACCTTTAGTGTCGCTTACCATGTAAGGCTCAAAGAAACCATCTTTTTCACTAAAGTTTGCCCAAGTCATGAAATAGGACATATTAGTTCCAGATATTGAGTTAAGTATGTCATTAAACCAATCAGGTGTTGAGTTGCCAGAAACCTTCATTCCATTCATAGTAGGGGTATCACGTATACCTACCTCTGATACAGCAGAAAGTTTATTGTGCTTTTTAGCTATGTTATCTATTACACCCATAGTACTTTTAAAGGAGTTAAGCCAAGTATTGTCACCGGCTGTAGGATTGTCATCATACATATCAAAACCAAGAATATCTACATAATTATCACCAGGATAACGATCTAAATAAGAAGCTTCATCTTGGAAAGGTCCATTTGGTGAATATACATATAGAAAGTTGTGAATATTTTTTATATCACGTAAGTATTCTACAGTATATCTATATAAATCTTTATAAGCTGAAGCGTCGCAATAGGCAGCACCCCACCAGAACCAGCTTCCGTTGTTTTCATGGAAAGGCCTGAATAAAACCGAGACACCTTGATCTTGAAGCTTGCTGCCGTAATTTGCAATCATATCGAGATATCCAGTGTAAACTTTATTTAAATCTCCACCAGGTAAAATCCTTTGAACCACATTTCCGCTAGTTACATTTGGAGAGTAGCCAGAATAATCATATTTTCCATTAACTAATCCTTTTTTTGCAACTAAATCAAAGTTAGGCATATGAGCAGATAAAGTTACAAGTGCTCCTTCCTTTGCTGCGTTTATTGAAACGTTTGCAGCGGCGGAAACTAAATCGGTTTGTCCCTGTGGAAGAGAAAGTTCTGCACCGGTAAGTGAAAGACCATCTATACCGCAAACTCCAGCAATAGAGCCTGTCATATCTTTTGTGTCAGAATCAGTTCCGCTATTTTGCAAAAATGCTTTATGATGTGTGTCATTTTGATGACCATATATAACATAATTTGAATCACCAATGCCTTTTAAGTAAGCATAAAGTGAAGCTGTTTTACTTGTAGCATTTGAATCTACTAAATCAACTGTTGAAGGAATATTTAATAAACTAGGATCAACCTTTGTCTGTTTTGCAGGTTGAACAGTTTTATCTACATAAGTATTAACATTAGTAGCTTCTGCACCATCAATTAATTCTACATTATCAATATAAAGTTTACCACTATAATTACATTGATATCCCGCAAGTTTAAAAATTATTTGATGCAAACCTGTGTTAGTGGTAATTTCATCTCCAAAAGGAATTTCTACAGTTTTAACTAAATAACCATTGCTTGGGGTAAAATCACCTATTTTTACTTCTGGTATTGTATTGCTTTGAGTCCAAGTCCAACCAGAACCCATTTTAGTTATACCGGCAACCTTAATTGAACCAGTATAGGTGCTGTTTGCAGGGAGTATTAAATCCATTTTCAATTTTGCTCCGGGATTTATAGGCTTTGTGTATTCATAATTCAAATCCATTTCAACTTTATCATCCCAAGTTGAGCTAGAATTAAACTTAACATCATAGCCTACTGCTGTGCTAACGTTTACATTTTTAACAAGATCATTTGCTGATTTTCCTACAGGCAAATTTGAAGAACTCTCAAAATCATTGTCGTAAATGACAGTTTCTGTGTTGTCTGCTGCTTTAACTAGAAGGTTTAAATTTGGACTTATAGTTGTAAGTACAAATGCGCAGGTTACAGTTAAAGAAAGTAATTTTTTCCTATTCATATTATCCCCCATTTCAATATATAAATATAGTTAGAGTATATATACCATAAAATACATGGTGTGCCATAATTACACTAACAAGCAAATTATAAATTGATATTGATTTTATTGATATAACACTTTTTAGTATTTCTTAACATATTTTCAGAAGTTAAAACTTTACATAAAACCACTGCTAGTATAACTTGTTTAGAATGTTAAGCTATAATATGAAAAATATTCAATTGCTTCAATTTTAAAATTTTGTGGAATACTAATACATTTATACTGAATTGAAAATAATACAATATGAAAGGAGGAATGGTTATGGAAAACGATAGATTAAAAGACAAGTTTCAGGAAATACCAATAGAAAAACATGATACTGCAGCATGGGCAAATATTGAAAAAGAAAAGCCAGTTTCAAAGGTATCTATACCAAGTGAATTTGAAACAAAAAATGCAAAAGACTATGTAGATTCTAATGAAAAATAATTGGGAAGTAAGAGCATTCTGGAACATTAAATAGCAGCAATAAATCTAAGAGGAATATTCTCAAAATCCTAAGAACTTTCAATAACTCACTATCGTTCAGACAAATTGAAAGTTCTAAGCCTTTTGAGAATATTCCTCTAAGATTTATAAGCTGTTATTTAAATCGTTCCAAAACGCTCTTACTTCCCAATTACAGTGGTTTAAGGCAGAGGTTTGGGCGTAAGCCCATTAAGATTCTTGAACCTATATTATTAATTTCCTAGAGTTCCATTTCAAAGACATAAATTAATCAAGAATATTAGTGTGCCTACGAAATTTTGGGATAGTAGATAAGCTTTAAATTTTTACTGGAAAATGTGCTAAAAGATGATAATTGATATATTAGCTGATCAACTTATTTAAACATTGAACAGAAATAAAGATGTAGTGAAATTATCAAAATAACATTGGATAGGTACATAAAAAAAATGATGTGGTATACGAGTGTCGAAGAAATATTTTAAATAAAATTGTATAAAACTTAGTGGGGAATTTTTTGAAAACTTGCCACTTAGTTTTATTAATTTTATTTAAGATTTCAAGATATTTGTATACCACATTATTTTAATGCATCTGCCCTATGTTATTGATTTTGCACTACACTTACTTCGCATTGATTTGTATTTCTGATAGTTTTTTGTATAAATCATACCTTTCCTTAGCATTAATTTCAGAATTCTTAAAGGCTTCATCAGCTGCTTCTGGGAATAATGTCTTTAATGAAGAGTAACGAATTTCTCCATTGATGAAATCAGTATATGAGCTAGAAGGTTCTTTAGAATCAAGTACAAATGGATTTTTGCCTTCTAATTTTAATAGAGGATTATATCTATACAAATGCCAATATCCAGCTTCTACTGCTTTCTTTTCCTCGGCTATACTAGTTCCCATTCCAGTTTTAATACCATGACTTATGCAAGGGGCATAGGCAATTATAAGAGATGGACCTTTATAAGCTTCTGCTTCTGTTATAGCTTTAACAGCGTGATTCATATTTGAACCTAAGGATATTTGAGCTACATAAACATTTCCATAAGTCATAGCCATTAAGCCAAGTTTTTTCTTTCCTGTTTTTTTACCAGCTGAAGCAAATTTTGCAACTGCTCCTGTAGGAGTTGATTTTGAAGATTGACCTCCAGTATTTGAGTAAATTTCTGTATCCATAACAAATATGTTTACATCATCACCCAAAGAAAGAACTTGATCTAATCCGCCAAAGCCTATATCGTATGCCCAACCATCACCACCGATTAACCAGTGAGATTTTTTAACTAAATAATCCTTTTTAGTGAATATTTCATTTAAAATATTGTTTTGAGCATAATTTTCCTTTTGCAATAATTCGAGTATTCGTGCTGAAGCTTTTTTAGAAGCATCTGCATCATCAAATCCATCTAACCATTCTTTAAAGGCTTCTTTAAGCTCTGGTTTAATATCGGCAGCATTTAGTCCTTGAGTCATTAACTCATAAAGTTTTTCTCTCATTTGTTTTACAGCTAAAAACATTCCATAGCCATATTCAGCATTATCTTCAAAGAGTGAATTACCCCAAGCAGGACCTTTGCCACAGTTGTTTGTAGTATATGCTATTGCAGGTGCACTTCCTCCCCAAATTGATGAACAGCCTGTAGCATTAGCTATCATCATCCTATCACCATAAAGTTGCGTTAATAATTTTATATAAGGAGTTTCACCACAGCCAGGGCAAGCACCGTTGAATTCTAGTAAAGGTCTTGCAAATTGGCTGCCCTTTACGGTATGAAGACTCATAAGTCCTTCTTTAGGTATTATTTTTAATGCATATTCAAAGTTTTCTGCTTGCTCCTCAATTTCCTCTTGAGCGGGTTTCATTATTAAAGCTTTGCCAGGAGCAGGACATATATCAGCACAGTTTCCACATCCAGTGCAGTCAAGTGGACTTATTTGAATACGATAGTGGTAACTAGTAAGTTCTTTACCTACAGGTGTTTTAGTCATAAACTTTTCTGGAGCCTTTTCTTTTTCTTTTTCATTTAATAGACAAGCTCTTATTACACCGTGAGGACAAACAAAAGAACATTGGTTACATTGAATACATTTATCAATTTGCCATTCAGGAATATTAACTGCAATTCCACGTTTTTCATAAGCAGTTACACCAAGAGGGAATCTTCCATCTTCCATACCATTAAATGCGCTAACAGGAAGTTCGTCACCTTCATGTCTTGCCATAGGTCTCTCAATTCTTTTAATAAAATCAGGAAGTTCTTTAACTTGAGTATATTCATCTTTGGCGTTTTTCCAAGCTTCTGGAATTGTAACCTTATGAGCCGAATTTACACCAGCATCTATGGCAGCTTTGTTTGCATTTACTATCTTTTCACCTTTTTTACCATAGGTGTATTCTACTGAGTCTTTTAGATATTGGACAGCTTTATCTACGGGTATTATATTTGCTAGTTTAAAGAAGGCAGATTGCATTATCATATTTATTCTAGAGCCGAGACCTAGCTGCTGCGCTATTGAAATTGCATCTACTGTATAAAATTCAATGTTGTTTTCAGCTATATATTTTTTCATTGCTGCAGGAAGTTTTTCTTCCAATTCTTGATCGCTCCAAGGACAGTTTAGTACAAAAGTTCCATTTTTCTTTAATCCTTTTAAAACATTTATATTGTAAATAAAGGTTTTGTTGTGGCAAGCAATGTAGTCTGCTTCAGTAATTAGGTAAGGAGATTTTATTAATTTATCGCCAAATCTTAAATGTGATACTGTACTTCCACCTGATTTCTTGCTGTCATAGGAGAAATAAGCCTGACAGTACATATTTGTATTATCACCTATTATTTTAACAGCACTTTTATTGGCACCAACTGTACCGTCAGAGCCTAAGCCATAAAATTTACATCTCTTTGTTCCTGCTGGTGAAGTGTCGACTATAGCTTCTTCAGGTAAAGAGGTATTTGTAACATCATCAACAATTCCGATGGTGAATCTATTTTTCGGATTATCATTTTTAAGATTTTTGAATACTGCGAGGATTTGTGATGGTGTTGTATCTTTTGAACCTAAACCGTATCTACCACCAACTATAATAGGTTTGTTTGAATTATTATAAAATACATTGACTACATCCAAGTAAAGCGGCTCTCCTACAGAACCTGGTTCCTTTGTTCTATCTAATACGGCAATTTTTTTAACAGTAGTAGGAAGGTATTTAAAGAAATAGTCAGGAGAAAATGGTCTATATAAATGTACTTTTAGAACTCCTACCTTTTCACCTTTTTGCCTTAAATAATCTACAGTTTCTTCAATAGTATCGCAAACAGAGCCCATAGCAACTATTATTTCCTCTGCATTAGAATCTCCAATATAATCAAATGGATGATATACTCTTCCAGTGATTTTTTCTATTTCTCTCATGTAATTTTCTACAATGTTTGGAATGGCATCATAGAATTTATTTGAACCTTCTTTTTGTTGGAAGTATATATCTGGGTTTTGAGCAGTACCTCTAACAGAAGGGTGTTCAGGATTAAGAGCTCTATCCCTAAATTTTCGTATTGCTTCATAATCAACTAATTTTGCTACATCAGCATAATCAATAACTTCAATTTTTTGATATTCATGAGATGTTCTAAAACCATCGAAAAAATGCAAAAATGGCAATTGAGCTTTAATAGCGGATAAATGAGCCACATTTGCTAAATCCATAACTTCTTGAACACTTGAAGAAGCTAAAAGTGCAAAACCAGTCTGCCTTGTAGCCATAACATCTTGATGATCACCAAAGATTGATAGTGCATGAGTTGCAATAGCACGGGCAGTTACATGAAGTACACCTGGGAGCATTTCACCTGCTATTTTATACATATTAGGTATCATAAGAAGTAAACCTTGAGATGCAGTATATGTAGTTGTAAGTGCACCTGCAACAAGAGAACCGTGAACAGTTCCAGCGGCACCAGCTTCAGATTGCATTTCAACAATTTTAACTGGCTGACCAAATATATTTTTTTTACCATGAGAAGACCAGCTATCCACAAGCTCAGCCATTGGAGTAGATGGTGTTATAGGATAAATTGCTGCCACATCTGTAAACGCATATGAAGCGTATGCAGCAGCTTCATTTCCATCCATTGTTTTTAATTTTTTTGCCATACTTTATAATTCCTCCTTAAATTTAGCTCAAACCTAGTTTTTGTCTTTTACTCATAATATGAGCTTCAATATTATTTGCAACTTCTACTGGATCATCCCCTAAAGCTATTTTTCCACCAGTTACATCTTCAGCTTTATTGGTTAAAAGATCAACAAGCTGCGGTGCACCTGTCATAAAAGGGGTAGGGGAAAGATGAGTATAGGTTCCATAAGCAAGAGCAAATATACCATCAATTGTGGCTTTTTGCTCCATCCATTCTGGTGCAGTAACAGCTATAGGAAGATCAGGAACATCTACTTTTAAGTGTTCAGCAAGAGCTGTGACAAGCATAGAAATTCTTCCTGTATCAGTACAGGTTCCAAAGCTGAGTACTGGTGGAATTTTAAGGGCGTTACATATTTCTTTTAGACCTTCACCAGCCATAGTATTTGCGGCATCAATTGTACAAAGACCAGCAACTTCAAGAGCATGGTTTCCACATCCTCCAGCAACAACTAAAATGTCTTTTTTTATAAGTTCTTTTGTTAGATTTATTGTTACCCAGTCTTGAGGACCATTTCTTAAAGTTGAGCAATTGGCAAGTGCTACAACACCTTTAATTTTACCTTGTGATATTACATCCACTAGGGGATCAAGTTTATTTCCAAGTGCTCCAAGGACTGCTTCTGTGGAAAAACCAGCTACCGCCTTTTGAATTTTCTTTGGAACTACAGCTTCAATATTTCGTTCTTTTCGTTTCTTAAAGTTTTCAATGCCAAGATCAATAAGTTTATCTGCTGTAAAATCAACGTCACTTGGATTATATGGAAATTTGTATTTAATCCCAGGCAAATCAATTATTGTGCTTACAGAAACTAAAGTAACTTGATATTTTTCTGCATACATATCAATAGCTGGAGGCGAACAGTTCTCTTCCATAGCAAAGACATCTACTGTTCCAGTTGCAAGCAATGGTTCTATGGATAGCCAATTACCCATGTGACCCACAAAAACATCGTCAATTGGAAATCTTTGTAGAAGTTCTTGACCTGTTTCTATTGAACCTACAATTCGGATACCCTTAGCCCCTGCCTTTTTTGCCTTATCTTGAATTTCAGCTTTCTTTGCCTTTAATATTGTTGCAACTCCTACCCAAGGTTGGTGTCCATTAAATACTATATTTACATAGTTTGGATCCATGATTCCAAGGTCCATATTAACTTCATGTGGTGTTGGAGTTCCAAAAAGTATATCTTGAACCATTTCAAGACCTATTTGAGTGTTGTATATTGTAGCAATTCCAAGCCTTAGGGCTTTCATTGCCAAGGATACATGGCTTCCATCTACATTTGTAAGGCAGCTTGCAACACAGTTTTGTTCTTCATGTACAGTTCCAGCAGGATATATATTTAATTTTTTCCAAGCTTCTTTTCTTTTTGTTGGGGCAAAAGCTTCTACCATTACATTGTCTTTCTCATTATCAATTTTCTGTTGATCTTCAAGAAACATGGCAAGTTCAACTGCCATATCGTTAATTTCCTGATTGGTGTCTATGCCAACTTTCTCGCACATCCATTTAAGTTTATTTGAATCTGTAATTGTAAATGGGGTTTTACCTTCAGCTGTTGCTTTTAGTGTTCTGAAGGCTTCGTAAGCATGATGGCTATAGGTACCAGCACCCATTATGTTTTTAAGAAGGAAGTTTCTCATTGCCATAGCATCTGGACCTATTCCACAAACTCCTTTTTCCTGACCTGTTTTTTCGCTTATTCTACAAGGCCCGTTTGAGCAAAGCTGGCAGCTTAAACCTTCAAGGCAAAATTTACATCTTATTTTGTCTTGAGAAACATATCTATCAAAGGCGTTTGACATTCCGTCAGCTCTTATTCTTTTTAGCATTTCTTCTACAGAATCGTGATAGCTTACCCTCCCTTTAAATTTTTCTAATGTACTTTCACTCATAAGAAAACTCACTCCTTAATTTTGTTAATTATTATTCATATATAGATATACCGGCTCAACTATTAAAATTCATGTGCACCAAAATGCCCAGAAGACGGCATTTTGTTACACATGAATTTTAAGTTTCACAATGGTATATCTTTAATAAGTTTTCCAATTAATTATTTAATTATGTATAATATATAGTAGGAACTCGATAAATTAACGAAGGAGGAGAAGGTTATGAAGATTATTGGGCTTAGGACTATAAAAACGGCTTTTGGAGCTGCACTTGCTATTTTTATTGCAGAATTTCTTGGCTTGAAGTATGCGTCGGCAGCCGGAATTATAACAATACTTAGCATTCAAAATACTAAGAAGACATCTTTAGTTATAGCTTTTCAACGTATGGCTTCAACTGTGTTAGCCCTTTTTATAAGTTGCGTTTTGTTTGAAATTTTAGGGTATAATCCAATTGTATTTGGACTGTATCTCATTGTGTTTATACCTCTTGCAGTTAGATTCAGGCTTACGGAAGGTATTGTTGTTAGTTCGGTACTTGTTACACATATTTTAGTAGAAAAATCTGTTTCTGTGTTTTGGATAAAAAACGAACTGTTGCTTATGATAGTGGGAGCTGGAATAGCTATTATTTTAAACAGCTATATGCCTAAAATTAATAAAAAAATAAAAGAAAACCAAAAATTAATAGAAGAAGATATGAGAAAAATTTTATTTAATATGGCAAGTAACCTTAGAAATAAATCTACTGATATTAAAGAAAATGAATTTTTTTTAAGCTTAGAGGCTTCAATAAAAAAGGGCAGTGATATGGCATATAGAAATTTAAATAATTACATAATTAATGAAGATAAATACTATGTTATGTATATGGAAATGAGAACCATACAGTTTCAAATTTTGAAATATATGAGAAATCACTTTACGAGGTTTTATATGACTTATGAGCAAACAGAGATGGTAGCTAAGCTTACAGATAAAATAGCCTTACAATTAGAAGAAGAGAATCCAGTTGATACTTTGACAAGTGAACTAAAAAGATTATATGATGAATTGAAAAAACAAAAGCTTCCAGAAACAAGAGAGGAATTTGAAAATAGGGCAATGCTTTTTCAGTTTTTAAATGATTTGGAATACTTTTTAGAGGTTAAAAGAAAATTTATTCTTAATAGAAAAGAAAATAATATGTATTAGAATAATTTGTATTATAGATAGACAAATTGAAAACATTAGCATAAGGATACATTTGGTATTTATAATTTCAATGTTTCAGGTTGTCTATCTATAGTATATCTATATAGATAAACCAGCTCAACTATTAAAATTCATGTGCACCATAATGCCCAGAAGACGGCATTTTGGTACAAATGAATTTTAAGTTTCACAATGGTTTATCTTTAATTAAATGTTAAATTTTTAACTCCAACTTTATTTATAAGTAAATTATTTATAATCTGAAGCGTAGCAGCATCAACATTACCAGTTTGAGTAAGAGAATTTTGAGCTTGAATTAATGTTACTACACCTCGGGTTTGTGTGCCGTAATACCCAGTGGCACTTGATATACTATAACCCAAAGAAATCAAAGCGTTTTGCAAATTAACTACATCTTGACTAGTTGTACCATATTTAAGTGGTAGGGTAGCTATAGTTAAAGGTGTTTTATTAATGGTTATAGAAAAATCTTTTTCATTGTCAAAGGTATTTAAAGTTAAACTATCTTTTGCAAATACTTTAATATTATAATTACCATAAGTACTAGGTGTAAAAGAGTAGTTTGCAGAAGGAGAATAATTGTTTGAGGTAATTAAAGTTCCATTTTTATATATTTCAAATTTATAACTAATTCCAGAAGTACTTCCACCAGTAATATTTGAAGTTAAATTAATTTGTTTTCCTTCATACATATAACCATTTGCAGTTACGCTTGATATAGTAACTGGATTGAATACGTTTAATAAAGTATTTGCTGTAATACTGTAAGAATTAGTTTCTAAGCTATCTTTTTCGTATACATAAATCTGATAAGTGCCTGAATTTTTTGGAATATATGAAAAAGTATTGCTTAAATTATATAAGCTATCAGTTATTAAATTGCCATTAGTATATACCATAAATCTGTACTGAGGGTTATCTGAACCACCAGTAATTCCAGCATTAAAGTTTACTGTATCTCCTAATATAATAGAGGTTTTATCGCTAGCGAAATTTGTTAAAGTTGGTGTAGAATAAACTTTAAAAGCTATTGTTTCAGTATCATCATAACTGTTAGTAGAGGCGGCGTCTTTAATATATGCTTTAATCGAATAATCTCCATATGAAGCTGGAGAATATGAAAAGTTATTAACACTAGAAAAATCTCGTGTACTAACAATGACACCATCTTTTGAAATTTCATACTTATATAAATAGCTACCAGAACCATCTTTACCTTGGGCTGAAATATTAACACCTTGTCCTTGAAGTAATTCTGTTTTATCTACTGTAAAATTTGATAAAGAAGGAACATTATAAATATTAAAAGCTAAAGTTTGTTTTGAATCATAGTTAGCCTTTGAGAGAGCATCTTTTACATAAAGTGTAGCGCTATAATTTCCAACGGCTGATGGCACGAAATTAAATGTACTATTTGTATTATAATCTGCCGCGCCAATCACTGTTCCATCCTTAGAAATTTCATATTTATATAGGAAGCCAAGTCCAGTTCCTCCAGAAACAGAGTTTGCAAAATTTATTGTCTGCTGACCTATTAGTGCATTAATTGTATTTGCATTAAAATTATTAATACTAACTGCTGGTATAGCTTGTACATTTAACGCTGAAGTAATAGTATCATCATAATCTTTATCGGAATATATATCTTTAATTTTTACATATAATTGATAGTTTCCGGCACTAGAAGGAATAAAATTGAACTTGTTATTTGAAGTATAGTCTGTTTCGCTTACTAATTGGCCATTGCAAATAACTCCAAACTTATATAAATAGTTCCCTGAACCATCGCTGCCAGAAGCAGTATAGTTAACAGCTTGTCCTAAAAATATTTGGTTATTAGTAGAATCATTTGAATATGAGGCTAACTTTGCATAATGTAATAAGTTGTTAATAGTTGTGCTATCATAATAAAAAGTTAATATTTTATCATAAGTTTGTCCAAGAGAAGCTCTTTGAGAAGCCCCAAGTTGGCTCATTCCAACACCATGACCATAACCTTTCCCACTAAAAGTATAAATGCCATTCGTGCTGTTGTAAGTTACATTCCACATAGAACTTTGTAAATTTAAGAAGGTCCTGCATTTATCACCTGTTATAAATTTAGTTTTAGTAGTTCCAAGTAGATCTTTGTAAATTATAGCAACGCTTGATACTCTGCCACTTACATATCTTGTTATAGAGTTTAAATCTAATTTCACAAAGGTATCTGTTGAAGCTAGATATCCTTTAGCTTTTAGTGTAGCTTCTATATTTGCATTTGTAAGAACTTTATTTCCTAGTGACCAAGAGGAATTATCAACAATTTGTCCATTATATATATCTGATTTAGATATTAGGTAAGGGACAGCATATCCCCAAACATTTTTAACATCTTCTGTATATCCACCATGAGAGGCAGAAAATACAGAATCTATTAGTGCATCGTTATAAGTAACTACTTGTCCTTTAGTTGAATCAACTGCTTGCATTACATGAATATCAGCTGGTACATATCCGTGATAAGCTTGATAATTAATTGTGTCATCAAAGTCATAGCCCAAAGTTGCTTTAGCAGCTAAATTTTTAAGAGCATAAGTTCTAGAAGCAACAGCTTGAGCCTTTAAAGCTTCAATAGGAAAATAATCGGACATTTCAAGGCCAACCACGCCTTTTAAATAATTTTCCATTGAGGTAGAATCTATAGGAAGTATTTTACCTGTATTAATTTGAAAAATAAAACTTCCAGTATAGCTATTTGTTTGTGTACCACTAGAGATAGATACTAAATTTGAAGCAGCCTTAGGAGTTAAAGTGATAATTTGATAGGGGCTGCCATTAACTAGTATAGTATTATTAGATACCGATAGATTTAGTATAGTACCAGAAGAAAGCAAAGTGCCATTTAACAAATAGTCGCCATTAAGTTTAAGTGTCATAACTTGATTAGCCATTGAAACCAAACCTATTTTTAGGTTGCTAAAGTAAGCTGTGTTTTCATAAGCTTTAACACTGCTAGGATAAAAAAGTGTTAAATAAGAAAAGGTACATGCTCCTGCTGCAATAATGGAAATAAGGCTTAATTTTTTTGTGTGCATTTTTTTCACCCCTTATTGATATAATTTGTATGTTGCTACAATTATCGACACTTTTCAACGATAATTTCCAAGTAAATAATGGTATAGTAGGAATTAAGGGGAAGTTAAAAAATGATTGGAGTGATTTTGAATGACTGTGTTCAAGCCACTTACAAAATGATAAAGGAGTATGAAGAAAATGAGGATAGGAAGTGTACTCTTAGAAGTTCCATTTGGAAATATAGAGATGGGAAGTGGAAAATGATTTTTCATCAAGGCACTTTAGTTCCTAGGGAAAATTTGGATAAAGGGAAGCAATAATATTGCAGGACATTATTGCTTCCCTAAACCGTGGGTTTAAAGAAAAAATTCCGTAGGCACTAAAATTTTTTTCTTAATGTTTTTACTTCCAAATAATTTTAAATTCATCCGTTTCATGTCCGAAAATTATCTTTAAGAAAGGATAGTTTTCAAAAAAAGTTTTCAGCTTTAAAAAACTTTTTCGACCTTCTTCTATATTTGATGAATATTTTCCTGGTTCAACACCGAGTTCAAATCCCTTTTTTGAAATGCAAGCATCTCCGGTAATTATGACTTTAGCATCTTTCCCATTAACTATATAGGAAGTATGGCCTTTTGTGTGCCCTGAAGTGGAAACGGCCCAAAATGAACCATCACCAAAAATATCTATACAGTTTCCTAGTATAGGCATGTTTTGACCAACTGAGAAATCTAATTTCTTTAAGTTAAATTTATTCTTTAAGAAGGTTGAATAAATTAATGGAAAAAAGTTTGTTTCATGTTCACCATCACCACACATATAGGGTATTTCATCTGGTAATGAAGGCGAACCTGATGCGTGCTCATGAATATGCGTTAGAAAAACACCATTTAAACTTATAGATTTTTCTTCTAGCTGTTTTTCAATTCCTTGTGAACTTTTTTCTTGAATGTAATGGTTCTTAAAATAAGCTTTTTTCAAGATACCTTTAAAATTTCCGCCAATTTTATTTGTAAAGGAACTATCAAATCCAGTATCTATTAAGTAATTACCATATTTCTCATGCTGTAATATATGTGCTAATACTGGAAGATTAACAATGCCATCTTTTAATTGAAAAGCCTTTGCATTATTAAGATTTATTATTCCTGATATTTTACTGACAATTGTTCCGGTATTTAAAGTTTCTATTTTTATAGATTTAGGGTTTGCAAACACAGCTTCCCAATTATCAAATTTTGAATATACCATATTATGCACCGACTTCATCACTAAATGAATTATCATTTTTCTTCTTGGAAATATTTTTTATTCCACTTGGTAATGCAATTAATGCCGGTAAAAATAAAGGTAATAGTATAATTGAAAGAGCTATTAAGCCTATTACTACAGCTATAGCAAGTTCTGTTAGAAGCTTAACATTTGCTGGTACCAATGTGATAAAAGTACCTCCAAGTATTAAGGCAGCAGACATAACTACGCCTCCTATATTTTTGCAAGCTAAAACTATTGCTTCTGTTTGAGGTATATTCTTATATTCTTTAAATCTCATCATCAAGAATATACTATAGTCAACGCCTAAGGCAACAATCATTACAAAAGAGAAAAATGGTACATTCCAGGATACGCCTTCATATTTAAATATATTAAATACTACAAAATTTAAAACACAAGATGATATATAATAAGCTGCCATTAATGATGCGGATATATAAAGTGAAATTAGTGGTGATTTTATAACTAATAAAAGTACTATAAATACGCAGACTAAAACAATAACTGACATTTTATTTAAATCATCTGTAGCCACTTTATTTAAATCATAATCATAAGCACTTGTTCCTGATATTCCAAATTTGGCATTTTTAAGAGAAGTGCCTTTAATTGCACTAGGTATCATATCGTTAATTTCTTTTACTGTATTCATAGCTTTCGTTGAATATGGATCATCATCTAAAACAACTGTCATTTTAGTTATCTTTCTATCTTTGCTCATATACATATCCATAGCTTCTTTGATAGAAGAATTGCTGAAGAATTCTTTTGGTGCAAAAAATTCGTTAGAGTTATTTAATTGATACATGTAATTGTTTGTTTTAGAAAGTCCACTTGAAATTTCGGATAGACCATTACCACTTTTGCTTAGCGCATCTTTTAATTGAGGAACACTTGAACCAAGTTTATTTAGCATAGTGTTAAGTTGTACCTGACCGTTTTTAACCTCTGTTAAACCAGAGTTAAGTTTAGCCATGTTTTCAATTACTGTGCTTTGACCAGCAGCACCTTTTTTTAATCCATCAGATAAAGCTGAAGATGCAGTTTCAAGTTGTGAAAGTCCGTTTAATGTTTGGTTTTGTGCGGCATATACTTGGGTTAAAGTTGAATTTGCATTTCCAAGGCCAGCTGTAAGTTTATCATAATTTCCTTTAAAAGTATTAAGACCATCACTTAATGCGGAAAGTCCTTTTAATATACTATCATAATATGTTTCAACACCCTTAAATCTAAGATCATTTGAAAATTTGTAATCATTTGATAATGCAACAACATAACCATTCATATTTGTTACAGCAGCTTGAAGTTGACCTATGTTAGCTGTTATAGTTTCATAAGCATTTCCAAGGCTTTCATAGTTGCTTTGAAT
The DNA here is from genome assembly GCF_021432385.1 of Clostridium hydrogenum. GTDB lineage: Bacteria > Bacillota > Clostridia > Clostridiales > Clostridiaceae > Clostridium_S > Clostridium_S hydrogenum. The sequence goes on along the minus strand of NZ_JAEACT010000002.1, from coordinate 2,294,402 downwards.
TGATGATAATCCATCTGATATTTGTTTAGTGTAACCTGTTATGCTAGTCATTCCATTTTTAGCAGCAGTTATGCCAGAATGTATTTTATCAGCACCATCTGCCGCAGAGGAAATACCGTTATTTATTTGTTGAAGTCCATCAGTAACTGCATTCAGTCCGTTTTGAACTTGACCAGTGCCATTAACTAAAGCGTCTGTTTTTGACAAATCATTCAAATTAATAGAATTTAGATTGCTGTTTATTTGTCCAAGACCATTGTCAATTGTGTTAAGACCGTTTTGCGATTTTGAAAGTCCATCAGTCACAAGTTTGGTTTGATTTCCTATATAAAGTGAGTCAATAGGATCAGATAGTGGCTGAGTAATACTTGAGACACTTTTAACTCCTTTTATAGTTTTTAACTTATCTGTCAAATTATCAATAGCTGTGAGAGAATCATTATTGTCCATGGCTTTATTATTTTCAAAGACAACAGTAGTAGTAAGTGCTTCACCTTTTCCAAAGTTGTCGGTAATTAGGTTAAAGCCTTTTACTGAATCTACAGAATTACTAAGTTCGTTTACTGTATCATAAGAAGCTTTTTGAGTATTAAAATAAATTATTGGTATTAATATAAGTATTATTATGCTTGAAACCATAATCGGTCTTTTTACAGAAAATGAAGATGCCTTTTTCCAAAATTTGTTTTCACCGTGGCTAGTAATTTTCTTTGTTGGCCAAAAGAGTTTTGCACCAAGAGTTCTCATTACAAAAGGCGTAAAGGTTAGTATTTCAAGTAAAAGAACAATAACTCCAATGGCTATGCAATTACCTGAACGGTATAAACCAAATTTTGCAAGAGTTAAACTTAAAAATGCTATAAAAACAGTAGCAATACTGTAAGCTACAGTTTTTCCAGCTGTCCCATAAGTATTTACAATTGCATCATCTATAGAAGTGGTATGAGACATTTCTTCTTTGAACCTGTTAAATAAAAGCAAATTGTAGTCTGTACCAATTCCAAAAAGTATAAGAACTAGTACCAATTGAGTAAGAGAAGAAATAGGATAATCAAATTTATAAACTAATTGTCCAACAATTGCATATGAAACCAAGTAAGTCATACCTACTGAAAATAGTGATACAATGGGTGTCACTACAGACCTAAACATGATTATGAGTACTATTAAAATAAAAAATACTGTTAAAAGTGCACTTTTATCTACACCAGCTGAAACAGTTCTCGTATAATCATCGCTTATAAAATCTTCTCCTGTAAGATAGTGTTTTACATTTACATTTTTTAGCTTGTTGTCAATCATATCTTTAATATCTTTTACTTCTCTACCTTTTTTATCGAGCTTAAAAGTAACCATTAAAGTTTTTTGGTTTTCAGATATAAGTTTAGATTTTATAGAGGGGGTATCAAAAGAATCAAGTAAGTTACTAATTCCAAGGTAGTTTTTACTATTTTTTATTTTAGTTATTCCATCTTTTATGCTATCCATTTCGTTAGAAGTAAGTTTATTTTTGCTATTAAATACTATTATATCTGTATTTCCTGAAGTTTTCTCCAGCTTTTTTAAAATGTTGTCAGATTTAACAGAAGGATTATCGCTGCTTAAATATTGTTGCCCTTTAGCTCTAAGTACCTTGTTTAAATCTGGTGAATAAATTATTGATAGTACTAGTGCAACCATCCATATGGCAAATATAGCCCATCTCATTTTTAGTATTTTTCTCATTTTATTGCCTCCTTTAAAATTTTATTATAGGGTTTAGTGAACGTGAGTTCATTATTTATGTAAAATAAATACAGATATACCGGTTCTAATAGCGAAATTGCAAATTTTAACATATCCTATAAAATTAAAATTTGTAATTCCTACATGTTAAGTTGTACTTGTGAACGACTGTTCATTATTACTTTAAAAAAATATAATATGTTTATTATTGAAAAAAACAGAAGATAAACATATTATAATTTTTTAAATCTTTTATCTATATCAGTAATATAAAAATATACAAGTTTATCAATAAGAATTTTAATTTTATTTCCGTCATATTCTTGATTTAATATAAATGCGATGCCTTCAATTAAATCATGTGAGATAGTGTGTACTACAATTTTAGTATCATCATCTTCTCTTAAATTGCTGTCAATAGATTTTATATATATATCGTAAACTAAGGACGTTAATTCATTTTTAAAGTTTTCAAATTTTGATCCTTTGCTTTTATTAAATATAATTACTAGTTCAGAACTTGATTCCTCTACAAATTCCAGTATTTTATTTAGCAAATTCATTATGTAAGCTGGAACTTCAGTGCAATTTTCACCTGTGCAGGTATTTACTTGTACCTGTATTTTAACAAGATATAAAAGCAATTTATCATATACCGGCTCTATTAAAGTATTAAAAAGAGACTCTTTATTTTCGAAATATCTATATGTACTTCCTAAGGCAATTCCTGATTTAGATGCAATAATTCTCATCGAGGCATCTAAATATCCCTTATCTTTAAACTCTATTAAAGCAGAAGAAAGTATCTTTTTTCTTATGTCATCTTTTAAGTACTGCATTTATGAACCTCCGTTCATTTTTAATTAATTATATATCATTTCTATAAAAATGTAAATAGTTTTTATATACAATTTCAATGTTTCAGGTTGGGGGTGTGGCACTAATTGTATTTAATATGTAATTCAAAATTATTGCGAAGCAACTTAATCAATTCACAATTCACAGTTCACAATGCACAATGAAGGATGATTTGCCTTCCTCTCGTCAGGTAAATCTTAAATTTAAATATTATAAGCTTCGCTTAGCACCATAAATGGTGCTATTGCGTAAGCAATAAAAAAATAAGTTTTAAGATTTTCTGTAGCTTTGCTACAGAAAATCCACCTTCATTGTGAATTGTGCATCGTGAATTGTGAATTGATTTAATTCGCAATATTTAAGATTTGTGCATAAAATAATTTTGTGCAACAGTCCCAAGTTCAACTATTTATAAATTTATTAAGTATATCTATATTTTTAGTGTATACTATAAAGTAAGAGGTGATTAATATGGCACGTAAAAACATTAGCAGAGGAAAGAATAGGCAGTTAACTGATTTTAGTTATTTACTTGATAAATCTGAAGAAAATAAGGAATGCCAAGAGGGCAATGTTGATAAAGGAGAAAACAATGATATAGAGAAGGATGAATAGTCCTTACCTTATTAGATAAAAAGTTAAAAAATAATGAGAAATATCTTATCAATACTTCTCATTATTTTTTATTATTTTCCTAAAAGTTTACCAAATTCCTTTGCTTTTGCTAATTCTTCATTATCTGGAGCTTCATTAACTGCAAGCTCTCCAACGACGTTAAAACCATAATCTGTAATCAAATCCTTGAATTTTTCCATGAACTCTCCATTATCCCATCCATAAGAACCAAAAAGAACAACTGGTTTATTATTATTAAGAGTAAGTTTAAATTCTTTTAGAAAAGGTGCCATTTCTTCTTGATCAATGTTATTATTATTTTTTGATGGACTTCCAAAAGCTACTGCATCAGCAGAAAGGACATCTTCCTTTGTAGCTTCTGAAACCATTTTTATAGTTACATCTGCACCAGCTTCCTTTGCTCCTTCAAATATTTCATTTGCTAAAACTTCAACATTACCGCCTCTGCTTGCATAAATTATAGAAACTTTTTTCATAGTTAAAACCTCCAATATATAATTATTTATTATCTCCAATATATAAAATTCTTTGCATTGAGTTTAAAGTTATATTTTGTACTTTTTAGAAATGTCTATATATATAAAATACAACGAAATTAAATAATAGTCAATGTTATTTAATAAATATTATTAAATACAGATGAATAACTTGAAAATTAAAAATTACAAATTCTAAGTTTATGCTGACAAATTACAATTTATCGAGGAGAAGCCAAAGTACAAAGTACAGAGTACAAAGTACAATGAAGGACGATTTTTCTCCGTTAACACTACGAAAAAATCTGAAAACTTATTTTTTTATTGCTGCGCAATTGCGCCATAGATGGCGCTCAGCGAAGCTGACACCATTTAAGTTTAAGATTTGCCTGAGTAAAACGAAAGGTAAATCATCCTTCTTTGTACTCTGTACTTTGTACTTTGTACTCTGCTCGACAAATTGTAATTTAGATTTATTATTTTTGGTTCTATGTTTTTAAATTACTAATATGCAATTGTGGTAATACATGATATAATTAACTAAATTTAGACAAGGAAAATATAGACAAGCTGTATTTAAATATTAAGCTAAAATAGGGGGAAATATGAAGGTAAATAAAAAAATTATAATAGGTTTTGCAGTAATTTTATTAGTTATTTGGATAGGAAATATTATTTATTACAAAAGGCATATACTTAAAGCACCCTTGTTTGTAAAAAATTACTGCGAATTGGGGAAGGATGGAGGTAACTTTGAGTTAGACTATATAGAAGATATAAAATCTAATGATAAAATTGAGAAAATAGACTTTCCAGAAATAAAAAAGTATAATGCAGCTTTTTCAGAATTATGTGGTAATACATATGAAAGATTTTATGCCTTAAAAACCATTGAAATTACCTTCACTAATGATGAGGTAAATGAATATAAAAATAAAATTATTACGAAAGCTATTGTTAAATTTTCTAGTGGTAAAACCATGAAGGTCAATTTGGGAAAAATATATTTTGGCGATGATGTGCAGGTTCCAAATGGATTAAAATTGTGGAATTCCTCTGGAGATTGTTATTCATTTACTGTAAACAAGGATACTAGCATTACTGGTATAAAATCTAGATTTAAAAGCTATGTAAAGGATGCATTAAAAATAAGTATAAATGGCAAAAAAATTTCTGATAAAAATTTCCCGATAGAATTAAAAAATGGTGATGATTTTTATATGACTTATGAAATTAATTTTAGTAAAAATGACATAAGAAGATACAATTCGTACAATATTGATTTTGATGTTATAACAGAGGATAAAAATGGACATAAGGGGAGTATACCATGCTTTGTAAATTCAAATTTTTCATTTACGGATGATATAGATATTAATAGTATGAAAAGAAACAGTGAGGTGAAGTAAATGGATTATCCTGGCTATAAAAAACTATTTTGGGCAATGATAATTATTAGCTTTCACATAAACATAGGATATATAAAGATATTACCAGAGGCTATTGGCTATATGCTTATTTATTTTGGCTTAAAAAATTTATCAGAACAAAATGAAAACTACGAGAAAGGGAAAATACCTGCGATTATACTTACAATACTCACCTTGAAGGATGCGTGGAATAATCCTAATGATAATATTTTAGCTGGTGGAGCTTATAATATAGGATTAACAAATACTGTGATTTCATCAGTAGTTATGATAATTAAAATTTATCTAATCTATATTATAATTAGTTCAATGGTTGAGGTTTATGATAAGCAAGGCGAAGATACATTTGTAGATAATATAAAAGCTGCATGGAGGTTTTTTCTTGGAGTATATTTAGTTTATTTATTCTGCATGCCATTTTTAATGAATTTAAATGAAGATTTTAAAATTACAATCATTATTAGTATGGGAATTATGCAGATTGTGGCGAATCTCATCGTTGCTTTTGTATTTAGAAAAGTTAAAGAATTTTGAAGTTTTAGGTTTTAGGTATAGCTTAGGGGGAAGTTATGAAACTAAATAGAAAATTAATAGTAGGATTTATTAAGAAGATACAATGCATATTATTTTGATTTTTATGTTTTAACAGAAGATTTAAGTGGCAATAAGGGAAGCATTTCATGTGGTGTTAATACAAATCCACAAGCTACAGAAGATTTTGATATTAATGCTATTGAAAAGTAAGACGTGGTAAGGGCTCCTTCAAATGGAGCGTAGCATACGTAACTTAAAATTATTGCGAAGCAACTAAACAAGAGTACAGAGTACAGATGACAGAGTACAGTTAAGTTTGATTTACCTTCCTTGCGTCAGGTAAATCTTAAACTTAAATGTTGCTCAGCTTAGCTGACAACAGTAATGATGCGATTGCGTAAGCAATCAAGAAATAAGTTTTAAGATTTTTCAAAGCGTAGCGGAGAAGAATCATCCTTCACTGTATTCTGTACTCCGTCATCTGTACTCTGATTTAAAGTTTTACATTTTTTTTACATTAATTTTCTTCGAATTTTGGTTACGCAGAGCATGAAAATTCCAAAGGCTGAGGCTATTATTAAAAGTGTTTTTGCAATAAAAAAAGTGTTTGGAATTAGATTATTCATTGTTCCCAAAATAAAATATAAGAAAATGCTTAAAAGTAGGTCTATAAAAATATTACCAACATTAAATTTCACTTCACAAAATTTTCTTATATCATGCATATTTAAAACGTAAGCAGTTATAGCTGTTATTATAAGTGTTATTCCGTAGCCATATATATTTATAAAGCTTACACCTGTGAGAACGTAAAGCAGTATAAGTTCCTCAATAGAAATTATTACAGAGTTTATTAAAATTTTAGTTTGCTTTCCTATACCGCTTAATATTGCAAAGGTTGCCCCAGATACATAGGAAAGGGGCATTGAAATGGCAGAAACCATTATATAGCTTCCAAGGTCATCTCTATTATAAAATAGCTTGCCTAAGTTTTCAGGGATGCTTAAGCATATTATTAAGGTGGCTAGTCCAAGAAAAAAAGACAATTTTAAAACTTCACTTATTCTTTTTTCTACAGCATAGTAATTTTTTTGTTCTACATTTTGTGAAATCTCTGGAACAAGTACTGTTGCCATTGACATTATGATTATCATTGGAAAAAAGGTTATTGATAATGCCATGCCAGAAAACTTACCTATCATTGAAAGTGCATCTTTATATACAAAGCCAGCTGCTACAAGTCTTCTAGGAAGTATAAGAGTTGATGCAGCAGAAAGAATAGAAGAAACAAATCCATTTATGCAAAGAGGCACAGAAACTATTAGCACATCAAAAAGAAGTTGTCCTCTTCCCTCGGCCTCTGAAGAACGAAAATTAGATTTCCTTATAGAGATTACATATGCTGCATAAAGCATAAGTAAACTTATTAACTCACCTAGAGCCAATGCTGCATAAACAGCGGTTACAGTTTTAGTAATTGTTTTAAGTGCTAATACATCAATTATTGCTAGAACAACCATGACTCTAATTGCCTTTTCAAAAATGTCTATGTATGCAGGTATTTTAGCTTGTGATACTCCATAAAAATATCCTTTATATACAGATGAAAGTGCTACAAAGAGTATAGCAGGGCAAAGAACTTCAAGTGAATATATTGTCCTAGCATCTTTTATTATATTTGACGTAAAGAAGTTTAGATTGAAAAAGAAAATTACACATACAAATAATGACCAAACAAATGTAAAAAGCAGCGAAGTTTTAACTAAAATTTTTATGTTTCTGTAATCTTTACTTCCAACTAGTATAGCAGCTTTTCTTGATATGGCAACACTTAATCCGCCACATACAAGGCAGCAAAACAAATCATAAATAGGCATTATAAGTTGATAAAGTCCAACACCCTCAGCACCAAGTTTTTGAGAGAGTATTATAGAAAAAATAAATCTTAAAATTCCTGTGGCAAAATTTGATATTGTCAAAATAACTGTATCCTTATAAAATTTATCGAATTTCATATACCATCCTCAATAAAATTAGTATTAATAAATAACTATGATAAGAAGCGTTGATTTATTATTCCTGTAAATATATAATTTTTATTAAAAGGTATTTAGAGGTGAGTTTGAAATGCAGAAATTAAAATGTTTACTATGTGGAATGAATTTAAATGAAAATAATTATGAGGTCAATAAATATGCGTTAATAAGCAGTAACATGAAAAATGATATAATATATTGCCCATTTTGTGGGGCTAGCAGCATATACTTTTCAGAAACTGAAGAAGTTTATACAGTGAATCCAAAAGAACTTAGTGAAAATGTGCTTACTATATTAGATCATGCTGTAAAGTTGGAAGTTTTCAATGGAGATTTTTATTCAGAAGCTTCAAAGCTTGCTAAGAATTTTGAAGTTAAGAATATGTTTAGAGATTTAAGTAAAATAGAATATGTTCATGCTAAAATACATAAAAGGCTAGGTGGATTTAAGGACTTTCCTACTCTTACAAAAATTAATTATGGAAGCTATAATAGTGATGAAAAACTTTTAAAATTGGCATCACAAAGGGAAGAACATGCAGTAGCGTATTATAGCAAATACATGAAAGCAGTAAATAATGAGGTGCTTTCAAAGATATTCAAGGCACTAAGTGAGGTTGAAAAAACCCATATAAAATTAACTTTAAGCTCTATATAATGAATATCCCCTTATCTTGTTAATATAATTAAGATAAGAGGATTTTTGTTTTAGGAGGAAAAATTGAAAAAGGTAATTAAAATTGTATTTACGGTTCTATGTGTTATATTATTATCATACATTATAGTTAAAAAAATATATACAACTTACGAGGTTAAATGTGCGGATAAAGCTGTAAGTTATTCTATAAAATATAAAGGTCTTGATAAAGCGGTAAGCTTTGATAAGGATGAAAATGGTGATTTTTATATTGCATTTAAGAATAGGATACAAGTTATCCAGGCAAATGGGAAAAGTTTTAATGTTATAAAGGACAATAATGCAGATATTATGTCAATTGCATATAATAAAGGCAAACTATATTTTTCTTCTAAGCATAGCATATATGTTTATGACATAAAGGATAAAACTTTAAAACAACTTATAAAAGATATACCTAATTTTGGTGATTATAAAAATGTACTTGTGAAAATTAATGGTGATTATTTGTATGCTTCAATAGGTTCCGTGACTAATAGTGGTGTTGTTGGAAATGATAATAAATGGCTAAGTGAAAATCCATATGGTTTTGATATAACGCCTAATACTATAACGTTAAAGGGAATTAATTTTGGCGATGATAAAACAGGAGCTTTTGTTCCATATAAGACGTCTAATATAAATGGACAAATAATTCCAAATCATTTTCCGGGAAATAGTTCAATAATAATAGTAAATACGAATACGAAAGCAGCAGAAACTTTTGCTTGGGGAATAAGAAATGTTACAGGAATGGATTTTTCTAGTGATAATAAAATAGTAGCAGCAGTAGGTGGAATGGAAAATAGAGGAGTAAGACCAGTTAAGGGGGATGATGATTACATATATACCATAGAGAAGGGAAAATGGTATGGATGGCCTGATTATAGTGGAGGTGATCCAGTTGATTCTCCTAAATTTAAAAATAAAAGTAAAAAAATACTAGATAAGGTACCAAATATAAATCCGCCAGCACCAATGTATGAATATAATTCGCTTGGAAGCCTTGGAACACTTTCAGTGGATAAATTTGGAGCCTTAGCAAATAAAAATTCTATTTTTATTTATGATAATAAAGCTAATAATATTATTAATATAAATGGCAATAGTATAAATAAATATATTGAATTGCCAGCTAATAAGACATATGTTCAAGAAATTAAAATTTATAATGATGGAATGTATGTACTTGATTCAAAGGAGGGGTGTCTTTTATGCTTTTATAAACATGGGAAAAATTCTTTGCTTGCTCAAGATAAAAACGTGCTTTATTATATAGTAGCTGCAATTGGAGCATCTGTATTTGTAATACTTATATATGGGTTAAAAATAAACAGTGGGAGGAATAAAAATGAGTAAAACTTTAGAAAAAACTTATGGAGGTGCTGTAAGAGGTATATATTTCTTAGCCAATCCAATTAAAAAAATTATTATAAAAACTACGTGTGTTGTTCATAAATATATAAATTCAATTGCAATTGAAATATTAAAAAAGAATGAATTTGATGAACAATATAAATTCTTTAGTAAAAATATTGATGCAATAAATGAAGGAACTGTGTGGGCAGACCAAAATTTTAAATCCTCTAATCACTTTTTTCACCATGAAACAGGAAGAGGGCTGTATGGTTTTTCTGACGCGCTTAGTGAGTGTAAGAAATACTATAAGATGTCTTTAGGGTTTTTAAGAGCAGGAGATAAAAAAAAGTCTTTATTTTATTTTGGAGCAGCATGCCATGTTATGCAAGACTCCACCGTACCACAGCATGTACACAAAAAGCTCTTAGACAATCATAGAGGATTTGAAGTTTGGATTATTGCAAAACTTAAATTAGGTTATAAATTTGAAAAGGGAAGCAAAATTATTCGTGAAGAAAATTTAGAAAAATATGTTAAGGGTAATGCAAAATTTACAAATATTGTATATAATAAGTATAGGAGGATTGAAGATGAAAATATAAAAAATACTAGAATATCAAATAGCATAATACCAAGAGCTGAAATGACTACCGCCGGGTTTATGCTTGATTATTATGAAAAATATATACAGATTCAGGGAATATTTCGAAGTTGATTGAAAATTGCAAAAATTTTTGAAATATTTAAAGGAATTATCTAATTAGTGAAGAATATATATATGTGGTATATTAAAATCACGAGTAAAGGATGGGGTATTATGGAAAATGTGTTTATTAATTTTGAAAAAGAAATTTTCAAGGGGAATGTATTAGATGTTGGACTTAAAAATTACGGTATAGTTTATGATTTATGTAAAAATAATGATGAGGCAATGGATGTAGAATACGTTGAGGGAAAAGAAGAAAAGAAATTTATAGCTAAGAACAGCTATGATAGCTGTGTTGCATTTTTTGCATTAAAGGATTTAATACTGGACAGTGATAAAAAAAATTTTTTTAAAGATATGTTTGAATTTATGAAGAATAATGCAATTATATATTTATGGGATATAGATAAGTCAGTGTTTAGAACTTTTAGGGGTAGATTTAAGGTTGCACTTCCAGATAGCAAAGTTAAGGAAATAGAGGTAAAAGATTTTAATATACTGTCAGATAATTCTTGCAATAAAATTTGCAATATGATGAAACCATATTTTAAACTAATTGATGTTAAATGTTCAAACAACGTGTATTACATTAAAGCCCAAAAGAAGGGAAGTCAAGAAAATGGAGAAAGTGCTGCTTACTGCGGTTAACTCACAGTACATTCACAGTAATTTAGCGGTAAGATATTTAAAAGCTTACACGAAGGATATTGATTTTGATATAAGAATAAAGGAATTTTCGATTAATGATAGACTTGAGAAAGTCTTTGATGCAATAATGAATGAAAAACCTAATTTAGTTGCCTTTTCATGCTACATATGGAATATTGAATATGTAGAAAAACTTAGTAATTTAATTAAAAGGGTGGATCCTAATATACAAATACTTTATGGAGGACCAGAAGTAACATATGATAGTAGAAAGTTTCTTCTTGAAAGCGTAGGCGATTTTGTTATAGAGGGTGAAGGCGAAGAAACCTTTCGTGAATTTTTACTTTGGAAATTAAAGTATGGTTTTCAAAACAAGGATTGCAAAATAGAAGGTCTTTATAGCAGAAGTCATAAGGAAATTATATATGGTGGCAAAAGAGAACTTATGAATATGAATTCACTAGTTTTTCCATATGCGGAAAGTGATGATCTTTCAAATAAGATAGTTTATTATGAATTTTCACGAGGATGTCCTTTTAAATGTAAGTATTGTTTATCCTCAACCATAAGAGGAGTGAGGTTTTTAGATATAGAAAGGACCAAAAGGGAACTAAAATTTTTATCTGATAAAAAAGTAAAACTTGTTAAATTTGTAGATAGAACTTTCAATGCTAACCCTAAATATGCCATAGAATTATGGAAGTTTATTTCTAATTTAGATACGGAAACTTTGTTTCATTTTGAAATTTCAGCGGATATATTAACAGATGAAGAAATAGAAACTTTAAAAAATGTGCCTAAGGGGAGAATTCAGTTTGAAGTAGGTGTACAGACCACTAACAACGAGGTACTTTACAATGTAAATAGATTTGTTAATTTTGAAGATATAAAAGAAAAAGTTACTGAAATTGAAAAGATTAAAAATATAAAACAGCATTTAGATCTTATAGCAGGACTTCCTGGGGAAGATTACAAGTCCTTCATAAAATCTTTTAATGATGTTTATTTAGTCATTCCTGATGAACTACAATTAGGATTTTTAAAGCTTTTAAAGGGTTCACCTATGAGGATGGAAGCTGACATGTGGGGAATGGTTTATTCTCCATATCCTCCTTATGAAATTTTAAAGACTAAGGATATTAGTTTTGATGAAATAATGAAATTAAAAAGGGTAGAAGCTGTAGTAGACAAATACTATAATTCTGGAAAGTTTTCAAACATAGTAAATTATTTAATTAAAAAATATGAGACTCCTTATGATTTTTATTATGAACTTGGACAGTTTTATTATAAAAAAGGTTATTACAATAGAAATGTATCTGGAAGCGGATATTATGGAGTGTTTCTTGAGTTTAATTCTGAGGTTTTAAAGGAAGATGACAGCATACTTAAGGAAATAATAAAATATGATTATTTAAAGTACAATAAGAGAAGCTGGCTTCCTGCATTTTTGGATAGGTATAATCAGAAGTCTGAGGAAAATGAAATAAAAGATATGCTTAAGGAACGAAATGAATATGATAAAGATATGCATTTGGAAAAGTTTGCTGTTGATATAAGGGAATACATAAATGAAACTCCAACAGTGCTTCATGGAAATTATGTTTTGTTTAAGTAATGTGGTTTAAAAGAAAGAGTACAAAGTACAGAGTACAGAGTACAATGAAGGTTGATTTACCTTACTTACGTCAAGTAAATCTTAAACTTAACTGTTGTCAGCTTTGCTGACAACAGTAATGATGCGATTGCGTAAGCAATCAAAAATAAGTTTTAAGATTTTCTGTAGCAAAGCGGAAGAAAATCATCATTCACTGTACTTTGTACTCTGTACTCCGTACTCTGATATTTTACTCTCTACTCTGTTTCTAAGGTTTTTCATGCTCAAGTCAAGTGCCTTGTAGGAGTGGGTTATCATACCACAAGATATATAGTCTACCCCTTTTATTGCCTTAGTTTTTATATTATCCATAGTTATATTTCCAGAAACTTCAATTATTGCTCTTCCAGCTATAAGGTTAACTGCTTTTTTTATATTAAGAGAATCCATATTGTCAAGCATTATTATGTCTGTCTTCGCTTCTATTGCGTCTTCTACCTCGGAAAGAGTTTCAGTTTCAACTTCTATTTTTCTTACAAAAGAGCAATTAGCTTTTGCAATTTCTACAGCTTTTTTTATACTTCCAGCAGCGGCTATATGGTTATCTTTTATCAAAATACCATCAGATAAGCCAAATCTGTGATTGTGCCCACCACCAATTCTAACTGCATATTTTTCCATAGCGCGCATTCCTGGCGTTGTTTTTCGTGTATCAAGAAGTTTAACTCCAGTATTTTCTAGCATTGCTGAGAGCTTATGAGTTATTGTTGCCACGCCGCTAAGCCTTTGCAAGAGATTAAGTGCTGTTCTTTCACCTGAAAGTATTGAAGTTGTATAACCTTGTACACTTCCTATAATATCACCAGCGCTTACTTTATCGCCATCTTTTACTAAGAAGCTTGCTTCTGCACCACCAAATACTAAAAATACTCTTTTAAACAATTCTGTTCCAGCTATAATTCCGTCTTCTTTTGAAATTATATCCACATTGCTTTTGCTATCTTGTGAAATAATTGAATTAACAGTTATATCATCATAGGCACCATCTTCTATTAAAGTGTTTTTTATAAAATCATCATACAGTGACCAGTTCATCCTTTTTAACCCCCAAAGCTTTTTTGAAATTTTGAGCAGCGATATTTTTGTTTTTGACTACTTCTCTTAATGCACTTTCAAAGGAAAAATCTTTCTTAATATCTTTTGCAGTTACATTTAAAATTGTATTGTTAATATATCGTGCAGCTCTACGTGAGAATACAAGGCCTTCAAGAAGGGAATTGCTTGCAAGCCTATTAGCACCATGAACACCAGTATTACTAACTTCACCTGCGGCATAAAGGCTATTCATTGAGGTTTTGCTGTTGTGATCAACTGCAATACCGCCCATGAAGTAATGCTGTGCAGGGGTTACTGGTATTTTTTCCTTTGTAATATCAAGACCTCTATCTAGGCAGCCAGTATATATTCCAGGAAATCTATTTTTTATAAAAGGGCTGCTCATTGAAGATAAATCAAGATATACGTGGCTACTATTAGTTTTACGTTCCTCTGCGTATATTGCGGCAGCAACAACGTCCCTTGGAAGAAGCTCATTTACAAATCTTTCACTTCTAATATTTAAAAGCTTGGCTCCTTCACCTCTAACAGATTCTGATATTAAGAAACGTCTGTCTTTTTTATTCTTTTCATATAATGAAGTAGGGTGAAATTGAATGTATTGAATGTCTTTAAGCCTTATGTGGTTTTTTATAGCCATGGAAATTCCATCAGCTGTAAGTGTTCTTTGGTTAGTAGAGTTTTTAAATAAGCCTCCAATGCCACCGCTGGCTAAAACTGTTGCTTTTGAGTGAAAGTTGTATACATTGCTATTATAAATGCCAACAGCCCCAAAACACTGATTTCCATCACATATTAAATCAAATACACAGGTGTTTTCAAGTATACTTATATTTTTTCTCTTTTTCACCTCAGCATAAAGTGTTTCAAATACAACCTTTCCAGTTTTATCTGTACTATGAACTATTCTATTCACGCTGTGAGCACCTTCTCTTGTATAATCGAAATTTCCATCTTTAGTATCAAATTTCATTCCAAAATCAATGAGTTTTGAAATATTTGAAATAGATTCATCAGCAAGTATTTCTACAGATTTTTTGTTGTTTTTAAAGTGACCCGCCTTTAAGGTATCTAAAACGAATAATTCTTTATCAGCTTCATTTAGTGCTGTTGAAATTCCGCCTTGAGCAAGGTAAGTGTTGCATTCGTCAATGCTAGATTTTGATAACATTACAATGTTAAGATTCTTTGAAAGGTTAAGGGCAGAATACATTCCAGCAACCCCTGTACCAATAATCAATACATCTGTATATATATCCACAAAATCATCTCCCAAGTATGAGCATATTTTCTAAGGAAGCAAGAGCTTTTTTTCTAAGGCTTTCTTCGATAATTATTTCATTTTTCATTTCTAATAAACTTTTATATACATCCTCTAATTTTGTCATTTTCATATTTACACAAACCATATTATCTAGAGTGTGAAATTTTTTATTAGGATTTTTTTCTTTCATTTTGTGCATTATACCTGTTTCTGTTACAATCAAGTATTCAGCATTATCTTTATCTTCAGTTACATAATTTATCATGGCACCTGTGCTTCCAATGAAATCTGCCATATCACGTACAGGTTTCCAACATTCAGGGTGAACAAGCACCTTTAAATTTTCAGATTTTTTCTTAGCTTCAATTATATCCTCGCGTACAATCATGTTGTGGACTTTGCAAAATCCATTCCATAGTATGATGTTTTTTTCTGGAACTTGTTCTTGAACATAGGAACCAAGATTTTTATCCGGAAGGAATATAATGTTATCTGAAGCTATATTTTTAACAATTTTTACTGCATTAGAAGATGTACAGCAAACATCTGATAAGGCCTTAACTTCCACAGAGGAATTTATATAACAAACAACTTTAGCATCCTTATGCTTATTTTTTAAATCAGCTAATGCATCGGCAGTTGCCATATCAGCCATTGGACATCCAGCTTTTTCAGCAGGAAGAAGAACTGTTTTATTTGGTGAAAGTACTTTTGCGCTTTCTGCCATAAATTTTACACCGCAAAAAACTATTATATCTGCCGAATTTTCTTTGGCAATTTTACTTAATTGATATGAGTCGCCTATAAAATCAGCTATTTCTTGAACTTCTGGAGTTTGATAATAATGAGCTAATATTATGGCATTCTTTTTATTTTTTAATTCTAGTATTTTTTCTTTTAAGCTTTCAGTCATAAGTACACTCCTTTTTTATTTTAGTATACAGGTGTATATACATTAAGAATAATATACAACTTTATAGGTTATTTATCAAGAAAAATATTGACTTATTACACTAAAATATTTATATTTAGTAATAGTGTAAAAGGGGTGGTGCGCAACATGGCAATAGAAAAAAGCGAATTTGAATTTGAAAAAAATAAATTAGCTGAAAACGAAAAATGGATAGACGAGCAAATAGAAGTTGCCAGAAAAAATGATAAAAATCTTCAAAATAAAATTGCTGGATTAAAAAAGCAGGCAAAAGGAAGATATAATGAGGAGCTTGAAATAAGTGAAAAACTTTATGATATAACACATAAAAACCTAGAAAAGTATGTAGAGGCAAAGCCAAACCCGTATTTTGCTAGAATTGATTTTAGAGAAAAAAGAAGTGTTGAAGTAGAAAACTATTATATAGGAAAGTTTGGACTTGGGGACAATAAAAATGGTGACGAAAGAGTTATAGATTGGAGAGCACCAATAGCTGATGTTTATTATAGTGGAACTCAAGGTGAAGTAACCTACAGAATACCTGATGGTTATGTTGATGGTGAATTATCATTAAAAAGAAAATTTATAATACGGGATGAAAAAATTGAAGATGCCTTTGATGAAGGGATTAATGAAATAATATTAAAAGGTGCATCAAATTCCGAAGAAAATGTTTTAACTGATGAATTTTTAAAGATTAATTTGGAGCATAATATTAGTGGAAGGTTAAAAGATATAGTCGCAACTATACAAAAGGAACAAAATGATATTATAAGAAGTGATAAAAATTGTGCACTTATCGTTCAAGGATCGGCAGGTTCTGGAAAGACAACAATAGCACTTCATAGACTTGCATATTTATTGTATAAGCATAGTAAAAGTCTTCAAGGTAAAGATGTTCTTGTTATAGCTCCAAACAAACTTTTTTTAGATTATATTTCTGATGTGCTGCCAAGTCTTGGTACAAATAAAGTTAAGCAAATTACTTTTGAAGAGATAGCTATGCAAATTCTGAATATAAAGGCTAAGGTAAATTCAAAAGATAAAAAATTAGGTGAGGTAATAGAAGAAAAAGATGAAAAAAAGAGAAAATTAATTACTGAGGCTAGCAAACTTAAGGGATCAATTTTATTTAAGGAAATAGTAGATGGATATATAAGTTATATAGAAAAACAGGATGCAGAAATTGAAGACATTAAAATTGAAAACTATGTCCTTTTCGAAAAAGATGAAATTAAGAGATTGTTTACAGAGGATATGGCTCATCTTCCGTTAGATAAGAGAAAAGATGAAATTAGAAAATATTTTGAACTTAAAATAAATGATAAAATAGTTAGTATTTGCGAAAAGGTAGCTTTTAACTACGAATACAACATAGCTAGAATAAAGAAGGTCATGGAAGATGGCCCAGAAAGAAGAAAAAAGTTAATTGAACTTTACGATGAGAGAGATAATAGAAAAAAATATATAATAAATGGTTCAAAGGTAGCTATGAATGAGTACTTTGAAAACTGGAAGCATACTGATACTGAAAAGCTATTTGGTGAATTTTTAAATGATAAAAAAATATTAGCAGAATTAACTAATGGTAAAATTCCAAGTAGACTTTTAAATTATATAGTTAATGAATTTAATGAAAATAGGGAAAATGGAGTAGTAGATGCTGATGATTTAGCAATTATGCTTTATTTTAAGTTTAATATTGAGCAAGTTAGTGATAAATATATGTATAAACACATAGTAATTGATGAGGCACAGGACTATAGCGTTTTCCAATTTATAGCTATTAAAAAGTTAAGTTCAAATAATTCATTTACAATAGTTGGAGATATCGGTCAGGGAATTTATTTTTATAAAGGCATAGGCAGCTGGGAGGAGGTTAATAAATATATATTTAGAGAGAACTTTAAATATATTGCATTAACTCAAAGTTATCGTTCCACAGTAGAAATCATAAATTTTGCAAACAAGGTGTTGGAAAAGCAAAATAATGGATTAAAACCTGCAACCCCTGTTTTAAGGCATGGAAAAGAGCCCGAAGTAACGGAGTTTAAGACAAATAAAGAGTTCTCAGAAAAAGTAGATGAAATAGTAAAGGCTATGGAAAGACAAGGCAAAAAAACTATAGCTGTCATAGGAAAGAATCATGAAGAATGTAAAAAAGTAAAAGATTATCTTAGAAGATATGGAAATTATGACTGGAAGCTTATTAAAGATAATGAAAAAAATTATGATTTGACTAGAATAGTGATACCCGCATATATGACAAAGGGATTAGAGTTTGATTGTACGATAATATACAACTGTGATGATAAAAATTATGGTGATAATGAAATTGATAAAAAAATATTGTATGTTGCATTAACAAGGGCATTACATTTTCAATATGTATTTTATTTTGGAGAAAAATCAACACTTATTTAAAACAAAACTATAGAAAATTATTACTTAATAATAATTATTATATAATAATTATTATTAATAGTTATTGATTTTTACCAAATAAGTGATATAATACAATTATAGGTAAAGATAAAACAGTTTTATTAGCTGAAACAGTTTATTTATATTTGGGAGGTAATAGTGATGAGTGCAGAAAAAATTAATGGTAATGTTTATTGGGTTGGTGTAAAGGATGAAAAATTAAGAGTCTTTGATATAATAATGGAAACAAAAAAAGGCTCAACATATAATTCATATTTAGTTAATGATGATAAAATCGCAATTATTGATAGTGTAAAAGATGGTTTTTATGATGAATTTTTAAGTAATATTAAGAGCGTAATTGGTGATAAAAAAGTTGATTATATAGTAGTTCAACATACAGAATTAGACCACAGTGGCTCTATTTTTAAATTGATTAAAGAATATCCAGAAGCAAAAATTGTTGCTTCAAAAGCAGCTATAACATACTTAAAAGAAATTGTTAATGATGAATTTGAAAGTATAGATGCTGTTGGACTTAAGGAACTTAATTTAGGAAAAACTACATTGAAATTTATATCGGTACCAAACTTACATTGGCCAGATACTATATTTACTTATCATGAAGAAGAGAAGATTCTATTTACTTGCGATGTAATGGGCTGCCATTATTGTCCAGAAGGTTCTATAACTGATGATGGTGTTGAAGGCTACTATGATGAAATGAAATATTATTTTGAAGTTATTATGGGACCATTTAAGAAATTTGTAAATATGGCTTTAGATAAAATTAAGGATATGGAAATTAAAGTTGTAGCACCAAGTCACGGCCCAATACATGTTAGTACTGTAAAAAAGGATATGGAGCTTTATAGGGAGTGGGCAGCTGCTGAAGAAGTAAGTGAAAAGAATGTTCAAATCTTATATATTACTGCTTATGGAAACACTGGTAAAATGGCTAAGTATCTTGCAGACAAAATAAAAGAAAAAGGAATAAAGGCAGAAGCTCATGAAATTACAAAAATGGATATGTCTGAAGCTGTAGATAAAATATCTAAGGCAACTGGAATTTTAGTTGGTTCACCAACAATAAACCAGGATGCTGTAAAACCAGCATGGGATCTTCTTTCATCAGTATGCCCTATAATAAATAGGGGGAAAATTGCTTCAGCATTTGGTTCATATGGTTGGAGTGGTGAAGGCGTTCCTATGATGATGGATAGACTTAAAGCATTAAAGTTTAAGACAACAGATGGAGGACTAAGATTTAAATTTGTTCCAGGCGATAAAGACTATAAAGAAGCAGATGAATTTGTAGATAAGTATGTAAGCTTATTATAAAGATAAGCAATTTCAATGTTCCAAGTTGTACATCTATAAAGATAAACCACTTGAAACTTCAAAATTAATTTGTATCAAAATGCCGTCTTCTGGGAATTATGATGCAAATTGATTTTGGTAGTTGAAATGGTTTATCTATAAATAAAAACTCTGATATTTTAAAATAATGGGTTTACTTTAAGGGTGCAAAACTCAAAATTGTGGGTACTTTTGCTTACAGTTTTACAATGATTTTGCACCCGTTTATTTCGGTTTAAATCAGAGCATTAACGTTATTTTTAGAGATAAAATACTTATGTTTTTGAATATATTGGAATTATTCTTGCAATTAAGGTACAATAGCAATAAATACTTGTAGAATATTGTGTAAATAATTAATAACTACAAAATATATTTTGTGGTATCAAAGGGAGGTATCAATAATGAAAATAGTTTTTATGGGAACTCCTGATTTTGCAGTTCCATCATTGAAGAAAATGATAGAGAGATATAATGTAAGTGCGATTGTAACACAACCTGATAAACCAAGTGGAAGAGGGAAAAAGGTAGCAATTTCACCAATTAAAGAGGTTGGACTATCGAATCAAATTCAAATTTTTCAGCCCGAAAAAATAAGAACAGACTCTGTAATTATTGATAAATTAAAAGAAATAAATCCTGATTTTATTATTGTTGTGGCATATGGTCAAATCTTAACTAAGCAAATACTTGACATACCAAGACTCGGATGTATTTGTCTACATGCATCTCTCCTACCAATGTATAGGGGGCCAGCACCAATAAATTGGAGTTTAATAAATGGTGAAACAAAGACTGGAAATACAACTATATTAATGGATACTGGTATAGATACGGGTGATATGCTTATGAGAAGTGAGTTTGACATACCTGAATCTATGACGGCAGGAGAATTGTACAATTTATTAAAAATAAACGGTGCTGAACTGTTAGAGGAAACAATAAATGGAATTGTCACAGGTAAAATTTGCAAAGTAAAACAACCGAGTGATGGAAGTTCTTATGTACAGATGTTAAACAAGCAAATGGCAAAGATTAATTGGAATGACAGTAGCATTAACATACATAATTTAATAAGAGGATTGAGTTCTTGGCCATATAAAAATATAAGTTCATGGCCAACTGCTCATACTTATTATAAAGATATTCCAATTAAAATATTTAAATCCAGATCATTAGAGGCAAGCATTATTAAACCACCTGGTTATATCATAGACGCAAATAATGAAGGAATTAAAGTAGCTACCAGTAACGGTATTCTGATTATAGAAATATTACAGTTTCCAGGTGGGAAACCTCTTGAGGTAAAAGAATTTTTAAAAGGAAACAAAATAGAAAAAGGCATTGTATTATCATAACGATATGTAAAAAAGCATGTTGATTTCATCTAATTATCATGCTTTCCTGTTGCAAAAGCTACTGTAAATTTAGATGATAATTCATCAGTTGATATTTTAGGCAGAAAAATAGAACATACAAAGTGAGGTTATGATTTTGAATTATATTGGAGACAAGCAGTACTGGGATGAAAAGTTTTTAAACAGAGGTGATAAAATTTTAAGTCCTGAAAGTTCATTAGTGGAAAATATTAAATACTTAAAATTAGGCTCGGTGCTTGATGTTGCCTGTGGTGATGGTAGAAATTCAATATTTCTTCTTAGAAATGGTTTTTTTGTAACTGGAGTTGATTTCAGTCTTAAAGCAATTGAAAGGCTTGAAAGCTTTGCAACAAAAGAAAATTTAAAAGTTTCAACAAAACAAGTTGACTTAACTTTAAAAGATGCTTTAAAAGATTTAGATGTATTTGATAATATAGTGATTAATCATTATAAATTGAGTATAGAAAATATTTCAAAATTAGAAAATCACCTGCGTGATGATGGGATTTTATTTGTTTGTGGGTTTGGACATAAACATAAGGTTGATTCTAAAATTAAGGAAGAAGATTTAATAAAGCCTGAGGATTTTAAAGTTTTAAAGAAATCTTTTGAATTAGTACGGTATATTGAAAATGAGGATGAAAGAGGATTTTTTGTTACATATATTTTTAAAAAGAAGGCTGTGCTTTAAAACATACTCAAATAATTAAAAAAGTTAGTATAGGGATTTGTTTTCGGATGCCTTATACTAATTTTTTTATATTTAGGTGACATTTAGGATACATTTATGAGACATTGCTATGCTACTATTTTATTATAGGTTATTGTTAAAAATGTAAAGTTTTATATTTGATTACAAATTGGAGTGATAATATGAAAAAGAAAATAGCTATTATAATAACATTAGTAGTTGCTTTGTTTGCCCTTCCTACGATTTTTTATGTAGGATTAAAGCATGAAAAAGCACCAGTAAAATCAGTGTCAGTGTCAACCGTACATAAAAAAAAGATACAGCAAGTATTGGAAAGAACACAATACGATATGAATTTAGCTTTAAATGATGACAATAAAACCATAACTGGATATGAAGTAGTTAAATTGAAAAATAATTATGGAGTAGACCTTAAACAAATAGTATTTCATTTATATGCAGATTCCTATAATTCAGCAGATACTATGCCCGACGTAGGAAAGAAAAAATCGGCATTGACGAAGGAAGAGCTTGGAGATATAAATATAAGTTCAGTAAAGATAAGTGAAGGAGTAAAAAAGTATACACAGGACAAAGAAGTTTTAAAAATAACTTTGAAAAAGCCGTTAAAAAAGGATGAAGAAACAGAAGTTAATATAGCCTTTACGCTTAAGATACCAGAAGGAAAACAAAGATTAGGTTATTTTCAAAATGCAATTTCGGTAACTAACTGGTATCCAATATTGTCAATTTACGATAAGAAAAGTGGAACCTTTGATGAAAATCCTTTTTGTCCAGTAGGTGAATCAAACTATAGTGAAAGTTCAGATTATAAGGTTAATATAACAGTTCCTAAGGGTATGGTTTTGGCTACTACAGGTGTGAAAACTTCAGAAGATACATCTGGTACTCAGGATAAATACTGTTTTGAAGCAAAAAATAATAGAGATTTTGATATGTTTATGTCCAAGGATTACAAAGTAGTTAGTGCAGAAGTTGATGGTATAAAGATAAATAGCTACTATTTTGATAATGAAAGTTCAGCAAAGAGAATGATGAACCTCGCCTGTGATACTATTAGGTTTTTTGACAGTAAAATTGGGAAATATCCATTTAGTCAATATGATATTGCCGAAACTTATTTGGATGGTGGAGATATGGAGTATCCAACTATAACTCAATTGGGGCAGTATAATAAAATGAATGAGAACTGTACTGATAGGGATTTGACTCAATATGATATGGCTATAATTCATGAAACTTTACATCAGTGGTGGTATTCTACAGTTGGAAACAATGAATTTAAAGAAGCTTTTTTAGATGAAAGCTTTGCATGTTATTTTTCAGCTTATTTCATGAGTGCTAAATTTGGAAAATATGTTTTGTATGGACTTAATGATTTGGCTATAGATAATAATAAGAATCTTCAGGACAATTTAAAATCTCTTGAGCCTATAAATAGAGCTGTAGATAAATATGCAAATCTTGAGCAATATGAAATGGCAATATATAATGAGGCTCCTATAATTATTGAACAATTGAGGCAGAAAATTGGAGATGAAAAGTTTTTTGATATTTTCAAGGAATACTATAATAAATATGAGTTTAAGATTGGAACTATGGAGGACTTTTATAAGGTTGTAGGAGAACAAGGTGGTAAAGAGAATGAAGAGTGGTTGAAAGAAGAACTTGATGGGAGTAAATAGGTAAAATACTTGAAAAATTGAAGGAGCAGCAAAGTAAGTAGAAAATGAATACAAGGGTAAAAAAGACTGTGAGGAAACTTGAAAGAGAGTGGAGGCATGGTCTTTTTCTATTTGTAGAATAGTTTATGGCTAAATGTTATGTTAATAAAATACATATAGTATTATACTATAATTAATAATATATTTTAACAATTCAAGAAAAGAGGTATCGCAATGGATAAACTAGCAATAATTTCTGACATACACGGCAACATTCCAGCTTTGCAGGCTGTTTTATCAGATATCAAGGATAGGGGAATAACAAGAATAATATGTTTAGGAGACATAGCAGGTAAAGGACCGGATTCAGATGAGGCAGTTGATATTATAAAACAAAACTGCGAAATTGTTGTTAAAGGAAACTGGGACTATTTTTTATCTGAATGTGATGATAATGAAACAGTATTATGGCATAGGAAAAAACTTGGACAAGATAGAATAGCTTACTTAAAAAGCCTCCCAATGTATGCGCAGTTTTTTATGAGCGGCAGACTCGTAAGGCTGTGTCATGCAGCACCAGACGATGTGTTTCACCGTATTCAGATGGATGAAGAATTTGATGAAAAGAAGGTGCTTTTTAAAGATCCTGAGGGGGGAAATATAGAAGCAGATGTGGTTGGATATGGTGATATTCACCAAGCATACATAAATAATTTTGATGGAAAAATGTTATTTAATACAGGAAGTGTAGGAAATCCATTAGAAATAATTCAAGCATCTTATGCAATTATTGAAGGAAAGTATGGAAAAAAAGAAAATTCAACACTATCTATAGCACTAGTGAGAGTTCCATACGATATTGGGAGAGCAATTAAGCTTGCTATTAAAAGCGAAATGCCAGATTTACAAGCATATATACGGGAATTAAAGACAGCGGAATACAGGGGTAAAATTAAATAAAGAGGTGCTTATAGATATACAATCTGGAACATTAAAATTGCAAATTCCAAGTTTATCCTGGCAGCAATATTTTTCAATTCATAGTTCACGATGCACAATTCACAATGAAGGATGATTTACCTTTCGCTTCTCTCAGGTAAATCTTAAATTTAAATATTATCAGCTTTGTAAGCACCATATATGGTGCTGCTCTGTAAGCAATAAAAAATAAGTTTTCAGATTTTTCTACGCTTGCGTAGAAAAATCATCCTTCATTGTGCATTGTGAACTGTGCATTGTGAATTGTGAATTGAAAATATTAGCATAAGGATACATTTGGTATTTATAATTTCAATGTTTCAAGTTGTGTATCTATAAATGAGCATAAGCAGTATTTGCAGAATAAATAGCGGACTTTCCTTAAGATGCCTAACGTATATTAAATTTTGTTGACTAATTCTAACTTTAATGTTAACATTGTTGATATATTAAACACTGTTTAACAAAGGAAAAATTAAAGTTAGGAGATGATATTTATGAAATTCAAAAAATACTTAAAGGTTTTGGTGGCAATAATTATTGTTTTATCAGCGGTTTCATCACTTATTGGCATGTTTTCTCATAATGGTAATGGACAGCATGTTATAACTTCTATAAATGGAGAAAAGGTTATACTTTATGGAAGAGGAATATATAAAAATGATTCAATTTCAGTTGTAGCGCAAGGCAAGGCACAGGATTTAGTAACTATCGTATTAGGAATTCCTATGCTTATAATTTCTATGAGTGTTCTTAGAAAGGACAACTTAAGGGGGAAATTACTGCTTACAGGAACATTAGGGTATTTTCTTTATACGTACATGTCCTATACTTTTTTGTGGAATTTTAATTATCTTTTTCTAGTTTATGTAACAATAATGTCTTGTAGCTTGTTTGCATTTATAATGTCAATTATGGAGATTGATATACATAATATTAAAAATAATTTTAAGGATAAATTGCCTAATAAACTAATAGGAGGTTTTGAAATTTTTATAGGTATAGCAATAGGGATGATGTGGCTCGGCAAAATAGCACAAGCTTTAAAAACTGGGTCAGCTCCGAATGGTTTAGAGCATTACACTACATTAGTTATTCAAGGAATGGATTTGGGTTTTGTTGTTCCATTTGCCATCTTGTCTGGTATTCTTCTTATTAGGGAAAATAATTATGGTTATTTAATGTCATCAATAATAATTATTAAAGGATTTTCAATGTTTACGACAATTACAGTTATGATGATTAGTATGATGTTATCTGGAGTTGCAGTAAGCTTAATAGAGATAATTATTTTTTCCATAGCAAATTTAGTATGTGTATATTTATTCATAATATTGTTAAAGAGTATTAATGTAAATAGGAATTAAGACATCTTAAGGAAAATAACAAGTCTAACTTTATGCTATTTTTTGTGTAATATTTCATAACTGTAATATAGTACTGTAACAAGTGTTACAGTAACAAAGTACTACACAAAATGAGCGCTGAAGTTGGGCTTGTTATTTTTTAGGTTAGTTGTTAAAAAAATAGAATAGAATGTTTGTTAAATAAGTTGCATTGTTTTTGATAAATTAGCAACAAATATTGATTTTTGGTATCAAATTTGATATTATTAATGGAATGACTTGATTTTACACAATTACTAAAAATATAACGAAAAAGGTTATAATGCGACAAAAGCGGAAAATAAAAAATAGAGGGGTTAGATTATGTTATGTTAAAAAAATTAAAAATTGGTCACAAGTTACTTATGTTGGTTGTTATTTTTGCCATAGGATTTTTAATATTGTCGGTTTATTCTAATAAAATTATAACTGAAGTAAAAATCAATGGAAGCATGTACAAACAAATAATAATGGGAAAGGATTTAGTGGCAGATATTTTGCCGCCTCCAGAGTACATAGTGGAATCACATCTTACAACATTACAATTATTAAATGAAGATGATAGAACAAAAATTAGCAATTATATTGATTATGAAAATGGTTTGGAAAAAGATTATGAAGATAGGCATAAAGTATGGGAAAATTCTCTGCCCAATAGTACCATGAAAAAAATAATGGTACAAGATGCATATAAGTCAGCTAAAGCTTATTTTAAGATTTTTAATGAGGAATTTGTTCCAGCCGTAAAAGATGGAGATAAGGAAAAAGCAGAAAATATATTAAATTATAAATTGGAGCCATTGTACTCAGAACATAGGAACTATATAAATCAAGTTGTAAAACTTGCGAATAAACAAAATGATGATATAGAAAAGAAAGCTGAAAATTTAATTAAATTTGATAGTGATATGCTCATGTTCATTGCTTTATTTATAGTAGCAGGTGTAAGTGTTTTATGCTTCTTTATTATAAGAAACATTACAACTCCATTGCGTTTTTTAAAAAACCATATACAAACTATTGCTAAAGGCGATTTAAGTAATGATATACCAGAAAAATGGTTAACAGCAAAGGATGAGCTTGGAGATATAACAAATGCTACTAATGAAATGCAAAGTTCAATAAAAGAAATTATACAAGCTATAACACTTGAAACAAAAAATGTAGATAATTCAATAGTAATTTCTAAGAATAATATTGAAGAACTTGCAGTTTCACTTGAAGAAGCATCGGCTACAGTAGAGGAACTTTCGGCGGGAATGGAGGAAACAGCTGCAGGAGCTGAAGAAATAAGTGCTATATCTGATGAAATAGAATTTTCTGTTGGGAATGTGGCTAATAAAGCAGAAGAAGGAGCTGTGTCGTCTAAGGAAATAGGAAAAAGGGCACTTAAATTAAAGGATAATTCTAAACTTCATCAAAAAGAGGCAGATGAAACTCGTGTTAAAATAAGAAAAGAAATGGAAGCTGCATTAAATAAAACAAAAGAAGTAGAAAAGATTAAGATTTTATCAGATGCAATCTTAGAAATATCTGATCAAACTAATTTGTTAGCTTTAAATGCTTCAATAGAGGCTTCAAGAGCAGGAGAGGCTGGAAGGGGATTTTCTGTAGTTGCTGAAGAAATAAGAAAGCTAGCAGAAAGCTCTAAGGAAACTGTAAGCAATATACAAAGTACTGTTGGTGTTGTATTTGAAGCAGTAAATAGTCTTGCAGATGCATCTAAAGAAACTTTAAATTATATTGAAACAAAGGTCATAGATAGCTATAAAGAATCAGTTGCTGTTGGGGAAAATTATGATAAGGATGCAAATTATGTAAGCGATTTAGTTGGAGATTTAAGTGCAACTTCAGAGGAGCTTTTAGCATCAATAAAAAATGTTGCCGATGCAATTAAAGAAATTTCAAGAGCAAGTAGTGATGGAGCAAATGGAACAAATGATATTGCAGACAAAGTGTTAGGTATAAAAAATAAGGCAAATGAAGTTAAAATTGAAACTGATAAAATGAAACAAAGTACAGAAGATTTAAAAGTTCTTGTTGCCAAATTTAGTATGTAGATATAAATTTATTAAAACATATCCAAAGAAAAAAATAATAGTCTTGACATATATTGCCACTAGGTTATAAAATATAGAAAACAATGGTATTTGATTGTAGCTAAAAAATAAAAGTAAAATAAAAGGCTATGTTTTAAATAAGTGTAAAAATTAACACTTATTTAAAACATAGCCTAATAAAAAAATAATTGAATCTTCAGTAATCAATTTGTGGAGGAAAAATATGATTTGGACTTTAAAAAAAGCATATTATAGAACAGTTCAAGTGGCAATGAAAGCAGGAACTAATATTATAAAGTTTAAAGAACCTAAATTAATATCTGGTGCGGGTAGTGTAAATAAATTACCGGATATAATGAAGGAACAGAATATTGACAGAGTTCTTGTTATAGCAAGTGGAACTATAATGAAATCAGGATTATTAGATAATTTTTTCAAAAAGTTAAAGGAAAATAATATATTTTATGAAACTTATAGCAGAGTAAAGCCTAATCCAAGCATAGAAAATATTGAAGAATGCCTTAAAGTTTATAAAGATAGTAAATGTAATGCAATAGCTGCAATTGGTGGAGGATCTCCAATTGATTGTGCAAAGGTAGTAGCAGCAAGAGCAGCTAATAGTAATTTACAAATTAAAGATTTAAGAGGATTCCTAAAGGTAAAGAAGCCTATAAAGCCTCTTTTTGCGGTGCCAACTACAGCTGGAAGTGGTTCAGAAGCTACAGTTGCCGCTGTGGTAACAGATTCTGAAACACATGAGAAATATGCAATTGCAGATTTTAAACTTGTACCAGACTTTTCTATATTAGATCCTGAGTTAACAGTTGGTGTTCCGCCTCACCTTACTGCAGCAACAGGTATGGATGCGTTAACTCATGCGGTTGAAGCCTATATAGGTAAAAATGGAACTACATTTACAAATGACATGGCTTTAAAAGCAACTAAATTGATTATAGACAATTTAGAAAAGGTATATGATGATGGGACTAATATAGAAGGTCGTAATGCTATGCTGCTAGCATCAAATTATGCTGGACAAGCTTTTACAAGGGCTAATGTTGGATATGTACATGCAATAGCTCACAGTATTGGAGGACTGTATGGAGTTGCTCACGGACTTGCTAATGCTATAATACTTCCTAAGGTATTGGAGTTTTATGGGGAAACGGCTTATTCAAAATTAGCTGAAATGGCAGCCTATTCTGGAATTGGCAGCAAAAGTGAACCGGATAGAGAATTAGCCTTAAGATTTATAGAGAAAATAAAGGCTATGAATAAAAATATGAATATTCCATTAGGTATTAAAGAATTAAAAGATGAGGACATACCTTTAATTGCTAAGAGAGCTACTAAAGAGGGAAATCCAGCATATCCAGTGCCTAAAATAATTAGTGCCAATGAATGCAAGGAACTTGTGAGGAGATTAAAGATACAGGAGTAAGTATATTTATGAAGAGATTTTTTATGAAAACACAAAGATTAGGATTTTCAGTATGGGATGAAAATGATATAGAGGATGCCTTAGAACTTTGGAATAACCCAGAAGTTACAAAATTTATTACAGCGAATGGCAAAATGTCAGAGAAGCAAGTAAAGCAAAGATTAGATAAGGAAATAGAAAACAATAATAAATTCAAGATTCAGTATTGGCCAGTTTATTTGGTTGAGGACAAAGAATGTGTAGGATGTTGTGGATTAAGACCATATGATGCTGAAAATAATGTCCTTGAAATAGGAGTACATTTAAAAGAAGAATATTGGGGAAAGGGATTTGCGAAAGAGGCTTGCCTTGGGGTTGTAGAATATGCATTTAAAACCCTTAAGGTTAATGCACTTTTTGCTGGACATAATCCTAAAAATATGGCGTCCGCAAGTTTATTAAAAAAGCTTGGATTTAAATATACCCACGATGAATTTTATGAACCTACGGGATTAAATCATCCATCCTACTTACTCACAAACGAAGAAATATAATATTTACTATCACATCTATTTAAAATGGGGTTGTCACACAAAATTATTTTATACACAAATCTTAAATATTGCGAGCCATTATTCAGAGTACAACTGACAGAGTACAGAGTACAGTGAAGGATGATTTTCTTCCGCCTTCCTACAGAAAATCTTACAACTTATTTTTGTTGTTTATACAATTGCAATAGTTACCGCTTTTATTCCAAAATTCCGTAGGCACGGAGGAATTTTTTCCTTAAGTCACTGTAATTGCGAAGTAAGAGCGTTTTGGGACGGTTTAAATAACATCTTATAAATCTTAGAGGGATATTCTTAAAAGACTTAGAAATTTCAATTTGTTTGAACGTTAGTGAGTTATTGAAATTTCTTAGAATTTTAAGAATATTCCTCTTGGATTTATTGATGCTATTTAATGTTCCAAAATGCTCTTACTTTGCAATAAATTTAAGTTACGTATTAAATAATCTTAGTGCGATGGCCCCATTTAAATTTATCATTTGATTAGTTTAACCTACGGTTAAGTTTTTATGCAATAGTTAACTACATATCTATTGGAATAAATATGTAAATAAGATATACTAAATGCATAATAAATTTGGGAGTGATTAAAAGATGGATAAGATATCAATAGGTGAAATTATATTTAAACTTAGAAAAAAGAAGAAAATTACTCAAGAAGAATTAGGAAATTATATAGGTGTGTCAACAGCAGCAGTGTCAAAATGGGAAAGTGGGAATTCGTATCCTGATATAACTTTTTTGCCAGTGCTTGCTGCTTTTTTTGAAGTTTCTATAGATGAATTGCTTAATTATAAGGTTGAACTTTCAGAGGAAGAGGCAAATAAAATATTTGCAGAATGTATAAAGCTGTTTAGATCAGATGATTTTTATAATGGTATTAGTAAGAGCGAAGAATATATTGAAAAGTATAAAAGTAGCTATTTATTAAAATTGAAATTAGCTTGTTTATTTAGAATGTATTTATGGAAAATAAGTGATGAAGAAATGATTAAAAAGATAAATATGAGAATTAAAACATTATTTGAGGAGGTTGTTCAAAACTCCGATAAAGAAGAATTAGTAGAAAGAGCTTTGTATCAACTTAGCAGTGTGTATAGCTCAATGGGAAGGGAAGAGGAGGCAATAGAAGCTTTAAATAAAATTCGCAAAAGTGAATTTAATGTAGATGTTATGCTTGCAAATATATATATCAAAAATGGTGATTTAAAAAAAGGAAGAGAAATTTTTCAAAGTGAGCTTTATAAAAACATATGTTTTTCTGATATGATATTCAGTGCTTTAGCAGAATCTTATGTTAAAAAGGAAAAGGATTTAAAGTCGGCTGAGAGGTATTTAAATTTATCAATTGATGTAAAAAAAGCTTTCTTAGTAGATGGAAAATCTGTTCTAAGTATGTGGAGCGATTATTTAGGGCTAGCCAGTATTTATTTGAAGTTTAATGAAAGAAAAAAAGCCGTTAATATGCTCTGCAGCATGCTTGAAGATCTTAAATGTAATAATGTGAGTGAATTTAATTTTAATTCAATTTGGTATTTTAGTGAAATAACCGAGAAAGGTAAAATGCCAATAAATACTTATGAAATTTTATTGAAGCGTTTAGAAAAATCAGAATTTGATTTAATTAGAGAAGAAAATGAATTTAAAAATATTGTAAATGAATTAAGAAACTTAAAAGAAGGAAGTGCTTTACTTGGGTAAGCTTAGTAGTATTTTAAAATTAAAGCCTTTTTTAAAAAAGTATTTTGGAATTTTTATTATTGGAATTATAGGTATGATTTTAAGTTCAATTGTGTCAACTCCTGTTCCTTATATCATAGGACATTTAATGGACAAGGTACTATTGGGCAAAAAAAGTTTATCGGAATTTTATTTTTATATAGCTATAATAGCAATTTTATATATCCTGCGATATGTTATTTCCTTTGCTTCAAAATATGTATTTGTAAAAATAAATAATTTAGTTGTAAATGAAATGAGATGCTCTGTAATGGAGAAGGTTATGGATTTGCCAATGAGTTATCTTGCAAAAACGGAAAAGGGATATGTTCAAAGTAGGATAAATGAGTGCAGTTCTGTTGGAAGTATTTTTTCTCCATCAATTATTAGTGTATTTTTAAGTGTTGTTGATGCGGGACTTGCTATCATAACTATGTTTGTAATAAATTATAAGTTAGCTATAGTTGCGATTGTATTGGCACCAGTGTTTTTCTTTTCTGCAAAATTATCAGCAGAAAAGTTTATGAAAAGTACAAGAGCAATGATGGAAGCCAGCGCTTTTTTAAATGGAGAATCCTACGAAATAATAAATGGAATTGAAACTATTAAAGTGTTAAACGGCAAGAAGAGTAAGCTTAGTAAGTTTAAAGAAAAGCTAAATGAGCTTATAAAAGTAAGCATAAAACAAAGTAAATCTATGGTTGTTTTTATGGAAAATACACAGCTTATAAGTAATTTTGGTTCTCTTTTAATATTATTTATTGCAGGACTTTTAATTTTAAAGGGTCAATTTACTATAGGTTTATACACTTCATTTTCGTTATACATAGATAGGGTTTTCTCAAGTGCGCAGGGAATAGCTACAATAGGTACAACTATAAAGCCATCATGTTTAAGTATAGAGAGGATTTATGAACTTTTGGATATGAAGGATGAAAATACAGGAAGAAATAAGGTCTTAAATGAAGAAATAAATTCTATAAAGCTTAAAGAGGTGAACTTTAAATATGATGAAAATAAAACCGTCCTTAAGTCTTTAAGCTTTGAAATGAAAAAGGGTGAGAAGGTTCTTATTAAAGGTGAAAATGGTTCTGGAAAATCAACGCTTATTAAGCTTTTACTAGGGCTTTATGATCAAAGTTCTGGAAATATATTTTATAATAATATTGATGTCACAGAAATTAACACTGAAAGTTTGAGGGAAAGAGTTGGAATAGTATCACAAAATATATTTCTATTTAGAGGGACTGTGCTTGAAAATATATTGTATGGTCAAAATAAAAAAAGTCGTCAAGAAGTTGAAGATATAATACAAGAATTAAATTTATGGGAATATGTAAACAAGATGCCAAATGGTTTGGATACTGAAATAAGTCAAAGCACTGCTGGTGTTTCAGGTGGACAAGCTCAAATTATAGCTTTTATA
Organism: Clostridium hydrogenum; assembly: GCF_021432385.1. Classification (GTDB taxonomy): domain Bacteria; phylum Bacillota; class Clostridia; order Clostridiales; family Clostridiaceae; genus Clostridium_S; species Clostridium_S hydrogenum. Next base: position 2,261,312 of record NZ_JAEACT010000002.1, on the reverse strand, counting down.
AGGGCAATGCTAAATGACAAGGATGTAATAATTCTAGATGAACCTATTTCAAATGTTGATGCAGAAACAAGAGAAATAGTACTTAATATCCTAAGAACAAGAGATTTTAGAGGAATACTTATTGTGGTTTCGCATTTAGTGGAGGGAATGGACTTTATAGATAATGTTGTTGAGATATAGAAAGCACTTCAAATTACAATTTTTAGAGCAGAGTACAAAGTACAAAGTACAGAGTACAAAGAAGGATGATTTACCTTTTGATTCTCTCAGGTAAATCTTAAACTTAAATGGTGTCAGCTTCGCTGAGCGTCATCAATAGCGCAATTGCGCAGCAATAAAAAAATAAGTTTTCAGATTTTTCGTAGTGTTAACGGAGAAAAATCGTCCTTCATTGTACTTTGTACTCTGTACTTTGGCTTCTCCTCGATAAATTGTAATTTGTCAGGATAAACTCGATATTTTTAATTTCTATATTTAAAGTTCTCCCCATAGTATTGACTTTCCCCTGCGGTGGATGGTTTATAATAATTTTCGTAGAGGTGATTGAATGTATAAAATAGGCGAGTTTTCTAAGATTACAGGTTTGACGGTAAAAACTTTAAGGTATTATGATGAAGAAAATATAATAAAACCATCCTATAGAAACGAAGAAAATGGTTATAGGTATTATAGTCAAGATGATTTTAAAAAGTCACAACTTATTTGTGTGCTTAGGAACTTTGAATTTTCTATAGCAGAAATTAAAGATGTAATAGAAAATTTTCAAAACGAGGATGATTTATCTTATTTTTTAGAAGAAAAGAAAAAAATTATAGAAGAAAAAATGAGAAGGGAAAAGGAACTGTTAAAAAATATTGACCTCTATATAAAACCAGAAGGGAAAGAGGTTAATTGGATGAATTACAAAGTTGAAATTAAATCCATTGAAGCTGTGCTTGTGGCATCAATTAGATTTAAGGGGAAATACAGTGATGTGGGAAACTACATAGGTAAAATTTACAAAGCAGTTAAAGGAAATGCAAGTGGAAGTCCTTTGAATTGCTATTATGATGATGAATTTAAAGAAGAAGCAGATATAGAGTTATGCGTGCCAATTTCGAAAATGATTAAAAGTGACGCAGTTACAGTAAGGGAGCTGCCTAAAATAAATGCAATTTGTGTTACACATAAAGGTTCCTATGAAAATTTAAATAAGGCATATAAGGCTATTTTTGATTATGCAAAAGAGAATGGATTAGAATGCGGCCTTCCATCAAGGGAGATATATGAGAAAGGGCCAGGTATGATATTTAAAGGAAACCCTAATAATTATATAACACATGTTATTGTACCAATAAAGATATAGTACTTGAAAAATTGAAATTGCAAATACAAAGTTCATCCTTATAACAAGTTTTTTAATTCACAGTTCACAATGCACAATGAAGGATGATTTACCTTTAGCTTTGATTAGGTAAATCTTAGAACTTATAATGTCAGCTGCGCTGAACACTGTGTTTTACACCATGCGCAAGCATTAAGTTTTCGGATTTTTCGAGCGATAGCAGAGAAAAATCATCCTTCATTGTGAATTGTGCATCGTGAACTGTGAATTGAAAACATTGTTGTCAGGATAAACTTGGAATTCGCAATTTTAATGTTCTAGATTGTATATCTATAAGAATTAGGAGGGACACGATGGAAAATAAATTAGATTATAAAAAAGAATTTAAAGCTTTATACATGCCAAAGAGAAAGCCTAGCTTAATTGAGGTGCCAGCAATGAAGTTTATTATGATAGATGGTAAAGGAGATCCTAATGCAGAAGCTGGAGAATATCAAGCAGCTTTAGAAGTTCTATATGCACTATCTTATACAATTAAAATGAGCAAGATGGGAGAAAATAAAATAGAAGGATATTTTGAATATGTAGTGCCTCCACTGGAAGGCTTGTGGCGGTGTAAAGATTCTAAAATAGATTTTTCGGATAAAAGTAAATTTTATTGGACAGCTATGATTAGACAGCCTGAATTTGTGACAAAGGAGGTTTTTAATTGGGCATGCCTTGAAGCTGTAAAAAAGAAACCCAAGCTTGACTTTTCAAAAGCCAGATTTGAAACTTTAAAAGAGGGGCTGTGCGTTCAAATGATGCATGTAGGTCCATATGACGATGAGCCTGAAACAGTAAAGCAAATTGAAAATTATATTAAAAATAATAACTTAAAAAATGCAATTTCAACAGTTAATGATGATGGAAGTATAAGGAAACATCATGAAATTTACCTGTCAGATCCAAGAAAAACAGAATTGCAAAAATTAAAAACTGTGCTAAGGGTACCGGTTCGATAACGATAACGAATTATTTGAAATTACAGTGGTTTAAGGAAAGAACACATGGATGTAAGTCCAGTAAGATTTTGGACTACTTATAACTATTTTCTAGTGATCTATTTTGAAAAAAGGAATTACTGAAAAAATATTAGTGTGCCTACGGAATTTTGGCTATGTTTTAAATATTGCACAGAAACAAAGATGCAGTGAAACTATCAAAATAACAAGGTACAGGTGTATTAAAAAAATGATGTGGTATACGAGTATCGAAGAAATATTTTAAATAAAATTGTATAAAACTTAGTGGAAAATTTTTTAAGGCTTTAGAGATTTAGATTGTCTGAGCGTCTTTTTGCGAGTTATCTAAAGATCTTAAGCCTTAAAAAATTTGCCGCTTAGTTTTATTAATTTTATTTAAGATTTCGAGATGCTCGTATACCACATTATTTTTAATGCACCTGTACCTTGTTATTTGATTTTGCACTACACCTTGTTTAGCAATATTTATTTCATATTTTTAAAAATACAATCTATTAAATTCATTACTACATGTAAAGTTTCATCATCCTTATCAAGTAATGGATTAAACTCAACCAAATCCATTGATTTAACTAATTTACTTTTCATAAGATACTCAATAAGGTATTCTCCTTCTTCTATACTCATGCCATTAGATACAGGAGTTCCAGTACCTGGTACTAAGGATTTGTCTATACAATCTATATCAAAGCTTAAATGAACTGCTTTAATGTCATTTTCAATTAGTTTTTCATTTATACTTTTCATTATATTTGCAATTCCATTTTTCTTAATGTCACTTGTAGAATATACATTTAAATTTTTGTTAGATATTAATTTTAATTCTCCTTCATCTAAATCTCTAGCACCTACAATAAATACATTTTCAGGCTTTACTTTAATGCCGCTATAATATATATTTACAAGATCAGGTGAGCCTATTCCCATAGCTCCGGCTAAAGGCATTCCATGTACATTACCTGAGTTTGTTGTTTTATCTGTATTTATATCACCATGAGCATCAACCCATATTACAGCTAAGTTATTATAAAATTTGCTAGCTCCAGAAATGCTTCCAAGTCCAAGAGAATGATCTCCTCCAATTACAAATGGAAAATTGCCAGAGTTTAAAGAATTGTAAACTTCTTCAGCTAAATTAGTATTTACATTAACAATTGGATCTAAAAATTTCATTTTATTGTGAAATAAAAATTTATCTTCATCTGATATTGGTGGTACAAAGATATTACCAAGGTCATATGAATTATGATTATATTTATTTAAAATATCCATCAAATTATTATCTCTTATTTTGTTCGGTCCTAAATCTACGCCTTTTTTATCAGAACCGTAGTATAATGGTACGCCTATTACATTTACGTTCATCGATTTACCTCCAATAAAAAAATTACCTTATCCCTTTGATTATATAATAAATCCAGAAAATATAAAGTGTTAAATATATATGCAAAATTTTTTGAAAATTTAAAAACTAATAATAATACATGCTATTTTTTGAATAAATATTTTTTATTAGCATATTATATGATATTATAAATTTGGAATAAGTGTTTATATTAAATTTAACCAAAAAAGCTTATAAATATTTATAAAAATTTTTTTGAGGTGATTGTATGGATAAGGATAAAATTCTAGAATTTATAAAGAGTAAGGATGTAGAGGATCTTGAAGAAATAAAGTACAAATCAGAAATTGTTGTCTTAAGATTTTTTTATGATTTTGATGATGACGAAATAAATGCAGCAAAAGCTTTTTCAGATGATGAATGCGATGATGAAAATGAAGGTGATGTTTGGTATGATGAGTTTTTCCTTCCATATCTTGATGACATTGCGGCTGACAACATAGGCGAAATTGTAGAAGAATGCAGGGATGAGCTTGAAATTGATGCGCAGTTTATAGTTTATAATGTTGATAAAGAGGATTATGATTATGCTGAAGCTATATGTGTTTTCTACGATAAGGAAACAGCTGTAGATGTGGATGAAGTATTGGACGATTTAAAGCTATAATACTTAAGGTCAGAGTACAGAGTACAGATGACAGGGTACAGTTAAGGATGATTTACCTTTCCTTACGTCAGGTAAATCTTAAACTTATATGTTGTTCAGCTCCGCTGAACAACATTAATGCCGCGATTGCGTAAGCAATCAAAAAATAAGTTTTAAGATTTTCTGTAGCAAAGATCATTAATATACAAAGTTTTATTACACTGCTATTGAAAGTAATTCTACTAAGTTAAAGAATCTACATGGGCTTACGCCCAAACCAATAGTATGTGTATCCTTCATTGTGAATTGTGCATCGTGAATTGATTTAATTTTATAGTATTAACTAGTATTATGGCGAAATATTAAGATAAGTTAAAGTTTATAAGTAAAGAAAGCATATTTTAGCAAAAAAGTATATTGCAAAGATAGTATAAAATATATATAATTAAATGCGTACTCTTCGTGAGCACAATATATGGCCCTATGGTCAAGCGGCTAAGACATCGCCCTCTCAAGGCGGAATCACGGGTTCGATTCCCGTTGGGGCTACCATTAAGAAAGATAGCGGGATTGCAAGTTTGCGACCTCGTTATTTTTTATTGTTCCCACATTTTTTTATTTCACATCAAAAAATTTAACTTTTTTTATTATATTATGCAGTGTTATTTCTTTTTTTATTTAAGTCTAAATTACCCCATGTTAAAACAGCTCTTATTAGAAAGTAAGCTTTAAACAATCAGTGCCACTAGTCTAGTATTCGCTCAAAGATTTAGGTGTGTTTTTGTTTTACAAAGTAGCATTTCATCTTTCAATTAACCAGTGAATAATAAACCATCCAGTAATTTATCAATGGAGAGAAAACTAACTTTTAAGATATTTGAAAAAGTCTATCCAATATATTTGAAAAGAGAAAAAGACAAGCCTGTGAGTTCTGAAGTTACTCATGCAACTGTAAGTCAAGTTTATTTTTTCTCTTTAATTAGGCATTTAGCTGAAATTTAATAAGGATTTTGTGAAAAGGACACCGTATTATTAAAAAATAGATTTTACGGTGTTTTTATTTTTGCCTATGCTTTAAAAGGGGAAGAGATAGCAGTATTGAGGAGAAAATGCGGAATATAGAAGCTGTAAAGAGCATTGGTTAATTCCAGTGCTTTTTAATATGAATAAATTTTATCTAAATAAATATTATTACATTACGATAATAATATAGATATTAATCCAAATTAATACATAGTTTAAGGGGGAAACACAATGAAGAAAAGATTTAAAGTTACTTTAGTTGTATTTTTAGTTGTTGTTTTAGGATGCTTTTCACAGGCATTTGCTGCAACTAATCAAAATACAAAATTAAATAGGATTGTTAAGCAGATTAGGAATGTTAAATTGCTTGATGGTACAACTACAGATGACGGTGGTGTTGTTGGAACTAGTAATTTGAATGGTACTGCTGATAATAGTGCTAAAGTTGGGGAGGTGCTTAAGAATCCTGAAATAGGTTGGAAGAGATATGATGATAGTAATATCAAAATACTAAAAATAGGTAATTGGGCAAATGAGATCTTGGCTGGATATTATAATGGAGGTCAATTCTATTCAAATACTATTGGTGATAGTTTCAAGTTTAAGTTTTATGGCTCAAAATTTAGAATTATAGCTTCAGTTTATAATAACAGGATAAATGACTATCAAAATGAAGTGCTTGCAGATGGCAATAGTGTTGATAAGATTAATACATATAATTCTACTGGTATATGTCAAGTATTAGTATATGAGTATACATTTAATTCCTTTGGAACTCATGTGGTTGAAATAAAAGATATAGCAAAGGATGGACGAGCTATCGGCTTTGATGCAGTAGATATAGATTCAACAGGCTATTTAATTAATCCATCAGCAACAGGAATAACATTAAATAAAACTGCGGATTCTTTAACTGTTGGACAAACAGACACTATAACATCAACGGTAACGTCAGACAGCTCAACAAATAAAAATGTAACATGGACATCAAGTGACCCAAGTATAGCAACTGTAGATTCAACAGGAAAAGTAACAGCAGTAAAAGCAGGAACAGCCACAATAACAGCAACAACTACAGATGGAAGTAATTTGAGTGCATCTTGTACAGTTACAGTAACAGATTCATCTACACCAACACCGACGCCAACAAATAATTCTGATAAATCTGTATTAAACATAACTATGACTAACGGACAAGTTAAACAATACAATGTGACTATGGATACAGTAAATAAGTTTATATCGTGGTATAGATTAAGGTCAGCAGGAAGTGGAGACCCCTTCTATGAATTTGATATAACTCAAACATCAAGTCCAGATATAATAAAAACTGATTATGTTGTATTTGATAAAATATCATCTTTTGAGGTTGATGATTACACAAAATAATTATTAATATGGCACTGGTAGAAATACTGGTGCTTTTATTTTTTTTGTGAATAAATTTAAAAAAATACAATATTAATACAAAAATTACAATTTTATATATGTTTTGACTGCCTTCTTTCTTAAAATATTTTTTGAAAGGAGGTTTTAAAATGTCGAAAATTTATGATATAGAAGTAGAAATACAAAATTTAAGAGAAAACTTGACAGAACTAATTGCGCAAAAAGAAAATTTACTTGATCCACAAGTTATTGCTGCGAGCAAGATGTTAGATTCAATTTTAAACGAGTACAGTAAAATAATTAACGATAAAGTGGAAAAGTAAAAAATTAGGGGCTGCTGTATTAGCATATTTTCTTATGCTAATACAGCAGATCTCTCCTATGATAAATCTAGCCTTATTAAAAATATTTTATTTATTCACGAGATTTTTGAAAATTAACATATAAGTAATATTGTAAAGAAATTTGTTTTTACTTTGTAACTTATCGCATAGGCCATTTAGGCTAACTAACTGTATTTAAGTGTATCTATACATCTTATATGCAGTTTTTTTATGCAAAAAATTAGAAAGGTGGATAAAAAAATGAGTAACGAAAATGAAAAATTAAAAAATGAGAAGGAGAAAAAAGTTGTATGGAGTAATGAAGAAATATTTAGAGAAGAGCTTTATATACTTACTAAAAATCATGCTTTAAGCGATTATGAAGTATTATTGAAGTCAAATGAGCTTAATGAGGAAATTAATAAAGAAATGAAGAAACAAATTAATATTGAATCTTGTATGAAGGCTTTTGCTGATAAAGAAGTTATATGGATTCAAAGTAAAAATTATATCGTAGTATATAAAGAGTATAAAATGTATACTGGATTGATTGTAAAAGATGGAAATGTAGTTTGGCTTAAATGTGCTGATAAAACTTTTTCAACAATTAAAGAAGCTTTTAATTATTTGATGGTAGAGCTTGAACACAGTGAAGAAAATCATCTAAATGATTATTTTTAAACAAGTTCATTAAATTTTTATGGGGTGGAGATTATCCGCCCTTATTTTTTTGTGCAATTTTATTTAATATGCCTTAGTTAGAATGAAACAAAAATAGCATAAAAATGCAACAAAGATGGTAAGAAGCAACGATTAAAAATATTATAAAATAAGCTTGTGCTTAAGAAAATTATGTATTAGGCGCGGAAATAAAAAATTTTGCTAGTAAACCATAAAAATTGGGGGGATTTTATTATGGACAGTACAAGGATTGTTGAAATGTACTTTAACGAGAAAAAAAGTATTCAAGAAATTGCTAAAATTATGGAAAGTACAAAACAAAACATATATAAGCATGTAAAAAAGGATTCTAGGTATTTAGAAGAAGCAAGCAGAAGAAGAAAAATTAAAAATGAACAAAAAGCATTACAATATGACAAAGTTAAAAAATTATATTACGTTGAAAAGAAAAAGGCTTGTGAGATTGCAAAAGAACTTGATTTAAGTAATGCAACTATTACACAAATAATAAAAAGTGATGTTAGATATAAAGATGAAAAAAAGAGAAGAAATATTGAAAGTAAAGAGAGAAACAAGGAAGATTCAAAAAGGATTAAAGCTGAAAAGCGAAAACAAAATGATGATTTAAATATAATGAGTAATTTAATGCTGCTGCAAAAACAAAATTCTATATCAATGTCGAGAACCCGTAAGATGTCGGATACTGGAATAGTAGCTGCCAATTTGAATTATTATAAATTTAATATGGAAAAGCAAAGGTTGGAATTTGATAAATCCTTTGGTGCAAGACCTTTTGATTTACCAAATAGTATTGGAGTTCATACTGTAAAAACTTACGAAAGAAAAACTTATGAAGAAAGTAAAGTATGACAAATAAGGGGCTGTCACATAAAGTTATTTTATACACAAATCTTAAATATTACGAATTAAATCAATTCACAATTCACAATGAAGGATACACATACTAGGGGTTTGGGCGTAAGCCAATGTAGGTTCTTTAACTTAGTAGAATTAATTTCAATAGCAGTGCAATAAAACTTTGTATATTAATAATCTTTGCTACAGAAAATCTTAAACTTAATTTTTTTATTGCTTGCGCAATAGCACCATTTATGGTGCTAAGCGAAGCTTATAATATTTAAATTTAAGATTTGCCTGACGAAAGGAAGGCAAATTATCCTTCATTGTGCATTGTGAACTGTGAATTGTGAATTGATTAAGTTGATTCGCAATAATTTTAAGTTACATGTTAAATAATCTTAGTGTGACAGCCTCATAAATAAAAATATGAAAGCTGGTGATCTTGTGAATGTACAACCTGTATCTCCAGAAATGGCTAGCAGTAAGCTGGTTACAGTGGTTATGATGCTTTACAATTTTTTAACTCCCATTGTATATCCAATAGCACTTCTTGGATATGCAGCTGCTTTTATTTTTCTTATAGGTGGAGCAATATTACACAGCAAAACCATAAAAAAAATGGCAGCAGCAGATTTTGGTGTTATAACCCTAGCACTGATGTTTTACTATTTTATGCCAGTATTTACTGGGCTTTTAAAGACGCTTACTAATGTAGTGAAATAGAAAGGAAAGGTGAATTATATGATTAATGGAAAGTTAAAACAAATTCAGGGAAAAACAAAAAAAGCATGGTTAAAGGCAAATGTAGCGTTAGCTTCAGCAACAGCATTTATTATGACAAACCCTATGTGTGCTTTTGCTAAAGATGCAACCTTTACAGGAGGTTCTAATGCTTCAGATAGTACAGGTGGATCAACAGCAACATCAACTCAAATAACTACACAAACTCCAGCAGATGTTGCAAGTTCAATATTTAAAGCTAATAAAGGTATAGCAGCAGCTTTTGGAGGAGCGCTTGTGGGTATAGCAGTAGTTGTTATAGGAATTAAAATGCTTATGGCCAGCAAAAAACAGGACGCAAGATCAGAGGCTATGGATTCAGTATTGACTGTAATTATAGCAGCTCTTTTAATTGGAGGTTTTGCTGTGTTTGCCGGTTTATTCTGGGGAATGGGACAATAAGAAGGGCTGCTTTATTAATAATTATTTAATTGGCAAACCTTTTTTCAAAGTAGAAAGTACAAAGTATAAAGTACAAAGAAGGATGATTTTCTTTCGTTTTGCTACAGAAAATCTTAAAACTTATTTTGGATTGCTTACGCAATAGCACCATTTATGGGGCTCAGCGAAGCTAATAATATTTAAGTTTTAAGATTTACCTGACGAGAGGAAGGTAAATCCACCTTCATTGTACTCTGTACTTTGTACTTTGTACTCTGGTTTAATGGTTTATCAGCTTGTAAGGAGGAAATGGTCTATGAGGTATTTTCAAGTACCCTTTAACATAAATGATGAAGATAAGATTATAGGTGGCTATATGTCACTTAGACAGTTCGGATGGATAATTGCAGCTGGAACTGTAGTTGCACTTGCTTTTTTAGGTGACAGAAGCTATATGACTATTCATAGAAGTTCTGCTGATTCATCAAGTATAACTTTTAATTACATAGGTCTTACTATAAGACTTATTATATCAATAATTGCAGTTGTATTTGCAGCTTTATGTGCATTTCTAAAGGTAGATGACACTTATAATTTTGATGGCTATTTAATTAAAATGTTTAGATTTAAATTTAGAAATAAGGTTTTTAAGTATGGAAGATAGAAGGTGAAAATGTGGTCTTTATAGGAATAATATTTCCAGTACTTGCAGGTGTTTTTATGCTCTTTGTAGTTATTTACACTAGGAGAAGTAAAAGGCCTAAAGCTAAAAAAAGCAGTAATTTTGAGCAGCACGAGAAAAGTGATTATGAACAGAGTCTTGATAAAAATGCACTAAAAAGACTTATGAATATTAAAGAAATCAAAAGCAATAAGATATATATGAAAAATGGGGCTATTAGAGTTAATCTTGGTATATCCTCTCCAGATTTTGAACTTTTAACGGATGAAGAGCAAACTAGCTTTGAAAATTGTCTTATCATGTGTGCCTTATCACTTAATTTCCCAATTATGTTTCATACAACTTTAAAGAAAATGGAAATAAAGGAGCCAGCTGATCAGGTCGAAAGGACAATGAACAGTAGTGATACTTTAATTTCTGATAACCTAAAGAATTACTGTTCGCAGCTTTATACGGCTTATAGGAAAATGGAAGATGAAAAAGGTGTTTTTGTAAGAAAGAGTTTTTGTACTATAGGTGCATATCTTCCAGATAAAGATGAAAAAAAGGTCCTAAATGAGCTTCAGTCAAGAGTTGACAATATAGCAGGAGGGCTTTCAAGGGCTAGAATGAAAGTCAACTTGTTAAATTCTGAAAGTACAGCGCAAATCTTTGCTGATTTATTTAATAGAGGTAAAAATATAAAAATAGAAAAACTTGAGAAAGAAGGAGTATTTGATTTGTACAGTGAGGGGGTAGGTCAGATTGTTGAAATTGATGAAGAATAAGAAAAATAAAATTAATCAGAAGTCAAAGCAATCAGACGAAAGTGGCAAGGAAAGCAATGACAGTTCGGATAATGAATTAACTGAAGAAAATAACTTCTTTAAGAGAGGAACACTTAATGTACTAGATTTAATCTCTCCGGATGGAATAATTGAAGGCAAAGATTACATGTACTTAGGACCTGAAAAGTATTGCAGGGTATATGCAATTATAGGTTTTCCAAGAAATATGACGGTAGGCTATTTAAATGAGCTTTTTCAAATAGGTAATATTGATATTACAACCTATGTTGAAAATATACCAGATTCAAGCGTTATAAAAAGACTTACTTCTAAGTTTAGTCAGTACATGAGCAATATAAGTCTTCAGTTAAAACATGGTTATTCTATAGATTATGGAATGAAACTGGCGGCAGAAGATTTGGATGATATGAGAGCTAAAATACAGACAAATACAGAGAGAATGTTTTATGCTCAGCCAATAGTTTTGTTATGGGGCAAAAATCAAGCAGATCTTGATGATAGGTCAGAAATGTTTGACACTATTTGTGCAAGAAAATCGCTGGTGGCAAAATGCCTTGTTGGAGATCAGCTTAAAGGATTTTTAAGTGGTATGCCTTATTTAGATATTAAGTATGCAAATGGGTTTAGAAATATGACAACAGGTTCCATTGCAAGCCTTATACCTGTTGGAAATACAGAGCTTTGCCATAAAAATGGAATATTTTACGGAGAAAATTTATTTACAAAATCCCCAATTGTATATGATGAATTCATAGGGGCACCTACACTAACTAATCCACATACTTTTGTTTCTGGAACAACTGGTGCTGGTAAGTCTGTTTTTTTAAAACTTAAAGCAGGTAGATGTGCAGCAGCAGGAAGGTGGACTATGATACTAGATCCACAAGAAGAGTACAGGCAATGGATAGAGCATCTTGGTGGTCAGTATATTCAGCTTAAGCCAGGAGTTAAATCTGGAATAAATCCTTTTGAAATTGAAGTAGAAGAAGATGAAAATGGAAAGAGAAAAGTAGATATATATGGCAAGCGTTCTCAGATAATAGAGATGATATCAATATTTTCAGAGAAATTTAGAAATGGTGCGCCGCTTCAAGGTGAAGAAATAACTGCTGTTGATGAATGTACAGCAAATTTATACTTAGAATTGGGTATTACAGAAGCGCCAGAAAGCCTATATGAAGAAAAATCTTATGAAAAAGATGGTCAATTTTATACTGGAAAAGTTAAAAAGAATTTGCCAACCTTAAGTAATTTAAGAAATGCACTTATAGTTAAAAATGAAAAGCTTGAGTCAGAAGGAGTAAAAGAACTTATTGAAGTTATGAAGATGATAACTGGTGATGGGCCTATGGCTATGTTTGATTGTAAATCATCAATAAATTTAAATAGCAGGATAATAGCTATAAGCTACAAAAATTTAACTGATGAATTTACAAAATTTTATGCTATGATAAACAGCCTATCATGGATATGGACGACTTTTTCAAATTACAAATATAAGGATATAGAAAAAGAAGTTATAGTGGATGAAGGACATTTATTTGCAAAGTTTGAAAGATCACTTCACTTTCTTGAACTTATAGCAAGGCTTGGTAGAAAACTTAAAATAGCATTAACTCTTGCTACACAATTTATGCAGGACTTTATAGGCAGCAAGGAAAGAGAGGCCATTGTAAATTTATGCGGAACTAAAATACTTCTAAAGCAGGACAGTGCAGTTGCTAAAAAGGTAGCTGAATTTTTAAGTTTATCTTCAAGATGTGAGCAGCTTATGACTACCTTTATATCGGGACAAGCTATACTTCTTTCAGAACAAGAGCTTGTTTTAATGCATGTAAAGCCCTTTGATTTTGAATGGGATTTTGTAAAAACATCTTAAGGAGGGAATAAGTATGTTGAATTTTATATCCCTTGCAGCAGCAATTATACCAGTAACAGATGAAGACGGTGGAGGTTCAGCTGTATCAAAAGCAGCATCACAGGCAGGCTCAACAGCTATGAATTTTATATCTAATAATAATGATGGTCCAACAAAAATAATATATGACTATATAAGTGCCTTTGGTGGAGTTATTATAGCCTTTGCAATAATAATGGCGGCTATAAAATTATTGCTTTCAGCGCATAAAAAAGATGCAAGAGAAAAAGCCATGGATTCTCTTGGCAAAATAATAATTGGCGGTTTCATTATAGGGGCTAGTCTTGTATTTTCAGGATTTATAGCTAATGTTGCAAATCAATCTGGAGTTGAAATTTCAACTGCAGTTCCAAGTGCGGGAAGTCCATCAAATGAAACTACGAGTGATGATAAAGGAAGCTTTGTATTAAGAGCGGTAACAGATGTTGTTGATATAATTCCAAACAAGCTTTTTGATTGGATAGGAAGCGGATTTGGATTTAAATCACTTGATAATCTAATATTTAATGCTGATAAAAAAGCTTCAGCTATGCCTCCTTTTACTGAATCGGAATGGCATAATTTAAACTATCTGTATATAAGCATATGTACATTAATAGCACCACTACTTTTAATAATGGTTGCAAAGACCGGTATTGAAATGGTTATTTATTCAGATTCTACGTCAAAGAAAATAGATTTAAAAGAGGAAATATCAAGGTGGATATTGTGTGCTTTCATGCTTGGTACGGCTCCATTTTTAATTCAAGGCTTGTTTAGTCTTTTTAATGCATTTACAGATTCTCTTGGAACAGCTACAGCTGCTATATGGGGAAATGGTGGAACATCAGCTTCGGGTGCAACTAAAGCTTTTGGGGTGGATACTTTTAAAAATTTGACAACAGGTTCTGCATTAACAACGGCTATAGTGCATTTCTTGTATGCATGGCAGATGATAAAAATAAATTTAGTTTTTATCTCAAGAAAAGTTGTATTAGCTGTTATGTATGCATTCACACCAATAGCAATAGCACTTTGGGGGATAAACAAGAGAGTTCATGCAGCTAGCATATGGTTTGGTGAAATATTAACCAATGCAGCAATGCAATTTTTTTATGCGTTTACTTTTACAGTAATGATAGTGGCTCTAGGTGGTGGCTGGAAGAATTGGATACTAACCCTTGTGTGGATGTCAGCAATAATAAAAATATCAGATATGCTTAGAAACTCACTTCAAGGATTTTTTACAAAACTTGCAGGAATTGATGAACAAAAACTTGCAGGAGGTGTTTTTGGAACTGTAGGTTCAACCTTTGCAGGCATGACAGCAGCCTTTGGAATGTCTATGGGAAATAAGGAGTTTAAAGGTTCAAGTGTAGGCGGAAAGGTGCTTGGAGAAACTTTAGGAAACAATAGCGGGAAAAAGTATAAGGCACAAGGAAATGATGGTATAGCTGCCAATATGCCACCTAATAAAGGAACTCCTAATGTAAAAGCAGAAAATAGCAGTTCACCAATTGGAGGAGCTGCTAGTGGAGGATTAAATCCTAATGGCACATCTTCAGCAGCACCAGATTTTACAGGAAATTCAGGCAGTGGAAGTTCTACTGGAGGTAACACCTCAGAAGATTTGCCACCAATAGCTCCAGCTAGTGATGATAATAAAAATAATGTATCGAAGGATAAGTCTAAAGAAGATCCAATGGTAAGAAACTTCAGAAAAAGAAGTAATGAACAAGGATTATATAATTCAATGCTTGCAGATAATTTAAATAGAGAAATGGCAAAGTCCAGCAGAAAAAAAGCTTCAGGAATAGTGACAGGAGCCATGAGAGCAATGACTATGAATGATCCTATGATGAAAGGTTTTATAGAAGGTGCTGGTAATATAGCAGGAGGTATTCAAAAGAGGAGAGCTACAACAAAAGCAATAAATAAAACAGCAGAGCAAATGCAGCAGCTTACGGGAATGAGCAAGAAAGATGCAATAAATACTTTGTTTGCTGGCGACAATGATTTAAAAGCTAATTTTAAGAATATAAAAGTTTTAAATGATCCAGTAAATAAAGTATTAGATAAAACAGTGAATACTAAGCAAGGGAAAGCTATTAGAAATTTTATGAATAAACAAAAATTTGCTGGTGATATAGCTAGAGGAAATAATGAGGCAGCAGCTATGGATTTAGCAGCAGCTCAACCATTTAATAAATTAAGTGATGAAAACAAGACAAAAATTATAGCACAAACTAATTCTTATACTTCAATGGATGGTTTTAATCATTGGGAGGATTAATTTCAAACAAAATTAGGGCTGTTACAGTAAAAATATTTTATAGGCAAGTCTTAAATATTGCGAACCTTTATTCAGAGTACGGAGTACAGAGTACAGAGTACAATGAAGGATGATTTACCTTTCCTTACGTCAGGTAAATCTTAAACTTAACTGTTGTTAGCTTCGCTGACAACAGCAATGGCGCGATTGCGTAAGCAATCAAAAATAAGTTTTAAGATTTTCTGTAGCTTTGCTACAGAAAATCATCCTTCACTGTACTTTGTACTCTGTACTCCGTACTCTGTCTTTTTTGATGGGAAGTGATTAATTTGTTTAATGAAGAAAGTGGTGAGGAAAATAAAAATTCAAGTGTTAAATCTTTTATAGGAGGGATTGCAAAAAAGAAAGGAAAACAAGTATTAAAAAAGGTACTTATAAAAATTATGATACCTTGGGGATTTTTAATATGCTTTGCACTTTTCATAATTATATTTTGTATAGGTGCGGCAAAAGTAGGATCTACCGGTGAGCATACTTTTTCAGATACCATGAACAAATATGATAATAAAACTTTGGCAGGTTATCTGAAGGTTAAAGTTAAAAATGCCAATGGAGCTACAGATGATTACTATGGAATGGCTAAAAGAGTGGGACTTACAGAAGGAAATGTTGAAGGCTTTATTTCTCTAGCAGAGCTTGAAACTGGAAAAGATATGAATAAGATGTTAAATGATAAAAAGTTAACAGACCTACTCGTAGGAGAATTTATAATAACAAAGTATACAGAACTTTTAAAACCTAATTTTACCTATAAAGATGATTATATAGTTACTACGACAACTACAAATGTGAAGGACAGTACAGGTAAAAATTTGACATCAACAAAAACAGATAAAAAGAAAATAAAACTTTTAACTGAAGCTGATACCATTAAAGGAAAGGTAGATATAACTTATAAAGTGGATTCTACTAGTTCTAGTCAAACCTCAACAAGGACTTATGATGCACCAGGGTCACAAACAGTTTTAGCGGCACAAAATTCAAGTCAGCCAGCACCAACGCTAGGCACACAAAATGTTGCAGAAACTACAACAGTAACAACTAAGGTTGACACTCCAATTATTGATAAGGTAACTGAAAGTGAAAAGCATTTTGAAAGATTAAAAGGAATAATTAAGAGTACATTTCCTAATGAAAAATCAGACGATAATCTTGATATGGCAGTACATTATGTCATTAATGGTACAGGCAGTGATTATGATACTAGCGAGCAAAATGGCGATTGGATGAATTTAGAGGTTGAGGAGGATATTGTAGATGACATAATGGGAGAAGATGGTGGAGGATTTTCTGGAACAATACCATTGTTTAGGCAAACAGATCCAAGATGGTGCAATATTCCATTTGGGGATAAGGATATTTATACAAGTGGTTGCGGGCCTACAAGCTTTGCTATGGTTGTTTCCGGATTAGAAGGAAAATTGGGTTCATGGGATTTAAATGGGGATGGAATTTTAGATCCAGGTGAAGCAGCTAAATATGCTCAAAAGAGTGGCTATGATACAAAACCTTGTTCATGGGATTTATTTGGACAAACATCAGCAGGTAGATTCGGATTAACCAGCACACAGACAAAAGATTCAAATATTGTATATAGTGCATTGAAAGAAGGATATCCAGTTATAGCAAGTATGCATGCAGGTCATTTTACGAAGGGGGGACATTTTATAGTTCTTACGGGAGTTGATTCAGATGGACAAGTTCTTATAAATGATCCTAATCCAGCGAATGGTATAACTAAATTTTCTATGGATGGTATTGCAGCAGAAGCAAATGTGTTTTGGATATTTAAAAATCCTAATATGAAGCTTGAACAATACGAACTGACAGTTTATGGTGGTCATAAAGATGCGATGGAGGGATTATCAGGAATAACTGCGGATGGAACTAATGTAAATGGATATTTAGACTTTTCACCTAGAATTATTGCAACAGACACAAGTGTAATTCCTCTTGGCAGTAAAGTATACATTAAATTTCCGGAAAGTATAAGACATGAAAAAACGGCAGATGGGAAGGACTTTGATATGAATGGTATCTATACAGCTAGAGATACTGGAGGAGCTTTTCACGGAGGTGTTAAACATGTGGATTTATTTATGGGATATGGATCTTATGCAGAGCAAATGATAAAGAAAATTGGCAAATGTGAGGTTGCAATTATGAAGAAATAATGAAAGGGGTTGAAAAAATATGAGATTTAATAAAGGCAATAAGGTCAAATTTATAGTTATAACAAGTATAATAACTTTGCTTTTTATAATTACTGGAGTATTTATGCTTTCAAAACTTGCCTATAACAACAAGGGTAAGCTTAATGTAAAAAAAGATATGAAGGAAGCACGGAAATTAAAACAAGACGAGGATAATAAAGCATTAGAAATAAAAGTAGTAGGGGATGAAAAAAAAGAACAAAAGCTTAAAGAATTTGCAAATAAATACCAAGACAGCAGCTATGATAAAAATACTGTTAATTCAACACCAGAACGAAGAACTGCAAATGGAGAATTTTATGTAGATAATGCAGGAGATTTATATTCAGAAAAGCTTGTAAATATAGATGATATGGAAAGAATAGAAGATAGACTCAAGGAAGCTGCAAATGACATGAAAAATGTTTATACTGAAACTATTTCTTTTAATAAGGATGCTGACAAATTATCAGAATATCTTTCAAAAGGAGATAATAAATCAAGATTTAGCTATGAATATGGAATAAATGATGTAAATGATTTAAAGCTATTTATATCTAAATTGACTTTTTTAAAAGCTAGTAAAGTGGATTGTGGAGTTTTAAGCAATATAAAGAAAGTTGATGATAACAATATAACTTTTCAATTTCAAATTAAAACTAAGGAAGGTACAAGCCAAAACTTTAATGTTTCTATAAATTTTGCCGATGAAAGAGCCATATTAAATATTAAAATTTCTTAACCATTTTTTATGTAAAGGAAAAATAAAAGGGAGGTTAAATTAATGACATTAGCAATAGCAACAGGAATGAAGGAATTGGATGAAAAAATTCAAGAAATACTGCTTGGTAATGGAAATTTAGAAATACAAATTGTTAATTACAGAGAATTCTTCGATAAAAAAGATTTCGATGTAGCAATAGTATCTGAGAGACTTGTTGGAGATATGGACACAAATCAACTCTTTTTTCTTTTAAAAGCAAAAGATACAAGGGTAATATACCTTACAAATGAGGAAGATGTAAAGGGTATAAAGAAGTGCTTTAATTACTCCATCAACGACATATTATTTGATCCAGTAAAACCGGAAGAAGCGGCTAATTTAGTTTTAAATCCAAATTCATTTTCGGATATTTCGGACATCTATTTAAAGTACAGTAATATGGAGCTGGAAAAAAATGATGATGGAACACCGGTAAAGGTTATAAATGTCGGAGGCAATACCAATAATGTTACAAAGATAATTGAAAAAAATAATGAAAAAGTGGTTGAGAAGATAGTTGAAAAGCCGGTTGTAGTAAAAGAAACGGTTTATAAAACTAAAATATTAAAGCAGAAAATATTTGCTTTTTATACTACTGACAATGCCCTTTTGACAGCAGATTTAATAACTCAACTTGGTGCTTTATTATCTCAGAAGGTAGAACAAAAAATACTTATATTAGATTTTAATACTTTATTTCCAGTGATGGATCACTTCTTAGGTATCAATAAAAACATTGATATTGAAAGCAAATATGATGTTGGAGATAATACAAGCTTGGTTTCCATGTATAATGCAATTGAAAGAAACATCTTTAGCAGTAGTAATTTTTCTAAATTCGTAAAAAAGCATCCTAAGTATAAAAACATTGATGTTGCAACAGGCTTATATGATTTAGTGTTATTTGAAAAAATGCCTAATGAATATTTTGAAAAAATAATAGATGTTGCGGCAAGCCTTTATGACACCATACTTATAAATACAAATCCAGATATAAGTTTGGGAAGCACCTTTATTCCTTTAACTAAAGCAACAGAGATTATATGCGTAAGTGAGGCTAATTATACGGAACTTAGAAGCTTATTGTTTGTAATAAACAATTTAAAAGCAAAAATTGTGCAGGATAAATTTAAAATTGTTATGTCAAATATGACAAGCAGTAGTTTAGATGAAGAAACAGTAAAGAAAATACTTGAGGGTTATGAAATTCTAACTTTCATTCCATATGATGAGGCAAGAGAAAGCAGCTTAAATGAGCAAAAAGTATTTGCAGATGCTTTCAGTAGCAAAAGATTAACCCCATATATTGAAATTATGGAAAAACTAGATTATATACCAAAAACATCATTTTGGGATAAAGTGTTTAGGAGTAAAAGGGAAGACAAAGAGCTAGTTAAAGGAGGTAAGCCTCTTGAATAAAGTAAATTTGATTGAGGAACTTAATTATAAAAAAATCCAAAATAAAGCAAATATCGGACATGAAAAGGAAATTATTTTATTAGTTGATGCCATAATAGAAGAATTTACAAAGAAAAAATCTTATCTCATTAATGATGTTGAAAAAGGCGAACTTCCTGAAAGTGCAATTCAAGATGAGGTATTAGGCTATTTAGATAAGAAAGGAATAAAGTTTGAAGTTGAAGATAGAAATGAATTAATTAAAAAAGTTATGGATTATTTATTTGGTTACTATCTTCTCCAGGATTTAATTGAGGATGATGATATTTCAGATATTAAAGTCCTTTCATATGATAATGTTCAAGTAAAAATTAAAGGCAAAAGGGTGCCTTCAAATATTAAGTTTACATCAAAAGAGTCATATGAAATCTTTTTTAATTACCTTGTAGTAAAGCTTGGTGGAACACTTGATAAAAGAAATGCTGTTCAGCTTTTAGAAGATAAAACTCAAGAAAAATTTTATTTAAGAATAACACTAAGTTCAGATTTTGTAAATTCTAGTGACGTGCCATACATTGTTATAAGAAAAATACCTAAAGATAAGGCTTCATTGGAATTGCTTATGGGCAAATATGGAATGATGAATAAAAGGATTTATGAGTATTTAGTAAGAGCATCAAATGTTGGTTTAAATGTTTTAATGTGCGGCAAAGGTGGAAGTGGGAAGACAACACTTATAAATGCAATGCTGGATAAAGTACCATTTTCTACAGCAGGACTTGTAATACAAGAAATTGAAGAACTTTACTCGGAGCATCCTAATATGATGTTTCAAAAAGTGAAAGTAAAGGTAGGAGAAAGTGATGTTGAGTATTCCTTAAGCAAGTTATCTAGGCAGGCTATGACTGAGGATATAGATATGATAGTAATTGGTGAAATAAAAGGTAAGGAAGCAATGGACTTGTTTAAGGTTATGGGTACTGGACATATTGGTTGGGCATCAGTTCATACGAATAGTTCTAAGGAAGCGCCAGATAAGCTTGTGGATTATATGGAGGAAGCTAGTACAAATCTTCATAGATCGTCACTTTTAAAAATGCTTTCGGCTATAGATGTAATAGTGTTCATGAAAGACTTTAAGGTTATGGAAGTAACGGAAGTAGTAGGCTTTAATGAAGATAAAAAAGAGCTTGATTTTAATCCTATATTTAAGTTTGATAAAGGTAACTTTAATACAATTGGACACAGCTGCAGCAAAATAAATGAAAAACTTCAATATTCAGAGTACAAAGCTACTTTAAAAGAAGGTGAATAGCTTGCATATATCAGTTTTAAATATAGTTTTAAATGCAATATTAGCTGTACAGATAGTTATAATTGTATTTTTGTCACTGGAAATGTTATTTACAGATAGAAATAAGTTAAGAGAACTCCTTCAATTTATAGATAAAAAGTATGAGGAAAGATTACTTTTTGAAAGAGCAGAGGAAATATATAAGAAAAAAGGTAAAGATAAAAAATCTATTTTAGTAAAACTTGATAAGCTTATATATAACTCAAATATAAGAAAAACTTTTAAGTTCATGTCTTCTGAGCTTTTTATATTTATAGATATTCTTTTAGCTTTAGCTGCTGCATTTGCAATATATATGATGCTTTCTAGTGTTACGTTTTCGCTTATTGCTTTTTTTGCAGTTATTATTTTCTCCTATGCTTTTCTTAGAGAGCTTGCAAGGATAAACTTCGATAAGATAGATAATAACATAATGCCCTTTGTAAATGCATTAAAAAGCAGTGCCAAGATTAAAAATAGCATATTGTATATGATGGAGGAGTCTACAAAAAGCTTAAAGGAACCTTTAA
This sequence comes from Clostridium hydrogenum, assembly GCF_021432385.1. Taxonomy (GTDB): domain Bacteria; phylum Bacillota; class Clostridia; order Clostridiales; family Clostridiaceae; genus Clostridium_S; species Clostridium_S hydrogenum. Next base: position 2,239,619 of record NZ_JAEACT010000002.1, on the reverse strand, counting down.
AGACACACAATAAGGAATTTGTAATGGAAGTTAAAAGAGGAGTTCCAATGGAGAAAGCCTTTGAAAATTATATAAACAAGGTAGAAAATATAAGGCTTAAAAATATTCTAAAGAATCTCTATATATGTTCTATGAACAATGCGGATTATTTAAAGCTTTTAGATAAAACCAAAGTTGTAATTAGAAAGTATTATGAAGAAAAAGAGAGAAGAAAGAAAAAGGTTCAAACTGGACAAGCAGGCATAATAGCAATAATTGTTATTTCACTTGTAATAATTCATGGGCTTACAGGAATAACACCTGATTTTTATACAAAGCTCAGATATTCAACTATAGGTCAAATGATAATAGCTTACATTGTTGGGGTAATAATATTTGCAATATATAAGTGTATTACACTTAAAGACTTTAATTACTAGAGATTGGAGGAAAATATGGAAAGCTTAATTATTATATTAAAATTAATATTTTTAGTATGTATCTTTATAGTTTCTTTTTATTTGAGGCGATTCTTAAAGTTTTATTTTAACTCAAGATATAGAGAAGTTAAGTACGGAGAAACTTCAAATTCAGCAGAGACTAAAAGTTTATTTTATAAATTGAAACTACCCAAGCTATTTGATATGAAACTTACAGAAGATAAGCTTTATAAATGCGGTAATCCGCTTCACTTAACAGCAATGAGTTATTGGAGTTTAAAAATTCTTTTATTTGTAGGTTTAATGTTTTCAAGCTTGCAAATGAATTTAATTAGCACAAATAAAGCAATTAATATAGTGACTTCTATATTCTTTGGCATACTTGGTTTCTTTGTAATAGACATGGTGAATTATTTTAATAACAAAGATGATATAAATAAAATAAGAATGGATCTAGCAGATGCTTATGATCTTATAAATTTACAAACTATGGCTGGAGTGAATATAGGACCAGCACTTGTTGAGGCTTATACCGTATGTAAAAATAAAAGGCTTAAGAAGAGTCTTATTAAACTTGCCGCAAAGATAAATCTTTCAAAGAATATTGAAAAGGCTTTGGATGATTTTAATGCTGAGTATGATATGGCTGAAGTTGAAACTTTTGTAGCAACAATAAAAGAATGTGTTAGTACGGGGGCATATGAGGAAACTCTGGATGATCAAAGTGCAGCATTAAAAACAGTAAATGCACTTTATATTGAAAAGCAAACTGAAAAAATTGATATGTATATGCTTTTAATAGATATGCTTATGTTTATAGGAATACTTGCTATTGTACTTTTTGTTGTAGCAGGAAACTTAATTCAAAGTGGAAATGGGATATTTAAATAAATTTAAAAATGTGACTGTCGGACAAAATTATTTTATACACAAAGCTTAAATATTGCGAACCAACTAAATCAAAGTACAAAGTACAGAGTACAAAGTACAAAGAAGGATAATTTACCTTTCCTTGCGTCAGGTAAATCTTAAACTTAACTGTTGTTAGCTTCGCTGACAACAGTAATGACGCAATTGCGTAAGCAATCAAAAAATAAGTTTTAAGATTTTCAGCAGCAAAGCGGAAGAAAATCATCCTTCTTTGTACTCTGTACTTTATACTTTGTACTTTGGTTTAATACTTCGCAATATTTTTAAGTTACCTATTAAAGAATTTAGTATGACAGTCACATTTTTTATGTAAAAAAAATTAGAATAAGAAAATTTTAAAGGAGAGATTTCACATGAAAAAATTAATATTAAAGGTACAATCAAAAATGCAAGGAGCAAAGGCAAAACTATTAAAAAGAAAGAAGGGAGAAGTAAATACAGTAGAAGTGCTTGTAATTATAGCCGTATTTCTAATATTAACATATCCATTATACAAAAGTATGATAAGTACATTTTTGAATAGTGTTTCAACCTGGTTCAGCACAGAGACTAAAAATATTTTTACAGTTTAATTAATATGGGGCTGTCGCGGAAAATTATTTTATAAACAAATCTTAAATATTACGAACTTTTATTCAGAGTACAGTGAAGGAGGATTTTCTGTAGCAAAGCTACAGAAAATCTTATAACTTATTTTTGATTGCTTACGTAATCGCAGTATTAATGTTGTTAAGGATAAACCACATTGAAACTTAAAATTCATTTGTACCAAAATGCCGTCTTTTGGGCATTATGGTGCAAATAAATTTCAATAGTTGAACTGGTTTATCTGTAAGCGAAGCTGACAACATATAAGTTTAAGATTTACCTGACGTACGTTTATTAATATACAAAGTTTTATTACACTACTATTGAGAATACTTCTACTAAGTTAAAGAACCTACATGGGCTTAAGCCCAAACCCCTAGTAAGTGTATCCTTCATTGTGCATTGTGAACTGTGAATTGTGAATTAATTAAATTAGTTCGCAATAATTTTAAACTGCGTATTAAATAATCTTAGTGCGACAGCCCCATAGCTAGGAAGTGATAAATTGTGGAGAGTTACTAGGATAAAAAAATTTAACAAGTTTTATAAAAAGGCTGGAAATGTAAATACAGTAGCTATGTCACTTATGGCTATTTTAGTTATGAGTGTTGTATTTGTGTTCTTTATATCTAACATTGTTCCTATAAAGAAAAGTACGGATGCAGAGGCTATAGCAAGAAAATATATGCTTAAAATGGAACAGAATGGATTCTTGACAGCAGATAATGAAGCTTCAATGGTAAGTGATTTTAACAATATAGGAATAAATAATATAGATATTTCAGGAACTACTTTAACTCAAGTAAACTATGGTGATGATGTTTATTTATGCATAACCTACAAGTATCCAGTAAAATCTATTGTTACGGGGAACGGTCTTATACCTTCTTTTCAAAATGTAGATAAAACTATTACTATTAAGAAAAGCTCCACCAGTAAGAAAGCTAATTATTAGATGAAGGTTGGTGGAAAAATGATAAGGAAACTTTTAAAAAAGAAAAGTAAAGGTGATGCTTCAATAGCTGCTTTAAGTGCATTTATGCTTATACTTCTATCTATTGTACTTATGTTTACTATTTTTTATAGAGTAATTATTAATAGAGTTCAAAATGTTCAAGATGATGTTACTATATCAAATTTAGCAGTATATAAAAATATAGATTTAACGGCCTTGGCGGAGGATGATAAATGGCTTAGAATAAATGATCCTAATGCAGCCTTTGAAACCTTTAAGAAGCATTTGGAAACTAATATGAAACTGGATGCAAATTTAAATGGACTTAATGGAAGTGCAGCAGATGGACAGGTTACTATAGATGAATTTACTATATACAATGTTAGAGGCAATAATATTGATATATGGACATACAGTCCTGAAACTCATATGTTTACTGAAGGTTCAGCGGATAGAAGCTTAACTGTATTGAAAACATCTGATAACAGTATTGTTAAAAATACAAGTGTTCATGCAACTATAAAGTTTAATACGGATATTTTGTTTGGACAGAAAAAAGAAACAAGTGTATCTGTAGATACAGATATAGTAAAATAGCGGAAGGATGGTTAAGTTGAATAGAAAGAAAATTTTAATAACAACAGCTGTGATTGCAGGTGCTGTATTTGCCTTATTAATCGGTGCTGAAAAGAAAATAGCAAATTCAACACCTAAAAAGCAAATTTATGTTGCAGCAAGAAACATAAATCAAGGTGAATTTTTAAAAGCTAGTGATTTTAAAATAGAGTCCAGGGACTTAGGGGAGGTTACACCAGATATGATGACATCTCTTCACAATATAAAAAATGAGTATGCTGCCGAAAATATATATAAGGAAGAACCGATAAATAAGAACATAATAGCTAATAAAAATGACAGCTCAAAGATGTTTTTAAAACCAGGAGAAAGAGAATTTTCAATACCACTTACTAAGCTTGATAATGATGCTTTTGCAGGAACTTTAAGGCGTGGAGATATAGTTGATATTTCCCATACTGGAGTAGCAATTCAAGGAGATCCAACGGCAAAAACTGAACTCACTGGAAAAAGAGTAAGAGTCCTTGGTGCTGTGGATTCACAAGGTAGATTTCTTGAGCCAAATGATAAAAATGTTTTGGCAGCTGCAATAATGTTTGCGGGTACTGAAGATGCTTTTGTAAAAACGTCAAATGAAATGTATTCAGGAAGTTTTAAAATTGCCAAGTGTCCTGCTTATAAGGAAAGTGTAGACAATAATTAATATTCTACTGTATTAGAGATATGATATAAGAGTGATTGAGAGAAGAAAGTGTTTTTAATTGGTAAATTAAAACGGAGTATCTTAAAAGTAATTTTGAGGTACTCCATTTTTTATGTAAGAAAAAAATTTTAAGAATTGTTGCAAAAAACTTGCTTTTGTTTGCAGAGGTATTAGAAAGGAGGTAAAATATAGGTATGAAAAGGAAAAAAGCTCATTTTTTAATAAATATAAGATAAATAGGGGGAAATTACAATGAATAAAAAACTTGTTTCTTTTGTAACAATGGCATCAATAATATTTACTTCTGTGTCACCTGTGTTTGCAAAGAATTTCGATTCAAAGCAGAATGTTGCTTTAGATCATGCGTGGACAGTAAACTTCAATCAAAAAGTAAATGTAAACGAAGCTTTTGAGGGAGTTTATATTCAAGATAGTAAGGGTAATAAAATACCAACAAGAGTTGATTTTAGCGACGATCATACAAAAATGATTATAAAACCTACAGATGGTTATGCACCTAATTCTACGTATACTTTAAATATAGAAGGTGTTTCTGATGAAGATGGAAAGCCTTTAAGCGATAAGGCTACAATGGAGTTTACAACAGCAAATACAGCACAGGTTGGAAGCTTTGACATAACTGCTTTTACAGCAAATAATGGTCAAGGTACTGCGACTACTAATTTAGATCCAAATAGCAGCTTTTCTTTTCAGTTAAGCAAAAATGTCGATCCTTCAACAGTCAATAATGTAACAGTTACAGATAAGGATGGAAATAAGGCAAATGTTAAGGTTGAAGCAGTTGGAAGTAATATTAGTGTAATTGCAAATAATAATTTTCAAGATGATACAAAGACAATTACGGTGCCTAGAAATGCTTTTAAATGTAATACTACTTATACAATTAATTTAAAAGGATTAAAGAGTACAGATGGACAAGAGATAGCAACAACAAGCTATAGTTTTAAAACTAGGGATTATCAATTAAATCCTACAATTAATGGTATTTGTAATGACGATTACATATCATTTGGTAGTCAATATGCAAGTCAGCTATACCAAATACCAGACGGTAAGGGTGATGGTTATTATGCGCAAAGTCTACAAAAGTGCCATGATAATGATGGAACACTTATGCTAGATCCAGATTATAATAGCCCAGACCAAATAACAGATGGTTGGAATCCATATGCTAACTTGCAGAATAGGAATCTTGTCGATTTGCAAGTAGAACTTAGACATGAATATCAGAAAATACTTGCAAAAAATCCAAGCTATACAGGATACAGTGTAGGATTTAGAGAAGGTGCACCAACCAACAGTGATGGGATAAATGAAGATGGCATGGTAGAATACCAGTATATGAATAATGTATTAAATACTCAACCGGCATGGTCATTTCAACTTACTTCGTACTATAATACTAGCATATTTAGTGGATTCGGTACAGCTGGGTTAGAGAACTCATCTAATTTCCAGCCATTAGTAGACGAGATGACTTCGCAAGAACCACAGGTTGCATTATATATGTCAGGCATGCGCAGTGGTTCGGATGGAAATTTAACTAAATTAGCTTTATACCAGTCTTTATACTGTACATTTGGAGGTGATTATGCTCCAGAAATATACAATTATATGTTATCAAAAGTTGGAGTATATGCACCAGACACACTCGACACAACACAAATAGGGAATATAAAGATATACTCAAATTATGGAGCATATATCTTTAAATATTAACAAAATAGGGAGGAGCTACTAGTGAGAAAAAAGAACTTTTTAAGGAGGGTGTCACTAGGTTTGATGCTCTCCTTCCTTGCTTCTCAGATTTATTGTATACCAAATGTTAAAGCTGAGTCTGATAATACATATCCATATAATGTATCACCAGATTCAACTTACGGTTACTTAATACCACAGACATATTATGGGCATGCAATACTTGCAGATGAGTACACAGATACACCGGCGCATAAGCAAACACCAGGTGCAAATGATGCAGATGGTTGGGCATTTCATCAGACTGTTATGTTTCCTGCCAATTATTCTGGTACAGACACACCATCTATATCTAATATGCACAGATATTATAATGGTTCTATAACTGGAGAGCAGGCTATGGAAAGTGCAGGATATGGAATTAATATAACAGACGATACTGACAGTCATTATTATTTAAATTGGAAGTTTGGAGATATGCTAAACCCAACACCAGAGTATGACTATTCTAGTTTAATTTATTATAGAGAAGTAGATATGTATAAGGATTCTGTTAGAATACCATATCAAGTCGACTCAAAGTCATTTCAGTCAACATCAGCAGGTGCTACAGTATGGCAGGATTTTCCAAGTTATACAACCTGTAGGTCAGGCACAGATTATGTTCATGACTACCATTTATCGACAGTAACGGCATACCCACAGCACATAAAGCCAACGGCAGACTTCTACTTCAATAGCGGTGATGCGACAGAATCTGTCAATCCAGGACAAACTGTTAATGTTACAGATGGAAATAATACAGATACTTATGACGATACTTCTTCGCTTTATTGGTCAGCGTATACAGATATGAGTAATAAAACATATCTGCATGGTACTAATCATGCACTGCCACAAAGTTATGCATATGATGATGCTATAATAGTAGCAGCAGGTTGGTCAATTTATGATAGTAATGGAAACAATGTAAATTCCGAATTTCATACACAGCTAGGCCCACAAGATAAAGAAGGTGCAGCAACTAATTTTAGCTTTACTGTAGATGGTAGTATAACACCAGGTACTTACACAGTACATCATTCTGTTACTGATAACTGGGGTTCAAGTAGTCAAGACCAAACAAGAACTTTTACGGTTTCACCACCACAGCAACATAAATTAACAGTTCATTATATAGATCAAGCTGGAAGCGAAATTTCAGGTACAAAAGTAGATAATGCACTTAACCCATATACACCGGTTGCACCAAATGGTTATAGCTTAACAGGAAACTATAGAACGAGTGCTAATGGTACGGATACAGCCTATAATGGCAGTATAAATGTTGATTTAAGCAGCAGCAATCAAACTATATATGTTGTGTGTAGTTCAATTATTTCTCAATCAGAATTAAATGCACATTATGTAGATGTAGCTACAGGATTAGATATAACAGATGTAAACAATGTATCTAATCCATATACACCACATGCACCACAAGGCTATAGTTTAACGGGCAATTACAGAACTAGCAGCACAGGAACAGATATACCGTATACTACTAACATAGCACCAGTTGCTGGAGTTTCAGATGTGTACGTTATGTGTAATAAGGTAAATAGCGAATACACATTAAATGTAATGTATGTTGATGAAAATAATAACAATAATACTATAGGCTATGGAGATACAGTTTATTACGACGATACAAGTCCAAATCTTAAACACAGCAATGGTTCAGAGTTTACAACGTATCTTCCAGATGCCAGTAAGACTCCAGCAGGATATACTTTGGATACATCAAAATACTTTGATCCAGCCTTAGGTTACTTTATACAGTTTGATAGTCCCGCAAGCTCGGCTGGCACAAATGGTCAAAGCATAGGAAAGACAGTAAACTTGCAGGTATACTGCATTAGCAGTGGGGGAAATGTAAATCCTACACCGACTCCTGAGCCAACACCGGCACCAGTTAATAATCCACCAACAGTTACATTAAATCTTCCACCAACAGTTGCATTAGGTGATGATTTACCTGTAAATGCTGTCGGCAACGATTCTGACGGTGACACTCTCACTTATTCATGGAATACACCAAGTGGAATGACAGGGGATTTAAGTGGCATAGGAGGTACAGTTCAATTTGATAATCCTTCAGATGTAGGTCAAGAAAAAACATTTACTGTAACAGTGAATGATGGAAAAGGTGGTACGGCTACAGCGACAGCTACTACTAAGGTAGTTGAACCTCAGCCAACAGTTTCTATAATTCAAAGCGGTACTTTTAAGGAAAATCGCAAGGTAACTTTATCAGAAACATCGTATAGTGGTTCAAAGAGTTATACAATAGATAATACTAAAACAGAGTGGAGTTTCTATGATAGTAATAATAATCCTATTACAGTAACTAATACAGCTGACAGCGGTTTAGTTGAAAGTTTAGATAGCATAACGGGTACAAGCAGTATGAATGTGCTATTTACAAAGGCAGGTACTTATACAGTTAAGTGCACTGTATACAATAATTATGGCAGTACTGCAACAGATACTAAACAAATAACTATAGTACCAGATTTAGCACCTATAGCTGATTTTACAGTGCCATCAATTGTTTATAGAGATCCAAATAATAATAATTTAGGAACAACTACATTAATTGATAATTCATCATCGCAGGATGGAGATAGTATTGATAAAAGGGTATGGTTCTATTGTTTTGACTCAAATAATAATGGAAGTGACGAAGACGATGAATGGTATGTATATCAAAATAATGAATGGACACAGTTTGGAAGTTATGCTGATGTTATGGCATTAGTAAATAATCCAAGTGCTGTAGATGCAATAAATAGTGGTAATTTAACTACAGTTCAATTGACACCTGAAAATTTTAATAGAGATGGACAAATGCAGTCTCATGTTGGAGATTATTATTTCAAAGAAATTGTCAGAGAAAAATTTGGTCAACCTACAATTTCAAATTTGGTAACTATAAAAGATTGTAAAATTAGTATCAAAAATTAAATATAAAATAAAAAGGCAGCTTAAATTTTTATGCTGTCTTTTTTTATTTATAGTGAAGGCTAAATTTGAGGAGGGAATAAAATTGAATAAGTGGAACTTAAGCAAAAAGGTTATATCTATATGCTTATCACTGTTTATTGCAGCTGGTGGAATAACAGGATTTGTACTCTATAAAGCAAGGGCTGAAGCAGGTGATACTAAAACAAAATATGATAATACAGCTCCGTCAGCTTCTTTCAATATATCTAAAAAGAAAAAAGTTGATGTTGAGGTTCTAACAGGCAATGACAATAATTATGTTCAATCAGATCTGCAGAATAAAGTACAATTAGAACTTACAAATCAACTTACGAATTCAGGAGTAGATGCACAGGTAACAACAAAAGGTATTGATGCAGCAGATAATAATTCAACTGCAAATGCCATAAGTTCAGTAAATTGGCGAGAGAATTCTAATCACTTTATTGTAAATCTCACCGATAGTATGTTTTCATATACACCAAGTAAACCTACAATAAAACAAGTGTATGCTGGTAAGGATGAATTCTTTGTTTTATTAACAGATGGTTCTTTATATGCAGTAGGTAATAATGATGAAGGAAGATTAGGCAATGGCACAACTAACGATATTACATCTTGGCAGAAAGTAATGGATGACGTTTCGCAAGTATCTTTAAGTAATTGGGCAACATTTATTGTAAAAAAAGACGGAACATTGTGGGCAGCAGGATTTGATGAATGGGGACAATTTGGTGATAATAGATCAAGTGGATATAATGTAAATACGTGGAAGAAGGTGCTTACAAATGTATCCCAAGTGTCTACAACTCCATATACAACACTAGTTACTAAAACAGATGGTACAGTGTGGGAAGCTGGAAGAGATATATACGGAAATTTTGGCGATGGACGTACTTATGATAATACTGACGATGATCATATGCAATTAACATGGAAAAAAGTTTTTGATAATGCTGCTCAAGTTTTAAGCGCAGGTTCTGGTTTTACATCATTTGTTGTAAAAAATGACAGTACATTATGGGCAACAGGTTATAATGGTGGAATATTTGGAAATGGTCAAACAGATAATACATCGACGTGGATACAAATTGCTAATAATGTAAAGCATGTAGAAAGTAATGGTGATGTATCGTTTATAATTAAAAATGATAATAGTTTATGGGAAACAGGTAATAACTACAATAACTTGCTTGGGTTACCTAATAATGTTACTAGCATTAAAACTTGGACAAAAGCTTTAGACAATGTAATTAATGTTACTGTAGGTTCATATTCGTCTATGGTATTAAAATCTGATGGTACATTATATGGAACAGGAGCTAATTGGTATGGAGATATGGGCTCAGATAGAGTACAGCCCACTACATGGACACAATTACTTACAAATGCAGCTTCCATGAATACATCAGGTTATGTAACTACATTAGTTTTAAAAAAGGATGGTAGTCTTTGTTATACAGGAGCACCTACAGTGGGACCTTATTATAAAGAAGTTATACCTGGAGAATATAATTGGACTGATTACCCTTCACCAGATGTTCCAACACCTACGCCAATTAAAAATAAATTATCAGCTCAAGAAGTAGCTTATCTTGAAAATTTAAATATGTATTTTGTTGGTGCAACAACAGCAAATGTTGAAGATGAAGTAAGTGATTTAATAAATAAATTAGATGGTAGGGGTACTTATGTAGAAAATACATCTTTAGCTACATCTCTAGAAAAATCAGAAAATTATATCATGAGTATTTTAAATCAACAGCAAGATAACTCAAATATTTTCCTTATAGGTGATGAAGTAGATTACAAGGAAAACTATAAAGATAGTGATGCCAATGATCCTAAGAATGATGAGCTTTGGTCATACATCCAGGATAACAAACACCTAAACTATGATAATGATTTTGTTAAATGCAGTCAAACAGGTGATTTGCCATTGGATAATGATTTGGGTATGGCAAGTTTTGCAACAGGTCAGTGGATGCATGATAAAGTCACAGTTTTTAACAAACCAGGTAAATATAAAGTTAGCTTGAAGGTTCAAGATAATCCAACAGCTACGGATAGCAATCCTTCAGGAGATTCAAATTTTAACGATTATGATAAATGGTCGACAGATGATAATTCAGTAATCATAAATGTAAATAGAAAGCCTATAGCGTTATTTACGGCTTATGCAACAGCTAATTCATCTACTGGACAATATGATATTACTGAAAGTGATGGAAGTGATTCCTATGATCCAGACCATCAAATAACAGATGGAACTAGAAAAGGTATTGTGAATAAAGATTTTCAGTGGAAGGAAATAAGTGATGGAGTGGCAGATACCTGGCATGAAGGTAAATTGCCAACTACAGAAGCAGCTAATAAGGATTTTTTAGTTAAACTTCAGGTGGAAGACCTAGAAGGAGAAATGAGTGATCCGATGGTTAAGCTAGTATCAACTAGAAATGAAAATTTGCCACCTATAGCACAATTTACTGAGAATGAAACTACCATGGCGGTAGACCAACTGCAAAATGATGCTGCACCTTCTGGAGATTATGTGAATGACAGAAGCGATGTTATATTTACAGATAATTCATATGATCCCAATGGTGATAGCATCGAGGAAAAGTGGACAGTAGTGGACAGTAACGGAAATACAATATATACAGGTTCAACTATGCCAAATGCAAACACATTTTATGGTAAGTCACTTGGAACCTACACAATAAGCTTAGTTTGTGATGATGGACCAACACCAAAAGTTGGAGTACCATTTACTTCAGAACCTTATACGCAGCAGCTTACGCTTGTTCCAATAAACCATATGCCAGTTGCACATTTTGAAGTTGATAATACATCTAAAGAACCTGAAAATATAAAGATTACAGAAGATTCTACAGATCCAGATGGAGATCCAATTGCTGATAGAATTTGGACTGTTAGAGATGGCAGCGGAAATGTAGTTGAACAAACTGAAAATCAAATTCCAGACCTCAGCACCTTAGATGGTACGTATACTTTAACACTAAAAGTTAAAGATAATCCTAAAATACCTCCTGAACTTTGGAGTAAGCCTTATAGCAAGCAAATAACCGTAGAAAGTCTTAAACTTGTTGGTACTTTGTATCCTAATCCAGCAGAGCAGGGGCAGCAAATAACCTTTGATTTAACAACAACAGGATATGCAAAATATTTAAGAATATATTTGCCAAATGACATAACTTCACGTGATACAAAAGGAACGACATATCCTATAGAAAAGACTATCACAGAAGAAAATATTCATAACGAAAAAATAAATTATATTTTGCCAATAAATACACCAGTTACATTAGATAGCAATGGGGCTAGGGTAAGACCTCCTTATGAAATACCAGTACAAGCGGAAAAAGAAAATGGGGCAATGAAGGCAATAAACTTGTATCTTGATGTAAAAGGAAATGTGCTTGATGGAATAAAAACTGAAATAATTGGAACAGGACAGGATAGAAACAATTAGTGAATAGCGAGTAGGCAGTTAAACTGTTTATTCGCTATTTTTTATATATGGCAAAAGGGAAGGAAGTGAAGAGGTGGGTATTGTATTAATTTTTATATGTGGATTTTTTGCAGCCAGCATACTTGAATGGATAGCGTATAAGGTTCCAAAAGAAGAAAAGGTTTCGCTAAAAGATAAATTAAAAAATTATTGTAGATATGCTAAGAAGATAACTAATAAGTATGCTATTATTGCTTGCTTAATGGGAATAGTTTACTGTATGTTTTATGTTAAGTATAAAGTAAGTATTGATTTCTTAAGGTATTCACTGGTTTGTTCTGTATTGTTTATTGTAGCTATAATAGATTATAAAACACAAAATGTATACTTCTCGACAACAGCTTCAGCCGCTGTATTAAGTATAATATTTATATTGTTAAATTATATGAATGGAAGAAGTATTAAGACTTATATCTTTGGTGGAATAGCAATAGGGATATTTTCATCTATATTAGCAGTCCTAAATGTAATTGGATGGGGGGATGTTGAGATACTTATTGTATGCGGACTTCTTGTTGGTACATATAAGGTAATTATAGTTGCATTTATTTCAATAATTTTGTGCGGGGGCTATGGGGTTTTTAACATGATTAGGAAAGATAGTAAAGTGTTAAGGACTGCTTTTGGTCCATATATTCTTATTTCATTAATAGGAGTAATTATAGCAATGAAATAATAATGCGTAAAAGTAGTTGAATAATTAGTAGGGCAGTAAGGAAGCTATGTTTTAAATAAGTGTTGGTTTTCAGACTTATTTAAAACATAGCCAAAAAAATTTAAAAAATTGTTGTAAAGAGATGATTTCATTTGCGTAGGCAATAGAAAGAGGGTACAATATAATATGCATAGGAAAAATATATAATTTAATTATAAAAATGGTGAAAAGGGGATGATTTTCCTGTGAATAAGAAATTAATTTCAATAGTAACAATGGCAACAGTAACATTGACTTCTGTATCTCCAGTATTTGCGAAGAATTTCGATTCAAAACAAAATGTTGCTTTAAATCATGCATGGACAGTAACTTTTAATAAGCCTGTTAATACTAATGAAGCGTTTGAAAATGTATATATAAAGAATAGCAAGGGCAATGAAATACCAACTAGATTAGATTTTAATAGTGATAATACAAAAATGATTGTAACGCCTACGGATGGTTATGCACCTAATAGTACCTATACTTTGGTAGTGGCTGATATAATAGATACCAATGATGATAAGCTTTCAGACAATGCCACAATGCAGTTTACGACAGTAAATGGAGCGCAACAGGGTAGTTTTGATATCAACAAGGTATGTGCAAATGGCTCTGCAGATAATGTTTCAAGCAATGTTGAGACCAATGCTACTTTTGATTTAGAAGTAAATAAATATATAGATACTTCAACTCTTAGCAACATAACTGTTACGGACAAGGATGGAAATAAGGTAAATGTTAATGTAACGGCTATAGGAAAAGTGATTGACATAGATCCTAATAATGCATTTTGCGATGATACTCATACAATAGGCGTGAATAGAAATCCTTACAAATGTAACACTACTTACACAATTAATTTGAAGGGGTTAAAGAGTACAGATGAACAGGATATAGGAACTAAGTCTTACAGCTTTACTACTAGGGATTATAAGTTAAATCCTACAATACAGGGCATTTGTGATGATGATTATATTCAATTTGCTAATCAATATAGTAGTGACATGTTTCATCCTGTAGATCCTGCAACTGGAGGTGTTAAAAGAGCATTATGGCCAGCACATGATAATAATGGAACTATAGTATTTGATAAGGATAGTACATTTGGAACTCCATACCAAGTAAGTAGTGATTGGAATGAGTACGCTAATTTACAAGCTAGAAACCAATATGATTTAGAAGTTCAATTTAGAAAACAATATGATCAAATAAAAGCTAAGGATTCTAGTTATAGTGGTAAGATGGTTGATATGTCAAACTGGGCTAATATAGTCAATGATGCTTCATTTGGTATATGCGATAATGCTAATGCAAGTATGCCAAGCTCTATAATTACAACTGATATATATTCTAGTTATTCATTATCGTCAAAATCATTAGATAATGTTGATTTGTATAGTAAAAATCCAGGCGATATGAAAAATATATTACGTAGTGATGCACATCCTCAAATTTATATGACCTTACCTCAATGTACTGGTACAGAATTAAGTTTGCAAAAATTTTATTTATACCAAGAATTAGTTTCTGTATTTGGGTATGATTATGCAGGTGAAATTTCAGATTATATGTACAAGGAAGCTTATGGATTAGCTAGTGAAAGAAATATTATGCAAAAGATTCAAATAGGTGATGTTACAGTTTGGGCTGAAGATGGACAATTCTTATTCAAGTATTAAATATGTCTTAAAAGTAAATTTGCAGAAAGGGTGTCACTTTTGTTGGCACTCTTTTTGTTGCATCAAAGTTAGCTTTAAGGACAATAAAAACAGTAGAGGAGAATGCTACAAATACATCGTACAGTATGTAATATTTTTGAAGCGTAAATCATAAATTCTATATATAGTGAAACTAGCTCAACTATAGAAATTACAAGTGAAGGTAGGGGTATGGAAAATTATAAATTAAATCAAGAATATTCACTGTTAGATGTAAGGGATGCTGAATCAGCAAAAAAGCTTGTGAAAAAAATTTTAAATGGGGAGGAAAATAAAATATATGAAAATGAACGGTTTAATAAATTAGAAGCTAATCTTTTAGAGGCATTAATATTATATGTGGTTAAAGAAAATCCAGAAGAAAAGAGAAATATAAATACTATTTACGGGCTTGTTACTTCAAATACGATTTTTATAGATGGAATATTTAAATCTTTGCCAATAGACCATGAGGCAAAGCTCCCATATTCAATGTATAATTTAGCAACACAAAAAGTTAAGGAATCAATAGTTATAAGTCTTGCTGTAAAACTTAATTGCATAATTAATACTTTGTATTAAATGTTGTAATAAAATTGTCACAATTCTATATTATTATATAAATATAGAAATTGAATTTCTCAATCTCCCAATTAATATAAATAAAAAAAAAGCAGTTGGTTAGTCCCCCTTTCCAACTGCTTTTTTTATATGTAAGGCATATTTAATATAATTTAAGGAGTGGTGAATGTGTATTATGTGAATTTTAAGCAGAAAAAGATAATGGATGGGATAAATAAATTTAGTTGTATGACGTATGAACAGATAAAAAAGCTTAATAATTTAAAAGACTTAGATAAACAACTAAAAATCCTTGTAAACCAAAAAAGGTTAAAGCTAATAGAAGAAAATGTATATGTTCCTATGGGTAAAAAAACTGCAAATAAAAAAATTTTAAGAGTATTGGAGGTATATATTCATTTAGCTTACGCTGATCATAAAGTGCCTATAGAATGGTGTGAAATTGTGGATTTTCCATTCATACTTGCATTTTTTAGAAATAATAAAATTTTTCATATAGCAGTGATAGATGAAGGAGAAGAACTTCCCTATTCTACAGCAATAAATAGAAGGGAAGCTGAAAGAATAATTTTAATACTAGAAAATGTAAGCCAAATGGAAAAAATAAAAATAAATAAAAATTTAAAGTGCTGCACTGTGAAAAATGGTGTGGTTATTTTTTTATAAACGAAGGTGATTAAAATGTCAGTGGTGGTCAAAGAGAAAGAGCAGAAAATAGCACTAGGAATGCCGAGGTTAGGGGATATTGTAATTAAAGATAGAGGGGAAGTTAAAGAAAATTTTATTATAGTAAAAGAATATGAAAAATTTTTTTTAGGAATTGGACAAAGATTAGGGTATAAGGAGACTTTTTCAAAAACAAGTTTTGCATTAAATGAATTGAAAATTTTAAGGCAAAAAGAAGGAGTTGATTAAAGAATGGAGAATAAGGAAAAAAGAAAGTATTTTCTGATTATTTTTGCAATTTTTATATACGTCTTGTTTGATATTTATGCATTAACTCCATTGGTTTATTTAAAACATGAATTAAGCGTGATTAGTGCGGTTAATAGTAAAAGCAGTTTTAATATAAATGAAATAGGGAGCATGTATGAACATCCATTGAAAAGTTTCAAGTTGTTAAAAAGTAATTATTCAATATTAAAAGGTTTTATTATAGCATTTATTGTAACTACAATAATATTTGTAATATTACTTTTTATATTAAAGAGTATGGAATTTGGAAATAGACAAAAGGGGATAAATTATCTCAAAGAAGATGGAACACAAGGAACTGCAAATTGGATGACAAAAGATGAAATTAAAAAAGTAATTAGTGTTGGCTCTGAAAAAGGATTGGTATTTGGAAGTGTCAATGATATTGGAAAAGATAGAATGGTAACTCTTCCAGGGGATACTTTCTTTAATAAAAATATAGCTGTTTTTGGCGCTAGCGGAAGCATGAAAAGCAGAAGTTTTGTTAGACCTAATGTAATGCAAATAAGTGAAATGGGACAATCAATGATATTAACAGATCCCAAAGGGGAACTTTTTGAATCTATGGCTCAATTTTTAATAGATGCAGGTTATAATGTTAAAGCTTTAAATTTAGTTAATATGATAAATTCAGATAGGTGGAATCCTCTTAATGAAATAACAGATGATATATCTGCACAGAGTTTTGCTGAAACAGTAATGGCCAATACAAAAACTTCTGGTTCTAAAGTAGATGAATTTTGGGAAAAAACTGAAACAAATCTTTTAAAAGCACTTGTATTATATGTAGTACTTGAAAATCCAAAAGAAAAAAGAAATTTAAAAGAAGTTTACTCAATGCTTTCTTTAAAAGATGCGGAAACTATCGATGGTATATTTAGAACACTTCCTCCGACACATTCAGCAAAAATGCCATACAATATTTATTCACAAGCTAGTGAAAAAGTTAGAACAGGTGTTGTTATAGGTCTTGGTTCAAAGCTTCAGGTTTTTCAAAATAAATTGGTTCAAGAGTTAACATCAGTTAGTGATATAGATTTGACGCTTCCTAAAAAGGAAAAATGCGCTTACTTTTGCATAACATCAGATATGGAATCAACTTTTGACTTTATTGCTGGATTATTTTTTTCTTTTTTATTTATAAAATTAACAAAATATGCTGACTATGCAGCAAAAGAAGGGCAAAAAGAAGTTTATTTTATTCTAGATGAGTTTCCCAATATAGGGGCGATACCAGACTTTACAAAGAAAATATCAACTATGAGATCAAGAGGAATTTCAAGTTGCGTAATATTTCAAAATATAGCACAGCTTAAAAATAGATATCCAAATGAGGGTTGGTCTGAAATTATAGGTAATTGTGACAGTAGGCTATTTTTAGGAGCTACAGATTATGAAACTGTAGAATTCGTATCAAAGCTTCTAGGAACAGCTACGGTGCAAACTGTATCCATTAGAAAAAAAGCTGGACTTCAAGGAATATTTGATTTTGGAGATATTTCAAAGTCAACTCAAAAGAGAATGCTAATGAATCCAGATGAAATATTAAGACTTTCAAATGAACAGGAAATTTTAATACTTAGAGGTCAAAAACCTATTATTTTACAAAAGATGGATTACACAAAGCATAGACTTTATAGGAATATAAGATTTATGAAAGTGAATGAATATAAACCTTTATGGACAAAATATTTTAAACAAGAAATTGAAAATATAAAACAAAATAAAAATATTAATAGTACGAAACAAAATGAAAAATCTGATTTTTGGTAAAAAATAGCATCGCTTGTTTCATCATATAAAAAAAGTTTTAAATAAATGCTAAATATAACATTTATTTAAAACAAAATATAGTTGCCATGGGGTAAATCTATTTATATAGAAACACAAATCAAAGTTATATGTTATAGTTTATAGTTTATGCAGCAGTTGGAATATTCAATCTTAATAATTCATAATCAACAATAAGCTTGTCCAACTCTTGGCTGCATGTTATTACATCAGGGTTAGTTAAATCTTTATTACAAATTAAAGAATATAGTAGGGTTCTCAAATATTCAATTTTTTTAATTAGATTTGCTAACTCCTTACTCATAGTAACACCTCCTAACAAAATAATTAATTTTTATTTATTGAAACATAAAAATGTAATAGTTATTGTATAATTCATCTTTTTTAACTTTCGTGGTGATTTTATTTTATCAAATTATACATAATATGTAAAACTGTTTTTGACGTCATATTGTTACAACTACTTACAAATACTGTAATAATATTACTGGAATATTATGGAAAAGACCTTTTAAATGCAAGCACATATCGATGCAAATGTTGAAAAAAGCCGACTGGTAAAATGTGTAAAATACGAAAAAAGTCAAAAAAATTAACATTATTGAAAAAATAATTTTGACTGTTTTTGAAAAACTGATATTATAATATATGGAACAAATAATATAAAATTTATACGGAGGTATCTTAATGTTTGATATTGATATATCTATGGACCTTGTAAGGGTAACCGAGGCGGCAGCACTTGAGTCTTCAAAATACATGGGAAGAGGAGACAAAATGGCAGCGGATCAGGCAGCGGTTGATGGAATGGAGAAAGCTTTTAAATTTATGCCTGTAAGAGGTACTGTAGTTATAGGAGAAGGAGAACTTGATGAAGCTCCTATGCTTTATATAGGTCAAAAGCTTGGTATTGGTGAAGAATACATGAAGGAAATGGACATAGCAGTAGATCCACTTGATGGAACAATTTTAATAGCAAAAGGACTTCCTAATGCTATTGCAGTAATAGCCATGGGACCTAAGGGAAGCTTGCTTCATGCGCCAGATATGTATATGAAAAAAATAGTAGTAGGACCTGGGGCTAAAGGCGCTATTGATATAAAGAAGTCTCCTAAGGAAAATATTTTAAGTGTAGCAAAGGCTTTAAGAAAAGATGTTTCTGAATTAACTATAATAGTGCAGGAAAGAGAAAGACATGATTACATAATTGAAGCTGCAAGAGAAGTTGGAGCAAGAGTTAAGCTTTTTGGAGAAGGCGACGTAGCAGCAGCACTTGCATGTGGATTTGAGGATACTGGTATTGATATACTTATGGGAACAGGTGGAGCACCTGAAGGAGTAATAGCTGCAGCGGCAATAAAATGTATGGGTGGAGAAATGCAGGCACAACTTGTACCACACACTCAAGAAGAAATAGATAGATGCAATAAAATGGGTATATCTGATGTAAACGGAGTTTTAGGAATTGATGACTTAGTTAAGAGTGATGATGTTTATTTTGCAGCAACAGCTATTACTGAATGTGATTTATTAAAAGGATTAGTTTACCAAAAGGATGAATTTGCAATTACACATTCTATTATTATGAGTTCAAAAACTGGTACAATTAGGTTTATAGAGGCAAAACATGACTTGAATAAAAGTAAATTAGTGATAGAATAAAATTGTGACAATTAATGTTATGAAAGGCGGTATTAATATGCCTGTAAATGTAGAAATGTTAATTAAAGACTTGGGATTAGAAGTTTTAGTTGAGGGAAAAAAAGATATTGAAATTAATTTAAGCGATATTAATAGACCGGGATTACAATTTTCTGGTTTTTACAGCTATTTTGCTAGTGAAAGAGTGCAAGTTGTTGGAAGAACTGAATGGAGCTTTTTAGATGCCATGAGGGTAGAATTAAGGCAAAAAAGACTTGGAAAATTTTTTGGATTTGAGATACCATGTACTGTAATAGCAAGAGGCTTAAATCCTCAACCAGAAATTGTACAAAGTGCAAAAGAACACAATAGATGGCTTTTAAGAACTAATATGCATACTACAAGGTTTGTAAGTAAAATTATGAGCTATCTTGATGAAAAATTAGCACCTGAAACCAGAATGCATGGGGTACTTGTTGAGATTTATGGTATTGGCATACTAATAACTGGTGAAAGTGGAATTGGTAAAAGTGAAACGGCCTTGGAGCTTATTAAAAGAGGTCATAGATTGGTTGCCGATGACGCTGTTGACATAAAGGAAATCGAAGGAATATTAAATGGAACATCTCCATATATAACATCTGGAATGCTAGAGGTAAGGGGAATGGGTATAATTGATGTCCCTGCACTTTATGGATTGAGTTCTGTTCTTTCTAACAAAACCATTGATCTTGTAATATACCTTGAACAATGGAAAGAAGGAAAGGACTATGACAGACTTGGAATTGAAAATGAGTACATAGAAATTTTAAATATTCCAGTTAGAAAAATGACATTGCCAATAAGACCTGGAAGAAATGTTGCGGTTATAATAGAAACAGCAGCAGTAAACTATAGATACAGCTTAAATACAAAAATAACACCTGTAGATACAATTAATAAAAGAATGGAAAATTTTCAAAATGGATTACATGAATAAATTAGAGCTTAGAAAAGCTATGATAGGTAAGAGAAAATTAATTGACGAAGCTAAGAGAAAATTAAAAGATAAAAATATATTTAATACTGTCATAGATTCTAAAGAATATAATGATGCAGAAAATATATTTATATATGTAAGCTATAACGATGAAGTGGACACTCATGAAATAATAAAGTATTCTCTAAAAGTTGGCAAGAAGATATTTGTGCCAAAAGTTATATCTAAAAAGCTCGGAATGGAAATTATAGAAATAAAAGATTTTTCTGAACTTAAGAAAAGTAACTATGGTATCTTGGAGCCAGAAACATCCAATTATGCAGAACCTTCAGTAGTAGAATTGGCACTAATTCCAGGGCTTGCCTTTGACAGAAATGGGGGAAGACTTGGTTATGGTGGTGGATTTTACGACATGTATTTAAAACTTTTAAATACCCATACCAATAAGGTTGGTTTGTGCTATGATGAACAGCTTGTAGATAGAGTGCCTATGGAGGAATTTGACGTTTTTATTGACAGTGTTATAACGAATTAAAGATATACCATTGTAAAACTTAAAATTTATTTGTACCATAATGCCGTCTTTTGGGCATTATGGTATAAATAAATTTTAATAGTTGAACTGGTATATCTATAAAACATATATGAGGAAGGTAATAAGATGGAAAAAGAAGCAAAAAAAGATCTTACTAAAAAGTATGAAAATGCATGGGAAAAGTATAACAAAAGCCAATTAGGTGAAGTTTTTGAACTTGGAGATAGATACAAAGATTTTATGTCTAGCTGCAAAACAGAAAGAGAATGTGTATCAGAATTTATTAAAATAGCAGAAACAAAAGGATATAAAAATATTGAAGATGTTATAAAAAATGGTGAAACTTTAAAAGCAGGAGATAAAGTATATGCTAATAATATGGGAAAAACTCTTGCTATGTTTATGATTGGTAAGGAAAAATTTGAAAGTGGAATGAAAATTTTGGGAGCTCATGTTGATTCTCCAAGATTAGATTTAAAACAAAACCCATTATACGAAGATACAGATTTAGCTATGTTTGAAACTCATTACTATGGTGGAATAAAAAAATATCAATGGGTTACATTGCCACTTGCTATTCATGGAGTTATAGTTAAAAAAGATGGAACAGTTGTAGATGTTGTAGTTGGAGAAGATGATAATGATCCAGTTTTTGGAGTTTCAGATTTACTTATCCACTTATCAGCAGACCAACTTCAAAAGAAGCTTTCTGTTGGAGTTGAAGGTGAAGACTTAAATATATTAGTTGGAAGTATTCCTGTAAAAGACAAGGATGAAAAAGCTAAAGTAAAAGCTAATATCTTAAATATATTAAATGAAAAGTATGATATTACTGAAGAAGACTTTGTTTCAGCAGAACTTGAAGTGGTACCAGCAGGAAAAGCTAGAGATTACGGTTTCGATAAGAGTATGATAATGGCTTATGGTCATGATGATAGAATTTGCTCTTACACTTCTTTTGAGGCTATGATAGATCTTAAAGAATGTGATAAAACATGTGTTACATTGCTTGTTGACAAAGAAGAAGTAGGAAGCATTGGTGCTACAGGAATGCAGTCAAAATTCTTTGAGAATACAGTTGCAGAAGTAATGAATTTATGTGGAGACTATAGTGAACTTAAGCTTAGAAGAACACTTACAAATTCGAAAATGTTATCCTCAGATGTTAGTGCTGCTTTTGATCCTAATTATCCATTAGTTATGGAAAAGAAGAATGCCGCATATTTTGGAAAGGGTATAGTATTTAACAAGTATACTGGTGCAAGAGGTAAATCAGGCTGCAACGATGCAAACCCTGAATTCATAGCAGAAATAAGAGGCTTATTAGACAAGCATGGAGTTTCATGGCAGACAGCTGAACTTGGAAAGGTTGACCAAGGAGGCGGCGGTACTATAGCATATATATTAGCTCAATATGATATGGAAGTTATAGACTGCGGAGTTGCTCTTTTAAATATGCATGCTCCATTTGAAATAGCAAGTAAAGCAGATATCTATGAAACTAAAAAAGGTTATTCTGCATTCTTAATCGGATAGGGTGAAGCAATAGTATTGCGTAACATTAAATAAAGGTCATAAATCTAAGAGGCTAATTATTAAAAAGCTAAGAAGTTTCAATAACTCGCTGAAAAAACGCTCAGACAAATTGAAACTTCTAAGCCTTTTAATAATTAGCCTCCAAGATTTATTGACCTTTATTTAAATTGTTACACAATACTATTACTTCACCTAAATAGTGAGTTTAAGGAAAAAATTCCTCCGTACCTACGGAATTTTAACGTAATAAATTAAATTATCTCAAGTTTAGATAGCAATTAAACTAATTCTTTTTTAGGAAGAATAAAAGAGCAAATGAAACATAATTTAGAGATAGAACAGGTCAAGTGGGTTAAAGCATCTGAAGTAGAAAAGTTTCATTTTGCAGCAATGAACTTTTAAAATTATTAGATTATTTCAATTCTAATATATAAGAGTTTATTCTTATATTGTTCAGAAATAACTAAATAAATGTAAAAACCTATGCTAAAACAAATGTTAAGCATAGGTTTTTGTTGCAAAAAATTCTGCGATTTTAAGTTTGTACATCTAAAGCAAAATCGTTATAGATATACCACTTCAAGTTTCAAGGTGGTTTATCTTTAGATGTACAACTTGAAACATCAAAATTGCGAATTCCAAGTTTATACTGAGAAAAATATAGCTATTTGTTAAAACGTTTTTTTATTAAATTCCTTTTAAATGCTTTTATTTTAGAAGTATCATGGTTTAAATGGTAAATGCCAAGTAATTCTAAGCCAATGCCAATTCCTAAGCCTAATCCTTGAATAAAATCTGGAAGTGGTACTGATAAATTTTTTAATAGTAGAACCATTGCAATAATGCATAGACCGATTTTCATAGATTTATTTATTTTTTTCAATGAAATCACCTCCGAAATATATAATAATATTTATTTCATAATTTTAGCTATTTAATGCATTTAAGAATTTTTGGATACCTTCCTCGTCTAAGTATATATCCCCAAGCCTTCCATGTTTTGTATCACTTTCGTCACCAGTATGAAAATCAGAGCCGGCAGTTATTATTTTATTATGTTTTTTAGCTATATCTATAAGTCGGTTTGTGTCTTTTTCAGTATTTGCTGGATAAATAGCTTCAATTCCATCAAAATCAAATTTTATAATTTCTTCTAAGGATGTATTTTTTATTAAAACTGGATGTGCCAAAACTACAGTTGCATTAACACTTTTGAGTAATTTTATACCTTCATCTATAGAAATCTTTTTATTAGGAACATAAGCTGGACTTTTGTCATTTAGAATATTTCTAAATATAAAATCAAAGGTATAATTATATCCGGATTCCATTATAGCTTTTGCAATATGGGGCCTAGCAATTACACCGTTGGAGTTTTTTAAAATAGTTTCATAGTCAATTTTTATTTTGAAAAACATATATAAATTATCAATAATTTTTTTTGCTCTCCATATTCTATATTCTTTCATATCTTTAAGAAAGTCCTGAAAGTTTTTATTTTTAAAAGAATCATCTTTAAAATAACCTAAAATATGTATGCTTTCTTTATTATGAAGCGTTGATAGTTCTATTCCAGGAATTACTTTTACATTTAAATCTAATCCAGTCTCAATGGCATCACCTAAATTATCAGTAGTATCATGATCGGTTATAGCTAAAATATCTATTCCTTTTTCCTTGGCAAGGCTTATTAGTTCCTTTGGTGAATATTTGCCATCCGATGCATTAGTGTGCATGTGAAAATCACCTTTACAGTACATAAAATCCCTCCTTCATCTTTATATTAAATTATATCCCATTATTGTATTTATATAAATACAATTTTTAGAGAAGAGTACAAAGTACAAAGTACAGAGTACAGATGACAGAGAAGGATGATTTTTCTACGCGAGCGTAGAAAAATCTTAAAACTTATTTTTTTATTGCTGCGCAATCGCGTAATATATGGGGCAGAGAGAAGCTGACAACATTAAGTTTAAGATTTACCTGAGAGAAGTTTATTAATATATAAAGTTTTATTGCACCGCTATTGAAAGTAATTCAGCTAAGTTAAAGAACCTACATGGGTACGCCCAAACCCCTAGTATGTGTATCATTCACTGTACTCTGCCCGTTATCGTGGAATAGCGTATTCACATAAATTATAAAGATTGCAGGAAGCTGGGATGTTAGATATATTTAGATAGTCTTTTTCAAAGTCTCCGTCCCAAGGATATATTGAGATATAGTCTTTATTAAATACATCAATTACGTATTTTGCATTTGAAAAGGAATAGAACATTCTATAAAGTGGTTTTGATGGCAGATTAGTTGGCTTCTTTATAAAATTATTCTTGGATAGCTTGTTCAAAAAATCCATAGTTTGATTTATTTCATCCAAGGTTAAATCGTGATTTTTATAATAGGAAGTATCAATTAAGGAGGCCTTTACGTTTTTTTCAGTGTGAAAACTTTTTAGTAAACAATTAGTATAGTAAAAGGCACAAGGTTTAGTTTTATGTAACAAATCGATGCTAGTGCAACCAGTTGTAAATAAGCATGTAATAATTAAAGTAGCTGCTAATAACTTCTTTAATAACTTCATTAATATCACCCAATTCAAAATAATAATATCCTTATAAAATATTCAATTTAAAAAATTATATTACAGAAAAATTGAGTAAACTACAGAGTACAGATGACAGAGTACTCTGTCATCTGTTATCTGTATAGGGTTCTGGATGAATAACTATATAAGAGTCTGGAAAGGTTTGTTTAATTTGCTCTTCTATTGCTGAACAAATATTGTGAGTTTTAGTTAAGGAATCCGTATCTACAATTTGAAGATGAATGTCTATTTCCCTTGTATTTCCGCATTTTCTTGTTCTAAGCCTATGATATCCGTTCACATTTGGGTAAGCATTTAATATATTAGTAATCTTAGCTATTTCTTCTTTATCTAAGCTGCTGTCAACTAAATCCTTCATGGATTTTTTTATCAAATCTACTGAAGTTTTGATTATTAATATTGCTACTATTAAAGCAGTTAGTGAGTCTAATATCTTTATATGTGTTATTTTTAGTAATATTAAGCCTCCGAAAACGCCTAAGGATGTAAAGACATCAGTTAATAAATGTGCTGCATCTGCTTCGAGGGCAAGTGAATTTGTCTTCTTTGCTGATTTAAACAAAGTCATAGATATAAAGAAATTAATTAAAGAAGATATAAGCATTATATAGATTCCTGAATCAATATTTTCAACGGTGCCATTAGAAAATAGTTTTTTTGCTGCTTCATAAATTATAAGTACTGCGGCTAAAAGAATTAGCAAAGCTTCAACAAAGCCAGAAACATTTTCATATTTTCCATGACCAAATGGATGTTCTTCATCTTCTTTTTTTGAAGATTTTTTTATTGAAATAAAGGCTATAATACTAGCTATAAGGTCAATTGAAGAATGAACACCTTCAGATATTACGCTAATTGAATTCATGGCAATGCCAGCAGACAATTTGAACACAATAAGAGTAGTGTTAGACAGTATAGATAATATTGCAGCATTTTTTTTATTCATTGTATTTCTCTCCAATCATATTAATCAATTGATAAAACTATTAAAACAAGTATATAGTAAAAAACCTTAAAAATCAATATGTTATAGTGAAAAAATTTCAAAAAAATTACAATAATCATTATCAATTGATAACACAAATAGCTTTCAACTGTTAGTGATTATTTGTATCATTAAAATAATTCTGCAAATATTATTTCAAAAAAAAATGTTTTAATATATAATAAAAGTCATAAGTAAGGAAAAATTATCATAATGGACTTATTTATAATATATGATTTAGTACCAAAAATGTTATAAAGATATGGATGTGATTTAGTTGAAAGGTAGCAATAAACATAAGGCAACCGTGATATTAGTTTTTTTTGCAATTGGTTATTTTATTAGCAGTGCTTTTAAGAATAACTTTATCGGTGGATTAATTTCAAGCATGTGTGGTGCTGCACTTATTGGAGGACTTGCAGATTGGTTTGGCGTTACAGCAATTTTTAAAAAACCAATGGGAATTAATTGGCCGCGTAAAATATTTAGGACTGATATACTTAGAAATAGTAAGAATAAATTTATTTTCACTATAAGAGATATGGTTCAAAATGATTTGCTAAATAAGGATAAAATCAATGAAAAAATAAGAAACCATGATTTTTATTCTTTAATATGGGATGTACCAGAACTTAAAGATGAAGTGAAATTTAATAGTATGTTAGATACAGTAAAAAGTGAAATAGAGAAAAACGTTAATATAAAAGAAAGTATAACAAAAATTAATGAAAATTATATTGATAATGATAAATACATAGCTTTTATTGAAAAAATTTTAAAACGTTCTATAGGAACTACATATTATAATAAAGTTTTGAATTATGCTGCTGATGAAGCTATAAACGTTATAGAATCTGATTTGTTTTCAGGTTTTATGGAGGAAGTTTTGGAAGAGGTTATAGCCAAGTATAAAGAAGAAAAAGGTGGAGAAGGATTTGGAGATAAACTTTTATATAGCTTTGCTTTAAATCCTCAATTGCTTTCGGATTCTATTCATGATAGAACAATAAAATATTTAAACAAAATTAAATTTGAAGAAAGCAACGAAAGAATAGAACTTAATGAAATAATAAAAGGCTCTGCAAACTACATAAAGGATAATGAAAAAATAAGAAATGTGCTAATAAGCTTAAAAGATAATTTAATAAGTAATTCGGATTTATTTCTTGAGCAAATTGATTATGAAAAAGTATATATTAGTTTTAAAAATTATGTAACAGAGCAAAAGGTTAAGTTACAGGAAAATGAGGAAGTTAAAGAAAGTGTAAATAAGTTTATAAAAAAAGTGCTTATGGACTTTGTTAACAGCAAGCATGATGAAATAGGAAACTTAGTTGAGGAAAGTTTAAATAAGTATGATGAGGATGAAATAATTAAATTGGCTGAGGATAAGGCTGGCGATGATCTTCAAATAATAAGGATAAATGGTTCGCTTGTTGGTGGCATGGTTGGAATTGTTATATTTTTAGTTTCGTATTTTATTTAAAATTAGGATAAAATTTTCAAAATGAGGCGGTAGTAAGAATGAATTATAAAAATAAAGCAAATATAACACTGCTTATTGTGACTTTGGGTTTTGCAATTTCTTTGCTAGTGAAATATATTTTTGGAAAGGGTTTTTGCACCGAGTTTTTTGTATTTATAATGGAAGCAGCTTTAGTTGGTGGTATAGCTGATTGGTTCGCGATAACAGCAATATATGAAAAACCTTTTGGAATATCATATCATACAGAAATTGTTCCAAGGAACAGAGAAAAAATAATAGAGGGCATAGCTAAATTTGTTGAGAATAATCTTTTGAGTTTAGAATCCCTGCAAGATAGAATTGGAAAAGCTGATTTGGGGCATAAAATTATTTCAGTAGTTAATAATAAAAAAACTTTAGTGTATGATAAAATATTTCAGTTTATAGATTATGTAGTTTCCAATGTTGATGAAGATAAGCTTAAGTCGGCTATTTTTGAAATAAGAGAAAAATATATTTATAATTATGAAATTACAGATAAAATTCAAAGCATATCAAGGGATGCTTATGAAAATCAAAATAAAGAAGTTTTAGATTTTCTTATTAATACATCAATTTCTGTACTTCAAACAGATAAGGCGGAGGAGTATATATACAAAACAATATCCAAGGTAAAAAAAGAAAAAACAGGTGGATTTTTATCTAAAATAGGTTTGGCAATGCTCGGAAAAAGCGAAGATGATGTTGTAGATGCAGGCTTACTTACCCAATGTTTTAAGGAAAAAGCACTTTTGAAATTGGTGACATTAATGGATGAAGAAAATTATTATAGAAAGAAAATTGATATTTCAATAAGAAGATACATAGATAATATTTCTGATTATAGATATGACATAGAAGAGGTTAAAAAGTACTTGTGTAAGGATGATAACATTCAAAAATTAACTGAAAAATTATATTCAAGCTGTACTGTAAAATGTAACGATGAAGAAAAGGAAACCTCAATCATAACAGCAGCTATATTCGAAATATTAAAATATGCTTTTGATAATATGTTAGAGGATGAAAAATTTATATTAAAAATAGAAAAAGGTATTGAAAAGGTAATAACAGAAATAATTCAAAGTAAGCATTATTTTATAGGTAAAATGATAAGGGAAACTTTAAATGAATTTGATGATAAAAAGCTTAATGCATTTATTGATGATAAAGTAGGGGACGACTTGCAGTGGATAAGAATAAATGGTTCTGTAGTAGGAGGCTTTGTAGGAGCGATTTTATTTATATTGATGTATTTTGTCTATGATCCAATTTTGGCGCCGGCCATTAGAGGAATATTTAGTTAAGAAAATTATTGTGAACCAAAGTGTAGTGCAAAATCAAATAACCGCTAATCGGTGTAGCAAAATGATGTTAGTGAATAGCATTTCAAAATCTTAAATAAAATTAATAAAACTAAGCGAAAAATTTTTTAATACTTAAGAGCTTTAGATAACTCGCAAAAAGCTGCTCAAACAATCTAAATCGCTAAAGCCTTAAAGAATTTTTCGCTAAGTTTTATACAATTTTACTTAAAATATTTTTTCAATGCTATTCCCTAACATCATTTTTTTCTACACCGATTAGCGGTTATTTGATTAATTCACTGCATCTTTATTTCACAATATAATTATTTCTAACTCAATACGATAAGTTCAATGATTTGCGTAATAAATAGTTGTTTCTACACTATTGAGGTGGTGAGAATAAACTAGTTTATCACAAAATATTATAATTGTAATGATTGAACATTCAAGACAAACGTATTGAGAAACTATCAAAATAGCATCATTTTTAATGTACCTACCCAATGTTATTTGATTTTGTAATACATCTTAGTTCGCAGTGTTTTCGTATTGTAATTTATAAAGGTTATAGTACAAATTTCCTTTAGCTAATAATTCTTCATGAGTTCCTGTTTCACGTATAACCCCTTTATTAAGAACTATTATCTTATCTGAATTTTTAATAGTTGAAAGTCTATGGGCTACCATTATGGTAGTTCTATTTTTAGTTATTTTTTTAAGAGCATCTTGTATTAAAACCTCTGTATCGGTGTCTATATTTGAAGTTGCTTCATCTAGTACAAGAATTGGAGGATTAAAGGCAATTGCTCTTGCGAAAGCTATTAGCTGTCTTTCACCATTTGAGAAGGTTGAGCCTCTTTCTGTTACATATGAATTATATTTGTAAGGGAGTTTTTCTATAAAACTATCGGCATTTACATATTTACAAGCTTGTACTATTTCTTCATCGCTTATAAGTGAATTACTAAGCCTTATATTGCTCTTAATATCACCTGTAAATAAAAATACGTCTTGAAGTACCGATGCTATATTTTTTCGAAGTTCATATTTATCTAAGCATTTTATATTTATGCCATCAACTAATATTTCACCTTTTTGTACGTCATATAATCTGCTTATAAGACTTATTATAGAGGTTTTACCGGCTCCTGTTGCACCGACAAATGCAACTTTTTCGCCAGGATTTATAGTGAAACTAACATTTTTTAGTACCCAATTTTCTTCGTCATAAGCAAACCATACATTTTTAAATTCTATTTTACCGTTGAATTTATCTATTTTTTTTGGTTCTGTAGTATTAGGTATTATGTCGTAATTATCAAGTAGTGTAAAAACTCTTTCTGAAGATGCCATAGCAGATTGAATAATATCATATTTTTCTGCCAAATCAAATATTGGTTGAAAAAACTGCGTTAGGTAACTTACAAAGGCATAAAGTATACCAAAATGCATTTCGCCCATTATTACATTTAAACCACCAAACCATAATATTCCTGAAAGGGCAAGAGAAGATAGAAAATCAATGGCTGGTCTAAATACTGCAAAAGCTGTAATTTGGTTTAAAGAAACCTTTAAGTATGAACTGTTTATATCGTCAAATTCCTTGAATTTTTTATCCTCTTTATTAAATATTTGCACTGTTTTTATACCAGATATATTTTCAGATAGAGAAGAATTGATTTTTGCTAAATTTTCTCTAACTTTACGGTAAGCTTTTCTGTCAAACTTTTTAAATATAAGAGATATTATAATTATAAAAGGAACGCTTATAAGCGCTATTAGTGCAAGTTTAACATTTAATAAAAACATTACAACAATTAATCCAGTAAGTAAAAAGGCATCTTGAATTATATTAACCAAAGCACTTGTATACATATCATTTATTCCTTCTATATCATTAGTTACCCTAGTTACAAGTCTACCAACCGGATTTTTATCAAAAAATGAAAGTGATAAGTTTTCAATATGTTTAAACAATATTTCACGCATATTAAAGACTATTTTTTGACCGACATACTCCAAAATGTAGGTTTGAAGGAAATTTAGTATAAATAGTGTTATACAAATAATTAAAATGTATAGAGCAGTAAGTTTAACACCTTTTAAATCATTCTTCCTAAGTAGTTTAAGTTCACTTGAGGTTAATTTGTAAATATTGTATTTGGTATTATTTTGAGATACACTATATTGGCTTAAAGTATATACTTTAGTGTGATCTATTTTACCATCTACAAGGTAATAGTCTTTTCCTTTATTTATAATTGAAGCAGGGATACCATTAGCATTTGAACCTTCAATTACAAATTTGCCATTAACCTTAACGCTTTCAGGCACTTCTGTAGAAAGTATTGTATAGTTTCTTTTAAATCCATTTATATCATTATCTATTGTATTTTTTATAAGATATGGTCTAGATAAATTTAAAATAGTTCCCGCTAATATCATTAAAATAACCATAAAAATATGAATTTTAAATGGCTTCGTAAATTTTAAAAGGCGTTTTGTTAATTTTAAATCATGAGTAGATTTTATAGAATCGTTATTATAATCATGCTTCATCTATATCACCTTCTTTGGCTATTTTATCTTCTAAGGATTGTTTTTCATATATTTCCCTATAAAGTCCTGGTTTTTTTATTAAAGTTTCATGTGTACCTATATCAGTGATGCTTCCATTATCCATAACAGCTATTATATCTGAATTTTTTAAAGCTGATATTCTATGAGATATTATAATTGAAGTCTTATTTTTCATTGCTTTTTTTAGATTTTCTAGAATTTTAACTTCAGTTTTTGCGTCTACAGCTGAAAGGCAATCATCAAAAATTAAAATTTCGGGATTTTTAATTAAGGCCCTAGAGATTGATATTCTTTGCTTTTGCCCACCAGATAGAGAAACTCCTCTTTCGCCTACTAAGGTATTAAATTTATCTGGAAAATCTATTATATTGTCATAAACATCAGAAGCTTTAGCACTTGAAATTATATCATCCATGTTTAAAGTTTCATTGGCTAAGTTAATATTTTCTGAAATTGAATTTGAAAATAAAAAGGCTTCCTGAGTAACGACACCTATATTTTCTCTTAGAAAACTTAAGGGTATTTTATTTATGTCTGTGTTGTTTATAAAAATATGATTATCATCTACATTGTATAATCTTAAAAGTAAATTTATTAAAGTTGTTTTTCCGCTTCCAGTTTTGCCGAGGATACCAAGAGTTTGTCCACACTTTATATTTAAGTTTATATTATTAAGAGCATTAACATTGGAACCTGAATAATTAAAGCTTAAATTTTTTATTACAATATCACCGTTAAGAGAACTTAAGTTTTCAGTTCCTTTGTCATAAATGATTGGTTCAATATTTAATACGTTCTCTATTCTTTCAAGTGAAGCAAAACCTCTTTGAATAGTGTTTATAACGCCGCCGATTGCCATCATTGGCCATACTAGATTGCTTAAATACATGTTAAATGAAATAAAATCACCTAATGAGATATAGCCATCAATTACGAATACACCACCTATACCAACTAAAACTACAAAGCTCAAGGAAGATATAAATTCAATAAGTGGTGAAAAGAAGCTGGATAATTTTACGTAGGACATATTTGTTTTTAAGTTTTTTTCGTTCTTATTTGTGAAGTTTTCAAATTCTTTTTTTTCTTGAACATAGGATTTTATAACTCTTATGCCAGAAAATGATTCTTGGACTACATCTGTTAGATTTGAAAAAGATTTTTGAACTTTTAAAAACTTTCTATATATTTTTTTACCAAAAATAAAAGATGAAAGAGCTATAAGTGGAAGAGGGATGAGTGAAAATAAGGTTAATCGTACATTTATTGACAGCATAATGCAAATTGTAAGAATGGATAAAAAGGAAGAGTCTGTGATCATAACAATTCCAAATCCAAGAGCCATTCTTACAGCATTTAAATCGTTAGTTGCAAGTGACATAAGATCTCCAGTTTTATTTTTGGAATAGAAATCTTGAGAAAGCTTTTGAATGTGTTTAAAAAATTTATTTCGTATATCATATTCAATATATTTTGAAGTCCCTATAATAAACATTCTCCACATAAATCTGCTTATAGACATTAGAAGGTATATTAATATTATGCATAATATAGTTTTTAGTAGAAAGCTTGTATTTGATTTACCGTTTGAAATATTATCAGTTATAATTCCTATGAGTTTTGGTGGTATGATTTGCAATATATCAACTAGTATTAGAAAAATCATTCCTAAAATATATCTATTTTTATATTTACGAGTATATTTAAATAGAGCTTTTAATTTTGACAAATGTATCACTCCTTTAAGCTAGAGTACAGAGTACAGATGACAGAGTACAGTTAATGTTGATTTACCTTTTCTTACGTCAGGTAAATCTTAAACTTATATGTTGTCAGCTTCGCTGAACAAC
Organism: Clostridium hydrogenum; assembly: GCF_021432385.1. Classification (GTDB taxonomy): domain Bacteria; phylum Bacillota; class Clostridia; order Clostridiales; family Clostridiaceae; genus Clostridium_S; species Clostridium_S hydrogenum. The sequence continues at coordinate 2,205,906 of NZ_JAEACT010000002.1, read as the reverse complement.
ATCAATGTCTCGATTGCGTAAGCAATCAAAAATAAGTTTTAAGATTTTCTGTAGCAAAGCGAAGAAAATCATCCTTCACTGTACTTTGTACTCTGTCAACTGTACTCTGAATAAAGGGTTCGTAATATTTTAAATTTGTGTACAAAATAATTTTGTGTGACAGTCTCTTAAAAATTGTTTTTTATTTCTTCTAACGATGATGTGGCTTCATCCCTTGATAAATCTCCATTTTTAAGTTCGTCGTCAGTTTTATTTAAAAGATCTTCATAAAATTTTATAGCTTCAGCTTTATAGGTTTCTTTGTCGTTAGTGTTATTAAGTAATTGAAAAATACAGTCTTCGGCAGTAGCGTAATTACCAGTAAAACCAAAGTATTGGGCTACTTTAAATGAATCTCTATCTTCAATTTCATACTCGGTTAAGGTTTCAACAATTTCATCGGCAAATTCTTTGTAATTGTGTATATCACAATCTAAGTTTTGGAAGAAGACTACAAATATTAAAGTAAAAGCTCTTTCGTATCTATAAAAAGCTGCTTGAGCATCACCGTTTTTTTCAAAATATTTTCCTTCTTCAAAAATTAATTTTGCAGCAATAGTAAGTTTGTTTGCGTCTAAAAGCATATTTGTTCTTAGAAGTTTTATAAGATCAACTTTTGAAATAACATTTGCAAAGTTTGAACTGATTCCGAGAAAACTTTTAAAAGCTTCATTAATTTCAGGAAGAGTATTCATTTGCTTACTATCTAAATCATGAATTTTATCAAGTAAGGAAGTAAATCTTTCAGCTATTTTTTTGCTATGATTGTCTTTTATCAATTGAAACACCTCATTATTAAGTAATATAGTATATATTGTAAGTTTATATTGCGTATATTGCAATGGTAAAGTTAAATTAAACAATAAAAAATACTTAAAGTTGTGTTATAATAATAAAGTTAAAATAAGCAAATAAGTTAATAATATAAATATTAAATTTTAAGGAGAGTAGTGAGAGATGGAAAGACTACTTATATTAGATGGAAACAGTCTTATGAATAGAGCGTTTTATGCGCTTCCTCCGTTAACAAATGCGGAAAAACTTCATACTAATGCTATATATGGTTTTACTACAATGCTTTTGAAAATGAAAGAGGAGATAAAACCTGATTATGTGGTTACTACTTTTGATAGAAAAGCACCTACTTTTAGACATAAGGAGTATGAGGATTATAAAGCAGGAAGAAAAAAAATGCCACCTGAACTTGCAGAGCAGTTTCCTGTTGTAAAAGAACTTTTAAGCAAACTTGCAATAAACATATTTGAAATAGATGGATTTGAAGCAGATGATCTTATAGGAACGTTAGCAACTTTTGCAAAGAGCAAGAATATAGAAGTTTACATAGTAACTGGAGATAAAGATGCACTTCAACTTGCAGATGATAATGTAAAAATAGTCATAAATAAAAAAGGAATGACTGAAAAAGAAATATATGATAAAAAGAGAATGATAGAAGAGTTTGGAGTTACACCTACGCAGTTTATAGATGTAAAAGGGCTTATGGGTGATAAATCTGATAATATTCCAGGGGTTCAAGGTATAGGACCAAAAACTGCATTTAAATTGATACAGGATTATGGAAGCGTTGAAGAAGTTTTGAAGAATATAGAAAATATAAATGGTAAAAAGGTTAAAGAAAATCTTGAAAGAGATGCGGAAAAAGCTATATTTAGTAAAAAACTAGCAACTATTATGACAAACGTCCCTGTTGAAATTGATTTAGATGCAATTAGATCAAAAGAGGAATTTGATTCTAGTGCAGTAAGAGAAATTTTCTTGAAACTTCAATTTAAAACTCTTTTAGATAAAATACCAGAGGTGGCAGAAGAAAGAGTCAATCATTCTCTTGAAGTAAATTATACTACAATTGAAGATTTAGCTGAATTTGAAAAAGCTATTTCAAGAATTAATGAAGAAGTTTATATAATTTCAGATATTGAGGGAAGTAATGTTTATTCACAATGCAATTTAAATAAACTTTACTTAAGCTCTGATTCGGATTATATTATAAATGTAAGTAATATGCTTGAAAAAGATGAGATTGGAACTAAAGAAGCACTAAAAAAAATATTTGAAGCAGATAATATAAAAAAAGTTATGAATGATGCTAAAATGACATACACAGTGCTTAGAAAAATGGGAATAGATTTTAAAAATCTTGCTTTTGATACAGCAATTGCTGACTACCTTATAAATCCATCGCAGAAAGAATACAATTTAACTGATATGGCACTAGAATTTTTGAATTTAAATTTAGATGGAGAAGCAGATGAACTTAGAGTAAAGGAAGTACACGTATTAAAGAAAATTTATGAAGAACTTAAAAAGAGACTTAAAAATTTAAATATGGAAGAACTTTTTTATAATGTGGAACTTCCTCTTGTGGGAGTATTATCCGCAATGGAGTACGAAGGATTTAAAATTGATAGTGAAAAGCTTGAGGAAATTGGAAAAAAGGTTAGTGAACAAATTCAAAAAACTCAAGATGAAATATTTGAAATGTCAGGGGAAGAATTCAATATAAGTTCGCCAAAACAGCTTGGCAAGATATTATTTGAAAAACTAGATTTGCCTGTTATAAAGAAAACTAAAACAGGATACTCCACAAATGCTGAGGTTTTAGAAAAACTTTTAGATAAGCATCCTATAGTAGAAAAAATAATGTATTATAGGCAAGTTACAAAACTATATTCTACTTATGTTGAAGGCTTAAAGCAGGTTGTAGATAAAGATAATAAAATACATTCAAGTTTTAATCAAACTGTTACAACAACAGGAAGGCTTTCAAGTACTGAACCTAATCTTCAAAATATACCTATAAAAAGTGAAATGGGAAGGGAAATAAGGAAAGCTTTTGTACCTGAAAATAATGATAGTGTAATACTTTCTGCCGATTATTCACAGATTGAGCTTAGGGTACTAGCACATATAGCAGATGATGAGAATTTGATAAATGCATTTAAACATCATAGTGATATTCATACAAAAACTGCATCTGAAGTATTTAAAGTTCCTATTGATGAAGTTACACCAAGGATGAGAAGTAATGCAAAGGCTGTTAATTTTGGAATTGTTTATGGAATAAGTGATTTTAGCTTAGCACAAGATTTAAAAATATCTAAAAAAGAAGCTAAAAGCTACATTGATACTTATTTTGAAAGATATCCAAACGTAAAGAAGTATTTAAAGGATATTGTAGAGCAAGGACAGAAGGATACTTTTGTAAGTACTATAATGAATAGAATTAGGTATATTCCAGAAATAAATGCATCTAATAAAATGGTTAAAAGCTTTGGAGAAAGGCTTGCAATGAATACACCAATACAAGGAAGTGCGGCAGATCTTATAAAACTTGCAATGGTGAATGTATATAAAAGATTAAATTCTTTAAAATTAAAAAGCAAACTTATTCTTCAGGTTCATGATGAATTAATACTTAATGTCTATAAAGATGAACTTAATGAAGTTGAAGAGATTGTAAAAAACGAAATGGAAAAAGTTAAGGAATTAAAAGTGCCTCTTGAAGTTGACATAAATGTTGGTGACACATGGTATGAAGCTAAATAAATATTTGGTGGTGAGATGATGTTAAAAATTGGGCTCACAGGGGGAATTGGCAGTGGCAAAAGCACTATATCTAGAATGCTCAAAGAAAGAAATATTCCTGTTATAGATGCTGATAGTGTTTCTAGGGAAGTAATAAAAAATAATCTGGAAATACCTAAGGAGATTAAACTAAATTTTGGAAGTGAATTTTTCGATGAAAATAACAATTTAAAAAGGCAAGAGTTTGGAAATTATATTTTTAAAAATAAAACTGAGAGAAAAAAATATGAAAATATAATAATGCCATATATAATAAAAGAAATTTTTAGGTCTATGGGAGTTTGTGAAAATCTTGGAGAAAGTATATGTGTATTGGATGCACCAACTTTAATAGAAAACGGTGTTCATAAGTATATGGATATAAATATTCTTGTATGGCTCCCTAAAAATATACAAATAGAAAGAGTAAAAGAGAGAGACAAAATGAACGAAATTAATGTGCTTGATAGAATAAATTCACAAATGTCTTTGGAAGAGAAAAAACAATATGCGGATTTTATAATAGATAACAGCGGGAATATAGAAAATACCATAAAACAGTTAGATAAAATATTTGATTCTATTAATATAATGAGAGATTGTCGATGAAATCAAAGATTATAAAAATTATTATTGTATTATTTATTATTATTTTAGTCTTAAATGCAAAATCAATAATTAAGTTATTTTACCCAATGAAATATTCTGCATATATATATAAATACTCTGCTGAAAATAATCTTGATCCATATATGGTAGCTTCTGTAATAAGAACTGAAAGTAATTTTAACATAAAGGCAAAATCAAATAAGGATGCATATGGACTAATGCAAATGACACCTGACACTGGGGAATGGGTTGCACAAAAAATGGGTATTAAAAACTTTAAGCTGGATGACTTGTATAATCCTGAATGTAATATAAAGATGGGTTGCTGGTATTTAAGAAATTTAGCTGATGAATTTAATAATGACCCTAAATTGTATTTGGCAGCTTATAATGGTGGAAGAGGAAACGTTCAAAAGTGGCTTAATGATAAAAATCATTCAAAAGATGGTAAAAACCTTCATTACATACCATACAAAGAAACTGATAGATATGTTAAAAAGGTTATGGTGGATTTTGATGTGTATAAAAAATTATACGGAAAATAATGTTAAAAATGCAGTGCAAATTGATTTTGTACTGTATTTTTATTGCTTTTTTTGCACATAATAAACTATCATTTTCAATATTTCGACAAGGTTAAGGAGAAAGATTATGTGTAGGAATGCCAGAATTTTACTTGTTATAAGTGGGTTATTTACTTTTTCCATGGGACTATCAAATATATTTATTAGTGTATTTTTTTGGAGGCAAACTAATGATTTTGTTGTGATTGCACTATATAATTTAATAATAAATATAATAACCCCCATCGTTTTCGTTTTTTCAGGATTGTTATCAAAAAAGAAAAATGGAATATGGCCGCTAAGAATTGGTCTTGTTATTTATGCTTTATTTTATAGTTTAATATTATATGCAGGAAATAAAGGTGTAATATATATATATGCTCTTGGCGTCATAAATGGCATAGCATCAGGTTTTTATTGGCTTTCTTTTAATGTGCTTAGCTTTAATTTTACAAATTTAAATAATAGAGATACTTTTAACGGATTTAATGGATGTTTTACTGGTATAGCCTCGATTGTAGGGCCTATAAGTGCCGCCTTCATAATTAGCAGATTTAAAGGTATGATTGGATATAGAGTTGTTTTTGGCTTGTCATTTGCTATTTTTATTATAATTGCCTTTATTAGTGTAGTTTTTAAAGCTGATATTTATCATGAAAAACTAGATTTTAAAAAAGCACTTTTGAGCAATAGTGAGGAATGGGGAATTGTAAGAAAATCAACATTTTCTTGGGGACTTAGAGATTCTGTTATGCTTTTTATAGTAAATATATTAGCTATACAAATATTAAAAAGTGAATTAAACTTAGGAAAATTTGCTTTTATAGCAGCAATAATAGCTTCCGCTTCATATGTACTTGTGCAAAAAATTATTAAGCCTGGACATAGAAAAATATCTATAATAATTGGGACTAGTGGAATGTGTATTTCTATTTTGATTTTGGCATTAAATATAAGCTTTGAAACTCTTTTGATTTATGCTATAATTGATGCATTTTGTATGCCATTTTTTATAATACAGTTATCATCAGCAACCTTTAATGTAATAGATACTAATCATGATGGTAATAAGAGAATAGAGTATATGATTAATAGGGATATAGTTTTAAATGGGGGAAGAGCTATAAGTACGGGGATACTAATAATATTGTTGCTTGTTTTTAAAAATATGTCTATATTAAAGGTATATTTGATTTTTTTAAGTACTGTTCCATTAGTAGCTGGTTATTTCCTTAGAAAACTTAAAGCAGTAGAATAAAAAAAATATTTTAAATATACAATAAAAAATATTGACAAAAAAAAAGAAAGTAGTATAATATATTTTGTCAGTAGCTGACATGCATGCGAGAGTGGCGGAATCGGCAGACGCGCACGTTTAAGGGGCGTGTGGTTCAACCGTACGGGTTCAAGTCCCGTCTCTCGCACCAATTAAATAAATGGTTTCTGAAATATTTGTGTGCTCTTATCTTGAACCTACAGTTAAGCTAAGGGAGTTCGTATTTTAGTATGGATATGTACCTTTTATGAGACCTTTATGGCATTAAGGAGATAGATATACTATTGAGGACACCCACCTATCGGAGAGATAGGTGTCAATGAAAGAGTAGCGGTATTTCGGATATTAATGTGAATTAAAAGAGATAGTAATATCTCTTTTTTTATTTGATTTTATTTTAGTTTTTATTTTAGTCTTCGATATATTAATTATAAAGTAAGCGTTAAATTATATTCAAAATGTCAAGGTTGTAGATTCATTAAAGTTTTTTATTTAAAATATATATTGTTGTAGAAAATACTCGTAATTAGTTATATAATTGAATAAAAAGATAATTATTTTTTAAAGGTGGGTTTGAGTTTATGGAGAGTAACATATTATTGGAATCAGGAACAGGCGAAGTTGAAATTTTAGAATTTATTATTGGTGGAAGACGTTTTGCAATTAACATTATAAAAGTTAAGGAAGTTATAGATGTAGAAGAGGGTAGTGTAACAAAATTACCTGAAGTTGACCCAGCAGTAGCAGGTCTTATATTATGCAGAAATGAAATAATAACGCTTGTAGATTTAAAATACATAATTGAAAAAAGGAAGCAAGCAGAATCATATTCTAAAGTTATTATATGTGAATTTAATAAGTTAAAGGTAGCATTTAATATTGATTCTGTTGTTGGAGTTCATAGAATAAAATGGGAGCAAATACTTAAACCAGATGATGTTTCAGTAAACTCTTTAGTTATAGGTAATATATTAATTGATAAAAAAATAATATTAATGTTGGACTTTGAGAAAATTGTAACAGACATAAGTCCTCAAACAGGAATAAGCGAAGAAAGAATTGAAGGAGTGGAGTTTAAAGATAGATCAAGTATGAAAATTGCACTTGCAGATGATTCAGCGCTTATAAGAAATTTGTTGAAAAATACTCTTACAAAAGCTGGTTTTACTAATTTAAAAACTTTTGATGATGGAAAGCAGTTATATGACTATTTGGAAGGTTTAGCGAATACAAAGGGTGATAAGTTTACAGATGATGTAAAGCTTGTTATAACAGATGTAGAAATGCCTCAAATGGATGGACACACATTGACAAGAAAAATTAAAGAGCATCCTATATTAAGAAAACTGCCTGTAGTAATATTCTCATCATTGATTACTGATGAATTAAAGCATAAAGGTGAGTCAGTTGGAGCAGATGGGCAACTTAGTAAGCCTGAAGTTGGACAATTAATAGAATTGGTAGATAAGTTGATTTCAGAGTAATAAAAGATTATTGCGAAGCAAGTGTAGTCCAGGATATTAAATAAAATTAATAAAACTAAGAGTGAAATATTTAAAAGCCTAAGATGTTTCAATAACTCGCAAAAAGCACTCGGACAATTGAAACATCTAAGCCTTTTAAACATTTCACTCTAAGATTTATTAAAATTTTATTTGAATCATCCTGAACTACACTTACTTCGCATTTACAGTTGTTTAAGGAAGAAATTCCTCCGTGCCTACGGAATTTTGGTTTAGTACAGAAACAATATTTATTACTGAAATCATCATTCATTGTGAATTGTGCATCGTGAACTGTGAATTGATTTAATTCGCAATGTTTAAAATTTGTACACAAAATAATTAAGTATTACTATTGATTTTATAAGAGCATGTGATATAATAATGATATAAACAATGTAATGGTTTTCTGAAATATCCGCGAAGTTCTTATCTTGAACCTACGGTTAAAATAAGGGAGTTCAAATTTTAATATAGATATGTACCTTTTGTGAGACCTTTTGTGGCATTAAGGAGATAGAAGTATTATTGAGAACACCCACCTATCGGAGAGATAGGTGTCAATGAAAGAATAACGATATTTTGGAGCAATATGTATAAAGAAGAGGCGATGAGCCTCTTCTTTGTTTTCTTAAATAATTTTTTTAGAAATTTAGGATTATAAATATTTTAATAGTAAAAACATTATACAATTAATCTGCATATAATATATTAGCAATATTATAGGAGAATGATATTTAGTGGCCGTAAGTTTTACTTTTTATGATGGAGATTTAACTGAGCTAGATATTAGACTGTTGAATAATTTGTTATTTAAACTTAAGGATCAAATAGTCAATACCAATGCTAATTGCTTTAGAATAACATACAATATTTCTGCTTTACTTAAAATTTATACTAGGGATCAAATTTTTGATAGCTTAAATAATTTGTTCTCAATGGTTATAGTAAGGACTAATAATGGGAGAAATAAAGAGAGGTTAATAGTGGACATAGGATATGCCAGAAATGATAATGAAATTGAAGTTGAATTTTCAAATGTTCAATATTTGAGAGAGAATTTCTTTATCTATGAGACTAGAAGAAGGTAATAGATTAAGACTTCTTTATATTGGTGGAAGTGACAGTATTAAAAGGTGAAGCTTAGTAAATTTTTGTTCAAAGCTCCAAGATACTGTTGCTTCGCGTTTTTAATATTGTTATTGATTAAGGCGTATGATATAATTGCATTAAAAGCGTTTACATAAAGAGGAAGTAGGTAAAAAACAGTGAGAATATTGTTAGTATCTGATGAGGAATCAAAATACATATGGGATTTTTTTCAAAAAGATAGGTTCGAAGATATTGATCTTATTATATCTTGTGGAGATTTAAAGCAAGATTATTTAAGTTTTTTAGTTACGATGATAAAGGCGCCTCTATTATATGTACATGGAAATCATGATTATGGTTATATAGAAAGACCACCACAAGGGTGCGAATGCATAGACGATAAATTGGTAGTTATTAATGGAATAAGAATTTTAGGGCTTGGTGGAAGCATGAAGTACAAGGAATGTCCATTTTTATATACTGAAAAAGAAATGCAAAAAAGAATAAATAAACTAAAATTAAAGTTATTTTTAAATAGAGGCTGTGATATTATAGTTACACATGCAGCACCAAAAGATATTAGCGATGAAAAGGATTTGTGTCATGAAGGATTTAAATGTTTTGTGAATTTTATGGATAAATATTCACCAAAGTATTTTTTTCATGGACATGTTCATTTGAGTTATGGAATGAAACCTAGAAAGGTATCTTATAAGAATACAATAGTTGTAAATGCTTATGATCATTGTATAATTGAATATTAATATGACAGAAAAAACAGCCCAAAGGCTGTTTTTTTTATTTTCTGTCATAAGGAGCAACTTCAACATTATCAACAAACCAATCCATTGATAGAATGTCATAAGGGGCAGCTGCTTCATCTTCTTCAAGTTTAAGATTTCCGTTGTTATCATATATTGGACCTGTGAAGGGGTTAAATTCATAGGTCGTAATCATTTTTTTCATAGCTTCAACAAGTCTTTGAACTTCAATTGGAACATATTTTTTTGAATAGTAAATATCAACTACACCTAAATCCATGCCATACCAAAAGCTGATTAATTTTGAGTTTGAGTTAAACATATTTAAAATTGTTCCAAAAGTATCGTTTAAGATATTGCTTAAAATCTTTTCATAGTATATCCCCCAATTCCAAATAGGAGCGGCAAGGTATTTGTCTGGTACATTTTTACCATTTTCAAAACTACAAAGCATTGAATAAACACCATATTTTTTTGTTTCATCTCTTGGAATAGTAAGATTTCTGTTGGATATAATGTCACAGCCCATTGATATTAAATTTGATTCAATATTTGTAAATTTAGCATGACTGTTCCACTCTTTAGTCCATAAAACCTTGACTTTAGCATAAGGATTTACTATTTTTGCACCTAAGGCAAAGGAATTAATAGATCCTATTACTTCAGAGGTAGGGCTCGTTGCAGAATAACCTATTAAATTAGTCTTTGTCATAGCACCAGCAATAAGTCCCGTTAGAAATCTTGGTTCATACGTTCTTCCAAAATAACAGCTCATATGCTCATATGGTGTATCATCAGAGCAATTAAAAAATTTAATTTGAGGATATTCAAGTGCACATTTTAACGTTGCAGTTCTAAAAATAGGACTTGTTGTAAAAATGACATTATAACCTTCATCCGCAAGAGCTTTTATGGAATCGTAAGCAGAATCATTTTCAGGGACATTTTCAATATACTTTGTTATAATTTGTCCTTCAAGTACGTCAATCACATATTGTCTTCCGAGTTCGTGGCCATAAGTCCAACCAGAAGAATCTATAGTTCTAGCGTATACAAAGCCTACTTTTAATTTTTTTGTTGGAGTTATGAAATTTGAAATAGTAGATAAAACTCCACTAGGGGAACTTTCATCGGAGTCAGTTTGTATTTCGACACTAGTTTCTTTAAAATGAAGTAACTCTTTCATAAACTCCTTAAGTGTTTTTGATAATATAGTTTCATCAATAGGATAACTGATTCCATAGAGTTTTGCATACTCTAGATAAGCATCACCAGTAGTAATAGGCAATTTTTGACCGCCAAGTTTTAAATATACTTCCCTAAATGAATTGTACACAAAAGATACGAAATGTTTATATTTATCACTAATATCTTCTGGTGCATTATAATTTTCTAAAAGTTTAAATAGTTTCTTATAACTGTGTTTTTGTGAAAACCAAATTGAATTTATTTTAGTTTTATTATAGAAATCTAAAAACTCATAGTAAATTGAATTTGTCAAATTACTTTTATCTTTTTTAGGAACTAGTCTAATTACTTCAGCAGAAATAGAAAAGGCTCCAAAATATTTTAGAACGCTTACTCGTTTATTGCCTTCTACAACGAAAAATTGGTTTAAATATTCATAAACTTTGATTGGGTGATTTATTCCTTCATTTAAATGAGATTTACATAAAGAAATCCATTTACTTCCGAATTCAGTATCGAAATTCATTGTGGGTAAGAAGTTCTTTGAAAAACACATACTTCTTAGATGGGAATAAGTTCCTATTATTTTTTTAAGAGGTATTTCAAAAATTCCCAGGTCTAAGTTGGCAACTATTTCTTTGTTTTTCAAAATTTCTTCGAGAAATGGCAGAGAACCATTTAAGGCATAATCACTCTTGCCCTTTTTTATGGCGTCTTTATAGTGTTCATCTGCAAGCATAATATGAGTACCTCCTAAATTTAGTTTGCATATTTAATTATAATATTTTTTATTGAATTATGCTATACATTATATGAGTTTATATATAGGAGCATGTGAAAAATATAGGTATTCTTTTTTATGAGCGGTATAGTAAAACATATGGAGTGCCTTTTTTCACATCATCATGTATACTAGGTTGTTTTTAGTAATATTTTATGCTATTATAATTACATTAGTTTTTGCGGTGCATACATTTGTGTGCTTAATGAAAACATGAAAGTGGTGATTATTATAAGAAAGCAAAGTGATAAAAAGTATTTACTTATAGATACAGCTGTTTTGCCAAATGTATTTGAAGAAGTCATAAAAGTAAAAGAGATATTAAATTCAGGAAAGGTTAAAGATATTACGGAAGCTGTAAAAATAGTTGGGTTAAGCAGGAGTACGTACTATAAATATAAAGATTATGTTTTTAAAGTTACAGATGGTCTTAAAGGGCATAAAGTAACTATTTCTGTTACTATAGGTCATAAGATGGGAACTTTATCAAGGGTGTTAGATGAACTTGCGAAGTATCATGGAAATATACTTACAATAAATCAAGATATACCAATAAATAATACAGCAAATGTAAATATTACTTTGGATATAAGCGAATTAGATTGCACTATTGAATTGCTTTTAGATAAAATTAAAGAAATTGAAAGTGTTTTAAAGGTTGAAATTTTGGCTATGGAATAAAAAATATATTTTATAGACAAACTATTATAAATCAAAAAATCGGGGTGTTTTTATAATGATTAAAGTTAGAGTACCTGCAACAAGTGCAAATATGGGGGCTGGTTTTGATACCTTTGGTATGGCACTTAAGTTGTATAATGAAATAACAGTTGAGGAATGCAGTACAGAAACTCAAATAAAATTAGTTGGTGGGAAATTAGACAACAATTATAGTAAAAACTTAACATATGAAAGCATAGTAAAAACCTTTGAATATTGCACTGAAAAATATAAGGGATTTAATATAGATATGTCAAAGGCTGATATTCCTATGTCTAGGGGACTTGGAAGCAGCGCTGCTTGTATTATTGGAGGAATATTTGCGGCAAATGAACTTATGGGAAAAAAATTATCAGTGGATGAAATGCTTTCAATAGCAGTAAGTATAGAAGGACATCCTGATAATGTGGCACCAGCACTTATTGGAGGAATGATAACAAGTATTGTTAAAGATAATGCTACTATATATTCTAAGGTGAATATAAAATCTAATTTGAAATATGAAGTAATGATACCAGATTTTAAGGTGAGTACTTATGATGCAAGAAAGGTTCTTCCAAACACATATTCAAGAAATGATGTGATATATAATATATCTAGAGGAGCTATGCTTATTTCTGCTTTAAACAATGGCGAAAATGAAAAACTTAGGTACGCTTTTGAGGATAAAATTCATCAACCTTATAGAAAAAAATTCATAGCTAATATAGATGAGATTTTTAATAAATGTAGAGAATTTGGGTCGTATGGTGAATTTATAAGTGGTTCTGGCTCAACATTAATTGCTGTAGTTGATGCAAACAATTTTAGCTTTAATACTGAAATAAGAGAATTTTTAAACACATTAGCTAGTAATTGGAAGGTAATTGAACTGGAAATTGATAACGTTGGTGCACATGAATTTTAATAGTTGAACTGGTAATCTAAAATGCAATTAATTTATAAAAATATCAATATTTTGTATTAAAATGGATTTCCGAAGCATAATTTTTATAGATGAAGGGTTTATAGATAAAAAATTTAATTTATATGTGTTTCAAAATGATATGTTCAAAGCATTATGAGACATATGCAAGTTAAAAGTTGAGCCGGTAACCCAATAGTAATAAAATTGTGGAGGGAAAAATGGAGTATAATAATTATGATTTTGAAAATCCGTGTATGCCAAATATGTGTAGAGAACATAATATGATGGGCTATGAAATGCAGGAATGCCCATGTATTAGGTGCCAAATGATGAGATATAATGTTCCAACATATCCGGAATGTTTTAGGAAAGATAGTTTTATGGGAAATACGTTTGGAGAATTTCCCTTTGTTATGCCAAGAGTGGTAAGTGTTGATCCTGATGAATTGTTTTAAAAGAGTACTAAAGATATATCATTTCAACTATCAAAATGGTATATCTTTAGTAGCTGTGAAGGGCCTTATGGTGCTGTGCACGCTAAGAACCTTCACCTTTTTTTATTATGCATTGATTAATAAATTTTTAAATTTAAAACATAGCTTTTGTTTTTAAGAGAAAAGGATATATCAAACTTCTGTAGAATTATTTTTAATAGGGGTGAACGGTATGTTTGATATAAATATTAAGTTTAACAACATAACTATAACTAGCATACAGGGGAAAGATGTTGCTAAAGTTAAGGAATGGTCTCAATGTCAGCACATCGACTTGAAGTACAATATTGATTTTAGTGATTTGTATGAGAGATTTTTAGAGTATTATATGAGCGAATGTGAATTCTTTTTAAAAATAAGTAAAAATGATAAGATTTTTGGCATATTAAAAGGAAGAATGGAGTTTAAAGCTACAAATATGGTGTGGATTTCTTGTTTTTGTGTAGATGAAAATTATATCGATATTATAGAGCAAAAAGATATACTTTTAAATGTGCTTGGTTATTTTTCAAGAAATTTTGGCATAGACTCATTTTTAACGGGGATATCAAGCAGTGAAAAAAAGACAATGAAAGTTTTTAAAGACGCTAATTTTAAAATTGAGAGGGTAAATAAAGAGTTCTATTCTAGCCGCAAGAATAAAGAAGATTTACTTATATTTAAGAAAAACAATTAAGGTATTTTTAAGATGCCTAAGTTTAAAACATAAAATCTCATTAAAGTTAATAGTATATATAGATATACAATTTGGAATAAGCAATTTTAACTTTTCAAGTGGTTTATCTATATAAAAGCTTTAGGAGATGATAAAATGAGATATACAAGATACAATCTTAAAAAGAAAAGTGGCAATTATGGTTTTGCTATATGTGTTATTATAATATTATTTTTATCTTTTTTAATTGGAAGTGTTATTTTTAAGTTTATATTTGTACAAGCAGGCGTAGAAACTACTGTGAATAAAGATACAGCTAAAGAACAAGTTAGCAAAAAAACAGAAAGTGCAAATACTGAATATTATATTGTTCAATGTGGTGTACATTCTAAAAAAGAAAATGCTGATGCACTTATGAATAAACTTAAGGCTATAGGAAATCCATTTATGATTAAGGATGGAAGCTATTATAAGGTTTTTTATTGTATAACTGATAAAAATAATTATGATAGTGTGAGTAAGGTACTTAATGATAATAAAATAGACATAAATAAAATTAAAATTGAAATTAATAATGATAGCACAGGTGATATTGAAATAGGAAAAATTATAGATGCTTATTTAGAAATTATAAATAAAGTAGCTAATAAGGATGTAAGTGATGTACAAACTGAATCAATAAAAAAGTGGTGTAGCAAACTTGAAAAGGTAGATAAGAAGTATAAAAACTATAATTTAAACTTGGAACTTAAAAATAACATAAATAAGCTTCCGGATAAAATTAATAAGTCAAATATAAGTGATATAGAAACATTTGTTTATAACGAGTTAAAAAAATTAAAATAATTAAAATAATATATATTTTATTCAATTGATATTTTGGAAAAATTTTTCTAAAAATATAATTGAATTTTTTTTGAATAATAGTTTAAATACTTGTTTAAGTTTACATTAAATGATAAACTATAAAAGATGTACAGTTAAGGTGGGGGTAAAGTGAATAAAAGTTTTAAATATTATTTACTTTTTATACTAATAGGAGGAATCGGAGGAACATTTGTAGGAGAAATATTAGGTAATCATTTTTCGATGTTAAGTTTTTTGAAGGTATCATATAATATAGGAACAGCAAAGCCATTCGTAATAGATTTTAAGATTTTAAGCTTTACGTTTGGATTGAATATAAATATAAATTTGATGTCTATAGTATGTATGATATTGGCAATAATAATATATAAGAAGGTCAGGAAGTGAAAAGATGAAATTAATATTGGCATCATCCTCTCCTAGAAGAAAAGAGCTTTTAAAAAAGATTTCAGATAACTTTAATGTTATTGAAAGTGATTTTGATGAAGAAAAAATAGAATTTTCTAGCAATGTTCCAAGATATGTAATGACCCTTGCTGAAGGTAAAGCTCGAAGTTCATTAGAAAAAATAATGAATGAGGAGAAATATAGTAAATTAAAAAAAAGTGGTGCATTAATAATTGGATGTGATACAGTAGTAGAAATTGACAAAAGTATATTAGGAAAGCCTAATAATAATGATGAAGCAATAATGATGCTTAAAAAACTAAGTGGTAAAAAACATAGAGTTTATTCTGGTATTGCATTAGTTAATTCATTAACTGGTGAAGTCAGAAGTGATTTTGCATGTACAGAGGTTATGTTTTCTAAGCTTTCAGATAGTGAAATAATTAAATATGTAAATTCTGGGGAAAGTATCGATAAAGCTGGTGCTTATGGTATTCAAGGAAAAGCAGCAGTTTTTGTAGAAGAAATTCAAGGATGCTATTATAATATTGTAGGACTTCCTTTGAATAAATTATATAAAATGATTATGGAGATGGGGGTAAATCTAGATTAGGAAGGGAAAATTATGAATAATAACTTCAAAATATCAGATTTACCAGAAAATGAGAGACCGAGAGAAAGACTTTTAAAATATGGTGCAGATAAACTTTCAAATAGTGAACTTCTCGCCATAATACTTAGAAGTGGAACAATGAAGGAGAATGTACTTGCAATAAGTAGCAGACTTTTAAATGTTAATGGAGGTCTAAATGGACTTTTAAATTCAAGTGCAGATGAACTTATAAAAATAAAAGGAATTGGGATGGCAAAGGCAGTTGAAATTTTAGCGTTAGGAGAATTGTCAAAAAGATTTAGGGCATATAAATCTGGTGACAATTATAAAATATCATCGCCTAAAGATGCATCGAAATTGGTTATGGAAGAGCTTCGCGCATTTGACAAAGAACATCTATATGTTATTATGTTAAATACTAAAAATGTGGTCATAAAAATTTCAGATGTATCAGTAGGAAGTTTGAATTCTTCAATAGTTCATCCTAGGGAGGTATATACTGAGCCAATAGTTAAGCATGCAGCATCGATTATAGTATGTCATAATCATCCATCGGGAGATCCAGAGCCAAGCGGGGAAGATATAAATATAACAAGAAGGCTTAAAGAGTGTGGAAAAATCATTGGTATAGAGCTATTGGATCATATAATCATAGGGGATGGAATTTATATAAGTTTTAAGGAAAAAGGAATAATTTAGATTTGAAAGGAGAAAGATAAATGGGATTTTTCGGAATATCAAGAGATATGGGAATAGATCTTGGAACAGCAAACACTTTAGTTTACATAAAAGGGAAGGGGATAATATTAAGAGAACCTTCAGTAGTAGCAATTAACACTAAAAATAAGGATGTACTTGCAGTAGGTGAAGAGGCAAAGCAAATGATAGGAAGAACCCCTGGAAATATTGTTGCTATAAGACCTTTAAAAGATGGTGTAATTGCAGATTTTGATATAACAGAAAATATGCTTAAAAGATTTATAAGCAAAACAAGTTCCAAAAGTGCTTTTGCAAGTCCAAGAATTTTAGTTTGTCACCCATCTGGAGTTACAGCAGTTGAAAAAAGAGCAATAAAAGAAGCAACAAAAAGAGCAGGTGCAAGAGAAGTAAAAGTTATGGAAGAGCCAATGGCAGCAGCAATAGGAGCAGGTCTTCCAGTAGAAGAGCCAATGGGAAGCATGATTGTAGATATTGGCGGCGGAACAACAGAAGTAGCTATTATTTCTCTTGGAGGTATTGTTACAAGTAAATCTCTTAGAATAGCCGGAGATGAGCTTGATCAGGCAATAATAAGTTATATTAAAAAAGAGTATAATTTGATGATAGGTGAAAGAACTGCTGAAAATGTAAAAATGACATTGGGATCAGCTTTCAAAGTTAATGAAGTTGAAGAATCATTAACTATTAAAGGAAGAGATTTGGTTAGCGGTTTACCTAAAGATATAGAAATTGGTGAAGCAGAGGTTAGATTAGCCTTGAATGAACCTGTGTCAGCAATAATTGATGCTATAAAATTAACACTTGAGAAAACTCCACCTGAACTTGCAGCTGATATTATGGATAAAGGAATAATGCTTGCTGGAGGAGGAGCTCTTCTCAGAGGACTTGATAGCTTGATTAATAAAGAAACCCATATGCCTGTACATATTGCGGAATCACCTCTTGACTGTGTTGCTCTTGGAGCAGGAAAAGCATTAGATCATTTTGAAAAATTAGCTAATGACTGAGGTATAAAATGAAACTTTTTAAGAATAAGCTGACAGTAACAATAATTGTTCTGTCAGTTAGCTTTTTGATATTGGTTGCATATAGTGTCAAGAGAGAGAAGGTTTCTTTTGTAGAAAGTGGTGCATCAGCAACGCTTTCGACGGTACAGGGATTTTTTTATAATGTAAATAATAATATAAAAGATTTTGTGGGTTTTGTTTTCAGTTTTTCAAGTGTTAAGGATGAAAATCAGCAGTTAAAGGCTAGAAATAGCCAATTAGAAAAAAAAGCATTATTATATGATTCACTAAAAAAGGAAAATGATCAATTAAGAAAAGATCTTCATTATGAAAAAGTAAATTCAGAATATACCTATGTTGGCTGCGAAATAATAGGTAAAAATGCAGTTACTAAATCATTCGAATTAAATAGAGGCTCAAAAGATGGAATTGCAAAGGGAATGGTTGTAGTTAATAGTGACGGGCTCATCGGTAAGATTTCGTCTGTTGCGTCAAATACTTCTATTGTGGATACAATTTGCAGTGATAGCGTTACTGTTGCTGCATTAGTTAAAAGAACTAACGACAGCAGTGGTACTGTAAGAGGCTATATTGATAATGATAATAGTAATTTGGTTCAGCTAACATATTTGCAGTTAAGTTCTGATATAAAAGAAGGAGATGTCATACTTACTTCAGGAATGGGCGGAGGATACTACCCTAAAAATATTCAAATAGGAAAAGTAACAAGTGTTCAAGTTGATAGCAGTAAGGTTCAGAAAACTGCAATAATTGAGCCTTATGTAGATTTTAATAAACTTTCAGGGGTAGAAGTAGTTATCCCCAACAACAAAAGTGAGATAAAATATGATGATAACTAAGATTTTAGGTGATTTGTAATGAAAAAAATTTTTGTTTTAGCTTGTACTATTTTAATACTTTTACTTGTAGATAATTGTGTGAGCCCGTTTATAGGTATCAATGGATATTCTCCTAGTTTTCTGTTTGTTTTTGCACTGAGTTATTCTATTATAAGTGGTGAGTGGTCATGTATTTGGATTGGAATTGTTACTGGATTTTTACAGGATATCAATTTTTTTAATGGTTTGGGAGCTAATTTGTTTACAAATGTATTATTGTGTTTTGTAGCTGGGCAAATTGGAAAAAATCTTTTTAAAGAAAAAATATTTATGCCTACTATAAGCATATTTGGTTTAGCCTTTATAAAGGGTATTTTACTGTTTGTAATACTGTATATGTGCGGTGAATTTACAAATATTTATTTTAGCTTTTATAACGCATTATATGATTTTGTTGTAGCAATTTTAATATATAGAATTACGTACAAACTATGCCAAAAAGAATACATGATTAAAACTTGGAAATTTTAATATAAAGAGGTAAGTTATATGAAGAAACGAAAGCAAAAAAGATTTACAAGATTTACTGCGTTAATTGTTGTAATTTTTATTGTCTTTTCAGCCATATTTGCAAGGTTAGTTGTGCTTCAAGTAGTAGAGGCACAAAGCTACACGGCAGATGCAAATACTAAGGCAACTAAATTTATAAAGGAAGATGCACCAAGAGGACAAATACTAGATTCTACTGGAACAGTACTTGCAACAAGTAAGCAGAGTTTTAATGTTACATACGTGGAAACAGATACTACTCAAAAAGTTTTTTACACTACTATTGCTAAAGTATTTAGTATTTTAGATGCAAATGGTGAGTCACAAGATGATGATTTTCCTTTAAAAGTAAGTCCAACTTATACATTTGACTTTCAAACTAATGATCCAGACACGATAAAAAAAGAAAAATTAAGATTTTTAACTGACAGAGGTTTTAGAGATAATATAAGAAAAAATTTGTATGGGAGTAAAAAGGAAACTGATCTTACAGATGCACAGAAGAAAAAAGAAGATGATTATGAGTTAAAAATAACGGCTAAGTATGCTTTTGAAAAACTTGCTGGTAAAAAAGGATATAATATTCCAACTTCATATACTTATACTATGGATGGTAAAACTGTAAGCAAAAAATGCAGTGCAGAAGACATCAGAAGATTTATGGTAGTAAAGGATGCAGTTAAAATGCAAAGTTATTCTGGATACAATTCGGTGTCTATTGCAAGTGATATTAAAAGAGATACTGCTTTTGCATTTTTACAGAAGATAAACGAACTTCCAGGAATAGATATTTCTACTGAGCCAATAAGAGAGTATCCATATGGAAAGTTGGCTTCAAACGTAATAGGTTATATAGGTAAAATTACTCCTTCAAATACAGCGGAATCTGAGAGTTATCTTGAAAGAGGATATGATGTTAATACTGATTTGAAGGGAATTGCAGGAATAGAATCAGCAGAAGAAGATAGGCTTAGAGGATCTGCTGGAGGTAAAATTGTCCAAGTAAATAAAAATGGTAGAGTTGTAAATGAAGTTGCAAGTAGAGATGCTTATCCAGGACAAAATATTCAGTTAACTATAAATAAAGATGTTCAATATGCAGCAGAACAGCAGCTTTTAAGTGTAATGAAGAATTTAAGAGAAAATCCAAATGGAGCTCATGATTCGTATACTGGAAATGCTACAAGAGGAGCAGCTGTTGCAATAGACGTTAATACAGGCGGAGTTTTAGCTTTAGTCAGTGAGCCTAATTTTGATCCAAATGATTTTGCTGATCCAAATGGACTATCAACTGCAGCTTTGAAAAAGTATTTTCCTGATGTAGCAACTCAGGCAAGTGATATGGGAATATCAGGTAGTATGATGGATACACTTTTTCCAGTTGATAAAAGCACAGGAAAAAGGACAGACCAATATGATTATTTAGCCAAGCCGCTATACGATTATGCTACAATGTCGCTTATACCACCAGGATCAACTTTTAAACCACTTACTGCTATAGCAGGTCTTGAAACTAAAGTAATAACTCCATATACAGCAATATATGATCCAGGGAGTTTTAGCGATGGCAAGGGCTTTAAAGCGCAATTTAATGCCGATGGATATTTAGGTACAAATGATTTGGTTAATGCTATTGCAAAATCAAGTAATGGATATTTTATGACTGTAGGTGAAAAACTTAGGGAAGCCTTTGGAGAAGATATAATTGCAAAATATGCGTGGAAATTTGGTCTTGGAGTTCAGCCTAATTCTGGAGTAAGTCCATCTACAGGGCTTGAAATCCAAGAAAATTTTGGACAAGTATTTAATTCATATAGTATAAGAAATAATTTTGGTCAGCAGGCAGCTTGGGCTGTTATGGCAGATCTTCAAAATAAAAAGTATTTAAGTAAAGATCCAGCTATAAATTTATATACACAAGATAGTGATGCTAAAGATGTACAAAGCTTAAAAGTCAATATTAAGGATGAAATAAAAAATGCTGTTGTTTCTGCAGCTGCTCAAAGATCTAAACTTATAACTAATGATGATAAAGTTAAAATTAAGGATTTAATTACTAAACTTATAGAAACTGATGTTTTATATAAAGGAAAAAGTTTTTCTGATTCCGATATAAGCAAGATAGTAGCAGGTATATCAAATGAGGTGAACTACTATTCATATCAAGCAACAATTCCTGCTAATACTTACAATGCATCTATAGGTCAAGGTACTAATCAATTTACGCCAGTTCAGCTTGCAAATTATGTTGCAACCATAGCTAATGGTGGAAAAAGATATAAAGTGCATTTGGTGGACAGTATAACTGATGCTGATGGCAAGGTTATAAAAAAATATGAACCTGAATCTCAAGATACAGGTGTTAGCCAATCAACCTTAAGTACTATAAAACAGGGAATGGAAATGGTTAATACCATAGGTACTGCAGCAGGTCAGTTTAGCAATTTACCATTTCAAACGGCAGGTAAAACAGGTACCGCTGATCCATATTCTCAGGATAAAGAGAAAGAGATAGGAAGAACTTCTTATTCTGTATATGTTGGATTTGCACCAGCGGACAACCCTAAAATAGCAATAGCAACTGTAGTTTTTGATGGAGGTTTCGGAGGTACATCTACAAGTATAGCAAAAGCAATGTATGAAGCTTATTTTGGAAATGTATTAAAAATGCCAAATATTCCAAATGACTTTAATTTTACTACACAAAAAGAAGTGGATGGTAATTAGAAATAAGAAATACACACTAATTGTTTTAGTTAGTGTGTATTTTTTGTTTCTAATTGTAGAATCTTTGCAAACTCTGTTACAAATGGAATTAAATGCATTATAATATGTTTATAATTTTAATTTGTAGTGAGGGAGCAGTTTTACATGAAGTGGAAAAAGAAAAAGAGGTTTACAAGATTTACTGTATTGGTTGTGCTTATTTTTATGCTATTTTCAGCTATGTGTGCAAGGCTAGTTATATTGCAAATAGTAGAGGCTAAAGGCTACTCTGAAGATGCGAATACTAAGGCTCACAAATATATAAAGGAAGATGCACCAAGAGGACAAATATTAGATTCAACAGGAACGGTATTAGCAACAAGTGAGCAAAGTTTCAATGTGACATATATGGAGACAGATGATAATAAAAAAGTTTTTTACAATACTATTGCTAAAGTATTTAGTATTTTAGATGCAAATGGTGAAGCGCAAGATGATGACTTTGCTTTAAAAGTAAGTCCTAATTATGCATTTGACTTTAAAACTAATGATCCTAGTGCAATAAAAAGTCAAAAACTAAGGTTTTTAACTGATAGAGGTTTTAGAGATAATATAAGAAAAAATTTATATGGAAGTAAAAGCGAAAAGGAACTTACAAAAGAGCAATCAGCCAATGTAGATAAATGGGAACTTAAAATAACTGCTAAATATGCATTTGAAAAGCTTGCAGGTAAACCCGGTAAGGTAAATAAAATAGGATATGATATTCCAACTTCATACACCTATACTATGGATGGCAAAACTGTAAGTAAGAAGTGCACCATAGAAGATATTAGAAGGTTTATGGTAGTTAAAGATGCTGTTAAAATGCAAAGTTATTCTGGATATAAGCCAGTAGCTGTTGCAAGTAATATAAAAAGAAATACTGCTTTTGCATTTATGCAGAAGTTAAATGAACTTCCAGGAATAGATGTTGCTACGGAGCCTATAAGAAATTATCCCTATGGAGAACTTGCTTCAAATGTAATAGGGTATATAGGTAAGATTACCCCTAATAATAAAGCAGAGTCAGAAAGCTATGAAGAAAGAGGATATGATGTTACTTCTGATGTTAAGGGGATTGCGGGAATAGAATCGGCAGAAGAAGATAGACTTAGGGGATCTGCTGGAGGAAAAGTTGTTGAAGTAAACAGAAGTGGTAGAGTTACTAATGAAATTGCAAGTAGAGATCCTTACCCGGGGCAAAATATCCATTTGACGCTAAATAAGAATGTTCAATATGCAGGAGAACAGGAACTTTTGAATGCAATGAAATATTTAAGGGGAAATCCAAATGCACAGGCACATGGCACTTACACGGGAAATGCTACAAGGGGAGCGGCTGTTGCTATAGATGTTAATACAGGTGGAATTTTGGCGTTAGTTAGTGAACCTAATTTTAATCCTAATGATTTTGCAAATCCAAATGGATTATCTGATGCGCTCTTTAATAAATATTTTCCAAGCGATGTTGTAGCGGAAGCGAAGCAACAAGGAGTGCCTGATAATATGCTAGATACTCTTTTCCCAGTAGATAAAAGTACAGGAAAAAGAGTTGATGAATATGATTATTTGCCTAAGAACCTTTATGATTATCCTACTATGGCACTTATACAACCTGGATCAACTTTTAAACCAATCACTGCTATAGCAGGTCTTGAAACTAAAGTAATAACTCCATCTACTGAAGTAGATGATCCAGGGTGGTTTGTTGATGAGAGTGGAAATAAGTTACCTTTTACTGATGGAGATTTAGGTACAAATGATTTAGCTAACGCAATTGCAAAATCAAGTAATGCATATTTTATGACTGTAGGTGAAAGGCTTAGAGATGCCTTTGGAGAAGATATAATTGCAAAGTATGCGTGGAAATTTGGTCTTGGAGTTCAGCCTAATTCTGGGGTAAGTCCATCTACAGGAATTGAAATCCAAGAAAATTTTGGGCAAGTATTTAATTCGTACACTATAAGAAATAGTTTTGGTCAGCAAGCAGTTTGGAAAGTTATGGCTGATCTCCAAAATAAAAAGTATTTAAATAAGGATCCAGCTATAAATTTGTATACTGCAGATAGTGATAGCAAGGATGTTCAAAGCTTAAAAGCAGATATAAAAAGTGCTATAAAAAGTGCCGTTGTTTCAGGGGCAGCTGATAAATCTAAACTGATAACTAGTGAAGATAAGTCTAAAATTGCAGGTTTAATTACAAAATTTGTACAAACTGATACTAGATACAGCGGAAAAGCTTTTTCGAGTTCAAATATAAATAAAATAGTAAATGGAATTTCAGGACAAGTAAATTATTATATAGGTCAAGCAATATATCCTTCTAATACTTATACTGCAGCTATAGGGCAAGGTAGCAATACATTTACACCACTACAGATTGCAAATTATATTGCAACTATAGCTAATGGTGGTACAAGATATAAAGCCCATCTCATTGACAGCATAACTGATGCAGATGGAAAAGTTATTAAAAAAGTCGAGCCAGATGGATTTAACACAGGTGTTAGTAAATCAAGTATAGATTCTGTAAAAAGAGGAATGGAATTAGTTAATCTTGATGGTACAGCTAAAGGAAGATTTGATAATTTACCGTTTAAGACAGCTGGAAAAACTGGTACTGCTGATCCTTATGAACAGGAGAAGGAAAAAGAGATAGGAAGAACATCTTATTCAGAATATGTTGGATACGCACCAGCAGACAATCCTAAAATAGCTGTAGAAGTAGTAATTTTTGACGGTGGTTTTGGAACTCAAGCTACAGATGTGGCAAAAGCTATGTATGAGGCATATTTTAAAAATGTGATGAAAATGACAAATATACCTAATGATTTTGATGTAACAGCAAGACAAGAAGTAGATGGAAACTAAGATAGTATCGTGCTAAAATTTGTTTAATGAGAATCATAAAACATTGTGAAGCAAAGTGTGGTGCAAAATCAAATAACCTTTGGTAGGTATAGAAAAATGATGTTAGTGAATAGCGACTCAAAATCCTAAATAAAAATTAATAAAGCTAAGCGGCAAATTTTTTAAAGCTTAAGAGCTTTAGATAACTCGCAAAGATTAGCTCAGACAATCTAAATCTCTAAATCTTTAAAAAATTTTCCACTAAGTTTTATACAATTTTATTTAAAATATTTTTTCGTCACTATTCCCCAACATCATTTTTTCCTACACCTACCAAAGGTTATTTGATTAATTCACTACAGCTTTGTTTCACAATATACAATTATTTTTTAACAACTTAATAGTAATTTTATTTAATATCCTGCAATACACTTACCTTGCAATAATGTTAAAATACACAAAAAATGTACTAAATAATTTTTTAGTACGTTTTTTTATAAATCTTATTACCAAAATATTGAAAATATACTATAATAATGATATATAATTTATTAAAGATAAATCACTATGAAATAATAAAATTACAAATACTAAATGTATCTTGTTAAATTACAATTTAACACAGAGTACAACGAAGGATGATTTTTCTCCGTTAGCACTGCGGAAAATCTGAAAAGTTATTTTTTTATTGCTGCGCAATCGCGTCATACACGGTGCTCAGCGAAGCTGGCAACATTAAGTTTAAGATTTACCTGAGAGAAGCGAAAGGCAAATCATCATTCACTGTACTCTGTACTTTGTACTCTGCTTCCCAAATTGTAATTTGTAAGGATAAACTTTGTATTTTTAATTTGTAATTTAAATGTAGTTTCACTATATAGAGAGTAGAGGGGAAATATTATATGAAAGCTAAAAGGGAGAAAAGATTTACAAGATTTACAGCCTTATATGTTATGGTCTTTTTTATATTTTTAGTCATATGTGTAAGACTTGTTTTTCTTCAAGTTGTAGAATCACAAAGCTATATGGCAGCTGCAAATACTAAGGCACATAGATTTATAAAAGAAGATGCACCAAGAGGTCAAATACTAGATTCCACGGGTACGGTACTTGCAACAAGTGAGCAGAGCTTTAATGTTACATATATGGAATCTGATAATACTATAAAACCATTTTATACTACTGCAGCTAAAGTATTTAGTATTTTAGATGCAAATGGAGAAGCGCAAAATGATGATTTCCCATTAAAAGTGAATCCTTATAGGTTTGACTTTAAAACAAATGATCCCAAAGAAATAAGAGAAGCTAAGCTTAGATTTTTAACGCAAGAAGGTTTTAGAGATAACATAAGGAGAAATTTATATGGGAGTATAAAAGAAATTAATCTTACAGATGCACAGAAAGCAAAAGTAGATAAGTGGGAACTTAAAATTTCCGCGAAATATGCTTTTGAAAAACTGGCTGGGAAAAAGGGATATGATATTCCAAAGTCATACAAGTTTACTATGGATGGTAAAACTGTAAGTAAAAAATGTACTGTAGAAGATATTAGAAAATTTATGGTTATAAAAGATGCAGTTAAAATGCAAAGCTATTCGGGATCTAAACCAGTGGCCATTGCAAGTAATATAAAGCGAACAACTGCCTTTGCATTTTTGCAAAAATTAAATGAACTTCCAGGCATAGATATTTCTATAGAACCTATAAGGAAATATCCATATGGAAAACTTGCTTCAAATGTAATAGGTTATATAGGGAAAATTAGTACTTCTACACCAGAAGAATCAGACAGTTATGTTGAACGTGGATATGATATAAATTCTGATCTTAAAGGAATTGCAGGACTTGAAGCTAGTGAAGAAGATAGACTTAGAGGATCATCTGGAGGGAAAGTTGTTGAAGTAAATAAAAATGGAAATGTAATAAACGAATTTGCCAGTAGAGATTCTTATCCAGGGCAAAATGTTCATTTAACCTTGAATAAAGATGTTCAATATGCCGGGGAAAAAGCACTTTTAAACGCAATGGATTATCTTCAAAAACACCCTAATGATCAAAGTTCTAACAATTCTAAAACCTATACCGGAAATGCGACGAGGGGAGCAGCTGCTGCAATAGATCTTAATACTGGTGGAATTTTAGCATTAGTCAGTGAGCCTAATTTTAATCCTAATGATTTCTCGGATCCAAATGGAATATCTGATGAAGCAATAAACAAATATTTTCCTGATGTGGATACACAAGCGAAGCAGGCTCGTGTTAAAAGTAGCTTAATGGATGAACTTTTTCCAATTAATAAAAGCACGGGAAAGAGAGTGGATCAATATGATTATTTACCGAAATATCTTTATGATTATGCTACTATGTCACTTATACCTCCAGGTTCAACTTTTAAGCCAATTACAGCTATAGCGGGGCTTGAAACTGGAACAATAACAGAAAATACATCTATAAGAGATCCAGGTTGGTTTAATGACGGAAAGAATTTTAATCCTCATTTTAACGCCGATGGTGATTTAGGAACAAATAATTTGATTTATGCAATTGCAAAATCAAGTAATGCCTATTTTATGACTGTAGGTCAATGGCTTAGAGAAAAACTTGGAGAAGACATAATTTCAAAATATGCTTGGGAATTTGGACTTGGAATAAAGCCTAATTCAGGTATAAATGCTTCTACAGGAATTGAAATTCAAGAAAATTTTGGTCAGGTATTTAATTCATACAGTATAAGACATAATTTTGGGCAGCAGGCAGCTTGGGCAATTATGGCTGATCTTCAAAATAAAAAATACTTAAATAAATCTCCAGCCATAAATTTGTATACACAAGATGATGATAATAAAGATGTTAAGGGTTTAAAAGTTGATATTAAAAGTGCTATGAAAAATGCTGTAGTTGATGGGGCGGCTAATAAATATAGAATTATAACTAATGATGATAAAACTAAAATTGCAGATTTAATTACAAAACTTATAGAAGCAGATCCTTTGTATAGTGGAAAGTCTTTTTCAAGTTCAGATATGAATAAAATAATGTCAGGAATATCATGGCAAGTAAATCATTATATTTCAGAAGCTACAGTGCCAGCCAACACATATAATGCAGCTATAGGTCAAGGAGTTAATCAGTTTACCCCTGTTCAGCTTGTAAATTATGTTGCAACTATAGCTAATGGAGGAAAAAGATATAAAGTACATCTTATTGATAGTATAACAGATGCTGATGGAAAAGTAATAAAAAAGGTACAGCCAGAAGTTATTCATAACGTGGATGTAAAAAAATATAATTTGGATATTGTAAAAAAGGGAATGGAAATGGTTAATGAAATAGGTACTGCAGCTGGGAAATTTACTAATTTACCTTTTAAGACAGCAGGTAAAACAGGTACTGCAGATCCATATACGGAGGAGAAGGAAAATGAAATAGGGAGAACCTCTTATGCAGAATATATAGGATATGCACCAGCAGATAATCCTAAAATAGCTGTGGTATCGGTAATTTTTGATGGAGGTTTTGGAACTCAAGCAACAGATGTAGCAAAGGCTATGTATGAAGCATATTTTAAAAATGTATTAAAAATGGATAATATCCCACAGGATTTTGAAATAAATGCAAAACCAGAATTTGATAATGTGCAAAATTAAACATTGGAAGCAAAGTGTAGTGCAAAATCAAATAACCTTTGGCAGGTGTAGAAAAATGATGTTAGTGAATAGTAGCTCAAAATCCTAAATAAAATTAATAAAACTAAGCGGCAAATTTTTTAAAGCTTAAGAGCTTTCGATAACTCGCAAAAAGATGCTCAGACAATCTAAAGCTCTAAAGCTTTAAAAAATTTTCCACTAAGTTTTATACAATTTTATTTTAGAAATTTTTTCGCCACTATTCCCTAACATCATTTTTTTCCTACACCTACCAAAGGTTCTTTGATTAATCCACTACATCTTTGTTTCACAATATATAATTGTTATTTAACAACTTAATAAAGTAAACTTAATGATTTTAGTAATAAATATTGTTTATGTACTACACCAAAATTCCGTAGGCACACTAATATTTTTGATTAATTTATGTCTTTGAAATGGAGCATTAGAAATTAATGATATAGGTTCAAGAATCCTAATGGTCTTACGCCCAAGCCTCTGGTATGTGTTCTTTCATTAAACCACTGTAATTGCGAATTAAGTGTGTTGTAGGATGATTTAAATAAAATTTTATAAATCTTAGGTAAAAAAACTTTAAAAGACTTAGATGTTTCAATTGTCTGAGCATCTTTTCAGCGAGTTATTGAAACTTCTTAGGGTTTTAAAGGTTTTTTGCCTTAGATTTATTAATTTTATTTAATATCCTGCAATACACTTATTTCGCATAAAAAAATTATTTTACTGCAAAAGCAAAGTGTTGTATTATTAAAATGTAAGATAAATTAAAATAGTCATAAAAATTATATACAAAAAGAAGGATTTTATAAAAAAATGTTGAAATATATTTAAGATAACTACACTAGGATGTGTGGAGGGTTGTTATGATTAGAGACGGAATAGTACTAAAAGGTAATAGAGATGGACTAAATATTATAATAAGTATGAATAATTTTAAAGATTTTGATGAAATGCTCGATGCTTTAATTGGAAAGTTATCAAAGGGAAAGAAGTTTTATAAGGGATGTACTTTAAAAATAACAACTGAACTTAAGGAGTTTAATGATAAAAATTTAAGAAGACTTAAGGATGTTTTATTTGAAGAGTTTTTAATAAAAGATTGCATTTTTGAAGATTTTGAAGATAAAAGCAATAAGGTGTTTAATGGCATATATGAGGGGAGAACAAAATTTTTAAGAAGGACTATAAGAAGTGGACAAGTTGTTAAGTATTCTGGAAATATAGTCATTATTGGAGATGTAAATCCTGGCTCAGAAGTGTATGCAGCTGGAAATATAATTGTGTTTGGGCTTTTAAGGGGCGAAGTTCATGCAGGTATGAATGGTAATGAAAAAGCTATTATAGCTGCATTTAGGTTACAACCCAAAATACTTCAAATAGCAAATAGAATTGCAAGAGCACCAGAGGAAGATGATAAACCTGATTATCCTGAAGTAGCAAAATTAAAAGAAAATTCAATAATTGTTGAACCGTATTCACCTAATAAATTTATATAATGGAGGTAATTTTTTTATGGGAGAGGCTATAGTAATAACATCTGGTAAAGGCGGAGTTGGTAAAACTACAACTACAGCAAATATAGGTACTGCGCTTGCAGCAATGGGGAAAAAAGTTGTTCTTGTTGATGGTGATACAGGCCTTAGAAATTTAGATGTACTTATGGGTTTAGAAAACAGAATTGTTTTTACACTTCTAGATGTAATAGAAGAAAATTGCAGATTAAAGCAGGCGCTTATTAAAGATAAGAGATATGAAAAAATGTTTTTGCTTCCAACAGCCCAAACAAGAGATAAAGATGATGTAAAACCAGAGCAAATGCTTAATTTAATAAACGAGCTTAAGGCAGAAAGTGATTATGTATTAATCGATTGCCCAGCAGGAATTGAACAAGGGTTTGAAAATGCTGTAGTAGGAGCAGATAGAGCAATAATTGTAGTAAATCCTGAAGTTACTTCTATTAGAGATGCTGATAGAGTTATTGGAAAGTTAGATGCAAGAGGACTAGATAATCATCAAGTTATTGTAAATAGAATAGATTACGATATGGTTAAAAAAGGTGATATGTTAGGTATAGAAGATGTAATAGATAATCTAGCAATAAAACTTATAGGTGTTGTGCCTAATGATAAAGAAATTACTATATCAACTAATAAAGGAGAACCTATTGTATTAACTCAAAATGCAAAGGCAGGTAAAGCTTTTAGGGATATAGCAAAAAGAATAACTGGCGAAGAGGTTCCATTTCAGAGCTATGAAGAACATAATAGTGGATTTGTTGCAGCTATAAAGAAGTTGTTTAACGTAAAATAGGAGGGAAAGTTATGGATTTGTTTAGTCTGTTTAAATCTTCATCGAAAGATGTGGCGAAAGAAAGACTAAAGCTTATATTGATACATGATAGAGCTGATTTATCGCCAGAACTATTAGAAACAATAAAGGGTGAAATTTTAAATGTTATTGCTAAATATGTTGAGATAGACAATTCAGATGTAGATGTGAAACTCACAAGGACAAATGCTGAAGAAGGAAGTTCACCTGCTTTAGTTGCTAATATACCAATAAAAAAAATGAGGGCAAAGTAAAAGTTAAAAATTAGATTTATTTCCAGGAAAATTACTTTTGGGAGAGGCTATGTATTAATTATTATACATAGTTTTTTTTATTTTTTATGATATAATTTAAGCCTGGAGGGGAGAATATGCTTAATAAATTGAAAATTGATAGAAGATTGTTAAAACAAATTGACATAAGTATTATCATAATTCCAATATTATTGTCAGCATTTAGTACTGTAAATATATATAGTGCGGTTCATAATAAACCAGAACTTTTAAATAACTGGAAATTACAAATTATTTGGACAATAATGGGTCTAGTTTTAGTTTATCTAATTTCAACATTTGATTACAACATTTTAATTAATTATGCTGAAATTATATATGCAGCTTCAATAGTATTATTAATATTTAATGATGTGGCAGGAAAAACAGTAAATGGAGCAACTGGGTGGATATCTATAGGCAGTAGAGCTATTCAGCCATCAGAATTTGCAAAGATAGCGCTCATAATTTTACTTGCAAAAAAAATTGATAACATGAAGAGTAATATAAATAATGTAAAGAATTTCTTAAGTCTTCTTACCTATTCTGCAATAACTATGGTTTTAATTGTTATTGAACCTGATATGGGAATGACTATGGTGTGTTTTTTTATAGTATTTGGAATATTTTTTATAGCTGGACTTGATTTAAAAGTTATTTTTGGTGGCATTTTCACAATAGTAATAGGAATAGCGGCTGTATGGAATACTTCAATAATGAAAGCTTATTGGAAAGAGAGATTTACAAGTTTTTTAAATCCTGAAAAGTATAGGATTTCAACAGGCCTCCAGTTAATACAATCTAAAATAGGTATAGGTTCTGGAGGAGTATTTGGAAAAGGCTTTTTAAATGGTACGCAAGTACAAGGAGGATATATCCCAGAAACGCATACAGATTTTATATTTGCTGTTATTGGTGAGGAATGGGGTCTTATTGGCGCGTTAGTACTTATAATACTTTATATTGTGCTATTTTGCAGAATTATAAAAGTAGCAAAAAATTCTAAGGACATATTTGGAAAGATTTTTTGCGTTGGAATTGCATCATCATTTCTATTTTCAACACTTCAAAATATAGGTATGACTATAGGAATTATGCCTATTTCAGGGTTAGCACTTCCTTTTGTAAGTTATGGTGGTAGTTCTATGCTTACAGGGTTTATAGGAATAGGTATTGTAGAGAGCATTAGTATGAGAAGGAATAAAATTAATTTTTGATTTTTGGTAATACTTTCCCGTAAAAAATATATAATTAATATGTAAGTATGTATTTTTTAGATGAGCTATTTGAAAAAGTGAAATTTTGTAAAGTACACAACTCTTTAAATTTTTTAAAAGTACTTTAATCAAATAGCTTATCCATAGGAGGATAATGTGGGGAGCTTTAATTCTCAATATGAAAACTATTATAATAACCTGATTAGGGGAAATAAGGGGATAAGACGAGGCTATCTTAATGGTAGCAAAAGTAAAAAAAACTATGCTGCTAGATTTATGCAAATCTTTGTATTCCAAGCTATTGCTGCTTTAATTTTGGTTTTATTTATCATGAGTTTAAAAATAATTAATACACCAGATACTAAAAGAATATATGCATACTGTAAGCAGGTAATTAATGAAGATTATAACTATAAACCAGTTCTTAAGGCGGTAGAAGGATTTGATTGGAGTAATGCTACTAAGTATTTAAGCCAAAAAAATTTTGACTATATACAGGCCAAAGCTGTTAATTACATTGAACAAATTAGAAGCCAAATTACTGGTGAAAAAACTATTGGACAAAAAATTAAGCAGGAATATGATGTGCCTTTAAGTGGAAAAATAATATCACCTTTTGGTTATAGAAATGACAGCCAAAAAGAATTTCACAAAGGGGTGGATATAGCAGCCCCTTTAGGAAGTAACATTAAGTCAATATACAATGGTACAGTAGAAGATGTTTCTGTAGATAAAAGTTACGGAAAATACGTTATGGTGGATAATGGGAACGGAGTTGAAAGCAAGTATTGCAATTTAAGTTCCATAGAAGTAAAAAAGGGAGATGGAGTAACAAAAGGCGAAGTACTAGGAAAAAGTGGAGATAAATTAGAAAATGAAATTCCACATTTGCATTTTGAAATCATGTATATGGGGAAAAATGAAGATCCAGAAAAGTATTTTAAATTTCAAGGTTCAGCGTTAGATGATTAGCTATCAATAAATATGGAGTGTTCAATTGATTAAATTTAATAAATATTTTGTGCCATATATTATAATATTGTTTTTAGTTGGTTTTAGGGGAAAATTAATAATTGCATTTGTATTTGTTATACTTCATGAGTTCTCTCATTATTTAACTGCTAGAAAATTAGGATTTTCGGGTTTGCATATAGAGATACTTCCATTTGGGGCAGCACTTAAACTTAAAAATTTAGATGATGCCTCAATAGAAGAAGATTTGGTTATATCTATATCAGGTCCAAGTATTAATTTTATTCTAGCAGTTATTTTTTATTTACTTTTAAAAAACAATTATACGAGTGAATTAAATATATTATTTATGACTAATCTGTCTTTAGGAATCTTCAATCTTATTCCAGCGTTTCCCTTAGATGGAGGAAGAATACTACGGGATATCTTATCAAAAAAATTCATATATAGAAAAGCAAGTCAGATTACAGTCTATGTAAGTATTATATCTGGAATGATTATTTTAATAGTATATTTTATATTACTTTGTTATGGCACTAATAATTTAAATCTCATTTTGATATCTTTTTTTATTTTATCATGTTCCTTTAAGGAAAAAGAAAGGATAGTATATATAATTATGAATGATATAATAAAAAAGAAGTTTAGATTTATAAAAAAAGGGTATATAGAAAATAGGTGTATTTCTATATTTTATAAGAAAGATTTACTGTATGCTTTAAGCATAATAGATAAAAATAAATATTCAATTATAACTGTTTTAGATAATGAAATGAAAGTTATAGCTGTTATTTATGAAGAGGAGGTTATTGAAGCTATTAAAGATTTTGGAAATATAACTTTTGAAGAATTTATAAAAAATAAAAAAAAGTAAACTATATTTTGATTTTATCATTTGAAATATGCTACAATATTGAATTGATTAATATAGTTTAAGCGAAAGCTTAAGTATTTAGGAGGAGAACTAATGAACAAATGTTCTGATGATATTTTATATAAGGTTGAAAAACCTGCTAGGTACATTGGTAGGGAGTATAATGCTGTAATTAAAGATGCTGAAAAAGTAGATATAAGATTTGCATTTTGTTTCCCAGATGTATACGAAGTTGGAATGTCACATCTTGGAATAAAGATACTTTACCATATTTTAAATTTGAGAGAAGACACTTATTGCGAAAGAGTATGTGCTCCTTGGCCGGATATGGAAAAATTAATGAGAGAAAATAATGTTCCACTTTATGCTTTAGAAAGTAAGGATGCAATTTCTACATTTGATTTTATAGGTTTTACACTTCAATATGAAATGAGTTATACAAATATATTAAATATGCTAGATTTAGCAGGACTCGCTGTAAGAGCTTCAGAGAGAAAAGAAGATGACCCTATAGTTTTGTGTGGAGGACCATGTGCGTATAATCCGGAGACACTTTATGATATTGCAGATATATTTTCACTTGGAGAAGGTGAAGAACATTTAAATGAAGTTTTAGATTTATATAAAAAATGCAAAAGAGATGGACTTTCAAAAAAAGAATTTTTGAGGGCAGCTTCTCATATTGAGGGAACTTATGTGCCTAGTCTATATGAGGTTACATATAAAGAAGATGGAACAATAAAAGAATTTAAACCATTATATGATGATGTTCCAGCAAAGGTTAAAAAGAGAATAATAACTAACTTTAACGATGTAATTTACCCGGATAAGTTAGTGGTTCCATATAATGAAATAGTACATGATAGAATAATGCTTGAAACCTTTAGAGGATGTACAAGAGGTTGCAGGTTTTGCCAAGCAGGTATGATTTATAGACCGGTAAGAGAGAAAAAGACAGATAAGCTTATGGAATTAGCAGATAAAATTATTAAAAATACTGGCTATGATGAATTATCTCTTACTTCCTTAAGTATATGTGATTATTCTGATATTCAAAATTTAATAAATAATTTAGTTGAAAAATATAAGGATAAAAAGGTGAGCGTATCACTTCCTTCACTTAGAATAGATTCTTTCTCTGTGGAATTAATAAAAGAAATGCAGAAGGTTAGAAAATCAGGACTTACCTTTGCACCAGAAGCTGGTTCTCAGAGAATGAGAGATGTTATAAATAAAGGTGTTACAGAACAAAATCTTATGGATTCAGTAAGCAGTGCATTTAAAAATGGATGGACTACTATAAAACTTTACTTTATGATAGGACTTCCTTATGAGACAGCAGAGGATGTAAGGGGAATAGGTGAGCTTGGTAAAAAAGTTGTAGGTGAATATTACAAGGTTCCAAAGGATGTTAGAAAAAAAGGAGTCAAGGTAACTTTAAGTACTTCAATTTTTGTACCAAAACCATTTACTCCATTCCAGTGGTCTCCAATGGATAAAATTGATTCAGTAAGAGAAAAAATAAAAGAACTTAGGCAGGAACTTTCTGATGCAAGAGTTATAAATTATAATTGGCATGAAACACCTGTAAGTTATCTTGAAGCAGTTTTTGCAAGAGGAGATAGAAGAGTTTGTGACGTGTTAGTAAAAGCTTTTGAAAAAGGTGCAAAATTTGATGGTTGGTCTGAGTACTTTAACAATGATACTTGGATGGAAGCATTTAAAGAGTGTAATGTAGATCCAGACTTCTATGTAACAAGACAAAGGGAATATGATGAAATTTTACCTTGGGATTTTATAGATGTTGGGGTTTCTAAAGAGTTTTTAATTAGCGAAAATGAAAAGGCAAAAGAAGCTGTAGTAACACCCGATTGCAGACAGGGATGTAAGAATTGCGGCATAAATATTAACTTTAAAGAAGGGAAGTGCTTTGAGGGTGCGTTATTTAATAAAATACAATAAGGGAGCGGCTATTAAGTTTGTCTCTCACCTTGATATGATGAGAAATATACAGAGGACTTTTAAAAGATCAGGTCTACCAGCTTCATATTCACAAGGCTTTAATCCTCATATGAAATTATCTATAGCTCAGCCTTTGTCTGTTGGAGTGTATTCAGATGGCGAATATATGGATGTAGAATTTGATGAAGAAGTAGCTGAAGAAGAAATCAGAAATAGGTTTAACGCCGTTGCGCCAGAAGATATAAAAATAATTGACGTTTTAAAAATAGATAAAAAATATTATGATGATGGTAAAAAGATAGAGCAATCCATGGCAGCGGTTATGGAAGCTAAATACTCAATAAAAATGAAGTATAAAGATACAACTAAATTAACAGAAGAACTTGAAAACGAGTTAAAAAAAGCTGAATGGACGACACTTAAAAAAAGTAAAAGTGGAGAAAAGATGGTCAATATACGACCAATGGTGAAAAAGTTTGTATACACTATTGAAAATAATGTTTTAAATATTGATGTGTTAGTAGCATGTGGAAGCAGGGAAAATCTTTCGCCAGAACTTATATGTAATTATCTTGAAGACAATACTTCAAATGCAAATTTAGATGCATTTTGTGAAGTAAAAAGAGAAGAAATGTACGGAATAAAAAATACGAATTTAATCTCTCTTTTTAAATTTTTTAAGAATTTATAATGTGGTCTGTTCATTGTAAGTTGCCTAAAGGGGTGAGTAAGTGAAAGAAGTATTCGTAGAAAGATACGATAATTTAGTCAGAATAGCCATAAAAAATCAAGGTAAATTAGAAGAATGTTTTATAGAAGAAGAGGGCACAGAAATATATCCAGGGCAGATATATAAAGGTGTAATTAAAAATGTAGTACCTGCTATAAAATGTGCTTTTGTTGATATAGGTGAAGATAAGAGTGGATATCTTTATATTGATAGTAAATTTAACAATTTGAAAACTAAAAAGGGTGATGAGGTTTTAGTTGAAATAGTTAAGGAGAGCATTGGAAGTAAAGGACCTAAAGTTAATGATGCTATAACAATACCTGGAAGATATGCTGTTATTACAACCTTAAACAATGAAATGGAAATTTCAAAGAAGATAAATGACAGTGAATATATAGATAAATTAAAAAAAGAAATAATAAAACCAAGTGATGTTGGAATAATGATTAGAACAAATGCACTTAAAGTAAGCATTGAAAGTGTAAATTCAGAAATTAACTATTTATATGAAATATATAATAGGGTAATGATTAAAGGTAAAACATCAAATAAAAATGAAATTATATATGATGCTGGAGGAGCCATTGGCAAGGTTTTAAGAGATTTTGTGGATGAAACAGTATCTAAGATAATAGTAAATTCTAAAAAGGATTTTGAGTATATTAATGGTTATATAAAAAATAAGGAAG
Source organism: Clostridium hydrogenum (assembly GCF_021432385.1). GTDB lineage: Bacteria > Bacillota > Clostridia > Clostridiales > Clostridiaceae > Clostridium_S > Clostridium_S hydrogenum. The sequence continues at coordinate 2,168,445 of NZ_JAEACT010000002.1, read as the reverse complement.
ATATAGCGTTAACTGTTGAAATGTACAATGGTTCTATAAATTTAATGGATTACTATGGAATAGAAAAAGAAATATTAAATTTAATAAACAACAGAGTTACACTTGATTGTGGAGGTTTTATAGTAATAGATAAAACAGAGGCAATGTATGTTATTGATGTTAATTCGGGAAAAAATGTCAAGGGTAAAGATATAAAAAGTACGGCAGTTATGACAAATATAGAAGCTGCTAGGGAAATAATTAGGCAGATAAGACTTAGAAATTTAAGTGGAATAATAGTTATAGATTTTATTGATATCAATGATTCATCTTGTAAGAAAAAAATATTAGAAATACTTCACCATGGTTTTGAAAATGATAAAAATAAAACTGTAGTATATCCTTTTACTGATTTAAATCTTATCCAAATTGCAAGAAGAAGAAGAGGAAAATCCATAAGCGAGTATATAGAAGAAAAGTGCAGTACATGTGATGGAAATGGAAGGCAATTGAAGTTCTCTTATATAAAGAATTTAATTAAAAATAAAATAACTAGAATTACAAGTGAGCATAGTGGGAAAAAGAATATTTATTTAGAAATAGGTAAAAAATATAAAAATTCAATACTCAATGATAAGCTAGAATTTGTAAAGGAACTTAATATTGAAGATGGACGATTGTATGTAAACTTTAAAGAAAAAATGACGCTTTATAAAGTAGAACTTGTTTTATTTGAAGATAAATTAAAGCATTTAGAACAATTCAAAGTTTATGGTTAAAAATAACTTTACAAAGGTTTTGTAATGTGGTAAAATGGCATTTGTAGACCGCACAAAAAGGGTTTTTATAAACACAAGCTTGTGTACCCGTATTGGCGAGACCGTATAAGAGGAGGTGTTTTATATAATGCATGCAGTTGTAGTTACTGGAGGAAAACAGTATAGAGTTCAAGAAGGAGACGTAATATACGTTGAAAAACTTGAGGCTGAAGTTGATTCAAGTGTAGAACTTGGAAATGTTCTTTTAGTTGAAAAAGAAGATGGAATAGTTGTTGGAAAACCTGTAGTTGAAGGAGCTAAAGTTGTTGCTAAAGTAGCAGCACAAGGAAAAGCTAAAAAAGTTATTGTATTCAAATACAAGAGAAAGAAAGACTACAGAAGAAAACACGGCCATAGACAGGCTTACACAAAATTAGTAGTAGAAAAGATTGAAGCATAATTATGATAAACATAGTTTTTAAGAGAAAAAATGATATGCTAGTATCTTTTATTATAAAAGGTCATGCAGATCGTAAAGCCAAAAGTTCTGAAAAAAATTATGATAATTATGATTCTGAAACAGATATGATATATGATGATGTTGTTTGCGGTGCAGTTTCTCTTTTAGGCCAGGTTTGCCTAATAGGCATTGAAGAGGTTATAAAGTTAAAAGTGGATTGTACTGTAGAAGAAGGTTACATAGCTTTAAGTTTGGAAAATCTAACTTCAAGTGAAATTGAAAAAACTAAAGTGCTTATGGAAACGACATTATTAGGGTTAAAAAATTTGCAATTAACCTATGGAGAATATATAAAGTTGGAGGAGGTGTAGTTATATGAGAATAATAAACCTTCAGTTGTGTGCCCACAAAAAAGGAGTAGGTAGTTCAAAGAACGGAAGAGATAGTGAATCTAAGAGACTTGGAACTAAATCAGCAGACGGACAATTCGTTTTAGCTGGTAACATACTCGTTAGACAAAGAGGAACTAAAATCCATCCTGGTACAAATGTTGGAAAGGGTAGCGATGATACTCTTTTTGCAAAAGTTGATGGAATAGTTAAGTATGAAAGAGTAGGCAGAACTAAAAAAGTAGCAAGTGTTTATCCAGTTGATACAGAAGAAAGTATAGCTGAATAATAAGGGCACCCTTTAATAAGGGTGCTTTTTTAAACTATGAAAATTTTAAAGTAAACAATATAAGGATAATGTAATAAAATTTTTAAATATGAAAATAATAGCTAAAGATAAGAAAATTAAATGTTTTATGTTTAGTAATTAAATACATTCTATATAAATAAAGGTAAAAGGTGAGAAAAAATGTTTATTGATACAGCGAAAATTTTAGTTAAATCTGGTGCTGGTGGAGACGGTGCTATTTCATTTAGAAGAGAAAAATATGTTCCACTTGGAGGACCTGACGGCGGCGACGGAGGAAACGGTGGAAATGTAGTAATAGTTGCAGAAAGAAATATGACAACTCTTCTTGACTTTAAATACAGGAGAAAATATCAAGCTGCAAATGGAGAAAATGGTGGAGGTTCAAAATGCTATGGTAAAGATGGAGATGATCTTTATATAAAGGTTCCTATGGGAACAGTTATTAGAGATGCAGAAACAAATAAAATCATGGTGGATCTTGCACATGATGGTGATAAGTATGTAGTAGCAAAGGCAGGAAAAGGTGGAAAGGGAAATGTAAGATTTTGTACTCCTACAAGGCAAGCACCAAACTTTGCAGAACCAGGAATGCCTGGAGAAGACAGATGGATAACACTTGAATTAAAGCTTTTAGCAGATGTAGGACTTATAGGTTTCCCTAACGTAGGAAAATCTACTCTTCTTTCAGTTGTATCAAAAGCAAGACCTAAGATAGCAAATTATCATTTTACAACATTAAAACCTAATCTTGGAGTTGTAAGTTTACCAGGCATAAATAGTTTTGTAATGGCTGATATACCGGGTATAATTGAAGGAGCAGCAGAGGGAGTAGGTCTTGGTTTTGAATTTTTAAGGCATATTGAGAGAACAAGACTTTTGATTCATGTTGTAGATATTTCAGGCTCTGAAGGTAGAGATCCTATAGAAGATTTTATTAAAATTAATGAAGAACTTAGAAAATATAGTGTAAAGTTATGGGATAGACCACAAATAGTGGTGGCTAATAAATGTGACATGCTTTTTGATGATGATAAGTTTGAAGAATTTAAAAGCAAGGTACAGGAAATGGGATATAAAAGTGTGTTTAAAATGTCTGCAGCAACAAATTTAGGTGTTGAAGAACTAATTAAAGAAGCCGCTAGAGTTTTAAGTACAATACCTGTAACTGATATAGAAATACCAGAAGAAGAAAGATTTGTGCCAGAAGAGAAGCACTTTACTTACGAAATTAGAAAAGAAGATAATTGTTACATTATAGAAGGAAGCTTTGTGGATAGATTACTTGCAAGTGTAAATGTTAATGAACCAGATTCTTTAAGATACTTCCATAAGGTATTAAAGAATAAGGGAATTATGGATGAATTAGCTGAGCTTGGGATAAAAGACGGAGATTTTGTTAGATTAAATGATTTTGAATTTGAATATATGATGTAGGAGGAGTTTATTTTATGTTAACAGGTAAGCAAAGAGCATTTTTAAGAAGCATGGCTAATACTATGAATCCAATATTTCAATTAGGTAAAAACGGAATAGATGAAGCGTTTTTAAAGCAAATAGATGATGCTCTTGAGGCAAGGGAATTAATAAAAATTAACATACTTGAAAATAGCGAATTTACGCCAAGAGAAGCAAGTGATGTTATATGCAAAAAATTAAAATGTGAAGGTATTCAAGCCATAGGTAGAAAACTTGTAATATATAGAAAATCAAAGAAAAAACCTAAAATAGAAGTACCAGTATAAATTTAATTATTTACATCTTTGATAAAGAGGGATAAAATGAAAAAGAAGGCAATTTTAGGGGGAACCTTTGACCCTTTTCATAATGGTCATCTAAATATAGCTTATGAAAGTATATATAAACTTGGTTTGGATGAAATTATATTTATGCCTACGGGAAATCCACCACATAAAAGTGATAAAAAGGTGACGAATGCTGAACTTAGATATGAAATGGTTATGAGTGGAATAAAGGGTGAAAGTAAATTTAAAGTTAGTAAATATGAAATTAATAAAAGTAGTTTTAGTTACACCTATGAGACGCTTAAATATTTTAATTCTAAGGAAAAGAATACTGAGATTTATTTTATAACTGGTGCAGATTGCTTGATGGAACTTAATTTGTGGAAGAATGTCAATGAAATACTTCAAAATTGTAAATTTGTAGTTTTTAATAGACCTGGATATATTTATGAAGACATTATGCTGCAAAAGAAGAAAGTTGAAGAGAAGTACGATTCTAAAATTATATTTATAGATATACCTCTCTTGGATATATCTTCTACTCAAATAAGAGAAAAAATAAAGTGCCATGAAGAAATAAGTTACTTAGTGCCTAAGGAAGTTTATGGTATAATAAAAGCTAATAAACTTTATATTTGAGGTGTTATTATGTGGACAGAAAAGAAAATAATTGATTATTTAAAAGATAATTTAAAAGAAAGTAGATTTAAACATAGTTTAAGTGTAAGGGATACAGCTGTAAGGCTTGCAGAAAAATATAATGCTGATGTAAAAAAAGCAAGCTTAGCAGGGCTTGTACATGATTGCGCAAAAAATCTACCAGGTGAAAAGTTAGTAAGTATATGTAAAGATGAAGGCTATGAACTTGATGAAGTATCAATGAAGAGCCCCAGTATAATACATGGACTTGCAGGCAGTATAATAGCTAAAAAACTAATGAAAATTGACGATGAGGAAGTATTAAATGCTGTAAGATTTCACACGACAGGAAAAAAGAATATGTCCCTTATGGAAAAAATCATTTATATGGCAGATTATGTTGAGCCGCTTAGAAATTTTCCAGGGGTAGAGGAACTTAGAAGTGCCGTAGAAAACAATTTGGATGAAGCTTTATTGTTATCATTTAACCAAACTCTAAAATTTGTCATAGACAAAGGAGAGCTCATACACTTAGATACAGTAGAAGCTAGAAATTATCTAGTTTATATAAATTTTAAGGTAAATTAGGTATTTGCTTGTGATAAAATGCGTAGAAGCATCTAGATTTTTTATAACAAACAAATAGTGAGTTGCTACCTAGAATTATTTATAGTAGAAAGCAGGGGATAGTGTGAAAGTTTTAAGGGGCGGTAGAAAAATACTTATAGCAATTTTGTTTCTTATTATATGTTGTGTTGTTGGTTTTATAAGTTTTTCTTATATATATTTATCGTCTATGTCAACTAATTCTAAAAAGATAAATGTGGAGGCATCACCGGCATCTTCAAATGATTCTGTTAATTTTCTTATAACTGGAGTAGATATAGGTAATAATGAATCTAAAGATGTTGATAATTCGGGACAAAGAACAGATACGATATTAGTAGCACATTATAATCCTAAAGATAAAAGTTTAAAGATAATATCAATACCAAGAGATACTAAAATAAAAATTGATGGTAAAAATGCAAAAATAAATTCTGCTGTACCAATAGGTGGTGCTAAATACCTTGTAAATGCAGTGCAAAGTATGCTTGGCATTAAAGTGAATTATTATATGCAGGTAGATTATGCAGCATTTAGAAGTATAATAGATGCCATTGGTGGCGTGGATGTTAATATAACTAATAAAATGGATTATGATGATCCAGCTCAAAATTTGCACATTCATTTTAGTCCTGGAAAGCAGCATTTGAATGGTCAAAAAGCAGAAGAATTTTTTAGATGGAGAAAAAATAATGATGGAACAGGGCTTGCAGAAGGTGACCTTGGAAGAATCAAAATTCAACATGATTTTATGCAAGCTGTTATGGAAAAATTAAAAAGAAAGACTACAATATTTAAATTACCAGGAATGTTAAAGGCAATAGCTAAAAATACACAAACAAATATGTCTGCTTCAGAAATTATTAAGTATGGAAAAGCTGCATTAGGCTTAAATAAACAAAATATTACAATGTCAACAATAAAGGGGACACCAATGTATATTGGCGGAATTTCGTATTTTATTTATAATCCAAGTGAAAGCTTACAAATATTTAAAGCTGGTACACAAACAGATAAGAGTAGCAGTGTTGATATTAAGAATTTAAAAGTAGAAATACTTAATGGTACAGAAACTAATGGACTCGCTAAAAGGTATAAGGAAAAGCTTTCAAGTAATGGTTTTGCTAATATAGAAACCGGAAATGTGGCAAAAAAGCCTGTAAAACAGACGAAGGTAACTTTATATGCTGTAGATGAAAGCAGCGCTTTAGAGATTAAAAGTAAGCTTAATGTTGAAAATGTGGAATTAGTAAATAATAAATCTAGTAAATTCGATATAATAATAATACTTGGAGAAGATTTTAAGGAATAGGAAGTCATTCTATGAATAATAGTAAACTTAGTTATAACGTTGAAAAACAATATGAAGGTTTAAAAATAAAAGAATATTTAAAAGACGTTCAAGGGTTTTCTACTAGGTTCATTAGAGGAACTGCGCATAGTGGAAGAATTTTTGTAAATGGTAAGGTAGTTAAACTTTCACATGTATTAAAATTTGGTCAAAAGATTGAAGTTCAAGTTACAAAAAGTGAAAGCCAAAATGTAGAGCCGGAAGAAATGGATATAGATGTAGTATATGAAGACGAAGATATAATTGTAGTAAATAAGAGACCAGGAATGGTAGTTCATCCAACTAAAAGTTATCAGCAGGGTACTCTTTCCAACGGACTTATTTACTATTTTAGGGAAAAAGGGGAAGATTGTATAGTTAGACTTGTTAATAGACTTGATATGGATACATCAGGACTAGTATTAGTAGCTAAAAATCAATTTTCCCATATGGCACTGGCAAGAGATATGAATTTGGAAACTTTTAAAAAAGAGTACTTAGCAATTGCTCATGGACATATAAATCCAGTTAAGGGGACTATAGATAAACCTATTTATAGAGAAGAAGGTGGTCCGCTTAAAAGGATTGTGGATGAAAGAGGACAAAAAAGCATAACCAATTATGAAGTCATAGAAAGTTATAAAGATGGGGAACTCATAAAGCTGTCTTTGGAAACTGGAAGAACTCATCAGATAAGAGTTCATTTAAGTAGTGTAGGCAATCCTATTTATGGTGATTCACTGTATGGAAAAGAAGAAGAGGAATATATAGGAAGGCAAGCACTTCATGCATATAAGCTGCAGTTTCCTCATCCTAGAGATGGAAGAATAATAAGTTTAGAAACTGAATTACCAGAAGATATGAAAAAGCTTATAAATAAATTGATTCAAAATAAGAGCTGAAAATTAACTTTAATTTTCAGCTCTTATTTTTTTAAAGCTATGTTTTAAAAATAAATGTTTTTATTATTTGTCTTTCTTACTTTAACCTTGTGAAGTATAAAGCCAAGCATAGATAATAAGATTGCTATACCTACAATGCCAGCTATTAAAGCATATTGTTTATTATTAATTATGCTTTCTGATAGTTTTTCAGTAGTGTTTAATTTATAACTTTTACCGCTCAATAATTTTAATGAATTAATCTTTTTACCATTAAGGGTTATATCTAAATTTAATAAAGTGTCACCCTTATTAAATTGCTTTTTAGTTATAGAGTTAGTAGGAATAGAATATTTTGGAGTTTCATTAGAACCCTTTGGCACAACATAATAGTAATCGTCACTAGCAATAAGAGGTATTTTGGTACCATTCAAAGAATAAGTTGTAACCACGTCTCCTTTTGAAAACAATTTTTTCTCTTCAAAATTTTGAAATCCGTAATCAAATAAAATTTTACTGTCTTCATAATATGTTTTTGTTTTTCCGTGGAAAGCAACAACAAGGTCCATATTATTTCTTGAAGCAGCTGCTGTAAAAGATTGAAAAGATTGAATTGTGTAGCCAGGTTTTCCACCAATTAAACCATCATAATAGTATCTTGATTGCTTATAAAGTAATTTATCTTCATTCCAAAATCTTCTTGTTTTTTGCGTGTTTTCTGCATTAAATTTATTTGTTGGTGACATTTGATATACTTGAGTAGTTGCTATAGTTTTGTACATTGGATTTTTAATTAGTTCCTTCATTATTAATGCTAAATCTTTAACAGAAGATTTATGGTTTGGGTCATATAAACCATTGGGATTAACAAAGTTTGTGTCTGTACATCCAAGTTCCTTAGCTCTTTGATTCATAAGCTGCGTAAATTTATCAACAGAGCCACTTATGTAATCAGCAAGAGCAACAGCAGAATCATTTGAAGACATCAATAAAAGAGAATACAACAAATCTTTTACAGAAATTTCTTCACCGTTATTTATGTATATTCTATTTCCATCAATATATTTAGCGTCCTTTGTAAGAAAATCATTACTTACAGTGACCTTTGCATTGAGGTTACATTTTTCAAGAGTTAAAAGTGCAGTCATAGTTTTTGTTGTTGAAGCAGGTGGAAACTGCACATCTGGATTTTTTTCATATAAAATTTCACCTGTTCTTCCATCTATTAAAATAGCATTATCTGATCCAACTGTTGGAGTAGCTTGAGCAGCCAGAACATCAAAATTTAAATTACATGCTAAAAAAATTGCGAGAACAATAGTACAAATTATTTTTTTCATAATTACCTCCTAAGCATTTATGTGAATAGTATATCAAAAAATAATGTTCATAGCAAAAAATAATTGCTTAAAAACATTTTAGATGGTGATAATTATAGATATTAGACAGTTTGGTGGTGATTTTTGTGAAAAATAAGAAAAAAATAGTAGGATCTATTATAATTTTATTAATTTTTGTGATTTTAATTTTTATAGGTGCATTATCTTATCACAGTAAGGAAGCTGATGATTTCAAGGTAGATGATTCGTTTACAGAAAATCAAAGTAAAAAAAGTGAAAAAATAGGTGCTACTGCTGTAAATAAAGAAATAAAAGCTCAAATTTATGGTCAAGTTAAAAATCCGGGTGTATATTCACTTAATAATAATGATAGAATTTTAGATTTAGTAAAAAAGGCAGGAGGTTTTACTGAAAAAGCGGATATGTATAGTATAAATGGTGCTGCCAAGGTTTTAGACGGTTCAAATGTATATATAATGGCAAAAGGTGAAAAAGCTCAAAATACAAACAACACTACGGCAGGAAGTGCAGCGCTAAGTGAGGTAAATTCTAATGAAAAACTTGATATAAATTCTGCAACTGAACAGGATATAGTTAATAAAAAAATAAGAGGAATAGGAGAAGGACTTGCAAAAAGAATAATAGACTATAGAGATAAAAATGGAGGAAGGATAAATTCAGTTGATGATTTAAAAAAGGCAATAGGAAATAAAAGGGGAGAGGCCATAATGGAATATATTGAAATAAGGTAAGACATAGTAATAAAGAATTCTCTAAGAAAGTCGATATTTAATATGTTAGTGATTAATTATTGTGATAATATGTATAAAGATAAACCACTTTGAAACTTGAACTGGTTTATCTATAGTAGACATTTTTAATGGAGGTTTTTTTATGGCGGATTGGTATGGCTTGGCATCAGTTGATGTAGTCAAGCTATTTAGAAGTAATAGTATTAGAGGATTAAATAATGATGAAGTGGTTGAAAATAGAAAGAATTATGGTGAAAATAAAATAACCAGCGAAAATAAAAAAAAATTTGTTTATGAAACTGCTAAAAAAATATTTGAACCTTGGTTTATATTGCTTATTTTATGTTCTTTAGTATTTATATATTTAGATGAAATTGCAATATTTGCAATAATTTTTGCCTTTGTAATATTAAGCTTTTGCAGCAATATTATATTTTCATACAAAAAATATAAAGAAATTAAAAATGTAGAAAAGTTTAACTACAATTTAAGCAGTGTATTAAGAGGCGGAAGACTTGTAAAATTAAAAGCTGAAGAAATTGTTGTTGGTGATATTATTACATTTTCAAAGGGAGATATAGTACCCTGCGAAATAAGAATAATAGAATGCGATAATTTAAAAGTAAATGAGGTTAATGTAACAGGTGATGAAAGTATTGTAGAAAAGTTTACCGCTAAGATAGGTGGGGATGGACTTCCTATATCTGAAATGAGAAATATGCTTTTTAAGTCATCATTAATTTGTGAAGGTGAAGGCGAAGGAATTGTTGTTGCAGTAGGAGAAAATACTGAATTTGGTAAAATTATGTCATCATTTTTTGAAGATGAGACAATCGATAACTTTTTTATCAAGAAAATTGAAAGGCTTATGAATGTATTTTCATTTATTCCAGTTATTATTTCTGTAATTCTTTTAGCATATAAAAATGGTTCTAATTATAGTATTTATGAAGCTGCTTTAATATGTATTTCTGGTATTCCAATGGAAGTTAGCTTTATTTTATTTGAAGTATTTATGTTTATAAAAAAGTACTTAAAAGGTGAAAAGATAATTTTAAAAGATTTAGATATAATAGAAAGACTATCTAAGGTTAATGTTGTAAGTATTGAAAAAGAAGATGCTCTTACTAAGAATGAAATGTACATTAAAAAGATTTATGACAACACGTCTTTAAGTACTGCCGAAATGAGCTTAGAGTGGAATATTAACATAGAAAGAATCATGAATATAGGTATTTTGTGTAATGATTATAATCCGACTAAGGATGGAAATATTAATTTAAATATTATTGAAGGAGCTATTCTTGATTATGTAGGAAGAAAAGGAATTGATATATTTGAAGTAAAAGGCATAAGAAGAATTTTTGAAATTCCTTATGATGGTGATAAAAGAATTAAAACTACTGTAAACAAAATTGACAGGAAATATAGAGCGAATGTTAAGGGTGCAGTAGATGTATTACTTGAAAAATGTACACAGGTAATGATTGATGGAGTTGAAAAGGAGCTTACAGCTGAAATTATTAACAGAATTAAACTTGCTGATATAGAGATGAGTAGTGAAGGCTTATATGTTATGGCATTTGCGTATAGAAATTTTAATTACAAACCCACATCTAATGAGAATATTGAAAGTAATTTAGTTTTTGCAGGACTTGTTGGTTTTGATAATCCTATAAAAGAGAATTTTAAAATGGTACTCGAAAGATGTAGGAACAATAATATAAAGCCTATTATTTTTACTGAAGATTCAAAGTTAACAGCTATTTCTGTTGGTAAAAAAACTGGTCTTGTAGGAATGAACAGCATTGTAATGTCTGGAATAGAGATGGATAATATGCCAGCGGAAGAGTTTGAAAGAAATATTGAGAAGGTTAGCATATATTCTAGAGTTTCAAATGCAAATAAAGTTAATATGGTTAAAGTACTTAAAAATGTTGGTCATAATATTATAATGTGTGGTTCAAAATTAACGGAACTTCCGGTATTAAATGAAGCTAATTTATCTATAGCATCCGGTGAAAGATGTAACAGAATAATAAAAAAATTAAGTGATATGTATTTGATTGAAAATGATTTTGGGAAAATAATTAGGTTAATTATAAATAGTAAAAAACTTATTGTAAACTTAAGGGATATAATAAAAAACTTAGTTATTGGCAATATTAGTTTAGTAATACTTTTAAGTATATTTGTATTTAGTGGATATAAGGCACCCTTAAATGCAAGTGAAATATTATGGATAATTTTTATATGTTTTAATATGAATGGTATTGCTATATTTTCAAATTGTAAAAAGGTATCTGCACAATATGATTATGAGATTGAAAAAGAAGAATTATGGAATATTAATATAATTTCCATTATAGTTAGTGGATTTTTTATTTCGCTTCTCAGTTTAGCAGGGTATTACTTTTTACAACAGTATAAAGGGTATGATAATTCGTTTAATATGATATTTTATACTTTTTTATATGCTGTAATTATATATACATTTATAAATAGATTTGAAAAAAATATGTATTTTTATATTGTTTTAATTTTAAATTTAATTATCCAAAGTACCATTACTTTTACTAAGTTAGGCTCAGAGTTATTTGGAGTAGGTGCATTATCATTATATCAAGTAGAAATTATGGGCGTTACTTTGGCAATAGAAATAATCTTACTTTCTATAAAAAAGTTATTTGTTTAAATTTTAAAACTGTGGGCAAAATATATAATGAAATTACATTATAAAATGAGGGAGGTCTTAGCTATATGTATGATGATGTATTTGAAAATGTTACAGATAATAGCAATATAGTTTTTTTAGATATGAAAAAAGAAGATTTTATGAGCAAATATGATTCTGTAGGTAAAGATAGTGCGCAAGACCTTGTTAACAATTATTTTAAGGTAAAAAGCAAAGATGGGATACCAGAAGTAACAGATGTAGCTGTAGATAGTAATGGAGGAAGAGTGAGAATAGTAGTTCATGTTAATTATGATAGAGATGAAAAGTTATATGCATATACTGTTCCGGATTCACTTAATATAGATAGAGGAAGATGAATAAGCCGCTTGTTTTTTATTGTATAAGTGTTATAGTCGGTATTTTGTCATTTGTATTTTTAAAATACAATATTATTTTAGGTGCAGTAGTAGCTGCATCTTTTTTTATAATAATGTTTTTTACGCTTAGTAGAGAATTTTGTATTTTGTGTCTTTGTTTTTTATGTGTAGGGTTTATTAGTACTTATCAATATTTTAGCTTTAATATTTCGGAAGAGTGTAATATAAGCATAAGAATAGATAATAAAAATACATATTATTCTTCGGGGACTTATGGTGGAAGAAAATTTAATTTAGAAGGAAAAATAAGTACCGCCGAAACGGGCGATATAGTAGATATTAGTGGAAATTTTCATAGGAATATTGATTACGAAAATGGAATAATAGGAGATATAAAAATTACAAAAATAAAATGCGTAAAGAAAGATTTTATTTCCAAAATGTATGATTTTAGAAGGGAAATATATAAAGAATATTCATATGAATTAGGGGAAAAAAATGCAGGGTTTGTTATGTCTTTATGCTTTGGAGATACTTCATATTTAAATAATAGCTACAAAAATGATTTAAAACAATTAGGTATTATACATGCCGTAAGCGTATCTGGTATGCATATAGGATTAATATATGGAATTTTAGAGAGGTTTTTTGGAGTTTTTGCGGCAGTCATAACTTCTTTTATATATGTTATTTTTACAGGATGTCTTCCAGCAACTTTAAGATCATTTATAATGATTTTTATATTAAAAGCTTCATATAAATTATATAAAAAATATGACGCTTTATCGGCACTAGCCTTGTCAGCACTTATTATGCTTGTTGTTAAGCCATATTATATAACTAATATAGGTTTTATGCTTTCATATTTAGCTACTCTTGGAATAATTCTATTCTATAAAAAGCTTAAAAAGGTTTTATATAAGCTACCTAAAAAATTAAATGAAGATTTAAGTTTGACGTTGAGCGCTCAATTCTTTGCAGTACCTTATGCAGCAATGGTATTAAATAATTTTAGTGGAGGTTTTATTTTAGGAAATTTAATAATAGTTCCTTTTTATTCTGCAATTGTTATAATGGGAAACGTTGGATTGATTTTATGTAAGTTTAAGATTATATTTTCAATGCTTTGCAGTTTAATAAATATTATTTTAAAGTCTGTAGATGGATTAACATCAGATTTACTCTTAATTACTCCACCAATAATATATATAACAAGTTTTATGGCAATAACATTTACTGCAATATTGTGCTGTTTTATAGCCATAAGAAAGGGATATAGACAGTTAATTTATTTACCTATATTTTTTAGTGTTATACTTTTCTTTCAAAGTTATAATATAAATCCCAACATAAATTATTTGAAGTTAAATAATAAAGATGCACTAATTATAAATTACAGGGATAAATCTGTACTTATTACTGATAAAATAATAAAAGATAAAAATAGTATGTCAAGTAGGCTAGGAATTAATAAATATATATGTACGGGAAGTAAAGCTAAAATTATATATATAAGTAAAAAATATAAAATCTTAATTAAAAATTTAGATAAGGATATTTCTATTTATTACAGTGGAAAAAATATATTTAAAATTAATAAGGATAATATTATATACAGTAAAATATATTCCAAGGGATATGATATAATAAAAATGCCCGATTACAAAAAATATGAATATGCAAAAGTACGGGCTACTGCTTTTATAATTTTTGGAAGGGTTCTAGTTTTAAAGGGGGAATAGGTTTGGTCAGTTATATTGACTTTAGCAATGATATAAAAAATAGTAAATTTAAAAATGCATATATAATGTATGGCTTTAATGAGCAGCTTATAAAAGAATATATAGAAAAAATGGTTAAAAAACTTGTAAATAAAGATTTCGAAAGTTTGAATTATGAGACTTTCGATGGAAATACAGTGGATTTTTCTACAATATTCAATGCATGTGAGACACTTCCATTTATGGGCGGAAAGCGAATTGTAGTTGTTTATAGAGCAAACTTTTTAGGCGACAATTCTAAAAATGCAAATAAAAATGGAGATGACATAATAAAAGAATTAGAGAATTACATAAGTAAGATTCCAGAGCATTGCATTTTAATTATGTACTATGTTTTTGAAAATCAAAGGGAAAGGGTATCGAATAAGATAAGAAAATTTGAAAAAAAAGCATGTGTAGTCGAGTTTTCAAAATTAAAAGGAATGCAGCTTCAAAAAAAGGTAAAAGAAGTTTTTGATAATAAGGGTAAAAATATAGGTAAAACTGAACTTAGCTTTTTTTGCAGTAAGGTAGATGAAAATTTTGATATAATAAACAATGAAGTTGAAAAATTATGCTGTTATGTTGGTGATAGGGAGATAAATAAGGAAGATATAGATTTACTGATGCACCCTAAGGAAAGCAATGATATATTTAATTTGGTAGATTTTATTTCGCAGTCTAAGCCTGAAAAGGCAATAGAAGTATTAAATGAGATAATGTTTAAGGGAGAAAAAGCAAGTAATATACTTTATATGGTAGAGCGACAATTTAAGCTTATGCTTAACTTAAGAATAGGGATGGAAAAAGGGAAAAGTAAAGAGACCTTATCTAAAGAATTAAGATTAAATATATACATATGTGAAAAAATGATGGCGCAGTGTAAAAGCTTCAATGTAAATAAAATTATTAAAGCAATTGATTTGTGCTTAGCCACAGAAAAAGAACTTAAGAGTTTATCAGGTGAAGCTAAATTTAAAATGGAGCTTTTAATAATTAACATAGCAATATTAAGATAAGAAAGCTATGTTTTAAATAAGTGTGAAAATCAACACTTAGGCATCTTAAAGAAAATAACCGAAAGTTGGACTTATTATTTTTTTAAGATGTCTTATTTAAAACATAGCCTAAAAAAATAAAAACCGGGGAAACCCGGTTTTTACTATGCGCTTAAAGCGTTTAATTTTAAAGCTAATCTTGATTTTCTTCTAGCAGCTTTATTCTTGTGAATTACGCCCTTTGAAGCAGCCATATCTAAAGATACAGCAACTGTTTTGTAAGCTTTTGATGCTTCTTCAACATTTTTAGCTTCAACAGCAGCTTCAAACTTCTTTATGTAAGTTTTAAGAGCAGACTTAATCATTTTATTTCTTAAAGTCTTAGTTTCTATAACTTTTATTCTTTTTTTTGCTGATTTTATATTTGCCATTTTTTCACCACCTCAAGTTTTATACAATGTAGCAGCTTTGGGGAAATCTGCGTACGAGTAAATTCAACGTTTAACAACTGCCATTATAACATTAATAATAACTATTTTCAAGTCAAATTTGAAGTAAATTTATTTTTAAGGCATATTAAAAAAATAATAGGTCCAAATTGAGAGATAGTTTTGTGTAATGCAAGGAAGTGTAGCACGTTAATACTGGTTGTCTTAGCGTGTTATAGTGATGAAGTATTACGCAAAAATATCCGAAAGTTGTACCTATTATTTTCTTTAATATGCCTTAAATTTGTATAGTATAAAAAAATTAAGGAAAACTATATTATAACAATTATAATGTGGAGGTTATTTTATGTTTAATGTTAGAACAGATTTAGCAATAGAGGCAAAAGAAATATATTCAAAGCAAAGTAAAAATGATACCATAGAAGGGGTAATTGTAAGTAATAAGGAAGATGAAGAAATTAAAATTACAAGAGTGGATATTAAAGATGAAAAAGGAGAAAGGGCATTAAATAAGCCTCGAGGAACGTATATAACTTTAGATATACCTAAACTTACAAATTATGATCCTGAAGATGTTGAAAGAGTAAGTAGAATATTATCTAAAGAAGTAGGAGAGGTTATTAAGAATATAAAATTAGATGAAAGTATGACAACCTTAGTCGTTGGACTTGGAAATTGGAATATTACACCTGATGCGCTTGGACCTAAGGTTATTTCAAAGCTTATGATAACAAGGCATTTAAAACAGTATATTCCAGATAGCATTGATGAGGGGATAAGACCTGTATGTGGGGTTGCACCAGGTGTTTTGGGAATAACAGGAATAGAAACAGGAGAAATAATAAAAGGTATAGTTGAAAAAATAAAGCCTAATTTAATTATATGTATCGATGCTCTTGCATCTAGAAAAATGGAAAGAGTTAATGCTACAATACAAATAGGCAATACAGGTATATCACCAGGGTCAGGGGTTGGAAATAAAAGAATGGAAATAAGTGAAAGAACTTTGGGAGTACCTGTAATAGCACTTGGAGTACCTACAGTTGTGGATGCAGCAACAATGGCAAGTGATACCATAGATTTGGTTATTGATGAAATGATAAAAGAGTCGACTAGTGGAAGCAAATTTTATAATATGCTAAAAACAATAGATAAAGGTGAAAAAGAAAAAATGATACATGAGTTATTAGATCCGTATATAGGAAATTTAATGGTCACTCCAAAGGAAGTAGATATGATCATAGATACATTATCAAATATAATAGCAACAGCATTAAATATTGCACTTCAACCAGAACTTGAATTAAAAGAAATCAGCAAATATATTAGTTGAAATCACAGTAATAAATTTGCATCTCCTAAGTATATTTTAATAATGGAGGTGCTATTATGAATAAAAAATTAATATGCAAGAATAAAGTTATTGTAAAAATAAGTGTGCTTGCGCTATTGATAAATTTGTTTATATTTATGAACTCATTTAAAAATGTTAGCTTAAATGCAAGTAAGAATTACGATAAAACTAATATGTCATATATTCAGTTAATGAATTATTCAATCCCTTCATTAAAAGTAGTAAATTATAAAGAAGAAAATACAGATGAAAATAATTATTCCCTAAAAAATTTGTTGCTTCAGGTTATTGGCATTGATATATATCATCCTAAAAATGTAATATCAAAAGAATTGGCATGTTTTAGGTGGGATGAATTAGAAGAAAATCTTGCATATAATAACGATACCTCCAATAGCGTAGATAATTTTGATTTAAAAGATATAGATATATCAAAGATACCCTCTGATAGCTCAAATTCTAGCAAATCTAAGAATACAGTAGTAAATGTTTATAATCCTAGTTTAAAGAAAAAGCTTGATGAGTCAAAACCAGAAGTTTTAATATATCATAGCCATACTTTTGAAAGCTACAAGCCCTGCAAGGATGATTCTTCAGATCCAACGCAAAATGTATGTGCAGTCGGAGATGAGCTTGTTAAGGAGCTAGAACAAAATTATGGAATCGCCACAATTAACGATAAAACTGTTAACTGTGCTGATTATAATAAAAGTTATACAAGGTCAGGTGAACTTTTGGATAAATACTTGAAAAAGTACGGAGATTTTAAAATGATAATTGATATGCATAGAGATTCTACTCCCTGTGCAAATGATACTACTGTAGAGCTAAATGGAGAAAATGTATCAAAATTTATGTTTGTAATGCCTAGAAAAAATCCGCATTATAATAAAAATATGATTATAGTAAATGGACTAATTTCAATAACAGATAAATTATTCCCTAAATTGTGTAGTGGAATATACGGTTGCGATTATGGTATTAATTTTTATAATCAAGGTAAGAGTAATAATGCATTTTTACTCGAAGTTGGTTCAAACGTAAATACTTTAAACGAAGCAGAAGGCAGTGCAAAGTATATTGCAAGAGTAATAGCTGAATATTTAAATGGTAAAAAATGAATAATAAATTACAAAATAGTGCATCCTTATAATTAGGAGGTGCTTTTGTTTTATGGGGAAAAAGCTTAAAATTGCATTTTTAATTATAGTTGCAATTATCACTATATTGTGCTCATGTATAAACAATATACAGCTTAATAGAAATATATATTGCAATGACATGCACATAAAAAGAAGCGAACAAGAAGAAATGAATAGGTTGAATAATTATAATCTTGATGATATGGAAAAACATCTTGATTATTTAGAACATAAAGAGAATGAAACAGATAAAGAAGAAAGTTCTAGTAATGCTATAGATGTTCTTGAAAAAGTGTATGTGCCTAAATTTAGAATATTATTTAGTGATAATCCTATAGATTTAAGATTTGAAACAGCAAATTATAAAATCTATATTAATAATAAAATATTAGATACTATAGATGGCAAATGTAATAACATATATGATACATGTGCTTTATGCATAAACGATATGAACAGATGCATTGATGAAGTTGGAAAAGACATTTCTGCTTTTAAGGGAAAAATATACCAATACCTTGGAGTGAACTAATATAAAATTATTGAGAACCTTTATTCAGAGTACAGAGTACAGATGACAGAGTACAGTTAAGGATGATTTACCTTTCCTTACGTCAGCTAAATCTTAAACTTAAATGTTGTCAGCTTCGCTGAACAACATTGATAATATAGCGATTGCGTAAGCAATCAAAAAATAAATTATAAGATTTTCTGTAGCTTTGCTACAGAAAATCATCCTTCACTGTACTCTGTACTCTGTCAGTTGTACTCTGAAAAAAGGTTCGCAATATTTAATTAGTATGTAGTAATAAATTTGCATTTCCTAAGTATATTTTAATAATGGGGGTGCTAGCATGTATAAAAAAATGATAAACGAAGATAAAACTATTATAAAAATAAGTGTATTTGCGTTATTGATAAACTTATTTATATTTGTATGCTTTTTTAAGAATGTAAGCGCATATGCAAGTGAGAATTATGGTAAAACCAATATGTCGTATATTCAATTAATGAATTATTCAATTCCTTCATTAGAAGTGGTAAATTATAAAGAAGAAAATACAGATGAAAATAATTATTCGTTAAAAACTTTATTACTTGAGACTGTGGGTATAGATATATATCATCCTGAAAATGTAATATCAAAGGAATTAGCATGCTTGGGTGGAATAGATTTAAAGGACAAGCTTGTAGATAATGATACAGAAAATGATGTGGATAGTTTTAATTTAAATGATAAAGATGTATCTAAAAATTCTTCTGATAATCAAAATTCCGGCAAAGTGGCAAATGTATATGATCCTAGTTTAAAGCAAACATTAGATGAGTCAAAACCAGAGGTACTAATATATCATAGTCATACTTTTGAAAGCTATAAACCATGCAAAAATGATTCTACAGATCCCAAGAAAAGCGTATGTGAAGTTGGCGATGAAATTGCAAAGGAACTTGAAGAAAACTATGGTATTTCTGCGATTAACGACAATACAATTAACTGTACTGATTATAACAATAGTTATGCAAGATCAGGGGAGCTTTTAGATAGGTATTTAAAGAAATATGGAGATTTTAAGATGATAATTGATTTGCATAGGGATGCTAGTCCTAATGATTCTGCTTATTGTAAGGCTGCTGTAACTACAAAAATTAATGGAGAAGATGTTGCAAAGTTTATGTTTGTAATGACTAGGAAAAATCCGCATTTTGATAAAAATATGAGTATAGTAAATGGACTGGTTTCAATATCCAATAAATTATTTCCATCCTTATGTAGAGGTGTAGATTATTATGATTATGGTATTAACTATTATAACCAACAAAAAAGCAACAATGCATTACTGCTTGAGGTTGGTTCAAATATAAATACTTTGGATGAAGCAAAGGGAACTTCAAAGTATATTGCAAGGATAATAGCTCAATATTTAAATAGCAAAAAAGCTAATGCGAAGTAAGAGGATTTTAGCAGCATTAATGAATTTTGTTTACCAAGAACTCATTTATATGCTATAATTTATTTTGATTATTGACATGATAAAGTATATAGAGATAAATAGCTTGAAACATGGAGATTATAAATAACAAATGTATCCTTATAAATTAGAATTTGAATCAGAGTACAAAGTACAGAGTAGAGTGAAGAGTGATGTGACTTTCCCGCTGCCTAGGTAAAGCTTAAATTTAAATGTTGTAAGATTCTTTATACACCATATATGGTGTGACTGTGTAGTAATAGAAAAATAAGTTTTAAGATTTTTTGCAGCGTTAGCGGAGAAAAATCAACCATCACTCTACTCTCTACTCTTTACTCTCTACTCTAAGTTAAGTTTTAGTTTTTTAGCTTACTTATTTTACATAAATGGAGGGATTAAAAATGCAAAGTGAAAGACAAAAACATATAAGAAACTTTTGCATAGTTGCACATATAGATCATGGTAAATCAACATTAGCAGATAGACTTTTAGAGATTACAGGGACACTTACACAAAGAGAGATGGAACAGCAGGTCCTTGATAATATGGAACTTGAAAAAGAAAGAGGAATCACAATAAAATCGCAAGCAGCAAGACTGATTTATAAAAGGCCTTCAGATGGTGAAGAATATGTATTGAATTTAATTGACACCCCAGGGCATGTAGACTTTAATTATGAAGTTTCAAGAAGTTTAGCAGCTTGTGAAGGAGCTATACTTGTTGTAGATGCTACTCAAGGAATACAAGCACAAACCCTAGCTAACTGCTATTTAGCTGTGGATCATGGTCTCGAAGTGGTACCAGTAATAAATAAAATAGATCTTCCTAGTGCAAGGTCTGAAGAAGTAAAGGCTGAGATTGAAGACGTTATAGGAATAGAATCAGGAGATGCACCACTTATATCTGCAAAAACAGGACTTAATGTGGCAGATGTCTTGGAAGCTGTTGTAGAAAAGGTACCAGCGCCAAAAGGTGATGAAGATAAACCACTTAAGGCACTTATATTTGATTCATATTACGATAGTTATAAAGGAGTAGTTTGCTATGTAAGGGTTATAGACGGATGTATAAAACCTGGAACTATGGCAAAGCTTATGGCAACAAACAAAGAATACGATGTAACAGAAGTTGGAGTATTTATACCAAATTTCTTAGCTGTGAGTGAACTTAAAGCAGGAGACGTTGGATATATAACAGCATCAATAAAAAATGTTAGAGATGCAAGAGTTGGAGATACTATAACAGATGCTAAAAATCCGGCAAAAGAAGCCTTAGAAGGATACAGACCTGCTGTGCCTATGGTTTACAGTGGTATATACCCAATTGACGGTGCTAAATATGGAGAACTTAAAGATGCACTTGAAAAGCTTCAAGTAAATGATGCTGCGCTTAACTTTGAACCTGAAACTTCATTGGCACTTGGATTTGGTTTTAGATGTGGATTTTTAGGATTACTTCATATGGAAATAATTCAAGAAAGAATAGAAAGAGAATTCAATCTTGATATAATCACAACAGCTCCTTCGGTTGTATATAAGGTTACAAAGACTGATGGAACTTTGATTGAAATAACAAATCCTACAAATTTGCCGGAAAGCACAGAAATAGATTATATGGAAGAGCCAATTGTAAAGGCACAAGTTATAACTCCATCGGATTATGTTGGTGCAGTTATGGAATTGTGTCAAAATAAAAGAGGTACTTTTATAGATATGCAATATATAGAAACTACGAGAGTAATGCTAAACTATATTATGCCTCTAAATGAAATAATATATAACTTCTTTGATGATTTAAAATCGAGAACAAAAGGATATGCTTCCTTTGATTATGAATTAAATGGATACCAAAGAACAGAACTTGTTAAATTAGATATACTTTTAAATAGCGATATAGTTGATGCGCTTTCTATGATTGTTCCAAAGGAAAGAGCTTATGATAGAGGAAGAGCTATAGCAGAAAAGCTAAAGGAAATAATACCTAGACAGTTATTTGAAATACCTATTCAAGCAACTGTAGGAAGCAAGATTATAGCTAGAGAGACTGTAAAAGCAATGAGAAAAGACGTTCTTGCTAAATGTTATGGCGGAGATATTTCAAGAAAGAAGAAACTTCTTGAAAAGCAAAAAGAAGGTAAAAAGAGAATGAGACAGGTTGGAAGTGTTCAAATTCCACAAGAAGCATTTATGTCAATTTTGAAGGTGGATTAATTATGAAGAAATTAGGACTATACATACATTTGCCTTTTTGCATGAGAAAATGTTTGTATTGTGACTTTCCTTCTTATTCTTCAATTGAAAAATACATGTTAGATTACACAAAAGCATTAAGCGTTGAAATTGAGAACAAAGTAAAAGATAAAAAAGTTAGTACAATATTTATAGGTGGAGGTACCCCGAGTTATCTATCATTGGAGGCTTGGGGTATTTTAAAAAGCGCCTTAAAAAATATAAGTAAATATGAAGATTGTGAATTTACAGTTGAGTGCAATCCTGGTTCATTTGATGAAGAAAAGCTTGCTATAATGAAAGACATTGGTGTCAATAGGCTAAGTATAGGTCTTCAAGCATATCAGGATAAACTTTTAGAAAAACTTGGTAGAATTCATGATCTTCAACAATTTTTGGATGGTTTTCATCTAGCAAGGAGAATGGGATTTAATAATATAAATATAGATTTAATGTTTGCAATTCCAAATCAAACTTTTCAAGATTGGAAAGAAACTTTAAATGAAGTAGTTAAATTAAATCCAGAACATATTTCTTCATATAGTTTAATTATTGAAGAGGGAACTCCTTTTTATAATATGTATCAAGAGGGAAAGTTAAATTTGCCTGGTGAAGAAATAGAAATTCAAATGTATGAATTTACTATAAATTTTTTGAAAACTAATATGTATAATCAATATGAAATTTCTAACTTTGCAAAAGAAGGAAGAGAATGCAAACACAATATGATTTATTGGAGTATGGATGATTATATAGGATGTGGAGCATCTGCCCATTCATACTTTAATGGTAGTAGGAATAAAAACGAGAGCAGCGTGGAAAAATATATAGAAAAAGTTTTTGATAATATTGATCCATCGGTAGAAAGCTTTAAAAATTCTATTGAAGACAATATTGAAGAATTTATGTTTTTGGGACTTAGAAAAACAAATGGAATTAGCGAAGAGGATTTTAAGTTTAAATTTAGTAAAAGTATATATGATGTATATGGTGATTTGATTGACAAATACCAAAAGAAAGGCTTATTAAAGAAAGAAGAAGGCAGAATTTTTTTATCACAAAGAGGTATCGAAATATCAAATACAATAATGAGTGATTTTATATTAACATGAGATTTTAAATAAAACTGAGAAAAAATAAGCAAAACAGATTATGAAAGCGATAAATCAATTAAATGATTGAATTTCACATTTTAATTTAAATTCAAAAATATTGACAAATATAAATCAAGGTGTTATTTTATAAACATAGTCGTTAGCACTCAAACGAGGTGAGTGCTAATAAAGAGGTGATAAGATGGAAATGGAGGAAAGAAAGCTTAAAATTCTTCAGGCTATTATAAATGATTATATAAACACAGGAGAGCCTGTTGGATCTAGAACTATAGCAAAGAAATATGATTTAGGCATAAGTTCTGCAACAATAAGAAATGAAATGGCTGACTTGGAAGACATGGGCTATATAGAGCAACTTCATACGTCTTCAGGTAGAAGACCTTCTGATAAGGGTTATAGATTGTATGTTGATAAGCTTATGGAAATACCCAGAATATCACCTGAAGAAGAAATTTTGATTAAGACTAAAATAATTAATGAGGCAATTTTTGAAGTTGATAAAATCCTCAAACAAGCGATGTCATTGGTTTCAGAGATGACTAAGCTTACTTGTATAGTTAAGGCATCATCCTCAAATAAAAGTCATATAAAAGCTATACAACTTATTAAAGTAGATGTAAATAGCATTCTATGTGTAATCTTAACAGATACTGGAGCTATTAAAAATAGCATTATAAGAGTAACTAAGAATGTTAGTGCAGATGATTTAATGAAATTAACTGCGCTCATTAATGAAAGAGTTAAGGGATTAACTATAGAGCAAATAAATTTAGAAGTAATAAACAACTTAAAAACTGATCTTAGTGGTCATGAAGATATTTTTAGTTCTATAATTACAAATTTATATGCAATTTTAAAAGAATCTGATTCTTCTGAAGTGTATATGGAGGGTACAACTAATATCTTTAATTATCCTGAATTTCAGGATGTTGAGAAAGTACGAGAGTTTCTTTCACTAGTAGAAAACAATGATATTATTAGGGGATTATTTAATGGTTCAAGTGGAATTAATATTAGTATTGGAAATGAAAATCAAATTATAGAAGCTAAAGAATGTAGTGTAATTTCGTCAGTATATGGTATACAAGGTAGACCTTTTGGAGCAATAGGAGTCATAGGACCTACTAGAATTCCTTATTCAAATGTTATAAAAGTAATAACAGAAGTAGTTGAGCAAATTAATAATAATTTAAATAGATTGTATGACAATGATGAATAAAGATTAAGAGGTGAGCTTATGAAGGAAAATAAGAATGACAACATTGAAGAAAATGATAATATTGAAGAAAGTGAAGTAGAAGAAAACGAGGCATCTGAAAGTTCAGAAAATGAAACAAAAGAAGAATCTTCTAAAGAAAAGGAAATTGAAGATATGAAATTATTTGGTGCTAAACTTAAAAATGAAAATGAAAAATTAAAAAATGAATTAGATGCCATGAAGGAAAAAGTCCTTAGAATCACTGCTGAATATGAAAATTACAGAAAAAGAACTGTTAAAGAAAAAGAAGGAATATATACAGATGCTTGCAGTGATGTTATAAACGAGATGCTTCCAACTCTTGATAATTTGGAAAGAGCTGTTGCGACAGAAGGTAGCGTTGAGGATCTAAAAAAGGGAATAGATATGACTATAAGGCAGTTTAAAGGAGCTCTTACTAAGCTTGGAGTTGAAGAAATACCAGGCGAAGGACAGTTTGATCCTAATGTCCACAATGCAGTTATGCATATAGAGGATGAGAATTATGGAGAAAATGAAATAGTTGAAGTTCTTCAAAAAGGATATAAAAGACAAGATAAAGTATTAAGACACAGTATGGTAAAAGTCGCAAATTAAAATATATAAAGGGAAACTAATGTGAAACTTAATTTATGCATGTTCATAAATGACAATTTTGAAGATATTATGGTGCATGAATAAATTAATAGTTGAACTGGTTTCACCATAGGTAAACAATTAGGAGGTTTTATATATGTCAAAAGTAATAGGAATAGATTTAGGAACAACAAACTCATGTGTAGCAGTTATGGAAGGTGGAGAACCAGTAGTTATAGCTAATTCAGAAGGTGCAAGAACTACTCCTTCAGTAGTATCTTTCCAAAAAAATGGAGAAAGACTTGTAGGTCAAGTTGCAAAAAGACAGGCAATTACAAATCCAGATAAAACAATTATATCAATAAAGAGAGAAATGGGAACAGCTCATAAAGTATCAATAGATGGTAAGGATTATACACCACAAGAAATATCAGCAATGATACTTCAAAAGTTAAAGGCAGATGCAGAAGCTTATCTAGGAGAAAAAGTTACTCAAGCAGTAATAACAGTTCCTGCATATTTTAATGATAGCCAAAGACAAGCAACTAAGGATGCTGGAAAAATAGCTGGTCTTGAAGTTTTAAGAATAATAAACGAACCAACAGCAGCTTCACTTGCTTATGGTTTAGATAAAATGGATACAAACCAAAAAATATTCGTTTATGACCTTGGCGGTGGTACTTTCGATGTATCTATACTTGAACTTGGAGATGGAGTATTTGAAGTTAAATCAACAAACGGAAATACTCGTTTAGGTGGAGACGATTTTGACCAAAAAATAATGGATTACATTGCAGAAGAATTTAAAAAGGACAATGGAATTGATTTAAGAAATGATAAGATGGCTCTTCAAAGATTAAAAGAAGCAGCTGAAAAAGCAAAAATTGAATTATCATCTTCTATGCAAACAAATATCAACCTTCCATTCATTACTGCAGACGCAACAGGTCCTAAGCACATAGATATGAACTTAACTAGAGCTAAATTCAATGAATTAACTCATGACTTAGTTCAAGCAACAATTGAGCCAATGAAAAAAGCTCTTCAAGATGCAGGATTATCAATAAATGATGTAGATAAAGTAGTACTTGTTGGTGGATCAACAAGAATACCAGCAGTACAGGATGCAGTTAAAGAATTTACTGGAAAAGACCCATCAAAGGGAGTTAACCCAGATGAATGTGTTGCAGTAGGAGCTTCAATTCAAGCTGGAGTATTAACAGGAGATGTTAAAGACGTATTACTTCTTGATGTTACACCTTTAACTCTTGGAATCGAAACTTTAGGTGGAGTTGCTACTCCTTTAATAGAAAGAAATACAACAATACCTACAAGAAAAAGCCAAGTATTCTCAACAGCTGCAGATAATCAACCAGCAGTTGAAATCAATATAGTACAGGGTGAAAGAAAAATGGCTGCTGATAATAAGAGCCTTGGAAGATTCACGCTTGACGGTATAGCACCAGCTCCAAGAGGAGTACCACAAATAGAAGTAACATTTGATATAGATGCAAATGGTATAGTAAATGTTTCTGCTAAAGATAAGGGAACAGGAAAAGAATCACATGTTACAATAACAGCATCAACAAACTTAAGCGATGATGAAATAGATAAGGCTGTTAAAGATGCAGAAAAATTTGCAGAAGAAGATAAAAAGAAACAAGAAGCAATAGAAGTTAAAAACAATGCTGATCAAATGGTATTCCAAACAGAAAAAACATTAAAAGATCTTGGAGATAAAGTACCAGCTGAAGATAAAACAAATATAGAAGCAAAATTAGAAGAAGTTAAGAAAGTTAAAGAAGGAACAGATCTTGAAGCAACAAAGAAGGCTGTTGAAGATTTAACACAAGCTTTATATGCAGTAACAACTAAAATGTATCAGCAAAACCCAGGAGCAGCTGGAGATCCAAATGCAGCAGGTGCAGGTCCAAATCCAGGAGCTGGTAATGCAGGTGGAAATGATGATAATGTAGTTGATGCTGATTTTAAAGTTGACAATGACAAATAGATAAAACAGTTTAACTGCCAAAATCAATGGTACATCTAAAAAAAAGGTTTGAATTTAATTAAATTGTAAGTATAATATAAAGAGATGCAAACTTATAAGTAAGGGAACGGGTTTTGACCCTTCCCTTAATTTTTAGGTTTGAAATGGTTTATCTATAGATGAAATAGGTGGTGAAAGGGATGGCAAATAAAGACTACTATGAAGTACTAGGAATTCAAAAAGGTGCGTCTGAAGATGAAATAAAAAAAGCCTTTAGAAAACTCGCTATTAAATATCACCCTGATAAAAATAGAGGGAATAAAGAGGCAGAAGAAAAATTTAAAGAAATAAATGAAGCATATCAAGTTTTATCTGATCCTGAGAAGAGGTCAAATTATGATAGATTTGGTACTGCAGACTTCAATGGTGCCGGAGGCGGATTTGGAGACTTTTCAGGGGGCTTCGGTGACTTTGGAGATTTAGGAGATATATTTAGTTCATTCTTTGGAGGTGGATTTGGAGGAGGCAGTTCAAGAAGAAATCCAAATGCGCCAGAAAGAGGAAATGACATTGAATATACTATAACATTAACTTTTGAAGAAGCTGTTTTTGGAGCTAAAAAAGAAGTTAATATAACTAGAAATGAAACTTGTGAAACATGCCATGGAAGTGGTGCAAAGAAAGGCACATCAGCAAAAACCTGCGATAAATGTCATGGTACAGGTAGAATAAGAGTTCAAAGAAATACTGCACTTGGAAGCTTTGTTACAGAAGCAGCTTGTGACAAATGCGGCGGAAAAGGTAAGATAATTTCTGAACCATGTACAGAGTGCCATGGATCAGGTATTGAAAGAAAAAGAAGAAAAATATCTGTAAATATACCAGCAGGTGTTGACACAGGAAATGTAATACCACTTAGAGGTCAAGGCGAACATGGTAAAAATAACGGTCCTGCAGGAGACTTGTATATAAATATAAAAGTTATTCCTAGTAAGGAATTTAAGAGACAAGGATTTGATATATATTTAGATACTCATATAAGCTTCCCTAAAGCTGCACTTGGAACAGAAATAGCCGTTCCTACAATTGATGGTGATGTTAAATACACAGTTCCAGCTGGAACACAGTCGGGTACAGTATTTAGATTAAAAGGTAAGGGCGTTCCTAAAGTTAATAGCAGTGGAAGAGGGGATCAATATGTAAAAGTTATTGTTGATATTCCTAAGAGCTTAAATGAAAAACAAAAGGAAGCTTTAAAATTATACATGGAGGCCAGCGGTGAAAGTCCGAAAGAAAAAAAGTCTGGTTTTAAAAAGTTCTTCTAAAGAAATAATATAAATTAAGTGGAGGACTGAGGAAATATGAAAATAGAATTAGATGATAATGAAATAAACACAGTAAAAAACCTTATAAACACTAGAATTCAAGAACTTCGCTATGGAATGGATGAAGATGCTGAAGATAACGAAGATGAAATTAGAGGAGTAATAAGGGAATATAAAAAACTTTTAGAAAAAATAGACGAACAAACTAAATAAATGCTATAATTTATAATGCACAATGAAGAAAATTCATCTTCATTGTGCATTAATCAATATATTGGAGGAAAAATATGGAAAAAGATTGGATCGAGGTAAACATTGTAACAAGTAGTGAAGCTGTTGAAGCAGTTACAGGAATATTATATAACACTCCTGTAAAAGGCGTTTCTATTGAGGATTCGGAAGATGTTGAATTCAAGAAGAAACATCCAGGGGATTGGGATTACTTTGATGAAACTCTTTTGAAGGTAAAAAAAGGAGCTGTAGTTAAGGCTTACTATAAAGAAGATGAGCATTTTAATGAGCATTTTGAATACATAAAAAACAGTGTTAACAATTTAGGCGAATTTGGAATTGATAAGGGAGAAGGACTTGTAGTATCAAGTAAAGTTAATGAACAGGATTGGGAAAACAATTGGAAGAAATATTATAAGCCCACTAAAGTTGGAGCTAGGGTAGTAGTTAAACCAATATGGGAAGAATATATACCAAAGAATCATGAACTAGTAGTTGAACTTGATCCAGGCATGGCCTTTGGAACTGGAACTCATGAAACTACAAGAATGTGTATTCAAGCCTTAGAAAGATATGTAGATGAAAATTCTACGGTTTTTGATATAGGAACAGGTTCTGGAATACTTGCTATAGCAGCTGCCAAATTGAAGGCTAAAAGTGCTATAGGAGTAGATTTAGACCCTGTAGCAGTTGATTCTGCAAAACAAAATGTAGCTAAAAATGACTTGAAAAATATAGATATAAGACACGGAAATCTTATGGAAGTTGTTGAAGGAAAGGCTAATGTAATTGTTGCAAATATAATAGCAGAAGTAATAAAAATTTTAATTCCTGATATTAATAAATCCTTAATTCACGGTGGATATTTTATATCTTCAGGAATAATAAAAGATAGAGCGCAAGACGTAATAAATGAATTAAAGAAAAATAAATTTGAAATACTTGAGGTTAATAATCAAGGTGAATGGATTTGTATAGTTGCAAAATCATAAGGAGAGTGTTTTAAGCTATGCATAAATTTTTTGTGCCTAAAGAAAATATTATAGATAACATTGCAAATATATGTGGTGAAGATGTAAAACATATATATAAAGTATTAAGACTTAAAGAAGGCGAAGAAATAAGTATAAACAACTGCGAAGGTGAAGAATACCTTGCTAAAATAGTTGAAATAACTAAGGTGACTGTTAAGGCAGAAATACTTAAAAAACTTGAAATTAATAATGAAAGTCCACTTAAAGTATATCTTTTTCAAGGTATGCCTAAAGCAGCTAAGATGGACTTAATTGTTCAAAAGTCAGCAGAGCTTGGAGTTAGTGAAATAACACCAGTAATTATGGAAAGAGTAGTAGTAAAAAATGAAATAGGTGAATTTAAAAAACTGGATAGACTTAATAGAATTGCATTTGAAGCCGCTAAGCAGAGTAAAAGAAGTTTAATTCCTAAAGTAAATGGCGTTGTGGAATTTAAAGATATGAAAGAAAAGTTAAAAGAAATTGACTTGATACTTGTTCCATATGAAAACGAAGAAGGAATAGGATTAAAAAATGTAATAAATAAAATAGATACAAAAGATATAAGAACCGTAGCAATTATTATAGGACCTGAAGGTGGCTTTGAGGAAGAAGAAATAGAGGAATTAAAAGAAATAGGAGCTCATGTTATTACATTAGGACCAAGAATACTTAGGACGGAAACTGCTGGATTTGTATGTACAGCTTTAATAATGTATGAGTTATCTGATATGGGAGGAAAGATATAATGAAGGTTGCTTTTATTACCCTTGGCTGTAGGGTTAACTCGTATGAAAGTGAAGCTATGGCAGAAAAATTTATAAAAGCAGGATATGAAGATGTGAAGCCAGAAGAAAAGGCTGATGTATATGTCATAAATACGTGTACTGTTACAAATATGGGTGACAGAAAATCAAGGCAAATGATAAGTAAGGCTAAAAAGCTTAATCCTAATGCAGTAATTGCGGTAGTTGGATGCTATTCACAAGTTGAACCAGACAAAGTAGCAAGTATAGATGGTGTTGACATTGTTCTTGGAACTAAAAATAAAGGTGATATAGTAGAATATTTAAATACCTATATGACTAAAAAGGAACAAATAGTCAATGTAAAAGATGTTTTTAGAGATAAAAAATTTGAAGATTTAAAAATAGAAGAATATCAAGATAGAACAAGGGCTTTTCTTAAAATACAGGATGGCTGTAATAGATTTTGTTCATATTGCTTAATACCATATGCTAGAGGTGGTATATGCAGTAAAGAGCCAGAACAGGTCATGGAGGAAATCCATAAGCTTGCAGGTCATGGCTTTAAAGAAATAATACTATCTGGTATTCATATTGCATCTTACGGTGCAGATTTAAAAAATGGTTGGGATCTTGTTAGAGTTGTTGAAGAAATCGAAAAAATTGATGGTATAGAGAGAGTTAGAATTGGTTCTATTGATCCTACTTTTTTTAGTGATGATGTAATTGAAAAAATTAAAAAGATGAAGAAACTATGTCCTCATTTTCATCTATCACTCCAAAGTGGATGCAGCGAAACTTTAAAGAGGATGAATAGACATTATACTGCTGAGGACTATATGAATATAGTAAATAAACTTAGACAAAATATAAAGGATGTTTCTATAACAACAGATGTTATTGTAGGATTTCCAGGTGAAACAGAAGAAGAGTTTAATGAAACCTTTGAGTTTCTTAAGAAGATAAAACTTTCAAAAACGCATATATTTAAATATTCCAAAAGAGAAGGTACTAAGGCAGCTGATATGAAAGAACAAGTACCTGGTACTATTAAAGATTTTAGAAGTAATAAACTTATTGAACTTAATAATAAAAATGAAAAAGCCTTTATAAGTAAGTTTATTGGGTGTAAAATGGATGTGTTATTTGAAACTAATTTTGAGAACAATGATGACTTATATGAAGGATATACAGCAAATTACGTTAAGGTAGTAGCTAATAGCAATGAGAATATTTCAGGTAATATTTTAACTGTAAAGATAGAAGAAGCCAAAGAAGATTATTTGTATGGGCATATTATGCAGTAACGAAGGAAAAAAATTTTTTATGTTGAATATAATAATCAAGGAGGTGATGACATGAGTGATTGCGTTTTTTGTAAGATAGTTCAGGGGGAAATACCATCAAATAAAGTATATGAAGACGATAAAATTTTAAGTTTTAAGGATTTAAACCCTGAAGCTCCAGTACATGTGTTAATTATCCCTAAAAAGCATATTGCAAGTTTAACTGAGGTTAATGAGGAAGATGCTGAAATAATAGCACATATTTTCAAGACAATTCCTAAAATAGTAAAAGAATTGGGAATAGATAAAGATGGTTATAGAGTAGTTTCTAATTGTGGAGAGTTTGGAGGACAAAGTGTTCCACATGTTCATTTTCATTTGCTTGGAGGAAGAAGTCTCAATTGGCCACCAGGTTAATAAATCTAAATGAAATTGTTGACAGTAAAGCTTTGAGTGTTGTATAATAATTAGTGTGTTGTTTAGCCCAATTAGCTGCGTTTTGTAATATAGTTAAGCTAGCGGAGGGAGGGATATAGATGTCAGAAATTAAAGTTGGAGAAAATGAATCTTTAGAAAGTGCATTAAGAAGATTTAAGAAAAAGTGCGCTAGAGCGGGGGTTCTTTCAGAAGTAAGAAAGAGAGAACATTATGAAAAACCTAGCGTAAAGAAAAAGAAGAAATCTGAAGCTGCAAGAAAAAGAAAGTTTAAATAGGTTTGAAAGAAGGTACGTGAATGTCCCTTAAGGAAAAACTTCAGCAAGATTGGAAAGATGCCTTAAAAAGTGGCGATAAGTTTAAGGCTAACATAATTAGTATGGCTAGAGCTGCTGTTTTACAGGTTGAAAAAACTGATGGTGAAAAAGTAGATGATCCTAAGGTTGTTGAAATTTTATCAAGAGAGATTAAACAGAGGCGAGAGGCTTTAGTTGAGTTTGAAAAAGGTAATAGACAAGATTTGATTGATAAAGCAAATAGTGAAATTGAAATTCTTATGAATTACCTTCCTCAGCAATTGACTGAAGATGAAATTAAAAGTGTAATTAACGATGCAGCTGCAAGTATTGGTGCAAATAACATGAAGGACATGGGGAAACTCATGGGAGCAGTAGTTCCAAAGACTAAGGGCCGTGCAGATGGTACTTTAGTAAGTAAACTTGTAAAAGAATTTTTGAATAATAAGTAAAAAATTTCTATATAAGATCCGGATAATTCCGGGTCTTTTTATTATTTTTTGTTTTAAATATTTTAAGCATAGCGTAATTTATTGGATTTAATAGTCATAAATTAAATATGAAAGTGTTATGCGATTTGAGGGTGAAAGGGTGAAAAAATTTACAATAAATAAAATAAAACAAAAAATTGCAAAGAAGCTTGATTTTCCAAGAGACGTTGTTTTAGATATTCCCAAAGTAGATATATCTGTTGTAGGTAATGAAGAAATAACAATTGAAAATCATAAGGAAATATTGTTGTTTAATGAAAATATAATTAGTGTAAGCACAGAAATAGGAATAATAAATATAGAAGGATATAAACTTGAAATTCTTTATATTGGCAGTCATACGATAATTATATCTGGTAAGTTTAAAACCATTACTTATGGAGATGATAAAAATGAAAATTAAATTTGAGAAAATTAAAAATGCATTTATAACAATTGAGATAAGAACAAAAAAGCCAGAAGAATTTTTAAATTTGATTTATAATAGAGGAATAAAGTTAAACAAGGTCCAAAGATTAGATATAAATTTATTGCAAATAGGGGTTGAGCTTAAAGACTATAAGAAAGTAAAAGAAATATCTGAGAAAACAAGAGCAAAAATAAAGATAACAGGAAGAAAGGGAATTGGTTTTATTTTAATTAAACTTAGAAATAGGATTTCAATACTTATTGGAGGAATAATTTTTATATTTTTAACATACTATCTTTCTACATTTATATGGGGGATAGATATAAAAACTCAAAAAAACATACCTCCATATAATATAAGAGCAGAACTTAATACACTTGGAATAAAACCAGGTATAAGTAAAAAAAGCATTAACGTGTATGATTTGGAGAAAAAGCTTATAGAAAAAAATAATGATATAATGTGGGTGAGAGTCAGAATTTATGGATCACATCTTAAAATTAATGTTGCAGAAAGGCAAGAACCACCTCAAATTGTAAAGAACGATAATGCAGGTGATGTTGTAGCAAAACAGGATGGCTATATACTTAGAATATATACTAGATCGGGTACGGCAGTAGTTAAAGCTGGAGATGTCGTTAAAAAGGGACAAGTACTTATTAAAGGGCAACAAGGTAATGAAGGAAATGTGTACAATGTTCATGCCGATGGAGACGTAATTGCTGAAACTTTTAATGAAAGAATTGTTGATGTTTCTTTGACTAAGCATGTAAGAAAGAGAACAGGGAAAAAAATAGAAAATTACTATCTAGATATAGGAAATAAAAAGTTTTATTTAAAAAAAAGTGAAAATAAATTTAAGAAATATGATAAAATAGTAAGTGGAAATTTTTTTATTAAAAAAGAAGTATATTATGAAGTTTTAGATACAATAGAAAAATTAAATAAGCAAAAGCTTATAGATAATACTACCAGTGATATGTATAAAAAGTTATGTAGTGAGTTTGATAAAAGTGTAAAGATTAAAAATAAAGTGGTGGATACAAATATAAAAGGGGATATATGTACAATAAGAATTTTGGTAACTACGGAAGAAAATATTTCACAAAAACAATAATTGTAGATTTGAAGTTTGAAGCGATGTATATCTAAACGCAGCTAAATACTTATTGTAAACAAAAGGGTGAATGTATATGGAAAGTTTAAAATTAATTAAAAAAAATCAGGTTAAAAGGATTTTTATTTTAGTATGTTCTTTTTTTATTATATATAGCATACTTCTTACATCGCTTGTTACAAAAAAGTATAATTTAAATGAAGGTGATATTGCAAAAACGGATATAAAAGCACCAAGAGATGTTGAAGATAGAATTGCTACAGAAGAAAAAGTTAAGCAGGCCATAAATTCCGTTGGAGTTCAATATAATAAAAATACTCAAGTACAGGATAATGCACTTAATGATATTAATACTAATTTTGACAATATTAATAAAGTTAAAGACATGAAAATTGATGATAATGGAAAAACTCAACAGTTAAAAACTTTGCTTAGTATCAGTTTAAGTAATGATGATATAAAAAATATATTAGCTTTAAGTGATGACGATTTGAAGGGATTACAACAGACCATAGAAAAAATTATTAAGGAGATTTTTAATGGCGAAATAAAGGATGGAAATTCTAGTGATATAAAAAAAGCACAAGAGTATGCGAATAATCAGTTTGAAAATTCAAAGTACAGTAAGCAAACAGATAATCTCGGAGTTGATATTGTAAATTTGTATATAAAGCCAAATACGTTTATTGATAATGAAAAAACAAAAGAAGTAAAGGATGAAGTTGCAAAAAAGGTTTCTCCAGTAATGATTAAAAAGGATCAAATTATTGTACAGGATGGAGAACCGGTAACCTCAAATGAAATTTCTATATTAGAAGACTTAGGTTTGTTAAATAGTAAAAGTAGTTATAATTGGTATGTATATATAAGTTTAGCAGTATTAGTTGCATTAGTGCTATTTGTTCAAATATTTTATTTGTTCAAATATAATAAAAAGATATATGATAATGTTGGAAAATTGATTATGATATGTTTACTTAATGCAATTTCTTTGGGTCTAGCAAGAACTATAAGTATGATTTCACCTTTTATGATACCAATAGCTTGCATACCAATGCTTTTAACCTTACTCTCAGATTACAAGGTGGCTTTAACTGAAAGCTTATTAAATTGTATTTTTATTTCTGCAGTATGTGAATTTAATTGTGAAATTACCCTTCTTGCTATAGTTAGTTGCGTTTTAGTTTCTATAGTATTTAGAAATATGCAGCAAAGAAGTGATACAATTTACGCAGCAACTTTTATATCTTGTGTTAGTGGAGTTATGGTATTTTCAGTTGGATTTTTACTTAGTAGCAATGTAATTGATAATGTACAAAAAGCATTATTTACATTTGTTGGTGGTGTACTATCTTCTGTGCTTACAATAGGCTTTTTACCTATATTTGAAAATGTTTTTGGGGTAGTTACTTCAGTTAAGCTGCTTGAACTTTCAGATCCAAATCATCCGCTTATGAAAAGGCTTTTGATGGAGGCACCTGGTACATACCATCATAGTATAATTGTAGCTAATCTTGCAGAGGCAGCTGTTGAAAAAGTAGGTGGTAACCCACTTTTAACTAGAGTTTCTGCATATTATCATGATATTGGTAAAATAAAAAGACCATACTTTTTTAAAGAAAATCAAATTGGAATAGAAAATCCACATTCTAAAATAACACCTAATTTGAGTGCACTTGTTATAATTTCACATGTGAAGGATGGAATTGAGCTTGCAAAGGAATATAAAATACCAGAAGTTATACAAAATGCTATTCAGCAGCATCATGGAAATACGCTTGTTAAATATTTTTATCTAACCTTAAAAAATACAAGTGAAAATCCAGAAGAAATTAAAGAGGAGAATTTCAGGTATTCAGGGCCGGCACCTAGAAGCAAAGAAATAGCAATACTTATGCTTGCAGATAGTATAGAAGCAGCGGTAAGATCTATACAAGAACCTACAAAGAGTAAAATTGAAGAAATGATAAATAATATAATAAATGAAAGATTAAAGGATGGACAACTTAGTAATTGTGAATTAACTCTTAGAGATATAGAAAAAATAAGAAATGCATTTTTAAGTTCTTTGCTTGGTATATATCACCAAAGAATAGAATATCCTGTAGATAAAACATTACAGAAGAAGCAGAAGGAGTAAAATATGATTTTTATAGATAATAGGCAGACGATTATAGAAGTTAATGAAGAGATTGAAACAAAACTTAAAGAAGTTATTGATTATGCACTTAAAGAAGAAGAAGTAAATATTGAATATGAAGTATCAGTGATATTAGTAGATAACGACGAAATACGTGAAATTAATAGGGAAAACAGGAATATAGATAGTGCAACCGATGTGCTTTCTTTTCCAATGCTTGAGTATCCAGAGGGCAAGGTATTCAAGGATACTTACAATAATTTTCAATTTGATGATACATATTTAGACGATGATAAACTTGTTATTGGGGATATAGCATTATCCCTTGAAAGGGCTAAAGAACAAAGCATAGAATTCGGTCATTCTTTTTTAAGAGAAGCTCTTTATTTAACAGTTCATTCTGTATTACACCTCATGGGTTATGATCACATGGAGGAAGAGGATAAGAAAAAAATGAGGAAAAGAGAAGAAGAAATATTAAATAATTTTGGTTTAAATAGGTAAAGCTAAGTAGATTTTCCCACAGATATACAATTTGAAATGGCAAAATTACAAATTTCAAATGTACCCTGTTAAATTACAATTTGTCAGGATAAACGTGGTATTTGTAATTTCGATTTTTTAGGTAGTATCTCTATAATACTTTCAGGTTGGGATGATAAATATGAAGATGAAAAAATTAGTTGATAGTTTTAATTATGCCATTGAGGGTATAATATATGCTGTAAGGACACAACTTAATATTAGAATAGATTTTGTTTTTGCACTGCTAATTTTAACAATATGCTTTTTTACGAGTTTAACTAGAGTAGAACTTTTAATAATAACAATCACTATAACAATGGTAATAAGTGCAGAACTTATAAATACAGCTATAGAAAGTGCAATTGATTTAACGACAAATTATTATCATCCGCTTGCCAAGATTGCTAAAAATACGGCGGCTGGTGGGGTGCTTGTTACAGCTATAAATGCTGTTATAGTTGGATTTATTATATTTTGGGATAAACTTCAACCAGCAGTTAATCATGTTATATCAAAGGTTAAAAATTCAAATCCATATATGATATTTTTAACTTTAATAATTGTATGTATTTTAACATTAATTATAAAAGCTATTTTTGGTGAAGGCACACCTCTTAGAGGAGGAATGCCAAGCGGACATAGTGCTATAGCTTTTTCTGTGGCAACCATGATAACATTAGTATCTCCGGAGCCAATAGTGATAATTTTGAGCTATTTTTTAGCTGTAATTGTAGCGCAAAGTAGAGTTGATTCAGAGGTACATTCTGTTTTTGAAGTTGTAGTTGGAGCCATTTTCGGTATTTTAATTACAATGTTGTTATTTAAAATATTTCATTTATGATATAATAAATGAAATGAAAGATATGTTCCCAGAACTGTTTACCAAATTTTAAAAATATAGAGGAGGATTTATGTTTAAATCTGGATTTGTAACAATAATAGGAAGACCAAATGTTGGAAAGTCAACACTGCTTAACTATATAATGGGGGAAAAATTGTCTATCGTATCAAGCAAACCTCAAACTACTAGAAATAATATACAAACTATATTGACAGGAGAAAATTATCAACTTGTATTTGTAGATACACCAGGTATTCACAAGCCAAGGCATAAACTTGGTGAATATATGGTTAAATTGGCTGTTGACACTGTGAAGGATGTGGATTTAGTCGTATTTGTAACTACGCCGGAGGTTACAGTTCATAAAGGAGATATAGAAATTTTAAATCAGCTTCGAGAGATGAATATACCTGTATTTTTAGTTGTAAATAAAATGGATGAAACTACAGAAGAGAGATTAGCAAAAACCCTTAAAAATTACTCTGAGTTTTTTGAATTTAAAGAAATAATACCTATAGCAGCCATTAAAGGCAAAAATGTAGATGAGCTAATAAAGCTTATGGTAGAATACATGAAAGAGGGACCTAAATATTACCCTGATGATATGATAATAGATAAGCAGGAGAGGTTTATTGTTTCGGAAATTATAAGAGAAAAGGGACTTAGACTTTTATCTGACGAAGTGCCTCATGGAATTGCTATAGAAGTTACTAAAATGAAGGAAAATGAAAATGGAAAATATAATATTGAAGCAACACTGCTTTGCGAAAAAGATTCACATAAAGGAATAATAATAGGTAAAAATGGTACTATGCTAAAAAAAATAAATTCTTATTCAAAAGAAAATATTGAAAAGTTTTTAGGTAAAAAAGTTAATTTGAAATTATGGGTTAAGGTAAAAAAGGACTGGAGAGATAGTTCTTTTATTTTAAAAGAGTTAGGATATAAATAATTTTAAAAAAAAAGGTTAAAATATTAGGGAAGGAGATGATAATCTGTCTGTATTTAAAAGCAGAGGGGTAATTCTAAAAGCACAGGATTTCAAGGAAAATGATAAATTAATATGGATTTTTACAGAAAAATTGGGGAAGGTATCTGCAGTTGTAAAAGGCGCAAGAAAAAGTAGAAGCAAATACCTGCCCATAACTTTAAATTTCTGCTTTAGTGAATATGTTTTATTTAAGGGCAAAAGTATGTTTATACTAAATGAAGGACAAATAATAGAGTCTTTTCAAGATTTTTTAAATGATTTGGATATTTTAACTTATGCATCTTATCTCTCTGAATTAATTGATATTTCTATGGTAGAAGGTGAAAGTAACAGAGATTTATTTAGAGAATTTGTAAGTACATTTTATTTAATGAAAAATAAAGTTGGTGACCTTGAAATTCTAGCAAGAGCTTTTGAATTAAAACTTTTAAGATATACAGGTTATGGTCTTAATTTGGACTATTGTGCAAAGTGTAAAAAAAGAATATCATCTTCTAATTATATTAGCTATAAGTACTACGGATGTTTGTGCCAAGAATGCGAAAAAGAAGGTGGAAGAAAAATTTCACCAGCTTCATATAGTACTTTAAATTATTTAAACAAGTTACCTTTAGGAAAAGTCCATAGGGTAAGTTTAAACGCTAATGTTAAGAGGGAGATATATGAGATTTTAAGCGAATTTATAAGCAATGATTTTGCTAAAAAGCCAAAGAGTTTGGAGATACTAAATTTATTAAAAAAGGAGTGAATTTAAGTATGGAAGAAATAACCTTAGAAAAAATTGATATTATAAGGGAAAGAACAAGTGTTACATATACACAAGCAAAAGAAGCTCTAGAGGCCTGCAATGGTAATGTTATTGAT
The DNA here is from genome assembly GCF_021432385.1 of Clostridium hydrogenum. Lineage (GTDB taxonomy): Bacteria > Bacillota > Clostridia > Clostridiales > Clostridiaceae > Clostridium_S > Clostridium_S hydrogenum. The sequence goes on along the minus strand of NZ_JAEACT010000002.1, from coordinate 2,128,676 downwards.
ACACTTGTATACATTGAAAAAAATCATAAAAATATGAAAGATCAATTTGAAAGTAGTAAAGATGAATTTGTAAATTGGATTAAGGAACTAATTGAAAAGGGAAATGTATCAAGAATAAAAATAAAGAAAGATGATAAACTCATTGCGGATATTCCTGTTAGCGCAGGTATTCTTGGAGGAGTTGTTGCAGGAATTGCATGGTATCCATCACTAGTATTAATGTTTTTAACAGCTGTTGTGACTAAAGTTACAGTTGAAATAACTAAAAATGATGGCAGCGTTGAAGTTGTAAATAAAGTTGTTAAAGATACTGTTTCTAATGTTAAAGAAAAAGTAAATGATGCCGCAGCTGAGATTAAAGATAAATTTAAAAATCAAAATCATTCAGATAGTGATGCCTCTTATCAATACACTGTAAAATTTGATGATATCAATGATGAAAAATAGTTAAGATATGGCTTAATGCCATATCTTAACTATTTTTTATGCAAATTACCCTAAAATATATTTAAATTGTAAACGTTTTTTTAAAAATTTACAATACTTAAATACATATGAAATTTAGAGTAATATAAAGCAATTTCAAAATAATGGATATTAATTTTAATAATTTAACCCAAAATAGTAAATTTTCAATATAACATATACGATTAAAATGTTATAATTAGTATGTAGATAAAATAAGTTAAATTAGTGATTTATCTACGGAGGGTTTAATTATTGTTTATAGTATAAAATACATTGTTGTTAGTTTTACTGTCGAAAGTAAACGATTTAATGCAAAAGTAATCGTCAAATTAAAGATATACCATTGTGAAACTTAAAATTTATTTGTGCCAAAATGCCATCCTTTGGGCATTATGGTGAACATAAATTTTAATAGTTGAGCTGGTATATCTACAATTAGGTATAAACCACTTAAAAACTTAGAATTAATTTATAAAGCGGCATTATAAATAATTTTTATAGTTAAAGAGGTTTATTATATAAAAGCTGTATAATTTATAAGTTAATTACGGCGACAAAACAATTGAAGGGGATGTTTACTATGGCAACAAAAAAGTATGTTTACTTATTTAATGAGGGTAATGCAGGCATGAGGAATTTATTAGGTGGTAAAGGTGCGAATCTTGCAGAGATGACAAACCTTGGAATACCTGTTCCTCAAGGTTTTACTGTAACTACAGAAGCATGTGTAAAATACTATGAGGATGGAAAGAACATATCTAATGAGATACTTGAAGAAATTAATGAACATATGAAAAAACTTGAGGAAAGTACAGGAAAAAATTTTGGCTGTGAAGACAATCCACTTCTTGTTTCAGTTAGATCAGGAGCAAGAGTATCAATGCCAGGAATGATGGATACAATACTTAACTTGGGGCTTAATGACAAAACTGTAGGTGCAGTTGCAAAGCTAACAAATAATGAAAGATTTGCTTATGACTCCTATAGAAGATTTGTACAGATGTTTTCAGATGTCGTTATGGGAATAGATAGTAAAAAATTTGAGAAAGTTTTAGATGAAGTAAAAGAGAAAAAATGTGTAAAATATGATACTGAATTAGATACTGAAGATTTAAAAAATATTCTCAATCAATTTAAGGATGTTTATAAAAATGAAATAGGAAAGGATTTTCCAGAGGATCCTAAAGAACAGCTTATAGAGGCAGTAACTGCTGTATTTAGATCATGGGATAATCCAAGAGCAATAGTTTATAGAAGGTTAAACGATATACCAGGAGATTGGGGAACAGCAGTAAATGTTCAATCAATGGTATTTGGAAATATGGGAAATACTTCAGGAACGGGAGTTGCTTTCACAAGAGATCCTGCAATAGGAGAAAAGAGAATATTTGGAGAATATCTTATAAATGCACAAGGTGAGGATGTTGTTGCTGGAATAAGAACACCTCAGCCAATTGTTAAATTGGAACAAGATTTGCCAGAGTGCTATAAACAATTTATGGATATAGCTAAGAAACTTGAAAACCATTATAGAGATATGCAAGATATGGAATTTACTATAGAACAAGGTAAATTATATTTCTTACAAACTAGAAACGGTAAGAGAACTGCTCAGGCTGCATTGAAAATAGCAGTTGATTTAGTTAATGAAGGATTACTCACCAAGGAAGAAGCAATACTTAAAGTTGAGCCTAAACAACTTGAAGCGTTATTACATCCTGCTTTTGACAAAGAAGGACTTAAAGATGCAAAAGCCATAGCAAAAGGTCTTCCAGCTTCCCCAGGTGCAGCTTGCGGAAGGGTTTATTTTACAGCTGAAGATGCTAAAGCACATCATGAAAGTGGTGAGAAGGTAGTATTAGTAAGACGTGAAACATCACCGGAAGATATAGAAGGAATGGTTTCTTCAGAAGGTATACTCACAGTTAGGGGTGGTATGACATCCCATGCAGCAGTTGTAGCAAGAGGTATGGGAACTTGTTGTGTTGCAGGCTGTGGAGCTATTAAAGTGAATGAAGAAGAAAAAAGCTTTGAGGTAGATGGAAAGGTATTTCACGAGGGCGATTATATTTCTCTAGACGGAAGTACAGGAAATGTATACGGTGAAAAAATTAAAACTTCAGCGCCAGAGGTTGGTGGAAATTTTGGAACCTTCATGGGTTGGGCTGATGAAATAAGAAAACTTAAAGTAAAGACTAATGCAGATACTCCAAAAGATGCTAGGCAGGCAGTTAACTTTGGAGCTGAGGGAGTAGGACTTTGCAGAACTGAGCATATGTTCTTTGATGAAGATAGAATACCTGCAGTTAGAGAAATGATACTTGCTAAAACTGTTGAACAGAGAAAGAAAGCACTTGCAAAATTACTTCCAATGCAGCGAGAAGACTTTACTGGAATTTATGAAGCCATGGAAGGTAGACCGGTTACTATAAGATTTTTGGATCCACCTCTACATGAATTCTTGCCAACAAATGATGAAGATATAGACGCTTTAGCTAAGGAAATGGGAATTACTTTTGATGAACTTAAAACAACTGTGTTATCCCTACATGAATTTAACCCAATGATGGGCCACAGAGGCTGCAGACTTTGTGTATCATATCCTGAGATAGCTGAAATGCAAACAACAGCTGTAATTGAAGCTGCAATAGATGTAAATAGGAGAAAAGGACTTAATATTGAACCACAAATAATGATACCTTTAGCAGGTGAAGTAAAAGAATTAAAATATGTTAAAGATGTTGTTGTTAAGACAGCCGATGAAATAATTAAAAAAGAAGGAGTTTCTTTAAAATATAAAGTTGGAACTATGATAGAAATTCCAAGAGCAGCACTTACAGCTGATGAAATAGCTAAAGAAGCTGAATTCTTCTCATTTGGAACCAATGACTTAACACAAATGACCTTTGGTTTCTCAAGAGATGATGCAGGAAAGTTCTTGAATGACTATTATGAAAGAAAAATATATGAATATGATCCATTTGCAAAACTCGACCAAGTAGGTGTAGGTAAACTCGTTAAAATGGCTGCAGAACTTGGAAGGAAAACAAGACCAGATTTAGAGTTAGGTATTTGTGGTGAACATGGTGGAGATCCATCTTCAGTAGAATTTTGCCACGATGTTGGTCTTGATTATGTTTCTTGCTCACCATTTAGAGTACCACTTGCAAGACTTGCAGCTGCACAGGCTCAAGTTAAAAATCCAAGACAATAATGGTATAATTCTAATTTGAAATTTTAATTAGAGTATATTGTGAAAACATAGAGTATTGTAACTTAACTTTACTAGTGATTTTAAGTTGCATACTCTATTTTTTTATTATTTATTTCTATATAAGTAACTTAATGATTAGATGGAACATATTATATAATTGTAAAAATAAATCATAATGATTTAAAAAGTACAGAAGAGGTGTTATTTATGGATTCTTTTATCACTGAATCATATAATGGCCATAGTTATTATAAACTAAGCTGCAGGTCAAGCTGCAGATCTAGAAGTAGATCAAGTAGCAGATCTAGAAGTAGGTCAAGAAGTTGGTCAAGTTGCAGATCAAGAAGTAGATGGAGTAGTTGGTCAAGTTGCAGATCAAGAAGTAGATCAAGAAGTTGGTCAAGAAGCAGATCAAGAAGTAGATCTAGAAGTTGGTAGGTCATATAGTCGATAACGTTATTTGAAATAAAATAGCTATAGGATTATTGATATGGATAGATATTATAAAACTGGAGAAAAGATAAATGGATATTCAATTCTAAAAATAATAGGTGAAGGTAGATATGGAATTGCATATTTGGCAAGTAATAGCAAATATGAAAAATGTGTTATAAAACAATTAAAAAAAAGAATGCTTCATGATACTAGAGAAAAATTATTTTATGAAGAGAAAATATTGAAAGCTTTAGATAGTCCTAAATTTCCTAAATTTATATCTAAATTTAATGATGGAGATAGAGAAGGCTATATATTAGAATATATTGATGGAAAAGTATTTGAAGATTTATTAACTGTAGATAAATATGAATTTAGTAGGGATGAAATTTATAAAATTGGGTGGCAACTTCTAGAATTAGTTGAGATATTGCACAACAATGGTATAGTTCACCGAGATATTAGAGTTCCTAATGTAATATTGAAAAAAAACAAAGATATAGCATTGATTGATTTTGGATTAGCGAGAATTATTAATAATAAAAGATATGTAAAAGATATAGATTATTGGTTTATCGGTGATTTTTTAATTCATCTATATTATTCATCATATAAAGTAACCGATTCACAAGATAGACCTTGGTATGAAGAACTTGATTTAAATCAGGAAGAAGAAGTTTTTTTAAAAAAGTTAATGAATATTAAGGGAAGATATAGAAATATTGAAGAAATAAAAGAACAGCTTGAAAAAATTAAAAATATAAATTGATATTGAATATAGAGGAGTTGTTGCACTAAAAAATTGTTTAACCGTAATCTTAAATATTGCGGCTGAATCAATTGTTAATGTGACATCTCCTTTTATTTATATAACAAGCATAGGAGGAATAATTGAGGAGGTATTTATTGTGTTAAATTCAATAGAGATATTAAAAATGTATCCGGAAAGCTTTAGCGCTAATTTATATACTGTCAAGCATTTTAGAATGATTGGACTTGTTAATGTAAGTATTAAATATGATTACGGAGTAGAAAGAGTGACTTTAGCATATTTTAGATCATCAGGAACTAACAGTGGTAAAATAAGGGGACTATGGTATCCTATTATTGGTATAAAAACTAGTACGGGAAGGTTTACGGAATTTACAAAATATTTGAATTTTGTTTTGGAAAATACCACAAAAAACGGAACAGCAGATAAGGGATGGATTGCGAAATCTTTATTTTTTTCAAGGAAACATTTGACTAGTACTATGGTTAGGGGGTTTTCTAATGGAAGGTATTACGAAAGCCTTTTGAAGATAGGTGAAACTTTAAGAAATTTGTATGAAACTAATAAATTTAAAGAAATGAGTTCACTAGATGCACATAAGCTAAATAGTATAGTGATGTCAGAAAAAATATATCAAGGTAATAATCATACTCAAAGAGAAAACTTTGAAAAATTTGTAGAAGGCATATTTGATGAAATTTACTATATGTAGGAAAAGATAAGACCCAAGGTAAAACTTGTTGGTCTTTATTTTTAGCACAAAATTTTTGGCATAATTTTAAAACAGAGGGGATAGAAAAACAGAGTACAAAGTACAGAGTACAATGAAGGATGATTTACCTTTCCTTGCGTCAGGTAAATCTTAAACTTAAATGTTGTTCAGCTTCGCTGAACAACATTAATGCTTTGATTGCGTAAGCAATCAAAAAATAAGTCTTAAGATTTTCTTAGTGTAGTTACTAATTTAAATGTAAGTATTAAACTTACCATTAATGTAATTAGCAAAATTTTCAGCAAAGGTTAATTGAGAACTTTTACATTTTACACTGCTTTTAAGTAAATTTATGAATGAGGATTTATTACATTTTTTTATGTTCCTATAGTAATCTTTGCATATCTTCCAAAATTTTTGGGGAAATGCTAGATAAGATAATATATATAAGTATTCATCCAAGTTAAGTACATTGATACTTTCATAAGCATTCAGTGTGTTTATAAGAATTCCATTATCCCAGTTGGTTCCATCGCGTTTCAATATTCTTCTTAAAGAATAAGATAAATCATGTACAGAAAAATCTATTTTACAATTATCGAAATCAATAACCCATAAATTATTATTGTCATCAAATATTAGATTCTTGTTAACATAATCAAGATGGCATAAGCTCTTCTTTAGATTTTCAGGATGTATTTTGTTTGAAGCTTTTAAAGCTATTTTTGCAGTGGCAATGCATTCCTCTGAATTTTCAAGAAGTATTTTTGAAAATTTATCATTTATTTTGTTTGCAATATTATAAAAGTCCAGTATTTGGTCAAAATGTTTTTTTGTAGATACATAAATGTCATCAAGCCCGTACCTAATATTACTTCCGGTAATTGGAATGAAGTTTTTGGTGAATTTATGCATTAGCGCAAGATTTTTTGTTGAAACTAAAATATCAGAAAGATTGTTATAGTCACATTTTTTACCTTCAATCCAGGGCATTAAGATAAAAAGCATATTGTTATATAGAACAAAACGTGAATTATTCTGAGTTGGTAGTATCCTAGTTACTTTTATGTTATATCTGTATAACCATTCAGCTGCGGAATATACAAAAAGTAAGTCATTTTTATTATAATATACTTTTTTTAAACAATATTTTTTTGAATCTGAAATTATGCTGTAAACAGCTCTTTGTTTATCAGTATCTTTAAATTTTATTTGTTCAATAATTGAATTTTCTAAGTTGTATTCAGGTAAAACAAATTTTTTTATTTCATCATATGGCAACAATATATGGGAAGAAGGAGGATTATTATCAATCATAGTTAGCACTTCCTAAAAATTATCTTCATTAAATATGATATTAAAAAATTTTTTATAATATACATATAAAAAAAGGATATTAAATATTTGTATAGAATAATTTATTTATGAGCAAAGAGAAGTTTTAAAACATTATTTTTGGATTTTAGAATAAAATTTACTATTAAATGGGTAAAATATAAAAGATATAAATGATAAAGAGGATTTATTAACTGGATGTAGAATCTAATAATATGCTAGGATAAAAATTTTAATATAAATTATTAAAAAAAAAAGGATTTAATGGATTTTTGTCGAATATAATCTTGCTTATAGTAAAGGTAATTATTATGTTAGGTGGAATGTTTCATTGATAAGTGAAGAGGTTATTCAAAAAATTAAAGATTTAAATGATATTGTTGATATAGTATCAGAAAAAGTAAAATTAAAAAAAGCAGGTCACAATTATATAGGACTTTGTCCTTTTCACAACGAAAAAACTCCATCTTTTAGTGTATCTCAAGATAAGCAAATATATAAGTGTTTCGGATGTGGGGAATCTGGTAATGTTATTACTTTCATAATGAAAACAAAAAATCTTCCTTTTGTTGAGGCGGTTAATTTTTTAGCTGAAAAAGTAAATATTTCAGTAGAACTTAATCAAGGAAATGATAAGAAAAATTATGAACAGAATAACAAGCTTTATAAAATTAATGTTGAGGCAGCTAGATATTTTTTTAATAACTTAAATCAAGATAGAAAAGCTAAACAATATTTTTTATCGAGAAAAATTACAGAGGCCACTATGAGAAGTTTTGGTTTAGGATATGCAAAAGATGATTGGAATAACCTGCTACATTATATGAAAAATAAGGGTTATACTGAATTGGATTTAATTAATGCAGGTCTTATAATTCAAAAAAATAATACTTTTTATGATAGGTTTAGAAATAGAGTTATTTTTCCAGTGTTTGATTATAGAGGCAGAGTTATAGGGTTTGGAGGAAGGGTTTTAGATGATTCAAAACCAAAATATTTAAATTCGCCCGAAACTGCTGTGTTCAAAAAAGGAATAAATCTCTATGGTTTAAATTTTTCTTTAAAAAATAACATTGATAGATTTTTTATAATTGTTGAAGGGTACATGGATTGTATAACACTGCATCAGTATGGTATAAAAAATGCAGTAGCATCACTTGGAACAGCACTTACAAAAAATCAAGCAAAGTTATTAAAGAGATACGCTGATAAAATAATTATATCATATGATGCTGATTCAGCAGGACAAACGGCAACTTTAAGAGGTCTTAAAATATTGAAAGAAGTTGGTTTTGAGGTAAGTATAATAAAAATACCTGATGGTAAAGATCCGGATGAATTTGTTAAAAAAAATGGCAGGGAAGCTTTTATTGAACTTATAAAAAATGCACTTCCAGTAGTAGACTATAGGTTAAATAAGGCCTTTGAAGAGGTAAATTTAAAGGACAATGAAAGCATCATAAGATATATTAGGAATGTTTCTGAAATAATTGAAGAATTAGATCCTGTTGAAAAGGATGTTTACATTAAAAGGATATCCGAAAAAACTGGAACAAGCGAACAGGCAATTTATGATTTATTAAGTGAAAAGGTTCAGAAAAGTGGTAATCAAATACAAACCATGAATAAAATGGATGGTTATGGACAAAATTTATATGTAGAATCAGCATATATTAAGTCTGAACGAGCACTTTTGAAAATTATGGCACAAAATAGAAATATGTGTGAGTATATCATGGCTAGACTAAAATGTGAAGACCTAATTATTGATAGTCATAAGAAAATCTATAACAATATTATAAGTGTAATTGAAGATCAAGTTGCAAATAGCGAGAATATATTGAAAAAAATTGAAATTATGTGCAATGAGAAAGAAAGCTATTCTGAATGGATAAAAGTTATTAGTGAAGACATAATATTTTCCGATGGTAATGAAAAAAAATTGATAGATGATTTTATTTTTAATATCAAAAAATTTAATCTAGAGGAGTCGAAAAAGGAGATTATGAAAAAAATCAAGATACTAGGAGAAAAAGGGTTGTTTGAGGAAACGCTTGAACTGATTAAGCAGAGTGAGGAATTGCAAAATAAATTAAACAATCTTTAGATTAACGGAAGGAGGTATCATTAATGAAAAATAAAAATGATGTCAGCAGTGAGGCAAAAAACGATAACAGCAAACAAAAAAGTGATAAAATGAAAGTTGTTAAAACTTTAATAGATAAAGGAAAGAAGAAGGGGACTCTTACTTATAAAGAAATAATTGATGAGTTAGAGGATGTAGATTTAAGTCCTGAACAAATTGAAAAAATATATGAAGTCCTTGAATCTATGGGAATTGAAGTTATAGGTGATATGAATGAAATTGAGGTTGAAGAAGAAGACCTTGATTTAACAATACCTGAGGGCATTGCAATTGATGATCCTGTTAGAATGTACCTTAAAGAAATTGGAAAAGTCCCATTGTTATCTCCAGACGAAGAAATAAGTTTAGCGCAAAGAATAGAAAATGGCGATCAAGTCGCTAAAAAGAAATTAGCAGAAGCTAATCTTAGGCTAGTTGTAAGCATAGCTAAAAGATATGTTGGAAGAGGAATGTTATTTCTCGATTTAATTCAGGAAGGAAATCTTGGACTAATTAAAGCTGTTGAAAAATTCGATTATAGAAAAGGATATAAGTTTAGTACTTATGCAACATGGTGGATTAGGCAGGCTATTACAAGAGCTATTGCAGATCAGGCTAGAACAATAAGAATACCAGTGCATATGGTTGAAACCATAAATAAACTTATAAGAATATCAAGACAGCTCCTTCAAGAACTTGGAAGAGAACCTCAACCTGAAGAAATTTCAGAAAAGATGGATATGTCTGTAGACAAAGTAAGAGAAATAATGAAAATTGCTCAAGAACCTGTGTCACTTGAAACACCAATAGGTGAAGAAGAAGACAGTCATCTTGGTGATTTTATACCTGATGATGAAGCACCAGCACCAGCAGAAGCAGCTGCTTTTAGAATGCTTAAGGAACAGCTTATAAATGTTCTTGATACATTGACTCCTCGTGAAGAAAAAGTTTTAAGATTAAGATTTGGATTAGATGATGGAAGAGCTAGAACTCTTGAAGAAGTAGGAAAAGAGTTCAATGTTACGAGAGAAAGAATAAGGCAAATAGAAGCTAAGGCTTTAAGAAAATTAAGACATCCAAGTAGAAGTAAAAAATTAAAAGATTACCTTGACTAAAAGTTCTCTTGCTAGAACTTCATAAAAATTGCAGAGTGTTTATGCACTCTGCAATTTTTATTTTCCGTAGATGACTTATTTAAAAAAAGGTTTTTTTATGGTATAATTTTTTATAGAAAAAAGAAGGTGAAAATTTGAAATGTATAAAACCTCATAAAAGTTTGCTTTTAATTTTATATGTAATTGCAGTGTCAATAGGTGTTAATGCATTCACATTTATAATAAGTGAATTCATAAATCTATATACTATAATTATTTTTCTTAAAGTATTCTTAATTGCATTTAATATATATCAGATATATTTTTTAATAAAATGTATAACTTTAAAATATTATTATGATAATAGTAATTTTTACATAATTTCTTGGTGGGGATTAAAAAAAGTAATAGTGCCTTTTAGTGAAATTGAAATGTATCAAAAGTCCGATGGTGAAATAAAGGGAGTTAAGTTGTATGGATATGGAAGAAATAATTTTGCTATGGGTGTGTATTTTATAGAAAATACTGGTACAGTAAATATGTTTTGTACCTCTACGAAAGATGTTCTCTATTTAAAAGCAGAGAATAGTGTATATGCAGTTTCTCCTGAAGATTTATCTGAAATTGAAAATACACTTAAAGCGAGCAGTATTTCAATGGAAAACTGGATTTATAAGAGGAATAAAAAAGTTAGTTTGAATAAAGATAAATATTTTATGATACCTTTAATAATTGTTGCAATTATAATTTTGGCAATGATTATTATACCAGCTATAGCATATTGGTATAATATTTTACCAGCTAAGATGCCTCTGAGTTTTGATGCAAAGTTTAATCCTTTAGCATATGGTACAAATAAAGAATTTGTATTTAAGCAAATGCTATATGGTGCATATAATATGATTATACTTTTTTGTATGTATTATGCTGCATATTTTTATGCTAAATATAGTAGAAAGGCAGCATATAAGTATATTTACATATCACTTGTAATTGCAGCTATTTTTTTAATAATGCAAATAAGAATTTTGCAGCTATTCCATAGGTGAAATAAACTATTTAACCTATAAGAAATACAGAGATTTATCTTTATTAAAGACAGGAGGAAAAAATGGAAATAGCATCTAGACTAAAATGTGTGGCTTTGATGGTGGGTAAATGCAATAAAATGGTAGATGTAGGAACAGATCATGGCTATTTACCTATCTACCTTATAAATAATGGAACATGTGAAAAAGCAATTGCATCAGATGTAAATTTGGGACCTCTTAACAAAGCAAAAATGAATATTAAAAAATATGCGCTTGAAGATAAAATTCAGTGCCGATTGGGCGGTGGATTTTCGGTAATAAAAGAAAATGAAGTAGATGTAGCGGTAGTAGCAGGTATGGGTGGAAATTTAATAAGAGACATAATTGAAGAAAAGATGAAAGTGTTTAAAACATTCCAATATGCAGTCCTTCAGCCAGTTCAAAATCCAGAAATACTTAGAAAATATTTATATAATAGTGGTTTTAATATTATTGATGAAGAATTGTGTATTGATGAAGATAAATATTATGAGATAATAAAAGTATGTTATGCTAAGGATTTTGTAATAAAGGACGATATATATTATGAGATAAGTGAAAAACTTATTGAAAAAAAACATCCTTTGCTTAAGAAATATATAGAATATAAAATAAATAAAAATAATACTATTATAGAGAGCATTACAGATGAGAGCGATAAAGCACTTATAAGGAAAGAAGAGTTAATTGTTAAAAATTCTAATCTTAAGGAGTTGTTATCATGTCTTTTGAAGTAAAAGATTTATGCAGTATAATTGAAGAATATGCACCTCTTAATTTAAAGGAAAGCTATGATAATGTTGGGCTTATGATAGGTGACAGCACGCAGGAGGTAAAATCTGTGCTCATGGCTCTTGATTGTACTTTAGATGTAATAGAGGAAGCTATAGACAAAGAATGCAATATGATAATAACACATCACCCACTTCTTTTTAGAAAACCATCATCCATAACAAATGAAACTCTTCAGGGACGTAAGATATTAAAGCTTATAAAAAACAATATTAATGTATACTCATCGCATACGAATTTTGATAGCGTTAAAGGTGGACTAAATGATATTATTGTAGAACTGCTTGGCTTCCCTAAAGGGAAGGTTATTGAGACTTCAAATAAAGAAAACTTAAATGATGGTATAGGAAGAATAATTGAATTAAATCATTCTCTTAGCCTTGATGAAGTATGCAATATTGTAAAAAAGCAGTTGAATTTAAAAAACATTAGATATTGTGGATATGAGAAAAAAGAAATATGTAAAATTGCCATAATAAATGGCAGTGGTCAGGACTATTTTGAGAAAGCAAAAGAAAGTGGTGCTGATTGTATAATTACAGGGGATACTTCATATCATTACGTAAGTGATTATAATGAAATGGGTATATCTGTTATTGATGCTGGACATTTTGGTACAGAATGGCCCGCTGTAAAGGTTGCTGCTAAAATGCTTCAAAATGAATTAGTAGAAAGAAAAGTTAATATTAAAATATATGTATCAAACTGTAACCTTGATCCGTATAAAACGAAGTAGATATGGTGTTTTTGCTGTGTCTACTTTTTTATTTATATAAATAAGTATATTACATTAAAAATTATTATAGCTATTGGAGGAAAAAGTATGAGTAATTTTATTGAACTAGCTTATTTACTTCAGCATAATTATGATTTAATAAAGAAAAATAAAAAAGTATTAAAGGATGGATCCCACATTTACTTTTTAAAAAAGTTAAAGAAGGAGTTTGACGATAAAAAACAAAATTATAGTGAAAAAAAGAAAAAACTTGAAGATATAAAAAATAAATACGGAATTATGGCTAAAAAACTAAATAACCAGAAGAAAGAAATAGAGGATAATGAATATAAACTTTATAATAAAGCAGGATCAAATTTAAATGTTATAAGCAAACTTGAAAAATCAATAGATAGTGGCAAACAAAAACTTAAGAAGTTTGAAGATGAAGCGGTTGAACTTTTAGAGAATGAAGAAAAAGTAAGTATGGAGCTTGAAAATTTAAGGTTAGAGCTCATAAACATAAGAAATAACTTTTATGATTATAAGCAAAAAAGTAGTGAAAAAATAGATAATGCTGAAGAACACATAAAAGTTTTAGAGAAAAAAGTTGAAGAAATCCAAAAGGATATGCCGAGTGAGCTTCTATATGAAATTAATAAGCTTCTCGAAAACAGCGATTCAGCTGTAGTTAAGCTAAATGGTTCAGTTTGTGAGGGATGTAGAATGAAGGTATCTGCTGTAACCATGGATAACATATATAAAGGTGCCCCAATTGTTCACTGTGATAATTGTGGTAGAATATTATACTATGACGCTAAGAAACAATTTGAAAAAAAGGCTAAAACATCTTAGGCATCTTAAAATATTATAAATTTATAGTTGCATTAAGTTTATAAGTGTGATATTATATTTTATGCGAGTAAGCCAGACAATCGCTGCTGCAAGTTTTGCAGGAGAGGAAAGTCCGAGCTCCATAGGGCAGGGTGCCGGGTAACACCCGGTCAAGGCAACTTGAAGGAAAGTGCAACAGAGATATACCGCCTAATATATTATCTATTATCCATTTCATCACCTTTAATATATTAGGTAAGGGTGGAAAGGCGAGGTAAGAGCTCACCAGCGCACTGGCGACTTTGCGGCTATGTAAACCCCATCTGGAGCAAGATCAAATAGGGAAGCGTTTTGGGGCGGCCCGTCCCGCTTCCGGGTAGTATCGCTTGAACCTTATGGTAACGTAAGGTCTAGATAGATGATTGTCTAATACAGAACTCGGCTTATAGGGTTACTTGCCCATTGAAAACACTAGGTTTTTGCCTGGTGTTTTTTATTTTGCCATAAACTTATATAGTATAAAATATTTTCTACTGAGTAATATAAAATAAAAGGAGGGCAATGAAATGGGTAAAAAACTAACTAGAACTAAATTAAAAATGGCTGCTATAGCTAATAATATGATGGAAGTTGGGGCTGAACTTTATAGTAATACTGAAGTTAAAAATAAGATTAATAAGAAAATACAAGATGAAAAGGAACCTAAATAGAGGTTATTTTGAAGTGGTTGGACTTCTGTATTAAAAATTTAGTGCGACATATTTTAAAAGCCTTAGATGTTTCAATTGTATGAGCAGACTCTCAGCGAGTTATTGAAACATCTAAGGCTTTTAAAGTTTTTAACCTTCTCAAAATGCTTTACTACTTAATCGTCAGTTTTTGCTCTACTATCATCAAAGGTTACTTCGTCGATGTATTGATGAGGGAAACCTAAAAGTTTTGTTGGATCAGTAGAAGCTTTGATGATAGTTATGTTTGCCATATATTTTGATTCTTTTTTGTAAAATGTCTACTATATCTTTAGCTGTTACATTTTCTTTGGGTATTGCTACCTTAGTATGAGATTCTTTTGAAAATGTTGATATGAGCTTATGACATTAATGGACTCTAAGAATTGCTCGTTTATAATTTACTACCCATTTAGATGCATCGTCCTGATGCCTGAATGGGTAGTAAGTTATAGGAGCATGTGAAAAATACAGCGGCTTTCGTTCCGAGGTACAAAACAGTAAAATATCATAGAAAATAGTACAAAAACAGCATTAATAGTCACAAGTATTATTGCTGGTTTTTTTTATATATGCATTTTGATAATATTTGTATATACAGGATAATTAAATTATAATATTAGTATACGATTGTAGCATTTGTTCAATTAGTAAGATAATGTGAACATGAGGCTATTTATAAATAGAAAGTAGTAGGTGAAATATGTGAAGATTTCCGTAATATTTGGTTCTCATAGGTTTGGGGGTACTAATCATGAAATCGAGAAAATATTGAAAAAATATTCAGATATTCATGAATTTGATTTTATACATTTAGCCAACAATAAAATAGAAGGGTGCATCGACTGTCATGAATGTGGAAAGTTTGGACAATGCATTTTACCACCTTCGAAAAATGACCACTTTCAGGAAGTATATGAAAAAATGATTGTGGCAGATGCAGTATTTATCATAACTCCTGTTTACGCAGTTATTCCATCTCGTTTAACTGCCTTATTTGAAAGAATGACAAGCGTACTTTACTATACAGGAGTAATGAATACAGATAATAACCCATTATTAAATAAAAAAGTAGCAATATTTAATTATTGCTATAATAAAATATGTGATGATAAAGAAATTAAATTAATCTTTGATAAATTTGTTATGAAAAATTACCGTTTTGATAGAAGTACATATAAATATATGAATAAATGTGAAAATCCAAATGAAAAATACTCAAATATTATTGAGTATATACAAGATACGATTATTAATTTATAATTTATGTTATGGACATGATGTTTAATTCGCATTATTCTTTTACCTAATGATAACTTACGTCAGGTAAATCTTAAACTTAACTGTTGTCAGCTTCGCTGACAACAGTAATAAAGCGATTGCGTAAGCAATCAAAAAATAAGTTTTAAGATTTTCCGTAGCAAAGATTATTAATATGCAAAGTTTTATTGCACTGCTATTGAAAGTAATTCTACTAAGTTAAAGAACCTACATGGGCTTACGCCCAAACCTCTAGCAAGTGTATCCTTCTTTGTACTCTGTACTTTATACTTTGTACTTTGGTTTAATGCTTCGCAATATTTTTACAAGTTGATTCTCTAACAATAAGCTTTGGCTCATAAAGAATAGAATCACCAGCATCAAAACTGTTGTTGTTATTAATTAATTTTATAATTAAATTAGCAGCATCTTTTCCCATTTGCTCTTTTGGATGGCTTATGGAAGTTAAATTTGGTTGCATCATTACAGCTAAATGAGAATCATCAAACCCAATTATAGAAAGTTCTTCGGGAATTTTAATATTTAAATTATTAGCAATAGTTAGAGTTATGTATGCTATTTCATCGTTATAACAAAATATTGCTGTTGGTCTTTTTTTTGTTTTTAGAGCATTTTCTATTTTACTAGGCAAAGATGAACCTATTTCCTCGGAAAGGTAGGTTAGAATCTGCCAGGGAGAAGGTGGAATATTATTGCTCTGGCATTCAGAAATAAATCCATTCATTCTGTTTATTCCTTGAGAATCATCAACTTTAAAAATACCCATTAATCTTGTATGCCCTAAAGATATAAGATGATTTGCTGCTAATTTTCCGCCTTTAAAGTCGTCTACACGAAGACTTGGTACGTTAAGTTCAGAATAAGAAGCATTTATCGTTACAAAAGGAATATTCCTAGAGATTATATTATTTAAATATCCAATATTTTGACTTGGATATGCACTTTTAGTAGGTTCTAAAATAAGGCCATCTATTTTATGAGCTAACAAATTCTTTAAATTACTATTTTCAAACATAACATTGTTATTTGTTGAAGATAGTAAAAGTGAATAAGACTCCAAATACAAAGTATCCTCCATGCCCTTTATTATGCTAGGAAAAATGTAGTTAGATATATGAGTTGTTAGCACAGCTACATTTTTAGTGTTTTTGAGATTTTCTTTGTCTTCTGCTAAATCAGATATATATATTCCACTTCCTTGTATTCGATAGACATATTCCATGGACACAAGGTCACCTATGGCTTTTCTTATAGTATGTCTGCTTACATTAAACATTTTCATTAATTCAGATTCAGTTGGTATTTTTTCATGTGGTTTAAATTTGGCTGTAACAGCCCAATTTATAATACTTTCCTCTACTTCTTCATATTTATGCTTCATCTTTTTCTCCTTAGATAAACCAGTTCAACTACCAAAATTAATTTGCATCATACTGTCCAGAAGACGGCATTTTGGTAGAAATAAACTTCAAGTTTTACGGTGTTTTATATTTATAGATAAACCAGTTCAACTACCAAAATCAATTTGCATCATAATGCCCAAAAGACGGCATTATGATGCAAATTAATTTTGAAGTTTCAAGTGGTTTATCTTTAATTAAAAAGTTTTCCTATATAGTAGTATATCAAAAGAGTGGCTGTTTAACAATGATACTGAGAAAAAATTTGTGCGTACAAATTTTAAAAAATATATTGACATTTGTAGGTATGAATATTATTATTATCTTATGAAAGCGATTAAATGTCCTAAAAATATACTTGAAATCAAATAAATTGCTGTAAAGGAAGGTTAGTGATATGTTAGAAGATTTAAAAAAGGAAGTGTTTGAGGCAAACTTAATGCTTCCAGAATATAAGCTAGTAACATTTACTTGGGGAAATGTTAGCGGTATTGATAGAAAAAATGGACTAGTAGTAATTAAACCTAGTGGAGTTGAATACACAGAAATGAAAGCAACCGATATGGTTGTAGTAGATTTAGATGGAAAAGTTGTAGAAGGAAATTTAAACCCATCCAGTGATACAGCAACACATTTAGTTTTATATAAAGCTTTTAAAAATATCAAGGGAATTGTACATACTCATTCACCTTGGGCTGTATCGTTTGCTCAAGCAGGACTTGTCATACCAGCAGCAGGTACAACACAAGGAGATTACTTCTATGGTGATGTTCCAGTGACTCGAAGGATGACAGAGAAGGAAATTACTGGAGAGTATGAAAAAGAAACAGGTAATGTTATTGTTGAAACCTTTAATAACGCTAATATTAATCCAGATTATATGCCTGGAGTTTTAGTAAATGATCATGGACCGTTTACTTGGGGTACAGATCCTAAGAATGCGGTACATAATTCTGTTGTATTAGAAGAAGTAGCAAAAATGACCTACCATTCATTACAGCTAAATCCAGAGAATATAAGAATGGACAAGTGTCTACTTGATAAGCATTTCTATCGTAAGCATGGTAAAAATGCATATTATGGACAAAATAAAAATAGATAAGGGGAAATGAAATATGTTAAAAAATGAAAAAATGGAATTTTGGTTTGTTGTAGGAAGTCAACATTTGTATGGTGAAGAAGCTTTAGCAGAGGTAAAAAAGAATTCTAAGGTTATTGTGGATGAATTAAATGAAAGTGCAAATTTGCCATATCCAATAGTATTTAAATCTTTAGCAACATCTGCCGATGAGATAAAAAAGATAATGAAAGAAGCTAATTACAAAGATGAAGTGGCTGGAGTTATAACTTGGATGCATACCTTCTCACCTGCTAAAATGTGGATTGCAGGAACAAAGCTTTTACAAAAGCCATTATTACACTTTGCAACTCAATATAATGAAAATATTCCTTGGAAGACAATAGATATGGATTACATGAACTTACATCAAAGTGCCCATGGAGATAGAGAATATGGATTTATAAATGCAAGACTTAAGAAGCACAATAAAATTGTTGTAGGATATTGGAAGGATAAAGAAGTTCAAAAAGAAGTTTCAGATTGGATGAAAGTAGCTGTTGGTTACATTGCTAGTGAAAGCATAAAAGTTGCGCGTTTTGGAGATAATATGCGTAATGTTGCAGTTACAGAAGGAGATAAAGTAGAAGCTCAAATTCAATTTGGATGGACAGTTGATTATTTTGCTATAGGTGATTTAGTTGCTGAAATGGATAAGGTTTCAGAAGCTGATATAAATAAAACTTATGAAGAATTTAAAGGATTATATATATTAGATCCAGGTGAAAATGATCCAGCATTTTATGAAAAGCAAGTTAAAGAACAAATTAAAATTGAAATTGCTTTAAGAACTTTCTTGGAAAGAGGAAACTATAACGCGTTTACTACTAACTTTGAAGATTTATATGGTATGAAGCAATTACCTGGACTTGCAGTTCAACGTTTAAATGCTGAAGGTTATGGATTTGCTGGTGAAGGAGATTGGAAAACAGCAGCTTTAGATAGATTATTAAAAGTTATGACAAATAACACTAAGACAGGCTTTATGGAAGATTACACATATGAACTTAGCCGTGGAAATGAAAAGAGTTTGGGTGCTCATATGCTTGAAGTTGATCCAACCCTTGCTTCTGATAAACCAAAAGTAATTGTTAAACCTTTAGGAATCGGAGATCGTGAAGATCCAGCTCGTTTGATTTTTAATGGTTCTACAGGACACGGTGTAGCTGTATCAATGCTTGATTTAGGAACTCATTATCGTTTGATTATAAATGAAGTAACAGCTGTAAATCCAGATGAAGACATGCCTAATTTACCAGTTGCTAAAATGGTGTGGAAACCAGAACCAAACTTTATTGATGGAGTCAAAGCTTGGATTTATGCAGGTGGTGGACATCATACAGTTCTTTCATTAGCTTTAACTGTAGAACAAGTATATGATTGGAGTCGTATGGTTGGTTTAGAAACTATAATTATTGATAAAGATACAAAGTTAAAGGATGTAATTGAAAAAACAACAAAATAAGAATTTGGGGGAATAGGGAATGAAGCTTTTTTTAGATACAGCAAATGTAGAATATATTAAAGAAGCGAATGAAATGGGAGTAATATGTGGAGTTACAACAAATCCTTCACTAGTAGCAAAAGAAGGTAGAGATTTTAATGAAGTTATAAAAGAAATCACAGAAATAGTTGATGGACCAATAAGTGGAGAAGTTATAAGCGAAGATGCAAAGGGTATGATAGAAGAAGGCAGAAAAATAGCAGCAATTCATAAGAATATGATTGTAAAAATTCCAATGACGGTAGAAGGTCTTAAGGCTGTTAAAGTTCTTTCAAAAGAAGGAATTAAAACAAATGTAACTTTAATATTTTCGGCAACACAAGCTTTACTTGCAGCAAATGCAGGAGCAACATATGTAAGTCCATTTCTCGGAAGAATAGATGATATATCAATGATAGGCATGGACTTAGTTAGAGATATAGCAGAGATATTCGAAATTCATGGAATAGAAACAGAAATAATAGCAGCCAGCGTAAGAAATCCAATACATGTAATTGAAGCAGCAAAGGCTGGAGCAGATATAGCAACAGTACCATACAATTTAATTATGCAGATGGTAAAACATCCTTTAACAGATCAAGGCTTAGAGAAATTTAAGAAGGATTGGGCAGAAGCATTTAATAAATAAGCTATGTTTTAAAAGAATGTTGATGTTTTAAATATAGATAAACCAGTTGAACTATCAAAATCAATTTGCATCAAAATGCCTAGAAGATGGCATTTTGATACAAATTGTTTTTGAAGTTTCAAGTGGTTTATCTTTAATAAAGGAGTATATTAGTATGGATATAGATAATTTAGCTATAAATACAATAAGGATTATTTCGGCAGAAGCTATTCAAAGAGCAAAATCTGGTCATCCAGGTTTGCCTATGGGATCTGCTCCAATGGCATATACACTTTGGAGTAGGCACTTAAAGCAGAATCCTAATAATTCAAAATGGGAAGATAGAGATAGATTTGTACTTTCTGCAGGTCATGGTTCAATGCTTTTATATTCACTGCTTAATATATTTGGATATAAAGATGTAACCATGGATGAAATTAAGAATTTTAGACAATTTGGAAGTAAAACACCTGGTCACCCAGAGTATGGTCATACTGATGGAATAGAAACAACAACAGGACCTTTGGGACAAGGAATATGCAATGCTGTTGGTATGGCTATAGCAGAAACTTATTTGGCAAATAAATTTAACAAGCCTAATTACAATATAATAGACCATTATACGTATGCAATTGCTGGTGATGGATGCTTAATGGAAGGCGTATCGGGGGAAGCAAGTTCACTTGCAGGTACCTTAGGTCTTGGTAAATTAATAGTCTTATATGATTCAAATAACATATCTATAGAAGGAAACACTGATATTGCTTTTAGAGAAAATGTTGCACTTAGATATGAAGCATATGGTTGGCAGGTTTTACATGTAGAGGATGGAACTAACGTAGCTAAAATAGATGCCGCAATAAAAGAAGCTAAAGCTGATAAAAATAGACCTTCAATAATAGTAGTTAAGAATATTATAGGGTATGGCTGTCCTGCAAAACAGGGTAAATCAGCTGCACATGGTGAGCCTTTGGGTGAAGAAAACTTAAAGGCTGCGAAAGAGGCACTTAATTGGAACTATGAACCTTTCACTATCCCTGAAGAAGTAAAAGCTTTTGCAGAGGAATTTAAGTTAAAAGCACAGAACGAAGAAGATAAATGGAATAGGATGTTTGAAGAATACAAAAAAGAGTATCCAGATCTTGCAAAGGAATGGGCTGTTTGGTTTAGTGATAAAATGTCAGTAGATCTTTTGAAAAATGAGGATTTTTGGAAGTTTGAAAAACCAATGGCTACAAGACAGTCATCTGGTATTATAATTAATAGACTTGCAAAACTTGTACCTAATTTAATAGGTGGATCTGCAGATTTAGCACCATCAAATAAGACACATATGGATGATAGAGGAGATTTTTCTGCTGAAGATAGAAGTGGGTCTAACATGCATTTTGGAGTCAGAGAACATGCTATGGCAGCAATTGCTAATGGAATGTATTTACATGGAGGACTTAAGGTTTTTGTAGCAACTTTCTTTGTGTTTAGTGACTATATGAAAGGTGCAATGAGGCTTTCTGCTATAATGAAACTTCCAATAGTTTATGTTTTAACTCATGATAGTATTGGAGTAGGTGAAGATGGTCCAACCCATGAACCTATTGAACAATTAGCTGCTTTAAGATCTATTCCTAATATGACTGTATTTAGACCAGCAGATTCTAATGAAACTGCTGCGGCTTGGTATAGTGCTTTAAGCAGCAAAAAAGGACCTACAGCTTTAGTTCTTACAAGGCAAACACTTCCGCTATATGAGAACTCAGATAAAAATGCATTAAAGGGTGGATATATATTAAAGGATTCTAAGAATAAAGAAAACCCTGATGTAATATTAATGGCTTCAGGTTCAGAAGTTGAACTTATTTTTAATGCAGCAAAAGAACTTGAAAAAGAAAATATAGATGCAAGAGTTGTTAGTGTTCCATCATTTGAAATATTTGAAGAGCAAAGCGAAGAATACAAAGCTTCCGTTTTGCCTAAAAAAGTAAGAGCTAGAGTTGCTGTAGAAGCTGCTTCACCCTTTGGATGGCATAAATATGTTGGACTTGATGGTGAAATAGTAGCTATGGAGAGCTTTGGTGCATCAGGCAAGGCTGAGGTTTTATTTAAAGAATTTGGCTTCACTGTAGAAAATGTAGTTAAAAAAGCTAAAAAAGTTTTACAAAATTTATAATTATTGAAAACAAAGGTGTAGTGCAAAACAAAATAATAAGTGGGAGCTCTGCATAAAAATGATGTGATTAATAGCATTTTTTTATGCAGAGCTCCCACTTATTATTTAAGTTTTTGTACTATACCTTTGTTTTTGCAAATTTTTAATAGATACTTAAGTCGTAGTCAAAGTGTAATGTGAATGGTTGTTTGCTTATAATATGCTGTCAAATTAATGCGTTTTTTCATACAATGAAATAGCTTCTCTCCACAATGTATTAGAATATGGACGAATAGTATCATTTCTCGCTTTTGCTAATTCTTCAACAAATTCTAAAAATAGAAAAGCAGTTACCTTAGCATTTTCAAATTCCATAATTGATAGTTTACACCAAAAAGGTGCAAACCTATAATAATCAGATTCTTTCAGAAATTGTACAGGCATTTTTATATCATATTGTACACGCCGTTCTATTATAGAAAATCCATTCGTATCTAGTACAGTATACGGAGCCGATGTATCAAAATCATTTGGCATACCACATGAACCAGGATTTATTAATAATTTATTATTAATTCGTGTATGCCATTGTGTATGGTAATGTCCAAATAAATAGATACCATCAGTTTTGTCAGATAAAGTATTGATAAAATTCAAATCAGTTTGAATTTTATTTTTTATATAATGCAAATACTCAGAGTGATTAGTGTAATCCATACCAAATTCATTAATGAATGTTAGACCACTTATACTATCAATAACTCCATATTCAAAATGTTGGCTTGGAGAATGAGCCATAAAAAATTTAGTATTGTCTATTTCAAAAGACAGCGTTTCAGGTAGGCTCTCAATATACTCATAGCTGCTGTTATTAATATTTTTCAGATTCCAGAATAAAGGAGCAAGTTGCTCACTTGTTCGCTGTTCATGACTAGTATAATAATAATCAACCAATCTTTGTTCTTTATTACCCTTAATAGCGTAAGAGTTATCAATTTCCTTAATCTTGGATATTACTTCATTTGGCATTGGGAATTCGCCATAATAATCTCCCAAGAAGAGATATTTATCAATATGTTGCTTTTTACAATCTTCTAACACTGCATTTAAAGCAAAGTAATTTCCATGAATATCTGAAATGATGGCATATCTCATAAAATCAACCTCGATTCAAAATATAAATTAACAACTTAAACCAATACACTAAATGATTATTTAGTTATATACATAATAAACTGTAAGGAATTACAAGTCAATAACTTTTACATGGTCTTGACATTGTGATTTTACAGGTGTCGTGGCTTGCTGTCAAATAACCTTTGGCAGCTCTTTGGTCATTTTAACTATAAAAGTATCTAAATTACAGAACATTAAGTAATAGTATTGATATAATTATTTATTTGGGTTATTATTCTAACATGGGAATATTTTGATGGACAATAGAGGGGAAATCAGCATTCGATTTATGATGGAAAAGCAATTGATTAATAAGGGAGAGTGAATTATGAAAGAAGAAAAACAAGCTGAATATGCAGGTACCTGCAGCATTATATCATTAATTTTAGTTATAATTGGATTTATAATACCAATATGGGGAGCTGGATACATAGTTCCAATAGCTTTAGTCCTTTGTGCTATTTCTTTAAAGGAAGTAATTGCAATTCCAAGCGTTATAACCTTGGTAATTGCAGTTCTTAAATTGATTATTAGTCCTACTTTTTGGGTGCATTTAATAGGAATTGGAGGATTGGAAAGCTTAGTTTTTTCTTGGGGAAGTGTGGTATGTATAATACTAAGTATATATTATTTAGCAAAAAATATAGTTTCTAGATAGTTTATAGAAGCATGTGAGAAATATAGGTATTATTTTTTTATATGGGCTTTGTTTTATAGGGTTTCTAGCAAAAGCATTTGGCAGATAATTTTTGAAACTTATTTAAAACAAAGCCTTTATATATAAATTACAGAAAAGTATATACTATAATATAAAAATGTATATTATTATAGAAAACAGTTTCTACCATATGTATAAATTTTATTTAAATGTAATAAAAATGTATTAATTACATCAAATGAGATAAAATAAGAGGTTGCACCTAAATTACATACAATATCAATTATATTAATGCAATAAAATTTAAAAAAATTATATGCTTTTATTAGAAAAATATGTATTTAATAGAAATAATTTTCTAATTTATATATATTTTGTTTGGTATAAAATCAAAAAAATGCAAATATTGAGCTTTAAGAGAATGCAATATATATACAGGAGAACCTGTTAATATAGTTGATAAATGTGATATACAGCCAACTAACATATTATGCAATGCAATATAAATTTGATTTAAAAATAAAATTTAAAATTATTTATGAAAACGTATTGCAAAAGTTAATAAGATTTGATATTATTAGATTGTAAAAAGAAAAGGTTTTCTAAAGAGAAAAGGTTTTCTAACTTGGGAGGGGAAAGAAATGAATAAAAAAGTTAAATTTTTAGCATCGATTTTAGTTGGTATAGTAACATTATCTAGTTTAGCAGGTTGCGGAAGTAGTTCGGGAAGTAGCAAGACAGGAAAAACTATTACAGTATGGTCACATTTAACACAAGCCGAAGTAAAGCAAATAACTCCAATAGCACAGCAATGGGCAAAGAAAACAGGAAACAAAGTAAACGTTGTATGTGACACAAGTGAATATTCAAATTTCCTACAAGCTGGTAATAGTAGCAAAGGACCAGATGTAATGTTTGGAGTTCCACAAGATAACTTAGGAACTTTCCAAAAAGCTGGATTATTAGAAGAAGTTACATCAAGCGATCTTGATAAATCAAAATATCCAGAAACTGCAATTAAAGCTGTTACTCTTGATGGAAAACAATATGCAATTCCATTATCAATAGAAACAACTACATTGTTTTATAATACAGATAAGGTAAAAACAGCACCAAAAACATTTGATGAACTAGTAGAGCAAGCTAAAACAGTTGGATTTCAATATTCTGTAAACGATTTGTACTACAGTTATCCATTTATAGCTGCTTACGGCGGATATACATTTAAAGATAATAATGGTACTCTTGATTCAAATAATTTAGGCTTAGCAAATGCAGGGGCAATAAAAGGTTATCAAATGATTCAAGATTTAGTTCAAAAAGATAAATTTATGTCAGCTGATATAAAAGGAGATATAGCTACTGGACAATTCCAAGCTGGTAAAACTGGATTTTATATTGGTGGACCATGGGATGTTGATGGATTTAAAAAAGCCAATTTAAAATTTGCCGTAGTGCCAATGCCAACTATTGATGGAAAACCAATGTCAACATTTGTAGGTGTTCAAACTGGATTCGTAAATGCAAGATCAAAGAATAAAACAGAAGCTATGGATTTATTGAAATACTTAGCAGCAAATACAAGCCAAATTTTATTCAAAACAGGTAATAGAATTCCAGCGTTAACATCAGAAGCAGATAAGGTTAGTACAGATCCTAATGTAAAAGCATTTGTTGATCAAGTTAAAGTAGGTACTCCAATGCCAAATATACAACAAGCATCCGCTATATGGAAAGTAAGTGACTCTTTAAATATGTTAACATCAGGAAAAATGACACCAGCTAATTATGCTCAAAAAGCAGAATCAGATGTAAAAGCTGCTATTGATGCTCAGAAATAATAAATAAAAGAGAGCATATGCTCTCTTTTATATAATTAGATTTACAAGGAGGTATTTGAAATGAAGTCTGGTAAAAAACAAAATCATAGTAGAAGTTTTTATGATAAAGTGAGACCATATGTATATTCATCACCAGCACTAATTAGTATATTTGTTTTAACCTTGCTACCGGTACTATATACTTTTTACATATCTTTTACAAACTATAGCATAAATCATATGCAAGATTATTCTCTTGTTGGATTTAGCAATTATATTTCTATTTTAACTGGACCGTTAAAAACAGTGTTTTTCCCTGTTTTAGGATGGACAATAATTTTCGCATTAATATCTACACTAGGATCTTTTATAGTTGGATTAATTCTTGCAATTATACTAAATGATTCAGATATGAAGGAATCAAAAATATATAAAGGTTTGCTTATTATACCATGGGCAATACCTGCTACAATTGCTATTATCACATGGCAAGGTTTATTAAATCCTACTTATGGAGGAATTAACGTTTTACTTAGAACCCTTCATATTATAACTCAAAATATTCCTTGGTTAACAAATCCTTTTTGGGCTAGAGTTGGTCTTATATTAGTAAATATATGGCTTGCATTCCCATACATGATGAATGTATGTACCGGAGCTCTATCTGCAATTCCTGATACATATTATGAAGCCGCAGAGATAGATGGTGCTTCTTGGTTCACTCAGTTTTATAAAATTACTTTACCAGCACTTGCATCATCAACATTCCCTTTAGTTATTTCTTCTTTTGCAGTTAACTTCAATAACTTTAATATTGCATATTTAATTACTAATGGTAACCCTGTAAGATTAAATTCTGCTTTTGCTGGATATACTGATATACTTGTATCTTTCACATATAAGCTAGCTATGCAGCAAAATAGATACGATTTGGGTGCAGCCTTAGGTGTTATAATATTTATTATCATTGGATCAATCAGTTACATTAACATGAAAAGATCAGGAATGTTTGAGGAGGTAGATTAAATTGAGTAAAGAGATATATGTAAAGAGAATAAACAAAAGAAAACTCAGAAATTTATGGCTAAAACGATTATTCATATGGCTTTTTATTGCACTAACTCTTGTTCCAATATTTTTCGTTGTAACTGCTTCTTTAGCAAAAGGTACAGGCTTTTTCCAAGCAACACTTATTCCTGCATCAGTTACATTTGACAATTATGTTAGCGTACTTAAAAATACAGATTTCTTAATATGGCTAAAGAACAGTCTTATAATTAGTTCAATAGTTGCTGTACTTCAATTAATAATGACAACTACTGCTGCGTATGCCTTTTCAAGAATGAAATTTAAATTTAGAAAAAATGGCTTAATGATGTTACTAATTCTTCAAATGTTTCCTAGTATGATGACACTTCCAGCTATAATCGGATTAGCGTACAAATTAGGATTTATGGATAACCTTGCAGCACTTATATTATTACTTGTTGGAGGAAGCGCATTCAACATTTGGTTATTAAAAGGATATATTGATGGACTTCCAAGAGAACTTGATGAAGCCGCAATGGTAGATGGAGCAGGACCTTTCAAAATATTCTGGAGCATGATAATTCCATTATCTAGACCTATGTTAATTGTAATTTTCTTATTCACTTTTATAGGAACATACAGTGAATTCCCATTGAGTAGTGCGTTATTAAAGGATACAAGTAATTATACGCTTGCTCTAGGTTTACAAAGTTTTATACGTGATAAATTCTCTGCTAACTGGACTCAATATTCAGCAGCAGCAGTAATGGCATCACTTCCTATCGTAATAATATTCATGAGTTTCCAAAAGTTTTTAGCAAAAGGACTTACTGCAGGTTCAGTAAAAGGCTAAAATTAAATTAGGAATAAATCATAATTGGATACCGTTTTGGTATCTGATTATGTTTTTATAAATGAATTTTTTTATAAAATAAGTGTAAACGTTTAATAAAGGGGGATGTTTTATATGAACAAAATACTAAAAGCTATAATTTCAACCACTACTGCTGCCTTTATTTTGGCAGTATCATCAACAATGTTTATACCAAAACAAGTTAAAGCAGGTACTTATTATAAGGGAGTGGATTTAAGTTGGCTGCCAGCTATGGAAGCAAAAGGTTATACTTTTAAAAATTCAGCTGGTGTTAAGCAAGATGAAATGACTGTTATGAAGGGGTTAGGAGTTACAGCTGTTAGATTGAGACTTTGGGTAAATCCATCAAATGATCCTTATAATGGTGGTTGCAATGAGAATCAAGTGATTCAAATGGCAAAACGTGCAAAAGCTATAGGAGCTGCTATAATGCTAGATTTTCATTATAGTGACACTTGGGCAGATCCAGGGCATCAAACTATACCCGCTGCATGGTCCAGTTATACTACAATGAATGAATTAGGTACACAAGTATATAATTATACCTATAAGGTTATGACAGACATGAAGAATGCTGGAGTTACACCTACATGGGTGCAAATAGGAAATGAAATTAACTCAGGCTTAATATGGCCACTTGGGAACACTTCTAATGGTTTTTCTAATGTAGCTT
The DNA here is from genome assembly GCF_021432385.1 of Clostridium hydrogenum. GTDB lineage: Bacteria > Bacillota > Clostridia > Clostridiales > Clostridiaceae > Clostridium_S > Clostridium_S hydrogenum. The sequence goes on along the minus strand of NZ_JAEACT010000002.1, from coordinate 2,100,097 downwards.
GGATAATTAATTCTGGATACAATGCTGTTAAAGCTGTAAACAGTTCAACTCAATGTATTGTACATTTAGCTAATGGCTATGATAATGCAACGTTTAGATGGTTTTTCGATGGGCTTAAAGCTGCTGGTGGAAAGTGGGATGTTATAGGAATGTCACTTTATCCAAACTCAAGCAACTATGTAACATACAATAATGAATGCTTAGCTAATATGAAGGATATGGAATCGAGATATGGAAAAAATGTAGTTATTTCTGAAGCAGGTTTTGATTCTAATGACCCTGTAAATGCTTCTAAATTCCTTAGTCAACTTAAAGCAAATGTAATTTCTGTTGGAGGAATCGGAATATTCTATTGGGAACCAGAATGTTACAATTGGAACGGTTACACTATGGGTGCTACAAATCCTTCCACAGAAGAACCAACAAGTGCTATGAATGCTTACTAAAGAATAAGGGAGAGATATTAAAATGATTAAGAAAAAAATTTTATGTATAACTTTAGCGGCGACACTAACTATGCCAGTATCGGCTTTTTGCAGTAATTCTATAAATGTAAAAGCTGATGCAGTAACAAATTATACTTCGCAATTGCAGAGTACAAAAATAAATATTCCCCCAATAAAAAATTTATCTCCAGATTTTATAAAAGGTATGGATGTTTCTATGTTAAAAGAAATAGAAGATGATGGTGGAAAATATTACGATAATTTGTTTGATGCAAATGGAAATCCAAAGTCTGAGGATTGTTTAAAGATTTTAAAGGCACATGGAGTAAATTGGGTTAGATTAAGAATATGGAATAACCCAACTGGTGCTGGTGGAGAAAACAATTTGGACACAACAATTAATTTAGCTGCTAGAGCAAAAGCATTAGGTTTAAAAGTTCTACTGGATTTCCATTATAGCGATACCTGGGCAGATGCAGGAACTCAAACAATACCATCGGCATGGACAAAAGACACAAAAGAAGCAACAGGAAGCTATACTGCTTTAGAAAATGATGTATACAACTTTACGAAAGATACTCTTACAACATTAAAAAATAATAATGCACTGCCTGATATGGTTCAAATAGGTAATGAGATTAATGGCGGAATGTTATGGCCAGATGGTCAAATTACAGGAACAAATTCTGGTGGATATGATGAATTGGCTAGATTATTAAACAGTGGATCAAAGGCTGTAAGAGAAGTACAAGACAGCAATAATAAAATTAAAATAGTGCTTCATTTAGCTAAGGGTGGAGACAATGAAGGTTTTACAAATTTCTTTGATGCAATGACACAAAGAAATGTAGATTTTGATGTTATTGGACTTTCATTTTATCCATATTGGCATGGTTCAGTACAGAGCCTTCAAGATAATGTAAATAAATTAAGCGTTAGATATCCTTCAAAGCAGTTTGTTATAGCTGAAACTGCATATGCTTTTACAAACGATGACAGTGATGGGTTTGCAAATAATTTTGGACCAGCACAGGAATTGGCTGGAGTCTTTCCTGCTACAGTTCAAGGGCAAGCAACTGAAGTTAGAACAATGATGAATGTAATGGCGCAGCTTCCAAATAACAGAGGTTTAGGTGTGTTTTATTGGGAAGGAGATTGGATTCCTGTGAAAGGAGCAGGCTGGATATCTGGACAAGGCAATGCGTGGGAAAATCAGGCTATGTTTGATTTTAAGGGTAATGCACTTCCTTCTTTAGATGTATTCAATCAAGTTAGCAGCAGTGCAACAGTTGATCCAATTGTAATAAGTATTCCTAAGGTAAGTATAGATGGTTTTGTTGGAAGTGATCCGACTTCAAAGTTACCTTCCACAGTCACTGTTGTTTATAGTGATGGAACTATGAAAAGTGAAAATGTTGCATGGGATAAAATATCAGCTTCTGATTATGGAAAAGAGGGAACCTTTACTGTAAGTGGAACTGTTGATGGCACAACTGTAAAAGCAGCAGCAGATGTTAAAATGTCAAGCAATTTAATGCAAAATGGAGGTTTTGAAACAGGAGATACCTCAGGTTGGCAAATAACAGGTGATGATGCTAACGATGGCGTAATAAAGATGGATTCTTGGACGGCAGATGGGGGCAAGTATACTTTAAATTCTTGGAAAGCTACACCTTTAAAGTATAATGTTAGTCAAAGCTTTGAAAATATACCTAATGGCACTTATGTTTTAAAAGCGTGGGTAGTAGGCTCAGGTGATGGCAAAAGCAATGTAAAACTCTTTGCAAGCGGCTTTGGCGATAAGGATACGACTTTAGATGTATCAAAGTATAGTTCTTGGACACAGGTTACTTTAGGAAATATAAATGTAACTAATGGAAAATGTACAGTTGGAATGAATGTTGATGCAGCTGCAAATACTTGGTGGGATTTAGATGGCGTTGAGTTTTCAAGGGTAACAAATACAACAGTAACTAGTATTAAGCAGCCATATGTCGAAGGAGTTGTGGGTACTGATCCAACTTCGAAGTTACCAGCTACAGTTGATGTTTCTTATAGCGATGGAAGTACTCAAACAAAAAATGTTACTTGGGATAAAATATCAGCTTCAGATTATGCAAAAGCAGGAACCTTTAATATAAACGGAACTGTTGACGGTACAGATGTAAAGGCAGTAGCTACTATAAAAATGTCAAATAATGTATTGCAAAATGGAGGCTTTGAAACAGGAGATACCTCAGGTTGGCAAATAACAGGTGACAATGCTAATGATGGTACGGTAAAAATGGATTCATGGACAGGAGATGGAGGAAAGTATACATTAAATTCATGGAACAAATCAGCATTTAATTATAAGGTTAGCCAAACGGTTAATAATCTTCCAAATGGTATATATACTTTAAAAGCCTGGGTAGTAGGTTCTGGAGATGGCATAAGTGATGTAAAACTTTTTGCAAGTGGTTTTGGAGATAAAGACCTTACATTAGATGTATCAAAATATAGCTCTTGGACACAAGTTACTATAGGTAATATTAAAGTAACTAATGGAAAATGTACAGTAGGAATGAATGTCAATGCACTTCCAAATACTTGGTGGGATTTAGATGGTGTAGATCTTGAAAAAACAGGTGACTTAATAGTAGTACCATCACCTATATCATCAACAACGACATCAGCTAATCAGAATCAAGGAGGAAGTGCTGTAAACGGAGCCAATCCGGCACAAACTGTAAATACATCTACTTCTACTGGTAGCATAAATAAAAACCTAGGAACCCTTCCTAAAACAGGTTCAAGTGTAGATTTTAGTGTACTTGCTGAACTTGGAATGATTTGTATTGCTTTAGGAGGCGCTATAGTTACTTTAAGTAAAAAAATTAGAAGAAAGAGAATTGTAAAGTAATTTTTCAAAGTACAGTGAAGGATGATTTTCTTCCGCTTTGCTAAAGAAAATCTTAAAACTTATTTTTTTGATTGCTTGCGCAATTGTAGTATTTCTTGTTTTTATCTTAAAATTCCGTAGGAACGGAGGAATTTTTTCATTAAACCACTGTAATTGTGAAATAAGAGCGTTTTGGAACGATTTAAATAACAGCTTATAAATCTTAGAGGAATATTCTTAAAAGGCTTAGAACTTTCAATTTGTTTGAACGGTAGTTAGTTATTGAAAGTTCTTAGGATTTTAAGGATATTCCTCTTAGATTTATTGCTTCTATTACTCTCATTTAGTCCTCTGTTTAATAACTGGTTAACTGGTATATTTGTAATATTTTTATTAAGAATAATTATACAAGATATCAATAGCTATTTCAAAATATTTAGTACGTAACTTATAATTACTGTATTAAGTTGTTAGAAAATAATTATATATTGTGAAACAAAGAGATAGTGGATTAATCAAATAGCCTTTGGTAGGCGGAGGAAAAAATGATGTTAGGGAATAGCATTGAAAAAATATTTTAAATAAAATTGTATAAAACTTAGTGGAAAATTTTTTAAGCCTTTAGAGCTTTAGATTGTCTTGTACTATAAGTGTAGATACTTAATCTCATTTGATTAAGTAATCTGCACTTATTTTTATTATAATAAGAAATGGGCTGATGATTCAATTTGTTGGAATTTTACTTCCGTAGCTCAAACTATCACCCATTGCTTATTATGGATATTCGATTAAGCAGGTTGGAACTATAATTAGCTTCCGCGTAACGAACAAAAATGAGTAGTAATAAGTGGATGGACAAAATTTTTAACAAAGGAGTTGATATTATGATTAGCATTGGGATAGATATTTCAAAAGGCAAAAGTACAGTTTGTATTCGTAAATTACACGGTGAAATTGTGGAGAAACCTTTTGAAGTTAAACACACTTTAGAAGATCTAGGAAAATTAGCTGACAAAATTATAAGTTTTGATGAAGAAAGTAAGGTAGTTTTAGAAGCAACAGGACACTATCATATTCCAGTATTGTCGTATCTACAAGAAAGGGGTATTTTTGTTTGCGTTGTTAACCCTATGCTTATGAAAAAATATGCAAGTATATCTCTTAGAAAAGGTAAAACAGATAAATTAGACTCTAAAAAAATATCAAAGTTTGGATTGGATAATTGGTATGAACTAACCAATTATAAAGTAGAAGAAGATATATATTATGAACTCAAAACTCTTTCAAGACAATATTTTCAATTTATGTCCTTAAGGATAAAACTTAAAGTAATGCTTTCAAATCTTTTAGACAAAACTATGCCAGGTATTGCAGGACTCTTAGCTTCAAACTCAACTAGTTTTGCAAAAGATAAGTTATCAGACTTTGTACAAAAGTATTGGCATTATGACAATATTGTTAAGTTAAGTTAAGTGAAAATAAGTTTACTGAAAGCTATAAAAAATGGTCAAAAAAAGAAGGATACCAATTTAGTGAGAATAAAGCTCATGATATATATATTCTCGCTAAAAATAGTATCCCAACTATGCCTTCTAAGATGTCAAGCACAAAAATGATCACCTCAGAGACTATCAAAGGAATCCATTCCATTGGAATATCCTTGAATCTAATATTATCACGAATGAAGGAACTTGCCAAGTTATTGCCAGAATACGATGTTGTTTTGAACATGAATGGTGTAGGAGAAAAATTAGCACCAAGAATTATTGCAGAAGTAGGTGACGTAAGAAAGTATTACAGTTCAAAAGCTCTTGTGGCTTATTCAGGAATAGATGCTCCTCCTTATCAATCTGGAAATTTTAACGGTAACGATCGAAAAATATCCAAGCGAGGATCTCGATATCTGAGAAAAACAGGTTATGAGATAATGAAAAGCATAAAATGCAGAGTTCCTACTAAAGACACAGCAGTATATGACTATATAATAAAAAAAGAATCAGAAGGTAAAGCAAAGAAACAAGCTAAAATAGCAGGACTAAATAAATTTTTGAGGATATATTATGCTAGGGTTTCAGAAGTTTTAAAAAACTAAAAAATATAAAAATAGGGCACTTTAAAAAATCTTCTATAAGAAGGTTTTATTAAAGTTACCCTATTTTCTTAAAAAAATTTTTAAAATTTTTTTAAGAAAAACACTTGACTTTACTTAGCAGGTTTGAGCGTCTTTTTGCGAGTTATCTAAAGCTCTTAAGGATTAGAAAATTTGCTGCTTAGTTTTATTAATTTTATTTAAGATTTTAAGATGCTATTCACTAACATCATTTTTCTACACCTACCAAAGGCTATTTGATTTTGCACTACACCTTTGTTCGCAATCTTTAATTATTTTTTTAGTATAGCAAGTCCATATGGAGCTAGAGTGATTGTTTTATCAACTTTTTCTTTTGAAAGAATGTCATAATAACTGCAATCATCAAGTTCAATTTTTGTAGTAGCATTATTAAAATTCATTAAGAATATATAGTCATTTTCTCCATTAGTTCTTAATTGTGCAGTCACACCATAAGGTAATTCGGTAGTAATTGCGTGTTTTAAGCTTAGGGTATTATTTAAATAAGTATAAAATGTATCATTGAAATCTTCTTTAGTTCTTGCAGCAATGTAGTAAGCCTTTCCAGATCCAAAGTTATTAACAGTTACTGCTGGTCTCCCTTTGTAAAAATCATCACCATAAACAGCAAGACTTTCAGCTGTTTCAGTATGTATCAAATCACAAAGTTCTATTGCTTCAAATTCACCCTTAAGTTCATTTGAATTGTTAAAGTTTATTGTATTGCGCTGGTCGTCTGTAAGAGAATCTATTTCTTCAGACCATATCCCTAGAACTTTTCTTAATGGACCTGGGAAACCTCCAAGAAAACATAAATCAGTTTCGTCTGCAATGCCAGACCAGTAAGTAGAAACCAGCGTACCACCATTTTTAACAAAGTTTTCAAGTCTCTCGCCAACACCTGGTCTTACCATATAAAGCATAGGTGCAACGACAAGCTTGTACTTAGAAAAATCACAATCCATATTTATAACATCAACAGGAATACCTTTTTTCCAGAAAGCTTTGTAGTGTTGTTCTATAGTTTCTTTATATTTAATGCCACAATTTCTTGGACCTTGAGCATCATCTATTGCCCACCAGTTTTCCCAATCAAATATTATTGCTACATCAGGATTAACAGAAGTACCCAAAATCTCATCCAATTTTGTAAGTGTTGTACCAACATCTGTAACATCTCTAAACACTCTTGTGTTTTCATGACCGCAGTGATCTACTACAGCGCCGTGAAATTTTTCACTAGAGCCTCTGCTCTTTCTCCATTGGAAATATTGTACTGTGTCAGAACCATGGGCTACTGCCTGCATTGAGGATAGTAAATGCATTCCTGGTTTTTTTAATTTGCTTGTAGCCTGCCAATTTGTTGCTCCTGGTGTGCTTTCCATAAGCATAAAAGGTTTTCCGCCTTTTAAAGATCTCATTACATCATGTACCATAGACATTCTTGAAGCTAAAGTTACATCGTCGGCTTCATTGTGCCAAGTAGGATAGTTGTCCCAAGAAACTACATCTACTTCTTTTGCAAATTTCCAATAATCTAGCCCGTAGAACATTTCCATAAAGTTTGTAGTGATTGGCAAATCAGCATTTGCTTTTCTTAGTGGTTCAATTTCCCACTTATAAAAATCGATAGTTTGATGAGTAACAAAACGTTTCCAATCTAGATTTAAGCCATGAACGCCTTCTTCACCGTAAGGAACAGGAGATTCAATTTGAGACCAATCTGTATATGTATGACTCCAGAAAGTAGTCCACCACGCCTTATTTAAATTATCTAGAGTTTTATATTTTTCTTTAAGCCAATTTCTGAAAGCTTCCTCACAAAGGGGACAGTGGCAATCTCCACCATACTCATTACTTATATGCCATCCTATTACACCAGGATGGTTAGAATATCTTTCAGCAAGTTTAGTATTTATTATTCTAGTTTTTTCTCTATATATAGGGGAGGTATAGCAGTGATTATGTCTTCCTCCATGTGAATTTCTCATTCGATTAGAACTAACTCTTAGCACCTCAGGATATTTAAAAGACATCCATGCAGGTCTTGCACCAGTAGGAGTAGCTAAAAGAACGTGTATATCGTTTTCATATAACTTGTTTATAACACCATCTAGCCATTCGAAATTAAATTTACCTTCTTCTGGTTCAAGAGATACCCAAGAGAAAATTCCTACAGTCATTACATTACATTTTGAAAGTTTCATTAAACGAATATCTTCTTCTAAAATTTCTGGATGGTCAAGCCATTGATCAGGGTTATAATCTCCACCATGAATAAAGTGAGGAAGTTTGCTACTGATTGGTTTGTATTTGTTAATCATTGTAATATCACCTCTAAAATCATTATTAGTAAATCAAGAAAACCTTTTCTATCATCTATTATAACATATTTAGAGATGTAATCAATATGTTGCTATAAAAATATTTGAAAGCAACTAAATCAAAGTACAAAGTACAGAGTACAAAGAATGATGATTTACCTTTCCTTGCGTCAGGTAAATCTTAAACTTACTGTTGTTAGCTTTGCTGACAACAGTAGAACTGCTATTGAAAGTAATTCTACTAAGTTAAAGAATCTACATGGGCTTACGCCAAAACCCATAGCAAGTGTATCCTTCTTTGTACTCTGTACTTTATGCTTTGTACTTTGGCTTAATGCTCTTATTTTAGTTTTTTTTCAAAACTTTCAACCATTTTTTTCACCATTCCTCCACCAACGTTAAGCATTTGATGTTTTGAATCTTTATGGCTATTAAATTCTGAAAGCTCTTCGGATGTTTCTTCCTTTAATTTTTCTAACCCTTTTCTAGCTCCTGGAACTAATATTTTATGATTTTTAGACAAAATATCACCTTCTTTTGTAAAGAGTATGTAAGTAGTTTTTACAATTCTAATAATCATATGCGTATATTATAGATAAATTACAATTTAACTCAGAGTACAAAGTACAGAGTACAACGAAGGACGATTTTTCTCCGTTAACACTATGAAAAATCTGAAAACTTATTTTCTTTATTGCTGCGCAATTGCGTCATATATGGCGCTCAGCGAAGCTGACACCATTTAAGTTTAAGATTTGCCTAAGCAAAGCGAAAGGTAAATCATCATTCACTGTACTCCGTACTCTGTCATCTGTACTCTGCTCGACAAATTACAATTTAACAGAATAAATAATATTGTAGGGGATAAAATAAACTTAAATAAAGTCTAATTTTTAGGTGGTGATAAATTTGAAATTTACGACCGAGGATATGATAAAGCAAAAGCTTATTGATGCACAAGAAAATGTAAGGGATTATCAGGAATATTCAGGAAAAGTAGATGATAAGGAAGTTGATGAGACTTTTAAAAGGTTTGCAGAAGAATCAGCATATCAAGCCCAAACATTGCAAAAGCTTCTAAATAAGTACGAAAAGTAAAAATATTGCGAAGTAAGAGCATTCTGGAACATTAAATAACATCAATAAATCTAAGAGCAATATTCTTAAAATCCTAAGAATATTGCTCTTAGATTTATAAGATGTTATTTAAATCGTTCCAAAACGCTCTTACTTCGCAATTACAGTGACTTAAGGAAAGAACACATACCAGAGGCTTAGGCGTAAGCCCATTAAGATTCTTGAACCTGTATTATTAATTTCTAGTGCTCCATTTCAAATACATAAATTAATCAAGAATATTAGTGTGCCTACGGAATTTTGGTGTAGTACAGAAACAATAATAAGGACCATGTATTACATAAAATCAACCTTAACTGTACTCTGCATTACAAATTCTAATTTACAAAAAAATGCGTATAATGTATAATTATAAAAAAACTTAAGAATGGGGGATATTATATGGGGAAACTTGCAAATTTATTTGGATGGATTGGCTTATGGGGATATGTATTTGCACTGCTGAATTATTTTGTTAAGTATATCAATAAACGATATATTAATAAAATTGGGAAAAATAAGTTTACCAATGCCTATAGGGGCATTATGAAATACATTGTAAAGTACCATAAGATTGCAGGAATAATAGCTACGGCATCAATATTAATTCATTTTTATCTTATGCTTACTAAAGGAAAAGTATCGGTGACAGGAGTCATAGCAGCATTGATTATGATAATTGTAGCAATACTAGGTGTATATTACTATGGAATAAAAAAAAGAGCAAGGGGTTCATGGGTTAAAGTTCACAAGATTTTATCTATAATATTGATAGTACTTGTGGTATTTCATGTTTTGTTTGCTAAAGCATTTTTAGTTAGATTATCTCATTAAAAGAACTTATCTAATATTATTATTTAATACAGATTTTAAAAGTATTGCGAAGCTTTAATCAAAGTACAGAGTACAGAGTACAAAGTACAAAGTACAGTGAATGATGATTTCCTTCCGCTTTGCTACAGAAAATCTTACAACTTATTTTTGATTGCTTACGCAATCGCGTCATTACTGTTGTCAGCAAAGCTGACAACAGTTAAGTTTAAGATTTAGCTGACGCAAGGAAAGGTAAATCATCCTTCTTTGTACTTTGTACTCTATACTTTGTACTTTGATTTTGTTCGCAATATTTTAAATTTTTGTATTAAACAATCGTATTGCATAAGTTGTTTTTTTATAAATTACAAGTTAATGGATTTTCAACTTGATTTATTTTTAGTAGTACATCCACCAAGGCCTTTTATGATGGTAGTACATGTGATAATGAGGATATGGATAATAGTGGTAGTTGTGATGGTGATGATGATGCTGTCTGTAATCATCGGAATCCCTATCATCCCAATCGGAATCATCATCGTCATATTTTGACATATGCATACCGTAGTTGCTCATTGACATTGGACAACCACTCATTTTATTTGGGCATTGAGGAGTTTTCATGCCCATCATAGGACATTGCATCATAGGGCACCCCATCATATAAGGCATTTGGGGATATGAAAAGTTTTCATATTCGTGATCATGATCATCATGATGATCATGTCTGATATCATTTTCTGAATCCATAAGTAACCTCCATAAATTTTAATTACACTATAATAGTATATTTATATAACAATAAAATGTTTACAAAATTTTAAAAAAATTTAAGTGTATTTAATATGTAATGGTATATGTACATAATATCTGATATAATAAAGTTAAATTACTATGAGAATTTTAAGGTATCTCCAAAAAATTATAGATAAACCAGTTCAACTAATGAAATTCATGTGCACCATAATGCTAAGAAGACGGCATTTTGGTACAAATAAATTTCAAGTTTCAAAGTGGTATATCTTTAAATATAACAAACTTAAGAGACTAACATAAAAAACTATAAGCATAATTATTTTAGAGGTGAAGGGAAAATGAAAGTCGAATATATAAATCCATTTATAGTATCAAGTATTGATATTTTAAAACAAGTGTGTAATATCAGCGTAAGCAAAAATCAGCTTTTTGTTAAAAAGGGTTTTACGCAGCTTAAAGATGTAACTATATCGGTAGGAGTTACAGGCGATATAAAGGGAAATTTTGTTATGGGGTTTGATAGAGAAACTGCTATGAATATTGCATCAATAATGATGGGAGGATTTCCTGTTACGGAGTTTAATGAGATTACAGCAAGTGCAGTTTCGGAAATTTGTAATATGATAGGTGGACAATCAGGAATCCATTTTTCAGATATAAATACAAAAATTGACATAACACCTCCAATGATGCAAATTAATAGAGAACATGCTACTGCAAATTACGCAAATCAAACAATATGTGTTCCACTTTCCTTAGATATAGGTGGTACTTTGGAATTAGATGTATGCATAATTTAGGCTATGGACTGTTGCATAAAATTATTTAATATGCAAATCTTAAAGATTACGAATTAAATCAATTCACAATTCACGATGCACAATTCACAATGAAGGATGATTTTCTTCCGCTTGCTACAGAAAATCTTAAACTTAATTTTTTTATTGCTTACGCAATAGCACCATTTATGGTGCTAAGCGGAGCTTATAATATTTAAATTTAAGATTTACCTGACGAAAGGAAGGCAAATCATCCTTTATTGTGCATTGTGAACTGTGAATTGATTAAATTAGTTCGCAATAATTATAAATTACGTATTAAATGCCATTAGTGTAGTAACCCCATAGTCTTATTTATTAGGCTATGTTCTAAATAAGTGTTGATTTTCACACTTATTTAAAACATAGCCATTTATTATAAAATAATAGTTTAACCTAATTTTAAAATAAAAATACGAACGTTAACGAAAAAAATACACCGTATAATTGACATGACACGAACAATCATAATGATAAGTTAATTAATGTTATTGACTTATGCAGAATATTATGCTAACATGAAATTAAAATGACAAAGAAATTTCATATATTAAGGAGGCAAACTTCATGAAAGTTGCTATAATATTCGGAAGTAAGTCTGATACAGAAAAAATGAAAGGTGCGGCTACTGCACTTACTGAGTTTGGCGTAGAATATAAGGCTTACATTTTATCAGCACATAGAGTACCAGAAAAACTAAGTGAGGTTATAAAAGAGTTAGAAGAAAATGGCTTTGAAGCTATTATTGCAGGAGCAGGTCTTGCAGCACATTTACCAGGTGTTATTGCATCTCAAACAACGCTTCCGGTTATCGGAGTTCCAATAAATGCAGCTATTGATGGCTTAGATTCTTTATTTTCAATAGTTCAAATGCCTAAGAGTATACCAGTTGCTACTGTGGGAATAAATAACAGTTACAATGCAGGAATGCTTGCAGTTCAAATACTTTCTATAAAATATCCAGAAATAAAAGAAAAACTTGTTAAATTCAGAAAAGACATGAAAGAAAAATTTATAAAGGATAATGAAGAAGGAGTGGAATTTTAATATGGAAAAGAAAGAATTAATGTACGAAGGAAAAGCTAAGAAAGTTTATGCAACAGATGATAAGGATAAAGTAGTAATATATTATAAAGATGATGCTACAGCTTTTAACGGAGAAAAGAAGGGACAAATAGAAGACAAAGGTGTTCTTAATAATATGATAACATCAATGTTATTTGAACTTCTTGAAAAGCATGGAGTAAAAACTCATTTTGAGGAGAAATTAAATGATAGAGAGCAACTTTGCAAAAAAGTTGAAATAGTACCTCTTGAAGTTATAGTAAGAAATGTAGCTGCTGGAAGTATGGCTAAAAGACTTGGACTTGAAGAAGGAACTGAACTTAAAACAACAATTTTTGAAATATGCTACAAAGATGATGTTCTTGGAGATCCACTTATAAATGATACTCATGCAGTAGCAATTGGAGCTTCAACTTTTGATGAATTAAAGAAAATTTACGAAATGACTGCAACTGTAAATGACGTACTTAAAGAATTCTTCCATAAGCAAGGAATTAAACTTATAGATTTCAAAATTGAATTTGGTAGATTCCATGGAGAAGTTTTACTTGCAGATGAAATAAGCCCTGATACTTGCAGATTATGGGATGAAAAAACAAACGAAAAATTAGATAAAGATAGATTTAGAAGAGACTTAGGTAATGTAAAAGAAGCTTATGTTGAAATACTTAAGAGAATAAGCGGTAAATAAAGATAAACCATTTGAAACTTCAAAATTAATTTGTATCAAAATGCCATGTTCTGGGCATTATGATGCAAATTGATTTTGGTAGTTGAAATGGTTTATCTAAAGAAAACCTCTATGAAACTTCAAAATTAATTTGTATCAAAATGCCGGTTTTGGGTACTTTGATGAATATATAGTTTATAATTGAGCTAGTTTTTTTTACTTACAAAATAGGCTGAAGATGCTTTTTAGTGCTTCAGTCTATATTAGACTTTAGTAAAGATAAACCACCTTGAAACTTAAAATTTATTTGTATCAAAATGTCGGCTTCTAGACATTATGATGCAAATGAATTTTAATAGTTGAAATGGTTTATCCATAATATTGTAGATAATTTTGAGAAGGAGATAAGCATGAAAAATATTCAGTATACAGTAGAACATGAAGATGTGGATAAGTTCAAAGAAGAATGCGGAGTTTTTGGTATTTTTTCCACTAGTAAAATAGATGCAGCACAATTAACATATTACGGCTTATATGCACTTCAACACAGAGGACAGGAAAGTGCGGGCATTGCTGTTTGTAATGATGGTAAAATTGATGTTTACAAGGAAATGGGATTAGTAGCAGATGTATTTAATACTGAAATATTAAATTCAATGGTTGGAAATTCTGCAATAGGTCATGTAAGATATTCAACTACTGGAGGAAGTACTGCCTTAAATGCTCAACCTATAATAAGTAATTTTAAATTAGGTTCTATTGCTATTGCACATAACGGAAACCTAGTAAATGCAGATGTTATAAGAGAATTACTTGAAGACGGTGGAACTATGTTTCATACATCAATAGATACAGAAGTTGTACTTAATTTAATTGCTAGAGGTGCCAAAAAAGGAATAGAAAATGCTGTTGTTGATGCTATTCAGGCAGTTAAAGGTTCATATGCACTAGTAATACTTACAAAGGATAAACTTATAGGAGTTAGAGATCCAAATGGTATTAGACCACTTTGTATTGGAAAACTTGATGATAGCTATATTTTATGTTCAGAAAGCTGTGCCCTTGATACAATTGGAGCTGAATTTGTACGTGACGTAAATCCTGGAGAAATTGTAATAGTTGATAAAGACGGACTTAGAAGCATTAATTTTGCAGAAAGAACAAAATGTGAAACTTGCTCTTTTGAATATATTTATTTTGCAAGACCAGATAGTGTAATTGATGGAATTGATGTTTATAAATCAAGAGAACTTGCTGGAGAAGAATTATATAAGAGTTCACCAGTTGAAGCGGATATTGTAATAGGAGTTCCTGATTCAGGTATTCCAGCTGCACTTGGTTATTCAAAAGCTTCTGGTATACCATATTCTCTAGGACTTATAAAAAACAAGTATATTGGAAGAACTTTTATATCTCCAACTCAAGAATTAAGAGAAAAAGCTGTATCTGTAAAACTAAACCCAGTTAAATCTTTAATAGAAGGAAAAAGGGTTGTTTTAATAGATGATTCTATAGTGAGAGGAACTACTAGTAAGAAACTTGTAGATTTAATCAGGAAAGCTGGAGCTAAAGAAGTACATTTTAGAGTTTCGTCACCAATAGTAAAATTTCCATGCTATTTTGGAATAGACACTGCTTATAGAAGTGAGCTTATAGGAGCACACAAAACTGTAGAAGAAATAAGTGATTTCATTGGTGCTGATAGTGTTGGATATTTAAGTATAGAGGCACTTTTAAAGACTCTTGGAAAAGATAAAAAATTCTGTTTAGGTTGCTTTAGTGGAATTTACCCTGTTTCCGCACCTATGGAAGCAGCAAAAGATAGACTTGAAGATTAATATTTTGAAAGGTTGTGTAGGAATGGTAACATATAAAGATAGTGGAGTTAATATTGAAGAAGGTTATAAATCCGTTAAATTAATGAAAGAATATGCGGCAAAAACTTTTATACCAGGAGTTATAAACAATCTAGGAAGCTTTGCAGGTATGTTTGAAATAGGAAAAGGCTATGAAAACCCGGTTTTAGTATCTGGAACTGATGGTGTAGGAACAAAACTTGCTGTTGCCTTTAAAACTAAGAAATATGATACTGTAGGAATAGATTGTACAGCTATGTGTGTAAATGACATATTATGCCATGGCGCAAAACCAATATTTTTTCTTGATTACATTGCTTGTGGAAAACTTGAAGCTGATGTAGCGGCAGATCTTGTTAAAGGTGTTTCAGCAGGCTGCGAGGATGCTGGATGTGCGCTAATTGGAGGAGAAACAGCAGAAATGCCAGGCTTCTACGATGAGGGAGAATATGATTTAGCTGGTTTTGCTGTAGGAATAGTTGATAAAGCTAAAATAATAGATGGAAGTAAAATTCAAGATGGCGATGTGCTTATAGGAATTGCTTCATCTGGAATCCACAGTAATGGTTATTCTTTAGTTAGAAAACTTATAACAGATTTAGATCAAGATTTTAACGGAAAGAAAATGGGCGAAGTTCTTTTAACTCCTACTAGAATATATGTTAAGCCAGTTCTTAAACTTTTAGAAAAATTTGAAATCAGAGGAATGGCTCATATAACTGGCGGCGGTTTTTATGAAAACATACCAAGAATGTTTAAGGGTGATTTTACAGCTGAAATTGATAAAAATAGTTTTGAAGTTCCAGAAATATTTAAGCATTTAATGTCACTTGGTGTAGATGAAGATCACATGTTTAATACATACAACATGGGAATTGGTTTTGTTTTATGTGTAGCAAAAGAAGAAGCTGACAAGGTACTTTCTGAACTTAAGAATATGGATGAAAAGGCTTATAAAATGGGAACTGTGAAAGCTGGAGGTAATGGTGTATGTTTAAAATAGCTGTTCTAATTTCCGGCGGTGGAACAGATCTTCAGTCAATTATCGATGCGGTTGAAAATAAAGAAATAACGAATACGGAAATTGTGGCTGTCATAAGCGATAAAAAAGGGGCTTACGGAATAGAAAGAGCAGAAAAACATGGAATAAAAACTTATGTTTTTGATAGAAAAGAATATAAGGGAACAGTTTCAGATGAAGTATTAAATTTACTTAGGGGTAAAGTAGATTTAATAGTTCTTGCAGGTTTTTTATCAATATTAAAGGGAGATTTAATTCACGAATTTAATGGCAAAATAATAAATATACATCCTTCACTTATTCCTTCTTTTTGCGGAAATGGAATGTATGGTTTGAAAGTTCATGAAAAAGCTTTGGAATATGGAGTTAAAATTTCAGGCTGCACAGTTCATTTTGTTGATGAAGGTACAGATACTGGAGCTATAATACTTCAAAAAGCAGTAGAAGTTTTAGATGATGATACTGCTGAAGCTCTTCAAAAAAGAATATTAGTTGAAGAGCACAAGCTTCTTCCTATGGCAGTAAAGCTTTTGTCAGAGGGAAAAGTTATGAAAGAAGGCAGACACGTAAAAATCACTAAATAAAGATATACCACTTGAAACAGTAAAATTAATTTGCATCAAAATGCCGTCTTCTAGGCATTATGATGCAAATTAATTTTGGTAGTTGAAATGGTTTATCTATAATGAAAGGAAGTAGAATATGTTAAAGAGAGCATTAATAAGTGTTTTTAATAAAAATGGAGTTTTAGAACTTGCACAATTTTTAAATAAAAAAGGTGTTGAAATAATATCTACAGGAGGAACTTTCAAGTATCTAAAAGAAAATGGAATTCCTGTTGTTGAAGTATCAGATGTAACAGGCTTTGATGAAATGCTTGATGGAAGAGTAAAAACACTTCACCCATTTATACACGGTGGAATTTTAGCTATAAGAGAAAATGAAGAACACATGAAGGCTATCGAAGCAAAAGGAATAAAACCAATAGATATGGTGGTTGTTAATTTATATCCTTTCTTTGATAAAGTGGATGCGGATATTACTTTTGAAGAAAAAGTTGAATTTATAGATATAGGCGGTCCTACAATGATAAGGGCAGCTGCAAAAAACTTTCAAGATGTAGTTGTTTTAACTGATGTTAATGATTATAAAGACGTAATGGATCAAATTGAAACTAATGGAGAAGTTGATTATAAATCAAAGAGAAAATTTGCAGGAAAGGTATTTAACTTAATGTCAGCTTATGATGGTGCAATAAGCAGATTCCTTCTTGAAGATGAATATCCAGAATACTTAACTCTTCCATACAAAAAGAGAATGGATTTAAGATACGGAGAAAATCCTCACCAAACAGCAGCTGTTTATGAAGCAGCAACTGGAAGTGGAGCAATGAAGGATTTTGAGCAACTTAATGGTAAAGAACTTTCTTACAATAACATAAAAGATATGGATATAGCTTGGAAGGTAGTAAATGAATTTGAAGAATTAGTATGCTGTGCATTAAAACATAATACTCCATGCGGTGTTGCTATGGGAGAAACTCCATTTGAAGCATACAAAAAGGCTTTTGATTGTGATTCAACTTCAATATTTGGAGGAATAGTTGCATTAAATAAAACTGTTGATAAGGAAGCTGCTACAGAAATGGCAAAAATCTTCCTTGAAATAGTTATAGCACCAGATTTTACAGAAGATGCTCTTGAAGTTTTTAAAGCTAAAAAGAATTTAAGAGTTATAAAAGCCTTAAAGAAACCTTCAGATAAATTTGAACTTGCAAAGGTTGATGGTGCAATTTTAGTTCAAAGTGCTGATGAAAAGTTAATAGATGAAATGAAAGTTGTTACTGAAAAAGCTCCAACAGATCAGGAAATGAAAGAAATGATTTTCGGAATGAAAGTTGTAAAATACGTAAAATCAAATGCAATTGTCGTTGTAAAAAATGGAGCAGCAGTAGGAATTGGCGGCGGTCAGGTTAACAGAATATGGCCTGCAAAGGATGCTATGGAAAGAGGAGAAGGGGCAACAGTGCTTGCTTCAGATGCTTTCTTTCCATTTGGCGATATAGTAGAAGAAGCTGCAAAACACGGAATAAAAGCAATAGTTCAACCAGGTGGTTCTTTAAGAGATCAAGAATCAATAGATGGCTGCAATAAGCATGGAATTTCAATGGTTATGACTGGAGTAAGACACTTTAAACACTAGGAATTGGAGGTTTATTATGAATATATTACTAATAGGCTCAGGTGGTAGAGAGCATGCACTTGCATGGAAAATGGCACAGAATTCAAAAGTTGAAAAGATATACTGCGCACCAGGAAATGGCGGAACAGCTAAAGAAGATAAATGTGAAAATGTAAACTTAAACAAAATAGATGAACTTTTAAAATTTGCTAAAGAAAATAAAATAGAGCTTACAGTAGTAGGCCCAGAAGTACCACTAGTAGACGGAATAGTAGATGAATTTAAAAAAGAAGGACTTAAAATATTTGGACCAAGTAAATATGCAGCTGGGCTTGAAGGCAGCAAGTCTTTTTCAAAGGATTTCATGAAAAAGTATAATGTAAAAACAGCAGAATATGCAGTTTTTGAAAATGCTGAAGCTTCTATAGATTATTTGAAAACTTGTTCATATCCCATAGTAATAAAAGCAGATGGTTTGGCAGCTGGAAAAGGTGTTGTAATTTGTGAAAAATATGAGGAAGCAGAAGAAACAATTAAATCCTTCATGGTTGATGATGTATTTAAAGGTTCAGGCAAAAAAGTTGTCATTGAAGAATTCTTAAGAGGTGTTGAAGCTTCAATACTTTCAATAACAGATGGTACAACTATACTTCCATTTGTATCTTCTAAAGATCACAAACAAATTTTTGACGACAATAAGGGACCTAATACAGGTGGTATGGGAGCAATAGCACCAAATCCATATTGCACAAAAGAAGTTCTAGAGAGCTTTAATGAAGAAATTTTAAAGGCTACACTTCATGGTATACAAGAAGAAAAAATGGATTTCACAGGTATAATTTTCTTTGGAATAATGATAACAGAAAAGGGAGTATATCTTCTTGAATACAATGTTAGAATGGGAGATCCAGAAACTCAAGCAGTGCTTTGCTTAATGGAGAGTGATTTAGTAGATTTAATAGAAGCAGCACTTTCAAAGAAGCTTACAGAATTTGATTTGAAATGGCACGATGGAAATGCTTGCTGTGTTGTTGCAGCTTCTAAAGGATATCCAGGTAAATATCCTACTGGATTTGAAATCACAGGAATTGAAGATGTAGATAATAAAGTATTCTGTGCAGGAGTATCACTTGAAAATGGAGTTTATAAGACTAACGGTGGTAGAGTGCTTTGTGCTTCAGCAAGAGGAAATTCTCTAGAGGAAGCAATTGAAAAAGCGTATGCAGATATAAATAAAGTTAAATTTGATGGCATTTACTATAGAAAAGATATAGGAAAAGCACGTTAGAAATCAAAAAAAGCTGTAGGGTTGAACCTACGGCTTTTTTAACTTAAATTGATTTTAATATTTCCCTTGGCTTTTTTTCCATCAATTTCAATTTTTATATTCTTACTATCATTCTTGTTTATTGTTATAGTTTTACTTACCGAACCACTTCGTTTGAATAAAACCTTATTGTCATTATAAATTTTTAAATTAAAATCTCCACTTGTAATGTTAGAATCAATTTTCATATTATAAGCATCTTTTTTTGAAATAACTTCTTTAATGTCATCTCCATTAAGGGAGTCGAATTTAATATCATATCTATTATGCTCAGAGTTATCAGTCCAAAAAAATCGTTCACCATCCGCAGCTAATTGTTTTAAATCGAAGCTGTTTCTTGTCTCAATATTCTTATATGCATCAAATCCCATAATACAAACTACTACAATTAAAATTCCAATTAGAGCTTTTTTCATTTTAGCCTTCCTCCATATTTTACTGAATTTGAGTTTTAAATTAACTGTTTTGTAATTTTATACCTTAATTGTACTGCCAAGGTTCATGTAAGTCAATAAATATCCTTTATGCATTGACAGAACTTTTCCTCCTAATTGTTACTATTACATTTATTGCATTAGGATTCATGAATCAATAATAGATATGGAAAGCTAGAATTTTGAGGTAAGTACAGCGGAAATTATAGAAGTGTGGCAATAGCAGCTACTTAGTTTAATGAAGTAGATTTTGTATATAAATTCAGTTAAAAAATAAGTTCAGTATAGAATAAGAATAGCAAATTTGGTAGAATATTATTAACGGAGGAGGATTACAATGAATAATAATTATGATGATAAAATAATTCTTGACCCGAAGAATGACATAGTATTTCAAAAAATATTTGGAAGTCCTGAAAATGAGGATATATTAATAAGTTTTTTAAATGCTATTTTAGAAGAAACTGAAAAAGAAAAGATAAAGCATATAGAATATGTGGATACAAAACTATCAGATATAGAAGCTGTAGATGATAAAATTGGAATATTAGATGTAAGAGTTATAACAGAAAAAGAAATTCACATAAACGTCGAAATACAACTTATAAATAGATATAATATGTTGAAAAGAACTTTGTTTTATTGGTCTAGGTTGTACTCAAACCAAATAAAAAAAGGTGAGGACTATAAGAGGCTTAATAAAACTATAACCATAAATATATTAAATTTTAATTATATTGAGAGCAAGAAGTATCATACAGCATATCACTTATACGAAGATGATGAAAGGACGATGTTAACAGATATATTAGAAATACATTTTGTTGAATTGCCAAAGTTTTTAGATGAAAATCTAGAGATGAATAACAGTCTGGATAAGTGGCTTACATTTTTAACAAAACCAGAAAAAGAAGTGATGGAGGTGGTAGAAATGAGTGAACCAGCAATAAGAAAAGCTATAACAGTTTTAGATATGTTAAGTAGAGACCCGGAAACTGTGAGACTCGCAGAACTTCGAATGAAAAAAATATTAGATGAGAAGAGTATGCTTGAAGGTGCAAAAGAGGAAGGCAAGATTGAAGGTTTAGAAGAAGGAAGAGCAGTAGGTAAAACTGAAGCAAAAGAAGAAACAGCAATAAGCTTCTTAAAACTAGGAATGAGTGAAGTTATAGTAGCGCAAGGAACTGGATTAAGTATTGATAGAATAAATGAACTTAAAGCAAAACTAGAAAATGATTAATTAATGTATGTATGGCAGCAATTGTAATGATTGCTGCCACTAAAATTTTAAGCTTAAATTTAGAATCGATATTTATTTGATACTATTCATAATAAATTATATAATTAATTTAAAGTAATTTTTGCAGAAGGGAGAATATTATGGAACTTACTAAGATTAAGGGTAGTACATATTATATAGATGCACCAACAAATATAGGAGTTTATGTTTTTAAAAATAAAAATTGTCTTTTAATAGACAGTGGAAAAGATACTGGAGCAGCACGTAAAATAGATGAGGTTTTAAAACAAAATGGACTTCATCCAAAGTATATAATAAACACTCATCACCACATGGACCACTGTGGGGGTAATGTATATTTTAAAGAAGAATATCCAGGCTGTTTAGTTTATACCTCAGAGAAAGAAAAACTTCCTATGGAAAACCCTCATTTATATCCATTTTCACTTTTTGGTGCAAGTCCAATTAAAGAACTTCACAAAAGTAACAAGGAATTTTTAGTGGATTTTGTAACTGTAGAAGGTGAAAATAAAATAAATGATGAGAAATTTGAAATTATAAGTTTAGGTGGACACACAGTAGATCTTATTGGAATAATTACACACGAAAAGGTATGTTTTGTTGGGGATAGTGTATTTAGTACAGAAATACTTGAAAAATATTCACTGCCATATCTTTATGATGTAAAACTTGAAAAAGATACTTTAAATAAGTTAAAAACTGCTGATGCAGATTATTTTGTAATAAGTCACAGCAACAGTGTGTTAACAAAAGAAGAGTTTATGTTAGTTATAGATAAGAATTTAGCTAATATAGAAAACTATGAGAATCAAATTTTAGATTTACTTGATCAGCCATTAACTAGAGAAGATATTTTAGAAAATTTATCGGTATTAAATGAGCTTGCAATGGATTTTAATCAATACCACATAAATTTTTCCGCAGTTTCAGCCTTTGTTGCTTATCTTTACAACAAAAATTTGCTTCAATATTCAATAGATGATGGAAAACTATATTATTTTAAAAAACCACAGTAGTGTTAAAGATAGCATAATGCAGGTAAATCCACCTTTATAAGAATTTTGATAAAGTACGTGAAGATTTGGGGGCATTACTATGATAGAAACAGATATTGTAAATACAACAGGCGGTAAGGTTCAGGGCTTTGTTTCAGATGTATATGAAATTTTTCTTGGAGTTCCATTTGCAAAGGCAAAAAGATTTTGTCCACCTGAGGAAATAAATTGGGAAGGGACCTTTAGAGCAGTTCATTATGGTCCAAGATGCTGGCAAGCGCCTAGGAAAATGCAGAGTATTTCTAAAGAGAAATTTAATATGTCAGATGATTGCTTAAATATGAATATATTCACACCAAGTATTAAAGGAAAACTTCCCATTGTAGTAGATATATATGGTGGAGCATTTCAAAATGGTGGAGCAGATAAGAAAATAAAAACAGGAGTTGGACTACTTAAAGGAGAACAATTTGTTTATGTAGGGTTCAATTATCGTGTAGGGGTATGGGGATATCTTTATTTAGGAAAAAAGCTTGGAGATAAATATAAAACTTCAGGTAATAATGGGACATTGGATCAAATAGCAGCATTAAAATGGATTTATAATAATGCAGCTGCTTTTGGTGGTGACAGGGATAGAATTACGGTGATTGGTGAATCTGCAGGGGCTAAGTCCATTGGTGCACTTATGGTAGCTAAGGAATCTAAAAATTTGTTTCACAGTGCAGTGTTATCAAGTGGTGGAATTCAAAGTATAAGGGATACAAATACTGCGCATGAGATAACAAAGCGTTTTCTTAAAATTTTAAAGCTTAATAATATTGAAGACATACTTACTGTAGATAATGACATTTTAACGAAAGCAAATGAAGAGTTTTGCAGCAGCGGTGTATCGACTTGTTATTTTGGACCTGTAGCTGATGATATTGTAATTCCAACTGATTGGCATGAGGACATTAAAAGTGAAAATGGTTGGAAAGGCAAAGCAGTTATTGGCTGCAATAAAAATGAATGTGGATGGTATAGCTACTTTGCTCAGGATGAAGAATTTAATACAATAGCGAAACAGCTTTTTGGCGATAATGCAGTATATGCGGAAAATGAATTCAGTAAAATTGCGAGTGACATTGATGAAAAAGAAAGAATTCAGAAGAAATGTGATATCCTTTCTGATTATATGTATAGAACTCATACTTATAAATTAGCTGATACTCTAATAGAACGTGGATTAACAGTATGGCAGTATAGCTATGAATTGCCACCTGCACTTCATGCACTTGATATGATGGCGCTTTGGGAAGAGGAAGTGCCAGAAATGCTAATTAAAATACTATCACAAGAGCAACTAAAAAAATCTGGAGATATTTTACGCGATATGTATGTAGGTTTTGCTATAAATGGTGAACCTAAATTTACTTCAAAATGGCTGCCATCTACTAAAGAGCAAAAATATGTTTTCAGAATTAATGAGGCTGCCAAGGTAGAAAAATTAAATGGATCGGATGCATTAATGGACTTCCCGGAAGAGGCAATATTATTAAAGTAAATTATAATTAATAAAAACAAGAAAGAAGTATGTTATTATGAAAGTTAAGTTGACGATACTAGAAAGTAAATGTCGTGGAGGATATCATAAAGCGGGGGATACATATATTGTAGAAGACCTTTGTCCTCCTATATGCCATGAATTGTGGCAGTGTATATATCCCAATGTTTATACGCTTTTAAACAATGGAGATTTAGATTATGGCAGCACTAGAGAAAAGAAATTTCAATTTAGATGTCCAGATGAAGGAAGAGTCTTAATTGAAGGAAAAGTTATTGAATAAAGATAAACTACTTGAAACTTCAAAATTAATTTGTATCAAAATGCCATCTTCTAGGCATTTTGATGCAAATTGATTTTGGTAGTTGAAATGGTTTATCTATAGAATGTAGGTGAAGATATGAAAATTTTGTATGGTACAACAAATCCATCAAAGATTAAATGGATGAAAAAAATGCTTGAAGGATTAGATATAGAATTATTGACTTTAAATGATGTAAAACTGCAATTAGGAACTATAGATGAAAGTGGAAATAAGCCTTTGGAGAATGCGAGAATTAAGGCGCTTGCATATTATAAAGCAGCTAAAATTCCTGTGTTTTCTTGTGATTCGGGTTTATATATTGAAGGCTTAAACGAAGAAGAACAGCCAGGTGTGCATGTTAGAAGAATTCATGGAAAAACATTAAATGATGAAGAGATGATAGAATACTATTCTGGAATTTCAAGAAGCTTAGGTGGAAAAGCTATAGCAAGATATAGGAATGCAATATGTCTTGTAATTGATGAAAAGCAAATTTTCGAATATGATGGTGAGAAGATAGCATCTGAGAAATATATAATAGCAGCAAAACCACATAAAAATAGAGATGAAGGATTTCCATTAAATTCTCTTTCGGTGCATATTGAATCGGGCAAATATTATATGGATATAAAAACACCTATTAAGGAAGATGAAAATGAAGCAAATGCTTATAAAGAATTTTTTATGAAAGCCCTAAAAAGGCAGACAGAGTACAAAGTACAGTGAAGGATGATTTTCTTCCGCCACTGTACTCTTATCTATAAATTCTGGTTTAACAGGATACACTCGGTATGTGTAATTTCATTGTTTCAGGTTGCTTGTATCTATTGCATTGCATTAATTTTAACATCAAAATTTCTTTCGCCGCTAGAAGTCATAGCTTTTATCCTTACAGTATTTCCTACTCCTAAATTATAAATGACCTCTCTTAAATCATTTACAGTATTAACTATATTTCCGTTCATAGCTAAAATGATGTCACCTTTTCTAAGACCAGCAGCATATGCACCACTGCCTGAATTAACATTGTAAATATAAATACCATTTTGAAAATTTATATTTAAATACCCCGACATTGATTTATCGAAAGCAATAACTCCGAGGACAGGAGTTGTAAATTTGCCAGTTGCCTTTACACTTTTTAATACAGGTTTAATTATATTTATTGGTATTGAAAAGCCTATTCCTTCTGCACTCGTAATTTTCGCTGAATTTACACCAATAACCTCTCCATTTATATTTATAAGAGGACCTCCACTGTTACCGGGATTTATTGAAGCATCGGTTTGAAATAAATCTTCCATAAAACTACCTTCGCTAACTTCAAGAGTTCTGTTAACTGCACTTATAATTCCAGAAGTAACGGTCCTTTGAAAGTTTAATCCCAATGGGTTACCAATAGCTATGGCAGTTTCACCTATTTTTACCTTTGAAGAATCTCCTAATTTTACAGAAGAAAAATTTTTACCTGCTATTTTAATTATAGAAAGATCTAATGCTTCATTTGACCAAACAGGAGTACCAGAAAGGTTTCTACCGTCGTATAGAGATACAGTTATATCCCTACTGTTAGCATTAGCTACATGGTTATTTGTAAGTATATATCCAGCATTGTCAATTATCATACCGGAGCCAACACCCTGAACTGTTTGGTTGTTTTCATTTATGCTTGTTGTTGTAATTCCAACCACAGAGGGGATTACTTTTTCCGAAGCAGTAGTTATAGAAGAACCATTAGATGCGGCTTCTGCATTTGCAGTATTTTGATTTGTATTAGATTTAGTCATTGGAATATTTTTGCAACCAGTAAGTCCAGAAATAAGAAATGTATTTATCAATATACTACTTATTAATTTAGAATTTTTCATAATGTCACCTCCAATGTTTTTATTATTTTTTCACAAGGGACAAATTAATATTCATTACCATATATTTACAATTAACGTGGCTTAGTATAAAATATTTATAATGGCAAAAGTATAAATTGTAAATAGAGGTGAAACATGAACAAAAAATTTATTTTAATAATAGTTGTATTCTTTATTATACAAATATCGGTAACTGGATGTGGTTATAGAAAATCATCAAATAATAATGATTCAGTAGCTATAATAATTAATAAGGGCAAATACTATAATGTTACACTTGATTTTACAAAAGCTAAATCGCATAAACAAGTAGGTGAGGAGTATGGGGAAGAAATTTTAAAAGTTGTACCTAATTATGAAACAATGGTTGATTCATATATTAAATATTTGGTTACAGTAGATAATGATTATAAAACTATAATAAAAAGGGCTAAAGGTATTGAAGCCCAATTAGATAAAGCTTATAAAGATGAAATAGAGGGAATGGCATCTAAACTATCAAACTCTAAAAAAGACATACCCGGTGATGGTAAGTTATCTAAGGATGAAATATATTTAATGAGTTTATTACCTGATGTGTTAAGTGCGACTAAAGGCTCAGCTCTTGCGGTATATGGGGAACGTTCTAAAAGTGGACATACATTAGTTGCTACGAGTTTAGAATTTCCTTCAGATTTGAAAAATGATTTGGCTAAAATACAGGCTGTAACTACCTTTAATAATAATGGCAAATCCATTTGTACTGTAGGATATTTGGGGTATTTAGGGGTTATATCCGGTTTTAACTGTAATAAAGTTTTTGCCTCAATTTTAGCTTCAAAGACAAATGAGATTTATTCATCAAACTTGAAACGTTCATATCCATTTGATTTAAGATATGCTTTAGAAAATTGCTACACTTTGGATGATGTTGGAAGTTATCTAAAAGAAAAAGAAAGAAATTATGCATTTAGCAATTTAATTTTTTTAGCTGATTCAAAAACAAGTAAAGTTTTAGAAAACAATCAAGCACTTGATTCAAATGCGGTCAGAGATTTTAGAACAGAAAAATCTATACTCAATCCAGGAATAAACTGGGATGTGAAGAACTCCATCGCCTGTGTTAATTCGTTTTTATTAAAGGGAAATTATGATAATCACTCTTATGATGCGTCCAATGTTAAAAGATGGGACAGCATGAAGAAGGAACTTTTGTCAAAAGGAAATTCTATTGGAATAAAAGAAATTAAAGAAATAACAGATTTTTATAGTGGAAGCAAGCCTGGAGATGCTGTTGATGGAGATTTATATGATAAAAATTTTCAACAAAAAATAATATTTGAGCCTAATAATTATAATTTACAGGTGTCTTTTAGAACTACAGATAATAAGTTACCTAAGAATCCAGTTTACTTAAGAATTAATTTAAAAGATAATGACAATAAATTTTGGAAAATTAATTAAAACAAACAAATCAGAGTACAGAGTACAGATGACAGAGTACAGTTAAGGTTGATTTACCTTCCTTTTGTCAGGTAAATCTTAAACTTAAATGTTGTCAGCTTCGCTGATTAACATTGATGTTACGATTGCGTAAGCAATCAAAAACTAAGTTTTAAGATTTTCTGTAGCAAAGCGAAGAAAAATCATCCTTAACTGTACTCTGTACTCTGTCAACTGTACTCTGAATAAAGGTTCGTATTTTTTAAGATATCTAAGTTGAATAAAAATATTACATGTTATAAAATAAAAGAAAATCAATAAATAGGTAGGTGAAAAACTTGGCAGATGTTGCTTTGATTTGTGTAACACATGATCCGAAGGGTAAAAATTTAAAGTTTTATGAGAAGGTAAGCAATGTTTTTAGGGAGATTTATTCTAATTTATTTATTACAGTAAGTGAAGAAACTGATATTAAATTACAAGAAAAACTTATGGCAGGAGGCTTTAATGTAAAAGTAATAGCTAAAAAGGGTGCAGCTAATGCTAGAAGAGAAGCTGTAAATTTTGCACTTTCAGGGAATGATAAGTATTTTCATTATTGTGATTTTGATAGACTACTTACCTGGGCTATTGAATATGAAAGTGAACTTAGAAGAATTCCTTTATACATAGAACAATTTAATTATCTTATATTAGGAAGGACGGAAGAAGCTTTTAACACTCATCCTGTTGAATGGATTGAAACAGAGAAGATTACAAATAAGATATTTTCATTAGAATTTGGACAAGAAGTAGATATTACTGCTGGCTCCTCTGGTTTTTCAAGAAAAAGTGCAGAGGCTATTGCAAAATATTCTAAAGATAAAATGACAGATGCGGAATGGCCAATGATAGTGCATAGAATTGAAAAGTTAAAAGTTGGATACAAGGCAGTTAAAGGATTATTGTATAAGGAAGAAGAAAATGGATATGGAAGAAAAATTTCAGCTTCAGAAAGATGGCTATCTAGAGTGAAATTATGTTATATTATTAGTGAATCAGCCGTAAAAACTGGAAAAGAAAATTAAGGCATCTTAAAGAAAATAACTAATAAAGGTAGGTTTCTATGAGATATTATACAGTCGGTGAATTAAGCAAAATTGTAAATATGAATATCGAAACAATTCGTTATTATGAAAAGATAAACTTAATCCCTAAACCAGAAAAGTTTGAAAATGGATATAAAAAGTATTCAGAAATGTATGTATACAAATTAAAATTAATAATGAAAGCAAAATCTTATGGTTTTACTCTACATGAAATAGCTAATTTCCTTTGTGAGGTTTCAAATAACGGAATTGAAGGAATGGGATTTAATGAGATTATTGAAAATAAAGTAAAAGAAGTAGATGAAGAGTGCAAAAAGCTTATTCACAAAAAAGAAATGCTAATAGAATTTCAAAGTGAAATAGAAGAACTAACATGCCCTGTGCTAAATAAAATAATAAATGAAAAAAATGTTTGACAATGTAGTATACTCCACATAGTATAATTTTATTATAAATTAGGTATGCTTGGAGGAGAAATGATGAAAATAAAAGCGGAGATTATTAGAGGGCTTGTTAAAAATGTTCATCCATATGGATGCAGACAGGAAGTATTAAATCAAATAGATTATTGTAAAAAAGCTAAACAATTTAATGGAGCTAAAAAGGTTTTAATAATCGGTGCTTCGTCAGGCTTTGGTCTTGCAACTAGAATTTCATTGGCATTTGGAGGTTCAAAAGCTGATACTATTGGAGTATCATATGAAACAGGTGCAACGGATAGAAGGCTTGGAACAGCTGGCTGGTATAATAATATATTTTTTAAAGAGTTTGCAGAAAAAGAAGGTTTAATCGCCAAAAACTTTATTGATGATGCTTTCTCATATGAAGTTAAAGAAAAGGTAATTGAATACATAAAAAAAGAGTTTGGAAAAATAGATTTGCTTGTGTATAGTCTTGCTGCACCAAGAAGGAAAGACTATAAAACAGGAAAAATCTATAATTCAACAATTAAAACAACCTCCGGAGAATTCACAGGTAATACTATTGATATTTCTAACGATGAAATAGTTATGAAAAAGGTTAGTAGTGCAACTCCAGAGGAAATAGAAGGTACTAAAAAGGTAATGGGAGGGGAGGATTTAGAAGAATGGTGCTATGAGCTTTTGAAGAATAACTGTTTTTCTGATAAAGCAATTGCCATAACCTACTCATATATAGGATCGCCAAAGACGTATAAGATATATAGAGAAGGTACTATAGGGGTAGCAAAAAAAAATCTTGAAGAAACTGTTCTTAGGATAAATAAAAAACTTTCAGAAGAAATAGGTGGAAGGGCATTTGTATCTGTAAATAAGGCATTAGTAACAAAAGCAAGTGCATACATTCCAACGTTTCCTGTATATGCTGCAATTTTGTATAAGGTTATGAAAGAAAAAAATATTCATGAAAACTGTATAATGCAGATGCAGAGAATGTTTTCAGAAAAAATATATTCAGGAAGTAAGATAGAATTTGATGAAGCTGGTAGACTTAGAATGGATGATTTAGAACTCAGGGAAGATGTGCAAAGAGAAGTAGATGAGCTTTGGAAAAAAGTCACTCCAGAAAATTTTAAAGTTTTATCAGATTATGCTGGTTATAAAAATGAATTTATGCAGCTAAATGGTTTTGATGTTGATAAAGTAAATTATGATTCGGAAGTTAATACTGAAATATTGAAAAAAATGATACCATAAATAAAGATAAACCACTTGAAACTTTAAAATTAATTTGTATCAAAATGCTGGCTTTTGGGCATTATGATGCAAATTGATTTTGGTAGTTGAAATGGTTTATCTATAAATGAAGCAAGGTGGAATTAGGTTGGTTGAGCTAAAAGAGTTATCTCTTCACGATGGAAAAGAAATATTTGATATGATTAAAGAAATTGGACCGGGCGAAAATGGATATATGAATGCTGGATATAATATAAGTTATGATGAGTTTGAAAGTTATCTTATTGGACATATAGAAATGTCTAAAGGTATAAATTTAAATTCTAAATATGTTCCACAAACAACATATTGGCTATATATTGATGAAAAACCGGTTGGGATTACAAAGCTTAGGCATTATTTGAATGAAAACTTAAAAAAAGAGGGAGGACATATAGGATATACTATAAGGCCAACTGAAAGAGGAAAGGGGTATGGTAAGCTAATACTTAAAGAAGCTTTAAAAAAAGCTAAAGAAAAAAGTATGCTGGAAGTACTTTTAACTTGCAATGAAAATAATACAGCTTCAAGAAGTGTAATAGAGGAAAATGGTGGAGAACTTCAGGATATTATTGAAGGTATATGCAGATATTGGATAAGAAAATTTTAATTACAAAAGAGGTGAGAATTTACGAAAATTAATAAAATAACAACTAACGCTATAGCATATGAATTTGATGAACTTGGAAGCTGCCTAACCTATGCATTTTTAATTGAAAAAGAAAATGCCTTCTATTTAATAGATACATTTTGCGGCAGTGATTATATGATGCCCATAATAAAAAAAATAGGTGAGAAAAAAGTTACAGCTATAAATACACATTCTCATTGGGATCATGTATGGGGAAATTGCTGTTTTCAAAAATCTGATATAATAAGTCATGAAAAGTGCAGGAAACTGTTAGATGGAGTATGGGAAAAGGATTTAGAAAAAAACAAGAAATATGCTTTAGGAAATACAACTAAATGCTTGCCAAACATAACTTTTACGGATAAATTAGAATTTCATAAAGATGGTATTGAAATATTTTATAGTCCGGGTCATACTATAGATTGTATTTCTATATTTGATCATGAAAATAAGACGCTTTATGTAGGGGATAATTTAGAAAAACCTAATGTATCTGTTGAAGATGATGATATTGAAACTTATATTAATACACTTAAAAAATACATAAGTTATAAGCCTAAAAGGATTATGGCAGGGCATACTTTAAATTTAACGGAGCAGGATATTTTAGATACGATTGAACATTTGAAGAAAAAAGGAGACTAGAATTATGATTAACTTTGATTATTTTTTACCAACAAGACTTTTATTTGGACCTGGTAAGCTAGCGCAAATAGGAAAAATTACAAAAGAGTATGGCAATAAGGCATTAATAGTTACAGGAAGAAGCAGTACTAAAAAAACAGGTTTATTAGATAGAACAGTTTCATATTTAAAAACAGCAGGGGTTGAAAGTGTTATATTTGATAAAGTTCCATCAAATCCACTTACAACTACAGCAGAAGCTGGTGTTAAGTTGGCTAAGGAAGCTGGCTGTAATGTTGTAATTGCATTAGGTGGGGGAAGTGCGATGGATGCTGCTAAGGCAATTGCTTTTATGGCTATTAATGAAGGAGACATTAATGATTACATATTTGGAAGAAAAATAGGAACGACTGCGCTCCCGATAATAGCGGTAACAACAACAGCAGGAACTGGAAGCGAAGGAGACAAGCTTGCTGTTTTAACTAACCCTGAGAATAACGATAAGAAATCCTTAAATTCACCACTTATATATCCAAAGGTTTCAATAATTGATGCTGAGCTTATGACAACACTTCCAAGACATATAATAGCACCTACTGGAATTGATGTCTTCTGCCATGCAGCTGAGGCATATGTTTCAAACAATAGCAATCCAATAAGTGAAATTTTAGCTTTAAAGGCTATGGAACTTGTATACCAAAACTTGCCTAAGGTGTATGAAAATCCAGAAGATATAGAGGCATGGAGTAAAATGGCTTTTGCTAATACACTTGGTGGAATGGTGATAGATGCATCGGGAGTAGCACTTGCTCATGGACTTGAACATCCTGTAAGTGGTCTTTTGGATGTAACACATGGTGAAGGGCTAGCAGCAATTTTAGCTAATTGGGCAGAATATTCGTACGAGAGCGCAGAAGAAAAATTTGCAAACATAGCTAAAATACTTGGTGAAGATGTAGAAGGCTTAAGTGTTCATGATGCCGCTAAAAAGAGCATAAATGGAATTAAAAAACTTCTTAAGAAATTAGATTTAAATAAGACACTAGGAGACCTAGGCGTAAAGGAAGAACATATAGAATGGCTTTCAAATAATGCTGTAAAAACCATGACTTATGCTATAGGAAATAATCCAAGAAAGCCTGAACTTGACGAAATAAAAATGTTATATAGAAAATGCCTTTAATTTGAGTACAGATTAATAAATGTTTACATATTTTGAAAATGATGATAATATTATAAATAAAATTTACTTAAGGGGGAGGACTATGTCTACAATGGTTGTGTTTTCATTTATTAATATAATAATTATTTTAGCCTTATTAGGCATCGGAATTTATGGATTTGTATTGTTTATAAAACTTGCTAAAAGGGGAATCAAAGCACTAGATATTTATATTGAGGAAAAGTCTAATAATAAGCTTAAATAAGAGACCGTGGGAGAAAATAAAAAGACAGAGTAAAGAGTTGATAGTAGAGAGTAGAGTTAAGGATGATTTACTTTTCCTTACGTCAGGTAAATCTTAAACTTAAATGGTGTCAGCTTCGCTGAACGACATTTATGATACGATTGCGTAAGCAATCAAAAATAAGTTTTAAGATTTTCCGTAGTGAAACGGAAGAAAATCATCATTCACTCTACTCTCTACTCTTTACTCTCTACTCTGTTTTTTACTTTGTATTAATTTTAAGCTTCAGTGTTTACTGGTTTCTTTAATATACCAAGAAGTATTGCAGTAATAACTGCTCCAATTATGATTGATAATAAGTATAATAAAGGGTTTCCTTTAACTATAGCTATTACAAATATTCCGCCGTGAGGGGCTGGAAGGCCTATATTAAAGAACATAGCTAAAGCTCCTGCTACAGCTGAACCTACAACAGATGCAGGTATTACTCTAGTTGGATCACTAGCAGCAAAAGGAATAGCACCTTCAGTTATAAAACAAGCACCCATTATATAGCAAGTTAAACCAGATTTTTTTTCATCAGCAGTAAATTTGTTTTTGAATAAAGTAGTTGCAAGGGCAATTCCAAGAGGAGGAACCATACCGCCAGCCATAACAGCAGCATGTGGATAATAGTTTCCAGAACTTATCATTGCAATACCAAAAGCAAAAGCAGCTTTGTTTATTGGACCACCCATGTCGATAGCCATCATTCCGCCCAATACTAAACCTAGAATAAGTTTATTTGTTGTACCCATTCCAGTTAACCAATGTTGAAGACCTAAATTTATTGCTTTTGCAGGTCCTACTATTACAATAAACATTATTGCACCAGTAATAAATATACCAAACAGTGGATATATAAGTACAGGTTTTAAACCATCAAGGGTTTCAGGGAGTTTTGCAAATATTTTCTTTAAAAGAACAACTACATAACCACCAAGGAAACCAGCAATTAAGCCACCTATAAAGCCTGCACCATTATTTGCTGCAATGAATCCACCAACCATAGCTGGCGCAAAACCAGGTCTATCAGCAATACTCATACCAATAAAGCCGGCAAGTACAGGAATCATTAAGGCAAATGCATTTCCGCCGCCTATATCGTTCAATAATTTTGCAAAATAATTATAAGTAGGATCTTTAGGATCATAAGCTTTAATTCCAAACATAAAAGATACAGCAATTAATATACCGCCACCAACGACAAAAGGAAGCATGTTTGAAATACCATTCATAAGGTGTTTATAGAAACCTACTCTTTGTCCAGACGATTTAGTAGAAGCACTAGCACTTCCACCTTCATGCTTGTACACAGGAGCATCTCCATTTAATGCCTTAGTTATAAGCTCTTCTGGTCTTTTGATACCGTCAACTACTGGTACTTGAAGAACCTTTTTACCATCAAATCTTGCCATTTCAACTTGCTTATCAGCAGCAACAATAATTCCAGCTGCTTTTTCTATTTCTTCAGCAGTTAATCTGTTTTTTACACCAGTTGATCCGTTAGTTTCAACTTTTATGTCTACACCCATTTCTTTAGCCTTATTTTTTAAAGCATCTGCGGACATATATGTATGTGCAATTCCAGTTGGGCATGCAGTAACAGCTAATACAAGACCTTTTGAATTTTCATTTTCTGTTTGTATTTCTTCTGAAACTTCTTCTTCTAATTTTTCTTCTTCTTGACTATTAATAAGATTTAGAACTTCATCTTCACTTTTTGCTTCAAGAAGACCATTTTTAAAGTCTGGATTCATTAGCATAGTAGATAATCTAGATAAAGTTTCTAAATGTTCATTGTTAGCACCTTCGCTTGCTGCTATCATAAAAAATATATTAGCAGGTTGTCCATCAAGTGAATCATAATCTACTCCATCTTTTGAAAGTCCAAAAGCTAAAGCAGGTGTTTTTACGGCAGCAGTTTTTGCATGGGGGATTGCAATTCCATCACCAATTCCTGTAGAGAATTCTGATTCTCTTTTTAATATGGCTTTTTTGTACTCGTCTTTGTCATTTAACTTTCCAGCGCTGTAAAGCTTATCAACTAATTCATCGATTACAGCTGGTTTTGTTGTTGATTTTAAATTTAAAATAATAGTGTCTTTACTTAAAAGTTCTGTAATTTTCATTATTAACCTCCTAATTGAATGAAATCATTGTAAATCCTAAACTAATATTATCTAGGTATGGGGTTATAGTTTAGAATTTTTATGATTTCACAATAATATAAATATAATTATTTGTACCAAAATAAGAATAAGCTGCATATTTTGGTACAAATGAATTTTATAATTTTGAAACTTGAATTTGTTTTAAATAGTGCTCAACATCTTCTTTTATGCATAAATCCTTTGAAAAGGCTGTTGTACTTCCAGAAGCAGCACCATATCTGAAAGCTTCTAGTATATCTTTATTTTCAGAGTATTTTGCAAGGAATCCACCTATTACAGAATCACCAGCACCAACTGAATTTTTAACAGTGCCTTTAGCAGGTGTTGCATGATAAACTCCAGAAGAATTGATTAAAAGAGCACCTTTTGCAGCCATTGATATAATAACATTTTGGGCACCCATTTCAATTAATTTTTTTGCATAAAATATTATGTCTTCTTTAGTTTCAAGTTCTTTGTTAAATATTTCACCTAATTCATGATTATTTGGTTTTATTAAAAATGGCTTGTTTTTTAAAGTAGCAACTAAAGCATCGCCAGTTGTATCAACAATGACTTTAACGTTATTGTCAGCACATTTTTCTTGAATAATAGAGTAAATATTGCTAGGAACAGATTTTTGAACATTACCAGCTAATACTAAATAATCTTCAGAAGTTAAACTTTTTATTATATCAAATAATTTTTCTAAATCGCTAGAAGTAACTTCAGGACCAGCACCGTTAATTTCTGTTTCAGTGTCAGACTTCATTTTCACATTTATTCTAGTGTCCTCTTTTACCTCAATGAATTGAGTTTCTACACCTTGTTCTTCTAAGGAATCTACAATAAACTTACCTGTAAAGCCACCAACAAATCCTAAAGCCTTACTTTTTACACCAAGATTATTTAAAACTCTTGATACATTTATTCCCTTTCCGCCAGCAAACTTTTCGTTGCTTGATACCCTATTAACTGAACCTTGCTTAAATTTATCTACATTTATTACATAATCTATAGCGGGATTGAAAGTAACTGTATATATCATTTATTTTCACAACCTTTACAAAATAGTTTAATTTTTAACACTATGAATATGATAATACAAATTCAATCAAAAAACAACACAATTAATCATAAAATTATTGGTTTAAAACCATAAATGAAAATATATAATCAATAACAAACATGCCAAATGTCGATATTTAAAATTAATACAAATTTTATGGCATATTATTGGAGGTTTAACCTAAAAATAACTAATAATGTGTTTTTTATGTTTAAATATGATATAATGTGTAAGAACGTTAAATTAATAAGTATAACTTTTCATATAAATGTCAAAGATATATTATGTATTAAAATTTTTGAGGTGAATTTAATGAAAATTGGAAGTATAGTTAAAATTGAAGACAACAACGATTGGAAAGGCTTTTACGGTATTGTGAAATACATGAAAGATGAAGAGGCATATATTTTTTGCATTAAAAACCCATGTTATCTTTACAAGGCTTCTCATAGAAATAATATAGTTGTTGTAGGATAGATTTACTATATAAGCATTGCTTAGACAATAACAAGTGACTTTATATTATTTTGCAGGTGGTTTTTATAATATTTAAAATTATTCCCCATATAAACCACCTCAATATCAATTTAACCCCTTTACTTTATATAAGGCATCTTCAAAAAATAATAAATCCATCTAGGAAATGGTTTTGTGTAATACTTTGTCAATAGAACCCACTAAGACTATTAAGTATTAACGGAATTTCCTTGTAGTATGGAATTGTTATTTTTTGAAGATGCCTAATATGCATATGCGTATTTGCAATAAAAATATGTATATGCATATTTTTATTGCAAATTTTTTTATATATGACAGGAAGCTTTGATATATGTGTTAAAATAAATGATAAGAAGGAGATGATTTTATGAAAGAAGGTAAACTAAGTGAAGTGGCTTCAAAAGTAGGAAATCCACTTTGGGAAAACTTTATAATGCGAAATGAAGAAATTCATGATAGAGAATATGATATAAGAAGTGATTTTGAAAAAGATTATAATAGAATCCTTCATTGTACAGCATATAGACGTTTAAAGCACAAAACACAAGTTTTCTTTGCAACAGGACATGATCATATATGTACTAGGATAGAACATGTTAACCATGTTTCAGCTGTAAGCTACAATATAGCTAACTTTCTAGGATTAAATACAGAACTTGCCAATGCTATTGCAATTGGTCATGATTTAGGACATGCTCCTTTTGGACATGAAGGTGAAAGAATTTTAAGAGATATAATAAAAAAAGAAATAGATGGGACATATTGGCACGAGCAAAATAGTCTAAAATTTGTAGATGAACTTGAGACACTGCCAGACCAAGAAGGAAATGAAAAAAATTTAAATTTAACTTATGCCGTTAGGGATGGTATTATAAGTCATTGTGGAGAGGTCAATGAGAATGCGGTGTATCCAAGAAAAGAGTTTATTGACCTTAAAAAAATTTCAAAGCCAAATGAGTATTCACCATATACCTGGGAAGGATGCGTTGTAAAGATAGCTGACAAAATATCATATTTGGGAAGAGATATTGAGGATGCTATTACTTTAAAAATATTGGCAGATGATAAGATTAAGGAGCTTAAAGGAATTATTGGCGATGTTGTAAATATTAATGTAGGAAATATAAATAATACATTTCTCATGCATGATTTTACAATTGATTTGTGCAAGAATAGTTCTATTAAGGAAGGACTTAGATTTTCAGATAAATATTTAAAACTTATGAATTCTATTAAGCAGTTTAACTATGACAATATATATAATCATAAGAGACTAGAATTTTTTAAGGATTATGCAAGACTTATAATAAGATCCATTTTTAAAACTCTTAAGGAATTTTATTCAAATAAAAATATATTTGACGAATTGGAGAAGGCAAGAGCTGACTATCCAAATTTAATTCATTCTTTTAAGGATTGGCTTATTAAGTATTCATTTAGTTCTTGGAAAATAGAAAGGGCTGCAAATTATAAAAATAAATTGATATATAATTTAAATGATGAAAGAGAATATATAAGAGCTGTTGTAGATTATATAACTGGTATGACAGATCAATATGCCATAAAAATATTTGAGGAGCTTATTAAATTCGAGTAAATGGAATGCTAAGTAAGAGTATCACAGGATGTTAAATAAAATTAATAAATCTAAGGTAAAAAACTTTAAAAGCCTAAGAAGCTTCAATAACTCGCTGAAAGGATGCTCAGACAATTGAAGCATCTAAGGCTTTTAAAGTTTTTTATCTAAGATTTATAAAATTTTATTTAAATCATCCTGTAATACTCTTACTTAGCATTTACAGTGGTTTAAGGAAAAAATTCCTCCGTGCCTACGGAATTTTGAAATACATATCTATTTTAAAATATGTAATTATTTTGTAAACTTAAAATAGCAACTGCGACAATTTAAATAACATCTTATAAATCTTAGGGGAATATTCTCAAAAGCCTTAGAAATTTCAATCTGTTTGAACGTTAGTGAGTTATTGAAATTTCTTAGGATTTTAAGAATATTCCTCTTAGATTTATTGATGTTATTTAATGTTCCAGAATGCTCTTACTTACCATTATTTTTATTTTTTGAATATGACAAGCTTACTTGCTGCATAGTTAAAAATTACTACAATTATGTTTGCAATGATTTTTGCTACAAAATTATGTATTCTAAGCATTTGTACACATAAAAACATAGTGCCTAAATCGATAAAAAGTGATATAAACCTAAAAGTAAAGAAAGAAATAGTTTCTTTTAGCAGTACATTTAAATCTTTGCTGTAACTTTTAAAAACAAAAAGTTTGTTAGTTACAAATGCAAAAATTACTGCAAAAACCCATGCAAATACAGAGGCAATCATGTAATTAAGATTAAGCTTGGAAGTTAAAATCCAATAAGACGCTAAATTAATTATAGTTGTAAACCCACCAAAAATAAGATAAGATATTTTTTCTATATTATTTTCAGTTAAATATTTATCTTTAATTTCATTTAATTCTCTCATATAATATACCTACTTTAAATTATTTTTAACAATAATAATATAACTTTTAAATAGGGGAGTGTCAAGAAAAAAGACGTGCAATTTGAAATTTGAAAATTGCTTATCCAAGTTTATTTTGGAAAATTACAATTTAACACAGAGTACGGAGTACAGAGTACAGAGTACAACGAAGGATGATTTTTCTACGCGAGCGTAGAAAAATCTGAAAATTTATTTTCTTTATTGCTTACGCAATCGCACAATACATGGTGCTCAGCGAAGCTGACAACATTAAGTTTAAGATTTACCTGAGAGAAGCGAAAGGTAAATCATCATTAACTGTACCCTGCTTTTCAAATTGTAATTTTATTAAGAGACATTATGTATTAAAAATTTCAAGATTCACGGTGGTTTATCTTTATCTGTATATGTTCAGTGTTTTGCACTATTCTAAAATTCCGTAGGCACGGAGGAATTTTTACATTAAACTACTGTAAATGCGAAGTAAGTGCATTGTAGGATGATTTAAATAAAATTGTATAAATCTTAGGTGAAAAACATTAAAAGCCTTAGATGTTTCAATTGTCTGAGCGCTTTTTCAGCGAGTTATTGAAACTTCTTAGGCTTTTAACGTTTTTTAGCTTAGATTTATTAATTTTATTTAATATCCTGCGATGCACTTACTTCGCAATGTTTATTCGTTATAACCGTTAGGATGAGCACTGTGCCATTTCCAGGCAGTTTCAATTATTGTTTCAAGTGAATTAAATTTAGGTTCCCATCCAAGTTCGTTTATTGCTTTATCGGAAGAGGCTATTAAGATTGCAGGATCACCAGCACGTCTTTCAGCAACTTCTGCTTTTATATTTATACCAGTAACTTTTCTTGCTACTTCAACAACTTCCTTAACTGAGAAGCCTTTACCATTTCCTAAATTAAAGATTCTGCTATCTCCGCCATTTTGAAGTCTTTTTAATGCTAGTAGATGGGCTGATGCAAGATCAGAAACATGAACGTAATCTCTAATACATGAACCATCCTTTGTATTGTAGTCATCTCCAAAAATCATTATTTTTTCTCTTACGCCACTAGCAGCTTGAAGTATTATTGGAATAAGATGAGTTTCAGGATTATGATCCTCACCAATTTGTCCATTTACATGTGCTCCACAAGCATTAAAATATCTAAGAGCAGTATATTTTATTCCATAAGCCTTATCACACCATTTAAGTATTTTTTCAACTGCAAGTTTTGATTCTCCATAAGGATTTGTAGGGAAAGTTCTGTCTTCTTCCTGTATTGGTGTACTTTCAGGTTCTCCATAAGTTGCTGCTGTTGATGAAAATACTATATATTTTACACCATGCTTGTTCATTGCACCTAAAAGTTTTACTACTGAATGTATATTATTATCAAAGTATTTAAGTGGATTTGTAACACTTTCTCCAACAAGAGAATTTGCAGCAAAATCTATTACAGCATCAATTTTGTTTTCTGTAAAAACTTTATCAAGAAATTCTGAATCTCTAAGATCTCCGACATAAAGTTTTTGACCTAAAACAGAAGATTTATGTCCTGATTGTAAATTGTCAAGTATAACAACTTCATGATTATTTTCTAATAAATGGGCTACCATGTGACTTCCTATATATCCAGCGCCACCGCAAACTAATACTTTCATTTATATATCCTCCTTGTATGTGAATAGTAAATATAATAATTAACTTAGAAAAGGTTTTCTTTACTACACATCCTATTATAATTCATTCTAGCACAAAAGTCATTGGCATAAAAGAGAATTTATTATTAAGTTTTTATGAAATCCTATAAATATATTTGGGTTATATGATATTTACTTTACAATGCGATATAAAACTGATAGAATTTAAGAAAAGGTTTCCACAAAATTAAGTTGGGAGGTTAAGTTAGGTATTATGTCTGTAAATATAAAAGATGTTGCACGAGAAGCCAAAGTCTCAATGAGCACTGTATCTAGAGTTATAAATAACAACTATCCTGTAAAACAAGAAACAAGGGAAAGAGTTGAAAATGCAATCAAAAAATTAAAGTTTAATCCTAATACACTTGCTAGAGCACTTATAAATCATAATACTAAAACAATTGGTGTATTAGTTCCCAGTATAGATAACCTATTTTTCCCAACGGTAATTAGAGCTATAGAAAATGTATTGAGAAAAAATGGATATTCTATATATCTTTGTGATACAGATGATAAAGCTAAGCAGGAAGTTTTTTATATAAAGTCTTTGATGGGAAGACAAGTTGATGGACTTATTTGTATAGATCCCAAGACTGAAAATATGAAAAGTGGTTTTTATGAAGAGATTAGTAGACAAATACCTCTTGTTTGTATAAACGGTTACAATAAAAATATAAATTGTAATTTTGTGTTAAATGACCAAGAAAGTGGAGCAAAACAAGCAATGGAGTATTTGATAGAAATGGGTCATAAAAATATTTTGTTTGTTAGAGGAAGAAAGAGTTATTCTTATGATTTAAAGGAAGATGTATATTTAGAAATACTGAAAAAGAAAAAGCTTTCTAAATATAAGAAGATAATAGATATAGGTGATGGAAATAGTTATGAAACTGTAAATAATACCATGGATATAATTTGTGAGGAGCTTAAAGAGAGTAAACCTCCAATAGCTATATTTGCATGTAATGATCTTATGGCAATGGGAGTATTAAATGCATGTAAAAAGATGAAACTTGATGTTCCTGGTGATGTATCTATAATTGGTTTTGATAATATAGTAATTACTAGGCTAGTTGAACCTCAAATTACAACCGTAGATCAAAACATGTATTTGTTGGGTGAAAATGCTGGAAAGATGCTTTTGGACATAATAAACGATAATAACGAAAAGATTGGAATGGTAAAACTAAATACAAGGCTTATCATACGAGAAAGCTGTAGAAAGTTATAAAAAAATATATGAAAAAAAATCTCCTAATTAATATGGAGATTTTTTTATTTAAATTTTTAATTAGTAATGTTAAAATAAGTAATGGATGTAGCATAAATTTTTACTTATGATGAAAACATTGAGTGTTTTACTTCATATTTAAAACATATTGAATAATTAATGTAAATGTTGCTAATAATATTTACATAAAATTCTACATGTAGAAAATATTGAGGTGAAGTAAATATGAGATTGCCAAATCATATAGGAATTATTCCAGATGGAAATAGAAGGTGGGCAGCATCAAGAGGTATGCAAAAGGAAGAAGGCTATGATAATGGAATAAATCCTGGACTTAGTCTATTCAAACTATGTCAGCGTGAAGGAATAAAAGAAGTGACATATTATGGTTTTACTACGGATAACAATAAAAGACCACTAAAACAAAGAATTGCATTTACTAAGGCATGTATAGATGCAGTCAAGGTTTTAGCCAAAGAGGATGCTTCACTTCTTGTTGTTGGAAATACAGATTCAGATGTGTTCCCTAAGGAATTAATCCCTTTAACGAAGAGAAAAAAATTTGGTAAGGGAGGAATTAAGGTTAATTTTTTAGTGAACTATGGTTGGGAATGGGATTTAAATAATTTAAAAAAATGTGATAGTAATAAAAAGAATGTAGCAAATTATATAAAATCTGCAGATGTATCTAGAATAGATTTGATAATTAGATGGGGAGGAAGAAGAAGACTTAGTGGATTTTTACCAGTTCAATCAGTATATTCAGACTTTTATATAGTAGATAATTATTGGCCAGATTTTAAGGAAGCAGATTTTTATAAAGCATTAGAATGGTATAATAATCAGGATATTACCCTTGGTGGATAAGAATAGTTAAGCTGCTAAGGTTAAAACATAGATTATTATGAAGATATACCATTGTGAAATTTGAAACTAATTTCACTTTGGTTTTCCTTTAGTTGCATGTGGAATATTACTCTAATTTGAGGGAGATTTTTACAATGAGATATGATGGATTAGTAATAGATATAGATAATAGTATATTTAATGCTGAAAATGAAGACAAGCATTTAGAAGATATAAAAGCTATTAAGTCATTAACAAGCAGAAATATACCTGTTATTATTTGTACAGAAAATGATAAGGAATATGCTAAAAGAGTAATTGAACGTTTTAATATAATAGAGCCGGCTATTATCAAGGAAGGTGCAGCGGTTTATTCACCTTTTGAAGTAGAATTTAATTTTAATTTTCATTTGCCGCTAAGAACTGTAAAAATACTTTGTAGTTGGGCTAATGAAAATAATGTTTCAATAAGTTTAATGACAAGCAGTGGAGAAATAAAATATGATAAATGGTCTTTGGCATTACAGAAATTTGTTTTAAATGATGAAAGCTTATGTCAATGTTCAATTGTTAATGAAGTTATAATGCATATTTCAAGTGATGAAGTAAAAACAAAATTGTTTGATTATACTTCTAATAATGATTTAGATTGTTATCTACGTATTCGTGATAAATACATTGTTCAATTTATGCCTAAAATCGATAA
Organism: Clostridium hydrogenum; assembly: GCF_021432385.1. GTDB lineage: Bacteria > Bacillota > Clostridia > Clostridiales > Clostridiaceae > Clostridium_S > Clostridium_S hydrogenum. The sequence goes on along the minus strand of NZ_JAEACT010000002.1, from coordinate 2,056,701 downwards.
AGTAAAGGCATTAAGATACTTAGCTGAAAAGAAAAAATGGAATATAAAAAATTTTATAGCTCTTGGCAAGATTTCTAATATTTCCTCATTATTTGAAGAAGTTGGGCTTGGAATTTCAACATGTTCAAATTTACAGGACCAATGCAATATTGGTAAAAAGGATAGTAATGAAATTAATTGTAATATAATAAGAAAGTGCGTAGAATGTTATTTTTAGAAAAAGGGAAGGCGTTTTAATGATTAAAATAAAGAAATTTGCAGTGTTTTTAGCTTTAATAGTAGTAATTTCAATTGTAATAATTTTAAGTTTAAAAAATCCAGATATTAGAGGCAGTGTTAATAAGCAAATAAATAAGATGGAAGGTAAGACTCTAAATAAGGACTTTAAAAGCAAAATTAAATCTGGAAATCTTTCTACAGATTATAAAATTGAACAAGTATTAGAAGACGTAGATAAATTTCATCTTAATACTGTAAATGTTCCGGTTGTTGTAGATATTAAGGATTTAAAATCAGATAAAATGACTGTGAATTATGAAAGTGAGCAGAAAGCAATAAAACTTATAAAAAAATTAAATAAAAAGGGTATAAATGTCCTTTTGGAACCTTACCCATGGATAGCAAATGGAACTTTATATGAAACTGAATGGAAACCTACAAGTATAAATAGTTTCTTTTGGAACTGGAAGACAGTAGTTCTTAAAAGACTAATTGATGATATAGCAGTGCCGTATCATGTTGATGCTTTAAATGTAGCTTCAAATTATGTGAATATGGAGTATGCGGACAACTATTGGTGTGATGTAATTGACTATGTTAGAAAATATTATAAGGGTCTTGTTACCTATAGAACCTCTTATTGGGTTACAGCTTCTTGGGATAAAAATACTCAAAAAGCTTATGAAAAAAAGCTTAATAATAAGTTGTTTTCAAAGGTGGATTTTATTAGTATTGCTGCATATTTTGAGCTTACAGACAAAGATAGGAATTCTGTGGAAAATTTAATGAATGCAATATCAAGTACTCAAATTTACTATAGAAATCAAAATGTTAAACAGGAAATTAAAAATTTTAATACAAAATGGAATAAACCAATATTCTTTGGTGAACTTGGCTTCCCAAGAGAAACAGGAGCTTCAATTCAGCCATGGAATCCTTCATTAACTAAAAAACTATATGTAAATGGAAAAGTAGAGGAAAGAAAAGAAGTAGTTGATGGACAAGAACAGGCAAATTGTTTTGAAGCCTATAGAAGAATGTTTGAAGGTGAAAAGTGGTTCTTAGGTTTCTCTATATTTGCTGTAGGTGAACACGGGAGTGATAAGATGTACTATCCAAGTAGTGAAAGTACTAAGGTTATCAATAAGTGGTACGCAAAACAGTAAAAATTAAACATTGCCAAATAAAGTGTAGTGCAAAATCAAATAACATGGGACAGGTACATTAAAAATGATGTGGTCTACGAGTATCTCGAAATCTTAAATAAAATTAATAAAACTAAGTGGCAAATTTTCTGAAAACTTAAGAACTTTCAATAACTCGCTGAGAGGAAGCTCAAACAATTGAAAGTTCTAAAGTTTTCAAAAAATTCCCCACTAAGTTTTATACAATTTTATTTAAAATATTTCTTCGACACTCGTATACCACATCATTTTTTTAACGCACCTGTCCCATGTTATCTTGATAGTTTCACTGCATCTTTATTTCTGTGCAATGTTTAAATAAATTTGTATTACAAAATTTACAGTTAAAAACTTCCTTAAACAAAAGTGTAGTACAAAAACTTATTATTTTGTTTAGTGCTAAAAAAACAGTCCATACAGCATTTTTAATGCCACGCATAAGGACATTGATATAAATATAGGCTTTACAAGTTTAGTGCCTTTTTTTAATGCCAAACGGGTGCCTAAATTAGCACCTATAATCATAGCTGTGGCTGTAATTATACCTATGCCGAAATATATCTGACCATGGATTGCAAATAAAATTAAAGCAGTTATATTGCTTGTTAAATTTAGTATTTTTGAATTTCCACTTGCATTTATATAGTCAAAACCATAGATTTTTATAAATCCAAATATTAAAAAGGAGCCTGTACCAGGACCGAAAAAACCATCATAAAAGCCTAAACAAAATGCTAACAACATTCCGCAAAGTATACTCTTCTTATTAAGTCCTTTAAAATTATCTTCAATTCCTAATTTCTTTGAAAATAAACTGTAAATGCCTACGAATAAAATAAGAAAAAGAACTATTACCTTTATTATATTTTGATCAATTTTAAGTACAGTATAAACGCCTAAAGCCGCGCCAATAAAGGAAAATGGTATAAGGTATTTTAAAAGCTTTAAGGTTACTTTGCCATTTTTATAATAAGTAAAGCTGCTCACAGTAGTTCCAGAGGTTGAGGAAAATTTATTTGTACCTAAAGCTATATGCGAGGGTATTCCACATAGTATAAAGGCGGGTAAACTTATGAGCCCTCCGCCACCAGCGATAGAATCAACTGCTGCAGCTAGTAAGCATGCAACAAAAAGAAATAAAATAACTGTAAGGGATATTTTTGTATGGTTTAAAGATAACAAATTGATAAAGTAATTCAACTATAGTCCCCCTAATTAGTTAGAAGCTAATGCAAAGAAGCATCACGTAAGCTTACTAATTATTTTTTCCTTAAGTATTTTCTTAAAAGATTATGATTTAATATATCGTCAGAGTACTGAAGATTTGATAGTACTTGCGATTTTTTTGCTTTTAAATCTTTAGTTTCACTGATTTGTTTTCCAGATTTAATATCGTAATAGGTATTGGTCCAGGATACGTAAAAAGTAGTTCCGTCTGTAAATGAACCATTTCTAAATATTATAGGTTTATTTGAGGTATTGAATAAATCATTTCCAAGCATATAGTTTTTAGGTAAATTAAACATGTTTGCAACTGTTGGATATACATCAATTTGTCCTGAATATTTATGATTTACGCCCTTGTAGGCATCCTTTGGAAAATGTATAAACATTGGAACCTTTTGAAGTTCATACCAATCTAAATCAGTAGGATTATTTATATGTTCAAAGCTGTAAAGTTCGTTTATGTGGTCCTTTGGTATTGCATAATGATCTCCATAAAGCACAACAATAGAGTTATCAAGCATTCCGTTTTTCTCAAGTTTGTCAAGAAACGTACCAAGCTGTGCATCGGCATAATGAATTCCTTTTAAATAGTTACCAGTAAGAGTTCCTTCTAAATCACCAACGTTGAAATCACCATAACCTTTCACATCATCATATGGATAATGGCTGCTTAAAGTTATTAAAAAAGAAAAATATGGCTGGGAGAACTTTTGCATTTTTTCCATTGCTTGATTTAAAAAGGATTTATCACTCAAACCAAGACCAACAGTTTCATTTATTTTATAGGATTTTTCACCGTAAAAGTCATCAAATTTTTCAGCTTTATACATAACATTTCTATTCCAAAAACTTTCTCTATAACCATGAAGTGCTGCGGTATAGTAATTTTTATCGTCAAATTCCTTAGCCATTGAACTATAAGTATTTCCAGCGTATAAATTATAAGCAGCACCTGAAGCAGCAGGATAAAGAGAATTATTTGTTAAAAATTCTGCATCGGAAGTGTTGCCAGCAGCTACCTGGTAAAAGAAATTATCAAAATACAAGGATTTATTAACCCATCTATTTAGATTTGGGGTAATTTCTTGTCCATCAACCTTTGCATTAATTACAAATTGCTGAAGTGCCTCAACTTGAATCATTATTAGATTTTTACCTTTTCCTATACCAGCCATATTTTGGGTAGATAAATTTGTATTTCTAGCAAGGGAGGTTTGAATGCTTTTTTGCTCATCATTTGGCAGCATTTTAAAACTTTTTAACTTGGTTGCAGCAGCATTGTAGATATCAAGTGCATGGTAATCTAAATTACCTAAAAATCTAGAAATATATACGCGGTTATACATTGTAGTTAAAAGTCCCGGCTGATCAATTGACATCTTATACATTTGGTAGCCGTCTACATAAATGCTTACGGCCAAAACTACTGCAAATAAGGCAAATCTTTTAATAAAAGATAATTGATTCCTTTTGTGTTTTTTGTACAGCATAAATAAAGGGATAAAAATTAAAACATCAAGCAAATATGTAAAGTCTTTTAATTTTATCAAATCAGAAACACTTGATTTTACTCCACCAAGCATTACACCATTTCTTATAACGCCTATGGAAATAAGATCTTTAAAATATCTATAGTAAACCATATCAGCTATTATGAAGAGACTTATTACAATATCAAATATGTAAAGAAATGTTGTTCTAGCCTTGTTTTTAAATAAAAAGGAAATTGCAATAATACATACAATAGAGGCAACAAGAGGTTTGATAACAAGCTTATATTTGAAAGGATAAGGTGATAAATATTCATCAAAGTTTAAAAGCTTTACAGTTGCTAATATTAAAAATAATATTATATCTATATTGTTAAGAAAAAAATTTTTTATAAACAAGAGAAAACCTTTAAAATTAAATTTAGAAAAAAAATTAGAAAAACGATTATTCATAATGAGCCCCCAAAACATAAGATTATAAGGAGTATTGGATATATCTTTGTTAAAAAACAGAATCAATATATCAAAATACCCGATTCTCATAATTATAGATAAATTTAGACACATTTTCAAGTTTAAATATAAAGTAAATTATTTATTAACAGTATTTACATACAAGGCTCATTAGTGCATAATAGGTATGTGTCATTATATTTTATTATACGTGGGAGGAATAATAATGTCAGAAGAAAATAATAAAAATTTAGAAGAAAAAGTTGACGATAAAGCGTTGGAATCAAAAGAAGTTGAGCAAAATATAGAAGTAGCAAGTGATAAAATTCCATTTGTTAGAGTATTCTCTTCAGTATTAATAGATGAAGTTATTACTTTAGCAATATCAGGAATACTTCTTTTATTAGTTGGCTTTATACTTAAAAATGTATTTTACAGTTATGTAACTAATCCTTTAGGCATGTATTTCATTATTTATGCTGTAGTTACTGTATTATACAATCTTATAATGCTAAGTTTAAAGAAAAGTGCTACATTTGGAAACAAATTTTCAGAACTTAAATTATCAAAAATAAAATAGTTCAGAGGTAATTATATAATGAGAAGAAATGAAATAAGAGATTTTTTAATTGATGATATAGAATTTCCAGCACAGGGAACGACACAGTTCAATGATAGAAAAATATATATTAAAGGTGCTGTGCCTGGCCAAAAAGTTAAAGCAAAAATTACTAAAGTAAGAAAAGAATATGCTGAGGCTAAACTTCTCGAAGTTCTAGAAAATATAGCTGATGCTATAGAACCCGTTTGCCCAAGATTTGGTCTTTGCGGTGGCTGCATATATCAATTTTTAACCTATGAAAAGGAACTTCAGCTTAAAGAAAAGCAAGTTTTGGATTTATTTAAAAATGCTGAAATAAGCGGCTTTAACTATGAAGGAATATTAAGCAGTCCAGAAGAATACGAATACAGAAATAAAATGGAATATACCTTTGGTGATATGGAGAAGGGGGGAGAACTAACCCTTGGTCTTCATGCAAAAAACAATGGATTTTCTATAGTTAGTGCTGATACTTGCAGACTTGTAGATGAGGATTTCAGACTTATTTTAAGCACTGTTTTAGAATATTTTAGAGAAAAAAATCTGCCTTACTATAGAGTTATGAAGCATGAAGGTTATTTAAGAAATCTCCTTGTAAGAAAGTCAAAAAACACTGGTGAGATATTAATAGGTATAGTTACTACAACACAAGAAGATTTTAATATGGAGGAAATCACAGAAAAATTGAAAGCTTTAACTTATAAAGGAACGCTTAAGGGAATTCTCCATATTATAAATAATGGTCTTGCAGACATGGTACGTGCAGATGAAATTCGTGTTTTGTTTGGTCAAGATTACATATATGAAAATATTTTAGGCTTAAAATTTAAAATTTCACCTTTTTCTTTCTTTCAAACAAACTCAAAGGGTGCAGAAAAGCTCTACAGCACCGCACTTGAGTTCCTAGGTGATGCCTCAAACAAGACTGTATTTGACCTTTACTGTGGCACAGGAACCATAGGTCAGCTTGTTTCAAGCAAAGCAAAGAAGGTTATAGGTATTGAACTGGTTGAAGAGGCTGTAGCAGCAGCTAAGGAAAATGCAGGATTAAACGGTATAACAAACTGCACTTTCATAGCAGGTGATGTTGCAAAGGTCATAACAGAACTTACAGACAAACCAGACGCCATCATCCTAGATCCACCAAGACCAGGAGTCCACCCAGAGGCTATGAAGTATGTAATAAAATTCAATGCTCCTGACATAGTTTATGTTTCTTGCAATCCTAAAACCCTTGTGACGGATTTGAATGTCTTAGCTGCAGCGGGATACGTTGTGGAGAAGGTTAAGATTATGGATATGTTCCCGGGGACACCACATGTAGAAACTGTTGTTAAACTTTATAGAAAATAAGAAAGAAGAGTAATGCTTGAGGGCGGAATCGTAGGAAGAGTTAAAGAAATAAAATAGAATTTAAGTATTATAAGAAGCATTCAATCTTAGGGTTGGGTGCTTTTATTATGTCTAAAAGTCTTAATGTATTCAGTAAGGATGGTTGAATTTGCATAAAATATGGATTGTAAATACAATTACGTATGTAAATGGAATAGATGATGGATTTGATTCAAACAAATAATAATAAGGTAGAAAACTTCTATACAGATGGAGAATTAAATAAATATTTTTGCGATAATTCAAAAAAATATCAAGATACAAATGTATTCCTTAGACTGGTTATGTTTGATCAGTTACGACAGAAATTTGGATTTGAAATTTTTAGGAATATGATGATTGAAGCAAGAAGTGCACCAAAGGCATCTTTGCCAACTACAGATGCGGAGAGATATGACTATATTGTATTAACAGCATCTAAAGTTACTGGGTGCAACTTAATACCATTCTTTGATAGATGGAAGTTTCCTTTCTCTGAAGATGCGCGTAATACGGTAAATGCAAATACTCAATACAAACAGATAGGTGATTTTACAAATATCGTTGGTGGTAATTCTTTTAATATGAATTAGCAATAGAAGATATTACTATGCTTATTAACTGTGGAATTGTATAATTAATATAATAAAATAAAGAAAGAAGAAGTGATGAAAATGTCATATTTGATTAAAGCTTTAGATAACTGTAAACTTGCCTTAAATAATAGATTAGTTTTTCCACCAATGGCAACTGGAAAATCAGATAACGGAAGGGTAAGTCAGGAAATACTAGATTATTATAATGAAAAATCTAAAGGTGGCTATATATCTTTAATTATTATAGAGCATAGCTACATAACACCTCAAGGTAGAGCAAGTAAAGGGCAGCTTTCTATAGCAGAGGATTGCAATATGGAAGGCTTGAAAAAATTAGCAGAGGTTATTCATAAAAATAATTCAAAAGCAATAATGCAAATTAATCACGCAGGAAGTGCAACAAACGTAGATATTACAGGGGGATATGAGAATGTAGGCCCTTCAGCTGTAATTAATCCACTAAAGAAGACTGATGTTCCAAAAGAACTTAATAAAGAAGAAATAAAAGAGATAATTGAAAATTTTAAAGCAGCAGCAAAGCGCGTAAAAGATGCAGGTTTTGATGGTGTAGAAATCCATTCTGCTCATTCATATCTTTTAAATCAATTTTATTCACCAATAACAAATAAGAGAACTGATGAATATGGAGGAGATGTATTAGACAGGATAAAAATTCATCTAGAAGTCATAAAAGCTGTAAAGGAAGCGGTAGGCAATGAATTTCCAGTTCTTCTTAGGCTTGGAGCTTGTGATTACATGGAAGGAGGAACAAAAATAGAAGATAGCAAAATAGCAGCCGTAGAATTCCAAAAAGCAGGAATAGATATATTAGATATATCAGGTGGATTATGCGGTTATACTGTTCCAGGTGGATCTAAAGAACAAGGATATTTTTCAGAAATTACAGAGGCCATTAAGGAAGTTGTCTCAATACCTGTTATATTAACTGGTGGAATAATAGATGCCAAGGCTGCTGAAGAGTTACTTTCTTCTGGTAAAGCTGATCTTGTAGGGGTAGGAAGAGCTGTATTTAGAGATTCAATGTGGGCAAAAAATGCAATTGAAAGCTTAAGGGATTTTTGAAGAGGTTGTGCAAAGAAGCCTTACAAATTTAGAGGTTCATACAAGTGGCGTCAAAGTAATGCTTGAGTTGGAAATTGCATGCAGAGTTAAAGAAATAAAATAATATTTAGGTATAATAAAAGGCATTCAATCTTGGGGTTGAGTGCCTTTTATTAAGGTCAATTTGTCTCATTGCCCGATGAAAAATATTCATGGCAACTTTGGACCTGTTGTTTATTTTAATGTGCCTAAATTATCGTGATAAATATCCATTATATTCACTTGTATGAAGAAGCTTTTTGGCATTTTCTATTCTCTCTTTAGTAGGAGGGTCAACACCCTTTAAAGGATAATCAATACCAAGCTGTTCCCATTTGAAAGTTCCAAGAGTATGATATGGAAGCACTTCGACACGATCTACATTTTTCAAAGTCCTTATAAATTCATGGAGCTTTGTAAGCTGCTCATCATTATCACTTCCACCTGGTACAAGTACATGACGAATCCATACAGGTTTATTAATTTCCGATAAATATCTTGCCATATCAAGAATATTTGCATTACTATGTCCTGTGAGTATTTTATGCTCAGCTTCATTAATCTGTTTAATATCCAGCATTACAAGATCTGTTACTTTCATAAGCTCATTAAATTTACTAAAGAAAGGTTCCTCCCTTGTAAATGGATTTCCAGAAGTATCAAGCGTGACATGAACGCCTTTTGCTTTAGCTTTTGTAAAGAATTCAATTAGAAAATCAATTTGAAGGAGGGGCTCACCACCACTTACGGTGATTCCGCCTCCCTTTTTCCAATAAGGTTTGTATTTAAGAGCTTGAGACAAAAGTTCATCTGCAGTTTTTATTTCACCGCCATCCATATCCCATGTATCTGGGTTATGGCAAAACTGACATCTCATATAACAGCCCTTTAAAAAAATAACAAAACGAAGTCCTGGTCCATCAACAGATCCAAAACTCTCTATTGAATGGATCTTTCCAATATTTTTATCCATATTATATTCTTTCATGGCATGTTCTAGAGATAACATCAAGTTGTTGTTCTCTTGTTAAATCTATAAATTTAACTGCATAACCTGATACACGGATAGTGAAGTTAGCATATTCTTCTTTTTCAGGATGTTCCATAGCGTCTTTTAATTTTTCGACACCGAACACATTAACATTTAAATGATGTGCTCCTTGGTCAAAGTAACCATCTAATACTTGTACAAGCTTATCAACTTGTTCATTTTCATCATGTCCTAATGCAGATGGATTAATTGTTTGTGTATTCGAAATACCATCTAAAGCCCATTCATAAGGAAGCTTAGCTATAGAATTTAATGAAGCAAGTAATCCATTTTTCTCTGCTCCATAAGATGGGCTAGCTCCTGGTGAAAGTGGAGTCCAAGCTTCACGTCCATCTGGCATATTACCTGTATACTTACCATATACTACATTTGATGTAATAGTAAGGATTGATGTAGTTGGTTCAGAATTTCTGTATGTGTGTCTTTTCTTAATTTTGTCAAGGAATGACTTAAGGACATATAAGCCAATTTCATCAGCTCTTTCATCATCATTACCGTATTTTGGAAAATCTCCTTCGATTTTATAATCTACTACAAGACCAGTTTCATTACGTATTGTTTTTACTTTTGCATATTTAATTGCAGAAAGTGAATCAATTACATGTGAGAAACCAGCAATACCAGTTGCAAATGTACGTCTTACGTCTGTATCAATAAGAGCCATTTCTGCTGCTTCATAATAGTATTTATCATGCATATATTGAATAAGATTTAATATATTTACATAAAGACCTGCTAACCAGTCACTCATTCTTTCATATTTTTGAATTACTTCATCATAATCAAGGTATTCTGATGTAATCCCCTTGTATTCAGGACCAACTTGTTTACCTGATTTTTCATCAACACCACCATTGATTGCATAAAGTAAACATTTAGCAAGGTTCGCTCTAGCTCCAAAGAACTGCATTTCCTTACCAGTTTGAGTAGCAGATACACAACAGCATATTGAATAATCGTCTCCCCATTCTGGTTTCATAACATCATCATTTTCATATTGTATAGAGCTTGTTTTTACTGAAATCTTTGCTGCATACTCTTTAAAGTTTTCAGGAAGGGCAGAAGAGTAAAATACAGTAAGGTTTGGTTCTGGTGAAGGCCCCATGTTTTCTAATGTGTGGAGAAAACGATAATCATTTTTTGTTACCATGTGGCGTCCATCAACCCCTATACCACCTAATCCAATAGTAACCCATGAAGGATCTCCTGAAAATAATTCATTGTAAGAAGTTATTCTGGCATATTTAACCATTCTGCATTTCATTGTCAAATGGTCGATTAATTCCTGAGCTTCTTCTTCAGTAAGAACACCGTTATCAAGATCTCTTTGAATATAAATATCAAGGAAAGTAGACACACGACCTATTGACATAGCCGCACCATTTTGTGTTTTTATTGCTGCAAGATATCCAAAGTATAACCATTGAATTGCTTCTTTGGCATTCTTTGCTGGTTTTGAAATATCATAGCCATAGCTTTCAGCCATTTTTTTCATATCAGCAAGTGCTCTATGCTGTTCTGTAAGTTCCTCTCTTAGACGAATAACATCATCTGTCATAGTTCCATCGCCGCAGTTATCAAGGTCTTTTGCCTTTTCTTCCATAAGGAAATCAATACCATAAAGCGCAACTCTTCTGTAATCGCCTATGATACGTCCACGTCCATAAGTATCAGGAAGTCCTGTAACAATATGGCTGCTACGAGCTTTTCTCATTTCTGGTGTATAAGCATCGAATACTCCTTGATTATGTGTCTTATGGTACTCAGTAAATATCTTGTGTAATTCTGGATTTGGTTTATATCCATAGTTTTCGCAAGATTGTTCAGCCATTTTAATACCACCATATGGCATAAAAGCTCTCTTAAGAGGTTTGTCTGTTTGAAGACCTACAATTTTTTCGAGATCTTTTAAAGATTCATCAATATATCCAGGACCATAAGCTGTAAGTCCAGAAACAACTTCTGTTTCCATATCAAGAACTCCACCTTTAGATCTTTCTTCTTTTTGCAATTCTTGTAATCTGCCCCAAAGTTTATTTGTAGCATTCGTTGGATCTGCTAAGAAACTTTCATCACCATCATATGGTGTATAGTTTTTTTGAATGAAGTCTCTAACATTTATTTCTTCTTTCCATATTCTTCCTTCGAAACCAGACCATTGTTCATTTTCTAACATTTCAATTCCTCCTTGTGCATTTTATAATTTATATTACTAATTTGGTGCTATAGATAAACCATTTCAACTACCAAAATCAATTTGCATCATAATGCCAAGAAGACGGAATTTTGATACAAATTAATTTTGAAGTTTCAAGTGGTTTATTTTTAGTTAAACTTAATTTTCCTTATAAATTATACATGATTTAATATGATATTTATATAAAACATTAATTGAGATTAGTTCTCAAGTGAATCTTATATCATTCAATGAATATTGTCAATACTATATTTTATATTTTACTTTATACATAAAATAAGTACGTTGCGCTTGCAACATATTCATAAGATGTTAAAATAAAAATGAATCCTTTTAAGTGGAATAAATTTAGGAGGTATTGACTATGATAAGAGTTCGTTTCATATTTTAAAAAGCTTGGAATAGAAGTGATAGAATAATGTAATTATAGCAAAAATATTAACTAGAGAAGCGAGGAAGAAATCATGAATTATAAAGATAAAATAATTTCAGAAATTGCACGAGAAGAATGTAAAAAGGTTTCTGAAAGAGTAATTAAAATACTTCAAGGTATGCACAAAGAAATGGGATCAGGAGATGATACAATTCTTAAAAGTGTTTGGGAAGAAATATGTGTTCAGGTGCAAGGCGAACAATCTTTTACGTGGGAAGCATATTTGGAATGCATTAGAGAAATTGTAAGTGATGAATTGAAGTTATGCGGTGTTCAAATAAAACAAGCTATTTGGTTACAGACCCAAGAAGGAATTGACTGGGAATGTGATAATGAAGATGAAGAAGCAACAGTAGCGTATTTTGATGATGATATGATAGAATATTTATTGAATGATTACATTTTAACAAGTGCGGCTGATTGGACAAGCGATACAATAGAAAGATATTTGGAATCAAATTATTAGAAGAAGTTTAATATAGCTAACTTTTAATTGAAGATAGTGGAAAGTAAGCTATGAAAAAAATAAAGCCTTAAGGGCTTTTTTTATTTTAAGGTGATTTTAGAGCACTGCAATGGAAAAAAGCTTATATTTGATTCCATCAATTATATCATTGATGATGATAAGAAATTAATAAGGGTGATTAAATTAACAGAAGGTGGTTGTTTTCATTTTGGAAAATGCCATTTGTTGAGAAGCCGCTTGAAGATAAAATATTAAAAGATCATGTATGTATTTCTCATAATACTGCTAAGAAAAAGCAATTGGAGAATATCAAGAGTTTAACAAAAATCAAAAACTAGTAATAAAGAGGGGCATGTGTGTGGCATAATCCGTGAATTGAAATTACTGGAATCTTTACATTCTTACAGTGTCTAAATTAAGAATTCAGCTATTTTAATAATTTTATATACCTCAAATACCATATATGGCTGCATGTATGACAATTACGGAAATAATTAGAGCTATGGAAGTAGGTGTATAGGGAATGTTAATTGAAGGCGGGAAAACTGGAAATTATCAATTAATTACTGAAACAACAGCAAAGGCGCTTATTGAAAAGGTAAAAAATGTTAGGTGACAAAAATATGGGTGGAAGGCAGATTTAAGAAGGCTTATAGCCTATGAATTAATGTTAAGCCACCAGACTGGAAAAGATGTGTTTAAAGATGTTGTTTATTCAGGCAGCATAAAAATCTAGCAAATATTTTAAAAACGGGTAAGGTAAGTTAAACTAGATGAAAGTACAAAACTATATGTAAACTTATACAAATATTTTGTGTATCATCATTATAATTAACCCTAATGTATAATTTTTTATTGAATATTTTAAATGAATGTTATATAATTCTAACATAAGTTATATATTTATAACTTATGTTAGAATTATATAACAGGAGGTAATAGTATGTATAAAGCTATAAGTTTAAATACAAAAGAATTGTTGGAGAGTGGAATTGTTGGTGTGTGTTGGGTTATATTTGGATTTATACAGATTTTTAAATTTAACGATACTATTATTATAGCATCAGAGTTTGTTTTAGTAATAGCTTCGATTTTTGCATTTATTCCATATTTAATAAAAACTGAAGTGGAAGATGAAATGGCGAAACGTAATGAGGATAGAGCGAGGGCTGCTACTTATATTTATCTTAACTTATTTATTACGATTTGTATGTTAATATCTATCTTAAAAGGTGGCTGGACAGTAAATTTAAAACTAATTATACCTTTTTTAATAGGCGGAATATATATTGTAAAATATATATTCTTTGCGTACTATGAGAAAGTTGGTGATTAATTTTGCCAATATTAAAAACAAAAATTCACGATTTTCGCAGGAAATTAAATATGAAACAAGAAGAGCTAGCAAAGTTGGTAGGGGTAAGAAGGGAAACCATAGTTCATTTGGAGAATGAACGATACAATCCATCACTAAAATTAGCCATGGATATTGCTAAGGTATTTGGAAAGTCTGTGGAAGAAGTTTTTGAATTTGTAGATGATGAGGATGATATATAGATGATGGTAAAGGAATATGATTGTCTTTAATTATGAAAAAATTTAAAATGATGCAGTTTATGAATAAAATAATATTTAGGTGTAATGAAGGCATTCAATCTTGGGGTTGGATGTCTTTTATTATGCTTTAGCTTAGTAACCTCATTTAAGAGGAACCGATATATAAGTGTAGAGAGTCATATTGTAATTGCTTACAAGTACGAATATAATATAGCTAATTAGTTTTCAATTAAGATATAATTCATGTAGAAAAGATTAAAAGTGACAGCAAACCTTTTGAGATGATGAAGCTGACAAGATTTAATGAAGGAGATCGTATTGGTACTAGCATGGATATGGCTTGGAAGGAATATGCCTTTGCAAATAAATTTTTAAGCGTAAAAGATTTAGAAAAAGTAAGGGAGGAATTGAGAATGACTGAACTTGGTAAAAGCTTAATAAATGAAGGAAAAGATGAAGGAAAAAAAGAAAAAACTATAGAGATAGTCAAGAAAGCAATAGAAAAGGGCATGGATAATGAAACGATAAAGGAATTAATGGATTTGGATATTGATAAAATTGAATTGATAAGAAAAGTTTTAAAGTAAGATAATTTTGCTAGGAGAAAATATTATGGATAAAACAAATAATGAAAAAAGTTTGTAGGAACAATTTTTAGAATACTCTTATTATGATTTAAAGGAATTATTTAAAAAAGCAAAAACAAAGGAGGAACAAGATTTTTATATTAAATTAGCAGATATGGTATTACAAAGAGAACAACAAAAAGTAATAAATAAGTAATAGATGTTTGTACAATATATTTTATAGAATATTTAATGTGGTTTTAAGATAAAACTAGCTTATCGTGGGTATAGTAAGCTAGTTCTTTTATTATTCCAAATTAAGAAGATATATAGAGGTTAGTGCAAGTATAGATGTTTTAAAACTAAAATAGATAGCTGGTAAGTAGTATACAAACTAGAAAAAAGAATTAATTTTGTGATGAATAATGAAGAATTCATGATGTAACCATAATAAGTAAAATACTAATAAGGTTTAATAATAAAAAAAATAATTTACGAGATTTTGGATATGTATAAATTATATGGAACTAATTGGTTTTATATAGTATAATATAGAATATAATGTAAGTGCTTTTATTATGTAAAAGAACTTTAGAAAAATTGAGAAATATTTAATATAAAGAATTAAGATAATACATTATAGCTTAAACAACTATAAGAAAATCTATATATGCAAAAATATATGAAGAAGAAAAGCGTATTAATAGCATAATACAAAGTTTATTAAATACCTATATATATTGAGTGTGATTTAAAATTAAAAATAATTATGAAACAAGAAAGATAAAAATGAAATCGAAAAAGCAAAATATTGTGTCACCAAGAATAAAAATAAAAGAGATAATGCTCAAATGTAGATTAGTTTATAATTATATTGAAAATCAATAAAGGAACATAAATTAAAGTGTAATGGCGAAAAAGTGAATAATATATTAAATAAAAACTTTTATGATAGAGATAATCTGGAGTTAGTTGTAAGTGAATTTATATATGTAAGTGTTGCTAAAAAGAAATGACCAAAAGGTATTATTGAATATATTTTCATGAATTTATGTTGAACTTAAAACTGGATTTAATAATGCTGTAAAGATTGAATTTTAATAAAAAATATTTAAATATAATATGGAGAGAATAATGACAATAAAAACAATTGAAGATTACATAAGAGAAGTGTATTCATGTATGAAAAAATTAAAGGAAAGATTCCCACATGAAGAGTTAATATTTGGATACCGTGGAGAAGCAAAAGACTATGAAAAAACAAAAATGATGCCAACATTATTTAGGGATAATAACGCTAAAGATATAAGTAGTATTGAAAATAGGGTGCTAGAATCAATAATAGATAATGGAATTAGTGAACAAAATAATAATTTACTTGATAAAACAATTGATATTCAACATTATATTGCGTATAGCCGTTTATTGGATATCTCATTTAATTCCCTTGTAGGATTATATTTTTCAGTGGAGAATGAAAATAAAGAGTTTGATTCATATGTTTATATAATTGGAATTCCCAAAAAATATGTTTTTTCACCAAGTTCACAATATTTAAAAAGTAATTTTGAGGATATTTTATCTGGGAAAGGTAATATTGTTGAAGATAATTTCAAATTAATTTTATCAAGTAAAAAAAATGAACGTATTATTGCGCAAGATGGAGGATTTATATTGTTTCCAGGCTCAAGATTCCATCCGATTCCGAATCTTTATTATGAGGAAATTACAATTTGTAAACATAGAAAAAAGGATATAATTAAAAATCTGAATGTTTTATTTAATATTAATCAAAGTAAAATATATCCAGAAAAAAGTTACAGAAAAGGGAAAATTGACATAGACGTTAATAATAGATTATTGCATACAAATTATTCTATTGAGACGGAGGTAGATTTATTTGGATATAGATTAATTTCAGAGTTAAAGTGTTATAAAAAATGTACCAAGGAAGATAGTGGTTTGAAGTTTGAAAGATATAAAAGAGTGTATAGAAGTGAATTTAAAAATATATTAATTAAATACATTAAGGATAAAGATAAAAAGAAATATGAAGAAAAATTAAATCAGTATTTGATTCAGGAGAAGTTTATATGATTGATAATAAAATGATAGAAATTATAAAGAAAACTATTCACATTGAAGATGTAAATACATTGGAAGAAAAAGAATTGAAGAATGAATTATATCAGTTGTCTTATGAAGGAAATGATTATATTGTTTATATTTCAAACGAAGATAATAAGTTGGACGAGCTGATTGAATATTATGAAAATAACATAAATACTATATTTATATTAATATATAAAAATTTGTATGAGTTTAAAGCGGACAAACCTCAAAATAGTAATATAAAAAAAGTAAACACTATAAAAAATAATGCTATAGTAGTTTATGATACAGAAAAGAAATTTGATATTGAAGTTAAGGGTATAGGAGAAAATTATCTTGAGTTTTCAGAGAATCCTAATATTGAAGCAAGAATTTATAATATAAAGCTTTATGATTTACATAAACTCTACATAAGTGAGGGGGATAATTTATTTAAAGAAAATGTAAGAAAAGGCATTAGTGCTAAACAAAAAGAAAAAGTTATATTAAGTAATGCTTTTAAAAATTATTTTTTATCAAGTGTTTTGAATAATTTGACAGAGGATGAACAAAGTAAGTTTTCAGATGATTTGAAATCAACTTGGCAGTCATGGATTAGTAATAAAATAGATATTGATTATGATGAAGTGAAACAAAAAAATACACCAAATTCTTTTTGGTATAAACATAATGGTATTAGTATTGTGTGTAATCAAGCTGACGCAATAAAATTCGAAAAAAATAGGATTTCAGGATATAGTGATAAAGTTCAAGTTGTAAATGGAGCACAAACAATATCTACATGGAGTGATATTTTTTATGAAATGGAAACGTTAGAAAAAAGCTCCCCCGAATTATATCGGTTTATGAAAAATACATTTAAAAAGACCATAAATCAAATGTTTGTAAAAGTTTCTTTTATGATTATAAATGAAGCAAATGGGATGTCTGCATCGGATATTATAAATGAGATTACAGTAGGATTAAATACGCAAGTTCCAGTTACTAATGTAGAAGTCTTTATGAAAGAAGATAGAGAATTTAATAAATTAAATAATATTATTTGGGATGAGTATAAAATTAGAATTGGAAGAGCAGGGGAAAATTTTGACTATAAACAAATTTTTTCACTTAAGGATATAGTACAGGGATGGTTGATATATGAAGGACAGCCAGGAAAGGCAAGAAATTTAGATAAAGATTCTGTGACAAGTGTTAAAACAATAAAAGAGTTAAAAGAATTTTTTTCAGATAAACAAAAAGGAAATCGATTTGTGCAATTTCTTAGATTCCAAGAAGAAATAGATAGATGGTGGAGAAGTAGAGCTAAGATAAATAAGAATGATATAAATGAACAAATAAAACAAAAAATAGATATAGATTCATTTGTATCAGTTGTTAGCTCTAACGGCCTTAATCATTTTAAAGCTTTTATTATTAATAAAGAAATTGATAAGGTATTAATAAAGGATGAAGGGGATATTATTGAGGAATTAAATTCTTCATACAAGAAATTTCTTTTATATTTTAAGAAAAATATTATAGATGATGATAAATTATCTGAGGAATTTAAACCGTATAGTAGTAATATGTTTAAAGGTAATGACAAAAAAATTTTTGATAATTTAATCAAAGAAAGTGATATATCAGAAATAATACAAAAACACAATAATATTGATGTTGAAAAACTGACCGATGATTACAAAAACTATTCTAAAAATCTAAATATAAAAGCAAATAATTATATGTTTATAGATGAATGGCTAAATGCAGAAAAAATTAATTTAACCAATATTAGAACGATTCCTTATTATGATGAAAAGGTAAGAGAGGCTTTTCCATTAAAAAGTAGTACTTTTATGGAAATAGCAGAAGCTGTTAATGGAGAGAAAAAAATCTCGTTTGAAGATAGTGAGTTTTACAAAGAAATATGTACGGAATTCAATATTTTTATTTTTTCAAAATTAAGAGTGGGATATATGAAAACGGATTTTAAGGAATATGAAGAGGATGCGAAAAAGGTTTTTAATCAAGTTGTAGAGGCATTTAAAACAGGAGATAAAAATCTTCTGAAAAAAGAATCAGATGATAGCAGTTTCCATATACGACCAAAAGCGAGAGATTCTTCAGATGTTATACAATTTACAGAAAGCGAATACATGACCAAACAAACATTTTGGGTTAATAAAAAGACCTTAAAAGAATTAATTCGTAATAAAGCAAGTTTTCCACATAAGAAACAAGATATTTAATCCTCTAAATCAACTTGTACAATTACAAATATATTATTTATAATATATTTGTAATTGTAGGTAACCCATGAAATGAAAAATTTATTCAAAAGAATTAAAATAACAAATATTAAGAAAAGTGCAAGAAGAAGGAATGCTTCATTAGCATCAAGAAAACACGGAATATATAAGTTCACAATATTTATGTATATAAAATAAGCTGATAATAAAAAAGAAATTAATATTAAACCAGGAAGAAAAGTTTTAGTTGAAATTAAATATTAAATTGAAAATTAAATAACGGAGTTTACAAAATAAAATAATAGACTAAAAAAGACAGATTAATGTGTAAAAGCCGCTGAAGAGATGATTCTTGATATTGAAATAGGAGAGAATAATATTGATGAATTATAATGATGAATATGATAATGCAGATCCGATTTCTATTGAAAAATATGCAAAAAAAATGATTGGACAATCATTTCAAGAAATAATAGATAAATATGAAAAAGAACATGCAATGATAATACGTGAAAGTTTTGGTTGTGGAAAACAAGAGGCACATGAAAATAAAAAGAATAAGGGGAATCTAGGGCAGATAGTGGAAGAAAAATTTTTTCATTATGCCTGTAATAGTGATTCCAGACCCGATTTTCCAGAAGCTGGAGTGGAATTAAAAGTAACGCCGTATAAGATTAATTCAAAGGGTAAAAAAGTGGCAAAAGAACGTTTGATATTGACAATGATAGATTATTTTAATGTTGTAAATGAGACGTTTGAGACAGGACATCTGTGGAATAAGGCAAAATTAATATTATTGGTTTACTATCTGTATAAAAAAGAAGTTAAATTTAGGGTTGATTATCAGATACATTATGCAAAGTTATTTACACCACCTGAGCAAGATAAAAAAATTATAAAACATGATTTTGAAGTGATTGTTGGAAAAATACGAGCAGGTAAAGCTCATGAATTGTCCGAAGGAGATACTTTGTATTTGGGTGCGGCAACAAAAGCAGTGAAATCTACAGATAGGAGAAAACAACCATATAGTGATGAACTAGCTAAACCAAGAGCATTTTCATTTAAGAACTCGTATATGACATATGTTTTGAATCATTATATTATTTCAGGGAAGAATACATATGAACCTATCATCAAGGATAAGAATGTTGATTCGTTTGAAGATTATGTAACAGAAAAGATAAATGAATATAGAGAATATACAGTTAAAGAATTGTGTGAAAAATTTGAAATAAATATTGATAAAAAGCCTAAAAGTTTGGAAGCAATTCTCGCTTATAGAATTCTTGGAATTAAAGGAAATCATGCAGAAGAATTTGAAAAAGCTAATGTTGTAGTAAAAACGATTCGAATTGAAAAAAATAACAAAATCAAGGAAAGTATGTCTTTTCCAACGTTTAAATTTAAAGAATTAGTGCAAGAAGAATGGGAAGATTCTGCCTTTGGAAATTATCTGCAACAGACCCGATTTATGTTCGTTGTATATAAATTTAATGATAATAATGAACTAGTGCTGAAAGGGTGTCAATTTTGGAATATTCCTTATAGTGATTTGCACAATGAAGTTTATAAAGTGTGGAAAAGAACAAAAGATGTATTACAAGATGGGCTTCAAATCACCGAAAAGAATGGAAAGAATTATAGTAATTTGCCAAGTTCGTCAGAAAATCCAGTATGCCATGTAAGACCTCATGGGCGAAATGCAAAAGATACTTATGAATTACCTGATGGAAGATTATATCCTAAGCAATGCTTTTGGCTGAATAATTCTTATATTTTATCGCAGTTAAATAAAAGATTTTTGGAAAAATAATAGAAAGATCTTTACAAAATGATAAAAATATTATATGATAATGATAGAACAATCATTCGAACTAATGTTCGCAATTATTTTGTAATGTAAGGAAGAGATGAATGGATAGAACAGTATGTGAATTATTCGCTGGTGTAGGTGGTTTTAGATGTGGATTAAATGGCATAGAATCTTTAGAGGACATAAATGGAGAAGAAAAATGGGAGACAACATGGTTTAGTCAGTGGGAACCAGCAGAGAAAAGTACACAATATGCACATGACTGTTATGTGTATCATTTTGGAACCTGTTTGGATAAGAATGGAAACGATACAACGAATATGAATATTGAAGAAGTCGATAAATCGACGCTCCCAGATTTTAATTTGCTCGTGGGAGGTTTTCCGTGTCAGGACTACTCTGTTGCCTCCTCGTTAGCGACATCAAAGGGATTGGAAGGGAAGAAAGGTGTTTTATGGTGGTCCATTAGAGATATTTTGGAAGAAAAGAAGCCACCATTTGTACTTTTGGAAAATGTAGATCGATTAATAAAATCGCCAGCAAAGCAAAGGGGTCGAGATTTTGGAGTCATACTTGCTTGTTTTAGAGATGAAGGTTATATTGTTGAATGGCGAGTGATTAATGCAGCTGAATATGGTTATCAGCAAAGAAGACGAAGAATATTCATATTTGCATATAAAAATGATACAAAATATGCAAATAAAATCATTGATAAAATGCAAAGTGACATAGATGAGGGTGTATCTAATGTGATTGAAAAGGAAGGTTTTTTTGGAACGACATTTTCCATTGATAAAATTAATTCAAAAAAGATAAAAATCCAAGAATTACCGAATGAAATTGGAGAGTTATCGAATCATTTTAGCTTTACTTTTGAAAATACAGGTATCATGAAGGATGGCATTATATATACGGTAAAGACAGAATCGAACTATCAAGGAAATCAAATTACACTTGGTGATATGTTGGAAAATGAATCGGTAGATGAGAAATTTTTTATTCCAGAAGAAAGATTGTATTATACGGCTACTGATATAACACATAGTGATGAATTGAAGAAAAGACTTTCAAAAGAGCAAAGACAGACATGGCAATATCTAAAAGGTGCTAAGAAATTACCACGTAAGTCATCTGCAACAGGTCATGAGTATATATTTTCTGAGGGCGCGATATCAATGATTGACGATTATGATAAACCAGCAAGGACAATGCTTACATCAGAAGGTAGTTTTAGTCGAACAACACATATAGTAAAAGATAAGATGACTGGAAGAATCAGATTACTTACACCCGAAGAAACGGAGCGTATTCAAGGATTCCCCACAGGGCATACAAAGTATTGTTTGATGAATGGGAAAAAGGTAGAAATGCCAATAAATAAACGTAGATTTATGATGGGAAATGCATTGGTTGTTGATTTGATAAAAGATATGGAAAAAACATTAAATAAAATATTTGCTAGTGAATGAAAAACATCTAGAATTACTGGACTGAATTTTTATATGTATACAGAAGAAACGGATAAAGGATCTATTGATGAAGCTGATAATAACGATTATAATGAGTATGGAGAGAATTTAATATAAATATAAATGCTGGAACATAACTAATAAATATTATGTATCCAGTTTTTTTATAGATAAATGTTTTTTACCGTAAGCTCCCTAATAAGAATCTGAATAGAAAGTGTTGAAAAAACATGAGATAATCGTCTAAAAGCAACTCAACAATACAGAATGAATTAATGGATTAAAATTATACGGGAATGCCACAGTAGTGGATGAAATATAAATTTTTGATGAAGAGGTAATAGCATTAAACTAAATACATACTACACTGATTAAAGAAAATTGGGGCTGCTACTTTGTAAGGACTACTTGCATGCATAGAATCTTAAGAATAAACTAGAAGGTTTTGAAAATGTACATTTAGAATTAGGCACTTAGTATGTTTGACTTATTGGCAAAAATATACCATTATACTAAGTATAAGTATACTGTTAACTAGAATTGGAACTGTTTTATGTTAATTAGGAGGTGCAAAATACCGTGTATGAAAGAATGCTAGACAAGCAGAAGGTGCCGTTATTTGAGGAAATGATTTCTTATTGCGGTGAAGTTGGAAAGTCATGGTTGGAACTAGATGTATATCTAAAGGATAAACTTGGAATGAAAAGTTGCATTCGTTTTCCATATGGGAATAAATACGGATGGGGCGTGAAGTATAGCCTAAAAAGTAAACATATTTGCGATGTCTTTGCCGAAAACGGAGCTTTTATGGTATTGATTCGTATTTCAAATGATGCAATGGAGCCAATTTACAAAACACTGAGCGATTATGCCAAAGTTGTGTGGGATAATAAATACCCATGTGGAAGTGGTGGTTGGCTTAATTACCGTGTTACAGGCAGTGAGCAATTACAGGATTTAATGAAGATAATGGAAACAAAAACAAAGAAACATGGTAAATGAGTATACTATGTAATTTGTCTGTGTTTATTAGAAAATAATTTAATGTACTTTGTTACTTTTTATGGATTAGGCTTTACTATTAATCGTGAAGACTATTCTGTAATTAATAAAGTCATAAGAAAGTAAAATAATTTGCGGGGCTTTATAAAAAATAAAGAAGTTTTTTCTAAATATGATTGTAATGAGAATTTGATATATGAGGAGAGTTTCAATGGGGTTATTTAATAAATTAAAAAAACATGATTCAAAAATAACATCAGAAAATAAAAATATAAAATACGTTTCTAATATTACTTTGGGACAGCTTGGTTTTATGGAGCAGCTTGACCGGGACGTAGTAGTACTAAGTGATGATGGAAATATTGAAATAGATAGAGCTGTGCATATATGTATTTCACAGGAAGCTTTAAATCAAACTTTGCAGGAATTTAAGGAGACAAAGCAAAAAGAGTATCAGTGCATTCAGCTGCCTCTTGGAATGGCAGTAGATAATGTGATTCAGCAGCCTCTATTTGATGCTCTCATAATTCATGGTCTTACACTGCAGGAGCTTATTATTACCAAAGAAGATTTAATGCCTATAAAGGATTTAATTGATTCCTTTTGCATAATGTATGCAGCAGCTAGAAATAAGATAAGTAATGAAAAGGCATTTGAACTCATGAAGGATAAGGTGGTGTACATTCTTGGAACATTGCCTACTATTAGCATGAAATCTGAAGGAAAATTTGGTTTTGATATCATTAAGCGAAAGGCAGAAAATGGCGAGGAATATGAATCTATTAAGTGTTTTTTAACTAGGGAAAGTGCAAATAAATATAATGGTAGCAAAAGTGAAATTACTCCAGTATCAGTTAACCAAATTAAACATTTCTTTGGTTCTATTATTATTGAGCCACACAGAAATTATTGGGTTGAGTTCAGATAATGAGATGAGGGATTGTTAGAATCAGCTTTAAGCTCTCCGTTTCAATCTTTATATATGGATATGAAGAGCAGTTAAAGTAAGTTAAGTTATACTAGAGGAAAGTACAAAACTAGCTTATTGTGGTTATAGATAGTAAGCTAGTTTTTTTATTGCCCCCAAATAAATAGAAGGCAGGTACTAAAAATAAATTAGGAACAATTTTTAGTATATAGCTACTGATAGATAGACAACTTGGAAATTAAAAATTTCAAATTTCAAGCTTATCATGGCAGCAATGTTTTTCAATTCACAGTTCACGATGCACAATTCACAATACACATGCTAGGGGTTTGGGCTTTAGCCCATGTAAATTCATGAACCTATGCATATTAATTTCAAATTTAGTAAACAAAAATGTATGCATATTATCAAACCTTGCCTATGGGTTTGGGCGTAAACCGATGTAGGTCCTTTAACTTAGTAGAATTACTTTTAATAGCAGTGCAATAAAACTTTGTATATTAATAAACTTTCTCTCAGGTAAATCTTAAATTTAAATATTTTCAGCTTCGCTAAGCAATAAAAAAATAAGTTTTAAGATTTTTATACGATCTCGTAGAAAAATCATCCTTCATTGTGCATTGTGAACTGTGAATTGTGAATTTAAAACATTAGCATAAGGATACATTTGGTATTTATAATTTCAATGTTTCAGGTTGTCTATCTATATTAATAATTTATATAAATAAATTAAAAAATAGATTAAAACGCATTGAAACTTGTGGAATATAATAGTAATATTAACATGGAAGTTTAAAACTGATTAGTGAAATTATGAGAGGTGACACTGTTGGGAGCAAGTGAATTAGAATATTCAGCAAGTATAATAAGTGAATGTTCATGCAATATAAAAAATGAGAAAAGCAATTTTTCTAATGGACTAGATACTGCGAACTTAGATAATAGGGATGAAGAAAACACTGCAGTACTTCAAATATTTGATACTATAAAAACAGAAGTGCTTATACTTACAAATCTGATGGATGGAATAGCAGAAGAACTTCGTGAAGAGGCAAATCGTTTAAGGCAGGCTGAAGAAGCGGCAAAACAGCAAAAGCAGGCAGGTGCTTAAATATGATTTCAGTGGATTTTGAAAAGTTAAAGGAACTTTATGATATTGTAAATAGATTTGAAGGTACAGTTAGTGAAAATTTAAGTAGAGCAGAAGCACAAACCTCTGGCATAACAGCGAGTGGTGACAGGCTTCTTCGTCATTTAAATGAAACAAAGCGATTTTTAGATGATGAAATTTCAAGGTATCAAAATTTAGAAAGAAGATTAAATGAAAAGGCAAATGCAATTAATTTTAGAGGTTTAAAAGCAGTAAATGCAGTAAATATTGACAGAATAAGCGAGGGGATAAATTCACCATCACCTAATCTTTACGAAGCTTTGTTTAAGCCCATTGTATCTGGAGGAGATGCAAGTCTTGATAATAGAAGCAGTAAGGTAGAATTAAAAAGTGAAAAAGAAGAAAATGTAATTGATAAAACTTTAAAGGTAGCAGATGGAAAAGTAAATTCAGCCGTTGATATGGTGGAAAATGCTGCAAATGAAATTAAGAATTTTGCAGAAGAAAAAATAGAAGATGTAGATAAGGCAATAAAGAATGTAGAGGAATACTTAAAATCGGAACTAGCGGAATTAACAAGGCAGATAAATTCTGTATTAGAGGAAATCTTTAAAACTTTTGAAAATAAAAACTTTCAAAAGTCTGGCACAGATTTTTTAATTCTTTTAGCTACTGATGTTCAGGAATTAACTACAAACAATAAAGAAGAACTAAAAGTACTTCCTAAGGTTGAAGCTGAATATGAAAATAAACTAATTGAAGACTTCGATAACTTCAAGGCGGATGCTTGGAATGAATTTAGTAAAAGCCATCCAGAAGGAGCAAAATTACTTGAGGATACTTCAAATAAAATAAATGATTTAGAGGGAATAATAAAGAAATCGTGGGAACTATACAAGAAAATTGATCCTAAACATGCTGGAATTCTAGCAGGAGCATGCACCTTTGTAAAAGAAACTGTAGAAATTCCATATGATGTAGCAGAGTTTTGTGGAAAGCAGTGGTATAACCTAAGAACTGATACAAAAGGAACTCTTTTAAGTTGGCTAGATACCAGTCAAAAGATATATGGTATTCTAAATCCACAAATACCAAAAACAGCAGAACAGCTGGAATTTGAAGGTAATTTGGTTAACTCTATAAAAAACAGTATAGATAAAAACCTAATTAATGGAGATGAATATACAAGATATAAGTTTGGTACAGATGTAGTATTAAATATAGCTACACTTTTTTCAGGGAAAGGAGCATTAAAAGCTGCATCTGAGGCAGGTAAGATGGAGGATGCAGTGAAATTTGGTAAGGATGCAAGTGAAATGTCCAAGCTTGAAAAAGGCACATCATATGCAGAAAAAATGTCGGAATTATCAAGCAAGCTAAAAGGTCTTGGTAAAGCTAGCGAGGAAATGTTTAAGAATACGTTAAGTGAGATATTGAGTCTTCAAAAATCAATGTCAGATAAGTTTGGAGATATAGTAGAAAAGTTAAAAGCCATAGATAAAGATGTGGAAATTAAAAGTGAAGCAAAAGAGATTGTAGAAACCGGTGAGAAAAGTGAAGTTGAAGAAAAAACAGTAAATGATATAATAAATGAAAAGAATGAAGTAGGTTCACCTGTAAAGGTTGATGAAGATATAAAGAAAGTAAATGAAAGCAGTTATGAAGAAAAAATAGAAACTGATTCGGAGAAAGTAAGAGCAACTAAGAGTGAACAGCTTAAAGATGTAAAAGACAGTGGAGTAAATGTAGAGTCTAAAACTGATGGAAGGGAAAAGAAAGGTACTGAGGGGGTTACACAAGCTGAAGACTATGGAAAGTATTCAACTCTAATTGATGGTAAAGTAAAAGAAATAGAAAAGTCATATCTACCTAATACTTTAAGTAAAACATTTACTGATAGTAATTATAGAACTGTAATTACAGAGGAAAAAATAATAGTTTATAGAACCTTTGGTGGTAGAGCTGATGCTGGAGGTTCATTTGTAACAACAGTTCCAGCAGAAAGTAGAATACAAGCTAAAATAGATACTGCGCTGTTACCAAGTTGGGGAAATAGTAGAATGTATGAGGCGGTAATAGAAGTTCCTAAAGGTGAAATATTAAACATAGGAAAGGTTGCTGAACAGACAACTGAAAGTGGTGCTAAATTAGTTGGTGGTGGAGACCAAGTGGTGTTACCATTAAATTGGGATTTGAATTGGATTAAAGAAATAAGAATAGTACCATCTAAATAAAGAAGGAGTATTAGAAATGAATATAAAAAACTTAGAAAATAGCATTAAAAAGGTAATAGATATATTGGAAAATCAATATGCAAATCAATTAAATAATGGAATTCTGGAATTAATATATAAAAGATATAAAAATGCTTTGATTTGTTTAAATAATAATGATTTAAAAACTATAAAAATAGCTGGTGGGGTAAGAGCGTATTTAGACAGTTATAGTGATTATACTTGTCCCTTAGTAATGGCAATGGATGAGGCTGAAACAATATATGATGAAGTTTTAAAAGATATATAAACTTTAATGCATAATAAACAATAAACTAGTTGCATAAAAATGATTAGTTATATTAAAGAGTGAAATCAATTGAAGTAGTAATAATATTCACTGCATAATCTAAATAATGCAGTGAGGAGATGAAATGAACCAGCTGAATTCAAGTAAGCTGGTTCATTATTTTTTTAGCAGTTAATACATGTTGTAAATACATCATTCAAAAGAACTATATTAAAAAGCGGCGATAACACATCAGAAAACAGAGATTTATGAGATACAGCTAAAGATTCAGAATATCTCATAATAGGTCAGAGAGGAGCATTAAGAAGAGATGCAATAAATACAATGATTGAAAGGTTAACTGAGGAGATAGGAATGATAAATAAATTAAAACCCCATACCTTCAGACATACTTTCTGTACAAGATTAATAAACAGAGGAGTGCCAATTTCAACAGTAAGTAAACTAGCAGGGGCTGTCGCACTAAGAAAATATTTAACTATAATTTAAAATTATTGCGAACAAAATCAAGTGAAGGTTTTAACGATACTGTGCACGTTAAAGGTTAACTTTTCAGATAAATCCGAAAGTTAAGGTTATTTTTCCTTCGCTTTGCTACGTAAAAAATTATAAATTTAAATTAAAGATTTTCCATAGTAAAACGGAGGAAAATCATCCTTTGCTTTTCACATAAGTGAAAAAGTTCACCTTTTAACGAGCAAAGCAAGTTAAAACCCTTCACTATTAGCTTTTTCGCCTTCTTTTTAGACGAAAAAATTTAGCTATTATCTCGCAATACTTTTTTGCGTATAAAATAATTTTGTGCGACAGCCCCTTTTATATTAACAGTAGCAGAGAAGAGAAAATGAAGGCGGTAAGCCTATTGTAGGAGGAGAAAATTATGATAACAATCTACACTTTAGAAGAAATCAAGGAACTAAGAGACATTTCAGAAGCAATGAAAGAAGAATTATTATCGTACTTTGAGGAGAGTGCTAAAGCTAGTGGTATAGCATCAGCAACATTGTGGAATAGGCTACCTAATAGGGCATATGTTGGGCACATCTATGTCACATGAAACTTAGATAAATCAATAGGTTGGGCATATGGTCACATTAAATTAGTTAAAGCAGAATGAAAAATAACTGAATAAATACTAAAAATAAAAAAAGAATTTACCACGCAATACGCCCTAAGCTAGTAAAATCAATGTTCTAAGAAGATTCAATAATGATTTCATTGAAAGCTACAAGGTCATTACCTCTAGCAGAATAAGAACGGATTGGCTTTCGCCCCCCATTCACAATAATTCTCCAAGAGGATTGATTGCTTTAAACTGAGGTTGCCTGCGTCCCTGCATGAATAATGAATAGGAGTGAATAGAGATGCATAAGAAGTAGAATCATATATACATTGGATTAGACCTACACAAGGATACCCATACCGCTGTTATTATAGACTGCTGGGATGAGAAGATAGACTCAATAACCACTCTGACCAATCAGCTTCATGAACAGTTAAACTATAATTACCCAAGCTATAAGAAATTTTTTTCTGATGTAAACAGTAAGACTGCATTAGCATTCTATGAAAAGTACCCATCACCGAAGCACCTAAGAGGTGTAACCGATGTAGACTTAGCTAAATTTTTAAGGAAACCTAGTCATAACAGCTGTTCAACAAGAAAGGCTAAGGAGATACTTTACATTGTAGAAAGTGATGTAGATACAACAAGAGAGTACCAAGAGTCTAGAGATTTCATCATTCAAAGCATTGTAAGAGACATTGCTTTTAAAAGTGAGGAAATTTAGAAGGCTGAGGCTGAAATGAAGAAGTTACTAAAGCTTTTAGACTTAAAGCTAGAAACTATTCCAGGGATAGATACTGTAACTGCAATAGCACCAGTAAATTTCAGTTCAGCAGGTAAAGGAAAAGATAAAAAGAGTAAGCAAGGTAATAGGGAACTATATGGAGTGTTCTATTTCCTAGCAGTGCAACAGATACAAGTCTCTAAGAAAGGAACTCCTAGAAATCCAGTTTTCCTAGAATACTACAAGAGAAAAGTCTCAGAAGGTAAAACCAAGATACAAGCATTAGTATGTGTAATGAGAAGGCTTAATAACATCATCTATGGAATGATGAAGAACAAGACTGAATACATTTTACCAGATATGTAAGTAGAGCAAATAGCATGATAAAATAGTGGTAGATGTTGAAGATACTCAAGTCTACCACTAAAAAATCATAAGACAGACTCTGACCCAAGGGGGGTAGTAAAGCTGAAGAACTAAGTTCTATAATTAAAGAATAGCATACAATAGATGATGCAATATTAAAAATAAAAAATTCATCTATTGAATCGTATAATAGTGAAAGTATTACAAAACTATTAAATGATGTTAATGAAATTAAGCTTAATACAAGGGGAAAAGCAAGGTTGAAAAGTGAAACACTTCATAAATGTGGTTTCACTAATTTTGATAGAAATGGTAGCTTGGCAGATGTTCTTGCATTTAAGGATATGAATATAGAAATTATTGAACTTAAAAATCCAATAACACTTTATAGAAGAGGATATCCAGGTGAACCAACATCATCTTATGGATTGGGAAGATGGTGGAGTGATGAAAATCTTACAATTGAGCAAGTACGTGATAAATTAGCTGTATGCGAAAGTTGGGGTAATCCACTTACAGGAGAATATAAAATAACGGTACCAGCAGGAACAAAGGTAATTAAGGGTATTTCTGAAAAACAAATTATAAAGAATAATGTTGGTGAAATTATTGAATCAAGGGCTGGTGGAGGCACTCAATATTGGTTTAATGATATTGATAGTAGTTGGCTAAAATAAGGAGATAGATGTAAATGAATAGAAAAGAAGAATTTATTAAATTAATTGATTTAGGAACTTCAATAATTACAGTATTAAAACAAAAATCAGAATATCATGTGTTTATTGATAGATACAATTTAATGCTTAAAGAATTGGAAGATTTAAAAAATGCAGTAATGAACGAAAAAATTGTAACAAGTTTCATATACCTTAATGTTGTAAAGATGTTAGACCATAATGATCCAAAAGAACTTGAAGATATAATTATTAAGATTAATAAGTTTTATGTTGATAACTATTATGAGGAAGAGGATAACTAACTGCAGAATAAGATGATAATTAACTACATAAAAATAAATAATTTATATAGTTTAGAAAATCAACAGATTGTATAATATTACTCATAGCATAATATTAATAATGTAGTGAAAAGATGAAATGAATCAGCTGAATTTAAGTAGGCCGGTTCATTGCTTTATAGTGATAAAATATGGGGAGATGTTGAAAAGAGTATATTCTACCGCCAAAAGATAATAAGACAGACTCTGCCCAAAGGGGGGTGGTGAAGCTAGATTAAAATATTTTGAAACTTTAAAAAATGGATTAGTAGATGATGAAACTTGGAATAATTTGTATAAGTATGTTGTAAGTTATATGTCTAAAAATGATTATACTAAGTTTGTTCTAGAAGGAAAATCAATTGTATAATTATTATAATATAGTAAGGCGTAGCAAAACTAATACATGGTAGAAATAGTAAAGGCTAATGCTGAAAAAAGGTGTTAGCCTTTTTTCAGCATCCTTGAGAACGGAAGTATGCCTAAGAATAAACAGTTAAATGATGTAAAGTATAGTGGAACAAATGAATACAGATGATGCAATGGTCAAGATAGAAAGAACAGACTACATTCATGCAATTAGTGGTTCTGAAATATATTTAAAGTAGTGAGGGATGAGATTAATGGATATTAAAATCGATGAAAGTGTCAAATGGAAACAAGATGGCGAGATAGTTGAAATAAAGATAGCAGATGTTTTAGTAGCAAAGGAATATGGTTTAAATAAAGTATATATTAAAAGACTGGATAATGATAAAAGTGAGATAAATGAATACTATGATTTGAAAGGAAGACTAATTTATTCATATGCAAGAAAAAGTGGAAAGGTGGTTTGCTATGATAATGCAAAAATTAATGATTTTATAGTTGATGATTTGATTTCAATTAAGTATTGTGAAAAACATAAAAGGTTTGTTGCTCAGGTTGGGATAAAAAGAACAAATAGTAGAATGATTGTATTGAATAATGTAGGAGATACGCTATATGAGGTTAAAGCACCTATGCATTATACATTTTATAGTTTGTCAGAAAACGACAATGAAATAGAAATAATATGTCAAGGAGATGAAGAAATGGCAGATAAGTTTGGACGAAATGATTGGCGTTTTTCAATTGACGTATTATCAGGTAAATTAATAAAGCAATCATTATCATATTAAGAGAATGGTTGCATGCTATGAGGTAAAGAATGACTTAGGAAATCCTGAGTATTGTTCTCTAGATGATAGTTCTGTAATTTAAGAATTATCAAGAGAAAGCAATAATGAAAAGATTGTTGCTATTAGATATAATAAACAATGGTGGAAGGTGAAATAAATGGAGGAAAATGGACAGTTTGCTATATATAAAGGAATAGAGTATAAGTGTTGCTTTAGAAACAATGGTAAAATCGGTTTATTAAGTGAAAAGCCCTTGGAAGGATTTATTGAGTTTATGGGAACTTATTCAAGGGATGTTACAGAAGAAGATTGTTCTAAAATATATAAAAAAACATTATGCTTCAAATACAACAATGATAGTCTTCTTATTCGTGAAGAGGATGATAATAAGGTTTTACTTGAAACGGGACCAAGGGCTTATGATTTAATTAGCTTAGGATTTAAAAGTGTTCTTAATGATACATTTCAAAAATGGGTATCATTAAGTGAAGGAAAAAGGTATTGGGCAATTTATGATTATAAAATGGAGCATTAAAAAGTAATTTTATATTACTTATAGTATACATGTGTTAATTTATAAAAGTTGGGCCCGTGTGTAAAAACAAAAGTCTTTGGTACAAGCATAAAGATAAGCTTGTCTGGTCCTGAAACTTTTCCAGTTTGTATTACTGTCCATTGCTTGATTGGTCCATGTCCAATTACGTTAGTTTTAACACCTTTATTAGCATAGGGTATGAAAGTTGTAGAGTTTTTTGGCACCCAGAAGAAAACTTTCATATGAGGCAGATGGTCAGCTCCAATCATCCAACTGTGAACTGGGTTGCCCCTCTTTTCAACTTCATTAGTAGAAATATAATCTGAAGAAGAATTAGATGAAAGAAAAAGAGACGATGTTTTTACTAATACAAAAGCGCAAAATGATAAAACAAATATAAATAAAAATATCTTTAAAAATTTCATTTTAAAACTTCCTATCCTTAAAATTATCAATCAAACTATGAATATATAATCTGTAATAAAGCTTGCACATAAGCTTTAAGTTTTACATGTTAGTATAATAACATTAAATAAACATTTGTACAATAATGCATGCATAGGATGATAAAATATGTATTATGAAAGGAGAAAAATTATGGACAACAAGAAGGTAGGAGCATTTATATCAGAGTATATATTATTGCAGTTTTTGAAGTGTTACAAGAAAGTATTCAACAGAAAAACTGAAACAAAGCAAGAGGTGTGATTATGAAAATGAATATGTTAATAAGTGCAGTTTTTCAGTTGATTATACTATCATTTGTACCTTTTGTATGGTGGCTTATTACTGCAAGGAAAAAAGCTAATTTCTTTAGATGGGTTGGCTTAAAGAAAATTAGGGTAGATAATATAAAAATATATTTGGTAGAAATGGTTATATTCATATGTGCCTCCTGTTTGATATCATCTAAAGTTTTTCAGATAGTTATCGGAAATGCTAAAACAGCAACAACTCAGTTTAATGGAAGAGGGGTTACTGCTGTACCTAATGTAATTATTTTTGCATTTTTTCAAACGGGGCTTTCAGAAGAGATATTCTTTAGAGGATTTTTAGGAAAAAGATTAATTAACAAATTTGGATTTACTGTTGGGAATATTATGCAGGCATTTGTATTTGGATTTGTGCATGGAGTTTTATTCTTTCCCATGATTGGAGCATTTGGTGCGGTTGTAATAATAATGCTTATCAGTGCAATAGGATGGGGAGAAGGGTTTCTTGATGAAAGAAAATCTGGTGGTTCAATAGTTACAAGCTGGATTATTCACGGAATTATGAATTTAATATCCTCTGTGGCTACTATTTGAATTAATAAGTTCAGCCATGGCAATAAATTTTGGATTAAGGTAGCAGATAAGGATGTACGTTTTATTCTTTTATGATAATGCGACACCACACCTTTTGCTGCTTCATTTTTTGATATTGGGTTAGCACTAGGAGTTTTACTTCATTTATGACATTTTCCATTACCTCCTTAAGTTATTTCTTATGGATGTTTTTGCGAAACTTTAAATGCAATTAAATTATTGACAAAAAAATGATTGACTTTTGTCGAAAAAGCACATATTCTATTACTTGGGGATAGAAACTAGTAAGGGGAGATTGGAATAAAATGAAAAAATTAAAACTTAACAGTATTCGTACTAAATTAATTGTTAGCTTAGTAGCAATTTGTGTAATTCCGCTAATTGTATTAGGTTTTGGTTCATATACTCAGTCAAAATCAATACTTAGTAAGAAATTAAGTGTTACGAGCAAACAAACACTTTTTGAGGTGAATAATGGATTGTCTGACTATTTTAACGGACTTTCTGGCATTGTTAACATGATGTCAACTAACTATGATTTTGTAAATGCTGAAGTGGGAGATAATATTAATTATATACCTGATATGCTAAAAGGTATAAAAGAAAATAATAAGGATATATTTACTACATACTATGGAACTGAAAGTGGTAAATTTCAAATATACCCTATTCAAGCAATGCCAGATGGGTTTAAAGCAACTGAAAGGCCTTGGTATAAACTAGCTTTAGAACACAAGGGACAGGTAGTAATAACTTTACCCTTTAAGGATGCTAAAACTGGTACAAGGGTTGTATCTTTAGCAAAAACGGTAGAAAAAGAAGGTAAAGTAGTTGGCGTAGTTGCAATGAACGTTTCATTAACTGCACTTACAGAAAAAATGGCTATGAGCAAAGTGGGGACTTCTGGATATTTATTTATAGCTGATATAAATGGTAATATTATAGCTCACCCTCAAAAAAAGCTTATTGGTACAAATTCAGCTTCTAAATTATCAATTTGGAATAAAGTAAAATCGGAGGATAATGGATTTGTTTCTTATACATATAATGGCGTAAAAAAGTTTGGGGTATATGAAACCAATACTATTACTGGATGGAAATTAGTAGCTACATTAGAACAAAATGAACTATCTAGTGATACAAAATCAATATTACAAACAACTATTCTAATAATAATAGTAATGGCGTTAATTTCAATACTTGTGTCAATGATATTAAGTAAAGGAATACATAAAAACATTAAGAAGCTAAAAGAAGTATTTGCCAAGGCTTCAGATGGGGATTTAACGGTATCAGTAAACGCAACTACAAAGGATGAGTTTAGAGATTTAGCTGTATCATTTAACTCTATGATAAAAAATATATCAGGGCTTATGAATAGTGTTACAAAGTCATCTAATACTGTATTAGAAACGTCAACAAGTCTTGCAAGTATGTCAGAGGAAGTAACGACTTCTATAGCTGAAGTGGCAAGCGCAATAGGGGAAGTTTCCATAGGAGCAACTGCACAAGCTCAAAGTGCTCAAGACGGTGCTGCACTTATGGAAGACTTATCAAGTAAAATAGATAAGATTAGCAATGACTCTAATGAAATGGATAAAATATCAAGTACTACTAAAGAATTAGGTTCAAAGGGATTACTAATGATAGATGCCTTAATAAAAAAATCAAATAAAACCAAAGCAACTACTAAAGAAGTTAACAATATAGTTCAAGATATGAATGAAAGCACTAAAAAAATAAATGCAATTTCTGAAACAATAGCTGATATAACTGAACAAACTAATCTTTTATCATTAAATGCAAGTATAGAATCTGCACGTGCAGGTGAAGCAGGTAAAGGATTTGCTGTTGTAGCGGAAGAAATAAGAAAACTTGCTGAGCAGTCTAAAAATTCGACAGAAGAAATAAAGTTAATCATAGCAGGTATACAGGAAAAATCAGGCACAGCTGTGGAAGCTATTAAGTCCACTGAATTTGTAGTAAATGAACAAGATATAGCTGTAGGTCAAACAAAGGATATATTCAGTGAAATCTTAAAATCAATTGAAATATTGATTAATAAGGTTGATGAAATAAAGGTATCCGTTGCTTTTGCAAAAGAGAAAAAGCAATCTACAGTATCCGAGATTGAAAATATTTCATCTGTGTCAGAAGAAACAGCCTCCGCTTCGCAAGAAGTTACAGCTTCAACAGAAGAGATAACAGCCACTATGGAAGAACTTACAAGATATTCAAGTAGGCTTCAAGCCTTAGCAGGGCAATTAGGGATTGAAATAAATAAATTTAAAATATAATTAAAAATAGCCAAACATACTAAAGGAAGCTATGCTTTAAATAAGTGTGAAAATCAACACTTGTTTAAAGCATAGCCTTTTAAATTATTATATATAAACGATAAAAAAATGTAGCAGGCTTCTCTATCACTCCATAAGATATTCTGAAAGCTAATAATAAAAGGGAGTTATCATGTATAATTGTTGTTTCAGGGAAAGTATGATATATACTAGAGTTGTTTCTTATGCACGTGGAGATGTAAATGGTGATAAAGTACCTGATAATGTGTATTTAACTGCTGTAAAGACACAAGATAGTCCTTTTGAACAGAATATTACTCTTGTAATTCAAGATGGAGTTACGAGAAGATTTACAAGTATACCACTTAAGGCAAATGCAGGCTATGACCCAAATCTGTTTTTGGCTGATTTTACAGGTGATGGAGTGAAGGATATTAAAATAAGCATTTTTTCCGGCGGCAGTAGTGGGTACACATTTCACTATATTTATTCCTTTGTAAACAATGTGCCAAAGCTAATCTTTGACTTTGAAGTGTATAATCAGGAATATAAATATGATATTAACTTCAAAAATAATTACAAGGTTGAAGCTTTAAGTAGGAAAAACCAAGAAAAATACATTATAGATTTATCTCTTAGGGACAAAGAGTATTTGAATGAAACATATGATGCAAATGGAGTTTTAAAGCAGCCAATAAGCGGTTTTGTAGATCCAATAAGCAGCCTTTATCCTGTGGATTATAATTTGGATGGAGTATATGATTTAATGGCTTATCAAAAAATAGCAGGAAGATCTAATGTTGATGGTTTAGGCTATTTTTTGAACGTTTTAAAATGGAAGGATAATAGATTTGATTTATATGACCAAAATGTAGCTATTTTTGGAGTTCAAGTATAGGAATAAGATAATTACTGCAATTGAGTTTAAGCTTTTGATAAAAGAGATGGGCTTCAAAGATGGATAGCTTTCTTTAATAATGATATTTGAGAAGATAAATTAAAATAGCTTATGAAATATACAAAATAACAAGTCCAAATTGAGAGATAGTTTGGACTTGTTATTTTATTTAAGATACCTTATTTTGAGTGGCAATTAACTATAAGTTTAACGAATTAAAATCAATTTCTAAATTATCATATATTCCAACCGTTACTTTATCCTTAAAAGTATAACCTTTTGGAGCTCTAAACTGGTTTGTTT
This sequence comes from Clostridium hydrogenum, assembly GCF_021432385.1. Classification (GTDB taxonomy): domain Bacteria; phylum Bacillota; class Clostridia; order Clostridiales; family Clostridiaceae; genus Clostridium_S; species Clostridium_S hydrogenum. The sequence continues at coordinate 2,019,344 of NZ_JAEACT010000002.1, read as the reverse complement.
CAGCATCAAGTCTATAGATTAATATAGTTTCTTATTTCAGCAGCAAGTTCCATAATAATTTTCTGATGAATTCTAGTTGGAGCGTCAGCCATGTTATATATGTGACCGTCTATAATTTCAATACGTTGGCCTTCTGGATAAGTCAAATAATCAGCATAGCTATGTAATTTGTTTTCAGCAGCATTATTCATAAATAGGGCACTCCTTTCAGAATTTTATTTTGAATTTTTTAACTTGTTTATAATGCCTATCTATAGGAGCATGTGAAAAATATAGGTATTCTTTTTTACGAACCGCTCATAAGGCTTTATGTGCAGTATAGTAAAACCTATAGAATACCTTTTTTCACATCCTCCTATACTAAATAATCACATTTGTTAATTAAGTTTACACCAGCTAATATTGGTTGTCAAAAAATTATTTTGCCTTTTCTTTTCTTCATGTTTAAGAAATTCAGAGTCTTTCATAGATTCACACCTAATTTAGCAAGATAGTGTTATTAATTGCCTTAATACTGCAAGAATTTTAAAATTGTTTTAATTATAATATCATTAAAGATAGTCGTCAAATCTTATAAGGTAGGTCAATTGGGATTTTCAGTAGGTCTAGTTGGCATATGGATAAGTATGGTATTAGATGAGATAGTTAGAGGAATAATAGTATTAATTTAGATGGAAAAGAGGCGGCTGGAGAAACAAATCTGTTGTCTCGTAAAAAACGCACATGGAGGTAGAATAATGAATTTTGCAGCAATTGAACACAAGGCATATGGATCAAATTGTTACGCATTAGACGATAAGAGTTTGGTAATAAGACTAAAGACAGGTTATGAGGTAAAGAAGGTAGAATTGATATTTGGCGATCCTTTTGATAAGAAGGGGTTATATGGTGATAAGGAATGGATAACTTCAAGTATTGAAATAAAAGAGCAAAAGAAATTAAAATATCAGCTTTTATGGCAGATTGTGGTTAAGCCCGAATTTAAGAGGATAAAATATTGTTTTAAGTTATATTCTGAGGAGGAATGTTTTTATTATTTTGAAAATGATTTTTACACAGAGGAACAGATGAAATTACGGGGACCTTTATTGCAGTACTTTATTTTTCCATGGATGAATGAAATCGATATAAATAAAACACCTAATTGGGTAAACAATACTATCTGGTATCAGATATTTGTAGATAGATTTTGCAATGGCGATGAAAGGCTTAATCCCGAAAACGTAAAACCTTGGAAATATGAAAAGGTATCGGCTTTTGATTATTATGGAGGAGATTTAGAGGGGATTATAAATAAGCTTCCTTACCTTAAGGAACTTGGGATTTCAGGTATTTATCTCACACCAATTTTTAAGGGAGACAGCAATCATAAATATGATACTAAGGATTACGAGGCAGTTGACCCTCATTTCGGCGATGAAAAAAAATTGAAGGAGTTAATCAAAAAAGCACACGAACACGGCATGAAAATAATGATTGATGCAGTTTTTAATCATACAAGTTATATGCATCCTATGTGGCAGGAGGTATGTAAGAAAGGCCCAGAATCTAAGTACTATGATTGGTATATGATTAACCGCTGGCCTTTTGATTTAAAGGATATAAGTACACGTGACGGAAAATACTATTCTTTTGCTTTTGCAGCACCCATGCCAAAATTAAATACTTGTAATCCAAAGGTTGTGAATTATCTAATTGGATTATTAAAAAAGTGGGTTTCAGATTATGAAATAGATGGTATACGATTTGATGTGGGAAATGAGGTTTCGCATGCTTTTGTGAAGCAGGTGAGAAGAGAGTTAAAGGCAATAAATCCAGATATATATCTATGCGGTGAAATTTGGCACGATTCTAATGCCTGGCTTTTGGGAGATGAATATGATGCCGTAATGAATTATCCTTTTTTAAGTTCAGTAACAGAGTTTTGGTGCGATCCAGCATTGAAAAACAGGGAATTTGAATATGCAATGAACTATGCGGCTTCTTTATACATGGAGCAGACTAGCTGCGTTCAGTTAAACCTTTTAGACTCTCATGATACAGAAAGACTTATAAATAGGTGTGCCGATGAAAAAGCCTTTTATGAGCAGTTAGCTGTGTTATTTACCATGAATGGAAGTGCATGTATTTATTATGGAACAGAAATAGCGCTGCAAGGAGGAATGGATCCAGACTGCCGAAGATGCATGCCATGGCAAGACATAGAGGCAGGTAAATATACTGATAAACTAGAAAAAATGAAAAAGTTAATTCATATGCGTTCTTCTTATCCATCACTAAGAAGAGGAGATATTAGTTACTATTATGACTGTGGCAATGAAAGAGTTTTGCATTACAAGAAAACCTTGGACGGAGAAAAAAGTGTACATGTTTATATTAATGCTTCCTTGGAAGATGTTAATTTAGATGAAAAAAAGGCTGAAGGATTTTTAGAACATAAAATACTTTTTTCTAATGAGTACAGCAGTGGTGTTTTGAAAGCTGGAGGGGTGCTAATTTTAGCTTAAAAAGGGGAAGACAACGAGTCTGCTTGACCATTATTTACCGTTATGATAAACTGATTTTAATACTTTAAAGGAAGCTGGGTCAGAAGATGATAGTAGATAAGCATATGATTCGAAGAAAAAATCGATCTATGATCTTAGAGAACATAATTTGTAATGAACCAATTTCAAGAGCTACTCTTTCAAAACAAACAAATTTGAATAAAGCTACTGTTTCAGAAATCACAAAAGAATTATTGGATGCGGAGATTATTAAAGAAATAGGAGAGGGTAGCAGTACTAGTGCCGGTGGTAGAAAGCCTACTATGCTCCAACTGAATAAAGAAGTCGGTTTATCCATTAGCATTGACATAGGTGCATACTATATTGCAGCGGCCTTGTTTTATACTAATGGTGTAATGATTCAAGAGACTATAACAAGAGATATTTCCGTTTATAAAAAAAATGTAGTAGATCTTGTAGTAAAGGCAGTCAAAGAGATGGAACAGATTAAAGTTCCTACTATTTATGGTATTACCGGCGTTACTTTAGCGGTTCACGGTATTACATATAATGAGAAAGTTGTTTTTACATCTTATTATGATCTTGATAAAATGGATTTGCATGCTGAAATTAGTGCTCGCTGTGATTACCCGGTGTATATTGAAAACGAAGCAAACTTATCAGCTTTAGCAGAGAGTACCTTTTCTTCTGAGCATAAAAATTTGATTTGTCTTAGTGTCCATAGTGGAATCGGTGTTGGCGTCATAAATAATGGAGAATTGTATACTGGTATTAATGGAATGGCTGGTGAAATTGGTCATTCTATTATTGTGCCGGATGGTATCCCTTGTGGATGCGGAAATCGTGGATGCTTAGAGAGATATTGTTCTGAAGCTAGTATACTGGAACAATATGCAGAGAAATCGGGCAAAACCAATGTGACTCCCGATGTACTTCAAAAAGATTATTATCAAGGTAATCCAGTTGCACATGAATTAACTGCAAAGATGTCTAAGTATTTGGCAATTGGAATTAATAACATAGTAGTGTCCTATGCACCGGAAATTGTCTATATTAATAGTCCTATCATTCGAAGAATTCCAGAGATGATTGAGCAGATTAAAAGCAATCTTGATAGCTCTTTTATGAAGGGGGTAGAAATCAAGAATTCCAGTTTGGGTTCAAAAGCAATTTTGCATGGAGCATGTGCAGTATGTACTCGTAAATTTTTAGATGTAACTCATTTAAAGCTTTGCTCGTCAAAAAATGAATAAAGCATTTTTTAAGATGTCTAATGAAGTGGGCGCTATAAAATAGACAGGTGAAAAAATTGTTTTTGCCTGTGTATTTTATAGCGTCCTTATTACGTTATAAAAAATACTTTATGTTTTTTTCAAAAAAAATAAAATTTATACTTGTCTTTTTTTTTACAAACAGGTAAAATATATTTGAGAAAGTTAGTTAGTACAATAAACAAACTAATGCTAGGAGGATACCATGGAAAAAACAGTGAATTATGATACAAAAGAATATTTAAAAAAGGTAGATGCTTTTTGGCGTGCTGCAAATTTTATTTCAATTGGACAATTATATTTAAAGGATAATCCTTTACTACAACGTCCATTACAAACTTCTGATTTAAAAGTGCATCCAATTGGACATTGGGGAACCATTGCTGGACAAAATTTTATTTATGCACACTTAAATCGTGTTATTAACAAATATGACTTAAATATGTTTTACATAGAGGGACCAGGACATGGTGGACAAGTAATGGTTTCTAATTCTTATCTAGATGGAAGTTATTCAGAAATCTATCCTGAAATCAGCGAAGATACTGAAGGCTTAAAAAAACTATATAAACAGTTTTCTTTTCCAGGAGGCATCGCGTCACATGCAGCTCCTGAAACACCAGGTTCTATTCATGAAGGAGGGGAATTAGGTTACTCCTTATCTCATGCAACAGGAGCCATTTTAGATAATCCACAGGTGATTGCAGCTGCTGTTGTAGGAGATGGAGAAGCAGAAACTGGTCCACTTGCTGCTGGATGGTTTTCAAATGTATTTATTAATCCAGTGAATGATGGTGCAGTATTACCTATTCTATATCTAAATGGTTTTAAAATTTCAAATCCTACGATTTTATCAAGAAAGACAGACGAAGAATTGACGAAGTATTTTGAAGGATTAGGCTGGGAGCCATTTTTTGTAGAAGGCACTGACCCAGAAAAAGTTCATCCGATTATGGCAAAACAATTAGATACAGTAATTGAAAAAATTAAAATCATTCAAAAAAAGGCACGTGAGAAATCAGCTGAAGAAGCTGTTATGCCAAAATGGCCAATGATGATTGTACGTACACCAAAGGGATGGACAGGTCCTAAAGAATGGGATAAAGAACCAATAGAAGCATCATTCCGTGCTCATCAGGTACCAATTCCAGCAGATGCACATCATCCAGAATATATTTCAGCTTTGGAAGAATGGTTAAAATCTTATCGCCCAGAAGAATTGTTTACAAAAGAGGGAAAATTAATTTCGGAATTAAAAGATTTGGCACCTAAGGGAAATCAACGTATGGCAACCAATCCAATCACAAATGGTGGAATTAAGCCTAAAAAATTAAAACTTGCAGATTGGCGTAAGCATGCAATTGACAATTCTACACCTGGCTCAGTCATTGCACAAGATATGATTGTATTTGGAAATTATGCAAATGATTTGATTGTAGAAAATCCAGATAATTTCCGTATTTTTGGACCAGATGAAACAAAATCTAACCGCTTAAATGCAATATTTCAATCAACTAAACGTCAATGGATGGAATCTGTTAAAGAACCATACGATGAATGGATATCTTCAGCTGGACGTGTAATTGACTCACAATTGTCGGAACATCAAGCAGAAGGTTTCTTAGAGGGTTATGTTTTAACAGGACGTCATGGATTCTTTGCAAGCTATGAAGCATTTTTACGTGTGGTGGATTCCATGATGACACAGCACTTTAAGTGGTTACGTAAAGCAAAGGAACAGTCTTGGAGAAACAACTATCCATCTTTGAATATAATTGCGACTTCAACTGTGTTCCAACAAGATCACAATGGATATACGCATCAGGACCCAGGTATTTTAACTCACTTGTCAGAAAAGAAATCTGAATTTATTCGTGAATATTTACCAGCAGATGCTAATACTTTAATGGCAGTAGCAGAAAAAGCATTTTCTAGTGAAGAAAAGATTAACTTAATTGTTTCTAGTAAACAGCCACGTCCACAATTTTTCAGTGTAAAAGAAGCAGAGGAATTAGTGGAAAAAGGATTGAAAGTTATTGATTGGGCAAGTACAGATAAAGGCGGTCAGCCAGATGTAGTTATTGCGGCAGCAGGTACAGAGCCAAACTTGGAAGCATTGGCAGCAGTAAGTATTTTAAATAAAAAGTATCCTAAACTAAAGATTCGTTTTATCAATGTACTTGATTTGTTAAAGCTTCGTAGTCCAAAGGTAGACGAACGTGGATTGTCAGATGAAGAATTTGATGCCTACTTTACACAAGATAAGCCAATTATTTTTGCATTTCATGGTTATGAAGGCTTAATTCGTGATATTTTCTTCCATCGTCACAACCACAATATTTCTATTCATGGATATCGTGAAAATGGTGATATCACAACTCCATTTGATATGCGTGTATTAAGTGAAATGGATAGATTCCATTTAGCAAAAGATGCAGCAAAAGCAGTTTATGAAGAAAAATCCGCTGACTTTGGAGCTGAAATGGATGCAATTTTGGAAAAACACCATGGATTCATTCGTGAACATGGAGATGATATTCCAGAAGTTGTTAATTGGAAATGGGAAACGCTTAAATAGGCTGATATGAAAGCTTCTTAATAATTTTAATTGAATATTTAAAGATAAACCACTGTGAAACTTAAAATTTATTTGTACCAAAATGCCGTCTTCTAGGCATTATGGTGCACATAAATTTTAATAGTTGAGCTGGTATATCTATAAGCATGTTTTATGTTCCCTCAGACTTAGGTTTGAGGGAATTTTTGCGTATTTTTTATGTGACAGAGGAAAACGCCACTCATAATTTTTAACGAATAAGAATTAATAAATTAACACAATAGAAAATATGATTATGAAGAATATATGTCCGTTTTTTCTGTAGTATTTCAGGATTTTAAGCTTTGGGCCTTTCCACTAGCGCAGAATGTTTCCGCTGGAGAGGCACAAAAGCTTGCAATTGCTAGAGCCTTATATAAAGATTCACCATTTATTATTTTGGATGAGCCTACAGCAGCTCTGGACCCTGTTGCAGAGTATGAAATTTACACCAGATTTAATGAGATGGTAAAAAATAAGACGGCGATATATATAAGCCATCGTTTATCCTCCTGCAGATTTTGTGATGAAATTGCCGTATTTAATGAAGGGCAATTGATTCAAAAAGGAAGTCATGAGACCTTGGTTTCTGATGCAAATGGGAAATACTATGAATTGTGGAATGCGCAGAAACAGTACTACGTGGAATCAACGGAAAGTAATAATGCTTCGTAGAATAAAACAATGGGGAGTTAGGCGTTTTAGCTCATGTGATTTTTGAACTAGATAAAAGCATTTTCTTAAATAATCCTATCTGGTAAAGAAGATGAAAGAGAATTCCAAGTTACCTTATTTTTTAAATATATTGTCAATTACTTTAAATTTAATTTATAATAGGAATAGACAATAACAAATTATTGTTTATTACGAGGGGGAGAGTTTATGATAATGATTTGGAATATGAAGGAAGTTTTTGTGGGAAACTCTTTACAAAAGTTCACTGAAGTTAGGAATACACTTTCTTCAAATGAAATTAAATATAAATATAAAATAGTCGATAGTACCAGTTCAAGTTATTTTGGTTCATCAAACCGAGCAAGAACTGGTACCTTTGGTGTAAATATGGATTACACAAAAACATATTATATCTATGTGCATAAGAATGATTATGATAGTGCACAAGCATTATTAAGAAAATAATTTAATAGATTGTAATTCATAATTTTCAAATATTGTTCACCAGCAACTAAATAAAGGATAGTATAATTGAGATAACCGATGATATTACCTCTAATCAAAAAACTTTCCTTTATAAAAATTCTCATTTCCAAGTTTCTTTGCCGTCATCCTAAACATAACGCAGCCATCTGGGCATACAACATTCTTGGTATATTTCCCATCGCCGCCGATATTCTCTAAATTTCCACCACTTCGGACAGCCTCCATGATTGGGAACATAATCATCATTACTTTGGAGCAAATACCTTGTCCATCCTTATTTACAGGACAGCCATAAGTGCAGGTATACTTGTCCCCAATTTCCTCGCCGTTTCTGCAATATCTCTCTGTGTGGTCACTTCGAAGAAACCCTGTTACCTCGATTTCCCATTCGTACTCTTCATCATACCATTTTTTCATAATAATAATCCTCCAAATTATAATTTATTTTCTTGATACAATCATAAAATGAGGACTCATTCCCATGATTTCTTCCTCATTTTCTGTACGTCTTACAATGTTTAATAATCTTTCTCTGCTATTCTCATCTTCCCATTTTTCACTTAAGTGAGGTGTGAACCAAATCACTCCTTCTATTGCATGCTTTTGAATTGTTTCAAAGCCTACTGATTCAAGCTCTCTTTGTAATCCTAGCGGAGTATGAAAGTATGCTTGTGCAATAAAATATGGATATTCCTTTGGTCTTATATGAACACCTGATGATAATTCATTTTCAAGCATATTAGTAAATATATTATCATCTAAAAAATTATTATCCTTACCATAGGTTGACAATGCCCAGGTTGTAGAACTAAATTTTGATATTCCTACTGAAAATAAAAGACCGTTTTTCTTTAAAACTCTTTTTGCTTCTTTTAAAACTTGTAATCGATCCTCTATATTTTGTAAATGATACAACGGCCCCATAAGCAAAACAATATCTGCACTTTCATCATCTCTATTGATACTTCTTGCATCACAAACTTCTGCAACGAAGGGATTATTTTTATTTTGATTTTTAATTGCATATTCAACCGCAGCTGGTGATAATTCTAAGAGATGCACTTCGTTATTCATTTCCGAAAGCCAAGAAGAATAAATCCCAATGCCGCCACCAATATCAAAAATTTTATTATTAGCGCCAGTAATATATTTCTTTAATATTTCTTTTGTTCTATATAACTCAACTTTTCCAAGGCCTCTTTCTAATCTCCCTTTTTCAGCACCAGCATTATAAAACTCTAACACTTCATCTATTTTTTCCATAGAAATCCCCACCAATATCAAATATTCTAACAATAAATCACAGTTAATATATGATATAATTATAACATTAATTTCAATATAATACATATATTCAGAAAATTTATGATGGGAGTAATTTTATGTAAATAAAAAAGGGATACTATAAAATCTGTAGAATATTATGAAAAGTATTGATTAATATACATAAGAAAATCCTAATAATATGAATGAAAATTGAGATGGAGCTTCTTTAATTAAAGAAAGTAGAGGGGAGATTTTAATGATATTATTTTGTTTACCATATGCAGGCGGATCGGGGAGTATATACTATAGATGGAAGATGCATTTAAATTCTTCAATATATCTAGAACCGATAGAACTTAAAGGGAGAGGAAAGAGGTTCAATGAAGATTTTTATGGAAACTTAGAAGATGCTGTTGAGGACATATTTGAAAATATAAAAGATATTATATTACATAATGAGTATGCTATTTATGGGCATAGTATGGGAGCTCTGCTAGGTTATGAGTTATATTATAAGATAAATAAAGAAAATCTTAGATTACCAAAACATATATTTTTTTCAGGGTATAAGCCACCAAGCCTACCAAGAAAAGAAAAACAGATATATTTACTACCAGATGAGGAGTTTATAAAAGAGGTAATTAAGTTAGGTGGGACACCACGAGAGGTAGCGGAGAATGAAGAATTGCTTCAGTTGTTTACTCCAATTCTTAGAAATGATTTTAAAATGTTAGAAAAGTATATTTACAAAGAAAAAAAAGACAAAATTCAATGTGATATTTCTATTTTAAATGGGAAAAAAGATGACATAACTTTAGAAGAAATATTAGAATGGAAATATCATACGGATAAAGGATTTAAAGTTTACGAATTTGAAGGAAATCATTTTTTTATAAATAATAATGTTGAGAATATAACTAAGATTATAAACCAAACGTTAACTGAATATAATTAAAAATATTGAATTGCTATTCTGTAAAATTCAGAGTAGTAAAAACTTATTTGTGAACAATTAAATTTAATGAAAGCAAAATTTGTGGTAAAAAGAAGAGATTCCCTCGTATTTAGTTTTGAGGGAATTTTTGCGTTAAGCTATATGTTTTGTGAAGTTCTTTATGTTGACAGAGGAAAATGTCACTAATAATTTTTACCGAATAATAATTAATACTTCAACACAATGGAAGATATGGTATAATTTTTTTATACTATGTGTGAGGTGACAACAATATGGGATTATTTAATAGAATGAAAGAACCGATTTTTCTTAAGGAAAGCAGCAATGCAGAAGTACAATTAGAAAAACTTAAAACATTAGAACCCTTACTTAATTCAAAGTATGCAAAGAAAGAAGTCAAAGCGAAAGTTATCCGTGCCGATCAATTGGTTAAATATATAAAAGAAATGTACGAAAGTTCTAAATTGTCAGTTGACTCGGATGAGAAAATGTTAGCTTGGGCTCAATCTTACTTAGATTTACATAATGATATTGAGAAAGATTATACAGGAAAATATGAGAAGTATAAAATCAATATATTAACATCACAGCAGCTAGCTGAAGAAACTGAGGCGCAAGTAGGAAAAGTAAAATCTGCAATAGTAGAGGAATTGCCAGTAGAAGAAACAGAAATTTTTAAAGAATTAAAAACATATAGATTGGATAAGAGTCATGAAGAAAAAATAAAACCGTATTACATTTACAACAATAATCAATTAAAAGATTTGATTTCCAAGATGCCTAGAAACAAAGAAGAACTAAAAATGATTGCAGGGTTTGGTGACGTAAAGGCAAATAAGTATGGCGATGATATCTTAAATATTATAAAAAAATATTAGCTTTTGGGTAAGTTGCAATTTAATGTTTCAGAATTCATTAGAGCTAACTGTGACTATCCTAGAAGTTGGAGTGGTAAAATTGAGAGGAGGAGGGTCAATATGATTACTATTTTTATAATGGAATGCATCTTATTTTGTGTTGTATTTACTATATTTAATTTAACTTATCTTTTCAAGAAGCCATTGGACTGGTTTTATGATTATCCAGATGAGGTACAAGCACGTATGCGCACACTGCCACAATATGAAGGTAAAATTCCAGAAAAGAAGAATAATTATAAGAAAAAGAAGCTTCCAGCTGCAATTATATTCATAATTATCTTATCAGTAATTGTATGGTTTTCTGGAGCACGTAGCTTTGCTTCTGGAGCATTGTATACATTTGCACTTTTTATGGTTATAAACTTTTATGATGCATTAGTTTTAGATACAATTTATTTCTGTCATTCTAAAAAGGTGCGCTATCCTGGAACTGAGGATATGATTAAAGAATATGAAAATCCAAAGAAGCATTGGATTGGTTTTTTGAAAGGAACAGGATTTGCAGTTTTGATTTCTTTGATAGTTGGTGGAATTATAGCTATTTTCTAAAATTCACAATGGAGGATGATTTTTTTATGCTACTTTTAAATAATGTTAATAAGAATCTAAAAGAAAAATTAAATATATTACTAAGTGAATGTAAAAGATTTGATATTACCATAGAAAGTATACTGGATGAAGAATACAATAATATAAAAATTTTTGTAGATAACCTTAGTTCTCCTACAATAATTGAAATTATTCAAGGAACATTTATTATTTTTGCAGAGATGCAGATAGCGATGTTTCAATGGAAATTGTAAAAAAATACCTCCTCACTATGGAATTCAGCCAACCGATGAAAAATGGGTAGCTTTAGCTAAAAAAATTCATAAAGAAAATTTGAAATCAAGCAAAAGATTTATTTTTTCAAGCGCTAATCTAAGTAAAAAGTATCTTGAAGAAATTATAGCTAGTAATAAATTTAGTGAATTTCTAAAAAGAATTGATTTAGATACTGCTAGTAAAATGAGTAAGGATAGTTTACAAAAATGTCATTTTTTTAATTATGATTCAGCAGAAGACTTTGTACGTAAAAGTTTTGGATTTTGTGTAGAAAAAGATAAGGAAATCTTAGCAGCTTGCACCGCATGTTTATTATCAAAAAAATCAGCTGAAATTTCTATAATAACAAATCCTAAGTTCAGAAAAAAAGGACTTGCTACCCTTGTAGCAGCGAAATTCATTTTATACTGTCTTGAGCATAATTTAACACCTCACTGGGATGCTGCAAATTATCCGTCATATTTATTGGCTAAAAAAGTAGGATATAACTATATTGATGAGTATAATATATATTATATAGATAATTGATAATATTTTAAAAGGAGGCTTAAAAATGCTAATTAGAAAGGTAAATGATTCTGACATAGAATTAATTGCTAGTTTATATATTGAAAATTGGAAAAAAACATATATAGGGATGTTGCCAAATAAATTTTTGAATAGTTTAAAAGTTAGCGATGGAATACAAAAATGGCAAGAATATTTTAGAAAAGAAAGACATATGATTTTTGTTGCATACGAAGATAAAGAATTCCTTGGTTTCTCTGCCTGCAAAGAAGATGATGAAATAAAGCATTGCTTATATTTAGATTCTTTACACGTATCTGAAGCTTCAAGAGGAAAGGGCATTGGTACGAAATTACTTAACACAGTGGGTAATTATGCTTATAAAGAGGGCTATAAATGTATGAGTATTTGCATTGTAAAAGGAAATTCAAATGCGAAGGGTTTATATGAGAAACTTGGAGCAAAGCATTATAAAGATTTTATTGATTATTTTGGTAGTACTGAATCCAATTCAGAAAAACTTATTTGGGATAGTTTAATTTCTTTTAGATAAATTTAAGTGGCTGTCGCACTAAGATTATTTAATCCGTAATTTAAAATTATTGCGAAGTAAATCAAGTGAAGGTTTTTAACTTTGCTGTGCTCGTTAAAAGACTAACTTTTTCACTTGCGTGAAAAGTGAAGGGTTTAACGATGCTACGCACGTTAAAGGTGAACTTTTCGGCTAAAGCCGAAAGTTAAGGTTATTTTTCCTCCGCCTTGCTACGGAAAAATTATAAATTTAAATTAAAGATTTTCCATAGCAAAGCGGAGGAAAATCAACATTTGCTTTTTACCTAAGGTAAAATCCTTCACCTTTGACAAGCGCAGCTATGTCAAACCCTTCACTTTTCACATAGTGAAAAAGTTAACCTTTTAACGTGCAAAGCATCGTTAAAAACTTTCACTCCTTTTGCTTCGCAATATTTTAAATTTGTGTATAAACTAATTTTGTGCGACAGCCCACCCAAATTTAAAATATAGCTTTAATAAAAAACTCGATTAATATATCAAAATTGTGATATAATATTGATATATTAATTAGGAGGTGTAATTTATGCCAGCGATAAGGCCAAGTTCAGATTTAAGAAATAAATATACTGAGATATCAGATTTCTGCCATAAATATGATGAGCCGGTTTATATAACAAAGAATGGTCAGGGAGATTTAGCGGTTATGAGCATTGAAACCTATGAAAAGCTTGTAGGCAAATTCGAATTGTATAAATTGCTTGATGAGGGATTTGATGCAATTGAAAAGAAAAAGGTTAGGCCTTTTAAAAATGCATTATCTGATATAGAAAAGGATCTATAAAATGAGTGCTTATGATATTCAAATTACTGAACCAGCTGAAAAAGATTTATATGAAATAGGTGCATATATATCTAGAGAACTTTTAGAGCCGGAAACAGCAAAAAAAGTAATTTCAAAAATAGCTAAAGTAATTAATTCTTTAGGAGATATGCCTTTAAGAAATGTATTAGTAGCTGATGAAAGATTAGCTTATAAGGGCATACGAAAAATCATAGTGGATAATTATATTGTATTGTACATTGTTACAGAGAATAGCAAGACAGTCACAATTATTAGAATACTATATGGAAAACGTAATTGGATGAATTTATTATAAATTATGCTATTAGCAGGGGAGGAATTATTTTGAGAGCACCTATGCAAGTATTAGTTATACCATACAAAATAGTAGATGAAAAACATAGGGAGTATTGGTCAGCAGATACATTCGTTTTACCTGAATATTGTTTTTCAGTAAATGTAGCTTCAAAGTCTGTAAAATTATCATCGGAACATACTGAATATAGTTGGGTTACATACGAGAAAGCAAATGAGTTGTTACATTGGCAAACCAATAAAGTTGCTCTTTTTGAACTTGATAATAGAATAAAAACGAATATGTTTTAAAAGCTACTGTCTTGCTTCTTTTTAGAAAAATGCGAACTAACTAAAAGATAAATTGAAATTTGTCTATATTTTATTACAAAATTCTATAATTCCATTTTTTCTTTGTTCCACATTTACTATTTCAGCAGTTGCTCCATTTCTCACTGGACTACAATTCATTACTAATACTTTCACAATATTCACCTCTACAAATTACTATTTAAATAAATACTATTACTTCGCATAATTCTACAATTGTGCTATAAATTATAGTTAATATATGCTCTAAGTATAACATTAATTTCAAGATAATGTATATACTTAGGCAAATACTGGGTGTCTCCTCTTAAAGTCTACTGCTTTTGTATAAGAATATCATGGTAATAAAGCTATTTATATGCTATATTTTTAAATATAATGGTTATACTAATAAAAAATAGTTATTTTACTAGGAGGAAGTTTTTTTGGAAAAGGTGCTTAAAGAAAAGAAAGAACTAATAGTTATTTTCACTAAAAATGGCTTTACAGTAGATTACGAAACGGCTAATAAGAAAAATTTGTCCGAAGAAAATCAAGAGGTATGGCATGAAAAATTTTTGAAAGATAAATATAAGGCACTGTGGGAGCTCGGCTTTACTAATAGTGATGACTGGATGTCACATTCAATAGGCTTTTTAAACTTTCTAGCTAGCAAATTAATAATGAAAATTTCAAGGCAGTCAGATATAGAAATTACCAGAGAAGCAGCGGATTTAGCTTTAGATTATGAGGAGCTTTACGAAATTAAAAATAGAATTCCGTTTTCTATAGGAATGGAATTTATAAATGATGAATGGATTTCTTTTACCTTTGAAAAAATTGCTGAAGTATATAGAAAAGAAATAGAGGAATATAAGGGAACGGTAAAGGATTTTTTTCTGGAGAGAAACACTAATATCAATGTTTGTGGAAGAGTATTTTTCCATCTTGTCGAAAATAAGGACGAAGATTATCCCTTTGCATTTCTAGCCACATATTCAACTGAAAATAGTGAAAAAGGAGCACATAAAGCTAAGCATATGCCTTTAAAAAATGCTCTTTTAGAATATAAAGATGACAAGGAAAAGCTGCTTCAATTAATGTCCACTATAAGTAAAGCAGCAGATGAAAGTGATTTTATATCAGAGCTTATGGAGAGTGGAGAATTATTTTCACCATTAAAATTTTCAAAAAAAGAAGCTTATGTAATTTTGAAGGAAATACCTATCTATGAAAGAGCAGGTATAATGTGTAGAATTCCAAACTGGTGGAAGAAAAAGAGCAATTCTTTAAGAATATCAGTTTCTATTGGAGAAAAAGAGCCTTCAAAGGTTGGAATGAATGAATTATTGTCCTTTGACCCGGAAATATTTTTGGGAGAAGAGAAAATTTCTAAAGAGGAACTTAAAAAGCTGCTTTCAGAGTCTGAGGGATTAGCTTTAATTAAAGGAAAATGGGTGGAAATTGATAAGAACAAGTTATCTGAAGTTTTGGAGGCATATGCAAAAGCTGAAGCTTTATCTAAAAAAGAAGGCTTAACTATAGCAGAAGCCATGAGGCTTGAGTTAAATGCAGGTGAAAGACTTGGTATCAATGAAGCTGAGGTTGATTTAGAGGTGTCAAATGGAACTTGGCTTAAAAAGTTAAGAGAAAGCTTAGTTAATCCAGAAATTATTAAAGAAAGTAAGCCGGTAAAAAGTTTTAAGGCTGATTTAAGAACATATCAAAAGACTGGTTTTTCATGGCTTTCCTATATGCAGAGAATTGGCTTTGGAGCCTGCCTTGCAGATGATATGGGACTTGGTAAAACTGTACAGATTATTGCTTTTCTTGAAAATGTAAGAGTTCAAAAAGGAGGAAAAGTACTGCTTGTAATTCCAGCCTCTCTCATTGGAAACTGGCAGAAGGAAATAGAAAAATTTGCACCTGAAATGTCTGTAACTGTGCTTCACGGAAAAGAAGCGGCTTCAGATTTAGAAAAAGAAAATTCATTTTTATATATTACTACCTATGGTATGGCTTCACGCCTAGAAGAATTAAAGAATACTTTTTGGGATATACTTATTTTAGATGAAGCACAGGCAATTAAAAATCCAGGAACAAAGCAAACTAAAACAATTAAAATGATTAAAGCAAAAACTAGGCTAGCTATGACAGGTACTCCTATTGAAAATAAACTTTCAGATCTTTGGTCGCTATTTGATTTCATAGATCCAGGGTTACTTGGAAGTGCTAAAGAATTTACTGATTTTACAAAGAAAATGGGAACAAATAGCAGCGATTATGCAAAGCTTAGAAATATTGTAAGTCCTTTTATACTTAGAAGGTTAAAGACAGATAAAAATGTCATATCTGATCTTCCAGAAAAAATTGAAATTAAAGAATATGCAGCTTTAAGTAAGAAACAAATTGTTCTTTATAATAAGCTTGTAAAAGATATTGAAGCTAAACTAAATGCATCAGAAGGCATAGAGAGAAAAGGTCTTGTACTCGGAAGCATAATTAAATTTAAGCAGATATGCAATCATCCCGATGAGTATTTGGGACTTAACGAATATAAACCTGATTATAGTGGTAAATTTGAGCAGCTTAAGGATATCTGTGAAAATATATATGAAAAAAGAGAGAGGGTTCTTGTATTTACGCAATTTAAAGAAATGACTGAACCTATAGCAGCTTTTCTTGAAAAAGTTTTTAAAAGGGAGGGCTTAGTGCTTCACGGAGGGACTTCTGTTAAAAAGAGGGGCGAAATGGTTGAAGCTTTTAACGGTGAGGAGTATATTCCTTTTATGGTGCTTTCACTTAAAGCAGGTGGCGTTGGTTTAAACCTTACAGCGGCAAACCATGTCATTCATTTTGATAGATGGTGGAATCCAGCAGTGGAAAATCAGGCAACGGATAGAGCTTTTCGTATAGGTCAGACAAAAAATGTAATGGTACATAAATTTGTTACAACAGGAACCATTGAAGAAAAAATAGATTTAATGATAGAAGAAAAACAAAAATTAGCTGGCGATATAATAGGTTCATCGGGCGAAAATTGGATTACAGAGCTAGATAATAAAGAACTTATGGAATTATTTAGACTAGGTGGTGAAAAATAAATGGGGTACTATGGATTTTTTGAATATGTTCCAGTTGCTGAAAAAAGAGAAAAGGCAAAAAAAACATTAGAAAAGCTGAGAAGCACAAATCCAGATATTTCACCAGTTATAATCGAAGGAAAAAGTATTGCAAGTAAGTGGTGGGGTAAAGCCTGGAATAAAAACTTAGAAAGTTATGCGGATTTCAGCAATAGAATAGGCAGAGGCAGATCCTATGTAAGAAATGGTGCTGTGTTAGATTTAAAGCTTAAAGAGGGAGAGGCTGAGGCTTTGGTTCAAGGCAGCGGTTCAAAACCTTACAAGGTTGTAATTAATATCGATAAATTAGACAAACTTAAATGGCAGAAGATGACGGAACTTTGCAATCATAAAATTGATACTATGGAAACCTTGCTTAAAGGAAAATTTCCTAAAGAGTTTGAGGAAGCTTTTAGTGGCTCTAAGAATGGAATGTTCCCTTCACCAAAGGAAATTCATTTTAGCTGCAGCTGTCCAGATTCCGCAATCATGTGTAAACATGTAGCAGCAGTATTATATGGAATTGGAGCAAGATTAGATGCAGATCCGGTTTTGTTTTTTAAATTAAGAAATATTGATTTTGAGGAACTTCTTAAAAAATCTATGGAAGAAAAAATGCAAAATATGCTCAAAAATGCAGATAATAAGAGTAAGCGTATTATTGATGATGAGGATGTATTTGATTTGTTTGGAGTGTAAGGTAAAAGTGGCTGTTGAACAAAGTTATTTTATATACAAATTTTAAATATTGTGAAGCAACTCAAGTGAAAGTTTTTAACGATGCTTTGCACGTTAAAAGGTTAACTTTTTCACTATGTGAAAAGTGAAGGGTTTGACATAGCTATGCTTGTCAAAGGTGAAGGGTTTTGCCTTCGGTAAAAAGTAAATGTTGATTTTCCTCCGCTTTGCTATGGAAAATCTTTAATTTAAATTTATAATTTTTCCGTAGCAAGGCGGAGGAAAAATAACCTTAACTTTCGGCTTTAGCCGAAAAGTTCACCTTTAACGTGTATAGCATCGTTAAACCCTTCACTTTTCACGTAAGTGAAAAAGTTAGTCTTTTAATGAGCAGGGCGAAATTAAAATCCTTCACTTGATTTTGTTCCCAATAATTTTAAGTTACGTATTAAATAATTTTAGTGCGGCAGTCCCTTTTTATATATTATTTTAAGGTTTGTTTAAGGTTAAGGGTTTATAATAAAAAATATAAAATTACAAAACATGGAGGATACAATATGCAGCAATTTAAATATGACATAAAATGTGATACCTTGTCACCAGAACAGGAATTTTATAAGGAATCCTATGTATTATTAGAAGGCGCAATTATTGAAGTAATTTCAAGATTAGATATTATTAGAAAATACAAATCAATTGAGCAACAGGAAGATCCTATAGAACATTGTAAAGCAAGAATTAAGTCAGCTAAAAGCATGAAAGAAAAATTGAAAAGAAAAAAGCTCCCTATTACTGCAGAGAGTGCTTTAAGAGAAATACACGATGCAGCAGGAATAAGGGTTATTTGCACATTTTTGGATGATATCTATTGGATTGCAAATATGCTAAGAAATCAGAAAGATATTAAGATTATTAACGAAAAAGATTATATTAAAAATCCAAAGCCTAATGGATATAGAAGCTATCATATGATTTTGCAGGTTCCAATACATTTAGAAAATAGAGTGGAAATGGTATACTGTGAACTACAAATACGTACTATTGCAATGGATTGTTGGGCAAGTCTAGAACACCAGTTGAAATATAAGAAAAACATTGAAAGCGAGAAAATGATTGCTGGAGAATTAAAAAGGTGTTCTGATGAAATTGCTTCAACCGATTTGAACTTTCAGACTATTCGAGATATGATAAAACAAATATAAATATAGAGATGAGGGAATTAAGGATGAGAATTTTACTTGCTGAAGACGAAAAAGAATTATCCAATGCCTTAGTAGCTATTTTAAAGCACAATAATTATTCAGTAGATGCTGTTTATGATGGGGCTGCTGCACTTGATTATTCACTTTCAGAAAATTACGACGCTCTTATTTTAGATATTATGATGCCTAAGATGAGTGGACTTGATGTGTTACAAAATTTAAGAGAAAAAGGAATTTATGTACCGGTTTTAATGCTTACTGCAAAAGCTGAAATTGAAGATAGAATTATTGGACTTGATAAGGGGGCAGATGATTATTTAAGCAAACCTTTTGCTATGGGAGAACTACTTGCAAGGCTTCGAGCTATGACTAGACGAAAATCTGAGTTTACACCAAATCTAATTGAAGTTGGTAATATTAGTCTTAACAAAGAAAACTATGAATTATCAAACGAAAAATCCTCACTAAGACTGGGTAACAAGGAATTTCAAATGCTTGAGATGTTAATGAATAATCCAAAACGTCTGATTTCTGCAGAGCAGTTTATGGAGAGAATTTGGGGATATGATTCTGAAGCAGAAACAAATGTTGTATGGGTGTACATATCTTATTTGCGTAAAAAGTTAGAATCTTTGGATGCCAATGTAAAAATTAAAGCAGTTAGAGGTGCTGGATATACATTAGAAGCAGAATAAAATTTAATTGAACAAGGAGTGTGAGAGAAAATGTTTAAAAAATTGCAGAGAAGATTTATTATGATTACAATGGGTTCACTAGGTTTGGTTGTATTTGTTCTCCTTGGTTCGATTAATATAGTCAATTATTATGAGATGGATCGCAAAATAAATGGAGCCATTGAGATTCTTTCAGAAAATCAAGGAGAGTTTCCAAAGTATAAGAAAGCAACAGAAATTGTCAGCGAGCAAAAATTTGGTTTTGAAATGAATCCAGAAACACAGTTTCAAACACGATACTTTGTAGTTAAGGTTAATAAAGATAATACTGTTAAAGAAACTGATACAAAGCATGTTGCTGCTGTTACCCCGCAGGATGCAGAAGGATATGCAAATAAGGTACTAGCTAGCAATAAAAGAAGTGGACATCAAGATATCTATAAATATTCTGTAGTGAGTGAACCTTATGGGTATATGATTATATTTGTAGATTATAGAATTCAGCTTCAAGAAGTTACAGTATTTTTATTGAGTTCTTGTGTAGTTGCACTTTTAACTTTGATACTTGTATTTATTTTTGTGGCTGTATTTTCTAAAAAGGTAATCAATCCTATTATTGAAAGTGTTGAGAAGCAAAAGCAGTTTATTACAGATGCGGGACATGAAATTAAAACACCACTTGCAATTATTTCTGCAAATGCAGATGTGCTTGAAATGACCTCTGGTAAAAATGAATGGATAACAAGTATTAGAAATCAAACAAATCGTCTTGACAAGCTTGTAAAAAATCTTTTAATGCTTTCTAAAATGAATGAGGATAATTTAAAAATGGTGTTTTCTGAGTTTGATTTAAGCGGTGTAGTTTTGGAAGCAGCATTTCCCTTTGAAATAATTGCAGAGAAAGAAAACAAAAAGCTTACAATAGATATTCAGCCAGGGCTTAAATATCATGGGGATGAAGGCAGTATACATCAGCTTGTTTCTACTCTTGTTGATAATGCTATGAAATATTCTAATGATGGAGGAATTATTAAAATTTCATTATCTCAAGTGAAAAAAGGAATAAAGATAGAGGTATATAATACAACAGATGATATTGATAAAGAAAATTTAGATAAGTTATTTGACAGATTTTATAGAACTGATTCTTCAAGGTCAAGAGAAACTGGTGGATATGGAATTGGGCTTTCAATTGCAAAATCCATTGTAGAAACACACCATGGAAAAATTTCAGTAAAAAGTGAGGATGGAAAATCTATCTGTTTTACTGTTCTAATATAATTTTAAATCAGATTACAAAGTACAAAGTACAAAGAAGGAGGATTTGCCTTCCGTGCGTCAGGTAAATCATAGAACTTATATATTTTGTCAGCTTTGCTGAACACTATGCTTTAACCCATGCGTAAGCATTAAGTTTAAGATTGAATATCTATAGAAATGTAGCAGGTCTTTTTTTATAGGCTATGTTTTAAATAAGTGTTGATTTTCACGCTTATTTAAAACATAGTTTATTTTTTTTAAAAAGCTATTGACTTATTCAAAATTAAATGCAATAATTTATATATAGTTACTTACTAAATGTAACTACATATAAAATTGTTATGATAGTTATAATTAAAGTATAAATGCTAAATATAAGTACAAAAATAACAGGAGAGATGAAATATGCTAAAAAAAATAGAAAATAAGAATATGGGAAGCAGTAATCTTGGATGGTTAAAAAGTAAATTTCACTTTTCATTTTCAGAATACTACAATCCAGACAATATAAATTTTGGAGTTTTAAGAGTTATAAATGATGATTTAATTGAACCTAGAAAGGGATTTGGGCTTCATCCCCATAATGATATGGAAATAATAACATACGTAGTTCATGGGGAACTTACACATGGAGATAGTATGGGGAATAGAAAAAGTATAGGTCGTGGTCAGGTTCAATATATGAGCGCAGGAACAGGTGTTTATCACAGTGAGCATAATCTTGGGGAGGAGACATCAAGGAGTCTTCAAATATGGATTTTCCCGGATAAAGATGGATATAAACCGAACTATGGGGATTTTAAATTTAATTGGGAAGATAGGCATAACAAATGGCTTTACATGGTTTCTAGTAAGGCTGGTGCGGCACCAATTAAAATAAATCAAGATATGAATATTTATTCCTTAGAACTTGATCATGGGAAAGAAATAGCTTTTCCTGTAAATGAGAATAGGCAAGCTTATCTAGTTCAGATAGAAGGTAATTCATCAATAAATAATATTGAATTAAATGATGGAGATGGAATGGAAATAGTCGAGGAAGATATTTCAATCAAAGCAAATACGACTTCTCATATTTTAATTTTTGAAATGAATAAGGAAAATTAATAGTTTTTATTGAAGATAGAGAATATATTAATTTTACTTTCAAATAATAATAAATGGCTATGTTTTAAAAGAATGTTGATATGAGCTTATGACATTAATGGACTCTAAGAATTGCTCGTTTATAATTTGCTACCCATTTAGATGCATCGTCCTGATGCCTAAATGGCTTTGACCGTCCTAGTCAAAATTACACAAATTATAAACGAGCAATCCTAAGAGTCCATAAAAGCCAACACATCACATCAACATTCTTTTAAAAATAGCCTAACATACTAAAGGAAGCTATGTTTTAAATAAGTGTGAAAATCAACACTTATTTAAAACATAGCCTAATAAATAAATAATATTTTATAATCGGAGGGATGTTTAAATGTCAAAAGATTTTTTTAAAGCCGTAGAGGATAGGCGTACGTTTTATGGAATTAGTAAGGAAAGTGTAGTTTCAGATGATAGGATTAAGGAAATTATAGAGCAGGCAGTAAAGTATACTCCATCTGCATTTAATTCTCAAGGTACAAGAGTGGTTTTATTATTAGGAAATCAACATGATAAATTATGGGATATTACAAAAGAAAACTTGAGAAAAATTGTACCAGCAGATAAATTTAGTTCTACTGAGGATAAAATAAATTCATTTAAAAATGGATATGGTACAGTTTTATTCTTTGAAGACAATAGCGTGGTGGAGGCACTTCAACAACAATTTGCTCTCTATAAAGATAACTTCCCAATTTGGGCACAACAAACAAGTGGAATGCATCAATATGTTGTTTGGACTGCATTAGAAATTGAAGGTTTTGGAGTATCCTTGCAGCACTATAATGAACTTATTGAAAATGATATAAAGAAAGAATGGAGTATACCAAATAGTTGGAAGTTAATTGCACAAATGCCATTTGGAAAGCCAACAGCACAGCCAGATGAAAAGCAATATAAGCCATTAGAAGATAGAATTAAAGTATTTAAATAAAAAAGTGTAGTGCAAAACCAAATAACATGGGACAGGTGCATTAAAAATAATGTGGTATACGAGTATCTTGAAATCTTAAATAAAATTAATAAAACTAAGTGGCAAATTTTCTGCAAACTTAAGAACTTTCAATAACTCGCTGAGAGGATACTCAAACAATTGAAAGTTCTAAAGTTTTCAAAAAATTCCCCACTAAGTTTTATACAATTTTATTTAAAATATTTCTTCGACACTCGTATACCACATCATTTTTTTAATGCACCTGTCCCATGTTATTTTGATAATTTCACTACATCTTTATTTCTGTGAAGTAAAAAGCAGAGCAAAAATCAGAGTAAAGAGTAGAGTTAAGGATGATTTACATTTCCTCACGTTAGGTAAATCTTAAACTTAAATGTTGTTCAGCGAAGCTGACAACATATATTCTATGATGGCGTAAGCAATCAAAAATAAGTTATAAGATTTTCCGTAGTAAAGCGGAAGAAAATCATCCTTCTTTGTACTTTATACTTTGTACTCTGTACTTTGATTTAATGCTTCTTCTCTATTTTTTGTCTTTGATTTAAGCATACTGTAAATTCCAAAAAGAATTATAAACCATACAGGTGTTACAAATAAAGCTACTCGAGTTTCACTATTAAGTGCTAGTGTAACTATAACGAAAGCAAAGAAAGCTAGAATTACGTAATTAGCAATTGGATAAAATGGCATTTTAAATTTATTTTTAGCAGCGGCCACAGGGTTAGCCTTACGATATTTTAAATGGCAAATAACTATAATTGCCCAAATAAATATAAAACAAAAGGTTGATATACTTGTAATTAGTACAAATACTCCTCCTGGCATAATATAGTTTAGAAGAACTGCAATTAATATAATAGCGGCAGAGAATATTGTAGCATTAGAAGGTATCTTGCTAGAAGTTAATTTTTTCATTGATTCAGGTGCATTATTTTCTTTAGCAAGAGAAAAAACCATACGGCTTGTGCTGAAAATACCGCTGTTACAAGCAGATGCAGCTGATGTTAATACAACGAAATTTACAATACTAGCTGCTGCCACAATTCCAACAGCACCGAATACTTGAACAAATGGGCTTTTATCTGGATTAATTGAATTCCAAGGGTATATACTCATAATAACAGCAAGTGCTCCAATATAGAAAATAATTATTCTAATTGGAATGTTGTCAATGGCTCTTGGAATAACATGTTCTGGATTTTCGGTTTCACCGGCTGTGAGGCCTACTAGTTCTATTCCAGTAAAAGCAAAAACAACCATTTGAAAGGAAAGGATAAAACCGTTTATACCATTTGGAAATAATCCACCATGCTTCCAAAGGTTTGTAAAGCTAGATATACCAGCATTTGTGGAAAATCCTTTAATAATCATGACGGTACCAACTATAATTAGTGATAATATTGCGACAACTTTAATTAACGCAAACCAAAATTCCATTTCTCCAAATAGTTTTACTGCCGTAAGGTTCATTATTAGTAAAACTATAAGAATTACAAGACTTGGAACCCACCTTGGTATATTTGGAAGCCAGTATTGTACATAAAGGCCCGCAGCAGTAACGTCAGCCATAGCAAGTGAAATCCAACAGAACCAATAAGTCCATCCAGTGATAAATGCGGCCCTGTCTCCTAGATAATCTTGGACGAAGTCTACAAAGGAATGATAGTTTAAGTTAGAAAGTAATAATTCCCCAAGGGCACGCATAACTAAAAAACAAATTCCACCTGTTATTAAATAAGCAAACAAAATAGACGGACCGGCAAGGTGAATAGATCTGCCTGAACCAAGGAATAAACCTGTACCGATTGCACCACCAATTGCAAGTAGCTGAACATGACGATTTTTTAGTCCTCTTGATAAATTTTCATTTTTTGAGTTTAGTTGATCCATTTTTTCCCTCCATCTTAGTCAAAAGGCATGTATTGCAGTACCTTTTCCTATAAGTATTTTATGATTGGAGATACAAATGGGAATAGATAAGATCTAAATGAAGTAATTGATATAAAGTATTACCACGCAAAAACTGTTTAGCCAGTAATTTCTTATTACTTTTGTAAGATATTTTATCTGTCCCCTGTCCTTTTACCTGAGAGTTTCGCCTTTTAGGCTTTCTCCTTCGGTGCTCTGTTTCGAGTCTCTCCAAGGGTTCATCCAATAACGGTCATCTCTATGTATAAATTACATATCTATACATTGGTACCTGAAAGATTTACTTCTTCGGTGAATGGCCATAGCCATAACTCTCCCGCTATTTTCATCTGAACTATTAAAATTAATATTTACATATTAATATAAAATTAATATAGTTGCAATAAACTTAATATTGTTTCGATTGAAAGAACCATAATAGTACTTGACTAATTTTGATAAATTGTTACTTAAAAGATATTATTATTAATTTGTTGTTAAAAAATAAGGCGTTACAAAAATAAACTATTAAAGTTAAAAACACATGTATTTGATACTAGTACACATCGAAGAATGTTAAGTTTGCATAAATATACAGAAGCTTTGTAGGAACAATGATATTAAAGAAATCATTGGATTATGTTATAATAAAAATATAATTAGTATATTTATTTGAAAGTGAGTCAGGTTTATGGAAAGAATAAACGATATTTTAAGCAGCTTCCTTTATATTGAAACTTTTGTCATTCTTATTATTGCTTGGGGTTCCTGGAAGAGGAGAAAGGCTTTGGGAGCGCTACCGCTTTTTATTGTTTGTATATGCTCGGCTTTTTATGCATTTGGGTATGGCATGGAAATAACAGCTTCATCACTTAAGGATGTGAATTTTTGGAGTAAAATTGAATATTTGGGATTGTCTTTTATTCCAGCACTTTGGATTGTACAAGCTTATTCCTTGTCAGCTAACGGTAAGAAAGCTAACAAGCTACATATAAGTTCCCTTTTTATAGTTCCAATAATTACATGTATGTTTAGACTTACAAATGAATATTTTCACTTTATGTACAAGAATGAAAGACTTATTAGTAACGGATATTTTTATATATTATCTTATCAAAAAGGTTTTTGGTATTATGTATATTACATATTTTTCTTTATTTGCATGATAGTATCCACAGCAATGTATTACAAAGCCTTTTTAAAATCAACAGGACTTGCACGACATCAGCTTAAAATTATGATTTGTGTATCAATAAGTGTTTTGATTTTTGAAACCTTTGATCAAATTCAAATTGTACCACTTAAAATGGATTATGGTGCTTTTATAATGTTTTTGGTATATGTGCTCTTTGCATATGTTGTTTATCCTTTTGATATGCTGCACATTATTCCAATATCAAGAGAAATGGTATTCGATTGGATTCATGATGGCGCAATTGTTGTGGATACTGATTTTAATCTTAAGGATTTTAATTATAGTGCAAAGGAAATATTTAAATCTTTGGATAAAAGTATGATAGGTACCAAAATAGAACTTTGTACAAGTGAAGCTCCTGAGTTTGATAAGATGTTAAGAATGTGGAACGATGTAGATAAAGTATATTCAGAAAGAAGCTTTAAAGGAGATGTTTTTGAATTTAGAATAACATCAATGGGAACCGTAAGTTATTTTAAAGCAAGGTTAAAGGCTCTGTATTATAAAGGATATAGAATAGGAAGTACTGTATTAATTTCTAATGTGACTAAGGAAAAAGAGATGGTACTTGAGCTTGAAAAAATGGCTAGATTTGATCAACTTACGGGAATACTAAATAGGAGATGTTTTATAGAACTCATTAGCATTGAATTCAGTAAATTGGAGAAAAGGGATTATCAAGGCATATTGTTTATGTTTGATATTGATCATTTTAAACGGATTAATGATACGTATGGACACCAAGCAGGGGATTATATTTTAAAAGAAATGGTATCTATAGCCAAAAATATGCTTAGAAATAAAGATTTGATTGGGAGATATGGTGGTGAAGAGTTCATTGGTTTTTTACCCAATATCTCAATGGACGAAGCTGTGTCAATAATTGAATGCATTAGAAGTGCTTTTGAAAAGCATGATTTTATTTATGATGGTATATTTATTAAAGTTACTGCTAGTTTTGGTGTTGCAGAATATTATAGGCAGGGATCTGGTGAATATTTTTCATATAAAGAAATGGTTAAACGGGCAGATACTGCGTTATATATGGCAAAGGAAAACGGAAGAAATCAAATTGCCGTAAATTAGCTAAGAATATAAGCTTAACGTTCACATTTTTTTGTAAAGTTTAATGAAATTTTGGATTTTTTCTTGATTTCTATAAAAAATTGAGCTAAAATTACCTAGTGAGACGAACTAATAAATCGAAAAATTGAATAATATTCACTTATATAAATTCAACAATATGGGTTGGATGTTTCTACCAAGCTGCCGAGAATAGCTATAGGACTATAAGTGTCTACTAAAAATTATATTTATAGATAAACTATAAAAATGGTTTATCTTTAACTAAGGAGAGATAAGTATGAGTTATGATGTAATAATAGTAGGTGCTGGTCCAGCAGGAATATTCACCGCATATGAATTAAAAAAGCAAAAACCTCAATCTAAAATTTTGTTGATTGAAGAAGGAAAAAGTATTGATAAAAGACATTGTCCTAAAGACAAAACTAAAAAATGCGTAGGGTGTAAGCCATATTGCAATATTACTACTGGATTTTCAGGAGCAGGTGCTTTTTCGGATGGAAAATTATCCTTGAGCCATGAGGTTGGTGGAGACTTACCAGAGCTTGTTGGTCCAGATTTAGTGCAAGAATACATTGATTATACAGATTCAATTTATTTGAGTTTTGGTGCCGATACTAAGGTTGAAGGTATTGGAAATAATGAAGCTGTAAAAGAAATTAGAAGGAAAGCTATTCAAGCAGCATTAAAATTAGTAGATTGCCCAATAAGACACTTGGGAACTGAAAAGGCTCAAGAAATATATTTAAAAATACAAAATCACTTGATTAATAGTGGTGTTGAAATAAAATTTGATACTACAGTTAAGAATTTGTTAATAAAAAATGGAGAAGTTTATGGAGCATTGATAACTGATTCATTAACTAAAAGTAAGGATGAAGAAGTGCTTTCGAGCAAGGTTGTTGTAGCTACAGGAAGAAAAGGTGCTGATTGGTTAAAGGATATGTGTGTAGAACACAATATAAGCCACAGTGCAGGACCAGTAGATATTGGAGTTAGAGTTGAATTAAGAAATGAAGTAATGGAAAGTGTAAATAATGTGCTTTATGAATCTAAACTTATAGGACATCCTGAACCATTTAGGGATAAAGTTAGAACTTTCTGCCAAAATCCTGGTGGGTTTGTTAGCCAAGAAAATTATGATAACAACTTAGCTATAGTTAATGGACATTCGTATAAGGATAAAAAGTCTAAAAATACAAATTTAGCAATATTAAGTTCTCATAATTTTTCTGAACCTTTTAATGAACCTATCGAATACGGACAAAAGGTTGCAGAACTTGTTAATATGCTTGGTAATGGGAAAATATTGCTCCAAAGATATGGCGATATATTGGACGGAAAAAGAACTTGGAAGCATGAATTGAATCAGTCTAACGTTAAGCATACACTGCCGGATGCAGAGGCAGGAGATTTAACTTCTGCAATACCATACAGAACAATGACAAATATATTAAATTTTATAAAAGCTATGGATACAGTAGTTCCTGGATTTGCAAGTAGAGAAACGTTGCTTTATGGACCAGAAATTAAATTTTACAGCAATAGAATTAATATGGATGAGAATTTTGAAACTAATATAAAAGGCTTGCATTGCCTTGGAGATTCCAGTGGTTGGACTAGAGGTTTAATGATGGCTTCAGCTATGGGAGTAATGATGGGAAGAAAGTTATAAACAAGGTTTAATACAAAATAACAAGATAGAAATATGCATGAAAATTTCTATCTTGTTATTTTATTTTTTGTACTATACCATTTTTCTTAGTTTTCAATATTCGAACTACAAGATTATTAATGAATATCTTCCTTTGCTATAGAAAGTATAATGGAAACAATTGAAAGTAAATGTATTGACAACTAATTCTAGTAAGAGTATACTAATTTATGTAAAAGAAAATGATAATCATTATCAATATCGCAAGCAAAGTTTTTAACCGTGCTTAGAACAGAATAAATTAATTATAGTTGTTTCAAATAAAGGGGGAGACGTATGTATTTAGAAGTAAAAGATTTAATTAAATATTACGGAGAAGATGGAAGTAGGGTTCAAGTTTTAAAAGGTGTAAATTGTTCAGTGGAGAAAGGTCAAATATGTGTTTTACTTGGACCTTCTGGTTCTGGAAAATCTACATTACTTAATATTATAGGTGGTATTGAAGAAATTGATAAGGGAGATATAATTGTAGATGGGAAATCAATAGTAAATATGAATAAAAAGCAAGTATCACTTTATAGGCGAAATAATTTGGGATTTGTATTTCAATTTTATAATTTAATACCTAATCTTTCTGTAAAAGAAAATATAGAAGTTTGTGAATATCTGAGTAAGACACCTCTTGATATCGATGATTTAATTAAAACTCTAGGACTTTGGGAACATAAAGATAAATTTCCTAATCAGTTATCGGGTGGACAGCAACAAAGGTGTGCTATTGGAAGGGCACTTGTTAAAAATCCTGGAATTTTACTTTGTGATGAACCAACAGGAGCGCTGGATTATAATACATCAAAGGAAATATTAGAGCTCATAGAGAAGGTAAATCAAAAATATAAAAATACTATTATAATAGTAACTCATAATGATGCTATTAAAAATATGGCTCATAAAGTTTTAAAGCTGCGTGATGGTAAAATTACCAAGCAGTATGAAAATGAAACTATAATGCGGGCTAAAGAGCTAGAATGGTAGGTGATATTATGAGAAATCCATTAAATAAAAGATTAATACGTGATTTAAAACATAATTCCGGCAGGTATATAGCAGTGGCTGTTATAATGATAGCTTCAATAGCTTTACTTTCAGGTTTTTTAGCAACAGCTGATGGGATAAAAGAAGCTTTTCAAAGTAACAGATTAGATTGCAAAGTAGAAGATGGACTTTTTAGTTCTTATTTCAAAGTTCCTAAAGAAGTAATAACGAAAACTGAAAAATTAGGAGTTAATATTTATGAAAATTACTATTCAAATGAGCCAGTTTTAAAAAGCGCTAAACTCAGAATTTATAAAAGCAGAAAAAATATTGATATAGAAACAATTATTGAAGGGAAGCTTCCAAAAGGCAAATATGAAATAGCATTAGATAGATTATTTGCAACAAATAATTCTCTTAAAGTTGGCGATGAAATTAGTATCAAAGGAAAAGCTTATAAAATAACAGGTACTATTTCACTTCCAGATTACAGTGCTTTATTCGAAAAAAATTCAAATCTTATGATGGAAACCAAATATTTTGGTGTTGCCATTGTCTCAAATGATGCTTTTAAAAACTTTACCGATAGCAATCTAATATACAATTATTCTTACTATTTTAAAAATAGAAATTTAAGTAAAAGTAGAAGCAAGGATTTATCAAACAAAATTGAAAAAAGTTTAGTTGAAAATCGAGTAGCTTTAATGGATTTTTGTACATCAGCAAACAATCAAAGCATTTCTTTTGTAGAAGAAGATATGGGCTCAGATGTACCAACTATGAAAGTGTTTTGCTACATTACAATTGTAATTATGGCATTTGTTTTTGCAATTATTGTTATGAGCACTATTGATGAAGAAGCTCAAATAATAGGAACCTTGCTTTCAAATGGTTATAGCAAAGGTGAAATCTTAAGTCACTACATGAGGATACCAATATTTGTTACAATCTTAAGTGCCGTTATAGGTAATATCCTTGGATATATTGTTCTTCCTTCAACTTTTAAAGCTATGTATTATAATAGTTACAGCCTTCCTCCATGTACAATAAAATTGAATAATGAAGCACTTATATTAACTACAATTATTCCAATATGTATCATGCTTTTAATAAATGCAGTTGTACTTTATGTAAAGCTAAATGCATCACCACTTCAGTTTTTAAGAAAAGATTTAAAAAAACACTCTAACAATAAACCTATAAAATTACCTCTTTTTAACTTTGTAAATAGATTTCGTTTGAGAGTTATCCTGCAAAATAGAGCAAATTATTTTATGCTTTTTATTGGAATCTTCCTTGGAAGTGTTATCCTACTGTTCGGTCTATGTATGATGCCAATGATTAATCATTATGTAGATAGCATTGAACAAACTAGCATATCAAAATATCAATACATTTTAAAAGCTCCTCAGAAACTCAAAGAAAAAGAGGCTGAAAACTTTACAATTTATGCTTTAAAGACGTATTTTAAAGCAGCAAATAGAAATTTAGATGTTTCTTTTTACGGAATAAATCACAAATCAAAGTACCTATCAAGCTTGTCAATCAATAATGGAGAACATGGAATTTATATGTCGGAGGGCCTAATGAAAAAGCTTGGAACTAAGCCTAATGATATAGTTAAATTTTCTAATCCATATACCAATGATACCTATTCTTTAAAGGTAATTGGAAGTTTCAATTATTCTTCTGGTTTTGCAGCATTTATGAATAGGCAGGAGTTAAATAAACTGCTAAAGTATACTGTAAATTATTATAATGGATATTTTTCTAATAAAAAGCTTCACATTAATGATAACAATTTAGCATCTGTTATTACACCAAAAGACATGGTAAAACTAGGACAGCAGATGACAGCTTCTATTGGAAGTAGTGCAAATATGTGCCTTGTTGTTGCAGTTCTTATATATATGTCCCTTATGTATATACTTACTAAAATAGTAATTGATAAAAACTCACTATATATTTCTTACATGAAGGTGTTTGGATATGAGGATAAGGAAATAAGGAAGCTGTATCTTCATACAACTACTGTTGTTGTTATTGCATCACTTGTTGTAGGATTACCATTAAATTATTTAGCACTTAAATATTGTTTTAAAGTGGCTTTCACAAAAATGAATGGATACATGGAAGTGTATGTACCTTCATATTTATTTGTAGCAATTGTTGCAGTTGGAATTATATCTTATTTATTAATAAACTCACTTCATATACGAAGAATAAATAAAATTAGTATGGCGGAGGCTCTTAAAAATAGGGAGTAATGCTTAGAAAATATGGGGCGTTGCATAAAAATTAAAAAATGCGAACCTTTATTCAGAGTACAGATGACAGAGTACAGAGTACAGTTAAGGATACACTTACTAGGGGTTTGGGCTTAAGCCCATGTAGGTTCTTTAACTTAGTAGATGCACTGTCAATAGTAGTGCAATAAAACTTTGTATATTAATAATCTTTGCTACAGAAAATCTTAAAACTTATTTTTGATTGCTTACGCAATCGCGGCATTAATGTTGTTCAGCGGAGCTGACAACATATAAGTTTAAGATTTACCTGACATAAGGAAAGGTAAATCAACCTTAACTGTACTCTGTCATCTGTACTCTGTACTCTGATTTAAAGTTTTAGACTAATTTTGCAATTTCAGCAATATTAGAAGTGCAAGCACTTAATTCCTCAGCAGAAGCTGAAATTTGTTCTGTAGCTGAGGCTTGAGTATTTGATACATCTGTAGTTTCATTTACCTTTTCGCCTAATTTGGTTGCAATATCATTTATAGTTTCTAAAATATTTGTAATGTCTGTTACTGCTTCATTACTTGATTCTGACATTTTTTGAATTTCTTTAGCTACAACAGAAAAACCTTTTCCAGCCTCACCTGCTCTTGCTGATTCAATAGCAGCATTAAGTCCTAAAAGCTTTGTATTTTTTGAAATACGGTTAATGAATTCTAATATTTTGTGAGATTCATTGATACTGCTTATTATTTTATTTGTATATTCTTGAACTTCTAAAATTTTGTTTAAAAGTAATTGGGCGGATGCTGCAATTTCCTGTGAGGTAGCACTTAATTCTTCAGATGAAGCTTGAATTGTTTCACTAACTTCTGATAAGATACTTTGATTTTTTAAATTTACAGCTACATTTAATGTACCTATTACCTTATTGTCCTTACCTTTTATAGGTATTACTGATGCCTTGAAGGGAACGCCATAAGTTTCTTTGGGCATTAGACCACTTTCTACATTTCCCGATTCTAGTGCTTTTGTAATAAGCCCACCATACGGAATTTTTTTCCCTTCAAGATCACCACAATTTAATTCTGTACCATTATAGTAACATATAAATTGTTCTTTATCTGTTAGTCCAATGGCAGTATCTAGTGGAAAAGATTTCTGAAACATAGGGCAAGCCTTATCTAAAAAATACAGCAATAAATTATCCTGATTTTCGGTAAAATAAGGATCTGAAAGTATTTTCTCATAAATTTCTAGCATTATATATCCTCCTATACATAAAAATTGAAAATTAAAATAAAAAATATAATTAAAATAAAAAATTCAATATAAGTAAATTATATTACGATATGAAATATTAATCAATAAAATATGTTTAAAATTGGATAATTATAAATAAACATTAAAATAAATGCAATTATAGTGTATTTTATAAATACAAATATGTAAAATCTTGATATAAAGGTGTTTTAAGAGTATAATTTGTGTAATAAAATAAAAATATAACAAAATTTTGTATAAAGGAGTGGAAATATGATATATAAAGATCTTAGAGAATTTATAAAAGTATTGCAAAATGAAAATCAGCTAATAGAAATTGAAGATGAAGTTATGCCAGAACCAGATTTATCCGCTATAGGAAAATCAGCTACAAATGTAGATAATGGACCTGCTGTGTGGGTGAAAAATATTAAAGGCTATAATAATAGTGTATTATTAAATGTACATGGTTCATGGCAAAATCATGCTCTCATGCTTGGGCTTCCCAAAAGTACCTCTGTTAAAGAGCAGTTTTTTGAATTAGATAAAAGATGGTCCAATTATCCTGTAAAGCCTGTGTGGGTTAATAACGCTCCTATTAAAGAAGTTACAATAACAGAAAATATTAATCTTTTTGATATACTTCCACTATTTAGAGTTAACAAATATGATGGTGGTTTTTATTTATCGAAAGCGCTTACAGTTACAAGAGATCCTGAAGCACCAGAGGATTTTGGAAAACAAAATGTTGGAACATATAGAATACAAGTAAAGGGAAAAGATTTACTTGGAATTCAACCGCTTCAATTTCATGATATAGCAGTTCATTTAAGAAAAGCAGAAGAAAGAAATGAAAAACTTCCAGTAGCAATATGTATAGGAAATGAACCAGTACTTAATCTTATGGCAAGCACACCTATAGAATATGCTCAATCAGAGTATGAATTTGCAGGAGCTTTAAAAGGAGAACCTATAGAACTTACTAAAAGCGAAAATGGATTAGATATTCCTGCTAGAAGTGAAATTGTGATAGAAGGATATATTATCCCTAGATCTAGAAAAATGGAAGGCCCTTTTGGAGAGTTCCCAGGAAGTTATTCTGGAGCTAGACTTCAACCAGAAATAAAAATAACTAGAATAACTCATAGAAAAAATCCTATATTTGAGAATTTATATATAGGAATGCCGTGGACAGAGGTTGACTATTTAGTTGGATTAAATACAAGCTTACCTCTTTATAGGCAGTTAAAAAGAGATTTCCCTGAAGTTGCAGCAGTTAATGCAATGTATACTCATGGAATCGGCGTTATAATTTCAACTAAATGTAGATTTGGGGGTTATGGAAAGGCAGTAGCAATGAGGCTTTTATCAACTCCACATGGAATGCCATATTCTAAAATTATTATTGTAGTTGATGAAACCGTTGATCCATTTAATCTTCCACAGGTTATGTGGGCGCTTACAACAAGGGTAAGACCAGATAAGGATGTTGTTCTTATTCCAAATGCACCTGGTATGCCGCTTGATCCTTCATCAGAACCTGCTGGAATGCATACAAAACTTATTATTGATGCAACTACACCAGTTGCTCCAGATGTGGCTAGAAAGGTAAATCCACTTGATCCACCAGAAGCGAGTGATTATTGGTATGATTATATGAAAAATTTAAGGAGGAATAAATAATGATTTGTCCAAGATGCGATTCTGAAAAAGTAGAACTATTAACAAAAGCACCTAAAGATGATGCTTGGGAAGTATATATATGCAAAGATTGTAATTTTTCATGGAGATCTACAGAAGATGAAGATATTACAAACCCAGAAAAGTACGATAAAAGATTTAAGATAAATCGCAATGATATAAGTTCCATCCCAGTAATGCCACCAATTCCAGAGCTAGTAAAGAATAAGGATTAGTGCTTATAAATGATAACGATAAATAAGGAAATAGGAAGAATAAAAATAAAATTGCAGGCTGTTAAAATGGGTGAAGATTTATGTGTAATCATAAGTGGCGGAAAAGAGCATATTGGTTCAATAACGTTTAGTTATGAGAAAGAGGCTAATACAATTGCCTTTGGAACGCATAAAGAAAAGTTTGTTACAGAAGCTGTTGGAGAGGTGTTAAATAGAAAGTATTCTCACAATTTTGTAATATGCTGCGGCATACATTTTGACAATATAACAAAAGAAGAGATAGAGTGTGTTAAGGATTTAGCACTTAAAGTTACAGAAGAATTGTGCTTAAAGATAAAACTAGAATAATATGTGCAGCAAGGAGTAGAGTATGAGAATTATAGTTGGAATTACAGGGGCTACAGGGACGATTTATGGAGTAAGGTTACTTGAAGCATTAAAAGGAATAGATGATGTTAAAGTATATCTTGTTATGAGCAAATGGGCAGAGAAAAATTTAGAAATAGAAACTAAATATACTTTAGAATATGTAAAAGGCTTGGCAGATTTTAATTGCGAGTATAGTGATTTAGCGGCTGGCATCTCTAGTGGATCCTTTATAACTGAAGGAATGGTAATTTTACCCTGCAGTATGAAAACCCTGAGTTCTATTGCAAATGGATTTGATGATAATCTTATTTCAAGGGCTGCTGGTGTTATGATTAAAGAAAGTAGAAAGTTAGTTTTGTGTCCAAGAGAGACTCCATTAAGTCCAATACATTTAGAAAATATGCTTAAATTATCTCAAATTGGTGTTAAGATGATGCCTCCAATGCCAGCATTTTATAATAAACCACAAACCATAGACGATATAATAAACCATCATATAATGAAGATACTTGACCAGTTTGGAATTCCGTATGATAAGGTTAAACGATGGAAAGCTTGATGGCGGTATGATATAATAATTGGTGGATTTTAAGGATAGATTAGCTAATATAATTAGGGGTTGTGGTAACTAGATGAAGTTCTTGTATAAATTTACATTATTGCTTGGTATTCTAATTTTTTTAAGTTCTAGCATTCAATTTGCAGTATTTAACAAAGTTTTTATTTCTAATACAAATTCGCTATTGTTAAATATTAATGAAAAAGCTTCAGAAAATGTTAGTATGCAGCTTGTGGAGAATTTTAAAAAAATCGAAAACTATTTAAAAGCTGTTGCTGCAGATGAAGAAATAAGAGGAAATAAAGAACTTCTTAATAAAATTAACGATATTATTCCAGAAGTAGATGTAGTAACCGTGCTTAATTCAAGAGGAGATATTATGCAGCTTGTTGGTAATGAATATAGTCCTGATGTTTTAAATTTGTCAGATAGGGATTATTTTAAAAAAGCCATTCAGGGGAAAACCTATATCAGCAATGTTTTTATAACGCACAGAGGATCTAAGGTAGTTGCAATATCGGTTCCAATTGTAAAAAATAATAAAATTGATGGTGTTGTTGTTGGAATTGTAAAGTTACAGAGAACTTCTTTAGCATCAATGTTTGATAACAAAGAGTTTGGTGAAAATGGTTATATTTCTGTTCTAGATAGTAAGGGTTATGTTGTTTATCATCCTAATAAGGCTAGGATTGGCAAGAAAGCTGTAATTTTTAACAATTTACGTGAGAAATCAGGCACTGTAATTACAAAGGATTATACAGATACGGATCAATTTGTTGGTTATTGTAAAGTTCCTAATTTAAATTGGTATGTAGCAGTCATTACACCAACGGCGGGGGTAGTTAGAAATAAAAATATTGTGAACTATGAAACGATGTTTATGGCGATTATATTAAGTTGCTTGATTATTTTACTTAGTGCATATGCAATAAAACGTTATACTAAGCCGTTAGATAAGCTTATATACTCATTTAATGCTTTAAAAAATGGAAATTATAGAAAGATTAATTCATGCAATTATAAGAAAGAATTTCATGAAATGATTCGAGTTTATAACAATGCAATAGAAACTTTAGAAGAAACCCATAATGATCTAGAAGAAGTTGCTGGCAGTGATCCATTGACAGGTGCTTATAATAGGCGTGCATTTAATAATTTTATTACAATTGTGAAGCAAGAAATAAATAATAATACTTTACAAAGCTTGGGGATTGTTTCATTGGATGTAGACCATTTTAAGAAATTAAATGATACAGGTGGACATTTAGCTGGCGATAATATATTAAAAAAACTCACTGAAATAATGAAAGAAATTGTGGGAGAAAAATTTGTATTTCGTTTTGGTGGAGATGAATTTGTAGCTATACTTAGAGATGTTTCAAGTGAAAAGTTATTATCAGTTGCAGAAGAAATTCGATTGAAAAGTGAAGCTTCTTTGGAGGGATGTACTGTTAGTATTGGTGTAGCTGAATTTCCTAAAGATGCATATTCTATGGATGAATTGCTAGAGCTTGCTGATAAAGCTCTTTATGTAAGTAAGAAAAGTAGAAATAAAGTAACTAGTATAAAAAAATTGGTTAAAAGTAACTTAAGATTTTAGGGGGCGTAATATCCTCTAAAATCTTATTTTTGCCTATGTTTTAAAGTAAATTTTTAAAGTAAATTTTATCATTATTCATGTTTATAAATGCCTGTTTAATAAAATGTTTGGAGTCTATTATTTTATCAGAATATTGCTTGATTCCGTAGTTTAAGATGCAGAAATTATTATTTTTATATATTTCAAATGTGGTTTTGTTAAATTCTTTTTTTATTTTGTTTGCAACACTCATGACATTTTTATAATTAGTATTGTTCAGTGCAAGTATGAATATATTTCCAGTATAGCGTCCAGCCCAGTCATTTGGAGTTACTAGGTAATTTGAGAGGATATCAGCAAATTTTTTAAATATATAATTAATTGAAATATGATTAAAAATATTTTTTTCTTGATTAACATTTTCAATTGTAAATAAAATTATGAATAAAGATTTTTGGTTGAGAATACTGCTGCGCATATTTATATCAAGTTTTTTCCCTATGTAAATTCTACAGTATAGGCCAGTTACTATATCTTTTTTATTTAATAAAAAGTTTTCGCTATCCTTTAAACAAATCTTAACTTTTTTTTCATCCATATCAATTAAAAATTTATTAGAAACATTTTTTTTCAATTCAACAATGTAGGTATTTCTTTCTGAAGTTATTGGAATATCTATCATCAAAAAAGTATTTTCATCTTTATCGTATAGTTTGAAAATTGTATCATTCTGTAAATATGCTTTTATATAAAGGGCATTATTACAGTAAGTAGTTTCTCTTTCAATTTTACAAATTTTGTTTATACAATTAGTATTACCTTCAGTATTAATATTAATTTTTTTATGATTAACGGGGTCTATAATACATGCACTATCGAATAAATTAGAAAGCATGGAAAGCTTAATGCTAATATTTTCGATTAAAGCGTTAGAAGTTTTATCAAAAGAATTATAGTCTTTTTTTGAAGTGAGTTCATTTCCAAGAGCTTTTCTAAATTCATTTGGAGAAAAACCAGTAAATTTTTTAAAAATTGATGCAAAATGATTTTGATAGTTAAAACCAACTCTTTGTGATATATCCAAAATGGTTATATTAGTATTGATTAATAAATATTTACTCTTTTCAATTCTAATTTTGTTAATATTGTCTAAAAGGCTTAGTCCTGTTTCTTTTTTTATTTGCTTTGATAAGTAAAACGTACTTAGCTTTGTATGCTCTGCAAGCATTTTTAATGTGATTTTTTCTGAATAATGTTGATATATATAATTTATGGTCATTCGAATATTTTTTGAATATGCACCTTTTAGACTTTTAGAAACAATATCAGTAAGTTTAAGTAACATTTCCTCAATTAGCTTATAAATATCGTTTATATTTTGTAAATTTTCAACCTTGCATATATAAGCATCGGTAGTATTTATTACTTTTTCATATGGAGCTTTTGAGTCAATTGCTATATAACAGGCTATAGAACATAGTTTAATAAAGTTATTTTTTAATGAACGTATAAACTCTAAGTCATATAGTCTATAAAGATCTAAGCTGCCAGCAGTGATTTTATGCAAGGTTTTAGCCAATAATTCTGTATTTCCAGTTTTTATTAAAGATGTTATATCAAAAAAAATTGAAAACCGAGTATTATCTTTTTCTATTGGTAGAATTGAAAAATTATAATTATTATTAGGCATTTGATAAGGTTTCTTAATTTTTGTTTTAGTATTTGAACCGCATAAAATTTGTTTTATATCATTTTGAAAAATAGTTTTTGAAAGTTCATATAGAATATTTCCAATAGGTGTAATTGCAGAATAATCGATTATTGGCAATTTTAATATTGTATTT
This sequence comes from Clostridium hydrogenum, assembly GCF_021432385.1. Lineage (GTDB taxonomy): Bacteria > Bacillota > Clostridia > Clostridiales > Clostridiaceae > Clostridium_S > Clostridium_S hydrogenum. The sequence continues at coordinate 1,979,703 of NZ_JAEACT010000002.1, read as the reverse complement.
TCTAAGTTTTTTTTATCTTTTAGTGACAGAATTGAAGAATTAAGTATTGTTTCAAGCTTTTTTTTATTAAAAGGTTTTATTAAAATTGGTTCTGTAACAAAAGCCCCCATATACGCATTATCTTTAATTGCAAATGCAATATTAAATATAAAGTTATTTGGCAAAACATATGTGTGAAAAGAAGATTCTTTTATTGGAGTTTTTGAAAAAGCTTCTGCTAGATACGCCGATATTTCATTCATACCTAAAACAGAAAAATTATAGGCTGTTTTCTTTTCAGGGAAGCAGGTTATAAGGTTTAGATTAGTATCTGAGAAATTTAGTTTTATACCAGTGGATTTGTAGAAAGTATTTAATATACTATGTATTTTAATATTATTCATATTTATAATTAGTCCTTTCCTTATTTAAATAGATTTTGAAAAATATATTAAATATCGAGGGTAATTTGATTTTTTTTAGCAAAAAATAAAATTTGTGACAATTTAATATCATTTATAGCAATTTTTTATCTATTACTTTCGTTTTTATATTATAAAATGTTCTAGTGTCATGCATTTTGGTAGCGTTACTATTATGAATAAAAATTACAAGGGGATGAAAATTGTGAGATGGTTTAAAAATATTAAAATATCAAAGAAACTGATAATAGCTTTTGTTTTAGTTGCTTTATTAGCGGGAGTTGTTGGAACAATAGGCTTGCTTAATATGAATAAAATTAATTCCAATGCAATTTCTATGCATGACTATAATTTAGCTTCAATAAGGAGTTTAACTAAAATAAAGGAAAATTTTTCTGATGTACGTGCTGATTTATTAAAGGTTGTATATCAAAAAAATGCTAATGAAATGGATAGTATAAAGAGTGAAGTTAATAGCTTATTTTTGAGCAATAACAATCTTATAAATACCTACGAAAAATCATTACTTGCACAATCTGAAAAAACTTATTTTTGGGATTTAAAAAGTAAATTTGCTTCTTATGAGGAGCTAAGTAATTCTTTAATTAAATATGTATATGAAGGTAATGATGCCGCTGCTGAAAGTGCTTTTTCTAAGCTATCTACAATAAGAAAAAAAATATATTCAGATATGGATAAATTAATAAAAAGCAATGAAGATCAAGCGGATAAAGCGTATGGCCAAAATAATTTAACTTATAAAAATTCTTTATTTACTACAGGAGTTATAGTGGCAGTAAGTTTTATAATAGCTATTTTATTAGGTGTATTTATAGCAGCCATTATTTCAAAACAAATTAAAGAAGCTCTTTCTTTTGCTGAGGCACTTGGAAGGGGAGATCTAACAAAATCCATTAAAGAAACTTCAAAAGATGAAATTGGTAATATGCTAAGAGAATTAATTAATGCAAAGGACAATATAAAGAAACTTATAATTGAGATAGTTAGCAGTACAAATGATATAAGTGCTGCTAGTGAGGAACTTTCTGCAACTACAGAAGAAATATCAGCAAAGATGGATGCAGTAAATGAAGCAGCAGGCCAAATATCTGATGGTGTTCAAGATTTAAGTGCAACTACTGAGGAAGTTAGTGCTTCTGCTGAAGAAATAAATGGTACAGCAGATTTAATTTTAAAAGAGGCAGACTCAGCTGCGACCTCAGTAAATGAAATAACAAATCGTGCTGTAAAAATAAAGAATGAAGCAGCAGAAAGTATACAAAAAAGTAGGGCAATTTATGATGAAAGTCGCTCAAATATTTTAAAGGCAATTGAGAATTCTAAAGTTGTAGCAGAGGTAAAAACCATGGCTGATTCTATTGGAAGTATTGCTGGACAAACAAATTTAATTGCTTTAAATGCTGCTATAGAAGCTGCAAGGGCTGGCGAACATGGAAAAGGGTTTGCTGTAGTTGCTGATGAAGTGCGTAAACTTGCAGAGGAATCAGCTGAAGCTGTCAGTAAAATTCAAAATATGGTATTACAGGTTGAAGAAGCGGTTAAAAATCTTTCACAAAGTGGTCAAGGGGTATTAGAATTTATTTCAGACAATGTAAAACCTAATTATGAACTTCTTATGAATACAGGAGTTCAATATGAAAAGGATGCTGAATTTATGTTGAAGCTTATTAAAAAATTTGAAGCATCCTCAAGTCAAATGAATGAAGCAACGGTTCAAATAAATAGTGCTATGCAGAATGTATCAGCAGTAGCAGGTGAGTCTGCTAATGGTACAGAGGAAATAGTGGGAAGCGTTCATGAAGTTACGGCGGCAATTACTGAAGTGGCAAAAGCTTCTCAAAGTCAAGCTGAACTTTCTGAAAGACTTACTGAAATGATACAAAAATTTAAAATATAAAAGGACCAAGTAATAGTGCTTTGGAATATTAAAAAGAATCTATAAATCTAAGGTAGAAAAATCACAAAATCCTAAGATATTTCAATAACTCGCTAAGCAAATGCAAGTATAGATTGAAATGCCTTAGGATTTTATAAATCATGAAATTATTGACACAACAATGATTGTATGATAGCATAACATGTGTTATGTAGAATGAGGGTGATTGTGATAGGTAATACACTTGAAACAAGAGAAATGTTATTAGATTCCGCAAAAAAGGAATTTTTAAAAAAAGGTTTTGAAAAAGCATCATTAAGGACAATATGCAAAAATGCAGGATTGACTACTGGTGCATTGTATTTTTTCTTTAATAACAAGGAAGATGTATTTGATTGTCTTGTAAAAGATATTGTTGTAGAACTTAAGAGTATGCTTTGCAATTTTTCACAAAAAGAAAAGCTTGAATATAAGAGTGCGTTAAACAATGAGAGAGACAACAACTTTCAATTAGATATAGAAGATGAAAAAGAGGTTATGAAATATCTATATACTAACAAAGAAGAATTTGTTCTATTAATTAATAAAGCACAAGGATCTCCATATGAGAATTATTATCATGAAATAGTTGGATTTTTGGAACAGTTATTTGATGAGTTTTTTCAGTTATATTATGACAAAGAAATTGTTGATTCAAAGACTGTCCAATATGCAATTCATAACATGGTTTCCTGGAAGATTAATTCTTATATTGAAATATTGAAAAACAGTTTAACACTAGAAGAAGCGATGATACAAGCTGAAATAATAGCAAAGTATGCAATTGGCGGCTTTCAGAATGTAATAAAGAGCATAACTTAAAGTAGAGTGAAAGGTGAATTTACCTTTCGATTCACTTAGATTAAACTTGAAATTTGTTATTTTTAAGTTTCAAGATATTTCATTAGGTCCACAACATAACAACTGTTATGTAAATATAAAAAGGAGATGTTCTTATGTTTTTACAAATCAAGAATATTAATAAAAGTTACGGAGGAGGCCAAAGCTTTATAAAAGTTTTGAATGATGCTTCAACAGATATTGAAGAAGGACAAATGTGTTCCATTTGTGGGCCGTCAGGTTCTGGCAAGTCAACTTTCTTAAATGTTATAGGTGGAATAGATACAGTTGATTCGGGAAGTATATTAATTGATGGAAAAGAGATTGTAAAGTTAAGTAAAAAAAACAGAGCATTATATAGAAGAGATTACTTAGGATTTATTTTTCAGTTTTATAATTTAGTATCAAATTTAACAGTACGTGAAAATATTTTAGTGTGTGAATATCTAGCAAAGGAAAAGTCCTTAAATGTAGATGAGTTAATAGAGCTATTGGGGCTGAAAGGACATGAAAATAAGTTTCCTTCACAGCTTTCTGGGGGGCAGCAGCAAAGGTGCGCAATTGCAAGAGCATTAATAAAAAACCCTAAGCTGCTTCTTTGTGATGAACCTACTGGGGCATTGGATTCAAAAACTTCGGGAGAAATACTTACGTTACTTGAAAATGTTAATGAAAAATATGGTACAACCATGCTCATTGTAACACACAATGAAGGCATTAATGATATGGTACATAAAGTTATACGAATTAAGGATGGCAAAATTGCTAAAGATTATATAAATGAAAAAAGGAAGCATGCGGCTGAACTAGATTTGTAATTGAAATAAAGATAGGAGATTTACTATGATATTAAATAAGAGAATATTAAGAAATTTAAAAAGTAATTTTACAGGATATTTTATAATATTTCTTTTAGTAATAATGAGCGGATTCCTTGTTGTATCTTTTGGCGGTACAACATATACCGTTAGGAATTCAGTTCAAAAATCCTGGAAAGCAAGCAATGTGGAAGACGGCGAATTTGTATCATATAGTCCAATTTCAAATGAAAATCTAAATAAGCTTAAGAATAAGGGTGTAAAGATTGAAAAAACATTTTATATGGATATTGAAGCTAACAATGGTTCAATTGTAAGGATATTTAAAAATCGAGATGATATTAATAAAATTCAAATTATTAATGGAAAAGGAAATCCTAAAAATAATGAAATTGAACTTGAATATACTTTTGCTAATTTTATGAAGGTTAAAACAGGCGATGAGTTCACTATAGGTAAAGATAATTTTATGGTTAAAGGGTTATGTTCTGCAGCGGATTATGCCCACCGTGTAGCTAACATTTCTGACACTGGAACAGACGCTAAATTTGGAATTGCCTTTGTATCAAGTGATACCTTTAATAAGATTGTGTCAAATAAAAAATATGGTAAAAAGTTGGTATATAATTATACATACTTATTGCATGGTAAAATGACAGATGCTCAACTAAAAAATTGGTTAAAGAAATTGAAAATTGATCAATATATGGACAAGACAATGAATTATAAGCTTCCAGTTTTAAAATCATTTCAGGCAAGAGAAAGCAATTCAAGGATAATTGGTATTATAAAATACAATGAAAGTATGTTATCCTATGCAATTATGGCAGGAATATTGCTGACAGTTATAATTGCATATATATTAGCAGTATTTGCATCAAGCAATATTGAAAAGGAAAGCACAGTTATAGGAGCAATTTTTGCATTAGGTTATTTGAAAAAGGAACTTATTAGGCATTACATGATATTACCTATTATTATAGTTATGATTGGATCTGTTGTGGGAACTGTGCTAGGTATTAATGGAATTACATGGTTTGTAGCAACATCTTATTCATATCCACCGTTAGTTCCTACAGTAACTCAAGGACTTATAACATACAGTATTGTGCTTCCAATAATATTAGTAAGTGCAATTAACTATTTTATATTAAATCATGAACTAGGACAAGAACCACTCAGTATGATGCGCAATGAGAAAAAGGCAGGTAAAATTTCAAATATTAATTTGCAGCGATTCAAATTCATTTCCATGTACCGTATTCGTCAATTATTAAGAGAATCTAGGAGCTACCTTATAATGTTCTTTGGAATGGGAGTTGCAATTATTTTTATGATGCTTGGCTTTGCACTATATGGAACCATAAACCATTATGCTTCTAAAGTATCACAGGACATGGAATATAAAAACATGTACATTTTAACAAATCCTCTTCAAAAACAGCCTAAGAAAACTGAAATTGGACTTACAAATGGTTATACTATATTTAGTAATCAAGCAGGAACCGATATGGATGTTGTCTTACAGGGAATAAAAAGTAAAAGTAAATATTTTAATTTTTCAAACAAACTTAAGAATAATGATAATTTAATATATGTTTCAGATTCTGCCGTTGTTAAATTTGGATATAAGGTTGGAGATAAGGTTACGCTTACAGATAAACTCAATAATAAAGATTATACCTTTACCATTGCTGGTGAGGTGCCTTTTAAAAACGGCATTTACTTCTTTATGAATATTAATGCTATGAGAAAGCATTTTAATATACCAAATGATTATTACAATACGTTATTTTCTAATGAAAAAATAAAAGTTGATGATAACATGCTTATAAATACAATTTCAAGAACAACCGTAGAGCAAACAGCACAATCATGGTTAAAGGACGCAAAGAAATATATGGTGATGTTTTTTATAATATCAATTATAAGTTTTGTGTTAGTAACGTATCTTCTCATGAGAAACATATTGGATAGGGCGACTTTTGGAATATCGCTTATTAAAATATTTGGTTTTAATAAAGGCGAAATTAAAAATATGTATTTAGGTAGTGCTAAATATGCTGTTATTGCAGCTCTCATAATATTTATTCCAATTTCAGCAGTATTAATGAATTATGCAATACCATCACTTAACGCTGCTATGAATTCAGGAATGGCTAATTTTATATATCCCATTACCTACGTTATTATTATAGCAATTACTTTTGTAACGTATTTTGCAGTAATGTTTATTTTTGATAAAAAAATTGATGGAGTAGATTTAGCAGAAATACTTAAAAATAGAGAATAAATAGGGGGGGCTGCCGCACTAATGGTATTTAATATGTAATTTTTAAAATATGAAGGACATAATATGACATGCAGTTGTCAAAATAAAATGCTATAATGAGTGTACTTAAAAGTGTTTGGAGTGATTATATGGACAATTGTGCATGGCCCGGAAAAAATGAAATAATGCAAAAATATCATGATAAAGAATGGTGTGTACCAAGTTATGATGATACATATATATTTGAAATGCTTTCACTGGAAGGAGCTCAGGCAGGATTATCATGGAATACTGTGCTTTCTAAAAGGGAGGAGTATAAAAAGGCTTTTAACAATTTTGATATTGTGTATTGTTCAAAGTTAAGTGATGAGGAGCTTGAAGAAATAAGGCAGAAGTATTGTGTGATTAAAAACAGATTAAAGCTTAAATCCGTAAGAAGCAATGCACTAGAAATATTAAGGGTGCAAGATGAATTTGGAAGCTTTTCTAACTATTTATGGAACTATGTAAATTTTAAACCAGTTATAAACAGCTGGAAAACTGACGCTGAGGTTCCGGCAGAAAATGAATTATCTCAGAAAATTAGTAAGGATTTGAAGAAAAGAAACTTTAAATTTGTTGGGCCTCTCATAATTTACTCATTTATGCAGGCAATAGGGATGATTGATGATCACATAATATCATGTAAGTATCATTCTTTCTAAATCAGAGTACAGTTAAGGTTGATTTACCTTTCCTTGCGTCAGGTAAATCAACCTTAACTGTACTTTGTACTCCGTACTCTGAATTAAATATCCGCTGTATTTTTTAACAAAGTACACAGCATTTCAACGGCTTGTTCTATATATGAATCGGCATTTTTAATAGAATCATCATAGAGAATTTGATGGCAAACATCATCTATTAGAACATTGCAGTAGTGGAGAAATATATTTGAAGCTTCTGCGTTTTTAAATGGAATGTCCAATATATTTAATATATTCATTGTACGTTTCATGCGCATTTTGGAATTTTCTTTTTCTAATAAGGCAATATCTTTATCAAGAAGCTTTAATGCTGTCATATCATCATGGAATAATTTTGAAAAATTGTGATAACTCATCATGGCTTTAATAAATATTTTAAATATATTTTTTACATTTTCAATGTTTTTAAAGTCCAATTTTTTATTTTCTTCCCAAAAACTTTCAGTAGGCTCAAATATATTTTTTCCTATCCTATTTGAAACCTCAATATAAATATCTTTTTTATCTTTAAAATATGTGTATACAGAACCTGTAGCGATATTGGCTTCCTTAGCAATATCCGTAGTAGTTGTATTAAAATAACCTTTTTCATTAAAAAGTTTAAAAGCAGCTTCAACAATTCTTTCATACTTTTCAAGAGATCTTTTTTGCGTTGGCTTTTTTATCTTTTTTTCCATCACATTGTATTCCTTTCACTATAGATAAACCGGTTTAATTACCAAAATAAATTGGTTTATCTTTAAAAATAGGAGCTTTTTTTATTTTATAGCTTATATAAATTTAAATCAAGACCTATTGACTTAATTAAATTATAATGCTAACATAAAACTTGAAATTGAATTCAACTTCAAGTTTTTAAAGTTATTATATTTCGTGTAGATAAATCATTTCAAGTTTCAATGTGGTTTATCTTTAAGAGAGGAATGGATTAAATTATGAAAAAATCACAAAAAATTTTAGCCTTTATATCAATAGCTATAGCATGTTTTTTAACGGTATTAGATAGTACTATAGTAAATGTGTCGCTTCCAAGTATGGCAGCTTATTTTAATACCGATACGACAGGAATATCCTGGGTGAGTACAGCATATTTAATTGCTTTTTCATCATTGCTTATTAATTTTTCAAAAATAGCAGACATATATGGAAGAAAAAAATTATTTTTAATTGGTCTTGTTTTATTTGGTATGGCATCAATATTTTGTGGACTTGCAAATTCTTTAAATACGCTAATAATTTTTAGAATTATCCAAGGAGTAGGGGCAGCAATACTAACTCCTCTATCTATACCACTAGGAATTGAGATTTTCGGAAAAAAGGCAATGGGTAAATTAGCTGTTATTGTTGGAATGACTATATCTATTTCTGCTGCTTCTGGTCCTGTTATTGGTGGAATTTTAAATGAGTATTTTAATTATAGAGCTATATTTTATGTAAACACACCTTTTGTCATCATTGCATTTATACTTGGAGCACTATACGTAAAAGAATGTTATGATGAAACTATAGAAAAGAAAATAGATTTTATGGGCTGCATTCTTTTAGCAGTTGGTTTAGGTACTTTAACTTTTTCACTTGTAAAAGGAAATGATTATGGTTGGAACAGCACCAAAATTATTGCCATGTTTATAATTTCAGCTGCAGCTATAATTGCTTTTGTAATATATGAAATGAAAATAAAAAATCCAATGATTGAATTTAGTTTATTTAAAGTTAAAAGTTTTACGGCTTCAATAATTTTAATAGCGGTATTTTTCTTCGCCTATATGCCAGTAGCTTATTTGCTTAACTTTTATTTTGAAAATACACTTGGATATTCAGTTTTAAAGGCAGGTTTAATGATGGGAATTCCAAGTGTAGCTGCACTTATATCTGCACCACTTTTGCCGCTTATAGCTAAAAATATTTCGGATAGAGTAGTGTCCTTTGTATCTATACTTATAGTGGCTTTTGGAAATCTTATGTTTGCATTTATGAATAAGGAAAATCATATGACAATAATCATTACTTCATTTATTTTACTTGGTATTGGTGTTAGAATCACAACATCACTTTATCAAACTGCTTACGAAGAAATATCAAAGGATAAAAATGCTATGGCATCTGGAATACAAAACAGTTTAAGACAATTGTGTGCATGCATTGCAATAGCATTGGTATCAACTCTTAGCAGCAATTTTACAACTACTGCAATTCAAAATACAAAGGATAGAATATCAGCAGAAATAAACAAAAGTACAGTTCTTGAGGCACAGGTGAAAACTTCCTTTAATGATAAAATAAAGGCTTCTAATAGCAAGAATTCAACCGGTTTTTCAAAAGCAGCTGTACACAGCATATTTCTTAGCAATGAAGTATCAGTATTAAAAAGCGTACCTGATAAAATGAAAAATACTGTGATTAAAAATTTTAAGGTTCAAGAAAAGGAAGTAGATAAAATAATTGATGACGGTTCAAAAATTAAAGAAGAGGAAAGTTATAAAGTTTATAATAAATGTTTTTTAATAACTGGAATTATAGCAATGCTTGGATTTATAGCTGTACCTTTTAATAAAAAGAGGGAAAGAAGTAAAGTTATTAATGAAGAAGCTGTGAATGCTTAAATATTGCGAAGCAAAGTGTAGTGCAAAATCAAAAAACCTTTGGTAGGCGTAGAAAAATGATGTTAGTGAATAGCGGCTCAAAATCCTAAATAAAATTAATAAAACTAAGCGGCAAATTTTTTAAAGCTTAAGAGCTTTCGATAACTCGCAAAGATTAGCTCAGACAATCTAAAGCTCTAAAGCTTTAGAAAATTTCCCACTAAGTTTTATACAATTTTATTTAGAAATTTTTTCACCACTATTCCCTAACATCATTTTTTTCCTACACCTACCAAAGGTTTTTGATTAATCCACTACATCTTTGTTTCACAATATATAATTGTTATTTAACAACCTAATAAAGTAAACTTAATGATTTCAGTAATAAATATTGTTTCTGTACTACACCAAAATTCCGTAGGCCACTTAATATTTTTGATTAATTCATGTCTTTGAAATGGAGCATTAGAAATTAATGATATAGGTTCAAGAATCTTAATGGGCTTACGCCCAAGCCTCTGGTATGTGTTCTTTCCTTAAACAACTGTAAATGCGAAGTAAGTGTAGTTCAGGATGGTTTAAATAAAATTTTAATAAAACTTAGAGTGAAATATTTAAAAGGCTTAGATTTTTCAATTGTCTGAGCGTCCAGCGAGTTATTGAAACATCTTAGGCTTTTAAATATTTTGCTCTTAGTTTTATTAATTTTATTTAATATCCTGGACTGCACTTACTTCGCAATATTTTTATGTTGTAATTAAATGTTTTTTAGTGAAATAATGTAAAGAGAAGATAAAAACATATGACTTGTGTTTGGAAAATTACATAGTTTAATGTATAATTGTAGTAGTTTTGAGTAAAAAAGTAATAATGGAAGAAGGGGTTTTATGAAATTTAAATTTAGACAACCTCAGTTGTACAGATTTTTGGAATTTTGTAATGAGGAAGGATTAGAAAAGACTATATTAGATTGTGGAGCAGGAGGGAATATGCCGCCGCTTGCAGTTTTTTTAGAACATGGATACAAGACCTATGGAATTGAAATAAGCGATAAGCAAATAAAAAGGGCTGAAGCCTTTTCAAAGGAAAATAAGGTTGAACTTAATATTGCTAAAGGGGATATGAGAAAACTTCCTTTTGAAAATGAGTCATTTAACTATGTTTATTCTTATAATAGTATTTTTCATATGAAAAAAGAAGATATTAAAGTAGCTGTAAATGAAATAAAAAGAGTATTAAAGCCAGGGGGAATTTGCCTTATAAACTTTCTTTCTATAAATGATGAGGATTATGAAAAAGGTGAAAAAGCAGGGGAAGGCGAATACTTTAGAATTGAAGATGGTGAAAAGGTCCTACATGCTTATTATGATATTAATGAAGCAGAGGAACATTTTAAAGACATGAAAATATTGTTTAAGGAAAATAGGATTTTGGAAAGAATATATGAGGGAGAAAAAATAAGACAAGGATACATTGATTATATAATAAAAAAATAATGGAATTAAACCAAAGTACGAAGTACAAAGTACAGAGTACAAAGAAGGATGATTTACCTTTCGCGCTGCTCAGGTAAATCTTAAACTTATATGTTGTCAGCTTCCATGAACAACATTAGGAACGCGATTGCGTAAGCAATCAAAAAATAAGTTATAAGATTTTCTATAGCAAGGCTGAAGAAAATCATCCTTCACTGTACTCTGTACTCTGTCAACTGTACTCTGAATAGTTGTTTTTTATAATTACCATACTGACGGAATGAGTCTATATCGTGTTTTTAAGCAGTAATCGCTGTAGCCGTCAAGTTCCTTTAAGAGAGTTTTTTCTTCACCCTTTATTCTAAATACAAGTATAGGTATTATGAAAAGTATAGGTATTAGTGAAAAATAAGATCCAAGTGCAAGCGGCATAAAGAGAGACATAATTAGCATTCCAGTGTACATTGGATGACGGACTATTGAATAAGGACCTGTTGTAATAACCTTCTGCTTGTTTTCTACCTGAATAACTGTTGAAGCATAAGTGTTTTCTCTAAAAACAAAGAAAATAAAGATGTATGCTGCAAAAAATATTAAATTTGATAGAATTATGAGCAATACTGGTTCTTTAGACCAGTTGAAACGAAAATCTATACCAGGAAGAATAAAACCTATAAAATATAGTTTTAAGAATGCTGGAGTCTTTACAGTTTCCTTTTCTTTAGTTTTTGATCGTCTAGACAGAAACTCAGGGCTTTTTTTAGTAAAATAAACTGCAATAAAAAAAGTTATTAAAGAAAAACCTATCCATAAAATCCATGCCTGCCAAAATTTGAGTGTGCCTGCCGGTAAAAATAGAATAAACCACATGATAATCATAATAATTATTGGAAATATATAAACTTTGGCGTTTGATTTATTAGTATCATTTTTCATTTGTATTTCCTCCTTTGTAGTTGAGATATTTTTGTATAAGCTCTCTATGTTTTCTTTGAGCAGGTGAAAGATAATCATCTGTAAGTGTATTAAATAAGTTTTCATAGGGTATTTTGAAACCAGATTGATTGCATAGTCTATCTTTAAGAAAAGGTATTGATTTTATAAAATCGGAGCCTTCTTTTGCCAAAGCTTCAATCTCTGGATCATCGTAAGAAAGTTCTTTTAATTTAGCAAGACGTTTACCAAATTGTAATGCTATTTTATATTTTTCCGGGTGCAGCTTAAAATATTCCGCTATTTCTATAAAATTGTCTTTATAATCTTTATCCCATTTAAAATCTTCTATAATACCAAAAACATTACGCTGCTGTTCAAAAAGTTCGTTATAACCATAGAGTTGTTTTTCAACTTCAGTAGTTTCTAATATATTGGTAATCATTTTAAAGGCTTCGGATTCAAAGGAAGCTTTTTCAATAGTTACTGTCTGGTGCTTTAAAATTGTCTCTATTTTAGATAATTGTTCTTCAATGCGTCTTTTTTCTTTTAAAAGATCAGCTTGCAACGCTGTTAGAACCTCATTTAAGTTGGTTTGCTCTTTTGCATCTACTAATATTTCTTTTATTTGCTTTAAATCTAAGCCTAAAGTTTTTAAGTGTTTGATCATTCTCATTCGTGAAAGTTCTTCTGCTCCATATAAGCGATAACCGTTAGCTGAACGTTTAGGTTCCTTAAGTAAGCCAATTTTATGATAGTATAAAACAGTTTTTAAGGTGCTGCCAGTTAATTTAACGAAATCGCTGATTTTAATTTGGTTATCCATTTTCACCACCCCTTCTTTGCTACATTATAAACTAAACCCTTGGGGAGGAGTCAAAGGAAATTTAATTAATAATTGTAATAATTTTTATAGATTTTAATTATATATTAAATAATAAGGAACTAAAACTGGTATATCTTTAGATAAACCAGTTCAACTACCAAAATCAATTTGCATCAAAATGCCAAGAAGACGGCATTTTGATACAAATTAATTTTGAAGTTTCAAGTGGTTTATCTTTAAATCAATGTAAAGGAGTTTTATATGCGTAATAGACAATTTTTCTGCTGTCCATACTATCTTAAACAAGTCCAATATCGTTCTTATATTAGTGCAAAGTCTAGAAATAAAGTACAAAAATTTGCGCCTTTTAGTGGTACTGTAATTAGAATTGAAGATTTCTATCCTGATGAAAGTGCAAGTGCTGGTTGCTACAAATTAATGTCGCTTGAAAACAAGAATAAGGAACCTGTAAACTTTGTAATATGGCCTCAAACTTATTTTGTTGATCATGAAGTCATAAAGGTTGGGGATAAAGTAACTGGATTTTATGATGCAAATGCACCTGCTATTCTTATTTATCCTCCACAGTACCCTGCAATTGTTATGGCAAAAAATAAGAAATATCAAAATGTTGTTGTTGATTATTTTAATAAAGACCTTGTAAGTAGTAATGGAAATTTAAAATTAAATATTGCTCCAAATACGAAGGTAATACTAACAAATAATCAGCCTTTTAGTAAATATCCTGGAAATAGAAATCTAGTTGTTGTTTATGGAAGTACAACAAAGAGCATACCAGCACAAACTACCCCGGATGAAGTGATTGTTTTGTGTTAGAGAAATACCATTGTGAATTGTGCATCGTGAACTGTGAATTGAAAAATATTGCTGTCAGGATAAACTTGGAATTCTCAATTTTAATGTTCCAGATTGTCTATCTATAGGAGCATGTGAAAAATGTAGGTATTCTTTTTTATGAGCCGCTCATAAGGCTTTATGTGCGGTATAATAAAACCTATAGAATACCTTTTTTCACATCCTCCTATAGTTGAATATTTTTTTAGAAGTCGTAGAGTAAAATCTGCGGCTTTTAATTTTGTGCAATTAAAATAAATATAAAATTTTACATAAAAATAGGCATATTTAATGTGCTGGTAACGTTTTTTTTATTATAATTAGTATTAAAAAAGTAAAAAGTAAATATTAATTATAAAATTCTTAATATAAATAAATTTAAACTTATTAAATATATAGCTGCTCAGCTATAAAAATTAATTTGCATAATAATATCCAAAAGACGACATTTTGGTACAAATTAATTTTGAACTTTCACATAGAATATCTTTGAAAAGCCTAGAAGTTTTATGGAAATTTTAATATTATAAAACTAATACTTGAAAATTACATATAAGGTAACAAAAATGATACAAATATTAAAAAAGTGTTATAAAATTGAAAAAAATGTTGACTTATGTATTTAATATAAATATAATTTAAACATAGAAATTAAGTAATTAATAAATTTTACAAAATACGATTGGCACAATCTTAAATTTTGATTTATTTTTGCATATATAGTGAAAAATAAAAAAGTAAAAAAAATAACTGTATTTAATATGGTTTTGTATTTAGGAGTAGGTATGAAAAAAAATAAGATTAAGCTATTTTGTATACCACATGCAGGAGGATCAGCTGCTTCATATTTTAAATTAAGGGAATGTATTGGAGATAGTATGGAAGTGATACTTATAGAATTGGCTGGTAGAGGAAAAAGGTATAATGACAAATTTTATGACAGTATAGATGAAGCTGTGAAAGACGTATATAAATCCATAAAAGATGATATGGATTGTGAATATGCTATTTTTGGGCACAGCATGGGGAGTCTAATTGCTTATGAATTGGTACATTATATTAAAAGACTAAAAGGAAAACTTCCCATAAATGTTTTCTTTTCTGGAAGAAAAGCACCGAATGTTATTTATGAAAATAATTTTATCCATAAATTGCAGGATGAGGAGTTAAAAAATGAAATTTTACAGCTTTCAGGAACTCCTAAAGAAGTTTTTGAAAATAAAAGAATTTTCGATAGTTTTTTACCAATTTTGCGAGCAGATTTTAAAATTTGCGAAGAATACAAGTATAAGGAAAAGCAATCTAAACTGGATTGTGATATTACAATATTAAATGGAACTATGGATAACATTAGAATAGGAGATATAGCAGCATGGAAAATGCACACAAATAAAAAATGCAGTATTTATTTTTTTGAAGGTGGTCATTTTTATATAAATGATAATTGGGAAAGTATAAGTAAAATTATATATAAAACTATATTTGGAGGGTGATAAATATGTCAACGAATAAATTATTAAACATCACAAAGTCTGTATTTGATATTATTTCTGAGATAACAGGACATCCAGTAGAAAATTTAGAAACGGATATGTTTTTAGAAAGTGATTTGGGTTTTGATTCCATTAAAATGATAAACTTAATGAACAGCCTAATGAAGTTAGTTCCCAAGGAAGATATACAAGCCTTCACAGAAAAATATTCTATTTCATCGCTTATGACTTTAGATACTATTGGAGAAATTATAAACGTATTTGAAACCTGGAATTCCAGTAATGAGGATGAAGTTAAGTTAAATAATGTAGATGAATTGGATATGAAAGAAACTGAAAAACTAGAAATATTAAACTCACAATATCCATTTTTAGCTTCATACTTTGCAGTGGGAACTATGACAATTTGTTCAGGGGTGAAAATATCTGGAGAGCTTAATTTAGAAGTTTTGCAGGAGAGCTACACTGAAATTATAAGAAATAATATCACTTTAAGGGCATACTTTAAAGCTGATGAAACTGCAAGTTCATTTGAAGATTATGAACAATTATTATACGAAAAAGAAAGCTCGCCCGAAATTGAAGTTTATGATTTTCAAAATTTAGACAAGAATGCACAAGAAGAGGAAAAATATAAATTTATTAGAAATACGATTAATACAAAATTTTCTATTTTTCAATGGCCCTTGCATAAGGTTAGTTTAATTAAAACAAAAGTATCAGAATATGAAGTGATATTTTCCAATAATCATCTTATTGCAGACGGATTAGGAAATCAGGAAATTGTAAGAGAACTTTTGGAAGTATATAGTGCAAAGCTGTCAAATAAAGAAAAAATATGTAATAGAGATATTACTGCAGCAAGGTATAACGAACTAGTAAAAAACATAAATTCATATTCTGATTTAGAAACTAATGAAAAGCTTAAAGAATATTTAAAAAAGCAGGGTAGGGAAAAGTATTTTTTTAATCCGTTAAATTTAAACAAGAATGTTTTGGACAAGTTTGCAAAGGTAGATAGTGTAAAATATTGGATTGATGAAAAGACTTTACATGGCTTGAATGAAACCGCAAGAAAGTTTAGGGTATCGTTATTTACTCTTTTGGTAAGCGCATATGTGAAGACTGTAGTAAAAATACAAACAGAGGAAGAAAACCTTATTTTAAATTTACCAACAGGAGGTAAAAATTATCCTGGTATGGATTTAGATAAGCAGATAGGTTGTTTTGCGCAAAATATGGCCATTAAATTTTCTAATATAGGAAAGTATGATGATATTGAAACTGTAGTAAAAAAAGTGAACAGTGAAACTAAAATAATATTGACAAGCGGTTTTGATAGGGAACAAGTTAATAATGCGGCTAGAGAGCTTAAGAATAAAAAAATGTTAGAAAATGGGCAAATGACAGAAATCACAGCTTCATTTATTAGATCAAGTTTAAAGTCAAATCTTTATATGTCTTTTATGGGAAACACAAAAATTTCAGAAAATTATAATAGCATAAAAGTTATAGATTATGAAGCCTATACAGGAACTAATTCTGGCGCTATAGATAATATTTTAGAAATATTTCAAAATAGATTATTAATTTCAAGCAATTATGATAGTTTGTTTTTTGATAGAAATTTTATTGAAAAATTGATTGGAAGTTTTATAGAAGAATTAAAAGAAGTAAGTCAAAAGAAAGATGAATTTAAAACTTTAGGGACAGTAAAAAATTATAATCATGATACGGCTAAAAAGGTATGCGACATAATTAATGAAGTTTCTAAGGTAAATGTTAAAGAAAGCGATTTTGAAAGTGATTTAGAAGCACAATTTGGAATTGACTCTTTAGAAAAAATTAGAATTATTACAAGAATAAATAAACAATTTAAACATATAAATAGAGACAATTTATTTGATTGCAGATCTATAAGTGAATTTGCTGTAGTAATAGATAGTAATGCAAACATAACCATGGATACAAAAAATGTAATTGAAAAAGAAGAAGAAATAAAATTGCCTTTCGTAAAGATAATGAAACAATGCTCAGAAACCCCAAATGCGCCTGCTGTTAATTTTATGAATGATGAGTTAAGTTATGGGAAATTAGACGATTTATCTAATAGACTTGCACATTACTTAAGAAAGCAGGGAGCTAATAGAAACAATTTAATTGGAATTATGACATTGCCGGGACCACTTATGCTGGTTGGAATGCTTGGGATATTAAAATCAGGAGCGGCATATGTTCCTATCGACCCAAATTACCCAGCTGATAGAATCAAATATATTTTGAATAATTCTGATATAAAAATTTTGATATCAGAACAAGAGTTAAAGGATGATATTTTAGGTATACTAAAAAATAATGAAATTTTGGAAGGCGTTGTATTTTTAGATGATGGAGATTTAATAAATGAGCCGGTTAATTTTGTCCAAGTTCAAAGCCATATTTGGAGAGACTATTCAAATGAAGCACCAATCGTTATAAATGAGCCAGAAGATTTGATGCTAGTTATATATACATCAGGTTCAACGGGAAATCCCAAAGGTGTAATGCTTACTCATGAAGGGTATATGAATAGGTTAGTTTGGCATCAGAAGTTGTTTAAGTTAAAACCAAAAGAAAGAGTTGCACAAAGAACCTCTTGCTGCTTTGATATATCTATTTGGGAATTATTTTGGACACTTATGTATGGTGGAACTGTATGCCCAGTAAGAAAAAACATAGTAAGAAATCCTTGGAAACTAGCTCAGTGGATGATAGATTTAAAAATTAATATTATGCATTTTGTTCCTTCACTATTTGGAGAATTTGTAAATAGTATAGAGGATGAGGAGTATGAATTTAAGGATTTAAGATGTCTAGTGTATAGTGGAGAAGCTTTGCCAATGTCATTTATTCAAAAATGGATAGATAAATATGGGATGAAAACAAGTTTAACCAATCTTTATGGTCCAACAGAAGCATCAATTGATGTAACCTACCATGTCATAGATAGAAGACCTGGTTCTATGGGAGAAACTTCTATACCTATAGGAAAACCTATAGATAATGTATATATTTTAAGTTTGGATGAAAATATGCAGGAGGTTAGTAATGGTGAGACTGGCGAACTATGGATTGGAGGCATACAGCTTGCTAAAGGTTATTTAAATAATAAAGAAAAAACAGAGGCAGCATTTAAGCCTAATCCTTTTAAGCATATACCTGGCAAATATCTTTATAGAACAGGTGATTTAACAGTAAAAAATGAAAATGGAAGCTTTGACTATCATGGTCGCATAGATAATCAAATAAAAATAAGAGGCTTTAGGGTTGAGCTTGGAGAGATTGAAGCTGTATTGGATTCAAGTCCTAAAATTAAAGAAGCAGCTGTGGTTGCTGTTAATTATAAGGATAATCAAAAAAGATTAGTGGCGTTTATAGTAGGAGAAAAAGTCAGCGATAACGATATAAAAAGTTTAGTTGCAAGCAAGGTGCCTGAGTATATGGTACCACATAGTATAAAATGGATAGAGGAACTTCCTAAAACGCCAAATGGAAAAACTGATAGAAAGGCTTTAATAAAGCTTATAACGGATTCCAATAAGTCTGAAAAGACAGAAGATTCAAATAATAGTAAAGAACAAATACTTCCATTAGCACCAGCTCAAAGGTGGCTTATGAGTTATTTTGATTATCCATATGAGTGGGCAGGATTTACTAGATTCAAATACAAAGAAAATTTAGATTTTGGAGCTTTTAATAAAGCCTTAACCTTATTAAGCCACAAACATGAAATTTTAAGATGCAAATTAGATAAGCAAGGCAATAAATGGGTTCAAAAAATATTACCAAGTGAAAGTATGGAAGTTACTGCTGAATATTATGATGCTTCAAATGGTGAAATTGGACAGAAAGAAAATAAAATACAGGAACTAATAATCAGCAAAATAAATGAATTAAGATTTGATAAATGGCCTTTGTGGAAGACAATAGTTATTAAAACAAATGAAAATGAATATGATATTTCTGTTGTTGGACATCATTTAATATCTGATGTAATAACTAATAAATTATTGTTTGAGGATATATGGAAATTTTATTCAAAGGTACTTTTAGATGGAGAAATATCACCAAAGGTAGAATCTAAAACCTATAGTGACTTTATCAATACTTTAGAGTTAGAAAAAAACAATAAGGAGAATGAGTTTATAGAATATTGGTTAAATAAATTTCCTAATGAAGAAGCTGCTTTTAATATTTCCTATGATTTTGACAAAGGAGCAAATTTAGAGAAAACAAGTGATATAAAGAGCTTTACCCTAGATGAAAAATTAACTTCTACATTGCTTGGGCGTGCAAAGAAATATTATAAATCCAATGTTTATAGTATGCTGCTTGCACCACTTTATAAAAATTTTTCTGAAGCTAGTGGGAAAAATCAAGTTGTAATAAGTCACAGGGTTCACGGAAGAAATTTAAATGAAAAAATGTACTTTGATACTGCTGGCAATTTTGCAATAAATTTTCCGCTTTCCTTAGATCTAGGTGACGTAAATGGTTATGAAGGAATAGTAGCTAAAATTCAAAAAGAATTTGAAAGTGTTCCACTAAACGGATGCAGCTATGATTTAGTAGCTGAGAAATTGCCATTTTATATGTATCCTGATTCAAAATTAACAGCTGTAAGGGCAAATTATCTTGGAAATAGACAGCTAGTAGATTACGAATCCTTTGAATTCTCTAAGGAAAATTTTGATAAAAGATTTTCAATGCCAAATCAAAAAAGAACAGTAATACTAGAATTTTTCTTCTATATAGAAGCTGGCAAAGTTGTACTTGATTTAGAGTACTCAAAAAATCTATTTAAGGCTGAAACAATAGAAAAAATGGGGAAAGATTATATAAACTCACTTACTAATTTAATTTCACAGGTAAAGCCTTCTGTTAAAGAAAATGAAATAAAAGAAAATAAAGAAGATAAGGTAGTATTAATTACTGGTGGAAGCAGGGGAATAGGAAAAGAAATAGCAGTTTGTATGGCTGAAAAATATAAAACGGTGGCTATCGTTGGTAGAAATAATGAGGATTTGCTTAAGGTAGCAAAGGAAATTGAAAAACGTGGAAGTGTGCCTTACATAATAAAGGCTGATATAACTGATTTAGAAAAAATAAAAAGTGAGATTAATGATTTAGTTAGTAGCTTTGGCAAAATTGATATATTAGTTAATAATGCTGGCATTACCAAAATGTCAACTTTAATTGAAACAGATCCAAAGGATTGGATAAACATAATTAATACAAATCTTATAGGAACATATAATTTGTGTTTTGCTGTTGCACCGTACATGGTAGAAAGGCAAGAAGGAAAAATAATAAATATTGGTTCTGATTCTTCTTTAATTGGATATCCACTTATGACTGCATATGCTGCTTCAAAGCATGGTATTTTAGGTCTTACTAAAGCGCTATCTGAAGAATTAAAATTGAAAAATGTACAGGTTAATGCAGTTTGTCCAGCATTAGTTGCAACAGACATGGCGCCAAGTGCTCTTAAAAATAGTGCCATTGCACCAATAAAGGTTGCAAAAATAGTTATGTTTTTGGCTTCTAAGGATGCCGATTGCATAACGGGAGAAGCAATTCAAGTTAATGGAAGACAAGATATGTATTGGTTTGGTTCAAAGCAGATGGACATGCTAAAAAGGTTTATATAATGTTTAGAAATTGAGTGATTTTATATGAATATCAAAAAAATATTTAACAATAACAAATGGGCAATTTTTCTAATGGCATTTCTAATCGGAGGTGCCATTGGAATAATAATACCACTAACTTCTACTTATATGTTACAAAGGAATGTAAGTGATTTAACCATAGGAGTAATTGAATCTGTATATTTCTTTGCTATTGCCGTGGGAACTGTATTTATAAATAAAAAAATGTTTAATATGGATTTAAAAAAGTTTATTTTTATAGGCTTAACTTTAAGCTCTATAGGAACTTTAATATTTCCATTAGTAAGCAATCCATATTATTGGTTTTTCACCATGTGTTTGATTGGATTTTGTATTAGTTTCCATTTGGTTGGCACGCAGACGGCACTTCATATACTATCTGACGAAGCTATAAGAGGTGTCGTAAGTGGAATATACACATTATTATTTGCAGCTGGATATGCCGTTGGAACAATAAGTGGGCCGATAATTTATGAAAAAAGTATAGTAGGCTCCTTTATTGTTGGAGCAGCATTTTTAATAGGAGCAGCGTTTATTGTATTAAGTAAAATAAATATAAAACTTATGGTAAACCACAAAGGTATAAATGAAAAATCGAATAAGGGTATAACTGTATCTTTGCAGGGAGCCTTTTCATATGGCTTTATTGAAAATACTATAGCAGCTTTATATCCTGTATTTTTAATAAAAAGTAACTTTTCGGTGTCACAGATGGGTACAGCACTAGCTATGTTTGTCATAGGTGGAATTGTTGGAACTATACCAATAACATATCTTGGAGACAAAATAGGAAGAGAAAAGAGCTTAGTTATTTGTTCAATAATTTCTATATGTTCCTTAGTTTGCATTACAAAGTTTAATGCTTTTGAATACAAACTCTTATTTTCCTTAATCTGTGGTATTGGAGTTGGTGCTATTTATCCAGTATGCATGGCCTTAGGCGTTGAAGATTTAAAAAAAGAAGATATTTCAAGGCAAGCCTCTAGATTTACTTTTTTTTATAGTTTTGGATCAGCAGCAGGACCTGTATTATCTTCTTATATAATGAACAGATTTTCAAATAAATATATATTTTCTATTAGTATATTGTTTTTAATAGCTTTACTTATAAGATTAATAGGGATAAACCGCTTGAAACTTCAAAATTAATTTGTATCAAAATGCCGGTTTCTTGGCATTATGATGCAAATTGATTTTGGTAGTTGAAATGGTTTATCTATATTAAAAAATTTAAAGGTATAAACTAAGGAGGGAAAAAAATGAAGAAGTCACTTAAAAATTATAAAAATAAGGTGAAATTGTCCTACATAAAGGGGAACACTTTAAAAAATACTTATTATGAAAAGAAAAATATAGGAAATTTATTAATTGAAGCTGCCAGTAGTAATAAGGAGCAGGGGATTGTATTTATAGATGAAACCTACAAAGAAAAATATCTATCCTATAAAGAAATTTTTGAGAAAGCTGTATTGGCTTTAGGGGTACTCCAAAAAAAGAATATTCAAAAAGGTGATTATGTTTTACTTATGGTACAAGATAATCTTGAATTTGTAATTAACTTTTGGGCGTGTGTACTTGGTGGTTTTGTAGTTGTACCACTTTCTCATCCAACAGAATTTAAAGCTGGCAATTCTTCTTTAGAAAAACTAATGAGCATTTGGGAAACACTAGATAAGCCAATATTAATAGTGGATGAGGGAAAGAAAAGAGACTATGAAGAGTTTACAAAATCTGATAAAAAAGCTTTAGAGGTAATTGGCACACAAGAGCTTATAAATTCTTCTTCAAAAGGAAAACTAGAACTTAGGGAGGTTACTTCTCCAGCTTTTATTCAATTTAGTTCTGGTAGTACAAACGCTCCAAAGGGAATTGTACTATCACATGAAAATATACTTATAAATATTGAATCAATGATAAATAGATTGAAAATAAACTCAGAAGATACAATTGTGAACTGGATGCCTTTTAGTCATGATATGGGACTTATAGGTTTTCATATTCTTCAAATTGCAGCTGTTTCAAAAATTATACAGTTAAGTACTATAAGCTTTATAAAAAATCCAACTATTTGGTTAGATTTAATTACAAAGTACAAAGGTACTGTAACTTGTTGCCCTAATTTTGGTTATAAATTGCTTTTGCCAAGATTAACTGAAGAAAAACTTAAAAACTGGGATTTAAAATCTATAAGGGTAATTATAAATGGAGCGGAGCCAATTTCGGAAAATTTAGTAAAACTTTTTTTACAAAAATTAGAGGTATGCGGATTAAATAGTAACACTATGAATTTAGCTTATGGTATGGCAGAGGCAACTTTAGCTATAACAATATCAGAAACCAATTCAAAATCCGTATTTTACCATATGGATAGAGATAAGGCGGCAAAGGATTCTAAGGTGGAACTTGTTAAAGAAGAAGGTAATTCTTTAGTAGTAGCTGATCTTGGCAAGATACTAGATGGTATGGAGCTTAGAATTGTAGATAATGAAAATAATATTCTAGAAGAAAAACATATTGGTCAGATTCAAATAAAAGGGAAAAATGTAACTAGAGGTTATTTAAAAAATGAGAGTTTAAATAAAGAATTGTTTGTTGATGGATGGCTTAAAACAGGTGACATGGGCTTTATTTCAAATGGCAAGCTTGCAATTACAGGGAGATTCAAGGACATTATATTTATAAATGGACAAAATTTTTATTCTCATGATATAGAAGAGAGAATAGAGGGTATTAAGGGTATTGAGCCTAGTAAAATTGCAGTATGTGGTTATCATAATGAAATTGAAAATAAAGAAAGAGTTGTTTTATTTTCTAATTTAGAAGTTAAAAATGAAGTTTATGCTGAAATAATAAGCTTTGTAAGCACAAATTTTGGATTTAACTTAGATGATATAGTTATGGTTAAAGCAATACCTAAAACAAATAGTGGGAAAATTCAGAGATTTTCATTACTTAAAGATTTTATGGCAGGTAAATTTAAAGAAACAACCTATAAAGCTAGTAAGTTTTTAGAGGCTGATGTTGAAATTCAAAATGAGAATTCTAATTACATAAAAAATGAAATCGAAAATTCACCTGATTCATATATAGATATCATAAGAGCTATATGGTCTAAGGTATTAGAAGTTCCAGAAGAAATAATTACAGAGCAAAGAAGCTTTCTTTCTTTTGGAGGAAATTCTATTAAGGCAATTCAGCTATTAAGCTATTTAGAAGAAAGCTTAAATATTGAACTTAGTCATGATATATTAATTAAATGTCATACGGTTAGTGAAATGAATGAGTATCTATTAAATAAATTTAACGTTAACAAATCAGAAAAAAAACATATAGCTAATAGGGATAGTATGAAGGATGAGGATATTGCAGTTATATCTATGTCAGCATATTTACCAGGAGCAGAAAATATAGATGAATTTTGGAATAATATAAAAAATGGAAAGAGCAGTATCGCAAAGGTACCAGAAAGTAGATTTGATATTGACAGCTATTATAGTTCAAATGCAGCAGAAGGGAAAACTTATAGTGATAAGGGAGCCTTCATAGATAACCCATATTCATTTGATTGCGGTTTTTTTAATATTAGTGAAGAAGAAGCAAGCATAATGGATCCGCAGCAGAGACTTATATTAGAACTTGTGTTTAAGGTACTTGAAAGTGCAGGTTATTCTAAAGAAGCAGTTGATGGAAAAAATATTGGTATGTTTGTTGGAGCTGGAACAAGTAACTATTTGGAATATCACCTTAATAATTTAAAAATGAATAAAATCAAAGAGTTTAGCAGCTTTAATACTTTAACTAAAGAGCAAAAGGACAGTTTTTTAGAAGAGTGGAAGAGTGAATTTGGAATGCTTAAAAATCACCCTAATGTATTAGTAGACAACATAAACAACATGATTGCTGCTAGAGTATCACATGAATACAATTTTAAGGGCCCAAGTTTAACTATAGACACAGCTTGCTCTTCAGCTTTAGTTACAATCCATATGGCATGTGAAGCCATGAGAAATGGAGAGTGCGATATGGCATTAGCTGGAGGGGTAAATTTACTTTTAACGCCAATACCATACATTTATTTTAGTAATGCAGGTGCATTGTCAAAAAGCGGAGAATCAAGAGTTTTTGATGCTTTGGCAGATGGTTTTGTACCAGGGGAAGGTGCAGGAATAGTATTATTAAAACCCTTAAAAAAGGCTGTTAGTGATAAGGATGAAATTCTTGCTGTAATAAAGGCTAGTGCAGTAAATAATGATGGACGTTCAATTGGAGTTATGGCGCCTAATCCAGATGGACAAAGAGAAGTTATACAAAACTTATATGAAAAAAGTAGTATTGATCCTAGAGAGGTGCAATATGTTGAGGCACATGGTACGGGGACAAAGATAGGAGATCCAAGTGAAGTTAGGGCGCTTTCAGAAGCGTATAGCAGTTGGAAGCCTGAAAGCAAATCTATTGCTATAGGTTCAGTTAAGGCAAATATTGGTCATTTATTAAATGCAGCAGGTATAGCAAGCTTTATCAAGGTAGTTTTAGCTTTAAAAAATAAGGAATTGCCGCCAAGCATAAATGTAACTGAACCAAATCCATTAATTAAATTTGAAAAGACACCTTTCTATTTACTTGAAGAAGCAGAGCCATGGAAGGTAGAAAAGAACCAAAAGAGAAAGGCCGCCATTAATTCCTTCGGTTTTGGTGGAACTAACTGTCATATGGTTTTAGAGGAAGCTCCAATAGAAAAAGAGCTAAAAGAACAAGAAAGCAGAATTGCTTGTGCAAAAAATGTATTATGCTTAGGAGCACAAGATGAAGAAGCTTTCAATAATAAGGTTATTAACTTGAAAAATTTTTTAAAGGTTAATAAGGAAATTAAGCTTGGAGATATTTGTCTTACAGAAAATACTAAGGTTTCTGATTTTAAGCTTAAAGGAACTGTAATAGCAGAAAATACTGCTGATTTAATAGATAAATTGGATAAGCTAAAAGCAGGAAAAGAAATTAGAAGGTCAAATAAGATAGCCTTCATGTTTACAGGACAGGGTTCACAATATATAAATATGGCAAAAGAAATTTATGAAGCAATACCTGAATTTAAAGCTTGCTTAGATAAGTGTTCAGAAGCTTTTTATCCATATATTAAGGTTAAAGTAACAGATTTAATATATGGCGAAAATTGTGATGATAATGTTTTGAAAAAAACTAGTATTACTCAACCTGTGGTATTTTCTATAGATTATTCTTTAGGAAGATTGCTTATAGAATATGGAATAAAACCAGAATGCCTTCTTGGCCATAGCATTGGAGAATGGGCAGCAGCAGCTATTGCAGAGGTTGTGACCCTTGAAGAAGCAGCAAGGCTAGTTTCATTAAGAGGAAAGCTCATGGGAGAGATAGCTGTAGAAGGTTCTATGGCAGCGGTGTTTATTAATAAGGATACATTAGTAGAAATAATAGATGAATGTAAGTTGGAAAATTTGTGGATTGCTGCTTTTAACGGAAGTCATCAAGTTGTATCTGGAAGTTCAAAAAGTATAGACGAATTTGCTAGTATACTTGAAAAAAAAGGCGTGGTATGTAAAAAGCTTAGAGTGTCACAGGCTTTCCATACACCTCTAATGAAGCCAATGCTTGCTGCCTTTGAGAGTGAATTAAAAAAGGTACAATTTAAAACTCCAAAAATAAAAATTGTATCAAATATAACAGGAAACTTTATTGATAAGCCTATAACAGCAGAATACTGGTTAGAACACGTACTTAGTTCAGTTAAATTTGAGCAAAGTATAAGTTTTATAAATAATCAGGGAATAAATACTTTTGTTGAATGTGGTCCAGATAAAATTTTGACGGGTATGGCTTCAGCAGTTTTGTCAGCTGGAAATTCAAATGTTATAAAGCTTTTAGATAGAAAGAAAGATTGCTTGGAAACATTTTTTACTGGAATAGGAACTTTACACTGCGCAACAGGTAGATTTGATTGGAAAAAGTTATATGAAAATTATGGCTACAAAAAAATTAAGCTGCCACTATATCCTTTTAATAAAAAAGTATTTTCTCCACAATTTTCAAGAAGTAACAATGCATTGCCGCCTAAGGAATGGTTCCATAAATTTGTATGGGAAGAAGAAAATAAAATTGTAGAGAAAGAGCTTAAATCTGGAGCGGTAATAATTTTTGAAGACGAAAAGGGAGTTGGCAGAAAACTTGGAAATATGTTTGATGTTCAAATGAATCCAGTTTATTTTGTTAAAGCAGGTAGTGAATTTAATTATGATGATAATGATAATTTTACAATAAATAAAAAAGATGAAAGTGATTATAAGAGAATTTTTAATGAAATCCCATATGAGGTGACTTCAATAATATACCTTTGGACCTTGGATAATACTAAGTTAGATGAAGAGTTATATGAGACTTTCTACAGCTTGTTACTTATAGGACAAACAGTTGAAAAAATAGGACATAGCAGTATAGATTTAGTTTTGGTTACAGATGGGGCACAAAAAGTAAATAATAAGGACACTATAACTTCACCGTATTTAAATTTATCAGCCAAAATAGTAGAGGCAATGGATGAGGATATGAAAACAATAAACTCCAAGGTGATAGATGTAAAGGTTGAAGAATATGGAAGTAAAGCAGAGCTTGCAAATACCATATTTAATGAACTAACTATAGCAGCTAATGAGGAACATATAGTGGCTATAAGAAATAATAAAGGTTTTCAACGTAAATTAGAAGCTATAACTGAAAGAGAAGATAATATAGAAATTAATGATGGAGATACCTTTGTTATAACTGGAGGAACTGGTCCACTTGGTGGAGAAATAGCTTGCGCTTTAAGTGAGAAAGCTAAAATAAAGCTTGCATTACTTGGAAGAACTAATTTGCCAGCTCCAGAAGAAATTAAAGGAAACATAAATCCTTTATTAAGGGATAAGCTCAATTTAATTGAGAAGCTCAGAAAACTTGGAGCAGAGGTAGAGTATTTTGCAGTAGATGTAACAGATTACGAGAAAATGAAAATTTGCATCCAAAAAATAAAAGATAAATTTGGTGAAATAAAGGGTGTGATTCATGCAGCTGGAGTTGTAGATTATACAGAGCTTAATTTTAGCAATAAAACTTTTGAAGGTATAGAAAAAGTATTATTGCCAAAGGTAAAGGGAACAATTGTTATAGATAAAGTTACTGAGTCAGAACCATTAAAGTTTTTTGCCATGTTTTCATCTGTTTCAGCAAGTAAAAAAAGTCTTTCAAAGGGTTTGGGCGACTATGCCGCAGCCAATGCTTTTTTAAATAGTTATAGCATTTATAGACAACAAAATAATGCAAAAGGCAGAACCGTCTCCATAAATTATTCGCTTTGGAAAGATAAAGGAATGGTCAATAGCTTTGGAAAGGCTGCGGAATATGCTGCAAAAATTCAAGGACTGCTTCCACTTGAAACGGAAAAAGCTGTAGGTGCATTTTTTAAAGCTTTAGCATTTAAAGAATGTAATAATGTCCATGTTATAAACTTTCATAAGGAAGAGAAAGAAAATAATAAGGAAGAAAAATTAGAAATTAAAATTGAAAAAGAACCTCAAATATTAACTCACGCTGAAATTAAGGAAAATAAAGCTTCAATATACAAGGTAATAGCAGAGGTACTTAAAATTGAAGAGGAGCAGCTTGAGTTAGATACTAATTTTATGGATTTAGGGCTTGATTCAATAGGTGCTGTAAAAATAATGACAAATTTAAGTTCTACGCTTAACAAAGAATTATATCCTACCTTAATATTTGAATACCAAACACCTAGGGCTCTTGCAAATTATATCGAGGAAGAATATTTTACTGCTAACGAAGCAAGAGAAATTGAGTCTGATAAATATGAAAAAAAGGAAGTTTTAGAAAAAAATAAGGAAAATGATGATATAGCTATTATAGGTATGTCACTTAGAATACCAGGTGCGGATAATTTAGAAGAGTATTGGGATATTTTGAATAAAGGAGAAATAGTAGTAAAGGAGATCCCAGAGGATAGATGGTCAAAGGAAGAAGAATACAGTTCTGAAATGGGAATATCGCATAAAACCTATACGAAATATGGTGGTTTCATAAATAATCTTTATGGTTTTGATCCTTTGTTCTTTGGAATATCGCCTAAAGAAGCAGAGGTAATGGATCCACAGCAAAGAATATTTTTAGAGGTTGCCTTTGAAGCACTTCAAGGTGCAGGATACATTGGCAAATATAAAACAAATAAGATTGGAGTTTTTGTTGGTTGCGAGCAAAACGGGTACATGGAACATTTTTTAAATTATCGTAGTTACAAGGTTATTGAAGAAAAATTTGAAAATAGTGATTGGTTTAATAGTATAGATGTTCAGTACAAAGAAAAAATTAAAAATACGTTGCTTCAGGTGTTAAAGCCAAAGGAACTAATATCAGATTCAGTTGCAGGAAATGGATTAAATGAGGTGGCTTCACGTGTAAGTCATTGCTTAAATCTTGTTGGACCAAGCCTTTCCATTAACACAGCATGTTCATCTTCGTTAGTGGCGCTTCATTTAGCTTGTGAAAATTTAAGATCAAATCCAGATCAAATGGCAATTGTTGGTGGAGTAAATCTAAATACAAATTCTATTCCATTTATCTCCATGAGCAGGTTAAATGCTATTTCAAAAACTGGAAGCTGCAGACCCTTTGATAAGGCAGCAGATGGTATGATTTTATCTGAAGGCGTAGGGGCAATAGTAATAAAGCCATTGTCCAAGGCAGTAGAAGATAATGATAACATATATGCAGTTATAAAAGGTTCTGCCATAAGCAACGATGGACATTCACAAGGAATAACTGCGCCAAATCCAAATGGGCAAGCAATTGCAATAGAACAAGCATACAGAAATGCGGGAATTAATCCAGAAACTGTATCTTATATTGAGGCTCATGGGACAGGAACCCCTTTGGGAGATCCTATTGAAATTCAAGGTATGACAAAGGCTTTTAGAGCATTCACAGATAAAAATAGTTTTTGTAATATAAGTTCTGTAAAAGCTTCAATAGGACATATGCTGTCAGCTTCAGGATTGGTAAGTTTAATTAAAGTAGTACTTGCTATGAAGCACAACACAATTCCAAAGGTTGCTAATTTTGAAAACCCAAATGATAATATAAATTTTAAAACTACACCATTTGTTGTAGCAAAGGAGAATGTAAGTTGGACAGCTAAAGAAGGAGAAGTATTAAGAGCTGGTGTAAATGCTTTTGGATTTGGAGGAACTAATGCACACATAGTGCTTGAAGAGGCACCTTCTAGAAGTGTAAAAAAATGTGATGATAAAGAATTGACAAGTGTTTTACAAATAACCGGAGGCAGTGAAGCTGCTGTAAAGAAAATATCAAAGAATTTAATAAATTATATAAATAACAATCCCAATATAGCAATGGAAGATATATGCTCTACAATGAATGAAAATCAAAAACAACTTTCTTATAGGATGGCCATAATAGCTGCTTCAAGGGAAGAATTTATAAAAAAACTAGAGGCCGCTTTAAATGGTGAGCTTGCACCTGGAATGTATAAATATAAAGCTAACCCTAAAAAGGAAGCAATATGCCACTTGCTTTATGATGGAAATTTAAAAATGAGTAAGAAGGACATAGAAAGCTTACAAAATAGATATAAAGCTTTTGATGAAGCATATTCTAAATGCATTGAAGAATATGAAAATATAAGAGCTATGACAAAAATAGGAAAGGAAAGTTATGAAAAATTGCAAGCCTTTTTCTTAGAATATTCCTTTGGCGTGCTAATAAAAAATTTGGAAATTAAAATTGAGACTATAGTAGTAAGGGGCCTCGGTATATTAAGTGGTGCTGTATTAACAGGTAAGATTAGTATCAATCAAGCAATAAATATAATTCTAGAAGAAAATATTTGCACCGATTGGAATAATAAGGCTAAGCTTGCATGTCCGCTTGTAACAGAACAGGGAATATTAAATTGTCCAGATGGAGAAGAAGTTTTATATGTTTTAGATTTAACCTTTGAAAATGGTTTATATAATAATTTAAGTGAAATTGTAAAGGAAAAACAAATTGTATTGTATTTTGGAGATGATAGCAATTTGAAAGAAGAACTTGTAGCTTTGAATTTAAAAAGTGAATTAGTAAATGAAAATTCAAAAGCTTCCGCAGAAGAAAATTTACTTTTAAATTTGGGAAAATTGTATGTTCTTAATGTAGGTTACAATCCTAAAAATATATATCAAGGGTGCACTACAAGCAAGGTGGTTTTACCAACTTACCCTTTTGAAAATAAAGAGTATAAAATAACTTTTAAAAAGGATACATTTACAAATTTTAATATAAAGAAGATAGAAGATATTGTAACTTTAAGTCCTAAGGACAAACAAGAATCAGCTTATAAATTAAGTCGTGATTTGAAATTAGATTAAGAGTCAGGAGCGTGAGAATATTGAATAAGATAAATATAAACACATTAGCACAGGCACTAGTAAAACACCACAATGAAAATACTGAAAATGGCATTTGTATTATTAATGCAAGAGATAAAGAAAAATTTATTCCTTATAAATCATTATATGAAAAAGCCTTAAAGGTTTTATATAACCTTCAGAGCTTAGGGATTGATGAAGGAACAGAATTAATATTACAAATTGGTGATGATAAAAATGAGTATTTTATATATACTTTTTGGGCATGCATACTTGGAAAAATAATACCAGTTCCTGTTTCCGTGGGATTCAGAGAAAACTTAACAAAAATATTAAGAGTATTTAAAACCCTCAAAAATCCTAGAGTAATAATTGATGATAAGTGTTATGCTGCCTTAAATGAATTGGAAAAAGATAAGGAAGAAGAACTACTATTTTGCAGCCTAAAGGATAGAATTGTGCCTTTAGAAAAATTAGTAGAGGATAATGGATATGGAATAATAAAAAAATCTAATGAAAATGACATAGCATATATACAATTTTCCTCTGGAGCTACAGGAGACTGTAAGGGAGTTGTTTTGACAAATAAAAATTTAATTACAAATATAGGCGATATTATTGCAAATTCAAATAGCACAAAGGAGGATTCAACCCTAAGCTGGATGCCGCTTACGCATGATATGGGTATGATTGGCTTTCACCTATATCCTCTTGTATATGGTATAAATCAATTTATTATGAAAAATTCATTATTTATAAGAGGTCCCATCTTATGGATGGAAAAAATTAATGAGCATAGGGCTACTATTGCAGCTTCATCGAATTTTGGACTTAGATACTTTTTGGATAATATTAAAAGAAAAGAAATTGATGAGTGGGATTTAAGTTGTATAAGAAAAATATATAATGGGGCGGAGCCTATATCCATAGAAATAATTAATGAATTTATTACTAAATTAAAAAAATACGGTTTATCAGAAAAAGCCATGTATCCTGTATATGGTATGGCAGAAGCAAGTCTTGCAGTAGCTTTTCCAGATCCAAATAAAAAATTCGAGACTATTACTGTTAGAAAAGATAAGCTTGGAATTGGTGATAAGGTAATCGAGTTTAATGAAAAATGTGAGAACAAAACAGAATTTATAGAGCTAGTAAAGGAAGGAAATAATTTAAATAATTGCAGTATTAGAATAACAGGAAAAAATAATGAAATTTATGGAGAAGATATTGTTGGATATGTTCATATAAAAGGTGACAATGTAACAAAACAATACTATAATAATTATAATCTTACTAAAAAGAATATAAATGAGGAAGGATGGCTTAATACTACTGATTTAGGATTTGTAAAAGATAATAAATTGGTTTTAATAGGTAGATCACAGGACTTGATAAACATAAATGGTACAAGCTATTATGCACACAATATTGAAAAGGAATGTGAAATTCTAGATAATATAGATACTGGAAGAATAGCTGTATGTAGTCATAATAACAGTTTAATCATATTTATTCTTTTTAAAAGAAAAATAGAGGATTTTATTAAATATATAGAAGACATAAAGAGCTTTATAAAAGGTAAATATGCTGTTGATATTAAACATGTTATACCTGTAAAATATATTCCTAAAACTACCAGTGGAAAAATCCAAAGATACAAACTAAGCGAAATGTATTATGATGGTGAGTTTAGCGATGTAATTAATGAAATAGCTAATCTAATATAAATAAAGGCTATGTTTTAAATAAGTGTGAAAATCAACACTTATTTAAAACATAGCATAAATATAGATATACCAGTTCAACTATTAAAATTAATGTGAACTACAATGCCTAGGAGACGGCATTTTGGTACAAATTAATTTTAAGTTTCACAATGGTATATCTTTAAAAAGAGGGAAATTGATTAATGGAAGTATATGCTATTAATATTGATAATAAATTAAGTGAAGTATTGAAAGAAAAGTTTTTATCATACATTAGCCTTGAAAAAAAAGATAAAATAAACAGGTTTAGAAATGAGAAGGACATGCTAAGAGGCTTAATTTCTGATGTTTTAATTAGAGGTATTATTTGCAGCAAATTGCAAATGAAAAATTATGAAATAATATATGAGTATAATAAGTACGGCAAGCCTACAATAAAAAACAACCCTAATTTTCATTTCAATATATCACATTCAGGTAAATGGGTAGCGGCTGCTATAGATGACGAGATAGTAGGAATTGATATAGAAGAAATACACGAAATGGAATATTTGGATATATCCAAAAGATTTTTTGATCAAAATGAATATAGGTGGTTATTAAGTAAAAATGACAGCGAAAGGGCTGAAGGCTTTTTTAGACTATGGACTGCAAAGGAAAGCTATGTAAAACTGCAAGGAAAAGGCTTGTCGATACCTTTAAATTCATTTCCTTTAGTTATTGATTCGCAGGATAATACTTGCATGAGGCATTTTAATAATGAGAATTTAAAAGTATATTTTAAAACGCATAAAATCGATGAAAATTATGTATTAACTACCTGCTCAAAAAAGGAAAGTTACGATTTAAATACAAATATTATGAGTTATGATAAGATTTTGGAGCTTATTAGTATGGTGTAAGTTTAGGGGTTAAGCAGAGTACAAAGTATAAAGTACAGAGTACAAAGAAGGATGATTTACCTTTCCTTGCGTCAGGTAAATTTTAAACTTATATGTTGTCAGCTTCGCTGAACAACATTGATACTACGATTGCGTAAGTAATCAAAAAATAAGTTTTAAGATTTTCTGTAGCAAAGCCGAAGAAAATCATCCTTCACTGTACTCCGTCATCCGTAATTTGAATAAAGGTTCGTATTTTTTAAAATTTGTTTATAAAATAAATTCGTGCGACAGCCAAATATTCCAATGTATATTGTGCCGCGGTATAGTTTGCCGTGGCTTTATTGTGTAACGAAGGAAACCACTTGTTAAGCAAGTAGAAAAAAAGGCTTATGCCGTTAAGTGGAAAAAAACTCCCATGTTTTTATATATGCAGGTATAGCCAACCGCAAATATAAAAACATAAGTAGATGTCTAATTAAAGACATAAATAGTTTATCCCTAATTGTGAAAAAATGAATACTTTAAAAATTTAAAAGAAAATTCAATAGTTGAAGCTTTTTATAAACTGGTCGATGAAGTTTATGAAATGTTGACGCAGTGCGTCAAGAATTTAAAGCCTAGATTATTAAAAGAATGGCAATAATACATAGTGAGATTAGTTTACATAGAAACTATATATGTAGTATAATGCTTAAAAGATAGCATTTCGCTAAGAATCAATTTTGAAATTCAAGTATTTTATATTTAAAGGAGCAGAAAAATAAATTGGCAAATCATAGATTAAAAAAAAGTATATTAGAAGTTGTAGATAATCAAATTAGGGATAATAATCCTAAGTGCACAAATGAAACTTTGCAAAAGCTGATAAGCATGGGATATACAGAAGAAAAAGCAAAAGAAATGATAGCTTCAGTTTTAATAGAAGAACTCTATTATATTATGAAAGGTAAAGAAAGTTTTAATGAGATAAGATATAGTTATAAATTATCCAAATTATTAGATTGTGGTTTGGAAGAAGAAAATTTTGATGGTGAAGCTAATTCAATGCCTGTAAGAAATGAAAACAAGGTAGGTAGAAATGACCCTTGCCCATGTGGGAGTGGGAAGAAATATAAAAATTGCTGTGGGGGAAATAAATAATAACTATTAAACACTAAAACTTTGGTTATAATTATAGATATACCGTTTTAACTACCAAAATTAATTTGCAAGTTCCAAGGGGTTTATATCCATGAGAAAAAGAGGTGATAAAATGATTAAAGGTATTTATATTGATAATTTTAAGGCATTAAATGATTTTAACATAGATTTAAAGCCACTTACAGTATTGATTGGTGGAAATGGTAGTGGAAAAAGTACAATTCTTCAGGCAATAGACTTGTTATGCAATATAGTAAAGATGGACATAGATAGTTATATACAATCTAGAGGTTGGGAACCTTCAGATTTAAAGTCACAGCTAAGTAGCAGTAGTAAGAGGCAAATTACGTTTAGAACAACATTTGAGTTTGACATTGATGGCAATGAAGAATTAATATGGGAAATTACTTTTAATAGTAATAAGACTGAAAATAAGTTGTTTTTTACAGGTGAGAAAGTTTATAATAAAACAAATAAAACTACGTTATTACGATATTATTCTAGAAATATAGAAAGATTTAATAGGTTAGATGGAAAAAATGAAACTTTACCTAATATAGATTTAACAGCTTCTTTTATGAAAAACATTGATGAAGAAAAAGATAAAGATAAGTATCCGGAACTTTGTAAAATAAAAAGTTTTTTAATTCAATCAGATTCATTTGAATTATTATCTACTGAAAAAATAAGAAATAGAAGCAGCAGAGGGAAGACTAATGATATTGGACTTGGTGGAGAGAAGTTAGCATCATTTATTCATGGATTAAGTAATGCTCAAAAATCAGAATTAAATAATAGGCTTAAAAAATATGTTCCTTTTGTAGAAAACGTAGATACTGTTGTTAAGGGTAAGGCAAAGTGGCTTCAAATGAGCATATATGAGAAATACAATTCTAATAAAATAGAGATAAAATCAGTTTATCAAAGTGATGGCATTTTGAGGATGATAGCAATTGCGGCTATTGCAGAAATTAGTAAAGTATTAGGAGTTGTACTTTTAGATGAAATAGAAGACGGAATAAATCCTTATTTAGCAAGCAGTTTGGTTAATGACTTAAAAGAAATATGCCAAAATTATAATAGGCAAATTGTTGTAACTACACATAGTACTGTTATACTTGATTATTTTGAAGCAGATAGTATTGTATTCATATGGAGGGATGAATCTGGAAAAGCTTATAGTAAACCTCTATTTTTAAATAAAGAAATGAAAGAAAAGCTTGAATACATGTATCCAGGAGAGGTATGGCTCAATATGAGTGAAACAGAAATTGTTGAAACTCTTAAAAATGAGGAGGATAAAACTAATGATTGAGGTTTTACTCTGTGGAGAAGGACCAACTGATTATGGTACTCCTAAGTTACCAGGTGAGCCATGGCTAGAAGGTGCTGTGCAGCCGATTATAAGGAAAATGGCAGTTGTCAATTTTGAAAATGTTAGAAAAGATAGCTTGAAAGATAGAAGATTGCAAAGAAGTATAAAAGATTCTAAGGTAAAAGGGCACGGCATAAAATCATTTGTTTTGAGCAATATAGCAAGAGAAAAATCTATTAAGTATGTTATTTGTTATGTTGATGCAGATAGAGAACATTCTACAAGTAAAAGTGAGAATGATGCCCAAAAGAGATTCTTAGAAATATATAATCAAATTATGGAAGGATTTAATGCTTTTAATAGTAAAAGTAAGTCATACGAGGTGATTGGAATACCAATGGTGCCAATTAGGATGATAGAATCATGGCTATTAGGAGATGAAAGTGCTTATGAAAAATGTTTTGGTAAAAAGCCATCCAATCCTAAATTGCCTAAAAAACCAGAATTTTTATGGGGCAAGGAAGATGATCCTAATAGTGATTTTCCTAAGTGTTATTTAGATAGAGTGCTTAAACAGTATAATGAAGTAAGTTCAAGAAAAGTTTTTAATGAAATTGCAGAGAATATAGATATAGAAAATTTGAGGAATACTTGTTACATTAGCTTTTTTAAGTTTTGTGAGGATTTTAAAAATATTAAACATGATGTTTAAAATAGACTGGGCTTTGCTCAGTCTATTTTAGATGTTATACTGTATATGTTGAGAAACTTAAATGCTTCTCTTTTTGTACCAAGCAATGAGGAAAATAAACGTGAAACTTACAATTAATAGGCAAATTGATTATGTGAATAAGACTTACGAAAGAGCTGATACAGATATAAATGAGAAGCTAGTAACAGTACCCGATTATAATAAAAATCCAGAGCTTTCTGTTATATTAATTTAAATACTGTACAAGTGTATTAATAGCGAAATAAAGCAACTAGACAATGAATTTAGATATTTTTCCTAGAAGTGGTTGAAAAAATTTTCAAAATTAGTTTTGATATAATCTATAGGCACATGTAGAAGGCATTAAGTGGTATATATAGCAGAATAATTATAAAGGTGATTTGGCAAGAGTACCATATAATCCATTGACAGTTGATACTTGCAAAAGTTTTTAGAAAATTATAGTTAATATGATAGGAACTACAGAAGAGGATAGAAGTTATGATGAACTTAAAACTATAAGTATTATATTTCATAAAAGATGTGGACATGTTCTACAGGCATATTATAATGAAAGTTCTATTTCAGATAAGTATTATGTACGGGTAAGCATAATGAAGCTTCTAACAAAACAGATGAGTTAATGAAAGAGGTTTGTAGGTTACAATCCTCTTTTGGTATCACAGCTTATGCAATTATAAAATTTAAATCTATGTTTAAGCATTATTATAAAGCTTTTTCCTAAAAGCAGGGTGAACATCAAAAGTACTCCTTTGAATATCAATGTCTCGTTCATCAACAGAAGTTATATACTTAATGCTATATTGTCCAATTCTCCTTATTTTCCTAAAAAATCCTGCAATGTATAGCAATTCAACAGTTTCACTAGTAGTTAAATAATGCTTAGACACTTTGTTATAAACCTTTGAGCCATCATCTAATGTTTTATAATGCTTATCTATATCATTAAAAGAAAATTTCCAATTATAAAGTATGTGTAGTCCAGAAAATGATAATATAAATTTATCAATGTTTTCATATGTTTTAGAATACTCGCCAGCTAGGTCAATTACTTTCCAATTAGAATACTCTTTTTCAGCACTATATATAATATCAGGGGTAATAGGTAGATTATTTGATGGATTTTTTTCTAAAATTAATCTTGCAAATTGCAATAATTCTCTTGGTCTAGAGAAAGTTCTTTCAATCATGTAAGCTAAAGTATGTCTTTCTTTATTTCTTATTTTTCCACTAGAGGTGTATTTTAATTTTATAACAAAAAGCTTGCTAATTTGCTTGTCAATTTCATAGCTGCTACCTGGCAATGTTTCACCATAATAATTTGCTATTCTATAGGCTAATATTTTTCTAAGCAAATAATTTTGGTCATCTTTCCATTTTATCCGTAGCAATTCATCTTTACTATCAAAAATATCACTTCCTCTAGCAATGATATCAAAAATATCATCTCTTAAAAAAGTAATAACTTTAAGATTAGAGTAATCTCTTTTAAGCTGTCTCATTGATAACATTAGCCCCCTTAGCCAACTGTTCATTTGAGTACTATTTTTCCACGGTTCATCTAGGTTATCAATTAATACATAGTAGTTATTATTGTTAATTTCATTTCTAATTTCTTGGTAAATTTCTTCTTCGTCAACAGAAAATATTGTAAATGTTAATATGGAAGTGCATAAAAGTTCCAACATGAAAATGTAGGAATTTAAGCGCTTTTTATGTGCTATTTTTTTAAGTTATAATTTTATAAAATCTCTAATAAAGAAGGTGCAATTATAGTTGATAAAAGATGTACATAACAAATTAAAAAAATATACAAGAGAGTTCACTTATTCTCTTTTTAGTAGTAGCTATGCCGATAGAAGTAGCTAGGTGAGTTTTACCCACCAAACTATTCCTAATTAAAATTATATTGCTAGTACTCTCTAAAAACTGCTTTTTATTTATTCTAGGTTGAAAATCAAAGTCAAAATCCTTCATTTCCGTTAAGTGTGGAAAACCAGCTACCTTTACTAGATGAAGTTATTGTTTTATGTTAAGAAAATATATTTTTAAAGGTCGTAGAGTAAAATCTGTGGCTTTTGCTTTAAAAATTTAAAAGAAAATCTAGTAGTTGAAGTTTTTCATAAACTGTTTGGTTAAGTTTATGAATGTTGACGCAGTGCGTCAAGAATTTAACGTCTATATTATTAAAAAAATGGCAATAATACATAGTAAGATTAGTTTACATAGAAACTATATATGTAGTATAATATATCCTATATGTAGAGGTGATTATATAAATGAAAACAATAGAAGTAGTAGCAGCTATTATAAAACATGGTAATGAAATATTTACAACGTGTCGTGGTTATGGCGAATTTGAAAATATGTGGGAATTCCCTGGCGGTAAAATAGAGCCTGGAGAAACAAGGGAAGAAGCACTTATTCGTGAAATTAAAGAAGAATTAGAATTGGATATATCCGTCTCTAAATATGTAACTACGGTTGAGTATGATTATCCAAATTTTCATCTTACAATGCATTGTTTTCTATGCGAAGTATGTGGTGGGAAGATGCACTTAAATGCCCATAATGCAACTAAATGGATATCATTAGATGAAGTAGACAAGCTTAAATGGGTACCAGCAGATATATTAGTAGTTGAAAAACTTAAGGAATTGTAAAATAAAAATGATATTTCTTAATCTAAAATGCTAAGCATATATGATAATAAGAAATATCATTTTTATTGGTACTAAAGGGTTACTGTACCGAAACTTAAGTTATACATGTTTCAAAATACCATGTTCTGGGCATTATGAGACATGTATAACTTAATAGTTGAGTCGGTAACCCTTTATAAAATTTTATGAAGTAATATAACTAAAAATATCTTCTCTTACAGGAGTATATAACTGATATTCGATTTCTACAGCTGTTTTGCTAGTGTTTTCCATAGTAATTGAATGTGGCAATCCTGTAGCCTTAATTTTTCCTAGATAGTAAAATTCTTTTGATATTTTATCATCTTTATTTTTTCTAACAAATAAACTCATTTCAACACCATCTTTTTCAGCACTATATGCTTGTACAATATCAGCTGATTTTTCTGTCCTACCTGATTTGGATATTGCAATTAATTTTGATGGAGATTCGAATCTATCTTTATAATTTATAGTATCACTTATATCTTCAGATTTAGTATAGTTAATAAAAACAGGATAAGTCTTAGTTTTTTTGTCAAACTTGTAACCTCCAATATTAAGAGCTACTTCGCCTTTTTCCCATTCTAATAATCTGCAGACATCCTCATAAGTGTATTTTTGATATAATTGCAAGTTTGTGTCCATATAGCGGTTGCTATAAAACTTGTTATATCTGTATATGCCAAATTCAATTAATTCAACAACAATGTCTTTAAATTCTTTGTTTTTTAAGTTTTCCTCAAAAACTTGTGAAATTTTATAATCCACTGCATCCTTTTGTAAGAATATACAGTCCTCATAGGTTTTTTTACTAGATCCACTGGCAAATTCATTTGTTAACACGTTAACTATAGAGGTTTCTGTACTGTTTTTAAACTTTATATCATATTTTTCTTTTAAAACTTGCTTTAACTTAAATATTAAATCAAATTTATAATTTATTGCACATTTAAGCATTTCTAATTCATGAATCCGCTTTCCAGGGGCAAGTTTTTTAGAAATAAATTCTACAAAAGATTCTTGAACATCAGTAAGCTTTACATCATATTCTTTTTCATATTTCTTTAAAAATTTATGATATGAGCCTAAACTATTATTATCAAAAATTCTTGTAGGATCAATGGAGTCATGTATATCAAAGTCTATTAATTTAGGAATTCTACCAAGTTTATGCTTTAAATTAATATAACTATCTTTTATAAGTTTGATATCGTTAAAGTTTGCGCTATCAATAGATTCAAAAATTCGCTTCTTTGAAATTTCGTCAAAATTAATTGTAGAGCAGCCAGGAATTACTCTATTTCCTTCTAAAACATATTTTCTTATGGCATCTTTATTATAGGTTTTATCACCAGAGAGAGCTATTGGAATTAAAAAATTACTATTATAATTTCCAACAAAATCAATGATAACAACATATTCTTTATTATCATGTTTCCTAAGACCACGGCCTAATTGTTGTACAAAAATTATAGCTGATTTAGTAGGCCTTAGCATTACAACTTGATTAACGGCGGGGAT
The DNA here is from genome assembly GCF_021432385.1 of Clostridium hydrogenum. Taxonomy (GTDB): domain Bacteria; phylum Bacillota; class Clostridia; order Clostridiales; family Clostridiaceae; genus Clostridium_S; species Clostridium_S hydrogenum. The sequence goes on along the minus strand of NZ_JAEACT010000002.1, from coordinate 1,938,393 downwards.
ATCTACACCTTCATTAAAAATATCAACTGTAAAAATATAATCTAAGCAATTAGTATTTTCATCTTGTTCAAGACGCTCAATGGCATCTTCACGTTCATCCTGAGTATTTTCTCCAGTTAATGCTAAAGTTCTTAATCCATGCTTATTAAATTTAAAGGATAACTCTATAGCCTCTTTTTTATCACTGCAAAATACTAGCCCCTTTACTTTATCGCCTGAGTAGCCATAAAAGTTAATTTTATCAATAATGTGTTTGACACGCTCATCACTGACTAAATATCTAAAATCAGTAGTTTCATTTAAGTCGTTTCCATCTATAGATATATCTGTAATTCCAAAATAGTGGAATGGACAAAGTAAGTCTTCTTCTAGGGCTTGTTGAAGGCGAATTTCGTAAGCTATATTATAATCAAATATTTTAAAAATATTAAAGTCATCAGATCTTTCTGGTGTAGCTGTCATACCTAATAAAAACTTTGGTTCAAAATAGTCAATAATTTTTTGATAGCTAATTGCACCAGCTTTATGAACTTCATCTATAATAATATAGTCAAATTCATTTTTAGGAAAACTTGATAGTACTTCATCTTTCGATAATGTCTGCACTGTTGAAAATAAGAATGTTTTATTTACCTCTTTTGAATTACCAGAAAGTATTCCCATGGTTTTAGTGTCACCAAATACATTTCTATAGCTATCTAGGGCTTGTTTAGCAATCTGCTCTCTATGTACAATAAAAAGTGCTCTTTTGGGAGTAAAGTTTCTAACAGCAAAAGCTGATAAATAAGTTTTACCAGTACCAGTGGCCGAAATTAATAAGGCTTTTTTTATACCTTTTTGTATTAGGTTATCTAAAGCTTGAATTGCAGATATCTGCATTTTATTTGGTCTTAGTTTATATTGAGAGATTCTTGGGACAATACTTTCTCGGATAGCTTTTCTTTGTTTTGAATATATTTCTTCATAAGTTTCAATCCAATCAACGGTTAAACTATCGGCTTCAATCCACATAGCTTCAAATTCATTCAATACAGTTTCTGTTAAACTTCCTTCTTCTAAGGAGGATACTTCTATATTCCACTCTTTATTCTTAGTTAAGGCAGATTGAGTTAAATTAGAACTACCAACTATAAGTTTATAATGATCACTATGTTTAAAAATATATCCTTTAGTATGAAAATTATCCTTGCAATACATTCTTACGTCTATATTAGGAAATTGTAAAAGCTTTTTTAGTGCTTTTGGCTCACTAAAGGTTAGATAGTTTGTTGTTAGAATTTTGCCTTGAATTCCTTTTTGAGATAGATATTTTAAAGTTTCTAAAAGAGGCGTTAGTCCACTGCTTGTAATGAAAGCTACAGATATCATGAATTCATTGCATTTGGTAAGTTCCGTCACAATATCACTTAAAACTTTTTCACCTTTACTATAGTCATTTATAATAAGTTTAGGTCTTAGTGCTAAGTTGGAATCTACTAAATTATTTATTAACCCAGTTTCACTTGCCTTTAAAATATCAGTTGAAATTGTTGTATCTATTGATTTAGGATTTATATAAGTATTTATATTGTTTAAATTATCTGTTTTTATTAAGTTATTCATATATAACCTTCCTTGCAAAAAATGGGGTTTATGTATATATTATAACATGCCTTTGTTTTATTTGTAGCTTTAATAAAAAATATGAAGATTAATATTAAAATTTCTAAATACATAACTACAATTGATTATGATTATCCAAATTTTCATCTTACAATGTACTACTTCTTATGTGAAGTATGCGGAGGAGAGCTGAAGTTAAATGCTCATAATGCAACCAAATGGATATCATTGGATGAAGTGGACAAGCTTAATTGGGTGCCGGCAGATGTATTGGTTATTGAAAAACTTAAAAAGATATAACGCTGAAGGTGATATTTATAGATTTTAAAATATCACTTTTTCTTTTTGGATAATAATAAAAATGATATAATATCAATAAATGATATGAAAAGGGTGATTATTTTATGCTGTATCACGCATCGGGAGAGATTGTTGAATTCCCTGAGGTAAGAAAAAGTAAATATACAAAAGATTTTTCATGGGGGTTTTACTGTACGAATAATTTTGAGCAAGCAAAAAAATGGGCTAAAAGAAATAGACGACATGCCATAGTTAATTATTATACGTACACAGAAAATAATGAACTCAAAATATTAAAATTTGACGATATGACGGATGAATGGTTAGACTTTATTGCAGCTTGTAGAAACGGCTTAGTACATGACTATGATATTGTAGAAGGACCGATGGCAGATGATACCGTTTGGAATTATGTAAATGACTTTTTATACGGAGACATTACAAGAAATATTTTTTGGGAACTGGCAAAGTTTAAATATCCTACACACCAAATAAGTTTTCATACGTTAAAAGCTTTAGATTGTCTTAAATTTGAAAGGAGTGAAATTATAAATGAATGACACTCAAAAAGATGATTTGTTTTATGTTTGCTCACTCATAGAATTCATAGGAAGAAAGACGAAGAACAGGAGAGCGGATGTTGTTAAAACCCTTGGAAAGAAAGAGCTTGAGAGACAGCTTGAACTTGCAAGTGTTAATCATTGCCTATCATTTGAACAAGTATCAGATGAAATAATAGAGTATTTTAACATTAAAGAGGGAGACTTTGATTCAGTAGGATTATGCAAATATAATATACCAAGCTTTCAAGCAATAGGCAAAGATTATCAAAGATTAATAATAGATGTAAGTTCGGAAAAAGATAATATAGTAGATGTTTTATATTCGGTATTTCAATCATTTATAAGTGATGAAATTTCAGATTTCAATTCATCAGTATATTATAGTAATCCTCAATACTTAAAGTACTCTTATTTAGAAGGAAAGTTACTGGCATAGGATCTGAATTAATTTACAAAAACGGGATATAATTAAAACCATAGATGATATTTATGGAAAATATACAAAGGTAAGGCATAAAAAAATGAAGAAAGAATTGGATATAAAGCAAGTATTAGAAGCTCTTTCAAAGGAAAAGCTTATTGATATAATTCTAGATGTGACTGAGAATAACGATGTTTTAAAAAACAGAATTATTTTTAAATATTCAAAAGGTGATAATAAAGAAGAAATTAAAAAATGCAAAAAATTAATAAATTTGATAGTAAAAGAATATGTAGATGAATCGGGTTTTGTACGATACGAGCATGCCTGCGATTTTATGCAATCTATGGAAGAAATTTTGGAAAGAGCTAGGGAAGAAGAAGATGTTATGCTCGCATTTGACATTTCACTTTTACTCCTAAATGAAATTATTGAAGCTTTTAAATATTCGCATTATTCTTCTGGAGATATAGGTTATTTAATAGCAAATACTATGGAATTTATAAGTAAAGATATAGTTATAAGAGATGATTTGAATTTAAGTTTAAGAAAACAAGTATTCAATAAATTGATAGAACTAATTAACAATAATGTTTTTCATGATTTTGAGGATTATAGAAATGATATATTACAAATATGTTCGAAATTTGCTGATATTAGCGAATTAAGATATAAACTTGTAAGGAAAATTAATGATTTAATAAGTAAAGATCCAGATAACAGATATCATAACGAAATTATGCTTCAAATATTATTTGAAATAGTGAAAAAATATGGTACAAAAGAAGAGTCAGAGAAATTTATAAAAGATAATTTAGAATTTACGTATTTTAGAGAAATGCTCATACATAAATATATGGAACAAAAAAATTATGGTGAGATTGTACAGTTAACTTTGGAAGGTGAAAAAAAGGATAGAAATTATGTTGACTTAGAGGATAAATGGAAAAAAATAAGATATACGGTGTATAAAAAACTTCAAAATAAAGAGGAACAAGAAAAATTGGCAAAGGAACTTTTGTTTCATGGAAACTTTGAATATTATAGAGAACTTAAAGAGTTAAATAAAGAAAATACAAAAGAGTTTTATAATAATCTAAAAAAAGAAATTAAAAATAATGGCAAAATGTACATAGGTAAAATTTATGTTAGAATTATTTTACAAGAGAATGATTTGGATGAACTTATGGAGTTTGTAAGGAATAATCATAGGGATATAGAACTATATGCGAATAGATTAGTTGGAAAGTTTAGTGACGAAGTAATAGATATTTACTGTAAGTATATAAAAGAAAAAGCTAGTTATTCATTTAATAGATCTGAATATAGGTATGTGTGCGAAATGTTAAAAAAATATAAAAAGATAGCTGGAAAGGAAAAGCAAATGCAATTAAAAAATCAGTTGAGTGATTTATATAAAAAGAGGCCAGCATTTGTAGATGAATTAAGTAAGTTTAGATAAAAAATCACTGCTGTATATAATGAAATTTCAAAGTAATGCAATAGTTGGTATTATAAAAATTCAATGAAGATGACATTTAAATTTGTAGAAAATGCGGAATATTAATTCTGCATTTTTTATTTTTGTTGACAAGATATCTAATAATTTATATCAAATTTTTACCAACGTAAAGAATTAGGATAGGTGTGGTTTGGGGAAGATCTTGTGAATGTTCCTATATACTAAAACTTATGAGAACATATCGCTAGATCTTGAATATAATATGTTTCAGATTGTGTATCTACATGCTTCTTTTTTTTGTTATAATAATTATAGAAATATACAAAATTGAGGGGAAAGATATAATGCGCAAATATATAAAAGCTTTCTTTGACGATAAATGTAAAAACAATAGAAAATTTGAACTTGCTCGTTTAGAACTATTTATTATAGAAAAATGCGGGGGACAAAGTAATTACTATGAACTTGGTGGTTATGAGGCTTTTTATGGAGAAATGCAAAAGTTAAAGGATGAAAAAATTATAAGAGAAATTGCAAATTCAGATAGTAATAAAGCTAAATTTCCAATGAAACTAAAATGGACTATGGTCACTTCAAAAATAGAAGCTTCTTGGAAAGATGAGGATATTATTAAGTATTCTGATGTACTTAATTTTAAAGCTTACATTAAGCATCCAGAATATCAAACTAAAAAAGAATGGGAATACATAAAAAATATATATAAATTCTTAAAAGAAAAAGAACATAGGCAGTGGGCAAGTGTAGAAGAAAGATGTTTAGAACTTTTTTATGATGAAAAATTTTTGACAGATAGTGATAGTGGAAAAAAAGATAATAAAGTGCTTAAAAGACTTTCTTTAAATCTTGAAGACATAAAAGCCAAGCAGTATGGCGAACAATTTATTTATTGGAATAGAGGGGTTAGTGAAATTAAAACCATAATAATTTTGGAAAATCACTCTACATTTTTTTCATTTAAAAAAGCAGTTCAAAATGGTATAAAAATATTTGGAATAATGCCAGATGCACTTATTTTTGGATATGGGAAGAAAATTATAAAAAGCTTTTCTTTCTTAGATGAAATAGCTAAGCCAAGTGAAGTTACGGTATATTACTTTGGAGATATGGATCCAGATGGATATTTTATATATAAAGCATTAAAGGACAAGTATAATGGGGTAAATATAGGGTTACTTGTACAGGCTTATGCTGAGCTTATAGAGGTACATAAAAAATATAAAAGCAAGGATCAGCAAAAAAATGAGGCATGTTTAAAGTGTATATTAAAAGAATTTGAGGAAAAGAATTATGGCAATTATAAAGAATATATAGTAGAGCTTTGGAAAGAAAATTGCAGAATTCCTCAAGAATTTATTACATATGAATACTTGCTAAAAAGGGAAGGAGCGGTATAAATAAATGGATTTAGTTCAAACTGGAATGATGGACAGGTTAAAAAAGATTAATGTAATAAGAATGCTTGGTACAGGAATGGACATAGGTGAATTAAAGGATTATGCCCATGAAATTTGTCTGTATCTTTTACTAAGTATATTTAGAAGAGAGATTACGGAAAATCCTAATAGAACGCGCAATGACATGATATACATTGTTTCAGATATTTTAAGGGAAATGAAAATTCCTACGTCTGATAAAAATATAGAAAGAATTGTTGATGGAGTGTTGTGGTACAAAGATCCAGATAGACAGTATCCCTTCAGTTGTACAATATATAATGAAGAAACCAGAGAACATGAGCCATATAAATTTAAATATTTAAAGCCAGATAGAGAACATTCAAGATGGGAAAAGGGCGGCAGTACCGTGTATATGCTTACAGAAGAAGCTCAAGAAATGATATTTATAACAAGGGAAATGCTTGAAGAGTTTGGCTTTGATGTTGAGCAATTTTATACACTGCAATTAATCAAAAGTGGAAATTTTAATAAAGCTTTAAGCAGTGTAAATAACCTAATTGGAAGAGTTAGAAATTTAATACGAAAAGAAAAGGATTATAGGCATGATATTATGAGAAATCCTCAAGTGATATTTTTTGATACTAAAAGAGATAGAAGAAAAACAGATCAAGAAATAAAAAATCAATTTGAGGATGAAAAAAAGACCTTTGAAGATATGCTTGCCTGGAAAAATAGGCTATACAATTTTCCTAAGGATAAGAGAAAAGATGGTGAAAAACTTTTTGAAGAAGTAGAAAAGGCTAGAGTACTTCATAATTTACTTGCAAAAATAGTAGTAGACAATATGGCTTTTGAAGTAAAAGTAAGAGTAAATTATCCAGAAAGCTTTTGGACAACTTCTAAGGTATCCTTTAAAAAGGACATATGGCAAAACGTAGTTGTTAAAAATGGGCTTCCTAGCTTTGATTGCCTAGAGAGTTTAGTAGTGCCTATTTTGTCTCCAGAGCTTGAATTTATATATCCATTAGATTGGGCATGGCAGGAACAGCAGTCTGTGAGAGAAAGTGAAGAAGTTAATTTAGATTTGAAAAGTGAAGAAGAGGAGAAGGAGTTTATAAACAAGAAGAAAGTAGATTGGAACCTAATACTAGAACTTTGGCAGCCGATTTTTGATGGATTTATGGAGGGCAAAGGCTTTAGCATTACAGAGCTTAAAACTATGGATATCATTCTTCAAGAAAGTTGGCTAAGTCAAAAAAAGAATACAGAGATATTTATGATGTTTGTACTTACAGAGCTCACCTTTAGTGAAACTACAGAAGAATTTGATGAAATGGACGAAAGAATAATTTTATTTAATAAATTATGCGAAAAGGATGAGAGATATAAAAAACTTATTGGAAAAACAGTTGCTTCAAAGTTAGAAGAAGAAAAGAAACCTTTAAGTTTACAAAATTTATTTATATCACCATATAAAATATATATTAAAAATTATTTGGAGGATTAATATGGCATACACAACAGAAAATATACAAAAGGCTTCTGCATTATTTTTTATGCTTTTAAAAGAAAATATTGTATCTGTTAAAGAACCTCTTGCAGAAGAATATTCAAATGACAATGAGATGAGGCAAATAGTAAAGACTATGGCACAAGAAGCAGAACTTATGATAATAGAAACTATGGAAAATCTTCATATTATTTCTTCGGCTAATGGATCTATTTTTGCAAACTCCTATACTCAAATGAAAGAAAAATATAAAGACTTAAAGAATAAAAAATACTTTTATTTAGCTAACTTAATAATATGCGTGTTTTTATCTGAAGTGGACAAAGAAAATAATATAAGAATTAGATGGGAAGAAGAGGGTATAACATATGCTAAGCTTGAAGATTTGGTTAATGGAATTATAAATTCTTGGATAGCAAGGGAAAAGAAAGAGGAAAGCTTTAGTCAAAATTGGGGTATAGCACTTAAAGAAATTGATGAGGTGTGGAATAAAGATTTTTCACCAATGAAAAACAGCAAAACAAAAGGAAACATTGATGTGGTAAATACTACGGATAATAGATTTAATTTTATTTATAAGGCATTAAAGCCTTTAGCAGATCAAAAGCTTATTTATAACAATACTAAGGAACTTAAGTTGATTCCCAAATTAGAATTATATGAAAGATTAGACAAGGTATATCACAATCAAGATAGGTACAAGGAATTTATGGAACTTATAGAAGCTGCAAAGGAGGAAAAAGATAGTGCCAAGGTTAACTAAAATCAGAATAGTAGGAAATAAGTATGATAATTTTAAAAAGTGCCACGACAATAGTATATTTGATTTAACTAAGCTGGGAGAACCAGATCATACTTTGTTTACGCTCAATAATGGAAGTGGAAAGGGCGTAATTATGCAGCTTATATCTCAAATAATGCTTCCCAATACTAGATGGGGTAAAAATGATGGAAATAAGCTTTCTGGAATGTTTTTGAATAAAAGTAATCAATTTAAGCCATATACTTTTCATGTGCTTTTGGAGTGGAAACTGGATACTGTGCCAGATAGATGGTTAATAACAGGTATTTGTATTACTGCCATAAAAAAGCTTGATAATAAAGATGAAGAAAAGGAAGAAGAAAAAATAGGCATAAGATATTTTTTATATACCCATGAGCACTATGACAATGGACCATATACAGTAGAAAATATACCACTTTATTTAAAAGATGAAAGGAAAGCAGTAAGCTATAAAACCTTAGAGGAATTTTTGACAAATGCTAAAAGAGATTTTAGAAAGTTTTCTGAGTCGGATTCAAGAAGTACAAACTCTGAGTATTATCAGTATTTAGCAGGGTTTGGAATATATCGTTCAGAGTGGTCTATTTTAAAACTTATAAATAAAGTAGAAGGTGGAGTTGGAGAATATTTTTCAAAGGCAAGAGATAATAAAGGGATTTTTGATGAATACATCATTCCAGCTATTTCTGAAAATTTAAATAGCCAATTTGAAGAAAATAAGAATGTGCTTAGAGATATGTTTAAAAGCAACATTTCTATAACTAAAAATCTTCCTATACTTATAAATAGAGAGGTGGATTATAAAAATATATCTTCTGCATTAGATCCACTGATATTAGATGCAGAACATGGAATTGTTTATGAAAACAAGAAAAATAACTGTATCATAGAAGGAAACAATCTATACTGCAGTTTAAGCAGTCTTCAAAATAATGTATTAAATCAAATAGAAATTTGGGAAAAAGAAAAAATTAAAGCAGAAGCAACAAAACATGAGCTGCTGTTTGAAAAAGATAATTTGGAGTATGCAAAGCAAATAAGGACAAAGCAGGATTATGAAGAAGATAAGTCTTATAAGCAAAAAGAGCTTGACTATGTAAATAGTGAAATAGATGATTTGAATGAGGAAAAGAAAAAATATGAAATAAACAAGCTTATTATTCCTATGGAGAAAGATGAATATAAGAAAAAATCTACTCACGAAGAAATAGAAAAACTTATGAATTCTTTGGATTTAAAAGATATACAGAAGGAAATGGATAAGGTAGAAGAAGAAATTAAAGATAAATGGAAAGTTACGCAGGAAAAATGGGACAAGATATGCAGCCAGTATAAAGCCTATGAAGCTTTTCTAAAGAGTAAAGAAGCAAAATTAAAAATAGAAATTAAAACTTTAAATGAAAAAAAGCAGAATATACAGGTTAATTTAAAGGCAATCGAGGATAAGAAGAAAGAATTTGATAAAAAAGAAAAAGAGCTTGGCACGGAGTTTGATCCTTTTAGAATTGTTTATCCAGAATTATTACTTGAAGATATTAAGAAGGAAAAGGAAGAAGAGGATAAAAAACTTTTGGCTTTAAAGGATGAAGGTGAAAAGCTAGAGGAAAAGATAAATAACAGCAAGCTTAAAAAAGCTAAACTTGAGATTGAACTTAAGCAGCATAGGAAAAACAAAAAAGATACCGAAGAAAATTATAGTAATAAGAAACAAGAGGAAGAAAAACTTTTTTTAATGGTTTTAGAAGTTTGCAAGCTTGACCCTTTGCTTGAAGCTTATTCTGAAAATTGGCTTCAAAATAAGTCATTTGAGGTAAAAAAACTTAAAGAAGAAAAGGAACTTCAAGCAAAGAAGCTTTACAAGGAATTATGGGAAAACAGCATTGATGTAACCTTAAATACGGAAGAATATTGGATAGCAAATAATGATGTAAATGCCGTAAAAGATAGAATAGAAGCTTTGGGGATAAAAGTTATTTACGGAACTCAGTTTTTATATGCTCTTTCTGAAGAAGAAAAGAAAACTATGCTTTCAAGTTACCATATGCTGCCTTTTGGTTTAGTTATATCGGATATTAATGAATGGAAAACAATAGAAAGCAACATAGATAAGGAAATTTTTTTAAGAGCGTTAGTCCCAATTTATGTTCGAACAGAAATGAAAATAGTTGAAAGTGTTAACTACAAATTAGTAGAACATAGGGCTTTAAAGTTTGTAGAGGATTATGATAGTTATGTGTCTTGGAAGGAAAGCTTGAACAAAAAAGAACTTGAAGCAAAAGAAACCATTAGAATAGTTGAAGGTTCTATAGAAAAAATAGAAGAAATTATTAGGGATATTAGCCTTATGTTTAAAACTGAAAGCTCTGCAGTTTTAGAACAAAAGCTTAAACAAATAGAGCTTAGTATTAATGAAAATTTAAGTGAGATAAGTGCTGCAGAGGTTAGTATAAACAATTCTACAGATAAGCTTAATATCAATAAAAAAAATATAGAAAATGCAAATGAAAATATAAAAAAGCTTGCTTTTAAAATTGAAAAACTTGTGAATTTTATAGAATTTAAAAATGAAGTAGAGAAAAAATTAAAAGAGGAAAAAGAAGCAAGTAAGGAGCTAAATAATTTATCTTCTAAGCTTAGTGAAAAAGAACTGGAAAAAGAAATTTTAGATAAAAACATAAATGATGAGAATTTAAACTATGAAAGGTGGAAGGTTAAACTTGTTGAGCCAGGACTTAAGGACATAAGGGAGGTTGTAAAGGAAGCAGAATTTAAGGAAACAAAGCTTAAAGATAATTTAGAGTGCAGCGAGGCTCCAAATTATGAAGCTTTAAAGCAGGATGAAATATACAGCAGCATTTCCTATAGAAAAAGCTTAAGTTCTAAGCTTGAAAGTAAAAATGATAGCATTACCCTTTTGAAAAAAAATGCAGGGGAGCTTCAAGAAAATATAGACAGGCAGCTTAAAATGCTGAAAAAAATTGATTTAGATTGGAAAAACTATAAATTAGAAAATATATCCTTGGAGTTTGCAGAAACAGAATTCGACAATTTAACCAGCAAAATAAAACTAAAAGAAAAGCTAGCTAAAGAAAAATATCAAAATATGAGTAAGCTCGAAGGTCTTATAGAGGGGATAACTAAAGACATAGAAAAGCAGTCTAATAAAATATTTGAAGAACATAAAAAAACAGCTCAAGTGTGGGAAAATTTAAATTTAGAAGAAAAAGAATTTAAAATTAAAAGTGGTATAGAGGATAATAAAGAATATTTAGTTAGGACAGAAAATATATTAAAGGGTTTAGAAGTGAGAAAGGCAAATATAACTAATTGTATCTCAGAAATTAAATACTTTGAAATTGATCCACTAAAAGGAAAAACTTCAGAGTACGATATGAATAAGATAAAAGACAACGAAAAGAACGAAGTTGATAAATGGATAGAAGAATTTAAGAATATAGCTCAAACTATAAAAAAGCATACTATAACTGCTGAGGATAATTTTCAAGTTTTTTTGGAAAACTTAAAAAACGATATAAAGGATGAGGTTTTAAAGCATAAGATTAAAGAAGTTATAGGAGACAAGACAGAGGTAGGCAATTTTGTAAGCAACAAGGATTCTTTTAAAAGTATGAAGGAACATGCTGAAAGAGAAATAAATCAAATAAAAAATGATAAACTTGAAGCTGAAGAAGCAAAGGAGCAGTGGGTTTCTAGAGCTGCAAGACAGGCAATTAAAATATCAGAGTGTTTAAAAGAAATGGTAAATAAAATGGTATATGTCAATGAAAATAATTATGCTTTTAAACTTGTAAGACTTAAGGGTGAAGAGTTTTTACCAAAGGAAGAAAGTGATATTAGTATACTTTTAAATGAATACTTTATTGAATGTATTGGAAAATTAGAAAAGAAGGGCGTAGACTTTGACAATCTTGATAATAAACAACTAGACGAGCTTATGAGTGACAAACGCATATTCTCAAAGGCATTAAGGGGAAAGTATCCTAGTTTAGAAGTATATAAAATGTCAGAGAAAAATGAATTCTTATATGCAAAACCTCAGGACTATCATTATGCAACCTGGGGAGCTGTAAATGCAGGAGAAGGAGATGCACCTGAGGGCAGTGGAGGACAAACACTATCTATAAATACCTTTATAATTATGATGCTTATGAATTATAAAAAGAAAACTTTAGGCAATGAAAATCCATGGACTGTATTAATGTTAGATAATCCTTTTGGCAAAGCTTCAGGAGCACATGTGTTAGACCCTATATTTACCATAGCAAATAAATTGAATTTCCAAATTATAGCCTTTGCAGCACCAGAAATTATAAAAACAGAAATTAGTGAAAGATTTCCTGTTTTTTGGGCACTTAAAATTAATAATGAAGAGGAAGAAGGAAATCTAGGAAGTGTAGTTGGTAGAGTAGTTCATGGGGGTAGAGTTAGAGGTTAATTAAAACTACCTTAAAATTAGAAATTGCAAATACTTAAGTTTATCCTGGTAAATTGTAATTTGTCAGGATAAACTTACAAAGTTTCAATCATAATCTTTGTAACATAATTCTTTGGCTCTTTCTCAGCAATATCAGAAATTATATATTCTTCATAGGAATAATTACCTAAAGTAATGTTATTTTTATCAGCGTAAGCTAACATTTCATTATATGCGCTATACATGTATTCATACTTTCCTTTAAAATATACACATAAATATAAGCCGGGTTTACGGATTACGGTTTTGCCTTCAATGAAAGAATCTGATTTTATATACAAGTAAGCAGGCATTGAAAAATTGTTATTCAATACATTTTTTAATGGGACAATACTTCCTACAGATTCTTGAAGTGTAATGCCTAGGCTTTTAGAAAACTTTGTATACTCCTGCATAAAACTTGCAAAGGTCTTACTTGAAGTATTATCTATATTATATGATCTTAGAATAATTTCTTTAGGAAGATACTTTAGGCATATAGTGGCATTACTATTTAAAGCTTCAGTTGTCGTAGCTTTCATGGTATCAATGGTCTTTTGGAGATCTTGAAACCACTTAATTTTTTCGGCTACTTGTGCACTTTTTTCTTCTAGAAGCTTTAAAAGTTGGTAAGAATTTCGATGTTCAAGATATATTTTTATATCCTTTAAAGACATACCTAACATTTTTAAATTTATTATTACATAGAAGGTAAAATACTGGTCATAGGAGTAATAGCGATAGCCATTTTCGCTAATTATTGCAGGTTTAAATAAGTCAATGCTATCATAGTGAAACAAAACATGCTTTTCAACATTGCACATTTTAGCAAATTCTCCAGTAGTAAAATATTTCTCACGCATTTTAGTATCTCCTCTTGACTATAAGGTAACATTATAGTTTATGATAGTACATGTTGATATCAAAATCAAGTATCATTTCTAGAAAAGAATACTAACAAAAGAGAGGTTACATATGAGATTAATTTTGCGATATTTAAAAAAATATAGATTGTATGTATTTTTAAATATATTAGGAGTGTTTGGATTTGCAACTGCAGAACTTGGAATTCCAACTATTGTTTCTAATATGATAGATAATGGGATTGCACTTGATAATAAAAGTTATATTTATAAACTTGGCGTTCTTATCTTAATAGTGGCGGTCATTGGGGGTATTGGAAACATTGTGCTAGCTTATTGCAGTTCAAAGGTAAGTACATCAATTATAAGAGATATAAGAAATGACATTTTTAAAAAGGCACAGGAATTTTCTCATACTGAGTACAATAAATTCGGCGTATCAAGTATGATAACGAGAACTACTAATGATGCCTTTGTTTTGATGCAATTCATTAATGTAATATTTAGAACAGCCCTGTTAACGCCTGTTATGATTTTAATTAGTATGTTTATGGTAATAAGAACAAGTTTCAGTTTATCCATTATCATTGGAGGCTGTATACCTATTATTTGTTTTGGAGTATTTATAATTGCTAAAACCAGTGATCCAATAAGTAATAGACAGCAAAAAGGTATGGACAAATTAAATAGAATTTTAAGAGAAAATTTAAGTGGAGTTAGGGTTATACGTGCATTTCGAAAAGATAGCTATGAGAGCAGAAGATATTCCATGGCAAATGAAGCTTATGCTAATAATGCAAAGAAATTATTTAAACTTATGTCTGTTTCAGAACCAGCTTTCTTTATGCTATTAAACATTGCAATTGTAATTGTGTTTATTATATCAAGTAAAATGATAGATAGTGGCACACTTCAGGTTGGAAAGTTGGTGGCTTTTGAAGAATATATGTTTCATGCGATGTTTTCCATCATGTTATTTTCAATTGTATTTGTAATGTATCCTCGTGCAGAAATAAGTGCTGAGCGTATTGAAGAATTGTTAAATGAAGAGCCGACCATTAAAAACTCAGAAAATGCAGTAACTAGTGGAGATGGAAGTGGAACTTTAGAATTTGATCATGTAACCTTTAAATATCCAGACAGCGAAGCCCCTGTGCTGCAAAATGTAAGTTTTCAAGCCCAAAAAGGAGATGTAATTGCTTTTATTGGAAGTACAGGCAGTGGAAAAAGTACTTTAATTAACTTAATACCTAGATTATACGATGTTAGTGAAGGAAGTATTAAAGTAGATGGAGTAGATGTTAGAGAATATGACCTAGCATCACTGCGAAAGAAAATTGGGTTAATTCCACAAAAGACTATGCTATTTTCAGGAAGTATCAAAGAGAATATAAAATATGGCAAATCTGATGCTGCTGAAGCAGAAATAAAAAAGAGTACTAAAATTGCTGAAGCCTATGATTTTATAACGGATAAGAAAGATCAATTTGAAGAAATACTAGAAGAGGGTGGAAGAAATCTGTCGGGAGGACAAAAACAAAGATTGAGCATTGCAAGGGCAATTATAAGAAAACCAGATATTTATATATTTGACGATTCATTTTCTGCCTTGGATTTCAAAACAGATGCAAAGCTAAGAAAGAGACTAAGAGATGAAATTAGTGATTCTATTACCTTGATTGTAGCTCAGAGAATATCTTCCATTGTGGATGCTGGTAAAATTATTGTATTAAATGAAGGAAGTGTAGTTGGAATTGGAACTCATGACGAGCTTTTAAAGAATTGTGAAATTTACTATGAGATAGCAGCTAGTCAGATGACAAAGGAGGAACTTGCACGATGAAAAAGAAAGATATTGGCATTAAGTGTTTAATTCCTTATCTTAAAAAGTATAAGGTAAAGATTATTTTAGCAGTAATATTAATTATCTTGTATGCCTTTTTAGTAGCATTAAGTCCTACTTTTGAAGGAAAAATTACAACACAATTATTTTCAGATGTTACAGCAAAGAGAAGTGTTAATTTTGCAAGGATAAATCAAATAATAATAATTTTAGTTTGCATATATGTAGGTGGAACTTTAAGTAACTTTGCCTATCAATTTTTAATTACTGATGCCATACAAGACTCTATGGTGGATTTAAGAAAGGAAGTTCAGTCGAAAATTGCAAAACTTCCAATTGCATATTTTGATAAAAATTCACTAGGAGATATATTGAGTCGTGCTTCTAATGATGTTGATACTATCTCAAATGCTCTTCAACAAAGCTTTGCTAAGATTTTAAATGCTGTTTTAGGACTTAGCCTTGCCATATTTATGATGTTTAAGATTCAAAGCTTCATGGCAATAGTTTCCTTAGCAATTATAGTATTTTCCGCTATTATATCTAAAATAATTACAAAGAAGTCACAGCCATTGTTCCAAAAGCAGCAGGATTCACTTGGCAGATTAAATGGTATTGTGCAGGAAAAATTTACTGGTTTTAATGAAATTAAATTATTTGGAAAGCAGGAAGCTGCAATAGATGAATTTAGGAATGTTAATGGTGAATTGTGTGAAAGTGGATTTAAGGCTCAATTCATAAGCGGATTGATGAATCCATTAGTTGCTTTTGTAACTTATATTGGAATTGGTGTTGTAGTTATTTGGGGAGCCTTTTATGTAATTGCTGGTGTAATTAAGGTAGGTCAGCTGCAAGCCTTTATACGTTATATTTGGCAGGTAAATCAGCCTATGTCTCAAATAACACAATTGGCTGGAACTATTCAATCATCTATAGCTGCGGTTAATAGAGTATTTAACTTTTTAAATGAAGAGGAAGAAATAGAAGAGGTAGAAACAGTAAAGGAACAAAGGGATATTATAGGAAGTGTGTCCTTTGAAAACGTAAAATTTTCTTATACGGAAGATAAACTGCTAATACATGATTTAAACTTCAAGGTTAAAAGTGGGCAGATGGTAGCAATAGTTGGACCGACTGGTGTAGGAAAAACCACATTAATTAATTTGCTTATGAGATTTTATGATGTTACTGGTGGTTCTATTAAAATAGATGGTGTAGATATTAGGCAAATTAAACGTGATGACCTTAGGGCAAAATTTGGCATGGTGCTTCAAGATACCTGGCTTTTTAATGGAACTATTAAAGAAAATATTGCCTATGGAAAAGAAAATGCCAGTGAAGAAGAAATCATACGTGCAGCTAAAGTAGCAAACGTGCATCATTTTATTACGACACTTCCTGGTGGCTACAATATGATACTAAATGAAGAAGCAAATAACATTTCTCAAGGGGAAAAACAACTTTTGACAATAGCGCGTTCTGTTCTTTGCAATCCGCCTATTCTTATCCTAGACGAAGCTACTAGCTCTGTTGATACAAGGCTTGAACAAAAGCTTCAGAATGCCATGAGAAATATTATGGAAGGAAGAACTTCTTTTGTAATTGCACATAGGTTATCTACAATAAAAAATGCAGATTTAATTTTAGTAATGAGTGATGGAAATATTGTAGAACAAGGAACACATGAGGAATTATTGGCTAAAAAAGGATACTATGAGCAACTTTATAATGCACAATTTGCAATGCAGGATGCCGCACTATAGATATACTAGTTGAAACAGCGAAATTGCAAATGCCAAATGTATTCTGTTAAATTAGAATTTGAAAAGCAGAGTACAAAGTACAGAGTACAGAGTACAACGAAGGATGATTTTTCTCCGCAAGCGTAGAAGAATCTAAAACTTATTTTTTTATTGCTTACGCAATTGAGCCATGTATGGTGCTTAGCCAAGCTGACAACATTTAAGTTTAAGATTTATCTGAGTATAGCGAAAGATAAATCATCCTTCATTGTGCATTGTGAACTGTGAATTGTTAATTGAAAAACATTGCATTAGGATAAACTTAGTATTTGCAATTTTGATTTTTCAAGTAGTCTATCTCTATAGATAAACCAGTTCAACTATTTAAATTCATGTGCACCAAAATGCCAAGAAGACGGCATTTTGGTACAAATAAATTCCAAGTTTCACAGTGGTTTATCTTTACTACGGATTAAAGCCTATTTAAGAGCAAATGATTAAGTAAACGATAGAATTTTGCTGAAAAAGGGCATATTTGAGAAAATATTAGTTGAACTAATATAGATAATATGGTATATTAGCACATGTGGTCAGACCAATGTACCAATACTTAACTTCCAGATGAGGTGATTCTTTGAAGTATTTAAAACAACTAATGATTATTTTAATGGCATATTTTTTAGGTGTAATTATACAATCAATTTTTAATTTGCCTATACCGGGCACGGTTCTTGGACTAATATTACTTTTCTTAGCTTTATATTTTAAAATAATTAAAGTTGAAATGATTGAAGATACATGTGAAATTTTAATATCTTTTATGTCGTTTTTATTTGTTCCAGCTGGTGTTGGATTAATGACGTCTTTTAATTTGCTTAAAGGTAAAGTTATAGCATTTTCTGTTATTATTATTATTTCTACTATTGTTGTTTGGATTGTAACTGCTTATGTTGTTAAATTTTTAAGAAAGGTGTGCTAAAGATGAAAGAAATAGTTACTTCACCCGTTTTTGGAGTACTAATATCCATAATTGCCTATGAGATAGGGTCTTTAATTAAACAGAAATTTAAGTTATCAATTCTTAATCCACTACTTATTGCAATAATACTTTTAATAGCATTTTTATTGAAATTCAATATTAAATTTCAAGATTATAATAATGGAGGACAAGTAATTTCTTTCTTTTTAGCCCCTGCAACAGTATGCTTAGCTTTACCTTTATATAAGAAATTTTCTTTATTTAAAAAAAATGCAGTGCCAATTTTGGTGGGTATTTTATGTGGTGCGGTTTCAGGAATGACATGTGTAATTTTGCTTTCAAAGTTATTTGGTCTTTCTGGTATTATTACAAAATCTTTAATGCCTAAATCTATAACAACACCTATAGGTATGGCACTAGCTAAACAGTTAGGTGGGATTCCTTCTATAGCTGTTGTTGCTATTATAATTACTGGAATATTGGGGTCTATTGTTGGACCATTTTTATATAAAATGTTAAAAATAGATGATAAAGTGGCAATGGGAATTGCTATGGGCTGCTCATCACATGCCGTTGGAACAGCTAAAGCTATAGAAATAGGAGAAACTGAAGGAGCTATGAGTAGTTTAACTATAGCTATTTCTGGAATAGTCACAGTAATTATAGCACCTATACTGTGGAATTTATTTTCATCATTTTTTAAATAAATGATTTATGGAGGTAGTGACGTGACGGATAATAAAGGTGATTGTAAAAAAAGTACATGTGCGTTTAATAAATTAGTTGAGTCCATTGATAATTTATTAACTTTAGAAAAAGAGCAAAAATTAAAAATAAAACTTGCTAAAGAAATAAAAAACAGTATATTTACTAGTGAAATCATAACAGAACTTAATGAAAATGACTTTTCAGGCGTAAGTGATGAAGAAGAGAATAGGATGGAAGTACTTTTTTCAAGTATATTTCCTGTATTCATCAAGAAAGGTGATGTTATCTTTAGGCTTTATAAGCATAAAATTGAAGTTGATTTATCATATGAAATGCGAGACAGATATATTTACATATTTTCTGATGGAAGATTAACTTCTGGACTATTTCAGTGCTTTAGCCTAAGTGATGATGAATATGTGTATGGAGTGAAACAAATAATTGATGCTATCCCAAGTTTTAAAAACGCAATTATTGATACTTTGGAAAATTACAAAAGCAATATTGATATACATAATGATAGGATACAAAAGTCAAAAAGTAGAGAGCAATTTTCAGATAAAAATTACAAAGAATTACTTGACTACTTATTAAAAAGTAGAGAGCATTAAAATTTAAATTAAGATATATATTCATATAGAGGGGGATAATAGTGATGATTATTGACAAAATATTTTATAAAACATTGTTTAAAAATTTATTTTCAGATACTTTTGAATTAAAGTTATGGGATGGAAGCTCAGAGGTTTATGGTGAAGGTGAAGTTAAATTTAAAATAATTTTTAATGAACCTATTCCTAAAGCGGATATTATTAAAGATCCTTCTTTAACCTTTGGAGAAGCTTACATGACTAAAAAAATAGACATTGAAGGTAGTGTTCAAACAGTTATAGAATCTTTATACAACAATATGGAAAGTTTTTTACGCAATAGTGATAAATATGCTGATTTACTAAAGAAGGCTACTAATAATATAAAGAATAGTAAGAAAAATATAGAGTTCCATTATGATATAGGAAATGATTTTTATAAATTGTGGTTAGATGATACTATGACATATTCTTGTGGATATTTCAAAACAAAAGAAGATTCTTTAAATCAAGCACAAAAAAATAAGGTACAGCACATTCTTAAAAAGCTAGATTTAAAAGAAGGAGAAACTTTACTAGATATAGGTTGTGGCTGGGGAGAATTAATTATTTCAGCGGCAAAGCAATACAAGGTTAAGGCTATGGGAATAACTTTAAGTTCTGAACAGCTAGAAAAAGTTAAAGAAAGAATAAAAAATGAAGGCTTAGAGGATTTGGTTGAAGTTCAACTTGTAGATTATAGGGAACTAAAAAATAGAAAGTTTGATAAAATAGTTAGTGTTGGTATGCTTGAACACGTAGGACAAGATCATCTTAAAGAATATTTTTTAGCTTTAGATAATTTACTAAATGACAAGGGTGTATCTTTACTTCATTGTATAACAGGCGTAAAAGAAGGTGGAAATAATACATGGATTAGTAAGTATATTTTCCCAGGTGGATATGTTCCAGCAATTGCAGAACTCATTAATTGCATGGCAGAGAGAAGCTTCAATATAATTGACGTAGAAAATTTAAGATTGCATTATGGAAGAACCTTAGAGCATTGGGCAGCTAACTTTGAAAATGCTTTGCCTGAAGTAAGAAAAACTAAGGATGAAACTTTCATAAGAATGTGGAGGCTTTATTTAAATTCCTGTGCAGCATCCTTTAACTCTGGAAATATAACTATTCACCAATTCTTGTTTAATAAGGGCGTAAATAACAATTTAGAGTGGACTAGAGACTATATGTATAATTAAACATTAAATCAGAGTACAGTTAAGGTTGATTTACATTCCTTACGTCAAGTAAATCTTAAACTTAAATGTTGTCAGCTTCGCTTATAGATATACCGTTTCAACTACCAAAATCAATTTGTATAAAAATGCCCAGAATACGGCATTTTTATACAAATTAATTTTCAAGTTTCAAGCGATATATCTCTAACAACATTAATTCTGCGATTGCGTAAGCAATCAAAAAATAAGTTATAAGATTTTCTGTAGCAAGGCGGAAGAAAATCATCCTTCACTGTACTCTGTACTCCGTCATCTGTACTCTGAATAATGGTTCTTAATAATTTTAGTCCGCCTTTATGTTTTCTTCTGCATAATTTTCTTTCTTTAAATTATTTAACCCTAAATTTGTAGAACCATAAGCTAACATGGTTTCTAGTTCTTTGTTTGATTCAGACAGTTCCGTATCAAGGTTTTTTTGAGATTTTATTAATTCTTTATCTAAATTTTTAGCTTTGGACATAATAAACTCACCTCATATCATACTCTATTAAACCTCAAATATAATTTACCCTCATATATCTATAAGAATGCATAAAGTAAAATGAAAAAAATGTAAAGAATAATCAACAGCTATCTTGAACATAATAATCAATGAAAAAAAATTTGCAAAAGGAGCTGTTGAATTATGAAAAGTAAGCCAGATGATAGAAGCGACAATGTGGAAAGAATTCAAGAAAATATAGACAATACTATGGAAAATATTCATTTAGCAAATGAAGCCATTTCAAAAACCGATGATGAAAAAACAAAAAAAGATTTAAAGTGTAAAAACCATAGGAGAGAAGAAGCTTTAGATGGATTTAGATCAGAAATTAAAGATGAAGCTGCACATAGCAAAAGATGTAAATAAATTTTTATAACTGTGAATGGCAGCATAAGGCAATGCTGAGGAGTAACCTGAGCGGTCATTAGTGTTCTTTACAGAAACGGATGGTTTTAAGCTATCTGTTTCTTGGAGAACTAAAGCGATAAATATCAGGGTTTGGAGAAATGGTTCATAATTTATGTTTCTTTATTTAGATTTAATTAAATAACATGCTAAGTTGAAAATACATATATAAAGTGGTAATATTATACATGAAAATGGTAATAAATTGGTTGTTTAAGATGTGACAATCATGTAGCTTTAGACTATGGAAAAACAAAAAATCCAAGTTCAAAATGTTCTGTAGCATTAGGCAGCAGATGAAATAAACACTACAGCTCAAGGTAAAATAATTTCACTTAAGAAACAAATCAATACAAGCAATTCAGCAGATACAACTCAGAGTAAGGTTACAAACAATATATATAATAATGCTAATAGTAATAAAAATATCATTAAAGTCCCTCAGATTTCATTAAGTGAAAATGAAATATATGATGTTTTTAGTTCAGATAACGATTTTTGGAGTTATCAAGGAGTTGCTTACAAGAGATGCGACTAATATAGTTTTAAATAAAATAGTAGCAACAACAGATGCTCTTGGCAATGAAACAAGGAATAAATACTATAAACTGGACAGATTAAAGGGCATAGCAGATGTAGCCGGAAATTCCACAAGATTCACCTATGATAACATGGACAGGCTGTGAGTGGATAGGTATCAACTGCGCTTAATGGTAAGCATGCCAATATTGAATTATGGCAAAAAGGATTTATAGGAATGGATGTGAATACTTTCTGAATGTTGCCAAGATGGCTTAATGAAAATTCGATTTTGAACGATATAAATTGGTACGCAAGTTATCCTTTTAGTTAACAGGATATAGTTTTTACACTGGAGGTTTATAAATATGAGCAATTATAGAAAATTTATGCTAGTATCAGGTATACCATTATGGTTAATATCATTATTAATGATATTTTTAGGAATACGATATTTAAGGACTAAAAATTGTATAAGTTTTTTCGGAGTAAAAAAACCTAAGTTTACAAAGGGATTCTCACTATTTCTAATAGTTTTTGCTATTTTATCAGTCTATCCAATAACTTTAGATACTATATTTATGGATATAAAAGAAAAGGTTGTAACTGTAACAGGATGCAATAATGACTCAAAAGCAGGCTTAATAAAGAATGAAATTAGAACTGATAATGATGGTATATTTAATAATATGTTTAAAACTTTTAAATTTGAAAATGGTAGTAAGTATATAATCAAATATGTACCTAGAAGCAAGATATTACTTTATAGTAAGAAAGTGATAAATTAGACTGAAGAATATTTAAAATAAATTTTACGAAAATGGTGATATGGTATGAATGATTTTCAAATAAATGTAAATAAAAATTCAGAGCAATGTATGAATGTTATAAAAAATGCCATTCCTAATTTTTATAATCCTTTATATATGGGTAATTCAGGTGAAATTAAAAGTTATAAATATTTATGCAAAATTAAAAATAACGATATATCAATAATTAGCAAAGGAATTGGATACTGGTCTGTTACATGCAGAATAAAAATAATAAGGAATAATGATAGTGATACTGCAATAATAGGTAACTTTGATAAAAATATATTATATAAGTTAATTAGCTTTTTAGTGACAATGATAGTAAGTTTTTGCTGTATGTTGTATTTATTTGGAGAATTATTTATGGATACTGCAAGACCAATAAGGGAAAGAATTGTATATGCTATTTTTGCAGTAATAGTAGCCTTATGTTTTGTAACATATTATTTATATAATAAAAAAACTAGATACAAGGAAAAAAAGAAAATATTAAATTTATTAAGTGATTTATTTAAAACATAGTCAAAAATGAAAGGGGACAATAAGATATTAAAATCAAGCAAAAAAAGTGGAATTATAGCATCAGATGAACAATGTAATTTTAAATTATTGAAATTTTAGAGAGGAATTAAAAAATTTATATAGAATATATAATTATACAGAAATGTGAAGAAAGGTGTTACAATTAGCGAATAATTCATATGAATTTGAAAAGTTTCTGAAAAAATCAGACATTAAAAATACGAGGTGATAGGGATATGTTAAAAAATATACTAAATGAAAGAAAAATGAAAAAAATTAGAGAACAAAGAAAAAAGACAGCTAAAAAAATAGCAGCAGGAACTATTAGTGGAATTGTTGCTGGAGTAGCTAGTGGCGTTTTATTGGCGCCTAAATCAGGAAAAGAAACACGCAGTGAAATATCAGAAAAAGCTTCAGAAGTGAATTCTCAAATAAAGAAAACTGCGGCTGATGTAAAAAATAATATTAAAGATAAGGATGAAAAATTAAAATCAAATATTAGTGAAGCTAGAGAAAAGATTTCAACATATCTTTCAGAAAGAAAAGCAAAATCAAAAGAAGATGAAAATTGTACAAGCTGTGAAGAAGTTTCTAGTGAAAAAGAGACTAAAGAAGAAATTTCACAAGAAAATAATTCAGAAAACAACTAGAGGTGTACTATGTATATTAAATTATCAACATTAGGTTTTATTTGCATTGGAGGACTATTTGCAATAGCTTTAATATATTTAATAGTTCTTATTCATAAATTAACAAATACTATTTCAAAGGTAAATTCATTTATGGATAAGAATGAAGAAAATGTTACGAAGTTTATAGACAGCCTTCCAAAAGCCTCAGAAAATATAGTAGAGATAACTGAAAATGTAAAGCTAGTAAGTGAGGTTGTAACAGAGACAACAGCATCAGTTATAGAAGTTAAGAAAAGTATATTTGATCGTTTAGGTATTGTTAAAGATATTTTAGATATAATTATGGCAATATTAAAAAAAGATAAATAAGGTTGCTGCTCACAATGAAGGATGATTTACCTGACGCAATGGAGGAAAATCATCCTTTATTATTCAGTGTATTAATGCTGTACACAGAAAATTAAGTTACTATAAATTAGGAGGTGAGATAAGTATGTTATTTTGGAGAAGTACATGTTCTAAAAATAGAGATAAAAATGGTGTATATAAATTAAAAAAGCTTCAAATTGGTGGAATTAAACAATGGATTTTAGTTAGAGGTAAAAATAGAGATAATCCAATTCTATTGTTTTTACATGGTGGACCTGGCTCTGCGCAAATTGCTGTTTCAAGAGCATATTTCTCTAAATTAGAAGAAAAGTTTATAGTAGTAAATTGGGACCAAAGAGGAGCAGGATTGTCTTATTCAAAGGATATACCTAAAAATACAATGACTGTTGAGAATTTCAGTAATGATACAAAAGAATTGATAGAGTATTTATTGAATACATATAACAAGAAGAAAATATTTTTAGTGGGACATTCTTGGGGAAGCGCGTTAGGAATATTAGTAACTAGCAAATATCCTCAATTAATTCAAGCATATGTAGGCATAGGACAAATAGGGGATATGCAGGAAAATGAGAGATTAGCCTATAAATATGTTAATGAATATGCTCATAAAACTAATAATAACAAGGCAATTAAACAACTTCAAGAAATTGGTAAACCGCCTTATAATGACCTTATTAGTTATATGAGAATTAGAAGCAAATGGACAGGTAGATTTAAAGGAACATTTTATAAATTAGATGTGAAACAGCTTGTATTAAAGCTTCTTATATCATCGGAATACACTATTGTAGATATATATAAACTTATAAAAGGAAGTACGTATTCAATAGAAACAATGTTGGAAGAAGTTTCAAACTTAAATCTTTTAAACCTTGTTCCAGAATTAAGTGTGCCAGTCTATTTCTTACTTGGAAAACACGATTATACAGTTCCATATGAAGCAGCTGAAAAATATTTTGATAAATTGATAGCTCCTTTCAAAGAAATTGTATGGTTTGATAATTCAGCACATTGTTTACCCTTTGAAGAACCATTAAAATTTCAAAAAATAATAATTGATAAGTTGACAGATATAAAATATTAAAATACAGCTCAACTTATCTTTTTATATCTTAATATAAAATATTTTTTAATATTAATTATTATTTATATTGAAAAGTATACCAATTAGGTATATAATAAATGTATACGGTTTAGGTATACATTTATTATATATATTTCATCATATGGTTAATGCAGTAAGATGTTTTAAAACCGTGTTAAAGATAAACCATCTTGAAACTTAAAATTTATTTGTAACAAAATGACGTCTTCTTGGCATTATGATGCACATAAATTTTAATAGTTGAGTTGGTATATCTATAATACAAGGAGGGGTGATTATGTTTTTTAGAACTACAGAGCAGCATGAAAATTTAAGGGCAAAAATTAGAAAGTTTGCCGAGGAAGAAGTTAAACCAATTGCGTTTATGCTTGATCAGGAAAATAAATTTCCGCAAGAAATTGTTCAGAAACTAAAGGATTTGGAAACTATGGGACTTCCATATCCAAAAGAGTACGGTGGAGCAGGACTTGATGTAATAAGCTATGCAATCGCTGTTGAGGAATTATCAAGAGTGGATGGTGGCACAGGTGTAATTCTTTCTGCTCATACTTCACTAGGAACATATCCAATTTCCGCTTATGGAACAGAGGAACAAAAACAAAAATATTTAGTTCCACTAGCAAAGGGAGAAAAGCTTGGTGCATTTGGACTTACAGAAGAAAATGCAGGAAGTGATGCTGGCGGTACAGAAACAACAGCTGTTTTAGATGGTGATTATTATATTTTAAATGGTGAAAAAATATTTATAACAAACGGCGGTGAAGCTGATATATATGTTGTTTTTGCTGTTACAACACCGGATATTGGTACTCATGGGATAAGTGCTTTTATTGTGGAAAAAGGCTGGGAAGGCTTTAGTTTCGGCAAGCATTATGACAAAATGGGAATTAGATCTTCTGCTACTGCTGAATTGATTTTTAATAATGTTAAAGTACCTAAAGAAAATTTACTCGGCAAAGAGGGAGAAGGTTTTAAAATTGCTATGGCTACCTTGGATGGTGGGCGTATTGGTATTGCAGCACAAGCACTTGGAATAGCCGAGGGAGCTTATGAAAATGCACTTGAATATTCAAAAGAAAGAGTTCAATTTGGAAAGCCAATATGCCAGCAGCAGATTATAGCTTTTAAATTAGCTGATATGGCAACTAAGCTTAGGGCAGCTAGATTGCTTATTTATAGTGCAGCAGAATTAAAAGGAAATCATGAGCCATACAGTATGGAAGCCGCTATGGCAAAACAATATGCTTCAGATGTTTGTCTTGAAATTGTAAACGATTCACTTCAAATTTTTGGAGGAAGTGGTTACCTTAAAGGAATGGAAGTTGAACGTGCTTATAGAGATGCTAAAATTTGTACAATTTATGAAGGAACCAATGAGATTCAGCGTGTGGTCATTGCTGCTAACATAATTGGTAAAATGCCAAAGAATGAAGGAGCAGGAAGAGCTCATAAACAGGGGCCAGCTACAGGTTATCGTAAGAAGGTTATTTTCAAGGATGGAGATTCATCTGAAAAAGTGGCTGCACTTGTAGAAGCACTTAAAAAAGATGGCTATGATTTTACAGTTGGAATTCCTATAGATACCCCTATTAGTAAGGCTGACAGAGTAGTTAGTGCTGGTTTAGGTATAGGGGAAAAAGAAAATATGAAGCTTATAGAGAAGCTAGCTGTTCAGGCTGGTGCAGCTATTGGATCTTCACGTCCTGTAGCTGAAACTCTTAAGTATGTACCTCTTAATCGATATGTTGGTATGTCAGGTCAAAAGTTTAATGGAAACTTATATATTGCCTGCGGTATTTCAGGTGCCGGTCAGCATTTAAAAGGAATAAAGGATGCCACTACAATTGTAGCTATAAATAATAATCCAAATGCTAAGATTTTTAAGAATGCGGATTATGGCATTGTTGGTGATTTAGAAGAAATACTACCAATTTTAACAACTGCATTAGATAATGGACAGCCAAAGAAGGAGGCTCCTCCGATGAAAAAAATGAAGAGAGCAATTCCAAAGAAAGTAGTTCCAAACTGGAAACATTACGTTTGCAATGGCTGCGGGTATGAGTATGATCCTGGTGTAGGTGACCCAGAAGGAGAGGTAGCTCCAGGTACTTTATTTGAAAAATTACCAGAAGAATGGACCTGCCCTGCTTGTGGAGAAGAAAAAGATATGTTTATAGAAGTACAATAATATGCTTTTAGCGTAAAGGAGGATTAGTAAAATGTTTTGTGTTAGAAATATAACTGAGGATCTTTATTGGGTTGGTGGAAACGACCACCGCCTTTCTCTCTTTGAAAATATTCATCCAATTCCTTATGGAGTTTCTTATAATTCCTATGTACTTTTAGATGAAAAAACAGTACTTTTTGATACAGTTGATTGGTCGATTTGTCGCCAGTTTGTCTCAAATATAGAAGCTGTTTTAAATGGCAGAAAGCTGGATTATATGGTTATAAACCATGTTGAACCTGATCATGCAGCTTGCATTGAAGAAATTGCTCTTCGTTATCCAGAAGCAAAAATTATATGCACAGAAAAAGCATTTATGTTTATGAATCAGTTTGGTTTTCATATTGATGATAAAGTAATAAAGGTTAAAGAAGGAGAAACAATGTCTTTTGGAAAGCATGTGGTAGCTTTTGTTTCCGCTCCAATGGTACACTGGCCAGAAGCTATGGTTACCTTTGATACTACTGATGGTGTTTTGTTTTCTGCTGATGCCTTTGGCTCCTTTAAAGCTTTGGATGGCAAGCTTTTTAATGATGAAGTGAATTTTGATCGTGATTGGATTGATGAGGCTAGAAGATATTATACAAATATTGTAGGTAAATATGGTCCTCATGTTCAGTCACTTTTGAAAAAAGCAGGTACTCTTGATATTAAATATATTTGTCCTCTGCACGGTTTAGTATGGCGTAATGATTTTGGATACTTATTAGATAAATATAACAAGTGGAGCAGTTACGAGCCAGAAGAAAAGGGAGTAATGATTGTATATGCAACAATGTATGGCGATACAGAGGCAGCTGCAGAAGATTTAGCGGCTAGACTTGTTAAAAAGGGAATGACGAATGTAGTCATGTATGATGTTTCAAAAACAAATGTTTCTTATTTAATTTCTGAAACCTTTAAATACAGTCACATAGTTCTTGCATCCGTTACTTATAATTTAAAAATATATCCACCTATGCTTAATTATATAATGGATATGAAGGCCTTGAATCTTCAAAAGCGTACTTTTGCACTTATAGAAAATGGTTCATGGGCACCTCAAGCTGGAAAATTAATGCGCGAACTTTTAGAAGATATGAAAGAAATGACTATTTTAGATAGCGATGTTACAGTAAGTTCAGCTTTAAAAGAAGATGATGATTCATCAATGGAAAATATTGCAGATAGCATTATTGCCTCTATGGAAAGTAACGGCAATATATAGAAGCATGCGAAAAGTATAGGCGCTCTTTTTTATGATAAGCTCTATAGGATTTATGTACGGTATAGTAAAGACTATAGTACAAAAGTTTAATTGCTTACAAAAATTCATGTCTAAAATTCCGTAGGTACGTAGGAATTTTTTCCTTGAACTACCGTAGAAGCGAAGTAACAGCATTGAAGAAATAGTTTAAATAAAATTTTATAAATCTTAGTGCCAAATTGTTAAAAGCTTTAGAGATTTCAATTTGTTTGAGTCAAAGACGAGTTATTGGAAGCTCTTAAGATTTTAACAATTTGACGCTTAGATTTATTAATTTTATTTAATATTTCAAGATGCTGTTACTTCGCAATATTTTCATTTACTTTCAATAATTTTTGTGGTAGAATTGACCATAAAAATATAGGTTATGTTGGAGAAAATAACTTTATGGATAATTATTTTTCAGTGCAAATTCCTTTTACAGAAAGAGAAAAATTGGAAAACAAATTTAAATATGAGGAGATACTAGCAATTCCAGAATTGGCTGATACTATATGCTGTTACTGGAATTTTTCTTCCTATGGTTTTAATGATTCAGATATTGTATTAATGCCAGATCCATGTAGCAGTATAATTATAGATCTTAATAACATGAAAGACGTGTATATATTAGGGCCTTTGGACAAGCCATTCAAGTATAAATTTAATAGGAAATCTGAATTTTTTGGGATAAAACTTCTTCCAGGAAGATTTTCTGTATTTTCATCTATTCCAATTGAAAGTATTAAAAATAGGGTTATTCCACTTGATAGCAAATTTTATGATTCAAATAAACTTTCTACAATTAAATTAATGAAAAGTGATATGAATAGTTTGCAAAGTTATGCAAATGAGGAGATTTTAAATTCTAAAGAATACAGTATTATAAAAAATTCAAGGTTAAATATATTTGATTCTATAGAGCAGATATACATAAAAAGAGGTAATATTTGCATATCAGATTTAGCACAAATAAGTAACTGTAGTATAAGGACACTTTCTAGAAAATATGATGATATGGTTGGGATGAATCCAAAGTTTGTGTGCAGAATTATAAGATTTCAGTATACACTTTTTTGTTACTATAATAATTTAGAAGCTAACCTAGCAGATTTAGCTGTAATGAGTGGCTATTATGATCAATCTCACTTTTATAAGGATTTTAAGGAGTTTCTTGGTATTTCTCCATCTAGATTAATTTCTTGCTAAAACTTGTCCGTTTTTTACAATACATCAAATTAGAATTGTGCTATACTTTTTTAATATTATAGGATGAATATAGTGTAGGAAATTAAATAGTATTTACAGTATTTTATGTACTACTTTTATATAAAAATATGACTTAAATTACTATATAGATAGTTAGAATAATTAAAGTTGTTATAGTAAAAACTATGATTGAAATAAGTAAATCATAGGAGTGAATATAGAAAAATGGAAGTAGTAAGAGTAAGAACAGAAGACGATAAGGAAAGATACTTTGTAGCTGATGATGAGGGGTTACCTATTGAACCAATTTTAAAATTTATAAGGTTTAAAGATAACACTAATTATGCAAGAAATACATTAAGAATGTATTGTCAACATTTAAAATTATATTTTGAATATTTAGAACAAAGGAAATTAGATTTTCAAAATATAACCATAGATGATTTATCATTGTTTGTTAATTGGTTGCAGAATCCTTATAAGAGTTTAAAAGTAATACCTACTAACAAAATAGATTCAGCAAGAAGTCCAAGGACTATAAATATTATAATAGATACGGTTTTAATGTTCTACGACTATATTTTAAGGCATGAAGAGTATAGCAATAATATTTCAGAAAGGCTTAAAAAATTCGTTTCTACTCCAAGTAGAAACTTTAAAGGATTCTTATATGGAATAGCCTATGATAAGAAAAAAGTTACAAGTAATATATTAAAACTTAAAATACCAAAATCTAAACCTAAAACTTTAACCAAAGAAGAAATTACAATGCTCATAAATACTTGCAATAATTTTAGAGATAAATTTTTGTTATTACTCTTATATGAGACTGGATTTAGGATAGGCGAAGCCTTATCCTTATGGATTGAAGATTTTGATATAAGTGATATGATAATCGACCTTAAAGATAGAGGAGAACTTGAAAATAATGCTGAGATAAAGACGGTATCAAGTCCAAGAAGAATAGATATATCTCAAAATCTTGCTGATATGTTTATGGAATATATAGCTGAATATCATACTGAGGAAGTTGAAACTAATCATATTTTTATAAAGATAAGTGGTAATAATCAATATAAACCAATGAACTATATTGACGTTGATAATTTATTTAGAACACTTAAAAAGAAAACTGGTATATACGTTACGCCACATATGTTTAGACATAGTTCATTAACCATTCTTAGAATGGCAGGTTGGCAACCAGAGTTACTTAGAATAAGAGCTGGTCATAAAAATATTTATACTACTTTAAACACATATATTCATCCTTCAGAAAAAGAAATAACGGAAGAGTTTAATAAAACTCAACCTAATTTGGACTTAGATATTTACAACGAAGGAGATGAATAGTGTGAAGATACAAGATATTAAAAGTAATCAACAAAGTAAATATGAAGAAATCATTGAGTATCTTAGTCAAGATAATGGATATTGGTTGAAAAATGATAAATGGGATTTAACTAAGGACTTTTTCGTTGGAAAAGTTATAAGAAGTTATAAAAATATTAATTTTTCTAATATAAATAATGAAGCTCTAAAGAATGAATTGAAATTTTATATTATATATAGTTTTAAAGAAAATTTACTGAAAAATTCCTATATAGTATGTTTAGCTTCAACATTAAAACATTTTAGTGATTTTCTTAATAGTTATTATTTAAGATGTATAACTTTTAATATTATAAATGGTGATGATTTTAAGTTTAAATTTAAAAATTATCTTATGAATGTAGGATTTAAGATATCAGATAAGGGAAAAATTAATGCTACTGAGATGAATAACATATTGTATGTTATAGATTTTATTCAAAATTACTATGATGACAGAGAAGAAACTGAAAAAGATATATGGTATTCAAAAAATATTAAAGGTTTAAAGATAAGAGCTACTCAAAATAGAAAGAGTTCATCATTGAACTTTAATGAAATTCCAGAGTATTATAAAGAAACAGTAAAACGGTATTTTAGACATATAATATGGAAGAAGTCGTTTGACCATTGTTTTAATATTTTAGTTTATTTAAGATATTTTTTTAAATTTTATTATTCATTGGGATATAAAGATGGATTTATAGAAAGTCTTACAAGAACAGATATTGAAAAATATGTAAGTTTTTTATATCAAGATAAAGCAAACGCCTCAACACACGAAAAACATCGATATTTATCTCAAATAAGAATTTTTTTAGAATATATTCAACTGGCTCAATTTGAAACAGCTCCACAAAAAGAAATAAATTACCTCGTATTTAAAGATGATATGCCAAAGATAGAGAAATTTGCAGATTCTTTAAATAGAACTAAATTTATCCCAGAACCTATATTAAAGCAAATAGATAATAATATTATGCATTTAGATAGACCACAGTTTATACCTATTTATATCTTGCTTAGGGAAACAGGATGGCGTGGTACTGATATATTAAATCTAAGATTTAATAATTGTTTAGAACAGATTTGGAATAACAAAGAGCAAACTTATAACTACTACCTTTGTGGTGAAATAACTAAAACAGGCATAGCACAACTTAAAATACCTATAAGAGATAAGGTTGCTGAAATGGTTCAAAAAGCCAATGATAAAGCTAAGGAATTAAGTACAGATGAAAATAATCCTAAGAAATATTTATTCAATACTTATGAAGGAAAATTAAAAGGAATCCCATTAAGTAAGCAATCTTTACTGCTTACAATTCAAAGGTTAATTAAGCAGAAAAATATATTAGATGTCAATGGTGAGTTATATCATTTTAGACTTCATTCATTAAGGCATACAAGGGCTAAAGAATATGTAGAACAAGGTATGGGCATTAGCATTATACAACAAATATTAGGGCATCAGAGTCTTCAAATGACGGTTCATTATGCAACAGTAACAGAAAATGTTCTTTATGAAAAGTGGAAGAATACGGAGGATTTAGAACTATTTAAAGTTGATACTAAAACTAATGAGCTTGAAAAAATAGATTTAAATTCTGACGCAGGTGAAAATTTAATAAGATATGAGTATGTTAAAAAGAATTTAGATGCAGTTAGAGTACCTTTTGGAGTATGTTTTAAACCTTCTAAATTACCTTGTAAACAACAAATGAATCATTGTTTAACTTGTGCTAGTTTCTGCACTACAGTTGAAAATATTCCTGAATATGAGGAAGAAATTGAAAAAGTAAAATCTCAAATAGAAGTAAGTAATAGATGTGGTAGAGAACTATGGGCAGAAAAGAATAAGACGTATTTAAAATTATTAGAAGATACATTGATAAGAGTTAAAGAGCAGAAAATTATTCATAAAAATGGTAAGTCAAGGGAGGAAGCATAAGATGGCTGGAAATACTAAAGGATTGAAAGAATATGCTCAAAATAAAACTAAAATGACATTAGAAAAAGTAGATAAAGCCATTAGAGAACTATCTCTTGGCGAACATAAAATTAATTTTAATAGTGTATCTAATTTAAGTGGAGTATCTAAAAATTTTTTATATAAAAATGAAGAAATTAAGAAAAGAATTGAAGAACTTAGATACAAACAAACTGAAAAAGTTATAAAACAAAAACTTAAATATAATAAAACTGATAAGTCGAAAGATATTATTATACTTGCAAAAGATAAAAAGATTAAGGAAATTCAAGAAGAAAACAGAAAACTTAAAGGAGAATTAGAAGTTCTCAGAGGAAAATTATATGAAAAGATATAAACAAAATATAAACTACATTGATTATATATAATCAATGTATAAATTAAATAGAATCAATCCGTGTAGCATACGCTACACGAGATATAATAATGAGGTGTAGTAAATGATTTTCTTATCAGCTCCATCATAGTAATACGAAGAACCGCTTTTTCCACTCAATAAATCTTTTTTTATAGTTGAAAATTTGTTATCATTTTTAATATTTGATTTCATAACTTTTGAATTGTCAACACCTGCAATATAAAAACCGTCCTTGCTTAATAAAAAAGCCTTTCCGGAAGTTCCTATCTTTAAATTATTAACAATAGATTGTAATTTTGATAAATTTATATCTGCAGTTGTTTCACCTAAGAAATTATTATTATTATCATAGAAAGGTGCTGTAGTAGTTACCATTGTAAGTTTTGTTGAATTGTCGTAATATGGAACTGTCCAAGATATTTTGTTGCTGCTTTTACATTGAGTGTACCAATCTTGATTTGGATAATTGTAATCATCCGTCATGTATTGCTCAGTGTACTGAACTTTGTTACCATCTTTTAGAACATACGGTCCAAAGAACTTTAAATTACTTTTGTACTTATTAGGCTCATACCAAATGCCTGTTCCTAAGGTATCACTGTTTATTAATACATATTTTTTAAGCAGATTTTTATAATCGTCAGTTGACATAGTATTTCCGTTTACTTCAATCGTTCTTGCTAAAGTCTCGGCTATCCTTGAATGAAGTTGAAGCTTGCTATTAATTGATGTTTTTAATTCGCTTATATTATTTTCAATTTTAGAATTAATTTCTTTTGTTAAAATATTTTTAGAAATATAGTAACTCGAAAATAATAATACTATTAATAAAAATATTATAACAGGTAAGAAGATTAATAATGTTTTGACTCTGATACTTTTTAATTTAATCATACACAATACCCCCCATTTATAATGTAATTATATGTCGATTATACAATAAAACAGGGGGATTGTATATGTGATTTTCTGTCAGTTAATTAACATGCTGTCAAAATATTTTTATAAACATATTAAATTTAAATTATAAATCATTTAATGGGTTTGATTTAACAGCTTCTCTTAGTTTTTCATCATCCACGTGAGTGTAAATTTGAGTTGTGGAGACATTTTCATGGCCTAGTATTTGCTGAAGACTTCTTATGTCGACATTGCCGTATTTATACATAAGGGTTGCAGCGGTATGCCTTAGTTTATGAGGCGTGAATTTGTCATAGCTAAGTCCAGCTTTAGCTACATATTTCTTTACCATAAGTTCTATGGTTCTTTTATTTATTCTAGTTAACTTTCTGCTTATAAAAAGGGCATCAGCATCTTCAGAGTGAACCTTACTCGAGATCTTATTTCTTTCTATCAAATAGCTGTGTATAGCTCTAATGCAGGCTTCGTTTAAATAAACTGTTCTTTCTTTGTTACCTTTACCTATTATTGTGAGGGTATCGCCTTTAATCTTTGATATGTCTATACCCACAAGCTCAGACAAACGCATACCGCAATTTAAAAATAATGTTATTATGCAATAATCTCTTTCGAAAAAGGGGCCATCTATTGAATTTAAGAGCTTCTTGCTTTCTTCTAATGTTAGATATATAGGGTTTCTTTTACTTATCTTTGGAGATTCTAATTCAAGCGTTGGATTTTCCTTTATTATTTTAGCTTTCAAAGTAAGGTACTTGAAGAAGGATCTTAAGGTTGCAACTTTTCTTGCTCGTGCATAAGCGCTGTTTTCTCTGTAATTTTCTACAAAAGATAAGAATGCGTACAAATCGCTTAAAGATATAGACTCTATAAATCTATTATCAATATCATTTATTTTTATTTCATCGAATTCTTCGTCTTTACTTGAGAGTCCTTTATACAACTTTAAAAATCTAAAAAATAAAATTAAATCGGTTTTATAGCTGTATATAGTATTTTTAGACTTACCGCGAATTGTTCCTAAATAGTTTAAAAAATTATTGACTTCGAATGGAATATCTGAATCAAAAGCTTGCTTGATATCATATTTCATGTAAAAACCTCCTAAAAAATACTCTTATTTCGTGAAATTCACATTTAACGAATAAAATATTCGACGTAAGGGGGATAAAATCCTTCTTTTTTTGCTACTATATAGTAAGTATTAGTAATAAAAAATAAATGTATTTTTTATTAAATGCCTGTTTCTATGTTTTTGCTCAAACAGCAATTGGAAAATTGCTATAAGTTTGTGAAGCTGATTTTTGACTTTATATCCCCTGTTTTCTTATTGATAATCAAATGAAAGATATTCTCAATAACCATAGGGTTTTAAAAATGCTTTGTATTAAAAAAATGGATTATACTTTTTACTTAAACATAGAATTCTACATTTTATTAAAAGTATAATCCAATTTTTGCTCAATTTATATGTGGAGTCCAATTATCATTTTTTCCAAGAATATTTGATATTGAAAAGTCTTTAGCTTCTTCACTAGTTAAAAGTTTTGAAAAGTCTGCTCTTTTACTTTTGTCTGCTCCAGGACCATAGTTATCATATTCTACATAACTAATGAATTTTTCTGCGTTTAGTTTATTCCAGCTATCCCAGCCTTCTACCTTTATATGTTCACCAAGATAACAGTGTATGAAGGCTGTTTTTGCATAATCTCTCCAAGGCCTTCCAAGGTAAACAGTGTTAGGAGCTGCATTGCTTGTAAGTTTACAATCAATAAACACATATCCAAAAGCGTTGCCTTCTGGGGTTGATGCCGCAGTAACAAATCCATTTACGGTTTCTTTTCTGTCATTTGAAAAAATTTCACATTTATTAAATACGGCAGTAGCTGATCCAAAAATAAAGTCTATATCGCCTCTTATGAAACAGCTTTCATAATATTGTTTAACATTTCTTCTTGGTTTACCTTCCATTGGTCCTCCGAAATTGTTACCTTCAATAGGTTTTGGAGGTAGTGGACCAGTAAAAAGAGTATCCTGGCACGCAAGAAATTTGCAATTTTTAAATTTATTCCTATTACCATTAACGTAAGCGGCCACAGCTTGTCCAACAATCTCACCACTTCCAGCTGAATTTTCAAAAGTCATATTTTCAGCCGTAAAATCATCACCATCTACAAAGATTGTATAAGAATTAAAGGTTCTCATAGGTTCACCATTGGAAAGTGGTTTTTTTGCCGCATCATCAAAAGTTAAAATTGTATATTCTGGATCTTCTCCGATCAAAGTGATAAATGGCTTTGTAACATTAACCTTTTCTTTATAAATACCATTTTTTATATTTATAATTACTTCTCTTGAATTATTTTCCGGTACTGCATTAATTGCATCTTGAAGATTATCAAAATCACCATTTCCGTCTTTTGATACAATCATTTTAAAACCTCCTGCATAAGGCATATTAAAGAAAATAATACGTCTAAAACTAAATGGAATTAATTACATCTTCATCAATTATAATACTATTAAATGCATTTATCAAGGCATATGCACTTGCTTTAATGACATCAGTATCTACAGCTTTTGCGGTATAACTTTTTTTATTATAACTTACTAATATACTTACTTTACCTAAGGCTTCTTTGCCTTTCGATATACTTTTTATTTTATATTCTTTAAGTTCAATATTTAATTTAATTACATCTCTAATAGCTGTATATACAGCATCTATAGGACCATTTCCGGTACCTTCCCCCATAAAAACATTATCTTTTTTCTTCATTTTAACACTTGCCCTAGAAAACAAAATATTGCTAACAACTTCTATATCAATTAATTCATAGCGTTTACTTTTAAATTCAAAAAATTCATCACTTTGCTCATTGTCATCTTCAATATTTTTATCTATTAAGTAAAAAAGATCATAAACATATATTTCTTTTTTCTTATTCGCCAAAGTAAGAAAATTTTTATATATATTTTCAAATTCTTTTTTGGTGAATTTTACAAAACCTATTTTTGCAAGCTCACTTTTTAAAGAGTTACGGCCAGAAGTAGCAGAAAGAACAGGTTCCACCTTTTCAACTCCGACATCTTTTGGGTTTATTATTGCATAATCCTCTCTTACTTTTATAAGACCATCTGGAAGTAATACTGATGATTTTGTAAAAGCATTGTCACCTGTTATTGCTTTATTAACTTGTGTATCAATACCTGTTAAATATGTGACAAGTTTTGACGATGTCTTAATTTCAGAAGTAATAATATTAGTATATGCATTATAGTATTCTTTATGAAGTTTAATTCCCATAACTATCTCTTCTAATGCAGCATTTCCAGCTCTCTCGCCTATACCATTTATTGTGCATTCTACTTTATCAGCTCCATTTTTTACAGCAGCAAGCGAATTTGCAGTTGCAAGACCAGTATCATTATGGCAGTGCACGCTTAACATAATATTACTATTTAAATTTTTTAGGCGATTATTTATTTTGTTTATCATATCACCATATTCTTCTGGTACTGCAAAACCAACTGAATCTGGTAAATTTATAATTGTAGCTCCTGCCTTTGCAGCGGCTTCAACTATACCCCAAAGATGATTAAATTCTAAACGAGAAGCATCATCTATAGTGTATTGAACTTGAGAAAAAATTGATTTCCCATATTTTATAGCTTCTATATTTTGAAGGAATATTTGTTCTTTGTTTTTACCAGCATATACATCGTATGAACCTAAAATTATATGTAAAATCGGATTTGTTGTTGTTCTTAAACAATTATAAACCTCATCTATATCATGCCTTACTGGCTTAGAAGTTGCAGAAATTATAGTATCTTTTCCTATTTTTTGTGAAATTATTTGAACTGCTTTGTAATCATTTTCTGATAATCCAGGGAAACCTGCATCTATTATATCAACATTAAGCCGCTGCAGCTGATATGCCATCTTTAGTTTTTCATTTATGCTTAATTTAGCACCTGGAATTTTTTCGCCATCTCTTAAAGTTGTATCCATTATTAAAATCTTCCTATTCAAAGTTGTTACCTCCATTTCTGACGAAAGAATCTAAATAAAATTATAAACCCCGTCTCCAAAACAGAGACGGGGCAATATATAACTTCTTATAAATAAGCCGCCGCTTTACTATTCATTATATAAATAGTAATATTTAAATATCATTCTGTCAATAGTATATACGTTATATGCTAAAAATAAATATTAAGAATTTCATTTAATATGTTTAATTTCATAT
Organism: Clostridium hydrogenum; assembly: GCF_021432385.1. Classification (GTDB taxonomy): domain Bacteria; phylum Bacillota; class Clostridia; order Clostridiales; family Clostridiaceae; genus Clostridium_S; species Clostridium_S hydrogenum. Next base: position 1,899,431 of record NZ_JAEACT010000002.1, on the reverse strand, counting down.
GGAGTTTCTTGGTATACGTAATAATTTAGCCAGTTTGAAAAAAGTAAATTTGCATGACCCTTCCAGCGTACAATAGGTCCTTTTAATGGATCATTATCTTTAAAATAATTTTTAGGTAATTCTATATCAAGTCCTAAATTTAAATCTCTTTCATATTCTTCATTTAAAGTATATTTATCATATTCAGAGTGACCCATTATAAATATTTGCCTTCCATCTTTTGTAGCTACTATATATGCTCCTGCATCTTTTGATTCTGCAAGTATTTCTAATTCAGTCACCTTTTCAATATCTTCTTTTTTCACAGTTGTATGTCTAGAATGTGGTGCATAAAATACATCATCAAATCCTCGTGTAAGTTTAACATTGTTTTTATTTAATGTATGTTCAAAAACTCCAAATAATTTATGTGGAAGTTTATGTTTTTTTATGCCATAGTGATGATATAATCCAGCTTGTGCTCCCCAGCATATATGAATTGTAGATGTTACATTTTTTAATTTCCAATCAAATATTTCACAAAGTTCATCCCAATAATCTACAGCTTCAAAATCCATAGTTTCAACTGGTGCCCCTGTTATTATCATTCCATCAAATTTTTCATTTTTTATTTCATGGAAGGTTTTATAAAACATTAATAAATGTTCTTGGGATGTATTTTGAGAAGCATATGATTCTGTATGAATAAATGTTGGATTTACTTGAATTGGAGAATTTCCAATCAATCTTAATATTTGAGTTTCTGTAGTTACTTTTTTAGGCATTAAATTTAAAATAAGTATATCAAGAGGTCTTATATCTTGATGATATGCCCTATTTTCATGCATAAAAAATATATTTTCATTATTTAAGGTTTTAGCTGCTGGAAGATTATCTGGTATTTTTATAGGCATTTTGAATCACCATCCTTATAATATAAAAATCCGTTCTTCAAAAGAAAAACGGATTTTAAGTACTTAAACTAATAAATCTTAATTACAGTTTTTCTTATCTCTCAAAACTAACAAAGTTCTGCAGGAATTAACACCGTACATTGAAATGATAATGCCGGTTGTTAGGTTTCACAGGGCCAGTCCCTCCACCACTCTTGATAAGAACATTATTTTATTGTTATTATAATGATAGTATATATATTTTATGTTGTCAATATTTTAAGTTTAAGTTTTCATAATTTGCTATTAACATAATATGTATTATGTTAACTTATATACTTATAAATTCTTTAAACTTAATATTTACCTATTTATTAATCTTAAATTTTTTTATACTTTTCTTTCTTTCAATTTCTTCTTCCCATTCATCAGCTCTAGCGGCAGCTTTAATACAAGATATAGTAAACATTACAATAATAAATATTAAAATTAATATGATAGTAATTAACATTAACATTTCTCCATTCAAATTTAAATTTTAACCAAAACAGTAAAGAAAAAACCCTTCATAAGGTTATGAAAGGTCTTTTTCTTCATTTTTAGGGCTAAATTTAGCTCTTGCACTTTCCGCAGAAGGATCATGCTTAATATTTTTTTTATTGCTTTTTTTAACATGATCAGGCTTTTTATTATTCTTATCCATCTTAAATATTACCTCTCCTTTTATAGATATACCACTTAAAACTTTAATTATACGTATAGCTATAGTATTGCCAAGATGAATAAAAGCATGCACAATTATTAAATTTTTTCAATTTTTATTTTATCCTCTACTATATCAATTAATGCATTTCCGCCATTTGATAATTTTCCAAAAAGAACCTCATCAACAAAATAAGTTTTTATATCTTTTTGTACAACTCTTAAAATTTCACGAGCACCGTAATTTGAGCTAAGTCCTTTAGCAGATATCCATTTTAAACATTTATCAGTTACCTTTAATTCTATGTTTTTCCCTTCTAGCTTTGCTTCAAATTCTTGCAGAGCCTTTTTAGTTATTAACATAGCCATTTCTTCATTCATACTGTTAAAGACAACTATATCATCTAATCTATTTCTAAACTCTGGTGTAAAGTATTTATCTACTTCTTTATTAATAAATTCTTCTTTTATATATCTCTCACCAAAGCCTATTATTGCTTTACCTACATCTGCAGCCCCTTTATTGGAAGTCATAATTAATATAACATTTCTAAAATCAGCTTTTTTGCCAACATTGTCAGTTAAGGTTGCATAATCCATTATTTGAAGTAAAACATTTAAAATATCTGGATGAGCTTTTTCAATTTCATCAAGCAGTAACACAGAATATGGGCTTTTTCGTATTGCATCTGTTAAAAGTCCACCTTCCTCATATCCTACATATCCTGGAGGGGCCCCAATTAGTCTTGCTACTGTATGCTTTTCTTGATACTCGCTCATGTCAAATCTTATTAGCTTTATATTAAGTGCTTCTGAAATTTTTCGTGCTATTTCAGTTTTACCTACTCCAGTCGGACCAACAAAGAGTAAATTTGCTACAGTTTTATTTTCATCATTAAAGCCTGCCCTTGACCTTTTAACAGCTCTTACAATGCTTTCAATTGCTTTATCCTGGCCAAATACATTTTTCTTTAATGTATCTTCTAAATTACGAAGTTTCTCCATTTCAGATTCTGATACCTCATTTATAGGTATTCCAGAAATAGATGAAATTACATTTTCAATATCCTTTACCTCTACATTAATAACCTCATCCGAAGTCCTGTTTATCTCTACAAAAGCACCACATTCATCAATAACATCAATTGCTTTATCTGGAAGAAATCTATCATTAATATACTTCGCTGAAAATTCAGCCGCAGCTTTTAAGGCTTCATCCGTATAATGTACATTATGAAATTTCTCATATTTTTCCCTTATTCCTAATAATATTTTATAGGTTTCTTCTATTGATGGTTCCTTTACATCTATTTTTTGAAATCTTCTTGAAAGTGCCCTATCTTTGTCAAAAATTTTCTTATATTCATCGTAAGTAGTAGAACCAATAAATTTTATTTTACCATCAGCAAGATACGGTTTTAATATGTTAGCTGCATCAATTGCCCCACCTGAAACTGCACCTGCACCAATTATGGTGTGTATTTCATCAATATAAACTATTGGCTTATCTTGTTTTTGTATTTCGTTCAATACATTTTTAATTCTTTCTTCAAAATCACCTCTATATTTTGTACCAGCAATAATATTAGACATATCTAATGAATATATCTTACTGCCCTTTAACGCATTAGGCACAGCTTCACTTACTATTAAACTTGCAATGCCTTCTGTAATTGAGGTTTTTCCAACACCGGGTTCCCCTACATGTATAGGATTATTTTTTCTTCTTCTGCATAAAACTTGAAGGGTTCTCTTAATTACATCCTGTCTTCCTATTACTGGGTCAATAAGACCATTAGCTGCTTTATCAGTAATATCCTCTAAATACTTTTCTATTGCTGATTTACTTTCTTCAGTGTATTCAAAGCCGTAATCTTCTTCATCATTTAACTCATACTCATCACTAAAAAATGAAATATCTGCTTCATCCTTTATTACTGATATACCATGAGTAATATAGTTTAAGAGCGTTAACCTATTAATTCCTTGTTTTTTTAAATAATATCCACCAAAAGAGTCTTCTTCATCGTACATAGCAACATATACATCTCCAATGGTTATTACTTCCTTGCCACTTGAAATCACATGATTTGCAGCTGAATTTATTATGTTTTGAACTCCTTCGGTTTGAATAGGTTCTCCAGCTTCTTGCTTTTCAACATTTTTAACAAAATACTCTTCTAAATCTTTTTTTAAATTTTCTACAGATCCTCCGACATTTTTTATTATTTTAATGCCATCATTATAAAACAGTGATGCATAAAGTATATGTTCTGGTGTAAAATATTTATGCTTATCAAATTTAGCTTCACTATATGCCGCTGTTATAATTTCATCTAAAACATCATTAAATCTCATACCTTATACCCCTTTTATAGACAATTTTAGCGGATACCCATTTTTAATTGCCATAGTTTCCGTTTGTTTAACTTTAGTAACTGCAATATCATATGGATATAGCCCTGTAACACCGCTGCCTTTTTTATGTACATCAAACATAATCTTAACTGCTTCAGGTACACTTTTACTAAATATGCTGACTAAAACCTCTACTACAAAGTCCATTGTCGTATAATCATCATTATATATTATAACCTCATACATCCTAGGTTCTTTTATTTTATTTTCTGTTTTTTCATTTAAGGTTGTTTTTAACCCCATCCCATAAACAACTCCATTTTGTTTTATTTATTTATTTTTTCAATAATTCCTTAGAAATATGACAATATCCATTTGGATTTTTTTCTAAATATTTTTGATGATATTCTTCTGCATCGTAAAAATTTTTTAATTCTTCTATTTCTGTTACTATAGGTTTATCATAATTTTTTTGTTCATTATCCCTGGACTTTAAAATTATATTTAGATCCTCAGTATTTTTATAGTATATTCCTGTTCTATATTGTGTACCAATATCATGACCCTGTCTATTTGAAATAGTTGGATCAACTACCTTCCAAAATGCCTCTAAAAGCTTTTCTAAGGTTATTTTATTTTCATTATAATTTATAAAGCAAGCTTCTGCAAAACCTGTTTTATCTGTACATACTTCATCATAATTAGGGTCCTTTGTATTTCCGTTAGCATATCCAACCTTAGTTGAAGTTACTCCTTCTAGTGTATTAAAATATGCCTCTACGCCCCAAAAACATCCACCTGCAAAAACAATATTCTTCATTTTATCACTCTTTTCTATGGGTTTTTATTATAAATATATAAACCATTATAGCATTATTTTATTATAAAATATATGCGTAGAAATAGAAATATAAAACAAGGAGATATCCCTTTAAAAACTGCAGTAATTTCTCCATCCTCTCAGCACTTTATTACCTTATCTCAATTTTTTAAGTTTTCAACTTTTAATCTGCCAATATACTTTTGTGTCATAAAATTATGTATCAAAGTCCTCTCTTATATCACATTTATTCATATAATATCTGATAATAATTTTATACCCTTTTCCATTTGTTCAATCTTGGTATTTCCATAACCAAATATTAATGAATTGTCCATTGGGGAGATTAAATTATCCGATATATAATGTTTATTCATAGCCGTGATTTCTATATTTTTCTCACTAATCTTACTCATAAGGCATTTATCAAAAATAACATCTTTAAAAGTAGCTACAAAATGCATTCCAGCTTGAGCACCAGTAATTGTTACCCTCTCACCAAATTCTTTTCTAAGACATTCAATAAGATAGTTTCGCTTTTTGAGATACAATCTTCGCATCTTGCTTATATGACGATCAAAGAAACCTATTTCTATAAATTTTGCTAAGGTAAGTTGCTCAAAATTTGGTGAATGTAGATCAGCTACATACTTTATATTTTCTATTTTACAAAGGAGTTTATCAGGTAAAACCATATATCCTATTCTTAATGCTGGCATTAAAGTCTTGGAAAACGTTCCTACATAAATAACTTTTTCTGGATTCAAATGTTGCATGGAGTGTATTGGATTTCCATAAAATCGGAACTCACTATCATAATCATCCTCAACAATATAAGTCCCGTGTTTCTGAGCATATTTTATCATTTCAATCCTTCTATTGATTGGAAGAACTACTCCAGTTGGAAATTGATGACTTGGTGTTGTAAATATAAGTTTGGGAGGCTCTTTAGGTAATTCAGATGTCACCATCCCATTTTCATCAACTCTAATTGGTTTCATTGCCACCTGATTACTCTCTAATGTATTAAGAATACCGTAACTAAGTGGATTTTCAACTAGTACATATTCATTATTTTTAACAAGTTTACACAATAAGGAGAAAGCTTGTGCTGCACCATTAGTAATTAATATATTATCTGGTGATGTACATACGCCCCTAACACGTTCTAAATAATTAGAAAGCTCATAACGTAATTCATAACTCCCAAAAGGATTTTGATAACCCATCTGCTTCTCATTAATGTTAGAAATACTGTCCTTATAAACCTTTGCCCATTTATTAATAGGTATATTATCCAAATCCGGGATTCCTGTACGAAATGATATTTTATCTATATAATTATCGCTTTTATTAAAATGAAATTCCTTTCTTATTTTAATTTTAGGAAATGTTACTCCTTCACATATATAAGTACCCGAACCACTTTTTGTATAAACATATCCTTCCGCCATTAACTGCTCATAACAATCTAGTACTACGTTCCTTGAAATATTTAAATTTATTGATAATTCCCGTGTTGATGGAAGTTTATCGTTTGATTTCATTTTACCATTCAGTATTAATTCTTTGTAATACATATAAAGTTGTTTTGATAAAGAAACTTTTGATTTCCTATCAATATTTATAAAATTCATATAAACACCTTCTATACTTCTTAAAAAGTGGTTCCTTAAAAATTATTAAAATGTGGCTCTTATCACAACCACTATATCATGGTAAATTATATCATATAAGTTAAAAAAAATATATTAGGAGGCCATTATGAATACAGTCAGTTTTTTAATCACATCATTTATCATCATATTAATTCCAGGCACAGGAGTTACATATACTATTTCAACGGGCATAATAAAAGGGAAAAAAGCAAGTATATTTGCTGCTCTTGGCTGTACTATTGGTATCATACCGCATTTATGTTTAAGTATTGTTCTTTCATCGTATATTATGAAAATGAACAATACCACTTTCTTTATTCTAAAATTAATTGGTTCCGTATATTTATTATATCTTGGTATTGGTATAATGACATCAAAAACAAGTTTTGAAATAACAGACAGCGAATCAAGCCTAAAAGCAAGTAAAATAATTCGTAGTGGGATTTTTATTAATTTGCTCAATCCGAAACTTACTTTATTTTTTTTCTCCTTCTTACCTCAATATGCAAAATCAACTGGAAAGTATTATATAACTGAATGCTTATTTTATGGACTTGTATTTATGATTATTACACTTTTAGTTTTTATAGGATATGGTTTATTAGCAGGATTAACAAATAAGTTTTTTAAAGATTCTCCTAAAAATGTATGCATACTTCAAAAGATATTTGGTATTATCTTTATTATTTTTGCAATAAAGCTTGCATTTAGTTCGATTTAGAATATTTAATAAAGATAGTTGATTGAATTGTTCCTTTTGTGAGGAGTATGTACTAATCAGCATACATACTATATAAACTCATATATCTCCCACTTTTTCTTATCAAATCCTCATGTTTCCCGTACTCAGCTATCTTTCCCCCTTCAATTACACAAATCATATCCGCATTTTTTATAGTAGTCAGTCTATGAGCTATAACAAGAGCCGTTCTCCCCTTCATTAAATCTTTTAAACCTTTTTGCGCAAGTTGTTCTGATTCAGAATCTAAAGCTGATGTTGCCTCATCAAGAAGTATAATAGGTGAATTTTTAATAAAAGCCCTTGCTATAGAAATACATTGTTTTTGTCCACCTGAAAGCTTTACACCACCTTCTCCAACCTTTGTAGAATATTTATTAGGCATTTTCATAATAAAATCATGTGCATTAGCTAGTCTAGCCGCTTCAATTATTTCATCTTTACTGGCATCCATTTTTCCATACCTAATATTTTCTTCTATTGTTCCATCAAAAAGGTATGCATCTTGAGGTACATATGCCATAAGTTCTCTTAATTCTTTTAAAGTATACTCACTTATTAACTTTTCACCTATTGTAATTTCACCATAATTAACTTCATAAAATCCAAGTAAAAATTTAATAATTGTACTTTTTCCTACACCACTTGCTCCTACAAGTGCAACTATACTATTTTTAGATACTTTAAGATTAAAGTTCTTTAATATTGTACTTTGACCCTTGTATGCAAATCTTACATTTCTTAATGCTATCATGCTATTTTCAGGAATATTACCGTTTACCATATATCCTTCTTTCTCTATTGCTTCATCAAGTATTTCAAAAATACGACTTGCTCCTGCTAATGAACTTTGTAATTGCACAAAAAAGTTGCCCAAATTCAAAAACATAAAATTTACGCCCTTTTGCAAAGCCACAATTGCCACAACAGTGCTAAAATCAAGCATATTTTTAGTTACCATAAACGCACCTACTATATATATTCCTACCATACTTAAAACTCCAGATATATAATTTATACAACTAAGCTGAGAATTTTTTTTAGCACGTTCAATAGTTTGGCCTGCAATTATGTTACTCTCATTTATGAATCTATCTGTAATAAGACTACTAATGTTGAACATTCTTGCTGTGCAAAAGCCACTTAATATATCACTTAAATGTTGGTTCAAAATCCCCAATGAGTTCTGAATGTTATTAGCAATCTTACGTAAAGGACTGGAATAAGAAATATCAATTCTTGCAGAAATCACTCCCATTATAATTGTAATAATTGCTAACCTCCAATCTAAACTTATCATTGTAATTGTAGAACCTATACCTCCTACCCCTATCATTTGCATTTGATCATTATATGCATTTTCCATTGAGTTAACATCATTAATTAATCTTGACATTAGTTCTCCACTATGACTATTTTCATAATACGAAATTGGAAGCTTTTCTATGTGCTTAAACAAATCAAGCTTGATTTTTACCAGTACATGCTTTATTATTCGCACTTTTAAGTAAATACACATAGGAAAAATAATGCACCCCATTAAAAAGGCAATTACAGCTAATACAGCCCCACTTATTAGAAAATACATTTTTCCACTTTCAGCTGCACTTATAACATTTTTGTTTACGTAGGCACTTATTATATTACTTGTTGCATTAACTCCACAGCTTAAAATTAATACTAAAATATAAATCCATTTCTTCTTTTTCATTAGCGAAATCATTCTAAATAAATCACCAAGATAAATTTTTTTTAACATTGTTTATGCTCCTTCATTATCCTACTTATAAAAATGCCTTTGATATAATTGCTTATATAAACCTTCCTTGCTCAAAAGCTCATCATGTGTTCCACTTTGAACGATACTTCCATTATTAAGTACTAATATTAAATCAGCCTGTTCAATAGTATTGAGCCTATGAGCTATTATAAGTTTTGTCTTTTTGCTAATCATTGCTTGAAGTGATTTTTGAATAAAAGCCTCAGATTCTGTATCTAATGCAGAAGTAGGCTCGTCTAATAATAGAATAGGTGCATTTTTTAAAATAGCTCTAGCTATGGCTATTCTCTGTTTTTGACCTCCAGATAACTTTATGCCCCTTTCACTAACCAATGCATCATATCCATTTTGCAATTTTAAAATAAAATCATGAGCATTAGCTTCTTTTGCTGCGGATATAACCTCTTCATCTGTAGAGGATAGTTTTCCAAATCTGATATTATCCATAATTGAACCCGGATATAAATATGTGTCCTGTGATACAAACCCTAACTGTTTACGCAAAGAAACTAGATTCCAAGCTTTTATATCCTCTCCATATAATTTTATTACTCCTTTGTTAATTTCATAAAATCTGCAAATAAGATTTATAATTGTGCTTTTGCCAGCTCCACTTGGTCCTACTATTGCAACAGTACTTCCTTTCTTCAATTTAAAACTTACTTTGTTTAATATTTTTTCATTTTCATTATAGCCAAAGATAACATCTTCAAATTCAATATCGAATTCTTCTTTTATATTACTAAATGAAGTTCCACTAGCATATTCAGTTTTAAGTTCAAATAACTCAAATATTCTCTTAAATGCCCCCATTGCACTTTTAGCCATAACAATTAAATTAGGCAATTGAGACATTGGATTTACAAGATATTGAAGTAAAAGAAGAAATGCAACAAGACTTCCTGCTTTTATATTTCCTTTTACAGCTAAATAGCCACCATATGCAGCACATATAACGTATGGTAACTCATATATCATAAACATTACTGGCATTATTAGTGCGCCTCTAAAGTTTATTTTGTTGTCGTAAATTTCCAATGACTTATTTAATTTCTCACGACATTTAATTTGAAATACTTTTTCTAAATTAAATGCTTTTACCACATTTATTCCATCTATTGCATTCTGCATTAAGCTATTAGCTTCACCAATATATTTATAATATTCTTCATGAAGTTTTCCCATGGGCTTGCTTAGTTTATTGGATATGAATAAAGCAATTGGTATAGATATAGAACTTGCAACGAGCAGCTTCCACTGTATCAAAAACAAGTAAATGAATGTTACACAAAAGACTAATGGTATATACAGATAATTATGTATACTTCCTATAAATTGTTCTGCCGCTGAAATATCATTATTTAGTCTTGAAGTTATGTCTCCGTTATTCATCTTATCTTTTGATGAAACTTGCATTTTATCAATGTGCTGTACTGTTTTATTTCTCAAATCTTTAATTACATTACTTCCAAATAAACCCGAAGAATATGGCATTAGGTAGTTTGCTATTGCACTTATTAGCACTGTAATTATTGATAGCATTATTATTCTTAAAATCCCTCCATTGTCAGCATGATGGATATTGTCAATTAATTGTTTAATCAAGGTAACAGAAATAATATCACTTATTCCTATTACAATAGCGCAAAGAAGGCTTAGCCATATCCATTTTTTATATGGTTTTATTAAACTAATTAACTGCTTAAGAATTACAGACTCTTTATTCTCTAAAATATTTTTATACATAATTTTATTATCCCTTCTAAATTACAATAAAATGGCATTTTACAAACACAATTAAATTTTGTTTACTATTACATAAACATATTAGTATTTAGTTTTAAATTTGTCAACTCTTTTTTGCTTTTATGTGAATTACAGGAAATTAAGAATATTATTTTGCCGCATGTATAAACTAGCAATAAAATAATATAACTTAAATTCATTGAGCAATCTATATCTATAGAAGGTGATTAGATGAGTAAAAAATTCGTTATTATAAGTGCTTTTTTGATTATATTATTAGTTTTTAGTAATAATTTTTGTTGTAAGGTTTATGCGGCAAAAAAAACAAACTATTTGAACAATGTATATATAAATCAAATTGATTCACTAGAAAAATTACAAACAGATTTACTTATTAGAATGTTTTCCCCTTACATCAGTAAAGGAATTGAAAACTATTATGGAGAGCCGAGACAATTTGATTTATGGAGTGCTAAGATTTTAAGCATTAAGAGACTTCAGGATGGTTCATTTAATTTTGAAATAAAAATTGCAGTAAGAACATTCAAAGGACCACATAATCCACCATATGGATTAGAAATTACGACCATAAGGGTTGATGCTTTTGGAATACGTGTTATAGATTTCAACCATACAAAATAAATTAAAGAAGAATGTTGTCATAAAATGATAAAGAATACAAGAAACTTCTTGAATATAAAAACTAAAAAAACAAAAGATGAAGAAAAGAAAGCAAACTATGAGTACCTTGCAGAACTATATGAAGAAATTGTCTCTACCTGGAATAAAATCTATATATGTTGTGATAGTGGTGATGCTGTTCTTGCTTATATTTCAGGTACATGTTTACAAGATGAATTAAAGGAGTCTTCAAGGGAAAATGGGTTAGATAAATTTAACTTGATGGATGCATATAATCCAAAACATCTAGAAAAATTTAAAGAAAGAGCTGTAGAACTTCAAAAAAAATTTGTAAAAATAATTGAAGAGAATGGTGTCAATATAGAGGAATATGATACCGTAGAAGAGTTTATAAAAAATAATTAATTCATTTTTGTAACAAACACCATAATATATGCACCAATAGCTATAATTATGAATAAAACACCCTTAAAGGGGTGCAGCCAACAAGTTTAAAATGTTGGCTGCACCCCTTTAAATTATTTTAAAATCCAAATAATTACCTCATAATCTACATTTATGGAATAATTGTATTGTATTTTTTTACAAAACAATAGTTACATACCTTATAATACAAATGCATGAATACTGTATCAGAATTCTCTTTTTACATTGTTCTCAACAAACCCAATCTGATCAATCTCCAGTCGAATCGTATCCCCACTTTTGAGTAAATGTCCATTCTCAAGTCCACTACAGTTTGGTATTGTTCCTGTACCCATGAATTCGCCAGGATATACGGTTTCTCCTTTTGAAGCAAACGCCACTGACTGACCAAGTGTAAATAAGAACTCATTCAATTGTCCCGTTGCAACCGTTTCTTCGTTTATGATCACCCGTGTCTTAAGAGAATTAAGATGCGGCAGTAATTCATCCGCCGTCACAACAACATTTGATATAGAACTTGCAAAATCTTTTGCTTTGCATGGTCCAAATCCTGTCTGTTTCATCTCGGGAATCTGTACATTTCTTGCACTAAAATCATTAAACACACAGAAAGCACCTATGGCATCAAGCGCTGTTTTTTCATCCGCATCCCTAATCTGTTTTGTAATAATAAATCCAAGTTCCAGTTCATAGTCCAAGACCGTTGCATAATTCGGATATTTTATTTCACTTCCACTTCCAACAAAGGACAAGTGATTGCCCTTATAATAGACTGGATTCTCATAATATGCTTTTTTTGGCTTAAGTGGCGGAAATGTATTTCTAGTTATCGCTTCATATACCTTTAATATTGGGTATACAGATGGCATGCAGTTCTTAACCATTCCTCTGCCACTGTTTATCACATGCCGCTCTCCCAGCATAAAGTCACGATATAATATAGGTTTAAAAATCATGACATCTTCCATATCGAAACGTGCAAAGGAAGTTTCCTTCGCTGAAGCTATGATTTGATCAAGCTCATCCTTATGTGTTCCACGGTACTGTAAAAATGATATCAAGTCATTACAGACTGCTAATAAATCCTTATCTTTTATTTCCTCTGCTAGTTGTTTGAGCAAAATCCACTCTGCTCCACGGGAAACAGCAAGTGATGTGTTACCTTGTTTATTGAATACTAATTTTTTAATCTTCATATTTAATCCTCCATGATTGCAATTAATCTGATTGGTGATGCTGAACATCCTTTTAACGGCAATGGCATAGCCATTACTTTAAATCCATCCTTTGGCAACTGACCCAATCCAACAACCTGTTCTATGTGACAATAAGGTTTTTCTATTCCAACTCTATGCCCTTCCCAGAAGATATCCGTATTTTTTGTTTTATTAGATAAATGTCCTAGTTTAAACAGTGGTCTATCCCAGCCCCACTGATCAATTCCAGTAACATGTACTCCCTGATCAATGAGCCATTTAGTGGCTTCACCGCTAACTCCCGTTCCACTTTTAGGATAATTTCTCGTTCCTACATAACGATCTCTGCCTGTCTTTATAAAAACGATGGTACCTTCTCCTATATGTAAATTATTTTGTCTAACATAGTTTTCTAAATCTGCTTTTGTAATAAGTTCCATATCCTTTTTGTAAGACATATCAATCACAATTCCATCACCATAAAACCAATCCAAGGGTACTTCTTCAATACTCATGCTCTTTGATCCATCTGCTGTTCTAGCCGCATAGTGCCATGGCGCATCCACATGTGTAACAGAATGAACACCAAATGCAATTTTATCATCTGCCCATCCCCGAAAACTCTTTGGTAGTTTGAAAGGGTTCACTCCCATGAATGGTAATAGCATTTTTCCTTTTAGATGGCTTTTGTGCTTTATTCTTACTTTCATATACTGAGGATCTTTTTTATTTTTTTCAATGGGCTTTGTCAAGTCAATTATTTTCATTTGAATCTCCTCCTCTTGCAAGCACAATTTAAACATGATACAATATGTATCACATTTACAGATTATCATTATATGCTTTAGTCGTCAACGTACAAACCTGATACAAAAAAGGAGGTTTTGTTTCATGGATAAAAGAAAAGAGGCAAATGAACTGGTAAAGAATAAAATGGTATATGCTCTACTGAATTTACTTAAAGAAAAAAATGCCTCTTCCATATCAATTACAGAACTGATCAAAAAAGCCGGTGTTGCTCGTGCAACATTTTATCGCAACTACAATACTATAGAAGATATCATATATGAAGTCATTGATGTTATGCAACAGGATTATGAACATTCAAAGCCATTAGAAGTGGAAGATTTTCACAACTACGATTTTATGTTGCATTTATTTCAATTCTACGAAAAATATGCCGACTTTGTCCTAACCGCTGCAAAAGCTAATGTTTCAGTAAATATGCTAAACGAAATCACGGACTATATTATTCGGGTCAACGGGGATATGAAATCGAATTCCATACACAAATATGAGCTGTACTATTATTCTGGTGCCTGCTATAGTATCATTCTTCGTTGGTTGGAAGATGGAATGAGGGAATCTCCAGAAGAAATGGCGAAGGAATTTTGCAGAATCAGCTGTAACACAGCAAACTGATGTTTAAATGAAAATATGAAAGTACAAAGTTATGGAGGATATTATGAAAAGAAATGATATGATTGTCGATTGGGTAGTTAAAAAAATTAAAAAAGACTATAAAGATGATGTAAGCCTTTTACTTACTTATGGTTCTTATGAAAATGGTACAGCCAATCCATTATCAGATGTAGATTTCTATTTTATACCAAAAACAAAAAATGCATATACATGCTTGCAAAATGAATTAAACGAGGCTTCAATAGAAAACGGGTTATACAAATTTAATTTGATGGATGCATATAATGCAAAACATCTAGAAAAATTTAAAGAAAGAGCTGTAGAACTTCAAAAAAAATTTGTAAAAATAATTGAAGAAAATGGTGTCAATATAGAAAAATATGATACTGTAGAATCGTTTATTAACAATAATTAATAATATAAAATTACAGTAATAAGTTTAAGAGAATATTCTATTGATATTTAAAATCAATAGGATATGTATTTTTCAATACTAAATTAGTATTGTTAATAATAGTATTAATAAAAAAGTCTTTATCTTTTAATAATGAAAAAGAATCAATGGGAATTAATATATCATCATGTGTATTTGTTCTTATAAAAACATAATTGTCTATTAAATACAAACTTTTTAGAGAAATCCATTTATAAGCCCTTTGAGATAAATTAGTACTTAAATTCAAACCATTTTCATCAATAATCAATGTAGTGGCTTCAAAATAATTATTATATTTTTCAAATGAAAAAATTTTGCGCAATCTTTTCCTTATGCCGTATATCATATATCTTTTTCTAAATAATAAACAAACAAAGCACATAATAAGTGTAGAAATAGTATAAAATGAACTTTTAGAAAGCATAAAAACAAGAAATATCAGCAAAAGCATGAAAATTGTATTACCGATAATAGCATATTTATAATTTTTAGTTTCAGTAACATATTTTGTATGAAAATTTACTAATTCATCTATGGAAATTTTGTAATTTATCCTCACATTAGCACTCCATTCTTTACCTTTGAATAAAATCATTTCTAACATATTATACCATATTTTTAAATTTAAATATATGATAATATTAAATATCATAAAAACTCATAATTTGGTTATGTTTAAATTTTCAATAAACTAAAGTATAATGTATTTTACAATTACTATTCTATAAAAAATAAGATTGGAGTTTTAATTATGGAAATAAAATATCAAATTTCCAGGGACGATTTAATAAATTTTCACATGAAGCATTTCATTGAAACCAAAGCTTATAAACGTTCAACTATTATACAAGCAATTTCAATACTTATTTTTGCTATTTTTACTTGTATAATAATAAATCATTTATATTACTACATAATGTTGCTGTTAACATTGCTCATTTTAACGGTATATAGGAAAAGACGAATTAAATTTTTGCTCAGAAAAAAATTGAATAAAGTTTTTCTATCAGTGAAATACAATGATTGCTTCAAACCTACTAAGATAATCATAACTGAAGTTGGATTGCAAACAATCACTAGTTTATCTGAAAAAATTTATAAATGGCAATCTATAAAAATAATTAGTTTAATAGATAATTATATTTTTATCATAACTGCAGCCAATGATGAATTATTTATTCCTATTAGCGCATTTAAAGGCTATAATGATAAAAAACTCTTTTTAAACAAACTAATAGAAAATAGTAATTTAAAAATAAGTTATAAATATCCCATTGATGCTAAATATCAGTAGGATATTTATAATTTACTTTACAATTATTTTGAATAATTTTTTATTTAAATATAGAAAAGCAGCTGGAAAGGGGGACTAACCAACTGCTTTTTTATATTTAATTTATATTAAATTGGGATTGGGAAATTCATTTTCTATGTTTATATAATAACCTTTAATTGTGACAACTATATTACAATAGTACATACAATTTATTAATTAAATTATTTAATTCTAGGTTAACAAAAAAAATAATTCACATAATTTATATTATGTAAACAAAACCAACAAATCAGGTTCAATAATACCAAAAGTTGTCATTCTATAATAAAGGAGCTACTACCTTAAGCTCTTATGCCTTAAAGTAATAGCTCTTTTTCTATAATTTTAAATCATCAACGCTACCAATCCACTTTCCTACAGGTTCAATAGCTTCCTTTATAGTTCCGTCTTCAAAAGGCGATTTTAAATTTGCACTTTTTACAAGTTCCAAAAATGACTTACTTCCGCCAAGTTTACATAAATTACAGTAATCTTTCCAAGCTTCTTCCCTATTGTGCAATGACTTATTCCAGAACTGAAATGCGCATAACTGGGCAAGAGTATAATCTATATAGTAAAATGGACTCTCATAAATATGCCTCTGCTGCTGCCAATATCCGCCTAATTCCAAAAATTCATTACCTTCGTAGTCCTTATATGGCATGTATTTCTTTTCAATTTCTCTCCAGGTCTTTTTTCTTTCCTCTGGAGTCATATCAGGATTTTCATAAACAGCATGTTGGAATTCATCAACAGCTACGCCATAAGGTATAAATAGAAAAGCATCGCTTATATGATAAAATTTATATTTATCTGCTTCTTCTTCAAAGAAAAGATTAAGCCAAGGCCAAGTAAAGAATTCCATACTCATTGAATGTATTTCACAAGCTTCTAGTGTAGGAAAATTATATTCTGGTATTCCAAACCCCCTACTTGAGAAGATTTGAAAAGCATGCCCTGCTTCATGTGTAAGTACATTTACATCACCAGAAGTCCCATTAAAGTTTGAAAATATAAATGGTGACTTATACTTACTTATATACGTACAATATCCTCCGCTGCCTTTTCCTTTTTTACTTACTAAATCTAAAAGTTCATTTTCTACCATAAAGTCAAAAAATTCTCCTGTCTCTTTAGAAAGTTCAGAATACATTTTTTGAGCATTTTTTACCATCCATTCTGCTGAACCATGAGGCTTTGCATTACCTGTTTTAAAATAGAAATTAAGATCGTAGTATTCTATTTTTTCGAGTTCCAATCTTTTTCTTTGTTTTTCTACTAGCTTTTTAGCAATTGGAACTAAATATTCCTTAACTTGCTTTCTAAAATTCTTTACCATTTCAGGATTATAATCTGACCTATTAAGTCTTTTATACGCAAGTTCTACAAAACTATTAAAACCAAGCTTTTTAGCTATTTTAGTTCTAACTTTTACAAGTTTATCATATATATCATCAAATTCAACTGAATTATCGGCAAAAAATTGATATTTTAATTCACTAGCAAGTCTTCTTTCGTTTCTATCCTTTGATAAAGTAAAAGGTGTCATTTGTGAAAGATTTCTTTCCTCACCCTTATAATTTATTTTTGCAGAAGCAAGGAGTTTAGTATATTTACTTGCAAGTGCATTTTCTTCTTGAAGATCGGAAATTACTTCATCCGAAAATGTAGAGATTGCACACTCCGCTATTGTAAATAATTGTTTTCCCCATTTTTCTTCAAGTTTACCCTTAAATTTAGAGTTTATTAATGCCTTATAATAACTTGTTATAATGCCATTATATATTGGTAATTTTTCATCAAAAAAAGTCTGCTCAGCATCATAAAACTCATCATTAGTATCAATAGTATGCCTTATATATACTATTGTACTCATTGAATCAAATTCATTTCTAATATCATTAATTTCCTTAATTATTTTGTCCTGCATTTCAAAAGTATCCGCATTATTAAAATCTTTTAAAAGAAAATTAATTTTATTTTTTATTTCTTCTACATCGGGTCTTTTATATTCAAATTCTGTAAATTTCATATTGTACTCCCTTATTCTTTTTAATAAATCCATATAGACGTTCCCATCGGTATATTGTCATATATATATTTTGCATTTTCAACAGCTAGTCTCATGCATCCATGGGAAAGTGAAGCTCCTAAAGTACCATCTACAACATTACCATTCTTATCAAATAATATACTATGAAATAAATAATTGCCTTGTATTTGTGTATAGTACTTACATATAATATCATTCCCTGACTTAAATGCCCTGCCCTTACCTTGAACGAAAAAGTGTCCAGTAATTGTTGGCGTTGCTGCTGCACCTGATGTACACTGAAAAGTATTTATAAGTGTCCAATTTTTATTACTTCCATTAAAAATATAAACTCTCTGCTCTTTAAGTGAAGCTATAATTAAATATTTAGTATAGCTATCAAGATTATTTGAATTTGCAATATTTTCAGCATAAGCCTTTTTAGCTTGTACATCTGGATTTTGAACTGGATTAAGATTAGAATTACACATAGTGTCAGTGGTTGGTTTTTGATTTAGGAATTTAAAGGTGTTATCAGAAACAGAGCCATCCATATTAAGATTATGCCTATATTGGAAGTCTCTAACTGCCCAATCAGTAGCCACTCCGAATTTTCCATCATCAGTAACAGGATATCCATATGTTATTAATTTATCTTGAATGTCCTTTACTTTATCACCTTTTGATCCAACTTTATAAACTTGGGGTTTTTCCACTTCAGGGGGTTTTTTTACTTTATTTTGTTTTTTATCATTTTTAGCTGTGAGCTGCTGTGAGTTAACACTATTTTTAACTTTATTTTTTGTACTAGATGAACAACCACAAAAAAATAAAAATGTTAAAGAGGTTAATATTATAATAATTCTACTTTTAGTCATTTTCTACCCTTCATCTCATCATTAATATAAATAGTCCATGAAAAGAATAATATCGATACTATTTCATGAACTAATTATATACTTTTATGTAACTCATGTAAATATTTTTTTGTAATATTTTACATTTATTTTAGCAATAATTTACTTTAATTTATGGTAGAATTATACACTTATATTTACATCAACATTTATACAGTCTTTATTACTTTCTAGCACTGGTTTAACACATTCCTGTATATAGTCTACTACTTGACCAGGTGCTCTTCCAACAAACTTTTTAGGGTCAATAATTTCATCTATCTCTTTTTCACTTAATTTAAATGTAGAATCCTTTTTTATTCTATCAATTAAATCGTTAGATAATCCCTCTTCTTTAATCCTCTTAGCAGTTTGCATTGAATATGTTCTTATAAGCTCATGAAGTTCTTGTCTGTCCCCACCTCTTTTTACAGCTTCCATCATTATATTTTCTGTAGCCATAAAAGGTAACTCACTATTTACATGTGAAGTTATAACTTTTTCATATACAACCATATTACTTGACACATTTATATATAGATTTAATACTCCATCTAATGCCAAGAAGCCTTCTGCAACAGAAAGTCTCTTATTAGCCGAATCATCTAAAGTTCTTTCAAACCATTGAGTTGAAGCAGTAATAGCTGGATTTAAAGCATCTACAATAACATATCTAGCAAGTGCACTTATTCTCTCTGATCTCATTGGATTTCTCTTATAAGCCATAGCAGATGATCCTATTTGATTTTTTTCAAATGGTTCCTCCATCTCTTTCATATTTTGAAGAATTCTAAGATCATTACTAAATTTATAAGCACTTTGAGCTATTTCAGATAAAGTATTTAATACTATAGAATCAACTTTTCTTGGATAAGTTTGACCAGTAACATTGTATGCCTTTTCAAATCCCATTTTTGAAACTACTTTTTTCTCTAATTCTTTTATTTTTTCTTCATTGCCATTAAATAAATCCATAAAACTAGATTGAGTTCCAGTAGTTCCCTTTACTCCTCTAAGTTTCAAATTATCAATAACAAAATTTAAGTTTTCTAAATCTATCATTAAATCTTGTATCCATAGTGTGCATCTCTTACCTACTGTTGTAAGTTGTGCTGGTTGTAAATGAGTAAATCCAAGTGTAGGTAAGTCCTTATATTTCATAGCAAAATCACTTAAGTGACTAATAACGTTTATCAATTTCTTTTTTATTATTAATAACGCCTGCTTTGTTATTATCATGTCAGCATTGTCTCCAACATAGCAAGAGGTAGCTCCTAAATGTATTATACCTTTAGCTGAAGGACACTGAACACCATATGCATACACATGACTCATAACATCATGTCTAACAATTTTTTCTCTTTCCTCTGCAACTTCATAATTAATATCATCAACATGGCTTTTTAGTTCATCAACTTGTTCCTTTGTTATATTAAGACCTAATTCCATTTCACTTTCTGCTAATGCTACCCATAATTTTCTCCATGTTTTAAACTTCATTTCATCAGAAAAAAGATAACTCATTTCTTCTGACGCATATCTTCTATTAAGTGGTGTTTCATAAGTAGTTCTCATACTATACCTCCGTACGTAATATTTAGAATAATTAATTTCGTTTATAGTATACCATATAATTATATTCATTTTAATACATTTTATTCGTATTTTTTTAAATATATCGTAGAATAATGTAAAATAAAAACAATGAAAAAATTTTCATTGTTTTTATTTTACATTATTCATCTAAAGATTCTATTAATTTTGCGATTTCTTCAGCTGCTAAAGCTTCATCATCACCTGAAACTGTTATTTTAATTGTGCTGTCTTTAGTTACTCCTAAAGATAAAACTCCAATTAAACTTTTAGCATTTGCTTTCTTACCATTAAACTCCATATTAACATCTGATTTGAAACTAGATGCCTTTTTTACAAGTAATGTTGCTGGTCTAGCATGTAAACCAGTTGCACTTTTTACAACAACACTTTTTGTTACCATTAACAATCACCTCTATTTAATTTTTACTTAAATCAGCTTAGATTAGTATAACACAATTAGACTACATATTCAATAAAATTTGCGCAAAATACTACTAATCAATATAAAATTTTGCAAATTCCAAACCTGATTTTTTTACTGAATAATCTATATCATAATTTTTTACTCTCTCAGACTCTGTTATTACAACAGGTGTTGTTATAGACGCATTCTTTTCCAAAAAATCCCTATCAAAACTTAAAAGTTTGTCGCCTGCTTTTACAGCGTCCCCTTCTTTTACATATAATGCAAATCCTTTACCATCTAGCTTCGCACTATCTAACCCAACATGGATTAAAACTTTAATTCCGTCTTCATTTTCAATAGCTATTGCATGCTTAGCCTTATATATAAGCGCAACCTTACCATCAATTGGTGAAAAAACCTCACCATCTGCTGGCTCTATAGCCACACCTTCGCCCATTATTTTTTTATTAAACAAATAATCATTAATATCTGTTAAATGAATTAATGTACCATTAATAGGCAAAACCATTGTTAATACTTTACTCACAGTATCTCCCCCTACAAATTATTTTAGTTTATGTATAAACTCTTTAATGTAATTAAATCTTTCAATTATATTTTTAATTGAAATTTGATAGGAAATTTTTATACACATTCTCAATATATCACCTAATATTACCATTATACATCTTTTTATTGAATATGTAATATAAAATTATATATTTTTATTAAATTTTAAAGTAAATCACACAAACTACTACTAAAAACCAACAAATAATATTAACCAAAAATGCCTTATCCTTTGTAAAAACATCTTCGGGTTTTCCACCTATATTTTGTGTTTCCATAAGATACTGATATCTAAAAATTCCATATAAAACAAAAGGTATCGTAAACATCATACTTTTGCTTTGAGTAGAATTAAATGTATAAAGGCAATATGCCATTAAAATAGATGGAGTTACAATTGTAAGCATTTTATCAATTAATTCTACTGAATATTCTTTTAAAATTTTTCTTGTTTTTACGCTATCAGATTTTAAAGCTACTATTTCACTTTTCCTTTTATTTAAACCAAGAAATAATGAAAGCAGTATAGTGCACAGTATTATCCAAGGGGATAACTCTACATTTGTTGCAATACTTCCACTTTCTATTCTAAGAACAAACCCAGCTGTAATAACCATTACATCAATTATCACAACATTTTTTAAAATAAACGAATAAAATATATTCATTACAATGTACACAAGTATTACTATCAATACTTCAAAATTAAATCTGTACGTAAATATTAAAATTATTAAAAATAAAACAATATCTAAAATTATGCCCTGCAATTTTGATACTTTACCACTTGCAATTGGTCTAAACTTTTTTACAGGATGCAATTTATCTTTCTCAACATCAATTATATCATTGAGGACATAAATACTTGAAGATGCCAAACAAAACATAATAAATACAAGTATATTTGCCAAGAATAAATCTTTACTAACGAAATTTCCGGAAAATAATACCGCACCAAATACAAAAAGATTCTTGGTCCATTGCTTAGGCCTCATAAGTGCGATTAACGATTTAATGTCAATTTTTATCATTATACTCCTCCAAACAAAATATCTTTTAGTTTATATATAGTGAAACTATCAAATATAATTTAACACATTTTTAAAGAAAATAAAAGAGACCTGAATAAACTTCAAAGTCTCCTTATAGAATTACTAACTACCTAGGTTGAACTATCAATTTAATTGCAGTTCTTTCCTCTCCATCTATTTCAATATCAGTAAATGCTGGAATACAAACAAGGTCTATACCACTTGGTGCTACAAATCCCCTAGCTATAGCTATAGCCTTGACAGCCTGATTAATCGCACCAGCACCTATTGCTTGAATCTCAGCTGCACCTCTTTCCCTTAAGACTCCTGCTAAAGCACCTGCTACTGAATTTGGACTTGATTTTGCTGAAACTTTTAACACTTCCATAATAACCCTCCTAAGTTGATAAAATTGTGTGAACATTATTAATTTAATAGTATAGGTATATAATTCTACATATTTTAAAAAATTCCTGCTAAATTCCAAAAATATATAAGTAAAAAATTCCTTTCAATAAATATTGAAAGGAATCGTTTTTAATTAATATATTTCTATTTTGCATATTCAATAGATCGGGTTTCACGTATTACATTAACTTTGATTTGACCAGGATATTCTAATTCTTCTTCAATCTTCTTTACAATATTCCTAGCCATTTCTACAGAACCCGTATCATCTACTGTTTCTGGTTTAACCATAATTCTGATTTCTCTTCCAGCCTGAATGGCATATGACTTTTCTACGCCTTCATAAGAATTAGCAATTTCTTCTAACTTTTCTAGTCGTTTAATATATGCTTCTAATGTCTCTCTTCTTGCTCCCGGTCTTGCCGCTGATATTGCATCCGCAGCCTGAACCAATATTGCTTCCAATGATTGAGGTTCAACATCACCATGATGTGCACCAATAGCATTAACAATTAAAGAAGATTCATGGTATTTCTTTGCAACTTCCAAACCAATAAGTGCATGTGGTCCTTCTACTTCATGATCTACTGCTTTACCTATATCGTGAAGCAAACCTGCCCTTTTAGCGAAAGTTGGATCTATTCCTAGTTCAGCTGCCATAAAACCAGCTAAATATGATACTTCAATAGAATGCTTTAAAACATTCTGACCATAACTAGTTCTGTATTTTAATCTACCAAGTAGCCTGATAAGTTCATTATGTAATCCATGAACTCCTGTTTCAAATGTTGCTTGTTCGCCTTCTTCTTTAATATTGTTTTCTACTTCTTTCTTAGCTTTTTCAACCATTTCTTCAATTCTTGCTGGATGAATTCTACCATCCAAAATCAATTTTTCAAGAGCAATTTTTGCAACTTCTCTTCTAATTGGATCAAATCCTGATAAAATAACTGCTTCAGGAGTATCATCTATTATGAGATCAACACCTGTTAAAGTTTCAAGGGTTCTAATATTTCTACCCTCTCTACCTATTATTCTACCTTTCATTTCATCATTTGGAAGTGCTACAACATAAACCGTTGACTCAGCAACGTGATCTGCTGCACATCTTTGAATAGCGTAAGTTATAATTTCACGTGCTTTTTTATCTGCTTCTTCCTTAGCACGTTGTTCAACATCTTTAATCATAACTGCTGCATCATGCTTTATTTCTTTATTAATTTCTTCTAAAAGCATTTGCTTAGCTTCCTCAGAAGTTAAACCTGAAAGTCTTTCAAGTTCTTTTCTCTGCGTTTCATATAAACTTTCAATATTTTCTTCTTTTTCTTTTATTGAAACTTCTCGCTGATTTAGAACTTCCTCTCTCTTTTCCAGCATATCACCTTTTTTGTCTAAGGCTTCTTCTCTTTGAATATTTCTTCTTTCTAATCTTTGAATTTCACTTCTTCTTTCTCTTGTTTCCTTGTCAAGATCTGCTCTGAGTTTATGAACTTCCTCTTTTGCTTCTAGAATAGCCTCTTTTTTCGTAGTTTCGGCTTCTTTATTAGCGTCCTCTTTGATTTTTTTAGCTTCTTCTTCTGCCTTGGAAATTTTTGCCCAAGCGTAATTTTTTCTAAGATACACTTCAAGCGCTACTATTATAAATATAACTACAATAATAGCTATCAAGTTATAAATACTCATTGCCTAAAACACCTCCTTTGCTTATTTTGCCACAACATTATTAAGTAGATGAAAGCTATGAAAAGGTGTCATATATATTCAATTGACAATCATTCGAATATGCTAAACCAGTATTTGTATATTATTAATTGTATATTACTTTAACTATTATGTCAAGTTATATAAGTTTTAATATATATTAATCTAATATTAATTTTTAATAATAAAAAACCGCATTTTTAGCGGTTTTTATTATAAATTTATTAAGCATAATCAGATTATTTTTTTTCTGTATTTTTTTCCTCTTTTGGCTTTTCACTCTTTTTATCTTCCCCAACAAGAGGCAATTCGTATTTTTCTCTTATTTTATTTTCTACTTCAAGTCTAACTTCAGGATTTTCTTTAAAAAATTGCTTTGCATTTTCTCTTCCTTGTCCTAATCTTATTTCGCCATAGGAAAACCATGCACCACTTTTTTGAATTATTTCTTCTTTAACTCCAACATCAACAATATTTCCTTCTCTTGATATTCCTTCATTATACATAATATCAAACTCTGCTTGTTTAAAAGGAGGTGCCACCTTATTTTTTACAACTTTAATTCTTGCTCTGTTACCAATCATCTCTTCGCCCTGTTTTATTGAATCAATTCTTCTTATATCTAATCTTACTGATGCATAAAATTTTAGAGCTCTTCCACCTGGTGTAGTTTCAGGATTTCCAAACATAACTCCAACTTTTTCTCTAAGCTGATTAATAAAAATGGCAACACATTTTGTTTTATCAATAGAACCAGCTAATTTTCTAAGTGCTTGTGACATAAGTCTTGCTTGGAGTCCAACGTGTGAATCACCCATTTCGCCCTCTATTTCAGCCTTTGGAACAAGTGCCGCAACAGAATCTATTACTATTACATCAATAGCTCCTGATCTAACTAAGGCTTCTGCAATTTCAAGTGCTTGTTCACCCGTATCAGGTTGAGATACTATTAAATTTTCTATATCAACACCTAATCTTTTTGCATATTGTGGATCTAAAGCATGCTCTGCATCAATAAACGCAGCTGCTCCACCTTTTTTTTGTGCTTCAGCAACTATATGAAGTGCTACTGTTGTTTTACCTGATGATTCAGGTCCAAATATCTCGATTATTCTTCCTCTTGGTACTCCGCCTATTCCTAGTGCTATATCAAGTGATAAACAACCTGTTGATATTTCATCAATATTAAGAGTACTATGTTCTCCTAGTTTCATTATAGCGCCTTTACCAAATTGCTTTTCTATCTGCCCCATAGCCATATCTATAGCTTTTAACTTTTCATTATCCATATTATTCCCTAATGGGTTCACCAACCTCTCTACGTTTTCGAACATTTGTTCTTTGAATATATTATATAATAAAATTAATCATAGGTCAAATGTTTCCTATGATTAATTTTTGCCATAAACAAGCCTTTTTAAACAAACTATTTATCTTTAAGTAAAATCTCCTTATTTTTTACAAAGTAATCTATTCCAGAAATTACTGTTACTATAGCAGCTATATACATAGTAATCTCTGTTCCATAATGGAAAAATCCTACTATATGTTTCGGGCGAATGTTTAAAATATGTAAATTATATATCATTTTATTAAATACAACATTTTTTCGTACATTTAAGTATAAAAGAGCAAAAATTAATGCTACGATTTGGAAAACAGTTTTAATTTTTCCCCACCAGCCTGCAGCCATAATAATACCCTCAGCAGCAGCAACAGTTCTAAGTCCAGTAACTGCAAATTCTCTTGCTATTATAACTACTGCTATCCAACCAGGTATAACGTGAAATTCTACAAAAGTTATTAGTGCAGCTGAAACTAATAGTTTATCTGCAAGAGGATCCATTAATTTTCCAAAAGTAGTTATTTGATTTCTACTTCGTGCTATATATCCATCAATTTTATCAGTGATTGCTGCCACAATAAATATGACAGTAGCTATAGTTTTACCAAAAGGTATTCCCTTTGGCAAAATAAAGACTAAAAATGCAGGTATCAAAAATATTCTAAGCAAGGTTAGTTTATTTGCAAGATTCATCACATACAACTCCTATTAAATCATATTCTAAATTCTTTATAATTTTTACATCAGCAAAATCTCCATTTTTTAACATTTGGTCAGATTTAAAGAACACCTTACCATCAATTTCTGGAGCCATTTCATAGTTTCTTCCATAGAAATATTCACCATTAAATCCTTCAACTAATACCTTGTATACATTACCTATCTTTCTATGATTAAGTTCAGTAGATATAGCCTGCTGAATAACCATTATATCTTCTTCTCTTTTTTGTTTTATATCCTCGTCAATCTGCATAGGCATTTCAGCAGCTTTTGTGCCTTCTTCCTGTGAATATTTAAACACTCCCAATTTATCGATTTTTGTTTCTTTAACAAAATCATAAAGTTCTTTGAAGTTTTCATCGGTTTCACCCGGAAAACCAACTATAAGTGATGTTCTTATTATAATTTCAGGAACAGTATTTCGAATAAGTTTTATTTTTTCAGTTATCTCTTCTTTTTTTGTTCTTCTAAGCATCTTTTTTAATATATCATTGCTTATATGCTGTATAGGCATATCTATATATTTACACACCTTTTCATTAGAAGCAATTTCATTGATTAAATCATCTGTTATTTCTTCTGGGTAACAGTACATTATTCTAATCCATTCAAGTCCATTTATTAATGATAATTCTCTCATTAATTCATGAAGCCTTTTTTTACCATATAAATCAGTTCCATACCTAGTAGTATCTTGAGCTATAAGTATAATTTCTTTTACACCTTGCTCTACCAATTCATTAGCTTCCTTTATAATTTCATCAAATTCTCTGCTTCTATACTTACCTCTAATTTGAGGTATTATACAATAAGAGCAAAAATTGTTACAGCCTTCAGCTATTCTAATGTATGCGGAGTAGGTTCCTGTACTTATAATCCTCTTTCCTGCATTAATATTTCTATCACTATAATTGCAATAAACTTCTTTTTTTCCTTTATTAAAAAATTCTTTTATAATTTCGTCAAGCTTATCATAATTATTAACACCAAGTATTGCATCCAATTCTGGCATAAGCTTCATTAACTCTTCACCATATCTTTGTGTTAAACAGCCTGTTCCAATGAGCATTTTACAATTGTATTTTTTCTTATATGTACTCATTTCTAATATAGTATTTATAGATTCCTGCTTAGCTGATTCTATGAACCCACAAGTATTTATAAGAATTATATCTGCTTTTGTTGGGTCATTTTCTATTACATAATTACCATTTGCTTTTCCCAATATTATTTCACTATCTACTCTATTTTTATCGCAACCTAAACTAACTACTCCAAATCTTAATTTATTCAAGACTTTTCCTCCCAGCGCATTTTATTAAAACTACCAAACTTGTTACAAAAAGATTACAGTTACAAATTATATTTTATTACTTTAAATAAAATTAAACAAGGAAATTTTTTTTATTTAATCATTGTTAATAAAAAATTTTCACTTTAAATGTATAATATTCTTATACGGTAAATTTTACATATTCTCAATTTCTTCTTTACTAATCAGTATATTTCTTGGTTTGCTTCCATCCCTTTGAGATATATACCCTTTTTCCTCCATTTGCTCTATTATTCTTGCTGCCCTATTATACCCAATTCTAAGCTTTCTCTGAATAAGTGAAGTTGATGCTTGATTACATTCCACAACTATTTTTAATGCTTCAGTTAAAAGCTCATCATCATCAGAATCTGCTTTAGCTACATTATTATTTATTTGTTCTATAATTTCTTCCTTATATTCTGATTTCGTTCCTTGATTTTTTATAAATTCCACAACCTTTTCTACTTCCTCTTCAGATATAAATGCTCCCTGAATTCTTACTGGTTTGGATTCCCCAACAGGATTAAAAAGCATATCTCCTTTGCCAAGTAATTTTTCTGCTCCAGACATATCTAATATTGTACGTGAATCAATTTGGCTTGAAACTGCAAAAGATATTCTAGATGGTATATTTGCTTTTATTACACCTGTTATTACATCTACAGAAGGTCTTTGAGTTGCAATAACTAAATGCATTCCTGCTGCTCTAGCCATTTGCGCAAGCCTTCCTATATAATCTTCAACATCATTCGGACATACCATCATAAGATCCGCAAGCTCATCTATAATTATAACAATCAGCGGCATCTTACTTTGGACTTTATTTTTATGAAAAAGTTCATTATATCCTTCAACGTTTCTAACATTATTTTCTGCAAAAACTTTGTATCTTCTTGTCATCTCATTAACTGCCCAACTTAATGCACCAGCTGCTTTTTTAGGATTAGTTACAACTGGTATTAAAAGATGAGGGATTCCATTGTAAACATTAAGTTCAACAACTTTAGGATCAATCATTAAAAGTTTTACATCTGATGGTGGATATTTATATAGAAGACTTATTATAAGTGTATTTATGCATACACTTTTTCCAGAACCTGTAGCACCTGCAATTAAAAGATGCGGCATTTTAGTTAAATCTGTAACAACGCAATTTCCACCTATATCCTTTCCCAATGCAAAAGCTAAATGTGCCTTAGAATTAGCAAATGAATCAGAATCTATTACTTCACTTAAAAAAACAGGTGTCAATTCTTTATTTGGCACCTCTATTCCAATAGCAGCTTTACCTGGTATTGGCGCTTCTATTCTAACCCCAGCTGATGCTAAGTTAAGTGCTATATCATCTGCTAAATTCACTATTTTACTTACTTTAACACCTGCACTTGGCTGAAGTTCATATCTTGTTACTGATGGTCCCCTTGATACCTGTGTTACTTTAGCATCAACTCCAAAACTGTTTAATGTATCTGTTAGTTTAGCTGCACTTGAAAGTAATTCTTTTTTATCGCTCTTATTCATTTTGTTAAGTTCATTTATATTTAATAAATTGGGCTTTGGATATTCATAGTTTAATTCACTATCTATATTTGAATTTTGTTCAATTTCACTTTCTAGTTCTTTGCTTATCTCTTCACTATCATTTACATCCTGTGAATCATGTATTTTAATATCAGCAGCAACTTGTCCATCGTTTTTAGAATCTAAATTCCCATCATTTTTTAAAAAATCAACTATTTTAATTTTCCCAGCCAGCTTTTTGGTTATTCCACTAGGTTCATTACCCTTTTCTTGTAAAGCCTCTTCTTCATAAGTTGGTTCTTCCTTAATAATAGGCCTTTCCTTTGATTTTTTAGGAATCCTTTTAATCTTTATTATATCACCAAGAGATTTCTCTGAAATAAGAAGAAAAGCAACTAAATATGCGGATATAAATATTACAATATAACCTTTGCCAAACAGTTTATAAATAGGTATATCTAGTAAATAACATATTATTCCTCCATGAAACACACTGTTTGAATTATATATTAACTTTATTCCTTGCGATAAATTATTATTTATATAATACTCATCTAACACATTCATTTGTATAAACATTAGTGTATTAATAAATGCTAATATAAGTCCATAAAACCTTTTACTAAAATTAATTTTTCCTCTTTTTACTATATAACATATTCCAATGAACATTAAAAATATGGGAAGTACATATGCACCTAATCCAACTATAGTGAAAAGAAGCTTTTTCATTCCTACTCCTATTATTCCTGTGAAACTAGTAAAAAACATACTTAATGAAGCAAATGCTCCAAATGCAAATATAGCAATTCCGGCGATATCACTATTCAAAGTAGTTTCTGAAGGCTTATCATTTATATTTTTTTTACGTTTTCTATTTCTTGACACCTATAATCACCTCCATCGTAAGGTTATCGACTTTATTATTTAATTTATAGGTATTCAAAAATATTTTAGGCATAAGCTTTTGAACCATATATAAATTAAGTATTGTTACATAACCCTTTAATTATTATTTTCTACATAAAACATAATAATCCTTTTTATCTTAAGTTAATTACTATAATTAACCATAGGATTTTTCCTATGGTTCTTTTGAAGGTGATTTCATTAGAAATTCATTTAAGTTAAAAGATTTTATACACTAGCATCCTTATTGTCGATTAATTCGTTTAACTTCTTAATGGCATCTTTTAATCCACCAACTCCATCGATAAGCCCACAATCTACTGCCTGTTTGCCTATTAAAATTGTTCCCATATCATTTAATAAATCATTTGTTTTAACCATCATAGCTTTTAAATCTTCTTTTGATACTTTAGAAGTTCTAACTATAAATTCATTTATTCTTTCCTGCATTTTATTAAAATATTCAAAGGTTTGTGGAACACCCAATACAAGCCCATTCATTCTTATTGGGTGTATTATCATCGTTGCACTTGGTGAAATATATGAGTAATCAGCTGCCGTAGCCAAAGGAACCCCTATTGAATGTCCACCACCTATAACAAGAGATACTGTTGGCTTACTCAAACTCTGTATCATCTCTGCAATTGCAAGCCCTGCTTCTACATCCCCTCCTACTGTATTTAAAACCACTAAAACACCCTCGACTTTTTTGCTGTTCTCCATAGAAATTAATTCTGGTATAACATGCTCATACTTTGTTGTTTTAGTTTGAGAAGATAGAACTGCATGACCTTCAATTTGCCCAATTATCTGTATAAATTGTATTCTTTCATCGGTCTCTGGGACTCCTTCTTCTACTCCAAGTTCTTTTATATTTTCATTTTGCGAATCTTCTTTTTCATCTTCCATAAAAAATCCCTCCTGCACATATAAAATTATTATGTGCAAAAATAAAAATTTCATTCGTAAAATTTTCATTAAATAACTTTTAACGTAGTCAAGGTTTCAGAGAACCCAGTGCCATCTCTTTAATTTAATTTCATTTTATTGAGATCCTAAATTAAATTCATTATGGAGCGCTTTTATGGCCTTATCTTTATCTGTAGAATTTACAAGACACCAAATTGTAGCATGTGAATCCGCAGTTTGAAGTACTTCTACATTTTCCTTTGTGAGCGATTTTAAAATACGAGCCATTACTCCTGGTACCCCACAAATTCCATTTCCAATAATGGCTATCTTACTACAATCTTCTATTGTTGAATAGGCTATTTTAAATGTATCCATTATTTCTTTAAATTTACCAAAACTACTTTCGTCAATTGTAAATATATTTTCTTTAGGAAATACATTTATTAAATCTATACTTATACCATTAAGCCCTAATATATTTAACAAATCAGCATAGTTATTATTATTTGTATTATCCTTTAATTTTGTATTTATTTGAATTCTTCCACTCATATAAGTTATTCCAGTTATAAGACCTTTTCCTGTAGTTTCTCCAAAATTATTTATTAATGTACCATCACAGCTGCTTAATGTATTTTTAACTACGAGTGGTATATTGCCAGCCATAGCTATTTCAACAGCTCTAGGGTGAATTACCTTAGCACCTTGCTCTGCAAATTCAAAAAGTTCATTATAACTTATTTTTTCTATTAATGTTGCATCTTCAACTATCCTTGGATCAGCTGTCATTATTCCATCCACATCTTTATAAACTTCAATTTTGCAAGCTTTCACAGCGCAGCCTATTATAGATGCAGTTACATCACTGCCGCCTCTTCCAAGAGTGGTAAAATACCCATTTTCACTTATTCCTTGAAAACCTGCTATAACGGGTACTTTTCCTTCTTTTACAATTTGAAATATTTTTTCTGGTTCAACTTTTTTAACGGATGCTTCATTATAATTATCATTAGTTATTATTCCTGCCTGTCCCCCTGTAAGTGGAACAGCAGCAATTCCATTTCTATTAAATTCATTGCTAACTACAACTGTGCTTATAAACTCTCCACAGCACATTAAAAGGTCTGCTGCCAATTTATTACTACTTTTAAATTCTTTATCTACAAGCGATAAAAGTGTGTCTGTAGCATATGGTTCGCCTTTTCTTCCCATTGCTGAAACTACTACTATTGGCAAGTAACCCTGTTTTTTAGCTTCTAGTACTTTATTAACTACACATTTTCTTCTTTCCTGATTAGATACAGATGTTCCTCCGAATTTTTGAACTATGAGATTCATAATAATCCTCCAAATCACAAGCGATTTTTTTTAATTACTGAATCCTCAACATCAATAATAATAGTTCTTGCACCGATTTTTTTTATATATTCCCATGGTACTTCAAAAAACTCACTTTTAGCAAATAATGAGAAACCAGATTTGTTATTCCCTAAAATTAATGATTTCATATTTCCTGCTTCATCTACTATTATATCATTATTGCTGAGAACAGAATATTTTTCACCATCATTGATATTAATAATTTCATACTTTTCTATATCACTATAATATTTTATTCCATCACTCATAATAAATTACCTCCTTAAATTATAAAATCCCATTAAAATATTATTCATAAGAAAAGTAATTTATTACTACAAATGTATAAAATAAAAAGGCCATTACGCCCTTCTATCGTTTGACTCTATTGTTCTTTTTCTTTTTCTTGTTCTTGTATTACATCTTTTCTTGATAAATTAATTCTTCCCTGATTATCTATATCAGTAACTTTAACTAAGATTTCATCACCAACAGAAACAACATCTTCAACCTTATTAACTCTCTCCACATCAAGTTTTGAAATGTGTACAAGTCCTTCTTTTCCAGGTAGTATTTCAACAAAGGCACCAAAGGTAGTTGTTTTTGTTACCTTTCCTAAATAAATTTCTCCTGCCTTAACGTCTTTAGTTAAATTATCTATCATTTTTAATGCTTTAGTTGCTGAAGGTCCATCAACAGATAATACAAAAACAGTTCCATCTTCTTTAATGTCTATTTTAACTCCAGTTTCATCAATAATCTTATTTATTGTTTTTCCACCAGGTCCTATTAAAGTTCTTATCTTGTCTGGTGATATACTCATAGTATATGCTCTAGGCGCATAAGGTGACATTTCTTTATTAGGTTCTGGAATACAAGCTTTTATTTTGTCAAGTATAAATAACCTAGCCTTTCTAGCTCCAGTTATTGCATCTCTAATACAAGTTTTAGAAAGTCCATGTATTTTAGTATCAACTTGTATTGATGTAATTCCTTTTTCAGTACCTGCAACTTTAAAATCCATATCTCCAAAGAAATCTTCTAGTCCCTGTATATCAGTCATAACTGTTTCTTTGCTTAAATCTTCACTAGTGATTAATCCCATAGCAATTCCTGCTGCTGGTCTTTTTATAGGCACACCTGCATCAAGTAAAGCTAACGTGCTACCACATACACTTGCTTGTGATGTTGAACCATTTGAGCTTAAAACTTCTGAAACAAGTCTAATAGTATATGGGAATTCTTCCTGTGAAGGAATTAATGGTTCAAGAGCTTTTTCAGCTAAAGCACCATGGCCAATTTCTCTTCTTCCTGGTCCTCTAAGTGGCTTAACTTCTCCCGTTGAATAAGCTGGGAAATTGTAATGATGCATATATCTTTTTGATTCTTCAGTACCTAAACCATCTAGCACTTGAACGTCACCTAAAGAACCTAATGTTGCAACAGTCATTACTTGAGTTAATCCTCTAGTAAATAATCCTGTACCATGAGTTCTTGGAAGCATTCCAACTTCACAGCTTATAGGTCTTATTTCATCAAAAGCTCTTCCATCAGGTCTTCTATGTTCATTAAGCATCATATTTCTAACTATTTTTTTCTGAAGATTATATATAACTTCTCCAATATCAGCAGAATCATCTGGATATTTTTCACCAAATTGTTCTGATATTTTTTCTTTTATTTCTTTTAATTTTAAATTTCTTTCATCTCTATCAGTTATGTACATAGCCTCTTTGAGCATGTCGAAAGCAAATTCATTTAAATCCTTTTCAATTTCTTCTTTTGGATGATATAATACTGGAACATCCTTTTCTTTACCAAATGATTTCATAGCTTCTTCTTGGAATTGAACTATTTTTTGACAAGCCTCAAATCCAAATTCTATGGCACTAATCATAACTTCTTCTGGTATTTCATCTCCACCAGCTTCTATCATCATAACTCTTTCTTTTGTAGCACATACTGTTAAATTTAATGTACTTTTGTCTCTTTCATCAACTGTAGGATTTAAAATAAATTCTCCATCAATAAGACCAACAGAAACAGTTGCCACTGGTGTAGTAAATGGAATACTTGATAAACAAAGCGCCATTGATGCTCCATTCATCGCTAAAATATCCGGTGCATTATCTTGTTCTACAGATACTACTGTACATACTATTTGAACATCATTTCTATATCCTTTTGGGAATAATGGCCTAATAGGTCTATCAATTGCTCTTGCATGAAGAATTGCTTTTTCAGAAGGTTTTCCTTCTCTTTTTACAAATCCACCTGGTATCTTTCCAACAGAATACAATCTTTCTTCATACTCAACACTTAATGGAAAAAAATCTATACCTTGGCGTGGCTGTTCTGAGGCATTAACATTAACCATAACAACAGTATCTCCATAGCTCATAAATATAGCGCAATTAGAAAGCTTTCCTGTTTTGCCATACTCAACCTTTAATTTTCTGCCAGCAATTATAGTCTCTAACTCATGTGACATACATCTACCTCCTTAATATAAAGTATCTCATTTATATTATTTATTTAATTATATACTTTTATGTAATTAAAGATAAACCACTTGAAACTTTAAAATTAATTTGTATCATAATGCCATCTTCTAGGCATTATGATGCAAATTAATTTTAGTAGTTGAAATGGTATATCTATATATAATTTTAATTAGTAAATTGCTATTGTTTCTATAAAATTTTCATATTTCCACAAACTTCATTAGAAACAATTGGCTACTTTGCTTTAAAATTGTATAATTCATTAATTTCATTAGAGTAATAGGTATAAAACAAAGAGCGGCATATACCGCTCCTGAGTTAATTATTTTCTTAAACCTAAGTTTTTTATTAATTCACGGTATCTTTCAATATCTATAGATTCAAGATAGTTTAAAAGACCTCTTCTTCTACCAACCATCATTAAAAGACCTCTTCTTGAATGGTGATCTTTTTTATGAAACTGTAAGTGCTCATTTAAATGATTGATTCTTTCTGTAAGTAATGCTATTTGCACTTCTGGAGAACCTGTGTCTCCTTCTTTTCTAGCATATTTAGTTATTAATTCTTGTTTTTTTGCCTTATCCATTGATAAAACACCTCCGTTAATATTATCGCCTCATTCCAAGAATATCGCCGGTGTCTCAGTATTCTTAGCATAAGGTTCCACGTGTAATTATAGCAAATAAATATATAAATGTAAATTAAAAAATGCTATTTTTGCTACAAATTATTATATTATTTTCTGCTTATCAGCAAAATGTTTATCTTTCTCAAGTTGATTCTTTAATTCAACTATATTGTTAAACTTAATTTCATCTCTAATCTTTCTTATAAAACTTACTTTTATATTTTTATTATAAATATCTTTATTAAAATTTAATATATAAGTTTCAACTGAAAGCACACTACCACCAACTGTAGGGTTAATACCAATATTTGTTATACCTTTATACAAAACACCTTCATATTCTACAATTGTATAATATACTCCCCTTCCAGGAACTGCAAACTTTTTATCGTATACTAAATTAGCTGTTGGAAAATTCATAGTTCTACCTATTTTCTTTCCATGACCAACAGTCCCACTAATAAAATATGGTCTTAATAACATATCATTAGCTTCTGAAATCTTACCACTAGAAATATATCCTCTTATATTTGTACTGCTTACTATAGTATCATTAATTTTTACAGGTTCAGTAATATACAGTTCAAATTTGTATTCTTTACTTAATTTTTTTAGTAATTCTACATCGCCCTGATTTTTATATCCAAACCTATGATTAAAGCCTGTTATAATTCCTTTTAAATTGTAGCATTTAATCATATTTAATATGTAATCTTTTGGTGATATTCTCATCATTTCTTCATTAAAATCACATAAGTTTAAGATGTCGATACCTAAGTTCTTAAGCATTTCTATTTTTGTTTCATTATCCATTATAATCTTAGGAGCTATATCCTTGTTAATTGTATTTAGTGGATGTTCTTTAAAAGTATTAACCATGCTTTTAGCATTATTTTTTTTACTAAGAGATATTGTTTTATTTATTAAACTTAAATGTCCCTTATGAAGTCCATCGAAACTTCCAATAGTAATATAAGTTTCATAATCAAGTTTAACTTTAAAATTATCATTTAAAACTATCATAAAACATTTCTCCTAAGTCAATAATTTTACAATTTTAAATCCCTTTTCAGTTAAAGAACCTAATCCCAATAACTTATTGTGAGAATTTTGCAATTTATAAATCTTCTCTTCTTCAACCATATCAATCATTTTTCTATCTTGGATGCTAACACCGTTTATAAGTAATTTTTCAAATTTTTCATTTACCTTTAATAAAGGATAATTACTTAAGCAGTCATCTAAAGAAATTATGTTTTCAAATATATTTTCTTTATTTAATTCTTCTAGTTTCACACTATTTTCAATATTAAATATCCCTGATGCACATCTAGTAAGGTTATACATTACCGCTCCACATCCAAGCTTTTGTCCAATATCGTAACATAAACTTCTTATATACGTACCTTTTGAGCATTCTACATCAAAAACCGCCAATGGTATATTTATGCTTTTAATATTGACATTGTAAATGCTTACTTTTCTAGCTTCTCTTTCCACTTCAATTCCGTTTCTAGCAAGCTCGTAAAGCTTTTTACCATTTACTTTTAACGCAGAATACATAGGGGGAACTTGAAGTATGTCACCTTTAAAACTCATAATAGCCTTGGAAATTTCAACTTCATCTGCTTCAACAGGTGCTGTTTTAATTATCTTTCCTTCTCTATCATAAGTATCTGTAATCTCCCCCAATTTCATTTCAGCCTGATAAACTTTTTTACCTGACATTATAAAATCTACAAGTTTTGTGGCCTTTCCCAAACATATTGGCAAAACCCCTTCTGCAAGAGGGTCTAAAGTTCCTGTATGACCAACCTTTTTCTCTCCAGAAATCTTTTTAATACTCTTTACAACGTCAAAGGATGTAATTCCTGATGGTTTATATACATTTATTACTCCATTCATCCTATCAACTCTTTTTCAATTTCACTTATTATAATTTTTTCTGCATCTTTAATGTCTGTATTTATAGCTAATCCAGCTGCCCTTATATGACCACCACCGCCAAATTTCTCAGCTATTTTTCTAACATCAACATAAGATTTAGACCTAAGACTTAATTTAGTGATATCATCTTTTTCTTTTAACAATACACTCACTTCTGCTGTATTAACTTTAAGTCCAAGTGAAACAAGTTCTCCAGTATCAGATTCATCTGCTCCAGAATTTTTTATCATATCCTTTGTAACTTTCATAACACACAATTTCTTATCGCAAGCCAAATACATATCATTCATAACAATAGCTTGAAGTTTTAAAACCTCAAATTTCTTATTATCAAATATCGTTCTATGTATTTCACTAAAATCAAGGCCAGTATTTATTAAATCTCCGGCTATATTATGCGTAACACTTGTTGTGTTAGAATGCCTAAATGAACCTGTATCAGTAAGTATTGACGTATACAAACATGCTGCAATTTCTTTGTTTATAGTTACATTCATCATTTTTAAAATTTGATAAATTATTTCGCCAACTGAAGCTGCATTAGAATCAACGTAATTTAAATCCCCAAATAAATCATTAGTAATATGATGATCCATATTTATAACTTCATAATTTCTATTTTTAAATTCTTCTACCGTTATATTGTAATTTAGCCTTTCAACATTACCACAGTCAAGAGTAATGAGCAAATCTGTATTTTCCCTTAAAGTTGTACTTTCTCCATCTATTTCATTAGAATTTGCCAAAAATGAAAATACTTCAGGAATTGCCTCTTTACACAATATATATGCATCTTTATTAAGTGATCTTAAACCATATAAAAGTCCAAGACTAGAACCAATAGAATCTCCATCAGGCGAAACATGAAAAGTAATTGCAATCTTATTACTTTTCATAATCTTATCTATTATTCTATTCACTATCATTTTTGTCATTCTCCTTTATCTTTTCCAAAAGTGCATCTATATGCATACCATACTCTATGGTATTATCTAGCTCAAAAATTACTTCTGGTGTATTTCTAAGCTTGACGCCTTTTGCTAATTCTCTTCTTATAAAGGAGGCACTATTTTTAAGTATTGCTAAAGCTTCTTTTTGTTCATCTTCTTTTCCAAGTATAGAAACATAAACCTTAGCATATCTTAAATCTTTAGTTACATCAACTTTAGTTACACTTACCATAGCTGTAAATCTTGGATCTCTTATTTCGTTTTGTATAGTATTGCTAATAGTTTTTTTTACTTCTTCGTTAATTCTTCCACTTCTATATTTAGCCATATAAATCTTCCCTTCCAAAGAAGTTTAGTTTACTTATTTAATTTAGGTTTAACTTCTTGCATTTCAAAAGCTTCAATGATATCTCCTTCTTTTTCATCATTGTACTTTTCTAGTGTAATACCACATTCAAATCCCTGAGCAACTTCCTTTGCATCATCTTTAAATCTTTTTAATGATCCAAGCTCGCCTTCTAAAATTACGATACCATCTCTAATAAGTCTAATTTGGCTATTTCTAGTTATTTTTCCATTTAGAACATAGCAACCTGCAACAGTTCCAATGCTTGATATTTTATATACCTGCCTTACTTCTACTCTTCCAATAACAACTTCCTTAAACTCAGGCTCAAGCATACCTGCCATAGCGGCTTTAATATCATCAATAGCATTATATATAACTCTATAAGTTTTTATATCTACATCTTCTTTTTCAGCAAGAGCAGCTGCATTATTATCAGGTCTTACATTAAATCCTATTATTATTGCATTAGAAGCACTTGCTAAAATTATATCAGTTTCAGTTATAGCTCCTACTGCACAGTGTATAACTCTTATTTTAACTTCATCAGTAGATAATTTTTCAAATGATTGTTTAACAGCTTCTACCGATCCTTGAACATCTGCTTTAACTATAATACTTAATTCTTTTACTTTTCCTTCTTGTATTTGACTGTACAAATCTTCCAAAGAAACTTTATGCTTAGCAGCAAGATTAGCGCTTCTTAATTTTTGAACTCTAAGTTCAGCCATATTTCTTGCAGATTTTTCATCTTTAACAACATTAAATTTATCTCCAGCTTCTGGAACATCTGAAAGTCCAAGTACTTCAACTGGTACTGATGGTCCCGCTGACTTAATTTTCTTACCTTTATCATCAAACATTGCTCTTATTCTTCCGTAAGTTGATCCTACAATAATCGAATCTCCTACATGAAGTGTACCATTTTGAACAAGCAATGATGCAACTGAACCTCTTCCTTTATCAAGTTTTGCTTCAATTACAGTACCTCTTGCCTTACGTTTAGGATCAGCTTTTAATTCAAGAATTTCGGATGTAAGTACTGTCATTTCAAGTAAAGTATCTAAACCTTCTCTTGTTCTAGCTGATACAGGTACACATACAACATCTCCACCCCAATCTTCAGGTATGATGCCATTTTCTGTGAGTTCCTGTTTAACTTTATCAATATTTGCACCTGGTTTATCAATTTTATTAATAGCAACAATTATAGGAACATCGGCAGCCTTGCAGTGATTTATTGCTTCTTTTGTTTGAGGCATAATACCATCATCAGCAGCAACAACTAAAATTACCACATCGGTAATTTGTGCTCCTCTAGCTCTCATTGCAGTAAAAGCTTCGTGGCCAGGAGTGTCAAGGAAAGTTACTTTTTCCCCATTTACATTTACAGTGTAGGCACCTATATGCTGTGTTATTCCGCCAGCTTCTGTTTCTGTAACCTTTGATTTTTTTATAGCATCAAGAAGAGATGTTTTACCATGATCTACATGACCCATTACAGTTACAACAGGTGGTCTTTTTATTAAATTTTCTTCTTCTACTACTTCTTCATCCTCAAAAATACTTTCAAACTCATTCTCAAGTTCCTTTTTATCTTCGTCATCAGCTTTCATAACTACATCTATTTCAAATTTATCGGCTACTTTTGTTGCTGTTTCGATATCAATTTCTTGATTTATAGCAGCCATTACTCCCATAAACATAAGTTGTTTAATGACTTCTGTCGTAGGTTTATCAAGTTTGTCAGCTAAATCCTTGACTGTTATTGTTTTTTCTATTTCTATTACGCCTCTTTCAGCTACATCTGAACCATTTTCGTTATTAATATTTTGTTCCTCCGCATCTTTAGTTTTATTCTTATTCTTTTTATTATTTTTTCTTACTTTTATACTATCTGCTATTGCATCTTCATATTCTTCTACTATGCTGGAAGTTTTAGTTTCATTATTTCCATCAGCTGCAGATTCTTTATCTTGCTCTGAAATCATCTCTTCTATTAATTCTGCATCTTCATCATCAATTGCACTCATATGATTTTTTACTTTGATACCAAACTCGTCTTCGAGTAAAGCTATGAGTTCTTTGCTTGATCTACCTAATTTTTTTGACAATTCATATATTCTAACTTTCGACAAATCATACACCCCCGTTTAATTATTTTCTTGCTTCAATAGCTCTATTAATTTAGTGCTCATTTTGTAATCTATAATACATAATACTTTAATTTCTTTTCTACCTAGTATTTTTCCCAATTCCTCACTTAAAAATCCATTATTTATAATAGGAACATTAAACCTTAGGGAATAATTTTCAAATTTATCCTTGGTGTTTTGAGAGACATCCTCTGACAATATTATTAATTTTGCTTTTCCATATTTTAATGCCTCTTCACATTTATTATAGCCTTCTAAAAGATTACCTGATTTTTTAGTTATACCTAAAAATTGAAGAAACTTATTGTTCATTAATAATCTCATCCTTTAATCTAGCATATAAATCATCATCAATCTTTCTTTCAAGATTTTTTTCAAGCCTTTTTTGCTTAACTGCCTTTTCTAAGCATTCAATATTTTTGCATATATATGCTCCTCTGCCAGGTTTTTTGCCAGTCGTATCTATTGAAACTTCATTATCCTTATTTTTCACAATCCTAATTAGTTCCTTTTTAGGTTTCATCTGCATACACCCTGTGCACATTCTTTGAGGTATCTTTTTTACTTTCATGGACAGCACCTCCAATACAGCATACTTAAATATTTAATTTTAGCTATTTTCAACTTGAGATTTACTCTTTATATCAATTTTCCAGCCTGTTAATTTAGCTGCAAGTCTTACATTTTGACCTTCTTTTCCTATAGCAAGTGAAAGTTGATTGTCATCTACAACTATTTGAGCTGATTTATTTTCTTCATTTATTGTAACATCTAAAACTTTAGCAGGGCTTATAGAATTAGCAATATACTCTTCTGGAAGCTTACTCCATTTTATAATGTCTATTTTTTCATTTTTTAGTTCATTAACTATGTTTTGAACTCTTACTCCTTTTTGCCCAACGCAAGCGCCCATAGGGTCTATATTTTCATCGTTGGAATAAACAGCTATTTTAGTTCTTGATCCTGCTTCTCTTGATATGCCTTTTATTTCCACAACACCATTATATATTTCTGGTACTTCAAGTTCAAATAATCTTTTAACAAGACCAGGATGAGTTCTTGATATTACAACTTGCGCACCTTTAGTTGTGTTTTTAACTTCCACTATATAAAGTTTTATTCTTGAATTATATACATATTCTTCTCCTTGTATCTGCTCAGACGGAGTTAGAATTGCTTCTATTCTACCAAGATCTATTAATACATTTCCTTTGTCTTTCCTAAGAACCTTACCTGTTACAATATCAAATTCCTTTTCAGAAAATTCATTATATACAAGGCTTCTTTCTGCTTCTTTTATTCTTTGAACAACTACTTGCTTTGCAGCTTGAGCTGCTACTCTTCCAAAACTTTTTGGTGTTACTTCTATATCTACAATGTCACCAACCTCATAAACATTACTTATGCTCTTGGCTTCTTCTAAAGAAATTTCTGAAATTTTATCTTCAATTTCATCTACAACTTTTTTCTGTGAATATACATGTATTTCACCATTGTCTCTATCCATAGATACTCTTACATTATGAATATTTTCTGCAACCTTAGCATAATTTTTCTTATATGCTGCAACTAACGCATCCTCAATTGTTTCAAAAAGCATGTCTTCGCTTATTCCCTTTTCACTAACAATTTCCCTAAGTGCTTGAATAAATTCCTGATTCATTTATTTAACCTCCTCAAAGCTCCCCTTCTAAATTAATCCTCTTTATTTTTTTTCTAGGAATTTTTATTTCTTCTTCATCAATAAT
Organism: Clostridium hydrogenum; assembly: GCF_021432385.1. Classification (GTDB taxonomy): domain Bacteria; phylum Bacillota; class Clostridia; order Clostridiales; family Clostridiaceae; genus Clostridium_S; species Clostridium_S hydrogenum. The sequence goes on along the minus strand of NZ_JAEACT010000002.1, from coordinate 1,856,319 downwards.
AATTTCTATATTTTCATCATTAAATCCATTTAGTTTACCAACAAATTCTTTTTCATGATTAAAAGTACCTTTGATTTTTATTCTTACATTATTACCATTATATCTTTTTAAATGTTCATCTGTAAATAAAGTTCTAAAAATACCAGAAGAAGATACTTCTAAGTAGTAACTGTAAGGAATAGGATCTTCTTCATCAAGTACATCACTTACTTTTCTGCTTACCTTTTCACAATCAGAATGACTTATTCCCTCACTACTGTCTATATATATTCTTAAATAATTTTCTCCGTCTTCATTAACAAATTCAAGATGATAAAAATCATAATTTAGTTCTTCAACTAATGGTTTAATCAATTCTATCAGCTTATCTATCAAAATTATCCCTCCTCACAATATATATTTTACTATTTTAAAGTATTTAAACCTTTAAAGACATATAAAATGTAATATATTAAAGTTAGTAAAAAAACAAATTCACCTAGGGTATATTTTTTTCAAAAATCGTATTAATGAAAAACGCAACATATCGTTGCGCATACAAAACGAAAGAGCGGGTTTCAACCCACTCTCTAAGATAAAATTTATCAGCAAACTTTAATATAACTATATAGTATCACAGTTAGATACATATTTCAAGAAAAAGTTAAAAACTTATTACCTTTCCATTTTTAGATATGGTTTATTTTTATTTCAGTATAGAATTACATATTATCAATTTCATTTATTAATTCGTCAACTAAATATTCTTCTTTTACCTTTTTAATAATTTTGCCCTTTTTAAATATTAGTCCTTCGCCCTTTCCACCTGCAATTCCAATATCTGCTTCTCTTGCCTCTCCAGGTCCATTAACAACGCAACCCATTACTGCCACTTTAATATTTTTATTTGAATTTTCAAGTCTTTTTTCAACTTCATTTGCTATTTTAATCAAATCAATAGAAGTTCTTCCGCATGTTGGACATGAAACGAACTCAATTCCACTTTTAATGTATCCAAAAGTTTTTAATATTTCTCTTCCAACTTTAACTTCCTCTATTGGATCACCTGTCAACGAAACCCTTATTGTATCTCCAATTCCTTCACTTAAAAGAGCTCCAATTCCTATTGAAGATTTAATTGTTCCCCTCCAAATTGTACCGGCTTCCGTAACTCCAAGATGAAGAGGATAATTTACCTTTTTAGCTATTAATTTATAGCTATCTATCATCATTTTAACATTTGATGATTTTATAGATATAACAATATCATCAAAATTAACATTTTCAAGAATTTCTACATGTTTTAATGCACTTTCCACCAAAGCCTCAGCTGAAACACCTTTATACTTCTCTAAAAGATCTTTTTCAAGTGAGCCTGAATTTACACCTATACGTATTGGAATTTGTTTTTCTTTTGCACTTTTTGCTACTAATTCAACTCTTTCTTTTGCGCCTATATTCCCTGGATTAATTCTAAGTGCTGAGACACCATTTTTAATTGATTCCAATGCTAATCTATAATCAAAATGTATATCAGCAACTACAGGCATAGTCGTGTTTTTTGTAATTTTCTTCAAAGCCTCTGCCGCCTCCATATCTGGAACAGCACATCTTATTATATCGCAGCCAGCATTTTCTAATTTTCTGATCTGCATTAAAGTTTCATCTGCATCCCTAGTATCTGTATTAGTCATAGATTGAACAGTTACTCTATAATCTCCACCGATAAATATATTACCAACCTTTATTTGTTTAGTTTTAATTCTTTCCAATTTTAAACACCTCATATCTTAAGCGGATATAATACATCCTTTATTGTAACAACAACCATTAAAGCCATTAAAAGTGCAAAACCAATTGTTGTTACTATTCCGACTTTATCATCATCTATTTTTTTACCTGTTATTATTTGAATTACAAATAATATTACATATCCTCCATCAAGCGCTGGGAATGGTAGTAAATTAAACATACCAACATTAGCACTTAAAAAAGCCATAAAATTTATTAGATTAATAAATCCAGCACTTGCCGCTGCTCCTGTCACTCTAACAATACTTACAGGTCCCGAAACATCTTTAGCTGATAACTGGCCTGTAAATAACATTTTAAAGCTTAAAAAAACTTCTTTAATCATTGTTACCGTTTCACTACCACCATAACTAATACTTTCTATAATTGATGGCTTTGAAACAACTGTAGGTGCTATACCTACCATATATCTATTTTCTTTTTCATTTTTTATAGGTTTTACATTAAAACTTTTAATTTGATTATTTCTTTTTACAGTTATATTTATAGTTTTTCCTTTGTTTAAAAGCATTTTAAGAGAAAAATCATCCCAGGTATGTATAGATGAATTATCTGCCTTTACTATTACATCATTAACTTTAACTCCAGCTTCCTTAGCAGCAGAATTAGCTGTAAATCCGCTTATCTTAGGTGATGCAAATCCTGTTACGTTTGCAACTATGCAATACAGTATTATAGCAAGTAAAAGATTCATTATAGGTCCAGCCGCCACAATACTCAATCTTCTTAATGGTGATTTATTACAATAAGCGCGTGGATCATCACTCTTTTCCTGTTCACCAGTCATATTAACATATCCACCTATAGGCAAAATTCTAATTGAATATTGAGTTTCTTTTCCTTTGATTCCTAATATTTTAGGTCCCATACCTATGGCAAATTCTTCTACCTTAACACCATTTAATTTTGCTAATATAAAATGTCCGAGTTCATGTATGAGAACTATAATTCCTAAAACTATTATAGCTATAATTATATTAATAAGGCTCAAATTCATCACTCCTAATTATTCATATTTACCCTTTAAATATTCAGTTACCTTCTTATTTTCATTCAAAATGGTTTCAACACTGTCAATTTGTGTATTTTCAAATTTATTCAATGAATCATATATAATCTCGCTTATTTGATTAAATTTAATCTTGTTATTTAAAAATAAATCTACCGCATATTCATTTGCTGAATTTAAAATAGTTGGCATTATACCACCTGCTTTTCCAGCTTCATATGCGTATTTTAGACATTTAAAAGTATCCATATCTGGTTTTTCAAATTCTAAATTATGCATAGAATAAAAGTCTAGAGGCTTTATTACACTTTCGCATCTTTTAGGATAATTTAATGCATACTGTATAGGCAGTTTCATATCTGGTGATGCCATTTGTGCTATAACACTTCCATCTTTATACTCAACCATTGAATGAATAATACTTTGAGGATGAACAACAACCTTGATATTATCAAAATCAGCATGAAAAAGCCAGTGTGCCTCAATTACTTCAAGTCCCTTATTCATAAGTGTAGCGGAATCTATAGTTATTTTTTTGCCCATACTCCAGTTTGGATGATTTAAAGCTTCTTTTAACGTAACATTCTTAAGTTCATCAATTTTTTTACCTCTAAAAGGTCCTCCTGACGCTGTTAAAAGTAATCTTGATACTTCTGAATTTTTGTTTCCCTGAAGACATTGAAAAATAGCACCATGCTCAGAATCAACAGGGAGTATCTTTACTCCATACTTTTCTGCTTCCTTATTTACTATTTCTCCTCCAACTACAAGTGTTTCTTTATTTGCTAAAGCTATATCTTTACCAGCCTTTATTGCCGTCAATGTTGGTACTAAACCAATCATTCCAACTATGGAAGTAACTACTATGTCTACCTCTTGCATTGAAGCAGCTTCACTTAATGCATCAAAACCAAACTTTACAATTGTATCAGTGTTCCTGCAATATTCATAAACTTTATCATATGCATATTTCTCAGTCATAACAACAAGTTTTGGGCTAAACTCCTTTATTATTTCTATCATTTTATTAAAGTTTTTATTTGCTGTAGCAGCTATTAATTTATAATTATCTTTATCACTTTTCATAACCTCTAGTGTTTGAGTTCCAATAGACCCAGTTGCACCTATTATTGATATGTTCTTCATTGTATCACTCCTATATATAGATAAACCATTTCAACTACCAAAATCAATTTAAATCATAATTCCAAGAAAACGTCATTATTAATACAAATTAATTTTGAAGTTTCAAGCGTTTTATCTTTAGCTAAAGCATTTACCATAAAATTCATCATTCTTAGCTTATAGTTTCACTATATTATAACCTTAAAAAGAAAATATTATTTCCTTAGCACTTATCACATATAGCGGTCCCATAAACAATCCTATTATTCCAAAAAGCTTAACTCCAACATAAATTGAAATTAAAATAAGTAACGGATGAATTTTTAGTTTAGTGCTCATAAATTTAGTCTCTAAAATTTGTCTATTTATTTGAAGTAAAATATACAAAAAAAGCAATCCAAAAGCAATTATGTAGTTTTGTTCATTTATGCGGCACAAAATCAAAGGGATAAAAACAATTATTGTTCCCACATATGGAAGTATATCCAAAATGCCACATAAAGCACCAAGCATAAAAGCATCTTTTATTCCCAAAATATAAAAACCAGCTACAGTTTCCAAGGATGTAACTAAAACCAAAGAAACTTCAACTTTTAGCAATTGTTTTACTTTTTCAAATTTATCAATAAGTAATTTTACTTTTTCTTCTGTAAATAGCATTTTAGATAAATTAACTATATCATATTTATCTACCAAAATAAAGTAAACAGCCATATTACCAACAAAATAAGAAAATATACCGTCTGTAGTATAAATTGCTCCTTTTTTTATAAAATCACTATTAATAAAACTTACAATATGCGATTTTAAATTTACAATTAGATTGTTTAAATTAAAATCTTTTGTTAATGAAACATGGTTAAGGCCTGTTCCATTTAAATTATTATAATAATCTATTGCCACAGCTCCAATTTCCCTAATAATAAAATTTCCCATATACAAAAGTATAATAAAAACTACTATGTTAATAAATATTATACTTATAATTGCATTTATTTTATCATTAAAAAGTTTAAGCTTACAAAGAAGCTTGTACACAGGATTACATAGTATAATTAAAAAGACGATAGCAAAAAAGGGCTTAAAATAGTATTTTATTAATAATGTAAAGATAATAAATATTAACAAAAGGACTATGCACTGAATTAATTTTTTATATTCTCTCACTTCACCATTATACTCCTTGAATAAAATTTAAATTAAAACTTTATTTATTAATATTCAAGAAATTATATTTATATTATCAAACCTCAACTTTTTTTAATATTCCAATTGCTATTCCAAGTATTCTTGCACCTTCCTCTTCATTAATTACAATAGGATTATATCTTTCATTTTCAGGCATTAAAAGCACTTGATTTTTCTTTATAATAAGTCTTTTCAAAGTCGAACTTCCAGCTATGTCTACCGCTACGATATCGTTATTTTGAGCCACTGCTTCTTGTTTAATAACAACATAATCCCCGTCATTGATATTCACATTTATCATACTGTCACCCTTAATTTTAAGTATGAAACAATCTTTAGCACCTTTTGTCCATAGTTTAGGCATGTAGAAATTATCCATAACCTCAGGAGTCATCATAATCGGTTCTCCTGCAGCTATTTCACTAAATACAGGTATTGAATTCATCTCTTCTGCTTCAAATTTTACATCCTCACTATCTAACATAATTTCAGTTTTATTATCAATATCTCTTATAAATTTAAAACTTGTTTTATGCCTTAAATCATTGTATTGAAATTTCTCTATAGCTTTTACAATCATTTTTATGGGCGCATAATCATTTCTTAATAAATATTTTTTAATATTAGTATATTCTAATATAGTATTCAAATTTTTACTCTTTACAAACCACGCATTTTTATCTTTAATATTGTCTTTATTAAAGGTAAAAAACATAGTAGAATAACTTTTTTCATTACTTAAAGCCTTTATCAAGCTCACTTGAAGTTTTGTAAAATTTTCAATACCATCTACAATTATATGAGTGTATTTATTTTTTTTCTTTAAATTTTTAATAGCATTACAAATTTTATCTTCCTCATCAATTAATCCTTTATCTTTTAGAAATTCATTATACATAAGCATAAACTTAAATATTGCTTCCCTGCTTCTAGAATTTCTATTAATTCGCTTCGCTTTATAGGCTTTTGTTGATTTTTTTACTGTTCTTTCTGCATTTTGATATTGATTTAATGTAGTATATTCACAGCTTTTTATCCATTTAATTTCATCTCTTAAAAATGAAAAATCTTTATCTTCATACTTTTTTATTTCAGGATAAATTTTAACAATTTCCTGAAAAACCTTTTTTACAATTAAAATTTGGTCTTCTATATTTATTACTTTTAGCTTTTCACTTTCATCAACTATATCCTTTATTGTAGTTGCATCTATAACATTATCTTTAGGCTCTAGCAAACTAAGGTATATAAATTCAGCTTCCTTAGAAACCTCTTTATAAACTTTCTTAAAATTTTCAAGTTCAGCAACCTCATTTGTAATTATTAAAATTCTATCATTATTATATAAACAATAATTATTTTTTAGGAAAACACTTCTATATGCAGCTACTGTAGTTTTTCCTCTACCTGTTTTACCTTTAACCAAACTATATAGAGCTTTACTTTTTATTATTCTATTTTGAGCATTATCTAGCTTCATATCAACATTTCTCCTCAGGAACATAAATAGTTTAAAGTTTTAAGTGGTTTATCTTTATATAGTTACCGACTCAACTATTAAGTTATACATGTCTCATAATGCCAAGAACATGACGTTTTGAAACATGTATAACTTAAGTTTCGCTACGGTAACCCTTTAGATAAACTTTTTAGATTATTTATAATATACCATATATTTTATAAGGTTGCCAGTTCAACTAAGACATCTTAAGAATCTTTTAGGCATCTTAAAGAAAATAAAAAGAGAGGTTTGTCTAAAATTAACAAACCTCTTAAAATTTTATTTTTAATAAATTAGGAAAATACATAAAAACTCAAGTAATAAAACACTATGACAGAGGAAAATAATATACTGTCAAATCTATCTAATATTCCTCCATGCCCAGGAATTAGATTACTGTAATCTTTAACTCCAGCGTGTCTTTTTATTGAAGATGCTGCCAAATCTCCGCATTGAGAAAAAATCCCGCATAATGCTCCCATTATAACATAATTATAAATCTGAATTCTAACGCCATACTTACTTATCACATATCCATATATTGTACAAGCAATTATACTTCCAATTAAGCCACCTAAAGAACCTTCAACAGTTTTTTTAGGACTTACCTTAGGGCAAAGCTTATTTTTACCGAAAAATCTTCCTGCATAATATGCAAATGTATCACACATCCATGATGCTATAAATACTATCCACACAAGATATTTCCCATAATGAAATTCACTTGTTAAATAAATAAAACTAAAAAATACAGCTACATATATAAATCCCAAGATTGTAACCCCTATATCGATATAATTATATCTAGTATCCAAAATAGGTATACAAAACATTAAAAATACACCTGCAATTATTAAAAACATTAATATCTTATAATTGTTATGAGCTAGACAAGCGTAGTAAATTGTGCAAAGCGTATATCCCACCACACTCATGGGATGTATTTCATTTTCTTTTGATACCTTATAATACTCATATAGTCCTAGAATTGATAAAGCAAAAACAAATATTTTTAAGTATACTCCACCTAAAAACAAGAACAAAAGCAAAGGCGCCAAAAATAGTGCTCCAATATATCTTTTATTTATTTTTTCCACTTTTTACTCCTCCAAACCTTCTATCTCTATTTTGGAAATCTGCTATAGCTTCATGAAGGTTTTCAATTGAAAAATCCGGCCAATTAATATTTGAATACCAAAATTCTGAATATGCACACTGCCATAATAAAAAATTACTTAGTCTTTCTTCTCCACTTGGTCTTACAATAATATCAGGATCAGGAATTCCTCCTGTATATAAATATCCAGAAAATTTATTATCGTCTATATTTAATATATCTTCTTCTGATATAATACCTTCTTTATAATCTTTGAATATATTTTTTACAGCTCTAAGTATTTCATACCTGCCACCGTAATTTAATGCTAAATTCAAAACAAGACCTGTATTATCTTTAGTATCATGCATTGATTTGTCTAATATATCAATGCAAGGTTTCGGAAGTTTTGATACATCTCCAATAGTACGTATTTGTACATTATTTGCATATAATTCCCTTAATTCATTACTTAAATATTCAACAAGGAGCTTCATAAGTCCACCTACTTCTTCAGGTGGTCTTTTCCAGTTTTCAGTTGAAAAAGCGTACACAGTCAAATACTTTACGCCCAAATCACTGCATTCTCTTACTATTTTTTTTAAAGTTTCAACTCCTGCTCTATGTCCCATTGTCCTAGGCAAATTTCTCGCCTTTGCCCAACGTCCATTTCCATCCATTATAATTGCAATATGTTTGGGAATATTATTGATATCAAAATCAACATTTGTTTTTTCTACTTCATTACTCTTTTTATTTAGAAACTTCCACATAATATTCTCTCCAATCAATTTATAAATGGTATATTTAAAATTATATAAAATATATTATTTAACCACAATGCCAAAAAACCTGCGTTTAACGCAGGTTTAAAGAAATAAAACACGCCTTATATAGACATAATTTCCTTTTCCTTTAGTTCTATAATTTTTTCAACTTCTTTTATATATATATCAGTTTTCTTTTGAATGTCATCTTCAGCTTTTTTACTTTCATCTTCAGTAATAGTATTATCTTTTTTAAGCACTTTTACCTTATCATTTGCATCTCTTCTTATAGATCTTATTGCAACTTTTGTTTCTTCTCCATTTTTCTTTACATTTTTAACGATGTTCTTTCTTGTCTCTTCTGTTAATTCAGGTATAACAAGTCTTATAGCTGCACCATCATCTGATGGATTCAAACCTAAATCTGATACCAATATAGCTTTTTCTATACCCTTAATTGAAGTTTTATCCCATGGTTGAATCAATAATATTCTAGGTTCTGGCGAAGAAATATTAGCCATTTGGTTAAGTGGTGTCATTGTTCCATAGTATTCTACTTCAATTCTATCAAGTAGAGAAGGATTCGCTCTTCCAGCCTTCATAGTTGCTAAATCTTGCTTTAAGACAGAAATGCTTTTTTTCATTTTTTCTTCTGATTCCTTAATTATCTCATTTATCATAGAATTACCTCCTTAAAACATCTGATATAAAATATCATTTTTTATCATAATAAATATTATTTTGATATTAGTGTTCCAATTTTTTCTCCAACTATTGCTCTTTTTATATTTCCTGGCACATCAAGGCCAAATACAATTATAGGAATATTATTATCCATGCATAATGATGTAGCTGTTGAATCCATAACCTGCAAGCTTTTGTCCAAAACTTCTATATAACTTAAATTTTCATATTTTACTGCATCAGCATATTTGTGTGGATCTTTATCATAAACTCCATCAACTTTTTTAGCAAGCAATATAACATCCGCTTCTATTTCTGCTGCTCTTAAAGCTGCTGCTGTATCAGTTGAAAAATATGGATTTCCTGTACCAGCGGCAAAAATAACCACTCTTCCTTTTTCAAGATGTCTCATGGCTCTTCTTCTTATAAACGGCTCAGCTATTTGCTTCATTTCTATAGCTGTTTGAACCCTAGTAAGTACTCCTATATTTTCAAGTGAATCTTGAAGAGCTAATGAATTTATACAAGTTGCAAGCATTCCCATGTAATCTGCAGTTGTTCTATCCATTCCTTCTCCATTTCTTCCACGCCATATGTTACCAGCTCCAACAACCACACCAACTTCTAAGCCTAAATCAACTATTTCTTTTATTTCATGTGCTATTCTATTAGCAACATCAAAATCTATTCCGTATCCATTTTCTCCCGCTAGAGCTTCTCCTGATAATTTTAACATTATTCTTTTATATTTTACAGCTTCCATATTATACCTCCATATTGCCAATGCTTATTTTTTAAATTTGTGATAGGCTTTAAAAAAAGAGAACACGCAGTGTTCTCTTTTTTTATTTACTCTGCTGCATTTGCTTCTGCACTTCTTCAGCAAAATTTTCTTCTTTCTTTTCTATACCTTCGCCTCTTTCAAATCTAACAAATTCAGCTATGGTAATTTCAGTACCTAATTCTTTTGACTTTTTCTCTAATAATTTAGATATAGTTAATTCAGAATCTTTAACCCAAACTTGGTCAATTAAACATACTTCTTTTAAGTATTTATGGATTCTTCCTTCAACCATTTTGTCAACTATCTTTTCTGGTTTTCCTTCATTTAATGCTTGAACTCTATAAATTTCTCTTTCTTTATCTAAAGCTGAGTGATCAACTGAACTTTCATCTAAGAATAGAGGATTTGCTGCAGCAACTTGCATACAAATATCTTTTGCTAAAACTTCAACTTCTTGTGAAACTTTATCACAGTTTAATTTTACAAGAACTCCAATTTTTCCGCCTGCATGAATATAGCTTTGAACTAATCCATTATCAGCTGAAAATTTAACAAATCTTCTAACATTGATGTTTTCTCCTAATTTAGCAATTAAATCTGTAACAAACTCTTTAAGAGTTTTAGAATTATCATCAATATATTTTTCTGCTAATAATTCTTCAACATCTTTAGCAGTTCCTACAGCTGCCATTTTAGCAACATTTTGAGCTAAAGCTTTAAATGCATCATTTTCTGATACGAAATCAGTTTCACAGTTAACTTCAGCTACAGCACCATTTTTTCCGTTTTCATCAACATATGCTAAAACTAAACCTTCAGCAGCAATTCTTCCAGCTTTTTTAGCAGCAGCAGCTAATCCCTTTTCTCTTAATATCTCAACGGCCTTTTCAGCATCCCCGTTTGCTTCTGTTAAAGCTTTCTTACAAGCCATCATTGCGGCTCCAGTTCTTTCTCTTAATTCTTTAACTGCACTTGCAGAAATCATATTTATTACCTCCGTTGTTTTTTATCGTAAAATAAATTTAATTTATATATGCGATTATACTATTCAGCTAATTGTTCTCCCTGTCTACCTTCGATTATAGCATCTGCCATTTTAGCTGTTATTAATTTTACAGCTCTTATAGCATCATCATTTCCAGGTATTACATAGTCAACTTCATCTGGATCACAGTTAGTATCTACAATAGCAACTACTGGTATTCCTAAAATCTTTGCTTCTGAAATAGCATTTTTTTCTTTTCTTGGATCTACTACAAATAATGCACCTATATTTCCTTGTTGCATATTAGTTATTCCGCCTAAATTTTTAACAAGCTTTTCTTCTTCACCTTTTAATAAAGTAACTTCTTTTTTAGGAAGAACTTCAAATGTTCCATCTTCTTCCATTTTCTTTAAGCTTTCTAATCTTTGAATTCTTGTCTTTATAGTTTGAAAATTTGTTAACATTCCACCTAACCATCTGTTGTTAACAAAATGCATTCCACTTCTTACTGCTTCTTCAGCAATAGCTTCTTGTGCTTGTTTTTTTGTACCTACGAATAATACATCTTTTCCTTCTTCAGAAACACTCTTTATAAAGTTGTAAGCTTCATCAACTTTTTTCACTGTCTTCTGTAAGTCAATTATGTAGATTCCATTTCTTTCTGTAAAGATATATGGAGCCATTTTTGGGTTCCATCTTCTAGTTTGGTGACCAAAATGTACACCTGCTTCTAATAATTGTTTCATTGAAATAACTGCCATAAATATTTCCTCCTTAAAATTGGTTATTACCTCCACTACCTTTTATTTGGAATTACCTGTTACATATATGTAACCTGGCACCAATTCACAAAATGGGTAGTGTGTGTATTTTTACTCTAAGTAGTATATCACATACAGAAAATGTATTCAATACATTTTTATTATTTTTTATTTATAAAAACAAATTTATACATATAAAATCTAAAAAAGCTATGTTTTAAATAAGTGTTAAAATCAACGCTTATCTAATGCATAGCCTAAAAAAGTGTTTTGCCTACTTAGACCAACACCCCTTATACATTGAAACTATATAAACTTGAAATTCATTTGTACCAAAATGCCATCTTCTGAGCATTATGGTGCATATGAATTTTAATAGTTGAACTAAAAATAAACCACTTAAAACTTCAAAATTAATTTGTATCAAAATGCCGTCTTCTAGACATTATGACGCAAATTGATTTTTGTAGTTGAACTGGTTTATCTATAATTTCACTATATGTTCTAAAATCAAAATTTAAAATTGGTATGGTACATATATATCTTTTAATAAATTGATTTATAAATATCATTATAAATAATTAAAATACTTTTCAATTAAAGCTATTTAATATCTTCATGAATTTATTTTATTTTTTTTAACTCATCTAATAATTTATCATTTAATATCTTTATATGAGTTCCCTTCATTCCAAGAGACCTAGACTCAATTACTCCAGCGCTTTCAAATTTTCTAAGAGCATTAACTATAACAGATCTTGTTATTCCAACTTTATCTGCTATTTTTGAAGCAACAAGTAAACCTTCTTCTCCATCTAATTCATTAAATATATGTTCAACAGCTTCAAGTTCTGAATATGATAATGTGCCGATAGCCAATTGCACAACAGCCTTTTTTCTAGCTTCAAGTTCAATTTCATCATTTTTTGATCTTAAAATCTCCATGCCTACAATCGTAGCACTATACTCTGCTAAAACTAAATCATCATCATCAAATTTTTCTGAAAATCTTGCAAGCAAAAGAGTACCAAGTCTTTCCCTGTTTCCTACTATAGGGACTATTGTTGAAATTTTTTCTTTGAGATTACACTTAGAATTCTCATCGTAAAAGCAAATTCCACTATTATATAAATTTGCATTAGTTTCAAAACAATTTAATAATTTTGAATTATAGTTTTCAGGAAATTTCATATTAGCTATAAAATCCTTTTTAACAATTTCGCATTCAAATCCACTTGAAAAGTTGTAACCTAAAATTTTACCTTTTCTGCTTATAACATATACATTACATTCAAGCACTTCACTTAGAAGTTTACATATATCATCAAAAACTACAGGCTCTGTTCCTGTTTTCTGAAGTATTTTGTTTAGCATTCGTGTTTTACTTAATAGTGTAGACATCCTTATTCCTCCATTATATCTTTATACCTTAATGGGTATCCTTAAATCAATTTAAAATATTGTAATTTTTCACAACATTCAAAATTAATACAAAACCATTAAAATAATACCACATTAAATATAAAAATTCAACTTTTTTAAAAATATTATGACAAAATAATTCACTATTAAGTTATCATCTAAATGTTTAATTACTTAATTATCATTATTATCATTATTTTTTTCAACATTGTCACTAACTTTTTCGATAAACTTACATTCCGAATTTGAGCATTCTAAATAATTTCCTTTAGTTTTGCTACTTTTTTTAACCATAAAAGTGCCGCATTTAGGGCATTTTTTTTCAGAAGGTTCAAACCAACTTATGAAGTCACACTCTGGATAATTGCTGCATCCAAAGAATTTTCTTCCTTTTTTACTTTTTCTAGCGACAACCTTACCACCACATTTTGGACATGGTACCTTAAGTTCTTCAACAATTGGTTTAGTATTCTTGCATTCAGGATATCCTGGACATGCTAAAAAATCACCAAATCTACCATGTTTTATTACCATGTTTTTGCCACACTTATCACATTTTATATCTGTAACTTCATCTTCTATTGTAATTTTTGCTACTTCTTTTTCTGCTATTTCAATAGATTTTTCAAGTGGCTTAAAATATTCATCTACAACTTTATTCCAATTTTCTTTTCCTTCTTCAACGTTATCTAACTTATTCTCCATATCTGCGGTAAATTCAACATCAACAATTTGGTTAAAATATTCGCTTACTATGTTGTTTACTATGTTACCAAGTTCAGTAGGTAATATAGCTTTTTTTTCTTTTTTTACATATTTTCTATCAATCAAAGTAGATATTATAGGTGAATACGTACTTGGCCTGCCTATACCATTCTCTTCCAAAGTCTTTACTAGTGATGCTTCTGTAAATCTAGCTGGTGGTTGAGTAAAATGTTGTTTTCCTTCTACGCTTTTAGATTCTAAAATTTCATTTTCAATTAGTTCTGGTATTTTTTCATTATTCTCTTCATCTTCTGTTAAATACTTATATACTTTCATAAAACCTTCAAACTTAATTTTACTACCAGAAGCCTTAAAACCATATTTTCCATTTTTAATATCAACCGTAATAATATCCATAATGCAATTAGCCATCTGACTTGCAATAAATCTACACCAAATTAAATTATATAACTTGAATTGATCATCTTTTAAACTATCTTTGATTTTATCAGGTGAAAGTTCAATATAACTTGGTCGAATAGCTTCATGAGCATCTTGGATATTTTTCTTTCCCTTATACTCTTTTGGCTTTTCTGGTAAATATTCCTTGCCATATTCATTCATTATAAAGTTGCTAGCAGTCTTCTGTGCTTCATCTGAAACCCTTACAGAATCTGTTCTCATATAAGTAATAAGTCCAATAGTACCATGACCTTTTACTTCTATTCCTTCATATAATTGCTGAGCTATAGACATAGTTTTCTTAGTTGAAAAATTTAATTTTTTATTTGCATCCTGCTGAAGCGTACTAGTTGTAAAAGGTGGCAGTGAATTTTTATTTTTTGTACCTTTTTTAATTTTAGCCACTTCAAATTTACCATTTCTAAGTTCATTAATAATTTTTTCATTTTCTGCTTTATTTGCAATGTTTATTTTTTTGCCATTATGCGAAGAAAGCTTTATAATGAAACTCTTACTAGTCGATTTTTTATAAACTTCACTTTCAATAGTCCAATATTCTTCTGGTGTAAATTCATTTATAGCTTTTTCCTTATCGCATATCATTTTAAGTGTAACTGATTGCACTCTACCAGCGCTAAGTCCCCATTTAACCTTTCTCCATAAGATAGGGCTAATTTTATATCCAACTAATCTGTCTAATATCCTTCTTGCTTGCTGTGCATCTACTAATGAAGTATTTACCTGCCTAGGATTTTTAATTGCATTTTTCACTGCATTTTTAGTTATTTCATTAAATTCTATTCTGCATTTTTGAGCTTCTTCTATTTTAAGCACTTTTTCTAAATGCCAAGATATAGCTTCTCCTTCTCTATCAGGGTCGGTAGCAAGATATACCTTATCACATTTTTTTGCAAGTTTTCTTAATTTATCCAAAAGGTTTCCTTTTCCTCTAATAGTTATGTATCTAGGATTATAGTTATCATCGACATCTACACCTAAAGTACTTTTAGGTAAATCTCTTACGTGTCCCATAGACGCTTCTACTATATAATTGCTTCCAAGATATTTTCCTATAGTTTTAGCTTTAGCCGGCGATTCAACTATTACTAATTTTTGTCCCATCTTATCCCCTCCAAAATTCTGTCTAAATAAGCTATTTAAAAAGTATCATTTATTCTTACGTAATAATTTCCGCTCAAACATAAAATTTCATTTTTTAACTGCATTTCAAATAATAACTCATATAACTCCTTTATGTCAATATTAGTTAATCTTTTAATATCATCTATATGTATTGGAATATCTGTAATTAAGCTATACAAATTTTTTTCTATAGTGCCACAAACTTTGCATCTTGTTTTACTATTTAATTCTTTTTCTTCATTAATTTGTAATCCTAATATTGAAAAAATATCACTGCCTTTTGTAATTGGATGTGCTCCTTCTTTAATCAACATATTGGTTCCCAAACTCATTTGTGAAAATATAGATCCTGGTACTGCACCAACATCCTTTCCCTGTTCCAATGCATCAGTCGCTGTTATAAGTGAACCACTCTTTATTCCTGCTTCAATTACAACAACTAGTTTACTTAATCCACTTATAATCGCATTTCTAACTGGAAAGTTATATGCAAAAGGTTTTGTATCTGGCTCATATTGAGAAATTATACACCCATCTTTAATTATATTGCAATACAAACTTTTATTTTCTCTTGGATATATTACATTTGCACCAGAACCAAGTATTGCACAAGTATACCCTCCATTTTCAATGCATTCTGCATGAGCATATGAATCTATTCCACGTGCCATACCACTTATTATACCAATATCATGCTTTACTAATTCTCTGCATATTATTCTAGTTGTATCAATGCCATAATGGGTACACTTTCTAGATCCAACTATTGCTACATTATTACTTATGCTGTTTAATTTTTTTATATTACCCTTATAAAACAATCCTATTGGCATGTCTTCATAATTTTTTAATGCTTTAGGATAATTATCATCGGTATAAAAAACTGCACTTATCTCATCTCTAATCATAGTTTCTTTAATTTTATTTATTTTACTTTCATCATAACAAAACTTTTCTTTGAACTTTTGTTCATTTATAAATCTATACCAAATTTCTTTTGTATCTCCAAATTGCTTTATTAAATTTAATTTATCCTTGTTCGTTATCTTAAGAATAGTAAACCATAAATCATAATCATTCATATTAAATTACCTCAACAAACTATTTTAAATATAATTTGAAACAATCTATATATAATTTTAAACACAAAAAAATTTTTTATTCAATAAATAATGGATGAATAGAATATAATTAAGCCTATTGTCAATAATTTAAACCGAGGTGATTATATGGCTACAATAATAAATTCGGCTGCAGTATCTGGCATAACTGGATTTATAGTTTCTGTGGAAATTGATATTACTAGAGGACTTCCTTCATTTAATATGGTTGGCTTAGCTGATACTGCTGTTAGAGAATCTAAAGAAAGAGTTCGTTCAGCTATATTAAATTCAAATTTTACTTTTCCAGTTAAAAGAATGACTGTTAATTTAGCACCCGCTAATTTAAAAAAAGAAGGTTCTTCATTTGATCTTCCTATAGCAATAGGTATACTTAAAGCCACCGATCAAATATATTTTGACGATTCAAATGAATATCTAATAATTGGAGAACTATCCTTAAACGGGAATATAAATGCAGTTACTGGTGCACTCCCTGTAGTGCTAGAAGGTATATCAAAAGGTTATAAAAAATTTATAGTACCGTTAAAAAATGCAGAAGAATGTTCAATCATAGATGATGTAGAAATATACCCATTTGAAAATCTAGATCAATTAATAAATTTTATTAAATTCAAAGATATGCTTCCGTTTCACAATGCTAAAAGAAAACAAAAATTAGACTATACACTTAATTTTTCTGAAGTTTCAGGGCAATCTGCTTGCAAAAGGGCAATTGAAGTTGCAGCAGCTGGGAATCACAATATTATACTATTTGGACCTCCCGGATCAGGTAAGACAATGATGGCCAAACGAATTCCCTCTATACTTCCTGATTTAAGCTATGATGAAGCAATTGAAGTAACAAAAATATATAGTGTCACCGGGAAGCTCTTAAATAATCAATTAGTTACAAAGAGACCCTTTAGAAATCCTCATCATACATGTACAAAAACAAGTTTAATAGGAGGAAGCTCAAAACTTCTTCCTGGTGAAGTTTCTCTAGCACATGATGGAGTGCTATTTCTTGATGAAATGCTTGAATTTAACAAAAAATGTTTAGAAGCTCTTCGTCAGCCACTAGAAGATAAAAATGTTGTAATATCAAGAGCCTCAGGCAATGTATTATACCCTTCAGATTTCATGCTAGTTGGGGCTTTAAATCCATGACCGTGACAATTCCAAGTTTGACATAACTAAAAAAATAACTACATATATATATGTAGATTCTTTAGGGGCTCGAATTAAAACTCTAAGATTAGAGCATAATATGACTATAAAAGAATTGTCTAAACATGTAGGCATAAGCGAAACTACATTATCTTATGTAGAAAGGGACAGAATTAAATCACCTTATTATTATTGGAAACATATTTGTGACTATTTTGAAGTTAATAATATAGAATATCTTCAATTATATAATATGAAGGAAAAAACTATACAAGAAAAGCTATATAAAATAAGAGCATATATTGGTGCCAAGAACTGGGATGATGTTGGTAAATATTTAGGATATAGTAAGGGGTTTGTAAGTGATCTGCTTACAAGGTATGTCCCTAGTAAAGATTTAACTAATAGATTGAATAGAAAATTAGAAAAGATTAAGGGAGAGCCTTTTTGAGGCTTTCCTTTTTATTTTTACTTTCCCTTTTAATTATAATTCTCTTTTTACCACAAACTATTGTCATTCTGATCTTCATACTTTGCTTCCCCCAATGCTAAGTTATCTATGACGAATTATTGAATGTATGTTCTGTTTTAGATTGCATTATTTTTGATATGCATAAAATAATGTTTGCTTTTTTAATTTACAGTAACAGATAACCCTGCACCTGTATTGCTTGTTTAAAATAATTTTATTTTGTAAGTGAATTTTCTTACTTAATGATATAATTTTACTACCGGACGAATAAAAAAAGCAATAGAAAAAATTCCGTAATTCTTGTCGAATACGGAATTTTTACTTTTTTTGATTATTTTATTTGCAATGTAGCTTCTGTCGCAGCTGGCGACACCCCACCAGGTCCGCCACATAAGTTTACTATATAAATTAGTGAAATAACTATCAAAGAGATTGTAAAAATTTTTTTTAATTTTTTCATTTTTTACCTTCTTTCATCTATTATTAAAATTAAATTCAAAATAGTACTAAATATATGAAATGCATATTACTATTTTGTTATTTTTTCAAAAAAATCTTCAAACTGTGAGCTGTTACGAGTTCGTTTTAGTATTTCTAATTTTACACTATCATTTATAATTATATTCTTTTTATCAAAAAATTTTAATACATCTACAATATTTGTTTCGTCATGTTCTACGCAATATTTTACATAGAGAATTATATTTTCATTCATTCGGTCTATGTCTCTAGCTTTGACAGACAGTAATATTAACTCTTTAAATGATTCAAATGTCGCAGTGCTTTTTTTCAATTCTAAATAAAATTTATTATTCACTATATTAAAACGATAGTAAACTTCTATATCATTATAGTATGAAAGCGCTTTGTTAATATATTTTTGTGCTTCATCTAGTTTACTTTGTTCCGTAAACATGTATGCTATATTGCTAAAAGCATTTGCGATATATAATTTTGAATTTGACATTGTTGCTTTCTTGATTATTTTTTCATTAATCGCTATCGATTCTTTATATTTTTTCTCCATAGTCAATATATTACTTTCAACAGTAAGTATGTGTAGATCAAGGCTATGTTCATTAATTCTCGTAGCCTTAGCTAAAAATTTTTTTGATATTCCATACTGTTTCAAATAATAATAGGCGTTTGCAATATTAAAATTATATGCAGCAAAATCTTTTTTACAGAACTCACCTTCATAATTTTTAATTGCCGTCGATACAATTAATACATCATTGTATCGTTCCAGTATTGTATATATGCGCATCAAATCTAAATTGATTTGTATGTAATCTTCTTTTTCTAGTTTAAATTCATTAAGTTTAATTATATATTTTAAAATTAAATTTGCATATAGGTACACATCTTTTTTTAGTGCATTTATTGCACCAAGTATAATTTCAACAGCCTTATCATCGCTTGATTTTGAAATTATTTCATCCATTTCATATAATGTATTCTCTGTTATATTATGTTGTATAGGTTTTAATATTTCTGCTACATCTTTATCCTGCCCCAAAAGCACTTGTGCTGAAACTATATATCCAAACTCCCCAAATCTAGTGGCTAACATAGATGCTTGTTTGGGATTTAACTCCCTTTCTCCACTTTCTAATTTCGCTATAACACTTTTAGTCATTCCCTTAAACGCCAGTTCAGATTGTGTTATCCCCAATTCTTTTCTTATCTGCTTAATTTCCTGATTCCCTTTATTTTCTTTTGTAGACAATTTTTTTCGCCCCCCACATTTAATTTTAAATCCACTGAAACATTTTGTCTAGTTACAAAAAAATAAAAGGAGCATTTAACACGCTCCTTTTTGGTTACTCCTCTTTCTAATTCGCAGGTGCAAAATTAACTTGATTTAACGATGAAATATTAATTATATCTCCATCATCTAAGTCTACAGTTACCTGTTTTACTCCATCTTCACCTAAAACTTCATTAGACTTATTATCTCCATCTTTACTAGTAACTATGAAGTTTCCACCTCCGCTTGCTGGTGTAGCTGTGTATCTTCCTTTTCCAATATCTTCTCCTACCACAAATCTTCCACTATAAAGTGACAATGCTTTATGATCTGTAACAAATTGAGCTGTAACTGGTTCAAAATGAGTTTTATTTATACTCTCTAATTTTATCTGTTCATCTTTAACAAGTTTTACTCTAACTTTTGAAACTCCCATTCCATCAGATGTTCCTAAAATTTCATTTACATCAAGGTCCATACTGGCTGCATTTGTAATAGTGAAATTACCTTGTCCATCTGCTGGTGTTGCATCATATACTCCTTCTGGAATATCCTTTCCTACTGTGAATGTTCCCGCTCCTAAATCAGTAGCTTTCCCCTGTACTTGTCTTTGCTTAACTTCTGGTTTAGTTTCAGTTTTAGTAGCCGTAGAAACTTTTGTACTCTTTGAAGTTGTAGAGCTTGCCTCTTTTGTGGTAGAGGTGTCCTTATTTCCATCACTACCTAATGCCTTACCTGCCACACATAGTATAATTATTATTCCTACTGCTGATATAATCTTATGCTTCATGAAAAAATTCCTTTGGTCTTTTCCACAATGTGGGCATATTTTTGCGCCTTTGGCAATTTCTTTACCACATGCTTTGCAAGTTGTCATATTTTTATTCATTATGAGTCCCCCTCTAGATATGTATTTTTCTTTTATATTGTAACAAAATGTTAATATTTTGGCAATATTTTATACAAAAATAAAAATAAAGTAAAATATCAAGTTTAAATATTATTTATCCATTTTTATATAAAAGTATAAATTTATTCTAATTTTATATTGACACGTCCTATTTAGACGTGCTATAATATAATTGTAAGGAGGAGTGATAATGAAACCAAAAGAAATATTAAAAATCCTAAAAAATGATGGTTGGGAAATAATAAGACAGCGAGGTTCACACATTCAGCTAACTCACCCAACTAAAAAAGGAATTGTAACAATTCCAAATCATAATACGGATTTAAAAGTCGGAACACTGAATTCTATACTTAAACAAGCGGGACTTAAATAAAGTCCCCTTGCAAAAGTTTTATAATAAATAATATTAAAATTCAAAAGGAAGTGGTAACTTGAATAAAAAAGATAAGTATATTTATTCTGCTATATTTGAACCTGCTGAAGAAGGTGGCTATTGCATCACCTTCCCTGATTTACCTGGATGTATAACCGAAGGTGATACATTAGCTGAGTCTTTATCAATGGCAAAAGAAGCTTTAGAATTGCATCTATATAGTTTTGAAGAAGATAATGAAGAAATCCCCGAACCAACTGCACCAGAAAAAATAAAAGCACAAAATGGCAGCTTTATAGTCCCTATTGAAGCCTTCATGCCTTTAATACGTGAAGAAATGGCAAACAAGAGTGTAAAGACTACTGTAACAATGCCACAATGGCTTAAAAAGCTTGGTGAAGAGAAAAAGGTAAATTTCTCTTTGATTCTTCAAACTGCACTTAAACAACATCTAGGCATTAAAGATAATAAATAATATTAAACAAAAAAAAAGAAATCTGCTCCCTGACCAAAGTTTGCAGATTTCCCGTACAACACCCAACTGAAATAAAGGAGTTGCTAAAATTATAATAGCATACTCCAATAAAATTGAAAAGGAGTAATTCAAAATGACAAATTTAGAAAAAAGTAAATGTGAAAAATTATGCAAGGAAGCAATAAACAGTATTGAGGAAGCTAATGAATTATATAAAAAGGCTGAAAAAGTTGATAAAGAACTTCATGAGGCAACTATGAAACTAAGGAGAGCAGACCAAAAACAAGGATACGCCGAGGGAATTAACCAAGTGCTGGCTATTATAGGATATAAATCGGAATCTATGAAGCAGTTAAGTAAACTGCTATAAATCTTGAAGGGAGTTTTTAAAATGGTAGGTACTGTAATAGACTATTCTGGAATAAATGATTGTTTCCCATATATAAAGGTTGTAGCTGGAGAAAAATTTTATACTATATACCCAAATGAATTTCCAACAGATATTAGAATGAATGATGATATTGAGTTTTACCCAGGAAGTAATAAATATAATCATTTGGGCGTAGTGACATTAAATGATTATATTTTGATAGATTGTGGCTTAATACATCAGTATGCTATTAGAAAGCAGCATAAGAAATTTATTGAGAATGTTACTCTTTATGATATTAGAATTATAAAAGATTTGAGTTCATATGATATGGAATTAATAAATAATAAAATAATTTTTAGTAATGGATCTGATAGAGTTGTTTTTAAAAAAGTTGAAACTTCTGGAGAATTGCAATGGATGCTTGACGAGTTTATATAAAATAGTAAAATGTAGTTAGATTGGAGTGAGAATATGAACAAAACATTATCTAAAACAATAACAGTTATAACAATGTGCGCTATGCTCGCAGGATGTGCAAGTGTAAAAGCTGCTACAAAACATAATAAGAAACATCATAAAGCTAAAACAACTGTAGAACAAACACAAAGCACTACATCAACGTCTACCACAGCACAGCAAAATACCAGCAGTGGTAATATAAGCTATTATTTTCCACGTGATAACGGTCAACCGGACAAGCGATTAATTGATATTATAAATAACTCTAAGAGCAGCTTAGATATTGCCATTTACAGCATCACAAAGAAGGATATAGTTGACAGCATTATATCAGCTAAAAAACGAGGTTTGATCGTAAGACTTATCACAGATGGAAAGGAATCAGAAAGTAAGTCCGAAGCTAAGGAGCTTTCTCTACTAAAAAATGCCGGAATACCCATTAAGGTTAATACACACACTGGTTTAATGCATTTAAAGGTTACTATTGCGGATAGCAAGATTGTAACCACTGGAAGCTATAATTATACTAATGATGCATCATTCAAAAACGATGAAGTGCTTGTTGTTTTGAATGATGTAACTGTAGCAAAACAATTTGAAACAGAGTTTACTCGCATGTGGAATGATAACAGCAATTTTAAAGAATATTGATTATTTATTTTATTATTTGTCAATAATCCTAATATGTAGTTATTTAACCAACCTCAGGGATGCATCTTTATGGTGTGTCCTTTTATTAATTAAGGAAGTGATTAAGTGCAAAAATCTCATATTAGAATAAGTACTGCTATATCTGCAACATTATTTGTTTTATTTTTTATTAGTGTGTTATACTTAAGAAAATAATGTTTTAGGAGAATTAAAATGAAGGATATCGAGAAATGTTTGGAAGTTAATATACAAGCTCTTAAGGATGCTGGGTTTATAGATGATGATGAAGAGTTGAGCGAGAAAGAATTGTCGGAACTTAGGAAGGTTATCAAACATGCTAAATGTGACAACTGTCTTAATGAAGCTTGTACAAGATAACAATTCATAGAATAATTTTAGATTTATAGTACAGAATATTAGTATCACTCCTCTCATGATTAAAGAAGGTGATACTAATGAAAGTAATTCTAGTAATAATCAAAATAATAATTCTGCTAATAGAATTCTTTCGCTAAACACTTTATAGAGCAGCTGCCACTGCTCTTTTTTTATGCCATTTTATACTAGTTATTTAAAAATAAATTATGTTGTATTCTTTTGTGAACTAATACGATACAAAACTTCTACTAATATTATTATCTCTTTCAAAATTTTTATTCTAATATTATTTATTAAGTTTTTAATATTTTTGCGAAAATAGTGGTCTCGCAAGTTTTTGCTTTACAATGAATTAACTTTTTTAAAAATTAATTTTACTTATATTGCAATTATGGCTTATGGCGCCTTTTAACAAAGTAAGTATTCATGCGTGTTTTGAGGTTTCCACCTCAAAATGTAATTTCACTGTTTTTAATATTATTTATTAAGTTCATATATATTATTGACATAACTCCTAATATTATTTATTAAATTTAATTGTTTTTTTAATTTTTAATATAAATTTGAGGAATATAGGTATTAAGGATTGATTTTGAGAATAGATTTATATTGACGGTATGAAAAAATACCGCACTCCCACATAGCAATTCCGTAGGAGGCGATAGTATGAGCCCTAATATAATTAAGAAGATTATAGCTGCCCTAAAGCTTATATCTTCAATTTTAGAGTTCATAAGCAATTTTTTTAATAGATAATTTTTCATGAGCAGATTTTTATCTGCTCTCTAATATTATTTATTAGATATCTATAATTATATTATGAACTCACTTACTGAAATATGTATTGTATTAGTTCACATTATTGCGTAAATTAAATTTTGTGTAGTATTAGTTCACAAAGAAAGGTGTGACCGTTCCATATAGAACAGCCACACCTTTATTATTTATCTTGCCGTTATCGGAAAAATTAAGATTAATTAAAGCTTGCATTGTTTGACTTAATCTTATTTAGAATGCTCTTAAAATTATTTTTAGCAATCCACTTTATATTTTTTTCAATTTCTATTGCCAGGAAAGGAATATGTGGCCCTATTTTTGCATAAATTTTTATCTCGCATTTTAAAACAACATTTATAAATTTATTTTTTAATAGCATACAATTGCCTCCCTTCATTACTCTTAGTTATCATTTGATTTGTCCTCTTGTTTTTTCACTGAACTTTCTTCTATATACATAGGCGTATTTAATAATTTTTTAGTATCTTCACTTCTGCTAAGTACTTTTTCATTTACTTTAACATCAGGATTTGCGCTTAAAAACACATTAGCTTGTTTAAATATAATTGCTGCTGTCTCTTTCGCTATTGGTTTTAAACTGCTAGTATCAATTCCTACTTCCTCCATAATTTTTATTATATTTAGCTCTGTACTTGTTATATCTAAGCTTTCTGCAATATTTATTTTACGTCCTTGTCTAGTAAAATTTCTTACAAAAAATTCATGAAATTTTGAAAGTATACCTAAAATTATTTTTCCAATATCAGAATTTAAATTAATATTAAAATTCCAAGTTCCTGACTCCACCCTGACAATTTCTATTGGTTCAACTTTTTCATCCACATTTAAAATCATACATAATTGTGTATACATAATTTGTATAGGATGTATGATACTTTTAAAACTTTCCTGCGTAATATTTTCAGTGTTACTTCTAATCCTTAAAGGTGCATCTTTAATTCCTTTACATAAATCCTTATTAATAATACTTGTATAGCTAAAGAGTGTTTCCAAGGTATCAATTTTCACTATCATATCACTTAAAATCTTAAAACATTGGCTATAGTTATTTGATTTATCTGCATCATTATTAAATATTCTTCTTATTCTTATTATTTCTTTATAATCAAATTCAATTGTATTTAATAAAAGATCTATTATTTCATTATTATATAAGGCTTTTATTTTGTTAATAGTATCTTTTAATTCATATCCATCTATCGCAATAAGTGTTTCCCTTAGCATAGTGTATTGATTTCTAAGATTCGAGCATGCCGCATTAATTTGATTAGTAGCGGCACTACAGCAAGCTACGAATAAATTGTTATTGATTTCATTACATCTTACTAAAGCATTTCCTATATATGATCTAATTTCTTTTAAATTATTTACTAGCTCAATTTGTTCTTTATTGCTATCAACTATATCTTGAAAATTCATTATTTTGCCTCCATATATTCATATTTCACTAAATATGTGTTACAATAGAAGCATACTTAATGAAATACGTTTATTTAAGAAATCACTGCTGATTGGTCGTCAAAGTGGTTTCTTTTTATTATTGTATAACCTTTTACTAAAAAGGACAAGTATTTACAAAAAATAAAAATAAACCCTAGAATAGCTTTTAGACTACTCTAGGTCTTTTTTTACTTTTATTACTGTACTGCTGCTGTCGATTTAATAGTATTTAGTTTCTGTTGCAACTGTTGATTTTGACTTTCAAGGGTATTGACTTTATTTAAAGTATCCTGGAGCTGTTTATTCTTTTCAGCTTCACTTACTGGTACATGTCCAAGATCATTAACAGCATTTTTAATAGTCGCATCTATAAGAGCTTTTTTATTATCATCTACCTCAATATTTAATTCTTTAAGCACATTTAATACAACACTTTCTGCTGCTCCTGCTCTATCATCTTTTCCGATATCTCCAGCATGATAAAGTTGTTCTGCATTTCCGACAGCAATCGGCGCCCACTTCTCTATAAGATTTATAACGCCTTGTGCTTGTATAGGAAGTAGTGCCTTTACTTCGTCCACTGCCGCTTGTACCAATGCACCTTTCGTATTTAATTCTTTTATAGCTCCATCTACGTTTATGCCTTTCTTTTTTGCATATGGCAATATTCCAATTACAGCTCCTAAAACTCCTACAGTAGTTCCTAACATTGCAATTACACCTAATAAATTACTTGATAACATTTTACATTACCTCTTTCTTTATATTTTTTATTTTTATAAATTAAAAAGAGTGCCATTTGACACTCTAATTTAGCTTAGCTTTAATATTTTCTTCCAGGTATCTTGACCTACTATGCCGTCCATTGACAACTTGTAATATCCTTGATAATTAATAACCGCTTGTTTTGTGCCTTGTCCAAATATTCCATCCATGCTTAATCCTGAATGACATAGGCTGTTAAGTACGTATTGAAGCCACTTAACAACATTCCCGGTTGAACCTGTTCTAATAGTTGGGCACTTACTAAGAGTTTGTGGTCCTGGTATTCCATCTGCGTTAGCGCCGATAAGTGATTGCAGTTGCTTGATACTACCGTTAGGCGTAAAATTGTTTGAATTATTTCTATTTATTATTGAATTAAATGCCGGGCCAGTAACATTTAAATCTGCATTCTCACTAATACCATTAACTCTGCCACTTTCAGAATACTGCCATATCGCATAAGTTCCCCATATAGGTACTTTGGGACTCGATACCCCATAGTTAGCTATCCATAAATGGTACTTAGTTATAGCAGAATTTAAATAGCTGTTAATATAGTTTGGATTGCAATAGATTATCGCTGGTGCTATTGAAGATATAGTATCTAAAAATGCTAAACATGCATCCGTCATATCTCCGCTGCACTGTTGTTCAAAATCCAGCACTACAAAGTCTACATTTGCTGGACAATTTTGTTTAAAAAAGTTAGCTTCTTCAATTGCTCCAGCCTTGTCCTTAAATCTTGCAAAATGGTAAGCACCTGCAATAAGTCCATTACTTTTTGTACTTGCTACATTCTGCTTTCCATATTTGTCAACAAAAGTGCTACCTTCTGTTATTTTAGAGATTACAAAGCCATATCCAGCATTTTTAAAGCTGGTAAGCTGTCCATTATTAAGAATGTTCATTGTTTCAGTTCGTGCTAGTCTTAAGGCATCATATGCGCCAACACCCATTGCATTCTTTAATGCAGCTGCCATATTATTTATTGGCTGTCCTGAAGCTATCCCATTAACAATTACACTGTTTAGGCTTTTTAATAGCTTATCTTTATTTGCCCATGTCCTTGTACTAAAATTACCACCTTGCCAATTTTGTTTTATAGCACTATCTATAAATTTATCATCTAAATAACTCCAATCAATCTTTATGCCTGCTGTTTTATTAATATACTGGGTAGTTTGTTGAACTACATCCTGAAAATTCTTATATAGGCTTTTGCTTAAAAAAAGTTCCTCGTCATATCCAAGAGATTTAATATTTTTCTTTATATTGCTCTGGAGATTATTGAGCCTATTAAATCTATACATTTCGGTTGTGCTCAAGGTATCGCCGTCTGAGTACTTCCTATACAATGCATCAAGTTGACCTTGAATATCGTTGTATAGCTTTTTATACTGCTGAACCAACTGAACATTCTTTCTTTCCTGGTCATTATATATACTGTGAGCTATCTGCTGGATTCTGTTCATCCAATACTGACTGTTCGGCATTGTTATCACCTCCAGCATTACTTCTTGGCGGTATGTTATCTAAGTTTAAGCTTGGACTTTCTTCATTCTCTTTTTTTACCTTCTCCATTTCTTCCTGAACATCTGTTACAAAAGGCAATTGAGCTAATAATGTCTCATTACTTACCATTCCCCTTAACTGATTCACAACTGTTGCTATATCAACTAAATTTGCCGGTATATTTCTTGTAAATGTTGTGTCTATTGCAGTGTAATCATATTTGCTGCCTTTTAAATTTAACATATTGGTTATTAATTCATTCCTTCGTTGAAGAGCCTTTTTAAACTTTCTTTCCTTAACCACTGCTAACTGCTCTAAGCAAAACAATTTAAATTTAACAGCGATACCGCTAAGATTTCCACTAAACTTTTCATCCTCCAAGTCAGGAGTTTTAGAGAACTTATGAATATCATCTTTTAACCTTTTCTTAAAATTCTCTGTAGCAGTATCATTTATATCTTTAACTAGCCAACTAGCATCACCATTTTCATCTACAAGTATTACCCTATTCTTTTTCATTTCCTTAGTATCTTCGGAATCAGTACCGCTCATACCCTTTAACAATAAATATGCATCAGTGAAGTAATCAAAATCATTCATGGTATCGCTCTGCATACCATCATAGGCATCAATGAGAGTTATCACGCCCTCATAGTCTCCTGTCAACTCATGGTTATTTTTAAAATGTATTACTGGCACTTCACCAAATAGATTTTCCTTTGTGTCGGTAAGCGTTAATTCGCCTAAGTAATCATCATAGTAGTTTATAGAATCTTTTGTATACACTTCAACTTTAACTATTGGAAGTACTTCATCTTGACCATATGCTGTGGGTTCTGAAACTGAATAATATCTAACCGCGCATAATGGAGTTGGATCTATATTATTATCATAAACTAATAGAAGTTGCTCATTGGGTACAAATTTAAATCTTGTGTTACCATCATCATCTATATAGATTAATTCAAATGCTTCACCTTTTATACTACAAGTCTTTGCTAACTCAATGTTTTCGTCTGCCTCATCATTGTAGTCGTATATATCCTTAAGCTTTTGCAAATACTCTTCGTTTGTATCAGAATCAGAACTATACGTTACTGGATTTCCTATAAAATAACCTGTTGCCAAATTAACTATATAACCAGGATAATCATTCACAAGTTTATTGTTAGGCTTGCTTGGATCCCCACTTGTTCTATCCAATATATCATGCTTATAGTCATAATAGCTCTGCAATTTTTGATATCTTGGTAGTAAATGCTCTTTATGATAATTAATTAATGCTCTTATTGTATCTGCATCATATGTCTGTATATCAAATCTTACTATATCCACTTTCTCACCTCCTACAATCCAAGTAAATCTTTATTTATAGTTCTTAATGCATTACCTTTTAAATTAGAAACCTCATATTCATCAAGTGCATACCAAATAGCACTAAATGTATGTGGATCTATGTTGAATTCATCCTCAATTATTTCTCCATCTTTATCTACTGCATAGGTTAAATCTTTTAATTCGCTTATAGTGTTAGGACATGCATCTGAGCATATAATTTTTTTAAATCTCTTTACCTTTTTGGTATATTGGAGTCTTGAGCCTTGAAATTTCTTAGCTGGCTTCATGTTAAAACCCTGTTGCTTATAAAAGGTAATTGTTTTAGGTTCAGCTGCATCTGCCTTTATTAGCTCTCTAGTATTTTTGAATTCTTGAAGTTCTATTGAAGTTTTATCATCTGTCATATGGTTTTTATAATATTCCCAGTATATATAAAGTATTTTATTCTCATGGTCTATTTCTAATCGAACCACAGCATTATATGATGTTTCGAATCCAAAATCCATGCCTACTCTATGCATTGGTTTTCTTATAGATTTTATATTTTCCAATACTTCGTAATGTGGTTTAACTTCAAATTGTGGTAATACTCTTGTTCCATTTATTCCATAGTGTCCTTTACGCGCTATTCTGTATAGATCAATATCATAGGTCTTTAACTCATCAAGCTGCTCTGTGTAACTTTTAGGCAAAAATAAATTATCATCAGCAGTTGAGTGATGATAATACGTATTACCTTTTATTATTATTCTTTTTTTATAGAGTTCTTCATCATCAAGTATAAATATTTTCTTCTTGTCATCCTTAAAGAAATGCTTATATGTCCAGTTGCTTTTGCTTACGGGATTACTTGTTAATATCATGTGTAATGATAGGTTTGGATGCCTTAAACGTCCTAGAAGTTCTTTAAATCCTTCATATTTTACTTCTGAGCACTCTTCTATCCATATAATAGAAACATTGTTTATGGATTTTAACTTTACTGGCTTATCCATTCCTTTGAATATTATTTTACTGCCATTGGGAAATTTAACTTGCATTGGTGAAGTTGTGCATTTTATTTTATCTTCTAATCCCATGTCTGTAACTATTTCCTCTAGTAATGAATAGCAGCTGTCTCTTATAGTGTCAAACACTTCTCTAACTACCAGCGCTGTTCTCTTCTCCTGCAGCAACTTAAGAATTATTTTTAAAGCGGCATTATAGCTTTTTGATGATCCATAGCCTCCAACTAAAAGATAGAATTTGTATTCCCAGTCAAATAAGAAATCTTCAAAGTGAGGATTAACTTCTTTTTCAATCACTATTTCCTCACTCCTCCCTTACTTCTCAAAAACTTTATTTCACGAAATTAAATGCTATTTTTATACGTAAAAAAGCGATTATCTTGTCAAATTGCGTTACTTTTATGAATAAACATACCGTTTCAATCGATTTATACATTTATTATACATAGATATCTTATACAATTATTCATTTTTGCGCTTTATTACTATCTCAATAGGCTCATTGCTATCATTATTCTTAGACTTGTCTATCTCTGATTTAAGCTTTTCGCATTTCAGTCTTTGTTCTTCTGTTAACAAATCTATATGATCACTTAACCATTGCATAGCTTTCATTTTATCAAGTAATTTTATTTTTGCTCCATCCTTACCTTTTGATATTTCAGATATTAAAGTACCATCTACATTGGAACTATCTTTAAAATGTGCATAGTCCATAGTAAAAGTTTGCGGATTACCTTCCTTATCAGTCTTTTGTTCTCCTGCTTCATCTAGTATTGGAATTTCTTTTGTACCAAACTCCATGAACTCATTCATATCTGCAAAAGCTATATCTAAGTACTTTTGAATCAAGCTTTTTTTTATAAGTTCTTTGTTAAATTCCATTGATATTAGTCTATCTATTTGTGCTTTAACCTTAGCATTTCTTAGTAGTTGACTACCATTGACCATTGCTGTTTCGTAAGTGCATTTATACACCTTTTTATATGCTTTAGTAGCATTCATACATTTACTATATATAACGCAAAAAAGCCTTTGCTTATCAGTAAGTTGGTCATTATTTAAAACTTCTTCAACTTCCTGCTGCATTGGCTCTTTTTTAGGCTTCTTATTTACTTTTTTATGTTTGGAACGTTCCGTATTTTTATTGCACTTTTTTTGGAGCGTTCCATTTAATTTATTATCCCATTGGTCTTTATTCTTCCATCCCCGTATTGTTCCTGGTGAAAGATTTAAAGTTTCTGCAATCTTGACTAAATCAATGTTTCCTTTATGATTCTTGTATATTTCAAATGCCTTATCGCGACTCGGACTTCTTTGCCTTGGCACATCACCTCACCTACCCTAGTTGGTTATTTGCTTTATAAAAAAGAGCCAGTTAAAGCTCTTTTTTGATTAATTATTAATATGTATCTCTTACCGTTGAAAGACACGTATGACCATCAACAGGATTTCCACTTCCGTCCAAAACTTCCACGGTATATCCTGGATATTGTTTCTTAAATTTTAATTTCCATTCACCAACCGTAAACGAGTTTTTTGACATTCTGGTAGCCTCGTACTGCTTTGGAAGCGATTTATCACTTCTGCAATTTGTCCCATCTGGGTTTATAATATTTACTTCAAATGACTCAATGTCATAAATCCTTTTTTCAATATTTTTAACGCTAACCATTTATCTTCTTCCCCCTTTAAATAATTTGTACGAATTTATCATTCATTATATAATAATTCTACAAAAAAACGTATTTTCCTGCTTCATTTAGATGAATTTAACATTTTATGCTGAATATTGTTATTAAAGGTGGTTGATTATTATGGAGGATTGATAAAAATGGCTACAAATACTGGTAAAGGTTATCGTATTGGTCCCGTTAAAGTACATTCACAAAATCACGATCCTAAAACTGACACTTGAATTGAAA
Source organism: Clostridium hydrogenum (assembly GCF_021432385.1). Classification (GTDB taxonomy): domain Bacteria; phylum Bacillota; class Clostridia; order Clostridiales; family Clostridiaceae; genus Clostridium_S; species Clostridium_S hydrogenum. The sequence continues at coordinate 1,824,000 of NZ_JAEACT010000002.1, read as the reverse complement.
GAGATACAGGTACTGAAAGATTTACAAATGGTAAAACATCAAGTGATGCTCCATTTAAAGGAGTACGTAAAGAAAAATAATTCTTTTCATTAAATAAATCTATGTCAGTCACCTTGTATAAAAGCAATATTATTATCTTTCAGTACTTGATATAGAACATTTGATAACCTTGTTACGCTTTCCTCATTCTGCTCCCATCCACAGAAATCAAATACACCATGTACTATTTCATGCAACATTGCAATTTCACCTTCCATCTTTATTTTATGATATAGAATAAAGAACCCACTTAGGAGTCCTTTTTATATCATCCCTTGTTGTTTCATTAATTTCACTGCCGTTTCTGATGCTATATCTATAAATATTTTTTGAACTGTAGCTCTCATGGTTTCACCAACATTTCCTAAATACTTTTTAATTTTTAAAACACCAACTTGAGTTTTAGGATTATTTGTTGATATATCTTTTGCAGCTTTTTTTAATTGTTGTTTTTCATCTTCATTTAATTCGTCAATTAAATCAACAGTTTCTTCTAAAGCCTCAATTTTGGCTTTTGTCCAAGGATATGGATTTCCACAATATTTGCAATATGCTGGAATAGTCATGTAATCTATATCTCTGCTGAAACATTTAATGTGCTCTGCTTTCGTATACGTTATACTTTCAATTAAATTATTGCAATTTGGGCATTTGCTAATAGCTTTAGCTCCACATTCTTCGCAGTAATCACTATTGTCTGCCGGAAATGTTTTCATGCTATCATTTATCAAATGCCCATTTTCACAGATTAATGCATTGTCAACATAGCTATCAATATCACTATCAAAATTATCTATCATTAGTATCCCCCCTTATTCCAACATTCTACAATATCTTGTAAAATATCACAATAACAATTTACACATAAATGAAACAATGACCAGAATTAACCAGTGCCCTTTAAGAGGACTTTAAATAAATTTCTATGCTCTCATTATAAACCTTTATAAGATTAAAAATAATTTAGATTTAATGCATATTTTATGCGCTTTTTAGCACATAAAAAAATTTCATGTCCTGCATCTTTTTATTTATTGGTTCCTATTGAATCAATAAACTTATAAAAATTAGGGGTTAAATTTCCTTTGTCTCCAGAATAGTCCAAATACGCCCCAGTAATAGTTCTATATAGACCTGTTCTGTTCAATCTTGTAAGTACGCCTGGAATTTCTTTCTTTGGTATTTCTAATTCTCTGTATACTTTATCGATAAAATTATCCCAAAATTTATCTGCCATTTCTAAATCACTCTTAGTATTATCTTTTGGATTCTCTTTTTCAAAATCAGATAAAATTATTAATACCTGAAATTCCTTATAGCTCATATCATCTAATATATTTAACATTTCTTCATATTCATCACTCTTATTAACATCAAAGTGTTTTTTCTCAACATAGTTATTAAAAAGTTTTGCAAATAATTTAATCTTTTCTTCCCTTCTTGTATTTAAAACATATTTTACAGTGCAAAAATAAGAATGTAAAAATCCATCTTTTTTCTTATCTTCTTCAGAAAGACTTATTTTCCTTTTAGATAATTCATCAAAAAAAACATATATACGTTTTTCTCTCATTTTGTTAATTTGAGCTACTAAAGCACTATCAACTGCTGAACCCAACCCCGGTATAGCCTGTGCTAAAAAACGTATATATGGATCATTTACATATCTCTCTGCCATATTATCTGCTATATTGCTTAATGTATCAATTGATTTATTTTTCATTATAGTATATCTCCCCTTACAAATTATTCTAAAAAATCACAATATATTTATTATACTACTGCGCATATATTTTGTATCCTGTTGTTTGTAAAAACTCACAGGCATTTTCTTTTATTATAGGAAATCTGTAATCATATTTTCTAATAAAAAAGTTTTCATTTATTTTCACCCTACTTCAAAATAAAAAAGAACCCTTGTAAGAGTTCCTTTCAATTAGCTCTAAATCGACTAACTTGTTTTAAATATAAAAAAGTTATTTAAGATTCTTTTCTATAGTTTTTTATAAATTCAATAGTTAATTTTTTCAATAATTCCGTTTGTTGACTAAGTATTTTTTCATTGTTTCCGTTCTCATAGAAACAATATTTGTTATGAACTTTATCTAATTGTATCAGCAATGCTTTTGCTATATTAATTTCATCTAATTTTATATGTAATAAATAATAAATTTCTACTGATACTTTTCTATTAGACCTTGGAACTTCATTTATATCGCGTAATATTTGGGAATAAAAATATGCATCTATATCTGTAATATATTTTGCAACAAGTGAGGCTATTTCATCAGTAAACTTCTTCTTATAGTTTGCAATTTGTGTATTTCTATCTTCTTCCTGTACTTTTCTAGTTACTTTAGTTGTTAAAAGTACTGCTATTAAAGTTCCTATCCCTCCAATTAGTCCTCCAAGATAACTTCCCCAAAACGAAATCCATGAGCTATCATTTGATTGCTTTAATAATAAATTCACAAAAAAAGGAATTGCTATTAGTATTATCAATAAACCTATAATATAAAACTTATATTTAATTACTTTTTTATATGATTTGCTCATAATACCCTCTCTTTCTTTTTGCTGTTTTATAATGTCTGTTTCTTCTGGAATAATTTTTGAAATTTCATTTGTACTTATATACTCATAGTTATTTTCTTTATCTACTATCAAAGTAAAGTTTCCAGTATCAAAAATTATTTTCCCTGTTTTTATTTGATTATTTTTATATAATATTTTTACATATTTAAGTTTTTGAATTTCATTATAAATATTTAATATGCTATATGCCTGTAGCATAAGTATATAGTCAATAATTACAAGACAAATCAATACAGGAACAATATCAAATAAATATTTATAATAAAACGTTTCTATTTTATTGCTACCAATCTCTTTATTTCCCTGCCAAATAGATATTGTGTCTCCGTTCTTTATTCCTTTTTTATAGTCAAGATTTATTTCGCCATATTTATTATCATTAGTTTTTATTTCTAGTTTTTTCACATTCTTTTGTTTATATAATTCACCAATTTTAACATAACCTAATTTATCATTATTAACTTTAATTAAAAGATTATTTGATTCTGATTTGTTTTTTATACTTGATATATCTAATAAGTTAGTATTATTTATTATTATAGAATAAACCCTGTTTTGTAAGCTATCACGTTCTATGTATATTTGACTATACATTGTTGAAATGTAAGATACCGGTAAAAATATAGCTGAACATACAAATAATATAATTATATAAATGCCGTAGTGTTTTTTGTGATATTTACCTTCACATATCTTTATAATTTTTTTCTTAAATCTCACACTTTCGATAATAATAAAAATAATTAAGACTATTGGATATACATATATAAGTTGATAACTATAATATTCCATTGGAACGCTTGTGACTGATTGATTTGTTGATTTAATATTCAAAAACAAACTAAAATAAAGTAATAACCCTACTATAATGCTTATAGCTCCAATCATTATAGAAAGAATCAAATATCCAGCACAATTTTCTTTTGATATGTTTATATATGCTTTATATCTATATACGTGCATTAACATATTCTTACCTTCGTTTAAAATAAACCAAGTCGCTGTAACTAGAATTGCAAAAGTAGTTGTAACTGCAAATATTATATAATATGAATTTTCAAGCACTAAAATCCCCCCTTTTGGTTTATATTTCTACATATAGTTCTAAATTCCTCCTACCATATTCAAATAAGTGAAAAGCACTGGAATTAACCAATGCTTTTCACTTATTTCTTTTTTATCTGCTGCCAAGCATCCCACCTAGCCACATTCTCAATCAATCTTTGCTTCTTCCTATTAACCTGTGATTGTGACATATGAAGTTCAACCCCAACTCTCCACTCAGGTAACTCCTTGTTATACTTAGTTTCAAGAAATTCTGAATCTCTTCTACGCAAACCGCCTATGTTATCACCAATAATCACATTGTCAGCTTCAATATTCCGTATTTCCTCCTCAATATCAGCTATCTCTTCCATTTTCCTTGATTGCTCTTTTATAAGTTTATCAGCTATTCTTACTGCAGTTCTTTCAGCATAGCTTTCACCAGTTGAGCTTGTCTGAACTCTTTCCTCATAGCTCATAGCTTTAGATTCTTCCGGAATACTTATATCAGTACTTCTTAGTTTCTTTTCTATCTGATCCACTTGCTTATTTAATATTTCAACTTTATGCTTAAGACTATTTATTACTTTATCTTTTTTAAAATAGTTATATATTTTCTTCTCTGTAGCTCTAAATGTTTCTTTATCTATCATGCCATCACTTCTCCTTTTAAAAATAAAAACACCGCAAAATTCATTTTTGAATAATACGGTGTTTTATAATTTCATTTCTATAATGTCGTAAATGCTAATCCATAATTAATTTGCAAATCCAATCCATATTCTTTTTTCACTAAATCTGTAATGAGATCAAATGCATCAGTACAATCATTATAAGTAACTTTTTTATCACTTGAAAAAAAGTCATGTAAATCTCCATTTCTCTTTATTCTAATTGTATGCATTTTGCTTGATTCTTTATCTAGTATAATTTGTTTATCCTTAAGAAAATTTATTTTTTTGAATGCAGTATCAATTTCGTCTCTAATGCTGTCCTGATTCTTTATATTTCTCCTTACCAAATAGGCATTAAACATCTTATTAATATACCATTCAACAATACACCAAGATTGAACAAGTGATTGCCTAAAATTTAAGCTCTTATATTCCCCAAGAGCACTATTTAATTGACTAAGTATTTGAATTGCTTTGATGTCTTTTATAACTATATTAATATCTTCAAAACAAGTCTTAAATACTTCTTCTTGAATAGGTTTTCTCATAAAAATTCTATCATCAACATTTATTGGCAAATCACATCGGTAATAGCATAGGTACCTTCCATGAAAATAATATGAAGTTGCTCCCCTAGGCACACCACTTGCTGTCCCTCCATCACCAATACTCAAACCAAAAGCTTCTCCTGTACGAATAATAAAATTTTGTAAAAAACCATGTGCTTCTTTTTTTAATAATGCTGAACTAAGAATTAATTGGATAGAATTTAGATACTTTAAATATTCCTCTATAAATCGGATATTACCGTTCTTTACATCCCGTTTTATGATTTTTTCTTTTTGATAATCCAATTTCTTGATTTTAGTCATTATTAAACCATCTTTACAAACTGCAAAATAAATTTCATCATTTTCATATTCGAATTCTATTTTTGATAACGCATTTGTAAATAATGAATCAGAAAAAGTATTTACTTTAGATACTAAATTATTTATATTGGGTGCTTCTCCAGCCCAAAAGGGTGTTACTGTGTAAAAACACACATAATTTTCCAAGGCCTGTCCCTCCCTTAATTCTTCTCATTCCTTGTGAAATATTTATATTATTTCTTTTTATTGTAATTGTAACACAAGTTTTACTTCATATACATTATCACACCGTATTATTCAATTTTCAAAGTACAAATTTATTATTTGATTATTATATAAGAGCAGAACATTACACCCATTTCCACATAAAATATTACTTCACTAATTACTTGCCTATATCTTCCCATCTATAATTACCACCAACACATGTCCTTATAATGTCCTCTCTGCTGTATTCTCCATTCTTAGGTAACATTAACTTGCATAAACTCCTAGTTGCATTGCTGCTTATATGAAGCTTGCTTTTTATCTTCTCCATAGAGTAATACTCTTCCGTAAACAATTCTTCTAGTTTTGCCTTAACTTGTGATTTATAGTGCTTGTTTAACTTCTTATTGAAATGCACTCCATATTTATGGTCTCTATGATGCACATTACAGAGATAAACATGATTAAAAGGACATTTATCTAGCGGCTTACACTCTGATTTAAAAATTGTGTGGTGGTCTTCTGCATATGGTCCACCTCACACATCACAGAAATGTAATTCGCTCATTCTATTTCTACTTTTCCCATATTATTCACCTTCCTGCACTTTAGCATTGCTTTTGAAGATTCCACACCATACACCATTGCTAAAGATTATATAGTGTGTTTTTGTTTCAAAATTGACCTTGTATATTTCATTCAAGACTAATGGAATACCATCAGTTAGCTCTAATACTTTTACTTTCATATTCGATTCCTTATATTCTTTTATTGTTATATATAGATAATTGGATTTAATTGAGTATACTGATGCATTTCCAGTTATCTATACTCTTAAGCCATACTATTTTAAAATTCTTTGATGCTTTTATATTTGCTACATCCAGTCGAAACATATCTTTGCCATTATCCATATACAACTTATTTTTATACTTCATTTTGTAAATAAGTGATACAATAAAAATAAAAAAGGAGTTTTTGCAATGAAAAATAATGCTATTCTTGATAAAACTGATATTTTAAATTTAACCTTGATTTGTTCAAATCAACCTTTACCCATAGTTCAATATTTAAAAGAAAATCCTAATGGTGCTACAGTGAAAAAAAACAATGTGTTTTTAGCTAATAGTGAATTTCAAGATATCAACTCTCAGTGCGAATCATTACTAAAATTACAAAAAATAAATTTAATCGAAATAACTTATGACACTTGGTATAATGAAATGAGTGTATATTCTGATTTTATTAAATACGAAACTGCACATCCTAAATTCAAAGAATATTTCAGAAAACGCGGCCAAGTTTGTGCGACTAAATCAGGCAAAAACTATTTATCAAAGCTTAAATAATTTTTATTAAAAATAGCATCTCATAATTCTTTATTTACTTTGGATAAGCCTTTTTTATTTGATGAAGTATCACTTATTATAAAAATATTTGATACTTCATTTAGTTCGTACTTTTCTTGAATTGCGAACTATTTTCTTTTAAATTGTCGTGATAATGCTAATTCAGCATTAAAAATTTCAATATTATTTTCTTGAAAATAATTTTTTAATTGAGATATATCCGCAATCTCACTGTCTCCAAGATATATAGGTACTTGCTTAAAAAGTAATCCTGTATAAATATTTGTAAAATACATATGTCTATCAAACCAAAATGGTTTATACGGAATATCTTTTACAAATACAATATCTGTACAAGTTAAATATTCATTCATTGATAATCCTCCTTAATCTAATTCGCATTTTATTCAAAATGTTGATCAAACTACGCTCCTGTATTAGCAACTAATGCAACTTGTTCTATATCCATATTTATCTCTGTTACTTTCAATTTTGCTTTTTTAAAATCACGGCTTTCTAATCTTGCACACCTTTCTGCATGAATTTTATCTTCTGCTATAACTACCATAGAATAATCTTCAGCATATGTTACTTTATCAATTCTATCTATTTTAAAACATTTCATTTTCAAATCACCACTGCATCACTTTTACTTATATTTCTTGTTTCTTTACCAATCTTAACCTCATAACCATATTTGCCTTCTCTTGTAACTGTATATTGCTTGCCTATATAATCTATATTTCCATACCAGCTACTTTTGCTATAGCTCATTATCATTACTTTCATCTTTACCATCCAACATACCAGTATTAGAAGCAAATTCTAAAATTCCATATATCATATTTATTAGATCATTTCCACTAAATTTACAGAACTCCATATTCAATTTTATTTCACCATCAGTTTCATTTTGTTCAATAACTGCACCTTTATTTATTGTCTTTGAAGTTCCATCTGAATAAATTATAGTTATTTTTTTAACATCAACATCATTTTCGTTTATGCTCATATTTCTGCACCTCCACATTTGCCAAAATTGGCTCATATTTAACTTTTTATTTATTTTTAATATAATTACACATTCGCAACTAAGTTGTCCTTAAAATCATTCCTACGTTGGCATATAACTCCACTTTATTTTTTCTTCACTGTGAACTTTATTTCTCCAATCAATTTCTTGACCGCATTCGCATTTTGTCTCATTACTGCATAAAAACTTTTCACACTTTGGACAAAAGTAAGCTATCCCGAGTTCATCATCATACTTCCAGAAGATACATTTTGCTTTACCTAAAACAGCTCTTACATGTGCCCTTGGTATTGCAGTACTGAAAATAGTTCCGTTTCTTTTAAAACTTATATTTAGGCTTTCACTACCAAGACCATATTCACTTACTATAGTTCCTTCTACTAAGCTTTTCCCAATGGTTGCTTGTACTAAATCTCCAACCTTAACCATCTTTCCAACATCCTGTTTTTCTTGAAAGTCTTCTAAAACTTCATCCTTTGCACAATCTACATGGGTAGTTTCCGTAAATTCTAGCACCCACCCATTAGAAATAATATCAAGCAGCTTTCCTTCAACTTCAACCAATATATTTTCATCACCATGCCTGTGTATGATCTGTTTAATTTTTCCTTTATATTCTTCTTTAACTTCCCGTAATTTCTGCTTCTGTATAGTATTTATTTCAAAGTCGTTTTTATAATACGATATCTTATCCCATGGAAGCACCTGAGTTTTCTTGTCCCATGTAAATTCTTTTCCACCCACTGTATTAATATAAAAAGTTTCAACTTTATTCATACGTTTTAATTCAACTTCCAGTCCTCCGGAATACTTTAAAATTAACCTGGATAGATTCTCATTTTCCATGATTTTATTTTCATCTAAGAATTTTTGTTGTTGGGTTGTTAGTTCTACTGCTCTTGTAGCTTTCTCAATTTTAGGTTCAGATTTTTCTTTGAGAATATTTGTGTACGATTGATCTATTTTTGTATCCAAAGTAAGCTTTTCTGTGTCCAAACTAAGTACTTTTGTATCCAAAGCCTTGTTTTCTGTAACTTTTTCCTTAGAAACTGTAAAATTCATATCAAACAAACTTAACTGAGTACCTGGCATATTCCCACCACCTTAAAAACTTTCCTTATTCCCTCTAAGATCATCCCTGGAATTACTGTAAATAACTCTAGCATCAACATGAACTTCTTTTAAAAATTCACATATTTCTTTAAGTCTTTCCTTTGTTGCAGAGTTTTCTCCACGCTTTGAAACTTGTTTAACATCATGTTTTATCTTTGACCACCTGTTATAAGCTTGTAAACTATCTCTCATAAGCTCATATGCTCCACCGATACTGTTCTCTTGTAAGTTTGAATATCTAGCAACTATGTTATTGAATAACTTGACTTCCTCGGTATATTCTTGTGTATAATCCATCTAATCACGCTCCAATAATTTTGGATTTTCATGTATATTTCCGATAACTTCAATATCATAGTCAGTACCTATTAACCATATAAAAGGTCTTAAGCCTTTACTTTTTGTATTTTCTCTTAGTCCAAAAGCTCCATAATCATGTGCTACAAGTAAAATGGATGTTCTTGTGCTTTCTAATTTCTCCATGCTGCAATCTGTATAATTTCTTTCTGTAAGTCTAATAATATCTCCCTCATATATTTCTTTACCCTTTTTGTCTTTAAAACCTATATACTGCATTATATTGTTAAGTTTTATATCTCTTTTTTCTTCAATTCTTACACAAATCATGCACCCATCATTATCTGTAAACCATCCGTATTCTTGGTTGCCATCATCACTATATGCCATTGTTTTATTTTTCTTATCCCATGCTCTAAATTTAATATTTCTACTCATTGCCATTTTCCTCCTTATAAGGTTTCCCACAGAATGGGCAATATTTAGCTTGCATATCCAAAGTTTTATGCCTTGTCTGAATTGCACCCTTCTTGGTTTTTCTTTGGTACTCAACCTTTATAGGTAAACTAAACTTTGTTTTCCAGTTATCTTCTGTATCAAAATACAGATTTTCAAAATGTGCTTCAATAGTTTTTACATCTCCGCACTCATGACAGAGTTCATGGAACTTTTCTCTTATTTCTTTTTCTATCCGTTTTATGCAATCACACATTGCTTTTACTTCCTTAGGTAGTCCCTAGCTTATACACTAGGGACTTACAAACTTAATTAATCAAATATACTTATTTGCGGATTCTCTATTGGAACTTCTACAAAATCACCAGTATCATCTTTTTTTAGTTCCTTTTCCCCAAAGTATTCACCATCTACCTTATCTACTTTCTTTAATGTTTTAGTGATATTATGCTTAAAATTTAATGCTTTATATTCATAAGTCTTTACAACTGGATGTTCTCCAAGTTCACTACCTTCCACTGGAAACTTTTTAGTTACCGTAGGAACAGCTAATGTTATTTTTAGGGATATATCACCGCTCTCAAATTCCCCATTATATGCTTTCTTTAGTACTTCAATCATTGCTACATTTAGCTCTTCCAACATAGGTTTAAATATTGGGCTATTTAAATCCACGTTTAAAACTGCTCTTGATAAATCTTCTCTTTCACTAATTTGCCTCATTACTTTTTATTCTCCCTTCTCTTTTTCTGCAACTCTTTAAAATCAATCCATCCATATTCATCACCGAATTTCAAGGACCTTGCTATCCATCTAAAGTCCATATCTGGATGCTGACTTTTTAAAAGTTTAAATTTAAACTCTCCTTGTTGTGTACTAAATCCCTTAACATCAATATAAGTTTCTGTATCATCAAGGCTGTATATAAGAAAGTCTAGTGTATATGTTGCTGCTCTTTCTGCCTTACCTTTATATTTAAATTTAGGTATTAACGTAAATTGCGGTTGCAACTCAAAATTTTTAATCTTACCTTTTGCCTTAAGTGTTTTAAGATACTCGTAAAATCTAGCTTCATCTTTGCTATCAAAAGTAATTCCATCTATAACACATTTCTCTGATTTATATTTACTCATTTACTTCACTTCTTTCTCTGCCTGTGGAAACTAGCTTTCGCGTTTAAGCTTCTCTCCACTAATATTTGTCTTGCTTGTATATCTGCTATTTGCTTACTCCTAGCAGCTTTCTTTTTTCTCTCCTGGATAACTTTATATGTCATTGCACCTTGCTGCTTAGGTGTTAAATTCTCCACATACCCGCCTTCTTTCAATTGAGTGTCATTTGATAATAATAAAATATACCTATAACCAAATGTCACAATAGTTTTCTATTCACATTATATTTGAATTTAAATATTAATCTAATTGCTTTGCTATCTCATAAATTACGTTAACAGTAACACCGTTGCCTGCTTGTTTATAGAGTTGACTATCAGAACATACACTTGCTGCCCTTTCAAAATCTTCATCATTCCAACCTTGTAATCTAAAGCATTCTTTTGGAGTCAATTTCCTTATTCTAAATCCTTTTTCTATTACTCCGGCATGACTTCCAGTTGTTAATGTATTACTAATTTGTGGCTGTACTCTATCTCTACCAGTTGTACCTCCAATATGATCTAATCTAATTCCATCACCTTCGTAAGCTTCCACATAACCTTTTTTAGTGTTTTCTCTTACTAATACCTTTTTTTGTCTAATTCCAACTCTATAAAGTCCTGTTTTAGCCCCCAAACCTCCGGCATTGCCAACTAAACTTACTGATATACCTTTAGTATCATATACTCTGTTCCCTTGACAGTTTTTATCTATATATCCTATCTGATTCAACTTATTATCATTAATAATTATTTGCTTTGGCGTTTTATAATCTGTAGCTGATAAGCAACTACACACTCCATTAGTTCCTAACACAATCGCTCTTTTGTTTTTATTTATTGTTAGAGCTTTAATATCCGTTGCCCCCACTATTTCAATATCAGGCGCTTCTGCATTTTTTCCGACAGGAAATACTTCTCGTCTACTTCTTCCTCTAAGATGTCCGATAATGAACACTCTTTCCCTGTTTTGAGGCACTCCATAATATTTAGAATTGAGAACTTGCCATTCCGCATCGTACCCGATTTCATCCAACTCAATGAGAAGTTTAAGGAAGTCAACCCCCCCATTAACACTAAGTAGGTTTTTAACGTTCTCAATGAATAAGGTTGAGGGTCTATTTTCTTCTTCCGTGTCTCTAATAAGTCTTGTAACTGTGAAAAACAAGCTCGAACGGTTTCCATTGAATCCAAGCTGCTTTCCTGCGACACTGATATCTTGACAAGGGAATCCGAAACACCACACATCTGATTTAGGCAATTCATCTGCTCGTACTCTTCTAATATCTTCTCCAAACCATTCATCCTCCTTTGGTTCATGTATAGCTTTATAACTTTTATTTGCGTATTTATCTAATTCACAATGCCCTAGACACTTATGCCCTGCCATTTCCATTCCTCGCCTAAATCCTCCTATTCCAGCGAAAAAATCTAAAAATGTTTTACTCAAAAATCCACCTTCTTTACTTGACATTTTATTTATATTGCATCTTCATTTCTCCAATTCTCAACTATCCTGCAAGCGTCCTCAAATCCATAACCCTGCTTACATAATTGAACTATCTTATTCACCCAAAACTTTATCACGTAATCACCTTCTAACTTTAAAATACCTTGCCACTCTTCCCATACTCAAACGCTCTATCAATTTCATTTTTAAAATCTTCCCATTGCTGCTTATTTTCAAATGCAAGTATTTGCCCTTCATTTACAAGCTCCAAACCATTCTTACAAAGCTTATACGTACCATTTTCGCCTTTAAGATTTACTCCAACTATGTCTAGCTTTAAAGTTGCTTTAGGTTCCTTTGGAGATTCTTTTGGCTCTGTATGATTATTACTTTGAACCACATTAGGAGCATTTAATTTGTTATTGTCTTTCATATATTTGCCTTTCCATGTATAGTAATAAGAAGTTGCAGTTTTCTCAGATATTTTATAATTCTCAACTGCTTTTTTAATTGCCTTTTCTTTTGGAATATTGTCAGCACCATTGAACATTTTATTTAAATTTTCTTCGCTTATCATATTTTTCACCCTTTCGAATCATTGTCCCATCCTAATAATTTAGCTTCTAACGTAGGATCAAATGGTCTCTGACTATAATCATTAAAGTGTCCCTTATCCTTGATTGCTGTTTTTACTGGTTGCTTCATTTGCACTAGTAGTCTATCATACTGTTTTCGCAACTTATCAGGACTTAATATATTTGTGCACCAGAAATCATCATTTTGACACCATTTAATAACGCTCTTTGCTTCTTCAATATCTCTTTTATCTATACGCAATATATAATCAAACTGCTTGGACCATTTTTGTAAGTTTGGTTCCCTTGCATCTGGATTGTTACGCTTAATAAAATTAAACAGATATGAAGCGAGTCGAAACTCATTTGAGTTTGGACAATATATATTCTTATTATCATTATTTACATTATTATCATTATTGTTTGTTTCTGATTGTATTCTGTTTGCATTCTGATTGTGTTCTGTTTGCGTTCTATTTTCATTCTGCTTGTTGGCTGTATCGCTTGGTATATCTGCGCTTAAACCGTTCTGATTTTGGTACTCCTCATAGTTGTTAATTACGATAGTTGTTTTCTTTTTATCTGTCTCAATTTTTATCATTCCATCACTATGAAGTAACTTTAAAAATCTTCGAGTTTTTTCAGAACCCCATCCCCATCTATACATTAATTTTTTTTGTGAGGTTATAAAACTACCGCGTTTAACTACTACTAACTCATTGCCAAGTAGTGTTTTTTTATCTTGATGATTGGCAAGCAAGAGAAGGTCAATCCAGGCATGTGCTTTATCAAAAGGTTTCTCCTGCCACAACCAACTATCTTGAATCTTTCTGTATATACTTATCCAGCCTTTACCTTCTCCCATAGAATTACTCCTTTAAAATAGTTCTAATTCCAAGCCCTTTTCTGCAATGTAGACTGGTATTCCAGTTAACTTTTCAATCTCTTCTTTGAATTGTGCTGCATTACTGTTGCTGTCTGATAAATGTATTAAAATAATTTCTCTGCATTGACTTAAATCATTTGCTTTTAGAAATTCTTTCACATGCTCCATGCTAAAGTGTGATTTTAAAAGCCTATTTGCTAGTGTAGGATGAATCAAACCACTTTCTATATTTTCATTCAAGATAGATTTACTATAGTTACATTCAACCATGATGCGATTAATTTTTGAAAAATTATACTGACAATAATACGAATCTGTAATAAAGAGCATTTTCCCAAAATCTGAATGTTGAATAAGAAATCCTAGTGGCTCTGCTGCGTCATGCTCAGCTTCAAAAGGAAGTATGGTAAATCCTCTTAGTTTAAATTGCTTTTCACTTTCAATTATTTTTGCTCTATAGCTTTCAATATTCATTGCTTTCAGTGTTCCATTACTGCTATAAACATCTATGCTATTGTTTAAAACATCATTTATAGCTTTAGAGTGGTCTTTATGCTCGTGTGTGACCAAACACCCTACAACATTGCTAAGATTGAAATTCAAGCCTTTCAGAATAGTTTTATAAGGCAGCCCACATTCAAGTATTAGTGTTTCATTTTTATTTTGAAGTAGATAGCAGTTTCCACTGCTACCACTTCCCAATACTTTTAATCTCATTAGAATGCTGGTCCTTCTTCTATTTTTGTTTGATGTGGCTGTTGGTCTTTTGGTTTTTCTACAGTGTGGGCTTCATTAGAAACAGCTTTATTATCATTTTTTTCTTCTATATCGATTTGCTTTGAATTACCTTTTTCCTCAATCTCTTTATTTACTGAATCTTCAACACTTATATCAACTATTGTTGCTGGCTCTCTTTCAACATTTTCATCATCTGTATAAACACCCATAAGAATATCTGGACAATGTAATCTTCCAAAGAAGGAAGCGGCTCTGTATTGAATCATTACTTGTGGCATTGTTTTCCACTTGCTACCGTTTTTATTAAGCCATCCCTCTATTTTTGCCATTTCCATTGTTATAAGTGGTCCTCTTAATTCATTGCCATTAAGGTCTTTTGTATATGCATAACATCTAAGTCCATTCCCTTCACCTTCAATTTTGAATTTTAATGGTTCTGAAAATCTATGACATTTATTTATAGCTGATATGATAAACTGGCTTGACCATGAAGGTCTTCCATTGACTATATAAAGATTTTGCATTGTTGCAAATGGTGATATATTTAATCTCTGAGCTGTATCTATAGCAATCATGCAATTACTTATATTGTTCTGATATTCCTTTGGCACTAGCGTTGAAGTTGCTAATGCTTTAGACATTCTTGCAGCTTCTTCAAACTTCTGCATTGAACTAAAAACTCCTAATGATGATGCAACCTGTGTTTCTTCTTTTCTAATTGTTAACTGATTATCCATTTATATTTCCTCACTTTCTACTCTTAATTTTTTATCATTTTCACTTACAACTAAATTAACTAGTTGACTATCTGTGTCTATAAGTTTTGTAACACTTTCTTTGTTATCTACGAATATTGGTGCATTGATGCCATAATGTTGCGAAAGAGTATTAATAATATCCAATCCAGCGTTAACCTTAGCAGCACTATTTAAATTTGTATTGAAAGGTACTCCATTAACAAGTGGCTCACAATCTTCGTCTATTCCACCATTAACCTGTTGCTTAAAAAATCTAAACTTAACATATTTGAATTTACTATTGATGCTAGATTCTAATAGTTCAACTTTAGTTTTTATGAAATCATCACATAGGAACTCTTGTTTTTCTAAGTCTGCAATTTGTTGTGCTAGTGCTTTTTCCTTAGCTTGTAATTCCGCTATTCTCGCTGTAAGTGCTGAATTTTGTTCTTTAAATGCTATAAGGTTATTTATACCACCTAATTCAATCCCTAAATTGGCTTTTTTATGTTTAAGTTCTTCTACTATAGAGCTTGTATCAGAAGGTTTATTTAGTTCAGCTTCGATACCACTAATCTCATTTTTAAGTTCCTGATATTCTGCATCGGATTCTAGGTTTAGTTGTGGTTTAAAATCGCCTATTTTCTTTTGCAACTCGGTAACTTCCGCAGTAACTTTTGATAATTGAGTATTTAAATCAGTAGCTTTGCTATTTAGTTCTTCAAGTTCCTTATTTAGTGATTCAACTCTAGCTGCTTTTGCTTGTCCTTTAACATTTATTTGGTCAAGTCTTTTTGATTGATTGGAATTGAAATTTTCCAGCATTTCTTGTTTCTTTGTTTCTATGTCATCAGCTTCAAAAGGTCGCTTGCACGTAGGGCAAACAAATATATCTTCATCAAAGTGTAGTTCCTCATTTTGAATATCTTTGTATTGTTTTCTAAGTTCAGCCATTTCAACTTGAAGATTTGCGACAGATATTTCTTTATAATGGATTTCTGATTCGACCGTATTAAGTTCCCTACCAAGCTGCATTTTACGACTATTGGATTTATATAAATTATCTTTTAGCTCTAATAATGGTTTTTCCGAATTTGATTTTGCTTCATACTCAATATTTTTAATTTCATCCTTTAAGCTGTATAGTTTATCTCTTTTTTTTAGTATTTCATCATCTACTTTGCTACTATCAAGTATCTGTTCATCCAACATTTTAATATTGGCGCTAATATTCTTTTTATTTATCTCCTGCAGTTCAAAATCAATATCACTTCTTACTGATCTGTTACATTCGTCTACCCTTGCAGGGATATTTTCTTTATCCTTAACAAGTTTTTTCTTAGATGCTGCTATACTCTTTTTCAATTCATCTATATTCTTATTGCCTAATAGCTCCCTCAATGGAAGTAAATCCTTTTTAGAAGCAATTACATCACTGTCAGTAAAATCTCCTACAATGTCCATTAAAACCTTTTTTCTATCCTGCCATTTTAAGTTAGTACTAAAATACATGGGATTAGTTAAAAGCTTGAATATATCTTCCTGAATAATGTCATTAATAGCTTTCTTATATTCACCCTGTTTCTTTGGTACTTCATCAATATAGTAAGATGTGGTTACTCCTTTAAGCTCTGATTCAGGTTTACCCTTTGGCTTAACCCATTTTTCCTCCAAAATTTTTCTTAGTGCTGTCTTAATTCCATCTATTTCAAGAACTGCAGTTACTTCCGTTTCAAGCATATGGACTACATTGTTATTTTCATCAAGTGGTTGTACATCAAATTTAGATTTATCCTGGCTATCTTTATCAAATAGCAGCCATGTAAATGCATCAAACACTGTAGTCTTTCCAGTCCCATTATCCCCATAAACACTTGTTACCTTTGCAAAATCTATGTCTAACTCTTTGATTCCCTTGAAATTCTTTAGGTATAAACCTTTCAAAATAATTGATTTACTCATTTTCTATCCTCCATTGATTTTTTTATCATTCCGTTATAGAATGAAGTTGATTGAATTTTTATTTTTGTACCCTTTGGCGAGGGTATTTTTTATTGAAGTTTTACTCCTTCTCTTTTTAAGTACTCCGCAAAATCTGCTGACTTGCCGACAAATACCATTGCTACATGTTTACCGTTAGAATTAGGCTTTTCCTGTGGATTATTTGCTTCATCCATATACTCCATCATATCTGCTAAATCATCACATACACCCTTGAACATGCCAGCTTTTACACTGTCTCTATTCCTAAGTGCTATCTCATAACTTCTGTAGTACCTGTCTATTAATGCTCTTAAATATCCTTTTAGCACGCTTATTCCTCCCTCAATAAATTTTTCAAAGTGTTGTGGTCCATGTTGTCCAAATCTGAAACAATCTCATTTGTATCCTTGTCATAAACATGGTCTGTATCAACCTCGTATTTTTTCTCTTCCGTTTGCAGAATATTCTGAAACTCTTCACTATGATTTTGCTGAAAACTATTAGCACCTTTCGATACTGATTGAACTGGTGTTACTTTTAGCAATGCAATCACCTCTTTAATTCTTCCAAGCAATGTTTGCAAACTTTCTTACCCTTATACTCAACCACGTCTTTTCCTTCACCACAGAATATACAAGCTGGCTGATACTTCTTTAAGATAATTTGCTCTCCATCAACAAAGATTTCTAATGGATCACCTTCCTCTATGCTGAATGTTCTCCTTAATTCCATAGGAATTACTATCCTTCCCAATGTATCTACCTTTCTAACTACTCCTGTTGCCTTCATAAAAAATTCCTCCTTAATTATTTTTAAATATTTCAATATGCCTTGAATTACGATTAACTAATACAAATTCTTCTATTGTATCTTTAACCACAAGCCAATTTTCAGGTTTGAGTTTTCTTCCCTTGTATTCTAGCTTTGCAATTCTCCCCAACTGCTTAAGAGTTGGTTTCTTACCATGTTTCAAATTTCTTCCTCCTTCCCCCAAAATACCTTGTTACTTGCTATTACGCAGTTATTTACTGTGTCTATTCAATGCTGTGTATTTGTTCATCTAGATGCAATCTTCCAAATAGTATGTTTAGCTTTTTAGCTGCTCTTTCTAAATGTTTTTGTTGCGCTGGCCAGTGGTTGTTTTTCTCTGATAACTCTGCTTTGTACTGCTCCATTAGATACTCAGTTATTAACTGCTTATTCCCTCCCGTCAATTGGATTATCATGGTCCACACCTCCTAACTTAAATAATCTATTATTGCAAACATCACGTATGCTACTGCAAACGCTAAAATGGTTATTGTTAATACTGCTGCTATGCATACAAGTGTTGTGTTTTGTTCTTTGTGCTTGTCCAATTTATTCCTCCTCTAGTTCCTTTATTTCTTTACTAACAAGTGCCTTTTGTTCCTGGTACTGTTCTTCTGGGATATTGTCGTATAGTTGTTCTAAAGATTGCCTTTTGTAGGCTATTTCTGCACGTCTTTCCTCCGGTGTCATGGTCTCAACATTTTTCACTAAATTCACTTCCTTTTTTAACCAAAGGGTTTTACATTATTTTGTAGAATACTCACTTGAAAGTGAGGTGATAATTATGCCATATTATCATATAGCTCAAATTTGCCTTAACGGTCATAAGATAACTACAGCAGCAGATGATTCTCCTGAACTTAAAGAAAATTTTTGTTCAAAATGTGGCGCTGCAACTATCACAAATTGCCCTGACTGTAATACTTCTATCCGTGGATACTATGAAGTTGAAGGTGTTTTTTCATTAGGTAATAAATATAAAGTTCCATCTTATTGTCATAATTGTGGCAAACCATATCCTTGGACTAAAACTGCATTAGAATCTGCAAAGTCATTAATAGATGAAGATGAAAACTTAAATTCAGACGAGAAAAAACAATTTTTCGATACGTTACCTGATTTAATTGTTGAATCTCCAACGCCTAAAACACAATTAGCTGCAGCTAGGTTTAAAAGGTTCATTTCTAAAGCTGCTACATATACTGCTGATGGCGTAAAAGACATAATTGTAAATATCGCATCTGAAACCATTAAAAAATCTTTAGGGCTTTGATTTTTCCAAAGAAAACAAAGTATATCCTGGGCATTTATTATAGCCGCAATTATATGGCTTATTGTCTTTAACCCAACAGTTAGGACAAGTTTCGTGTAGCTTTTCACCTGTATATGGTGAGAAATTTTCTTCAAGTTGCTCTTGAACTGATACTTCTGGAGCAACTTCTCTTTTAATCTCTTCTTGGTGCGAAAGGACTCCACTTTTAATAAAATCTGCATGAATATTATTTGATTCAGTTTGTATCCCCTCAATTGATTTTCTCTTAGCTGCATAAGTACTAATAGCTTCAGCTAAATCTTTAGCATCAACACCGGAAGTAATTGTTATGGCACCCAATTTTACTGTGTGTGATTTGGCTTGTCCACATAAATCTTTAATGGGATCATTCATTTCCTTATCTAGTGCTCTGTATCTTTTTAGAAGTTCCTCACAACTGGTATTGTGCATTTTTATTGCTGTTGCTTCTCTCAATTCGATTACATCTAAAAGTCGCATTTTTATGTCTAGTGTATTCATTTATACTACCTCCTCACTAAAATTAACTTGATTGTTAGCATCCTGTACCTCTCTAAGCAACGCACCCTGCAATGTAATACTATCCAGGTACTTTAACGCTTGACTGTAATCTTTTCTTAAGATGTTATGGTATACCGTTACATTCAAGTAATCTTTTAAAGCTTTCCAAATATATCTATACACCTTTTTCCTTAGCGATTGATTTTGGTATGAGCTGCTTTCATCACCGCAACATAGTGTTTTAACCCTTTTGTGAACTAGTGCTTGAATTGTTTTAGCTTGTCCATCTGTTATATTCATTGTTAATGCTAAATTTTCTACCTTAGTATCAAGCTCACTGAGTTTTTCCTCATGCTGTTCAATAACCTGATACTGTAATCTTAACTGATCCATTGGTGAAAGTTGCTTTTGTTCATTTACTCTAAAATATCCATTTACTAATTCTCTTTGTACCTTCCATGCCAAATCGTCTTGAAATGATTTTACTAACATTAGGTAGCCTGATTCGGTTATAAGTGTTAGCCCAGCGTTATTTATTGGGATGGGAAAATTATTCACATCCGAAGGTTTTATGGAGAAATAGTCTGTATTTTCAATAAAATGTTGAATGTTATTGTTAAAATTCTTTCTTGCAATTCCATCTGTTCTTTGATGTAATAAATCAATATCTTTGAATGTTACAACCCTTTGATTGTTAAATTCTTTTACCGGAATGTATTGATTGTTGATTTTTATTAAGCTCATGATTGCCCTCCTTTTCTTTTTTGATTGCTTATAACTTTTTAATCTTTTGTGCAACTCTTTATTTACCTGACTTTAAAAGTCGTGCAAGTTTCCTTATATCGTCATTGCTTAAATGTCTAGATATGATTTCTGCATAAACTTCTGCCACTCTTCTGTCGTATTCTTCTTGATTTTCAGGAGTTGGATAATGCACCACTATTGTTACTTCATTCATGTTTATCATGTTTGTTGCTCCTGTTTCATTAAATCTATTTCTCTTATATATTCATCATAAAGAAACTTGATTAAACGTTCTTCTGCTATTGGAATACGTTCAGGATTTACAATTACTACTTTTATTTCATCATCATCTTTTTTCTTCATATATCTCACACTCCTATTTTTATAGTGTGTGTACTATATGGAAAATTATTCACTAGCATATAGTAAATAGTTAAATAAGAGTATTGATACTCTTATGGCATTAGAAATATCATCTGAGACTTTTTATATAAATTTAATTACTTCCTATAATACTTTTACCGCTAATTTATTGAGCTTGACTTATGTCTTCTTTATACTCCCATTTGTCCCTCCCCATTATTAATAAGACAGCTTCTTTGGTTTTATCTACACCTGAAGCTTTACGTTTAATTATTATTCTTCTTTTTCCACACACAATTTCTTCTCTAACTGGTAAATTCATTATTTATCCTCCTCCAATTTCAAACTATTACAAAGCTCGTCTACAGAAGTTTTTAATGTATCTGCTATGCTAGTTAATGTATTCATATTAGGATTTTTCCTATTACCATTAGCTATTTCGTTTATTGTGGATTGCCCCAGTCCAGATTGTTTTGCAAGCCTGTACATTGTAAAGCCTTTATTAGTAATTAACTCTTTGAAATCCATCTTAAGTCTCCTTTCTTTAATTTAGTTCACATCTGCTATTTTCGTTTCGTGAACTATGCCATAATTATATATCCGTATTGTGAAGTACTTCAAATTTAAAAAAGGCTAAATTTTCTTACAATTTGAAAATAGCTCTTTATAGCTTATTATTACTCAATATGTCAAAATATATCTCCGTTTTGTGAAATAATTATCGAATTTTGTTTCCGACTACGGAAGCATTATTTTTGCATATATCTTTACAATGTGAAATAATAATGTTATTATAGTTCTGTAAACGGAAATAAAAATAATAAAGGTGATAAAGATGAAAAGTAAGCAAATTTCAATATTAGGTCAAAACATTAAGAAAATCAGAGAAGCACAAAGTACAAGTGCATATAAATTAGCAAAAGATGCCCATGTGGGTACTTCTACTATTTCACAAATCGAAAGTGGGGAAAGGCAAAATTTAAATACAGAAACATTAACAAAAATTGCGGAGGCATTAGGAGTTAAAGCAGAAGACTTGCTTTTTTCTACAGATGGTGAATATGTTGTGAGTGATCTAGAAGAAGCTTTTCAGGTTGTTCTATCTTCTGAAGAATTGTCACTTGATGGCATAGAAATTAAAGAATATGAAAAAGAGTTAATTGAAAGATATATAAAAAAAGCGTTAAAAACTATTCGTGATGAAAGGAACGATTTAAAATGAAAAAAATTGCCTTATATTGTAGGGTGAGTTCTGATGACCAAAAAGAAAGAGAAACAATAGAAAATCAAATTGACATATTACATACGTACTTAGAAATGCATTGTGATAATATGGAAATGTTCAATGAATACTTAGATGATGGTATATCTGGTACTGTTGAATTTATAGAAAGACCTGCTGGGGCAAAACTAATTAAGGATGCTGCAGCAGGTCTTTTTGATACAGTTTTGGTATGGAAGGTTGATAGGTTTGGGCGAGATACTCTGAGTGGATTAAAAGCTGTAGAACTACTAAGAAAATATACGATAGAAATACTTAGTGTCACAGAACCATTTGATTTAAATACGCCTACTGGAAGATTCCAGTTTATAACCTATTTAAACATGGCAGAATTAGAAAGAAATAATATTCTGGATAGAATGTACTTAGGTGCAACTAGAGCTGCTAAAAAAGGTAAATGGCTAGGTGGAATTGTACCTTATGGCTATACTGTGAATAAAGAAGGATTTCTAGAAATAAATGAAGATGAAGCCAATATAATAAAAAAAATATTTAATTTATACGTAAATGAAAAATTAAGTACAATTAACATAGCTATTGTTTTGAACAATTTAAACATATCAACCAGTTGCGGAAGTGGCAAAGGGAAACGCACTAAAAATATAAGCTGTAAATGGCGTTCTGGAACCATACAACGTATTTTAAGTAGTAGCACATATAAAGGTGTTCATGAGTATGGTAAGCGTGCTACACGTAGAAAAGAAACTATTATAAGAAAAGTACCACAAATAATAGATAATGAAACTTGGAACAAAGCCCAAATAGTGAAAAAGGAAAATGTAATTTTGTCTATGCGAAATGCTAAAGTACGAGATTATTTGCTTCGAGGACTTATAAAATGTGGAAAATGTGGCAAGAATTATTATGGGATAAGTTATAAGCAAAGGAATTCTGTTTATGCTTGCAGTGGTAAGCGTGGAGAAAATAAAAAAATTATGAATATACAATGTAAAAATTTAAATGTAAATGCAGATTGCATAGAACATAGTGTTCTAGTAGATTGCTTGGAAATAGTAAAAAACTATCACAATTATATTGATAAATTAAAAGAAAAATCTAATAATCACATTGAACAAAAAAATACTACTCAGATATCAAATTTAAACTCTGAACTTGATAATATCAAAAATGAAAAAAATAACATATTAAAGCTCTATAGAAAGGGAGTGATTAATGATGCTGAACTTGATGAACAATTGTTAGATATAAAAAAAGAAGAAAATAAGTTTATTGCATTAATAAATATAATTAAGGAAAAAAATAAATACATTGATAATGAAAATAAATTAATAGTTTCTATGGAAAACAAACTTGAATATTACAATAAAAAAATAGATAATCTTTCATTTAAAGATAAATATGATTTAATTCATTTATTAGTAAAGGAAATAATTATTGGTACTGAAATAGATCATGGTGAAGAAGTTTCTGTTTGGAATGCAACATATAATCTTTTGAAAATGCCCCCCAGTAGCGACATCGTGAACGTCAAACTTATTCCACAAACCCTTGTCCATGTGGGTACTATG
The DNA here is from genome assembly GCF_021432385.1 of Clostridium hydrogenum. GTDB lineage: Bacteria > Bacillota > Clostridia > Clostridiales > Clostridiaceae > Clostridium_S > Clostridium_S hydrogenum. The sequence continues at coordinate 1,800,279 of NZ_JAEACT010000002.1, read as the reverse complement.
GTTCATCTCGTCCTTGCAATTGCACTGACTACGCTCGGAAAAATTATATTTCCAAGTTGTCAGGACCACTTTTAGACCGAATAGATATATTTTCTTTTGTAAATGACGTAACTTTTAAACAACTCTTTGGAGAAAAAAATACAGACAATGAATCTTCAGAAAGTATTCAGAAAAGAGTTAAATCTGCCAGAAAAATTCAAAGAGACCGTTTTAAAAAGTATGGATTTTACTGTAATTCAGATATGAAAGAAGATCATATAAAAAAATTCTGCAAGCTAACCAATGCAACTTCCAGAATTTTAGAATTAGTTTATACTAAATATCATTTGAGCACTAGAGCTTGTAACAAAATTTTAAAGCTCTCTCGAACAATTGCCGATTTAGATAACGCTAAAAATATAGATAAAAAACACATAATGGAAGCCATACAATACAGAAAATTTTTAAACGATAACATTATTTAATGTTGAAAATTTACAAATAGATGTTAATGGCGCTGTCGCACTAAGACTATTTAATACGTAACGTAAAATTATTGCGAACTAAAAATCAGAGTACAGTGAAGGATGATTTATCTTTCCTTGCGTCAGGTAAATCTTTAACTTAACTGTTGTCACCTTCGCTGAACACATTGATAATATAGCGATTGCGTAAGCAATCAAAAAATAAGTTATAAGATTTTCTGTAGCAAGGCGGAAGAAAATCATCCTTCACTGTACTCTGTACTCTGTCAGTTGTACTCTGAATAATGGTTCGCAATATTTATTATTTGTTTATAAAATAATTTTGTGCGACAGCCTCTTGTAACTCCATAAGAAAGGAATATATATTTATGTATGAATTTAATAAAAAGATAGGTAACTATGGTGAAAATGTAGCAGAATATCATTTACGTGAAAAAGGCTATAAGATTTTAGATAAAAACTTCAGATGCAAGCTTGGAGAAATTGATATAATCGCGCAAAAAGACTCTTATATAGTTTTTGTTGAAGTAAAAAGTAGATACGGAACCATATACGGAAATCCAATAGAGGCAGTAACTTATTCCAAGAAGTATAAAATATACAAAACAGCTTTAGCATATATACAAAAAAGAAATCTTCTAAATTTCGACTTTAGATTTGATATTATTGAAATATTGTTAAACCTTAACGATAATTCTCATTTTGTGAATCATATAACGGATGCTTTTCAAGTATATAAATAGACAACTTTAAGGGCAATGGAATAAAGGATGATTTTCTTCCACTTTGCTACAGAAAATCATCCTTCACTGTACTTTGTACTCTGAATTTCTATTTATAGTATATTCTTTAAAAAGCTCATTCTATGTATTGGGCAAGTGCCAAATTTCTTTATTGCATCTATGTGCCCTTGTGATCCATAACCAACATTGCTGTCAAAGCCATACTGTGGATATTGCTTTGCATATTCATACATTAAATTATCCCTATAAACTTTTGCAACAATAGATGCACATGCTATACTTGCACTCTTTGCATCACCTTTTACTATGAAATTATTTCTGATTGGGATACCTCTAACAGCATAACCATCTGATATAACCAAATTAGGCATTACATTTAACTTAGAAATGGCCATTCTAAATATTTCGTTATTACACCATGCTATTCCATTTTTATCAATTTCATTATTATCCAATATTCCTATTGCATAGCTTACAGCCTTCTTCTTTATTATTTCTGCTAATTCTTCTCTTTTCTTTGCAGAAATTTTTTTTGAATCATTTATACCAAGTATTAATTCGCTATCATTACAGGCATTTAAATCTAAAATAACTGCTGCACCTACTATAGGTCCTGCAAGTGGTCCTCTTCCAACTTCGTCCACTCCAGCTATAGCTATATCTCCAAAATTTCTATCAAAATCATACAGTCCCTTTACCCTTTTTATTTCAATGTCTTTTTTTTCTTTATTCTTAATTAAAGTTTCGCCGAGTTTATTTACATTTTTGCGTTTATCATCTGTTAGGATTGCAGCTATTTTTAACTTTTCTTCTTCGCTTTTGTCACTGACAAAACTTTTAATCTCATTTAAGTTCATTTTTGAAAAATCCACATTTATCACGGCCTTTCCAAAGAGATTTTTCCTATTTTTCCTGCTCTAAATTCATCTAGAAGCATTATTGCAACTCTATTGTAATCAATTAATCCGCCTCTTAAAATAGCCCCTCTTTTTTTAGCTATTAAATCTAAATTTTCTAATGGAGTTTCCAATAATTCTTCTATTTTATATCTTTCCTTAATCTTCTCAGGATAAAACTTTTGCAAAAACTCAACAAGTTTTAATGCTAATTCTTCTATATCAAGTATTTCATCTTTAATTGCTCCTGTAAATGCTAGATTAATTCCTACACTATTATCTTGAAATTTAGGCCACAATACACCTGGAGTGTCCATAAGCTCAATACCTATACTAGTTTTTATCCATTGCTTATTCTTTGTAACTCCTGGTCTATCTCCAATCTTAGCAATATTATTTTTTGCCATTTTATTTATAAAAGATGACTTGCCAACATTGGGTATGCCAACAACCATCACCCTAATAGTATAGCTTTTAATACCTTTATTCTTTAATCTTTCAAGTTTGTCTTTTAAAAGAGAATTCAATACTGGTTTTATGTTATTTAAACCTTTTCCTGTTATACAATTAACCGGTAAAACATCTGTATTATTTTGAGATAAACTTTCAATCCATTTATTATTTACAGATTCTTCGGCTAAATCTGATTTGTTTAAAAGAATTACTCGTGGTTTATCTTTGCAAATTTGATCAATTTCTGGGTTTGCACTAGAATTTACTATTCTAGAATCCCTAATTTCTATAACAGCATCAACTAATTTTAGATTCTCCTTTATTTCCCTTCTTGTTTTAGCCATATGGCCTGGAAACCAATTTATTGAGTCAATCATGATTATCTAACCTTTCCGAATTTATTAAACGGATAAACTCTTAAAAATTCTTTTCCTATTATGAGTTTATCACTTACAAATCCAACTTCATCCTTAAATCTACTATCAAGACTGTCGTACCTATTATCTCCTAAAACAAATATAGTACCACTAGGCACAGTTGTTTCCTTAAAATTATGAATTCTATCATCTTCAATTATATTATCAGTTGGTTTTATATAATAAGTATATGGTTCGTCTATCAGTCTATCATTTACATATACCTTATCGTTGTCTATTTTTATTTTATCGCCGCCTACAGCTATTACCCTTTTTATGAATTTCTTACTAGTATCACTAGGGCATTTAAAAACTACTATATCGCCCCTTACAGGTTTTCTAAAACGATAAGTAACTTTTTCTACTATTAATCTATCGTTATTGTGAAGTGTTCTATACATGGAAGTTCCATCAACACTAACAGTTTCAAATACAAACAATATAACTATTGTAGCCGCAACTATAGCTGCCAATAACGACTTTCCAAGTTCACGTAATTGCTTAACCATAATTTACCACCACCATGATATTAAAAAAGGGACATAAAGCCCCTTATTTTCTGATTATTTCTTTTACTTTTGCAGCCTTACCTACTCTAGTTCTTAAGTAGTATAATTTTGCTCTTCTTACTTTACCGTGTCTTACAACTGTAATTTTATCAATTATAGGCGCATTTAATGGGAATGTTCTTTCAACTCCAACACCATATGCTACTCTTCTTACAGTGAAAGTTTCTCTGATTCCACCATTTTGCTTTTTAAGTACAGTACCTTCAAAAGCCTGAATTCTTTCTTTTTCGCCTTCTTTTATTTTAACGTCTACTTTAACAGTATCTCCAACATTAAAATTAGGTAGGTCTTTTCTTATTTGTTCTGCTTCTATACTTTTTATTACATCTAACATAGTGCATTCCCTCCTAAAGATTATTTGACGTTCGTGTTACATTATTGTAGCAGAGGACCGCCCGTACTAGCACAAATTGTATTTTATCATAATAATATATATAATGCAACAATTTTTTATTTAATCTTTTTCTCTAAGCAATTTTAAATCTTCTTTGCTCAATTTAACTTTTTCAAACAAATCTCTTCTTTTTTCTTTAGTGATTAAAATTGACTTTTTTCTTCTCCATTTTCTAATTTTTTCATGATGACCAGATAATAATACCTCAGGGACTTTTTCTCCCTCAAAGCATTCTGGCCTTGTATATTGTGGGTACTCAAGTAATCCACTATAAAAGGATTCATCAGTATAACTTTCGCTGCTTGCAAGCACCCCTGGTATCATACGGCATACACTATCTATTATAGGTATACAAGCCATCTCTCCTCCAGTTAATACAAAATCTCCAAGAGATATCTCTTCATCAATATATTTGTATACCCTCTCATCTATTCCTTCATAATGTCCACACAATACAATAAACTCTTTATATTCACTCATATCTTTTGCAATACTTTGATCAAACTTTTTACCTTTTGGTCCTAAAAAAACAACTTTTCCTTTATTTCTTTCTTTTATCTCTTTTATACAATCAACTATAGGTTGTGCAGTCATAACCATTCCTGCTCCACCACCATAAGGATAGTCATCAGTTTTTTTATGTTTATCTTTACTGTAGTCTCTAATATTATGAGTATCTATTTCTATAATATTATTTTTTATAGCCCTACCTATAATGCTGTGATTGAATAAATCAAACATTTCAGGAAACAATGTTAAAATATCTATCTTTAATCTTCTTTCCATTTTTCTACTGCCTTTATTACTATTTCACTATTTTCTATATCAATTTTCATTATTATAGTTTTAAGTACTGGAACTAATAAATCTTCCTTTTTGTCCTCTTTTATCCAATAAACATCATTATTCCTTGTACTTATTACATCATATACTTTTCCTAAATAATTTCTATTTTCATCAAAAACACTACATCCTTTAATATCTGCTATAAAATATTGATTTTCTTTTAATTTCACAGCTTCTTCCCTAGTAACTTTAATATATTTATTTTTTAATTTAGTTGCCTCTTCTATACTGTCTATACCTTCTATTTTTAATATAACCTTATCTGGTTGAATTTTACACCACTTAATGATTTTAACTTCATCCTCGATATGTACTGTTTTTAATTTTCTAAAACGCTTTATATCATCTGTCAATGGTCTTACTTTTAGCTCACCATTAACTCCATGAGTATTTATAATTTGACCTACATTAAAGAAATCTGTCACTACAAAATACCTCCGAATAAAAATATATAAAATAATCCCTTATGTATTATATCATAATTTGATTAATTTTCACATTATAGGTTTATATAAAGATAAAACACTTGAAACTTCAAAATTAATTTGTATCAAAATACCATCTTCTAGGCATTATGATGCAAATTGATTTTGGTAGTTGAACTGGTTTATCTATATAAAGATAAACCACCTTGAAACTTAAAATTTATTTGTATCAAAATGCCGGCTTCTTGGCATTATGATGCACATGAATTTTAATAGTTGAAATGGTCTATCTTTATTAATTTTTGCCATAAAATATTTTTTAATACAAATACTTTTTAAAATTGGCCTCTATACGCACTTATTGTTTTTTCGAGATACATAAATAGAAATTTACAGGCAAATAAAAAATATAAGAGTTAGTAAAACTAACTCTTATATTATCTCAACAACAACATGCTTATTCTCTTTAACCGCTGCTGCTTTTACAACAGTTCTTATAGCTTTAGCTATTCTTCCCTGTTTTCCTATTACTTTGCCCATATCATCAGGTGCAACCTTAAGTTCAAGAATTATTGACTGTTCACCAGTCACTTCGCTAACTTGAACCTCATCCGGACTATCTACCAATGCTTTAGCTATAGTCTCTAGTAATTGCTTCATGTTACACACCTCCAATTACTATTTTGTTGCTACTCCACTTTTATTTAAAAGTTTCTTTACTGTATCTGATGGTTGTGCTCCATTACCTATCCATGTTTTTACTTTTTCTGCATCAAACTTAATAGTAACAGGATCTGTAGTTGGATTATAATATCCTAATTCTTCAATAAATCTTCCATCTCTAGGACTTCTTGAATCAGCTACAACTATTCTGTAAAAAGGAGCTTTCTTAGCACCCATTCTTCTTAGTCTTATTTTAACTGCCATGTATATCACCTCCTTCAAAGTAATCATCTATATACTAAAAAGGAAAGTTTCCAAACAAACCTTTTTTAGACATACCTTTACCACCTTTAAATTGCTTAGTAAATTTTTTCATCATTTCAAACTGCTTTAAAAGCTTATTAATTTCTTGAATTGAAGTTCCTGAACCCTTTGCTATTCTTTTCTTTCTTGAAGAATTTGAACTTATTAAACTAGGATTTTTTCTTTCCTTAGCAGTCATAGAGTATATTATTGATTCAGTTACCTTCAAGGTCTTTTCACCTTGAGAAAGATCAAGTCCTTTCATAGCTGACGTGTTAACTCCAGGAAGCATTTCTAACATTTTGCTTAAAGGTCCCATCTTTTTCATTTGAGACATAGCTGCCAAATAATCATCGAAATTAAATTCCTGACTTAACATTTTATCTCCAAGTTCTTTTGCAGTCTTTTCATCAATAGCTGCTTGAGCCTTTTCAATTAATGTAAGTACATCTCCCATGCCAAGTATTCTAGATGCCATTCTTTCTGGATGAAAAACTTCAATATCATTCATCTTTTCACCCATACCAACAAACTTAATTGGTTTGCCAGTCATAGCTCTAATTGAAAGAGCCGCACCACCTCTAGTATCTCCATCGAGTTTAGTTAAAATAACTCCTGACAAATCAAGTTTTGAATTAAATGTTTCGGCAACATTAACAGCATCTTGACCAGTCATTGAATCTACTACAAGTAAAATATCATTTGGTTCAACTTCATTTTTTATATTTTTAAGTTCATCCATAAGTTCTTCATCAATATGAAGTCTTCCAGCTGTATCTATTATAACTACATTTAAGTCATTATCCTTAGCATGCTGTATAGCTGCTTTAGAAATGTCTACTGGATTCATTTTATCACCCATGGCAAAAACTGGGATATCTATAGATTTTCCAACAACCTGAAGTTGTTTTATAGCTGCTGGTCTGTATATATCACAGGCAACTAACAGGGGCTTTTTATGTTTCTTTTTTAAATCAAGCGCAAGTTTACCACACATTGTAGTTTTTCCAGCACCTTGAAGTCCTACAAGCATAAATACTGTTATTCCATTGTCTTTAAAACTTAATTTACTTTCACTTCCACCCATTAAATTGGTAAGCTCATCATTAACAATTTTAATAACTTGTTGTGCAGGAGTTAGGCTTTCCATAACTTCTTTTCCAAGGCATTTTTCACCAACGTTTTTTACAAAATCTTTAACTACTTTATAATTAACATCAGCCTCAAGAAGTGCAAGTTTTACTTCTCTCATAGCATCCTTTATATCTTTTTCAGAAAGCTTTCCCTTACCTTTTAATTTTTTCATTGCCTCTTGCAATTTAGAAGCTAATCCCTCAAAAGCCATGTTAAACCTCCTTTAATTCGATATAAAACTAAAATTCATTTAATTTTGCTTCAATATCGAAAATTAATTTCAATTTTTTATCATCACTGATTTGAAATTTAAGCTCTTCCAAGTTTTTTTCTATACTATTTTTTATAGTTTCACTTTTACTGAATTTATCCATTAGTTGAAGCTTTTGTTCATAATCAATTAAGGTTTTATGACATCTCTTTATTATATCATATATAGCCTGCCTTGTAGTATTGGTTAGTTCAGATATCTCAGACAATGATAAATCATCATCATAATATAAATTCATAATATCCCTTTGCTTATCTGTAAGCAAGCTGCCATACAAACTAAGCAGCATAGATAAATAAACTCTTTCTTCCATAGAAATCACCAACTCACAAAAGCTATGATATCAAAAAAATATATAGGTGTCAAGTATTTTTACTTAACAACCTATTTATTACTTAAAAAAGTGCATCTACAAATTGTTCTGGATCAAACTCCTGAAGGTCATCTATGCCTTCACCCACACCAATAAGTTCAACAGGAATTCCAAGCGAGTGCTTTATTGAAATTACAACTCCACCCTTTGCTGTGCCATCCAATTTTGTAAGTATTATACCATCAACATTGCACACTTCCATAAACTGTTTTGCCTGTATTACAGCATTTTGTCCTGTTGTTCCATCTAATACAAGTAAAGTTTTTCTATTGCTTTCACTAAATTCTCGCTCTAATACCCTGCTTATTTTTCCAAGTTCATCCATAAGATTCTTTTTATTATGAAGCCTACCAGCTGTATCACATATTAAAACATCTGACTTTCTAGCCTTTGCAGCTTGAATTCCATCAAAAACTACCGCCGCAGGATCTGACCCCTCCTGATGCCTTATTAAATCAACATTTGCTCTTTTGCTCCACACTTCAAGTTGATCTATGGCAGCTGCTCTAAAAGTATCTGCTGCTGCCAAAACAACTTTATAATTATCTTTTTTTAGCTTAGCAGCCATTTTGCCTATTGAGGTTGTTTTACCAACTCCATTTACGCCTATAACTAAAATAGTTTCTGGTGTTTTTTCAGGCGTTAAGGTACTTTTTTTATCTCCTAAAATTTCAACTATAACTTTTTTAAGACAGTCAGTTACTAATGCAGGATCTTTTACTTTTTCTTCTTTTATTTTTTCTTTTAATTTATCAATTATATACATAGATGTTTCCATACCAATGTCTGCTGTAATTAAAATTTCCTCTAATTCATCATATAAATCATCATCAATTGTCACTGTTAACTTCAAAACATCATTTATTTTATCAGTGAAATTATTTTTTGTTTTTGAAAGACCACTTTTTAATTTATCAAAAAAATCACCAAACATAAAATTATCCTCCTAAAATTTTATACTGCTGCATCATTTAAGTCTACAGACACAACTTTTGAAACTCCTTTTTCTTCCATTGTAATTCCATATAATATATCAGCTGCCTCCATGGTACCTTTTCTGTGAGTAATTACTATAAATTGAGTACCTTCTGAAAATTTCTTTAAAAATTCAGCATATCTAAAAACATTGGCATCATCAAGTGCCGCCTCAATTTCATCAAGTATGCAAAATGGACTAGGCTTCATTTTCAATATTGCAAACAAAAGCGCTATGGCAGATAATCCTTTTTCTCCTCCAGACATCAAATTTATATTTTGAAGTTTTTTACCTGGCGGTTGAACATTTATTTCAATATTACATGTAAGTTCATCTTCACCTGCTAATATTAAATCTGCGCTTCCACCTTTAAAGAGTTCTTTAAAAGTTTCTTTAAAGTTTTCATTTAATTTCTTAAAATTCTCTTTGAAAACCTCTCTCATTTTATCAGTCATTTCTTTTATAACCCTTAAAAGTTCTTCCTTTGCATTATCAAGATCTTCCTTTTGAGAAATCATAAAAGTATATTTTTCCTTTACCTCCTTATATTCTTCTATAGAGCCAACATTTACAATTCCTATTTTCTTTATCTCAGAATTCAAATAGTCAATTCTATTTTTATAGCTTTTTACATCGATTATTTCATCTTTATAATTAAGAGCTTCAGCATAGGTAATTTTATAATCATCATTTAACTTATTATATAAATTTTTATTTTCTGCATCTAATCTAGCAAAATTAACATCATACTTATGTTTTTCATTTTCACTTCTATCTATTAATAACTTTAAATTTTCTAGAACACCAGTATTAGCTTTTATTTTATCCTTTATTTTTATTCTCAGAATTTCACTTGATTTTAAATTTTCATCTAAATTTTCAATCATATTTTTAATTTCAACAAGCTTTTTTTCATTTTGCTTAATTTGATTATCAAATTCAACTTTATTTTGTTGTTCACTTTTTAATTCTTCATCTATTTCTTTATTTCTAATATTGATATTTCTAATTTCATCTTTATATCTATTCAAATCCTTTTCTTTTGTCAACACAATTTCATCAATTTTAGCCTTATTAACTTTAATTGCAGTTATTTCTTCATTTAATTTGTAAATTTCATCTTTTAAAGTAACTAAATTAGCTTCAAATTCATTTATTTTTTCATTGTTTTTCTCTTCTTTTAATTTAAGATTATTCACATTTTTTTGTGCTTCAACTAATTTTAAATTTTTATTTTCAATTTCAGAATTTATTATTTTTATTTCTTCCATTGAAACTCTGCAGCTTTTATTTAACTTATCATTGTCAATATTTATTGCCTTTATTCTTTCTTCGCTCTTTGTAATCTCAATATTTTCTGAATGTACAGAATCCATTATATCAAGACACATTTCATCTAATTTTTTAACCGTCTGCCTATTTTCTGTAATCTTATTCTTTAAAGAATCTATTTCTAAATGAACTTCTTTTGCTTTATTTGAAAATTCTTCTATTTCTCTTTTTCTTCCAATTATACTTCCATTTTTATTGTAAGTACTTCCACCTGTTAAGGAACCTCCTGGATTAACTACCTCTCCGCTTAATGTAACTATTTTAAAGGAATATCCACTTTTCTTTGCTATATTTAAAGCATTGTCCATATTATCAGCTATTACAGTTCTTCCAAGAACATAATTAATTGCAGGAGAAAATAACGTTTCATAATTTATAAGTTCACTTGCAATGCCAATAAATCCTGTCTGCCTTTTTATATCATCATTAATTGATATTTTTTTACTCTTCAATATACTTAAAGGCAAAAAAGTAGCTCTACCTATATTTTTATTTTTCAAATAATTAATAAGAGTTTTTGCAATAATTTCATCTTGGGTAATAACATCTGATATTGCACCACCAAGGGCTATTTCTATGGCTGTTTCAAATTTCTGTTCCACATTCACAATATCACCAAGTACAAAACATTTACCCTTAACCTCACCTATCATTCCCTTATCTATATGTGACATTAAGTTTTTAACCGATCTATTATAACCTTCATATTGTTTTTCTAAATTGATAAGTGCATTTTTATTTGCTTCGTTTCTATTGTATTCTGAATTTAAACTGTTAAGTTTTTGTTCATCAATGGTGATGGTTCTATTCAATACTTGCATTTCTTTTTTATTATTTTTTATATTTTCATTGTACATTTCAATTTTTTTTGATATTTCAATCATTTGATCTTGAAGCATTGCTCTAGTACTTTCATTAATTTTAAGCGAATTTAAATAACTTTCTTTAGAAGTTTTTATATTTTCTATTTTTGTATTGGAAGAATCAATTTCCTTCTTTAAAATTATGATTTCATTATTGCTTTCAGAGATATTACTTGCTAATTCTACTGCTTCATTCTTACATCTTTTCAGTGCATCTTCCCTATTTAATAAATCACTTTCAAAATTCTTTTTAGTTTTCTCATAATCTGAAAGTTTAATTAAAAACTCATTTTGTTTACTTTTGCTATTTTTGAAAAGCTCCTCACTTTCAAAAAGTTCTTTTTTTAACTGAATTAATTTATTTTTTGAGTTTTCTATCTCAATATGTATTTTACTAGTCGAATTGTTTATATTATTTATTTTTTCATTTAATAATTCTATTTCAGAAATTGTTTTTTGATAATTACTTTTACTTTCATAATAGCTATTTTGCTTTTCGGAAAATTCACTTTCAAACTTATTTAGTTCGTCTTCATTTTTACTTACTTCTTCCTTAACTTTATCTCTTTCTTCCATATTCACTTTTATACTATTATCTATTTCTTCAGCTTCTCTTTTAAGCTCAACTATTTTTGTATTCATATTATCTATAGAATGTATTATTATATTTATTTCTTTTAATTTTAATTCATCAGATAATTCAACAAACTTTTTTGCTTTTTCACTTTCAATTCTAAGCGGCTCTAGTCTTTCTTCATAAGTTCCTAATATATCTCTTATTCTAGTTAAATTTTGTTCAGTATTGTTTAACTTTTTTTCCGCTTCTTCTTTTCTTGCTTTAAATTTAACTATACCAGCTGCTTCCTCAAGTATTCCTCTTCTTTCTTCAGGTTTGCCACTTAATACAGCTTCTATTTTGCCCTGTCCAATTATTGAATATCCTTCTTTTCCTACACCAGTATCCATAAATAATTCTTGTATATCTTTAAGTCTACATTGAGTATTATTTAAATAGTATTCACTTTCTCCAGAACGATAGAGACGTCTTGAGATTGTTAAATCTGAATAATCTATATTTAACATTTTATCTGAATTATCAAGAGTTAAGGAAACTTGAGCAAGACCTACCGGCTTTCTAAATTGAGTTCCCGCAAAAATTACATCTTCCATCTTTCCGCCTCTAAGACTTTTAACACTCTGTTCTCCAAGAACCCATCTTACGGCATCTGAAACATTGCTTTTTCCGCTTCCATTTGGACCAACAACTGCTGTAACTCCATTTTTTAATTCTATTTCAGTTTTATCTGCAAAAGATTTAAAACCTCTTATTTCAATCGATTTAAGAAACATAAAAGCACTCTCCCAATCTAACCCCTAAATAATGCAATAGCTGGTAGCAATGTTATAACCATAGCTGCAATAATTATATATACAAGTATTCTCATTGCCTTGTCTCTTTTTTCTTTTCTCATTTACATCGTCCTTTCACATACATAATTTCTTTATAATTTTATATTACTTTATATAAAATTTCAATGCTTGTTAAGTTCATCTTTAAAAATAAAAAACCGCGCAAGCACGGTTTTCTATCTTGATTCAACTATAAACTTTATAGCCGTTCTTTCTTCGCCTTCAATAGAAATTTCAGCAAAAGCCGGAATTACAACCAAATCAATTCCATTTGGAGCTACAAACCCTCTAGTTATAGCTATAGCTTTTATCGCTTGATTTATTGCTCCAGCCCCAACTGCTTGAACTTCTGCAGAATTATTATCCCTAAGTACAGCTGCTAAAGCACCTGCTACAGATTTTGGCTGTGATTTTGCTGACACCTTTAATACTTCCATGAACTACATACCTCCCAAATAATTTTTAAATCTTATTTAAAAAGGTATTCTATAAATAAATATTATTTCCTTCTTTATACTTATTTTTGAAAAATCTAACTATCGACATTTTTTCATTCTTGTTGCCACATTTCATCACAAAATTATTACGTGACACATCACTATTTTGTATAACCTTAAAGTTTATCTTATCTAATTGAGTTTTAATGTCATAAAAAAATTTCTTTTTATTCGCATACAATTTTGAAATATCTTTTGGATTAACCACTATTTCTACTTCAGATAAATCTATATTCTTAAGTTTTTCAAATATCATATCATTAAAAATACTTCCTTCTACCAATTCTCTAAACGCAGGGTGAAATGGTCCTGCCACAAGTTCGCCACCCTCATTAATTTCTTTTGTAGGTTGAAGACCAACTCGAATTACATTTATATCATTTGCTACAAGCATACCATATATTATTTTTGATATTTCAATGCATTCTTCTAGGCTATAAGGTTTATATATACCTTCTTTGTACATTTTTTCCATAGGCGTATTCTTTATAACAAGTGCAGGATAGATTCTACAAATATCCGGTTTCATTTCTATGAGCTTTCTTGTTGTATTAATATCCTTATTAAAATCATCACCTGGCAGTCCTAACATTATCTGATGTCCAAGTACAAAGCCATATTGTTTTATGAGCTCAGATGCCTTTTTAACATCATCTGCACTATGCCCTCTTCCTGATTTTAAAAGAACTTCCTCATCTAATGATTGAACTCCAAGCTCAATTATATCTGTATCGTAATTTTTCAAATTAGTCAAAATTTCATCGTTTATATAATCTGGCCTCGTTGAGAGATGTATATATTTAATAACTCCTCTATCCTTATATTCTTTGGCAACCTTTAAAAGTTCTTTTTGCTTATTCATATCTATTGCTGTAAAAGTACCACCAAAAAAAGATACTTCAATTTCTGCATTTTTATTGGGTATGGTTTTTATATATTCTTCAATAGTTGCACGTACATAATCTTCAGTAATGCTATTACTTACCCCTGTAATGGTATTCTGATTACAAAACACGCAATTGTGAGGACAACCTTCATGTGGTACAAATATTGGTATAATGTAATGTGTATTACTCATTTAATACCTTCAATCCTTTCAATGCCGTATAAGCTGCACATTGTTCTGCTTCTTTTTTAGTATATCCATCACCATAAGCTTTTATAGAATTATCAAAACTTAATCTTACATAAAATTTTCTTCTGTGAGGTGGTCCTTCATATTTAATTAATTCATATTTTATATCTACTTTGCCCTTTACTTGCAGTACCTCTTGTAATTTAGTTTTATAATCTAAGATTATTTCATCTCTCATTGCTTTTTCTATAATATTTCTAAATACCTCCACAACAAAAGCTTTTGCAAATTTAAATCCCTTGTCTAAATATACAGCTGCAATTATTGCTTCCACACAATCAGCAAGAATTGAAACTCTAGTTCTTCCACCTGTAAGTTCCTCACCCTTGCTCATTCTAATATACTTACCGAGCTCCCACCTTTGAGATATTCCATATAGTGATGTTTCACATACTACAAGTGCTCTCTTTCTCGTAAGTTCTCCTTCTGGTATATTAGAAAAAGTTTTAAACAAATATTCCGAAGTAGATAACTCAAGTACTGCATCACCTAGGAATTCTAATCTTTCATTAAATTTTGCATTTTTATTTTCATTTGCATAAGAGCTATGCGTTAAAGCTGTCTCAAGAAGATGCTTATTTTCAAAAGAAATACCTATATTCTTTTCAACAGCCTTCAAATGCTCTTTAAAATTTAATTCCATGTTCCACCGCCTTATAATTAAGTTCATTATTCAAATTACTTTCATAATGGTATATCTTTAAATAATTTCAATAATAAACTTTATTTCAAAATATAAAGTCCCGCATTATACGGGACTCATCTTATTCCTCTGTATGAGCTTTTATGTACTCTACAACATCACCAACTATTGAAACTTTTTCAGCATCTTCATCAGGTATTTCTATATCAAACTCCTCCTCTAATGCCATTACTAATTCAACAATATCAAGGGAATCAGCTCCTAAATCATCAACAAAAGAAGAATCCATTTTTATTTCCTCTTCTTCTACTCCTAATTGCTCAGCTATTATGCTCTTTACTTTTTCAAAAATCATACTTTCACCTCCCTAACTCTATAATGATAATATTACATATAAAGTCTATCGTCAATATTTATATCCCTATTTTATGCCTATTATTCAAAAAAAATTTTGAAATCAAAACATATTTATTAAATTATAATATTGCTATTTGAAATTTATATCCAATTTTAAGCTTTTTCTTCAGTATTTTCTATGCTTTCAAGTTGCTCACTAATTTTATTAATTATATCGTTGTCATAACAAGTTTTGGCTTGTCTTATAGCATTTTTAAATGCTCGTGCATCAGAGCTACCATGTGCCTTTATAACTATACCCTTAGACCCAAGAAAAGGCGACCCACCATATTCTGCATAGTCAAACTTTTTCTTAAATTTTTCAAATATTGGCTTCAAAAGTAATCCACCTATTTTAAATCTTGTACTTGACATTATTTCATCTTTTAGCATTTTGAAAATATTTGAAGCAACACCTTCGTACATTTTAAGCATAGTATTACCAACGAAACCATCGCAAACAAGTATATTAACATCACCATTGGATGCATCCCTTGGCTCAACATTTCCTACAAAATTGAAGTCTGTTTCTTTAAGCATCTTATGTACAGTTTTCGTAAGTTCATTTCCTTTTTCTTCTTCTGAACCTATATTTACAAGTCCTATTGTTGGATTTTTAACATTTAATACACTTTCAAGGTATATTTTCCCCATAAGTGCAAATTGAACTAAATATTGAGGTTTACAATCCACATTTGCACCTGCATCAGCAACCATAAAAGGGCCATTTTTTCCTGGCATAAGCGGTGATAAAGCTACCCTATCTATCCCCTTAATTCTGCCAACAATAAGCGTAGCCCCTGCCATTAAAGCTCCAGTGCTTCCCGCAGATATAACAGCATCAGCTTTATTTTCTTTAACTAGGTGAATAGCCTTATATAAAGAAGATTCCTTCTTTCTTTTAATTGCCATTACAGGATGTTCATTATTTGTTATAACATCTTGTGCATCAAGTATTTGTATTTTTTCATTGTTAAATTTATATTTATCAAGTTCTTCTTTTATTTTATCATGAGGACCTGTAATTATTATATTAACATCACTATACTCATTTACAGCATCAACGCAGCCCTTAACAACTTCATGAGGCGAATTATCTCCACCCATTCCATCAACAACAACTACCATACCAACACCTCTTTTTTATATTAATAATTCTATGTTTTAAAATAATATTAATTTTTGTGTATGGCTTATTAAAATCAGTACAATTGGATTATTTCATTAACGATTAAATAGTATTTAAACCATATTAAACTTGCATATGTTTCTTAAGAAGTCACATTATAGATATACCAGTTCAACTATTAAAATTCATGTGCACCATAATGCCTAGAAGACATCATTTTGGTGCAAATAAATTTTAAGTTTCACAATGGTATATCCTTAATTAAAAAATAAAAGAAAGTCATATGACTTTCCTTTATTTTGTTTCAGAAACTACAACTTCTTTACCTTTATAGTATCCACATTTCTTGCAAACTCTGTGAGCAAGTTTCATTTCATGACAATTTGGACATTCTACTATTCCAGGTAAACTTAATTTAAAAGTTTGAGCTCTTCTTGAATCTCTTCTACCTTTAGAAAACTTTCTAGCTGGATTTCCCACTGTTAAACACCTCCTTAATGGTTTGAAAACAAATCTTTAAGCTTTTCAAGCCTAGGATCTATGTTTTCTTCATGACAATTACATGTAGTTACATTTAAATTTACACCACATATAGAACACAACCCTTTACAGTCTTCCTTACACAATCTTTTCATTGGAAGAGAAACTATAATGTTGTTTTCAACAATTTCACAAATATCTAACTCATCATCATTTATAAAGATAATCTCGTCATCTTTGTTTTCTGGATTATCAGTGAGTTTTTCATGTATTTCTAAATCTACAACATAAGGAAATTTTTCAAGACATCTCGAACATTCAAGATTAATAACGCCTTTTACTATTGAATCAAGATATAATATATCCCCAATTCTAGTTAAAGAGCCATCTAAAACTAAAGGTTCTAAAACTTCGTATTCTTCAAAACCATCACTAAACTTTTCAATGTCAAGCTTTAAATTTAATTTTTTTTCTTCACTTTTTCTATTAATCAAATCTGAAATATTTATCATAATATAAGCTACTCTAAAATCACATGATTAGCAAGTCAATTTTACCTACTAAACTCGAGTAAAGCCAAATTTCCCTCCCTAGAATTTATTAACTCAATAAATAATCCAATATGAGTAAAACCACAATTTATTATATAAACACACGCGAAAAAAGTCAAGTTTTATTTTAGTAAAGTTACTATATCTTTAGTATCTCTGGCAATCATTAATTCCTCATTTGTTGGAATTACTAGCACCTTAACTTTTGAATCTGCAGCACTTATATCCATATCTATTCCTATTGCTTCATCATTTTTCTTTTCATCTATTTTTATACCTAAATAATCCATATCCGTGCATATTTCATGTCTATTTTGATTTGAATTTTCTCCTATACCACCTGTAAACACTAGGCAATCAACACCATTCATAGCTGCTACATATGAACCTATATACTCTTTAATTCTGTAGTGGAACATATTATAAGTGAGTTTTGCTCTATCGTTATTATCTTCATAAACTCCTTTTTTTATGTCTCTCATATCACTACTAATTTCGCTAATACCTGCGATTCCAGATTTTTTATTCAAAATAGCATCCATTTCTTCTGGTGTCTTATTTAATTCTTTCATTAAAAATGTAACTACTGCTGGGTCTATATCTCCGCTTCTTGTTCCCATCATAAGTCCTGCAAGAGGTGTAAAGCCCATACTTGTATCTACAGATTTACCACCATTAACAGCACTAATACTAGCACCATTTCCTAAATGGCATACTATAGTTTTTAATTTCTTTACATCCTTGTTTAAGAAATCTGCTGCTGCCTTTGAAACGAACCTATGTGATGTACCATGGAAACCATACTTTCTTATGCCATATTTTTTATAATATTCATATGGAACTCCATACATATATGCATAGTCAGGCATAGTTTGATGAAATGCCGTATCAAATACTGCAACCATAGGCGTATTTGGCATTAATTCCTTGCATGCATTTATACCAACTAGGTTAGGTGGATTATGAAGAGGTGCAAGTTTTGCACAATCCTCAATTGACTTCATAACTTCAGCATCTATAAGAACTGAATTTGCATACTTTTCACCACCGTGAACTACTCTATGACCAACAGCAGATATTTCATTCATATCTTTTATTACACCGTGATCTTTATCGATTAAAGATTCTAGTACAAGTTTTATAGCTATTTTATGATCTTCCATATCTTGCTCTGTAACATACTTATTTCCATTAACCTTGTGAGTTAATACAGAGCCTTTTAACCCTATTCTTTCAACTAATCCTTTTGCTAATACTTCTTCACTTTCCATATTAATCAATTGGTATTTGAGTGAAGAACTACCACAATTAACAACTAAAACCTTCATACATTCTCCTCCTAAAAATTATATTCCTCTTTGTGCTTGAACTACTGTCATTGCAACAACGTGAACAATATCTTCTGCACTGCAACCTCTTGATAAATCATTTATTGGCTTTGCAAATCCTTGGCAAATAGGTCCTATGGCTTTTGCCTTTGCAAATCTTTGAACAAGCTTATATCCAATATTTCCAGTTTGTAAATCTGGGAAAACAAGAACATTTGCTTTACCAGCAACATTGCTCATTGGTGCTTTTAAATTTGCTACTTCAATGTCTATTGCAGCATCTAATTGTAATTCTCCATCAATATCTAAATCTGGTCTTTCTTGTTTTGCTATTTCAACGGCTTTTATAACTTTTTCAACTAATTCTCCCTTTGCACTTCCCATTGTTGAGAAAGAAAGCATAGCAACTTTTGGATCAAGATTACATAATTTTTTTGCTGTTTCTGCTGTTGTAATTGCAATATCTGCCAATTCCTCTGCTGTAGGATTTGGATTAACTGCACAATCAGCAAATAATAAAAGTCCACTTTCACCATACTCACAATCTGGAACCATCATTACAAAGAATCCTGATACAATTTTAACTCCAGGTGCAGTTTTAACTATTTGAAGCCCTGGTCTTAATAAATCGCCAGTTGTATGTATAGCTCCTGAAACCATCCCATCTACATCACCATTTTTAAGTGCCATAGTAGCAAAATACAATGGATCTCTAACCATTTTTTGTGCTTTTTCCATTGTCATTCCTTTTTTCTTTCTAAGTTCACAAAACTCTTCCGCATATTTTTCTGTCTTTTCAGAAGTTTGAGGGTCCATTATCTCAGCTTTAGAAATATCGATTTTTAGTAATTTTGCATATTCTTTTATTTTTTCTTCATTTCCAACAAGCACCAAATCAGCTATTCCCTCTTTTAAGATTTTATGTGCTGCTATTAAATTTCTTCTTTCTTCTCCTTCTGCCAATATTATCTTTTTTTTATCTTTTTTTGCGCTTTCTAATATGCTTTGCATTAAATCCATTTTTTATTTCTCCCTTCAAATTTAGCAAACGTGTCTTTCAGTTATTTCCATCTATTCATTCATACGCCATTTATAATATAACTCCTTTATAACATATTTTTCAATACTTGAATTCAAAAAATTTTTATACAGCTAAAAATCATTATTTTCTGACTTTTCAGTTTAAATGCCAAAAATTTAATAATAATAAA
Source organism: Clostridium hydrogenum (assembly GCF_021432385.1). Taxonomy (GTDB): domain Bacteria; phylum Bacillota; class Clostridia; order Clostridiales; family Clostridiaceae; genus Clostridium_S; species Clostridium_S hydrogenum. The sequence continues at coordinate 1,780,378 of NZ_JAEACT010000002.1, read as the reverse complement.
ATTTTGATGCATTGTGTTATAATAATTTAGCGAGGTGATTTTTTTGAAAATAACTGGAATTATTACTGAATATAATCCTATGCATAATGGTCATATATATCATTTAGAGCAAACAAAAAAAATATGCAAAAGTGATGCCATTGTATGTGTAATGAGCGGAAATTTTGTTCAAAGAGGAGAACCTGCTTTAATTGATAAATGGAGTAGAGCGAAAGCTGCCCTTTACTCTGGAATCGATCTTGTAATTGAGCTTCCCTGCATCTATGCTTTATCTTCAGCTGAATTTTTTGCTTATGGTGCAATAAGTCTTTTAAATTCCATAGGTATTATAGATAACGTCTGCTTTGGAAGTGAAATCGGTGATACTAAAATAATAAACTTTATTGCAGATATACTTAACAAAGAACCCATTGAATATAAAACTTTGTTAAAATATTATTTAGACAAAGGATTTTCATTTCCAGCCGCAAGAATGAATTCAATAACAGAATTCACTAAAGGTTTTGAAAACTCAATTTCACACGACCTTATAAACAGCCTTATGACTTCTCCAAATAATGTTTTAGGCATTGAATACTGTAAAAGCTTAAAAAAACTTAATAGCAACATTGAGTCTTATACCATAAAAAGACTTGGGAGCTCATACAATGATTCTAATATCACTAACCTTCCAAGTGCAACTTCTATAAGAAATCATTTAAAAAACTTAGGTGATATAAAAAACTTGGAGAATATTATGCCTGAGCCATCTTTACAAGCTTTAAAGGCTAATATTAAAAACCTCACTTTTCTTGATGAAATATTCAACTTTGTAAAATACAAAATAATTACAGATAAAAATTCTTTAAAAAACATACCAGATATTTCAGAAGGTCTTCACAATAAAATTTTTGGTTCCTTTTCTAAGAATTCTGATATGTCTTCTGCAGTAAACTCCATTAAAACTAAGAGATATACTTATACACGTATAACAAGAATACTAAATCAACTCTATATTGGTTTTGACTGTTATAACACAGAAATTTTAAGAAAACTTCCATGTCCTTATGCTAGAGTTTTAGGTTTTAATAGCACTGGTCAAAAGCTTCTTAAGGAAATGAAAAACAAGAGTTCAATTCCTACAATAATAAAAGTACCTAAAAACTTAAACGAAACCTTAGATCTAGATATAAAAGCAACTATGGCATATAGCCTAATAAATGGCTCAGTAGATATATTTGAAGATTATTTAAAAAAACCAGTTATTATTTAAATTAGATGTAATATTTGCTTTTATTTTAAATATATTATTTAAGTAAATATTATTATGAGGAGCTTTCTAATTTGATCATTTTAATTGGGATATTAATATCAATATTTATTACCTTATTTATATTATTAAGGAATGTAACACCTACAAAGATTGTTAATTATTTAGTAATCACTGTTTGTTCCTTAATAGTTCTTTTTATTATTTTTAATCCCGAGGTATGTATAACCTTTTCAATAAATGGTGCAAAACTATTCTTCTTCAAAGTTTTTCCATACGTATTTCCTTTTATGGTTTTATCAAATTTAATAATTGCTTATGATGGAATTAATATTTATTCAAAACTGCTCGGAATACTCTGTAAGCCTCAAAGATTACCAAAATCAGCTTCAATTATACTTGCTATAAGTGCACTATGCGGTTATCCTTTAGGTGCCAAATATTCTTGTGATTTATATGAGAATGGATTAATAGATTTTGATGATTTCGAAAGGCTTGTAAATATAGCATCAAACGCCGGACCACTTTTTATTGTTGGTTCTATAGGTAGTTCAATGCTAAAAAATAAATTTCTTGGATACATACTTCTAATTTCTTGCTATCTTTCATGCATAATAATGGGAATCATATTACCTTGTAATCCACACAAAAAAAGTACTCGAAAATATAATGATACTAAACAAAGTTTAAACGCTAACTTTGGCATTTCAATAAAAAAAAGCATTGAAAATGCACTTCAAGTATCTCTTCAATTAATGGGCTTTATAGTTATTTTTTCTGTACTTATTGGCATAATGAAAAATAACTTTTTATTTAATAAAATAAATAACCCTGTAGCTAAATCCATGATACTTGGGTGCATAGAAATGACAAATGGTTCTTTTTTGATATCTTCTTCACAAATTACAGTAGAATTAAAAGTAGTTTTATTAAGTTTTTTACTGTGCTTTGGGGGATTCTCAATACTATCTCAAATTTATTCTTTTATAGGAAAGTACAAAATCTCCCCTACAAAGTTTATATTCAGGAAATTTCTTCAAGGTATAATAGGCGGCATTATTTGCTTTATCCTCACAAAAATTTTTTATTTACACGAAACAACTTATACTTTTAATATGTCTTCAAATAAATTTAACTTTGGATATTACATTTTAATATTATTAATTTTTATAAGTCCTTTTATATTAAATAAATTTAAAAAAATATTATTTAAGTTTTTTTAGTTCGTCAACATTTTCACTTATAATTTCTCTTACTCCAGTGAAATCATTTTGAATATCCATTGCAAACTGTTCCATATCAAACTTAACTCTTTTAATTGCCTCATTTCTGCGTATATCAATTTGCTTGTCAACTTCTGTTAAAAGTTTATACGCATATTCAACAGAGGCAATTTTTATATCATTTGCCTCATCTTTTGCAGCATTAATGATATTTTGTGCTTTTTCTTGCGCCTCTCTTGTTATATCATGATTTTCAACTTCCTCTTGTATGCTTTTTAAATTTTGCTCTCTTATTGCATTTGAATCTTTAATAGCATCATTTAAAATTTTCTCTTTTTCGGTAATTATCCATTGAGCTTTTTTAAACTCTTCCGGAAGTTCATTCATAATCTGAGATATTATATCCAGCATTTCTTTTTTGTTAACTACCACTTTATTTGAAAGCGGAAACTTACTTGAAGTATCTAATATTTCTTCAAGATACTCTAAGAGCTTTATTATATTCATTGCATCTTCCCCCTAAACACTATTATTTATCTACTTATCTATAAATGCTGATTTATCTTTCTACTTGCAATTTTTTTAGAAACATCTTTTGCAATTTCATCAGGTACAAGTCCTTTGATACATCCCCCCAAAAGAGCTACCTGTTTAATAGATGTTGAACTTAAAAATGAAAATTCTGAACTAGTCATCATACATACAGTTTCAACATTAGGATCGAGCTTTTTATTTATAAGTGACATTTGAAGCTCATATTCAAAGTCTGCAACACTTCTAAGTCCTTTTACCATAACATTAGAATTATTTTCTCTCATAAAATCAACAAGTAATCCATTAAAACTCTTAACATAAACATTACTATAAGGTTTTATAGTTCTTTCAATAAGTTTTACTCTTTCCTCGATTGTAAATAATCCCTCTTTTTCAGGATTAACTAGAACTCCAACTAATACTTTATCAAAAACCTTGGAAGATCTCTCTATTATATCTAAATGTCCATTTGTTATGGGGTCAAAACTCCCAGGGTATACTGCTACTTTCATCTTTAGTCCTCCTTGTACCTATAAAGACATATGGTTGTATTTCCATATTTTTTATGCCTCGTAAGTTTAATAATGTCATTTCCAACATAAATTTCTTCTGATGAATCTATTTTACAAACTATAAGTCCATCTTTTTCTAAAAGCTTTTTATTACCTATAATTTCAATTGCTGGTGGAATCATATTTTTGCAATATGGAGGATCCACAAAAATCAAACTAAACTGCTTGTTTTTATTTCCAAACATCTCTAGTGCTTCATATGAATCCATGTTAAATGTTTTGCAAACACTCTCAAATTTTAAATTTTCAACATTCTTTTTAAGAAGTGGATATGTTATTGGGCTTTTATCAACTAAATAGCATTCACTTGCCCCCCTACTTGCAGCCTCTAATCCTAAGCTACCAGTTCCTGCAAAAGCATCTAAAGCAACTGCATACGGAACTTCATTTTGAATTATATCAAAAATAGATTCTTTTACTCTATCTAAAGTAGGTCTAGTTGTTTCCATCCCATCATCAGGTGATAATATTTTTCTGCCTCTCGCAATACCTGAAATTATTCGCATTGTTTTTCCTCCTAATCGGAACAAATTTTCGTTAATATTTTATCATATTTATGTGTATCATACAAAAAATTTAATTTAACTCACATTATAGCACAAATTTCATTAAAAATCTGTTGTATAATACACAAAAATTAACTTTAAAGTTTCACAATGGTATATCTCTAGATAAAACGTTTCAACTACAAAAATCAATTTGTACCATAATGCTGAGAAAATAGCATTTTGGTACAAATTAATTTTTAAGTTTCAATAGTTTTATCTTTAATTAAAGCAAATGTACTTAGATGTAGTTTTTAATTTTTCAAAGATATCTAATTTAATTTTTATATCATCTTCATTATTACTTTCTATAAGTTTTCTTGCTTCTTCATTTGCTTCCTTCAAAATTTGTATATCTTCAATGACATCTGATAATATAAGCTCATTATTTCCACTTTGTCTTAATCCAAACATTTCTCCGCTTCCTCTTAATTTTAAATCCTGTTCAGAAATATAAAATCCATCATTACTTGAAGCAAGTATATTCATTCTTTTTTCAGCTACTTTGTTTTTAAGATTTGCTATTAATATGCAGTATGATTTATATTCTCCTCTTCCAACTCTACCTCGAAGTTGATGGAGCTGTGCAAGTCCAAACCTTTCTGCATTTTCTATAATCATAACACTGGCATTAGGAACATTAACTCCAACCTCTATAACGGTTGTTGAAACTAAAGCCTTTGTTTTTCCTTCTTTAAATTTTTTCATAATTTCATCTTTATCCTTAGGTTTCATTTTACCGTGAATCATCTCTATACTTATATCTTTAAAATAACTTTCTTTAAGATCATTAAATAAATTTTCAACTGAAGTTAACTGCAACTTATCATTTTCTTCTACTAAAGGACAAACTATGTATACCTGTCTTCCTTCATTTATTTGATTTACTGCAAAATTATACACTCTACTTTTTTGCTCAGTTTTAATATAATAAGTTTCAACTTTTTTTCTTCCCGGCGGAAGTTTATCAATTATAGAAACATCTAAATCTCCATATAAATATAATGATAAAGTTCTCGGAATTGGTGTTGCTGTCATTACAAGCACATCAACATTATTTCCCTTATTAAATAACTTATTTCTCTGCATTACCCCAAATCTATGAAGTTCATCAGTGACAATCATACCCAAATTATTAAATTCCACATTATCCTCTATGAGAGCATGAGTTCCTATTATTAGATTTACCTCTCCTTTTTTTAATTTTTCTTTAATTTCATTTTTCTTTTTTTCAGATACGCTTCCAGTTAAAAGTTCAATTTTTATATTAAAATCATTAAATATTTTATTTGCCTCTTCAAAATGCTGGTTTGCAAGTATCTCCGTTGGAGCCATAAGTACTCCCTGAAATCCATTTTTTATAACATTAAAAAGAGCTATTAAAGCAACTATAGTTTTTCCCGAACCAACATCACCTTGAACAAGCCTATTCATTGAATTTGGTTTCTTTTCATCTAATAAAATTTGCCTTATAACTACATTTTGTGCTTCTGTAAGTTCAAAAGGCAATTTTTCTTTTAGTTCTTTTAATTCCGGTGAAATTTTAAATGCAAAACCCTTATTGTTATTTTTAATGTACTCTTTAAGCATTAACATCTTTAATGAATACGTAAAGAGCTCCTGAAATTTTAATCTTCTTAAACTCTCACTTAATTCAACTGTATTTTTAGGACTATGTATTCCTCTAAGTGCTCTATCTAGCTCAAAAAAATTGTGCTTTTTAATAATCCACTCTGGCATATTTTCCTTTATTTTAATTTCTTGCAACAAACCAAATATTATTCTAATAAAAAATGTATTTTTAATGGTCCCTGTAAGTGGATATCTGGGAACAATCTTTTTTTCATTTAAATTTTCCCCATTTACTATTATAGGATTATTTATTGTAATATCCTTATTTGTTTTTTTTACCTTACCCATAATTGTATAAAAGTTTTCAAAGTTAAATTTGCTTTTTATATATGGCTGGTTAAACCACATACCATAAAAATTATTATTTCCATCTGAAAATATCATTTTGGTTACTAGCTTGCCACTTTTGGATCTAAATTCCCTTTCAAGCTTTATTGGTTTACATTTTATTACTACCTTCTCGCCATCTTCAATTTCATTTATATTTGATGACGCAGATATATTATCATAGGATTTTGGGAAATACAATAACAAATCCATTGCTGAAAATATGCCACACTTATTTAGCTTTTCTGCCATTTTGGGTCCTATACCCTTTAATTTAGAAATATCATTATTAATATTCATAATACTTCACTCCAAAATACTATATAAATAAATAAAGCAGCACAATGCATGCTGCTTTTCTTATATATTACTCTACTGATACAATGAAATAATATAGCGGTTGCTGTCCACTGCTGCATTGAACATCTATATCAGCATATTTTTCTTCAAGCTTTTCTACTAGACTGTTAACTTTATCCACATCACAATCTTTTCCATAATAAACAGAGATTATTTCTGCTTCATCGTTAGCTAAATCAGCTATAACTTTTTCGCAAACATCATAAACATCATTTCCAACTTCTTTAATTTTACCTTCTATCAGTCCTAAAATATCATTTTCTTTAATAGCTTTCCCATCAATTTCAGTATCTCTAACAGCATATGTTATAGATCCAGTTTTAACGCTCTTCATGGTTTCTGTAAGCTTTGTTACATTTTCTAAAGCTTCAGCTTCATAATCAAACTCAGTTAAACATGTAATGGCCTGAGGTATTGTTGTTGTTGGTATTACAAAAACTTTTTTATCTGTTAAATCTTTTGCCTGATTTGCTGCCATAATAATATTCTTATTATTAGGGAATATTATTATATTTTCTGCTTTAATATTGTTAATACATGCAAGTATATCTTGTGTACTAGGATTCATAGTTTGCCCACCTTCTATAACCCTATCGACACCTAAATCCTTAAATATATTACTTATTCCCTCTCCTAAGGCAACTGAAATGAATCCATATTTTTTTATTTCGTCATCTTCAGTAACTTTTTCTGAATCATAAGCTTCTGCATTTTTAAGTTCAAGAACTTCTCTATGTTCTTCCCTCATATTATCAATTTTTATTCTTGAAAGCTCTCCAATTTTTACTGCCTTTGATAAAACAAGTCCAGGATCATTTGTATGTATATGAACTTTAGTTATATCATCAACATTTACTACTACCATTGAATCTCCAAACTTAGATATTTCATTTCTAAACCCCGTAACATCTTTATCGTTTGAATGTATTATAAATTCTGTACAGTAACCAAATTTTATTTCTTCATTTATATCAGTTTCTGCAGCTTTAGTAGTTGTAGTTCCTTTTATTAATACTTCTCCATTAAGTTCTGCCTCTATATCTTTTTCGAGAGCTTCATACATTCCTTTTAGTATAATTAAAAGCCCAGTTCCACCAGAATCAACCACTTTTGCTTTCTTTAAAACTGGGAGCATTTCCGGTGTCTTATTGAGCATTTCTTCACTAAACTCACACACTTCACTTAGTAGTTCTGTTATATCTGTTTTTTTGCTCTTTAAAGCGCTTTCTCCAGCACTTCTTATTATTGTTAAGATTGTACCTTCTGTTGGTCTCATTACAGCTTTATAGGCAAAATTTGAACCTTCCATTATACTCTTTGCAAACTCAGCACTATTAACTTTTTCTGAATTTCCAATTCCATTAGAAATTCCCCTTAATATTTGTGATAATATTACTCCGGAATTTCCTCTAGCACCCATAAGTGCACCTTTTGCAAGTTTCTTAGCTATAACATCTATAGTTTCATTTTTTAAATCTTCAATTTCCATGACTGCATTTCTAAAAGTCATAGACATATTAGTTCCTGTATCACCATCAGGTACTGGAAAAACATTTAGTGAATTTACAAATTCCTTTTGTTCTTCTAGTCTATTGCAGGCATTAACAACCATGTTGTAAAAATCATGCCCATCTATTGTTAAGTGTTCCAATTTTAGTACCTCCTTAGACCCTTACGCCTTGCACATTTACTGTTATACTTGATATTTTTAGTCCTGTATAATTTTCAACATTATATCTTACTTTTTGAATTATATTATTAGCTATAACAGATATCTTAGTACCATATTCAACTATTATATACAACTCAACGCTCAATTTTTCATCCTTGCAATTTATTTTTACACCTTTACTTAGGTTCTCTCCTTTTATAAGCTCCCACAAACCATCTTTGGCAGTTTTAGAAGCCATTCCAACCACACCATAGCATTCCATGGTTGATACCCCTACTATATTGGCAAGTGTTTCCACAGAAAAATTGATTGAACCATTTTCATTGGAAATCTGCATCATTTTAAATTCCTCCTTACTTAATAAGCACATAATACAATTTTATATTAAAATAAGCAATTATTCAATATTTTTAAATATTAATTTCTTAAAATTTATAATAACAATTTAATTTGCTATTGCATATTTTGTGCATTTTATGATAGAATATAACATGTATTTTGTTTGAAATATGTTTTTAACATATTTAAGGGAGGTGTATACAATGTCAAGAAAATGCGATATATGCGGAAAAGGTGTTGTAGCTGGTGTACAATATAGCCATGCTCACAATCAGTCTAAAAGAACATGGCTTCCTAATATAAGAACTGTTAAAGCTGTAGTTAATGGAACTCCAAAAACTATTCATGTATGTACTAGATGCTTACGTTCAGGAAAAGTGCAGCGTGCAATATAAAAAAAAATGCAATTGTTTAACAATTGCATTTTTTTTATTGACTCATATGTTTAATTTTTTTTCCTTACAAATATTTTAATTATTTTCGATAAAAATTTTGGAAGTTTTATTGCAACTATTTTCATTTAATATTTCCCTCCTATTTTAAACCACATAATATAAATTGTATTCCAATACATATATATGCAGCTTAACTCCTATTTATGGCAGTGCTCTATTAAATACCATCCAATATATATTAATGCGCCACCAACGGCAATTATCCATCCTACATAAGGTATAATAACAGTAATTAATATTCCAATGCCAACAGAGGCCGCTATTACTCCCAAAATATTTTGATTCAACTTAGATTTACATTTTTTTGACATAATAGAAACACCCCCACTAGTAATTTACTAATATTATATGCTTCATACTAGAAAAGATGTCCTTAATAATAAAAAAAAGACTTTAACACTAATAATTGTTTCAAATCTACATTTAACCAATTATTAGTGTTAAAGTCATATATCAATTTATAAAATTTATTAGTCTTTTGATTTCATTACAATAACCTTTCCGGTTTTAAAACTTATTGTAACATCTTCATCTAAAAACTCATTGGATACTGTTCTTGGATCACCAAACTTTAAATTATAGTCTTTTAGAGGATATTTAGCACCTATAATAGATAATTCTTTAACCTCATCACCAAATGCTTGTATAGAAAACAATGTTCCTCTTGTGCCTCTCAGTGTACTTTCCTTGTTAATAATAAACATTTCATTATTATCATCTTTAATAAATGCATTAATTTCTAAATCCAAGCATCTATTAAGAAGTCCAATATTTCCAAATAAATGATCTATTCTTGTTCCTGTACACCCTAGAAACACAATTTCAGAAACTTCTAATTTTAAAACTTCTTTTAAAGCAAGTTCTGTATCTGTAAAATCTTTTTCTGGAGGAAATTTAATGATATCAGCGCAATTTTTTTTGTAGTATTCCAGTGCTTCATTACTTGCAGAATCAAAATCTCCTATTAATATATTAGGTTTAATTTTATATTTATAGATACAATTCGCACCACTGTCAGCACACACTAAAAAATCACAATTTCTAAGTTCTTTATGTAATACTTCATAAGATGGTTCCGTGCCCCCTGAAATAATAACAGCTTTCATTATCCAATACTTCCTTTTAACAACTTTATATTTTCCTCTATCTTACCATCTTTAAAAACTGCGGAACCAGCTACTGCTACATTGCTTCCAGCTTCAAATACCTTTTTTATATTATTTGAAGCTATTCCACCGTCTACTTCTATTAAAAGATCTTTATTAAATTCTTTCGATAATTCTTTAACTTCCTTTATTTTATCTAAAGTATAATCAATAAACTTCTGACCACCGTATCCTGGGTTTACAGTCATAATAACTACCATATCTACTAATCCAATCAAATCCTTAATATTACAAACTGGTGTACCTGGATTAAGTGCAATTGCTGCCTTTTTTCCAAAACTTTTTATATAATTTAAAGTTCTATCTATGTGCTTATCTGCCTCGTAATGTACAGTTATAATATCTGCACCCGCATTCACAAACTCCTCTATATATCTTGAAGGCTCTTCAATCATTAAATGTACATCAAATGGCAAGTTTGTATATGGCCTTATACTTTTAATTACCGGTAAACCAAGACTTATATTTGGCACAAACATCCCATCCATTACATCTATATGTATAAAATCAGCACCACTTTTATCTAAAGCTTTAATTTCTTCACCCAATTTTGAAAAATCAGCTGATAAAATTGAGGGGGATAATTTCATCATTTATATTTCCTCCTATCTTTCAATTCATTCAAGGTATTTATATAAAACTCATATCTATCTTTATGAATTTTGCCTTGCTCTACTGCATTTTTAACTTCGCAGCATGGTTCCTTATAATGTAAGCATCCTGTAAACTTACACATATGACTATACAATAGGAATTCAGGAAACAGCTCCTTAAGCTCCTGCACTTCCAAAAAATTAATATCTATAGATGAAAAACCAGGTGTATCAACCAAAAATCCATCTGCAACCTCTATAAGCTCACTATGCCTTGTAGTATGTTTACCTCTTTTTATTTTTTCACTAATATCTCCAACCTTCATTGCTTCTTTTTCTACTAAAGAATTGAACATTGTAGATTTTCCAACTCCAGATAAGCCGCTGATTACCGTGACATTGTCTTTTAGCTTACCTTTTAAAGTATCCATCCCAATTCCCTTTTTAGCGTTAATCATAATATATTCATACCCAGCTAACTCTACAAGCCCTTTAGCTTCATCAATTTCTTTTTCAGTTGCTAAATCTATTTTATTAAAGCATACAATGGGATGTATCCCTTCATGCTCACATAAAATTAGAAACTTATTTAGTAAGTTTCTGTTAAAATCCGGGTTTTTAAGTGCGAATACTATAAAAGCTTGAGTTACATTTGCCACAGATGGTCTTTTTAATTCATTAATTCGCTTTTCAATCTTATCAATTACACCTTTTTCATTATCAATAGATATTTGTACTTTGTCACCTACAATTGGAGACAAGGAATTATATCTAAATTTACCTCTAGCTTTACACTCAATTATTTGATCATTAACTTTTACATAATAAAATCCTGCAATTCCTTTAACTATAATTCCCTGCATAATTACTCCTTAGTTTAATTATTTTTTGCCATTTTGTCCGCCAGTTTGTGTATTTGAAGCTGGCGGAGTGGTGTTACTACCAGTAGTATTATTACCACCAGTAGTATTATTTCCAGAAGGTTGAGTAGTATTCCCGCTTTGACCGTTTGATCCAGAAGCAGAAGTATTACTTCCACCACTTTGACTAGTACCGCTACTGTTAGTGTTACTTGACGCTGTTTGCTGAGTATTTGTATTTGAACTAGCCGCAGCATTTATTCTCCAAACAAAAATAATAACTTGTGAGCCTTTAGCTACTGTGTTTCCTGCACCCGGGGTCATTGTATCAACAATTCCGTTTTTGGATTGATCCGTTGTATCTTCATATTTAATACTTGGTACAAGGTTCATTGATGATAGAATATTTTGTGCATCGGCAGCACTTTTGCCGCTCACATCTGGTACTGTTACCCCTGTATCTTGTTTAGGTCCATTGCTTATAACTAAATCTATTTTCATACCACTAGTTATATCAGTTCCTTCTGGTGGATTCTGTGAACTTACACATCCTTTTGGAACAGTATCTGAATTACTATAAGAAACATTTCCTAAAGTACATCCATCATTTGAAATTTCCGCTTTTGCATCACTTAAGCTCATACCCTGAAGTGAAGGCAGCGTTTTTGTTTCTGGTCCAGAACTTATATTAACTCTTACAGTTGAATTCTCTAAAACTTCTGTGCCTTCATCTGGATAACAGGCTACTACAGTCCCTTTAGGCTTATCACTTTTAGTTGTTCCAGCAACCTCTAATTTCAAGTTAACCTTGTTAAGTGCATCAGTTGCATCACTTTTTGTCTTTCCTATTATACTAGGTACTGCAACTTTTTTGGTTGAAGGTGAATTACTAAGCAAACCAGCTCCAATTGCAAATGCTAAGGCTGAACCTACTATTAAAATAACAGCAATAATTGAGCCAATTAGTATTTTCTTCTTTTTATCACTAATTTTGCTGCCCTTATTTTTTAAACTTTTATCATCTAAATCATCAATATCTTCATCATCATCATTTTCATCATCATCATCATTTTTTATATTTTTATTTATTGGTTCCTTTTTATCTTTAATCTTTACAGGTTCCATAACTCTAGTATATTCATCGTCCATACTATCATCTTGAAACTCGTCAATATTTAAATTATTTTTTATTTTTATAAGATCACTTAAAACCTCTTTAGCACTTTGATACCTGCTGGCAGGATTTTTTTCGAGACATTTTAAGATTAAATTGTTAAGTGAATTTGGTATACTACCATTTAAATTTCTAGGTGGATCAACAGGTTCCTGAATATGTTTTAATGCTACAGAAACAGGTGTATCTGCATCATGTGGCACCTTACCTGTTGCCATTTCATAAAGCACAATTCCAAAAGAATAAATATCCGTTCTGCAATCAACTTGCTTTCCTTGTGCTTGTTCTGGTGATAAATAATGTGCCGAACCCAATACTTTATTAGTACTTGTTATAGTTACAGAATTTGAAGCTTTTGCAATGCCAAAATCAGTTACTTTTACAAGCCCTTCTTTAGTAACCATTATATTATGAGGCTTTATATCTCTATGAATAATATTATTCCTATGAGCACAATCCAAAGCTTTTGAAATTTGAATTGCAACTCCTACTAATGCTTTAGGTCCAATTTTACCCTGTTCTTTTATTACTTCTTTCAATGTCTTTCCATCAATGTATTCCATAACAATATAGTTTATCTTGCCTTCAGTTCCAACATCATAAATATTAACAATATTTGTATCTGATATACTTGCTGCTGATGTAGCTTCCCTTTTAAACTTGCTTACGAAATCTTCATCATCTGAGAATTCACCTTTAAGTACTTTAACTGCAACATTTCTATTTAATAAAATATCCTTTGCCTTATATACAACAGCTGTACCACCAACACCTATTTCTTCTTCTAATTTATATCTATTACTCAGAACAGTTCCTATCATTTTTTCACTCTCCTTCAAATACAATAATTGATATATTGTCCCTGCTTCCCTTCAATTTACTAAGTTCAACGAGTTTTTCACAAGAAGCTTCATTGTCATTTTTCATTATAATATCATAAATTTCATATGCACTAACGCTGTTCGTTAACCCATCTGTAGACAATATGCCCTTAATTACACCAGTTAACTTTAGGTCAAATATATCAACATCAACAAACTCACTAGTTCCAAGTGCTCTTGTTATTATGTTTTTATTAGGATGTGTCATTGCCTCTTCCTCAGTAATTGTCCCACTATCAACTAATTGCTGTACAAGAGAATGATCCTTAGTAACTTTTGTTATACCATCAGCTTTAATTAAAAAACAACTGCTATCTCCTACATTTGCAATAGATATATTATTGTCCTTTATTATGCATGCCGTTATAGTCGTACCCATACCAGATAAATTTTCAGAAGATTTAGAATAAGTATATATCTTCTCATTTGCATATTTCACAGCTTTTTTAAGTATATCTCCAACTTTTTCACAAGGCAAGTCCCCTAGCTTCTTTATGTATTCTATTGTAGAATCTACCGCCATTTTGCTTGCTATTTCGCCTGCATTATGTCCGCCCATACCATCTGCAACAATATAAAGTCTTAAGTCATCTTTCTCATAATAGTCAACATAATCCTCATTAAGCTTCCTAACATTGCCAATGTCAGATAACATCGCCACCATCTTTACACCTCATCTCATTACTTTGATTTAAATAATTTCTTCTAAGTTGGCCACATGCTGCATTAATATCTGTGCCCATTTCTTTTCTAATTGTATTTTCTATATTAAATTTAGTAAGTACATCAGAGAAATTTTTAATCCTATGATTTGAAGGTTTTTCATAATCATTTTCTTTAACTGCATTAACTGGAATTATATTTACATGACACAACATTCCTTTTAAAATAGATGCTAACTCTTCAGCATTTTCCGTGCTATCATTAACATCTTTTACAAGTGAATACTCAAAAGTCACTCTTCTTTTAGTAGTTTTAATATAATCCTTACATGCATTAATTATTTCATCAATTGTATATTTATTTGCTATAGGCATAATTTTTTTTCTAAGATAGTCATTTGGTGCATGAAGTGAAATTGCCAAAGTAATTTGAAGATTTTCTTTCATTAAATCATATATTTTAGGCACAATTCCACATGTAGATAAAGTTATATGCCTTTGTCCTATATTTAATCCATTATCAAAATTTACTGTTTTTAAAAATTTCACTACATTATCATAATTATCAAGTGGTTCTCCACTTCCCATTAAAACTATATTTGATATTCTTTCCCCAATCTCCTTTTGAGCTCTTAGAATTTCTCCAAGCATCTCACCAGATGAAAGGCTTCGTATAAGACCTCCAATTGTTGAAGCGCAAAAGCTGCACCCCATTCTACATCCCACTTGGGTAGATATACAAATAGAATTTCCATAGTCATACTTCATAACAACACATTCTATTATATTACCATCTTTAAACTTTAGCAAAAATTTTGATGTATCGTTATTCTTAGAATCCAATCTATGAGTAACTTCTGGCACTCCGATATAAAAACTATTATTTAATTTAGCTTTGGTTTCATTTGGTATATTTTTCATATCGTCAAAATTAAAAATACCTTTATATATCCAATCATTTATTTGTTTTGCCCTAAATGATTTTTCGCCATTTAATTCCATCCATTGTTTTAATTCATCTTGAGTATAATCCAAGATATTTTCCAATCCATCTTCACCTACCACTGTTTCTTAAGTTTACACAGAAAAAATCCATCCATATGTTCGTTTGGAAATATTGTTAAACCATATTCACTGTAATGAAAATTATCGACTTTGCCAAAGTATAAATTTTCCACCTTAAAGTTTGGATTTCCCTTAACAAATTCCCGTACTATAATTTCATTTTCTTCTTTATTTAATGTACATGTTGAATAAAGAAGAATTCCGTCTTTTTTTAAATATTTTGCTGCGTTTTTTAATATATTTTGTTGCACTAAGGCAAGACTTTGCAAATCATTAATATTTTTAGTCCATTTTATCTCTGGTTTCTTTTTTATAATTCCAAGTCCTGAACAAGGAACGTCAACAATAATCCTGTCAGCAACATTACTGTATTTTTCATTATATTTACTAGCATCCATTACGCTACATGTAATATCGTTAATTCCAAGTCTTTTTGCATTTTGCCTTATTAAATTTAATTTATTTTCATATATATCAAATGCTAAAACTCTTCCTGTATTATTTAGAAGTTCTCCAGCATGAGTTGCTTTTCCACCTGGTGCACTGCATAAATCCATTACTGTCATACCTTCTTCAATATCAAGGCATGCAGCCACAATCATTGCACTTTCATCTTGAACTGTAAAATATCCTTCCGAAAAAAGAGGATTATTTTCTATACTGCTGCCTCTTTTTATCTTTATTGCTTCAGGACATACACTTCCTTCTTCAATTTCATAAGAAAGTTCTTCAAGTTTATTCCATACCTCATCATAAGAAGCTTTTAAAGAGTTAACCCTCACTGTTACACTAGGCACATTGTTAAGTCCTCCTAATATGTTTTCTATTTCTTCATTTCCATACTGTTTCATAAAAAACCTTACCATCCAAGGTTCAAATGAGTGTTTAAAACTTAACTTTAAAACTTTATCCTTTGCCGTGCAAAAATTATCTTCCTTATTTCTTAAATAATTTCTAAGTACACCATTTACAAATTTCGATGATTTCAGTGATACATATTTTTTTGCAAGTTCAACAGCTTCATTAACCACAGCAAAATCCGGAATCTTATCCAAATATTTTATTTGATATACTGATATTCTTAAAACATTTAAAATATATCTATCAACTTTTTTAAAATCTATTTTTATAAAATGCTTTAAAATAATATCTATAGTGTATTTGTATTTTATTGTTCCATATAAAATTTCAGTTGCGAGAGCTCTATCATTTCCATTTAAATCAGAATTTTTTAAAGTCTTATTTAAAGCAATATTGGAATATGCCTTATTAAAAAAGACATCATTTAAAACCTCAACAACAATTTTTCTTGCATTATCCATACTTTTATTCCTTTTCCTTAATCTCTATATGTATATCAGAAATTAAAAAGCTTTATAATATTTTAAACATGCTTTATTTTATCTTAAGAATATTCCCTTTTCAATATTATTCCCTTTAATATAATCTTTAACACTCATTAATTTTTTACCTGGAAATTGAACTGCCGTAATAAGCAGCTTACCCTTTCCAGTACTAACTAAAATGCCATCATTATTTACTTCTTCAATAAGACCTGGTTCTTTATTTGTACTCATATCCACAATTTTAGTGCTATGAATTTTCATCACACTATCATTGTAATTTGTATATGCTGATGGTGCTGGATAAAGTCCTCTAACTAAATTATGGATTTTATCTGCACTATCATTCCAATTTATTTTACCAGTATCCTTTTTAAGCAAAGGTGCATAATTAGATTCGGCATCATTTTGCTTTATAGGCGTAATCTTTCCAGCTGCATAGTCTTCCATTGTCTTAAGCAAAAGTTCTGCTCCTTCTTCTTTTAAAATATCATGAAGCTCTTCAAATGTCATATCTTCACTTACATCTGTTTGAAATTTTTGAAGCATATCACCTGTATCAAGCCCTTTTTCCATAAGCATAGTTGTTACTCCTGCTTTCTTTTCTCCATTTATTATAGCCCAATTAATTGGTGCAGCACCTCTATACCTTGGAAGCAATGAAGCATGTAAATTAATACATGCATACCTTGGCGCTTTCAAAACATCTTCTGGAAGTATTTGTCCAAAAGCAACTACAATTATAAAATCAGGTTTCATTTCTTGAAGCATCTTAATCGTATCAAGTTCGTTTTTTAGTTTTTCTGGTTGAAATACAGGAATATTATGTTCTATGGCAACTTCCTTTACCGGTGACATTGCAAGCTTCTTGCCTCTTCCCTTTGGTCTATCTGGCTGAGTAAACACTGCTTTCACACTGTGTTTTTCTATAATTTTTTTTAATGATGGTACTGCAAAATCTGGTGTACCCATAAAAACAATATTCACTAATTATTCCTCGCCTTCAAATAGTTTATCTACAAATAAAACACCTTCAAGATGGTCGAATTCATGGCACATAGCTCTTGCCATAAGCTCAGTTCCTTCTACTATAATTTCCTCTCCCTTTTCATTTAAAGCTTTCGCCTTAACATATAGTGGTCTTTTTACCTTTCCTTCTTTACCTGGTATACTTAAGCAGCCTTCAGAATCTATATAATTTCCTTTTGTTTCTAAAATTTCTGGATTGATAAATGCCACAGGACCTTCTCCTACATCTATTACTACTACTCTTTTTAATATTCCTACCTGTGGTGCTGCAAGACCAACACCATTAGCATCATACATAGTTTCTTTCATATCTTCAATAAGAGTTAAAATTCTTTTATCTATTTTTTCAACTTTTCTACTTTTCTTTCTAAGCAATTCGTCCCCATATTTTCTTATATTTCTTATAGCCATTACATTACCTCCACATATAATTTATGATAAATTCAAAGGATTTATATCAACAGATATCCTTATATCATTATAAACTTTTTTTAATATTTCATAAATAGATTTTTTTATAAAGTTTGCCATATCATACGATATTTCACCTTTAACAAGAATTTGCCATCTATAGTACTCATTAATTCTTGCAATAGGTGACGCACATGGACCTAATATATACATATTATCATAACCACTTAAATTATTTTTTAAAAAGTCACCAACTATTTGTATATTTTTTATTAATAAATTTTCATTTTTAGAACTTAAATTAATTATAAATATTTTTGAAAAGGGCGGATAATTCATACTTTTTCTTAAATGTATTTCTTCATAAAAAAAATCCTTATAATTATTACTAGCTGCATATCTAATTGCATAATTTTCTGGAGAATACGTCTGTATAATAACCGTACCTTTTTTGCTTCCCCTTCCAGCCCTTCCACTAACCTGTGATATAAGCTGGAAAGTCCTTTCATAGGATCTAAAATCAGGTATATTTAAAGTTATGTCTGCTGCCACTACTCCAACCAAAGTGACGTCTTTAAAATCGAGTCCTTTTGCAATCATTTGAGTGCCTATTAAAATATCAGCTTCTTTATTTTTAAATGCATTATACATAGTCTCATAAGAATTCTTTTTTCTAGTTGTATCTTTATCCATTCTCATGACACTGGCACTTGGAAATAGCCTCTTTATTTCCTTCTCAATTTTTTCTGTCCCAACCCCAAAATATTTAACATACTTGCTTCCACATTTAGGGCAAATAGTAGGTACCCTTTCAGTATTACCACAATAGTGGCATATTAAATATTTTTTTTCACTGTGATATGTCATAGGAACGTCGCAACTTTTGCACTTAAATACAAATCCACATTTTCTACATGACACAAAAGTTGAAAATCCTCTTCTATTTAAAAACAATATAACCTGTTCTTTTTTTAATAGCTTTTCTTCAATTGCTGCATGCAAACTTCTACTAAATATAGATTTGTTATTCTGGTTTAATTCTTCACGCATATCAACTACTTCAATATCTGGCATTGATGCTCCATCAGCTCGCTTATCTATACTTATTAAAACATATTCACCATTTTTCGCTTTATAGTATGTATCAATAGATGGGGTGGCGGATCCAAGTATAATCTTACAATTTTCTATTTTACTTTTCATTTCGGCCACTTCAATGGCATTATATTTAGGATCACTTTCAGATTTATAACTTCCTTCATGCTCTTCATCAATTACTATGAGTCCTAAATTATGAAAAGGTAAAAAAATTGCAGATCTTGCACCAACTGCAACCTTTACATCATCATTTTTAACTCTAAGCCATTCATCATATCTTTCGCCATCGGAAAGTTTGCTGTGAAATACTGAAACATCTCTTCCAAATCTCCCTTTAAACCTTTCAACCATTTGTGGAGTAAGAGAAATTTCTGGTACCAATACAATTGACTGCTTACCTAGTTTCATAACCTTTTCAACTAAATTCATATATATTTCTGTTTTTCCACAACCAGTGACGCCATGTATAAGAAATTTATTTTCATTAGAATTCATTATGATATTAACTGCTGCTTGCTGATATTCATTTAATTTTTTTGCATCATATCTGTCAAATGTTCTATTATCATATCTATAAACTATTTTTTCGCATACCTTTAAAGCCTCATGTTTTATCATTGTATTAATTGACGATATAGATACATTGAATTTTTTACTAAGCTCACTTTTATTAAATATGCCATCATTTTCACTTACAATATTATAAATGGTTAAATAAGGTTCTTTATTTAACTTTAAAGTAAGTTCTTTATTTAAACAAACTACATCACTAGTCTTATGTCCTATGCCTTTAGTTATTCCTGTTGGTATCATAAGCTTTATGCACTCTATATAACTGCATAAATATCTTTTTCTCATTTCTTTTATGAGTTCTATATTTTCTTTAGTAATTATAATTATATTAGAACTTATACTTATTATTTCTTTTGCTCTTATATTTTTATCTATTTCTTCATATAATTCAAATACAAAACCATCTATTTTTTTGTTTCCCATTCCAAATGGAATTTTCACCATTTGCCCTATTTGTATAGATTCTTTTAAGCTAGCTGGAACTTTGTATGTAAATATCTTATCTAAAGAACTTGCCTCACTATTTATTATTACTCCTGCAAAATTATTCACCAAATCACCCTTTAATTTTATCAATATATTGCGCTACAAACTATTTATGTACCTCAATTTGCTTTACAATTAGTATTTGGCAGCATACATAATTTAAGCTTAAAAGCGTTTCACCTAATAAAGAACAAAAAGCGCAATTAGCGCTTTTTATCTATTTATTAAATCAAACAATTCTCTTGCTACATCTGTTTTACTCATTTTATTGAGTTCTAAAATAGAATTGTCTTTGCTAAGAATAAATACTTTATTTTCATCACTTGCAAAACCTGTATCTGAGGATGTGATATCATTTGCAACTATGTAATCTAAATTTTTTCTCGCAAGCTTTCCTTTAGCATTTTCTATAAGATCATTGCTTTCAGCTGCAAAACCAACAAGGATTTGTGATTTTTTAATTTCTCCAAGTTTTTTTAATATATCATTATCTTTAACAAATTCTATATTAAGATTTTCCTCAGACTTTTTAATTTTTAAATCACTATATGTTTTAGGTTTATAATCTGCAACAGCTGCTGATTTAATAACTATATCACTTGTATCATACCTATCTAAAACTTGCTTTAACATCTCTTCATTAGTCGATACTTTTATAAAATCAACACCAAAAGGCGCTTTAATATTTGATGGTCCACTAATTAATGTAACTTCAGCACCTCTATCTCTAGCTTCTTTTGCAATTGCATATCCCATTTTACCTGTAGATCTATTAGTAATAAATCTAACCGGATCTATAGGCGCAATAGTTGGTCCTGCTGTTACAAGCACCTTCTTACCAGCTAAATCTTTTTTATCATACAACATACTTTCTACCATTTCAGCTATAAGCTCTGTATCTTGAAGCTTTCCTTCTCCTGTATCTCCACAAGCAAGCCTTCCACTTGAAGGTTCTATAAATTTATATCCATACTTAATAAGCTTTTTGATATTATCTTGCAGGATAGGATTTTTATACATGTTTGTGTTCATAGCAGGAGCAAAAACAACAGGGCATCTTCCAAAAGCAGCCATTATAGTTGTTGATAACATGTCATCTGCTATACCAGAAGCAACCTTACCAATTATATTTGCAGTTGCTGGCACTATGAGCATAAGGTCTGCCTTTTTAGCAAGTGATATATGCTGAATTTCAAAAGCCTTAGGTTCATCAAACATATTGGTTATCACTTGATTACCACTTAAACTTTGAAAACTAAGAGGCGTTACAAATTCTTCAGCAGATTTTGTCATTATAACATCTACATTAAAGCCCTTCTTTTTTAGTCGGCTTACAACATCTAATGCCTTGTATACTGCTATACCACCACTTACACCTAACACTACATTCTTTGGATTCATTATTTTATACCTTCATGAACCACTTTAAATTTAATTTTATCTTGATAGACTTCATTAATTGCTATAGTTAAAGGCTTGTTACTATCAATTTCAACTAAACTTTTTTCACCTTCTATTATTTGTCTTGCTCTTTTAGATGTTATAACTACTAGTGAATACTTATCACCTACTTTTTCTTTTAAATCAACAATTGATGGATTAATCATAGAATTGTTCATAAACAGTACCCTCCTTAGAATCAATTATATTATCTTTTATTCTATCAACTCTGCATCTTTCTGCAACGATGATATTTTCTATTTTTTTTGTTGCTTTATCTACTTCATCATTTATAACAGCATAATTATATTTAGAAACATAATTTATTTCTTTATAGGCTGAAGTGAATCTTCTCAAAAGAGATTCTTTGGTTTCACTTCCACGTCCTATTATTCTCTTTTTAAGTTCTTCCATTGAAGGTGGTAAAATAAATATAAATACTCCTTCAGGATAATTTTCTTTCACCTTAAGTGCACCTTGAATATCAATTTCAAGAATTACATCTTCACCGCGGTTAATTCTTTCTTGAACACTTGCCTTTGGGGTTCCATAATAATTTCCATAAACCTCTGCATACTCCAAAAAGCCATCTTTGCTTATTCTATTTTTAAACTCATCTACTTCAAGAAAAAAATAACTTTTTCCATCAACTTCGCCATTACGCGGCTTTCTTGTAGTTGCAGAAACTGATAACCAAAAAGCTTGTTTTTTAAGTAAGGCCTTGCAAATAGTACCTTTGCCAGCACCGGAAGGTCCTGATATTACAATTAATAAGCCTTTATTCATTATTCATCAACCTCGTCAATTGCAACATCATCATCTTTTGAAGATAATCTATGAGCAACAGTTTCAGGCTGTACAGCAGATAATATTATATGGTCACTATCTGTTATAATAACTGCTCTAGTTCTTCTACCATATGTAGCATCAATTAGCATTCCTCTATCTCTTGCTTCTTGAATTATTCTCTTTATTGGTGCAGATTCAGGGCTTACAATTGCAACCAATCTATTAGCCGACACTATATTTCCAAAGCCTATATTTATCAATTTTATTCCCATTTTATTCCTCCTAATACTACTCAATGTTCTGTATTTGCTCTCTTATTTTTTCAATATCATTTTTTATATCAAGTACAAATTGTACTATATTAATATCATTTGATTTTGAAGCTATAGTATTAGCCTCCCTATTCATCTCCTGAACAATAAAATCTAACTTCCTGCCTACAGGTTCATCTTTTGCAAGTGTTTCCTTAAGCTGTACTATGTGACTTTTAAGTCTTACTATTTCTTCATCAATACAAGACTTATCTGCAAATATAGCAACCTCCATTGCTATGCGAGATTCATCTACATTATTATTTTCACCTAATAATTCTTTAATTCTTTCACTTAATTTTAATTTATATTCTTCTACAACACAAGGAGATTTTTCTTCTATATAACATATATTTTTATATATTATATCACATTTTTTTTCAATGTCTTCCTTTAGTTTTGCTCCTTCTTTTTTTCTCATAAGAACAAGCATATCAATTGCTTCTTTCAATGTATTTTGAATTTCACTCCAAATTTCATCGTAATTTTCTTCTCTTTGTTCTATAGAAATAACATCTGGAAATTTACAAATTAAAGAAACAGATATGTCATCTTTAACTTCGTAGCAACTTTTTACTTCATTTAAACATTTATAGTAACTATCTGCAAGAGCTTTATTTAATCTTACCTCGCATTCATCATCATTATAAATATTTTGTGTTAAAAAAATATCTACTTTACCTCTAGATAATTTTTTCTGAACTTCTTTTCTTATTTTATCTTCTAAAGAACTTAGACTCCTTGGTAATTTCACATTGAGATCAAGATATCTATGATTTACACTTTTTATTTCTATAGTAAAATTTCTTTTACCAGTATCATAGACAGCTCTTCCAAATCCCGTCATACTTTTTAGCATTGCCAATCATCCTTCCGTAAATAAAAAGACCTAGGTAAAATCACAATAAACCTTAATATGTATTCAAATTTTCAATTTCTAATTAATTAAAGATAAAACATTTGAACCTACATATTAATTTTACTGATTTCACCCCATATAAACCAGTTTGCTTATATCAAAAACCATTATACCACATTTTTTATAGGATTATAGTATTTTTTTGCTATTAGTTTATATAAATATTCTAAAACTGCTGAATTTTACACAAATACTTTTCTATAAGCTTTATATCTCTTGTTAATGATATTCTAAAATAGGTATTAGATACATCCCCAAAACTGTTGCCTGGTGTAACTATAATGCCATAATCATTTATAAGTTTTTCACAAAATTCTGTAGTTGTATAATTCTTAGGTACATTACACCATATATAAAATGCAGCTTCACTATCATAGAATTTTATATTTTTGCTTTTTAATATATTTTTTGCACAATTTCTTCTTTCGTCATAAATTTTTTTATTTTTTTCTATAATATTTCTATCAAGGCTTAATGCTTTTGCAGCTGCATATTGTATGGGCATAAATTGCCCTGAATCAACATTACTTTTAATTTTAAGAAGAGCATTTATTACTTTAGAATTTCCAACTGCATATCCTATTCTAAATCCTGTCATATTAAATGTCTTAGAAAATGTTCCTATTTCTATAGATGTCTTTTCTTTATCATATTGAAGTAAACTTACTGGTCTCTTCCCGCTATTTACAATTTCAATATATGCCGAATCATTTACTAGTATTATATCCCTTTTATTGCAAAAGCTAACTATTTCCTTGTAAAATTCTTCGTTGCCTTCTGCTCCAGTAGGATTATTAGGATAATTAATTATAAACAGTTTACTCTTTTTAACTATATTTTCAGGAATATTGGATAAAATGGGCAAATATTTATTTTTACCTAAAATAGGAACTTTATAAGGAATTGCTCCCCAAAGCTTAGGACTAGTAACATATACCTGATAACACGGATTTGGAACAACGACATAATCTCCAATATTGCACACTGCTGGAATAATATTATTTATGCCTTCCTTAGAACCTATTAAAACTAAAACCTCATCTAATTCTAATTTTACTCCAAAAACTTCCCTGTAATACTTTATAATTGCAGTTTTTAGTTCTTTTATACCTTCATAAGGAGGATACATATTAAATTTCTTCTTATTTGTAGCGCTAATTAATTCATTTACTATATCATTATTTACAGGCAAATCAGGGTCTCCTATACTTAAATCTAATATATCCTTTCCACTCTTAATTAAATTTTCCTTGATATCTTCGATTTTTTTAAAGTGATATTCCTGTATTTCGTTTAATCTATTATTAATTTTCAAGTTACCACCCCTTTTACAGAGTAGAGAGTACAGAGTAGAGAGTACAGTGAAGGATGATTTACCTTCCTTACGTCGGGCAAATCTTTAAACTTATAGGTTCTCAGCTTTGCTTAGAATACATACTTTGGTTTTAACCGTTAACCTATGTAAATATTTAATATACATATATAGTTATTTTCTTATATAGATATATCATTTCAACTATAAAAATCAATTTACATCAAAATGCCAAGAAACTGGCATTTTGGCAAATTAATTTTGAGGTTTCAAACGGTTTATCTTTATCAAATTAAAACCTAATAATTAGTTCTAACTATACTGTCAATGGGCTTGGGTGGCAACCCATTAAGTTTTAAAATTTTCTGCTTTATGAGAAAATTAACCTTCACTCTACTCTCTACTCTCTACTCTCTAATCTGTATTCTATGCTTCTACTCTATGCTTTTTTCATGGTAACTGTTACTAAAAATTTCTCTACAATAAATATGTAGTTCACATAATAAAATAATGAGCTACACAAAATGTACAGCTCATTTTTATATCAGACATCTATAATATTATACAAATCAAGCCGCCATTACCCTCATTTATAATTTTTTCTAAAGTTTTTTGAATTTTGGCTTGAACATCGTCTGGCATCTTATATAGTTTTTTCTGCAATCCTTCTTTTACAAGCACCTCTATTGACTTTCCAAACATGTTACTTTCCCATATTTGTGAAGGGTCATTTTCAAATTGCTCTAAAAGGGATTTCACCATCTCTTCACTTTCTCTTTCGTTGCCCATAATTGGAGATACCTCTGTTTCTATATCTGCTCTTATAAAATGAAAACTTGGTGCACTAGCTTTGAGCTTTACTTCATACCTGTTTCCATTTCTTACTATTTGAGGTTCTTCAAGTTTCATTTCTGTTAATTGTGGCGATACAAGACCATATCCCTTTTCTTTTACATCCCTAAGTGCTTCTGCTATTCTATCATATTCAACCTTAGCATTGTGCATTTCTTTCATAGTATCTAGAAGTTTATTTTCTCCATCTATATCACATTCGCATTCTTCACTTAAAACTCTATAAAAGACATCATGTTTTGGTTTTAAATTTATCCTTCCAACGCCTTCTCCCATGTTCATTTCAACCATTTCTACATTTCCAATAAATTCATTATCCGAATATGAATTTATTGTTTTGCCTATATCCCTAACTTTATTTACCTCCTTACTTAACTGTTTAACTAAATCCATAAAGCTTTCCTTAAGCCAATGTTTGGAATCTAATTTTTCAATCCATTCTGGCATGTCTATATTTATTTCTTTTACAGGGAATTCTTTAAGAACCTTAGTAAACAATTTAGCTATATTAGAAGGCTCCATATTAAGTACATTTAATACTTCAACAGGCACATCATACTTTTCTTCAAGCTCTCCTCTTAATTCAAGTGTTTTAGGATCCTCGGTATGCGCCGAATTAAGTATTAAAATAAATGGCTTATTTATGGATTTTAATTCACTTACAACTCTTTCTTCTGCTTCTACATAATCTTCTCTAGGTATATCTGTTATTGACCCATCCGTGGTAACTACAAATCCAATGGTTGAATGTTCATCGATTACTTTTTTTGTACCAATTTCTGCTGCCTCTTCAAAAGGTATTTCATGATCAAACCAAGGTGTATTTACCATTTTAGGTTTTTCTCCTTCTGAGTAGCCAAGAGCATTTTTAACTATATAGCCAACACAATCAACCATTCTAACTCTAAATTTGATACCATCCTCTAATCCTATTTCTACTGCTTCATTAGGAACGAATTTAGGTTCAGTAGTATGAATAGTTTTTCCCGAAGCACTTTGAGGAAGTTCATCCTTTGCTCTTTCTTTCTTATGTGGATTGTCTATGTTCGGAATAACCATTAGATCCATAAATCTTTTAATAAAGGTCGACTTACCTGTTCTTACAGGACCTACAACTCCTACATATATATCGCCCTGTGTTCTTTCTGCAATATCCTTATATATATTAAAGTTTTCCAAAATCTTTCCTCCTGCACCTTAATATTAACAATATATATATATTGGACTTGCATAAATTTTATTCTCAATTATTACAAAAATTATTTACTAATCTTATTTGAATTCTTCTAGCACATTTAAAAGAGCCTTAATATCAATAGGCTTTTTAATATAAGCTTTAGCCCCTAATTCTATACATTTATCCTTAACTTCTTGATGTCCTACTGCTGATACAATAATTACAGCTGTATCAGGCTTAATTTTCATTATATCATTTAATACATCTATACCATCCATCGTAAACTCTGACATGTTCAAATCTAAAATTACAATATCAGGATTTTGAATTTCGAACCTCTCTAATGCATCATCTTTACCTTCTGCTTCAAATATTGTGTAAGAGCCTGCTTTTTGAATAACCTTTTTTATAAATAGCCTCATATAAGATGAATTATCAACAATCAATACATTCTTCATACAAAAGTCTCCTCATTCATTAATTTAAAAATTTATTTACTTCTTTTAATATTACATAAATCTTTTATCTTAATAAAAATTTCAATGCATTTTTCTATTTCCTGTTTTTTAGCCGCTTCTTCAAGTTTTACTGCTAATTCATAAATAGACATTATTCTTAAAGATCCAGAAGAACCTTTTAACTCATGGCTCACTCTTGCTAATTTATTAAAATCCTTATCATCAATTGCAGCATTAATACTAAAGATTAAATCAGGAAGACATTTTACATAATCCTCTAGTATTTCTTTTGCATCATCTTTTTCAAGTCCTGTATCACGAGCAAAGTAATCAATATTATCCTCTATTATTCTATTATAATCGCCTGTAATTTCCCTTTCTTTAGCATTTTTCTCTATAATATTAAACATAGTATCAAAGTTAATTGGCTTGCTAATATAATCGTCCATTCCTGCTTCAATACACTTTTTATAGTCTCCTTCCATAGCATTAGCAGTCATTGCAACAATTGTAGTATGCTTTTTACTTTCATCCATATCTCTTATTTTAGAAGTACATTCATAACCATCCATTACTGGCATCTGACAATCCATAAAAACAACATCATAATCTTTATTTGAAACTGCTTTTAATGCTTCCAAGCCGTCCACAGCTACATCGCAACTCATATCACGAGATTTAAGTATGCTTATAACAATCTTACGATTCATTTCATTATCATCAACCAGCAAAATCCTTGGTTTTAGTACATTTTTATCTTCTTTATCAACCTTATTTACTCTAGCCAAATTTTCTTCTTTAACTTCGCTTTTTAGTCCTAGTACCATAGCAATGCAACTAAGCAAGTCATTTCGTTTAACTGGCTTTGTCAAACATGCTGAAAAACCATATTCTTTTGCAATCTTCGTATCGCATTTTTGCATTACTGAATTTAAAAGTATTAGTTTAATATCTTTTGCAAAGGGTATTGTCTTTAAAGTCGTTGCAAGCTCATAACCACTCATGTCCATCATTTCATAATCTATTATTGCTACACTTATTTTGTTCTTTGTATTTATATTTGAAAGAATAGTTGTAATAGCATTGGCTCCATCCGCAGCCTCAAATACATTAAATCCAGTTTCCCTAAGATATGAACTAACAATTTTTTTATTATTTATATTATCATCAACAACTAGAACATTTACGCCTTTAAGTTTTTCAAACGCGAGTTTGTAATCTGAAGCTCTCTTTGATATTTTGAGTTTCAGGTTAAATTTAAATGTAGAACCCTTCCCAAGTATACTTTCAACTCTGATTTCGCCATCCATCATTTTAACAAGCTCGCTAGATATCGCAAGTCCAAGTCCAGTTCCTCCATATTTTCTAGTAGTAGAGGCATCCGCTTGGCTAAAAGAATTAAAAATAGTATTAATATGTTCACTATGTATTCCAATTCCAGTATCCTTTACTTTAAAATAAAGCAAAGCCATTTCATTTTCTTCCTCTAAACAGTCAACCGTAATAGAAATATCACCCTTCTCAGTAAATTTTACTGCATTGCTTATAAGATTATTTAATATTTGCTTAATTCTTGCTGGATCACCAATAACCTCTTCAGGAACTTCTTCTTTAATCATAGTATAAATTTCAACATCTTTTTCTGCTGCTTTAGGAGCATAAAGTGAAACAGCATCCTCTATAGTGCTTCTTAAATTAAATTTAATTTTTTCCATTGCTAGCTTCTTAGCTTCAATCTTTGAAAAATCTAATATATCATTAATAATGCGCAATAATATCTCCGAAGCAGATTTTGCTTCACGTATAAATTCTTTTTGTTCCAAAGACAAATTCGTTGATTGAAGTAGTTCAAGGAATCCAAATATTCCATTCATTGGAGTTCTTATTTCATGAGACATATTTGCAAGGAACTGACTTTTTGCAATATTTGCCGCTTCAGCCTGTTCTTTTGCCTTATATAATTCAGTTTCCGCTTTTCTTTGTTCTGTAATATCTTCAGCAGTACAGATCAGATATTTAATATTCCCATTATCATCTCTCTGTGGTTTGCTTTTAATTTGAAGCAATCTATTCTCGCCTTTAAAATTTTTAATTTGAACCTCTTTCTTGGCTAGCCCTTTTCTTTGAAATAGCTCCCAATTTACCTCAGAAAGCTTATTTGCTGTGTCTATATCAAATATATCATACAAATCTTGATACTCTATATCGCTTTTTTTCTTTCCAAAAAACTTTGCATGAGCTTCGTTAACAGTGGCATATGATGTAACATTAGTTAAAGCCCAAATTTGTGATTCGGAATTATTTAATAAAATTGCCTGTCCATAAAGGGCATTTTCATATTCTTTTTCCTTTTTAATTCTTGACCTTGTATATGAAAAAATCTTTGAAATATCCCTTAACACATTAATTTGTTCCTCTTCCCATGTTATTGATTTTAACAGTCTTTCACACCCCATAAATCCTATTAATTTATTTTCATTTTTTAATGGAACCATTAAAGAAGATTGTATACCTTCCTTGCTGAAATTCTCTGTTTCAAATATTGCTTCTTTGGGAAACTCGTTAATATTATTTATAGCAACAAATTCATTATTTTTAATTTCACGAATTAACCATGGAAGCGCATAAACTACCTCTTCCTCTTGAAGTTCTCTTTTAGGCTCTACACCTTTTTTATTCCATTGACATTCTATTTTCATAAAAGTTGGATCATTAGAAAAATAGTATATGTACATTCTATCCAAATCAAAGAAGGTTCCAATGTCCTCTAAAGTTTTTTCTAATTCAATCAAATAATTAACACTATGTACATCTAAAAATTTCTGAAAAGTACTATTAATTATCTTAAGACAATCATTAGAATAATTAATATTTGTATAACTGCCTTTACCACTCATAAAATCACTCCCAAATTTAAAATTCACAAGGTTTTTCAATAAAAAGAGTTAATTCTTTCAATAAATCAACTTCATAAGGTTCTACAAGCAAACTTCCATTTTTATCGTAGATTATTTTTATAACAGGTCTCATTGGCATTGAATTATTTTGTTTTACTACTAACCCTTTTTCATTTGAGCTTAAAACAACTCCACTTCCTGTTGGAAAAGCAGCTATATTCATGGTAAACTTTCTAACCATTTCAGCATCAAAATAAACATTACTCATGCTAGTAAGATATTCTATAACTTCCGATACGGTTTTACTTTCGCCACCATTTTCACCAGATATTAAATTATCAAATACATTGCATATAGATACTATCTTTGCAATTTGATTTATTTCGGTGCTGTGTAATTTTGAAGGATATCCGCTTCCATCGCTTTTCTCATGATGCATTAATACAGCAACCTTAACATATGCATTCCAAATACGCTGTTCACCTAAAAAATCATAACCTACTTTTGGATGCATTAGTTCAATATACTTATTTAGTTCTTCCTGACTCTTATACTGATCTACAATTTTTTTATCGTTCATAATTTTTATCTTACCTATGTCATGTAAAAGAGCACCTGTGGCTATATCTTTAAGTTTTAACATACTATATCCCATGTGAGTTCCTATTATTGTGGACATTACACAAACATTTACTGAATGTGAATATATATTATTATCACTTGCACTTATTTCCGCAACATTTATCAAAACATTTTTATTTGTAAGTACATCCTCAATCACTGAATCTACTGAGTTCATAACACTACTATTATAAGTTTTTCCTTCACGGCAATACCCTTCTATCATTTCTTTAACCGCACGTTTGCCCATTTGTCTTGTCATCTCTGAAATGTTTTCTTCAATAATCACATTTTTGGATATATTATCATCAATATATACTAAACCAATTCCAAGTTCTTTAATTCTTTCAATATAATAAGGTTTTAATTTCACTCCAGCGCTAAGCAAAACTCTACCTGACTCATCATAAATTTGCCTTCCGAGAACTTCATCTCCCCTTAGATTAGATACTCTAACAACTCTCATATGTACCTCCAAATGAAATAATAAATTGTCTACTTTTAAGTTAAAAGTTTTTCTATGAAGCAATAGCAAAAGCTGCCAATTAAGCACAAGCAGCAGCACCATTAGCACCGATTCTTATTTAAATATATTATCATATTACTATACTTTTTACTATATAAAAACTTAGGAATTAACTTATTAATAACTAAAATTATTGCTAAGTATTAAAGCAAAGTACAAAGAAGGTAAATCATCCTTCATTGTACTCTGATTTAGTTACTTAGCATGATAAATTTGACTAATAGCATCTTCAATATCTGGTTCCTTTACACTTAAATCGATAATAGATAATTCTTTTGCTAATTCACTAATCAATTCAGAAGCTGTAATCTTATGATGGTCAAATTTGCACCAAATTTTATTCCCTTCAACTTTAACAAGTTTAGCTTTGTTAGTTTTAAGACAGGTTATAGGACTAGCTAATTCTAATACCATCATACGATGTTCTGCCATTTTAGATATTATTTCATCTATAGGTCCATCTTCAACTACATTGCCATGATTAATTACAATTAAACGCTTACATAATTCTGAAACATCCTCCAAATCATGTGTAGTAAGAATTACTGTTACCCCCTTTCTCTTATTAATTTCAAGAATAAATTTTCTAATTGCACGCTTTGCATCTATATCTAAACCTATAGTAGGTTCATCTAAAAAAAGAATTGATGGTGAATGAATCATAGCAGCTACCAATTCTCCACGCATACGCTGCCCAAGAGATAATTGCCTTACAGGAATATCAATAAACTTATTCAAATCCATTATTTCTCTCATTTCAGATAAATAATCTTTATACTGCTTTTCATTGACACGATAAATTCTTTTTAATAATTCAAAAGATTCCCCAAGACGTAAATCCCAATATAATTGACTTCTTTGTCCAAATACAACGCCTAGATTCTTTACAACTTTTTTTCTATCATTTTGAGGAGATATCCCATTAATCAAAATTTCACCTGAAGTAGGATGCAGGATACCAGACATCATCTTTATAGTTGTACTTTTCCCAGCTCCATTTGGACCTATATATCCTACAATTTCGCCTTGATTTATAGTGAAACTTATACCATTTACTGCATTAACCAATATTTTTTCAGAATGAAATAAATTAGAAAAAGCACCTATAAGCCCCTTCTTCTTTTTTGCAACCTTATATTGTTTATATACATCTTTTAAAATAATCTGTTCCATTTATCACGAACCTGCGCTTTCATATTTACTATTTAATCCTAAAAGGAAAAATGCTCTTGCTATTATAAAGCAAATGATACCTACTATTGGACACCATATTATTAAATCTAGTGGAATAGGAACGTTCATTTTTGAAGAAATGTTTAATAACCCGCTGACTGGATAGAAACTAACAAATCCAATTGGAATTATAAAAGTAAATAATCTGATAAACCAATTTGGATAAATAGACATTGGATATTGTGTAGTTCTTTCAAATATAGCAAGATTCAAGTCAACAAAAACGCTGCTTTTCTTTGTCCAAAAGGCTATAGATCCAGTTATGGTGTATACAGCTGCCCTAATCAAAGTTCCTCCAAAAGTAATTAAGATGATGTACAATATATTAATAGGTGACCAAATAAATTTGACCATCTTACAGCCATATAAAAAAATAATTATACCAGGAATCATATCAAATAGACCTACCAAATTAAAACTTGAAATGCAGAATTGATAAAAAGCCCCCATAGGTCTTAATAGCATTCTATCAAATTCACCATTTAATACACTGTATTCGATAGATCTTGTTTGTATAAATAACATATCTTGAAATCCATGACTTAGCAATGCCAGTCCAAATAAAAAAGCAACTTGTCCAAAATTCCAGCCATTTAATGTATCTACTCTAGACATAATAGTTTTTAACACATATATTCCTGCAAACCCTTGAATAGGTATCATTAAAAGCCAGCAAAACATATATGAAGCATATTCTAATTGACTAGCAATTTGTAATTTTACATTAATTATAAATACAGACCAATAGTATTTTATAGTATCTATCATTTCAACCTCCCTGTATTAAAATATTGTTTTTTGCTTTACACCATACAAATGAGGTAATTACACCTAATAGCAAAATCCAAATAATCTGTATGCCTATTTGAAGCAATCCATCGTTTATAGTTATTTTTCCAATATACAACCCCATTGGAGTCTGATAAGTGTACTGAAATGGCATAAATGCCAATACTTTTTGAACATCATTTGGAAAAAACCAAAGTGGAATCAAACTTCCTGAAAGAATACTAACTATGATATCCTTTACAACTCCCATATTGCCTAACTCTAATGTCCAAAAAGAAAACATTCCAACTAAAGCACTAATAAACCATAAAATCATAAAACCTAATACAGAACTAATCACAAAAAGCACAAATGCAGACGAGCTAACTGGTGCATTAACACCAAAAAAAATCATTCCCAAAAACAATAATGGCAATGCTTTATTTAAAATGCTAGCAAAAACATCTCCCAAATCTTGTGCAAAAAATGCTACTATAATATTGTAGGGACGCAACAAATCTACAGCTATTTTGCCTTGACGTACTCCATCTCTTATAGTATTTTGTACATTACATTGAAATACGGAAGATAAAAATACAGACAAAACAGAATATGTAATCATTTGGCTCTTTGATAGTCCCAGCATTTCTTTATTTCCTGCATAAGTGCACTTCCACAAAAATACAGTACTAACCATTAATATAAATCTAGTAGCTATTGTTGCAAATACTTCAAACCTATATGTTATATTTACAATTATTTGCATCTTTAATTTATATAAGTATGCCTCCATTAATTTCTCCTTTCTCATAATTTTATCCAAACCAAATTTGTCCAATTAATTTAAGATTTTACTTTAATTTTAATACAAGGTATTTTTTATGTCAATGTTGACCAATATTTATATATTTTTTCAAATAGCTATGTTTTAAATTAATCAATTTATTAAATTCTTATATAAATAAAGATAAACCATCTTGAAACTTGAAATTGCACATGCCAAATGTATCCTGTTGGATTAGAAAAGGATGATTTACCTTTCGCTTCTCTCAGGTAAATCTTAAACTTAATGTTGTTAGCTTCGCTAATCACCATATATGGGCTGTTGCTTAAACAATAAAAAAAAGCTTAGATTATTGAAATCCAAACTTTTTTATAGATATATTTTGTATATGTTTTTGTTTGTTGCTTGGAAAGTAGTGGAATTAGGGTTAATGAACTTACATGGGCTTAAGCCCACCGCCATTACTCTAGGCGATTAAATTTATTTTGTGCTGTTACTTTTGAAAGTAATTAATTTAAGTTCAATAATCTTAATGGGCATAGCCCAAACCCACCGTAGGTTTACTCACATTTCTTTTCTCGTTTCATTAGATTGGAAACTTCTTGGACGGGGTCGGCGTTTTTGAATAGGACATTGTAAAGCGCATTGGTTATTGGCATTGATATACCTTTTTCTTGTTTTAATTCGTAGAAAGCTTCGCAGGCGGTTATACCTTCTACAACCATGCCTATCTCTTTGCAGGCTTCATCTTTTGGAATACCCTCACCTATTAGTATGCCAGCTCTTCTGTTTCGGCTGTGCATACTTGTGCAGGTAACTATTAGGTCGCCCATACCTGTAAGTCCATAGAAGGTATCAAGTTTTCCTCCAAGTGCTATTCCAACTCTTACAATTTCACTCATTCCTCTTGTCATAAGTGCAGCTTTTGTGTTATCTCCAAATTTTAGGCCATCACACACTCCTGCAGCAAGGGCTATTATATTTTTAACTGCTCCACCTATTTCAACACCTATAATATCAT
This sequence comes from Clostridium hydrogenum, assembly GCF_021432385.1. GTDB lineage: Bacteria > Bacillota > Clostridia > Clostridiales > Clostridiaceae > Clostridium_S > Clostridium_S hydrogenum. Next base: position 1,745,021 of record NZ_JAEACT010000002.1, on the reverse strand, counting down.
TATTTGTATAAACTCTAAGTTTACTTGCCATGAAGATATCTTGAACTTCTTCCGCATATTTCATTTCATTAGAAGATACTACTAGGGTAGTTGGGATATCTAATGCAACTTCTTCTGCATGACTTGGTCCAGATAGTACAACAATTGGGTTAAGAGGTAATTCTTCTCTAATTACTTCTGATAATCTTTTCTTGCTTTCTTCTTCAATACCTTTTGCAATATTAATTATTACTTGATCATTTTGTAAAAAAGGTTTAATTTTTCTACACATTTCTCTAATAACGTGAGAAGGTACAGAAAGTACAATATACTTATTTTTTCTAACAGCATATTCTATATCGTTAACAGCTTTAACATTACATGGTATCAATATCTTAGGAAGATATTTAATATTCTCCTTTTTTATATTAATATCATCTGCTGTTTCTTTTTTTCTATCCCATATTAATACCTCATAGCCTTTTTTAGAAAGCATTACAGAAAGAGCAGTTCCAAAACTGCCTCCTCCCAAAAATGTTATACCATCCATGCTACTCCTTCCTTTCCCTAAATATTGTTTTAATTCCTGTACCTTCAAAATCAAAACTTTGCCTTAATTGATTTTCCAAATATCTTTGGTATGAGAAATGAAGCGCATCTGCATTATTTACAAAGAATACAAAAGTTGGAGGTTTAGTACCAGTTTGAGTTACATAATATATTTTTAATCTTTTAAGCGCAATAACAGGTGGTTCTTTCATCAAAACAGCTTTGCTTATAACGTCATTTAGAACTCCTGTAGCTATCCTTCTATTGTAGCTATCATAACATTTTCTAATTGTTTCAAGTACTTTATGAACTCTTTGACCAGTTTTAGCTGAAATAAATAAATAAGGTGCATAAGCCAAGAAAGAAAATTTCACTCTCATATTTTCTTTAAACTTATTCATAGTTTTATCATCTTTTTCTATTAAATCCCACTTATTAACTATTACTAAAATTGCTTTATTAGTTTCATGAGCATAACCTATTATTCTTTCATCCTGCTCGCTTACCTCTTCATTAGCATCTAAAACAAGTACACATACATCGCATCTTTCTATGGCAGCCATAGTTCTAACAGCACTGTACCTTTCGATTTCTTCTTTTACCTTGCTTTTTCTTCTAAGTCCAGCAGTATCTATTAATGTAAATTTTCCTATATCCGTTTCCAAATAACTATCTATTGCATCTCTAGTTGTTCCAGGTATATTACTTACTATAACTCTATCTTCTCCTAAAATTTTATTTATAAGAGAAGATTTTCCTACATTTGGCTTTCCAACTACAGCAACATTTATGTACTCATCTTCTTCTCCATTATCTTCAACTTCCTTAAAGCCTTTTACAACTTCATCAAGCATATCACCTAACCCTAAAGCCTGTGATGCTGAAATTGAAATTGGGTCTCCTAAACCTAAATTATAAAATTCATATACATTATTTTCTTCTTTAGCCTTATCTATTTTATTTACTACTAGAACTACAGGCTTTTTACTTTTTCTAAGCATTATAGCAACTTCACTATCTGCATCTGTAAGTCCTTGTTTTCCATCTACTATAAAAACTATTACGTCGGCCATTTCAATTGCAATTTGAGCCTGCCTTCTCATTTGGGAGAGTATTATATCTCCATTTTCTGGTTCTATACCACCTGTGTCTATTATTGTAAATTTCTTTGATACCCATTCAGATTCTGCATAAATTCTATCTCTTGTAACCCCTGGTGTATCCTCAACAATAGATATTCTCTTACCTGCTAATTTATTAAATAAAGTTGATTTTCCAACGTTTGGTCTACCTACTATTGCTACTATTGGTTTTCCCATATTTATTCCTCCTTGCTGTAATCATTAATAATCTGTATTAAATCTTCACCACTGTAATCACAAACTATTACTTTCCTATTTAATTCATTTTCAACATCTTCTATGCTAACATCATCAAGAAATATATTCTCGTCACTTTTAAGCATATTTTTAGGCAAAATTATGTACTCGCCTATTTCACTCATTTTTAAATACTTTATTATGTCCTTACCTGTTAAAAGTCCTGCCACAGTTATTTTTTCTCCAAAGAACTCATTTATTACTTTTATAACGCTTATTTTTATATTTTTTTCCTTATTCATAATCATATCCGCAGCATTCTTTATTTCACCATAGGCTAAAACACCTGTAACCAATGTAAAAGAACCCTTAGCATTATTAGATAAATCGGGCAACGTATCTTCAATATTATCTCTAAACGTTCTTATCATGCCAATTCCATCTTCAAATTGATCAAATGTACCATAAAAACTTGAATCAGGTATTTCCTCACCACTCAAAACATAAAATTCATCAGAAAGCCTTATAAAAGGTGTACCTATTTTTTTTACAAACTCATTTTGTATAGGCTTAATATTATCTATTTGAATCTTTGCAGTTTCAGCATTATACGGCTCCATATGGAATAATCCTTCTCTAAAATTTGTAACTCCTACTGGAACAGCTGCTATATTTTCTACATTAGGATAAAATTGAAACAAATCATTTACAGACTTTACAAGTTCTACGCCATCATTTATACCTGGGCACAAAACTATTTGGCAATTCATTTTTATACCTGCATCCGACAGCCTCTTCATTCTATCCATTATATTTCCTGCAAACCTATTGTTTAACATTTTTATTCTAAGCTCAGGATTTGTTGTTTGAACAGATATATTTATTGGACTAATTTTATATTGTATTATTCTTTCTATATCTTCATCACTCATATTGGTAAGTGTTACAAAATTACCTTGAAGAAATGAAAGTCTGGAATCATCATCCTTAAAATATAATGTTTTTCTCATTCCCTTTGGCAGTTGATCTATAAAGCAAAATATACATTTATTTCTGCAAGATTTTGCATTATCAAGGATTCCACTTTCAAATTCTATTCCAAGCTTCTCATCGTATTCCTTTTCAATTTCAAGTTCCCATATCTCACCAAAGTGTTTTTCAATTTCTACTACAACATAATCATCTGCCATAAGAAATCTATAATCTATAATATCTTTTACTTCTTTTCCATTTATACTTAAAAGCCTATCATTTGGTTCAATTTCTAATTCTTCAGCAATACTTCCTTTTTCTACTTTAGAAATTACGTTTTTCATTATTGCACTCCCATTTAAGCATCTAAAAAATAAATTGATACTATAAAAATTTTTTGAAGACGCCTTTTTATTTATCTTTAGTTATATTACATTATTAAGCATATTAAGTCAAGAAACAAGAACTTATTAATTATAAATCAAGGCTATGTTTTAAATAAGTGTTGATTTTCACACTTATTTAAAACATAGTCTAAATCAAAAAAATCCCACCTCATAATATAACATAAAATGAGGTGGTAAAATTAATTATTTCACTTATTTAAAACATAGCCTAATCATTTAAGTCAACTTGCTCTCCAGTTATTAAATATATTGTAGATTCGCAAATATTTGTTGTCCTATCTCCAACTCTCTCAAAATACTTGCATACAAATAAAAATTGAGTTGATTGGTTTATCATGCTATGATCCTCAGTCATCATTTTTAATAATTCATTGAAGATGTGCTTATACAATGCATCTAATTCATCATCCATCTTACAAATTTCATAAGCCTTATCCAAATTACATTCTACATATGCATCAAGAGCTCCCTTTATCATATCCTTAACAAGTTTGCCCATTTTAGGTATATCAACAAGAGGTTTTGCATACGTTTCATTTTTAACCCTCTTTACTACTTTTGCAATATCTACAGCATGGTCAGCCATTCTCTCTAAGTCTGTAACGATTTTTATAGTTGTAAATACATTTCTTAAATCCGATGCAATTGGTTGTTGCATTGCAATTAACTTTATAGCCTTATTTTCTATAACTTTTTGCATGTCGTCAACAACATCATCGTTTTTTATTATCTCCTCTGCCAATTCTTCATTTTGATTTACAATAGCCTCAATACACTCATATATTTGTTTTTCAACCATACTTCCCATTCTTAAAAGATCTGTGTGAAGATCCTCTAAGCTAGCTTCAAACATTTTTCTTGTCATCTATATTCACCCACCTTATAATTTAATCTTTAAATATAGATATATCAGCTCAACTATTAAAATTTATGTGCACCATAATGCCAAGGAGATGGCATTTTTGTACAAATAAATTTTAAGTTTCACAATGGTATATCTTTAAATCAGCCGAATCTACCAGTTATATAATCTTCCGTTCTCTTATCAACAGGTTTATAAAATATAGTTTCTGTTTTGCCACTTTCTATAACTTCGCCACTTAAGAAGAAAGCAGTATTATCTGATATTCTTCCTGCCTGCTGCATATTGTGTGTTACAATTATTACAGTATACTTCTTTTTTAATTCATCCATAAGTTCTTCTATTTTTAATGTTGAAATAGGATCAAGTGCAGATGTAGGTTCATCCATTAAAAGTATTTCTGGTTCTACAGCAAGGGTTCTTGCTACACAAAGTCTCTGCTGTTGTCCACCTGATAGACCAAGACCGCTCTTTTTAAGTCTATCCTTAACCTCATCCCAAAGAGCAGCTCCCTTCAAACTATTTTCAACAATTTCATCTAGCTTACCTCTATTTTTAATACCATGGATTCTAGGTCCATAGGCAACATTATCGTATATTGACATCGGAAAAGGATTTGGCTTTTGAAAAACCATTCCTATTCTTTTTCTAAGTTCTATTTCATCATAATCCTTATATATGTTTTTTCCTTCAAAGGTAACTTCACCGTCAATTTTTACAATAGGTATAAGATCATTCATTCTATTAATTGTTCTTAAGAATGTAGATTTACCACAACCTGAAGGACCTATTAATGCAGTAACTGTATTTTTTTCAAAGCTTAAATTTATATTTTTAAGAGCTTGAGCACTTCCATAATATAAGTTTAAATTTTTTGTTTCTATTATGCTCATAGAATTTCCCCCTTACTTTCCACTATATGACTCGTATATTTTCTTGCCTATAAAACGAGCTGAAAAATTAAAAATCAATACCATTATTACAAGTACAGCCGATGCTCCACTAGCGATTTTAGCTGCATCTGGCACCATGCCTTCTGAATTTAACTTCCAAATATAAACCGCTAAAGTTTCTGCTGGTCTAAATAAACTAAATGGAGAAGTTTGACCAACTAAACTTACATCACTATATTTTAGTATTGGTGCGCTCATACCTGAAGTATATAAAAGTGCAGCAGCTTCACCAAATATTCTTCCTGCCGCCAATATAACTCCTGTTAAAATTTGAGGCATTGATGATGGAAGAATAACAGTTTTTATTGCCTGCCATTTAGTTGCACCAAGTCCAAGACTTGCCTCTTTTACCTTTAAAGACGATGCCCTTATGGCATTTTCACTTACCCTTGTCATAGACGGTAAATTTAAGATTGCAATTACTAAGGCTCCTGAAAGCAAAGTATTTTGCCATTTAGTCATAATAACAAAAACTAGCATACCAAATAAACCTACAACTATGGATGGTAGTGATGCCATAGTTTCTATACAAAGTCTTATAAAGCCTAAAATTTTTCCTTCTGTTGCATATTCAGATAAATATATACCTGCTCCAACTCCAAAAGGCACTGTTATTATAAGTGAAACTATAAGCATATAAAAAGAGTTAAATAGCTGAGGACCTATTCCCCCTCCTGCTTGAGACGTTTTAGGCTCTCCAAATATAAAATTAAAATTCAATGAAGTTCTACCTCTGTATATTATAAATCCAATAAAAGAAATTAATAACAAAACTACAAGAGAAGATATGAGATATAAAATAGCAGTTGCAATTTTATCTACAGTTTTAGCTTTCATTATACTTCACCCTTTCTCCCAATTAATCTTATTACTACAATAAATACAAATGAAATTATAAGTAATAAAAATGCTAAAGCCCAAAGTGCATCATTCCAAGGCGTTCCATTTCCAGTATTAGCCATATCCATTGTTATAACACCAGTAAGCGTTATAGTTGAATCCGATAATCCCTTTGGAAACCTAATTGCATTACCAATAACCATTTGCACAGCTAAAGCTTCTCCAAATGCTCTTGCAAGTCCCAGTACTATGCCTGTAAGTATTCCATTTTTGCTAGCTGGTATTATTACTTTATATATAGTTTGCCACCTTGTTGCTCCTAATCCATAGGAAGCTTCAATATAATCATGGTGAACATTTCTAATTGCATCAGAAGATAAACTAGCTATGGTTGGAAGTATCATTATAGTTAACACCAATATAGCTGCAAGTACACTAAATCCAACGCCACCAAATTTGTTTCTTATTAATGGTATAAGAAATATTACTCCAACAAATCCGTATACAACTGACGGAATTCCAACAAATAACTCAAGTGCTGGTTGAAGAATTTTCTGTCCTAATTTAGGTGATATTATATTCATAAACACTGCTAAAGCAATTGCAAGTGGAGTACTTATAAGTACAGCCCCAATTGATACAATTCCTGAACCACGCATAAAAATTAAAGCACCAAACTTTTTATTATCTGGATCCCAATTACTTGAGAATAAAAAATGTGATAAAGAATAGTGATCTTTAGCAAAAACTTGAATTCCTTTAGATGCCACGAAAAAAATAATGGATAAAGTTAAAACCACCATTAATATACCACAAAAAGTAACAAATCCTTTTCCAATATACTCATTTTTAAGTTTTTTGAAAAAACTTTTTGATTTCATACTATCTCCCTCAAACTACTTTCTATATTTATGTAAACACTTAGACTGGCTACAAAACTGCAACCAGTCCTTTTTGAATTATTTCAATTCTACTTTCATATCGGAAATTGGAATATATCCATCTTTAGTTATTTGTGATTTATTATCGCTGCTCATCATATAATCTATGAAGGCTTTTGCAACTCCCTTTGCTTCTCCCTTAGTATACATATGTTCATATGAGCAGAAGCTATATTTTCCAGCAGTTATGTTATCAGTAGTAGCATCAACTCCGTCTATTTGAACCATGTTTATACCTTTTTTATTGTCAGCAGTTAAATAAGAAAGAGCTAAATAACTAATTGCACCCTTAGTACTAGTCATAGCAGTTTTAACTGAACCACTTGCATCTTGTGTAGTTCCTAAACCTGCTTTTTCACTTTGATTATCCATTACTGTTTTAAAGAAAGTTGCTCTAGTTCCTGATGATGCTGGTCTATTAATAACATTTATTGCTTCATTAGGTCCTCCAACTTTACTCCAATTTGTTATGTTTCCCTTGAATATATCTTGTATTTGTTGTTTAGTTAAGCTTTTTACTGTTACATCGCTGCTTGTAACAACTGAAAAACCTATAACACAAACCTTATGATCTACTAAAGCTTTAACATCATCTGCACTAAGTTTTCCGCCTTGATCTGCATATATATCTGAATCTCCAATATCAACTGCTCCTTGAGCTACTTGGCTCAAACCAGTTCCGCTTCCTCCACCTTGTACATTTACATTTGCATCTGGATTCTTTGTTTTAAATCCAGCTACTGAATCTTCTGCTAAAGGTTGAAGTGCTGTTGAACCTGAAGCTGTTATTGAGCCTGATACCTTCTCTACTTTTTTAGTTGTATTATCTGAAGTTGCCTTTTTATCATTAGAAGTTGAACTTCCACAACCTGCAAATAATCCTGCCATCACTGTAATTGCTAAAGCTGCAACTACAAATTTAACTTTTTTACTTTTCATCTAATCTACCTCCAAAAACTTAATTAGTTTTAACATCCTAACTACATTTAATATAATACCCCATCAATGTTAATCGAGTATTATACCATTGTTAACTAAACTTAACAAAACTTATACTACAAATTTGTTGACATTGCTATCAAGTTGTGCAGTTATGTGATTCATATTTTTAAGAGTAGTATCCATTTCACTAACATATTGATATTGTTCTTCAATCACACAAGAAACCTTACCTATTACATCATTAAATTCCTTGTATAAGTTGTTAATTTCATTAAGCTTATTATAAACTCCATCATTTTCAATATTAACAGCTTCTAAGTTAACATCTATATTTTTAATACTTGAAGTAATTTCTATACTTAAATTAAATATATTTTTATAATTTTCGATTGTATTATTGACAATTTCTATTTCTTTATTGAAAACTTCATCAACATATTGTATTTTTGTACCTGTATTATTTGTTTTAATATTAATTTTGTTTATTATTTCACTTATATTTTCCATCTCACTTTCTATATTTAAAGATAGCGTTCTTATTTCTTCTGCAATTACGCCAAAGCTGTTTCCACTATTACCAACTCTTGCTGCTTCTATAGCTGCATTCAACCCTAAAACATGGGTTTTATTCGAAATTTCGCTTACAACATTAACTATATTTTTAATTTCGCTTACGCTCTTTGTAAGTTCATCAAAGGAATCTCCAACTTCTCTAATACTTGTTTTTGATATTCCACTCATATTAGCCAATTCTTTAACTCTTTTTATACCTGTATCATTAACTGTTTGTATACTATTAGATAAATTTAGCATTCCCTTAGATAAATTTTTTATTCCAGCTATTTTTGTTCTTATATTGTTAAAGGCATCAAAACTAGCATCTAAATTCTCAGATATATGAAGTGTGTTTTGCTTTGCTCTATCCATGTCCACACTTATAACATCCATACCATCGGCAACAGAGCTCTGAGCTTTTTTAACAGAATTATTTGTATCCATTACTTCATTTGAAACTTCCTTTATGCTCATTAAAAGAACTTTTATATTAGATGCCATTTCATTAAAGGATTTAGATATTTTGCCAACCTCATCTAGACGTACTATTTTATTTGAAACAGTTAAATTACCTTTTGCAATCTCTTTAGTGTTTTTTATAAGCACATTCATAGGCTTAAATAAATTTCTAATTATAACATTCAATATTAAAATTACAGCTGTAACTGCAATTAAAGTAATAATTAAAATAATAATTCCTAATTTTTCAGGTATACTCTTTATTTCTTCTTTCTCATCCATTAAAATTATGGCTAATTTCAATTGTGGTATACTGCTTATATTACCTATATAAGTTTTATTATTAAAATCAAATTGAATAAAATTAGAACTTGGCTTTTCAAAAAAACTTTTATTTCTCAATACCTGTTTAATTTCTTCTACTTCATTCTTTTTATTTATGTAATAATTTTGTGGATGATATACTATGTTATTATTTTGATCAAGTATTGATACATACCCATCATTCATATATTTGAATTTTTTAAACCTTTTAGAAAAGTAATCTATAAATACAGTTTTACCAACAACACCAATAGTATTTCCAGCTCCATCTTTAACTGGACTTACAAAAGTTATTACAGGCTTGCTTGTCATTACTGAAGTATATACAGAGCTAATTGCACTCTTTCCTCCTTGAAGTGCACTATTAATATAATCATAATGAGAATTATCGTAGCCTAAATAGTCATCATTAGTACAAGCTACAGTTATTCCATCCTTTCCTGCAAAAAATATATTTTCAGTATCATTTTTATCTATTGTATTTAAAGCAATCTTATTTTTAATTTCACTTATTAAATCCTGTTCTTTTAGCAAAACATCCTGCCTTGTAGATTGATTTTCCTTTATTGCTATACTTTGTATACTAGGATTTTCAGCAATTTTATCCGTGTCACTAGATTGCACCAGCATCATATTTTGAAAATCATTACACATTTCTGATGTAACAACTTTCATATTATCTTCGTTCATTTGATAAATTTTATTATAGGTTAGCGCATTCACTATTCCATCTACTGCCAACATTAAAAAAATAATTGTGATTGATACAATTACAATTATTTTAAAAGATATTGAAGTTGTTTTATTACTATTTTTTATTTTTGCAAACTTAATATTAGGATTAATTTTTTTTAACAACTGATTTAATACAGAATTTTTCATATGCATTACTCCTTTTATAGATGTACAGTTTGAAAATTTAAAATTACAAATACTGAGTTTACCCTAACAAATCAAAATAAACTTAACATATGCAATTTTAACTTTTTAAGTCGCCCATCTATGCTATAATGTAATAATTTCTTAGTTACTGTGTCTTAAAGATAAACCATTGTGAAACTTAAAATTTCTTTGTGCCAAAATGCCGGTTTCTTGGCATTATGGTGCACATGAATTTTAATAGTTGAACTGGTATATCTATATATAGTGATACATTTTTACAACCATTCTCATAATATTAAATCAATACTCTTATATAACCAATCTCATAATATTAAATTAATGTTAATTCTGTACAATCGTTTGTTAAATTCTTGTTCATATTATGTTTATTTATATTTACATATTATATATAGACAACTTGCAATTTATAATTTCACTGTTTCAACTGCAACAAAAAAGCGAACCCTTATTCAGAGCACGGAGTACAGAGTACAACGTACAGTGAATGAGGATTTTCTTCCGCTTTGCTACAGAAAATCTTATAACTTATTTCTTTAATTGCTTACGCAATTGCGGAATAAATGTTGTTCAGCAAAGCTGACAACATTTAAGTTTAAGATTTACCTAACGTACGGAAAGGTAAATCATCCTTCACTGTACTCTGTACTCTGTACTTTGTACTCTAATTTTTAGTTCGCATTAATTTTTAATTATGGTTAAATTCTTTTTTAGAAAAAAATCCCCTTTAAAATACATTTTGGCATTATCCTTCACACGGTAATGTAACTATAAATTTGCTTCCTTTACCAAGTTCACTTTCTACTTCTATTTTACCATGAAAATTTAAAACTATATGTTTAACTATAGCAAGTCCAAGTCCTGTACCACCTTTAGCTCTAGATCTAGCTTTATCTACCCTATAAAAAGTTTCAAATAATCTTGGAATATCTTTTTCTGGTATACCTGCGCCCGTATCTTCAACCCAAATAATGTAGTTACCATCTTCAAATTTGCTTCCTATAAATACCTTATCTCCATTTTCACTATACTTAATTGCATTATCAGCCAAGTTTATAATCATCTGCTTAAATCTATCAGCATTTCCGATAAGTTTAGGTGCCCCTTCCAAACTAACTTGAATTTCAATATTTTTCTTTTGAGCAGAATCCTTCAAAAGATTATATACATTATTAATTACAGCCTTTACATCAATTTCTTCCTTTTTCTCATCTACATGAATTTCTATATCTGAAAGCGATAATATATCCCCAATTAATCTATTTAACCTGTCAACCTCTTCATCGATTATATTTAAAAATTCTTCTCTTTTATCACTTTCATCTACATATCTTAAGGTTTCTGCAAACCCTTTTATAGATGTAAGAGGCGTTTTAAGCTCATGGGATACATTTGCAACAAATTGAGTTCTCATATTTTCCAATTTAATAATATCCGTAATATCCTGAAGTACTGCAACAGTTCCTATACATTCATATCCATTAATTATCTCAGCTGTTTTCACCCTTAAAATTCTTTCTTTAGGCCAAACTATTTTTATTTCTCTGTACTCCTTCGATTTTTCTTTAAAAATATCCTCAAGTTCATAATTTCTTATATTATCCATGAGCCTTTCACCAATTATATTTTTAGTTAATCCAAATAGCCCTTCTGCACATGGATTTATCATTATAACCCTATATTTTTTATCAACTGCAATAACTCCACTATCCATACTCTCTAAAATTGCTTCTAATTTATTTTGTTTTTCTATAGAATCTGTAATAGTACTTTGAAGTTTTTCAGCCATATCATTAAATGTATTGCCAAGATTGCCAATCTCATCCTTATATTCAACTTTAACTCTTCTTTCAAGTTCACCTCTTGCTATTCTTGAAGTGATAAATTCTAAATCTCTAATTGGCTTTAAAATTATTTGTGACAACTTAAAAGATATAAAAACAGACACAATAGCTGCAAGTGCCACAACCGCAAAATAATATTTTAAATATACTTCTTTAAATCTATTAATATAAGAAATCCAAATTGCAGTTCTCACTATGCTACCGTCTTTTTTTAAATGAGCATAATACATTATTTTTTTCTTTAAAGAATCACTATATCTTATACTGTAACCGTCACCATCTTTTCTGGCCTCTATAACTTCAGCTCTTTTATTGTGATTATTTAATTTTTTTGCATCAATATCATTGTCATAAATAACAGTACCATTTTTACGTATGTACGTAATTCTTAGATCAGAATTTTTAAATATATCTTTGAGGGCGCTAGGTACATCATTTTCTGACGTTTTATCTATTATATTTGATGCTATAACATTATTTCTCTTTAAATCTTGCTCAACATTTTGCTCATATTCACGGTTAACTATATTAATAAACAAGCCTGTCACTATTAGTAACGTAAATGTAAGTATAAATATATTATAAATAAATAATCTTTTTCTCATAACTACTCACCGTCAAAATTAAATCTGTAGCCTATTCCTCTAATAGTCTCTATATATTTAGGCTTCTTATCATCATCTTCAATTTTTTGTCTTAGGTGCCTTATATGGACATCAACAGTACGTGTTTCACCTATATACTCATATCCCCAAATTTTATCTAAAAGAAAATCTCTTGTCATAACTCTTCCCTTATTTTTTATAAGCACTTCCAAAAGCTCAAATTCCTTTAAAGTTAAATCTAGCTTCTCATTAGCTTTAATTATCTCATGTTTTTGAAAATCAATAGCAATGTCACCAAATTTATATGATTTATCATTATATTCTATTTTGGTTCTCCTTAGGACAGCCTTAACTCTTGCCATTAACTCTCTTACAGAGAAAGGTTTTGTTATATAATCATCTGCTCCAAGTTCAAGTCCTAAAATCTTATCGAGTTCTTCACCTTTAGCAGTTATCATAATAACTGGCATATTAGATATATTATTATCTTTCCTAATTTCTCTACATACATCATATCCATCTAATCCAGGAAGCATCAAATCCAAAAGAACTAGCTGAGGTCTCTCAGACTTTGCAATCTTAAGCCCTTCTATGCCGTCAATTGCCGATATAACTTTATATCCATTTTTCTCTAAATTAAATTTTATAAGTTGTATAATATGTTCCTCATCATCTACTACTAAAATTTTTTCTCCAGCCATAAACTACTCCTCCATATTTTCTTTAAGATGCCTTAATAGTTATAAAAGAAAACATCCTACCAGCTTTTTCTTTATCTCTCCTATATGAATGTAATTGGTATTCCTTAGTGCAGTATGTGCATATGTTCAAAGGTTTTATATTTGTAATTCCTGCATTCTTTAATTGTTTTATTATGCACTTTTGTAAATCCAATTTACCATTCACATATATATCTTCATTTCTATAAATATCTATCTTTTTGAAATCTTCAACTAATTCCACACCAAACTCATAGCAACAAACCTTATTGTGTGGTCCTATGACTGCACTAATATTTTTTTCATCACATCCATAATCATTTTTCATAACTTTAACAGTTTTTTCTACTATTCTAAGGACAGTTCCTTTCCATCCACTATGAACTGCAGCTACAACACCACTAGTTTTATCATAAATTAAAATAGGCACGCAATCAGCTGTAAAGACACCAACCGCTACATTTTTTTGATTTGTAATTATTGAATCTCCATCATAAGCATTTCCATCAAATTTATAAATTTTATCACTATGAATTTGATTTAAATAGCCTACTTTTTCTACATTAAACCAACTTTTTAAATTACTGATATTCCTCATGCCCTCTTCTGAATTTATCTTAAAGTTCAAATTATTTTTTGAAGTAGAAAAATATAAACTAACATTTTCATCTTTTTCTTCTATAAATTCATAGTTCTCTATGCATTTTATATTCACAATTATCCCCCTATTTAATATTATCATATTTAGTTTTTTTGTGTTAATATTATTACTCTTTTAACATATTTAACAATAACTTAATAAAAGCATGCATAAAAAATAAGGCTGTCGCACAAAATTATTTAATACGCAAACAATAAATATTGCGAACCTTTTATTCAGAGTACAGATGACAGAGTACAGAATACAGTGAAGGATGATTTTCTTCCGCCTTGCTACAGAAAATCTTATAACTTATTTTTTGATTGCTTACGCAATCGCGGCATCAATGTTGTTCGGCGAAGCTGAACAACATATAAGTTTAAGATTTACCTAACGTAAGGAAAGGTAAATCAACCTTAACTGTACTCTGTACTCTGATTTTTAGTTCGCAATAATTTTAAGTTACGCATTAAATAATCTTAGTTTAACAGTCTCATTTCTTATTTATTAAATTAGATAATTCCTGCATAAAAGTGTTTATATCCTTAAACTGCCTATACACAGATGCAAATCTCACATAAGATATTTCATCTATATCTTTAAGTTTTTCCATAACCATCTCACCAATATCATCAGATTTAATTTCTGCAATCATTTTATTACTTATACTTTTCTCTATTTCAGCTGCAATATTTTCAATTTGTGATCTTGAAACTGGCCTTTTTTCACAAGATTTTATAAGTCCATTAATTATCTTTGATTTATCAAAGAATTCTCTGCTAGAATCCTTTTTTATAACTAATATTGGTATATCTTCGACTTTTTCATATGTAGTATAACGTCTTGAGCATTTTAAGCATTCACGCCTTCTTCTTATTGCCATGCTGTCTTCTGTAGATCTTGAATCTACAACCTTACTTTCACTGTATCCGCAAAATGGGCATTTCAATACTTTCACGTCCTTTGTAAAAAAACTTCTAAAGATAAACCAATAAAGCCGTTTATCTCTACATAATTATAACCTTTTTATCATGTAATATTCAATCCCTATTATCAAATAAATTATCACCATCTATTAGTATTACATCTACGCCAATCTTTTTAATCTTATCCCATTTTATTTCTATATCATCATTCTTTGAAAAAAACTTCGACCCTTTTGAATCCGGAATAGTTAATGCTAAAATTTTATAGTTCTCAACATCTATTTTCAAATCCTTAATAAACCCAAGCTTAGTTCCCGTGTTAATATCTATAATTTCCATTGACTTTAAATTATTAATAGAATACACTTGTCCCACCCCCGACTATTAAACTATATATGTAACTATATTAATTAATGTTATAATTTATAACTAAAGAATTATTGCACTAAATAAAAAAATGCGAACCATTATCAGAGTACAGAGTACAAAGTACAGTGAAGGATGATTTTCTTCCGCTTTGCTACAGAAAATCTTAAAACTTATTTTTTGATTGCTTACGCAATCGCGTTCCTAATGTTGTTCAGCAAAGCTGACAACATTTAAGTTTAAGATTTACCTGACGCAAGGAAAGGTAAATCACCCTTCACTCTACTCTCTACTCTTTACTCTCTACTCTAGTTTAATGTTTCGCATTAATTTTATATTACATGCCTAACAATCATTACCAACCCCTTTTAAACATACTTTCTCATATGTTTAAGAGCTGTTTTTTCCAATCTAGATACCTGTGCTTGTGAAATTCCTATTTCATCTGCAACCTCCATCTGTGTTCTTCCATCAAAAAAACGCATATTAAGTATCATTTTTTCTCTATCATTTAACTTTTTCATTGCTTCTTTAATAGATATATCTTGAAGCCAGCTGTCATCCAAGTTTTTATTATCACTTATTTGATCCATAACATATATTGCATCACCATCATCGTGATATATTGGTTCAAATAACGATATAGGATCTTGTATTGCATCTAAAGCAAAAATAACTTCCTCTCTTGGTACTTTTAACTCCTTTGCAATTTGTGATACCGTAGGTTCTTTATTATTTTTACTTATAAATTTATCCCTAACTTGCAGTGCTCTGTAAGCTATATCTCTTAAAGATCTACTTACTCTTATTGAATTATTATCCCTTAAATATCTCCTAATTTCACCTATAATCATTGGAACTGCATAAGTTGAAAATTTTACATTTTGACTTAAATCAAAGTTATCAATGGATTTTATAAGTCCAATGCAGCCTACTTGAAATAAATCATCTGCATTTTCACCTCTATTATTAAACCTTTGAATTACACTTAAAACTAATCTTAAATTACATTTAATAAATCTTTCTCTTGATCCTGTATTTCCATTTCTCATACTAATTAAAAGCTCTCGCATTTCCTTTTCTTTTAATACTGGAAGCTTCGCTGTATTAACTCCACATATTTCCACCTTATTTATAACCATTTTATCAGCCCCTTTGGAATAATAGCATTAAAATTATTCCCTAAAGAAACTTATTTTATACGAAAGACAATCTATATCATTTTATTTATTTCTCTTTTCAATCTTTTTATTATTCTTTTTTCTAACCTTGATATATATGATTGAGAAATGCCAAGCATATCTGCAACTTCCTTTTGAGTCTTCTCTCCTGTTCCTGTTAATCCATATCTAAGCTCGACAATTTCCTTTTCTCTTTTATTTAACTTTTGAAGAGCTATTACAAGAAGCTGTTTATCAACTTCATCCTCTATAAAATTATATACACAATCGTTTTCTGTACCTAATATATCTGATAGTAATAACTCATTTCCATCCCAATCTATATTTAAGGGTTCATAAAATGATATTTCAGCTTTTACTTTACTATTTCTCCTTAAATACATGAGTATTTCATTTTCAATACACCTAGATGCATATGTTGCCAATTTAATTTTTTTACTTGGATCAAAAGTATTAACTGCTTTAATAAGTCCTATTGTACCTACAGATATTAAATCTTCTACTCCAACTCCTGTATTTTCAAATTTCCTAGCTATATATACAACAAGTCTTAAATTTCTTTCAATTAAAATTGATCTTACACTTTCATCCCCAAGGGTAAGTTTATTGACCAAATTATCTTCTTCATCTTTGGATAATGGCGGTGGAAGAGCATCATTTCCACCTATGTAATACAGCTTTCTAGCAAATATTTTTATTCTGCTTGCTAACCTGTTAAAAAAAATTAATAATCTCTCCATAAAACCCCTCCGTTATTATATACATCCTCTAGGTAAAAGAGCTGTATATTCATTGAAATTACTCAATTTATTATCACTTAAAGCTATAATCATATCCCTCATTTCTACTTGAGTTCCATTATAAATTTTAACATAAGTTGGTTTAAAAGCTTCTAAAATTCCAGGTTTCCCACTAGCAACTTGATATTGAATATAATATTTACCTTTTTCATTCATCACAATATCTTCAAAAGAACTTCTTTCAACAATCATTACTGGAAGATTCGTTACGGGTTCCCTAAGTTCATTTCCGGTATCAAAAAATGCTCTTACAAATTTTTGCTTATCATTTATCCCTATTTCTACATTGTAAACTAAGGAAAAAACGTCTCTCCTATCTTTAACAAATACTGTGATTCTATATATGACCATATACAAAATCATTATACTAATCATCACATACTCATAAGGTATATTATTAATCCATATACTATACTTAGAATTACCATGCATGTAAAAATCAATAAATAAACAAATACCTGCTAGAGCCATTGAATATATTGTTAAAATTACAGTTGCCTTTATATTAAATAATACATTTTTATTTTTAAATGCAATATAAACCATTAATACTGCAACGATTATTTTAAATACTATTCCTGAAAAAAAACTTAATTGTGGAAAAACTAAAGTTATAACATATATTCCTCCAATAGCTCCAGATATAAATAAACGTTTTAATTTAACCTTTATCATTAAAGTTTGAGCTGTTATATGCAATAAAAATGTATTTACTATAACATTCTCAAATATTAATACATCTAAAAATACAACCAAATTTCTCCCCCCTAAAAGTATTATATAACTTATCATTTTAAAATTTTGTCATTTTTTACCAATTGAATTCATTTTTTAATTTATAATTTTTGATAATATTTTTTTTATACTGATACTTAGTAGCAATTTCTATTATTTTAAGTAAAAAAAAAGTGCTATAAGCACTTTTTTTAAAATTTATTCTTATTATGTTGTCTTCTTAAAAAAGCTGGTATGTCTAAATCTTCTTTTTTATCATGAATTTCAAACGAACCTGTATTATCAAGTGCGCTTGCTGCTTCTTCTTCTGGTTTATTAACTTCAGAAGAAATATTATTGTCAACTTTACGCTCTTTAGCTACTAATTCACTTTCAAAGCCAGTTGCAATAACAGTTATTCTAATTTCATCTTTTAAATTTTCATCTATAACAGCACCAAATATAATGTTAGCATCTGGATCAGCAGCTTCTTGAACAACTTGAGCAGCTTCATTAATTTCTAAAAGTCCAAGATCCGGACCTCCTGTAACATTTAAAAGCACTCCTGTAGCTCCAACAATTGAAGTTTCTAAAAGTGGGCTAGATATTGCCTGTTTTGCTGCGTCTGCAGCTCTAGTGTCACCAGCACCCCTTCCAACACCCATATGAGCAAGTCCTTTATCAATCATAACTGCTCTTACATCTGCAAAATCAAGATTAACAAGTCCAGGAATAGTAATCAAATCTGATATACCTTGAACACCTTGTTTTAATACATCATCAGCTAATTTAAATGCATCAACTAATGTTGTTTTTTTGTCAACAATTGCAAGCAATCTTTCATTTGGTATAGTTACAAGGGTATCCACACCTTCTTTTAAACTCTTAATTCCATCTTCTGCATGAAGCATTCTTTTTCTTCCTTCAAAAGGAAATGGCTTTGTAACTACTCCGACAGTTAAAATACCCATGGACTTAGCTATTTCTGCAACTACTGGTGCAGCACCTGTTCCGGTTCCTCCACCCATTCCTGCTGTTATGAATACCATATCAGCACCTTTAATTGCTTGTGATATTTCATCTTTACTTTCTTCTGCTGCCTTGCGACCAATTTCAGGATTAGCACCTGCCCCTAATCCCTTAGTAAGTTTATCTCCTATTTGAATTTTTTGTGAAGCTTGAGAAAGAGCTAAAGCCTGCTTATCTGTATTTATAGCTATAAATTCTACATTCTTTAATCCTTCCACAATCATTCTATTAACAGCGTTATTTCCTCCACCGCCGCAACCAATTACTTTTATTTGCGCAAATTGTTGAACATCAACATCAAAATCAAGCACAATAATACCTCCCTCATTAGAAAAGATCTGTAAAAAATTCTTTTACTCTTGAAAAAATATTTACATCTTCCTGGCCTTTTTTAGTCCCTTTATTCCAAAAATCTTTCAATTCACTTTCATTATTATCATAATTAAGCGCACCCTCAACAGAACCTAAGCTTGTACTTATATCATTCACTATACCAACCGCTGAGGCATACATAGGATTAGATGCACCTACATAATTTGGAGAACCAGTTCTTAAACTTTTTCCTATAATACTATTTCCATTTTCTATTGCACCTTTTATTAAAGTAATACCACCACCAACTACTACAACATTCGCTATTTCTCTATAATAGCCACTATCTTCTAATTTCCTTTTAACTAACTCATACAATTCTTCAATTCTAGACTTTATTATAAGTTTTAAAAAATTATAATCTAAATTAATTGTTTCATTATAAGACAATTTTACACTGATTTTTCCATTAAAGCTACTGTCATTTTCTTCTATGTCACCATATTTTAATTTTATTTTTTCAGCTTCGTTGAATGGAATCTTCATCCCCAAAGCAATATCATTAGTAATACTATTGCCTCCAATTGGCAAGGAATCTACATAACAAATGTTATCATTTTTAACAACCGTTATATCTATTGTTTCTGCACCAACATCAATAAGCGCACATCCAAGTTCCCTTTCCTCTGCCTTGAGCACAACACTTGAAGCTGCTTTTGGTTCAAAGCACATTCCTTTAACATTGAATCCAGCTTTATTAACGCATTTAATCAAATTATTTACAATTGTTGATTGAGCTGTGATAACTTGTACATCTGCCTCCAACCTCATGCCACTCATTCCAATTGGATCTTTAATATTATCGTAACCATCTACTATAAATTGCTGAGGTTCAACTCCTATGATTTCTTTATCGGACGGTAGTGAAATAAGTTTAGTAGATTCTATTAGTCTATCTACATCTCTTCTTTTAATTTCCCTATCATCTGAAGATACCGCAATAACAGCTTTGTTATGTATTAGTTCACATATACTACCTGGTAATGCTATATAAACATCATCTATTTCAATATCAAGCATTACTTCAAGTTTTTCAATACATTTTTTAATAGACTCAGCTGTCCTATCTATGTTAACAACAATTGATTTCTTTAATCCTTTGCATTCTGAAGAAGTTATACCTATTATTTGAAGTTCTCCTCTGTTAGTAATTCTTCCTGCCGCTGTACATATTTTAGATGAGCCTATGTCTATACCTACAACATAATTTTCCATTTGCTTCCCTCCCCTTAAGAGAACTTACATACAGAAAAAATTATATAAATTCTTTAATTTAAAAACAATTTAGCTTATTCCATATTATATATTCAACATAAATACAATATTTCCTCCAATAATTTTAATAAAATATTAATTAATTTTAAATATCGTCGATAAATATATCCCAACTATAGTATATACAAAAAAGAGTAGATATACAAGATATCTACTCTTTTTTATTAATTTACTTTTTCTAAATCAGATATATCAACATTTCTAGTATGTCTTGTATGACTCCATTCTTTTTTATCTTTATTTATCATACCTATAATTGCTATTGGAAGCCATGTTAAAAGATAAATAGGATAACATATTATGTAATATATAATCACTTTAAAAGTTAATTTCCCATCCATAGCTATTACAAGTGGTGTATATATATATTGAAAAACGCCTACTAATATAGCAAAAATTTTAAATATAGTAACACCACCAAAAAACCAACTTAAACTAACTTTTGCTATAAAATCAGAAGCCTGGAAAGAAAATTGTATTAAATTCAAAATTCCAGCTACTCCAAGAAGTACTGTTATTATAGGTTGCATAGAGTATATAGCACAATCAAGTGCCACAAAACTTCTTTTTGTAATTGCCCTTTTTAAAAGTTTAAAAAAGTATCTACTACAAACATCTGAAAATCCCTGCATCCATCTAACTCTTTGATGCCAAGATTGGACTAATTTAAGTGGCTTTTCATCATAAACTACAGCCTCATGAGCCCATCCTACTTTATATCCATTTAATACAAGCTTACATGTGAACTCTAAATCCTCTGTTAGGCAAGTTGCTCCCCATCCTAGCTCTTTTAAAATTTCAATATCAATGCATAAACCCGTTCCACCTAATTGACTTGAAAGCCCAATATTACTTCTTGACAATTGAACCATTCTATCTGTTGACCAAAATGCAATTGAATAACTACCCGTTATCCATGAATCACTCGGATTCTTACTATCGAGGTATCCTTGAACTACCTTATATCCTTCAACTAATTTTTTATTCATTTCATTTAGGAAGTTTTTTGATACTAAATTATCTGCATCAAATATCACTACTGAATCATATTTCTTTTTCATTTTAAATATTTTTCTAAACATCCATTCTAGTGCATAGCCTTTTCCTCGTTTATCTTTATCAAATCTTTCATATACCAAAGCACCATTTTCTTTGGCATTTTTCGCAGTATTATCAGTACAATTGTCCGCAATTACATATATATCATATAATTCCTTTGGATAATCTAATTTATTTAAGCTATGAATTAGTCCACTTATTACTGCTTCTTCATTATGAGCTGCAACTATAAGTGCAAATCTTTTTTCTGGCTTGATTTTTCTTTTATCATTTTTCTTATACAAACCGAAAAATGATATACATAGATAATACATTGTAATAATTAAAACCGTGTCAGTAAAAATACGTGAAAATATATTTAACATGGTTTTTACTATATTCACTATGTATCCCCCCTAGTCAAAATTATTTTAGCACAGTTATTATGTTAAATAGCATAATTTTAACAAAAATTAAGTGCTCTTAGAAAACTTACATACTAAAAGCTCTGAATAATTCAGAGCTTTTAATTTTAATAGCTAATTTAATATTTTCTATATTAATAAATTATATACCTAAAAATTAAAAATTACAACACTAACATTTTGGTCATAAATTCCCTGTCAACACATGAAGCTATAGCTGAATCATAAGAAATAATCCCTTGTTTAAACAATTCTTCAATGGATGAATCCATTGTTTTCATACCATACTTTGCTCCCGTTTGAATAATTGACTCGATTTGATGGGTTTTTCCCTCTCTTATTAAATTTTGTATTGCTGGTGTGGCTAACATAATTTCTAATGCAGCAATTCTACCCTTACCATCTTGTTTTTGAATAAGCTGTTGAGATATAATGCCTTGAAGTACGCCAGCTAATTGAATTCTAATTTGCTGTTGCTGATAAAGTGGGAAAACATCAATAATTCTATCTATTGTTTTTGCTGCCCCAATAGTATGCAATGTTGAAAAAACTAAATGTCCTGTTTCCGCTGCCGTTATTGCCGTTGATATAGTTTCAAAATCTCTCATTTCACCAATTAATATTACATCTGGATCTTCTCTAAGTACAGCTTTTAATGCAGCTTTGTATGATAATGTATCCTTACCTATTTCTCTTTGATTTATTATCGACTTATTGTGTTTATGTATAAATTCTATTGGTTCTTCTAGTGTTACAATATGTTCTGATCTTGTACTATTAATTTCGTTAATCATTGCTGCAAGTGTAGTGCTCTTACCAGAACCTGTTGGTCCCGTAACCAAAACTAGACCTCTTTTCTTAGTTATCAAATCATTTAATACGCTAGGAAACTCTAAATCTTTAAGCGAAGGAACCTTTAGTTCAACTGTCCTTATTGCCAAAGTATCACTACCTCTTTGCTTGTATATGTTAACTCTAAATCTACCTATACCAGAAACTGAATGTGATTTATCAACTTCTCCTGTGTTAACATACTTTTCATATTCATCACCTAATATTTCTTTTGTATACTTAACAGCATCATCTTGTGAAACTTTTTCATCACCTAACATTGTAAGTTTACCATTTATTCTCAAAACAGGTGGAATCCCGACTGTAATATGTAAATCTGATGCTTTTTTTTCAATTGTTGCTCTTAATAATTCATTTAATAATTTCAAGCTTTATTCCCCCTAAATATAGTCTAACAATAAAACATTTATACAAATTTTAATAACTCAACTTAAAATTTACAGATAAATTTTACATAGTTAACAAAATCCTTAATTTAATTATAATAAAAAACAGATATAAATACAATTAAATTTTTATTTAAAACTAAAAGGGAGAGTAAAGGAAACTGTAACAATAAAATTATTACGAAGCATTAAACCAAAGTACAGAGTACAAAGTATAAAGTACAAAGAAGGATGATTTTCTTCCTCTTTGCTACAGAAAATCTTATAACTTATTTTTGATTGCTTACGCAATCACGTCATTACTGTTGTCAGCGAACCTAACAACAGCTAAGTTTAAGATTTACCTGACATAAGGAAAGGCAAATCATCCTTCTTTGTACTCTGTACTTTGTACTTTGTACTCTGAATAAAGCTTCGCAATGTTTAAGCATTACCATCTAATTGCTTGCATAATTTTTTTAAGGCTCTTTTTTCTATTCTAGAAACATATGACCTAGATATACCAAGTATTTTGGCTATTTCCCTTTGATTTTTAGGCTTTCCATCAGTTAATCCATACCTTAGCTTTATTATTATTTTTTCTCTTCCCTTAAGTGAGTTTTCTATTTCTATATATAGCTTATTTATTTGAATCCTATTTTCTACAACTTCAACGACTGAATTTTCATCACTACTTAAAATATCCATTAGTGAAATTTCGTTTCCTTCCTTATCTACACCTATTGGTTCTTGAAGATATACCTCATTTTTTGTTTTTTTATTATTTCTAATTAACATAAGTATTTCATTTTCAATACACCTAGCAGCATAAGTTGCAAGTCTAGTACCCTTTGAGCCGTTATATGAATCTATTGCCTTAATTAACCCTATAGTTCCTATTGAAATTAAATCATCAACTTCCTTACCAGAAAAAGTGTATTTTTTAACGATATGTGCAACTAAGCGTAAATTTCTTTCTATCAAAATGCTTTTTGCTAGAGGATCACCTTCTTTTAATTTTTCTAAATAGTTTTTTTCTTCATCTTCAGAAAGGGGCTTTGGAAAAGATTCCCCACCGCCAACATAGGCTGTAAAAAACAACATGCTTCCAAATACATTAAATAAATAATATATAAAAAACAAAGGTTTTCCTCCTAATAGTGCTTATTAATATACTATTCAGGAAGCTTGGATTATGTTCCTATAAAACTTTTTTTACTTTTCCATTTCTTCAACAATTTTCTTAAATATTGGTGCTACAGTACTTCCACCGCTCATTTCTTTTGAAATGTCTGGTGAAAATATAACCGCTGAATAATTAATTCCCTTAATATTAAAAAATCCAACAAACCACCCATCTACATTTTGAATTACTTTATTTTTATCTTCTCCCCTTTGTGCAGTCCCTGTTTTTCCACCTATACAAGGATTGGGTGTATATGCAAGTGATCCAGTTCCATTTTTATCAGTAAGTACTTTCTTGAATTGCTCTAACATTATGTTTGAAGTTTTTTCGCTTATTACTCTTTTTTGCTCTACATTCTCTTTTTCAACTTTATTACCATTATCATAAATATAAGAATCTACAATATGTGGCTTTACATATATCCCCTTATTTACTACAGTATTAGGAATAGTTAATGCCTCGATAGGGGTTATTCTAATACTTTGACCAAATGATAATAAGCTCAAATTTCCCGTACTGTTAAAGTCCATACTATCCATAGCTCCAACACTTTCCGCATCAAGGCTTAGCACATTATCAAACAACCCTTGTGCTTTAGCCATGTTATATATATTATCAAAACCAGTTTTTTGACCTATTGCTATGAATACATCATTGGAAGAAACTACAAATGCTTGTTCCGGTGTACAGTAATCATACACCTTATCTTCACTATATTTTCCAGGATCCTTTATAGGTTTATTTAACTCTATTGAACCACTCTCAATTGCTGCCTCTTCAACTATAGCCTTAAATATAGATCCTGGATAATATATTCCTCCTAACCCTAAAGCTAAATTGGGTTTATACGTATCATTTTGTGAAACTGCTTTTATCTCACCATTATCACTTCTCATAACTAAAGCGCAAACTTCTTTAAGCTTACTTTCATTTAAAATATTTTGAACCTTATCGTTTATATCCTTGTCAATAGTAAGTTTAACTTTGGAAATATTTTCACTTTTTACTTTTTCTGTGGAAATTAAATTTCCATTAATATCATTTTGAAAACTTTCTGATGGGAAAGGACTATTTTTAAATTTATTATATATAATACTTTCAAGTGAATTGCTTCCTTTTAATTTTTCATTATTTTTATCTTTAGGATTAGTAAGTATATTATATAAATCTGCGGCTTTACTTCTATCTACCTCATTAACATAATATGCATATACTCCATTGACATCACTAAACTTTTTTACATTATTATAAGTTGCTTCATCTACTTCCCAATATAATTTTTCTGTTTCATTCTTAATTTCTATTGAATTTAAATCATATTTGCTATTATAGTTCTTTAAAATATAATTTAAAGCTGTTAACTCCCTTATATTTGTATCACTATTATTTCTAGTAAAAATATACGGATTTATGACAACATAATATTTTTTATTATATGATAGCAACTCCTTACCACTACAGTCTACAATATCATAATTTATATCACAGGTTTTTTCATTAGATACAAATTGTGAATTATAGCTAGTTTGCAAGTCCTTATTGTCAATATACATTAAAATATATAATTTATATACAAGTAATAAAAACATAATTATAACAAATATAAGTACTGGTATACACCTAGTTCTAATTTTATTCATAAAAACACCTCACCATAGTCTAAATTTTTGACTAAAATGAGGTGTTTTATTCAAATTTATTTTTCTTTAATAATCATGTTTCCTTTTTCAAGTACTTCATCAGATTTTATAGTATAAATCATTTGAGCTACAGGTGTACTATCTATTACTTCACCTTTTTTATTTTTTAATTCTTTAATTTCAATTTCAACATTATCTTCATGTGGTCTTAAAACTTCAACTTTATCACCAGCAAAAATTTTATTTTTTTGTTCTATAGTTGCAGTTTTAGTTTCTTTATTATAATCAATAACCATGCCAGCAACATCATAATTTCTTATGTATGCAGATGATTCGTAAACTTGCTTGTTATCTTCACCATAATAAAAGCCAGTACAATATACTCTATGGCTAGGTTTCATAAGGTAATCCATCCACTTTGGATTAAATTTATAAGAAGATGGATTTTCATAATATGCATCTAATGCTTCCCTATATGCCTTAACAACAGAAGCTACATAATATGAGCTCTTCATTCTACCTTCAATTTTAAAAGAAGTTATACCTGCAGTAACTAAGTCAGGGATATGCTCAATCATACACATATCTTTCGAATTCATTATATAAGTTCCTTTTTCATCCTCCAAAACCGGGAAGTATTGGCCAGGTCTTTTTTCTTCAACAAGCGAATATTTATACCTGCAAGGCTGCGCACATTGTCCTCTATTTGAATCTCTTCCAGTCATGTAATTAGATAAAAGGCATCTTCCCGAATAAGAAATGCACATTGATCCGTGAACAAATGCCTCTATTTCACAACTTTCAGGCAAATTTTGTCTCATTTCTTTTATTTCTTTTAATGACAATTCTCTAGCGAGCACTATTCTTTTGACACCTTGTTTATGCCAAAATATAGCTGATTTCCAATTAACATTATTAGCTTGAGTACTTAGATGAATTTCAAGCTCCGGAACAACTTCCCTTGCTGTCATAATTATTCCAGGATCTGAAACTATAATTGCATCAACTTTAGCTTCATAAAGCTCTTTCAAATATTCTTCAAGACCATCTAAATCCTCATTATGCGGAAATACATTTAAAGTAACATATAATCTTTTGCCATGCGCATGCACAAAGTCTATGCCTTCTTTTAACTCCTCTGTAGAAAAATTATCTGCGAAAGCTCTCAAATTAAGCTTACTTCCACCTAAATATACAGCATCTGCACCAAATTCAATAGCTGTTTTAAGTTTTTCTAAATTACCAGCAGGAGCTAATATTTCAGGTTTATTCATTCTTATTCCTCCTTGTCGTAACTGCAATTCCGTCTCCCATTGGAATTACAGTAGTAATTAAATCATCATTATTCGAAACCATGTCTAGATATTTTCTCATTCTCTTCACTATAGTAATTTTTCTTCTTTGTAATAACTCATTACTAGCTACCATACCCCTAAATAACACATTATCTGCTATAACAATTCCATCTTGCTTTAAAAGTCTTAAACACTCATGAAAAAAATCAGAGTAATGACCTTTTCCAGCATCAATAAATATAATATCATATTCATCATTTAATTCTTTTAACGCTTCTAAACAATCATTGCATATTATTTTAATTCTGTCTTCAAAACCATATTTTTTTATATTTTCTGAAGCTATTTTAATCATTTCTTCGCTTCTATCAATAGTTGTAATTTCAGCCTCAGAATTAATTGCCATTAAAATTGATGAATATCCTATAGCAGTGCCAAGTTCAAGTATTTTAAGAGGTCTTTTTATTTTAACCATAAGTTCAAGAAATTTGCCTGTTTCTTTTTGAACAATTGGAACATTATTAATATGTGCATATTCTTCTAATTCATTAAGTATCCCTTTTGTTTCAGGTATCAAATTTCTGATATAATCTTCTATATAATCATACATTATTTTGCTCATAAAATTCCTCCAAAACTAAAATCCCTGAGTTTGTTTTTTTACTTTTAAAAATTCATTATAATTATTTGTGAAAAAATGCGTGCCATTATTTTTAGAAACAAAATAAATATAATTTGTATTCTCAGGATTTATAGCAGCCAATATTGATTGTTTACCAGGCGAGCATATAGGCCCTTCAGGCAGTCCATTTACAAGATATGTATTATAATTTGATTTTACTTTTAAATCATTATAAGTTAACTTATCCTTATGATAACCCAATGCATATTCTACAGTAGCACAAGATTGTAGTTTCATATTCTCCTTAATTCTATTGTAAAATACAGAAGCAATGACAGCTCTTTCGTTTTGAACCTCAGCTTCACGCTCAATAATTGATGCCATGGTAACAATATTATCTAAATCAGATATTTTATTAGTAGATTCCTTTTTAATACTCATCATTACAGCATCAAACCTGCTGAGCATAGTATCTATTATAATTTTCCCATCTGTGTTCTTTTTAAATTCATATGTATCTGGGAAAAGATATCCTTCAAGCTTATATTTTCTATTATTATCATCTTTAATATAGCTTGGAAGCTTATATTCCGTGCATGCCTTTAAAAATTTATCTTTACTTATTATGCCTTTTTCATCTAAAGTATCTGCTATTTTAGAAATTTCAAATCCTTCTGGTATAGTAACCTTAACATAAGTTTCATCAAATATACCATTTTTCATATCATAAATTAATGAATTTATAGATTCTCCAGCTTTTATTGAATAAAATCCCGGCTTAATTTCACCGGGAATTTTTTTATATTTTACATATACCTTTAATAGTGTTCTATTTTTTATAAGGCTTTTTTCATTCAATTTATTTATAACTGTATATAAATTATCACCTTTTTTTACTTCAAACCTTGCTTTATTATTTACACTAAAAGGATATTTCATAACTGAATTGGCATAACCTATAATAATTACAATAACAATTAAAACTGAAACTAAAATAGCAATAAGTTTTTTTGTAATAAACCTTCTTATTTCCATAAAACCCATTCCCCTTAGCTATATAACTTTAGCTGGTAAATTGCTACTTCACCATAAATTTGCGATACTTCTATAAAATTTATATGAAACAAGTAGCTTATTCACCTTAAAATTTGTATAGTTTTACCTTCTAGTTTTTCTTCTTTGATTAGTATCAAGTATGCTCTTTCTCATTCTAATGCTCTTTGGTGTAACTTCTACTAATTCGTCAGATGCTATGAATTCAAGACATTTCTCCAAAGTCATTTCAGTTATTGGAACTAACTTTAATGCGTCATCAGCTCCTGATGATCTAGTATTTGAAAGATGCTTTTTCTTACAAACATTAACTTCTAGATCTTCGGCCCTTGAGCATTCTCCAACTATCATTCCTTCATAAACATCTACTCCAGCGCCAACAAATAATTTTCCTCTTTCTTGAGCACTATATAGTCCATAAACAACAGAAGTTCCATTTTCAAATACAACTATTGATCCTCTAGATCTTCCAGGTATATCGCCCTTATATGGCTCGTAATCCTCAAGTACTGAGTTCATTATTCCATTTCCTTTAGTATCAGTCATTAATTCATTTTTAAAACCGATAAGACCTCTTGATGGAATTTTAAACTCTAATCTTGTATAACCATTAATTGCTGAAGTCATATTCACAAGTTCAGCTTTTCTAGGTCCAAGCTTTTCCATAACAACACCCATAAATTCTTCAGGTACATCTATAGTTAATGCTTCTATTGGCTCTAATTTCTTTCCATTTTCCTCTTTATAAATTACCATAGGTTTTGATACTTGAAATTCATAGCCTTCTCTTCTCATAGTTTCAATCAATATTGAAAGATGAAGTTCTCCTCTTCCACTTACTTTAAATCTATCAGCAGAGTCTGTTTCTTCAACTCTCAAGCTTACGTTAGTTTCCAATTCCTTCATAAGTCTGTCTCTTAAATGTCTTGATGTAACAAAATCGCCTTCTCTTCCAGCAAAAGGAGAATCATTTACAATAAAATACATACTCAATGTAGGTTCATCTATTTCAACAAATGGAACTGCTTCCGGCTGTGATGCATCAGCAATAGTTTCACCTATATTAACATCTGGAATACCAGCAACAACTGCAATATCACCAAGTTTTACTTCATCAGTGTCAACTCTTTTTAATCCATCATAAGTAAATAAAGATGAAATTCTAACATTTTCTTTCTCGCCATCTTTTCTAATAAGAACAGCTGATTCATTCTTTTTAATAGATCCTCTTTCAACTCTACCGATAGCTATTCTTCCAACATACTCGTTTGAATCGATTGTGGAAACAAGCATTTGGAATGGCGCATCTATGTATCCTTCTGGTGCTTTTACGTGCTTAATGATAGTTTCAAATACTGGTTCCATTGTAGTACTTTCATCATCAAGTTCATATTTTGCAATTCCAGCCTTAGCTGAAGAATAAACTATTGGGAACTCTAATTGTTCATCATTTGCACCTAATTCAACAAATAAATCAAATACTAAATCTACAACTTCTTGTGGTCTAGCGTTTGGCTTATCTATTTTATTGATTACAACTATTGGCTTTAATCCTAATTCTAATGCTTTCTTTAAAACGAATTTTGTCTGTGGCATTGGTCCTTCAAAAGCATCTACCAATAATAATACACTGTCAACCATCTTAAGAACACGTTCAACCTCTCCACCGAAATCAGCATGTCCTGGTGTATCAACAATATTAATTTTTACACCTTTATGCATTACAGAAGTGTTTTTAGAAAGAATTGTTATTCCTCTTTCCTTTTCAAGATCATTTGAGTCCATTACTCTTTCTTGAACCTTTTCGTTACTTCTGAATATATTACTTTGCTTTAACAAGGCATCTACAAGTGTAGTCTTACCATGGTCAACATGGGCTATTATGGCTACATTCCTTATGTCTTCTCTAGTATACTTTTCCATTTTGAATCCTCCATATATTTATACATTATTAATTTTGAAACTTGCAAAGAAAAATTGGATACTTAATAGTACCCAATTTATTGTAATATTAGTTTGTTAAAAAGTCAAATTGAATTATTGTTTTCAGCCTATATTTCCATAATTATAGGTAATATCATAGGCTTTCTTTTAGTTTTTTCATATAAGAATACTCTTAATACTTCTTTTATATTAGATTTTATAGTGGCCCACTCAGTTATATGATTTTCTTCACATTCCCTAAGTGCCTCTTTTACTATTTCTTTTGCTTCGTCCATTAAATCTTCAGATTCCCTTACATAAACAAATCCTCTCGATATAATATCTGGTCCTGCAGCAACACTACCACTTTGTTTTTCTATTGTAACTACTACAGTTAAAATTCCATCCTGTGATAAATGTTTTCTATCTCTTAAAACGATATTTCCAACATCTCCAACACCAAGTCCATCAACAAAAATTTGTCCTGCCATAACTGTACCATTTTTTCTTATGCTGTCCCTTGTAACTTCTATGACGTCACCATTATCTGTAAGTACAATATTTTCTCTAGGCATGCCCAAACTTACTGCTAATTCTGCATGCTGTTTTAAATGTCTATACTCACCATGAACCGGCATAAAAAACCTAGGTTTTAAAAGAGTATGCATTAATTTTAATTCTTCTTGACAAGCATGACCCGAAACATGAACATTTTCAAGTGCCTCATAAATAACATCAGCGCCTTTTTTAAACAATTGGTTTATAACTCTTGAAACTAATTTTTCATTTCCTGGAATAGGATTTGCAGATATTATAACCATATCGCCTAATTGTATATTTACCTTTTTGTGTTCCGATGCTGCCATTCTTGTTAAAGCAGACATAGGTTCCCCTTGGCTTCCTGTTGTTATAATGACAATTTTATCATTAGGATATCTATTAATAGCATCAATTCCTATCATAACGCCATCATTAACCTTAAGATATCCTAATTCTATTGCAACAGCAACTATATTTTCCATGCTTCTGCCAGAAACGGCAACTTTCTTTCCAAATTTTTCAGATGCCTCAACTATTTGTTGAATTCTATGAATATTTGATGCAAAAGTTGCAACAATTATTCTGCCTTTTGCCGTTGCAAATATGTTATTAAACGTCTCTCCAACTGTACGTTCAGACATGGTATAACCCGGTCTTTCTACATTTGTACTATCGCATAACATAAGAAGTACTCCTTTTTTACCAAGCTCAGCAAAACGTGCTAAATCAGCCACGCAACCGTCTATCGGAGTATAATCAATTTTGAAATCACCAGTGTGAAGAATAACTCCCATAGGTGTGTGAATAGCTATTGCCATGGAATCAGCAATACTGTGACTTTGAGTAATAAATTCAACAGACATACTATCAAGTTTAATAATATCTCTTGCTTTAACTACTTTCAAATCGACAACGCTTAATAAATTATGTTCTTTAAGTTTAGTCTCAACAATTCCTATTGTAAGCTTTGTACCATAAACAGGAACATTCACTTGCTTTAGAACATAAGGTAACGCGCCAATATGATCTTCGTGTCCATGCGTTAAAAATATTCCTTTAACCCTTTCTACATTTTTGACTAAATAAGTAATATCAGGTATAACAATATCTATACCAAACATTTCCTCATCAGGGAATTTAAGGCCGCAATCTATAACAACTATTTCATTTTTATACTCAATAACTGTTAAGTTTTTGCCTATCTCATTCACACCACCGAGTGGCATTATTTTTATCTTATCTTTTTCTCTTCTCGTGGTTCTCCCCTCCTTCATTTTAATATTTTATTTCAACCATAAATCATAAAATATAATTTGAAGTAAATCTATTTATTCTAGCTTTGTAAAATTTTAATGTATATAATTTTACCCCCGTCATAATTAGAAATTTACCAAATAAAATATATAAATTTATAGCTTTTTTCTACATTCACTGCATAAACCATAAAATTTAACGCTGTGGTTTTTAATTAAAAAATTATAATGCTTTTCTATTTTTTCTTCTAAAGCATCAAGCAAATCACCTTCAACTTCAGTTACTTTACCACAATTAGTACAAATTAAATGATGATGTTGATGATTTTCATTGTCATGTACAAGTTCATATCTATTGCACCCATCATTTAAATCCAGTGTACATATAACGCCAATTTCTTCTAGCAACTGTACAGTTCTATATACAGTTGCTAGACCTATTTCAGGACACTCCACCTTAACTAAATCATACAGTTCTTCTGCTGTAAGATGTTTTCCCTCATTACCAATTATTATATCTAATACTGCCCTTCTTTGAGGAGTCAGTTTGTATCCTTTATCCTTAAGGTTATTTTTTAATTTTTCTAGTTCATCTGAAGACATTTTATTCATATTACAATCACCCATTTCATGCTTAACATGTTAATTAATCGATGTCTTCTCCCCCAAACAAAGTTTCATATGCTTCCGCAACAATTTGGAATTCATCATCATCTTCAACTGTGGATAATACATCATTTCCTTCGGAATCTTTTCCTATTTTAAGTATTATAGCCTCAGAATCATCCTGTTCATCTTCTGGAATAACAATTACATATTCCTTGCCCTCGATATCAAGTTTAGTTACCACTTCAAAAGTATTTTCTTTTCCATCCTCATCTAGAAGAGTTATGCTGTTCACATCGTTTTCCATACAATTATGTCCTCCAGTATAATTTATTTTAAAATTGAATTACGATTTTGTCAAATTTCACTTTAATTTACCATACAAATTTTTAATTAAATCTGCTAATTATTCTTGTAAAATTTGTAGAATCATCAGGATTTTACAAAAATAATTATCGATTTAGCAATAAATTTCATATATAAACTATATGTATAAAAAGAAGTTTAATAAAACTCATAAATTGTTTACAAATCATATTTAAAGGCTATCCAAGTATCCTTGTAAAATATATGTAGCAGCAACTTTATCAACAATTTTTTTTCTTTTTGCTCTTGACATATCTGCTTCTAACATTGCCCTATGTGCTGCAACAGTAGTAAGTCTTTCATCCCACATTACTATTTCTAAATTTAATTTTTCTTTTATAACTTCACAAAACTGCAAAACTTTTTCGCTTTGTGGTCCTACTGTTCCATTCATGTTTTTAGGCAATCCGCATAAGATCTTTTCAACCTTATATTCATCACATATCTTTTTTAATTCATTAATATCAAATTCTTCATTTTTTCTTCTAATTGTTCCTATTCCTTGAGCTGTAAATCCAAGTGGATCACTTATAGCCATTCCTATCGTTCTATCTCCAACATCAATTCCGAGAATCCTCATAAAATGCTCCCTTATATATAATATTTTATCCAATTTAAAATAAAAATGCCCTAAGCGGGCACATTTATTTTACATCAAGATAAGATTTTAACACCTCTTCAAGTATCTCATCTCTCTCTAACTTTCTAACTAAAGCACGTGCACCATTGTAGTTCGTTATGTAAGTAGGGTCGCCAGATATTAAATATCCAACCATTTGATTAATAGGATTATATCCTTTTTCTTTTAATGCAGTATATACTTCACTTAAGATTGCCTTAGTTAAATCCTTTTTATTTTTTAATACGTCAAACTCTATAGTATCATCTTTAATATTCCCCATTTTACATATCACCCCTTTATTTTAGTATAGATTTGTGCTTTAAATTTACATTAGCACCAGTTCAACTACCAATCTATAATTTAGTAATTGAACTGACTTTGATATATATATTATAAATCATATTCTATTAATTGTATACTACTTTACTAATTTTTCCAAAACTTTTTTTACTTCTTTTAAGGCATTCTCTATTTTTTCAACATCTTTTCCGCCAGCTTGAGCCATATCAGGTCTTCCTCCGCCGTTACCACCGCAGATACTAGCTACTTCTTTTACTATTTTACCACAGTGCACTCCTTTAGTAACTACTTCTTTACTAGCCATTGCTACAAGTTGAACCTTTGAATCATAGTCGCTTCCTAGCACAACTACACCTTCACCAATTTTATTTCTAATTTTATCGCATAACTCTCTTAAAGAATTTGCATCTACACCTTTTACAAAAGCAGCGGCATATTTTACGCCATTTACTTCACTTACAGAATTTAATATATCATCTTCCGCACCACCAGCTAATTTTGCTTTTAATTCTGCTATTTCTTTTTCTTTTTCTTTAAGTTCTGAGAATTGATGGTTTATTTTACTTATTATATCCTTTTCTGACCATTTAAATTCATTTTCTATAGTTTTTATAAGATTTTCTTTTTCTTCCACAAATTTGATTGCAGCGGATCCTGTTACTGCCTCTATTCTCCTTATACCTGCAGCCACACCACTTTCTGATACTATTTTAAACAATCCAATTTCTCCGCTATTTTTAACATGAGTACCACCACATAATTCTTGACTGAAATCGCCAACAGAAACAACTCTTACTTTATCACCATACTTATCATCAAATAAAGCCATTGCACCTGATTTTTTAGCTTCTTCTAATGACATTACATCTGTATTTACATTATAAATTTCCATAATTTTTTCATTTACAATTCTTTCAACTTTTTTAAGTTCATCTGCTGTTACAGCTGTAAAATGTGTAAAGTCAAATCTAAGTTTATCTTGGTCAACATATGAACCTGACTGATGAACATGATCACCAACAACACTTTTTAATGCTGCTTGAAGCATATGAGTTGCAGTATGGTTTTTAGCTATATTTTTTCTTCTTGCAGCATCAACTTCTAGTGTAACTTTTTCACCTTTTGCAATACTTCCTTTGGTAACTTCTACAAAGTGAATTACTTTACCTGATATATTTTTCTTACAATCAACTACTTTAGCTTCTCCATTTTGAGCTATTATTCTACCAGTATCTCCAATTTGGCCACCCATTTCTGCATAGAAAGGTGTTTTTGGAACAACTACTGCTGCTTTATCTCCTTCAGTTATTTCATTTACGAAATTTTCTTCCTTAACTATTAACTCAACTTCTGAAGTAATACTTAATGAATCATATCCATCAAAGGAAGTCTCTATATCTGCTGGTATCTTATCTACAGCATTTATATCTTTTCCCATGTAATTTGATTCTTCTCTAGCTTCCCTAGCTCTTTTTCTCTGAAGTTCCATTTCAGCATGGAAGTTTTCTTTATCAACATCCATTCCCTTTTCTTCAAGTATTTCTTCTGTAAGTTCTATTGGGAATCCATAAGTATCATACAACTTAAATGCTTTACTTCCATCTAAAATGTTTTTGTTTTGAGCTTGCATTTCATCCATATATTCTTTTAAAATTTGCATTCCACTATCTATGGTTTGAGCAAATCTCTCTTCTTCAAGTCTTATAACCTTCTTAATATAGTCTTTTTTCTCTTCTAATTCTGGATATGCTCCTTTAGAATCTCTAATTACAATCTCGCATATATCGCATAAAAACGTGTTTTCAATGCCTAATGTTTTTCCATGCCTAGCAGCTCTTCTCAAAAGTCTTCTCAAGACATACCCTCTGCCTTCATTTGATGGTAATATTCCATCACTAATCATAAATGTAACACTTCTCACATGATCTGCTATTATTCTAAGTGAAATATCATTTTCATGATTTTCACCATATTTTGCATTAGCTACTTTTGAAACTTCGCTCAATATATTTTTCATTGTATCTACTTGAAAAATGCTTTCAGTGCCCTGCATAATAGTAGCCATTCTTTCAAGTCCCATCCCTGTATCTATGTTTGGATTTGATAATTTATTATAATTTCCTTGTTCATCTTTGTCAAATTGAGTAAATACCAAATTCCAAAATTCAATTATCCTATCTGAATCTTGTGCCTCTACAAATTCTTCAATGCTTTCAACTTGTTTTCCGCCTTCACGGTCAAAATGTATTTCAGAACAAGGTCCACAAGGTCCTGCACCATGCTCCCAAAAGTTATCTTCCTTACCCAATCTAAATATTCTCTTTGGATCAACTCCAGCTTTTTCAGTCCATATTTTGAAAGCTTCATCATCGTCAAGATAAATAGTAACGTATAATCTGTCTTTAGGTAATTCCATAACCTGAGTTATAAATTCCCATGCCCACGGAATAACTTCTTCTTTAAAATAATCTCCAAAAGAAAAGTTTCCAAGCATTTCAAAGAAAGTTGCATGCCTTGCGGTTTTACCTATATTCTCAATATCGCCTGTTCTTACACATTTTTGACATGTAGTTACTCTTTTTCTTGGTGGAACTTGAAGTCCAGTAAAATATGGCTTTAATGGTGCCATACCAGCATTTATCAAAAGCAAGCTTTTATCATTATTTGGTATTAGTGAAAAACTTGGCAATCTTAAATGTCCCTTACTTTCGAAAAACTCCAAATATGCTTCTCTAATTTCATTCAATCCCATGTATTTCATTATCTATCTCTCCTCTAAACAAGTTTTTTATTTGACTCTTCAAACGCATTAAAAAATCATCCAAAAATAAAAAGAGCCTCAATCCCATATATAAGGGACGAAAGCTCATATTTCCGCGGTACCACCCTAATTACACAATTGTGCCTCTTAATTAAATCCAATTGCTCAAAGACAGCTTCAATAAGCCAAATAAGAAGTTTTCACCAACCACTTCTTCTCTAAATATTTAAACTAATTTACTCATTCTTATCATCGCTTTTACTTATTAACTTTTATATAGAGTATATTATAGTTACTTTTTAATATCTTGTCAATGCCTAGAATAAGTAATAGTTTAAATCTTCGTATATAACTTTTAATATAACTCCGATTGGGACTGCAAAAACCATTCCCCCGAATCCAGCGATTTTTTCTCCAACAATTAGTAATATTATTACCACAAGCGGATGCATGTTTATTGAATCACCAGTTACCTTTGGAGAAATAACGTTACCTTCTATTAATTGGACTAAATAAAGGAATACAGCAGTATATACAGCTTGCTTTGGTGATTCTAAAAGTGCAACAATCACAGCAGGAACAGCTCCAAATAGTGGCCCAAAATATGGTACTATATTAAATAAACCATTTATTATGGAAAGTAAAAGTGGATATTTTACTTTTAAAATTATCAACGTAAAAAACGTAAACAAGCCTATTAAAATGCATAAAAGGAATTGGCTAATTGTGTATTTACCCAATACCTCATCAACGTCAGCACTTATCCTTTTTATTATACTTCTGTATTTAAGAGGGAAAAGGACAACTAACTTATTTGCTATATCATCCCAATCAGCTAAAAAATAGTATGCTATTATGGGCAAAATAGCAATGTTTACAAAGTTTCCCCCTAATCCTAATACAAAATTTATAATTTTCTCAATCAGCTTTTTAAGTTCCAAATTAAACCTATCATATACGGTTATAATTAAATTATCTCCCGGTGAATTCTTAATTAATGGTTTCAAAAAATGCTGTACTCTGCCTATATAATTTTTAACCTCTGGATTTTGAAAATTTATGCTCAAAGTTTCCTTTAATATAGATGGAATTAAAAAAAATATAAAAGCTACTATGATTACTATGATTGCCATAATAAGCATTACAGCTGATATTTTTTTGTTAACTCCCCTTCCTATGAGCCATACATGAATTGGTTTTAACACATATGCAACAATAAAACCTATAACTATAAGATAAATTATTTCCTTTAACGCATTAACCTTTGTTAATAAAAGCACAATCAAAAAAAGACTTAATATTAAAGCTAGAAATTTATATATCATTTTCATCATTATCAACTTCCATTGTAATATTATGAAACATTCTAACAAAATTAAATTTTTCATCGTTAGATAAACACATTAAATTCTTTTCACCTAATATGTAATTACCTTGCAATATAACCCTTTTCCCGGATATTAAATTTCCAATTAATCCTTTTGATATTATGAGACCTTTAATTTTAAAATTCATTTCATCAAAAATTATTTCCTCTAGCATCCCTAATAAAAGTCCATGTATATCTACTGTTTCTCTACCCCTTATTTTTTTAAATTCTATGAAATTGTTTAGGAAATATATTTCTTTAACTATTATTTTAGAACTAATACATATAGTATCCTTTTTACTGATATACAAGGTCTTATTAAATACTTTTCCTTTAATTATTTTAAACCCCTCAATTACTCCTCTATTACAATCTAATAAAATATCTTCTACCCTTCCTATTCTTTGACCAGCTACAGAATAAACATCCATAAACATAAAATCTCTACTTCGCATCATAAAAATCACCTTAGTGTTATAATGCGTATTTTAGAAAATAATATACTTGTTTATTGCACTAATCAAAAAATGCGAACCATAAATCAGAGTACGGAGTACAGAGTACAAAGTACAGTGAATGATGTTTTTTCTCCGCTATCGCTACGAAAAAACTTAAAACTTATCCTTGATTGCTTACGCAATCGCGTCATTACTGTTGTCAGCAAAGCTGACAACAGTTAAGTTTAAGATTTACCTAAGCAAAGCGAAAGGTAAATCATCCTTCACTGTACTCTGTACTCTGTACTTTGTACTCTAATTTAATGGTTCGCAATAATTTAAAAATATAGCTAATTATACTAATTACCGTGTACGTGCTCGTGTATAGTTTCTGAATGTGTCATCATTGCCCAAGGTTCTAATCCTTGTTTAACTCTATAATCATTTATTGCCTTATGTATTGCTTCCTCTGCAAGCACGGAACAATGCATTTTTACAGGTGGAAGTCCATCAAGTGCTTCGGCAACAGCCTTATTTGTTAGTTCCCAAGCCTCTTCCAAAGTTTTTCCTTTAATTAATTCAGTCGCCATACTAGAAGATGCAATAGCTGAACCGCATCCAAAAGTTTTAAATTTTACGTCCTTAAGTACATTGTCTTCTACTTTTATATAAATTTTCATTATGTCCCCACATTGAGGATTTCCAACTTCTCCTATACCATTGGCATCTTCAATTTCTCCAACATTTCTTGGATTTCTAAAGTGATCCATTACCTTTTCGCTATACATCATAATATTAATTCCTCCTAAACTATTTTTGCTTTTTTATAAAATCTTCCCATAAAGGTGACATATCTCTTCTTCTTTTAACTATCTTAGGTAAAACTTCTAATACGTAATCCACATCATCTTCAGTGCTCTTTGCTCCAAGCGTAAGCCTTAATGAGCCATGAGCTATTTCATGTGGCAAACCTAAAGCTAAAAGAACATGCGAAGGATCTAACGATGCAGATGCACATGCACTGCCTGTTGATGCAAATATGCCTTCAAAATCAAGATCCAAAAGAAGTGTTTCTCCTTCAATACCTATAAAACTAACATCAATATTTGAAGGTAATCTTTTCTCTCCTTTAGGACCATTAAGTTTTGTATAAGGTATCTTTTCCATTATACCACTTAAAAGCTTATCCCTTAACGCAGCTACTCTGTTTGATTCTTCCTTCATTTCAGATATAGAAAGTTCTATTGCTTTACCTAATCCAACAATGCCAGCTATATTTTCTGTACTACCTCTTTTTGATCTTTCTTGACCGCCACCATGAATTAAACTTTCTATTTTTACACCTGTTCTTATGTATAAAGCGCCAACACCTTTAGGTCCATAAAACTTATGTCCTGCTAAAGAAAGTAAATCTATATTCATGTCTTTTACATCAACAGGTACATGACCAACTGCTTGAACTGCATCTGTATGAAAAAGCACCTTTCTTTCCCTGCAAATTTTACCAATTTCCTTTATAGGCTCAATAGTTCCAACCTCATTATTTGCAAACATTATAGATACTAAAATAGTCTTATCTGTTATTGCATTTTTTACATCTTCTGGACTTATAAAGCCTTCAGCATCCGGCTTTAAATATGTAACTTCGAACCCATTCTTTTCAAGAAATTTACAAGCATTAATCATAGCATGATGTTCAATTTGAGTAGTTATTATATGGTTTCCTTTGTTCTTATTTGCAAAAGCTATTCCTTTAAGAGCCCAGTTATCAGCTTCAGAACCACCACATGTAAAATAAATTTCATTTTTTTCAGCATTTATTGCTTTGGCAACTCTTTCCCTTGCAGTATTTATTGCCACCTTAGTTTTATCTGAAAAAGAATATAATGATGATGGATTTCCAAATTCTTCAGTAAAATAAGGCTTCATTTCCTCAAATACTTCTGGTTTTACATAAGTTGTTGCTGCATAATCCATATAAATTCTTCTATTCTCCATAGTTTCCACTCCTTATTTGTTAAAATTGCTTTGTATTAATTAATTTGTCTTTACCTGTTCATTATCTTTTATACTATTATAATCATCTAGCATATCTTGAAGCGTTATAGTATTAGTTACATTATCTATACTTTCTTTTATTTTTACCCATAAAAGTCTAGTAGGGCATGAACCCGCATTATCACAAATACTGTCTTCAACACAGCTTGACACTTCTATAGGTCCCTCTAAGACATCTAATATATCAGATACATGTATATCTTTCGGCTCTTTTCCAAGAACATATCCTCCTTGTGCACCTCTTATGCTTTTAATTAACTTTGCCTTTCTTAAAGGTGCAAAAAGCTGTTCAAGATAACATTCAGATATATTTTGCCTTTCCCCTATACTCTTTATCGAAACAGGCTCACTTCCACAGTGAATTGCTAAATCCACCATAGCCTTTACACCATATCTTCCTTTAGTAGATAACTTCATTCACTCACTTCCTTTTTAATTCCGACAAACTTGCTAAACTATAATTATAGTATCAAATCCGAGTATACTTGTCAACTATTTTTAAAGCAGAGTACTTTTTTAAAACAGAGTACAAAGTACAGAGTACGGAGTACAGTGACGGTTAATTTTCTGCTTACGCAGAAAATTTAAAAACTTAATGGGCTTTCGCCCAAACCCATAATAAATAAGCAATAGGTAGTTTTTGTTTTACACAAAAACTACCTATTGCTTATTGGTTTAGCGAAGCTAAACTCTCTTATAAATTTTTAGATTTATCCGATAAACGGAGGATAATCATCCTTCACTGTACTCCGTACTCTGTACTTTGTACTCTGATTTCATCCCAATAACGAACTTTCCCCCATCAAGTATTCATCAATTGCCTTTGCTGCCTGTCTTCCGTCATGTATTGCATGAACTACAAGAGATTGACCAGTTCTCATATCTCCAGCCGTAAAAACTTTATCATCACTAGTTTTGTAATTTTCATCTGCAACTACATTTCCTCTTCCATCAAGCTTTAATCCTAAATCATTAATAGCACCTTCATGCTGAGGATGTACAAATCCCATTGCAATGAGGATCAAGTCAACTTTTTGTTCGAATTCGCTGCCTTCTACTTCTTTCATTGACATTCTACCTGAAGCATCTTTCTCCCACTCTACTCTTATTCCCTTAAGATTTTCAATAAAGCCATCTTTTCCTTCAACTTTTTTAGTTGAAACACAGAATTCTCTTATGCAGCCCTCTTCATGAGAAGAAGTTGTTTTAAATACCTTAGGAAATAATGGCCAAGGCATTGTTTCATCCCTTTCTGTAGGTGGCTTTGGCATTATCTCATATTGATATACTGCTTTAGCGCCTTGTCTTATAGCCGTTCCAATACAATCTGAACCAGTATCTCCTCCACCTACTACTACAACAACCTTATCCTTAGCAGTTATTTCTTCTCCGTCTATATTGAGTCCAGAATTTCTCATATTTTGCTGTTTTAAATAATCCACTGCAAAGTGTATTCCATTAAGTTCTCTACCTTCAACTTTTAAATCCCTTGGGATTGTAGAACCGCCAGTTAAAAGCACAACATCAAATTCGTTTTTTATATCTTGAATGCTTATATCATAACCAACATTAGTAGAGGTTTTAAATTCTATTCCTGATTTAGTCATAATATCAACTCTTCTATCAATAACGTGCTTTTCAAGTTTAAAGTCTGGAATACCATATCTTAGTAGTCCACCAACTTTATTATCTCTTTCAAATACAGTTACGTTATGTCCAACAGAATTAAGTTCAGCAGCTGCGGCAAGTCCAGCAGGTCCAGAACCTATAATTGCAACTTTCTTTCCTGTTCTAACCTTAGGTTCCGCAGGTTTTACCCATCCCTCTTTATAAGCCATTTCTATAATTGCATATTCAACTTCTTTAACAGAAACTGCATCTGAATTATCTCCAAGTGTACATGAGCCTTCACATAAAGCAGGACAAACTCTTCCAGTAAACTCAGGAAAATTACTTGTTAAAGAAATTCTTTCATAAGCTTTTTTCCATTGATCATTATAGACCATATCATTAAAATCAGGCATCAAATTTCCAAGAGGGCAGCCCCATGAGCAAAATGGGGTACCACAATTCATGCATCTAGCTGCTTGA
Source organism: Clostridium hydrogenum (assembly GCF_021432385.1). GTDB lineage: Bacteria > Bacillota > Clostridia > Clostridiales > Clostridiaceae > Clostridium_S > Clostridium_S hydrogenum. Next base: position 1,701,746 of record NZ_JAEACT010000002.1, on the reverse strand, counting down.
ATTTTAACCTTATCTTCAGTTAATCTGTCATATACTTCCTTATAATCCTTTATTCTTGCTTTTACATCACGTTCTTTAGAAACTTCTCTATCATATTCTTTAAATCCAGTTATCTTTCCCATATCTGCACCTCCTATTACATGCCAGCTGCTGCTGATTTTTCTCTAGTATTTTTAATTATAGCCTTATAAGCCGTTGGTATAGCTATTTTAAACTTAGCTTTTGCTTCATCCCAGTTATCTAATATAGCTTTTGCCTTAACACTTTCAGTACATCCATAGTGCTCCTTTATAAGACTTAATAGCATTTCTTCATCATCAGCATCCAGATCAGATGATATTTCAATTGATTCATTAGTACACTTTGATAAAAACTCATTATCTTCATCAAAAACAAATGCTATACCACCGCTCATACCAGCGCCAAAGTTTCTTCCAGTTGTTCCCATTACAGTAACAACCCCACCTGTCATATATTCACAACAGTGATCTCCTACACCTTCAACAACCGCATAAGCCCCACTATTTCTTACTGCAAAACGCTCTCCAGCAATACCGTTAACAAATAGCTTTCCACTAGTTGCACCATAAAGAAGAGTATTTCCAGCTATCACATTTTCATCTTGCTTAAAGCCTGCATTTCTAGGAGTTTTTATTATTATCTTAGCACCTGAAAGACCTTTTCCAACATAATCATTAGCTTCTCCTTCAAGGACAAGTGTAATTCCCTTAGCTCCAAAAGCACCAAAACTCTGACCTGCAGAACCAACAAAATTAAATTTTATTGTATCTTCCGGAAGACCTTCTGCACCATACAATTTTGCTATCTTTCCACTAAGCATAGTTCCAACTGTTCTATCAACATTTTTAATTTCAAAGTTTCCAGTAACAGGTTTCTTTTCAGTCATTGCTTCCCTTGCAACTGCAATTAATTTGTAATCCATACTCTTATCAAGACCATGTTCTTGCTTAACTGTGCAGTATGGTTTAATTCTCTTTGGCATGTCTGGTTTATATAATATTCTTGAGAAGTCAAGCTTTTTAGCCTTCCAATGGCTAATAGCCTCTTTAGTATCAATTTTATCTACTCTTCCAACCATTTCATTTATACTTCTAAAACCAAGTTGAGCCATATATTCTCTAACTTCCTCAGCTATAAATGTTAAGAAAGTAATTACATTTTCAGGTTTTCCTTTAAAATTCTTTCTAAGTTCTGGATCTTGAGTAGCAATACCCATTTCACATGTATTAGAATGGCAGCTTCTAAGCATAGTGCATCCCATTACTACCAATAGCGTTGAAGCAAAAACAAATTCTTCTGCTCCAAGAAGTGTTGCTATAACAACATCTCTACCAGTTTTAAGCTGACCATCGGTTTGAAGTACAACTCTGCTTCTTAAGTTATTTAATAATAGTACTTGTTGTGCTTCTGATAACCCAAGCTCCCAAGGTATACCGGCATGTTTTATTGATGAAACAGGTGATGCTCCAGTACCACCATCGTGTCCACTTATCAATATTGCATCAGCATGAGCCTTTGCAACCCCTGCTGCTACTGTACCTACACCAACCTCTGAAACAAGTTTGACATTAATTCTAGCTGAAGTATTTACACATTTTAAGTCATATATAAGCTGTGCCAAATCTTCAATAGAATATATATCGTGATGAGGTGGTGGTGATATAAGATCTATACCAGGAGTTGAGTGTCTTACTTTAGCTATATTCTTGTCAACCTTTTTACCTGGAAGTTGACCGCCTTCACCTGGTTTTGCACCCTGAGCCATCTTAATTTGAAGTTCATCTGCATTGACAAGATATTCCGTTGTAACTCCAAATCTTGCTGAAGCTATTTGTTTTATTGCACTTCGTCTAAGATCTCCATTTGCATCCCTCTTATATCTATCACTGTCTTCTCCGCCTTCTCCACAGTTGCTCTTTCCACCAATTCTGTTCATAGCTATTGCTATAGTTTCATGAGCTTCCTTACTGATAGATCCAAAAGACATTGCACCTGAACAAAATCTTTTAAGAATTTCACTTACTGGTTCTACTTCTTCAATTGGAATAGGTTTTAAATTCTTAAACTTGAATAAACCCCTTATAGTACATAAGTTTTTATCCTGATTATTTATTATACTTGTATATTCCTTAAACAATTTATAATTACTAGTCCTAGCTGAAACTTGAAGTTTATAAATTGTTTCTGGATTAAATAAGTGATATTCTCCAGTTTTTCTCCATGCATACTGTCCTCCAATATCAAGTACTGAAATTGGCTTTCTTATCTTATTAAAGGCATTTTTGTGTCTAGTTAATACTTCCTTAGCTACTTCTTCAATTCCAATACCTTCAATTCTAGAAGGAGTTCCTTCAAAGTATTTATTTATAAATTCACTATTAAGTCCAATGGCTTCAAATATTTCAGCTCCATGATAACTTCTTAGTGTTGAAATTCCCATTTTTGATAATATTTTAAGCAATCCATGATTTAAAGCATCAACATAATTAAACAGTGCCTTCTTCTCATCAATACCATCTAAATCTTTTTCACGAATAATTTCTTTTATTGTATCAAATGCAATATATGGATTTACTGCTGTTGCACCATAACCTAATAACAACGCAAAGTGCATAGTTTCCCTTGCTTCACCAGTTTCAACAATTATGGAAATTTTAGTACGCGTTTTTTCTTTTATTAGATGATGTTGAACAGCTGAAACAGCAAGTAAGCTAGGAATAGCTGCTTCATAAGAATCCATATTCTTATCACTCAAAACAAGTATATTAAAGCCTTCGCTAACCCTTTTGGATGCTCTTTCGCAAATCTTATTGACTGCATCTTTAAAACCTTCAATGCCAGTATCAGCTTTAAATGTTATAGGTATAGTGGTTGTCTTAAAATCCTTGTTACTGAGGTTTTTGATCTTATCCATCTCAAGATTTGTAAGTATTGGTTCCTTTATTTCTATAAATGGATTATTTGAAATTTCTTTATTTAATATATTACCCTGAGAACCAATATAATTCATAAGTGAAGTTACAAGTTCTTCTCTTATCGGATCTATTGGTGGATTGGTAACCTGAGCAAAAAGCTGCTTAAAATATGCAAAAAGTAATTGAGACTTATTAGATAACACAGCAAGTGGAGTATCATTTCCCATTGATCCTATAGGTTCATGTCCAGTTTTTGCCATAGGCCCAATTATTACTTTTAAATCTTCTAATGTATAACCAAATGCCTGTTGTTTTTCTTTTAAAACTTCAGGATTAATTTTTTCTTCTGACTTAGTACCTTCAAAATCATCTAAAGTAAATTTATTTTTTTCAATGATTTCTTTATACTCTTTACTATTACATATGTTGTTCTTTATTTCAGCATCACTTATTATTCTTCCTTCTTTTGTATCTATTAAGAACATCTTTCCAGGCTGTAATCTTCCCTTACAAGTAATTTCTTCAGGAGAAAACTTAAGTACACCCGCTTCTGATGCAAGTACTGCTATACCATCTTTAGTAATTAAATACCTTGCTGGCCTAAGTCCGTTTCTATCTAAAACTGCACCAACTTGAGTTCCATCTGTAAATGATACTGCTGCTGGACCATCCCAAGGCTCTATTAATGTACCTTGATATTCGTAAAAAGCCCTTTTAGATGCTTCCATATCCTTGTTATTTTCCCATGCTTCTGGAATTAACATCATAAGCGCTTCAGCAGGTGTTCTACCATCTGCAACTAATAGTTCATAAACATTATCAAGAGAAGCAGAATCACTACCCTTAGGTTTTATTATAGGGAAAAGTTTTGAAATATCTTTGCCAAAGGAGGATGATTTTAAAACTCCCTCACGAGCATTCATCCAATTTCTGTTTCCTCTAATTGTATTGATTTCACCATTATGAGCTAAATGTCTAAAGGGTTGTGCAAGATCCCAAGTTGGAAAAGTGTTTGTACTATATCTTTGATGAACTAAAGCTATAGCACTTTTAAAATTTATGTCATTTAAATCCATATAAAAACTATTTATTTGATCAGCAAGCAAAAGTCCCTTATATACAATTGTACGGCTTGAAAGACTGCATATATAGAAATATTCTGAATTTCTTTCAACAAGTCTTTTAACTTCACTTTCTGTTCTTTTTCTTATCAGGTAAAGTTTTCTTTCAAATTCTTTTTGATCTTCTAAATTGCTACCTATAAAAATTTGTTTAATAATAGGTTCGCTTCCTTTTGCTGTTTCTCCAATTGATCTATTATCTCTTGGAACTTCTCTCCAACCTAATACTTTTTGTCCTTCTTCTTCAACTACTCTTTCAAAAATACCTTCACATTGATATGAAAGAGCTATTTCTTTCGGAAGGAACACCATTCCTACTGCATACTTGCCTTCTTTTGGCAGTTCTATGCCTAAATTATCACAAGTGATTCTAAAAAACTCATCAGGTATTTGAACCATTATTCCTGCTCCATCACCTGTTTTAGTATCAGCTCCGACAGCACCCCTATGTGTCAAGTTTACTAAAATTTCAATTCCTTTTTTAACTATACTATGGGTTTGTTCACCTTTTATACTAGCTATAAAACCTATTCCACAATTATCCTTTTCAAAGGCGGGATCGTAAAGTCCCTGTTTTTTTGGAAATCCAATGCTATTTGCCATTTTTAAGCCCCCTAACTTACTTATGTTGAAAATTTTACATTATTTTCTTAAAAAAGTTTAAGAATTTAATATAATAATTTATTTAATATAAAAAAAAATGCTATTACCAATATTATAATATTAAAATGAAATTTTTCAATAGCAAACTTGCATTTTTAATTATAATTCCAAAAATTTTTTATTTTTTCTTCTATTTCATTTTTATTTTTCACAAAAATACGCGATGACCATTCTATAGGAAATAAGCTTCTGTACGTGCCATTTCCAAATCTTTCATCAAGTAGAAGAATAGCTCCTATGTCTTCTTCTGAACGAATTACTCTTCCTGCTGCTTGAAGAACTTTGTTCATTCCAGGATAAATATATGCATATTCATATCCTAAATTATTCTTTTTACTAAAATATTTTCTAATTAGCTCTCTTTCAATACAAACTTTTGGAAGTCCTACTCCAACTATCACAGCACCAATAAGACTTTCTCCTTTCAAATCAATTCCTTCTGAAAATACTCCTCCCATAACGCAAAATGCAATTATTTCCTCATCCGAATTATTCTTGAATTTATCCAAAAAATCTTTTCTTTCTACTTCATCCATACTACCGCTTTGTATTACTACATTATAATTGTACTTATTTGAAAATCTTTCATATACTTCCTCCATATATTTATATGACGGAAAGAAAACCATATAATTACCTTTTTTAGGGCTTATGAAAGAATTTATATATTCAACTATATCATCATAGCTTTTTTCCCTATTTATATATTTTGTGGAAATTCTATTTTCAATTGCAACTAAACAATTTTTCTCTGAAAAAGGTGACTTCAATGCACCCGAATAATCTTCTTTAGTTGCACCATACATTTCCTTATAATAATTCATAGGTGTAAGCGTAGCAGAAAAAAACACTGAAGTTTTTCCACGTTTTGAAGCTTCTTTAATGAGCTTTGATGGATCTAAACAGTATAATTTAATTATAAAATCCTCATGAGTTTTTTCTCCTAAAAACACAAAAGCATCGTCATATAATTCGGCTATCCTAGCAAAAGCTGTACACTCAAAATAAAAGTCAAGCATATCTTTATAAATATCTGAATCAGCATTCATAATTAGCCATTCTTCACATATTGTCGTAAACTTTAAAACATACCTTATTACATCCTTTGGTATCTCTTCTTGCACAAAAACATCTCTTTCGGCTTCAACTTTTTTTAGTTCAATAAAAACTTTATTTAATTCATTTAATACTTTATACAACTTTCCTTTTTTATTTTGAACTGCTTTTTTTAATTTCATAACGGTACTTTTGCATAAACTAGCTGAGTACATATTACGTGCCCTATCCACTAAATTATGAGCTTCATCTATTAAAAATGTATATTTACCATTATTATCCGAAAAAAATCTACGCAAATATACGGCGGGATCAAATACATAATTATAATCGCAAATTATCAAATCTGACCACAAAGTCAAATCAAGTGAAAACTCAAAAGGACACACTTTATGTTTTGAAGCATACTTTTCTATTTTATCTCTTGATAGATTATCTTCATTTTTTAATATATCTAAAATTGCCTCATTAACTCTATCATAGTGTCCCTTTGCATAAATGCACCCTTCTGGATTGCAAGAAATTTCATCATTAAAACATATTTTTTCTTTTGAAGTAATTACAATAGATTTTAGCTTTAAATTATTTTTTCTCATAAGATTGATAGCATCCTCTGCTGCATTCCCATTAGTGCCTTTAGCGGTCAAGTAAAATATTTTTTCATTTAACTCTTCTCCCATTGCTTTTACAGCAGGAAATATCGTAGAAATAGTTTTTCCTATTCCAGTAGGTGCTTTAATAAACGCATTTTTATTTTCCTGTATTGCTTTATAAACATATACTGCAAGCTCTCTCTGACCTTTTCTATAGTTTTGAAATGGGAATTGCATTTTTTTTATAGAAGTTTCTCGTACTTTAATCCACTCTTCTGTAAACTTAGCCCAAACTATATACAACTCTAAAAGTTTAAAAAATTCAGCTTTAAGCTCTAAATTATTAAAAACTTTTTCAAATACTTTGCATTCATAAGTATCTGCATTTACATAAGTAAGCCTTATAGTTATACTATCTACATTATTTTGTAAACCATATATATATCCATAACACTTAGCCTGAAGCCAATGCAATTCATTATAATTTTCATCAATAAATTCTAAGGATCTTGCCGTACTTTTAATTTCATTTATAATAATTTTACCTTCATCAGATATAATTTCATCAGCACGACCATCAACTAAAAAATCTATTTCTTTATATGAAACTTCATATTTCATAAATACTTCTGAATTATAACTGCAATTTTCCTTTTTACTATATAATTTCTTATTTTCTCTTTGAAGCTTACCATGAATTTTAGTACCATCAACTGCTCTACTAATACCCTGAAATCTATTATCTAGATCTCCTTTTCTCATTACAAATTCAACAAGATTTCTAACCGATATTTTAATCTTACTATATTCACTCATAATTTTTATTCCTTAATAATATCCCAGTATTTTTTACAAGTCTGCTCTATTTTATTTTCTCCATATATGTAATATTTTTTATCTTTCACTCCATCTGGAAGATATTGCTGCTTAACATAATTATTTTTATATGCATGTGGATATTTATAATCCTGCATCCTTCCAAGGGCTTTTGCTCCTTCATAATGTCCATCGCGAAGGTAAATTGGTATTTCACCTAAATTCATACTGTCCAAATCCTTAAGTGCCTCATCAACTGCTATAATTACACTATTTGACTTTGGAGCCGTAGCAAGCAAAATAGCCGCCTCAGAAAGTGGTATTCTAGCCTCAGGAAAGCCTAATTCTAAGGCCGCATCTGTGCAAGCTTTTACAATAGAAATTGCCTGTGGATATGCAAGACCTATATCCTCAGCTGCAATGACTAGTAATCTTCTACAAATAGACTTTAAGTCCCCACCTTTAATTAACATTGCCAAATAGAGAATGGCTGCATCAGGATCACTTCCCCTTATTGATTTTTGAAAGGCACTCAAAATATCATAATGATTATCACCATCTTTATCAAATTTAAAAATGTTTTTTTGAGTACATTCCTTAATTACATCCATATCTATATTTATTTTTCCACTCTCATCCTTATTTGTTGAATATATTGCAAGTTCTATAGAATTTAATGCTTTTCTTAAATCTCCTCCACTCACATTTGCCGCATAAACTTTAGCATCCTCCGCAATTTCAATGACAGTGTCCGAATATTCACTTTGAACTAAACTTATTGCCCTATCTATTGCCAAAATTATATCTTCATTTTTAAGAGGCTTAAATTCAAATATTGTTGCCCTACTCAAAATTGCATTATATACATAAAAATATGGATTTTCTGTTGTGCTTGCAATTAAAGTAATATCCCCGTTTTCCATAAACTGTAATAAAGATTGCTGCTGTTTTTTATTAAAATTCTGTATCTCATCTAAATATAGTAAAACACCATTTCGGCCCATAAGTGTATTTAAATCGCTTATAACATCTTTAATGTCACTAAGGGATGCCGTTGTAGCATTTAATTTATAAAATTTTTTATTTGCCTTTTTAGCAATAATATTTGCCACTGTAGTCTTTCCAATACCAGGTGGGCCATAAAAAATCATATTGGGTATTAAGCCACTCTCTAAAATTCTATTTAGTATTTTTTCTTTTCCAAGTATATGCTTCTGACCAAATACTTCTTCAAGTTTTTCAGGTCTAATTCTATCTGCCAATGGTTTCAAATTACTCTAACTCCTTTTTTATAAACTTACAATAAAGATCTTCTCTTCTATCCTGTTTAAATCTAAATTTATTTCTACATTCTAGCACTCTATCAATTTCTAAATCACATAATATAAGTTTTTCTGAATTTCTACAGCTACATATTATATCTCCATATGGATTTACTACCATAGAATCACCAGAATATTTAATGTCATTTCCAATTCCAACCCTATTTACCGCAACAACATAGCACTGATTTTCAATAGCCCTTGCTTTTAGTAAACTAATCCACTGCTCACTTCTACTTTCTGGCCAATTTGCAATTATAATAATCAACTCTGATTTTTTGCTAGCAGCTTGAAAAATTTCAGGGAATCTTAAATCATAGCATATAAATGTAGAAAATTTCATTTTATCTATTTTGAAATACTTTAATTCATTTCCTTTTAAATAATATTTATCTTCATCACCATAAGAAAAGGGATGTATTTTTGTATATCTTACAATTTCCTTTTTTTCCTTCGAACAAATAGAAAAATTATTTTTTCCAAAGCCATTCTCTAATTCTACAAACCCAAAACCAATATATATATTATATACTAAAGCTTTATCCAAAAACCATTTAACAGTTTCATTATTTTGTTCTCCTATTTTATGTATATCCATAGAAAAACCTGTAAGCGTCATTTCAGGGAAAATAATTAATTCAGCACCATTTTTTGAAGCCTCTTCAATAAACTTTAAACACTTATCCTTATTTTTTAATTTATCTTCCCAAAACATATCAATTTGAGCCAATGCTATTTTCAAATTAACACCCCTTTGACAATGCACAATGATTGTGAATTGATTACCTCTATTTTGTTAATACTATTATAGAATAAAAAAATAAATTCAACAAATACGGAGGAAAAAAATGAAATTAGGTACAGTTAAATGGTTTAATCCAGAAAAAGGTTATGGTTTTATATCTTCTGAAGGTGAAGATGATGTATTTGTACATTACTCTTCTGTAAAAGAAAATGGTGCTAAAAAAATGCTTGATGCAGGTGAAGAAGTAAAATATGACGTAGTCAAAGGTCCAAGAGGCCCTGAAGCATCAAATGTTCAAAAACTCTAATTAAATTTTATGTTCTACTATTTAAAAAAATACGAACCATTATTCAGAGTACAACTGACAGAGTACAGTGAATGATGATTTACCTTTCCTCACGTCAGGTAAATCTTAAACTTAACTGTTGCTAGCTTCGCTGACAACAGTAATGACGCTATTGCGTAAGCAATCAAAAATAAGTTATAAGATTTTCCGTAGCAAAACGGAAGAAAATCATCCTTCACTGTACTTTGTACTCTGTACTCTGTACTCTGATTTAGCATCCTTTTCTTGTATTTTCTTCATTTATCTATACAATTAATTATAATTGACTAAATAGCTCAAAAGTTGTAGTATTACTACATAAACTTATTGAAAAGTAGCACAATTTCAATTATTAAAAATAGTGTGCCTTTTCTTGTATTTCCAATGATAACACAGTTGAAATTTTTCAATTATCTGCAATTCATTTTTGTAATCATTCAAAGCATTTATAAATATTACTTATCAATCTATGGTATTTTCAATTTTTATTTTTCATATTGTTTATCTATGGAGAAACTAAAGTGTAAACTCAAATTATATATTGAAAATTGCTAGGAGGGAAAATATGAGAATAAATAAAGAAAGCTTTAAAAGTGATTTTAAAAGGAAGCTTACAACCTTATATGCAGAAAGTATAAGATCAGCTTCAAATTTTCATAAGTACTATGCGCTTGCATCTCTTGTAAAAGATTATAGTTCTGAAAAATGGATGAATAGCAATGACTATTATTCTAGCCAAAAAAAGAAACAAGTTTACTATTTTTCAATGGAATTTTTGATAGGACGTTTACTTGGAAGTAATCTTTTAAATTTAGGTATAAGGGATCTTTGCAGGGAAGCTCTAGCGGAACTTGACATTAATTTGGACGAGTTAGAGGAGCTAGAACATGATGCTGGTCTTGGAAATGGTGGTTTAGGTAGACTTGCTGCGTGTTTCCTAGATTCAATGGCCTCCGTAGGAATTGCAGGTCATGGTTGCGGAATAAGATACGACTATGGTCTTTTTGAGCAGAAAATAGTTAATGGATACCAAGTTGAAATACCTGATAACTGGTTAAAAAACGGAAATGTATGGGAAGTTAGAAGAGAAGATAAGGCTGTTGTAGTTAAATTTGGTGGCAAGGTTACACCTGTTTTAGAAAATGATACTTTAACATTTGAACATACAGATTATGAAGCAGTGCTTGCTATCCCCTACGATACTCCAATAGTAGGTTATAAAAACAACACTGTAAATACTCTAAGGCTGTGGAGTGCAGAAACAATTGATAAAGATTTTGATCTTGATTCTTTCAGCAAAGGAGAATATACAAAAGCAGTTGAACACAAATATTCTGTACAATCTATTTCACAGGTACTTTATCCTGATGACACTAGGATAGATGGTAAAATTCTTAGATTAAAGCAGCAGTATTTCTTTGTTAGTGCCGGACTTCAAAGTATACTCAGAACTTTTAGAAAAACAAGAAAACCTATAACAAAATTAGATGAATATATACAAATTCAAATAAATGATACACATCCTGCTGTTGCAGTTGCTGAACTTATGAGAATTTTAGTTGATGAAGAACAAGTTTCATGGGATGATGCATGGAGAATAACTACAAATGTAATGTCATACACAAACCACACTATTCTTACAGAAGCTCTTGAAAAATGGCCAATAGAGTTATTTAAGAAATTACTTCCAAGAATTTTTATGATAATTACAGAAATAAACGAAAGATTTTGCAAAAAAATTTATGAAAAGTATAACGACTTAAATTTAGTACACGATATGGCAATTGTCTGCGATGGTTATGTTAAAATGGCATTTCTTGCAATAGTAGGCAGTCATTCTGTAAACGGAGTTGCTAAGCTTCATACTCAAATACTAAAAGAAAGAGAACTTAATAACTTTTATAAATTCTTCCCACAAAAATTTAATAATAAAACAAATGGAATAACTCATAGACGATGGCTTTTAAAATCCAATCCAGAACTTTCAAAATTAATAAATAAAACTATTGGAGATAACTGGATTACAGAACCAATTAAACTTATAAACCTACTTGCTTATTCTAAGGATAAAGATTTTCAAGATAAAATGTATGAAATTAAACAAGCGAATAAAGCTGAATTTGCTAAATATTTTTATGAAACACACGGAATTAATATTGACCCTAATTCAATATTTGACGTTCAAGTCAAAAGACTTCATGCATATAAAAGACAACTTTTAAACGTGTTTAATATATTAGACCTTTATTATAGATTAAAGGAAAATCCTAATTTAGATATTGTACCTAGAACGTTCTTTTTTGGTGCCAAAGCTGCTCCAGGATATTACTTGGCTAAGCAAACAATAAAATTAATAAATACTGTAGCCGATATAATAGATAAGGATCAAGCAGTAAATAACAAAATTAAAGTCATATTCTTAGAAAATTATTCTGTTTCTCTTGCTGAAAAAATAATACCTTGCGCTGATATAAGTGAACAAATCTCAACAACTACTAAAGAGGCTTCAGGAACTGGCAATATGAAACTCATGATGAATGGAGCAATTACTATAGCCACTTTGGATGGTGCAAATGTTGAAATATGTGACCAAGTTGGAGAAGAAAATATAATCATTTTTGGTATGAAAAAAGATGAAGTTATGGAATTAGAAAAGACTAAACGTTACAACTCTATGGATTATTATAATAGCGATCCTAGGATTAAAAGAATCCTTGATAATCTAGTAAATGGTTCTCTCGGGGTTTCACCTTCTGAATTTGCAGATATACACAAATATTTACTTGCAAACAACGATGAATTTTTCGTTTTAAAAGATTTTGCAGCCTATTTAGATGCACAAAATAAAATAGACGAATTATATAGAAATCAAGACAAATGGAGAGAGATGTCAATTGTCAATATAGCTCACTCTGGTGCATTTTCTAGTGATAACACTATTAAAAAATATGCTAGAGACATTTGGAGGATTAATCAATAAAAAAATAGTGGCTTCACAGCCACTATTTTTATTTTTTTATTTAAAGTACTCTACTCCACTCTTAAATATCATTTGATCTTGATTTCCAAATATATTTTTGTAAGTATTGCTTGAAAATCTTTCTGAGTGTCCCATCTTACCAAGTATTCTTCCATCTGGACTTGTTATACCTTCAATTGAGCAAACTGATCCATTAGGATTTATCTTAGTATCATAGCTTAAATTTCCGTTCATATCAACATATTGAGTTGCTACCTGACCATTTTCCATAAGTTTTCTTACAAGTTCATCACTGCAAGCAAATCTTCCTTCTCCGTGAGATACTGGTATACAGTGAATATCCCCCTTATTTACATTGCCAAGCCAAGGTGATTTAGTTGAAACAATCTTAGTATACACCATTTGTGATACGTGTCTTCCTATACTGTTGTAAGTTAAAGTAGGACAATTTTCATCTATTTCTCTTATTTCGCCATATGGAACAAGTCCTAGCTTTATAAGTGCTTGGAAGCCATTACAAATTCCTAGCATTAATCCATCTCTTTCATTTAACAACTTCATAACTTCATTTTTAATCTTTTCATTTCTAAATACAGTAGCTATGAATTTACCTGAACCATCTGGCTCATCTCCAGCACTAAAGCCTCCAGGTATCATTATCATTTGAGCTTTTCTTATTTCCTCTACAATTGCCTCTATTGAAGCTTCTATATCAGTTTCCTTTAAGTTTCTAAACACTAAGGTACTTGTCTCTGCGCCTGCTTTAGCAAAAGCTTTTGCTGAATCATACTCACAGTTTGTACCTGGGAAAGTTGGTATAAACACTCTTGGCTTTGGAATCTTATTTAATATGCTAACACGTGGTTTTTCCTCTTTAGCATTAACATTTATTTCTGGTTTATTTAAAACTTCAGCTTGTGTTGGGAATATTCTTTCAAGCGTATTTGTCCAAGCACTGTAAGCAGCTTTTAAATCAATTTTAGTTTCTCCTAAATCTATATGTTCTTCTCTCTCAGTATTTCCAATTTCAATATAATTAGTTTCTCCAAACAATTCTTTTAAATCTAAATTTGAAGGAAGTTCTAAAATTATTGAACCATAATCCTCTGCAAATAAATCTACACTGGCAGAAGTATTTAACTTGAAACCAATTCTATTTCCAAAGCACATTTTGCTTATTGCTGAGCATAAACCACCATTTCTAACACTTTGAGCACTTAATACATATCCTTTTTCTATAAGTTCATGCACTTTATCAAAGTTTGCCTTTAATTCATCCATTTTAACTATTTCATTTTCATCTCTGCTGCTCTTAACTAATACAACTTTACTTCCACTTTTCTTAAACTCTGGTGAAAGAATCTTGTTTACATCTAAAACATTAACAGCGAAAGATACTAAAGTTGGTGGAACTGTTAAATCCATGAAGGTTCCAGACATACTGTCTTTACCGCCAATTGCTGCTGTTTTAAATTCTTTTTGAGCATATAAAGCTCCAAGAAGTGCTGCAAAAGGTTTTCCCCATCTATCTGCATCCTTATTAAGTCTTTCAAAATACTCTTGGAAAGTAAGTCTTGATTTCTTGTAATCTCCGCCCATACATACAACTTTTGTTAAAGATTCAATTACAGAATATAAAGCTCCGTGGAAAGGACTCCATTTTCCTATTTTAGGATTGTAACCATAAGTCATAACAGTACCTGTAGTTGTATCACCATCTAATACTGGAAGTTTTGCTGCCATACCTTCTGCAGGTGTTTCTTGATATTTTCCACCAAACGGCATTAAAACTGTTCCAGCTCCTATTGTACTATCAAATCTTTCTGACAATCCTTTTTGACTGCATACATTTAAATCTGATAATGTATCAAGCCACTTTCCTTTTAAGTCTTCTGTAGCTGAACTTATTTTAAAATAATCTTCTTTTTCTGAAGGTGCTTTTACAAAAACATCTGTATTTTGTCTAACACCATTTGTGTCAAGGAATTCTCTAGTAACATCTACTATAGCCTTGCCTTTCCAGAATAACTTAAGCCTCTTATCATCAGTTACTTTGGCAACTATAACAGCTTCTAAATTTTCTTTTTCTGCATACTCTATAAACTTTTCAGCATTCTCTTTAGTAACTACTACAGCCATTCTTTCTTGAGATTCTGAAATAGCAAGTTCTGTTCCATCAAGACCTTCATATTTCTTAGGAACTAAATCAAGATTTATGTTAAGTCCATCTGTAAGCTCTCCAATCGCAACAGAAACTCCGCCTGCACCAAAATCGTTACATCTCTTTATCATAGTGCTTACAGCTTTATTTCTAAATAATCTTTGAAGTTTTCTTTCGGTTGGTGCATTTCCTTTTTGAACTTCTGCTCCACAGGATTCAAGTGAACTTACAGTGTGCTCCTTAGAAGAACCTGTTGCTCCACCGCAGCCATCTCTACCAGTTCTTCCACCAAGTAAAATAACTACATCTGAAGGTTTAGGAACTTCTCTAACTACATTTTCCTTAGGTGCAGCTGCAATTACAGCTCCAACTTCCATTCTCTTTGCTATAAAACCTTCATCATAACATTCAGAAACCTGACCTGTTGCAAGACCAATTTGATTTCCATAAGAACTATAACCATGAGCAGCTCCAAGTGTTATTTTCTTTTGTGGAAGTCTTCCCTTTGTAGTATCTTCTATTTTTGTTCTAGGATCACCACTTCCTGTAACTCTCATTGCTTGATATACATAAGATCTTCCTGAAAGTGGATCTCTTATTGCACCACCAAGACATGTAGCTGCACCACCAAATGGCTCTATTTCAGTTGGATGGTTGTGTGTTTCATTTTTAAACATAACTAACCATTTTTCAGTTTTTCCATTAATATCTGCATCAACAACTATACTGCAGGCATTTATTTCTTCTGATTCATCAATATCTTTTAAATAGCCATTTTTCTTAAGAGCTTTCATACCTAAAATAGCTATATCCATTAAACATACTTCTTTTTTCTTATCTCCATAAACTTCTTTTCTAGTTCCAAGATAATCTTCGTAAGCATTTTTAATTATTCCGGTAAATTTTCCTTCTTCAAACTGAATGTTATTTAATCTTGTTTGAAAAGTTGTATGTCTACAATGATCTGACCAATAAGTATCTATAACCTTTATTTCAGTAATTGTTGGATTTCTATTTTCCTTATTTTTAAAATACTCTTGAGTAAATTTTAAATCATCTAAACTCATTGCAAGTCCTCTATCTTTAAGGAATGCCTCAAGCTTATTTTCATCAAAATCAACAAAATCTTCTATTGTTTCTACGCTATCTGGAAGACTATATTCTACTTTTAAAGTGGAAGGTTTTTCTAAAGCTGCTTCTCTTGAATCTACAGGATTAATAACATACTTTTTTATTCTCTCAAAATCATCTTCTGAAATATTTCCTTTTAATATGTTAATTCTTGCAGAAAGTATTGCTACATTTTCTTTTCCCGTTAATATTTGCATACATTGTGCTGCCGAATCTGCTCTTTGATCATACTGTCCTGGCAAATATTCTACTGCAAACATTTTTTCATCATTTTCTATATTTAATTCTTCGTCATAAACATAATCTACTGTACTTTCAGAAAAAATTGTTTTTTTTGCAGCTTCATACTCACTATCTGTTATGCCAGACATATCATATCTATTAACTATAGATACTTTTTTAAGCCCATCTATTCCTAGATTTTCTTTAAGATCTTTAAAAAGACCTCCAGCTTCAACATCAAAACCGTCTTTCTTCTTAACAAATATTCTTCTAACCATATCTTTATCAAGCATAATATACATTCTCCTTAACTTTTTACGAACGTTTTTTTGTAATTGTATAAGATAATTCGTATTGATATAAATATTATAATACAATTTCATAAAAATTTAAAGTATTTATAGAGATAAACCGCTTGAAACTTCAAAATTAATTTGCATCAAAATGCCATCTTCTAGGCATTTTGATGCAAATTAATTTTGGTAGTTGAAACGGTTTATATATGGTGAAACCATTTCGAAACTTAATCTATATATGTTTCAAAGTTGCAATCTTCAAGGGATTATTGAACATATATAGATTTATAGCTGAACTAGTTTCACATATTATTTCACATATTATTTTACATACGTTTTTCCAATAAAATTGTGGTACGTCTTAGTTTTGATTTCATTATTATCTTCTCCAGAAATCTTATTTTTAATTTCTGTAAATATTGATTTTATCTCTGTTATATCCTCTTTTGAATATCCTTTAAAATTTATATTTGCTTTTAAACCATTTTTTAAACTAATTTCAATTGAATCGTCATATTTAGGAACACCTATTTTTTCAATATCGTCAATTTTTAATATTGACTTTTTTATAGGGAATCCACTTCTAATAACTATCATTTCATTATTTATGGATATGTCTGGTACCCTTTTTACTTCTGACACATAGTATTTATAAATATCCTCTGCAATTACGTATATTATAAAAATAATCGCTATAACTAAAAATATCCAAAATGCCGTTGGATGCTTTTTTCTATTTTCAGCAAATGGTGCAAAAATTGCAATTGCACATAAAACATCAATTAAAGGCAATATGTATTTTTTCTTTGAAGTAAATTCTTTAAAATCGCTGTCCATATTTTAACCTCCATTCATCATATATTTGTTTATTACTAAAATTATATTATAATATTAAATTTTAATCTACTACACAATAATTTTATGTAAAAGGAATTTTTATTATTGAAAATGAAACACAAATTACAATTTTTGGAGCAGAGTACAAAGTACAGAGTACAAAGAAGGATGATTTACCTTTCGTTTTACTCAGGCAAATCTTAAACTTAAATGGTATCAGCTTCGCTGAGTACCATGTATGGCACGATTGCGCAGCAATAAAAAAATAAGTTTTCAGATTTTTTCGTAGTGCTAACGGAGAAAAATCGTCCTTCATTGTACTTTGTACTCTGTTTTAAGTGGATTCCTTTGAATAATTTCTAATAATTTTGAAATTATAATACAGAGGTGATAAAAGTGGGAACAAAATCGGAAAATAAAAAGAAGAACGATAATAAAACTAAAAATTCAAAGACAGCTAATCCAATTACTATGGATACAGATACTAATATGCACAAGCCAGTAAAAGGATTACCTAGAAGCTAAGAAATCAGAGTACAGTTAAGGTTGATTTACCTTTCCTTATGTTAGGTAAATCTTAAACTTATATGTTGTCAGCTTCGCTGAACAACATTAATGCCGCGATTGCGTAAGCAATTAAAAAATAAGTTTTAAGATTTTCTGTAGCTTTGCTACAGAAAATCATCCTTCACTGTACTTTGTACTCTGTACTCCGTACTCTGTCTTTTGGTTCACATTATTTAATTAAACTTCGGTATTTCATAAATCACATTACTTTTACTCAATAATTGATCAAATAAATTATACATATTCAAAGAACTATTATATGCCCACATAACATCTGTTGCATACTCATATGATGCTGGATATGAAGGATTCCACTTCATATTATACAGAGTTTTCCTATCAGAGGATGTGGAATCAGTACTGTATATGTATTGTTCAGCTATAAACTTGGCTCCGCCCATTATAGCATCTTTTGGTGTAAACCAACCATTGTCATAAGCATATTGAGAACCTAACTTATCTGGATCTGAATCATAGGCATGTATACCCCAAAAATTGTATGTTGGTTTTCCATTAATTATTATGTTACCTGATGCTAAATTTGTTTTACCATTGCCAGTTTCTTCAAGTGCATGAGACACAAGATACGCAACATTAAGCTTGTACTGATTTGCAGCATCAAGAAAAGCTTGTCCCATCCCTTCTAATGTGCCTTTTCCTTTAAGTATTGTATTTAAATCATCTGCAGTTATATTACTTAAGGTTTGATCAATCCTCATAAACATGTACTTTCCTTCGTTATCCATAAAGTTATTTGGATTCATATAATATGAAATGATATTTTTGCTTGCTAAGCTCCAATATGTCTTTATTTCATACTGTGATGAATTTGAATTATATTGCTCATTTACTATATTGTCAAAATTAATATTGTAATTCTTAGAGGTTATTTGTTCATTATTAGAACTTGATATTACATTTTGAACACATCTAAAATAATTTGTATAGTAGTTATCAAAATCTGTATTTCCATCTTCATGTTGTCCAATCACACTATCAGAATTTTTCGTATACACCACAACTTTATAATCTCCGGCATCAATTAGAGAATTATATTGAAAATTGTAAGGAACAGATGCATCAACTTCATTTGTGTATCCCGTTGTAAGTTCCTTATAGAAATTAAAACTATAGCTTGTGTAATTAAATTTGTATAAATATATCCTATATTTTACTTTAGATGCATTTGAAGCTTTTATACTTAGTGAAAGCTTATCATTGGTAGTTAAATTTTTATTTAAAACATCACACGCACTAATTACAGGTAAACCGCTATAACTTGTTCCATCTACCATGGTAGAACTTACAGTAAATTTCATTTGAATAGGTTTACTTAAGCTTTTTCCATCTTGTGATTTTACGGCTTGACTTACATTAAGCGTATAAGTTTTTCCTGGAACATATCCAAGTGTCGGAAGTTCCAAAATTACTGCTTTAGCATCGGTTTTGTCGGCTTTGACCTTTACCCCGATATCTCTTGTATTATCCATAACCTTAAAGTTAGTAGAATTGATACTTGACGGATCAATTGTTTTACTAAATTCAACCTTCCACTCCTTGTTCATATCCACGCCTGTTTTTTGTGGGAAGGTATCAACGCTATCTGTAGCTGCATTAACTTGTACACCTTTAGAAATACAAATTAGCAAAGTAAACAATACGACAATAAAAAACTTTTTTGCCTTCATTTTTTCTCCCCCCTCAATTTAAGATGTCTTAAACACTACTTTATTATATTTTATAATACTTTTCATAATTGCGATAGCTTTGTTAGTTATATTAGTTAAAAAAATTTTATTTTACTATAATTAAATTCTACATTTTGAAATTTCAAACTAACATTTGAAAATTATTATAAATGTAATGACAAACTGAAATATATCTCCAGTTATATTAGGAAATAAACAAGTACATTTCAATGATAAAAAAACAGCAGTAGAGTTTTTATAATTAATTATGCTATACTTACAAATATGTAAGGAGATGAATACTATATGAGATTTCAAAAAAAACACTTTATTATACCTGCATTATTACTTGGAACATCATTTATTATATATTTATTGCAATTTATAATTTTTAACGACAGCAAAGATACTTTTTTTTATTTATTTCAAGACTTAGCTTTTTTGCCTATTAGCATGCTATTAGTTTCTTTAATATTAGATAAAATGATTTCTGATAGAGAAAAAAGAGAAAAACTAGAAAAAATGAATATGGTCATAGGTGTATTCTTCAGCGAAATTGGCTCTGAACTTGTACGCCAATGTTCAAATTTCGATACTGAATATGAAATAAATAAACATAAGCTTTGTGTAACAAGCAAATGGACAGCCTCAGATTTTGATAATGCAGCTGCTCTAGTAAAAAAGCACAACTTTAATATAAACAGCAAAAAAGCCTCTTTTGATACCCTAAAATCCTTATTAATGGTCAAAAGAAGTTTCTTACTCAACCTTCTAGGAAACCCCGTACTTTTAGAACACGACACGTTTTCAGACTTACTTTGGAGTATTTTTCACATTATTGACGAACTTTCAATAAGAGATAAACTAGAAAATTTAAGTGATGAAGATTATTCTCATTTATCAGTGGATATAGATAGAATGTATGGACTTTTAATTTACCAATGGATATTGTATATTAAACATGTAAAAAATGATTATCCTTATTTGTTTAATCTAGCATTAAAACAGCATCCATACATGTAAAAACATGCTATATTTTTTAAGAAGCTGAATAAATACTGTCATGAAAATAACCTCCCATTTGATACATTAACCACAGGGGAGGTTTTATTTTCAAATCTAGAAATTGCAAAATAATTTATTAAAACAGCATAATATTCTAATTAAATAGCAATTTTATTTAATTGGATTCTTTTTTATTGGTTTATATTTTGATTTATTCTTTTCTGAAGAATCTATATATTCATAGTCGCCCCTATCATTCTTTTTTAAGCCAAGTGAAGCCATTTTCTTTTTAGTTACAGTTAATTTATTGCTCATAATAACATACTCCTTTTTAGCATTATGTTTATCGTTTTAGAGTATTTTATACATTAAATTTAAATCATAAAATAAATAATAAAGCAAAATAAAAGTAGACTAAAAAAATTATAAGAATTAAATTTGCTTGAATATTTTTTGCTTGTCTCAGGAAATTCATTAACATATATTTTATATGAAATAAGACTTGCAAGTGATGCAATCATTGTCCCAATTCCTCCTATATTTACTCCCAAAAGTACTTCGCGCCAATTAGTTGTAAAGTTCGAAATTAATATAGCACATGGTACATTGCTCACAACTTGACTTAACATTATAGACGAAAAATAAACCATATGTGGCAACTTAAGAAAACTTTTAAGCTGCTGCTGTACAAATTCTATATTAGATACATTTCCAATAAATACAAAGAAACATATAAAAGTAAGAAGCAAAAAATAGTCTACTTCTTTTATAATCTCTCTATCCATAAGTAATGTACATAGTATTGCTGCTAAAAAAGTATATTTATAATTAACACCTCCAAATACAGAAGCTATTATAAATAAAAATAGAATTGCATACACAACTGTTCTTTTTTTATCCTCAATATGTACATTTCTAATTGACACTTTTATTCCTTTTTTTAAAACTCTTTTATTTAAAATTAAAAGCCACACTAATCCCATCCCTACAAAAGGTATAGTCACAAAAAAAAATTGCAAGCCATTTAAATTATAATGGGTAAATAAAAATAAATTTTGTGGATTACCCATAGGTGTGAGGCTGCTTCCAATGTTTGCTGCAAGAGTCTGTATTATAATGGTTTTCATGCAATCTTCTTTAGCCTTTTTAAATGTAAATATAGCCAGTGGAACAAAAGTCAGCAGTGCCACATCATTGGTTACAAGCATAGACGAAAAAAAAGTAACCATTATAAATACCATAGAAACCATTCTTGTATTGCTACATTTAGATAAAATTTTCATAGCCACCTTATCCATAACCTTTAATTTTTTTAATGCTGCAATTACTATCATTAAATTAAATAAGAGTGCTAATACTTTAAAATTTATGTATGACAATTTGGGTGCTTTTATAAATGAAGATATTATAGAAAGAAAAAACGCCACAATAAATACTTTCTCCTTCTTTAATTTTTCTTTAATTAGTTTTATAGATATATCCATATTCAATAACCTCTACTATTTTTAATTTTTTTATTTACGAGTATATTTATTCCACATTTTTTATAGACTTAGTGCTCACTTTAATTGAAAATTCCTTAGGAGATTTATGGAACATCTTTTTAAAAGAACGAAAAAAGCATGAATAATCATTAAACCCAGACTGGATAAAAGCTTTTGAAATTGATTCCCCTGATTTAATAAGATCCTTTGCCATTAAAAGCCTTTTTTGCATTACATAACTATAAAGGCTGTATCCAGTTTCCTTTTTAAATTTATGCATAAGATAATATTTACTAATATAAAATTCTTTAGATAGCACTTCAACTGAAAGTTCTTCCTTTAAGTTACTATTTATATATTTTAATATTTTTTCAATTTGCTTATCATATTTAACTTCCTCTTCATTACTTAAATACATATTATCAATATATACTCTATTTAGGTATACTATAAGCTGTATAAAAAGAGAATTGCTTAAAAGTTTACTTCCAAAATCTACAGAATTAATTGATACTTCAAGAGATTCTATTATAAATTTAATATTATCTTGAAGCTTATTTTGGAGTCTTACAAGATTAAAGCTCTTTTCACAAGCTAATTTAAAACATGTAGAAAGATCACAATTTTCATAATTATGCTTTTCTATAAAATCTGAATTTGCCCATATAATTATTCTTTCATAGACTTTAGAAGAATCAATTATAGGCTTATGCACATCGTGATTATTTACAAGTAAAATGTCCCAAGGTTTAAGTTCATATGCCTTTCCTTCAATTAAATACGTAACCTTTCCAGATAAAAATATTATTATTTTATTGAAATCATGATAATGAAATTCGAAATTTTGACTTTTTCTATCTTTCAAATGAAACAACTGAAAATCTCTATTTAAATATCCTAATTTATTCTCCATAGAACCACCCCACAAAAATATTAAAGCATTTTTTACAATATATCAAGCAATATATGCAATATTTATTGTTAAAATGTTGTATATAATATAAATAGGGACAAATTAGGAGGAAGTAAAATGAAATTATATGAAATCTTAAGAAATTTAGACTACACTATTATAAAAGGAAACACTAGCATAGATATTACTGGTATAAGTTATGATTCAAGAAAATTAAAAGGCAACTTTGTCTTTATATGCATAAAAGGTACAAAAGTAGATGGTCATAATTATATACAAAAAGCTATCCATAATGGAGCTTGCGCTGTAATATCTGAAAATGATATTGATTTAAATACAGAAAATATAACTTTAATAAAGGTTAAAGATACAAAAACTGCTCTCGCAAACGCCGCAAATTTATTTTATAATGAGCCTTCTAAGAAATTGAATTTAATCGGAATAACTGGTACTAATGGAAAAACTACAGTTTCATATTATATAAGAGATATATTGGCAGCCTATGGTGAAAACACTGGCATCATAGGAACATTAGGTTATAAATTAAAAAATAAAGACATAGCTGTAGAAAAAATTAATCCAACCACTCCAGAAGCTCTTGAACTTCAAAATATCTTTAATCAATTTGTACATAAAGGTGCAAAAAATGCAGTAATGGAGGTTACTTCCTCAGCTCTCTTAAATAAAAGAGTTGAATTTTGCAATTTTAATATAGGCGTATTTACAAATCTTTCTGCAGATCACTTAGATATACACGGTAATATGGAAAACTATAAAAATGAAAAACTAAAATTATTTCAAAAATGTAAAATTGGAGTTATAAATTTAGATGATAAAATATCAAAAGAAATCATTGAAAAATCACCTTGTAAAATTATAACTTATGGCATTAATACCAATGCAGATATAAAAGCTTATGCTATCAGTTATACTGAGTCTTCTGTAAGCTTTAACATTAAATACAAAGAAAAATGTCATAAAATAACTATAGATATTCCAGGTGAATTTACAATTTATAATATACTTGCAGCAATAGGTGTATGTATTGCTTTAGGCATGGATATAAATAAAATTTTAAATCTTGTGCCAAATATAAAATCTATTCCTGGCAGACTTGAACTTGTTAAAAACGATTCTAATAAAAACATACTTATAGACTATGCACATACCCCAGCTGCTCTTGAAAAACTGCTTATTATGGCAAGAAATATGACTAATGGAAGACTTATAACCATATTTGGCTGCGGAGGTGATAGGGATAAATCCAAGCGAAAAATAATGGGAATGGCCGCAGGAATTTTATCAGATTACTGCATAATAACCTCTGATAATCCAAGAACAGAAAATCCTAAAGATATAATTTCTGAAATTGAAGATGGTATAAAGACTGTAAATTCAAGCTATGAAAAGTTAATTGATAGAAAAAGTGCTATTGAAAAAGGCATAAAAATTTTAAAAAATGATGATTTACTTATAATAGCCGGAAAAGGTAATGAAAATTACCAAATTATAAATAATTCAAAAATACATT
Organism: Clostridium hydrogenum; assembly: GCF_021432385.1. Classification (GTDB taxonomy): domain Bacteria; phylum Bacillota; class Clostridia; order Clostridiales; family Clostridiaceae; genus Clostridium_S; species Clostridium_S hydrogenum. The sequence goes on along the minus strand of NZ_JAEACT010000002.1, from coordinate 1,677,354 downwards.
TTAATGATAAAGAAGTAGCAGTAGAGTTTTTACGATAAATTATACTATACTTATAGAAAAAAGAAGTGCCTCTAAAACTGCTAGCACTTCTTTATCACCCTTTTATATTATATGTATTTTTTTTATTTACTTTTAACCATATTTTTTATTTATTTTCTCAAGTTTTCTTCAATAGCCTTTATAAGAACATCATTTCCAAATGGCTTTAATAAATACTGACAAACCCCCTCAGATAATAAATCAGCTTTATTTAAATACTCTGGATAACCAGTACATACTATAACTTTTATGTCACTACGAATTTTTAAGAATTCCGCTGCCAACTCTTCACCCGTAATAAGTGGCATGGACTGATCAGTAATAACTATATCAAAATCATGAGGATTATTTTTAAAATTTTCACTTGCAAGTTTGCTATCTGTAAACCCACTTACCTTATACCCCTGCTTTTCTAATATACTCTTCCATAGTCTTACAAGAAAAGCCTCATCATCAATTAATAATACATGCTTATTATTTAATATTTCGCTATTTTTCCGCTCACTTACCATATTAACCATTCCCTTTTATACCATTGTTCCCTTAACTTAAATTTTAAATGCATTTTCAAATTTATAGCCATGCTTATTTGCTGTAATTCTCGAGATTTACATTTTCTAATAACTTTGTTTTAACTTCTAGACAATGTTTCCCCCATATACATAATATACTATTAAATTAACCTTTTCTATATAAAAAACACAATCGGTAAATTATATATCCTAAACGGTAAAAAAGTAGTACTTATTGTCGCTTTATAATTTAACTTTTAAACTATTTTGTAATAATCATTAGAATTTCCTGCTCCAATTTACATTCATTGCTAAAAAAATTATAATAAATGTCCTTGCATTTCCTGTTTGGCTTTTTTATTTGAATTGGCTTTAAAACAGGATTAAGTAGTTCAGTTTCAAATACAAACCTAAGACCTTGTTTGCTTGAATTTACTTTTAATTGAACTGAAGTTCCATTTTTAACAGCTGTTTCATAAGCAAAGCTTATATAGCTATTTAATATTTTATATTTTTTAAGTGAACAAATTGCCTCATCAATATTATTATAAATCATTAAATTTATAGTTACATTAGATTGTTTTGCATTAATGAGTATTTTATAAATTAAATTAAGTATATTTTTATTTTTTATCTTTACCAATTGCGTTATACTATTTTGGTTTAATAAATGAGTTTTGCTTATTACACTCTCCTTATATTTTTTCAATTCTGTAAAGTTTTCTTGCTCCATAAGGCAAATAATATTTTGCAAAATATTATTATATTCATGTCTTATTTGCTTAAATTCATTTAATATATCATCTTTACAATTTAAGCTTTCTTCAAGTTCTAAATTAAGCTTCTTCTTTCTTTGCACTACAAAAATTAATACAGTCAATAAAATTATACAGCCAATAAAGCATGCTATAAAAATCAATAATTGGTTTTCGAAAAATTTCAAATTATTCCGCATATCGATTTCAACTCCTTTTTACATCGTTTTGAAACTGTACAACTTTCTCCATTTTTTAAATATACTATGTTATTTGAAAAATCAATTTTTGATATGTGCAATATATTTACAATATAAGATTTATGGCATCTAAAAAACTTATTTTTATCAATTTTATTTTGAATATTTTCTAGTGATTCGGAACTTTCTATTTGACCTGAAATTGTATGAACAACAAGTACATGTCCATACTTTTCAAAATAAGTTATCTCATCTTCACTTAAATTGTAAACATTAAATCCTGATTTAATAGCAATGAAATTAGTTACCTTATTATTTATCTTTAAAAAATCTCTGTGTATTGAAGTTATACACTTAGCAAGAGTTTCAATAGCCACAGGTTTTATTAAGTAATCAAAAACTTTTGTCTTAAGGCTCGGCATTATATATTCTGGATGTGCAGATATAAATACGATATACGCATTAGCATCAATTTCTCTAATAATACCTGCAACATCAATACCATTAATTGAATTTTTGATATCAACATCTAGCAAATAAATGTTATTCCTTGAACTATTTCTTGAACAATATTCTATTACTTCTCTCGGCTCAGTAGCATTTAATGCAACCACAGCATCCATTTCATATTTATTGAAAATTTTCTCTAAACTCTTATTCATATTTATATTACACAACGTATCATCATCTAAAATAACAAAATAAAACATAGGTTTTCCTCTCCTTAAAAACATCAAAATGTCACTTTATCCCTTATTTTATAGTTGTACTTCTATTTTTCATTATTCTCTCTATAGAATTTACATACTGATTTTTGGAAATTGGCTTTAATAAAAATTCATCTATATTCATTGAATTAATGAATTCTCCATCTGCTTCATTTTTAAATCCAGAACTTAGTATTATGGAAATATCAAATTTCTCCTCTCTCAGTTCTTTTATAAGAGAATAACCAGATATATCTGGCATAGATTTATCTGTAATCAATATATCAAAATAACTTTTTTTTACTTTAAGTATTTCTAATGCTTTTTTCCCACCTACTGCTCCAGTTACATTGTAACCCACATGCTTCAAAAGTCTTACATTTGTATTTACAATATCCTCTTCATCATCTACAAATAATATTCGTGCAGAAGTAATATCATTGTTTATATTTTCACAAACCTCTTCAGCTCTTAATGTCTTTTCAGCTAATGGAAGTAAAACAGTAAATGTACTTCCTTTATTTAATTCACTATCCACAGCTATAGTTCCATTTGCCCTCTTAACAATACTGTGTGCCATAGAAAGTCCAAGTCCAGTACCTCCTTCATCTCCTCTAGTTGTAAAAAATGGTTCAAAAATTCTTTCCTTTATAGATTTTTCTATACCACAGCCATTGTCTATTATCTGTATCTTTATGTATTTTCCATTTTTTAGTTTTCCATACTTATTTTGATTTTCATCGCTTACAATAATCTCAGCTAATGCAATCTCTAATATTCCTTCACTATTCTTTTTCATTGCAATACTAGCATTTATGCATAAATTCATCAGAAGTTGTCTCATCTCACCTACATCAACAAATACATTAGCATCATTGCATTTAAAATTTTCTTTTATTTTTATGTGCGAGGGGATAGTAATTTTAAGTATATTAATAACAGCCTTAATGACATCTTTTATATCAACAACCTTAGGTCTAATTACAGTTTTTCTACTAAATGTTAATATATTTGCTATTAACCCCTTTGCCCTTTCTCCTAGCTCTAAAACTTCTAAGAGACTTTCTTTAACTGGTATAAGATCTTCTGCATCTTGAAGTGCTAATTGAGTATATCCTATTATTCCAGCAAGAATATTGTTAAAGTCATGTGCAATACCTCCTGCAAGAGTACCCAAAGACTCCAACTTAACTATTTGATGTTTTCGTTCTTCAAGAATTAACTTTTCTGTTACATCTGTAATTCTTACCATAATATGCCTTTTGCTGTTATATCGAACCAATTCCATTAAATATTCAATATTTTTTACTGATCCATTCTCTTTCTTTAATGTAACAGTTTCTTGAATATTTACACTTCTTTTTTCAATTATATTTTTAACTTTATCTAAAAGTTCCTTTCTATTCAATGGTAGCAATTTATCTATAGTTAAAATTTTTTCTTCATTTTCTGAAATCTCAAATATATCGTAAACCTTACGATTACTTTCTAATATTTTGAGAGTATACGGATCAAATACTAACATTCCTTCTAAAGATTGTTTTATTAATGCCCTGTATTTTTCTTCACTTTTTCTTAATTCTTCTTGAACTTTTACTCTTTCAGAAATTTCCTCCATAAGTCGTAAATTAATTTCTTTAAGTTCTACCGTTCTTTTACGCACTGTATTTTCTAATTTTTCTTGAGCTTTTATAAGAACACTTTCGGTATTTTTTCTATCTGTTATATCATGAAAAACATATACAATTCCAATAAAATCCTGGAAGTCATCATAAAGTAAAGAAGACGAAACTAAACATAGTATGTATTTATTGTTTTTATTAGGCAAGTTAGTTTCTATATCTTTTACAGAACCCATTCTTATAATTTCTTCAAAAACCATCTTATTTCTCACAGAATTTAAGAAAAAAGTTTTAAAATTAGCATTTAATATTTCCTCTTTGGTGAATTCTGTAATATTTAATGCTGCACTATTAACATCTTTAATTAATAAATCATCTCCAACAAGAAAAACTGGATTCTTTATATTTTCTAATATATATCTATTTGTACTACCAGAATTTATAGCCATCATATTGTATTTTGTTATAGCATACCATACCCCTATTACTCCTATTGCAAATGCAATAACACCATAGGAACATTCATAAATTTTGAAAATTGGAAGTATTATATCCAAAAATACTGCTATAATAAAAGTTGCAAGAGAACTTTTAGTTATTATTTTACTTTGCTTTTTTACCCTATTTAGATTTGATTCTTTTCCATATTCCTGAACTTTCATTATACCTATAAGAAAAAAGACTACATAATAAATTATATATAAAATTTGTAACCAATTAATTGGATATTTCTCTTTCCACATATTATTTGATCTAATAATTACTTCATTAGGCTTATAACTGAGATATAATATAAAGAAAAATACTCCTGGAACATACATATACAGTCTTTTTATATCCATCATCCACTCTTTGCGTTCATTCTTTAGTAAAATACAAACATCCAACCAAACACTACTTATAAAGCACCATCCAAACGCTGCTACAATCCTCCATAAATTAGCTACATATATGTTTGGTGCAATAAGCATAAACGCATTTCCTAATGCCCATAAGCTTAAGTGAATACAAAATGAAAAAAGCACCCTATTTTTAAGTGACTTTACATTTATAAACAATACATATACTCCAAAGCAAATATAAAAAATAGAGCATACAAATAGTCTAGGAAAAATATATATCATACTTTCAACCTACTTTATCAAATATTTTTATAATAAACTTCATACTTATATGAAAGATTCCATTATCTACGTAATTTATTATCGTTCTCTAAAGTAAAATCTTTTAGGTTAGTTTTTACCAAATAGTATATATATAATTTTTTATATTCACAATTTATAATAATCATCCCGTATTATTAAACTTTCTCCAAGTTAATACAATATAATATTTCTTTCTAAAATTAGACTAAAAAAGCGCCATATAACTTATAGATATTTTTTCTACTATAAGTTATATGGCTAATTCTTTTTATCCCTATACTATTTTAATTTAATAAGCAATTGCTTTGCTTGAACTTGATTTCCTTCTTTAACAAGTACAGAGTCCACAGTGCCATCTTCACTAGCAACAATATTTGTTTCCATTTTCATAGCTTCAATAATCATTAAACTTTGACCCTTCTTTACAGAATCTCCTGCCTGGGCAAGAACCTTAAGTATATTTCCAGGTATACTTGCACCTATTTCCTTCTTGTTATCTGGGTTTGCAAATATTGTTTCTTCAAAGGTTTCATTTTTAACAGCGCTTACTTTATCTTTAACTTTAATTTCTCTTCTATTGCCATTTACTTCAAACGCCACAGTTCTATTACCATTTTTATCAATTTTGCCTATATCTAGAAGCTGAACAACTAAAGTTTTACCTTCTGCTATTTCTAATTCAGAAATTTCTCCTTCTGCTAAACCATGGAAAAACACATCACTGCCTATCCTACTTAAATCTCCATATTCTTCCTTATATTTTAAATAGCTTTCAAAAACATCTGGATACAAGGCATAACTTATAGCCGCTTCATCTGTAGGTTCAATTTTACATTTATCTTTTAAATGAGTCTTTATAGCGCCAAAATCTTCTGATGGTAAAAGTTCTCCTGGCCTGCAAGTTATTGGTTCTTCGCCTTTTAACACAATTTCTTGAAGTCCTTTTGGAAATCCACCCATAGGCTGACCCATCATTCCTTTAAAATACGAAACAACAGAATCAGGGAAAGGCATATTTTTAGCTTTTTCAAGTATATTTTCCGGTGTTAAATCATTTTTCACCATAAATATAGCCAAATCTCCTACCATTTTAGATGATGGTGTAACCTTTACTATATCTCCAACCATTAAGTTTACTTTTCTGTACATTTCTTTTACCTGCTCAAATTTATGACCCAAACCAAAACTTTCAACCTGAGGCTTTAAGTTTGAATATTGACCACCAGGTATTTCATATTTATATATTTCAGCAGAAACGGCTTTAAGCCCTGATTCAAATTGACTATATACTGGTCTTACAGTACTCCAGTAATCTGATATTTTTTGAATATCGACCAAATCAAGTCCTGTATCTCTTTCCGTATTTTTAAGTGCCGCAACAACTGAGTTAAGTGCTGGCTGACTTGTAAGTCCTGACATACTATTGAAAGCTGTATCAACAATATCAACACCTGCATGGGCTGCCATAAGTACTGTAGCAACTCCATTTCCAGTTGTATCATGAGTATGCAGATGAATAGGAATTGATATTTCTTCTTTCAAGGCTTTTATAAGCTTAAGTGCTGCATAAGGTTTTAATAAAGCTGACATATCCTTTATTCCAAGTATATGTGCACCTGACTTTTCTATATCCTTTGCCAAATTAACATAGTACTTTAAACTATATTTATCTCTACTTTCATCAAGTATATCACCAGTGTAGCACATACAAGCTTCTGCTACCTTACCTTGATTTACAACTTCATCAATAGCAACTTCCATACCTTTTAGCCAATTCAAAGAGTCAAATATTCTAAACACATCTATTCCAGACTTAGAAGATTGTTTTATAAATTCCCTTATTACGTTATCTGGATAGTTTTTATATCCTACTGCATTGGCTCCTCTTATGAGCATTTGGAATAATATATTTGGTACCCTTTTTCTAAGCCTTTCAAGCCTTTCCCATGGTGATTCTTTTAAAAATCTGTAAGCTGTATCAAAGGTAGCTCCTCCCCACATTTCCATAGAAAATAAATCTCCTGCAAGTGCAGATTCTGCTCTAGCTATTTTAACCATATCTACTGTTCTAAGTCTTGTTGCCATTAATGATTGATGAGCATCTCTCATAGTAGTATCTGTAAGTAAAAGTTTATCCTGCTCTTTAATCCACTTTACAAGTCCTTCCGGTCCATGGTTATCCAATATTTGTTTTGTTCCTCTTAAATCTTTACTTTGTTCATATTTAGGGACCGTAGGAACATCAAACTCAGTTTTACGTCCATGAGTTTCATTTACGACCTTTTCACCTATGAATTTGAGTACCCTTAATTCTTCATCAGCTCTTGAAGTTATTTGGAAAAGTTCTGGGTTATTAGCTATAAAATTAGTATCACATTCGCCTTTTCTAAAAGTTTCGTGATTTAGCATATTTATTAAAAAGTCTACATTAGTTTTTACACCTGATATGTAAATTTCTTTTATAGCACGAATTGCTTTTCTTATTGCATCCTCAAAAGTTCTCGACCAAGCTGTTGATTTTACAAGCAAACTATCATAGTATGGACTTATTACAGCACCTGTAAATCCATTTCCACCATCAAGTCTTATACCAAATCCAGAACCAGTTCTATATACATCAAGCCTTCCTGTGTCAGGCGCAAAATTATTAGATGGATCTTCCGTTGTTACCCTGCACTGCACGGCATATCCATTTAAATGTATATCATCTTGACCATTTATGCCAACTTCATGAGAAGAAAGTTCATGTCCCTCTGCTATTAAAATCTGGCTTTGAACAATATCTATACCTGTAACCATTTCTGTTATTGTATGTTCTACTTGTATTCTAGGATTCATTTCAATAAAATAATGATTACCCTGCTTATCAAGTAAAAATTCTAAAGTTCCAGCACTTCTGTAACCTATGGATTTTGCTATCTTAAGTGCATCTTCGCAAATAGCCGATCTTTTTTCTTCTGAAACTGCTACTGCTGGTGTAAATTCTATTACTTTTTGATGCCTTCTTTGCACAGAACAATCTCTTTCATATAAGTGAACTATATTACCATATTTATCTCCAAGTACTTGAACTTCAATATGTTTAGGATTTTCAAGATATTTTTCAATAAATATATCATCTATTCCAAAAGCCTTTTTAGCTTCACTCTTAGCACTTCTATATGAGGAAACTAAATCCTCTTTTTTTGTTACTATTCTCATACCTCTTCCGCCGCCACCTGCAGCTGCCTTTACCATAACAGGATATCCACAAATATCAGCAAATCTTAAAGCTTCTTCTTCAGACTGAATAGGTTTTTCTACTCCTGGTATAGTAGCAACCCCAGCTGCTTTTGCTGTTATTTTTGAATTTATTTTATCACCAAGCTTATCCATCATGTCTCCTGTTGGTCCTATAAATTCAATACCTGCCTCTTCACATCTTCTCGCGAATTCTGGATTTTCTGACAAGAAACCATATCCAGGATGTATTGCATCTACACCTTTTTTTAGTGCTAAATCAATTATTTCATCAATATTTAAATAAGCTTCCACAGGCCCCTTATTACGACCTATCAAATACGATTCATCCGCCTTAGTTCTAAACAAAGCTAATTTATCTTCCTCAGTATATATTGCAACTGTTCTTATTCCAAGTTCATGGCAAGCTCTAAAAATCCTTATTGCAATTTCGCCCCTATTTGCGACCAAAACTCTCTTAAATTTTTTTATCACGTTTCTTCCTCCTCGTAAAGCTAAAAAATTTTACTTATGTACATCAATAATATTATTATATATAAGTAGCAAAATTATTGCAATTGAATTTTTTACACATTGCAAATTTCATTTATAATATTTTAAAGCAAAAAAAGAAAATAGATTTATAGGCGCACACCCATAAATCCTATATTCATTATACTTCCAATTTGAAATTATGAAATTTAGCTTTTATTTTTTAATCATTTTTATGTATATAATTTAAGCATTACATTAATAGTAACCTTATATTTTTCTTGTACTATATCAAATACTCCTCCATACTTTGAAACTATAGATTTTATATTACTAATACCAATACCATGATTTATTTTATCCACTTTTGAACTTATAATTGTATTATCGCTATGTTTAATTTTCCCTACATTGCTATTAGAAATTTCAATTATAAGATATGAGTCTGTGATAAGCGACTTCATACTAATTTTTTTTACTATATCTTTATTTTGTATTCGTGCACAAGCCTCAATTGCATTATCCAAAATATTATTTAAAATTATACTCAAATCAATTGGCTCAATATTTATCTGCCTTGGAAGTATAAATTCACATTCAAAATTAATTTTTTTCATTTCTGCAACATTAGCTTTTTCATTTATAACCGCATCAGCTATTGAATTTCCTGTTTTTATTTTAAATTCCAGTTTTCCTAAGCTATCTTTTATATTTCCAAGATATTTCTTTATCTCATCATTTTTATCATTATCCGCCAAATTTTTAAGGCAGGCCACGTGATTATTGACGTCATGTATTACTCCTTTTATTTTAGTATTCATTTCTTCTATATGCCTAGTATGCTCAAGCTGAAGCTGCAACTTTTGACGCATTAATATTAAATTTTTATTTTCCTCTTCCATATAAAGCATTTTATCAAAAATATATGCCATAATACTTATAGAAACTAACAAAAAAGCACAAATTAATGGTAAAACATAATATTCATTTGTAAATAAACTAAACAAGAAATATCTTGATTTATTTATTTTTACCCCTTGAATTGTGTAAAATAAAAAAGCCATGCTATATATAGACACACATGGTATGATCAAAATCAAAATTTTATATGTATTTATATCCTTTTCCTTAATCTTTAATCTGCCACAAGTGCACTTAAAAAATAAAAATGCTATTAAATAAACTTTTAAATCGGACAAATTAAGCATTATACAATTAACCATCTTATAATTATTACTATTTGCAAATAATTTAAGTAAAACTGGAGACACTTTAAAATCAACAATTAGAAACATTAATGTTATTAACAAAAGTGATGTTTGATTAAATATTACAGCATAAAACTTAATTAATATTTTTCCATTACACATAATGCAAACTACAATTAGTTCAAAAATCAAGGAAATCAAAATTATTGATGTTTCAGACAAAAAACCAGCTATAAAAATACCTGTTAAAGTTATAGCAATTTGTGCTAAAAAGAACATGTAATTTTTATTTTTAAAGCCTAAAAATTTTTCATAAAAATAATATTTAATAAAATATAAAAATATTATACTAAGGTTTTGAAGTGATTGCCAAAAGAATTTAACAATTAATTGCTTGTCCATACAAATTATATTTCTCCTTTTAAATAGTACATGAAAGCTTTAGAAAAATCATTTAATCTATATTTTGAAATATAAATTTCTTCAGAATTCTTTAAAATTATATATTTACTAGTATATCTTTCTACATACATAAAATTTACTATAAAACTTTTATGACATCTAAAAAAATTACTTAAACTAAGTTCTTTTTCAATTTCTGATATTCTATAATAATACTCAATAACATCATATGTAGTATGTATTTTAACCTTTCTCCCCTGAGATTCTATGTATATTATATCGTTATAGGAAATTTTTATAGATTCGCTTGAAGTTTTCGCAATAATGAATTTATCTTCTCTAAACTCTAGCAAGGCTAATTTTATTATTTTTTTTAGTCTATTTTCATCTATTGGTTTTAAAATATAGTTAAAAGCCCTTACATCAAAAGCATCAAATACATAATCCTTATATGCAGTTATAAATATAATATTTGTCTTACTATTTCTATCCCTAATTTTCTTTGCCACTTCTATTCCGTTAACGTTATCTAACTTTATATCTAATAAGATTACGTCAAAATTTATACTACAAAATATTAATTCTTCTCCACTTTTAAATTCATATATTTTTAAATTCATAAAATCGAAGCTTATAATATTTTTTAGCATTGCTACAATTTCTCTTCTTTGAATTTCTTCGTCATCACAAATTGCTATATTCAGCATTAACTCATCTACCTTCAATATCTATTTTATATAATACTAAGCCCGTAAATATATTATATCAAACTTAGCATTATATAAAATGTATTAATTGTTTTTACTTTAGGCTACAAAATTTATTTTTTTATCGTTTTTGTCGCTATCTTTTAATGATTCTCTGTAAATTTTGTCATATTTTGATATTTTTTCTTTATTGTCACTTGGTAATTTTCTATAACCCTCTTCGCCATTAGAATCATCATTCTTAGCTTTCTTTGTTTCATTTTTTAAATTTGCTTGTACATTTTTAATTCCATCTTCTAAACTTGATAATGTTCTTTCAGAATTTTCACAATTTGCACCACTAGCTTCATCTTCAGCTATGTTGTCTTTTAAGACTCTTGCTTGATTCTGCATAGATTTACCTTGATTATACAGTAAGTTTTGACTTTTTAAACTATATGAAGAAACTAAGATGTCATTTAATTGATTGTTTGATATTTGATTATTATTACTTTTTTCATTTTCTAAATTAGAATTATTCTTACTAGTAGTTTTTTTAGACTCCGTATTTGAGTCCGTAGCATTAGAAGACTCCTCCATTTGCTTTATTTGTTTATCAACATCCGCAATCTCTTTATCAATATCTTTTAACTTCTGTTTCATTTCAGAAGTATCCCCACCCGCCTTCATTCCAGCATCCATAATTTGTTTTTTACTATCTTCTAATTGTTCTTTCTGCTTTTGCAAATTTTCAACACCATTTTTCTTGTCTGAATCATTGTCATTTTTTGTTTTTAGCAAGTTGTTTTTTAAACTATTTCTAGTATTAATTCTAAATGATATATTCATTTTCTTATCCCCTTTCAGTTACTGTTATCGTATATAAAAACTTTCTAATTACCAAATTGTATTAAGTGGGCTTAAAAATGTAACAACTGGGTAATACCTATATCTCTTGACTGCCATTTGACATTAATTATAATAAAATTACATTATTATTAATGTTTTTCACTAATTTTAAAAAAAATTGTTAAATTATTAACCTTTAACTTAATTTTATGATATAATAGTTCAGGTATGTTTTTTTGCCATAAATTAATTATAATAACAATTGATAATAACAAAGGACGGCGATACTATGAAAAAATATTTAATGCTTGTTGGATCTCCACCTGCTTGTGGTAAAAGCTATGTTTCAATGGAATTAGCTAAAAAATTAGACAATCCTGTTTATTTGGACAAGGATACAATAATACCTTTGTCAAAAATGGTTTTTAAAGCAGGAAATGCACCTTATAATAGAGACTCTGACTTTTTTAAAGAATATGTAAGAGATGCTGAATATGTTGCCATTATGGATGTAGCTTTTGAAAGCCTTACATTTAATAATCATGTAATAGTCAATGCTCCATTTGCAAAAGAGTATAGGAACAAGGATTATATTAATAATTTAAAAGAAAAGCTAAAAACTTATGATGCTGAATTAATTCCTATTTGGGTACACTGTGATACTGAAGTGTGTCATCAAAGAATGATTAAAAGAAATTCTGATAGGGATACTTGGAAATTAGCCAATTGGGAAGAATATGTTGCAGGTCAAAATTATTCCACTCCAGACCTTGAAGGAATTTTTGTAATAGATAATTCTTCTACTGAAAGCTTCCAAAACGATTTAGAGAAATTATTAAAGGTTTTATAGGGCTACCCTGTAAAACCTTTAATAATTTCTAAAATTACTTATCAATTCTATACTTTAAATAAAAAACTCAATTCAAACTAACCTTCATTTTATATGAGCTTTACATCCATATCCATAACTAAAATCTTATCGCTATTGCCTTTAAATATAGAATTCGATGCAACTCCTCTATAATTTTCATTGAACATTTTATATATATCAGATGAAATTTGAAGTTGTGGGAGCCTGCCTAATATTTTTTCTCCATCATACAAAAATGCCAATTGAACAGGTGCTCCAAATTCTCCTGATGAAGTAAAATCACCACCTGAGGTAATGTAAACAAAAATTCCCATATCACCTGAAAAAAGTTCTTTTACTGTTTTTTCACTTTGCTTAATTGAAAGACTTGGAACGCCTATTTGTGGTACACCATCATATTCAGCTGCAGCAGAGCCTGTATTCTTTAGGTTATACTCTGCTGCTGTTTGCTTATCAGTATAAGGAGTCTTTATCACTCCATTTTCAATAAGAGTAAAAATATGATTGCTATTAACCGTTCCTTCCATATCAAAAAACGGCTCTAAATAAACATCCTTTGGATTCCTTGTTTGCCTTAATGTAAAATCATCACTAAATACCTTTTTTCCTATCTTATCAGAAAATATAGATCCACCACACATAAATTGTCTTGCATTTAAATCTGTTAAAAATTTATTTATAAAAACAGCACCTTCACCATTAAACGACACTGCTACTGGCATTTTACCTTGTCTAGGTAATTCAGCTTTATTTCTATACCCTTCTAAAATAATATTTGAAAATTCAATAAAATCTTTACGATTATAGTCTCTGCCAGTATATTCTACATATCCGTCCATTATATTTGCTGAAGCCTTTTCCTTAAATACTATTCCCGCTTCTAATGCTCTATCTTTGTATTCTAATTTTAAATTTTTACTATTAGTAAGTGAAGTTTTTCTCTCTTGCAAAATTATTTTATTTGAAAATATAAAATCACTATTTACCTTGGAAAGTTCATCTAAAAGTTCTTCACCTTCTTTAACAAAATCCTTATCGTCAACGATTTTCTTTGAAGCATCAAGCGATAAATCGATATCTTTTGTAAGCTCACATGGGTATTCTATTTTATTATCAAGATTTAACTTTGCATTTTCTATTAGTTCATCTATGTTAATATCACCAACGGCTCCAGATACTCCAATTAAACCATTATCATAAACTCTTACGCCCTTTTTAGTTATATCTTTCATTTTTACAGAATCCACTTTTGATTCAGATATTATAAGTGAAGTCTCTTTTATATTATCAATATAAATTTCTTTCTCCATTACTTCTCCCCCTTTTATTGCACATTCATATTTAAAACTCTTACATATGGGCCACCAAATCCAACTGGAAGAGGCCATTGGTCCATTTTTCCACATCCACCTGTTACAAAACTTAATATTTCAAGCTTATCTGATAATCCATCTATATTTTTAAGTGCCTCAAATACAGTTCCTGAGATAACTGAAATTTTAACTGGTTCTTTAATTTCACCATTTTCTATTTTATAACTTATTGATGGAGCAATAGTAAATGTTGACATTCCAGAGCCATGCCTTATGCTGTATATTAAAAATCCTTCTTTAACTCCTTTAACCAGTTCTTCTAATGTACTTTCCCCAGGTAAAATATAGGTATTGGTCATTCTTACCATTGGTTCATATTCAAAATTAAGTGCTCTAGAATTACCTGTAACCTCTTCATTAAGGCTAGCAGCTGTTTTTGCAGAATGAAGCCTACCTGCAAGCTTACCATCTTTTATCAAATAATTTTCTCTTGCCTTTGTTCCATCATCATCAAATGGAACAAATCCTGAACCACCAATTGTTCCCGTCTCAGCAATACTTAATATTTCTGAACCAACCGTACTACCAATAGCCCACTCCTTAATCATGGTTTCGTCACCAACCATAAAGTCTGCTTCACTTTTGTGACCAAAGCTTTCATGAGCAAATACACCGGCAGCTTGTGGTGATAGTATTACTGTATATTTCCCAGGTCTTACAGGTTTTGAATTAAGCAAGAACCTTTCACAAGTTTTTATATATTCTCGCATTTCATCAATACTTTTTTCTATATCAGAAAAATACTCTTTTCCTATTTGAAATTTATCTTGAAAAGTATTATCTCCATCTGCAAAAGTTAATGTAAATGAAACGCCGCATCTTTCCATATCAAAAGTTACATCTGCTCCCTTAGATGATAAAATATTTTTTTCAGTTCTATTATCAACGTATACTCCCTGCCAATTTTTAAGATATTTTGATTCCTTTAAAATATCAATAAACTTTTTTAAAAGATTATCTTTTTTTTCTATACCTATATTTTCAATGCTTTTTTCATTATATTTTAAATAATTACCTTTGTTAACCTCGAACCTTTTTACAATTTCATTTTCATATATATGAGTATTTTCCTCAGCTATATCATATAATTTTTCTAATTCTTCTTGAATTCCATCAATATTTGTTACGGAAGAATAATACCATTTTCCTCCATCATATACACTTAAAAATGCTCCTTTTTCTTTTCTTATCCTTTTTTCTTGGAGTTTCCCATTAATATAAGTGATTTTAGTACTATATATCTTTTCCATCCTGATATTAGAGTAATAATTTTCTTTAAATTTAACCATCTAATCCCCTCCACGATAAAATTTTTTTAACATTAAATTAATTTTACTACCATTTTATTCTATTGTAAATAACTTATCACATAAGTTCCAATATATCTCTTGCCAATTTATTGGGTTCTGTAGCCGATTCAAATCTTTTTACAACATTTCCCTTTTGGTCGATTAAAAACTTAGTAAAATTCCATTTAATTGAATCTCCAACAAGCGCTTCTGGAAATTTTTCATTTAAAAAAGCACTTAAAATTTTCCCACTTGCATTGCTTTCATCCAATCCTTTAAATGGTGCCTTTATTTTTAAATATCTATATAATGGATGCTCATTTGCTCCATTAACTTCTATCTTATCAAATATAGGAAAAGTAACACCATAGTTTATCTGGCAAAAATTTTGCGCATCTTTTCCTGTGCCAGGCTCCTGATTAGCAAATTGGTTGCATGGAAAACCTAATATCTCAAATTTATCATTACCTAATGTTTTATATAATGCCTCTAAATCTTCATACTGTGGAGTAAAGCCACATTTACTTGCAGTATTTACAATAAGTAAAACCTTTCCTCTGTAATTTTCTAAAGATATTTCTTCACCTTTTGTATTTTTAACTTTAAAATCATAAATTAACATAATATTTCCTCCGATTTCATAAATAATTTCTTCTGTATTATTATTATATCACAAATTCAATTTTGCACTATATAATTTTTCACAATTGTTATTAACAAATTCAATTATTTCATTTATAATATTCATAGAGATAAAGTTTAGCTTTTAATTAAAGTAAGGAGAAGATAAAAATGAATGACGAATACAAACTTAAGCTTGAAAATCAATTATGTTTTCCAATATATGCGAGTTCGAGAATCATAACTAAGCTTTACAAGCCTTTTTTAAACGAATTAAATTTAACATATCCTCAATACCTGGTAATGCTTGTACTTTGGGAAATCAAGCATATAACTTTAAAAGATTTAGGAAATAAATTATACCTAGACTCTGGTACACTTACCCCTCTTTTAAAAAGACTTGAAAGTATGAATTTAATAGAAAGGGAAAGATCCACTGAAGACGAACGTTTACTTTTTGTAACATTAACTGAAAAAGGTGAAAATTTAAAGTCTAAAGCAATTACCGTGCCTGACTGCATATTAAAGTGCACAAACATGGAAATTTCAGATTTAATAGAGCTAAAAAAAAGTATAGATTTGTTCCTAAACAAAATTTCTGAGAACCTCTAAAAATTCTTAGTTTTTATATACAATCTAAAAAAGATATAACTACCGCTACATAGTTATATCTTTTCTTTTCCTATAACATTCCCCATACATTTAACCAATACCATTAATTGAAAGATTCCTATTTTACGTGCTTAAGTATTTTTAACTTTTAAACCTCACCTCCTACATATATTCAAATTAATAAAAAAAATAAACCACCAATTAATTATCATAAGTAATTAATTGCTGGCAGGTTGCACCATTAACTCCTAATTTCTCAAGTGCCCAAATAAGAGAAATTGCTCATCGTTTCCAACAGTTGAAATTTTTATTATATATATAATAATATTATTATAAAATATTCATAAAATCAACATTTTAAATATAAAAAAATATATTATATATTTATAGCAAAAACCGATTATTTATTTTCCGAACGAGAAATCATTCCTTTAACAATACTTATATATCTATCTGAAACATTTGGGCACACTGATAATATACTATCCACAATATAGTCTATGTTGCTATCGTCAATTTTCTTTAGTTCTATTTCACTTTCTACAGTAATAGCTTCACTTTTCAAAAAATCATAAACCTTATTTACAATAGGTGATTTTATTACTTCATCACTTTCAATACAATTTTTGGAAAAATACAATATATTGTCAATTACTACAAACTGAGCATATGTGTATTCCTTTTCTAAAACCTTTTCCAAATCAGACTTATCACAATTACATTGATGCTTAAGATGTTCAACATGTTTCAAATCAACCACATTATATTTTTCTTTTCTTGTTAACACACATCTCAAATCTAATTCCATTAACCTGTCTTTTACATGCTGAGAAAATTCTTCTCCCAATTCTTCTATAAACATCTTTATTGATATGTTTTTCTTCATCCTATAATTTATTCGCAATATAAATCATACTCCTTTTCCTATTTAGTCTGTCTTATCTCCAGCTAGAAAAAACCACCTTCCTAAAGGTGGCATAACGGCAACATTAAAATTTAGTTAACTATGAACTTTTTATAAACACACTTATATCATAACATAAATATCTAAAATCAACAAATATTTAAAAACTTTTTCTAAATATTTCACTTAAGTACTTTATTTCATGTTATTATATAAAGTGGACTGTTTAAAGATAACCCTTATTTAAAACATAGACTAAAAACATTTGAAAGGAATGACACTAGATTGACCAAGACAAAAGATAAAATCTCAATTAATGCCAAGCTTTACCTTGTAGCTATAGTTTTTTTCTACATAGCCTCTGGAGCTTTTAGTATGCTTCAAGGTATATATATAAAACAATTAAACATTGGTGAAAGTTTTTTAGGTATTATAATAAGCCTTAGAACTCTTGCACTTGCCATTTGTTCTGTACCATGTGCTATATTTGTAAATAAATATGGAAAGAAAAAGGGATTGCTTATTGCAATGTTTTTCATGCCAATTTTCATTGCATTTCAAGGTTATTTCCAAGATAAATGGATAATACTTATTTTTGCAGTACTTCAAGGAGCAACAAACAGCTTTATATCCGTTTCAGAAGGTCCATTTTTCATGGAAAATAGTACTGAAAAAATAAGATTAAAACTTTTTAGTTTTTCTTTCGCAGATAATGTTTTTTCAACAATGTTCGGTTATTTTGCATTTGGTACTATTTCTAATTCACTAGAAAAAAACCTAAATATAACTAGGGCATTAAGTTACTCTATAATTTTATCAGGTGCACTTGGAGTTATATCATGCATTTTTATACTTATGATAAAAGAGCATAAAAATACTTCTTTAAAAACTGATCAGCATTTTTATAGGGACATGCTTAATGTTTTAAAAGGCAAATATTCTGTTAGCTTACTTGTATACAATTCAATAATAGGATTTGGCGCAGGACTTGTAGTTCCTTATTTTAATGTGTATTTAAAGTATAAAATTAATATTAGCACTCAGCAAATAGGTATCATAATGGCTCTTGCACAAGGAGCTATGGGAATCGGTGGTATTATAACACCTTTTATGGCTAAAAAACTTGGAAGAATTAATACCGTCATAATATGTCAAATTATATCGATACCTTTTTTAATGTTCATTGCTATTCCTCCATCCGTTATGGTGGTTTCTATAGCCCTCTTTATTAGAAATGCTCTTATGAACATGACTACTCCTATTACTAATACTATGTCAATGGAATTAGTAAATCAAAATGAACGGTCGATTTTTGCAAGTGCTAACAACATTGCTGGTAATGTTAGCAGAGCCCTTAGTGCAGTGGTTGCAGGTTTTATAATGAGTAACTTTGCTAATGGCTATGAACTTCCGTATTTTATTACAGCGATTTTATATGCCATAGCAACTATTTACTTTTATAAATGTTTTTCACCTTTGAATAGACAAGCTGCCCAACTACTAAATTAAAAATAATGCGAAGTAAGTGTAGTCCAAGATATTAAATAAAATTAATAAATCTAAGGTTGAAATACTTAAAAGCCTAAGAAGTTTCAATAACTCGCAAAAAACGCTCAGACAATTGAAACCTCTAAGTCTTTTAAATATTTCAACCTAAGATTTATTAAAATTTTATTTAAACTATCCTGAACTACACTTACTTCGCATTTACAGTGGTTTAAGGTAAAAATTCCTCCGTGCCTACGGAATTTTAGGCTAGTGCAGAAGCTTCATTCTTTTACCAAATAATGTATTGAAATACGCTAATTGGTATATTAATTGAGCAACTTATTTAAACATTGGGAAACAAAGATTTAGTGAATTAATCAAAGAGCCTTTGGTAGGTGTAGGAAAAAAATGATGTTAGGGAATAGTGGCGAAAAAATTTCTAAATAAAATTGTATAAAACTTAGTGGGAAATTTTTTAAAGCTTTAGAGCTTTAGATTGTCTGTAGAGTAAGTCGGTGGCTAAAAGCCACCTTCTCCTCATCAAACCGTGCATGCGGTTCTCTCGCACACGGCTTTCCGATATTCTTCTTTGTAAGGCTTTCAGCTTTAATATATTAAATTTATATTTAACACTTTGGCACTTACATATAGTTTTCTCCGAAGTTCTCGAACTTTTTCTATGGTGTAGTTAGCTTTCGCATTCACTTATTCTTACCTTCTTCAAAAACTTGAATAAAGTAGAGTCCCTTCCCTAAATAAAGTTTTGTTGTCTTTATCATCTTTGGTACTATGAACTCCTCCGACTCCTTCTTTGCTAAATTGCAATTTCACTTCAAGCTTATATGCATTTACTTTACGGCTTTGCCGTGCAAAGGAAGGTCTCTCCAGTTCCGAACTATACTTTTAATACATGTCGATTCCCATACGCCGAAGGATTCTTTGACAGTGCTATCCAAGCTCTTCCTGTCTTCCATGGTCTTCGTTAAACGCTCCCTAACTCAACTTCCTTTTGTTCTCCTAAAAAGGAGTCCTCTCTGACGACGCGGCAGAATTCACTTAATGTTACGACCTATATTATCACAAAGAAAAGCCACCCTTTCGGTCGGCTTTTCCCACGCTTCAAACCCAGTATTTCTACTACGCTTGGTGGTTTGTTACAAGACTTCTTGGCAACTATCTTGACTGGACTTTCACCAGTTAGTATAGTCCAGCTTAGCTGGACGCACGAGCGTATTTTTGCGAGTTATCGAAAGCTCTTAAGCTTTAAAAAATTTGCTGCTTAGTTTTATTAATTTTATTTAGGATTTTGAGCCGCTATTCACTAACATCATTTTTCTACGCCTGCCAAAGGTTCTTTGATTTTGCACTACACTTTGCTTCGCAATATTTTATTGATAAAATTAAATTTTAAACTTATTTACTTCCTTAAGCATTTCTTTTGTCATTGAGCTCAATACCTTAGCTGATGATGCAACCTCCTCGGTTGATGCATTTGTTTCTGAAGCTGAAGCTGCTATTTCCTCGGCTACTGCAGATACCTCCTCAGCAGTAGCTGATACAGTATCAACTTTCCCTACAATTTTATTTTTCTCGCTATTTATATTTTCTGTTAAACTATTTACTTTTCCAATTTTATCATTTGTTTTATCTACACTACTTATAATACTTTTAAATGATTTTATTGCATTATCAACACTTGCAATTTGACTTTCTATTTCATTACTCATAGTTACTGTACTATCTACAATATTTTCAGTTTCTCCTGATATATTTTCCACAAGTTTTTCTATATTCCCCGATGAATCTTTCGATTGTTCTGCAAGTTTTCTTATCTCATCAGCTACAACTGAAAATCCCTTACCAGCTTCTCCTGCCCTTGCAGCTTCTATCGCTGCATTTAAAGCAAGTAAATTTGTTTGTTCAGAAATACTATTTATAATCTCTGTAATTTCTTTAATTTTAGTAACACTTTTATTAAATCCATTTATTTTATTTGAAAACTCACCAAATAAATTATGTATATTTTGCACTGACTTTATCAATGTTCCCATGTCTTCGCTGCTTTCATTAGCCATTAAATTTATTTCTTTTGTTTTATCTCCAAGTTCTTCTATTTCGCATAATATTATATTCAATTCTTCATCAAATGTGCTTAATATATTATTTACATCCATAAGTTCCTCCGCTTGTGAACTAGCACTTTTAGAAACTTCATGTATAGCCGTAGCTTCATTTTGACTTGAAATTGCCATATTCTCTGATGCCGCCGACAAATTTTCAGAATGTAAATCTATTTCATTTGAATTTTCCTTTATTTGTTTTATCATTCCTACTAAGGATTCCTGTGTAGTCTTCATAGCTTTTGCCATAACTCCAAATTCATCTTTTAATGCAAGCTCGGATGAAGGAACTTCTTTGCTTAAATCCCCAGAAGACAATAATAATAAGTGTTCGGAAATGTTTTTTATATTGTTTGCTATACCAACTGCAATTATATAAATAACTACAAAACTAGCTATTAAAAAGCCTATAGATAAAATTAATATTGATATTTTTAATGTATTTAATGCCCCTAAAACTTCTCCTGAATTAATAACAACCGCTAATGACCATCCATTAATGCTTACTGGAGAATAAGCAACATACTTTGTTATATTTCCATACAAATACTTACCTGTCCCGTTTTCTCCATTAACCATTTTTTTCTCTATGTCTACTAAACTCTTCACTGAAGGATCTTTCTTTAACAGTTGAAATTCATTAAGCCTATTAAAGACCTTCTTTTTATTTACATTAGCTATTACTGTACCTTCTTTATTAATCATAAATGCCTGACCAGTTTTGCCAATCTTGATCTTATTTGTAAAATTACTTAATGAATTTCCATCCCCAACTCCAACTAAAACGCCGCCTATTTTATTACCTCTTCTACATGGAACTGCGTACATAATTAACATGGCTTTTGTAGCCTTTCCAACACTTGGATCCGTAACACTTGCCATTCCTTTATTGGCTTTTTTAAAATAATCTCTGGTACTAATATTAGTAACTGCGCCATCAGTAAATTTTACATTACCATTAGAATCTGCAATTCCCATTTTAATATATCCATTTTTCTCCTGATGCTTCTTAAGAATTTTTAACTTATCATCTTGTGAAACAGCAGGATCCCCCAGTTCTCTCTCCATTGCTATGTTTTCTAAACTATCTAGTTTACTTTGAATTTCTGATTTAACACCATTCGCTGCCTGCATAGCAATGCTTGGCAACGTTTTATCTACAGTAGTCTCTACAGATTTCATTGCAATAATATATGATATTGCACCAAATCCAATACATATTATAGCAATTAAACCTCCTAATTTTAATAACATTTTCTGCTTAATACTTTTCATATTAACTTCTTACTTCCCTTCTTTAGTATAAAAATATAATATTGTACCCCAATTAATTATCTTTTTTTAACTCACTTTATTAATGTTTTTTAATTTATCAAATAATTAATTAAGTATTTAAAGCAATAATTTAATTTATGAAATGGCAAAATATATTATAAAATGATAAATTCTTGCAATTGCTCTGTTGTATAATGCTACAAATTGGTCTATAATAATCATGTATGTAAAATTAGTATATTTTATTAAGTACATCCGAAGAAAAACTATTTTATACATAGGAGTGACATTTTTGAAATCGACAATTAAACCTAATTTATTTACAAACCCAGATTCTAAATTTATAAAATACAATTTAGCAGAAACTTCAAATTTATTATTTCAAATATTTGAAGCTATTCCTGATGTAATAAAAGTTTTTGAACCAAATCATTTAGTTGTGTTTTTCAATAAAGCAGCTTACGATTTTTATGACAAAAAGCCAGAAGAAGTTTGTGGTAAAAATTGTTATCAGATATTGAATCAAGATAAAGCCTGCAGTAACTGTCCTTTTGACCAAGTACTTACTACTAAGCAGATGATTTCGATTGAAAGATACTACCCACAAGCAAATAAGTATATGGATCTTTGCTGTATCCCCATATTAGACAAGCTTGGAAATGTCTCTTTTATCGTAGAAAGGTTAACAGATGTAACTGAAAAAAAGACTCTGTCTAATTTATTAAAAAGAGATGAAAAAATGTATCGAGAAATCGTAGATGCTTATCCTGATGGCATAGTTATCTCTCAAGATTATAAAATTGTTTTAGCCAATACTGAAGCTACTAACTTGTTAGGGCTAAATAATGGTAAATTAAAGGAAAAAAGTATATTGCTTTGTTTTCCTCCAGAATATAGAAAAAATTTAACTAAAATGATGATAGATATTTTAAAAAATAAAAAAACAAAAATCATACGTAATTATGTTTTTACAGATTCAAATAACGAGAAACTAAATTTGCAAATTTCCTTAAGCTACATATTGTACAAAGGGACCGGTGCAATTTTATCTATAATTAGAAATACAACTGAATTTACAAAGAGCTTAAATGCAGCTACTAAAATTCAAAATAGTTCCCTTCAAAAAAGCTTTCCTCTTGAGGATAAGGTAAACTTTGAGTACCTTTACTATCCTGCTCATACTGTGAGTGGAGACTATTTTAAAATGTACAAAATAAATGAAAACTTAGTTGTTGGAATTCTCATAGATGTTAGTGGTAATGGAATTACTGCTGCCCTTAATGTATCGGCTTTTGATGTTTTATTTCTTGAAGAAATCTTAACAAACCAAGATCCTTCAATTATATTAAACAACTTAAATAAAAAATGTAATCAATATATTAATGAAAAATTTATTGCTGCTTGTTCATTTAGTTTTGATTTTCTTGAAAAAAAAGCAATCATAGTTGGTGCTGGAATTAACCAGTTTATATTTAAAAAAGCTAACAAAATGCCTGAAGAAAAAACTGTAAAAGGTCCTTTTCTTGGCATGTTTGAAAATAGTTTATTTGATGAAGAAATAATTCCTTTTGAATCAGGTGATACCTTTTACTTTTTTACTGACGGATTAGAATTTGTATATAATGAAGATAAGGTTATACAAAATTATATGAGCAACTCTTCCATATCTGAGTTTAAAAATTATATGGATACTTTTTTGAACGATATCATTATAGAAAAAGGTAAACTAGAAGATGATTCTTCAATGCTAGAAATACAAATAAAATAAACAAATGTTAGGTGATGATTATGTTAAATATAATAAACAATAAACAAACACTATATGGTATAGATAATTATGCTTCAGTAATTGATAATGTAATTAAAATATTAAATATTAATGACTATTATTTTGATATAAAATTAATCTTAACTGAAGCCTTATTAAATGCCTTTGAACACGGAAACAATTCTGATAAAACTAAACCAATTGATTTAATTTCCACTTTTGATGGAAAATGTATAATTTTTGAAATAGTCCATTACTTGTCTAATTCAAAAAATATTAAAATACCAAATGATATAAGTGATGAAAATTTACTTGAGGAACATGGTAGAGGACTTTTTCTTATAAAATCCTTATCTGACACAGTTGAGTTTAAATATAATTCATTAATTATAAAAAAATATATATTAAATTGTACAGCTTAAAGGAGGATAAAACATGAAGGTAAGCTTAAAATCCAAAGTCATTTTATTCGATGCCCTTGGAATTCTTATGCCATTAATCATTTTTATAATTTTTTCAAATTTAAAACTTTCAAATACATTTAAAATTATAGCTCTTTTAATAGTGTTTTTAGTTGTCTTAATAGAACTAATAATAGCTTATTTCTTAGTATCAAAAATTGTATTAAATCCAATAAAGCAATTAGAAAATTGCATGATTAAAGCCGGCAAAGGAGATTTTACTGTAAAAGCCGAAATGCATAGTAGTACTGAATTTGAAATGTTAGCTAATTATTTTAACAAAATGCTTAAAGACCAAGATAATATCATAAAAAACATAAGAAATTTTTCAGAAAATTTAACTTCACATTCTGAGGAAATATCAGCTGCATCAGAAGAAATAAGTGCAGCTACTGAAGAAATAGCCGCAAGCATCTCTCAAGTAGCTGAAAGTTCTGAAAAGCAAAATGGATTAATTGTAGAAACATCTGAAGTTTTAGTTCAACTTTCAAGCTTAGTTCAAATAGCTCAAAGCAAGGCAAAAACAACGCAAAAAAGTTCTAATAATGCACTCAGTGTAGCTGCAACCGGTAGAAATCAAGTTGAAAAAACAGTAGCTGCTATCGAAAATATAAGTAGGACTTCTGACGAAACAGGGAAAGTTTTACAAATTCTAGATGAATTATCAAATAAAATAAGTGGAATAATTGTAACTATAAACAATATATCAGAGCAAACAAATTTGTTAGCTTTAAATGCTGCTATAGAAGCTGCAAGAGCTGGTGAACACGGCAAAGGCTTTACCGTCGTTGCTGAAGAAGTAAGAAAGCTTTCTGAGCAAACAAGTGATGGTGCAAACGAAATCTCTAATTTGATAAATGAAATGACAGGCTTAACTAAAAGAGCTGTTGAATCGATGGCATCAAATAAAGAGGCTGTTCAGGATGGAGTAACTATAGCTAACACTACAGATGAATCCTTTGTAAATATTATTACTGCTGCCGAACAAATTGCAAAAGATGTTAAAGAAATCGTAGATGTAACAAAAGATGAAGTTGCTAGTTCAGAACAGATAGTAAAATTAATAGATTCTGTTGCAAGTATTGCTGAAAAAACTGCTGCTAGCAGTGAACAAGTTTCTGCTGCTGCTGAAGAACAAGCATCTGTCATACAAAATGTAGCAACAAACTCTGAACACACAAGTGAAATCGCAATTGATATGACTAAATTAATAGAAAAATATAATATTTGAAGGAGTGCTAATTAATGAAAGATGAAATTTTAATTCCTGATAACTTTGCTGTTGAAGAAGCTTCACAATACAGACAAGAACTAAATGAAAAAATTGAAAAAGGCGAAAAAGATTTTACTTTTAATTTTAGTAAGTGTAATTTTATCGATAGTACAGGACTTGGAGTTTTAGTTGGAATATATAAAAAGTGCAAAGAACTTAATGGTAATTTTAAAATACATTCAATAAACAATCCTCAAGTTTTAAAAGTTTTCAAACTTACTAGACTTGATAAAGTATTTGGAATTGAATAAATGGGAAGTAAGTGTAGTCTAGGATATTAAATAAAATTAATAAATCTAAGGGTGAAATATTTAAAAGCCTAAGAAGTTTCAATAACTCGCTGAAAAGATGCTCAGACAATTGAAACATCTAAGGCTTTTAAATATTTCACTCTAAGATTTATTAAAATTTTATTTAAACAATCCTAAACTACACTTACTTCCCATTATACAGTGGTTTAAGGAAAAAATTCCTCCGTACCTACGGAATTTTGGAATACTACTAAATCAGAAAATAATCACTGACTTATAACTCGCTGAAAAGATGCTCAAACAATTGAAACATCTAAGGCTTTGGAAGTTTTTTGCCTAAGATTTATAAAATTTTATTTAAATCATCCTACAACACACTTACTTCCCACTATACAGTGGTTCAAGGAAAAAATTTATAGTACAATACCTTCAATTTGCAAAAGCTTTTCTTTTAAATCAAGACCACCTGCATATCCAACTAGCTTACCATTAGCACCAATAACCCTATGACAAGGAATAATTATAGGAATTGGGTTTTTATTATTTGCCATTCCTACCGCACGTGAGGCATTTATATTTCCAATACCTTTTGCTATATCCTTATAGCTGCAGGTTTCTCCATAAGGAATTTGTTGTAATTTCCTCCAAACCATTTGTTGAAATTCTGTACCTTCTGGTTCAAGTGGTAAATCAAATATTTTCCTTTTACCAATAAGATACTCATTAATTTCTATGTTCGCCTTCTTTAATAAAGGTGTTTCGATACTGATGTGTGCATCCTCAAAAACGACCTTTCCAAAATAAATATGAGTAATTGCTTTTCCGTTTTCAATAATTGTTATTTTCCCAATTTGTGTTTCATAGTAAAATACATTATTCATAACTTTTCTCCTAAGCTTATATACGTATCTATTTCAATTCCTATGAAATTTAAAAAACTTCATAGGTTAAAACCTATGAAGTTACTAATAAACAAATTATTATCTTCTGAATCCTCTGTTATTGTTCTGTTGCTTTCTTGCTCTTCTGCAATCAGCACATCTTTGAGGTTCATTATCAAATCCTTTTTCTTTATAAAAAGCTTGTTCGCTTTCAGTAAATAAGAATTCTTTTCCACAATCTTTACAAACTATTGTCTTATCTGCCATTTATATATACCTCCTTTTTAAAGATTAAGATCTAAAATTGATTAACTAAAATAACCTAAAAAAAGAGGATATGCAGTTCACCTAATCAAATCTCAGTATTAATTACTTTGCAGTTTTAATACCTAACTAATATAACATATAAAAATATCTTTTGCAACATATTTTAAATATATTTTATTTAATTACTGGCTATGGTTTAAATAAGTGTTGATTTTCGCACTTATTTAAACCATAGCCTATTTACTTCATCGTTATCTCCCAAGGATTTTCTTTTCCCTCCATAAACAAAATGCAGCTCAATATTGAATGTTCTACCATATCACTTACAGCTTGATCAGTATAAAATGCTGTGTGAGGCGTTATAATTACATTTGGATAAGATTTTAAAATTGCCAAATCTCTATTATTAAGCACTTTGCTTTTTAAATCATTATAATAAATATTTGCTTCATGCTCAATAACATCTAAAGCCGCTCCTCCAATTTTTTTCTCCTCAATAGCTCGAATAAAATCTTCAGTATTAATAAGCGACCCCCTAGCTGTATTAATAATAAAAACACCATCCTTCATAATTTCTATAGATTTTTTATTAATAAGATGGTAATTATCTTTTGTTGCAGGTGCATGCATTGTAATAATATCACTATTTTTAATAAGTTCTTCTAATGAAACATATGACACATATTGCTTCATTTCTTCATTTTCGTACAAATCATAAGCTAGTATTTTGCATTCAAATCCACTTAAATTCTTGATTACAGTTTGACCAATTCTTCCAGTTCCGATAACACCTACCGTTAAATTATGAAGTTCCTTACCTTGAACTCCCCTTAAAGAAAAATCCTGTACCTTGCTGCGTTCCATAATAACTTTTATTTTTCTTGTTGCCATAAGAATCATCATTACTGTATAATCAGCTACACTTCTTGGTGAATATGTAACATTTCCAATATGCATACCCAATTCTTTAGCCTTTTCAATATCTATGTGATCATAGCCTATAGTTCTAGTAGATATAAATTTAACACCATTATCATAAAATTTTTTCATAAGTTCTGCTGTAATAGGCGTAGTAATAATACTTATACAATCAATATCCTTAGCTAAATTAGCATTTTCTAAAGTTGGATGCTCCTTGCATAATATCAAATCAACATTATATTTGTTTTTAAATTTTTCAAAATATTCAGCTTCATCCTTTCTGTAACTATAGGCTAACATTTTCATAATTTTAACTTCCCTTCATTAATAAAATATTACTTTATTTCTTGAACTCTTCCTACAATTCCACCTTCAAGCATAACTTTAATACCACGTGGGTGAATTTCTGAGTTTGTAAGAATCTTTTTAACAATGCCCTCAGTTAACTTTCCAGAACGTTGGTCCTGTTTCTGAACAACTAAGACTTTTTCTCCTATTTTTATATCTTTTCGTCTTGTTCCATCCATAATATTACTCCTTTTTTTTACTTTTATATACACTATTACAAATTTGCCTAAGAATTTATAATCATTATACCTTTAAATTCTTCAAAAACTCAATACCTAAGTACAATTCTCACTTCATTACTGTTAATCTTGTACCACTTGTGGTGCTATAGTAAATTATTGAAATATGTATAAGTTAAGTTTTCTCTTCACCTTTAATTATATCTAATTTAATGATATAATTACATATTGTCGTTATAAAAAGTTACCATACCGTAATTATATTAAATGACCAAATAAAAAATGTAAGGTGAGAATAATAAAATGAGAAATGAAAAATTAGAAAGATCTATAGTTAAACTTAATAATGATATTGCTGCTATTAACGTCGCTAAAAAATACTTATCAAATATAGAGGAAATAAACGAGGTAAGAGATAATTTAAATAATAAAAAACAATTATTATCTAATGAATTATATGCTGAAGATCATAAAAGTTATTCAGAGTGTCGTGAAGTTATAGAAAAATTATTAGATACAGAGTTAGGAAAAGAAGAACAAGTAACTTTGCTTGAAACTATAAAAGAAACCTTTGGAAGACAGTCACCAAATGTAAGTAAAAAAAGTAACGGTCTTAATGCTTGGTTAAAAGAACTTAATATTGATCATAATTGGATTAATGACGAAGAATCTGATTGGGATAAATTAGTTATAACTGGATTTGGATTATATAAACAAAGCTAAAACTATAAGAAAAGCATCTGCAGCAATGAAAAAATAGCAGATTAAATACTTGTCTGCTATTTTTTTATTTATCCAATTTAATTCTTAAATACTTAATTTCTTTTCCTTCTTCATTTATTAAGTTTATATTTCTATCTCATTCCTCTAATAACCCCACATGCTAATTTTCTTCCAGATGCACCAGCTGGCTGAGTTCTATAATCATCTGGACTTTCATGTATAACTACTGATTTTCCTATGATATCAGCAACTTTAAACTTATTTGTAAAAAAAGTCATTTGCGAATATCCATTATTAGAGAATAATACTGGGAAATCTCCTGCATGATTTCCATGAGGTTGCCCTGTTGGATTCCAGTGCCCTCCTGCCGCCATAAAAGGATCTTTAGGATTTCCTATGTTACAATTACCATTTTGATGTATATGAAATCCATGTGGTCCAACTTGAGGTTTTCCATCTTGTGCTGGTCTATATGGTGGTAGTCCGTTAACCTCAACATAAACCTCAGTTCCTCCTTTTACATCTGTGAAGGTTACAGTACCCCTTATATTAGGTGCCAGTGGTCCTCCCATTATAGTTGCAACAGCCTTTCTTGGCAACCTATCTTTAACCTCATTTCTATAACCACAACAATTATAATCAAAAAAAGGACATTGAATATACATACTTGCCTCCAAAATCAAATATTATAATTAATTCATTTTATTCATCTTTTATCCATTTGTTACACTTATATCAATACAAATAATTACCGAGTATATATTTATTTAAAAACATAAAAACTAATAAGGCATATTAAAAATTCAATATAAAGTATTGGAGGTGTTAGAAATGTCTCATAAACCCTTAGTTCCAGAAGCAAAAGAAAAATTAGATGAATTAAAAACAGAATATGCAAATGAAATTGGAATTGCATATAGTAATAACGATAAAGGTGACAGACCTTCAAAACTTAATGGGCATATTGGCGGTCCTGTTGGAGGATTAATGACTAAAAAAATGGTAGAAGCTTTTGAAAACAAATTGTCACATAGATAAATATTGCGAAGTAAGTGTATCACAGGATATTAAATAAAATTAATAAATCTAAGATAAAAAACTTTAAAGGCCTAAGAAATTTCAATTGTTTGAGCTGTCTCTTGCGAGTTATTAAAATTTATTAGAATTTTGGGATTTAGGCTCTTAGATTTATTAATTTTATTTAAGGTTTCAAGATGCTATTACGCACATCATTTTTATGCAGAGCTCCCACTTATTATTTTGTTTTGCACTACACCTTTGTTCGCATTTAACTATATCGAAATTGCATATTGCTTATACCTTTCACAATCTGCCTTTTTACATTCCATTGATATAAAAACTCCGTTAAATTTATATTCAGTTGAATTAATATTTGCATTATCTTCAAAGTATGATAATACACTTCCTTTATCATAGGGAATTATCATATTGCAATTAACATACTGTGTAAAAACTTTTTTGCAAATTTCACTTACTAGTTCATTTATTCCAGTTTTATTTTTAGCAGAAATGTATATAGAATTTTCTTCAACTTTAAAAATCTCATCATGAACTAAATCAGTCTTGTTAAAAGCATAAATAGTTGGTATTCTATCTGCCCCAAGTTCTTTTAAAGTCTCTTTTGTAACTTCAATTTGCTGTTTATAATTAGGATTTGAATAATCAATTACATGAATTAGCATATCTGCTTCTCTAACTTCTTCTAAAGTAGATCTAAATGCCTTTACTAATTGGTGTGGCAGCTTGCTAATGAAACCTACTGTATCTGTTAGCAAAAATTTTTTATTGTCTGTGAGATTAATACATCTTACAGAGGTTTCTAATGTAGCGAACAGCATATCTTTTTCAAATACTTTTTTATTAGCCGATGGATTATAAAGCTCTACCATTTCATTCATGATAGTTGATTTACCTGCATTTGTATATCCAACCAAAGCAATAACAGGTATTTCTGTCCTTTTACGTTTTTTTCTCTGATTTTTGCGTCTATCCACAAGTGCTTCTAGTTCTTTAGATAATTCACTCATCCTATTTTTGATTTTTCTACGATCAAGTTCCAGTTTTGTTTCACCTTTACCTTTATTTCTAAATCCATAACCTGAGCTTTGACGACTTAAATCTTTTCCAGCTCCAATCAACCTAGGCAGCATGTATTGAAGCTTTGCTATTTCAACCTGCATTTGAGCCTCTTTCGTTTTTGCCCTCTTCGCAAAAATTTCCAGTATAATTCCAGTTCTATCAATTAACTTACACTGCAAAATTTCTTCCAAGTTACGAATTTGCGTTGATGATAATTCATCATTAAAGATTACCATGTCTACATCTGTTTCATGAACTAATTCCAATAGTTCTTCAATTTTACCCTTGCCCAAATAATATGCTTTATTAACCTGATTTAATTGTTGAGTGGTCTTAGCAATTACATCTATATTGCATGCATACACTAAATCCTTTAATTCTTCCATTGAATTTGTAAAATCCTCTTGATTGTTAATATTAGCACCTACTATTATTGCTTTTTGTTCCATATATATCCCTCCGTTTTATTAAAAACCGGCCATACTATGTGTTTTAAATAATCTGCAAAAAGTAATAAATTTTTCATTAATAGTTATAGATTTTATTATATTCCACAATAAAAAGAGGGCGGATTATCTCCCTCCCTCTTAAATATTACATAATAATCTAAAGATAAGCCATAAAACTTTTAAGTTATTAATGCTCTACAAAGCTTACTTATTGAACTTTTAGAATATATAACTTAAGTTTTATCTTATCTTCTATTTAAAAAGGTTGTCTTAAAAATAAGCAGACCAATCCCGTTTTCTCTATACACATAAGTATAGCCTTTAATTACTATTAAATTAGTTAATTAAAGCTTAAAATCGGATTTTCATGCTCATTTTAAACAACCCCTCCATTCATCTAAATTTAATTTTATATTACCATATTTAATAAACTTTTTCAATATTTTTCTAATATTCTTAATTTTAAAATACAATATTCTTGATATCTTCAATTCCAAGCCCAGGTTTTTCGCTTAAGGTAATGTTATAATTATCATAAATTGCCCCTCCTACAACATCATCTCTGCTGCATAAAACTGGTCCATCAAGATCAATTTTTGTTATTATACTTTTTGCTGCTGCAAGATGAACAGCTGCAGTAACGCTGACTTTTCCTTCAAGCATACATCCAAGCATACACTCCATTCCATAAACCTCAGCTAATGAACATATTTTCAATGCATTATATATTCCTGCTGTTTTCATAAGTTTTATATTTATTAAATCTGCTGCTCGCATTTCCATTACCTTTACTGCGTCCCTTGGTGAAAACACACTTTCATCTGCCATAACTTGCATATCTACATTATCTGTAACCATTTTAAGTCCTTCCAGATTTGAAGCTATTACAGGCTGTTCTACAAATTCTATATCCACACCTGCATCTTCGATTTTTCTTAATGTTCTTATAGCTTCTTTAGGCTCCCACCCTTGATTTGCATCTATTCTAAGCTTAATATCATATCCAACAGCTTTTCTTATGGCTTTCATTCTTTCTATATCAAGTTTTGAATCCTTGCCAACTTTAATTTTTAAAACTCTATAACCAAGTTTTACAGCTTCTATACTGTCATTAGTCATCTCCTCTGGTGAATTAACACTTATTGTAATATCGGTTTCTATCTTATTTCTATAACCTCCAAGAAGCTTATATAATGGAGTATTATATAGTTGTCCATATAAATCGTAAATAGCAATATCTACTGCTGCCTTAGCACTGGTATTTCCTACAATGCATGAATTTAATTTTAAAAATATACCTTCTAAATTTTCAATATCCATTCCAACTATACTTTTTTTTATGTAATTTTTTATGGCACCTTCTATAGATTCTACTGTATCACCTGTTACAAGTGCTGTAGATGCTGCACTTCCAAAACCAATATTCCCTGTATTCGTAATTATCTTAACAATTATATCATCCACACTATTTACACTTCTTATTGCTGTTTTAAATGGTTTCTTTAAAGGCGCAGACATATGTCCTATAATTATATCCTTAATAATCATACTACACACTTCCTTATTTTATTCTCTTTATTCTTGTTGACCTTCTTGTATTTTCAAGGAATTTTTTCACATCTGCAAACATACTACCAGCTACTGAGGTAAATAATATATCAACAACATTCAACTGTGCTATTCTTGAAGACATGGCCCCACTTCTAAATGTAACTTCAGGAGATAGAACAAATAAATTTATATCACATAAGCTACTTATAGAGGTGTTTCCAAATTTAGTTATACTTATGGTAGTTGCCCCCGC
This sequence comes from Clostridium hydrogenum, assembly GCF_021432385.1. Classification (GTDB taxonomy): domain Bacteria; phylum Bacillota; class Clostridia; order Clostridiales; family Clostridiaceae; genus Clostridium_S; species Clostridium_S hydrogenum. Next base: position 1,643,540 of record NZ_JAEACT010000002.1, on the reverse strand, counting down.
ATTTTTAGCAACCTCAATAGATTCAAAAGTATCCCTTGTTTCACCAGAATATGAAATAGCAACAGCAACATCGCCCTTTTTTAGGTTAGATGCAAATTCCATTTGAAGATGCGTATCTGATGTGGCTCTTACATTTTTATTTATTCTTGTGAATTTCTGAAACGCATCTAAAGCTATTATATAAGATGCACCTACACCATAAAAATCAATTTTATCAGCTTTTGAAATAGCCCTAACCGCTTCCTCTAAAGATTTCTTTGATAAAACCTCTACAGTATTGTCTATTGATTTTTTGTTATTATAGCTTATGTTTTTTATTATTGTATCTATGTCATCTTCTGGATTTATATCATTATACATATTTTCATCTTTATTAACTTTTGCAGTATCCTTAGCTATTGTTATTCTAAATTCTTTATAACCTTTGTAGCCTAAAATCTTACAAAGTCTCACTACTGCTGATTGTGAAGAACCACTTTTGTCTGCAAGATCCTTTATTGATAAATCAGGTATTTCCTTAGGACTCTTTAAAATATACTCAGCTATTTTCTTTTCTGATGGATTTAAATTATCAATTATTTCTCTTATACGGATTAAGCTCCCATACATAAATTATCCTCGCTTCATTTTTTATTTTTAAAATTATTTTTTACAAAATATGTAAGATTTAAAATGCCTTCTTTATATTAGTGTACACAAGTTTTGAAAGCTTTCCTATAATGTCTTTTGAAATATGATTAAATTTGGAATTTCGCACAAACACGCCTAATATATATTTCTCATCATTAATACTAAAAATACCAATATCATGATTTAAATTGTAAAGATCTCCAGTTTTATGAGCACACTTGGTATCACTTGGCAAATACCTCAAAAGCATTTCATAATCTGTATTTTCACTCAAAATTTTTATCATTAACTTACACATATCACTGTTTAATATTTTATAATTATAAATTTTTTCAAATAAATTAAGCATATCATAGGCGCTTGTAATATTTTCTCTTCCTGCTTCTGCAGCCTTTTTATCCATCATTTTTCTTTTAAGCTTTGTATTTTTTAATCCTATTTTTTCAGCATAATTATTTATATTTTCCATTCCAATTAAATCTATAAGTATATTAGTGGCAGTATTATCACTAGATATTATCATAAGCGTTAAAACATCAATTAATGTATAAGTATCATTTTCAAGACATGATATTATGCTGTAATCCACTCTATCTGAGTCTTTCACTTGAATTTTTTCATGTAAACTATAAATACCTTTCATAACTTCATTTAATGTCTCTGCCATTATCAATACCTTTATTGTACTTGCTGATGGGAAACCTTCATTTTCATTAATGTACATGTAATTTGAATTATCTTTGAGGTCTAAAAAGACTAGTGAAATATCTTCCTCTCTTGAAGCTATAAAGTTTTTTATATTTTCTTTCAAAATCTCATTTTTATACAACTAACATCATCTCTCTTTAATATAAATGATATTTTTTCTTTAATTCCTTAAATTTTAAAGAATCCCCCTGGCACTTTTCATATATTTTATCAGTACTTATATTCCCTTTTCTAAGAATACTATTTCCAGCTAAATAGTCAATTCCATACTTTAGCTTTTTCTCTTCAAAAGTAACAAAATCAAATTTATCTTTGCTTTCACGTTTTATAGTTTCATAAAGAAACATCCCTGTTTTAACAGGCTTATATATTTTTCTGTCAGTTACATGAATTTGTATTCCCCTGCAAAGCTTACCCACATGTTTTGAAAAAGTCGGAGTGAAAAATACTGGTCTAAACTTAACACCATAAAGCTTGAGCCTATTCATCTTATTTGCAATTTTGAAACCATCAAGCCATGGTGCCCCAATAATCTCAAAAGGTCTAGTTGTTCCTCTTCCTTCAGAAATATTTGTGCCTTCAAAAATGCAAGTTCCAGGATAAACTACAGCTGTATCAATACTTGGCATATTGGGCGATGGCATAATAAAATTTAATCCTGTAGCTTCATAGTACATTTCTCTATTCCAATTCTTTAGAGGAATGACTTTCAACTTACAACCTATTAAAAATTCTTCATTAAACAAACTTGCAATTTCTGCTATTGTAAGTCCATACCTCTGGGGTATTGGATATCTTCCAACAAAAGAACTATAATTTTCATCTAAAAGGTTTCCTTCAACATCAACTCCGTTAATTGGATTTGGCCTGTCAAAAACAACAAATTCCTTATTAAATTCACTGCAGCTCTCCATAGCATATGACATAGTATAAAGATAAGTGTAAAATCTAGCACCAACATCTTGAATGTCAAAAGCAAGTATATCGACATCCTTTAAAATTTCCTTAGATGGTCTTTTATTTTTTCCATATAAGCTATAAACTCTTATACCAGTTTTAGAATCAATATAGCTTTCAACCTTTTCTCCTGCTTGAATATCTCCTCTTATTCCATGCTCAGGTGAATATAATGCTGTCAAATTTGTTCTTTCTCTTAAAATATCTATTGTACTTTTAAATTCACAATTATACCCAGTGTTATTAGTTATAAGTCCAACTTTTTTTCCTTTAAAAATATCCATATATTCGTCTATATTGTCTATACCCGTTTTAACTTTTTCCATCTATAAGACCTCTTTGGTTGCCTTTTTATATTCCTTCCAAGGCATAAAATTAAATTTTCCATAAAAGTCAAGTATATCTGTATCCGTCCAATCTATGACCATTTTATCTACATGCCTTTTTTGCAATATTTCAAGTGATTTATGAAGTATAAAAACACCAAGTCCACACTTTCTATAGTCTTTATCTATGCCTATTGGACCAAGTCCACCATAATTTTCACCAAGAAGTTGTCTCCAATATATAGGTGGTCCTATGAATTTACTTTTATTATCATATATATGTGCAAACCCTATTATAGTGCCTTCATCCTTTAAAACTACCACATCTCTATCTTCCATGCCTATCTGAAAGAACTCTTCAAATTCTTCATACCATCTTCCAGGAAAGTTTTTGTAAAGACACTGCATAAGTCCTTCCCTATCCTCAAATTTTAAAGTTTCAACTTTGTATTTTTCAAAATTATATTTTTTTTCATAAACATTTTCAAATTTTATTTTGGAAATATCACATATTAAATCATAAAAACTATCAGAAATTTTATATTTTCTTTTTAGAAAAAATTGCTTGGAACACAAACACTCTAATGGGATTCCGGGAAAAAAGTGATAAGTATCACTACCTAGACGAATTGTTTTAACTCCCAAGCTAATTAAATTGCCTTCTGCCATATCTAAAAGTTTAGCCCCTATACCATGGTTCCTATAATTTATATCAACCATAATGGAATTTATATATCCTATGTCATTATTTGGCTTTAAATTTCCACTTTTGTAACTCCACTGTTTGTATATTACAAAACCTACTAAAGTTTCATTTTCAAAAGCACCTATTATATTTTTATTTTGTTTGTCATTTTCATAATTTTGCTTAAGCAATTTTAAGTCAATGGGATATACAATTCCTATATTTCTGTTCCACAATTCTACAATCATGTCTAAATTACTAACTTTTTTAAAATCCATTTAATCACACTCCCCTGCCGCTATAACTACAGCACCAAAGGCAGAATCATTTTTCATATGTACTAGGTTAATTTTAGGATAAACTTCATTTATACTATTTTTAAATTCATCATATAAATATTCAATATTGTTAATAGCACCACCTGTTGTTGTTAATGATATATTTTTATCACCAAGCTCAAGCTTACATGCAACAGCTTTCACACTTAAAAATAATTCCTTTGCTGCACTCTTAAGTATTCTTTTAGATACAGCATCACCAGCTTTATATGCAGAATTTACAACCCTTGTAAGTTTTGCTATTTCCTTTTTACCAGCACCACTTCTATATATATAATTTATTAAATCCTCATGGCATTTTAAATCTAAATGCTTCAAAATACTGGTTTCAAGTATAGTTTTTTCACCTCTGCCATCATAACTTTTAAGTGCTGCTTTTATGGCGCTTATTCCTATGTCATATCCACTTCCTTCATCGCCTATAATATGTCCCCATCCACCGGAACGACAGCTTTTTCCTTCCTCCGTTCTTCCATAACAAATTGATCCAGTGCCACTTATGACTATAATTCCATTTCTTTTCCCAATACCACCAGCCAAAGCTATTTCAGCATCGTTAACCACTATAATTTTACCTTTATACCCTATAGCTTTTATCATATTTTCAATTATAACTTTGTCTTCATCTCTATCTGCTCCAGCAGTGCCAATACAAATTGCATTGCAATTATCTAGACTTTGTCCTATTTCTTTTACCCCTTCGCATATTAATTCCTGAAATACTTTTTTAACCTCTTCTTTTGATGTGGAATTTATATTTGACGGTCCCTTAATGCCTTCTGCAATAATGTTATAATTTAAATCAGAAATTTTCATGTGGGTTTTAGTTCCTCCACCATCTATTCCTATTACATATTCCATAAACTCACCCCATCACATACTTATTTCATTTTAACTGGTGATATACCTTGTGCTTTTACTTCACCTTTTAAAACCTTAATAGTGCTTTCAATGGATAACTCAGTATACTCATAAGCATTTATATATGTTGAAATTTCTTTAAAATATAAAATATCATATGGATTTCTAAGAGATACTAGTATTATATTAGCATTTACTTTACTTATTTTTTCTACAAGCTTAACTTGATTTTTGTTTACAGAAGCGTTGTAAATACCTATTACAATTCTATCTGCATCCAAGCATTTCTTTACTATATTATCTATTAATTCATCATTTGGCTCCATAGGAATTTCAAATTCCACACCTTTACAATTACTATTTAATTTATGACAAAAGGATTTTTCCATTTTAATTTTATCATCAGCACCCGTAAGTGCAATTGCTTTTGTGGATATAGAAACCACTTTTCCTTTAAGAGGTATTAAATTTTTGTCATCCTTTAAAAGTGTTATACTCTTACAGCTTATTTTATCCGCAAATACTTTATTCCCTTTGCTGCAAGATTTTTTTTCAAAATTATCTTCAATATTATACTTTTTCTTTATTTCAAGTATTTTCTCAACGGATTCTTCTATTCTTTCTTCCGGAATTTCACCATTTAATACAGCTTCTTTGATGGCCTTAATGCATTTTTTCTGAATATCTTTACTGTGAGATATACAAATCAAATCTGCTCCAGCAATTATAGCTTTAACCGCCGCTTTATCACTTCCATAAAAATCTGCTATGGCTTTCATTTCCATACAATCTGTAATAATAAGTCCTTTAAATGCCATTTTATTTCTTAGCAATCCCGTAAGAACCTTACTTGATAGCGTTGCTGGAACTTTATCTGGTTCTACCTTTGGGAAAAGAACATGTGCCGACATTATGGCATCAACACCTGCCTCAATAGCATTTTTAAAGGGTAAAAGTTCAACATTCTGAAGTCTTTTAATATCATGATTAATTACAGGCAAACTAATATGTGAGTCCATAGCTGTATCTCCATGGCCTGGAAAATGTTTTGCAACTGCAATTACACCTTTTTCTTTAAGTCCTTTTATAAGCCCAATGCCAAGTGCAGAAACATTTTCAGGGTCATCCCCATAAGAACGACAGCCAATAACAGGATTCTTAGGGTTACAATTAACATCTAGGACCGGTGCTATATTCATGTTTATACCAAGTCCTCTAAGTTCTTCTCCTTCTATCTTTCCCTCTTTATAAGTACTCTTATCTTCATTTGCAGCTGCAAACGACATATTGGAAGGGAATACAGTAACCCCGTCGTGTACTCTTGTTACCATACCGCCTTCCTGATCAGTTGCTATAATTCCTGGAATTTTTGTGTACTCTTTAAGTTTTCTCTGAATGCTTTTTGTAAGTTCTATTACTTCATTTTTATCCCCTATATTATCTGAAAACAATATAAAATTTCCTACTTTTTCATCCTCAATTAATTCTTCTATGTTACCATCGTAGTATTTTGAAGGAAAACCAGCTATTATCATTTGACCTATTTTTATATCCAAAGGAAGCTTTTTTATATTAGTCATATAAATTCCTCCACCTTAATATTTATTTTCCGTAAGTGATGCAAGTACTGAATTACTAAAAAGTCTTCTAAACCTTATTATATTATTGTTATCTCTTGTAGGATGAACTCTATTTGTTAAAAGTATTGCATATACTTCATGCTTCACATCAATCCACAAGGAAGTACCTGTAAATCCAGTATGTCCAAAGGTTTCTTTTAAAGCTATATCTCCCATGAAAGAATTTTTATCTCCTTTAATACACCATCCATAGCCTCTGTTATCTTCAAGTCCTAAAGTATGATTAGTTGTCATAGCTCTAAAAGAGGCATAGGACATAAAATTATTTCCTTTATTTATAAGCATATTTGAAAATTTACACAAGTCCTCTATATTAGAAAATAATCCTGCATGACCTGATATTCCATCAAAAAATCTTCCATTTTCATCATGGCATATCCCAATAAAAGGCTTTTTAGTATTACTATCGATTTCTGTGGCGGCTATATTCGAGCCTTTAGGATTAAATGACGTTTTCTTCATTTTAAGAGGATCAAAAATGTATTTTTTGCACAAAACATCAAGTCTTGCACCACCTATTTTCTCAAGTATATATCCAAGCAAAATATAACTAAAATCACTGTATATACATCTTGTACCAGGTTTATAGTCAAGCTCCAGTTTACATATATAACTTATAGCATCCTTATAGTTACTGCAAAGTTCATATAAATTTCTAAAAGGTACAAAGCCAGCAGTATGTGTAAGCAGATTAAATATGGTTATATTCTCCTTATCTTTTCCTTTAAATTCACTTAGATAATAGTTTACATTATCATAAACTGAAATAAGTCCCTTTTCTAAAAAAAGCATAAATAAAGTATTTGTGGCGACAACCTTAGTCAAAGAAGCTAAATCGAACACGGTATCTTTATTCATAGGTAAATTTTCTGGGTATAAACATCTGTTTCCAAAGCTCTCTACTTTTATTATGCCCGCTTTATTTCCCACCGCTGCTACTGCACCTGGAAAATCTCCTTTTAAAACTCCATTCTTTATAAGATCAAAAGCCCTATTAAGCTTATCTGTATTAATAAACATAAAACTCACTCCATCCCTATCTAAGCCAAAAGTGCATAATTAAAAAAGATAGTAATACGAAAACTGCGAAAATAGCACAAAAAATAGGCAATAATATCTGAATAGCTGCAATAGTCAACGCTAAAAAATCTTTGAATCGGATTTTTCTTTTTTCAATAGGTATATTTTCAATGGCAACCTCTTTTTCATTACTTTTAAATTTAATAATAAACACCCCCTAATATAAATGACATGCTACAAAATGATTTTTATCAATTTCTTTATACTCTGGAATTTCCTTTGAGCATCTCTCCGTGGCATAATTACATCTTGTATGAAATTTACATCCTGCTGGAGGATTTGCTGGACTTGGAATATCTCCCTTTAAAATTATTCTATTTTTTTTAAATTTAGGGTCCGGTACTGGAACTGCTGAAAGAAGAGCTTTTGTATATGGATGCAGTGGATTTTTAAATAATTCTTCTTTACTTGCAAGCTCAACCATACTTCCTAAATACATAACTCCAACTTTTTGACATATATATTCAACAACACTAAGATCATGAGATATAAAAAGGCAAGAAAATCCTTTTTCTCTTTGAAGTTTAACAAGTAAATTTATAATCTGTGCCTGTATAGAAACATCTAGTGCTGATACAGGTTCATCCGCAACTATAAATTTAGGATTTAATATAAGTGCACGAGCTATTCCTATCCTTTGCCTTTGACCACCAGAAAATTGGTGTGGAAATCTCTTTATATGGTATGGAGCAAGTCCACATGCTGTTATCACTTCTTTAACTCTTTCATCAATTTCACTTTTGGTGCAAATACCATGATCTATTGCTGCTTCTCCAACAATTTCTCCTACTGTCATTCTTGGATTTAATGAGCTATATGGATCTTGAAATATCATTTGAATTTCAGGTCTTATCTTAAGCATACTGCTTTTATTCATGCTAAAAATATCCTTGCCATTATATAAAACTTCTCCATCTGTTTTATCCATAAGCCTTAATATGGTTCTACCCGTTGTTGTCTTACCACAGCCTGATTCACCAACTAATCCCATAATCTCATTTTTTCCAATATCAAAAGATACATCATCAACACTCTTTACATATCCCGTAGTTTTTCTAAAAAACCCACTTTTGATTGGAAAATATTTTTTTAAGTGTCTAACTTTTAAAACAGCCTCTTCCAATTATTTTCCCTCCTCATAAAGCCAGCATGAAACATAGTGTCCTTCTCCAACTTCTTTTAAGCTTGGTTTCTTCTTTTTACATATATCTTTTGCCATATTACATCTTGGATTAAAATAACATCCTTCTGGCATAGCTAATGGATTCGGAACCTGCCCTTTAATAGAATATAATTCATTTTGAAGTTTATTTATTACAGGTTTTGACTTTAAAAGTCCTATAGTATACGGGTGTCTCGGATTTTCATAAAGTTCCATAACAGGCGCCTTTTCAACTATTTTCCCTGAATACATTACAACCACATAATCTGCCATTTCAGCAACTACTCCTAAATCGTGAGTTATAAGTAAAATAGATGTATTTATCTTTTCTTTGAGCTCCCTCATAATATCCAATATCTGCGCCTGAATAGTAACATCTAACGCTGTTGTTGGTTCATCTGCTATTAAAAGCTTGGGTTTGCACGCTATAGCCATAGCTATTACAACTCTTTGTCTCATTCCACCACTTAGCTCATAAGGATAGCAATTTATTATTTCTTCTGCTCTTGGTACTTTTACCATTGAAAGAAGCTTTATAGCCTCTTCTTTAGCTTCCTTTTTGCCGATTTTTTTATGTAATATTAAAACCTCTTCTATTTGATATCCTATGGTAAAAACCGGATTCAACGAAGTCATAGGCTCTTGAAATATCAAAGCTATTTGATTTCCTCTTATATCCCTTATTTTATTTTTGCTCATAGCAAGCATATTTTCACCTTTAAATACTATTTCTCCACCTTCTATTTTGCCTATAGGTTTTGGGACTAAACTCATTATAGACATGGCAGTCATGCTTTTCCCGCAGCCCGATTCTCCAACTATTGCCACAGTTTCTTTTTCCTTAATTTTAAAACTAATATCGTCAATAGCCTTCACTATTCCTTCTTCTGTGTGAAAATAGGTTTTTAGATTTTTAACTTCAAGCAAATCCTTTGCCATTTTATGTCCTCCTATCTTTTTGACTTTGGATCTAGAGCATCCCTAAGTCCATCACCAAAAATATTTATAGCTACAACAGTAAAAAGTATACACACACCTGCTGGAACCCAAAGCCATGGATAATGCTCTAGTTTATATAAATCACTTACTGATTGAACCATATTTCCCCAAGATGGTGTTGGAGGAACAACCCCTAAGCCCAAAAAACTAAGGGAAGATTCTATTAATATTGCACTACCTATATTAAGAGTAGCTGACACAATAATTGATGGAATTGTATTTGGAAGAAGGTGTTTGAATATTTTTTTTCTATCCGTAAGTCCTAGGCAATTTGTAGCAAGCATAAACTCCTGTTCTCTTAAAGTAAGTATTTGCCCCCTTACAATACGGCTTAGTCCAGGCCAGGAAAGTATTCCTATTATGAACATTAAGAAGGGGACTTTATATTGCGCTTTTATATTTAAATCACTAAATAGTGCTGAAAGGGTAATTAATATTGGAAAAAATGGAACACACAAAAAAATATCGGCTATTCTCATAATTATGCTATCGGTTATTCCGCCATAAAACCCAGAAACGGCTCCAAGCACACTTCCAACAAGTATTTCAACAACAACAGCAGCAACTCCAACTGATAAAGATATCCTTCCTGCATACATAAGCCTTGTAAGTACATCCCTGCCAAGTTCATCTGTTCCAAGCAAATGTTTAAGACTTGGACCTATAGTTGGATTATTATAATCCATAGTTTCAGCAGTATATGGAGATATTACAGGTCCCAAAACTGAAAATAAAATCATGAATATAAGGATGCACATTCCTATTAGTGCAAGTTTATTCTTTTTTAATCTCCTCCAAGCCATTCTTGAAGGGCTTATAATTCTTTCATCAGCGTTTATCAGATTTGTATTAATATTCACTTTACTTTCCAATATAATCACCTTCTATTCTTCAAGTCTAATTCTAGGATCAACAATTGCATACGCAATGTCTGCGACCAAATTTCCAAGAAGAGTAAGTACTGCAATTAGCATATTGAAGCCCATAAGTAATTGATAATCTCTATGACTTACTGCCTGAAGTGCTACTCTTCCAATTCCCGGCCAAGAAAATATTTGTTCTGTTATTATAGCTCCACAAAATAATCCTGGTATCCACATTCCAAGTATTGTTATTACCGGAATCAAACTATTTTTAAGTGCATGTTTATATATAACAATACTTTCCTTCAAGCCCTTTGCTCTAGCTGTTACTATATAATCCTGCCTTATAACCTCAAGCATACTTGTCCTCATATACCTCATAAGGCTTGCAACACTCTCAAAGGTTAAAACAACAAGTGGCAAAAACATGTGATAAGCTATATCTCCTATTCTTTTTACACCTGTAGCATTACTACCAGAAGTAGTCATTCCCGATACCGGGAACAACTTAAGATCTACGCATAACCATTTTATAAGAAGTAAACCTGTAAAGAATGAAGGTATTGATATTCCTATAAGCGCTAATATTGTGAAAACTGAATCAAAAACAGAATACTGCTTTGTGGCAGATATAATTCCTATTGGTATTGCAATAAGTATTGCTACTATAAATGCCGCAAAGGAGAGGGCAAAGGAATTCCATATATAGCTTTTAATAACTGTGCTTACACTTTGCCTATAATCTAGTGAATATCCGAAATTACCACTTAAAGCATTTTTTAACCAATTTAAATACTGAACTGGTTTTGATTCATCAAGATGATACAAATGCCTTAATTGAGTCACCTTTGCTGCACTCATATGACTGTTTACACCCATGTTGTCAACTATATCTCCTGGTGCAAGTGAAAATACTAGAAATATAATTATTGAAACGCCTAGAAGTATAGGAATCATTTGTAGTAATCTTTTCACTATATATCGTGACATTTATAATTCTCCTTCCTACTTTACTTCAGCTTTAAATAAATAGTGAGCATAAGAATTATAAGGTAAGAATTTAATTCCGCTTACTCTAGCACTGCTTGCCCATACTGTTTGTGGCTGATAAGTAAATATAAATGGCAAATCTTCATTAATAATTTTATATATTTTTTGCTCTATAGCTGTCTTCTTTCCTTCATCTTTTTCTGCATAAGCTTGTGCTATAAGCTCATCTACCTTTGAATTTGAATATGACATATTATTACTTGGAGCTCCCGTTTTAAAATTTGCTGCTAAATCTGAAGATAATGCATCAGCGCCTAATGAGGTTCCCATTAAATATGCTTCAAAATCTTTTTCATCTGTCTTACTTAAAAGAGTATTAAGATCCATAAGCTGTGGTTCAACATCTATTCCAAGCAACTTATAGTTTGCTTTTATAATTGGTATTTCTAATTTATGTGCAGCATTAGTTGATGATGACATTAAATGAATTATAAATTTCTTGCCATCTTTTTCTCTTATCCCATCAGAACCTTTTTTCCATCCTGCCTCATCAAGTAGTTTATTGGCTTTATCAACATTGTATTTATATTGATTAACATCGTTTGTGTATGATGCATGTGCTTTAGATTGTGGTTCATTTATTATATATGCATTTCCCTTAAACACTGACTTAGCCATTTGTTCTCTGTTTAAGCCATATTCAAGAGCTTGACGTACTCTTTTATCACTAAACTTTGGATCTTTACAATTTACACCTATATAAAATATGCTTGAAGAAGGAAAAGTAGTGTAATCCATAAATCCCATTGATTTTACTTGATCTATATTTTCAGGCGTACCATTAAAGGTATCTATATCAGTTTCTCCAGAAGTTAAATTCTGCATTTTATTTTCCTCGGTTGTAGCTTTAAATATTAAATTTTTAATCTTAGGCGTACCCTTCCAATAATATTTATTAGCTGTAAGATCAACTTCTTGTCCTGGTATATATTTAGTAACCTCATATGCTCCACAGCCTATAGGTTTTTGAAGTTTTGCCTCAATACCTTTAGTATTTCCTGGCGTATAGTCACTTCCAAAATAATCTTTTGAAATAATAGTTGTACCTATAAGATACAATATTGAAGAGTTGGCCTTTTCAAGTGTAACTGATATTGTGTGTGGATCTTTAATCTTTATTCCTTCAATATCCTTAGCAGTTCCTGCTTTAAAAGCTTCTCCACCTTTAATTGGTATTGCTTTACAATCTACTGCTCCAGAAAAGCTAGGATCAAATACTAATTCTAATGAAAATTTAACATCCTCAGCTGTAAGCGGCTTACCATTACTAAATTTAACATCATCTCTTAAATGAAAAGTATAAGTTAATCCATCACTGGATATATCCCAGTTTTTAGCTATACCTGAAATTGGTTTTCCATTATCATCAAAGTCAACAAGACCATCACTAACTGCATCGCTAATATAAGCATCAGTAATAGTTTGAGCATAAAAGCTAACAAAATTTCCCCCTGGTACATCACTTCCAATTATTAATGTATCCTTCCTATTTTTAGCTGCATCTGGAATCTTACTGTTATCAGAAGCTTTATTTACTTTTATAACATTTTCTACTTTGGGTTCAGCATTATCCTTTGCAGTGGAATTACCAGTGGAACTACCTCCACATCCAGTAAGCCCTATTGAAGAAATCACAGCAGTTATTACAGAAAAAGTGACTAATTTTTTTTTCATATTTTTGCCCCCTTAATTTATTTATTTTTATTATTGGCTATGTTTTAAATAAGTGTTGATTTTCACACTTATTTAAAACATAGCTTCCTTTAATATGCTTAGCTATTTTTATTATTAAATTTTTTTATAGTTTTCATTTAGAATTTACTTCAATGGCCTTTGTTACAAATCCATTTTCTTCTTCTAACAATTTTTGAGCTTTATCTTTGTCAACACCAGCCTTTAGCATTACAATAGCAACTTTAGGATTAAACTCAGACTTTTCTAAATATTCTTTAGCTTTTTCCTTTTGTACATTTGTAGCATATTGAATTATTCTTACTGCTCTATCTAATAGTTTTTTATTGCTAAGTTGAAGATCAACCATAAGATTGCCATATACTTTTCCAAGCTTTATCATTGCTGCAGTAGTTATCATATTAAGAACAAGTTTTTGTGAAGTGCCAGCCTTCATTCTTGTTGAACCCATAATAACTTCTGGTCCTACAACAGGATTAATTTTAATATCTACTTCTTCATTTATTAATGAATTTTTGTTATTGCTTATTCCTATAGTTGCAATTCCATTTTTTTTAGCTTCTTTCATTGCCCCAATTACAAAAGGAGTTCGTCCACTTGCTGTTATGCCTATTAAAACATCTTTTGAATTCATACCTTTTTCTTTAATAATGCTTCTTCCCTTTTCTTCATCATCTTCAGCCCCCTCAATTGATGCAAAAATTGCTTTACTTCCACCAGCTATAATACCTTGTACTATTTCTGGGTCAGTGCTATATGTAGGAGGGCACTCTGAAGCATCTAATATTCCAAGCCTACCACTTGTTCCTGCCCCAACATAAAAAAGTCTTCCATTATTTTTTAGTTTTTCACTAACAACATCAACAGCTTTAGCAATACTTTGAATTTCTTCTCTAACAACATAAGCAACCTTAATATCCTCATTGTTTATAGAATTAAGTATTTCAACTGTACTCATGGTATCAATATTTTTTGTATTTTCATTTACCTGTTCGGTAATAAGACTTTCTAAATATGAACTCATTTTCACACCCCAAAACTGTAATATTTATTTTTAAAACTTTATTTCATGAATATATTAACATTCGTAAAACAAATTGTCAACACTATTAATAAATTTTTAGTCATTTTATTGACAATCTATTATTATGCAACGTATTATATTGATAATATATCATTATAGCGTGATTCCCATGTGTTTTATATTAATATATTGCAATAATTGTAAAATATACATTATTGTTTTTTGTATAGCTATGTTTTAAATAAGTGTTGAAAATTGATACATTATTGAACATATGCTATAATAAGGCGAAATATACAGTTTTATTGGTATATAATCGAATTTTAGAAAGTACATACTTGTAGTTATTCCAAAGTTAGTATTGTTTTTAGATTAGAAAGGAGGCTATTATGCTTAATTTTGAAATAAATTATCCTTCATCAAATTATAAAAATTATATTGAATCCGTTTATGAATTTTGTAAAAATAATAGATTTTCAATGATTTTAAAGGGGTCTTTAGCAAAAGGTACAGCAACAAAATTTTCTGACATTGACTTAATAATTTTAGGTAACATTGATAGTTATAAAGTTGATGGAATTATTTCACTCTATGGTAATCCAGTAATGACCAATTTTACTGAAAACCCTAAAGGTATATTAATCTTGGTTTATCAAGATAACATTTCTGTTGATTTGGACATAAGGGAAACAATTTCACAACAAGATTTGCAAAACAGTATAGTTCTTTTGAAATATGATACAAACTTTACTATAAATAACAAAGAAACTATAAGAAAACAAGTAGAATCTAATTACATTCCTAATAGACCAGAATGGTATAAGGTATTAAGGTTATTGCATAGAGGAACCATAAAGTATCTATCTAATAAAACTGATAGTGCCTATGGTTTATTAGAAGAAATTAAAGAGAGCCTTATTTCATTGAAAATTACTGATTTAAGTTTTAATAACAACTTTGAAGATGATATAAAATGTATTTTTGATAAACTCTGTAAAGAATTCGAAGTTAATTCGCAAATTGAAGTCCTATTTGACAATCTCTTCAAAGAATTTTAGATAAAGAATATTTTTTTAAGTTGGTTAGTTCCAACACTATTCTAAAACTCAGAATTATATAAAAATGGGTGTGGCAGTTCCACACCCATTTTTAACTTTACAAATAAACTCTTTCATTTATCAATTTAATAGGACTATACCCATTAAGAATACCTTCAATTATATTTTGCTTTAGCAAATCATACGCTTGAAAAATTACTTTGGCTTTTTCAATATCATGATAAACCTTCCAGTATCCTATCAATTTACATTCTTTATCAGGACAATCCACAAAAGTTACCACATCTTCTGTAGGATAGCCTAAAAAAATTCCAATTTCATGTGGACAAGCCTTTTGATATCTCTCACTTAAAAGCTGCATGCACTGCTGAAGGTTCATCTCATTATTATATCCAAATCTATTTAAAAACCTCATGTTTAATTTATCATTTAAATTAGATTTAAGCATTTCATAATTATAAAATATAACAATAGTGCTATTTTGATTTTTTTTCAATTCAAAATAATCAATGTTTAATTTTTCTTTTACTTTACTTTTATATTTATCCCATAATTTATTTAGCCTTCTTCCATTTTCATTAAAAATAATAAGGGAGGCTGTTTTCTGCTTTTTTAAAGTTGGTCCTGAATTACATATTATAATGGATAGTAGATGCTCAAAATCATTATAACTATTAATAATTTTAAAAAACTTATTTACTTTATCTTTGCTCATAAAACAACCTCCTATTAGGGCATCTTAAAAAAATAATATTTCTATTTTGAAGCTAAGTACGCACCTAATTTTTTACAACCTTCCAATCCACCGTCATCTGGTTCATTATTTATTATAAGACTTTCGTGAACAAGCTTTGCTCCATATCCTTCCATTTCATTTTCCCAGCTTGTCATCCAATCACCAGTACCCCAACCGTAAGAACCAAACAAGACAATATTTTTATTGTTAACTTCTTTTGAAACTGATTCTATAAATGGTTCCATTTCAGACTCTTCAAGTTGCTCATCTCCCATGGCCGGGCATCCAAAAGCCACCACATCAGCATTTATTACATCTGAAATTTCTGCTTCCCCAGCAGTAATAAGTTTAACCTCTGTATTTCCAGCTTCTATTCCTTCTTTTATTGCCTTTGCCATAGCTTCTGTATTACCTGTACCACTCCAATAAATAATTGATATTTTTTTCATAATTTAAAGCCTCCCATTAATTTTATTTTCAATGTGTGACCAAGCTCGCTTAGAAAAAATAAGCTTTATGCCTTGTCTTCTTGTTTCTTTTTTTATTATGTTCATTAAAGGGTGTTCTATATAATCTATAAGTACTAAGACTAAATCTATTTCATTTGATATTTTTATTTTTCTATCTCCATGTTTACGTCCTGTCACATGAAATATATTAGAAAATCCACTTTGGGATAATTTATCCTCAATATTTCCGAGCTTATCTCCTCCAACCACCAAAACACTCATTTTCATCTTTCCTTTTTACTTATTGATTATCATTCTCAATTAAGCTTAAAATTTTACACAGCTGCCCTTCCCTTTTCAGTAAGCTTCCATAAATCAATGTTTACATTATCTTTACCACTGCAACAACTCTTCTTTTTTCCTGAACTGCAACAGCCACAATCACAACCAGATGAGGCATTCATATTGTCCCTTTTTATATATCCAAGTCTTTCAAGCTGTGATACCATTTGTTCTACCATACCCTCATCTATTCCAAGCTCCTTTGCCATAATTTTGTTTGAATACAAACCGCCTTCTGAAAGCCTCTTTAAAATCTTCATCATCATAAAAAATCATCCTTCCTTGTTAATATCGTTTAAACAAATCCCATAAGTCTTCCAACTTGATATACTATTACTGCACATATCCATCCAATTCCACAAGTATATGCTACAGCAGCCCATGCCCATTTACTTGAATTTGTTTCACTTTTTATTGCCCCTATAGTTGCGACACATGGAACATATAAAAGGCACATTACCATAAATGACATTGCTGTAAGTGGTGTAAAGGTATTTTGTATTGCGTGAAAAAGATGTACTCCTTCATCTACCCCATAAATTGTTCCAAAGGTACCAACAACGGCTTCCTTAGCTGCAAATCCAGTTATAAGTGCAACTCCTGCCTGCCAAGTTCCAAAACCTGCTGGTTTAAATATAGGTGCTATTAATGCTCCCAATCTTGCTAAAATAGTCTTATCTTGCGCTACACCTGCTGGCAAATTAGTAAGTACCCAAACAATTATACATACTGCTAAAATAACAGTTCCTGCTTTCTTTAAAAAGTGACTTGATTTTTCCCACATGTGAATTAAAATTCCTTTAAGCGTCGGTATACGATAAGGTGGAAGTTCCATAACAAAATATGAGTTTTCGCCCTTAAACACTTTTGAACTTAAAAATTTTCCCATTAATATTGCAACTAAAATTCCTAAGGCATAAAGTATAAATACTATAAGTCCGCCTTCACTAAATATTCCTATTCTTTTATTTGCGAAAAACGCTCCAATAAACAATCCATAGATTTCAAGCCTTGCTGGACATGATATAAAAGGACTTATTAAAATAGCTATCATTCTATCTTTTTTATTTTCAAGTGTCCTTGCTGACATTATTCCTGCAACATTGCAGCCTGACCCAATTATAAGAGATACTGCTGTCTTACCATGAAGTCCAAGCGCATGCATAAGTCTATCCATTACATATGCTGCTCTTGCCATATATCCACTGTCTTCAAGAAGTGAAATTAAAAAGAACATTATCAAAATCATCGGCAAGAATCCCAGAACTGAACCAACACCACCGAAAATACCATCACGAACAAAATCACCTAAAAGCTGCGGTGCTCCTATCCCTCTGAGCGTAAAATCAATATTAGTTCCAAGCTGCCCTATCTTATCATTTACGAAATCTGAAAGTGTTCCATTACCAAGACCTATTGAAATTTGATAAACTGCAAACATAATAATTGCAAATATAGGTATTCCAAGCCATTTATTGGTAACCACTTTATCTATTTTATCAGACGCAGTTTCTTTAATAGCTACATCCTTTTCAACACTACCTTTAACTACTTCACTTATTTTTTCATATCTTTTATCAATTATAAATGCATCTGGCTCATAACCAATGGATTCAGTCAAACTTTGTATGCTGTTTTGCACTTGATTTTTTACAGCATTTGTTTTTGCCCTTTCTTGTACATATTTATTTACATATTCATCATTTTCTATAAGCTTTAACGCTGTCCATGAAGCTGGATAATCTAAAGCTGCGCCACTTTCTAAAAAAGAACTTTCAATTTCTTTAATTTCTTTTTGAACTTTAGGTCCATAATTAATTTTATATAGTTCCTTATTAGAAGAATCCCCAAGTTTAATCGCTTCACTTACAAGTTCATTTATCCCCTGTTTTTTAGGCGCTACAGTTGGAACCGCTGGAATCCCAATAGCCCTTGATAATTTCTCTATATCAATTTGTATGTTTTTATTTTTAGCTTCATCCATCATGTTTAATGCTAAAACAACTTTAGCTCCAGTTTCAAGAATTTGCATTGTTAGATATAAGTTTCTTTCAAGGTTGCAAGAATCAACAACATTGATAACTACATCTGGTTTTTCTTTAAGTATAAAATCACGAGCTACAACCTCATCTTCTGAATAGGCTCCTAGGCTATATGTTCCTGGTAAATCTACTATTGTTATATCTCTTCCTTGAAATTTAAGTTTTCCTTCTTTTTTTTCAACTGTAACACCAGGCCAGTTTCCTACATGCTGTCTTGACCCTGTAAGTTCATTAAATAAACTGGTTTTACCACAGTTAGGATTACCAGCTAAAGCAATTACCAAATCTTTACTCATCATCAAACCTCCAATGTATTTTAAACTTCTCTTACCATAACTTTTTGCGCCATTGATCTTCCAAGTACAAGTCTTGTTTCTCCAAGCTTTACTACTAAATGGCCTATGTCATTATTCATTATCTCTATTATGGTTCCTTTACTAAGTCCCATTTCCATTAATTTCTTACACATAATTTCGCCACCAACTACATCCTTAATTTCAGCACTTCTTCCCATTGAAACAGAATTTAATGGCATGTTTATTTCCTTCATAAAATTCCCCCCTATACAAATTTTTATATAACTTCAACTAAAATATCCTTTGCTTCATTTTTTCTTAAGCTCAAACTATATCCTCTTAATTGAAGCTCTATGGGATCCCCCATAGGTGCTTTTCCTGCTACAAAGATTTCTGTTCCCCTAACAATCCCCATATCCATAATTTTTCTTCTTACTTTACTTTCCGGAACTATTCCAACAACCTTAACCTTAGATTTAATTTCAACTTCATTTAGGCCTATTCCATTTGTCATAATATCACGCTCCTAAAATACTAATAAATTATTTTAATGATTTTGATTATCATTAATTGTTGATAATCATTATCACTGTCTTTATTCTATTACTTTCCAAATGATATGTCAATAGGAAACTTAATTTATAGTTAAGCAATTTGGAAAATTGAAATTGCTAATGCAAAATTCATCCTATTAAATTACAATTTAACACAGAGTACAGAGTACAACGAAGGATGATTTTTCTCCGTTAGCACTGCGAAAAATCTCAAAACTTATTTTTTTATTGCTGCGCAATTGCACCATTGATGGCGCTCAGCGAAGCTGACAACATTAAGTTTAAGATTTACCTGAGAGAAGCGAAAGGCAAATCATCCTTCACTCTACTCTCTACTCTTTACTCTGATTCAAATTATAATTTGCTTATTTCTATATAATCGTAATATAATAAAAATCAACGACACTGATTATTAATACAATAAAATGGGAGGATAAATTATGAGTGAACTTGCAAAAAGATTAAATCAATGTAAAAAACCAACTGGAGAATTAGGGAAAACTGTTGTTGACGATATGAATGTAAGACATTTTGAATTAACAAGCTGGGGCCTTAAAAAAGTACATATTAAAAATAACAATACTGTACTTGATATAGGCTGTGGCGGTGGTAGAACAGTATATGAATTAGCTTCTACAGTAACTTCTGGTAAAGTTTTTGGTATCGATTATTCCTTAGACTGCGTAAAATGGTCTAAAGATTATAACAAAAAATTTATAGATAATAATACAGTTGAAATTCTTCATGGAAGTGTGGAAAAACTTCCATTTGAAGATAATAAGTTTAACATTATAACCGCAGTAGAAACTATTTACTTTTGGCCCCATATACTTGAAAATTTTAAAGAAGTAAAAAGAATATTAAAACAATCCGGGAAATTTGTTATAATATGCGAAATGTATTCTAGCGAAAGATTTAAAGAAAGAAATGATGAACTTGTAGCTACATCAGATATGAAGATTTATACCCCAGAACAGTTAAAAGATTTATTAAAACAGGCTGGTTTTAGTGAAATAACTATAGACTTAGTAGAAGAGAAAAACTGGCTGTGCTGTATATGTGAAAAATAATGGAACCTTTTTTTCAGAGTACGGAGTACAGTGTACAGTGAAGGATGATTTTTCTACGCGAGCGTAGAAAAATCTAAAAACTTATTTTTTTATTGCTTCGCAATCGCGCCATACATGGTGCTCAGCGAAGCTCACAACATTAAGTTTAAGATTTACCTGAGAGAAGCGAAAGGCAAATCATCATTCACTGTACTCTGTACTCTGTCATCTGTACTTTCCTCGACAAATTGTACATCTATAGTACAACTTCCTTTATTATTAATTTTAATACTGTTTGCCTTTTAGCATTTCCGCATATTCTTTTGGACATGATAATAAATATCCACAATGTTTAAAGCCATTCTTTTTAATAATACGACTATATTTATATTTTTTTAAACGAAAAATGCATAAACGTGCTGGTTCTTTAGTACCATATAAAAATACAACAGATTTCTGTGCTGTTATATCTAATTTAGGCAGTGTAAAGCTATAACAAGCATATGCCAAATTTTTGACGTTTTCTTCCGTTATATGGCGGCATACTTCAATCATTTGATTACCTAAACCAGGAAAAATATTATCTAATTTTTCAATAGCATTTTCTGGGTTTTGACGTATATTACTGCAAATATTGCAGAATTTTTTTGCTGCGATTTTTTTTAATAATGGTCCAAATTTAAAAAATGGTCCCCCTTCTAAGTATACTTTATTTATAAGAATTTCATTTCGCTTATATATCTCAAATGCAATAATAGCCCCTAATGATGTTCCCAGTATAAAATCTAATTCTTTAATATTACTATCCTTTAAGTAAGCAAGTATTTTATCTGCTTCGTCTTCAACTGATAAAAATATAGAATTTTCATCTACATCATGTCCATCTAATGTTGGCATAATTATAAAATAGTCCACTTTTAAATATTCTGTTAAAGTCATAAAAATTCCTGGTGTCACAAACATGGCATGTATAAGCAAAATTTTGTGACCATTAGGATTCCCTGTAGTTTTAAATTTCATACAATATCATCCTTTCGAACGTGATATATCTCCTCCAATATTCTAGTTTTATGTTAATTCTCCTTTCATAAAAAAGATTAGTTAGTCTAACCTAACTAATCTGCCCTATATGTACTTTTATTTTGTTGTAATCCCTGCAATATATCTGCAGCAAATTTATCTGGAAATCTTAAGCAGTATTCTCCATGTCCAGAATCCATAATTTTTCTAAATTTTACATTAGTCCATATTTTCTTTACATACTTTATATCTAAGGCGCGGTCTTTTTCTTCTCTTTCACCATACCAATATTCTATCTTAGTATCAAGCATTGGTAATGGATCTGGCATTAAATAATTGTTACAAGATTCAAATACTCTCCAAATTGACTTTCCATTGTAATGACGCAGTGCTTTATAAAATCCATCAATTACTTCATTTGTGTACTTATCTGGTGGAAAAAATCTCTCTACTAATTTCTTGCTGCTTCGTCCCAATTCAAGCATAATAAAATCCCTAACTACTATAAATCTAGTAACAAGCCATGGTAATTCATATGGGGTCATACCTCCATCAATAACAGCATACTTTACTTTAATCCGATTATTAGCAAGCATGTGAATAGCTAATCCACCTCCCATTGATAATCCATAAAGACCATCAATTTTATCATATCCTTTATTAAAGAGCCAGTTTTCTGTCTCACATACAACCTCTTCTACACTTGTAAAATCTTCTTTTATAGATAAATCATGACCTGTTATCGCTGGTATTATTACATGAATTTTTTCTGCCATGATTTTTATTGATTTCTCATACATATCCCATGTCATACAAGAACCATGAAACATTAAAAGTATTTTTTCATTTTTGCATCCAAACTCATGAAATTTCATTCTGATTACCTGCCTTTCAAACAAAGTATATCAGATTAAAACGCAAGTCTCAAATTTTCCAAGACTTAGTGCTACTCTCTTCTTCTCTATTCATCATTTCAATCCAATTTATAACCGTATCCAGTAACAATTTTGTATTTCCCATATTACAATGATTTGCAGCATCTTCCTTTTCCGTAAATAGTCTAAATGTTAAAGAATGTACATTAGTTAGTGCATCCATTTCCTCTTTAAATAATTTATAATCTATAAAATGATCCTTATTAGCTCCTATAACCAAAACATCCTGTGTAAGCTTTTCTCCAACATCTATCATCTGAAATTTATTTAATTTCATAATATAATCATATGGTGTCTTAGCCTCATATGCGTACATTCCATGTTCTGCCCCCCACTTTACCATTTCATCTTTACTCATTGCAATTTTGAATGCAAAGTTAATAATTCTCTTTGCCTTTAATTTCATGCATATATGCAAAAATGACTTTTGACTTCTATTTGCCATAGCCATTATTACATGAAGAAAGTTAGGGAAAATTGACCATGCCACAACTCTTTTTATTCTCTTTTCAAAAGCAGCGGCACGAGGAGCTAGCATACCACCAAGAGATGCGCCCATTATTGTCACATCACAAAGCTTTAAATAATCCAAAATCGCACTTACTGGTTTTTCCCACTGATAAGTAAACGGCTTTCCTTGTACTCTCATAACTCCACCTTGACCTGGTCCTTCAAACAAGTAAACATCAAAGCCATGTTCAGCTAAATAAAGCATAGCAAAAAATAACTCTTCAAAATAAGAATCATTTCCACCATGAAGTATAATAGTATCCTTCTTTTCTCCAACGGCTTTAGTATACATAACAGGAAGTTCAACCTCTTCATAAGGCACTTCATATTTTTTAACTGTCCCGTCTTCAAAATACTCTTTATAATAATCATAAAAAAGTTTAGAAGCCTTCATATAATATTTCTTTTTATCTGAATCACCATCATACATAAAAAATTCACTCATTCTATAGTAGGCAATTGCTTCTTTAATTCTATCTTCTGATATAGCAGTATCCCCTAATTTAATCAATTCCTTTTTCCAAGTTTCGCTATTATGAATTTTACCTGCTACTTTTTTAATATCTTCTATGTCACCTTCATTCCACATAACTACACGATTTAATTGATAATTAAAATTTGGATCTTTATTTAAATTATATAAACCCCTTGAAAATGTTATTTTATTCTTTTTCATTTAAAACTCCTCCCATCAAAAAAAGACATTGCTAACTTAAAAGCTATGTCTTTATTTTAACTTCTGCATTCATAATTTACTTGCAAATAAACGCTATTCTATTATAATATAGTTCATGGTGTTTTTTAATTCTTTAGCTGTTACTCCAAACATTGTCTTATTTGTATTTGCAAAATGTGAAGAGCTATTAAATCCTGCCTTAATAGCAGCATCTGTAATATTATATCCCTTGTTCAAATATTCATAAGTCTTTCTCATTTTTTCAATTACTAAAAACTGATTTAAAGATATTCCAACCTGTTCCTTAAATAAATGCGATAACCGACTTTTTGATAAAAATACATGTTTTGCAAGTTCATCTAAAGTGCCCTCAGATATGGAATCTATACAATTTAAATATTCTACAACACTTTCTATTCTATCATCCTTCTTTAGAACTATTTTAACTTTAATATCACACAATTCCATAATTTTCTTAAAAGTTTTCTTATATTCACGTGCAATATTTTCTTTCTTAGCTTCAATAAACTTGCCCCATATTTTTACTATCTCTTTCACATTTTCTTTAGGCAATGCGGCAAAATGTTTTTCCGTAAAATATTGCTTTTGAAATTCTTCAGCAATATCTGAAGTTTCATCAAATAGGAAAACAACAACTTGCTGATTTTTACTATCTATAGTATGCATAACATTCGAATCAATTAAAATTCCATTGCAGCTTATAATTTTTTCTTCAACCCTGCAGCTTATTTCATCCTTCAAACTTATAATTAAATGTTTTGCAAAATGTCTATGCAAGTTAGGATCACTATAATCATCTAACAATAAAATATGATCCATGGAACTATATATTTCTGTCAATTTCATCACTTTCCAATCTAAAAATTCATTAATTATAAAAAATATAATTAAATTAAATCCGAACCATCTTTTCCTAAAAACCGTTTTATTTGAAATACATGTAAAGCAAAATTGCATGTATTGTACAAAAAGCTTGGCATTAAAAATTCTTCCTTTCTCTAACTATTTTTTATCTTATCATAATAACATCTTTGCTGTACATATCCTTATTGCAATTATCCCACCGGCGCTATTAATAATTCTATAAGCTTGTATACATATCTTTACAACTTTACAAGATGTGCTATAATATGGTTGTCTATAGATAATCATATTATACAACGGAAGGAGACTTAACCATATATGAAAAATTACAAAGAATTATCTAAAAATGAATTTAACAAAGAAGCAAAAAAATTCGATCATGCAAAAAGTACAGACATTTATAAAATGTGCCAGGAAAGCTATGGTTCCTTGCTTGAAGAAACAAATAAAGAATGTTTTCATTCATTACTTGATGTAGGATGTGGCACTGGTAATTCTATTGAGAAACTTTATAGCGAAAATTCAGAACGAAGCTATACAGGCATTGACCTTTCAGAAAATATGATAAAGATTGCCCGTAATAAAGAACTTAAAGGTGTAAACTTTCTGGTAGGAGATGCGGAAAATCTGGCTTTTGAAGAAAACAAATTTGATGTAATTATCTGTAAAGAAAGCTTTCATCATTATCCAAATGTAAATAACTTTTTTGAAAGTGCATATCGTGTTTTAAAACCAGGTGGACGTATGATTATTCTTGATATGACAATCCCTTTACTTGGAAGATGGATTGATAATCATATTATTCTTAAATTAATAAATACCGGAGATGTTCATATTTATGGACTCAAAGAAGTAGAGGAGTTATACAAAAATGTAGGATTCAAAATTGAACGTCTCGAAAAAATTGGTAAAATGAGGTTTATTAGTACAGGAAGAAAAAAATAATTCAAAGGTTTATTCATCAGAAGAACTCACATCCTTCCATTATAGCGCTTTTATCCACTCAATCGTCTTATTAAATGCATCCATACGGCTCTTTAAACATTCTTTTGGATATTTTCGTTCTATCTTAAACATTTTAGCTTTAGACGCTGATAAAGGGACAAGGATGTGGCTTGCTTTTTCACAGCAAATTTCTTCCGCTTCATATTTCCACTTCTTCGTTTTAAGACGATTCATCATATAACGTACAGAATCACTGCTTGGCCAACAAAGATCTTCTTTAGCATAAATAAACAATATATTGCCAATTTACTTTATTATTCTACACCTATACATTTCTTAATTGCTTCCACCCATTCATTTGGTTTACATGCTAGCAGTTCTTCATGCTTAAGATTATGCTTAACAATATGAGGATTTTTAAAATGCTGCTCATATCTTTTTAAATATATTTCTCCCATTTCTGCTGCATAAATGCAATGTACACTAGTACCACTAACATCTATACCATCTTCCATTTCCGTTATAAGATCATAATAAAATTGATTTTCCATACTTCGTTTTGTCACAAAATCCAGCTTTTGCCCTCCTGCTCCCAGCATAATATGCATGAATTTTTTCATATATTGTTCATCAGTATGCTTTTTCATGTACCAAGCAATTAGCTTATTAATTTTTCCTTTATGAATAATATACAATTGGCACAAATATTTTTGTTTGTATTTTTGCCTTAAATTTATCTTCTTGATCCAAATCAGAACTACCCAAAATTCCATGATTCATATGAATTTGTTTCCTTTGTATGAGTAATCCTACAAATGATCCTCCAAGCGAACATCCATATACAGCATGAACCTTTCCATTAAATTTATCTTTTATATAAGCTTCTATTTTTTGAGTTTCTGTAATCATATTAGGAAATTCTGTTTGCTCAGTTTCATCAAAACCATCATATGATACGCATACCACATAAAATGACTTTGTCAATAAATCTATAACATGATCATAATTATTTTTCCAATGGCAACATGTTCCTGGAAGCAAAAGAATAACTGGATTATTTTTATTGCCAAACTCATAAAATTTCATATTCTATTCTCCTATATGTTTTTATTGATAATGATAATCAACTTCAACTATATTTTACCATTCCTTAATAAAATCTTCAAGTTATTTTAAGTTATAGATATACCATTGTGAAAAAAGCACAATCGCTATAATAACGAATGTGCTTACGTTTACTTTAACTTATCTCTATTTTTTAACAAAAACATTTTGTGAAATTGAACTTTATTAGCTAATATTTTACACCTTTCCAATAAACAGGTGTAAAGACCTCAGCTATTTCAGGTAATTTTACCTCCTTAAGTGCCCATTTCTTAAATTCTTCAAAGCCTGTACGATCAACAATATATCCAATATGTTCTTTTCCACCTGGTGCACTAGGATCTATATAATGTTCTACATAATCATAAGTATTTAAAATAATTTTTATAATACTTTCTTCATCTACCCATTTTATAAAATCTTCTCCCAAACGAGGATTTTTCTTTCCCGTTCTTCCGAGGAGTGTAAGACGATAATACTTCTTCTCGCTTCTTGTCCATGCACCCATAGGACAATTTAAAACACATTCACCACAGCCAATGCACTTTTCAGGATTTCTTTCAACCTTATAGTTAACCTCTTTCAGTGCTCCTACAGACTTCTTTTTGCATACTCTAACGCAAGCACCACAGTCAACACACATATCTTTTTCATACTCTGGCTGGGTCATTCCCATAATACCAAAATCATGCATTCTAACCTTTGCACAATCATTTGGACATCCAGTTAATGCAATCTTAAAATGCAAATCATTTGGGAATATAGCTTTTTCGATTTTCTGTGCAAAAGCCGTAGTATCATAACAAGCATATGGACACACACGATTACCAACACAAGCTGTAATATTTCTCGTTCCTGATGCACTGTAGCCTGTCCCTTTATCCTTTTGATTTATATTTAAACCTTCAATAATTGGCTGCAAAAGTTCATTAACCTTGGTCATATCTTCAAATTTTATTCCTGGAATTTCAAAGCCTTGACGACTAGTAATGTGCAGCGTACCATCTCCATAGGTTTCAGATATATTTTGAATCATAGAAAGAAATTTAGCCTCTAAATGTCCCCCTGGAACACGTATTCTTGAAGCAGTAAAGCCTCTTTTTTTAGTAACACGGAATGCATTTTTCTTTAACTGTTTTGTGTTTATATCCATCCTTTTTCCCTCCTCACTTAATCAATTAATTCTTTACCCTTGGTAAAATTAAAAACAGGACCATCAAGACAAACATACACATCATCAATCTTACAGTGACCGCATTTTCCAATTCCGCAGCACATTTTTCTTTCCTGTGAAATCCATATGTTTTCTTCTTTAAAACCTACGTCTAAAATTCCCTTTGTACTAAACCTCATCATAGCTGGAGGTCCAACAACAATAGAAACTGCTTCACTTACATCTTTTAATTTTAGTTCTGGAATATATTTAGTAACAAGACCTTCTGGATACGTATTATCCCCATCGGCAGAATCAACAGTTAATATAACCTTTATATTCTTTTTCCACTCTTCAAAATCTTTTAAAAATAATATATCCTTTGGAGTTTTAAAACCTGTTATTAGTGTAACTCCTTTAGTTTCATCTATATGCTTAGAAAAGTAATCTACAACACCTCTAACAGGAGAAACTCCTGTACCACCAGCTATTATTACAATTTCTTTGCCTTTATAATTTTCTATATCAAAACCATTTCCATATGGCCCTCTTAAAAACAACTTGTCCCCTTCGTAATGCTCAAAAACTTCATTTGTAACTTTTCCAACGCGTCTTATAGTTAAATCCACAGTATCTTCACCTATGCCACTTACTGAAATTGGAGCTTCTCCATATTTAGGTATAGAAACTTCAAAAAATTGTCCTGGCTTTACTTCTCCTTTATAAGACATCCTAAAAGTATACTCTATATTTGTATGTTTAATTACCTCTTTAATTTCTGAAAGAAAAGGTACATACTCATTTTGTTTCATTTCCATCTACCTCCTTAACTGCTGCTTCTAGCTTGTTAATACAATTTGAAAAGGAAATATATTCAGGACAAATATCATCGCACCTTCCACAGCCGACACACATGTGATAGCCGTTTCTCTTTTTGTAATCATAAACCTTATGCATTACCTTGAATCTCATTCTTTGTCCATTGTTTTTACGGTAAGCACCTCCGCCAGCAACATTTGTAAAGCCGTCCACCATGCAAGCTGCCCATACTTTTCTACGCTCTCCAACCTTTCCATTATCAGTATAGAAGATATCCTGCATTGTAAAGCATGTACAAGTTGGACATACAAAATTACAGCGTCCACAATTAATACATCTGCTGTCATATTCATCCCACATTTTAGAATTGAATATCTTAGTTGAAAGTCCCTCGGGGACATTTATCTTTGTTTTAGTTTCCTTTACATAGGAAGGAACGACTTCAAGCTCTTTACATCCATCATTTGCAAGGAACTTATTCCAGCTGTCCTCACGACTATCTACCAAAAACTGTCCATCCTTTAGTTCTATACTTGCATCATAATTGTCACTTTTATTTGTTCCCATATCAACGCAGAAACAGCTTTCAAAAGCACTTTCACATGGCATTAAAACAAATTTCACTTTTTCACGAAGACGCTTATAATAATAGTCTTCAAAACCATTTTTTTAATACATTTCATCTAACCTTTTTACGGCATGAAGATCGCAACTTCTAAGAAAAATTATTGCTCCTTTTTTTGGCGCCTCTGCTTCCTTTATATTTTCTTCAGTAAAAAAGAACAAAGTTTGTGAAATAGGAAGTAAAACTTCTTTAAAGGAATAATCAGATTTAAAATCGAATACGATTTCTTCTGCTGTTTCTACCTCCCCATAACGAATCCTATCCGTATCAGAGAAAGCCCCTTTATCCTTAAGTCGCTTTGGTGCATATATCAAATATTCCTTTTTCCATTCTTTAAGCAAATCATTTAAATTTTCAGTTGTTAGACGATAACCCATAAACTTGCCTCCTTCTTTATTTCTTGTTAAAAACATAACAAAAAACAAAAAAAATTGCCGTGATTTTTATCACGGTTGCTTAAAATATTTCATAAGTTTATCACGTTCTGGAATAATAAATTCATTTCTTTTTACAATAACTAATTTCTTTTCTGTCAGCAATTTCAAGTGCCTTGATACAGTTTCCCTTTTTGAGCCAAGCATATCTGCTAAATAAGTAATGCTAAGTTCCATATTAATTCGAACTCCTTCCTTGCAAGGAACCCCATAATCACCGGACAATTTCCAAAGCTTAGCAGCTATCTTTTTATCACCTCTTATTGAATTAGATGTATTTTTTAACTGCCTGTATAACCTCCTTACTTTAACAGCCATAGAATCCATAATTGCTTTTGTTAGTTCAAAATCCTCTTTCATAATATCTATCAGTTTATCTTTAGGAAAATATAGTGTGATAGCTTCCTCCAATATTTCACAATTTATAGAAGAAGTCATATTTTGAAATATAGCCTCATTAAGCATTTTACCTTTTCCAAACACAAATATAACCTTTTTTTCTCCCATACTGTTGATTTTATACAAAGCAGCCAAACCGCTAATTACAATATAAATATATGGTACATATTCCTTATCCATAAAAAGCTGTTCACCTTTTGCTAACTTTCTTATTTTTCCACAAGCCTTTAAAGCACAAAAAGAACTTTCATTTACATTTTGAAATACTTCTGCAATTTTAAATGCCTCTTCTAACTCTATCATATGTATATCCACCTTTGAATCTCATTTTTCTATTTACAATTTAACATATTATACAAAAAATAAAAAGCACATATGTTACGCAATTAACAGGTTCATTTTTGAGGTGCAATTTATAAAATTACATGAATTTTCACAACAAAAGCGCAGATGTTCTCGCATCTGCGCTTTTACTATATAAATTAATACTTATTAGATACAAATATTTATTTTTTAAAAAATTCTATACCTGTCTTTGCTTCTTTCATGGTCTTCTTTATATAATTAATGCTTTCATTCAATTTTTCTGTTTCCCAATCGTCAAGCTCTGGTGCAATTCTTTTGATTATTCCATTTTTGCCAATTAAACATGGCATACTAAATGCTACATCACCATCATGTCCATATTCACCTTTAAGAGTTGTACTTGCAGGATAGATACTTCTCTCATCCAAAGCAATACATTTTGCCATAGTAACAGCAGCTTGTGAAACCCCTGCATTAGTCCAACCCTTAGCATTTAAAACATCATAAGCAGTCTTAACTACTTCTTTTTTTAGCTCATCTGCCGTAAGTTGTTTTACGTCATGGTAGTAAGATGCAAAATCTTTATAACTTATACCAGCAATATTAAGCTTACTTAAAACAGGAAATGCTGTCATACCATGTTCTCCCATCATGTAGCCTGTTACAGATTTAGGATCAATATTATAAAGATTTGCAACTGTCTTTCGTAATCTAGCTGAATCAAGCATCGTTCCTGTTCCAAATATTTTTCCATTTGGATATCCAAATTCATTTTCAGCAATATATACCATAGTATCAAGTGGATTTGTAATAAAGATAATAATAGCGCTCTTTGTATATTTTGTAATTCCAGTCATAACCTCACGAATTACAGCAGCATTGTTTGTAGTTAAAAGAGTACGGTCTTGCATTGCTTCAGGATTATTAGGATCTTTTAATATACTTGGTCCTGCTGCACATATAATAATATCGGCATCCTCACACTGCTCGTAGCCACCACTGGTTACGTCGATATTGTTCATATATGTAAGTGCTGTAGCATGACTTTGATCCAGCGCTTCACCTCTAGCTACTCCATTATCTATGTCTATAACTCCTATTGTTGCAAAAAGTCCAAGCTTCATAGCATCTGCAATAACATAAGATCCAACATGTCCAGCTCCAACAACTACTAATTTTAATGATTTCATACTCAATCATTCCTTCCAACTATTTTTATTTATGTAATTTTAATTAGTATAACATAAATCAAATATTTTATATTATTTAATTAGGAAAGATTTGCAATAAGAATAAACAAAGTTCTATTATTTAGTATTATATCATTTAGATAAAAAACTCCCACATAGCAGTGAGAGTTTTTGATTTTACTACTTTATTTAGTTTCCATAGCTAATAGTAAACATCCTGTAATACCTGCATTATCTTCAAGAGCTGGAGGTACAATGTATTCATCCAAATTAGGCATAGCAACATAATTTTCCATAAGTCTTTCTAATTCTTTTCTAACTAAAGGGAAAAGTTGAAGTTGTTTCATTACTCCGCCGCCTAAAATAATACGTTCTGGACTTAAAATTAGAGTATATGTCATAAGTGCTTGTGCAATATAATAAGCTTCCATTTCCCAAACTTCATTTTTATCGGCTAATTCATATGCCTTTGTTCCCCATCTTGCCTCTATAGCTGGACCAGCTGCCATTCCTTCTAGGCAAGTGCTATGGAATGGACAATTTCCTTCATATTTGTCATCTTTATGTCTTCTAACTAATATATGTCCCATTTCTGGATGTCCAAATCCTTCAAGAAGGTTGCCATTAACTACTGCTCCTCCCCCTATTCCAGTACCAACTGTCAAGTAAATACAGCTATCCAATCCTACTGCAGCACCTTTCTTTAATTCCCCTAAAGCAGCTGCATTTACATCTGTAGTAAAACCAACTGGAATATTGTATTTCTCTTTTATAGCTCCTACAAAATTATAATTAGCCCATCCTTTTTTTGGTGTGTTAGTTATATATCCATAAGTTTTTGATTTTTTATTTACATCAATAGGTCCAAAAGATCCTACACCTATAGCTTTCAATTGAAATTTATCAAAAAATTTAAATACTAATTCCATAGTTTCAGCTGGAACTGTTGTTTTAATGCTTACCCTTTCTAAAATATTTAAATTTTCATCACTTACAGCACAAACAAATTTTGTTCCACCTGCTTCAATAGCTCCATACATAAAATTAACTCCCTCTTTCGTTTTTGTTCATTATTGATTGTTTTTGTTCACTTTTTAAAATACCATCTTGGCAAAATATTGTCAATAGAATTTACTATTTAATAACTTGGATAATTATACGATAAATAAAGATAAACCATTGTAAAACTTGAAATTCATTTGTACCAAAATGCCGTCTTCTGGGCATTATGGTGCAAATGAGTTTTAATAGTTGAACTGGTATATCTATAACTAGAAACAACTAATAAGGAGGTAATGTTAACATGGATGTTAAAGAAATCAGAGGCTCAAGTCTACAAAATTATCGCAGCAAAGTTGTTACACAAAAAGGCCAAGATAAAACCAATGCTAAAAGCGTTGAACCTAAGTACTCAGGAGCAGATACCTTTGTCAAATCTACAGAGGATAAAACAGAGCCTTCAACTTACAAACTTGCAAAAAAGAAACTTTCAGCAAAAGAAGTTCAAGAATTAAAGGATGCTGAAAATAACTCTAAAACAGAATTTGTAAAGCAGTTTATAAATGATACTATAAATAATCAGAATAAATTGCTTGGAAAATCAACTGAAAGTGGAATACCTAAAATGTCAAAAGATACTTCAGACTTGCTTACTAAAATATTTGGCTCATTAGAAAATGCATATCCAGAAGTGGCAACAACACCAGAAGATGCAGAAAAAGCAATATCAAAAGGCGGTGCTTATTCTGTGGAAGCGGTATCAGATCGTATTATGACTATGGCAAAAGCTTTAGCTGGAGATGATCCAAATAAATTACAACAAATGAGAGATGCAGTTGAAAAGGGCTTTGCACAGGCAGGTTTGGATTTTAAAAGAGCAACTACTAATGATCTTCCTCAAATCTGCATAGATACACATACTGAAGTTATGAAAAGATTTGATGAACTTCAAGGAAAAACTAGCGCACCTAAAGACAATAATTCTAAAAACAATTAAACTAAAAAACAGTTCAAATAAGTGAAGGTTTTTAACGATTATACCGAAGTTAAACACCTTCACTTAAATTTTGTTACAACCTACTATAAAAAAGTCACTTTTTCTTTAAAAGAATCCGCAACCACCTTTCCATCCTTTATCTCTACAATTCTATCTGCTTTTTCTGCAATTCTATTATCATGAGTAATTACAATAAATGTTGTTTTCATCTTTTCATTAATTCCCCTTAATAATTTGTATACATTTTCTGTAGCTTCAGAATCTAAATTACCCGTAGGTTCATCTGCTAAAACAATTTTAGGATTATTAATAAGTGCTCTTGCAATAGCTGTCCTCTGCTGCTGTCCACCAGAAATATTATTTGAAAAATTGTTTTTTACTTTACTTAACCCAACCAAATCTAAAAGTTCATTAGCTCTTTCTAATATTTCCTTAGAAGGTTTTGAATTTCCAATCATATATGGCATCATAACATTTTCAAAAACAGTAAACTCAGGAAGCAAATAATGAAATTGAAATATAAATCCTATAGTTTTATTTCTAAGTTCTGAGAGCTCATTTTTTTTCATAGTATCTGTCCTTACTCCATTAATATAAATTTCACCTTTTGTTGGCTTATCCAAAGTTCCCATAATATTTAATAAAGTACTTTTTCCACTTCCAGAATCTCCTATTATAGAGTTAAAGGTTCCCTCCTCAAAAGAAATATTTATATCCTTTAGAACTTTTGTCTTTATAACTGTTCCATAAACTTTACTTACATCATTTAAACTAACTATATTAGGCATTTCTAATCACCTCTATCGGATTTAATTTTGATGAACCCTTTGCTGGAATAAGTGAAGCTACCACTGCCGATAATACTGCGACTATTGAGGATAAAATTATAAACTTATAGTCTATATAAAGTTCAACAAGTGGAGTACCATCTGGATTTAGTACAAATTTGCTAAACATATATCCTAAGCCAATACCTATAAGTACTCCTATTATTGCTCCCATAATACCAAGTAATAAACCTTCAAATAAAAATATAAAGCTTGCCTGCCTATCCTTAATTCCCATTGCTTTAAGTATCCCTATTTGCTTAGATTTTTGAACAACAGTTACAACTAATACACTAGCTATTCCTAAAACTACCGAAATCATAACAAAAACTTGAATCATTATGCTGGAAGCACTTTGACCACTTAATCCACTTAAAAGAGAAGCATTTTGAGCTTTCCAGTTATCTACCTTTACAGTCTTACCAATTTTTTTAGAAAGACTATCCGCTATTTCATCTGCCTTAAATACATCTGAAACCTGCATTTCTATTCCAGTAATCTTATCTCCTGAAGAAAACATATCAGCTGCAGATTTTATATTAGTAATTAACCAACTTTTATTTATGCTAGCTACCTTTAAATCATAAAATCCAGTTATTTTAAGTTTCTTTACTTGACCTGAATTTGTAATTATCTCTATATTATCATTTAAATTCAACCCTAATTCTGCTTTTAAATCTCTGCCTACTAATGTTTCAAATTTATTCGCAGGAAATTTTCCTTCATATATATTATTTTTCAAATTATAAATTTTATCAAAATCATCAATCTTAACACCTCTGATTAAAACAGAATACGTCTTATTTTCCAATTTTATAAGTGCTGGATTGTCTAAAACTGGAGAAATATTTTTTATCCTACTATCTGCTTTTTCCACTTTATCAATTACACTTTTATAATTTCCTATAAGATTATCCGGAAGCTTTGATGTTATGGTAATTTGAGAAGAGCTTCCAATTGTTTTATTTATAAGACTTTTTTGTAGTCCTTGTATTAATGAACCTATAAATATTTGTACTGATACTCCAACAGCTATGCCTAAAACTATGAGTACAGTTTGACTTTTTGTCGATTTTAAAAATCTAACAGCAATTTTAAATGGCAGTTTCAATTTATTTCCCTCCCTATTTCGGTCATAATAATAATTATTATTATATAATAATTATTATAGTTTAAATACATATATATTGCAACACTAAATATTTGAATATTTTCAGTTATGTAGTATATAATTAAACAAATAGACAATTGTAAATAAAAGTGTAGTAAAGACTAAACATAAAATGAGGTGTTTTGATATATGACCAGTATTACAGATGAGTTTATTAATAAAATTGAATCATATGGATTTAAAGCAGGAATTATTTCTATTAAGCACATAGAAGAAATACAAACAGATATAGCAAAAATAAATAAGGAATATAAAGATGTAAATACTTCCATAGGAAAATATTTAAAAGCATTTGATTATAATTCGATTAAAGAATTTTCAAAGGCAGCGTCAATTATAGTTATAGCAGTTCCTCAACCTATGAACAGAATATATTTTACATTGGGAGGTAAAAAAAGACCTGTGATAATGCCTCCTATGTATTTGTTAAATTCAAGTATCGAGTTAGAAGAAAAACACAAGAAAATAAGTGAAGTGACTTTAATTATTGAAAATATACTTTCAGATAGAAATTTAAAAGTAAAGAAAATTAACCTTCCATGTAAACTTATCGCATCAAGAAGTGGACTTGCTGAATATGGGAAGAATAATATTTGCTATATAAATAATGAAAGTAGTTTTTATTGGATGGGTGTATACATATCAGATATGCCATGTGAAAAGGATTCTTGGCAGAAATCAAAGGTCATGGATATATGTGAAAAATGCAATTTATGTTCAAAAAATTGTCCTACAGGAGCAATATCAAACGACAGATTTTTGATACGTGCAAGTAAATGTGTTACATTGCAGAATGAAAGTGAGAAAGATTTCCCAATATGGCTAAATATAAAAAGTCATAATTCTATAATAGGATGCATAAGATGCCAAATTGTTTGTCCTATAAATAGAAATCAAATTAAGGCCATAGAAGATTTAGTTGAATTTGATGAGAAGGAAACAAGAATGATATTAACAAAAGTTCCATTAAGTGAACTTTCAGACATAACATATAAAAAACTTGAATTAATTAATTTTGTAGAATACTATGATTTACTTGCTCGTAATTTAAATGTTTTAATAGGTAAATATATAAATTAATGCACAATTCACAGTTGTGAATTGTGCATCGTGAACTGTGAATTGAAAAATATTGCTATCAGGATAAACTTAGAATTTGCAATTTTTAAATTTGCAAATTGCCTATCTATAGATATTACTAAAACAAGTTTATTAGAATTTTATTAATCAAGTTGAAAGTTCTTTTTATCTCCTCATAATCATCTATTACTCCGTTAATTTCCATATACAATATTTTTTCATTAGGTTTATTTCCTTTTCGAATTTCCAA
This sequence comes from Clostridium hydrogenum, assembly GCF_021432385.1. Taxonomy (GTDB): domain Bacteria; phylum Bacillota; class Clostridia; order Clostridiales; family Clostridiaceae; genus Clostridium_S; species Clostridium_S hydrogenum. Next base: position 1,606,674 of record NZ_JAEACT010000002.1, on the reverse strand, counting down.
ACAAAATAAATTTTCTAATTTTATTAATTCATCAATTTCCTTATCTTGAAATACTTTGTCAAACTTTTCCCTATTATTAGTTCTTATTATATATTTATTAAAGATATCATTATCTATTTTTATGCTTTTAAGTTTATTCAAATAAGCAACAGGTGTATATATGTCCCATTTTCTCCTTACTTTAAATACAAAGTCATTTTGGGTATTATAGGAAGCCGTTATTTGTGTATTTATCCCACTCTTATCATTTGCCCTTCTAAATGCTTTATAAATTATAGTTCCATTTTGATTTTCTATTTTTATACTTTGTTCTTTTATTATGCTTCCCTTCTCAAACACTCCGCCTTTCTCTAGTGCAAATTTTCTCCAAACGCTAGAACAAGTCCATCCAAACATATCTGATATACTAGGTTGATCAAAATCAGACATAAACCCATCTCCTCATTTTTTTAGTTGACACTAATATCCATTAGTTCCTTTTTTCAGTCTTATAATACATTAACGGTATTATATAACAAAATTATTGTCAAGTATAAGTTATGGGGATGTCGCACAAATTTATTTTATAAACAAATGTTAAATAATCTTAGGGCAAAAGCTCCTTGCTTTTTAAAATCTACATATATGTAAAAACACCCCCTATAATAAGCAGATTTCATTTTCTAATCCGCTTATTATAAGGGGAGCATGTTAATTTCTCCAAACTATTTTAAACTTTAAGTAATCCTTATCTATAGTTGAACAGCATGAGACTTGAAATTTGCAACTACCAAATTTATCCTGACAAATTACAATTTGTCGAGGAGAAACGGATAGTTGAAAATTGATAGTTAAGGAGGATTTACCTTTCGCTTCTCTCAGGTAAATCTTAAACTTAATAGTGTCGGCTTCGCTGAGCACCATGTATGGCGCGATTGCGCAAGCAATAAAAAATGAGTTCTTAGATTTTTCGTAGCGCTAGAGGAGAAAAATCATCCTTAACTATCAATTATCCACTATCAACTATCAACTGCATTAAATTGTAATTTAACAGGATAAACCTGCTATTTGCAATTTTCAAGTTTTACAACAGTATGTCTTTAGTAGTTGCTGTCAAAATAGCTTATAAGCTTGTCTACTTTTGGGCTTCCAATTCCTGTTACAAGATCATAACCGGCTTCAGCACTATAGTCACCATTACTTCCGCTTGTTATATCATGGTAGTCAGTATTATAACCTGAACTTGTGGCAGCATAAATATCTGTTAAAAAGTCATAGCTATCAAGAGAATATCCAAGACTTTGATCGATTAATGCTACAACACCAGCTAAACTTGGAGAGCTAAGGCTTGTACCACCAACTTGAAACCAACCACTTTCTCCTTGATCTGGTGTAGTATCATAAACAGCTGCTCCAGTATTAGGATCGGCTACCCATGATATATCAGGGTTACCACGGTAATCTCCAACTACACTAGATACACTTTGTTGATAATCAGGCATAGATACATAATCACTTACACCACCGCCTGAACCAGACCAACCAGATTCGCTTTCATATGTTCCAGTTGCATCCAAGTTTAATGTAGTTCCACCAGCAGAAACAACATATTGAGACGACGCTGGCCATTCTACTCCAGAACCATCATCACCAGATGAAGCTAAATAAGTTATTCCTGAATGATTAAAGTATGAATCATAATTGCTTTCACTATATGATTCAGAACCACCCCAGCTATTTGATACGACTTGAGCTCCATGAGAAGTAGCGTATTTAATAGCATCCATTAAATAAGTATTAGAAGGAGATTTTGCAACTACTAAAAGAATTTTAGCACCTGGAGCAATAGCATGAGCCCATTCAACATCCATAGAAGTTTCTAATGCCCATCCTCCATCAGTCTTTGTAGGTTTTCCATCAGGATAAGCAATTGTTAAATTAGCACTTGAAAGACCAAACTTAGATGAAAACGCATTTAAATCCTTTTGCATAGTAGGACTTCCATAAGCATCTACAATAGCTATTGTTTCTCCAGCTCCTGTATCAGAAACATTGCTTACACCATAAGCCTTTCTGATTTGGGAAGGGGTATAGCCTACAGGTCCTGAGGCTGATGCCCTCTTAATCTTTATTGTTGTTCTGCCTTCCCAGGAAGAATTTACTTTTGCGTTAGTTACCTTACTAGTTGAACTAGCAAAAACACTTTGTGGTAAAAGTATTGTACAAGAAATAAGCCCCAATAAAATAAGTTTTTTTAATGATTTGTTCATAATGAACGCCCCCTTTTTATTATTTTTTCTTAAAATTTATGTGGATACAATATTTTAATCTTTAGCAATTAAGTAAAATATATTTTTTATTTTAACTTCATTGGATTTTATTAAAATAATGTATTTATATGGATTGTATCACCATCTATTGCAAATTTCAATACATTTATTAAAATTTTTCTTACGTAAATATAAAATCATTAATAAACAAACTCAAACTATATAAATTAAATTATTTACTTAGATATACAGAAAGAGAATAATTTCTAAAATATAAAAAGCCTAAAGTAGAAATTTTCTTAAAATACATTTTCTACTTTAGGCTAAAATTTTTATTTCTTTATTTTGCATTTAAATTAAAACATCTAATTCTAAATCAAAACTAAAACAAGTTTCATTTTTACCATTGCTTTCCACTCGGATATTTCCGCCCATTCTTGTAATTACTTCCTTAGCTATGGATAAACCGAGTCCTGCACCTTCTTCCTTATGAGATATATCTACTTTGTAAAAACGATCAAATATAAATGGCAAATCTTCTTTTTTAATCATAGAACCTGTATTATGCACAAATACTAGGGCCCTTCCCTTTTCTTTTCTTGCAGATAGGGTAATAGTACTGTTTTCCTTAGCAAATTTCAATGCATTATCAATCAAGATGGTCAGTACCTGACCAATACGATCAATATTTCCTTTTACATATATAGGAGCTTCACTTTTATTTACAATTAATTGCATATTCTTTTCTTCTACTAAAATTTGAAACTTATCCTGCTGATCATATAATATATTTGAAACTTCAACAACTTGCATATCAAAAGGTGCATTACTTGATTGCAATCTCGACAATTCAAATAAGTCATTTACAAGTCTATTTAACCTTTCAACTTCATTATAAATAATTTCATAAAAATGATTTTTCTTTTCATCATCTTTAACCATTCCCTCTTTAAGTGGAATAATTAATCCTTTTACAGCTGTGAGTGGCGATCTTAATTCATGTGATACATTTGCTACATAATCCTTTCTAGTTTGTTCTAATCTTACAGCTTCAGTAATATCACGAAAAAGCAGTACTGTACCCACAATGCTGTTGTCTTCAGAACGTATTGGAGATCCTGAAATTAATATGCTTTTCTCTTTGAAGGAACACGTAGTTATTTCTGTTTTTTGATTTTCAATTGCTGCCAAAGATATTTCCTTCATCATTTCATACAATGGCTCTTCTAATTCTTGCAAATCACTTTTAATCTCAAACATCTTTTCAAAGGTTGTATTTTTCAAATTAACTTTTTGCTCCAAATCAAAGCCAAGCAATCCATCACTCATAGAATTAAGTATCTGCCTTAGCAAATCTCCTTCTATCATAAGTGAAGTAATTGTTTTAGAGAGCTCCCCTGCTAATTGATTTAGTGTAACTGCCAGTTGTCCAGCTTCTCCACTATAGTTACCTTTTGCCCTAACTGAAAAATTGCCTTCTGACATAGCAATTGCAACTTTTTTCATTTCCACCAAAGGGCTAGCCATTTTTCTAGATGCATATAAAGCTATAGGGCATACAACTACTAAGGTAATAAGCATAGAACAAAGAATTCCTGTATTCACTCCAAATATTATTGTATTAGTAATTTTTATTTTTTCTTCAATATAATTTCCATAAAGACTATAAAGCGCAATTGTTAGTCCTATTGACGCTAGTATGAATACTACCATGACAATAAAAATAATCTTAACAAATGAACTACTTATATTTAAATACTTTTCTCTTTTTTTCATACTCCTGCCTCAAACTTATATCCCACACCATAAACCGACTGTATGTGCTCCGCATAATCCCTAGGTAAATGTGAACGAATTCTGTTAATATGGGTATCTATCGTCCTCCTATCTACATAAGTATAGTCAGCTCCCCATACCTTATCTAATATCTCATCTCTTGAAAGCACTGTACCTGGATTTGATACAAGCATAAATAATATTTCAATTTCCTTTGGAGTAGCATTAATTGAAGTGTTATTTAAAAGTAACTTGTAGGTTGATACATTTATTTCTAAATCACGAAATCTAACAACAGATGCTACCTTTTTTACATTTATATCCTCTAACCTTCTAAGTACAGTTTTAACTCTCGCAACCACTTCTCTCGGATTAAATGGCTTTACTATGTAATCATCTGCCCCAAGCTCGAGACCTAAAAGAATATCAATTTCTTCACCTTTTGCAGTTAGCATAATAATGGGAATTTTAGATACCTTACGTATTTCTTTACACACATCAATTCCTGATAAATATGGCATCATAATATCTAAAATAACTAAGTCAAATTTTCCATTTAATGCTTTTTCCAAAGATTCTTTTCCATCATACACACTTGTATATGAAAAGTTATCTGCTTCTAAATATATACCAAGAGATGTGTGGACTGCTGTATCATCATCGCATATAAGAATATGTGGCATTTTAACTTCCCCCCATCCATTATTTTATAAGAACTGCAATTCCTATTAACCCTGGGCCTACATGCACTCCTAGCACCGGGCTTATTTGACCTCTTATTTTTACTATACAATCGGGAATCAACTCTTCTAATTTAGCTTTAATATCTGGCAATTCTGTTCTCTCTCCACTGCACATAAGTGCAATCTCTGCTTTTTTTCCAAGACTTGCAAATTGAGTTACCAGTTCAATAACCTTCTTAATGCATCTTTTAGTACCACGTTCTTTTCCAGCAATAATATATGTGCCCTCTTCATCACAGGTAATGATTGGTTTTATGCCAAGTGCTGAGCCAAGCATAGAGGCTACACGTCCAATCCTCCCACCTTTTCTTAAATATTCTAGTGTTTCAATACAAAAGAAAACTTTTGAATTACCATACTCTGACTCCAATAATTGTGTAGTTTCTTCATAGCTTTTTCCTTCTGCCAAATGATTTGCTGTTGAAATGGCATACATCCCACTTGCAATAGCTATATTCTTTGTATCGAATAGATATGTCTGAATTCCCTTTGCTTTAAAATCCTCACTGACTAATCTAATAAGATTAAAAGTTCCACTTAGCTTACTTGAAATACTGATAGATATAACTTTATTATACCCATCAGCAATTATTTTGTTAAATACTTCTTCTACATCAGCATATTCTGGAAGTGAAGTAGTTGGAATTTCTATACTGAGTTTTTTATATATTTCCTCCGGAGTAATGTCAATTCTATCTCTATATGATTGTCCTTTATAATTTATTCTAAGTGGTAATACGTAAATTGGGTACTTTTCCACATACTCTTCTGGCACATCACATGCAGAATCAACTAAAATTGCAAATTCATAATTTTTATTTTTTAAAGTGTCATTTTGTATTTTGCTATCCATTAAATATAACATTCCCTTCGTAAAATCTACTATAATTCTCATTTATTTTAATTATATTTAATATATAAAATAAATTCCACAAACTTAACATTTGTTCACATTTGTATATATTTATATTATGCTTTATTTAGTGAAAGGCTATGTTTTAAATAAGTGTGAAAATCAACACTTATTTAAAACATAGCCTAAAGAAAAAAATTTCATCTAAATTTGCTTCTTATTAAAAATTGAAATAGAACCTATAATACAACCTGCTATTAAAGCGCATGAAATAAAAATGGGATAATATAATTCTGATACCTTTACAGATTTCGTAAGCAACGCTGCATTGTAAGCCGTAAGAGAAAAAGGATTGTATTTTTGAAGTTTAGGGAAAGCATTAAGAAACATTAAAATTGCAAGAGCTATGCCCGTTATAAAAAGGCTTCCATAACTGCTTTTTACAAGAACCCCGCCTAATAAAATTACAGCTAATAAAAACACTCCAAAGAGCCATAAACAAAATATTGAAAAGAACAAATTATGCATTTCGTGATTTTTAAATAAATATGCTGTATATATGAAAGCCATTGCAAAGGCTAAGGTATAACTTATCGTCCAAATAATTATCATAGCAGTGAATTTTGACAATATAACTGTGCTTCTATTTAAACCCTTCGTAAGCATATTTATTAAAGTACCTTTAGATAGTTCATTTGCTAAAACACCACTAAATATTAAGGCGGCAACAATTAACCCCATCCCAGAAATATTTTTAAAAAATTGTTTCCAGGAATCAATTGCAGCTGGCTCTGGCATAGATATTTTCATTCCATCTTGATTAGCATAGGAAATAAGTTTGGGCATTAATTTTGCTGCAAGAGGACTCATCATTCCAAAGGCGAAAAAAACAGCTATAATAATAAAAAATTTATATGTCCTTACACTTTCTAGAAGTTCCTTCTTTAAAAATGCAATATAATTTTTCATTGTGTCACCTCCATAAACAAGTTCTCCAGTGTTGGTTCCATTATTTCAAATTTAATTGGTGTTATTTGCTTTTTTGATAATAAATCAATTAAAAATTGACCACCGCTTTTTATATTTGAAACTTTAACTATGATTTGATTTCCATCCCTTTTCACTTGTACTTTTGAAGCTTTTAATTCTTCACATTCATAAAAACAAATAGCATCTCTTTCACTTATAAAATCTATAATAAAAGAATCTCTTCTATATTTCTCTTTTATCTCCGAAAGAGTACCTGAAAGTGCAATTTCCCCCTTATTTAAAATAGCAACATGATCACAAATACGCTCGACATCAGAAAGAATATGTGTTGAAAATATTACTGTAGTTTTTCCTTTTACAGACAGCAAAATATCAAGAATTTCCTTTCTACCAATTGGATCAAGTGCCGAAGTAGGTTCATCACAAATTAATAATTTAGGCTCATTTAAAAGTGCCTGTGCAATTCCAAGCCTTTGCTTCATACCACGGGAAAAACCTCCAATTCTTCTATTTGAATTTGAAATTCCAACTAAGGAAAGAAGTTTTTCGCTTCTTTCCTTTATTTCATTTTTTGTAAGTCCAGTAATCTCACCGCAAAGCTTAAGATACTCCGTAGGTTTCATATATCCATAGAATTGAGGAACATCTGGAAGATAACCTATATTACGGTTAGTTTTTGTTTCACCATATTTTACTTCTTCACCACATACATAAATATTTCCACTGTTAGGCTTCAAGAGTCCAAGCACCATCTTCATAGTAGTAGTCTTTCCCGCTCCATTTTGCCCCATAAAACCAAATATTGAATGTTCCGGAACTTCTAAATCTAACCCATTAAGCACTGTATTACTTCCAAAGCTTTTATGAAGTCCTTTAATTTCTAAAATATTCATTATTCATCACCTCTGCCTATTGTAAAATAAACAATAGGACCTATAAATTCAAAAATTAGAACTACTATTATCCACATTACTTTATTTCCAAAACGATAATGGGGGTGCTTTAGTACATGAATCAGGGCTGTAACCGCCAAAGCAATTTCGATTATAGCAAGCGGAATTATAAATGGTAAATATTCTAAAAGATTACTCATTTTTATGCCTCCTCACAATTATTTTTTAGCTTTTCTACTATACTTTTAAAACGTGAATTATCCTTAAGCACTGCAAAATTGGCATTACCTATTACAGAATTAAGCATGTTTTCTTTTATAGTCTTTTCATCAGTTACAGGATTTACTCCAAGATCAAGCTGCAAAAACCAATCATCCAATAAATCAAAGAAATCATCCCCATGCAGTTTAATGGGATAAATATCGCCTAATGAAATTTCTGTGTATTTATTTAGTATATCCAAAGCTTTATCTTCTTCTCCTAAATTTGCATAGCCCTGCGCTGCACATATATAGACCTTTAATAAAAATGTTGGGTGAAGCTTTTCCATATTAAAAGCCTCTGTAACTTTAAACACCCTTCGGAATATTTCTTCATATTTGTCTTTATCATTAGTATAAAAAGTGCTGTAAAGATTAAAAGCATCAATTAAACTCAGTACATATTGGTACATGCTAATCTGCAAAGTTTCTTTGGCATTTTCATTTTTACCAAGCATTTGATATGCCATCGCTGTTATGGTTTCATTAGGCATCATTACCCTATTATTTGAATCTTCCAGTAATTCAAGTGCACCTTTTGGATCAGCAGTATATATACAACAGACAGCCTCTATTTTTAATGCATTTGTAGCTAATTCTACATCTCCACTTTCCAACTTTACTCTTACAAAAAGCTCCTTTACTTCATGCAATAAAGCCATTTGCTCTTCTCTATCTTTTAAAAGAAAACTATGATTGAGTAGAAGAATTCCCATTTGAAGCAAAAGTGGAAAACATGAATAATATTTTTTTATAATTTCGCGGCAGTGCTTTATAACTTCATCAAAGGGTTTCTCTGCAAAATCTGCTGCTAATTTATGATAAAGCTTATTTATATCTTCTTTTGTCATTTGTGGTTCATATCCAATTAATTCATCAACACTGATGTTAAAGTACGCTGCAAGCTGCGGCAGGAAAACAATGTCAGGATAGCTTGAGCCTGTTTCCCATTTAGAAACCGAAGCCTTTGAAACTCCAATATAATTTGCAAGTTCTTCTTGTGTTACTCTCTTTTCTCTTCTTTTATTTACAAGTACCTTTGCTAAATTTATTTCTTTCATAGGACCCTCCTTATAGGTATAGCAGTTTAAAGAGCAAGATTCCAAATACCAAATGTGTCATGTTAAATTGTAATTTAACAGGATAAACTTGATATTTATAATTTTGATTTTTCAGATAGTATCTCTATGCCTATATTGTATGCAAAAAAAATCAACCACTCAATGGATTTGTGGTTGATTTAAGTTAAAAAAGTCAACTAATAAGAAACAAAAAGACAAATAGGACAGCATAAAGCTGCCTTATTTGTCTTTTTTAAAAATTGCTTTTATTATATTTACAATACCCTTAATAATCCCTAGATATTCAGAAATATTATTCTTAGCCTCCACCGCAGATGCTGTTGTTTCTGTTACCACTTCAGCTACAAGCTTTGCATTTTCTGTTATATCCAACATATTTTCAGAAATTTTAGGAAGGTTGTCCATAACCTCTGAAATATTCTTTTCATTTTTATCAATAATTAAATTGACTTTTGAAACTATTTGAAATAATTTATGAATAAGAATAATTAAATATAATAAAACTGCTACAAATAACACGGCAAGGCAAACTAAACCTAAAGTTGATAATTTAATATACATAGCACACCTCTAGTTATTTACGGAATTATCCTCTTCAAGATTTTCTTCTTTATTAGAAACTTCCTCACTTGAAGTCTCCTCACACTGAGTGCAAGTTTCATCTTTTTTTGCTGCTTTTGATTTCTTTTCTGCAAGGTATGTTGATATTTTTTCTCTTGCTTCAGAAATATTTGATTTCACTTCACTATTCTTATCCTTAATGCTATTTTTTACATTAGCTGCATTTTCTTTAATTTTAGAATTTACTTCTGAAGTTTTTTCAACTATATCTTTACGTGCTTCTTTTCCAGACTTAGGCGCAAATAACAAGCCACTAGCTATTCCTGCTGCTATACCACTAAAAGCGCCTATAGCAACCTTTTTAGCTTCTTTTCTTCTTTGTTCCTTGATTTTTTTCATTTTTCTATTCTGTAGTATTTCTTTTAACATTCCAATCACCTCATTATTATATCTCGTGTAGCGTATGCTACACGGATTGATTCTATTTAATTTATACATTGATTATATATAATCAATGTAGTTTATATTTTGTTTATATCTTTTCATATAATTTTCCTCTGAGAACTTCTAATTCTCCTTTAAGTTTTCTGTTTTCTTCTTGAATTTCCTTAATCTTTTTATCTTTTGCAAGTATAATAATATCTTTCGACTTATCAGTTTTATTATATTTAAGTTTTTGTTTTATAACTTTTTCAGTTTGTTTGTATCTAAGTTCTTCAATTCTTTTCTTAATTTCTTCATTTTTATATAAAAAATTTTTAGATACTCCACTTAAATTAGATACACTATTAAAATTAATTTTATGTTCGCCAAGAGATAGTTCTCTAATGGCTTTATCTACTTTTTCTAATGTCATTTTAGTTTTATTTTGAGCATATTCTTTCAATCCTTTAGTATTTCCAGCCATCTTATGCTTCCTCCCTTGACTTACCATTTTTATGAATAATTTTCTGCTCTTTAACTCTTATCAATGTATCTTCTAATAATTTTAAATACGTCTTATTCTTTTCTGCCCATAGTTCTCTACCACATCTATTACTTACTTCTATTTGAGATTTTACTTTTTCAATTTCTTCCTCATATTCAGGAATATTTTCAACTGTAGTGCAGAAACTAGCACAAGTTAAACAATGATTCATTTGTTGTTTACAAGGTAATTTAGAAGGTTTAAAACATACTCCAAAAGGTACTCTAACTGCATCTAAATTCTTTTTAACATACTCATATCTTATTAAATTTTCACCTGCGTCAGAATTTAAATCTATTTTTTCAAGCTCATTAGTTTTAGTATCAACTTTAAATAGTTCTAAATCCTCCGTATTCTTCCACTTTTCATAAAGAACATTTTCTGTTACTGTTGCATAATGAACCGTCATTTGAAGACTCTGATGCCCTAATATTTGTTGTATAATGCTAATGCCCATACCTTGTTCTACATATTCTTTAGCCCTTGTATGCCTTAATGAATGAAGTCTAAAATGATATAACTCACCATTGACATCTAATATATTTTTCTGCTTAATTAACCTTTGAATTGTAAGCAGTAAAGATTGCTTACTTAATGGGATTCCTTTTAATTTTCCTTCATAAGTATTGAATAAATATTTCTTAGGATTATTTTCATCTGTACTTAATTCCTTAGCTTTATCATTGGCTTTTTGAACCATTTCAGCAACCTTATCTCTTATAGGTATTTTAAGTTGTGCTATGCCTGTTTTAGTTATTTCACCACAAAGGTAGTAGTTATAAGTTTGCTCTTTGTTATTCCAAATCTGTTCTAAACAATTATTAAATCTTAGATTTAATATATCAGTACCACGCCATCCTGTTTCCCTAAGCAAGATATAAATAGGTATAAACTGTGGTCTATCTAAATGCATAATATTATTATCTATTTGCTTTAATATAGGTTCTGGGATAAATTTAGTTCTATTTAAAGAATCTGCAAATTTCTCTATCTTTGGCATATCATCTTTAAATACGAGGTAATTTATTTCTTTTTGTGGAGCTGTTTCAAATTGAGCCAGTTGAATATATTCTAAAAAAATTCTTATTTGAGATAAATATCGATGTTTTTCGTGTGTTGAGGCGTTTGCTTTATCTTGATATAAAAAACTTACATATTTTTCAATATCTGTTCTTGTAAGACTTTCTATAAATCCATCTTTATATCCCAATGAATAATAAAATTTAAAAAAATATCTTAAATAAACTAAAATATTAAAACAATGGTCAAACGACTTCTTCCATATTATATGTCTAAAATACCGTTTTACTGTTTCTTTATAATACTCTGGAATTTCATTAAAGTTCAATGATGAACTCTTTCTATTTTGAGTAGCTCTTATCTTTAAACCTTTAATATTTTTTGAATACCATATATCTTTTTCAGTTTCTTCTCTGTCATCATAGTAATTTTGAATAAAATCTATAACATACAATATGTTATTCATCTCAGTAGCATTAATTTTTCCCTTATCTGATATCTTAAATCCTACATTCATAAGATAATTTTTAAATTTAAACTTAAAATCATCACCATTTATAATATTAAAAGTTATACATCTTAAATAATAACTATTAAGAAAATCACTAAAATGTTTTAATGTTGAAGCTAAACATACTATATAGGAATTTTTCAGTAAATTTTCTTTAAAACTATATATAATATAAAATTTCAATTCATTCTTTAGAGCTTCATTATTTATATTAGAAAAATTAATATTTTTATAACTTCTTATAACTTTTCCAACGAAAAAGTCCTTAGTTAAATCCCATTTATCATTTTTCAACCAATATCCATTATCTTGACTAAGATACTCAATGATTTCTTCATATTTACTTTGTTGATTACTTTTAATATCTTGTATCTTCACACTATTCATCTCCTTCGTTGTAAATATCTAAGTCCAAATTAGGTTGAGTTTTATTAAACTCTTCCGTTATTTCTTTTTCTGAAGGATGAATATATGTGTTTAAAGTAGTATAAATATTTTTATGACCAGCTCTTATTCTAAGTAACTCTGGTTGCCAACCTGCCATTCTAAGAATGGTTAATGAACTATGTCTAAACATATGTGGCGTAACGTATATACCAGTTTTCTTTTTAAGTGTTCTAAATAAATTATCAACGTCAATATAGTTCATTGGTTTATATTGATTATTACCACTTATCTTTATAAAAATATGATTAGTTTCAACTTCCTCAGTATGATATTCAGCTATATATTCCATAAACATATCAGCAAGATTTTGAGATATATCTATTCTTCTTGGACTTGATACCGTCTTTATCTCAGCATTATTTTCAAGTTCTCCTCTATCTTTAAGGTCGATTATCATATCACTTATATCAAAATCTTCAATCCATAAGGATAAGGCTTCGCCTATCCTAAATCCAGTCTCATATAAGAGTAATAACAAAAATTTATCTCTAAAATTATTGCAAGTATTTATGAGCATTGTAATTTCTTCTTTGGTTAAAGTTTTAGGTTTAGATTTTGGTATTTTAAGTTTTAATATATTACTTGTAACTTTTTTCTTATCATAGGCTATTCCATATAAGAATCCTTTAAAGTTTCTACTTGGAGTAGAAACGAATTTTTTAAGCCTTTCTGAAATATTATTGCTATACTCTTCATGCCTTAAAATATAGTCGTAGAACATTAAAACCGTATCTATTATAATATTTATAGTCCTTGGACTTCTTGCTGAATCTATTTTGTTAGTAGGTATTACTTTTAAACTCTTATAAGGATTCTGCAACCAATTAACAAACAATGATAAATCATCTATGGTTATATTTTGAAAATCTAATTTCCTTTGTTCTAAATATTCAAAATATAATTTTAAATGTTGACAATACATTCTTAATGTATTTCTTGCATAATTAGTGTTATCTTTAAACCTTATAAATTTTAAAATTGGTTCAATAGGTAACCCCTCATCATCAGCTACAAAGTATCTTTCCTTATCGTCTTCTGTTCTTACTCTTACTACTTCCATTTTTCTATATTCACTCCTATGATTTACTTATTTCAATCATAGTTTTTACTATAACAACTTTAATTATTCTAACTATCTATATAGTAATTTAAGTCATATTTTTATATAAAAGTAGTACATAAAATACTGTAAATACTATTTAATTTCCTACACTATATTCAATTGATCAAACAAATTGGGTTTTAGGCATAACTATATCAGAAGCAGAAATTTATAAACCGCTTCAAACTTTATTATATGCTTTAGTAATGCTAATAGCACTAATGATTATTTTAGTTTCAATTGATGTAATTATATTTAGCAATTATATAACCAAAAACATAAAAAAAGTTAATACCCTTTCCGAAACTATTTGCAGTGGAGATCTTACACAGAATATAACTATAAATTCTAATGATGAGCTCGGTTCAATGGCATTAAACTTAAATACTATGGCTGAAAATTTAAGAAATGTATTTAAATCTTTTGGAAACAATCTTGATAATATTGTTGGCACTGCAGAAGAATTAACTGCCAGTACTGATCAAACTGAAGCAGCTGCAGAGCAAGTTGCTTTAACAATGCAAAATATTTCTACCGAAGTAGAGTCTTTAGCAAACAGCACAAAAGAAATTTCTTCATCTGTAGATAAAATTCATTCTTCTATTGGAAATGTTAAAGATAATATAAATATCACTGCTAATCTTTCAAGTTCAGCTTCCACAACTGCACAAAATGGAGATAAAATTATAAATGAAGCCATTGATCAAATTAGTGAAATAGAATCATATGTAAAAGACACTGCTGAAATTATAAATACTTTGAGCGATAAATCCAAAAGAATTGATAGCATAACTGCTCTTATAAACGATATAGCTTCACAAACAAATTTATTAGCTTTAAATGCTGCAATTGAAGCCGCTAGAGCTGGAGAACACGGAAAAGGCTTTGCTGTTGTCGCCGAAGAAGTTAGAAAGCTATCAGAAGAATCAAGCAATGCTGCTCATGAAATTGAAAATTTGATTGGTGATATTCAAAATGAAATAAATAATACTGCCAAATCTATGGAGAATGGTACTCTTGCAGTTGAAAAAGGTACTCATTTAATTCAAAATGCAGGGAATTCCTTCCACGATATAGCAACATCAATAAAAACAGTTTCAACCAAAATAAATGAAGCTGCTCATGAAATTGATAGTATTTTTAATCACTCAAATGTAATGGCAAACAATGTATCAAGTATCTCAAATTCAGCAAATGTAACATCGGATAGCATTCAAAATATTGCAGCTACTTCTGAGGAGCAATCCGCTTTAATGAAACAAGTTGCTGAAGCAGCTGAAGCTTTAACCCAAATAGTTGTTGAATTGCAATCTCATATAAACAAATTTAAAATTTAGCATTCGAGCGCTTTATCTATAAAGGTATACCACCTTGAAACTTAAAATTTATTTGTACCACAATGCCGCCTTTTGGGCATTGTGGTACAAATAAATTTGATATATCTATATCAAAAAACCACTTACAAATTCAACTTGTGAGTGGTTTTTTAATAGTCGTTATTTCTGCTTTTTGATAACAAACATTCCAGGATAAGTTTCTTCAGTATATTTTGTCCTTTTTTCTTCATCTTCTAATATTTCATTCAATCCATCAATATCATCTATTAATTCTAAATCAACTTCTTTATCATCTGTATTAACATAATCATCATCATAATCGTTTAAAAGCTCATTTTCATTAACCAAATTAGTCTCTTCTGTTTCTTCTTCATCAAGTTCTTCTTCATATTTTTTAATTTCAGTCTCATCTTCTATTACATCATCTATTCTTATTGAACGCGTATCAAACCCATCAATATTTAAACATTTTCCGCAGTTGTTACATATTTTTTCTGGGTTTAAATCGCACTTATCACATTCACCGCAATCATCACATACTTTATTTGAATTAAGGACACAAATTTTTTCCATAAAATGCACTACCCTCTTTACAATTTAATATTTGGAACATAATATAACTTCGAGTTTCCATGAAATTATATTATAGCAAAACTAGTGAATTAATTCAATAGATTTTTTATAGAATATTATTTTCATCAATAAATCTTCCATCTTCTCTATCTGATAATATTTTGTTAGCAGCTTCAAGGGTTATTTTAGGAAAACTCATAAGTTGCATTATAGATGCAGTATTTAGATTAATCATCATAGCTTGAGTATTTAAATCTGAAAAAGAAATTTTAGGTGCAGTTACCCTCTTATTTTCAATCCATAATTCCTTTGGAACATTTTGACCAATGGATATCTCACCTTTTATAACTTTGCTGCATAAAGCTTTTATATGTTTTCTATATTGTAGTATCGAATTGCTCACAGCTTCTGCCATTCCAAACATTCCTTCAATTGCAATTTGCTCATATATCCTTCCTGCGTCATTTTCAATAGTTTTCCCAGCAGTTATATTTATAAATATATTAATAATTCTTTCCTTATCCTCTGGAAAATATTCACACCAATTTTCTATGAAATTAATTAGCACAGGTGAATCCTCTTTTATTCTATCAGCCAAATTATACATAACCCATAAAATTTTAATTAGAACATTTTCATATGGACTAAATACATCTTTAATATCTGCGTTAGCTGGCAGCGTTTTTATTAAAAATTTATTATAAATGTGCCTATAAGTATAATTTTTTTGCAGGATTTTATCCGTACATATATTATACAAGATAGTTGCCACAACTCCCTCGCATGAGAGCATTTCTGCCCCTGTTTTAAGCTTAGTTGCATCAAAATTGGGCGAAACCTGTTCAAGTAACAAGCTATTTTCTATACTTAAGTTATCAACTTTAGGCATAAATTTTTTATATATAAAATTATTTTTAAAAACGCCCTCATACCTTAAATCTTTATCAAAATTGCATATCCAAAGCTTCAAAAAATTACATTCAAAATTAAAATTGTTACGTTTTATTTCTAGATACCTTGGTACATTTTCGCATGTTACACGTTCAAATTGTTCTGCAAACCCTTCGTCAAAAGCTGTAAAATAATCTGTTATGCACTGAGAAAAATGAGGTATAGAGGATTTACCATGTGGAAAATTAGGCAATAAATTTTTTAACATAGTATGAGCCAATTCATGAGTATAAATGTACAATTCACCATTTAATACCCTCTCTTCATCAAGTACTAAATCAACATAATTAAGCTCTGGAAAATATTCATAAGACTCGCCTTCTTTTATATGTAATCCGGTTCTAGGAAAACACCCTTCATTTTCAGAAAGATATAAAACATTGGGGCCATAAACATTTTTAGATAAATTTCTGCTGCACTGGAGAATTTTTATCATAGATTTAAAAAAAGGATGATTAAGCTCTTCCATTATTATGTTATAAAGCTTTAAATCTTTGGAAAGCTTACTTCCTCTAAAGTTATTTGGATTTTCAGCTTTAACTATACAAATTTTCTCTTGCGGATTTGGAAATATAAATTCATCGTAATTTAACACGTTTTACCACCTTCTTATTTTTTTGCTTTTCCCAAATTATGAAGATTCTCTTTAAAACTTTCTCTATTATCATAAGAAAGCCTTCTATAGAGCGATGCTGCTGTTATATAAGCATTTATTCCAAAAGTAGTTGCCGAATATTTTCCTGAAGCTTCTTTTTCAATTAAACCAAGCGATAAAAGATCTCTTATATGATGATGAAGATGCCCTCCCGTCATACCTGTAACTGCAGTAAGTTCACTGCTGGCAAGTTTATTTCGTGATAATTGTTTAAGTATAAGGATTCTTTGTTTAGATGCTAAAGCACTACAAAGTTTTGCAATATCTTCATCATTTTCTTCTAAGCATAACGTTTTAAAACTTGTTAAATGAGCATTTACACCATGTTCTTCATCTGGAATAATAGCCTCAAACATAATCCAATCATCCAAGCTATATTTTAACTTTAAAGGTTCTAATATTTTTTCTATTTTATTCAGTGCATCTGTAAATTCATTTTTTATTTCATTTTGATTTTTTGTATTTTGTGGGAATACTGCTTTTTCCAATCTTTCTAATCTTTTAAGTATATCTTTTTCATCCATATAAAAATCTCTTTTCTTGTATATAATTTTATATCTAACTGTATATAATTATATACTTAAATATACATGTAGGCAATAAAAACTTATAGATATAGCAGTTTAACCAGGAAAATTGTCGGCACATTAAAAGTCACTTATAGAAAATATTTATAAAAAGAAAAATACAACCGTATGTAAAACATATATGGTCGTATCTTTCTTTTTAGGTATAACAGCAACATTACTATATATCTTAATAGAAAAATTTTTTCGTAATAAATTTTACTCATCTTTTAAATTTGAAAATAAATTTAGCGCATTATCACGATAAACAGCACGATGCTGATCATTATCAAGTAAATTAGTTTTATCTAAAGCATCAGCCAATACAATGCATCCAGCTTTTGACGTATAGGGATAATCACTTCCATATAGCAGATGATCAGCACTAACAAGTTGTAAAAGTGCATCCAATTGTCTAGGAAGACAAACCCCAGCTACATCAAAATATAAATTTTTTAAAGCATTATATATATCTACCTTATCTTCATTTGTCTTAATCGATGTCATTTGAATTGCACCAGCAATCCTATCAGCAAGTATTGGCAAAAAAGCACCAGCATGAGGAATAATAAATTTAATATCGGGAAACTTCTTTAATGTCCCTTTTAATATCATATTAATTACAGTACGAGTTGTATCAAAGAAAAATTCCATCATAGGAATAGGCAAATCTTCAACAACATTTTCAGGAATACTACTAGGTTTATTGGGATGAATAACAACCACAGCTTTATGCCTGTTTAACTCTTCAAATATAGGATCTAAACAAGGATTTCCTAAGTATACCCCATGAGTATTAGTAGGTAAAGCAAAACCATCCACATGTAAAATATCTTTTGCATATCGAATTTCGTCTATACTATCTTTTACATCAGGCAATGGCAAAGAAGCAAACAAACCAAATTTATCAGGATATCTTTTTACAAGTTCTGCTCCCTCCTCATTTACTTTTCTAGCTAAAATTTTAGCATCGGTTTTATCTCCAAAATTAATATGCGGTGATGATATTGATAGCATGGATTTAGATATACCAAGCTGTTCCATTGTTTTTAAATGCTCTTCTGGATCCCATTTAGGAATGGGAAATCCGTCTGGATTTTTTTTACCACTATTTAACAAGGCATCCTTATACGCTTGTGGCAGATAATGCACATGCATATCTATTTTAGGTATACCATCTCCTTTATAATCTCTTATTAAATTTTCTAAATTAATTTGCATAATTTTCTCCTCCTATATTTTAAATAATGTGAAAGAGTTTTGAATCATTTAAAAATTGCAGTATAAACAATTCATTAGCTTTCATTAGTATTTTTCAATATTTGATTAAAGTCAGCACTTGCAGCTCTTTCAGCCATTAACTGCAAACCACCCAAAATAGTATTCTTAGTTTTTATATCCATTCCTGTTGTGATAAAGTTTTTCCATTTTTCTAAAGATGAAAATATTTCTTCTTTGCAATCTCTTGCTTTATCAGTTAAGTAAAGTCTTTTAACTCTTTTGTCTGTTTCATATTGTTTTCTAATTAAAAATCCTTTTTGGCTAAGTGATTTTATTGATTTTGCAGTTATTGTTTTATCAATAAATAATAATGAGGATAATTCTTCTTGATTAATACCTTCATTATCATATAGATTTGATAGAAAAATGCATTCAGAATAACTAATATCAATATTTCTTAGAGCATTACTTATGTAAGCTTGAGACTGTCTGTTTAATACGCCTACAAATCTTTCAATATTCATTCTTTCCATGTTCACCCCCATTTTTTTATTTAGTTGAATAGTTCAACTATAATATAGCGTATTTAGTTGGATAATTCAACTATTTTTTCTTTAAATACAGAACATTAGTTTGCATGCAAATAATACTTATGGTATAATTTTTCATATAAATAAAATTTGTGAGGTGTAATAATGGCAGTGTATAAAGATAGAGACGTGCAGAGTGAAATTTATGAATTTATAAGGCAAGAAGTATTAGACAAAGGTTACCCTCCATCAGTAAGAGAAATCTGTGCCAAGGTAGGTCTTAGTTCAACTTCCACAGTACATAGTCATTTATCAAAGCTTGAAAAAAAAGGATTAATAAAAAGAGATCCTACAAAGCCTAGGGCTATAGAAATAATTAAAGATCCAATTGCGAAAAAAGAAATGATAGATATACCTATTATCGGAAAAGTTCAGGCAGGACAGCCTATTCTTGCCGTAGAAAATATAGAGGATTATTTCACTATACCTTTAAACTTTGTTAGAGGAAATGATGATTTATTTATTTTAAAAATCAGTGGCGAAAGCATGATAGAAGCTGGCATTTATGATGGAGATTTAGCTATCATTGAAAAGGCAAGTTATGCTCAAAACGGAGAAATAGTTGTTGCATTAATTGAGAATGAAGCTACAATTAAGAGATTTTTTAAAGAGGAAAATGTAATAAGGCTTCAACCTGAAAATCATACTATGAAACCTATTATAGTTAAGGACTGCAAAATTGTGGGCAAATTAAAAGCTATCTATAGAAAATATTGATTAAAGCAAAGATGCAGCCACATGTAAAGCATATGGTTGCATCTTTATTTTGAAGATTACTATATTTATAGATAGTAAGACAGTCTGAATTATTTAATGTATTGTTAGTAAGCTTTAGACATTCTAATTTTCTTTTAACATAAAATATTGGCGATATGCTTTTAAGTAGCTAATTCCTGAAAATGCACACATAATTAGTGGAAGCAATTTAATAATTACAAATGGTGTTTCAAATAAAAATGCTTTCCAAAATAGTGAGCTTTTCATATTCCAAAGTCCTTTATTATATAAACTATATAAACTTGAATCTTTGTATGTCATATAGCAAATTATCAAAAACATAACTATTAATGATAGTGAATAGTTCATTAATCGCTTATAATAATAAATTTTTGATTCCTGGTCAGAAAAAATATCCTCATGACCATCAGCTAACTTTTGCCAATATTGAATACTTCCAAATCTTGAACCTCTTATATGTTTCCATCCGAAATCTTCATATATTGCTTTGTATTCTTCAAACTTTTCTACTGACATATAATTTTGATAATCCAATCGTATAACATAGTCTTTGCTAGTATTTTTAAATGTATATACTCCTAGTGAGCTAATGTTTGAACAGAGATAACCCATTTGTAATTGGTTATTTAACCATTTCTCTTCCTTAATAATATTGAAGAACTGTTTAACTTTCTTCATCTCACTCTCTCCTTTCATACAAAGATATAATATTAAGTAATCTCTCTCGCTCAATTTTTAAAATTTCCATTCCTTCATCTGTGATTTTATAAACCTTTCTTCTATCAGTTTCACCAGCCACTGGCTCAATCCAACCATGTTTATTTAGATTTTCAATTGCGCCATACAAAGTTCCAGGGGCTAATTTTACAGTACCTTTGCTCATTACTTCAATCTTTTGCATAATTGCATAACCATGAAGTGGCTGACGCAAAGCTAATAAAATATAATGCATAGTTTCAGATAATGGTAACAGGGGATGTTTCATATTTTCACCTACTATTCAGTTTGACTATATAGTTTAACTGAATACTATTATAATACAGTTCAACTGTATAGTCAAACTGAGTAATAAATTTTATTCCTTGTTTTTCCTTTAGATATTCATCAGCAATTCCTTCCGCTGGCGCTGGAGAATAATTTCTCTTTCTAGCTCAGATACCACACCAAATATAATATAGTAAAAAATGTGACAAGTAATCATAATAATCCATCAATTATGTTAGCATATAGAATTGCAATATTATTTAGGACTACTATGTAAGATTTATATTGTTTGAAAGAAAGTAAGAAGTTGGAGGATAAGAAATGTGAAAAGTAGAAATCTAGAATATTTAAGAAACATAATTGATTAAAAATAGTAATGAGAAAAAATCCTCAACATTTTTTATAAGTTGAGGATTTTTCTTCTTAATTATATATTTTACAGCTCTCGTAATGTCTACGTCAATTTTCCTGTTTTTATAATCAATAGCTTTTATTTTGCCGATAACAATTTAGATAAAGCTATAAGTATACCTATTTTAGCGTGATCAAAAGTAAGTCCACCTTGAAGATATCCAATATAAGGTTCTCTTATAGGTGCATCAGCAGATAATTCTATTGAAGCTCCTTGAACAAAAGCACCAGCAGCCATTATAACTTGATCTTCATAACCAGGCATATCCCATGGTTCACATTCTGCAAAAGAATCTATTGGAGACCCCTTTTGAATTCCTTTTATGAAATTGATAAGTTTATTTTTGTCATTGAATTTAATAGATTGAATTATGTCACTTCTCTTATCATTGTATTTAGGCAAAACTTCAAACCCTGAAAGTTCCATTATTCTTGCACAAAATACTGCACCCTTAACTGCCTCCATAGCTACATGTGGAGCTAAAAATAGTCCTTCATAAAGCTGTCTCATGACACCAAAGGTTGAACCACACTCACCACCTATACCAGGTATTGTAAGTCTATAGGAAGCCTGAGTTACATATTCTTCTTTTCCTGCAATGTATCCACCTGTAGGAGCTATTCCACCACCTATATTTTTTATAAGTGAACCAGCAACAATATCTGCGCCAACATCTGTAGGTTCTTTCGTATCTATAAATTCACCGTAACAATTATCTACAAAAACTATAACCTCTGGGTTTACAGTTTTAATTTCCTTAATTATTTCACCTATTTCATCAACACTTAAAGATTTTCTCCATCCATAACCTGTTGAACGTTGAATATGAACTAGTTTAATACTCTTATCTTCTCTAAGCTCACTTTTTACTTTTTCTATATCTACTTTTTCGTTTTTTAAGGCTATCATTTTATATTTAACGCCATATTCTTTAAGTGAACCAACCTTCTTATCATCGTCACCAATACCAATTATATTATGAAGTGTATCGTAAGGAAGTCCGCAAACAGAAAGCATTGTATCATTAGGCCTTAGATTGCCAAACAAAGCAGCTCCTATTGCATGAGTTCCATTTACAAAGTGTGGTCTTACAAGCGCACTTTCTGTATTAAATATTCTAGCATATACTTTATCCAAAGAATCTCTACCTATATCTCCATAGCCATATCCTGAAGAATTTGTAAAGTGAGATTCACTTATATTTTCATCTTGAAGAGCCTTCAAAACTTTTAGCTGATTAAATTCTCTTATTTCATCATAAAATTTAAATTGATCCTTTACATCCTCTAAAGCTTTCTCGTATAAATTAAATACCTCTTCGTTTATTTTATATGTATCCATTAGCATTTGTTTTGTAGAATTTAACATGTATTTTAACCTCCAAATTTAACTAAAGATAAACCACTTGAAACTTCAAAATTAATTTGTATCAAAATGCCATCTTCTAGGCATTATGATGCAAGTTGATTTTAGTAGTTGAACTGGTTTTATCTAATATATGTTATCATAATAAAAAAAAATAGGCAAATTGTATTGCCTATTTTTAGGGGTATTTTTAGTCCTCTTGTGGCATTTGATTAAATAGTATTGGCTTTAAAGGTGTTATAGTTGAAACAGCATGCTTATATACCATCATCTGCTTATTATCACAATCTAAAATTATAGTAAAACTATCAAAACCTTTAACGTTTCCTCTTAATTGAAAACCATTAGCCAAGTGAATTGTAACTGGTATTTTGTTCTTTCTTGCATTGTTTAAAAATATATCCTGTAAATTATTTGTTGACTTATTATTGTTATTATTCATGTTATTCAACCTCCGCTTCGTTTTAATAATTTATTCTATAAAAGATCATAAAATCCTTTAATTTTAAAGTACTATTTAAAAATTATTTACAATAAATTCTATTATATCATCCTCAGTATCGTATAAATCTTTATTTATCCACTGTACTCTTTTATCTTTTCTAAACCAGGTAAGCTGCCTTTTAGCATAATTTCTGCTGCCTTTTTTAATAATTTCTATGGTTTCATCTAACGTAAATTTGCCATCTAAATAGTCAAGTACTTCTTTGTAACCTATGCCCTTCATTGACTGCATATTTGAATTATAACCCATATCTCTTAATTTTATAACCTCATCAATAAGTCCATTTTCAAACATTTTATCAACTCTTAAATTAATTCTCTTATATAGCTTTGCTCTATCCATGGTAAGGACAAAATATTTAATATCATAAGGTATATCATATATGTCTACATCCTTATTTATTTCACTTATAGTCTTTCCTGTGACTTTATATACTTCTAATGCTCTAATAACTCTCTTTAAATCATTTGGATAAAGCCTTTCATAAGATTCAATATCTACACTTTTAAGCAGCTCGTGAACATATTCTTTTCCTTTATCCTCTGCTATTTCTTTTAAATATTCTCTGTAAGTATCATCACGAGAAGCTCCAGTAAAATCATAATTACATATTAAGGAATTTATATACAGTCCTGTTCCACCTGCAACAATTGGGCATTTACCTCTTTCAATAATATCATCTATAGCATTAACTGATTTATCTTTAAACTCAGCAACACTAAATTCTTCTGATGGATAAACTACGTCAATTAAATGATGTATTACTCCATCCATTTCATCTTTAGTAACCTTTGCAGAACCTATATCCATATACTTATAAATTTGCATTGAATCTGCTGAAATTATTTCTCCATTTAACTTTTTTGCAACTTTAATAGATATATCTGTTTTTCCAACAGCTGTAGGTCCAGCTATAATAAGAAGTTTTTTCATAAACTAAAATCATCCTTTACTGAATTCTCTTAAATTTCTTTTCGAGATCTGTAACTGTAAATTTAATTATTGTTGGCCTCCCATGAGGGCAATTAAAAGGATCGTCTATAAATCTTAAATCATCAATTAAAGCTTTCATTTCCTCCATGCTAAGCTCATGATACGCCTTTATAGCAGCTTTGCATGCAGTAGTAGCTATCTTACCATACTTTACTTCAACAGTTTCTCCACTGCCCATGGCTTTTAAATTATCTAAAATACTTAAAAATAAATCTTTTACATAAGGCTTACCCAAAAACATTGGCACTTCCTTAATAAGTATGGTATTATCTCCAAACTCTTCACATTTAAAACCTGCATTTTGAAATATACTTTCATTCTCACTATAGTACAAAAAGTCATCCGGCAAAAGCTCAATCACAGCTGGTTCAAGTAAAACCTGTGAAACAACCTCCCCATTTTTTATTTGATTTCTATATTTTTCAAAAAGTATTTTTTCATGTGCAGCATGCTGGTCAATAATATAAAGTCCATCTACTCCCTCTGTCAAAATATAAGTGTTATAAAATTGACCAATTACTTTAAGTGGCTGAAATTTAGGTATCTTTTCTTCAAAATTATCTTCAACCTTTTTCTGAGGTAATTGTTTTATTTCAACGTCAGGTTTTTTAAAATTATTTTCAAAATTTGAAACCTTATTCAAATTATCATTATTTTTTATATAATTATTATCCTTAATGTATTTGGACTCATTTTCCATAACATTATAAGTTTCAACATCACTTTTTAAATCTATAGGGAGTTGAACTATAACCTTTTCTTTTTCCTCTTCTTTTTTATTATAATTCTTTAACTCGTCAATTGCGACTTCCTCTTCTTTTATTGTATCAGTTTCATAGCTTTGTTTTAAACTTTCGCGAAGAGCCTCATGTACAGTATCAAAAACTATTTTAAAAATTTCTCTTTCATTTCTAAATTTAATTTCTGATTTAGTTGGGTGAACATTTACATCGACGAACTCAGGGAAAATATCTAAAAATATAACGAAAAAAGGAAATTTATTTATCATCATAAAAGATTTAACAGCATTTTCTACAGCTGTAGTAATTAATCTATTCTTTATATATCTATTATTTACAAATATGCTTTGATTATTTCTACTTCCTCTACTAATTTCTGAATTTCCAACGTAACCATGAACAGATACTAAATCCGAGTGCCTTTCAAAGGGTATTACATTATCTGTTATCTTCTTTCCGTATATATCACGAAGGACGTCAATTAAGTTTGGAGAGGAATATGTAGTAATTACCTTCTTTTCTCCATTAGTTAGTTTAAAGGATACGTTACTATGTGATATTGCAAGTCTTGTCACAATATCAGAAATAACTGCCGCCTCTTTTTGAGGTGATTTTAAAAATTTTGATCTTGCAGGAACATTATAAAATAAATTTTTAACTTCTATTGTAGTACCTATACTGCTGCCACAATCTTTAACATAATTAATATTCCCTCCGCTTATAGAAATTTCCCTTCCAAAATCGCTTTCTAAGCTTCTAGATTTTAATATAGTGTTAGATACCGATGCTATACTTGGAAGTGCCTCTCCCCTAAAGCCAAGGGTGTTTATGGCATATATATCTTCAATTTTAGAAATTTTACTTGTAGCGTGTGGCATAAATGCTTTTTCAACATCATCTTTATAAATACCCGAGCCATCATCAACAATCCTTATGAGAGTTTCGCCACCATTTTCAATTTGTATATTAATAATCTTGGCTCCTGCATCAATACTGTTTTCTACAAGTTCTTTTACAACTGAGGAAGGTCTTTCAATTACCTCACCAGCTGCAATTTTATTAGAAGTTTCTTCACTTAGTAAATTAATTCTCCCCAAAGCTTTTACCTTCTTTACTTATAGATTCTTAGCACGTTTTACAAGTTCATATAACTTGTTCATGCTTTCCATAGGATTCATTTCCATAACCTCTAGTTTTGATAAATCCTTAATCAAATTATCCTTTTCTATAGAAGTAAAATCTAATTGAATTTTATCTTCAGCTTTAACTTTTTTAACATTTTTAGTTTCTTTTACTTCACTAGCTTCCTCCAAAGGTTTATTTTCACTTTTAATTTTTTCTATACAATCAAAGGCCGCTTCATTATTATCTGTCTCAAGTTCCTTTAATATTTCCCTTGCCCTTTTAATAACATCCTCTGGAAGACCAGCAATTTTTGCAACTTCTATTCCATAAGATTGGTCTGCTCCGCCCTTTATTATTTTTCTCAAGAAAATTATATCCTCTTCAAATTTCTTTACGGCTATTGAATAATTTTTAAGACCTTTTATGCTGCCTTCAAGCTTAGTAAGTTCATGATAATGAGTTGCAAATAAGGTTTTAGCTTTTATATTGGAATTTGTACATATGTATTCTATTACTGACCATGCTATACTTAATCCGTCATAAGTACTAGTTCCTCTTCCAACTTCATCAAGCAATATTAAACTTTTATTAGTCGCATTCTTTAATATATTTGAAACTTCCCACATCTCAACCATAAAAGTACTTTTACCAGCAGCCAAATCATCAGAAGCACCTATCCTTGTAAATATTTTATCGCATATTGATATTTCTGCTTTTCCTGCAGGAACAAAACTTCCTATTTGAGCCATTAGTACTATTAACGCAACCTGCCTCATATAAGTTGATTTACCTGCCATATTAGGGCCCGTTATGAGCATTAACATATTATCCTCTGTATCAATTTCAGTATCATTAGAAACAAATTCACCAGTTTTAATTACATTTTCTACAACAGGATGTCTTCCCTCTTTAATTTTAATAGCTCCGTTTTCTGTAATTATCGGCTTGCAATAATTGTTTTCACGTGCCACTTCAGCAAAGGAACTTAAGCAATCAATTTCAGAGAGAATTTTAGCACTTCCTTTAATTCTATCAATTTGCTTCTCAAGCTCATCCCTTACTCCTACAAAAATTTCATATTCAAGAATAACAAGTTTTTCTTCAGCACCTAATATTTTTTCTTCCATCTCTTTAAGTTCTGGAGTTATATATCTTTCACAATTAGCTAGGGTTTGTTTTCTTATATATTTACCTTCAGGAACTAAATTTAAATTAGATTTTGTAACTTCTATAAAATATCCAAATACTTTATTGTAACCTACCTTTAAAGATTTAATACCTGTTTCTTCCCTTTCCTTATTTTCAAGGGAAGCAATCCATTCCTTGCCATGAGCTTTTGCAAGTCTTAACTCATCAACTTCACTGTTATAGCCATCTTTAATTATATTTCCCTCTTTAACTGACAAGGATGGAGTATTTAATATGGCTGCATCAAGTAAGCTGTATATATCACTTAAATCATCAAGTTCATTTTCCATTTTGCAAAGAAGCTCTGAGCTAAAATTTTTTATTATGGCTTTTACTTCTGGAAGCTTTTTTATAGAGCTTTTAAGAGATAACATTTCTTTTGCATTTACACTTTTTGTAGAAATTTTACCAGCTAATCTTTCAATATCATATACTTCCCTTAAGGCATCTTTTAATTCAACATGATTTCGAGCATCATTTAAAAGCTCATCTACAGCTTCTAATCTTAAATTTATTTTATTTGTATCAATGAGGGGCTGCTCAATCCATTTTCTAAGCTGTCTAGCTCCCATTGCAGTACTTGTTTTATCTAAAACCCAAAGAAGAGATCCTTTTTTACTTTTGTCTCTTAAAGTTTCTGTAAGTTCTAAGTTTCTCCTTGAATTTGAATCAATGCTCAAAAAATCAACAATATTATAATATTGAATTTGATCTAAATGTGTCAAAACAACTCTTTGAGTATCCATTATATACTTTAAAAGTGCATTTGCTGAGTATTTAAGTTGATCATTAATATCTAATTCTGCATAATTAGAAAACTGTGCCTTTAAATGATTTTCAGCAAATTCTTTAAAATAATTATCTTGAAATTCCGTATTTGAAATAACAAATCTTTCTTTTATATCCTCTATTAATTTAGTATCAATATTTTCTTGAACTAAAATTTCCTTTGGTGAATACTTTGATATTTCATTTAATATAACATCTCTATCAAATTCAGTATACGTACAGTTAAATTCTCCTGTAGATATATCTGCAAAACACATGGCCGTTATATTGTTTTCTGTGTATATAGACATAATATAATTATTTTTTGTATCCTCTAAAAAAGAAGAATCCGTATATGTTCCAGGTGTTAATACCTTTATTACATCTCGTTTTACAATTCCCTTTGCTAGTGCAGGATCTTCAAGCTGCTCTGCTATTGCAACCTTATAACCTTTCGATATAAGTTTACTTGCATAAATTGCATAGGCATGGTGAGGTATACCACACATAGGCGCACGTTTTGGAAGTCCACAGTCTTTTCCTGTAAGTACAAGTTCAAGTTCCCTTGATGCAATTTCAGCATCTTCAAAGAACATTTCATAAAAATCACCTAATCTAAAAAACAAGATGCAATCCTTATAGTTTTCTTTTACACTTAAAAATTGCTGCATCATAGGAGTTACTGACATAATATTACCATCCCTTGTTTATATTTCTTCTCCCACTAAAGAAAAAGATTGTGCCTTCGTTATTTTTACATTAACAAGCTTTCCTACATTTTCAGCTGAGCCTTCAAAGTTAACGAGTTTTCCTGTCCTTGTTCTTCCCATTAATTTATTTTCATCAGTTCTGCTTTTTCCTTCAACTAAAACTTCAACAGTTTTTCCTTCATAATCCTTATTTATTTCTGCACAGATTCTATTTACCGTTTCAACTAATCTATTAAATCTATCATGCTTAACATCTTCTGGAATTTGATCCTTTAAATTAGCCGCTGGAGTACCTTCTCTTATTGAATATAGGAAAGTAAATGCAGAATCATATCTAACCTCTTCAATTAAACTTAAGGTTTCAAGGAAGTCTTCTTCTGTTTCGCCAGGGAAACCAACAATTATATCTGTAGTTATAGCAACGCCTTTTATTTGTTCTTTTATTTTTTTAACTAAGGATGAATAGTATTCTCTATCATAATGCCTATTCATATCCTTTAATATTTTAGTAGAACCTGATTGTACAGGAAGATGAATGTGTTCACATACTTTATCACATTCTGCTACTGCTTTAATAACCTCATCTGTAAGGTCCTTTGGATGTGATGTCATAAACCTAATTCTCTCTAATCCTGGTATTTCATTTACCCTTCTTAAAAGTCCTGCAAAATTAATTTCTTCTTCTAAGCCTTTTCCGTACGAATTTACATTTTGTCCAAGAAGTGTTACCTCCTTATAACCTTCTGCAACTAATTTTTTTATTTCATTTTCTATATCTTCCGGCTTTCTACTTCTTTCTCTTCCTCTTACATAAGGTACTATACAATAGGTACAGAAGTTATTGCAGCCATACATAATTGTTACAAAGGCTTTCATAGTACTTTCTCTATCAATAGGAAGTCCCTCAACTATAGATTCTTCCTTATCCCATATTTCTAATATAGCTTTTCTATCTTCTTTGACTTTCTTTAAGTATTCAGGAAACATTTGAATATTGTGAGTTCCCATAATAATATCAACAAAAGGAAATCTTTTTCTTATAGCCTTTGCCATATCATTTTCCTGCATCATACAGCCACATACTGTTATTATGAGTTCTGGTTTTTTATTTTTTAACTTTCTAAGTAATCCTAAATTACCATAAACCTTTAATTCAGCATTTTCTCTAACGCAGCATGTATTAAATATAATAAGATCAGCATCTTCTCTATTTTCAGTTTTAGTGTAGTCTAATTTTTTTAGCATACCAGATAATTTTTCAGAATCCTCTTCATTCATCTGACAGCCCCATGTTTCAATATAGAATTTATTCATATTTCCTCCTATTAGTTATCAAATTAAATTTATCTTTATTTACTATTCATTAATTTAAATATCAATGTAGTATTATACCATATTTAAGCTAATAAATGAATAACTAAAAAAGCTTAAGAGAATACTAAGATTGTAACTATAGAAAATAATAATTTCTCAAAAGGAGGTTTTTCATATGTATGATGCAAAGCTTCTAGAAAATGACGAAGACAATCAATCAAAAATTTTGACCGGCAATTGCATTAGTGATTTGTGTTACTTTGAAAAGTATCCAAATGAAAGGTTACTGTGTACAAAAACATCCTATGTACCAATAGAAGGGCTAATAAATAAAGGCTTAAAGTAAAAAGTAACAGAGAAGTAATAAATAATGTTTTGTTACTTCTCTGTTACTTTTTTCTCCCATAGGGAGCAGCTGCTTTTTTGAGTAAATCCTACACTTTTATATAGATTAATTGCTACTGTATTATCAGTATCTACTTTTATATAAGCTTTATTATAGCCTATTCTTTTTAAACAGTTTAAAATATATTTAAGGAAATACCTACCATATCCTTTTCCTCTATAAAACTTTAATATTCCAAAATTGACTACTGTAGGTTCACCATCTTTAACAATAAACTGCCCATAGCCAATATGAGAACCATCCTGCTTTATAAAAAATGAACCATCATCAACATAATAATCTTGAACTTCATCACAGTATATGTCATCCACAGTAATTGGTATACGACCATTTTTTTGAAAGACTTCATTTTGAATAAAACATCTAATTTCTTCTTCTTCTCTTTTTTTTAACTTCTCTATACTAATTGAATCAAGTTTTGGAAGTTCAAAATATTCCTTCAAATCAATTTCAAGTTCATAATTACTTTCTACTTGATAAAAATTAAGTTTTTTTAATATATCATAGTTGTATAAATTTTTTTCACATCTATATGATAACATTTTTGCATATTTAAATGAATTAATAAGTGATATATATGTGCTAATATCAAAAATATATTCTTTTGTTATGTTCATTGCATTAATTTCATATTGATATTTAGAAATTCCGCTTTTAATCCACATAAAACCTATATATTTATCATTTGATTTTAGCAAATGCACATTTTTCTTTATAATAAGTTTTTTCAGTAAGTTTTGCCTTTTAAATTCATCAACAAAATCTTGATTGAGTTCATTAAATGTACTTCGTTTTGAATTTAAATCTATTAAATATTTAAAATTATTTTTGTTTAAACTTTCACAAATATACATAGCTACCTCTTAATTTTTTCAATATAATTTATATAATAAGTATATAAAAAACTGGATTATAATGTCAAACCTTAAATCACATTTTTTTTAAATACTTAATATAATCATCTATGAATTTATCCTCACATTCACTATAAGTTATTACTTTATTGAGTTTCTTCATATATTTACTTTCTGTCCAACTTTTATGTTTTATATACCTCTTACTTCCAAGTTTCCAAAACTTATGTGGAAATATTATGAGAGAGAGCATTATCTCTAATTCTTCCTTGCTAAGCTTATTAATAGCGATATATGCATCAATTATTAATTTAGCTTTATTAAAATCCCAATTATATTCTTTTTTAAACATGAGTCTTCTAATCATTTTTCCTAAATCGCTAATTGCAAAATCTATTACAATACTATCTAAATCAATTATATAGTATTTATCGTCTTTTTTTATTATATTCTGATAATAAAAGCTGTTATGACATATATTTTTAACTTGTTTAGAGTTTTTAGCTAATTTATAATAAGAAGATTCGTTTAAAAGCTTTATTGAAAATAGTCCTCTTTCACAGCTTTTATCAATGAATTTTTCGTAATTTTCATCAAATTGATTTTTAATTCTTTTTTTGTTAATTGCATTTTTAAAATTATTCATATCTTTTATGCATTTCATAAAAAATGTAGGCCAATTTTTTGTATTGCTTTTTATATATAATTTCGATATATCTATTTTTTTTGATGCAGAATGAAAATTAGCTAAAAGCTTGGTACAATTCACAGCTTCATTAATATCATCCATATTACACTCAACACCATCAATCCACTCAGTAATATAAAATAGAAAGCCTTTATAATGTACAAAAAATTCATGATCAGTTGTCTTTATATATTGAGCTGTATTATAAAAATTGTTTTTTTTCAGTTCTTCTACTAAGTAGCTGCCATTTTGAGCCTTTTTTCTACCATGTTTCATTCTTTTTAAACAAACAATACCCTTATCTGTTCTTATTTGATATGCGCTTCTAGCTTTTCTTATATATATAATTTTAAAATTATACCTACATAAAACTCTTTTAAGCATTTTTAGCTCTTTATTTTTGATTCCATCCATATACTTAATTTCTTCAGAATCAACCATAATATTTCCTCCTAACTTGGAATATACACTAAAATATATTATGGTTTAATTAAGGTTATTACAAAATAAAGGGGATGCCGCACTAAATTATTTAATTTGTGCGACATCCCACTTTCTTTACCTAACGTATTCTCTTGCTAATTCCTTTACGGAAACTGGTTCATTAAATATACCCCTTTTTACCTCCGTGGCTATCATATTTTTTGCCTGTAAAAATTCAGTTAGATAATTGCAAGCATTCCAGGGGTTTATTTTATGGCCACAAGTAAATACATCAACTGCTGCATAACCAAATTCTGGCCATGTATGAATAGTTATATGCGATTCTGAAATAATTACTACACCACTAACACCTTGAGGGCAAAATTTATGAAATGCAACTTCTCTAATCTGTGCACCAGCTTTTATTGCAGAGTTAACCATTGCTTTTTCTATCTTCTCTTCATTGTCTAATACTTCTTCATTACAACCATATATTTCAGCTAATATATGGCGTCCTAATTCATTCATAAAAATCAACCTTTCCTGTCTTTTATTTATATAAAAAATGCGTGTAATATATATGAAAGATTTAACAAATCAAAACTAGCTTCTAAATCTATACTTATATTACACGCATTTTTCTTAATTATTCAATTTATACAAATTATTTTTTATTCTTCAACTTCTCTTATGCTTAAGCCTATTTTTTTATTTTCTGCATTTACATCAATTATCTTAGCTTTTATTTCTTCACCAATAGCTAAAGCATCAGATGGTTTTTCAATTCTCTTATGACTAATTTCAGATATATGAACTAATCCATCAACTCCAGGTTCAAGTTCAACAAAAGCACCAAAGCTTGCAAATCTAACAACTTTTCCAAGTACTACTGAACCAGAAGGATATTTTTCTTCTATATTTTTCCAAGGATCTTCAACTAATTTTTTTATACTTAAAGATAACTTGTGATTTTCTTTATCTACACTAAGAACATATACTTTTATTGTATCTCCTATTTTTAAAGCATCTGCTGGTTTATTAACTCTTCCCCATGATATTTCTGAAACATGTAAAAGTCCATCTACACCATCGATATCAACAAAAGCACCAAAATCAGTTAATCTTTTTACTTGACCTTCTAATGTCTGGCCTTGTTCAAGCTTATCCCAAACAGCTTTTTCTGATGATTCTTTTTCTTTCTTTAATATTTCTCTTCTTGATCCAACTATCTTAGTTTGTCTTCTCTTATCTACAAATTCAATTATTTCAACTTCTAAATCTTTGCCAACATATCCTTCAAGATTATCTACATGGAATAATTCAATGTGTGATGCTGGTATAAATACTCTTATTCCCTTAAATAAAGCTACTATTCCACCTTTTACAGTTTCTTTAACTCTTACAGTTAATTTAGTTTTATTTTCAAAGGCATCTTTAATTTCTTTATATCCTTCTTCTCTTTGTATTTCTTTTACGGATAATACTACATAATTGTCATCATCTTTTAATTTAATTACTTTTGCTGATATAGTATCTCCTACTTTATATAAATTTTTAAGTCCTTCATCTGAGTGTTCAATTTCACTTTTTGGTATAATACCATCTCTTTTATATCCTACATTTAAATATAATGCATTATCAGAAACCTGAATTATTTCTCCACTTACATGTGCACCAGTGTATACTGCATTTTCATTTTCAGCTATAAATTTCATAGCGTCAGCCATTTCATTATTTGTTTCATTTGTTATATTGTTTTCGTTCATTTTATTAATTGCCTCCTCGATAATCCAATCAGGTGTTGAAGCGCCTGCTGTTACACCTATTTTGATTTTATTAGTATTTTTTAATATTTCCACAGGTATTTCACCTGAATTTTCTACATGAATTGTATTTTTGCAGTTTTCCTTGCAAATTTCATATAATTTAGTAGTATTTGAACTTTGTTTACCGCCAATAACTACCATATAATCTACTTTAGCTGAAAGTTCTTTTGCAATTTTTTGTTTTTCGGATGTAGCATTGCATATTGTGTTGAATGCAATTAATTCTTTTGATTTATGCAATAACTTTAGTACAACCTTTTCGAAATTTACTATTTTTTCAGTAGTTTGTGAAACCACACAAACTTTTGATTTAACAGCTTCTAAATTTTCTCCGTTTTTTGATATAATAGCTTTATTATCACACCAACCATTTATTCCAACAACCTCAGGATGATTTTTATCTCCAACAATTACTATTTCATAACCGAGTTCACTATACATTTTCACCTTTTCGTGAATACTTGAAACAAATGGGCAAGTGGCATCAACAATTTTAATTTTCTTTGAGTTAAGTAATTCAATTGTTTGCTTTGGGACACCATGTGATCTTATAATTAATACATCATTTTCATTTAGTTTATCGATATCAGTCATTTCTATTGCATAAATATCATTGCTTTTAAGATATTCTACAACATCATTATTATGAATCAAAGATCCTAAAGTATAAATTTTTTTATTATACTTTTTTTGAGTCTCTATTGCCGTTTCAACAGCTCTCTTTACTCCGAAACAAAAACCAGCTTTTTTAGCAAGTATTATTTCACTCATTCTATAGTACCACCTTTTAATAAAAAGTTACATATTTTTAGTTATATAATTTGAAATATACAAAACCACTTCTTCTATATTCATAAATGAAGAATCAATTTCAACTGCATCTTCTGCTTTTTTTAGCGGACTTGTTTCCCTATGTGAATCAATGTAATCTCTCTTAATAATATCATTTAATATATTATTATAATCAACTTCCACATTTTTTGCTATTAATTCATTATATCTTCTCTTTGCACGTTCTTCTGGACTTGCAGTTAAAAAGAATTTAAAATCTGCATTTTTTAAAACTACAGTTCCTATATCTCTTCCATCCATAATAACATTATATTTTTCAGAAATTTGCTTTTGTAGACAAACTAACAGTTCTCTAACTTCAGGTACTGCAGAATAATTAGAAACATTCTTGCTTATATTAGGCATAACAATTTCTTCGCTAACGTCCTCTTCATTAACTATCAATTTATCTTTGTCAAAATGCATTTCTAAATTTTCAATAAGCTGACATAATTTTTGTGTTTCACTATAATTTATATTTTCTCTAATTGCCATTAAAGTAACAGCTCTATACATAGCACCTGTATTTATGTACATGAGGTTAAACTTTTTTCCAACAAGTTTTGCTATAGTGCTTTTACCGGCTCCGGCTGGTCCATCTATTGCTACACTTAACTTCAAAATCAATTCCGCCCTTCACTATAAATAAACCGTTAAAATTGAAATGGTTTATCGATATTAACTTAAAGCTATTAAAAACTTTCCATATTTATATATGCTATACATCTACCGAACTATATATTCTATAAAAATATATGAATTCCTTTATTTTTTTGACAAAATATAATTTTTATTTTAAGGCTATGTTTTAAATAAGTGTTGATTTAAAATATAGCCTATTTTAAAGAACTTCCTGCCAAATAGCCTGTAGATAATGCAATTTGCAAGTTAAATCCTCCAGTATATGCATCAACGTCAATAACTTCACCACCAAAATATAAATTTTCAATTAATTTTGACTTCATTGTTGAAGGATCAATCTCTTTTACATCTATGCCTCCTGCAGTAATTATTGCTTCATCAATTGACCTTAAACCCTTTATATTAAATTCAAGTTTTTGCAGCAGGTTAACTATTTTTTTTCTTTCTATTTTAGTGATAGAATTAACTTTTTTATCAGGATCTATTTCTGATAATTCAACTATAACCGGTATTAACTTACTTGGAAGTAAATCATTTAGTGAATTTTTAAAAGCTTTATTGGCATACTTTGAAAAATCACTTTGTATCCTTTTATCAAGTTCATTTTCAGACAATGCTGGTTTTAAATTTATAACTGCCTTTAAATTCTTGTTAAAATTAACTATCCTACTTCCGCTTAAAACAATAGGACCAGAAGCACCATAGTGAGTAAATAGCATTTCACCAAAGTTTTTATATAGCACCTTATTATTTTTTACAATGCTAAATTCTACATTTTTTAATGAAAGTCCCTGAAGGTCTTTTATCCATTTTTCTTCAAATTCAATAGGAACTAAAGATGGAACAGGTTTTATTATATTATGCCCAACTTTTCTTGCAAAATCATATCCATCTCCTGTAGAACCTGTTTGAGGATATGATAAACCACCTGTACATAAAATAAAATAATCTCCTTTTATAGTTTCACCTTTATCAGTTTTTACACTTTTAATTATATTATTTTCGCAGTTAATATTTACTACTCTTGAATTTAAAATTACATTAATTTTTTTATCTTCAATTTTTTCTTTAAATATTTTTATTATATCAGAAGACTTGTCAGATTCAGGGAAAACCCTATCTCCCCTCTCAACTTTTAATTTGAGTCCAGCCTTTTCAAATAAATCCATAGTATTTATATTAGTAAAAGTATATAATGCGCTATATAAAAAATTAGAATTTCCAGGTATATTTTCAAAGAATTCACTTATATCTTTATAGTTTGTTATATTACATCTGCCTTTGCCAGTTATAAACATTTTCTTGCCAAGCTTATCATTTCTCTCAATAAGCGTAACTTCATGCCCTTCTGAGGCAGTTATTGCAGCCATCATACCAGCAGGACCGCCGCCAACAACTATTACTTTTTTCATAAACTTCACCTCTTTATTTCTCTGTACATAAGTTTAAAGAGTAGATTATAAAGTTTATCTACTCTTTAAATTTAAATCTTATTATATTATAAACATATAGATAAGCCAGTTCAACTAATAAAATGACAAAGTTAATTTTAATGCTATTTTATTAATTAGATGATAAACTAGGTTGTCCACTTCTACCTATCCTCTATAGCTTTATATGAATACACTCTATATTCTTCCCATATACTTTCCAAATCACTAAAAGTGCTTGATATTTTATTCTTCTCTTTTAATCCAACAGCAACAATTAATGCATTAATTACGCTCAAGGGTGCCACTAAGGAATCAACAAAAGAAGCCATATTACTTTGTGCAATAAGAGTATAATCTGCTTCAGTTGCAAGTGGTGAGAGTAAACTATCTGTTATAGCAACTACTTTGGTATTCCTTGATTTTGCAAAAGTTAATGCTTCTATAGTTCTTGCAGCATACCTTGGAAAACCAATCCCTATTAATAAATCATCAGAGGATATATTTATAATTTGCTCAAAAATATCACTCATACCACAATTTATAACATGTACATTATCTAAGATTAAATTTAAATAAAATCCTAGAAATTCTGAAAGAGCAGTTGAGCTTCTAAGTCCAATTATATATATTCTCTTTGCTTCAAATATACACTTTATTACTTCATCAAAAGTCTTATGATTAATCTTTTCAAGAGTTACTCTTATGTTTTCCATATCTGATTTTAAAACGCCTTTAAGCGAATTTTCTTCTGATATAAATGCATTTGATAATTCAATTCTTTGAACAGTTGTAAGTTTATTTTTTATTAATTCTTGAAGTGCTTTTTGAAGCTTAGGATAACCACTAAATCCAAGCTCATTAGCAAATCTTACTACAGTAGATTCACTAACACCAACACTAATTCCAAGCTTTGCAGCCGTCATAAAAGCAGCCTTGTCATAGTGTTTTAATATATATTCAGCTATTAGCTTTTGACCTTTACTTAACCTCGGAAATTTCACTTGAATTGTTCTCATTAAATCGTGTTTTTCATTTTCCATAAATATCAAATCCCCTTCTAAGAAGTACAATGAATTTTAAGTAATCATAATAATTCATTTGATTGTAAAATGAATTATTTATTTCATTCTAACATTAAATTCACACATATTCAATATTTTATTCATTTTAAGATGACTTAATATCATAAATTCATTAAATAGTCTATTTCTTCATTACTTAAATATCTCCATTCGCCTTCTTTAAGATTGCCTAAATTAATTTTGCCTACAGAGGTTCTTTTAAGTTCAATAACATGATGATGAATTGCCCTGCACATTCTTCTAACTTGCCTTTTTTTACCCTCATGTATAACAATTTTAACTCTTGCATTTTTTCCTTCAATATTTTCAACACTGGCTTTTGCAAGTGCAGTTGTATATCCTCCAATATCTACTCCATTTTCAAGAGAATTTATTTCCGTATCAGTGGGTATACCTTCAACTAAAGCTATGTATGTTTTATTTACATTTTGTCTTGGATGCATAACCTTATTAAATATTTCTCCATCATTGGTTATTAGAAGTAAGCCTGAGGTTTCATAATCAAGTCTGCCTATGGGAAAGATTCTTTCTTTAAGCTTTAAAAGATCTATAACTGTTTTTCTTCCCCTATTATCACTTGAGGCAGTGATATATCCCTTAGGTTTATTTAAAGCAATATATACCTTTCTTTCTTCCATTTTAATTGGTTTTCCATCAAGTTCAACATAGTCCTTATTACAGTCTACCTTAAAACCAAGCTCAGTGATAACTATCCCATTTACTGTTACCCTGCCTTCTTCAATTAATTTTTCGCATTTTCGCCTAGACGCTACTCCACAGCTAGCCATAAATTTTTGTAATCTTTCATTCATATTAATTATCATCCTTACTCTAAAGCCATTTTTTTTTCTTAAAATATACTAGCATAGATACTACTATCGCAATCATAATAACCCATAAACCTTGGTATGCATAATGCCATTTTAGTTCTGGCATATTATCAAAATTCATTCCATACACGCCTACTAAAAAAGAAAGAGGAATAAATATTGTTGAAAAAATAGTTAGAAATTTCATAACTTCATTCATCTTATTGCTTACACTTGATAAATATGTATCTAGCATGCCCTCGATTATATCTCTAAATAGTTCTATAGAATCTATAACTTGTATAGTATGGTCATAAACATCTTTAAAATATACGCTAGTATCAGAACTAATAAAATCAGATTCGCCCCTTTGAAGTATATTGATAACTTCCCTAAGTGGCCATACTGATTTTCTTATAAAAATCATTTCTCTTTTCATATTATATATTTCTGTAAACACTTCATTTGTTGGATTTTTTAAAAGTTTTTCTTCAAAAGTTTCTATTCTATCCTCAAACTTTTCAAGTGCAACAAAGTAATTATCAACTATAGAATCAATAATAGCATAGGCTAAATAATCTGTACCAGAGCTTCTCAATTTATTGCCAGAAGTTCTAAGCCTATTTCTTAAATTATCAAAAACATCGCCTTTTAATTCCTGCTCTTGAAAGGTAATAACTACATTTTTCATACAAATTAAACTTACCTGCTCAACTACTGGTACATTTTTTGAATAATATATCATTTTTAAAACAACGTAAATATAATTATCAAACTCTTCAATTTTAGGTCTTTGATTGGTGTTTAGAATATCCTCCATTACAAGAGGATGTATTCCAAACTCTTTACCAAATTTTTCGTATAAGCCCATATCCTCAAGACCATCTACATTTATCCATGTTACGGAATCAGAATTTTTATATTTATAACTTTCTTCAATACTTTTTAAATTTCTCTCGTCAAATACTTCTCCTTTATAATCAATAACACTTATTTTTGAACCTTTACCTGTACTTTTCCCTACATGAACAAGACTGCCAGGCTTCAAGCCTCTTTTTTTTGAAATTCCTTTCATGTATCTATATCTTGCCAAATAAATCACCACCAACAATGCACTTTTTTGTTGCTAAATGCCTAAAACATATTTAGAATAATATTATACTATATTATTTTAATATTATCCAAAAAATATAAATGTTATAAAAATGGAGATGATAATTGGTGAAAAAGTCTAATATTACACTGGGAATTATTCTTATTTTTGTTGGAATAATATCAATATTACACAAACTAAATTATTGGGGCATATTCTCCTTTAGAATAACTTTGGGATTAGTTCTTTTATTTATAGGTTTTATTTTTGAATTGAGTTATTTTACAGGAAGATCAGGTTCTGGCAATTTAGTTCCTGGTGGAATATGCCTTACTTTAGGATTATTTTACAGCATTAAGCCATATATTAATTTTTATCATTTTGATTTTTCATGGCAAATATTTGCGTTAGCTGTAGCAGTTGGGCTGTATCAACTATACTATTTTGGAAATAAAGATAAAGGAACTTTAATTTCTGCAGTTGTTATAACAGTGCTTTCTATAGGCTCAACTGTGCTTCGTATATTTAATGCTGCAATGCCTGTTTGGTTAAATTCAGGCTTAATGTTATCAATATTCCTTGTTGTAATAGGCATTTATATAATATATAGAAGCTTTAAATAAAAGATTAAAAGTGAAAGGAGTTCTTTTTATGTCCCAAGAAGAATTGGTTTATAATGGATGGTTAAAAGTTTATAACAAAGAGGTTAATGGTAGAATCTATGATGTACTTCAAAATTATGATGCTGTCGCTGCTTTTATAACAGATGAATTTGGAGACATTTTGATGGTAAGGCAATTTAGACCAGCAGTTATGAAAGAAACCTTAGAAATACCTGCGGGCTGCCTTGATATAAAGGGAGAATCTCCTGAAGAATGCTTGGTTAGGGAGCTAAAAGAAGAAACAAATTTAATTGTAGACAAAACTGCTTTGAGTAAAATTATATCCTATACTCCCATGCTTGGTTTTAGTAAAAGCATTTTGCATTTATACCATGTAACCGTAAAAAAATCAGATTTAAAAACAAATATAACTCATGATGAAGATGTAAAAGAAGTTTTATGGATAGATAAAAATACTTTTAAAGAATACGTAAAATCAGGTAAAATTTTTGATGGTAAAACAATACTAAGTTATTTATATGTTATGAATAAAAATATATTTGATTAAAGCTTTGCTAGCTCAACTATAGTAATTTTATAAGGGTGGTATGTAAAAATGTTTAAATTTGATATTCCAAATGCATCTTGGATATGCAAACCTCAAAACTATAGTGCTTTAAAAGATAAAATTATAATTAAAACTGAACCCAACACAGACTTATGGCAAAAAACATACTACAATTTTGAGCATGATAATATACCAGCACTTTTAACTAGTACAAGTGAGAAATATTTTTCTTTTACAATAAAAACGTCTTTTGACAGCAAAAAGCAATTTGATCAATGTGGTGTGATTATTTATCAAGATAGTAACAATTGGTTTAAAGCCTCCATCGAATATGAAAATGAAACGTATCAAAGATTAGGAAGCGTAGTAACTAATAATGGATATTCCGATTGGGCAACTACAGATATTGATGCTAAGTTTAAAACTATGTACTACAGACTAAGTAGACGTGAAAGTGACTTTTGCATCGAAAATTCAAATGATGGTATTACCTTCAAACAAATGAGAATTTTTCACTTGTTCAAAGGAAACAGTGAAATTAAATTTGGCGTATACGCTTGCAGTCCATCAGATTCTTCTTTTACAGCCACTTTCACTGATATGTCAGTAACAGAATGTCAGTGGAAGAAACATCAATAATATAATACTTAAAAAATACGAATTAAATCAATTCACAATTCACGATGCACAATGCACAATGAAGGATGATTTTATGTAGCAAAGCTACATAAAATCTAAAAACTTATTTTTTTATTGCTTTCGCAATAGCACCATTTATGGTGCTATTGCGAAGCTTATAATATTTAAGTTTAAGATTTACCTGACGCAAGGAAGGCAAATCATCCTTCATTGTGCATTGTGAACTGTGAATTGTGAATTGATTAAATTAGTTCGCAATAATTATATATTTTCAAACAACTTAATACAGTGATTTTAATAATTTTGTTTATATTTTAGGCTATATTCTTATTTTAGAATTGATAATTTCATTTGCAGTATTCACTGCATTCTCAGTATCATTGAAGAAACAACCATGTCCGATGTCAGAAACCATTCCTGCACTTCTCATCAACTTCATAGGCTGCTCATTAATTTCTGAATAAAGTATTAAAATATGTTTTTCTTTACATTTTTCCTCCATTGTCTTTAAAACATTAAATGCTGTAGCATCCATGCTTGGTACATATCTCATTTTAAAAATGATAATTTTAGGATTACTTTCAATTTCATTCATAGTATCAATAAAGGTATTAGCAATTCCAAAGAAAAGAGGTCCACTAATTTCATACAACAATATCTCAGATCCCAAGTGCTCATATAATTTATCTGTTTGCTCTAAGATAAGTTCATCACCTTCAATTTCTTCCAAATTATCTTTATAGTACTCGCTGCTGTTTTCAATTTGCGTACTTTCAGACATCCTTTTAACAAATAAAAACATTGCAATTACCATACCAATTTCTATTGCTACTACCAAATCAAATACTACAGTAAATACAAATGTAACAATTAATACTGCCACATCGCTTTTTGTTGATTTTAATAGTCCTTTAAATGAACGCCATTGACTCATATTATATGACACAACAATTAAAATAGCAGCAAGTGTAGTCATTGGAATCAATTTTGCAAATGGCATAAAAATTAACATGATAGCTAAAACTACAATAGCATGTACTATTCCTGCTATTGGTGTACGTCCACCATTTTTTATATTTGCAGCTGTTCTAGCTATGGCCCCAGTTGCTGGAATTCCACCAAAAAGTGCTGATGCAATATTGGCTACGCCTTGTCCTATAAGTTCCATATTAGAATTATGTTTTTTACCAATCATACCATCCGCAACAACTGCTGACAGCAAAGATTCAATACTTGCTAAAAAAGCAATTGTAATAGCTGGTCTTATCAATTCTTTAATTATGTATATATTTATGTGAAATTTACTAAAATCAATAAACGTAATTGAATTTGAAATATGTCCAAATCTACTTCCAATCGTATCAACAGGCAAATGAAAAAACTTAACCACTAAAGTCGCAATTATTAATGCAATTAATGAGCCTGGAATTGTTTTATTAATTTTAGGCCACAATATGATAACTAAGAGAGAACCTAACCCTACAAGCATTGTAGTAATATCAATCTTTGAAATATTAGATAAATATGCCTGCCATTTACCCAAAAAATCAGATGGAACATTTTTAATTGATATTCCAAGAAAATCTTTTAATTGAGTAGAAAATAAAGTTACTGCTATACCACTTGTAAAACCAGTTGTTATAGTATATGGAATGTATTTGATTACACTACCGAATCTCATAAATCCAAAGAATATCATAAATATTCCTGCCATAATAGTAGCAACTACTAATCCTTCGTAGCCGTACTTTTCTATTATCCCAGAAAGAATAACTACAAAAGCAGCAGTTGGTCCTCCAATTTGAACTCTACTGCCGCCTAGAAATGATATAAAAAATCCAGCAATAATTGATGTAATTAATCCCTTTTCCGGAGTTACTCCCGATGCAATACCAAGTGCAATTGACAGCGGAAGTGCAATAATTGCAACAATAATTCCTGAAGTTATATCTTTCATAATTTGATTTTTACTTAATTCAACATTCCTATGTTTAATGATTGAAAAAAGTTTTGGTTTTAACATTTAATCACTCCTAATTCTGTGGAACTAAATTAAGTTTCACATTTATAAATCCTTATCTTTAGTTATGCTGTACCAAAAATTATGCCAAATGTTATCAAAATGCTGTTTTATATCTTTAGGATGATATATTAAAACACTTGAAAGTAATCCATGTATAAGTGAAAAAAACATTAAGCTAATTTCTTCTTCTGAGGCCTTTTTTATAATACCTGCTTCAATTCCATTTGATATAAGTTTTCTAACAACATCATATCTTTCCTTAGACATTAAATGAATTCTTTCTAGCAATTCAGGATCAATAGATTCAGGTGGAAATAGCAAAAGTCTTTTCCAAAAAAGCAGTTTTGTTTGAGAATTATTGAAATAATCTAAAATTCCCAAAAAAATTCTTTTTAAATCATCATTTTCTTGATTAATTTCAAAAAAGTATTTCTCCATTTCATTTTCTATTACCTTATGTATAAGCATTTCCTTATTTTCAAAATGAGAATATATAGAAGCCTTTTTTATTCCAACAGCTTCGGCTACCTCATTTAAAGAAAAGCTACTGCCTTGCTTTGAAAACAATTCAAAGGCCGAACTCATTATCTTTCTTTTTGTTTCCAAATGTATCACCTCTTTTCATAATTACTGCCTACCTAACGGAAGGTAGGCAGTAATTATATTAATCCTTTATTTATAGTTTGTCAAATGTTACTTAGCAATGTACATGTTTTTAAAGAAAAGATTCTATGCCAGAGGTTTGATGTACGACTCTATCTATGTTAGGAACCAAACCTTATCCTATCTTTATTTGTGGGAATACCGTTAACAACTTT
The DNA here is from genome assembly GCF_021432385.1 of Clostridium hydrogenum. Classification (GTDB taxonomy): domain Bacteria; phylum Bacillota; class Clostridia; order Clostridiales; family Clostridiaceae; genus Clostridium_S; species Clostridium_S hydrogenum. The sequence goes on along the minus strand of NZ_JAEACT010000002.1, from coordinate 1,561,748 downwards.
TTTCCACTCACCATCTTGGAATACCTCATATTGTTTAAAAGCACAAGGCAATCCGTTTGCAGTAGACATATCACAGCTATCCATAAGCTGAAAATGCAGATGTGGCATATAAGAATTTCCTGAATCACCCACTCTGGCAATAACTTCGCCTTTTTTTACACTCTGGCCAACTGAAACCTGAATAGACCCTGTTTGAAGATGAACTAGTGCAGCATATACTTGGTCGCCGCATTTCATAATGATGTAGTTGCCGGCAACTGATTGCATGTCGTCTTTCTTCGGATTGAAATAATGAGCAATTTTATAAGCGTAAGACATATCTGCAAGCAAATTTGTTCGTTCTCGTTCTTTATAACCATCCTTTGCTTGGACAACGATTCCGTCGCAAGGTGCATATACTTCTTGGCCCCAACAATAATATTCATTTAAAGGAACACCAAAAAGTAGATATTGCGGTAAACTGACATGATAGGATGGTAAACCTTTCCTTTTCCAATCCACTTGTAAAAAGTCATAAGCATATCTTGTTCCTAACTTATTTGTACCGTGGCTCGGAATTTTTGTCCCCGGAGTATTGGGAGAAAGCCATTCTCCCCTCAAAGGGAACTCTACAATTATCGGTTTATGCGCTCCAAACATCTCATCACTCCTATCCACCTGTATTTAGCTACATTATTGAAAATTATTAGTGCAAAAAGAGTAAGTGCCAGTACGATACTTGTACTCATTAGCTTTACTCCTTGCTCTACTTATAGAAGATTTTTCTAAGTTCGTCAAAGTATTCGTCAAGTATTGTAATGATATGCTTATAATCCAAATTTGAAGTTTGCGAATTTCTAATATCCTCCAATATTTGATTAGTAAAACCTATATTAGACCAAAGGATAAACTGCTTGCACTTTTCTATATCCAGACCAGTCCTAAACTTAGAAACATCAATCATATCAAATATTTTATGGTCGCATGATGAGTGCTTTATTTTAGCTCTACTCTCAAGTGCTTTGTTGACTTCATCAGAGTTTGTCACAACAGAAAGTTTGTTAAAATCAAGAATCCAAGGATATTGCTTAATCAAATCAATTTGAAGTAGATAGGATTGGTGCAATCTTTCAAAAATATCTTTTTCCGAAAAATCCATTTTCGTAAAATACTCTTTATTAAGAAGTTCGGTAAAGTAATCATACACAAACAGAAAAAGCTCCTGTTTATTATTTACATAATGAAACATTAATGCTTTAGAAATCCCTGCTTCTTTCGCAATTACATTTGTTGAAGCGTTATCAAATCCTCTTAGCACAAATTCTTTCAAGGCTGCATTCAAGATAGCATCGCGTCTTTGAAATCCTAAATCCAACAATTTTGTAGGCATCTTAAGTACCCCCTTTAAAAATATTATCTATTATTTACCTAAAAGGTCAATATTATTGTACTGCTATTTACCTAAAAGGTCAATGGACTTTTGCCATTGATTTCCGATATTTTCATGTATCATTTTTCTACACTTGCCAAAGGTTCTTTGATTTTACACTACACTTTGGTTCACATTTTTTAATATTTTAGTATAAAATAATTTTACCTTGTCATGCCAAAAATAGCACCAGATATATATGGTATCAGCCAAATAAACCATACTAAAATGCTAAACTTATGAAAATTCATCTTTGCTTTTTCATCACCTTTAATTAAAACAAAGGTTGCCCAAATTGCATGGAAAGTCATTAATATAATTGCAATTAAACCTGTTATTCCATGAAAATTAAATTGAAAACCGCCTGAAGCTATTTTACTCATTAAGGTTGTACCTGCCGTATCAAAAATCAAACCAATCCAAAATATTGCTAAATGCCACGTTTTTAATTTTCCCTGTAGCTTTTCACTCCATACTCCTATTGTATAAAAAACAAGTGCTAAAGTAATAGATGTTATTGCATAAATTAACATACAAATCCCTCCTATCTCATTAGATTTTTTTAATTTAACTAATTATAATGAATTTAAATCCATAGTTTTTTTGCATTATTTTAGCATATTATAATATATAATAGATTCTTTGTAAAGTTATTATTTACAAAGAATTATTATCTACAATATAAAAACAGCCAGAAGTTTCTGGCTGTTTTTAATAGCTCCTTGATTTTAAATTTTTTTCACTAAAGATATACCAGTTGAAGCAGCAAAATTACAATACATTACACTTTGTCTTTATAAAAATCTTCTTTGTTATAAGTCATATTTCTCTTTTTTATCTTACTTTCTGCTGCTTCTTCAAAAGCATCTTCTGCTTTAACACGTTTTGTTTCTGAATCTGTTTTTTTAGCATTTTGACCCTTCATAGTATCACTTCCAAATCATTATTTATTTTGGCTATGTGTGCATAGTTCTTGGTGAAACATCTAAATTATTGAGCTTAGGTACTGATTCCTTGGCTCTTTTATCTTTGGTCTTAGCCATTTCTTGCTCTTTAGCTTTTTGCCTATCAATTATAGTTACTTTATCTTCGCTTTTCATTTAATCGCTCCTTTCTTGCTTTATTATTTCTTTTCTTGTACATAAATATTTATCTCTACTATTAGAAATTTAAATATTTTTCAGTATACTAAAACAAAATTAGTAAAAAATATTTTATATACTTTTAGTTTTTATGAAAAAATTATTGGAGTATTTATACAATGTATATAAAGCAATGCAAAACTTAAAAATGATTTAAGCTTGAAATTATTAAAATTAATATGTACAAGGAGGAAATTAAATTGAAAAAGGTTGTAAAAAGAGCTCTAATATTTTCCTTTATAATTATGTTAACAATTTTTTTTATCATTACAACAATAATTAAATCAAATGGCACTAAGCTCGATACATATATTTTATTACGTTTACAGATAAACAGAATATTTAATCCTAATTCCATCAATAATAAATCAATAAAGAAAATCAGAGCAACTTTAAATAATGAAGAAAAAAAATGGTCTAAAAAACCTATACAATTTTCTAACATAAAAAACTTTACAGTAGTAGCCAATTCAAAAAAAATACCGGTGCGTATATATACACCTATAAATGCTATTAATACGCCAATAATTATTTATTCACATGCTGGCTTTTGGGCTGCCGGAAATCTTGATACAGAAGATAGTGTTTGTAGAAAATTATCTAAAAATTCAAATGCAATTGTTGTATCTGTAGACTATCGTCTTGCCCCTGAGAATCCATTTCCAGCCGGAGTTAATGATGTATATAATGTACTTCAATGGACCTACAAAAATGCCAAAAATATAAATGGTGATGAAAAACGTATTGCACTTGTTGGCGATAGTTCAGGTGGAAATCTATCGGCAGCTGTTTCGCTAATGTCACGTGACAAAAATGGTCCACATATAACTTGTCAGGTGTTAATTTATCCTCCTACAAATATATATAAATTAAATAGTAACTCATGGTCTTATTTCGCTAATGATATTAGTATTTCACTAAAAGACATGCAAAAATATATAGCTTTATATGTTCCTAAAAAAGAAAATAGAAAAGATCCCTATGCATCACCTCTTTTAGCTAAAGACTTTAAAAACTTACCAGATGCACTTATAATAACAGCTGAAGTTGATCCACTTAGAGATGAGGGAAAGGCCTATGCTGAAAAATTAAAAAATGCAGGGGTTAAAGTAGTCTTTATACAATACAATGGGGTTTGTCATGGATTTATTACAATGGATAAAATTACAAATAAGGCTGACGAAGCCTTAAATCAAGTTTCAGTATATTTGAAAAGGGAATTTAGCAATCACAAATAATGCAGTAGCTAACCTATAGGAGCATGTGAAAAATATAGGTATTCTTTTTTATTATCAGCTCTATAGGCTTTATGTGCGGTATAGTAAAACCTATAGAATACCTTTTTTCACATCCTCCTATATATTATCAAAAGAGCTGTGTACTAATTTCTTAGATCACAGCTCTCTTTATGAAAATTATTTTCTTGTTCCTGCAAAACTTGGTGCAGTTGTGTTAGGCTCATTAAAATATTTTCCTGGCGTTGATAAGTCAAAATATAACTTAGAATCTTCTGTAACACCAAAATCTTTATTTGATCCTGTATCTTTAACTTTATTTAAAGCTTCTCTAAATAAAGCATTATGAGCTTCTTCACGATTTAACAAGAAATCTATAGTATTCCTTACTTCCTTGTCGTTTATTTGACGATATAAGTATTCATACACAACTTTAGCTCTCTGTTCCGATGCTATATTGGAAAGTATATCTGCTACAAGATCTCCTGTAACCGTTACATAATTTCCACTCCATGGTGCTCCAGAAGAATTCACTAAAACTGGAGCCAATCCAGCAAGAACATGAGTTTCAATTTCTCCTGCTCCAACACTTTCATGATTTACATTGTGACCATTTAGTAAATTAATAGTTTCAACAACTATTTCCATATGACTAAGTTCTTCAGTTCCTATATCCAGAAATAAATCTTTTATTGCTTGATCTTTTACTCTAAAGCTTTGCGATAAATATTGAAGTGCTGCCTTTAATTCACCATTTCCACCTCCTAATTGTTCTTGCATAAGAACTGCATATTGTGGATTTGGCCTCTCAACCTTCACTTGCAAATTATTTAAAAATTGCTTTTCATGTTTAAACAAACTAAAGCACCTCCCAAAGAATTATTCTCTTTAGTGTTTGTAATACTTATATATTTATACTTAATTAAAAATTAAGCTTATTTTAAATATAGATAAACCAGTTCAACTACTAAAATCAATTTGCATCATAATGTCCAGAAGATGGCATTTTGATAAAAATTAATTTTAAAGTTTCAAGTGGTTTATCTTTAGTAACATTATTTCATCATATTTCATAAAATATAAGTGGTTATATTCATTTGGAGGTTAATATGTATATACGTAATAATTATAGCTGCTGTCCATATATGATGGATTTTTTAAGAGAAAACAGTACTGAAGTCCAGGCAAACTTGGACCCTAGAATTAGTATCTGTGAACAATTTGCAAATATTCTTCAAGGTAAAATAACAGAATCTAAGCCAGGTTCATGTTCTGTAGAAAAAGATAGAAGTAATTTAAGGGTAACTATTTCAGGAATACCAGTAAAATCAGTTCTTAAAGGTGAATTTTCTTTTCAAGGTTTAAATGCATCAGGGAGAGCTTTAAATTTAGGCGAAACAGTTGTACTTGAAGATGAACTTAATAGGTTTTTAACTATTCTTAAAAGAAATGGAATTGAAATTTCAGCTGTACACAATCATTGGATATATGATAATCCTAGAATATTATATGTTCATTTTCAGTCAATAGAAAATCCTTTAAGCTTTGCAAGAAAAGTAGCAGAAGCTTTTAAAGTTCTTAAATAAAAATGTCAAATAACTTTACTTAGTATACAAATCTTAAAATGGATGAAAATTTAGTTTTCATCCATTTTTTGTATTAAAATCAACACTTATTTAAACCATAGCCTAATAAATAAATTATAAATTCATCTTTCTCATCAATGCTTAAACCTTCAACTAAATTTATGGCCTCTGCAGAATTGGTTTTATATGTATTTATAATATCAGCATATTTAGAAGAGGCTATTTTATTTACTTCTTTAGAGCTATTTGTGCTTACAACTTCGATATTCTCGCCACTTGTAGGTGCAACTTTAAGTATTTCTTCTTTAACACTTTCATTTAATACTTTAAGCTTATTTACTGAAAGCCATCGTGCTACTACTTTATCTGAAGCAAGTTTCACTTTTTCTTTGCATTTTTCATCTACAAGTTCATTAAAAAAGTCTCCTGTGTGACTATCTACTTTCACGAAAATAACCTCAATGCCCTTTTTCATAAGCTCATTCATTTTATTATAATAATTTATTGAAGATTCTTCTCTTCTTTCCCAAAAACCAGTAGCATGATGGCTTATACCTTCATAATCATGAAAAATGACTACTCTTTTTTCTCCATTTTCTAAAGCATATTGTGTAGCCTTTACTGCTGCTTCTAGTTCACCAGCAATTTGTCTTATGTTTTTTTCACTTTTATCTTTTCCAGAATTACTTTCAATGTATTCAACAACATTATTTTTAACTGCAACAAAGCCATAGGCATACTTTTCAGATTCAACATTATAACTGCCATCTACATAAATATGCAAGCAGTCCTTTGGATAGTTTTCTTCAGACTTTTTAAGCATTTTACTTCCTTCACTTAGATAAGCTTCGGCACTATCCCTGCTTTCAAAACTTTTATACTGTGCGCCTTTTACTCCTTTTACGTACTTTAAGCATTCAGCCCAGGTATTAACAATTTTGTCCTTTATCTTAGTATTATTTTGAAAATCAAAACCTTCTTTTATAGCATAAACTTTTTTACCCATATAACTTTTCTCCTTATAAAATAGTTAGGCATATTAAAAAAAATAATAGGTCCAAATTGAGAGATAGTTTTGTGTAATGCAAGGAACTGTAACACGTTAATACTGGTTGTCTTAACGTGCTACAGTGACGAAGTATTACGCAAAAATAGCCAAACGTTGGACTTGTTATTTTCTTTAAGATGCCTAAGCTTATTTTGCCCATTCATTGTTTGCCCATTCCCCTCTATTAAATAATACTTCTTTGTATATATCAAATTTTTCAGCTTCATAATTTTTTAGTTTTTTTACAAGTCCATAGCTTTTATTCAAGGATAAATCACCTTTTTGCCCTGTAAGTACCCATAAAATTCTCTTATTTTGTGGTTTGCAGGTTAAATCCTTTTCCCCCATTCCATCTGTAAAATATACTAGTAAATGGTCTCTCATATTGTGCTTGTTAATATATTCAAAAACTGGTGAAAAACTGGTTCCACCTTTAGTATCAATTTTCTTTTTTAAATCTTTTTTGCTATGAACTTTGTAAACTCGCCTAACAACATTATCACATTCTATTATGGTTAACTCATAATCATTTTTTGACATTATATTAATTATTTCTACAATTGCTGTATCAAATTCACCATCCGACATACTTCCACTGACATCTATTGCAACGGCAATTTGAATAATGTGATTTGACAGTTGCCCTCTTAAATCAAGCCTATCTTGCTGTCTTCTATTTCTCCTTGTAATAGTTTTTCTATACTTATGCGGAAGAGTTCCAACTATTCTTCTTAAATAATCCTGCCAAGATATTTCTGCCTTTTTATTAAGATTTTTAATAAACTCTTCTATTTTAGCGGGCAGCTTACCTTTTGCAGAATTTCTAACCATCTTAGTTGTCACTTCATCAATTTGCTCCATATCATATTTGCCTAATGATTCGCTCCAAATTTCATGCGAATGAGACGCATCAAACTTTTTATAAACTTGCCCGGAATTATTATTTTCTACCTTTTCGCCTTTTTCATTTATTCTATTATTTATACTTTTTTGAAGTTTTTCTGCATAATATTCAAGAGTCTTATCATATTTTAAATCTACATTATAAGCTAATCTTACATTTTCTATTGTTAAAGAAAATGGTGGGAGATTATTTATATATTGATTTATTGAAATATCCATGGCAGTATTTACGGCTGTAGTACTATATTTTTTTTCTAGGATGCTAGATTGCTTAATATGATTGTACATTATATGATATATTTCATGTTTAATTAGAGCCTGCATTTCATTCAAATTACACTGCAAAAAAATATATGGATTAAAATAAATAATAAAATACGAAAGCGAGGCTTTAGTTTCACATGCAGACGCAATATCTAATCTAATCTCCCTCTTTAGTTGTATTAAAAAAAGTGCAAAAAAGTTATCTTCTCCATTCATCATAGAAAATGTAACTTTTTCTATAAGCTTAAAGAAATCTTTTCTAAAGTCCTTATCTTCTTGAACCTCAGTACCAAGCTTCAAAGTTCTTTCATATAAATCTTTTATAGTAATATCTATTTCGCTATTCAATAAAATCAATCCTTTATTCTTCTATATACATGGAGAAAAAATCTTCAATAAAATCATCATCATTTAAAAAATCATTATACAAATTTTCATCAAAATCACTTTTTATGCTCTGCATTATACCCATTTTCAAGTCATTTGGATAACAGTTTAAAAACTTTGAAAAAATATTTACTTCTTTCTTTCTTTGAGTTAAATTGCTTAAATAGAACAAAGCATTTCTGGCAGTTAAATAGAGCCTTGAATGGCTTTCATTTTTTAGTCTATTCTCCAATTCTTCTGTTATATAGTCATTCTTAAATATTTCTTCTGGTTTTATTATAGGGTTTTTATTTTCTTCAATATAATTTAAAAAATCTTGTGAAATAGCAGCTCCAACATTTCCCTTTACAACATTATATAATATATTCAAAGATATATTTTCTTTTTCCTTTAAAAACTCCCTATATATATCCGAAACTCTAACCCAACTTCTAGGGGTAGCTTTAATTGATTCTTTGGAATTTGGCGTATGCAGGTATTCTGGAAAGCTAGCTATAAAATTTATTATATCTTCGTGAATTCTTGTTTGACCATTCACCCTTTCCATTCCCCACTTAATCCAGTTGTTCACATCAGATTCCATGTAAATCCATACAAATCTATCTTCTTGTGCTGGGTCCATATCTGAAACTTGATATTCAGTATCTTCAAATTCATCATATTTATTTGAAGGATTCATAGCAGCTATAACTGTAACATTATCCTGAAGCTTATATCCATTAATTTCTCTATTAAGTATTACATTCATTATTTCCTGCTGTACGCTATGTTCACACCTATTTATTTCATCAATAAATAAAAGTATTTTTTGATTTGGATTTTCTGTGAGTACCCTGTCTATTTCCACAAATTTAAAATATGCTGCATATACCGTAGCGATTTTTTCAATCTTTTTTCCATTGTCATTAACCGTATATTTTTCAACAGATGGTAGTCCACCTATTTCTCCTTCTTTTAATAGGTTTCCATCTATATTAACACAATAATAATTTTCTTTTTCTGCAAATAAATTAACTAAAGCAGTTTTTCCTATACCACTTTCACCAACAAGAAGAGGTACTGAATTGCTTTTTATAACTAATTTAATACTGTTCATCGCATCTGTAAAATTCATTTTTCTGCTCCTTACATTGACAATTTGAAATCAATTAAATACATTTTTGCTTTTTTACTTCCATATTCATGTATTAATTTTATCTTATTTAAATTTAAAGAATTCAACTTTAAAAAATCTATTATAAAATCCTTATTTACATTTTCATATCCTACTTTTTTAATAATTATATCTCTTATATTTTCATATTGTACATATTTAGCTGAATTAATATTTTCTGATATAAAAATCTCCTTTTTCTCTTCTGTTACATTATTTAAATATAATATTGCTTCAGCATTTTGCTTTACTGCAAGTTTTTCAACTTCTATGCTTGGACTATCTATGTATTTTATTGCTTTCCAATTTAATTTAACAGCTTCTATCATAACTTTTTCAGTTGGATTTTTAATATACTGCATTGCATCCCAATCTGAATTTATCGCAAGTAATTGCTGTTCTTCATTTGGATTTTTAACATATTGAATTGCCCACCCTTTTGAGGCTAAAGCTTTTTTTATAACTTCTTTTGAAGGCTTTTTTATAAGTTTCAATGTATTCCATGCATTTTCAACACAATATAAACACATCTCTTCATCAGGTTCATTTACTTCCCCAATAAACCAAGGGTCTTTTTTTATTTTATCCCATGTATCATTATTTGAATAACTTTCGCTCATAGTTAATTGCTCCTTGTATAATAAGTTTTAGACTTTGTTCTTTGGCTATGTTTTAATTAAAGTTTGGTTCAAGGTAATTATAACACATTCTTTACATAGGTATACTACTTGAAAAATCGAAATTGCTTATCTATATCTTTAATCCCATATATCTTTAAATTCATCTTCAATTTCTTTTTTTCTTTTTTGTGTATCAGCTTCATTTATAATTATTTTGCCACAATTTATATAGAGTGAATCACCAACCTTGGTTCCAGTTGGCAATTTACTTATTTCTATATTAATCATAGTTCTATTTTCTTTTTCACAAACTGCAAAGTTTTCTTCAAATCTATCTACTATAACAATCATTTAGTTTACCTTCTTCCATTATTATAACTTCCAGGTTTGCAATTAAATTTTATTGAAGTTCCATCACTTGTGCATACAATAGTTCCATCTTCATCAGTCCTATAAAGTGGTATATTTCTATTCTTTAGTTTTGTTACAGTCTCTTTATGGGGATGCCCATAGTCATTATCTTTTCCGCAACTTACTACCGCGTATTTAGGATTAACTTTATCTAAGAATTCATCCGATGTAGATGTGTGACTTCCATGATGTCCTAATTTTAAAACATCTGCACTTAAGTCATACCCAGCCTCAATCATATCTTGTTCATTGGAACTTTGGGCATCTCCTGTAAATAAAAACTTGTTATTCTTGTAAGTTAATTTTATTACAATAGAATAAGTATTAAAATCTCCCTTAATTCTATTTATAGGACCGTACACAACACATTTAGCATCTCCAACATTAAAAGTAGTTAAAGGATCTGGATCAGTTGCTTTTAAATTTTTAGCCCTCATTGCTTTTATAACATCTCTAAAAGTTCTAGTTGAGGTAGATACTTTAGGCATATAAATTTTACCTATATCAAAATCTCTAATGACAGCATCAGCACCACCTATATGATCTTCATGAGGATGAGTCAATACAAGATAATCTATTCTTTTAATCCCCTGATTTTTTAAATACGAAATTAATTTATCTGTTGAAGCATTAGTACCTGTATCAATAAGCATATTTTCATTATTTTTTTGAACTAAAATACTATCTCCCTGCCCTACATCTATATAATGAACCTTAAGTTTCGCATTATATGCATTAGTTACACTCTTACTCCCATTATTAACATTTATACTACAGCCCGAAAATCCAAATAGTAATATAAGGATAATAGAAATACCACAAAAAAGTTTTTTCAAAATTATCAATCCTTTTCTTTAATTTAGGCTTATTGTAGCAAAACTCTACATTTTTTTCAACTAAGGCAGCTTAAAGAAAATAACTAGTCTACCTTTCGGATATTTTTGCTAAATAAACTCTTAGCTTTCCCTTAACAATATTTATCTATACGTGTTTATTTTAAACCTATTTAAAACATAAACATTTTTTAATAATTGAAATTTATATGTTTAAGTTAGTAACAAATGTGTTATAATATAAATAAAGAAAGTCATTAGGCTTTATGTTTATTGAATATAAAACGTTATCTAAAACGCACTTAGTGGAATGGGTGCGTTTTTAGTTTTTTGAGTTTTTATTCTCAGCATTTACATCTGTTTCTATCTTAACTATATCTTTAACGTTTGTTTTACTTTTTACACTTATTTTGTCTTTTAAATAAGTTGCTATAAATACCATAGCTGTCATACCTGACGTTGTAATGCAAATCATTGCTACAAGAATAACTCTATCACTCAAATTATCACCCCCATGTTGTCAAATTACCTAGTGACTTCCTTTTGGATTAGAAAAACTTACTGGGAGTAATATTAACATCTTATACTGTTTTCCTATATCTATATTATTCCATATTTACATTTATATAATCATTTTTAAGGCAATAAATTATTACAAAATATTGTAAATCATTGAAAAAATATATATAATAATATCATGGTATATAAATCCATTTTTTATAATAAATCAAATTAATGAATAGAGGGATTTACTATGAATGAAATACTATATGCAAAGAATCTTACTAAAATTTATGACACGAAAAATAAAATAAAAGTTTTAAATAACGTTAGTTTAACAGTTAATAATGAGGATTTCATATGTATAATGGGTCCATCTGGATCAGGAAAATCTACTTTTTTAAATGTACTATCTACAGTAGACAACCCTAATACTGGAATACTAAAAATTAATGGAAAAAAAATATATGAAATGTCTGATTCCGAAATTGCTAGACTTAGGTATGAAAATATAGGTTTTGTTTTTCAAGATTTTAATCTTGTCGATTCCATGACTATAAGTGAAAATATATCTCTTCCCCTAGTACTCGCCAATAAAAACAAAAAAGAGATTAAAGAAAAAACAGAAGAGCTTGCAAATAATTTGCACATTTTTGAACTTCTCTATAAGTTTCCCAATGAATGTTCTGGAGGGCAAAGGCAAAGGGCAGCCGCCGCAAGAGCGCTAATTGCAAATCCAAAATTACTTATAGCAGATGAACCAACAGGAAACTTAGATACCAAGAATTCCCATGAACTATTAAAAATTTTTCAACAGCGTAATAAAATATGCGGTACCGCAATACTTATGGTTACACACGATTCAATGATTGCAAGTTACTCAAAAAAACTTATATTTTTAAGAGATGGTAAAATTGAACAAGTTCTTGAAAGAAATAATCTAACTCAAAAAGAATTTTTTTATAAAATTGTAGACATAACCTCTAAAGAATCACAAAACTTATTTGATGTTATATAATATGGGAGGTTTCACATATGGGCATATATTTTTTTGTTTTTAATAGACTGAAAAAAAATATAAAAGTCAATCTTTTATATTTGATATCTATAATATTTCCAATAGTAATTATATTTAATCTTATGAATGTAATTAACAACAGCAATCTTTTTGTTAATGGTGGGATAAAATCAGAAAATAGTTTATCTCAAGACATAATATTTTTGTTAGTACTACTTGTATGCATATTTACTTTTTACTCCAATTCGTATTTTGTTATGTCTAAAACAAAGGAAATGGGTATTATGGAACTAAGCGGTTCATCGTCAGGGAAACTTGCAAAAATATTGCTCTTTGAAAATACTATCATAGAGGTAATAGGTGGTGCAGTAGGAATATTGATTGGAATAGCCACAGAGCCACTTTTTCTTTTAATTATGTATAATGTGCTAAAAAAGTCTGGGCATTTATGGATGATATCTCCTACGGCAATTTGGGGAACTATAGCAATTTTATTACTACAGCTTGGCTATGTTACTTTAGGCGATTATTCTTATGCATCAAGTAGAGAAATTATTGATTTATTAAATGCACATAAACAAGTACGATCTCAATTTGCTCATGATAGTACTATTTTGATATCTTTTTCTCAATTTTTCTCTATGTTCAATTTAAAGAAAAAGGATACTGTGAAAAAAGCAAAAACTTTTAACTTAAAAATAGATAAATATTTAATTGTTTATTTATCATCAATAATACTTATTTTTTTATGTCCTAAATATATAAATCTCACTACTGCTGCAATAATTGGGATTGCATTTACTATATATGGTATACCTGCTCTTTTAATGAATTCCATACCCCAAAAAATATTAAAACTTAAAAAGGAAAAGTACCTGAATGATAAAATAAAGTTAGTATCACTTAGCAATTTATACGTTTCCCTAAAACAATTAAAATTTCTACTTATAACTTTAGCTCTTACTATAGAAGTTCTCTTATTTTTTATAGCAATCTCAGATTCACCTACTGTAAAAACTGTGTGTGTAATCGCATATATTACAGTTATAATATTAATTGCTGGAAGTATTCTATATAAAACTATTATTGAAAGCAACAAAAAATCTCATACCTTTATACAGTTGTCTTTAATTGGTTACACAAGCAAAGAAATAGACAAGATAATAAAAGATGAATTTAAAATATATTACTCTATAGTTATGGCACTTCCACTATTTCAAATATTAATATTTTTTATTTTATTTTCAGAAAACGCAATACTATCTCCATATTTGTTGTCAATAATGTTATGTTCTTTTATATTAGTATTCTTTGCTGCAGCTATAATTTCTTATAGGACATATAAAAAATTAGTTTTCCAAAAAGGAACCCTAAGATTTTTATAGTAAAATTAATAAAACGGAGTACAGAGTACAGTTAAGGATAATTTTTCTCCGCTATAGATATATCAGCTCAACTATTAAAATTTATTTGCACCATAATGCCTAGAATACAGCATTTTGGTACAAATAAATTTTAAGTTTCACAATGATATATCTTTATCGCTACGAAAAATCTTAAAACTTATTTTTGATTGCTTACGCAATCGTGGTATTACTGTCGTCAGTGAAGCTGACAACAGTTAAGTTTAAGATTTACCTGACGCAAGGAAAGGTAAATCATCCATCACTCGGATTGGCCCCCCAGAATGGGAATAATTTATTCAAATACTCGCTAATTCTTAGAATTTCATTTTTTTGATATGGTACTGATTTTCAGTACCATATCAATATTATAATCTTACAACTAAATTCTCTTTAAAATTAGAATTTTTTAGATTGTAAAAACCATCAGGTGTTTTATAACCTATTGCTGAATGTATGCGTTTAGTATTATACCCATTAACATAGTTCATAATGGTTTCCTCAGCCTCTTTAAAGTTTTTAAATAGTTTTCCTGCAAGACACTCATCTTGAAGATATCTATGATATGATTCTATGTGAGCGTTGTAATTAGGACTTTTAGCTGGTATTCGCTCATGTGTTATTTTTTCACTAATGCACAGTTTTTCAAAATCATGTGCAATAAATTGAGATCCGTTGTCAGTGCGGATTATTAAGCTTTCTGATTTTCCTTTGATTTTGCGCGAATATAAGGCTTTTAACACTGCTTCTTTAGCACTTTCTGAGTTAGGTGATAAAGATAATACACATGAAATAATACTTCTGTCAAAGATGTCTATTATAGATGCCAAGTAGGCTACTTGTCGTGTCTCGGCTATATAAATGTACTTCGTATCCATTTCCCACAAAGTATTTGAAGTTTTAATTTCATGGTTTTTACATATACGCTTATAATGTTGTATATGCTTTCTTTGTGCCCTTAAAACACCCATTAGAGCCATCAGTCTATACACTTTCTTTTTGTTTATTTTTAGATTATATGTTTCCCTTAATACTGCTGTGACTTTCTTATATCCATAAAACTTTCCATATTGATCATTCAGAATGTCCTTAATGTATTTTTGAATATGAATGTCATAGACTTTTTTACAAAGTTCGTTATTGATATAACTAAATCCAGGTATGACTCCGTCATTCCTTTTAATTGGTTTGAATGGTTGGTCTATCAGGCTTCGCCAACGATAATATGTTGATGATTTTAATCCAATAATATTAAGCAACATTAAAGTTGGAGCTCCTGTAGAAATCCAGTCATTTGCAAAGATAAATGGATCAAAAAGATTCAAATCTTTTTTTTTAACATATCTTTTAATACAGCAATTTCTAGTTCTAGTTCCCTTTTTTCTTTCGTAAGCAATGCACATTGCTTTTTGTAATCAGGTATTGGACCATCAAGTTTTTTAGGCTTTTTTTGCATTAATGTTTGCCCATACTTGCGATAGCAAGACTTCCACCTAGAAAGTAGTCCAGGATTAATATTATATTTAGCTGCCACCAACGAATTGCTACCATATTGGAGAGCCTCTTCTACCATGTTCACTCTTTCTTCTTCTGTATATTTTCTTGTAAAATTCATAAAGACCTCCTCTTAAAGCTCTAAATTAATTCTAAATTATCTGAGTGAATTATTCCAGCTTTATGAGGGGGCCTATGAGCACTGTACTTTGTACTCTGTACTCCGTACTCTATTTTTACTGTTTCCTTATTATCATATTCTTTCAACTACCAAAGTAGTTCCTTGACCTCCACCTATACATAATGTGGCAAGTCCTTTTTTAGCATTTCTATTTTTCATTGCATATAAAAGTGTAACTAGTATTCTTGCTCCAGATGCTCCAATTGGATGACCTATGGCAGTTGTTCCTCCGTTTACATTAACTTTACTCATATCAAGTTTTAAATCTCTTGCTACAGCCATGCACTGTGCTACAAAAGCTTCATTTGCTTCTATAAGGTCTATATCATCAACTGTTAAGTTAGCTTTCTCTAGTGCTACTTTAGTTGAATAATATGGCGCATATCCCATTATTGCAGGATCTAAACCTACTGAAGCATATGATACTATTTTAGCTAAGGGCTTAACACCTAATTCTTTTGCCTTGTCTGCACTCATAACGACTACTGCTGCAGCACCATCATTTAAACCTGAAGCATTACCTGCCGTTACAGTTCCAGCTTTTTTAAACGCAGGCTTCAATTTTGTAAGATTTTCAATAGTAGTACCAAATCTAGGTTGTTCATCTGTATCAACTACAATTTCTTCTTTTCTAGTTTTTACAGTTACAGGGACTATTTCTTCTTTAAATAATCCTGCTTTTATAGATTTCTCTGTCTTTTGCTGTGATTCTAATGCAAATTTATCCTGCTCTTCTCTTGATATTTTCCATTGCTCTGCAATATTTTCAGCTGTAATTCCCATATGGTAATCGTTAAAAGCATCCCATAATCCATCTTTTATCATTTCGTCAACTAACTTTGTATCTCCCATCTTGTTTCCCCATCTTGCGGATTCAACTAAAAATGGAGCTCTACTCATATTTTCCATTCCACCAGCAACAACTACATCTACGTCTTCAGCTTTAATCATTTGTGCAGCTAAACTTACAGCTCTTAAACCTGAACCACAAACCTTGTTAATTGTAAAAGCAGGTACATGTACTGGAAGTTCAGCTTTTACAGCCGCTTGCCTTGCAGTATTTTGTCCAAGTCCTGCTTGAAGAACGTTACCAAAAACGACTTCATTTACATCACTTGGCTTTATTCCTGCCCTATTTACTGCTTCCTTTATTACTATTGACCCGAGCTCTACTGCTGCTAAATCTTTAAATGCCTTTCCAAATGCACCTACGGGTGTTCTTACTGCACTTGCTATTACTACTTCTCTCATATTTTTCCTCCTTAGTATTTATTAGCTTATTAAAAATCAAGTTTCTCAAGTTTTAGTTTTTTCGTATTGCTGTAATTTATACATTGTAAATTTTAAAAAATTGGAACAAAAATATAAATTTCAAATATGTTAATAATAGATAGCATTTTATAATTGCTAAAATAAATTAGGAGGTTTTTCAATGGATTATGAAATTATAGATTGTATTGATAGTGGAACAGAATATTGCCCTTGCCATTTAGCTGAAACTGGTGACTGCATACTCTGTTCACAACTAAAGGGAAAAACTTCTTGTGACTGTGTAAATTGGAAAGGCGTATGCATATACCAAGAATACATTTGGAACGGAAATAAAGCTAAAAAAGAAAGAGAGTCATATCCTTGCAGTATTATAGATAAGAAATTAGTAGGTAATAGCTTAATCATATTTACAATATTTGCAAAGCATAAGCTAGTTAATGATTTATTATCCCCTGGAAGCTATGTATTTTTAAGAAATCCTACTCAAGATCAATATTATGATGTTCCCATATCAATAATGGAGGCAAATCAAGAAGAAAACACTTTAAAATTTGCAATTGAAATAAAAGGTATAAAGACAAAACACTTAGCCGAACTTAATGAAAAAGATACTATTTTAGTTAGAGGACCATATTGGAATGGTGCATTAGGAATAAAAAACATTAATAACTGCAAAGATAGCTCTGCTTTAATTATTGCAAGAGGCATTGGTGAAGCGCCGATGATTCCTGTAATGAAAAAACTTTATTCTAATGGCAACAAAATTTTACTTATAATTGACAAAGCAAATTACGATGAAGTATTTATTCAAAAGTACCTGAAAGAATGCAATGCCGAAGTGTATTACTGCAATATGCTAAGTAAAGGTAATCTTACTTATGAATTTATGACATTGCTTTTAGAATGCATAAAAAATAAAAATATAAATTTAATTCACATTTCAGGTGCAGACATACTTATAAATAGAGTTCTTACGGTTATAGATGATAACCTTAAAGTTTCTTGCTCAAATAATGCTAAGATGTGCTGTGGAGAAGGAATATGCGGAGCATGCACTGTGAGATACAGTGGTCATAAACTAAAAAGATTGTGTAAAATACAGATTGATCCAAGGTATTTATTTAAAAACAGGAGATATATCTAAAGTGAAACTACTGCGAAACTTAAACTATTTATGTTCCACAATACCAATATTCAAGGGATTATGGTGCATATATATTTTATAGTTGAGCTAGTTTCACTAAAGATAAACCACTTTGAAACTTGAAATTTATTTGTACCAAAATGCCGTCTTCTGGGCATTTTGGTACAAATGAATTTCAATAGTTGAACTGGTTTAGCTATATATATTAATATTATGGAGGAAAATTATATGAAGGTAATTATTATTGGGGCTGGATGGGCAGGTGCTGCTGCTGCAATTACAGCAAAAAAAGCTGGAGCTGATGTTACAATATATGAAAAAACCGACATGATTTTAGGTCTTGGCAATGTTGGTGGAATAATGAGAAATAATGGCCGTTATACAGCTTCAGAAGAACTCATAGCTCTTGGAGCTGGTGATTTAATTAAAATAACTGATCATGATTCTAGGCATAAAAATATCAATTTTCCGGGACACCAGCACGCCTGGCTTTACGATGTTAACATAATAGAAGCTGACGTCAAGAAATATTTATTATCCTTAGGAATAAATTTACAACTTATTAAAAGGGTAATTGATGTAAAAAAGAGTAATAACAAAATAGATGGCATTTATCTTTCTGATGGTTCCTATATTGAAGGTGATGTATTTATTGAAACAACTGGTTCTACAGGACCTATGGGCAACTGCCTTAGATATGGAAATGGCTGTTCTATGTGCATTTTGCGCTGTCCTGCTTTTGGCCCACGTGTAAGCTTAAGTCAAAGAGCTGGCATAGATGATCTTAAAGGGGAAAGAGAAGATGGAGCTTTTGGCGCCTTTAGTGGTTCCTGCAAACTTGCTAAAGAAAGCCTTGCTCCAGAGATTGTAAAAGAGCTCGATGAGAAAGGTGTCGTAATATTAAAGGTTCCACCTGAAGATATAAATTTAGATAAACTTAAAATAAAAGTTTGTCAGCAATATGCCTTAAAAGAGTTTGCAGAAAATGTAATACTCCTTGATACTGGACACGCGAAACTTATGACTACCTTCTATCCGCTTGAAAAGCTCAGAAAAATACACGGACTTGAAAGAGCTAAATATGTAGACCCTTACGCTGGTGGAAAGGGAAATTCTATAAGATATTTATCGGTTGCTCCACGAACAGATGATATGCGAGTTAAAGGTTTAGATAATTTATTTTGCGGCGGAGAAAAGAGCGGTCTTTTTGTAGGTCATACTGAAGCTATATGTACGGGAAGTCTTGCCGGCTGTAATGCTGTAAGATATGCATTAAATATGCCTCTAATGATTTTGCCAAAAGAAACAGCTATCGGAGACCTCATTTCTTATGCAAATTATAAACTTTTAACTGAGGACGGAATCAAGACTAGATATACCTTTGCCGGTGCAGAATATTTTAAGAGAATGAAGGAAATAGGATTATACACAACTGATATAGTTGATATAAAAAATAGAATTGAAAAACTCGGTCTTACTGGAGTATTTAATCAAAAATTACTTTAACAAAATAAAATTGCAAAGGAGATGATGTCCTTTGCAATTTAGTTATATATACCATTTAAATTCAACGATTCTTCTCCAAATCATTAATATTTACACTCCTAGTATGAAGTGTGTGACTCCACTCCTTATTATCGCTACTAAAAATTGCCTCTATACAAATTGGCAACCATGTTATCACATATAATGGCATTATTATATAATAAATTAATATTTTAAAATCAAATTTATTTTCAAAAATTAATAAAACTGGCACATATAAGTAAATTAGTGCAGCGACTACAAATGTAATTATATTGTATACATTAGTATCTGCTGAATATGCATTATAATTAAAATTACTCACATAATCATAAGATCCTAGACAAAAATTAGCCGCACCAACTAAAGTTGCTATGCCAAATAAAATAAATAAAATTGGTTGAATAGTATATAGCGCACAATCAATTGCTGTAAAACTTCTTTCTTTAACCCCTCTTTTTAAAAGTTTAAAGAAATATCTACTGCATACATCTGCGAAACCTTGCATCCATCTTTTCCTTTGTCTCCAAGATTGAGCTAATGTAAGCGGCTTTTCATCATATACAATTGCATCATAAGCAAAATCAACCTTATAGCCATTAGCTATTAATTTACATGTAAATTCTAAATCTTCTGTTAGGCAAGTTGCCTCCCAACCGAGTTTTTTTAGAATATCAATGTCTATGCAACATCCTGTGCCTCCTAATTGACTTGAAATTCCTAAATTATTTCTTGAAAGTTGCGCCATTCTATTATTTGCCCAAAAAGTTATAGAATAACTTCCTGTAATCCAAGTATCTCTAGGATTTTTACTATCCAAATATCCTTGAATTACTTTACAGCCTTCACAAAGCTTTTTATTCATTTCATTTAAAAAATTTTTAGAAACAAGATTGTCAGCATCAAAAATGCATACTGCATCGTACTTTTTATTCATTTGTGAAATTTTATGGAACATCCATTCTAAAGCATATCCTTTTCCCTTTTTTTTATTATCTACCCTTTTATAAACTAAAGCACCTGTTTCCATTGATTTTTGAGCGGTATGATCAGTACAATTATCCGCAATTACAAATATATCATACAAATTTTTAGGATAGTCTAGGCTATTTAAACTACTTAGTATATCATTAATGACTACTTCTTCATTATGTGCAGCTACTACTAACGCAAATCTTTTTTGAGGCTTAAATGAGTGCAAGCTCTTTTTTTTGTAAAGCCCAAAAAAAGAAATACCTAAATAATACAAAGAAAAAACAAAAACAGTTTCCGTTAGGATATGTAAAAAAACAATCATTAAATCTCTAAGTCCTTCCATCTTAATCCTCCTTAAATCAATGCAAAAATAACGCATTCACTTTTACAGTTATTACCATTAACTTAATTAAATCACTCTGGCATATAATTGTCAATTACATATATCTTTTCATAATATGTTGTTTTTTATACAAACAATTGTTATTTTATTTAAGATGCCTTAAAACCTTTTAACCGTTATATATAAGCATAGTGCTAATGCTAACATACCTATTAAATTATCTAAAAATGATCCTGTATGTACAAATTTTAAGGAGAACTTTTTTTTAATTGGATAGATAAGCTGAATTCCATTGTTAGTAAGCATATCTGAAAACATATGCGAAATAAAACCTAACGAAAAATATATAAACATATTTCCTATAACAAATCTTACCCCTAAAGAAAATAATATTAGTCCTAATAAGCTATGAGAAAAGCTTCTGTGTTTAGTTAATTTACTAAATAAAATAGACGTGCTAAGTACAACTAAACCATATGTTATTTTGTCACTTGGTTTATAATTAATCTTTATATTATTTATTGGAATACCGGCCTTATAAAATATAAATATAGCAATTAGAGATATAAGTACGGTATTAATAATAACTTTACTACTAAAATCACTTATTTTACTAGTTTTAATATCAATATCTGGTGCTAAAGCACCAATTAACCCGAGAGCTAAACCTGTTACTATAATTTCTGGTGATGCTTTATTTACAGAAAGCACAGTTGCCGAAGCTGCAAGTCCTATACTCATATGTGTTTTTCCTGTCATAATAAAACTCCTTTATATTTAGTCGTAGAACATTTGTTCTTACACTTCTATTATATCATAAAACCCGCTATTTTCCTAGCTTTTTGCGATAAAATATTATATTTTTTCAACTTTAATTTGATTAAAATAGCTTTAATTTTTAAAGTGTTTATTTGCATTAATACAAAAAAATTACAGAAGGTTTTTATATCCTCCTGTAACTTTTCTTAAATTAATTTAATCCAAATTCTAAGCCTTTTGAAATTACTTTTGCTATTTTATAAACTAATACCAATTTTGCTGTTTGCATTTGAACATAAAAATCACAATCATTGTCATAATCCTCATCATTTACTATTGCACTTATTGCAATATTACCAACCCTTATATTTTGAAGTAATTGTGATGGTACTGGATCCTTTTTTAAAATTATTTTACCTACATCCTTACTATTTCCAACCTCAGAAGCGATAACAATTATAAATGGATCATTATATCTTGATTTTATCCTAATTATATTTTTTATCACATTTTTTCTATCCGATGTTAAAATTACTCTTGTAGATGTAAGCGGTTTTTTATTTTCTTTTAAGAATCTTTCAACTAAAGGTGCTAAAAATTCGCCGTCGATATTATTAGACCCTATACATAAAATAACTATTTGCTTTGAATTTTTTATACAGTTTATATTTTTTATTATGAACTCACCAATTTTTATTTCAGCGTGCTCATCATTACTATTAATTTTTTCATATCTATTATTTACCATATTATTCATCCTCCAAAATTTAAAGTACGGCCGCATATAAAATACTTGTATGCGGCCATTTATATAATTCTCCTTGTAAATAATTGTTTTCGTAAAATTATAATGTATATTTATTTTACAAAAACTAATCATACGATTATTACAATTGATTTAACGCTCTTATAAGTGATTTAGCAATAATCTTTGACATATTGTAAATCATCCCCAAATCGGAGCTTTCCATTCTTTTTTGAAAGTTATAGTAACTTCCATATTCCACAATGCCAGTTATGCTTAAGTTGCCAACAGTAACAGCATTTTTTTTATCCCATGATCTTGCGGTCATTGACTTACTGTCTACCAGTATAGTTTTTAAAGCTTCAGGTTTTCCTATTAAATTTGATATGCTGATGTACACAGCTGCATCAATAGCAATTATATATGGATTATCATATTGAGATTTGATTTCATTAATTTTTTCTTTTAAGTTAATTGCATCAACAGGATTTTCAAGAGTTCCATATACATTTGAAATATTATTTTCTTCTAAAAATGTACCTACAGTTGGTCCAAGTGAATCTCCGTTTACCTTGTTTGTTCCTATACATAAAATAACTATGTTTTCTTTATCCTTTATTTGTTCATAAATGCTCCTTCCAATTTTATCTTCTGCCTTATAACTATAGTGCTTTGCATTAAAATTAATTTTCAACAATTCCATTTGTTTCTCCCCCTTTAATTTTGATTAAAACTTTTTTTTACAATTTTAAAAATTTTAACTTTCCTCCTTCCTTATAACTTTTTCATAACAAAAAAGCCGCACGCATTTTTGATTTGCATACAGCTTAGTCGGATTTAAAATTACTAAAAATAATAATCTTCTTAATCCAAAAACATATTAGTTACTTACAAAGTTAATTATTAATTGTGTCTACTATTTCTTATATGTATTTTTAAAAAAATATCTGAGGAATCTTAAAATTTTTTTTATTCCAGTTCATTAGTTTTATCATTCAACTTTCTAATCCAGGTTTTTATAGCACTTGGATTTCGTTCCCTTATAAGAAATACTCTAGCACCTCTTTCAAAGTCTATATTTGAAGGCGCATCGTATCCTGTACATCTTCCATACCCTAAGGCTATTTTGTTTTTTATTGTAATATAATCATTTGTGTGATCATGACCTACAAATATTGCCTTTACATCTCCCATTTCTAAAATTTTATTGAATAATCCTGTATTTAAAATTTGAGTGCACTCTTCCTCATTTCTTTCTCCACTGAGTACAGTTTTTGAAGAAGAATTTTTATATTCTTGTATTGGTATATGAAAAAACATTATTGCTGGTATATTTCCTTTAAGACTCATAGAAGTTTTTGTATACCAATTGATTTGATCACTACTTATAAAACCATAGCCTCCAAGTGCATAAGTTCCAGAATCAAGCATATACATATTAAAAATTGGATCAGTGTTATTAGAATTATTTACGAGTATATTATAATTGTAAGAACAGTCTATATTATATTTATATTTTTTATATAATTTCATCATTGCTTCCCTACTAAAATTATTGCTTTCATTATCATGATTACCAAGAACCGCTGCCCAATAAATTTTCCTATCTTCCATAGGTCTAACAATTTCTCGTATAACTTTTTTTGTATCCTTAAAAGAGCAGTATCTTCCGTCTATATTATCGCCAGTTAAAATAACAAAGTCTGGTTTTTCTTCATCTAAAACCTTATTCATAAGTTCTAGTGTTTTTACATTGAGTGGAACCTTTTCATGGATATCTGTAAATTGAACAATTTTAAAAGTTCCACTTTCCTTAAATTTCAATTTTGGTTTTACTAAAGAATTAGTGTATCCAACTAAATTTAAAGATAAAATACAGCAAATTAATATTTTTAAAAGCTTATTTATATTTTTTTTCTTTTGCTGTGTCATTATTTTATTCACTCTTTCCTTTTATCACCATCCTCATTTTCTCCATTAAGCTCATCATATAGTCCTTTAAATAATATTGGAGAATATAAGTTAGCCGAATTTTGGGGATTTAACATCATACTCATCATACTTAATCTCATTATTTTATTTTCAAGTTCTTTATCATTTTCTTTCATTTTATCACCCCATAATATTTTTTCCCCAATGGCTTAAAAATATTATTTTTTAGGATGTCTTATTATAAATTTAAACTACATTTATTTTTAGGTTTACATTAGATGCTATTTACATAATATTTGTTATGTAAACTAGTGCCAAAAATAATACTTTTTTTGATATTTTTATCATAAATGCAAAAAAAAGCATTAGAGTTCTATTCCTCTAAGCTTATTTAATACATAAATTTAAAATATTGCAGTGTAAAATCAAATATCCTTTAGTATGAGTAGTAAAATGATGCTAGTTCTTCATGCCACATTATCAAAATTCCGTAGGTACGGAGGAATTTTTTCCTTAAACCACTGTAATTGCTAAGTAAGAGCGTTTTGGAACAATTTAAATAATATCTTATAAATCTTAGAGGAATATTCTTAAAAGACTTAGAACTTTCAATCTGTTTGAACCTTAGTGAGTTATTGAAAGTTCTTAGGATTTTGAGAATATTCCTCTTAGATTTATTGATGTTATTTAATGTTCCAGAATGCTCTTACTTAGCAATATTTTTACTCTCCCAAATATGCTTTTTTAATGACATCACTATTTAAAAGTTCTTTTGCATTTCCTTCATTTACTATATTACCTGTTTCAATTACATATGCTTTATCTGCAATAGAAAGAGCCATACGTGCATTTTGCTCTACAAGTAAAACGGTAGTTCCAGCTTTGTTTATTTCTTTGATTATCTCAAAAATATCTTTTACAACTAAAGGTGCAAGTCCCATAGATGGTTCATCCAAAAGTAATATTTTAGGGTTAATCATAAGTGCTCTACCCATAGCAAGCATCTGCTGCTCACCACCACTTAAAGTACCTGCCACTTGCTTAGCCCTTTCTTTTAATCTAGGAAATTTTTCAAATACCTTTTCATAATCCTTTGCAATACTAGCCTTATCTTTTCTTATATATGCTCCAAGTTCAAGATTTTCCATTACAGTTAAAGGGGCAAAAACCCTTCTTCCTTCTGGAACATGTGATATTCCTAAATGCGGCATTTTATAGCTTGGAAGATTACTTATAATCTTATCCTCAAAACTAATTTCTCCAGATTTTATAGGCACCAAGCCCGATATAGCTCTAAGTGTAGATGTCTTTCCCGCACCATTTGAGCCAATAAGTGTAACTATTTCTCCCTCATTTACTTCAATGTTAATATTTTTGAGAGCATGAATTGCACCATAATATACATTTAAATCTTTAATTTTAAGCATTAGTGTCCTCCTCTCCCAAGTATGCCTCTATAACTTGTTTGTTAGTTTTTATTTCTGCTGGAACACCTTCTGCAATTTTTTTACCATAATCTAAAACAACAATTCTTTCACATAAGCTCATAACAAGCTTCATATCATGTTCTATAAGAAGTATTGAAATTTTAAATTCATCTTTTATCCACTTTATAAGTTCAGCAAGTTCCTGCGTTTCCTGAGGATTCATTCCAGCTGCCGGCTCATCTAATAAAAGTAGTTTCGGACTAGCTGCAAGTGCCCTTACTATCTCAAGCCTTCTTTGTTCACCATATGGAAGGTTTGCTGCTAATTCATCCTTTTTACCATCAAGCTTAAAAATCTTAAGTAAATCTAATGCCTTCTTTTCTATTTCTTCTTCTTCTTTAAAAAATCTAGGCAATCTTAAAATTGAATCAGCTATATTATATTTCACACGAAAATTAAAAGATATTTTAACATTATCAAGCACGGATATTTCCTTAAAAAGTCTTATATTTTGAAAGGTTCTTGCCATTCTCTTTTTTGTTATTTCATAAGGCTTTATATTAGTAATATCTTCTCCTGCAAATTCAATTTTTCCTTCTGTTGGGTTACGAACGCCTGTAAGCATATTAAATATAGTTGTTTTACCTGCACCGTTAGGTCCTATAAGTCCAATTAGCTCATGTTCCCCAATTTCAAGAGAGAAATCTGAAACCGCCACAAGACCACCAAAGCGCATAGTAAGATTTTTAGCATTAAGCAGTGGCATTTTTATCCCCTCCTCTAGTCTTTCTCTTCAATAATTTAGATGGTGACATACCTTTTGCATTTAAAATCATTATAACTATTAAAAGTATTGGATAAATAACCATTCTTAAATCTCCAAAACCTCTAAGACCTTCTGGAAGATAAGTAAGTACAGCAGTTGAAACAATACAGCCTGGTATACTTCCAATGCCTCCTAAAACTACATAGGTAATGAAGTCAACTGATTTAAGGAAATTAAAAGTTGTAGGTTCAATATACATCATATAGTGAGAATAAAGCCCACCTGCAACTCCTGCAATAAATGAACCAATAACAAAGGCCATTATTTTATATTTTGTTGTGTTAATTCCCATAGCTTCAGCTGCAATTTCATCTTCACGGACAGAAATCATAGCTCTACCTTGTGACGAATGAACTATATTATAAATTACAAGTATTGTTATAATCATTGCAAAGAATGTCCATGCAAATGTAGTTTTTGGTGGAATTCCTGTAAGTCCTTGTGCTCCACCAATCTGAGGAATATTTTGAATTATAACAACTACTATTTGGCAAAAACCTAATGTTGTAATAGCCAAATAATCTCCTTTTAACTTTAAGGTTGGTACACCTATTATAAAACCTATTAATCCAGCAATTATTCCACCGCCAAGAAGTGCAATAATAAAAGGTAAATTAAGCTTTATTGTTAACATTGCTGATGCATATGCACCTATTGCCATAAATGCCGAATGCCCTATAGTAAACTGTCCAGTAAAACCTAATATTAAATTTACACTCAATGCTAAAATTACATTAATACAAATCAATATAATTATTCTTGTTCCATATTGATCAATTATATTTTGATTAATAACAAAAGAAAGTATTACAAAAATAACTATTGAAGCCGCAATAAAAATTCCAAATTTTTTCAAACTATTTTTAAACATAATATTCACCTACACTTTCACATTTGGTTTTTTACCTAAGATACCTGAAGGTTTTATAAGTAAAATTACAATTAATATTGCAAAAGCTATAGCATCTGAAAGCTTAGATGATATATATACCTTTGTAAACGTCTCTGCAAGTCCCATTATTATGCCTCCAATTACTGCCCCAGGAATTACTCCAATACCACCAAGTACTGCTGCAATAAACGCCTTTAAACCAGGCATTATTCCCATATAAGGATCAATCCTTGAATAAAGAATACCAACCAATACTCCAGCAGCACCAGCAAGTGCAGAACCAATAGCAAAAGTTACTGATATAATATTGTCAATATTTATTCCCATTAAAGCAGCTGCATCATTATCAAAAGCTGTAGCTCTCATAGCTTTTCCAACTTTAGTTTTAAATACTATTATTTGAAGCACAACTGCCAATATAATCGAAATCAAAATAATAAGTAAATGAAGTGAATCTACTCTTAAAGACCCTATTTGTATAATTTTTTCAGGTAATAAATTTGATGGATAAGTTCTATAATCTGGTCCAAATATAAAATCCAATCTACTTCCATTTTCAAGAAGCAAGGACATTCCTATGGCTGTTATAAGCAAAGAAAGTTTTGGAGAATTTCTTAGTGGCTTATATGCAATTTTTTCAATTATTACTCCTAAAATAGCTGCTCCTATCATGCCTACAAGCAAGGTAGGTATAAATGGTAGTTTAAATTTTACAGCAGCAAAGAATCCAAAAAAAGCCCCCATCATATATATATCACCATGTGCAAAATTTATAAGTCCTATTATTCCATAAACCATAGTATAACCAATTGCAATTAACGCATAAACACTTCCAAGTGCTAGCCCATTAATAACTTGCTGTAAAAATTCCATCTGCTTTCCCCCATTCCTATCTTGTATAAAATTTTATTACATGGCATTATTTAAAAAATGCCATGTAATATATAAACTATGGTTGAATTTTCTTTACAAAATCAAAATCATTATTTTTAACATTTATAATTACTGCGGCCTTAACAGCATTTCTGTCTTTATCAAAAGTAATCTTACCAGATACTACAGTACCACTGTAATTTTTAAGTGCATTTTTTATACTTTCTCCGTCTGTTTTACCAGCTTTTTTAATTGATTCAATTAATACTTTGCCAGCATCATAATTTAAAGCTGCCATTGAATCTGGAGTAGTATTGTATTTTTTCTTATAGCTATCAATAAATGTTGTAACTTCTGGTGAAGTATCTTTTGCTGAATAGTGGTCAGTAAAGTATGCACCATTTACGGCATCTCCACCAACTTTAAATAAATCCGCTGAATCCCATCCATCACCACCAAGGAAAGTTGATTTAATTCCTTGTGCTCTTGCTTGTTTTGCAATCATTCCTACTGTTGAATAATAATCTGGTGCAAATAATACATCTGCATTTTTATCCTTTATTTTTGTAAGCTGAGCATTAAAATCCTGATCATTTGTATTATAAGTTTCAGAATCAACTATATTTCCGCCTGCTGCTTTAAATGCTTTTTGGAAATTATCTGCAAGTCCTTTAGAATAATCATTTCCATTATCATAAAGTATTGCTGCTGTTTTAGCTTTTAAATCTCCACTTGCAAATTTGGCAATTACAGTACCTTGAAAAGGATCAATAAAGCATGTTCTATAAATATAATCTCCAGCTTGTGTAATCTTAGGATTAGTACCAGTTCCTGTAACCATAGGTATTTTATTTTGCTGTGCTATTGGTGCAACTGCATTTGCACAAGTACTTGTAAGAGGTCCTACTATTGCAACAACTTTATCTTCATTAATAAGCTTTTGCGCAACATTTACAGCAGATGCTGGTTTGTTTTCATCATCACCATAAACAAATTCTATTTTCTTACCATTAATTCCACCTTTGTCATTGACCTCCTTTTGAAGCAAATCAAGTCCATTACGTGCTGACTTACCATAAGCTGAAATTGAACCAGTAAGTGGAGTTACAACCCCTATTTTTATTTCTCCACTTGATGAACCACCACTTCCAGCAGCACCACATCCTGAAAAAATACCAATTGACATTGCCAATGTTAATCCTAAAGCAATTTTCTTTTTTATCATAAAAAGCCCTCCCAATAAAATAATAAAATTTCACTTATAAATTTCGCAATATTGCAAAAATTAATAGTATGATTTTTTTTTGAATAAAAGTTTATTTTCCCCCCTAGCGAAATTTATAAATTTAATTAACTAATCGAATTTTCATTAATTACAAACTAGTTAATATTTTCTGAATTATTGTTAATAATAATATCACAATTTAATTACATATTCAATATTTTTTTGATATATTATTAATAATTATTTTAAATTTTATTAATATTTTTGATTATCTAACTATTTTTTAATAGTTTATCATTTAGCTTTTTTCTAAATATATGTAAAAAGCTCAAGTACTAGAACTTAATCCATGTATGTTATAATATTTACAAGATTCAAAAAATTGTATTGTTGTACTAAAAAAAATCAAAAAATAAAAATTACTACAGTAACCTTTTACTATAGTAATTTTTAATTGCTTTAATATGTTTTATAAACTTATTCGTAATTATTATCTTTTTACGAGTCTTCTTCATTAGCTAGTTTCTACTCTTAATATTTTTATTTTATTTATTTGGTACAATAGTTATAAAAGCTCTAGATATGTCTATGCCCCTTTCATTGATATAATATTAAAAATAAGTTATTATATATAATATGACAATTATATAGATAAGGAGTGTTTTGCCATGTCTTTACCAATAGAAAATAAAAAGTATACGTATGCTGAATATTTAACTTGGCCAGAGGAAGAAAAATGGGAACTTATTAACGGCGAGCCTTATATGCAAGCAGCTCCATCATGGCAACATCAATCTATATCAAGAGAATTAATGCTGCAATTTGGTGAATATTTACGTGATAAAACGTGTCAAGTATTTGCTGCTCCATTTGATTTAAGGTTGCCTTGTGAAAATGAAAAGGATAGAGATATTACTAACGTTTATCAACCAGATTTGCTAGTAGTTTATGATAAAAGCAAATTAAAAGGAACTGGATATTATGGTGTACCTGATATGGTTATTGAAATACTATCACCGGCTACGGCTAGGATTGATAGACTACTAAAATTTAATATGTACGAAAAAGCAGGTGTTAAAGAATATTGGATAGTAGAACCAGATACAAAACTTACAAGTGTATTCATTCTGCAAAGCAACAATAAATACGAAAGACCTGAAATATACACTGAAAATGATAATGTAAAAGTATCCATATTTTCTAATCTTGTTATTGAACTAGAAAAAGTTTTTGATTTTTAAAATTATGTATATATTAATTGTTCATAATTTTCATTGCCCGCTTGCTAATGCCTCTATTAATTTTTTAGAAATGTAGCAGTCGCAATAAGCTTATTTAATACGTAACTTATAATTAATGCGAACAAACTTAATCAATTCACAATTCACAGTTCACAATGCACAATGAAGGATGATTTGCCTTCCTTGCGTCAGGTAAATCTTAAATTATAAGCTTAGCTTAGCACCATAAATGGTGCTATTGCGTAAGCAATAAAAAAATAAGTTTTAAGATTTTCTGTAGCTTTGCTACAGAAAATCTACCTTCATTGTGAATTGTGCATCGTGAATTGTGAATTGATTTAATTCGGAATCTTTATTACTTGTGTATAAAATAATTTTTGTGCGACAGCCCCAATCGCTATTTTTCATCATCATTCAATTACCTTTATTATATTTAAAAATGTTTTGTTTACAGGTGTGTCTATGCCGTACCTTTCTCCAAGATCACATACAGCTTTAGAAAACATATCTACCTCTGTTTTTCTTCCAGCCAATATATCCTGACACATTGAGGTTTTCCCTTTTGGCTCACAGCTATCTAAAATTTTGCACCAATTTTCTATATCAGCTTTATTAAGGTTAACTCCTGTTTTTCGAGATACCTTTACAACCTCCTGCATTAATGACAGCATAAGCTCTCTTGCCTCTTTGCTTTTCTGAAACACTCCATAATCCGCTTTTAAAACTGCAGATGCCGTATTTATCCCTACATTAAACATAAACTTTGACCACTGTGAATGAAGCATATTTTCTGGTATTTCATAAGATACCCCTGCCCTTTCAAAAAACTCCTTCACAGCCTACTGCCCCCATTCCTATAAGTGCTGCATTTTCTATCCTTTTCATCATAAAATTTCGCCCCCCAATTAAAAAATATACAATTAATATTTTATTCTTAACATATGGATATTTCAACCAAAATTTGCTTTAAAGTGATATGAGTCAAATTATATAAAGTATGACCTTGTCACTAAATATCTCTTCTATTTGCTGCGTAAAAAATTCCTTCATGTCTTGCAAGGCTTCTTTGTTATAAACAAACTTTCCATATCCAAACTGTCCATGTTTGTATTTTCTCTCTTCATCTACCATTGGAAGCGTTGTTTCCGGAAATACCTCTGATATTATATTTTTTGCTCTCGTCGTATACCTATGTGATATAACTTCAAAGGTTACAGGATATTCTAAATCCTTTGGAAGCTTAGAATTTAAATCTAAAAGCATTTTCTTATAATCTTCCTTAAAGCCTTCATATAAAAATACTGGTGCTATTATATACCCTATCTTATATCCTGCTTTTGCTACTTTTACACTAGCTTCTATTCTCTTATTAATAGGGGCAGTTCTATTTTCGTATTCGCTTATAACTCTATCTGTGTTTATGGTAAATCTTACTTCCGTATTACCATTATGCTTTGCATCGAGCAGTGTATCTACATCATTAAATTTTGTAACAAACCTAAATCTTCCATTATTACTTTTTCCAAAAAACTCTATACTCTTTTTTAATATATTAGTATAAGGCTCAATAGGTATAGGATCTGATGTAGCAGACCCCTCAAATATGGTTGTTTCCGGCAGCCTTTCATTTATATATTTTTGAGCTTCATTTAGTATATCCTCAACATTTACATTAACCTTTATATATGGCTTATCACCTAAATTTGTGTTTAAGTAACAATACTCACATTGTCCAATGCAGCCAGATACAAGTGGCAATTGATAATGAGCAGAAGGCTTACAGGATTGAAATTTAAAGCCTTTTTTTACTCCAACCACTAAGGTATTTTTTCCTTCTCTATAAAAGTCATATAAATTTTCACCTGGAATATGCTGCTTTACTTTATTTGAGGATAGGTTTATTATCTCAATGTTTGGATTTTCCTTAAATCTACTATATATATTCTGACCTATTTCATAATCTAAAGAACTTTTTTCAAATATTACTCTTTTAGGAATAAACATATTTTTAGCCTCCCTTTTAAAATATATTTTTTCTTTTTATCAAATTTTATACATGCCATTCAATGTAAACTTAGTATCTTAGCTAGTAAAATGGAAATATTTTATAGCCGCTCTTGCCATAATATGTATAAGTGATATAATATATATCAAGATGATAGTTTAACTATCAGGTACTATTTTTTAAGGAACTACTTCATTGTGAATAATGAGGAGGTGCAAAAATGGATCTTATTGAAAAAAGAAAAAAAGAAACCGAGCAGCAAAAAGACAAAAGGAAAAAGCTTGTTGTAGCTGCCGCCGTTAAAGTATTTATAGAAAAAGGAATTGAAAACACCAAAATGACAGATATAGCTGAAAAAGCTGAAATTGGAATTGCCTCTGTATACAGATACTTTAAAACAAAAACTGAAATTGTCATTGAAGCGGCCATTAGCTTTTGGGACACGGAAATAAATATTTTTCACGATACTTTAGAAAACGATTACGATAAACTAAGTGGGCTAGAAAGAGTAAGCAAAATACTTGATATTTTTATTAAAACTTACACGAATCACAAGTACTTTTTTAGATTTATAGAGGACTTTGATAACTATGTAGTTAAGGAAAATATAGCAAAAGAACGACTTTCTTCATATGAAAAAAATATATTAAAACTCATGCCGGTAATGATAGACGCCTTAGAATTAGGCAAAAAAGACGGCTCAATAAATCCAAATATAAAAAGCGAAAAATTTTATATGACCATAAGTCACACTTTAATTAGCCTTTCTCAAAAACTAATTTTAAGAAATATAATATTAGACAGTGATAATTATTTTGAAGGAAAGGCTCAATTAGAATTAGTTAAAGATATGGCTTTAAAATATATTGAAAATAAAAATTATGGGGGAATGCAAAATGAATAAAAAGTTTTCACCGTATATTATTGGACTTCCAAACTTAGGCGTAGGTTTACTTTGGGCTATGAACATGACCTTAATTCCCATGTTAGTTGCTACCTTTAATGTTAGCAATTCAAAATCTGCTTTCTTAATAACCATGGGGTCATTTACAGGAATTTTTGTACAGTACCTTTCAGGCTTGTTAAGTGACAGATCCCACTTTAAAATGGGAAGAAGAAAACCTTTTATGATAATGGGTTCTATTGCTACAACTATAGCTATGTGCGCTATGCCATTTTCTAAAAGTTACTTAACGCTTTTTGTAATCGCTTTCATATTCTATTTTAGTTTGAATTTTTATCAAGGTCCCTATTACTCACTAATTCCTGAAACCGTAGAAGAAAATCAGCTTGGTCTTGCAAACGGTTTTTCTAAGGTTATAAGCGTCCTTGGTGGTGCCTTTATATTTGTAACTGGTCCTATACTTTGGTCAAGTTCAAGTTCTTTAAATAAAAATCATGCTCTTCCCTTCCTTGTTGCTGCATTTTTAGGTATAATTACTGTGATTGTCACGGTTCTATTAGTCAAAGAAAAGCCTATTTATACTGAAAAGAAAAATATAAAATTAGCTTTTGACTTTTATAAGTTTCCCTCTGCCATGAAATTATTCCTTGCTATGTTTTTTATATACATGGGCTACGGCGGCATAACACCTTTCTTTGTAAAATACTGCATTAATAATTTGCATATAAGTGAAGGTACGGCAAGCTTTTCACTTCTTTTACTAACTATGACCGGAGCTATCTTTGCCTATCCCCTTGGTGTGCTTTCAGATAAAATTGAAAGAAAGAAGGTCATGCTTTTTGGCAGCTTAATATTTACACTTTCTCTCTTGGGTGGTTTATTTGTAACTACTACTTCTGCTTTATATATAATGATGTGTTTTATTGGCATTGGTTTTATAGCAATACAAGTTACTTCCTATTCAATTCTTGCTGAAGTAGTGCCAACCGAAAGACTTGGAGAATTTATGGGGATTTTTAATTTCTTCGTATCCTTTTCACAATTTATCTCTGGAAACCTAATGGGTTTACTTCTCGATACTGTAGGTTACAAGGCATTTTTCCCACTATCAATACTTTGGCTCGTTATAGCCTCTATAATACTCTCAGTGAGCAAAATAAAAAAATATGACACTTCACTTTCTTTATAAAAATAAGCCTATATTTAGGTAAGCGTGAAAATCAATACTTATTTAAAATATAGCCAAAAATAAAATTGGAGATGACTTACATGGAAACTAATAATTTAAAGGAAGAATTCTTTTTTAAAGGCAATGAAATAGGCTGCTTATTAATACACGGCTTTAGCTCCACCCCTGCCGAAATGAGAGAACTAGGTGAAAAGCTTAAAACTGAAGGTTACTCTGTTTTAGGCGTAAAGCTAGCAGGTCATGGAACCTCACTAGAAGAATTTGAAACCTCAAAATATACCCACTGGATTAATTCTGTCAAAACAGCTTATGATAAGTTAATAGCTTCCTGCAGTAAAATATATATAATAGGTCATTCTATGGGTGGTGTATTAGCTTTAAACATAGCTGAAAATTATCCCGTAGACAAACTTGTATTATTGGCACCAGCCCTAGTAAACAAAAATAAACTCACAGTATTTCTCCCTATTTTAAAGCACTTTATAAAATACACCGAATGGCCTCCAGAAGAGCGACCCGAGGAAGAACGCAAATACTTGCTTGGTTACAACAAAATCCCTTTAGCCTCTGCCTGTGAACTAAGCAAACTTCAAAGGGCAACAAGAACTAACCTAAATAAACTTGACAAGCCTATACTTATAATTCATTCAACAAAGGATAACGCAATAGCTGAAAAAGGCATTGACATAATCGAAAGAGAAGTCTCCTCAAAAGAAGTTAAAAGAATACTTCTAAATAAATGTGCACACAATATCACAATAGAATGTGAAAAAGAAACTGTGTTTAAAGAAGTTATTAAATTTTTGAAATAAAGATAAACCATTTCAACTAACAAAATTAATTTGCATCATAAGCCCAGGAAACGGCATTTTGATACAAATTAATTTTGAAGTTTCAATTGGTTTATTTTTATTAACATCGAATGTTTATAAGGACATTCCTTTACAATAGTTGAAGTATCAACTGTTTCCAGGTCGAATTTTAAAGCATGATTCTGCCAAAACTTTAATGTAGCCTTTAAAGTAGTTATATCCTTTATAGTAGTATCTTCTGGCTCCCTCACCGTATATTCTCCCGGAAACATAGTTATTAAAAAGTATTCCTTGTTATTTGCCTGATTCTGCTTCAAACAAATTACACACTTATTTACTTCTTTGTTCTGTTTACCTACTACAAATTTTGTATAGATACTTCTTCCAATTCTTTTTGCATAAAACACCTCTTCATCCCCATTTATTTCTACCATTTCGCTAAATCCAATGTTATAAGGAAATTCAACTACAAATGCCTCCAAAGACTTTGTAAGATTTTGAAATGTTCCATCATTGTTGCAAATATCTATTAGCTTTGTATATGGTACTATAAAGCTATTCCTATGCACTTCCATATGTTTTATAAACTTATTTGTAATTATTATCTTTTTATGAGTTTTCTTTTTCATGAGCTAGTTTCCATTTTCTTCTTCAAATCTGCATTCTCAATCTTATTATTATCCATTTCACTCATCTCTTTCTAGTTGTTTTTCATTAAATATTATTGCCAACTAAGAAAGATTCATACAAACATTTGTTCTGATTTTGCAATAAAAAATACCTACAGCTGTTATATCAATTTATACTTTATAACAACTGTAGGTATAACTTATTTAATTGATGCTTCATAAATTTCATTAATTGAGTTTGCTAATATTTTATTAAATTCTTCTTCAGATTGCTCCACAGTTAAGTCTTGCAATAATGCCCTTGAAAAACTAGCAATTAATCCAGAGTTTTCAGCTAATTTTTTATTTGCTTCACTTTGGCTGTATCCACCTGATAAAGCAACAACACGAACAACATGGGAATCTTCCATTAGATCACTATAAAAATTATCCTCTGTTGGTATTGAAAGTTTAAGCATCACTTTTGTTTTTTCATCAAGTCTTGATAACTGTTTTAAAATTTCAAGCTTCAAAAGTTTTTCTGATTCTTTTTTGGAAGTACTATGGATATCTACCTCTGGTTCAACGATTGGAATTAACCCGGCATCAAAAATTTCTTTGGCAACTTCAAATTGCTGATTAATTAGTATTTTGATTCCATAAGGATCTGCTTCTTTAATAACAGAACGCATCTTAGTTCCAAAAATATTTTTTTCTACTGCCTCCTTTAAAATGTCCTTCAAATTATCTATTGGTTTCATAAGCTCTACACCATTTTGAATTTCTGCTAGGCCCTTATCTATTTTTAAAAAAGGCACAATATTTTTTTGTTTCCAAAGATAATCAGCAGTATATTCTCCATCAATAGTACGGCGCATTGTATCTTCAAATAATATAGCCCCCAAAATATACTTTGAATTAAAAGCAGGACTTTTTATAATACGCTTTCTCATATTGTGCACCAAATCAAACATATCCTTATCATTAGAATAGCTGCTATTTGCAATGCCATATTGCTGCAATGCTTTTGGAGTACTACCTCCACTTTGATCTAAAGCCGCTATAAATCCTTTACCTGTATGCATCCTAATCATTTGTTCTTCATTCATAATTTTTCCACTCCTATACATAGATAAACCATTTTAAGTTCCAAGGTGGTTTATCTTTAATCATTTATTTGCAATTTTAAAATTCTTTATCTTTTAAAAGAAGATTAAAATTATTAATAGATAATAATTATTAATTAATTATTATTCTATTACAAAAACAATCTTAATTCAATACTTTATTAAATAAATTATTGAAAATAAACATTTTAGATATACAACAAGAAATAGTAGAACTCAAATTTACTAATTCTATGTTATTTTGCTACGATATAAATAAAAAAATACTTATAATTTTGCATAATAAGATTTCAGTGGGCATCGAGCCCCATGAAACTTCGATGCACTTCTATCGAAGTCACGTTAACAAAAGACATGATACAAATGCACCATGTCTTTATACCAAGTTATTTATGATTTTGCCAATAGGTTTGAATTGTATCTATAAGAGTATTTCTATCAATTTCTCCAGCAAGATATTTCTTTAAGGCAACACCTACATTAGCTGAATTATCTGTAGGCAAATAACAATTAATCAGCTGCATTACTTTTCCCTTTGACTCATAATCAACTATAGATTTCGCTAAGGGATCTGTTTGCTTTAACTTGTTGTTTTTAAATACAGTAATAACTCCTGCCTTATTTACCATAAAATCTTGACCAGATGTACTATAGACCATCCAATTTAAAAATTTCTTTGCAGCTTCCTGTTGTTCAGTTGAGTTATCCTTTTTGTCTACAACTATATACTTTGTTACACCTGCAGTAATTTCACTATTTCCGTAATCTGAGCTATTGTTACTTATTGGCAAAGGAATAAATCCAAAATCTTTATTTCCATTACTATTGTCTAAAATTTCACTTGATGCCCAGTTTCCCATATACCAAAATCCAACATCCCCTTTTCCAATTATTTCTGCACATTTATTATAAGATGGCGAAAGAGGATTGCCTTTGTATATATTATAATTTTTCATTACATCAAAAGTATCTAAAAGTCCATTTATTTTAGCATCATTTTTTAATTGTGTACTTCCTGCTTTAATGCTATCAATATACTTATTTATACTTTTTGCGTCTTTTGCCTGAGCAGAGTATGCTGTTGATAGAAAATGATCTCCTAAAGACCAGGTTTCATTAGTTATTACTATGCCTTTTTTTCCTGTAGATTCTACTTTTTTAAAGGCTTCCTCTAAACTCTTGGTTGTATTAATTTTACTAACATCAATACCAGCTTCAGATATAACTTTTTTATTGTATATTAGTCCAATGCCCTCTAAGGCAAATGGGAAGGCTACAATTTTTTCACTACTATTCTTTGATATATCCGTAGCTCCACCTGAAATATCTTTAACCCAAGTTTCTTTTGATAAATCTGCTAGGTTATCCTGAATATTTTTAATATTGTTTGGATCAATTAGTGTCATAGTTGGGGCATTTCCACAGGCATACATAGAATTTAATTTATCGTAATAGGTCTCTGCTTGACTATATTTAACTATTTTTATATTTATTCCTGGGTTTTCTTTAGAAAATTTTTTAGCTGCAGCTTCTAATGCCACTTGAATTTCAGGTTTTGAATTTAATAAAGAAATATTTACAACTCCAGTATTGCTAGTATTTGTATATCCACAACCTGACAGCATAGACACAACAAGAACAACTAAAAATATAATATATAATATTCTCTTCATTATTGTATCTCCTCATCAATCTTAAATTTTTCTATATTTGCTTCCAGTTCCTTAACTATAGTTCCAATTCCAATGCTTGATTTTCTTAATTTTTCCACCATAGTTAATTGATCCTGTGTGGAGGCTGTAACTTCTTCTGTTGCTGCTGCACATTGCTCTGATATACTTGATAAGGTCTCAACAACTTCCAAAACATTATTGCTAAAAGTACTGATATATTCTATTAACTTATTAAAGGTTTGTATATTTTCCGTAATACTCTTATCTGCAAAAGTAATGTCACTAAACAAATTTATTGTTTTTG
This sequence comes from Clostridium hydrogenum, assembly GCF_021432385.1. GTDB lineage: Bacteria > Bacillota > Clostridia > Clostridiales > Clostridiaceae > Clostridium_S > Clostridium_S hydrogenum. The sequence continues at coordinate 1,522,361 of NZ_JAEACT010000002.1, read as the reverse complement.
TTACTGTTTCTGATTGTAATTTCATAGCTTCAACTAAAGAATTCATTAAATTTGTAGTATTATTAGTCTTGCTCCTTATATCTTTTAGTATTGTTGAAATTTCATTAGCGGCAGTTTGTGATTCATTAGCCAGTTTTCCAACTTCTCCTGCTACAACTGCAAATCCTTTTCCACTTTCGCCAGCTCTTGCTGCTTCTATAGATGCGTTTAGTGCAAGTAAATTTGTTTGAGCCGCTATATCTCCAATAGTACCTATTATTTTATCTACATTTACTACAGAAGTTTCTAATTCATTTACTTCTTTTACCGTTTCTTTAACTATAGACTGCTGCCTATTTGTACTAGCTTCTAAAGATTTAATATCATTTTGTCCTCTATCTAACGCCTCTTCTGAATTTTTTAAAGCATTACTTATTTCTATTATTTTAATACTTAATTCATCCATTTTTGTATCTAAATCTTGTACATTAACTAATACTTCTTCCATTTTATTAGCTTGGGAAGTAGCACCAACTGCAACCTCTTCCATGGCTTTAGATATATCTTTACTAACGTCCTCCGTAGAACTTGAAATACTATCTAAATTTTCTGATGCTTCTTTTAAATAATCATTCTTTATATATATATCCGATGTCAAATTCTTTAATGAACTTATCATTGCATTGAAGCTATTTCCTATTTCAACAATTTCCTTAGCCCCATTAATATCAGCTTTAACCGTCAAATCCCCATCAGCAACCTTTTTAGTTAAAATGTTAAGTTCAGCTATAGGTGTTACAAGTTTTTCTGCATTCTTCCAAGCTATAACAATAATACCTGCTACTAAAATTATAAAAAGAGGTACAGCTATTTCTAACACATAAATAAACCCTGCATAAAGTTCGCTAGTTGGAATTGTAGTCATTGTTCCCCAGCCTAAGGATGGAATATAGTTGTAAACAGCTTCTTCCGATTGTCCTTTTATACTATAGGTTGAACTATTCATATTTCCTCTAAGTGCACTTTCAGCGGATTTTTTTAGTCCATCAGAACCGCTATCTATAATATTTTCTTTCATAATCTTTGTTTTATCAGGATTAAATGTAATATTTCCTTTTCTATCAAAAGTATATATCACTCCATGCTTCGCAAAGAAAATATTTCCTATAACTGAATCTATGCTTGATACATTCATTTCATTTACAATTGTTCCAATGACATGATTATCTTTTTTTACTGGTGCAGCAAATACAATAATAGGATTATTAGAGTTTTTATCAATAAATACATTACTTACATATGTATTTCCTTTAATTGCTTCATTAAAATATGATTGATCTTTAATGTTTAAATTTATAGAGCCTAGTCCATCGGTTAATACATTTCCTTGAATATCTGCATACATTATGTTTAGTATACTGGTATCCCCTGCTAATTTAGCTTTAAACTCAGTTTGAATATCGCTCAAATTTCCACTGCCAACTACTTGTGACCCAGCTAAATCCTCTGCCAGTAATATATTATCGTCACCCCACTTGTCAACGTTCTCTGTAGCCATACTTGAAATTTGTTTCATTGCGCTAATTTGATTACTATGAATTGAATTCTTAATTATTATAAAAAATATGAAGCTAAATACTGCTAGAGGAATAATTCCTATAAATAAAAAAGTTGTCAAAGACGTCCTCTTTAAGCTGATGTCTTTCTTATTAACTACAGTTTCTGTTTTGTTTCTTGCTGTATTAACCATAACTACTATTAGCCCCCTTTTCAATCACTTAATTATCTTAACTTTAATTTAGAATCAGCTTAATAGTGTTACCGACTCAACTATTAAGTTATGCATGTCTCATAATGCCCAGAACATGGTATTTTGAAACATGTATAACTTAAGTTTCGGTACGGTAACCCCTTATTCAAATTAATATAATTAAAGCTGATTAAAGATTAAATTCTGTAGATTTATCGATAGTAACTGTAATAGCTTTAGTTAAATTAGCTTTAAATACTTTTTACAATATTTAACTTGATGTTATTTAATATTTGTTTATTTTTATATAGATATATCAGTTCAACTATTAAAACTAATTTGCACCATAATGCCCAAAAGACGGCATTTTGGTACAAATGAATTTTAAGTTTCACAATGGTATATCTTTAATCACCTTAATTATAAAAAAATAATTATGACAACAATACGCCATAATTATTTTTCATTCAAACTTAATGCTTTTTTCTTTGTTTTCTAATTCACTTAAAATATTTTTCTAGTTCTTTTATATCCTTTAAATCAAAAATGTCTATTGCAATAACATCGATAGTTTCCTCAGGCAATTTCTTTATATTCTCTCTATATTCCTTTGGAACCGTGGTAAACTTTTTAACAAGTAATTTTATAAGAATTTCAGCCTTGCCCTCTGCTTTTCCTTCCTCTTTCCCTTCAGCTATCCCTTCTTCTCTTCCCTTAGCTCTTCCCTCTTCTATTCCTTCTTCTCTTAACATTCTGCCTATTTCGGTCATACTTATCACTCCCATAAATTTTTTCTTAGAATAGCTATCTCCGAACTTTTCAAATAGTGCATACAATAGAGATAAACATTGTAATTTTTCCGTATCCTCTGATATATTTTCTGCTAATTCTATACTTTTAATTGTTCTTTCACTTCTTGACTCTTTACCGCTCATTAGTGGTACCAATGTTAATGTTAAAATATCCTCATTAGTTAAATGTTCGCCGTTATTTATTTTTTCTGCTAAATATTTTAATTTAGCATCTCCATCTAAGTTCTTCATAAAAAATGCCTCAATACCATACTTTATACTTCCAGCATCAATATTAGTCTCTACATTTTCTATGTCTGCTGAATAGATAACTATTGTTCTAACTTTTCGCTTTTCTTTGTAAAATAAAGAAGCATCATAATATAGAAATCTTTTTATGTCATCCCTTTTATCTGTGGTTTGAAACTCAAAATGAAGATAATTTCCATCCTCCGTATAGAATAAGTAGTCCGTGTAATTTGTTTTTATATCTATATTTTTAATTTCCGTTTCAGCTGGTGCAGTTATTTTTGCATTTATTCCAAAAAACTTCACAGCATTATCCTTGAAAAATTCCATTGCCTTCTTCAAAACTGCATCCTCAATCTTATTATAATCCATTACACTCATCTCTTTCCAGTTGTTTTTCATTAAATATTATTTCCAACTAAGAAAAATTCATGCAAACATTTGTTCGTATGTTTTTATGATACCTACAATAATAAAAAATACCACATAATTCAAAGTTGAACTGTGGTATAACTTATAAATTTTTATTTTGATCCTTTTATTTCCGCTTTTAATCTATTGAAATATTGGTCCATAAACTCAAGTCTTTCTCTACCAATTTCTTTTGCTTTTTCTGTATATAATTTATTAGGAACCTTTTTAAATTTAACCTCATATTCAATAAAAGGTGTATGCTTGGAAACATCCTTAAGTCTTCCATTTTGAACTGTATTAGCTTGAATATATTCATCTAGAGAATCATTTACTGTTAATCTCTGCCCAAATTGTCCTGCAAGCATAAAGGTGCGAGCAATTCCACTTGCGCCTATAACATCAAGTTTATCAGCATCAAAGAGTATTTTGGCTTCTATTGTTTTAGGCTCATTTCCAGTTCTAAATCTATGAGTTATAATACAATGCTTTATCGCTTTAATCTGTTCTTCTTCATATTCTAATTTTCTTAATATATTTTCCGCAACAACACTTCCTAAAACAGCATGATCAATTTTGCCTGTTTTGTCCTCACTTTCTTCTACCCTTGCGATATCATGTAATAATGACGCCGGAATAAGAACTTCTAAATCAACATCTTTCTCATATTTTGCAAGTAATAAACAAAGATTATAAACTCTAAACACATGATCTAAATTATGTGCTGAACATGTAAGTTTATCTTGAACAATTTTTATGATTTTTTCATACTTCATCTTTGTAGTCAATATCCCCATCTCCAATTTGTAAAATACTTATAAGGATATACCACCTTGAAACTTAAAATTTATTTGTACCAAAATACCATCTTCTAGGCATTTTGGTGCACATGAATTTTAATAGTTGAAATGATATATCTATATATTGGAGTATATCAAACATATGTTCGTATGTCAAATTATTCTATAAGTTATTTTTTAATTCTATATCCTTTTGAAGTTCTTTTAGGAATAGGAATCAATTTATTATTTTCATAATACCTTAGTGTTTCCACATTAATGCCAGATATTTTGGCAATCTCGCCTCTTAAATAATACTTCATATCGCTTTCCTTTCCCCTTTTAATTTTTATTTATAAAAGTTTTAATGATAACTTTTATTATTAAAGATAAACCACTTGAAACTTCAAAATCAATTTGTATCAAAGTGCCGTCTTTTGGACATTATGATGCAAATTGATTTTGGTAGTTGAACTGGTTTATCTATATTTTAATACCACCTTAAAAAAATAATTATGACAACAATATGTCATAATTATTTTTCTTTCAAACTTACTGCTTGTTTCTTTGCTTTATAATTCACTTAAAATATTTTTCTAATTCTTTTATATCTTTCAAATCAAAGATATCTATTGCAATAACATCGATAGTTTCCTCAGGCAATTTCTTTATACTATCTCTATATTCCTTTGGAACAGTCGTAAACTTTTTAACAAGTAATTTTATAAGAATTTCTGCCTTGCCTTCTGCCTTACCTTCTGCCTTGCCTTCCTCTTTTCCTTCTTCTCTTAACATTCTGCCTATTTCAGTCATACTTATCACTCCCATAAATTTTTTCTTAGAATAACTATCTCCAAACTTTTCAAATAGTGCATACAATAGTGATAAACATTGTAATTTTTCAGTATCCTCTGATATATTTTCTGCCAATTCTATACTTTTGATTGTCCTTTCACTTCTGGACTCTTTACCGCTCATTAATGGTACTAGCGTTAGTGTTAAAATATCCTCATTGGTTAAATGTTCACCATTATTTATTTTTTCTGCTAAATATTTTAATTTAGCATCTCCATCTAAGTTCCTCATAAAAAACGCTTCAATATCATACTTTATACTTCCCGCATCAATATTAGTCTCTACATTTTCTATGTCTGCTGAATAAATAACTATTGTTCTAACCTTTCGCTTTTCTTTGTAAAATAAAGAAGCATCATAATATAGAAACCTTTTTATGTCATCCCTTTTATCTGTGGTTTGAAACTCAAAATGAAGATAATTTCCATCATCAGTATAAAACAAATAGTCTGTGTAATTTGTTTTTATATCTATGTTTTTAATTTCCGTTTCAGCTGGTGCAGTTATTTTTGTATTTATTCCAAAAAACTTTACGGCATTATCCTTAAAAAATTCCATTGCCTTTTTCAAAACTGCATCCTCAATCTTATTATAATCCATTACACTCATCTCTTTCCAGTCATTTTCATTAAATATTATTACCAACTAAAAAAGATTCGTGCAAACATTTGTTCTGTTTTTGCAATAAAAAATACCTACAGCTATAATATGAGTTTATACTTTTTAATAGCTGTAGGTATATTCTTATTCATATACTTTTTCTAGTACAATTCCTTCCTTAAAGCCTCCACGCTCTTCTCTTTTTCTAGCTCTTTTTTTCATCAAATCCTCTTCACTGTAGCCCATATTTTCAGCTAGTCCAAATAATACCTCCATGACATCTGCTAATTCCTCTAAATTCTTATCTTCTAAAAATTCATTTACTTCTTCTTTTAGTTTTGTCTCTAGCAATTTATAATGTTCTTCTTTGCTTACTTTTCTTATATCAAACTTCTTTCCTGACGCCTCTATTACAGCTGGTATTTTATCACGAACCAATTTGTTGTAAACTTTCATTGTAACTCCTCTTTTCCATTTCTATTTATAATTAGTTTTATTGATCTTTCTGCCTCAGCTTTTATAATCTTATTTACATGGGTTCTTTTTATCCATTCTAAAGTATCAATGCTTTCTTTATATGAAAACGCAGAAAAACACATTACACTTTTCCATACAATTATATAATCATCAGAATAAGCTTTTAAAATTTCTAATATGCTCTTGAATACTTTTAAACTTGCCAATTCTCTGTTATAGAAAATAAGAAATCCTATGGCATCTAGGACCTCATATATTTTATATTTTTCTTGTGAACTAAGTGCTTCCATAAGCACCTCAAAAATAGATTTATCCATTCTAGCTAAGCTTCTAGCAATAATATCTCTTGGTAATGGATAACTGACTTTTTTAGATACCCTATCAGGTAATTTTTTATATTGATTGCTTCCTATTTTGCCCAAATACTCTACCATAAGCTTTGCCGCAGTAGCATTACCTTTTTCAAGCACAGAGCATATTTCAAGCTTTGTGTACAAACTTTTTTCAATACATAGCCGCTCTAATAGTGTTTGTATAAGCTTTACATTACTGCATCCAAATTTCATATATAATACGCGAATAGCTGCGGTTCTTTTTGCTGGTAATTTTGTATTTATACCGTCAATTAATTCGTCGTAGGATAAATTCATTAATTCATCGATATCAAATTGATCTGCCACTCCTCTTTTCCTAAGCTGCTCTGCAGTGCTTTTCATAAAAACCCTCACTTATTGTTTTATATCCTTCAAATCAAAGATATTATTTAACAGTTTCTTAAATTCACAAATACCTGTTTTTCCTTTTGAGAATATGAGTTTAATCTTTTTCACTAATCTTGTATGGTAATATTTTACATTTTCTTGTATCCAATCAACAAAATTATACTGTTCAAAAGAAATTGTATTATCATAAATTGAAGATTTAGTAGAATAAATATTCAAAAATAACAACTTGTAATTTAGTGCTATATAAAATATTGAATATATTTATAATATTATTTAAAACATCTCTGAATTTTAATATTACTAGCAGGGAATGAAATTTCTATCAATTCTGACTTATTACTACAAAACAATAATATGCAAGCTCTTAATGTTATATTATCTATTCTGCTTTGAAAAACAAAATAACCTCCATTATCCTTACCAAAATCATTTTGAATTTGAAAGTTTCCAATATTAATTGTAACCTTCTTAAAATAAAGGTAGTCAAAAATATTTACTGTAACTGTATCATCTCTTACTATATATTCTGTATAAATTAAGCATTTACTTTCGCCTAAACTTGGAAATAATTCTTCAAGTAAGGATGTATTATTATTATCTATTAGTTCAGTAAATTTGTGGTTTAAAGAAAGTTTATTTAATTTTAGTATTTGATTCTTCATCTTTAAAAACTCAAAATCATTGAAGTAAGTTTTAGCAAACATAGGCATTAAAGTTTCATTAAAGTTTTTTTCACGCATCTCTTCATCCATAAATAGCAATCTATCTGGAAAAGCTCCTATTAAAACCTGCGTATTTTCTTTTGATTTATCATTAACTGGAATAACAAAAGAGTCCATAGGTGAATTTATAATAAAATTCCTTCCATTTCTTGTACATGTTAACAGCTTGCTACCATACCAAGTGCAATCTAACATAACAATAGTTTCCTTTTCTTTTAAATTAATGTTAGGATGAATATAAAAAAAGTTATCAATAAAAGAAACAAGATAAGGAATACTTTCTTCCGTTCTACCTTTATCAACTAAACAAAAATAAATTCCCTTTAATGCATCAACATTATTAATATTCGCATCTCCTAATGAAAAAAATTTCAAGTACTCCCTGTAGGCATCATCGATTCTACCAATACCTCTTAGAATATTTGCTTTTAAAAGATAAGCTGGTGAATAGGTATGTTTTAATTCTATTGCTTTATTTAAATGTGTAATTGATTGATCAAATGGTTTCAATTCACTTATCTCATAATGCACTTTGTAATCACTGTCATCCATTTTTAGGCAATATTCATAATATTCTAAGCATTCCTCTTTACTCTTGTGTATTTTTTTACAGACATGTCCTAAATAATATGATAATTCATAAGGCAATCCAGTTTTACACGCATTACTTGCTTTAATAAAGTTTTTATATGACTTATCATATTTTTTTAATTTATAATAAATCAACCCCAAATATAAAAATATATCATAATCATTTCTGTAATTTTTAATATATAAATAACTCTCTTCTTTCGCTTTATGATAGTCTTTATTTTGAATCATCAACCATATTCTATACTTAATAAAGTTATGATTGAAACATATTAGCTCATTTATTAAGCTTATAGCCTCATGGTAACTCCCCTGTTTAATATGTAAAATAATCAAATCTATTTTATCTTTTGCAATTGTATATTGCAATTTTTCTTTTTCTAGGCTTTGCAAAATATGTACAGTTTTACTTCTTTTATTTTTATCATCACCAACTATTATCTTTTCATTGCTAACACATTTGGAAACTAAATATTCTACTATTTCTTTATTTATTGATCCTCTGATTGGTCTTTCTAAAGAAATTTTTGCATAAATTCTTAAAAATAGTTGTCTTGAATCAATATCTTTATAAGAATTTTCTTGTAACCATTTGAAAATACTATATTCAGCAGTTTCTTCCTGATGCTGCGTTGTTATTTCATCGAAATTTACATCAATAATTTGTTCAAATGAAATCATATGTTTTGCAAGACATCCTTCTAGATTCTTCTTTATTGTTGTAATCTCCTTAAAACTCCTTCCTGCTTTCTTTGCATTTTTGTAGTCATCAATTTTATTTATTATATTTTTAAAATCTTGATTCCATGTTGATGATACAAAACAATATTTTTTTCCATCTATTATTTTTGTTGATTCCAATAACTTCTTTACATTACTAGGAGTAAACATATAATCTTTAACCTGAACACACAATTCAGTATGCTTAAATAAAATTGTAAAATCATTTATCGTTTCTAATGTCATTGAAATAAATTTGTTATCTTCTATATATTTAAATAGATAAAAAATTGACACACAATCCTGAAATAATATACCCCTACCATTAATAGGCCCCCCAGTATTTTCTTTATCGTAATAACTCATCTTTTTGCTAACCCCATTATAAAATTAAATTACTATAATAGGTATCCTCCCATTTTAATAGTTTTAATTTATAGTTCATTTCTCGATAGATGAAATTGCACAATCCAATTTCCTCTATCATAAAAAGCACTTGGTTTTCTCCAAATTTTGAATGTCCCTGAAATTCATTTCCATACACTATAATTTTATGATTCAAAAATAAATCTTCAAAAGTTCTTTTATACTGTTGAAAATCCTCTGCTATAATCTTAACTTCTGATTCCATTAGAAAAGCTGCTATTATGCCTATATACTTAGCTTGCATAATTGAGAACTTTAGCTGATGTAAAAGATGTTTGGTGTCGCCGATAATTCAGTTTAACAGTTACATTTTTATAAGTTATTAATTGCTTGAAAATCTTTTATATTCATTATATCTCAATTTATAAATAGAAATTATTACTCAACATTTAAAATGCAAATTGTTACATAAAATTTTCTTATCCGCTTGCTACAAAGCTCTTTCAGAATCATCAGTATGTTTCTCCCAAATAAGCTCCTCTAAAAACTCCTCCATCAACCTAGTAGCACTCGGCAAAAATGGTATTCCTCCAATATTCACTTTTTCAATACTCTTATATAATGGATGCTCCAAATACTCTTCTTCATTACCATAAGGGAAAAGCACAAATGCACCAACTATACATCTTTCAAATCTTCCTGTTTGCTTATTTTCATAAACTATAGCATCCCTGTACTTATGCATAGTGTTGATATCCTCTTCCTTGGGTCCTGATTTTTTTTCATACTGGCTGTCTTTTATAGCTCTATCTAGCTTATACTTAGCATCAAATATGTAATTATATTTTATCTTTTCACCAATCTTATCTATAGATAGTACATTGTCTGGCTTTTGCCCCACAGTTTCTGAGTTCATTTTCAAATTGTAAGAAAGCATAAATTTCTCGTGAGTTTCAGCATTCTCATATACCACTTTGGACTCTTCGCCTTTTTTTAAAGCTACAAAAATCCCATTGTTCTTTACTTTTACTGTATCATTAGAAATCAATGTATATTTCTTTCTAAGTAATGCATTTATCTTTATAAAGCACCAGTATTCATATAGCAACGGCAAATCTTTTACATTAAGCTTAAAGATTTCTCCTTTTAAGGTTAATCCCTTCCGCAGCATCAAATAATATTTGTAAACATCCTTATAACCTAATGCCATTTTAAAAACCATAGATGAATTTTCTCTAAACTCATATTCTCCTACATCCTTTAAAAATGTAGTATTTAAAAATCCCTGTATTGTCTTTATATAAACTTCTAATTGCTCTACAAAAGATTTATCTACATCTCTTCCAAGCTTTAAATATTTTTTTCTAAGTTCCATAAGCTTAAATAAGATTCCTTGAACAATATATTTTAAGAATCTATTTTCATTAGTATCAATAGTTACTCTTTTATTAATTTGTAAAGCTTCTACAGGAAGAAGCTTATTCCCTTTTTTAATAATCTTTTCTGGCTTCTTCTCTAACCACTTTATAGTTTCGCTTGTTACACTTTTTATCTTATGATAAGGAACAATTTGCCTTTCATTAACTAATGAATGATGAGGCATAATTGTAATAATATTTATTGATTTTTTTAATTTATCAAATATATAGCTTAAAATACTGTAATATTCACTTAATGATGTTCCCCTATTCTTACTTAATCCACTTATAGAATAAGTTCTTCTAAGAAAATCAAAGGCTAGATTATAAATTTCTTCGTTTACATCCTTTAAAATATTTATGTAATCTTTTCTATAATCTATTTTTGTAGGAAATACTTCTACTTGCATAATAAAATGATTTTTTCCATTAACCTTTATTACTAAATCAGAATAACCTATTTCTCCCTTAAAGCTTATAATACCGCTTAAACTACCACTCTTATTTTTAGTTATTCTATTTCGTATATCCTTATTTGCGTGATAAAAGCTTATGTCTATATCCTTATCTTTCTTTTCTATGATTAATTCATAATTTTCATATTCAAAGAAATAAGCTTTCTCCGTATCCAGTATTAAATTTATATTATCTTCTTCATAAGTTATTTTAAATCCATTACTATCCGTGTCCTCATTCTCTATTTCAAATTTTCTGTTTTTGCCTTTTATGGTGAAGTATATTTTATCTGTTTCTAAAACTATCAGTTCTTCTTTTCCATTACCAAAAGGTTGTGAATCCATCTTTATTAAACCTCCACAGCATTTTTAATATTTTTTCAGAGGATATAGGATATTTACATACACTTTCTTTTCTACTAACATCTTTAAGCTTTTTCTTATCATCTTTCATATAGTCATCCATTTTCTTTAAGGTTTCTTCTTCTACATAATCAGCACTAAGATTACTTGTATTTATATTAGAAAAATTTATAAACAGCTTAAATAAGCATTGTTCTGTCTCACTACTACTTCCACTAATTCTAGGTAGTATCTTTTGCTTTATAGCATAGTCTAAGGCTTCATGTAAATCCATTATTCCATCACTCACTGCATAAATTACATAAAATACCACCTCATCTCTAACTCTATAGGCAAATTGCATATCGCATTCCTCTAAAACAATATTTATTTCTTTAAGTTCATCTATAACTTCTTTAGCTATTTCCTTCTTTTCTTTACACTCCGCTATTTTTATGTATTCTGAAAGAAGAAGTTTGTTCGAGTAAATTTTAGGATTCATTTCTACTTGTTTTCTGTCAAAATCATAATCCATGTTAATTCCATTAAATTCTATAGTATTTGCTCTATCTAATACCTTTTTACTGAATGGGAAAGTAGTCTCATCCATATTTACTGTACCGACTATATACAAATTTTCTGGAATATACAACTCTCCATATTCTTCCACAGCATCTGTATCTCCGCCAAAAAGTTCTCTTCTTATAAGCTTATCTGTAATTACTTCTAAGGCTTTCTTATCCCTTGTTTCCATTATAGATAATATATCGCTAAAGTAATACTCCACTCTAGCTAAATTCATTTCATCTAAACAAACGAAGTAAGGCACTTCTTTATGATTCATAGCATTTCTAATTATATTTATAAATATTCCAGGCTGAAATTCGCCATCTATATTCCTATATCCTATTAATTCCGATGCATCAGACCAATCTGGTCTTACTGGTATTAAATTATAAGTTCCATCATCTTTTGAAGCTCCTATTGCCTCTGCAAATAGCCCTATAAGTTTACTTTTCCCTGTTCCAGAGATTCCATATAAAATAACAAATGGTTTAGTTTTCAAGCATAAATATAGGTTTTTTATAATATCAATGCTGTATTCATAACCCTTTGCTGATATGTAATTATGAATGAACTCAATTACCGTTTTAGTATCAAATTCTTCTTCTAAACTTGAAATTTTCTTTGATATCGCTGTTTTAAATATATCAGTTTCTTTATTATTTACTGCTGCAATTTCTCCCATGCTATCTGAAAAATCCAAGGAACTGCCCAATAATATATTTTTAATAATCTCTTCTGCATTCTCAAAACCTTTTTCAGTTAATTCACTAAAAGCTTTAATAGATTTTTCAACATTAGATTTTTGTTCTATCTTTGTATCAAAATCCTCAATGTATAAGGGATGACTTAATATATTAGTCCAGTTAACTCCTATTCTTTGATTAAAACTTCTAGTACTATCTTCTTTGTCTATATCCACCCCATTATAGACAAATTTATCTTTATCTTCTTCAACGTAATATTCTCTAATTACATCTCCAACTGCAACTATCTGTTTAGTTGGAGCATATGCCAGTATTTTAGAACCTATTTTAATTTCGCTAGCCGTTTTTAGCGTTTGATTTATAACATTTGTCCTATCTAAATTATTAATGTAACTTATAACAGCACATTTATTTTCCAAACAACACTTCCATACTTTAGGGTTTTTAGGATTAATGTTATAAAGATAATATTGTTTAGACATCTCATTTCCCCCAAGATTTTTTTCTAAATAATATCTTTCAAGCTTGTACTTTAATGTATCAATAAGTTCTTCCTTATCCTCATCAGTAAACTCATCCCAGAGTTCTTTGTTAAAGCTTAAATATTCAGTCTCATCTACATATTCTTTTAATATATAACCTTTTTTGCTTATAACAGCATACGGATTTTCATTCATTACATCTCTTACAATCTTTAAGCTTAAGCTATCTATACTTCTCTGGATTTCGGAGTCAGAAGTTTCCGCTGCAAAACCCTGCTTATACCTTTCAATATATATATCTTTAATGTAAGAACAAATCTCCTCATACACGGCTTTTCCTTCAAAGTCTGCAAGTTCTAATAATGCTATTAGTAGGAGTATTTTATAAGATTTCTGATAGTTTCTATTTATGCTTTCCTCTTTAGTTCCAATATATTTAAAGAAATCCTCTTTTAATAATTTATTATTCTTTTCTAAAACAACATTTTCTACGTTTTCCTCTTCATTAAATTTGTAATTATCATCAGTAATCAGTTCAACTCTAAAAGTATTTAGTTTATCTGTTTTATAAAATTCTATATACTCCTGTGGCTTTTCTATGTTTGGATTTTCGTTGTATTTAAATATGTATTTATAACTTTTATTTAGCTTTTCTTTTATATAGTTTTTAATCTCTTTTCTAAAAATGAATTGATATGTATCATCTCTTTTATCAGACTTTACATTTCTAAATAGTGCTTTAAATTCTTTACCATCAACTAATAAAATAACTACTTCATTCTCACCTTTTTTTAATTCTTTTCTATTTATAGCTCTAAAATATTTATATATTTCATCTTTAGGAAGCGTTGTACCATGTCTAAAAATTGATTTATCAACTACTTTTTTGCCTAATATATCTATATCTTCTTTGCCATTTACCTTTACCCATCCGCCTAATCGACCTTCCATAATTTCACCTACTTACAAAGTATATTTAATGTAATTATATTAATTGCTTATTTAGCATAAAATTTAAAATTATACCACTATATTATAATATTTTAGATATTTTTAACAGTAAAAAAATGGAGGTTAAAAAAACATAAACTGTACTTTCCAGAGCACATACAACAAGCATTAATTAAAAGAGTTTTCTTTATTTCATCCTAAAAAAATAATGCTCATATATTATTCCCCATCATTCTTAAATTTTAATCATTGCTACATTTCTTTACTTAATCCTTTATCCCTTCATCACTCCCACAACAACCCCCATTATCTTTGCCTCATCACTTTTTATCTGAATAGGCTCGTACTTCTCGTTTTCAGGGACTAAAAGTATTGTGCTGCCCATCTTTAAAAGCCTCTTAAGCGTAGCATTGTCACTATCAACCGCAGCTGCAACAATCTGACGGTTTTCAGCAGTGTTTTGCTTCTTTAAAACCACTATATCTCCGTTATTAATATCTGCTTTTATCATACTGTCACCTTTAACCCTAAGTGCAAAATACTCATCTAAGTCATTAAACCAAATCTTTGGAAGAAAAATTTTCTTATCACTTCTAGAATTCATGTGTATTGGAAGTCCAGCTGCTATATCACTGTAAACATCAATAGAGCGCAGTTCATTTTCTAAATAAGGAGTATCAATTTTATTTTCATTTATAGTTATTTCTCCGCTAAAATCAGAATCGCTTGTAATAGTACATTCTTTTCCACATTTCAAGTCAACATATTTTTTACTTTCTACGCTTTGAGGAAGCATGCTAGCATTAAACTCAGGTATATCATCTACCTCCTCAAAATCCTTGTTTATTATGGTACATTCATTTCCATTAGAAACAACTCCATATTGACATTTTGAGCAGTTGCTCATGTAGCTTTCAAGTTGGCTTAATGCTACTGAATCTAGTGTGCCCTGCCTTTTTATTTCAGCAAATATATATGGGACTTTAGTATTATTAATATAAATACTTACGCAAACATCAACAAAACCTAATTTAGAAAAACTGTTAACCTGATACTCTATATCAATAAGTTCCTTTGGATAACCATAGCTTTCCTGAAGCTCTTTTATAAACCATTGTCTTACAATTTCCTCATTTGAATATAAATCCGATATTTTATCTTGAAATGCATATTTTTCATGAGGTATATTATAAAAGCTGCTAAATCTAGAGCCATCTTCTATCCTTAAATATTTAGAATAAATATCACCGATAAATCTTGATGGTTTTCCTGAACTACATAAATAGAGCTTTTCTGTCGCTCTAGTCATCCCAACGTACAAAAGTTTTCTTTCTATGGATTCTTGAAGACTTTGCCCTTCATCCTCAGAATAAGTTATATACGGAATAACTCCTTCATTTATACCAATTAAAAATACTACCTTAAATTCCAATCCTTTAATAGAATGCATTGTAAGAAGTTTTATGTTGTTACTATCAAAATCGTCATTATTGCCACCTATTAATGTACAATTCAATTTATTGTTATTTAAATAATTTTCCACCCACTTAAGTTGATTCTTATTTTTTGCAGCTATTGCTATATCTCTTAGGCTATAAGTTTTAAGAAGCTTATTTATGCTTTTTAGAATATATTCACCTTGCTTCATCTCATCTTTAAAAGCTTTATACACTGGATAATCACCCTGTTTATCTATAAGTGATGGTTTTACAAAATTATCGTCTTCAACTATGTTTATATCATTTTCAATTAAGCTGTATGCAGCTTTTGATATCTGCGTTGTAGTTCTATAGCTTTTAGCTAGTATATTACTTTTACCCGTCATATCAAAACCCAATGATGTAAAACTTCTTCCTCTAACAAGCCACGCCTGTGGATAAATACTTTGAGCAGTATCAATAACAAACATGAAGCTAGAATATGCTTTTTTTAGCTGGAGACATTTTAAAAATTCCAATTGGACTCTCGTCAAATCTTGGCTTTCATCTACTATTACATGAGTATATTTGTGAATTTGTGATTTTTCAACTTCTTCTAATGCCAAAAGTGCCATATCTTCAAAATCAATAAAACCTTCTTTTTTTATTTTTTCACTGTAAAGTACCATTAAATTGTATATAGCTTCTCTTGTTTTTGAATTTTTAAGTAACTTTTGCGGTCCGTCATTACCACTTTTAGCTGCTCTACCAATTCTATCTGCGTTTTGATATTCTTCAAGTTCCATATAATTGCAAGCTTTTATCCACTCAATTTCATCCATCAGAAACTTTAAATTATTAACACTTAATACATTAACATCAGTATATTTTTTCTTAATTTCTGCAATTGCCTTGTTAAAAGTACTTCGCTTTAAATCATTTGATACAAGTTTATAATTTCTCTTACTACTTTTTTTGTAGTACTCAAATATTATTTTATGCAAATTATAAATATCAACTTTTGAATCATCTATTGCAAGCAAGTTCCCATATTGAAGCTGATTTTCTTCCTTGTGCTTTGTATATATATGATTAATATATTTTACTAGGGTTTTTGTGTATGTAACCATTAAAATCCTATCGTTATTTTCCAAACAATAATTATACAATAAGAAAGGTACCCTATTTACAGCAACTGTTGTTTTCCCCGAACCTGCTGCTCCTCTTATAAGTGTATGTCCAGATGGCTTGGACTGAATTAGCTTTTTTTGTTCTAAATTTAATTGCATAGCATTTGCCCCCTTTTAAGTCTATATAATTACAATATTTAATATTTATTACCATTTTTTATATTTATATTTTACTACAAATTTACAAAAAAATCTTATTAATCTACTAAATTGTAAATTATTTTTTTGTCAAAAAAAAGCACCTGACATTTTGCCAAGTGCATTTTAATTATTAATTTCCCCCAAATCTTTACGATTCACTCAAAAGACTATTTGCCGAAGCGGTTATTTCTTCGCTGCTTGCAGTTATTTCTTCAATAGTAGCAGAAATATTAGCTACAGATTCATTTACAGTTTGCATATCCTTCTGAAGTTTATTAGAAATTCCCAATATATCTGTAACTAAATTAATCATATGCGATTGATCCGTTTCAGTTGATGATGCTACTCTTTCTGATTCATAAGCCAATTTTTTAACCTCACCTGCTACTACAGAAAATCCTTTTCCTAATTCTCCTGCTCTTGCTGCTTCAATGGATGCATTTAATGCTAAAAGATTTGTTTGGCTTGCAATATCTACAATTTCTCCTGAAGCTTTTGAAAAATTATTTAGCTTTTCCTGCATATCACTAACACTATTTCTAAGTACTCTTGAAGTATTTAAAACTTCTTCCATACCATTAGAAATTTTATTTATCGCTGTTGTAGTTTCCTGATTTCCAGCAGTTACTTGCTCTATAGAGGAAATTATCTGTGCTACCTTTTCCTTTAGGAGCTCAGAGCTTTTTAATCTCTCTTCTGATAATTTATTAACTTTTTCAAGTAACTGCATTTGTTCCTTTTGGGAATCCAATTTTTCCTGCTCATTTTCAACTTCTTTTCTATTATAATCAATGCAGTTGTCTGGAACATTTAAACCATTAAAAATTGCTTTTGCCATATTCTTGCAAGTTCCATAGCCACAAGCGCAGCAATTTATATTTCTTTCCTTTTCCGTATGTTTATTTAAACCTTCAAATATTTCATTATACTCTTCAGCTGTTGGTTCATTAATATGGACAGAAACTTCACTTTTGCTGTATTGTCTTAAAAAATCCTCTACTTTAAGTTTTTTATCAAACATTTTGTATAAAGAATCTTTTCCTTTTTTAATTGAAAACTTATCTCTTTCACTTAATTTAATTTTTTTCAATTTATTAAATTTATTGTTGATACTATCAACTTCGCTCATTGTAGTAGCTGAAGTATTTGTAGTTGCAGTACCAAAATTGCAGCCATTAGAACAATTTAAAATATCAACAATAAAAGGGATTTCCTCACCTTTTATTGCACGCTCTTTAAATTGATCTAGGTATTTATAAGAATTGTGTTGTCCCTCTACTTGACTTATCCAAGCTCCATCAATTCTGCTTTCAACATTTTCTCTTAGGCCCCCAGGTCTGCTAAATAAAAATCCAAGTTCGCAGCCAATATCGTCAAAATTACAACTTTCAAAGCTATCTATATTTATATTATTATTTTTCAAATACTCAAATAAATTTTTAAAGGTTACATTGTATTTTACATTTCCATAGGTATTTTTATCATGAATTTCATCAGATTTGCTTACGCAAGGCGATAGAAAGGCAATATCATCTTTAATATTTTCGTAATTTTTCATATAAATTGCAGTACATAGCATAGGACTTTGAATTGGCGCTAAGTATTCTATTAATTCTGGCTGATATTTTTGTATGTAATTTACAACTGCTGGGCAGGGTTGAGAAATAATAGATTTTAATTTCTTATTTTTAGCAGCTTTTAGGTATGCCCATACGGTTATATCTGCACCCAAAGAAACATCATATATGTAATTGACACCTATTGATTTAAAATATCCAAATAACTTTTTATAATTGTCTATATCTACTTTTATGGCTGGAGCAACTATTATAGATATTTTTTTACCAGCTTTTAAATCATTAAAAAATTCTTCTGTGTCATCATTAAAGCCTCTTGCATTATGAGAACAGACCTTTATACACTCTCCACAATGTATACACTTTTCTTCATTAATTTTAACTCTATTTTTTCCATCTACTAAGTATGCAATATTTGCACCTATGACAGGACACTCCGCCACACATTTATTGCAGCCAACGCAGTCCTCTTCTTTTAAGTATATTAGATTATTAAAATCATACATGATACTCTTCCCCCTTATGTAAAAAATATATTTATACCATAGTTGTGTAGCAACTTACAAACAATCTTATATATTTATTCATTGTTACACGTTTACCCATTTATTTAACAATACAGCTAATATTTTCCCTCAAGTACGCAATATTGTCAATAAAATATTTTCTTTACAATTAAGGATTTTTATAAGAAGATATTCAGTATAACAAGCTTCCATCAGTTTGGAATTCTTACAAGCAGTTTTCTAAAGCTCTCCTCAAACCTCTCATCATCCTCTGCCGTTCTCTTTCTCGGCCCTTTCATGTGATTCTTAGAAGAAGCTCTCCTAGCCTTCTTTGCCAAATGTCTTTCCATTAACATCTGATCTATATTGTCATTTGTGTACCACTTTCCAGATTGATGAATAGCATATGCACCCTTTCCAAGTGCCATTGCCGCAACACCATAATCCTGTGTTACTACTGCATCACCCTTCCTCGCAAGATTAACAAGGGCAAAGTCAACAGCATCTGCCCCTGCTCCAATTATCTTAATATCGCTGTAATCAGAATGCAAAACATGGTTTGTATCACATAAAAGAGTAACTGGAATTTTCATTTCTTTAGCTACTTTCTCTACAATACGAACTACAGGACAAGCATCCGCATCAACATAAATTGTCATTTAGTCACATCCAATCAAAATTTTCTTTACTTCTTTTTATCAGAACAGTTTGCTGCATCTATTGCTATTACAAGCAGCAGGCCCATTATTTCATCTGCTGGATCATGAAAATCCATTACATAAGTATCTCCCCAATGTAAAAGTTCTTTTGAAATATGCATAACAACGGATGAGCCTCTATAAACATCATAATCCCAACCAAGAAAATCTCCATCCACACTCCAGCCACTGCAATCCACCTCATAGCTAGGTCTAAAAAAGGTAAGTTTCTTCTGAATTGAACCAACTATTCTGCCACCTATTTCTATTTCAAATCGTGGAAGGAAGGTTAAAAGCTTTTGGTGAATCACTCCAACTTCATTATCATATCTGTCATATACGTGTATGTGATGTCCAAGTGCAAAAAACTCAGCTTTTACAAAATATTTTGGTGTCTCACTATCATCATATACATCATAAGTATCTGTTAAGGAAAAGACACGCTGTTTTATCATTAATTGCATATTATTCACTTCCATTCTCAGTATATCTATATGTATATTTTACTATAAATTATAAGAAAAGCACATACTAAAAATGCCAGTAACAATTAAAATCGGCACTGGCATTTTTAAAATAATTTATTTTTTTAATGCTCCTAGTTTAAATCTCCCCAATCACTTTCTCCCGACACCTTAATAATCCCATCAAGCATTGCAATTAACTTTTCCTTTTCTCCACTCTCATTAGTAACGACTCTTAAAATAGGCAAATCTATCTCTTTTAATATTCTATCCTTAACAGTATCTCTTCTTCTTTGCTCACTGCTATTCATATGGTATTCGTATCCATCAACTTCTACAACAAGTACTGGCTCTTTGTCTAGCTTATTAAATATTAGGAAATCCACATGTGTCCACGGATTTTGAATAAATGTTTTTTCCTTATTATTAAATTTTGTGTAATCTTTCACTATAGAATTTAATGGTATGTGAAGAACACACTTAAATGAAGCATACTGAGGATAATTTAGTACTTCTTCTATTACACTGTACATTAAGTTTTCAGATTTATACTGAGAGATATTTTTTGTTGAACTCATTATTTTTAAAAGTCTCAGAGAATACTCACTATATAGCAAATCAAATACTGAAATCTTTTGGCTTTCAACCACAGCATTTTCTAAAGAATTATATTCTATGTATCTAATTAAATCACCAATATTACTCCCATGGCGTTTAAAAAGCTTATTTGATGTAACTATTATAAATTCCTTTACAGCACGTGATACTGCCACATTTATTAAGTTCTCATCATCCACAAATGGAGTTATATCATTTACTACTGTTGAAAATATTATTGTATCTTTTTCTCTACCTTGAAACTTATGTACAGTATCAATTTCTATATTTAAATTTTCAAAGTATTTTTTTGCTTCTACAGCTTGCTTTCTATATGGACATATAATTCCAACACTGCTGCAATCTCCATACTTATTCTTATTTGCATTAATAATCTCATCTCGTATAACTTCTATCTGTCTTAAATTATACCAACTGCCGCTGCCATTAAGTTTATCTTTACGTGCATGATTACCCGGAGCTGTCTTATAAATTTTTAAAGGAATATCCTTGTCTTTTTCTTTAGTCATAATTACAAGCTCATTATCATAAAACTTTTCATTGCAGAAACCTATTATCTTAGGATGACATCTATAATGCTCACATAATAAGGTTCTTGGCAGCTTATCTTTATAGAGTTTAATTAAAGATGATATAATGCTGTATTCACTGTAATTATAAGCTTCATTAATATTAGTCTCGTAGAAAAATTCATCACTTTTTTCCTTTATATCAGAAGGGACAATTTGCGGCAGCTGCTTTACATCTCCAACGATAACAACATTTTTGCAGCAGGCAAGTGCAAGTGATGCGGTTACTAAATCCACCTGCGAAGCTTCATCAATAATTAAATAATCAAACAAATAATTTTCTGGTATACATGTCATTATTGAGTTTGTAGTACTTAATACTATTGGATAATCCTTTATAAAACTTTTAAAATTGTACTTAAAGCTTTTTATTGTATATCTCCTTCTACTTTCTTTGGAGTACCTTTTTTCAATATAAGCTTTAAATAATTTTGAAGATTCATCTTTAAATTCCTTCATTAGAACATCATAACTTTTACCCTTTAAATCATTTTCTAAAGCTGCTATTTCTTTTTCTAAATCTTCAATAATTCTATTGTAATAATCTCTTTTAAGTGAATTTACTACTATATTTTGTTTTTCACTTATGTACTTAAATTTATAAATTCCATAATCAACAAACAGTATTGCTTTAATTAGTAAATTCATTTTTTTGTTTCTTAACATAATCCTCTCAAAATAAGGCAAAAAACTTAATATTAAATTGCTTGGCCACTTTCTAAAAACTGAATAGCTTGATGTAGTTATATATTCCTCATTAAAATTAGCTTTAAAATATTTTTGCTCAAGCTTAAATTTCGAAAGTTTTTCCTTTAATTTAACCATTTTATTCTGTTTTTCCAGCAGATCATCTAAAGTACTATCCATATTTTTTAAGCTGTCGCATAAACTTTTTTCTTCTTCAGTTTCTAATTTCCAGTTTCTTAAATCTGGCAAATCAACTTGCTTATTCTCAAAGAAATCAACTTTTTTATCATTTCTTCCAAGCAGTGCATTAATAAAACCATATCCATCTTTCTCTAGTTTTTCATAAACATTAGCTGTTGCAGAATTATTTCCAGAAACAACTCCAACATTTTTACCGCTATAAACAAGATTAGCAATAATATTTAATATAGTTTGAGTTTTCCCTGTTCCAGGAGGTCCTTCAATAATACTTATGGAATTTTGGAGTGCTGCATTTACAGCTTTCTCTTGACTTATATTAAACCCGAATGGAAATATTACAGCTTTTTTATTTTTATGGCTTTTAATATCCTTTCCTTCTAAATATTTAGAAAGTACACTATCAGAGCTAAGCTTGGCTATTTTCTTATATTGATCAAATAATAAAGTTCTTCCATCTTCCATTACACCTACATGCATTGATAATTTTTTTAAATACTCAAAAGCGGCTTTAGTTTTATTTGATTTTAGGCATGAATTTTCATATCTTACTTCTGATTTATGATGAATTTCCGTTTTCCCACCATCTTCAATTACCCTAACGTACTCTCCAAAATCAAGCACCTCAGCTGTTTCTCTTACTGGAATATCAGAAATATATACAATACAATCTTTCAAGCTAACTTTTCTAGGTGCTTTAAATATTTGTACATTAGAAGCATTATAGCTATACGACTTTTTTCCATTTGAATAAGCTATGTCCACTTTATCTTCAAAAGACTTTAAACAATCAATTTCTTTGGTTTTGTCTTCAAACTCTTTTGTTTTACTATTTTTAATTAAAATCACATTCGTGTATATGTCCATTTAGTTCTCCTTCAAGTCCATTGTCTAAGCAATGGTTCACAGTATTACTACCTTTTATACATCCTATCTATAAACCAATAGAATATATTTTACTTTGAGCTTTTTTAACATCATAGTTATATTTTACTACAAAATTATCAAAAATTAACAATAATATTACATCAAGTAAGTTAAATATTTTTTCAATAAAAAAAAACACACCTGACCACCGCCAAGTGCTAATTTAACTATTTTTTATAAGTAACAATCATGTGTTTAGACATAATCCTTCCAAGCAAATAAAACATATTTCCAAAAAGCCTTTTAAATATTGAGAGAGGCACACCAGCCGCATACGCTCTTTTAAGCCTATTTTCTTCCTGCCAAAATATTCCATCTTGTGTTTCATATTCTGAACCCTTAACATAGTCAAAGCTCATTCCTCTAAATAAATTATATGGTATCAAAATTGGATATGATGGTGCATGCAGCTTTTTACTTGCAGTATCTTCATAAAATTTTCTTGCAGCAAATTCTGCTTTTCTTTTATGCTTTTCTGTCGGTACATAATTGTTCCAGCTAACTGAACTTATGGGGAGCACATAACATCGATTAAAACCCAAGGCTTTTATAGTTCCTGCCATATTTTTTGTCGAATTTGCAGCTCCAACACCACCTGTCGTTGAAATTACTAACCCTTTTTTATTAAAATATCTAGGCCTATGAAGCATAAAGCATAAGTGATCTACAAAGTTTTTAGTAAGCGCAGGCATTTCAAGATTATAGGTAGGTGCTGAAAAAATGATGCCATCACTTTCTTCAATTTTATCCATGACTTTTTGAATAATTTCGTTGTGCGGGCAATAAATATGTCCCTTCCTAAAGCATAGGCTGCAGCCTGTACAAAATGGCAAATTCAAATCCTTTAAATGAATTTCTGTAAATTCTATTTGACTAGACATAGATAGTAAATTTTCTTTTACTAGGTTAGTTAGCTTCCAGGTGTTACCCTTTCTTGCTCCACCATTAATTATAAGTATTTTCATCCAAGCACTTCCCTCCAAACAATTTATCTATTATAAAATCAATAAAAGCTTCCCTTTCCTCTTTTTCATTAAAACCAAAACCCAAGCTTTCTTTACTAGTATCTTTCCTTAAAAATGCTGCCTGCAATATGGAGGTTAAACTAAACAGCAGCATTAATTTTTCTTCCTTAGTTATGTTGCAATCCCTTATAGAAAACGAGAAGCCCATGACTGTTTTCATTGTGTTGTCCAGCATACTTGGCATATTCATATCTCCCAATATAGAAATTTTAGAAACTGAAGGATTTTCAATTAAAAAATCTACAACTAATTTTGCAACCTTCTTAAGCCTACTAATTGGATTTGGTTCTTCCTTAATTTCTGGTTTAAAGGTTTTAATTACATTGCTTATAATCCTTTGAACACAAATTTCAATTAATTTATCCTTAGATTCAAAATGATAATTAACCAGACCTATGCCAACCCCTGCTTTTTTTGCAATTGTACGAGTTGTTATTTTAGTGACATCTCCATTTGCTTCTTGTATTAAATCTATTGTAACCGAAATTATTTTTTCTTTTGCTAATTCTGATTTATTCATATTCTTCTCCGTTTCTGAACAATGTTCAGTTTTATTGTATGCTAAAATATGGTTCTTGTCAAATAAAATGAACTATGGAACTAATATTGATTATTTAATACGGAATTTCGGCGTAGTACAGAAACAATACTTATTACTAAAATCATTAAAATTACTGCATTAATTGTTAGAAAATAATTATATATTGTGAATCAAAGATGCAGTGGATTAATCAAATAGCCTTTGGTAGGTGTAGGAAAAAAATGATGTTAGGGAATAGTGGCGAAAAAATTTCTAAAATAAAATTTGCCGCTTAGTTTTATTAATTTTATTTAGGATTTTGAGCCGCTATTCACTAACATCATTTTTCTACACATACCAAAGGCTATTTGATTTTGCACTACACTTTGCTTCAGAATATTTTAAGTTTAAATCTTAAATTTAACCATGTAATCATTCAATTCATTTGCAGAATTAGATAATCCCTCAATTGATTTTATGGTTTCTTCATTGGCTGCATTTTCTTGATTAACTGCTCTATCTACTTCACTAATTTGACCATATATTTCCTCTATAAGTTTGGTTGCAGCATTCATTGCAGTTATTACTTCATCAAGATCTTTGCCTTGAAGTTTAGAGCTATCGTACATATTCTTGGACAGATGCGCAAGAGTTTTAGTACTTTCAAGAATATTATCAAATTTCTCTTGTATTACACTAGACTGTAATTTTATTTCATCAATATTATCCACTGTCTTTTTAACAGCTAACTTTGAATTATCAGATTCTACCAAAATATCTTTAACAACTTTTTCAATATTTTCGCTTTCCTCACTGCTTCTTTCCGCAAGCTTTCTTACCTCTTCTGCAACCACTGAAAAGCCTTTTCCAGCTTCACCTGCTCTTGCAGCTTCAATAGCAGCATTCAATGCGAGTAAATTAGTTTGTTCTGATATTCCCTTTATAACATCTAGTATAGACATTATTTTTTGTGTTCCATCTACCAAAGTTTCAACAGCTTTATTTGTGGTAGAAGAATTTTCAACTGTTACTTCTATTATATTAGACATGACTGAAAGAGTATCTTTACCTAAAAGAACAGTTTCCTGAACTTGCTTTGAATTTGTATCTAACTCCTCTGAATATTTCAAAACTTCCTTGGTCACGCTTTGTACTCCAAGTGCTTTATTGTAAGTATCACCTATATGATTTGAAACGTCCATGGAATTATTTTTAATAACATCCGTACTAGCTGATATTTCTTCATTTGATGCAGATGTTTCTTCAGCTACAGCAGAAATATTATTTGTTGCATTATAAATTGAATTGACTGCTTTGGAAACTTTAGAAACAATTTCAGCCATATACTTTAAAACAACGTTAATATCTTTAACTGTTCGTCCAATTTCGTCTTCCATTTCTAGGTTTATTTCATTTGTTAAATCTCCTGCTATAACCTTTTTAGTTGTAGAACTTATCTCATTAAAATAACTTTTAAACATATCTGTATACATTTTAACAATAATTAAAGGAAGTATAACAGCTAACAATATAACCAAAAATAATTGTAATCCCTTAAGTTCAATATATTTATAGTTGTTCATGTAAAACATGCAAGTAAGCATCCCTGATGGACATATTATGGTAAATAGAAAAGCTGATAATAGTTGATCCACCATTTCTAAATGCAGTGGAGTTTTTTGAAGCTTAATATTCTTTATTTCTTTTACACTATTAAAAGCTACGGTTTCATTTTGTGATATTAAGTAATACATAGAAACCAAGGGCAATCCTGTTAATGCATATATTATCCATATAAATATAAAATTAGCTGTATTCTCTTTGCCTAACAAAAATAATGGCAAATCAGTAATCAAAGGCACTATAATTGACCATCTTATAAAAATAATTAAACATTCTACAAAGGGAAGCTTATACGAATTAATTTTTCCTCTTTTAAATAGCTCCTCATGGGCTTCACCATTATTTATGTATTTAATAGATTTAACCATAGGTGCCATGCAAATAAATTTTACTATAATACCGAATGATACAGCTATTAACCATGATACAATTCCTAAGATTAAAAGTAATCCTCTATTTTCTTTTCCCACTTTAAAGGTATAAAGCATTAAATAACTTAAAATTGGTGTTGGTATTAAATTAGTTATCAATTCTTCTTTGATTAAAGTTCTCCAAAACATTTTTTCAAGTTTCTCATTCATAATAATTCTGCTATTAAAACTTTTAGTACATAAAACGTTTTATATAGATTAATAGCATATTTTCACCCCTTTTTTATAATTTTATAAATACACTTAATATAATGGAAAATAATATGTCATAATACTTTTATCGTAATTATTACATTTTTTTGTAGTGATATATTTATAAAATCAACTATTTTTAAGTGAAATATAAATTTCTAATATTTAACTCTAAATTTTTTCTCTCCATCTACAACTTCAATCTTTCTACTAACCATATCTTCTACCCTAGCAAATCTATTTCCATTCCTTATTTTCGATAAAAATTCATCAACTGCAAACGCTTTTCCTTGAACTTCAATTTTAACTGTTCCATCCTCACAATTTTGTACATAACCTGTTACATCATAACTAACTGCTGTATATTGAACAAAATATCTAAAACCTACTCCTTGAACTCTTCCGCATACCTTCACTAAATATCTTTCCATAAAACTCGCCCCCAAATATATTGAAACTCTATATTAACTTTTTATTTTATATATTATAACATTTTCTACACATTTATATTATATAATTATGGGTATAATAAAGATATCTATTATAGCTAAAAGTAAATCTAGTATTGTAATTTTTTTAATTAAATACAAAAAAATATTAAATTTATTTTGCTACTATTAATTTCTTGTGATAAAATGTATACTTGTAGTAATAAATATAAATAAAAATAAAATTATTGGGAGGTCTTTATGGAAGATTTAAGATTAACTCACGAAAGACAAGAAGTACGCAGTTTCATTCAACAAGTTTATCTATGGATGACTTTAGCCCTTTTAACTACTGCTGGAGTTGCATTTGCAGTATCAGTTTCTCCATCTTTAGTTGAAGCACTTTTTGCAAATAGATCACTTTTCTTCGTTTTAGCCATAGCTGAAGTTCTTATTGTTGTATTTTTATCAAGAGCAATTAACAAGATGTCAGCACAAACTGCAACTGTAATATTTTTTGTATATTCAGTTGTTAACGGATTTACATTTTCATGGATATTCCTTGCTTATGATTTAGGATCAATTGCAAGTGTATTTCTAGTAACTGCAGGAACCTTCGGTGTTATGTGTGCATATGGATATGTAACAAAAAGAGATCTTACAAGTGTAGGCAATATATGCTTTATGGCATTAATAGGGCTCATAATTGCATCCGTAGTTAATATCTTTATAATTAATGATACTTTTTCATTAGTTATATCCTTTATAGGCGTCATTGTGTTTGTAGCCATTACTGCCTATGATACACAAAAGATTAAAAGGATGGCATTAAATCTAAGCTATACTGATGATTTGGAAGCCAAATCAAAAGGAAGTATACTTGGAGCTCTTACATTATATCTTGATTTTATAAATCTTTTTATTTATCTTTTAAGATTATTTGGAAAGAAAAGATAGAAATTTATCTAAATTTAAGGCAAGAACTTAATTATAATTAGGTTCTTGCCTTAAATTTTATTTTTATTTAAAACATAGCCATTTTATTGAATGTCAACTCGAAATATAGTAGCTGTGTTATGCATATCTTCATCCCACTTGGCAAACACTTCAAATATATATTGACCCCTTTTAACTGGAAATTTAAATTCATATCCTTTTCCAGCTCTATATATTTTACACTTTTTGTATTTGACATTATCACCTAAGATTTGATATATGGCCACACTTTTAGGATTCCATGGAACTGAAATATTAAGTATATCATTAGGTTTAGCCTCAAATTTTGTGGTATTCACTCCAACGGTATATTCACCTTGTGTTTCATAACTACTTCCGCCTTCTTTAGGTATCCAATTATGATCGCCAAGGGAAGTTGGAATCGATTTATCATTATACCTTATAGTAGTTTTAGGTGCCTTGAAAGGTATCTTTATAAATACGGGAGCCAAAATATGATACCCAGCCAAGATAAATAAAATAATACAAATCGTTATTATTTCCTTACGATATTTTTTAATTTTATTCATCTCCCCCCATACTAAAACTAAAATATTCCTTCATAATAATGTAATTTGTTATTTATATTCTTTTGCCAACTTTTCAAAAGCAGGTAAAGATCTTATAATTTGATCTGTAGTTACACAGTAAGAAATACGCACATGGGAAGGACATCCAAAGTCATCACCAGGAACTAAAAGCAAGTCATATTTTTTTGCTCTTTCACAAAATGCATATGCATCTTTTTCTAAAGCTTGAGGAAACAAGTAAAACGCCCCATCTGGCTTTACACACTTATAGCCAAATTTTATCAAATTATCATATAACAAATCTCTGTTTTTCTTGTAAATACTTATATCTGCTGTTTCGTTTGCACATTTTGCCACTACCTTTTGAAATAAGCTTGGTGCACATACAAAGCCTAGTGCTCTACCAGCTCCACAAACAGCAGCATATACCTTTTTAGACTCTTCCATTTCATTTGGAACAACTATGTAACCTATTCTTTCACCAGGAAGTGATAAAGATTTACTGTAAGAATAGCATACAAAAGTATTATCATAGTATTTTGTTAAATAAGGAACATTTACATCATCATATGCTATTTCACGGTAAGGTTCATCAGAAATTAAATAAATAGCATGACCATATTCCTTTGATTTACTTTTAAGCAATTCTGTAAGCTTTATTATAGTTTCTTCAGTATAAACTACTCCTGAAGGATTATTGGGAGTATTTATAATGACTGCTTTTGTTTTTTCATTTAAGTTTTTTTCAAACTCTTCAAAATCAATTTGAAAATTTTCTATTTGTGCAGGAACCACTACAAGTTTTCCGCCAGCAGCTTCTACAAAGCATCTATACTCTGGGAAATAAGGTGCAAAGGTTATAAATTCATCTCCCTTATTTGCTAAAGCTGTAAAACATATATGTATAGAAGCAGCAGCTCCTACTGTCATATATAAATTATTAGCATCAAAGTTTGTTTTAAATCTTCTATTTATAGATTCTGCTATAGTAGCCCTTACCTTTGGATCTCCTTGAGCACTTGTGTATCCATGAATATCTACAGGATTTTCATTTTGTAAAATATCTAAAATAGCATTTTTAACTACCTCTGGTGCGGGAACATTAGGATTTCCAATACTAAAATCATATACATTTTCTGCTCCTACTTCTGCTGCTCTCTTCTTTCCAAATTCAAAAATTTCTCTTATTACAGATTTTTTACTTCCTAATTCATACATTTTTTCTGATATCATATATAATTCCTCCTAAAATTTTATACACCATTTACAACGTTAATTGGCTTCTCTCCAGCCGAAACCCTGCTAATATTTTCCCACACACCTTGATGCATTCTTCTGAAAGCGCCTTCAGTTGTACCTCCAATATGTGGTGAAAATAAAATTTTATATTTTAATTCTTCTTTAATATCTAGCAGCGGATTATCCAGTTTTACTGGTTCTGGAGATAAAGTATCAAGACCTGCCCCTCCAAGCTCACCTTTTATTAAGGCATTCTTTAAAGCTTCACCATCTACTATTTCTCCTCTTGCTGTATTGATTAAAAAAGCTGTTTTTTTCATTTTAGCCAAAAATTTTTCATCTATCATATTTGTAGTTTCCGCTGTAACAGGAACATGTAAACTAATTATATCACATTCACTAGCAAGTTCATCCAAATTCTTGTATTCTACGTTATATTCTTTTTCTATTTCATCTGAAGCCTTTCTTCTACTGTAATAATAAAGCTTACATCCAAAGCTATTAAGTCGTTTAGCTGTTTCCTTAGCAATAGCACCAAATCCTATAAGCCCAACAGTGCAGTCTGCTAATTCTACAACACCTTCTAGCATCATGCGCTCTTTCGTCTCTATTTGCTTACCTATTCTTACCTTTCTATCGCCATCTAATACATTTCTTAACAATCCAAGCATTAAAAGTATAGTCTGCTCTGCAACTGCACCAGCATTTGCCCCTCTGTTATTGCAAACATAAACATTCAACTTTTTCGCTGTTTCAATATCAATTTTATTAAATGCCACACCTTCAGAATGGATAAGCTTTAAGTTAGGCATATTGCTTATCAATTTTTTGCTTACCTCTTTAATTGCATCTGCAAAAATAAAATCCGCATCTTTTGCTTTAGCAAGCACTTCGTCATCTGAAGTAGCTTGTTCCATAAATATAAGTTCCATATCTTTTGGCACTTTACAGTACTTTATATACTTTTCCACACGTTTTTTATTGCTAAATATCAATGTTTTCAGCTTAATCACCTTCTTAATCCTTATACGTATCAATTTATTATATTATATATTATTTTAATACTTTTTCATATACTTTCATATTATTATACCATTTTCATCCATGACATTATCATTGAAATTACAGTATTAAGTTGTTAGGAAATAATTATATATTGTGAAAAAAGCTGTAGTGGGTTAATCAAAGAACCTTTGGTAGGTGTAGGAAAAAATGATGTTAGGGAATAGTGGCGAAAAAATTTCTAAAATAAAATTGTATAAAACTTAGCGGAAAATTTTTTTAAGCTTTAGAGCTTTAGATTGTCCGAGCGTGTTTTTGCGAGTTATCGAAATCTCTTAAGCTTTAAAAAATTTGCTGCTTAGTTTTATTAATTTTATTTAGGATTTTGAGCCGCTATTTACTAACATTATTTTTCTACACCTACCAAAGATTCTTTGATTTTGCACTACACTTTAGTTCGCAATATTTATTAATCTTATTACATTTTCAGAGGCTTTTTCAATATTTTCCTCTCCAGCTTTAAGAGCCTCCTCAATAGAAGTAACTCCTCTCATTATTCCAAATATTGAATCTATACCATTGTCATATAAATCGTCTATATTATCTCCAACTTTTCCCGCAAGCGCAATTACAGGTTTTCCATATTTCTTAGCAACACTTGCTACTCCTATTGGAGTTTTTCCAAATTTAGTTTGATAATCTATGCTTCCTTCTCCTGTAAAAACAAAATCACAAAGTTTAACCTTTTCCTCTAAGCCTGAATATTTTATAACTAAATCAATTCCCTTTTTTAACTTTCCATCTAAAAATGCTACAAGTCCAGCACCAAGACCACCTGCTGCTCCTGCCCCGGGCATATTTATAACTTCTTTATTGAATTGCTCTTTTATAATAGCTGCATAATGTTTTAAATTTTCGTCCAAAATTTCAATCGTTTCTTTTGTGGCACCTTTTTGAGGTCCAAATATATTTGAAGCTCCATTTTCACCACAAAGAGGATTATTTACATCACAGGCAACTTCAATTTC
This sequence comes from Clostridium hydrogenum, assembly GCF_021432385.1. Lineage (GTDB taxonomy): Bacteria > Bacillota > Clostridia > Clostridiales > Clostridiaceae > Clostridium_S > Clostridium_S hydrogenum. The sequence continues at coordinate 1,490,420 of NZ_JAEACT010000002.1, read as the reverse complement.
TACCTTGCTTAATCTTTCGTCAAAGTCAGATAAATCTATTTTCTTTAACTTTCCAAGGCTGCCACCGCCAAAGCCTATTTCTTTTCCATCTTCATCCAAGAACTTTGCTCCAAGGGCTTCTATAGCTCCAGCTCCGCCGTCATTAGTTGAGCTTCCGCCTATACCTATAAGTATTTTTTTTACACCTTTATCAAGGCAGGCTTTAATAAGCTGACCAGTACCATACGTAGTTGTAGTTAATGGATTTCTTTTTTCTTTTGGAACTAAATGAATTCCACTAGCACTTGCCATTTCAATTACTCCAACTTCTCCATCTCCCAAAATTCCGTATTGTGCCTCCACTTCGTTTGAAAGAGGGCCAAGTACCTTCATTGTATATACTTGCCCATTTGTGGCATCAATAAGGGACTGCATTGTGCCTTCCCCTCCATCCGCCATTGGAACATGTACACAATTAATTTTATTATTAACCTTCTTTATTCCTTTTTCCATTGCTAAACAAACTTCTTTTGCAGTCATACTCTCTTTAAAAGAATCTGGTGCTAATACAATTGTAAAATTCTTCATAAGCCAATCTCCTTGAATATGTTATCCTTACTCTTTTATTAGTTTTCTTGTGCAGCAGTATCTATAGCAACTTCTAGTGCCTTTACCATATTTAAAAGACTCATACTAGGCTGATTTTTATAATTTAATGCTTGCTCTGGAAGATATGGTATATGTATAAAACCACCTTTAACCTTATTATATTTTGTGCTTATTATATGCATAAGACCATAGAGTAGTTGATTACAAACAAACGTATCTGCTGAATTTGATACAGAAGCCGGCACGCCAACTTTTCTTATATTTTCTACAATATCTTTTATTGGAATGGTGGAAAAATAAGCTGCAGGACCATTTGGTGCAATCAATGTATCAACTGGCTGATTACCTTCATTATCTGATATTCTTGCATCGATAATATTAATTCCAACCCTTTCAACAGTTATTTCACTTCTTCCTCCAGCTTGTCCAATACATATTACGACATCAGGTTTAAGCTCTTCCATAGCCTCTTCAAGTACTTTTATGGATTTATAAAATACTGTTGGTATTTCCTTAGTTACAAGTTCTACCTTCTCAAACTTTCTATTTTTTAATTCCTTAATAACTTCCAAAGCAGGATTTATATTTTCTCCTCCAAAAGGATCAAATCCTGTCACCAATACTTTTTTCATTTTGTTAATTCCTCCTTCTTTGTACTTTGTACTCTGCTCTACAAATTGTAATTTCATTGTTTCAACTGTATATCTATAAAAATTACTTGTCAAGTAAAAAAGACTGTACCACTAAAAAATTAATTAATATGCCTTAACTAATTTTTAGTGTTAAAGATAAACCACCTTGAAACTTAAAATTTATTTGTACCAAAATGTCGTCTTCTAGCCATTATGGTACAAATAAATTTTAATAGTTGAAATGGTTTATCTATACAATCTCTTCCAAACTAAAGTTCAAATTTTTGCATCATTTCATTAAGATTTTGTGCAAGCACTGCTTGGCTTTGTGCCGTTAATGCAACTTGCTCTATTCCCTTAGAGGTTTCGTTTATACTTTTCTGTATAGATTCAACATTCTTATATGAATTTTGAGTATTGCTTGTCATAGTTTGCATTGCTGAGGATACTTGGTTTACAGACACATTAATCTCCTTTACCATTAAAGATATTTTTTGTGACATTTCACTTACAAACTCTGAATCACTATTATATTGAGTTCCAACATTTGTAAACATATTAAATTGTGTATTTACATCATTTTGTATAAACTCCAGTATCTCCTTGCTGTTATTGGATAAATTCTCAAATGCATTTTGAACCTTTAATACAACGTCCTGAATTTCTTCTACAGCAGCACTGGATTCGTCTGCAAGTTTTCCAACCTCAGTAGCAACTACTGCAAAACCTTTGCCGCTTTCTCCCGCCCTAGCAGCTTCAATGGATGCATTAAGTGAAAGTAAATTAATCTGTGCCGCAATATTCTTCACTGTATTTGCCATTATTGTTATTTTGTCTACAACTTTGCCGTCTTGTATTGCTTTTAGTATCTTTTCCTCTTTTTCAACATATATATTATTTGATTTTTCAACTGCCGCTTTACTATTTTTTTGAACATTAAAAGCTCTTTCCTTAAATTCATTAGAATTTTTGCTACCTTCTTCTGCTTCTTTAGATAATTCATTTATATTGCCATTTACTTTTTCTACAGATGTATTTACTTCTTCCGATGCAGCATTTATTTCTTCTGTACCTTGTACTATTTTATTTATTTCCATATCTATATTTTGCATCATTGAATAAAATTCTTCAACTGCCGCAGAAAGCTCCTCACTTGAAGCACTTATTTCTTCCGAATCACCTACTATTTTACTAACTAAAGTACCTAAATCTTTTTGCATAATAGCCGCCTCACGAGCAAGTTCACCAATTTCATCTTTCCTACTTATAAGGTTACTAGAAATTTTAGCATTAAATTTACCATTAGCTACAAATTTAAAATGATCTACAACCTCTTTAAGTGGTTTAGAAATTCTTTTATCTACATAAATGTATATTATTATGCCAAATATCAATAATGCTATTATACCAACCTCAACATTATTTGTAATAAACTGATTTTTTACTATATCGCTTAGTGTTTTACTCTTTCCTGTAAATAGTATTCCTATTACCTTGTTTTCTGGTCCAATAATGGGAGTATAACGAGTTATATAGTTTCCTCCAAGTATATTTGCTTCACCAGAATAAATTTTATTTGAAAGCACAATTTTTGATATAGTGCTGTCAAGTTTAGTTCCAACAGCTCTTTTGCCATCTTTTTTTACTGTTGTAGCAATTCTAATATCCCCTAAAAAAATTGTAGTTTCACAACCTAAGCTTGATTTTATATAATCCACAACTCCATTAGAATCAAGCCTAAATCCTGTTGATATAACACCCACAATTTGTCCCTTGTCATTTTTTACTGGAACACCCGACCTAGCTGCCAATTTAACTGATGTTCCACTTTCAATTTGTGAATTTGTATTACCACTAAGTGCTTCTTTTACATTTTCTTGATTTGCAACGCTGTCTCCTTTTTTATTGGGATCATGAGTTCTAGCTAGAACCTTTCCACTTTCGTCAGTAACTGTAACAAAATCAATTCCTGCCCCTTTTACAAGCGGATTTAAAAGTTTTAATATATTTTCAGTATTCCCTTCTTCTATAGCTTTTGCTACTTCTCTATTATTTGCTAATTGATATCCTAAACTCAAGGATTGCTTTTTCATATCTTCAATCTTCTTACTAAATACATTGCTTGCTTTTGTAACATCATCCTTAAAATTCGAATCTACATAAGCATCAAATTTCAACACATTTTCAAATGCGATTATAGCTACAAGTATGCATATTATCAATGAAATGACAGCAACTATTTTAAGCTTTATTGATTTTAATTTCATCATAACACCCCCATATATACTCAACTCACGGGGCATTTTCTGCATTTTAAAAATTTTCAGAAAATGCTCTTTAAATATTAATTCGACATTATCATCCTAATTCCTTTATTTTTTAACATTTTACAACAATGTCACATACACGTGAATTATATTTATGGAGGGTTAACTATGCGATTAATTAATTTGTATAATCTATTTCCGAAGATTTTATATTTATGCTGCAATTACTAGTTGATTTTACAAAATTAAAAGTTATAGTCAATTTAAAATTATAAGCTACTTTTTTCAAAGAATCTTTTCCATCTCCTGCTATATGCCCTTCAGAACTCAAAGCCATTGGTATGGTGTATACAAGATTACAATTTACATTTGCTGCTGTTAAATCTACACTTGGCGCTAAAGTGGTAGCACTATATGTTAAACCCTTAATTATATAATAGCTATTTGAAGCAGGATTATTTATAAGTGCTGTTTTATCAGAACTACTTTTACTATTTACTGAGTTCAAAATATTATTTACATAAGCATTAACTTTTGAATCTAATTGGCTTTTTAAACTGGACTCATTAATTCCTTTTAAATTAACGCTTGCAAAATCATCAAGTTTAGAGTTTTGAATAATAGAGATAGTCCTTTCAAATCCAGATTCTGAAGCATAATAAGCTGAATTTATTTTATTATAAGCATTAACCTGTGTAGTTGTATTTATAGTCAAAGTAAGCAATGCCATCACAATTACCATTATAAATAAAGTTAAGACTAATGTTATAATTAATGCTGATCCTTTTTTTTTATTTCTCATAGCCTTTTTCCTTTCCACTTTAATTACTGCTTACTGTTTCAGCATCTAGTATAGAATTGATATCTTTAAGATTTCCATTATTATTATCAAAATTTATTCCACCATTACCACCATTCCAATTTTGGCGTTGAGGAGAATCAACGACAATTCCCTTTGAAATAATGATGCCTGTAAAGGCTGGTATAATGTCTTTAAAGGTTATAACGTCATCACAATATATTAGACCTTTAAAATTAAAGTTTTTATTCCAATCATAATTTCCATTTGAATCCTTTGAGCTTATTGTAAGTGGTCCGTGGCATATTATATATTCATAATTTGACAAACTTATACTGCAAGCTTGTACTGCTCCTTTATAATCAGGTAGTGGTTTAGGCACTCCCGCCGCTATTTCATTATTACTTAAGCCTTTAAAATAGTGAATAGAAGAAGCATTTATATTAGGATATTTTGAAAAGTCAATGTTTGGTTTTAAATTATTTAGCGACATAGCTTTTATGCTACTTTTATTGTTAGAATCAAACATACCGCTCCAAACATCACCACTACTAGGATATTGTGAAGTTTTATTTAAAACATAACTCCCACTTAAATTACTTGGTGCAGAATAATTATCATTATAATAAACTTTACAATTGTTTATTGGACCAGATGTACCAGAAAAACTAGGAACATCAAATACAGCTTCCTTACCGCATATAGCTATACCGCTATTTCCCCAATCCATGCTGTCAGCTTTTATTGCCAAATTTCCTTGAATATTGCTAGATGCTAAATCCGATCCAACAAAATTTTTACATTGAAAAAACAAGTTATCATTGGTTCCTGTATTAATTGCTACACCGTTTGTAGCCTTCAAATCAAAATCACCCGACGAAATTACATTGATTACATTTCTTTCAAGGAAGTCCAAATCCATATTAGAACTAGGCGTAGGAGTTGGTGTTGGTGCAGGAGGTGTTTTCACTGCTATTTTTTCATCACTTGGACGTTTTACACTTGATGATATAGTGAATTTTTCATAAGTATTTTTCTTTTGTGCCGTTAAAGTTACATATACTGTGCCAGGATCAGTTTTAGAATCAACTTTAAAAGCTATACTGCTTATATCATTTGCTATCTCCTTCCCTGATTTATCAAGTGTATTAGTAGAATTAGGGTCTAAACTATAGGTTGCCATAACTGAACCATCAGCATTATTTAAAATTAACTTATTAGAATTAGTACCTGTATCTGGAACTGAAGCGGCTGACCTTACATCCTGTGTAATTGAAGTCATTACCCTTCTTGCATCATATTCAATTGTTGTATTAGCCTCTTGAATATTATAAAGCTTAAGCATACTTTCAAAAAAGAGGCCCAATGTAGTTGTCAATATGGCAAATATGGCCACACAAGCCATTAATTCAATTAAAGTAAATCCTTTCAACTTTTTATAATTTTCCATAACTAATACCTCTTTAACGTTACATATTCAACCAGAAATTTGTCCTTGCTTTTACTGTCAAAAACTGTAGTATCTATAGTAATCATATTGTCCTTATAAGTAAATACTATTTTTATTACATGATCAAACTTTGTTGGCACTGACGAAAAATATGTCTTTACAATTCCATCATATTTTTCAGGAGAACTTGAGCCTATTGAACTTGGTATTTCACCACTTATTGCTGAAATTGTTGCTCCACTTTTCCCACTCTTACTTGTAAATGTGCCGCCTGAAGAATCATCTGAATAACACAGGTATTCATATTGTGGTTCTGATTTAATATCTGATAAAGCAGAAAAATCATATGTCTTGTAATATTCCATAACCTTTTGTGCAATAGCTGAATTTTTAATTTTACATCTCATATTAGAATTATAATCAGTTATTGTTATAATTACTGTTGAAACTGATACTAATACTATTACTAAAATTGCCATAGCCGCTATGATTTCAACAAGAGTTAATCCACTATACTTCTTATTTTTCATAGTTCCTCCTATTTTCCTGTGCCAAAGTTATATTGAATACTTTCTTTATCTTTACTAACAATATAAAAATAATTTGCAGTTACACTAAGTGTAAGTTTTTTATCTTGAGAATTGTTACTATCTTGAGTAGCCTCATTATTTAAAGTTATATTTGCATCATTTATTTCTGAAATTCTGTTAGTTGATTCAATACTGCTTAAAAATTTCATAATGCTGTCTTTATCATTTCCAGTTACATTTATGTTTACAGGAATTTCAATTAAATCCCCATTTTTTTCAGAACTATTATTACTACTTGCTTGATCTTTTTTATTATTAGAAACTTCTGTGAATGGTTTAGCATCTCCAAAAACTATACTTGACACAGTAACCTTGCTATCAGAGGCTATATTTTGTATATCATATTCAATCTCAGGATTTCTCTCATTAACCGGTAGTTTGCTTTTAGAATCATCATATTTCTTGGAAAGTTTTTTTAAGTTTTTTTTCATATTTACATTTTGTATTCTAAGCGAGTACATTTCGTCTACTCTTGATGATAAACTATCTATAGTTTGTTTGCTTTGACTTATGGAATTTAATGATGGCAAAAGTATAAATTGAAGGTATATAGCTGCCACAATAACTGCACATAGTACTACTAATATTTTTTTATCTCTTTGCGTTATTTTCTGCATCCGAACCATCTCCTAGATTTACAATAAAGTTATAAACATTATTATTAGCATTAGAATTATTATTTTGCGAATTTGTTACACTCATAAGTCTTGCATTTTTATAGTTATTTGACATTTGAAGATTTGCAACCAAAGCCGCTGGTGCTTTACTATCAGCAGTTTCTCCAGATAATACTATTCCATTATTATCATCAAAGGATATAGAATCAAATTTTATATCTGATGGAACATACTTGTTTATTTCATCAATTTTTTTATTTAGCATTACTTTACTTTTAGTAAGCTTATCCACAAGTTTAATTCTAGAATTATAAGTAGCAATCTTTTTCGTCAATGAATCATGCTCAGCTTGCAGTTTATTGAGTCCTTGAATCTTGAATTCATCATTTTTTTGCTTATTTGCGTAGCTATGCGCTACAGCTATTGGGATTGCACTTGCCGCAACAAACAAAACTATTAGGCCAGCAACTGAAGCTTTAAAGAAATTAGAATTTACAATACTTGTCTTAAATTTTCTTTTATTATCTGGTATTAAATTTAATTCCTTTTTACTTTTTCTTAAAATAGCTCCATAAACATTTGAATAATATTTAAACTTACTTCCATCCTTAAAGTTTATTTTTAAATTTATATCTTCCGCACTATCTATTACAGACACATCCGTATCCATAAAATCTTGAAGGTAAGCTTCTACTCCATATACCTTTGCACCTTCTCCAACAACAAATATTTTGTCCAAGGTCTTCTTTACTTTACCGGCAGTATAAAACTTAACAATTCTATCAAAAGCCCTAAAAATTTCATCAAAATTATTTATGATGTCTTCATACATTTCTCCAGAATAACTTTGTTTTGCAAAATTAAATTTTGACATAAAATAAAAATAGGCCTTCTCATAATCAATATTTAAATTTTGTGCAATTTCCTCTACTGCATTTGAAATTCCCTTATTGATTTCTTTTTCAATGAAAATTTTTCCATGATCAAGTATTACAATACTGCTGTTTAAATTTTCTATATCAATAATACCTATATTGTTTATTTCTTTATTTTTATCAAAATAATTTTTAAAGACTCTCGAAATACTTATTGGAAGTATATCTATAGCCTTTAATTTCATTCCAAGTTTTTCAGTAAGTTCAACATAGCCATTAACCTTTACTCTTGGAACCGCAGCAACAAGAACTCTAAATACTTTCTTTTCCTCCGTATTTATTTTATCTATAATTTGATAATCAATATAGTAATTTACTCCTTGCCTAGGAAGATACTGCCCTATTTCCATAATTGCAGCTTTTCCAACTTCTATTTCTTGCATTATGGCTATTTCTGTATGTCTTATTATGGTATCTTGTCCTTGAATTGTATATACTATCCCATCTGCAGTAATCTTATTAGAATTTATAAATTCCTTCAACACATCAGCAATGGCTTCTACATCAACTATCTTATCATCTTCCATTGCTCCTTTAGGTGTATTTATAATTGCACTTTGAGATATCTTTCTTATATCACCAACTAATATTTTTATGTATCTATTTTCTATTTCTACAGACATAATATCTTTTGCCATAACGCTCCCCCTTAATATAGAAAACTACCTGAAACATTGAAATTGCAAATACGAAATTCATCCTTTAGATTAGGACTTGAATCAGAGTACAGAGTACTCTTCTTTAAAATTTCCCTATATACCAGTTTACAATTCCGCTTCCAAATAATATGGTAAAAATTGAACTTATTGCTATAAACGGGCCAAAGGGTATGTAATCTTTTCTTTTCTTTTTTCCAAGTAAAATTAACGCAACTCCTATTACTCCACCTATTACTACAGATAAAAACAACATAAATATAATATTCTTAATTCCTAGGAAAAGTCCACAAACAAGGCATATTTCCGCATCACCAAAGCCCATTCCCCTTGTAAGAAGTATTATGATTAAAATAAAGCCTGCTCCAATGATGCCTCCTAATATATAATTTAAAATAGAAAATTCGTTTATAAACTTCATTTTAAATAATACAAAATTTAAGATAGATAATAATATAAAACTTATTATTCCTGTAATTATAGTTGAATTATATACATCTGTGGTATCCCTATCTATTAATCCTATAACTATAATTAGTGCAGCAAAAAAACAAAATTTAATTGTTTCATAGGTATAACCATATTTTAAATAAATAGCTAAAAAAATAATCCCAGTTACAAATTCAACTAATGGATATCTATAGGAAATTTTGCTTTTACAGTATCTACATTTTCCTTTTAAAATTATCCAGCTTATTATTGGAAACATATCATACCATTTTAACCTTTTACCACAATTCATACAGTGTGAAGGCGGAAAAGCTATAGACTGTTCTAATGGTATTCTAAAAATGCAAACATTTAAAAAGCTTCCAATTATAGTTCCGAGTACGAAAATAAAAATATATATTATAAACATAATTTCTCCTTAAGACAATTCACAGTTCACAATGCAGGTAAATCACCCTTCATTGTGAATTGTGAATAAAAAAAGTTGTTATAAAAATACATTTGATATTTGTAATTTCATTATTTCAACTTGTTTATATTTATTACTTTGCTGTTTTCATGAAATTTAATAATAACCAGAAAAATTTGCCCAAGTATTACTATTATCATTAATTAGATTTTCAAGGGTATTTTCATCTGCAGTTGCTAAGCCATTTGTCACACCACCACCAGATAATTTTAAATTTCCATCTGCATTAATTGCCGCACTATATGTTGTAATACTGCCACTATCTGAATTTGCTTGAGCTGTTTTTATAACATTAAGTACTGCTTTTGCATTACTTTTTACTGTTGCTATTTTTGATCTTTGCATATATCCTACTATGTTAGGAATTAAAATTGCTGCAAGAATTAATAGAATTGCAACTACGGCTATAAGCTCAATAAGAGTAAATCCTTTTTTCTTTTTTCCCTTTTTTATTATCTTCATTTTCTTTCCCCCATTTTGGTTTATATTTAACAGATTCAAAGGTAAATATTTTAACTGTCCCCCCTTTTTAGGAATTATAGATATACTACTTGAAAAATGGAAATTGCAAATACAAAGTTTATCCTACTAGCAATGTTTTTCAATTCACAGTTGACAATGCACAATTCACAATGAAGGATGATTTGCCTTTCGCTCTGCTTAAGGTAAACCTTAAATTTAAATATTGTCAGCGTCTCTCTGCACCATATATAGTGCGGTTGCGTAAACAATAAAAACATATGTTTTAAGATTTTTCTACGCTAGATAGAAAAATCATCCTTCATTGTGCATTGTGAACTGTGCATTGTGCATTTAAAAAATTGTTATAAAGCTACATCTGTTATTATCAATTTTGCTATTTCAACTGGTATACCTTTATAGATAAACCAGTTCAACTACCAAAATCATTTTGCATCATAATGCCAAGAAGATGGCATTTTGATACAAATTAATTTTGAAGTTTCAAGTGGTTTATCTTTATAAAGAGTTCAAATATGAATCTGCTATATGCAATATGAAACTTGAATTAGAAACACTATTATACATCTGGAAAATTGGAAGTATTATTGATACAACTATAAATCCTACAATAACTGCTAATAAAATTATAATTAATGGTTCTATAAGCGTTGTCATTTGTGCTACTGTTGTTTCAACTTCTTCGTCATAAAATTCAGCTACTTTTTTTAATACATCTTCTAGATTTCCAGATTCTTCTCCTATTTTTATCATTTGTGTGAGCATTGGTGGAAAAATATTTTTCTCCTCAAAAACCATTCCAATGCTGGAGCCTTTTTTTATATCTTCTTTTACGGCTTCAAGAGAATTTTCTATAAATTTGTTATCTACTATTTTCCCACATATCTCTATGCTTTTTATAAGTGGTATACCACTGGATACAAGCATTCCAAAGGTTCTTGCAAATCTTGAAGTTACAATTTTATAGATTACCTTTCCAACAATGGGCATCTTGATTTTAAATTTATCTAGTTTTTCGCTATTAAAACTATATTTTTTAGCTATTTTAAGTAAAATTACAATTACCGGAATACACAAAATTATAAAAATGAAATTATGTACTACAAAATCACTAAATCCCATTGAAACTTTGGTTGGCCATGGTATATCACTTTTACCAGAAATGTTAACAATATTACCAATAAGCATAGGAAGTATCTTAATGGCTAAAAAATTTACAATAATAAAAGCAAAAATAGCAACTACTATAGGATAAGTTAGAGCTTGTTTTACTTTTTGTCTCTGCTTAAATTCACTGAAATAATATTCAGACATTCTATTCATAATTTCATCCAGGTTTCCACTGGATTCACCTGCAGCTATCATATTTATAAGTAAACTTGGAAATTCCTTATATTTTTTCATTGAATCCGCTAGGCCTTTTCCTCTTTCCACTTCATCAAATACTTTTGAAATAACCTTTTTAAGTTTTTTATTTTCTGTTTGCGCTCCAACTATATCAAGTGCTTTATTTAAACTTATACCTGCATTTAGTACATAGGAAAGTTCCCTGCAAAATATTGATATATCCTTTATACTTACCTTTGAAAATATATCTATATCTGCATTTAGACCAACTTCATTTTCTTCTCTAATGGAAATAAGCCAGCAATCTTTTTTTCTTAAATAAGCTGCAACTCCATTTTCATCTTCTCCTTCTATTCTTCCCTTTTCTATCTTCCCTTTTATTGTTTTAGCTTCATACAAGTATACAGGCACAAAATATTCCCCCTTGATTATACCGTTTCAACTACTAAAACCAATTTGCATCATAATTCCCATAAGATGGCATTTTGATACAAATTAATTTTAAAGTTTCAAGTGGTATATCTTTATTAATTCTTTAAAAATGCTATTTTTACTAATTCATCTATAGTAGTTTTCCCACTATAAACAAGCCTTTCACAAGATTTTCTTATGGTATTCATTCCATTTTTTATTGCTTGTTTTTCAATAAAATCAATATCAGGATTTTCAACAATCTTTTCTCTCATTTCTCTTGTTATTTCCATTATTTCATAAACTCCAGTTCTACCTAGATATCCAGTACCATTGCACTTAGGGCATCCTCTTCCTCTATATAAAGTTACTTTCTCGCTTTCCTCGGCTCCAAGTATTTCCTTTTCATAGGCTTTTGCTTCATACTCTTCTTTGCATTCAGGGCATATTGCTTTGACAAGCCTTTGAGCTATTATTCCGCTGATGGAATTTGCCACAAGGTATGGTTGAATACCCATATCAAAAAGACGCATTATTGATGAAGCAGCATCATTTGTATGTATTGTACTCAATACTAAATGTCCAGTTATAGCTGCTCTTACAGCAATTTCTGCTGTTTCACTATCTCTCATTTCTCCAATCATTATTATATCTGGATCCTGTCTTAATATTGATCTTAGGCCAGATGCAAAAGTAAGACCTGCCTTCACATTTACGTTTACTTGATTTATACCATCAATCATATATTCTACTGGGTCTTCAACTGTAACTATATTTCTACGCTCATCGTTAAGTTCATTTAGAACTGCATAAAGAGTTGTTGATTTACCACTTCCTGTTGGTCCTGTAGCAAGTATAATTCCGTATGGACTTTTAATTATATTTTCTAGCTTCTTCATACTTTCCTCATCCATGCCCAAGCTCTCTTTACTTATATTTTTACTATCATTTTTTAAAATTCTTATTACAGCCTTTTCACCGAAAATAGTTGGCAGGATTGAAACTCTTAAATCAATATTTTTTCCATCAACAAACACTTTCATTCTTCCATCTTGAGGAAGTCTTTTTTCCGCAATATTTAAATTTGATATTATTTTTATACGTGTCATTATGGCCTGCAGTGATTGTATTTGAATTCTCTGCTTTTCATGAAGTTCGCCATCGATTCTATATCTTATTTTTATATATTTTTCAAAGGGTTCTATGTGTATATCGCTACTTTCAAGCCTTATTGCTTCTTTTATTATAAAATCAACAAGCTTAACTATTGGGGCATTGTCTATACTATTTTCCGAATTACTATTTATGCCCTCTATTTCTTTAACATTTATCTCATAATTTTTAGATGCCTCTATTGCTGCCTTTTCAATTTTTTGCGATGTATAGTAAGTTTCTATTGCTTTTTTTATTTCAGTTGATGTAGCAATCATTGGAACAACTTCATAACCAGATGCAATTCTAACATCATCTAAGGCAAACATATTCATCGGATCACTCATAGCTACATTTAGCTTGTCCCCATTAAATGATATTGGAATTACATTATATTTTTGTGCGAGTCCCTCTGGTATAGTTAAAACCGCTTTTTTATCTATAAAATATTCATCAAAATATGCTTTTGGTATCCCCATCTGCATTTGAAGAATGTCCACTATTTCTTCTTCTGTTACAATTTTTTCACTTACTAGTATTTCTCCAATTCTTTTTCCCCTATGTTTTTGCTTTTTAAGGGCACTTTCTAGCTGATTTTCTGTTATTACTCCATAATCAACTAACAAATCACCAAGTTTTTTTTTCATCATATATTTCACCTTCAACATTAAACGCAAATTAAATTCAAAACATCTTTTCCAATTAATTCATATGCACTTATTTTATTGCATATATTCATTATATATCTTTTTTATACAATTACAATATATGTAATTATTTTTTTACTTTAAATTAAACATTTTTACAATAATTTATACTTTTGGTTATAAAGTTTAATTTTATTTTTAATTTAGTTTAATTTTCCATTTTTAAATAATAATATATTGCGTTTTTTATGCCAATGCTATAATCTATAAATAAATATAGTAACCTTATACACAAAATGTAAAATATGTTTTTTGAAAGAGGTGTAATTTTTGACTTTTAACTTTATGAAAGAAAAAAACTCTGATGGCAAATTAATATTAAGCTTACTTTTTTTAATAGCTTGCATAACAGCCTTTTGCATTGGCGCAAATTTTAGTGTAATAAATGATGGCTTTTGGCACATAAAATCTGGAGAATATATCTTAAAAAATGGCTTTATACCAAAGACGGCTGTTTTTTCTTGGTACGGTATCTCAAATAATTTAAAATGGATAAATCATGAATGGCTTTTTGGAATATTTGCTTATCTAATATATTCCATTGATGGCTTTAAATCAGTAACTATATTTATGGGGCTGTTTAATTTTATTGTTTCAATTTTAGTTTATATCTATGCTTACAAAAGATGCAAAAAACCATTTATAGCCTTAATATGTATGTTTCTATACACTCTGTTTAGTTTTTACACAATGTCATTTAGACCTATGATGGTATCTAGAATAATTATTCTTCTTTTATGCATTTTTTTAGAGGATAAGAAATTCATTCCAGCAATTATAGTATTAATATTAGGAGTAAACATACAAGGTGGATTATATCCATTATATTTATTTATTTTTGGATGCTATTCACTTTTTAAGCATTATAAATACTTCCTTGTTTCATTTATATGCGTAATGTTAAATCCATATACATATAATATATATTTATATGATCTTAATTTATTTTCATCCTTCAAAAATAATCCTGTGATATCAGAATGGACATACACTCAAATTTATAATTATAAAACTTTATTATTTATAATCATTGTAAGTGTATTAATATACTGGCTTTCAAAAGTGTCTATTAGGAACGTAATATTTTCTGGAGGACTAATATTTCTATCCGTGACCGCAGTAAGACAAATACTATTTCTTTTTTTGCTGCTACCTGCCATTATTTCACCATATTTTGAAGACAGCATATACGTTTTTTGTAGAAATTATATATCAATCAAAAAATTTAAAATACCAGCTAAAAAAAGCACAAAACATTTTCAGCGTATTATAATTTTCTTAAAAAATAAAATTAACAAGCTCAATGCTTCTAAAGAAAAGGTAATTAGGAATATTTGTTATTTTGTAATATTAACCTTATGTTTTTTTAGTTCCTTAGCATTTTTAGATGACTATACAACTAAACTTTTTGTACTTCACCAAGATTTTTCCATTAAACTTTCTAGTATTGATTATCCTATAGAAGCCTGCAATTATATAAATAATCATCCAGAAATTAAAAATTCTAGATTATTTAACGACTATAATACAAGCCCTTATTTAATTTTCAGAGGGATTCCTACTTTTGTAGATACAAGAACAGATATATTTATAAATGGCTTTAATAAAACAAATTCCTTTATGGATCAGCACAATGCTTCGATAAATTATGAACAGATGCTGCTTGTATTGAAAAAATATAATATAGATTATGCTATTCTTGAAAACAATCAAATTAATACAAGAATACTAAAAAGAACATCTATACCAACTACAGTATATCAAGATGATTATTATGTTATTGTAGAAATAAATAAGGGACAGCTTAAAAAAGCTATAGATGGGAAAGACTTTTTTAATTAAGGAAAACTCTTATAAACCAAAGTACAAAGTACAGAGTACATAGTACAATGAAGGATGATTTGCCTTTCCTTACGTTAGGCAAATCTTTAACTTAACTGTTATCAGCTTTGCTGACAACAGCAATGCAGTGATTGCGTAAGCAATCAAAAATAAGTTTTAAGATTTTCTGTAGTAAAGCGGAAGAAAATCATCCTTCTTTGTACTTTATACTTTGTACTTTGAAAAAATAGTTTTAGCCTGCTAATTGTTTCCAAACAAGCTTATTACATTTTTAAACACAGCTTTATTTTCAAGTATTTTCTGTTCACTGCCAACTGCACAAATACAATTTTCCTCCATGCATTTGTGAATTAAATCGGAATACTTTCTAATATCAGAAGCATCAGTTCTTAATATTTCATCTCTTATATTTTGAACATATTTTATATCAGCTCCCGATAAATAATGTACAACTGTTCTCTCACATTTTGATGCATTACTTAAAGGCATATCAAGCCCACTTATAGTTCCAAGTATATATTTTGTAATTTCTCTGTCGTCTTCATTAAAACTATCTATATACTCATAAAAGCTATCAAAAGCTTCTATAGTTTGAGTCAAGTTTGGATCCCTATATGAGCAAAAACTCATGTTTCCAGTTGCCGAAAATGATGAAAACACGCCGTATGCCCCACCTTGAACTCTTACCTTGTTCCAAAGGTAGTTGTAATTGGCAATTGTTTTTATAACCGATAAAACTCCACTATTTTTAAACTTAAGTTTTTTAAAGTTATAGCCCTTTGCAACATATTGAACCTTAGAAGCCATAGTAAAACCTTCATTAAGCTTTTCTAATTTAAATTCATATTTATTTTTTTTAGGAGCATTGTTTCTAATATTTCCCAGAAAATTTCTTATTTGTTCTTGGACATTAGCAAAAGAATCCTTATCTCCAGCATAACCAACTAACAAATTATTTTTGTCAAATATCAACTCTGAAGTTTCTTTTAAATTTTTATATATATTGGCTTTCTTATCTTCAAAATTTTTATCTAAATCATGGATAAAATTATAAAAATCTATTCCAGATGATAATTCAACGTATTTAAAAGCCTGTGAATAATATGAGGCCACTCTAACTGAAGCTATTCTATGAGCTCTAGCTTGCATAGACATATCAAGTCTTGATTTTAGTTCACTAATTAATTCTCTAAGCCTACTAAAATCATCGTATATACTATTATTTATAATTTCCAGTAAAAGTTCAATAAGTTTTGGAACCTTGTTATCTAAAACCTTAGTTCGTACTGTAAACTCTGGAATATACTTATCTATTTCATTAACGCTGCCATATGGTTCAACGCTAAAATCTACTCCACCTATATGAGTATTAACTTCATTTGATAAATCCTTAAAGTCATATTTACTTGTACTCATTCTACCTATTAAAATTGATAAAAGTGAGACATAACCAATCATGTTGTCTGGAACTACAGTGGTATCAAAATAAAAATTTATATAACTTATACCTTTAGTGTTTAATGGAGTATATAAAATAGTTGTTCCTTTTTCATCATATTTTTCCCATTCACTATAATCTGCTTTAGGATTAATATCTTCAATGGAAAGCATAGGTATTTTATCTAAATCTTCCTTTTCATCAAGAGTTTCCTGCCTTGTTATTAAACTATCATTTTTTTCTATAATTTCTTTTAATTCATCTTTTGAAAGTTCATTCTTAAATTTTAACAATTCATTTTCTAAGTTTTGAATATTTTCTTCTTCAAGTCCCCTTTTAGGTTTTACTGTAATAAATACACTATGATTATTATTTAATAAATATTTTTCTATAAGCTTTTCAAAATAGTTATCTTTTATTCCAGCTTTAATCTTTGCAAGCATTTGCTCAAATTTTAAATTTTCAAAGGGTTCACCACCATGAAGCATTCTATCTAATATTTTTTCATTGTATTCAAGTCCCTTTGGGAAACCGTCATAATCAGCTTCACGCATTTCAAATTCTCTTGCATTTATAACCGCCTCAATTAGCTTTCTATCTATACCTTTAGTAGATAATTCTTTTAATACATCAAATACTAAATTTTTAAACTTATCCTTTTCAGGTAAATTAGAATCTTTTAATATTATACTAAAGGTTGGCTGCAATATGGAGTTATCAATTGCTCCAAATACGTCCTTCCCTATATTAGCTTCAATTATGGCTCTTTTAAGTGGTGAAGATGCTGTTTCTAAAAGGATACTTTCTAAAATCTCCAAGCCAAAATTAGTTTCGTTATCTAATATGTTACCTGTACAAAAACTCAAGCTGAAAAAAGTTTTATCAATTTCGTCTTCATTATTTGAAATAGAGTATTCAATTTCTCTTTCTTCCATCTTATCAAAAGCTTTCTGCATTTCAATATCATTTTTTATATCCATTTTATTGAAATAAGATAAGTACTCATCATTGATAAACTTTAATTCCTTTTCTAAGTCAACATCGCCATAAAGATATATTATGCTATTGGATGGATGATAGAACTTTTTGTGAAAATCAATAAATTCCTCATAAGTAAGTTTAGTTATTTCATCGGGATTACCGCCAGAATCAAAGCCATAAGTATTATCCTTAAATAATACTTCATCAACTTTTCTCAAAAGAACAGATATGGGTGAAGAATACACTCCCTTCATTTCATTATAGACAACACCCTTATAATGAAGTTTTTCATCTTCACCTTCTATATCATAATGCCAACCTTCCTGCATTAAAATTTCAGGATATTTATATATATTAGGATAAAAAACTGCATCAAGATAGACATCCATTAAATTTCTAAAATCCTTATGATTTCTACTTGCAACTGGATACATTGTTTTATCTGGATAAGTTGCTGCATTTAAATATGTGTTTAATGACCCTTTTAATATCTCTACAAATGGCTCTTTTACTGGGAATTTTCTAGACCCACACAAAACTGAGTGTTCAAGAATATGTGGTATGCCCTTACTGTTCTCAGGTAACGTTTTAAAAGTTATAGAAAAAGTTTTATTGTCATCTTCATTTTCAATACTTACAAGCCTTGCACCACTTTTTTCATGGTAAAAAACTCTACCTTTTGATTTAATTTCATCTATTTGCATTTCTTTTCCTAATTTAAAGCCACTATAACTTTCTCCAATTTTAAATTCCATTAAGTCTCCTCCAACTTTTCTTATTAAAGATATACCACTGTAAAGCTTAAAATTTATTTGTACCCAAATGCCGTCTTCTGGGCATTATGGTGCACATGAATTTTAATAGTTGAACTGGTATATCTATATATAATATATTGTGCCTAAAACTAATTGTATCATACTTTAAAATTATTGCGAAGTAAGTGTAGTCCATGATATTAAATAAAATTAATAAAACTAAGAGGGAAATATTTAAAAGCCTAACATGTTCCAATAACTCGCAAAAAGCGCTCAAACAATTGGAACATCTAAGTCTTTTAAATATTTCCCTCTAATTTTTATTAAAATTTTATTTAAACTACCCTGAACTACACTTACTTCGCATTTACAGTGGTTTAAGGTAAGAACACATACCAGAGGCTTGGGCTTAAGCCCATTAAGATTCTTGAACCTATATTATTAATTTATAGTGCTCCATTTCAAAGACATAAATTAATCAAAAGTATTAGTGTGCCTACGGAATTTTGGTGTAGTGCAAGAAAGTAGTTTTTAAATTGTTATAATTACTGTTTTGGGTTAGAAAACAATTATATATTGTGAAACAAAGATGTAGTTGGATTAATCAAATAACCTTTGACAGGTGTAGAAAAAAAATGATGTTAGGGAATAGCGTTGAAAAAATTTTTAAATAAAATTGTATAAAACTTAGGGGAAAATTTTTTGAAGCTTTAGAACTTTAGATTGTTTGAGCTAATCTTTGCGAGTTATCGAAAGCTCTTAAGCTTAAAAAAATTTGCCGCTTAGTTTTATTAATTTTATTTAAGATTTTGAAATGCCATTCACTAACATCATTTTTCTATACCTGTCAAAGGTTATTTGATTTTGCACTACACTTTGCTTCACAATATTTAACTGCTGTATATGTCGTAGCCAAACCATTTCTTTGATAGTTTAGCTAATGTGCCATCCTTTTTTAACTCATTAAATGCTTTTTGAAATCCATCTCTAAGTGATTTATCTTTTTTCCTAAAGGCAGCTCCAATTGGCTCCTTGGTTAAAGTTGTTTTTAATTTTTTATACACACCTTTTTCTTTTTGACTATAATAATCTCCTACCATTGGATCTGTAACAACTGCTGATATTCTACCACTTTTAAGATCTAAAAAAGCATCTGGTGTAGAATTGTATTTTTTTATATCCTTAATTCCAGAAATCTTACTTAAAACATTCTGTCCAGTACTTCCAGCTTCACAACCAATAATTTTTCCTGGAAAATCTTTTTCACTTTTAAGTTCATTATTGCCTTCTTTTACATAAACCGCATTTCCACCATATACTATTGGATCTGAAAATAGCATTGTATTCTTTCTTTCATCTGTAATACTAACTGTTGACATTATAACATCAAATTTTTTCGCATTAAGTGCTAAAAAAATTCCATCCCATGCATTTGAAACAAGCTTAACCTTAACTCCAAGTTTTTTACCTATTTCATTTGCAAGATCAACTTCAAATCCAACTGTATTATCTTTTTCATCTCTAAATTCCATTGGCGGATAATCATCATGCATTCCAACAAGAAGAGTACCTGACTTTTTTACTTTATCTAATGAATCCTCTGAACTACTGGAATTATTTTGCGTGCAACCTGAAAAAATAAGCACTGATATACATAAAACTAAAACTAAACTAAAAATTTTCTTAAACATTTTGCCACCCTCTACTTAAATAATTCTTAATGATTATTTATATTACCACAGAATGTTTAAAAATGCAACATAATGAATATTTATGCTTTAATTTTACTTCTAACAAACAAACTCATTAATTGCCCAATATACTGAATTTGAACAGTAGCAGACATTTTTGACTTTCCCGAATTTCTAGTATCGAATGTATACGGAACCTCTATTAATTTATTATAGTTACACAAAACCAGTATTTCCATAAGTATTTTCCAACCTATAGGTTTTAATTTAGCCCCACTTAGTATAGACTTTTTTATCATAAATATACCACTAGTTGGATCTGAAACTCTTCTTAGCTTCTTAAATAAAATTTTACCCATATATCTAGCTGAAGCTGATACAAATTTCCTAAATAAATTAAGTCCACCATCACTACCACCATTAACAAATCTACTTGGGATGACAATGTCAGCTCCCCTATAAATTTCCTCTAACATTTGTTTAAGTATTTCAGGTGGATGCTGCAAATCCCCATCCATAACAGCTATTATGTCTCCAGACGCAATATAAAATCCATCAATTACAGCTGAGGATAATCCTCTTTTATTTTCTCTATGCTTTAACTTAACTCTCCTATCTTTATTTGCAAGTTCCAAAATAATATTAGTTGTTTCATCTATACTATCGTCTACAAATATTATTTCATATTCAACATCATTTAAGTTTCTTTCTATCCTTTTTACAAGTTCAATAATATTGTTTTTTTCATTATATATAGGAATAACAACAGATAGCATCCCCCATGCCCCCCTTTTGTATTTTTTCCACTTTTTATATTATTACTTAAATTATACCTCACCTTAGTTTTTTTTCAATATTGTTTTACATGGATAATAAAAACATGAGATATTTCACTATAATTAATTGAAGTATCATTTAAAATTTTATATCTAGTTGTTCCCTTTCTCTAATTTTGTTACAATATCACTGTATACATAATTATGAGAGGAAGTTTTATTTTGGCTTTTGATTTTAGATCAGAAAAAGATTTACTTGGTGAAATTGAAATTCCTAAAGCTGCGTACTTTGGTATAAATGCTAAACGTGCAGCCTTAAATTTTAACATAAACAGTACTACGGTAAATTTAAATTTAATTTATGCTATTGTTACAATAAAAAAAGCTGCCGCTCTAGCACACAAAAATATTAAAGAAATGAAACCAGAAAAAGCAGACGCTATAATTAAAGCTTGTGATGAAATACTAGATCACAAATTTGATAATCAATTTATAACAAATTTTCTTCAAGGCGGTGCTGGTACATCAACAAACATGAATATAAATGAAGTGATTGCAAATAGAGCTATTGAGCTTTTAGGTGGTACAAAAGGAGATTATTCAATTGTGCATCCTATTGATGATGTTAATATGTCTCAATCAACTAATGATGTTTACCCAACTGGTCTTAGAATTGCAGCTATAAAGCTTTTAAGCCCACTAACTGATGCCCTTTCTTCCCTGCAAGAAGCTTTGCAAATAAAGGAAAGTGAATTTGCAGATAAAATTATGCTTGGAAGAACCGAACTTATGGATGCTCTTCCAATTATGGCAGGTCAGCAGTTTGGTGCTTATGCCAAGGCAATTGCAAGAGACCGCTGGCGAATTTATAAAGCCCATGAAAGACTTCGAGAAATAAATATAGGCGGCACGGCAATTGGAACTGGCTTAAATGCATCTGAAGCTTACATATTTGAAGTAACAGACATACTTCAAGATTTAACAGGGCTTGGAATTGCAAGAAGTGATTATTTAATAGATGTTACTCAAAATATGGATGTTTTTGTTGAGGTTTCTGGTCTTTTAAAGGCTGCCGCAGTAAACTTAATTAAAATATCTAATGATATTAGGCTTCTTGGAAGTGGACCTAAAGGAGGCTTTTCAGAATATATAATTCCTGAGGTTCAAGCTGGTTCTTCAATTATGCCTGGTAAAGTCAACCCTGTAATCTGTGAAATGATGGCTCAGGTTTCAATGAAGGTTATAGCAAATGATACTGCAATTACGCTTGCTGCTTCCTATGGACAGCTTCAACTAAATGCATTTTCCCCACTTATAGCTGAAGGAATTCTTGAATCACTAGAGCTTTTAACAAATTCAGTTAATATTTTTAATGATAAGTGCATTAAATTACTTAAAATTAACGAAGCTAAATGCAAGGAAAACTTATATAACTCTACTGCTGTAGTTACAGCTTTAATTCACCATATTGGCTATGATGCAGCTTCAAAGATTGCTAAAAAAGCTATTTTAGAAAATAAGACGATAAAAGAAATTTTACTTAAAGAAAATATTTTAAATGAAATTGAAATTGAAAAAATACTTAATCCCTATGAAATAACAAAGCCAGGCATGCCTGGAAAATAACTTATGAGGTGATTTTATGAGCACACTTAATTCTACTCCACAGGGTGAAAGAATACACATTGCCTTGTTTGGAAAAACAAATGTTGGTAAATCAAGTATTATAAATGCTTTAACAGGTCAAAACATAGCACTTGTATCTGAAATTAAGGGAACTACAACAGATCCAGTTTACAAAGCTATGGAACTTTTGCCTTTAGGCCCAGTCATGATAATAGATACCGCTGGACTTGATGACGAAACTACTTTAGGTGAACTTAGAAAAAAGAAAACAATTGAAGTTTTAAATAAAACCAATATAGCTTTACTTGTAGTTAACGCAGAAACAGGTTTAACTCCTTATGATAAAGAAATTTGCTCTGAAATAAAGGGAAAAAACATACCAATAATAGGCATCATCAACAAGATAGATAAAATCGATGTTCAAAAATTAAACATTGAAAAATATAAAAAGGAACTTGGAATTTCATTTATACCTGTTTCCGCAGCTACCAATACTGGAATATCAGAGCTAAAGGCTGAAATAATAAATTCAGTTCCAGAAAATGAAGATAAATTTAAAATTGTTGGAGATTTAATTTCTCCAGGAGATTTTGTAGTCCTTGTAACACCTATAGACAAGGCGGCCCCTAAGGGTAGATTAATACTTCCACAACAGCAAACCATAAGAGATGTACTTGAAAGTGATGCCATGGCAGTTGTAACAAAGGAATTTGAACTTAGAGAAACTTTAAATGATCTTGGCAAAAAACCAAAACTTGTTATAACAGATTCTCAAGTTTTTTTAAAGGTTGCAGCAGATACTCCAAAGGATATTTTGATGACTTCCTTTTCAATTTTAATGGCAAGGTATAAAGGCAATTTAACAGAGCTTGTGCGAGGTGCAAAAGCAATTGAAAACCTAAAGGATGGCGACAAAATTCTTATTGCAGAGGCTTGCACCCATCATCGTCAGTCTGATGATATTGGAAAAGTAAAAATTCCAAGATGGCTCAGGCAAAAAACAGGAAAACAGCTTGAATTTGACTTTGCAAGCGGCTTTTCATTTCCTGACAATATAACTGATTATGCACTTATAGTCCACTGCGCAGGATGTATGCTAAATAGAAAAGCTATGCTTTACAGAATTGATGAGGCAGTTAAACAAAATGTACCAATAGTTAATTATGGTGTTCTAATTGCTTACGTTCAAGGAATTTTACCAAGAGCACTAAAGCCGTTTCCTATGGCAAACCGTATATTTAATACCGCGAAGCATTAAATCAGAGTACAGAGTACAGTGAAGGTTGATTTACCTCTCCTTACGTCAGGTAAATCTTAAACTTAAATGTTGTCAGCTTCGCTGAGCACCATTAATGCCACGATTGCGTAAGCAATCAAAAAATAGGTTTTAGATTTTCTGTAGCAAAGCGGAAGAAAATCATCATTAACTGTACTCTGTACTCTGTCATCTGTACTCTGAAAAAAGGTTCGTATTTTTTATTTATTGTTGATTATCTCAAATGTGGTATAATATTCGTGTAACTTTAAGTGAAACAAAATTTTTCACTTACTCAAGGAGGATAAAAAATTGATAAAAATCGGAGAATATAACGAGCTAAAAATCGTAAGGAAATGTGATTTTGGCTTTTATTTAGATGCTGAAACTGGCAAGACTAGTGATGATGTTCTTATACCGCTAAAGGAATTTGATGAAAAAGAAGTATCTATAGGTGATGTTTTAAATGTATTTGTTTACAGAGATTCAAAAGATAGACCTATTGCCACTTTAAGAAAACCTTATGCAAAAGTTTCTGATCTTGCATATTTAAAAGTTATTTCAAATACAAAAATAGGTGCTTTTGTAGATTTTGGTTTGGAAAGAGATCTTTTTGTGCCTATGAAAGAACAGCAATATCTTCTTGAACCTGGCAAATCTTATTTATTTTATGTTTATGTCGATAAAACTGGTAGACTTGCAGCAACTACTGATATTGAAGAATATCTTGAACCTGCAGATGAAAGTTTCATAAACATGGAGGTAAGTGGAACTGCATATGGTTTTCAAACTAATGGCAGTGTAAAGGTTGCAGTGAATAACAAGTATATTGGTGTAATCTTAAAAAATGAATATTTTAATAGAATCTCTCCAGGTGAAGAACTTAATGATCTTAGAGTAAAAAAAGTATTTGAAGATGGCAAACTTTCTTTAACTCCAAGAAAGTCTCCTAAAAATGAAAGACTTGCTCTAGAAGATACAATTTATGAATATTTAAAGTCTCACAACGGTTTTATGGAGTTTAATGATAAAAGTTCACCAGAAGATATAAAAAGAGTTTTTCATGAAAGTAAAAATTATTTTAAAAATGCACTTGGTGGATTAATGAAAAAAGGCTTAATTATTCAAGATGAAACAGGAACTAGATTAAAGCAATAGTGTCCTTAGACATTAAATAAATTAATAAATCTAATGGCAAAATCCTTAAAATTCTAAGAAATTTCAATAACTCGCTGGTCGCTCAAACAAATTGAAATTTCTAAGAATTTTAAGGATTCCACCATAAGATTTATAGTAATTTATTTAAATCGTCTAAGGACACTATCACTTTAATCTTACAATTAACATTAAGGAAAAAATTCCTCCGTGCCTACGGAATTTGGGGTAATAGCAATATCCGCATCATCAGGGGCAAAGAAAATTGTGGCTTAACAATTTTCTTTTTTTACCTCAAATTCCTTTGTATCCAAATTTACAATTCGTGTTCTAATATCAGACTTTGATATGTATATTGGTTCTCCATCACTATTAATACAATAGGAGATTGGGATAGATATTCCGCAGTTTCTATATGAACCGTCTGCATGACTTGTGCCCATTATAATTGTATTATATGTTTTAGCGATGTTTTTGGCTTCATTTACCCACTGTTCAAACTGTTCATCACTAAACATTCCTACACCAATTGGATGAGCAATAAAATTAATATCTACTGCTTTATTTTTTAAATCTCGCATCCCTTTTAATATCTCCATACATAGCAAATATCCAATATTTATACCATTATAGTTGATACATAATGGTGTATTTAACTCCACATCTTCCTCTGGTAGAGTTTTGTGTCTTTCTAAAACTTTATCTCCAGTATTACTTATTATCACAGCCATATCTTTATTGTCCTTACGATATGATGTAATTATCATGACTTTACTTTCCTTTGCAATCTTACAAGCGTCCTCTAATACCTTTTCACTTGAAATATAGCCTTCTGGGTAAAGTATAATGTCTATTCCTTTATTAACTTTTATATCATTCTCAAGTTGAACTAATCCTTTTTCATGAATAGGTTGTCCTATTAAAATTCTCATATGCTCCCACCCTTTAGTTCTTATATTACCACATTTTAAATTTTTAGGTAACATCTCTTCCATAATTTAATATTATACTACTATAGTGTGCTATAAGGCATCTTAAAGAAAATAACAAGTCCAACTTTCGGCTATTTTCGCGTAATACTTCGTTACTATAACACGCTAAGACAACAAGTATTAACGAGCTATAGTTCCTTGTATTGCACAAAACTATCTCTCAATTTGGACTTATTATTTTTTTAAGATGCCTAAATTACTTTTTTCAAAATATTATGGATAAACCTTTTCAACAACTAAAGGTATACCATGTAAAATTTCAAAGGGTTTATCTCTAAAAGGAGATTATATTATGATTAACTGTTATGAAAATAAAAATGAAAAAACAGTAAACGAACACCCTTCTGATTCACTTTGTTGTGAATCTAGCATTCCTTTTCCTCCAATTGAGGTTGAACGTCCAAATACTTCCTATGCAAATTTATTATATGATGCTTATGCTTCCAGCGGAAACAGCGAACTTCAAGCTATAACACAATATATATATCATCATGAAACCATTGAAAACGAGCGTGTTTCTCAAGCACTCATGTGTATAGCTATAGTAGAAATGAAACATCTTGACGCTTTAGCAGGTCTCATAACGAAGCTTGGATGTAAGCCTGCCTTTTTTAATAGTAATAAAAGTTGGTTTTATACTGGCGAGTTAGCATATATAGACAATGTAAACTGCTGCAAAAATACTGAATGCGGTAAAAACTATGATCACCTATGTCAAAAAATCAAAGCTGATATACTTGGAGAAAAAGCCGCAATTAAAAATTACAAGGCTTTACTATGTCAAATAGGCGATATGAAAGTAAGAAAGGTCATTGAGAAAATAATTTCTGATGAAGAAGTTCATGTTTATATATTTAAAAGAATTCTTGAAGACTGCTGTGATCCGTGCTACTACACGAAGTAAGTGCATCGAAGGATATTAAATAAAATTAATGGAAATATTAGTGTGCTTGCGGAAATTTCAAGGTGGTTTATCTTTAGTGCAGAATCAATAATTTTTTAATTTGCTTATGCCTTAAATAAGTATAAAAATCAACATTTATTTAAGACATAAGCTTTAATTTCTCAATCAAAATAAAACAGCTCTTCAAATTTTTTATCCAAAGCAATACACAACAGTAAAGCAAGTTTGGCTGTGGGATTAAACTGCCCTGTTTCAATAGAACTAATTGTTTGACGTGATACACCTACTAATTTCGCCAAATCATCTTGTGAAATGTATTTTTCAGCTCTTGCAACCTTTAACCTATTCCGTAATATTAATTCATTATTCATATACTTGCCCTTCATCCTAAAACTTCACAAATATATCCTACCATTATAATTGTAGCCAATACACTAAAAACTATACCAAATATAATCTCATGTTTTTGATGTAGTTTGATACCTTTATAGAAATGTTGTGTTCCCATGCTTACTAAGCATATACTATACGCATCATACCAAGGTTGCTTTGCAATAATTTTTACAGTCATTAAAATTAAGCAAAATACCAAAATTGAAAAAACTGCTATCCCACTTCCCTTTTGTACTACCTGCAATTGCATCTCATCAAGAGTATTAGTTTTTTTACTTTGAGCTTTTCGAAGGATTTGCTCTTTATTCATTTCTATCACCTCATTATTATATCTCGTGTAGCGTATGCTACACGGATTGATTCTATTTAATTTATACATTGATTATATATAATCAATGTAGTTTATATTTTGTTTATATCTTTTCATATAATTTTCCTCTGAGAACTTCTAATTCTCCTTTAAGTTTTCTGTTTTCTTCTTGAATTTCCTTAATCTTTTTATCTTTTGCAAGTATAATAATATCTTTCGACTTATCAGTTTTATTATATTTAAGTTTTTGTTTTATAACTTTTTCAGTTTGTTTGTATCTAAGTTCTTCAATTCTTTTCTTAATTTCTTCATTTTTATATAAAAAATTTTTAGATACTCCACTTAAATTAGATACACTATTAAAATTAATTTTATGTTCGCCAAGAGATAGTTCTCTAATGGCTTTATCTACTTTTTCTAATGTCATTTTAGTTTTATTTTGAGCATATTCTTTCAATCCTTTAGTATTTCCAGCCATCTTATGCTTCCTCCCTTGACTTACCATTTTTATGAATAATTTTCTGCTCTTTAACTCTTATCAATGTATCTTCTAATAATTTTAAATACGTCTTATTCTTTTCTGCCCATAGTTCTCTACCACATCTATTACTTACTTCTATTTGAGATTTTACTTTTTCAATTTCTTCCTCATATTCAGGAATATTTTCAACTGTAGTGCAGAAACTAGCACAAGTTAAACAATGATTCATTTGTTGTTTACAAGGTAATTTAGAAGGTTTAAAACATACTCCAAAAGGTACTCTAACTGCATCTAAATTCTTTTTAACATACTCATATCTTATTAAATTTTCACCTGCGTCAGAATTTAAATCTATTTTTTCAAGCTCATTAGTTTTAGTATCAACTTTAAATAGTTCTAAATCCTCCGTATTCTTCCACTTTTCATAAAGAACATTTTCTGTTACTGTTGCATAATGAACCGTCATTTGAAGACTCTGATGCCCTAATATTTGTTGTATAATGCTAATGCCCATACCTTGTTCTACATATTCTTTAGCCCTTGTATGCCTTAATGAATGAAGTCTAAAATGATATAACTCACCATTGACATCTAATATATTTTTCTGCTTAATTAACCTTTGAATTGTAAGCAGTAAAGATTGCTTACTTAATGGGATTCCTTTTAATTTTCCTTCATAAGTATTGAATAAATATTTCTTAGGATTATTTTCATCTGTACTTAATTCCTTAGCTTTATCATTGGCTTTTTGAACCATTTCAGCAACCTTATCTCTTATAGGTATTTTAAGTTGTGCTATGCCTGTTTTAGTTATTTCACCACAAAGGTAGTAGTTATAAGTTTGCTCTTTGTTATTCCAAATCTGTTCTAAACAATTATTAAATCTTAGATTTAATATATCAGTACCACGCCATCCTGTTTCCCTAAGCAAGATATAAATAGGTATAAACTGTGGTCTATCTAAATGCATAATATTATTATCTATTTGCTTTAATATAGGTTCTGGGATAAATTTAGTTCTATTTAAAGAATCTGCAAATTTCTCTATCTTTGGCATATCATCTTTAAATACGAGGTAATTTATTTCTTTTTGTGGAGCTGTTTCAAATTGAGCCAGTTGAATATATTCTAAAAAAATTCTTATTTGAGATAAATATCGATGTTTTTCGTGTGTTGAGGCGTTTGCTTTATCTTGATATAAAAAACTTACATATTTTTCAATATCTGTTCTTGTAAGACTTTCTATAAATCCATCTTTATATCCCAATGAATAATAAAATTTAAAAAAATATCTTAAATAAACTAAAATATTAAAACAATGGTCAAACGACTTCTTCCATATTATATGTCTAAAATACCGTTTTACTGTTTCTTTATAATACTCTGGAATTTCATTAAAGTTCAATGATGAACTCTTTCTATTTTGAGTAGCTCTTATCTTTAAACCTTTAATATTTTTTGAATACCATATATCTTTTTCAGTTTCTTCTCTGTCATCATAGTAATTTTGAATAAAATCTATAACATACAATATGTTATTCATCTCAGTAGCATTAATTTTTCCCTTATCTGATATCTTAAATCCTACATTCATAAGATAATTTTTAAATTTAAACTTAAAATCATCACCATTTATAATATTAAAAGTTATACATCTTAAATAATAACTATTAAGAAAATCACTAAAATGTTTTAATGTTGAAGCTAAACATACTATATAGGAATTTTTCAGTAAATTTTCTTTAAAACTATATATAATATAAAATTTCAATTCATTCTTTAGAGCTTCATTATTTATATTAGAAAAATTAATATTTTTATAACTTCTTATAACTTTTCCAACGAAAAAGTCCTTAGTTAAATCCCATTTATCATTTTTCAACCAATATCCATTATCTTGACTAAGATACTCAATGATTTCTTCATATTTACTTTGTTGATTACTTTTAATATCTTGTATCTTCACACTATTCATCTCCTTCGTTGTAAATATCTAAGTCCAAATTAGGTTGAGTTTTATTAAACTCTTCCGTTATTTCTTTTTCTGAAGGATGAATATATGTGTTTAAAGTAGTATAAATATTTTTATGACCAGCTCTTATTCTAAGTAACTCTGGTTGCCAACCTGCCATTCTAAGAATGGTTAATGAACTATGTCTAAACATATGTGGCGTAACGTATATACCAGTTTTCTTTTTAAGTGTTCTAAATAAATTATCAACGTCAATATAGTTCATTGGTTTATATTGATTATTACCACTTATCTTTATAAAAATATGATTAGTTTCAACTTCCTCAGTATGATATTCAGCTATATATTCCATAAACATATCAGCAAGATTTTGAGATATATCTATTCTTCTTGGACTTGATACCGTCTTTATCTCAGCATTATTTTCAAGTTCTCCTCTATCTTTAAGGTCGATTATCATATCACTTATATCAAAATCTTCAATCCATAAGGATAAGGCTTCGCCTATCCTAAATCCAGTCTCATATAAGAGTAATAACAAAAATTTATCTCTAAAATTATTGCAAGTATTTATGAGCATTGTAATTTCTTCTTTGGTTAAAGTTTTAGGTTTAGATTTTGGTATTTTAAGTTTTAATATATTACTTGTAACTTTTTTCTTATCATAGGCTATTCCATATAAGAATCCTTTAAAGTTTCTACTTGGAGTAGAAACGAATTTTTTAAGCCTTTCTGAAATATTATTGCTATACTCTTCATGCCTTAAAATATAGTCGTAGAACATTAAAACCGTATCTATTATAATATTTATAGTCCTTGGACTTCTTGCTGAATCTATTTTGTTAGTAGGTATTACTTTTAAACTCTTATAAGGATTCTGCAACCAATTAACAAACAATGATAAATCATCTATGGTTATATTTTGAAAATCTAATTTCCTTTGTTCTAAATATTCAAAATATAATTTTAAATGTTGACAATACATTCTTAATGTATTTCTTGCATAATTAGTGTTATCTTTAAACCTTATAAATTTTAAAATTGGTTCAATAGGTAACCCCTCATCATCAGCTACAAAGTATCTTTCCTTATCGTCTTCTGTTCTTACTCTTACTACTTCCATTTTTCTATATTCACTCCTATGATTTACTTATTTCAATCATAGTTTTTACTATAACAACTTTAATTATTCTAACTATCTATATAGTAATTTAAGTCATATTTTTATATAAAAGTAGTACATAAAATACTGTAAATACTATTTAATTTCCTACACTATATTCAATAAGTTTACTCGACATTATGACAAGTTTTATTGTCACTTATATTTTATTCCTATTAATTGTTTCTGTCAAGTTTTCTTGTCAATAAAATAGAAAGGCAGAGAAATCTCCCTGCCTTTGAATGTAAAACTTATCCTTATAAATTACAATTTGTCGAGCAGAGTACAAAGTACAGAGTACAAAGAAGGATGATTTACCTTTCGTTTCTCTCAGGTAAATCTTAAACTTAAATGGTGTCAGCTTCGCTGGACGCCATCGATGGCGCCATTGCGCAGCAATAAAAAAATAAGTTTTCAGATTTTTCGTAGTGCTAACGGAGAAAAATCGTCCTTCATTGTACTCTGTACTCTGTACTTTGTACTCTGAATTAAATTGTAATTTATCAAGATACATTTGGAATTTATAATTTTGCTGTTTTCTTTCTAAATCCTTTAGTTAATGACACAGTTCTTCCTATTTTGCTTATTTTAAGAGAAATACATTGTCTGCAATGACCTGGTGTATCATTGACACATATCTTACCGGGATAAAGAGCATATAACTTCCTGTACTCTCCTTCAGTGACATTAGGCATTACAACATTAGCTCCTGCTTTTAATGCTATTGATCTTCCCTCTGGTACTAAGGATTCCATTGCAGTTGTAGCTGGTATATTTATATCTAGCATAAGCAATCTAATCAATGCCATTACTTTTACGCTTAAATAAAAGTCACCTTTTTTTTCATTTCCAAGCGGAGTGTCCTCATTTGGTATAAAAGGTCCAACCCCAAGCATATCAGCATCTATTTCTTTAAAAAATAATATATCATCAGCTAATGATTCTATTGTCTGATTTGGTAAACCAACAAGACATCCAGAACCAACTTCGTACCCTAGTTTTTTTAAATCAGCTAAACATCTCTTTCTATTTTCATGGCTCATTCCTGGATCTAAATCTTCATAAAGCTTTTTATCTGTAGTTTCAATTCTTATTAAGTATCTGTCTGAATTAACTTCTCTGTAAGCTTTATATTCTTCAAAGGTTTTCTCACCTATACTCAAAGTTATAGCTAAATCCAACTTTTTTATTTCACTAACTATATGTTTCATCCTAGAAACTGTGTAATAATCATCTTCTCCAGATTGAAGTACTACAGTTTGATAACCATAACCCTTAGCTTTTCTTGCAAAATCTATTATTTCTTCTTCAGTTAACCTGTATCTTTTAAGCTTTGAATTGTCCCTTCTGAGTCCGCAATACATGCAATTTCTTTTACATATATTTGAAAATTCAATAAGTCCTCTAAGTTCAACTTCATCTCCAACATACTTTTTTCTAACTCTATCTGCGGCAGAAAAAAGTTCATTCATATGTTCTTCATCTTTTAACAATTCTATTATTTCATCTCTTTTTAAATCATGTGTTTTTTCTGCTTTTTCTATTAGTTCAATTATTTTATCCATCTTTTCTCCTTTTAAAATTTACGGTTCAATTATTTGAATAGAAGGGTTAACTAACACCTTATTTACAGTTTTAATAATGAACTCTTCATCAATATCGCACAAATTATTAAAGGATACATCTTCTAAAGTTCCATACATAATTTCATATGTCGATAATTCTTTAGCAAACTGAATAGACCTTTCAAGCTCTAATGCTCTTTTAAGCTTTAAATTCTTGCCTATTAATTGTATTTTTTCAAAACTAAAATATCCAGATAGTTTTTTTACATCCGCTATTACATTAGCAATTAATTCTAAACTTTTATTAATATTTTGTTTTGAAGTACCCATACATATAGTATATAATTTTATGCCACCTTCATTTTTTATTTTACTATATACCTCATATGCGAGTCCATACTTTGTTCTTATTTCATCATATAAAAAACTACTTGTTCCTTCTCCAAAAATACTATTAAATATTCTGAGTGCTTTAATTTCTCTTTCGTTTAAATTACTAATTGGATATATATATTGTATTCTAGCACCTTCTATTTCTCTTTTACTATAAAAAGTTCCCGAATTATTTGTTTCATATTCATATTCCAAATGTGCTTTTTCATTTCTTTTAAAAGAAAGCATATATTTTCCAATGACTTCCATTATTTCATTTTCTGAAAGTGAAGAAACCACACTTATAACACAATTAGTTGGCAAATAATATTTATTATAAAATTCTTTAATGTCATCAATTTTAAAATTTTTAATCGTTTTTTCTCTTCCAATTATGCATTCTTTTATTCTTATTTTATTAAAGGCATTTTTTAAAAGTTCATCCTCGCAAAATTGCTCTTTATCATCTTTCCATTCCTTAAGTTCTTCACATATTATATTTTTTTCTTCCTCAAAGCCTTCTTTTGGGAAAGTAGGATTTATTAAAATATCACTATATAGTTCAAAACCTCTATGAAAATCTTTTGAAAGTGTAGTTCCATAATAAATTACGTATGGAAAATTCGTCATTGCATTATTAAAGCCAAAAATATTATCAAATAACTCATTTATCTCTTTTTCATTTCTAGTTTTAGTTCCTTTAAAAATGCAGTGTTCTACAGCATGGGCAATTCCATACTCACTTTCATTTTTTTCAACAGAAGCTCCTGCATTAAATGCTATACAAAAAGAAGTTATTTCTCCAATTTTATATTCATATACAACTTTTACTCCATTTATAAGTATGTTTTTTTTCATTCTTTATCACTCCGTTTCATATAAACAGAGTACAAAGTACAGATGACAGAGTACAGTTAAGGTTGATTTACCTTTCCTTACGTCAGGTAAGTCTTAAACTTAAATGTTGTCAGCTTCGCTGAACAACATTAATGCCGCAATTGCGTAAGCAATGAAAAATAAGTTTTAAGATTTTCTGTAGCTTTGCTACAGAAAATCATCCTTCACTGTACCCTGTACTCTGAACTCTGTACTCCTTATTCTCTACTCCTCAATAATATATGGTATTGTTGTTACTGCTATATTTCTTCTTTTAAGAAGGACACTCTTTACAAAAAGTGCTGTTTGGTTATGAAGAAAGTTTAGCCACCATTTTTTCACCACAAACTGAGGTATAACTACTGTTATAGTATCCCTTGGCGTTGTAACAAATTCTTCCGATTCAATAAATTTTACCAAAGGTCCTACAAGACTTCTATATGGGGATTTCTTTATAACAAGTGGTATATTTAAGTTATACTCATCCCATCTTTTCTTAAGCTTTTCTGTTGCACCATCATCAACAGACACATGAAACACTATTATATTATCTGAAATACATCTTGCATAATTTAGTGCCTTTAAAAATGACTTATTTAAAGTATCTATTGGCAATATCATATAATTTTTTTGAACAGCCATATCTATCTGTTTTGGTTTCTCATCAAGCGGCAACTTTAACTGGCCAGCAACTTTATTATAATGCTTCTTTATACTTAACATCATAAATACAAGCACTGGGACTAGTATTATAACTATCCAAGCACCTTCTTTAAACTTTGTAACGCCCTGCATTATAGCTGTTATTCCTGCTAATACTGCTCCAAGCCCATTTATAAAAGCCTTATGCCTCCATGCTCCTTTTTTACTTCTTATCCATTTCATAAACATTCCCGTTTGTGATAACGTAAATGATATAAAAACTCCTACAGCATATAATGGTACTAGTAAATGTGTATCCCCTTTAAATAGCAAAATAAGAATAATCGCTGCAATTGAAAGTAACACTATTCCATTAGAAAAACTAAGTCTTTTTCCTCTCTTAGTAAACTGTCTTGGCATATATCCATCTTTAGCTATAAGCGCAAGCAAAAGAGGACATCCAGCAAAAGATGTATTAGCAGCCATTACAAGTATTATTGCCGTCATTGCTTGAACAATATAATACATTATTCCCTTACCATAAACCATTGCTGCAACTTGTGATAAAACAGTTATATTTGAATTTGGCACACCTTTATACAAGGTTGTTAAAAAAGAAACTCCTCCAAATATTATTAGTATTACAACTCCCAGCAAAAGAAGTACTTTTTCCGCATTTTTTTGAGATGGTTCTTTAAAATTAGGTATTCCATTACTTACTGCTTCTATACCCGTTAAAGCTGTACATCCTGAAGTAAATGCTTTTATAAATATAAATAGGGTTATATCTCCTGTTACATTTGGAATTGATAATACTGGAGTTGGCCTATATCCAAAAACATAATATCTTACTATACCAGTAATTATAGTTATAAACATTACAGCCATAAATATATAAGCAGGTATACCAAACATATGTGAAGACTCTCTAAGTCCTCTTAAGTTTCCTATTGTCATAAAAATTATAAGTCCAATTGTTATTATAACTTTGTAATTTAAAAGCTCTGGCACAGCTGAAGCTATTGCTGCTGTACCTGCAGAAGTACTAACAGCGACGGTTAATACATAATCAATTGAAAGGGAAGCTGCTGCAATAAGTCCTGGTGCTACACCAAGATTATCCTTTGCAACTATATATGATCCTCCTCCATCTGGATAATTTTGAATGGTTTGTCTGTATGAAAAAACTAGTATACATAAAAGTAATACTATCAATCCTACAGCAAAAAGCATATATTTATATGATAATATTCCAAGTAAAGGTATGAGAACATAAAGTATTTCTTCTCCAGCATAAGCAACAGAAGATATCGCATCGCTTGCTAAAATGGGAAGTCCCCAAAAAACATTAAATTTCTCTGATTTTAATTCTTCGGTTTTAAGTGCCTGTCCTATTAATAAGTTTCTAATTTTCCCAAACATACTGCCACCTCTTATATTTAAATACACTACTTCAAAAATAGAAATTGCAAATACCATGTTTATTCTGACAAATTGGTATTTGTATGGCAGAGTACAGATGACGGAGTACAGAGTACAGTGAATGATGATTTACCTTTCACTTCTTTCAGGTAAACCTTAAACTTAAGTGTATCAGCTTCGCTAAACACCATGTATAATGGGATTGCGTAAGCAATAAAAAAATAAGTTTTAAGATTTTTCTACGCTCGCGGAGAAAAATCATCCTTCATTGTACTCTGTACTCTGTACTCTGTACTCTGTACTCTGTACTCCGTACTCTGAGTTAAATTCTAATTTAACAAAATACATTTTGCATTTGTAATTTCTATGTTCCAAACTATATATCTTTAGTATGTTTGACTATTTTAAAAACTTAGCCTTTTATTTTATTTTCAACAAAGTTTAGCATCATGCCTTCTTTAAGTTTATTTGATACAGCTTCACCCTTTATCTTTTCAACCAATTTAAGTCCAAAATAGATTGCAGTGGCTGGTCCTCTACTTGTTATAAGTTTATCGTCATCAGCAACTATTTCCTCTACATAATTACACTTTCCAAGTTCATCCTCATATCCAGGGTATGACGTTATATTCTTACCATATGTTATTTCTGCCCTTCCTAGAACAATTGGACCTGCGCAAATTGCGGCCACAATTTTATCTTCTGCTTGAAACTTTTTTACTATTGCTACAACTTTATCGCTATTTTTTAAATTTTCTGCTCCAGGCATTCCTCCTGGTATAACTACTCCGTCATACTCATTTTCATTTATTTCTTCAATTAATTTATCAGCTTCAACACTTATTTTGTGCGATCCAGTAACATTTTTTCCTTGAAGTGAACAAGTATCACAAACTATATCTGCTCTCCTTAAAACATCTACTACTGTAAGTGCTTCAATTTCTTCGAACCCTTCTGCAAGAAATAATAAAATTTTACTCATAACTATCCCTCTTCTTTCATTAAATGCTATGTTTTAAATAAGTGTTTATTTTCACTCTTATTTAAAACATAGCCTTCATTAAAGTAACTTTCTTAAAAAACTTATTCTATTTTAAGTTCATCAATAGAATCCTGCATGGCTATGGCAATAAGACTTTTACCTTTACCACCTCTATTTTGCATTTTTATATCTTCAATGCTAAATTCATTTTTATCATTCATTTTTGATGAAATTATAATTTTTTTCATATTTTCTCTAACAATAAAGCCATATTTCACAAAATCATCTTCACTTAAGCTAATTCCAGTTACACCTCCCGCAACTCTTCCCATTGCATTTACAGCATTTCCACTAAATCTAATGCATACGGCTTTTTCAGTAATTAAAATTATATCACTTTCTCCATAATTTTCAAATTCCACATTTACAAGTATATCATCTTCATTTCTGAATTTATAACATACAGTGCTTAAATATTCACCATTAAACTCACTTAAGGATGTTTTCTTTACAAAACCATTCTTACTAAAGAAATAAATAAA
Source organism: Clostridium hydrogenum (assembly GCF_021432385.1). GTDB lineage: Bacteria > Bacillota > Clostridia > Clostridiales > Clostridiaceae > Clostridium_S > Clostridium_S hydrogenum. The sequence goes on along the minus strand of NZ_JAEACT010000002.1, from coordinate 1,452,736 downwards.
TTTATTCTCATCAAATTCACTTACAGAAATAACCTTTAATATTTTGTCTTCTTCTTTAAAATCATCTATGATGCTTGAAATATTGATACCATCCTTTGGCAAGTTACAAAGCATATAAGAAGGAATTTGTATTACTGTGCCACTGCCTGTAAATACAAGTAGCTTTTCATTAGATGATGTAGTTACTGCTGCTTTATCACGTTTTGATGAATTTGTTTTAATTAAGCCTAACTTGTTTATCTTGACTTCAAAAGTACTATCTAAGCTTTCATCTATAAATTCATATTCTGTTACTTTATTTTTATTACTTAAATTAAATAGTAACATTGACTGAACATTTCTATCCATACTGTCAAGCTTAGGCTCTTTTAATGCAAAATCCATACCTGCATTAGTTTTTATTCTTAAGTATTTTTCTTCTCTTTTTCTATCTATAAGAATTGCTTTTAATATATTTTCATTTTTTCTAAGTTTCAAAGCTATAATTTTTGAATATGAAGAAATAAATTTATCCATACTTGTTTTTTTAATTCCGCCAAGATCAGTTAAGAATATTACATCCATGCACACGTTCATATCTCTTACAGAATAAACATTGACTATTTTTTCTTCATCTAAATTAATACTCTTTATTATAGTATCAATTTTCTCCCCTTTTTCCTTCCACCTACATTCAGGTATAGCATCTCCTTTTATCTTATACATATTCCCTTTATCAGTAAAAAATAATACATTATCTACTGTGTTAGATTCAAGTAAAAATTTGTTGAAATCCCCTTCTCTATACTCGATACCTTCAACTGCAGTATTGGATCTAGAATATGTTTTTTGAGGTATTCGTTTTATGTACCCTTCATTAGACATTGTTACTACTGTATCTTCTACTACTGCAAATTCTTCAACATCTATTTTGGCTTCTTCATCATTTTCAATTATCTCGGTACGTCTTTTTTCACCATACTTTTCCTTTATATGAAGAAGTTCTGATTTTATTACCTTAAACAATTCTTTTTCACTATTAAGGATACTATTAAGCCTTTTTATAGTTTTTTCAAGTTCTCTATGCTCTTTCTCAAAAGTCTTAATCTCAAGCCCTGTAAGCCTATAAAGCATGAGTTCTACAATTGCAGCTGCCTGCAGTTCTGTAAAACCATATTCTTTAGCAAGGTTTTCTTCTGAGTCCTTTTTTGATTTCGATGCTCTTATGGTTTTTATAATATCATCCATAATATCTATAGCTTTTATAAACCCCTCTACTATGTGGAATCTTTTCTCCGCTATTTCAAGTTCTCTCTTGGTCCTTCTTGTAACTATATCTTTTCTATGCTCTACATAGTGTCCTATAATAGTCTTTAACCCCATAGTTTCTGGTTTTCCGTCTGCTATTGCAACCATATTAAAGTTTATATTACATTGAAGTTCTGTCTTTTTAAACAAATACTTTAAGACTTTATCTGCTGTTTTTTCATCTGCTGCCTTTTTTAATTCAATTACTCCTCTTATACCAGTTCTATCAGATTCATCACGTATATCGGTAATACTTTCTAAAACCTTCGAATGCTTTTTATCCGCTGTCATTTCTGAAATTGTTTGAAGTAATTTTGCCTTATTTCTTTTGTATGGAAATTCACTTATTATAATAGCTAATCTCCCATTTTCAAGCCTTTCTATTTTAGTTTTCGCCCTTAAGGTTACCTTTCCTTCACCAGTAGCATAAGCTGCCTCCAATGAATTTCTTCCAATGAGTATCCCTCCTGTTGGAAGATCTGGGCCTTTTATATATTTCATTAAATCTCTTGTTGTCAAATTTCTGTTATCAAGACAAGCAAGTACTGCATCTATAGTTTCATTTAAATTATGAGGGGGTATATTAGTTGAAAGTCCAACTGCAATTCCAAAGGCTCCATTTACAAGTAAATTCGGATATGCTGCTGGTAAAACTGATGGTTCCTTTTCTGAGCCAGAGTAGTTGTCTACCATATCAACTACTCCTTTATCCAAGTCTTCTAACATTTCAAGTGCAATTGGAGTAAGTCTTGCTTCAGTGTAACGCATAGCAGCTGCACTATCACCATCTATACTTCCCCAGTTTCCATGTCCATCAATAAGTGGATGTCTTGTTGTAAAATTTTGTGCCAGAATTACCATAGATTCATAAACAGAAGAGTCTCCATGTGGATGATACTTTCCTAGAATATCTCCAACTATTCTTGCCGATTTAAAGTACGGTTTATCTGGAAATGCTTTTAGCATATATGTACCATACAATATTCTTCTATGCACTGGCTTAAGACCATCTCTTACGTCTGGAAGGGCTCTTTCTTTTGCAACCTCCACAGCATATGGAAGATAATTTTCTGGCATAGCTTCTTCTATTGGAATTCTCACTATATTATTGTCTTGTGGTATATTTATTTTCTTTGACATGTCTTACTTCCTTCCAATCAATTAAAATTCAGCGTATTTATACATATAATTTTTTCTAGGTTCAACTACGTCTCCCATAAGCAAAGATACCATTTTTTCTGCTTTTGCCGCATCCTCAATAGTTACCTGTTGAAGGGTTCTTGTTTCTGGATTTAAAGTAGTTTCCCATAGTTGATCTGGATTCATTTCTCCAAGTCCTTTATATCTTTGTATTAAATTTCCTTTTCCTATTTCTTTTCTTGCAGCATCAAGCTGTTCATCACTATAGGCATATTTCACAATTTCTTTTCCCTTTACGGATTTGTATACCTTGTAAAGTGGTGGAAGCGCTATAAAAAGATGTCCATTTGATATAAGCTGTCTCATGTATCTATATACGTATGTCATCCATAAAGTTCTAATGTGATATCCATCTACATCGGCATCACTCATTATTATTATTTTATTATATCTTAAATCTTCTTCTTTATAATTTTCAAGAACACCAGTTCCAACAGCAGCGTTAAAAATCTTAAGTTCTTCACTTCCTAGAACATTTTCAAGCTTTTGCTTTTCAGTATTCATTATTTTTCCCTTTGAAGGCATTATACTTTGAAATCTTCTATCTCTAGCTTGCTTTGCACTTCCTCCCGCAGAATCTCCCTCAACTATTATAAATTCACAGTACTCTGACTCTTTAATAGTGCAAACTGCTACTTTTCCTGCTAATGGTGAAGTTCCTCTTCCTATCTTCTTCTTTTCGGCATCATTTATTTTTTTTATTCTATCTCTTCTTGCCGCTGCATCTACTGCATTTTTCATTAGCATTGTTGATAAATCTTTATTATCTTCAATCCATTCGCAAAATTTTGTATAGGTTAAATCGTTCATCATAGTATAAGCTTCATTATTTCCAAGTTTAGTTTTTGTTTGTCCTTCAAATATTGGATTAGTCAGCTTTATTTTTATTATTGCCGTCATTCCTTCTCTTATATCGTCGCCTTCAAATTCTTTATCCTTTTCCTTTAATATGCCGAGTTTTTTTGCCCATTCTTTGAAAGCTCTAGTCATACCTGTTTTAAATCCGGATTCATGAGTTCCTGCTTCTGTTGTTGGTATATTATTTACGTAACTTGCAATGTATTCAGTAGTCGAATCTGTAAATTGAATACAAACCTCTGCATAAAGCTTTAACCCGCTTATTTCTCTTTCTCCTTCAAATAAAATTGGTTCACTATGAATAGGAGTTTTACTTTCATTTAAATATTCTATGAAGTCTAAAAGTCCTCTTTCGGAATGATATTCTTTTTTTATTTCTTCATCTTTTCTTCTATCGATTAAAATTAACCTTATTCCCTTATTTTGAAATGAAAGTTCTTTTAATCTTTCATCTATTATTTCAAATTTAAATTCTGTTGTACTAAATATATCTTTATCAGGTTTAAACGTAACTGCTGTACCTGTTTCATCTGTTTTTCCCAGTTTCTCAAGCTTAGTTACTGGTGTTCCAGGCATATTTCTCTTTAATGCTTTATCATATGCATATTCAAACCTCTGCTTGTATACATATCCATCTTGTTTAACTTCAACCTCTACCCATTCAGAAAGTGCATTTACAACTGCTGCACCAACACCATGAAGGCCTCCTGAGGTTTTATAATTTTTATTGTCAAATTTTCCTCCTGTATGTAATTCTGTATAAACCATTTCCACTCCAGATTTCTTTTTCACTGGATGTATTCCCGTAGGTATACCTCTTCCATTATCAGTTATGGTTACACTTTTGTCCTTATTTAATATTACAAAAGCTGTGTCCCCATAGCCATTTGTAAGCTCATCTATAGCATTATCTAATATCTCCCATATACAATGATGTAGTCCCTTACTTCCTGTTGAACCTATGTACATTCCTGGTCTTATTCTAACTGGTTCTAATTTTTCTAAAGATGTAAGTGATGTAACATCATAAGTATTATTATTCTCCATCTTGTCTTTCCTCCATTACCTACTGAATAACAAAAATAAAGTAATGAAACTAATTCCATTACTCTTGTTATTTTATATGTTTATTTTAAAATCGTAAAGTATTTTTTTATTTATTGTCTGAAATCATGAATACACAGCCAAGTCTAATGAGTGCTCTTATACTTTCATCATCTATTTTACTTTTAAGGTTAAGTTTTTTTATTTCACCCTTTGAAATCTCAAGTGCCTTGTTTTCTTTCAAATAATTTTTTTCTAATTTGTAGTTATTTTCAACAAAGTTTATACTTGATTTTATTATTTTAAGTATTTTTTTTATAATTTTCTCATTATATTCCTCTTTTTTTATCGTATGAAATACATTAAAATTTAGACCATAGTAATCTTCCTGTAGTTCTACATCTTTTTCTTTAAATAAATATATTATATATGAAATTCCTATAATTAAAACTACCAAGGCTGAATATATGAGTACGAGCACAACCGCATGATTCATATAATCCCCTCCAAAAATATTTCATGTGCTTATAATATTATATGCCGTTATGCCTATACCTTTTACGATAATATTTTTTTTAAAATCTCATCTTCATCAATAATCTTTTTTGCAAGCTCCCTATTTTCTTCAATATGCAAGTAAGTGTATCTTGATGGTTTTATAGTTGGTGCCATATCTACTGCTTTCTTAAAATCTGCTTTTTTTAATTTTAAAGTTTGAACATAATTGAAAAACCCTGTGTCATAAAGAACCTTTTTTATTCTTTCATACCGATGCATTTGAACTTTTGACATTATATATGTTGCTACTCCTACTTGTATTCCATGAAGATTTGGAGTTTCAAGAAATTTATCTAAAGCATGCGAGATTAAATGCTCCGCACCACTTGCTGGACTACTATCTCCTGCTATCTCCATTGCAATTCCATTCATTGTTAGTGAGTCTACAAGTTCTTTCAAAAACATGTCATCCTTTATGCCCTTAAATTCTGTTCTAACAAAACTATTTACTGCCTTTTTAGATATCATAACTGCAAAATCATCTACATACGTTTTACCATTTTCCTCTTCAAATTTCCAGTCCTGAAGTGCTGTTATATTAGAAACTAAATCTCCAATACCTGAATATATAAATTTTTCTGGTGCACCTTTTAATACATCTATATCTACTATTATCCCGTAAGGCGTTCTAGCTGGTACTGATGTCCTTTTTCCATTTAACATTAGTGACGCACCAGCACTTGAAAATCCATCATTTGAAGTTGATGTAGGAATGCTTATAAAAGGCATTTTTCTAAGGAAAGCCATGTACTTTACTGCATCAATAGCTTTTCCTCCCCCAACTGCAATTAATCCATCTATATCATTTGATATTTCAAAAGCTTTAATTCCTATTTCCTCAAAATCTATACTTGTAACTGCTCCCATATTTTTTAATTTAATTCCTGCAGCTAATATGGATTTTTCTATATCGTCCCCAAACAATTCGTATATTCCATCGCCATAATATAAAGCTACATTTTGAAATTCACCTTTTTTAATTATTTCTCCAATATTTTTGATATTCCCTTTTCCAACTTCTAGTATTGAAGGTATGGATATTCTATGATCTTCTTTTTTAGTCATTGTTTTCACCTCTTAATATATTTTCAACCTTATACCATATGTCATGAAAATTTTTAAATTCTATAAACTTTTTATTTTTTTCACGTAAAAGCTCTGAAAGATTGCCTCTTGCAAAAACAACATCAGAAATAAGTGCTGCTTTTAAATCTGGTTCACTGTCTCCTGCATAAAAAATTAAATCATATTTTTCTTTTAATTTTTTAACAACCTTTTCTTTATCTATTCCATATATGTTTGAATAAAATTCACTTGTTTCATCCAATTGAAAGTGCAAACCATTATCTTTAAATATTGACTTATTTGAATATATTGTAACATTCTTAATTTCTTTGCTTTCAAATAATCTTTCAATATAATAACTAGTTCCTGCACTTACAACTGCAAAATCTCCACCGCTTGCTTTTACATTATTAATAAATTCTTTTGCATATGGATCTATACTTATTTCCATGATATCGTTAAGGATTTCTTTTTCGCTCCTACCTATATTTTGAAATACATATCCTAAATAATCTATATCTCTTATCTTTTTATTTCTCCAATCTTTATATAAATTCCTGCATTTTTCTTTTAAATATTTATCCATTATTATTTTATAAAAATCTTTTTCAGTAAGCGTTCCATCAAAATCTGATACAAATATAAAATTTTTCATTAAACATTCCCCCCTTGTTTATGTATACTATTATATTATATTAATTATTGGCTATGTTTTAAATAAGTATTGATTTTCACACTTATTTAAAACATAGCCTTTTTATTAAGAAAGTGCTGCAAAATTAGTATTTAACTAATTTTACAGCACTCTCTTACTTATATAATTATTTTAAACCGTCTTCATAACTTTGAACCATTTTTTTAACCATTTGGCCACCAACTGAACCATTTTCTCTTGAAGTAAGATCTCCATTGTATCCTTGTTTTAAATTTACTCCTACTTCATTTGCAGCTTCCATCTTAAATCTATCTAACCCTTCTTTAGCTTCTGGAACTAACTGCCTATTTGATTTTCTTGACATATTAAACTCCTCCTCATTTATTTTGTATTATAAACTTAAACTTTCATTTAAATTTACGATATAAGTTTGTGTAGATATGAAATATATATCCTATAAACTTTAATACATTATTGTAACTTGTTTCAGCTAATTACTGATAGTACCATTTCTCGACATTATAGTATCCTTATATAGATTTTACTTATGTAATAGTTTTGTAACCATGTATTGTTTTTTTGTAACCATTTGCAGCTCATTTGGTGGTACATTATAAGTAACTTAATTATTTTATATTATTTTTTGTTAGGTGGTAGAAAAAAATGAGGAATGTCATTACTCGCAGCGAAAAAACTTACAAAAAAACTTTATATTTATGTATTGTTCTCATATTACTTTTCTTTACCAGTTTTTTTTGTTTTTACTTTCTATTTTCGAAGTTTTTGTTTCAATCAAATAATTCCAAGTCAATTTCATATAATAATGAAACTACAAAAGCTTCTATATCTAACTATAGTTTAGGCTTAGCTAAATCTGCTGTTTCTATAGATCAAAAAGCTTTTAATACTGTATCTAAAAATATCAAGTTATCTTGTTCAGCTAATGCAATTAACCAATTAAGTAATGATGGTATAAAGGCCGAAAATGCCTTTGTGAATGATGGCAAAAAAACAGTTTTTTTGACCTTTGATGATGGTCCTTCAACAACTGTTACTCCTCAAATTCTTGATACATTAAAAGCTTACAATGTACACGGTACATTTTTTCTAGTAGGTCAAAATATTCAATTAAATAACAACTCCGTAACCCTTGTTCATAGAATATATAACGAAGGGAATGCAATAGGAGACCACACCTATAGTCACGACTTAAGGGCACTATATCCACATAATAAGCTTGATGTTAATGTTTTTATGAATGAAGTTGACAAAACTCAAAATTTATTAAAGGGTATTTTGGGACAAGCATTCTTTACAAGAGTAATAAGGATGCCTGGCGGATATATGTCAAGAGTATATTATAAAGATCCTTGTTTAACAGCTTTTAATAATATTTTGAGGAAAAGAAATATGGTGAGTATCGATTGGAATTCATATGGTTTTGATGCAGAAGGTAAATGGAAAAATTCAAATGAAATATTCTCTTATATAAAAAGTACTATTGGTACAAAAAATAAGGTAGTGATCTTAATGCATGATACATATGGAAAGGAAGAAACAGCTAAGGCACTGCCAAGAGTTATAGAATACTTAAAATCCCAAGGATATGAGTTTAAAACCTTAAAGTGAAAGTTTTTAACTTTGGTAGGCGTAGGGAAAAAATGATGTTATAGATAAACCACTGCGAAACTTGAAATTCATTTGTACCAAAATGCCGTCTTCTGGGCATTTTGGTGCACATCAATTTCAATAGTTGAACTGGTTTATCTATAACATCATTTTTCTACGCCTACCAAAGGTTATTTGATTTTGCACTACACTTTGGTTCTCAATATTTAAAAATTGCCTTTTCTAATTTTATTATAATAATCAATCACATGTCTTTCATATTCTTCATCCATTAAATAAGATTTCAATGCAAAATCAGCTGTTGATTGATTCATTGCAACTGGAATATCATATAATACTGAAATTCTTAAAAGTGCTTTTACATCTGGATCATGCGGCTGTGCTGTAAGTGGATCCCAGAAAAAAATCATAAAATCAATTTTACCATCAACAATAGCTGCACCTATTTGTTCATCTCCACCCATAGGACCGCTTTTAAATCCTTTAACCTCTAATCCTGTTCTCTCAGAAATAAGCTTTGCTGTAGTGCCTGTACCACAAAGTGAATGCTTGTTTAAAATATCTTTATTTTCGCTTGCCCACTCTATTAAAGCTTCCTTTCTATTATCATGTGCTACAAGTGCAATTTGTTTTTTACGCTTAAGTATATCACTCATTATTTATCCCCCTAGCAAAATTAAAAATAAATCATATTCATGTTTATTATAGCATATTTTATAAAAGTTGGCATACCAATGCTTTAATATTTTTTATTGACAATTATATAAGTAGGTGATAACATTTAATTGATAATTGTTTTCATTTAGGAGGTATTTAATTTGAGCTTATGCGAATTAAAGACTGGTCAAAAAGGGATTATAAAAAATATAGTTGGAGATAAAAGTTTATCAAAAAGATTATATGCGCTAGGCTTCATTGAGGGAACTGAAATTATATTAAAAACTTCTGCACCTCTAGGTGATCCTATTGTTGTATCAATCAGAGGCTTTAAAATAGCAATAAGAAAAAATGATGCCAAAAATATATTTTTAATGGAGGCATGAAATGATAACAGCTGCACTTATCGGCAATCCCAACGTTGGCAAAACTACATTATTCAACATATTAACAGGTTCAAATCAGTATGTTGGTAATTGGGCAGGAGTAACTGTAGATAAAAAAGAAGGTTTTTTAAATAATTCCATAGAAATAGTAGATTTGCCTGGAATATATGCAATGGACACTTTCTCTAATGAAGAAAAAGTATCAAAAAACTTTTTACTAAATGAAAATGTTGATGTAATTATAAATATCGTTGATGCATCTAATTTAGATAGGAATTTATATTTAACAACACAACTAAAAGAATTTAAAAAACCAATAATACTAGTATTAAATATGATAGATGTAGCAAACAAAAAAGGCTTTGATATTGATTATAATAAATTATCTAAAGAATTAAATGTGGAAGTAGTTCCTATAATTGCTGCAAAAAACAAAAATGTAGATATAATTAAAAATTTATTATTAAGTGGAGATTTTTCGACTAATTCGGCTGATAATGACTATCATTTTCTGTCGGAAAAAGAAACTTACTCCTACATAGAATCTATTTTAAAAAAATGTGTTACTAAATCAGGATCATTATCAAATTCTTTTACAGAAATATTAGATAAACTATTTTTAAATAAAATTTTAGCTTACCCAATATTCGCCATTATAATTTGGTTGATATTTAAGTTTACTTTCTCATGGGTTGGTGGTCCTCTTCAAAATATAGCTGATGATTTAGTTAATAACTCTTTAATACCTGGCTTGCACATATTAATTTCTTCATCAAGTCCTTGGTTTAGTTCATTGCTCATTGATGGCATAGTTGGAGGTGTTGGCTCAATAATTGTCTTTCTCCCAATTATACTTACATTATTTTTTTGCATATCAATTCTAGAGGACAGTGGTTATATGGCAAGAGCTGCTCTTTTAATGGATATAATTATGAGAAAAATGGGACTATCAGGTAAAGCCTTTATCCCACTAGTAATGGGATTTGGTTGCAGTGTTCCAGCTATAATGTCAGCTAGAACTTTGGAAAGTGAAAAAGATAGAAAAATGGCTGCTTTAATCGTACCTTTTATGTCATGTAATGCCAAACTGCCAATATATGCTTTATTAACAGCAGCACTATTTCCAAAACATCAAGGTTTGATTATAGGATCATTATATTTATTTGGAATTATAATAGCATTCATTGTTGGAAAAGCTTTTAAAAACACACTATTTAAAAAAGGTGAAGAACCTTTAATTATTGAATTACCTGAATATAGGATACCGGAAATCAAAAATTTGCTCACTCATACTTGGGAAAAAGGCAAAGGATTTTTAAAGAAAACTGGTACAATAATTTTCTCAATTTCAATTATTATTTGGCTACTATCTCATTTTGGTTTTTCCGGCTTTGTTGATATACAAAACAGCTTTTTAGCAGAAATTGGACATGTTCTAATAATATTCTTTGCCCCACTTGGATTTGGCACATGGCAAAATTCAGTTGCTCTAATAAGCGGTTTGGCGGCAAAAGAAGTTGTTGTAAGTACTATGGGAGTCTTATATGGTTCAAATTTGCCTATTCTTCTTCCAAAATTATTTACTCCAGTTACTGCATATTCATTTTTGGTTTTCGTTCTTTTGTATCCACCTTGCATTTCTGCTCTTGGAACCATGAAAAAAGAATATGGCAATGCAATGGCTGCTTTCACTATTATTTATCAAATATGTGTGGCATGGATTGCTGCATTTATGGTATATCATATTGGAATTTTACTATAAAATTTAGGAAGGTGATTTTTATGTTAATTGAAATTATTATAACAGCTGCAATAGTTGTTGCTGCAGTACTTATCTTTGTTAGAAATATGAAAAAACAATCACAAGGCTGCTGCAATTGTAGTGCTTGCTCATCAAAAGATAAATCCTGCTGCTGCAATTCTAAAGTAACAAATAAATAAATGGCTATGTTTTAAATAAAAATAATATTTGACCTTAACCCATCATATTGTTTAATTGTAATAAATTTTTGAGGATAAACAATATGATGGGTTTTAATAATGCTTACGATAGAAATAATGCTGTAAAATATGCATTAACTTATGCTTTAAGACCAAATCCAAAATACAAATACTTTCCACTAATTAATGATAAAAGCGGTGACTGTGCTAATTTTGTATCCCAATGCCTTCTTGCAGGAAATTCTAAAATGAACTTTGATCATAATAACCAATGGTGGTATCGCTTCAGCAGCGCCTCTAATACAAACACTGATACCTGGTCTGTATCTTGGGCAGTTGCACATTCACTATATTATTATCTAAGAAACAATGAAAATTCCAAATCCCAATTTACAAAAGGATTAGAAGTTTCAAACCCAAGTGAGCTTGAAATTGGTGACCTAATCTTTTTTCAAGATAACAAGGGAACTATATTCCATTCATCAATAGTTACTTCTATTTATTATGGAAAACCTTTTATATCCCAGCACTCATTCCAGGCTAGAAACATATATTATATGAATTCCTACAAAGCATCAAAATACCATTATTTAAAGATAATTATTTAAATATTGCGAACAAAGGTGTAGTGCAAAATCAAATAACAAGGGACAGGTACATTAAAAATAATGTGGTCTACGAGTATCTCGAAATCTTAAATAAAATTAATAAACCTAAGTGGCAAATTTTCCGAAAACTTAAGAACTTTCAATAACTCGCTGAGAGGAAGCTCAAACAATTGAAAGTTCTAAAGTTTTCAAAAAATTCCCCACTAAGGTTTATACAATTTTATTTAAAATATTTCTTCGACACTCGTATACCACATCATTTTTTTAATGCACCTGTCCCTTGTTATTTTGATACTTGTACCACACCTTTATTTCCAATGTTTAAATAAGTTCGTATTACAAAGTTTAGATACAGGAACTTTTGGTAGTTGAGCTAGTTTAAATAGATATTAAAAACTTACCCAAACAAGGGTGTAGTACAAAAACTTAAATAATAAGTGGGAGCTCTGCATAAAAAAATGATGTGAGGAATAGCGTTGAAGAAACATTTAAATAAAATTTTATAAATCTTAGGGGCTAAATCGCAAAAGTCTTAGAAATTTCAATTGTTTGAGCTGCCTCTTGCGAGTTATTGAAAGTTCTTAGAATTTTGCGATTTAGTCTCTTAGATTTATTAATTTTATTTAAGGTTTCAAGATGCTATTAATCACATCATTTTTATGCAGAGCTCCCACTTATTATTTTGTTTTGCACTACACCTTTGTTCGCATTATTTTTACATTTTAAATTTTGATACAATTTCTTTTAATTTTTGAGCGCTTTGCTTATTTTCATTTACGCTTTCTTCAATATATTTCACCTTGTTTACTATATTAATTGATTTTTCAGCAATACTTGTAACTTCATTTGCACCATCATTTACAGTAACTGCTATTTCAGATATAGCTTTTGATATACCACCTATTGAAGCATCTAATTGTTTAGATGTTGTACTAAATTCATTCATTAAGGAATTTACTTCTTCAGAATCTTCATTATATTGTTTACCAGATTCTATGAATTTACTGTAATCCTTTGAAACATTTTCATCAACAAAATTTAAAAGTTTAGCTGACTGAACATTTAATTCATTAACTGAAGAATTAACTATTTGCACTACGCCTTGTATTTTATTTGCCATTTCTCCTGATTGCTCTGCAAGTTCTCTTACTTCTTCCGCAACTACAGCAAAACCTTTTCCCGCTTCCCCTGCTCTTGCTGCTTCTATAGCTGCATTTAAAGACAATAAATTAGTTTGCTCTGTAATTTCTAATATAGATTTTGCTAAAATATCTATTTGTTTTACTTGTTCAGACTTTTCCATAGCATCTTCAAGCTGTAATTTTACGTTATTATAAATATTATCTGCTGATTTTTTTGAATCAACTGAATCTTTTATAATTTCTCTTGACCTATTAAGAACATTATTAGCTACCTCATTGCCTTGCGCTGCTTTTTCTGTTATTGAATTTACTGAAGTTGTAATTTCAGCAGTTGCTGCAGATATCTCCTCAACTGTTGCTGAATTTTCCTCCATTCCTGCTGACAAGCTTTCTGTCTGCATTGAAGTTTCATCAGCATATCTTTTAAGTTCTTTAGTTAATTTTTCAACATTTTCAGCATTATTATTTAAAGCTTCTGAATTTTCTATAATACTTTTTAATATCTCTCTAAAGCTACTTCTAATTTGTATAACTGATTTAAAAATAGTTCCTATTTCATCTTTATGTTTTTCATATTTACTAAACTTACTGTTGTAAACAAGATTTAAATTTGCTGTATCATTAGCAAGTTCTGCTATACCTAATATTGGATTAGCTATTTTTCGTGAAACAAAAGCACCAAAAGCGCCAGCTATTACTATCATTATTAATGCAATTATGACAGTGCTCCTCATTGTATCATTAACCGGTCTCATTACTTCATTTCTAAATGCAACAAGTACTACAACCCAATTTAAATTTGGAATTTTATAATAATAAACAATCTTTTGCTGACCTTTATCTGTATATTCAACAAAATTACTGCTTGGAGCTGTTCCATTCATTACAGTTTTATAAACATCCTTCATCTTACCATTGCCAATAGGTTTTCCAATATCACCGCTTTTTTTCGCATTATATAAAATCTTTCCTGCCTCATCTATTATATATATATAACTTGATGGTGAGCTTGATGATTTTACATTTTTTAAAGACTTTGAAAAACTCTCCCCTGCAACAGACGAAGCTGTAACCCCTATAGTTTTACCATTATAATTAACAGGACTTGCAAAAACTATTACTGGCTTTCCAGTAGTATTTGAATATATGGTGTTACTAATTGCATCTTCACCACTAAGTGCTTTTTTTGCATAATCTCTATCACTATAGTTTTTCCCAATGGAGGACTCTTCGCTATCTGACACATCCTTCAAATCAGAATTTAAGATAAATGTATGCGAAATATTCCCAGCGTTCTTAACATAGTTTTTTAACCATTGATTATTGACGTCTACTTTATCTTTTGTTTGCAAATTAGCAGCATCCACTGTACCATTTCTTAAAGCCACCATATCATTAACAGTTTTTTCTTTTTCTACATTAGCATTAACCGTATTTACAACTTGGCCCATCAATGATTTTAATTCGCCTTTACCCTGCTGATTTATTGTATTTGACACTCTAGAATAAAAAATTAAAGAAGTAATTGTTATTGAACAAAAAACAAGTACTAAAATTGAAATAGTTAATTTTTTTTTGATTGACATTCATCTTCCTCCAATACTTTTATAAATTCCCAATACCATTTAGTTATATTTGTCGAAGCAGGCACATATTTGTCGATATATACACATTAAATTTACCACAAACTTAAATAATTGTATACATTGACTGTAATTATCCTCTCTTTTTCTCTATTGATAAAATAATAATTGTGCTTACAATGCACAAAATCCCCATTAATTCCACACAGGTAAATTTTGTATCAAGCCATAGTACAGCTAAAATAGTTGCTGATAAAGGTTCTGCACAGCTTAACACACCAGCTTCACTTGCTTTTATGTAAATTATACTTTCAAAATAGCAGTAAAATGGTATAAGTGTTCCAAGTAGAATCACAAAAAGCACAGCCAAAATTCCATTGATTGAAAAGTTTCCCTGAAAATTTAATGGAGAATGAAAAAAGCTAAATACAATTCCCCCAATTAACATAGCCCAACCAACGACAACTGTAGAGCCATATTTCAAAAGTAGTTTTCTTGGATATACTGTATAAAATGCCACAGTAACAGCCGCACTTACTCCCCAAAACAAAGCTGATTTTGATATGGACAATCTATGAAAATTTCCATTAGTTGCAAGCAGGAATGTTCCTATAAGTGCTAATATTACTGCTAAGGTTTCTCTTAAATCAGGAACTTTCTTACTTATTATTGCTGAATATAAAACTATAACTACAATTCCCAAATTTTGCAGTACTGTTGCTGTTGCAGAATTTGAATACTTTATTGACGTAAAATACGAATATTGAACTCCCAGCATACCCAAAATTGAAAATATAATCAATGAAAAAGCATAATGCTTATTTCTCCAAATTTTAAATACATTTTTGTCACCCTTAATACATGCGATTGCAAGTAATCCTAGACCTGAACATAATAATCTAATCTCTACAAGCCAATCGGTATTTACTCCTACTTTTTGAAATAAATACTGTGCAAATGTTCCTGAAACTCCCCATAAAGTTGCTGCAAATAGCACAAAAGCTATTCCCTTTACCCGAACCTTTGATTTTGCTGCAATTTCACCACTGTACATAATTATTCCTCACAATCCTTAAGTTTAGTTGTCTTTTCTATAACAATGTGCCCTTTCCATTTTCCTGTCTTAAATCTTATTAAATACAAAATCCCGCGTACAAGCCAATCTATATACATTCCCAAGAATATTCCAATTAGACCAAATTTAAAAGTTACACCAAGTAAATATCCAAGTGTAATTCTAAATGCCCACATCCCTATAATTGATGTTACCATTGTATATTTTGCATCTCCTGCTCCCTTAAGCCCTGCAGGCAAAACAAATGCAAGTGACCATACGATAATTGCAAAAGCATTTATTACTAGAACTTTTGAGCATAAATTAATAACTGCAACATTATTTGTAAACAGCCCTGGTACATGCTTTGAAAAAATAATAGATATTGCTCCAACTATTGTTAGAAGTACTGTAGAAAGTTTAACCAAATGGGATAAACATTTTTCAGCTTCTTTTTCATCACCTTTTCCCATATATTGTCCAACTAATGCGGTTGCCGCAATAACAAGAGAATTACCTGGTATATTAATAAAATTTGCAATTGAATTAGTAATAGTATTTGAAGCCATGGCTATAGTTCCCATATCAACTATAAAGATTTGCATTATAAGTTTTCCACCATTAAACAAAAGTGATTCAACGCTTGCTGGAACTCCTATTCCAAATATTGGTTTTAACAATGCCTTATCAAGCTTAAACTGCCTTAACTTCTTTAATTTTATTATTCTAGATCCCCTCAATAAAATTGTAATTATAATAATTCCACCTATTGTCCTTGCTGTTGCTATGCCAAGTGCTGCACCAGTAATTCCCATTCCACCAATAATTATTTTATTTCCAAATTTTAAGCCATTTATAAAAGTCCAACTAAATCCCACATTTAAAATATTCATAAATATAGATATTTTCATTGGAGTTTTAGTATCACCAGCTCCCCTAAGTATACCATTTGAAACAAGATCAATTGTTATAAGTGGATAAGTAAACAATGTTATTCCAAGATACTTATAGCCATCTAAAATAACTTCTTTTTCAGCAGCTCCAAAAAGCGCTGCAATAATTGGTTTTCTAAGTATTAGCATTATAATCGTAATTACAAGAGATATTCCAACACTTGAATAAAGAGCTTGTTTTGTAGCATCATTTGCTTTTTTTATATTTCCTCTTCCAATGTACTGTGCTACAACTACTGTTCCACCAACAGCCAGAGCTGAAAAAAAAGCTATAAATATATTGTTTATTGAGTCAATCATTCCTATGGCTGAAACCGCCTCTTTACCAATATGTCCAGCCATCATTGTATTAATCATTCCCATTAATGTTACAAATAGTTGTTCTGCAAATATAGGAAGTGTCAAATTCATAACATCTTTTCTTAACATTTTCATTTACACAAATCGCCAACCTTATCTTATATGTACTCTGCTCTATAAATGCCCTCCAATCCTATAAAATACGCTTACGTAGCAAGACATAGCAAAGCGATATGAAAATAAATTTACATTTCATATCGCTTTTATTTAATATTTTAGATTACCATGCCGTTATAAACTTAAATTACTACATTATGTACTGATTTATCCACGAGTATCATTATACTCCACTTATAATCAATTCTCAATATTTTAATATAGAGATATCTTTATAGATATATATCTGAAAATTCAATTTTTGTTTTTCTATCGCTTTCTTCAAAATTATTATCATTGTTAATAGAATTTTTTGAATTATCTTCTACCAATTTTGATGGCAATTGTACTATAAATTCACTTCCTTTATTTATCTCACTTTTTACAAAAATCTTACCACCTTGTATCTCAACTAATGATTTTACAAGTGATAAACCTATTCCACTGCCTTCTGCATTTCTTCTAAATGAACTATCCACTTGAACAAATGGGTAAAATATTTTTTGAAGCATATCCTCTGGTATTCCTGCCCCTGTATCCTTAACAGAAATCTCTACAAAATTATTTTTATCATGCAAATTTACAAGAATTTCTCCTCCTGATTCAGTAAACTTTATTGCATTTGATAACAAATTTAATATTATTCTTTCCATTTTTTCCACATCAATCGCTATTATTTTTTCTTCCACATCAGTGTCGAATATAATATTAATATTTTTTTGACGCGCAAACTCCACAACAGACAAGGTTATATCCTCTACTTTTTCAACAACATTGAAATTTTGCAAATTAACATCATAAAAACCTAATTCTATTTTATTCATATCAATTAAATTGTTTATCAATCTTATAAGCCTAAAACAATTTTGTTTCATGATTCCAGAATACTTGACAAAGGTATTAGTTGATGCTTCCATGCTGCCATCATCATAAAAACTTTCTAATAGCTGAACTGCACTATAAATTATGTTAATTGGTGTTTTTAATTCATGTGAAATAGTAGAAAATAATTGGGTTTTTAGTCTGTTATATTCGTTTGATTCTTTTAACAAAGTATCTTTCTCTGATACTTCAATTTCAAGATCTTTCGAAAGTTTTCTTAATTTTAATTCCTCGTATCCTATTTTCGAAAGTGAATTTGCAATAATAAATAACATTTCAGCAGCGGCTCTTATATTTCTAGTAGAAGTAATTTTTATTTTCTTTGATGCCTTTACAAAATTAGTTACATCTAAATTAAGTTCCTTAGCCTTTTCTATGTAAGTCTTTTTATTCTTATTGCGAATTAAAACTTGCCCACCTAAAATTGTTCCCATATGTTTTCCTTCAATTAAGATTGGAGCCGCAAAATCTATTAGACCGGCATGACATGTGTATATGTATGGTTTACCAAGCTTGGCAGCCTTTTTACCACCAAACTTATGCGAAAGTGCACATAGTTTGTCCCCTTCTTCTGTTGAATGTATAAAATCACTGCAAAAACTTGTGTACGAACTTGGCTTTGTAATAGGATTTCCATCCTTATCAACAGTTACACTAGCTATATCCATACTAACTGCAAAATTATCTTGAAACTTCTGCAAAAGTTCAATGTCAAGTACATCCATTAATTCAATATTATCCAAATTAGTATCATATGTACATTTATCCATAATCAAGATCTCCTATGCATATTTTAATTTTCATCATTATAAGTAAAATCAATATTCATATGCAGCTTATAATTAATTACCATATGTTGCTGTATATGTACACATATAATTATATTTGAATTTTTTTCCTTGCACAAGAGGTATTTCATTAATAATCATCTATTTAAGACAAAATTTCTGCATAATTTACAATTTTTTAGAAAATTCTTCCAATATCTTTGCGTTAGAATTAAGTTCTTGTATTGATGCATTAATTTGCTCAAACTCTGAAACTTGCTTTTCAAATAATTCACTAGTCTGATTAATATTATTTGATACCTTACCTATTGAGTTTTCAATACTTTTTAAAACTAAATCAATTTTTTTTATTGATTCAGCACTTGAATTTGACAACTTTCTTATTTCCTGTGCTACAACACCAAAACCTTTTCCTAACTCACCAGCCCTTGCTGATTCAATTGCTGCATTAAGACCAAGAAGATTTGTCTGTTTTGAAATGCTTTGCACAAAGCCTAGCACCTCATCTGTACTTTTAGCTGCTTCAATTGCAGCGACAACTTCAGCGTTTACATTTGAATTTAATTCAGCTAATTTTTGAACCCCAGCTACTAAATTAGAAACAAGTGTTGATATTTCCGTTAATTGAACTGCAAGATTTTCCGATAAATCGCTTACTTTCTTACTCTTCTCTAAACTTTTACCAGCTACTATAATGCCCTTAACTTCATTATTTTCCCCTTTAATTGGTACTGCATATGATTTAAAAGGGACACCATAAATCTCCTTCGGCACCCTTTTTATTACAGTTTTTCCGCTTGTCAATGCATCATAAACGGCTCCACCTTTAGGTATTAAAGCACCTACTTCAGATTTAATTGGTAAATTATCACTAGAAAAAACATACAAATACTTTTCCCTATCAGCTATTGCCACAGATATTTCACCATCAAAAATTACATTTAAGTATGGTATTAAAATCTCTAAAGCTTCTGTTTCCTTATTTTTTTCCATATTATTCTCCCCTTTTCTCGCCATTTTTACATAAGCGAAATTTCTTTAATTATAGCATATTCGGTATTATTTTTATATATTACAGCTTTCATTTTAAATGGTATTGCCACTAAGCTTTCACATTTCACACAAATACCCAAAAGCTATTTATTATTAAATTTTTATTAAATAAAACCACTTATTTATGTCAATATTTTATTGTTTATTAAGTCAATTTACAAATTCCATATAGAATACGCTGAATTTTTAAAAAATTACTACTCTTTTATCATATATCAATGTATAATAAATATATTGGGAATTATGTTATGTGCATCCTTAAAACATTTACGACAAAATTTAGGAGGTATATAATGAATTTAAAAAGCATAAAATCAAAAACATTAATTATTTTAACTCCTGCAATTATCATTGGTATGTCTATTTTATCTTCGGTAAGTTACTACACGAGTAAAAAGCAAATCCTAAATGATGCTTCAATAAAAATGAATAATAAACTGGATTTTGTTATTTCAGACATTAACGACAGATTAGATAGACATGCTAAAATAGCAGAAGCTTTAGCAAAAACCGCCGAAACAAATACAAATACTTTATCAAAGGAACAATATAAAAAATATATAATGAAAATGACTGCTACAAATTCTGAAACCTTTGGTACTGGTATATGGTTTGAACCATTTAAATACGATTCAAAATTAAAAAACTTTGCTCCATATGCTTTTAGAAATAATGGTACTATTGTATACTCCGATGATTATAATAACCCTACCTATGACTACACCAAAAACGATTGGTATCAAATAGGTAAAAATACATCCAAGAGTTATGTTTGGAGTGATCCCTATGTTGATGATGTTACTAAAGTTTCAATGGTAACAGCAACTGCACCATTTTATGACAGCAATAACAACTTTCTAGGTGTAGCAACAGGTGATATAAATTTATCTACGCTTCAAACAATGATTAAGAATATTAGGGTTGAAAAATCAGGGAAAGCTTTTCTAATTGACAGCAAAGGAACCTACATAGCTACTTCAGACTCAAAAAAAATACTAAAAGCTAAAATTACCGATGACACTAATGAAAGTATAAAAAATGCTGGTAAATTAATGCTTTCCAATAAAAATGGTGAAACTACATTCAATATTTCTAATGAAAAATTAAATGTGTATTATGCTTCTGTACCTGAAACTGGTTGGATTGCAGCTATAGTTGTACCACAAAGCGAGCTTGATGCTCCTGCAACTAATTTGCTTTTTAAATCAATTTTCACCACAATTGCAGTTATTTTAGTTAGTATTATATTAATTCTAATGTGCACAAACTATATTATTAAAAAACTAAAAAAGGTAAATATGTTTGCAAGTTCTATAGCCGCTGGCGATTTAACACATAGAATTAAGTTTGATTCTGAAGATGAAATTTCTACAATGGGAAATTACCTTAATAAAATGGCAGAGGATATGAAAGAAATTATACAAGCTATTCTTGCCAATACTTCTGGCATGAGTGCTAGTAGCGAAGAACTTTCAGCTACTACAGAAGAGCTGTCTGCAAAATATGAACTTATAAATTCATCTGTAGAAAAAATTAATACTTCCATAAGCGAATCAAGTAAATCTGCCATAGAAGTAAGTTCTACTATTCAAGAAATAAATACAACGATTGATAAACTTACAGGCGAAACAAGCTCTGGTAAAAACTTATCCAGTTCAATCAAAAATGAGGCTTTAAAGGTAAAAGAAATCAGTAAGACTAGGAGTTCAAACAGTACTATTCTATATAAGGAAAAAGAAGAAAAAATATTAGCTGCAGTTGAAGCTGGAAAAATAGTAAATGAAATTATAAATATGACTGATATAATTTCAAGTATTTCTGAACAAACAAACATGCTTGCCTTAAATGCGGCAATTGAAGCAGCTAGAGCTGGAGAGCAAGGCAAAGGTTTTTCTGTAGTTGCAGAAGAAGTTAGAAAACTATCTGAGCAAACTTCTGATACTGTTGTGCATATTAAAGATACTATATCAAAAGTTAAAACTGCCTTTGAAAATTTGTCACAAAACTCTAAGGACTTACTAAGCTTTATAGATGAAACTGTGACAAAGGATTATAGTAGTTTTGTTAAGACTGGTGAACAATATGAAAACAACTCAAACACAATAAATGAATTATACGAAAAAATTTCACTAAGAACTATTGAAATAAATAATGCAATCTCTGAGGTTAGTACTCTAATTCAAGATACTGAAGCTGTAACCTTAAATTCATCAGAAAGCTCAAAAGAAATACTTTCTAGTGTTCAAGAGTCAACTGCTGCTATACAGGAAGTTGCAAAAATGGCAAGTGAACAATCTGAAAGAGCTCAAGATTTATTTAATCTAGTTAATAAGTTTAAAATAAATTAGCAATATTTTAAAGAGAACATTAATGAGGCTGCTGCACTAAAATTATTTAGTGCAGCAGCCTCATTAATGTCCTCTTTTTTTATCCTTTTTCTTTTGCTGTTTTAATTGGAATCTTATTTTTTCAGCTTCTTCTCTCTTTATTTTTGCTGTTTCTTTTCTTTGCTTTTTATTATTTTCAAATTCCAATTTTAATGCGTTTTGCGCTTTAGTTCCTAAACCACAATTTTGGACTTGCTCTTTTATCTTTCTTTGAAGCTTCTTTGGATTAAGTTTTTTATTTTTAATACCTATATCCTTAATTGGAGAACTAAATTTAATTGAATTATATCTTCTCAATATAAATTCATATACTTCCCCATCCTTTGGTTCGCTGCCAAATACTACCTTAGCTACTTCCAAATTATCCTCAAAACTTTTTTCAAAAACACCTACCCAAAATGGGTCTTCGTAAAACACATTTAAAGTAATCTTCATTTCTTATTCCCTCGCTTAAATTTTATTTCAAGAGAATGGACAACCTCGAGGGCAGGTTACTTACATATAAAATGCGTTTGGACTACCAACCAAACTGTGTTTTTATCTCCTACTAAAGATATACAACCTGGAACATTGAAATTGCTAATACCAAATTCATCCTTATGTCAATATTTTTAATTCACAGTTCACAATGCACAATGAAGGATACACATACTAGGGGTTTGGGCGTAAAGCCCATGTAGGTTCTTTAACTTAGTAGAATTACTTTCAATAGTAGTGCAATAAAACTTTGTATATTAATAAACTTTCGTCAGGCAAATCTTAAATTATAAGCTCCGCATAGCACCATAAATGGTGCTATTGTGTAAGCAATAAAAAAATAAGTTTTAAGATTTTCTGCAGCAAAGCGGAGGAAAATCCTCCTTCATTGTGAATTGTGCATCGTGAACTGTGAATTAAAAAATATTGCTTTCAGGATAAACTTGGAATTTACAATTTTAACTTTTAAAATTGTTTATCTATACTATTATATACAATTCCTAGTTGAAATATCAACCTTAAAATCAACCTATAATAACATAAATATATAGGTTATTTCCTTTAACGGATATCATACAATTTATGTAAATTACAATTATGACTGTAGAATTGTACAATTTTTACGATAATTAATTATAACTATATCTATATTTTTAATTATAAAGGAGTTGTAACTATTGAACTTACTAAAAAAATTACAATCACACATAAGCTATAAAATAATCGCTCCAATTATAGCTTCTTGTGTACTGTGTATTTCTATTACTTCATTTGTTTGTATACAAAAAACTTCAAATTTATTAGAAAATGAATCTAAGTCTAAACTTATTGAAATATCGAAAAATAAAGGAAATGAAATAAATAGCTTACTCACAGATACAGAAAACTCGGCTAATAATATATCTAGTTTTATAACTTCATCTTACGATGAAAACAAAGCATCAACGGATTCAAATTACAGCAAACAATATATTGATTCAATAAATGCTTACATAAAAAAAATAGGTTTAAGTAATAATAAAACCTTAGGAATTACATTAATATTAAACCCTGAAATAACAAAAAGTTTATATCAAATTTGCTATGAAGGTGCCATTGGAAGTAATGATTTAAAAGAAAGAGATAAATTTAAAATAACTGATTTTGATGAAAGTAAGCCTTCAATGGGATGGTATTACAATCCAGTAAAATTAAAAAAAGCCATATGGAGTGATCCTCATCTAGATGCTGCTGGCAACTCTAATGCTAATAAAAAAGATATGAGGATTTCATATACAAAACCAATTTTTAAAAATGACAAATTAGTTGCTGTATTAGCTATAGATTTATTTTTTAATGATTATATGAAAATGATTAATGAAATCAAGGTTTTTAACAATGGCTATGCATCCTTATTAAATAATAACTTAAATTTTTTAGTCGACAAAAAGTACACACAAAAAAATAACCTTGAACAAATTGATAATGGTGCTTTAAAAGATAAATTAAGCATCATGAAAAATCAACCTGAAGGAACTGTGGAAGGCACTTTAAATGGTAAACAAACTTTACTTGCCTTTAGTAAATTAAAAAATGGAAACATCCTATTATTAAATGTTACCTTTGATGATATTTTTAGTGAACTATCTAATTTAAAATTTTTCATCATAGTACTTGCTATAATTTTAATTGCAATTTTCTCTTTCATTGCATTACTGATTGGAAAAGTAATTGCAAAGCCAATTGTGGCTACTACCTCTTTTGTTAATAAAACAGCTAAATTTGATTTAACAAATGATAGCAGTTATGACTTTCTTCTAAACTATAATGATGAAATTGGAACACTAATTAAGTCTTTTGTAAACATGAAAAAAGAGCTAATAGCTTTAGTGAAACAAATAATGGATTCTTCACAAAATTTGAGTGCTTCAAGTGAAGAACTATCTGCAACTGTTGAAGAAATGTCATCAAAATTTCAAGAAATAAATAATCAATCAAAGATAATATCTGAAGACGTCATGAGCACAAGTTCTTCTTCAGAAGAAATTACAGCATCAATTGAAGAAATAAATTCTCATATAAACGAATTATCGAATAAATCAACTGATGGTAAAAATACTTCAGATAGTGCAAAAGTACGTGCTTCTAAAGTTCAAAATGAAGTTAATTCTTCAATTAAAAAACTAAATAAAGTATGTGATGAAAAGAAACAAAATATTTTATTATCTATTGAAGATGGAAAAGTAGTTAAGGATATAACTATACTTACAAATACAATAGCTGATATAGCTGAGCAGACTAATTTACTTGCACTAAATGCATCAATAGAAGCTGCTAGAGCTGGTGAGCACGGTAAGGGCTTTGCTGTAGTTGCAGACGAAGTTAAAAAACTTGCTGAACAGTCCTCAAATACTGTTACTAATATTAAATCTATTACCGAAAAAGTTGAAAATGCATTTAAAAATCTATCAAATACTAGCAGTGATGTATTAGAATTTATCCAAAATGATATTTCTACACAATTTAATGAATTAAATACAATGGGAACTAGCTATTATAATGATGCAAATTTTATAAGTGGAATGTCCAGTACTATTGCCACAATGTCCCAAGAACTAAATGATACAATAGATCAAATAAGCCAAGCTGTTCAAAATACAGCTGTACTTGCCCAAAATTCTTCCGAAAATGCAAGTATAATTGATGATAGCATAAATGAAGTTTCTGAAGGCATAGATCAAATTGCTAATACCGCCCAAACTCAGGCAGAAATGGCATTATCCCTTAATGAAATGATTCAAAGATTTAAGCTTTAGAATACTACGAACAAAAAAAAAGAGTACGGAGTACAGAGTACAAAGTACAGTGAAGGATAATTTTCTGTAGCAAAGCTACAGAAAATCATAGAATTAATGCTGTTCAGCGAAGCTGACAACATTTAAGTTTAAGATTTACCTGACGCAAGGAAAGGTAAATCATCCTTCGTTGTACTCTGTACTCTGTACTTTGTACTCTGTTTTTTAAGTATTATGGTTGACATTTTTTGCTTGTTAATATATTATTGTAAATGCAAATAATTTGCAGCATAAATTTTAGGAGTGATTTAATGTTAAAAAAATTCTTTTTCTCACTTATACTTGTCGTAGCTATATTTTCTTTCACTGCATGTAGCACTGCTACAAATTCGAACAATTCAAATAAACTAAAAGTTGTCGTTTCTTTTAATGCAATGAAAGAACTAACATATGCAATAGGAAAAAATAAAATCGAAATAATTAATATGACACCTAATGGAACAGAACCACATGATTTTGAGCCAAAAACTAGAGATATATTAGCACTTCAAGATGCTAAAGTGTTTATATACAACGGTTTAGATATGGAATCTTGGGTAGATAAAACCTTGAAATCTATAGATAATAAAAATTTAATCAAAGTTGAAGCTTCTAATGGAATAAAGCCTATTAAAAATACAAGTTCAAATGAACACGGAATTTATGATCCTCATGCATGGCTAAGCTTAAAAGCTGCTGAAATTGAAAGCAAAAATATTAAAAATGCATTAGTTAAAGCTGATCCTAAAAACAAAAATTATTATGAAAAAAACTATTCAGATTTCAAAACACAAATTGATAATTTATATGACGAATATAATAATAAATTTAAAAATATAAAAAATAAAAGTTTTGTCACTGGACACGCTGCTTTTGGTTATCTTTGCAGAGACTACGGTTTAAATCAAGAAAGTGTTGAGGATGTTTTTGCAGAAGGTGAACCAAGTACAAAAAAATTGGCGGATTTGATTACTTATTGCAAAAAAAATAATGTAAAAACAATATTTGTTGAAGATATGGTAAGCCCTAAGGTTTCTAATACCTTGGCTAGAGAAGTTGGTGCAAAGGTTGAAAAAATTTACACTGTCGAAAGTAAGGAAGACGGAAAAGATTACCTACAATCAATGCAATATAATCTAGAAAAAATTTATAGTAGTTTACAATAAAAACATTTTGAAAAGGCTATATTTTAAATAAGTGTAGTGCAAAATCAAATAACATGGGGCAGGTACATAAAAAATACACCTGCCCCATGTTATTTTAATGGTTTCACTACATTTTTATTTCTGTGCAATGTTTTTCAATTCACAGTTCACGATGCACAATAATTGATGATTTTTCTCCTTTAACACTACGAAAAATCTTATAACTTATTATTTTCAAGATTTTCTGCTTCAGCAGAAAACCATCCTTAAGCCACTGTAATTGGGAAGTAAGAGCGTTTTGGAACGATTTAAATAGCATCTTATAAATCTTAGAGGAATATTCGAAAAATCCTTAGAACTTTTAATTTGTTTGAACTATAGTGAGTTATTGAAAGTTCTTAGGATGTTTCGAATATTCCTCTTAGATTTATTGATGCTATTTAATGTTCCAGAATGCTCTTACTTCCCAATTTTATTCTTCGATTAATCTATAGCCAACTCCAACCTCTGTGTATATATATTCAGGCTGCGCTGGATCCTTTTCTATTTTTCTTCTAAGGTTAGCCATAAAAACCCTTAAAGATTGAGTTTCATTTCCAACTGATGCTCCCCATATTTCACGTGTAATAAAATTGTGTGTTAAAACCTTTCCTGAATACTTGCAAAGCAGTGCCATTATTTTATATTCTATGGGAGTTAAGTGAACTTCCTTTTCATCTATTTTTACTTTTCTTTTAGTAAAATCAATGCTCAGGCCTTTTACATTAAATTTTTCTAACACTTTTTCCTTTTCGCCACTTGTTACCATACGATGCCTAAGCGATACGCGAATTCTTGCCAAAAGCTCACTTATGCCAAAGGGTTTTGTAAGATAATCATCTGCCCCTGCATCTAGCGCTTCAACCTTTTGCCTTTCATTTTCTCTTGCAGAAACAATTATTATTGGAATACTTGACCATTCTCTTACCTTCTGTATAACCTTAATTCCATCAATATCTGGCAGCCCCAAATCTAATATAATTAAGTCAGGATTATTGGACATTGATAAAGCTATTGCTTCATTTCCTTTATCTGTTTCAATATGCTCATAACCTTGTGCTTCTACGGCTGCAGTTATAAAATTTCTTATAGGTTTATCATCTTCAACTACAAGAATATATGCATTATTCCCCATCAACATTTTCCCCACTTTCTTTAGGTATATTAAAACTAAATATAGCTCCCTTGCCTTTTTTGTTTATAGCTTTTATCTTACCACCATGAGCCTCAACTATTGATTTACAAATGGCAAGTCCAAGTCCTACGCCCCTTCTTGAATCTGAAACTTTGCTTCCATTTGTAAAAAATCTATCGAATATATGTGGAAGTATTGACTCATCTATACCCGTTCCATTATCAATCACATCAAATATTACATCATCTTTTTTCTCATAAACTTTAATTTCTATAACTGAGTCATTTGGAGAAAATTTAACAGCATTATCAAATAAATTAATTATAACCTGCTCAATTAAACTGCCATCCATTGGAACCATTATAACTTCTTCTGGAATACTAACTTTAATTTTATGATTCTTAAAATATTTAGAACTTCTCTGAACCGCTTCTCCTACTACTTCTTCAACTAATTCTATATTCTTTTTAATTTCCACTTTTCCTTCATCAAACTTAGTCATGCTAAGTAAATTTTCAACTAATCTTATAAGCCACTCAGTATCATCATAAATTCCATTCAAAAGTTCTCCCTTAGTATATTCTGATATAAACTCGCCATTTTCTAAAATCGTACTAACTGCACCTTTTATTCCTGCAAGTGGACTCCTTAAATCATGAGAAATTGACCTTAAAAGATTACTTCTAAGCCTTTCCCTTTCAATTTCGACCTTAGAATTTTCCTGCTCACTTGAAAGAATTTCTCTATCTAGCGCAATAGATATTTGGCTTGTTACATTTTCAACTGTATATTTTTGTTCTGGAGTAAGAAAGCCTTCTCTGCAAGAAACACCAATGACTCCAAGTACTTTATTTTGAATTTTAATTGGAATATAGTAGCCCTTTGCTCTATAAAAAGTATCTGTACCAGCTCCTGATTCTTTACCATTTATGTAGCTCCAATAAGCAGTTGCATTTTCATCCTTATTTAAAAGTGACTCATCTTTTTCACCCGGATTTTTTGTATAGATAAATGGTGTAGATAATTTATCGTCTCTAACTAAATAACCAACTACTGTCCTATTTACAAGCCTAGATATATATTTTATACCTACAGAGACAACTTCGCAATCGCCCGAAGCCCTCAAAAGCTTACCACTAACTCTATACAAAGTTTGAGTTCTTTTCTCCCTAGCCCTTGTATTTTTAGCTTCCATTTGAATTTTATTAGTAAGTTTTCCAACAATAAATGTTACAACTAGCATAATAGGAAACGTTGCTAAATAGCTTTTATCGTAAACTTGAAAAGAATATCTAGGTTCTGTAAAAAGGTAGTTAAAGAGCATAACTCCAGCAAGTGATGATATAATGCCAATAAAATATCCTGAGGTAGTCATGTAAACAATTATAACACCTAGGATAAATACCATAATAATATTTGCTTCACTAAATCGCATATAATCCAAAAATGCTGCTACACTTGTTGCCATTCCCATAGTGATAATGGCTTTTATTAAATCTTTTATAGATATATTCGTTTTAGGCTTAATTCCTAATACTACTTTTTCTTCCTTTTTCTCATACTTGGAATTTGGTATAGCATAAACATCTATATATGAATTGCCTTCCATTAATTTATCAACTATATCCTTGGCATAAAAATGCAACAATTTGCTTGTTTTCTTATGATTTTTTCCTATTATTATTTTTGTTATATTTCTAAATTCTGCATACTGAATTATTTGTTCAACTAAATTATCTCCATATATAGTTACAACTTCTCCACCTAATTGTTCTGCCAAATTAAAATTTGAATTCAATCTATCTTTATCTTCTTTACTTAACTTAAGAGATTTTGTTGTTTCAACATATAGTGCAATCCATTTTGAATGATATACCTCTGACATTCTTGCAGCTGTTCTTATAATTCTTTGTGAAGATGGTGATGGACCAATGCAGGCCATTAGTTGGTCTGAAGTTGGCATTACAGTTATTTCTCTTTTGGATAGCCTAGCACTTTCCACCTCATAATTAACCCTATCTGCCGTTCTTCTAAGTGCAATTTCTCGAAGCGCATATAAATTGTTCTTTGTGAAAAAATTATTAAAAGCTCTTTTAGCCTGTTCTTTTTTATATATCTTACCATCGCTGAACCTCTTTAAGAGTTCATCAGGCTCAATATCAATTATCTCAACCTTGTCGGCTTCATCAAATACTTTATCTGGAATAGTTTCCCTTACGGCCACATGTGTTATACTAGCAACCACATCATTTAAACTTTCTATATGCTGAACATTTACAGTGGTATAAACATCTATACCTGCATCTAAAAGTTCTTCTATGTCCTGCCACCTTTTTCTATTTCTCTGCTCTTTTGCGTTTGTATGAGCAAGTTCATCAACTAATATTATTTCAGGCTTTCTTATTAAGGCTTTATCAATATCAAATTCATTTAAAGTAACTGATTTATAATTTATTACCTTAGTTTTTATTTTTTCTAAGCCTCTTGCTAAAGTCATAGTTTCAACCCTAGCATGAGGCTCAATATATCCTATCACTACATCCTTTCCTAGTTGCTTCATGTCATGTGCTTCCCTGAGCATTGCATAAGTCTTTCCAACACCTGCCGCATAACCGAAAAATATTTTTAACTTTCCCCTCATAGCTTTGTTTTCTTCCTTCTCTATTTGATTTAAGAGATAATATGGATCCGGTCTTTCACTAGAATACATTATTTTTACTCCCATTTTTATAATTATTATTAATATTCAATATAAAGTAAATTCTATTCTTTCATAAAGGTCAAATTTTCTTTATCATCAATATTATATAATTTTATTCTGTCCCCTTCAAATTTTCCCTTTAATTTTGATGCACCATAATAATTAATTTTTTTCTTATCAAAGTTTACTTCTATCCTATTATCCCTTATAACATATTTTCCGCTGGTATAAAATGCCTCTTTATAAGATTTAATTATCATGGTACACTTATTGTTTTTATATAAGACTAAATCCGTATTATCTTGTACACAATTGTACCTACCCAAATATGGATTACCATTATATCCATTATCCTCATTTAACCCGTGCAATATCCATGCTGCAATAATGACAACAATAATTATTGAAAAAATTACTTTCTTTTTCATAATAAACCACCCAATTTTATTAAATAGTTTAAACCCTAATTTCTATTTATTTAATATAGTTGCTACTTCCAAGTTTACTTTTAGTACATTTACTCTTGGTTCTCCAAGAAATCCAAAAGTCTTATTACTTGTGTATTCTTTAACTATTTCCCCCAATTTACTTTCACTTATTCCTGTTGCTTTAGAAACAGCTGGTATTTGTATTTCAGCTGCCTTAGGACTAATGTCTGGATCAAGACCTGAAGCAGAACTTGTAAGCAAATCAGTTGGAATGTCTTCCTTTTTAACTCCTGGATGAGTTTTTAAAAAATCTGCTATATCATTTTTTACTCTTTTAGCTAAATCCTTATTTGAAGGAGCTAAATTTTGAGAACCAGATGCTACTCCAGTATACGCTACTTTTCCATCCTTTCCAGGCTTTAGATCTTCTTTAGTATAAGTGTTGTAATTTACTGCTGAAACTCTCCCCCTAAAGAATCTCTTATCAGTAAAATCTTGACCAAGAAGTGCTGAACCAACTTCTTTTCCCTTATATTTTATAATACTTCCGTTTGCTTTATTGTTAAAAAACACTTGACCTATTCCTGTTATAAATAATGGATATATTAAACCACAAATTACAATTAAAACTATACTCAATCGAATTGCTTTTGTCATAGTTTTCATATAAAAAACTCCTTTCCCTAACCCAAATTAAAAATTCTAACTAATGGAGTAGTAATAATCATATCCAATAACTTAATTCCTATGAATGGTACAATAACTCCTCCAAGTCCGTATATTAACATATTTCTTAAAAGCATAGTTTCAGATTTCATTGGTCTGTATTTTACACCTTTCATTGCTATAGGTATTAAAAGTGGTATTATTATTGCATTAAATATTAAAGCAGATAGTATAGCACTATGTGGTGTAGAAAGTTTCATTATATTCATAACCTGCATCTGTGGTATAGTGGAAACAAATATTGCTGGTATTACTGCAAAATACTTTGCTACATCATTAGCTATGCTAAAAGTTGTAAGTGCACCTCTTGTTATTAGAAGTTGTTTACCTATTTCAACAACTTCAAGTACCTTTGTAGGATCTGAATCCAAGTCAACCATATTAGCTGCTTCTTTAGCTGCCGTAGTTCCGCTATTCATGGCAAGACCAACATCTGCTTGTGCTAGTGCTGGTGCATCGTTAGTTCCATCTCCAGTCATTGCAACAAGTTTGCCTTCAGCTTGTTCCTTCTTTATGGCCTCTATCTTATCCTCTGGTTTACATTCAGCTATAAAGCCATCTACTCCAGCTTCCTTAGCAATAGTTGCTGCTGTTAATGGATTATCACCAGTACACATTATAGTTTTTATTCCAATTTCACGAAGCCTTTCAAATCTTTCTACAAGTCCAGGTTTTACAGTATCTTTAAGATATATAACACCATAAATTTTGTTATCTACACATACAACTAAAGGAGTTCCTCCAAGTTTTGCTACTTTATTAACTGCTTCGTCTAAATCTATTGGTATCTCACCTTTAAGTCCAGTAACCCTATTTTTTATTGAATCATAAGCTCCTTTTCTTACTTCAGTACCATCCTCAAGATCTATTCCGCTCATTCTAGTTTGTGCCGTAAATTCTATAAAATCTATATCCTCATATTTCTTCTTATCAATTGAACTTCCTAGTTTATTTCCAAGCTCAACTATTGATTTTCCTTCTGGAGTATCATCCTTTAAGGAACACATTACAGAATAATCAATAAGCTTATTTTTATCTGCATTTCCTACAGTTATAAATTCTGCTGCAAGTCTATTACCAAAAGTTATTGTTCCTGTTTTATCAAGTATCATAGTATCAACATCACCGCAAGCCTCAACAGCTTTTCCTGACATAGCTATTACGTTAAATCTAGTAACTCTGTCCATACCAGCTATACCAATTGCCGATAATAATCCTCCTATAGTTGTTGGTATAAGGCATACTAAAAGTGCAATTAAAGTTGAAGTTTGAATTTTTACTCCTGTATATTGAGCCATAGGATATAAGGCAACTAAAACAATCAAAAATATTAGTGTAAGACTTACAAGTATTGTGTTAAGTGCAATTTCATTAGGAGTTTTTTGCCTTGATGCGCCTTCTACAAGGTTAATCATTTTATCAAGGAAGGATTCTCCAGGTGTTGCTGTTATTTCTACCTTAAGCCAATCACTTACAACCTTTGTACCACCTGTAACTGAAGCAAAATCTCCGCCTGATTCTTTCATAACTGGTGCTGATTCACCTGTTATGGCAGATTCATCTACAGAAGCTATTCCATCAATTACTTCTCCATCATTAGGAATTATGTCTCCATTTTCAACTAGAACTATATCACCTTTTTTAAGTTCATTTGCATTTATAATTTTTACTTTTCCATTTGAATCTAGCAATTTTGCTATAGTATCTTTACGCGTCTTTTTTAAGGTTTCAGCCTGTGCCTTACCACGTCCTTCTGCCACAGCTTCTGCAAAATTAGCAAACAGAACTGTTATAAAAAGTATTACTGCAACAATAAAATTATATATTCTTAAATTACTTCCTACATCTCCAAATATTTTAGGAAAAATAGTTAAGATTATAGATACAATGAATCCTATTTCAACTACAAACATAACTGGATTTTTCATCATATATTTAGGATTTAACTTTTTAAATGATTCTAAAATTGCTGAATTTAATATATCTTTTGTAACAAATTTTGATTTTTTATCTTTCATAATATCTCATCCCCCTTATAGTGTAAGATGTTCAGCAATAGGCCCTAGTGCTACCCCTGGAAGAAATGTTAATGCACCAATTATGAGCACAATAGCAATTAAAGTTATAGTAAATATTGCATTATCTGTCTTAAAAGTTCCTGTACTTTCTGGAATAGCTCTCTTAGCTGCTAAAGAGCTTGCCACTGCAACAAGTATTATCATTGATAAATATCTTCCAAGGAACATTACTACACCAGTTGTAGTATTCCAAAACATCGTATTACTACCTAAGCCTGCAAAATTAGATCCGTTGTTTGCAGCTGCACTTGTATACTGATACAATATCTGCGTTAAACCGTGAAAACCAGGATTTGATATTCCTGCCAGTCCCTGTTTTGTCACTAGTGCTAAAGAAGTAAACATCAATATTAAAAGTGGATGAATAATTATTGCAAATGCAACTAATTTAATTTCTTTACCTTCTATCTTTTTTGATAAAAATTCTGGTGTTCTACCAACCATAAGCCCACACAAAAAGACTGTAAGAATAGCATACATAATCATATTCATAAATCCAACACCTTTTCCACCAAATATGACATTAAGCATCATATTCATAAGTGCTGTAGCTCCACCAAGAGGTGTTAAGGAATCATGCATATTATTTACTGCACCAGTAGAAGTTGAAGTCGTTGCATTTGTATATAAAACTGACCCTGCAATACCAAATCTATCTTCCTTGCCTTCCATATTACCCATAGCTTGACTTAAACCTACACGTGCTAAAGCTGGATTTCCTGCCTTTTCCGCACTATAACATATTGGCAAGAATATCAAAAATAGTATACTCATTGCGACAAATATTGAAATAGCTTGCTTTTTCTTTTTAATCATATGTCCATAACAAACTACGGTTGAACCTGCAAATACTAGCATAGCGATTATTTGAACTGCATTTGTAAGTGGAGTTGGATTTTCAAATGGATGTGCTGAATTAGCTCCAAAAAAACCTCCTCCATTAGTTCCAAACATTTTTATAGATTCAAGGCTTGCAACTGGTCCAAGTGGAATATCCTGAAGCTTACCTTCTATAGTAGTTACTGTTTTATTTGCCGCTAAAGTTTGAGGAACTCCCTGTGAAATAAAAAACACTGCAAATACAATAGATACAGGCAATAATATTCTTGTTATTATTCGTACATAATCAACATAAAAGTTGCCCATTGTTTTTTTTCTTCCTGCAAGTCCTCTCATAAACGCAAGTGCTATAGCAAGTCCTGTTGCCGCTGCAAGAAACATAAAGAAAGTTATTACTATCATTTGACTGAAATATGAAACCCCAGATTCTCCACTATACCCCTGAAGATCTGTGTTAGTTAAAAAACTTATTACTGTATTAAAGGTTAAACCTTGTTCCATTCTACCTATGTGATTTGGATTTAATAAGCCAATTGATTGAATTCTTAAAATAATATAAGCAAAAATTGCTGCCACACCATTTGATGCAAGTAAAGCTGCAATATACTGTTTCCATGTCATTTCCTCTTTTGATATTCCAGCAATTTTATAAATACAGTTATCAACTTTATCCAAAACAGGATCTAAAAAAGTTTTTTCATGCTCTGCTACTTTATAAATATATTTTCCTGTTGGAATACAAACCAAAACAAATATAAATAGTATTATTGCCATTTGTAATATTTCCATAATATAAACCTCCACTAGCTAAAATTTTTCTGGATTGAATAATGCATAAAATAAATAAATAAACAACAAAATGATTACTATAACTAAAAGTATCATTATAATCCCTCCAAAATTATCATTTAAAATAAAATCAATTAACTTAACTTGAAATTACTTTTTCACACCAATCTATAAAAAATTTTAACAATACAAAGCCTAACACAATAGAAATTATAAATATTATATCTAGCATTTTATTTTCCCCCCCTTGCCTTTCTTTTCTACATATTATCATCATAAATATAAAATCGGAGTTAAGATTTGGAGGGTTGTATAAAGATTGTATAAAGATTTTTATGTAAACATATACATTTCTTTGAAGGTCAGATGGTATAAAAAAGAGGCTGCCATACAAAGTTATTTAATACATAACCTTGTATGGCAGCCTCTTTTTTATATATTCTAATAAACTGGTGTACAACTATCTGCATATTTAGGATTCTTAGCAATAGTCAATTCAAAGAACAATTCCTTTATCTTTGCGCACACATCTCCCTGCTTGCCCTCTCCTATTACTCTATTATCTACCTTAACTACAGGAGTAACTTCCATTGCTGTTCCACTAAAGAACATCTCATCTGAAGCATAAAGTTCTGTCCTTGAAATACTTCTTTCAACAACCTCAATGCCAAGTTCTTCTTTTGCTAGCTTCATAACTAAATCCCTTGTTATACCTTCAAGTATATTATCAGATGGTGGAGGTGTCACCAATTGTCCCTTTTTAACAATAAATAAATTTTCTCCTGGACCCTCGCACACATGATTTGTACTAGTTAAAAATATAGCTTCATCATACCCCGCTTCCGCTGCTTCAAGTGATGCTAGCGCTGAATTTAAATATGCTGCTGTAGCCTTTGTTCTAGGTGGAAGCATATTATCTTCAAGTCTTCTCCAAGATGATACACAAACACTTAATTCTGGTTTTCCAGCATATTTATCTAAAGGTTGACAATAGATTAGTATTCTATTATCGTCATCTAAAAGTGTAGGTCCTATGCCTTCCCCACCCTTAAAAGCAACTGGTCTTATGTACGTTGTTTGCTTGAAGTTGTTTTTCTTTAAAAGTTCGATAGTCCATTTACAAAGTTCTTCTACTGTATAATCCAAATTAATATTTAAAGATTTGCAAGATTGAAGAAGCCTAGTATAATGTTCCTTTAATTTAAACCCATAAAGCTGATTATTTTCCCCATCAAAATAAGCTCGAATTCCCTCAAAGCAACCCAATCCATAATTGAATACTTTAGATCTAATACTGATGCTAACTTCACCCTCTTTTACTATCTTTCCTTGGTAAAAAACATATGATTCTGACATTTAAAAAGCCCCCCTAAATTATTTATAATAAAAATGGAACAAACTTAAAGTCTATCCATTTTAATGCATAATATTTTTTTTAAAATTATACTACCAACTATATGTTAAGTCAAATTTTTCTCTTTTGACATACTGGTATAATTTTTTCTTAGTTTTTTTAATGCTAGGTATTTTACTTCTGACAATTTCTTAGGTGAAATATTGATTTCCTTTGATATACTTCTAATTGTATTATTTTCAATTATAGATTTATTAATTATATATTTTTCTAAATCTGATAAACCATTATTTAATTCTCTGCTAATAATTTCTAAATATAATCTATCTTCAACTTTTTTATAATTTAAATCTTCATAATTAATATTATCAAAAAATTCTAAATTTTCTTCAGTAAAAACATTGCTATTTAATGATAAAATATTATTTAAGTTGCTTAATCTTAACATTTCTTTTACGTCATAATTATTAATTTCAAAATTACTAATATTGGGATTATCTTTTATTATTTTAAAATTAACAACATGAGAAACAATATGTTCCGGAATCTTAACAAAGGTATATTTATTTTTTATCTGAGAAATCAAAGTATACTTTACAATATTGTAAGCATATGTAGAAAACTTAACTTTAATTTCTTTATTATAGCTATTTATAGCTTTTATTATCCCTATTATACCATCTTGCATTAAATCTTCTTTAGATAAATTCTTATTTTTAATGCAAAAATTCCTTACCATTTTACTTACATACTTAAGGCATTCTTCTATAACAAGACTTTTTGCCTCTTTATTTCCTTGTTTTGCTTTACGTACATTGTCCAATAACTCATCATCATTCATTTTATACCTCGCTTTTAAACACAAAGTACTTCACTTAAATAATTTAATAGCTTTTTACGTATTCTATAATAGCTTCTTTCTTTTATAAACATCCTATCTTGAATTTGCGTAACACTTAACTTACATTCATATTTTAAACTTACATATGTTTTTTCTTCATCTTCTAACCCATCAATTATTTCTTCAAAATGCTTATTTTTAAACTTTATTTCAGCTATTTTTCTCTCTATTTCTGCTATTTCAGCTTCAGCATCAATTCTTATTTTATTTTTATTTTCATTATAATATTTAAGTTTGCTCTGATATGCTAGCATGTTATGCAATTCTATATAATATTTAATTATAGCTTTTTCAATTTTTTTATCTTGAATTTTGTTTCCCATGATTACCACTCCTTACTTAATATGTAACTTAATATAAACATTATATAATATATTGTTTATATCATGCAACACATTTTTTATATTTTTTCCAAAATTTATATAATGAAAGCTTATCTGCTTTTGTATTTATAAAATATGGTATATAATATCTATACATAAGTAAATTATAATTATTTTAAGGGAGATGAACTATACTTGGATAATAAATTATTAAAGGATCCTCTAGAAACCTTCGGACAATACATAAAGCGAATTAGAGAATTACGAGGCTACTCCCAAAGAAAATTATCTACAATTACCTCCTTAAGCAATACAACCATTTCTAGAATTGAAAAGGGCGGAGAAAATGGTATTGAAAATCCTGATATATTCACTGTTATTAAACTAGCTGAAGGTTTAAAAATAAACAAAGAACAAATGCTTATAGCTTCTGGTTACCTCGATAAAAAGGAACCTGAAAATAGTCAAAATATAAAAGAAATTATTACTGCTGGACTTTTAAAACTTGGCTGGGCAAATTCTTATGAAGATATTAATGAACAAACCCTTACCTTCATTGAATTTACATTAAAAAATTATGGTATAAAAGATAAAAAAATTATTTAAAATGCCTATTGTTAAATTTTATTTTCAATTCACCGTTCTCATTAAATTCGCATTTATTTTCCTTTTTTCGTAATCTATCTTCTTTATTTTAACAACAAATTTTCCTCCTATGACAGGTGAAAAGTTCGTCCAATTAGGAAAAGGGCATAAGCAATTTATTCCTTTTCTTAATGTTAAAAATATACCATAATCTTGAATACCAGTTACTATACCTAGATACTCTCCTCCCTTGTTCAAAGATTTAATTAAAAAATCATATGGATCCTCTTTTGCTTCTTTTAAAGAAATTTTTATAATATTATTTTCTATGTCCATTTCTTTAATTATACCTAAAGCCTTATCACCTATCTGAACACATTTACTTATATCATCAATATATCCATAATCAATTTCATTTATTGGAACACTACTTTCAAGTCCGTAACAATCTACTATACAATTATTTTTTCCTATACCTGTAACTCTAACTTGTACTTTTTCTCCAATCTTATGCTTTATAAGTTCTATACTTTTTCTAAGTTCCATTGCTTCCTTCCTAGATGCCACAGCAATTTTGTTATCTTCATCAAGTTCTTTTACAATAAAATCAATTTCTGCCCCTATCATACTTCGTATTACTTTTTTGTCATTTCTTGAAATGTTCATATCAGTTGAAGGTATTATTATTTTATATTCTCCATAAAAAACAACTCCACAGTCTAATCTTTTATTATCATTTGTTTTAAATGATTCTGCTGCTGCTAACATGCCATTTAATATTTTATGACTTTGTTTTGACGCAATAATTTCATGTAAAACTTTATTATAATTAAAATTTGTCATTTCACTCAGCTCCTTTACCTCTTTAGCATAGATTCTACACTATTTAGATTACAAGAAGCTTACCAACTTTTTTACATATTTATGCCATACTTATTGACTAATATATGGTTTATCTATATCTAACACTGGATTCCTTTAAATATTCCATTACCTTTTCTTCTCTTTCACTTTCCAAATCTAACAGTTTTATTAGTATATTTTTAATACTAGGAGAGGACTCTACAATTCTGTTATAGAGATTTTCTTCTTTTTTATTATACTCATATATAGTATTTTTCTTTTTAAGCCACTGTAATTTTTCTATACCAATTTTTAACTTTTTATATTCATAAAAGGTTTCTACATCTTCAAGCCTATTATTAATAGTATTAATTATCACCCAAAATATGTCATCTTCTATTATTATTCCCCTGTTTATGTCTTTTTCTATTTCACTTATTAAACTTATAATTTCTTTATTACTAAGTTTTCCAATATTTTTATGCATTTTTTTACAACAACTAACATTGATAAAATTACTTTTTTCATTTAACATGTTATATATCCTCCTAACATTAACAATATTGTAGAATTTTTATGTATTTTTAGTATATCACCAAATATTTCTCTATTAGAGAAACAATACCTCATTTTATACTAATTTTTTTACCATATTTAAAGTATATGTCAAAAAGTTATTTTACACCGATTTATATTTTTACATTTTTGTATATTTAATTATAAATGTTATTAAATTTATCATTTTTTTGAAAGGAGACCTATGAGTCCTGAGATTGGAATTAAAATACGAAAATTAAGAAAACAAAAAAATTTAACTCAAAAAGAGCTTGCTTTTAGAATAAATAAGAGCAATGGTTATTTATCTGATATAGAAAATGGTAATAAGCTGCCATCAATTAATGTATTGTATAATATAGCTTACCATCTAGGGACTTGTCCTAGTAGCTTATTAGGTTGTAAAAAAATAAAGTGCCAATATTGCACTAAAAAATACAACAGATAATTCAGCTTTTACAGTAATTAAATATTACAAACCTTTATTCAGAGTACAGTGTACAGTGAAGGATGATTTTTCTCCGCTAACGCTACTAAAAATCTTAAAACTTAATTTTTTGATTGCTTACGCAATCGCGGAATTAATGTTGCTAGGCGAATCTGACAACATTTAAGTTTAAGATTTACCTGACGTAAGGAAGGTAAATCAACCTTAACTGTACTCTGTCATCTGTACTCTGTACTCTGGTTTAATGGTTCTCAAAAATTAATTACTAAAAAATTTTTTCGTGGCCTTATTCCCTTTAACCTCATTGGACAATAGGTAATCAACATATACTTTAACATCATTCTCAAAAATCTCAATTTTACCTATCTTATCATCCTTCTTTATTGGTGCATTTATGTCATTAGAAACTTTAATTTTTACTTTATAATTCTCATTATTCTTACATGGAAAAATAATGTCATGTGGAGCATATAATTTAAGCATATCTTTGCCATTACTTATTTTTTTTTCATATAACTTATCACCTTTTGAAACTATTTTCTTATAACTATAATTTTTAATTATATAATCATACATCTTCTTAGTTTCTTTCCATCTTGGAGTACAATTTAGTACAACAAAAATAACATCATGTCCTCCTATATCTACAGAGGTCACAAGGCATTTTCCAGCCTTGCCTGTATATCCTGTTTTAACACCATTAGCTCCTGGAATTTGATACAGTATCTTATTTATATTATGGTATCCTCTAGTAAAGCCATACTGTGACGCAGCAATATCTTTTGTACTAACTATATCATTGAATATTTTATTTTCCTTTGCTTTAGCTGTAATAAGTGCTAAATCATAGGCTGTACAATAATGAAATTCACGATCAAGACCATGTGGGGTTTCAAAGTGAGAATTAACAGCACCTATTTCACAGGCATATTCATTCATAAGTTTAATAAAATTATCAACATTTCCTCCTATACCTTCTGCTATAGTTATTGCTGCATCATTTCCTGATCTGAACATAAGTCCATATAACAATTCTTTCAATGTAATTTCTTCTCCTAGCTTATATCCTACTACAGATCCCCTTATTGCTGCTGCTCTTTTAGATACAGTAAATTTTCTATCTAAATTTCCATATTTAATTGCAACCAAAGCCGTCATTATCTTGGTAGTACTTGCCATAGGCACTATACTATTTGCATTTTTTTCATAAAGTACAGCCTTTGTATCACTATCCATTGCTATTGCACATCTTGCATCTACATTTAATTTTCCCACTGATACTGCTTTTACTGCTATTTGATTTGAAAAAATAATTATTGATAAAATTATTGATAAAATGAATTTATATTTGCAAGTTTTCAATTTAAACACTTCCTTTAATGGTTTACTTTAGTTTTTAATTTACATAATTCTAGTTATGTATACTCTAGTAGTCCTCTTGTTTTATTTTTTCTTTTTATGATTATAATTATGTATTTACTCATAAATTTAAATGATTAAAGTTAGGCAATTTTGGTTATAATTATTAATATATTTTCTTTGGAGGTTTAAAGCATGTACATTATTTTATTAATAGTTGCAATAATTTTTATACCATTTCCAATAAAATTAGGTTTTACCTATATAAATAATAAGATTACAGTAAATATATATAATTATAAAATTAATATCGATAGAGAAAAAAAAAGAAAAGCTAAGTTTAAAATAAAATTTGAAATTAATCTTAAAGAATACATACAAGAAATAAAGCATCTACATTTTAAAGCAAGTATGAAAACTAATATCGATGTAAATGTAGGATTAGATGATGCTGCCAAAACAGCTGAATTATTTGGTTTTATAAATTATTTTATTCCAGTTATATATATTGAATTGGAAAAGTTTTTTAAAATAAAAAAATATGATTACAATGTAACTCCTAATTTTAAAGAAAGTATATTTGAAATTAAAATTAATAGTATAATTTGGATAAGTATAGTAAAAGCTATATATATATTAATTCATATGCTGTTAGCTATGATTAAACTTCATACTGGACCTAAAAAAATTAATCACAATTTATTTAATTTTTCTAGGTAAAAGATGTAATATGAAGTTTAACATATATCCCTATAAGTCTATATCGAGGTATATGTTAAGCCTATAATCATATGCATATATTGCAAAATAAATTTTAAATTAATTGCGTAATTTAACTTACGCTAAATTTTAGGAGGAATTGAATTATGGATAGTCACCCTATTGAAAATTTAATGAAAAGTACAATGGAAAATATTAGAGAAATGGTCGATGTTAACACCATAATTGGAGATTCAATTACTGCAGACGATGGTACTCTTATAATACCTATATCAAAAGTTTCTTTTGGTTTTGTATCAGGCGGCACTGAATTTGCTGCTGAAGATAATAATAATAGTCATAATACTGAAGGATTAAAAAACTATCCTTTTGGAGGAGGTTCTGGTTCAGGAATTTCCATTAAACCAGTTGCATTTCTAGTTATTAAAAAGGATTGCATAAGATTATTGCCTTTAACTGAACAAACTACTTGTGATAAAATTGTTGATTTAGTCCCTCAACTTATGGATATGGTTAAAAATATGTCACATAAACATAAAAATTGCGAAGATGATAAAGAAAAAGATAAGTGCTGTAAATCAAAAAAAGATAAATACGATGATGATGATGAAATCATTGATTAAGGCATCTTAAAAAAAATAACAAGTCCAAATTGAGAGATAGTTTTGTGTAATACAAGAAACTGTAACTCGTTAATACTGGTTGTCTTAGCGTGTTATAGTGACGAAATATTACGCGAAAATAGCCGAAAGTTGGACTTGTTATTTTCTTTAAGTTGCCTAAAATTACGCTGTCACAATTATTTATGCGACAGCTTAATTAATTTTATTATTCATTATTTATATCTTCTTCTGTATTTAAAAAATTTTCTATATTAGGCAAT
The DNA here is from genome assembly GCF_021432385.1 of Clostridium hydrogenum. Lineage (GTDB taxonomy): Bacteria > Bacillota > Clostridia > Clostridiales > Clostridiaceae > Clostridium_S > Clostridium_S hydrogenum. Next base: position 1,409,408 of record NZ_JAEACT010000002.1, on the reverse strand, counting down.
TCATCTATATTACCAATAGAAAAATTCTTTAAAAATTCATCCGTTGTGGCATATAAAATAGGTCTTCCCGGGACATCTAATCTTCCACATTCTTTAATTAATTTCTTTTCCTGAAGCGTTAATATTGCCCTGTCACTTTTTACTCCTCTTATCTCATCAATGTCTATTCTTGTTATTGGCTGCTTATATGCAACTATTGCTAAAGTTTCAAGGGCTGCTTGGGAAAGTGACTGCCTTGAATTTGTTTTCAAAAGTTTACTAACAAATTCACTATTCTCTGGTTTTGTTACAAGTTGATAACAATCATTAATACATATTAATTTTATTCCTCTAAAGCTATCATTATATCTTACCATCATATCTTCAATAATTTCTTTTGTATACTTTTCATTACAATCAATTACAGAAGATATCTGCTTTAATTTCATAGGTTCTCCGCTCACAAATAAAACGGATTCTATTACAGACTCATAAAGACTTAAGTTTGAAACTTCCTCTATTTCAAGTTGATTTATATTAACTTTCTTCACTTACTTCAACCCTTTCTATATATATATCATTAAAATTGTTTTCCTGATATATCTTTACATTTCTTAATTTAATTAACTCTAAAAGAGCCATAAAAGTAACAACAATCTCTAATTTATTTGAGCATTTTTTAGCTACACCAGAAAAATAAATCGTTTTGTTTAAAGATAAGTTTTTTAATAAATCATCCATTTTATCTTCTACTTTATATGCATCAACAGATATTTTATTCAAATAGTTATTATCTCTATTTAATTTATTTTCATAATCATTCATAAGTTTACAAAATAAATTATAAAGCTCAAGCATAGTAGTTCCCTTAAAAATATCAGAATCTAAAGCAACTTCACTATTTTTTTCTTCTATTATCTCTGGTTTTTTAGAAAAAACTATTCCACTTTCACTTTCTTTTTCCCTTAAAAATTCTGCAGCCGCTTTAAATTTTCTATACTCCAAGAGCTTGGACACAAGTTCTTTTCTTGGATCCTCCTCTTCTTGTTCCTCTTCTTCTTTTTTAACTTTTGGTAAAAGCATTTTAGATTTTATTTCCAATAATGTGGCTGCAATAACAATAAATTCAGAAGTGCTCTCTAAATCAATATCTTTCATTTCATTAATATACTCCATATACTGATTTGTTATTTCATGTATCTTAATATCATATATATCCATTTCATTTTTTTTAATAAGATGAAGTAACAAATCAAATGGTCCTTGAAAGTTACCAATATTTATATTTAATATCATTTAATATCTCCCCTGGACATTCCCCAAAAGGTGGAATGCAAAAATAGCTGTGAAGTTTAACTTCACAGCTATTTTAACATATACTATATGGAATTATCAAATATCCTATTTAAATCCTTCTTTAAATTTTCTAAAAATCCACCCTTTTTTATATCCCTGTCACAATATATTTTAACTCTTCCAACAGGTTTGTTATTCATGTAGTATTCACAGTAACCTATAACACTATCTTTTTTTATAACCTTTGCTTGCTTATCTATTGTAAAATAGCACTTTTTAGTTATTTTACAATCCGCACCTTTTTGTGTTATAATGCTTAAATCATCTTTAGCTTTTGCAATAAAAAATTTATCACCTTTTTTATTTAAGCATACTTTTTCTACAGTTCCATCCTTACTTACAACTTTAGTTTGAGTAAATTTAGAGAATCCATAATTCATAAGCATGCTCGCATCTCTGTTTCTCACTTTAAATGTAGGTGCACCCATAATAACTGCAAGCATTCTAACGCCATCTCTTGTAGCTGTGGCACTTATACAATATTTAGCTTCATCTGTAAAACCAGTTTTAAGTCCATCACAGCCCTTAAAAAATCTTACAAGTTTATTATGATTAACAAGACCTATTGGACTCTTTCTTCCTTCACTAATTGTCTCCATATAAGTTCCTGTATATTTCAATATTTTTGTATGCTTCAAAAGTTCCCTTGACATAATTGAAATATCATATGCAGTTGTCAAATGCCCATCTGCACTTAATCCTGTACAATTTTTAAATTGAGTATCTTTCATTCCTAGCTCATTGACCCTTTTATTCATCATATTTACAAAATTATCTTGGCTTCCACCTAAATATTCTGCCATGGCAACCGCTGCATCATTTCCTGAAGCAATAGCTATTCCTTTTAGAAGTTCTTCAACAGTTCTAACTTCACCCGTATCTAAAAGCATGGAACTTCCGCCCATTTTTTTTGCATTTTCACTTATTGTAACACTATCTGAAAGTTTAATTTTACCACTGTCAACTGCTTCCATAGTTAAAAGCATAGTCATAATTTTAGTTACTGATGCTGGGGCAAATCTTTCATGAGAATTTTTTTCATAAATAATATTTCCACTACTAGGTTCAAGTAAAATAGCGGATTTAGCATCAACATTAATACCGCTTTGATTCTCAGTATTCTTTTCTGATTGATTACTTTTTTGTGGTTCAAATGCTCTCACCGATACTGGCAAGCAAATACTTTGAAGAAAAACCAAAATAAGAACTATAGTACACGTTAAAAATATTTTTTTTCTCATTTTATGTATCATCCTTTCTAGAGATTTCAATTTCAAATTTATTTTTACCATGTTATAAGAAATTATCACAAAACGAGAAAAAATATTTAACACCCTAATTGAAACACTATTTTCTAAAATAGCTAGTAAACATCAGCTTTTCCAGCATATATCAAAACTTATATTTCCTTAACAATCTCACTTACGAATCTAATAAATTTATCTTTAACTTTGTTTGAAGTTTCTATAACTTCTTTATGATTTAAAGGCTGTTCAAGTATTCCTGCTGCCATATTAGTAATACAAGAAATTCCTATAACTTTAATCTTGCAATGATTTGCTGCAATAACTTCTGGAACTGTTGACATTCCAACTGCATCTCCTCCAAGTACCCTAATCATCTTAATCTCAGCTGGAGTCTCATAACTAGGTCCTGTCATCATAAAATAAGTACCCTCAACAACATCAATACCTATTTTTTTTGAAACATTTTTTGAAAGCTCAAACAATTCCTTATTGTATGCACTTGACATATCTGGAAATCTTTCTCCCATTTCATCTACATTCTTTCCAATAAGAGGATTGTTACAAGCAAAATTTATATGATCTTTTATGAGCATTAAATCTCCAGGTTTAAATGAAACATTAACCCCTCCAGCAGCATTAGTTACTATAAGTTCTTCTACTCCAATCATCTTCATTATGTAAATAGGAAGTGCTAAATCTGCCATTTTATTGCCTTCATAATAATGAAATCTTCCCTGCATCATTACAACGTCTTTTTCACCTAATTTTCCAAAAACAAACTGACCTGCATGACCTTTTACTGTTGATACAGGCAAATAAGGCACGTCACTATACTTTACAATTATTTTATCCTTAACTTGATCTGCTAAATCGCCAAGTCCTGATCCAAGTATTATTCCTATCCTCGGAGTTGTTTTAATATGATTTTTTACATATTGTGATGCTTCTTTTATATATTCAATATTCATAATTTTCCTCCTTTATAATACTCTTAAAACTTTCTCCATATAAACTATTTTCTATTTTCAAGCAATCTAAAACTGTCTTTCCAATATCGCAAAAGCAATTTCTTATTCCAATGTTTTGTCCTGCTTTTACGCTGTCACCATATATAAGTACTGGTATGTATTCCCTTGAATGATCTGTACTTTTTGTAGTAGGATCACATCCATGATCAGCCGTAATAATTAATATATCCTCTTTCTGCATTTCATTCAATATTTCTGGTAACCTATTATCAAAATCTATTAAAGCCTTTGCATACCCTTTAACATCATTTCTGTGACCATACAGCATATCAAAATCAACTAAATTTGTAAATATTAATCCCGGTTTATTTGCTTTCATATACTCAATTGTCTTGTCGACACCATCCATATTGTTTTTAATATGTACAGCCTCTGTAATGCCTCTTTTATTATATATATCTTCTATTTTACCAACTGCCATAACATTTAAATTTTTTTCTTTTATATAATCAAGCATTGTTTTATCAAACGGATCTAGTGCAAAATCTCTTCTATTTGAAGTTCTTGTATATGATCCATTACCACCTGTAAAAGGTCTTGCAATTACTCTTCCAACAGTTCTTTCACCTGTAAGCATATTTCTTGCAACTTTACACATTTCATATAATTCATTTATAGGTATAACATCTTCGTGAGCTGCTATCTGGAAAACACTATCAGCAGAAGTGTAAATTATAGGAAATCCTGTTTTTACATGTTCATCTCCTAATTCATTTATAATTTCTGTTCCAGAAGCTACCTTATTCCCAAGTATTTTTCGTCCTATTTTATTTTGAAATTCATCTATTATATCCTTTGGAAAACCATTTGGATATGTGTTTAAAGGTTCTTTAAGAACAACTCCTGCTATTTCCCAATGTCCTGTTACCGTATCTTTTCCTTTAGAAAGCTCATTGCATTTTCCAAAACTTCCCGCAGGAGCCTCTGAAGCTTTAATTCCTCTACTTCCAGTTATATTTCCAAGTCCTATTTTACACATGTTAGGCAAATCAAGCCCACCTAACGAATTAGATATATTACCAATAGTATTACTACCTACATCGCCATACTTATTGGCATCAGGTAATTCTCCAATCCCGACACTATCAAGTACAATCAAAATTACTCTTTTAGCCATAAATAATTCTCCCTTCAAAGTAAAATTTAACATTTCAAAAGTTTTCATATATAGTATATCCATAAATCATTGTAAATGCAAAGTAAAAGTGTTTTGCAGCGATTTAAATAATATCTTATAACTCTTAGAGAAATATTCTTAAAAAACTTATAACTTTCAATTTGCCTGAACTAAAGATAAACCACTTCAACTATTAAAATTCATGTGCATCATAATGTCCATAAGATGGCATTTTGATACAAATTAATTTTAAAGTTCTAAGCGGTTTATCTTTATCGTTATTTTTAAGCTCTGGGATGTGTTCTTTTGTACACTTCAACAATTTTAGCTTTTTTATAAATTCCTGAATAAATTTGTGTAGTTGCCATATCTCTATGTCCAAGTAGTTCTTGTATTGTTTTAATGTCTGCACCATTCTGAAGTAAATGGACTGCAAAAGAATGCCTTAAAGTGTACGAATTAATTCTTTTATTTATATTTAACTCACTAGCATATAATTTAACTAATTTCCAAAACCCTTGTCTTGTCATTTTTGTTCCTTGAAGATTAAAAAATACAAAATCTAAATTATAACTATTTAATTTACCCCTAATTTTGTAGTAATTTTCCAAACATTTCACTGCATAAGATCCAATTGGAATAATTCTTTCTTTTTCTTTTATTCCCTTACACTTTATATATGATAACTTCAAATTAACATCGTATACAGTTAAATTAAGCATTTCAGTAACTTTTATTCCAGTTGCATACATTACCTCAAGCATTGCCCTATCTCTTATTCCTTTATCTGTTGATTGATCCGGTTTTGACAAAAGCTTGTCAACTTCTTCAGTAGTTAGTATTTCGGGTAAATTTCTTTTTATTTTCGGTGCTTCATACTGAATAACCGGATTATCACTCTTTATTCCAAGCTTAATTGCAAATTTATAAAGATTTCTAATTGAAACTATACTTCTTACAATTGAACTATTTGCACGTCCACTTTTTTGAAGATATTGTACATAAGCCATTATTGTAACAACTTCAACCTCTTCAATTTTTTCCTCTCTTGCTTTGACAAATTCATAGAACTTTTTTACATCTCTAATGTACGCATCAAGCGTATTTACACTTAAGTTTTTATTTTTTAATTCATCAAAGTATTTATCTACGAAACTACTCATATGTATACCCCCAGTAAACTTGAGTAAAGTTTTTATTTTTCCTTGTACATATATGTTATCAGCTACCAAAATCAATTTACTGCTTAAATTTACCTAAGTAGCATTTCAAAATAATACATAAACCTTAAAACAAACTGTCTACTATTAACCATATTGTATACAAAATCACTTCCACTACCTTCATTATGATTTAAAATAAAAAATACAATTATTTTATCAACTAATTCTGGCAGTAGCATTCCTATAATAATCAATATGAGAAAACACTTTATAAAATTTATAATAATTACATAGAGTTCATTTTCTTCTCTCAACAATTAGCACTCCAAACATTAATTGCTATAAACTTTATAACATTCGGTGTACAATAAGTCTCAAATAAAAATCCAACAAACATAATTAAAATTATAAAAGTAAATACTAATGAATATGATCCCAAATTTGAAAATAATCTTTTTCCAATGGGAGTATTAGAACTATCTTTTATAAGCTTAATAGAAAATTCCATAGCAATTACAGAAAGAAATAAAATGCATGGGATATAAATTAAATTTTGAGGTATTATAGCAAGCATTGCCATGCCTATGCCCTTAACACCAAAACCACTTATAAAAAATGAAACCGTAAATCCAAGTGTAAATCCCTTCAATACATCAATAACCAGTATTATTGGTATACCTATCATTGTTAATCCTAAAAACCATATAACTAGAATTAGCGGTATGTTATTTTTAATTGCTTCAAAAAAAATCCTCTTATAACTTCCAGCATCTATACTCTTATTTTTCGTAAAATCAATCAAATAACTTAATAAATTATTTTTTTCAGGAGATGACATATATTTAACAATATACACCCCTATTACAAAACCTATACCTATACATAATGCACTTAATATATACAGTAAAAAATTATCCTTAAAATGACCATTTATTAAATCTTTAAAATTAATTTTTTTCATAACACCACTCCTTTTGTTAATCACTTTTTGATAAATAAATATGACTAACAAAAGGATTTTATGCACACTTATTTTGTACTCATTAAAATCGACTCATTCTCCTATAAATTATTATATACATTATTGAAATATTTAGCAACTTACACCTTGGAGGGTTTTAATATGACTTACTTATTTCACAATTTTTTTAAGTATTTCATTTCTTTCATTTTGCATTAGAAATTCGACACCATCAATAGTAATTTCGTTTGAATCATTTATCATACCACTATTATCAAGTTCCTCCATAAGTATCCTAAATTCAGTTTGTTTTATTCCTTTTTCCTCAAGATATTTTTCGCTTAACTTAATATTGCTATTTATAGCCTCTAAAATAGTCAAAAACTTTTGAGATTGTTTCATAATTTATTCACCTATTTTATTATTCTTATATTTATAAGTATGAATTAGTTCATTAAGTTATTCTTATCTTTGAATCAAAAAAAGCAGAAGAATTTAATCTCCTACTTTAAATTAAAAAATGAAAAATTTTTAGCTCTTAGCATGGGATGACTATCAAGTTCTCCTAATTTATAGCCAACAACATGCATAATACTTGTAAATACAAACAAAAATGCTAATACAGCGCAAATTGATACCAATCTTTTTCTTAATTTTTTTCTTGTCATATTATAATCCCCCTTAAATTAACTTCAGTAAAAAGCTAGCTAACTCATTAACCACATTATTATCATTATTTTTAGAATAAAATGCTATAAGAAAAATTATTACCTTTTCGTTTATTTGTTCGTATTTATTTGCCATCGCTAAAATTTTATTTTTTACTTCTAGCATTTTACTTGTATTGTTTAATTTTGTATATAATTCTATTAAATCATAAACTATCTTATAAAATAAGCTGCAATTTTTTTGTTTTTCACAAAGCTCTAAAGCTTTAATATAATATTCTTCCTCTAGTTTTTCTTCACTAAGATATTTATAAATTTTACCAGTTTCATGATAAAACTCTGAAATATAACTATTGTTAGCATTAATCTTAGGTAAATCTTTAGTTAAAATTTCAAGATTTTTATTTATTTCTTTGGTGTCATTTAACTTGATATAATTGCTTATCATATTTATTCTTATATGAACTTGCTTTTCCAAATCATTTTTATATATAACTAATAGTTCATTAAAATTATATAATGAATCTTGAAATAAACTCATTCTATATAAGCAATTTGCTTTAACATTTTTTATCTTAAACATTTTATTTAAATCATTTCTATCGACAAGATTTTCAGCTTGATTTAATTTTTCTAAAGCCTTATCCCAATCGCCTAATTTTTTATATCCAAGTCCACTATTATATAAAAAGACAACAGAATATTCATTGGTCATATCTTTGAAATGTTCTAAAGCAAATTCACAACACTTAACAGATTCTTTGTAATTATCTACATAGGTGTAAACCATTGAAAGTTTCCTTAATAATGCAAGTAATGTTTCAGTTACTTCAGCCTTATTAATTAATTCTAGTGCTCTTTCATAATAATTAACACTTTTATAAAAATCATTTTGATTATAAAAATAATCTCCAGCCAGTTCATATATTACTATTTTCTTGTCTCTAATATCCCAATTAATTAAAAATTCTTCTGTTTCTTTAAGCTCTTTAACAAAGCTATCATCTTTACAAACAACTAAAGCTCTTAATTCACTTATGTATTTATCAATAACTTTGTTAGCTTGCTCTAATTCACTTTCTAACAGGTACTCAATAGTTTCAGTAACCTTAAAATGTTTTTTACGTGCTATTGCATTCAAGTTTTTTATAATTATCTCTGCTGTCTTTTTAGTTATGTTAGCCTTATTAGTTTCAATTTCACTAATTAAATTTCTCGTTATATCTTGCCCAGAAATCTCATCTTGCCTTAAATTATATTTTACTCTAATCGCCTTTAATTTGTCACCAAAAGTTAAAATAAATGTATTGCTAGAATTCAAAATGCATAACATCCCTTCCATTTTATCTTATATGGTTATAATAGCATATAATTCCATATAAGTAAATACGAACAATTACAAAATTGTTTGTATTTTATTCTCTGTATGCATAGTTACCGTAAGCTATACAATAGCTGAAACCGCTTCGTTTTCCCAATTTCCAACATACTTTATTAAACTATTTGTATCATCATATCTTTTCCATCCTTTTTCTGGACTATATAAATGATTTCCAACTTTAGCACTATTATCAGCAGTACCATTTAAATTGCTCGTTCCCACAACTCCACCATCATCTGTAGACACGCTATCAAGTAATTTAACATTCCCAATCTGCTTAACAATCCTATTTAATTTTGAATTTTGATTAGTTGCCGCAAATGCCTGTGAGAAGCACCCTAAAATAACAACTAAAAATACACTTAAAGTAATTTTAAATTTTTTCTTCATTTTGTTTCCTCCTAATATTATGTATTATTATGGTTTTAAACCCATATTATTATCGTATCTGAATATTTTTTCTTAATACTAAAATTTAATCATTTATTAAACTTATTTTTTTACTTTTCTCTCCACCTGTAATAATCCCATTTAGCATCTTTAATTGTTAATTATTGATTTTCCAAAATTAAATTTCTATCATCATTCTCACTCAAAGTTCAATCCATTTAATACTTTCTATAACTAATCTCAAAGCTTTTATTTTTTACGCAATAAAAAACCTCCAAAATTCATATTTAATGAACATTGAAGGTTTAGCTTTAAAGCATATATAATATTGGTTGGTTTGAAAAACAATTTGTTGCTACAGAAATATAGCTTTAATTGCAATCAAGTAATTGATTTCACTAACCTAGCTAACTTTATTTTGCAATCTAAGCTTGTCTGCAATCATAGCTATAAATTCGCTGTTTGTAGGCTTTCCTTTTCCGTTATGTATAGTATAACCGAAAAGCTTGTTAATTGTTTCAACTTGACCTCTAGACCAAGCTACTTCTATAGCATGTCTTATTGCTCTTTCCACCCTACTTGCTGTAGTATTATATTTTTTTGCAATTGATGGGTATAACTCTTTTGTTACTGCTGATAACAATTCCATATTATTTACTACCATTGTAATTGCTTCTCTTAAGTACATGTAGCCTTTAATATGTGCTGGCACACCTATTTCATGTATTATAGCAGTTATCTCTCCTTCTAAGTCTATAGGTGCATTAGAGGAATGCTCCTGTGTACTCATCATGGAAGAGTTTACATTTCTTATTCCTTGGTCTTGATATGGTATTGCTGATTTCTTTTCATTTGAATTTGATATAATGTTATTAAACATTTCTCTTATTCTTTTTATAAATACCTCCATATCAAATGGTTTTACAACATAATAATCAGCGCCTAAATTTATTGCCCTCTGAGTTATCTTATCTTGTCCTACTGCTGATAATACTATTATCCTTGGCAATTGACTTAAGTTCATATTATTTAGCCTTTCAAGAACTCCAAGACCATCTAAATGAGGCATTATTATATCCAGTACTACTAAGTCTGGTTTTTTCTCCTCTATTAATCTTAAGGCTTCAATTCCATCCTTTGCAATTCCTATTACTACAATATCACTTTGATTTAGCAAATAATCATTAAGAATATTACAGAATTCCTTATTATCATCTGCTATTAAAACACTTATTTTTTCATTTTCCATTGTTGACTCCCCTTCACATTAAGTTTACCATTATTTAACAACCCTATTATAATATATTCGACAAAACTATTATATTACCTTCAAGGGATTAAAAATTTTTACCAATACAAATACTTAAATTCAATTTATATCTTTTTTTCCATTTTATTACTAAAACAATAAAAAATCAAGTTGTAACTAAATATATTTGTATTATAAAATAGTAAAAATTCAATAAAAATAAGATTTAGTGCTGAATGATTTTAACTTTTCAGGACTAAATCTTAACAATAATCCATATATTATCAGCATATAACAATTATATACCTACTCTTTAAAATATTCCAGCATCTTTGAGCATCCATTCTATATATATTCCATATCCAACATCTGGCTTATTAATAAGAACATGGGTAACTGCACCAACAATCTTATTATTTTGTATTATTGGACTTCCACTCATTCCTTGAACAATTCCTCCAGTTTTTTTCAAAAGTTCAGAATCCGTTACTCTAATTAGCATACTTTTAGGTCCTGGAGACTCTTGTGGATATAATTTTTCTATATATACAGAATAAAGTTTTGGCTCATCGCCATCAATAGTAGTTAAAATTTTTGCTTCACCGGTTTTTATCTCGTTCCTAAGTCCTATTTCCATTTGTTTATTTAATTTGTTGCTGAAAACATTACTGGCACCCTTTCCAAAAATACCGCACATTGTATTGTTTTGCACACTGCCGATTGGATTATCTTCATTTACAAATATACCTCTTATTTCTCCTGGAGTTCCTTTAAATCCCTTCCTTATAGATACTATTGAAGAATTTAATAAATTACCACTATTTACTTTTAACATTGTTCCTGTATCCACATCTGTTATAGGATGACCCAATGCGCCAAATTGATTAGTCTTACTATAATAAAATGTCAAAGTTCCAACACCTGCTGTAGAATCTCTAACCCAAAGCCCAATTTTATAATTATTATCTTCACTTTTTACTCTTGTTATAACTTTAGTTATATACTTACCTTTTCTCTCTAAAGTTAAACTAATTTTGTTGTCTTTGGCCTTATTTATTTTATTGCCCAAATCCTGTATATCTAGTATATTTTCGCCATTTACTTTTATTATGCTATCACCAATTTGAACACCCTCTGCAGCCGCTGGACTTGGTATTTTACCATTAGAAGTATTAATATCACTAAATCCAACAATTAACACCCCTTTAGTATTTAATTTTATTCCAATAGGCTGTCCTCCAACATTAAGCTTAATCCTAGGAACAGATTTTACACTAACAGACTTTACAGGAAGTATTCCAAGTATACTTATGTCTACTTTTTTAATTTTTGATTCTCCTATACTTGCTACTTCTTTATATCTGTCAAATTCAAATAAACTTGTTTTTAAACCATTTTCTCCTTGCCTTACAAAAACTGTATTAGGTATATCTTTAACCTTTGCATAAGCTAATATACACATTATTATTATAGGAGTCAAAACACAGCATAATATTTTTATTACTTTTTTCATGTTTTTAACCTCCCTTTTCTTATGTTTAAAGATAAGCCAATTGAAATTACAAATTTATTTATACCAAATGCGATTTTCCTCACATTTTGATGGATATAAATTTCCGTAGTTAAAACGGTTTATCTTTACTCTTAAATTTCCCATTTTAAATTTTAATTATGCTATTATTATGTTTCATTTAAAGGCAACTGTTCTATTAAATTTCTCATAATTACAAAAAACACAAAAAAACATGAATTTAAAGTTCATGTTTTTTGTAGTATCGCTGTAATCAAATGCTTATTTTCACATTTATTTACATTACTATTTTTTAATAGCTATGTTTTAAATAAGTATTGATTTTAACACTTATTTAAAACATAGCCTTTTTATTTCAAAATTTGTTTTTTTCTTTTATCTGCTATAGCTATCATTTCAGCTGCATGATCAATTGTAAGCTTAGTAACTTCGCTTCCTCCAATCATTAAAGCTAAAACTTGTTTTTTCCCTTCTGAATCTAACTTTTTAATTGTAGTATATGTTTTACTATTATCAGTATTTTTAGAAACTAAAAAGTGTACATCAGACATACATGCAATTTGCGCCAAATGAGTTACACAAAAAACTTGATGTTTTTTAGATATAACATACATTTTTTCTGCAACACTTTGAGCTATTCTTCCACTTATACCAGTATCAATTTCATCGAAAATAACAGATGGAATTTTATCTTTGTCAACAAATACAGTTTTAATAGCAAGCATTATTCTTGAAAGTTCTCCACCTGAAACTACTTTTTCAAGCTGTTTCAAAGGTTCTCCTGGGTTAGTTGATATTAAGAACTGAACTCTATCAGCTCCGCTATTTGAAATGTTTTCCTCATTAAATTCAATATTTATTTTAAAAGTACTCTTTTCAAGACCTACATAATTCAATTCTTCTTTAACTTTTACCTCTAGCTCTTGTGCAAGCTTCACTCTTAATTCATGCAGTACTTTGGCAGCTTGTATAAGTTCATCATAAGTTTTATCTTTTTCAAGATTTAATTTTTTTAAGACTTCCTCTTTATTTACAAACTCATCATATTGTATTTGTAATTTTTCCTTATAATCTAAAATATCTTTAATTGTTTTACCATACTTTTTCTTGTAATTATCAATTTGAAATAATCTGCTATTTATATATTCAAGTTCTTTTTCATCATAAACCACACTATCTTTAATTGCTTTTATGTCTTGTGCAATTTGCTGTATACTATAATAGGTTTCTTCTAAGTCATCTGCAATCTTTTTAATTTTTTCACTTTTGCCTTGAGCACTTCTGAGTTTATTTATAATATATCCTTCAAGATCATAAATTGACTTACTATTTTCATTTCCATCATAAAGAATTTCTGCAGCTTCTGAAAAAATTTTAGATATGTTTTCACTATTTGATATAACAGAAAACTTCTCTTCTAATTCTTCATCTTCACCTATTTTGAGCTTTGCCTTTTCGATTTCATCTATTTGATACCTTAAAAAATCTGAAAGCTTTTCATTTTCTCCATTTTTTCCTATTAAGCTTTTAATTTTACTCTTAATATTTAATAATTTATCATAGCACAATGCATATTTGTTTTTGCTGTTTAATATAGACTCTTCTCCATAATTATCCAAATACTGCATATGATTATTAGAATCTAATAAATTTTGATTTTCATGTTGTCCATGAATATCTATTAAAGTATCACTTATATTTTTAAGCATAGAAACTAATATGGATTTCCCATTAACTTTTGTTATACTTTTACCAGATTTAAAAGTTTCCCTGCTTATTATAACTATATCTTCAAATTCTACATCTAGTTTTTTAAGTTCCATTTCTGTTCTATCATTTTCAATTGTAAATATAGCTTCAACAAAAGCTCTTTCCTCACCAGTTCTTATAAATCCCTTATTAGATTTTCCACCTAAAACATAATTAATAGCATCAATTAATATTGACTTCCCGGCACCAGTTTCTCCTGATAATATATTAAAACCCTTATCAAACGTTACTGTAATTTTTTCTATAAGGGCAAAATTTTCAATGTTAATTTGCAGGAGCATCCTTCAGCCTCCTATTCATTCATCATTTTTTTCAATTTTTGAACAAGTTCATATGCTTTATCCATTGATCTTACAAGTATAAAAATTGTATTATCACCTGCTATAGTTCCAGCAATTCCCTCAAAGTTTAAAGAATCTATAGCTTCTGCTGCTGCATTTCCCGATCCAGATATAGTTTTAACAACAATGAAATTTCCTATATTCTCCACATTGAGAACTGTTTGTGAAAAAATAGCAACAAGCTTGTTTGAAAGAAATCCTTCCGTTGGTGATATTGTAGCATATTTGTATCTTCCACTTGGTGAAAGTACCTTAATCAATTTTAATTCTTTTATATCTCTAGATACTGTGGCTTGTGTTATATCCATTCCGCTTTTTCTAAGTTCATCTGCTAGTTCTTCTTGAGTTTCTATATTTTTTGAATTTATAATTTCTAATATTTTAGCATGTCTAGATATTTTCATTATTAATCACCCTCACATTCATTAGTTTTAAGTATAATTTTTTTTCTTAAAACCTCAAAATAATCATAGTCATTTAATCTTATTAATTTACATTGATTTTCGAGACTATTTATCTCTACAAAATTAACATCACCTATTTCCATAGGCTTTTGACCATCCATTGATATAAATGTACTTTTATTTAAATTTATATCATAAACGTTTATATTACTTTTTCCATTTACTATAATTGTCTTCATGTTTGATAACTGAGGACAAATTGGTGTTATTGATATCAAATCAAGTTCTGGATAAACAACTGGTCCACCAGCAGACAAATTATACGCAGTTGATCCAGTGGGGGTTGAAATAATAATTCCGTCTGATTTAAAATCCATGTAATACTTTCCATCTACTTTTATCTTATACTTTAATATTCTTGACAAAATTCCTGTAGATAAAACAACTTCGTTTAAAGCATAAAATTCTTTTCTTATTTTATTTTGAATATAACTACATTTAAGCATCATCCTATTTTCAATATAGTATTCCCCATTATATATTTTTCTTACTGCTGTTTCAAATCTGGCTAATTCTACGGAAGTCAAAAATCCTAAGTGTCCAATATTCACACCAAATATTGGTACTTCTAAAGCAACTAAATTTCTAGCAGCACTTAAAATAGTACCATCACCACCTAGGACTATAAAAATATCTGGCACATCATTACAATAATTTTTAATGTTTTTTAAATTATCATAAAATTCCACTTCAACTTTACTGTTTTGTTCAGTTAATATTTCCTTAATATAATTTCGTATTTTTCTATCACTATCTTTACTATTATTAATATTAACTCCTATTTTTTTCATCAAAGTTTCTCCTAATCAAGATTTTTGTGTGCCTTTTCAACAATTAAATTGACTTCTTCATCATTAAATTCACCATTTAACAGATTTTTATTTTTAGAAAAGTATATTAAATATTCTATATTTCCTTCAGGCCCTTTTATAGGTGAATGATCTAATCCAATTATAGCAAAATTACTTTCTTTTAAAAACTGGACTACACCATTTATAACTTCTATATGAATTTCAGGCTCTCTTACTACACCTTTTTTGCCTACTTTTTCTCTCCCTGCTTCAAATTGCGGTTTAATTAATGCAACTACTTCTCCATCTTCATCTAACAAATTTACAACTGCAGGTATGACCTTTTTTAAAGATATGAAGGATACATCTATACTTGCAAAATCGCCATGCATTCCTATCTGCTCCTCAGTAACATATCTTACATTTGTTCTTTCCATACAAACTACCCTAGGATCAGTTCTAAGTTTCCAGGCAAATTGTCCATAACCAACATCAATGGCAAATACCTTTTCTGCACCATTTTGCAACATACAATCCGTAAATCCACCTGTAGATGCACCTATATCAAAACATATTTTTGAATTTAAATTAATATTAAAAGATTTCATTGCCTTTTCAAGTTTATATCCGCCTCTACTTACATATGGCATTTTTTCGCCTTTAAACTCTATATTTGAATCTTCTTTAACTTTTTCACCGCATTTATCTATTCTAATATTATCAACATATATTTCTCCTGCCATAATGCTGGCTCTAGCTCTTTCTCTAGATTCAAACATTCCCTTTTTAACTAAAAGTAAATCTAATCTTTCTTTGCTCTGTGACATATTTATCCTCTCTTCTTTATACAACCGTTTCACATAAAAGTAAGTATTTTATTGAATATGCTATCTACATCTAAACCATATAGTTTATATAAGATATCTGGCTTACCTTGAGTAACAAATTCATCTTTAAATCCTAGTCTTAAAACATCATTTTTATAATTTTTACTGTTTAAATATTCAAGTACACTGCTTCCTAATCCTCCATGAAGGACATTGTCTTCAACAGTTACAAATTTATAATTTTCTCTTGCTAAACTATCTAAAAGCACTGTATCGATTGGTTTAACAAAATCAGCACTTACTACAGTACATTTTATGCCCATTTTTTCTAGCTTTCTTTCTGCGAGTACAGCATGCTGAACCATTTTACCTGCAGCAATTATTGCAATCTCACTACCTTTAGCTATAATCTCCCATTTACCTTTAACTAATTCTGGTAAAGAAGAAAACTGAACTTCTTGTGAATCAGTTCCTCTTGGGTACCTAATTGCTATTGGATAATTTTGTGTAATCGACCAATTTAACATAGCCTTCAAGTCATTCGTACATTTAGGTGCCAGTATAGTCATATTTGGTATATGGCTAAGATAGGATAAGTCAAATATACCTTGATGAGTTTCACCATCTGCTCCTACAATACCTGCCCTATCAATTGCAAATACTACAGGAAGTTTTTGTATACATATATCATGAAGCACTTGATCATACGCTCTTTGAAGAAATGTAGAATATACAGCAAAAACTGGTTTATATCCTGCAACCGCAAATCCAGCTGCCATAGTAGCCGCATGCTGTTCTGCTATTCCAACATCAAAAAATCTCTTAGGAAATCTTTTTGAGAATTCACACAAACCTGTTCCATCTGGCATAGCTGCTGTAATTGCAACAACTTTATCATTTTTCTCCGCAATGTTAACTAAAGTTTCTCCAAAAGCTTTTGAGTAGGTATAACCTGAAGAAGAGCATAATTCGCCACTTTCACAATCAAAGGGCCCTATGCCATGAAATTTATTAGGATTTTTTTCTGCATAATTATAACCTTTACCTTTTCTCGTAATAACATGAATTATTACTGGCTCGTTAAATTCTTTTGCCTTTGTTACTACATCTGTTAACTCTTCTATATTATGTCCATCTATGGGTCCTAAATACTTTATTCCAATGTCTTCAAAAAACATTCCTGGTACAACAATTTTCTTTATTCCACCCTTTATTTTCTTTAAAGAATCAGCTACCTCTGATCCAATATTAGTTTTTCGAAGTTTAAAATTAACTTCTTCCTTAAATTTATTGTATTTTGGATCAATTCTAATTTTGCTCAAATATTTAGAAATGCTTCCAACATTCTTAGCTATAGACATTTGATTATCATTTAATATTACTATGACCTTAGTTTTTCTATCGCCAATATCATTTAAGGCTTCTAGGGCCATTCCCCCAGATAAAGCTCCATCACCAATAACCGCCACAACATCATATTTTTCATGAGACAAATCTCTAGCTCTTGCAATTCCAGCTGCTGCTGATAAAGAAGTACTGCTGTGACCAGTATCAAAAATGTCGTACGGACTTTCATTTCTTTTTGGGAATCCACTAATTCCACCATATTCTCTTAAACTATCAAATTTGTCTTTTCTTCCAGTTAAAATTTTATGTACATACGACTGATGCCCTACGTCCCATATTAACTTATCTTTACTAAAATCGAAAACTTTATAAAGACTTAGAGTGAGTTCAACTACACCTAAATTGGATGCAAGATGACCCCCTGTTTTCGAAACTTTATCAATTAAAAACTGTCTAATTTCATCTGAAAAATGATTTAAAGTTTTAATATCCATATTTTTAATATCATTAGTACTATCATATTTATCAAGTATTTTGTACATCATCATCTATCCTTTGCCACCAAACAAACTAATTTTGATACCTTGGAAACTATTAAATTGCTATTATTCATAGCATAAGTTTTTCCCATGGATTTTCCACATATTGTAGCCGAGGCTATAACAGCTCCAACAACAACACTTATAATCGCAGTTGGTGTATTTTTTAAATTCAAAATTATTTTCGTTGTAATAATAGCTCCCATTGAACCACTTACAATCCCACATATATCCCCAACAACATCATTACAAAAACTTGAAACTTTATCTGCATTTCTAATCATTCTAATTGCCACTTTTGCACCATGAATTTTTTTAGCCGCCATAGCATGAAAAGGTGTTTCATTTGCCGCTGTGACAGCAATTCCAATTATATCAAATGTTATTCCAATACAAATTATAAAAATTAGCAAAATAAAAGCTACTAATGTATTAACTCTATTTAGTAGCGAATCCGTTAAAAGAGAAATACTGCTACTTATACTAATTGACCATAAAAAAATTTTAAATAGCCATTTATTTCTATCTCTAGCATCTCTCTTATTTTTATTTTTTGCCACACCCATTCCTCCACATATAGAGATAAACCACCGTGAAACTTTAAGTTTCTTAAGTTAATGTATACAATTTTTAACTTAAACGTAGTTTCACTATATATATAAATTCAAATTTAACGTTTTACAATATGTGGTAACAAAATAAGTAAATCTTGCGGCATAGGTTCAGTAGGATTTCCCTTTTGATAACCTTACGTCGCCATAAGGCAGTTTCCTTTTACTATCAAAACTAAACTGTCACCAATTTTAGGACTGAATTGCCACTAAGTCCGCACTGCAATCCCTATTTTGCCTCATACAAACAGCCTAGGGGTTTTCCCCAACAGTTAGGCATTTCCATAGCCTCTTTTGCAACAGAGGTTTCAGAGTTCAATAAACTAAATATTTCGGCCTAAAATATTTAGCCTGTTTTATCTCCTCTCCCACTACCACTCAAGGCAGGCTACACTGCACATAGCTTTTCACCACATTGCAGGTTTAATCCAAAATCGTATATACAGCGACTAACTATATATACAAGAATTGGTCTCCACAAGAGTAGGGTCAGAATCACATGCCATTGTGAGTGCCCCAGCTCTCTTACTCCCAGCACAAGCCCAAGACTGGGCATTCCTAGGCCAGCACCAGAAACTTCATCGATGTGCCCTTTAGCGGATTTTTAGCCCCGCCTTCAAAAAATGCTTACCTGACTAGAATACTGCACCACATATATTAACTAAAATTATATCATATTAATTATAAATATTCAAAATCATCAAAGTTATTTAATAATAATTTTACTTTTTTCTTTCAAGCAAAAATTCAGTTATTTTCTTTAAGCCCTCTGTATCACCATTTATCTTGTCTAATATACTAATACATTCTTCAGTTAAATCTCTGCAAAGCTTTTTGCAAACATCTATACCATATGTAGTAACATAAGTTGTTTTATTATTTTCTATATCACTTTTAGCTTTTTTACCCATTATGCTTGAGTCACCAATAACATCTAAAATATCATCTTTTATTTGAAAAGCTAATCCTACTTTGTCTCCATATTCACTAATTAGTTTTACCTCTTCTTCTTTTGCTCCTCCTAAAACGGCACCACTTAATACTGCCGCCTTAATCAATTCACCTGTTTTTTTCTTATGCATAAATTTTAGTTCATCACTACTTAAGTTCTTTCCTGAGCTTAATATGTCTACAGTTTGACCGCCTATCATTCCAGATGCGCTGGCTGCCTTAGATATCAGATAGCACGCTTTTATTGCATTGTTATCTTTTTTATTGCAATACTCAAACATTAAATTCATAGCTTCATTTAAAAGTCCATCACCTGCTAAAAGTGCAATTGCTTCTCCAAACACTTTATGATTAGTTGGTTTACCTCTTCTTAAATCATCATTATCCATACAAGGAAGATCATCATGAATTAGAGAATACGTATGTATCATTTCAATTGCAGCTGCAATTTCTATAACATCCTTGTAATTATCTTTATATATGCTGTATGCATTTATAAAAAATAAAGGTCTAATTCTTTTTCCACCAATATTTAAGCTATAACTCATAGCCTCATATATTTTTTTATCATAACCTTCCCTGTTATTAAAATAAGTTTTTAAATAAGCTTCTACCTCACTTTTTAAAATCTCATTATTCATTTGTATCGCTCTCCTTCAAGAAATCTTTCTCACCATTTTCTGTAAGAACTTTGATTTTTCCTTCAGCTTCGTTTAATGTTTTATACAATTTATTATAAAGTTCCATTCCTTCTTCATAATGCTTTAAGGTTTTTTCAAGGCTTAAATTTCCATCTTCCATATCAGCTAATATCTTTTCTAATTTTTCCATCATACCTTCATAACTATCTTTTTTTGAAGCCAAACTAATTACCTCCCTTTATAATAGAGTACAGAGTACAGAGTAGAGAGTACAGTTAAGGTTAATTTTATGCTTACGCAGAAAATTTAAAAACTTAATGGGCTGCGCCCAAACCACTAGACTAAAGACAAGTTTTTATAAGTTTAAATATTTATAAAGCGCAAGTAGAATAAATCCACCTTCACTGTAATCTGTCAGTTGTACTTCGTGTTATTTTCCCTATAGACGTTTCTACTCTGCCGTCTTTCATTATAATTCTAACTTCACTATCTTCTTTAAGTTCATCAATACTGTCAATGCATTTTCCAAGATTATTTTCAATTATTGAATAACCTTTATTTAAAATATTATGAGGATTATTTGCTTTTAAAACAGACTGGCATTTTGTTAATTTCTGTTTTTCAATTTCAATTTTATTTTTAGTTTTTATAAGTAGCAAATTATATAACTTATCTATATTAGAATATCCATTTGCTATAAAAGCCTCTGGACTATACTTTTCAATTAATTTTCTTTTGATACTTAATTCATTATGCCTATTTTCAAAATAGTATTTAATTTCATTATCAAAATTCTTTTTCATGCTGCCTAATTTATCATTCAACTGTGATAAATCCTGCACCGCAATTTCTGCAGCAGCCGATGGTGTTGGTGCTCTCTTATCACTAACAAAATCTACGATTGTAAAATCAGTTTCATGTCCTACGCCAGATATTATAGGTTTATTTGAACTATAAACTGCATAAGCAAGTTTTTCATCATTAAAGGCCCAAAGTTCTTCTATAGAACCTCCACCCCTTGCCATTATTATAACATCTACATCATCTATTTTATTTAACTTTTCTACAGCCGCTACTAATTCCGTAGCAGCATTAATACCTTGAACTAAAACAGGGCATATAAGTAAATTTACATTCTTATTTCTTCTTGTAGAAACATTTATTATATCTCTTATTGCAGCACCAGTTCTAGAGGTTATTACTCCTATTCTTCTTGGATGCTTTGGTATAGCTTTTTTATGCACATCACTAAAAAGTCCTTCCTTAAATAGTTTTTCTTTAAGGTTTTCAAAAGCTATATATAATTCACCCATGCCTTCAAGCTCTATTTGTTTACAATATAATTGGTAAGCTCCATCCTTAATATAAACAGACACTCTTCCCTTAACATTAACCTTCATACCATTCTCTGGCATAAATTTTAAGTTTTCAGCATCACTTCGAAACATTATGCAATTTATTTTTCCACCATCATCTTTAAGTGAAAAATATATATGACCACTGCTATGAAGCTTAAAATTTGATATTTCTCCTTTTATGTATGCGTTACCCAAAATAAAATCACTGTCAATGACCTTTTTAATATAATTATTTAATTCTGAAACGGTTAAAGTCTTAATATACATTTATTTAAGCGCCTCACAAACATTTAAAGCAAGCATAGTTGTAGTCATTGAACCAACACCACCTGGTACAGGAGTGACAAATGCTGCTTTATCTATTACATCATTAAAATCAACATCACCTTTAAGCTTTCCATCAACAACAGTGGTTCCAACATCAATAACAATAGCACCTTTTTTAACAAAGTTTTTATTTACGAAATGTGGTTTTCCTATAGCTGAAACCAATATATCTGCAGAAGCACATACTTCTTCTAGGTTTTCAGTTTTCGAATGACAAACAGTAACTGTTGCATTTTCATTTAAGAGAAGCTGGAAAACAGGCTTACCAACAATATTGCTTCTTCCAATTACAACTGCATTTTTGCCACTTATATTTATACCAGTACTTTTTATAAGTTCTATTATGCCTTTAGGTGTACATGGTACAAAGGCTTTTTCACCTCTATAGAACTTACCTGTATTTTCATACGTAAGGCTATCAATATCCTTTTCTGAATTAATTGATGAAGTCACATTTTTTTCATTAATATGTTTAGGCAAAGGTAATTGCAACATAATTCCATCTACATTATTATCTACATTAAGTTTAGTAATTACTTCTACTATTTCACTTTCTGTAGTTTCTTCATTCATAGTTATACTTTCAAATTTAATGCCAAGCTTTTC
The DNA here is from genome assembly GCF_021432385.1 of Clostridium hydrogenum. Taxonomy (GTDB): domain Bacteria; phylum Bacillota; class Clostridia; order Clostridiales; family Clostridiaceae; genus Clostridium_S; species Clostridium_S hydrogenum. The sequence goes on along the minus strand of NZ_JAEACT010000002.1, from coordinate 1,386,765 downwards.
ACAAACTTTTCTTTGATTATCTAAATAAAATTTAGAACCGCCATCATTTCCAACCATTAAACTTACCATGCAAGGAACTCTAAGCCCATTTTTAATTCTATCGTTTATAAATTGTATTATTCTCTCTTTATACTTTTGTGCCTGCAATTTCCCATCAATTATCTGCCCCATAATCTGCACCCCACTTTATATTATTATTCTTCGATACTTTTTATCAAACTTCCAAGTACCCCATTTACAAAAGACCAAGATTTTTCTTCTGAATAACTTTTGGCAAGTTCTACAGCTTCATTTGCAGACACTTTTACTGGTATATCTGCTTCATATAATATTTCATAAAATGCTAATCTAAGTATGCTTAAATTTGTTTTAGATATACGTTCTATTTTCCAGTTTTTAGAATTTTCTTTAATTTTCTCATCTAAACTATTTTCTTTTTCTATTACTCCCTTTAAGATTCTTTCCACATATTCAAAATCTATATCTTCATCTTTATTTTCCTCTTTATAATTTTCTATAACTTCTTCATAATTATTTTTATTAATTGAAATCTCAAATAATAATTTCATGGCCAATTCTCTACTTTTTCTTCTATTCATAAATAACTTCCTCCTAGTATATAGTTAAACTACATCCTTATATAAATCCAAAGATTATATTACTATATATTGTGTTAAACTTCCATAGTTTTTTTAATTTAGGCATCTTAAAAAAAATAATAATTCCAAATTGAGAGATGGTTTTGTGTAATACAATAAACTGTAACTCGTTAATACTGGTTGTCTTAGCGTGTTATAGTGACAAAGTATTGCGCGAAAATAACCGAAAGTTGGACTTGTTATTTTCTTTAAGATGCCTTAAGGAAGAATATTTGTATATAGTTATATTTTTGAACTCCCACAAGTAAAACACCCTCGCATTTTCGTGAGGGTGTTTTGCACTACTTTTCACTTTCTTCTGAAACTTCTTCATGTTCTTTTACAATTGAAACATTCTGAATAAAAACATTTACTGCTGAAACTTTTAAGCCAGTTAAACTTTCAACCGTTTTCTTAACATTTTCTTGAACTTTAGCTGCAACCTCAGGTATTTTTAATCCATACTCGATTACAACATATAGTTCTATTGAAGCACTCTCTTCTTCAATATTAATCTTTACACCTTTAGTAAAATTCTTTTTGCCACTTAGTATTTGAGTTATTCCGCCTGCAATGCCTGAACTCATTCCAACTACACCTTTTATTTCAGACGCTGCTAAACCAGCAATTACTCCTACTACTTCATCTGATATCTTAATTATACCCATATCTAAATCCTTTGATTCATCTTCCATTACTTGTTACCCCCTTAGGCTTTAATGTTTTTATTATAACGCCTTACTTTAATCTAAGTGTATTATATCAAATTACTATTTTTTTTACAAACTGCTTTTTTTTAATAGTAAAAAAAATTGCAGCCGTAATAATTAGTTGATACTAAAACTAAAAAATGCGAACCAACTAAATCAAAGTACAGAGTATAAAGTACAAAGAAGGATGATTTGCCTTTCCTTACATCAGGTAAATCTTAAACTTAACTGTTGTCATCTTTGCTGACAACAGTAATGACGCCATTCATTAAGCAATCAAAAATAAGTTTTAAGATTTTCTGTAGCAAAGCGAAATAAAATCATCCTTCACTGTACTTTGTACTCTGTACTTTGAATATTTGCCTTAAACTTGTACAAAAATCGCATAAGTAAGTTTTTATTGAGTAACTGGTAGAACTTCTATGTTTCTGATTTTAGTTACATTAGTAACTGTTTCTTTTATGTCTCTAAGCTGAACATCTGTTAACTTAGTACTGCTATTTTTAACTGTTATTGTAACTTTACTATCTGAAATTGAGCACAATGCATCTTTAAAGCCCTTGCTTTTTAATAATGTTTCAACTTTATTGCATTTTGAATCATCATCTGTTAAAAGCATAAGTTTTTGCTGTGCTTCATTTCTTTTATCAGCGCTCACGCTTTTATCATCAATTATACCTTTTAAAGTTTCAATTTCTCTTTGGTCTTTTTGTCCCCTGTCTAATCTTCCTTCAGCAAATAAATCTGATTTACTTGCTGTGCTTTTACTTGAATTGTCATTTAATGATATTGCACTCTTATTATCATTATCTAAATCTGTGTTATTTACATAAAAAAGCGGACTTCTAAATTTTGTTGCCAAAACCCCCGCACATACTATAAGTACCAAAAGTGTAACAATAATAATAGCTTGTTTTTTATTCATTATCTTATCCCCCCATCTAATCTTCTAAAAAATTTATATGCTTGTTCACATTTTTATATGACAAACAATAATAATCTATTTTATTTTTTCATCGGATACACATTTACCTTATCAGAAGTTATTCCAAAGAGATCCACCACTGCATTAGTTATATTAAGCTTAACTACGTCATTACTTGCACCTTCCGCCACAACACATACCCCAGTTATAGTAGGTTTGTATTCTTTTACAATTAGTGGAGATTCTTTATCACCATCCTTAGAAGTTACAACTGTATTTCCATCTGAAGTTTGTGTTGTAGTTCTTTTTCCTCCTGAAGTATCTGTTTCATCAGTTACTGAATTAGATTTATTTTCATTAAATGCTGGCACTTGTTCCTCACTGCTTGAAAAATACATCATAACTTCAACATTACCAACACCATCTATTTTTTCAAGTGTATCTTTTAGCTTATTTTCCATACTTGTTTCATAATTTCCAGAACTGGAATCACTACTATTCGCTTTCACCGGTTGCTTTTGAGTATCATTATTTTGTAGTGTCATACTGTCCGTGGTTTTAAAAAAGCTTGCAACAATAATTATAAGTACAGCTATTAGCGCTACAATAATGAAATTTGAAAATTTCTCTTTTCTATTTTTCTCATTCTTTAAATAATCCAGTAGCTTTTTAAAATTCATTATATCCCCTTCCCATAATATTTATAGTTTGTACACATTTATTTTTTCTGTAGGTATCTTTATTTCGTTACTTATGCAATCCCTTATTTTTACGCTTACGCTATCATCAACATTTTTATTTGCATTAGCATTTTTAGAATCTTCACCTATTTGTATCTTTTTTATTTTTTCAACCCCGTTTTCCTTTACACCAACATTAATTGAAGTTATGGAAAAAAGCCCTTTTTCTTTGTCCATTTGAACCTTCGAATCAACTGTATAAGTATCATTAGGATATTTTTCTTTTAAAACTTTTGTACAAGTATCATCAACATTTTTTTTAAATTGATCCAATGTATCCTGCTCGTCCTTTTCAACATAGCTCTTAATATCTGATTTATAATCATTATTATTGAAACTTTTTTCTTCTCTACTTATATATACATTTAAATCAGCTTGTTTATTCATCATTTTTATAATTGGTCCAACAATCACCGCCATCAATATAAGCCCCATAACAAATTTTGCATAATTTTTCATTTTATTTTCAGGCAAAATCATCTCTACAGCTGTAATAAATATTACTGTGGTACATATAGTAACAATCCAACTTCTTAATGCATCTATCACGTATATTCACCTACCATTTAATAAGCTTTTCCTGCCGCAATTATAATAGCTATCATTATAAAAAACATTACAGAAATGCCTATAACACATGATGCTATGAGTATTAATGCATCTCCAACATTTGCTATACATTCAACAAGTCTTTTATCACTTATTGGTTGCACTAAGGCTGCTGTAAGTTTATGCAAAAAAGCAAGAATAAAAATTTTTATTATAGGAAAAAGCAGCATCACAATTAAAATAATTAATCCTATTGTTCCTATAGCATTTTTTACAAGTCCGCTATAACCTACTACTGTTGAAATAGCATCTGATAGACATTTCCCCACTACTGGTACAAAATTATCTACTGCATATTTTGCAGTTTTAGAAGTAACCTGATCTATAGACTTAGAATTAATACCTCGTATTGTTATAATCCCTATAAATATAGTCATAACTATACCTTGAATCCATAAAACTACTTGTTTTAACAACTTTGAAAGCTGATCCACCTTATAATCTTCAGATATACTGTTAACAAATTGAAGCACAAAAATCATGGTTATTAAAGGTATTAATATATTTTTAAAAATATTTGAACTTATGCTAATTGCGATTAGTATAACCGGATCAAGCAAAGTTGACTGAACAACATTTCCAGTGCCTGCAAGAAGCATAAAAAGTACAGGAACCAATGTATTCATCATATTTGTAGCATCTTCAATTGAGCTTCTGGCTTCACTAACACCTGAATAAAAGCTTCTTGCTAAAATTATTATTATAATTGAATAGCAAGCAAAATATGCTATGTTTGTTACACTTTCTGAGGAAAAAGCTTTTTGAAAATTAGTAAGCAATGCACATATAATACATATTACAATTAGCATTGAAATTAATCTTATACTTGCAACTATATCTCGAACAGAATAAGTAATCATTGCTTTAGCTAAATTTTCAAAAGATATTCCTCCGTTACCACTTTTTACGTATTCTTTAACAAAACTTTCTATATCTACATCTCTAAGTAACTCATATTTAGTTTTTACTTTAGACATATAATCATATAATTGCTGAACCTTAGTATTGTCATTATTTTGCAAAGTTGCATTATTATCCGTTGAAGCTTGTACACTTAATGGATATAAAAAAATGGATATAAATATTAAAATAACAAATATTTTTTTCATATTACACACCTACATAAGCTTCAAAATAGAATCAAGTACACCCATAAGAATTGGTATTGCTAACACCAAAATAAGAATCTTGCCAGCAAATTCAACCTTTGAAGCTATATTATTTTCTCCTGAATCTCTGCATATCTCACTGCAAAACGAAGCAAGATAGGCAATTCCCAAAATTTTAAACACTGTTGTCATATAGACAAAATCTACATTAGCTTTTAATGCCAGCTTTTGCAAAAGTTCCATTACCGCCGTTATCTTTGAAATCATGAATAAAAAAATTGCAATTCCAACAACTAAGCTTATTAGAACGGCTATTTCTTTTTTCTCATTCTTAAAAACTAAAGTAATAGACAATGCAATAAATGCAAAAGCAACTATTTTTATAATCTCCATATTAAATCACCTATAACTGAAACATAGTTTTTACGGTACTAAATAATTTACTTATAAGATTTATAATCATCATTAAAATAATTATTATCCCAGCTAGGTTTGCTATCACCGCAAAATCTTCTTTTCCATTAGATTTTAATATTTTATCTATTATTATCATAAGAATTCCTACAGCTGCAATTTTAAAAATCAAACTTACATCAAGCAATGCGACACACCCCCTATACAAGCATAATTACAACCATAGCCCCTAAACAAAAACCTAAACATCTATACATTTTCACATTTTTTTTCATAATAATTTCTGCCTCTTTAATTCTCTTTTTTATGTTTTCAATACTTAATTCAAAAACCATAAGTTGTCCTTCAATATCGGTTTCTCCAAGACTTTTTGACAAATCAAGTAAAATTGTTTCATCTTCTTTTGTAATACTAATTTCATCTTCATATAATTCAACTGCTAATTTAAAAGCTTCATATACATCATTACAGTTTCTATCACTTAAATTACTAACTATTACTTTAAAAAATGAACTATACGGTTCTAATGCTTTATTAGCTACATTACTAAGCGCCTGTATTAATGGAGTATGAGTATACAGTATTTCGTTTCGGAGTTGATATAAGCATCTTTCTATTTCATTCAATTCCTTTACTCGATTTTGAAATTTTTCAGCATATAGGAATCCACAAATTGTAGATGCAAACAAAACAACGATACCACCCAAAATTTTTATCATTAGGCAAAATTCCTCTCTTTCATGGAATTTTTAAAGTTATAAATATATTCAATGGTGCCAACATTTCTTCTGCAACTTAGCACTATTGCTTTTGTAAAAACTTTATTTTGTGTTATATCTTTAAAAACATCCCTATCATATAAGTCTTCAATTCCATAACCGTGAATTGTAGTTATAATATTTACCCCACAGTTTACTGCCGCTAAAATACTTTTCATATCATCATAAGTACCAATTTCATCACATACAATCACTTCAGGTGCCATACTTCTTATAGCCATCATAATCCCTATACTTTTAGGACAGTTATCCATTATATCCGTTCTAATACCAATATTCATTTGTGGAATTCCATTTGCACATGCTCCTATTTCACTTCTCTCATCAATTACACTAACCTTTTTACCTTCAAAGCGAAAATTCATCATACCATCAGATAAATTTCTCGTTATATCTCTCAAAATAGTAGTTTTACCACATCTAGGCGGAGAAATTATTATAGTATTTAAAACCCTATTATTTTCAACTATTTCCTTCATAATGTTATTAGAACATCCAATAATCTCCTTGCACACTCTTATATTAATGGATGAAATATATTTAATTGTCTTAACCTTTGATCCTTCCATAATGCATTCTCCACAAACCCCAATTCTATGTCCACCTTTTATAGTTATATATCCTTGCTTTAGTTCATCTTCAACTGCATAAATGGAATATCCACTCATTTTGTTTAACATTCTTTTCATATCTTCTTCTGTTGCTTTAAACCTACTTATGTACTCCTTTTCTCCAATTTGAATAATAAGAGGCTTGTTTACTTTTATCCTTATTTCCTGAAGAACATCATAGTTTTTTATACTTTTAATTTCATTCCTTATATTTTCAGGAAGTATAAAAAATATATTTTCTAAGTTTACCAATATCTCTTCCTCCTTTCATACTTAATTTGTATTTATAAACTATATAAATTATTACAAAAAATAAAAAATGCATAAGAATTAATTTAATAATTCTTATGCATTCAAAACTTTTACAGTTTTATAAACCATTTTAATACTCTGGTAAGTTCATCTTTATGAGATTAAACTCTTTCCATGTACTCTCCAGTTCTAGTATCAACTTTTATTGTTTCTCCTTCATTTACAAATAAAGGAACTCCAACTACTGCTCCTGTTTCAAGAGTTGCTGGTTTTAAAGTATTTGTTGCAGTATTTCCCTTTGCTCCAGGTTCACATGAAGTTATTTGAAGTTCTACAAAGTTTGGAGCTTCAACTGAAAACGCTTCGCCCTTATAGAATTTTATTGATGCAAACATATTTTCTTTTAAATATTTAATTGCAGATTCAACTTGTGCAAAGCTTAAAGGAATTTGCTCATATGTTTCTTGATCCATGAAGTAGTATAATTCACCATCTGAATACAAGTATTGCATTTCCTTTCTTTCAATTGTAACATCCTGCAATTTTGCTGTTGGATTAAATGTTGTTTCTGTAACTCCTCCAGAAATAACGTTTCTTAACTTTGTTCTTACGAAAGCGGCTCCTTTTCCTGGTTTTACATGTAAAAATTCTATTACTGTAAACACTTGTCCATCATACTCAAAAGTAGTTCCCTTTCTTATTTCACCTGCTGATATCATTAGGTATCCCTCCAAAATATTAATTCATTATATATTATTGCATTTTTGTGTGAAAATCATACAAAATTTTATAAACATATTAAATTTTTAGGTGACTTTGATATAACTTCACAGCCATCTTCTTTAACTAAGATTAAATCCTCTATTCTGACTCCACCAAAACCAGGTATATATATTCCAGGTTCATCAGTAACAATCATTCCAGCTTTCAAAGTCTTAGTTCCTCTAGGACTAAAGGATGGTTCTTCATGAATCTGTCTTCCAACACCATGGCCAAGACCATGACCAAAGTTTTCACCATATCCATAAGATGCAATTATATCTCTTGCAATCTTATCTACATCTTTACATAAAACTCCACTTTTTATAGCAGGAATAACTGCTTCATTAGCTTCAAGTACTATATTATAAATTTCCTTCATTTTATCATTTGGCTTACCTATTACTATTGTTCTTGTCATATCTGAGCAATAATCATCATATATACATCCAAAATCTAATGTAAGAAAATCACCACTATTTAGTACTTTATTTGTTGCTTGGCCATGAGGTAAACAAGATCTTTCTCCACTTGCAACAATAGATGGAAAAGATAAATCACTTGCTCCCATTTTCTTCATAGTAAATTCTAACTCCAACCCAACTTCTCTTTCAGTCATTCCTAGTTTTATAAAATTAAGCATATGCTCAAAAGCTTTATCAGCAATATCTGCTGCTTTTTTTATTCTTTTAACTTCATCTTCATCCTTAACTATTCTAAGTTCTTCCACTGCTCCTTTTAATGGAACAAATTCAGCCTTTAAATTTTCCTTATATGTATTGTAGGTTGAAAATGAAAGAATATCCTCTTCAAAACCTAGTCTTTTAATTCCAAGTTCTTCTGTTATTTCTCCCAAAAATTTTGAAAAAGCCACATTATATTGTCTAACTTCATAATCCTTTACCTGTTGTCTTGCTTGTTCAGTAAATCTTGAATCTGTTATAAAAATAGCCTTATCCAAAGTAATTATTGAGAAACTTTCGTCCCCAGTAAAACCGCTCATATAGTTTCTATTAGGATCACCTACAAGTAAAACTCCATCTAAATTTCTAGCACCCATAGCTTTTCTTAATTTTTCTATTCTACTTTTATACACTTTAACGTCTCCCCTCTGAATTAATTATATATTTACTTTGCAAATAGCTAATTCAGCTGTCAAAGTCCTTATTTTAGGATTTCACTAAGTTAAATGGCATATTTACAAATATTTTTAGCCATTACCAATAAATTATATCACGTTTACTAATTACGAACAATGATATTTTATCAAAACTTATATATATTTGCAAATTTATTTTCATTAATTTTTCATAAAAGTAAGCATTATTTGTGTTATCATTCCTAAATTTGATTTTTTTACACTAATATTTCTAACTTCTACTAAGCTTTTTTCTCGCTTTAAAGCATTTATTATATTAGACGCATTACTTAAATCATCATTTAATGCTACAGTAACATCTATTGCCTTAGAATTGTTGTTAAATCTCATATCTTCAACTTCTAACTTTTCATATTTTTCTATTATACTAAGCACTTCTGAGTATTTTATATCACTTGGTTTATTATTAATTTTATTTACATAAATTTTATTGTTAATTTGATTATACTTTGTTTTTATACTATTATTTATAAAATACTCACAAAAAATAGTAATACTAAGCATACAGATTATAAATATTTTACTTTTCACCTTTTTCTCCTTCAACTATAAAATTATACAGATTATTATTTTGAGATTTTGAAATACTTATTATTTTAAAATTTTTTTCTATTTCTAAAACCACATTTTTTAAATCATTATTATTTAAACTAAAATTGCACATACCATTTTTTATTTCCATGTCACTCAATTTTTTGCATTTGGCTTCTTTCGTAATATCATTAAAAATATCAATATTTTTAAAGTTTTTCTTTTTAGTTTTTAAACTATCATTACTAAATTTATTATAATCCATTAAATTTTCACTATTAATTGAGTCCTTATAATTAGACTCATTCATAAATATTTTTATACAAAATATCAAATTTAAAACAAATAATGCACAAATTACAAAACTAACAATTTTATTTTTTAAAGCATACTTCTTTTTTTTAATTTCATACGGCAAAAAATTATTTTCACTCATATTACATTTTCTCCTTAAACAATTAACTTTAATACTTTATTCCTATCTATTTCATTTAGAAATTCAACCTTGCTTATTTTCTTTAATAAATCAATTATGTTAAATTCTTCAGTAAGTTTTCCTGCAACATAAACTTTCTCTACATTTTTTGAATTTATATTATTACTTATTAAAAACTTTTCTATATATTCCTTAGCATTATATATATTGTTATTTTTATTCGAATAAATGCCGTTAGCAAATATATTCTTATTCTTTATAAATAAAATATATAAATTAGAATTATAATTAAAACATATCAAATAATTATGCTCTTTAATACATTTACTGTAATATTTAAGAAAACAAATTTGAATTATTCTAACAGCTTTTAAGTTTTGAGTTTCAACTAATTTGTTTATAAAATTTAAATTATCTTCCCTTAAGTAAAAAACAATTACCTCTACAAATTTATCTAATTCCCTTAATTTTTTATAATTAAAAAGAATTCTTTTTTCGTTACTATACAAGTAGCTAAGCTCACTATTAATAAGCGCATACAGTTTTTCATCACTAACCTTAGGAATTTTAAGATATTTTATATATATTTCTTCACCTTCTAAAACTATATATGCCTTTTTGGAAGTTAAACTAAAGTATTTATTTACATTTTTCATTTTTTTTAAATTAAAATCACTTATTTTTTCATTAAACTCATCCTTAACCTTATTGAGTAAATTTAAACGATATTCTCTAATATCATTATTATCTAAGGAATACACTATCTTATCTATCATGGTATCATTCCTCCATTTTCATTTAACTTATTGCAATCGCTTCCTTTGGTATCTTCATTAATTTGCAAGGACTTTTGAGTTTCAATTAAATATTTCTTTCTTTGAATTTCTATGCTAATTAAACTTAAAACGATTATTGTACACAGAAGTCCAATTACAAGACTATATACTAAGCTGAAGCCTGATTGCTTTGACTTTTTAAAATGAAGCATCTCATATACCTTCTTCCATCCTTACAGGTTATAAATATATAAACCAAGTTGTTATTTCTAACAATATTAAAATTTTTTATTTTAAACATTACATTATTAGAAGTCAATTTTATATTGTATCTATAGTAATCAACAATTAATTTTTCCGAATATTTATCAAATTGTATCAAGTTATATTCATCTGAATTTTTATTTATAGCTATTGCTCCATTTTTAATTTCCACATCGCCTCCATTCATTAGATTTTCCATTATTAGCATTCCTTCAGAAACATATGAATCTTGATTTTGTATTTCAATTTGTTTAGAATAAAAATTCACAAAATTGAATAGTATTAAAATTGTAAAAACCATAAAAATACTAAAGATAAACAATGCTGTTGTTGTTTCTATTAGAGTAAAACCTTTAACGTATCTTACTTTTCTAATGTGCATGTATAAACTTTTTCCTTTCCATAAAAATCAAGGTACATACTTAATTTAATTTCCTGCTTTTCTCCGAAAGCTCCATTTGAACTTAAAATTAAATACGGCTCTTTATTTGCTTTATTATTTGAAAATAAAGAATCTAAATTTATAACTTTATCATCCTCATAAATTTTATCTTGTGCTACATAAACTTTTCCATCAGCAATTAATTTTTTAATATCTTCTGAAGTAGCATTTATACTAATCTCCTTTTTCAAACAATCCATAAAATACATACATTTTATTGTTTCATAATTTGTTTTACTTATTTTCATTTCATTTACCTTAATCGCAATTGAAAATAATATGAGTATAGAAAATATACTTACACTACAAAGTAGTTCAATTAGGGTAAATCCTTTTTTACTCTTCAATTCTCATACTCCAATCACCAACAGACACAGTAATTTTATGTAATTTATTATTTCTATCATAATATATAATTGAGAATCCCCTTTCATTTATCATTCCATCTTCACCTATATCTATTCCACCATGCGGAAGTTGAATAGCTTTCAATTTAAAGGTTTTAGGTGAATCCAATTTATCAACTATTTCACCTTTTACTTGATTTTTGTAAAAAACAAGAGAATTTAAATTGGGATTTACAAATATTTCTCCTTCTATTTTTTCACCCTTGCAGTAATACCTTGCATTGCTTATAAAAGTTAAAATCCCATTGCTAAAAGCTTTTACTTCTACTTGATTTTTTATATTATTATAATTTCTAATGCAAATTACTCCCATAGACGCTGTAACCATAAGTATTGCAATTACACACATAAGTTCAATCAATGTATAAGCTTTTTTACTTTTTCGTAAAAATATACGTATCATTTTTGGCATTTACTTGTACCTCATAGCTAATATTCTTATACTTTAAATCAATGTTAATATCATTATCATCACTAGGCTCATCAACATAAAAATCAATATCTTTAATTTTTATATTTTCTCTTAAAGTTTCTTCTACATTATCTTTTTCGAATGCATTATTACTTTCCATATAGCTTTCCATTGCTGATGAAAATACTAAACTACCTGTATCCTCTGCCTTAGCATCATGAGTTTTTTTCATATACCCTAAAACATTAGGCACTAAAATTGAACTCAATATAGTTATTATAGCTATGACTGCTATAAGTTCTATTAACGTAAATCCTTTAATTCTTTTCATTTTATACCCCTTAAAAATGTGATATATAGTGAAACTAGCTCAACTATAAACTATATATGCACCATAATCCCTTGAAGATTGGTATTTTGGAACATAAATAGTTTGAGTTTCGCAGTAGTTTCACCCTAGATATACCAGTTCAACTATTGAAATTCATGTGCACCATAATGCCTAGAAGACGGCATTTTGGTACAAATAAATTTTAAGTTTCGCAGTGGTTTATCTTTATCTAATTGAATTCATAATATTTATTATTGGAAGCAAAATAGAAATAATCACTCCTCCAACAAATATTGCAAGCAATACTATGATAACTGGTTCTATAAGACTTACTCCACGCTTTACCGCATCACTAATTTCATTTTCATAAATTCCAGCTGTATTTTTAAGAATTTCATCAAACCTTCCACACTCCTCAGCCATTGAAATCATATCTATAATAAACTTGGAAAATATATTCAACTTTTTTAAACTTTCTGCCATTGCCATACCATTTTTGATATCTATACTGCTGCTTAAAATGGCTTCCTTAGCATATGAATTGTGAACGACTTCTGCCGATACTTCCATTGCCCTTGTTATTCCCACTCCACTTTTAATTAATATTGCAAGTGTGGATATAAAGTTCTTTTCCAATATCTTTTTATAAATTTTACCAAATATAGGCATCTTCAACTTTAATTTATCTATGGCTTTTTTTACATTATCTATATTACAAATTTTTCTTATTACAAATATGCTAATAAAAAGCATAAATATCAAAACAATTGAGTTATTTTTTAAAAACAAGCTTGTATTCATTATGCTTTGCGTAATACTTGGTAATTTTGCCCCTAATCCATTTAAAGTATCTGAAAACTTTGGTATGATATCTATAGTTAGTAATATTATTAAAAATATTGTTGTTATTAAAATTACTGAAGGATATATAAGTATATTTTTTATCTTTTCCTTTATAATATATAGATTTTCATAATAGTCTCCAACTTCTTTAAATACTTCTTCTAGGCGTCCAGTTTCTTCAGAAACCTTCATCATTTCCCTGTAAAAAATAGGAAAGTCATCACCACATTCACATATGCTTTCATAAAGATTTTTTCCGTTTTCAATACTATTCTTTATAATAATAATCTTTTTTCTTATACTGCCATTAAGTTTAGAATATAACATATCTAAGCTTTCACATACATTAAAACCTGCACTCATCATATATCCCATCTGCCTTGAAAAAATATACAATTCTTTTAATTTAATTTTAACGGTTTTAACTCTTTTTAATTTGTAATCTACAACATAGTAATTTCTACTTCTAAGTAATCCAAAAAGTTCTTCCTCATTGTTAGCTTTTAAATACCCTTGTATCCTTTTTCCACTTATATTTAGAGCACTATATTTAAAAATACTCACGATAAAACCACCTATCCTAATCCATCAACAATTTTTACTACCTCATTAAATGTAGTTTCTCCTTTTACCACAAGCTCATAGGCATTATCCTTTAACAATTTTGTTCCCTTTTTAATAAAATACTTTTTAATTTCATCTAAATCATCAGTGCTATTTATGATGTGCCTGCTTTCTTCATCTAATGCCATAACTTCAAAAACAGCTTTTCTACCTGCATAGCCTGTATAATTACATTTAACGCATCCCCTGCCTCTAAAAAGTTTATCTTTCGGCTTTAAATTTAATATTTCCATTTCGTGAAAATTAGGTTCATATTCCTCCTTACAGTGCTTGCATATTTTTCTAACTAAGCGTTGAGCCACAACCCCACTTAATGCGTCTGAAATTAGATATCTTTCAATTCCCATGTCTCGAAGCCTAGAAATAGCTGAAAATGTATCATTGGTATGTATTGTACTTAAAACTAAATGACCTGTTATAGCTGCTCTTACTGCTATTTGTGCTGTTTCTTCATCTCTTATTTCCCCAACCATTACAATATCAGGATCTTGACGCAGTATGGTTTTAAGCCCAACCGCAAAGGTAAGTCCTATTTTTGAATTTACATTTATTTGATTTACCCTATCCATAAGTATTTCTACTGGATCTTCTATTGTGACTATGTTTTTTTCTAGAGTATTTATTTTAGATAATATAGAATAAAGGGTAGTTGTTTTACCACTTCCTGTTGGTCCAGAAATTAAAATTATACCATTAGGTTTATCTATTATTTTCGATATTTCTTCTTTTTTATCATAAGTTACTTCTTCAAATGTAAGCAGCGATTTTTCTTTATATAGTATTCTCATTACTATTTTTTCTCCGAATATAGTTGGCATTGTAGAAACCCTAAAATCATAGCAAACTCCATTATTGTTGTATTCAATTCTACCATCCTGTGGATTTTTTTTAATTGTAATATTCATTTTTGCTTTTATTTTTATTCTTATCAGGACAGATTCGTATGCTTCTTTAGGTATTTCCATAAGTTCTGTTAACATTCCATCGACTCTTATTCTTATATGAACTATGCTTTTAAATGGCTCTATGTGTATATCACTTGCATTTTTAGTTAATGCTAAACATATTATTGAATCCGCAAGACATACAGTTGGAATATATTTGCCGTTAATATTTTCCATACTTTTATCACTTTTATCTAAAGCTTTTTCCATTTTTATATCTTGAATTGCTCTTTGACCCAATTTAATACTGCTATATATATTTATATAATTTTCAATTTGAGTTTTATCTCCCTTAAATATGACTATCTCTTTTTTTAATATAAATTTTAAATCTCTTACAGCATCCATGGTAAGGCTTTGGTATGCTGCTATAGAAACTTGGTTTTCTTTAAAATCGAATGGAAAAACCTTATATTTTAACATTATCCTCATATCTATTCCATCAAAATTATCTTTTGCAATTTTATAATCATCAAGGTCAACCAAAGTGGCTTTATTTAAATTGTACATAATTACCTCCTTGCTATTTTTATTATTGTCAATATTGTAAAAATTAAACATTACGATAAAAAATAATTAATTTTGTTTTACTTATCTTAAATGATATACTAAAATAATAGTATACTTACTCTACTTTAATAAGATTTTAGAGGGCACTAGACACTCTAGAACTTCGCTGACCTTTAATGGGTCACTTTAACGAAAGGAATTGATACAATGGCTTTAGACGGAATATATCTTTACAGCATTTTATGCGAACTAAAAGATAAAATAATAAATGGTAAAGTAACAAAAATAAATCAACCAGAAAAGGATGAGATTAATTTAACAATAAGGACTACAAATAGTACTAATGAAAAACTTTTAATTAGTGCAAGTTCCTCATACCCTAAAATACATATTACAAATATAACTAAAACTAACCCAATTAAAGCTCCAATGTTTTGTATGGTACTTAGAAAGCATCTATTAAACTCTAAAATTTTAAAGGTTGAGCAAATAAATTCAGATAGAATTATAATTATGGACTTTGAAAGCGTAGATGATCTTGGCTTTAATAGTATTTATAGGTTATGCATAGAAATAATGGGAAGACACAGTAATATTACCCTTATAAGACAAAGAGACAATATAATAATGGATAGTATTAAACATCTTACTTTAGATGTAAATCGATATAGAACACTTCTTCCAGGTCTTGAATTTGTATATCCACCTGAAAGTACAAAATTAAATCCCTTTGATTTTTCTTTAGAAAATATAAAAAAATATATTGAAGAAAATAAAATAAATTATTCCGAAAAAATGTTTTCAGCATTATTCACCGGGGTTAGCGCTATACTATCTAAGGAATTGTATTTTCGTTTAGAAGGCACCAATGACATTTCAGAGATACATTTAAAACTAAAAAATATTTTTACAGATATAAAAAATGGTGATTTTTATTTTGCATCTTACTATTCAAATAAAATAGTAAAAGATTTTTATTGTATTAAATTAAACTCTTTAAATGAACTTTCTGAAAAAATATATACTTCACCTTCTAAACTTCTAGACGAATTTTATTCTGAAAAAGATAAAGTTGATAGATTAAATAGCAAAAGTTCAGATTTGCAAAAAATAATAAAAAATAATCTTGAAAGATGCCATAAAAAAGCTGAAATTTACTTAAAGAAATTAAAAGAGTGTGAAACTAAAGATACTTATAGGATATGTGGGGAACTTCTTACTGCAAATATATATTCTATAAAAAAAGGTGAAAAATCAATAGCTTTATTAAATTACTATAGTGAAAATAATGAAAATACGACTATTAAATTGGATGAAAATAAAACTCCATCTGAAAATATTCAAGCGTATTTTAAAAGATATAACAAATTAAAGAAAACTGAGGAAAATGCAATTATACAAGTTGAAAGTAATAATACCGAGATAGAATATTTACAATCTGTACTGACTAATTTAGAAAACAGTGAAAATTATATGGAAATAGACGAAATCAGACGTGAGTTAATTGAAACTGGATATATAAAATTTTCTAAGAAAAATAAGGATAAAAAAAGTAAGCCTTCTAAACCAATGCATTTAAAATCAACGGACGGCATAGATATTTACATCGGAAAAAACAATTATCAAAATGACTATCTAACCTTAAAATTTGCTGATAAAAGGGATATATGGCTTCACACAAAAAATATTCCTGGCTCTCACGTTATAATAAAAAATTATGGAAACATTCCTGACAGTACTCTCATAGAGGCTGCGGGTTTAGCGGCATTTTACAGTAAAGCAAAAGAATCTTCCAACGTTGCTGTAGACTACACGGAAGTAAAGAATGTGAAAAAACCTTCAGGTGCAAAACCTGGTATGGTAATTTACTACACAAATAAGACTATATACATTAACCCAAAAGGATTAGAAGAGTAATATTTAAACATTGTGAACAAAGTGTAGTGCAAAACCAAATAACAAGGGACAGATACATTAAAAATAATGTGGTCTACGAGTATCTCGAAATCTTAAATAATAAGTGGGAGCTCTGCATAAAAAAATGATGTGAGGAATAGCGTTGAAGAAACATTTAAATAAAATTTTATAAATCTTAGGGACTAAATCGCAAAAGTCTTAGAAATTTCAATTGTTGAGCCTGTAAAAAATTTTGTGTAAACTGAATAAAAGTCACTCTTTCTTGGCAATAATTTAGATAAATAAATTACAATTATTTACAAGAAGGAGTGCTTTTTTATGTCGAATATTTCTAAAGAAATTTTAAGAAATTATATTAATGAACAGAATTTTAAAAGTCCAGATGATATTTTAGCTGCCATGAAGGATATGTTTAAAGATGTACTTCAAGAAGCCTTAGAGGCTGAAATGGATACACAGCTTGGATATGACAAATACGATGTTGCTGAAAAACAAACCCAAAATAGTAGAAACGGCTACTCAAAGAAAACTTTAAAATCTGAACTTGGAACAGTTCAATTAAATGTACCACGTGATAGAAATGGTGAATATGAACCTAAAATCATTCCTAAATATCAGAGAAATATAACTGGAATTGAGGATAAGATTATGGGACTTTATGCAGCTGGAATGACTACAAGAGATATAACAGAACAAGTTAAAAATCTTTATGACATTGAATTATCAGCTGAAATGGTATCAAATATAACAAATAGAATTATTCCAGTAGTTTCAGAATGGCAGAACAGACCTCTTGAAAAAACTTATTCTTTTGTATTTATGGATGCAATTCATTATAAGGTACGAGAAGATAAGCAAATTGTAGTTAAGGCAGCTTATGTTGTATTAGGTGTAACTATGGATGGAAAGAAAGAAGTATTGGGCATATGGGTAGGTGCAAATGAAAGCAGCAAATTCTGGCTATCAGTATTAAATGATCTTAAAAATAGAGGCGTTAAAGACGTCCTTATATTCTGTGTAGATGGTTTAAATGGCTTCAAGGAAGCCATTGGTGCAGTATATCCTTTTGCTAAAATACAACGTTGTATAATACATCAGCTAAGGTCCAGTATGAAATATATACCATATAAGGATAGAAAGGCTTTTGCATCAGATTTAAAATCTGTCTATGGAGCAGTAAATGAAGATATTGCGCTTGAAAATCTTATGGCTATAAAAGAAAAATGGCAAAGTAAATATCCTAATGCAATAAAAAGCTGGGAAGATAATTGGGATAACTTGATAACTTTCTTTGCTTTCCCTGACTTTATACGTAAGATTATATATACAACCAATGCAATAGAAAGTCTTAATAGTCAATTTAGAAAAGTAACTAAAACAAAACTCATATTCCCTAATGATGATAGTCTTATGAAAATGTTGTACCTTGCTACTCAGAAGGTAAGCAAGAAATGGACTCGTGCATATGAAAATTGGGATCTTGTTATAAGCCAACTTAATATATTATTTAGTGAAATCTTAAACAAAGGAGCATAAATTGGGGACTCTGTCCCCAAACCCCTGAGGTTTATCGCTTTAGTTCTCCCAGAAACGGATAAAACGGATAGTTTAAAACCATCCGTTTCTGTAAAGAACACTAATATCCGCTCAGGTTGCTCCTCAGCATTGCCTTATCCTGCTATTAGCAAGTATATTATTGACCAAAATTGGATATAATATACAATGTAATGCTGAATAAACAATAAACTTTGAAAAATTTATTTTACAAAATTTTACAAAAATATCATTTCGAAATTATTTGTCTAAAGAAAGAGAATACACATAATTATTTACACGGCCCAATTGTTTGAGCTGCCTCTTGCGAGTTATTGAAATTTCTTAGAATTTTGCGATTTAGTCTCTTAGATTTATTAATTTTATTTAAGGTTTCAAGATGCTATTAATCACATCATTTTTATGCAGAGCTCCCACTTATTATTTTGTTTTGCACTACACCTTTGTTCGCAATAATTTTAAGTTGTGAAGAAAAATCCATCAATTCTATAATTTTGTTTATTATCGTAAACTTTAAATTTATATAAAAATTTCATGTCATTTAAATTATACACATATATATTTTTATAATCACAAATATAAAGCTTATTATTTTTAATTTCTAGTTGAGCTAAATTATGATTAAATTTAACTAGCTGCTGCTTATTTGTAGCAAGGTCAAGTATTGTAAGTTCATTTCCTACATTCGTGACTGCATTATAATGTGTAATAAAAAGCTTATTTTTGTACTCTTTTATGTGATCTGGGTAATATTCATTTAAGCTTATATTAGTAATTCTGCAAGTATCAATATTAAATTTTGATAGTATCCTAGAAGGTGTTTTTCCATCCTGAGCCATCATATGAGTAAAAAATATATCCTTTCCAACATTGACGCTGTCAAAGACAGATTGATCACTTTGAAATTTTATAGTTTTCTTTACTTGTAAGTTATCTGGATTTATTATATTTATAATTATTGACCCACTTTTGTCATCAGAATCACTAAATGCATACAACATATTTCCGTTAAAAGCTAAATGTTGTACCAATCCTGATACGCTTAATTCTTTTTCCTTCTTTTTTGTTTCAATATTATATTTTGTAATAATTGATCCTTGAAGTGGACTATTTGAAGTAAAAATATATTTATCCTTAGCAGCTATTGTAAAAATCCCCTCAGCAATGTTATAAGTATCGTATACATTATTTTTTAAGTCAAACTCAACAGCTTTTTTGCTTCTATTTGAATATCCACCTATAGAATTTGTATAAACCTTATCTTTATAAACTATTGGTGATAAAAATCCAGAATTAATATCTACACAATTTACCTTGTTCTCGGATACTATCTTTCCTTTTAAATCGTATATATTTAAATAGCTAGTATTGTTAAATGTAGATGACTCTATTACTCCTATATCACCCTTATAAAAATCTATTTTATTTATTACTTTATTATTTGAACTACTACATGCTGTAATAAATAGCATTGATAAAATCACATAAAAGATTTTTTTTATGGCATTTTTCATTTCACATATATTGTTGTAACATCAGATTGATTAGGAAGATCTACTGGTATTATTACACCTGGTATACTTGAGTCAGCGTCTATATTTATACCATATAAGTCATGAAAAGCTGCCCAAACAAGCTGTGAGCAATAAAAACGACTTCTTGTACTTGTATTAAAGAAATTCCAATTATACGGTTTACCAACCTGCTCATCACACCATTGAGAAGCTTCAGCATCTTGAGTTATTGTAGTATCTTTTACTGTAATCCCTTTAACTGCATTGTATCTTGAATTCCAAGTATTAGGAAATCTAGCAACGCCATTCTGCATTGATTCAACTGTTGTAGAAGGAGTCAATACTATACCTGCATGTCCATAATGAAACCCTAATAAATTGCTATCACTTGTGACTAATATTACTCCACTTCTGGTAGGATATGTGTCATCACTGTTTTCACTTAACAAATTTGCACTATTAGAAGCACCAGTTTTTTTGTCAGTTTTATATAGAGTTTTCCTATCCTTTGTTTTGCTTATAAATAAATTATATGCTTGATCTACCTTCCATTGATTACTACTAAGCACTTTTTGCTGTTCCGTGCTTATAGGATTTTTAATTGTTTTCGCATTAATATTCGTAGTATTTATGCTAGCAAATATTAGTGCTGTGCAAGATAAAATAATGATTTTTTTCAATTTCATAACATTCCCTCCTAAAATATACTATATCCATTATTATACATTGTTTTTAGATATAGTAAAGTATTTTTTTGTAAAGTAAATGTTATTTTTTATTTTATCAGCATAAACAAGTATCAAATATACTAAGAAATTCTATTAAGACTTCTTTTGTAAAAAAATAAAATTCCTAGATTACACACCTAGGAATTTTAAAACTATTCTACTTCTCTTTCAGAAAAACTTTTCTTAGGAAGACATACATTGAGGATAATACCAACTATTGTTGCAAGAGCAACTCCAGATATTTCAATAGTTGAACCATTGAATGGGAATTTAATTGAAGCTCCACCGACTCCTAAAACTATTATTGCAGAAGTTATTAAAAGATTTCTCTTTTGAGAAAAATCCACTTTATCATCAACAAAAATTCTATAACCAGAAGATGCTATTATTCCAAATAGTAATATACTTACACCACCTATAACAGGATAAGGCATGTTTGCTATTGCTACAGCAACTGGTCCTATAAATGAAAGTATTATTGCTATTACAGCCGCAACTCCAATTACCCACACACTGTAAACCCTTGTAATTGCCATTACGCCTATGTTTTCACCATAAGTTGTATTTGGAGGTCCTCCAACGAAGCCCGCAAACATGGTAGCTAATCCATCACCTAATATTGATCTATGTAAACCTGGATCTTCAGTAAAATCTCTACCAACTACATTATTTGTGACATAAATGTGACCTATATGCTCTGCTATTGTTACAAAAGAAACAGGAGCCATAATTATCATAGCATTAATATTGAATTTAGGCGCCATAAAAGGTGGCAACTGAAATAATTGTGCAGATAATATACTATGTATAGTTTTATCTGAGACTACTCCAAGTACTATTGCTAATATATACCCACAAATCATAGCTATTAATATTGGAATTACACCTAAAAATCCTTTAAAATACATTGAACCTATTATACCAATAGCAAGTGTTACTATGGCTACTGTTATCCATGCCCACTTAGGCACGCCTGGTGTTATTGATGAAGTTGAACTTAATCCTGCCCAGCTTATTGCACTACCTGCGAGACTAAGACCTATTACGATTACTACTGACCCAACTACTACAGGTGACAATATCTTACTTAACCAATCACTACCTACAAATTTTATTATTGTAGCTACTATTATATAAACAATGCCCGCAGCAATAACTCCCGAAAGCATTGAACTTGGCCCATAATTTTTTGAAGCTACTGTCATGGGTATTATAAAAGCAAAAGATGAACCAATATATGCTGGAAGTTTTGCTTTAGTACATAAAATGTACAAAAGAGTTCCCACTCCACTGCAAAACAAACCTATCGCTGGATTCATACCTGTAAGTATTGGAACTAAAATAGTTGACCCTACCATTGCAAATAAATGCTGAAAACTAAGTGGTATAGTTTTAAGTATAGGCATTTTTTCTTCTACGTCGATATACTTTTTCATAAATTTTCCTCCTTTAAGCCCATATGGACTATAAAATGATGCTATAATTCAAAAATGCTAACCGAGTCATTTTCATCCAATTCAGCAACCTTAACAGAAACCATTTCACTTTTTGATGTAGGAACATTTTTTCCAACATAATCTGCTCTTATTGGAAGTTCTCTGTGGCCTCTATCTATTAATACAGCAAGCTGAACTGCTTCAGGTCTCCCAGCATGAATAATTGCTTCGATAGCTGCCCTTGAAGTTCTTCCTGTATACAATACATCATCAACTAATATTACTATTTTCTCTTTAACTGAAATCTCTATACTCTCACTTTTAACTATTGGTTGAGTATTTATCGTAGTCAAGTCGTCCCTGTATAAAGTTATATCAACACTTCCTACAGGTACTCTTTTTCCTTCTATGCTTTCAATCATATCAGCAATTCTATTTGCAAGAGGAACTCCTCTTCTTTTAATTCCAACCAGTATTATATTTTCTACGCCCTTATTTTTTTCTATAATTTCATGAGAAATTCTAGTAAGGGTTCTTTTCATTGCCTTTTCATCTAAAAGCACTGCCTTTAAAACCATGATATCACCTCCTAATATAGATAAGCAAGCTGAAACATTTAAATTACTAACACCAAATTTATCCATACAAACTGGAGTTTCACCCAGAGTACAGAGTACAAAGTACAGAGTACAGTGAAGGTGGATTTACCTTTCGTTTCCCTCATGTAAATCTTAGAACTTAATTGGTTCAGCTGCGCTAAACACTATATTTTAAGCGCTTTGCGCGCATTAAGTTTAAGATTTTTTGTAGCGATAGCGGAGAAAAATCATCCTTCACTGTACTCTGTACTCTGCTCGACAAATTGTAATTTGTCAGGATAAACTTTGCATTTAAAATTTCAATGTTCCAAGTGGTTTATCTTTAAATAAACAATATAATAAAAAAAGCCGACACAAAGGTCGGCATTATAATACAACTTATTAATTACCTTACGACCTCACAGGATCATTTAAAGGATAAATATTAAATAATAACTTTACTTATATTAACACATGTTCACAATTATTTCAATTACTATTTATAAAAATTTAAAATAAAATTAAAACTTTATAAAAGCTTTAATATTTTTTTGAAATAATCAGGAAGTTCACTACTAAATTCTATATAATTACCTGTGGATGGATGAATAAAGCCAAGTTTCCTAGCGTGAAGCATTTGCCCCTGTAAATTAAATTTCTGTTTCTTATAACCATAAACAGGATCTCCTACAATTGGATGTCCAATATATGCCATATGAACTCTTATTTGATGCGTCCTTCCTGTTTCAAGTTTGCATTCAATAAGTGTATTATTGGCATACCTCTCTAAAACATTATAATGAGTAACGGCATGCCTTCCATCTTTTACAACAGCCATTTTAATTCTATCTACTGGATGCCTTCCAATTGGCTTATCTACCGTGCCACTGTCTTCTTTAATCACACCTTCTACTAAAGCATTGTACACTCTGTTCATAGAATGTTCCTTAAGCTGTGCAGCCAAACTATTATGAGCAGCATCATTTTTAGCTACTACTAAAATCCCAGATGTATCTTTATCTATTCTATGAACAATCCCAGGTCTTAAAACACCATTAATTCCAGATAAATCTGTGCAGTGATATAAAAGTGCATTTACTAAGGTTCCTGTATAATTTCCTGGGGCAGGATGAACAACCATTCCCTGAGGTTTATTAACCACAATAACATCTTTATCTTCATATAAGACATCTAAAGGTATATTTTCAGGCTCAACATCTAACTTCTCGTTATCTGGAATAGAAAATTCGACAACATCATTTAACTTTAATTTATAGTTACTTTTTTTTACTTTACCAAAAATTACAACATTGCCTTCTTTTATAAGGTTTTGAATATATGCCCTGGATTTATCTTCCATCTTTCCCGCAATAAAAACATCTAGCCTTAAGTTTACTTCATCTTCTTCTACTAAAAATTTCATGCAACTCATTTTTTACTATCATTCCTTAATATGCATATCATAAGGAGAACTGTTCCTACAACTACACACATATCTGCAAAATTAAAAACTGGATAAGAATATACATCTTTATAGTGGAAATATATAAAATCAACTACGTGCTTATACAAAACCCTATCAAATAGATTTCCAACGGCTCCAGCTATTATAAGACTCAAAGCAGTTCTCATTATCTTACTTTTAGGTCTGTATTTCAAACGATAATATATAATTCCACATAATATTATGAAAGTAAAAATAATTAAAAATACAGTTTTACCGCTAAATATGCTCCAAGCTGCTCCTTCGTTTTCCCTATACATAAAACTAAAAAAACCTTTTATCAAAACTATTTCTTGAGTATTCTTAAATGCATTTAAAGCCCATATTTTAGTAAGCCTATCAATCAGAAAGCCTACTACTATGATAACTAACTCCATTAAATTCCTCCATTAATCAATCTGGAAGTTGATTTTTATACTGTTCATTGCTTATACTATCCATTTTATCTACATATTCTGTATCATCATAATAATATCCTGCTTCATCTTCAAGCCTATTATAACTATCAACAGCATCATAACTATCTTCCAAATCAAATTCAATATTATTACTGTTGCCTTTGTATCCTACACCAAAAGGATATTTAAGGACCTCTTCTTCAACTGGTCTATCATTAATATCTCTAGGTTTTATACTGCTTAATCTTTCCTGACATTCAACACAATTTTCTGCATATGGTATGAATTCTAGTCTTTCTTCATTTATTGGTTTACCACATTGCTTGCAAATTCCATATTTATGCTCTTGTATTCTTAAAAGTGCATTATCAATTTTTTTCAAAATATGAACTTCATTTTGCTTAAATGCCATTCCCTTCTCCATATCATTTATCTCTGTCGCAACATCTGAAGGGTGATTATCGTAAAGTGATAATTCTGAAGCTATTTCTGCTTTAGAATTTATAACCTCATTTTTCTTCATTTGAAGTATTAAATCTTTAACATTTTTTCTTTCCTTAATTAATTTATTTTTATAATATTCTAATTTATTATCATCCATAATAATCTTTTCCTCCAATACTATGGATAAACCATTTTAACTACCAAAATCAATTTGCGTCAAAATGCCCATAAGACAGCATTTTGATACAAATCAATTTTGAAGTTTCAAGCAGTTTATCTTTAATTGTTTATCAAAGTATCCTCTTTAGATTATTATTTCAAATAAAAAAAATATTATAATAAATTAATCATATTTCTTAATATTGTAGTTGAATTTTTTATTGCAATTGGTTTAAATTTTTCATAATCCATGCTAGCACCATTATTTGCATTATCAGAAATAGATCTTATTACAATAAAAGGTATTTTATTCAAGTATGCAGTATGCGCTATACTTGCTCCTTCCATTTCACATGCCATTCCATTAAATTCATCTCTTAACCATCTTATTTTCGAAGGATCAGCAATAAATTGATCTCCTGACACAATTCTACCAACAAACACGTTGTGTTCTGTAAATTCTTTGCAGGCTTCTTTAGCTTTTTCTATTAAAAGCTCATTACATTTGAAATCAAAAATATCCATATTAGGAATTTGTCCATGTTTATCTCCAAAAGCAGTTGCATCTACATCATGTTCCACAAGATTATTTCCGATAACAATATCTCCTGGATAAACATTATCTCCAATTCCTCCTGCAATACCAACATTAATTATGTAATCCACATGAAAATCATCTGCTAAAATTTGAGCACATATAGCTGCATTAACTTTACCTATTCCACATCTTACAATTACTACATTTTTATTTTTAAGTATTCCAAAATTAAATATCATGCCTGCTTTATTCTCTTGTTTTTCAATTTTCGCTTCTTTTATTAATAATTCTACTTCCTCGTCCATTGCTCCAATAATTCCAATATTCATTTAAAATTCCTCCATTTATTATACTTTTAAATTATATATAATCATTTACATTAATATTTACTTTAAACTTATTACAAAGCAAATAAATCAGAGTACAAAGTACAAAGTACAGAGTACAATGAAGGTGGATTTACCTTTCCTTGCGTCAGGTAAATCTTAAACTTAAATGTTGTATGCTTCTCTCTGCACCATATATGGTGCTATTGCGTAAGCAATCAAAAATAAGTTTTAAGATTTTCTGTAGCAGAGCGAAAGAAAATCTTCCTTCACTGTACTTTGTACTTTGTACTCTGTACTTTGGATAAAGATTTACAATTTTTATATTTTATGAAACAATCTCTTCTTACTTAACAAAAAAACTCTTTATTTCATTTAAATCATTTGTAAAACTTTCCTCATTTTCGTCAACTAACTTAGCCTTTTCTAGATTAGGCTCCTCAATTTTAGCGCTTTCAATTTCCTTTGAAGTTACGCTTACTTCACTTTTTACTGTAGCTATATTATAATTTTTCTCGAAATCACTTTCAAGACTATTAAACATATCAAGTTGCGCATTTATAAAGTTTCTATATTTCGATTTAAATTTTACAAACTCTTGCTTAATTTTATCATAATCTTCATTAATTTTTATTACATCACCATTGGCCTTATCTACCATCTTTTGCGCTGTATCATTGGCACTTTTTAGAATTAAATCCGATTCTTTTTTTGCAGCCTGTTTTGCTTGTTCTGCTGCATTTTGTGCTAATACAAGGGTATTTTGAATTGTTTCTTCTATATGAGCATAATGTTCAAGTTTTTCACTTAATATAGCATTCTTTTCCTTCAACGTAGAATTTTCTTTGTAAATGCTTTCATAGTTATCAGCAATTTGATTTAAAAATTCATCTACTTCATCAGTATCAAAACCCCTTAATGTTTTTTTAAATTCCTTGCTAGTAATATCCATCGCTGTTAATCTGCTATTACCCACTTTATCACCTCAATTTCATAAGTTTTTCAAATTTAAAATGCCTTATCTTAAAAATAGTGCAATAATTAATCTTTCAATAATTTGAATCACAATTAAAGCTATAACAGGAGAAAAATCAATCATAAATCCTGGTGCAATTCGCTCTTGAATGGCTCTAAACGGTGCTAAAATTGGCTCTGTTATATTTCCTATAGCCTGCCTAACACTGTATAAAGAATCACTTGGAACAAAGGATAATACGCAATCGATAATTATAATCCATTCCAATACCCTAAACAAAACAATTATTAAGCTTATAACCATAATTTTTTCCTCCATTATGAATTTAACTTTAAGTTTTTAATTAATAAAGATAAACCACTTGAAACTTTAAAATTAATTTGTATCAAAATGATATCTTCTAGGCATTATGATGCAAATTGATTTTAATAGTTGAGCTGGTATATCTATACTTTATTTTGTCCAATTGAATATTCCTTTATTAGACAATTCACTTTTCAAATCTTTTGTAACATCAACATTTGAAGGAGATAGTATATATACACCCTTTTCTATTTCTTGAAGTTCACCATCTAAAACATAACTTGCACCACCCATGAAATCAAGCAATCTTTGTGCAATTTTAGGTTCTAATTCAGAAACATTTACTACAACAATCCTTCTGTTTTTAAGATCATCACAAATTTGTGTAGCTTCATCGTAATCCTTAGGTTTAACAATTACAACCTTAACAGAATTTGCGGTATGTATGTTTACTACTTTATTTGGTTTTTTGTTTTGTAAGAAACTATTGTCGTATTCCTCTTCCTCTTCAAATGATTTTTTGTCTTCAACTTCATTTTCCTCAATTTCATCGTATTCATCCTCTTCATTTAAACCTATAATTCCCATAACCTTACTTAAAACTTTATTTGCCATTTGTTTACCCTCCTATTTATTATAATTTCTCTTTCCAAATATACCTTGGCCTATCCTTACAACATTAGCGCCCTCTTCAATAGCAATTTTATAATCTCCAGACATTCCCATAGATAGATATTTCATTTCAATATTTTTTAAATTCTCATTTTTTAGTTTATTAAATAAAACTTTCATCTGAGAAAAATATTTTCTATTACTTTCTTCATCGCCTATTGGTATTACTGTCATAATTCCCTTAATTTTTACATGAGTACATTTTTCACATTCTTCTAATAATTCATCAAGGTTTTCCATCAAAATTCCACTTTTGCTTTCTTCTCTTCCAATATTTATTTCTATAAGAGCATCTACAAAAATTTTTTCATTTGAGTACCTTTTTTCTAGTTCACTTAAAAGTTTTACACTATCTAAAGAATGTATTAAAAATACTTTACCAACAATATATTTAACCTTATTAACTTGAAGATGACCAATCAGATGCCATCTAACATCTTTTTCAAATTCATCATACTTAGTCAAAAACTCTTGAACCCTATTTTCTCCAAAATCTCTTATTCCACAATCGTAAGCTTCCTTCATATCTTCGACAGTTTTCGTTTTAGAAACTGCAATAAGTTTTACATCTGGAGGAATATTTTTCCTTATCTCCTCTATATTATTTGCAATGTCCAAGTTAATCGTCTCCTTACCTAAAAATAGGATTTAATAAATATAATATTCTCCATAAAATCAAAAAATCCTTTATAAAACAAATATTTTTTTTAATCTATTTAAATAAAATAAAATTTAAATGTTATTTTATTACTTTTTACTATAATACAACCTATTTTTACTTAATGGTATAATCTTTTACTCTTACATCGCTGGAAAATATTCTGATATCTGGATTAGTTTCCAAATCAATAGTTATATTTCCCTCGCCCCTTAATTTCAAGTAGTTAAGATATCCTCGTTCCGAAAGCATATAATCTTGCAACTTATCCATGTCACCAATAGCTCTTATATCAAATGGTGCTCCTGTTTTAATTCCATTAACTAAAATAAATTCAGCATTACAATATATCTCACTATTACTTAAAATTCTCTGACCATTTATAGAAATAGCCTCTGCCCCTGCACATCTTAAATCATTAACCACATATCTTATATCATGATCATGAATCATATCTGCTACAGTATTAAAATTTTTTACAGTACCAGTAAATTCACCACCACCATCATTAAGTGTTATTTCTATACCTTGACCTTCTATATCTACATTTCCAACAGCCATTTTATCTAAATCTAGTTCATCTTTCATTTGCTGATTTGTTGAAGACATATCATTTGTTGTTTTAGTAAGATCATTTATTTTTTGGTTTAAATTAAAATATTGCTCTTTTAAATCATTTATATCGCTTTCTAATTTACTTCGATTCCTATATGCATCTTGGTATTGTTCTGAATTAAGATATACTTTTTGGTCTACCTTTTCGAAATTCATATTAGATGATATTAATATTCCGACAAAGATTGAGGCAATAAAAATAAACACTGAAGCTTCATTGTTTTTCATTCAATCACCTCATTAGTGAAATTTAGCCTTTTCTAATAACTTTCTTCTTATTGATGCAAAGTTATTAAATATTCTAGTTCCAAACACAATAACAGCAGCTAAATAAATAGGCAAATTTAGCTTATCACCTAAAAATACTAAAGCGACAGAAAGAATTGCATTTCCAAAAAAACCTGATATAAAAACATCAGCCTTATATTGTTTATCAAGCCCAGCCCTAATTGCTCCAAATACTGAATCAAGGCAGGCAAAAATTGCAACTGACAAATATGGTGAAAATTTATCTGGTATTGGGACGTTCAATACAACCCCTAATATAACTCCTATTAACAAACCAAAAACGGCAATCATACACAATCACATCCTAATTATTTATTTGATGGTTTAGCAAAATCAAATTTTATTATTGCATTTGATTTCTTTATAGTAATTTTATCAACTTTATTATAATCTATTTTATAATTTGCGGGTATACCAGAAAAAACTCCTGGATAAGATAAAGCTGAATAAAGAAGTTTACTATTTCCTACGGCTTTTATTGTTATTTTTTCATTAGGAGATATTCTAACATCACCAATAAATATATCTGAGCCACCGCTAGAACTCTTAATTCCTGTTGTTGCAGTAATTCTAACATCATTCACAGAAATTGCTTCAGCCTGAGAAAAATTAAGTTCATTAATTAAATCTACAATATCTTCTCCTTTAATAAGATCCCCACTATCTAAAGCACTTGAAGAATCACTGTTTGAATGTGACAAGCTTTGTGGCGTTATAACAATTTCTACACCTGGACCAACTGCATCTACATTACCAAGAATTAAATTATCTTTATTAAGTTCATCTAATATTTGTTTATTAGTAGTACTACTGCTAGCTGCTGCATCCTGATATCCACTTACCTGTTTATTAAGTTCATCTACTTTCTTTTGCAAGTTAGCTTTTTCTTTTGTTAATTTATCTATATCTTGAGATACTTGAGGACTATTTGTATTAGTATTGCCTTTATCCTCCTGCATACTTGCAATTTTAAGTTGATGTGATAACATAAAGCCAAGTATACAACACACAGCGGCCACTGCTATCTGTGAGCCAACTTTTTTCATCAAAAAACCTCCTAATTTTGAATACAATATACTGGATTTCCATTAAAACTAACATCTACATAACCTTTTTTGTCTTTAAGATTCTCTGAATTTATAATATTTATTGCTTTATTAATTTTACTATCTAATCCATCTACTCTTCCCAAAATTATACTCATGTTATTGACATATGCTTTTAAATTTAAAACATCTGAAATATCCACACTAGTTATTTTCAAATTCTTAACATTAATAACTATATCGGTAAGTTTAGATATTACATCTATTTTTCTATTATCATCACACGGTATAACCTTTCCTATTTTAGCATTATTAGTGTTAAATCCCAATAACTTAATAAGGTTCATCCCATTTAAATTATCTTTTTCTTCCAATACAACACCATTCTTATCTATAATAAGATATTTGTTATCCTTCTCTGCATAAAAAGCAGCTTTTCTTTCAGTAACTGTAATATCAATTGTATCTGGTAATTTCTTAGATATACCAACATTCATTATGTAAGGGTTTTGTTCAATGTTAACTTTATTTTTTTTCAAACTTACATAAAATATATTAGTTCCTTTTTTAATCTGGGACAATCTTACAATTGTATCAGTGTCTATTATACTATTGTTGTGCACCTCTATATTTTTTATATTAAAATAAGGTAACTTTAAGCATAAGGTCACAAGAACAGAAACCAGTATTACTCCAAATAAAATTACTTTTTTTCTTCTTATTTTTTTTCTTCTTCTTTCAATAAGTTCATTTTTTTCTTTTTTCATAAATCCACCCTATTCATAAAGAAACATTTATAAATTAATAATTGCATCAATAACTAAAGATAAACCACTGTGAAACTTGAAATTCATTTGTAACAAAATGCCGTCTTCTTGGAATTATGGTGCATATCAATTTCAATAGTTGAACTGGTTTATCTGTATAGTGAAACTCCCCTGAAACTCAAACTATTTATGTTCCAAAATACCAATCTTCAAGGGATTATGGTACATATATAATTTGTAGTTGAGCTAGCTTCACTATATACATTATATAATATATAATTTCATTAATAAACTACCTTTTTGTTATAATTTAAATTATATCAAAAATTTTATAATATTTAAAATAATATTCATTGAAAATTAAAGGTTGTACAATAACAACTACTAATTTTATAGTAAACTAAAATTATTACAAAATAACTTAATCAATTCACAATTCACAGTTCACAATGCACAATGAAGGATGATTTGCCTCCCTTTCGTTAGGCAAATCTTAAAATTTAAAGTTTAAATGCCTCGCTTAGCACCATAAATGGTGCTACTGCGTAAGCAATAAAAAAAATAAGTTTTAAGATTTTCTGTAGTGAAACGGAAGAAAATCATCCTTCATTGTGAATTGTGCATCGTGAATTGTGAATTGATTTAATTCACAATATTTAAATATTTTTTTCAGCCACTTCATGGTGAATTTTGTATTGATTAAAATTTCACGTGGTTTGTGATGATATATTTAGTAATATGCCTACCGCTATTAAATTGAAAAGCAGTGACGATCCACCATAACTTATAAATGGAAGTGGTACACCAGTTACTGGCATTGAATTAGTTACAACCGCTACATTAATGATTGCTTGAACTGCAAGTACAGAAGTTATTCCTATTGCAAGCAGCGTACCATAAGTATCTCTGGATCTCATAGCAATTCTTATTCCTCTTTGTATTAATACTATAAACAAAATTATTATAAATACACAGCCTATTAAACCAAGTTCTTCTCCTATAATTGAGAAAATAAAATCGTTATACGGTTCTGGTATGTAATAACACTTTTGTCTGGATTGTCCCAGTCCTAGTCCTTTAAGTCCTCCTGAACCTAGTGCCAAAAGAGATTGACAAATCTGATAACCTTCTTTTTGCGAATACTTCCAAGGGTCCAAAAATGCCAAAAACCTTGTATGCCTATATCCAACCGACATTGTAAAATATATACCTAATGGAATAACACCACAAGCCAATATAGAAGCTATGTGTTTTAGCCTTGCTCCACCAACAAACATTATAATAATACTTACTACCATTATTACTGTTGCAATACTTAAGTTTTTTTCAATATAAACTAAGCCTGCAAAAAAAGCTGCTATTAACAAGTACACAATGAAATTAGGGAAAAACTTTTTTATTCTATCCCCATTCTTTTCGATAGCCTTTGCAAGAATTAAAACTATGACATATTTTGCTATTTCAGAAGGTTGAAGATTAAATCCTGGAATCGGTATCCACCTTCTAGCTCCATTAATTGGATGGAAGGCTAAAACAACTAAAAGTAATATAATTGTAACTATAATTAACTTTCCAGTTATTTTTTTTAATTTGTGATAATCAATCTTTTCTACAATAAAAAGCGCCACTAATCCCATTATAGCTGCAAGTCCCTGCTTCTTTAAGAAATACATGTCATCATACTTAAAATTTTTGCTATTTAGTGCACTATATGAGCTTGCACTATACACCATAATAACCCCTATGGCAACTAATAATAAAACTGTCGCAAGAAGTATAAAATCTACTTCAACCTTTTGTAAAAGTTTTGTTTTTGCCATATTCTAATCCTCCCATAAATTATTATCCTATTGATAAACCAGCTCAACTATTAAAATTCATGTGCACCATAATGCCTAGAATATGGCATTTTGGTACAAA
This sequence comes from Clostridium hydrogenum, assembly GCF_021432385.1. GTDB lineage: Bacteria > Bacillota > Clostridia > Clostridiales > Clostridiaceae > Clostridium_S > Clostridium_S hydrogenum. The sequence goes on along the minus strand of NZ_JAEACT010000002.1, from coordinate 1,353,199 downwards.
TCAATTTTAAGTTTCACAATGGTTTATCCTATATCAATGACAAAAATGAAATTAAACACAATATAACTGTTGCAATGGAAAATACAGACACAACTTTAGTTTCATGCCATCCAAGTTTTTCAAAATGATGATGTATAGGTGCCATTTTAAATATTCTTTTACCAGTAAGTTTAAAAGAAGCAACCTGTAATATTACGGATAAAGTTTCCATCAAATATATTCCACCTACAATTATAACCAATAAAGGAAGTTTTAATACTATTGCTACTGCAGCAACAGCCCCTCCAAGCCCAAGCGACCCTGTATCGCCCATAAAAATTTGTGCTGGAAAAGAATTATACTTAAGAAATCCTAAAAGTGTACCTACAACTATCCCACAAAAAACAGATACAGAATATTGATGCCATGAAAAACTTACTACTCCAAAAAAAGTCATAACAAGTATCGTTACCGAAGAAGCTAAACCATCCAATCCATCTGTAAGATTTACTGCGTTTGTAACAGCAACAAGAAAAATAGTTACAAATAAAACATATATAATCGGATTACAAGTCCAAGTTATTTTTAAAAATGGAATAAAAATATCTGTTCCAAAACTTTTACAAGCATAACAGCTAAGAGCAATTGAAACAATGAACTGAAGTAAGAACTTTTGCTTTGCCGTTAATCCTTCATTTTTCTTATGTATAATTTTAAGCATATCATCAAGTAATCCAATAAGTGCAAAAGCTAAAAAAGTTACAAAAACAAAAATCGAATTAGAATTTATATTATCGTGCATAATAAGCATAGTAACTATAGCTGTTGTTATGAAAATTATTCCCCCCATAGTTGGTGTTCCAGCCTTTTTTTTATGGCTTTCTGGTCCCTCTTCTCTTATATTCTGTCCAAACTTCAATTTATGTAAAATAGGGATAAATAAAGGTCCCTGAAGTATAGATATTAAAAACGCAACTAACACTGAATAAACAATTACTCCCATTTTATATCTCCTTATCTAGTCATTAATTCCTTAAGATTTTTCACTATATTTTCAAATTTCATACTTCTAGATGCTTTTACTAAAATTACATCACCATTTTTTAAAATTGCATCTAAATATTTTATCAAATCTTCCATATTTGAAAATGCATTATAATTTTCTTTGCCATAACCTTCGCTATATGCTTTGTTGTAGTCCCCCATGGTTATAAGTTCATCTATTCCTTGAGTTTTAGCATATTTTCCTATATCAAAATGTGCTTCGTAAGATTTTTCCCCAAGTTCTCTCATAGTTCCAAGTATTGCTATTCTTCTTTTACCTTCCACAGTATTTATAACATCAATAGCCGCTATCATGGAATCAGGACTTGCATTGTAACTGTCATCAACAATTGAAAACTTTTCTCCTTTAACTATATCAAGTCTCATTGACGTCATTTTTATGTTTTTAATTCCACTATTAATTTCATCATAAGTTAATCCCATTTTCCTACCACAAGCTATTGCAAGCATTGCATTTTGTATATTGTGTTTTCCTGGAACTAAAATTTCAATATTATCAAAGTTTACACCATCTTTTTCTCTTACACTAAATTTTGATCCATTTTCATTAACTTCTAAATTAAATGCTTTAAAATCACCTTCACTATCAACTGCTGCTTTTATAACCTTGTATTTTGAAGAATGGATTGTACTTAAAAGATCATTATCCTCATTTACAATCAAAGTACTATTTTTATCAAAGAAATCTGTTATTTCAAGCTTAGCCTTTAATATGTTTTCCCTTGTCTTTAAATTTTCAATATGTGATATACCAATATTAGTCATTAGTGCAATATCTGGTCTTGCTGCTTTAGCCATTTTGTGTATTTCATTAAAATGACTCATGCCCATTTCCAAAACTGCAACATCATATGTATTATCTAAATTAAAAATCATAAGCGGCAAACCTATTTCATTATTAAAATTACCTGCTGTTTTAAAAACCTTGAATTTACTTTGAAGAACAGCTGAAGTTATGTCTTTTGTAGAAGTCTTTCCTGTAGATCCAGTAATTGAAACAACCTTTAAATTTTTGAGAGTACTTCTATAAAATTCAGCTAAATCAAGAAGTGCTTTTCCAGTATCCTCTACTAATATTATTGACAATTCTTTATATTTATCTACTGCCCCAAATTTAACTTCATCTATTATGCAAAGCGAAGCACCTTTTTCTGCTGCCTCAGCTATAAATTCATTTCCATTAAAATTTTCACCTTTAAGAGCTATAAATATTGATTTTTCCTCTATTTTCCTCGTATCCGTACTTACTTTATTAAAAGTAGTTTGAGTACCTTTTAATATTAGTTTACCTTCTACCGCTTTTACAACTTGATCTAGTGTAAGATTTTCCAATTAAAACAGCTCCTTTATTAACTTAGCAATTACTTCTCTTTCATCAAAGTGAATAGTTTTATCTTTTAATATTTGATAATCTTCATGTCCTTTTCCTGCTAAAACAATGACATCATCCTCTTTAGCCATCTTTAAAGCCTCTTTTATAGCTTCTTCCCTATTTTCAATAGTTACATAATTATCTTTTTTTATGCCAGCTGTTATATCTCTTATAATTTCTTCTGGTTTTTCACTTCTTGGATTATCTGATGTAATTATTGCAATATCACTCATTTTTGAACCAATTTCACCCATAATAGGCCTCTTAGTTTTATCTCTATCTCCACCACAGCCAAATACGGAAATTAATCTTCCTTTTGTAAATTCTCTTGCAGTACTAAGTATATTCATGAGTCCATCCGGAGTATGTGCATAATCTACGATAACATCAAATTTAAGATTGTATTTATTTGTGACTATTTCGCATCTTCCCGGTACAGAAGCAAGTTTTTCTAAACCTAATTTTACTTTTTCAAGTGATATGCCTTCATTTAAACATGCTGCCGCACTGCACAAGGCATTATAAACATTATACTTTCCAGGTATACTCACAAATGCACTTATTTTATTTCCATTATAATTTAAATCAAAACTTGTTCCCTTAGAGCTCATATTTATATTTTCTGCTCTAACATCAGCTTCATTTTCAATTCCGTATGTTATTTTTGAATTTTTAACATCATTAAATACTTTTTTCCCATATTCATTATCTATATTTATAATAGAATTTTTGCTATTTTCAAATAGTATCATTTTTGCTTTGTAATAATTTTCAAAAGTTTTATGAAAATCAAGATGATCCCTTGTTAAATTAGTAAATATACCTTCATTAAAAGTTATTCCAAAGACTCTATTTAAATATAATGAATGCGAAGATACTTCCATAACACAATACTCTATTCCAGCTTCAACCATATCATGAAATAATTTTTGAAGTTCCATTGATTCTGGTGTTGTTCTATGTGATTCTATTTTTTTATCACCAATATAATTTGCTATTGTTCCTACAAGCCCAACTTTATATCCAGCATTTTCAAGCATTGATTTCATTATATATGTAGAAGTAGTTTTTCCATTTGTTCCTGTAATACCTATAAGTTTAAGTTTCTTTGCTGGATTTCCATAAAAATTAGCACTTAAAAGTGACATAGCCTTTCTTCCATCTTCAACTTTAATTACAGCTGCGTTCGTAATATTTTCAGGCACCTTTGTGCATATTATAGCTTTTGCTCCATTTTCTAATGCTTTTCCTATGTATTTATGTCCATCTGTTTCATAACCTTCAATACAAAAAAACAAACCATTTTGTTCTATTTTTCTAGAATCATAATGCATATTCGTTATTTCTTCATCAACACTTCCATTTATAAGTTCATAACTTACACCAGCTAAAATTTCTTTAAGTTTCAATAAAATCACACTCCCTTTAAAATTAATTTACAATTCACGATGCACAATTCACAATGAAGGATGATTTTCTGTGGTTTCAGAAAATCTTAAAACTTAATATTTTAAAGATTTTTCTCCGCTCGCGGAGAAAAATCAACCTTCATTGTGCATTGTGAACTGTGAATTGTGCATTAGATTAGTCTTCTACTTCTTCCAACGTAATATTTAAAGTGGTTCCCTTATGAACATGACTATTAGGTTTAATATCTTGATCATCAACCACTCCTGATCCTGAAAACTGCGCTTTAATTCCAAGGCTACTTAGAACACTTTCAGCATTAGCCTTACTATAGCCTGTCAAATCTGGTACTACAATATCACCATTACTATTATAGTTTGCACTATCACCTGTGTAAAGTATAATTTTGGTTCCTTCTTTAACAACTGCACCTGGAAGTGGTGAAACATTTGTAATATATGCTCCGCTTCCTTCAATACTATAATCTAAATTTAAATCTTTGAGTTTCTTTATTGCATCCTCTTTTTTCATTCCCCTAATATCGGGAATAACTACATCTTTAAGAAGACTCTTTGCTGTATCATCACTTGATGCATCTGGTTTTATATTAAGATAATTAAATATGTCATTAAATAACTTTTGGCCTACTGGTGCTGATATTTGACCTGCATAATAATTTGATGGATCTGGTTCATCTATTGAAACAAAAACTGTTACCTTTGGATCATCTGCTGGTGCCATACCAACAAATGAAGCAATATATTTTCCTGATTCATAACCTCCACCTTTAGGATTTGGTTTTTGTGCAGTTCCTGTTTTACCTGCTATATGGTATCCAGCTATATACGCTTTCTTACCACCGCCTTCTGATACTACCTTTTCTAAATATCCCCTTAAGGTTTTAGTAACATTTTCATCTATTATTTTTGTTTTGTTGTAATCACTATATGTCTTGTCTACAATTTCTTTATTAGATGAATCACGATGAAGTATGTCCTTCATAACATGTGGTGTAATAAGATATCCACCATTTGCAACAGCATTAAATGCAGTAATATATTGCATCATGGATACAGTATCTGTTTGTCCAAAAGCTATAGTAGCTGCCTCAACCGGTCCTATTTTATCTGTTTTTTTAATGATTCCCTTAGCTTCACCAGGAAGATCAACTCCCGTTTTAGTACCAAAACCAAATTTTGATATATACTTATTTAAATTTGCTCCTCCTAATCGTTCACCTAGCGTCGCAAACCCAACATTACAAGAATTTTTTAAAATGTCAACAAAAGTTTCTGCGCCATGTCCTGTACGCTTCCAACAGTGAATAGTTCTATTTGCTATAGTTATTGAACCATTACAATTGAATTTATCATTTTCGTGAACAACTCCCTCTGACATAGCAGCAACTGAAGTTATAACCTTAAAAATTGAGCCCGGCTCAAAGGTATCACTAACGGCTCTATCCCTCCACTGTTTTTGAAGTTCGTCACTAGTTTTAGTCTTGTCCCATGGATTATTTAAATCATAATCTGGTTTGTTTGCTAAAGCCAGTATTTCGCCATTTTTAGGATTTGTTATAAGTATTGAAACTGCCTTAGCCTTATTATTAACCAAAGCCTCGTCTGCATATTTATCCGCAAAATATTGCATGTTTTTATCAATGGTTAATTCAACATCTTCTCCATCAACAGGTTTTGTATACTCTGATATAGTGTATGGCAGATTTTTACTATTTTTATCAAGTTCAGCGATTCTCACTCCTGGAGTACCTTTCAAATATTTATCATATTCAAGTTCCACACCTGTAAGTCCATCACCATCAGAATTAGTATGTCCAATTACCTGTGACAATAAATTATTATTGGGATAATATCTTTTAGTATCTGGTGAAACAATGACACCATCTACCTTCAAAGCTGAAACCTTATCTGCTTTTGACTTTTCAACACGTCTGGCAAGTATTGCAGATCCCATAGGTCTTCCATCATGAAACTTCCTATTTAGCTGTTTTAGAACATCTTCCTTTGGTATTTCAAGTGCACTAGTCAATTTATTTGCAAGCTCATCTAAAGTAATATTTTTTTTCTTAGTGATATAATTTTTAATAGTATTTAAATCTAAATCGACTCTATACTCATTTCCACTCACTGCAAGTTCTTGTCCAAATCTATCCAGTATTTCTCCTCTTTTAGCTGCTATTTTAACCTCACTTGTCCACTGTTCTATAGCCATCGCTTTGTATTTAGGAGACATCAAAACCATAATTCTGAAAAGACTATAAAACAAAAAGCAGATAAGTACTATAAATATTAAAAATACCCCAAGTAATCTGCTTTTAATAGCTGCTTTATCAACCAAAAACTTTTTTGCCAAATGGCTACCTCCATAAAAATAACTTGCTCATTATAACCTCAAATATATTTTTACTTTTGTTATTTGTATTGCCATCTTTTTTTACCGTAATGCTGTTCTTACTTAAATTAACGTGAACCACATTAGAATCATTTGGCTGAATCATATGTAATTTTTCAGTTGCATTCTTTTGTATTTCTTTTATGTCATCATAGCTTGATAACTTATATTTTAAATTTTCATTTTGACTTGTTATATTTTTCTCTTCATTCTGCAAATTTAACAATTTATCCTGCATAGTATAAATTTCAGAATACCTATATATTATGGTTATTCCCATAATAAATATAATGACTATTGACATAATTATTCTTGCTTGACTCTTAAGCTTCAAGTGTTTTTTTCTTCTCAGTACTTCTCTTTGAGATTCCCTTATTTTTTTATACTTTTCTTCTTCTGAATTTTCATATGTTTTTCTTTCTGGTACCAGCGCAGTATTTCCATTAACTGAGAATTTTTTATCTGCCATTATCATTTTATTCACCTCTCATCATATTATAACCATTAACTATATAATTTTTTCTGCCACCCTTAATTTTGCACTTCTACTTCTTGGATTATCATTTACTTCTTCTTCTGAAGGTTCTATAGGTTTTCTTGTTATTATTTCAATTTCAGGCTTTTTGCCGCATACACATATTGGCATATCCTTAGGACATGTACAAGGATCTTTAAGTTCTTTAAATTTATTTTTAACAATTCTATCCTCAAGAGAATGAAATGTTATTATACACATTCTTCCACTAACATTTAACTTATTTATTCCATCCTCTATAGTCTTATTTAAAATTTCAAGTTCCTTGTTTACCTCAATCCTTATTGCCTGAAAAGTCCTTTTAGCTGGATGTGGTCCTTCCCTTCTAAATCTTGCTGGAATTGCACTTTTTATTACATCAACTAACTCTAATGTAGATTTTATATCTCCTTCTTTTCTTTTCTCTACAATAAAACCAGCAATTCTCTTTGCAAATTTTTCTTCACCATAGTCTTTTATTACCTTATAAAGTTTTTGTTCATCATAGTTATTAACTACATCAAATGCAGAAAATTTACTATCCTTATTCATTCTCATGTCGAGAGGTGCATCATGCATATAGCTAAATCCTCTTTCCGGTTTATCAAGTTGGTAAGATGATACCCCAAGATCCATTAAAATACCATCAACCTTTTCTATATTTAAATCTTCTAATATGTTTTTTATATTATAAAAATTGTTATGTACATAAGTTACATTATTGTAATCCTTTAATTTCTCACTAGCAGCTTTTAAGGCATCAGTATCTTGATCTATACCTATAAGTCTTCCTTTTTGTGACAATCTTTTTAATATTTCACTAGAATGACCAGCTCCACCAAGTGTGCAATCTACATAAATTCCATCCTCTTTTATTTTAAGTTCTTCTATTACTTCATTTAATAGTACAGAAACATGTTTAAACTCCATTGCTATTCTCCTTATCATATTCCAAGTTCACTCATTTTTTCGGCTATTGCATCCATATCTACGTCCGAATCATTGTATTCATTCCATTTTTCCTTGCTCCATATTTCTATTCTTGTTGATACTCCTATGCTAACAAGTTCTTTATTTATAGTCGCATATTTAATTAAATTTTGTGGTATCAAAGCTCTGCCTTGTTTATCTATGCTAATTTCATTTGCTCCTGAAAAGAAAAATCTAACAAATGCCCTTGCATCCTTGCTAGTAAGCGGTAATTTTTTTAATTTTTCCTCAAGAACTTTCCATTCATTTAAGGGGTAAGCATATAAACAACCATCTAATCCTTTTGTAAGTACAAAATTATCTCCTATTTCTTCTCTGAATTTCGATGGAATGATTATTCTGTTTTTACTATCCAATGCATGTTCATATTCACCTATAAACATTTTTCCACCCCATTGTGTATTTTTTACACCACTTTCAACCACTTTTAACCACAATCTATATATTCTATAATAATATAAATATTCCTTCTTTTAAAGTGAAAAGTTTAAAATTTTTAAAGTTTTTTTTGAAAACTTTCTTATTATTTAACAATAGAACAAACAAACTTATGAATATCACATAAAATATGGAAATTTTAAAAGTGAAACATATCCTAATTAAATTATAATTTGAATCATTGTACTCTGATTTAATTTCTAGTTTGACAATATATCTTAAATCTTAAGAATAAAGTTTAGAAGTAGCTTTTGCTTAAGTATGTAATTTTATTCTGTCATATAGATATACAATCTGGAACATTAAAATTGGAAATTCCAAGTTTATCCTGGCAGCAATATTTTTCAATTCACAGTTCACGATGCACAATTCACAATGAAGGATGATTTACCTTTCGCTTCTCTCAGGTAAATCTTAAATTTAAATATTATCAGCTTCGCAAGCACCATATATGGTGCTGTTGCGTAAGCAATAAAAAATAAGTTTTCAGATTTTTCTACGCTTACGTAGAAAAATCATCCTTCATTGTGCATTGTGAATTGTGAATTGAAAATATTAGCATAAGGATACATTTGGTATTTATAATTTCAATGTTTCAAGTTGTCTATCTATATAGATAAACAATTTTAAAAGTTAAAATTAATTATACCAAATTCATCCTGTTAAATTACAATTTGTCGAGCAGAGTACAGAGTACAGTGTACAGTGAATGATGATTTACCTTTTGCTTTGCTTAGGTAAATCTTAAACTTAATGTTGTCAGCTTCGCTGAGCACCATGTATGGCGCGATTGCGCAGCAATAAAAAAATAAGTTTTCAGATTTTTCGCAGTGCTAACGGAGAAAAATCATCCTTCGTTGTACTCTGTACTCCGTACTCTGTGTTAAATTGTAATTTGTCAGGATAAACTTGGAACATTGAAATTGCAAATACCAATTCTATCCTGCTAGCATTAATAAAATTCACATGCCCAAGCCCCATACCAAAGTTTTCCTTTAAACGTTTATTTTTTCCTGTTGCATTTGAAAGTATTTTTATGGGGTTCAAGAATCTTTATGGGCTAAAGCCCAAGCCCCAGGCAAAAGTTTTCCTTTAAACGTTTATTTTTTCTGTTGCATTTGAAAGTATTTTTATGGGGTTCAAGAATCTTTATGGGCTAAAGCCCAAGCCCCAGATATGTGTATTGAATAAATCCCCATTCTAGAGTATAATTTATAAAGATTATTAAGTAGTGTATATTTAAATGGTAGATATTGAAATTTTAATGGAATTACTTTACTAAATTTAAATATTACGAACCATTATTCAGAGTACAACTGACAGAGTACAGAGTACAGTGAAGGATGATTTTCTTCCGCCTTGCTACAGAAAATCTTATAACTTATTTTTTGATTGCTTACGCAATCGCTATATTATTAATGTTGTTCAGCAAAGCTGACAACATTTAAGTTTAAGATTTACCTGACGTAAGAAAAGGTAAATCATCCCTAACTGTACTCTGTCATCTGTAATCTGTACCCTGAATAAAGGTTCGCAATAATTTTAATTTATGATTAAATTAATTATTCAATGTGAAAACTTCATTAAAATTGCATATCCATATTAATATACTTCAAGAAAGGAATGTTACGTATAAATGAGATTAGGAATAGTTGGATTGCCTAATGTTGGTAAAAGTACTTTATTTAATGCTATAACAAAAGCCGGTGCAGAATCTGCAAATTATCCTTTCTGTACAATAGAACCTAATGTAGGAGTTGTGGCAGTTCCTGATAGTAGACTAGATGTACTTGAGAAAATGTATACTTCTAAAAAGAAAGTACACACAAGCATAGAATTTTATGATATAGCAGGCCTTGTAAAAGGTGCAAGCAAAGGTGAAGGTCTTGGTAATAAATTTCTTTCACATATAAGAGAATCTGCTGCAATAGTTCATGTTGTAAGATGTTTCCAAGATGAAAATATTGTTCATGTTGATGGAAGTGTTGATCCCATAAGAGATATTGAAACCATTAGTCTTGAATTAGTATTTTCCGACTTAGACATAATTGACAAAAGAATAGAAAAAACAATAAAAGCAGTACGTTCAGGTGATAAAAAAGCAAAAGAAGAAATGGCTATACTAGAAAGAATAAAAAAGCAACTTGAAGAAGGCAAGCCTGTTAGAACTCTTGAATTTACAGATGATGAAAATGAATTTGTAAAAACTTTATTTCTTTTAACATCAAAGCCTGTTTTATATGCTGCTAATGTTTCTGAGGACGATGTACTTTCTGGTAATATGGAAAATGAACTTGTAAAAAGAGTTGAAGCACTTGCAGAGAAGGAACATTCAGAAGTTATACCTATTTGCGCAAGTCTTGAAGAACAGCTTTCTTCACTAAACGATGAAGAACAAAAGGAAATGTTAGATGAATATGGACTTGAATCTTCTGGATTAGATAGATTGGTAGAAAAGAGCTATAAATTACTCGGACTTATGAGCTTCTTAACTGCTGGACCAGATGAAGTTAGAGCTTGGACAATAGTTAATGGAACAAAAGCTCCAAAAGCTGCAGGAAAGATACATACAGATATTGAAAGAGGATTTATCCGCGCAGAAGTAATTTCATATGATGACCTTGTAGCTTGCGGTTCCGAATCTGCTGCAAAAGAAAAAGGACTGTACAGACTTGAAGGTAAAGATTATATAATGCAGGAAGGCGACGTAGTATTTTTCAGATTTAATGTTTAAGCAATTCATAATTCACGATGCACAATGAATGGAGATTTTCTGTAGCAAAGCTACAGAAAACCTTAAATTTAATTTTTTTATTGCTTTCGCAATAGCACCATAAATGGTGCTAAGCGAAGCTTATAATGTTTAAATTTAAGATTTACCTGACGAAAGGAAGGCAAATCCTCCTTCATTGTGCATTGTGAACTGTGAATTGTGAATTGAATTCAGTGTTTTCTTGTACCAACATACTTTCTAAATTCACTTTTTGCCGCTTTTATCATATCTTCCCACTTAGTATCCATAAGAACATTTACTGCATCTTCAATATTTTTCATTGAATAAATATCAAAATCTCCTTTCAATACTTCCTCTTCAACTTCGTTATTTAATACTATACTATCAACATTACTTTCTGGAATTAAAACACCACATTTTATAACATCATGCATTTTGCATACCTTATAAAATCCTTCTATTTTATAATTAACTCCTCCAATTGGCTGAACCTCACCAAATTGATTTATTGAACCTGTAACAGCTATATTTTGCTTTATTGGAATCTTTGATAGTGCTGATAGCATACATACGGCCTCCGCAACAGAAGCACTATCGCCATCAAGCTTTCCATAAAGCTGCTCAAAACATAATCGAAAATCAACTGGCAGTCTGTTGTGACCTCTAAAAATTTGGTTCATCAATCCTTTAAGTATGCTAATTGATTTACAATGAATTTCTCCACTAAGTGAATTTTCCTTATTTATATCTACAATATGTCCTTCACCTTTATGACAAATGCATGTTATCCTAATAGGTTTTCCAAAAGCTGCATATCCTAAGTCTATGACTGACAACCCGTTAATTTGACCAATTTTGCTTCCTTCAACTTCAAGTAATATTTTTTCCTCTTTATACCTTTCTGAAATTTGCCTTTCAACTAATTCCTCCTTATAGACAACTTTTCTAACATGCTCTCCTGTTATGGTTTTACAATCTTCCCCTTTAGCTAATTCATTTGAAAAAGTAAGTACTTTTGAAATATCAGCATAATCATAATAATACTTATTTCTATTTTCAGCCTTTCTAGCTAGATATTTCGATATTTCCTGAATAGCTGAAAAATCTAAACTTTTTAACTCACTCTCAGTGGAGCACCTATTTAACGTTTTAACTAGAGCCTTTTTACTAGAATCACTTACAATTATAAGTGGATTGTATTCAGCCTTAACCTTAAAGAGATTTCTAAAATCTTCATCCAAATTATATAGTAAATTATAGGATTCATAGTTTCCTATTAGTATAACTTTAACTTTAATAGGAATAGGTTCTGGTTTAAGTCCATTTAATGAAATAGCTTCAAGATATCCATTATTATAATTCAAATCGACCATGCCACTCATAAGTATTTTTTTTAGATAGTAGTATGATAACCTACATGAAAGTAAGTTATTTATTCTAATTATAAGACATCCACCATTTGCCTTTAGAATTGAACCAGCTTTTATTAAACTAATATCGGTCATATAAGTTCCATTGTTACTTTCATACTTAATACTGCCTATGAGATTTTCAAGATTTGGATCATCCTCATAAATAACTGGAACCTTATCATTTCCACTGTTATCAACAATTACATTTACATAATATTTTGATAATATTTCTATTATTTTAGCTTCATCATTTTCGTAGCTTATTGTGTAATTTTTTATTAAATCATTTTCTATTTCCATACATATCTTATCTATAAAGTTGCGGGCTTCACAATTTTCGTAAAGCTCATTGGTACACTTCTCTTTTAAACTTTGAGTTTTAAGGACAAAAAAATCCTTAAAAAACTTTTTAAGCATACCTATTTCATCTTCTTCTACTGCTTTAAGTTTATCAAATATCTTTCTAGCCTTTTTTTTAAGTTCTTTTATTTCTTTTAAAATATTATCCCTTTTCTCCATATCAAGCAATTCATATTCTTTTTCTGTCATTCCGCTGCCATCTTTAATTGGAATAAAATTAAATCCTGCTTCAGAAATTTTAAGCTGAAATCCGCTTTTTTTTGCATCTTCCACTATTTCATTTACAATCTCTTCCTTTTTATTTTGAATGCTATTTATTATTTCTTCTTTTTCTTTATTTTCATATTCATTATAAAATTCATAAGTCAGTTTTAAATACATTTTTTTTATTTCATCTATATATTGTACTAACTTGTTTCCGCATCCTCCTGACATCTTAAGGCTAGTGATATTTTCAGAATTATCTTCCGTAATATAACATATATCCATTGGTTTATACTCTAGATTTAATACTTTGCTTATATAATTTGTAATTGTATTTAACTTATCTCTGCTAAAACCATCAACTATATATATATTATATCCTGAGTCATTTATATGAAGTCCACTTTTTATATTACTGTATAAAGTATCATACTCCTCAAATTCAACTTCATCATCTGCATGGATAATGTTTTCTTCCAAATTACTATTATAAATTACATCATTAGGAGTTAGTTTTCTATACATGCCTTAATCCCTCCTCTCCTTATAATAATATTCTAAATATGTAATTGTATTCACAAATTCATTAACCTATGTTATAATATACAAAAGAATATTTGATGCACTTATTGGAGCCGTTGCACTAAAATTTAGATTATTTATTCAATTAATTATTAATGCAATAGTCCCTTAAATTCAGCATAAAGGAGTTTTTAATATGAGTTTTAAAGAAAAATTGCAGCAATCCTATACTGATAGCTTTTTAAAAAAGAATGGTGATAGATTAACTCAAGTCCAGGGTAATGTAATTTCAGTAAAAATCGAAACTAAAACCATTTTATGGATTTTTCATAAATTGATAGCAACTGTTTTAATTAAACCTGACAGAAGTAAGACAATTGTTAAATGCGTTTACAAAAGAAACAGGTGGTTTAAAAAAATAGAATTTATGACTTTAAATCAAGGAAACCTTGTAATTGTTCAAGGTCTTAAAGGTATAAAAGGTAAAAAAAGCAAACAATCAAGCGAAATTATTGAGATTATGAATATCCGAAATTTAACTACAAAAAAAGATTTAGTAGCTACTGATGGTCAAAGCGCTCCAATAAAGACAACTAGAAAAGTTAAAAGAATGAAATAAAGTTACATAAAAAAGCAGTGAATTCACTGCTTTTTATTATTTCATTGTGCATCGTGCATTGTGAATTTGTTACTTATTATTGAAATACAAGTAAACACTATTTACAAGTGAAATAAAACCAGAAAAGAATATTACTATAACCCACTGAAATAAATTCAAAGGTGATGTATGAAATACACTTTGCATAAACGGAATATATGTTACAATTAAAAGCATTGTTATAGAAATACTTACAGCACCAACCAAGTATGGATTAGTAAATAATTTTATTTCAAATATAGAATGTTTTTCTGACCTACACTCAAAAACATGTATAAGTTGAGACATAATCAAAGTACCTAACGCTATTGTTCTACTTGTTCTTAAGGTATATCCCAAATACAGCGCAATTACAAAAGATAATACAGTACAAACTCCAATGAGGCATCCTCTTATAACTATTTTTTCAGCAAGTCCCCGTGAAAAAATACCTTCATTTTTACTTCTTGGCTTTTCCAACATTATATCCTTATCTGCAGGATCAACACCTAATGCCAAAGCTGGAAGACCATCTGTTGCTAAATTTATAAGTAATATTTGTATTGGCAAAAGTGGAGTATCTAAATAAAATAGTGATGCTAAAAACATTGTAATAACTTCACCCAAATTGCAGGATAATAGATATCTTATAAATTTTCTGATATTATTATAAATTACCCTACCCTCTTCAACAGCAGAAATTATGGTTGCAAAATTATCATCAAGCAAAATCATTGCTGAAGCTTCTTTAGTTACATCAGTTCCCGAGATTCCCATTGAAATTCCTATGTCAGCCTCTTTTACTGCTGGCGCATCATTAACACCATCACCTGTCATTGCAACTATTTTATTATTGCTCTTAAATGCCCTCACTATTTTAAGTTTATGTTCTGGACTTACTCTTGCAAATATCTTAATTTTTCCCGCAAGGGTTTTGAGTTTTTCTTCACTTGTTTTATCTAATTCTTCTCCACTCATAACTTCAGATATATCATTGCAAATATCAAGTTCTTTTCCAATGGCAAAAGCAGTGTTCTTATGATCTCCAGTAATCATAATTGGAGTTATGCCAGCAGTTCTGCATTTTAAAACAGCATCCTTTACTTCAGGTCTTGGAGGATCTATCATACCTGCAATACCAATGAAAATTAAATCTTTTTCTTTATGTGCCTCTGAAATATCTTTATCTTTATATGCACAAGCAATGCATCTAAGAGCCTTTTTAGACATATTTTCAAGTTCTCTATTAACCTTTGCCTTATATGAGGAAGTAAACAATTGGACCTCTCCATTTATATATATATATTTACATCTTTCTATAATTCTCTCAGGCGCACCCTTTACATAACAATATATTCCCCTAGAACTTTTACTTACAACAGACATCATTTTTCTAGTTGAATCAAATGGAATTTCACTTATTCTATTTTCGTTACTTAGAAAACTTTTAAGAGCAGAACTATCATTAAAAAATGCTCGTATAAGTGCCGTTTCTGTTGGATCACCAAATAAACATTCATCAATGCTTTTTTTAGTAAAATTATAATCGCAATCGTTGCAATAAATAAAACTTCTCTTTAAAAGTTCAAAATTGCTTTCACTATACTTGTCCTTTTCATAAAGTCTATCATTATAATATACTGCCTTTACAGTCATTTTGTTTTGTGTAAGCGTTCCAGTTTTATCACTACAAATTACAGATGTACATCCCAGAGTTTCAACAGCTGGCAATCTTCTTACAAGAGCATTTCTTTTAAGCATTCTTGAAACTCCTAATGCAAGTGCAACAGTTACTATAGCCGGAAGACCTTCTGGAATAGCTGCCACAGCCAAACTTACACCAACAAGAAACATTTGATATTTATCCTGTCCTCTCATTATTCCAAGTGCAGTTACAATAACACAAATAAGTATACAAATAACCACAAGTATTTTACCAAGAGAGGATAACTTTTGTTTAAGCGGAGTCTTTTCGTCATCTATATTTTCAAGCATATTTGCTATTTTACCCATTTCTGTATCCATGCCAATGTTAGTTACTTTAGCCTGAGCCTTGCCAGTCAAAACTATTGTGCCCATATATATATTGTTATTTTTTTCATTTTTATAAACTCCAACTGATTCACCAGTTAAAAGCGATTCATCTACTACTATATTAGTACCTTGCAAAATAATAGAATCCGCTGGTACTCTATCACCACTTTCAATTAAAATAATATCCCCAGGTACAAGTTCTTCCGCATTTATTATCTTTATTGATTTTCCTCTCAAAACTTTTGATGTTGGTGCTGTGAGCTCCTTTAATGCTTCAAGTGACTTTTCTGTTTTAAATTCTTGAATAAATCCCATGGCTGCATTTAGTACTATTATTATAAGTATTGTTATAGCATCAGCCTTTTCACCCATAAATCCTGATATAATTGTTGCTGCAATCAAAACCCATATAATAAAATCATTAAACTGTGATAAAAATATCTTTATGGCAGATATTTTTTTTCTTTTTTGTATTGCATTAAGCCCATATTTTTTTCTTCTTTTTATCACTTCTTCTTCTGACAATCCCGTTATTAATTCATTTTCATTAATCACCTTATCACCCTCTACTCTCTTTAATCGCAAACACACTTGATTAAATTTTTAGTAAAGATATACCAGTTGAAACAGCAAAATTACAATTTGTCGAGGAGAAGCCAAAGTACAAAGTACAGAGTACAAAGTACAATGAAGGACGATTTTCTCCGTTAGCACTACGAAAAATCTCAAAACTTATTTTTTTATTGCTGCGCAATTGCGCCATTGATGGCGCAGAGAGAAGCTGACACCATTTAAGTTTAAGATTTGCCTGAGTAAAACGAAAGGCAAATCATCCTTCTTTGTACTCTGTACTTTGTACTTTGTACTCTGCTCTAAAAATTGTAATTTAACAGGATAAACTCTACATTTGCAATTTCAATTTTTCAAGTAGTATATCTATATATAAATAATTTATGCTTGTACATATATAATTTATGCAAAAATGGACTACAACTCTTTACAATTACTCTTTTAGAATATAAAATAAAGAAAGGCTAAAGATAAAGATAATTGTATTTATTGCCTTACTCAGATAAACCGTTTCAAATAAATTTAGAATTTTAAATGGTTTATCCCTAGATAAACGAAAAGGATGTGTAACAAATGAAAGATGTTATTTATGTAACTGGACATAAGAATCCAGATACAGATTCAATATGTTCAGCAATTGCTTATGCTGAATTAAAGAACAAAATTGGTTCTAAAACAGCAATTCCAATACGACTTGGAGAACCTAGTCGTGAAACTCAATTTGCATTAGACTATTTTAATGCTCAAGCACCAGAATTAATGCCTACTTTAAAGTGTCAGGTTTCTGATTTAACTTTTGATAATACTGCACCTATATCCTCTGAAATATCTTTAAAAATGGCATGGTCAATTATGAATAAAAGTAATGTAAAAACCTTGCCAATAGTTAATGAAAATGGAAATTTAAAAGGAATCGCTTCAGTATCAAACATTACATCAACATACATGGATATATGGGATAATAATATTCTAGCAAAAAGTAATACTACAATTGAAAATATACTAGATACACTTTCTGCAAAAACAGTTTTCTTAAATGAAGAAAATCCTAAATTTCCTGGTAAAATAGTTGTTGCCGCAATGCAGCCAAGTAGTGCAGAAGAACATATTGAAGAAGGAGATATTGTAATTTGTGGTGATAGAAAAGATGCTCAAGCTACTATTATCGATTCTAAAGCTTCACTTATGATAGTTGCTGGAAATCATAAAGTAAGCGATGAAATAATTAGTAAAGCTAAAGAGGCTCATACTTCTATAATATCAACACCTTATGATTCTTTTACAACTTCTAGACTTATTGTTCAAAGCATACCAATATCTTATGTAATGAATACAGAAAATATAGTTTCCTTTAGAACTTCTGATCTTGTTGAAGATATTAAAGATGTTATGCTTAATACAAGATATAGAAGTTATCCTGTAATTGATGAAAATGAAAATGTTGTAGGATCTATATCAAGATATCATTTAATTTCCCAAAGTAAAAAGAAGGTAATTCTTGTAGACCACAACGAAAAATCTCAAACAGTAGATGGACTTGAGGATGCAGAAATTCTAGAAATTATTGATCATCATAGAATAGGTGGAATGCAAACAGGAAACCCAATATACTTTAGAAATCAACCTGTTGGCTGTACTGGTACAATAGTTGCATCTATGTTCTTTGAACATGGAATAAGACCATCAAAAAAAGCTGCCGGATTATTATGTTCAGCTATTATTTCAGATACTCTTCTTTTTAGATCACCAACTACTACTGATACAGATAGAGAAATGCTTAAAAGACTTTGTGAAATAGCAGGTATAAACGCTGAGGATTACGCTAGCGAAATGTTTAAGGCTGGTACTTCTCTTGACGGTAAGACTGTAGAAGAAATATTTAATACAGATTATAAGATATTTACTATTGGTGGCAAAAAAATTGGTGTTTCCCAAGTAAGCACAATGGACTTAGAAGGTTTTGAAAAATATAAAGCTGAAATGCTTGAATATATGAATCAAAAAACAGATTCAGAGAATTTCGATATACTTCTACTTCTTTTAACAGATATAATAAAAGAAGGTTCACTTGCTTTTGTAACTGGAACTGATAAGGATTTGGTTGGAAAAACATTTAATGTAACATTTAAAGATAATTCCGCATACCTTCCTGGAGTTCTTTCAAGAAAGAAACAAGTAATCCCTCCAATTACAAACACAATAGAAGCACTTTAGGATAAAGCAGAGTACGGAGTACAGAGTACAAAGTACAGTGAAGGATGATTTTCTTCCGCTTTGCTACAGAAAATCTTAAATAAAACTAAGCGGCAATTCAACGAAAGCTTTTAAGCTTTCGCGCTGAATTGCCGCTTAGTTTGTTATACTACATTACTCTGGTCCAAGAATCTTAATGGACTTATGTCCACACCTCTGGTACGGTTATCTTCACCACTAGTTTCTAACATCATTTTTTTCACTAGCCCAAAATTCCGTAGGCACGGAGGAATTTTTACATTAAACCACTGTAGCTTCAAAGTAAGTGTAGTTTAGGATAGTTTAAATATTTCACTCTTAGCTTTATTAATTTTATTTAATATCATAAACTACACTTACTTTGAAACTAAGCTATTTACCATTCCCCACATTTCATCAGCAGTTTTTACACTTTTAGATGAAATTTCGTAAGCTCTCTGTGCTTTTATCATATCTGTCATACTTGTTGCCAAATCAACATTTGAGCCTTCAATATAGCCTTGTTTTATTTTAGAACCAGTTACTTGATTCATTTGTACACCCTGATTTGGAACAAATAAATTATTACCAGCGGAACTCATAGAATTATCTCCAACTGCATTATACAAATTTATCTTTCCGATAGAAGTAATATTGCTTTGTGTATCTTTAATTCCAACGCCGCCATCTTCTGTAATAACAATATTGCTATTAGTAAATTTAACAGAATTAGGATTTACGCCAGCATTATATTGAATATCTAATAAGTTACCATTTCCATCCACCAAATTGCCATTGTCATTTATGGAAAATTGCCCATTTCTTTCATATGCTTTAGAACCATCCTGAGTAGTAACTCTAAAATACCCTTCACCGTCTATAGCAAAATCCGTATTATTATTTGTCTGAGTTATAGTACCTTCACTATTATCTCTTATCCAGCTATCAGCCTTAACTCCAGTTCCCGTAGATGGTGTCTTGCCACTAGAAACAGGATAACCATCTTTCTTTAAAGTTTCATACATCAAATTACTAAAAGAAACTTGCTCGCTTTTATATCCAACGGTTTCCAAGTTTGCTAAGTCATTAGATATTGCATCTAGTTTCTCTTGATTTGCATACATACCACTTGTACCATTCCACATAATTCTAAACATAAATGTTCACCTCTTAAGCTTATACTTTTCCAACTTCATTTACAGCCTTACTAACAGTTCCGTCAATCTCTTGAACTACTTTTTGATCACTTTCAAATTCCCTCATGGCAGTCATCATATCTGTCATACCCGTCATTATATTTACGTTAGATCCTTCAAGTGCTTTATTTTCAACATTTACAGTTGCATTTCTAATTGGATTTTGCCCAGTATACAAATTATCTCCAACCTTTTTTAATGTACTGTAGTCATTAAAATCAACTAAATCTAATTTATAAGCTGGTTTACCATCAACTGCCAAGTTGCCAAGATTATCACATGCAACTGTGCCATTTCCTATATTGATTCTTTCATCAGCACCAGTATTAAGATTAGTTCCCATAACATAATCACCAGAATCATTTACAAGATATCCATTCATATTTACATGAAAATGACCATCTCTTGTATAGTAATTCTGTGCTCCAACGCCATCTCTGTAAACTGTGAAAAAGCCTCTACCATCTATAGCAAAATCTTTATCACTGTTAGTTGCTTGAATGTCTCCACCTGTAAAATCCGTTGTAGTATCATCTATTTTACTACCTAAATTTAAAGTTCCAAGTATCGTCCTCTGGTGAACACCATTAACCTGTTTAGCATAATTCTGTATAGTTGCATCGTCATATGCCTTTGAAAATAAATCATCACTCTTAAAGCCAACAGTATTTGCATTTGCTAGATTATTACTTAAAACGTCTTGTTTAGCTTGCTGTACTATCATTCCAGATACAGCTGTATAAAAAGATCTTACCATAATTCTAAGCACCCTTTCTGTAAAACATTTATATACCATTTCAACTACCAAAATCAATTTGTATCAAAATGACAAGAAACCGGCATTTTGATACAAATTGATTTTGAAGTTTCAAGCGTATATCTCTATTTATATCCTTTAATATCTTGTGGATATTTCATTCCATAATGATATGCTTGATTCTCAATTTCTCCACGACTCATCGTATGACCAGAATTAATGCTAAACATTACAATCGTAGTAAATAGCATACCTATCCCTATTCCTAGCAAAATTTTTCTATCACAAATCAAATTTAATGCTTTAACTATTTTATGTATAATTTTTGAATTAATAGGACTTCCCCCTTACCTATATTGAGTTCTTTTGAAATTTCATCTACTGAATAACCCCTGTCCATCATTTCCTTTACTTTAACTACTTTTTTATCTTTACTATCACTAACTTCAGCAGCATCCTCAACATTTTTATTTTCTTTCCTACTATCTTCACCTACTAAAACATCTATGTTTTTATTATCGTATACTAATTCATTCTTTTTAGTTATATTTTTAACTTTTTCCAATTGCACAATTTTTTCTTTTAATACTTCTATTTCTTCTTGCAATTCCAAAACAGTTTCTGCAAAATCTTTTCTCAGCTTTCCAATTTCCACATCATAATTTTTAATATTACTTTCCGCATTTTTAAAATTGTCTTCAAAATTTTCTACTTTATTTTCTTTTTTAATAGCCTTTATATTTATAAAAATCAATGCTATCCCTATAATTAATAGTATTAGTACAGACATGAAATCCTCTCCAAATTAATTATATTTTAATTTTTTTAGCGCATTTTTCAAATGCAGTATTGCCCTTGTATGCAATTGACACACTCTAGATTCTGATACACTTAATACATTTCCAATTTGTTTTAAAGTAAGTCCTTCATAATAATATAACGTTAAAACAACTTTATCTTTTTCATTTAATGTATCCAATGCCTTTGTTAAATATTCTATTTCTTCTTTTTCTTCTAAAGTTCTTTCAGGGCTTGGACTTTTTTCATCTTCTATTGTACCAATAAGCGGCATATCATCATCTTCTGAAAATATCAAATCTTCTAATGATACTACAGATATATAATTAATATACCCTTCTATCTCCATTACATCTTTAAGTTGAATGCCAAGTTCGCCAGCTATTTCTTTATCTGTCGGTTCACGAAGAAGCTTCTTTTGAAGTAATTCCACTACTGCATTATACCTATTAAGCTTGTCCATTGCTCCTTTTGATATGGGGCTATTTTTTCTAAGTTCATCTATCATAGCCCCTTTGATTCTTATTGATGAATAAGTTGAAAACTTCATACCTTTGCTTTCATCAAATTTATTCATAGCATCCATAAGACCTATCATTCCATAACCCACTAAGTCTTCATAATCAATATATTTACCTTTACCTATTATAACTCTTGATGCTATATACTTTACAAGTGGTATATATTTTTTTATCATCTCTTCTCTTCCATCAACAATACCGGCTACTGCCATATAAAACCCTCCTACCTTTTTTTCATACGCTCTCTCATAATATCAAACGTATATGATATTATATTTTCCCTTTGCCTACCATCTATTTCATTGAACTCAATTCCACAAGAAAACTCACCATTTTCAAGTTTAATACATCTTACACAAACACCTTCAGCAACAATTTGCTTATCATGGATGTCAAATTGAACTATTACAAAACTCCCAAGCTCTATGTTGTCTTGTACTAATAGTTTCATACCTCCACCGCTTAAATCAACCATAGTTCCTTGTAAAAATTCTTCTACTTTTCCTGAAATGCCTTTTACCAAAGATTCCTTGAAATTCTCCTTATCAAAAACCTTATAAAATACCTTTTCAAATAATTCAATTCTAAAATTTCTTCTTCTTTGTATTTTTTTTATTTGATCCTCTTCAGGTATACTAACTAATATCATAGGTATATTTTTTTCTTTTTTTCTTCCAATAACCTTTGTTTCAAATGAATATAAACTATCTTCAGTACTATATATTACTTCAACTCTATCGTTTTTTACTAAATTTGCATAACTACCATTTGCTATTGGCAAACTTATAGCTATGTATTCTTCAGTTATATCCTGAACATTACTTTTGTATATATCTTTATCCCATATAATTTCACATTTGTTATTAACACTAATACTATTGTTATACATACCTACAACTCCTTATGAAAAAATATTAAAAATCTTTTTGAATAACCCCTCTATTCCTACACCATTTTTTCCATAAGTTAAACCTTCAATTTTTTTAGCTATTATTTCTATGTCCTTTGAAGCATTGCAATTAGGGCTGCTTATAACAACGGGTTTCTGATTCCTCACAGCTTGAACTAATTTACTATCATCTGAAACACTCCATAAGAACTCTGTTTCAGCTTTAATAAATTTATTTACAACACCTGCAAATTTTTTGTATGTCTCAACCCCCTCTTTATGAGTAAATGCCCTATTAATTATAATTTTAGCATTTGATTTAATTTTAAAGTGTACTACTGCTTTAAATAAACTATATGCATCTGTAAGAGATGTTGGCTCAGGTGTAGTTACTATCACAAGTTCATCTGAACATGCTATAAAACCAAGAACACTTCTATTAACACCTGCCCCAGTATCCATTATTATATAATCAAGATCATTTAAATTGCAAAGCTTTAACAAGAAATTATCAATTTGTTCTTCCGATAATTCATTTATTTTTGCAATCCCTGATCCCCCAGGTAGAAGTTTAACACCATATGGTCCAGTTATAATAACATCATTTATGTCTTTACCATTATAAATTACATCAAAAATATTATATCTAGGTAAAAAACCCATAAGAACATCATCATTACCCATTCCAACATCTGCATCAAAAATCAACACTTTTTTGCCCATTTTTTGTAGTGTAATAGATAAATTTACAACTATATTACTTTTACCTACACCACCCTTACCAGAAGTCACTGTAATAACTTTTGTGCCATTAGGTTTTTTATGCATATGATCTCTCATAGCCATTTCTCTGAGTCTCTGTGCCTGATCTAACATACAGTATCCTCCCCCAATATAAGACTGCTTATTTCTTCTACTGTTAGCGTTTTTATATCATCAGGTACATTTTGTCCTGTTGTAAAATAACTAATTGGTTTGCCAGTATACTTCAATATGTTTATAACTGATCCATAAGTTGTGGTTTCATCCAATTTTGTAATTATAACATTTTGAAAATTAATTTTCTTATATCCACTTACTATTGACTTAATATCATTATCTTTTGTTGTACAGCTTAATACAAGATGTATATTTTGGCTATGAGTTCTTTCGATAAATGCCCTTAGTTCGGATATCTGCATTTCATTTTTACTGCTTCTTCCTGTCGTGTCTACTAATATTATATCACAATCTTTCATACTATTAATAGCCTGATCCATTTCCTTTATTGTTAAAACAACACTAAAAGGGATATTCATAATATCAGCATAAGTACGAAGCTGTTCAACTGCACCAATTCTGTATGTATCTACTGTAATAAGGCCAACTTTCTTTTTTTCCATAAGCGAAAATTTTCCTGCAAGCTTAGCAATGGTTGTTGTTTTTCCAACTCCTGTTGGACCTACCAAAACCATAACTCCATTTTCTTTGGGCACCGATAACTTTATGTGTTTCTTAACAATATTTTTTAAATCTTCTTCATTTCCATCTTGCAATTCTGTGAGTAATTCTTTAATAACTTCCTCATTCATGTCGGAGTTCTTAAGTTTTAGCATTACTGAATTTTCTTCTTCAGAGCTTTTCTTAACGAAACCACTTATTAGATTTTTCATCTCTTGCATTTCATTTAGCAATTTTTCTTCTTTAGCATTTTGAAAATAACTTGGCTTTGATGTTTCTAAAGCCATTTTTTGTTCTTGATTCTTTGCTCTTTCAGAATGTTTCTCCATTGCTTTTTTTAATGCAGTGATGCTGTCTTCCTTAGTTGAGTTTTGAATTTTGCCATAATCATTATCTTCTTTTTCTGAATTATCAACAGCTGCAGTTACCTCTATAACCTTTTTAGATAACAATCCACCTATTCCCGGTTTTCTTATTTTTCTACTACTTATTATAACGGCATCTATCCCAAGATCATTTTTAATCTTAGTCATTGCCTCATTCATATCTTTAACTAAGTATTTTTTTATTATCATTATAAACTAACAACTCCTTCAGTTCTTATCTCAACATCATTAGGAATTTCATTTAAAGATATAATATTTATATTTGGGAAAACCATCTCTGTAAGTTTTCTAAAAGCTGGTCTTATTTTTGGTGATACTAATATAGCTGGCTGATTTTCATTAAATTGCACTGTATTTATAACATTCTTAATTGAATCTAAAAGTTTAGTTGTTGTATCTGGGTTTATAGCAGGGAATGATCCATGCACTGATTTTTGAATATTATTTTCAATAAGCTTTTCAAGCTCTGGCGTTACAGTTGCCACTGTAATACTATTCCCACCATCTAACATATTATTGCAAATTGTTCTTCCAAGTGCCATTCTTACATATTCAGTTAATACCTCTATATCTTTTGTTGTTCTCGAATTATCCGCAAGACATTCCATTATAGTAACCATATCTTTAATAGGCACTTTTTCCTTAAGCAAGTTCTGTAAAACCTTTTGAAGTTCTCCAATTGTAAGTAAATCTGGTATAAGTTCCTCAACAACAGCAGAATATTTGTCCTTCATAGAATCCACTGTTTCCTTTACTTCCTGTCTTCCAAGAAGTTCATATGAATGTCCTTTTACAGTTTCAGTAAGGTGAGTAATCATAACAGTAACTGGATCTACAACAGTAAGTCCTTTTATTTCAGCATCTTCTCTTTGGTCGTTATTTATCCAAATAGCAGGGAGTCCAAAAGTAGGTTCAATAGTTTTAATTCCTGGAATATCTGTACCTTCTTCCATAGGATCCATGCATAAAAGCATATTAGGCATTAATTCAGAACGTGCTACTACAGTACCCCTTATTTTAAAGACATACTCATTTGTGTTAAGCTGCAGATTATCTCTTATTCTTATTGGCTGAACTACAATACCCATCTCAATAGCGCATTGCCTTCTAACAGATGCAATTCTCTGAAGAAGATCACCACCAGAAGCTTCGTCAGCAAGTGGAATGAGACCATATCCTATCTCAACTTCCATAGGTTCAACTGAAATTAAGCTCATTACATTCTCAGGTTCCTTATTTTCAGTTTCTATAATCTTTCTATTTTCATGTTCAACTTCCATAATTTTTCTACTAACTTCATCCTTATAAAGTAAATATGCACATACACCTGTTGCTACCGCAAGAATGAAAAATGCAAGATGAGGAAGTCCAGGTATAATACCTAAAACTAAAAGTACAAATGCTGCAATTGCTAGAACCTTTGGAAAAGCACTTAATTGACTAACAAGTTCATTTCCAAGGCTTCTATTGTTCTTTGATCTTGTAACAAGTATACCTGTAGAAACAGAAATTAAAAGTGCTGGTATTTGGCTTACAAGTCCATCACCAATTGTGAGCCTAGTGTAATCCTGAGCTGCTTGTGTTAATTGAAGATTACGCATAAGTACACCTATTACAATACCGCCAATAATATTTATTACGCATACTATAAGTGCTGCTATTGCATCTCCCTTTACAAATTTAGAAGCACCATCCATAGCTCCAAAGAAGTCTGCTTCAAGTTGCAAATCAGTTCTCTTTTTTTTAGCTTCATCTTCCGTTATTAAGCCTGCATTTAAATCTGCATCAATAGTCATTTGCTTTCCTGGCATAGCATCTAATGTAAATCTGGCTGCCACTTCAGCAACTCTTCCCGCACCGTTGGTAATTACAATAAATTGTACTACTAATATTATCAAAAATATTATGATACCAACAACATAATTACCACCAATTACAAAACTACCAAAAGCATTTATTATTTCTCCAGCATACCCTGTACTTAAAATTAATCTTGCAGATGAAATATTAAGTGCAAGTCTAAAAAGAGTAGTAATAAGCAGTAATGTTGGAAATACGGAAAATTGCAAAACTTCTGTCGTAAACATTGTTATAAGTACAATTATTACAGAAAATGCTATGTTAATGGCAATTAAGACATCTAGCATGCCAGCAGGCAGTGGAATAATCATCATTAAGACTATTCCGACAATCACCAATGATACTATGACATCAAAATTATCCTTTAAATTTAAATTTAATTTTCTGCCT
The DNA here is from genome assembly GCF_021432385.1 of Clostridium hydrogenum. GTDB lineage: Bacteria > Bacillota > Clostridia > Clostridiales > Clostridiaceae > Clostridium_S > Clostridium_S hydrogenum. Next base: position 1,326,101 of record NZ_JAEACT010000002.1, on the reverse strand, counting down.
TCTTCCAATGTTATCACCTTTACCTTTTATTTTTTAATTTATATACCACTGCTAATATTTCAGCAACTGTTTGGTACATATCCATAGGTATCTCTTGATCCACCTCAACTTTAGAAAATAGTAACCTAGCCATTGGTTTATTTTCAATTATAGGCACATCATTTTCCTTAGCTATTTCCTTTATTTTAAGTGCTGTTCTATCAGCTCCTTTAGCAACTACCGTAGGCGCACTATCTATACCTCTTTCATATTTAAGTGCTACCGCTAAATGGGTTGGGTTAGTAATAACAACAGTTGCATCTGGTACCTTAGTAAGCATTGTTCTCGAAATAATTTCCCTCATCTTTTGTTTTCGTTTTCCCTTAATTTCAGGATCACCTTCGTCCTGCTTAAATTCATCTTTAACTTCCTGCTTTGTCATTTTCATATCCTTGTTAAATTTATACTTTTGAAAAGCAAAATCTCCTGCAGCTATTACAATCATAATCATACTTATTTTTTTGAAAACATCAGTTATATACGATAAATAATTGCTTGGTATATAATTAATTATTAAATTATTCATATTTACAATATCACTATAATTATTCATAAAAAACTGATATCCAACAAAACCAACTACTATAACTACCAAAATGTCCTTTAATACTCCAACAAAGGTTGTAATTGAAAACATTCTTTTAATACCCTGTACAGGATTTAGCTTTCCAAAATTAGGCTTTAACCCTTCTGTGATAAACATAAAACCTGTTTGTAATAAGTTTCCCGCAATTCCAGCAATCATAATTGGTACAATGAATATAAGTATATTTTTGCCTCCATTAACAATTGCAAACTTAAATATATTACTTAATTTTTCTTCTGTTAAATTTGTTGTAAGATAGCTTTGAAAAAAAACAGCAAACATATTTCTGAGGTTTTGAAAAATACTATTTCCAAAAATACTTAAAACAGCTGTAATTGTAATAAGTGTAGTTGCCAATGTCACTTCCCTACTTCTTGGAACCTGGCCTTCCTTTTTTGCCTTATTAAGTTTTCTAGGCGTTGCGCTTTCGGTTTTATCACCATCAGCAAAAATAAGTGCTGCAGGAATAAGTTTATAAAAACCCTTGTATATATCAGGAAGCGCTGAAAAAGAAGATATCATAAGTTTAATGATAATTGGTAATATCATAATAATACATGCAAGTCCAAGCAATATCTTTATAGGAACTCCAAGTACCATTACATTTAATTGTGGTACAGTTCTAGATACAATACCTAATATTAAGTCTGCCATCAAAAGAACAAGTATAATAGGCAATGCAATTCTAATTCCTATAATAAAAAACTGAGTAAATACATTAAATGCAACCATTACACTTTGATCATTTATTACAAAAGTACCTAACTTAACAGCAGCAAAGCTATTTACAAGTTCTTTAATAAGCATTATGTGTCCATCAATTGTAAAAAATAAAACTACAGCAAATAAGTTAAAAAGTCTTTCCATAATTGAAGCATTAGTTTGTGTTGTTGGGTCGTATGCTGACATCATTGAAAATCCCATTTGAAAATCAATGAACTGTCCTCCAATTCTAGCACATACAAAAATTAAATTTGCAAAGAACCCCAATATAAGACCTGTTAAAATTTCACACATACACTGCCACATATATACAAGTCCGTTGTTAAGCACTGTAGCATTGGACAAATTTATATATGGAGCAATAAAAAAAGCAAGAGCCATGGAAAGTATCATCTTACCTGTGTTAGGAAAGCTTTGAGGAAAAATAATTCCTAAAGCTATAAAAAAAGCAAAAACTCTTAAAAAAATTAGGAACAACGAAGTAAAATAAGTAATATTCACTTTTATCCCACCTAACGGGTTATATTAGTAATCATATCAAATATTCTTGACATAAAACCTGTCATCATATGCAACATCCAACTTCCTGTAATAAATAATACCGCAATTGCAGCTAAGAGCTTAGGCAAAAATGTAAGTGTCTGTTCTTGGATTTGAGTTGTTGCTTGAAATATACTTATTATTAATCCTATGACAAGAGATACTATAAGTACGGGAGCCGAAACCATTATTCCCGTATATACTGCATCCTTCATTACTGTTATTATCATATTTTCTGTCATTTATATCACCTCGAAAAGCTCAAAACAAGAGATTTAACAAGAAGATACCATCCATCAACCATTACAAATAAAAGTAGTTTAAATGGCATAGATACCATAGCCGGCGGAAGCATCATCATACCCATTGACATTAATATACTTCCAACAACTAAATCTATTATAAGAAATGGTATATATAGTAAGAACCCAATAGTAAATGCTGTTTTTAATTCACTTGTTATAAATGCAGGTATAACTACATGCATAGGTAAATTTTCTTTTGTATACTTATTTTTTGAATTATCAAGCTCTACAAACAATTCCTGATCTTTTTTATAAGTATTTGCAACCATAAACTTTCTCATAGGCTTTTCAAGCTCTGCAAGTGCAGTATCTTGTGATATTTTACCGCTCATATATGGTTGAATAGCATTTTTATTTATTGTGTTATAGGTTGGCATCATAATAAACATTGTAAGGAATAAAGCTAATCCTATTAATACCTGATTTGGAGGCGACTGCTGTGTTCCCATTGCATTCCTTAAAAATCCAAATACAACTATTATTCTTGTAAAACTTGTTGTTAATATTATTATAGAAGGTAATAATGTTAACACAGTAAGTACAACAAGCAGCTTTATGTTATCTACAAAGTCTTTAGGATTACTTGAGCTATTATCTATTGAAACACTTACTTTAGGTATAGACATAGTTTGAGAAGTTGTTGGTGCCGCATAAGCTTTATTGCCAAAATAAATTGCACATATTAAAAACACCATAAACATTATAATTTTCTTATTTTTCATCTCAACCTTCCTTTTTAATCCTTAGCTTTTTCTGAATCTCTTTTAAAAATTCATTAACATTTTTGTATTCTGGAAGCTTTTTATTTTCTCCAATGGAATTTAATTCATCCTCGTCAATTTCCATTAAAATCTCAACTTTAGCATCACTACTTGATAACACGTATCCCCTCGATCCAATCTTTGCAACTACAAGGCTACTTTCCTTTGAAAGAGGCGTTTTCTCTAAAACTTTTATATATTTACCATTTTGCATACCTTGAAGCTTATTACCACCATATTTTAGTGATATATAAATCAAAATTATAATAACCGGCAAAAATATTACTAGTTTTAATATCATTAATGCTGTAGCTTCCATATCATACCATCCTTAAAATATAATAGTTTATTGAATTAATAATTCACTGAAATAAACGTTAGAAATTACTCCATTTTTTAGATGTGGATTTACATTATCTAGAATTTGTTTTTTAATCTCTTCAACTTTTTTTGGGTCTGAAAAATCTGCTGCTTTTTGGTTTCTAAGTATTTTAACAATTTCAGACTCTAATATTGGTGCTTTTATATCTTCCTTAGTATCTTCAAGTTCACTTTTAAGCTTTGAATTACTTGAATCATAACCAAGAGAAACTTTAACTTTAATATATCTTTGTGCATCTTGATCTGCCAAATTAGTCAATATTTCTTCAAAAGTATAAGTTGCTTCTTCATTACTTTGAACTGCTGCTTGCTGAACTTGAGCTGTTTTAGTAGTACTACCTTTCTTTGCAAATACTGCAAAATAAGCCACTGCACCAGCTAAAGCCAATATTATTACTATCAAAAGTATTATTATTATTTTTGATCCCTTTCCACCTTTTTTACCTTCTTCTTTTTTCTCATTTTTAGCCATTATTGCTCATCCCCTTTATATATCATTAGCAATTATCTATATTAGAATTTAATATAAATCTATATGTAAATTAATTTTTTTCTCCAATTTAGAATAACTTATTTTAGGATGAAAGTATATATAATTTTAATGCATTAATATTTACTTTCATCCTAAAAAGCTATTATTTGTATATGCCTTTTAAAATACTTCTTTTAAATTCAACGATTTTACTTATTACTTCATCAACACTTTCTTCAACAATATACTTGTTTCCGTTCATAAGGGTTATTACTGTTTCCGGTACTTCCTCTATTTTTTCTATTTGACTGTCGTTTAAAAATACTTCTTTTCCATTCATTCCTATAAGCTTTACCATAAATTCACCCCTTTTGCACTACACTCCCATTAAATAAAACAACTCACTATCTTATAAGACCTACAAGAGTTTGCAAAGTGTCATCTCCTGTTGTTATAGTTTTTGAATTAGCTTGATAAGCTCTTGATGCAACAATCATATCAGTAAACTCTTTTGCAAGGTCTACATTTGACATTTCAAGCGCTCCATTTACAACAGTACCATAACCACCAGAATTATCCGCTGAAATAATTGAATTATTATAAGCAGTCTCATTCTTAATCTCAGCAGCTGCACCAGATCTTAAAATTGGATCTCCAGAGTTTGGAGATGTAGTTAAATAGTTGCTACCAGCTCTATTTAATCCTCCAGGATTTGAGAAGCTTGCCATTGCAAGTTGACCTATAGCCGCAATTTTTCCATCACTTAAAGTAGCTTTTATTACTCCATCTGTTCCTATACTAAAACTATTAACTTTTACATCTTTAACATGAACCTTCTTCTGTGCATCTGAATAAAATTCTTTAACAGAGCTAGGTATTCTTAATGTATGCAAATTTGTTCCATCAGCTCTTAAATCCGAATCACTACTATCAACAAATGCAACATCACCAGCAGAAATATAGCTAGATGCAGGCAATGTTGAAACTGCCGCAGAAGCCCTACCAATTACAGTTGAAACTGCTGAAGTAATTGTACTCTTAGCTCCAATAATTGAAGATCCAGTAAGACTACCTACTGTACTTGCACCTTGTGCTCTTGAAATACTAACTACATCTCCAAAATATTGAGTCGTACCACTAGAAAACAATGTATTTCTTCCCATCATTGAATATCCAAGAACTCTATGTCCATCTGAAGTTAAAAGATTTCCTTCATTATCAAGTTGAAAAGAACCATCTCTAGTATATGATACCGATGTTCCAGCAGGTATAGTTCCCATAGTATGTTTTTGAGCATCTATCTTAATACAATCAGCTTCATTAAACATTGTTCCGCCAGCAGCAACCATAAAATAATCGCCTTCTTGGTCAATAGCACAATCAAGATTTCTATTTGTAACATCCATTGACCCCTTAGATGTATCTGTAGAAATACTTGCAACATTTACTCCAAGTCCAATCTGTTCTTCATTAGTTCCACCATAGTTTCTACTTGCTGAAGAAGCACTTTTCATAGTTTGGCTTATATTATCTGCAAAATTCACCGATTGAGATTTATAACCAGTTGTATTTGAGTTGGCAATATTATTACCAATTACATCCAACTTTTCTTGATTTGCTCTAAGTCCACTAATTCCAGAGTTTAACGATCTTAACATAAAAATTACCTCCCAATTAATCTACCATAATATTTACTCAATTACATATAAGCTTTAATATTAGTCACTGACTTATGTGGTTGCATATACCTTTGCTTCTATCATTCCACAAAGGAAGCTTCCTTTATTAACTATTTAGGTCCAGCTTATAACAAAACCACGCTGTCTATATTTGTAAACACATTGCCTTTACTGCTACTTTTATCTACTGCAGTAATTATAGTTCTATTTTTAATACTTGTAACTAATGCCACATCCTTATATAAAATTAAGCAATCCTTTGAACCTTTTTTATTTGCCTCATTTATACCTTCATTTATTTTCTTCATATCATTTTCATTTAAACTAATGTTTCTGTCTTTAATTCTTTCAGCAGCATGATTTGAAATACTAAATCCTGTATTTTTATCGATATTTTCATCCAGTATTTTTTCAAATGCTGAGGCTTGTTTATTTGATTTATTTTTTACAGCTGCATTATATAAACTGTTAGAAATATCTTCAACCGAATATATTTTGCCATTCACTACTCTATAGGACATGATAATCACCTACACTAACTCTTTGTAGTACTTGACTGCTGAGCCTTCTGAGTTTCATTACTCAATTCCTCTTGCTGAGTATCTTGTACATTCTCCCCATCATTAACTCCAGATATATCAGTGTAATCAAATGCTTGAACTCTAGGAACTGGTTTCTGATTAGTTTGATATACTATATTTCCATTTGCATCTTTAACTACGTTACCTTTTGAATCAAGCTCAGGTTGATATACAGGGTTGCCATTTGAATCATATACTAATTTACCATTTGAATCAACTTCTTGTACCTTTACAGGCTCTGTTACGTAAACAGGATTTCCACTTGCATCTTTAACCTGATTACCTTCTGAATCAAGTTTAGGTTGATACAAAGGATTTCCATTGCTATCAAATAGCTCAGTATAAACTGATATATTGTCACCATTTCTAACAACACTTTTAACAATCCCCATATAAGGGTTACCATTTTCATCCACTTGATTAATATTAACGCCTTTTCCAATAAGACTTGAAGCACTATTAAAAGTCATTGTTCTATTCAAATTTAACATTTGTTCTACACTAGAAAACTGTGCCATTTGAGCGACAAATTGTGTAGCATCTTCTGGATTATCTGGACTTTGATTTGCCATTTCTGACATAAGTATCTTTACAAAAGCATCTTGATCCATAGTATTTGAAGTATTTCTTACTATTTTTGTTCCATTATTAGTTACACTTTGACTTACAGAAACAGTACTTAAAGAATTAAAATTATTTCCCGTATTAGCCATATTTTAACCTCCTTAAACTAAAATATCTACATTACTGTTATTGGCATCATTATAGTTTTCTTCATCGTCTATCTCAGTCACGCCTTGATATGAAGCACTATTATTTTTTTGTTTATCACTTTGATTGCCACTTTCATTGCCTTGTTTACTATTCTGACCGCCAAAATAAGTTGTATCATCGTATATATTTACAGAAAAATCCTGTATTTTTATATTTTGATTATTCAATTCCTTATTAATATCAGCTAAGCTAGAATGAATAAGAGAATAGGTTTCTTTATTGGCAGTTTGTATACTTGCTTTCATTTGATTATTTTCCACTGTAAGTTTAATTATAACCTCGCCAAGTTCCTTAGGGTTTATTTTAACTGTAAGCTCTTTCATATTGTTTAAATCCATATATTTAACAGATTGTACAAGGTCTTGAACAAAAGTAGCTTTGTTTATTGTAGGGACTTCCCCACTTACGGACGCTGCATTTGTGTTTACACTAGAAAATTGATTCATGAAAGCAGTTACTTTTGAGAATTGATTGTCATTTTTGTTATTAGATAAAAGATTATTTAAAAATTCATCTCCATTATCTTTGCTTGTTGAAACATTTAATTTAGAATCTTGTTTTAAATTTGTTTTGTTTTCTTCTAAATTATCTTCTGGTGAATAAGAAGTATATCCTGCATCATTTGCATCTGTATTATCTTTGCTGTCATTTGAAAAATCATTATTTTGATCATTTGAGTTCATCTGTTTATTCAAATTATTGCTTACTTCATTTGTTTGCATTTGATTTAAGCTTGATTTGCTGCTTACTACTGTTGAACTCTCATTTGTGTTTGTTACTGTTGAACCTTCCTTTAACTTTGATTTAAGCACATCTATTATGCTGCTGATTAATTTGCTATGCTCATTAGCATCATTAAATTTTTGGTTTAAAAGCATTGAAGCATTTACTTTTCCATCCAAAATATCTTGTATTTTAGATACTAAATCCATGACATCTTTTTGAACACTCTCTGGAATTTTCAAATTATTCATTTGAGTTTTCAGCTCATTCATATCCATTTGTTTACCATTCATGGCATTTAAAATTAAAGACATCATTTTTTCAAGATCTATCCCATTATCATCAGCATACTTTTTTATATTGTCAACATCTTTATCTAATTCCTTAATTTTGTCATTGTCATCAGAATCATCTTTTGCGCTGGCAACTTTTTGGCTTTTAGAATCATTAACATTACTTTTTGATACACTTGAATCTACATTCTTGCTACTATCGTAATTTTTTTCGCCTTTACTACTATCTTGTCTTCTACTATCATCCTTATAACTAGCTTTATTATTAACAGGATTATTATTAGAGTAATCATTAAGATAGGTATCAAACGAATTACTTTTATCACTACTAGAAATTCCTTTACTATTTGACGGTGTGCTTTGTGTATTTCCTAAATCAAAAGTTTTCAAGCTATTTACTGTACTCATTTTCTCACCTCCCTTCACGCTTCCTTATGTAACCATATAAAGCCAATTCATCATTAAAATTTTGCTCTATAATTTTTTGTTTTTTATCAAAATTCTGCTTTTGCTTTTCTTTTAAAGCTTCTACTGTTTTTCTTTCGATTTGCTTTTTTATAAGTTCCTGTCTTTTTTCCTCAAGGACCTTTGTTTTTGTTTGTAATTCATCACTTGTTTCGTCAATACATACTGAAACAGCATTAAGGTAATTTTGCATAATTTTTTGTTCTATTACAGTACCCGTAATCCTTACTTGGCTGTATTTAGAGTAACTGTCCTTTAAATTCTCAAGTTTATTTTCAACACTAATCTTATCATCTTGAGCCTTTTTAAAAACAATTTTTCCTTCCTCTTCTTTTTCAAATTTCAAATCCAAAAGCTTTTGAAGTCTAAAGTTAAATCTCTCCATATTTATCCACCATTAAACATCTTTTTTAATTTATCAATATTTTCGTTAAAGGTTGTAACTTCTTTTATTCCCTGTTTCAAATAAGAATTTAAAATATCATTATAAGCTATAGCAGCGTCCACTTTTTTATTGCTACCTTTAGCATAAGCACCTATGTTTATTAAGTCCTCATTATTCTTATAGGTTGCAAGAAGATCCCTTGCAAGTCCTGCTGCCTTTTTGTGATCGTCATCAGCAATTTCAGACATCAATCTGCTTATGCTGCTTAAAATATCTATAGCCGGATAATGATTTTTACCAGCAAGTTCTCTTGATAATACAATGTGACCATCTAGTATACCTCTAACAGCATCTGCTATTGGTTCATTAAAATCGTCACCATCAACTAATACTGTATAAAAGGCAGTTATGGATCCCTTATCTGACATACCAGCTCTTTCCATAAGCCTAGGCAATTTTGCAAAAACAGATGGTGTATAACCTTTTGTTGCTGGAGGTTCTCCTATAGCTAGTCCAACTTCTCTTTGAGCCATTGCAAATCTTGTAACAGAATCCATCATTAAAATTACTTTCTTGCCTTTATCCCTAAAATATTCTGCAATTGCAGTAGCAGTAAATGCACCTTTAAGTCTTACAAGTGCAGGTTTATCTGAAGTTGCGCATACAATTACGGATTTTTTCATACCTTCCTCGCCAAGATCTTTTTCCAAAAAGTCTCTAACTTCTCTTCCTCTTTCACCAATAAGTGCTATTACATTTACATCTGCTTTTGCTTCTCTAGCAATCATACCTAACGTTGTACTCTTACCAACACCACTACCTGCAAAAATACCAATTCTTTGGCCTTCTCCGCAGGTTAAAAAACCATCAATTGCCCTTACTCCTGTTCCTATAACCTCAGTTATTCTTCTTCTTTTTAATGGATCAGGTGGTTCTGTATCAAGCCTATAATAAACTCCCTTATCCACATTATCACCTGTAAGTGAATTTCCAAGTCCATCTAAAATTTTTCCTAAAAGCTCATTTGAACACTTTACACTCAAAGGTCTACCAGTAGGAACAACTTTGCAGCCAGGTGATATTCCTACAAGTTCCCCTAAAGGCATGAGTATTACATCATCTTGTTTAAAGCCAACAACTTCGCATGGAATAGGATTATTTTTTTCATTATAAATAATGCAAACTTCTTCAACAAAAGCTTTAATACCTTTTACTTCAATCGTAAGACCAATTACTTGACTTACAACGCCCTCTACATATTTTGTCTCACACTCTTTAACACTTTTAATTAAAGTTCCAAAATCAATATCAATCATATAATCACCCATATTATAGATAAATTAGTTCAGCTACCAAAATCAATTTGCACCATAATGTCCAAAAGACGACACTATGGTACAAACAAGTTTTCAGTTCTCAAATGTTTTATCTTTACTCGGTTTTTAGTAGTACTTCCTTTATCTTTACAAATGCATCATCAACGCTAACTTTCACTTTACCATTATCTTTTTCTATAATTGCAAAACCATCCTGCAAATAGTTATCTTCTACAACAAATATCTCTCCGTTGTATGGGATTTCTTTCTTCCATTTGTCACTAATTTCACTTATACTTTTCTCGTACTTACTATTGCATTTAATAATAATAGTTTTTGAATTCTTTGAAATTTCAATTGCATCATATACCATATTATTTATAGCATCATTTTCTGTAATGCGTTCTTTTAAAATATGAGCTGCAATTTCAATTGCTAATTTTTTTATTTCTTCTTCTTTACTCTCAAAATATTTACTGCATTGATATTTTGCACTTTTAACAATATTTGAAGCATTTTGCTCTGCAAGGGATTTTAAATTTTCTATTTCCATTTTTCCTTTTACAACAGTATCATTATAGGCATCTTCATACCCTTTTTTTCTGCCCTCATCTAAACCCTTTTTATAGGCTTCATTATATGCATTTTCTTCTATATTTCTAGATTCCTGAATTGCATTATTTCTTATAGCATCAGCCTCCATTTTAGCATTTTTAATTATGGCCGATGCTATATTTTCATATTGTTCGTAAGTAGCGTCACTAACTACCTCTTTTTTTACTTTTGAAGATGTTTTTATATCATCAATAGCAATAATCTGTTCTGTACTTTGCGTAGAAACTCTATTATTGTTAATAACCTTACATGATAATAGCATCTTCTCCACCCCTTGAAATTACTATTTCGCCTGCATCATCAAGTCTTCTAATTACACTAACAATCTTCTGTTGTGCTTTTTCAACATCTACAAGTCTTACTGGTCCTAAGAATTCCAAGTCTTCCTTTAAAGCAGCAGCGGCTCTCTTTGATTGGTTTCTATAAATTGCATTTGAAACTTCTTCTGAACAGCCTTTAAGTGCCATACCAAGTTCTTTGTTATCAACTTCTCTAAGAACTCTTTGTATTGAAGTATCATCCAATGTAATAATATCTTCAAATACAAACATTGACTCGTTGACTTTCTCTGCAAGTTCTGGATTTTCTTTTTCAAGCCCTTCACGAATATTTTTCTCTGTAGTTCTATCAACCTGATTTAATATGTCAACTATAGTTTGAACTCCTCCTATAACAGTAACATCAGATCTAACAACAGAGGATAATTTACTATTAAGAACTTTTTCTATTTCCTTAATTACCATTGGCGATGTATTACTCATTGTTGCAAGCCTGTATGCAACATCACTTTGAACATCTTCTGGAAGCGCAGATAAAATCTGTCCTGCTTTATCTGATTGTAAATAACAAAGTATTAATGCAATTGTTTGTGGATGCTCATTAGTTATTACATTTAACAATTGATGAGCATCTGCTTTTCTAGCAATAGAAAAAGGTCTATATTGCTCTGTAGCCTCTGCAACCTGTTCTAAAATTTCTTTAGCTTTTTGCGTTCCTAGTGCTTTTGAAAGTAAATCACGTGCATAATCTATGCCACCCTCCAGAATATAATCCTTGGCCTTATTCATATCTATAAATTCCTGAAGTATTTCATGCTTAACATCAGATTTAACAGAGCTTATATTAGCTATTTCATAAGTTATTCTCTGGATTTCCCTTTCAGGGAGTCTTTTAATTATATTAGCTGAAGCTTCAGGGCCAAGAGTAATGAAGAGTATGGCAGCTTTTTGAACACCTGATAATTTTACATCTTTACCAGCCATAACCTATCACCTCTCCTCATTTGCTAACCAAGCTTTAATTATATCTGCTACTTGTTCTGGCTTAGTTGTTGCATACTTTTTAATTTCTTTTTCTATATGTGAATTAGCATCTTCTGTTTCAAAATTAATTGGTGCAAATTTTTGCGTTTCACTTTCATTTTCTTCATCACCAATCAGAACATCAAGGCCCTCAGTCTCTTCATCTTCTTCATCTTCAAGAGCCTTAGCTGCTCTTCTCTTCTTAATTGCACGTATTACTAAAAATGCAATCAAGCCTAATAAAATTGCTCCGCCTATACCAAGACCTATATAAAGTTTTTGATTCTGAGCTGCTTGTTCAGCCTTCTTCATATCATCTAATGCTTTTTGTGCATTTTTCTCAGCAGTTTTATCAAAAGGCATTCCAACAACACTTATAGAATCTCCTCTAGTATTATCAAATCCAACTGCATTTCCAACAATATTTGAAACATTATTTTGTGTATTTGAATCAATAGTTCCATCAACTACCACGGAAATAGTAAGTCTCTTTACATCTCCTGGTGATTTTACAGTTTTAGTTGTATCACTACTAACATCATAATTTGTTGTAGTATCGGTATTTGTTGATGTACTGTTTCCAGTTGAATTGGTAATTGTATTGCTTGTACTACTACCAGTATTATTGCTAGTAGGACTTCCTGAGCTTCCATTAGCTCCTGTAGTTGATGAGCTCTGTGAATGCTGACTAACTACTACTGGATTTCTAGTATCCTTTTGATTTGTAGGATTATTATAATAACTTTGTGAATCCGTTTCTTGAGCATCAAAATTTAAATCAGCATTTACTTTTACCTTAACTTTTCCCTTACCATAAACTGCCTCTAATGCATCTAAAGCTTTTTTCTCATCATCACTTTCAACCTGCTGCTCTGCTTTGGCCCTATCATCTGAAGATGTTGTACCATCATCATTGCTATTGCTTTTGTACAAATCCTTGCTTAAAAGATTCATTTTATCGTCAATTACTGTAATATTCTGTTTAGGTAAATTTTTCACGCTACCTGATACAAGACTTATTATTGCCATAACCTGACTTTTACTTAAGGATTCTCCTGGCTTCATCTTAACTGTTACAGATGCTGTAGCAGAAGTTGAATCCTTAACAAATACAGAATCTTGAGGCATAACAAGACTTACTCTTGCATCATCAACACCATCTAAACTTTTAATACTTCTCTCTATTTCTCCTTGCAAGGCTCTTTGATATTCAACATTAAACTCAGCATCAGTTGTTCCAAATTTTCCACTTGAATTATCAAAAAGTTCAAAACCTGTACTTCCATCTTTTATACTTGTTGAATATTGTAATCTCAATTTATCAACTTCACTTGCAGGAACATAAATTGTATTTGTACTTGAGTCTTCTTTATGTGTAACTTTATCATCATCCAACTTTTGCATAATTGCAGCCGCATCTGTGGAATCCAGCTTCGAATACAATACAGCATACTTAGTTGTAGTTGTCGTTTTAATAAGTACAACTAATGCAGCCAAAATCGCAACAAGTAAGATTACAAATACCATTTTCTTCCTTTTACTAAGTTCTTTCCACTTGTTAAGCAAGTTTTTAAAAAACTGCGACAGTTTATTCATTACCAGCACTCCCAACTATATCTGCGTTCTATTAAGCTCCTGATATGCATCAACTAATTTATTTCTAACTTGAATGGCGAGGTCAAGTGACAACTTAGCCTCTTCTGTTGAAAGCATTACTTGATGTACGTCAATATCATCTCCTGCCACAAATTGATTGGTTGTATTTTCAGCATCAACTTGTTTATCATTTACAGCTGATAGTTGCTGTTCAAGAATATTTCCAAAACTTATATTATTATTTCCATTTGCATTCTGATTATTTTGTCCACCTTGAAGGACATTCATTACATTACTTGGTATAAATTCATCTACTCTCATAAATTTCTACTCCTTATTTACCAATTTCTAAAGCTTTTGTAAACATACCCTTTTCATCATTAATTGCAGTTACATTGGCTTCGTAAGCTCTAGTTGAAGCCATCATATCTGCCATTTCATTTAAAACATTAACATTTGGCATTTCAACGTACCCATCAGCATTAGCATCAGGATTACCTGGATCGTATTTCATTGTAAAAGGGGTTTGATCTTCTTGTATTTCTGTTGGTCTTACTCCCAATAATTTTTTTTCGTATTGACCATTTTGTGAATTAAGCACATTGTCAAAATTCTCTTGAAAAACGGCTATTTTTCTTCTATAAGGTCCCCCCTCTGGTGTTCTTGTTGTATCAACATTAGCTATATTAGAGGATATTGTATCCATTCTCAATCTTTCAGCTGAAAGTCCGCTGGCACTTATATTAAACGAATCAAAAGCGCTCATTGTTTTCTCTCCTTTTCTTTAATTTTTACTTTCCACTTATAACATCACTTGTCATAGAAATTCTTCCATTGATCTGACTTATAAGTGCTTCATACATTAATGTATTTTGTGCCTCATCAGCCATTTCAGTATCTATATCAACATTATTTCCATCTTCATTCATACTTGTAGAATCATCTTGCTTCACCTGTATTTGGCCAAAGCCTTGTCCATCATTTATATGTCTAGAGTCTGTAGTTTTCATTTCAAGATTATCCTGAGAATTTTTTAAACTATCTTCAAATGTAACGTATGATCGCTTATAACCAGCTGTGTTTACATTTGCTATGTTGTTTGATATTGCTTTTTGTCTTGTTGATGCCGCATTAAGTCCTTGTTTTAACAAATCATATGTAAATTGACTTTGTGATATATTAGATGTGTCCATATTCTCATTACCTCCATTTATTTAGTCTTGACCATAACCTTTATTTTATGTGACTATATTCTTTAAAATACATTATACAACTTAAGTTCGACATATTCGCATTTGTTTGTCGATTTTAAATTAAAATATATATTTTATTAATGCTATAATAAACATATTAGACAAGAAGAACAAAATTCCTCCTCTAATACATAAAATAAATATGTTTTTCCATAATTTATATTGTTTTTAACATTTTTTTCATTTTTTTTTAGTTTTTTTTGTGTAGTACTAAATTCACTACAAATTTTATTTATATATATTATTATATTTAATTTTTAATAAATTTTCTACAATAAATTTAAAATTTATTTGAAAAATAACGAAATAACTTTTTACTTTACATTTAAATTTTTCTATAAAAGAATTTGTTCAACAAAATCTCCTAATTTATTTGTTCTGTTCCCTAATCCATTTCTCTGTTTCGTAAATACCTTCTTCAATTGTATATCTAGGCTTCCAGTTCATTAAATTTCTAGCTTTTGAATAATTACATTTCAATTTCATGATTTCACTTTGTGGATGTATATGACTAACATGCCTAATAGGCACTCTATTTTTAGATATAATATCAGCTAATTCATTTATGGTAATATCTCTTTCGGTGCCAGCATTTATTATTTCTCCATTTACTTTGTTATTATATCCTGCTTCAACTACAAACTCCGCACAATCTTTTACATATAATAAATCTCTAGTTTGATTACCTGTTCCATATATATTTATAGGCTCACCTAAAACAGAATTTTTGATGAATATAGCTACAACTCCACCTTCTCCACTTGTTTTTTGAAAAGGTCCATATGTATTAAATGGTCTTATAACTACGCTTGGTAAGCTATATGCATTATAGTAGGAAAGTACCATGTTTTCCGCCGCAATTTTACTACCTCCATAAGGGGATACCGGTTTTACTTTATATTCCTCATCAATTCCATAATCACCAGCAGCATCGTAAACCATGCAAGTACTCATAAAGACAATTTTACATGGATGTAAATTTTCTTTTTCATCAAGAAGCCACTCTGAACCTTGCATTTTACCATTTTGACCAAACATTTGTTTTTTTGCTCTTTCAAGGATGTTAAACGTTCCAACGGTGTCATTAAAAAATGTAACGGCAGGTTCATCTATGCTATCTTGAACATTTATAGAAGCAGCAAGGTGGTAAATTATATCATATTTTTCTTTAAAAAGCTCTTCTAGGCTCTCATCGCTTTTTATATCTCCTTTTATAAATTTAAACCTTCTATTTTTAAACTCTTCTATATTTTCAATTCTTCCATTAGAAAGATTATCAAAAGCAGTTACAGTATGACCATCATTAAGAAGTTTCGCTGTGACCCATCTTCCAATAAATCCAGCACCACCAGTAACAAGTATATTCATAACTTCAACTCCAATTTAAATATTTTTTATAGCTTTAATAAGTTTATACTCAACTACATCTGCCGCTTCTACATATTGATGGTTCTCAAGGTACTTATTTATTTTTTGCAGATACTTAGAATTATTATCAGAATTAAAATTCATTTCAATCTTGTTTTGCACAGCATAATCTACCATAGAATTTATGTCATTTATCGCCGAAGCTAAAATTTGCACTGCATCATCAAAATCCGAAATTATAAATTTTACCCAGGATACTCGTAATTTTTCAATAATATTCTGAGACTTTGTTTTTACAATATAGTATTCCACCTTAAAGCGCACCACCATCATCTATATTTTTCATCATAATATAACATTTATCCGCAGCATATAAATAAATATTTAATTTTCTTTCTAAATATGGTTTAGGAGTTAAAAATTCAATATTATCTATTGAAAATTTTAAAACCTCCATATAAAAATCAATACTTTGAAGTTTACCTTCTAAATTATTTATACGTTCCTTTTTTATTTCTTCGTCACAATCTTCATTAATTGTTGCAATTATACTTTCACATATAAAAATAATGTTTTTTAATTCAAGTTTTAATTTTTCTATAAAACAAATTATATTCTTTTTATTAATATTCTCACATAATGTTACTTTATGCAACTCTTTTATTAAATATTCAAAGTCCCTTTTAGGGTACTCCGAAAGATTTTTGTCATAATAATCCTCAAATTCTATGTTTTGTGCCCCATTTATATTTAATCCTTCTTCAGAACCATTTAAAAATTCTATTTGAGGGTTATTCCTTACTATTTCTTCCATAACATCCCTCATTGATATAAAACTTGGCTTTGTATAAACATCTTCGCCTTTATTATTTTTAACTTTTACGTAATCAGGTGATTTTTCAAATTTATCATCACTTATAGAAGAGTAAAAAGTTGCACCTTCAGCATAACTTTTATTTCTGCTGTAACATAAATCTTGACCTAAAAATATAATAGGATTACAGCCAAGCCTAACTAAATTGTAAGCCATAACATTTGCAATAGAACTTCCACTAAATTGATCATACATATCCAAGTTTAAAAACTTTCCCATATACGTATCCATATTTACTTGATTCATAAGGAACTTGTATTCTCCTGTTTCTTTAAGAACATCACTATTAACCTGAAGTGAGTAAAACAAACTTACCTTTTCGTTTATGGATAAATTTTTAAATAGTGCTGCTTCAGTGTAATTTCCATCCATTGCACCAGCTATATGTGCTTTTATACCGTTAGCCTCAAGTACAGATATTCCTGATCCAACAGCAACAATAAGTACATTATCTTTTAATTTTTTTAATTTCTCCATATTTTTTGTTATAGATGGACCAGCTGCACAAACCACCGCAGGAACCCCTTTTAAAATATTTTGGAGTACTTTAACAGAGCATGTTTCTTTTAAATGTTTAATATTTTCAGCATAATTTCCATACCATAACTTATCAAAGTGATTAATTGAATTAATATTTACAACATACGTATTAAACTTTATTCTTAGCCCTTCAATTATTTTTTCATAAAGTGGATAATAAATAGCTTTATATAGTGGAGAAATTACAAATTTAATTTTTAAGCTTTTTAATTCATTTATTACATTTTCAAATATGTACATAATTTTTGAAATTTCTTTTCCAACATAAAATACTATATCTTTCGTACTATTTACCATAAAATCAATATTTATATTTTGAAGCATAACTTTAAATATATCCTCGTCCGGCTCAATTATTATATAAGTTCTTTTTTCGTCTTTTTCAAGCATTTTTTTTAACTCATGACACAGCCCAAGACCAAATATAAATATAATATCAGCATCCTCGCTAAAAGCATTATTACATATGCATTCTGACATTTTTAATGGATCTACTCTACTATACAATCTATACTTTTTACCATTGTACTTTTTAACTATATTTAGTTCCCCGTTTGCACTTTTTTCAATATATGCACTTTTGTTATCTAAACTTACAATTTTATTATATGTAATACTATCTATATCCTTTAAATAATTTAAATTTTTATCATATATTTCTTGCAACGTATCACTCCCTATCATACTAAACCATTACTTTTTAAAAGTTTTCTCACTTCTTCCTTTTCAATAGGATCTATATCTGACGAATTATAACTTTTTACTTTTGCACTTTTAAATTTACTATAATATTCTTTTATCCCACCTGAATACATTGGCAAAACAACATACATATTTTCTAAATCAAATGCAAATTCTGCTTCTTCCTTAGTCATAAGTTCCTCAAATTTTCTTTCACCAGCTCTTAACCCTATAGTTTTAATATGTACATCTTCTCTTTTTATATTTAATTTTTTAATTGTTTCTTCAACTATTACCTCTGCAAGATTGCCTAGTTTAATGACAGGCATTTTTAAAATAAATGCTTCCCCACCTTTAGACTTTTCTGCTGCTTCCATAATAAGCTTAACAGCAGAACTCAATGTCATCATAAATCTCGTCATTTTGGGGTCTGTTATAGTAATTTCTCCGTAATCCTTAATTTGTTTTTTAAAAAGAGGTATTACAGAGCCTCTTGACCCCATAACATTTCCAAATCTAACTACAACAAATTTTGTTCTTGCAGTTCCCTTACTATAATTAGCTGCTTGAACAAGTTTTTCCGCAAGAAGCTTTGTAGCTCCATATGAATTAGCTGGATTAATTGCCTTATCTGAACTAGTAAATAGCACTGTTTCAATATTGTGATGTGTTGCTGCTCTAATGACATTTTCCATGCCTATAATATTAGTCTTTATTGCTTCCCCTGGATTATATTCACATGCCGGCACATGCTTCATTGCTGCTAGATTAAAAATTATATCTATACCACTAGCCGCCCTTTCAACTCTGTCATAATCTCTTACATCACCTATTAGAAATCTAAGTCTGCTTTTATCTTTTATTTCATTTTGCATTACAAATTGTTTATATTCATCTCTGCTAAAAATTCTTACAACTTTGGGATTTTGCTTAATTATTTCTTCAGTCAATTTTTGACCTATAGTTCCAGTTCCACCAATTATTAATATTTTCTTGTCAGTAAAATATCCCACAAAATATCACCTTACCTTTTTTGCGTAAGGCATCTTAAAAAAAATAATAAATCCAAAAGTTGGACTTGTTATTTTCTTTAGGATACCTAAGTATATTTTATCACATATTTCTACATTTTAATCACCAAAATATGATGTCACAAAAAAAACAATTATACCTTAGTAATAAAAAATGCGAACCATTTTTCAGAGTACAGATGACAGAGTACAGAGTACAGTGAAGGATGCTTTTCTTCCGCTTTGCTACAGAAAATCTTAAAACTTAATTTTTGATTGCTTACGCAATCGTAAAATTAATGTTGTTCAGCGAAGCTGACAACATTTAAGTTTAAGATTTACCTGACGTAAGAAAGGTAAATCAACCTTAACTGTACTCTGTCATCTGTACTCTGTACTCTGATTTAATAGTTCGCATTAATTTTAAATGAAAATTAATTAATTATTAATCCCACATATTTTAGCTAAAGCTCTACTTTTAGACTCTAGTATTAATATTTTGACCTAAATTGGGTTGTGCGGCTTTTTCAATATCTAATGTATTTTGGTCAAGAAGGTTCACTAGATTATTTCCGTTATTTTCAAATCCATTTAATTGCATTTTAATTAAGTCAACATTTATAGCTGTGCCAACATTTTCATTAGTTTTAATAGTAGATAATTGTGCTAAATTTACATCCATTTCTAATCATCTCCTTTTATGTGTTTAATTATTTATCGTTTAGGACGTTTTAAACTTTAAATATCGTCTTAGCCTTCATTATATTTTAACAGTGTATCCCTTAATTCTCTTAATGTAAACCTTACATTTTTAAAGTTTATATTTTCCTCCTCATTATGTAGTAAATTTAAATTATATTTTGCATCCATAAAACCAGGAAAATATTCTAATGCCTTATTTAAAAAATCTAAGCTAGCCGTTCTATTATTTTTCAGTAAATATATTGCTCCTATATTATTTAATGCTGCTCCGTGATTTTCTTTTAATTTTATAGTTTTAAAAAAATTATCTAATGCTAAATCTAATTTACTTTTTTTTATATAGTACAAGCCTAATAAAAAATAAATATTATAATACTCATAATTTGGGCTAAGTATTTTAAGTCTTTTAAATCCTTCCTCGTAATTTTCTAATCGAAACATCATAGAGACAAAATCACAAGTATTAATATATTTAGGAAGTTTCCTTCTATTAATTGCATTTTCTATATAATCAATACTGTACTGCTTTAAAACCAATCTTTCACCTAACTGCATATTTTTTAAATTAAATGACACGCTGTTATTACTTCTTCTAACCATAACTAGAGGCTCATCTATATAACAAAATCCACCCTCTTTAGCAAGCCTAAGCCATAAGTCCCAATCTTCAGCATATTCTAAGCTTTCATTAAACTTATTAGCTTTATAAAAAAACTGCTTTTTTATAAGTACTCCACTAGTTGATATATAATTTCTTAAAAACTCATAACCTAAAATTTCTTCAGGGTCTGTTTGTATTCCTTTTGTTATTCCGCTTATTACCTTACTATTTTCATCGATTTGGACATAACTGCAATATGACAATATATATTTATCATCAAATTCATCATTCAACTCGTGAAACCTTTTTATGGATTTTTCAATTAAATACGGTAATGCTAAATCATCTGAATCAAAAAATAAAATATAGTCTTCCTTTGATTTACTAGCACCATAATTTCTTGAAAATGATGGTCCCTTATTTATTTTTAAATCAAATATTTTTATTATCTCACTTTTTTTCTCTATATTATTCAAAATGCTTAATGTATTATCTGAACTATTATCATTAATTAATATTATTTCAAGTGGAAGCACGCTTTGCTTTAATATACTATCTACCGTTTCTTCAATAAATTTTTCACAATTATAACATGGTATTATAACTGATATATTCATATTATCATTCCTTTAAATCACAAACTCAAATTTTAGTATGTATTCACAATAAGATTTTTCATAAATTATTATAATTTAAGCAAATACTCTATATAATCCTTCATAGAACACCTTTGTATTATTATTTCCCTGCACACTTTTCCATACTGCTGTAATATTTCTCTATTTTTTAAAATATATAATATTCTTTCTTCTGCACTAGCAATATCTCCCTTGTTTATGATAAAGCCATTTACTGCATCTTTTACAAATAAATTTACCCCACTAACATTTGTAACAATAGGAACAATCCCATTACCCATGGCCTCAAGCATAGCCAAACTTGTGCCTTCATAATCAGAAAGGTTTAAATATACATCTATTTTATTCCAAAAGCAATCCATCTTAGCATAAGGAATCAATCCATACATCATTATTTTATTTTCAAGCTTTTCTTTAATAATAAAAGCTTCTATCAAATCATAATATGGACCAGCTCCAGCTATATGAATTTCATAATTAACCTTTTTTGATTCTAAAAGCTTAATTAATTCTAAAAGATAATCGCATCGCTTTTGCTCTTTAACTAATCTGCCAGCAAATCCAATTTTAATTGGTTGACCTTTGCAGGAGTATTCCTTTTTTATATTGCTAATTTCTATAGGTGATATCTTAAACACTATATTGTTCGTTCTTTTAGGCAAATTTTTTATTAAACTTTCGCTTATTTCCTGACTTACACATATGAAGTTACTAATTATCTCTTGATAAATAACATTTTGATGATATATTATATCTGCATCCCCGTGTAAAACCGATATTACTTTTATATAATTAGGATAGATTTTCTTTAAAATATACGCTATTTGTAAAATTTCAAATGAATCATTATTTATAATTGTACAAGGTAAATATTTTATAACTTCATTACAAGCATTTACTAATGCATTAATATAATTATCCTCATCAAAGTTTAAATTTATAATTTTGTAATCACGTGTATTTTCAATCTCAGAAATTGCATTTGGCTTTAAATTTACTAGATAAGACTTTGAGTTGAAATTTTTAAGCCCCCTATTTACTGTAATTGACCAGTTTTCTATTCCACCGAGTATTAATCCACGAGGCAAAGTAATTAATATATTTTTTTTATTCTTTTCAACATTATTTATTTTTTTTATTTTATTGGTAAAATATAAAAAATTAGATTCTAAAAGTTCCTTAATAAGACTATTTACTTCAGTATAGTTTTCTTCCGTAACTAGATTATAACCGTTTAACTGCTTAGATATTTCACAATAAAACATACTTGCAATTACTATAAAATATTCTTCCATATCAAGTTCTTTTAAAATGTCAGGGGATTTTATCTTCTTTCCTAAAAAAGTAGTTTCAAATTTCTTTGTATTATTGTCTAGAAAAAAAATCACATTAAAGCCAAAACTTTTAAGCATCTCATATGCTCTTTCTCCAGCTTTAGAGGCTCCAAAAATTATTATTTTTTTATTTTTATACTTCATAACAAGTATATCCTTTCAAATCACATTTAAAACACTATATAATCAATTAGATTGTCATAGCCCTTACTTTTTAAATAATCTGTTATAGCAAATCTACCCGGTTCCGAGGCAACAACAACTTTAACCTTTTTATATTCATTAATGATTTCATATGGAGATTTTACAACTTTATCACAAATTACTGTATTCCATTTTTCTTTCATGCCATCAACAAATCCATCAATTTGAAATCCATTATCTTTAAATACTTGGCATAAGCTTTTTCCAAGCCCTCCAGCCCCCCATATATATACTTTGCGGTTATCTAATTCAAATAAATTTTTAATTTCTTCTTTTTTTATTTCATACAATATTTTATATACTTCCAAATCACTTGCTGCGCATATAGATTTATCACTTATACGAATTCTGCATAGAATTTCATTAAAATTGATTATTTTATGTCCAGATTTATTTAGCTCATAAAACAACTTGTAATCTTCACCTATCCTAAAATCTCCATATCCATATTTTTTTATAACTTCACTTCTTCCCATTATAGACGAATTTACCAAGCAGCAGTACCAATATAATTTTTCATGCATATCCTCTTGTGTAAGTACACTATTAGTTTGCTTTTCAATATAATTTTTGCAATACATATATCTTTCATTATTTGAATTCTCACAAAAATAATCAATTAATGATCCAACTATACAAAAGTCATTATTTTTATCTAAAAAATTTTTTTGCTTCTGAAATCTAGTTATATCATAGATATCATCCGAATCCACCCTTGCAATGTATTTACTGCTCGTTTTCATAAGTCCATAATTTGATGCCTTACCTATGCCAACATTTTTTTCAAGTTTATAATATTTTATTCTCGCATCTTTAAATCTTTTTATAATTTTCTCTGTATCATCTGTTGAGCCATCATCAACAATTATAAATTCAAATTCCCCAAAAGTTTGATTTAATATACTTTCAATTGTTTCTGAAATATACTTTTCAGAATTATATGTACACATTAATACAGAAAGGTTAAACTTATTCATAACATCATCCCTCAACTATATCCTTTCTTTGCAATTATTTGTTCAAATACATTAACCAACTCTCCCGTAAGCACTTTTCTATTAAATTTGTTAATTTCATCATTATTGAATTTGTTATACGTTTTGTTTTTTTCCCATGCACTATAACATTTTAAAATATAATCTTTTATTCCAATTATATTTCTATATTCAAAGTTTTCACCTGCATTTGTTTCATTTAACAATTTACTAGCTACGCTATCTTTAGGTGATAACGCCAATATATCTTTTTTTAATCTTAAATATTCAAATACTTTGCCTGGATATAAGGATTTTACTTTTTCATCTTCACCTATAACTAGCAACAGTAAATTTCCTTTATTAGCATTAATCAAGCTTTCAATATGCGGCATATATGACTTTACTTTTATTACATTATATATATCTAATTTTTCAATTTCCCTTTGCATCTCATTTTCTATTTTCCCAATAAACTCTATATTTAATTTATCTCCTTCAATTTTATTTTCTTTAATTAACTCATTAACAGCTTCTAAAAAAGAATATGGATTCCTTTTTAAATAAAAAGATCCATTTGAAATTATAGTAAATTTTTCGTTATTCTTTTTATCATAATTAAGAAAGCGGAAATCATCTTCATCAAAACCATTTGTAATATTAATAATTTTTTGTCTAGATATTTTAAAATTCTTAATATAATTTTCGACTGCCATTGGCGTAACCGCAATAACTTTATCTGCACTATTTACTACGTTTTTCTCCATTTCTCTTTCAAGTTTAAAATTTATATCATTTTTATCTTTTTGGGTATATGGGTTATATGTCCATTCATCTCTAAAATCCGCAACCCATGGTATATTATATTTTTTATTTAAATAATATCCTGCTATATGATCCGAATAAGGTCCAGATGTAGTATATATCATATCAATATGCTTAAAATTAATAATTTCTTGAATTTTT
This sequence comes from Clostridium hydrogenum, assembly GCF_021432385.1. Lineage (GTDB taxonomy): Bacteria > Bacillota > Clostridia > Clostridiales > Clostridiaceae > Clostridium_S > Clostridium_S hydrogenum. The sequence goes on along the minus strand of NZ_JAEACT010000002.1, from coordinate 1,301,421 downwards.
TCTAATACCGAATTAACCCAAGATATATTAATATCAGGTATTAATATTTTCGTTCTATTTTTTCCACCGCTATCCTTAATATAATTTACAAAACTAATCATTAAGTTTTCATCATCGACTAACCCATATAGTAAATTTATAATTTGCTGAACCTGTTGTTTGTTTAACCTTTCAGTATTAAAAAATTCATCATCAATTCTAATTATCCTAGTACCTTGTGGTATTTCCTTTAAAAGTGTCTCATCCTTCTCATCCTGTGAAAAATTTTGCCCACATGTAATTACTATTGGATTCCATCCATAATCCCTTAAGTATTTTACAAATTTTAAAGTTCTTTGAACTCCAGACCCACCAATAGGTGGAAATATATATGAAATTATTAATACTGTTTTTTTATAACTTATATCATCATTATTTGGTGTATGGTCTTTTTTATTATATATAAGACTAAAATTATTTTTGTATGCTTTTTTAAACTTACTATCTAAATTTATATTTTTATAATTATCTATATTACACATTTTTTCTATGCAATAATCTTTTTTATATGTAGTATCATTTACATCAGCATAAAAGAAAATATAAATTTCCTGTAACCCATAATCTTTTAATTGTACTGATATTTCATCATAGTACATACTAGAAATTATAATTTTAAAATTTTTATAATTAATTATTTTTTTAGGATCAATAATTTCTATGTTGCAAAATTTTTTTCCAATTTTATTTAAATTATTATCACTAAAAAAACAAATTTCATATTTATTTTTTAAAGTCTCATAAGCAATTTTACCTAAATTAGATGCTCCAAAAATAATAATTTTATCTTTCTCCACTTTTAAATCCTCACAGTTAAAATTTATTTAATATCATTTATTAAGCTATTTATATTTTTCATTTCTCTTTCAAGTGAATAGTTATCTATTATAAATTTTCTATATTCTTCAGAATCATAGTCATCTGTTTCAAGTTTTTCTATACACTCATCTATGCTGCTCCAAACGTATTTTCCGAATTGTTTTTTTGCTCCAAAAAAATTATGTATCAATGGTTTTATCCCTTCTGCCATAGCCTCCATAACACCAACAGGGTTTCCCTCCCAAAGACTTGAGGAAATTATGTAGTTTTTATCTTCCAACCAAACATTTACATCATTTCTCCATCCAGAATATATAACATTATTTTTAATTCCAAGTTCCCTTAGCATTTGTTTAAAATATACTATATATCTTTCATCATTAAATTTGCCCGCAATATAAAATTTATACCTAGAATCTCTGTCCACAATTGCTTTAATTGTATGCAAAAGTAGCATAGGTCCCTTTTTAAAATTTATATATCCAACATATGCAATATTAAACCCTTTTTTTCTAGGCTTAAAAGCAAACTTCTTCAAATCTATTCCATTGTATATAATATTGATTTTTTCTTCACTTATGCTTACTTTACTTAATACATTATCCCTTACATGCTCTGCTACAAAAATAACCTTATCAACATTATTCCAATTAACATTATAAATAGTACTACCGAAAGCTTCATAACTGTGAAGTCTACATATAATCTTCTTATTTTTAGCAATTTCTAATTTACTTCCATAAACTATCAATTCATCGCACCATTCAAACCAACATATATCAGCCCATACCATTGCCTTGTCCATCAATGAATAATCCTCATCCACCAATATTTTTTTTACGTTATAATCTTTTTTAAGCGAATTAACTATATGATCTAGAAATGCATCTCCCCTATTTACACAAAAAAAGGCTATATTCTTCAAATCATTGGATTTAGGTAAATTTATTGAATCCTTAGGTTTTAATTTTCTTAATTTATTTTCATCTATGTCATATATGTAAATATGATTTTCATCTATTTTCAAATCTACAGTAAGCTGTTTCGTTATTTCTCTAAAATACATACTGGCTATTACAATATAACAGCTGCTACTATACTCAACTTCCGTTGGTGAAATTATTTTAATACCATCTATATAATTTCCCCACTTTTTCTCATCATTATCACAAAAATATTTTATTTTATATTGATTTTTCAAATTAAAAAATGCCATTTTACCTAATTTTGAGGCGCCAAAAATAATAATTTCTTTTACATTATTCATAACTTTTTCCATTCCTCCTAATAAAATTCAAAATTCAGTTTGGGCATCTTAAAAAATAGCTGAAGGTTATACTTCTCATTTTCTTTAAAATGCCTCATACCATATCCAATATTTTTTCAACTATTCTTAAAGTTCCCTCTCCATCTACCAAATTTCTAGCTTTTAAAGATATTTCTTTTCTCTTACTATAGCTCTTGCTCAATTCTCCTAGCTCCCCTACAATTTTTTCCTTATTTATTTCGTTATGCCAGCCAAGATTCTTTATTATTTGCATATTGTCAAATTTCTCTGCAACTTTAGTTTGATTTTCCGCTATTATAACAGAAATCGAGGGAACTCCTATTGAACAAAGCTCATACAAGGTACTTCCTGCAGCAGATATACAAATATCGCTTTTTTCCATGAGTGCTCTCATATTTGCATTATAATAAAAATTTATATTTGAATATGTTTCATAGCTTTTAAGCTTATTTATATATTCATTATTAAAAGCTGGACCTACGACTACATGAAAATTATATGGTTCATCCTTTAAATAATATAGAGTTTTAAGTGTAAGTAAAAAAGGATCTGAACCACCAAAAGTAATCATAATTTCCCGTGCTTTTCTTTTTATATAGTTAATATTTGAATTTCTAAACTCTTCTCTAAGTATTGTATAATTACAACCAAGTAAATAACTAGTTCCAACATTAAGTTTATAATCCAAGTCTTCAGCATTTATATTTTGATTTATGATCATATCTGTATTTTTAAAATTATAAAGACACATATCATCTATATATATGGTTTTATTAAACATTTTTTTAGTTTCAATAAAATAATCTTCAGTAACATCATAACTATCTGTTATTAGGATATCTGCTTTTAATTCGGCTAAATCTTCTAAAACTTTATCATCCCTTATAAATAAAATTTTAAAACCTAACACTTGAATTTTATGTACACCATCAGCAAATTCTCCATTTTGATTAAAAGTTTTATCTTGTAATTCTGTTCTGCATACAAAAGCAACATCAAAATATTTTTTTAATTCTTTAGCTAAAGTAAGTGTTCTCATAATATGTCCCATACCAATATTAGGTCCACCATCAGTTCTAATCAAAATCCTCATACTATCACCCCTTTTCTTTAGTGAAAGTTTTTGACATCGCTTGGCTCGTTAAAAGACTAACTTTTTCGCTGCGCGAAAAGTGAAGGGTTTAACGACGTTACACTTGTTAAAAGTTAACTATTTTATCTGCGATAAAATGTAAATGTTGATTTTCCTCCGCCTTGCTGTGGAAAATCTTTTAACTAGTCGGCTTTAATATTATCTGCATTATCCAAATTTTTTTCACAAGTTTGTATTGAGGATACTATCATTCTTAAAATGGAATTGCACTTTTTTGAAATATTATTTACTTCTTCTATTTTAAATTCTTCGCTATATTCAATAAGCTCCAACCAATACAAAGTTTCGTTACATTCTTTTAATGCAATACGGAATTTATGGATGAAATCCTTCTTACTTTCAGAATATTTTGCTTCTATAATGTTAACCCCAATACTAGTAGCCGATCTTAAAAATTGTTTAGATATAACATATTCATTCTTAGCCAAAAGATGCTTGTAAATATTAACAGCTTCCACTGCAACATTAAAACTTGCTTCCATCAAAACAGATTTTTTCACTATCTTCACCTCGTAATTACAATTATATTAAAAATTGTAACCACAATCTTTATCTTTTAATCCTAATTTTCTTATTTTTCGGAGTAAAACGAAAAAATATTCCTTAATCTTTAACCGCAGGTTAAAACCTTCACTCACTTTTATTCTACTAAGCTCCAAGCTAGCGGTGTTCCTTTTTTTACATCTAGCTTTGCCTTTTTACCTATCACATCTTTTATATACTTAGTTTGCAATCCAAATGCCGGTCTTATACTCTTAATATTTTCATTTGTAAATATTTCGCCTTTTTTTATATCTTTTATAACAAACAAGGATCTAGAATGCTGCCTACTATTTTTTTGTTTTTCCGTAAGCTCATAAGTTACTTTTCCTAGAGCTTTTTCAACTTCCCTTATATTTTTTACCATATCATAAAATTCCTCTGGTTCCATAGAAAATGCTGAATCAGGCCCGCCATCGTTTCTGCTTAAGGTAAAATGTTTTTCTATAACCGATGCCCCTAGAGCAACAGCAGCTGTCCCAACAGAATTACCCATAGTATGATCTGAAAGTCCAACACTGCAATCAAATGTTTCTCTCATATTTGGTATTGTTTTTAAATTTATATCTTCAAATGGTGATGGATAAGAACTGCTGCATTTAAGCAAGATTACATTTTCATTGTTCATTCGCCTGCAAGCATCTATTGCTTCATAAATCTCTCCAATTTCTGCAATCCCCGTTGACATTATAACTGGTTTTCCTTTTGATGCTATATATTCAACAAAAGGTATATCTGTAAGTTCAAAGGATGCTATTTTGTAAGCGGGTACCTCTAGATTCTCAAGAAAATCTACCGCAGTATTATCAAAGGGAGATGAAAAGCATATAAGTCCTTCTTCTTCAGCAATTTTTTTTAATTTAGGCTGCCACTCCCAAGGAGTATATGCAGTTTCATATAACTTATGCAGAGTTGTTCCATCCCAAATTGTACCCTGCTTTATTTGAAAATACTCATTATCCGAATCAAAGGTTATTGTATCTGGTGTATAGGTTTGAAGCTTTATAGCATCTGCACCTGCTTTTTTTGCAGCTTTAATAATTTCTACTGCCCTATCAAAATTTTGATTGTGATTTGCAGACATTTCTGCTATTATGAAGGTTTTTTGTCCTTCTCCTACTTTTACACCATTTATATTTATAATTTTATTCATAAACTCGTTGCCCTCCTTAACCAATTCACAATGCACAATGGAGGTTGATTTATCTTCCTGTCGTCAGATAAATCTAAAATTACATAAAAAACAAATAAGATGTTCAGCTAGCTGAACGAAACAATAGAATTTTATCTGAAATTGGTGTCAACTATAAGTTTTAGATTTTCTGTAGTTAAAACGGAAGAAAATCATCCTTCATTGTGAATTGTGCATCGTGCATTGTGAATTGCTATATAAATATCGCTTCATCATATCTAAGCATAGTAATTTCTTTAAAATCCTCAAGAGGTTCTATATCTTCACCATTTTTCATCTTATTTAAATACAATGCATAATTTCCACCTGCTTCAAAAGAAAGCGGAACTCCTCCACCAAAACGTGGATTTATTTCTATAAAGTAAACTTCATTATTTTTATTTAGTATGCACTGGATTGTAAGTGGACCTATTAAAAATTCGTTTTCTCCTATGCCATTTAATTTATTACACAATTCTTTAACTTCTCTAATTATTTTTTCATTTTTAATAGTTCTGGATTTTGATACTTCTCCTGCTCTAACTTCAATTCTCTCCCTTGGAATTGAAAAAATGACATTACCTTTTAAGTCGCAAAGAACATCTATAGTAAACTCAATGCCTTCAATAAATTCTTGAACAATTGGATTTTCTACATATTCTATAAAAAATTGAAGTTCCTTTTTATTTTTTATTTTAAATACATTGCTACTTCCCATACCATCAAAAGGTTTTATTATTAGTGGAAATTTAACATTATCTGGTACTTCTTCTTTGAAATAAGTTTTAGGGCAGCATATATTATTAGCTTTAAAGAATTCGTAGGTTTTAGATTTATCATTACATATTTCAATAATTTTTTTACTGCTCAATAATAATTTAGTACCTTTTCTTTCAAAAAGTTCTCTACAATTACAAAGCAACTCAAATTCTTTTTCATATAAAGGTATCAAATAGTCTATTTTCTCCTTATAACATATATCTAATAGCTGCTCAACATATCCATCCTCATAATATTTTTTTACCTTATAAAATTTATCAAGAAAACATGATGCAGCTACTAAATCTCCAGCATCAGTTCCTATAACACTAGAAGCTATCTTAAGTTTTTTTATAAGTTGAATTCTTTTGCCAACTGCTGTTAACAGTATCTTCATTAGACTTCTCCTATCCTACACTTGTTTTTGCTTTATTTCAAAATTTAAATTTGCTATATCTTTATTTTTATCTAAAAAACTAATAACATACTTGGCAGTCACAAATTCATCTTGAAAATGATTATAGATTTCATTAACTAATTTAAAATCGAGTTCAGTATCTACACACAATCTATAATCTTTTTGATAAAATTCACTGCCTTTTACATAACCAATTTTAAATTCTTCAGGATGCTTATACATATATAAAGTTACATGCTCCTTATACATGGTATTATCAGCATCCAAGTCATTATTTTTATGTACCTTATCAAAAACCCTATCCAAAGCTTTCTTTGAAAAAACTTCAACATCAAAACCTCTAACAAAAGTATCTGGAACATCAAGTCTTACATAATCATAATCCTCATACATAAATTTTGTTATCACATTGTCGACTATAACAGGATCTATTAATGGACAATCTCCTGTTACTCTTATTATAATATCCTCTTCAGATTCCTTGTATTTATCAGAAACATCTTTATATCTTTTTAATACATTCTCTTCTGATCCCTTAAATACATCATAATCATATTGTTCACATTTATTTATTAAACTTCTTTCTTTTTCTGAAAGCGAAGTTGCTACCACAATTTTATCTATGTATCTTGATTTCTTTAATCTATTTAAGGTATATATAATCATTGGCTTTCCTAAAATAGGTTTAATTACTTTTCCAGGAAGCCTTTCAGAACCCATTCTCGCCTGCACAATACAAATAATTTTTGACACAATAACACCCCTTACATATAGTTAAACTGCCTAGAACTTTGAAATTATAAATAATAAGTTTATCCTGACAAATTAGAATTTAACTCAGAGTACAGATGACGGAGTACAGAGTACAGTGAAGGATGATTTACCTTTCGCGTGGCTTAGGTAAATCTTATATTTAAATGTTGTCAGCTTTGCTGATCACCATACATAATACAATTGCACAAGCAATAAAAAAATAAGTTTTTAGATTTTTCTACGTTCACGTAGAAAAATCATCATTCATTGTACTCTGTACTCCGTACTCTGAATTAAATTCTAGTTTATCAAAATACATTTATTATTAGTAATTTCTATTTTTAAAGTTGTCTATTATATTTAATATTTCCTTTAAGTTTCTAATTGTAAAATCCGCTTCATACCCTTTTTCTGCTTCTAACTTCATATTATCTCCCTGCTCTCTTATAATTCTAGCAGTAAAAATCCCAACTTTTCTCGCACCGATAAAATCCTTAACTGGATTATCACCTATGTAAATAGCCTCATCCTGCTTACAATTAAAATATTGGAGCATTTTTTTATATGCATATTCATTTGGTTTCCAATATTCTCTTCCAAAGTCATCTGTTACAATTATTTTATCGAAATATTTTTCTATATCTAAACATTTAATCTTATTCCACTGAACTGATGCCTTTCCATCTGTTATCATTCCCAACTTATAATTATACTGCAATTTCATTAAAACTTCACGGGCATCCTCATATAATTCAAATTTGCCTTTTGCATTTCTATATATTTCAACTAACTTCATTATCTGTTCATTAAAATTGTATTTTTCACAGAGCTTATCAAAAATTGCTCCCCTACCATGCTTTTTTAAAAGTTTCAGCATTGTATCATATAAGTCTTCAATATCCATTACATATTTATTAGATAAGTATTTTGCTACTTCTTTAAATCCATTTTGGACAAACTGAAATTCATCATATAAGGTATCATCTAAATCAAATATAAGTAATTTTATCATACTTTTTACATCTCCATTGACTTAAAGATAAACCAACTTGAAACTTAAAATTTATTTGTACCAAAATGCCGTCCTTTGGGCATTATGGTGCACATAAATTTTAATAGTTGAACTGGTTTATCTATATTTTGATTTCTTTCTACAGTAATATTATATATAAAAATAGACATCATTGGCTTTAAATTAAGCTTCTGACGTCTATTATATTATTTTTTAATTTACATATTAGATAAATTTTTAAATTCATCTATACTATCACATTTCACTGCAAATTTAAGCCATATTTTTAATATATCAGCATCTTTTTGTGAATAAATTTTCTTCTTGAAATCTTCTGGTACAAATCCTTTATCATTTAAAATTTCTACTATAGCTTCCGCTTTTCCTTCTATTTTACCCTCTATTTTACCTTCTTCCTTGAACTCTTTATCCAAATCAAATTTTTTCACCATATCCTTAAGAAATATCTGATTGCTTTCATTTAATTGTACTTTTGCCATCTCTTTATACACCTCCATTAAATTATTTGGATTACTTTGAGCTATAACCGACATTATAATTTCATACAATGGGTTTTTATTGTTTTTTATATATTCATTCATCCACTTATTTAATAAATTGATGTTTTTGTGTTCTAGTTGAAGTAATTTTAAATATTCTCCTTCTTCATCTGGTAACTCTCTCATTACAAGCAACTGAATTTTTATGTCTGTATTTTCTATATAATATAGTCCTTTTCCTTCACATACTACATCTATACTTTTTTCTTTTAAATACTTTATTAATTTTTTAGGCTTCTTTGTAGAAGTTAACGTTATTGTTATTTCGTCTATATCTATGCTATTAGTATTTTTTGATAATGCTTTATACAAATATGCATATGCCTTTACCTTATAATAGTCATCTATTGACAGATAATCTGTTGGCGATTTATATTCAAATATATTATATTTAGCTAGTATTTTTCCTATGCTCTTATTTATATATACATCTTGCAACTTCTTTATTATCACCACATCTATTTTTAGCGGCTCTTCAGTTAACTGATGCTCTTCTTCAAAATTTAAATATTCTTGATATTCCTTAAATTCAAGTTGTATTGCTGCTGCAAAAGCTGGATGCCATTTTATTTTTTCACTTGCCACTGTAATCACTGCCTCAACTTTTATTTACCTCTTAATTTATTATATCATACATATTTATAGCACACCATAAATATCTCTTTATTGTTTATCTTCACATTAATTTTTAAATTTCAAGCGGTTTATCTCCAGTAACATCCACCATAAAATCTTTTTTTGGAATATAAACACCCATAGTATTAAATCTTTTCATTTTAACCACCTGAATAAAAAGAAAATATAAAAAAAACAATTCTCAACTTAAGAATTGCTTTTTCTATAGATATACCAGTTCAACTACTAAAATCAATTTGCACCACAATGCGCAGAAGATGGCGTTTTGGTACAAATGAATTTCAAGTTTCACGGTGGTTTATCTTTAGTGTAACATGAAATTTATAATGTATACACTTCCTATTATTTTACATTTTGTAATATATTTAATACTTCTTGTGGAAATTTATTGGATTGAGCCATCATAGCTGTTCCTGCCTGCACTATTATACTGTCTTTTGAATATCTCATCATTTCAGCTGCTACATCTGCATCCATTATACTGCTATCTCCAGCTTGAGTTTCTTCGCTTATTTCACTTCCATTTGTAATACTAGTGTCCAACCTATTTTCCAAAGCCCCAAATTTGTTTCTAGCACTATTAACAGAACTAATAGCCGAATCTATAATGTCCATGGCTTGACTGCAGCCACTTGAGGTTGTAACATCAATGCTAGTTAATGCATTTCCTGAAGCATCTTTAATACTAGCTGCCTGAAAATCAAAGGTTGGTATATCTATAGTTTCTCCTATATTAGAACCAATCATACATTTTATACTTCCGCTTGCCGAATTTAATAAATTTACATCATTTATATTCGTACTTTTAGCCAAATGGTCTATTTCATTAATAAGGTTACTTACTTCAGTTTGAGAATCACTTCTATTATCACTATTGTATGTATCATTTTTATTCTGAACAGCTAATTCTCTAATTCTATCCAATAATGAACTTATACCACCTAAGGCACTATCCGCAGTCTGAACAAGATTTATAGTATCCTGAGCATTAGAACTAGCTTTTTGAAGACCTCTAAGCTGCAAATTAAAATTTTCATCCTTTGCTATTGCATAAGGATCATCCATTGCATTATTGACTCTAAGACCTGATGATATAGTATTCATTGCTTTAGTCTGATCAGTAAGTGCAGATTTATATTTTGTAAAAATATTAAACGACCACATGTTATGACCTACTTGCATTTTAATCAACTCCAAAATAATAATTATAATTATTTAGATTATCGTATATATTTGTTTTAACTTTAGGTTTCTATATAATTTCTAGTTAATCAATTTTACTTATACATTCAATCATATCTAAATACATTTTTTCAAGGCTATTTGTAATTTTCCACCCAAGTATATGCTTAAAAATTTATTGCACAAACATTTTTCCGTAATAAATTTTCTTGTAAAGAATGTGTTTTCACTCTAAGTGCATATTTAAATTATTTATAATCTCACAAACTTTAATCGCCCCACTTTTATCTAAGTGATCTGTATCTACAAAATCTGTATCATTAAATACATTTATATCATTAAAATCAACAAGATGAATTATCCCATCAATTGAATTTAATGCTGATATGTATGATTCTCTATATTGTTTTAATAAATATTTTTTATAGAATTTTGTACTTGGAAATACAATCATATAAACTGCAATGCTTTTTTCATTACAATAATTCACAAAAGAATTTAAAATTTCTATATTTTCCTTATAGGAAGTTACATATTTAATTGCCTTATTATGAAAGGCTGTTCTTTCACGTGCACAATCTTCCTTGCTGATATCATCAATTTCTGACCATTTACAATCCTTCATTTTTTCTAGTTCATATCTTAATTTAACTCTATTTCTTCCTTCAATAAAGTATTCACCATTAAACTTTTTAAATATATCTTCACACAAAAAATCAACTATGATTTTAATATTAAATATTTTATCCTCATATAAATTTAAATTTACACTTTTAGAAAGTTCTTTGCAATTATGTAAATCTTTAAATATTGGATAATAGACATCTGCTATACGCATTAATTCTGGCTCCTTTGTAAGTGACAAGTCTGAATAAAAAGAATAGTATCCCGTTCCAATGAATACCCTTTTTATATTTGAATTTTTACTCACTATGTATCTTCCAATTAAACATGAATAATAAATATCCTGTGAAGGTAATGACAAATTAACACATGGACTTTTAATAAGACTTTCTTCAACACCAAACCGTGCATAAGATGAACCAACAAAAATAGTTTCAATATTATCCTTTAAAGCACTTTTCAAAGAATTTTTTAAATAATAATAATCATAATTATAAAAATACTTTTCAATAGCATAATTATAAAATTTATTTAGTATATCTTCCCATATAATCACATTATCTAATTCTTTACTCACTTCATTATAATTATCATATTGTTTTGATATCAAAAACAAATCATCTTTTTCTAGTTCTTGTATGCTTTTAATTTCTTTTATATTAATATTGCTATTTACAAAAGCTTTTAGCAGTGTTAAATAACTAAAGCTTTTTACCATATAACATAAATTCACATATATCATTCCTTTACTTCTAAACTCAATAAAACTTTTTTGTACATACTAAAAATAAATTAGCACAATACTTAGGTATTTCTTCTCCTAATGCATAAAACGCTTTAACTGCGTCTATTCCAAGATTATACATTTGTTTTTCTGATAAGGGTTTTAAGTATACTCCACTTATTGCAACAACTCTTAAGTCTGCATCTTAGCAATGCTACTTTATCATTTCAACTTTATCATTTCAACTGTATCAAATCTTCTATGCCCAACTAAATAGTCTTTTGGTGTAAATTTATCATAGCTTTAAAGAATCCTCATCTTATATCCCACCATATTCCTCCAACTTTTTAACTTCTTCATCCATCATAACAACTTCTTCAAACTAAATTCTTAATGATTCATATTACTTTTATAATATTTATTTTTCATCTTCCCAGTATCTATTATCTTTTATTAATTCAAAGTATTCCTCATCTAATATTCCAACTAATATACTATCATAATATTTATTGTTTTTAAAAACATGCTTTTTCCTTACTCCTTCTTCCTTCCATCCACATCTCTTGCAATATAAATTCTTAGATTTCTCATTATATTCAACTATATCACCATCAAGTCTCTTAAGATTAAGCTCTTCAAAAGCGTATCTCATTACTGCCATAACAGTATCCGTTCCATATCCTTTACCCCTAAACTCTTTATTACTTATTTTAATACCATTAAATGCATTTCTATATTTCCAATCAATATTCCATAGTCCAGTCATTCCAATTACACCATCATGTTGTGTCTCTATCATCCACCTCAAAGTACTTTTATTTTTAATGGAATTTTCATACCATATTTGTTGTTCATATCTTGAAACAGGAAATGCCCATCCACCAACTAATCTCTCAACTTCTGGATCATTCATTACATCTCGTAAATTTTCTAAATCTTCTTTTTCTATTGCTCTTAATACAACTTTTTTTCCATAAATATTCATCTAAGACCTCCACAAATAAAATAATCTATATTTTTTATAATTATTTTCATATCATCAATGTTATATCTTTGATCAATTGGAATAGGAATTAAATTTTTTACTAATTTGTACTCAAAATATCCCCTACTCACTCTATTTAATACTTCTTTCCAATATGTAGCTATATAAATATTTTTTTTTATTAGAAACTCCCTCAGTCCATTTTTATTAATAAGAAAAGGATATACCATAGGAGCATCTAATTTTTGATTTTTTATATAAATTTCATTATATTTACACAAATTTTCATGTAAAAACATAAAATTATCATTTCTAATTTTTTTTATATTGTCGTAATTTATACTAGCCAAAACCCTTTTCGTTAGGTTTGACATAAATTTAATATCCTCATTACCTAATATTTTTTCATTTTCCTTAAAAATACTATAGCTATCTTTAGCGGTATCATTATCTATCCTTTTTAACATGTGCTGAAATCTTTTATAAGATTCATCTAAATCGATACTTTCTTCTAATTTTTTATCAGTATATAAATATCCACCATCTGAAACTCCAAAAAACTTTCTAGCAGAATAAAAAGTATCCTCATTTTTTATTGGTCTTTGAAAAAAGGCTTGTGTATTATCTATAATAACATTCTTATACGTATTTAACAAAAGTTTCACATTTTCTATATTGATGCCAAAATAATTAACATATAATAATGACTCATCGTTTTGTAAACTTTTATTAAAATTAGGTTTAAAATCTTGGTTTATGCTATAAAATTCATATATAATGTTTGATTTTTTTAATATCTGTATAACAGAATTACATATATAATATGGCAAATATACTTTTTTGTAATTTTTAGCTTTTAATATATATAGCAAACAATTTCTACCATTATTTAATTTTATCGCATTTTGATGGTACTCACCATTGTTACTTAACTCTAGCTCAAAAAAACCACCAATTTCTTTATTTTTATCCATTTTCAGCCTCTATCCTTTATGTTAATTCAAATTCATTTAATAATTCTTTTATTTCATCTTTAGAATTAAACATTAAAACATCTATTATAGAAAGATTATTAATAAATTCTTTTCCAAATTGATTGTACTTTACTTCTTTCATCTTTATAAAATTAAGTTGCACATCATTTTTTTCAAATTCAATCCTAGAATACAGTTTTATTCCACCTACGGCATTAATATACCAACTTGAATTTAAACATTTGTTTATATATATAAGTCTTTCTTGAGCTTTCAGCCCACTATGATTATCTATGTTTGATGATATAATAAAATTTGTTTTTATATTTGTATAATCACAAATTAATTTTATACTGTTGGAATTAAATTCAGAAACCTTTAAATTTGGATAATCAAAAATACATTTCACTAAATTATATGTTTCATCAAAATATGGTGCCTTTTTATATGCAAACTGCAACGTTTTTAAAAACTTCTCTTTTTGATATAAAAACTTGTCAGAATAATATCTCTCATTTATATTTTTATATGTACTATCATTTTTAACACTAATAGAAAAATAACTTTCCCGATCATTTACTTTGATCTTATTTCTATTAATCCATCCTCCTTTTATATATTGAACATCATCATATATCACAAATAAATCAACAAAATTAATCAATTGAAAGTATCCCAAGTAAGGAAACAAATAAGGTTGCATTATTCCAATCTTCATGTTAAACACTCCAAAACTAATTTTATAATTTTATACTGCGTCTTATTATCTAGTGAATCATACATTGGCAAACATAATATTGTTCTTGCAATGCTATTTGAAACTTTTAAATGTTCATTATTCAGATAATATAATGTATCTAACGATGGATAAAAATACCTTCGAGCATAAATATTATTTTTTTCTAAAGTCCTTTTCACTTTTAACAGCTTTTCTTCAGTCTCAAAAACAATGGGAAAATAGCTATAATTATAATTACAATTTAAATTATGTATCTGTAATTTCACATCATTTCTATTATAAAAAGCATTAGCATAAATTTCATAAACTGCTTTTCGATTTTTAAAAATTTCATCCATGCTGTTTAGCATACACAATCCCATTGCTGCCTGAAATTCGTTCATCTTGGCATTTATACCCAACTCATCAATTTTCTCAGGACCCTTTATTCCAAAATTTATCATCAATTTAGCTCTCTCATATAAATCATCATTATTTATTATTAATGCCCCACCTTCAATAGTATGAAAAACCTTAGTAGCATGAAAGCTTAATATTGATATATCACCATAATTGAGTATACTCTTTTCTTTATATTTTACTCCAAAGGCATGAGCTGCATCATATATTACCTTTAAATTATGTTTCCTTGAAATTTTTTGTATTTCCTCAACATCACACCCATTTCCAAAAACATGTACTGGAACAATAGCTGAAATTGTATTAGATATTTTACTTTCAATCTCAGCACAATCAATATTAAAACTATCTTTATTAATATCTACAAATACAGGTTTTAACCCTTCCCATACCATACTACTTGTAGTTGCTACAAAAGAAAACGGTGTAGTTATAACCCCATCTGATAAATTTAAAAGTTTGTATGCCACTTGTAATGCTAGTGTTCCATTAGAAACAAGTATTATATTTCTTACACCTAAATAATCTTTCAACTCTTTCTCCAATTGTTTTGCAAATTGTCCATTATTTGTAACCCAACCAGTTTCATATATCTTATCAATGTATTTCATATATATATTTTTATCAGGAAGATATGTTTTCGTTACGTTTATCATTTTAATCACTCATTTCAATTTAATATCTAATACTTTTTTAATCGCATAATTATAACATTCATACAATTTAATTTTTTGAGCTATTTTAAATTGACTACTCTTATCTTCATCGCTTAATATACATATAAATAAATATATCCATCTTGCAACAACTTGTTTATAATTTATCAACTTTTCATTATTGCTATATTCAATTATTAAGTTAAACCACTCCAATAATCCATTACATATAAGTTCTACCCTATTTTCATTTTGACCTTCATGTATTCTAAAATAACTTAAAGCTTCTGATATATAAACTGCATCTCCTTTCAATAATAAATTAATCCAAGAAGCTACATCAATTATTGATATATATTGTTTTCCTCTATAATTTCCAAATCCACAATCAGCAATATCTTTTTTTCTAAAAAGAACTGTGGTAGGCTCACCTACAATATTAGTCATTGAATGAAAAATCATCTGAATCAATTGATTTCCCTTTATAGTCCCCGTACTATCAAGCAATTTTTTAGTTGGTGCTATATCCTCTTTTTCATTACCGTCTTTATCGATTACTTTCCTATAAGATGTAACCAAAGAAATTTTTTTATTCTCAATAAAATAATTCATCATCTTTTTTATTTTATCTTTATGAAAAACATCATCATCCATAAGATAGTTAACAAATTCACCATTACTAAGTTTAAAACATTTCAAACCATTATTTACTCCATAATTACCAAGGGGACCACCATTGCTATAATATTTTATATTTTTATATTTTTCTATGTACGGTTTAATCACATTCTGTGTTTCATTATTAGTGCTATCATCACCAACTATTATTTCTATATTCTTATAACTTTGATTTATAGCACTTTCTAATGCAATCTTAAAATAATTTGGTCTATTATACGTAGCTATTAATATGCTAACAAGTGGAAAAATATCTTTAGAATATTCCTTTAAAAATATTTCATTATATTCTTCAAACTTATTTGGTATAACTTTGTATTTTTTATTTATTGTACACCAAGATTCATCTTGCCTGGGCACAACTATTTCATATCCTAATTTTATAAATTCTATACATTGTGCTGTATCATAAAAATACATATCATCAAATAATTCTTCTCTCCACCTTACATCATATTGTGTCGCCATAAACGCACTGCCAATGACTTTTACTTTTTTATATTCTTCTTTTATATTACGTTCTATAATTTCCTTTTTATTATTTTTTTCTACATAATAATATTTGCCATACTTATTCGTAGACTCTTGCCATATACCACTAGTTGGAATGGTCTCAGTTCCAATAATACCAAGCATGCCTATTTTTCTGTTTTCCAAAAAAATCTTAATTACATCAAATAATATATTTTTATTTTGAAAACTAACTAACTGGTTAATATAAATTTTATACTTAGCATCAGAAGAATTTAAAATTTCATTATAAGCTTTTGTAATATTATTTGTATTTGCAATACTTCTAATTTCAATTTCATATCCATCTGGTATAATGAGCTTACTTATCTCATTTTTCTGATTTGCATCAAAAATAATACATATTTTCTTATCATCCATTAAACATCCTCCACAATTCACCAAATTATATCTTCTTCTAAAATTTCAGCAAATTTTTTCGCACCTTTAATATTTAAATGCGATCCATCATAATAATCACTTTCATCAAATTTATCAGAATAAAAATAATCTAACATTTGAAATTTATATTTATTTTGAAGTTTATTTATAGAATTATAAAATCTGTTACTAGAATTACTATCATAATATTGTGTATACAATTTACTTGCAGGACACACTACGACTATTGGTTTAATATTTCTTTTGTATAAAAAATTTAAATACTCACCTAATATTTTTTCATTTTCTATAACTGTATCTGGAAAATTATTACTTGATTGTTTTTGTGCTAAATCTCTTTGATTTAAAATATCAGCTTCATTTATATTTCTTATAAAATCTTTAGCAAAAACATTATAGTGATAATAATTTATTGAATAAATTTGTTTATAAATTTGATGAAGCATCTTAATCCCTCTTACATTATCATAATTATGGGTTTTTTTTATTACTTCAATATATCTATGTAATATTCCAGCATTCTGTTTAGAGAGTGATAAATCATTTTCAAAGCTGTAATGACAAAGCGAAATTATTACATATTTCAAATTACTAATTGCTTTATTGAAATTCATTGCAAATTTTACTATTTCATAGTCAAAATATATGTCTTGGCTAGGCAGAGCAAAATTAAAAGTTTTCCTTTTCATAAAAGGAGGATAAAAACCAAATACCGCATAGGAAATCCCAGTAACCATTACTTCAATATCTTCACTTTGCATAAATTCTTTTATTAGATAATCAAATCCTTCAGGCTGCAGCTCATGCTCAACCTTGAAAGATAGTTTTAATTTACTTACAAATTCTTCAAATTGCATTTCAAAATTACTTTTATAATTAGAATAACACTGAAATTTGACTTGACAATTTTGTTCATAAACTCTAGATAAAACATTTTCCAATTCCTTATCTTTATAAAAAAATATACTTATTCTGTTATATATATTTAATTTATTAAAATTCAAACTAAGCTTAAATAAATTAATTATTTCTATTTTGGGTTCTATAACTATAATCCTATTATTTTCAGAAGTTTTTTCTGCTAGTGACAAAACATGATCTCCTAAGGCTAAACCAAAAATTAAAATAACTTCATCCCTTTCTATTGTGCCTAATTCATTTAAAAATTTATTTATTTCCTCCTCAACACTAGTTTTAATACCAACATAGCTTACTTCTTTGTCTTTTTTTATAGAAATTATTTTTTTATTATCATCGCTATCCTCTATATTAAAAACTTCAGTATTTTGCAAAATTACATTAGAAATTACAGCTATCAAACTTTTTTTTGAATCTTCTTCAGAAATATTATTATATAATCTTAATATTTCTTCAATGTTGTCACTTATATATTTCTTATCCCTATACTCAGTGAAATTTAAATTTTCAAGTTGATCATCATATCCTATATTATTTGCATTTTCTAATGCTTTTAATAAAATTTCTTGTAAAAAGCCAATCTTCCCATGATTAACTTCTTTTATTTGTGCAATTTTATTTTGTATTTCTATTTTCAAATTTTTGTCTGTACAATATAAATTAGCATATGTATATATGCCTTTAGCTTTAGTATATGCTTTTTTAACTTCATAAATATATGCCAAATTATATAGCAAATCAAAATTTTTAATATCTAGTATTAACCCTTTTACTAATATAATTTCAGCAGCTTCTAAGTCGTTTCGGAGTATTTTTACAATTGCTTTATAAGAATAAATATCTACATCATATCTAATTTTTTTTTCATACTCTTCTATAAGCATTTCTGCCTCTTTTATTTTTCCTTCATCTATGCACTTTTCAATATACTTTAAAATTTCATTTTTCAATTCTGACTTCTTACTCATACTTTGGCCATCCCCAATATCTTTTTTATAAATGTAAGTTTTTCTTTCAAAATCCTTCCTCTTCTCGCTCAGTATTGTAAATTAACCATTTTAAATTTCATAATTGTTTATCTCCACAGAAAATTTTGAAAAAATGTATTCTATAATTTTTACCGCATTACACATAATTCCTTATGGGCTACCCGAAAAAAATAACACCTACATTTTAACATACTCTTATAAATTATATTTCTATCTGTAATGTACTTTTTATTGCATTATCAAAACACTCATATAATTCTTTTAATGGCAACTTGCTTAAATCCTTTTCTTCAATAATGCTATCAAAAAGATATTGACTTTTTTTGATCCAATTTATCATATTATTTTTTTCAGCTTTTTTTGCTATATATCCAAGTTCAATAGAACTATTTATCAAATTATACCATTCAGTAGCACCTAATATTTTTACATAAAGTATCTCACTTCGCATTTCACCATGAAATCGCCTTTTACTCAAGGGATCTGGTATATATACAGCCTTGCCTTTTGATAATAATCCTAACCATGTGGCGATATCTAGATTGCAATAGTATATTCTTCCATAAAATTCTCCAAACATTTTGCCTTCTAAATCTTTTTTCTTAAAAAGCACACATGTTGGTTCTCCAATTAAATTTAACATATTCTCAAGAATAAAATTTCTAAAAATCTTACCATCTAGAATTGTTGGACTATCATTAAGCTTTTTAGTTTCAAGAATATCATCAAGCTCATTACCATCTTTATCCATAAGCTGACGATAAGATGTAACTAAAGTTATGTCATTAAATGCTATGTAATAATTCATCATCACACTTATCTTATCTTTTCTATACACATCGTCATCAATAAGATAATTTATATATTGTCCACAACTTAACCTTAAACACCTATTAAAGTTTTTGATAACACTATTATTTCTTTCACTGTTTTCAATTTCATTATTATCTACTTTTTCCTTACTATTTCTTCTATATTTTATACATGTATATCTTGCCATATATCGTTTAATCATATTCTCCACTTCATCGTTTGTACTATCATCACATATAATTACTTCTATATTTCTATAGGTTTGATTTAATACTGACTTTAAAGCTATTTCCAAAAATTTAGGTTTATTATAAGCTGGTATCAAAATACTAACTAATGGAAATATCTTTTTAGAATATTCATCAAGAAAAGCCTCTCTATATATATCATACTTTCCAGTAGTTTCTACCAAACCACAATCATGCATGCACCAAGGACTTTCTTGTTTTGGTACTACTATTTTATATCCTTTTAGTATATATTCAACACATTGAGATAGATCATAAAAATGCAACCCTGTAAAAATATCTTCTCTCCATTGTATATCTTGATTTGTTGCCAATAAAAAACCGTCAACACTTTTTACTTCAACATAATTTCCTTTTACTTCGTTAAATTTAAGAGGTTTCATTACGCCGGTATGATTTTCATAAACTGCACCAAATCTTTCAAAAGCCTCCTCCCACTTGGCATTTGTAGGAATAACTTTTGCTCCTGCCATACCAATTATTCCTATTTTTTTATCATCATTAAAAATTTTTATAATATCCTCAATAAAATTTTTATTTATGATAAATACATCTTGATGAAGATACACTTTATATTGAGCATCACTTGCTTTCATTGCCTCATTATATGCAGAAGCTATGCTTTTTGCATCTTTTATAGCTAACGTTTGTATTTGAAAACCTTTTGGTATATTTAAATTGTTTATGTATTTTAAGCATTCCCCATAAAACTCTGAATCATTAACACATGAAATAAAACATACTTTTTTATGATTCATTAATATTTCTCCTTTTACTGATGTTATAAACTTGATTATTTCTGGATTTATTCATTAATCTTATCCATTTATCAATCTGGACATATCAATATATTCCCACGATCTTAAATGACAATATTGTGAAAATGTTTTGTATTTTTCACAATCATATTTATCTTTTTGCCATCCACTTAAATACACACATGAGCTTAAATTATAATCCTCTGGTGTTAAAGCTATCTTATTTTTAAAATTCATGTTATCAAATTTAATAGCATCACTATAATTTTCAACATTTGCTTGAATTATAATATCTTCATAGTTTACTCTTTTTAATCTTCTATACCACTTATTCCGTGCCTCTTCTTCTGTTTTGCAATGTTGAAAATATATTTTCACATCACCTAAGAATGCAATTGGATATTCCTTATCTTCTTCCTTAATAAACTTCAACTTTAATTTGAAATAATATTTTAAATCGCCTACTAATTTTATAAAATCGCTTGTTTGTACATACGTCCATAGTAACGGTGATGAATATTCCATTCCACTCTTCTGATATAAATACCCTCCCCAACAATTATTCGAAATTATGGAAACATTTAAATTCTTAAATTGTAAATAGTATTCCAACTCAATTTTTTTAAGATTTAAATGCAATATACCGTATTCATCACTGGATATTTCTCTATTAATTAATTTAGGTATATCAATCTTAATTTCATTTTGTGAAAATATTGTTTTGGGATTATAATTTTCATTAATTAAAATTTCTCGTATTTTATCTTCCTTTATACTATCAATAACTATTACATCTATTTTGCAATTTTCTAACTCATACAAATATGTTTGCTTTCCTAAATTAATATTTTGTTTGTTATTTGTAAAATATAATTTATTAAACTTACTTTTTCCTATAGTCACTATTTCATAATAAACATTTGTAATATCATTAATAGAATTATCTATGACATCTTCTAACTTATTTTTATAGTTTTGAAATTCATTAATTAAATTTTCAAGTGATTTTTTGCTCATATTTTTATTTTCAAATGCTTCAACAATCTCTATCAATATATCTGCCATAAAATTTGAAGTTTCAAAAAATGCTTGTAAAAACCTATTAAACGTGTTAGCTTGCTTTATATCTTCATTTATTTCTACTACTAAATCAATTGTTTCATTAATAGGCTTAATCAGTTCATTATTAACTATGTCACTATTAAATGAAACATCATATTTGCATACTATTTCTATGAAAGAAACTTTTTCCTTCAATTTATTAAGTTTGTTCTTTAAATATTGTGAATACATATTCTCACCGCCCTCATACTTTTTATAACATTCAATTCTATATAAAAAGTCCTTTCTCTTTAAGCTCATTTTCGGCATTATCTGACAAATCTTTTGCTTGTTCATTTTGTGCCCAGTCAAGAAAATCCTTAATACCTGTTTCTATATCAAATCTAGGCTTATATCCAAGTATTTCTCTTGCCTTACTAATATCTGCATAGCAATGCCTTATATCCCCCATCCTATATCTTCCTGTTATTACAGGTGTTAGATTAGGATTAATATATTTTGTAAGTATCTTAGCTAATTCAAGAACTGTTGTACCTTTTCCATTCCCTATATTAAATATTTCATAGTTTGCTTTTTCACTTTCAAGGGCTAATACAGTTCCATTTACTACATCTTTAACATGAACAAAATCTCTGCTTTCTAATCCATCCTCATAAACTTGTATTGGTTTATTATTTCTAAGTCTTGATGTAAATATAGATAAAATTCCTGTATAAGGATTATTAAGTGATTGTAGTGGACCATACACATTTTGATATCTTACTATTGAACATGGTATTCCTAATGTCTTACCCATAGTCATACAAATTTCTTCTTGTGTTTTTTTACATATTGCATAAATAGATGATGTTTTTAACATAGATTTCTCATCCGTAGCACATAACTCTAATTTTTGCCCACACATTGGACAACTAATTTCCCATTTTCCCTGTTTTAAATTTTCAATTTTCCGAGATTCCGGATATATATTATCA
The DNA here is from genome assembly GCF_021432385.1 of Clostridium hydrogenum. Classification (GTDB taxonomy): domain Bacteria; phylum Bacillota; class Clostridia; order Clostridiales; family Clostridiaceae; genus Clostridium_S; species Clostridium_S hydrogenum. The sequence continues at coordinate 1,278,638 of NZ_JAEACT010000002.1, read as the reverse complement.
CCACATTTGGAACACTTATATTTTCCTTCTCCATATACAGCTCTTGAAGAAGATAATATTACCTTATTAACATGTTTTTTTTCATTAACCAATATATCCCAAAGCATAGAAGTTCCTTGAATTGTAACATCCGTATACCTTTGTATTTCATACATTGATTGTCCAACGCCTGTTTCAGCGGCCAAATGCACAATCTTATCAGCTTGTAAAACTGCTTTTTTTAAACTCTTTCTATCTCTAATGTCTGCTTTTATAAATGTTGTTTTCTCTTTCATCCAATTTGGAATTTGTTTATTTTCCCCATGAATCTGGGGACTTAAATTGTCATAAATAATAACATCATAATTTTTTTCTAATAATTTTTTACACAAATGAGTTCCAATAAAACCAGCTCCACCAGTAACCAAAATTCTTTCTTTCATTCAAACCTCTTCTTTCAATTTGTATTATCCTATTCTACCTAATATATAGAAAATTTAAGAATTAATTTATTTAGAAATATATGTTTTAGCCTTATCAAAACACTTATATAACTCTTTAATCGGCAATTTATTTAAATTATTTTGTTTTGAAATTAAATCAAATAAATATTTACTTCTTTTTAGCCACAATGAAATACTATATTTAGCCTCACTATCCTCTAAAATTCCCAAATTTAATGAACTTGATATTAAATAATACCATTCCATAGCACCCAAAATTTTGACCGACAACATCTCACTTCTCATTTCACCATGAAATCTCATTTTGCTTAACGGTTCAGATATATATACAGCTTTTCCCTTTGACAACAAACCTATCCATGTAGCAACATCCACAATACAATAATATAATCTTTCATCAAATTGTCCAAACATTTTTCCAGCCAAATCCTTTTTTCTAAAAAGTACTGTAGTTGGTTCCCCTATTGAATTAATCATACTTTTAAAGATAAAACTTTTTAAAATTTTTCCTTCAATCATGGCTGTTTTCTCACTAATTTTTTTAGTAGCCAAAATATCTTTAAGTCTATTCCCCTTTTCATCTATAATCTGACGACATGATGTAACTAAAGTTATATCGTCAAATGCTATATAATAATTCATCATCTCGCTTATTTTATCTTTCATATATACATCATCATCCATGAGATAATTTACATATTCCCCAGAACTTAAATTTAAGCATCTATTAAAGTTTTTTATAGCATTATTATTTCCTTCGCTATTCCTAAGTTTATCATCATCTTCTTTTAAAAATATGTCTTCTTTTTCTCTTATATTTCTTCTATATTTTATAAATGAATACTTATTTATATAAGGCTTAAGCATATTTTCTACTTCATCATTTGTACTATCATCACATATAACTATTTCTATATTTCTATAAGTTTGTTTTAAAACGGACTTAAGACCTATCTCTAAAAACTTAGGTTTATTATAAGCTGGTATCAAAATACTAACTAGTGGAAATATCTTTTTAGAGTATTCATCAAGAAAAGCCTCCCTATACACATCATACTTACCCGTAGTTTCTACAAATTCGCAATCATGTATGCACCAGGGATTTTCTTGCTTTGGTACCGCTATTTTGTAACCTTTTAGTGTAAATTCAACACATTGAGATACATCATAAAAATGCCATCCTATAAAAATATCTTCTCTCCATGTTATATCTTGATTTGTTACTAATAAAAAACCATCAACGCTTTTTACTTCTACATAATTTTCTTTTATTTCATCAAATTTAAGAGGTTTCATAACACCAGTATGATTTTCATAGACACAGCCGAATTTTTCAAATGCTTCCCACCACTTAGCACTTGTAGGAATAACTTTTGCTCCAACCATTCCAATTAGTCCTATTTTTTCATCACTATTAAAAATTTTTATAATATCTTCTATAAAATTCTTATTTATAATAAAAACATCTTGATGAAGATATACTTTATATTTAGCATCACTTGTTTTCATTGCTTTGTTATATGCAGAGGTTATACTTTCTGCATCACTTATTGCCAATGTTTCTACTTCAAATCCATTAGGTATATTCAAATTATTTATGTACTTTAAACATTCATCATAAAGTGCTGAATCATTAACACATGTAATAAAACATATTTTTTTTTGATTCATTTATTTATACTTCTCCTTTTAATTTTAATATAAATTCGTCTATTTCTGGATTTATACCCCTAATTTTTTCAAAATAAGTGAGTGATAACTTTTTCTCTCCAAGTTCATATAGAAAATACGCCAAATTATATATAACATCTGAGTTGTTAGTATTATATTCATAGGCAGCTTGAAAAAGTGGTATTACATTATCATAAAGACCCTTTTCATAACATTTAGCTGCAACAGAATTTAGTACTTCATCCTTTTTTATAATATCCTTTGCTGTGCTAAATAATATATCTTCTAAATTTATATGTGAAGCTTTTAAAAGTTCATATACTTTTTCTCTGCTTTCTTCTACTTCTATATTATTTTCTATTCTTCTTAATAAAAATTTAAGTTTACGCTGTAATTCATTGCTATTTCCCTTTTTTTCTATTTTATATGCCACTTTCTCACCCTCCATAGATTCATTTTCTATATTCTCACCACTGAAAATATATTCTTTTACTTCATTTTCATACTTAATAATCAAACCATCAATATTTTTATATTTTGCTTTAGTTAAGCTTTCTATGAGTTTTTCAGTAGTTACACAATATTTTTTGTCTTTAGCCAATGGTTTTAACTCTACAAATATTTTTCCATTATCGGCTAAAATTTTTTTCATTTTATATAAAATTTCATTATTTTCAATTCTATCTAGAAGTATATGATTTATAAAAATATAATCAAATTTAATATTACTAAAATAACCACATATTTCATCTATATTATATACATCTTCATTAAAAGCATCTACTAAAAAGTCTGCTTGTTCTAGCGCTTTTTTATTTGTATCTACACCATATAATTCTGCATTCTTATATTTATTTTTTAAATAAAGTAAAGTTGCTCCACATCCACATCCTATTTGAAGAACTTTAAACTTCTCATTTGGTGATTTATCCACTAATCCAATTAAATTTCTATTGAGTTCCATATTTTTAGCAGAGGTAAATCCCCATTTTTCTTTAAACTTCGCTTCATTATTTTTAAGCAATTTTGAATACCCTTTGTTTTCCTTAAAAGACGTTCCACCATAATGATGAATAAAAGTATCATTACATAACATTAATTTATATCCTGCTTCTCTTATTCTAATTGAATAATCATCATCTTCGTAATTACCAGGAGAAAAAATTTCGTCTAATAAGCCTATTTTTTTAATAACCTCTCTTTTTATAAGCATACAGAAACCTATAAGCTTTAATCTTCCCTCCCACTTATTAGAATCTGAAATATTGTAATTTGTAGCAAAACTTTGCATTTCCTCAATCGATCTATAATCTGTTTCTATTGTTTGATAATAAGGACAAGAGTTTGAAACAGAACTAACCGCGCCAATTTCATGTGAACTATAAAGACAAGTTGTTAAATTACTAAGCCAATTTTCTGTCACTACAACATCATTATTAAGTAAAAGAATGCTTTCTCCATTTGATATTTTTATTCCTTGATTACATCCTTTGGGGAACCCAAGATTTTTATCATTAAATATAGTTATTATATCCTTTTGGCTTTTAAGCCATTCTTTTGTACCATCATTAGAGCAATTATCAACTATTATTAATTCATAAGAGCTTTTTGCTGTATTATTTCTAATGCTTTCTATACACTGTTTTGTGTAATTAAGCTTGTTATATGTTAATATTATAATACTTGTAAGCATAGTAATTTCTCCTAAAGTAATTTTTTATCTGTTTAATTATATATTCATAGTATAATTATTATCGAAATTTGTACAATTATCTTTAATAGATAGGTAACTGTCATTCAAGAATCATCATCATATTTCCAATGTTTGATACGATTTTCATATTTACTATACAAAATATTTTACTGTACCACTATAGGAATAAAAACTATAAAAATATCCTTTACTATGATTTAATGTTATAACTAAAACCATAGTAAAGGATATTTTTATATGCTCCAGGTGTTTTAAAATAGTAGAAAAAGTCATTGCGTGATACTAACTTCGTCGCCTTATTCCATGGAATCTTTTATTAATTTATGGCACAATAACTACTGTAACCTTTCCTTTTTCATAAAATACACTTTAGCTTCTACACAAATGCCAAAATTCAACTATATATAAATACTTTTTGCTTTTTAGCGTATTCCTCAATTTGAGCTTTACAAAATTCGTACATGTCTTTATCCTTATAGTTTTTATACCAAGAAACCGTCATATTTATAGTTTCCTCAAAATTGAGTGCTTGCTGCCAGTTTAAAGCTTCCCTCGCCTTGCTACAATCAAGCATGAGTAAGTTTGCTTCATGAAGCTTTTCTAACTCAGAAATATCCTCCCAGTGACCTTTTCCATAACTCTTTATAATCTCATTAACTACATCCTGTACTTCCATATTTAAAGTTTCATTTGGTCCAAAGTTCCAAGCTCCTGAATACTTTAAAGGCTCATTGTACATCTTAGCCGCAAGGAGGATATATCCGCTTAAAGGCTCCAATACAAACTGCCAAGGTCTTACAGCATGAGGACTTCTAATATTTATAATATCACCCTTTTCAATAGCTTTAATACAATCTGGAACTATTCTATCCTCTGCAAAGTCTCCCCCACCTATAACATTTCCTGCTCTAACTGAGGCTATAGCCTTTCCATGTTTTGAATAGTCTTTTACATTGAAAAAAGAATTTCTATATGATGCTATCAAAAGCTCAGCACAGCCTTTACTTGAGCTATATGGATCATAGCCTCCCATAGGGTCAGTCTCCTTGTAACCAATATGCTGCTCTTTATTTTCATAACACTTATCCGTAGTCACCATTATTCCAACTTTGACCGTTTTACATTTTCTAATTGCCTCAAGGACATTAAGTGTTCCAATCACATTAGCTTCATAGGTTTCCTTTGGATTCTCATAGGATTTTCTCACAAGTGGCTGTGCCGCAAGGTGAAATACAAATTCAGGTTTATATGTATTAAATACTTCTTCAAGTCTTTGTGAATCTCTAATATCACCTCTAATATCAATAACTTTACTATTTAATTCGCAAAGATTAAAATTATCATAAGCTGTATATGGATCAAGAGAATAACCTATAACATTAGCTCCTAAATCTTTTAGCCATATAGAAAGCCATGAACCTTTGAAACCAGTATGTCCTGTAATTAATACATTCTTTTTTAAAAATATATCTTTTAAATCCATTTTCAAACCTCCCATCTATATTTCTTTCTAAAAACTCATCTCGCCATAGCAACCACGTTTCTATAACTACTTATCACTAAATGTTTTTGTCATTCCTACCTTTAAATCGATTTTAGGATTCCAACCTTCTAATTTTTTACCATTTGAAATTTTCATAACTTCCCTATGCCTATATTCTCTTTTTCCCCATTCAATATTCACTTTCTTATTAACAGTATCCTCAAAAACTTTGACTACATCCTTTAATGAATAAAATTTTTCTGGTGCCACTAAAAAATCTTCATTATAATGTTCTGGCATCTTAATAATTGATTTCATTGCACATATTATAGCATCAATTACATCATCTATATAAACAAATCCCATTTCCTGTTCACCCTTAGACATTTTTAAACTTTCGCCAGTTTCTGATATTCTATTTAGTGTACTTAATAACTTTGGTCTAAAATCCTTAGGACCATATGTATCACATAATTTTAAGGTTATCATTCTCAGTTCTGTAGCCTCAGTATAATATTTTGCCAAATCATAAAATGCCTGTTTTGTTGCAGCATATAAATCTACAGGGTTATATTGTTCAGAATTATAATTTTGCCAATTTGTTCCTATATTAATTAGATATTTAACATTTTCATTTTTCATGGCCTCAAGTAAATATAAACCTAATGAAATATTACTATTAATTAAGTTATTAATATCTTTTGAATTATGTTCAGCAACAAAATAAGCTGCTAAATGAAATACTACATCAGGTTTTACCCTGCTTATTATTTGTTGCATAGTTTCAATTGTACCATTATATTTACATATATTTATCTTGTCTTTAAAATCACCAAACACACTAGTGTTAGATGTTTCCCTTACCAAAACATATACTTCTACATTTTCTTTAATTAATCTATTACATAAATTGGCTCCCACAAATCCAGTTGCCCCAGTAATAAACGCCTTAATCATCAAATCTCCCCCTCAACAAAATTTATTCATGTTTAAAAATAAATTTACTATCAAGTTCGTCAATAGACATTTGATTCTTGTCTTTTTCTGAAATTATAGGATTACTTATTTTCCAATCTATATCTAAAGAATTCCACCTTATCCCACCATCTAAGTCAGCAGAAAAAATATTAGACATCTTATAACACACTACAGTATTATCCTTTAAAACAGCATAGCCATGTGCTAGCCCCTCAGGTACATACAGGGCATAGTTGTTTATATTATTTAAAACAAAACCCTCCCACTCACCATATGTTGGCGAACCTTTTCGTATATCTACAACAACATCAAGTATTTCTCCGTTAACACAAGAAACAACTTTTATCTGTGGAAGAGGTGGACATTGAAAATGCAATCCTCTAATAACATTTTTTTTAGAAGTTACTATTATTTCCTCATTAAACTCATCATGAAGTCCAAGTTCTTTAAAAGTTTCACTATGATATGGTTTAACTAGTGTTCCTCTATCATCTTTAAATATATTAGGCTCTATCAAAAAACAACCTGCTAATTTAGATTCTTTAATAATTTTCATAATTGCCTCCAATGTAAAATATAAATTTTAGTCATCTATAATAGACTTCCAATAAGCAATATGCTCATCTGTTTCAAAATATTTATAAAACTGATTTATAGAACTTTTAGATTTTTCTTTTAAAATATTCCTACAATTAAATATTTTGTTTTCAATTATCTTCTTATCCTCATCAAAAAGTTTATCATTTATACTATCTTCAAAAAGTTTCTTATCTTTGCCTAAACATGCTAAAAACCAATTATATGGTGCATCACCAAATACTTTCTTAAAATCAAACAATTTTTTTTCTAGATTTAACACTTCATCATATACTACTGAAAGTCCATTACAAGTTTTCTCAATGGAATATGTATTTATAACATGATTTCTAGCATTTTCTCCTATTTTACAGGCTACATCTGGATTACTATATAAATATTTTATACATGCTGCATAATCTTCAATACCATTTGCTAATAATCCCGTTTCCATATGCTTAACAATATACTTTTCCGTACATTGGTTTAATACAACAACTGGTAACCCAAAAGCCATAGCCTCCAACAATGCATTTTCCGTCGTTCCGAAATGATATGGGTTTAGTGGATAAGCAAAAATATCAAATTTAGATAATTCATTATAAATATCATTTGTATAACCTGTAAATTCAAATTTATCTTCTATTCCTTTTTCTTTGGCTTGAGCTTGAATTTTTTGCTTATTATCATCATCTCCAACTAAAACATATTTTACATTAAGTATATCAATAGAAGCACAGTAATCTATAAAATTAGGATGAATTTTAGAATAATTTAATGTACCACAATAGCCAATAACAAATTTATCATTTTTTCTAGTATAATCTTTTTTTAACTTTAAATTAAACTCTCCAGAACTATTAACTACACTACAATTTTCTTCTGCATACTTTCTTTCTGTTTGTGTCCATAATGGATTTTCTAATGAATATTCCGAAGTAAATAAAAATTTATGTGGAATTTTAACAAACTCAAATGGTAAACTTGGATAATTGCAACCTGAAATATGGCTCCATATTATCAATCGAACTGAAACCTTAGGAAAATCCTTTAATAATTTTGCTATTAGTGGATGATGCCACCATTCAATTTGAACAATATCCGCTTTCAACATTTCATTTTCAATATATTTCAAGCTTGAAGAACAGCAAATATCAACACCACTATCCTTGCATATATTTATGAAGTTCATCTTTTCTGGTTGCTCTAAAACTATTATCTTATGTTTGAAATTACTGTTGTTATTTTTCTCTTCATAGCATGAAATACCAGATAATACTTTTCCAACTCCTCCACCCATATGAGGTGTTATATGTAAAATTAATGGCATTTTAAACTTTCACCTCCTAAAATCTAAAATTAGCTATTTAATTTTAATTCTTTCTTGAGGAACAGCATATAAAATACTATCTGTACCACAATATGAATGAAGCCTATGATAAAATTTATATCCTTCAAGTTTTTCTAGGAGCATATTAGGAATTTCTATTAAGCTTTCTTCATTGTGATAAATTGTTACAGCTATTATAGGTCTATTCCTTGCTATTGTTTCTAACGCACCACTTAAAATCTTATATTCCATACCTTCTGTATGAATTTTCATAAACGTAACTTTTTTTTCTCTTAAAATATCATCAACTTTTACGAGTTCAATTTTAGTACTTTCCAAACTATTATCTTCTTCTTTGTTTATAAATCTGCAAGCTTTATCCCTATTTACCAAGAATGCTGACAACTCATTTTGCAACCCTAATCCATAAGGGTATGTTAATATATTTTTACTAATATTTTTTTTCAAAGTATCAATATATTGACATAACATTTTATAATTTTGTGGATCTGGTTCAAACGCAATTATTTTACTAAATTTACCTTTAACACATTTTAAAAAACTATCTATTATATCACCATCAGACGCACCACAATCTATGTAATATTCGTTGTCCTTTAATTCATAAGGAATGCTTTTGGTAAAATACATATCATTGCAATTAGGTTTTGCATTTTCAAATAATACCTCTTCTCTTCTTATTCTCCAATATAAAACTTGTACATAAGAAGCTTTAGAAATATCATCCTCCAAATTATTGTAAAAGCTAATCAACTTATATTTTTTTTCCAAAGTTAAATTTTCAAAATACCATCCATTTGTCATCTTCATACTCTTTTTATAATATTCCGATACATCCCAAAAGCTTACAATTTTCTCACAATTAATTGATTTTAAAAAACCAGCAATCTCTTTAAAAGGAAACTTAACAATGCATATTGCAAATACAGCATTCTTCTTATCTTTCTCTAGAATTTCATCTGGTGAAATAACTTTAACGCCATTAATTTTTTTATTATGAACAGAAGGATTTTTATCAACTATATATTTGGGTACAATATTAATTTTACTTAATAAATCTACCGCCATTATCCCTAAGTTTCCAGCACCATATAAAATTATATCCTTATTTGCTATTTTATCCAAAAAATTAATTTTATTCTCTGAAGTATCTAAAACTTCTTTCAGTAAAGCATCAGCTTTTCTTTCATTATATCTTATAAAATTCATTTTTTATTCACCTTTTTCTTAAAAGACTCTTCAAATACTTTTTCTGATACATCATCAAGATAATCTACGGAGACGTAATCAGGATACATGCACTGCTTACAAACATCATGGGATCTTCTTTTTTTTAATAGTTGTAGTATTTGAAATTTTCTAAGTTCATCACCATTCCATATTTCTTTTAATGTTTTTTCTTTTACATTTCCAAGCAATATTTTTTGTTCCCAGTCATTACAGCATACACCAACATTACCATTTGCATTTATTGACATAAAGTAAAATGGTAATGGGCAAACTTCTTTCTTAACAAGTTCTCTCCCCCATACATTGACTTCACCTTCATGTATGCAGTCATTTTCAAAACCAGGCCAACACGGAACAACTTTTTCAATAAAATATTCATCACATATTCCATTAAAAAGTTTAAAGAAAGTATCCTTATCCTCCTGAGTTAAACCAGTATCCACAATCTTAACATGTACTATACACTTATTCCTATGTTCAAACAAATATCTTATATTTTTCAAAAATCCATCAAAATCTATATCTACTCCAGATACTTCACTATATTTTTCTTTTGTTATACCTTCAATTGAAATAATTATTCTATCCAATCCAGATTCAATAAGTTTATCGCTTAAGTTCTGATTTAATAAATACCCATTTGTAGTGAGTTCAACTTTTTCTGATACTTCTTTTAGCTTTATATATTTTATCATTTCTCCAATATGATGATTAAGTAGAGGCTCACCATCTTTCCATAACTTAATACACTTTATTTGAGCATCAAATTCAGTTAAATTATCTATTATTCTTTTAAATAAATCAAAATTCATTATCTCTCTCAATTGACCATTTTTTTTCCGCAATTGTTCATTTCCAGATGGGCAAAACTTACATTTAAAATTACAGACATTTGCTGGATCAATTTGAACTACAAATGGAATTGGTAACGGAATTACTTCTGACAAATCATTACGACCTGAAAGTACAATTTTAGATTGAAATTTTGACATACTACCACCTCTTTTAGAACCTTATACTATATTTACTTAACCCTATCCAACAATTCACTTGCATAATCATCTATATTATCAATAGTAGCAAATTCTAATTGCTTACATTCTGAACATATATTATGCTTATCCTTCTGCATTTTTAAATGAGACATACGTAACTCTTTCATAGCTATGCCTTCCCATATTTCCTTAACTGAATTTTGCCTAACATCTCCAATAACATTTGTGTGTTGCCAATCGATAAAACAAGAACTAACACTTCCATCAGAATTTATAGACATAGAATAAAAAATATACGGACAAACTTTAACTCCTTTAATTTTTTGGTTGTACAGTCCAGTTTTAAAATCTGATTTAACATCAGTAATATCAACATTGGGCCATATTGGAACAACTTTTTCTATAGATATTTCATCGCATATATTTCCGAATATTTCATAAAAGCGTTCTTCTTCATTTTCAATATTTACATCTGTTGTTTTAATATGTATTCTACAGTTTTTACGATTTTTATAGAGATGTCTTATATTTTCAACATACCTATCAAAATCAATTTTTACACCAGATACCTCAAGATATTTTTCTGCTGAAAGTCCCTCAACAGAAATATTTATAGCATCCACCCCTGATTCTATTAGTTCTAAGTTTTTTTCAGGACATAATAAAGATCCATTGGTAGTAAAATCAATGCTTTCTGCTACGTTCATTTGTTTTGCATATGCTATCATTTCAGGAAGCCTTTTATTTACTAAAGGTTCTCCATCTTTATACAGTCTTAAAACTTTCAATTTGTTAGGAAACTGTTTTAAATCGTTGATTATTTTTACAAACAAATCAAACTTCATAACCTTACTATCAGACTTATCTTTGTTTCGATTAAAACAAAATTTGCATCTAAAATTACATGATGATGACGGATCCACAAATATATGAAATGGCGTTTGCAGCGGAATAACCTCTTGAAGTTTTGTTCTGTTCTCTTTTCTTATCCTAGTATATTTTTTTGCAAACATAAATTGGCTCCTTTCCAATTAAAACTAAGCAATCACTACATATACGCTTTTAACTACTAAACTTGATTTGCACCATACCACCGAAAATACGGCATTTTGGTGCAAATTGATTTTGAAGTTTCAAGCGATTTATATCTATATCAATTTAAATAATAATGAATATTTTTTCCATTCCTTATCGCTATCTATTATTTCGTTAAATTTTCTATCATGGCTTTCTATTAGTTCACCACTTTCTCCTAACTTTTCACATGCTCTTGCTAGATAATAATGAGCAAATGCATGTTCAGGATACTTAGTTGCAACATTATAAAAAAATGCCTTTGCATCATTTAGTTTTCCAATTCTCATATTATAATTATTTACAAAATTTAAATTTAAGTTAATATAAAAGGCTTGTTCACTTATGTGTTCAGCTGAATATTCAGGAGTACTAATAACACTATGGAACGCACTCGGCATACTTGTGATAGCATCTTCCTTATTAATATATCCATTTTTGACGCAAATATCATAAAGTCGACTACCATGAAATGGCGTAGCCGTAAATATACTGCTCATATCAAATCCAACTTCATTTACAAAGTCCACAGTTTCTCTCCTATGCTCATCAGTTTCACCTGGCAATCCCAAAACAAGATAAGCCTTTACTGTAAAATCATATTTTCTAAGATTTTTGACTGCTGACCTAATTTCATCTAAAGTTAACGGTTTATCTATAATTTCCTTAAGTACATATTTAGAACCGGATTCAATAGCAAGGTTAGCGGATTTCAATCCAGCCTCTTTTAAAAGCCTTGCCATGTCATCATCAATAAATCGTACCGAAAGACCTGACTCTGCCTCTAATCTTAATTTAAAAGGAGCTAATTCTCTTAATATTTCTTTTGAGCGTTCTTTTGTTGCTAAAAATTGATCATCATCAATACTTAATATATCCATACCATAATTATCAATCATATTCTTTACATGCTCAATTACCCTTTTTGCGCTCATTTGCCTTATTTTTTTACCATGTGTCTTTGCTGCACAACAAAAAACACAATTAAATGGGCACCCTCTTGTCGTATGTATAGGAAGTACCCTGTCTTCACCCTTTTTTAAATCTGCATTTACCTGCCAACCACGTGCTCCATATTTTGATAAATCTATAAGAGAAAAATCTATAAATGGAAGTTGATCCAAGTCTTCTACAAATGTTAACTGCGGTATTTTGCCAGCTTTAATAGAGTTTCTGGTAATCCAAGAAACATGATTATCAACTAACTCATTTATATTTTCTGCTTCTGAAAGTTCTAATATTGGTATCTCACCTTCAGCATAACACGCTGCATCAATATTTTCAAATTCATCAAGTAACTGTTTATATAAATTTGTTGCAACAATTCCACCAATAAAAGTAAAAATATCCTTATCAAACTCTTTTACAATATCAAAGTATTTTTTTATATATGGATATAAAAGACTTGTTAAAACAGAAACTCCAACTAAATCAGGTTTAAATTCTTTTAAACATTGTTTAATACTTTCCTTAATTTCTTTACTTTCCATGTAGTTAGAACTTAAATCTAAAATTTTTACATCAATACAATTTTTAGAATACTCCTGCAAATACGATGCAATTGACAATACACCATATGGTACGCTCTTGGGAATTATATAATTTTTTTTGTACTGTATATCATAAAATTCATTAGCTGGTACAATAAACAATATCTTTCTATTTCTTATACTTTTCACATTTACCATCCTATTCTTAATTTATTATAAATTCTTATGTCTTTCTTATTTATATAGTGTAATTAAATCACATTTTTTTTAAGCTTATTACAAAACTTTCTGTCAGCATACTAGTATATACCTCATTATCATTTCCACTTATCATTTCTAATTTTTCTTTTATAAACTTGACAAAACTATCATCCAAATTAAAAAACTGTGGTATTACTTTTTCACATTCATATCCCAGACTATTAGTAAAATCTAAAAAATCATTTAAATTACACATATTTTTCAGTTCTTTGCCAATGTCTAAGTTATAACCACAATTATTCATAAAACTACTCAATTGGAAAGAATTATTTAATTTTAAAATTAATTGGCCCCCTCTTCTAAGACAATTACCAATATTTTTAAATGTCCTATATATATCGTTATAAAAGTTAATAGGTTTTTCGATTAATATATAATCAAATATCTGTTTATCAAATTTTTCATTTATGAACTCAATTCTGTCAACCTCAACAATTCCATCACTAATTGTTTTTAAATCTATCCAATACTTTGCATCTTCTGTATACGAATGTAACTTCACATCAAACAATCCGTTTTCTCTAAGCAAATTTTTAACTTCTAATAAAGGGGTTCCACATAGAACATCTATCCCTAACACGTTAATTTCATTATTAAAATCATTATTTATATTTAAACAAGAAATCATTTCAGATTCAAAATTTGCAACATCGCTCCAAGCATCAACCCCATAATATTTATCTTGAAAGTTTTTTTTGCCTTTTTCTATTGATTTTAAAGCAAATCCATTTCCTTTATCATTTATCTTTCCTGCATGGCATACAAAAACATCTTTGCATAATATAGTTTTGTATCCAGCTCTGCGTATTCTAAAAGATATATCATCATCCGCAAAATCATGTAAAAATCCATAATCAGGATTTCCAACAATATCAATACATTCTTTTTTATAAAGAGTACCTATAGTTATAAGCCTAAGCCTTTCATGCCATAATCTAGGATTAGAAATATTATATTTTTTAGCTTTTTCCTGCATATCATCAAAATCAGAATAATTCAAATCGACAGCTTGCATATTACTTATACTATCTGCTACTGGAGTAACCATTCCTATCCTTTCATCTGACATAGCACACTTTAACATATTAGAAAGCCAATTGCTAGTAACAAAAATGTCATTAGCTATTCCTACAATATACTCACCTTTTGAATTATAAATTCCCTCATATCCGCCATACCCTGCCCCAATATTTTTAGTTATCTTAATTACTTTTTTTCTCGGATGAATTACCGACTTAAAATATTCATACGTATCATCATCTGAACCATTATCCACTAAAATAAGCTCATAATCTACATCTTTAGTATATTTAAGAATACATTCCACACATTTTTTTGTGTATTTTTCAAGATTATTATAAGCTAATACAAAAATACTTACTAGCGGTCTATTTTCTTCTAATATTGTGCCAACCATATTATGCCTTACTCTAAAAATGCTGTCATTACCATTAGGCGCACTTTTCATATCTGTGTTCTTTATTATAGTCTCATAATTAAATTTTCCCATAGCATCATTTATCCTTACAATAGCTAACTTTACCTCATTTTCTAAATTGCTGTCCCTTGTAATCTCTAAAATTTCATTATACTGCTTTAAAGCATCATAATAATTTTCTGTAACCTCATATACATATGCTAGATTATACATAGCATCGATATAATTTTTATCTATTTTTAAAGCAGCCTTTAAGCAGTTTTTAGCTATATCAAAGTTATTAACCTTAATACAAACAATACCTTTCATATTCCAAAATTCAGCACAATCAAAAAATTCATCGTTATGTTCTGTAATTAAATCTAGTGCCTCTTCAATATTATTATTTTCGATTTTTTCTGCAATAATTTTTAATATTTCCAAAATAATTTCCACCTACCATTTTATTCAGATAAATAATTAGCCAATAAAATCATGCTTTGTAAATTAACTCATATGGTAAAATTGCAATTTAAATTACCATCTTATCCAAGGAGCCTGTTTAGTTTTATATAAATACTCTAATGCTTCCTTATCCCTCAATGTATCCATACATTTCCAAAAGCCGGTATGTTTATATGCCATTAATTGGTCTTCCTTTGCTAAACTTTCAAGTGGTTCTCTTTCAAAAACCGTCATATCATTATCTATATATTTAAACACATTAGGTTCTAATACCATAAAACCTCCGTTAATCCATCCACCATCCTCTTTACTTTTTTCTGTAAACTTATTAATTCGTTTATTACCATCTATATCTAATACACCAAACCTCCCACCAGGCTGTATAGCAGTTATGGTGGCGATTTTGCCATTATCTTCATGAAATTTACAAAGTTCAGATAAATTCACATCAGAAACTCCATCACCATATGTAAGCATAAACCTTTCATTATTTACATACCTTTGTATTTTTTTTATTCTTCCACCAGTTTGCGTTTCTAGACCTGTATCTACTACAGTAACCTTCCATGGTTCTGCCACATTATTATGTATTATCATATTATTGTTATCAGAAAAATCAAATGTAACATCGCTTCTATGTAAATAGTAGTCTGCAAAGTATTCTTTAATACAATATCCCTTATATCCACAACAAATAATAAATTCATTAAACCCGTAAGATGAATAATATTTTAATATATGCCATAAAATTGGCGAACCGCCTATTTCAATCATTGGTTTTGGTTTAAGATGGCTCTCTTCACTAATTCGAGTTCCAAGTCCTCCCGCCAAAATAACTACTTTCATATTATAAACACCACCATTTTCTACAATAAACTAACTTTTATTCTTGCCTACTTAATTACCAAATAAATACAATTATCTTTTGTCTATGAGTTTTTACTACAGTACTGTATTTTTTTCTGCACCACATTTATACATTTTTCTTATATAATTATCGGCATTTAAATATAAAAATTTAGATACTTTTTACAATTAAATAATTTTTATTCTTGTTTTTACATATCATGGGTTATATCAAACTATTCCTCTAATATTTTATGTTTTATTTAGATCAAATTTTTTTTAAATATAGATAAACCATTTCAACTATTAAAGTTCATGTGCATAAAAATGTTCCCCTTATTATAGATAGATTTATATTTATTTAATCTGCCTATAATAAGGGGAACATATCTAATTATTTAATGTAACAATCTTGTAGTTGCAATTGCTGTATATTACCAATTTTTTTAATATGCATTATGAAATCCTAATGTACTGCATAAATTACTGTTTCCCATGCTTGATCTTCCCAATAATGTCTTAAATATAACTTATAATTTGAATCCATAGAATATATTAATTTAGGTATTTCCCATAAATCAGATATAATATGATATACACAAACAGCTAATTTAGGCTTATCCTTTATAATGTGATTTTTGGCACCATTTAATGCATTAATTTCTTCACCCTCAATATCCATTTTTAAAAATGTAATTTTTTCCTGTATATCTTCATCTAAAGATACTATTTCAATTACATCTGTTTCTCCATTTGCATTTATCGCACTACTAGCTGAACCTTCCTTTGAAAAAGTCACTTTACTTTTTTTCAATCCAACTCCTGCTTGCCTTACTATAATATTTTCATATTTAGAAATATTGTTTAGGCATTCTTTAACATTTTCCGGTGATGGCTCATAAATATATATTTTTTTGTAGTTACAATAAGATTCTATATAGCTTTCTGAAGTATCACCTGTAAATCCACCACAATCTACAAAAACTTCATTTTCGTCACACTTAATTATTTCTTTATCAAAGTATTGAGCATTATTGCTGTCAAAGGCATCATTTATAAATTCCATTGCACAGGTTAACCTAAATCTACACAAATTAGTTAGCACTCGTTTTGATTCTTCATCTTCGAGTTTTTCATAAAGCCATAAATATTCTTTACAATTTTCTTTCATGTCATTTAATGTAAAATAATATGCACCACTAGTGCGTCCCTTTCCGTATCCACCCATAGGCATATTAGCCAATTCATTCACTGGAATATTATATCTATTACTAAAATTTAACATGATATCTTTAACACTATTATTGTCAATATATTTAAATATAGAATATATATCTTTTAAAGCTTCTTCTATGGTAAGAGAATTATCAACATTAAAATTTATTGAATTTAATATTTTTTCATTCCACTCTTTATATCTATCATATATTTCTTTCTTATATTTTTCTATAATATATTTATTACCATTAAAAATTCCATTTACATAATTTATAAAATCTTCTTTTAATAATGTTGTCTCATTCTTTATTGACATGTCTACTATTAATTCATTATTATTATTCATAATATTTACTAAAATTTGTAGACGTTCTATAACTTCTCCACTTAAATCAACTAAATTATTATACTCATTACTATTATCCAGTTTTCCTTTTAAAAACCTTATTTCACCAATCATATTGGAAATATCCACAGCTTTTTTTATACAACCTTGACTAGTATCTGCTTCATCCATTAATCCCTTAGTACAAAACAATAAATATAATTTACTTATTATGCTATCCCACATTCCTTCATTTCTAATATACTCCTGTATTTCATAGCAGTTTTTTCTCATTAAATTCTCATTTTTTGCTGCATCTTCAAGTGCCTTGGTAATAGCATCACAATCCTCAACCGGCACTATGCTGCTGTACTTTTCAATGTCACTTATTCCATCCACATCAGTAGATACAATATAACATCCATTTAATCCTGCCTCTGAATATACATGAGCACAACTTTCTAATATAGAAGTCATGCAAAATATCTTTGCTTTTTTATACTCATCATTTAAAACATTTTTATCTTCTATTCTCCCCAATACCTTTACTTGTGCAGCAAATTTAACATTTTGTTTTAATTTCTCTAAAGTGGGTAAAAAATCTTCCTCAATACCTCCAACCAATCTCAATTCCCAATCAGGTAAATCTGCTTTTAAAAATGCTTTTATTAATGTTTCTGTTCTTTTTTGATTAGTGCCCAATCTTCCAACACTTAAAATTATATTTTTCTTTTCTTCATAATTTACTTTTGGAACTTTAACAAATTCATAACAACCATTTCTTAAATATTCAGTTTCACAATTATACAACATGTTTATTAGATTTTGAAGGTTTCTATCCTCAACAGTAACTAAATCGCTGATTTCTAATAAATTTTTAAAATATTCTTGGTCAGCTAAATTTTGAAGCCAATATCTATTCATATCTAACTTTAAATAAATTTTACCCTTAGGATTAATATATTTATAAATTTTACTAATTGCATCATAGCTATTATACGGTCCATACAAAAAAACTATATCTATATTTTTAGCATTCTGCTCCAAATATTCCTTTATATCTACTAAATAGTCTCCACTTTTTTTTATATTAATACAATTAATACCCTGAAAATGCTTGTTTAGCAATTTTTCATTTATTCCATAAGATATAATACTTGCTTCAAAATCATACTTTTCTTTCATTAAAATTGGTACTAGACATACATCTTTAAATATTTGATCATCGCTTATAACAAGTGATGCTTCAACAGAAGATATTAGTGCGATTCTTTTTTTCATATTTACCTCTCACCTCATTATGTAATAACTATTCTTATGTTTCTCTATTTCTACCTAGCATTCTTCAAATTAATTTTATTGCTTTAATTCTACCCACTGCCAATTTATAATTTCCACATTTTTTATAATACTTTACTGCCTCATTTAAAATTCCGAGGCACTCATATATTACTCCAATATTGTAATTTGCTAAATACGAATTTACACCTTCAATTTTACACTCTTTGCTATTTTGACATTGAATAAATTTATTTACAGCTTCTTTAAACATTGCATTGTTCATATAAATAAGTCCCATAACAAAATTAAAGTCAGATTTACTATTATAAAATTCTTCATATTTTTTTAATATTAAAGCTTCTTTGTATTTTTTTAAATTAATTAATGTATATCCATAACTTTCAATTAAATCTTGAACATATTCATATTTTGCATCAATTCCAAGTCTTATTGCAGTTGAAAGATTAACTTCTGCTTTTACATAGTCTTTTTCCATAAAAAAAGTTTTTCCAAGCTGATACTGTAAATATGGATCATCAG
Source organism: Clostridium hydrogenum (assembly GCF_021432385.1). GTDB lineage: Bacteria > Bacillota > Clostridia > Clostridiales > Clostridiaceae > Clostridium_S > Clostridium_S hydrogenum. Next base: position 1,259,280 of record NZ_JAEACT010000002.1, on the reverse strand, counting down.
AAGCCATTTCAATAGCTTTTTCTAACAATTCCTTATTCCTTTTAATTTTGTTTGTTCTATTAAGTATTTCTTTCTCATATCCAATATGATTAGCATATACATCTATATTTTCTGTAGTATAATTTTCTCCAGTTATCGATACTACTTGCTCATGTATTATACCTTCATATTTAAAAAATTTTTTATTAAAAAGTCTATTAACTCTTTCAAAAAATTTCTTTTTACCGCTTGAATCCTCAAATGTGTTAATTCTTTTAATTCGACCAACTACATTTTTGTTTTTATTTATAAATCTTGAAATATCCTTTTTATTAAAGAAATTAACTACCTCATCCGCATCCAAAATTAAAATCCAATCATTTTTAGCCTTATTTATAGAAAAATTTCTAGCAGCTGAAAAATCATCACACCATTCAAAATTAAAAACTTTATCTGTATACCTTTTGGCTACTTCCATAGTTTTATCAGTAGAACCTGTATCAACTATTATTATTTCATCTACTTTACTTTTAATGCTATTTAAACATTTAGGAAGATTTTCTTCTTCGTTTTTTACAATCATACACAAAGAAATCATAAAAATATATCAACTCCAGAAATCTTTTATTATAATTTTCATATAAATTATTTATATATTTTTTTTGCAAGCTCTCACTATATATTGATAAGCATAGTATTGATTTTTGACATCATTATTGCAAATTTTACCTAATGACTCCATAAAATCAATATCCTCTTGCGAAGCCCCTATATTGGTAAAATTTATTTCTTTAATTTCATACCCAGCTTCAATAAACATTTTGCCTATTTCATTTAAAGTAAAAAATCTTACATGTGTTCTATCTAATATTCCTGCATCCTCGTAAGTCCAATTTCCATTTAATAAATTTCTAATGACACTATAATGCATAACATTAGGAATACTTGTTAATATTTTACCATCTTCTTTCAAATACTTCTTTATATTATTAAGTACCTTCCACGGATCATACAAATGCTCAAGTACATCTGCAAAAATAATATAATCGAAATAATTTTCCTCGTAATTTAAATTTTCATTTTCTATATTTTCAGCCTTAATATCTGCAATAAGCTTACCAATGTCTGCTGCATTTTCATTTAACTCTATACCATATATTTCAGCATTTCTATATCTATTTTTTATTTCTAACAATGTAGCTCCACAAGCACAGCCTACTTCCAAAACTCTTATAGGCTTATCGATTGGTTCATCAATTAAATTTATTATCTCATATCTAGTAAATGAAGAATAAGATGGATCAAACCCCCATTTATTTTTAAATTTATTTCTATTAACGTTCAATATTGCGTTATATTCATTATTATTTTTCTTAAATGACACACTTCCAAAGTGATGTATAAAAGAATCTTTACATAATATAAGCTTATAGCCTGCTTTTCTTATCCTATATGAATAATCATCATCTTCATAATTTCCCGGAGTAAATATTTCATCAAGTACTCCAATTTTGTTAATTACACTACTCCTTATAAGCATACAAAAGCCTACAAGTCTAATTCTTTCTTCCCACTGTATAGGGTTACTAATATTATTTCTTCTTGCAAATTCAATCATATCATCAGTATTTTCATAGTTAAAACTTATGGTTTGATAATTTGAGCAGGAATTTGTTACCGATCCTACCGCTCCTATATCTTCACTACTATATAGTGCTATATTAAGATTTTTTAGCCAATTAGGAGTAACAATAGTATCATTGTTTAATAGCAAAACATTATCTCCAATAGCACAATCTATTCCTTGATTGCAGCCCTTAGGAAAACCTAAATTTTTATCATTAAATATAACTTTTATGTCTTTTTGCTCTTTCAACCATTCAATTGTTCCGTCGGTAGATGCATTATCAACAATTATAATTTCATAAGATCCCTCATTTGTATATTTTCTTATGCTATCTATGCATAATTTAGTGTATTCTAAATTATTATATGTTAATAAAATAATGCTTGTTATTTTACCTTTTATATCTTCTTCAAGCTTACCATTTAACTGGTTTAATGAATAAAATATTACATCTCTCATTTCAGAACTTTTATCGCATATTTCTAAAGCTCTCCTATAATATTTAATGGCAAGTATAACGTCTCCCTTAAGCTCATATGTATATGCCATATTATATATAATATCAAAATTATCATTACTTATTTCAAGTGCGTCACTTAATATTTTTTGTGCATCCCCAATTCTATTCTCTTTAATCGCCACAATAGACTTCATTGAAAAAATATCAACATCATCCTTGATACTCTTTTCATATTCTTTTATTAGGTCAAGTGCTTTTTCTAATTGATTTAAATTTATACATTCTTCAATACACGCTTTAACTTCTGATTTGCATCTATTCATTTCCCCATTTTCTTTATTCATTAGTAGCCTCCCATTAATTTAATTCTTAGGCTATGTTTTAAATAAGTGTTGATTTTCACACTTATTTAAAACATAGCCAATTCTTAAAATACTTCAATTAATATCATAACTTTTATTATTTACCCTATTACTTTCATACCCTTTTTTTCAATAATTTTATTAAATTCATTTAGTATATCCACAAAATTATTTTGAACTAAAAATGCTCTAAATTCATTTATTCCCTCACCAATAATATTATTAGAATCAAATGCACACTCCATATATTTGTTGATTGCTTCTATTTTTTCACCTTTAGCTATATATATTCTAGCCATAATAAGTTTTGGAGCATAACTTCCCCTGCCATTTACAGATATAAATTCTTTTGTTTCTCCTATGTCGAGGCACTTATTTAAATTTTCTATGGCTTTATCATATTCTTGCACTCTAAAATAACAATTTCCAAGCATATAGTACATATCAACAAAGTTTTTAAATGCATTATCTTTAATCATATCATTAATAAACTCTATGCATATTTTATATTCCTCCAAGTTATAGTAGCACTCTGTCATTCTTTTGGCCATATCAATTTCAAATTCTGATAATCCAAATTTGCTAATACTATATGTTAATTCATTACATTTAAAAAAATACTTTAATGCTTTTTTATATTCACCTTTCATTTCGTAGCAACATCCAATATTATAGTAAACAAACGGATCTTTAGGTTTCTTTTCTTTTTCTTTAAAAAGTATTTCAAGATTCCTGCTTATTTTATCTTTTTCAGCTACATTGCTTTCTAAATATCCATAATGAATAACCTTACAAATGTTTGAATCTAATTCTTTTACATGGTTAACGATATCCTCAATATTTATCTGCTCATGTATAGCACCTACATACCTATATCCTTTATTTTTGAAAATTTTGCAATAAACTGCAGAATATAATATGGTATTTAGATTAATAATATTATACAAAGGAATTTCAAAACCTTCTAATACTGAACTTTCTAATTCATCCCTGACAAGCTTTGGATCACAAAGCAACTTTTCATCAGCATCAAGCATTAATATCCAATCACCTGTGGCATTTTCTAGTGAAATATTTCTTGCTTCTGAAAAATCATTATTCCATTTATGTCTTATAATCTTAACTTTATCACCGAATTCTTTAATTATTTCTATTGTTTTATCCGTAGATCCTGTATCAACTATAATAGCTTCATCAGCTAATTTTAACGCATTTTCTAAGCACATTCTAATATATTTCTCTTCATTTTTTACTATCATGCATAAACTAATTTTCATGCTATTGCCTCCAATATAAAATATATTAATTATATCGATTATTATTTAAAATTCTTTATATAGATATACCAGCTCAACTATTAAAATTCATGTGCAGCATAATGCCTAGAAGACAGCATTTTGGTACAAATGAATTTCAAGTTTTACAATGGTTTATCTTTATTAAGACAATTGCTTGCATAAAAAAAGTCCTTCGGAAAACCGAAGGACTTTTTTCATAATTATTGTAATAATTTCAAAATCTGTTGAGGATTTTGGTTTGCTTGTGCAAGCATTGATTGAGCAGCTTGTTGAAGAACATTCTCTTTTGAGTAGTTCATCATTTCTTTTGCCATATCAACGTCTGTAATTCCTGACATTGCTGTTGTTAAGTTTTGTGACTCTGTAGTTAAGTTGTTAATTGTGTGATCAAGTCTGTTTTGGTATGCACCAATTTTTGATCTTGCTGCTGATACTGTTTGTATAGCTGCATTTATAATTGAAATAGAAGCAGTTGCACTAGTTGAGTTACCTACACTAACATTAGCTGCATTTACACTTAAAACTGCAGATCCTATTGATATGTTAGTTAATCCTATTGTTATTTGATCATAAGCATTTGAAGTTGCTCCAATTTGGAAAGTTAAAGTTCCTGTTGAACTTAATAAGTTATTTCCGTTGAAGTTTGTAGAATTTGCTATATGGTCAATTTCATCTGCTAATGTTGCAAGTTCGTTTGTTACAGCAGTTCTATCATTTGTAACATTAGTATCGTTAGCAGCTTGAGTAGCAAGTTCGCTCATTCTTTGAAGTATTGACTGAGTTTCATTTAATCCACCTTCAGCTGTTTGTAATAATGATATACTATCTTGAGCATTGCTTGAAGCTTTATCAAGTCCATTGATTTGAGCTTGCATCTTTTGTGATATTGAAAGACCTGCAGCATCATCAGCAGCCTTGTTTATTCTTGATCCTGAACTTAACTTTGCCATTGAGTTTTGAGCACTTTTTGAATTAGCATTTAAGCTGTTTATCGCGTTTTGTCCTGGTAAATTATGGTTTATTATCATGATAAATTCCTCCTTGGATTTTAGTGGGAATCCTTTCCCATATTTTTTTCATAAGTATTAAAATTTTATAACAATTTATTTTTTATGTTTTTCTAATACTTATTTTATTTATCGCCCACACTATTTTTTACTTTACAGTTTTTGATATTTTTTTTGCCAAGTGTATATATTATTTAATTCAAAGGTTTATTTTTTATATAAAAAAAGACTGTCGCACTAACTTTTTAGTGCGACAGCCCTTTATAATTATTGTAATAATTTCAAAATCTGTTGAGGATTTTGGTTTGCTTGTGCAAGCATTGATTGAGCAGCTTGTTGAAGAACATTCTCTTTTGAGTAGTTCATCATTTCTTTTGCCATATCAACGTCTGTAATTCCTGACATTGCTGTTGTTAAGTTTTGTGACTCTGTAGTTAAGTTGTTAATTGTGTGATCAAGTCTGTTTTGGTATGCACCAATTTTTGATCTTGCTGCTGATACTGTTTGTATAGCTGCATTTATAATTGAAATAGAAGCAGTTGCACTAGTTGAGTTACCTACACTAACATTAGCTGCATTTACACTTAAAACTGCAGATCCTATTGATATGTTAGTTAATCCTATTGTTATTTGATCATAAGCATTTGAAGTTGCTCCAATTTGGAAAGTTAAAGTTCCTGTTGAACTTAATAAGTTATTTCCGTTGAAGTTTGTAGAATTTGCTATATGGTCAATTTCATCTGCTAATGTTGAAAGTTCGTTTGTTACAGCAGTTCTATCATTTGTAACGTTAGTATCGTTAGCAGCTTGAGTAGCAAGTTCGCTCATTCTTTGAAGGATTGATTGAGTTTCATTTAATCCACCTTCAGCTGTTTGTAATAAGGATATACCATCTTGAGCATTGCTTGTAGCTTTATCAAGTCCATTAATTTGAGATTGCATCTTTTGTGATATTGAAAGACCTGCAGCATCATCAGCAGCCTTGTTTATTCTTGATCCTGAACTTAACTTTGCCATTGAGTTTTGTGCACTTTTTGAATTAGCGTTTAAACTGTTAATCGCATTTTGTCCTGGTAAATTGTGGTTTATTATCATAATAAACTCCTCCTTGGATTTTAGTGGGAATCCTTTCCCATATTTTTTCATTAAGTATTAAAATTTTATAGCAATTTATTTTTTATACTTTTTTATGTTTTTCTAATACTTATTTTATTTATCGTCCATATTTTTTTTAACTTTACAGCTTTTGATATTTTTTGCCAAAAATATGTATCATTTAAGTCGAAGGTTTATTTTTTATATAAAAAAGACTGTCACACTAATCTTTTAGCGCGACAGTCCCCTTATAATTATTGTAATAATTTCAAAATCTGTTGAGGATTTTGATTTGCTTGTGCAAGCATTGATTGAGCAGCTTGTTGAAGAACATTCTCTTTTGAGTAGTTCATCATTTCTTTTGCCATATCAACGTCTGTAATTCCTGACATTGCTGTTGTTAAGTTTTGTGACTCTGTAGTTAAGTTGTTAATTGTGTGATCAAGTCTGTTTTGGTATGCACCAATTTTTGATCTTGCTGCTGATACTGTTTGTATAGCTGCATTTATAATTGAAATAGAAGCAGTTGCACTAGTTGAGTTACCTACACTAACATTAGCTGCATTTACACTTAAAACTGCAGATCCTATTGATATATTAGTTAATCCTATTGTTATTTGATCATAAGCATTTGAAGTTGCTCCAATTTGGAAAGTTAAAGTTCCTGTTGAACTTAATAAGTTATTTCCATTGAAGTTTGTAGAATTTGCTATATGGTCAATTTCATCTGCTAATGTTGCAAGTTCGTTTGTTACAGCAGTTCTATCATTTGTAACGTTAGTATCGTTAGCAGCTTGAGTAGCAAGTTCGCTCATTCTTTGAAGTATTGACTGAGTTTCATTTAATCCACCTTCAGCTGTTTGTAATAATGATATACTATCTTGAGCATTGCTTGTAGCTTTATCAAGTCCATTGATTTGAGCTTGCATCTTTTGTGATATTGAAAGACCTGCAGCATCATCAGCAGCCTTGTTTATTCTTGATCCTGAACTTAACTTTGCCATTGAGTTTTGAGCACTTTTTGAATTAGCGTTTAAACTGTTAATCGCATTTTGTCCTGGTAAATTGTGGTTTATTATCATAATAAATTCCTCCTTGAATTTTAGCGGGAATCCTTTCCCAAAATTTTTATTTTTTTATGTATAAGATTTAAAATCTCATGGCCACTCAATTTTAAATCTTATACATTGCTTATACTATTTTATCGGTGGTGATTTTTAATACTTTATAGTTTTTAATAAATTTTTTTATTAAAAAACATCGAATTTCCGGAAAACCCATTATAGTATTTTTTTCTAATAAATTTATCCTTGTTTATATTATCTAGTTTTCCTTTTATATCTCGCATGTTTTGCACTGTAAGTTCTTTTATTTTATCATCTAATTCCATAATATCTGTCTTTTTTAATTCTTCAACTATTTTTTCTTTTGTATAAAATTGAGGGTTTTTCTTAAAAATTTCAATTATTGCTTCTCTATCTGAAAACAAAGCCTCAAGTCCCTCAAATTTTCCGTTATTAAGACAGTCTAAAATTTCTAAAGTTTTTTCCCTAAACTTTGTAACCAATACTTCAATATTTTCCATAATTATTACTCCCTTTCATAAATGCATAAAATCACATTTATGAAGAACTACCTAACATTGACGAGAAATAATTTTGTTGAGAACTTAACTGTGATAATGCAGACTGCAGTGCACTAAATTTCTGATTATACATCTTTGCATCATTTGTCATCTTATCTTTAAAATCCGAAACAGCATTTGCTTGATCTTTTAACTGCTGGTATAATATATTTTTTGTTTCGGAAAGCGTATTTGGCATTCCTGCTTCCATTAAAAGTATACCTTGGTTACCATTTTTATCAACATAAGTTCCAGCATATTTTTGTGATATATCACTAAGCCTTTGAAATATACCTTCTTCGCTGCTTCTTTGATTAACAGCTTGACTAACTGCACTGCTATTTGTTGAAGTATCTACCCCTAAAGCACCTGAATAGGTTGGATAAGTAGTTGATGTTTGAGTAAATAAATTAACTACTTGCTGAGGATTATTTTGCAATGCTTTTGTAAGTGCTTTTACATCGAGTGTAAGTTTTCCACCTTGACTAGGATCATCGGATGTAGATAATCCTACACTTGCCATAGTAAGGTTATTTCCATTTACAGGAGTATAAAAAGCTTGTCTCATAGCACTTAACATATCGGTTAAGTTACCATCATTGGCCAATAGTCCCTGTTGAGCTTTTTGATTCCAAGCTGTAATTTGGGTGGCAGTCATTTGTGATTCCTGGCTTGAAGTTAATGGCTTATAACTATAATCCTTTTTTTCAGTAGTAACACTATTAATACCATCGATTAAATTATTATAGTCATTAACAAAGTTTTGGATCTTATTTACAACTGAAGATACATCTTGGCTTACATTAATGCTAGTAGTTCCAGTAGCCGTTACATTATAGGTTACTCCATCAATTGTAAAATTATTTGATGATGAATCAGGAACTGCAGTTGCAGTACCTCCTGGTTCTGTTAGTGTAAAGCTTCCATTTGTACCAGCTGTACCCTTTGTAGAACCTATAATTTGTGATGTTGTTGAACTTGAAACTCCCATTCCAAATAATGCATTAAGAAATGATTGAGTATTACTCTCAGTATTGGCATTCTGTGTAGGATCAGAAATAGTATTTGTAGTATCAATTGTAAGAGTATTACCTGTACCAGTAGTTTTATCTTGTATACTAAAATTTTTAGTTAATTCACTATATTTAAAAGTAGCGTTTCCAGATAAGTTGGATAGATCATTCATAACTTGACTCAAAGTTTTATTTTGGTTAGCACCCAAATCATAGCTAACTTGAGTACCATTTACCGTGAATGAAATTGTTCCTGAAGTTGGTGCACCACTTATATTTCCCAAAACTTGAGACAAAGTTGCTGAATTAGAAATAGGATTACTAGAATTTGTTAAAGTCGGAGAATTTGTTAATTGTGCAGCTGTAGCCAAGCTTCCTACATTTAATGTATACGTTCCTTGTGTAACATCATTTGAAGCAGAGGCTGTTGCAACTGATGCTGTAGTAGATGCTGCAGTATAAGCAGAATATCCACTTGATGATAGTATATAATTATTTGATAATACATCAAAATAATTACTGCTAAAATTCTGCATATTTGTTATTATTGATCTATATCTATCCTGTGTCCACTGTGACTGTTGTTGTTGTGCTAGTAAGCTATTAAGTTTAATAACATCTGACGCCATTGATTCGTTTACCATACTATTAACATCAATTCCAGACATTTGTGAAACTAATCCTTCAGAATAAGAACCGGAGGTTGAACTACTTCCGCTCTTACTGCTGCTAGTTGATGTTGAATATTTTGAAGCAGTCGAATCACTTCCACTTAAGTCATTTGTACTATATGCAACTGCATATGGGTTGGTTGCGGAAGTTGTACTAGATATCGTACTCATATATAATCACTCCTTTTAAAAATAAACCACCTTGAAACTTGAAATCTATTTGTACCAAAAGCCGTCTTCTGTGGATTTTGGTACAAATAAATTTAAATAGCTGAAACATTTTATCTCATATGTTTTGAAATTTTGTAAGCTTCATTCCAAGTAGCTTTCACTTCTTCAATTAGTGGAATAACAGAATCAAGCATTTGTAAACTTTTTTTAATATTTGCTTGAACTAAACCATCTATAATGAATTTGTAAACTGACAATAGCTTAGGTCCCCATTCTCCAGCTTGACTTAAGTCAAGGGTTGCCATTAGTTCATAAAATATGTCCTGTGTTTTCTTTAAATTTTGATTACATTTTGCATAATCTTTATCGGCTAAAGCTTGTCTACCAATCTTAACAAATTTCACAGCACCATCTAAAAGCATTAATAAAAGTTGATCTTTTGAAGCAAAGTTTACACTATTTTGTTTATATTGATTATACGCATTCTTAGCATACATTATTATGCACCTACTTTCTAATATCTAAAAATCTTCCCAAGTCGTTATTATTTTTACTATCCTCTTTGAATCCTTCAACCTCAATTGTAGTTTCTTTTTTTGCAGTTACTACAATTTTAACATTTTCTGATTTTTTCTGATTTAAACTAAATTTTCTATTCTTATTCTTTTTTTCATCTTCTTTGTATTTTTTTATTCCTTTAATTTTGCTTTTTGATCGAACCTTATCTGCTCTTGTGATTTTTTGTATTTTATCTCTTGAATTTAAATCTATTTTGTTTAATATATATTCCATGATTAAACCCTCTAAATAAGCTAAGCTTTTTTATTTAAAATTAGCCCATTTATTTCACACATACTTGCAACCATATCTAAAAACTGTTTTGAAGGTATTTCATTAACTACTTCATTGCTACTATTGTCAACTACCTTCATAATCATAACTTGACTAAAATTTTTGTCTGGTTCATATTCTATATGTGTAGCTTTATCCTTTAGTAATTCATTTACCTTGTCTGCTGCTTTTTTTGCATCTACGGCACTTATAGGTTGATTTTTACTTTTTGTACTATCTGCACCTAAATCATTATTTCCTTGAAGGCTATTATCATAATTAGCTTGTGCTTGCTGAGCACTAATGTTTACATTGCTATCAAGATTATATGAATTTTGTCCTCCTTGACTCAATAATTTAACATCCATATTAACACCTCAACTTATTTTTTTATAATTTTTAATATATCATTATTGTTAGATGATATTGATTTTTTATTTTCTTCTATAACCTCTTTGTATAATTCTTTTCTAAGGATAGTTACTTCTTTAGGTGCATTAATAGCTAATTTAACAGAACCATCATCAATTTTAACAACAACAACCTCAATATCATCTCCAATAAGAATAGACTCATTGTTTTTTCTTGTAATAACAAGCATTTTTATTCCTCCTTTAAAAGAGGGTATTTTATAGAATATTTTGCATCATCTAATATTAATTGTTCCCCTATTTTTTGTTTAATATTTATAATTATAGGAGCTTTTAAATTTGTAGTTACTTTTTTTATATTATTATTAAAACAAACTGTACTTAAAACAACTATGTCTTCTTCTTTTTCTACTTTTAATTCATTAATTATATGTTCTTCTAAATTAAATTCATATTCCTTCATCGCATAAAATGGTGAAACTACAACTAAACCTATTTCAAGATTCTCAATGGAATGCAACATGCTAAAAACATTATTTTCTTCTATAGGAAATATAATAAATTTTTTTAAATCTTTAAAACCTGGTAAGCCCTTAGGAAAATCTATTACATCTTTTTCATCGTATTCTTTAGTTCCATGATACTTAGTATATAATTTCATATTTTACACTCCTATTACATATAATCTACTAACGTATGCTGCAATATTTTAGCACTTGTTTGAAGTGATGCTTGGTATGTCGTTTGAGCTTGAGCAAATTGCATTGTCATTTGAGCATAATCAACATCATCAGTATTTGCTAAAACTTGTGTTAAACTTGTATTTTCACTTTGATTTTCATTCTGTACACTGGTCATTCTGTTTTCAAGAGCACCAACTTCTGTTCTTACGCTTGAAACATTTTTTATTGCATCTTGAATATTGCTTAAATCTGTTCCTATGACATTACTAACATTTCCACTATCTAAATCACTTGTTATGGTATTTAAAACATCACTTAAATTTAAACTAGCTCCAGAACTACTTTTATATTCCATTACATCATCAGCTGTCACATTATAATTTATTGTAACACCCTTTGAAACTTCAACACTTAGCTTTGACTTTACCATGGTCATTTGATTTGCCTGGATAGGCGTTGTTCCATCCGCATTTATATAGTTAAGCTGCTGATTTCCACCAACCGTAGTAGTACCTGTAGGTTTACTTTCACCACGATTTCCACCAAATATGTATTTTCCATCGTAACTTGTATTTAGTATTTGTGACAACTGACCAATATTAGTATTTATTTCATCCTTTATGCTTTGCCTTTGATCTGGTCCATAGGCTGCATCACCTACTGAAACCATAAGCTCATTTATTCTCTGCAAAACACTATTTACTTGTCCCAAGCTAGTATCCGTAACGCTTAACCATTGAGTTGTATTATTTATATTTGTAGCATATTGTTTATTTTGTGCCATTTCAGTATTTATTTGCATTACCTGTGAAGCTCCTAATGGATCGTCAGATGCCTTGTTTATAAGCGTTCCACTAGACATTTGTCTTTGATAAATGCTCATATTTTCAAGGTTGTTATTTAAATCATACATAAAATTATTAGAAAGCATACTATTTGTTACTCTCACAATTATCTACCTCCCACTATCTTATTAATCCAATTACCGTATCTAGTAATTGACTTACAGTAGTAATAACTTTTGCATTTGCCTGGTACGCATGATTATATTTCATTAAATTTGTCATTTCTTCATCAAGAGAAACAGCGGACACAGAATCTCTTTGCTGTGTAAGACTTTGAAGCTGTGACTTTTGATTTTTAAGCGTTGTATCTGCTTGATTAACTTCAACTGCCAATTTGTTTATTACATCTGTATAGTAAGCATTTGCAGCAGTTCCCCCAGTAGCATTTTGCAGTGTATTTATGCCATTGCTATCAGCACCCCAGCCCTGATTTAAAGTAGAAAAAAAGTCACTTCTTTTAGTAGTTGAATCAATACCCAGAATATTTAAATTTACATTTTGTAGTTGTGCTATTGCTAAAGCTCTACTTCCATCAGTACTACCTGAAGTACCATTTGTGCTTGTATCTTTTCTTGTTTCTAATAACATTGGGTTATCTAGCAATTCTTTGTTTATAGTAATATTTGCCGCTGTTATGCCTGCTTCATCATTTGCAATACTATACGTTGTCAAAGTATTTTTTCCATCAGTTCCAACAGTATACTTAGCTGCATCTCCATTAACAAAGAATGGCTTAGTTGTATCGCTTGCTTCTGATGTAGTTCCACTTTCTACTGCATTAACAGCAAATGCAATTGATTTAGCTAGTTTATTTAAATCATCTGTATATTTATCAATATCCGATTGAACAGACATAGTTCCCTTAAGTGATCCATCAGTAGTTGTAAATAAATTCAATGAACTAGGATTTTTACTTAGGTCTATGGCATCAGCAGCAGTAGTGCCGCCTTTTATAGCATTTCCATTTACATCCTCTGATAATCCTATTGCAGCTCCATCCTGATTAGCCCATAAAATTCTATTTTGATCGATATTATTTAAAGTGTCTGTATCTGTAATTTTAACATAAACATCTACTTTGTTTTTATCACTTGTCATATCACCATTTTTATAGTAAGTTATATCATAAACATTTGGAATCGCAGCACCAGTTGAATCTTTAGCCTGCTGAATATCACTTATATATGAAAGTCTTTTTCCTTTAGTGCTATCTACATTTGAAACTAAGGAAGTACCAGAAAGTTGACTTCCATCAGCAGCTGTAACAACAACTCCATCATAAGTCTTATTAGTAACATCAACCTTAAAGAATGAACTTAAGCTATTTAGTTTTGAATCTCTTTTATCCATAAGGTCATTTGGTTCAATCCCTGCACCCTTAGTTTTTATTGTTTGTTGATTAAGGTCATCTATTGAATCTAAAGTAGAATTAATAGTAACAACTTCGTTATCGAGTTCACTGTGACAATTGTCTTTTAAATCCTGCAGTTTTTGATATGTGCTATTTAACTGATCTGTAAGTGTTTTCGTCTGTTGTACTACTAAAGTTCTAGCTGAAGAGCTTTGAGGATCATTAGCTAGATTTTGCCATTGAGTAAAGAAATTAGAAATCATGCTTGAAATCCCTGTACTAGATGGCTCATTCATAATATTTTGAAGTTCACCTAGGTATTTATCTATTGATGAACTTGTGCCCTGCATGCTTGTTTGATTTCTAACTTGATAATCAAGGAATTCATCCTTTATTCTTATTATATCCTCTACATTTACGCCCATTCCTGCTGGCTTATTAACTCCAACATTGTTATCACTAAGTGATTCCATGTCCACTCTTTGTCTTGTGTATCCATCAGTATTGGCATTTGCAATATTATGTGAAGTTACATCCAAGGCAGTCTGCTGTGCATTAATTCCTAGGCTTCCTATATTAAGTGTTGAAAATAGTCCTGCCATTATTACACCCCTTTTTATCTTCTAATTTTCCCATAACCATTATAGGTCTTAGCATTGTTTTTACCTGGGCTAAATATATTTAGCATCTTATTTGTAAATATTAGCCCTTGTTTAAATAGAACTTGATTTGTTGTATTTTGAAATTTAGCCTTTTCGGCAATTTGTTTTACAAATACTATATTCTTTTCAAGCTCTTCATCATTATATTTTTCTGCTATATCCTTCATAGTCTTATTGCCTAAAAGTTTTCTGCGTTCAACCTCTAGCTTTGCAACGGCAATATTTGCAGCTTCAATTTTTTTTATAATACCTTCAAGTCCAAATACATCTTTGTCCAAATATAGTTGATGCTGCTCTTCTAAAAGTTCAAGTAAGTCATTTAAAGCACTGCTTTCTTTAAGAATTAATTCATTAAGTACTTTATTCATCTTAAACCTCTCTTCCTTTTATATAATCTACAATCTTTTGTGCAACGAGCTTTGAATCTCTTGTATATGTTCCATTTGTAACTTGATTTCTAATGTACTGAAGTTTTCTATCATCTTGATTTATTGGTAAATCAATCTTTAAGCTGCTTAAGTTTTTAGCTGCAGAAGAAATTTCTATACTGTCCTTTGTAGGAACAGCTTTTTTTGTGCTTTCATTTACATTTTTTCTTGTGTAAAAATTAATTACGTTTTCTGCACCTACTCCATTTATTTTCATAACAATACACTCCCTAAAAGTTAAAATGCATTTTAATAAAAATCACTTTAACCAAAATCTCCATGTTTTTATTATCGTATTCTAAGATTTAAAGTTTATACAGCGCAATTAAAAAAAATTTATATAAAATAAGACATGTCGACTAAAACTTAATAAATCTTCAAAAATATGCACCACACATAAAAATTCTCGAAAAAATATTTAAGTTATAAATCAACATGCCACTAACATATAAAAACTTTCAATCACCTATTAATTTTCTAATTAAAATTGCATAGCTGTACTATTTCCCTAAACTTTTTATTCTTTCTTCATTGCTTACAATACTTGTAATTCTAACTCCAAAATTCTCATCAACTACAACTACTTCGGCATAAGCAACCTTTTTACCATTTACGAGTATTTCAACGGGTTCTTCTGCAAGTTTATCAAGCTCAATCAAAGAACCTGTTCCTAAATTTAAAATATCTTTAATATTTTTCTTAGTTCTGCCAAGTACAACCGAGATTTCAAGTGGTACATCTAAAATAAGATCAATATTCTTTGGTGCCCCATAAATTTCAGAAGGCGCTAAAGTTTGAAAAGATGCCTTATTAACTTCCACTGGTGGCTGCGCATATTGATAAGGCTGCTGATATTGAGGCGGTGCCTGAGTATACTGCGGCCCTGATGCCTGCTGCTGTGTTTCCTGTCCCATACTATAACTTTGAATAGTTGGTTCAGGATTTACTTTTACTGTATTGGTTTCTACAGGTGCTGCTGGCTTTTCTGGCGCTGATTTTTGAGCTTCAGGTTCCTCAGTTTTTTCTCCTCCGCCCATCATTATTGATATCATCTTTCTTGCTGTTTCCATAGGAAGTATCTGCATAATTTGACTATCTACCAAATCTCCTATAGTCATTTTAAAAGCTACTTCTACAATATTCTCGTCTTCTTTTATATTCTCTGATAAAGGTTCTGTTTTTGAATCCCATACCTTAGAAGTAGGAGGTGATATATTTACCTCACGAAGTAACATAGTTGCCATTGAAGTTGCAGCAGAACCTATCATTTGATTCATGGCTTCTGAAACTGCACTTAATTCTATCTCTGATAAAGTCTCATTTACAGCTTTACCATCTCCGCCCATCATAAGATTTGCAATAACCGCAGCATCTGTAACCTTCATAACTAGAAGATTTTCTCCTGCAATTCCGCTTGTATACTTAACATCCAACGCTACATTAGGAACTTCAAAAGTTTCTCTAAGCGTATTTAATTTTGTAACACTTACAACAGGTGTTGTTATATTAACTTGCTGACCAATTATTGTTGATAATGCTGTCGATGCAGAACCCATGGAAATATTGCCTATTTCACCAAGCAAATCTTTTTCTATATCATTTAAGATTTCATTATTTCCTTCATTTGTATCTGGCTGCTGTCCTGAGTCAGAATTGCTCCCGTCTCCATTTAAAAGAGAATCTATCTCTTCCTGTGAAAGGAATCCATCACTCATAATTTTCCACATCCTTATCTATATTATCTAATATCTTAACTCCCATATTTTTTCCTATGACACCTGGTGCACCAACATAATGCAATGCATCATATATATATATAGGAATAGGACTGTTGCACTTATTATCCAATGTTATTACATCACCAACAGATAACCTTAGGAAATCTTCCACAGTTATATTTGTAGCTCCCAATTTAGCAGTAACTGGAACTTCAACTATGTCTAATCTCTTTCTCAGTCTTTCACGTGATTCTCTAACAACTTCTTCATTATTTTCTTGATATAAGTTCTGAACAATAAACTTATCAAGAACTTTTTCTATACTCAAATATGGTATGCACATATGTATAAAATTATGGTTCATTCCCATATCTGTAGAAAAAGTTATAAGTGCAACGGGTTCATGAGGACCTAAGGCTTGATTAAGCGCTGGATTTGTTTCGAGCGTTTCTATTTCAGGCTCAACATTGACCACATCACCCCACGCTAATTTCAAGTTATCAATTAACCCCTTATTAATTTTTATAATAATATTTTTATCAATATCAGTTATTTCTCTCGTCTTGTTATATTTTCCATTACCGCTTCCTCCCAATAATACATCAAGTATTTGATATACAAATTGAGGATTAGTTTCAAACAAAATTGTTCCACTAAGAGGTGGCATCCTGAATATTGTCAAAAACGTAGGGTTAGGTACAGAGTGAATAAATTCCTCATAAGTTATTTGCTCTACGGATTCTATTTTAATTTTTACATTATTCCTTACTTGCGCCGTTAAATAATTTGATATTATTCTCGCATAGCTATCGTGAATATGTTCAAGAGTCCTCATATGTTCCTTCGTGAATTTTTGAGGACTCGTAAAATCGTACAGCTTTACTTTCTGCTTTTCTTCTTCTTTAGGAAGTTCATCTGGTTGAATCTCCCCAGAGGACAAGGCAGATAACAGAGCATCTATCTCACTTTGTGACAAAACGTCTGCCATAGTTTTCCCTCATTTCTTCTCATTACTAATTTCTAATTAACTTATCAATATCAATAAGTGTTACTATTCTATCCTTAAAGTTTATTATACCCTTAACATACATTCTTTTATTACTATCATCAATTTTTTCAAGAATACTCTCATCAATATCAAGCACTTCATCAACTTGATTTACAGAAATTCCAACAAGTTCATCTTCTAATTTAAGTATTATAGTACTCTCTTGCTCATCATCAGATTTTTCTACATCTAGTAAAAGATTTATATCTAAAAGTGACAAAACACTTCCTCTTATATTTATGAGTCCTTTTACATAATCTGGAGCCTTTGGTACTTTAGTAACTGTCATACTTTCACCTATAGTCTGAACTTTAGATGTTTCTACTGCAAATTGCTCATCATTAAGTTTAAAAATAACCACTTGCATTTAATATCACCTCCGACAATTTACTCAAAAATGTATATTTTATTAGCCTAAAGCTTTTTTTATTGCTTCAAGAACTCTGTCTGCCTGGAAAGGCTTAACAATAAAATCTCTAGCTCCCGCTTTTATTGCATCCATTACCATTGTTTGTTGTCCCATAGCTGAACACATAATTACTTTAGCACTTGCATCAAAGCTCTTTATTGCCTTTACTGCTTCTATACCATCCATATCAGGCATAGTTATATCCATTGTAACAACATCTGGTTTTTCAGCTTTGTAAATTTCTACAGCCTTTAATCCGTTGCTAGCTTCACCAACAACTTCAAATCCATTCTTTTCAAGTATATCCTTTATCATCATTCTCATAAAAGCAGCATCATCAACAATTAACACTCTTGCCATTTTTCATAACCTCCAATTAATTTACTCCTAAACTGTTTAATATCTTTTCTAGTGAACCGGGCACTGGTATATAATAAAAATGCCCATTAATATTTTTTGTTTTATCTTGTAAAAATACTGTTTCCAAATCAAGCACATTATCATCATATTGCCCTGATTCTATGAAAATAGTTGAAAGCATTGCCCCTAACATATCATAGGTTACAGCAGGTACCGATGGAAGCATAACTAAATTTGTAAGCTTTGCTATAGCATTCATATATGAACTAGATATTATGTTTCCAATTTCACATAATACAGAACTTCCTATTTCAGTAAGTTCATCATCCTTCTTACCTGTCAGTGATTCAACTATTTCCATTGCTGTTTCTCTCTCAAAAACGAAAAGTATATTTCCCGGAGTATCTCCAAGAACTCTTACTATAACTCCAACTGCTAATTTTTCATCACTTATCTCTGAAAAAAGTGTCTCAAAAGGAATAATGTTTACAGCTGGTACTGTCATATCAACTTTTTTATTTATGAGTTGTGATAATGCTGTTGCAGCATTACCTGCTCCAATATTACTTACTTCTTTTAACGCATCTAATTGCATTGGAGACAATTCCGAATAATTCATTCAGTAACCACCTCCTACACCAATGCGGCAACATCTAGGATTAATGTCACTAAACCATCACCAAGTATAGTGGCTCCAATATACTCTTTAAGCATTTTCAAGGTTTTGCCAAGAGGTTTTATTACTATATCTTGTTGGCCCATGAGTGAGTCTACAAGTAATCCTGCCATTTTTTCTCCTACTTTTACAATTACTATATAAACTTTCTTACTCTCTGATTTAGGTAAACCCAATTTTTCATTAATTCTTATAATTGGAATAACATTTCCTCTATAAATTATAACTTCCTTATTATTAGTCTTCTTGATTTGACTTTCATTATAATCTATTACACTATCTATAGCATTTAGAGATATTGCTAAATTTTCTCCTCCAACCTTCACAAGAAGTGCTGTTATTATTTGAAGTGTTAAAGGAAGTTTAATTGTAAATGTAGTTCCCTTTCCTTCTTCTGACTTCATGTCAACAGTTCCACCAAGTGCAGAAATCTTGGTTTTAACTACATCCATTCCAACGCCTCTTCCAGAAAGGTCTGTAACTTTATCATTAGTACTAAAGCCAGAATCAAATATGAGATTCATTATCTCATTTTCATCCATATTTTCGGTACTAATTCCTCTTTCTTCTGCTTTTTCCCTTACTTTTTCTACATTAATACCATTACCATCATCTTGAACTTTTATAACAGCTTTAGTTCCTTCTTGATATGCTATAAGTTTTATTTTTCCAATTGGATCTTTTCCTCTAGCAATTCTTTCTTCTTTTGTATCTTCTATTCCATGGTCAGCAGAATTTCTAAGTAAATGGATGAGTGGTTCTCCTATTTCGTCTATAACGGTTCTATCAAGTTCAGTATCTTGTCCTTCAATTATAAGTTCCATCTCTTTATTTAATTCTACAGAAAGATCTCTTATAAGTCTTGGGAATCTATTAAATACGGTATCAAGTGGAAGCATTCTTATTTTCATAACCAAATCTTGAAGATCTGTAGTAGTTCTTGCAACTTGCTCTAAAGTTTCATTTAACTCAGTTAATTTATAATTTGAACTTATTTGTTCAAGCCTTGTTCTATTTATAACTAATTCTGATACCATATTCAAAAACTTATCAAGTCTTTCAAGATCTACTCTTACAGATTGATGAACTTTTTTATGGGCTCCTTCTGTACTCTTTTCTGCAGGCTTTGGCTTAGCTTGAGATTTTACATTTTCCTTTTTTACTGCCGGTGTTTCCTTCTTTTCTTGTTTTACTTCTTCTTTTTTATTTTCGTTACTAATCTTCAAATCATTACTATCTATTTTTTCAATTATAATACTATCTATTTCTGAAATTTCTCCCAAAACATTTTCTATTTCTTCTTTAGTCTTATGAGTTAAATATACAAGTTTTATTTCAAATTCAAAATTTTCTGCTTCTAAATCTTCTGTAGAAGGAATTGATTTAATAATTTCCCCCCATTCTTCAAGGCTTTTAAATATTAAAAATGCTCTTGCAGATTTTAAAAGAGTTGTCTTGCTTAAATTAACTTCAATTGAAAAACAATTATATCCTTTTTCAATAGCCTGCTTAACAACACTTAAATCATACTCATTTAAATCAACTACAGTTAATGCCTTATTATCTGTTTCTTCATTTGAAGTTTCATTATTTTGTGCCACTTTTTCTTCGCTGCTTTCGCTTAATCCTGCAGCAGCTTTTTCTGATATTGATTCAAGCTTAGTTATAATATCATCTACTGGAATTTCTTCTTCTTCACCATTTTGAATATTGTCTACCATTTGTTCAAGAGTATCAAGACATTTAAAAAGTATTGTTACAACTTGCTTTGTTACTTTAAGTTCACCATTTCTAAACTCAGATAAAACATCTTCCATCTTATGAGTCAATGCTGCCATTGTATTAAAGCCCATAGTAGCCGCCATACCTTTTATTGTATGAGCAACTCTAAATATTTCGTTTAACTTATCTACATTTTCTGGTTCTTGCTCTAGTATGAGTAATGCTTCATTTAATGTTTGCAAATTATCCATAGATTCTTCCAAAAATATGGACAAATATTGTGATGTATCCATAAATTCCCCTCCTTACAACTTCCTATAAATAAAGGTAGAAGCCTTTTCAAAACCATATTCTTTATAATTATATATACTTTCTGTTGCTCCTACAAAAAGCAATCCACCTTTTTTTAATGATTGACTAAATTTTTTATAAATTTTTTCTTTGACATCTTGATTAAAATATATGACAACATTTCGACACACTATTAAATCAAAGTCACTTTCATATGAATCTAATATTAAATCGTGCTTTTTAAATATTATCATACTTTTTATACTTTCATCAATAATATATTTATCGCCCATATTCTTAAAATATTTATGCAAATCTTGTTTTTCTACATTTTTTATTTCAGATTCTAAATATTCCCCTGTTTTTGCCCTGTTTAAAATAGTAGCATCAATATCAGTTGCTAAAATTCTAGCCTTATTATAACCGAGTTTATCTAATATAATTGCTATAGAATATGGTTCAGCTCCAATGGAACATGCGGCACTCCAAATTTTTATGTTAGAAGTATTTTTAGATATAATATTTCGTATTTCATTTTCAAATTCTTTAAATAGTTCTGGATTTCTAAAAAACTCTGTTACATTTATAGTTATAAAATCCAAAAATTTTTGTCTTTGATTTTGATCTTTTTTAAGCATTTCAACATATTCATCGATATTTTTTGCACCAACTCTTGAAATTAAACTTAATATTCGCCTATGAAGTTGATTTTCTTTATATGCAAATAGATCTATGCCAAAATCTTTTAAAACCCATCTTTTGAAATCTTCTAATTCCATTTCTACCTCCTAATTCCATTGATTACATTTATAATTTCATTTGAAATATCATCTATTTCTGCTACTATATCAACTTTCCCTGTTTCATAAGCGGCTTTTGGCATGCCATAAATTACACAAGTTGATTCTGCTTCACTAATGGTTATACCACCATTATCTTTTATAACTTCGGTTCCATTTGCTCCATCTTTGCCCATACCTGTTAATACAACACTTACAATATTAGATCCAAAAACTTTTGATGCTGAAATAAATAGCTTATCAACTGCTGGTCTAACTCCCCATATTGCTGGATCTTTATTAAACTTTATTCTGCCAGAAGCATCTACCTCCATATGGCTTCCACCTTGCGCTATATATACAACATCAGTTCTATAAATTTCGCCGTCTTCCGCCTCTTTTACTTTAATTTCACTATTGTCATCAAGTCTATCAGCAAAAGCTTTAGTAAAGCCTATAGGCATATGCTGTACTACAAAAACAGGAACCCCAATATACTTTGGTAATTTTGTTATAACCTTGTATAATGCTTTAGGTCCACCAGTGGATGCTCCTATTACTACAGCATTAATTTTTGCAGTTCTATTGGTAATATTTAAATTTCTAGCTACGTTGCTATGAACTTTTATTTTCTCAATTACATTAGTTTTTTCTATGTATTTTGCCGTTCTAACCTTTTGTGTAAGTATATCTTTAATTTTAAGTAATTCAAATGATGTTCCACCTGTTGGTTTTTCCATAAAATCAAAAGCTCCAAATTCTAAACAATCCATAGTAAGCCTTGCACCCTTTTGTGTTACACTGCTTAATACTATTACTGGTATATTAATATTTTGTCTTCGCATTTCCTTTAGTGTCTCAATTCCTCCCATAACAGGCATTTCAATATCAAGTGTTATTACATCTGGTTTTATATCTTTTAATTTAGATAATAAATCTTTACCATTGAAAGCTGTTTTTACAACTTCAATGTCTTTTTCACCGTTAAGCATATCAGATATCAATTTTCTCATAAGTGCAGAATCATCTACTACAACTACTTTTATATTTTCCATATGCCATCACCTCAATTAAATTTCTTTAATGCCTAATCCAACAGTCCTAATTTGAACGACTCCATTTGATGTATCAAATATCATAGTTCTACCTTTATTTCCACCAACATCTTCACCTAATATTGGTATTTTAAATTCATTTAAAGCTGCCTTAACTGCAACACTATTCCTACCGCCTATATCCATATTCATCTTTTTATCTGAAAAATTAAACATAGATGCGCCACCTGCAATTTTAGCTTTCATGTTCCTTAACACTCCACCATTTTGCTCTAGTTTTTTAATAAGTATAGGGACACTAAGATCTGCAAATTTATGTGGATTTGTAACCTTACTAAATTGAGCACTATCAGGGAGCATTATATGTGCAAGTCCGCCTATTTTATTTTGTGAATCATATATTGCTATACCAACACATGAGCCAAGACCAACAGTTATAATTTTCCCAGGAGAAAATGTTATATTAAGATCCGCAATTCCTACCCTTATTTCCTTAACTTCTTCCATATTTTTACCCAAGCCACTAAAGTAGCTTCTTTTCCTCTTCTGTTAATATTTTTGCCATATTGAGAAAAATTATTATTTTATTGTCACTTTTCACTAAACCCTTCAAATATCCTTTTGAAATGCCATTTACTACTTTAGGTGGTTCTTCTAATTCGTCAAGTTTTATATCTTTAACTTCTGATACAGCATCAACAATAATTCCAATTTTTCCATTTTCATATTTTGTAACTATAACTTTTGAATTCGGATCAATATCTTTATTATTAAACTTAAATCTTCTAGCAAGAGATATTACCGGGAGTATCTTTCCTTCATAGTTAATAACCCCATCTACAAAACTAGGAACATCAGGTAATTTTGTTGTTGGCTCATATCCTAAAATTCTTTCCACTTCCATAATATCTGTAGAATAATACTCATTATTTACTTTAAATATAAGTATCTTTAATTCACTATTATCCATTTATTACCCTCCTACAATAATAATTTGTCTACTACAAGTTCATCATGGTGATCTATATATACATGTATGTTTTTGCTAGGGTTTTCAATAGTTGTCTCCCTATTTCCAACAATGAATACAGTATTAGGATACGCTATTTCAGCATATATATGTCCTTTAGGTGCAACTGCTAATTTTGTAACAACACCACCTATACTACCTACAACGCCGCATCTTATTTCATCCTTTGCCCTAACAAATCCACCTCTAGCCACAGCATCCTTATTTAAAAAATTAATACTATTATTAGCTATAATGTTGGATATATATTCACCTTTTCCAGTAATATTAATATTACCGGAACTTTGTATAGTGCAATCTTGACAATACGTAATATTTATACTGGCCGGCATTGTCAATACACTGTTTAAGCTTTCAATTTCATTTTCTATCTCTTTATCTAAATAATTTAACTCTTCAGCTTGCTTTATATATACTGGAGCAATACCTAGGAATTTTTCATTAAATATCTTCACAAATTTTTCATTTGGATCATTTGCAAGTTCAATATAGTTTTTACATATTTTAGGTATTGATTTAAATTTGCTTTCCAATAATATTTTTATTATTTCTCCATCAGATGAGAAATTTTTATTTGCATTATACTTTTTAATCTGATATACAGCGTCAATTATTTCACTAATACCTTTTTTTACATTGTTTAAAACTTCTATCTTTCCTAATGTATTAACATCTTCTCCGCCGCTGTAGATTTTAGACAAAATAGCATTTTTGCCAACAGTTATATCTCCCTTTGCTTTAAGCTCTGCACCCTCAACATTATTTTGGACAATTATATCATTTTCTGATTCAACTTTCATCCCTTCAAGCACACTGCCCATAATATTAACTGCACCATTAAATTTAATATTGCCAGTTTTTAAATCAACATCAGAATTTACATCATATACATCAACTACTGTAAACCTGTTTGTTTTAAATTCAGCTTTTCCACTTTTAAGTGCTACAACAGTATCTTCACCTCGAAGTTCACATCCATCTCCAGCAGCAAGCTGCAACTTTTTAGCGCTTTTCCTTTTTATATCATTGCCATATATATCTTTACCATCATGCCCTTGTGCGCCTTCTCTTCTAGTTGCCATCACACTGCCCTCTGACACAGAACTTACAAAGCCAATGCTTTTGAAATCTATATTTCCCGCTTTATTTTCTTTATATTTATTTCCATTACTAACATCAAATTTAATTTCTAGAATATCATCTTCATCATCTTTAACTTTTAATCCTCTAGCAATAAGAAGTTGTCTAACCCCTTCTTTTGCTGTACATTTTTTTAGATTTTCTCGAACAATGCCATATACAATATTCTGCTTTTTTAATTCTTCCACTATTTCACTTTCAGTATATACAGGGGATGCTTGTATATTAATTACTTCTGATTCTAAAAATATAGAATTAGCCTCAGGTTGGTCCTTTAATTTTAATTCTTTTTTATTTACATATTCGATGTCCAAATATGCTTCCGATTTATCAGGTGATACTGAAATTTTTAGGATTCTTTGTGGTTTTTCAATAGTTTTAAAACTAACTTCTACAACACTTGAACTATTTATTTCTTTTCTTCCTGATACTTGGACACCATCGATTGAAACATTTATATTACCAGGAATATTAATTGTGGCTTGTTTACCATTATTTATTGGATCTTTCACCTGAATTTGTCCATTCAGTATAGTAACAGTCCCATTACTCGAACTTTTTTCATTTTCTTCTTGGTTACTGTTTTTTTCTTCTAGTTCAACTAATATCTCTGCTTTTTTTCTAAATAACCCCGTTTTTTTATAAACAACCTCATATTTAAGTTCTTCTTCTTTAATGCTTAATTCCATGCACGCATTTTTAATACATTCCTCAACCGTAGATCCTGTAAAAGATTGTTTTTTCATAATAATACACTCCCATGATCTTTATAATAAAATTATATCACAAATTTTTATACTTTTTCACTTATTTTGACCTTATTCACTATTTTTTTATCGTTAAAATTTACTAATACTTTATCCTTTTTTGAAATAATGGATTTAGTTTTTAAATTTAAATTTAAGCCTCATTAAATTTTGCAACATATTCATTTATATATTTATCATAAGCTCCATGTATATTTTTTATAATTTCATTATTTGCAGAAGATAGTTCTTCTTCTTCAATTTTACTTACAGGAAGCACTTTAGGGGATGTACCTGATATAAAAACGCCATCCATTTTAACCATTTCTTTATAATTTATTTTTTTCTCTAAAACTGTATATCCAAGACTATTGGCCACTTCTATAATTATATCTCTAGTTATTCCTGGAAGCACCTCACTTTTAGGAGATGTGTATATGCTTGTATTTTTAACCATAAAAATATTTGATTTACTCCCTTCAGTAATATTGCCATTTCTATCAACAAGTATTGCCTCAAAAACACCTTTATCTCTTATTAATTTATCCACGTTTTCCCTAAAACTTAAATTAATTATTTTAGCATTAGGATTATTTCTCTCTCCATGATAAAATACTGTATCCACGCCATTTGCATATTCTTTGTCACTAGGATAATGATGTGAAACAAAATATGCATAAAAAGAACATTCATCTAAAATATAATTAAAAACTATTTTAACATTTCCTATTTCATTACCATTGACTTTAATTAATTGAAGTATTTTATCTTTCACTTTATTCTTAGACATAGGTAACTTCATATTTGAAATCATTGCGGAATTTTCAAGTCTCTCTAGATGTTTTTCAAGGAATAATGGAACTCCATCAATTACTCTAATAACTTCATATAAACACTTACCATTTTGGGTAAATGTTTCATCAAATTGAGTTATATTTTTCACTTCATCATTAAATAAAAAATAATTATTTATTGCTGTCTCCATTTTTAAACCTCCCTATAGATAAAACGTTTCAACTAGCAAAATCAATTTGCACTGTAATACCTAGGAAGCGGCATTTGGGCACAAACTAATTTTGAAGTTTAAATAAATCTATTTTTAACGCCATTTAAGCGCTTCTATGTTATCACTTTTCTTTTTAGGATTTACAAGATAAGGATGACCAACTAATTTAAATAAAGGCATATCTGATAATGAATCTGAATACATGTAAGATTCCTTAAAATCAACTTCTATATTATCTTTTTGAAGTTCTTCCATAAGTCTTTTTACCTTTTCTTCACCCTTACAATTTTCGCCTATAATTTTTCTTCTAAATTCTCCGTTTTCATTTGTAAAACGAGTTCCTATTATTTTATCAACTTCTTTTAAATTGTACAATTCATTTAAATAGAATTCCGCAGAGGCCGAAATCAAAAATATCTTATATCCTTCTTTTTTTAATTTTTTCATTGTATTTATGGCATCCACATATAATATCTTTGAAAACCTTTTTTCATAAAATTCCTTTACATATATCTTCATATCTTTTTCCTTAATGCCATCTATAAAAGATATAAAATTTTCCTTTGCGGTTCCTGCATCTACAGCTCCTATAACAAATAAAAATGCTGAAAATAAATTTTTAGGTAAATGCATAATAAGTTTAGGTTTTTTTCTAATCATAAATAAATAAAATTCAAACAATGTTTCTCTTTTAGTGAGTGTATAGTCTACATCAAATATTGCCAATTTTTCCATAGAATCGTCTCCTAGATAATTTTGAAGTTTCACAATGGTATATTTTTAAATATACCGTTTCAACTACCAAAATCAATTTGCATCATAATGCCCAGAAACCGGCATTTTGATACAAGTTAATTTTGAAGTTTCAATTGGTATATTTTTAAAAAGGTCGATGCAAAATGCATCGACCTTTAATATCTATAAAGAAAAATCTATCACATTTCAATTTCAATAAAAATTCTTATATAGAAAAGCATTATAATTAAAATAAATTTAATCCCTGCTACTTTTAGTTGTTTTCAACAATACTTTCATAGTATTTTGAAGCTGCATCAAACTCGTCATCTTCTGGAATTACAAGTTGACCTTCTTCACCTTCTACTTTAAATAAATAAACAGACTCATTTTCTGGATTTTGAACTAAAACAAATTCATTGTCATTATATACAAATCCATCTACAACCTCACAAGAAATTGTGTTACCATTTTCATCTTCTAAATCAACCATCATTGGTTCATGTTCATGGTCACCACAACCGCATCCGCATCCACAATCATCATGACCGTGTTCACTTGTATGTTCTTCTCCGCAGCCGCATCCGCAACCACATGAGTCTTTTACTTCATTTTCATTCATATAAAAAATACCTCCTTAAAAGTGTTATGTTATAATAATACCCTTATTTGACCAATTTTAAAAGGGGGTTTTAAAAAAAAATTTATATTTTGACAAAAAAAGAGCCCGTAGGCTCTTTTTTATTATTGCTGATTAGCTAATCTCTTGTAACTTTCAAGTCTTTCTTTAGCATCTTTCTCAGTCTTAGCATATAATTCATCTGCTTTGTCTGGGAATACTTTCTTTAATGAAGCATATCTAACTTCACCAAGTAAGAATTCTTTGAAATCTCCAGTTGGTTCTTTTGAATCTAAGCTGAATGGATTCTTTCCTTCTTCTTTAAGTAATGGATTGAATCTGTAAAGAGCCCAGTATCCGCAATCAACTGCTTTCTTTTGTTCTAATTGGCTGCATCCCATACCAGCTTTTAATCCATGGTTGATACATGGAGAGTAAGCTATGATAAGTGATGGACCATGATAGTTTTCAGCTTCTTTTATAGCTTTTAATGCTTGATTCTTGTCAGAACCCATAGCTATTTGAGCTACATATACATATCCATAGCTCATAGCCATCATTCCAAGATCTTTCTTCTTAGTCTTCTTACCTGAAGCAGCAAATTGAGCTATAGCTGAAGATGGAGTTGATTTTGATGATTGTCCACCTGTATTTGAGTAAACTTCTGTATCAAATACAAATATGTTTATATCTTCTCCACTTGCAAGTACGTGGTCAACACCGCCGTATCCGATATCGTAAGCCCATCCGTCTCCACCGAATATCCATTGAGATCTCTTAGCTAAGTAATCTTTATTAGTGTAGATTTCAGTAAGAGCTGGACTAGCATTTCTTTCTTTTTCAAGTAATGGTAATAACTTATCTACAACTTCTCTTGAAACTTCTCCGTTTTCTTTGTTTTCAAGCCAGTTTTCTAAAGCTGCTTTTAAATCAGCACTTATATCTGAATTGATTGCTTCTTTAGCAAGGTCTGCTAATCTTTCTCTTAATTGAGATGTTCCAAGAAGCATTCCCATTCCATATTCAGCATTATCTTCGAATAATGAGTTAGCCCATGCAGGTCCTTGACCATTTTCATTAGTTGTATATGGCATTGAAGGAGCACTACATCCCCAAATTGATGTACAACCTGTTGCATTAGCAACTAACATTCTATCTCCGAATAATTGAGTTATAAGTTTAGCATATGAAGCTTCTCCACAACCTGCGCAAGCACCATTGAACTCAAGAAGAGGTTTCTTAAATTGGCTTCCTTTTACAGTGTATTTGTTTGCAACTTCTTTCTTTTCTGGAAGAGATACTGCATAATCAAAGTATTTTGCAACCTCTAATTGACTTTCAGCAGGCTTCATAACTAAAGCTTTTTCCTTAGCTGGACAAGCTTGAGCGCAGTTTCCGCATCCTGTACAATCAAGTGGGCTTATAACAATACCAAAGTGTAATTTTTCTTCAGATTTAACGCCCATTGCATCTTTAACTTTCATTCCAGCTGGAGCTTTTGCAAGTTCTGCATCAGTTAATAAAGCTGGTCTAATTACAGCGTGAGGACATACAAATGAACATTGGTTACATTGAATACACTTGTCAACATCCCATTCAGGAATATTTATTGCAATTCCTCTCTTTTCGTAAGCAGCTGTTCCAACAGGATATGTTCCGTCTTCTTTACCTGTGAATGCACTTACTGGAAGTTTGTCTCCTTCTTGTCTGTTCATTGGTTCAAGTATGTCAGTTATGAACTTAGGTTTTGCTACTTCTTCTTTAACTTCATCTTTTGCATCTGCCCATGAAGCTGGAACTTCTATCTTAACAATAGCACCAACACCTTGGTCTATTGCAGCATTGTTCATATCTACAACTTTTTGACCTTTTTTACCATAGTTTGTTACAACTGCATCTTTTAAATATTTAACAGCATCTTCTACTGGAATGATGTTTGCAATTTTGAAGAAAGCAGCTTGACAAATCATGTTTACTCTTCCGCCAAGTCCTATTGCTTGAGCAATCTTTATAGCGTTTAATGTGTAGAAATTGATGTTGTTCTTAGCGATATATTGTTTCATTGAAGCTGGAAGTTTTTCTTCTAATTCTTCTGGACTCCAGATTGTATTAAGTAAGAAGTTTCCACCTTTTTTAAGTCCTGCAAGAACATCATACTTATGAACATAACTTTGGTTATGACAAGCAATGAAATCTGCCTTATCAACTAAATATGGTGATTTTATTTGTTTTTTACCAAATCTTAAATGTGATACTGTTATACCGCCTGATTTCTTTGAATCATAAGCAAAGTATCCTTGAGCAGACATTTCTGTATGGTCTCCTATGATCTTTATAGCACTCTTGTTTGCTCCAACAGTACCATCTGAACCAAGACCCCAGAACTTACAAGCTTTAGTTCCTTCTGGTGTTGTATCGATTTCGATATCTGGAACTGCAAGTGATGTATGAGTAACATCATCATTTATTCCTATAGTAAATCCATCTTTTGGTGCAGCTGCTTTTAAGTTTTCAAATACTGAATAAATGTGAACTGGTAATGTATCTTTTGAACCAAGTCCATATCTTCCTCCAACTACAACTGGTCTTGTTTCTGCATTGTAGAATGCTTTAACAACATCAAGATATAATGGTTCAGCTTGAGAACCAGGTTCTTTTGTTCTATCAAGAACAGCAATTTTCTTAACTGTTTTTGGTATATATTTCATGAAGTGCTCAACTGAGAAAGGTCTGAAGAGATGTACTTTTAATACTCCTACTTTTTCTCCTTTAGCTCTTAAATAATCAATAGTTTCTTCTACAGTATCACAAACAGATCCCATAGCTATGATTATTCTATCAGCATCTTCTGCTCCATAGTAGTTGAATAAATGATATTCTCTACCAGTTATTTTGCTTATTTCTCCCATGTAGTGTTCAACTAGTTCAGGAAGTGCATTATAAAATTTGTTTTGTGCTTCTTTTCCTTGGAAGTAAACATCTGAACCTTCATTACTTCCTCTTTGAACTGGGTGATCTGGATTTAACGCATTTCTTCTAAATGCATTAACAGCATCCATGTCTACTAATCCTCTTAAATCTTCATAATCCATTACTTCAACTTTTTGAATTTCGTGTGAAGTTCTAAATCCATCAAAGAAGTTTATGAAAGGAACTCTTCCCTTTATAGCTGTTAAATGAGCTACTGCTGATAAATCCATAACTTCTTGTACGCTTCCTTCAGCAAGCATAGCGCATCCAGTTTGTCTAGCAGCCATAACATCTTGGTGATCTCCGTATATATTTAAAGAGTGAGTAGCTAAAGCTCTAGCACTTACGTGGAATACTCCTGGTAAAAGTTCTCCAGCTATCTTGTACATATTTGGTATCATCAAAAGCATACCTTGTGAAGCAGTATATGTAGTAGTTAATGCTCCTGCTTGTAGTGATCCATGAACCGCACCAGCTGCACCTGCTTCTGATTGCATTTCCATAATTTTAACTTTTTGTCCAAAAAGATTTACTCTTCCTTGTGTTGCCCATTCATCTACATGCTCTGCCATTGGTGATGATGGAGTAATTGGGTAAATTGCTGCAACATCAGTAAACGCATATGATATATGAGCTGCGGCAGTATTACCGTCCATTGTTTTCATTTTTTTCATATTGTATACCCCTTCCTATCAAATACAAATATTTTATATTAGGAATTATGGATAAATATCCTAGATAAAACGTTTCAACTACCAAAATCAATTTATATACTAATACCAAGGAAACGGCATTTGTTACAACTGAATTTGAAGTTTCAAGCGGTTTATCTCTAGATAAACCAGTTCAACTATTGAAATTCATGTGAACCATAATGCCTAGAAGATGGCATTTTGATATAAATGAATTTCGAGTTTCACAATGGTATATCTTTATATCCATAAAAGCTTAAGAGTTTGTTACATTTTTAACTATACTATAAAAAGCAATTTTATCAAGACTACTTTTGAATAAATATCGTCATATAAATTAAAATATGCTTAGTATTTCTTCTTTATTTACAATATTTCTCCCTTTTGCATTTTATCGTAATTAGTTTTAATTACAATTCAGTTAAGCCCTTATTTATGTTACTACTTTATTTTACTTTTTTCAATAAGGCATTTTAAAAAAAGATGCTGACGCACTAAAATTATTTTATACGCAAAACTTAAACATTTTTAGTGCGACAGCCCCAAACATAGCCAAATAAAATATTACTTTTTTATAAAAATTTGAGTCCAATATATTTGACCTTTAGAATTTTTAGTAAGGCCAACTCCTATTTCATTATACTGTTTTCCAAGTATATTTGCTTTATGACCTGGTGAATTCATCCATCCATTCATAACAGTGCTAGGATTTATATATCCATATGCTATATTCTCTCCTGCGGCTGAATATACTATTCCATATTTTGTAATCAGTGAAAATGTTGAGCCAAAAGTTGGAGATTGATGTGAAAAATAATTTTTGTCTGCCATATCCTGTGATTTAGCTCTTGCAACCCTTGAAAGTTCCCAATTGTATTTTAATGCTGGCAGACCAACCTTGCTTCTTTCGATATTAACAAGCCTAGCAACTTCATTTTCTTGAACTTTTATTTGACTTATATCTGGTATTTTTATAACCTGACCTGCAATTATCATATTAGGATTAGCTATACTAGGGTTTAAAGCAACTATTTCTGCAACCCCACTTTGATTTGCCACTGCGATTTTCCACAGGGTATCACCAGTCTTAATTGTATAATTATAAGTTTGCTGCTGCATTTTTGAATATACCTTATTCGAAAAGAACATTGATAAGATAAATGCTGTGATAAAAATAACTTTTAGACTTTTTTTCATAAATATTCTTCCTTCCTAAATTTTTTATATTTTATTTTTAGGAATTTAGTAAATACTATACCTATAAAATTGTTATAGTACAATTTTTTTATAAATGTAATACTAAAAAAAAGGAGATAATTAAATGAAAAGTTTATTAAATTCAAAAACAGCTGAGAATCTTGCAAAAGCATTTGCCGGTGAATCTCAAGCAAGAAGCCGATATACTTACTATGGAAAAATTGCCGACAAAGAAGGTCATAAACAAATCGCTGCTATATTTTATGAGACTGCCGATAACGAAATGGCACATGCAAAAATTTTCTTTGATTTTCTTGTTCAAGGTCTAGGTAAATCTACTGTAAAGGTTGATGCTGATTACCCTGTTGCTTCTGGAAACACAGAACAAAATCTTCAATATGCCGCAGAAGGTGAAAAGGCAGAATGGGGAACTATTTATCCTTCTTTTGCAAAAACTGCTAAAGATGAAGGATATCCAGAAATAGAATTTGCATTTAATCAAATTATTACTATAGAAACAGCTCATGAGAAAAGGTATTTAGATTTAAAAAGTAGTCTTGCAAATGGAACCATATATAATAGGAAAGAAAAAGTTTATTGGAAATGCAGAAATTGTGGTTTTATTTATTTTGGAACAACAGCACCAACTGTATGCCCAGCTTGCAAATATCCTCAAGGGTACTTTGAAATTATGTACAATACACAAAGCTAAAAGCAGAGTACAAAGTACAGAGTACAGTGAAGGTTAATTTTCTGTTATACAGAAAATTTAAAAACTTAATGGGCTTGCGGCCCAAACCTGCTATAAATGTCAGCAAAGCTGAACATTTATAATTCTTTTATAAGTTTAAAGATTTATTTTCCTAAAGGAAAATAAATCATCCTTCACTGTACTCTGTCATCTGTACTCTGCTTTTCTGTTATACAACACTAATTAATTTATTTCTTATATTTATCGATTACTGATATTATATTTTCAACACCATTTTTAACAGGACTATTATTCATTGCATCTATATATTTATTTTTTGTTTTGTGTAATTCATCTAATTTTTTTATAAGTATTTCTTTATTTAATTCTTCTTCTTCAATTACCATGCTATAGCCATTTTTTTCAAAGGAAGCTGCATTTAATATTTGATCTCCTCTGCTTGATTTTTTTGAAAGTGGTATTAAAATATTAGGTTTTTTTAATGCTAAAAGTTCAAATATTACATTTGCTCCTGCTCTAGATATAACCAAATCTGACGAATTCATAAGATGAGCAAGTTCTTCTGATACATATTCAAATTGTTTATATCCTTTAACCTGCATAAGCTCACTACTTAAATTACCTTTGCCACAAATATGGATTACATCATAATTATTCAATAATTCTTTTAAACTTTCACGTACAATATCATTTATTATTTTAGAACCCAAGCTTCCTCCAATAACTAAAATAATAGGTTTTCCACCTTGAAATCCGCATATTTTAATTCCTTCGCTTCTGCTTCCTAAAAACAATTCTCTTCTTATTGGAGTTCCTGTTAAAATCCCCTTATTTCCCTTTATACTTTTAACAGATTCAGGAAATGTAACACAAACTTTAGTACAGTATGGAACCGAAATCTTATTTGCAAGACCTGGCGTTATATCAGATTCATGTGCTATTACTGGTATTTTACACAAATGAGCTGCAATAACTACAGGAACCGAAACAAAACCACCTTTTGAAAAAACAACATTAGGCTTTTCTCTTTTTAATATAGCTATTGCTTGAAATACACCCTTGATAACCTTAAATGGATCTGTAAAATTCTTAATATCAATATATCTTCTAAGTTTTCCACTTGATATAATATAGTATTTTATTTTTTCCGCTTCAATAATGCTTCTTTCAATTCCATCTTTTGTCCCAATATATGCAATATCGTAGCCCATTTTTTCCAAGTTTGGTACAAGTGCTAAATTTGGGGTTACATGCCCAGCACTTCCTCCACCAGTCATTACTATTTTTAATTTATTCATCAAAGTCACATCCTTAAAAATTTACACTAAATATTATAGCATAAATTAATGCAGAATTCACAGTTCACAATACACAATGAAGGTTGATTTTTCTTTCTTTACCTTAATACTAATATAATATGTTCTTTAAAATTGGTTAAAATAATATCATAGATATACCGGCTCAACTACCAAAATCACTTTGCATCATAATGCTCAGAAGATGGCGTTTTGATACAAATTAATTTTGAAGTTTCGCATGGTTTATCTCTACAAAAACAAAAGGGAGGTGGAAAATATGTCACACAAACATTTAGTTCAAGAAGCTACAGAAGGTTTAAACACTTTCAAAATGGAAGTTGCCAAAGAATTAAATGTTCCATTAAGTGAAGGCTACAATGGCAATCTCACTTCTAAACAGTGTGGCTCTGTTGGTGGCGAAATGGTAAAACAAATTATCGCTGATTATGAATCAAATTTATAAAAAATTATGTAGTTTATTTGTAAATAATTAACTTTTTCTAAAATAAGTCTTAAATATAAAAGCGTACAGTAAATGATTTAATTCATAGCTGTACGCTTATTTTAGCATGCCTTATGCACTTGTTTTTCTAAAACTTTTAATCTGAAGCTGCAAACTTCTATTTCCCATATATTCATTAATATCAACAGAAAAAACAAAATCTAATACTATATCATAACTGCCTCTTCCAAATAAGCTATCAAATTTAGCCTTCCCATATTCATTAATTATTAGTTCTTGAAACTCATTAATTTTTTCAAACATTATACCATCTATACATTTGTTCCTGCTTTTTAAGCTTAACTTTAAAACATTTTTATTTTTTCCTAAAATACGTGCATTCAATACTTGTACACCCCGTTCAGCAAATAGAGGTTTTGAATTTCCTTTTCCAAAGGGTTCAAGTACATTTATTTCATCAACCAACTGCATAGAAATGTTATTAAACGGAAGCTGCATATCAATTGTTACTTTTGGTATTATGTCTTCATCTGATAACGTACAGTTTTCATTTAATTTTTCTCGTAATAAATCTATTTTATCTTCATCAATTGATAATCCCGCAGCTAATGGGTGTCCTCCAAATTTACCTAAGATATCTTTACATTTTAATAACTCTTCAAACATATTGAATTCTTCTATTGATCTTCCAGAACCTTTTGCTCCATTTTCAGATTTTGTAAGTACTATTGTTGGCAAATTATATTTTTCTCTTATTCTTCCTGCGATTATTCCAGCAATACTTTCGTGAACCAAAGGAAGAAAAACTACAAGTACTTTATCTTTAGTCATATTATTAGCTTCAATCACTCGTATTGCCTCTTCTAGTCCAGAATTGGTTAATTCCTGTCTTTTTTTATTTAAATTAAATAATTTGTTTGCTAATTCCTCTGCTTCCACATTATTTTCTGTTAGTAATAATTTTATTGCCCATATTGCCTGTTCAAGCCTAGACGAAGCATTTATACATGGTCCTATAACAAATCCCGCCATGTAAACAGTTATTTCCTTGTCCGTTAAATCCGTAACCTTTAGCAATGCTTTTAATCCCATGTTTTTTGTATTTTTAATTCTGCTAAGTCCATTTTTTACAATTATCTTATTTTCGGAAGTTAAATCTACAACATCACATACCGTGGCTATTGCTACATATTGCAATAAATCATAGGTTTCATCCTTTGATATATTAAACTCTTCATATAAAACCTGAACAAACTTAAATGCTACTGCTGCTCCGCATAATGATTTACAAGGATATTCGCAGTCTTTTTGTTTAGGATTTATTACCGCATCAGCTGGCGGAATTATGAATTCTCTTGTTCCGTCACTATTCTCTTTAAATGGAATATCATGATGATCTGTAACTATCACTTTTATTCCAAGTTCTTTTGCCAATTTAATTTGCTCTATAGCCGAGATACCATTATCACAAGTTATAATTAAATCTACATCGCTGTCTTTTGCACTTCTTATGATACTCTCATTTATTCCATATCCTTCTTTAACTCTATCCGGAATGTGAAAATCAACTTTAGCCATGCATCTTTTTAATGCTGTAAATAACACATATGTGCTCATAACTCCATCTACATCATAATCACCAACAACCATGATTTTTCTATTTTGTGCTATCTTTTCTTTTATAATAGTGACGCCTTTTATTAAGTCCTTCATTTCGCGAGGATTATGCAAATTCTCATAGCTAGGATTTATAAAAGACTTTATAGAATCTTCATCGACAACATCTCTATTTACAATAATTTTTGCCACAACTTCACTGATTCCAAACTTTTTAGCTATTTTTTTATAATCAGCTCTTTTATTTTTAATGAACCATCTTTCCAAGTCAATCACCTTTCTACTCTATTACTCCACCGCCTACTAATAAGTCACCTTTGTAAAATACAACTGATTGACCTTTTGTTATAGCTCTTTGTTTTTCTTCAAATTTAACTTTAACTTTTCCATCTTCTGTAGGTGTTATAACTGCTTTAAATAATTTCGCATTATACCTTATTTTCGCTTCTACTTCCATTGGTGCCTCAAGCTTATCAAATGGAATAAAATTATTGTCCTTAGTTACAAGTTCAGTTCCAAATATATTTTCTTCTGCACCAACTACTACTTCATTTTTTGAAGGTCTTATATCAGTTACAAATACCCTTTTTCCAGCTGACAACCCAAGTCCTTTTCTCTGACCTATTGTATAATAAACTATACCCTTGTGCTTTCCAAGAATATTTCCTTTTTCATCAACAAAATTTCCCTGTTTAATTTTTTTTGGACATTGCCTCTTTATAAATCCGCCATGATTATTATCCGGTATAAAACATATTTCTTCACTATCTTTTTTATCAAATACATTAAGTCCTATTTCTTTTGCAATTTCTCGTATTTGTTCTTTTTTATAATCTCCACATGGCATTAAGGTATGTTCCAATTGGTACTGAGTCATGTTGTACATCATATAAGTTTGATCTTTTTTAGGATCCTCTGACTTTACTACTGCAAACCTACCATTTTCTTTTGTTATCCTGCAATAATGTCCAGTTGCTACATAATCAGCTCCTAGTGTTTGTGCTTTTTTTAATAGAGCATCAAATTTTATGTATTTATTACAAGCAACACATGGATTTGGAGTTCTACCTTCTAAATACTCATCTACAAAATAGTCTATAACTTTCTCTTTAAATACTTCTGTAAAATTCATTACATAAAATGGTATTTCAAGTCTATATGCAACTCTTCTTGCATCCTCAACTGCTGAAAGTGAACAGCAGCCTCCTTCTTTTTCTGTATAAAAAGTATCATCTGGAGTAAGCTTCATCGTTATACCAATAACATCATAGCCCTGCTTTTTCAGCAAATATGCAGCAACAGAACTATCCACCCCTCCACTCATACCTATTACTACTTTTTTATTCATATATTTATCACCATTACCTTATCTAAAGTGCTACCGTACAGAAACTTAAGTTATACCTGTTTCAAAACACCATGTTTTGGGCATTATGGGACATGTATAACTTAATAATTGAGTCGATAGCCCTATATATTTATATAATTTTACTTCAAGATTTCGTATAATTTTTTTATAGTATAAATGACATCTTCCTCGGTGGTAAATTTTCCAATAGTAAATCTTATAGAACTTTTAGCCTCATCTTCTAAGAGACCTATTGCACGAAGCACATGAGAAGGTTCAATTGCACCAGCAGAACATGCACTACCAGCTGAAGCACATATACCTTCCATATCAAGTCTTACTAAAAGACCTTCACCATCTTTTCCATTAAAACATAAATTTATATTATTGGAAAGTCTTTTTTCATTTGAAGGTCCATTTAATTTAACTCCATTGATCTTTAAAGCTTCCTTTATAAATAAATTTCTAAGTTTTTCTTGTCGTTCAATTTCAGTTTCTAAATCAGCATTTAATATTTCAAGTGCCTTTGCTATTCCCACTATACCTGGAACATTTTCTGTACCACTTCTTCTCCCTCTTTGCTGCTGGCCTCCAAAAATCAAATTATTAATTTTTGTTCCTTTTCTTATGTATAAAACTCCTATTCCTTTAGGCCCATAAAATTTATGTGCAGAAATGGACATTAAATCTACATTCATTTTATTTAAGTCTAATTTGATATGCCCAACCGCTTGAACAGCATCAGTATGAAATAAAATTCCTTTATCTTTAAGGAATTCCCCAATTTCACTTATTGGCTCAATAGTCCCTATCTCATTATTTGCAGTCATAATTGACACTAGTATTGTATCTTTTCTTATATATTTTTTTAGCTGTTCTAAAGAAATTCTACCTTCGGAATCAACTGGAAGATACGTTATTTCAAAACCTTCTCTTTTAAGGTAATCAGCAGTTTCAAGTATAGCATGATGTTCTATTTCCGTTGTTATAATGTGTTTTCCTTTATCTTTATTTGCCATGGCACTTCCAACTAATGCCCAATTATCACTTTCTGTTCCTCCACTTGTAAAAAATATTTCTTCTTCTTTACAATTAAATATTTTTGCTATGGTATTCCTACTCTTATCTATAGCCATTTTGCTTTCCATTGAAAAAGAATATACAGAGGATGGATTGCCATAATATGTATTAAAATACGGCAGCATTTCTTCTATTACTTCTTTTAAAACTGGCGTTGTTGCAGAATAATCCATGTATATTTGTTTGTTCAAAATATCACTCCCTTAGACAATTCACAGTTCACAATGCACAATTCACAATGATGGTTGATTTTCTGCCATCCAGAAAATCTTAAAACTTATAGCTAACGCTAATTTTAAAATTCATTAGTTCAGCTATGCTGAACATCATGTTTTTATAAATTTAAAGATTTATCTTACATACGTAAGATAAATCATCCATAATTGTGCATTGTGAACTGTGAATTGTGCATTGAATTAGAAACGCAGTGAACTTCATTCCACTGCGTTTCTAATTACAATATTAATATATTATATACTACTACTATTCATTAATCAAATATAGGCATTGATAAATATCTTTGACCACTATCTGGAAGTATTACAACTATATTCTTATCTTGAAATTCAGGTCTATTCGCAATTTCTTTAGCTGCAAATAGAGCAGCACCAGATGATATACCTGAAAGTATTCCTTCAGTTCTTACTAGATTTTTAGTTTCTGCAAAGGCATCTTCATTCTTAACTGTAATAATTTCATCAATAAGATTTCTATCAAATACTTTTGGAACAAATCCAGCACCAATTCCTTGTATTTTATGTGGACCTGATTTGCCAAGAGAAAGCACTGGTGAATCATATGGCTCTACAGCAACAATTTTAACATTAGGATTTTTCTCTTTTAATATTTTTGCAATTCCTGTTATTGTTCCACCTGTTCCAACACCAGCAACAATTACATCAACTTTTCCATCAGTATCTTCCCATATTTCTTCTCCAGTTGTTACAACGTGAGCTGCTGGATTTGATGGATTATCAAATTGTTGAGGTATAAACGAATTTGGATTTTCTTTTGATAATTCCTCAGCTCTCTTTATAGCACCTTTCATTCCATCAGCACCAGGTGTTAATACTAATTCTGCACCATAAGCTTGAAGTAACTTTCTTCTTTCAATACTCATAGTTTCTGGCATTGTAAGAATAAGTTTGTATCCTTTAGCTGCTGCTATAAGTGCAAGACCTACTCCTGTATTCCCACTTGTTGGTTCTATTATAATTGTATCCTTATTAATAAGTCCCTTAGCTTCAGCATCATTTATCATTGAAAATGCAATTCTATCTTTAACACTTCCTGATGGATTAAAATACTCAACCTTTCCTAATATGTTTCCTTTATAGCCTTCTTTTTTCTTATGATTACTAAGCTCAACCAATGGAGTCCTACCTATAGTTTCAATAATATTTTTGTATATTTTACTCATTTAAAACACCCCTTATATTTTTATATGGATAGGCAATCTTAAAATTTAAAATTGCATATACCAAGTTTATGCTTACAAATTAAAATTTAACTCAGAGTACAAAGTACAGAGTACAGTGAAGGATAATTTTTCTCCGTGACCGTAGAAAAATTTTAAAACTTATTATTCTTACGTGAATACTAGGAAAAACTATATAAATACAAAGTATTATGTCTAATAAATCTCTATCTTAAATGTCCAGCGAAGCTAAGCAAAAGCTTCTATCTAATTTTAGATTTTCCGCATAAACGGAAAATCATCCTAAATTGTGAATCGTGCACTGTGAATTGTACACTTACTTATATATAGTACATATAATTTGATGTAACAACGCTGTTATAGTTTATTACTAAATCTTCAAGTGTCACTGAATCTACTATTTTATTTATAGAAGAATTTATCTTATCCCAAACATTATTTCTAATGCAACCGTCTAACCTATCTTCTTTAACTATTTGTTCTTCATCTACTTCAACAACAGACAAATCTCCTTCAAGAGACCTTAAAATATCTCCAACTGTTATTTCATTCATACTTTTAGCCAAAACATATCCACCTTGTGATCCCTTTTTACCTTTTACAAGTCCTCCCTTTCGCAAAGAAGAAAAAATTTGTTCAAGATAACCTTCTGATATATTTTGCCTTTGAGATATACTTTTAAGTGTGACACTGTCATTTATTGAATTAAAAGCTAAATCTACCATGGCCTTTAAACCGTATCGACCCTTTGTTGATATCTTCATAATCCTATCACCTATTTTTTAGTTTTTCTATATATTTAGTATGTTTTTATCATATAGCTAATTCATATAATTGTCAAGATTATTTTTTTTACAATTATATGAATTTTATGTAATTATTATTTGAAAAAATTTTCACAATATTTAAATTAAACATTCTCTTTTTAGGAAAATTGCTGTAAAATAATAGTATGCCCATAACATTTATTTTCATACAAAAGTAGGGAGGGGTTTATGTTGATAAAAAAAGAAGTTATAGCAATGATTTTAGCTGGTGGACAAGGCAGTAGACTGGGTATACTTACTAAAAAAACTGCAAAACCAGCAGTTCCATTTGGGGGCAAATATAAAATAATTGATTTTACGCTTAGCAACTGTTCAAATTCGGGAATTGACACAGTTGGTGTACTTACCCAGTACAGACCTTTAGAATTAAATTCTCATATAGGAATCGGAAGTCCTTGGGATTTAGATAGAAATAATGGCGGCGTAAGTTTACTACCACCTTATATGAAAGAAACAGGTGGTAATTGGTATAAAGGAACAGCAAATGCTATTTACCAAAATAGGCATTTTGTAAATTCTTTTTCGCCTGAATATGTAGTTGTATTATCTGGTGATCATATTTACAAAATGGATTATTCCAAAATGTTAGACTATCATATACAAAAAAAAGCAGATGCTACAATAGCAGTAATTGATGTTCCAATAGAAGAGGCTAGCAGATTTGGAATAATGAATACAGATGAAGATGATAAAATATATGAGTTTGAAGAAAAACCAAAGCACCCAAAAAGC
Organism: Clostridium hydrogenum; assembly: GCF_021432385.1. Lineage (GTDB taxonomy): Bacteria > Bacillota > Clostridia > Clostridiales > Clostridiaceae > Clostridium_S > Clostridium_S hydrogenum. The sequence continues at coordinate 1,217,094 of NZ_JAEACT010000002.1, read as the reverse complement.
AGCTTAGCTTCAATGGGAATATATATATTTAACTGGAAGCTACTTGAAAAATATCTGATTGAAGATGAAGGAAATGAAAAATCAAGCAATGATTTCGGTAAAAATATAATACCGACCATGTTAAAGGATGGCAGAAAAATGTATGCCTACCGTTTTGAAGGTTATTGGAAAGATGTTGGTACAATAGAAAGCCTTTGGCAAGCAAATATGGACCTTCTTTCAGATAATAACGAGCTTAATATATATGATCCTACGTGGAAAATATATTCTGTAAACCCTACACGTCCACCTCAATATATAGGTTGTGATTCAGACGTAAAAGGTTCTTTAATCGTTGAAGGTTGTATAGTTCTTGGTGCAGTTCATAATTCAGTACTATTTCCAAATGTATCTGTAGGTAAAAATTCTATAATAAAAGATTCAGTTATTATGCCTAATGTTACTATTGGAGATAATGTTACTATACAAAAAGCTATTATAGGCTGCAATTCAAAGGTAGCTGATAATATTACTATAGGCGATGGAGAAGAAATAACAGTCATAGGTGAAGATAAAAAAATTAAAGAAGACTTTATAAAATAGATGGGGTGGGTATTATGTTGAACGATTATATGTCAATTTTATGTTTAAATGAAGATGATAAAAATATAAAAGGACTTACAAAGAAAAGACCATTAGCTTCAATACCAATAGCAGGAAGATATAGAATTGTTGATTTCGTTCTTTCAAACCTTGTAAATGCAGGTGTAAGGAATGTTGGTATATTAACTCAGGGGAATTCAAGATCGCTAATAGATCATCTTGGTGCTGGAAAGCCTTGGGACCTTGATAGAAAAATAAATGGCTTATTTGTATTTAACTTTGGTGGCGTTACATCATATTTAAGCGATGTCGAAATGCTAGAAAATAATCTTGAGTACCTTTATAGAAGTCATCAAGAAAAAGTTATAATATCCTCTTCACATATGGTATGTAATATGGATTATGAAAAAGCAGCAAGATTTCATGAAGCATCTAACAGTGACATTACAATAGTATATAAAAAAATTGATGATGGGAAAAAACATTTTCTAAATTGTAATGTTTTAAATTTAGACGAAAATAACAGAGTACTTGGGGTAGGTAAAAATTTAGGAATAGATGATCACCAAAATATATCAATGCAGATGTTCATAATGAAAAAATCCTTACTAATAAACATATTAAATTCTTGTATAAAAACCGGTTTTTGGGCAAGCATTAAAGATTGGATTTATAAGAATTGTGACAAGCTTAATATTAATGGTTATGAATTTGATGGTCACTTAGAATGTATAGATTCTATTCAGTCCTATTATAATGCGAATATGAATATGCTTGATCTTGATATAAATAGAGAACTTTTCTTTAAAAATGGTCTTATATATACAAAGGTAATGGACGAGGCTCCAACCAAATATTTTAATGGTTCATACGTATGTAATTCTCTTATTGCAAATGGATCTTTGATTCAGGGATTTGTAACTAATAGTATTATATCTAGAAGAGTAATTATTCATAAAGGAGCAAAAGTTAGAAATTGTATTATAATGCAAAACTGTGAAATAAAAGAAAATGCCAAGCTTACAAATGTCATAATAGACAAAAATGTTTTAATAGAAGAAGGAAAAGAACTAAAAGGTGATAAGGAATACCCTGTTGTTATAGAAAAAAAATCTCTTTATTAAAAAATTATTTATGTTAGGAGTCGATGCTATGAAAGTTTTATTTGCCTCATCTGAAAGTTTTCCTTTTTTAAAAACAGGCGGTCTTGGAGATGTTGCTTATGCACTTCCAAAAGCTCTCAGAAAACTTGGGATTGATGCACGAGTAATTATGCCTAAATATAGTGATATAGCAGAAAATTTTAGATACAACACCTCTCATATAAAAAGTTTTGATGTTCCTGTTGGATGGAGAAATAAGTACTGTGGTCTGGAATATTACGAATATGACGGTATACCCTTTTATTTTATAGACAATGATTACTATTTTAAACGATCTGGTGCCTATGGATATTATGATGATGGAGAAAGATTTGCTTATTTTTCTAGAGCTGTTCTTCAAGCAATAACATACATGGGAGATTTTAATCCAGATATAATACACTGCAACGATTGGCAAACAGGAATGATTCCTGTACTTTTAAAAGAGCACTACAGAGATTATTCAAACTACAATCACATAAAAACTATTTTTACTATACACAATTTAAGATATCAAGGTGTTTTTGATAAAAAAGTTTTAACTGAGCTCTTATGCTTAAATGAAGGATATTTTCATGAAGATGCCCTAAAGTTTTATGATGGGGTTTCTTATATGAAAGGTGGTCTTTTATTTGCAGATAAAATTTCTACCGTAAGCACTACTTATGCTGAAGAAATTAAAACTCCATATTATGGGGAGCACCTTCATGGAATAATGCAAAAAAGATCAGATGATTTATGGGGAATAGTTAATGGAATTGATTATGATTTAATGAATCCAGAAACTGATAAAAATTTATTTTTCAATTACAATTCCGAAACTTTATATAATAAAACAAAAAACAAACTAGAACTTCAAAAAATGCTCAATTTGCCTGTAAATGAAAATATTCCAATGATAGGTTTAGTTTCAAGACTTGTAAGTCAAAAAGGACTAGATTTAATAGGTTGCATCATAGAAGACCTTTTACAAGATGGGATACAACTTGTTGTTCTAGGCACAGGTGATAAAGAATACGAAGATATGTTTAAATATTTTGCATGGAAATATCCTAATAAATTATCTGCTAATATTTTATTTGATAATAGCTTAGCACAAAAAATATATGCAGCCTCAGATATGTTTTTAATGCCTTCACTTTTTGAGCCTTGCGGTATTGGACAACTTATATCTTTGCGCTATGGTTCGCTCCCTATCGTAAGAGAAACTGGTGGACTTAAAGATACCGTTCACCCATTTAACCCATGCACTGGTGACGGTAATGGTTTTTCATTTACAAATTATAATGCTCATGACATGCTTTATGTCATAAGAAAAGCCGAATATTATTATTATAATGAAAAAGGTAATTGGACAAACCTAGTCAAGAGAGCTATGCATGAAAATAACAGTTGGGATAATTCAGCAAAAATATATGCTAATTTATATAATTCAGTAATTTAAGCATAATCAATATATTATATATAGATAGACAATATATAAATTAAGATTGCAAATACTAGTTTTATACTCACAGATTACAATTTGAAAAGCAGAGTACAGATGACAGAGTACGGAGTACAGTGAATGATGATTTACCTTTCGCTTCTCTTAGGTAAATCTTAAACTTAAATGTTGTCAGCTTCGCTGAGCGCCATATATGGCTCGATTGCGCAGCAATAAAGAAAATAAGTTTTCAGATTTTTTCGTAGCGATAGTGGAGAAAAATCATCCTTCTTTGTACTCTGTACTCCGTGCTCTGTGTTAAATTGTAATTTCTATATTTCAAGTTGCATATCTTTATAGATATACCGTTTAAACTACCAAAATCAATTTGCAACAATATTTACCCAAAACATCATTTTGGTACAAATTAATTTTGAAGTTTCAAGTGGTTTATCTTTAGTTATTTAATTTTGTAAAGGGGATTGATAAATATGAAAAAAACTGTTCAAAAAAAAACATCTTCTCGTAAAGCTGCTGTTTCAGAAACTTCTATAGCAAAAAAAACTGCAGAAATAAAAAAAGCAGCCTCTAGCACCGCTGCTTCTAAGTCTCAAGAAATTAAAGTTTCCAAATCTACTCCACCGAGGAAAACTACAAAAACTACAACTCCCAAATTAAAAAATGATGCGCCTAAAGCAGAAGATCAAACTATTAATTTTACATTTATATTAAATGACAAGAATTCATATTTTGGCGAAAACATATTCGTTTGTGGTAATATTGATGAACTTGGAAATTGGGATACTTCAAAAGCAGTTTCTCTAACTACAGACGAATCTTTATATCCAACCTGGAAAGGAACCGCCACACTACCTCTAAATACTTATATCGAATTTAAATTCGTATCTGTCAGCAGCGATGGTGTTGTAACTTGGGAAGAATCTGAAAACAGAGCTGCAACTATAACAAAAGACAATATTTTATATGAAGGAAACTGGAACTAAATCAGAGTACAGTTGACAGAGGACAGAGTACAGTTAAGGTTGATTTACCTTCCTTATGTCAGGTAAATCTAAAACTTAAATGTTGTTCAGCGAAGCTGACAACATTAATGCTATGATTGCGTAAGCAATCAAAAATAAGTTTTAAGATTTTCCGTAGCAACGCGAAAGAAAATCATCCTTCACTGTACTCTGTACTCTGTACTCCGTACTCTGAATAATGGTTCATATTTTTTAATTTAAGTAAAGTCTTTCTTCTCCCCTGCCACTATGATTTCTCATTAATATGCATAAGTCCCATATTAAATATTCCTTTAATATGGTCGTCATCAAGTGAATAATAAACCACTTTTCCTTCTCTTCTAGGTTTAACTAATTTTGCTTGTCTTAATATTTTCAATTGGTGTGATATTGCCGATTGCTTCATACCTAAAAGATAGGCTATATCACAAACACACATTTCTGAATTAAATAATGCACATATTACTTTAATTCTTGTACTATCACTAAATACTTTAAATAAATCTGACAAATCGCAAAGTTCCTCATCCTCTGGCATATTCGCCTTAACATTTTCAACTATATCAACATGAATTACATTACAATCACATTTATACTCATTATCTTCTATACTCATAACTTCAACCCACCTTATTTTTTCACTGAACATATGAACACATATTCATGTATTGAACATAATATACCACCTTTTATAAAAAAAAGCAACATTCATGTTTGTATCACATTTATTAAAAAAATCATAATATAACTTATAAGCTAATTTATAAAAGAATGGTGATATTAATTATGTGCGGTATAGCAGGATTTGTTAACTTTAAAAAAAATTTAACAGGACAAAATAAAATAATAGAAGCTATGACTGATACCCTGAAAAAAAGAGGACCAGATTCTCACGGCTATTACATGTCTAAAAATGCTTTTTTGGGCCATAGGCGTCTCATAGTTGTCGATCCTAAGGGTGGAAGCCAACCAATGTTAAAAGTTATTAATGGCAAAAAATATGTAATAGTCTACAATGGTGAACTTTACAACACAGAAGATGTACGAAAACTTCTTTTAGAAGCAGGTTACAGTTTTAACTCGTACTCTGACACTGAAGTTTTACTTACAGCTTATATACATTGGGGAAAAAATTGTTTAAAATACATTAATGGAATTTTTGCCTTTGGAGTTTACTCAGAGAATGACAAAAAATTATTCTTAGCAAGAGATCCTTTAGGTGTTAAGCCACTATTTTACACTTTAAAAGATCATACATTAATATTCGGTTCTGAAATAAAAACTTTACTTGCAAATCCTTTAGTTGAACCAATCCTTACTGAACAGGGTTTAACAGAAATATTTGCTTTAGGCCCTGCAAGGGATCTTGGAAGCGGAGTTCTTAAAGATATTTTTGATGTACCACCTGCTTATTACTTAGAATTTACTCCAAATTCTATGGAAAAACATGAATACTGGAAATTAGCAGCTAAGCCTCACACCGAAAATGCAGATGAAACAGCAGATCATATAAAATCTATCCTAGTAGATGCAATACAGAGACAATTATATGCTGATGTGCCTGTATGTACTTTCCTATCAGGTGGATTAGATTCCAGTATAATATCAGCAGTAGCGGCAAAATATTTTAAAGAGAGAGGTAAAGTTTTAAATACCTATTCAATTGATTATAAAGATAACGAATTGTATTTTAAAAATGATAACTTTGTAATAACTCCAGACAGCGTATGGGCAGAAAAAATGCATAAATTTATAGGAAGTTCACACCACAAAATAATAAACAACAATGCTGAACTTGCTCATGCCTTAAAGGAAGCCGTTGAAGCCAATGATATTCCAGGAATGGCAGACATAGACTCTTCACTATATCTTTTCTGCAAAGGTGTGAGAAAAGAAAATATTGTTGCGCTATCAGGAGAGTGTGCAGATGAAATTTTTGGTGGATATCCATGGTTTACTAGAAAAGAAATGCTAGATGCAAATACATTTCCATGGTCAAGATTTGTCAAAGAAAGAAGCAGCTTACTTTCACCTGAATTTAAATCAATAAATCTTCAAGAATTTGTTGATGCAAAATATAAAGATAGTTTAAGTAATGTACCTTATCTTGATACAGATAGCCCTCGTGCTAGAAAAATACGTGAACTTGTATATTTAAATATTAAATGGTTTATGATAACCCTGCTTACTAGAAAAGACAGAATGAGCATGGCAAACAGTTTAGAGGTAAGAGTTCCTTTTGCTGATTACAGGCTAGTGGAATATGCCTATAATATTCCTCCTGAAATGAGATTTTATGGAGACAGAGAAAAAGGGATTTTAAGAAAAGCAGCCGAAGGAATACTTCCACAAGATGTAGTTGAACGAAAAAAGAGTCCTTATCCAAAGACCTTCGATCCTGGATATACTTCTATAGTTCAAAATTGGCTCAAAGAAATACTCAATGATAAAACATCGCCTATTTTGGACATAATTGATTTAAAAACTGTTAAAGAACTTGTAGAAACAGGCGGAACTTCCTATAAAACTCCTTGGTTTGGCCAGCTTATGAAAGGACCACAGCTTATTGCTTATTTAATACAACTAGATATTTGGCTTAAGGAATACAAAGTTAAATTAATATAATTAAAACAGAGTACAGATGACAGAGTACAGTGAAGGATGATTTACCTTTCCTTGCGTCAGGTAAATCTTTAACTTAAATGTTGTCAGCTTCGCTGAACAACATTAATGCGTCGATTGCTTAAGCAATCAAAAATAAGTTATAAGACTTTCTGTAGCTTTCCTACAGAAAATCATCATTCACTGTACTCTGTCAGCTGTACTCTAATTTAGTAAACAATATTTATTGTTTACTAAATTACTGTATCCCCAAGTGCCAATCTTGACTATTATTATTGTCCCAACTACTTCCATCTGTAAAACAAAAATCTAACTTTGTAGCTGTACTTGGAAGAGTGATTGTAGCTTGCCAAAAACCATCTGATCTTTTTGTCATAGTTGCATTAGCAGTACTTGTCCATCCATTAAAACCATAATGTAAAGTAACGTTACTTGAATTAGTTAATTTTCCATTGTAATACAAAGTAAACTGACTCCCCTTTGTTAACGTGCTGCTATCATAATCTACAGTATATCCTGCGCGTGGCGAAAAACTTTTACTACTAGCTGTTACATTTATACTCCAATTAGCAGAACTATTATTATCCCAATTTGTTCCATCTGTAAAGCATAAATTTAAATTACTAGTTGTAGCAGTTGGAACTGTTAATGTAACCTGCCATTTACTATTTCCTAAAGATGTCATAGCAGTATTAGTAGCTGCTTTCCATCCATCATACCCCCAATGTGCACTTACATTTGTAGAATTTTTTAGTATACTATTGCTAGCATCATAAGTTACTGTAACTGTACTTCCAGCTGATGGTGTAGTAGGATTCCAGCTTACTACTGTTTGTGGTGTTGGTATTGGGTTAGTACCATATAAAACAATAATTGAATTTGCTGGAATGTTTCCTGTTATTTGTCCATTTGAAACAGTCAAAGTAGCATTAGCAGTTCCATGATTAGTATAAGTACCATTTGCTAAGCTTGTAGCTGTATTAAGATAAGTACTTCCACCAGCATTTACAATAACTGTTCCTGCAGTGCCACGATCTATTAGCATTGTTTGATTATTGTTTGTCCATCTTAAATACTCACTTTGACCTACCATTGCATTATGAAATTTATTAACAGCTATAACATCAGCATCTTTCCATAAGCCATCACCTTCGCTGCCTATTGAACCTGTAGGCCTATCGAAGAATAAAGGTGTTGCACCTGCTCTTGCAGCTACTATAGCCCATCCCATTTTTCTTTGCCAATCAGTTAAATTTTGACTTACATTACCCTCATAATTATCATGTGTTTCAACAAAATCAACACAATTCTTTGGATTAAGTCCACCCATATTATTTGCTTTACTTAAATCATTTGAGGTTATAGCATCTCTAAGATTATATCCATACGTACTTGCTGTTACATCCATAAAGGATTCATAAGCCGAAATGTTATCTACGGTTCCATCCTGCAAAACTTCACCATAAATATACAAGCTTGATCTATTGTTTAAACTTCCTAAAACATTTTCCCAGTATCTTCCTGCCCATGGTTTGTTTGCATCTAATCCCAAATCTGTTTCTATATGCTTAGCAGCATCAAATCTGAAGCCACTTACTCCTGCATCAATACATTGATTTAAAAATGCAATAGCCTTACTTTGAACAGCAGAACTTTGAGTATTCAAATCTGGCATACCTATACCTTGTTGTGTTACATCTTCTCTATCATTCCAATTACTGCACTGTCCCTCATTATGATATAAGCTAGGATCTTTAAAACTTGGATCAACTGAAGAATCCAATTGGTCAGCATTTCCATTGTTAGCCATATGATTCATTACTACATCTACAATTATATCTATACCATAATTTTTAGCTTGACTACAAAGTGACTTTAATTGATCATAATTTCCAAGTTGTGAATTACCTACTGATTCGTTTGTAGGTTGATACATTAGCCACCATTTTGAAGGATCTGTACTTGCCTCTTTTGTACCTTGTACTGGTGAAACTTGTATAGATTTATATCCTGCTGCTGCTATGTTTGGCAGTTCATTTTGTATAGTACTAAAAGACCAGTCAAAAGCATGTAATATAAGCCCATCCTTTTCATTTGATGGCAAATTACTTGTCTGAGTTGCAGCATGTACAACTAAATTTTGATTTGGTACAATATTAATCTTGTGCGATGGAAAAACTGATATGCAAAAGAGCATTGCAACACTAAGTGACCCTCTTATTATTTTGTTTTTTAATAATTTCATTCTTGTCAAAATAATTCCCCCTTAACATTTTAAATATTTTCATTTTACAAATTAGTAAATTCTTTATTTTATAATTATTAAACTTTATTGAGTTATTTACAAAATAATTTTTATGCAATCGTTTGCACGATTGAGTAAATAAAAATGCATTTATAACAGCTGCTATCTGTTTTAAATATTACTACATATTGTAGACCTTTTCAATACCCATAATTGCATTTTTATATTATTTATTGGTTTTATTTAATAATATTACATTTAAAACCAATATGATAATTTTACCGTATTTTTTTTATTATCTTTTAATTAGGAAGTATTTATATATGTAACTTTTTTTAATTACACACATATAGATAAACAATCTGAAAGATTAAAATTGAGAATTCCAAGTTTATCCTGACAGCAATATTTTTCAATTCACAGTTCACGATGCACAATTCACAATGAAGGAGGATTTTCCTCCGCTTTGCTGCAGAAAATCTTAAAACTTATTTTTTATTGCTTACGCAATAGCACCATTTATGGTGCTAGGCGGAGCTTATAATTTCAATGCTTCAAGTTATTTATCTATAACTGAAGTAGCAAAATCAAAAATTTTTATAAATACGTTAAATAAACCCTTGCACATGACGTAACGTTAGGTGATAATATATGATGTATAGAGATACTACTTGAAAAATCGAAATTGCAAATACACAGAGTTTGCCCTAAAAAATTACAATTTCGCTGCTTCAACTGGTTCTATAATTATGAGGTGATGAGGTTGAAAGATGATTTTTATACCATAGGAGAATTTGCTCAAAAATCAGGTGTTACCTTAAGAACTTTAAGGTACTATGATAAAATAGATTTACTTAAGCCTTCATCCCACAATGAATCTGGCCATAGATTATATTCAAAGCATGATTTTCCAAAGCTTCAAAAAATATTAACCCTAAAGTTTATAGGACTTTCACTGGAAGATATAAAAAATATTATGTCTTCTGACATATATGATGGCAATTTAAAAAAATCATTAGAAATTCAAAAAGAGATTATGAATGAAAAAGTTCATCATATACAAACAGTAATTAGTTCAATAGATGAAACTTTGGATACACTGTCCAATGAAGAAGATTTTAATTGGGATAAGTTCATAAAAATTATTAATGTAGTAAATGAAGATAAAAAATGGCTTGCTCAATATGAAAATGCTTCAAATTTAAGGGCAAGAATAAAAATACATGAAACTTATAGTACAAATAAATATGGTTGGATGGAATGGTTTTTTGATGAACTTACATTTATACCAAATTGCCGTATCTTAGAAGTTGGTTGTGGAGATGGTTCATTATGGTTAAAAAATTTATCAAAAATACCAAAAGATTTAGATATAATTCTTACAGATTTTTCTAGTGGTATGATTAAAGATGCCAAAAACAATTTAAAAAACTTTCCAGGTAAAATTAAATTTAAAGTAGCAGATGTTCAAAACATTCCTTTTCCTAATGAAAGTTTTGATATTGTAATTGCAAACCATATGCTTTATCATATTCCTGACAAAGATAAAGCTCTGTCAGAAATATATAGAGTTTTAAAGAAAAATGGTGAATTTTACGCGTCAACTGTTGGGAAAAATCATTTGCACGAAATGAGGGAAATTTCAGCAAAATTTGATTCCTCGCTTTCCTCATGTAAAAGCTGGACTGCTACAGAAAGTTTTCAACTTGAAAATGGCAAAAATATTATAAAAAAGTGGTTTAATAATATTACTATTAAACGTTATCTTGATAGCTTAATAGTTACAGAAGCAGAACCTCTTGCAGGATATATATTTTCGCTGCCAGAAATCAAAAATATGCTTGTTGACAAAAAAAGAGTATTAAACTTTATCAATTTTATAAAATATGAAATAAGCAAAACAAATGGAATTCTTATCACAAAAGATACAGGATTCTTTAAATCAATAAAAAAATCTTAATTTGAAGGGAAGATAAAATTTATGAAAAATAATAATATTCCATTTTCACCACCAGATATAACAGATAAGGAAATAGCTGAAGTTGTAGAAGTTCTTAAATCAGGATGGATTACATCTGGTCCAAGAGTTGTAGAATTTGAAAAGAAGATAGCTGAATACTGTGAAACTGAAAAAGCAGTTGCTGTTGCAAGCGACACTGCTGGTATGGAACTTGTTTTAAAAGTTTTAGACATAAAAGCAGGTGATGAAGTTATAACAACACCATATACTTATGCTTCAACTTCAAATATAATATGCCACAGAGGAATAAAGCCAACATATGTTGATGTTGCAAAAGATAGTTTTTTAATTGATATAGATAAACTAGAAGCTGCTGTAACCATTAAAACAAAAGCTATACTTACAGTTGATATTGCTGGTCTTCCAGTAGATTATGATGCTATAAGAGCTTTACTTAAGAAAATAAATAGAGAAGATATAGTTTTAGTTTCTGACTCTGCTCATGCTTTTGGAGCAAAATATAAAGGAAGAAGAGTTGGAAGTCAAGCAGATTTTCATATATTCTCTTTTCATGCTGTAAAAAATTTAACTACTGCTGAAGGTGGTGCAGTAACTTTTAATAACAACCACTTCAAAGGTTTTGAGGATCTTTACAAGGTATTTAAGTATACTTCTTTAAATGGTCAAACAAAAGACGCCCTTGCAAAAACTAAGCTTGGTGCTTGGCAGTATGATATCTTAACTGATGGAATGAAATGCAATATGACTGACATGCAAGCTGCTATAGGTCTTGTACAGCTTACACGTTATGAAGAAATGTTAAAGCACAGAGCAGCTTTAGTTGACTTATATGATAAAGCATTAAGCAACAAACCTTGGGCAATCATACCATTTAAAAAAGATGATACATGTGAAACCTCTTATCACTTATATTTACTTAGAATTAAAGATTTTACAGAAGATCAACGTAATAAGGTAATAGAAATGCTTGCTGAAATAGGAGTTCCTACTAATGTTCACTATACTCCTATCCCAATGTTTACTTATTATAAGTCAATTGGATACTCTATTTCTAATTATCCAAATACTTATGACCAATACAAAAACGAAATTACTCTTCCTCTATATTCTACACTTTCAATTGAAAATGCAGAATTCATTATAAGCGAAGTAATTAAAGCTGTTGAAAAAGTAAAATAATTTTAAAGGAGTTTTATAATATGAAAGTAGGATTTTATACATCAAAAAGAGAATACGAAGAAAAACAAAAAGAATTTGATGACGCTATACATGCAGCATTAAAAGATGGTATTTCAACACTTGGTGCTGAAGTAAAAGCCTTAGAAAAAGAAATAGCAGAATTTACAGGTGCAAAACACGCTATAGGTGTTGCTTCTGGAACAGATGCCTTAGTTTTAACCTCTGATATACTTGGATTTAAAGATGGCAGAGAAGTTATCACTTCACCTTTCACCTTCCTTGCATCAACTTCCTGCATAGTTAGACACGGCGGAAAACCTGTATTTGTTGATATAGATCCAGAAACTTTCTGTATAGATACAAATCAAATTGAAGAAAAAATAAATAAGAATACTGTTGGTATTTTACCTATTCATCTTTTCAGTCAAATGGCTGACATGGATAAAATAATGGATATTGCCACCAAGCATGATTTAAGAGTATTAGAAGACGCTGCTGAAGCTTTTGGAATGAGATGGCAGGGAAAAGGCGATTCATTTAAGCACTCAGGAACAATAGGTGATTTTGGAGTATTTTCTTTCTTCCCAACTAAAACTCTTGGCTGTTATGGTGATGGCGGAATGATTGTAACTAATAATGATAGATTAGCAGAACTTGCTAGACAATTCAGAGTTCACGGAGCTTCAAAAAAATATCATTATGATCATGTTGGTTATAATTCAAGACTTGATTCTATTCAAGCAGCAATATTACTTGTAAAAATGAAATATATAAAAGATGCTATATCTAAAAGAGCTAAAATTGCAAGTATATATGAAGAAAGACTTTCTAATTGTGAACATATACGTTTCCCTAAAATTAAAGGAAATCAGTCACCTGTTTATTATGTATTTAATATATTAACAGACAGAAGAGATGAACTTGTAGAATTCCTTAAGAAAAATGAAATTGGAACAAGTGTTTATTATCCAATGCCTCTTCATGTTCAAAAATGTTTTGAATACCTTGGATACAAAGAAGGAGATTTCCCAGTTGCTGAAAAAGTTTCAAAGGAAATACTTGCCCTTCCAATTTATCCTGAGTTAACAACTGATGAAGCAGAATTTGTATGCGACAAAATATTAGAATTCTTTGCAAAATAAAGTGTAGTGCAAAATCAAAGAACCTTTGGCAGATGTAGAAAAATGATGTTAGTGAATAGCGGCTCAAAATCCTAAATAAAATTAATAAAACTAAGCGGCAAATTTTTTAAAGCTTAAGAGCTTTCGATAACTCGCAAAGATTAGCTCAGACAATCTAAAGCTCTAAAGCTTTAAAAAATTTTCCACTAAGTTTTATACAATTTTATTTTAGAAATTTTTTCACCACTATTCCCTAACATCATTTTTTTCCTACACCTGCCAAAGGTTCTTTGATTAATCCACTACATCTTTATTTCACAATATATAATTATTTTTTCATTTAAAGCAATTGTTGTTTCTGTGCTTTACTAAAATTACGTAGGCACTAAAATTTTTTCCTTAAACCATGTGTAAAAATAAGTAAGTGTATTGTAGGATAATTTAAATAAAATTTTATAAATCTTAGGTAAAAAACTTTAAAAGCCTTAGATGTTTCAATTGTCTGAGCTTTTTTTGCGAGTTATTGAAACTTCTTAGGCTTTTAAAGTTTTTCAGCTTAGATTTATTAATTTTGTTTAAAGCATCTTAAAGAAAATAACAATTCCAACTTTCGGCTAGTTTCGCGTAATCCTTCGTCACCATAACACGCTAAGACAACCAGTATTAACGTGTTATAGTTCCTTGTATTACACAAAATTATCTCTCAATTTGGACTTGTTATTTTTTTTAAGATGCCTAATATACTGCGATACACTTACTTATTTTTTGTCAAACTTAAATTTATATATTCTTCTCTTATCAAGTGACCACACAGCATCTGACATAGTTCCTGGTTCAATACCTTCTAGTGCTTTTCTCATGTCAAATAAAGCCGCATCCATATCATCAAGATGATGAAGTACTTCCGCTTCTGGAAACATAGGCTTTTTAGGGCTTCCATATTCAGCTTCATAGTGGTGTGATAAAATCATATGTTCTAATATCATAGATATTTCTGGATCTGCATTAACTTTTTGTGCTGCTTTTCTTATTTTCTCCACGCCTAAGACAATGTGACCAATAAGCTGCCCTTCTACACTATAATCAGTTACAATTCCTAATTCTGAAGATAACATCTCCTCAAGCTTTGCCATATCATGAAGTATTACCCCTGCATATATTAAATCAGTATTTAATGTAGTATAAATTTCACTTACCTTTTCACCCGCTCTAAGCATTGTAGTTGTATGATATAAAAGTCCAGATCTTAACGCATGGTGATTTTTTTTAGCTGCTGGCCAATACATTATTTTATCACCTGCATCATCAAGAACTTCAAGTACAATATTTTTTATATCTTCATTTTTAATTTTATCTATATATTCAAAAACAAGATTATACATTTCCTCTGCTGGATATGGTGCAGATGGTACAAAATCTTCAATTTTTACATTATCTTCTGGTACTGCTTCTCTTATTTTATCTATTTTAAGTTGGAGATTATTTTGCCACTCTATTACAGCTGCTCTTACTTTTATCAAAGAATTTTGCTTATATTTATTTTCATCTTCCTCTGAAACATCCCATACTTTACTGTTAATATCTCCTGTTTTGTCTCCTAACGTCAAATCTAAAAACCTTTTATTATTTGATGAAACTCTACATTCAACTGACTTTATTATGAAAAAGCCTTCTATTCTATTTCCCGATCTAAATTCACTAATTGTTTTTGTCTCCAAAAAAATCCCCTCCGTTCAATTATATATTATAACACTGAAACTCACATTTTTACCAATTTTCCTATACTAAATAAATACAAATATTTTTCCTTTACCTTTAGTTCCGTCACTTTTTCAAGTGCTTTTGAGTAATAATTAATTTGAGCTTTATATCTTTCACGTATACTCTCTATATTTTCTTCCGTAACATAATCTGTTTTATAATCTAAAAGTACTATTCCGTCTTCTTCTTCAAAATATAAATCTACTATACCTTGAATTATTATATTTTCTGCTTCATATTTGTCTTCAATTAAATTTTCATATATATCTGTACTTTTAACTTTCATTTGAAATGGAAATTCTCTATATATTTTCTTTGAAGCAAGCATTCGTTTTGCTATGCTGCTATCAAAAAATTTCATTATTTTATTTATATCTACACTTTCAGCCTGCTTATCCGTTAAGATTTCACTTATAACCATTTCATCAATTTGTTTTTGTATATTATCTTTATTCATTTCCAAAATACTAGCTGAAAACTTTAAATGCTGCATAACTGAATGAAGTGCAGTACCTTTTTCCGAAGGCGTCAAACCTTTTATGTTTTCTAAAAACAATGGTTTTTTTACAAGTGCTGGCACAAACACTCTTGTGCTTTCTTCATTATCCTCTATAAATCTTCTCTTTAATTCCGTAACAGATAATAGGGCTGGAAGTTTTGATGACTTTTCATAAGCATATTTATAATTAAGTCTTCTCTCTATTTCGTTAAAGAAATTACTTTCAGAAGGTGATTCTTTAATACTTTTAAGATAAGAATAAAATTCCTCTACTTTTTTATCCTCTTTTTCACTGATATCATTTTTGCTTTCTTTTAAGATATCTTCTCTTTTTATAAAGCATATTTTCCAAATAGATTCATCAGAAATTAAATTACTAGTATCAGGTTTAACCTCTAGCAAATCTCTAAGTTTTTCTGCAGTTTTATGGCGTATTACAGCAGAACAAATCCAATCTAAATAGCTATTTCCCTTTAAAATAGCCGCTCCGGAAATTTTTTCATTTTTACTTTCCAAATCTGCTGACCATTTTGAAACTGCTTTTTCTATATTATCTACTGCTCCAGTTATTATTAGCTTTTCTCTTGCTCTCGTAAATGCAACATACAGTATTCTCATCTCTTCCGAAAGCGTTTCTACTTTTATTTTATTTTTTAAAGCTTCTTTTATGAGCGTAGGGTATGAAATTCTTTTTTCACTATTTACATAATCTGGTCCAAATCCTAATTCATTATGGAAAAGAATATTTTTATTAATATCTAATAAATTAAACTTTTTACCACAGCCAGCTGCAATAACTATTGGAAACTCTAACCCTTTACTTTTATGTATGCTCATAATTCTAACTACATTTTCATTTTCAGAAAGAACTTTAGCACTTCCCATGTCTCCACTGCTTACCTTTATTTTATTTATAAAATTTATAAAATTAAATAGTCCCTTATAGCTAGTTTCATTATATGCCTTTGCCCTTTGAAAAAGCATTCTTAAATTTGCCTGTCTTTGTGCTCCAGCCTTTACAGCTCCAACATACCCATAATACCCAGTCACTGTATATAAGTGCCATATGAACTCATCTATTGGCATATACAGGGCTTCACCTCTCCAGGTGTTTAGCTTATTCATAAACTCAGTTATTTTAATAATCAAATTTCCTTCTATTTCTTCATTATCGCCTTTTACAGCTTCAAGGAATTTTTCATAAAAGGAATCTCCCTTTAACACTTTAATATCAATGAGTTCTTCTACAGAAAATCCGCCTATAGGTGATTTTAAAACTGCTACAAAAGCAATATCTTGAATTGGATTATCGATTATTTGCAAAAGCGATAAAACTGTTTTTATTTCTGGACTTTCAAAGTATCCGGAATTTGTATCCGCAAATACTGGTATTCCAAGATTTTTTAATTCCTCTGAAAATACAGGTGCAAAACTTTTAGTAGACCTTAACAGTATAACTATATCCTTAAATTCTGCTTTTCTGTATTCTCCGGATTCCTTATCAATAACACAAAAATTACTTTCCGGCTTCACTAAATCAATTATTTTTCTTGCAACTAACCTTGCTTCAAGCATTATATTTGAAACATTTTCCTCTTCATTCTCTGTCTCAGTTATATTCTCTTCTTTATTTTTATTTTTTTCAATTATAAGTAATTCAATTTCTCCACCCTTTTCAGCATTCTCTAAATCTAACTCTTTATATTTTGCACCAGGGTTTAAAAATTCAGTTTCATTGTAATCAAGTTCTCCAATATTTTCCGACATTATTTGCTTGAATATAAAATTAACACCATCAAGTACTTCTTTTCTACTTCTAAAATTCTTGTATAAAAGTATTTTTCTATTTTTTGCAGCCTTTTCTATACTATAAGTATTATACTTTTCTAAAAAAAGCTTTGGATTTGCCTGCCTAAATCTATATATACTTTGCTTTACATCACCAACCATAAAAAGGTTAGGATTATCAAGATTTTTTCTAGATATCGCTCCTAAAATTACTTCCTGCACCATATTACTGTCTTGATATTCGTCCACTAGTATTTCATCATATTTATCCCTTATCTGGAGAGCAATCTTTGAAGGAATTATTTGCCCATCTTCATCCCTATCTGTAAGAATTTCTAGGCACATATGCTCAAAATCATTAAAATCAATTATATTCTTTTTCCTTTTATTTTCACTGTAACGCTTATTAAATTCTATTACAGTATCTCCTAAAGCTTTCATTAAAGGATATAAAGTTTTTATTTCTTCTTTTAAGGTTTCTTTATCTTCTGATAAAATATTATTTTTAATATCAGTTAAATGCTTTTTTACATCATCTCTTATATCCTTTACAATTTTTTGTTTTTCTTTTGGTGCATCCTTTCCGCATCGTTTTAAAGTTTTAAATTCCACTGATTTTAAACTTTCATAAAAACTCTCGAAAGAACTGCTAGCAAGCATCAAATCATCTATCATATTAATATCTAATTTAAAATTTTCGCTGTAACTTTCAAGGGAACTGCAATTTTCAATTATGTTTAATGCCCTTGTCATAGAATTTTTCATTCCAGAAAGTTCTATTTTTATGTTATCTAATAAAATCTTTGCCCATGGAGAAGCTCCAAATTCAAAAGTATCAGCTACATTAAATTTATCTACCATAGTATTAATCCATTCACAAGGCCATGGATTACTCATTGCAAAATTATACAAATTCATGACCATATCAAATAATGCAGAATCATTTTTATTACTGCAATAACCATCTACAAGCTTTAAAAAATCTATAGTTTCATTATTTTTATTATTTTCCATGCTATATTGCGCTTTTAAATATTTTTCTTCAAAAAGATCATTTAAAGTTTCATTTTTTAAAAGAAGTGTTTCCGTTTCATCTCCAACTCTAAAATCAGGATCTATATCAATGCAATGAAAGTTACTTTTTATAGTATCAAGACAAAATGAATGTATTGTGGTTATTTTAGATTTACTTAAAAGTGAAAGCTGCCTTTGTATTATTTTAGAATTAGGATTTTTATAAAGTTTCTCTGCCACTGCCTTACCTATTCTCTCTCGCATCTCTGAAGCTGCTGCATTGGTAAAGGTAACAACTAAAAGCTTATCTATATCTACTGGGCTTTCTTCATTTGTTATAATTTTTATTATCCTTTCAACAAGTACTGCTGTTTTACCCGCACCAGCTGCTGCTGCTACAAGTAAATTGGAACCTCTAGAATTTATGGCTTCAAGCTGCTCTTCCGTCCATTTATTACTCATTACTTATCACCTTCTTCACTTTTAATCAATTTCCACACTTCTTCATCTTCTTTATCCTCTATATATCTATAGGAATTATCCTCAAAATTCATATCAAAGCGGCATACAGAGGAATACACGCAATATTCGCAAGGAGTTTCTTCTTTTTTCTTATATGGATTTATTCTTATATCTCCATCTATCATTTTTTCACAGTTTTTCATTATAATATTTCTAACGTGCCCTGTAAGTAATTTAAACTGCTCCTTATCTATTGCTGAGGATTTTCCAAGACTTCCATCCTTGTTTATTCTAGCTGGTATTATTACAGAATTTCCTTCCATCTCTTTATCCATTTCTTTTATTACCTCTGGATCAGATAAAAGTAATCCTTTCATTTTAAAACTTTTAAGTATTTCTTCCCTTATTTCATCATCAGTTAAATTTTTTTTATTTTTTATCATTGGATCATCCATTTTTAAGTAAAGTATTCCAGCTGGGTATATACTTTCACCCTCATTTTCTAAAATAGCATCTAGATACAAAAGAAGTTGAACTTCAAGACCATAGTATACATCTGATAACTTAAATATCTTATTTCCAGACTTATAATCTATTATCCTTATATAAGTTTCACCATCTTTCTCCATCATATCAATTCTATCAATTCTTCCAGTTAAAACTACCTTTCTTCCCTCTTCAAGCTGAACCTCAATAGGTGGATAGTTACCCCCATTTTCAAAGGAAACCTCATAACCAGCTGGTTTAAAACTGCTTCTTTTATAATGCTCCGAAACAATTTCAGCTGTTCTAGTTAAAACTTTTTTTATTCTTCCTGCAAAATATACATTTTTAGGCGAACTATTGAATATAGAACCTGGATTTTCCTTTAATTCTCTATCTACAATTTGAAATATCATAGTTTCACAAACCTTATCATCTACATCTGCCCATTTAATTTTCTTTTCATCTACTTCTACACAAAATTTATCTATAATCTTATGCATAAACGATCCTATATCTGGAGCTGTTAAATCAAATAGTTTTCTTTCCTTAACCTTAAGCCCATATTGTACATAATATGCAAAAGGACACGCAATATATTTTTGAAATCTTGAAACACTCATTTTAGGATTATTTCCATATAACTTTTCAGCCTTTTCCTTGCTTATAGAAACTACTTGATTTGTATAAAATATGCCTGAAAGCATACGTTTTGAAACTTCTGACCATTTTTCATTATTGGCATACCATCTGTATACATCTCTCCATAAACTGCTTTTATAGTCTTCGTCAACATTTTTTCTAAATGCACCTACCAGTTCATTAAAAGTAGGAATCTCGGAAGCTATTAAATTTAAATTTTCTTCATCTGCTTCTGTTTTAACTATATCACTTTCTTCAATTAGCTTCGGAAATAAAGTTTTTATCCTACTTATTATTATAGATGGCCTCAGTGCCCTACCTTCGAAATCTGACATTGGGTAGCTTAATTTAAGATAATCGCTTAAATTTGTTAAAGAAGTATAAACTAAAAATTGTTCTTCAAAAGCTCTTGTTTTTGTATCTTTTGCAAGTTCTACCCCATTTTGAAGTAAAAAATTTCTATCATTATCAGTTAAAATTCCCTCTTCAATTGAAGCAGCTGGAAAAATCCCATCATTAACACCTACTATAAAAAGCACTTTTATATCATGGCTTTTAAGACGTTCTATGCTGCCAATCATAACTTGATCTAATGAAGATGGTATAAGCCCCATTTCATGTTCTTTAAATCCCATTGCTAAAACTTTAGAGAACTTATCAAGATTTACCTTTTCCTCTCCCATTACTTCAACTATTTGATCCATTAATTCGATTATTATATTCCATATCTGACTATATTCATTTGCAAGGACTTGCTTACCTGCTTCTTTAAATTCTTCTACAATTCTTTCAACTTTTTCTGGAACATTTATTTCACATAAAAACTCAAATAAAGCTCTACAAATATCCCTTGAGTTATTTTTTCTTATTACTTTATTTTTAAAATTCTCAAATGGAACTATTATTTTATTTTTAATTTCGTTTACTTTTTTTAATTTTTCTTCGGCTTCTAGTGTAATCTCATTTTCAAAATCGGAAGCATATATGTTGTACTTCCAGTTTTCTTCATCGAGCCATTTCTTTTTACCTTTTATCCCCGCTGCAAGGACATAATTTTCAATAATATCAATATCATAAGCCTCTATATCTGTAAAACCTGATTTAAGATATCTAAAAACCGCCTCATAGGACCAATTCTTAGTAAACACTTCCATTATTGAATTTATCAATATAATTAAATTATTGTCTTGTATGTTTTTATTTTTATCAATAAAAAAAGGAATATCATATTCTTTAAATATAACTGAAGCTACTTTCTTATAATTGTCTAAATCTCCTGTAACAACAGCAATATCATTAAATCTATAGTTTTTATCTCTACAAAGCTCAATAATTTTCCTTGCCACATTCTCCATTTCCAAAAAGTTATTTGAAGCTTTAGTAATTTTAATTTTATTTGGTACCTCTTTATATACTTCATATGGGAAAGCATATAAATTATTCTCTAGGAAACTTATTTCTTCATTATTTCTAAACCTATAAAATGGTCTTTTATTCAAAAACACAGGCTTATCTAATTTAATATTGAATTCCTTCACAAGCTTTAATAGCTTATTTTCAGTACTAGCTGTAACCGCAAAAATATCTGAATCCTTATATCTCTTTTCTGCATCTATGCACAGGGCAATATTTACTCTCTCACATTTTTTTAAAAGTTTTTCAATTACCCCATACTGCTGAGGTGTAAAACTCGAAAATTCATCTATCCAAACCTCTGCACCATCAAACATTGTAGTATAATCTAATTTTTCTTTTAAGAGAGTTAAATCATCATCTGGATCTATATAATTTTTATGAATAATATTTTCAAATTCACTGTATATAAGATTTAAATCAATTAATTTATTTTTAAGTTCATTGTTTTCCATTTTATTTATTGTGTTTATTAAAGCATCTTGTGTAAGCTCGTATTTCTTAAATTCGCTGATAACTTCAGAAACAGTGCTGATAAATCCCTGCTTTTTTGCTGCTCCCCCAAATACTTTAAGCTCATCTTTGTATTTCTCCATTATATGATATATAAGCATATTTCTACCTGAAGAATTTATGTGTTTTCTAGTTATACCACCAACTTCGTTAAACACCTTATATGCCATTCTTTTAAAACTAATAACCTTTACCCTAAGCGCTGCTTTTTCTCCTATGAGATCTAAAATATTTTTTTCAGTTTGAAAGGAAAATTGCTCCGGTACAATCAAAATAAGAGGCTTAACGCCTCCTAAGTTTATCTTTTTATTTATATTTTCAAGACAAAAATGACTTTTACCGCTGCCAGCTCTTCCATATATAAATCTTAAGCTCACAACCATCACTCCTTAGTCAATGCACAATTCACAGTTCACAATGCACAATGAAAGATGATTTGCCTTCCTTTCGTCAGGTAAATCTTAAATTTAAATATTATAAGCTTCGCTTAGCACCATAAATGGTGCTATTACGAAAGCAATAAAAAAATTAAATTTAAGATTTTCTGCTTCAGCAGAAAATCATCCTTCATTGTGCATTGTGCATCGTGGACTGTGAATTTTTTTACTTATAAATCGGGAATTTCTTGCAAAGTTCAGTAATTTTATTTCTTATTTCTGATAAATCTTTATCTCTATTTTCTATAACATAATCTATGAAATAAGCAATTTGCTTCATTTCTTCTTCTTTAAAGCCTCTTGTTGTAACAGCTGGTGTTCCTATTCTTATACCACTTGTTATAAAAGGACTCTTTGTTTCAAATGGAATTGTATTCTTATTTACAGTAATACCAACTGAATCAAGTAAGTGTTCTGCTTCTTTCCCTGTAATATCTTTATTTGTAAGATCTACTAATATAAGATGATTATCTGTACCACCTGATACCAATCTAAAGCCATATTTTTTAAGTTCATCTGCAAGCACTTTGGCATTTTTTACTATTTGCTTTGAATAAACTTTAAAATCATCTTTTAATGCTTCTCCAAAACATACAGCTTTTCCTGCAATTATATGCATTAGAGGTCCACCCTGCATTCCTGGGAAAATAGTCTTATCAATATCTTTTGCATATTTTTCTTTGCATAATATTGCTCCGCCTCTTGGTCCCCTTAAAGTCTTATGTGTAGTTGTAGTTACAAAATCAGCATATGGAACTGGTGATGGATGATCTCCTGCTGCAACTAATCCTGCTATATGCGCCATATCAACCATAAAGTATGCCCCTACTTCATCACATATTTCTCTAAATTTAGCGAAATCAATTATTCTAGGATATGCACTTGCACCTGCAACTATCATTTTAGGCTTACATTCTAAAGCTTTTTTTCTAAGTTCCTCATAATCTATTTGTTCATCTTCTTTATTAACACCATACGAAACTACATTAAAAAGCTTACCAGAAAAATTAACTGGACTTCCATGTGTTAAATGCCCACCATGACTTAAATCCATTCCCATAATTGTATCTCCTGGTTTTAACATAGCAAAATATACGCCCATATTAGCTTGTGAACCTGAATGCGGCTGTACATTTGCATGTTCTGCGTGAAAAAGTTCTTTAACTCTCTCTCTTGCAAGCTCTTCTACTTTATCTACTACATAGCAGCCACCATAATATCTTTTTCCTGGATATCCTTCTGCATATTTATTAGTTAAATATGAACCCATAGCTTCCATTACTGCCTTACTCGTAAAATTCTCAGATGCAATTAATTCAATATTATTTTCTTGCCTTTCATGTTCCTCATTTATTATTGAATAAACTTCAGCATCTTCCTTTTTAATGTCATCAAAATTCATCTTATTAACCCCCTAGTTTATCTTGAATTTTCAAAGTATTTATGTTTGATTATATACCAAAATAATATAGAATTCAAATATAAATTTGTGTTATAATGTTCATTGGATTAGATACATATGAGAAAGGGTACGATTAATTTATGTATATAAATAGAGTTTTAAATGTTGCTGCCCATGCAGGTAAAATAATACTAGAAAGCGGTGCGGAAACATATAGAGTTGAAGAAACTATGGTAAAAATTTGTACCTCCTTTGAAATAAAAAATGCTGACAGCTTTGTAACCCCTACGGGAATAATGCTTTCCGTTACAAGCTTAGATGGAGAAATTGTTTCTGTTATAAAAAGGATACAAAATAGAACTGTTAGCCTCGAAAAAATATCTAAAGTTAATAATTTGTCTAGGTCTATAAAAAACAACGGACTTTCAATTGATGAAGTTGAGTATGAACTTATTAAAATAGAAACTTCTAAAGGCTATTCAAATGCCGCTCTTATTTTTTGTTCGGCAATTGGTGCAGGCTTTTTTACATTAATATTTGGTGGTACATTCAGTGATTTTTGTATATCTTTATTAATTGGAATTTTAATTAAATGTGCTTCAATTAAACTTGCTTACAAAAGCATAAACGATTTTTTTTCAAATATAATTGGAGGTTCAATAGCTGCATTAACAGCTTTGATATTTTATAAATTAGGAATTGTTGTCAATGTAGATAAAGTAATAATAGGTTCAATAATGTTACTGGTTCCTGGACTTGCTATAACAAATGCAGTTAGAGATACCATAGCTGGTGATCTTTTATCTGGAGTGACAAGAGGCCTTGAAGCTTTTCTTACTGCTGTAGGTATAGCTGTAGGAACAGGTATTATATTTAAAATTTGGATTGCATTTTTTGGAGGAATTCACATATGATATTAAATTCTTTATACGCAATTGTGGCTTGCCTTGCTTTTGCAGTTATATTTAATGCTAAGGGTAAAAAAATGGTTTTTGCTGCTATAGGCGGAGGCCTCGGATGGATGATTTATCTTATCTCCTTGCATTATAACCAATCACAAACAGTTGCTTTATTTGCAGGTGCATTAGTTGTTTCAATTTATGCAGAAATTATGGCAAGATTATTAAAAAATCCAGTGACTGTTTTTATTGCATGTGGTATTATTCCCTTAGTCCCTGGAAATGGAATGTATTATACAATGTATGAAAGTATAAGCGGCAATATTACAAAATCAGTTCATTGGGGCTTTCAAACACTTATGGCAGCCGGTTCAATTGCCATTGCAATAGTTTTCGTTTCATCAGTAACAAAAATTATAAAGCCAAAGAAATTCCCCATATACAAATAATTATTTAACAAACATCATGAGAGTAGTAATTAAATCATCAACTTTTTCTTCTCTGCTCTCATCTCCTATTGTGCATATATTGTTGTATGAAACGCAGTCCTTTGCGTAGTTTTCAAGCATTAATCCACCTATCTTATTTACACCTGCTCTAACTGCTGCAATTTGAATTACTACATCCTTACAACATGCTCCATTTTCTATCATTTTTTCAATTCCTTTAACCTGACCTTCTATTTTTCGAAGTCGTATTACTAAATCTTTTTTACACTTTTCTTCTTTGCTATCCAAATTAAATCACACTCCAATACTTACTATATATCTAATATATAGATAAACCAGTTCAACTACCAAAATCAATTCACAATTCACAGTTCACAATGCACAATGAAGGATGATTTTCTTCCGTTTCACTACAGAAAATCTTATAACTTATTTCTTATTGCTGCGCAATTGCACCATATATGGTGCTCAGCGAAGCTGACAACATTAAGTTTAAGATTTACCTAAGCAAAGCGAAAGGTAAATCATCCTTCACTGTACTCTGTACTTTGTACTCTGAAAAGTATTATTCTTCCTCTTCCTTAGCCTTTATCCCAATTCCAAGTTCATCAAGCTGTTTTTCATCAACTACATTTGGAGCCTCTGTAAGTGGACAGAATGCATTTTGGTTTTTAGGGAAAGTAATGACATCTTTTATATTGTCTGTACCTGCAAGGAACATTATCATTCTATCAAAGCCGTATGCTAAACCGCCGTGTGGTGGTGGTCCAAATTTAAATGCCTCAAGTAAGAAGCCAAATCTTTCCCAAGCACTTTCCTCAGTAAAGCCTAATACTTTAAACATTCTTTCTTGAAGTTTTGTATCATGTATTCTAATACTTCCTCCTCCAAGTTCTTCACCATTTAAAACTATGTCGTAAGCCTTAGCTCTGACTCTACCAGGATCACTTTCAAGGTACTGTATATCTTCATCCATTGGCATTGTAAATGGATGATGTTCTGCTTGAAATCTTCCTTCCTCTTCATTGTAAGAAAGAAGTGGGAATTCAGTAACCCATACAAATCTAAATTCATTATTGTCCTTTAGTAACTCAAGTTCTTTTGCAAGTTCTAATCTAAGTGCACCAAGTGATTGGAAAACCACTGAATTCTTATCTGCAACTATTAATATTAAATCCCCTACTTTTGCATCTAAAGTTTCTAGTATTCCTTTTAATTCTTCTTCCTTAAGGAACTTAGCTATTGGAGATTTTATTTCATCTTCCTTATAAGCTATCCATGCTAATCCCTTAGCTTTATAAGTTTTAACAAATTCTCCAAGCTTATCTATCTGCTTTCTTCCAAGGTTTGCACAGTTTGGAGCTTTAATTGCTCTTACACTTCCGCCATTGTCGATTGCTGACTTAAAGACCTTGAAATCAGAAGTTTTTACAGCTTCAGTTATATCATTAATCTCCATTCCAAATCTCAAATCTGGTTTATCTGAGCCGTATTTTTCCATAGCAATTTTCCAAGGCATTCTTTCAATTGGAAGTTTAACCTCTACTCCTGCTATTTCTTTAAACACTTTGGCTAAAAGTTCCTCATTTACAGCTATAACATCATCTTCTTCAACAAAAGACAATTCCATATCTACTTGTGTAAATTCAGGTTGCCTATTAGCTCTTAAATCTTCATCTCTAAAGCATTTTACTATTTGAAAATACTTATCGTAGCCTGATACCATTAATAATTGTTTAAAAAGCTGTGGTGACTGAGGAAGTGCATAAAACTTTCCTTTAAAGTTTCTACTTGGAACAAGGTAATCTCTTGCTCCTTCTGGTGTACTTTTAGTGAGCATAGGTGTTTCCATCTCTAAGAAACCTTTTTCATCAAGAAAATCTCTTATTACTTTTGCTGTTTTATGCCTAATTTTAAATATGTTTTGCATGTCTGGTCTTCTTAAATCCAAGTATCTATATTTAAGTCTTATGTTTTCAGCAGCATCTAAATTTTCCTTTATGTAAATTGGTGGCGTTTCACTTTCAGATAGTATTTTTACACTTTCTCCTTGAAGTTCAACCATTCCTGTTGGCATATTATGATTCGGTGCTTCTCTTTTAACAACTTTACCTGTAACTGCAATACAGTATTCTGATCTTACAAGGTCAGCCTTATCAAAAGCTTCTTTGTTTATTTCTTCACCAAATACAACTTGAAGTATTCCCTCTCTATCCCTTAAATCAACAAAGACAAGTCCTCCTAAATTTCTTTTTCTTTGAACCCATCCCATAACTGTTTCTACATTTCCTATATGGCTTTCTCTAAAATCACCACACATAATAGTTCTCTTAAGTCCGTTTAAAGCTTCTCCCATTTTTATTCCTCCTACAAAGTGACTATAAATAAACAGCTTGAATTTACAATTTTAACTTTTCAAATTGCTTATCTTTATATATATAAAGTTTCAAGAAAATTTATTTTCCCATGAACCTTTTCATCAATTCTTTTGGTGTATTCTTTTACATCTTTTAAATTGCCAAATCTCTCTATCCTGTTAGTATCTCTAAATATTATTTTGGTTACTGCATTTGCCCCAATGGCTATTATTGTCTGTTTATCTTCTATCATTTGCACATTATATATGCATTCTTTTCCTTCTAAAGAATATCCCACATTTTCCAAATTGCCAACCATATTTTTTTGCCTATACATGTAATACGGTTTCATACCTAAATTATGTGCACACTCTACTGTTTTCTCATGCATAACATTCAATTCATTTTGATCTGGAATTTTCATTTTAATATTATTTAGCACATTTTCAAACATTTTAGAACCTCTTTTAAGCGATAAACCATGTACGGTAATACTTTCCGGCTTTAATTTTAATATTTCATCACAAGTATGAGATATTTTTTCAACATTTTCACCTGGAAGTCCTATAATTATATCCATATTTATATTATCAAATCCAACTTTTCTTGACAAATTAAATTTTTCAATTACATCCTCAGCTGTATGATTTCTTCCAATCAATTTTAAAGTTTCATTATTCATTGTCTGCGGATTAATGCTTATTCTATTTACTCCATATTTTTTCATAGAAATAAGCTTTTCTTCAGTTATGCTATCTGGTCTTCCTGATTCTACAGTAAATTCTTTAACATTATTATGATTTACTAATTCAGTATATATGCTCTTCATTACTTTTTCAAACTGCTCTTCATTTACGGAAGTTGGAGTTCCTCCTCCAAAGTATATACTTTCTATATGCAGTCCTTTTCTTTTTATAAATCTTGATGTTTCCTGTATTTCATGTATCATAGCATCAATATAAGCATCTACTAAATTTTTGCAATGTTGTATTGTATCAGATATAAATGAGCAGTACAAACATCTAGTTGGACAAAATGGCATTCCTATATACACACCAACTAAATTTACATCATCATTTACAATCTTAGCTTCACTTCTTCCAACTTCAATACATAATTTAGTTTTACTTTCACTTGTAAGGCTATGATGCTTAAAATATTCTATTATCTCATCATCAGTTTTATTTTCATCAATAAGCTTTCTAGCTATTTTACTTGGTCTTATACCTATAAGCGTTCCCCAAGGAAGAATTTTACCTGTAACCGCTGTAAAATATTTAAATATACCTATTTTTACATTTGATTTATCTTTTAATGTAGTATCAAAATCATACTTATAATTTTCATTTTTTGAACTAATTATAACGAAATCTTTTTCTACATTTACATTGTAATCATATTCTTCAGAATTTGTCATTTCTACTGCTTCAAAAAACAAACTAAAAATGTGATACACGTCATATGAATAAATTTCATTATTTATTTTAATTTTTATCATTTACACACCTTACTTAAATATTTTTATAAAAATGGATTTGTACGTCTTTCATAGCCTACTGTACTTTGTTGACCATGCCCTGGGAATACTTTAATATCGTCACTCAATATCATAATTTTATTTATAATGCTATCTATTATTTGAGTATAATCTCCACCTGGAAAATCTGTTCTTCCAATAGAGTTATAAAATAAAGTATCACCTGTAAATAAAGAGTGATCAATCAAATAACTCATACCACCTGGAGTATGACCTGGTGTTTCAATACACTTAATTTCCATATTTCCAAAGATTAAAGTATCGCCTTCTTTAACAAACTTATTTCCATTTTCATTTTTACTTCCAAACATCTCTTCTTCTTTTTCTATAAGTTCTGAATCCTTCTCATTTATATAAACATCAATACCATACTTACCTCTAAAACCTTTAACAGCTGCTGTATGATCTGCATGCCCATGTGTAAGCAATATGAACTTCAACTTCGAACCAGTTTTATCAAAAGCATCTAAAAGTAGATTTTCATCATCACCTGGGTCAATTACTATACTTTCCTTCGTATCCTCATCCATTATTATATAACAATTTGTCATGTAACTACCCGCTGGTATTACATCTATTCTCATATTTATATCCTCCCTATGATATGCATAAATTATATTTTAAAATGTCTTTTTACTATCAATTAAAATAGTTACGGGTCCATCATTTTCTATAGAAACCTTCATGTATGCACCAAACATACCCGTTTCAACAACTAATCCTTCATTCCTGCAGGCTTTAACGAATTCATTATAAAGTACCTCAGCTTCTTCACCTTTAAGTGCACTCATGAAATTTGGTCTTCTACCTTTCCTGCAATCGGCATACAAAGTAAACTGGGAAACTATAAGCAGTTCCCCATTAATATCCTTTAATGATTTATTCATTTTACCGCTTTCATCTTCAAAAATTCTTAAATTTATTATTTTATCTTTAATATATTTTATATCGTCATAGGTATCACCTTCAGTAATTCCTATAAGAACATTAATACCAGCATTTATTTTCCCAATAATTTTATCTTGAACCTCTACAGATGAGGATATGACTCTTTGAACTACAGCCCTCACTTCAACACCCCTATTCCCTAACTATTAGTTCTATAAACATCTGTTACGCCAGCTAATCTTTTAAGTTTTTTCATTAATACTGATAGATGGTCTATATCTTGTATCTTCATTTTAACATTTACAAAAGCATAATTCTTTTTCGCTGTTTTTGCATTTATAGATTGCATATATATATCCATTCCTGATATAACTTCTACAATATCTGCTAAAAGTCCCTGTCTATCTTCACCTTTTATTTCAAGCTCAGCTATATAGCTTTCATTTTTAGCCTTTCCCCACTTAACTTCAATGATTCTAGAACTATCTTCCTTAATTAAGTTATTAATATTTGCGCAATCCATTCTATGAACAGACACACCCCTGCCCTTAGTTATGTATCCTATAATTGGGTCGCCTGGTACTGGTGTACAGCATTTAGCAAATCTTACAAGAACATCCGGAACTCCCTTGACTGTAATCCCAAGGTTTTGATTACCACTATCTTTTTTATTTTTCGATTCTTTACTAATTTGTTCTCTTATATCTTTAAGCGTTTCTTCGTTAGAAACAGGTATTTCTTGATGTTTTGATTTATCATAAATTTCTTTAAACCTATCAACTATCATAGAAGCAGTTACGGAGCCAACTCCAACTTCTGCATATATATCATCAAGAGAATTCATATTATACTTCTTTAATAATATTTCAAGCCCATCACCCTTGGCTATTTCGCGGAAATTAAATTCTCTTCTCTTAGCTTCTTTTTCTAAAAGTTCTTTTCCCTTAATTATATTTTCTTCTCTTTTTGCTTTTTTAAACCATGCTCTAATTTTGGTTTTTGCTTGATTACTAGTTACATAATTGAGCCATTCTATATTAGGTCCTTTTGGCAAAGTTGTAGTCATTATATCAACTATTTGTCCTGTAACAAGTTTATAATCAAGAGGAACTATTTTTCCATTAACCTTAGCCCCTACACATCTATTTCCTATATCTGTATGTATTTTATATGCAAAGTCAACTGGGGTAGCATTATGAGGCAAATTTATAACTTTTCCATTTGGTGTAAATACAAATACTTCATCTGAAAATAAATCTATCTTAAAGTTCTCCATAAATTCTTCAGCATTTGGAGTTTCTTTTTGCCAATCCAACATCTCTCTTATCCATGTTAACTTTGTGTCATAGCTTACTTTGCAGGTATCCCCCTCTTGAACTTCATTTTGTGCATTTTCTATTATACCTTCCTTATACTTCCAATGTGCTGCTATTCCGTATTCAGCAGTTTTATGCATATCATATGTTCTAATTTGAATTTCAAATGGCTTTCCCTCAGGTCCTATAACAGTAGAGTGTAAGGATTGATACATATTTGGTTTTGGCATTGCAATATAATCTTTAAATCTTCCAGGCATAGGTTTATACATAGTGTGAACTATACCTAAAACAGCATAGCAATCTTTCATCGTATCTACTAGTATTCTAACCGCCGTTAAGTCGAAGATTTGATCAATTGTTTTGCTTTTATTAACCATCTTCCTATATATACTGTAAAAGTGTTTTGGTCTTCCATCTATATCCGCATTTATTCCTGCATCACCTAAACTTTGCTTAAGTTCATCTACAATCTTCTTTGTATATTCTATTCTTTCTACTCTTTTTTCAGATATAGCCTCAACTAGCGAGTAGTATTCATCTGGTTTAAGATATCTAAATGACAAATCTTCAAGTTCCCATTTTATTTTTGACATACCAAGACGGTGTGCAAGTGGTGCATATATATCAAGGGTTTCTTTTGCCTTTTCCTTTTGTTTTAGTGCAGGCATATACTTAAGTGTACGCATATTATGAAGCCTGTCTGCAAGCTTAATTAATATAACCCTAATATCTTTTGCCATGGCAAGAAGCATTTTTCTCACATTATCTGCTTGCTGCTCTTCTTTGGACTTATACTTTATTTTTCCAAGCTTTGTTACACCATCAACTAAATCAGCAACTTCCTTACTGAACATATTTGTTACATCCTCATAACTGTAACTTGTATCTTCAATAACATCATGAAGTATGCCTGCAGTTATAGCACTTGTATCCATACCCATTTCAGCCAATATACATGCTACTTCAACAGGATGATTTATATATGGTTCACCTGATTCTCTTTTTTGAGTCTTATGTGCCTCAAGAGCAAAATTGTAAGCCTTAATAACAAACTCTTTATCTACATTGTTACAATTTTGATCAATTTTTTCTATCAAATCGGATAATTCAGCCATCTATCATACTCTCCTAAAACCAAAGGCTGGTCAAAAAACCAGCCAATTATTTTCTAATATTATATATAAGTATACATTTTAATAACCAAATTGTAAAGTTTCTCTTAAAATTTTTATACCACTATCCTACGTATTTTAACAAAAAAATTTATTTTTCTAGATATTATATTTAACTAATGACATAACATCATATTCTTTAAGCTTATCTGCACCCTTTAAATCCGTAAGTTCGATTACAAAATCAATTGATGCTACTTCTCCACCTAATTTTTCAACTAACCTTGCAACTGCTTCTATAGTTCCACCTGTAGCAAGAAGGTCATCAACTATAGCAACCTTCTGTCCTTTCTTAATTGCATCTTTGTGTATTTCAAGGACATCAGTACCGTATTCAAGAGAATATTCTTCTCTAACTGTTTCGCATGGAAGTTTTCCTTTTTTTCTAACAGGTACAAATGCTGCTCCGAGAGCATATGCTAAAGGTGCTGCAAACATAAAACCTCTTGCCTCTGGTCCAACAACTACATCTACATTTTTATCCTTAAGATGACTCGCAAAAGCATCTATAGTATACTTGTAAGCTTCTCCATCACTTGTTAATGTTGTAATATCTTTAAAGCTTATTCCATCTTTCGGAAATCCTTCAATAATTCTTATTTTACTCTTTAAATCCATTAGAGCTTCCCCCTTTAATTACGATTTTACATAATTATTTTTAATTTATATATTTGAAAAAAACATATATAGATAAACCAGTTCAACTACCAAAATCAATTTGCATCAAAATGTCCAGAAGACGGCATTTTGATACAAATTAATTTTGAAGTTTCAAGTGGTTTATCTTTAGATATACTACCTTAAAAATCAAAATTACAAATGCAAAATGTATCCTTATGATAATCTTTTCAATTCACAATATTTAAATTTAAGATTTACCTGAGAGAATCGAAAGGTAAATCATCCTTCCTTGTGAATTGAAAAACACACATGTTAATTATAAATAAACAAAATAAATTTTTCAATATGTACGTAAAATATTCTGCCTTCCATTTACTTCATTATTGAGATATTTTCCAATTTGAAGTGCCCTATAGCTATCTTTGGTTGTAAATAGTTCTACTGCAATTCTAGCGTTGTCCATTCTACCAACAGCATTTATAGTGGGCTCAACGGATGAAGCAATAAGTAATGCTGTTTCTATATTAATTTCTTCTAACTTTTTTAATTCTATAAGCGCATTTATGCCATGGTTATTAGTTGTTATCATCCTATTTAGCCCTTCATTTAAAATAACTTCGTTTTCACCATAAACATTTTTTAGTTTTGATACTATACCTATAGCCGCCAAATCCATATACTTATTTATACACTTAATTTCATAATAAGTTGAAATAGCTTCACACAATTTAAAAGTAAGCCCAGAACCAAGTAGCTCCTTAAAAGGATACTTACATCCTTTTTGGTTTGGATTTATAAGTATTATATCATCAAGTTTTTGATATTGCTTATGATAGTCCACCACAATAGCATCTATACCTAATTTTTTACACAAATTAATGCCATCCTTAGAATTTGTTCCACATCCTATAGTAACTAACAAATCTGCTCCAAAATACTTTATACTATTATTTACATGATTTATGTCAATTTCACAGCTTTCACAATATTCATCTGGTATAAAATATTCTACATCGGCATTTAAATATTTTAAAACAAGCATAATAATTGATATGCCCATTATACTGTCTACATCATAGTAACCATATAAAACTATCTTTTCCCTATTATTTATAGCCTTTGCTATTCTGTCTAATGCTTTATGCATCCCTTTCAGTAAAAAAGGATTATGCATGCCAATCAATCCTAAGTATTGTAAATTTCCTTCTGCTTTTCCCATATTTATTCCTCCGAATTTGTAGAAAACAAATATATTATAATGTATTTTGAGCTATTTTACAAATACTTTTTTGACGTAACGCATAAAAAAAACAGCCTAAGGCTGTTTTTTTTAATTCTATTTTAATTCGCTGCTTTTAATTTAGCTTTTTTTCTATCTGATCTTTTCTTAAATATTACCCATAGAGGACTTGCTATAAATATTGATGAATAGCATCCAGAAATTATTCCAACTAAAAGAGGAATAGTAAATTCTCTAACTGATGGAACAAATATATGTACTGACAACACCGAAATAACAACTGTCAATACTGTATATATAGATCTTACTATAGTTTGAGTTAAACTAGTATTAGCAAGCTCTGCAAGTTCCATTCTTCTACTCTTTTTCTGATTTTCTCTTATTCTATCAAATATAACTACTGTATCGGCTACTGAATAACCTACTACTGTAAGCATACCAGCTATAAATGGAGTATTAATTGTTATTCTAAATATAGCATAACATGCTAAAGTAATTAAGATATCATGTACTAATGAAATTATTGCAGCCAATCCAAATTTAAATTCAAACCTTATTCCTATATATATAAGTACTAAAATGTTTGCAATCACTAAAGCCATTATAGCTTTTTGTTCCAATTCCTTACCTACTGAAGCTCCTACTGTTTGGGACGTTAAATCTTTATTATTTAATTTATATTTTGATTTTAAATCATTAAATATTTTACTTTGTGTATTATCAGTAATGGAACCGCTCTTTATTTCAACAGCCTTACCACTATTAGTCTTGTTAACAGTTGCATCTTTTACGTATTTATCTACTATTTTTTGAACATCATCTCTATTAAAAGACTTATTTATATTGACATCCATAACATTTCCGCCGGCAAAATCAAGTCCAAATTCAAGGGGTTTTCCTGTTGTTGCACCATTATAAATCATAAAAGCAACACCCAAGAAAATTATTGTAAGAGATATAGTAAACCAAATTTTCGTACGTTCAATAATCTTAAGCATTATTTATCACCCCTTAAACTTACTCCAAAGTGTGAAGCTTTACTTATCATTCCTATATTAATAGCCCAACTTAAAAGATGTTTAGTAACTATAATAGCCGTAAACATGCTCACAATTACACCAGTTACAAGTGTTAATGCAAAACCTTTTACTGTTCCACTGCCAAGCGTATAAAGTACACAGCCAGATATTATAGTTGTTACATTAGAATCTATTATAGATGACATAGCTCTATGAAAACCAGCATCAAAAGCCGATTTTACTGATTTACCAAGCTTCAGTTCTTCTTTAAATCTTTCAAATATAAGTACATTAGCATCAACAGCCATTCCTATAGTAAGTAAAAGTCCTGCAATACCAGAAAGCGTCAACGTTACTCCTATTTCTACGAATACAAGCAAAACAAGATATGTGAATAAAACTAAGGCTATATCAGCCATAAGTCCTGGCACTCTGTATACAATAATCATAAATATAAATATTATACCTAAAGCAACTTCACCTGCAAGTATACTATCAGGAAGTGCAGTAGCTCCTAAAGAAGCACCAACTACATTTGATTGAACAACTTTAAGTTTTACTGGAAGTGCACCAGAATTTATTATTTCCGCTTTACTTTTTGCATCTTCCAAAGTGCTGAAACCTGTAATCTGTGCATCACCATTTGTAATT
The DNA here is from genome assembly GCF_021432385.1 of Clostridium hydrogenum. Taxonomy (GTDB): domain Bacteria; phylum Bacillota; class Clostridia; order Clostridiales; family Clostridiaceae; genus Clostridium_S; species Clostridium_S hydrogenum. The sequence continues at coordinate 1,181,208 of NZ_JAEACT010000002.1, read as the reverse complement.
ACTGAATCAACTGTTGGGGCAGTTAATTGTTGGTCATCCATATTAATTGTTATGACCTGACCCATAAATTTTTGAGTTGCTGTAGCAAATTTTTTAGCACCTGCACTTTTAAGTGTAAGATCGATAATTGGTTTTTGCGTCTGTTGATCAAGACCAGGTGTAGCTTTGCTAACATCGCTACCAGTAAGTATTACCTTTTTATCGGGTCCTACAAAAGTAAGCTTTCCAGTTTTTCCTATAAGATTGACAACTTCATCCTTATCAAACATACCTGGAACATCTATTCTTATTTTATTGTTTCCCTCTCTAGATACGCTAGTTTCGCTTACTCCAAGTTTATTTATTCTCATATTAATAAGTTCTATTGTCTTTTCTAAATCTGATGCTGTGGCCTTTCCTTGAATTTGTTCTACAACAGAAACTCCACCTTGCAAATCAAGTCCTTTTTTAATAAGTTCTCCAAATGACTTAACTCTATAGTCTCCTACATTAAGCCCAAATGCACCAACACAAGAAAGTGCCGCTATAATAAGTACACTCAATACAAGTAAAATTGTACTTTTTCTCTTCATGGTTATCCCCCTTCATTAAGCAATATAATTGCAATGTCATTATAAAATTAATAATTTATATAAAACCTTTGTTTTTTATATAATCTACACGCTTTCTAATTATACTTCTTATGATAAATACCGTCAATATAATTGAACTTATAAAAATACAAATTTAACATATTATTATCTAATTATTAACATTTAAAGTTTATTTTGACATAATCTTTGATTTTAATGCTATAGCACATTCTATTCTCTTTTTCTGCATTTTGCAGCCAATTTCATATGGAGTATTCATATCCTTATTAAAATTATAATTATTAGCCTGGCAACCACCACTGCAATAAAATCTTGCCCAACATTCTTTACATTTTGGCTTATTGTATATATGCGCATTCTTAAATTCTTTTGGTATTTCTGTATTTAACTCATCACTATATATTGTTCCCATTTTAAATTTTTCATTACCTACAAATTGGTGACAAGGATAAATATCTCCTGATGGAGTTATTGCAACATATTCATGTCCTGCTCCACATCCAGAAATTCTCTTATACACGCATGGTCCACCATTTATGTTTATGTTAAAATGATAAAATTTAAATTCATTGCCTTCCTTATGCCTCTTAAGCATTTCTGCATACAATTTGTCATATTGTTCAAAAATCTTTGGAAGATCTTCTTCTCTTAAAGAAAGTGGATCTTCTGCTGGCAAAACTACAGGTTCCACAGATATTTCATCAAAACCTGCATCTGCTAAATGCTTAATATCTTCAAAGAAATCGGTATTATTTCTTGTAAATGTTCCCCTAGCATAATATTGCTTTGATTTATCTCTCATTTCAACCATCTTTTTTATTTTAGGAAGAATTGCATCATATGATCCAGTTCCATCTCTTCTAATTCTAACGTTATCATTTACTTCTTTTCTTCCATCTATACTTAATACTATATTACCCATATTTTTATCAAGATAATCCATAATTTCATCGTTTAACAAAGTCGCATTAGTAGTCATTGTAAACCTTATATTCTTGTTATGCTCTTTTTCCTGCCCTTTAGCATATTCTACTATTTCTTTAACAACATCAAAGGCAAGCAAAGGCTCTCCTCCAAATAAGTCAACTTCAATATTCTTCCTTGGCCCACTATGCTTAATTACAAAATCAATAGCCATTTTTCCTACTTCAGCAGTCATAATTTCTCTTTTTCCCTTGTATTCTCCCTCATCTGCGAAGCAATATTTACATCTAAGATTACAATCATGTGCTATGTTTAAACATAATGCTTTTATGTATGAAGGTTCATCCCCTGACTTCTTAGCTATATTTTCATATAAATCCTCTGAGTAAAGTACTTCTTCTGAAACAAGCTCATTTATTTCTTCCAATGCTTCAGAAATTTCCTTTTCACTATATTTATCTTTTAATCTAGTTATTAATTCTTCCTTAGATTTTAAATTATCTTCATCAAGCAAATCAAAAACTAGTTCATCTACTATATGAATAGAACCGGAATTAACATCTATTACATACATTTCTCCATCTTGTACAAATTTATGAATCAAAGCCACCTTATTTTCCTCCCTAAATTAATGGCAAACAATTTAAAAACTGCTTGTCCATTTATATAACATTTAATTTAATCTTATTTCAAGTAATTTAAAGCAGTAACAAAACCAGTTACTGCTTTAATAGTTATTTACTTTCGCAAGCTAAATTTGCAACTGTGCATGAAGTCTTACATGCTGATTGGCATGAATTTGCACATTCTTTACATCCTGGTTTTTTTAAACTTTCTCTTATGTTTGATTTATTAATGCTTTTTATATGTTTCATTTATAATTCCTCCATTCATAAGCTTTCTGTATGATTATAACATAATTTGCTCTTTAAATAAAGTATTGGTACTGATTTTACGTTTAAATATTAATTCCAAGCATTCCTGAAAGAGTTCCAACTACAAGTGCCAATACAACTCTTATTACATCCCTAGCTTCAAGCTGACTATTTGAACCACAAATAATTGATATAATATAAAAAATTATAATATAAAACATACCAACTAAAAGACCATTTAGCCATCCTTTTTCTCCTGATTTTCTAGAAGAATAAATAGAACCGTACATTATACTTAAAAGAGTAGATATTAATATAACGGCATTAGTTATTCCTTCTGAAAAATGAATTTTAGTTGAAATAAAAGCAAATATTAGAATTATAACAAGTGTAAGTATAAAAGCTCTCAGTATCCCAAAAGATGCTGAAATAAATATTCTTGCATTTTTACCCAATAAAAAACACCTCCCACTTTTTATGTTTATTTCCTTATATTATTTATGTGGACAAGATGTTTTTTATTACTTATTTATATGGATAAATAGCTTAAAAAACAAAGTACAAAGTATAGAGTACAAAGTACAAAGAAGGATGATTTACCTTTCCTTACGTCAGGTAAATCTTAAACTTAACTGCTGTCAGCTTCGCTGACAGCAGTAATAAAGCGATTGCGTAAGCAATCAAAAAATAAGTTTTAAGATTTTCTGTAGCTTTGCTACAGAAAATCATCCTTCTTTGTACTTTATACTTTGTACTTTGTACTTTGGTTTAATGCTTTGCATTACTTTGCTTCTTCAGCTCTTCTTGTCTGAACATTAGCTATAGCACTTTTTTGCATTTTTAGCTTAATTTTATCTGGTCCAGTTTGAATAATAACAAAATCATCTTGTACACTTACAACTTTGCCCATTATTCCTCCACGTGTTATGATTTCATCATTTGTTCTTAAAGTTGAAATCATCTTGTTAAATTTCTTTTTTCTTCTTGACTCTGGAAGCCAAAGTACTAGATAAAATATTACAAGTAAAACTACTATATAACCTCCAATAAATAATGATGATGACATAATACCACTCCTTTTTATTAGGTTATGTTTTAAATACATGTTGATTTTTACACTTATTTAAAGCATAACTTCATTTAGTACGTTTGGCTATTTTTAAAAGAATGTTGATGTGATGTGTTGTTATTTATAAATGAACAATTATTAGGTCTATTTATAACATAAGCTCATATGAACATTCTTTTAAAATATAGCCTTTTATTAAAAATAGGGATACTGTACTCTAAATAAAGGTTTGTAAATGCAGCACCCCCATTTATCTACATTTAAAATAATTTAAGCTCTGCCATCCCAAAGTCTTAATTTCTCCGCTTTAAATTCTTCGAAATAATCACCGTCAATGGCATCTCTTATATCCTGCATAAGTTTATTGTAAAAATACAAATTGTGAAGGACACATAATCTCATAGCAAGCATTTCTTTTGCTTTAAATAAATGCCTTATATACGCTTTAGTATAATGCCTGCAAGCTGGGCAATCACATTCCTCATCAATAGGTGTATCATCTAATTCAAATTTTGCATTATTTAAATTTATTTTACCATGTTTCGTAAATACATGTGCGTGTCTACCATTTCTTGCAGGTAAAACACAATCAAAGAAATCTACTCCTCTTGAAACTGCCTCTAATATATTACTTGGAAGTCCAACCCCCATTAGATATATAGGTTTATCCTGTGGAAGATATGGAACTACTGAATCAATTATCCTGTACATTTCTTCATGTGTTTCTCCAACAGCTAATCCACCTATTGCATAACCATCTAAATTAAGTTTTGTTATTTCCTTAGCATGTTCAATTCTTATATCATCATAAACTCCACCTTGATTTATTCCAAAAAGCATTTGCTTGTTATTAACAGTTTCTGGCAGAGAATTCAATCTATCCATTTCTGCTTTACACCTTAAAAGCCATCTTGTTGTACGGGCTACCGATTTTTCAACATATTCTCTAGGTGAAGGATTTTCTATACATTCATCAAATGCCATTGCAATTGTAGATCCTAAATTACTTTGAATTTGCATACTCTCTTCAGGTCCCATAAATATTTTTCTTCCATCAATATGTGAATTAAAATAAACGCCTTCTTCTTTTATCTTTCTTCTATGTGCAAGAGAAAAGACTTGAAATCCACCAGAATCAGTAAGAATTGGTCTATCCCAATTCATAAACTTATGGAGTCCTCCTAGTTTTCTAACGACTTCATCTCCAGGCCTTAAACTCAAGTGATATGTATTAGAAAGTTCAACTTGACAACCTATTTCCTTTAAATCAATTGAAGATACTGCACCCTTTATTGCAGCTAAAGTTCCAACATTCATAAATACTGGTGTTTCTATAACTCCATGAGGTGTTATAAACTGGCCTCTTCTTACTTTACCACTTTTCTTTAAAAGTTTATACAAAATTTTTTCCTCCTCAAGCTATTTTATAAACATAGCATCTCCAAAACTAAAAAATCTATATTTTTCTTTAACTGCTGTTTCATATGCATTTAATATTATTTCTCTATTACTTAAGGCACTTACAAGCATTATTAAAGTAGATTCAGGCAAATGAAAATTTGTTATTAGTGCATCTACAATCTTATATTTGTAACCTGGATATATAAATATATCTGTCCATCCAGACTTTTCCTTAACCTTTCCATTTTCATCACCTATAGTTTCAAGTGTTCTTGTTGAAGTTGTTCCAACTGAAACTACTCTTCCGCCATTTTCTTTAGTTTTATTTATAATATCAGCACTTTCTTTTGATAAAATATAATATTCTGAGTGCATGTGATGTTCTTCAATTTTATCAACTTTCACAGGTCTAAAAGTACCAAGCCCTACATGAAGCGTTAAGAAAACTATTTTTATGCCCTTTTCTTTTATTTCTTCTAAAAGTTCTTTTGTAAAATGTAATCCTGCTGTTGGTGCTGCAGCCGAGCCTTCATTTTTCGAATAAACTGTTTGATATTTTTCTTTATCATTAAGCTTTTCAGTTATGTATGGTGGTAGTGGCATTTCTCCAAGTTTATCTAATATTTCTTCAAATATTCCATTGTAATAAAATTCTACAACTCTATTACCATCTTCTCCAATTTTTTTAACTTCAGCTTTTAATATTCCATCTCCAAATGTAAACTTAGTTCCTACTTTAGCCCTTTTCCCTGGCTTAACTAAAGTTTCCCACATGTCTCCCTGAAGTCTTTTAAGTAGTAAAAATTCTATTTTTCCACCTGTTCCTTCTTTTTCTCCAATTAATCTCGCAGGCATTACCCTTGTATCATTAAGTACCAAACAATCACCAGGATTCAAATAATTAATTATATCTTTAAAAATTTTATGCTCAATTTCCCCTGTTTTTTTGTTAAGCACCATAAGTCTGCATTCATCTCTAACATCAGATGGATGCTGTGCTATAAGTTCCTTTGGTAAATCATAATAAAAATCTTTTAATTCCAAAACTCTCCACATTCCTTCCGCTATTGTATTTTTCAATCTTTGTCATCAAACACAGAGTATTGTTTATTTTCTATATTATTATTTTTTCTATAAACTCTATTTAAATGCTTATATGCTTTTTCAGTTGCAATTCTTCCCCTAGGCGTTCTTACAATAAATCCTTTTTGAAGAAGGTATGGTTCATATACATCTTCTATAGTATCTAATTCTTCACCAACAAAGTATGCAAGTGTTTCAATTCCAACCGGTCCCCCATTAAAATTATCTACTACAGCTTCAATAATTTTGTTATCTATACTGTCAAAACCTTCTTTATCTACTTCTAAAAGTTCAAGGGCTTTTTCAGAAGAATTAACATCTATAATTCCCTTTCCCTTAACTTCTGAGTAATCTCTTACTCTTTTTAAAAGTCTATTTGCAATTCTAGGGGTTCCTCTTGAACGTCTTGCTATTTCATAAGCTGCATCTTCTTCTATTTCTATGTTTAATATTGCCGCCGACCTAACAATTATTTCTTTAAGTTCATCATCACTATAAAATTCCATTGGACACAACACGCCAAACCTATCTCTCAAAGGCGATGTTAGAAGTCCAACCCTTGTAGTAGCACCTATAAGAGTAAACTTAGGTAAATCTAATCTTATAGATTTTGCTGCTGCTCCTTTACCTATCATTATATCCAAAGCATAATCTTCCATAGCAGGATACAATATTTCTTCTACACTTCTATTAAGCCTATGTATTTCGTCAATAAACAAAACATCAAATTCAGAAAGCCCTGTAAGCACAGCTGCTAAATCTCCTGCCCTTTCAATTGCCGGACCTGAAGTTATTTTTAAATTTCCACCCATTTCCCTGGCAATTATATTTGCAAGAGTGGTCTTTCCAAGCCCTGGAGGTCCATAAAGGAGCACATGATCTAAAGCTTCCTTTCGCTTTTTAGCGGCTGTAACAAATATATTCATTTTTTCTTTTACTTTACTCTGCCCTATGTATTCAGATAATTTTTGAGGTCTTAAACTATATTCATATGAATCCTCTTGTAAATTTAATGCCGTTAAAATTCTATCTTCCACAATTCATCACCATCAATTCATAAGAAATTTCAAGCAGCTTTTTATTATATTTTCTATAGTGTCATTCTTGTCCACAATATTTAATGCCTTTTCAGCCTCTTTTTCAGAATATCCTAAAGAAATTAAAGCAGCATTAGCTTCTGACATTTTCTTAGCATTTTCAGAATCTTCAACATATGTTAAATTGCTATTTTCCAATTCTTCCAGGCTTATTTCTCCTAGGTCTATCTTATCCTTAAGTTCAAGTATTATTCTTTGTGCCATTTTCTTACCCACACCAGCTGCTTTTGTAATTGTTTTCTCATCTTCATTTACAATAGCACATTTTAACTTTTCTACAGAACATATTGACAAAAGTGATAATGCCGCTTTTGCACCTACTCCGCTTATAGTTAATAATTTATTAAACATTTCAAGTTCTTCTTTAGTAAAAAATCCATAAAGCCCTATAAAATCTTCTCTAACAATTTGGTTTAAATATACAAATACTTCCTCACCAATTTTAGGCATATCAGCCATTGTACTTCCTGACGTAAAAATTTTATACCCAATTCCATTGTTATCTATTATTATATAATCTTTATTTATGCCTATAAATTTTCCTTTTATGTATTCATACATAAAACCACCACCTATTCCAGAGTACGGAGTACAGATGACAGAGTACAGTAAATGTTGATTTTTCTCCGCTAACGCTACAAAAAATCCAAAAACTTATTTTTTATTGCTTACGCAATTGCACCACACTTAGTGCTAAGCGAAGCTGACAATATATAAGTTCTAAGATTTACCTGAGTAAAACGAAATGTAAATCTCCCTTCACTGTACTCTGTACTCCGTCATCTGTACTCTGCTTCATAAATTCTAATTTAACAGAATACATTTAGCATTTCTTATTTTGCTGTTTCAAGCGGGTTTATCTTTAATTGTATCCTGCAAGCTTTTTAGCATCATCTTTTGAGCCAAAAACTAATAATCCTTTGTTTACTAAATCCAAAGTTTCTGCTTTCAAATCACTTAACTTTTTATACGATGTAGTATTAGTATCTAAAAGTTTACCATCATTACTTACCTTGTATATATCTATAGAATTACTAACCTTACTAGGTTTTACAACAAATACTCCATCAACTTGAGTATTATTAATATAGTTATTTTTTATAATTTCAACGTTTCTATCATTATCCCAAACAACTATATATCCTTGTTTTTCATAGCTTTTAGTAAGCTGTTGCTTTGACAAATTACTTTTCTTTTCATCTTTAGAATTTGTCATTTTGCTTGATTTTAATATGTTATTTTTGGTTTCATCATTTGGATTAAATGTTACATCATAATTTTTTATAGTTATAACAAGTGTATTTCCAACACTATTATTATTGTTTTGATTTGAAACATATTTAGTCCTCTTAGCTTGTTTCTTACCTTCATTGTTATTTATAAAATTCACAATTTTATTTTTTTCATATGATAGCATATTAATTATATTATTTTTATACCCTATACAAAATGATAGCATAAAAACAAAAAAAACAATCAAAAAGGCCAATATTATTTTTTTCTTTCTTGTCATACTATCCCTCCTATTACTGGATAGTATTGACATATTTTTATTTTTTATTCAATAGATATGCTTTAATAACTTACTTATTATAAGGTTACGTGGTATATTATATATCAAATTGATCACAAATTGCAACATGGGGAAGAGAGATTAGATCAAAGTACAAAGTACAGAGTACAGAGTACAATGAAGGATGATTTTTCTTCGTTAGCACTACTAAAAATCTCAAAACTTAATGCTAACGCAATTGCACCACAAGTGGTGTTCAGCGAAGCTGACATTATATAAGTTCTAAGATTTACCTGACACGAGGAAGGCAAATCCACCTTCATTGTACTCTGAACTTTGTACTCCTATATCTTCATACCTCTAGCAATATAGAAATTGCAAGTAAAGCAGTGTATAATAATTCCATATGCTCACATCATATTTTTAGACATATAAAAAAACAATAAATCCAAATTAAGAAATAGTTTTGTGTAATACAAGGAAATATAACTTGTTAACACTGGTTATCTTAGGGTGTTACAGTGACGAAGCATTATGCAAAAATAACTAAAAGTTGGACTTGGTATCTCTTTATAGATGAACCACTGTGAAACTTGAAAATTGCAAATTACAATTTGAAAAGCAGAGTATAAAGTACAAAGTACAGAGTACAAAGAATGATGATTTACCTTTCGTTTTACTCAGGCAAATCTTAAACTTAAATGGTATCAGCTTCGCTGAGTACCATGTATGGCGCGATTGCGCAGCAATAAAAAAATAAGTTTTCAGATTTTTTCGTAGTGCTAACGGAGAAAAATCGTCCTTCATTGTACTTTGTACTCTGTACTTTGTACTTTGGCTTCTCCTCGATAAATTGTAACTTATCAGGATGAATTTGGTATTAGCAATTTCAATCTTCTCGGCTGTTTATCTATAGTTCTTATGTAATTAAAAATAAGAAAATATAATTGGGGGTTTTGCAATGCGTACAAAAACTGAAATGATGAACTTAATCATGAAAAAAGCTATTGAAGATGAACGAATTCGTGCGGTTACTATGAATGGTTCAAGGGCAAATAAAAATTCCGTACATGATCAATACAGCGATTTTGATATTGTATATTTTGTTACCGACATACGTGAATTTACAAAAGATAAAAACTGGATAAGCTATTTTGGTGACATACTTATAGTCCAGTATCCGGTGGATTGGTATTCACATCCTTATGATTATTGTGGCCATGAAGCATTTGCATTTCTTATTCAATTTACGGATGGTAACCGCATCGACCTTAATATTGTAGATATAATAAATATAGAAAATGAAAAAGATAATAATGAACCAAGGATTGTTTTGCTTAATAAAGATAATTATAAAGAATTAATTCCCATAGCTACTGAAACTGCCTTTTTTATTAAGCCACCAACAAAGATGGAATTTTATAATACCACCAATGAATTCCGATGGTTATCTATTTACATATCAAAGGGACTGTGCAGAGAAGAGTTTTATTATGCGAAATACACTTATGATGTTCTAATTATGAAAATGTTCATGAAGATGCTAAACTGGGAAATTGGAATACAGCATCAATTTAATGTGACTACTGGAAGCAGTAATAAATATTTAAAAAGATTTCTTTCTGAGACTGAAATGAAGCGCTTGCAAAACATATTTCCAAATGGTGAATATGAGGATATATGGAATAAACTATTCCTTATGTATGATTATTTTAGTGAATTAGAATCAAAAGTTGCAATCCATTTTAATTTCATATGTGATAAAAATGAAACCAAAAAAGTTAGAGATTTTCTTGCAAAAAGAAGATTAGAAAAAAACTCTATTTTAAGATAGATATACGTAACGAAAGCTGCTACACTAAAATTATTTTATACTTAAATTTTAAAAATGGGAACCTTTATTCAAAGTACAGTTGACAAAGTACAGTGAAGGATGATTTTATGTAGCAAAGCTACAGAAAATCTCAAAACTTATTTTTTTGATTGCTTACGCAATCGCGTCATTACTGGTGTTAGCAAAGCTAACACCAGTTAAGTTTAAGATTTACCTGACTTAAGGAAAGGTAAATCATCCTTCGTTGTACTCTGTACTCTGTACTTTGTACTCTGGTCTAATCTCAAATTTGTCTGCTTACAAGCAGTGTCATATCATAAAGATTATGAGTGCCATCATGAGAAGTTCCCGGATAATGAATCGCCATATAGCCAGGTTTCGTTACTATACTTACTCCAAGCAAAGTCATTTTTTCAATGAAACCAATATCATCGCCAGCATACCCCATAGTTTGTAGATATTCCTTCAAATTTTCACTTACATATTCATAAACTTCATCTTCATTATCATAAGGACAAACAAATATAAATCTATAAAAACATCTATTTATATCTTCCTTATCAGGCATACCTTTACTTAAAATTACTGTATAATCAGCATTATATGAAGAATAAATTTTTGTATCATTTTCTTTCATTCCATATTTTATTTCACAATATTGCCTATCTTGTATAGTTTTTATAGAATTCCATGCAGTTGAATAAGCTTTAGGTATTGAACTACCGATTTCTTTTAAGCTTTTTCCTAATATTTTTGCAAATTTATTTACATCATTCTTTCTATTTATAAAGACTATTCTTGGTGACAAACATGCTTTTTGTTCCCAGCAAATAATGTCTTTTGCTACATTATTTGCGATTTCTATACTATCGTCTAAACTGTCAATAACCTCAAAGCTTATTTTTTGACCATGCATTATTAAATGTTTTTGATATTTTGCACATATGCTTGAAATCTTTTTACTTGAACTTTCCCCACCCCAATGGATTATAGAGTCACTATTTTTTACAATTGTATCATAAATATTTTCATTTGAACTATCAAAATATATTATAGATAATCTATCTTTTATACTATCATCAATTTCACATAAACTTTTATAAAAGGCATATGCAAAATAAGGTTCGTCGCCAGAAACTTTTACTAAATTACAATTTTTCGATAAAAGTCCCATTGCAATACTCATTAAGATTACAACAAGAGCATTTCCTGAAATATTATGAAAGATCAGTCCCCTAGGCTGCCTATGGGCATAACCATAGCTTCTTTTTACCCAAGTATCAAGTATATCTAAATCTCCCAATTCTTCTTTAATAGTTTTTTGAATATTGTCTTTTAAAAGCATTTCCATGCTTCCATTAAGTTCATAGGTTATAAGAGGAACACTTTGGTTTGTAATTTGGGCTAGTATATTTATATGTTCTTTAGAGTATTCTCCATCTAACCACATTCTTGCACACTTATCTAAAATTTCTATAGTTTTTTCTGTAATTATTTTATGACTTTTAATTTTATTTTTTTTAAGTCTCTCTATTTCTTTTAAGATATTATCCTCATTGGAGATATTTAGCTCCATTTTTAAACCATTTAATTCCTTTTCAGCAAACGTGCTTCCTGTAGAATAATTAATTCTCATTTTTATCCCCTCCAACATTTAAAGTTGCTCCACATCCTTTTGCTTCTGAACCTTTAACTCTTCCTAATATTTTAATTGTCATACAATTTGCCATGCACTCTGGACATTTTTCTTTAGAAACAATCTCTGCCATATCATCAACAAGTATAGAAGCTCCAGCAAAAGCCGATGTTCCATATGCATTTAATATTTGAATTAATCCCTTGTCACCATCATTATGAAGAGGCTTTAAAGTCTTTGGATCTCTTATAACAACTCTTCCTCCACTTGGCACATGAAATAAATAATTTTTTAATTTGCTAGAATAATGACCAGTTATAGGAAGACTATTTTCCGTAAATGAATATATGTCGATAAAATTTTCTTCTGGAATTCCTAAAAACTCCGAAACAATTTTTACAAATTGCCATCTTTCCATTTTCTTACCCATAGAGACATTTCCCTTTTTTCCATCCCAGCCTCCGCCGCCGGTACGAATAATCGCCTTATCTCCCAATTCAACTGGCTTAACTCCATTCTTTTTTAAAGCTTCCACTGCATTATATAGCAATATAGTTGATCCGCCTATTAATAAATAATGCTTCATTTTATCATGAACTTTAATAAATTCAGCAAACTCATCTATATCCACATCAAATCTATCCTCATATGGCTTTAATAAAAACTTTGCATTTGACCCAAAATCACTTGTATCTGCCATTAAATCTAATACATTCCCTATATATGACTCTGTTGGCTTGTCCATTATTTTTATACTTTTATATTTTTTCATTACTTCGGGTTCAGGATAAAAGACACAATTGAATTCACATTTAGGATCAATCATAGTATCATTTTTTATTATTTGTCTTAAGGTATCTATATCTTCATTTTTTCTTCCTACAAAGCTGGGATCACCACTTGTACTACTTGATACAGTCCATTTATCTAATTCATTAGTAGGTACTTTAAGCAATTTGTCAAATAAATTTGCAGATTTCTTAAAAACTGTAGTTACTAAAAAAGGAACCTTCTCAATATCTTCTTCACATTTTAATTGAGTTTTTGGATTATACTTTTGATTATCACATATTATTTTATAAGCTTCACATTTTTCATATTGATCAATTAAATTTCTTCTAAAATCGTCAAAAAAATTTAAATTTTCCATAAATCCTTCTCCTTACATCTATTTTGCATTCAATATATTGAATTAACTACATAGTAAATCAAATTTATATATATTGTAAAATGTTATAATTACATGAATACTTTATTTAAGCCAATTTGCTTTTAATTATCTGTATTTTCTTCCATATTTTATACTTTTATACTACTAAGTACAAACTTTCTAAAAACAATACCATATTCAATAATTATTCTTATTTATAGTAAAATAGAAAGGCTATGTTTTCAATAAGTGTGAAAATCAATACTTATTTAAAACATAGCCAATAAAAAAAGCTCCATCTAGTCATTTATTTCTCTGACTAAACAAAGCTCAAATTTTACTATAGATGTACAACTTGGAACATTGAAATTGCAAATACCAAGTTTATCCTGGCAAATTACAATTTAACTCAGAGTACAGAGTACAATGAAGGACGATTTTTCTCCGTTAGCACTACGAAAAATCTCAAAAATTATTTTTTTATTGCTGCGCAATTGCGTGATGCATGGCGTTCAGCGAAGCTGACACCATTTAAGTTTAAGATTTACCTGAGTAAAACGAAAGGCAAATCATCCTTCTTTGTACTCTGCTCTAAAAATTGTAATTTAATAGGATAAATTTGGTATAAGCAATTTTAACTTTTCAAATTGCTTATCTATATATGTTTACCTGCTCAACTATTTCTTGCAAAAATTTTAACTTGAGATACAACCATTCCTATAAGCATAAGTATACATCCCAAAACGGCTCTAATACTTAAATGTTCGTTTAAAAGAATAAAGCCGCCAATTGCTGCAAATGCTGCTTCCATACTCATTATAATTGAGGCATGCGTTGGTTCCGCATTTTTTTGTCCCACAATTTGAAGAGTGTATGCTATACCTACTGAAAAAACTCCCCCATAAATTATTGGTATGCCTGCATTAAAAATTTCAATCAAATTAATATTTTCGAATAGTACAGCTGCTATCATGCTTAAAATGGAGCATACAACATATTGAAGAAAAGCAAGTTTTATAGCATTTACCTTTTGCGCTGAATGATCAATAAATAAAATATGTATAGCAAATACAAAAGCGCTTGCAAGAATAACCAAATCGCTATTTGTTATATTAAAATTTTCTTTTACACATAAAAAATACAATCCTACAGCTGCAATGATTGCCCCAATCCATGAATTTATTGCAACCTTCTTTTTCAATACTATTCCAATTAATGGAACAATTACAATATATAAATCCGTTATAAATCCAGCTTTTCCTGCTTGTGTCTTTATAAGTCCTATTTGTTGAAGATTAGAGCCTGCAAAAATTAAAACACCAGCTATAGCTCCATAAATCAAATAGGTTTTTTTTTGACTTTTTTCATTTTTTCTATTTTTATCGCTCCTAAAAAACATAATTGGAATTAATGATATAGCTCCAAATGCAAATCTTACACCATTATACGTATAAGGTCCTATGTAATTCATTCCAACTCTCTGAGCAACAAAAGCAAATCCCCATATTGCTGCTGTAATTAAAAGTAACAAATCTGACTTGTATGAATTTTCCTTCATCTAGTGGCCCCCTAAAATTAATAACTATAATTTAATAATCGAATCTAGAAACAGAATAGAGAGTAGGTAATTACTCTCTACTCTCTACTCTAAATAGATATTACAAATTAGCCTTCAAAATCCTCTGCAAATTCAGCATTATGCCAAACATCTTGAACGTCATCATTATCTTCTAATTTATCTATTAATGACTGAACTCTTTCAGAATCTTCAAGATTTAAACTTACAGTATTATCTGGTATCATTGTTATTTCTGCAGATTCAAATTCAAAATTTTCTTTTTCTAAAGCTTCTCTTACAGTTGAAAAATCTTCTTGAGCTGTTGTAATTACAAAAACTTCCTCTTCTGCTGAAAAATCTTCTGCACCAAGCTCTAATACTTTCATCATTAATTCATCTTCATCTATTCCATCTTGCTTTTGTATAACTATTTGTCCTTTTCTTTGGAACATCCATGATACACAACCTGTAGCACCTAAATTTCCACCATTTCTATCAAATATACATCTAACATCGCTTGCACTTCTATTTTTATTATCAGTTAAAACATTAACAAGTACAGCTACTCCTGCAGGACCATATCCTTCGTACATTAATTCTTCATAATTTACGCCTTCAAGTTCTCCTGCTCCCTTTTTAATAGCTTTTGTTATTGTATCCATAGGCATATTAGCTGCTTTAGCTTTAGCAACGCAGTCTCTTAATTTTGAATTTCCGTCTAAATTAGATCCTCCTGATTTAACAGCAACCGCTATTTCCTTACCTATCTTTGTAAATATTTTTCCTCTTTTAGCATCTACCTTACCTTTTTTAGCTTGAATATTATGCCACTTTGAGTGTCCTGACATTTGCTATTCCTCCTAACTCAAACCTATATATTAGAAATATGTATTACATATTTACAGTCACGCTTAATATTATACCACAAAATTTCTTTTAAGACACATAAAAATTACCAAGAGCTACTGCACTAATTTAATTATTGGCTATGTTTTAAATAAGTGTTGATTTTCACGCTTATTTAAAACATAGCCTATTTATTACACTACGAACTAATTAATCTATTTTCAGACTTAAAATAATATCCTTCTTTATCAATTTTAAATTCGCATTTTCCCGAACAAATCTCTGATATTTCCTTTTTTATTTTATCTAAATACTGACTTTCAAAATTAAATTTGATTTCAACTTTATCAGTATATAGTATATCTTCAATGTGCCAGTTTTTAATTGAAAAATGATATTGGAGTTTACCAAGAAGCTCATAATTTAAGATAATTGTAATTTGTACTCCCAGCACCTTTTCCACTATTCCGCTTTCATTTACAGCTTCAGAAGCTCCCTTTGAATATGCCCTTACAAGTCCACCTGTACCTAAAAGAATTCCTCCAAAATATCTTGTAACCACTATAGCAACATCTGTTATTCCATTCTTTTTTATTACATCCAAAACTGGAACTCCAGCGGTACCTTGGGGTTCTCCATCATCCGTACATTTTTGTATAAGCATATCCCTTCCAACAATATATGCATAAACATTATGCGTAGCATCTTTATGCTCTTTTTTTATTTTTTCTACAAATTCTTTTGCTTCACTTTCAGTTTCAACTCTCTTTGCATGGCCAATAAAAACCGATTTTCTTTCTTCAAATTCAGCACATGCTTCTTTTCTTATTGTAAAATAACTCATACATCCATCCCCAGTATATTATTTATTACCCCAATACCTTTTAAAATTTCACTTTCATTTGCTTTAGAAAATCCAATTTTAAAATACTTTAAACCATCATCATTATTTTTATAAAAAAATACTCCCGGAGTTATAAGTACCTTTTTTTTCTTACAGCTATAGAATAAATCAACACAATTATTTTCTACATTATCTTTAATTTTTAAATAAAAACTAAATCCACCCTTAGGATCACTAATTTCAACTTTATTACCTAATATATCCTCTAGTTTCTCGTGCATATAATAATATCTTGCCCTATACATGCTGTTAATCTTAGCTATATAACTTCTCCAATAGCCTTTTCTTATATATAAATCAAGTGCTCTTTGCATAAGACTTGATGTTGATATATCTGTTGTAATCTTTGAATTTTCAATTTGTTCTTGAAGTAAGGATGGCATTATTAAATATCCTATTCTTATTCCTGGAAGAAATATCTTAGAAAAACTTTTTATGTATATAACCCTATCCTTTGTATCTAAGCTTTTAAAACTTCTATATTCAAATTTATCATTATATTGTATTTCTGAAAGGTAATCATCTTCTATTATATAAAAGTCATACTTTTCAGCTAATCTTAATATTTCCTTTTTTTTATTAATACTATATGAAATTCCTGTAGGATTCTGAAAATAAGTCATTGTATAAAAACATTTTATATAATTCTTTTTCAATATTTTTTCAAATTGATTTATATTTATTCCATCTTCCTCCATATCAACTTCAAAGATGTTAGCTCTTCTCCATTTGAATAGTGATAAGGCACCACTATATGTTGGCTTCTCAATAACAACATTATCATTTACATTTACAATGGCCTTAGAAATTATATCAATTCCCTGCTGTGCACCAGAAACAATGATTATCCTATCCTCGTCAACTGTTTTATTCCACAAAAAATCACTTATACTACTTCTAAGTCCTATATATCCTAGAGCTTCTTGATAAACAAGAGCATCTAATCCATCCCTTACGAGCACTTCATCAATTACATTTTTAAAATTTTCTATGGGAAAATATTCTCCGCACGGATTTTCTTCTGCAAAATCTATATAGCCCTCTTCACTTCTACCATCCATTTTCTTAAATATATTTGAATAGTCTCTTTTTAAACTTGTATATGCATCCTTTTTTTTAGCATATGTGCCGCTCCCCATTTTTAGGTATGCATAACCTTCACTTTTCATTTTTCTATAAGCTGCAACTATAGTATCACTATTAACATTTAAGTATTTTGCAAGTTCCCTTATTGGTGGCAATTTTTCTTCATTCTTTATTACATCTGTATCTATTAAATTTTTAATATGTCTCGCTATTTGAACATACTTTGGAACTTCCTCTTTAAATTTCATTGCATACTTTTTCATTATAAATCACCTATATATAATATACATTTTCTTTTACTAAAATACTTCCATCTTTAAGTAAATATTCCCTAGTTTTTTTCTTAATAATATTAAGAATCCAAAGTTTATTTAATAATTCCTCCGAATTTATATTAAAATCTTTAAATATTAAATCATTATTTATATCTTCCTCACTTAAAAAGCAATCTTTTTTCCTCATATAATCAATTAATAAATCAGCAATATTCTTTAAATTGGCATTTACAAATAAATCCATATAAGTAACCATAGCTTCAATTGACTTTTTAATATCGCTTTTATCAAATAATAAATTATCAACATGTTTTTTAAATTTCTCATCTATATTCATAAGCATACTTACAGCATCCTTATTTATCATATATCCAGAGTAATTAACATAAAGCTTTGAAAAATCATCTACACATTTCACTGCTTCACAATAAGCCGTATATATTCCATCATTAATCAAATATTTTTTACAAGTATCTATACTCTTAATTACATTTCCTGCATAAACCATATTCCACTTTCTTCTATCGATATCTGGGTAATATCTCCCACTATCATATCTTGCTGTTATTTCCATATCATTAGAAAATACAAGCTTAGACGAAGCAAATATTCTGTGAAAAAAGCCACCCTTAAGGTCATTTTCATTGAGTCTCAAAAACTTATTTTTGCCCATTAATTTTATATGAATTGATATACCTTCTTCTTCAGTAAATATGTTTTTTATACTATTTGATCCTTCATCATTTGCAATAACAAAAAGGTCTATATCAGATCCATCCCATAAATCTCCAGAAACCATACTTCCGAAAACCATAACTGCAAGAACATTTTTATTGGACTTTAAATTTTCAATTTCTGTTGTAAATGCTTTTTGATATTGTGAAATTGTCTTTTTCAAAAGAAACACCTTCTTCCCCTGTTACTCTCCAATCATATATTCTCTGCATTTATTATAGACTTTTTCATCTACAATTGCTTTTAAATATGTTCCATTATCTTTAAATTCCTCTAATTCGACAACTGAATATTGATGAATATAAGCTGTCACTTTTTGAGCATCATATGGAATTAAATACTCAACCTTTTTAGTTTTACTTGGGAGCTTATCTTCAATCTCCGATAATAATTTATCTATATTAATCTTTTCTTTTGCAGATATTTGAACTACTTCATAACCTTCACAAAACTTAACTAAAGCCTCTATTTTTTCATTTTCCGCTTTATCTATTTTATTAAGCACAATAATTGTATTCTTGTCTTTCGCATTAAGTTCAGTTAAAACTTCATTTACAGCTTTAATTTGATCTATTGCTGTATCAGAAGAAGAATCCACGACATGAACTAAAAGATCAGAATAAATTACTTCTTCAAGCGTAGATTTAAATGATTCAACAAGACTGTGTGGAAGTTTTCTCACAAAGCCAACAGTATCCGTAAGAGCTGCTGTTCTATTATCCGTGAGCTTAATAGCTCTTGTAGTTACATCTAGTGTCGCAAATAGCATATTTGCTTCAAATACCTTTTCTTTAGCAGCATAGTCCCTTGGTGTTAGAAGTTCACAAAGTAAATTTCTAAGAGTTGATTTTCCTGCATTAGTATACCCAACTAATGATATTTGAGGTAATTCACTAGAAACTCTTTTTTCCCTTTGTACTTCCCTTGTTTTCTTTGCCTTTTTTAATTCATTTTCTAAGTCATGTATTCTATCTCTTATATGTCTTTTATCAACTTCAAGTTTCTTTTCTCCAGGTCCCCTTGTTCCTATTCCTCCCCCCGTTCTAGATAATACGCTTCCAAGTCCCATTAATCTAGGCAGCCTATACTTTAATTGTGCTAATTCAACTTGTATTTTAGCTTCCTTGCTCTTAGCTCTCCTTGCAAAAATATCTAATATTAAAGTAGTCCTATCAATTACCTTTGTTCCTATACTATCTTCTAAGTTTCTAACCTGCGAACCCGCAAGCTCATCATCAAATATTATGACATTGGCCATCTTTACTTGCCTCAAAAGCGCTATTTCCGAAACTTTGCCCTTTCCTATAAAAAATGCGTTATCGATTTTATCCTTCTTTTGCATAACCTTCATAACTGGTTCTACATTACAAGCTCTAGCAAGTTCCCCTAATTCTTCTAAACTTTCATCAGTATCAATTCCAACTAGTATAGCTCTTTCTTTATCGTCTTCATTTAAATTTTCAATATTACTGATTATTTCCTCAGTATATGTAAGCTTATTTAAATATTTATATTCAATAGCATCTTCTAATTTTAATGGTCCAACTTCTTCAAATGTAAGGATATCATCTTTAACATCACAAAATCCAATACATACACCAGTAACCAAATTATTAAAGGTGCCAATTGCAACAATACAATCTAACTTTAGCTTAAGCAAAGCAGATGTATCTACGGCTGAAAGTTTTGGATTGCCATTTGGATGAGTATGTATTACCCTTACTCCAGAAAGCTTATTTTGATAAACATCTACTAGCGGCAATTCAACTGTACTACTGTCACCTATGGCTACACTAATAACTTTTCCCTTCCTATTAATTGACACACTTACTTCTCTTTCTATTAAATTTGATACCTTGCATAATAAACTTACAATTTCATCTGTAAATATACTATCTTTTGGTACAAAAAAATTATATATATTATCGAGTTCATTTAAAATAGAGTTCTTTACTCCTTCTATATTACCTAAAATCATAATTGATACCCTCTTTTATTCACATTTTTTTAATCTTGACAATTTCCATATAATTGTATACTATAAAAGAAATATTGTAAATACATAAGTACATTAGCTTTACCATATTGTAAAAGTTTTATTACTTCTACAATTTTTTTATTTATGAATAACTTAGCTATGTTTTAAAAGAAAGATTATATGAGCTTATGACATTAATGGACTCTAAGAATTGCTCGTATATAATTTGCTACCCATTTAGATGCATCGTCCTGATGCCTAAATGGCTTTGACCGTCCTAGTCAAAATTACGCAAATTATAAACAAGCAATCCTAAGAGTCCATAAAAGTCAACACATCATAGAAACATTCTTTTAAAAATAGCTAAACTTACTAAAGGAAGCTATGTTTTAAATAAGTGCTAAAATCAACACTTATCTAAACCATAGCCAATTATTTTTATTTGGGAGGATCTTTTTATGGAAAAGAAAAAAAGAAATATAGTAATAAGTGAAGATGCAATTAAAAGTAAAATTAAAGATTTAGGAAAAATTATAACTCATGACTATAGTGATAAAAATCTGTATGTTTTATCATTATTAAGAGGTAGCTTTATATATACCGCTGACCTTGTACGTGAAATTGACCTTCCTACAAAAATAGGTTTTATGACAACTTCAAGTTATGGTAATAACGAAACTTCTTCAGGGGCAATTAAAGTAGTAAATGATATTAAAGATGATATTAAGGATTTAGACGTATTAATAATAGATGATATAGTTGATTCAGGATTAACTATGAATTTTGTTATAGAACATGCTAAATCTCTTGGCGCCAAAAGTGTAAAATCATGTGTTCTACTTGATAAACCAGAAAGAAGACAAGTTGATTTAAAGCCGGATTATTTTTGCTTTGAAATACCTGACATATTTGTTGTTGGCTATGGCCTTAATTATGGAGATTACTACAGAAATGTTCCGTACATATTTAATTGGGAAGAGTAAAATTGTTGGGAAGTAAGAACATTCTGGAACATTAAATAACATCAATAAATCTAAGGTGAAAAACTTTAAAAGCCTAAGATTTATGAGATGCTATTTAAATCGTTCCAAAACGTTCTTACTTCCCAATTACAGTGGTTTAAGGTAAAAATTCCTCCGTGCCTACGGAATTTTGGTATACAATTGTTTTTCAAATTATAACAAGGGGCTGTCGAACAAAAAAACAGAGTACGGAGTACAGAGTACAAAGTACAGTGAAGGATGATTTTCTTACGCCTTGCTACAGAAAATCTTAAAGCTTATTTTTTGATTGCTTACGCAATAGCTACATTAATGTTGTTCAGCTTCGCTGAACAACATTTAAGTTTAAGATTTACCTGGCGCAAGGAAAGGTAAATCATCCTTCGTTGTACTCTGTACTTTGTACTCTGTTTTAACGCTTCGCAATAATTTTAAGTTACGTATTAAATAAGTTTATTTCGACATCCCCTAGAAAGCATATCTATAAATTTTTTCCTAATAACCAAATTTTTTCACATGAATTAGGCATTTGTTTTTCATCCACATTGCAAGGGTCAACAAAAGAATCTTTTATTTTTTCTGTGAACCCCATTCTTTTGTATAAACGTATATTATCTGTTTCTTCCCATAAATTTAGTAAATCTTTTTCATTTGCTAACCTAATTTCCATTAAAATCACCTTTCTATTTATATAAAAAAAAATTTCTTTATTATATTCTTTGTGCTGATTATATCATTAATTCCAAACATTTTTTACCTATACCAACTAATTACTATTTTTTCCCATATTTAACTGAAGAGCATTATCCGGTACCTTACCTACAATAATCGTTTCAGATATTGGTACTTCATTTTTAACTTCAATATCATTATAAGATGTGGGAATTATAACCCTAATTTTAGTTTTTACATTAACATATATAAGAAGTCTTGTTTGATTTATTCCAGCACCTTCAAATTTTGACTTATAGCTTGTTTGTACATTTCCTACTGGCTCCATTCTTACTGTTATATTTGGTCCAAAATATGCAAGTATGTTATTTTTAAATATATATCCTGCTGGTATCTTAATACCAATTTGTCCAATTTTTCTTATGCTCTCTTGAGATTTCAGTGAAACATCACATGCAATTTTATTCATCTTAAGTGTGTTAGCCTTTACCATAACAATATTGCCCAAATTATCTTTTTCTACATTAATTATATCATCAGAATTGAAATTATTGTTATACTCATTAATTAAGATTTTATTTACGATATCATTACTTTTTTCCCGCATTTCTGCATCACCAACTGCCAAAACGGTTGGAGTAATTATCTTATCAAATTCATATATAAATAAATTGAATACTAATAATATAACTGTCAATATTATTAGTATTGTTATTTTAAATTTCTTGGCTTTAATATTTCTCACCTCTTAATTTCAACATAATTAAATTTAATATAAAATTAATACTTTCTATTCATATACTATGTTATTAAGAATCTTTTTATTAACAATAGTAAAATTTAATTATACTTTTTGTATTTTATGTATAAATATGGATTTATTATTTTTCTATTATATGCTATAATTATTCAACATAGTGATTTACTTAAGGAGGAAACTTATGTCTGGTAATGTAAAAACTAAAAAGACAAATAATACAAAATATAAAAAGAAAAAAAAGCGTTTTAGAATTTTCAAAACACTATTACTTATATTTTTTTGTGTATTTTTTCTATGTTCTGTAGCTGCTGCTGGATTCATTTTTGCAACAATAAAAAACGCTCCAGAATTAGACGTTAATGGTACAATACTCAATCTTGCTCAAGCATCACAATTATACGACGATAGTGGTAATCCAATGGATACCGTAATTACAAACCAAAAAAGAGTGGTTGTATCCTTGAAGGATGTACCTGCAAATTTATCTCATGCCTTTGTAAGCATAGAAGATGAAAGATTTTATAAGCATAATGGAATAGATTTGAAAAGAATAGTAGGTGCCCTATATAACGATATTAAATCTA
Organism: Clostridium hydrogenum; assembly: GCF_021432385.1. Taxonomy (GTDB): domain Bacteria; phylum Bacillota; class Clostridia; order Clostridiales; family Clostridiaceae; genus Clostridium_S; species Clostridium_S hydrogenum. The sequence continues at coordinate 1,157,634 of NZ_JAEACT010000002.1, read as the reverse complement.
AAATTCATAGACAAAATAATATCCAAGGTGCATCAACTATAACTCAACAACTTATAAAGACAAGACTATTTTTAAATGATTCACTTCAAAATAGATTGTCCTTAAGGCGAAAAATTCAAGAAGCTTATTTATCAATTCAGCTAGAAAAACAATTATCAAAAGATCAAATATTAGAAGCCTATATGAATACAATTTATTTAGGCGGTCAAGCAAATGGAGTCGAAACTGCTGCAGAGCAATATTTCGGAACAGACGTAAAAAATTTAAATTTAATACAGTGTGCTTTTATAGCTGGACTCGCTCAAAGCCCTTCAGCATACTACCCATTTTCACCAAATGCACAAAAAAATCACAACATTTATCTAAACAGAACAAGAACTGTTTTATTTAAAATGAAAGATAATGGATACATAAGTGATTCAGAATACCAAAATGCACTGAATGATTTAAACAACAACAAGTTAATTTTTCCTGGCTCTAAACTTTCAAATAAATATAATTATGAATGGTTTTCAATTCCTGTTGTTGAACAAGTAAAAAAAGATTTAAAAGCTCAGTATCAATATACTGATGAAGAAATTGATAATCTTCTAAGAGATGGCAATCTAAAAATATATACTACAATGAACACTAATCTTCAAAATAAAGCTCAAGAGATTATAAACACTACTAAATATCTTCAAGGTGTTACTCATACTGATAAACATGGAATAGTTCAACCAGAAGCTTCTGCTGCAATTTTTGATTATCATACTGGTGAAGTTAAGGCTTTAATAGGTGGTAGAGGAACGCAACCTCCTACTTCGTATAATAGAGCAGCCTCAAATAGCTATTTAAGACCTACTGGTTCAAGTATCAAGCCACTTACAGTCTACGGTCCTTCTATAGATACTAAACTAATAACATCAGAAACAACAATAAATGACTCTGCGCTTTCACCTGAACTTCAAAGTAAATACGGATCTAATGGTGACCCTTATAATCCTAAAAATGATGATGGTGTCTTTACTAACACCCCACTTTCCGTAAGAACGGCTCTTGCAGAATCAAAAAATGTTATAGCAGTTAAGGTTGAAGATAAATTAGGTTTAACTACAGGTGTTTCATATGCTGATAAATTTGGACTAAAGTTTAATAACACTGATAAATCAAGTATTGCTGCTGTAGCCTTAGGTGAATTCAGTGGTAGTAATACACTTACCATGTCAGCCGCTTACGGGGTTTTTGGTAATCAAGGTTTATATAGTTCACCTAGACTTTATACAAAAGTTGTTGATAAAAAGGGAAATGTTTTATTGCAAAGTAGCTATGCCACTAGAAAAGTAATTTCTCCTCAAGCTGCTTATATAATGTATGATTTATTGAAGGGACCTATGGATTATAATGATGGAACCGGTACAAATGCTAGAGCTGAACTTGGAGAGATGCCTGCTGGTGGTAAAACTGGTTCTTCAACAGGTTTTAGAGACTTATGGTTTTGTGGATTAACTCCATATTACTCTGCAGCTGTTTGGGTAGGCAATGACGACCATAGTATCCCCGGCATTTATAGTAATGGTGCTGCAGGTATTTGGGGACAAATAATGAATGCTGCTTCTCAAAATGAGCCTATAAAAGATATTCAAATGCCTGATGGAATAGTTCAAATTGGCAATGACATATTTATTGATGGAACTGCACCTACTAGCTTAGACCCTACTGACAATGCACAAAATAGCAATGCTGAACAGAATACACAGACACAGACACAACCACAGACTGGTACACAACAAAATCAAAACCAAAACTCACAAGTTCCACAAAATAATATTCCATCAAACAACACTACTAATACTACTAAAGTTCCACAAAATAATGTTCCATCAAATAACACTACTAATACTAATAACACTACTAACACTACTAATACCACTAATACTACTAATAGCACTAATAACAATTCTCAAAATAAACATTAAATTCTCTATAGTATATATGCTAAAATAGATAAGGTCTAAAAAATGCCTTATCTATTTTTTTTGTATTCTTCAATAATTATTTTTAACGCTTTACTTAATATTCTATCTTCATTTTCAATATCATTACCTTGTTCTACTTTGCCTGGATCACCTATTCCTACAACACAAACCTTACTTCCTAAATTTATTGTATTTACCGTATCACCTTTTAATACATTTGTATTTTGTACATTTCCATACTTATCTACGGCACAATTTACTTGCTCACAATTTCTATCAACTGAATACTTTATTTTTATACCACTTGCATTTTTAGTATTTGATGCTACTGCTACAATACCTATAACTTCAACTTCTTCACATTTTATAAGAAAATTTATTGCTTTTTCACCATTACCTCTTCCAATATTTCCCCTATCATCTGCCATAACAATAACAGGATCAAATTTCACACACTTTATAAGCCTAACCATTTCTTCCCCTGTTATTTTAGTTGGGTTTCCCCAAGAAATTGAAAGGCATCTTCCACCTACACTTAAAGCTGATTTTTCAACAACCTTTTTTGCAATACTATCTCCATCAGTTACAACTATAACTTTCCTCTTCAATTTATTCATCCTTTCGTCTTAGAATTGAAGATTAAAGCTGCAATGTATCCAAAAAAGACAGCTCCAGTTATACCTCCCGCTGCCCCTTTAATTCCACCTGTAAATGCACCAACAAGTCCATTTGTCTTAACCTCTTTTATTGTTGCTTTAGCAAGTGAATATCCAAATCCAGGAAGAGGTATAGTTGCACCTGCTTTACCATACTTTATTATAATATCATATATGTTTAATGCTCCAAGTATTACACCTATTGTTACAAAACTTACCAATATTAATCCTGGTGTAATTGTCGTTTTATCCATTATTATTTGAGCAATTACACAAATCAGTCCTCCTACTAAAAATGACATTATATAATTAGTCATTTTTTAACACCTCCAAATTCTATAGAAACTGCATGAGCAATTCCCGGAATTGATTCACCTTGCAAAGTAGCAGTTGTACTCATAAGGGCTCCCGTTGAAACAAGAAGAACCTTTTTATATTTTCCCTTTAAAATATTTTTATATATATATCCACAATCAACAACAGCTGAACAACCACATCCACTTCCACCTGAATTAGTGTTTTGCTTCTCACAATCAAATATTTTTTCACCACAATCCATATAAACATTACTTATGTCATATCCATATTCTTTCTTTAAAAGTTCAGCTGTTATTTGTCTACCAACTTTGCCTAAATCTCCTGTAGCAATTAAATCATAATCTGTTGGTTTTCTACCTGTATCCTTAAAATGTTGTTTTAGTGTATCAACTGCTGCCGGCGCCATAGCTTCTCCCATGCTATCTGGGCTACTTATACCATAATCCTTTACTTTTCCTGTTGTAGCATAGGTTATACATGGATGATCACCTTTTCTTCCAAGTAACATGGCTCCTGCTCCTGTAACTGTCCATTGAGAATTTGGTTTTCTTTGACTTCCAAATTCAAGTGGAAATCTAAATTGCCTTTCTGAAGAAGAAAAATGAGAGGACGTAGCTGCTATAGCATGATCTGCAAATTCACCTTCAATTGTCATTGCTGCAATTCCAAGCGATTCCGTCATAGTTGAGCATGCTCCATAAAGTCCATAAAATGGTATTTCAAGTTCTCTTGCTGCAAAGTTTGAAGAAGATATTTGATTTAAAAGATCTCCTGCAAATAAAAAATCAATATCTGTTTCTTTAAGCTTTGCTTTCCTTATAACCTCAGTTATAACATTATATATCATACTACATTCTGCTTTTTCAAAGCTTTCTTTTCCATTTAAATCATCACTTAGTATAATATCAAAGTAATCTTTAAGAGGACCTGCCCCTTCCTTAGGTCCAACTATTGACTCTGCAGCTATAATTTTAGGTTTTGTTTCAAATTTTACTGTTTGAATTCCTATTCGTTTACTCATTAAATCACCCTATCTCATAATAAAATAATATATTATACCTACAATAACCGAGGAGCTTAATCCATAAACTAGCACAGGACCTGCTATAGTGAACATTTTGGCACCAACTCCAAACACAAAGCCTTCTTTCTTAAATTCAATTGCAGGTGCAACTATAGAGTTTGCAAAGCCAGTTATAGGCACAACAGTTCCTGCCCCACCTATATTAGCTATCTTGTCATAAATACCTATTCCAGTTAAAAATGCACCTATAAAAACCATAACTATAGCTGTATATGTACCTAAATCATCCTGTGGAACTCCTACGCTAGAAAAAAAATCTGAAACCAATTGACCAACATCACAAATCAAACCTCCTATTATAAAGGCGCAAATACAATTTTTAATAATTTTAGGTTTAGGCTTTGAATTTTGTGATAATGATTTAAAATCTTTTTTTATTTTTTCTTCACTAACCTTCATTATTTTCACCCCTTAAATAACTTTTATACCATTATTGTTTGCATAAATATTTTTTTTAAACAAAAAAAAGATGCACTGATTATTTGTGCATCATTTACTTAATTTTTGTTTCATAACTTTTAAAACTTTTTTTTCAATTCTTGAAACTTGTACTTGACTAATTCCTAACATTTTAGCAACTTGAATTTGAGTTTTATCCTTAAAATATCTTAGAATTATTATCTTCCTTGATTTTTCGTCAAGATTATTAATTGCCTCTTTTAAAACTATTTTGTCTACAACATCTGAATTTTCATCAGCTGATTGGCTTATTTTATCTATTAATAAAACTGGTGAACCGTCATCTTGATGAACTACATCATATAAGTACTGTGTATTTATTGTTGATTCAGTAGCAAAAACTATTTCTTCTGGAGCTATTCCTGAAAACTTTGCCAATTCCTCTATAGTAGGTTCCCTGTTTAGCTTTTTCACTAGATTTTCCCTATCATAGTGTAATTGACGTGCTGTGTTTTTTACGCTTCTACTTACTTTAATCATTCCATCATCTCTTAAAAACCTCTTTATTTCACCCATAATCATGGGAACAGCATAAGTTGAAAACTTTACATTAAACTTACTTTCAAAATTATTTACAGCTTTAACTAGTCCCATACATCCTATTTGAAATATATCATCATACTCATATCCTCTGTTTAAAAACTTTCTGCTTATAGCTGAAACAAGTGGAAGATTATTTTCAATAAGCTTATCTAGAGATTCCTTATCCCCTGCTTTGGCAAATTTTATTAATTCTTGATTATTTCCATACTTGCATTCTTCCTTTTTTACAGTATTTTCATTCTCCATATCATATAGCTTCTTCGCTATTTCACTCCTCTTTATACTCTTAACCCTCTATTCCTTTACTGATGTAAATCTCTTTCTTAATACTACCTTTGTACCTTTTTTAGGCTCAGATTTTATCTCCATTGTATCCATAAAACTTTCCATAATCGTAAATCCCATTCCAGACCTTTCTAAATCAGGTCTAGAGGTATATAATGGTTCTCTAGCTTTTTCTATATCTGCAATTCCAATTCCCTCATCAATAATCTCTAAAACAAGTTCATTTCTATTAATAGCTGCTGAAATTTCAACTATACCTGCCTCATTATTTTCATATCCATGAATAATAGAATTAGTTACAGCTTCAGATACTGCAGTTTTAACATCCTCTATTTCTTCAATCGTTGGATCAAGCTGTGATGCAAAAGCTGCAACAGTAACTCTTGCAAAACCTTCATTTTCTGGTTTTGCTAAAAATTTTACATTCATTCTGTTGTTTTTAGACATTAAAATCCCCCCATTAAATGCTTTCAACAGCTAAATTTACATTATTATAAACATTTATTATTTTAAATAATCCTGATAATTCAAAAACCTTTTTCACGGAATTGCTTATATTAGCAATACATAATACTCCATTTGATAACTTTAATTTTTTATATCTTCCAATTATAACTCCAATACCAGAGCTGTCCATAAATGTTACATGTGAAAAATCTAAAATTACTTTTTTATAACCACCACTTTTTATCTTATCATCTATTTTATTTCTAATTTCGTCAGTACTGTGATGATCAAGTTCACCTATAATAGATATTATAAGTTTATCATTTACTTGTTTAAATTCTAAATCCATATTAATTTTCCCCCTAAAAATATTCTATAGATTTATTATTCTATATTTGTATATTATTTCCTTTTTTATTCATATAAGTTTTACATTTTTAATTATTGACACATTTTTCATACAATATACACTTATTTAAAAAAAAGAGTACGGAGTACAGAGTACAAAGTACAGTGAAGGATGATTTTCCTCCGCTAACGCTACAAAAAATCTTAAAACTTAAATATTGGCAGCTTCGCTGAACAATATTTATTCTACGATTGCGTAAGCAATCAAAGATAAGTTATAAGATTTCCTGTAGCAAAGCGCAGGGAAATCATCCTTAATTGTACTCTGTACTCTGTACTTTGTACTCTGAGTCAACGCTTTTTTCAATAATTTTAACTTCTTCTTTCGTTAAATTAAATATATCATATAAACTTTTCTCACCAAATTTTAAATTAAGTTTTTCTATATTAGGAATGCGTAATTTCATTACTGTGTTAGGATAATACTCATATAGGTCGTTTCCAAGCTTTTTGCCAAAGGTTTTAAAATAAAATTCATATACTTTACTATTCAACAAACATAATAAATCTTCATAAGTAAATGAAGAATTTTCTTTTAGCTTTAGGCAATAAACATCTGCACTGAAATAACTTCCTGTATCAATTGCGAACCTATTACTTGAAGACTTATATGGAAATATTATTTTTGTTCCTTCAAATATGTTTCTCTTTCTTCCCCACTGAAGCTCGTACCAATTTCTAATTCCATTTTTACATTCTCTTCGTAAAGAAAGTTTATCTTTATACTTGCTAATATGTTTAATTGCATTAGGATATAGTGAAGTATCTTTAATTACATCAGAATATATTATATAAAGCTGTTCCTGTTCAACTACGCCCTTTTTAATAAGCTTGCTTTTAAGCCACGGCTTAATTAACTCTTGCTCTATATATTCATCCCTTATGACATTTTTATCAATTATAAATGCCTTGTCACACCCTGTAATGATACCTTGAAAACTATCACAAATATTTGATAATGAAAATTCACAATTTTCTTCTATCTTTTTAATTATATTCATTTCATCATCAGTTCTTAATATCCAGCCTTCATTATTTAAAGATAATTTATTTATAAAAAATCTATTACAGTTTTTTATGCCTCCATTAAATAAAGAATAAAAAAAGTCATCTCCAATTTTACCTTTAGTACAATACGGTTTTATAATTTCTATTTTTTCATTAAAGTTTTGTTCTTTTTGGAGGAAAATTATAACTGGATCTATTCCAATGTTTTTAAATGGTCTTATACCATAAAAATCGACAATTTTATAAATTTTACATTCCTCTTTTAGCATTGTTCTAAGTTCTCTTCCACTTGGTGATTCTAAAAAATACCTAGAGGTTATAAAACTTAATTTGCCCTTATTATTAACACAATTAATGGCTCTCTGAAAAAAACAATATGACAAATCACCTTTGTCCTTATATGTACTATATATTTTCTTTAAATTTAAAGAATATTCCTTATCTATAACTTTTTGTCCTATGTAAGGAGGATTACTCAAAAACACATCAAATTTCACATCTACTGTATCAATTAAAAAATCTTTTATATAAAAATTTTTCGTCAGTGTAGAAGTTTCACAAAACAAATCTATAATTAAAATTTGGACAGCTGCTTTATCTATATCGAAACCAAATAAATTATTTTTAATTATATGCAAATTTATGTTATCTTTATTTAAGTTAATACCATGCTTTTTATTAATTTCCGCCATAAATTTCAAATATATATTCTTCAAATATCTAAAACATGGAATAATAATATTTCCACTTCCACATGCAGGATCTGAAATTTTTAAAAACGGATTTTCAATTATATCTTTATCTAAAATTGTATTTTTAACTATATAATCTGCTATTTCATAAGGAGTATAAACTACTCCTTTTTCTTTGTTTAATGATATCCTATTATAATATTCAATTGAAAAGCTTTGTTCTATGCCTAAAGACTGTTTTAATTTTTCTATACTCTGTCTTTTAAAATTCAATTCTTCATCACTTTTAATTATTTTATACAATTCGTCAATTCTACATATAAAGTCTTTTAACATAATATCTCCATTCCAAAATAGAAGTTGGACTTGTTATTTTCTTTAAGATGACTTAAATACTTTTATAAACCTCTTCCATTATTTTAGTTTTCCACTTTTGTCCTTCTACCATAACCTCATTACACTTAATATTCATCTTTTTCTTTAATTCTTCATCTTTAATGGAACTTAAATTTACTTTAATATTAAGAATAGAACTTTCAATGGTTGACTGAACTAAAATTGCGGCTACCCCAGCATCAGATATTAAATTTTTATTACCATATCTACAAGAAGTCCAAATTAAATTATATAATTTATATGAAGTTTCAGCTACACTCATGGGAACTTCTGCAGCAGCTTTAGTATATTCTTGTATTTTCGATTTTCTATATTCTTTTTCTTCTTCTGTATTTTTAGGTAATTTAAAACTTTCCATAAGCTTTGAAAATGTATCTGCATCTCTATCTAAGGATAATATGGCTTGTTCCATTATTTTACTTGTTTCTTCCGCATCTAATTTTATAAGTTCTTTTATATCTTCAGTTAAAGTTTCATATACCTTTTTTCCAATAGTAAGATTAAAAACCATACTGTTTAATGCAGCTGAAAGTCCTAATGTTAACGCAGCTGCACCGCCGCCTCCAGGCGTAGGCTCTTCTGAAGCAAGTTTGCTTAAAAATTCTTTTACAGTTAAATTTTCTAACATTTTTATTCCCCCCGGTAATTATATATTGTAAGGCTTAATAATAAATCAGAGTACAAAGTACAGATGACAGAGTACAGTGAAGGTTGATTTACCTTCCTTTCGTCAGGTAAATCTTTAAATATTATAACTTCGCTGAGTATCATATATGAACCTTAGTAGAAGCATTAAGTTATAAGATTTTCTGTAGCAAAACGGAAGAAAATCAACCTTCACTGTACTCTGTACTCCGTCATCTGTACTCTGAATAAAAATTATCAATTTTTATTCATTGCATAACAAGGTGTTTTTTTTCACTATATGGAACAGTCCAATAATTTTTAAATACATGTTCTCTAATATCCTTTGGTTCATTATGCGGTTTTGTTTCTCCAAATTCTCCTAATGGTGTAACTGCAACAACTGCATATTTTTCAGGAATTCTAAGTGAAGTTTTTATTTTCTTTTGATCTAAAGAAGCTATCCAGCATGTTCCATATCCTTCATTAGTTGCTGCCAATATAAAATGTTCCATAGCAATTGCACTATCTACTAAATACATCTGTTTGCCATCAACATTTCCAGAATCATCTGGCTCACCAACAATAACAACAGCCATTGGCGCTTCTCTTATAGAATCTGCTGCTTCTGTAGAACCATTTTTAATAGCCTCTGCAATTTCATTCTTCTTATCTGCATCATCTACAATAATAAAACTACATGAAGTTTTATTTTTCCATGAAGGAGACATCATAGCTGCATTTATAATACTATCTAATTTAGGCTCTGATATAGGTGTATTTTTAAATTTTTTTATACTTGTTCTTTTTTTAACAACCTCATAAAAATCCATAAAAAATCACACTCCTTATGTATAGTAGGATATACATAAACCAGTTTTTTATTCATGCCTTTATATCAAACAAACTTATTAACTGAAGCAATATCAATGGAATTTCTATCGGCTTTAAACCCAGATATAAAATTTTTTATTAAACTAAAAGGTTCTCGTCTTATTATAATTCTTCCTATAGCTTCAATAAAAATGTACATTGAAAATATAATTTTTTGAAATAAATTAGAATTTCTTTTTATAAAAACAACTCTATTCCTGTTTAAAAAGTAGTAACTAAGTCCACTAAATCTTGAAATTGTAGACGAGCCCTTATGATATATTTTACTATTTGTCACACATGTTAACTTATATCCAGCTTTTTTTGCTTTAATACAAAATTCTGTCTCCTCAAAAAATAGGAAATAAATTTCTGGTATTAAGCCTATCTTTTCAAAAACTTCTCTCCTGCAAACAAAACATGCCCCACCAAGAAAGTCAACTAATTTATTTTCTTTTTCTATTTCTTCGTATTTATAGCCTCTATACAGTCGCTTTGTTAATCCTGTATATAAACTTATATTTGCTCCTGCACACTGTACAAGCTCTCTTTTATTGTATTCACAAATACACGGTCCTGCTATACCTATAGCTTTGTCATTTTTAAGTTTGTCTACAATTATTTTCAAAAAATCTTTTTCAACAACCACATCAGCATTTAAAATACATATATATTCAGCTCCATGCTCTAAAGCAAACTTTATGCCAATATTATTTCCATTAGCATATCCTAAATTTTGATCAGTTCTTATAATGTTATGCTTACTAAATTTGCTTTTTAATTTTTTATAATCCTCTTCTGAATTAGAATTATCTACAACAACTATTTCATAATTATTATAACTTATATCCTCTAAGCTTATTAAACACTCTTTAGTATCTTCAAATGAATTGAAATTCAATATTATAATAAAAACTTTAGGATTATTCATTTATATCATTTCCTTTTATCTCTATTATTTTGTCACGAAGCTTTTTAACTATAATATTCCAATCATAATTTTCCCTACAAAATTTTTCTGTAACTGAAGCTTGTAAGCCCAAATTTTCAATTGTAATCAATTTATCAATTGCACTAGTAAGTGCAGAAACATCTCCTACGTTAATCACAACTCCATTATTATTATTTATAATTTCATCTGCTATACCTACATTGGTAGAAATAATAACATCCCCCATAGCACCAGCTTCAATAAGCACTATTCCAACACTTTCAAATTTAGAGGTAAGACAAAATATTTTAGCCTTTCTATACTCATCGTAAAGCGCTTTTCTGTCATACATGGGTCCTTTAAATATTACTCTTTCTCGAAGTTCTTTATGCTCTTTAAAGTAGGCTTCTATTTCTTTTTTAAAATCCTCTTCTATAGGTCCTACAAAGACAAGTTTCCATGAACCCAGTTTACCTTTATCTACTTTTGAAAAAGCATCCATCAAAATTTTAGAATCTTTTTCTGGACTGCCTATCCTTCCAACGCTTAAAATTATATTTTCTTTATTAGAAAATTCAGCTTTAGCATTAATTTCTTCCCTATCAAAATCGAGCCCATTAGGAATATTCAAAAGCTTTGTTTTATGATTTTTTAATTCAATTTTAAGTGCCTCAAATATTTCTTTTTTTTCTACACCTATAATATCTACCCTTTTTAAAAAAGCATTTAATATCCTTCTTTGTGCAAAATTCATCTTCTTTATTTTATCTACAAGTACCTTAGTGCAATCTAATTTCAAAAACACAATACCTTTTTTATTAAACATTTTATATATAAAGGCATAAACCACAGAATTTAAAGTCATATGAAATATTTGAAGTACATCTATTTTTATAGCATTCTTTTTAAAATATAAATATACGTCTTTAAAATGACCATGTTCTTTTTTTATAAAATCAAGCTTTAAACCTTTAACTTCATCCTGCAAATACGGATATTCACCATTTTTATACGTTGCTACAAAGGCATCATAGCCATATAATTTATTTAATTTGTATGCAATCATTCCCACATCTTTTGTTAAATGCACATTTTCTGTTTTTGGATACAAAACGCAATATTTCATTACACACCATTCTTTCTAAGTAAAAAATCCTTTATTTCACTTGCAGTCATATATTTAAATAAAAATACTGAAACTATATAAACTAAAGCACTAATTATTATGTTTATTATAGCATTCACCATAAAAACTTTTAAAGCTATAGTTACAATACCCATTGCAAAGCATGGTAACATTATTCTTAAAATATACTTTACAGAAGAAACCTTAACAACACTTAAAGAATATTTTCTCATTAAATAAAGATTTATAACCTCTGAAATAACAGTTATAAAAGCAGCTACATTCATTCCATACACTGGTGTCAAGATAAGATTCATTATTAAATTAAAAAATGACGAAAATGTAACCGCCTTTAAATACTTCTTTTCCATATTCCAGGCATTAAGTCCATATCCATATACCTCTCTTATAAATAGAATTAATATATATATTAATAATATAGAAAAAGGAGCGTATGCTTCAGCATAACTTTTTCCAAAAAAGATTATCATAATATCTTTTGAAAGTATAAATCCGCCTAAGACAAGAGGCATAACCACAGCTACAATGATTTTTGTTGTTTTATCTACTATTTTATACAAAGATTTCTTATCATTATTATTATAATAATTGATGAAAAGAGGAAATACAACTGTAAATATCATTGTTTCAACATTCATTAAAAAATTAATAATATAATAAGCTGAAGAATAAATACCCGCTTCAGTGTTTCCCCTAGTAAATTCTATTATAATCTTATCTACATTTCCATTTATCATGGCTAAAATACCAGATACTAAGAATGGAAATCCAAAATTAACATAGTCACTTATTTTAGCTCTACTTAAATTAACTTTAAGCTTGAATTTTACTCTAAAAAAATAAACATATAGCTGATATACACTTCCAATTACTAAGGCAAGGAAAGTAAATAATGGTATGTAGTAAATTTGGCTTTTATTTTTCAAAAAAACATATATTAAAATAAAAGGTATAATATTTTTTATTATATTATACACTGCATTGTACTTCATCTCTTGAATTCCATTATATACCCAATCTATATTCATACCTGCTGGAATCAAGGTAATTCCGTATACCAATAAAATTAACCTCAAGGAGTTATTTTTTTCACTAACACCGAGCAATTCGTATATAAAAAATATTATTACAGCTGCAAAAATAAGAAGTATAGCTCTAAAAGCAAAAGTGTCACCTACAATATATGGTGTATTCTCTTTATCTTTTGCAATTTCTCTTGTACCATAGGTTTGAAGTCCAAATAGCACAAGCATAGTTAAATAAGTCATTATTGCTTGAACTGTTGTAATATCTCCAAAAGCCGATTTTCCTATTATTTTTGCATAGTGAGTTCCAGTAAAAAAAACTATAACTTGAGCTAATAAATTAGATACACTTACAAACATAAAATTTTTTGCTACTTTATTCATTTCTCCCCTCCTCTTTCTAAATGCCTCTACTATGGTATTAATAACCACAATTTAACGTTCATAATTTTAATGCCTATCCACATCTTATTTATTTCTCATAACCTTAATTAAAAACACAGGAATTGCACCTAATCTTTTTATTCTAAAAGGCTCTTTAATCACTCTATAAAGCCATTCAAGACCTAGCTTAATCATCCACCTTGGAGCTCTATTAAGAACACCTGCAAAAATGTCAAAACTTCCTCCAACACCCATGTAAACCGTACATGGAAGTTCATTCATATACTTAACAATAAACTTTTCTTGTCTTGGGCTCCCCATAGCAACAAAAATAGCGTAGGGCTTAGACTCTTTTATATCCTCAATAAGGTCATTACAATTATCCAAGTCGAAAAAGCCATTGTGAAAACCTGCTATTCTTAACTTAGGATACTTTTTCTGTATGTTCTGTGCACAAGCTTCAATTATTTCCTGCTTTGTCCCAACAAGATATATACCCTTATTTTCAGCCTCACACTTTTTTATTATTTCCTCCATAACCTCTATCCCTGCAACCTTTTCTTTTACAGGAGTTCCTACAAGTTTAGCTGCAAGAACAACTCCAACACCATCTGGAATTATTATAGAGTTTTCGTTTGTAAAATTATCAAATAAAAATTTATTGCTAAGTCCATTATAAAGTATTTCTGGATTTCCAGAAATTATATTAACCTTATCCATGTGACTAATATCCTTTATAAGCTCGCTTTTTGTATTACTATATATATCATATCCTAATATACTTACAGACATATCTGTAGCTTCCTCCTTAAACTCTAATTGTTAAGCTTTTTTATAAATTTTGCCGGTACACCACCTACTACAGAGTAAGCTTCTACGTTCTTAGTAACAACAGCACCTGCCCCTATTACGGCACACTTTCCTATTGTGACACCACACAAAATAGTTGAATTTGCTCCTACAAATGCACCTTCTTCTACTACTACTTTAGATTGTTTTCTATCATAAAACTTTTTCATCATTCTATTACCAACATCCTGATGTGTAATTATACTTACGCCTTCAGATATTACAGAGTCCTTTTCTAAGAAAATTTCGTCAGCAAGATCAAAAAAAACTTTTCTCCCTATAAAACAATTATCACCAATATGCAATTTAGTATATTGGCGATAAGTATTATCAAGTATTAATCCTCTTTTAATATTGGCATTTAAAGAAACCTGTACACCAAATTTCTTTAAAGAAACCGCAAGAAATCGTTCACTGCAATTTTCTATGTACTTATTTATTATGTAGTCACCTAAAACTCTTGCCTTCATTTTAACTAGTGATATTTTTAAACATATAAATAATCTCAATAATTTTCTAATAAAACTTTTCATTAATACTACCCCTTATAGCTAAATAATCTGAAACATGCAAACTATCAAATCTAATATTGCCCATATGCTCATTGTATTTATTCAGAGTACGGAGTACAGAGTACAGTGAAGGATGATTTACCTTCCTTTTGTCAGGTAAATCTTAAAACATATATATTTTTAAACCTAGTTGAACACCACATGTGGTGTAATCGCGTAAGCATTAAGTTTTTAGATTTTTCTACGCTCGCGGAGAAAAATCATCCTTCATTGTACTCTGTCATCTGTACTCTGTACTCTGAGTTAATTTCTAATCTATAAGGATAAACCTGGTATTAGCAATTTCCATATTTTAAGTGCTTTATCCCTATAATTAGAAAGCTCCATCATGCTTAAATACAGCTACAAAAGTTTTAACTAAAATTTTTAAATCATATAATACCGAAAAATTCTTAATATACGTCAAATCATAGCCAATAGTTTTGCCTAGTTCAATTTCTCCTCTTCCACTTACCTGTGCAAGCCCTGTTATGCCCGGTACAACTTTAAGTCTTTGCTTATAACTTTCAGGATAAAACTTAACTACATCTGGTATTTCCGGTCTAGGTCCAACTAAACTCATATTTCCTATTAAAACATTAAAAAGTTGAGGTAATTCATCAAGACTAGTTTTTCTTAAAAAAGCTCCAACCTTTGTTATTCTATTATCACTTTTGCTTTGAAATACAAATTTATCTAAATTTTCGGGATCTAATTCAAGTTCTCTCTTTTTTTCTGCATTTACTATCATTGTCCTAAATTTATATATCTTAAACTCTTTTTCATCTTTTCCAACTCTAATTTGCTTAAATAATGCAGGTCCCTTAGAATCTAATTTGATTGCAATAAATACAATTAAAAGCACAGGACTCAATATTATAATACCAATTAAAGAAAGAATGAAATCAAAAAATCTTTTTATTGCAAATTGAATTTTTTTGTCTCTAATGTCTTTTATAGAATCAATTACTATACTATTTTCAACCATTAATAATCTACTCCCTTATATTTATAATTACAAATTTTTTTCTTTTAAATATGCTGCCTCTGATAAAGCTAAAAGTACCCAGAAAAAAGTAGTTACCTTTGGAACGAAAAACAAATTATCAACAGTATTCATTACTAAAAATCCAATTGTTGATGCAAAAAATCCAGTAAAAAAATGCTTATAAAAGTTATCCTTTGTCACACTTATAAACTTTTTTACATGAATGATTGCTAATAATATTATAGCACAAAAATTAACTATTCCAATTATTCCAAGCTCGCTAAATACTTTAAGATATGAATTATGAACTGGGAAATGACTATATCCATATTCTAAATATGGGTATCTCTTTACATATTCATCATATCTTTCAACATAATTTCCATTTCCAACACCAAGTATAGGATGATCTTTAATCATCTTCAAGGCTATTTTCCATAATTTAAGTCTTGTGTTATTTTGCGTACTGCTAGTTATATTTAAAATTCTCTCTCTAATTTTGGAATTAAGAAAAGCAAATATAACCACCGGCACAACTACAACAAGCATTTTTAATGAATAAAAAAGCACCAAACAAAACAAACCTACTCCAATTCCAACATACGAACTTCTAGAATAAGTAAAAACTATATTGAAAAATATTATCAATGTAAATATACCATATAAACATTTTTTAAGCTTGTTTTTCTCATATATTATCATCATAATTATAGGAAAAATTGCTATTACCATAAAAGCTGCAAGGCTATTAGGATTGTCTAATGTTGATGGTATTTTAACCTTTGTATAATCAAATCCAGTTTTAAATTCTTTAGCAACGCCTTTGCCACCAGTCACATATTGATAAATTCCAATAATAGCAACAACTGCCGTACTACAATATAAAGCTGCTATAATTTTTTTTATATAACTTTTTTCACCAAGTTTAAATTTGATTGTATAAAAAATCATAATATACGAAGCAAATCTTATGGCTTCACTTAAAGCAAGTGATTTATTTTTTGCATATGATACTGATATAAGCATAATAATTACAAAAATTAAAAGAGCTAACCCTAAGGCATCTTTAAAAAACATAAAAAAGTCTGTTATAGCCTTTTCTCTTGTGTCTTTTACTATAAAACATAATAAGTTGTATAGTACTAATATTACAAAAAACAATTCTTCTATTTTGTCAACTTGATAATTATTTATAGGTAATACAAATAAATATATACACATAATACCAAGCATTAATTTTTCCAAGAGTTTCATATAAATCACCATCTCTTATTATTGCCATTTTGGCTAAATAAAATCAAATTTTTAATAATATACTATTTATCTAAATCTAAAAGTATTTTTTCCATCTTCTTTGTTATATTTACTCTTGAATAATTTTGAATAGCATATTTTCTTCCATTTCTACCAAGTTCGTTTCTAAGCTCAGGGTTTTCATACAGTTTTAAAACTGCTTCTGCCATTTCCTTAGAATTTTCAGGTTCTACTACTACACCCGCATTAGCTGATTTTATAAGTCTTTCTGCTTCTCCTTCAGCTGATAATACTATTGCCGTTTCAGATGAAAGTGTTTCAAATATTTTTGATGGAAGTGCACCCTTAAATAATTCAAGCTTCTTAAGTGGTATAATTGCTGCATCCATAGATGCCACTATTTTAGGCATATTTTTCTTTGGCTGAAGACCTATAAAGATTACATTATTTAAGCCTTTTTCCTTTACCATATTTACAAGCTTTGGCTTTTCTGGTCCTTCACCTACAAATACAAATTGTATATTTTCATTATCCCTTAATATTTCTGCTGCGTTAATAATAACTTCAAGTCCCTGAGCAATACCATGTATTCCTGCATAACAAACTGAAAACTTATCTTTAATGCCCCATTCTTCTCTAAGTTTTTCATCTCTATTTTCTGGTTTAAACAATTCAGTATCTATTCCATTAGTTATAAGATGAACTTTGTTTTTATCAAAACCTCTTGAAACTATATTATCTACTATTCCCTGGGTTTGACCAGTTACAGCATCAGCTTTTCTATAACAAAATTCTTCAAGCTTTGTTGATAGGTTTATAAGTGTTTTATTGTGAAGCATATCTAATTTCACAGCTGATTCTGGCCACAAATCTGATACATTAAATATAAATTTAGCCTTCTTCTTCTTTGCTATTTTGTACCCTGACCATCCAAGAAATAATGGTGGAGATTCTACTATTACAACATCTTGATCCCCAACATTTTTTGCACCTGTAAACACAGATGAAAAAGTAAAGGATAAATAATTTCTAAGCCTTTTAGTAAATGTCTTTTCCTTAGAAGTATATATACTTGTTCTAACTATGTTTATTCCATCTAGCTCTTCTTTAACTAGCTTTTTTCCTTTATATCCATCAAATATTTCACCTTTAGGATAGTTTGGCATTGCTGTAAGAATGGTTATTTCGTGCCCAAACCTTTTTAAATGCTTTGCCATTTCAAAGATTCTATTTTGTGGTGCCCCTACTTCTGGAGGACAATATTGAGTTAAAAACAATATTTTCATTTTTCCACTCCTCATAAAAATTTTAAAATAAATTACCTTGAAATTTATTTGTACCAAAATGCCTTCTTCTAGACATTTTGGTACAAGTGAATTTCAATAGTTAAACTGGTTTATCTATAGGAGCATGTGAAAAACATAGGTATTCTTTTTTACGAGCCGTTCATAAGGCTTTATGTGCGGTATAGTAAAACCCATAGAATACCTTTTTTTCACATCCTCCTATATAATCTCTACTATTTTATTTGCTGCTGTTCCATCGCCAAATATTTCTTCCTGCTTGCTTGTAGGCATAAAATTATTAATTCCATCAATAATCTTATTTTTATCAGCTCCTACAAGTATATTCCAACCATTTTCAACAGTTTCAACCCATTCAGTTTCATCTCTCATTGTAATACATGGTTTATGCACAAAAAATGCTTCCTTTTGAAGTCCACCGCTATCTGTTGCAATTTTACAAGAATGCATTTCTAAAGCTATCATATCAAGTGGTCCAACTGGTTCAACAACTTTTACATTACTAGCAAAAGCAAGACCATAACTTTCCATATACTTATGAGTTCTTGGATGAAGTGGCAATACTACTTTTTTACCACTTTCATTTAATGCTCCAATTATGTTTTTTAATCTCTTAGGATCATTAGTATTTTCTGCTCTATGTATTGTTGTAAGGATATAATCATTATCATCTAAGTTTAGTTTTTCAAGTATTCTTGAATTTTCCTTAGCCAGCTTTGATATTCTAAGCACTGAATCATACATTACATCTCCAACATTATAAACACCATTTTTAATACCTTCATTTTTAAGATTCTTTTCTGCTGTATTAGTTGGTACAAAAAGGTACTTTGAAATATGGTCCGTTAATATTCTATTTTGTTCTTCTGGCATATTCATATTAAAACTTCTAAGTCCAGCCTCAACGTGAGCCACAGGAATAAGAAGTTTACTTGCGCATAATGCTCCTGCTAAAGTAGAATTAGTATCACCATATACTAAAACAATATCTGGTTTTTCCTTTTCATAAATTTCTTCAAGTTCTATTAGCATAGTTCCCGTCTGCTTTCCATGATTTCCAGAACCAACACCCAAATTATAATCTGGCTTTGGGATTTGTAATTCTTCAAAAAATACCTTCGACATATTTTCATCATAGTGCTGTCCAGTATGTACTAATATTTCTTGATCTTTTTCTCTAATTACATTTGAAACAGCAGCAGCCTTCATAAATTGAGGTCTTGCTCCAACTACCGTCAATACTTTCATATAATTCACTCCTATCAATCTTTCATAAGCTTCAACATTTTTGTAACAACTGAAGATATATAGAATTCGTCATAAACGCGTTTATATCCATTAACTTCAACCGTCTTTCTATAGCCGTCATCATCTATAAGTTTTTTTAAGCCTTCAACCAATTCATCTATGTTTTTTTCATGAACTAATACACCACAGTCTTCACCTAAAAGTTCTGGAATACCTCCAGTATAGGTCGACACTGCTGGAATGTTATATGCCATTGCTTCCATAAGAGAAACTGGTATACCTTCTTTTTCACCATCAGCTGTAACAATACTAGGAAGTGCTACACAATCAACTTCACCTTCTAAATACATTTTAAGTAAATCATCATGTGCAATTTTACCGCATACCTTAATTGAATCGCTCATTCCTAGCTTTTCTATATTATCAATTAATTGCTTTTCCAAAGGTCCACTGCCATAAAAACTACATTTTATACTATAACCCATTTTTACAAGTTTCTCAATTGCTTCAATCAAATATTTATGACCTTTTTTCTCTACGAAATTAGCTGGTGTAACTATATAAAAATAATCTCTCTTCTTTTTAGGCTTTACCTCTGCATCAGCAATTTGAACACCTACATGAATTTTATGGCACTTTTCTTTATTTGCCTCTCCAATAAATCCAACCATTTCCTTAAAACCTGGATCATCTATTACCCTTATAAACTTAGCTGTTTCTGCCTTTTTTCTAAGCATATTATTTTCAGCTATATCCCACCTATGAGAGGTAAAACTATACTCTATACCAGACATATAGGAAGCAATAAAAGCTGCAGTTGATGGAGTAGATGCCCAATGTGCATGTATGTGCTCTACATTATTTTCCTTTGCAATATCAGCTATCACAAGTCCTTTACCAAGCAAAAGTAAATTTTTAAATACCTTAAGTACACTGCCTGAATTACTTAAAATATTTCCTAGTATCTTAAAATATTTTATAGGGTGCTTAAATAATACAGCAGCAGCACATAAAACAACCTTAACATTAATAAGAGGAACATATTTAGTATACTTAGCTATTTGCCTTGTCTCACCGCCTTTTGCTAAATCACGATTTGGTCTTAGCGGAACAACTATTATTTCATTTCCCTTATTCATCATTTCTATAATTTCTGGTGGTATAAATTGTTCTCCATCCCCATAAGGGGTCTGTGCTGTAATATATAATATTTTCATTTAATTCACCCCTGATTTATCAGACTTTTTTATTTTACTTATGGCTATATTTGCAATAGTTCCAATTTCACCTATTTTTAGTATATATGATGCTATAACAAATACACACAAGCCAGTGCCGCCTATAACTATAAGCTTTAATAAAACAATTATAGTTGAATTTAAACTTGTGAGCAAATATGAATTTAAAACATTTATATACAATCCCATTGCCGCACATGCAACAAGGGTCTTTATAGCCGTTATAACACCAGATTTTATACTAAATTTACCTATTTTATATTTTAACTGATAAATAAGTAAAAAACAACAAATATATGTTGAGATTGAATTAGCAAATCCTAAACCTGTTAATCCCATAAATTTTACGCATACAAATATTAAAGCAACATTTATTAACATTCCAATAGCACTATTAATCATTGGCGTTTTTGTATCCTTAAAAGAGTAGTAAGCTTTACATATAAAATCTCTAAGTCCATAGGCAAGTAAACCTAAAGCATACGTTAATAACAAACTTCCTGTTGTAAGTGTAGCTGTTCTATCAAATTTTCCTCTTTCAAATAATATGTATATAATGCTGTTTGCTTCCAACATTATAATTACCGTAATTGGAATTATTAAAACTAGTAGAATGTTTACATATTTTTTAAGTGTAGCTTTTAAATTGTTCAAATTATCTTCTACTGCTTGTTTTGACATCATTGGATATATTACTGTTGATATTGCAACAACAAACACATCTACAAACAAAGTAAATACCCTGTATGAATACGTTAAAGCAGTTAAACTTCCAGCACTATAATTTGTTGCAACAGCTCTTTCCACCATGCTATTTATTTGTTGTCCACTAACACCTATTATTACTGGTATTATCATTACTTCCATTCTCTTTAATGCCTCATCCTTAAAATCAATAAAAAATTTATATTTAAATCCAACTTTTTTTATTGCAAATAATTGAGGTATTATTTGAGCAAAAGTAGCCACAAATGTTATTATTGTTAATCCAATAACTCCTTGATTAGCTCCAAAAATAAAAAGATATATTATGGTTATTCCATTCAATGGAAGTGACACCAGTGAAGGTACTGTAAATTGA
Organism: Clostridium hydrogenum; assembly: GCF_021432385.1. Lineage (GTDB taxonomy): Bacteria > Bacillota > Clostridia > Clostridiales > Clostridiaceae > Clostridium_S > Clostridium_S hydrogenum. The sequence goes on along the minus strand of NZ_JAEACT010000002.1, from coordinate 1,135,883 downwards.
CCTTCTGATTGAAGCACTCCATTAAAAATATATATTATGGCGTTAAAAATCAAAGTAGGTATTAATATCACCGTTAGTATTTGGGTTAAAGATTGTTCACTTCCCTTAAAACCAGGATTTAATATATGAACAATTGGTTTATTTAAAATTATACAAACTAAAGATATTATTCCTGTAGCTAAAATAAAAAAATTGAGTACATTATTAGCAAACCTATTTGCAGATTCTTTTCCCTCTTTTAATTTTTCACTGTACAAAGGAATAAGCGTAGTAGTTATAGCTGTACCAATTGTCATGAATATAATCATTGGTACATTTGAAGCTGCAACATAAGCATCAAGTGCTTTATTAGCTCCAAATTTTGAAGCAGTTATCATATCCCTTAAAAGCCCTAAAGCCCTAGCAAACAATGTAAAAAAAGCAATAAATGTAACGCTTTTAATTATGCTGTTACTCTTTTTCTTCATTCAATAATTTCCTTTCAAACTATACAAATTTTTAAGCAAAACAGCTAACTGTTCTTGTAAAATTTATACAAGAACAATTAACAATTTACTAATAAAAATTATATACTATATTTTCTTCTTGTTATTGATACAGGATATGCATAAACCATAAAGCAGCCAGTGAGGAAGAAAATACGTAACTGAACTTGGTGAAAAACTCCCGAATATAAATCCACCTAAAGCTAAAAATAGTGATAACGAAATATATTTTTGACTACCTTTTCCTGTCTTATATGCATCAAAAAGGTTTTTAAGCAAGTACGCATAAAATGCAATATATAGAACAAAGAATAAAATTCCAAAATCCCCGAACAATTCTATAAACCATCCATGTGGATCATAAGTTTTATGGGTATTATTTGCCTTTTCTACATAATAAGAAGAATTTCCAACTCCAACACCTAAAAAGTGTTTCTGTTTTATAACTGCACTAACTACGTCATATGCAACTGTTAATCTTTCACCTATAGAATCTGCTCTACCTATTTCAGTACCCTTTTTAATATCAGTTATTGACGTTGAACCATTAATTACCTTCTGTCTATAATCATTCTTAGTGCTTAATACAGATGAATAATTATAAGCGGCTAAAAATAAAATAATAAATATGACTGGGAAAACTAAAACTTTTGGTTTCTTTTCTAAAGCTATGAAGATTGCATACACTACAGCAAATGCTATCATGATTACAACTCCATACTTTGCAAACTTAGATGAAACTACTACCACTGCGCTTGCTAATGTAACAATTCCAACTACTGCTGTAAATATAAGTGATTTAGATTTTTTTCCATACAAAATTATAACTGAATAAACTGCCAAAATTAACATCAAAACGGAATAGTTAGTTCTAGAAGCAGTTAAAACTAATACAACAAAACTTATAAACGCAGCTACAACAGAAATAATTTGAATTTTTCTGTTTTCTATAAAATAACTTATAGTAAGTAAAAAAGGAATTCCTATAGTTAAGAAGGTTCCAAAATTATTTGTATTAAAGAAAAATGCTATAGGCCTACTTCTTAATTCAACTAAAGTTGATTTTTCAATTTTGTATTGCTTATACACATCATAGTAATGTTGAACAGGTAATTGTTTTGCAAGTAAAATCTCAAACATTCCAACAATTACTGATACACAAAACATAAATACAAAAACTTTTATAGTCTTATTCAAGCTATTACCAATTGCATGGTAAACTACTATATCAAAAACAAATGCAAACATCATTATATATATAGCAATGTATTTAATATTATTAGTTCTACTTGCAGACCAAACTACACTTAAGCACATGTATACAAGCCAAATCACAAAAAATATTGCAATTTTCTTATCCATAGTCTTCAATATTTTTTCTCTATTTTGAACAAATTTAAAAATTGAAACTAATGTAGTTATAACTAAAAAGAAATGAAAAACATATAATTTTGAAGAATGTATAAAAAAGGTATAATCCATTACTGAAGTAATTATAAGGGTATATATTAAATTTTCATAAATTTGTTCAGGCTTTAAAACCAAAATAACAATCGCAGAACAAACTACAAATATACCTCCTGTTATATAAGTGCCACTAATTACTGCATTAGCTATAGTAAATATGACCAAAATGGCTAAGTAAATATAATTTTTTTTATTTATTGCAAGCATTTTTCTCCTCCTAAATTGTCTATAGATATATACCAGTCCAACTATTAAAATCCATGTGCACAAAAATGCGTAGAAGCCGGCATTTTTGTACAAGTGAATTTCAAGTTTGACGGTGGTTTATCTTTATAAAATCATATTTATTGATTTTCTAAAAGTTGATCCAAAGGAACATTTCTTAAATATTTTGCTGGATTACCTGCAACAATGCTTTCTTTTTCAACATTTTTAGTAACTACACTTCCTGCTGCAACAAAAGCATCATTTTCTATAACCTTTCCTGGAAGTATAGTTGCTTGAGCACCAATTCTTCCACCCTTTTTCACAGTAACTCCTTTAAAATGATTATATCTTTCCTTAGAGCGTGCAGCGTAATTATCGTTAGAGGTAACAACTCCAGGTGCTATAAATACAGAATCTTCAATTTGCGAATAGGCAGTTATGTATGCATTGGTTTCTATTTTACAATTTGAACCAACACTGCAAAAGTTTTCAATAGCCACACCTCTTCCAACTATTGTTTTAACTCCAACAGTTACATTCTCTCTTATGGTTGCCAAATCAGCTACTAGCGTATTTTCTCCTATTTTACATCCACAGTATATTATTACACCTGCGCCAACTAAACATCCATCTTCAATAATGCATGGTTCATATTTTTTTTCTTCTTTAAAAATACTATTCACGGATCTCATTGGCTCTTTTCCTATAACTGTATTGTCATCAACCCTAATGTTTTTGCCTAATTTACTTCCTTTATGTATAACGACATTATTTCCAATAATACAATTTTCACCTATAACTACATCGTCTTCTACTACAGCAAAATGCCCAATCTTTGTATTTTCACCTATATTACTTTTTTCAGAAATATAATTCATTTAAACTCCCTCTATTCACATTAATATCTTAACCAAAAGGAGCTGTTGCACTAAAAAATTGTTCAACCGTAGTTTTTTAATATTACGAATCAAATCAATTTACAATTCACGATGCACAATTCACAATGAAGGAAAATCTTCCTTCATTGTGCATTGTGAACTGTAAATTGTGCATTGATTAAGTTAATTCGTAATATTTTTAAACTACGTATTAAATAATTATTAGCACAACAGCCCCTTTCCTTTAAAATCAAATATTTTAAATATAATTTATCTTTATTTCATATCCAAAGTTGAGAAATTTTCAAGTGGAAACTTCACTGGCATTTTAGTAAGTGATGATTTATAAGCAGCAAGTATAATAGACATACCTTTCTTGCCTTCCTCACCACTAACAAGTGGAGTTCTATTATTGTTAACTGCATCTATCATATCCTTAAATAAAGGTGTATGCCCAAAACCATACACTGTATCAGGATCTCCTGCTTGTGCTTTTAATATTTCATCTTCACTATCCTTGCCATCTTCAAATCTCCATGTTTCGATTCTATTAACAGCAAGTCCGCCTATAGCAACTGTTCCCTTTTCTCCAAATACACTTAAAGTTTCTTCCAGATTTTTAGGATAAACGCAAGCACTTCCCTCTATTATTCCTATAGCTTTATTTTTAAATCTAATTACAACTGCTCCAAAATCTTCTGCTTCTATATCTCTTAAGAAGTTACCACATTCTGCATATACGCTTTCAACTTCGCTTCCCATCATCCATTGAAGTAAATCTATATTATGTATGCATTGATTCATTAAAGTTCCACCATCAAGTTCCCATGTACCTCTCCATGGTGCCTGCCTATAATAATCCATATTTCTATTCCAAAGTATTCTTGCAGTTCCATTAATAAGTTTGCCAAATCTTCCTTCATCCAATGCCTTTCTCAATTGCTTGATAGGCTTATTAAATCTATTTTGATGACTTACACATAATTTAACATCATTACTTTTTGATGCTGCAATCATATCATCTGCATCTTTTATTGAAAGTGCCATTGGTTTTTCGCAAATAACATTCTTTTTATTACTCATGCAGTATATTGCAATTTCAGGATGATATCCGCTTTCAGTTGCAATTGTAACAACATCTATATCTTCCTTTCTAAGCATTTCTTTGTAGTCAGCATATGTATTAACAGTTAGATCTAAGTTCATCTTATCTTTGTACTCTTTAGCTCTACCTTCTGCTTTTTCTATTTCTATATCACATACTGCAACAAGTTCTGCCTCTTCCCTATTATTTACAAGTGCTTCCACATGTTTATATGAAATTCTTCCGCAACCAATAATTGCAAACCTTAATTTTTTCATAAATATTCACCTCAAAATTATAAGTATTTGTATATAAACAACCTAAAAACATCAAAATTTACTCACCAATAATTTCTAAACTTCTCATTATGTAAGGCAAATAAACTTTAACTTTTCAAATTTATTTATCTTTTAGTTAAACATGCCTAATCTTTATTATAATACAACATCATTTTTTTGTCATTATAATAATATTTATTGTAACCAAATTTTAAGTTTATCACGACAAATTAGAATTTGTCTAGGAGAATCCAAAGTACAAAGTACAGAGTACAAAGTACAATGAAGGACGGTTTTTCTCCGCTAACGCTACGAAAAATCTCAAAACTTAATGCTAACGCAATCGCACCACAAGTGGTGTTCAGCGAAGCTGACATTATATAAGTTCTAAGATTTACCTGACGCAAGGAAGGCAAATCCACCTTCATTGTACTCTGTACTTTGTACTCTGCTTTTCAAATTGTAATTTAACAGGATGAATTTGGTACAAGCAATTTTAACTTTTCAAATTGCTTATCTGTATTGTATAATTACATTTGGATTATTTTTAAGGAGATGAATTTATGAAAAGCAAAAATAAATTATTTTTATTTTTATTCTCGACAGCATTAGTATTTATAGCAACAGGGTTTTCTAGTAAATTTACAGCATATGCAAAAACATATTATGTTTCACCGAATGGGTTTGACTGTAATTGGTCACAAGCAACTAGTGATACTGGAAGTATAGACAAGCCTCTTAAAACATTAAAAAATGCCGTTTGTAACTATATGAAGCCTGGTGACACTTTAATAGTTAGAGGCGGTACATACCATGAAAGACTTGATATTTATAAACAAGGTACCCCTACTTCACAATTCACTATAAAAAACTACCCAAATGAGACAGTAACCTTATATGCCGATGGTGATGCTACAGAAATGGGAAATGGAATAGTCTTTCACGACAATGCATGTTATTGGAATATTTCCGGATTAAATATAACAAATTATACTGGCTCTGGTGTATGGCTAGATGGTGAAGGCACTAGTAGCAATGTAAATCATATAAATTTAAATAATTTAAACATATACGGCATTAATGGCCCTTTAACAGGTAATTATGGTACTGAGGGTATTTTTGCTAATGCCAATGTATCATACTGCACAATCCAAAATTGCAAAATTCACGACATAAGCTTACCTGCTAATAGAACAGATAGAGATCACGGAATATACATAGGCTATGGTGTAAGTCATATAATTATTGATGGAAACGAAATTTACAATAATGTCGGTTCAGGTATACAATTTTACGGCAGCTCTAATGGTCATAATGGTGCAAGTTACTGTACTATTTCAAATAATAAAATATACAATAATCACGCTTATGGTCTTACAATTTTTACATCTTCTGAGCACAACAGTGTATATAGAAATTCGTTTTATGGCAATAAAATTTATGATTTAAGAATACACGATTCATCAAATAATAATGTATTCAAAAATAATTTATTCGGTTCTATAAATAGTGATTATAATGTAGACATGGAAAATAACTCAGATAATAATACATTTAATAACAACTGTTATGCTAAATCTGATAGTAAAGTTGTATATGCACATAACCTCTGCATGGATTTTAATATTTGGCAAAGTAAATATTCAGAAGATTTAGGTGGAAACAAACTTACAACAGCTTCTAGAACTAATGACGTATTAAATGCCCAAAACACAGAAATATCAAAAAGATTACAATTTTCTAATTTTAATCAAACAACTAACTTTGTTTCTTCAAGTAAAACTTGGAGCATAAATTTCAACAATACTATAGACAAAGCTTCTTTAAATAGTAACACTGTATGGGTTGAAGATGCTTTAGGAAATATTTTTAGTACAAGCTTACAGCTATCAGACGATCAAAAAACTATTGTAGTTTCACCTAATAAGAATTATACTAATAATACTATGTATTGCTTATATATAAATAACTTAACATCTACAAGCGGAAAAGTTTTAACTCCATTGAAAATGTCATTTTTAACATACTAAAATCAATTCACAGTTCACAATTATCATGAACTGTGAATTAACGTTAACTATTCTAAGGTGGTAATTAAATGAAAATATGTTACATTGCAAATTCTGCTATTTCTCATACTGTAAAGTGGGTAGATTATTTTACAACACTCGGAAATGAAGTTCATGTAATTTCTCATTCAAATGTACCTATTAAAGGGGCAAAAGTTCATTATATAAACTACAATCTAAAAAATTTCCCTTTAATGGTTCATAAAGTACATAAATTAATAAAAACTATAAATCCCGATATACTTCATGCTCATCAGGTTAACACTTGCGGACTTTATGCAGCTTCACAAAAAAAGTATAAGACTATAGTATCTGCTTGGGGTTCGGATATACTATTAGCCCCTGAGAAATCATTTATTATGAAAAAAATCGTACAATATGTTTTAAAACACTCTTATTACATAACTTCCGATTCAAATTATATGTCACAAAAAATAATCGAGCTCGGTGGTAATAAAGATAAAATTTTAACATTCCCTATGGGTATAGAAAATGATTTATTAAGCTTTGAACATAAATACGACTTTAGTAAAAATGAAATTCATATACTAAGTTATAGAAGATTAGAAAAACTATATAATATCGATATTATAATTAGAGGTTTTTCAAAAGCTCTAATTAAACATAAAAATTTATATTTGGACATAGCTGCAAATGGAACTGAATTTAACAACCTTAACTCTTTAGTAAAATCATTAAATATACAAGATCATGTTAATTTTTTAGGCTCCTTTGAAAGAAAAGATTTAGGAAATATATTAATAAATAATGACATATTTATTTCAATACCAGACTCTGATTCAACTTCTGTTAGCTTACTTGAAAGCATGTGCTGCGGTTTATTTCCTATAGTTTCAAATCTTCCATCAAATTTAGAATGGGTTACAAATAAACAAAATGGAATTGTGCTGGATTCAATAAATGAAAATGCTGTTTGTGATTCACTTAATTGGTGTGTTAGAAACTATTTTTCTCTTTCTGATGTTTCTAAAATTAATATGAAAATCATAAGAGAAAAAGCTCTTTGGGAAAACAACGCGAAGATAGTTGAACAATTATACAATAAAACATTGTGAAGTAAGAATACTCTTACTTCACAATGTTTTTATATATTTAAATGCTCACTACACCATTAGTATCTTTAAGCTTATATTTTCCAATACAAAAAACCATTTTTCTCTGCCAACTCTTTTTGAGATACATTTTTAGTATCTATATATATAGGTTTTTTATTCATCATTTCAGAAAACATCTCAAAGTTGTTAAATTCTATATTTTCCTGTACTGCCAAAACAAGAATAACGTCAGCCTTTTCAACCGCCTCTTTTTGTGTTGAAACTTTAAAATCATATTCAGTTACAACAGCAGGGTCATATGCTTTTACAACTGCCCCTCTTTTTATAAGTAGTTTAACTGTATCAATTGCTGGACTTATTCTATCATCATTTGAATAGTCCTTCATAGCTATTCCTAAAACACATATCTTTGCTTCATTTATATTTTTACTACTCTTATTTAAAAGTTCCTCAACCTTATTACATATAAATGTTGGTATATTTTCGTTTTTCGTTCTACTTAATTTTAATATATCCATAGGAACATTCAATTCTGATGCCTTAGGGCTTAAATAATGATATGCATTTGGTATACAATAGCCTCCAACTCCAGGACCAGGCGTTAACAAATTTACTCTTTTATGCGTATTAGCCAAATTAATTACTTCGAATATATCAATTCCTAAAGCCTCAGTAAATCTAGCAAACTCTTGAACCATAGCAAGATTTACATCTCTTTGAACATTTTCAAATACTTTAGCAGTTTCTACAACTTTTATATTTGAAGCTTTTACTATCCTTGCTTTACAAACAATACTTAATAATTTTGAAGCCCTATTATAGCTTTCTTCATTAATTCCACTTACTAAAGTATCCATATTAGCAAATTCTTCAAATGCCCTTCCTTCAGCAATTCTCTCAGATGAATACGCTAGATAAAAATCAACACCAGCTGTCAAGCCTGATTTTTCTTCTAAAATAGGCTTTATTAATTCTTCTGTGATTCCTGGAATAACTGTACTCCTAACTATAACCAAATCATTCTTTTTTAAATTATTTCCTATAGCCTCACATACATTTTTCAAATCGCTATCTATGTACTCACCTTTTTTAATTGGTATTCCAACCGTGATAATTATATTATTGCAACTTTTCATAGCACATTCAGCATCTGTTGTCACAGTATAGTTTCCTTGTTTTATTTCATTCTCTAAAATTTCTTTAATTGATACCCCTTGAAACTTTTCGGTATGGTGGGTAATTCCATTACTAATCTCTTCAATTAGTGACTTATTAACATCAACTCCGACTGTAGTGCAGCCTCTCAACGCAAAGCTTAATGCTAAAGGTAATCCAACATATCCTTGTCCAAATACGCATACATTTTTATATTCTAATTGGATATCTTCTTTAAGATTAAATATATCATTTACTTTATTCACAACAAACCTCCAATTAACTTACACAATCTTGTGTTATTTTTTTCACATCTACCATTTTAACATTTACTATCATATGTATGATGTTATATATAAATTATTAACCTAATTTATATATATAAATCATTTGGCCTTTTTTAATTTAACTTGTATAATCTCCATAACTTCAGATATTTTAAGTAGCCTTGATAATAAAGCAAAAACAATTATAGCCACAATTCCACTTATAACAAGTGTAATCACTAATTTTGTTATAGAATTTATATTAAACATAATACCTGCACCAAAATAAATAAGATATGCAGATAATGACATTCCTGCTCCAAGTATTAGCGCTTTTCCCAAAGCAATACCTGTATTTTTAATTGTAATACCACCAAGCCTTTTTCTTACCTCAAACAGCAATATTGTTCCCATAATTAAGCTTGAACTAGCGGTTGCTAATGGCAATCCATTAACTTTAAATATCGGTACAAAAACACTAATAAATATTACATTTAATATAACCTGTATAAATCCATTAACCATAGGAATTATAGTCTCTCGAGCCGAAAAAAAAGTTTTACTTAATGAATCCATCAGTGCAAATCCAAGGGTACTTACAGCCAAATATTTTAAACACATTGATGTGATTTTAGTATCCTCAGCTGTGAATTTACCATGTTGAAGCAGCAACCTTACAATAGGCGTACTTAATGCAATCATGCACAACATCAATGGAATAGTAACAGTTATTACTATATTTACTGTCTTTACAATTAAATTTTTGAATTCAGTTTTATCTTCATTATTAAATTTTTCAGTAAGCATTGGATATAAAACAGTAGTTATTGACGCTACAAAAACTTGATTTATTAATGTACTAATTTTGCTTGCATAGTCTACTACAGATATACTTCCTGCTGCTAAATGAGAGGCAAATGTCCTATCAACAATTAAACTTACTTGGCTAACAGTAGCACTTATTAAAACAGGTACGCCAAGTTTTAACATCCTTTTAAAATTTTCATCTTTGAAATTTATGTAAAATCGATATTTAAAATTTTTCATAAACGGTCTTTGAACTACAGTCTGCACTACAGCACTTAATAAAAACGATATAATAGCCGCCGTTATGCCATATTTCATAAATACTACAATACCAACTATTATTACAATATTTGATACTATACTAGTAATTGCTGGTTGAATGTATATTCCATAACATTGAAGATATCCAGTATATAACCCTGCAACCGCAAGAAAAATTATACTTGGCATAACTATTTTAGTCATATTGGAAGTCATTTCAAAATATTTAGGTGTAAAACCACTAGCAAATAATTTAGTCAACTGTCTTGAAAATAATATTCCTAAAACAGATAACGTTAAACATGCTAAAACAACTATGTTAATTATATTACTAAAAAAATCATTTGATTTTTCCCTATCATCTTTCACCATGGAGAAAATAGGAATAAAAGTAGTTACAAGTGCTGCTGAGACACATGAAAATATTGAATTTGGAATAGTTGTTGCAATTTTAAAAACATCCGACTCAGAAGTAGCTCCAAATACTGCTGCTATAACAAATTCTCTTAAAGAACCAAATACCTTACTTACTATCAAAATTATAGTAATAATCATACTATACTTAGCTATATTTTTTACTTTTGTGTTCATAACCCCACCTCAAAATCAATTGCAGTAGTATTTACTTTTACTAAAGCATAGGTAATAATATTTTAGAGGGCATTAAGCCCTCTAAAATTAGCATTTTCTATAATTTTACTATTTTTTCCCTATTATTTTTAACACCTTTTGTTGCATTTCTAGTATCATATATTAAATTTGCTTCAGCAATTATTCTTTCATAGTCATAATCACTGTGATCAGTAGTTATAACAACTACATCTGCAGACTTAATCGCATCTTGCCATTTAACAGATTTATACTCAATACCATTATGCTTAAATGATGGTATATATGGATCATTATAAATTATTTCTGCACCATTTTTAATTAAGTGATCGATAACTTTAAGTGCAGGAGATTCCCTCATATCATCAATATCTTTTTTATAAGCTACACCTAATAAAAGTACCTTTGCTCCATTAAGCGCCTTTTTATTTCTATTTAATAATTTCATTACATTATCAACTACAAACTCAGGCATACAATCGTTTATCATTCCTGAAGTTTCTATTAATTTAGTATGGAAATCATATTCTTTAGCTTTCCATTCAAGATAAAATGGATCTAATGGTATACAATGTCCACCAAGTCCTGGACCTGGGTAAAATGGCATAAATCCATATGGCTTTGTCTTTGCAGCATCAATAACTTCCCATACATCTATACCCATTTTATTACACAACATTGCCATTTCATTTGCTAAAGCTATATTTATATTTCTAAAAGTATTTTCAAGAATTTTTTCCATTTCAGCAACAGCTGGTGATGATACTTCTTTAACATCACTTTCAAGAACATTTCTATAAAGTGCTGCTGCAACCTGTGTGCATTCTTCAGTGCATCCGCCAACTACCTTAGGTGTATTTTTAGTTTTAAACTCTTTGTTACCTGGGTCTACTCTTTCTGGAGAAAATGCTAAAAAGAAATCTTCTCCACATTTTAATCCGCTCTTTTCAAGTATAGGCTTGCATACTTCTTCAGTTGTTCCAGGATAAGTTGTGCTTTCAAGTACAACTAACATTCCTTTGTGCAAATATTTTGCTACACTTTCAGTAGAACTAACTACATATGATAAATCTGGTTGCTTATATATATCAAGTGGAGTTGGAACACAAATACAAACGGTATCCACTTCCTTAACAAAGCTAAAATCAGTAGTTGCTGTTAATTGTTTATCTGACACTAATTTTTTAAGATCTTCATTTACGATATCCCCTATGTAATTGTCTCCGGCATTAACCATATCTACTTTTTTTGACTGAACATCAAATCCTATAACTTTATATCCTGCTTTAGCTTTTTCAACTGCCAAAGGAAGACCTACATACCCTAAACCAACAACACCAAGTTTGGCTTCTTTATTTTTTAATTTTAACATTAAATTGTCCTTCAATTGAGACATAAATATTACCTCCTAAATTTACTGCTATAAATTCAACACATTCAAATTATAATACAATAAGAATTTTTTGTCATCCTTTTTGAAAAATTTCACATATAATTAAGGCATTAATTATTTTATTATAATGAAAATAAAATCTAATTTTTTAAAATATCATTATATACTTTAAATAACTTATTACTTTCTGCTTCCCATGAGTATTCTTCTTCTATAAGTTTTCTTCCACTTTGACCCATTTGCTTAGCTACATCTTTATTTTCAATTAAATATTCTATCTTTTCAGCTATTTCTTTAGGATCTTTAGGGTTTACAGGCAAATAGCATCCTTTAAAAATTGACTTCCAGTATTCAAAATCAGACATAATCATTGGTATTGAACATGCCATATATTCGAAAGGTTTATTTGGAAGTGTCCTAACATGGTTTGGTACTGCCCAAAAGTTAACTACTCCTATATTAGATATTTTCATATAAGAATATACTTCATCTTGTGGAATAAAGCCCTTTTCAACCACATACTTATATCCGTATAATTTTTTACATCTTTCATGGTATTCTGGTTCATCCCAATCTCCAAATATCCAAAGCTCTGCTTTACCATTTAAATGTCCTACTGCTTCAATAATTTCTTTTATACCTCTTATTTCTGTAAGCATACCAGCATAAATTACAATTTCTTTTTCACTAACCTTTTCTGCTGGCTTTACCTTATCAATTGAAGTTAATACAGGAAGATTTCTAACAACGGAAACCTTTTTTTCAGAAAACCTTTCTGAAATATCTGGTCTTGCCGCAATAATTGCTGTCATAAAATGGGCATTAAATTTTTCAAATACATTAAACAAGCCTGATACAACTTTTCTTATAAAAGCCCCACCGAGATATTCTTTATTCAATATTTGCATAGGCACATTCTCGTGAACATCATAAATAACTTTCTTTCCAAACAAGCGTAGAATTACAGCTACTATTATAAGCTCAGGATCATGTATATGGTATAAATCAGCTTTTAGCTGTAACGCTTTTTTTAGTGCAATCCAAATCTTTATAAATACCCTATAAAATCTATTTTTATTGTTATTAATAGGAATTATATTTACTCCTTCAAATTCTTTCTTATTTCCATCATAGCTTACAATAAAATAAACCTTATATCCTTGCTTTGCTAAACTTCTACACTCTTTATAAAAAATTCTTGTGTCATAGTGCGGATGGACAGTAGAAATATGACATACAACTTTTTTCATCTTTTTCCTCCAGCATTAGTAATTTAAAGTATTTTCTCTATGCATTAAACAATATGTGTACTCATTATATAATATTGTATTAATCCTTTTTTCTCTTGTATGTTGGAACTTTATTCTCCATAATTTTATATATTTCTTCTTTATCATTTTCTTTTAGAACTTCTTTAAAATCTTCAATTGAATTTTCAATAAAACTCATTTGAATATCCATAGGCTTTTCAACATGTATCTTTTCATGTTCTGTACTTGTTAAGGCAACCTCGCTCATTAAAAGTTCCTCGTAGAGCTTTTCACCAGGTCTAAGTCCTGTAATTTCTATTTTTATATCTTCTCCTGGATTAAAGCCTGATAATGTAATTAAATCTTTTGCAAGATCCATTATTTTTACTGGTTTACCCATGTCAAGAACAAATATTTCACCACCATGTGCCATTGCACCAGCTTGAATAACAAGTTGAGCTGCTTCAGGTATTGTCATAAAAAATCTGTTGATATCAGGATGTGTTAAAGTAACAGGCCCACCATGAGCTATTTGCTTTTTAAATAATGGAATTACAGAGCCATTGCTTCCAAGTACATTTCCAAATCTAACTGCTACAAATTCAGTTTTGCTTACTTTATCAAATGCTTGAACCATAAGCTCACAAAATCTTTTTGTAGCACCCATTATATTTGTAGGGTTTACTGCTTTATCTGTGCTGATTTGAACAAATTTTCCAACTCCATATTCATCACAGCATTTTAGGACATTAAAAGTTCCAAGCACATTATTCTTAATAGCTTCTGCTGGATTCCCCTCCATTAAAGGAACATGCTTATGAGCAGCTGCGTGAAAAACAACATCTGGCTTAAACTTTTCAAATACTTCATTTAATCTTTTTTTATCTCTTATTGAAGCAATTATTACATCTTTATCGAGTTTAGGTGCCTTATAATTTAACTCCATTTGAAGATCATATGCATTATTCTCATATATATCCAATATTATAAGCTTTTTAGGATTAAATCTAGAAACCTGCCTACACAACTCAGAACCTATGGAGCCACCTCCACCAGTAACTAAAATTGTTTTTCCTTTAATATACTTTTCTATATTTTCTGTATTTAATTTTACCTCTTCTCTTCCAAGCAAATCCTCAATACTTACATCCCTTACTTTTTTCATATCAAGCTTGCCATCTATTATGTCACTTATGCTCGGAAAAGTTCTAAGCTTACATTTTGTATTTTTACATATGTTAAATATTTCCTTTCTACTTTCTTCAGGTGCTGAAGGTATGGCCACTATAATTTCTTGAATCTCATTTTCATTGCAAAATTTATTTATATCATTTCTATTACCAACTACTTTAACTCCATAAATAAGCTTACCTAATTTTTCACCATCATCATCTATAAGCCCAATAATATCATAATTTAATTTTTTACTTCTTTTAATCTCCTTTATAAGGGTTGCAGCTGCATCCCCAGCCCCTACCATAAGTAATCTTATTTTATTTTTGCTAACGCCTTCTCTATTTTTCTTACTTTCATATGAAGCCCTATAAGCAAATCTAGTTCCACCTAAAAGTAATACAGAAAGCATCCAAAAAATAATATGAACTGTATAAGGAAATCTATAAAAATCGAATTTAAATTGAGCAATCTTCAGGTGAGTTAATATGTAACTGTATACAATAAACACCACATTAGTTAAAGATACAGAATAAACTATTGATAAAAGCTCATCTATAGATGCATACTTCCACATATTATTATAAAGATTAAATAACTTATTAAATATAACCATTAAAATGACTACTGGAATTATAGATCCTTTAAATAGCTTCATATATCTAACGTCTACTTTAAAGTCATATTTCAGCAGCAACGCTATATATAGTGACAAAATAACCATTACAATATCACTTATAACAAAAAACTTATTTTCCTTACGCATATATCCACTTCCTTAATCTTTGTTGACAAATTTAATTTTACACTATTTTTAAAATTATTCAATGTTTTTATATAAAAAATTGAAAATGAACAATGCAAAATCAGATTAAAAGCAATATAACTTAGGCATATTTTCCAAAAAACCACTTTAAAAATGAAGTGCTGTAAAACTAAATTTTAATAGTTTTACAGCACTTCAAACATATTTTATCTACAAGTAAACTTTTACTTAAAAACAGGAATATCAAAAATTAGTTTTGCCGCTGGGCAAAGATCATACAAAGATTTTATATTATCAATTTGATTAACTGCCCATTTTACATCTGTAGCATATTGATGTGATGGATTATTTGGATTCCACCTCATTTTGTACAGAGTATTTTGATTATATTTAGAATTGTTAATATATGAGCTTGATACAAATTTGGCCCCGCCTGTAATTGCTGCATCAACAGAAAACCAACCTGCATTATAAGCGTATTGTGAACCATAGTAATCTGCATCCGCATCATATGCTCCAATACCAAACATATTATATACTTTTTGATTATTTACTACAATACCAGTTGCAAGATCAGATGTACCATTTCCAGTTTCCAACAATGCATGAGAAACTAAATACATTGGATTTATATTACTTGCAGCTGCTGCCTGTAAAAATACACTTCCCTTACCATCCAGTACACCTTTACCCTTTAGGACAGTATTTAAATCATTTACTGTTATTCCATCATAATATGTTAACTTTAAGAATTCAAATCTTCCAAAAGTATCCGTAATATAATTAGTAGGATCTAAGTACTTTAGCACAGTAGCACTATCTGCACTAACCCACTGCCCATTAGAATTTTCATATACAGGTTGATTATTAACTTCAATATTTAAAAAATCCTGCAAAGTGTAATTATAATTCGTTTGAATATATTGAACTTTAGCATCTTCTTTTGACTGAACATTTTGAGTAAAACAGTAAAAATTATCGTAACTTCCCAATCCCATATTATTTGTAATAGTGCCACCTGTTCCTGCTGCTTTCACCCAAACTGACACCCTATATTGACCAGCCTTAAAAGGTGTATTTATTGAAAGCTTATATTGCGTACTCCCACTTACTGCAGAAGTATAACCATTTGTGGCATCTGTCCAATTATTTGTTCCATATGGAGCTACAAATACCCTATATTGGGCCTGTGCAAGTTCTGGTGCACTAACATTAAGACTTAACGTATCTCCCTCTGTTAACAATGATTGATTGTTTTGTACATTAATCTTAGGCAAACAAATTTTTTGAAATACATAATAGTTGTCATATCTTCCAAGACCTTGACTATTAACTATTTTACCATCTGTTCCTGCATTTTTAACCCATACGGATATTTTACTGTTTCCAGCACTTAAGATTTTATTTAGTTTAGCCGTATAGTAATTATCCCCATCAGCTGGTGACAAATATCCACCAGTAACATCTTGCCAACCGCTATTTGAATTATTTACAAATATCCTATATTGAACCTTTGAACTGACATTAGATAACAATTTTACATTAGGGTTAGCACTTGCTAGCATATTACTAACTGCTACATCTTTAATTTGAGGAATAGGATTAATATGTTGATTAAACCAATAATAATTATCATAGCTTCCTAAACCTTGACTATTAGAAAACATTCCTGTTGTGTTATAACGTTTAACCCATACAGATATTCTATAATCTCCATAACCATCAATTTTGCCAATATCTAAAGTAAATGGCGAATTTCCATCAACTGGCGAAGAATATCCATTAGTTTTATCAATCCACTGATTAGTATTTAATTTGTTAATCCATACCCTATACTGCACTTTTTCAGTGATATCACTTTGAAGTTTTAAGCTTATATCATCATTTTGATATACCTCATATGATAATTTTCCAACATCAACTTTAGGAACCACATTTTCCTCAAAGGTACGATAACCATCATATGATCCTAGTCCAAGTGAATTTTTAGTAGCACCTGCGCTCCCTGCCATTTTTACCCAAACAGAAATTTTATATTTACCAACAGCTAAATTATTTACAGTAACTTCGTATTTGTTGTTTCCAGAAACTGAAGATGAATATCCATTAAATAAATCCTTCCACTTACCTTCATCATATGAATATATAAAAAACCTATACTGAACATTAGAAGAAGTATTGGATAACACATCTATAGTAAATGCATCATTCTGTTTTACTACATTACTACTTGTATTTACAGAAATAATTTGTGCTTTGGCATTAGCTGCTTGTCCTGCTTGTGAAATGGTTGCTGCTTGTACATTTTGCTTAAATACTACACATATTAAAAAAACAAAAATGGCTACAACACTTAATTTCATTAATCTGCTAATATCATTCACCTCCCTTCACAAAAGGACAGGATTATATATACATTATACTATATCGTTATATTTAATAAAACATTAACTAAAAATTTTTATAATATTTAAATAAAGTATTATTCTATATCTCAAATTATGCTATTATGTATTTTTATTACATCTTATGTTTCACAGTTTAGGATGCATAATTTACAAAGAAGGATGATTTACCTTAGCAAAGCTAAAGATAAATCATCCTTCTTTGTAAATTGTAATTACTATTTAATTTTTTCTTCAAAAAGTTTTTTAAATCTTTCCTGAGTCTTTAAATTATTCAAATAGTCAGCAAAAGTTTGTTTAAGATCATCTCTCTTTAAAGCATATTCAACTGTTGCCTCCAAGAATCCTAATTTATCACCCACATCGTATCTTCTTCCTTCAAAAACATAAGCATACATAGCTTCTGATAGCATTAGATTCTTTAATGCATCTGTAAGTTGAATTTCACCGCCTTTTCCAGGTTTCGTATTTTCTAGTATTGGAAATATTTCAGGTGTTATGATATATCTACCTAAAATAGCTATATCAGAAGGTGCTTCTTCTACCTTTGGTTTTTCTACTAAATCTTTTACTTTATATACATTGTTATCAATGTGCATGGCATTTATTATTCCATATTTATATACATCTTCATGATTTACTTTTTGTACACCTAATATACTAGTTTTATATTCATCATAACAATCAATTAGCTGCTTTAAACATGGCTTTTTAGCATCAACAACATCATCACCAAGCATAACTGCAAATGGCTCATTTCCAACAAAAGTTTTTGCACAACTTATTGCATGTCCAAGCCCCTTTGGTTCCTTTTGTCTTATGTAATAAATTTGAGCCATATTTGATATATCCTTTACCAACTTTAAAAGACTTTCCTTACCATGACTTTCAAGTTCATTTTCAAGTTCCACAGATTTATCAAAATGATCTTCTATTGCTCTCTTATTTCTTCCTGTTATTATAAGTATTTCTTCTATTCCTGAAGCTACTGCTTCCTCTATAATATATTGTATTGTTGGCTTATCAACTATTGGAAGCATTTCTTTTGGTTGTGCTTTAGTAGCTGGTAAAAACCTTGTTCCCAAACCTGCAGCTGGTATAATAGCCTTTTTTACTTTCATAATGTAAACTCCCTTCGATTCTTATAACTCATTTTTACATTTATACTAAATATTATAACACCATTATGGATTAATAAACTTTACTTTTCAAATACATTTTTTAACTTAATAACTATTTCATCATTAGAATCCATTTTCTTCGCAATCTCATAATGTAACTTAGCTTGAGTAATATCTCCTTTATTTAAATAGCACATTATAAGATTAGTACATATTTCTATAGATTTTGTCACTTCAAATGCTTTTCTCATATATTGAATAGCCTTATCATATTCATTAATTGCTGCATAATTTATACCAAGCTCATTAAACACTTCTACAACATTACTATCTAATGCCATTGCTTCATTTAAATAGTATATAGCTTTTTCATGATTTCCAATTATTCTATAATTCATACCTATATAATAATTTAAAATAGCATCGTCTTCAAATTCATCTAATAAACTAACAAATAATTTTAGCGATTCCTTTGGTTCATCATAAATTATAGCTTTAGCTTTTTCATAACTTCTTATAAAACCAATAGAATTTTTAAATTCACTTATTTTATTAGTTGCCTCACCACCATATTCAATATATGTGTTAATACAATACCAAGCACCTTCAAAATCTTTATTTTCATTTTTAATATAAGCTTCATATAAATATGGATTAGCATAATTCTTAAGCTTTTTAGCTTTCTCAATTATAACCAATTCCTCTTCTTGAAACTCACTCTTTTTCTCTCTAATAGTTTCACTAAGCATCATAATTTTATCAAAGTTTTCTTCTGTGCCTTCAATTTCAATAAGACCTTTAAGCATAATATAAGCATCTTCATAAGTTTTATTTTTTATTTCATCAACTATTATACCTTTTACATATTTCATAAATTCTGCTTTATTATTATTTAATATCTTTAAATAAATATTGTTAAACTTAAATGAAGAATCGCCTCCAAGTACATAAAACATACCTTCAACAAAAAATGATAATGGTATGTCCTTAAACTTTTCTCCACTTTTAACCTTATCTATAACTCTTTCTGCCCTTAATGGTAAATATATATTTTCTGATACTTCAACTTTAAAAATATTATATATACTTTCTTTTTTAAACTCTAAAAAAATTAATTTTGATACTTTTTCCTTAAATTCTTCTGATATACTCATATTCCACCACCAATAATTTTTCATTTATTTTCATTCGTGCACTAAAAATATTGAGAAACATTAAATCAGAGTAGAGAGTAGAGAGTAAAGAGTAGAGTGATGGATGATTTTCTTTCGTTTTACTCCAGAAAATCTAAAAACTTATTTTTGATTGCTTACGCAATCAATCGTACTATGAAATGTTGCTCAGCGAAGCTGATCAACATTTAAGTTTAAGATTTACCTGACGCAAGAAAAGGTAAATCATCCTTCACTCTACTCTCTACTCTTTACTCTCTACTCTAAATAATGGTTCGCAATATTTAAAAATACGACTTACTTAATTATTCATGCAACAGTCATATTTAATTATACCATACAAATGTTATTTGCTAGCTTCATCTATAATCTTCATAATAGCTTCTGAAAATTGAGTACTTCTTTCTTCAGCATTTTGGACACTGCTTCCTACAACAGCAGTATATATCTTCATCTTAGGTTCTGTACCTGAAGGTCTAACAACAAACCATGAACCATCTTCAAGAACAAATTTAAGAACATTAGATACTGGAAGTTTTATTTCCTTTTCGCAATTCTTAGCAATATCTTTTTCAATTCTTAGCTTATAATCAAATTTTTTAGCAACTTTAATACCATCAATTGTTTCCAAAGATGCATTTCTAAGATATTCTATTGCATTTTTTATTTTTTCTTGTCCTTCTTTTCCTTTAAGCTCTCTTGAAATTAAACTTTCTTTATAGAAACCATACTTTTTATACAAATCGTTAAGAGCATCAAACAAATTCATTCCTTTTTTCTTATAGTATAATGCCATTTCACAAACAAGCACCGCACCAATTACCGCATCTTTATCTCTTACAAATGTTCCTGCAAGGCAACCATAACTTTCTTCAAATCCAAACAAGTATGTGTTAGAACCTGTTTCTTCAAACTCTTTTATTTTTTCTCCAATATACTTAAAGCCAGTTAGTACATCTATAAGTTCTACTCCGTAATCTTCTGCAATTCTTGCAGCCAATTCTGATGTAACTATTGTTTTAATTACAGCCCCATTTTGTGGCAGTTCATTTAGCTCCTTTAAAGAAGAAACTATGTAATGTGTTAATAATGATCCCGTTTGATTTCCTGTTAAAACTTTATATTCTCCATTTGCATCCTTAGCAACAACTCCCAATCTATCACAATCGGGATCTGTTCCGAAAATAACATCTGGATTAACACTTTTAGCCATTTCAAGTGCAATATTAAAAACAGATGGCTGTTCTGGATTTGGATATGGAGCTGTTGGAAAATTACCATCTGGTAATTCTTGTTCTTTAACTACAGATACATTAGTATACCCTAACTCACTTAAAGCTCTTCTTACTGGAATATTTCCTGATCCATGTATAGGTGTATATATTATCTTTAAGTCCTTAGCATTTTCTTTGACTAATTCTTTTCTAATAGTAAGACTTTTAACCTTTTCTATATAGACCTTATCTACATCTTCGCCTATAATTACTAAAAGGCCATTATTTTTTGCTTCCTCAAGTTCCATTGTTTTGACATCTGAAAAATCTTTCAAAGCTTCTATACAAGAAAGTATTTCTGCTGCCCCTTCATCTGTAACTTGATTTCCTGCATCATTATAAACCTTATATCCATTGTATTGTTTTGGATTATGTGAAGCAGTAACAACCACTCCTGCCTTACTACCTAAATGCCTTACCGTAAAGGATAACATAGGAGTTGGTCTTAAAGATTCAAAAAGATAAGTTTTAATACCATTAGCACACAATACACTTGCTGTAGTATCAGAAAATTCCTTAGACATTATTCTTGAATCATATGCTATACTTACAGAAATTTCTCCTTTATAGTGTTTATTAAGATAATCTGCAAGTCCCTGAGTTGCCTTTCCAATGGTATATATGTTCATTCTATTGCTTCCTATACCTATTACTCCTCTTAGACCACCTGTTCCAAACTCTAAATCTTTATAAAATCTATCCTCAATTTCATTTTCATCCTTAATATCTCTTAATTCTTTTTTTGCACTTTCATCAATGTACTGTGAATTAAGCCATAACTCGTATTTGTCTCTATAATTCATGATATCACTCCCTAAATATTAGTTTGATACCATTATTATACTATAAAAAAATAGTTTTTAAATTGTTTTTTTTTAAATTCTTAAATTTTGTATGAAAATAAAAAAATAGTTAATAAACCTTTAGCGTTTGTAATACCTTCTTACATGCTTTAACCTTTATTGTTTGAATCTTCTTTAGTATCTTTCTCAACATCCTCTTCAATCTTCTCTTCAGCAGCACCGTTCCACGAATCCGTAATATTTACAAGTACAGCTTCTAAATCATCTACAATTGTTATTTCTTTTGCAAATTCAATATCACATACTCTTAAGTTCTCTCCAGCATTCATTGGTGAAATATCAATGCTAATATTTTCCGGTAAATTAGCACCTTGGCATTTCACTTTTATACTATTTTTAAATTTTTGAGCAATATAACCTTTAGCTTTTATTATATCTGTACCATCAAATACCACTGGAATTTCACTTATTATCTTGCTATTGTCATTTATATCTTCAAGATCTATGTGCATTAGCTTATTTGATACAGGTTCTCTCTGTATTTCCTTAATTAAAGTTTTATGATTTTGACCATTTATATTTACATTTAAAAAACCATATTGACCATTTTGAGATATTCTTTTGCTCAATTCCTTTGCATCAATATCAATCATTATATTAGGTTCATTTTTTCCATATACTATGCCTGGTACTTTACCATGCTTTCTTTCCCTTTTACCACTGCAACTTCCATGATTATTTCTAATTTCTGCTTTTAAATTTTCCATTTTAAACCCTCCTTATTTGTTTATTATTAACAATTAAATTTTGTTTTATACATAAAAATAAAAAATATGCTGTGCAATAACTAATTAACTGCACAGCATATTTTTTTAAGTAACCTATTTAAAACATTAAAATTGCAAATAAGGAGTTTATCCTGACAAATTACAATTTATCGAGGAGAAACTAAAGTACAAAGTACAGAGTACAAAGTACAATGAAGGACGATTTTTCTCCGTTAACACTACGAAAAACCTGAAAACTTATTTTTTTATTGCTACGCAATCACGCGATGTATGGCACTCAGCGAAGCTGATGACATTTAAGTTTAAGATTTGCCTGAGCAGCGCGAAAGGTAAATCATCATTCTTTGTACTCTGTACTTTGTACTTTGTACTCTGGTTTCAGTCCTACAAATCTTCTTCCGTAATCACTTCAACACCATTTTGTATAAGTAATTCAGCAGTAACTCCATTTCCTTCAACTTTATTGCCGCTAAATGTACCATCATAAATAATTCCGCAACCACAGGATGGACTCTTAGCTTTCAATATAGCCTTTGTGATTCCCTCCATTTTTACAATATTTAAAACTTCATGTGCTCCTCTTAAAAATGCCTCCGTATTATCTTCCCCATTTTTATTCATAACCTTAGCTTTTCCTAAAAGAACATCTTTTCCAGCTCCATTAACGATTTCTGCTGCCGCTCTTGGAGTTGAAAGTCCACCAAGCTGCTCCGGACAAACCGGAAGCAAAATTGATGATTTAAAAAGAGCTTTAACTTTTTCATCAGCATTGCTATCTCCAGAATACCTACAATTGACACCACATAAACAAGCTGAAACCAATATAGTATTTTCTCCCATTTCTTGCAACCTTTCTATAGATATCTATAATATATTATTTAAGCTCTACAACAGTAACTCCAGTTCCACCTTCACCATAATTTCCAAGCCTACAACTTTTTACATGAGGATGTCTTTTCAACATATCTGTTATACTGTTTCTAAGAACACCAGTGCCTTTACCATGTATAACTGTAACTGTATTTAAACCTGCCATACTTGCCTCATCAAGATATTTATCTACGGCATACATAGCATTTTCCGAATCCATACCTCTTAAATCAACTGAACTTGCAACTGATCTTAAATTTAATTTTGCCTCTCTCTTCTTTATAGCTTTAGCCTTCTTATCAGTTTCACCTTTACCCTCTCTAAGGTCCTCAAGCTTAACACTTATCTTCATAATTCCAGCTTGAATTTGAACTTCTCCCTTACTATCTGGATCTGAAATAACAGTTCCTTTCATATTTAAAGATGGTATAAATACTTCCTGACCTTGAAAAACTTTTTTTAATCCTTCACCCTTAGGCTTATCCTCTTTAACCAATTTACTTTCAGCATTTTCAAGTTTTTCTCTAAGCATTCTTCTCGATTCTTCAAGTTCTCTTCTAGCTTCGGAGGAATATCCTAACTTTTCTAGTTCACGCATATCCCTTAAAATTTGATCTGCTTCTGACTTAGCCTCAGAAATAATTCTCTTAGCTTCTCTTCTGCCTTCCATCAGTGCTTTTTCTCTAGTATCTTTAATTGAATATAGCTTATCTTCATATTTTCTCTTAAACTCTTCTGCCTCTGCTTTAAATATTTCAGTTTTTCTTGAATTTTCTTCTGCCTTCATAGTTCTATCTTGGAGGTTTTGTATTAAATCCTCAAACTTAAGTGTGTCCTTTGCTATTCCTTCTTTTGCAGTTTCAATTATATAATCCGCAAGACCTAATCTTCTTGAAATTTCAAAGGCATTTGACTTACCAGGTATCCCCATTAAAAGTTTATATGTAGGTCTTAAAGTTTCAACATCGAATTCAACAGATGCATTTTCAACACCTTCCGATTTTAGTGCATATGCCTTTAATTCGCTGTAATGTGTAGTTGCAATTAATTTGCTCCCTCTTTTTTTAAGATCTTCAAGTATTGCTACTGCAAGTGCTGCTCCTTCAGTTGGGTCAGTTCCAGCTCCAAGTTCATCAAATAAAACTAAAGATGTAAAATCTGCATTATTTATTATTTCAACAATATTTTTCATATGTGAGGAAAATGTAGATAAACTTTGCTCTATACTCTGTTCATCACCAATATCAGCATAAACCTCTTCAAAGAAACTTACTATGGAGTTTTCTCTAGCCGGTATCATAATTCCACTTAAAGCCATGAGTTCAAGAAGTCCCACTGTTTTTAACGTTACAGTTTTTCCTCCTGTATTAGGTCCTGTTATAACAACAGAATTAAATTCTCTTCCTAAATATATACTTAAAGGTACTACCTTCATGGGATCAATAAGCGGATGTCTTCCATCAACAATATCTATAATTCCCTTGTCATTTATATGTGGTGCAGTTGCATTTATACTGCTTGCATACTTTGCCTTTGCAAATATAAAATCAAGTTCTGTTACTATTCTTTCATTATTTTTAACAGTAACGATGCTGCCATAGATTTTGCTTGAAAGTTCTCTTAAAATCCTTTCTATTTCTGCTTTTTCTTTAAGCATAAGCTCTTTTATTTCATTATTTAAATTAACAAGTCCCATAGGTTCAATGAAAAGCGTAGCTCCACTGGCACTTTGATCATGAACAAGTCCCGGAACCTGAGCCTTATGTTCTGCCTTTACTGGTATCACATATCTATCATTTCTTATAGTATATAAATTTTCTTGAAGATAAGCTGCATTACTTCTAATCATGGCATTAACCTTATCTTTTACAGATGCATTTTTACTTTTTAATGATTTTCTTATATTATATAAAGTATTACTTGCCATATCT
Organism: Clostridium hydrogenum; assembly: GCF_021432385.1. Taxonomy (GTDB): domain Bacteria; phylum Bacillota; class Clostridia; order Clostridiales; family Clostridiaceae; genus Clostridium_S; species Clostridium_S hydrogenum. Next base: position 1,110,295 of record NZ_JAEACT010000002.1, on the reverse strand, counting down.
GCAATTTCATTTTCATCTATTATTGCTTTAAAAACAGCATCCTCTATACCTTTAAGCGGCACTATTCCCTGACAAATATCTTCAATTACTCTGTGCTCTTCTTCATTTTCCTTACGGCTTATATATTCATTAAACCTTCTAGCACATCTGAGCATGTTAGCTATTCTAACAAGTTGAACCGGCATAAGCGAAAATCCCTTTTCAGCTAAACCTACAGCTTCTCTTACATCATAAGCTCCCTCAAAAGGAGGTGCTCCCTTTTTCATTAAAAGCTCAAGTGCTTCTTTAGTCTCTTCCATATGCTCTTTTACTTCATGCAAATTTCCATATGGCTTTAGCTCATCAACCAATTCTTTAGAAGCATTGGTCTGAGTAAATTCCTTTATTATTTCTTTTATCTTATTGTATTCTAACACTCTAAGTGATTTTTCATTCAATTTATTCAACTCCTCTTTTATAACTTCCCCTTGTATATTCATTTAAATTAGCTTCGATTTCACCTTTTTTTATCATCTCTAATACTTTTACAACTTCGTCTTTATCTTCATCTATAAAATCTATTCTATAAGAATCTATACCTATATCTTTTATTTCATCAATTTTATCAATTAAATTTACTGGAATCGGGTTATATATATGACTTCTGCAATACCTATCTGTAATTACATCAAAACATACTCCCATTCTATCTTTCAACACATATTTTCCTTTAAGACAAGCATTATTACATTTGCTTTTTGATGATTTTCCTCCAAAAACACTTCCTACAGGGCAATACTCACTTACCATAGTCTCAATTTTACCATATATAAGCATTTGAGTTTTAATACATTTATTTTCATTAAGCTTTTTTATTTCATTTCTAGTAAGCTCAGTACTTAATGCACAGCCTACTAAATCTTTTTTATAAAATTCAAGAGCCAAACTATTAAATACATTTATTTTGTAGTCTCCTATTATAGGAAGCTTTCCACTAAATTCGCTTAAAATTCCGGCATTAGCTGTAACAATACCTTTTAATTTATCTAAATTTTTATTTATAATTGAAACAACAGCATTGAATTCTTCCTTTATAATGTTAGGAACTTTTAAATATACATTAACATCCTTATTAAAATTAATTTCATCAAGCAACGAACCTGAATTTTTAAAGAAAGCATCTAAAATAATATTATTAAATCCCATCGAAATACAAGTATCAAATTGTTCTATTGTACAAACATTAACCATAAATAAAGGGAGATTACCTTTTATTTGTTCAGACTTTACACAAGGTTTTAAAACATTAGTAGCTTTTCTTTTATATTTTTCTATTAAAATTTTTTCAAGCTTTAGTGCCGCTTCTCTTCTTGCGAGATTAATCTCAGATATTGGCATAAATCCATCTTCAAAAGCTTCAAATACTATTTCTTTAATCTCAAAAGGTGTATTTCCCATTTTATTTAAATTATCTTCTATTTTATCCTTTGAAATAGGCTTTTTCAATGCTTTTTGCACAACTTCGCCAAAAACCTCTACTTCAATTCCTTCTGGTCCTCTTAAATTTAAGTAAAGTGGCTTTGAAACCTTGAAGTTAACCTTCATTTTTACCTTTAGCTTTCTTTTAAACTCTTCTTCATAAGTTTCTTTTAGCCTCTTCAATAATTTTTCATCTGCAGTTTTATAAATATAGTCTCCTCTTTTATAAAATACAGGATAAATCTTAACCTTATCGCCTTTTAATGCAGTTGATACTTCTTCGTTGTTCTTTATAATTTTGCTTATAAGCGCACCTTTTTCAAAAGCTCTTACTCCATCCTTTAAACTTAAATCTGTTTCTAATAAAATACTATTATCCTTTAAAACCTTACCTACATATATACCAGTATTTTTAGGAAAATTATAGGCCATCATATCCTTTCCTACATTTCCAATAAGATATGCCTTGGCAAAACCTTCCCTATTAAATAATTTTAAAAGTTTCTTATTTTCAGCTTCAACATCATACTTTTTAGAAGATGCCGCTGAATCTAACGCTTTTCTGTAAGCTTCAACTACTCCAGCTACATATTCTGGTCTTTTCATTCTTCCTTCTATTTTTAACGAACTTACCCCTGACGCCACTATATCAGGTATTATATCTATGGTACATGTATCTTTTGTACTCAAGAAATATCCATTAGCACTTTCAGAAGTAGACGTATTTATCATAGTATATGGAAGCCTGCATGGCTGTGCACATCTTCCACGATTACCACTTCTTCCTCCAATAACAGAACTCATAAGACATTGTCCAGAATAGCATACGCAAAGCGCACCATGAATAAACATTTCCGTTTCTATATTTAAATTTTTAGATATATACTCAATTTCCTTTAAGCTCAATTCTCTAGATAATACAACTCTCTTGTACCCTAAATTTTTATAATATAGAGCTCCTTTCGCATTATGTATTGTCATTTGTGTTGAACCATGCACCTCAATACCTGGAAAATTACTTAATACATACTTTGCAACGCCTACATCTTGAATTATAAGTGCATCCACACCTATTTTATATAAAAATTTTATATAGCTATATATATCATTTAATTCATTTTCTTTTATTAAGATATTAACTGCCACATGAACTTTCACTCCATATATATGACAATAATCAACTACTTTTTCTAAATCCTCATCAGTAAAATTTGAAGCATATGCTCTTGCTGAAAATCTACTGCCACCTAAATATATTGCATCTGCACCACTTTGTACTGCTGCCCTTGCACTTTCTATACTTCCTGCTGGTGCTAATAGTTCGATTTTTTTCATGGAATCCTCCTAAGTATCTTTATTTACATACACATTTTATTATACATAATCTACAAATTAATACAACTAAGGCATATTAAAAAAAATAATAATTCCAAATTGAGAGATGGTTTTGAGTAATACAAGGAACTATAACTCGTTAATACTGGTTGTCTTAGCGTGTTATGGTGACGAAGTATTACACAAAACTAGCCAAAAGTTGGACTTGTTATTTTCTTTAATATGCCTAAGGCAAGACAAAAATATAAATCACAATTTGTAGAGCAGAGTACAGATGACGGAGTACAGAGTACAGTGAATGATGATTTACCTTTCGCTTTGCTTAGGTAAATCTTAAACTTAATGTTGTCAGCTTCGCTGAGCACCATGTATGGCGAGATTGCGTAGCAATAAAAAAATAAGTTTTCAGATTTTTCGCAGTGCTAACGGAGAAAAATCATCCTTCGTTGTACTCTGTACTCTGGTTCAAATTGTAATTTAGCAGAATGAATTTAGCATTAACAATTTCAATCTTCCAGATTATCTATCTATACTCATTTTTATGTATTATCCTAAAATTCCGTAGGTAGGCTAATATTTTTTCATAATTCATTTTTTCGAAATGGAGCACTAGAAATTAATTATAACTAGTTAAGAATCTTAATGGACTTACGTCCAAACCTCAGGGATGGGTTCTTTCCTTAAACAACTGTAAATGCAAAGTAAGAGCATTTTGGGACAATTTAAATAGCATCTTAGATTTATTGATGTTATTTAATGTTCCATAATACTCTTACTTCGCAATGTTTTACTCTTCTTTATCTAAATCTTCTTCTAAGTACTCCTTTTCACATGGATCATCATCGTCATCATCGTCATCATTTCTAAAGAAATCTTCTTTTTGAGGTGGATCAAATATATCAAATGGGAATTTTAAATTATTGAAATATTCACATGGATCGTCGGAAATTTCTTCACATTTCTTAGGTTTACAGAATCCACTAGAAGGAACAGTTAAATTTACAAGTCTAAATAATTTTATAATAGTAAATAATCCTATAGTAACATTAACCGAATTTGGAACAGGTGGATTATCTCCACTAGTAATAGGTATTGTATATCCAAGTGTTGCATCCAAAGGATAAGCATTTGCTTCTACTAATACAAAAGGTGCTACCTGCAAATTACCTAAACCACTAGCAAAATCAGTGAAAACATTAACATTTGAACCTGTTGAACCAAATAAACTTACTTTTTTATTAAATACACTTCTTGCAGCAAGAGTACTTATAATTGCACCACTTGACCCTCTAAATTCCAAGGTATAACTAAATGAAAATTTTAATTCAATATCATAATACCCTCTTCTAAGTAAGTTTGGAGTTTTATTTACCAAAATAATATTTGATATACTAAAGCTATTAGGAGCTATTGTAACTGCTGCTGTTGCATTAGGTGGATTAACTGGCACCTCTGGAGTTACTGTAGTATCATATGATAACTTTTCAATACAATCTTGTTGCCTACATTGATCATATACCTTATTAGCAATAATGCATTCTTCTTTTGTCTTATCTGTATAAGAACACTTTGCCATTATATTTTCCCTCCCTACATAGGTTTATAGAAAACATGTTCATAACATGATATTTAACCTTATATTCATATAATATGACATACAAAAAAATATGTGATTAAATTTACTTCTATACATTTATGGTTTTTAAAATATCTTTACAATGCATATTGCTAGATATATTGCCTAACTTTCTAGAATCTATTTTCCAGGTATGGTCTTTTAACTCTTTATGTTTTATATATACATAGTTATATCTGTTTCCAGAATATATGTTGATATTTTGTTTTGCACAATCTTTTAAAAAATTTGCATCTTCTGCCACGTTTAATTTTCTAAATTTAACTTTTTTAAATACTCTTTTTTTAAAAAATAAAGTTGAACCTGCAACATACGGACTGTATTTATTACTTTCATTAGGATACATAATACCAAGTGAATTATATTTCTCATAGTATATAAAATACGATGTTTTTCCAATAATGTCTGTATCTATATATTCAAAGGTATTCATAGAATCTGTCACATAATTTTCTCCATAGTAATCATCATCATCCATTTTAGCTAAAAAATCATACTTTGATATTGTGACACCATAATTCAAACATTCTCCAAGCGTTAAACTTTGATCTAGCTGCTTAACTCTAATGTTTTTATACTCTTTTGCAATTTTTAAATAATTGTCCAAATTTAGATTATTGTTATTTAATATTATTATCATTTCTTTATTCTTATAATTACATCTACCATAATTATTAAATATATTATAAATATACTTAATTTTAATTGTTGGAACTATTATTGAAACGCCTTTTTGATTTGAATTTTTAAATTTTTTTCTAACTTCTTCAACATGCTTTTTTTCATTCTCCATTTTAAACATCATCTTAATCACTTTTTTTAATTATTTTCATTATATTATATGAATTAACTTCCAAATATTAAAACAATTTATGAAAAATAGATTGTCACACTAATAATAATTTAAAATTAGTGTGACAATCTCTAAATGTTAAGAAACCTTATTATAATGCTTTTTTCCGCCAGATACTTCTATCTTATAAATACCTCTTATTTTTATTGAATCTTCTTTTATTTCATTTATAACAGTATCCATATATTGTTCTTTAAATTTTATGCTGTGTGTACATGAAGTTGAAATAGAACATGGAGTTTGAACTATTTTTGAAATTACTCCTTTTGTACTTAGCTTTCCATACACATAAATTGCATGGTTTTGAGATTTAAAAACAGCTAAATATTCATTTTCTAAAGCTTTTGTTGTACCCAATATATCAACCCCTTATTGCAAAAGCTGTGACGCTAAAAAATTATTCAACCGTAATTCTTAAAAACTACGCATGAAATAATTACTAGTTCACCAGCCCCAGTGATCTTCTAACCCATATCCATTCTTTTAATATATTTACATCACCTAAGGTCTTCAATATATTAATATGCTTTTGACCTACTAATGTATATACTATTTTTACACCATTTTTATATAAATCATTTAATATAGTATAATATACACTTTTTATATACATCACGCTCTGTTGCCTATCTTCTTCCAAATACAATTTTAAGTAACATTTTTCATTCTTTATGTTAATTTTGGCATAAAACTTACCATTATTAGTAGAAAATTTATACAAATCACCTACATCAGATTTCTCCTTAAAACGTTCAGGAACCATTTTAAACATTGGAACAAACTTACTACTTACATGTCCTTTTAAATTCTTCTCATACTCATTTGCTCCCCTTATTTTATTTTCAATATTGAATTTTATATTGTAATTTTTGTACAACTCGCTATATCCTAAACTTCTAAATTGTTCCATATACTTGCCATCTATTATTCTATCGATATTATTAACCTCATATTTCTTCGAAATCCCTATTATTTCATTTTCCATATCAGAATATAATTTTTTATATTTATTATCTACAAAATCTATATAATGTATAAAAGTGTAAACAGGCACCTTCCTCTTACTTTCTTCTATACTTATTAATGCAGAACCATAATTTTTCCCATCATGAACCATTCTAAGAACATATGTCTTATCACTCAAAATTACATTCATCAAATCCGAATTAAGGTTAGGTATGCTTTTTAGATATTTTTCTTTTTCATCGACCTTTTCCAAAACCTCACACCCAGATTTTAGACTTTTATTTGTATTAACCTCCTGTGGTTCTTCAAGTTGCTTATCTTTTGAGGTTTCTTTTGGTGCTGCTTTTGGAGTTGATTTTTTAGCTTCATTATATTTTCTACCATATACTTCAATTGCCTTACCAAAAAGCTTTATAAACTCCTTACCAAGTGTATAATTTTCTATCATATTATTCTCTAAATTTTTCTTATAAAATTCCAAAGAAAGTTCAACAATCTCTTCATAGGTCATACCTTTTTCTTTTGAATACTCCCTTGCCCAATTTTCAATATTACTCATCCTATTACCACCTTATATATTAATACTGTGTATTTCTTCTACAGCCCTTACTAAAGCTTCAATATCTTCAGGTGTATTAAAGTATCCTGGGCTAATTCTTACAGTTCCTTTATTTTGAGTGCCTATTATGTCATGCACTAATGGTGCACAGTGATACCCATTTCGAACTTCTATTCCCCTCGAATTTAACATGGCACTAACATCAGAACTATCCTTTCCTGAAATATTAAATGAAACCACTGCCCCCCTATTTCTCATATCTTTTCTACCATATATAGTTATATATTCTCTTGAATTAAATTCTTTTAAAAGCTGCTCTGTAAGTTCCATCTCATGCTTCCTTATGTTGTTAATTCCAGTTTTCTCTATAAAATTTATTCCCTCACACAAACCTGCAATTCCCGGAGTATTTAAAGTTCCACTTTCAAATTTATCTGGAAGAAACTCTGGCTGTTCCATTGAATAAGAATTACTTCCTGTGCCTCCACTTTTAAACTCTGAAACTTTAAGGTCTTCTCTTATATATAGTGCTCCCGTTCCCTGTGGTCCTAAAAGGCCCTTATGCCCAGGAAATGCCAAAATATCAATATGCTCTTTATTTACATCAATATCTAGTACTCCAGCACTTTGAGATGCATCCACCATATATATAATTCCTTTTTTATTTGCCACTTCACCTATTGCTTCTATATCTTGAATGCTTCCCGTTACATTTGATATATGGTTTACAACAATCATTTTAGTATTTGACCTAATTTCTTTTTCAATATCTTTCGTATTTACAAATCCGTCTTTATCCGCTTTAACAATACTGCACTTTACCCCTTTTCCCTTTAAATAACTTATTGGCCTTAATACAGAGTTATGTTCCATTACAGTAGTAATTACATGGTCTCCCTTTTTTAAAATACCTTTTATTCCAATATTCAATCCTTCTGTGGCACTGCATGTAAAAACAATATTAAATAAATTAGGTATATTAAAAAGTTTTGCAATTTTTTCTCTAGTATCTGTTACTTTACGTGATGCTTTGATTGTCATATCGTAAGATCCTCTTCCTGGATTGGCTGCATAGTTTCTCATACAATCCATAACCGCAGCATACACAGCTTCTGGCTTTGGAAAAGTAGTTGCTGCATTATCAAGATATATCATATATTAAACCACCTATAAATAACTATTCATTTTATTCTATGAAAAATACTTTTCAAATATAGCCAAATAAAAAAAAACCTATCCGATTTTAGAATAGGTTTTTAACTATTTACTTTTTTTACTTTCATTTTTCAAAACTTCTACAAGCTGCTTTTTCGATTTGGCCACTTCTATTTGATTTTCAAAATATTTATTTTCAAGATCAATTATTTTATACTTTAAACTATGCATATTAAACTTTAATTCTTTATTTTCATCTTTGCTTTTATTATATAACTCTCTGTATTTTTTTACTTCTGTTTCCATTATAGAAAGTTGCTCCATTAGCTCTTCAACCTGCTCACTACTATCTGTTTTTGAACTTGAAGCCTCTTCAACTTTTGCTAGTAATTCCTGTTTTTCATTTTCAGCTTTTAACAATTTTTCGTTTACATTTTTATTTTGAATTTCACTTTCTTTCTTTATTTCCTCAATCTTCTTTTGCAAAATTTCAATTTGTGATCTTACATTATTTTCTTCATTTTTCATTCTTTCAAGCTTGTCCACAAGTTCATCATTTTCAATCCCCGTTTTAAACATATCATCAGCAACATTTAATGCAGTTAAAATTGCCGCATCAGCAGTGCTTAGCTTTTCATTATTTTCAAGTATATTTTTTATTTTTTTATCAACATAATTTCCAACAGTTCTCAAATACTCCTCTTTCTCGTCTCCCTTTAAGTTATATTCAATACCATTTATTTTTATAGTGATAACATTCATCTAATAACACCTTCAATTCCACATATAGTTAATTATTTTATAATACCTTATCATTATTTCCAAAACTATATATTTGAAAAGTCTTTTATTATATTTTATCACATAATTACATATTATAAAATATAAATTTATGTACTGCACAATCGTGTTATTACAATACTTAAAAAATACGAACATTTATTTAGAGTACAGTTGACAGAGTACAGAGTACAGTGAAGGATGATTTTCTTCCGCTTTGCTACAGAAAATCTTAAAACTTATTTTTTGATTGCTTACGCAATCGCTATATTATCAATGTTGTTCAGCGAAGCTGACAACATATAAGTTTAAGATTTACCTAACGTAAGGGAAGGTAAATCATCCTTAACTGTACTCTGTCATCTGTACTCTGTACTCTGATTTAATTGGTTCGCAATAATTTTAAGTTATAAAGATTTGAAAAACAATCTTACTCTAAAATATGTTAATTTACCTATCTCAGTTCAGCACCAAGAACATGTTCAAGTGTTTTAACTATTTTATTGTGTGCTTTTTCAACATCCTTATCTACCAATGTTTTATTTTCATCTCTGTATGTTATTGAATAAGCTACGCTCTTTTTACCAATTGGTACTTGCACACCTTGATATACATCGAATAACTTAAAGCTCTCAAGTATGCTTCCACCTTGTCTTTTTATTATATCTTCGATTTGTTGTACTAAAATCCCTTCATCCACAAGCACAGCCATATCTCTTGTTACTGCAGGGAATTTTGGAATTGGCTTATACTTTCTTATTATTGAAGCATTTTCTATAAGCTCATCTAAGTTTAACTCCGCTATATAACAATTTTTTTCTACACCATAATTTTCGCTTACATCTGGATGAATTTCACCAATTATACCTAGTACATGATTTTTCAACTTAATTGAAGCTGTTTTTCCTGGATGGAAAGTCGGATTTTCACTTTCTCTTTCATAAGTTACCCCACTTATTCCAAGCACTTCAAGCAAGTTTTCCACAATACCTTTTAAATTAAAATAATCTACTTCTCCATACATTCCTATGGTTACAATATTTTTTTCTTCTGGTATTTTATTTTCATCTTCAGTAGGAAGGTATACTTTTCCTATTTCAAATAAGTCTGCATATTCATTATTTCTAGTATAGTTTCTCTGAAGAGATTCCATCATTGAATGAATTGTTGTAGTTCTCATTACACTAAAATCTTCACCTAATGGATTTCTTATCTTTACTACATTTCTTAAAGGACTACCTTCTTCAAGTAAAAGTTTATCAAAAACTTTAGGACTTATAAAAGAATAACTTATTGATTCATTAAGTCCATTTGCAAGAAGCACTTCTATAACTGTATCCTTTATTACTTGCTTTCTACTCTTACCCATTCTAATGCTAGGTGATTTTATTGTAGTAGATGGAATGTTGTTATAGCCATATATTCTAGCAATTTCTTCAGCTACATCTTCTCTTATATTTATATCGCCTCTAAAAGTAGGTGATAATACTTTTAAAGTATCTCCATTTATTTCTGTTGTAAGTTCTAATCTATCTAAGCAGTCCTTCATTTCATCCTTTGAAAGATTTGTTCCAAGGAAAGAATTTATCCATCTAGCATCAGCTTCAACATAGTGAATATCCTTTTTCTCTGGATATACGTCTATAACACCTAAAGCAACATCTCCTGCCTTTAACTCTTCAATTAAGTTGCAGGCTCTATTTAATGCTTCTTCTGCTAAATTAGGATCTAAATCTTTTTCAAACCTTCCAGAAGCTTCAGTTCTAAGTGCTAATTTTTGTGAAGTTACCCTTATATTTGTTCCATCAAAATTTGCAGATTCAAATACAATTTCAGTAGTATCTTCTTTAACCTCTGAATTTAAGCCTCCCATTATTCCAGCAAGTGCAATATTCTTATCCCCATCTTTTATCATAAGAACATCTTCATTTAAAGTTCTTTCTGTTTCATCAAGGGTTACAAATTTTTCTCCTGCCTTAGCTCTTTCAACAACTATTTTATTTGAACTTATCATTCTTCTGTCATAGGCATGCATTGGCTGACCATATTCAAGCATTACAAAATTTGTAATATCAACTATGTTATTAATAGGTCTAACTCCTGCAAGGGTAAGTCTTTCTTGAAGCCAAGCAGGTGATTCAGCAATTTTAATATTTTTAACTATTCTAGCAATGTATCTTTTACAAAGTGAATCTTTTACTTCAACACTTATTTCATCTTTGATATTTGAACTTTCATCTTCTTTAAAACCTAAAGTTGGCTTTTTATATTTTAAATTTAAAGTTGCTGCTGTCTCTCTTGCTATACCAATTACACTTAAGCAATCTGCTCTATTCGATGTAATTTCAAAATCAATAACAGGATTATCAAGTCCAAGAACTTCTTTAATATCTCTGCCTATTGGAGTATCTTTATCTAAAATCATAAGTCCATGAACAGGATTTTCTTCTGTTATTCCAAGCTCTTCGCTAGAGCACATCATTCCATTGGATAATATCCCTCTTAATTTACCTTTTTTTATTTTAACGTCACCTGGAAGTGTCGAACCATGAAGGGCTACAGGTACTATGTCTCCTTCTTTCATGTTATTTGCTCCTGTAACAATTTGTACTGGTTCTTCTTTTCCAACCTCAACCTCACATACAACAAGTTTCTCTGCATCTGGATGAGGTTCTATCTTTAATAATTTACCTGTAACAACATTTTGTATTTCATCTCCACTTGTTATTACTTCTTCAACCTTTGAACCAGAAAGAGTTAATCTATCCCCAAGTTCTATTGCATTTATATCAACTTTTACATAATCATTTAACCATTTGAAAGGTACTTTCATTTTTCATCCTCCTCTAGAATTGTTTTAAAAATCTCATATCACTTTCATATAACTGTCTAATATCATCTATACCGTATTTAAGCATAACCATTCTATCAAGTCCAAAACCAAAAGCAAAACCGCTATATACTTCAGGATCAATTCCAGCATTTCTTAAAACATCTGGATGAACCATACCACAACCAAGAAGTTCAATCCAACCTTCACCCTTACAAACTTTGCAGCCCTTTCCTCCACACGCAAAACAAGTAACATCCATTTCTGCCGAAGGTTCTGTAAATGGGAAATGATGTGGTCTAAATTTTGTTTTAACATTTTCTCCATACATTTTTTTAGTATACATTTCAAGAGTTCCCTTTAAATCTGAAAAAGTAATTCCCTTATCTACAACCAAGCCTTCTACCTGATAGAATATTGGTGAATGTGTTGCATCTGCTGCATCTGATCTATAAACCTTTCCAGGTGAAATCATCTTTATTGGTGGTTTTTGATTTAGCATTGTTCTAACCTGAACTGGCGAAGTTTGAGTTCTTAAAACTATGTTGTCATTTATGTAGAAGGTATCCTGCTCTCCTCTTGCTGGGTGATTTTTAGGTATATTAAGCATTTCAAAATTATACTTATCATATTCAACCTCAGGACCCTCTTCAATTACAAATCCCATATCCATAAATATGTCTTCAATAGCCTTTAATGTCAAATCTGTTGGATGTCTGTGACCTATGTTTCTTTTCTTTCCAGGCATTGATATGTCTATAACTTCACTTTTAAGCTTCTTTTCTTTTTCTGCATCTTTAATTTTATTTCCAGCTTCATTTATAAGATTTTCTAGATTTTGTCTAATCTCATTAGCAATCTTTCCAATAGCTGGTCTTTCTTCTGCTGATAAACTTCCCATACCTCTTAATATTTGTGTAAGTTCACCTTTTTTTCCGAGGTACTTTACTCTTAAGTTTTCAATTTCTGCTTTGTCAACACCCTTTTTTAAGTCTTCTAATGCATTTTTTCTTATTTCCTCTAACTTTTCTTTCATAGAATGTTTCTCCCTTCCTCTTTATAAAATAAAAAATTCCGCCCCTAATAAAAGGGACGGAATTGAATCCGCGGTACCACCCAAATTGGATAAACCCACTTGTTTTTTAACGGAATTACCGCTATTTATTACTAAATACAATAAAATTCATAAAACTACGCGTCTTACAACCTTCAATATATATCTTTCACAAATAGAACTCCAGAGTGAACTTCAACTTAAAAATCACTTGAAAAAGCTCTCAGTCTATGACTTTTTCTCCCTTAAAGCTATTTTATGTCTACTCTCTCCATCAAAGTCTTTATTAATTAACTTGTAATAAATATTATATCACTAATTTAAATAATTTCAACTATATATTTTTTCTTTGCCTTACTGCTTCAAACATCATTATTGATGCTGCCACACCAACATTTAGTGACTCAGCATCTCCAGGCATTGGTATTTTTACACTTGTATCTCCAAGTTCAAATATTTCTTTACTTATTCCGTTTCCTTCATTACCAACAGCTATAATCACTTTTCCTTTTAAATCTGCATCATAAAAATTATATTTAGTATCCAAGGAACTAGTTATTATTTTAAAACCATCTTTCTTTAAAGAATTTAAGATTTTAAAATTTTCATCTTCAAATATAATTGGAATTTTAAATATGGAACCCATAGTTGCTCTTAAAGTCTTATCATTATAAACATCCACAGTACCTTTAGTTACTATTACCCCTAAAGCACCTGCTGCATTTGCAGTTCTTATTATAGTTCCAATATTTCCTGGATCTTGCACTTTATCTACAAGCATATAAAAGCCATCTGTTGAAGTTACACTATGATTTTTATATCTAACTACAGCTGCTATACCTTGTGGCGTTTCAGTACTGCATATAGGATTAAATAACGTATCTGTGAGTTTATAAACTTTTGTGCTACTTTTTATAAGATTCTGAAATCCTGATTTTTCGTACTTTTCTTGCTGGCTTTCAGATACAAAAACATATGCTATTTCAAAATCTGATTTAAGCGCTTCTTCTACAAATCTAAAACCCTCAGCTAAAAAACTCCTACTTAAATCTCTATATTTTTTTTCTTTTAATTTTTTTACTTCTTTTATTACATTATTATCTTTACTTTTTATCAATTCCATATTATACAATCCTCTACAAATAAAATATGCAGCCTAAAGGCTGCATTTTTTATATCAGGCATCTTAAAGAAAATAATAAGTCCAACTTTCAGCTATTTTTGCGCAATACGTCGTCAATATAACACGCTAAGACAACCAGTATTAACGTATTACATTTCCTTGCATTCCACAAAACTATCTCTCAATTTAGACTTATTATTTTTTTAATATACCTTAAGCGTTAATTTGCTTTTTTGCTATTTCAACTAATTCTGAAAAAGCTTTAGGATCATTTATAGCTATCTCTGAAAGCATTTTTCTATTCATTTCAATTCCAGCTAATTTGATTCCATTTATGAATTTTGAATAAGAAAGACCATTTGTTCTTGTTGCAGCGTTTATTCTAGCAATCCAAAGCTTTCTGAAATCTCTCTTTTTTAATCTTCTTCCAACATAAGCATTTCTAAGTGCTCTTATAACAGTTTCATTTGCTGTCTTGAATAACTTACTTTTTCCACCATAGTATCCTTTAGCAAGTTTTAATACTTTTTTATGATATTTACGAGCATTAACCGCTCTCTTAACTCTAGCCATTTTTTAGTAAACCTCCTTAAACCTTTCCTATTATAGGTATGGTAACAATTTTTTCATTGTTTTTTCTTGTGTCTCTGATACATAAGATGTACTTCTTAGGTTTCTCTTAGTTTTTGCACTCTTCTTAGTCAATATATGACTTTTAAAAGCATTAGCTCTTTTTAATTTTCCAGTTCCAGTCAACTTAAATCTTTTAGCAGCTGACTTTTTTGTCTTCATTTTTGGCATAATGTGATTCCTCCTATTTTACGCTTTTTTAGGTCCTAATATCATTATCATATTTCTACCTTCTAATTTTGCTGGTTTTTCAATAATACAAACATCTTCAACTTTTTTAAAGAAATTTTCGAGAATTTTATTTCCCTTAAAAGCATAATCAGCTTCTCTTCCTCTAAAACGAACTGTAACTTTTACTTTATCTCCAGCCTTTAAAAATTTAGAGGCATTATTAGCTTTAATTTCAATATCATGCTCTTCAATTGTTGGACTTAATCTTATTTCCTTAATGCTGACTACCTTTTGATTCTTTTTATTTTCTTTTTCCTTTTTAGTTTGCTCATATACAAACTTACCAAAGTCCATTATTCTGCAAACTGGAGGAACTGCAGTAGGAGATATAGCAACTAAATCTAATTCTTTTTCCTCTGCCATTCTTAAAGCATCACGTGTAGGTATAACTCCTAATTGTGAGCCATCGTCACCTATTACTCTAATTTCCTTTTCTCTTATATCTTCATTTACAAGAAAATTTTTATTCTTACTTATGACTTTCACCTCCGAAAAATATGTAACTATTTAATATCAACATTGAAAATAAAAACAGGACGGTTAAGCCGTCCTGTAATAAACTAAAGCAATTTACTTTAAATCCATTAACCTCACTAGCAATGCTGTAAGGTGAGAAACGGCTGTTTCTTCTTTAAACCTTATTTAGTATAACACTAATATAATACTTTGTCAAATATTATAATGAATTTATTTTTTGATTTACTTCAGCATCAATTCTGAATACAAAATCGTCTAAATTCATTGCTCCAAGATCCCCTTCTTTTCTGCTTCTAACAGCTATAGTACCTTCTTGCATTTCTTTTTCACCAATTACAAGCATGTATGGGATTTTCTTAAGCTGAGCTTCTCTAATCTTATAGCCTATTTTTTCATTTCTTATATCTTTTTCAACTCTTATTCCAGCTTCTCTTAACTGCTTTTCTATTTTATCTACATACTCTAGCTGACCATCAGTTATATTCATAACTTTAACCTGTACTGGTGCAAGCCAAGTTGGAAATGCTCCAGCATAATGCTCTATTAATATTCCTATAAATCTTTCTATACTACCAAATACAACTCTATGAACCATAACTGGTCTATGTTTTTCTCCATCTGCGCCAACATAATTTAAGTCAAATCTTTCTGGCATTTGGAAATCAAGTTGTATAGTTCCGCACTGCCAAGTTCTTCCTATGCAATCTTTAAGATGGAAATCAATCTTAGGACCATAAAATGCTCCATCTCCTTCATTTACCTTATAATCTAAGCCTGCAGCTTTAAGTGCATTTATAAGTCCATTTGTAGCTGCTTCCCAGTCTTCATCGCTTCCCATAGAATCTTCAGGTCTTGTAGAAAGCTCAACATAGTATTCAAAACCAAATACCTTGTAGAAAGAATCTATAAGCTTTATTACACCTAATATTTCTTCTGTAATTTGCTCCTTAGTCATAAATATATGTGCATCATCCTGAGTAAAACATCTTACTCTCATAAGTCCATGAAGTGCACCTGACTTTTCATGTCTATGAACAAGTCCAAGTTCACCAAGTCTTATAGGGAATTCTCTATATGAATGAATATTATCTTTATATACAAGTATTGATCCTGGACAATTCATTGGTTTTATTGCATAATCAGCATCATCTATTTTAGTAAAGTACATATTTTCTTTATAATGATCCCAGTGACCAGATTTATGCCAAAGTTCCTCATTTAAAATTATAGGTGTTCTAATTTCATCATAACCTGCTTTTGCGTGAACTTCTCTCCAATAATTTTCAAGAATATTTCTTAAAACCATGCCCTTTGGATGGAAGAATGGGAAACCTGGACCTTCTTCATGTATGCTAAATAAATCAAGTTGTTTTCCTATTTTTCTATGGTCTCTTTTTTTTGCTTCTTCAAGCATATTAATATATGCATCTAAGTCTTCTTTTTTAGTAAATGCAGTTGCATAAATTCTTTGAAGCATTTTATTTTTTTCATTTCCTCTCCAGTATGCACCAGCAACTGAAAGAAGTTTTATAACTTTAACTTTTCCTGTTGATTCAACATGTGGACCTGCACAAAGATCAGTAAAGTCATCTTGTTTATAAAATGAAATTACAGCATCTTCTGGTAAATCTTTTATAAGCTCTACCTTGTATGGTTCATTTTTTTCTTCCATGAATTTTATAGCTTCTGCCCTTGGAAGCTCAAATCTTTCAAGTTTTATATTTTGTTTTATTATTTTGTTCATTTCTTTTTCTATTTTAGGGAACATATCTTCTGTGATTGAAAAATCAGCATCAAAATCGTAATAAAATCCATCATCTATTGCTGGTCCTATAGCAAGCTTAACCTCTGGATAAAGTCTTTTTACAGCTTGCGCAAGTATATGTGAACCTGTATGTCTTAAAGTCCATCTTCCATCTTCATCTTCGAAAGTTAATACTTCAAATTTACAATCTTTATCAATGGTTGTCATAAGTTCGTCTCTTTCGCCATTAATTTTTACTGAAATTGCTTTTTTATAAAGGCTAGAACTTATTGCTTTTGTAACTTCAGCAGCAGTAATAGGATTTTCAAATTCCATTACTTTACCATCTTTAAGTGTTACTTTAATCATTTATAACTCCTCCTAATTCTAAAGATATACATATGTGAAACTTGAAATTTATTTGTACCAAAATGCTGGCTCCTAGGCATTATGCTAAATATAAATTTGATAGTTTCACTATAAGTGGATGTGAAAAATTTCTTATAGGTTTACTATGCTGCATATAAAGCCTTATTACCGGCTCATAAAAAGAATACCTATATTTTTCACATGCTCCTATATATTATAAAATATAATTTTTAGCAAAAAAATAAAGCCTATCCCTAATGGGACGAGCTTAACCGTGTTTCCACCCAAATTAAAGGTATAGCAAATATACTAGCTAATCACCTTTCACTCAATTCTATAACGCAGAAATGCGGAGATGTCTACTATAAATTCAACACTCAACTCAAAGGTGGTTTTCAACAGTTTCAATTAAAGAAATCTTTCAGCTAATGATTTCTATCTCTTTTAATATCCTCCTGCTTACTCTTCCTTATCACAGTCTTCGTTTATTGATTCTTATTATATGACAAATAATTAATTAAGTCAATAAGTTATTACGACTATTTTTTACATATCGCAAAAAGCTACTTTACTTTCAAATACTTTTTCAATGGTTTCAATAAGCTCTTTATTTTTAAAGTTATCTCTACTATGGATTATTATTTTTTTTGGTGAAAGTGTAATTAACCCACTTATAAGAATATCATCAATACTTACAGCCCCTGTAGTCTTTACATCACATAATCCTTCTATAATTTTATTTTCTATATCTTTTCCGTATTTGTCTTTCAACAAGTAGTTTCCATATTTATCTACATAAATGTTTAATTCATCTATTTTACTTTCTTGAATATCTACAAAATACTTTAATAATTTTATGAACTCATCATATTCTTTTTCTACCATATAATTTTCTACAATTTTATCTATAATAACATCAAATTCATTTTCAATTTCTTTAGTTCTAAATGTTACAAATCCATTTATATTAATTTCGTGATTTTCTTTTATACAATCATTTATTTTTTGTATAATTTGATTTTTTCTATTAATAAAATAAATACCATTATCATTTACAGGTATATCTTTCAACATAGTTTGTATGCAATTGTGCTTAACATCTTTAATTTCATCATCACCTAAGAAAAAATACGTACTTTTCAACTTATTCTCTAATTTTTTACTACAAAATTCAGTTGCAGTATATTTATATAGCACCTCACTTAAATAGTAATAAAATTTATTTTCAATATTTTCATTATAATCCTCATCTCTACATATGACATTTACAAAATGAATATTATTATCGATACTTTCTGACATTCCCATGCGTATATTATTTTTTTCAAAATTGCAAACAATACTATTTATATTATTTATAATACTATCTGATTTATTACCACATACTATAGTTTCAAGAAGCACTTCTAATCACTCCTTTCCCAATATTAGTATGTGTATTAAAATCAAGTCTATGCAAATAATTTATTTTTATATTATAATAAAAGCAATTCACAGTTCACAATGCACAATTCACGATTAAGGATGATTTTCTTCCATTTCACTACAGAAAATCTAAAACTTATAGCTGACATAAATTTAAGAAAAAAACTATTTGTTCGTTCAGCCAGCTAAACATAACATTGTATTTTTATATAATTATAGATTTATCTGACGAAAGGAAGATAAATCAACCTTCATTGTGCATTGTGAACTGTGAATTGTGAATTGATAAAGGGTTGGTGATATTTTGAATAATGTTATTGTAGATTACAGAATAAGCAGCGGTGAAAAACTTATATTAGAGCAAAATGGATACAATGTTATTTTAACTTCTCCCTGCAATAATTTATATACAGCTATATGCGGACATCCTGATGTACTTATATGTATTATTGACAAAAACACAATATTAGTACATAAAGATACTCCTGTAGATTTTATAGAAAAACTAAAAAACTTAAATATAAAGGTTATTAAATCTAAAAATTCTCTTAATGAAAAATATCCTTTTGACATAATACTTAATGCAGTAAATTTAAAAAATACTTTTATTCACAATTTAAAGTTTACAGATGAATTTTTATATAATGAAATTTCTAAGAAGTTATTGATTAATGTAAATCAAGGCTACACAAAATGTTCAACCGCTGTAATTTCAGAAAATGCAATTATAACTAGTGATTCAGGGATAGCTGCTGCTGCAAAAGAGAATAAAATTGATGTATTGTTTTTACCTTACGGTGACATAGAACTCAATGGGTTTGAATATGGCTTTATTGGAGGCACCTGCGGTCTTTTAGATAACAATACTATAGCTTTTTATGGAAATCTTGAATACTATAAATTTGGAAAAGAAGTTTTAACCTTTATAAAAAAATATAATTTAACTCCACTTTATTTAAGGGAAGGTAAGTTAGTAGATAGAGGTAGTATACTGTTTTTTTAATCTATAGATATACCAGTCGGAACAACAAAATTACAAATACCGAATGTATCCTGCTAAACTATAACTTGTAGCGCAGAGTACAGATGACGGAGTACAGAGTACAGTGAATGATGGTTTACCTTTCGCTCTGCTTAGGTAAATCTTAAACTTAATGTTGTCATCTTCGCTGATCACCATGTATGGTGCCATTGCGTAAGCAATAAAAAATAAGTTTTTAGATTTTTCTACGCTCGCGGAGAAAAATCATCCTCCATTGTACTCTGTACTCCGTACTCTGATTTAAACCCTAATTTAACATGATGAATTTGATATTAGCAATTTTAATCTTCAAATTGCTTATTTATATAAAAGAAACCACCAATATTAATTAAAATCATAATATTGGTGATTTCTTATTAACCTTTTTTATTCAGTTGATTTTAGAATCGGATTACTTTAGGCCGTCTTCATAACTTTGAACCATTTTTTTAACCATTTGACCACCAACTGAACCATTTTCTCTTGAAGTAAGATCTCCATTGTAACCTGCTTTTAAGCTAACTCCGACTTCTCTTGCAGCTTCCATCTTAAATTTGTTTAATCCCTCTCTTGCTTCTGGTACTAAGTTACTATTTCTTGACATAGCCAATTCCTCCTCTTAATTAATATTTGTAATTTTCATTACGATATAAGTTTGCTCTTTTTTAAGAAAAATACGCTATTAAATTAAATGAAATTTATCCAAGCTATGGCTATGTACCAATATTTTTCATATAATTATAGTTAATATAAAAATTTATTAAATTCATTATCAACATATTCAGCATTACTAGTTTGTTTTTTGCAATGTTGTTCTCTATTTCTATCAAATATACCATTTATGTATTAAAATTAATTTTTTAATACCATCTTTGAACCGTAAACACTATCAATTCTTAATATTCAATTAGTATTCGAAAGCTGTTCAGTATATTTTGATATTGTTGCATCTAACAAATCACTATAATGATTTGTACAATTTGTATTCCATGCTTCTAAAAATATTCCCACTGTTTCACAATATTCACCAGCAAATGCTACATCAAATTTTTTATTTATTTCTTTAGTTATTTCACAATCAATTACGATAAGCGGTGGTTCCACCACTTACTGCTTTTTCTTCAAATAATTTAAAAATCAATTTATTCTTAGGATAACTGCCATATGTTAAATTAAACTCATTTAAAAATTCTGTTTTTCTATCTTTAATAGATACTTAATTTCATCTATTCTCACATCTAATCTATCTATAGAACAATTTAGTAGATTAATAAAATGTGAACTATACATCAAATTTTCACCCTAATCACATTTTTGAAGATTATAAATAATTTTAAACTGTATTAATTCTTCGTTTTTCACGAATGAAAATGTAATATTACTATTTATATGATTCAAAACACTTTCATCATATATGTTATTTCATAAACAAAATAAATCAAATTCAATGTCTGTTGATTCTGTTTTTAGCACTCCTATATCATTTAGAATTTTTTTACATTTATCAAGCATTCCTTAAATGTCACTGCATTATCTATATTGTCACTTAAAGCAACTACAAAATTCTCCTTGTTACTAACAATATTTTTGTATATTGGTGAACCAATTATAATGTCTCTACTGTTTTCATATCTATAAGCAAGGCATTTTAAGGCTGTAATCAGTATTATATACAAGAGAGTTCATTATTTTTACTTACCTTCATTTAGTTTTATTATTATAATACTCTATATTATTATTATTTATATGCACAGCTATATTAGGTTTGAGTCTTGATATATAAAAGGTCTTTCTTTTTTCTAAATCTAAAAAATCTTCTTTAAAAATTCCGCACATCTCTTATTTAAACATTTATCCAATGCTTGACTAGAAATAATTATTTCTATTTTTGCACTAACCTTTATACTTAAGATATCAGGTGTATTATTCGCAACTTCTGCATCCATAAAACCACATAGACAGATGAATTTCAATGCTCCAATTTTGCCTTTTCTTTTTACAAAGCTAGATTTTCTTGCCATTTCTTCAATTTTTTCTTTTGAAAAACATTTTTCAAGTTCATTTGCGAAAAGCCTTATATTTTCATCCAATTGTTTTCTTTTATCATTTGTAAATTACCTCAACAATGTGTTTTTAATTTTTTTGAAATAATAATATTTTTACATATAATGTGCTATATTTTCATAGGATTTTCTTAACTTGATGGCTATGTAGCTACACCAATATTATATTATATTTTATATTAAATCTCTCTTTAATATAGTCTACTATTTATTCAGTGTATTATTTATCAATTTTGTTATATTTTCAACATTGCTATTTATAAAAAAATGATTACCTTCAAAATTATAAATTTTAAAACCTTTACCTCCATGCTTTTTCCAAGCTAGTATTTCTTCAAAAGTATTATCATCCTGTTCTCCATTTAAAATCGAAATATCACATTCTATTTTAACTTTTCTTTCTTCATAAATATAATTTTCTAAAATTTTAAAATCACTTCGAAGGATTGGGAGAAATAATTGAAGTAATTCTTTATTTTCTATTACTTCTTTTGGTGTACCACCTAAATCAATAATTTCTTTTATAAAATCGCTATCTGATAACTTGTATATATTTTTCTTTTTTCTAACAATGCTCGGTGCTCTATACCCTGAAAAAAAAAATATGTTTAGGTTTTCTTAGCTTCTCACTAATTACTTTATAATATAATTCATAAGCTAAAATACTTCCCATGCTATGTCCATAAATAGCATAATCATCATTCATTATCCTTTCCTTAATCCATTTAAATATATCATTTATTGCCTCATCTAAAGTTTCATAAAAAGTCTCATTATATCTTTTTCCTCTTCCTTTAAGCTCTATTGGTATAAGCTGTATGGAAGGGCTTAGATAATCTTTCCATTTATAATATATAGCTTCTGATCCTCCCGCATATGGCAAACAAAATAATATCATTAGCATAACTCTCCTTTTAATTTGAGATTATTTTAAAATAGATATTAATTAATCTATTTTGATCTATCATTATTATATCATCCGAAATCTCCTTATTTAATGAGCATACAGCAATCTTGTAATTTAAATTTATATCAAATTTCTTAAATATATATTCATTATATTGATTATCAGCGCTCACTTTAATATTCTCATATTTATCTATATCGATAGAAAATGATTTTAAAGGTATTGATAATCCTTGTCCACAGCATTTAATATAACTTTCCTTCAATGTCCATATTTCATAAAACTTGCTTAAGCGAATATTTGAATTATTTCTATTAATATAATCGAATTCCATTTCAGTAAAAAAGCTTTTAGCTATATCTCTATACTCAATATGCTTTACTTCTTCAACATCAATTCCAATAGGTTTATTATCAATACCACATAATACAATATTCCCTGAATGGGATATGTTGAAATTAAATTTAGGGTAATACTCCATATACGGTTTACCATATTGATTTTTCTTAAAACTTATATGATTGTTACTTATATTTAGTTCCTGTATAATTATCGTTCTTATCAATATTTTCCAAATTAATGTTCTAATCTTATCCTTTTTATTTATAAACTTTTCGATTTTGCACTTTTTCTCTAAATCAAAAGTTAATTTTAGCTTATTTAAATTTTCTTCACTAATATCTAAAATTTTCACAGCATAAATTTTCATAAATCTCCTCATTGTACATTTCTGTCTTTTAATGCATCTTTCTTTTAAGATATTTGATTACTTATTATAATCTTCATTGAAAGATTTCTTTTATAATTTTCTGTCTAAAATTTCATTATATTCTACAAATTCAAGAAATTAAACATGATTATTGTATCTATTACTCTTACTTAGCATTTTATCCTCACCACTTTACTACTATGTATATGTACCTTATCATTGTTGTCCATCAATTCGTGTATAAATCAATTTTAATATGCTATTATCATTATCTTTTTGCCATAGTCAATCAAATCATTATTCTTAACACATATATCACTTATTATCCCTGAATACTCTGATATAATATCAATTGTAATATTTAGATATTCAATTTCACACAATATATCATCACATTTTACTTTCATCCCTATATAACCAAAAGGTTCAAGTGTTTCCTTATGTAATAATTTTACAACTCCAACATACTTTGATGTAATCTGATGATATATGAAAGTTTCTTTTGAGCATGAAATTTCATGAATTGCAATATTTTTATTAACTATATTATTACGTTTAACCATTTTAATTTTCATCTCATTATCTTTATATTCAAAATACGATATATTAAATTTACATACTTTTTCTATAATTTTTTCAATTTCATAAAAATCCATTTATAAATATCACCCTGCATATAAAAAAACATATATAATTATTTTACCCTTTCCATTAATCTGGTTTCAAACCAAAATTACCATTATTATTTACAACATAAAATTTATATTTATTATAAATTAATTTTATTACCATATCCTTATTTTTCTATAATGATTTACTTACTTTGATTCATTATTTAAATCAAATAAGTATAACCTTTTGCATAGATATTGCACATAATAAAACGTGACCTATAGCATATTTCTGTTAATAATAGAGTAAAATACAGATGAGTAATAAGCTATTTACCAAAGAAAAATCAAGAATACTATCTAAAAATGAATATGTTAAGAATGTAAGTATGAACGGCATTTCTTATATTTATAAATTTTAAACCAATTAGTACATTATACTAGTCCAAAATTTCAAAAATTAGCCAAAGGGCAATTACTGTCTAGATACAGTAATTGCTAGGATAATATCCCTCAAGAATATTTATGTAATATAAATTTTTGTAGTAAATTATTAGTTCATGCACCAATTTTTCTAAAATTATTCTGTGTTAAAATGATTTTAGAAGCTGCAATATCAATAATGCTTATTATAATTAATACTAAGCTATTTAATGAAAACTAATTTTCTTTTATCGATTACTACGTATCTTGGAGATTAATTTTTCTCTTTTAGTTAACGCTTTCTCCCTCTGATTTATTCGATTACTTAAATACTCCACTTCTACTTTCATCTTCAAATAATTATCATATCGATCCTTACTCAAAGTTCCATCCTGCAATGCTTTTTTAATAGCACAATCCGGCTCCTTATTATGCCTGCAATCATTAAACTTGCATTGACCTTCAAGCTTTTTTATATCATCAAATTCTATATTCAATTCATCTTGATCAAGCCATATCTGAAACTCACGCATTCCTGGTGTATCAATTATTATGCCACCTTCTGGCAATAATATTAATTCTCGATGTGTAGTAGTATGCTTACCTTTACTGTCTTTTTCTCTTACTTCTGCTGTCATTAATTTATTGCTTCTTAAAAGACAATTACTAATAGTAGATTTTCCTACCCCTGAAGAGCCAAATAATCCGATTGTTATACCACTATTAATATAGTGACGCAACTCTTGAATCCCCTCATTTTTAAGCGCACTAATGCAATGAACACTAACTCCAGGACTAATTTTCTGAATTTCACTTAATTTCTCATTTAAATCTGTGCACAAATCAATCTTATTTAAAACGACAACAGGCATTGCCCCACTATTCCATCCAACAGTCAAATATCTTTCCATTCTTTTTACACTATAATTATTATCAAGAGACATAACAAAAATTAAACATCTATATTTGCTGCAATAACTTGTTCCTCAGTCGTTCCTCCAATAATCATCTTCCTTCCATTTATATCTATTACCTTTCTTCCACCTGAAATTGGAGCCTTTCTAGTTAGACTACTCCTTCTAGGTAAAACACTATAAATTATCGCATCCTTACACTCATTTGCCAATTTTATTGCCACCCAATCTCCAACAGCAGGGAAATCACTTATACTTTTAGCATTATATCTAAGCTTACCTGAAACCTCTGCTATAACTTCCCCTTTTTTGCATTGAATATAATAATATCGTTTTTCCTGTCTAACAACTCTGGCATGCATGTATCCTTTTCTTTTTAGCCCTTTAAATTCATGTTCAAACTTGTCATCCCAACCATAATCTACTAAGCCCACTATATCTACCCCATATTCCTAAAAACTAATGAAATTTTATAAACACTACTTTGTAATCCCATGACTTCTGAAAATTATTTTTTTCTGCCACTTTAACTGATGGTATATTATTACTCCATGAATCCCAGTATGGAGTAATATGGAAGGCTAAACATTCCTTTAAGAATTCATTTGAAACTATGGTTGCTACACCTTTTCCTTCATGCTCTTCAATAGTCTCAATACCTATCCCACAGTAACTTTTGCTTACATATTCTGCTGTACACCAACTTATTATACTTCTATCCATTATTGCACAATATCCAAAACCGTTGCTAATAAAATTAGCTAACGATCCCCACATTCCTGTTACTTCATCTATAAGACAATTAAGATTTCCTAATGAGGCATTTTTTAACACATCGTTATCTATCTTTTTAACTACTATATTATCAACTTTTTTTACCACTGGAATATCATTTAAATCTTGTTTAAATAAAACTCTATCATATAAATTACAATCAAATTCCTTTAAACCTTCTAATAATTCCTTTTTCCATCCTTCTGAATAATAATAAATTTTAACTACTCCTAGTTCCTTTCTCCTGCTTTCACTTAAACAATTTTCTTTGAAAAAGTTTATTGCTTCTTTATACTTATCCTTATCCTCTACCTCACCTCCAAAATAAACACAATGTCCCTCACAAATTAAAAATATTGATATATTCTCAACATCATCAACAAATACTTGTGCTGGCGTATAACCTTCAACTATAGAATCAAACACAAAACTATGTGCATATAATTTATATATATCTTTCAATTTATATTTATTATTCTTCAATTCTCTCAAAATTTTCTCACTCCTCTAAAATTTTACATATCAATTTCTTTCCTAATTATAAGCTAAATATAACCAATTTTCAACAGAACCATATTAATCTTCACAACAAACATGTAAAAATACTCAAGCAATAGAATTTTTTCAATTAACTTGAAATATATAATGTTGTCAAAATTGGTTTAGTATTTTAGTTCACCAATTACAGTGTTAATCAGTTCAATGTAAAGTTGGGTACAAAGTCCCCAACTTATGCATTTTAATATAATTTTCAAATAAATATTATACTAAGTTAATTTTTAACAAAACAATACTTTCAATTACTATTATCATAAGCAAATGTTACTGTGATTATAGTTATAAAAGTTTATTAATACTATCCGCAATATATTCTACATTACCTTTTTTCATTATTGTATAATGATTGCCAGGTACTTTATTAATAATAAGATCATTTTCAAAGTAATTATTCCATTTACGTGAACTAATCTTCGATTCTTCTGCCTTATATAAAACAACTTGCTTTTTAACCTTATTTCGCGGTTTATATGCGTTTGATGCACTAATTAATTTCCTAATTATATTAATATTGATTGCTAATTGATCTAGTTCAAGTTCTTCAAAGTATGGTATTATATTTACTAACTCACTAGGCAATTTTAATATAATTTTACTTATCTCTTCCTTAGATAAATCATTTATAGCAATATCCCACTTCTCTTCTATAGTAGATTTAGCAGATATTCTTTCCTGAATCTTTTTATTATCAATAAAATTAATAAAATTCAACTTATCCTTATCTAAAGAAAGATCTTCTTTCAACATTTTATTATAATTCGTTGACTTTGAATTAATATATGAATCTATTAATAGAAAGTTTTTTATTTGTTCATTGTTTTTCTCTAACTGAAGAACCATTTCAAAGGCTATTATTCCTCCTAAACTCCAACCAGCAATATTATAACCACCATTTGGTTGAATATTTTTTATAATATTTATATATCTTTCTGCAATTCCTTCAATTGTCAAATTATTATGAATGTAAATCATTTCTTTATCAACTTTAATTCCCCAACATTTAATGTTGCTTTTTAGTTTTGACGACAAATCTATATATCCACCTACATCAGCACTCCCATCGTGTATAATAAATAAATTCTTTTCTTCTTCTTTTAAACAATCATCTGCTTTTTTAAGCAATATGATATTGTCCTCTCTTACTTTATTAACTGTATCATCCTTAGTTTTTTCTATACAAACCGCTAATTCTTTTAGTGTTTGATTATTGAATATATTCTTTATAGCTGATTCAATATTAAACTCTTTATTTATCCTTGACAAAAGTTTTATCGCTTTTAAGGAATGTCCTCCTAATTCAAAAAAGTTATCATTAATTCCTATATTAGTTACTCCTAATACATCCTCCCATATTCCTACAAGCTTCTCTTCTACTTCATTCCTTGCTACTTCGTATTCTGCTCCTGTATTAATCTTACCTTCTGGCTCTAGTAAGGACTTTCTGTCCAGCTTACCATTTGGTGTTAGCGGCATACTTTCCAGCTTTATAAAAAATGCTGGTATCATATAGTCTGGTAGTGTCTTCTTCAAGTTTTTCCTAAGTTCTCTTACACTATATTCACTTTCTCCTACATAATATGCACACAGATACTTATTTCCTTCTTCTCCTTTATCTAACACGACTGCTTCCTTTATGCCTTCTATTCTAATTATATAAGGTTATACTGTAAATCAACACAAATATTTTAAACATTAAAAAAAGAAGCCTACCTGTTAACCCTCTTACAAGTTACAGTTAAGCTTCTTTTAATAATTTGGAGGCGCCACCCAGATTTGAACTGGGGGTAAAGGTTTTGCAGACCTCTGCCTTACCACTTGGCTATAGCGCCATAATATGGAGCGGAAGACGAGATTCGAACTCGCGACGTTCACCTTGGCAAGGTGACGCTCTACCACTGAGCCACTCCCGCATTAAATTAAAAATGGTGGCCAAACCAGGAATCGAACCAGGGACACGAGGATTTTCAGTCCTCTGCTCTACCGACTGAGCTATCTGGCCATTTTACATTTTATTTGGCGACTTGGAAGGGGATCGAACCCTCGACCTCTGGCGTGACAGGCCAGCACTCTAACCAGCTGAGCTACCAAGCCGCAATTGTGGTGGGCACTACAGGGCTCGAACCTGTGACCCTCTGCTTGTAAGGCAGATGCTCTCCCAGCTGAGCTAAGCGCCCACAATTACCCTCGCAATTATTTAATCGCTAGGACAATTAGTATTATATATCACATCTACTTCTGTGTCAATATTTTTTATTTATTTATTTCCTTCTTTTTCTCAATTAATGAACCTATATCCTCATGAGTGAAAACATACTTTTTATTGCAGAAATTGCATACCATTTCTTCATCTTTACCTTCTTCGTATATTTCAGTTAAATCTTTCAAACTTATACTCATAAATGCTCTTTCAACTCTTTCTCTTGAGCAATCACATTTATATGTAGGTACAAGACTATCCTCAAATATTTTTAAATCCATACCCTCAAAAATAAATTCTAATATTTCTGAAATACTCATACCTTTACTTATCAATTCAGTTATAGAAGGTATTTCTTGAAGTCTATATGTTATTAAATCTGCTGCCAGTTCATCTGCACCTGGCATCATTTGAATTACAAATCCACCTGCAGCTTTAATTGATAAGTCAGTATCCACAAGAACTCCAAGTCCAACTGCTGAAGGTGTTTGTTCTGACACTGTATAATAATATGCAATATCGTCGCCTATTTCTCCAGTATAAATAGGAACCTGTCCAACATAGGGTTCTCTAAGCCCCATGTCTCTTATAACATTTAGACTGCCTTGCTTTCCAATTATACCTGATACATCTAATTTTCCTTTACTATTAAGTGGTAAATCAGCATTTGGATTTCCTATAAATCCTTTAACATGAGCATCTGCATAAGATGTTATTGTTATTCCATTTGCAATTCCGCCACCATTAATTTTTAATGTAAGTGAATCCTTCTCACCTTTTAACATGGCACCCATAAGTGCTCCTGCTGTTAACATTCTTCCATATGCAGCTGCTGCAGTTGGCGCACATTTATGCATAGCTACAGCTTCATTTACAAGCTCTGTAGTTATTGCTGCAATAATTCTAACCTCTCCATTTTTTGCAACTGCTCTAACTAACTTATCAGACATTTAAATCAACCTCCACTTAACTAATTCTTTTTAACTATATAGGTTATTCTCTCTGTTTCAGCTTTCACTGGCGTTTCTTCGTAGCAATCTATTTTATTAAGTACTGTAAAGCCTAATTCTTTTAAATAGCTTTCTAATATTTCCTCAGTATATGCTCTTTCTGTATGTTCTTCATCAAATCTTTCATAAAGTTCGCCTCTTCTTATAAAGAACATCAAGTACATGTTCACTATATCATCTTCAAGTGTATTTTCCCAAACATATACTACATCTTCATCATCATAGTCAAATATATTGTTTCCAATAACCTCAGTAAGTTTATAATATGAATTTATATCGAATATAAATATACCATCATCTTTAAGAATATCCCTAACCTTACTAAAATAATTTTTTAAATTTTCCTCATTTGTTATATAATTTGTCGAATCAAGGCAGCATGTAACCAAATCAAATTGTTTATTTATATTTAGTTTTGAAATATCTTGACATACAAATTTTGCTTTTAGACCTTTTTCTCTAAATTTTTCTTCTGCTTCACAAAGCATCTCATCTGATATATCAACTGCCCAAGTATTTTTAAATAACCTGCATATCTTCTCTGTTAAATTTCCAGTTCCACAAGCAAGGTCTATATAATCATTAAACTTAACATTATTTCTAACACAAGAAGAATATATGTACCTACCCCACTTTTCATAATCTATATCGGGTCTTATAAGATTATCATAAATATGCGCAAATTCTCTATAATGTTCCATTGAATCACCTTTTCGTAATAATTTAATTTATAACTTTAAAATATCCATTATATATAATATAGGATTTACACATATTAATCAAATATAAAAGCTAAATATGTAATATATTAATTAATTTTACTTAGATGAAATTCTTTTATCATCTTTAAGTATTTCTTCATTTTTAGGAATATTTAAATCCTTTTTTATTTTAGTCATTATTCCGCCTATTCTTCCAGTTTCCTCTGCTGTAAGAGATCCCCATCCCAATTTATTTACTTTATCTTTTAAGCCAAGTTCTTCAGCAATTTCATATTTCATTTTTTCCCTTTGTCTTTCTAACTCTGTAAGCTCCTTATTAGACTTTATTTTTGACTTTATAACTTTCTTTAGTGGTGTTTTCCCCATGACTTATCCCTCCAAAATAATATATTAATGTATATACCGTTTCAACTACCAAAATCAATTTGCAGCATAATGCTTAAATATTACCATTTTTATACAAATTAATTTTGAAGTTTCAAGCGGTTTATCTCTAACCATATATTATTTTTTGCACGAACTCAAATTTTATTCTAAAAAAATAAATTCTCTTTCGAGAATTTATTTAAACCACACCTTCGTTATAAATAATAATAAAAGAAAAATAATAACACCTATCATAGCAAAAATTGGCATAAAGACTTGGAAACCAGCTATAATTAAGGCAACAACATCACTATTGCTTATATCAAAATCCTGTTTTTTTACTTTTTTTCTTCGGCAAAAAAAACTTTTTTTAGCCTTACAGTCATTTTTAATTTCATCCATTATTCTTCCTCCTTATTTATACAAAAGTGTAGTACATATAATTTTCCGCATTAATTATACTAAATGACATGCTACAAAGTGTCCACTTGATGCTTCCTTATATTGAGGTATCTCTTCGCTGCACCTTTTAGTTGCATAAGCACATCTAGTATGGAACTTGCATCCTGAAGGAGGATTAGAAGCACTAGGTATATCACCTTTAAGCACAATTCTATTTTTCTTATACGTTGGATCCGGTACAGGTACTGCTGAAAGAAGTGCTTTAGTATATGGATGAATTGGATTTGAATAAAACTCATCCTTACTTGCAAATTCTACAAGCGATCCTAAATACATTACACCAACCTTAGTGCTTATATGCTTAACAACACTCAAATCATGGGAAATAAATAAATATGAGAAACCTTTTTTCTCTTGCAAATCACATAGCAAATTTACTATTTGAGCTTGTATAGATACATCAAGTGCAGAAACAGGTTCATCTGCAACAATAAAATCTGGATTTAATGCAAGTGCCCTTGCAATACCAATTCTTTGTCTTTGACCACCAGAAAATTCATGAGAATATCTTGAAATATGGTAAGGTGCAAGACCACATTGTGCCATAGTTTCAAGGACCATTTCATTTACATTTTGTTTTGTTGCAATTTTATGATCAATTAACGCTTCTCCAATTAAATCTCCTACAGTCATTCTTGGGTCCAGTGAGCTATATGGATCTTGGAATATTATTTGCATCTTAGGTCTTGTTTCCTTTAGTTCTCTTTTTTTCAATGCAAATATGTCTTTATTTTCAAATATTACTTTTCCGTCTGTTTTTTCGTGGAGTCTTAAAATTGTCCTTCCCATAGTGCTCTTTCCACATCCGGATTCTCCAACAATTCCTAGAGTTTCTCCTTTTTTTAATTCGAAGGAAACATCATCTACCGCTTTAACGTTACCTATTACTTTTTGAAAAACTCCTCCTCTTATAGGAAAATACTTTTTCAAATTTTCAACCTTTAAAATCGTCTCAGCCATCTATTTTCCCTCCTCATAAAGCCAGCAAGCAACTCTGTGAACTTCATTTACTTGTATTAAATGTGGTTGATCCTTAGTACACTTATCAATACGTTTTTCACATCTTTCACAGAAGTAACAATTTTCAGGCATTCCAATAGGATTTGGCACCTGACCAGGTATTGAGTATAATCTATCAATTTTATCATTTATTTTAGGTTTTGATTTAAGTAAACCTACAGTATATGGATGAAGCGGATTTTTAAACAATTCAAGTACTGGTGCCTCTTCAATTACCTTACCTGCATACATTACAACTACATAGTCTGCCATTTCTGCAACAACACCCAAATCATGAGTTATAAGCATTATAGCAGTTCCTAATTTTTCCTTAAGATCTCTCATAAGGTCAAGAATTTGAGCCTGAATTGTAACATCTAATGCTGTTGTAGGTTCATCAGCCAAAAGAAGCTTTGGATTACATGAAATTGCCATAGCAATCATAGCACGTTGCCTCATTCCACCACTTAGTTCATGTGGATATGCATCTACTATCTGCTCCGGTCTTGGTATTCCTACCATTTTCAAAGTATCTACTGCTATTTTTCTTGCTTCTTCTTTAGATATTTTTCTATGAAGAATTAAAGATTCAGAAATTTGATTACCAATAGTGAAAACAGGATTTAATGATGTCATTGGCTCCTGAAATATAATAGATATCTCATTTCCTCTTATTTTTCTAATTTCATCTTCTGATAGTTTAATCATATCTTTACCATCATATATTATTTCACCAGAAATAATTTTTCCAGGAGGATTTGGTATTAATCTTAAAAGAGACATTGCTGTTACACTTTTGCCACAACCCGATTCACCAACTATACAAACAGTTTCTCCCTCTTTAATTTTAAAGCTTACATCATTAACGGCTTTAACAACTCCAGCTTCTGTGTAAAAATATGTTTTTAGATTTTTAAATTCAACTAAATCTTTTGCCATACTTCCATCCTCCTACTTCTTTAGCTTTGGATCTAATGCATCTCTAAGACCATCACCAAGTATGTTTATTGCAACAACAGTTAAAAGTATAAGTAAACCAGGTGGTATCCAAAGCCATGGATAATGCTGCATAGTATACGAATCATTTACAGCTTGTATCATATTTCCCCAAGAAGCCGCTGGCGGCATAACTCCAAGTCCCAAATAACTAAGTGAAGATTCGTACAAAATATTGGAACCTATTCCAAGAGTAGCTGTAACTATTATTGTAGGTACTGTATTTGGTAATAAATGCTTAAACATTTTTCTTGAATCTGAAAGTCCAAGTGCTTCAGAAGCTTGCATATATTCTTGTTCTCTTAAAGACAATACTTCACCACGAACAAGACGGCAAAGTGACGGCCAGCTCAAAAATCCTATTATAAGCATCAAAAATCCTATTCTATCTTGAGGTGGCACTTTCAAGTCTGAAAGTATCGCACCTAAAACAATTAATATAGGGAAAGTTGGTACGCATAAA
Source organism: Clostridium hydrogenum (assembly GCF_021432385.1). Classification (GTDB taxonomy): domain Bacteria; phylum Bacillota; class Clostridia; order Clostridiales; family Clostridiaceae; genus Clostridium_S; species Clostridium_S hydrogenum. Next base: position 1,076,475 of record NZ_JAEACT010000002.1, on the reverse strand, counting down.
ATAATATCAACTATTCTCATTAAAATTGAATCAACTATTCCACCGTAATATCCAGCTACTACTCCGAGTATACTTCCTATAACTACCTCTACAATTACAGAAACTACACCAACAGCAATAGATATTCTTCCTCCATACATTAATCTAGTAAGTACATCTCTACCAAGATTATCTGTACCCATTAAATGTTGAAGCGAAGGACCTGCTTTGGGATTTGCAAAATCAAGTGCCTCTTGAGTATATCCAGTTAAAAACGGTCCTACTAGTGTAAATAAAATCATAACTATCAATACAACTAATCCAGACATAGCTAACTTGTTTTTCTTTAATCTATTCCAAATAAGCCTTTTAGGGCTTACAGCCTTTTCTTTTTTAATATCTTTTTTAACATCAACTTTAGCTTCCATAAGTCCACCTCCTTATTTAAGTCTAACTCTAGGGTCAACTAATGCATAACAAACATCTGCCAATAAATTTCCTAGAAGTGTCAATACTGCTAACAGCATATTTATACCCATTAAAAGTGGATAATCTCTAGCATATATTGCATCCATAGTTATTTTTCCTATACCTGGCCATCCAAATATCTGTTCTGTAATTATGGCACCACCAAATAAACCTGCAATTGACATACCTATTAATGTAACAATAGGTATCATACCATTTCTAAGGGCATGTCTATAAATAACGACCTTTTCATTTAAACCTTTTGAACGAGCTGTTCTAACATAATCTTGTCTTATAACTTCAAGCATACTTGTTCTTACATACCTAACAAAACCTGCTATACTTGCAAAAGTAAGAACTAAGCAAGGAAGAAACATGTGATGTAGCACATCAATAAATTTAGCAATACCAGTTGCTGTGCTTCCAGTATTGACCATTCCTGATACTGGGAACCATTGAAGTCCTGCAGCAAAATAATTTATAAGCAACAATCCAAAAAAGAAGGTTGGTATTGATATACCTACTAAAGCAAATAGTGTAAAAAATGAATCAAAAAATGAGTATTGTTTAGTAGCTGATAAAACTCCTATTGGTATAGCCAAAACTATTGACAATATAAATGATACCAATTGAAGATAAAAAGAATTCCACAAATAAGTGTTTATAACCGTAGTAACCGGTTGTGTAAACTTATAGGAGTTTCCTAGGTTTCCAGTAACAGCATTTCTAAGCCAAATTAAATATTGAACTACTTTAGGCTTGTCAAGACCATATAAATGTCTTATTTGTTCTTGTTTAGCTGCTGTCATATGTGGACTAATCATGCCTGATACAAAATCGCCAGGTGAAATTGCAAAAATCATAAAAATCAAAAAAGAAACTCCAATTAGCACCGGAATCATTTGCAGCAATCTTCTCGTTATGTACTGTCTCATTAAATTTCCTCCATTTCTAAAATTATGCCTAGCATAAAGCTAGGCATTTAATAAACTATTTAATTTCTGCTTTCCATAATGAATATGAGAAATCTTTAAATGCTGACATATCAAGACCAGTAATTCTTGAACTTACAGGCCATGCAACTTTAACTTGAGCCATGAATATATAAGCCGCATCGTCATTTAATTTTTTCATAACATCTTTATCTATATTATTTCTCTTTGTTAAATCTATTGTTTTTAACGCTTTTGCTATTTCGCTATCAACATCTGAATTTGAGTAATGAACATAGTTTTGAGGTCCTTTACTTCCAAATAGTCCTGATTGATCTGGATCTCCTGTTAAGCCCCAAGCGCCACAATACATTTCAAAGTCGCTTTTTTTAACTTTATCATACATTGTATTTGAATCCATAGTTTCAGGAATTAATTTTACTCCAATTTTCTGCCAATCTGTCTTAGCAACTGGAACTAATGCATCAGCCAAAGCATGTGGTGTTCTTTGATAGAAATGGATTTCTAACTTCTTTCCATCCTTTTCTCTTATTCCATCTGAACCTTTTTTCCAACCAGCTTCATCTAAAAGTTTGTTTGCTTTAGCTACATTATATTCATATTTATTTACATCTGAATTGTAGATAGCTGAAACTGTAGATGTTGGTTCATTAGATACATCAGCATACTTGCCATATACAGTGTTTATAATTTGACTTCTTTGAAGTCCATAAGTAAGTGCCTGACGTACTCTCTTATCTTTGAACATAGGATTTTGAAGATTCATTCCTATATAGCTATATCCATTATCAGGGAATAAAGTTGTATTAACAAAACCTAAATCTTGAACTTGAGACATAATTTCTGGATTAGGTGCTTGAATATAATCTATATCTGTATCTCCAGTTTTAAGTTCCTGTAATCTGTTATCATCTGTTGTAAACTTAAATATAAGATTTTTAGTTTTTACTTTACCTCTCCAGTAATCATCATTAGCTACAAGATCTGCTTCTTGTCCTGATTTGAAAGCTGTTAGCTTGTATGGACCACTTCCAATTGGATTACTAAGCATTTTTTCAACTGAAGATGTATTTCCTGGTGTATATCCTTTTCCATAATAATTTTTATCCATAAGCTGTAGGCTACCAAGTGAAATTAATGCTGATGAATTAGGAGCATCTAAAGTTATTTCTAATGTATCTTTATCTACTACTTTAATACCTGATATACTGCTTGCTGTTCCATTGTGGAAAGCATCATAGCCTTTAATTCCGCAACTTGATAAATCACTTGGGCCATCGTAACTCTTATCAGCTATAACTTCAGCACAAAATTCTGCATCTGACACAGTTACAGGATCGCCATTTGTGTACTTAACTCCATCTTTTAATTTAAATGTATAAGTTAAGCCATCTTTTGAAACGCTATAAGTTGCTAAACCATTAATAGGTTGACCTTTGTCATCAACGTCTAAAAGAGAATCAAATATTTGATTGTTAATATAGGTATCATATTGGTTATCTTGATAAAGTGGATTAAATTTACCTTCTGCTGCCATTTCTCCAACAACTATTGTATCTTTTCTGTTTTTAGCTTGTGCTGGTACTTTACTTGGATCAGTAGCTTTAATCACCTGAACATTACTATTTGTTAAATTTTCCTTTTTTTCTGGTTTAGTGCTTGAGTTAGTTGATGATCCACATGCAGTTAATACTACTGAAGTAGCCATTACAGCTGCAAGTGCAGAAACTAATTGTCTTTTTTTCATTGTTTTTCCCCCTTAATATTGTATAAATTCCTGTTACCTAAAGCATAGCAATTTTACTTTAATTAAGCTTAGCGATTTTAATTTAAAATTAACTTAAAGATATTAAGTTGCATTTGCATTTATTCGAAAAACTAAATCAAAAATGTGGGCTTGCTTTTTATTTATGATTCATCTTACCACTTTTTTTTTTTCCGGTCAACCCATTATTTACACATACAACCGTTTTCAAGCTTCCATTATTTTTGTGAATTTTCTTTATATTGAATAAAAACACTTTTATAACCTTTACTTAATTTTATTTTTTTCTTTTCATATATGTTTATTTGGTAAATTATTTTTAACCGAACATTTATAATTACTTAGCTTGGCAATGTATTTTTCTTTTCTAATTTCACCGTTGCATTTGTAACTTTTTAATCTTTTTATGATTTTAGTAATAATTATAAATTTCATTGTATAAATATTACTAAAAAATTTTTTTATTTTTTTTAAAGTTTTATTTTTTTTATGCACTTAATTTATTAATCTATTAACATTATGATAAATATTTCAAACAATGTTTATTTTTCATCACTTTAACGTGCTAAATTATACTGATATCCTAGCAAAAAATTTATATATTTTTTTATGGAAGCGTTATATAATATTATAGGTAAGTAATTATAATATTACCTAAATAGAAAGCTTTATTAAGGAGTGAAATTCATATGTGTATTTTTAAAGGCTCCGCTGTTGCCATAATTACACCTTTCAATGATTTGGGTGTAGATTTTGACAAACTAAAATTCCTTCTAGAGTGGCATATAGAAAACAAAACTGATGCTATAGTAATATGTGGTACAACTGGAGAAGCTTCCACAATGTCTTTAGATGAGAAAAAAGAAACAATAAAATTTACTGTAGATGTAGTAAAAAAAAGAATACCAGTTATAGCTGGTACAGGAAGTAATAACACTGCTGATACAATAAAAATGAGTATGTGGGCTGAAAGTATTGGTGTTGATGGAATCTTAGTTATAACGCCATATTACAATAAAACTACTCAAAAAGGTTTAATAGAACATTTTAAAGCTATAGACGAAAGTGTCAATATCCCAATTATATTATATAATGTTCCAGGAAGAACAGGATTAAACTTGCTCCCTGAAACTTTGTATAAATTGCAAGATTCAAAAAACATTAAAGCAATCAAAGAAGCCAGTGGAAATATTAGCCAAATTGCAAAAATCAAGGCACTTTGCAAAGATAGATTTGACATATATTCTGGTAATGATGATCAAATAATACCTATACTATCTTTAGGTGGTATTGGTGTAATATCTGTACTTGCAAATATAATTCCAGAAACCATTCATAATATTTGTTATTTATATATGAAAGGTAAAACTGAGGCTGCTTTAAAACTTCAACTTGATTCCCTTTCCTTAATAAACACTTTATTTATAGAAGTAAACCCTATACCCATAAAAACTGCTATGAACTTGCTTAACATGAAGGTTGGTCCATTAAGATTACCACTATGTGATATGGAAGAAAAAAATTTAAATACTTTGAAGCTAGAATTAAAGAAATATGGTTTACTTTAATTTATATATAATGGAGGTACTTTTATGATAAAAATTTTACTTAATGGCTGTGGCGGTAAAATGGGCACTGCCGTAACAAACTCTGCTGAAGCCCAAAATAATATAACAATTGCCGCTGGTGTAGACAAAACATCAAAGACTAATTTTAATTATCCGGTTTTTAAAAGTATTAGTGAGGTTAATATACCTTGTGATGTAATACTTGACTTTTCAAGACCAGATGCCTTAGATGAACTTCTAGATTATTCTGATAAAAATAATCTTCCCATTGTAATATGCACAACTGGTTATTCTAAGGAGGAACTCAATAAAATTAATGAATTTAGCAAAACTCATGCTATTTTCCGCTCTGCAAATATGTCTATTGGTATTAATGCAGTTAATATTATACTAAAAGAATTAAGCCAATTATTATACGACAATTATGATATAGAGATAATAGAAAAACATCACAATCAAAAAGTAGACTCACCAAGTGGAACAGCGCTTTTACTTGCTGATACTATTAAAGATTCTATAAAAAGTGAAACTATATCATATATTAATGGTAGAAGCGGAATAAGCCCTAAAAAACACAATGAAATAGGAATCCATGCAGTTAGAGGTGGCAGCATTGTTGGAGAACACGAAGTTTTGTTTGCTGGTATTGGCGAAACAATAGAAATTAAGCATACTGCAATTTCAAGAGAGGTTTTTGCAGTTGGCGCTCTTAAAGCATGTGCTTTTATGGCAGATAAGAAAACTGGACTTTATGATATGAATAATGTTCTAAGCACAAAATAAAAATATTGCGGAGCAAAGTGTAGTGCAAAATCAAAGAACCTTTGGCAGGCGTAGAAAAATGATGTTAGTGAATAGCGGCTCAAAATCCTAAATAAAATTAATAAAACTAAGCGGCGAATTTTTTAAAGCTTAAGAGCTTTCGATAACTCGCCAAAAGATGTTCAAACAATCTAAAGCTCTAAAGCTTTAAAAAATTTTCCACTAAGTTTTATACAATTTTATTTAGAAATTTTTTCGCCACTATTCCCTAACATCATTTTTTTCCTACACCTACCAAAGGTTCTTTGATTAATCCACTACATCTTTGTTTCACAATATATAATTATTTTCCAACTCAAAACAGTAAGTATAACAATTTAAAAACTATTTCTTTGCACTATAACAAAATTCCGTAGGCACTAAGGAATTTTTTTCCTTAACCCATGTGCATTGCAAATTTTCTAATTACTCGCTTTTAAATGCTTCCTTAAAATAAGTCACTCCAAACTCAGTAGTATAAGCCCCTTTTACATTTTGCTTTTGTGCAACAACTATACTAGGTTCACATATTGGTATTATAGGCATATCGTTCATAAATATCTCTTGCGCCATCTTCATTTTGCTGAATTTATTATATTGTATATTTTCATCTTTTGCTTCTTTTATCAAATTATTATAAGCTTCACTATTATATCCTCCGATGTTACTACCCCTTCCTGTTACAAAGGAATCTAAAAATATAATTGGATCTAAGTAATCCGCATCAACTTCAAAGGCAACTAATGTATAATTTTTATTTGCAAGTTCACTAGTAAATGTATTATTATCATAACCTTTAGTTTCTAATTCTATATTTAAATTTTTTTTAAGCATACTTTTTATTTCTTCTGCCAATATTTTATTTTTCTCTTCATTTAAATAAATCAATTTTATTTTAGGAAAGTCTTTACCATTTTCATATCCTGCTTCCGAAAGTAATTTCTTTGCTTTTTCTAAGTCTCCAGTTGAACTATAATATCCACTGTTAAAAGCCTTTCCTTCATTATCTTTAATGGCCGATGGGATAATACTAGTTGCTGGCACTTCTTCATCAGATAATATATTCTCTGTGATAATTTTTCTATTAAGTGAAATACTTATTGCATTTCTCACCTTAGAATCTGAAATTGCTTTTATATCTTTATTTTGAGAATTTCCGTTTAAATTAAAGGCATAAAAGTACACTCCCAATGTTTTATAAACCTTTACCTCTTCCTTTTTAACTTCTTCTGGAGGCGAAGCTATTATATCTAATTTATCACTATTATACTTTTTATAATATTTTTGTGAATCAGTTTCAAATGTAAACTTTATCTTTTTTAATTTAACCTTTTTTCTATCCACATAATTTGAATTTTTTACAAGTTGAATATACTCCTTTTTCTTCCACTCTTTTAGCATAAATGGTCCATTTCCTATACATGTTTTATCACTAGTTGCCCAATTGCTATTTCCTTGAACTAAATCTGATCTAACAGGCATACAAATTTGTGATGCCGTTAATATTAAGAAATTTGGCATAGGTTTTTCTAATGTAACGCTTAAAGTAGAATCATCTATAGCTTTAACTCCAACTTCATTATCACTTACACTTCCGTTATTATATGCCTCTCCATTTTTTAGGCAATACAATTTATAAGCATTCTTTAATCCTAAATTTTTATTTAAAATTCTTTTCCAGGCATATTCAAAATCATATGCCTTAACTTGTTTTCCATCTGACCATTTTGCATCTTTCTTTAGAAAAAAAGTATATTTAGTTCCATCACTGGATACATTCCATTTTTCTGCCACTCCAACCACAGGCTTACTCTTATCATTTAATGTTGTAAGCCCTTCAAAAATATTTCCTATTATTGTTTTTCCACTGCTTGTAGTATTTACTGCTGGATCTAAATTTTCTGGTTCTTCAATTATGTTGTAGTTTAAATTTTGATCAACTTTCTTAGTTTTTGTTTGGCTCTTACATCCTACTGCTGTTAAAACAAAGATTAGTATTAATGCACACGCAAAAACCTTAGTCCTATTATTATCCATGAGTAGCACCTTCTTTAAAACAGTATGAGACTACCGCACTAATAGAACCATAAAAACAGAGTAGAGAGTAAAGAGTAAAGAGTAGAGTGAAGGATGATTTACCTTCCTCTCGTCAGGTAAATCTTAGAACTTAGATATTTCAAACTACTCTCTGCTCTAAATAAGGGTTCATATTTTTTTATATTTGAGTATGAAATAACTTTTAGTGCGACATCCCCATTAATTCATTACTTATATTTCCCCAAATATATTTTTTAATGTAAATCTTATCGAAAAAAATGGCTATGCTTTAAATATTCTGCACTGTCCCAAAATTCCGTAGGCACACTAATATTTTTGATTAACTGATTTTTTTGAAATGGATCATTAAAAATTAATTATAAATGATCAAGAATCTTAATGTACTTACGTCCAAACCTCTGGTATGGGTTCTTTCATTAAACTACTGTATAATGCGAAGTAAGTGTATTGCAGGATGATTTAAATAAAATTTTATAAATCTTAGGCAAAAAACTTTAAAAGCCTTAGATGTTTCAATTGTCTGAGCAGCTTTTCAGCGAGTTATTGAAACTTCTTAGGCTTTTAAAGTTTTTTACCTTAGATTTATTAATTTTATTTAATATCCTGCGATACACTTACTTCGCATTTATCCACTTTCTTATTCTATTCATACTTTCTTCAAGTTCTTCCATACTGCATGCATATGATATTCTAGTAAAGCCTTCACCATTATTTCCAAAAGCTGAGCCTGGAACCATAGCAACCTTTCCTTCCACAAGAAGGCTTTCACAAAATTCTTCACTCTTCATACCAAATTTTTTTATGCTAGGAAATATATAAAATGCACCCTTGGGTAAACTAACTTCAAAACCTATATCTTTAAGTTCTTTATAAACAAAATCTCTTCTTTTTTTAAATTCTTCTTTCATATATGCTGCATCAGGGAGGCTATATTTTAGTCCATCTAAAGCACCGTATTGCGCAATTGATGCTGCACACGTTGTGGTATACTGATGGGTTTTTAATATAGCATTAATATATGGCTCATCAGCACATACATAACCAACTCTCAGACCAGTCATTGAGAAAATCTTTGAAAAGCCACTTACAATAATAACTTTACTTCTTATATCTTCACATTGAGCTAATGAATAGTATTTATCTGCATAACATAATTCACTATATATTTCATCTGAAACAACTATTATATCATTTTCCTTAATGATTTTATGTAATTTTTCTTTTCCTTCCTTATCAAGAATTGCTCCTGTAGGATTTGATGGATATGTAACAACCATTACTTTAGGTTTTTCGTTTTTAATTATGCTCTCTAGTGCTTCAAAATCTATACTAAAATCATTGCCTGTTAGATTATAATATATAGCTTTTCCGCCCAAAAGTTTGGTACAACTTTCATATGCAGGAAATGCTGGATTTGGAATTAAAACTTTATCTCCACTATTAATTAAAGCTGCAAATACATCAAAAATGCCTTCAGTACCACCAACAGTTATGCATATTTCATCCTTATCATAATTAATTTGGAATCTTTTAAGATACTTACTTATTTCATTTCTAAGTTCCACTAATCCCGCATTTGAGGTGTATTGCGTTTTATTTTCGTTAATTGCAGCTATCATTGCTTCTTTAACCTTAGCTGGAACAGGAAAATCTGGTTGTCCTAATGTTAAAGAAATTGCACCTTCGACTTCCGCAACCTTATTTGAGAATTTTCTTATTCCTGAGATTTCTATATTTTGAACTCCATTAGATAATTTACTATTTAACATTTTATACCTCCTAATATTCTATACCTTTTCTCGCTGGAATACCTTTTTCAAAATAATGCTTTATGGGTTTCATTTCTGTAACAAGATCAGCTTTAGAAAGAATTTTTTCAGGAACATTTCTTCCTGTTAAAATAAGCTCCATATTACTTGGTTTTATCTCAATTAAATTTAATATATCATCTTCTTCTAAAATTTTATTACTAAGTACTCCCATAATTTCATCTAAAATGAGTATATCACATTTATTATTTTTTTCTGCATCTATACAAAAATCAATAGCTTCTTTAATTTCTTTTTTTAGTTCTAATTTTTCTTCTTCATTTAAATTCCAAAAAAAATCTCTCTTTTTTTCAAATCTATATATCTTAAAATAAGGCTCAAGCTTTTTTACACTTTCTAATTCCCCTGTAAAATCACCTTTTAAAAACTGAACCATATACACTTTCATTCCATTTCCCGCTGCCCTCATTCCAAGGCCTAATGCAGCAGTCGTTTTCCCTTTTCCATTACCAGTATAAATCTCAACATAGCCCTTACTAATTTTACTCATGTTAAATCCCCTTTACTTATCATTATATTTATATACATAATACAATCGCTTAAACTTAGTGTCAATGATTAATCATACTTAGAGTTTACCTATTTTTAAAAAAAGATTAATTAATTTTATTCCATTTATAACAAATTATAATAAAAATTTAAAGATATCTACTTATTAATAATACAAAGACAGTAAGTATTCTTGAGTCATAATACAAAATCCAGTTATTGCATTTATCATATTTTCAAAATAACAAACATAATAAAGATACGTAGCATTCACATTTAACACTACGTATCTTTTATAGTAGAATAAGTTTTAACTTTTGATAATATAAATCCAATGAAATATAATAATATTTCTATTTTAACAAACAAATTACTATGTTTAAAACATTTTATGGGATTTTTATGTTCTATAGTTACATATTTATATTTATTTTTTTTATAAATTCTTGCGGAATATCCAACCTTAGAATAGACAATCCATATTGAAATATTTTTGTATCCTAATATACTACATGCTTTTATAAAAGCTAATTCAAACTCTCTATCACCATGCGAAAACTCCAATTTTTTCCTATTCCCTACATGAGTATGAATAATTACTGGATATAAATTATTTTTAATACAGTACTTTATTAAAGCTAATTGTTTTAGTTTGTCAATATCAACTGACATCTTCTTAATATTTGATAAGTTTGATTCAAATACCTTGAATATGTTTATGTTATCTAAGTTATCTTCTTTAGCTAAGGCTAGGAAGGCAACTTCATGTGATTCAAAATTATTTGAGTTTTTATTAATATGTTGCTCTATACTTTCATTAATTAATATTTTCGTATTATCACCTCAGTTTAAAACTTATTTAAAGGTAACAAATCTTTTAAGTTGGAATGCTCTAAAAAGTTTACAATTTCTAAAATTATATCTTCCATAAATTTCCTATAAGTCTCACATATACTTATATCATTTGCTTTCGAAGAATTTAAAGATAAATTTCCAGGACATTTTGAACATATGTTTCTAGCATTACAATCATCACATTTATTAATATTATCCAATTTATTTTTAACCGATTTAAATTTAGAAGAAAAAAAAATATTATCATCACTTACATTTCCCATGTAATAATCGTTGTTTAATACAAACATATGGCATGGATACATATCACCATTTTGAAAAAATGTAATGGCATTAAAACCCGCATTACAATATCTTGAAATGTTACTTTTTTTAAGTAATTTAATCAAGACTCCAATTTTTTCAACAGATATGTTTTTATTATTTTTAAAATCATCTATAATATCTTTTAAATCCAATTTTGTTAAAGTATCTTTTTTTCCTTCATCAGCAATAATAATCATCTCAACATTAAACTGCTGTTTAAAAAAATTTCTAAGCCATTCTTTTGTATAACCCAGTTTTTTATGTTCATCAGTATAAGTACATTCAATTGCATTAATGTTTCCTCCATATGCCCTAAGTAAATCAATATTATTTTTAACTTGCTTAAAAGTACTGAAATTTTTATTTTTTGCTATTCTTAATCTATCATTAATTTCTTCTGGTCCATCTAAACTTACCGTTATACTAATATTATATTTTTTTATATAATCAATAAATTCTATTGGTAGCATTGTAAAATTACTTACCATTGTAAATTCATTGACTTTTTTAAATTTTTGTCTTATCCTATCGCAAATATGCATTATTACTTTATATGCTTGAAGTGGTTCTCCACCAAAAAATTGTACTGAATTAATTTCATCAATATCTAAAGCCAATTTATCTATAATATCGTCTGCTGTTTTTGTAGACATTGTGCCCACAGGTTGATTATATGTACCACCATTCGCATAACAATACTTGCAATTGAGATTGCAGGAATTAGTAACCATAAATTGTAGTTTGCTTATTTTTTTATTATCTACAAAATCAAATAGATAATTGCTTTTTTCATTATTTTTTTTAAAATTTTTCTTTAAAAAACCAAGTGTATCTTCTGAAATACAATTGCTTTTAATTTCTTCTTTTATTTGTTCTGCAATTTTAGGAGCAACTTTTATCAGCGAAAAGTTAGGAACATTATATATTGCACCTATACTTTCATTAAAACTTATCACATAATCACTTATATTATACATTTAAAACGTCTCCTAACTATACAATTTCATATTATGCAAAAATTCCCATACCTCAAAAAGATATGAGAACTTTTATTTTTCCAGTTTTAAAACTATAGTGTACAACCTACTAGACCTAGATGACCATTAGCTAAATGATCTTTCATTTCCTCTAAGGCTTTCATATCTTCTTCTGATATTACTATCTCCTCAGCAACAATTTCTCCTTTTTCCTTTGCTATATTTTTCATACTTTTCACCACCAATCTAATATTATCTTTAATTATAGATCAATATATATTTTAACAACATTTATATTGTTAATATATATTTTATCACTATTTGTGTTATTCGTATATTTTAACAATATTTATATTGTTAGTGATAATTATACTGATATTTTGTTGTATTGTCAATTAAAGTATACTTTTTTATTAAAATATATAAAAAATATATACTTTTTTTTAAAAAATTGATTTATATTAAACCAAATATCCCTAGCGAATAGAACAATTTATGCTGTATCAAGTATTCATTTTATAAAGTTTCTTACATTTAAATTTTATTTATTATAGTCGAACTATATTGTTTTTCAATTACTATTAGTTTTTATTAAAAACTTTGTATTTTTATAAAACTTTATTTAATATATATTAGGTTTTATGGTAAAATAATAGTGTTATTTGTAGGAGCATGTGAAAAACCTAGATATTCTTTTTTATGGGCCGCTCATGAAACTTCACGTGCGGTATAATAAAACCTATAGAATACCTTTTTTCACATCCTCCTGTACATATTTATAATTTAGGAGGTTTTTCAATGAATTACGATTTAACAAATCCATATGAAATAGCAAAATATATAAAAGATGCAAAAAAAGCAACTCCATTAAAAGTTTACGTAAATGGTGATTTAAGCAATGTTACATTAAACGATGTTGACTGCTTTGGTTCAAATGATTTTTATGTAATTTTCGGCGAAAGTGATAAAATATCTAATTTCCTTGAAGGGAACAAAGATAAAATAAAGAAATTTAAAATAGAACAAGATAGAAGGAATTCTGCAATACCACTTATCGACTTAACTAAAATAAATGCTAGAATTGAACCTGGTGCTATTATAAGAGATAAAGTGCTTATTGGTGAAAATGCTGTAGTAATGATGGGTGCTGTAATTAACATAGGCGCTGAAATTGGCGAAGGTGCCATGATTGATATGAACGCTGTTGTAGGTGCAAGAGGCAAAGTTGGTAAAAGGTCCCACGTTGGTGCTGGAGCTGTAATTGCTGGAGTTTTAGAGCCACCTAGTAAGTCACCTTGCGAAATTGGTGACGATGTTTTAATTGGTGCAAATTCAGTTATACTTGAGGGTGTTAAAATTGGTGATAAATCAGTTATAGCAGCTGGTTCAGTTGTTGTTGACGATGTACCTTCAGGCGTTGTTGTTGCTGGAACACCTGCAAAAATAATAAAAGTTGTAGATGACCAAACCAAAGACAAAACAAAAATAATGGATGATTTAAGAAAGTAATATTATTGTGGAACATTAAATAAAGGTCATAAATCTAAGAGGTTAATTATTAAAATCCTAAGAAGTTTCAATAACTCGCTAGTCGCTCAGACAAATTGAAACTTCTAAGTACACATGCTAGAGGTTTGGGCTTTAGCCCATGTAGGTTCCTTAACCATAGTGTACTAATTTTTAATGAAATATGCAATAAATTATGCATACTATTAAAGCCTCTAATATTTATTGACCTTTATTTAAATCGTTCCACAACAATATTACTTTCTTTAACCGTGGGTTTAAGGAAAAAATTTTAGTCCCTACGGAATTTTGGGATACTACATAAACATATTACTTTCAATAACAGTAGCAGTGCAATAAAAAAATAAGTTTTAAGGGGCTGTCGCAATAAGCTTATTTAATACGCAATTTAAAATTATTGCGAACCTTTATTCAGAGTACAGAGTACAGATGACAGAGTACAGTTAAGGATGATTTACCTTTCCTTACGTCAGGTAAATCTTAAACTTAAATGTTGTCAGCTTCGCTGAACAACATTAATAATACAGCGATTGCGTAAGCAATAAAAAAATAAGTTATAAGATTTTCTGTAGCTTTGCTACAGAAAATCATCCTTCACTGTACTCTGTACTCTGTCAACTGTACTCTGAATAAAGGTTCGTAATATTTAAAACTTGTGTATAAAATACTTTTTGTGCGACAACCCCATCGTTCTTTGTACTTTGTACTCTGCATAAATCTTTAATTTAAAAAATGCTTTTCCAAGTTAACATCATAAAAAATAGCCTACTAAGCATAAACCATTTTTCACAGTGCACAAAGAAAAGCATTACTTCATCGTTTAATCGATTTTTCCCAATATTTCATTTTGTTTAAGTTTTTTTAAATAGCATTTTTGCTTTGTGTCTCTTCAGTATCCATTTCAATTTCTTCAACTTTATCGTTTTCTTTTGAAACCTTTTCCATCTTTGAGATTGACACTTCATAAGCTATTTTTTTAATTGCCTCAGCCTCAGAAACTTTTTTCTCATATTCTCTGCTCTGTAATCTACCCCATATTCTTATATTATCTCCAACAGTTAAAGTTTCACAAAATCTGGAATTCCTACCCCATGCTATTGTGGGTATGTAGTCAGATTTATTGTAAGCTCTATTAACTGCTAAAAGCATATCTGATATTTCCCTACCAAATGGTGTAGTTCTATAAACTGGCCTTTTGCAGATATATCCATCTAAAAATATCTGATTTGGGTTCTTACTTCTTTCGGTACAAGGCTGAATATTTCTTGTAAATACTGTAAGTATAAGTCTATTAGCTCCATCTACAAATTTATTATATGATCTAAGCTGCCCCTCTACTATTATTTCCTTTCCAACCGACAAATCGAGTCCAGTAATTAATCTTTCGGATACAGTGACAAATAACCTATCCTTTGCATCACTTAGCCTTTGAACATCAAGGTAAAAGTTATAAAAACCTTCTCCATACATTTCATGACTAAACTCAAGTTTTGTGGCAATAATTCCCTCTAAATACAATTTGTTATTTAACATTAAGTTGTCCATTATAACCCTTCTTTCCCTTAGTATTTAAATCTATCCCCTAAATATAAATTAAATTTAAACTTCTTTTCCATTATAATACAATTTTAAGTCATATTTCAATAGTTATTTTTTATTTGTTTTCCATTATAATCAATATGGAAGTTATCTTTATATAGTAATTCTGAAACTTTAACGAATTTATATCCCTCCTCCTTTAACTTTTTAATTATTTTAACTAAATTTTCAGGCGTATATTTGGCATTGTTGTGAAAAAGCAATATGGAACCAGGTTTCACGTTTTTAATTACTCTATTAAATTCAGTTTCCGCACCTCTTTCTTGCCAATCAACACTATCTACATCCCATTGTATACATTTGTGATTTGTGCTTTCTACTGCTTCGATTACTGAATTATTATAAGACCCAGAAGGGCACCTAAATAACTCTACCTTTTTTCCTGTAAGCTTAAATATCTCATCATCTGCCATTGTAATATCTTTTACAATTTGACTTTTTGACATTCTTGTCATATCTGGATGCCTATAAGAATGATTTCCTATTTCATTTCCACGCTTTGCAATTTCTTTTGTTTCTTCCGGATAATCTTCACACCACCTCCCTATAAGGAAAAATGTTGCCTTTATATTATTCTTATCAAGTATATCTAAAATTTTTGATGTATTATCTTTTCCCCAACTAGAATCAAAAGTTATAGCTATACTCTTACTATTGGTGTCAACACTATATATTGGCAACTTTTTATTGTTTCCTAAAAATACTCCTAAATTACTATTATAAATATAAAAAAATGCTGCAATACTACAAATAGCAACTAAAATCAAAAAAAATATTTTTTTAATTTTAAGCTTAGTAGTTAAAATTATATGCACTAGCTTACCTCCAATATAAAATTTATTCTTCAAAATTAAATATATGAATAAATATATTGTTTTAGTAAAAACTAATTTATAGAAATTTTAATTATTTAACAGCTGAAATAAATAATTAGGGGAGGAATATTTTATGGCAAATGAAAAAATATCATATACAAATATAAATGGTCATAATCAGGAATTTGCATCCGAAAATCTATGTATGTCAAATAAGTTCCACTCAAGGGAAGTTAAAATTCAAAAATCAAAACTTCAAAAATATAAAGAAGATAATTTTATTGGAAATGAAAAAGGCGCGAAAATACCTATAAAGCACAAATTAAGCTAATTTAGGATTTTGGATTCTTTAAACCATAATATAAAATTTAATAATTTATTATAAAAAGCACCTATTAAGTGGTGCTTTTTATGGTATAATAAATATTGTTAATATAAAAATGGAAACTCTCCATTCACATTAGTTAAGGGGGAAAAAGGATGTTTGAAGACACTTTAGAACTAGCTGAGAACAAACTTCTTTTACTTTATATACTTAATGAATTAAAATTTCCTATTTCAAAAAACCAGCTTACA
Organism: Clostridium hydrogenum; assembly: GCF_021432385.1. Lineage (GTDB taxonomy): Bacteria > Bacillota > Clostridia > Clostridiales > Clostridiaceae > Clostridium_S > Clostridium_S hydrogenum. Next base: position 1,059,910 of record NZ_JAEACT010000002.1, on the reverse strand, counting down.
GAAATAATTCTTGAAAATAATTTTATGAACTATTTTATTCTTCAACAGTATATTTTGGAGTTGATTTCTTCAAATTTTGTTGAGTCTGTAGAGCAAGATGGTAAAAATAGGATTTCTATAACAGCTTCAGGTATAAAAGTATTAAACTTATTTTCAAATAGGCTTATGGATGATAAAAAATCACTTGTTGACAAATATATAAATGTAAATATGAACAATATTAAAAACGCAATAAGCATAACAGCAGATTATACAATAGAAAATAAAAATAGCTATATTGTTAATTTAAAGGCTAAAGAAAGTGATATAACTCTAATAGAAGTAAAATTAAATGTAGTTTCAAATAAACAAGCAAGGGAATTATGCGCAAAATGGAAAAACTCTTCTTCTGATTTATATACAAAAATAATAAGCCTGCTAACTAAAGATTAATTTTCCGAAACAGCAACATGCCTGTAGGTTCTTTTCCTATAGGTATTATTTTTTTTGTATTTGTCTTAATATCGAAACATATAAAATTATTGTTATAATTATCTCCTATATACAATTTTCCCTTATCCTCAATAATTCCCCTCAGCATTCCGCCAATGTATATTCTCTCTATTTCCTTTAGTTCCTTTAAACTTACTATACTAACAGTGCCATCCCCAAAATTTGATACAAAGCATAAATCTTTATCATAAAATATATCTATCGGCCACTTTCCCAAACTTATTTTAGATATGCATGATTTGCTTTTAAGGGAAATTATGTTTATACTCCCATTTAAATCAGTTCCTATATTGCTTTCACAGACAATCACACTTTCTCCATCATCAGTAAAAATGGATTTAGTTGGATATTCTCCTACTTTTATGTTATATATATCCTCTGTATTTTCACCATTAAAAACTGTTATATTTGAATTAATTATATTAGTAACAACAAAGTAGTTAGTTTTACTGTTAAAATCAATGCTGTGAGGCATATACCTGCATGGAATAAGTTCTTCTATAACTTCATTTAAAAGGTTGTACTTTACTATGCTATTTGAATCACCACATATCGCATATGCACTATCCTTAAAAGTTCTAACATCATTGCAATTCATCCCAATAAAATAATTTTTGCATACTTTCCTTTCTTTTAAATTAATTAATGACAAAGTATTACTATAATTATTAGCAGTAATTAGCTTATCTTTGTATTTGCATATACCGTGGGGACCTATTCTTTCATATCCCCCCTTCATGTTAATTTTATAAATCTCCCTCAAATTCTCCAACTCAACAACTGATATATCATCAGATCCACAATTACATATACAAATTAAGCTCACAATTTTTTCACATCCTCTTAGCGTAATTTCACTATTATAATATGAAAGGTATTAACATAGTGCTATAAATAATCTTGACAATATTTATTTTTTTACTGTATATTTATCTATAGAACATAAGCTAGAAAGGATGATACTTATTATGCATATTTTTAAACCCACTGGAGTTTGCGCAAAAGAAATTCATTTTGACGTAGTTGACAATAAGCTTGTCAATGTTAGTTTTGTTGGTGGATGCTCTGGAAATACACAAGGAATATCTAAATTAGTTGAAGGTATGGATGTAGACGAAGTTATTAAAAGATTAAAAGGTGTTAACTGCGGAGGAAAAGGAACATCATGTCCTGACCAACTTGCAAAAGCATTAGAGGAAGCAAAGTAGTAGTGTTTCGTGACATTAAATAAATTCAATAAATCTAAGGGGGATATTTTAAAAATCCTAAGAAATTTTAATAACTCACTATCGTTCAAACAATTAAAATTTCTAAGTCTTTTTAAAATATCCCCCTAAGATTTATAAGAATTTCTTTAAATCGTCACTTCAACACTACTACTTTGCTTCTACGTGAATTAAGGAATATTTTCCTCCGTGCCTACGGAATTTTGGTGTACATGAATATCTAGTTGCCTAATGTATAGGAACAAAAACATAGCCAAATAAAAAGTAAATATCTGTTTATCTAAATTTCACTGTATAAAATATTGAAATCACTATAAGATTTGTATATAATTTACCATATAAAGTAGTGAAAATCGGAGGTTTTAATATATGAAAAGGCCTAGTTGGATAACATTCATTGGATACTTCTACATTTTTGGGGCAATTGCATTAATCTTAACATTAGGAGTAAAACAAGATATTGATATTAATTTACGATTTGGGGTTCCATTTTTACCTGAAACGGCAGTAAGAATAGTTATTTCATTATTTTCAATAATTATGGCTTATGGATATCTTAACTTAAAAAAATGGGGATATTGGACTATGCTTATATATTCATCGCTATTCTTAATTATTAGTATAAAACAGGCTAATATTTATCATAGTCAACTCTTTATAGGCAATGCGGTATTTTCCGCACTAGTTATAGCCTACACATTTAGAAACCGCCATAGCTTTTATAGTACTATATAGATAAAGATAAACCTCTGTGACTTTTAATAGTTGAACTGGGTTTTCTATAGAGATAAAATGCTTGAAACATTAAAATTACAATTTATCATGATAGATTTGAAATTTTCAATTTTATTTTTATATTACCTATCTATAGGAGGATGTGAAAAAAGGTATTCTGTAGGTTTTACTATACCACACATGAAGCCTCATGAGCGGCTCGTAAAAAAGAATACCTATATTTTTCACATGCTCCTATAAAGAAGCTATAACTTTTTCAAATATTTCAAGTGCCTTATCTATTTCGTATAGATTTACGTTTAAAGGTGGTAAAAATCTTATTGTATCTTTTCCTGCGGTTATTAAAAGAAGCTTATTTTCAAAACATTTATTTATAACGGCTTTTATATCACATTTTAAGGGTGTTCCTATTAGAAGCCCCATTCCTCTAACTTCTTTAATAACTTCATATTTTTCTTTTAAAGCATTCAGCTTCGTAAACATATACTTACTTTTTTCTTCTACATTTTGTAAAACTCCATTATTGATAAGTTCATTTAAGACAGCAAGTGAAACACCAGCTGCAAGTGGATTTCCTCCATATGTATTGCCATGATCACCTGGCTCAAATACATCTGCCCTTTCATTGGCAAGCATAGCACCTATTGGAAATCCACCACCTAAAGCTTTTGCTATACATACTATGTCTGGTACAACACCAAATTTCTTATACGCAAAAAGGCTTCCCGTTCTTCCTATTCCACATTGAACTTCATCGAAAATCAAAAGCGCATCATTTTTATCACATAATTCACGAAGGAGTTTTAAATATTCTTTATCGGCTGGTATAATTCCTCCCTCTCCTTGTATGGGTTCAATTATAACTGCACAAGTTTTGTTACTTATTTTACTTTTTATATCATTTTCATCATTAAAGTTAACACTTACTACATCGGGAATAAGTGGTTTAAAAGTTTCTTGATACTTAGGCTGCCCTGTAACTGATAACGCTCCTAATGTTCTTCCATGGAAAGAATTATTCATATATATAATTTGCTTTTTATCTTCTCCGTGTATTGCTCCATATTTTCTAGCAAGCTTTATACCTGCTTCAATACCCTCTGTACCACTATTACATAAAAAAACTTTACTGTGATCACTATTTTTACACAATATCTCACTTAGTTTCATTGCATTTTCGTTCCAATAATAATTAGATATATGCATAAGCTTGCTACTTTGCTCTTGCACAGCTTTTACTATTGCTGGATGACAGTGTCCTAGACAATTTACTGCAACACCAGAAACAAAATCAAGATACTCTTCACCTTGTGTATCATAAAGTTTTGTACCAATACCCTTTTCAAAAACAATATTAAATCTTCCGTAAGTGTTCATTAAATAACTTTCTGACATTTTTCTTCCTCCTTATCATAAATGGTAGTTCCACTATAATCTAATAAATCATTAATTAAACAATGTTCATTTCTTCCATCTATAAGATGAACATTTTGTGTTCCATTTAATATAGCTTTAACACAGCACTCCATTTTAGGAATCATTCCACCTGATATAATTCCTTCCTTTATATAGTAATCTATGTCATTTATACTCAAATTATGAATTAAACTGCTAGGATCCTTAATGTCTTTATATACACCTGCAACATCAGTTAATATTATAAGTTTTTCAGCATTTAAAGCAGAACTTATAAATGAAGCTGCATAATCAGCATTTATATTATATATATTTCCATTATCATCACATCCTATAGGTGAAATAACTGGAACCTGACCATTTTTAATTAAACTTACAATAAAAGTTTCATTTATATTTACAACATCTCCAACATAGCCTATATCAATTTTCTCATCATTCTTATAAACATACTTTTTACAAGCTTGTATTATTTTATTATCAACGCCGCTTAATCCAACAGCTTTTACATCATTCAAATTTAAATTTAATGAAAGACTTTTGTTTATTTTGCCAGATAAAACCATTTGAACTATTTCCATTACTTTTTCATCCGTAACTCTTAGTCCCTCAATAAAATTGCTCTTTACTCCAGAAATTTCAAGCCATTTTGATATTTCTGGTCCACCACCATGTACTATAACTAGATTAATACCTATATTTCTAAGTGCTTTTACATCCTCTATAAAAGCATTTTCTGCTTCCTTATTTTTCATTATACTTCCACCATATTTAATTACAAATGTCTTACCCTTAAAAGCTTTAAGTTCCCCTAAAGGCTCCTCTAATTCATTTTCAATATTTTTCATATAACAACACCAACCTTAATTTTATTGTCGCGTATAATTATACACATTTTTAGCTAAGTTTTCAATAAATTTTGTGAATTTTATTGAATATTTAATCATTGTTATGTATAATGTTAATTGCATCAAATTTTCTTAATTTTGATTGCAAATTTAAAAATTATAATTGATTAAAATAAAAACTGGAGTGATGACGAAGATGATAAAAGCAGGCATTATGGGGTCAACAGGATATGCTGGAGCTGTTCTCACACAATTATTAATAAACCATCCCAATGTAGAAATAATTTTTCTAGCATCTCACAGCTATGCTAATAATACCTTTAACTCAATATACAGTAATCTAAAAGGTATAACAACACAAATATGCATAGGTGATGATGATGTAGAACTTAATTTAAATAAAATTGATATACTCTTTATGGCTTTGCCTTCAGGTGCAACCTTTTCCATAACACAAAAAGCCATAGATTTAGGTGTTAAGGTAATTGATTTAGGCGCCGACTATAGATTAAAATCAAAAGAAGTATATGAACAGTGGTATAAAATTAAACACGGCTGTACTGATTTACTTCCTAAAGCTGTTTATGGATTGCCAGAGCTCTATAAAAATGACATTAAAGCTTCTAATTTAATTGCAAACCCTGGTTGTTATCCAACAGCATCTTCCCTAGCTCTTATCCCTTTATTAAAATATGATTTAATAGAAAAAAGTTCCATAATAATTGACGCAAAATCTGGTGTAACTGGTGCAGGAAGAAAGGCTTCAACAAATAATCTATATGTTGAATGTAATGATAGTATAAAAGCTTATGGAGTTGCTTCACATAGACATACTCCTGAAATTGAACAAACTCTATCTGATGTTGCAAAAGAGGAAATAAATTTAATATTTACTCCTCACTTAGTTCCAATGAATAGAGGTATTCTAGCTACCTGCTATGCAAATTTAAGTAACAAAGTTAATATTGAAGATGTATACAAAATATATAGAGATTTCTATAAAGATAAACCTTTTATAAGAGTAATAGATGAACTTCCAGAAACAAGGTGGGTTAAAGGTTCAAATTATTGCGATATAGCAATAAGAATAGATAAAAGGACTAATAAAATTATTGTTCTGTCTGCTATTGATAACCTTATGAAGGGTGCTGCAAGTCAAGCAGTTCAAAATATGAATATAATGTATGATTTAGATGAAACTACAGGTATTAATATGATTCCAATGTTTCCATAAAAAATATATGAAAGAAGGAAGTATGATGAAATTTTTTTATGATAAATCCATAACTGATGTACCATTTTTTAAAGCTGCTGGAATACACAGTGGTTTAAAAAGAAAAAGAAATGATTTATGTGTAATATACAGCGAAAAGCCTTGTGTTTCTGCTGCAACCTTTACAACAAACAAAGTAAAAGCTGCTCCTGTTCTTTTAGATATGGAACATATAAAATCAAGCAAAACCTATGCTATTGTTGTAAACAGCGGCAATGCTAATGCCTGCACAGGTGATGACGGATATAAAAAAGCTCTTGAAATGGCTAGTACTACAGCACAATTTTTAAATTTAGAAACTAATGAGGTGCTTGTATGCTCCACTGGAGTTATTGGTGTTCCTCTTCCTATGGATATTGTTATACCTGGAATAAAAAAAGCTTGTAGTGAGCTTTCTCACGAAGGTGGAAATGAAGCTGCAAAAGCAATAATGACTACCGATACCATAGAGAAAAAAGTAGCTGTAGAATTTGAACTTGATGGAAAAACGGCCATTATAAGTGCTATGGCAAAAGGTTCAGGAATGATTCATCCAAATATGGGTACAATGCTTTCCTTTATAGCTTCAAATGTAAATATAAGTAAAGAAATGTTAAATAAAGCTTTAAAGGAAAGTGTAGAAGACTCTTATAACATGATTTCTGTTGATGGAGACACAAGTACCAATGATACTGTAATTGTGCTTGCTAATGGTTCTCTTATGAACAAAACTATTTCTGAGGAAAATGATGATTACAAAATCTTTAAAAAAGCACTTCATCATTTAAATATAGAACTTTCAAAAATGATTGCAAAGGATGGAGAAGGCGCTACAAAATTAATTGAAACAAAAGTTTTTAATGCCTGCTCTCTAAAAGATGCTAAACTAAGTGCAAAGGAAGTAATAAAATCAAGTCTCGTAAAAACAGCTATATTTGGAAGTGATCCTAACTGGGGTAGAATAATTTGTGCACTTGGATACAGTGGTGCAGCTTTAGATCCGTCAAAGGTTGATATATCATTTTCAAACTCTGTAGGCACAGTAGCTACTTGTGTTAAAGGCGCCTCTGTAGAATTTGATAGAGACCTTGCAGTTAAAATCCTTAGTGAAAATTCTGTTACAATTATTATTGACCTAAATGATGGAAATTTTAATGCTACAGCTTGGGGCTGTGACTTGACTTATGAATACGTGAAAATCAACGGGTGCTACACAACTTAAATCAGAGTACAGATGACAGATGACAGAGTACAGTTAAGGTTGATTTACCTTTCCTTACGTCAGGTAAATCTTAAACTTATATGTCGTCCAGCTTCGCTAAACAACATTAAGTCTATGATTGTGTAAGCAATCATAGACTTAAGTTTTAAGATTTTCTGTAGCTTTGCTACAGAAAATCATCCTTCACTGTACTCTGTACTCTGTCAGTTGTACTCTGAATAAGGGTTTGCATTTTTTAAGATTTATCTCATTACTTATATAAAATTAACTTTCTTGCAGTGTTCTATCATTTTATTCATAGATTTTAAATTCAATTCTGGCCACTGAAATCCTAATTTCGAAAGTATTTTTTCTGTTTTTTCACATACATTTATAACTGAATGATTTTCCACCTTCAGGCTTCCTTCCAACATTTGTGAATGTACTAAAAAATTATCAATATACCCTCTTAACTCAGCTTTATTATAATTATAATATATATAATCTAAAAAATCCTCAAAAGGAACTAATTTAATATCCATATTTAGCTTTCTAAGTAGCTTATCCATTAAAATTAAATCTACATAATTAGGATTAAATATGTGATATATTTCATTATTTAATTCACACCTATTATATAATAAAGTAATGGCCTTACTTACATAATCAACAAATGAAAAATCAATTTTAAAATCCATCTTAGGCATTCTTCCTAATTTTATATATGACTTCACCATTTCATAAAATCCATTTTCACCTATATTCTTTTGAAAAATTCCTGTTTCAGAATTAAACACAATATTTCCAACTCTAAATATATTAGTATTAATTTTATTATTTCTTGCCTGTAATATAAGTTTTTCTGCCATTACCTTGGTTTTCAAATAATAATTTTCGATATTATCATTCACTATATTATCATATTCGCTGAATAACAAATTCTCATTTTCGCTCTTGCCTAAACCAATACTAATAGTTGAAATATGGTTTAGAGCTTTATTACGAATATAGCCTGCAAATTCTATTATCCTCTTAACACCTAGTACATTTATATCATAAAATTCTTTATATTTACCATAGTGCTTTACATTAGCAGCAGAATTAATAATACATTCCACCTCTCTAGCTAAAGTCTCATAAACCTCTTTTTCTAAGCCGAACTTTTCAACGGTCAAATCACCATTTAAAATTTTAATATTTTTTAAATGCTGCTCACATATATTTTCTTTAAAATAAAATTCATAATTTTTTATTAACCTTTCCTTTGCTTCTTCTTTACTATTTCCCCTTACAATTAAATAAATAATCTTGTCATCTTGCTTCAATAATTCACGCAATATATGAATTCCTAAATAACCTGTTGCCCCTGTTAAAAGTATTTTATTATATTTTATTTCTTTTTTTACATTAATTTCATCATATAACCTATTTAAAATTTTATATTGATTCATGCCATAACAAATTTTTTCATTATCTAAATCCTTAGTTAATGCTGCTTCTTTTAAGAAATCTATTTTATGTTTTAAATTATTTTTATTAAATTTTAATTTTTTAGCTAAGCTTGCCACAGTTTTATTTTCAAATATATCATTAATTGTTATTTCAAAATCAATAATTAATTTAGACACTATTTTAATTGCTTTAATTGAATCACCGCCTAAATCAAAGAAATCATCATTTATTCCTATTTTTTCAACTCCAAGTACAAGTTGCCATACTTCAACTAAACTTTTTTCAATATCACTTCTTGGTGCCTCGTATTCTTCTCTTGCTATTTGCTTCATATCTATTGGTGGAAGTGCTTTTCTATTTATCTTTTCATTTGAAGTTAGCGGCATTTTTTCTATTTCTACAAAATATGCTGGTATCATATAATCTGGCAAGCTTTTCAATAGTTCTTGCTTCAATTCTTTAACACTAAATACTTTATTCTTAACCACATATGCACATATACACTTATTTCCATTTACATCTTCTCTTGCTACTACTGCTGCTTCCTTCACTTCTTTTAACTTAAGAAGCTGAGTTTCTATTTCTCCAAGCTCTATTCTAAAGCCTCTTACCTTTACTTGATTATCCTTTCTGCCTATATATTCAATATTTCCATCTGGCAGCCATCTTACTAAATCTCCTGTTTTGTACATTCTTTTTCCTATCGCAAAGGGATTATCTACAAACTTTTCTCTCGTAAGTTCTGGTTTATTTAAATATCCTCTTGCAAGCCCAATTCCTGAAATACATAATTCACCTGCAACACCTATTGGCTGTAAATTATTATTGTTATCTAAAACATATAATTTTGCATTTGCTATTGGTTTGCCTATTGGTATATTACAATACTCCTTCTTTACCTCAAATGCAGTTGCTAAAACTGTACATTCAGTAGGCCCATAGCAATTTATTATTTCATATTTATTTTTAATAAAACATTTTAATTTATCTCCAGCTACTATAATTCTTCTAAGAGACTTATTTCCCAATTTCATAAACAACTCACAAAATTGTGTAGGTAAAAATCCAATAGTTATTTTATTTTTTTCATAATATTCATTCAACCTAATAAGCTCTAATCTAATTTCTTCTGGTATTATATATAAAGCAGCTCCAGAAATTAAATATGGAAAAATTTCTTCAACAGAAGCATCAAAACTGTTAGATGCATACATTGCTGCCCTGTCACTTGAAGTAACTAAATGATATTTATTATGCCATAAAGCTACATTTACTAATGATTCGTGCTCAATTAATACGCCTTTAGGTTTTCCAGTTGTTCCTGAGGTATATATTACATACGCCAAATTTTTAGGAGTACTTATTCTTTTTAAATTACTTCCATCACCGACAAATAAGTCTCCATCTTCTAAATTAATTTCTGTACCTTTAAATTTAACTTTACTCTTTAAATAATCTTTTGTAAGTAATATACTTGTTCCGCTATCTTCAAGCATGTATTTAATTCTTTCCTCAGGATAATTTGGATCTACAGGCAAATATGCTCCACCCGATTTTAATATTGCAACAATACCTATTATTAGTTCAATGGACTTTTCCATCATTATACCAACTATATCATCTGCTTTTACACCTTTTTCTCTTAGTATCCTAGCAAGTTTATTTGACTTTTCATTTAATTCTTCATAAGTTATACTATTATTTCTATATACAACTACTGTATTTTGTGGAGTTCTTTTTACCTGTTCCTCAAATAAATCAACTATTGTTTTAAGTCTTGGATATTCTTCTTTTGCGTTATTAAAATCTATTAATAGCTGCCTTTTTTCATATTCAGAAATTATATTTACTTCTGATAGCTTTACTTCAAGATTTTCTGCAATTGCTTTTAATATGTTTACATAATGCTCTGCTAGTCTCTCTATAGTTTCCTTTTTAAAAAGTTTTGTACAATATTCAAAATTAAATTTTATTTCTCCTTCTTCCTTTTTTGCAATCAAACTAAAATCAAATTTTGACGTTTTTGTTTCAAAAGCATATGGTTTAAACTCTAATCCTTCTACCTTTACACCTTCGATATTCATATTTTCCAAAACAAACACTACATCAAACAATGGATTTCTAGCATTATCTCTAGGTATGTTTAAATTACTTACCAATTCTTCAAATTGATACTCCTCATTTTCAAATGCACCTAAGGCAGTTTCTCTAATTTCAAATAAAAATTCTTTAAAAGTTTTTTCTCCTTTAGGATAATTTCTCATTGCAACAGTATTAACAAACATTCCCATAAGGTTCTTTAAATCAGGATGTGTTCTACCTGCTACTGGCGTTCCAACAATTATATCCTCTTGCCCTGTATATCTAAATAATAAAACATTATAAGCTGCAAATAGAAGCATATATAAAGTTACTCCATTATCCTTTATAACTTTAGTTAATTTCTCGGTTAATTGTTTTTCTATTTTAAACCTTACGTTGTTTCCCTCAAAGCTTTTACAATTTAATCTTTTATAATCTGTTTGTAAATTAAGTACAGGTATTTCTTCTTTAAATTTGCTAAGCCAATATTTCTTTTGTTCTTGAATAACTTCAGTTTTCATTAAGTTTCTTTGCCACTCAGAAAAATCCTTATAATGTATATTTAAAGCTTGTAATTTTCCATCCAAATATAGGGTACTAAATTCTTTTTCAAAAACCCCCATTGACATTCCATCAAATATTATATGATGAGTATCTAGTATTAATATTTGCCTTTCATCAGAAATTTTTATAACCCCACCTCTTAAAAGTGGTGCTTTATTAAGTTCAAAAGGCTTTATAAATTCATTTGCTATAGCTTGTACTTCGTCTTCTTTAGCATTTTTATAGGCAATTTTAAATTCTACTTGCTCATATATTTTTTGTACCGGTTCTCCATCTATCAGTGCAAAATATGTTCTAAAAGAATCATGCCTTTTTATAATTTCCTTTAAAACCTTTTCAAGTTTATTTAAATCTAGCTTTCCTTTAACTTCCCATAGCATTGGAATATTATATGTCACTCCAACATTATTAAATTGACTTACAAGGTACATTCTCTTTTGAGCGGAAGAAACAGGATAATATTCCTTTTTTTCTATAGCTTTAATTGGTGTATATATATTTTTCTTAGCATTGCTAATATATTCATAAAGACTCTTTATAGTTGAATTTTTAAACATATACTTTAATGGTATGTCTATATTAAACTGTTTGTTTATTCTATATTTAAGGGCGGCAACCTTTAATGAATCTCCTCCATGTTTAAAGAAATCATCATTTATTCCTATTTTATTTACATTTAATAGGCTTTTCCAAAGTTTAAATAATTCTTTTTCAACATCATTTCTTGGCGCTTCATATTTTATTTCTGTACTTATACTATTCTCAGGTTTTGGAAGCAGTTTTTTATTTATCTTCCCATTTGTCGTTAGTGGCATTTGTTCCATTTGTATAAAATATGTTGGAAGCATGTAATCTGGCAGCTTGTCCGCTAATTCTTCTTTTAAGTCTTTAATATGAAACTTATCTTCTATAACTACATATGCACATACATATTTATTTCCGTTTTCATCCTGCCTTGCTAATACTGCTGCTTCCTTCACTTTATCTAATTTTAAAATTTGAGTTTCTATTTCACCTAATTCTATTCTAAACCCTCTTATCTTTACCTGATTATCTATTCTTCCTATATATTCTATATTTCCATTGGGCAGCCATCTAGCTAAATCTCCTGTCTTATACATTCTTTTTCCATCTTCAAAAGGGCTTTCCACAAATTTTTCTCTTGTAAGCTCTAATCTATTTAAATAGCCTCTTGCAAGTCCATCTCCAGAAATGCAAATTTCCCCTGTTACCCCTATAGGCTGCAAATTATTATATTTATCAACAATATATATTTTTGTATTTGCTATTGGTTTTCCAATTGGAATATTCTCATATTCATCATCAACAGTAAATGCCGCTACCAAAACTGTTGTCTCTGTAGGTCCATAGCAATTTGTCGTGCTGTAATTATTCTTAAAAAAAGATTTTAGTTTTTCTCCACCTGTCATAAGATGTTTAAGTGAATTATTTTTTAGTTTCATAAACATTTCGCAAAACTGTGTAGGTAAGAAGCTATTAGTTATGCAATTTTCCTCATAATATTTATTTAGTTTAATCAGATCTAACCTAATGCTGTCAGGTATTATATATAAAGTTGCTCCTGATAATAAATATGGAAAAGTTTCACCAATTGAAGCATCAAAACTATTAGATGCATACATTGATGCTCTATCCTTTGAGGTAACTGAATAATAATTTTTATGCCAAAAAACCATGTTAACTAGAGCTCTATGTTCAATTAATACTCCTTTTGGAACACCTGTTGTTCCTGAGGTATATATTACATATGCAAGATTATTTGAAGTAGTTATATTATTAAGATTTGATGAATCTTCTTTATAAAACTCGTCACCTTTTAAATCAAGCATTACACCGGAAAACTTTATTTCAGCTGCTAAGTTACCCTTACTAATTAATATTTTAGCTTTGCTATCTTCTAATATATATTCAATTCTCCTTTTAGGGTAATTAGGATCTATTGGTAAGTAAGCTCCTCCAGACTTTAATATTGCCATCATACCTACTATAAGTTCTATAGATTTTTCAACCATTATGCCTACAATATTCTCCGCTCCTATACCTTTTTTTCTCAATACTCGTGCAAGTTTATTTGCCTTATTATTTAATTCCTCATAAGTTATACTAGAACTTTTAAATACAACAGCTGTATTTTGAGGTGTTTTTTCTACCTGCTCCTCAAACAACTTAACTATTGTTTTATTTCTTGGATATTCCATTTTAGTGTTATTAAACTCATACATAATCTTTTTCATTTCAACTTTTGTTAATATACTTATTTTTAAAAGAGCTTTATATGGATTTTCAATAGTTTCATATAATAAATGTTCAAAATCCGCAATTACATTTTCAATAGGAAAATTTTTATCAAACATATCAATTTGATAATCGAAATCTATATTTACAGCCTCTTCACCTTTAAAATCGCTCACAAAAATTGTCAAAGCATTTTTTTCACATTGGTGTGTAAGTAATTTATATTCAGTCTTACAATTTGAAAACTGATATGAATAATCATGTTTTAAGTATGAAAACGCTATATCAAATAAACTTTTTTCATATTTTCTTCCATTGTCACTTTTTCTAACCGAACATTTTAAAGGAAATCTTTCATACTCATAGCATTCTACTAATTCTTTCTTCATCTTAACCATAAATTCCACAAAATTTAATCTTTGGTCAATTTTCACTTCAAATGGCAAAACATTTGAAAAAATTCCTACAGTAGCTTTTTCCTTATCATCTTTTCTATTTAAAACAGGTACTCCAATTGCAAATTCATCTTTTCCATAAACTTTTGAAAAATATATAAATACTGTTCCTAAAATAAAGTGAAACGCAGAACAACCATTTTCCTTGCTAAACTTTTCTATTTTATCATAAATGGAACGTTTTATAATCAAAGTCTTCTTAGAACTAACCAAATTACCCTTTAGTTTCTTAGGCATAATACTTTCTGGCAAACTTTCTAATTTTTTATTCCAAAATATTTCATCTCTTTTACAAGCTTTGGAACTCAAATATTCCTTATTTTTAAAAACAAAGTCTTTGTAATGGTATAATTTTTTTTCAATTTCTATTTCTCCAGCTAAAAGTTTATTGTAGATTTCAATTATCCTTTTATGAATAAGGGAAATTGACCATCCGTCTGTAATGATATGATGAAACTTTGTGAACCAATAATATAAATTTTTATTGACTTTTATTAATTGAAATTGAAAAAGGATATCGTTTTCTTTGAAGGGTTTTGTCATCTCTCGTTGCAACCATTTAAGAGAATATTCTATGGAATTGCTTTGGTTTGAGAAATCATGAAATGGAAGTTTATAATCAATATTTACTATATATTTCTGAATAGGCTCTTCACTAGTATCATCTATTATTGTTCTTAAGGCGTCTGCTTCTTTTATTAAAAAATTAACTGCTTTTTCTAAAATATCTAACTTTATTTCACCACTTATTTTCATATAACCACCAATATTAAATAATGAACTATCTGGATGCACTTTTTGTTCTAACCAAATATTTTTTTGATATTCAGTAAGTTCACATTTATCTACTTGTTTTAAATCCTTAATGTCATTTAACACCATAATTGCCTTCTTTCTCAAATTACTTTCATCATAATATTATCACGTCAACTTTTTTGTTTCAAACAAGATTGATTTGTAATATAGTTAACACAAATGACTTATTTTTACTTTTCATAAGAAGTAGCCTAAGTTATTATGTTAAATATAAGAAATTATATTATGAATTTTAGTAATCTAATTAAGTTTAATTATGAATAAATTTTTT
Source organism: Clostridium hydrogenum (assembly GCF_021432385.1). GTDB lineage: Bacteria > Bacillota > Clostridia > Clostridiales > Clostridiaceae > Clostridium_S > Clostridium_S hydrogenum. Next base: position 1,044,844 of record NZ_JAEACT010000002.1, on the reverse strand, counting down.
CAACTGATGTATAAAAAATAAAGCGGTATACGAGTATTTAAAATTTCGAGCTACTCATATACCACTTTATTTTTAATGCAACTGCTCAATACTATTTTGCACTACACTTAGTTCGCAATGTTTAAAATTTGTGTATAAAATTAAACTGCTTCTTCCGAATTCTTAAATTGGCTTTCATAAAGCTTAGCATAAACCCCACCTTTATTTAAGAGTTCCTCATGATTTCCTCTTTCAACAATTTCTCCATTGTTCATTACTAAGATTACATCAGCGTCACGTATAGTTGAAAGCCTGTGAGCTATAACAAAGCTTGTTCTACCTTTCATAATCGATAAAAATGCACTTTGTATTTTTGCTTCTGTTCTAGTATCAACACTGCTGGTTGCCTCATCAAGTATTAGCATTGGAGGCTTTATAAGCATAACTCTTGCTATAGTGAGTAACTGCTTTTGACCTTCTGAAAGATTTGCACCTGATTCTGTAATAACTGTATCATAGCCATCTGGTAGCTTTTCAATATAGCTGTCAATATAGGCTTCTTTTGCTGCAGTTTCAATTTCTTCCTGCGTAGCATCTAACTTTCCATAAGCTATGTTTTCTCTTATGGTACCTTCAAAGAGCCAGGTATCTTGAAGTACCATTCCAAATAAACCTCTAAGATTCTCCCTTTTAATTTCATATATATTAGTACCATCAATTAATATCTTACCATTAGTTATATCGTAAAATCTCATAAGTAAATTTACCATAGTAGTTTTACCTGCACCTGTAGGTCCAACAATAGCAATAGTACTTCCTTTTTTTATGTCTGCATTAAAGTTATTAATTAGTGGTACCTCTTTTACATATGAGAAAGATACATCATGAAAGCTTATATTTCCTTCACAATTAGTGATTTCTTTTGTTTTATCAATATCTTCTAGTTCTGGAGTTTCATCTATTATTGCAAATACTCTTTCAGCAGATGCAATTGCAGCCTGAAGCTGGGTTGCCACACTAGTTACGTTATTTATTGGCTGCGAAAATTGAGTTGCATATGTCAAAAAACTTGATATTGTACCTACACTAAGTCCAGTCAAAACTGAAAGTAAGCCTCCAACAACACCAACTAAAGCAAAGGTAACATTATTTACGTATCTAGTTGCTGGATTTGTTAAAGATGAATAAAATTGTGCTTGTTGTCCACATTTATAAAGCCTTGAATTAATCTCGTTAAATTTTTCTTCAGCACGTTTTTCATATCCAAATACCTTTACTACCTTCTGACTTCCAATAATCTCCTCAGCATATCCATTTAATTCTCCTACAGTTCTTTGCTGTTCCTTAAACATTTTATTTGATCTCTTTGTTATAAAAGAAGCAATTAAAAAGCATAAAGGTGTCATAACAACTATAACTAAAGTTATTTTTATACTTAAAGTAAACATTAAAACAAGTGAACTTACTATAGTTACAATTCCAGGGAAAAATTGAGTTATTCCTTGAAATAAACCATCTGAAATAGCATCTATGTCATTTGTAAGCCTACTCATTATATCTCCATGGGGATTTCTATCAAAATAGCTAAGTGGAAGAGTACTAATTTTTTCAAACGCTTCATTTCTTATGTCCTTAACAGTTCCAAAGGCTATGATATTTGCTATAACTGTGAATATCCAAGTAAACAATGAACTAATAACATATACAACGGCTAAAATCATTATTATTTTTGATAAAGTACCAAATTCAACTTTACCTTCTCCAACAATCTTATTTATGCCCTTTCCTACAATAAAAGGCATAAAAGCTGCGAGTACATTACTGATAAGTGCACAAATAAGTGACACGACTAAGTATAATTTATACTTTCCAATATATTTTACTAATCTAAAAAAACTATTCTTCTTCATCGCGATCACTCTCCTTTGAAAGCTGAGAATTATAAATTTCCTTATATACATTGCAGCTTCTCATCAATTCTCTGTGGTTTCCGATTCCTGAAATTTTTCCATTATCTAAAACTATTATTTTATCTGATGCCTTAATTGTACTTATTCTTTGGCTTACCATAATAACTGTCATTCCTTTTGTACTTCTCTTAAGATCTGACCTAAGTGCAGCATCAGTAGCATAATCCAAGGCACTTAAGCTATCATCCATAATTAGTATTTCTGGTTTACGTACAAGTGCTCTTGCTATAGCAAGTCTTTGCTTTTGTCCTCCTGATACATTTACACCGCCTTGAGAAATTTTTGTATCATATTTTGTTGGAAATCTCTCTATAAATTCTGATGCTTTCGCTATGTTAGCTGCCCATTTAACTTCTTCCATAGTTGCATCTTCTTTTCCCCATCTTATATTTTCTGCAATTGTTCCAGAAAACAAAATTGACTTTTGTGGTACTACACCTATTTTATTTCCTATTTCTTCTTTAGGATATTCTCTAACATCAATTCCATTTATTAATACTTTTCCTTCAGTTGCATCATATAGTCTTGGAATTAAATTTATAAGAGTTGTTTTTCCAGAACCGGTACTACCTATTATTCCAACAGTTTCCCCCTTTTCTATTTCAAAAGAAAAATTAGATATGGAGCTCTTCTTAGCATTTTTATATGCAAAAGATACATTTTCAAATTTTATTAAAGCTGTTTTTTGTTTTGATATGTTATCTACCGCTAAATTTTCATTGTATTCTATGCTTGATTTTGTATCAAAAATTTCATTTACACGTACACCACTTGCAGAAGCTTTTGTAAAGGTAACAATAAGATTTGCAACAATAATAAGTGCAGATAAAACTGAGTTGGTATAATTTATAAATGCAATTATTTTTCCATTTGTAAGTAAACCATTATTTACTCTAATAGCTCCAAACCATAATATAAATAAAATAGAAAAATTCATTATCACACTAGTAATTGGATTCATTAATGCTGATATTTTTCCTACACGAACTGAAGTATTTGTTTGAATTTCATTTGATTTTTGAAATCTTTCTTTTTCATATTGTACCATTGAAAATGCTCTTATAACCCTTATTCCAGATAAATTTTCTCTAAGTATTAATGCTAATTTATCCAACCTTTTTTGAACAGTTTTGTAAAGTGGAAGTGTCCTTGACATAATTAAGTATAAAACAATTGCAAATATAGGTATAGATACAATCAATATTATTGCAAGTTTTACATCAAGAAATAATGCCATTGTAACTCCGCCTATGCATAAAAAAGGCACTCTTATAGCAAGTCTCATAAACATAGCTAAGGCTAGTTGCAGCTGATTTACATCGTTTGTAACACGATTAATAAGTGAAGCCGTTCCATATTCATCTATTTCATTATATGATAAAGTACCTATCTTTTTAAATAACTCCCTTCTCAAAATTGTTCCAAAACCTTGAGATGCTATAGATGAAAAATACTGACAAGTAAATGCTGAAGCAACCCCTAGTGTCGCTATAAGAAGCATTATTCCACCTATTTCTAATATGTAAGATGTACTTCTAATTTTTATTCCCTTGTCCACAATTAAAATCATAATTGTAGGCAACAATATTTCAAATATTGCCTCAAATAATTTAAATATCGGTGCTAAAATAACTTGTTTCTTATATGGTTTTACAAATCTTAGTACTAATTTAACCAAATTGTAACCTCCTCAAAATGCGATTTTTGTTGAATATATTTCTAATTTCATTTATTATTATAACAAAGACAAATGTATATTAAAAATACATAATATATATAGCTTATATACTTTTTTTATATAGATATACCATTTCAACTACCAAAATCAATTTGCATCATAATGCCAAGAAAACGTCATTTTGATACAAATTAATTTTGAAGTTTCAAGTGGTTTATCTCTAGAAGGAGACCTTATGGATATTAAACAATTAAAGTATTTTTACACAATAGCGGAAGAAGGCCAAATAACTAATGCTGCAAAAAAACTTCACATTGCACAGCCACCTTTAAGCTATCAGTTAAAAAGCCTTGAAAATGAACTAGGTGTAAAGCTTGCTGAAAGAGGAAGTCGCAGCATAAAATTAACAGATGCCGGGCTTATGCTCTATAACCGAGCAAAACAAATACTAAGTTTGACCGAAACTACTATAAGTGAATTAAAGGATTTTAAAAATGGAACCCACGGAACACTTTCTATAGGAACAGTTTCTTCTTCAGGAGCCGCCCTTTTAACTAGTAGGCTTAATACCTTTCATAACAAATATCCCTTCATAAACTTTGAAATACGTGAAGGAAATACATATGAATTACTGGATTTATTAAATAAGGGTATCATTGAAATAGGAATAGTTAGAACTCCATTTAATCCAACAGCTATAAACTGTATTTACTTACCCAAAGAACCTATGGTTGCAGCAATGATTAAAGATTTAAATTGGACTGATAATAAAATTATTAATATTAAAGAATTAGCAGACAAGCCTTTGATTTTTTATAAAAGATTTGAAAAACTCATATATGAAGCATGTCAAAATGCCGACTTTGAACCAAATATATTTTGCAAAAATGAAGATGCAAGAACTTCGCTGCTGTGGGCAAATGCTGGACTTGGAATAGCCATTGTTCCAAAATCTTCATTAAAACTTATAGGAGCTTCCGATTTAATTTATAAAGAAATTGATAATAAAGCCCTATCAACTCAAATAGCTGCAATATGGATTAAAAATGGATATATCTCTTCTGCTGCCAAAAATTTTTTAGACACTTTTTCAAAGGACTATATTTTAAATGAGGAATTATTTAAATAAAAGGCTATGTTTTAAATATTGTGAACAAAGGTGTAGTGCAAAACCAAATAACAAGGGACAGGTACATTAAAAATAATGTGGTATACGAGTATCTCGAAATCTTAAATAAAATTAATAAATCTAAGTGGCAAATTTTCTGAAAACTTAAGAACTTTCAATAACTCGCTGAGAAGAAGCTCAAACAATTGAAAGTTCTAAAGTTTTCAAAAAATTCCCCACTAAGGTTTATACAACTTTATTTTAAATATTTCTTCGACACTCGTATACCACATCATTTTTTTAATGCACCTGTCCCTTGTTATTTTGATACTTGTACCACACCTTTATTTCCAATGTTTAAATAAGTTCGTATTACAAAGTTTAGATGCAGGAACTTTTGGCAGTTGAACTAGTTTAAATAGATATTAAAAACTTACCCAAACAATGGTGTAGTACAAAAACTTAAATAATAAGTGGGAGCTCTGCATAAAAAAATGATGTGAGGAATAGCGTTGAAGAAACATTTAAATAAAATTTTGCGATTTAGTCTCTTAGATTTATTAATTTTATTTAAGGTTTCAAGATGCTATTAATCACATCATTTTTATGCAGAACTCCCACTTATTATTTTGTTTTGCACTACACCTTTGTTCGCAATAATTTTAAATTACGTATTAAATAAGCTTATTGCGACAACCACTCATTTTTTTATACAAGTTTTCCAAAAGTAAATCCTTGCGATTTCAAATATTGTATTATTGCTGGCAGGGCTTGTACAGTTGTTGTTTTAGCTGGAGCATCATGCATTAATATCAATACTTTATTTTTTCCTTGAACATCTCTTTCTACATGGTTAATCAATGCATCCACTGGTACAAAAGGATGTTCTGCATCGCCATTAAGGGCATTCCAATTTACAAATCTATATCCTGCAGCCGCTACAGCCGCCCTAAAAGGTTCTAGCCTATTTCCCCAAGAACCTCCTGGGAACCTCATGAATTTAGGTATGTATTTATCTCCAAGTATAGATTTTAATACTGTATCACATCTATTTGTATCTTCTAAAAATGCTTCAGGCGATTCCCTGTAATTTAAAAAATGGCTATAAGTATGATTAGCAACAGATTGACCATCAGCTACTTCTAATTTTGCAAGTTCTGGATACCTCTCAGCATTTTTACCTATTAAAAAAAACGTTGCTTTTATATTATTTTGATCAAGAATATTTAATATTTTCTTTGTATTATTTATCGATGGACCATCATCAAAAGTTAAATATGCTATTTTATTGGGATTGCTTCTTTGAAGTTCCCACGGGAAAACTTCCCCAGGCTTACAAGCTTCTATATTGCAATCATTAACACTACTCATAACAACTTTTTTTATTTTATTCTTTTTAATGACAACTTTTTTATGTTTCTTAATATGAATATTGGAAGCACTAACATTAGCCTTCTTAACATAATTGCTTTCAAATATACAAATAGCACATATACTAATTACCACTATAGTAGCAATTAAAATACTTTTTCTCTTTCTCATCTTCAATGTTTTTTTTATTTTTGTCAATAGTTTCACCTTCTATAATATTTATTACAATTAATATTATAACAAAGTAAAAAAACTATTAAAAATACATAATAAGTATCTGAGACATATATTATATGTATGTCTCACTTTTTTAATACCCCAAAAGTATATCCTTGACTTCTCAAATATTGTATTATTTCTGGAAGTGCTTGAACAGTAGTTGTTTTAGCAGCAGCGTCATGCATTAAAATAACGACAACATTTTTCCCATATGATTCCTTTTTTACGTTACTTGTCAAATAATTTACAGGTTCAAGATATCTATCCGCATCTCCTGTAAGTACATTCCAATTTATAAATCTATAGCCGTCATTTTCTACAGCTTGTTTATAAGGCTCCATGGTTCTTTTAAGGCTAGGCGTATTCTCATATAAGCCACCTGGGAATCTCATAAATTTAGGTATATATTTATCTCCCAATATATTTTTTAAAATCTTATCACATTTTTCTATTTCACCTATAAATTCTTCTGGCGTATACCTTTTATAATTTAGAGGATGGCTATATGTGTGGTTAGCAACAGAATTTCCCTCTGCAACCTCCTCTTTAACAAGTTCTGGATACCTTTCGGCATTTTGCCCAATTAAAAAGAAAGTTGCATTTATATTATTTTCTTTTAGTATATTTAATATCTTACGTGTATTAATGGATGGACCATCATCAATAGTTAAATATGCTATTTTTTTTGTACTATTTTTTTGATTTTCCCACGGTTCAACAAAACCTGGTTTGGCATCTGCAAGCTTGTACACTTCCATTCCTTTTGCAACATTATCTTTTTCCTCAGGTTTCACCTTCGTTTTTACGATTTTTTTTATTTTATTAATTGGGTTAGTTGCATTAACTCTTGAATTCTTGCTATAGTACTTACCAAATTCAAAAGAACCATACCAAAAAATTAATGCACTCATACAAATTAAAATAATAGCTATAATTCCTTTTCTTCCCAACAATGCCTCTTTTACACCTTTCAATAATTTCACCTTCTATACAATTTAGATAAGCATACACCTACATATAAGTATATTACTTTATAACAATATAATACATATGTTCAAACTTATTACAATATAATTACATAATTAAGTTACACACAAATAAGTATGGTTAATATAAGACATATTAACCATACTTAAGGCATCTTAAAATAAGATAAAATTAAATCTTTGTATATGAATTCACCATATAAATTAATTTAACTACAGGCAAGTCTCCCTTATTAAGTTCTCTTAAGATAGATTCACCGTTGCAACTTTCTATTAACTCAAGTATACTCCATTCATTCAAAGGCTTTAAAACATCTACTACACCTTTTTTATCACTTGGTATTATGTAGTTTATTATTTCTTTTTTCTCATTATTATCATCTATAATTTGGGATTTATATTCATTCATAAGTTTAAGCGCTTTTTCAAATGCCATATTTTTTTGCGAACTATTATACTTTCCCCAAATAAGTAATAACATAGCTCTTATTATTTTGTTCTTTTCATTTATATTTTCAATGATAGAAAAGTCTCTATCTTCTTTACATATCCTATATAAATATAGCACCTTTAGTCCAGGACTAAATTCATTCCAGTCTTTAACAATAGTATTGTAATCAAGTTTCCATAGCATTTCCAGTTTGTCATATATATCAATATTTTTAAACATTTCTTCTTTAATACAACTTTTTAATACATTTATATCACTTTCATTTTTCGCTAGTTTTACCTTCATTGCTTGTAATCTTCCATTTTTGAAGTTTACACCTTCTTCAAAGCTGACTGCTCTACCTTGAACAAGCTCCCTTACATTACAATGAATGTGATTCTTATTAAAGTACAAATCCTCTTTATCTTTTCTAACTATAAATCCAAAATCATTAAACTTTTTTATTTTAGGATTATATCCACCAAACCATTTTATAATACCAACTTCTCTAGGTTCTTCATATGTGATGATTTTTCTCATATAACCTATCATATATAATGAGCCGCATACCAAAATCATATCTTCATTTTCATAATAACTTACAGCTTTTTCATAAGCTTTTTTGTAGTCCTCTTCACTTTCACAATTACTATTATATTGCTTAATTATATCGCATAATTCTTCAGAAGTTTCAGCTCTATCATTTTTAGGCGAAACTGTTATAATTTTATATGCTTCAGGTGCTATTTCCCGAACCATATTATTAATTTCTTTATCTGCAAGTATTCCAAGTATTAATATAATTCTTTTAAACTTAAAATACGTATGTATGCTCTTTTTAAGTTTAACTATACCATCAATGTTGTGCGCACCGTCAATAACAACAAGAGGACTACTTTTAAGTATTTCAAGCCTTCCCTTCCACTTTACCTTCATCAGAGCATTTTCTATATTTGTGACTTTAATATTAATTCCAAAATCCATTAATTTTTCCGCCGCATATATTGCAACTGCAGAATTTAATAACTGATGTATTCCAAGTAAAGATAGATTAAGTTTATATTCATTCCTTAATGTCTTTACAGAAATTTTTTGAAAATATTCGCCATTAATTTGCACATTTCCTATGTATTTAGCGCATTCATTTGATACTTCTATAAGTTCTGCGCTTCTATTCTTTGCAACTTCCTTAATGACCTCATAAGCATCTTCAACCTGTGGATATAAAATAACCGGAGCCTTATCCTTAATAATACCAGATTTTTCGTAAGCTATTTTATCAATTGTGTCACCAAGTATCTTCATATGATCATAGCTTATAGATGTTATTACACTTAGTATTGGAGTTATAACATTTGTTGCATCAAATCTCCCACCAAGTCCAACTTCAATTACTGCATAATCAACTTTCTCCATATAAAAATAAAGAAAAGCTGCACAGGTTACAATTTCGAATTCTGTTGGATACTCTATTCCACTATCTTTAACCTTTTCTGCCGCTTCTTTAACCTTTTCAATAACTACACATAGTTTTTCCTTTGGTATGTTTTGTCTATTTATTTGAATTCTTTCTTCGAATTCTTCTATATAAGGCGATGTATACATTCCAACTTTATATCCTGCTTCTGTAAGTATTTCCGATATCATAGCTGTTGTAGATCCTTTACCATTAGTACCCGCTATATGTATACATTTTAGTTTTTTATGAGGATTATCTAGTATTTCCAAAAGTTTTTCTATTCTTGAAAGTCCCAAAATACTTCCAAATCTTAAAGTACCGTGTATATAGTTCATTGTGTCTTCATAATTCAAGAAAATCACCCACCAAAAATTATATAGTATAGATAGGCTAGCCTATCTATACTATATTGTAATAAATATACCTTAAAATATCAATGCATTTACAAGCTTTTTATTCTTTCTTCTACAGCATCTAACATCTTTTGGTACTTTTCTCCTTTAGCTTTTTCTTCTGCTACTACTGCTTCTGGTGCTTTAGCTACAAATCCTTTATTTGATAATTTCTTATTAACTCTTTCAATTTCACTTACTAATTTTTCTTTTTCCTTATTAAGTCTTTCAATTTCTTTTTCTCTATCAATAAGATCAAAAAGAGGTAAGAAAAGTTCGCCACCTTTTGTAACAGTTGATACTGCATTTTCTGGGACTTCTTCCTTTGAACTTATAAATACAACTTCAGAAGCTGAAGCCAATTTTTCAAAATAATTTTGTCCAGCTTCAAAGGCCGACTTGCTTTCCTTTGCTGAAAGTATTAACAATTTAGCTTTCTTAGAAGGTGGTACATTCATTTCCGCTCTTACATTTCTAAGTGACTTAATTGCCTCAATAATGTAATTCATTGATTCTTCAGCTACTTCATCATGAAGTTTTTCATCATATTCTGGCCATTTTGAAATGCTTATAGATTCACATTCTCCTTCAAGATGCTGATATATTTCCTCGGTAATATATGGCATAACAGGATGAAGAAGCTTTAAGCCTATAGTTAAAACATCATAAAGTACATTGAAGGCAACTCCTTTTGCCTTTTCGTCCTCACCATACATAACTGGTTTTACAAGTTCAATATACCAATCGCAGAATTCTGTCCACATAAAATCATAAACCTTTTGTGAAGCTATTCCAAGTTCAAATTTATCTATATTTTCAGTTACTTCCTTTGCAAGAGTATTTGCCCTTGAAATTATCCATTTATCTACTAAGCTGTATTCCTTACAGTCCTTATATTTTTCCATTATACCTTTGTCTAAGTTCATTAATACAAATCTAGAAGCATTCCAAATCTTATTTGCAAAGTTTCTCGCTGCTTCAACTTTTTCAGTCTTATATCTTATGTCATTTCCTGCAGAGTTTCCAACTATAAGAGTAAATCTAAGTGCATCTGCACCAAATTCATCTATAACATCTAATGGATCAACACCATTTCCAAGAGATTTTGACATCTTTCTTCCTTCTGCATCTCTAACTAATCCATGTATATATACATGTTCAAATGGTGTTTCTTTCATATTGTGAATTCCTGAAAATACCATTCTCGCTACCCAGAAGAAAATAATATCATACCCTGTAACAAGTGTATTCGTTGGGTAAAAATACTCTAAATCCTCAGTTTTATCAGGCCATCCAAGCGTTGAGAAAGGCCATAAAGCTGAACTAAACCAAGTATCAAGAACATCCTTATCCTGTTCTAGATTTTTGCTTTTACATTTACTGCATTCTACAGGTGGTTCAACTGATACTGTTATTTCACCGCAATCTTTGCAATACCATACTGGAATTCTATGTCCCCACCAAAGCTGCCTTGATATACACCAATCTTGGATATTCTCCATCCAATTGTAATAAATTTTATCAAATCTTTCTGGCACAAATTTAGTCTTTTTACTTCTTACAGCTTCTATTGCTGGCTCTGCAAGTGATTTCATTTTTACATACCACTGCTTAGAAATCATAGGCTCAACTACACTTCCGCATCTATCATGTGTACCTACATTATGAACATGCTCTTTTACTTTTACAAGCAAGCCTTGCTCTTTAAGATCTTCTACTATTAATTTTCTAGCCTCATATCTATCAAGTCCTGAATATTTTCCATAACCATCTGCTATAGTTCCGTCATTATTTAAAATTACTATTTCAGGTAAGTTATGTCTCTTTCCAACCTGGTAATCATTTGGATCATGTGCTGGTGTTATTTTAACTGCACCAGTACCAAATTCCATATCAACATATTCATCTGCAACTATTGGTATTTTTCTACCTACAAGAGGAAGTATAAGCATTTTTCCAACTAGATGAGAATATCTTTCATCCTTAGGATTAACTGCAACTGCTGTATCACCAAGGAGTGTTTCTGGTCTTGTTGTTGCAATTTCAAGTGCTTCACTGCTTCCTTCAACAGGATAATTTATATGCCAAAAATGACCATTTTGCTCTTCATACTCTATTTCTGCATCAGATAAAGCTGTTTGACATTTTGGACACCAGTTAGTAATTCTATTTCCTTGATATATAAGACCTTCATTATATAGCTTTACAAATACAGTTCTTACTGCTTTATTTAATTTTTCATCCATAGTAAAGCTTTCTCTTGTAAAATCTGCAGAAACTCCCATTTTCTTAAGCTGAGTTCTTATTCTATCTCTATATTTATCAGACCATTCCCAAACTTTTTCAAGGAAAGCTTCTCTTCCCATTTCCTTCTTTTTTAAGCCATCTTTTAAAAGTTCTTTTTCAACCTTTACTTCTGTAGCTATACTTGCATGATCTTCTCCAGGAAGCCATAAAGTACAATAGCCCTGCATCCTTTTTGTTCTAATTAAAAAATCCTGAAGTGCATTATCAAGTGCATGACCTAAATGCAACTGTCCAGTTATATTTGGAGGAGGCATTATTATTGTATATGGCTTTTTGCTCTTATCTATCTCAGGAGTAAAAAACTTTCCATTCTCCCAAAAGTCATATATCCTATTTTCAAATTCTTTTGGATTATAAGTTTTTGCTATATTTTTTGAATCATCCATTGTTTAACTCTTCCCTTCGTACTTAATTTTATTGCATTAAATGAAATTGCAGAGAGTATCGAACTCTCTGCAATTTAGATGCATTTCTGACAAAATCACTTAAAAAAGCACAGTAATCCATAAAAGGACGACTGTGCGCGATTCCACCTTTGTTCCTGTAACTTAAAAGTAAACAAGCTCTCAATAAATAACGGTCAGAAAACCGCTTCCACCTACTCATACATAATAAAACCAAATTGCAAATAATATTGATTTGAAAATCTATTTTTTTCACATATAGCAAAGTTTTATACAAGTTCAGCAGAAGTGCTCCAAAGCTACCTTCAAAGTATTTCACACGGAAAACCTTTCAGCCTGTAAATTTTCCTCTCTAGTTGTTTCCTACTTTTACTCCTCTTCATCAAAGCATACATATAATCTTGTATTTTATATTATAACCAATTTTTTGATTATGTCAATAGAAAAAAGAGTAACACTTATGCCCTTTTCTATATATTCTAATATTAAGGCAAACCTTAATTATAAAGGCAGAGTACGGAGTACAGAGTACAAAGTACAGTGAAGGTTGATTTTTCTCCGCTATCGCTGCAAAAAATCTTAAACTTAATTCTTGCGCATGGTATAAAACATAGTGTTCAGCACAGCTGATACTATTAAGTTCTAAGATTTACCTGAGAGAAACGAAAGGTAAATCCACCTTCACTGTACTCTGTACTCTGTCATCTGTACTCTGATATAGTATTACCTCAGAGTAAAAAGAAGGTGTAGAAATTGAAAGAAAAAGGTGAACACAATAATACTATAATAAAGCTTGATAACTGTATTTTTTTAGGCAAAGGTCACAGCGGCAGTGTATATTTAATGCCAGACGGCAGAGCTCTAAAAATATTTAAAGATCCAGATACCTGCAAAGAAGAGTATAGAACTCTTGAGAGGCTTAAAAATGGTCCATATTTCCCACAGCCTTTGGAATTTCACAATCACTATATGATAAGAGAATATATTAGTGGAAAAAATATAAAAACTTATATAAAAGAAAATGGTTTTTCTTACGAATTGGCTTTAAAAATTATAAATTTTTTAGATTATATTATAAAAAGTGGCTTTAAAAAAATTGATGTTAGATTTGCACATATTTTCCTTGAAAACAATGGATCTTTTAGAGTTATTGATCCTAGAAATTCTTACACAAGAAAAAAGTCATATCCAAACCATCTCATCGGAGACTTAAAAGATGAAAAATTGTTGCATGACTTTTTTAAGGTTCTGGAAGATGAAAGACCTGATTTATATAAAAAGTGGAAGTAGGGAAAGTAATAGTATTAAAGAAACATTAAATAAAATCCATAAATCTAAGTGGCTAATTCTGAAAAGCCTAAGAACTTTCAATAACTCGCTATCGCTCAGACAATTGAAAGTTCTAAGTCTTTTCAGAATTATCCACTAAGATTTATTGGATTTTATTTAAATTGTTTCTTCAACACTATTACTCTCCCTATATGTACTAAAGGTAAAATTTCCTCCGTGCCTACGGAAATTTGGTTTGGGGCTAATGTTTTCAATTCACAATGTATGAGAAAATTGTGTATCATTTTTCATTCAAAATATATTGTAGATTTTTCTTTCTTTTCTGATTTAGAAGCCATTTAAAAAGTTCTGGTTCCTCATACGCTGTGGTGCAGACTTCATGTCCTGCACCTTTATACACTTTAAATATTATATTGGGATTAGATGTTTTTAAACGGTCAACTATTCTTTTAGACTCCTCAAATTGCACTACAGTATCACTATCTCCATGTGCGACCCAGATTGGAGTATCTTTTAATTTAAGGGCTTTTTCAGGGGATATTGCACCTCCACTTATTGGAACTATCGCCGCAAACCTTTCAGTATTCAATATAGCAAAATTCCACGCACCATAGCCTCCCAGGCTATAACCTGTCAAATATACTCTTTCACTATCTATATTATAATTAGCCTCTACTTCATCCAGTAACTCTTTTAATACATTTGTATTCTAATTATAAATCATTTGCAAATTGCATATAGCTTTTATGACTATTAGTACAAAGTATATAACCATTTGCTATATGTCCACCATATAATTTTTGTAATTCATTAGATACATTACTCTTCCTAAAACAGGAATATATGTTAATATGCTTTGCCAAAGTAAACCATGGTTTTGGCCTTTTTACCGCAGCACACACATTTGCTATCAATATTTTCTTGATCAAATGGAATACATCTAGAAGTTAATCCTGTAACTTCCTTAATCTTATCTTCACATTCTCTTTCACCACACCACATAGCTTTAGTGAAGCCTGATTTATTTTCAGCATTATCTTTAAGTTCATCAATTGTTCTAGCAACGAAAGTTCTTTCTTCCATATTTTTTAACGCTTTTTCATATAAACTATTATGGATTTCATCAAGTACAGCTAAAATCCTATCCTTTAAATTATCTAAATTAACCATTTCTTTTTCTCTAGTATCTCTTCTAACTAGAACTACTTGGTTATTTTCTATATCCTTTGGTCCAATTTCAATTCTAACAGGAATTCCCTTCATTTCATATTCATTAAACTTCCAACCTGGCATTTTATCAGAATCATCTAATTTAATTCTCACAATACAATCAAGCATATTTTTTATTTCATTAGCTTTTGAAAGTACTCCTTCCTTATGTTGTGCAATTGGAACAATAACTGCTTGAATTGGTGCTACCTTTGGTGGTAATACTAAACCGCTATCATCTCCATGGACCATTATAATGGCTCCAATTAATCTAGTCGTAACCCCCCATGATGTCTGATAAACATATTGTAATTGTGAGTTTTTATCTAGATATTTTATATTAAATGCTTTAGCAAACCCATCTCCAAAATTATGAGATGTTCCACTTTGAAGTGCCTTTCCATCGTGCATTAGGCTTTCAATTGTATAAGTTGCTTTTGCTCCTGCAAACTTCTCTTTTTCAGTCTTTTGCCCTTTTATAACTGGAATTGCTAAATATTTTTCTAGCATATCCGCATATACATTTAACATATCTATAGTTTCTTTCTCTGCTTCCTCTGCTGTTGCATGAGCCGTATGTCCCTCTTGCCATAAAAATTCAGAAGTTCTCAAAAATGGTCTAGTTGTTTTTTCCCATCTAACTACTGAACACCATTGATTATATTTTTTAGGTAAATCATTATAACTTTGAATGATCTTAGAATAATGTTCACAAAATAATGTTTCTGAAGTTGGTCTTACTACTAACCTTTCAGCAAGATCTTCTCCACCTGCCCTAGTAACATAGGCAACCTCTGGTGAAAAACCCTCTACATGATCTTTTTCTCTTTGTAATAATGATTCTGGTATAAACATTGGCATATATACATTTTCATGTCCAGTTTGCTTAATTTTATTATCCAGGTATCTTTGAATATTTTCCCATATTGCATATCCATAAGGCCTAATAATCATACATCCCTTAACACTTGAATAATCAATAAGTTCTGCCTTCTTTACAATATCCGTATACCACTGTGCAAAATCTTCATCTATAGCTGTTATAGCCTCAACAAATTTTTTATTATTATTTTTTCCCATACTTTTCTTCCTTTCTTCACTATTAATTAAATATAATAAGATTTCAGTGGACATCCAGCCCCCTGAAACTTCGCTGCACTTCTATCGAAGTCACGTAAAAAAACACCAAGAAAAATCCACAAGGGACCTTTCTTGGCGTTACCACCCTAATTATTATAAAATACATTCCATAATTCTATAATCTCTCTTTATCTATAACAGGAATACCTGCTGCAGCCTACTACTATTTCGGTGCAGAACTCCAAGGCTGGTTCAGTATAAATTTCTAGGAATTTTCATCAACCATTCCCTTTCTAAAAGAAATATATACATACTACTCCTTTTCACAGTAAATAATCTTTTTGTTAATATTACAACAACTATTCTTGCCTGTCAAGCATTAGGCATATTAAAATCAAAAGCTATTTGTGTGAGTCTACCACATTCAACAAATCCAACATTTTTATATGCCTTATTTGATGCCGGATTAGCTAAATCTGTATAAAGAACAGGCAATCTATTCTCATCAAGTATAATTCTGCAAATTTCTGCAACAATTACTGCTCCAAATCCCTTTCCTCTCATATCGGGTCTTGTATATACTGCATTTATCCTAGCATTGCGCTTTGAGCGGTGTGCAATATTTGCCATTGAGATTATTCCATCATCATTACACCAAACATATAAGTTTCCATTTTCAATGTAGCATTTTGCATTTTGGATTTGCTCATCTGGTGTAGTTGTTTTGCCAAAACAGTCGTAAATAAATCCTGATAAAAATTGTGAAATAATCTTAACATCCTCCAATGCAGCTTTCCTAAGAAATCCACTTAATGGCTTTGGTTCTATAACTTTTTGACATTGAAATGACTCCATTTGCAATACAACGGAATATTTTATGTTTTTAACTCTAGAATAATGTTCTGCTAATTCAATTGCAATATCAGGTTTTGCTATAAAAACTAGCCTATCTGCATCCTTATAAAGTTCAGCAAAATCATTTTTTAACTCTTCCTTATCATACTTTGTAATTTGATTATCTGTCCATACCCATGCTGGAAATTGAAGAGCAGATTGTGCAATTATCATGCTTTTATTTTTATTTGTAAATAAATATGGCACTTCACTTTCTCTTATTAACTGGATTAAATTAAACTGTACTTCATCATTAACAAATGGTTTTGAATCAAGAGTATTATCTTGTCCACAAAATTTAATTAACAAATTAAACACCCCGCAAATATAGATAAGCAATTTGAAAAGTTAAAATTGCTTTTACCAAGTTCATCCTGTTAAATTACAATTTGAAAAGCAGAGTACAGTGAAGGATGATTTACCTTCCGCTTTGCTTAGGTAAATCTTAAACTTAATGTTGTCAGCTTCGCTGAGCACCATATATGGCGCGATTGCGCAGCAATAAAAAAATAAGTTTTTAGATTTTTCTACGCTCGCGTAGAAAAATCATCCTTCACTGTACTCTGTACTCTGTACTCTGTATTTATTTATCTTTCCGCTATTTTAGCCGATGCAACTTCATCCTTTGAAATTTGAATATTCTTATCTTCATCGCCTTCAATATTCTTAAATGCTGTAGATAACATTAACTTGATTCTATTAAGCTGGTTTACTTCACTGGCACCAGGGTCAAAATCAATTGGTGATATGTTTGCCTTTGGATATCTTCTTTTTAACTCTCTAATCATACCTTTTCCTGTAACATGATTTGGAAGACATGCAAAAGGCTGCATGCATACAACATTTTCAGTACCACTTTCTATAAGTTCTACCATTTCAGCTGTTAAGAACCATCCTTCACCCGTTTGATTTCCAAGTGAAACAATGTCTGACACACCTTTAGCCAATTCTTGAATAGATTTAGGTGCTTCAAATCTATTACTTTCATCTAACGCCTTTTTCATAGGCTTTCTAAACCATTCTATAGCTTTTATTAAAACGTCACCCACAAATTTAGCTTTTCTAGGTGTTCCTAAGTATTTATTTTTAAAGGTCTCATTATATGCACAATAAAGTACAAAATCCATAAGATCTGGAGCAACCGCTTCTGCACCTTCATTTTCTAAGGTTTCAATTATATTGTTATTTGCAGTCGGATGGAACTTAACAAGTATCTCACCCACAATACCAACCTTAGGCTTAACCTCATTAGTTAGTTCTAACTTATCAAATTCTCTAACTATATTGTATACATTATTTTTAAAGCTTTTTACTTTTGTATTTCTACTGTCTTCTTTACATACTTGCACCCATTTTTCATAAAGTTCATTAGCAGATCCTTTTACTTTTTCATAAGGTCTAACTTTATAAAGCACTCGCATAAATAAATCTCCATAAAGTATTGCCTTTATAGCTTTAATTCCTGTTGCCATAGTATAATTAATTCCAGGGTTTTTTTCTATTTTTTGAGCACTTATAGCAATTACAGGCACATTTGAAAAACCTGCATCTTCAATAGCTTTTCTGATAAAACCAATATAATTTGTTGCTCTACATCCTCCACCTGTTTGAGATATAAGGAGTGATGTATTATTAAGATCATATTTCCCTGATTTTAATGCCTCTATCATCTGCCCAACTACGATTATAGATGGATAACATGCATCATTATTTACATATTTTAAGCCTTCATCAACACATTTTCTATCAACAGAAGGTAAAACGACTAAATTATATCCTTCACTTTTAAGTGCTTGTTCAAGAAATTGAAAATGTATTGGTGACATTTGAGGACAAAGCACAGTATGATTTTTCTTCATCTCTTTTGTAAATACTATTCTCTTAGATTTACCTACTATTCTTTTAGGCTTTACATTATTTTTATCTCTTTCTTGCATAGCAGCCTTAAGTGAACGTATTCTAATTCTTACTGCGCCTAAATTATTTCCCTCATCAATTTTTATAAGCGTGTATATCTTGCCAAACCTATCAAGAATTTCTTCAACTTGATCGGTTGTTACAGCATCTAAGCCACAACCAAAGGAATTCAGTTGAATAAGCTCAAGATTATCTTCTTTTGCTATAAAGCTTGCCGCTGCATAAAGTCTAGAATGATACACCCACTGATCTACTACCCTAAGAGGTCTTTCAACTTCCCCTAAGTGTGCCACTGAATCTTCTGTAAGCACTGCCATTCCATAGCTAGTTATAAGTTCTGGAATACCATGATTTATTTCTGGATCTATGTGATAAGGTCTTCCAGAAAGAACTATTCCTTTTCTCCCTGTTTCCTTTAAATAACTTAAAACTTCTTCACCTTTTTTTCTAATATCCGCTCTAGCGCTTTCTTGTTCATCCCAAGCTTTATCTACAGCATTATTTATTTCATTTTTTGACACTCCAAATTCAATAAGTTCCTCTAAAAGTCTTGTTTTTAGCTTCTCCTTATTATCTAAAGCAACAAATGGATTTTTAAAAATTATATTCTCATTTCTTAACTCATCAATATTATTTTTTAACACCTCTGAATAAGAAGTAACAATAGGACAATTGTAATGATTATTCGCTCCCGCTTGTTCCTTCTTTTCATATGGAACGCAAGGGTAAAATATAAACTTTATTCCATTTTTAAGCAAACTCATTATATGTCCATGACTTAATTTAGCAGGATAACAAACAGATTCTGAAGGTATTGTCTCCATTCCTAATTCATAAACCTTTTTAGCAGATCTTGGGGAAAGTTGTACCCTAAATCCAAGCTCCGTAAAGAAAGTATGCCAAAATGGATAGTTTTCATAAATATTTAAAACTCTTGGTATTCCAACTACACCTCTTTTAGGCTCTTTTAAAGGCGTATATCCAAATATCCTCTTATATTTATAATCGTAAAGGTTTGGTATGTCATTCTTTTTTATGTCATTTCCAGCTCCACGTTCACATCTATTTCCTGTTATAAACTTTCTTCCATCAGAAAATTCATTAACTGTAAGTAAGCAATTATTTGCACATTTTCCGCATCTTCTCATGTCTACTTTTGTATTAAATTTTTCAAGCTCTTCTTCCTTTAAAAGAGTTGTAGCCTCTCCTTCAGTATACCTTGCTTTAGCTATTATTGCTGCACCAAAAGCACCCATAAGCCCTGCAATATCAGGTCTTACTGCTTCTCTTTCTGAAACAAATTCAAAACTTCTAAGAACAGCATCATTATAGAAAGTTCCACCTTGAACAATTACTTTTTTGCCTAACTCTTCTGGGTTTCTAACTTTAATAACCTTAAACAAAGCATTTTTTATTATAGAATAAGACAATCCTGCAGATATATCTCCAACTTTTGCGCCTTCCTTTTGCGCCTGCTTAACTCTTGAATTCATAAATACTGTACATCTTGAACCTAAATCAACTGGATTCTTAGAGTCAATTGCAGATTTGGCAAATTCCTCAACAGTCATATTTAAAGACTTTGCAAAAGTTTCTAAGAATGATCCACAACCTGATGAACACGCCTCATTTAAAGTAACAGCACTTATAACTCCATCTTTTATCCTCATGCATTTCATATCTTGTCCACCAATATCAAGTATGAAATCTACACCTGGGAGAAAAAATTCCGCTGCTTTAGAATGTGCAACAGTTTCAACCTCACCAATATCTATGCGCAATGCCGCTTTTATTAATCCTTCTCCATACCCAGTAGCTGCACTTTTAACTATGTGTGCACCTTTAGGCATCTTTCCATATAAATCTTTTAGTATCTTTATTGTACAATTAAGAGGACTTCCTTCATTACTCCCATAATAAGAATATAAAAGTTCCCCTGCTTCCGATATAAGTGCGGCTTTTGTAGTTGTTGAACCAGCATCTATACCAAGAAAACAATTTCCCTCATAATCTTCAAGGCTTCCCCTCTTAACTTTATTATTATCATGTCGCTTTTTGAACTCATCATAGTCTGCTTTATCCTTAAATAGTGGTTTTAATCTATCAACTTCATGTGTTTCTGCAGTACTTAACTTTAAAAGTCTCTTTTTTATTTCCTTGAAGCTGACTACTTGTTCATTTTTAGAAGATAAAGCTGCTCCAATAGCAACAAAAAGCTGTGAATTTTTAGGAAAAACTATTTCTTCTCCTTTTAAATTCAAGGTTTCAATAAATCTCTGCCTTAGCTCAGATAAGAAATATAAAGGGCCTCCTAAAAAAGCAACATTCCCTTTTATAGGCATTCCACAGGCAAGTCCACTTATGGTTTGATTGACTACAGCTTGAAATATGGATGCTGCTATATCTTCTCTTGCAGCTCCTTCATTTAAAAGTGGTTGTACATCAGTTTTTGCAAAAACTCCACATCTTGCAGCTATTGGATATATGCATTTGTGTGACTTTGCGAGCTCATTTAAACCTAAAGCATCCGTTTTAAGTAGTGTTGCCATTTGATCTATAAATGCCCCAGTACCACCTGCACAAGTTCCATTCATTCTCTGCTCAACATTTCCATTAAAATATGTTATTTTGGCATCTTCACCGCCAAGTTCAATTGCAACATCAGTCTCAGGAATAATCCTTTGTACAGTTTCAGTACATGCTATAACTTCTTGTATAAATGTTACATTTAGCCAGCTTGAAACAGACAATCCTCCTGAACCAGTAACCATAACTGTTACATCTTCATCTTTAAACTTATCGTAAGCTTCTGTTATGAGCTGTACAATTGTAGACTTTATATCAGAAAAATGCCTTTGATATTTACTATATAAAATATTTTCTTCATTATCTAATAATACAATTTTGACAGTAGTTGAGCCTACATCTAATCCCAAATTTAATATTTTCTTCATAGTTACCTTCCTATCAAATATTTTTATAAGGTTATCAGCTTAAATTTAAGTATGATACCCTTTTATAAATTCCGCAACAGAAATATTACACCAAATATGCAATATATAGTATATTGATTTCATGCTTACTACTTTATATTGTATATATTAATATTTCGATTCTATAAACATACTAATTATAACATATAATTTTATAAAATAACAAGATAATAATTAAAATCAACAAATAGAGATTCTTTATAAATACTACCTATTTAAATTATATTTTCTTGTTTTTTATTTTTTGTATATTATTACATATATTGGTTATAAATTAAATATACATTTATTTTATATGTAAGGAGGAATTAGATGTTGTATTTTGACAAGGCAACAGAATATTACAATAAAAAAGATTATAAAAAAGCTCTTGAACTTTATGGAAAATCTATTGAAATGAAAGAAAACGAAGCAACAGCAATGTATAATGCAGGCGTTTGCTTTATAAAATTAAAAAATTATACTAATGCAATTTCTTTAATTAAAGCAGCTATTGAAAGAAAACAAGATAGTAAATACTATTTTAATTTAGGCTATTGCTATGCTATGCTCTCTCATAATAAAAAAGCTTTGATGTATTTTAATACAGCTTGGGCACTTGACAATGACGACAAAGAATGTGAAAAAGCTATAAAAATACTTACTGATAAATTAAAGGTAGAAAAATAAAAGAAATTATATAATATAGAGTACAAAGTACAGCGAAGCTGAACAACATTTTAGTTTAAGATTTACCTGACGTAAGTTTATTAATACACAAAGTTTTATTCCACTACTATTGATAGTACTTCTACTAAGTTAAAGAACCTAAATGGGCTTACGCACAAACCCCTAGCAAGTGTATCCTTCATTGTACCCTGCTTTAGTTAATTCTCAATAATTTAAAAACTATTTTCTTGCACTACACCAAAATTCCGTAGGCACGTAGGAATTTTTTCCTTAAACCCATGTGTATTGTGAAATAAGTGTGTTGCAGGATGATTTAAATAAAATTATATAAATCTTAGGTAAAAAACTTTAAAAGACTTAGATGTTTCAATTGTCTGAGCATCTTTCCAGCGAGTTATTGAAACTTCTTAGGCTTTTAAAGTTTTTCACCTTAGATTTATTAATTTTATTTAATATCCTGCGATACACTTACTTCACAATATTACCACTCCCCTATTACCTTGTCGTCCTTATGATCTAAAGAAAACATTTTTCTATTAAAATAATCTCCGCCTTTTGCAAAGGTAGTATCTACATTTATCCATGTATTCAAATCTGGTATATATACTTGATTCCATGCATGACTTACCCATGATACACCATTGAAGCCTTCTCCCGTAACAAGCCTCACCTTAATATTATTTGCCCTCGCCATAGCTACATAAAGGCATGAATAATCAAAACATATTCCCTTTCTTGTATCAAAAGTCGGAATAGCTCCAGATTTAACATTGTAGTTATCATTAAGCACTAAATTTGCTTTATCATAATCATAAGCTATATTACTCCCTATCCAATTATATATTTTTCTAGCTTTATTTTCAGTTCCATTTTCGTTAGCCACAAGATTTCTTGCAAAATTATCAATTTCACTATTTGATTTTACACCATCATCTAAAGTTACTCCATTATAATAAACAATTGTATTGTTATTAACATTTTCACTGGCACCTTGATTGCCTTTTTGAATTGTATTATTGTTTTGTTTTACAACAATCTTAAATGAATTATCTATAATCTTAGGTAATCTTTTTGCAAGATTTGAATTGGTTACAGGAATAACTATTTGCTTGCACAAGTAATTATATGTCTTTGAAGTCTTAAGATAATTATCAAATTGTTTATTTATATTTAACATTGAAGCTATATTAAATATAAACAAAACAGTGATTAAGTAACAGATAGCCCTTGGAAGTTGAACAAATGCCCCCAAAATTCTTTTAATAATATTACTTTTATTAGAAAGCATTCCTTCCATACCATCGAAAATTTTAAAAAATGTTATTCTATTTATAAAGTTCAATATAATTTTAATAATTGAGTATGTTACATAAATAATTATTGGAATAACTATAAAATAAATAACCATAGGATTTTTATCTATAAAACTATAAATATTTTCCGGTAACTTATGAATAAGCTTATTCACATTTTGATTTAATACAATTAATTTACCATATCTTACACCAATAAATAGTGCTAATAAAAAAGATATACTATTAACTATTCCTTGCGAATCCCTTTTTAGGTCATAGGATGAAAACTTATATAAAAATCCTTTAATTAAAGGATACATAAAGCATAAAACTATGAAAATTGTTACGGGATTTGCCATAAAGAAAATCATCTCCTTACTCATTTATAGATAAACCATTTCAACTATTAAAATTCATGTGCATCATAATGCCCAGAAGATGGCATTTTGGTACAAATTAATTTTAAGTTTCAAGGTAGTTTATCTTTAATAAATCATTTAATACTGGTTTTATTTCCTCCCACAAATAGCCTTTCCTAAGCAAATAATCACAAGTTTTCTTTTTTACTTTTAGCTTATCATCTTCTTTTTTACTTAGAATTTCGTACTTTTTTCTTGCAAGTTCCATTAATGTATTAGAATATTGTTGCTTATCTATATTAACCTCATTAAGTTCTTTTTCAATCAAGTCTTCCCTTATGCCTTTTTTCATTAAATTATATTTAATTTTATTTTTTCCATCTTTTTTTATCTTCTCTTTAACATAACACTTAATATATTTATTATCATTGACAAAATCATATTTTTTAAGGAAATTTATTGCTTTATCAATTAAATTTTCTTCAAAACCTTTTTGCCTAAGTTTAATTTCCACTTCTTTTTCCGTTTTTAGAGTTCTTTCAATAATTTTAAGTGCAGTTTCCTTGCAATATATATAATTATCATCGCTAACAACATCTTTTATCTCATCCATGTCAACTAGTTTATTCTTTTTTAGTCCATGCGAATAAACTAGCTCCATGCTGCATGAAAAGGAATATTCTTCATCAATGTACACATTAACCCTATCTTTTTTATTTTTCTGAACTTCTATTTTAGTTATAACTCCCTGCACTTTAATCACTTTCCTTTGGAATCATTATATGAATTGTCGGATCATTTAAAACTTTCTTTGCAATGGTTATTATATCTTCAACTTTTATAATATCAACATTTTTTATGTCTTCTAAAAATTCATAAATATTTCTCCCATCGATGCATTGATGAATTACATAGTTGCCCAAATCCGTTGTATCTTCTATTGTTGAGATAACCGCTGTCTTTAAGACTTTTTTCATAAGAATAATTGAATTATTGTCTAAAAAATTCTTCTTACTTTTTAAATTGCTAATACAATTATTTATACATTCAATGGCTAAATTAACATTTTTCTTTTTAACTGAGGTATATATATACATAGTTTTCGCACATTCAGCTGTGTTAATCTCGGAATAGACATCATATGCCAGTCCTTTATTTTCCCTTATTTCCCTAAACAAAATGCTATTTGCACTCTCTCCAAATTTATAGTTAAGTATCTTAATTGCCATTTCTTCAATTCTTGTTAGGTTATAAAAAGTAAACATATATGTTATAGTACTTTGCTCTAAATCATTTTTATAAGAAAATTTTTTTAAAGGCAGATTTTTTTCAGTAACAATCTGTTTTTTCACTATAACTTTTTTATTCCAATCCTCAAAACATTTCTTAATTTTTAAAAATACCTCTTCATGATCAAGGCTTGAAACCAGTACTAAACAGGAATTATTAGGGGCATAATATTTATTATAAAAATCAATTAAGTCTTTATTTGAAAATCTCTTTATATTAGTCTCACTACCTATAGTATCATACTTAAGCGGTCCTTTTGAAAAACCTATTTCATGAACCTTTGCAAAACTGTAATCCTCAATATCATCTTTAATACTTCTAATCTCGGCTAAAATAACTTCCTTTTCCTTTTGAAACTCCTCTTCATCAAAAACAGCATTTCTAATCATATCTGAAATGAGCTTAAGTCCAAGATCCATTTCTTCTTTTAAAGCTGTAATACTGTATACCGTACAATCATAATCTGTATATGCATTATACTCCCCACCAAGAGATTCAAAAGCCTCATTTAACTTCTCATTGCTCATAGTTTTTGTTCCCTTAAAAAGCATATGTTCTATAAAATGCGAAATACCTTTTTCATGAACTTCTTCATATATAGAACCTATTTTAACTCCAACATGCAGAGAAAACAATTCGGTATTTTTTTTTATTGAAATTATTTCAAGTCCATTTTCTAGTTTGAATTTTTTTGAATCAAAAATATCATTATTCATTAATTTCTTCCTCCCAGCACATTAAAATTATACATTAAAACAAACAAAAAAGCACGCTATAAACATCATATAACGCACTTTTTATTTATCCTAATGTGTTACTTACTTTAAATATAAACTCTTTTTAAAGAAAGCGCTTTTTTTACTTCATCGCTCATTTTATCATAACATTCAAATAGCTTTTTTACTATATCATTAATTGATAAAAAAGCAACATAATATTTTTCACTAATTTCATTTCTAATCTGCAAACTTATAGGACTGTTTGATATAACTACATACTTTCTTATGTTATCATTATAACTAGAAAAAAGATCAAGTACATTTTGGCTTGTCTTAGTTTCATTGTCCTTAAGGCAACAAACTCTTATTATAGTCTTTGTAAGAGCAAGTTCATCTTCACTTATTATTAAATAAGAATTTTCTTCACTATTATCATAATTAGCGCTTACCTTGTAATTAAGACAAGTTAACATTTCCTTTACAAGTTGCTTAAATTTGTGCTCATCCATTTTTAAAAGCATATCTTTAACACACTCTGTAACGGAATTATAAATTTCTTTTCCCTTATCTAAGGCTTCTTTTACATTTCCATTACTTATAAGTAATCTCTCTATTTCTGAATCACAGTTAAACACCCTGAAAACAACAGAGTTTTGATTTAATGAATCTTTAAGCTCTTTAGATACAAAGTTCTCATTTATACGTTTATCAACCCATTTAATTCTAAGTGTATGAGCCTGTCCTGCATATAAATTTGGATTGTATTCATATCCTGATGCTACAATTCCTATGTAGTATTGACCAGTAACATTATTATATGTTATTATTCTATCGCCATTTTCTATTTCTCTAGAAAATCTCCAAACTTGACTTTCAATCTGAATTCTTATTCCTGGCATTTCTTTACTGTACACTTCATCACATCTAATTAGAAGTTTGTCCTTTGTTTCATAATCTAATGCATTTCCAATTTCATTCCATCCAATCGTAACCACAGCATTTTTAACCCAAAAATCTATTAGCATTTCTCCAGACTTATCATTGATCATCCACCAATTAGCCACTAAAATCCCTCCCAAATATCTCAAACGGTGCTGATTCTATTCTTTATTTAATATAAGCTTATACATGACTTTTAAGCACATATAAGCTTATGATAAAACTACTTTTTACAATAATTTCTGTAATTTACATTAGGGAAAATATTATCTATTTGCTCTATTTTCTCAAGTAGCTTTGATTCAATAGTGTTCTTAGTAATATTATCATAAATACTCATAAACCTATTCACATGAGTATTTACTCTTTTGACAGCATATTCAACTGTTGTATTATTCTTTATAATAAAAGGCCAATCTGAAGACTCCGCTAACATCAATTCTCTTGCAGCTTGATTTAACGCCCTTTCTTGAAGCTCACTTGGCTTAGTATACGTATTTGCAAGTCTTGTCATTATCTCTTCACATCTATGCAAATCCCGATATATCCAATGATTTGATGAGTTTATCCACACAGAATAATCTCCATTCTCGCCCCAACTTGATGGATTTGGGGTACAACACTGAACAATAGGATTTTGTATTAAATATTCAGATGGCGTTGTAAGTTCATATGATGTCCATTCTTCCGCACTTTTCCTTATAAAGGCATTTATAAATTCAGGTCCTTCAAACCACCAATGACCATACAATTCAGCATCATAAGGACAAGTAATAATTGGCGGTCTATCCATATGACTTGATATTTCGTTAATTTGCTTAGTCCTACACTCAGCAAAATGGGTCCCATGCTTTAAAACCTTTTCCATTGCTTCATCCCTGTTGTAAATCTCTTTGTGCTCAGTATTACCTGTTATCTTATAATATTTAAAACCCGTATCTATTCTTATACCTGCTGCATTTATATATGGCTTAATATAATCCATTGGCAGCGTATAACCTATATCTCTGTAGAATTCCCTATAACTAAAATCTCCAGGATACCCCATAAAATTACTCCAAACTTGATAAGACGATTCTATGTCTCTTCCAAAGGTACAAACACCATTTGGAAGCGCTATTGGAGCATTTGTACCATACTTAGGTTTAGGTGATGAATAGAGTACAGCCTTACTTTCAGAAATAAAATATTTTATTCCATATTCCTTCAAAACACTATCAAGCGAATAACTATATGCACACTCTGGAAGCCATATTCCATTTGGTGCATGACCCATAGTATCAATATATGATTCTACTCCTGTAGCTATTTGAGCTCGCACGGCCTCTGGATTTATTGAAATTAATGGAAGTAGTGCATGTGTTGCTGAACATGTTATTACTTCAAGACATCCAAGCTTATCAAACTTCTTAAAAGCATTCATTAAATTATTTTCATAACTTTTATATGTTTTTAGTAATCCATTAAATTTATCGTTATAAAACTGTGCTACTTTACTTTCATCGTAATTGTTTTTTGTTCTTATTAATTCTTTTTCAGAAAGTTCTATGGATTTTGTTAAGTACTCCATATATCTTTCATTAAGATATTCATCTTGAAGCATCGCCATTAAGGGTGGTGTTATAGACATTGTCATCCTAAATTTTATTTTGTCTTTGATAAGGCCATCAAAAACATTTATAAGCGGTATATAACATTCGCTCATTGCCTCAAATAGCCATCTTTCTTCAAGTGCATCATTAATTTCTGGATGCCTAATAAATGGCATATGACCGTGAAGTACAAAAGCTACATATCCTTTTTTCATTATTTTATTCCCCCTAGTAAGTTTACTTAAACCCTGATGATGAACAAACTGATAAATCATGATACTGCTTTAGTGTTTCTTGTATTTTTCTATCAAAATATTCACTATGATATTTATAAGAACATATAATTAAATTTGGATATTCTCTAATTTTTTTTTTCCCTCAGCGAAAGGATACGGCTTAGGTTCTTTATGAACATTTGGATTATTTGATTTTTCATCACATTTTGGCAGCATACTATTAGGTGCAAGGAAATCCGTTGAAACATCAACATAATAAACTGCTGAATCACTTGACTGATTTTCTCTAGGAGTTGTTACTGTATTAGAAACAGCTAGACATACAAAAGTATCATCTGTAAGTACTCTTCCAATCTTTACAAACAAATCCATATCATCTTTATCCATATGTATGTACCAATTATCTGCAAAAGCATCAATATAAATCATTTTCACCTCAGATGCAATTCCATTTGAAACCATACAAACCTTTAAAACAGGTTTAGAATTTCTCCATTCATTTTCCCCATATCTATCTTGAAATTCTTTTATGGAAATTGGCGAAATATTAAAATAACAAAATACATTGTGTGCGTTTTGTACCAATAATACTATTGAAGATTTATCATCATTTAACATATTTTCACCCCTATACAAATTTTAAAGATACTTATCATTTAATATGCCTAAAATCTCTCAGGAACACAGAAATTGTGCGAAAACAAATATGATTTATTAATTAAAATTATATAATAAACGAACTAGTTACTTAATATAGTTATTATACCGTAAAATTACAAAGGTGTCACGAATAATTTACATCTATACTTTAAAAACACTCATTTCTTCATCAGCTTATTAATATACTATATTAACCGAAGTCGGAGTACAAAGAATGAGGATTTTATTTTAGTCGTCTTAAAGAACTTTATAAGGGGGAAATATACAAAATGTCGCGTTTTAAAAAAATAGTTACAGTATTAATTATAATTCTAATTATTGAAATAATTTTAATATTTTATTTTTATAAAACAAGGGATCATTCTCTTTCAAGCTATGACCATAATAAGAAAATCACAATTTTAGTTGACATAACTGCAAATCAACTTGCTGTATTCCAAGATGATAAATTACTTAAAACCTATACTGTTGCCAGCGGAAAAGCTTCAACTCCATCACCAATTGGCACTTGGACTATAATATCTAAGGATACTTGGGGCGAGGGATTTGGAGGAAGGTGGATGGGATTTAATGTCCCCTGGGGAAAATACGGTATACATGGAACCCTTTACCCCACTTCTATTGGATGGAGTTCTTCACATGGATGCATTAGAATGCACAACGATGATGTTAAACAATTATATAAAATAACTCCCATAGGAACAAAAGTAATAGTAACTGGAAGTCCATACACCAATTTTAGTTCTAATTTGAGAATTTTAAAACCAGGTATGAGAGGCACAGATGTATTTGAACTTCAAGAAATTTTAAAATCTAAAGGATACTACGCAGGAAATCCCGATGGAATTTACGGTGAAGGTATGAAATACTATGTACATAAGTTTCAAAAGGAAAACCACCTTTATGTTAGTGACACAATTTATACTTCATTTTATAAAAAACTTGGGTTGAAACCGGTGGACTAGAAAGCAGAGTACAGATGACAGTGTACAGTGTACAGTGTACAGTGAAGGATACACTTACTAGGGGTTTGGGCTTACAATGTCCTCAACTTAAGAAAAAAATTTGGATTTTATAAAAATCCAAATTTTTTTTATTTTTAAATATATTTTTATATGTTATATTTAAAGCAAAAAGGAGCTTCTTCTGATGGTAAAAAAACTTGAGAGAATTATGCTAAGCTTTAAAGAAATAAAAACAGGAGAAACTAAGAAAATAGGTCAGTTAAAAAAACAAGCATTTACGAGAAATAGAAAACTAAATTTTGAGGATTTAATGAAATATATCATATGCAGGAAAGGATTAACTACAACTATGGAAATTAATAATTATTATAAAAGTATTGGTAAGAAAGAAGATGCTGTTACAAAACAGGCATTCTGCAAACAAAGATTAAACTTAAATCCAGAAGTATTTATTTATTTAAATAAAAACCATATTAAGCGTGTATATGATGATCCTAATTATAAATTGTATAAAGGTTATATAATAACTGCCATTGATGGTACTGTGTTAGAAATACCGAACACAGAAGAACTGAGGCAAACCTATGGATATTTAAACCCCAATAAAGAGGATGTAAGAAAAATGGCTCGTGCTAGGGCATCTGGTATTTATGACATTGAAAATAATATAATGATTGATGCAATTATTGAAAAATATAAAACCTCTGAAAGAGTTTTAGCAGGAGCTAATATTTACAATGCATTAGAAACATTGGGATATGATAGAAAAATTATTACCGTTTTTGATAGAGGATATTTTTCTACAGAAATGTTAATGTTTTTATTAGAGTGTCCTATTAAATTTCTATTTAGACTTCAAGGAAATACTTTTAATAAGGAAAGAAATTCTATGCAAAGTGATGATGAAATTGTTCAATTTAAAACAAATGGTAATAGATTAGCTTATATATCAGATAAAGCTCTTAAGCAAAAGGCTTCTATGCTCAAAGAAGTTCCATTAAGAATGGTTAAGATCAAGCTAAATACAGGTGAATACGAATATTTGGTTACAAATATTCTAAAAGAAGAATTTAATACAGAAGAAATAGGTGTTTTGTATTCAAAACGTTGGGGGATTGAAACAGCTTATGACATAATTAAAAATAAGCTTCATATTGAAAATATTTCAGGTAAAAAGCCAATAATAGTTGAACAGGATTTTTATGCTCAAATGTTGTTATTTAACTTGATTCAGGATTTCAAAAATGATGCTAACTATATTGTAGATGAAAGCAAAAATAAAGAAGGAAAATTAAAATATTGCTATAATGTCAATATGAATATATTAGTCGGCAAATTTAGAGAATATATAATTAAGATGGTTATAGAAGAGGACACGGCAAAACAAGAAGCTATGCAAACAGATATGATGAATGAAATTACAAAAAATTTAGTTCCAATTAGACCTGGAAGAAGTAATCCTCATATAAAATATAAAGGTAGAAATAGGTATATGCAAAATCATAAACCTAATAGCTAAAAAACAAGAAAATTAATATGTAAAAATAATCCATTTAATTTAAACAACTAAATGGATTATTTGTGTTATAATCTTTTAATAAAATAATCTTTTAATGAAATTCCATATTACTTCAATTTGTTGTAAGCTTCCTTAAGTTGATGACATTGTTTGGGCTTAAGCCCATGTAGGTTCTTTAACTTGGTAGATGCACTGTCACTAGTAATGCAATAAAACTTTGTATATTAATAATCTTTGCTACGAAAAATCTTAAAACTTATTTTGATTGCTTACGCAATCGTAACATAAATGTTATCAGCAGAACTGATAACATTTATGTTTAAGATTTACATGACGTAAGGGAAGTTAAATCAAGCTTCGTTGTGCTCTGTCATCTGTACTCTGATTTAATGCTTCGCAATAATTTTAAATTGCAGTAAACAATTTTTAGTTTAGCAACCTAACTTAATTTTGCTAATTTATTTGAAAATAAGCATACCCTTGTTCATATACGGCCGAAACTAAATAATTCTCAATACTTTCTTCTAAATTTATTTCTTTAGGTAACATCCCCCCCTCTCCCATCAAATCTTACAGCTCCATGTATTGTTTAATTAAGCTTGGAAAATTGTGACCATCATTTAAAAAGAACTGCAAGTATTCATCGTACTCCTCATAATTTTCTCTATAAACTTCTAAGATATCGATTAAGGCTTTTCTAGCTTCTTTTAACTCATAACTGTTTAAGTTTAAAATATCAATTGTATAATTTGCCTTTATATATTCCTTGCTATTTTCATCATTATTTTTGGATACTATTTCACCATTCGCAATGCTATAATAAAAATAATTGTTAGGATTGTCTATAACCGGATTTATAAGTTTATCATCATAATTATTCTTTTTATAAATTCCACAGCTATTTTTTTCATTACAAGAAACTATAATATTATCGTAGGATTGAAATTCTTTTGGAAACAAATCTCTTGGTTTTATATGCTCTATATGACCATCATCGTTTGTATATATCCTTTTTTCACAATAAGGACAATATTCTTCTTGTTCAAGAACTAATATATTTTCTTTAATTTTATTTCTAATATTGTCTTTATCATATTCTTTCCACGATTTAGGATTATATTTTTTCTTGTATTCTAATAAAAAGTTAGGTTCTTGTTCTTTGCTAACCTTGAGCATTCTTTTTTCTCCTAACCGATATATCCAATCTTATTCTCATAATATCTTTATCTAAATCTCCTAAATACGTTCTTAAATAATCAAATAAACTTTTAAATTCTTCTGTGTCATATAAGTTTTTATTTAAAAGCTCATATACCTTATTTAATTTATCAGTAATATCTGAATTTCTTAAACTATCTAATTTCATAGTTGAGCTTAAAATGTCACCTATATTTTTTCCATAAGTTTCACTTAAATTATTATTGTCAACTAGCTTAATACTGCCATTTTCTTTTGACATCACCCTAAGTTCAGATGCTTTTATGTTTCCTATAACATGCGGTGAATGAGTTGCTATAATTAATTGATTATTAACTCCTATACTTTTATATACATCAATTATCTTTCTTTGCCACTCAGGATGAAGTGATATTTCCGGTTCATCAATTAATATTATTGAGTTATTAACTTCTAAAAACTTTAGTGACAATGCCCTTAAAAACAATTGTTTTTCTCCTGATGATAAACCTGTAATATCAAATTCCTTACCTGAGCTATTTCTAAATATAGGTTTGGTTTCATTGGTCTCTGATAGCCCTACTAATTTGACATCTAATTTCATAATAGAAAATATACCATTTATATCCTCACAAACCTTGTCTATAACCTCACCTATAGTTTTATTTCTGTTTCTAAATATTTCTTTATTTATTTTTGTTGCTATAAATGATGGTATATTTTGAG
Organism: Clostridium hydrogenum; assembly: GCF_021432385.1. Classification (GTDB taxonomy): domain Bacteria; phylum Bacillota; class Clostridia; order Clostridiales; family Clostridiaceae; genus Clostridium_S; species Clostridium_S hydrogenum. The sequence goes on along the minus strand of NZ_JAEACT010000002.1, from coordinate 1,011,013 downwards.
TCATATTTTGATCAACTATATTTTGAAAATGTGGTGTGAAATTTAAAGTATTATCAACCTTATTAATCTTTTCAAAATTAATTTCTGTTGGCATATATACAACCTTAAATTCATTGGAACCACATACTGGTTCAAAAGCAAGAACTTTTGGATTTAATTTTCCGATTTCATTATTTTCTAACTTAACAGTTACTGTATATAATAATCTATCCAATTCCACTTTATCATTTTCCAATTCATTACATTTATCTATGTCAAATGAATCATAAATGCTTTTTAATAAAGTAGTCTTACCAGAACCATTTTCACCGATAACAACAATGGTATCTAATATGTTTCCGTTTTTATCTTTAAAATCTATCTCTAAATTATTAAATATTTCATGATTGGTAAATTTAATTTTTTCTAGTTTCAATTTATTCACCTCTTTCAAAGCTAAACTGTTTGAAACCTCAAGATTAATTTATACCAAAATGATCCCTTCAAACGTTATGGTGCAAATTAATTTCTGATAGTTGAAACAGTATCTCCTTTATATTCATTTTATCATATAAATCTAATTTAGAATTATCAATTTTCGTTTTCAATTCTAACATAGCTTTTTCAAGTAATATTTTTCTTCAAGTAGTGCATCTCTAAATCTTACCTTTTTATGATATAATTATATATAACAAAACTTTTAGAATAAAGATTAGAGCATATGAACTATTATCATACATGTGATTCAGCTAAGATGATAATATTTAAGTTTAGTTGTATATCTATAAGATTATTTAATACATAACTTAAAATTATTGCGAACAAATTAAACCAGAGTACAGATGATAGAGTACAGTTAAGGTTGACTTACCTTCCCTACGTCAGGTAAATCTTAAACTTAACTATTGTCAGCTTCGCTGACAATAGTAATGCCGCAATTGCATAAGCAATCAAAATAAATTTTTAGATTTTTCGCAGCGTTAGCTGAGAAAAATCATCCTTAACTGTACTCTGTCATCTGTACTCTAAATAGAATGTACGAGGTGATTATTTTGAATAATATTGGACTTGTTTTAGAAGGCGGGGGCATGCGCGGGGTTTATACAGGAGGCGTACTTGATTTTTTTATGGACAAAAACTTATATTTTCCGTACGTTATAGGCGTATCTATGGGCGCTTGTAGTGGTGCCTCTTATGTTTCAAAGCAGCGTGGAAGAACAAAAAGCGCAACTATAGACTATGTATCAGACCCTAGATACTTAAGCTATAGAAATTTATTAAAATACAAATCAATATTTGGTATGGACTTTGTATTTAACGAAATACCAACTAAATTACTTCCATTTGATTTTGATACATTTTTTAATTATTATGGAGAATTTGTTATTGGAGCTACTAACTGTAACACAGGTAAGGAAGTATATTTTTATAAAAAAGATTACAACTATGAAAATATATTGAAAGTAATACAAGCCTCCAGTAGTCTTCCCTTCGTTGCTGAGCCTGTAAAAATTAATGATTACATACTTATGGATGGTGGATTATCAGATCCAGTTCCTATAAAAAAATCTATTGCTGACGGAAATAAAAAAAATATAATAATCTTAACTAGAAACTCGGGATATATGAAAAAACCATTTAAATTTAAGTGGGTTACTTCAAAAAAATATTCTAAATTTAAGGGTTTATGTGATTCTATTATTAATAGGCCTGTATTATATAATAATACAATGGAATATATAGATGAACTAGAAAAAAGCGGTGATGTTTTTATTATAAGACCAGATTTTCCACCTGATGTAAAGCGAACTGAAAAAAACACTGAAAAACTTACAGCACTTTATTTACAAGGCTATAAGGATGCTGAAAAAAACTATGATAAACTTTTAAAATTTATTGATGAAAATTAATTTATTAATTTAATATATTAATTCTGTGAATATAAAAAATATCTTTGGTTAAAATATACAAATGTATTTTAATATTCACAGAAAGGAAGATTTTTCATGAAACTTGGCATTCCAAAGGGTCTACTTTATGAAAACTACAATAACTTTTTTAACACTTTTTTCTCTGAATTAGGTGCAGAAATTATACATTCTAAAGAAACAAATAAAGAAATCTTGAACCTCGGTGTTAAATACTGCGTGGATGAAGCTTGCCTTCCTATCAAAGTTTTCCATGGTCATGTCGCATGTATTAAAGATAAGTGCGATATAATGTTTATTCCTAGAATAATGCAACTAAAAAAATCTGAATTTATATGTCCAAAATTTTGCGGGCTTCCCGAAATGATAATAAATGATATTCCAAATATGCCACAAATTATTTCATATCCTATTAATGCATACGATAAGAGGAAGTTTATGCATTTCATACGAAACTGCGGTTTCTTATTCACAAAAAACATATATAAAATAAAAACAGCTTATAATCATGCCTGCTTAATGCAAGAAAGCAGCAAAGTTGGAATCTACGATAAAAATTACAATTTAAATATCGCCTTGGTTGGTCATCCCTACAATATATACGATAAGTATTTAAATTTAAATATTGTAAAAAAACTTAACTCACTTGGCATTGGAGTAATTACAAAGGATTCACTTGATGAATGTAAAATAACTAATGAAATATTATCATTATTTAAAAAACCGTTTTGGACTTTTGCAAGAGAATCTTATGGTTTTTCTTCTTATTGTGCCAAAAATAAACTTGTAAATGGAATTATATACATATCTTCCTTCTCCTGCGGTATAGATTCTGTATTAATAGAACTTATAAAAGATAATTTAAATGACTTTCCAATGCTCATACTAAAAATAGATGAACAAACAGGTGAAGCTGGCTTTGATACAAGAATCGAAGCCTTTTCTGACATGCTTGAAAGGAGATGCTTAAATTATGAAAATAACCTTTCCTCAATTGGGTAACACCTGTTTTGCTGCTAAAGCATTATTTGATGGTTTGGGTATTGAATATGTAATGCCACCTAAAAGCAACAAAAAATGCTTGGAATTAGGTTCTCTGTATTCACCAGAAGAAATGTGTCTCCCTTTTAAAATAATGCTTGGCGGTTACATAGAAAGTATAAAAAATGGTGCTGATACAGTTTTAATTACTGGAAGCTGTGGTCCATGTAGGTTTGGTGAATATTGTGAACTTCAAATGAATACATTAAAAAAATTAGGTTATGATGTTGATTTTATAGTATTAGACAAACCACATTCTATAGGCAAAAAAGAATTTTTAAGAAGAATATCAAAAATATCAAATGAAAGTAAACTAAGCACTCGTAAAAAATTAAAAATGCTATTTAAAACCTATAGAATAATAAATTTAATGGATTATATAGAAGCCGAAACACACAAAAAAGCTGGATATGAAATTAATACTGGTGAATGCAAGGCTCTTTTAAAAAATTGTAAAACAAGCGCACTTAACTATAATGATCCAGATAAACTAATAACTTTTCTTATGGAATGTAAAAAAGCTATAGATAACCTGCCTATTAGTATAGAAAAAAAGCCATTAAAAGTTGCTATTATAGGAGAAATATACACTATAATAGAGCCATTTTCTAATTTATATATTGAAGATAAGCTCATGGATTATGGCGTATCAACTTCTAGGCACCTAAGTCCTAGTTGGTGGTTTAAAGATGCCATGTTATCCGTACTAAAATTAAATTCTTTGGATTTAAGGATAAATTCAAAAAAATATTTACCATACTACATTGGAGGTCATGGAAGAGAATGCATAGGTGAAGCTGTTATGGCAAGCCATACGGGTTTTGATGGCGCAATACAAATTTTCCCGATGGGGTGTATGCCAGAAATTGTTTCAAAAGCAATACTCCCTCAAATATCAAAAAACGAAAATTTTCCCATTCTCAGTCTTATAGTTGATGAAATGACTGGTGAAGCTGGTTATGATACAAGAATTGAAGCTTTTATTGATTTATTAGAAAGGAGAAATAAAGATGTATTATATGGGTGTTGACGTCGGCTCTGTAAGTACCGATATAGTTCTTTTAAGTAGAAATATGGAGGTAATTGAAAGCGTATATCTTCGAACAAAAGGGAAACCAATTGATGCCATTCAAGAGGGCTTTAGAATTTTAAAAGGAAAATATGATAATAAACAAATACTTGGTGTTGGTACTACGGGAAGTGGCAGGCAAATTGCATCATACCTCATAGGTGGAGACATTGTAAAAAATGAAATTACAGCTCATGCAATAGCTTCACTTAATGTAGATAAAGATGTAAAAACAATATTAGAAATTGGAGGCCAGGACTCAAAAATTATAATTTTAAGAAATGGTATAGTAACTGATTTCGCAATGAATACAGTTTGTGCTGCTGGCACAGGTTCATTTCTAGATAGACAATCTGAAAGACTAGATATTCCTATATCTAGCTTTGGAGACCATGCATTAAACTCCAAAACACCAGTTAGAATTGCAGGTAGATGTGCTGTTTTTGCCGAATCAGATATGATACATAAGCAACAGCTAGGTTATAGTGAAGATGATATTATATGTGGATTATGCGATGCCCTTGTAAGAAACTATTTAAACAATGTTGGAAAAGGTAAAGAAATTCTACCAAAAATATTTTTTCAAGGTGGTGTTGCATCAAATATAGGAATAAAAGCCTCATTTGAAAAATTTCTTCAATGTGAAGTAACAATTCCTCCAAACCATAAAGTAATGGGTGCTATAGGCGCTGCAATAATTGCAAAGGAATTTATTGAAAAACACAATGTAAAAACAAATTTTAAGGGATTTAATTTGGCTGATGTTAACTTTATTTCAAGTAGTTTTGAATGTAAAGGCTGCTCTAATGGATGTGAAGTTGTAAAAATTAAAAACAAAGACATCACTATAGGTTGCTTTGGGGATAGATGTGGTAAATGGAATAAAGGTGCAGCCGTATAATTTTTACTAATACATTATTTTTTCATTATACATTATATAATCACTATTCCTACATATACCAAATGTAATTTTTTCTTGTTTATTTTCTCTTATCCTGTATAATAATATATAATATTGCTTTATATTTAAAGATACATTTAGCGCATGCATTTTTAAGTATTTAAAAAAGTATATTTATAACTACGTGAGGGTGAGATAGATGAGAAATTTTAAAGAACAAAGGAATTCTAAAAGAGTTAAGTATAAATGCATTGCAGATTTTTTTATTATTAATGGTGAAACCAAATTAACTAACGTTGAAATCATCGATATAAGTGAAACTGGCGCTAGACTACATACTTCTAAAAAAGTATGTGTAAAAGATAAAATTACTTTTAAATTTTCTATAGGAAATTTAAATTTAACCTGCAATGCTACAATTGTATGGTGTGAAACTAACTTAAATGGAGGTTTCCTAAGTGGTTGCAAATTTGATTTATTAGCAACAGATAAGCGACTTTTAAAACTAATTATAGAACAATTTTATAACAACAATTTTATATATGTGTATAAAGATAAATCCACTTATATTATAGAAAATCTAACGTGTAAAATAAATTTATCTACGCCTGACATAGACAGGCTTTTTCAATATGCAAGTTGGTTAATGGGCGAAATATCTACTTCAAATAAATTAAATGAAGTAATCTTTAATAATTTACTTAGCAGACTTGAAGAATATGGAAATAATCATGCAGATAATTTTAAAATAAGTATTTATGAAGTTTCTCAATTTAAGCAAATTATTGAGTTTACCATTTCCTCCCTTTATAGTGAAAATTCAAATATTGCTGCTATGCGACTAGAAGACTTAGATTTATCATCACTAGAAAACGAACACTCAACTAAATTAATAGATAAATTTAATAAGCTTCCTCATGATTTGCAACTTAGTACAATAAATACTATATCCAAACTTCTTTTAAACAATATTAAATAATAGAATTTTTATAACTTTACTATAAAAAGTTCACTAAATTATATTGAAATAAATCAATTTTAGCGATATCATTAATAGTGCAGTATTTTTACATGTTAAAATCAATACAAATAGCTTTTATTTTTTCTACAATAACAATTTTAAGATAGTAGGTGTTTACAATGAGTAATGTAATATTATCAGAGTCTGGTAAAAAAAAGCTTGAAGATGAACTTGAATATTTAAAAACAGTTAAAAGAGCAGAAATTAAAGAAGCTCTAAAACTTGCAAGAGCACAAGGTGATTTAAGTGAAAATGCAGATTATAGTGCTGCAAAAGATGATCAATCAATGAATGAAACAAGAATTCAAGAAATTGAAGATATTTTAAAAACTTCTACAGTCGTTGAATCCTCAGTAAATGAAGATATATTTGATTTAAACAAAAAAGCTCTTGTTAAATTTTGTGATGTAGATGAAGACGAAGAAATTACGCTTGTAAGTTCAGTTGAAGCTGACGTTAAAAATATGAAAATAAGCATAGATTCTCCATTAGGAAGAGCTTTATACAAACTTGAAGTAAGCAAAAAGGCTCTTGTTGAATCTCCAGATGGAAGCTATGAAGTTCAATTATTGAAAATTTTATAATATCATATACCTTATAAAACCAATTTAAAAAGCTAAAACTTAAAGTTTTAGCTTTTTATTTATAGTCTATGTTTTAAATAAGTGTTGATTTTCACACTTATTTAAAACATAGACTATTTATTTTACCCATTCTTTTAATAAATTGTGATTTAACAATTCATCAGAATATTCCAATTCCTTAACACTGTCATCTTTCTTTTTCTTAAGTTCTGGTGTTTCCTTAATTTTAGATCCTGTTTTTATATCATAATAAGTATTTGTCCAAGATACATAAAATGTATTTCCATCAGTGAAAGAAGCATTTCTAAAGGTGACTTTTCTATCAGTATTATTATTAAAAATATCTTTACCAAACATATAATCATTCTTAATATTAAACATATTTGCAATAGTAGGATACAAATCCATCTGACCTGCATAAGTATGATTTACACCACTATTTGCATTGTCTGGAAAATGTATCATAAGAGGTACTTTTTGATATTTATACCATGTTAAATCATCATTATTAGTCTCACCTGTAAATTTATAAAGATCATTCATATTTTCTTTAGGTATCGCAAAATGATCACCATAAAGTACAATTACTGAATTGTCTGCTATTCCTGAACTTTCAAGCTTATCTAAAAAATCTCCAAGTTGCTTATCTGTATAGTGTATTCCCTCTAAATAATCACCAAAAAGAGTATTTTTGTATTCACCAACATCAAGAGTATCCATACCATTTTCATATCCAGTTACATCATTATAAGGATAGTGACTACTTAAGGTTATAAGAAAAGAATCATATGGCTGCTTAAACTTTTTAAGTTTATCAAATGCTTGATTCAAAAATGATTTATCACTTAAACCAAGCCCAACATTCTCGTTTATATTATAGCTTGACTTTCCAAAAAAATCATCGAATTTTTCCGATTTATACATTACATTTCTATTCCAAAATCCTTCTGTATATCCATGAAGTGCTGCCGTATAATATCCCTTATCACCTAGTTCCTTTGGTATTGAATTGAAAGTATCTCCGGCATAAGTATAATATGCTGCACCAGATTCTGCTGGATAAAAAGAATTTAGTGACATAAATTCAGCATCTGCAGTTGTTCCCCCTGCTACTTGATAAAAATAATTATCAAAATACATACATTTATTAAGCCACTTGTTTAAATTAGGAGTTATTTCTTTTCCATTAATTTGCTTATTTATAACAAACTGTTGAAGTGCCTCAACTTGAATCATTATAAGATTTTTTCCTGCTGCTACGCCTGTAAATTTATTTGGTGACTCAGTTGTATTTTTTTTCAAATAACTTTTAATTTCATTTTTCTTACTTTCGGGAAGCTGCTTTGAATTTTTTATTTTTGTTGCTGCATAATTGTATGCATCAACTGCATGAAAATTCAAATTTCCAATCAATTTCGTTAGATAAATTTTATTGCTCATAGCTGTTAGCAAAGTTGGCTGCTCTACATTAACTTTTTTAAAAGTTCTTGCATCTACCACAGTTCCTGTCATAAACACCATAAAAAATACTATTATTCTTACCAATAATGATTGTATTTTCATATCAATCTTCTCATAATAAAATCTCATCAAAGGAACAATAATTAATATATCAACAAAATATAAAAAGTCCTGAACTTTGATAAGTTTATATACGGCATCCTTTACTCCTCCAAGAAGCTTTGCATTTTTAACAACGCCCATAGATATTATATCTTCGGAATACCTAAAATACACAATATCCGATACTAATATAATACTTATTATAATATCAATTACTACTAAATATATAAACCTTTTTTTCCCCTTAAATAATACCGAGAAACTTAAAAGTATCAAAATTGATGCAAAAATTGGTGTAAATACTTCTGGATCAAAGTATTGCGGTGAAATTTGTTTTCCATATTCAACTACTTTCATAAAAAGTACAATAAAAAACAAAAGCAAGTCAAGATTACTTTTTAATATATTTAAAATTCTATTACTTGTTTTGTACATTACTTTATTACCCCGTATTTTTTTTATAATCTTATTATTGTCAATTTCAACTTTTTTCAAATTCATCATCTCTTTTTCAACATTTTATTTCTTTTTCAATTTAAACACATTCTTTACACTTTTAGCATTTCCTGATAAATTAACTTCAAACACATCAAGTATAAACATAAATAAAGGTATTCCTAAAAGTAATCCCCAAGTACCTAAAAAATGGTCTGAAACAAGGAGTATTACAAATGTAAAGAATATAGGAATTTGCGTCTTTGATGACATGAGTTTTGGATTCAAAAAATAACTTTCAACTACATGTATTATTCCAACTAATATAAGTACATACAACACTTCTATTGGCCCATTTATGTTAAATGCAATAAGTGTCAACGGAACCAATGATACAATAACACCTGCTACTGGAATTAAGCTCAATACAAATATCATAACACTTAATGTTAAAATGTTCGGAAATCCCAAAATGGTGAGCCCTATAACTGATAAAATTGTATTTACAAAAGCTATAATAATTTGTGCTCTTATAACTTTGCCGAAGGAATTAAGAAAATTATTACCAAAATGTACAAAATACTTATACATAGTTGACAATTTACTTGTTTCAAACTTCTTTCCAAATACTAGAATTTCCTTCTTTTCAAGTATAAAAAAAAGGCTTAATATTAAAGCAAGAACAGTTTGCACACTCATAGCCCCTACGCTAGATGCAAATTCTATTACATATTTTGCTCCATCCTTAGTATAATTCTCAATATTTATATTTTGAATTATAGGTGTTACATATTTATCCAAAATTGCATATTTACCCACCTTACTTGAACTTTCATAGAAACTTTCTGCTTGATTTATAAGATTTTTAGCTTCATTAACTACAATTGGGATATATCTATATGATACTACTACAATTATTGTTATTATAGCAATATATAAAATTAATGTAACAAATTTTTCACTAACCCTTATATACTTTGATAATTTTAATGTAATAAAACTTTCAACACTATTTATTAAATATGTAAATAAAAATGTCAATAACACTAAATTTATCATTGGCTTCATAAAATATAACACTAGTATAAGTACTATAAAGAATACTATTCTTTTAAATGATTCTCTATGGACAATTTCTTTTATAAAATCCACTTGCACTCCTCCCTTACTCATAATAGTGTACTATTAATTAATGACAAATTCAATGTTAAATTAATCTTATATGGTTACTTTTTTAAATATTTTTTGTTAAAATTACTTAAACAAAATTGTCACATAAATGTCACATATTGAAGTTAATATTAAAGCATAGAAAACGTCAATTGTTTGGAGGTAACAAATATGGATAATTTTAATAACAACAATTTTAACAACGATAATAACAATGATACTAATTCAAATTTAAACATACCAGCTCAATATACAGTGGAAGATGATTTTACTCCACCAATGAAGCCAAAAAGAAAAAATAAATTTGCTTCATATATTGTTGTAGGTCTTGTATGTTCTATAGTCGGAGCTAGTGCATCAACAGCTGCTTCATTATACGTGCTTCCAAAATCAGGTTTATTTAAAAATACACCACTATATCAAAGCTTAGCACAAAATTATACTAGTGCTACGCAAGATACAACAATTAAAGCAACTGCAACTTCAACAGTTTCAAGCACAAGCGGAGCTTTAACCGGAGCACAAATAGCAAAAAAAGTTGGTCCTGCTGTAGTTGGTGTTTCAACTAAAGCTATGGTAGATTCAAGTCAAAACTCTGATCCTTATAGCTTTTATGGTAATAGTGGTAGTACAGAACAAGATGGAATGGGGTCCGGTATAATAATAAATGCGCAAGGCTATATTTTAACAAATTATCACGTAATATCTGATGTAGTGTCTGGTTCTGGTTCCATAAATGTAATATTTAATAATAAAAAGCAGGTTGCTGCAAAGGTTGTTAATTACGATGCTAACATGGATTTAGCCGTAATAAAAATAACTGATAATAATGTAAAGGTTCCTGGCATAGCAGAACTTGGAAGTTCAAGCAACATGAATGTCGGTGATCCAGTTTATGCAATAGGTAATCCCTTAGGAGAAGAACTTTTAGGTTCAGTAACTTCTGGTATTATAAGTGCAACTAATAGACAAATATCAACAGATGAAAATTCAAATGCAAAACAAACCTATATCCAAACAGATGCTGCTATAAACCCAGGAAACAGCGGTGGTGCTTTAGTAAATTCTTTAGGTCAAGTAATAGGTATAAATAGTGCTAAAATTGGAAGCAGTAACAGCAGTAGTACAAGTGTAGAAGGAATCGGTTTTGCAATTCCTATAGATTTAGTAAAACCTAAGATTGCAAGTCTTACAAAGCCTCTACTAATGCTTGGAATAAAAATTGAAGACTACCCTGCAAGTGAATTAAAAGCACATGGTCTTCCAGCAGGAGTTTATGTTGCACAGGTTGACGATTTTAGTGCCGCTCAAAAAGCTGGTATTCAAGCTGGAGATATTATAACTAAATTTAATGGTAAAAAAGTAACTAACTCTACCGAATTAAATACTGCTAAATCTGCTCTCAGTTCAGGCGATGTAGTAAAAGTTGAAGTTTATAGAGATGATGGTACAAAAACTTTATCACTTAAATTAACAGATTAAAACAAATATAAAAATACAGCGTAAAAGCAAGCTTACGCTGTATTTTTATATTTGTTTTAATCTATTTTCCTAAGGGTAAAGTAAAATTTAACGCCATTATCTGTGTTTTCTGCGCCACATTTTCCACCATGTAGTTCTACTATATTTTTTACTATTGAAAGTCCAAGCCCTGTACCTCCAATTTTTCTATTTCGTGATTTATCAATTTTATAAAACTTATCCCAAATTTTATCTATTTCCTCTTCGGCTATCTTCTCTCCATCATTATTTACTTCTATCTTAATTTCATTTTCTTCTTCAAACATGTTTATACTAATCTTGTTCTTTGCATACTTTATGGCATTGTTTATATAATTATTTAATACTTGTTCAATTCTATATTTATCAGCATTTACATTTAAATTAATAACATTAATATCTAAATCAATTCCTTTTTCACTAAATAATGTATAATACTTTTTAGAGGATTTCCACACTGTATCACCAATATCTATAACTTCTTTATTTAGCTTAAAATTTCCGCTTTCAAGTTGTGATAAATCAAGCATATCTGAGATCAAGTTTCCCATTTTTGAAGCTTCATCTATAATCACATTTAAATAATACTCCCTGTCCTCCTCCTCTGTAACTATATTATCCTTTAACCCTTCTGCATAACCTTCAATTAATCCAACTGGAGTTTTTAGTTCATGAGAAACACCTGCAACAAATTCCTTTCGCATTTTTTCAAGTTCTTTTTCCTTCTCAATGTCTTCCTTTAACTTTTCATTTGCAGCTTTAAGTGAGTTTAATGCATAATTTAGGTTTCCAGAAAGAAAATTCAAACTTTTCCCAAGGCTTCCTATCTCGTCATCTGAACTAACATCACATTTTTCCTCAAAATTAAGTTCAGCCATCTTTGAAGCAGTATTATTAATCCTTACAAGCGGCTTTGTTATCATATTTGAATATATAAATGATAAAATAAATACTAGAATAATTCCTCCAATAAATATATATATAAAGATCCCCTGCATTACAGATGCTGCTTCTGTTATTGGTGAAAATGATGATATTGCGAATATATATTCATTTGTCGCTACATTAGGTGCAACACAAACTATATTTTTTACATTATAAGTTTTACTTTCAAAAATATAAGTTTTACTTTTCCCAGATCTTTTCATGTCTATGAAAGACCCAGGGTCAGAAACCCATTTATACATTATTTCTTTAATTATATTTATATCTGTAGGATCACTTTCTTCTTTGGTTTTACTTGTCAAATATTTAAGATTTCCATATTCATTTAAAATTGCTATTGTACATTCATTTTTTTCTTCAAAGTTTTTCATATAGCTGGCTATATCATCTGAAGTCATACTTTTCATCTTGTTATTATAGTAAGATTTAAAGTTATCTGCAGCTTTATTTAAATTATCTTTTCTTTTATTCTCATATATTTTCTGAAAGAACATAGATTCAAATGCTAAAATAAAAATTATAAATATTGTAAAAAAAACAAGGGTCAATGAAAACATTTTTATTGTTATACTCTTTTTTAACCTCAGTTTCATTTCTTCACCTCAAACTTATAACCACTGCCTCTTACGGTACTTATAAGGTGTGCTTTATTTTGAAGTTTTTCTCTAAGTCTTTTTACATGTGTATCAACAGTTCTAAGATCACCATAATAATCATTTCCCCAAACATTATCTAAAATTTTATCACGTGTAAGGGCAATGCCTTTATTTCTTGAGAAATATATTAGAAGTTCATATTCTTTTGGTGATAAATATACTTCCTTACCATCTATAGTAATTTCATGAGAAACTTCATTTATAACAAGTCCATCATAGTCGTTTTCTGTAGCCACCTCCACGAAATTTGTTCTTTTTAATAAAACTTTGATTTTAGCAACAAGAACTTTAGGGCTGAATGGTTTTGTTACATAATCATCTGCTCCGAGATCATAACCTAATAATTTATCCTCCTCTTCGCTTTTAGCCGTTAAAAGTATTATTGGTACACTCGAATGCTCTCTAATACTTTTGCATACCCTAAAACCATCTACTAATGGAATCATTATATCCAATACCACAAGTGATACATTTTCCCTTCTAAAAATATCAATTGCCTCAATTCCATCTCCAGCTTCCAGCACCTCATAATTTTCTCTCTTTAAATATGTCATTACAAGTTTTCTCATTCGTTCTTCATCTTCTACTACAAGTATTTTTTCCATAACTTCTCCATCTCCTTAAATATCATCAACTTTCTTTTTTAATTCATGCTTTTCTTCCCATTTAAATATGAGAGCTGCACAAATAGCAGTAAGTGGTATTGTTAAAACAAGTCCAATACTTCCTGCAAGAGTTTTCACAACCTCAGAAGCTATAACATCTTGATTTAAAATTCTGTGCAATGGCAAATCGTAAGATGAAATCCATATAATGATGTACATAGCTCCACCAACATAAGCTAATATAAGCGTATTTGCCATAGTCCCCATTATATCCTTTCCAACATTCATGCCTGATTTAAATAGTTCTATTATACTCATTTTCTTTTGTTCATTAATTTCATTTATAGAAGATGCTATGGATATACTTACATCCATAACCGCTCCAAGTGCTCCCATTAATGCTCCTGCAAACAATAGCCCACTAAAATTAAAATTAGTATTTTGTGATATGTATATCATCATCTGCTCTTCTTCATCTGTAAATCCTGTTAGTCCTAAAAGATTTATACTTATAGTTGCAATAATAGCCGCAATTGCAACACCCATACAAGTACCTATTATTGCTGCAAATGTTTTTCTATTTCTCCCACTAATAATAAGTAAATTTAAAATACTCACAAAAACACATATAATTACGGATACTACTATTGGGTTAAAGCCTGCAATTATAAGAGGTATCATTATCTTTAGAACTGCAACTCCAGTTATTGCAAGTCCTACTATAGATTTTAAACCTTTTCCCCTTCCTACTACAACTAAAAGCAGTACAAAAATAATCGCAAGCATATATATATATTTATATCTTACAATATCATATATATATGAAGTGCTTTTAATATGCCCTTTATTATCTTCATCAATATTGATAAGTACTTCATCCCCCTTTTTAGCAAATGATTGGTGATAAGTTTTATCATTAACAAGGTTATCCATTTTTACAGTTTCGCCCTTATGATCACCATTTAATATTTTCACCATAACGTAATTCCTAGCTAAAGTGTTACTTTTAGAATTAATCTTCGCAGCACTATTTTTAACACTTGAACCATTAATTACTTTAATAACTTTTCCATGTATTTCTGCATTATCATCATTTATTCCTGAAAACAAAAAATTACATAGTAGAAATAAACAAATTACTATGCATCCTATACCTGCATACTTTAAAGTTTTTTTATTTGTAAAATTCTTTATATTTCTCCCTATATATTTTAGCATTTTGTTGTTTTGAAATTTCTTCATTCTACCGCTCCATACGCATTATTTTAAATTTATATATTTATTTTTCTTTAATATACCATAGTATTAGTGCTAAAAAAAGGTATTTTTAAATTATTAACGTTATGTTAAAATATAGGATGATGTGAAAAAAGGGGGCTGTCGCACAAAATTAGTTTATACACAAATCTTAAAAATTACGTATTAAATAATCTTAATGCGACAGCCCCATTTTAACTGGAGGATATAAATGAAAAAATTAAATTTTAAAGGCAGCGTTATGTTAAATCCTACCCCTGTAGTTCTTATTACTTCTAAAAACAAAGCTAATAAGCTGAATATTTTTACAGTTGGATGGGTAAGTACTGTCTGCACTAAAGACCCTATTGTTGCAATTGGTGTAAGACCAGAAAGGCTTTCTTATGAATATATTAAAGAAAGTGGTGAATGTGTTATAAATCTTCCCACAAGAAATATGGTTAAAATTGTAGACTATTGTGGTGTTGTTTCCGGTAAAAAGGAGGATAAAATCAAGCATTGGAATTTATCATTAGAAGAAGGTATCTCTATATCTACACCTTCCTTAAAAGACTCCCCAGTAGCTTTAGAATGCAAAGTTAAATCGATAACTCCTCTTGGAACACATGATCTATTCTTGCTTGAAGTTTTAAATGTAAAAGTAGATGAAAGTTTATTAGATTCAAATAATAAAATCTGCTTTAATAAAGCAAATCTTATATGCTATAATCATGGTGAATATTATGGTTTAACAGATAAACCTCTAGGCTCTTTTGGCTATTCTGTTAAAAAGAAAAATAAAAGAAAAAATAATAATAAAAAAGCACTCAAATAAGTGCTTTTTTATTATTATTAATTTTACATAACCCTTCCAGGTATAATAGCATCAATTACACCAATAACAAGTGCAGCTAGGATTGCACCTAAGATTGATACACTCATATTAGGAATTAGGTATTGCGTAAAATATATTATTATAACTGAAATTACAAACCCCTTAAATCCCTTTCCAAAAGGTGACGCATCAACTCCCATAACTGCCTCAACAATATAATCCAATACAGTAATTACCACTGAAGCAATTACAAATGTCCAAAATCCCCTTATTGAAAATCCAGGTGTCAAATATGAAGTTATACCTAAAACAACTGCAAAAAGTACCAATCTTATTATCCATCCAACAAAACTGTTGCCTGAATGTGTTTCTCTCTCACCATCCGTGTTTCTTGCCATTTAATATGTCTCCTCTCTTAAAATAGATTAACTTATATAAACATATAAAGTTTAACCAAGTTAGATTAATTTTATGCAATATGAAAAGAGAGGATTAAATATTTCTATAATTTACAATTACGGTATCTTAAAGTTCTTCTTTCTTTTTTCTAGTGGTCCTCTTCCTAGCAGTTGTCTTTGGTAGTACAGCTTCTTCTTTTTTAACTTCGGATTCACTGTTTACTGTTTTTCTCTTATATGTCCTTTTTGGTTTAACGCTTTTTTCCTCTTTGGTTTTTTCATCTAAAGGTTTCTTATCTTTTTCTGAAGCTTCTAACGTTTTATCAGTTTTAACACTTGAAGCAACTTTACTTGTTCTCTTTCTTGTAGTACGTTTAACCTTAACTTCTTTTTCAGTTTCTTTAACTTCATCAGTTCTTTTTACTTTACCTGTAATAGTTTCTTCATTAAATTCCCATTCTGTGCCTTTTACTTCTTCCCTAACACTATCATACATTCTCATAGTAAGGTTAGCCGCCATGTCCCAGGTATATTTTTCTTCTACAGTTTTCTTTGCATTTTCTCTTATATTTTTTGATAATTCTTCATTATAAAAAAGCTCTAAAACATTATCTTTTAAACTTTCCGAATTTCCGTTTATCATCTTCATACCATTAACTTTATGCTCTACAATTTCACTAAAACCACCAGTATCTGACACAACCACCGGACACCCTGCAATCATTGCTTCAATTGCAACTATACCAAAAGGCTCATACAATGAAGGAAAAACTGCAACATTTGCTACTTTATAAAGCTTATTTCTACTATCATTGTTCATATAACCTGTAAATAAAAATTTATCTTCTAATCCCATGTTTTTAATTCTACTCTCAAGTTCTTCTGTCATAGGGCCCGTTCCTGCTATAATAAACTTAACTTTATTATAACCTTCTACTATAGCTGGTGCCGCATTTACAATCAGTTGTATTCCTTTTTCAAACACATGTCTTCCTATAAAAAACACTATTTTTTCATCATCGTTTGCGTATCTTCTTCTAAACTGAAGCCAATTAAATTCAAAGTCAAACTCTTTTGTATTTACACCATTTGGAATCATCCATACTTTTTCCTCTGGCACAGCAAAAGTTTTAATTATTTCGTTTTTCATATAATTGCTGCATGCCATTACCTTTAATCCTTCATAGCTAAGCATCCATTCCGCTGATGAAATATATCTTTGCATTTCTGTTCTTATTCCATTATTTCTGCCCTCTTCCGTAGCATGTATAGTACATACTAAGGGTATCTTATACGACCACTTTAATACTTTTGCACAATATGCAGATAACCAATCGTGGGCATGAATTACATCTATTTTTCCTATTTTTCTAATTAATCTTATAGCTTCCTCAATCATTGCAAAATTTAAATGCATAACCCATTTTGTAAAATCATCAGTTTCTATGTTGTATGGAGCCACCCTGTGGACATATACGCCTTCGTCATTTTCTTCTACAGGTGCAGTACCTTCCTCACAAGTTATAACATGCACTTCACATCCAAGTTTTTGTAGTGCGTGGGATAAATTATAAACATGTGTTGATAATCCTCCAATATTTTTTGGTGGATACTCCCATGATAACATTAATATCTTCAATAGAATTCCCCCTAAGCTTTTCTTTTATTAATTATTTTATCAGACTTTTCAAAAAAAATAAACTATATAGTTTATTTAAAAAAATCCTCATAAAAAATTTTGTACATATTTTTCTATTTTTCCCATATATTATATAATACTAATTATAATCATTTAAATATTAAATTCAACCTTTCTTTATAATACCTATTGAAACTAGTTTAAGTATAAAAAGCTTCTTATTTCAAATTTTGTAATATAAACTTATTTAAACATTGGAAATAAAGGTGTGGTATAAATATCAAAATAACAAGGGACAGGTGCATTAAAAAATGATGTAGTATACGAGTGTCGAAGAAATATTTTAAATAAAATTGTATAAACCTTAGTGGGGAATTTTTTGAAAACTTTAGAACTTTCAATTGTTTGAGCAGCCTCTCAGCGAGTTATTGAAAGTTCTTAAGTTTTCGGGAAATTTGCCACTTAGGTTTATTAATTTTATTTAAGATTTAGAGATACTCGTAGACCACATTATTTTTAATGTATCTGTCCCTTGTTATTTGGTTTTGCACTACACCTTTGTTCGTAATATTTAAAATTTGCATATTAAATAATTTTGTGCCACAGCCCTTTTTAACTTTATTTAGAGTCTTTTTTAAGAAGATCTCCTATAGCTGCTATGCTTCCAAAAGATGATAAAGTTTCATTTGGAAGTATAAGTTTATTAGCTGGATTTTTAGCCATTTCCTTAAGCGCATCAACTTGTTTTAATGCTATAACAGTTTCATTTGTTCCAGATTGTATAATAGCTGTATTAACAACTTGTATTGCAGCTGCTTCTGCTCCTGCAACCTTTTCAATAGCTTTTGCTTTACCTTCTGCTTCAAGAAGTTGAGATTCTCTAAGACCTTCTGCACGTTTTATGTTTGCTTGCTTTTCAGCTTCAGCTTGAAGTATTTTGGCTTGCTTTTCACCTTCAGCTCTAGCTATATCTGATTGTTTTTGACCTTCAGCTTGAAGTATAGTTGCTCTCTTATCTCTTTCTGCTCTCATTTGTTTTTCCATTGCCTGTTGTATTTCAGCTGGTGGAATTATATTTTTTATTTCAACAGAAAGAATTTTTATTCCATATGCATCTGTAATTTCATCTACAACTAGAAGTAATTCTTGGTTTATTTTATCTCTTCCTGATAAAACTTCATCAAGGGTCATATTACCAACTATGTTTCTCATGTTCGTTATTGTAGAATATATAATACCTGATTTAAAGCTTTCAATATTATAAACAGCATCCCTTGCATTCATAACCTTATAGAATATAACATTGTCTATAGATATCTTAACATTATCCTTTGTAATTACATTCTCAGGTTCTATATCCAAAATTTGCTGCTTAGTTGAAATTTTTGCCCTTACATAGTCCACAAATGGAATCATAAAATTCCAACCTGGTTGAAGTGTTCTATGATATTGACCAAGTCTTTCAACTATAAAAACATAACCTGTCGTAACAACTTTTAAACAACTTAAAATAATGAATAATACTATTACTAAAACTATAATTAATATTATTTTTGACATTTTAATCTCCCCTTTATTTCTTTATTATAAATTTATTTCCCTCAATTTTTGCGATAATGAACTTTTCTCCACTTTTAATTGGATGTCCAATATTTTTTGCTGTCCAATAAATGCCTCCAACTTTTATCCTAGCAGTTTCCTCTATATCGCTTTCGGCAATCATCTCCTTTCCAATGTAATTTTCCTCCATAAGCGGAGTTCTTTTAATAGTCTTTTTAATAAGTTTTCTTGATAATGGATATCCAATAGCAAGGCATATTATACTAACAATTATAAAAACGACAACTTGGCTAATTATTGAGCCACCTAAAATATATACTATTATAGAAGCACCTGCTCCAATAGAAAACCAAACAAATAAGAACCCACTTGTAAAAATATCAATTACTAGCATTATAAATGCAATTGCTATCCATATTTTTAAAATAGTGTCCATTTACCTCTCCCCCTTTCAATAAATATAATTTACACTAGTATTTGAAATAAATAAAGTCTTATTTTCGTCCTTTTAAGTAGTATTTCATAACCCTTTAAGTGATTTTGTTTACAATATTCTTTCAATCTCACGTTATCACCTTTTTTGTACTTATATCTATAGATAAACCGTTTTAACTACCAAAATCAATTTGCATCAAAATGCCAAAAAACCGGCATTTTGATACAAATTAATTTTGAAGTTTCAATTGCTTTATCTTTATATAAATCAAATTTTCGTGATATAATAAGTTAATATATATCTATATAAGGAGTGTACTTGATAATGATAAATGATTTTATAAAGGTTTCCGCTGCGTGTCCAAAGACAAACGTTGCAGATATAAATTTTAATGTTGAAAATATAAAAAAATGTATAGATACAGCTGAAATCGAAAATTCAAAAATAATAGTTTTCCCAGAGCTTTGCATAACTTCATATACCTGTGCTGATTTATTCGAGCAAGAAATTTTAATAAAAAAATCAACTACTGCCATTGAAGCCTTAAATACCTACCTTTCAAATAAAGATATTCTTGTGATTGTAGGTGCCCCTCTGTTGTATAATTATGCCCTATACAATTGTGCTTATGTTTTATTTAAAGGAAAGATTCTTGGAATAGTTCCCAAAAGCTATATACCGAATTATACTGAATTTTACGAAAAAAGATGGTTTACTGATGGAATGAATATTAAAAGTAAATTTGTAGATCTTCCTTCAAATAAAAATATTCCTTTTGGTACTAATTTAATATTTCAATGCGGTGAAATTAAAGTAGGTATAGAAATATGTGAAGATTTATGGGTTACAATTCCACCAAGCAGCTTTCTAAGTTTACTTGGTGCAAACATAATAGTAAATCCGTCAGCTTCAAATGAAATAGTAAGTAAAGCTGACTATAGAAAAAGTTTAGTTTCTAACCAAAGTGCAAGATGCATTAGTTCCTATATTTATGCTTCTTCCGGTGTTTTCGAATCAACAACTGATTTAGTTTTCAGCGGTCACCTAATTATAGCAGAAAATGGCTCTATTCTCAATGAAAATAAAAGATTTCAAAGAGATAATGAAGTATTAACCTCAATCGTAGATATACATAGATTAACTAGTGAAAGGTTAAAAAACTTAAGTTTTAGAGACAGCATAAAATTCTGCCCTTTTGAAGCTCAAATTATTAATTTTGAATATACAAAAACAGAAGTAACAAATTTCAATAGATACATAGATCCTCATCCTTTCGTTCCATCTAACAAAAGCGAACGTGATATAAGGTGCAGAGAAATTTTTAACATTCAAACCTCTGGACTTGCAAAAAGATTTAGCCATACTAGACTTAACAAAGCTGTAGTTGGTATCTCTGGCGGACTTGATTCTACCCTAGCACTTTTAGTAATAGTTAAAACTTTTGATATGTTAAAAATTGATAGAAAAAATATAATAACTGTAACAATGCCTGGCTTTGGCACTACAGACAGAACATATAATAACGCCTTAAATTTATGTAAAAACTTAGGCACTGATTTACGTGAAATAAATATAGTTCCTGCTTGTTTGCTTCACTTTAAAGACATAAATCACCCTGTAGAAAACCATGATGTAACTTATGAAAATGTTCAAGCAAGAGAAAGAACTCAAATATTAATGGATATAGCTAATAAGGAAGGCGGTCTATTAATTGGTACTGGTGATTTATCTGAACTTGCACTTGGCTGGTGTACATATAATGGTGATCATATGTCAATGTATGCAGTAAACTGTTCTATACCAAAAACACTTGTTAGATATTTAGTTAAATATGTAGCTGAAAAAGAGGTAGATAAAAATACTTCTGAAATACTTATTGATATACTTGATACTCCTGTGAGCCCAGAACTTTTACCTAAAGATGCATCAGGAAATATAACTCAAAAAACCGAAGATCTTGTTGGTCCTTATGAATTACATGATTTCTTTTTATATTATTTCATTAAACAAGGTGCTGAACCTGAAAGAATACTTTTCCTTGCAAATAAGGCTTTTGAGGATAAGTATGATGAAAAAACAATAAATGATTGGTTTCAAAAGTTTCTACGCAGATTTTTCACTCAACAATTTAAACGCTCTGCTATCCCAGACGGCCCTAAGGTTGGAACTATAAGTTTATCTCCAAGAGGAGACTGGAGAATGCCTTCGGATGCGTCATTTAATACGTGGATTTAAAACAGAGTACAGAGTACAGATGACAGAGTACAATGAAGGATGATTTTCTGTAGCAAAGCTACAGAAAATCTTAAAACTTATTTTTTGATTGCTTAGGTAAATCATCCTTCACTGTACTCCGTACTCTGTCTTTTGTACTCTTACTTATACATATCAACTATAAGCCCCGTTATGTCGTCTATGGTTCCGGCTATATTTATTTTTTCTCTCTCTTCACTCATAATTTGCTCTGTAAGTTCTTGAAGCTTAGCATCTATAGTTTCTACTGTGATAAAATATTGTGTCTGCCAAAAGCTTATATCTTTTTTTACCGAATACATATAATTAAGTACAGATTCAAGATATTCTTTTATAAGATTTTTATAATCTTTTACATCTGCAAAACACTTAGTTATTGCAAGTCTATTTCCCTTTTTCTTTATATCATCCTGCATATCCTTAAGCTGCTGCTCAGATTTTTGCTGTTGTGCAAAATTAAAATTTCTAGAAAAATCCTTTTTAACAGTAACGTTTCTATTTTCTTTTCTTATGGGTTTATTACTACGTACTCCTGAAATCTCCATAAATTCACCACCCCAAATTTAAAATAGCTTTATAGATTTCATTTGGTATTGAACCATCTGAAATTCGACAACTTTTATCAAAGTCACCTTAATTAATATAATTATTTCATAATTGCATATAAATATCAATGTTAATGTTTGTAAAGCAGAGTACAGTTAAGGTTAATTTACCTTTCCTTGCGTCAGGTAAATCTTAAACTTATATGTTGTTCAGCTTTGCTGAACAACATTAATTCCGCGATTGCGTAAGCAATCAAAAACTAAGTTTTAAGATTTTCTGTAGCAAAGCGGAAGAAAATCATCCTTAACTGTACTCTGTACTCCGTCATCTGTACTCTGTTTTACAAATTTGCCTATTGAAAGAAATTTTATTTTATTTTATAATATCAATACAACATATTGTGTCATATTCCATAATATAATACAATATATAGTTTTTGATATTACAGGGAGGATACTATGAATATAAAAGATACACTTTTTAAAAGATTTTATACAAGGCAACTTGAAAATAATGAAGACAAAACTGTTTACGATTTATTCACTTGGAAAAAAGTAGATGTATTCATGAAAGACCATAAAACAGGAAAAATTCTAATAGATATGAAGGACTTAGAATTTCCATCAAGCTATTCTCAAAATGCTTGTGATATAATTGCTTCAAAATATTTTAGAAAAGCTGGAATTCCAAATGAAACTCATTATGAAAACAGTTTAAAAATGGTAGCCCATAGATTAGTTTCATTTTGGTGTGAATCACTTAAGGATGAAGGAATTATAGAAAATGATGTTGATAAAAAAATTTTCTATGACGAACTAGTATTTGCATTTTTAAATCAAATGTACGCTCCAAATTCACCTCAATGGTTTAATACTGGTCTTTCACTTATATATGGAATAACTGGAAATGATCAAGGTAACTTTTACTATGATTCAAATTTAAAAAAAGTTATTAAAAGCAAAGATGCCTTTTCACGAACTCAAGCATCTGCCTGCTTTATATTGTCTATAGAGGATAAACTCTTAGGGAACCACTCAATATCTGAACAATACGTTACGGAAACAAAGCTTTTTAAAGGTGGGTCTGGCACTGGCACAAATTTTTCTTCCATAAGAGCAAAGGGAGAGAAGCTTTCGGGTGGCGGCGTGTCATCAGGCTTAATGAGCTTTTTAAGAGGTCTTGACAGAAATGCAGGTGCAATAAAATCTGGAGGAACCACAAGGCGTGCTGCTAAAATGCTGTGTTTAAACGTAGATCATCCTGAGATAATGGATTATATAACCTGGAAGGCTAAGGAAGAAGACAAAGTAAGGGCCCTTGGTAAAATGGGCTATGATGCCAGCTTTGAGGGTGAAGCTTACGAAACTGTTTCAGGGCAAAATGGTAATAATTCTGTTATGCTTTCAAATGAATTTATGAAAAAAGTTTCTAATTTAGATATAAACCAAGATGAAACTATAGAACTTAAAGGAAGAATTGATTCTTCTGTAAATAAAAAAATTAAAGTTAAGGATATCTGGGAAGCCATAAATAAATCTGCATGGAGATGTGCTGATCCTGCTCCTCTCTTTTCTGATAGATTAAATGCTTGGCACACTTGCCCTTGCGGAGAAGATGGTATTTACAATACACCTTATAACAGAATAAATTCAACAAATCCCTGCGGTGAATATGCCTTTTTAGACGATACCTCCTGTAACCTTGCATCTATAAATTTATATAAATTTTATGATGATAAAAATAAGACTTTTGATATTGATGGTTATAAACACATAATAGGTTTAGTCCAGCTTGTTCTTGAGGCATCAATTAACTTTGGACATTTTCCTACTGAAGACATAGCAAGAAAAACATATATGTTTAGATCAACTGGTCTTGGGGTTTCAAATTTAGCTTCACTTTTAATGGTTATGGGATATCCATATGATTCAGAAGAAGGTCGAACTATAGCTTCAGCTTTAATTGGAATACTCACTGGTTATTCATATTATATTTCGTCACTTATGGCAGAAAAAATTAAGCCTTTTGAAAAATATGATACAAATAAAAAGTATATGCTTAAAGTAATTAGAAACCATGCAAGAGCTGCCGGAGCTTTAACAACACCTTTTGAAAATCTTGATTATGATCCAATAAAAGTTAATCACTCACTTCTTAAAAATATGAACTTTGAGTATATAAGTGATTGTCTAAAAGGAGTTTGGACTGATGCTTTAAGCTGCGGCGAAAAATTTGGATATAGAAATGCCCAGGTTTCTGTAATAGCACCAACGGGAACAATATCATTTGCTATGGACTGTAGTGCAACTTCTATAGAACCATTTTTCAGCCACGTCATATACAAAAAATTATCTGGTGGCGGATATATGACAATTACTAACCCTTTAATAGAAAAATCTCTTGAAAACCTTGGTTATCCAAAAAATGAAATTAAGGCTATATTAGATTATATTTTAAGAAAAACTATCACAACAGATAAAAATGGTTTTGAATACGAAGCTATAGCAGATGGTAAACTGGAAGGCGCCCCTTACTTAAAGGAAGAGCATTTGCCTATTTTCGATACAGCTAATAAATGTGGAAGTGGTAATAGATATATTTCACCTATGGGTCATGTTCTCATGGTTGCTTCAATTATACCTTTAATTTCTGGCTCTATATCAAAAACCGTAAATCTCCCTAAAAATGCTTCCATTTCGGATTTTAAAAATGTTATTCTAACTTCTTGGAAACTTGGCATTAAAGGCATAACTCTTTACAGAGACTCCTCAAAAGAAAGTCAACCTTTAAATACAAGTCTCAAGGAAGATGATCATGTACAACTTGAAGATATGACTTATAATGAACTTCTAAACAAAGTAAAAAATTTAAAAGCTCCAATAAAATATGCCAACCGTGAAAAACCTGTTGGGATAAGACGTGGAACAACTCATCCCGCTCAAATAGACGATGTTAAAATATATACTACTGTAAATAGAAGAGAAAATGGCGAAATATCAGAGATATATATTACTACAGATAGAGAAGGTACTATAATAATGGGATTATTAAATTCCCTTTCCAAAGCTTTATCTGTAATGCTCCAATACCACGTGCCAGCTCAAGATATTTCAAAAATGCTTAGAGGACAAAAATATGAACCTTATGGCTTTGTAAAAAAACATCCTTATATAAAAAGTGTAACTTCTATTTCTGATTTGGTAAGCAAAATAATCGATATAGAACTAGGTGACTTTTCAAGATGCCAGGTTAAACCAGAAGGATATTCTGTTTCAATAAAAGAAAAAAATACCGATGAAAGAGTTTATACTATGACCTGCGGCAATTGTTCTTCCACTAGAATGGTGAGAAACGGAACTTGTTATGTATGCTTGGACTGCGGCTCTACAACTGGATGCAGCTAAAGATATACTAATTTAAAAATCTAAATTGCTAATGCCAAATTGAATCCTGTTAAATTAGAATTTATCTATGAGAGTACAGATGACAGAGTACAGTGAATGATGATTTGCCTTTCGCTTCTCTCAGGTAAATCTTAAACTTAATGTTGTCAGCTTCGCTGAACGCCATCAATAGCGCAATTGCGCATCAATAAAAAATAAGTTTTCAGATTTTTCGTAGTGCTAACGGAGAAAAATCCTCCTTCATTGTACTATGTACTCTGTACTTTAGCTTCTCCTCGATAAACTGTATAAATAGTTTTTGATAAATATTTTTTAATAATACTATTTATTTATAAAATAAAAATTAGTATAATTAAGGAGAAATTAAGCAAAAAACGTGGGGGATAAAAAATATGAATAAAATAAAAGTAATCATCCTAGATATAGATGGTACATTGACTAACAATAAGAAAGTAATTACACCAAAAACTAAGGCTGCTTTAATTAAAGCACAAGAATTAGGAATTATCTTAATCCTTGCATCAGGTAGACCTACTTCTGGATTAATGGATTTTGCCAAAGAATTAAAAATGGATGAAAATCATGGACTTTTAGTTTCTTTTAATGGTTCTAAAGTTGTTGATTGCGAAACTAATAAAGTTCTGTTTAATGAAACCATGAACGTGGAACAAGGACAAGCAGTTCTTGAGCACATGAAAAAATTTGATGTTATACCTATGGTTGTAAAAGATGACTACATGTATGTTAATGATGTTTATAACAATATGATAGATTACAAAGGTGAACCTTTTAATATAATTAAATATGAAGGTCGTAATAATAAATTTAAATTATGTGAAAAAGATGATTTAGCTACCTTCGCTGACTATCCACTAAATAAAATTTTAACTGCTGGAACTCCTGAATATTTAGAGACTCATTACAAAGAAATGATGGAACCATTTAAAGACTCTTTGAGTTGTATGTTTACAGCAGATTTCTTCTTTGAATTTACTGCTAAAGGAATTGATAAAGCCAAAGCCTTAGATTCTGTACTAATTCCTATGGGTTATAAAAAAGAGGAAATGATTGCTTTTGGAGACGGCCACAATGATGCCTCAATGGTTAAATATGCTGGCACAGGTGTAGCTATGGCTAATGCTGTAGATGCCTTAAAAGATGTAGCTGATGAAGTGACCTTATCTAACGAAGAAGATGGCATTGCTTATACATTAAGCAAATACTTGGAATAATATAGATAGACAGCTTGAAACATTGAAATTACACATACTGAGTGTATCCTGTTAAACCAGAATTTGTAGATAAGAGTACAGCTGACAGAGTACAGAGTACAGTGAAGGATGATTTACCTTTCGATTCTCTTAGGTAAATCTTAAACTTAAATATTGTCAGCTTCGCTGAGAACCATATACGACGTTATTGCGTAAGCAATAAAAAAATCATCCTTCGTTGTACTCTGTACTCTGTCATCTGTACTCTGGTTTATTTGCTTCCATCATTTCTTAATACCGCTCCAAAATAAATCAAAGCTTTGATCTATAAATTCATCATTATCCTTTAAATTTTCATCAGAATTTATTAAATATTGAACATTTGCATTAAAAAGAGAAACTATAATCCAAAATAAATAATATATATCAGCATTTTTAATGATTTCTTTTTTAACCCCTTCCTTAAAAAATTCTACGAATACACTAATACCATCTTTACGGTTAGTATTTAATATATAAGGCGAGTTACTAAATTGTTGAATAAACATAAATTCATCAGTATTGTTAATTCCCCAGTTAATGTAATTGATAAAAATTTTTCTTATTTTATTTTTATAAGTTTTCTCTTCATCTATCCCTAATTTTATATAGTTAAGCAGCATATCTCTACATCTTAAATAAATACTGTTTATCAATTCATTTTTTGTATTAAAGTAATAAAACATCTGAACTCCCGCTTCTTTTGAAATCCTTGATGTAGGCGTTTTATCTAATCCATTTTCATTAAATAATTTAATAGCCACTTTATATATCTGTTCTTTTTTGTCCATAAATAATTCACCATCACTATTATCAATATACTAAAATAATAGCATAGCCGTTTTCACATTTCAAATTAGCAACAGTTCCACTTTTATTAAATTGACTATGTTTTAATTTAAATAGACTAACCAATAATTTTATCAAGAAACATTTTATTTAGAATATAAAAAAATATTTGTTGACAAAATCATATTACAATTGTAATATGATTTTGTAGTACAATTGTAATACACAAAAGGATTTAATTAATTGCTAACTCGAAAAGCTATTACATTCTATGAAAAAGTAGGTAATTTATTATGGATACTATTGTTTGGATTTTTAAACAAATTGCATATTTAAGCTTCAATGCAAGCATCCTTACTTTAATTATTATTTTAGTAAAAAAAATATTCAATAAAGCATTAACACCAAAATGGCATTATTATATCTGGCTATTACTAATTATACGACTGATAGTACCTTTTTATATAGAAAGCTCTACCAGCATATACAGTTTATTTTCCACTACAGCAAAAAAAATAAATTTACCTCAAAAAATTATTGAAAATATAACCTATACCAAGGACACAACTGATAAGTCAGCTACTTCTCTAAATAGTAAAGCTGCGCCTTCAGGTAAGCCTAATTTAAAAAAGCAAACTTCTTCTAATTCATTTTCTTTAAAAACAACTGAACCTAGAAATTATGATTTTATAATGAAACTCATAGTCTGCATATGGGTAATAGGTATGGTTATTATGCTCATATACACTATATCTATAAATGTATTCTTTGCTATAAAACTTAAGCAATATAAAAAATCAAGCAATATAAGGATACTTTCTATATTAAAAAACTGTAAAAAAATTATGCATATAAACCGCAACATTACTATATTCACTACAAATAAATTAAGAACCCCTTCTTTATATGGATTCTTGAAAATTAAAATTTTAGCTTATGAAGCACATATGGAAAATTTAAGTGATGATGAAATAAAATATATTTTTCTTCATGAACTATCTCATTATAAAAGAAAAGATATACTTTTAAACTGGATTATTGTATTGCTGCAAATCATACATTTCTTCAACCCAATAATATGGTATGCTTTTTATAAAATGCATGAAGATTGTGAAATATCATGTGATGCAGCTGCTTTAAAGTATGTAAATAAAGATGAGTATCAGCATTATGGCAATACAATAATAAAACTATTACGACTTTTATCAGAATCAAACTTTATTCCATCGTCGGCAGGAATTTCCAAAAATAAATCTGGCTATAAAAGGAGAATAATTATGATTAGCAATTTTAAAAAAAGCTCATGGATAACTACGATTATATCCCTAACTTTAATAACTTCAGTTGCTGTAACGGGCCTTACTAGCTGCAGTTCAGTTCCTGAAAAAACATCTTTAAGTAGCGATCAAAAAATGTCTGCAGAAGCATCAAATACTGATAATAAAACATCAGTTTCTAATAATACAAAGCAAAATGCTTCAACAGCAACTGGTAAAAGCACAAATAAAAATATGAATACCAATATAACAAATATAACAGACAAAACAACTACAAATGCAGATACTACTAATATAAAAGGTAAAGTCAAATTATATGCTGGCATTTATTTTGACAATAAACGCTTTGGAGACAACCCAATAAAAAAATACTATGAAATCGTCATTTCTAATGTAAAAGATGCTTCTTTTAACTTCACTATCTATAAGGTATCTGACGAAGAAAAAGAAGTCGCTTTTGCTACTAATACAGCAGTTTTCACAGGAGATGGAACAAAAGCTGTTTTTTCTGGAAAGAACTATACACTTAATTTTACGTTTCCTGATTACCATCGTGCATACCCTGCTGTGACAGACATGGAGGTATCTGGTTTTACGCCATTAGAAGGTAATACTTATGTTAATAATACAATACCAGGACATGAATTTGGTTAAAAGCTTATGAAACATCTGTAAATAAGCCTCTCAATCTTTATTTAAATCATTTATTCAATATTATTACTTTATTTAAGTAAAAGTTAATAAATATTTATATAATTTTTATCATCTTAACAACAAATTAACCTATAAATTAAACTATATGTAATTCCACTTAGCTTGACTTATTTTAACTTTAGGTAGATAATTAATTCCAAACTAAAAAGTACATAACTGAGATAGAGGCGCGAAACTTAATAGTAATATTATGGATGCAAGCTAGAGGAAATAATATGAAAGGATTTTTCGCCGAAGTAAATAACTAATTGCTTTAATGCTATTTACTGGGCTTATGCAAAATATGTATAAGACTGTCACAAATGATTTTGTGGAGAGCTATTTTCAATGATAATATACGTTATTTATTACATTTCATAAAATATGTAGTTTCGTATTAATGCCATGAATTTGCTTTCATGGCATTTTTTTATTTTGAAACTCCTTACATTATCTTAGTTAGCTACTTATAAAGATAAACCACCTTGAAACTTAAAATTTATTTGTATCAAAATGCCATCTTCTGGGCATTATG
Source organism: Clostridium hydrogenum (assembly GCF_021432385.1). Lineage (GTDB taxonomy): Bacteria > Bacillota > Clostridia > Clostridiales > Clostridiaceae > Clostridium_S > Clostridium_S hydrogenum. The sequence continues at coordinate 980,765 of NZ_JAEACT010000002.1, read as the reverse complement.
ATGCACATAAATTTTAATAGTTGAATTGGTTTATCTATAAAAATTCAAAACGACATGGAGGACAAACAATGAGTGAACAAAATAACGAGTTAAAAAGGAGTTTAAAGGCTAGGCATTTAAATATGATAGCTTTAGGTGGTTCTATCGGCACAGGTATATTTCTTGCAATGGGTGACACTATACACACAGCTGGTCCTGGAGGTGCACTTGCAGCTTACGGACTAATAGGTCTAATGGTATATTTCTTAATTACAAGCTTAGGTGAAATGGCAACCTATATGCCAATATCAGGATCATTTAGTACTTACGCTAACAAATTTATTGATCCAGCGCTTGGTTTTGCACTTGGTTGGAATTACTGGTATAACTGGGCAATAACAATAGCAGCTGAAATGGTTGCAGGCTCTTTAATAATGAAATATTGGTTTCCTAATGTGCCCGGAATTTGTTGGAGTATTGTATTTTTAGTGATAATAGTAGGCTTAAATGTTTTATCCTCAAAAGCATATGGTGAGTCAGAATACTGGTTTGCTGGCATTAAAGTATTCACTGTTATTGTATTTTTGATAATTGGCGTTTTAATGATTTTGGGAATTATGGGTGGAAAGAAAATTGGCTTTCACAATTATTTTATAGCCGGTGGTCCATTTAATGGTGGTATCAAGTCATTATTTGCTATATTTTTAATTGCTGGTTTTTCCTTTCAAGGTACAGAACTTATAGGTGTTGCTGCAGGAGAAAGTGAAAATCCAGAAAAAACTATACCTAAAGCAATACACTCAATATTTTGGAGAATTTTAATTTTTTATTTAGGTACAATAGTAATTTTAGGTGCCATAATACCGTTTACTAGTGCAGGAGTTAGCACAAGCCCTTTCACAATGGTATTTGAAAAAGCTGGTATAGCCGGAGCAGCTTCTTTAATGAATGCAATAATATTAACCTCTGTATTATCTGCTGGTAATTCTGGTATGTATGCTTCAAGTAGAATGCTTTTTTCAATGGCTAAAGAAGGTATGGCTCCTAAAATGTTTGCTAAAACAAACAGCAGAGGTGTACCAGTAAATTCCTTAATTGCAACTACAATAATAGCTTCTCTCTGTTTTTTAACTGGAATATTCGCTGAAAGCACTGTCTATGTTTGGCTGGTAGCAGCATCCGGACTTGCCGGCTTTATAGCTTGGGTTGGTATTGCAGTATGCCATTATAGATTTAGGAAAGCATTTGTTCATCAAAATAAAGATTTAAAATCCTTAAAGTACAAAGCTATATTATATCCATTTGGTCCTATACTTGCATTAATAATGTGCGTTGTTATAATACTTGGTCAAGGATATTCATGTATAACTCCAAATGGCATTGACTTTCAAGGATTAATTGCCTCCTATATAGGAATTCCTCTGTTCCTTGCATTGTATATAGGTTATAAATTAAAATATAAAACTAAAATTATTCCTTTGGATCAGGTTGATTTAAACTTCTCTGAAGAAGTTCAAAATGATTCTACAGAAGTAGAAACAAATCTAAATGTAGAACAATACAACTAACATTATAAAAAAACTAGTGCATAAATATAGTTTTATAAAACAAAGAGGCAAACTATTAAAAGTTCTAAGTCTTTTAATAATTTGCCTCTTTGCTTTATTAATTTTTAAAGCACTATTTCTTATCCTTATCTCTGTTTTTCACCCTATTAGGCTTTGCCTTAGGTCTTATTACAACATCCTTTTTAGCATTCCTTTTTTCATATTTTGCACCTGAGCTCCAACCCATAAGGTCAAAGAAAGTAAAAAACGCTAATATAAATAAAGCCATGCAAATAAAATACGGTATTTGTTTTATACTAAACTGACCATTTTTAAATTTTACAGCAACTCCAACAACATTAGTTGCAAAGAACATAATTATTCCAAAGGCTAATGCTACCCATTTATTAATTTTAAACTTTGGAAGTACATATAATTTAATTACAAAGTTATAAAATAGCATAACCGCAATAACTATTACCAAAAGAATTATAATGTTAACTATTGATAAACCCATTTGAATCCCACCTTTACATTTTTTCGACTGTCTCAATTCCTAATAAGTACAGTGCATTTTTTATTACAATAGAAGTTGCTTCTACAATAACAAGCCTTGCATTTTTAAGTTCCTCATCATCTGTATTTATTATATTACATGAATTATAAAATTTATTGAAAGCTTTTGCAACATCAATTACATATCTTGTTATTACAAAAGGTTCAAGCTTATCCATTGCGCTTATTATAGCATCATTAAAACCATGAAGCTTTTTAGCAAGTTCAAATTCAAGAGCTGCCTTAAGCTTTTTATAATTAACTTCAGGTGATATTTTTCCAGCTTTTCTAAGTATACTTTTTGCTGTTGCATAAGTATATTGTACATATATTCCTGTTTCACCATCAAAACTTAGCACTTCATTCCAGTTAAAGGCAATATCCTTTTCTCTTTCGCTTTTAAGGTATGTAAATAATATTGATCCTATTCCTAACCTTTTAGCTGCTTCTTCTACATTTTCCAAGTTAGGACTTTTCTCATTTATTATTTCATTTGCCTTTAAAATTGCTTTCTTTAATAAATATTTAAGGAAATTATCTTCTTCTTTTCTAATTAAAAGCTTTCTGTCTGCAAATCTAACTAGACCAAAGCCCACATGTAAACAGTTTTTTGCCCATTCATATCCTGCAAGTTCAAGTGTTTTAAAAACCTGTTTATAATAGAGCGATTGCTCAAGTCCAATTACATAAATATTTTTGTCAAAATTATACGTTTTCTTTCTATACTCTGCTGCTGCAATATCCATTGACCTACATATTCTTGCACCATCAGATTTTTGAATTATACATGGCGGCATGTTGTATTCATCCAGCATCACAACTTTGGCACCATTACTTTCTACTAAAAGTCCTTTTTCTTTCATTTCATTTACAATTGATTCCACTTTTTCATTATAAAAACTTTCTCCATTAGCAGAAATAATTTTACCAAACTGAGTTTCAAAGTCACCAATATGATTTATTTTTACACAATTATAGCCTTCAAAAGAAAATATTTTGTATAAAGAATTTCCTATAGCAGTACTAAACAAATGTCCTATATGAAAAGGTTTATCTATATTTGGAGATGAATATTCTATTGTTATAGTTTTTCCCTCACCAATTTTTGACGAACCATACTTATCCTTTTCCTTTAAAATACTTTCAACAGTATTTTTAATATATATACTTTTATCTACAAAAAAATTTATATACGGTCCATTATTTTGTATTTTTTCGAATCCATCAATTTCCATTTGTTTTGCTAGCTCTTCTGCAATAATATTAGGTGCTTTTCTCATAACCTTTGAAAATTGAAAACAAGGTAGTGCAAAATCGCCCATTTCAGATTTTGGAGGTACCTCAATTAAGCTTTCTAGATTTTTTATCTCCATATCAATCTGGAACTTAATTCTTTCTGCAATTATTTTGTGATAATTCACTCAAATTCCTCCTTAGGCATCTTAAAGAAAATAACAAATCCCACTTATATTTTTTAACATGCCTTAACACCCTCTTACTATATCAATATTCTTTCTAATTTTCAATATAATTTAATAAAAATTAGACAATCTTGTTACAAAATCATGATATAATTAAATAGAAATTAATTTACTATAATAACCATGGAGGTAACCACGTTGAAATCATCCTTTTTTAAATTATTTGCAAAATTAAACATACCAGAAAAATTAAGCTTATTAAAACAATTGGACTTCTTCCTCTTAATTAATGCAGTAATAATTGTAGCTTTTGGAATATTAAACATTTATACAAGTACATACAATTCATCTGGAACTTACTTCTCAAACCGTCAAATTGAGGGGCTTATAGGAAGTATTATTGTATGCATTTTTCTTGTTTTTATAGATTATAAATCCATAATGAGATATTCGGAAATACTATATTGGATTGTAATAATCGTTTTGATTGCTACATTAAAATCACGTCCTATAAATGGTGCACACTCCTGGTTTTTAGGAATGGAACCTGCTGAATTTGCAAAGATTTCCTTAACCTTAATATTAGTTAGAAAAATAGATGTTATGGAGGGAAAGGTAAATAATCTTAAGAACTTTTTAATATTAGCTTTCTATACCTTAATACCTTTTGCCTTAATTTATAAACAACCAAACTTAGGTATGTCTATAATTTGTTTGTGTATAAGCTTAGGTATCCTTTTTATAGCTGATTTTAATCTCAAAGTTATATTAGGATTTTTTGCAGCACTAATTCCTGCTTGTGCTATAGTAGTAAAGTGTGGGCTATTAAAATCTTATCAATTAGCTAGAATAACCTCACTTCTCACTCCAGATTCGGCAATAAATTCTGCTACGGCACAAGCCGATTCACTGTATCAACTTAAGCAGTCTCTTACTGCAATAGGTTCTGGTGGAATATTCGGTAAAGGCTTTCTTGGAAGCAACTTTGCAAGTAATGGCTTTATACCAGAAATTCATACAGATTTTATATTTGCTTCTGTAGGAGAAGAATGGGGACTAGTTGGGGCAGCTTTCTTATTCATATTATATTTTATTTTTCTTTATAGAATAATAAAAATAGCTAAAACCACTCGTGATCTTAGCGGTAGGCTGATTTGTGTAGGTATCTTTGCATCTTTTATATTTTCTATATTTCAAAATGTCGGAATGACTATAAAACTTATGCCTGTTAGTGGAATAACTTTGCCTTTTATGAGTTACGGGGTAAGTTCGCTTTTAGCTAATTTTATACTTTTATCACTTGTCTTAAATGTACAACTTAGAAAGGATGCTTATCATTTTAATTAGTAAAAGCTATGTTTTAAATAAGTGTGAAAATCAACACTTATTTAAAACATAGCCTTAGTTAAAAAGAAAATCAAATAAATTATCCTTCACTGTATCACAATAATTTTAGGCTTTCTACTCACTTCCAAAATAATAACTGCTGTCAATGCACATCTTCTTTCCATTAATATTAACTATACTATTATTATCCCACTTAGCATAAACGCTTTTCGCATTCATATCCCATAATATATTGCGTGCAATATCATTTTCCTTATTATATACCATATTATATTTATTTTACATTGAAATATTATACTAAAAATACTATAATAATAATTGTAATTATTTTATACAGTTTTAAAAACCATATAAAAAGTTAATATTTATTCAAGTAAATTTAAGGAGGAACAAAATGTCGGACATACTAATTATGATAGGAGGAGCCCTTCAAATTACCTTACTTGATATAGTTTTGAGTGGTGATAATATAGGTGTAATAGCCCTAGCAACACGAGGTCTCCCTAAAACATTAGCAAAAAAAGCTTCTGTAATAGGAGTTACTGCTGCAATACTTCTTAGAATAATTTTTGCATGCTTAGTAACGTACATACTTATGATACAGTGGCTACCTATAAAATTTATTGGAGGTCTTCTCTTAATAAAAATAACTTGGGATTTCATAAAACCACAGGCTGAAGCTGATAATGCCGAAGTACATAGCTCTTCTAGATTATTAACAGCTGTAACAAGTATAGTACTTGCTGATATTACAATGAGCCTAGATAATGTACTTGCTATCGCTGCTGCATCAAAGGGAAATATAATTCTAATAATCTTTGGTCTTCTTTTGAATATACCAATAATATTTTTTGGAAGTCAATATGTTGCAACTCTCATGAGAAAATACAGTATAGTTATATATATAGGAGGTGCAATACTTGCACATACATCATTTTTAATGCTTCTTGAAGATAATTTGATCTCTACGAGAATACCTCATGCAGTTGTAGTATACTTACCATACGTAATGGCAATTCTAACATTTTTATATGGTGTATATGTAACTATGATAAAAAGTAAATGTACAAAAAATTCACCTCAGCATAAAGAATCAGCTGTAGATAAAAGCAAAAATTAATTAATATTCTTTGAATAATTGCTTTCTACATAAAACTATCTCTTAATTTGGACTTATTATTTTTTAATATCCCTAAATCCCCCTTTATTTTTTCATCTAAAAACTCTATAATCAATATAAGGATAAAATTTCACATTAATCTTTTACATATGTTTTTATAGAAATTATTTGTGAAAATACTAAACTATAGGGGTGATTTACATGCAAAAAACAAAAATGATATTTACAATTGGACCATCATCAGATACTAAAGAAGCTTTAACTAACCTTATTAATGTTGGAATGAATGCTGCTAGATTGAATTTTTCACATGGAACACATGAAAGTCACAAAGAAAAAATAGATATAATTAAGCAACTTAGAAAAGATTTAAACAAACCAGTTTCTATCGTAGTCGACATAAAGGGTCCAAAAATAAGGACTCATAATTTTGAAAATGATAAGGCTGAAATCAAAAAAGGTGAGCCATTTTCTATAATATGTGACAAAGAAATACTAGGTGATTCAACAAAATGTTCAATCTCATATGAAAATCTTTATACTGAAGTAAAAAAAGGCGATACAATACTCGTTGATGACGGACTTTTAGAATTTAAAGTAGACGCGGTTAACGGTAAAACAATTGAATGTACTGCCGTTGTAAGTGGTACAATTTCAAATCATAAAGGTGTTAATGTTCCAAATGTATCAATTGGTCTTCCTGCTATTACAGAAAAAGACATATCTGACTTAGAATTTGCCTGCAAGGTTGAAGCAGATATGGTTGCTGCTTCTTTTATTAGAAAAGCTCAAGATATTATAGATGTAAAAAATGTTTTAAATAAAAATGGCGGCAAAGATATAAAGGTAATAGCTAAAATTGAAACTCAAGAAGGCGTTGATAACATAGATGGGATTATTGAACAAGCAGATGCAATCATGGTTGCAAGAGGCGATATGGGTGTTGAAATCCCAATTGAAAATGTTCCAATCATACAAAAAATGATAATACAGAAGTGTAACTTGGCAGGTAAATTCGTTATAACTGCTACTCAAATGTTAGATTCAATGATAAGAAATCCAAGACCAACTAGAGCAGAAGCTTCAGATGTTGCAAATGCAATTTATGATGGTACAGATGCGGTAATGCTTAGTGGTGAAAGTGCTAGCGGACTTTACCCAATAGAGGCTGCAACAACTATGTCAAAAATAGCTCAAAATGCTGAAAAACACATTGATTACGCAAAATTTCTTAAAAAACTTAGAGAAACTTCATTAACAAATTTATCAAATGCTATAAGTCTTGCTACTTGCTCAACAGCTGCCGAAGTAAATGCCGCTGCTATTATAACTGCGACTCAAAGTGGACTTACTGCAAAAATGGTTTCAAAATATAAACCTGCTTGCCCAATAATTGCTGTTACACCTTATGAAAAGGTTGCAAGAAGCCTATCTTTAAATTTTGGTGTAACACCTATTATATCTAAAAAAGTTACATCTACCGATGAATTAATCGATGAATGTATAGCTAGAGCTTTGGAAGAAAAGCTTATTAAAAAAGGCGATGTAGTAATTATTGCAGCTGGAATACCTATAGTTAAATCCGGTTCAACAAATATGCTTAAACTTCAAATCGTGTAAGAATTAAAGATAAACCAGTTCAACTATATACAAAAGACTGCTTTCAAATTATTCTGAAAGCAGTCCTTTTTTAATGACTTAACCCTATAGTGAAACTACAAATATCAATTCTTTTCTAAATCACATAAAATATTTCTTATGGATTTTTCCCTAATGTCAGCATTTTTATTTCCATTTCTCTTCTCTTTAAAAAGGAAGTTTCTATAAGCCCATAAACTCATTTTAATATTCCATAATTCTTCATCTGTGCACAAAATCAAATTTTTTTTCAAAATAATCACTCCCTACAGGGTTTACAATAAAATCTCAACTTGTACATGTATTTTAATTTCAATAGAGTATTCCCTATAAAGAAGTATTATCATTTTTCCTTTTTTTATACAAATTTTGATTAAAATGTTATTTTATAACTACTTAGTTAAATTCTCTTTAATTGTCTCATTATACTTCTTGTGATCTTTTGAAGCATGATAAGTTGACTGCTCTCTTGAATATTTAACTTCAACTGGCTCTGGTTTATCTTCAGCATGTGAAAATTTTTTTGTTACCTTTTTTCCTGTGCTATGTGACACATTTATCATCTCCTTTAAAATTATGTTTACCTTTTACTTGAAATTTTATTCTTAATTTTGTATAATGAGAGATAACGTTATTTTATAAATATATATAATGAAACCAGTTTAGCAAGGAGGACTTATTTATGGAAAAAGTATTGGGTGATTTTACATTTAGAGGAAAAAGTGATTCTATAAATGTATATGATAAAGAAGGTAAGCTTATAAAATCTCAAGTTATAAATGGAATCTTATTTAAAGAAGATTTTGAAAGAATAACTGAAGGTTTATACAAGATTTTAAAAGAAACTTCAATCTAAAAAAGAACCGCTGCGCGCGGTTCTTTTAATTATCTGCAAACTAAATTATCTATTTCTTCCCAGGATTCATCATAATTATCACTTAACATATAATCATGATACAGTTTTCCACCCATAATTCTTTTAATAATATCTATTGTCTTATATCCTTCTTTATATAACCTAAAATCACTTGTTATAACTTTAGCCTGTCTCTTATTAATATGAAGCAATTCCATAAAATCCTTCATTTTATAGTAATCATTTGTAAGTATTTTTTCTATTCGTCTTTGCATATCTAGCTTGTATTCTAAATCAACTTTTCTGTTTTTATGAGGTCCATTAACACCTCTGTGATGTTCAGCACATAAATATACATAATTAAGAGGAAAGTCCAAGCCTCCTTGACTTTTATAAACTATATGGTGCCTCTCTCCATCTTTGCCACAAACTACACATCTTTCTCCTCTCAACGAATCACTCCCCAAATGTAATTTATAATAATATTTTACAACAAATATTAATTAATTTAAAGATTAAGGCTAAAAATTTATATGTTATATCTTGAAATTATTCTCAATAAATACATTTATAATTTTTTTAAATCTCCCATTAGTGCATCATAATTTTTTTCAGCCATTTCAACTTTATTTTTTAAATCAGTTACATTTTCTTTAAAATTCTTATTACTTCTTTCAAGATTATCTAGTTCCTTTAAAATAGCCTGTTTAAGTTTTGGTATTACATTTATTATTCTTTTAATTCCATATACATATTCATCGTCATAAAGTCTAAAACATTGAAATAAACCTGAAGTAAGCCTTCCCTCTGAAAATATAAAAATATATCTATCAGCAATTTCATCTGATAAATCAACTTCAATCTTATGTCTATATAATCTATACACAACATCTTTTTCTTCTATAAATACAGGAAATATTGTTGAAAAAAGAAACGCCAATTGCTCTCCTTCTAAGCCATCTCCTATACCTAAATTTGAGAAATCGCATAAATTAATTTTATCTGTGATTTCATCATCAAATATATAATCATGTATTTGATTTCCCAATTTACTTCTCAACTTTTGTTCTTTTTCAGTAGATAATAATTTGTCTATTGAGTTAACTATACTTTCAAGATGCTTTGTTTTTTTTCCTAACATAACTAATTCCTTCTTTCCTAATCTGTAGCTAGCCAATCTGAAACATGGAAATTATTAATTCTTATATTTTAATTATACCTAAACTTATAGATATATACAATTCCGTACACATAATTTGTCAGGATAAACTTAGTACTTGTAATTTCAATGTTCTAAGTTGTATATCTATAATAAATGTTCTTGGCTATTTATCTTTACTATAATTCTTCTGTTATCAGAAATTCTCCATATGTGAATTCCAGTATCCGCACTAGCTGCACTAACCTTACAATTTATAGATAAGTCTAAAAAGCTTTGAAATAGCATAGAAATCATTCCACCATGACTTACTATTAAAATTCTTTTATCCTTTTCTTCTACGTTATATTTATCAATTAATTTAGCCAAGAAAGCTTCTGCCCTAGCTCTAAATTCTATTGCTGATTCACCCTTTTCAATTCTGTCATAATATTTTCTTCCACCTTTAGGCATAGGATATTTCTTTTCTGCTTCTTTTATAAGAAGTCCCTGCAAAATTCCGTTATTCCACTCCATGAGCCCGTCATCATATTTAACTACTTTACCAATTTCTCCTCCAATAATCTCAGCCGTTTCCGCTGCTCTTTTCAATGGACTACTGATAATTAAATCAATCTTAAATTTTTCATATATCCATTTAGCTGCTTTATAAGCCTGTGCTCTACCCAAATCTGTAAGTTCAAAATCTGCTCTTCCCTCATACCTTTTTTCGATATCTGCAGTAGATTGTCCATGTCTAATAACTATTAATTCTAACATATTAATTTACATCTCCTTCCCAAATTTTATTCAACATCAGCATATTTTTTTACATACCAAGCTTTTATTCCTTGAGTCAGTATTACATAGCATAACAATGTCAATGCTAACAAAGGATAATAGAGCAGAGGTAATTTTACAAAGCCAAATGCACTTGCAAATGGTGAATTAATCAGAAATGCACCAAAGGTCATAATTAGTATTGAAGTTATTATTAAAGGCTTACTTGCTATACTTTGAATAAATGGCACCTTATTTGTTCTGATTACATGAATTATAAGCGTCTGAGTAAATAGTGATTCTAAGAACCATCCTGTTTGAAATAAAGCTGGATTATGCCATGCTTTGAATATATAGAGCATCATAAAATAAGTTGTATAGTCAAATATTGAGCTAATTGGTCCTATATGAAAAATATATCTTTTAATTTCATCAACAGACCACTTTCTTGGTTTTTCAATCCATTCATCATCAACTTTATCTGTAGGTATTGCTGTTTGAGATATATCATAAAGCAGATTATTTGTAAGCACCTGTATTGGAAGCATAGGCAAAAATGGTACAAATATACTTGCTCCAATAACACTAAACATATTTCCGAAGTTTGAGCTTGCAGTCATTTTAATGTACTTAACAATGTTACCAAATACTCTTCTTCCTTCAAGAACTCCCTCTTCAAGCACTAAAAGACTATTTTCAAGAAGTATTATATCAGAAGATTCTTTTGCAATATCTACAGCAGTATCTACTGAAATACCAACATCTGCTGTTTTAAGTGCTGGTGCATCATTTATCCCATCTCCCATAAATCCAACAACATGATTTTTACTTTGAAGCGCTTTTATAATTCTCTCTTTATGCATTGGCGACAATTTTGCAAATACAGTAGTTTTTTCTGCTGCTACAGCCAATTTTTCATCTGACATTTCATCAATATCGCTTCCGAGTAAAATTGAATCAATAGGTAAATTTACTTCCGCGCAAATCTTTTTTGTCACTATATCATTGTCACCTGTGAGTATTTTTACATCAACACTGTTCTTATGAAACTTTTCAATTGCTTCTTTTGAGGTTTCCTTTGGCGGATCTAAAAATGCCATAAAACCAAGGAGCGTAAGATTTCTTTCATCTTCAACTGAATATTCCTTTTTATAGTTTTTTGAGTTTTTATATGCAACTGCTATAACCCTATAACCTTCTTTATTTAAATCTGTAACTATCCTTGTAATTTCCTTTGTCATCTTTCCTACAAAGGGTTCTGTTCCTTCTTTTGTTTCATATTTATTGCATAAGCTTAATACCTCTTCAACTGCACCCTTACAAATTAAAACGTCTTCCAATCTTTTATTTCTAACAACTACTGACATTCTTTTTCTCATAAAATCAAATGGAATTTCATCAATTTTTTCATATTTATTTTCAATGTTAAAATCTTCTCCATCATTTCTGTGTTCAAGTATAGCTACGTCCATAAGATTTTTTAAGCCAGTCTGATAAAAGCTATTCATATAGCCATATTTAAGAACTCTTTGGCTCTCTTTGCCGTATATATTTATATGCTTTTGTAAAACAACCTTACCACAAGTTATTGTTCCAGTTTTATCTGTGCATAATATATCCATAGCACCAAAGTTTTGTATAGCATTTAACTTTTTTACTATAACCTTTTTTTTAGACATTGTTATAGCACCTTTTGATAAGTTTACAGTAACTATCATAGGAAGCATTTCTGGAGTTAAGCCAACTGCAACCGAAATTGCAAATAAAAAAGCCTCCCACCAGTTTCCTTTAACTATCCCATTGATTAAAAATACAACCGGAGCTAAAACGAAAATTAATTTAATCATTAGCCAGGTAAATTTGTTAACACCTTTGTCAAAGCTTGTCATTAATCTTTCTTCAGTAATTTTACTGCTAAGCTTCCCAAAATAAGTTTTACTTCCTGTCGTTTTAATAGCGGCTATTGCTGTTCCGCTTTCAACATTAGATCCCATAAAACACAGTCTTGGATTTTCAAGTGGATTTTTATATTCATCCTCTGTTAAAAATTTTTCTACTGGCAGTGATTCTCCCGTAAGTGCAGATTGATTAATAAATAAATCCTTTGAGGTTAAAATTTCTACATCCGCTGGTATCATGTCACCTGAGGATAAATGAATAATATCACCTGGTACTAACATTTTTAAAGGTATTTCCTTTTGAACTCCATCCCTAATTACCGCAGTAGTTATATTTACCATTGCTTTAAGCTGCTCAGCAGAATTATCTGCTTTCATTTCTTGCACAAATTTTAACACCACGCCTAAAAGTACCATTGCACACATAACCAAAGCTGCTCTTAAATCTCCAGTAACATAAGATATTATAGCAAGTACACCTAGCAATATTACAAGAGGATTTTTTACATTTTCAAGAAGTCTTTGAAGCACAGATTTCTTTTTTTCACTTTCTACTTCATTTAAACCATACTTCTCCAATCTCTGCTCAGCTTCTTTTTGTGATAAACCTTCAACTGCTATATCAATTTTATTTATTATTTCTTTTAATTCCATAACGATAACCTCCTTTACTATAGATAAACAATTTAAAAAATTTATATTTCCAGCACCAAATTGATCCTGTTAAATTACAATTTGAATCAGAGTACAAAGTACAGAGTACAGAGTACAATGAAGGACGATTTTTCTCCGTTAGCACTACGAAAAATCTCAAAACTTATTTTTTTATTGCTGCGTAATAGCGCCATATATGGTGCTTAGCGAAGCTGGCACCATTTAAGTTTAAGATTTACCTGAAAAAAGCGAAAGGTAAATCATCATTCACTGTACTCTGTACTCTGTACTCTGTCATCTGTACTCTGCTCCAAAAATTGTAATTTATCAGAATAAACTCAGTATTTGCAATTTCTATTTTTCAAGTTGTTTATCTTTGAGTATCGCTCCCTAAACAGCGATTACCCATTAGAATAACGATTAAATTTTCTTTTTCAATTTTAAACTTATCACCATCAGGACCATCTTCCATGAGTAACCACCTCCTTATTTTTAAGCAAAATAAAAATCTCTCCATCACAACGAATGAAGAGATTAAAAAATCGCAACAAAAAAACACTTATATTAAAGCTTAATTTTCTCCATTCGTTGAGTTTTAGCACTACACAGCTTTGAGCATAAGCATTCATAAACTAGTATGAATGTAGTCAGCTACATTAAGTAAAACCTTAATTCGGCAGTACCTGCTGACCCATGGGCGTCTCTCGACATTTCTGGGCAGTAGCGTATATCCATGTAGTAACCTCACCTAACGAGATATTAAATTTTATTTTCTAATATATAATACTATCCTTTACCTAATTTGTAAACAACTTTTTAATATTTTTTTGAACTTATGGTAACTGCTACGAGACTTACTAAAAATGTAATAAGTGAAAGCACTACCGCAATAAAAAGAAAACTTGTTATCAAAACATTATACCTAATTATATCAATTGCTGAAACATATTTAAATAAACCAAACATATTAAGCAAAAACAATATAATAAATATTATGCCAAGTCCTCTTGAAGCGCCTTTTATATCTGCAGTACTAAGGGATATGTGTGAGGATATGCATATAGCTATAAGTAAAAATATATAAAATCGTGGATTACCAAAATTTTTAATTGAAAATATAGACTTTACTAATCCAAAATATGAATTAATAATACCTTCTATAATTGCTTTATTTAAATTTGTAATATGAAAATTTCGAACTACAATATTTATGAAATCATTATATGCACCATTAATTGTAAATTTCATCAAAATAATTATTGATGCAATACCTCCAAAAATAGGCGCAATACCTATGAAAAAGTTTCCTATCTGCTGATAAATACTTCGTGTATTATATGAGTGATTAACATATCCAAGCACTCCATTTGCATCAGGTTCTTGAAGCAACTTTATTTCATTTATTTTATGACCAAATATCAATGCTAAAAAAGCATGACTAAGTTCATGTATTGGTACTCCAATTACTCCTGTTATCATTACAGCTTTACTTCCAAAACTTCTTTGAAAATTTTTTATAGAATTATTTCTAAGTATTCCAAGAAAAAGCCCCACTAAAATAATAATTCCTGTAAAATATGCTGTTTCTAATACAGTTCTAGTTAAAACCTCAATAAGTACATTCATCTTCTGCTTCCTTTCGTTCTTCATGATTTTATCTATAAATTTAAAGTTTCACAATGGTATATCGTTATAGATAAACCAGTTCAACTACCAAAATCAATTTGCATCATAATGCCCAGAACATGGCATTTTGATACAAATTAATTTTGAAGTTTCAAGTGATTTATCTTTAATTATAGCACAAAATTAAGCTTATATATTTGACTTTTATAGCTTATGTATTATATAATTCTACTAAAGGTATCATGTAACTGGCGGAAATGGAATTAACCATAGGGAGCATGATATATATCGAAATCGACCGCCTGGGTGAATATTATAATTTACCCAGGCTTTTTTGCGTTTAAAACATAGTCAAATAAATATTTTGGAGGGAAAAAATGAAAAATTCTGAAATCACATTAAAGTATGGTTGTAATCCACATCAAAAACCAGCTAAAGTTTACATTTCAAAGGGCACATTACCTTTTGAAATCTTGAATGGTAAACCTGGTTATATAAATTTCATGGATGCTTTTAATTCTTGGCAGCTAGTTAAGGAACTAAAAATAGCAACTGGACTTCCAGCAGCAGCATCTTTTAAACATGTAAGTCCTGCTGGTGCCGCAGTTGGTATTCCTTTAAATGAAACATTAAAAAAGTCATATTCTGTAGAGGATATTGATTTATCGCCTGTTGCTACTGCCTATGCAAGGGCAAGAGGCGCAGATAGGATGTCCTCCTATGGAGATTTTGTGGCAATAAGTGACATTGTTGATGTTCCTACAGCAAAAATCTTAAAACGCTCTGTATCAGATGGCATAATTGCACCAGGTTACACAGAAGAAGCTCTTGAAATATTAAAACAAAAGAAAAAGGGTAATTACTGCATAATTAAAATAGACTTTGATTACGAGCCTGAAAACATAACAGAAAAAAGAGAAATATATGGCATAATTTTTGAGCAAAAAAGAGATAATATTGCAATAACAGAAGATTTACTAACCAATATAGTAACTGATAACAAAAATTTAACTGAAGAAGCAAAGCGTGACCTTATAATATCAATGATTACACTAAAATATACTCAATCAAATTCTGTATGTTTTGCCTTGAATGGTCAAGTTATCGGCGTTGGTGCAGGTCAACAATCAAGAATTCACTGCACAAGACTTGCTGCTTCAAAAGCTGACATATGGTTCCTACGTCAGCATCCAGCAATACTTGAACTTCCATTTAAAGAAGGTGTTTCAAGGCCAGAAAGGGATAATTTAATAGACCAATTTCTTCGTGATGATTTAACTGAAGCGGAAACTAAAGATTGGGGAAATATATTAAAGAATATACCTAATAGGTTATCCCTTGAAGAAAAGGCTTCCTGGCTATCAAATTTAACTAATGTCTCTCTTGGTTCAGATGCTTTCTTCCCATTTAGAGACAACATTGATAGAGCAGCAAAAAGCGGAGTTAAATACATCGTACAACCTGGCGGCTCAATAAGAGATGATGTTGTTATAGAATCTTGTAACAAATATGATATGGTAATGGCATTTTCCAATGTTAGGTTGTTTCATCACTAAATTACAATTTGTAGAGCAGAGTACAGATGACAGAGTACAGAGTACAGTGAATGATGATTTGCCTTTCGCTTCTCTCAGGTAAATCTTAAACTTAATATTGTCAGCTTCGCTGAGCACCATGTATGGTGCGATTGCGTAAGCAATAAAAAAATAAGTTCTCAGATTTTTCGTAGTGCTAACGGAGAAAAATCATCCTTCGTTGTACTCTGTACTCTGTACTCCGTACTCTATGTTAAATTGTAATTTAACACATTTAGTATTATCACTTTTACTATTTCAACTGGTATATCTATATTACTTAGCTGCCACATCCCAAGCCGTTATTAGACCTAGAATTTTTTCCTTAACTTTTCCTGTTTCTGTAATATAAATTACTGCCAGCCTCTTCTTTCCTTGCAGCTTTCTTTGAAACATTTCTTCAATTTCTACAGTTAATGTACCTTCAGGCACAAATGGGAAAAATTCATTTTCATGCTTTTGAATGGGAATAAACTCTTCAAATTCTTTTATTTTAGTTTTTCTATTAATTGAAATATATTCATTTTTAACCATATAAGCAAATACAGTACTTTCACTAAACACACCAAGCATCATATTATCCTTATCTATAACTGGTACATGGGTGTAATTATTTTCCTTCATCACATTCATAACATCAAAAACATATTCCTCCAAAGTAATCGAATAAATATTTTTCCCCTTTACAGCAATTGTACTTAAGGCAGTAGGTGGATTTAATAGGCTATCCCTTATTTCTTTATATCTTTTAATAATTTTATCATGTGGTTCTGCAATTGGATCTAGTTCACTATTATATGGATTGTGTACTATTGAATTTCTAAGCCTTGCAAAAAGCATCAAATCATCTTTATTCTTTAAAAATAGCTTACTTCTTTTTGCCATGCGTTTAATTAAATCTGTATGTCCTATTCTCTCATCTTCATTGAGACAAGTCCTCATATATCTATCTAATTCATTGTAAATTATAATAAACTTTTCTGCATTTGATTTACTATTTTCGTATATATCCCCCATAGAATAAGTCTCCTTTACTATTCACTGTAAATTCAATTTTAGAACTAACATTCTGCAATCTATTTTAAAATCTAAATTATTTAGAGCTTTATCTAGCGGATAATTGCTCACATCAATATCGCCTATTATCTTTTTTATACCATTTTCATTTAAAATTCTAATGCCTTCTACTAATAAATCCTTTACATATCCATTTCCTCTTTTTTCTTGTAAAACCCCTATATAGTTTATGGCTCCAACTCTCTCATCAAATTTTTGTGGCACCACCAAACCTACTAGTTCATCACTATATGTATATGCTAATTTCCACCATTCTGCATTAAAATCTATATCTTTTAATATGTTGAAATAGTCTATTGCCGCCTTCCTACTTCCAAATTTTCTTACACAATCTAAGTCATCTTTATCTAGTGTACCTTCTGTAACTTTTTCAATAACATCTATATATTCATCAAAAGTCACTTCCGATAAGCTTTTAAAAATCAATTTTTTCGATAGTTTATTAAATCCATCCTCCTCCCATACAAAGCTTTTCTTTTCTTGTGTAATTTTAAATCCATTTTCAGTTAACATATTTACATATTGCTGAAAATTTGTTCTATCAGAATATAAATGGCATTGAACTTCATTAAATCCATTTGACTTCATTTTTTTCAAACTAATCTGTAATAATTCATTTTGAAAGCTTCTATTGTCACTTGTAAAACTTATATCTAGTATAATCAATTGTTCATCAATAACACCATATACTATTCTTCCCCAAAAACTGTTATTATCTTCAATAACAAAGCACCATTCTAATTTAGTCTCTCCATTTTTTATTAAAGCTAATACTTTATGATATTCAGCAAGTTCTGAAAGTACTTTTATATCTTCTTTTTCAATGTTTCTTATTTTCATTAATTTTCCCCCATTTTCTTATAAAGGAGGATGTGAAAAAAGGTATTCTATAGGTTTTACTATACCACGCATAAAGCCTTATGAGTGGCTCGTAAAAAAGAATACCTATATTTTTCACATGCTCCTATAGATAAACCATTTCAACTATTAAAATTCATGTGCATCATAATGCCCATAAGATGATTTTGATACAAATAAATTTTAAGTTTCAAGGTGCTTTATCTTTAAAACATTATAAAACCTTTAATCTAATTTTACTATATATTTTTTTATTTTACAGCAATAACTCTTATATTTTTGTAGGACTTTACAATTTTACTTTAAATTTCATCAAAATATTGAAATATTTATTTCAAAGTTATATAATTACATTGTAATTACAAAATAATTATATAAGGAGTGATTTACATGAATTTATCAGTTATTCAAATAGGAAATTCTAAAGGTATAAGAATTCCACAATCTATTATAAAACAATGCGAAATTGAAGACGAAATGGAATTAGACATACAAGATAATTGCTTAGTACTTAAACCTATCAACAAAAAAAGTTATGATATGACCTTTAAAAATATTTCTCAAATGGATGATATGGACATACAAAAAATGCTAAAAAAAATTGATGAAACTACCTTAGCAATTTCACTTGTTGGCGCGGATAAAGAAACAAAACAAAGAGTATTTAAAAATCTATCCGAAAAAGCCCTCAATGTTATATCTAATTTAATTGATAAATATGACAATATGGATGCTAAAGAATTGATTATAGAAATGCATAGATCACGTATTAGCAGTATTTTTTTGGAGATGTAATACAAAGATTATGTTGCAGTAAATATTAGTTCATAGTGAAATCTAAAATATTGTGAAGTAATAGTTAAATTTTTTCGCCTAAAAAGAAGGCGAAAAAGCTAATAGTTAAGGGTTTTAACTTGCTTTGCTCGTTAAAAGGTGAACTTTTTCACTTATGTGAAAAGCAAAGGATGATTTTCCTTCGCTTTGCTATGGAAAATCTTTAATTTAAATTTATAATTTTTCTGTAGCAAGGCGGAGGAAAAATAACCTTAACTTTCGGATTTATCCGAAAAGTTAATCTTTAACGTGCGTAGCATCATTAAACCCTTCACTTTTCACGCAAGTGAAAAAGTTAGTCTTTTAATGAGCAAGGCGAAATTAAAAACCTTCACTTGATTTAGTTCGCAATAATTTTAAGTTACGCATTAAAATATTTTTAGTCAATATACAATTATCTTATATTTTTAAAAGTCTTTCTATGTTTTCTCCCATAACTTTATTTATAATTACCTTATCAGTGCAGGCACGCTCTACAGTATACCTACCTACTGCTAAATCCCCAAACGGAAGATCTGTACTAAACAAGCATTTATCCGGCATTTCCTCTATTGCCATCTTTAAAGGAGCTACAGCATAAGCAGCTGATAAATCAATATAAATATTTTCAGTTTCTTTTGCCATTTTAATTACCTCTAGCCAGTTTACTCCTCCTAAATGTCCTATTATTACCGGAACATTTTGATATTGCTTTGATAATTTAAATATCCCCCTTATATCCTCTAAATCTAAAGGCCAAAATGCATGAATCCAAATTGGAAGATTTGAGAAATCATGTGCTGCTTTAAACATGCTATCTAAAGTTTCAACTTTTCCAGAAGGTATTGTAACTTCTCCAATGCCAATAAAATTATTTCTAACCACATATTCCTCTATCCACGAAGCTGTTTGTTCATAATCTAAGCCTGCTGGTACATTTCCAAAACCATAAAACCTTGATGGATATTTTTTAATAACCTCACACTGCTCCTTGATGGATTTTATTTTTGTTTCAATAGCATTTCCTCTGCCAGAAATAATATCATAAAGCTTATTTAACTCTTTTTCATAGTCCTCTAAATTATTAGCCATTTCTGGATGTATTGAGGTAGAAAAAAGAATTGTTTTATCAATCCCAGCCTCATCCATTAAAGCTATATGTTTTTCTGTTGGCAAAATAACATGTGCATGACTATCAATTATCATTTATATCACTCCTACAACTTATATTTCATCTAGGAGTATATCATCCTTAAATATTAAATATAAGTACGCACAAATTTGAAATGTAATATCAAAAATGATACTATTAAGTTATAAAAATGCTTTGAGTATAGATATACAACTTGAAACATTGAAATTATAAATACCAAATGTATCCTTATGCTAATATTTTCAATTCACAATGCACAGTTCACAATTAAGGATGATTTGCCTTCCTTTAGTCAGGATAAACTTGGAATTTCCAATTTCAATGTTCCAGATTGTATATCTATAGCTAAAAAATTTGGAGGGCAAAATGTCAAAATCAAAAAATTTAGTAGATACTTGTCCAATGGATATAACTATCAATATATTAAGCGGCAAATGGAAATTGGGGATTTTATGGAACTTATCTAAAAATATAATTAGATTTAACGAACTTCAACGCCTATTACCTGGTATAACACAAAAAACTTTAACTATGCAACTTAAAGAATTAGAAAAGTACGGAATAATTTACAGAAAAGTTTACGCGGAAGTTCCTCCAAGGGTTGAATATGGGCTAACAGAAATTGGAGAAAGTTTAAAACCTATACTTTCACATATGTGCGAGTGGGGAAAAGAATACAAACGTGCTGTTACACTAATTTAAATATTGCGAAGCAACTCAAGTGAAAGTTTTTAACGATGCTTTTCACGTTAAAAGGTTAACTTTTTCACTATGTGAAAAGTGAAGGTTTTTACATAACTACGCTTGTCAAAGGTGAAGGATTTTACCTTTGGTAAAAAGTAAATGTTGATTTTCCTCCGCTTTGCTATGGAAAATCTTTAATTTAAATTTATAATTTTTCCGTAGCAAGGCGGAGGAAAAATAACATTAACTTTCGGATTTAGGTCTGTAGTCTACTGAGTTTTAGTAATGTTACTATTTAAAGTACTTATCTATGATTAAAGAACCTACATGGTCTTATGCCCAAACCCCTAGTATGTGTACATTTAACGTGCACAGCATCGTTAAACCCTTCACTTGCCTTGGTTCGCATTAATTTTATATTATAATTTAATTAATTATGACCGCATGCCACATTTTCCTTTAGTATAAACTTATCAATAACTTTTCCCACCCCATCATTATTGTTTGTATCTGTAACATAATCCGCCTTATCCTTTATAAATTCTCTTGCATTGCCCATGGCTACTCCAAGCCCAGCATACTCTATCATAGATAAATCATTTTCACTATCGCCAATACAGATTATCTCTTCTCTTTGTATTTTATAATATTTAGCTAAAGCTTCAACTGCTTTTCCCTTTGAAACGTGTTTAGCAGTAATTTCAATATTATTTGTAGATGAACTTACAACTTCAATATCCTCTAAGCCTTGAAGCTCTTTTTTTAAGGCGCTAATCTTCTTAGCACTTATATGTATTATTTCACATTTAATAATATCATCATATTTCTCTTCTAGTTTTTTCATAAGTTCATGTCCATCTTTAAAATACTCAAGGTTTAATTTACCATTACTAGATAACTTCATAGATTTTAAAAATAACTTATTTATGAGTACATATGTAAACTTGCTTCCACAAATAAAGCTATTATGAGTATTAAAATTTGCCTTAACCCTATACTTATTGCATATACTTACAATATCTTTTAAAATTTCAATACCAATAGGTCTTTTATAAATAATTTCATTTGTACACTTTTCTTTTATAATAGCTCCATTTGATGCAATGACAGGTGATTTTACTCCTATAAGGTTTGAATAAAATTCTGCATTTTCATATACCCTGCCAGTAGTTATAACTATTTGAGCACCAAGCTCATGAGCTTTTTTAATTGCAGATTTATTAAAATCGCTTACTCTCTTCTTACTATTTAGAAGTGTGCCATCCATGTCAATACATACTAATTTATATTTCATAAATTTTCTCCTATATCTTTATTCTAAATTCATCAAAATCAAATATTCCGCTGCCTTGTTTTAACATATTTTTATCCTCAATATCTTTAAATGCTTTTTTTATATCATACATTAAAGTAATTGATATATTTATATCATTATGTGCTGGAAGCAGCCTTGCTATGCCTTTAAGCTCGCTAATTTTATCAACTGATTTCTTAAAAAGTACAGGATCAGTGGTTGGGTAAAACGCATATAAAGTTCCCCTATAAATTAAATCACCTGTATATAAATATCCCCTTTCCTCTTCAAAAATACAAATATGTCCTGGTGAATGTCCCGGGGTATGAATTATTCTTAATTTTCTCTGTCCAATATCGATAATATCATTATCATTTAATATCCTTTTAGGTTCTCCTCTGTAAATTTTATAATTATCAATGTTAAATTCTATTGGCAATTTTTTGTTAAAAGGTTTTTCCATAATATTCTTCTTAATTACATTAATCGGAATACCTATGCCATTTCTTAACCAATCTACTTCATTTTTATAAACATAAATAGTATCAAACAAACAATGCCCACCTATATGATCCCAATGAACGTGGGTAGTAATCACTATTATAGGCAGGTTTGTTAGTTTTTCAACTTCATTTCTTATATTGCCAATTCCAAGACCCGTATCAATTAAAAGTGCTTTATTTTTGCCTATGAGCAAATATGAATGAACCTTCTCCCAGTGTCCATATTCGCTTATAGCATAAGTTTCATTATCTATTTTTTCAATAGTAAACCATTCATCTTCTGCTCTATATTTCATAACCCATTTAAGTATAATAGGTTGAATTTCTGGATATGTAAGTTTTTCTGGTAAATAGTCAAACAATCCTATTTCTCCAATTTCAAAATCAGGCAATTCCCCTAATTCTTCAATTTGTGCATAGTACACCCTTCCGTAATCCTTGTCTTGTCCTTCTCTTTTTACTGAATAATCGCATACTGGGGTTATTTTAAAATTAATTGCTCCAGTTTCTTCTTTTAATTCTCGTTCTGCTGTTAAATTAATTTCTTCATTTAATTCCCTATGTCCACCTGGAATTTCCCACGTATCTCTTTTTTTATGTTTTGCATATACAAACTTGTCATCAAACTTTGAAACTATAACCGCAAATTTTAATTGTTCATCTTTAACAATTCCTAAATCATATATCTCTGTTACCATAGTATCTCTCTTTTCTATATTTTAACAAACTTATTTAAAACATAGCATAATTATAGCATTTATAGTAACAAAAAAAGTTCAAAGATACATAAATTTAACTTTAAATTCATATATCTTTGAACTTTTCTAACATTCTACTGCTGTGTTAGTGATTACAATGATGATTACACATTACATTTTTATCTTCTAATTTACCACTAATATAGCTTTCCATAACATCCTTACATTCACCTTGAGCTCCCTTTATAACCTTGAAACCTTTCGCTTTTAGAGGCTGAAGTGCACCCATTCCTATTCCACCAGTTATAACTACATCCACATTATGTTTAGCAAGTAAATCTGCCAATCCCTCATGCTGATGTGCAAGCTCAACTGTTGACACTTCCTCAAGCTTTTCAATCTTGCCATTTTCTATTGTTCCAATCATAAAACTTTTACTTTTACCAAAATGCTGATTCAATTCACTTCCATTATTAGGTATTGCTATTTTCATTTAAATTTCCTCCAATACTTTTATTATTTTTGCACCTCTTATGACACATTCTATGGCAGAAATCACTTTTTTTGCTGCACACCACTTCTTTTGAACCACATGATGGGCAGGCATCTTTATCTTCCTCGTATTTTATTTCATAGATATTCCCACAAGCTGCACATTTAAACTTACATAAATTTTTTGTATAATTTCCGCCACTTATATTTATTGCTTTTCCCTGAGTAAGTGCCAAAGCAATTTTTTTTCTTGCACTATCTATTATATTTTGGAAGGTCTGCCTTGAAACCTGCATTCTTTCAGCACATTCTTCTTGATTTAACTCTTCTATATCTTTAAGTCTCATAGCTTCAAGTTCTTCAACCTTTAATAATATTTCTTGAAGTTCACATTTTCTTACTCCTGCTGGCATAAAATATGTATACTTAGGCAAGTTTTCAACTTTTCTATATTTAATTGGTCTTGGCACTTAAATTCCTCCTTAAGGTATAATTGGCATTTGCCATTATTATATATCTTATTTTTGTTATTGTCAAATGCCAATTACTATTATTGAACATTTATATAAATTACTTTATAATGATTATATGGTTATAATTACATATAGGCAGGTGACTTTTTAATGAATTTATGCTTAAAAGAAATTAACGAAGATAATTGGGTGGAATGCATTTTTTTAACCACAAATGAAAATAATAAACACTTTGTTTGTGAAGAATTTGTAGCTTCAAATGCCTTATCTATTGCTCAATCAAAAATTGAAAAAGGTTGGATTACTAAAGCAATATATGATGATGATAAGATGATTGGATTTACTATGTACGGATATTGCTATGAACACAACTTTTATGAACTCTGTAGAATCATGATAGATTATAAATATCAAGGAAAAGGATATGGAAAAACAGCTTTAGGAATAATTATTGAAGAAATGAAAAAACTTAAAGATTGCAGTGAAATTTATTTATCCTTTGATCCAGAAAACAAGATTGGAAAACATCTTTATGAAAGTTTTGGATTTAAAAACACAGGCAAAATTATTGATGGAGAATTATTATATTGCCTAAATTTAACACAATGATTAATAAATAAATATTGCAAAGCAAAGTGTAGTGCAAAATCAAATAGCCTTTGGTAGGTGTAGCAAAATGATGTTAGTGAATAGCATCTTAAAATCTTAAATAAAATTAATAAAACTAAGCGGCAAATTTTTTAAAGCTTAAGAGCTTTAGATAACTCGCAAAAAGATGCTCAGACAATCTAAATCTCTAAAACTTTAAAAAATTTTCCACTAAGTTTTATACAATTTTATTTAAAATATTTTTTCAATGCTATTCCCTAACATCATTTTTTTCCCCACCTACCAAAGGCTATTTGATTAATCCACTATCTCTTTTTTTCACAATATATAATTATTTTATAACAAATTAATATAGTAATTCTAAAGATTTCTGTAATGAATATTGTTTCTGTACTACACCAAAATTCCTCTTAGATTTATTGATGCTATTTAATGTTCCAAAATGCTCTTACTTCGCATAATTTTAGATTACATTTATTTCATAAGTTACTTCTTTATCACTAGCTTCCATAGAGTATGCCCTACTATACCTAAGGGTTATAGTTCCCATGCCTGTATCTACCGCCTTTATAATCCATACTGCTTTTCCTGGTGCTCCAACCTTACCGGTATTTGTTGGCAAATAAAACTTTTTTATAACCTTATATGTGCCTGAATTATCCTTAATCAATTTCCATGAATATCCTGTAGAAGGGTTCTCATCTAAAATTATCCATCCATTACTTCCTATTTTCATGATATTAACGCCATTTTCATCAAGCAGCGTACCATAAGTTTTTTCTATTCTTTGAGAATTACATATATTATAGTAGTAATACATAATATTTCTCCCAAGTAAATAAGTAGTTTCATCTAATATTATATTTAAATTATTTGATTTGTGTGCTATATTGGGGATATATTTTAACTTGAATAATCTGTAATTCCTAATCTATTTCCAAAAGGATCTTCAAATTCTACAGCCATACCAGTTTGAATTTTAAAAGGTCTAGATAAAAATTCTACTCCACTTTTCAGTAATTTTTCATATTCCTTCTCCACATTTTCAACCTGAAACCAAATAGTAGGTTTTATATCCTTAAAAATATTTTTATCCTTCAAAATAATTGCTGGTTCCAAGTCACCAACATTAAATGCTAGCATACCTTTACTTGAAAAATCAAATTTTAACTTTAAACCTAAAGTGTTTTCATAATATTCTTTTGCTTCTCTTAGATTATTTACCCCTAAGAAAAAATTATCATAATTATTCATATTATCTCCTATCTTTCCAAGCTGGAAGCTTATCCATCATTTCTTTTGCTGCCAGTTTTGCCGCATTTTCATCAATTCCTTGTGTATGAACAATAAAATTAGTCATTCCAACCAGTTTTTCATCATAAGATTGCATTGAGCCATCTTCTCTCATGCAATATTTACAATAATTTTTATTTGTATCTCCCATAGCATAATCTTCTTTTTCATTCATTGGCATTCCGCATGCAACACAATTTTTCATAATATCAATTCCTTTCATCAATTCTATTGACTAATCACTCAATGACTTTAAACTCATTTTACTACTTAGTTTTTAATATGTCAATAAATATTTATACGAGCAGAGCAGAGTACAGTGAAGGATGATTTACCTTTCGCTTTCTGCTTATCTAAATCTTAAACTTAATGTTGTCAGCTTCGCTGAGAACCATATGCTATATCTATAAGAATAGGGAGCTCCGTATAAAGATGATGTTATTAATCGCATCATTTTTATAGAGAGCTCCCTATTCTTATTTTGTTTGTACTAAATTTTTGTTTATTTACCTATTTGACTATCCTCTTCTTTAATATGCTCACCAATCCACTCAACAACAAAGTCTAGTAATTTTATTATAGCCTTATCCTGATTACTATCAATCTTTTTTAAATCAATGCTATAAATTTTTTTAATAAAATCATCATGTGCTACCTTTTGAGCGAAAAATTTTCTATAGCCTATACTTGCCATATAGTCTTCTTCAAACTTAAAGTGATATTTTGTATAATCCTGTAATTCTTTGATTATTGCAACAATCTTATCATACTTATCAATTGAAAATTCATCCTTTAAAAGATCATAAGCTTTATTTGCTATTTCAAATAATTTTTTATGCTGCTCATCTATCTTGTCTATTCCAATAACATATTCACTATTCCATTTTATCATCTAACTTACACCTCATAACTATATTTTATTATAATTTTAAATTTCACAATGGTTTATCCTTATAGATAAACCATTTCAACTATTAAAATTCATGTGCATCATAATGCCCAGAAGATGGCATTTTGATACAAATAAATTTTAAGTTTCACAATGGTTTATCTTTAATAAGCTTCATAAAATAATCCAATAGCTCATCGCCGCATCTTTCTATTACTGATTCTCCTGGTGCAAATAAGTCACCATTAACCAAATAATAATTTATAAGTCCATTCCAATTATTAAATAAAAAATAAATTGGTAAATCAACAATTTTATGCTCTTCTATTTCCTTATTTAAAATCTTACTTAAGTGAAAAGACAACCCAGATTGAAGGGATATAAATGTGGTTCTTGATGACTTTGGAAGCATCCTTATTTCAATAACAAGCCTAGTATAAAAAGTTTCAAACTCTTTAATACCTTGAAGATGCGCACTAAGCACTTCTCTAACTCCAAAGCAGTTTTCAGCAAGTTCATGTGTACGCTTCATCATTTTAGCCTCAAAATCCTCAATTACTGCAGTTATAAGTTCCTCTTGAGTTTTAAAATGGGCAAAAACCGTTCCGTGCGAAACACCTGCCTTTTTTGCAATATCAGATGTTCTTGTTAACATAATGCCTCTTTTACCAAATTCCTCATATGCTGCATTAAGTATTTTTATTCTTGTTTGCTCCTTCTGAATCTGCCTTTGCGTTTCTTTCATTTTTATCTACTCCATAATGTTTAATAAATTCACTACAATAATATATACTTTATTAATAGGTATGTCAACATTTACATCTTTTATTTTCCTATTTCAATTTTCTTTTCAGAATACAATTTATATATTCCTTTTATCACTATACTTAAAGTTACAAATAGTGGAGTTCCAACAAAAGCCCCTAATACTCCAAACAAAGTTATACTGATCAATGTTATAAAAACTATTGCTAAAGGATGTATATTTAGTTTTTTTCCTATTATATTAGGTGATACTAAATTTCCCTGTATTTGATTCACAATAATTGCTACTATAATAGT
This sequence comes from Clostridium hydrogenum, assembly GCF_021432385.1. Lineage (GTDB taxonomy): Bacteria > Bacillota > Clostridia > Clostridiales > Clostridiaceae > Clostridium_S > Clostridium_S hydrogenum. The sequence continues at coordinate 952,734 of NZ_JAEACT010000002.1, read as the reverse complement.
ATTTATGACCATAGTGCCACCGCCAGTAATAAGCGCAATTAGTAGTGCGGGGATAATTCCAATAAAAGAGCCTATATACGGTATTAAAACCGTAACCATGAAAAAAAATGCCATTAAAAACGAATTAGGCAGCCCTACTATCAAATATGCAAAATACATCATTACACCTGTTATAAGAGCAATTATTAGCTGTCCAGATATATAAACAGATAAAGCATTATCTATTTCTATAAGCATTTCCTTAACTTCATTTCTATAGGCATCTGGGATTATAGATAAAAACTTGTGTGCAAATTTTTTATCATCTTTTAAAAAGTAATATAAAATAAACGGAATTATTATTATCTTAGTTCCTACATTTGTTACCTGTGAAAATACATTTATTAAACTTGTTCCTGTATTTAATATTGATTTTTTTACTCCAGTTAATATTTTCTGAGTAATTTCAAATTGTGAAAGCACACCACCTAATTTTTTATCTAAATCATCAAAATAGCTGCTAATAGAATTTATATCATAAGAAAATGAACTTGTAAATTCATCTTTTACCTTTAAACCACCATATACTAATGCAGCAGCCAAAATAACTGAAAATAATAACATAGTAATTATAATTAATACACTTTTATTAGTCTTTATAATCTTTATATCTTTAAATTTATTAATTATAGGTCTTAATGCATAATATAAAAATAAAGATATAATAGTAGGAAACAATAAAACTGATGAAATTTGTTTTAATGGTGATAATACATAACTTACTTGCCCTAATAAAATTATTATTATTAATATAAGCATTATATTTATTAGCGTAAAAAAGTACTTATTGATTTTCAAATATATACCTCCTCCCCATAAAATTTAATTACTTTATAACTTCTATCGATGAATTTATTTTGTAATTTCCATACTTCAATATTTCATCCAAAAAACTCACAACCTCGTCTTTGGTGTCTGCTTTTAACTTTAACAAATAGCACCCTTCTCCACTTATTCTATTAGCCTCAACTATCAAGTCATTCTTCTCAACATATTTTTTAAAAACAGCATGATTAGTAGTTTTCATAAATACAGTTACAAAGCAAATTAACTTTTTACTATCTAAATCAGAATTGACTTTAACAGTATACCCCTTAATAACTTGCAATTTTTCCATTTTATCTATTCTATTTTTAACTGCTTGTCCTGTCATATGAACCTTTTTACCAATTTCTCGCCATTGCATTCTTGAATTTTTCTTAAGCAAATTTAAAATTTGTAAATCCGTTTGATCAAGCATAAATTATAAAATCCTTTCATTATTAAACTCTTTTACTATTATACTTTCCCCAATCAAGAAGTATTTACTATATAATAACTATATCATAAATAGTTGGAGGTATAAACTGTGAAAATTCAATTAATACGTCACTCTACAATAATAATATCTACAAATAACAAAACAATCCTTGTAGATCCTATGCTAAGCGAAGTAAATTCGCTTTCTCCAATAGAGGGAGTCCCAAATCAAAATAAAAATCCACTTACACCACTACCCGTGGCTATTGATTATATTACAAACTGCGATGCTGTCCTTATTACGCATACTCATAGAGATCACTTTGACAACGCAGCTATTAATTCACTTTCTAAGGATATTCCAATATTTTGTCAGCCAGATGATAAATCCAAACTAGAAAATTATAATTTTACTAATGTACATTCTATCCAAGATAATTATACTTGGAATGATATAACCATTAATCGCACTTCAGGTATGCATGGTCACGGCGAATTAGCAAAAGAGTTAGGTCCAGTATCTGGTTTCGTTATTTCCTCACATCATGAGAAAACTATATACATTGCAGGAGACACAGTTTGGTGTAATGAAGTAAAAAAATCCATAGAGAAATTTAAACCTTATGCCATTGTCTGCAACTGTGGCTGTGCTCAATTTTCATTTGGAGATCCTATAACCATGACAGCCACTGATATATATGAAATATCCAAAAGATATCCTAACCTAAAAATTGTAGCTGTGCATATGGATGCCTGGAATCACTGCAGATTATCAAGAGAAGATTTGAGAAATTATATAAAAGTTAATAAATTTAATAATTATATTGCTGTGCCAGAAGATGGGGAAAGTCTTGTTTTTTAGTAACAAGACTTCACTTTAGACTTTAAAGGAAATATAAGCTTATTCATGTCTCATAATGCCTTTAACATATAATTTTATTTTCACTGCCATTAAATTCAACTTTAAAAAACATTCCTGTTTTTATTTACATTGTATCAAACTTTCTAAAAAAATAAGCCCTAAATTTTTTAATTTTCTCTCACCAACACTTCTTTACCACTAAACACAATTCCTAATTCTAAAATATCCTTTGTTCCAAATTCTTTCATTTCTACATCATACTTTTTATCTTTAATTTGCTTTAATGCATTTTGCGCTGCCTCTTCTATAGTTTCATTTTTCCTCTTATTTACCTTTTTAAATTCAATAATAATACCAAGTTTACTTTTATCCTTTGGTATTATCATAACATCATATCTTCCATATCCACTTTCTCTGTTTGATTTTACATCATGGGTTCCTTTTAATGAAACAAGCATTCCAAGTACAAAGGCATGATAAAATCTTTCGCTTTCTCCTGATGTATCAAAATAACTTAATGTACTTTCAACTATATCTTGAAACATCATTTCAAAGTTTTCCATATCGCCTATAGTTAAAGCCTTTAACATTTGAGAAAACTCATCATTATTAACCCTTTCCTTAAACCACTTTCTTATTATTTCTTCATAAACGTATTTTACTTCATTATTAGGAATATCTAATGTACAATAGGTTCTGCCATCTTTAATTTCTGTTTTCACCGCTCTTAAATACCCACTAAAAAGAAGGAAACTCCATAGGTTTTCTGTACTTTCATTTATTTCATTCATAACAATGTTTTCATCAATTATCTTTATCAGCTTTTCTCCTCTGATTAAAGCTTCTAATTCTTCTTTTACTGAGGCAGTTCCATTTTTAAGCATATCACGTATTAAATCGTTGCTGCTTGTATTTGCCCAATATGCTATAAAATTATGTGCAGCATCTTTTACATAATTTAGTATGCTCCATGGGTTATATATTGTCATTCCTCCAAAGTTATATCCATTATACCAAGTTTTAATTAATTGAATTTCGGTATCAATTTTATAGTAAGATAATGTTTCTTCAACTTCTTTTTCTGTAAAACCAAAATATTTATTATAAAAGGAAGAAAGCAAATTATAAACTTTTATGTTATTCAAACCTGAAAATATACTTTCCTTGGCTACTCTTAAAATTCCTGTAAGTATTCCTTTTTCTAAATAAGGATTATCCTTTAACCCCGCACTTAAAAAATTTCTCATAAAGGATACTGCTTCATTATAATATTTATTCAAATAAGATTCTTGAAGTGGTATATCATATTCATCTATTAAAATAATTACTTTCTTACCATGATACCTATATAAAAATTCACTTAGTGTTTTTAATCCTTCAACATAACTTATAGTTTCAGCTTTGCCGCTCAAAATTTCTAAGAATTCTTTTTTCTCATATGATTTTAAATTTTCATCCTCTAAAATATAATCATGTCTTTTAAACTCACTTATTACTAATCTCTTAAATCCCTGCATGCAAACATCCCATTCCATATGCTTTTGGTCTTTAAAAGTTATACTTATTACAGGATATTTGCCTTGATACATCATTATATCTTTATACTTATGTATTTCCAAATCTTTAAACAAAACACTATTATCTTCTTGTGTAATTTCAAAAAAAGTCTGTAGCATAGTCATATTAAGTGTTTTACCAAATCTTCTTGGTCTAGGTATTAATATTGCTTCACTTCCGTCATCAATTATATCTTTAATAAAAATACTTTTATCTACAAAATAATAATTTTTTTGTATTATGTCCTTAAAATTACTGATACCTATAGGAATTTTTTTCATAATTTACTTTCCTCCTTCCTTATAAAATTAAAATGCATATAAGTTGTAAAAGTTCTAATACATTCTGACTTCTAAAAAATACTATAGTCGAACCGATTCATCAGTGATATTTTATAAGCTACAATGTAAGAATTTTATTGCAACTTATAGGAGCATGTGAAAAATATAGGTATTCTTTTTTATGAGCCGCTCATAAGGCTTTATGTGCGGTATAGTAAAACCTATAGAATACCTTTTTTCACATCCTCCTATATAGTTTACACTATTTTATTAATTCCATAATCGGTCTTGGTATAAGTTTTCTAATTTTGCTTGGGAAAGAATCCAAATCACTTTTTCTTATCCCTCTAGTAATAGCAAGACAAGCAATATAAACAAAAACTCCTGCTATTACGGCAAAAACAAATGCAACTAAATTATCAAAATATGCTTTTTTAATTACTAAAGTTAATGCTAAATTAATTACTGTGTAAACAATGCATACTGCTCCACCCATTATAATTGATGATATAAGTGGCTTTACTGCATGTTTTAACATTCCAAATTTTACTCTCATAGACTTTTTCATAAGCCTGTAGTTTAAAAATATAGTCGTACTAAAACCTAAAAAGCTTCCTATAATAGTCCCATAAACATTTATTGTTGGTATAGCAATTAAAATATAATTAGTTACTATTTTCACGACTATACCTATTATAGAATATATAGTTACATTGTATATCTTTCCTATACCTTGAAGTATGCTTGTTTGTATTTGAACTAACGACATTAATACTAATATAAAGGATCCTAAGAACATAATCCTAAATCCAGCACTAGTACTTGGGTAGATAACTTTATAAATTGGTAAACTCATTATAGAAAATCCCACTGCTGAAGGAATTGCGATTAAAAAACAAACTCTAAATGCATAATTTATTCTATTTGAAAGTGCCCTTTTATCTTTAACAGCTACTGCTGCAGAAATAGCTGGCAAAATCGTCACAGAAAGTGTACTTATTATAGCAATTGGAACATTCATAAGTGTTTGGTATTGTCCAAGCATTCCAAACAGACCAGTTGCCTTATCATCAGCAAAGCCACCTGCTAAAAGTCTTGATTTAGTATTGCCGGTATCAACCAAATTGCCCGCATTTTGCATGCCAATACAAAGTGTTATTGGTACTCCATAGTTAGCTATTTTTCTAAGTATTTGTTTGCTTGAATGCTTTCTTTTTGCTTGCTCGTAGTATTCCTTAGGTATTCTAAAGTGCTTATTTTTTTCATATGTAACAATTAAATAAATTGCCGAAACAAGAGCTCCAAATGTAGTTCCAACAGTAGCCCCAGCACAAGCAGCCTCAACTCCATATCTTAAAAGCAGTGCGGCAAATACAAGCGACAAGGTTGTATTAACTATTTGCTCTAAAAGCTGTGATACTGCTGTAGGTGTCATATTTCCTCTTCCTTGAAAATATCCTCTATATGCTGAAGATACAGAAGTACAAAATATTGAAGGACCTAATGCCATAACTGCAAGAGAAGCTTTGGGCATTTTCATAAGACCTGCAAGTGGTCTTGCTAAAGCAAATAACATAATTGACATAATAGTTCCAATTATAATAAGTACAAATCTTGCCAGCTTAAAGCTTTTTACTGCATCTTTATAATTTTTTACTGCAACAAACTCAGATACAAGCTTTGATATTGCAACAGGTATCCCTGCATTAGTAAGCACAAATATAAATGCATAAATTTGATATGCCGCATAATATATACCATACGGTGCTGAACCTCCAAGAATTTTTACTAAAAACGGAACATATAAAAGCGATAAAATTTTTTGAATTATAGTTGCCATGGATAATATAGCAAATCCTTTTGCTGTAGACTGCTCTTTCATAAAAAACTACTCCTTAAAATCTAAACACATCTTTTTTTATTTTCTTAAATATTGGTGGAAGAGATTCTGCTATTGTCTTATTTTCCATGTAATTAAGTTTTTCAGGACAATCCCTAAAAATTAGTTTATACGCATATAAAAATTGGTAGTTAAGGCCAAATTTATTGTTGTAATAACTATTTATATTTTTATCTCCGTATTTTACATCTCCAATTATAGGATTTCCTAGATGACTTAAATGTGCTCTAAGTTGATGACTTCTCCCTGTTAACAAATCTATCTCTATAAAGGAAAAGGAGCCACAACTTTCTACAGTTTTTACACTCATAGCAATTTTCTTTGTATCTTTTCTCTCTTCATCAAAAACAACAGATATGTTTGAATCCTCATTTTTATGTATATATCCTTCATAAACTCCATCTTTTATCCTACCCTTTACAAGTGCAGCATAATATTTCTCAATTTTTTTATCCCTTATCATCTCATTTAAAAGCTTAAGTGATTCAAAGTTTTTACCATAAACAACTATACCAGAAGTATTCATGTCCAATCTATTACATGGTGCTGGGATAAATGTAACTTCTTCTTCTGGCCTATAGTCTCCTTTATCAAATAAATAAGACAGAACATAATCTGTTAATGTTGGTGCCCCATCTGCCTTATTAGAGTGCACCAAAACTCCCGGCCACTTTTCAACTAAAAGCATATTATCATCTTCATACACAACTTTAAAATTATTATCTATTCTTGTAAACTTCTTTTTCTCAGGTTTTGACTGTATATATTTTACTACTAGCGTATCACCTTCTAGAAGGGAATATTTTTCCTTACACTTGCTATCATTAACTCTTATATCTCCCTTTCTAAATGCCTTATAAATTGCACTTAGTGGAACATCTTTAAGCCATTTTCTAACAAATTTATCTGCTCTCTGTCCTGCTTCATTTGGTCCAATTGTTATTTTCATACTTTTCTCCTTTAAGTAAATGGCTACCATGCTTAGATTTCTTTAATGCACTAGAGTAACCCACTATTATTTTTTATTTTGAAAGTTGTTTTAGCATCTCTGCTGCTGCCTTACATTGAAGTGCTGCTCCCATATAAAGACAATTTTCATCAATATCAAACAAACTTCCATGCGCTGGATTTATTATTCCCTTACTTTCATTTCTGCTTCCAAGATAATAAAATACTGACGGTCTTGCCATTGAAAAATAAGCAAAGCTTTCTACTCCCATACTAGGATTCTCCAAAGAAATTACATTTTCATTTCCTATAAGCTCACGTGCAGAATTTTCAAAAACGCTTACCATTATATCATCATTATACAAGCATGGATAACTTTCATCTATATTAATTTTAGCTGAAACTCTCATAGAACTTGCAATACCACTAACTATTTCGTTTAATCTTTTTTTAGCAAACTCTCTGTCCTCAGTTTTCATAGTTCTTATTATACCACCAATTTTAACCTCTTCAGGAATTATATTTTCTGCTGTTCCACCTTGAATGTATCCAACCGTTAAAACTGCTGGATGTACAGGTGAAATTTCTCTACTTATAATAGTTTGAAGAGTAGTTACTATGCTACAAGCTGCTACTATAGGATCAACTCCAGAATCCGGATGAGCACCATGTGCACCCTTTCCCTTTATTGTTATTTGAAATGGATTTGAGGCTGCATTTACAACTCCCTTTTTTATTCCTATTTTTCCACACTCAATATCTTCTGAAACATGAAGTCCTATTACTGCATCTACATGTGGATTTTCAAGAACACCTTCGGAAATCATTACCTGTGCTCCTCCAGTAGTCTCCTCTGCAGGTTCAAAAAACAGCTTTACATTTCCACAAAGTTCATCCTTCATACTGTTTAAAAGTTTTGCTGCTCCCATAAGTATTGTAGTATGTGCATCATGCCCACATGCATGCATTTTACCATTAACTTTAGACGAATACTCACAAGCCTTTTTATCATTAAGCGGAAGTGCATCCATATCTCCTCTGAGTGCAACTGTCTTACCAGTATTTTTACCTTTTATAATAGCACATATTCCTGTCTTTGCTGTTTCCCTGTACTCTATTCCTTCTTTTTTTAGAAATGCCTTTACCTTTTCACTTGTTCTAAAAAGTTCAAAACCAAGTTCCGGATTTTCGTGAAAATCTCTTCTAGTATTAATTAATTCACTCTCTAATTTTTTTGCTTTTTCTAAATAATCCATAACTATTCCCACCTAACCTCAATATTATCTTTATCACTTAATTCATCAAAAAGGCCAACCTTTTCTCCATTAAGTTTTAGAACTAAATTTCCATGTGGTGATGACAAATCAAAATTAATATAATCAAATATATCAACAAATTTATATTTATTTTTTCCTTCAAGCCTTATTGGTTCTTCATTTACAACAACAACTATTATATTAATAGCTTCATTTGAAGTAACTTCTTCCGGAGTAATTTCTTTTTCTACTGAAACTGCTGCTTCAGAAGTTTTCTCAATTTCAGTATTTTCATTTTTCGATGCACTTTCACCAATTTCCTCTTTACTTATATTATTATCTTCTTCATATTTTTTTATATATGTAGTATAGATTTTATCTCCTTCTTTAATTTCATAATTATCAGCTAATCTAACATCATTAATGTAGTATTGTTTATTTAAATCTCCGTCAAAGTGTTTTATGTAGTCAAGTATGGTTTTAGGATAAATTGTTTCAACTTCAGCTTCTTCTGGTATTTCATCTGAAATGCTAGCTCTTTCTCCATTTATTAAAAGCACTGGTTCTAAATTTACAATTTCATCATTCATAAAGAAACCTAAGCTATATAAGTTTTTAACATAGTCCTTAATTAAAGGATGTGCATCTGTACCATCTTCAGCATATTTAATTTCTATTTTATCATTTTCCTTAATTTCAGAATCTATATTAGAAACAATTCTATTGATTTTTATTTCTGAACTTTTAGCAACTGTACCAAATGCAACTCTCTTTGCACCATTTAATGTAAATCTTACATTCTTTCCATTTTTGCCAATAAGCAATTTAGGGTTTATTCCAGCCTGAACTACAACATCCATAACTGAATGAACACGTGAATTAAACAAGCTTACTATGCTGTCATTAAGCATCACATCAATAAAATCACTTCCAAGTCTTCTTATAGCTATAAGTGCTATACCAAGTACTGTAACACCTGTACTCCCAAGAGACTCGTCACTGCAAATGCAATCCGTTACAGCTTCTCTTCCCTTTATTGCTATTCTTTGATTTGGAATTCCAAGTTTTTCACTAGTTAAATCCTTAATTAAGGGTGTATGTGCCCCTCCACCAACTAAAAACACTGCATTAGGTGATTTCCCACCATTTAATTCTACTATCTTACTTGATATTTCCTCTGAAAGTTTTTCTGCAACTGGCCTTACCACCTTTATAACATCTTCGCTCTTCACAGAATTTTCAAGTCCAAGTACATCTGTATATTTTATTTCTTCACTAGTACAGCAGCTTCTTTTTATAACCTCTGCTGTGTTAAAATCCACAAGATAATTTTGTGCTATAGCTTCCGTCACTTCATCTCCTGCTATAGGAACCATTCCATATGCACTTATTGTATCCTTTGAGCTTATGGCTATATCTGAAGTACCAGCTCCTATATCAACAAGTGCTATATTTAAAAGTCTCAAGTTTTTTGGAACTGCTGCCTCCATTGCCGCAATAGGCTCTAAAGTAAGACTGCTAACGTTTAAGTTAACCTTTCCCATTACAGCATAAAGACTATCAACAACAGATCTTGGAAGAAAAGTTGCAATAACCTCTGCTGAAATATTTTGTCCTTTATGGGATAACAAATTTGAAATAGCATAACCATTTAAATAGTAACTTTTAATGCTGTACCCTACGCAATACAGCTTACCCAAGGAATCTTTGTTTATTTCATTTTCTGCATTTTTTACAGCAGTAAGTTCAAGACTTCTGATTAAATCCTTATCTATTTCCTTATCTTCTTCAATTTCTAATTCTGATTTTATCACAGTGGTTCTTAGCATTCTTCCAGCAGCTGCTATCGCCACATTTTTTAAAGTAGAGCCTATTTCCTCTTCAAGTTCTGTCTTAACCTTGTTTACTGCTTTAGCAACTAAGTTTATATCATGTATTTGCCCATCAACCATGGCTCTTTCTTCATGCTCAGTAAACTTCTCTGCTATTATTTGAAATTTTTTATCTTTTACAACACCAACAGTTCCAATAACAGTTCTGGTGCCAATATCAAGCGAAAATATTAAATCATCAACATTTATATTCATAAGTACCATCCTATACTTTTATTTTAACATATCATAATAAAATTATATAATAAGGAATGGAAATATTCAATTCTATGTTTGTTGGACACCTATAATTCTTTTTTTATACATAACTTTATCACAACCAACTATAATTCCTACTAAAGATATATCACTGTGAAATTCCAAATTTATTTGTACAAAAATGTCGGCTTCTAGACATTTTAGTACAAATGAATTTCTATAGTTGAACTGGTATATCTATATAAAAAAAAGTATCAATATAACTGATACTTTTTCCTCTCAATTTGGACTTATTATTTTTTTAAGATGCCTAATTAATTTCTGAAAGTTGATTTTTTATACATTCATATTCACTTGCCATAGATTCTATACTTGATGAGCATCTTCCTTCACCCAAGCCTTGAAAATCATTAGATATGCTTGATGATAATGTTTTAAGTTCCCTTATTAAATTATCTAAATCCGTTACTATACCCTCTATCTTATATCTTGTAGTGTCATCCATAAAATTTCCTTTCTTTATTTACAAAGATTATCTACTTGCCATTTTAAACAACGTTCTCTCAGCTCTTTGAAATGTATCACATGCATAATTTAAGTAATCTATATTTTCTCTAAATTTATCGCTGCTATACTCCATATAACTTGATTTCAATAAGGTTAATATATTTTTCCTTAAATCTACATTAAAATATAATTCATTTACTCTTTCTTCTATGTCGCAAGCCCTCCTTCTTAGTACTTCGAGCCTATCTGCAGCTTCTCTTAGCTTGTCAAAGTCCACATATATACGCGTTCTAGTGGATGCTGCCCCATAACCAAACGCACTTGAAAAGCCTCCTTTTATAATATTTCCTACTTTCTGAACACCTTCACTAAAAACATTAGCGTCTTCATCTACAATTGCTACTGCTGTGCTTTCTATATCCTTAACAAATTCAAAATTTTCTCTATCAAAAAACTCGCTTTCTACATCATCCTCAATTTTTTCTACATCATCCTCTAAATCACTTACAAATTTTTCCTTCATATTATTTAATTCAGCTAGCATTTTATCAAAAACATTATCGAGTTTAATATATCTTTCCAGTGTTTCCTCTAATACTTCAACAGTAACCTCTTTACCATACAAAACACTTGTAAGTATATCTGAAATCATTCCCGGGGAGCCTTCTTTAAACTCACCTACAAGCTTCTCAAATATAATTTTTTCTAAATTCTTGCCAAGATTATTTTTATTTTTAATTATCCAATCTAAATACTTATCTAATGGTCTTCCATTTCTTATGTTCCAATCATATAAGCTTTGTGTTAAGGCTTCCGTTAGCATTGATCCACTGCTTCTATTTTCTTTTACTAAATTATTATTCTTGTCCCAAAAAAATGCCTGCAGCGCATGCGGTATAAATGTATCTGTACCCACATTTTGTCCTGCTCCTTGATTATAATTATTAACCTTCACAATCTTATCATCAAGTTCTAGATAATATGTTTCGTTCATTTTGCAAAACACTCTATTTTCCGAATGAAACAAGAGTGCTCCTACTTTATCGTCTGAAGCTACATAATTTGTTATTCCCGATTCTCTTAATCTCTCTCTTTCACTGGCTGAAATAGCTTCATCTATACCTGGTGCATCAAATGCAATGCCTGTAGCATTTGGAAATTGTGAACATGCATATAATGCATTTGCTCCTCCTTTTGAATGACCTGTTACATATATTTTTGCACTTCCTACACTATTAGCTGCTACAAAACTTTTTACATCTTGAAACTGCCTTGATTTCCCCTCTATTCCCATAGTGTAATTGTCTGTCCAATCTACTCCTAAGAAGCCATCCTGCTGTCCTTCTGGTGTATTACTTTCAGAGCCTCTAAATGCAAAATGAGCATTTCCTTCTGGATCTTTAAACGAATATGCAACAAATCCATCAAAGTTTCCAGATGCATTTTTATTTTCATAGTTGGTAAATGTTAAATTGCTTAACTCAGGATCAGATTGTATTTCTTTAAAGATTTCTTTTACATCGGATGGAGCTAAGGAACCATCATATTTTAAATTAGTATTTTCATACTTTTTTGCAATATTGCCTAATGTAAAGCCTTCATAATCATATGCATCACTAGGTTTATTAAAAAGTTGTATATAAGAAAATTCACTCAATATAAAGTTTCTTCTTTCCTCTGATAAATTTTTCAATTATACTGTTCACCTCCCCTAGTATCTAAATCTTTTTATTAAATCATCTTTATTTCTTACATTACTTAATTCAGTGCTATAGATTCCATTTACTAATTTTTTTGATTTATATAAATCATCATTATCTAACATTTCGTAATCAATTTTATTATTCATAATTAAATCTTTATATTTTCTATCAACAAAGAATACAGTAAATAAATATTCTTTAATCTTATTATCTAAAATTGTAGTCTTTAAAATATCATATGCCCTCTCTCCTTCCTTCTGTTTATCTAATGAGCCATCTAAGAACACATAATACACCAATCTTATAGCTCCCTTATCTGGGTAATTTTCTGTTACTTCTTTATAATTCATTTTCTTTGTATTTTCATTTATTTCTTCAGTCAACTCAAAATCATATTTGGTATTTTCACCATACACTTCTCTTAACCTATTTCCAACAATTGGGCTTCCTTCTCTTGACCATTTAACATCCATATAATTATCGCTAAATTTACCGCCCCTATAGTCTATCTCAAATTTTAGACTCTTATCTTTTTTTGGATATGCCACTGCATTATCGTAATTTGATATTCCACCTTCATCTCTATGCATAATTGGTACTTCCACCACAAAATCTTCTTTGTACGCATCCTTTATATATTTCTCCATTTTTATTTGTACTGGTCCTTCTTTTTTTGTATCACTTTGTCCACAACCCACCATAGTTCCTCCTATTAAAGCAAGTATCAAAATAATTGATATCTTTTTCCTTTTTATTTTTATGCTCATTACTTTTATCCTTTCATTTATGGATTTTTATATAATATAATTTAATATACTATCAGCTTTTAAGCTTGTTATTAGTTTGAATTTATTTTTAATTAGTTTATTTTTATTTCATTTAACTTTATCTAATTCCAATTTTGTAATTTATATACTTTACTACTATAATATTATTTTTATTTACTTTTTTCAAGTATGTTTTAACAAAATTAAATTTTTAATTAAATTCTTATTATAGATAAACCATTTCAACTATTAAAATTTATGTGCACCATAATGTCAAGAAGACGGCATTTTGGTACAAATAAATTTTAAGTTTCAAGGTGGTTTATCTTTATATAGAAAGTTCAAATATATTTGTATTTTACAGAAAAAAATAGAGAGTTCACAGTAATTTAAACTGCCAACTCCCTAATTTCTTTATTGTACCATTGTTTTATTTGTAATATCTATAAAATAAATAGAATCTCCTATTACATTTATATAATTCATAGGTGTACCTTCTGATAACTTAATTATATTTTCTCCATCCAAGTCCATCCTATATATAGCGCCGCTGCTCAAAGAAAAATAAATATACTTATCACTAACATTAATCGATATTCCTTCATTATGTACTTTAGTATTATTGTTTCCATCTAAATCCATCTTAAATATTCCATTGGTGGCCAATTTAGTGTAGTAAATGAAATTTCCTTGAACAACAAGTGTATTTACATTATCATCATTTAATTTAGTTCTCTGCCCACCATTTATAGATACTTTATATACCTTTCCATCATCAGAACTGTTTCTATAATATATCCATCCATTTTCTACATTAAGAAATTGTGCAGCATCATAAGTTATATTGGTTTTGCAGCTTCCATCAAGCTTAGTTTTACATATCATATAATTTTTATTAATATAATATATAAACCCATTTGTAATATTTATATTATGAATTCTATCTTCATCATTTAATTTAATTCTTTCCGTTCCATCAACTTTAACTCTATATATTTTACTGTTATCACCTTGATTAATGTAATATACATATCCCTCATAAACATTTATGTTACAGGCTTCGTCATCAGATAATTTAATTTTATTTGTACCATCCTTATTCATTCTATACAATTTATGATCAGTTGAAAAAGCATTATAGTATATATAATTTCCGTCTCCCGCAAATAAACCATTATCAATAATATTGCTGTTTGTATTTCCTCTTTCCTCACTTTTAATACTAAAATTCAATGTAACTGTATTTCTTATACTATTGTTATTTTTATTATGTACTTTTGTCCCAATATTAAGTTTATACTTTTCTCCAAATTTATATTCATCCTTTGGAGGACTAACTATTATCGTTTTATTATCTTGTCCAAATTTAACTGGGGCATTGACGTTATTCCCGTTACTATCCGTTACAACAATATCCTGCTTAGTCAAGTCATCAAGTAAAACTTCATCGTTAAAGTGAATTGTCCAAGTTTTGTTTGAATCTACAATTTGATTATCAGTAAATGCAGCTGCTTTTACACTTGTAGATATCAATAATAAGAGCATGAAAGTAATTATGGTTATAAATTTCTTACACATTTTAGCATCCCTCAAAACTACCATTATTTTTCGTTTGTATTAATATTATGGCATTTTATATAAATAGAATCAATACTAGGCATATTAAAAAAATATCACTCCACCTTTTTAACCAAATCGCAATTAACGAGCACCGTAGTATCAAACTTGCGAGCTGCATTTTCAAACTGAATCTCCGTAACCTCACTAGTCATATTTAATACTGTACCCCTGCCAAAAGCCGCATGTTCCACAATATCTCCCTTTTTAAAAACAAGTTCTACCCCGTTTTCTTGAAGTTTACACTCACCAATAAATCTCGATGGCTTTCTCACGCTTCCCTTAACTTCATTTGTTATGCAAAGCCATAAATTATCTATTGCCCTTGTAATTCCAACATAAAAAAGCCGTCTCTCCTCTTCTATATTATCTGGAATGCTGTTTTTATGAGGGATGTTGTCCTCTACGCAGTTTACTATAAATACATTTTTAAACTCCATGCCCTTTACACCGTGAATAGTGCTTAAAATTACCCTATCCTTATCTCTATGAAATTTATTATTCTTCATCATTTCTTCTACTTCAGCTACATGCGCTAAAAAGTTAATTATAGTGCCATAACCATCACAAGAACTTTTAAATTCTTCCATTATATCATTAAGTTCATTTATATCAATTTTATATTTTATTGAATACTCTTTTATGTAATCAGCATATCCCAAATCTGAAATAACATACTGTACGGCACTCAAAAGTGACATTTTATTTAATGAGGCTATATTTTTATCAAGCTTATCCATGGTATTCAGCTGAAAAACAGGTATATCTTCTATATCTTTTAATATATCGAAACAATTTTCTTTATAACTATGGCTTCTAACTTTTTCAAGTGCAAGCTTACTTATATATCTAAAAGGTTTATTTATTATTCTAAGAAAACTTTCCCTATCGTATTCATCTATACTTAATTTTAAATATGCAATTAAATCCTTACATATAAAATGGTGAAAAAAATTATACTCCCTATCTAAAAATCTAAATGGAATATTTCTTCTTATAAAGCTATCAATTAAACTTCTACTTTCAACATTTGTTCTATACAGGACAGCAATATCAGAATAGTTACACTCTGAAGCATTTCTTACTTTCAGTACTTCTAAAGCTATTTTTTCTGCTTCTGAATTTTCATTTTTACTATTGATAATAGTTATGTTACCTTTAAAGTCCTTAAAAAAATTAATATCTTTTGAGTTTCTCATAACATTATTCCCTATAAGCTCTTTTGATATCTCAACAATATTGCTTACGCTTCTATAATTAGTATTTAAATATACCTTTTCTCCGCCATTAAATATCTTTTCAAAATCTACCATGCATTCAGGCTTTGATCCCCTAAATGAATAAATGCACTGATCCTCGTCACCAACTGCATAGATGTTACTTGTAGAATTGAACATTTTAAGAAGTTCTATTTGAAGTGAATCCACATCTTGAAACTCATCTACAAGAATATGCTTAAAAAGCTTACCATATCCTTCAAGAAGTACACTATTTTCCTTAAATAGTTTTATGCACTGAAGCTGCAAATCGTCAAAATCCATAAGTCCATTTTCTTCTTTATATATGTTATAACCTTCAACACATTCTTTAAATACTTCTCCATCCACATGTGCTTTAAAATTATTTATATCCTCCTGTTTGCTTTTCATTAAGGATATATCATTTACAACTTCTTTTATTTTATCATCACTTATTTCATCCATGTATTTTAGCAAAATTCCTCTAATAAGCCTGTACTTTTCATACTCTTCAATTATCCTAATATTGCCCTTATATCTCTTCAATATTTTATAAAACAATCCATGGAAGGTTCCAAAAAAAGGAGTATTATTTTCCCCATAAATTTTTATGTATCTCTCTTTCATATTTTTAGCTGCTGCTTTTGTAAAAGTTATAACAATGATATTTTTAGGTGCTATACCCTTATTTTTTATTAAATACGATGTTCTATTTATTATAACAAGTGTTTTACCTGAACCAGGTGCTGCAACCACAAGAACATTTTTTTCATTTGTAACAACAGCTTTTTTCTGCGAATCGTCTAATTTATATTTCATAAATACTCCTTGCTTTTTATAGATATAAGCGGATGTGAAAAATATATTTTATAGATATACTTCACATAAAACCTTATAAGCGGCTCATAAAAAGAGCAACTATATTTTTCACATGCCCCTATATATTAATTATGTACAAATTACCTATTTATAATAACATGTATATTTTTTTATGCAAATTGGAGTTGTCACACAAAATTATTTTATGCACAAATTTTAAATAATGCGAATTAAATCAATTCACAATTCACGATGCACAATTCACAATGAAGGTGGATTTTCTGTAGCAAAGCTACAGAAAATCTTAAAACTTATTTTTTTTTATTGCTTACGCAATAGCACCATTTATGGTGCTAAGCGAAGCTTATAATTTAAGATTTACCTGACGCAAGGAAGGCAAATCATCCTTCATTGTGCATTGTGAACTGTGAATTGTGAATTGATTAAATTAGTTCGCAATAATTTTAAGATACGTATTAAATAGTTTTATTAAGACGCTCTACATTAAAAAAGCTTTACTCTTCAATAAAATTAATCATTTCTTTGTTAAATTTGTCACGCTCGTCATAGAATGATCCATGACCGCTGTATTTAAATGGTATAAGTTTTGAGTATTTAATCATTTTATTTTGTATTTCACCAAGTTCAAATGGAACAACCTTATCATGAATACCATGAATAATTAAAGTTGGGACATTTATTGTTCCTAGATCAAAAAACAGCACTTCATTTATCCAAGTATTTGCAATTTCCGCAGTTGCCCAGCCGCCAGCCTGTAATCCTAATTGAAAGAACCAGTCTGAGAATGGTTTAGTTATATACTGAAAGAAAAATGTATCACCGAAATCCGTCAGCATTTTAGGACGATCATTATATGTTCCCTGAATAATTTTCATCACAGCCTCTTTTTCTAACCCATATGGGAAATTGGGACGCTTAATAAGACTAGGAGCTGCTGCTGCAATAAGGACAAGTTTAGCTACTCCAAAACCTTTATGGCGTGCCATATACCTAATAGCTATAGCCCCTCCAGTTGAATGTCCTGCGAGTGTAAAATCACGCAACTTAAGTGCCTCAACAATGCACCTAACATCATCTGACAATCTATCGTAGTCGTATCCAGTCCAAGGCTTATCTGAATTACCAAATCCCTATGTTTTAAATAATTTTTTAGAATCAATTAATGTCATAAGCTCATATCATCATTATTTTAAAACATAACCTTTCCTTTAAATTTGTGTTGACATATTATTTATCAGTAGTAAAATCTAAGTAATTATTAATTATTATTGAATATTAATACATGCAATAACAATATTAGAAAGAGGGCTATTCGATGGACAAAATGATGAAATATGGGGACTTGGAAATTGATGTTCCTGTAGATGAAAAAAATGTGATTGAAATAATTAAAAGTAATGAATTTAAAGTCACAAAATCAGAAACTGAGGTTATAGATGATGCAATAGAGCATCCAACAGACAGTGCACGATTAAAAGAATTAGTACATGCTGGTGAAACTGTATGTCTAGTTATACCTGATATTACAAGAGCTTGGCAAAGAACAGATATATATCTTCCTAAACTTGTTTCCGAATTAAATGCTGGCGGAATTAAAGATGAGGACATAATTTTCCTCTCAGCTACAGGTACTCATAGAAAACAAACTAAAGAAGAACATGAAAAACTTCTAGGCAAAGAGCTTTCTAAAAGATTTAAAATAATAGATCATGACTGCCTAGACAAAAACAATCTAGTTTATTTAGGGACAACAAATTACGGTACACCTGTTTCTATAAATAAAATAGCATTAAATTGTGATCACATTATAATAACAGGCTCAATAATATACCATTTTTTAGTAGGATTTAGTGGTGGCAAAAAAACTATTCTTCCAGGAATAGCTTCCTATGAATCAATAATGTCAAATCATGCTTTATCCTTAAGTAAAAATTTTGGTGGTGGTACTTATCCAACTGTACGTTCTGGTAACATAGAAGATAATCCTATCCATATAGATATGCTTGAAGCTGCAAGTTTTGTAAGGCCAACTTTCATGTTTAATGTAGTAATTGGCGAAGATGGAACTATTGTTGGTGCAGTATCTGGTAACTACATATCTGCACATGCCAAGGGTCGAAAAATGATAGATGATATGGATGGTGTTGCTATAGAAGAAAAATCCGACATTACAATTGCATCTGCCTGTGGTTTCCCAAAAGATATTAATTTATATCAATCTATTAAAACTTTAATAAATTCAAGAGCTGCAACTAAAGATAATGGTACTCTAATAATTTTATCAGAATGTCGAGAAGGACTTGGCGGAGACAAAGAAGTTCAAGATATGCTCTTAAATTATAACAGTACAGCTGAAAGAGAAAAATCTCTTAGAGATAAATATAGCATTTCCAAATACGTTGGATACTATTTCAGCGAAACTTCAGATAAATTCAATGTTATATTGGTATCAAAATTGGATCCTGATTTACTTAAAAAAACAAATATAACCGTTGTTAAGAGTATAGAGGAAGCACTTGCCTTGGCATATAAGACAAATGACAAAAATGCTACAATCACACTTATGCCTCATGCAGCTAATACTTTACCTAAATTAAAAGATTAATTTAATATTTGCAATTTTAATTTTGAAATCATTAATCTCTGTATATACAAAGGTATTGTAATAATATTGAGATGGTATTAAAATATATAGTAAACATGCTTACATAATCTACATGTAAGCATTTTGCTTAAAATAAATAGTTTTATTTATATATTTTATGATGGGAGAATTTTTATGGAATACAGAAAAAATTTTGATGTAAGGACTGGACGAAATCTTACTATGCTTGTAGATTTTTATGAACTTACAATGGGAAATGGTTTTTTAAATAATGAAGTTGGAGAAAAAACAGTTTATTTTGATATGTTTTTTAGACAAATTCCTGATAACGGTGGATACTGCATTATGGCTGGAGTTCAACAGTTGGTGGAGTACCTTTCTTCACTTAAATTTTCGGAAGACGATATAGAATTTTTAAGAAATAAGGGTTGCTTTTGTGAGGATTTTTTAAATTATTTAAGAAATTTTAAATTTTCCTGTGATGTTTGGGCTGTGCCAGAAGGAAATCCTGTTTTTCCTAACGAACCACTTGTTACAGTTAGGGGACCTGCAATACAGGCACAACTTGTAGAAACCATGATTCTTTTAACAGTAAATCATCAAACTTTAATTGCTACTAAAGCTAATAGAATTTGTCGTGCTGCTAACGGAAGACCTGTTATGGAGTTTGGTTCACGAAGAGCTCAAGGCTATGATGGTGCAATATATGGTGCTAGAGCAGCTGTAATAGGCGGCTGTTCGTCAACAGCATGCACAATTTCCGAGGAAATGTTTGGAATACCCGCTGTAGGAACAATGGCTCACAGCTGGGTACAATTATTTGAAAATGAATATGAAGCTTTCAAGGCTTGGGCTAAAGTATACCCTGATAACTGCCTAGTACTTATAGACACTTACAATGTTCTTAAATCTGGTCTTCCTAATGCCATAAAAGTATTCGATGAAATACTTAAGCCTCAAGGCATAAAACCAGCCGGAATAAGAATAGATAGTGGTGATATAACCTATTTAACAAAACGCTGCAGAAAGGCATTAGATGAAGCTGGTTACCCTGATGCTAAAATTGTTATTTCAAATTCATTAGATGAACATATAATTTCTGATGTCCTAGCACAAGGTGCAGCTATTGATAGCTTTGGCGTTGGTGAGAGACTTATAACTGCAAAATCAGAACCAGTTTTTGGTGGTGTTTATAAACTAGCAGCTATTGAAGATAACGGCAAAATAATTCCTAAAATTAAAATAAGTGAAAATGAAGGAAAAATAACTAATCCCGGTTTCAAAAAAATATACAGAATTTTTGATAAATCAACAGATATGGCAATTGCAGATTTAGTAACTCTAGCAGATGAAGTTATTGATGAATCTAAGCCTCTCGTAATATTTGATCCAATTTATACATGGAAAAAGAAAAGATTAAAAAATTACTACGTTAAAGATTTAAGAGTGCAACTATTTAATAATGGTAATTTACAATATGAAAGTCCAGATGTATTAGAAATTAGAGATATAGCTAAAACTGAAACAGAAAAACTTTGGCCTGAAGTTTTAAGACTTGAAAATCCTCATACTTATTATGTTGATTTGTCTTCAGAGCTTTGGAGTTTAAAGCATAATTTATTACAACACTATTCTGATACTTTTAACGAATAATATGAAAAAAAGCTGCATTAGTAATTTTAAAATTCACTAATGCAGCCTTTTTTATAGATAAACCAGCTCAACTATTAAAATTCATGTGCACCAAAATGCCAAGAAACCGGCATTTTGGTACAAATAAATTTTAAGTTTCAAGGTGGTATATCTTTAACTATACTGGTATTCTCACCTCCATAATTGTTCCCTTATTTTCTTCACTTGTACATCTAATACTTCCACCAAGTAATTCCACAATTTTTTTTACAATAGAAAGACCAAGACCATTTCCACTTTTTTTATGAGATTCATCACATTGATAAAATTTTTCAAAAATCTTAGATTGTTTTTCTATGCTTATTCCATCGCCTTCATCCTTAATAGTTACACTCAAAAATTTTTCTTCTATTTTGCCACTAATCCATATTGTACTATTTTCACCTGAGTATTTAATGGCATTATCAATTAAATTTGACCATACCTGCATTAAAAGGTCTGCATCACTTTGTATAGTGAGCTTTCCACAATCTATTTCATAATTTCTAATCTTATCTGGCCATTTTTCAGAAATCATTATTATGGACTTCCGAAGTTGCTCATCCACACGGACTATATCCTTTTTTACAACTATTGTCTGATTATCAATTCTCGACATACGAAGCATATTTTCGCATAAGCGTGATAGTCTTAATGATTCACTATTTACAAGTAAAAGATACTCTCTTTGCTCTTCAATTGTAAGTCCCCCTTCAAGTAATATTTCTGTAAATCCAGTAATGGCTGAAAGAGGCGTTTGAACTTCATGAGCTACATTGCTGATAAAGTCTTTTTTCATATAGTCCATTCCATTTAACTCAGCAGTCATTTTATTAAATCCAAGTGCTAACTCATCTATTTCGTTGCTAAATTCATATTTACCACGATATTTTTTGTTTCTATCTATATGAACTTTAAAATCACCTTGAGCTACTTTTTTTACAGCCTGGCTAATTATTTTAATAGGTTTTGTAAGATGCAGTGAGCCATGCCACATCAAAAGACTACCAACTAGCATAGTAATTATGCAAATCAAAAATCCCATGATAACCAGCACCTGCATAGTAAGCACTCCATGATAAAATAGCCTCATTCCTGCAAAAACAAAAGCAAATGAAAAAATACAAGCAATGCATAATATTATGCTAAAAATCATTGAAAAATAAATCCTTAAAGACATTCTAAATTTTCTATCTTCTATTTTCTTATTTTGTTTTTGCATATTCTATCTTCCTCCTGGATTCTAGCAGTTTGCTTTATATCCTACTCCCCTTATAGTTACAATTTTAAAATCAGAATAGTTCTCAAATTTGCGTCTTATTTTTTTTATATGTGAATCTATAGTTCTGTCATCCGCCTCAGAATCCATACCCCAGATTTCATCCATCAATTCTATTCGAGTAAATATTTTATTGGGATTGCTAAGAAGCTTAAATAGAAGATAGAATTCCTTTGGTGGCAAATCTAAATTTTCTTCTCCAATTTTAACAGTTAGTGCATCATAATCAAGTAGTACGTTCCCAATAACTAGCCTTTTTTTATTAACAAGCTCTGCCCGGCGAAGAAGTGCATTAACCCTTAATACCATTTCCTTCATATTAATAGGCTTTATCATATAATCATCTGTTCCAACTTTAAAGCCCTTTTCTAAGTCTTCCATTTGCCCTTTTGCCGTTACCATAAGAATTGGCATGGTTTTATAGTATATCCTTAATTCTTTTGTAAGCTCATAACCATCCATATTTGGCATCATAATATCACAAATTACTAAATCTATATGTTCTTTATCCATTACCGTCAATGCTTCTTCACCATCAAAGGCAGAAATTGTTTGAAAATGTTCCTGCCTTAACTTTGCACACATCATTTTATTCAACACTTCATTATCTTCAACAATTAATATTGTAAACATCCTTATATCACTGCCTTCAATTTTTCTTTATTAGTTTCCCATTTTCTAAGCGGTATATACTGTCTACAAGATCCAATATCCTTTCATCATGAGTTACCATTATAGCTGCTGTATTTTTCTTTTTAACCTGCTCTTTTATCATCTCAGCTATTTGTCGCCCCCTAGCTCCATCTAAACTAGCTGTTGGCTCATCTGCCAAAATAATATCAGGCTGATTCATAAATGCTCTTGCAATTGCAACACGCTGCTTTTGGCCTCCAGACATTTGTTTAGGATATTTCTTTCGACAATCATCTATTCCAAGTTCTTTAAGAAATTCATTAACAACTTTATCTTTATCCAGCTTGGTTTTTGAGGAGTCCATATTTGCCATAAGCTTTAGCTGCTCCTCAGCCGTAAGGTATGGAAGAAGTTGATGGTTCTGAAAAATGAACCCTACATGTTCTCTTCTTATTCTTGTCCATTCTTTTTGCTTTTTATTTGACATATTTATATCATCTATAATTATATCACCTTTATCTTTTGAAAGTAACATTCCCGATATACCAAGTAACGTACTTTTTCCAGAACCTGAAGGACCTACTACTGCTACAAATTCCTTTTTTCTAATTTTAAGAGATATATCATCCAAAATAAGATTTGTTCCACTACCGTCTTTATATGATTTTGAAATATTTTTTAATTCCATAGCATATTCGCTCATTTTAATTCCCTCCAATTATTGTAATAGGATCAACCTTTGCAATCTCTCTAATTGATACTAAACTGAAAACTATTGATATTAATATAAATGCCAGTGATACCATTGCTGCATCTGATGCTTTTAAATAAAACGGCATACTCCTTGGAAGTACCTCTGCCATTCCAAAAGCCAATACATTTCCAATTACTACTCCAGAACATGCAAGAATTAATACCTGTGATATTTCTGTTATTGCAATTTCTAGCATATTCATACCAATTGCTTTTGTAACTCCAAACTCTTTATGTTTTTGAAGAGTAATGATATAAAAAAATATACCTAGTATCACTGCTGAAACAAAAACTAAAACCCATAAAATCATTTTAATAGTCATTTGTTCTGCTTTATATCCCGGAATGTTTTCTACAATTGTGGCTTTATCCACTACTTTAACTCCATTTAATTTGATTTTATTTACATCATTACCTTGAACTGCAATTGCATGATATTTAACTTGGTACATTGGATTCACTGACTTTCGAAGTTCTGTATAAGTAGCTGTGCTTATAAAACCTATAGGTGAGTGTCCGTACATTTCATCCTTTGAAAATCCAACTACAGTTAATTCTATGTCTGTTGATGAATCTTTAACTATATCTCCAATTTTAATTCCTGAATCCTTAAAAGAATCATCAAGGACAATTGAATTAATTTTATCTGAAAGTTTTTTTCCTTCTATTACATTTGGATTTAAAAACTCATCTGGATTAATTGCAAAATAAGTAACATCGAGTTTTTTTGTATCTCCCTTTTTATTCAAGTCCATTCGCTGAATATCAAGAGTTGTAACCTTGCTACTTGTACTATTCTTCACTTTTTTTAGCAAGTCTTGGTCAAGGCTAGATACGTTAATTAAATTTTCAGAATCAGAACTTATGACATAATTAAGTGCATCTGCATTTTCAATTCCAGCACTAACTGCCCTTGCTAAACCATTTGCAAGTCCTGATAAAAATATCACCATAAATATCATCATTACAAGAATCATTTCTATTAATGCGTATTTCTTTTTACTATAACTAATTTCTTTCCATGCTAACTTCATAAAACTTACCTCCTATTTTCATATGCTAGTTTATAAATTACTTTTAAGTACAATATTAATTTATCACAGCAATATGACCTGAATATGACCATTAAATTTATAAAATAAAAAGACTTGCTGCATTAAAAAATTATTAATGCAGCAAGCCATTTTATAAATATATTACGCCATTTTTTTAATTACTACTTTATTATAAATATAAAGCAATACAGACATAAAATATGCCTCCACTGGAGCAAGTAATATTTCCTTTACAATTCTAGGTATCCATAAAACCATAAATGGTGCTTTATCTAGTCCAGGAATATAACTTTTTAAAATGAAGGTATCTATTGTAGAAACTAAAATTCCAGTAATAACTACCACTATAGATAATCTAAAAAAGTTTTCATATAATTCTTCATTTTTAAACTTATTTTTAAATAGCTTTCCTAAAATCATAAATATAAATCCTAAAGCAGCTATTATAACAAGTCCAATACCCAAATACTGCGTGTATTTTCCTACAGATAACAGTTTAGCTAGGAAAAATGTTTTTGGCATTAAATTTATGATTGCACTGTTAACTAACCCCAAAACTCCAATAAAGCTTACAACTGCAATATACTTATTTCTAATTTTGCTATAATCAATTTTCTTTGAATATTTCCAAAGAATTGCTGGAAGTGCTGTACTTATTGCTGCTGTTAAAGTGAGTAATGGTATATACCCACCCTCTGGTCTTATCATGTAAGATAGCAAATCAACAATAGGTCCTACTAAAACACCAACAAATGGTCCAAAAATTATACCTGGAAGTTTACTGAAAATTCCATCGAAGCTTATCCTCAAAGAAGGTGCTCCACCTACTGGAATTATAACATTTAATGAATGGATAACTATAGAAATAGCTATAAATAGACTCGTGGTTACTAAGAGCTTAGTACCCAATTTTTCTTTCATATGAACATCACCTCTAATATTTATTAATCTCATCTGTTATATTAAAGATAGGTGTTCCTCACATACCATCTTAAACACAACAGCGGAAGCGATATTATACCGCAAGCTAAAATAGCTTTTCGTTTAGAAGCAACTTCCCATCCTCTAACACTTTACGCATAATACCTACTCTGTATAAAGATAAACCAGTTTCAATAGTTGAACTGATTTATCTATAATATTTAAGAGTACACCGAAATTTAAAAATTCAGTGCACTTTAACAAAGTCACTTTAATAGATTATGAAAAGTTTATATACCTAAAAATCTTTCAACAATACTTTTCATTTCATCTTTTTCACAAGTATCTTTGTGAATTACTTCTCTTTTATTTATATCTTTTATGCTTTCAGGAATATCTGAATGCATAATTGTACTTACCTTTTCCATTAGCTCAAAACTATCATATTTTGAATATTCATCATCAATTGCTGTCATTACTGCATTAGTAAATTTATATGGGCTAGCCGTTGAAGCTATTACTGTTTTTGTGTTATCTGAAGTTTCTTTCTTATAAGCTTCATATACACTATATGCAACAGCAGTATGTGTATCAAGTAAATAATCATTCTCACTATACATTTTTCTTATTGCCTTTTTAGTATCACCCTCAGTTGCATATCCACCCCTAAAATCCTGAAGTTTATCTTTCATATTGCTTGTTATTTCATATTTTCCACTTGCTGAAAGTTCTTTCATAAGTTCTGATACTTTTTTTGAATTTCTATCACATATAAGATATATCAATCTTTCAAGATTGCTTGATATAAGTATATCCATTGACGGAGATATTGTAGTCATAAACTCTCTATTCTTATTATATACACCTGTGCTAAAGAAATCAAAGAGAACTTTATTATCATTTGAAGCACAAATTAATTTATTTACTGGAAGTCCCATAAGCTTCGCAAAATATGCTGCTAAAATATTCCCAAAATTTCCTGTTGGAACAACAAGATTTATTTTTTCACCAACTTTTATATCTTTATTTCTGCATAAAGAACTATAAGCATAAAAGTAATATACAATTTGAGGAACAAGTCTTCCTATATTAATTGAGTTTGCAGAAGAAAACCTATATCCCTTTTCTTTAAGCTCCTCAATAAAAGAAGTGTCCGTAAACATCTTTTTAACTGCACTCTGAGCATCATCAAAATTTCCATTTATGCCCACAACATGAGTGTTTTTTCCTTTTTGAGTTACCATTTGCAACTTTTGAACTGCACTTACTCCGTCTTCTGGAAAAAATACAATTATTTCAGTGCCTTCTACTTCTGCAAAACCCTCTAGTGCAGCCTTTCCTGTATCACCAGAAGTGGCTGTTAAAATTACTATTTTATCTTCAATACCCTGCTTTTTAGCTGAGGTTTTTAATAAATATGGCAAAATTGATAATGCCATATCCTTAAAGGCTAATGTTGGTCCATGATATAACTCAAGAAAATATGCATCTCCAGCTTTTTTAAGTGGTGCTATCTTTTCAGTGTCAAATTTATTATCATAAGCTTTTTCTATACAATTTTTAAGTTCGTCCTCAGTAAAATCAGTAAAAAATCGGCTCATAACAGCATATGCTGTTTCCTTATAATCTAATTTTATAAGTTCCTCAATAGTACAATTTAACTTTGGAATTTCATTAGGTACAAATAGTCCACCCTCCTCTGAAATTCCTTTTAAAATTGCTTCAGAGGAAAGTACCTTGTTTTTATCATTTCTTGTACTGCTGTAATAAATATCTTCCACTTTTATCCCTCCAGATTATTGTATATTTTCTATTCTTATTATGTTGTCAATTTGTTTAACATTTCCGGACTTATTAATTTTCTCAATTGCTCTATTTATATTTCCTTCAAGGGTTGTATGTGTAAAATATACTACAGATGTATAATCTTCTCTTTTACCTTTCTGCATAACAGATAATATGCTTACTCCCTCTTCACCAAAAATTGTTGAAATTTCACCAAGCACGCCTGGTAAATCTTTAACTGAAATTCTTATATAATATTCGCTTCTAGTATTTTCCATAGGACTAGGTTTTCTATTCCAAAAATTATTTTTAACAACACTTATTGCTGAAACATCTGCACTTCCTCTTAATATAGATATTACATCTGAAACTACGGCACTTCCAGTTGGAAGATCTCCTGCTCCTCTTCCGTAAAGCATTATATCCCCAACTGCATTTCCACTTATGTATATACCATTAAATGAATTATTTACATTTGCTAGTGGATGCCTCTCAGGTATCATTGTAGGATGAACCCTCATTTCAAGCTCTCCTTCTCTTTCCTTCACCATTGCAATTAATTTTATAACATATCCAAACTCTCTTGCATATTCAATATCAATAGGTTTTATTTTTGTTATACCTTCTCTATATATGTCCTTTACATTAACCTTTGTTCCAAAAGCAAGAGAAGTTAATATTGCAAGTTTATACATAGCATCATAAGCTTCAATATCCGAAGTAGGATCTGCCTCTGCAAAACCTTTTTCTTGAGCTTCCTTTAATGCAGCTTCAAAAGTCATATTTTCGAAGGTCATTTTTGTTAATATATAATTTGTTGTACCATTTATTATTCCTATTACTTGCTCTATTTTATTTGCAGTTAAACTCTCATTTATTGCATGTATTATTGGTATTCCACCTGCAACACTTGCTTCATAATAAAACATAACGCCTTCTTTTTCCGCTGTTTGAAATAATTCATCGCCTTCTGTTGCAAGGAGCATTTTATTTGCTGTAACTACATGCTTTTTATTTTTCATTGCTTTTAATATGTATTCCTTAGCTGGATTTATTCCACCTATAATTTCTATTACTACTTCAATAGTGGCATCATCTAGTATTTCATCTGCATTATCCGTAAGAAGCTCTTTTGGAACATCGATACCTCTATTTTTATTAACATCTCTTACCAAAATTTTTGCTACCTCAATATCATATCCCGATCTTTTTCTTATTTCATCTTTATTGGTATTTAAGATCTTCCAAACTCCTCTTCCAACATTGCCCAAACCTAAAATACCTATTCTAACTTTTTTCAAATCGACCCCTCCTACTGATTACTATAGATATACCACTTCAAAAATCTAAATTGATAATTTCAAATGTATCCTTATAACAATTTTTTTAATTCACAATTCACAGTTCACAATGCACAATGAAGGGTGATTTTTCTCCGTTATAGATAAATCAGTTCAACTACCAAAATCAATTTGCATCATAATGTCCAAAAGACGACATTTTGATACAAATTAATTTTGAAGTTTCACATGGTTTATCTTTAACACTACGAAAAATCTTATAACTTATTATTTTTAAGATTTTCTGCTTCAGCAGAAAATCATCCTGAATTGTGAATTGTGCATCGTGAACTGTGAATTGAAAAAATATTGTTACAAGGATAAACTTGGCATTTACAATTTCTAGTTTGGAAGTAGTTTCACTATATATACACTACTTAATATATTAGCATGTTTCACTGAAAAATACAATTGTTTGCGAGCCATCTACAAATTTTTATACGTAATAACTTATAATTATAGATAGGCAATTTAAAATATAGAAATTACAAATGCCAAATGTATCCTGCTAAATTATAATTTGTAAGGATACACTTGGCATTTGTAATTTCGATTTTCTAAGCAATACATCTATACATTAAGAGAAATATTTTCCTTAAAAGCAAACTTATCTGCACTTTCTGGAAACCATAGTTTTATTTCTCTTTCCGCATGTTCAAAACTATCAGAAGCATGTACTAAGTTCATTGTTCTATTATCTGCATAAATTCCTCTTATACTTCCTAATTCTGCCAATCGTGGGTCTTTATTGCCATTTATCTTTCTTACAATATCAATTGCATCTTCACCTTGAATAATCATTGCGCATAACTTTCCACTTGTAATATAATCTATTAACTCCTTAAAAAACGGCTTTCCCCTATGTTCCTCATAATGTGCCTCCGCAAGTTCTTCACTACACTGAACAAGCTTTAATTCAATTATATCAAGTTCTTTTTTTTCATAGAAACTTATAATTTCTCCCATTATTTTTCTCTTGATTCCATCAGGTTTAATCAAAACCAATGTTCTTTCTAGCATAGCTAACACCCCTTTAAATATTAATAAATTAGTAAGCTTTTCTTTTATAAATAAAGTAAAAACTAATTGATATTGTTATTTTAACCATATAATCAAAATTTATTTATAAAATCACAAAAGTTAACATCAACAAATTTACTATAATACACTGAGGTCTCGTTTACTAATATAATTTATGGTTACATTATAACTCCTTTACTGGTAAATTTAAAGTATTTTCAGAATTTTGCCAAAATATTTGTGAATAAAACTGTTCTGGCACATTACGATTCTTGACTATTTATAATTAATTTTTAATGATCCATTTGAAAAGAATCAATTAATCAAAAATATTAGTGTACCTACGGAATTTTGCTGTAGTTCATAATCAATATCTATTACTAAAATCATTAAAATTACTGTATTAAGTTATTACAAAATAATTATATATTCTGAAATAAAGATGTAGTTGGATTAGTCAAATAACTTTTGGTAGGTGTAGGGAAAAAATGATGTTAGTGAATAGTGGTGAAAAAATTTCTAAAATAAAATTGTATAAAACTTAGCGGAAAATTTTTTAAAGCTTTAGAACTTTAGATTGTCTGAGCATCTTTTTGCGAGTTATCGAAAGTTCTTAAGCTTTAAAAAATTTGTCGCTTAGTTTTATTAATTTTATTTAGGATTTTGAGCCGCTATTCACTAACATCATTTTTCTACGCCTACCAAAGGTTATTTGATTTTGCACTACACTTTAATTTGGAAAGTTTATTATTTAACTAGTTTGATGAGTATTTCCAAGTCACCTTATCACCTGTTTTAAGTTTATATCCGCCACAGCCAATATCTGGTGACTCTCCATTTACATAATAAATCCATCCACTGTTTTTTCCATGTTCTTTTTCTCTTAAACCATCAATGGCTGATATATATAGCATGTATCCAGAACCAGTTGTTTCTCTACTTATATTGTTTGCTTTTAAGACATCTAAAGTTACATCTCCAACTGTCTTTCCATTTACATCCTCATAAGTGGAAATAATTGTTTTTCCATCTAAAGCATTTACTATTGTAATATTAGCTTCCTGCTTAACTTCTACACTTTTAGCTGATGAATTTGAATTAGTAGTATTTGAGGATATATTGCTGTTACTACTCGAAGCTGAAGTTTTACTAGATGCTGTAACAGTCTTTTGTGTACTACTTGTACTTACATTTGAAGTTGTACTTTTACTTCTTGCTTGTGCTGTAGTTTTATTTGAATTATTGTCCTTACTATCACTTTTTGCAGTACTTGTATCAACTTTTTTGTCTCCACTATCATTACTTGCTTTTTTTACAGTTTCTTTTTTGTTTACACCTTGTGTAATATTTTTATTGCTAGAAAAACTAAGGTTATCTCTTACAGCATTTCCACCTATAATTAGTATTATTGATACTATTATTACAGAAGCACTTAAAAGTATTTTCTTTTTCATTCTATATCCTCTTTTCCAATTCACAATTGCTTATCTATATTTAACATACTTTCTTCTATAAACCACAATTAAGCACGCACCTGAACTAGCAATAACTATTCCTAATAGAACTAAAAGTTTAAAATCAAAGAAATATCCTGTTTGAGGAAGCGAAGCGTAACTTTTATTTACTTTAGCCTCACTAATTTTGCTTTGACCTGCATTTGTATTAGAAGCCGTTGAATTACCTGTAGTAGTATTTTCTGAAACACTGTACACTGGAAGTTTATATGCATCTATACCACTGCTATAATAATTATATGCTGCCTTCTTTTGATTAAATTCATTTAATGCTATTAATGCTCTAAAAGCCTCTTCAGTTGAAAATTCATTGCTATCAGAATCTTTAAGCGTATGTTTATAGCTTCCATCAGAAGTTTTATATGAAAGTAATGCATTTACTAAATTACCATTTGCTTTTTTGAAATCAACTGTAGAATTTGACAATTTTGTAGCTCCATATGGATTTACATTTACAGATAACAAGCCTAATATAACAAAAGCATTTGTTTCACTTGAGTTTCCATAACTTCCTGGAACATTTCCGTTAGCATCTTGTATAGAATTTAAATGTGAAATTGCTGAATCCACTGCTGAAACAACATCCTTATCGGAAGAATTATAATAAGGTGATAGAGCCGAAATAGCAGCTCCTGTCATATCAGCATCTGCTGTTTTTACACTAGTATCATAAGACCATCCAACTACATTTCCACTTTCATCTTTAATTGCACTTTTTAAAATAAAATCTTTAAGTGCATTTTTTGTTATTTTATAATTTGCATCACTTATATTTGCATATTCATAAGCCATAAGACCATAAACAGCATCGTTAACTAGGAAATCATCTATATTTCTATTGTAAAGTTCCGAAACTAAATTAACACCTGCAAAATTATATGGAGTATATCCTGCTGCTGTTAATCCAATTATTAGTTTTTCTATTTCAGTATTATATGATTTTTGAATACCATTTTCTTTTATATTGTTTGCTGCTGTTTCAATAAAATCATGATGTATACTGCTTTGCATTCCTAAATTATTTAAATCTAGTGCTGCCCATTCATCCGTATAATTTTTAACTAAATTCTCGGTTAACTTTAATTCACTAGAAACATCTAAACTATCAGTATTGTTTGTTCCATTGTCTCCAGTTTGTGTGCTACCTCCTTGATTTGAACTTGGAGTTCCAGTTGCGATTGTAAATTCAAATTTATCTGCTGCCACTTTAGGAATAGAATTAGCACTATAATCGCTTAAGTCTAAATAATAATTTCCTGCTTCTAAACCATTATTTATTGAAATTTGATTTTTATCTAAAATGACCGGAATTGTATCTCCCTTTTCATTTGTAAGTTTAGCCGTAATACCTTCAATAGGAGTAACAACTGGCTTATTTGTATTCCAATCAATATCTTTATTATTTACGCTTATTGTAATTGGCTTATTTGCATCCTTAGTTGAAAATTCTATATCATTTGCAAGATATGTTGTACCCCAAAGTGAAAAATAAACCACTAGTTCATCTCCTGCACTTAAAGTAGTCTTATCAATTGCTGTATCTGGTGAAACATAAGTACCATCTGATTTTTGGATTGCATACATCCATCCAGAGCCTTTTTCAATATCATTTGTTTTTAAATTATTTATGCTATTAATAAACTTGCCATACTGGCCATCTTCAATGTCATACTTGATATTTTTAGTATTTAAGGTTTCTTCTAATGCATCCAATGCGCTAGTTTTCTCTGATACGCCACCTGCTATTTGCTTATCTGTCCCATCTACAACTACATTTATAGTATTTGCAGCTGCTTTTATATTAAGCCCTGTAATTGAAGAACTGTATGCAAAAATAATTGCAAAACTTAATATAAAACTTATTACTTTGTTACTTATTTTTTTTGTTTTCATACTTTTTCCCCCTATACTTTTTTATAAGTTATTTTTTTCTTAAATCTATTGAGTATTTTATAAAACTTATCATAAAAAACTATACAAAATATAAAATTTCCAACAGCATGCATTACATCAAAAGTTATGCCTGCTAAATATGCTAAAAATACTGTTTTAACATTTATTGGTCTTATATATCCAAGTACATGCCATATATCCATTATCCAGTCAAACATAAAACCATATAAAAAACATATTATTGCAAATATTTCTACAGGCATTTTCTTTTCTTTTTTGCCCATGATACCAGAAAGATACCCAACAAGTCCCCATGAAAACATCTGCCAAGGTGTCCATGGTCCCTGTCCTAAAAATATATTTGATATAAAGGCTGTTGTACTTCCAACAAGGAACCCCTCAAAGGGGCCAAATACCATTCCTGTTATTGCTACTATAAAAGTTACTGGCTGAACATTGGGTATACCTGTAAAAACAACCCTTGAAGCAGATGCAAAGGCAGAAATTCCTCCAATAAGTGCTATTTCTTTAGTTCCCATAGAACTTTTTTCAAAATAAAAATAAGCAAGAATTATAATAGAAAAAACAATGCCTGTAACAATTGCTGGAAATGTATTTTCACTGCCATACTTAAAAGCTGCTGCCATAAGTGCTATAACTAGAGACAATATAAGACTAGAAATTAGTTTCTTCATAATTGTTTTTCTCCTTACAAATAGTCCTTATATCATCAACTACAAATATATTAGAATTAATATCTCTAAAAAGTTTATTTATATTAGTTGTATAGTAAATACCTTGATTTAAAACACGATTTTTGCTTCCTTCGGCTATAACTTTTCCCTCAAACATAAGTATAAAATTATCACAAAATTTAGCCGCAAAATCCATATCGTGTGTAATCATAAGTATTGTGCCCCTACTATCATTTAAACTTTTTAAAATGCCACCAAGCCTATCTTTTGCTTCTTCATCAAGTCCCCTTGTAGGCTCATCTAATATCAATATTTCTGGTTTTAAAACAAGTACAGATGCAATTGCTGCTCTTTGTTTTTCACCACCACTTAAATCTCTTGGATTTTTTAGCTTCAATTTATATATATCTAGTGCCTTTAAAGTATCATCTATCAACTTTTCATCTTTAAGTCCATAATTATTTAATGTAAACTTTAATTCCTCATAAACTGTGTCCTTAGATAAATAATCATTGGGATTTTGAGATACATAACCTATTTTAATTCCTAGTCTTTTTAATTTTTTAACTTCTTCCCCGCATATCTTTATGCTTCCTTTATATTGCGTAAAGCCCATAATTGCTTTCATAAGTGTACTTTTTCCTGCACCATTAGCACCTATAATTCCATTAAAGCTTCCCTGCCTTATATTGAGATTAATATCATCAACTGCCTTCATTTCATCATATTTGCATACAAGTTTCTTTATATCAATTATACTTTTACTTTCTTTAATTAAATTTTCTGTGCAACTATAAGCTATATTATATTTACTTAAGTTCCCCCTAAGCTCCCTAAAACTATTTGGCATTTCATTTATATTTAAAACTCTTGCTGCTTTTAAAAATGATGGTAAAAATCTATTTACTTCATCAGAAGTATTCTCATACATATCACTTTTAGAACCACAAAATATTATACTACCTTTATCCATTACAGCAATCCTATCTGCTATTTCAAAAAACTTATCTGTTCTCTGCTCAATAACTATAATTGTAATTCCAAGTTCCTGATTTATTTTTCTTATTAAATTTACAATTTCTTCAGAAGCAGCTGGATCAAGTTGTGAAGTTGGTTCATCAAATACAATGCATTTAGGCATATAAACTAAAGCTGAAGCAATAGAAACTTTTTGTTTTTCTCCACCTGATAAAGTCTTTATAAATCTATCCTTTAAATTTAAAATATTGCAAAACTGCATAGTTTCAATTACACGCCTTTTTATAATACTTCTTTCAATCCCTATATTTTCAATTCCAAAAGCAATTTCCCTTAAAACCTTATCCATTAAAATTTGCTTTTCTGGGTCTTGAAATACCATAGTTATAAGCTCTGCTCTTTCCCTATCCGTAAGTTCTTCTAAGCCTTTATTGTTAATAGTAACCTCTCCAGATATTGTACCTCCATAGAAATTAGGAACTGCTCCAGTAAAACATCTTGATAATGTTGATTTTCCAGAGCCTGATTTGCCACATAAAAATAATATCTCACCCTTTTTTATTTGCAAGTTTATATCCTTAATAGTAGCTTTCTCTTCATCT
Organism: Clostridium hydrogenum; assembly: GCF_021432385.1. Taxonomy (GTDB): domain Bacteria; phylum Bacillota; class Clostridia; order Clostridiales; family Clostridiaceae; genus Clostridium_S; species Clostridium_S hydrogenum. The sequence continues at coordinate 917,146 of NZ_JAEACT010000002.1, read as the reverse complement.
GGATATGAATAGCTTAAATTTTTAACCTCTATGTATTCCATTAAACTTCCCCCCTCTCTACGCTTAATCCTTTGTTTATTATAAATGAGTTAAAAATAGTTAGAATGAAAAATATATATACAGACAGATTTAAAAATGAATTTCTTGTGATTCCATATGCATAAATATCAAAGCTATCAAATTTTAATATATGCAATATTAAAAAGGCTAAAAAGTAAGTAAAATATACTACAGTGAAAAAATAGTCTCTCCTTTGAAACTTTTGTTTATCATAGGTAGTCCTTTTACCACTAAGAAATCCTCTTACATATGCAGCTTCTGCAATATTAAAAAAGGTTTCAAGCGAATCCTCTAAAAGAACAGATAAAACTTCTAGATTGCTTTTTATTCTCTGCTTTATATTTCCTCTCTCAAAATCAACGCCTCGTGCACTATATACCATTTTTATACTTTTAACTCTTTCTTTCATTATTGGGAAAAATTTAATTCCTATCATCATTGCAAGTGATGTTTTGGGAACTTTAGACATAAAATACGATACAGCACTATCGGAATCTACAAGCAATCCCAGCATCATAAAAATGTATATTACAACTAATAGTTTAAAGGTCAAGGAAAATGCATATACTATAGACTCCAAAGTAAAATCTCTTCCAAAAGCACTAAATACAACAAAACTTCCCTTAGATACAAAAAACATATTTATTGCCATGTTCATAATAGCAAAGGGAATAAAATATATTAAACCAACTTTTAATTTTTTTACTGCTCCCCTTTTTATAAAGACAATTAATATAAAGACAAATATACACAATATGATTAGTGGGTTATCTTCTAAAAACGTTATAATGATAAACACTAAGCATAAACTAACAGGACTTATAACATGAATATCTTCCAAACTTATCCTCCCTTATTTCAAAGTAAATTGAATGCGGATTTACTGCATTTTACTGCTGAAAATCTTTACTATCAAATCTTTATAAATAAAAAAAGAACCTTAAAGGTTCTGCACATAACAAAAAAAGCCCCAAAAGGCCATTATTTTTCAAAACCCTTAACCTTCCCACCGAAGGCAGAAATCGCTCATTAAAAATATAAGATATCCTGGCTTACACTTCATCCTATAAGATTGCCTTCCCCAATTTATAAAGTTACTAAACCGAGTGGCGTATAATCCTTCGTCTGTGTTTACAGTAGCGGGGGCTGCTGAGGCATTTAACCTCATTCCCTTATATTTGAGCCAATATAAATTTCACTGGTATTATATTATCATAATTATATATTTTTTTCAAATTCATTTTTTTACTTTAAAAATTCTATATTTTATTTTATAATTCTAATATAAGGCATAATTTTATTTCATTAATCGTAGTTGTGGAGATGATATTATGAAAAACAAAATAATAAATTCAATTATTACATTATGCATATGCTTTCTCATAGCACCATTAGTTCTATATTGCATTTTAGGTATGTCATCTTTTAAAAACATGCTGTATCTAATTCCAAAAGCGCAAATAATTACAATGTATATGATTGTTAGTACAATTGGTTTAATACTGTATGTTTCATGGAAATTCACAAAAAAACTTTTATTGCAAAAGCTAAACCTAAGTCCAATTATAAAATCTGAACTTATATCTATTGAAAAATTAGATCAAAAATCTATGAGTTTAGGATTTATGGAAATAGATATCGAAACTGAAGATATCTATATAGTTAAGTTTAAACATAAAAATAAGATAATTGATACAATTATTAAAAAAAATGATATAAAAAAAGATTTATCAACAAATGAAAATCCATATGTTGAATACCAATGCATAAAATTCGTAAATTTTTTTAGTAAAATTAAGAACATAAAAGTTCATACCAGTAAGAAATAAAAAATGAAGCATCATAAAATTGTGTAAAAGACAATTTTATGATGCTTCATTTTTTACATTACAAAAAGCTTTAGGCGTCTCCACCATAAAAAAGTCTAAAAAGAATATACATGTAAAGTTTCCAAAACAATAGCGTATAAATGCTACTCAAGTTATGGTAGACTGATTATGCAGATATTTTAAATTTTAATTCGGAGGATGAATTATGATAAAAAAATTAGGTAACGGAAATTTGGATTTAACTGCTCTTGAAATAGAAGATGTTATAGATATAAAATTGCTACAAACCTTTCAGGATAACTTTGCGATCGGCATGAATATAGCAAGTGTAACTGTAAATAAAATTGGTGAACCTATAACTAAGCCAAGTTCCTACACAAATTTTTGTACAAATTTCACTCATTCTACCAAAATAGGAGATGACAGATGCGCTGCATCCCATAAAAAAGGCGGCGAAGAAGCTGCACGAACAGGCAGACCTTATATTTATACTTGCCACGCTGGACTAATAGATTTTGCTGCTCCTATACTTATAGAAGGCACACTTATAGGTACAATTTTAGGTGGACAAGTATTAACAGCTCCTCCCGAAGAAGATAAATATAGAAAAACTGCTAAAGAAATAGGCGTTGATGAAAACGGCTTTGTTAATGCTGCCAACAATGTTTATATGACTAAAGCAGAAAATATCAAGGCTGCTGCAGAGGTTCTTTTTATAGTAGCAAATTCACTTTCAAAAATAGGTTATGAGCAACTTAAATTAAGCAATATGGCTGAAAATCTTTCTTTTAACTTTAACCAAGTATCTGCCACTATGGAAGAGCTTAGTGCTTCTTCTGTAAATGTCACTAATAATCAACATAATTTAAGCGATGAAATAGTTACTGTAAAAGATTTATCTATAGAAATAAATTCAGTACTAGATTCTATAAAAAGTATAGCAGATCAAACAAAAATGTTAGGCTTAAATGCAGCAATAGAAGCAGCAAGAGCAGGTGAGTATGGTAAAGGGTTTGGAGTTGTTGCTACAGAAATAAGATCCTTATCACAAAATTCAAAAGAAACTGCTTTAAAAATAAGAGAACTTACAAATAAAATTCAAGTCTCTGTTGATAAAACAATAGAAACCTCTAATGAGACCCTATCCACTACAGAACAACAATCAGCTGCTATACAAGAAGCTACTGCCAACTTACAACAAATAACAAACTTAGCAGAAGAATTAAATTTAATGGCAAAGAGCAAATAAATTTACTAAGGCATATTAAAGAAAATAACTGCAAGTTGGACTTGTTATTTTCTTTAATATGCCTAAAATAACATGTATTATTTTTTTAACTTAGGGCATACTTACCTTGAGGAGTGATTTTCGTGAATGTTACAAGTATATCTTTATCATATTGGTTTCTCGGTATAAGTTTAATAAGTTTGTTATTTTCGTTGTATTTTAAAAACTTAGTTATTAAAACTTCCCCAGGAAATAAATCACGTGATAAAATAATAGGAACTATGAAAGACCCTATGGCTTGGCGTGAGAAGAATAACATTTTAGCATACATATCAATATTTTGGACTGTAGTATCTTTATTATTATTTATTTATTTCAAGTTTTTAAATGCATCTCAACTTATTTCGATTTATTATGTTTTTGCCTATGTGGCTATTATTGCATTATCTCTAATATTAATAAAAGTAAAAAGCAAAAGTTCTGAATAAAATGCAGGGTAAATGAGCCCTGCATTTTTATTTGTAGAGCATAACAGTAAATGATGGAATTTTCATCTTAAGAGCGATTTAAATTCCTTTATCTCTAAGAAAATATATTAAAAACGTATTATATTTTTTGAAACAACCTTTTTTTTACTCCTCCTATTATGTTATACTCATTAAGTAAAATCTAAATTAAAATTGGAGCGATGAACATTGAAACATAAATTTATATCTACATTACTTAGTTTATCATTAATATTTTCTGCTTCTTCTAATGTATTTGCTGCTAGCACAGTCAATGCATCAGCACCTGAATTAGCTGCTAAAACTGCCGTGGCAATAGATGCTTCTACAGGAGAAGTTATATATTCCAAACAACTCGATGAAAAAATTTATCCAGCAAGCACAACAAAATTACTTACGGCAATTTTATTTACAGAAAATAAAAAGCCATCTGACATACTCAGTTATTCAAAAAGTGCTTTTGATCAACCTACCGCTTCTATAAACAAAGATTTGCATCCTTTAAAGGTTGGCGAAAAAATATCCGCTGATAATGTTATGAAAGGTCTTTTAATGTATTCTGCAAACGACATGGCGTATGTTATTGCATCAAATTTACTAAATAATATAAATGATACAGATGCAGATACTACAAATAAATTTTCGGCTATTATGAATAAAAAAGTACAATCCTTAGGTCTAAAAAACACCCATTTTGTTACAGCCAATGGACTTCATGATCCAAATCACTATAGTACAGCTTATGACATGAGTCAAATTGCCAAAGTTGCATTTTCAAATGATTGGATTTTAAAAACTATATCTACACAAAAATCAACTTTTGCAACTGTTGATGGCATTAATTTGCCCCTTGAAAATAGGAATAAACTTATACTTCCAAAGGAATCTGTTTACGATCAAACTTGCATTGGAGGTAAAACTGGCTATACTTCTGAGGCAGGTAAATGTTTGATAGCTATATTTAATAGAAATGGCAGAAAAATAATAGGTGTTGTAATGGATTCATTATATGACCAAAAAGACCTTCAAGCATCTAAAGATATGGAAAACTTAATTAATTATAGCTATACTTTGACTCCTACAACACTTTATAAAAGTGGTTCAAAATATACTACTGTTAAATTATCATACAAGCCATTTAAATTATTTGGCCCAACAAAAACAGTAGATGTGCCTTTAATTGTAAAAGAAAATGTGAATTATTTTAAAAATCCAGTAAATGATGCTGAAAAAGTTTTAGTTCAAAATATATCTAATATAAATCCTTGGAAGTTAAACACTGATACTTCAGTTGGTACTTTAACTTTAAAAGAAAGAGGCGTCACTAAAAATTATAAACTTTATTCCAGTCTTTCCACAAAGGATTTAATATCAGATAATAAATTACTATACGGCGCTTCTGCTTTAGCAATAATTGCAGCACTAGCTATTTTAATTACTTTAATATATAAAATAGTAAAACTATTTACAAGGAAAAAGACTTATTTTTAATACTATATAATGAAACTGCATCTAAGCTTTAAATATACCAAGATAATGTATACAATTTTTAACAATTTGAACTTCTGTTAATCAATGCAAAGTTCACAATGAAAGTTGATTTTCTGCACTTAACCAAAATTCCGTAGGTACGGAGGAATTTTTACCTTAACCAACTGTAAATGCTAAGTAAGAGTGTTCTAGAACGATTTAAATAACTTCTTATAAATCTTAGAGGAATATTTTCAAAAGACTTAGAACTTTCAATTTGTTTGAACGACTGTGAGTTATTGAAAGTTCTTAGGCTTTTAAAAATATTCCTCTTAGATTTATTGATGTTATTTAATGTTCCAGAACACTCTTACTTAGCATTATAGCCACTTTTCAAGCCAATAATAACATTTGTTTTTTACATCCTGTGGGAAAAAACTATTACTATTAAAAATTATGTTACTAAATTTATTTGGAATTCGCATATCCAAATAATTTTCTTTGATTTTCTCATACAATTTCTCTGAATAACTATTCAAAGCACTTTCTTCACTTTGAGTAATCATAAACGGTCTTGGTGCAATACCACACAATATATTTTCTATGTTGCCGTATTGTTTCAATTTTGGAATAGTTAAATACATATCAAAACTTTTTATAAGTTTAGCTACAGAATCATTATACAAATCATCTGGAAATCTTAAGTTATAATTAATACATCCTACTTTTATTCTATCATCAATATACATTGAGAGCATAGCAAGCATTCCACCTTCAGACGCACCTATGACCCCTATTTTTTCAGAATCAACTTCTTCTAACCCTTGAAGTACATCTACAGCTTTTCGCATTTCTAAAAGTTCTTTACCCATTTCAGTGTATCCTTCGTATAAACATTTATTACACATATACATTCTATAAAACTCATTTGTAAAATTAATATTTTGAAAATTGCTTTCTGAAGTTCTAAATTCACCATAATTAACATCTAAATTTGATTTTTCAAAATTTCTACTTTCATAAGGAAATCTATCTGGACATATTACTACATAACCCTTTTGACATAGCTCAAGACCATAATTAAGTTCAATATCCCCAGCTATTCCAGCGGCAGTGCTTTTACCATACTTATAATCCTCTAATTTTTTATTAGCATGAATGGCTAAAATTCCTGGCTTGTTTTTATTTTTATTTTTAGGGATAAGTAAGTATGCTTGTACCTTTTCGTTTAGCCTTACAGTGTATTCTATTAGCTTTCTGCTGTATTGATCAAATTCTTCTTCTTTAAGTACGTTTAAATTAAGTTCTTCCCCTTGGTCACAATCGTAATACCCTAAGAGTTCTTTAAACTTTTCAGGAGTTAATTTTAAATTTCCACTCTTTAGCTTGATATCTCTAAAATTATCGTTTAAATTCATAACAACCCTCCTATTAAGTAAACGTTATCTCAATTACATATTAATTATATTGTTAAAAATTACATTTTGCAACACTTTAAACATATTTCTCTATTTCTAATTCTATATGCTTCTTCTATCATTTCATTTCTAAAATCGTTCTCATTCATATCCAGGTCAACATTTTTCTTTATACTGTTTATTGATAATTCAGCTACCATTTTTATAAGCTTAACACCATACATTTTTAAAAGTTCACTTTCTATGTCCTCCTGATTCTTAATCACCTCTTTATTTATTATATGCCTAACTTCTACTTCCCTTTTTTTTAAAACATAAGCTATTATAATCCCCCTATTACAATTTACAGGTTCAATTTCACTTCCCATAATTGCTATATTAAATCCCTTTGTTAATCCATTTTCTATTCTAGATATTCCTTTATTAAAATTATCACTACATCTTACTTTTTCGAAATCAACTGCTCCATCCTCATTAATCGTTTTTAAGTTAAATTCCTGCTGCATTGGAATATAATATATACCAATATCATTTAAGAGAGCTTTTATGTTATTATGTTTATATTTTTCCAAGCAATCTATTTCTCCCCTAATATCTATTACACAATTAATTTTATATACTTTTAAAATAGAAATAAAATCATTAAATTCTATGTCACCATGTCCAATGGTATAGCAAATTTTTTTCATATTTTCATCTTTCCTTAAACTTATTTTTTATTTCAAGTTATTAATTTTATCCCTTATTATAAATATAGTCAAGTTTTAAAAGTTATGCTACCTTTACAAAAGAATCAACTAAAACAACATAAAAAAATATCCGTTTATATTTCAACGGATATTTTTTAATACGCCAAAAGTATTTTTATTTACAATCCTCTTTTTTAATATTCTTCGTAAATTCATACCAATTAACCATTATATAAAACAAGCTTGTGACATCTTGCTCATTATAGCTTAATATTTTTTCAACTTTTTCTTCTGGCATTCTTTCAAAATATTCATTATCTTTAATAATTTTAGCAAAAGTTTTTGCTAATGTTGCACCGCTTATAAGTTCAGTTTCTCTCGGGATAGAAAATATTTTTTCTAAATTTTTAAGTCCAATGCACTTACCTGAAATTTTTTCGTATTCTTTTTGCAAATCAACCGATTTAAAATATTCATTTACCTTTATATCGATATTATTTTTTTCAAAAAGATAATTAATCATTGTGAAGTCGTTATTACCAGAAAATGTAACAACATATTCCTTATTCAATTCATTTTTTGCTTTACAAAAATATTTTTCAGCTAATTTAAGTATCTCATTCGCATCTTCTTCATTTTCTATCATATACTGAGTTAATTCAATCTGACTTAACTCTTCATTATAATAACCACATCCAAAAACTCCAACGCATATAGGCTTTTTATAAACATAGTGCTCTAAGTCAAAGAATAAAGCTTTCTTATAAACTTCCTTATTATTACCATCTGCCAAACAATTATTTTTAAATATATCACTAATATGTACTGTTTTATTTTTTGTTATCATTTTATCACTCTTTCAGAATTGTTTATATATATCATTGTACCATAAAATGTAATTTTTTAAAACCTCATACTAGAGATATTATAGATAATCAATTTGAAAAGTTAAAATTGACTGTCGCACTAAGATTATTTAATGCATAATTTAAAATTATTGTGAAACAAAGATGTAGTGGATTAATCAAATAGCCTTTGGTAGGTGGAGGAAAAAATGATGTTAGGGAATAGCATTGAAAAAATTTTTTAAATAAAATTTTATAAAACTTAGTGGCAAATTCTTTAAAGCTTTAGAGATTTAGATTGTCTGAGCTAATTTTTGCGAGTTATCTAAAGCTCTTAAACTTTAAAAAATTTGCCGCTTAGTTTTATTAATTTTATTTAAGATTTTGAGATGCTATTCCATAACATCATTTTTCTACGCCTACCAAAGGCTATTTGATTTTGCACTACACTTTGCTTCAGAATATTTAAAAATATGATAAAATTTTATATATCCAAAAATTCCATTATTAAAAGCTTATTTTGTTAAAAAGCAGGAATTATGCTTCCTTTATATTTTTCTTCTATATATTTTTTTACTTCTGGTGAATTCATTGCATCATCTAAAGCTTTAATATATTTTTTATTTTCATTTCCCTTTTTAACTGCAATTACATTGGCATAAGGTGAATCTTTTGATTCTAATGCCAAGGCATCCTTTGTTGGATTTAAATTATCCTGAAGTGCATAGTTCGCATTTATAACAGCTGCTGCAACATCTCCAAGCGCTCTAGGAACTTGTGCTGCATCTAGTTCTTTAAAATTTAACTTTAATTTATTTTCAGTTATATCTAACTTTGTAACAAGATCTTTTGATGCCAATTTTATAAGTCCATTCTTTTGAAGTAATTTTAATGCTCTAGATTCATTAGTTGCATCGCTAGGTACAGCTATTTCGTCTCCAGTTTTTAAATCCTTTAAACTCTTAATCTTTTGAGAATATATTCCTAAGGGTTCAATATGAACTTTTACTGTAGCAACTAAATCAGTATGCTTTTCCTTATTAAATTCATTCAAATAAGGTATATGCTGAAAATAATTTGCATCTATATCTCCATCTTGAAGTGCTGTATTTGGAAGCACATAATCTGTGAAGGTTTTAACTTCAAGTTTATATCCCTTTTTAGCTAAAATACCTTTTACTACATTATTCAAAATTTCTGCATGTGGTACAGGCGATGCACCTACAACAATAGTCTTTTTATCATCTGCATTAGTTGCTGTCTTTGATGTTCCACAACCTGCCAAAGTAGTTAATAACACAAGTCCTGTTAAAATTATTGATAAATATTTCTTTTTCATTTTTAAACTCCCCCTATTTATTTTGTCATTCTTTTGTATATAAAATTGCCTAAAGATTGTAAAATTTGAACTAAAATCATAAGTATTATTACTGTATATATCATAACTTCATTGTCAAACATATAGTAACCATAGTGCATAGCCGCATCACCAAGACCGCCTCCACCTATAGCACCTGCCATAGCAGAATATCCTATTATACTTATTACAGTAAGTGTAATTCCAAGTACAATTGATGGTAAAGCTTCTTTAAGCATGACCTTAAAGATTATTTGTAAATTACTTGCTCCAAAAGCTTTTGCTGCTTCTATTACTCCTGGGTCAACCTCTTTAAGTGAAGATTCTATAACTCTTGCTGCAAAAGGAAAAGAACCTATTGTAAGTGGGACTATAGCAGCTGTAGTACCAATTTGCTTTCCTACAATAATTTTGGTAAGAGGAACTATTGCTATCATTAAAATCAAAAATGGAAATGATCTTAACATATTTATAATAAAATCTAATATCTTATATACAACTTTATTAGGTCTTAAGCCTTTTTCATCTGTCACTACTAAAATAATTGCAGGTATGAAACCAATTATTACCGCAAGAACCGTAGATACACCTACCATATATATTGTCTCTAAAAGCGCTGGGAATAATACTTCATTTAATATTTTCATTCTATCACCTCCCACTTAACGCCTTTTTCCGAAAGATAATTACATATATTTTCTTTATTTTCTATGCTTGCATTAATTACAAGACTTCCCAAAACATCTTCCCTAAACTTTTCAAGCTTCCCCCATACAATGGAAAAATCTATATCAAGCTTTCTTGCCATAGAGGTAATAATTGCCTCCTCGCTTTCTTGCTTTGCAAATATTATTCTTATGTTAACACCAGTTTCTGGAAGTATATCTTCATCTTCTCCAATTAATTTTTTAATTTCCTCACCAGGATTTAAAAATAAATCTTGAACCTTTCCTATTTTCTTTATAATTCCTCCATCCATAAGTGCTGCTCTTTCACATATTTCCTTTACAACTTCCATTTGATGAGTAACTATAACTATAGTGATTCCGAGTTCTTTGTTTATCTTCTTTAAAAGTTCAAGTATTGATTTAGTTGTACTAGGGTCTAACGCTGAAGTAGCTTCATCACATAGTATAACTTCAGGCTTCAACGCAAGTGCCCTTGCAATTGCCACTCTTTGCTTTTGCCCTCCACTAAGTTCTCTAGGCTTACTCTTAGCCTTGTCCTCTAATCCTACAAGTTTAAGAAGTTCAGTAACTCTTTTTTGTATTTCTTCTTTTTTCCATCCCCAAACTTCTAAAGGAAGTGAAATATTACTAAATACATCTTTTCTTTCAAGTAGGTTAAAATTTTGAAATATCATTCCTATTTTTTCTCTAAATATTCTAAGTTCCTTTCCTTTTAACTCTTTTACTTCTTTGTCACTTACTTGAACTGATCCATCATCATATGTTTCAAGACCATTTATACATCTTAACAAAGTTGATTTACCAGCTCCACTATGTCCAACAATGCCAAATATCTCTCCGCTATTTATTTCAAGATTGATACTTTTAAGTATTTTATTACCACTAAAGGACTTAGAAATATTTTGTATTCTTATCATAAACTCACCTGCCATTTAAAATTTTAAAACGCTGAAGCATTTAATGCTTGTTTTTCCAATTTGCATCGTTATTGAAATCATATAAATAAAGCTCGAGAATAAATCCCGAGCTTAAAGTCGTTATTATTCTCATCTCTCAGCTAATAAAGCTGCAGAAATTAGCACCGCGTATTAAAATGATAATATCGGTTGCTGGGTTTCATAGGGTCAGTCCCTCCACCTCTCTTGATAAGATATTCATTTCCTATATATTCCTATAATTCAAATTGGATTAGTTATCTTGTTGTTATGTCTATTATATCATCAATATTTCTTATGTCAAATTTTTAGGCTATTTTTAAGCATTTCATAAAAAAAAGCATTTCAAATTCAAACATTCAAAATAATTTAACTTTTTATTTACTTTTCAGCAATAAAATAAATTTATAATTATTCATTATTTTTTATATATTCTTTTATATTATTTATTTGATTTAATGTTAGTGATATAAACTCACACCCCGCAACATAGAACTCATCATTTAGGTTAATCCACCTTACTACAGCTAAGCACCACATAGATAGTTTATCTGGCAAGGCAAGTGAAAAATTTATAAAATCACCTTTTTTTAATGGTATTACACTTTTAAAACAAATTCCATATTCAGATATATTACATGCCTTTAAAAGCGTATCATTCCCTCCATATTTCTCATACACACTCTCATCATTTATTCTAGGATACATAACCTCCATTTGAAATTTTACTCTTTTTAGAAATCTTTTCTCCGATTTATACTTATATTCTTTGCCACCATTTAAATTTGATTTTGAAACCAATGACATTTTAACCCCTCCATACCATATACCATACTAATAACATATTATCTATCGTAATAAAATAAAACCACTTGAAACTATAATTGTAATTTCAAGTGGCTTTTGTAATATCATCTATATTTTGAGAATATTTTTTACATAATTTTCATACATACTTGCTTTTTCTTTATCCATAGGTTTAACATCAGTTAAATTATATCTAACACCTAACTTTTCATATTTAGAAACACCTAAAGTATGGTATGGCAAAATTTCAAATTTATCTATCTTTCTAATTTTAGTTATTATACTCACAATTTGATCCATACTTTCATAGTTATCAGTAATTCCCGGAACCATAACATGCCTTATCCATATGTGTGCCTTTGAATTATTTACTGAATTTAGAAATTTATAAAACTCCTCCATACTGCCACCAGTTAATTTTTTATAGCCTTCTTCATTTACATGTTTCACATCCAAGAGAACCGTGTCAGTATATTTTAAAATTTCATCATAGTTTCCAATTCCAAAGCCAGCAGTATCAATAGCAGTGTTAATTCCATTTTCTTTACATAATTTTAAAAATTCAAGAAGAAATTCTGGCTGCATTAAAGGTTCTCCACCTGAACAGGTAACTCCTCCTCCAGACCTTGTAAAATAACTTTTAAATCTTTTAACCTTATTTAAAAGCTCATTTGCACTAATTTCCTCTCCATTATTTAAATTCCATGTATCCGGGTTATGACAGAAGGCACATCTAAGTCTGCATCCTGCAAAAAATACTACCACTCTTATTCCAGGTCCATCTACTAATCCCATGGTCTCTATAGAATGAATTTTCCCCATAATAATCACCCTTTATATATTTTTATGGAAGGTTCTTTTTATTACTTCAAGCTGCTGTTCTCTAGTAAGCCTTACAAAATTTACTGCATATCCTGATACTCTTATAGTAAGTGTAGGATATTTTTCTGGATGATCCATTGCATCTAATAATGTTTCTCTATTAAGTACATTTACATTTAAGTGATGTGCTCCTTGTACAAAATATCCGTCTAGTAATGCCTTTAAATTGTTTACCTTGCTATCATCATCTTTTCCCAAGGCATCAGGTGTTATTGAAAATGTATTTGAAACACCATCTTGGCACACATTCCTATAAGGTACTTTAGCAACGCTATTAAGAGATGCTAATGCTCCACTTTTATCTCTTCCGTGCATTGGATTTGCTCCTGGTGCAAAAGCTTCTCCTGCTTTTCTTCCATCTGGAGTTGCTCCTGTCTTTTTTCCATACATTACATTTGAAGTTATTGTAAGTGCAGATAATGTATGTTCTGCATTTCTATATGCTTTTGTTTTTCTAAGTTCTTTAATAAATTTATTAACTATTTCAACAGCCATGTCATCTACTCTGTCATCATCATTTCCGTATTTAGGAAAATCCCCTTCAATTTCAAAGTCAATTGCAATGCCAGCTTCATTTCTTATAGGTTTTACTTTAGCATACTTTATAGCACTTAATGAATCTGCCGCTACAGAAAGTCCTGCAATACCACAAGCTAGGAATCTATGAACATCTGTATCATGAAGGGCCATAAGTCCTGCTTCATAGGCATACTTATCATGCATATAATGTATTAAATCAAGTGTATTTACATATAAATTTGCAACATATTCCATTACTTTAAAATAATTTTCTTTTACCTTATTGTAATCTAAAACTTCATCTTTTATTCTTTCTATACTTGGAACTACTTTATCAAATTTCTTTTCATCTACTCCACCATTTATTGCATAGAGAAGTGATTTTGCAAGATTACATCTAGCTCCAAAGAACTGCATCTGCTTACCTATTTGCATTGCAGAAACACAGCAAGCTATTCCGTAATCATCTCCATATATAGGTCTCATTATATCATCATTTTCATATTGAATTGCGTCTGTAGCTATTGACATCTTTGCACAATACTTTTTAAAAGCTTCTGGCAATTTTTCAGACCATAAAACTGTCATATTAGGTTCTGGTGCTGGATTTAAATTTGTAAGTGTGTGAAGAAATCTAAAAGAATTTTTAGTAACTAAGGTCTCTCCGTTAATTCCCATTCCTCCAATAGATTCAGTAACCCAATTAGGATCACCTGCGAATAATTCATTATATTCTGGTGTTCTTAAATGTCTTTCTACTCTAAGTTTAATTACAAATTGATCTATAATTTCCTGTGCTTCTTCTTCTGTTATAACTCCATTTTGCAAATCTCTTTCAATATATATATCTAAAAAAGTTGAAACTCTTCCAAGTGACATGGCAGCACCATTATTTTCTTTTATTCCAGCCAAATACCCAAAATAAGTAAATTGAACAGCTTCTCTTGCATTTACCGCTGGATTTGAAATATCTACGCCATACTCTGCAGCCATGTTCTTCATCTTTTTAAGTGCCTTTATTTGTTCAGCAACTTCTTCTCTTCGTCTTATTAAAACTTCTGACATATCACCTTTTAATTCTTTTAAATCTTTTTTCTTTTCTTCAATTAAAAAATCAATTCCATATAAAGCAATTCTTCTAAAATCACCTATTATTCTTCCTCTTCCATAAGCATCTGGAAGTCCTGTTAACAATCCCACATGTCTTGCGACCTTCATTTCATCTGTATAAGCATCAAAAACGCCCTCATTATGAGTTTTTCTATACTTAGTAAATACTTCATTAACTTCTTCATCTATTTTATAGCCATATTCATTCAAGGCCTGCTTTGCCATTCTTATACCACCAAATGGATTAACCATTCTTTTAAGTGGCTCATCAGTTTGAAGTCCTACAATTACTTCATTTTCTTTATCAATATATCCAGCCTTAAAACTATCTATTCCAGAAACAGTTTTGGAATCTGCTTTTAAAACTCCACCTTTTTTAAGTTCTTCTAAAATCATATCTTCACATTTTTTCCAAACCTTTTTAGTTTTTTCTGTTGGAGCTACTAAAAAACTTTCATCTCCCATATAAGGTGAGTAATTTTTCTGAATAAAATTCCTAACATCAATTTTCTCATTCCATATGCCTGTTTTAAATCCATTCCATTCATTTCTCATAATTTTATCCATCCTTTTCCAAAATTTTTTGATAATTCTTAAAATTTTGCATCAGCCTATAAATTATGGTAATTATAGATATAAAAAAACCACCTAGGCTAACACTTTGCCCAGGCGGTCGGCATTTTCAAAATCATACTCCCTGTGGTTATTCCACTTCCGCCGGTTATATGATTCCCTTATTAAATTTACACTATGTTACTAAAATATCATATTTAAATTTTCATGTCAATATTTTTTTAGACAAGCACATTAATAGAAGTCTTGGACAATTTCCTGCAATTTTTCATTACTTGAATTTCCTTCAAGAAGACTAGCAATTATCTTTGAAGCTACCTTTTTAGATATTTTTTCAAAATTTAAGTCAACTATAACTTTATTTTTATTTAAAAGATATTTAATATAACCCATCTGCTTATCTGTAATATGATCTTCTCTAATAAAACCTTTTGTATTTTCAATCTTCCATACAACATTAAATATTTGTGGTAAGTTATAAACATCTTCAAAATTATGAAGCATCATAATTTTTCTTAAGTTTTCTTCTTTATTTTTTATATATTTTTTATATAATTCTACACTTATTCCACCATCAATTGTATCTTTTCTTTCAATACCTATATATCTTTCAACAGATTTTAAATTACATCTAGTAAGCCCAAGTTGCTTTTGATAAGGCCTTATCATCCTATATAAATCAATATGTTTTTTTGGTAAATTAAACTCCATATCATATCTTTGTGATCTATATTTTATAAATGGCTCATCAAAGGCTTTTCCATTATATGAACACCATATATCAAATTCTTTTAATATTTTTAAAAATTTTTCTAATACCTCTTTTTCATCAGTTAAGTTTTCTCCAAAATACTGTTTTATAGTAAAAATATTATTTTTCTCATAATAGCCAACTGAAATTAGTATTACATTATCTTGTTCTTTATCAAATCCTGTAGTTTCTATATCAAAATATGCTATTTTTAACATATCATACTTTTTAAGTATTTCTATAGGCATATCGATTTCGCTACTTTGCTTATGAGTATACATATATTTTCCACCCCAATTATTAATTATCCACAAGAATTTATTATACACCATTTATTTTTATAATAAAATACTACTTTAATCATATTATATTAAATTTAATTTGGTATATTAGTACTGAATTTGATATAATAATATTGTTACTTAATGTATAGGAGTTGATTTAAATGAATTTACAAATTAGCGGATTAGATGATTTGGATTTGCAAATATTAGATATTTTAGTTAAAGATTCACGAACACCTTATTTGGAGATAGCAAGGCAGTGCCATGTTAGCGGTGGTACAATACATGTTAGAATGAAAAAAATGGAAGAAATAGGTATAATTCGAGGTACTAAGTTAATATTAAACAATACAAAACTCGGATATGATGTATGCTGTTTTATAGGAATTTATCTTGATAAAGCTGCCACATATACAAATGTAGTTGAATCCATGAATGAGATAAAAGAAATTGTAGAACTTTATTACATAACAGGTGATTTTTCAATTTTGGCTAAAGTCATCTGCAAAAGTATAGATGATCTTCAGGATCTTCTTATAAATAAAATTCAAAAAATAGATGGTATTCAAAGAACAAATACCTTTATATCACTTTCACAACCTATAGACAGAAATATTGAATTATAATTTATAAACATAAAATTAAAAAAACTGCACAAAATAGTGCTGTAAAACTATTTTAAAGGAGATGTAAAATACAATGAAAACATTAGATATTATTGCGCTTATTTTCGTAGTAATAGGTGCTGTAAACTGGGGTTTGATTGGTTTCTTTAACTTTGATTTAGTATCAGCATTATTTGGTACAATGTCTACATTTACAAGAGTAATCTATTCAATTGTCGGCATTGCAGGTCTATATGCAATATCTTTCTTTGGAAGAGATAGAGAAGTTAGAGTTGAAAAATAATACAAGGTAGGCATATTGCAGAGCATTAAATAGAATTAATAAATTTGAGGGATGAATCTTTAAAATTCTAATAACTTTCAATAACTCGCTAAACACTTATATAAATTGAAGGTTATAAGTCTTTTAAAGGTTTGTCCCTAAAATTTTATTTAAAACATAGCTTTCTTTAGCACATTTGCCTATTTTTAATTATTAAAATAAATATAAGTTCTAAATACTTTTTTTATAAGTATTATATAATATAGTATTTTATCAGGTATTATTGAATGAGAATATTATATCATAAAAAACTTTTATTTCTAATTTATGTAATCGTACTTGCATTTTTTATTCTGCTAATTTCTACATACAACCCAAGCAAAGCCTCTTTTATAAAATATAAAAATTACGAAAAACAAATCGATAAAGAAATGGATTCTATATCCTCATCAGACTCTAAAACTACAGAAAGTTACTATGCTAATAATTGTTCAAAAATACACATGCTTTTTAATACAGAAAAGTGTTACTTACAAATTAAGTACTTATATTCAAAATTTTCGTGGGATAGCGGAGATTCAAAAACAAGGGAGCTTTATTTAATAAAAAAACAAATAATATTAAATTATGTAGAACTGTACAAGAACAAATTTTCTCACCTCATAAACGGTAAATCTTATACTGATGATACATATATGAAAAATATATCAAATCTTAAACACGATTATACTTTAAAAGATGCAGAAGAATGTGAAAAATTAAATATTCACATTGATGATTATGAAAGTACAGACTCCTCTAATTAAAGATAAACCAGAGTACAAAGTACAGAGTACAGAGTACAGTGAAGGATGATTTACCTTTCCTTACGTTAGGTAAATCTTAAACTTATATGTTGTCAGCTTCGCTGAACAACATTAATGCCGCGATTGCGTAAGCAATCAAAAACTAAGTTTTAAGATTTTCTGTAGCTTTGCTACAGAAAATCATCCTTCACTGTACTTTGTACTCTGTACTCCGTACTCTGTCTTTTGGTTAGCAATGTTTTAATTTTGTGTATAAACTAGTATCATAAAGTTTTAACTATATCTAAAAGTTTGATGGCCGCCTTTTTAGGTCCATTCTGTTCTTTTCCCTTTATTCCAAGACAAGTCCTTATTTGTCCAACTTTAACTCCTGATTTAAAAAACTTATTGAAATACTCTAATATAAGTTTATTAGTTTCATCTTTTCTCTGAACAGGTCCAAAGGGATTTGCAAAAAATGTTTTAACAAGACCCTTTTCTGTTGTAGTACCTTTGGCCATTCTTGCTCCTTGTTTAAATACTTCTATAGCCTCTTTAGCTGAATCAAAGAAGGTTAATTCCTCTCCATCTTCGTAGTTGTTAGCATACAAAAATATATCGATTGGGTATCCCCTTGTAATGTCATTATAAGATGCTACTGGAATAACCAATCTTGCATTTGTTTTATCAGGGTTCATAAATATGCTTCTATCTATTTCTCTAAATGCATATCCTGGATCAAGATCATCAAGCCTTACAAAAGCACCTATTTCTGTTCCATAACCCATAGGCTTATTATCACCATTTAATTTAACAACACCCATGTCATCAAAAATAACTGTCATATCGCTTATATAGTCTTCTCCTAATTCTCTAAAGGCCTCAAGACTTTCAGATTTGCCTGCTCCACTGTCACCCATAATAACAGCATTAACTATATTTCCATCTTTTGTTACAATGTTTACCATAGCGCCATGTATTGGTAAGTATCCCCTCTTAATCATAATTAGATTATGAAGTGTGAGCGTCATTTTCTTCATATAGCCAAAATAATCTATTTTTTCACTATAGTTTATATATCCAAGCATTATATCATTTTCTTTATCATCATAAAATATCGTTCTTACATTTTCACTATTATCTTTTGCTCCAAAAACAAATAATATATCAGGTTTTGAATTAATATATTCCTCTTCCTTAGCAATTTCAAATAAATTACATAATGTAATTCCATGTGCCATAAAATCTCTGTGAAAATAAACAAAGGCAAGAAGAGTTCCTACTTTTATAGGGAAACAAAACCAGTGTTCTCTATTTATTCTGCAATTCAATGGATTTTCAAACACTTCTGAAAATGTACCATCTCTTGTTATTTTTTTAGGATAAGATATAAACGGTGGATCTATAAGTACAGAATCAATCACCGGTACACCATTTAAGCATTCATATCCTTCTGGAAATTTCCACTTTATAGAATTAACAATCAATCCTGCATTTGCACCTGCTGGAAGCTGCCTATAAACTTTTGGCTTAAATCCTTGGATATTCTCTTCTATTTTTCTGTAAGTATTTAATATAAGCTGCGAAAATTGAGTATTAGAATCAATAAAGCTTGCATTTTCTAATCCCTCATTTACTTTATTGTTGTGAACAATAGTATACCTTTCAAGTCTTCTCCAGTATCCATATATGTCCTCAATAATTTTTATAATAGCATCTGGATTTTCTAAAAATGATTCATATTTAGAATTAATCTTAATTATTTCTTCTCTTTTAAAAACAAGTAGCAATTTAAAAATTTCTATAATTTCTTTTGCTAATTTAACATCATCATTTTCAACTATAGTTTGTTCAATATACTTATAATCATTAGAATTTCTCAGTCTCACATTATTTATAAATGCACATATTACCCTTCTAAATCCATCACTATTTAACACTTTTTCTGAAGTATCACAATACTTCGCTGTAAAATTAATTATTACCTTATCATTACTCATAGAAAATTCTTTCTGCATGTTTCTATAACCCCCTATCGAAACAAAAATGAAAGTCAGCTATCTTATATAATTCATTTTTAGCTGTAACATTGAGTATTATATCACAACTATGAATTTTTTTCACTACCAAAATTGCATTTTTTGCACATTTTATAATGATAAAATTTGAAATTTTAGAAAATAAACCATTATTATAAGAGCATATACAACCCTACAATAATGGTTTTTTTTACATTAAACTTTTATTTCCCTTTTTCAATATTTCATTGTAATCTATAAAATCATATATATCTGTTTCAAATATAGGATTAAATTGTTTAAATTCTTCTATAGCCATTTCTTCTATACATTTTTTATTTTCTTCACAATATATAACAATTTCCCCAGATATTTTATGAGCATCCCTAAAAGGTATTCCTTTTTTAGCTAGATAATCAGCCACGTCTGTGGCATTTAAAAAACCACCTTTTACAGCCTCTTTCATACTTTTTTCTTTTACTTTCATAGTTGAAATCATTCCATCCATAACCATGAGGCACATTTCTAGAGTATCTGCCGCATCAAAAAATTGCTCTTTATCTTCTTGCATATCCTTATCATATGCTAGTGGAAGAGCTTTCATTATAGTTAGCATTGCAACTAAACTGCCATATACTCTTCCTGTTTTTCCCCTAATAAGTTCAGCAGCATCAGGATTTTTCTTTTGAGGCATTATACTACTTCCCGTTGAAAATTTATCATGCATTTCAATAAAGCTAAACTCTTTGGTACTCCACATAATAAGTTCTTCGCTGAGTCTACTCAAATGCATCATACAAATTGAAAAATCAGAAAGAAGCTCTATTATATAGTCTCTATCACTGACACCATCTAAAAAATTATCTACAGGTTTACAAAAACCAAGTTCCTTTGCTGTAAATTCTCTATCCGTATTGTAAGTAGTTCCTGCCAGTGCACAGCATCCAAGTGGACTTTCATTTAAGTTTTCAATTGCATTTTCAATTCTGTTTTTATCTCTTTTAAGCATGCTATAATAAGCAAGCATATGATGAGTAAAAGTCACTACTTGAGCCCTTTGCATATGAGTATATCCAGGCATAATATAGTGATTTTCTTCACCCTTTTTCTTCAAAGTATCCATAAGTGTGTCAATGCACTTTATTATATTCATGGATACCTTCTTTGCATACATTTTCATATCAAGAGCAACCTGGTCATTTCTACTTCTAGCTGTATGCAATTTCTTACCTGCATCGCCTATTCTATTTATTAAATTTGTTTCTACAAAACTGTGTATATCTTCATAGTCACCGCTTATTTCAAGCTTACCCAATTTAATATCATCCAATATGCCTTCTAGTCCCTTAATTATACATATGCATTCCTCTTCGCTAATAATACCACATTTACTTAACATTTTTACATGAGCGATACTTCCAGTAATATCTTCTACATATAATATTTTATCAAAACTGAGGGAGGCATTAAACTCCTCCATAAGCTTGCTTTCACTTTCCCTAAATCTTCCACCCCAAAGCTTCATTATTTATCACCTAAATGCTTCATGGCTTTTATTTTACTTGGAAGACTAAATAAATTTATAAATCCTTCTGCATCCTTATGATCATATAAATCACTAGCACCAAAAGAAGATATTCCTTCATCGTAAAGAGCATATTTCGAATCAATTCCAGCAACTTTGATGTTACCCTTGTATAATTTAAGTTTTACTGTTCCTGTAACATGTTCTTGAGTTTTATCTACAAAAACATCTAGAGCTTCTCTAAGATTTGTAAACCACAAACCGTCATATACAAGTTCTGAATATTTATGCGCAAGAACTCCCTTATATTGAAAACTATATTTTTCTACAGTTAAATATTCAAGTTGTTTATGAGCCTCATAAAGAACAGTACCTGCTGGCGTTTCATAAACTCCTCTTGATTTCATTCCTACAAGTCTATTCTCTATAAGGTCAACAACACCAATTCCATTTTCACCAGCCACCTTATTTAATGTTTCCATTAACTTAACAGGTGATAATTCTTTTCCATCCACTTTGACTGGAACACCCTTTTCAAAAGTTATGCTTACATAAGTAACTTCATCCTTTGCCTTTTCAGGAGGAACAACCATAGAATACATTTCTTCCTTATGCTCATTTTTAGGATCTTCAAGATCTCCACCTTCATGACTAACATGCCATAAATTTTTATCTTCTGAATAAATCTTTTCTTTTGTAACCGGCACTTCAACACCTTTTGATATTGCATAATCTATTTCAGCTTCTCTTGAATCAATATCCCATAATCTCCATGGTGCAATAATTTTTATGTATGGGTCTAAGCTTGCAATACCTGTTTCAAAACGAACTTGATCATTACCTTTTCCCGTACATCCGTGACATATATATTTAGCTCCCTCTGCATGTGCAATTTCAACTAACTTCTTAGCTATAAGTGGTCTTGCAAAAGATGTACCAAGCAAGTAACTTCCTTCATACACAGCGTTCCATTTTATAGCCTGATATAAATATCCTGTTACAAATTCCTCTTTAACATCTTCTACATATATTTTTGCTGCTCCACTTTTTACAGCTTTTTCTTTTACTTTTACCATATCATCATCTTGACCGACATTAACACAAACAGCAATTACCTCAACATCATAATTATCCTTAAGCCATGGAATTATTACAGACGTATCGAGTCCTCCGGAATATGCTAAAACAACTTTTTCTTTCATAATAAAAAACACCTCTTCTATAAAAATTTCTTTTGAAAACAATATCCAATTTAATATTTATTATTATACATCTTTATTAATATTTATGCAATATTAAAATATAAAAAACTACTTATTAAGAAACAATCTAATTATATTATATTAAATAAACTATTTATTATGTACTAGTCCAAAATTGAAAAGGAACGTAGGAACTTTTTTCTAAAATTATTGTAGGATGCAAAGTAAGTGTACTTCAAGATAATTCAAATAAAAAGCTATGTTTTAAATAAGTGTGAAAATCAACGCCTATTTAAAACATAGCTTCCTTTAGTAGTATGTTAACCTATTTTTTTTACAACTTCCTCAGTAAATTCATCAGTTGATGCTTTTCCTCCAAGGTCAACCGTTACAACTTTGCCTTCTTTTAACACAGCTTTAATTGCATTATCTATTTTATCAGCTGCTTCCATTTCACCAATGAATCTAAGCATCATTACACCAGATAATATTGCTGCTGTAGGATTTGCTATATTTTTCCCCGCAATATCTGGGGCTGAACCATGAATAGATTCAAATACAGCTATATCATCACCAATGTTTGCACCTGGTGCCACACCGAGACCACCTACAAGCCCTGCTGCCATATCTGATAATATATCACCATAAAGATTAGGCATAACAAGTACATCATACTTTTCTGGAGTCTGTACTAATTTCATACTCATAGCATCTACAATCATATCTTCAAACGGAATATCTTCATGGGCAGCTGCAACCTCTCTCGCACAATTTAAAAATAATCCATCGGAATATTTCATTATATTTGCCTTATGAACTGCCGTAACCTTTTTTCTGTTTTGCTTTTCTGCCATATCAAATGCAAACTTAGCAATACGTGTACTAGCTTCTTTAGTTATTATTTTAATACTTTCAGCTGCATAATCTCCTATTTTATGTTCTACACCAGCGTAAAGATCTTCAGTATTCTCACGAACTATTATTAAATCAACATTATCGTATCTAGTTGGTATTCCTTCATAAGTTTTTATTGGTCTTACATTTGCATATAAATTAAAAGTTTGTCTTAAAGCGACATTTACACTTCTAAATCCAGAACCAATTGGTGTTGTAACAGGTCCTTTTAATGCAATTTTATTCTTTTTTATACTCTCTAGTACATAATCTGGCAATGGTGTTTTATATTCATCCATTACTTTAGCTCCAGCTTCAACTACATCCCATTTAACTTTAACTCCAGCAGCTTCTATAACCGAGCGAGCTGAAGTTGTAACCTCTGGTCCTATACCATCTCCAGGTATTAATGTTATATTATGTTCCTTACTCATTTCTTTGCCTCCAATTACTAACTATTTGCCTTTTTTATTGACTATGTTTTAAATAAGTGTTGATTTTCACACTTATTTAAAACATAGTTTCCTTTAGTATGCTTAGCTATTTTTAAAAGAATGTTAATGTGATGTGTTGGCTTTTATTTGATTTAGTTTACCTCCACAAATAAGCATATCCTTTTGTCTTTCAGGTAAATTTAATATCATTTCGTACTCTTCATTTTTTGTTTCATTTTTTACTTTAACATTCCCACTCTTTATTTGGTTTATAATATCTTCTATAATAAGTTTATCTTTTTCATCAATTTTATCATAGTCAGAAGCATTTTCAAATTCCAAAGGAACTATTCCATTATTGATAAGATTAGCCTTATGAATTCTTGCAAAAGATTTAGCAAATACTGCTTTAATTCCAAGATATAATGGTGCAAGTGCTGCATGTTCTCTACTTGAACCTTGACCATAATTTGTTCCACCTAATATGAATCCACCGTTATTTTCCTTAGCTTTCTTTGGAAAATCCTTATCACATGGTGTTAAACAGAAATCTGCTAAATGTGGTATATTGGATCTAAAAGGTAAAAGCTTTGCATTTGATGGCATAATATGATCAGTAGTTATATTATCCCCAACCTTTGTAAGTACAATACCTTCTAATTTTGAAGCTATTGGTGCTGCCTTAGGAAATGGCTTTATATTAGGTCCGCGAACAATTTCAACATCATCAGGGTTTTGAGATGGTGCAACAATTAAATTATCATTTACATGGAACTTATCTGAAATAGTCGCATCTAATTTACCTTCAAAAGTTAATGGATCTGTAAGATAACCCGTTAAAGCTGATACTGCTGCTGTTTCTGGACTTACCAAATAAACCTTTGCAGAAACAGTTCCTGATCTACCCTCAAAGTTTCTATTGAAGGTTCTTAGTGATACTGCATCTGTACATGGAGATTGTCCCATACCTATACAAGGACCACATGCACATTCAAGTATTCTTGCTCCTGAAGCAACAAGATCTGCTAATACCCCATTCTCAGCAAGCATCGTTAAAACTTGTTTAGATCCCGGTGCAATAACAAGCGATACATCCTCTGCAATTGTTTTTCCCTTTAAAATTTCTGCAACCTTCATCAGGTCAAAAAGTGATGAGTTTGTGCAGCTTCCTATAGCTATTTGATTTACTTTTAGTTTATTTATTTCAGAAACTCTTTTAACATTATCTGGACTATGTGGGCATGCAACTAGAGGTTCTAATTTTTCTAAATCTATCACTATTTCTTCATCATAAATAGCATCTTCATCTGGTTTAATTTCTTTGTAATCTTCTGTTCGTCCTTGGGCCTTCAAAAATTCAAGTGTATTTTCATCGCTAGGAAAAATAGAAGTAGTTGCTCCAAGTTCTGCTCCCATATTACATATAGTTGCTCTTTCTGGTACGGATAAGTATTTTACACCATCACCAACATATTCAAATACCTTTCCAACTCCACCTTTTACGGTAAATTTTCTTAAAACTTCAAGTATTATATCTTTTGCAGAAACCATAGGTTTAAGTCTTCCCGTAAGATTAACTTTTACTATTCTTGGCATTAATATATAATACTCTCCTCCGCCCATTGCAACTGCCACATCAAGCCCACCAGCACCTATTGCAAGCATTCCCATTCCACCTGCTGTTGGTGTATGACTGTCTGAGCCAATAAGAGTTTCTCCTGGTACATCAAATCTTTCAAGATTAACTTGATGACATATTCCATTACCTGGCTTCGAAAAATATATTCCGTGCTTTTTTGCAACTGTTTGTATATATAAATGATCATCTGCATTTTCAGGTCCTGTTTGAAGTATATTATGATCTATATAAGCTACAGATCTTTTAGTTTTTACTTTTCCTATGCCTAAGGCTTCAAATTGAAGATATGCCATTGTACCAGTTGAATCTTGAGTAAGGGTTTGATCAATTCTTATTCCAATTTCTCTTCCCCTTTCCATTTCACCTACCACTAAATGCTCTTTTATTATTTTTTCAGTTAATGTTAAACCCATTATAGTTATCACTCCTTGTATAATAATATTTTAGAGTGCATCAAGCCATCTAAAATGTTTCCTGCTTTTTAACTAGCCCTTGTTTTTTCTACATCTATTAATTCTTTAAAATACCTTTTAACTTCAATTTCAAGCTCTTTATTTAAAATAGCAGTTGTTCTTCCACTTTCATATTGATTATCTACCCATTCTTTTATTTCTGCAACTCTTGGATCCTTTTTATTTATCTTTTCTTCATCCTTAAGTTTAAAATAAGTATTAATCCATGCTGCTATACCTGCTAACCCTGAATATTCATTAACAGCTACAAGCACAGGTCTATTCAATATTTTATCTGTATCAAATATATTATAAATTTCCTCATCCTTTAATATACCATCAGCATGAATTCCTGCCCTTGTAACATTAAAATCTTCGCCAACAAATGGAGTTCTAGCAGGTATATCATATTTCATTTCTTTTTTAAAATATTCTGCGATTTCAGTAACAACTGAGAGATTAAGCTTTTCACTACCTTTTATCTGGCAATATTGAAATATCATTCCTTCTAAAGGGCAATTTCCAGTTCTTTCGCCAATGCCAAGTAAAGTAGTATTCACAGAAGAACATCCATACATCCACGCTGAAACTGCATTAGGCACAACACAATAAAAATCATTATGACCGTGCCATTCTAAGGCTTCTGATGGAACATTACAATATTTTTTAATTCCGCTTATAATGCCTGGAATACTTCTTGGAAGATCAGCTTCTGGGTAATTAACTCCCAATCCTAATGTATCACAAGCTCTAATCTTAACCTGCATTTTGTATTTTTCTGATAAACACATAAAATTATTTATTAGAGGTATTACAAATCCAAAGAAATCTGCCCTTGTTATATCTTCTAAATGGCATCTTGGAATTATACCGTTACAAAGAGCCTCTTCAACAATATTACTATATTTCTTTAAAGCTTCTTCTCTATTCATTCCTAATTTTTTAAAAATATGATAATCAGAACAAGACATTAGTATTCCTGTTTCCTTTATTTTCATATCTTTTACAAGCTTAAAATCATCCTTGTTAGCTCTAATCCACGTAGTTATTTCAGGAAATCTATACCCTTTTTCCATGCATCTTATTAAAGCTTCTCTATCATGGTTACTGTATACAAAGAATTCAGTTTGCCTTATTACACCAGCATTATTATCTAGTTTATTTAGATAATCATATATCTGAATCATTTGTTCAACTGTGAATGGCGTCATTGATTGTTGCCCATCTCTAAAAGTAGTATCCGTTATCCATATATCCTCAGGCAAATTCATTGATATTCCCTTGTTATTAAATGTTATTTTAGGCACATCCGAATATGGAAATATATCTCTGTACAAATTAGGTTCCTTGCAATTTTCTAATTCACTAAAACTATTGATTTTCATAACTTCACTTCCTACTCAAATAAAAATGATTTTTTTATTTTAAATCCTTCATTTTTTATTTAGTTGTTTGGTTTATTGTTTTAATAATTATTCATATTTTTGCATTTTATCTTACATTTTCGTTTGCATATCGCCTAATTTTCATTAACAACAATAAACTCTTACGAATATTTTAGCACAATAAAGTTATTATTTCAATTGTGAATTTTGAGTTTTTTGAATGATTTTCATTTTATTTATTCATTTTTTTGTATATTGTAGATAAATCCAAGATTCAAAAGTTATTTAAATCATAACTACTTTATTCTAAATTGAACTTTTAGTTTATGTTTTTCAGCCCTTACTACAATAAAACTAAAATCATTTTTGCTAGTTAAAGTCCCGATACATTCGCCAATGACATCATCAAATTTATATATAGTATCTCCATATGCTGTTTTTAAAATATATCTTCTTCCTTCTTTATTTAGATGCAAATTTTCCCATTCCTTAATTTCAAAATCCCTATTTTCTATTTCAAAAATTGCACCTTCATTTTTCATTTTATTTACTAGAGCATTATACCTTACATTTAAGACAACATTTCTCATTTTCTCTTTATCTAATTTATCATTATAGGTTTTGTTTAATTCCTTAAATTCTTCAATATCGATTTTTGTTTTAGCAATCATATCTTCAATTTTTTTTAATTCCTCTTCTTTTTGAATTAAAAATCTATTTTTATTTTTAGCTTTATCGTCCATAAAATCCTCCCTTATGATTACAATTATCTATATTTATATTATCGTTTTTTTTATTTTAAAATAAATCAAGATTTTTTTGTCAGTATGTTATATAATTTAATTATGGCATTATTCTAATTAATTTAGGCAGGTGATACTGTGGTTAATAAAATTATAGAAAATTTTTTAGGTACTACCTATGAAAAATTAAAACTTGACTTTGAAAAAAAAGCACTTATTGAAGAAATGTATGGAACACTAATAAATGATAAAGAAAACATTTTTAAAGAACTTGAAAATGATGCCAATACTCTAAAAAATTTAAATAACACATTAGAAACTAATTTAAATGATATATGTATTGAAAATGAAAACCTGACTACTTCCATATCAACTTTAGAACAAATCTTAACACAAAATATATATAAATAGAAATTAAAGAACCGAAATACTAATTTAGCATTTCGGTTCTTTAATTTTTATTTATTATCCTTAATATTTTCAAGTTCCGTGTTTATTTTCTCTCTTAATATTTCTGGTAACTTAGCTTTTTCACTTCTATCCATTTCTTCTATATAAATTGGCTTTAAAAAAGAAACGTTTATAGTCCCTGATTTAATTTTACCATGCCCATCTTCAAATATTTTATATGAACCATCAACAATAGTTGGAACCACAGGTGCATTTGCTTTAGTAGCTAATTTCAAAGCACCTTTTTTAAATTCTCCTAAATTACTTGATTTGCTTCTAGTACCCTCTGGGAAAATAGCCATTGAATAGCCATTTTTTACATTTTCTACACCTGTATTAATTGCATTTAATGAATCTCTAATATCTTCTCTATTTATAAATACACAATGCATTTTTTTCATCCAGCTACTTACAATTCTCAATTTTAATATTTCCTTTTTCGCTATAAAGCCTAAAGATTTATCTATATATGCAAGCATTGCTAAAAAATCAAAATTTCCTTGATGATTAGAAACAAATACACAAGGCTCATCAGGTATATTTTCAATACCCTTTACATTAACCGTAACTCCAGCCGCTTTTAGCATATTTCTTGACCATTTCATTATAATTTTATGAAGTTCCTTCTCATATTCTTCATTAGGTTTAGTCTTCTTTATATGATTAAGCCTAACTTCCATAAGCAATGTTATTAGCATATAAACTCCAAAATAAATATAAAAAAATATCGTTCTCATAATATTACCTCACTAAAGTAAAAATTATTCCAAAAAATAAAAATGGCTCCGCGAAAAGGATTCGAACCTTCAACCTATCGGTTAACAGCCGAGTGCTCCACCATTGAGCTATCGCGGAATACCTTATCTGGCAACGACCTACTCTCACACAGAGCTGCCCCTGCACTACCATTGGCGCGTTGGCTCTTAACCTTCGTGTTCGGAATGGAAACGGGTGTTACAACCAAGCAATTATCACCAGATATATTTTTATGATTAACTTCATCAGTCAATTTTCTTGAAAGTATTTTGTACTTTCAAAATTGCATAGTAATTTATATTGGTCAAGCCCTCGACCTATTAGTATTAGTCAGCTAAAAATGTTACCATCCTTACACCTCTAACCTATCAACCTGATGTTCTTTCAGGGGTCTTACTAACTTATGTTATGGGAAATCTTATCTTGAGGGGGGCTTCACGCTTAGATGCTTTCAGCGTTTATCCCTTCCCGACATAGCTACTCAGCCGTGCCGCTGGCGCGACAACTGATACACCAGAGGTCA
>NZ_JAEACT010000002.1:865000-882500 GCF_021432385.1 Clostridium hydrogenum | reverse complement strand
AGGGCAAAGTTAAAAACCTTAACTTGATTTGGTTAGCATTTTTTTAATCATGCATCAAACACTTTTTCACTACCACCACACATCATTAAAACTTTTATTCACTTACAGTTTTAACATAACTCTTAAGTGTTACTAAGTAATAAATCCCATAAAATATTGCATATATTAAAACTATTATTAGATATTCCCTTGTTATTTTAAAGTCCATAGCTTTTCCAATAGGTATGGATGCTGCATAAGAATTTCCCACTGCTATAATAAATGGTGCCCCAAATAAAATCATAAGTTCCTTTGCGACTGATCCAGTAATTTCCCTTTTACTAACTCCTATCTTTCTTAATGTTATAAACTTTGTTTTGTCTTCCTTTGCTTCCATTGACATTTTAAAGTATATTATACTACCCGTTGCTGTAATAAATAATATGCCTATAAATATTCCTATGAATGCTAATATTCCAAATACCTTTAATCCATCCTCATAATGAGCATAAAATGTTAAAACACTATTATCCTTAGGCATATTTTTTAATAAATCATTAGAAAAAGCTTTTGCACTAAAATCATTTTTAAGCATATATCCTGTTACCTTAATCACTGCGTTTTCCTTATTTAAACTTTTAATTTCGTTATAAACTTTATCATTAACAACAACAGCTCCCCTAAAATGATCTAGTGCCGTAAATAACTTCGTATCAACATTAATAATTTTTAAAATATAACATTTATCCTTAACCTTTAAATCAATATTCTTTCCAATTAAATACTTAGGGCTTCCGTTGAAAGTATTATACGTAATGTAGTAGCATTCATTTTTATTTTTTAAATTAGCTTTTCTATCTACATTTTGATGCTCATTAATTTTATCAAATTGGCTTTCATTTATTATTGAAATATTATTATCTGTTCTCCAATCAGGATTGTCGCCTTTTACTTGGAGAAATTCAATATCATCTCTATACTTAACTGAAATTTCTTTATGCTTTTTAACTATATCTTCAAATACGCTATCTACTTGTTTATTGCCATTAATGTACTCCACAGAAAATGGTCTCATATTTCTTGAATTTGCTTCAGCCTTACCAAAAGCACAAAAGCACATAGTTAACGCGCAGATTGCTATACTTGTAGTAATTGCTATAACGCTTAAAGTTCCAACATTGCCTCTATACCTATAATAAAGTTGAGCTGTAGATATTAATTTAGTACCTCTAAAAAGGCTTTTTTCATTTTTCTTATTTATGTGGATTATCAAAGAAACTGTTGCTGTAAAAAATAATATAGTTCCTAAAACAACAAATAGAACTATTTTAGGTGTAAATTCAATATTATCACCAAGCTTAGCTATTGCTAAATAGTACCCATACCCTATAAACACAATTGAGGCAGTACTCACTATAAAGGTAATAAAGGAAACTTTTAGGCCACTTTCAACTTTCTTTGCTGCATTAAACATATCAATAAGCTTATTTCTATATATAACCGAATTGCCATGTATACTAATTATTATAAAAATAATTGAAAATACTATAATTGAAAACCTTAAGGCTTGAAAACTTAATTCAAATTTGGCATTTCCACCAGTCCTCATTAATGCAAATAATAGCATTATAAAAAATTTATTAAAAACCAGACCTAAAATGGTACCTGTAAAAAAAGCTAGGAATATAATAATTGTGTTCTCTATAAAATTTAAACGGGCTGTTTGCCTTTTAGACATTCCGAGAAGCATATATGTTGCAAACTCCTTTTTTCTTGATTTTATAAAGAATGAATTTGAATACCATATAAAAAATCCAGAAAATAGTATTATTAAAACCTCACCAACATTAAATAAAATCATCATTGATTTGCTATCTCCTAGCTGTCCTTGAACATCTTTGCTATAAATAATAGACATAAATAAATACACCACAAAAACGCTAAAGGAAGAGCTTAAAAAGAACGCCCAATAATTTTTGAAGTTTTGTTTTATATTTTTTATAGCCATTTTACATAATATCACCTGTATCACCTCCAATAACCGTAAGTATTTTTAAAATTCCTTCATAAAAGTCCTTTCTACTCTTATCACCTTTATAAATTTCATTAAATAACCTGCCATCTTTAATAAATACAACTCTCTTACAGTAAGATGCAGCAAAAGCATCATGTGTTACCATAAGAATTGTAGCTTCATTCTTTTCATTTAAACCTTGCAAAGAATTTAGAAGTTCTCTTGAAGCTTTCGAATCTAATGCGCCTGTTGGCTCGTCCGCTAAAATAAGTGACGGTTCTGTAATAATTGCTCTTGCAGCAGCTGCTCTTTGCTTTTGACCACCTGATACTTCATACGGGTGCTTGTTTAATATTTCATTAATACCAAGTTTCTCACTTATATTTTTTAATCTCTGATTTATAATTTTGTAAGATGTTTTTGAAAGTGCTAAAGGCAAAACTATATTTTCTTTAAGCGTCATATTGTCAAGCAAATTAAAATCTTGAAATATAAACCCAAGCTTGTCACGTCTAAAAGAGGACAAATGAGGTTCTTTCAAATCTGATATATCTTTTCCATCAATAAAAACATTTCCTGAAGTTGGCTTATCTATAGTTGATATTACATTTAGAAATGTTGTTTTTCCAGAACCAGAAGGGCCCATTATTGCTACAAATTCTCCATTTGCAACCTTTAAATTTATATTATGAAGTGCTGTATATTTCACGCCTCCAAACCTTGAGCCATAAACCTTAGTTAGATTTTGTATATTTAAAACTTCCATGTGTAAAACCTCCGCATATTTATCTTATGAATCCATTATATAAAAAAGCAAAATGCACAGCCATTTTTTTGACTTACATTTTGCTTTTGAAACTTACATTTGTGTAATATTGTAATAATCGCACCACTTTGGGAAATGAACATAAACCCTTGTGCCCTTGCTAAATTCAGATTCAATAGTTATACTATGTCCAAGTTTTTTTGAAAGCTTTTGTGAAAGATACAAACCTAATCCTGTAGCCTTTAAGTTTTCATTTCTACCATTGGCTCCCGTAAAAGTCTTTGTAAATATTCTGTTTAAATCTTCACTTTTTATACCTACTCCATCATCCTCTATTATAAGTAGCCTTTCTTTATCATTCTCTGCAGTTCTAAAGCCTATGCATCCACCCTTATCTGTGTACTTTAGTGCATTAGAAAGTACTTGATCTATTATAAAAAGAAGCCATTTCTTATCAGAATCAATTTTAAAGCTTTCATCTACTTCTTGCTTTAATATAATATGTTTTTTTATAAATACAATAGCTTGCTTTTTTATGCTTTCTTTAACTACCGTTTCTAAACTAACTTCTGAAATAATATAATCCTTCGAAAAATTATCACTTCTAGAATAATACAAAACTTTTTCAACATACTCATCTATTTTTTCTACTTCTTCCTTATAAGAATCAATATCCTCTTCGTTACTATCAAGCAAAAGTCTCATAGTTGTAATAGGTGTTTTTACCTCATGCACCCATGCCTCCATAAACTCCTTATTTTCCATAAATTCAGCTTCTACATTTCTTATAGCTTCTACAGAACTTTTATATATATCGTTTATTATATTAGTATAAAGCTCATCTTTATACTCCACAGCCTTTGGCAAGATTGGAGTTTTATCTTCTGAACACTGGGCTTTTAAAAGCTTTTTTATATGTCTATTCTTTATTAAATAATCTAATATAAGAAATATACAAAACATAAATAAAGAAACAAAAATTATATATTCAATATTTGAATTTAAAACTCTATTTTTTCTATCCAAGTAAATAGACATTACTACAAAGCTCATTAAGA
The DNA here is from genome assembly GCF_021432385.1 of Clostridium hydrogenum. Taxonomy (GTDB): domain Bacteria; phylum Bacillota; class Clostridia; order Clostridiales; family Clostridiaceae; genus Clostridium_S; species Clostridium_S hydrogenum. The sequence continues at coordinate 878,683 of NZ_JAEACT010000002.1, read as the reverse complement.
GAATATAAAATATTATAATCCTTATACTTTCCTTTAAATATCTAAAAAAGCTCATTTTACAACGTATCCTTGATTTTTTATAGTTTTTATGAACTCTACATCTATCTCTTTGAGCTTTTTCCTAAGTCTATTTATATTCACTGTAAGAGTATTATCATCTATAAAGCTTTCATCTTCCCAAAGCTCCTCCATTATTTTTTCTCTACTTACTATGCTTTCTGGCTTACTCATTAGTATTTGGAGAATTTTAAATTCATTTTTTGTAAGTTCTATATTTTTTTCGTTGTAATAAACGGTATTATTTTTTAACGATAGAATGACATCTTTATAAGCAACAGTATCTAAATTAACTTCACTATATGAATACGTTCTTCTTAAAATTGCATTTATTTTAGCCATAAGTACATCTAGGGAAAAGGGTTTTGTTATATAGTCATCTGCTCCCATATTAACTGCCATAATTATATCCATATTTGAATTTCTTGAGGATAAAAATATCACTGGAACTTTTGATATGTTCCTTATCTTATTGCACCAATAAAAACCATCACAAACAGGTAAATTTATATCCATTAAAACAAGCTGTGGCTGTAGGTTTACAAATTCCTCAAATATGTTATTAAAATCCTCTATAGCGTATGCTTCAAAGCCCCATTTTTCAAGAGACTTTTTTATTACCTTCCTTATCTTTTCTTCATCTTCTATTATCATTACCTTATACATGCCCATCCGTTTCCCCCCTTAAATAAAACAAAGAGCAACCTTATTAGGATTACTCTTTTGAAAAATATTGATAGTAGTAACATTTTAGCTTTCCATTATAAAGCTTTCTATTTTTATCAGATTTTCTTCCAAAGTATTTTTCAAAGCCTTCATGTGCAGTAATCACAAAATATGACCAATTTTCAAGCCTTGAGAATACCTTTCCCATATCTTTGTAGAGTTCTTGAACTTCTTCAACCTCTCCAAGTCTCTCGCCATATGGTGGATTTGTTATTATAACCCCACACTTCTTTTGAGAACTAAATTTTTGCATAGGCAACTTTTGAAAAGCTATATACTTTCCCACTCCTGCCTTTTTTGCATTAGCCATTGCTGTTTTAATTACCCATCCATCTATATCCGAAGCTAATATTAAAAATTCTTTATCGTTTATAGAGTTCTTTGCATGCTTCCTTAAATCACTCCATAAATCCTTAGGTATTATATCCCACTCCTCTGATACAAAGCGTCTATTAAGACCAGGTGCTATATTTTTTGCTATCAAAGCTGCTTCTATAGCTATAGTTCCAGAACCACATAATGGATCTGCAAGTATCCTTGATGGCTCCCATTTACTTAAAAGTACTAAAGCTGCTGCTAAAGTTTCTTTTATAGGTGCGCCACCAGAATTTTCTCTATAGCCCCTTTTGTGTAGTCCCTCACCAGAAGTATCTACAGTTAAGGTAACTATATCTTTAAGTATTCCTACTTCTATTTTATACTCAGCACCATATTCAGTAAATCTTTCAAGATTATATTTCTTTCTCATAGCTTCAACAACTGCTTTTTTTACTATGGATTGACAATCGGGAACACTGTGCAATTGTGATTTTACAGATTTACCAGTAACATGCATATATGCATCCTGCGGCATTAAGTTTCCCCAATCTACTGCTAAAGTTCCTTGAAAAAGTTCCTCAAAGCTCTCTGCTTTAAACTCTGCCATTTTAATTAAGATTCTATCAGCAGTTCTAAGCCATAAATTACAAGTTACTATATCCATTTCATCGCCTTCAAAAGTAACTCTTCCATTTTCTACTTTGAGGTCATCATAACCAAGTTCCTTTAATTCACTGGCTACTACTGATTCCAATCCAAAGGTTGATGTTGCTATTAGTGTAAAATCCATTGTCTTATTCTCCTTAATTTTTTTATTTGGATATGCTTTAAATAAGTGTCAATCTTTACACTTATTTAAAGTATATCCTTTTATTTTATAACTAATTCTACAGGGCAATGATCCGATCCAAACACATCTGTATGAATATCTGCACTAACAAGTTTATCTTTTAAATTTTGTGATACGCAGAAATAATCTATACGCCAACCTGCATTTTTCTCCCTAGCCTTAAATCTATACGACCACCAAGAATATACGCCTTCTTTATCAGGGTAAAAGTAACGATATGTATCTATAAACCCAGCTTCTAAAAGCTCCGTAAATTTACTTCTTTCTTGCGGTGAAAATCCTGCATTTTGGGTGTTTGTTTTAGGATTTTTTAAATCTATTTCTGTATGAGCAACATTTAAATCTCCACATACAATAACTGGTTTAATTTTATCTAGTTCTTTTAAATATCCCCTAAAGCTATCTTCCCACTGCATTCTATAATCAATTCTTGCTAGTTTTTCTTTTGAGTTAGGTGTATATACGGTTACCATATAAAATTTTTCAAACTCTAGAGTTATAACTCTACCTTCTTTGTTGTGTTCTTCTTCATTTATCCCATATTTGCAACTTATAGGCTTTACCTTTGAAAATATGGCAGTACCCGAATAGCCCTTCTTTTCTGCATAATTCCAATAATCATAATATCCTTCTAATTGCAAATCAATTTGACCTTCTTGAAGCTTTGTTTCTTGAACACAAAATATATCTGCATCTACTTCCTTAAAATAATCTAAGAACCCTTTTTGAACACAAGACCTAAGACCATTTACGTTCCAAGAAATTAATTTCATAACTTCGCTTCACCAACTTTCTCAATTAACTATTTTTCCTTAATACTCCAGCTAATTTAAAATTTTTCTAAAAAAGTTTTTGACATATCGTGATTAAATTTAACTCCATAATGCTCTAGCGATTTTTGAAGGGCAAACAAAGCATAACTTACCTTTTCTATGCGAGCGCCTTCACCCATATGCCCTATTCTAAATACTCTTCCTTCAAGATACCCAAAGGAACCTGCTATCATAACATTATAGTTATTTACCATATAGTCTCTAACCTTTTTATCATCAATACCATGTGGAACTTGAATTACCGTAACTGTATTTGAAAATCCATCCTTTATATATAAATCAAGTCCTGCATACACAACCGCTGCTCTAGTGGCAGAAGCAATTTTATCGTGTCTCAATATTATATCAGAGTCTTCTAACAAATTTTCTACAGCAACCTTAAGGCCTACTATATCACTTATAGGTGGTGTATATGGAAACCATTTATCCTCATAATAAGTCTTCCAAGCAAGCAGGTTACAGTAAAAAGATGCTATTGGAGTTTTTCTGCTTTCCATTGCTTTAAAAGCAGCTTCACTTATACTAACTAAAGTAAGCCCTGGAGGTGCAGAAATACACTTTTGAGAGCCTCCTAGCGCAATATCTATCTTCCATTCATCTACGTTTATGTCCTCTCCACCCATTGCCGCAACACTATCAACTACAGTCAATATGCCTCTCTCTTTTAACAATGGACAAATCTCATCTATATCATTAAGCATTCCTGACGGAGTATCGCAATGTACAACTGTAGCATATTTAAAATCACTGTCTTTATCTAGAAATTTCTTTAGTTCCTCTACGTTTATCTTATGCTTTCTATCACCTCTAAAGAAAAAGGGGTCTCCTCCATAGAGTTTCACAAAATCCGCAAAGCCCTCTCCAAAAATTCCATTTTCAATGATAAGAACTCTATCTCCCTTTTCTGTGAGTGAAGCACAGGCTGCCTCTAATCCAAGAATTCCTTCACCACTTAAAACTCTAACTTCATTTTTAGTCTTAAGCATTTTAGCTATTTTTTCACAAGTTTCTTTATAAAAATCATAAAACCTACCATCAAGATCCGGATTTGTAGTTTCAATAGCTCTTGCAAATCTGACATTTTCTCTTACTCCTGTAGGTCCCGGAGTCATTATCATAGGATTTTTCATCCAAGCCACCCCTTACTTTCTACTATTTCTCCATTCCTCTAAGGATTCATAAGTATTTTTATTTAAATCATAATATACAATTTCTTTAGTATCCTTATTAATACCAAATCTATATGTATTAGTAGTATGGTCTACAAGTTCTTCTCCTACATAAATATCATAATAATCCCTCTTGTACTTATCTGTTGCAGAAGAATCTGGATACCTATCCACATATATTATTGGCTTTGCATTCTTATTTCCTGTCAATACATTTACAAAACTCTTAACTTCAGGAACATTATCTTTAAGATAATTTATATAATCATCTTCATTAGCTACACTTTGCACATCCGCCGCTGCAAAATAATTACTATCTTTATTATACTCTATACTTTTAAGTTTAGTTTTATTTTCACAGGTAACTTTTATATCTACGTCTTTATTTTCATCCTTAACTTCATAGTCCCAATAATTATTAGCCGCAGCTATACTCTTCATAAGCCTTAAGTAGTAATTTTTACTCGCAGCATCTAAGTCTCTAGAAAGGCTTACATAAAATATTGGATATGTCTTATTATCCTTTAACTCTACTTTATTTACTTTTATTGAATTATCATTAAATACTTTTTTTGCAGGATGATCCCAACTACTTATATCTGTAATTACAACATCATCGTTATTATTATCAGATTTATTTGTATTGGCACTACTACTAACTACTGCTTTTGCTTTCTTTGTTGTGGTTGTAACAGTTTTATTACTTTGTGAACTACTATTGCAAGCTGAAAATGTAACAACAGTGGCTACTAATGTACAAACTAAAATTAATTTTTTCATTGCTCATCCCCTCCTTATTATATTATCTCTTAAAAGCGAAATTTAAACAACAACTTATTTTTTTGCTTTATGCATCTTAAAAAAATATTACCATAATTTTTCACTCCAATAAGTTGTTTATAGTAATAACTTTAGGTTAAAATATTATTAAAGATATACCACATGAATTTTAATAGTTGAGCTGGTATACATAATGAAAGTTGTATTTTATACATAAATGAGGTGCTCACATGGATAATTATGAATATTTAAAATCAAAAATAAAAGACATATGTGAAAATTATAAAGATAATCCTACAGGCGGATGGATTACTGGTGATGGTCCAATACCTGCAAATGTGATGTTTATTGGCGAAGCTCCTGGAAAAACAGAAATTGAAGAAGGCAAACCTTTCGTTGGTGTTGCGGGAAAAACTTTTGAAGGTTACCTAAACTTACTGGGTCTTTCAAGAAAAGATATAAGAATAACTAATACCTGCTTTTTTAGGCCAATAAAATTAACACTAGGCAAAACTGGCAAGACTACAGTAAGTAATAGAACTCCAAAAATTAGTGAAGTAAATTTATTTAAGGATATTTTAGACGAAGAAATTTCGTTAGTAAATCCTAAAATTATTATAACACTTGGTAACGTACCATTAAAAAGGCTTTCAAATTTTAAAAGCATAGGCGAATGTCACGGTAAGTTAATATACAATGAAGCTTTAAAAAGATATATATTTCCCATGTATCATCCATCTGCTTTAACCTATAATAGAAATGATGAATTTAAATCAATGTATGACAATGACTGGATGAGGTTAAAGAATACTTTAAATAATGAATTAAAAATTTAATATGGAGGCTATCTATGGAAACTAAAAAAGCTTTAAGGTCACTTTGTTTTTGGATAGGTCTTGCCCTTATCTTTAATGCTGGTATTTATATATTTATGGGCAAAGAAAGTGCATTAGAATTTTTTGGTGGATATATAATTGAACAAAGTTTAAGCTTAGATAATTTATTTTTATTTCTCCTTATATTTGAAGGCTTTGCTATAAGTCCATTATACCAAAAAAGAGTTTTAAGCTATGGAATATTTGGAGCTATAGTTCTTAGATTAATATTCATAATTTTAGGTGTTGCAATAGTTACTCAATTTCACTGGATACTCTACATTTTTGGAGTAGTTTTAATAGTAAGTGGAGTGAAAATGTTTTTTAAAGGTGAGGAAACTACTGATTATAAAAATAGTATATTTTTTAGGCTATTGAAGAAAGTAATTCCTGTAACGGAAACGCTTGAAGGTGAAAAATTTCTAGTTAGAAAAAATAAAATACTGCATGCAACTCCACTGCTTGCAATACTAGTAATTATTGAAGGTTCTGATATCTTATTTGCTATAGACTCAATACCTGCTATTTTTTCAATAACAACCAATCCCTTTATAGTATATACCTCAAATATATTTGCCATATTGGGTTTGCGTAACATGTACTTTTTGCTTGAAAAACTTCATAGCAAATTTGCATATGTAAAGTATGGTGTTGCATTGATACTTACTTTTACTGGAGTTAAGCTAGGTATATTGTTCTTCCACATTGAAATATCATTACCAATATCCCTAGCAATTATATTTTTAACACTAATATTAAGCATTATTTTTTCAGCTATTAAAAGTTCAAAGGCTTAACTTTAAAGAGAATAGTAAGAACCTATAATTTTCACTATACTATTCTCTCTTATTTTTTCAATAACTTCTCTTACATTTTCTTGTTCTGGATAACATCCATCTATATCAATAAAAAAATAGTATTTACCAAGTCCCCTTTTAGTTGGCCTTGATATTATTGAAGTCAAATTAATTCCTTTACTTGCAAATTCATTTAAAACTTTTGACAAACTACCCGGTTTATCATCCTTAGCATCCATTATAACAATAGAGGTTTTGTATTTTTTTTCTTCTTTATAATTTGTTTTATCTTTGGAAAGCACTATGAACCTTGTCTCATTTTCCTTTGAATCCGTAACGCAATTAATAGTATGTATCGGATTTTTTATTGATGTAAGCATATGCCTTGGAATTATAGCACCTTCACCATATACTTCTTTTTTTATATTCTCAACAGACACACCATTACTTTCTGTTGTAATAATTTTTACTCCATCTAAGTTTTCTAAAAACTTACAGCATTGTCCCTGTGTTTTGAATTGTGCATATATCTTTTGAAGCTTATCCATATCACTGTTAGCAACAAAAGCAAATTGAATAGGAATTACAAGCTCATTTAGAATATTTAAATCACTACTGGCTAATAAATCAAGAGTAACTTGTACAAAACCATCTAGAGTATTTTCAATAGGTACAATTCCCATACTGCACTCATTTCCAACAGCATTAACTACTTTTGTTATTGTGGGATAAAACTTAACTACTGTATCCTCATCTATTTGCTCTTTATACTTATTTACTGCAAGTTCGCTAAAAGTTCCTGCCGGTCCAAGTGCTGCTAACTTAATCATACCTATTCTTCCTTTCCATCACATCTTTATTTATATAATTTATAAATATTCTACCTTACTAAATTATTAAAAACAAGTATACACACAGTGAAATCTCAAAATAATTAAAAATATAGACACCCAGGTTATACCTAAAGTGTCCTTAAATTCAGTTTATCTATACATTAAAATCATTATTTATACTATAAGTTATTAACTTAATACAATTGTTCACATCTTTAATATTCACAATTTCATTTATACTTCCTTTATTTTTGCAAGGAATAGATATTGTACCTGTTGGTATTCCATTAACCTCCTTGTGAACAGTGCTTCCATCACTAATTTCATTTGAAACACATAGCTGAATATCCATTTTTAATTTTGAAGCATTCTTTTCTAAGATATCTTTTATACCTCTATGCATAATAAGTCCTTTTTGCATTACTACTACAGCAGGTCCAGCTCCAATTTTAACCTCCTTCTCATTTTCTGTACTTAATGCCAAACATATATCTGGGTTTATATCAAAAGCTGCTGCTCTTGCACCCCTTGCTTGTAATTCCCCTTGAGTAGAAAAAACAAAATAAATTTCCTTGTCTACTGCTTCTATTTCCCTTATTAACTTCAATAGAATAAAACAATTTATTCTGTTGCTTAAACTTGGGCTTATTACAGTATCTTCTTCCTCATAATTATTACCTTCAAAGCATGCAGTATCGCCTTCCTTTACATACCTTAATGCAGCTTCTCTAGTTTTAAATCCCAAGTCAACATATAAATCTCTAAATTCAGGCTTTTCCTTAACTTCTGATGAAACTTTTCCTGAGATACCACTTTCAAAACTTATAGTTCTATCTAATATATCTTCAGCTTCAAAATCACCTAAATTATGAATTCTAACCTTGCCATCTTCTCCAACATAATAGGCAATAACACCTTTTACGTCCATATTGGCACATATCATTATCTTGCTGCTTCCAGCTCCCTTTTTTACAATTATATTTCCAAGTTTATCTTCACATATTTCACATTTTACATCTTTTAATTGTTGCTTTATGACTTCCGCTACCTTTTTTTCATGTCCGCTTACACCAAAAACTTCAACAATTTCTTTAAGTAACTTATCCATTTTCTCACTTCCAAATCATTATTTATTTTGCCTATGTTTTAAATAAGTTTTGACTCTTACACTTATTTAAAGTATAATCTTTATTTTAAACTTAATAAGTATGCTTCTAAAAGCTTAACTGTATTTTTAAAATCACTTAAACTTGCAACTGACACTGATGAATGAATATACCTACATGGAACAGAGATAGTTGCAACCTTAGCACCATTACCTGATGTATGAATAGCACCTGCATCATTGCCGCCAGCTATTGCCCTTCTTCTTTGATATGGTATAGCATTACTCTCTGCAGTTTCTATAATTGCATTTGTAACTTTCTCATTGAATATGCTAGTTCTGTCCATTATGGAAATCGCTGGGCCTTTTCCTACTTCTGTAGCTCTTAAATGCCCTGGTATACCTGGCATATCTGCACATATTGTGCCTTCAATTGCAATACCTATATCAGGTTGAATTTGAAATGCAGAAACATACGCTCCCCTATCACCTATTTCCTCCATAACATTAAATGCAGCATATAAATCGCAATCATACTTACCCTTAAGCACCTCTATCAAAACAGCGCATCCAGCTCTATCATCAAGTGCCTTTGCCTTTACAAGACCTTTCCCGAATTCACTATATTCTGTATCAAATACGGCATAATCACCTAGTTTTACATACTTCTTAGTTTCCTCTTTTGATTTTGAACCTATATCGAGACAGCATTTATCGTAAGTTATGCTGTTTTTTCTTTCTTCACCACTTTGAAGATGTATTGGTTTTAAACCTATAACTCCAGGTATTCTATTTTTGCCTATAAGTACTACTTTAGAAGGTATGACCTTGCTATTTATCCCACCCATAGGCTCAAATTTCATAGTTCCATCTTCATTTATAGCTGTTATTATGAATGCAACTTCATCCATATGCGCATCAATCATAACTTTTTTGCCATTACCTTTTTTATGGGCTATAATATTTCCCATTCTATCTACTGTAATTTCATCAACATAAGTTTTTATTTCTTCTTTTATTAAATTTCTAACTTCATCTTCATGTGATACTGGCCCTGAAGCATTACAAAGTTCTTCTAAAAACATAATAGTTCCTCCATCTCCATATCATTTAATTCCTCTATAAACCTGCCTATAAGTATACCTGTATTTTTTATATCATTAACATTTACCATCTCAACTGATGTATGCATGTACTTAATAGGAATTGATATAAGAACTGAAGGTATTCCTGCTCTTGAAATTTGGGTATCCCACGCATCGCAGCCTGTATTACCTGGTTCTACTTCAACTTTATAATTAATATCATATTTATTAGCTACTTCTATTATTTTTTCCATAACTTTGGCATGAATATTAGGTCCAATACAAATTACAGGACCACCACCAACTTCATTTTCTCTATCAGTGTCTCCAAACTTTCCACCATCAAAAGTAACATCTATTGCTATACAAATGTCTGGATTAACATTATACGCTGCTATTTTAGCGCCTCTATGTCCAACTTCCTCTTGAGCGGAGCATATAAAGTACACTTCTGCATCATGCTCTACACTCTTTAAAAACTCACCACAAGAATACATTGCAGCGATACTAGCTCTATTATCTACAGCTTTACAGGTTACATTATCATTTAATAACTCATAAAAATTTCTTTTTATAGTTACATAATCACCTACACTTACGATTTTTTTCAATTCTTCATAAGCATACCCAGTATCTATTAAAAGTTTATCTGAAGGTATTGCTTCTGACCTTTCTTTTTCATTCATAAGATGCGGGGGCTTTATTCCTATTATGCCCAGTATGTCCTTTTTACCATGCACTGTAACTTCCTGAGAAATAAGCGTTTTTGCATCTATTCCAACACTCTTAAACTTTAAAAACCCATTTTCCTCAATGGAAGTTATCATTAAAAAAACCTCATCAGCATGTGCCATTAATGCAACTTTACATTTATCCTTCTTTCCTTTCTTATGTATGTAGCTATTGTTCATCTTATCAAATTCTACATTTCCAAATTCTGAAAAGGCATTTTCAATAACTTGAAATAAATTTTTTTCATCTCCACTTGGAGCATCCTCTAAGCAAAGCACTTTTAATAATTGTTTAATTTCCATTATTCCACCTACTTGTAATTTATATATACAATTAGCATACATTATAAGAAAAAATTTTTAAAGAGTGTATAAAAAAATTTTTTAAGTCAATAATTACCAGTGTACAGGAAAGAGGTGATGTAAATGAGCAAAAATAAGTTAATGGTTATATTAAGCTGCGTGGTTTTGGTTTTTATAGTAAGTTACGGAGTTTACTATGATCAATCTCAAAAACACAAAGTTTCAAAGCAAGTTTCACAATCACAGTCAACACTACAAAAAAGCAATACATCAGCACAGGCTCAGCAATCATCTAATAATAATATTGCTTCAAATGATAAAACAACAAATGTAGTAAATAACTCTACTATAAAGACTTCAGATAACTCTAACAACTCCATTAATTCATATGAAATTGTAAAAACAGTTTCTGAAGATTCAGATTACGTATATATAAAATATAGATTAAAAAACGGAGATCATCTTTGGAGTTTGGCAGAACATTTTATGCCAACTTATAAAACATCAGGAGTTGTAAAAGAAATCGAAAAACAAAATACATTAGAAAATGATGATAACATTACAAAAGATTCATCACTTATTATACCAGCAGAAAAAAATGTTTTAGTGAATACACATTAACTCAACATTCCATCTGCCTGTGGTAGCGAAACTTCAGGCAGAGATAAACCTTAATCCCCAATTATTAGTATATAAAAAAAGGACCTAGCCATTTGCTCCCCCTTTGGCTAGGCTCTTTTTTATATAAAAAAATAAACGTGTATTTAAAAAATACACGTTTATTTTTTTGGTGGCTTATCGGGGAGTCGAACCCCGGACACCATGATTAAAAGTCATGTGCTCTACCAACTGAGCTAATAAACCAAATTACCCGGCAACGACCTACTCTCACACAGAGCTGCCCCTGCACTACCATCGGCGCGTTGGCTCTTAACCTTCGTGTTCGGAATGGGAACGGGTGTTACAACCAAGCAATTATCACCGGATATATTCTTATGATTGACTTCATCAGTCAATTTTTTTGAAAGTATTTTGTACTTTCAAAATTGCATAGTAATTTATATTGGTCAAGCCCTCGACCTATTAGTATTAGTCAGCTAAAAATGTTACCATCCTTACACCTCTAACCTATCAACCTGATGTTCTTTCAGGGGTCTTACTAACTTATGTTATGGGAAATCTTATCTTGAGGGGGGCTTCACGCTTAGATGCTTTCAGCGTTTATCCCTTCCCGACATAGCTACTCAGCCGTGCCGCTGGCGCGACAACTGATACACCAGAGGTCAGTCCATCCCGGTCCTCTCGTACTAAGGACAGCTCCTCTCAAATTTCCTACGCCCGCGACGGATAGGGACCGAACTGTCTCACGACGTTCTGAACCCAGCTCGCGTGCCGCTTTAATGGGCGAACAGCCCAACCCTTGGGACCTACTTCAGCCCCAGGATGCGACGAGCCGACATCGAGGTGCCAAACCTCCCCGTCGATGTGGACTCTTGGGGGAGATCAGCCTGTTATCCCCGAGGTAGCTTTTATCCGTTGAGCGATGACCCTCCCACGAGGTGTCACCGGATCACTAAGCCCGACTTTCGTCCCTGCTCCACTTGTTTGTGTCGCAGTCAGGCTCCCTTCTGCCTTTGCACTCTTCGCGCGATTTCCAACCGCGCTGAGGGAACCTTTGGGCGCCTCCGTTACTCTTTCGGAGGCGACCGCCCCAGTCAAACTGCCCATCTAGCTATGTCCCGTGGCCAGCTTCATGGCCTCCGGTTAGAATCTCAATACTGTCAGGGTGGTATCCCAAGGATGGCTCCATAGTCCCTGACGAAACTATTTCCTAGCCTCCCACCTATCCTGTACAGACAATATCGAAACTCAATGCTAAACTACAGTAAAGCTCTACGGGGTCTTTCCGTCCAATCGCGGGTAGCAAGCATCTTCACTTGCACTACAATTTCGCCGGATTTGCTGTTGAGACAGTGCCCAAATCATTACGCCATTCGTGCGGGTCGGAACTTACCCGACAAGGAATTTCGCTACCTTAGGACCGTTATAGTTACGGCCGCCGTTTACTGGGGCTTAAGTTCATGCCTTCGCTTGCGCTAAGCATTCCCCTTAACCTTCCAGCACCGGGCAGGCGTCAGCTCCTATACATCAGCTTTCGCTTTAGCAGAAACCTGTGTTTTTGATAAACAGTTGCTTGGGCCTATTCTCTGCGGCCTACTCTCGTAGGCACCCCTTATCCCGAAGTTACGGGGTCAATTTGCCGAGTTCCTTAACAGCAATTCTTCCGATGGTCTTAGGATTCTCTCCTCATCTACCTGTGTCGGTTTGCGGTACGGGCACCAAACTCCTCGATAGAGACTTTTCTTGGCAGCATGAAATCAGATACTTCGCAAATAAATTTGCTTCCCCGTAACACCCTAGACTTAAGAATACACGGATTTGCCTATGTATTCATCCTCAGTGCTTAGACACACATCCAATAGTGTGCACATCCTATCCTTCTGCGTCATCCCATTTCTGATAACGTTGTTTGGTGGTATCGGAATATCAACCGATTGTACATCGCCTACGCCTTTCGGCCTCGGCTTAGGTCCCGACTTACCCTGAGCGGACGAACCTTCCTCAGGAAACCTTAGATTTTCGACCACTAAGATTCTCACTTAGTTCTCGCTACTTATGCCAGCATACTCTCTCCTGTACAGTCCACCGCTCCTTTCGGTACGACTTCTGCCCATACAGGATGCTCCTCTACCACTCGTACATAGTACGAGTCCACAGCTTCGGTGTTAGATTTTAGCCCCGGACATTTTCGGCGCAGGATCTCTTGACTAGTGAGCTATTACGCACTCTTTTAATGTATGGCTGCTTCTGAGCCAACATCCTAGTTGTCTTAGAAATCCCACATCCTTTACCACTTAATCTACACTTGGGGACCTTAGCTGGTGGTCTGGGCTGTTTCCCTTTTGACTACGGATCTTATCATTCGCAGTCTGACTGCCGTGCTAATAGTATCTGGCATTCGGAGTTTGATAGAGTTCAGTAACTGTTGTCAGCCCCTACCTCATTCAGTGCTCTACCTCCAGTACTCATACACGACGCTAGCCCTAAAGCTATTTCGAGGAGAACCAGCTATATCCGAGTTCGATTGGAATTTCTCCCCTATCCACAGCTCATCCCATGGTTTTTCAACACCAATGTGGTTCGGGCCTCCACGGAATTTT
>NZ_JAEACT010000002.1:0-862500 GCF_021432385.1 Clostridium hydrogenum | reverse complement strand
ATAAATTCTATTCAAAAGAATTGCTGGTTTACTTAATTCTATCTCTGTTTAATTTTCAAAGTTCAATGTGCTGTCATCTGACAGCTTTTATATCTTATCACTTTCATTTCATCTTGTCAACTACTTTTTTTAATTTGTTTTAAAATTTCGTTTTTCAAGATTTGATTGTGATTTGTTGTCGCTCACTTGCGACGTTTAATATAATAACATATTTATTATTCTATAATATTACGTTAATTACATTCTAAATAAATTAAATCATTTTTACTTATTATTTTATCATATTACTATGTTTTTCTCATATAGATACTCTAGGCATAGTTTACATGCTTCAACTTATTAATCTCTAATATATACAACCTTAAACATGGAAATTGTAAATACCAAATGCATCCCTATGCTAATATTTTCAATTCACAATTCACAGTTCACAATGCTCAATGAAGGTTGATTTGCCTTCCTTTTGTCAGGTAAATCTTAAATTTAAATGTTATAAGCTTCGCTTAGCACCATTTATGGTGCTATTGCGAAAGCAATAAAAAAATTAAATTTAAGATTTTCCGTAGCTTTGCTACAGAAAATCATCCTTCATTGTGAATTGTGCATCGTGAACTGTGAATTTAAAAACTTTGCTGCCAAGATAAACTTAGTATTTCTAATTTTCAAGCGGTTTATACATAAAAAAAATGCAAGTAAAAACTATACGCCTTTACTTGCATTTCTTTTTTATCTTATTCTTCTGTATTGTTTTGATCTACATTATCTTCTTCTACTTCTGGTATACTAATTTCTTCTGAAATTTCTTCTATAGTTTCTTGTGTATCATCTGCATTAATTTTAGCCATAGCTAGAACTTTCTCATCTTCAGAGTTTCTCATAAGAGTAACTCCCATGGCATTTCTACCTGTAACAGATATATCAGATACATTTATTCTTATTGCTATGTCCTTATTGTTAATAAGCATAATTTCATCGGTTTCTTTAACCATCCTAGCACCAACAAGCGGTCCTGTCTTTTCAGTTACCTTGTAAGTTATAAGACCTTTTCCACCTCTATGTTGGCACTTGTATTCTGATATAGGTGTCTTTTTACCAAAACCATTTTCACTTACAACTAATACAGTTTGTGTTTCATCAACTACTTCCATTCCAACAACAAAATCATCATTATTTAGAGATATACCTTTTACTCCAAATGCACTTCTTCCAAGTGGCCTTGCATCTCCCTCATCGAATCTTATTGCAATTCCATTTCTTGTTGCAATTATGATATGATTACTTCCATCAGTTCTTCTAACAGAAACTAATTCATCATCTTCGTTAAGGTTTATAGCAATTAAACCACTTTTTCTTATATTTCCATATAAATTTAAGGCTGTTTTCTTTATTATTCCGTTCTTTGTGCACATTACTAGGAACTTATCTTCCTCAAATTCCTTTAACGCAATAACTGCCTGTATTTTTTCTCCAGGATTAAGCTCAAGTAAGTTTATTAAGTTAGTTCCCTTTGCAGTTCTTCCTGACTCTGGAATCTCATATCCCTTAATTCTATAAACTCTTCCTTGATTGCTAAAGAATAAAATATGATTATGGGTAGATGTTACAAATATCTGCTCAGCAAAGTCATCTTCCTTCGTTGACATTGCTTGAATACCCTTTCCACCTCTTCTTTGAGCTGTATAAGTATCAGCATTTATTCTCTTTATATATCCTGCATGAGTAAGGGTTATAACAACATCCTTTTCTTCTATAAGATCCTCATAATCTATTTCATTTTCTGCCTTTTCTATACTTGTTCTTCTTTCATCACCGTACTTTGTTTTTATATCTATAAGTTCTTCTTTTATTATATTTAAAACTTTAGCATCATCTGCTAAAATTGCTTGCAATCTTTCAATAGTAGCCATTATTTCACTGTATTCTTGATCTATTTTTTCTCTTTCTAAACCTGTTAATCTTTGAAGTCTCATATCAAGAATAGCTTGAGCTTGCTTATCAGATAGACCAAATCTGCTCATAAGACCATCTTTAGCTTCTTGACCAGTTTTAGATGATCTTATTAATTTTATAACCTCATCTATATGATCAAGTGCAATTATTAATCCTTCTAAAATATGAGCTCTAGCTAAAGCTTTATCAAGGTCAAATTTAGTTCTTCTTCTTATGACTTCTTTTTGGAAATCTATATAATATTCAAGAATTTGCTTTAAGTTAAGTGTTTGTGGCTTATTATCAACCAAAGCTAACATATTTACTCCACATGTATCTTGAAGTCTTGTATGTTTATATAGTTGATTTAAAACGATATTAGCATTTGCATCTCTTTTAATTTCAATTACAATTCTCATACCATCTCTATCAGATTCATCTCTAAGATCACTTATTCCTGTTATCCTTTTATCCTTAACAAGATCTGCAATATTTTCGATTAATCTTGCCTTGTTTACTTGGTATGGTATCTCATTTACTATAATTCTTTGTTTTCCATTTTTGTCTTCTTCAATTTCAGATTTAGCTCTTACAGTAATTTTTCCTCTACCAGTTTCATAAGCTTCTCTTATTCCTGACTTTCCAATAATTGTACCACCTGTTGGAAAATCCGGTCCTTTTATTTTAGTTATTAAATCTAAAATATTAACATCTGGTTTATCAATGAGCTCAACAATTCCATCAATAACTTCACCTAAATTATGTGGTGGTATATTTGTTGCCATACCTACTGCTATACCAACAGAACCACTTACAAGAAGGTTAGGGAATCTAGATGGGAGTACTGAAGGCTCTTGTTCCTCACCATCAAAGTTAGGTACAAAATCAACAGTATTTTTATGAATATCTCTTACCATTTCTAGTGCAATTTTTTGAAGCCTTGCTTCAGTATATCTCATTGCAGCCGCAGAATCTCCATCAACAGATCCAAAGTTTCCATGACCATCTACAAGAGTATATCTAAGGTTAAAATTTTGCGCCATTCTTACTAAGGCATCATAAACAGATGAATCTCCATGTGGATGGTACTTACCTAAAACATCTCCTACAATTCTTGCGCACTTTCTATATCCTTTATCAGGTGTTATCCCTAAGTCATACATGGAATATAAAATTCTTCTATGTACCGGCTTTAGTCCATCCCTTACATCAGGAAGAGCACGACTAGCAATAACACTCATTGCATAATCTATATAGCAACTTTTCATTTCTTTACTTATCTCTACGGGTAAAACCTTGCCTTCGTTTTGCATTCTTACACCTCTTTTTAATGTATCAAATTAATAAAATCTTAGTGGGCATTGGTTCATCTAAAATTTCGATGACTTCTAATAAATTCACTTTAAAAAAATTAAATATCCCAGTTTTCAACTTTTGAAGCATTTTCTTGTATAAACTGCCTTCTTGGTGCTACTTTATCTCCCATGAGAATTGTAAATACTTCATCAGCTTCCATTGCATCTTCAACATTTACTTTTCTTAAAATTCTCTTTTCTGGATTCATTGTTGTATCCCATAATTGCTCAGCATCCATTTCTCCAAGACCTTTGTATCTTTGAATGTTTGTATTTGTATCTTTTCCTCCAACAGTATTCAAGACTTCTTGAAGTTCATCATCATCATACGCATAGTATTCTTTTTTGCCTTTAGCAACTTTATATAGAGGAGGTTGTGCTATATATACATGACCTTCTTCAACTAACTTTTTCATGTATCTATAGAAGAACGTTAAAATAAGTGTTCTAATATGAGCACCATCTACATCGGCATCGGTCATTATTATAATTCTATGATATCTAAGTTTAGATGTATCAAAATCCTTACCTATTCCGCCACCAAATGCAGTTATCATAGCTTTTATTTCCTCTGAACTAAGTATTTTATCAATTCTTTGTTTTTCAACATTCATGATTTTACCCTTCAATGGAAGTATTGCTTGGAAGTTTCTATTTCTGCCTTGCTTTGCAGAACCACCGGCAGAGTCCCCCTCTACTAAGTACACTTCACATTCTTCTGGATTTCTAGAAGCACAATCTGCTAATTTTCCTGGAAGTGATGTACTTTCAAGTACTGACTTTCTTCTCGTAAGTTCCCTTGCTTTTTTAGCGGCATCTCTTGCTCTTGCTGCTACCATTGATTTATCTATTATAAGCTTACCTACTTGTGGATTTTCTTCAAGGAAAGTACTTACTTTTTCAGATACTATACTGTCAACAATTCCACGAACCTCACTATTTCCAAGTTTGGTTTTAGTTTGACCTTCAAATTGAGGATCAGTAAGTTTTACAGATATTACAGCTGTAAGTCCCTCTCTAACATCGTCTCCTGATAAGTTTTTGTCACTGTCCTTTATAAATCCAAATTTTTTTGCATAATCATTAAACACCCTTGTGAGTGCTGACTTAAATCCTGCTAAATGTGTTCCGCCTTCAATAGTATCTATATTGTTTGCAAACGCAAATATATTTTCTGTGTATCCATCATTATATTGAAGTGCGACTTCAACTGAACATTCATCATCCTTTCTACCTTCTACGTAGATAGGTTCAGGAAATATAGGTTCCTTATTTCTATTCAAATAAGTTACAAATGATTTTATTCCACCTTCATAATGCAAGGTCTCGGACTTATCCGTTCTTTCATCTGTTATATTTATTTTTATGCCTTTATTTAAAAATGCTAATTCCCTAAGTCTTTGAACTAATGTATCGTAATCATATACTGTATCCTCGAATATTTCAGGATCTGGCTTAAAATAAGTTTTTGTTCCATGCTCATCGCTATCCCCTATCTTTTCAAAAGGTGATGCAACTTTTCCTCTGTGATAAGTTTGTTTCCATATGTGTCCTTCAGATTTAACCTCAACTTCACATACCTCCGAGAGTGCGTTAACAACAGATGCTCCAACACCATGAAGTCCTCCAGATACTTTATATGCTCCGCCACCAAATTTTCCACCTGCATGAAGTACTGTCATTATTACTTCAACTGTAGGTTTATTCATTTTATGGTGAATACCAACTGGCATACCTCTTCCATCGTCCCATACAGTTATTGAATTATCTTTATGTATCATAACATTTATATTTTTACAGAAACCAGCTAATGCCTCATCAATACTGTTATCAACAATTTCATATACTAGATGATGTAATCCTCTGCTACTAGTACTACCTATATACATACCAGGTCTTTTTCTAACAGCTTCAAGGCCCTCAAGTACCTGTATTTGACTTTCATCATATACTTCATTATTCTTGGACATGTATTTCCTCCTAGATTATAAATTTTTATGGCTCTAAATAAACTGTTTGCGATCTTTTACTTAGAGTTGATGATGAGATTGGAGATAAAAATATTTTACTTTTCTTATCTACCTCAGCAATAACAAATGATTTTGGTGGTTCCTTTGTTATCCTTTGCACAAATCCATCCTCTTCCGCCATTCTTAAAAATTGACTTGTATCCGCACTATACATAGTCGTTTCAATATCGAAAATACCTATTATATCTTTTATAGGCACAACCACATTCTCCCCCAAATGCAAAAACATAAAAAGGCCTCCTTAAAACTCATTAGACTCGATTATACTACCATTTGATATCTTAAAAATCTTGAAATCTTTATTTATATAACTTTTTATATCTTCTATACCAGTACATGTAATTAACGTTTGTATTCCATTTAGAGAATTTAATATATACTTTTGCCTATTAATGTCTAACTCTGATAGAACATCATCAAGTAAAAGTACTGGCGAATCCCCAGTAAGGCTTTTTATTATTTCCATTGATGCAAACTTTATAGTTAAAATAGCTGTCCTTTGCTGTCCTTGAGATCCAAAGCTTCTTGTATCAATTTTATTTATCTTTATACTAAAATCATCTCTATGCGGACCAATAGAAGTATTTCCCTTTTCGCTATCTTTTTGCCTATTTTTCACTAGCCTATTATATAATTCTTCTGAAACATTTTGAATATTTTCCACACTGGTAATGTACTCAAATTCTATTTCTTCTTTTTTATCAGTTATATCAAAATGAATTATTTTTCCCTTTGAATTTAACTCTTTTAAATAACTTTCTCTTTGTTTTATTATGTATGCTCCTAGATTACTCAATTGCCTATCATACACATCGATAATACCACTTTCAAATAATTTTTTATTTTTAAGTGAAATATTTCTTTGATCTAAAACCTTGTGATATTGAACAAGCTGATAATAATACTTAGGATTTAATCTCGATAGTTCTATATCTAAAAAACGTCTTCTATAGCTAGGTGAATCTTTAACTATTTTTAAATCCTCTGGTGCAAACATAACAACATTAAAAATTCCAAAAAGCTCCGAGACTTTTTTTAATTTTATAGAATTAACATTTACACCTTTTTTTCCGCTCTTGAAAATTTTTATTTCTATTTTTTTATCGATACGTTCCTTGCATACATAAAGACTAATATATGAATCTTCCTTATCCCATTTTATAAGTTCTTTATCTTTACTAGTTCGATGAGATTTTGCAAGACTGCAGTAATAAATGCTTTCAAGAATATTCGTCTTTCCCTGAGCATTATTCCCAGTTAAAATATTAACCTTGCTATTAAACTCAACATTCAGCATATCATAATTTCTAAAATTAACCAACTTCAAGTTTTTTATATACATAATAACACCTATATTATATCATAAAGTATTAAATTTAGGTTTACCGCTATATAATTTTATATATCTCGCCTTCAAACTCAACGGTGTCTCCCTTATATAGCTTTTTGCCTCTTCTAGTTTCTATTTCATCATTAACCTTTACGTTTCCTTCTAAAATATAAATTTTAGCTTCCGAGCCAAGTGTAGCTGCACCACACCATTTTAGAAAAGAATCCAATTTTATAAACTCACTATTTATACTTATTTCTTTCATAGCAAATAACACAATCATTACTTAATTGTGCATTCCTCCTAATTATTTAAATTTTAGCTGTTTGCTAATCTTACTGGCAATACTAAATAAATGCTATTGTTGTTTTCTTTATTTTTCAATATACATGGACTTATGCTACTTGAAAAATCCATTACAATTTCTTCTCCATCCATTATTTTAAGTACATCAATTAAATATTTTGAGTTAAATGCAATTTGTATTGGCTGTCCTTGCAAAATTATATTTATTTCTTCTCTTACGTTTCCCAATTGAGAATTAGATGTTATAAGCATTATATCATCTTCAATGTTCAATTTTATAAGATTTGTATTTCCGTCCTTAGCTACCAAGGATGCTCTTTCTATTGCTTCTAGTAATTCTTCTTTTTTAGTTACGACTTTTAAATTAAATTCTTCTGGAATTATAGAACTATATTTTATAAATTCACCTTCAAGTAACCTTGATATTATTTTAGTAAAACCTAAATTAAATAAAATATGATTAGGTGTAAAGGTAATGTTAACATCTCCTTCATCTTCTAATATCTTTACTACTTCATTTAGTGTTTTTCCAGGTATTACTGCACTAATAGTTTCTTCATTATCCACAAGTTCACTTCTCATAGCTAATCTGTATCCATCTATTGCGACTAAGTTAAGCTTTTTTTCTTTGGCTTCAAATAAAACTCCTGTAAGTATTGGTCTTGTTTCATCTTGAGCTATAGCAAATATTGTTCCCTTTATCATATTTTTTAATTTTTTTTGATCTATAACAAAAATCTTATCCTCATTTATTTCAGGTAAACTCGGAAAGTCTTCAGAATCAAGGTGAACTAATGTAAATTTACTTTTGTTGCATGTTATTTCTATACAATTATTATCAACAGTTTTAATTTCTACTATGGAGTTAGGTAGTTTTCTTATAATTTCTCCAAATAATTTTGCATCAACTACTACTTTACCGCTTTCTTCTATATTAACATTAACCTTTGTTTCTATACTTAAATCTATATCTGATCCGATTAATGTTAACATATCCTTTTCAGCATTTAAAAGAATTCCTTGTAATATAGGCATTGTCGATTTTCCTGTAACAGCTTTTTGTGCTATTGATATAGCTTCTTGTAATTTGTTTTTTTCACATGTAAATTTCATTTTATAACCTCCTTTATTAACAAACACAAAATATATATAAATAGATTAGATAATATTTTAATATAATAGTAATAGTAGTAGGGGCTGTGGATTTGTTGATAACTTATGAAGCTGTTGAAAATAAAGAATTTCAGTAAAAAAATAACTGTGGATAAGTTATTAATAAGTACTCAACGTTATCAACATAATTAACACGCAAAGTAAAATATAAAAATATCCACAAGTTATTCATAATAAATAATAAACAACTGTTATTAAAGTGGTTTCCTTAAAAGTACATTTAAATTAAACAGCAATAATAAGCCAGCTTTAATTTTATTTTTGAGAAAATCTTTTTGTTATTTCATTTATTGTATATTTTAATTCATCATCTTGTTTTAAGGCTCCTGAAATTTTTTCATATGCGTGGATAACTGTGGTGTGATCTCTTCCACCAAATTCTTCGCCTATTCGAGGTAAAGACATATCTGTTAATTTTCTGCATAGATACATTGCAATTTGCCTTGGATAAGTTATATTTCTAGTACGTCTTGCAGATTTAAAATCATCTATTTTTATATTAAAATAACTTGCAACTACGTCTTGAATTAGGTTTATTGTTATTTGTTTATTTTGTTTGTTTGAAATTATATCTTTTAAGGCTTCAGATGCTAGATCAATACTTATTTCTTTATTTGTTAAAGACGAGAATGCTACTATTCTTATAAGTGCACCTTCCAGTTCTCGTATATTTGATTTTATATTAGTAGCTATGTACACCATTACTTCATTTGGAATATCTAAATTTTCTACATCAGCCTTCTTTTTAAGTATAGCTATTCTTGTTTCAAAATCTGGTGGTTGTATATCGGCAATTAAACCCCATTCAAATCTGGAACGTAACCTATCTTCAAGAGTAGGGATTTCTTTAGGTGGTCTATCACTGGAGAGAATTATTTGTTTATTGTTTTCATGAAGCTCATTAAAAGTATGAAAAAATTCTTCTTGAGTACGTTCTTTACCAGCAATAAATTGTACATCATCGATTAAAAGAACATCTACATTTCTATATTTTGTCCTAAATTCCACATTTTTATCATCTTTTATTGAATTTACTAGTTCATTTGTAAATTTTTCTGATGAAACATAAACTACTTTGGCTTTTGGATTATTTTCAAGTATATAGTGTCCAATAGCATGCATTAAGTGAGTTTTTCCAAGTCCCACGCCTCCATATATGAATAAAGGATTGTATGCTTTTGCTGGAGATTCTGCAACTGCAAGACAAGCAGCATGGGCAAAGCGGTTACTGTTGCCTATGACAAATGAATCAAATTTGTATTTTGGATTCAACATATTTGAAGTATCGTCGCCATTATTTAAATTATTTTGATTGTTAACTTCATTAATGTTATGTTGTTCTTCTAATTCAATAGTTTCTTCTGACAGAATAGAAAATGTTAACTCATATTTTTTAGTAGTAATGATTTTTAATGAATTAATTATGAGATCTTTATATCTATTTTCAAGAATTTCTTTAGTAAATTGATTAGGTACACCAAAGCGTATACTATCTTTATTTATAGATATAGGAGTAATACTTTTTATCCATGTGTTGAAGCTAACTTCTGTCAATTCTCCTTTTATTATATTTAGAGCTTTTTCCCATAATGTTTTCAGTTGGGTCTCCATAGTATATCCTCCAGTCTAATTTTTTTAAACTTTTTTTTAATGATTTTTTTTAATAACTTGTTATCAACAAAGATATAAACAAAAATATATTACAGTAAAAGTTGTTGACAATAATAATATAAAATATTCACATGTGCATAATTTTGTTAAGATTATTTTTTATAATAAAGATATAAACAAAGTCAAAAAAAAACTTATCAACATAAAAAACATTGAATAAAATAGCTTATTATGTACAAAAATATTAATGTCTATGTAAAAAATAAGAAAAAAAAACAAGTTATCAACAGAGTTATACACAGTCTGTGCATAACTTTAAATTTTAAAAGTTATTAACAACTCATTCATAATAATAACAGAACGAGATAAGCTATTCAAGAAGTTATCCACAAAAAAATTTATTATGTGTGAAAAATTATTAACAAAATCCTTTTTCTTGACATTGAATAGAGGTGAATATATAATTATAAGGTAAAACTCTAATATCAGAATATTGTATTTCTATATAATAGGTTAGAATTATACTTTCAAAGGGGGTGTAGTAAAATGTTTATGACATATCAACCTAAAAAGAAACAAAGAAAAAGAGAACATGGTTTCAGAAAGAGAATGAGTACTTTATCTGGAAGAAAAGTTCTTAAGAGCAGAAGAAATAAAGGAAGAAAAAGATTGACAGCATAAAGGGCCGCTTTTGTGGCCTTTTTCTGCAATTTAAGGAGCTATTAATTTTAATGAAGAAAAATGGAATAAAGAAAAATGCTGAATTCAGAAAAGTTTATAGAAGAGGAAAATCTTTTTCAAATAGATTATTGGTATTATATTTGTATAGAAATAATTTAAATAAAGAAATAAGTAGAATTGGAATATCTGTTAGTAAAAAAGTAGGAAAAAGTGTAATTAGAAGTAGAGTTAAAAGATTAATCAGTGAAAGCTACCGTTTAAATAATCATAAGTTTAAAATTGGTTATGATTTTGTTATTATAGCAAGAACTGCTTGTAATAATAGAGAATATAAAGAAGTTGACAGCTCACTTCTGGATTTATTTAATAAGGCAGGCTTAATTATTAATGATGAAAAAAATTCTAATTAATCTTATAAAAGCTTATAGAAAAATTTCAAATTCTCCAATAGCTAGAGGTATGTTTTCCTTTTTATATGTTAGAGGAAATCATGTTTGTAAGTATTATCCTACATGTTCACAGTATGCTATTGACGCTATAGAAAAATATGGGGCTATAAGAGGCATTATTATGGCTTTATGGAGAATACTAAGATGTAATCCTTTTTCTAAGGGAGGATATGACCCCGTTAAATAAACATTAGGAGGTTTTCGTTTTAATGAAAATAGAATTTTTGAACAAAATTTTTGTTCAATTTTTTAATAGTATAAACAATGGTGTTTTTAGCGTTATTCCAAACAAGAATTATTCATATGGAATAGCAATCATAATAGTTACAATATTAATAAAGATAGTATTAATTCCGCTTAATGTTAAAGCAATAAAATCCAATGTTGGTATGACTAAAATGCAGCCACTTGTTAAAGAATTGCAAAAAAAATACAAAAATGATCCTCAAAAGTTACAACAAGAAACTATGAAGTTATATAAAGAAAATAATGTAAGTATGTTCGGTGGATGCCTTCCAATGCTTATTCAATGGCCTGTACTTGCAGCCTTATATTATGTATTTTTCACTTTGCATTTAGAGAATGTAAGTTTTTTATGGATTAAAAATTTAAATGGGCATGCAAGTTTTAATGATATATCAACTGTTATTTTACCTATCCTTTCAGCAGCTACTACATATCTTTCAGGTATAGTTTTAATGCCTAAGAACGCTGATCCGGCTCAGGTTAAGCAGACCACTACAATGAATATAGGAATGTCAATTTTCTTATTATTTATGAGTTGGAATCTTAGTGCAGCATTAGTTTTATATTGGGTTGTAAGTAACTTATTCCAGATGATTCAAACAAAGACTATTATGGTTTTAGTTGAATCAAAGGAACAAAAAAATAACATTATAACTGAAAATGCTGTAGATAAAGTAATAAAGAGTGATGAAGTAGTAAACAAAAAATCTAGAAGAAAAAAATAATATAGTATAATTATTTTATGGGGGGTATGTTAAAGTATGAAAAGCATTGAATCTACAGGAAAAAATGTAGATGAAGCTATTAATAATGCCTTAAATAATTTAAATACAACTAAGGAAAAGGTTAATATAGAAATTATAGACGAGGGAAGCAAAGGCATATTAAGTATAATTGGAAAAAGGGAAGCTAAAGTTAAAGTTACTTTAAAGAAGGATTATATTTCAGAGGCTAGAGACTTTTTGAAAAGTATATTTACTAATATGGGTTTAATAGTTGAAATAAGGATTAAGGAAGTAAATAATTGTTTAAATATAAATTTATCAGGTGCTAATATGGGAATATTAATAGGATATAGAGGCGAAACTTTAGATTCTATTCAATATCTTGTCGGCTTAGCTATAAATAAAGGAAATGATGGTCAATATAAAAGAGTTCTAATTGATACCGAAAATTATAGGGGTAGAAGAGAGGAAACTCTAAGGAGATTGGCAAACAGGATTGCACATAAGGTTAAAATTGATAGGAAATCAGTAGCATTAGAACCTATGAATCCTTATGAAAGAAGAATAATTCATTCTGAATTACAAAATGATGAAAAGATTACGACTTATAGTCAAGGTGACGAACCTTATAGAAGAGTTATAGTTGATTTAAAAAAGTCCTAAAATCGTGAAAAAGAAAGCCTTTTTAGGCTTTCTTTTTAATTAAGTGACTGGTTTTTATTTTATGGAGTTTTTAAATATGGAAGGAGGTAATAATGTTGTTGAAAGAGTTTGATACCATAGCAGCTATATCTACAGCACTTGGAAATAGTGGAATTTCTATAATAAGAGTATCTGGAGATAAAGCATTAAAATTAGTAGATAAAATATTTGTAGGTAAAGACAAAAAAGGTATAATGGATATGAAAACTTATACTATGAGATATGGAACCATAGTAGGATTAAGTGATAGAAAAGCAATTGATGAAGTAATTGTAAGTTATATGAAAGGACCAAAAAGTTTTACGGCAGAAGATGTAGTTGAAATAAATTGTCATGGTGGAATATATCCAACAAAGGCTGTTTTAGAGGAAGTACTAAAAGCTGGTGCGAGAATTGCAGAACCAGGTGAGTTTTCAAAAAGAGCATTTTTAAATGGCAGAATAGATTTAACTCAAGCTGAAGCAGTAATGGATATTATAAATTCAAAAACTGAATTAAGCATGAAATCCGCAGTTGAGCAGTCAAAAGGAAGAATTTCTAGGGAAATAATGAGACTTAGAGATAAACTGTTGGAGATGATAGCACATATAGAGGCAACTGTAGATTATCCAGAAGATGATTTAGAAGAGGCTACTAGTGATAAAGTTTGTAATGATATAGAAAGTATGCTTAAAGAAATTAAAGGCTTATTAGAAACAGCTGATGAAGGTAAAATTTTGCGAGAAGGATTAAATACAGTTATCATAGGTAAGCCGAATGTTGGAAAATCATCACTATTAAATACATTATTAAGTGAAAATAGAGCAATAGTTACTGATATACCAGGAACTACAAGAGATATAATTGAAGAATATATAAATATATCTGGTATACCAATAAAGATAATTGATACAGCAGGAATAAGGGAAACTGAAGATGTTGTTGAAAAAATGGGTGTTATGCGTTCAAAAGAAAAAATAAATGAGGCCGATTTAATTATTTTTATGATAGATTCAAGTCACGAACTTGAAAATGAGGATATCGAAATAATTAATGAAATTAAAAACAAAAAAGCTATTTTATTATTAAATAAATGCGATTTAAATAGTAAAATAGATGAAGAGCAATTAAAAAAGCTGGAATTAGATAATATAATAAAATTTTCAACAAAAACCGGAATGGGATTAGATAAACTTAAAGAATCAATTAAGGAATTATTCTTTAAAGGAGAAATAAACCCTAATGAATTTATAATTACTAATTCTAGACATAAGGAAGCTTTAATTAAAGCTAAAAATTCATGTGTTTCTGCGGAAAATGCATTAAGAAATACATCAGCTATAGATTTAGCGTCTATTGATTTAAGAGATGCATGGATGAGTCTTGGAGAAATTACTGGAGAAACGTTAAAAGAAGATTTAATAGATAAGATATTTGAAAACTTTTGTTTAGGAAAATAGGTGAGAATATGATAAAATATTTTTCAGATAATTATGATGTTGTAGTAATAGGAGCAGGTCATGCTGGATGTGAAGCTGGGCTTGCTGCAGCAAGGATGGGATGTAAAACTCTTATTTGCACAATGAATTTAGAAAGCGTTGCAAAGATGCCATGCAATCCTAATGTAGGGGGAACTGCTAAGGGGCATTTAGTAAAAGAAATAGATGCTCTTGGTGGCGAAATGGGAGTAAATATAGATAAGACATTTATTCAGTCAAGAATGCTAAATTTATCAAAGGGACCTGCAGTTCATTCATTAAGAGCACAAGCTGATAAAACAAGATATTCTGAAGTCATGAGAAAAGTAATTGAAAGACAGGATAATTTATACCTAAGACAAATAGAAGTAGTTGAAATAGATATAGAAGACGGAAAAGTAAAAGGTGTGCTTACTAAAAATGGTGCATATTTTGAAGCTAAAACAGTAGTGCTTGCAACAGGAACATATTTGAAAGCAAGAATAATTATTGGTGAAGTAAATTATAGTGGTGGACCAGATGGATTATTTCCTGCTAATGAATTGAGCGAATCGTTAATAAAATATGGTATAAAACTTAGAAGATTTAAAACTGGTACTCCAGCAAGAATAAATAAAAGAAGTGTTGATTTCTCAAAAATGATTGAGCAACCTGGAGATAAAAAGATAGTTCCATTTTCATTTATGAATGATAAACTTGAAAAAAACCAAATATCATGTTATTTAACATATACAAATAATGAAACACATGATGTTATTAGAGCTAATATTGGTAGATCACCTCTTTATAATGGAACTATAAAAAGTGTTGGACCTAGATATTGCCCATCTATAGAAGACAAAGTAATGAGATTTCCAGATAAAACTCAGCACCAAATTTTTATAGAACCAGAAGGTGAAGATACAAGTGAGCTTTATGTTGGAGGTATGTCAAGTTCTCTTCCAGAAGAAATACAGTTAAAAATGTTAAAAACAGTACCAGGACTTGAAAACGTGGAAATTCTTAAAACTGCATATGCAATTGAATATGATTCAGTTGATCCAACTCAATTAAAACTTTCATTGGAGTTTAAGGAGATTAGTGGCTTATTTGGTGCTGGACAATTTAATGGAAGTTCAGGATATGAGGAAGCAGCATCTCAAGGAATTATGGCAGGTATTAATGCGGCATTAAAGGTTAAAAATGAAGAACCATTAATTTTAAGTAGAGCTGATGCATATATTGGTGTACTTATAGATGATTTAGTTACTAAGGGAACAAATGAGCCATACAGAATGATGACATCTAGAGCTGAATATAGGTTGATTTTAAGACAAGATAATGCAGACCTTAGACTTACGGAGATAGGACATAAAATAGGACTTGTTAATGAAGAGAGATATAGCAAGTTTATTTCTAGAAAGAATAACATATTAAATGAAATAGAAAGATTAAAAAATGTTCAAATTACAAATAAAAAGGAAGTTAATGATTTTCTTGAAGATTTAGGATCCACAACTTTAAAAAAACCTATTACTTTATATGAATTGATTAAAAGACCAGAAATTGATTATAATATAGTAGGGAGTTTAGACAATGGAAGGTTAGAGCTTTCGGATGATGTAATAGAAGAAGTAAATATAATGGTTAAATATGAAGGATATATAGAAAAACAGCTTGAACAAATAGAGCAATTTAAAAAATTTGAAAAGAGAATTATACCTGAGGATATAGATTATAGTAAAATTAAAAATTTAAGAACAGAGGCTATACAAAAGTTAACTAAAGCTAGACCAGTTAACTTGGGGCAGGCATCAAGGATATCCGGTGTTTCACCATCTGATATATCGGTTCTTATGATATATATGGAACAGTATTCAAGAAAATAATTATTTATCTCTAAAAAGTGGAGGAAAAACATGCAGTATTTTGATATGATAGAAAAAGAATGTGAGAGTATTGGTTTACAGCTAGAAGAGAATAAGTATGATAAATTTATTAAGTACAAGGACTTAATGAAAGAATGGAACAATAAATTAAACCTTACTGCTATTACAGAAGATAGGGAAATAGTTATTAAACATTTTATTGACTCAATAAAAGTATTCAATTTCGAACCTTTAAAAAAAGATATTAAAGTAATTGATGTTGGGACTGGTGCAGGGCTTCCGGGAATTCCAATAAAAATAATGAATGATAATAGTGAGGTCGTTCTTTTTGATTCACTTCAAAAAAGAATTAATTTTTTAAATGAAGTTATAAAGGAACTTCATCTAGAAAATATAAAAGCAGTTCATGGTAGGGCAGAGGACTTTGGAAGTGATTTAAGCTATAGAGAAACTTTTGATGTTGCTGTATCTAGGGCTGTTGCTAATATGTCCGTTTTAAGCGAATTTTGTCTACCTTTTGTAAAGGTAAATGGATATTTTGTTGCACTAAAAGGACCTTCTGTTGACGACGAATTAAAAGAGGCAAAAAAAGCAATAGGAATGTTAGGTGGAAAACTTGAAAAAGTTATAAAAGTGAAATTTGAAGATGATAATTTAAATCATAATTTAGTAATAGTAAAAAAGGTAAAAAAAACACCTAAGCAATATCCAAGGCGTGCTGGTGTTGTATCAAAGAAACCAATAAGATAAACATGAAATAATAATTAGTATTAAAGGGATGGATTTTTA
Source organism: Clostridium hydrogenum (assembly GCF_021432385.1). Lineage (GTDB taxonomy): Bacteria > Bacillota > Clostridia > Clostridiales > Clostridiaceae > Clostridium_S > Clostridium_S hydrogenum. The sequence continues at coordinate 845,849 of NZ_JAEACT010000002.1, read as the reverse complement.
TTATGAATGATATTTCATATATTTCAACTGACAATATATATTCAAATGCATATCAACCTAGGAAATATTTTAATGAAGAGGCTTTAAAAGAATTAGCACAATCAATAAAAACATATGGTATAATTCAGCCTATATCAGTTAGAAAAGTTTCGGAAGAAAAATATGAACTTGTTGCTGGTGAGAGAAGGCTTAAGGCTGCAAAAATTGCTGGATTAAAAGAAGTTCCTGCAATAGTTGTACATATTAGTGATAATGAATCTGCTGCAATTGCGTTATTGGAAAATTTACAAAGAGAAGATTTAAATTATATAGAAGAAGCAGAAGCATATTATAATTTGATAAAGGAACATGGATATACTCAAGAACAGCTTGCAGAAAATGTAGGGAAAAAGCAATCAACAATTGCAAACAAGTTAAGATTACTAAAGTTGAGCGATGATGTAAGAAAAACTCTATTAAAAAATAAGTTAACAGAGAGACATGCTAGGGCTATGCTAAAGTTGCCAGATGAAAAAAGTCAAATTAGTGTAATTAAGACTGTTATAAATAAAAATTTAAACGTAAAAAAGACAGAAGAACTTATACAGAATAAATTAGAAAAAGCTAATAATGATAAAAACAATATAGGCAAGGATGGTAAAAAGAGAATAAAGGGTATTTTTAGTCCTAAAATATATGTTAATACAATAAAACAAGTGTTTGATAAATACGGCATTGATGCTAAATATAGATCGAAAGAACTTGATGATACTATTGAAGTAACAGTAGTAATTGCTAAAAAATAATATGTTTTTTAAAAGTTAAAATGTTTCACGTGAAACATTTTAACTTTTTTATATTATCCAAAAAACTATTAAAAAGTGTAATTGGCATAAAAAAGTAGTGATGTTAAAAAATATTCATAAAAATCGAAGAATAATATATTTATAAAATACTAATATAATATTATAATATAAGTAGATAAACAATCCGAAATATGTAAAGCATAATTCATTGTGAATTAAAAAAAATTAGTCAAATACGGATATGGCGGTGATTAGTATGAAGGTAATAAGTATTTTCAACCAAAAGGGTGGTGTAGGTAAGACAACAACGAATATAAACTTATGTACATATTTAGCAATTAAGGGGTACAAGGTTCTAACTATAGATATTGATCCCCAAGGAAACACTACAAGTGGATTGGGAATCGATAAGAATATCCTAAAAAGCTCAATGTATGATGTATTAACAAATGATGAAAGCATAGAAAATGTGGTACAAGAGTGTCAACTTATAAAAAATTTATATATAGCACCGTCAACAATAGAACTTGCTGGTGCCGAAGTTGAATTAATAAAAATTGAAAATAGAGAAGTAATATTAAAAAACAAAATCAATAACATAAAAGAAAAGTATGATTTTATATTTATTGATTGTCCACCATCACTTGGTTTGATAACTGTTAATGCGTTAGTTGCATCTGCAAGTGTTTTAATCCCAATTCAAACAGAATTTTATGCACTTGAGGGAGTTGGACAACTTGTAAATACAATACAACTTGTTAAAAAATCTTTAAATCGAAAGCTAGAAATTGAGGGTGTAGTACTTACAATGTATGATAATAGAATGAAACTTTCAAATGAAGTTGCCGAAGAAGTTAAAAAGTATTTTAAGGACAATTTATATAACGCAACAATACCAAGAAATATTAGATTAGCAGAATCGCCTAGCTATGGATTACCAATAGCACTTTATGATAATAAATGCAAGGGTGCAGAGTGCTATTCTAGCTTAACAGATGAATTCTTAATTAGGCAAAAAAGGAGTGTAACTAGTGAATAAAAAAGGTGGATTAGGAAGAGGGTTAAGTGCATTAATTCAAGATAACAATATAGACGAAGAGGAAAGAAAAGACTCAGTAGAAAAAATAGCATTAAATTTAATTAAGCCTAATAAGAAGCAACCACGTGAATATTTTGATGAAAAGAAGATTGCTCAATTAGCTGAATCAATAAGGGAACACGGAGTTATACAACCGCTAATTTTAAAAAAGGAAAATGACGTGTATGTAATTGTAGCTGGAGAAAGAAGATGGAGAGCTGCAAAAAGCATAGGATTGACTGAAGTACCAGCGGTTATTATAGATGCCACAGAAAAGGACTTATTGGAGATATCTTTGATTGAGAATATCCAAAGGGAAGATTTAAATCCTATAGAAGAAGCTAAAGCATATAGAAGACTTTTGGATGATTTTAATCTTACACAGGAACAATTAAGTAAAAGGATTGGTAAATCTAGAGTTGTAATTACAAATTGCATGAGATTATTAAACTTAGATGAAAGAGTACAAGAATATTTAATTGATGGAGTTATATCTGAAGGTCATGGAAGAGTATTACTTTCTGTACAAGACAAAAATTCTCAATATAAATTATCACAAACGATAATAGATGAAGACTTGAGTGTAAGAGATACGGAAAAGTTAATTAAGAGCCTTTCAAAGCAAAAGTCTATCACTAATGTAGATGAAACTAAGGAAAATAATAACCAATACGTAAATGAAATAAAGGATAGGCTAGAAAATTACTTTGGTACTAAAGTTGCATTGAAAACTGGTAAGAATAAAGGTAAAATAGAAATTGAATATTATTCTAATGAAGATTTACAGAGAATAATTGATATATTAAAGCTTTAAATAAATGTTTCACGTGAAACATTTATTTAAAAAATGGAAAGGACGAATAAGAACATGCAAGATTTTTTACAAATATTCAACAGTATAAGTACATATGTAATTATGGCTTTAGTAGTTATAGTAATTATATTATTTATACTTGTAATTTCAAATATGCACTCACTTAGCAAGGTAGAAGCAAGATATAGAAAACTTATGCGTGGCGTTGAAAATGAAAATTTAGAAAAACTAATAATGAGTTATTTGGATAAGATAGATGAGGCAAGGGAAGAATCAAAAGAAGTTAAGAAAATATATAATGATATTGATGAAAGGGTAAGTAAGTGTATTCAAAATGTTTCTATAGTTAGATATAAAGCATTCGATGATGTTGGAAGTGATTTGAGCTTTTCAGTAGCACTTTTGGATGATAATTATGATGGTGTTATTATAACTAGCATATATGGAAGAAATGAAAGCCTTACTTATGCGAAACCAATAAATAAAGGTTTATCAAGATATGATTTATCTGATGAGGAAAATCAGGTTTTGAAAGAAGCAACTCAAAAATAAATAAGGCACCTTAAATAAAATAACAAGTCCAACTTTAGGATATTTTTGCGTAATACTTCGTCACTATAACACGCTAAGACAAACAGTATTAACGAGTTACAGTTTCTTGTATTACACAAGACTATCTCTCAACTTGGACTTATTAATTTTTTTAAGCTACCTAAGAGCAGATAATAGAATGAAGATTAATTTTCTGATAGAGCAGAAAATTTTATACCTCAAGGTTAATGACACAAGAGTACAAGCTTCAGACTATTTTCTGCTCTTAATTTTTATTCTATTGTAAATTAAGTTACTATATCAACCTTCAAATAAATCTTCTAAGGTTGCATTTTTAGATAAGGTTAAATTGTTACTCCCAATGGTTTTTATAATTGAATGGTATAAGCCGCTTGAAATTATATCAGCAAGATGCATAACGGTGCATAATCGAGTGTTTTGAAGAACCATAAATTCTAGAGCACCAGATACATTAACTATTCCAGTTATACTTAAATCACCAACTGGAGGTAAATCTTTATTCATAGCCGAACCAGGGAAAATAGGTTTGCTTTCAATTATGACATTTCCTACATTTTGCACGTTTCCTAAAGAAGCATCAATGGCTATTATATAAGGATTTGAATATGTGGATTTAATTTTTTTCATAGTTTTGCATATGTTTTTAGCATGAATTGGGTTTTCAAGATTACCAAGAATATTAATTTTATTTCTTAAAAAAAATTTTAGTTTATCGCCTACCAATGGTCCAAGACTATCTCCAGTGGAACGATCAGTTCCTATACATAAAATAATTAAATCTCTATTTTGCTTCATTACTTCCAGTATTTCACTGCTTAAGCAATCTCGTATCTTAAATATAGAATTTTTATCCTCACAATCAAATATTGTTTTACTTAACATATAAACCACTCCCTAGTATAAGTTTTAACAAAAAAATGGCTTTTTATACTTAAATAGTTATTGCAATATAAAAGAAAAACATATTATAATCTTTACATGTGGGAAAACAATTTATGGAGCAGATGACAGATGACAGAGTACAGTGAAGGATGATTTACCTTTCGCTTTGCTTAGGTAAATCTTAAACTTAATGCTGTCAGCTTCGCTGAGCACCATACATGGCATAATTGCGTAGCAATAAAAAAATAAGTTTTAAGATTTTCTGCAGCAAAGCGGAGGAAAATCATCCTTCATTGTGAATTGTGCATCGTGAACTGTGAATTGAAAAATATTGCTTTCAGGATAAACTTGGCATTTGCAATTTCAATGTATCAAGTTGCACATCTATATATGTAAGTAAGGAGGAGTGTTGTGAATATATTTAATATTATATATAGTTTTAAATTTGATTTTGAAACTGGAGTTTTAAAAATAGGAAATGCAAGTCTTAATATATATAATGGTATTTTTATATTTATTAAAATTATATCAATTATTATAGTAATGTATGTTGCTGTAAGAATTATAGATAAGTTTATAGATAAAACTATAAAAAAACAAGAACAATTTAGATTTTCATTAGACAAGAAAAGGTCTAAAACTATAGGTGCAATTTTAAAAAGTGTTTCAAAATACTCAATTTATTTTTTTGGAATTATAGGTATACTTACTCAGTTTTTTGGAGATAAATTTTTAAGTACCATTAGTGTTGGTGTAGCAAGTATAGGCGGTGTTGCAATTGGATTTGGAGGACAGAACCTAGTAAAGGATGTAATAAACGGATTTTTTATATTGCTTGAAGACCAATATTCTGTTGGAGATTATATTACAGTAGACAAAGATTCGGGTATAGTTGAAAGTATTGAACTTAGAATAACAAAATTAAGAGATTTTAATGGTGATTTACACATAATTCCTAATAGCAAGATAACTAATGTTACTAACCATTCAAAGGGCCCAAAATCAATAACTGTAGATGTAAGTATAGCATATGAGGAAAGTATAGATAAAGCTATAGGTGTAATTAATAGCACTTGTGATAAATTTTCAGATAAAAATGAGGATGTAGTTGAGAAACCCAAGGTTGTAGGAGTAACTGAATTAACTGCAAGTGGTGTAACTATAAGAGTGAAGGGTACTGTTAAGAATATGAAGCAGTTTGATAATGAAACAAGGCTTAGAAAGTTAATAAAAGAAGGATTAGATAAGGCAAAAATAGAAATACCTTATAACAAGGTTCAATTTATAAGGAGTGAGTAAAATGAATAAAGAATTTGATTTAGGTGATATTGTAGAAATGAAGAAAGCGCATCCCTGTGGAACTAATAAGTGGGAAATTATTAGAACAGGTGCTGATATAAAAATAAAATGTATAAACTGTGGAAGAATAATTATGATTCCAAGGACAAAATTTGAAAAAGGGCTAAAAAATATATTAGAAAAAAAAGAAAAAAATATTTGATTTTATTCTGAAAATTAGGTATAATTATTAGATGTGAGTCCCTGCTGTGTTGTTTTATTATTGTAGACACAGCCGTTAGACCATAGGGAGGAGGTGAATAGAATGAACAAGTATGAAACTTTATTTATACTTAACCCATCATTAGATGAAGAGAACATTAATGCTAATGTAGAAAAATTCAAAGATGTAATTCAAAATGGTGGCGGTGAAATCGAAAACGTAGATTTATGGGGCAAGAGAAAGCTTGCTTATGAAATAAAGAAATTAAACGAAGGTTTTTACGTTTTAATAAATTTCAAAGCTGATGCACAATTACCAAAGGAATTAGACAGAGTGTTCAGAATAAGTGATAACATTATAAGACACTTGATAGTTAGCTTAGAAAAATAATCTTAAAAGGTGTGTAATATTATGAACAAGGTTGTTTTAATAGGTAGGTTAACAAAAGATCCTGAATTAAAGTTTACTCCTGGTAATGGAACAGCTGTTACATCACTAACTTTGGCAGTAGATAGAAGATTCAAGAGAGACGGACAACAAGAAGCTGATTTTATTCCTGTAGTTGTATGGGGTAAACAAGCAGAATCCACTGCTAATTACATGAGCAAAGGTAAGCTTATGGGAGTGAGCGGAAGAATACAAACTAGAACTTATGATGCCAAAGATGGTACCAAGAGATATGTGACGGAAATAGTTGCAGAAGAAGTTCAATTCCTTGAATGGGGAAGTTCTGCAAATTCAAATGCAACAAATTCGTCATCTCAATTTAATGAAATGGGTAGCAGTGCTCCTCAATTTCCTGATGAGAATATAACACCAATAGATGATGGAGATATCCCATTTTAATTGTAAATCTTAATGTAAAGGAGGAAAGAAAATAATGGGTAGAGATAACGGAAATAGAGATAGAGATAGAGATAGAGATGGTAAAAGACCAGGTGGAAAGAACAGAAGAATGAAGAAAAAAATATGCTCTTTCTGCATGGAAAAATCTGAATCTATAGACTATAAAGATATAAACAAGTTAAGAAAGTATGTTACTGAGCGTGGAAAGATTCTTCCTAGAAGAATTTCTGGAAACTGCGCAAAACATCAAAGAGAATTAACTGTTGCTATTAAAAGAGCAAGAAACATAGCTTTATTGCCTTTTACAACTGAGTAGTACGATAGTGTAAATTAAGCTGTCCTAAATGAATGTTTAGGGCAGCTTAATTTGTTTATAAAGCTAATCTTGGAAAGGTTGCTAATATAGTAGTGTTGATTTATAAGGTGACAATGTGCTAAAATAAAAAGAAGTGGTCAAAAGATAAATAAGGTGTCTTAGAAAAATAATAATTATTTTTTATAGATATCTAATATTAAATTTTAGGTGGGATATTCAATGAAAAAGATTTTTTCATTTATTATAGTAGTTTCTTTGAGTATTTCTGCAGTAGGGTGCAGTAGCATTTCTAGTAGCAGTAAATCAAGCAAGAGCGTAAATCAAGGTAGCAAGCTAGCAACTCAAGATGCAGAGATAACAAATGTTATAAAAGATAAAGTAAAGGCAATGAATGATAGGAAACTTGCTGATTATATGGAATTATTTGATTCAAAATCAGCAATATATAATGAAGTAAAGAGTGATAAAGCATTATATTTTGATAAATATCAAGTTAAGAGTAGTATTTTAAATTCAACAGTTTTAAATAAATCAGCAAATAAGGCACAAATTCAAGTTGAAGAAAATGACGAGAAGGTAAAAGGACCAGGATTTTTAACTAATAAAACACTTTATATTGATTATTTAAATAAGATTGATGGTAAATGGAAAATAACAAATGAAGTTGTATCAAAAACAGAATATCAAGATCCAATTTATGATGTTCTATATAAAAATATTAAAGCAGCAAATGATAAAAAAATAGATGATTATATGGATACATTTGATCCAACTGATGATGATTTTTATAGTAATGTAAAAAATTCTATGCTAGATACATTTAATAAATATAGTGTAGAATATACTTTAGAATCAGCGGATATAAATCAAAGCAAAAAGTCAGGCAATGATACTCAAGTTAATTTTACTGAAACTTATATGGATACTAAAGATTCAGGTTATACTAATACTAGAGTTACTGGAGTATATCATTTTAGAGTTGTAAATGGTGATTGGAAAATATATAAAGTAGACACAAAGAAAAGTATAAAGATAGATCAAAACGGAAATGAAATTAAATCTAAATCTAAATAAAGGATCCCTCTTACAATAATTTGTGAGAGGGATATTTTAGGCATCTTAAAGAAAATAACAAGTCTAACTTCCGGATATTTTGCGTAATACTTCGTCACCATAGCACGCTAAGATAACCAGTATTAACGTGGTACAGTTCCTTGAATTACATAAAGATATCTCTCAATTTGGGCTTATTATTTTTTAATATGCCTTATTGAATTACCTTCAATCTCATAAAAAATATATAGGTTGCATTAATATTTAAAAATAACTAAAATATATAGTGTGACTTGGGGGTGTGAAAGTGAGAAAAGAAGAATTTAAAATTATGTCAGATATAAAAATAATAGAAAGTTTAAAGGCAGATTTATTATGCGTTATAGCAGATTTATTTAAAATTTTAACAAGAGGTGCCAATGCTGCTCAAAATGCAATTTTAGATTGTATTTCTGGGGCAATAATAATATTATATATATTAGGCAATAGATTAGGATATTCGCACATAGAAATTGATGAAAATATGAAAAAAAAATTGAAATTGGGTATAATTGAAGAAGACACCATAGAAAAGGATGGTAGGGATTTAACAAAATTATATAATCATTTAAAAGAAAGAAATTAACATGCGTTGGAGGAAAAATGCAAAATAAAAATTTTGATGCAAAGTCACTAGTACAAATGTCACTTATGGTGGCCATGTCTATAGTGTTAATAGTTATAAATGCTAATTTACCACTTTTTAATTCTGTAATTAATTTTATTTTACCTATACCTATGGCATATATTTATATAAAGTACGATTTAAAAAAAATGATATTTGCAAATGTAGCAGTTTTAGTACTTAGCTGTATGTTTGTAACTCCGATTGTAGCCGTTTCATTTTCTATAATGATATTTATATCAAGTTTTGTACTTGGATTTTGTTTTCGAAGGAAAATTAGTTCATTTAAAATAATATTATTCATGGCTGTGGGTTTTATAATAATTACTATTTTGCAATTTATAATAACAGTTAATATTGTAGGTGGAAGTAATTTTTCAACATATATTAATGAGATGGTTAAAATGTTTCAAAGCTCACTTGAAGAAGCTAAAAAAATTTATATAAATAATGGTGTTAGTAAGAGCCAAGTTGATGCAATTGTTGCACCATTAGAAGGCATATTTACTGAAAAAACATTATTAACGCTTATTCCAGCATTACTTATATTATCAGCACTTATAAATGCGTATATAACAGAGATAATAACGGTAGGTGTTTTAAAAAGATTAAGAATAGAAGTACCTAAAACAATTAAATTTTCTGAACTTCACATGCATAATTTAGTATTGGCCTTTGGAATAATTGTTGTGTGTATTGGAGCACTTCTAGATAAAGTAGGAATTGCAATAGGGGTATACATATATACTACAGCATATATGGTTGGCCAGATTTTACTATTAATATGTGGAATTTCTTTAGTAGTATATTACTTAAAGCATAAATCAAAAATGAAAAATGGAGCTATAGTTTTAATTATAATTTTAACTTTACTTATTTCAGTGATTATGTATATGTATGTATTTTTAGGTTTGATGGATACATTTGCTGACTTTAGGAAAATTGAGCAAAATAGGATTAATAAAAAAACAGGTGAATAGTATGGATAGTAAATATAAGGACTTTTATACTAGTAACAAGACATATATGGTTATAACTGCTGTGCTTATAGCTGCTATGATTATGTATGGGCATTATGTGGTTGGATTTATAGCGATGGTTATATTCTTTATACTTCTTGCTTATAACATAAAAAATTCTAGGCTGAAAAAGGATGAATGGATGAAGTTCGTAGAGAGCTTTTCATCAAACCTTGATAGTGCTACAAGAAGTACTCTTGTGAATTTGCCGTTCCCATTAATTATTGTTAGCCAAACTGGTGATATTTTATGGTATAATCAAAGTATTTCAGATATTGTTGGTGAAAACATACTAGGAAATGATATATCTGCAATTATAGGTGATAATATATTAATGGGGTTATTAAAGGGTGAAATTAGAAACTATGAATATATAGAGGTAAATAACAGATATTATGATATACATAGTAGTCTAATAAATACTTATGAAAATAAGAATGAAGAAATAATGCTATTGTACTTTTATGATGTAACTGATAAATATAATTTGGAACAAGAAATTGCAAATTTAGAATGGTCAGTATTTTTAGTAGAAGTTGATAACTTAGATGAAGTAGTAAAAAGTACACCTGAAGATAAAAAACCGCTTCTTATAGCTGAAGTTGAAAGAAGAATTAATAGTTACGCTCAAAACTTAAATGCAATGTTTAGAAAGTATGCTACAGGAAAGTATGTTTTGGTTGTTCAAAATAAAAAGTTAAACAGCGAAATTGAAAAAAAATTTGAGATACTTGATCAAATAAGAGAAATAGATACAGACAATAAATTAACGGTTACATTAAGTATTGGTATTGGCGGCGGTGGGAAAAATCCTATAGATAATTATAATCAAGCAGTTGTAGCAAAGGAATTAGCCCTCGGCAGAGGCGGCGATCAAGTTGTCATTAAGAATAAAGAAAAACTGCTATTCTACGGAGGAAAGACAAAAGAAGTAGAAAAAAGGACTAAGGTACGTGCAAGGGTTATAGGTCAGTCGCTTGTAGAATTAGTACGTGAGAGCAGCAATATTTTTATAATGGGGCATGTAAATCCTGATATAGACTGTATAGGAGCAGGAATAGGCTTATACAGCGTTCTAAATGATATAAACGATAATTGTCACATTGTACTTGATTCTGCAAATAACAGCGTAACTTACATCGTTAACAAAATAAAAAGTTCATATGAAAAATATAAAAATGCGTTTATAGAAAGTAAAGAATGCCTTCAATTTATAAATGAAAATACTTTGCTAATACTAGATGATGTAAATAGCAGAAGTTATGTATTAAGTGAAGAAGTTCTCGATAAGGTAAAAAGAGTTGTTATTATAGATCATCATAGGCGTTCGGTAAATTACATCGAAAACACTATATTAAGTTATGTTGAACCATATGCATCATCAACTTCGGAACTTGTAACTGAAATGATTCAATATATGGATGAAGATTATAATATTAAGCCCCTTGAGGCAGAGGCACTTTTGGCGGGAATTTGTGTAGATACTAAAAATTTTTATTTTAAAACAGGTGTTAGAACTTTTGAGGCAGCAGCTTTCTTGAGGAAAAATGGTGCAGATACTATAGATGTTAAAAAGCTATTTTCAAGTGACTTAGAAAGTTATATAAAAAAATCACAAATAATAGAATCTGCCAAAATAATTTATGATAAAGTTGCAATTGCTATATGTCCAAAGGATATTGAGGATAATATAGTAGCCGCTCAAGCAGCAGATGAATTATTAAATATAAGTGGAATTCAGGCATCTTTTGTGCTTGTTAAAATCAAAGATAATGTTTTAATAAGTGGAAGATCTTTTGGAGATATAAATGTGCAAATTATATTGGAGAGGCTTGGAGGTGGAGGCCATATTACTATGGCAGGAGCAAAGGTTGAAGGAGCTTCCGTTGATGAAGTGCTTGCACATTTAAATGAAGCAATAGATAAATATTTAAAGGAAGGTGAATAATATGAAAGTAATATTATTAAAAGATATAAAGGGAACAGGAAAAAAAGGCGATGTAATTGAAGCATCAGATGGATTTGCTAGAAACTTTTTACTTCCTAAGAATTTAGCAGAGGAAGCAAATGCATCTAATGTACACACACTTAATTTAAAGAAGGAAGCAGAAAGAAGAAAGAAAATTGAAGAAACAGAGCAGGCTCAAAGGCTAGCTGATGAACTTAAGGGAAAAGTTATAAAAATATCAGCTAAAGCAGGTAATAATGGTAGATTATTTGGAGCAATAACTAGTAAGGATATAGCTGTTCAGATAAAAAATCAGCTTAAAGTAGAGGTTGATAAAAAGAAGGTAGTTACAGACACTATAAGACAGCTTGGAGATTATGATATAGAGCTTAAATTATATCCTGAAATTTCTACAAAGATAAAAGTCTCAATTTCAGATATTTAATGGAAGGAGTTAACAAGTGAAATTACAAAACGATTTAGATGGAATTAAGGAAGATGATGTTAAGTCTATCCCATTAGAAGTTCAAATTGATGTGATATATGACACTATAAAAAATATCATTGATGAAAATACAATTAAAGCGAGAATTGTTAAATATAAATTGAATAAGCATATACACAGCAAGGATATAAAGAAAAAAATATATGCTTTAAATAAAATAATAAGTGATAACAAGGGAATACAGCTTGTACCAGATACAGATGAAGAAGTCTATTCAGCTCTAGAAAACACCACTAAGTGGGTAGTTGAAAGTGTAGCTAAGAGATATGTTCAAAATGGAATAGAAGGTCAAGTAGAAAAAGCGTTAATGGAAAGACAAGATAAATATCTTGATGAAGTTAGGCTTGGTATTATAAGAAAGAAAAAGGGTCCTGAAAATAAAAAAACTTTAAAGAAGTATGATGATATAAAGAAGCTTGAAGATGTTAAGTTATCAAAAAGTATTCAAAGCTTATTGAGGCCACAGGCTTTTTCAGAGATAATAGGACAAGAGAGAGCAATAAAGTCACTTTTATCTAAACTTGCATCACCATATCCACAGCACATTATTCTTTATGGACCTCCTGGAGTTGGTAAAACAACGGCAGCAAGAATTGCGCTAGAGGAGGCAAAGAAACTTAAATTTACGCCCTTCAATGAAGGAGCAAAATTTGTTGAAGTTGATGGTGCAACACTTAGATGGGATCCAAGAGAAATAACAAACCCTCTTTTAGGTTCAGTTCATGATCCTATATATCAGGGAAGTAAAAGAGATTTAGCTGAAACAGGTATTCCAGAACCTAAGCTTGGTCTTGTTACAGAAGCTCATGGAGGAATTTTATTTATAGATGAAATTGGTGAGCTTGATGTAATGCTTCAAAATAAGCTTTTAAAAGTTCTTGAAGATAAAAAAGTTGAATTTTCATCTTCTTATTATGATCCAGATGATGAAAATGTACCTAAATATATAAAATACTTATTTGAAAAGGGAGCACCAGCAGATTTTGTTTTAATAGGAGCTACTACAAGAGAACCTTCTGAAATTAATCCTGCTTTAAGATCAAGATGCACTGAGGTTTATTTTGAACCACTTTCAACTGCTGATATACAAAATATAGTAATAGAAGCAGCTAAAAAGTTAAAGGTAACTCTTGAAAAAGGTGTACCAGAAGTAATAAGCAAATATACTATACAAGGAAGAAGAGCAATAAATATACTTGCGGATGCTTATGGCTATGTGCTTTACACTAAAGAACTTATGCCAACTGATAAAGTTGAAATTAAGTTGGAAGATGTGGAAACAATAATAGGTATAAGCAGATTGACTCCTTTTGAAGAACAAAATTTAGATGGAAGCTATGAAGTTGGTCACGTTTATGGGCTTGGAGTAAGTGGTTTTCTTGGTTCTACAATAGAAATAGAAGCGGCTGTATTCCCTGCAAAGGAAAAGGGAAAGGGAACCGTTAGGTTTAATGAAACAGCTGGGAGCATGGCTAAGGACTCTGTATTTAATGCTGCATCAGTTATAAGAAAGATAACTGATAAAGATGTAAAAGATTATGATATACATGTAAATGTAATTGGTGGAGGAAAGATAGATGGTCCTTCTGCTGGTTCTGCAATAACAATATGTGTAATAAGTGCACTTTTAAATAAACCTGTAAGACAGGACGTTGCTATGACTGGTGAAATTTCTCTTAGAGGTAAGGTTAAACCGGTTGGTGGTGTGTTTGAAAAAATATATGGTGCAAGAAGAAAAGGAATTAAGTTGGTTACAGTTCCTAAGGATAACGCTAAAGATGTGCCAAATGGACTTACAGATATAGAAGTGAAGAGTGTAGAAACAATAGAGGAACTTATGGATATAGTCATTAAAAAATAGGAGAGATGAAAAATGGAAGCACCTCTTAGAATTATGCCTCAAAATATAGAAGCAGAGCAATCTGTTTTAGGTTCCATGATAATCGATAAAAATTCTATAGCACAGGCTGGTGAAACTTTAAGGGGAGAGGATTTCTATAGAGAAAATCATAGGATAATATTTGATGCTGTACTTAAATTATTTCAACAAGATATTCCTGTAGATTTAATAACTTTACTTGAAAACCTTAAATCTACAGAAAAGCTTGAAGCAGCTGGTGGAATAACGTATATAACTGAACTTAGGGATTCTGTTGCATCTACAGCAAACTTACAATCCTATATTAACATTGTAAAAGATAAATCTATGCTTCGTAAGCTTATTAGATCTTCTAGTGAAATAATAGAGGAAAGTTATAATAAGCAGGATGATGTTCCAAGTGTACTTGATAGTGCTGAAAAGAAAATATTTGATATAGCTCAAAACAGGGTTACAAGTGATTTTGAGGCAATGAGCACGGTACTTGAAAGAGGTTTTGCTGAGATAGAAAGGCTTTATAACAATAAAGGAGAAATAACTGGAGTACCTTCTGGTTTTCCAGAACTTGATGCAAAAACTTCGGGTTTTCAAAAGGGTGATATGGTACTTATAGCTGCCAGACCTTCTATGGGAAAAACTACTTTTGCATTAAATATAGGTGAATATGCTGCACTTAGAGCTGGGAAAAGTGTAGTTATATTCTCCCTGGAAATGTCTAAGGAACAGCTTGCATATAAGCTTTTATGTTCCGAAGCAAATGTAGATATGTTAAAGCTTAGAACTGGTAACCTTGAAGATCAGGATTGGGATAATATAGCTAAAGCATCAGGTCCTCTTGCGGGAGCTAAAATTTATATTGATGATACTGCTGGTATAAGCGTAATGGAAATGAGATCTAAGTGCAGGAGAATGAAGATAGAATATGGAATAGATTTAATAATTATAGACTATCTTCAGCTCATGACAGGAAGCGGTGAAAGTAGACAGCAGGAGGTTGCCGAAATATCTAGATCACTAAAAGCTATTGCAAAGGAAATGCAGTGTCCAGTTATTGCACTTTCTCAGCTTTCTCGTGCACCTGAGCAGAGAAACGATCACAGACCTATGCTCTCAGACCTTAGAGAATCTGGATCTATAGAGCAGGATGCCGATCTTGTTATGTTTCTTTATAGAGATGAATATTATAATAAGGAAACTGAGCAGAAAAACATAGCTGAATGTATTATAGCTAAGCAAAGAAACGGTCCTACTGGAACTGTTAATCTTGCATGGATTGGTCAATATAGTAAATTTGGAAGACTTGATATTATTCATCAGGAGTAACATCAAGCTGTGCAAAACTTTTATGATTAAAAAGTAACTGTGGATAAAGCAAAAATAACTTTATCCACAGTTACTTTTTTATTTTTTTGTCCACAAAATCACAGAAAAAAATAATCCACTGTGGATAAGTAATAAATTTTTTGTGATTTTGTGGACAAAAAATCTCACTAATTTGTTAATAAGTTTTCTGTAATATTGAATTAATAGTAAAAAGGGGTTATAATGGAAAAGGTTTTCATAATAATATAATTTGGTAGGAGGGGGAACTATGAAATCTAATACACCAAGTATAGATTGGCTTTCTGACACATCAGTTTTTGCAGTAAATAGGGTGAAAGCTCATTCAGATCACAAATACTATTTAGATGAAAGTGAAATAAAATCTGGAGAAATGATATTAAGGCAGAGCTTGAATGGAAATTGGAAGTTTAGCTTTGCAATAAATCCAAAATCTAGGGTTAAAGATTTTTATAAAACAGAAATTGATTGTTATTGCTGGAAGGACATAAATGTACCAGGACATATCCAGCTTCAAGGTTATGATAAACCTCAATATATAAACACTATGTATCCTTGGGATGGACATAGTTTTCTTAGACCGCCTAAAATATCTGAAGAATATAATCCAGTAGGCAGCTATGTAAAATATTTTTGTGTTAATGATAATTTAAGAGATAAGCCCGTTTACATTTCTTTTCAAGGAGTGGAAAACGCTTTCTATGTTTGGCTAAATGGCAAATTTGTGGGATATAGCGAAGATAGTTTTACACCAGCAGAATTTGATTTAACGCCATATATCGAAGCTGGCGAAAATAAATTGGCAGTAGAAGTATATAAAAGATCCACAGGAGCCTGGCTTGAAGATCAAGATTTTTGGCGATTTTCTGGAATATTTAGAGATGTGTATTTATACTCAATTCCAAAGACACATATTGAAGATATATTTGTAAAGACAGAGTTAGATAAAGAATACAAAGATGCAGTGTTAAATTTGGATTTAAATATAAATGGAGAAATTAATGGAATTATAGATTTGGAATTAAGGGATAAAGCTGAAAGAATAGTAGGAAAATCTACTAATAATAGGATAAGTGATAGTATGTCTTTAAAACTAGATATAAAAGATGTAGAGCTTTGGAGCGCTGAAAGACCATATCTTTATACTATTTTTGTTACTATTAGAGATGAAAAAAATGATGTAGTTGAAATAGTTCCAGAGAGAGTTGGCTTTAGAAAGTTTGAAATGATTAATAAGGTTATGCACTTAAATGGAAAGAGGATAGTTTTTAAAGGTATAAACCGTCATGAGTTTGATTGCCAGAGAGGCAGAGCTATAACTAAAGAGGATATGCTTTGGGATATAAAATTTTTAAAGCAAAACAATATAAATGCGGTAAGAACCTGTCATTATCCTAATCAAAGTTATTGGTACGAGCTTTGTGATGAATATGGTATATATCTTATAGATGAAACTAACTTAGAAACCCACGGTTCATGGCAGAAGATGGGTAGTGTAAAGCCAGAGTGGGTTATTCCCGGAAATAAAAAAGAATGGTTAGATATAGTTTTAGATAGGGCAGTTTCTATGGTAGAAAGAGATAAAAATCATCCTTCTATATTAATATGGTCTTGTGGAAATGAATCCTATGGCGGAGAAGTTATATATAAAATGTCAGAGTATTTTAGAGAAAAAGATTCTTCAAGATTGGTACATTATGAGGGGATTTTTCATGATAGAAGTTTTAATGAAACTAGTGATGTAGAAAGCAGAATGTATGCTAAGGTTTATGAAATTGAAGAATATTTAAATAGCAATCCAAAGAAGCCATATATAAGCTGTGAGTATATGCATGCAATGGGGAATTCATGTGGTGCAATGCATAAATACGCAGAACTTGAGGATAAGTACGAGCTTTATCAAGGCGGATTTATTTGGGATTATATAGATCAGTTTATAGTTAAAAAAGATAGATTTGGAAGAGAGTTTTTTGCTTATGGAGGGGATTTTGACGATAGAGCAACCGATTATAATTTTTGTGGAAATGGAATAGTTTATGCTGATAGAACTGTTTCTCCTAAAGCACAGGAAGTAAAGAAAGTTTATCAAAATGTAAAATTAATATCAAATAAAAACGGTGTTAATATAAAAAATCAAAATTTATTTATAGATACTTCAGAATATATATTAGAATATTCATTGGATTTTAATGGTAATGAAATTTATAAGGATTTTCTAGAAATTGTAGTTAGAGCAGGAGAGGAAAAATACGTTGAATTTAAGCTGCCAGAAGTAGATAAATCAGGGGAATATGCTGTCAATGCAAGCTTTAAACTTAAAAATGATACACTTTGGGCGAAAGCTGGACATGTAGTGGCTTTTGATCAATATGTTTATTCTATAAAGGGTGAAAAGGTTAACAAGGAACAGTATAAGCTTATAGTTGTTCATGGAGATGTAAATATAGGAGTTAAGAATAAAGAATTTAGTGCTTTATTTTCAAGACAAGAGGGCGGATTAGTTTCTCTTAGATATGATGGAAAAGAGATGATAACTCGAGCACCAATGCCCATATATTGGAGGGCTATGACAGATAACGATAAGGGAAATGGCTGTGGTTTTAGGTGCGGTCAGTGGCTTCAGGCAAGCATGTTTCAGAAATGCAGCAATGTAGAAGTAATTGAAAAAGAAAATTATATAGATATTGAATACACATATACAGTACCGACTATTCCCGAGACTCAGGTTAAGGTTGTTTATTCTGTCTATGAAAATGCAGAAATTAAGGTAAGCTGTGATTATAAGGGAACAACGGGGCTTCCGGAGCTTCCTATCTTTGGATGGGCTATGAAGCTTTCAGCAGATTACGATAGCTTTAAGTGGTATGGAATGGGACCAGATGAAAATTATGTTGACAGATGTCACGGGGCTAAACTTGGCATTTATGAAAAAGCCGTAGTAGAAAATGTGTCCAAGTACATTGTGCCACAAGAGAGTGGAAATCATATCGGAGTTAGATGGGCTAAAATAAAAAATAAAGATGGCTTTGGTATTGAATTTGCATGCATAGATAGTCCTTTTGAACTAGGATTATCTCCGTACACAGCTTTTGAACTTCAAAATGCGCTTCATCACTTTGAACTTCCAGAAATAAATTATACTGTAGTAACTATTGCAGGAAGGCAGATGGGTGTAGGTGGTGACGATAGCTGGGGAGCACCAGTACATGAGGAATATCGAATAGATTCAGCTAAGGATATTCACTTTGAATTTATTATTAGAAAATGCAGTGAATCTTAAGAACATTAATTAATCAAAAATTTTATTATGCCTATGGAATTTTGGTTTAGTGCAAGAAAATATTTTTTTAACTGTTATAATCATTGACTTAAATTAGAAAACAATTATATATTGTTAAATAAAGATGTAGTTGGATTAATCAAAGAACCTTTGGTAGGTGTAGAGAAAAAATGATGTTAGGGAATAGTGGCGAAAAAATTTCTAAAATAAAATTGTATAAAATTTGCCGCTTAGTTTTATTAATTTTATTTAGGATTTTGAACTACTATTCACTAACATCATTTTTCTACACCTACCAAAGGTTCTTTGATTTTGCACTACACTTTAATTTGCAATGTTTAAATTTAATGAATATCTATTCTTTTTCTTGGATTGTTGTCCTGTTCAGTTTTAGGTAATTTAATTTTTAAAACACCATTTTTAAAGGAAGCATCAATGGAATCATCTTTAACATTATCAATATAAAAACTTCTTTTAAATTCACCATAATTTCTTTCACGTGTAACATAACCAGAACTATTGTCTTCTACTACATTATCGCGTTTTGCAGATACAGTTAAATAATTGTTGTTATAATCAATAGATATGTCGTCTCTTTTAATACCTGGTAAGTCAGCTTCTAGTAAGTACTCATCATCCTTTTCCTTTACGTCTACTCTAAAATTATTGCTTTTAGCCATTCCTGGTAAAAGTGGAGCATCAGTAAAGAATCTATCAAACAGAGCATTAAAGTAGTTGTTATTACCTTGAATGTGATTGCTATTTCCTCTATTAGGAATCATTTCAAACATAGTAAGACCTCCTTTAGTATAGATATACTACTTCAAAAATCTAAATTGCTAATTCCAAATTGTTTAACTATATTTTTAATCCTAACTATATTTTTTACGATTAGAGTAAAAATATATATGTAGATTGGAGGGAGTTACAATAAATAAGCGCATATTTGAAAATAGTTGTATAAAATAGATTATTGTAGTAAAATTAAAATATAATTTAATATGCTCCTGTAGCGCAGTTGGTAGCGCAGCTGATTCGTAATCAGTTGGCCGTAGGTTCAAATCCTATCTGGAGCACCAGTGTAAATTTAGTAATGCCAAGGCTTTTAGAGCCTTGGTATTTTTTATATTATTTTTAATATGATTAATTTTGAATAAGTATATGTAAAAATATTTACACTATTTTATTTCAAATAAATTCAATAAAATCAAGTAACTTTACTATATAGACATTATATACTATAATAGTAAACATGTAATAACTAATTAAAAAATAGAATAATAGGTCAAAATTAGGAGAAAGTGAAAACGTTTAGGAGCTGTTTTGTCATAATCAAATTATTATCGTGTAAATTAGACAATGGGGGTATGCAAAAAATGTTAAAAGAGCAATTATACAATCAAGAAGTGGAAAAGTATCCTTTAACATCATATCAAAAGGATGTATGGACTGAACAATGTTTATATAAAAATAAGCCAATATACAATATTGGTGGTTATGTTGATATTAAGGGTAACATTAATTATTTAAGTTTCCAAAAGGCTGTACAAAAACTCATTGGAGATAATGATAGTTTAAGAATTAGAATAGAGGAACATGATGGTAATCCAATTCAGAGAGTATTGAAAAAGGTAGAATATAAGGTTCCATATTATGATTTTTCATCAAAAGAGTATTCTGAAAAGTTTTCATTAGAATGGATGCAAGAAGAATTTTTAAAACCATTTGATTTCAATAGTAATGATAATTTATTTGAAATTGTACTTATTAAAGTAGATGAAAATAGATATTTTTATTTTTCTAGGGTACATCACATAATATCAGATGGATGGGGACACTCAATTATAGTTAGAGAATTAGTTAGTAATTACAATGAAATAGATAATTCTAAAAATGAGATAGAAAAACATTCTTACTTGGAATTTATAAGAGATAATAAATCATATAGAGAATCGGATAAGTATTTGAAGGATAGAGAATTTTGGAAAGATAAATTTGAATGCATTCCTGAAAATATATTTGTTAGAAATATTAAAAATAATAAACTGGTATTTAGTAATAGAGAAAGTGTAACAATAAAGAGAAATACATATAATCAAATAATGCAATACTGCACCAAGGAAAAATGTTCTGTATTTCATTTTTTCCTTGGTGTATTAGGTACATATTTTTCAAGAGTTTCTAATTCAAAAGAGGTAGTAATTGGAGTTCCTATATTAAATAGAACAAAAGCTAGTCATAAGCAAATAGTAGGTCATTTTGCCAATGTTATACCTTTAAAGATAGAAGTATCAAAGGAAAAGAGTTTTTTAGAATTAATGAATGAAATAAAGATGGAGTTAAAGGCATGCTATAGACACCAAAAGCTCTCCTTTGGAGAAATTTATACAAGTATTTCTAAAGATAGAGATCAGAAATTGTTTGATATAACCTTATCTTATGAAAATCATAATTATGCAGCAGCTTTTAATGGAACAAAAACAGATATAAAAACATTAAGTCATAGGCATGAAAGAAATGCTTTAGCTGTGTTTATTCGAGAATTTGATGAGGATAAGGATGTTGAAATTAATTTTGATTATGCCATTGATGCATTTGAAAAATTCATACCAATAGAAAATGTTGTTACTAATATAAAACATTTAGTTGAAAATATTATAAAAGATAGTGACAAAAATATTAATGATATAGATGTAGTTACAGACAGAGAAAAGCACAGATTATTAGTAGAGTTTAATGATACAAAGGCAGATTATCCAAGGAATAAAACGATAAATGAATTATTTGAGAAGCATGCAGAAAAGACACCGGATGATATTGCAGTTGTATATGAAGATAAAAAGATGAGCTATAAAGAGCTAAATGAAAGGGCGAACTCTTTAGCAAGGGCTTTAAGAGAAAAGGGAGTAGGTAAAGATGTCATCGTAGGAATGCTTGTAGAGAGATCTGTCAACATGATAGTAGGAATAATGGGTATTTTGAAGGCAGGAGGAGCATATATGCCAATAGACCCAGAATATCCAGAGGACAGAATAGAATATACCCTTGAAAATAGTAAAGCAACAATAGTGTTAACTCAAGATAAATTTAAAGATAAAATAAAAAATAAAAAAATAAAAATATGTGACATAAATAATGAAGAGTTTTATAAGTACAGCAATACTAATCTAGGTAAAACCGCAGATTCAAATAGCTTAGCATATATAATATACACATCAGGAACAACGGGAAAACCTAAGGGTGTTATGATAGAGCATAACAATGTAGTTAGACTTATGTTTAATGATAAAATGCCATTTAATTTTAGTAACAAAGATATATGGACAATGTTCCATTCATACTGCTTTGATTTTTCAGTATGGGAAATGTATGGAGCTTTACTTTACGGTGGAAGACTAATAGTAGTGCCTAAGATAGTAGCTAAAGACCCTGAGAAATATTTAGAGCTACTGAAAAAAGAAAAGGTAACAGTATTAAATCAAACACCATCAGCATTTTATAATTTAATGAACATAGAAGCAAACAGTGACGAGAGAAAGTTAAATTTAAGATATATTGTATTTGGAGGAGAAGCTTTAAATCCTCAAAAGTTAAGTAAATGGAAACAAAAATATGAAGAAACAAAGATTATCAATATGTACGGAATAACGGAGACAACAGTTCACGTAACCTTTAAAGAAATAACAAGTGAAGATATGGAAAAGGGAGTAAGCAATATAGGAAAGCCGATTCCAACGCTAACTACATATGTAATGAATGAAGATTTAAAAATTCAGCCAATAGGCATTGCAGGGGAGTTATGTGTTGGAGGAGAGGGTGTAGCGAGAGGATATTTAAATAACGAAAAGCTAACGGAAGAAAGATTTGTGAAGAATCCATACAACCCAAAAGAGAAAATATATAGATCAGGAGATTTAGTTAGAGTATTGCCTGATGGTAATATGGAATATCTAGGGAGAATAGATCATCAGGTTAAAATAAGAGGCTTTAGGATAGAGCTTGGAGAAATCGAAAATAGATTATTAAAAATAGAAGGAATAAAGGAAACAGTAGTTTTAGCAAAAGGGGAAGTAGGAAGTAAGTACTTATGTGCGTACTATGTAGGAGAAAAAGAATACACCGTAGGTGAATTAAGAGAAGAACTAAAAAAATCTCTACCAGATTATATGGTACCAGCATACTTTATAAAACTAGAAAGCATGCCATTAACACCAAATGGTAAAGTGGATAGAAGAGTACTACCAGAGCCACAGGGAAAAATCAACACAGGATCAGAGTACGAAGCACCAAGAAATGAGTTAGAAGAGAAGTTAGTAGAGATATGGCAGGACGTATTAGGCGTAACTAATATAGGAATAAATGATAACTTCTTTGAATTGGGAGGACATTCTTTAAGTGCAACAACTTTAATAGGCAGAATTTATAAAAAATTGAATGTAGAAATACCAATAAGAGAAATATTTACAAAAGGGAATATTAAAGGATTAAGTGAGTATATAGAAGCTATTAGTAAAAAAGAATATGAAGAAATAGAAAGAGTAAATGAAAAACAGTATTATGAAGCTTCATCAGCCCAAAAGAGAACATATATGCTTCAAGAGATTGATAAGGACAATACTGTATACAATATGCCTGGAGCTTTAGAGATAGAGGGTATGTTTGAAATAGATAGGATGCAGGAAGCCTTTATAAAGTTAATAAATAGGCATGAGACATTAAGGACAAGCTTTTGCCCTAAAGATGGCAAGATAGTGCAAAGAATTAATAAAGCTAATGAAATACAATTTGAAATAGAGAAAATAGAAATAAAAAATGAAGAAGAAGTTAAAGAAAAGTTTGAAGAATTTATAAGACCGTTTGATTTAGAAAAAGCA
Source organism: Clostridium hydrogenum (assembly GCF_021432385.1). Lineage (GTDB taxonomy): Bacteria > Bacillota > Clostridia > Clostridiales > Clostridiaceae > Clostridium_S > Clostridium_S hydrogenum. Next base: position 822,491 of record NZ_JAEACT010000002.1, on the reverse strand, counting down.
CCATTATTAAGGGTAGGAATTATAAAATTAGAAAAAGAAAGACATATTATGTTTTTTGATATGCACCATATAGTATCAGACGGAGTCTCAATAGCTATACTAACAAGGGAAATTAGCGGCTTATATGCAGAAAAGGATTTAGGAGAATTAAAGATACAATATAAGGATTATTCTGCATGGCAGTTAAAGAAGAATGAAAGTGAAGAATTAAAAAAACAGGGGCAATATTGGTTAAAGGAATTTAGTGACGAAGTACCAGTATTAAGCTTACCTACAGATTATAAAAGACCAAAAGTTAAAGACTTCAAGGGTAGAAGTATAAATTTTGTTTTATATAAGGAAACAACTGAAAAGTTAAGAAAGATAGCTAAAGAAACTGGAAGCACTATGTACATGGTACTATTAGCAAATATAAATATACTATTATCAAAATATAGCGGACAAGAAGATATAGTAGTTGGAAGTCCAATAGCTGGTAGAAATCACGCAGACCTAGAAAACTTAATAGGTATGTTCGTAAATACTTTGGCAATAAGAAGTATTGTAAATAATGATTTAAGCTTTAGTGATTATTTAAAAATAGTAAGAAATAAGGCTTTAAAAGCATACGAAAATCAAGATTATCAATTTGAAGAAATTGTAGACAAAATAGATATAGATAGAGATTTGGGAAGAAATCCATTATTTGATGTTATGTTTATTTTGGAGAATATGGAAGAATACAAAATAGAAATAGAAAATAGTATTTTCAAGCCATATAAATTAACTGGAAGCATAGAAAAATTTGATATTACAATTGATGCAAGAGAAGTCAAAGAGGAAATTCGTTTTAATTTGAGTTATGCAACTAGCTTGTATAAATATGAAACTATCAAAAGAATGATAAGTCATTTTTTAAATATAGTAAAAGAAACGACAAGCAATGAAAAAATTAAGATTAAGGATATAGAAATACTAAGCGAAGAAGAACGCAGTATACTAGAAAAGTTCAATGATACGGAAGGAGAATATCCAGAAGGTAAGGTAGTAAGTGAACTCTTTGAAATGCAGGTGGAAAAGACTCCAGACAACATTGCAGTAGTATATGAAAATCAAAGTCTAACTTACAAAGAGCTAAATGAAAGAGCTAATTCATTAGGAAGAACCTTAAGGAAAAAAGGCGTAGGCGCGGAAGCTGTAGTAGGGATAATGGTGAAGCGTTCCTTAGAAATGATAGTAGGAATAATGGGTATTTTAAAGGCAGGGGGAGCATATATGCCAATAGACCCAGAATATCCAGATGACAGAATAGAATATATGCTAGAAAACAGTGAAACAAAGCTAGTATTAGTACAAAACAAGTTTAAAGACAGAATAAATAAAAATAACATAGAAGTATGCAGTTTAAATGATGAAGAAATATACAAAGAAAGTAATGCTAACTTAGGAAAAACTTCTAGTGCAAATAATTTAGCATATGTAATATATACATCAGGAACCACAGGAAAACCTAAGGGAGTTATGATAGAGCATAAAGGTATAGTAAATAGAATTAATTGGATGCAGAAAAAATATAACATAAGCAGCAAAGATGTAATATTACAAAAGACAACATATACATTTGATGTATCAGTATGGGAAATATTGTGGTGGTCATTTGTTGGAGCTCAGGTTAGGATGCTAGTGCCAGGAGGAGAAAAAGATCCAAGAGAAATAACAAAGAGTATAAAAGAAGGAAAGGTTACAGTTCTTCACTTTGTTCCATCAATGCTGAATGTTTTTATGGACTATGTAATATCAGAAGATAAAGTGGAAGATATAGAAAGCCTAGAGAAGGTATTTACGAGTGGAGAAGCGTTAAAAGTAGAACAAGCCAACATATTTAATGAAGAAATAGGAAGAGTAAATAACACAAGGCTAATAAATTTATACGGACCAACAGAAGCTTCAGTAGATGTAACCTACTACGAATGTATGGAAAAAGAAGAAATGATACCAATAGGAAAACCTATTGATAATACAAAAATATATATAGTTGATAAGAATAATAAAATGCTCCCAATAGGAGTAGCAGGAGAGTTGTGTATAAGTGGCTGCGGAGTAGCTAGAGGATACTTAAATAACGAAAAGTTAACTAATAAAAAATTTGCACAGAATCCATATGAGCCGGGAGAAAAAATGTATAGGACAGGAGATTTAGCAAGGTGGCTTCCAGATGGGAACATAGAGTATTTAGGAAGAATAGACCATCAAGTTAAGATACGTGGTTTTAGAATAGAGCTTGGAGAAATAGAGAGTAATATATTAAAACTAGAAGGAATAAAAGAAACAATAGTTTTAGCAAGAGACGGGGCAGTAAATAAATATCTATGTGCATATTATGTTGGAGAAAAAGAGTACAGTGTAGGAGAGTTTAGGGAAGAATTAAAAAAATCTATGCCAGACTACATGGTGCCAGCATACTTTATAAAACTAGAAAGTATGCCATTAACATTAAACGGAAAAATAAATAGAAAGGCACTACCAGAGCCACAAGGTAAAATTGATACAGGAGCAAAATATGAGGCTCCAAGAAATGAAATAGAAAAAAAACTTGTACAAATATGGGAAAGGGTATTGGGTATACATAATATAGGAATAAACGATGACTTTTTCAGTTTAGGTGGAGATTCCATAAAATCAATACAGGTAATATCAAGAGCTAAAGCAGAAGGATATTATTTTGAGGTTAAGGATGTATTCAACAATTCAAATATAAAAGCTTTAAGTAAGTGCGTAAAGAAAAATGCTGTAACAATAAGCCAAGATGAAGTGGTTGGAGAAGTAGGATTAACGCCTATACAAAAATGGTTCTTTGAAATGAATTTTGAAGAAGAACATCATTGGAATCAATCAGTAATGCTGTTTAGTAAAGATGGGTTTGAAAAAGAAGCATTAGAAAAAGCATTTGAAGCTATAGTTATTCACCACGATGCATTGAGAATGGTTTATAAGAACGAAAATGGTGAAGTACATCAAATTAATAGAGGGACAAGTGAAAAGTTATACGACTTAAATGTATATGAGGGTTTAAATGAAGAAGAAATAACGGAAAAGTGTAACCAAATTCAAGATAGTATTAATTTAGAGGAGGGACCTCTTGTTAAATTAGGCTTATTTAAAACCCATAAAGGAGATCATTTACTAATAGCAATACACCATTTAGTTATAGATGGAGTTTCATGGAGAATATTATTTGAAGATTTATCAAAGGCATATGAAATGGCTAAAAATGGAGAAGATATACTACTTCAAGAGAAAACTACATCCTTTAAAGAGTGGGCAAATGAACAGAGTAAACAGGCTGCAAGTTGCAATATGAAAAAACAGCTAGAGTACTGGAGCTATATAGATAAGTGTGACGTAAGGAAACTTCCAAAGGACAAAGAGGTAGTTGTAGCTAGGATTAAAGATTTAAGAAGTGTAGGATTTAACCTTACAAAAGATGAAACGGAGAAATTATTAAAACATGTAAATAAGGCATATAACACAGAAATAGAGGATTTGCTATTAACAGCTTTGGCATTAACAATAAGTAAATGGACAGCAAGTGAAAATATATTAGTCAACTTGGAATCTCATGGTAGAGAAGAGATTGTAAAAAATGTGGATATAACAAGAACAATAGGATGGTTTACTTCGCAATATCCAATAGTTTTAAGCAGTAGTAATGAAGAATTAGGAATGATGATAAAGAATACAAAAGATTCTTTAAGAAGGATACCTAATAAAGGAATTGAATATGGCATAATTAAATATCTTTCTAATAACCCAATTAATGATAAGTTGAAACCAGAAATATGCTTTAACTATTTGGGACAATTTGATGAAGATATAAATAATAATATTTTTAAGGTATCATCGTTAAGTAGCGGAAATTCAATTGGTTTAAATAATAAAAGCTTATATTTATTAGACTTTTCAGCAATACTTATAGATAAAAATATGAATTTAAACTTAAGGTATAACGCTGAGGAGTATAATGATGAAACAATTAAAGCATTAATTAATGATTATAAAGATAATCTTACGAAAATTATTAAACATTGCATGGGTAAGGATAAACCGGAAAAAACAGCAGCAGATATAACAAAAGAAAATATAAGCTTGCAGGAGTTGAGTCCATATTTAAAAGATATAGACAACATCAAAAATATATATCCTTTGACACCAATGCAAGAAGGAATGCTATATCATACACTTGCTGACGATAAGCCGGAACTATATAATGAACAATTAGCAATAAAAATAAAGGGACACTTAGATATAGAGTTATTAAAGCAGAGTTTCAATAGGTTAGTACAAAGGCATGATGTATTAAGAACCACTTTTGACTACGAAAATTTTAATAAGAATATGCAAATTGTATTTAGAGAGAGAACAAGTTATGTTGAGTATAAGGATGTAAGCAAAGAAAAATTTGATAAAGAGCTTTATATTAAAAACATAATGAGCGAGAATAGAAAAAAGGGTTTTAACTTAAGTAAAGATGCGCTTATAAAATTAATAATAGTTAAAATTGAAAGAAACACATATAGCTTAATACTTAACAATCATCATATTATAATGGATGGTTGGTGTTTAAATATAATAATGATGGAATTATTTAAGGTATATAATGAGTTAAAATACGGCTATAAAGCAGCTCTCAAAGATGTAGTGCCATATTCAGAGTATATAGAATGGCTTAATAATAGAGATGAGAAAGCAGCAAAAGAATATTGGAAAAACTATCTTTTAGATTATAATGAAGCAACACTATTACCATTTAAAAATAATAAAGTTAAAGGTGAATATAAGGATAATCAAGTTGATTTTATAATAGAAGAAGATCTAACGAAAAAGCTTCAAACAATAGCTAGAAATAATAAGGTTACAATTAATACAATATTGCAGAGTATATGGTCGCTATTGCTTCAAAAATATAATAACAGCAGTGATTCTGTATTTGGATATGTAGTATCGGGGAGAAATCCTGAAGTTAAAGGTATAGAAAATATGCTTGGTCTATTTATAAATACTGTGCCTTTAAGAGTTAAAACAAAGGAAGATATGAATTTTAAGGAACTGTTAGCTAATGTAAACAAATCATTTATAGAGAGTAGCAAATACGACTTCTATCCTTTAGCAGATATACAAGCGCTAAGTGAAATCGGCGAAAAATTGATAAACAATATAATGATATTTGAAAATTATCCGGTTGATAGTGAAGGTATAAATAATGAAATTTTAACTAAGAATGATTTACAAATAATTGGTTTCAAATCGGAAGAACAAACTAATTATAATTTTAACGTGATAGTATCTTATCAAGATAATATTTCAATAAAATTTAATTTTAATGAATCGTTATATTCAGAGAATAATGTAATAAAAATCAAAGAGCATTTTGAAAATTTAGTAAAACAAATTATAGAAAATGAAGAAGTGCTAGTTAAAGATATAGAAATAATAAATGAAGAAGAAAAGCACAGATTATTAGTAGAGCTTAATGATACAAAGGCAGATTATCCAAGGAATAAAACGATAAATGAATTATTTGAGAAGCATGCAGAAAAGACACCGGATGATATTGCAGTTGTATATGAAAATAAAAAGATGAGCTATAAAGAGCTAAATGAAAGGGCGAACTCTTTAGCAAGGGCCTTAAGAGAAAAGGGAGTAGGTAAAGATGTCATCGTAGGAATGCTTGTAGAGAAATCTCTCAACATGATAGTAGGAATAATGGGTATTTTGAAGGCAGGAGGAGCATATATGCCAATAGACCCAGACTATCCAGAGGACAGAATAGAATATACCCTTGAAAATAGTAAAGCAACAATAGTGTTAACTCAAGATAAATTTAAAGATAAAATAAAAAATAAAAATATAAAAATATGTGACATAAATAATGAAGAGTTTTATAAGTACAGCAGTACTAATCTAGGTAAAACCGCAGATTCAAATAGCTTAGCATATATAATATACACATCAGGAACAACGGGAAAACCTAAAGGTGTTATGATAGAGCATAACAATGTGGTTAGACTTATGTTTAATGATAAAATGCCATTTAATTTTAGTAACAAAGATATATGGACAATGTTCCATTCATACTGCTTTGATTTTTCAGTATGGGAGATGTATGGAGCTTTACTTTACGGTGGAAGACTAATAGTAGTGCCTAAGATAGTAGCTAAAGACCCTGAGAAATATTTAGAGCTACTGAAAAAAGAAAATGTAACAGTATTAAATCAAACACCATCAGCATTTTATAATTTAATGAACATAGAAGCAAATAGTGACGAGAGAAAGTTAAATTTAAGATATATTGTATTTGGAGGAGAAGCTTTAAATCCTCAAAAGCTAAGTAAATGGAAACAAAAATATGAAGAAACAAAAATTATCAATATGTACGGAATAACGGAGACAACAGTTCACGTAACCTTTAAAGAAATAACAAGTGAAGATATAGAAAAGGGAGTAAGCAATATAGGAAAGCCGATTCCAACGCTAACTACATATGTAATGAATGAAGATTTAAAAATTCAGCCAATAGGCATTGCAGGAGAGTTATGTGTTGGAGGAGATGGTGTAGCGAGAGGATATTTAAATAACGAAAAGCTAACAGCAGAAAGATTTGTGAAGAATCCATATAACCTAAAAGAGAAAATATATAGATCAGGAGATTTAGTTAGAGTATTGCCTGATGGGAATATGGAATATATAGGGAGAATAGATCATCAGGTTAAAATAAGAGGTTTTAGGATAGAGCTTGGAGAAATCGAAAATAGATTATTAAAAATAGAAGGAATAAAGGAAACAGTAGTTTTAGCAAAAGGGGAAGTAGGAAGTAAGTACTTATGTGCGTACTATGTAGGAGAAAAAGAATACACCGTAGGTGAATTAAGAGAAGAACTAAAAAAATCTCTACCAGATTATATGGTACCAGCATACTTTATAAAACTAGAAAGCATGCCATTAACACCAAATGGTAAAGTGGATAGAAGAGTACTACCAGAGCCACAGGGAAAAATCAACACAGGAGCAGAGTACGAGGCACCAAGAAATGAGTTAGAAGAGAAGCTAGTAGAGATATGGCAGAACGTATTAGGGGTAACTAATATAGGAATAAATGATAACTTCTTTGAATTGGGCGGACATTCTTTAAGTGCAACAACTTTAACAGGGAGGATTTTCAAGGTATTAAATGTAGAAGTGCCGCTAAAGGAAATCTTCAGTAACGGAAACATAAAGGGACTCAGCGAATATATAGAAACTATTAGCAGCAAGCAATATGAAGCAATAGAAAAAGTAGAAGAAAAGGAATACTATGAAGCATCATCAGCACAAAAGAGAATGTATATGCTTCAGGAGATTGATAAGGACAGTACAGCATACAATATGCCAAGAGCTTTAGAGATATTAGGTGAAATTGAAATAGAAAAAATAAGGAATGTTTTTATAAACCTAATAGAAAGACATGAAACATTAAGGACAAGCTTTTATACTAAAGCTGATAAGATAGTGCAAAGAATTAATAAAACTAATGAAATACAATTTGAAATAGAGAAAATAGAAATAAAAAATGAAGAAGAAGTTAAAGAAAAATTCGAAGAATTTATAAGACCATTTGACTTAAAAAAAGCACCATTATTAAGGGTGGGGATTATAAAATTAGAAAAAGAAAGACATATTATGTTCTTTGACATGCATCATATAGCATCAGACGGAGTTTCAATGTCCATATTAACAAGAGAATTTAGCAAGTTATATAGCGGAAAAGGCTTAGGAGAATTAAAAGTACAATATAAGGATTATTCTGCATGGCAGTTAAAGAAGAGAGAAAGTGAAGAATTTAAAAAACAGGAACAATATTGGTTAAAAGAATTTAGTGATGAAGTACCAGTACTAAGCTTACCTACAGATTATAAAAGACCGAGGGTAAAAGACTTTAGGGGCAGAAGTATAAATTTTGTTTTAGATAAGGAAACAACTGAAAAGTTAAGAAAGATAGCTAAAGAAACTGGAAGCACTATGTACATGGTACTATTAGCAAATATAAATATACTATTATCAAAATATAGTGGACAGAAAGATATAGTAGTTGGAAGTCCAATAGCTGGTAGAAATCACGGAGACCTAGAAAACTTAATAGGTATGTTCGTAAATACTTTAGCAATAAGAAGTAAGTTAAAGGATGAGTTGAGTTTTAGAGATTATTTAAAAACTGTAAGAAACAAAGCAATAAAGGCATATGAAAATCAAGATTATCAGTTTGAAGAAATTGTGGACAAAATAGATATAGATAGGGATTTAGGAAGAAATCCATTATTTGATGTTATGTTTGTACTTCAGAATATGGAAGAGGCCAAGGTAGAAATAAATGACTTAAGCTTTAGGACGTATGATACAAATGACAATGTAGAAAAGTTTGATATAACAATAACAGCAGAGGAAAAAGAAGAAGAGGTCTACTTTAATTTAAGTTATGCAACTAGCCTTTATAAACATGAAACCATTGAAAGAATGAAAAAGCATCTATTAAACATAATAGAAGAAATAGGACAGAATGCGGAAACTAAGATTAAAGACATAGAATTAATAGATGAAGAAGAAAAGCATAAATTACTTATAGAATTTAATGACACAAAGGCAGCTTATCCAATAGAGAAAACAATAAATGAATTATTTGAAGAAGGAGTAGAGAAGACTCCAGACAACATTGCAGTGGTATATGAAAACCAGAGTCTAACTTATAAAGAGCTTAATGAAAGAGCTAATTCTTTGGCAAGAGTATTAAAGAAAAAAGGTATAGGAGCAGAAAGCATAGTAGGAATAATGGTGCAGCGTTCCTTTGAAATGATAGTGGGAATAATGGGTATTTTAAAGGCAGGGGGAGCATATATGCCAATAGACCCAGAATATCCAGATGACAGAATAGAATATATGCTAGAAAATAGTGAAACAAAGCTAGTATTAGTACAAAACAAGTTTAAAGACAGAATAAATAAAAATAACGTAGAAGTATGCAGGTTAAATTATGAAGAATTATACAAAGAAAGTAATGCTAACCTAGGTAAAACTGCTGGTGCGGAAAATTTAGCATATGTAATATATACATCAGGAACAACTGGAAAGCCTAAGGGGGTTATGATAAATCACAGCAGTGTAATAAATACATTAATGTTCTTGCAGAAAAATTATCCTATGGATAAAGAAGGCGCATACTTACAAAAAACAAATTATGTATTCGATGTTTCTGCAAGTGAGATATTTGGCTGGTTTATAGGTGGAGGGAAATTAATAGTACTTAATAATGGATATGAAAAAGATGCTAAATATATATTAAAATCCATAATAGATAACTCTATAAGTCATATTAATTTTACTTCAAGTATGTTTAATTTGTTTTTAAACGAACTGGATAATAATACAGGAAATATAGAAAGCCTAAAATATATTTTAACAGCTGGAGAAGCATTAAGAATTGAAAATACTAAAGTTTTTGAAGATTTAATTAAGAGTACAAGGATAGAAAATCTATATGGTCCAACAGAAGCTACTGTATATTCAACTAAATATTCATTGAAGGATATATCTGATAATATACCTATAGGAAAACCTATTGATAACGCCAAAATGTATATAGTTGATAAAAATGCTAAGTTAGTCCCAATGGGAGTAGTAGGAGAACTATGTATAGGTGGAGATGGACTTGCAAGGGGATATCTAAACAATAAAGAATTGACAGAAGAAAAGTTTGCGGCAAATCCGTATGACCAAGGGCAAAAGATGTATAGGACAGGGGATTTAGCAAGATGGCTTTCAGATGGGAATATAGAGTATTTAGGAAGAATAGACCATCAGGTTAAAATACGTGGTTTCAGAATAGAACTTGGTGAAATAGAAAGTAATTTATTAAAAATAGAAGGAATAAAAGAGGTTGTAGTTTTAGCAAGAGAAAAAGCAGGAAACAATTATCTATGTGCATATTACATAGGTGAAAAAGAATATAGTGTAGGAGAATTAAGAGAAGAACTTAAGAAATCCATACCAGACTATATGCTCCCATCATATTTTATAAAACTAGAAAGTATGCCGTTAACACCAAACGGAAAAGTAGACAGAGAGGCATTGCCAGAGCCACAGGGGAAAATTAATACAGGAGCAAAATATGAAGCACCAAGAAATGAAGTAGAAAAACAATTAGTAGAAATATGGCAGGATGTATTAGATATCGATGAAATAGGAATAAATGATGATTTCTTTAGTTTAGGTGGAGATTCTATAAAATCAATACAAGTAATATCAAGGGCTAAAGCAAAGGGATATTACTTTGAAGTTAAGGATATATTCAGCAATTCAAATATAAAGGTGTTAAGTAAGTTAGTTAAGAAGAATGCTTTAACAATAAGCCAAGATGAAGTAGTTGGAGAAGTAGAATTAACACCGATACAAAAACGATTCTTTGAAAGGAATTTTGAGGAAAAGCAGCATTGGAATCAAGCAGTAATGCTATTTAGTAAAGATGGATTTGAAAAAGAAATATTAGAAAAGGTATTTAAAGCCATAATAATTCACCACGATGCCTTAAGAATGGTGTATAAAAATGAAAATGGTGAAATACATCAAATTAATAGAGGGACAAGTGAAAAGTTATACGATTTAAATGTATATGAAGGTTTAAATGAAGAAGAAATAACAGAAAAGTGTAACCAAATTCAAGATAGTATTAATTTAGAGGAAGGGCCTCTTGTTAAATTAGGTTTATTTAAAACCCATAAAGGAGATCATTTACTAATAGCAATACACCATTTAGTTATAGACGGAGTTTCATGGAGAATATTGTTTGAAGATTTATCAAAGGCATATGAAATGGCTAAAAACGGAGAAGATATAATACTTCAAGATAAAACAACATCCTTTAAAGAGTGGGCAGTAGAGCAGAAGAAATATGCTGACAGCTACAGTATAAGAAAACAATTAGAATATTGGAATGGCATAGATAAATGTGACATAAAGAAACTTCCTAAAGATAAAGAAGCAGCTGTAACCAAAATGGCATATTTAAGAAGTATAGGATTTAAGCTTACACAGCAGCAAACAGAAAGTTTATTAAAGAATGTAAACAAGGCTTATAATACAGAAATTAATGACATACTTTTAACAGCTCTAGGATTAACAATAAGTAAATGGACAGGAAGTGAAAATACTCTAGTTAATTTGGAGGGACATGGTAGAGAAGAAATTATAAAAAATGTGGATATAACAAGAACAGTGGGTTGGTTTACTTCGCAGTATCCAGTAGTATTGAATAGTAATAACGATGATTTAGGAACTACAATAAAGAATATAAAGGATTCTTTAAGAAGAGTACCTAGTAAGGGAATTGGCTATGGCATAATCAAATATCTTTCTAAGGATAAGATGGAATTTAGGTTAAAACCAGAAATAAGCTTTAATTATCTTGGACAGTTTGATGAAGATATAAATAATGATATCTTTAATATGTCGCCTTTAAGCAGTGGAAATTCAATAGGTTTGAATAATAAGGGATTATACTCATTAGATTTTTCAGGAATACTCATAGATAAAAAGTTAAATATAGATATAAGGTACAGTGATAAGGAATATAAAGATGAAACAATAAAGAAATTAATTCAGGAATATAGAAATAACCTTATAACAATTATTGAGCATTGTATGAATAAGGATAAATCAGAAAAAACAGCAGCAGATGTAACAAAGGAAAATATAACTTTACAGCAATTAAAACCGTATTTAAAAGATATAGATAATATCAAAAATATATACCTATTAACGCCAATGCAAGAAGGAATGTTATATCATGCTCTAGCTGATAATAAGTCAGAAGCTTATAATGAAGAATTAGTAATAAAGATAAAAGGACAATTAGATATTAGTTTATTAAATGAAAGTTTTAATAGATTGTTAGAGAGACATGATATTTTAAGGACTGTTTTTGATTATGAAAACTTTAATAGGGATATGCAAATTGTATTTTATAAAAGAAAAGCAGATATCAGATATTTAGATATAAGTGGTAAAGAATTTAATAAGAAAGACTATATCAGTAGAACAGTAGGCAATGATAAAGAAAGAGGTTTTGATTTAAACAAAGATGTTCTTATAAAATTGACAATAATTAAAACAGAAGAGGAGGTATATAATCTAATACTTAATAATCATCATATTATAATGGATGGCTGGTGCCTTAATATAATAATGCTTGAATTATTTAAGATATATAACGAATTAAAGTTTGGATATAAAGCAAAATTAGAAGAAGCAGTACCATACTCAGAGTATATAGAATGGCTTAATAATAAAGATAGGGAAGCAGCGAAAGATTATTGGACAAATTATTTAGCAGATTATGATGAAGCGGCAATAGTACCATTTGAAAATAAAGAAAATAGTAAAGAATATAAAAAGAGTGAAGTTGCTTTTGAAATAAAAAGATATATGACAAAGAAACTAGAAGTAATAGCTAGAGAAAATAAAGTTACAATTAATACAATAATGCAAAGTGTATGGGCACTACTGCTCCAAAAATATAACAATAGTAATGATTCTGTATTTGGATATGTTGTATCAGGAAGAAATCCAGAGGTTAAAGGTATAGAAAGTATGCTAGGACTATTTATAAATACTGTGCCTTTAAGAGTTAAAACAGAAAATAATATGACCTTTAAGGAGCTTTTAACTAATATAAATAAGTCATTTGCAGAAAGCAGCCAATGGGATTTTTATCCTCTAGCAGATATACAAGGGTTAAGTGACGTCAAAGAGAAGCTAGTAAATAATATAATGGTATTTGAAAATTATCCAGTTGATAGCGATGGCATCAATAATGAAATATTAGCTAAAAATGATTTGAAAATAGTCGATGTTGAGGCACAAGAACAGACTAATTACAATTTTAATTTATTAGTGATATATCAGGATACTATTTCAATTAAATTTAATTTTAATGAGGCAGTATATTCAAAGGATAATGTATTAAAAATTAAAGATCATTTTGAAAATTTAGTAAGTCAGATTATAAAAGACGAAGAAATTAAGATTAAGGATATAGAAATATTAAGCGAAGAAGAACGCAGTATACTAGAAAAGTTCAATGATACGGAAGGAGAATATCCAGAAGGTAAGGTAGTAAGTGAACTCTTTGAAATGCAGGTGGAAAAGACTCCAGACAACATTGCAGTAGTATATGAAAATCAAAGTCTAACTTACAAAGAGCTAAATGAAAGAGCTAATTCATTAGGAAGAACCTTAAGGAAAAAAGGCGTAGGCGCGGAAGCTGTAGTAGGGATAATGGTGAAGCGTTCCTTAGAAATGATAGTAGGAATAATGGGTATTTTAAAGGCAGGGGGAGCATATATGCCAATAGACCCAGAATATCCAGATGACAGAATAGAATATATGCTAGAAAACAGTGAAACAAAGCTAGTATTAGTACAAAACAAGTTTAAAGACAGAATAAATAAAAATAACATAGAAGTATGCAGTTTAAATGATGAAGAAATATACAAAGAAAGTAATGCTAACTTAGGAAAAACTTCTAGTGCAAATAATTTAGCATATGTAATATATACATCAGGAACCACAGGAAAACCTAAGGGAGTTATGATAGAGCATAAAGGTATAGTAAATAGAATTAATTGGATGCAGAAAAAATATAACATAAGCAGCAAAGATGTAATATTACAAAAGACAACATATACATTTGATGTATCAGTATGGGAAATATTGTGGTGGTCATTTGTTGGAGCTCAGGTTAGGATGCTAGTACCAGGAGGAGAAAAAGATCCAAGAGAAATAACAAAGAGTATAAAAGAAGGAAAGGTTACAGTTCTTCACTTTGTTCCATCAATGCTGAATGTTTTTATGGACTATGTAATATCAGAAGATAAAGTGAAAGATATAGAAAGCCTAGAGAAGGTATTTACAAGTGGAGAAGCGTTAAAAGTAGAACAAGCCAACATATTTAACGAAGAAATAGGAAGAGTAAATAACACAAGGCTAATAAATTTATACGGACCAACAGAAGCTTCAGTAGATGTAACCTACTACGAATGCAGGGAAAAAGAAGAAATGATACCAATAGGAAAACCTATTGATAATACAAAAATATATATAGTTGATAAGAATAATAAAATGCTCCCAATAGGAGTAGCAGGAGAGTTATGTATAAGTGGCTGCGGAGTAGCTAGAGGATACTTAAATAACGAAAAGTTAACTAATGAAAAATTTGCACAGAATCCATATGAGCCAGGAGAAAAAATGTATAGAACAGGAGATTTAGCAAGGTGGCTTCCAGATGGGAACATAGAGTATCTAGGAAGAATAGACCATCAAGTTAAGATACGTGGTTTTAGAATAGAGCTTGGAGAAATAGAGAGTAATATATTAAAACTAGAAGGAATAAAAGAAACAATAGTTTTAGCAAGTGACGGGGCAGTAAATAAATATCTATGTGCATATTATGTTGGAGAAAAAGAGTACAGTGTAGGAGAGTTTAGGGAAGAATTAAAAAAATCTATGCCAGACTACATGGTGCCAGCATACTTTATAAAACTAGAAAGTATGCCATTAACATTAAACGGAAAAATAAATAGAAAAGCACTACCAGAGCCACAAGGTAAAATTGATACAGGAGCAGAATATGAGGCCCCAAGAAATGAGATAGAACAAAAACTTGTACAAATATGGGAAGACGTATTAGGAGTACAAGATATAGGAATAAATGATGACTTCTTTGAATTAGGAGGACATTCCCTAAAGGCAACAACACTAATAGGAAGAATTTACAAAGTATTGAATGTAGAAGTACCACTAAAGGAGATATTTAGTAAGGGAAATATAAAAGTTCTTAGTGAATATATAGATTCTGTTAGTAGAAAAGAATATGAGGCAATAGAAAAAGTAGAAGAAAAGGAATACTATGAAGCATCAGCAGCACAAAAAAGGATGTATATGCTCCAAGAGCTTGATCAGAACAGTACAGCATATAATATGCCTGGAACTTTAGAGATATTAGGTGATTTTGATATAAAAAGAATGCAGGAAGCGTTTATAAAATTAATAGAAAGACATGAAACATTAAGGACAAGCTTTTACTCTAAAGGTGATAAGATAGTACAAAAAATTAATAAAATTGATGAAACGAATTTTGAAATTGAGCAAATAGAAGTAAAAAGTGAAGAAGAAGTAGAGAAAAAGTTCCAAAAGTTCATAAGGCCTTTTGAATTAGATAAGGTACCGCTATTAAGGGCAGGAATTATAAAATTAGAAGAAAAAAGGCATGTTATGTTCTTTGATATGCATCATATAGTATCGGATGGAGTTTCAATGTCCATACTAACAAGAGAATTTAGCGATTTATATGCAGGAAAGGATTTAGGAGAATTAAAGGTACAGTATAAGGATTATTCTGCATGGCAGTTAAAGAAAAGAGAAAGTGAGGACTTTAAAAAGCAGGAAGAATATTGGTTGGGAGAATTTAGTGGAGAGATACCAGTATTGAATTTACCTGCGGATTATAAAAGACCAAAGGTTAAAGAATTTAACGGCAGCAGCATAAATTTTGTGTTGGATAAAGAAACCACTGAAAGATTAAGAGAGATAGCCAAAGAAACGGGAAGTACTATGTACATGGTGCTAATGGCCAATATAAATATACTATTATCAAAATACAGTGGACAGGAAGACATAATAATTGGAAGTCCAATAGCTGGAAGAAACCATGTGGATTTAGAAAATGTAATAGGTATGTTTGTAAATACGTTAGCAATAAGAATTAGTGTAAATGCAGAAGCAAGCTTTAAGCAATACTTAAAAACAGTAAAAAGTAAAGCGTTAAAGGCTTTTGAAAATCAAGATTATCAGTTTGAAGAATTAGTGGACAAAATAGATGTAGATAGGGATTTAAGTAGAAATCCATTGTTTGATATCGTATTTGTACTTCAAAATATGGAAGAAGCTAAAATAAAAATAAAAGATTTAACCTTTAAGCCTTATGATATAAATGACGATATAGAAAAATTTGATATGACAATGATGGCAGTTGAGGGAAAAGAGGAAATCTATTTTAGGCTAAGTTATGCAACTAGTATATACAAGGAAGAGACTATTGAAAGAATGATTAATCATTTCTTAAATATAGTAAAAGTAACGGTAAGGAATATAGAGGTTAAGCTTAAAGATATAGAAATAGTGAGTGAAGAAGAAAAACGTAAATTATTAGTAGAATTTAATGATACCAGTGTAGAATATTCAAAAGACAAAACAATAACTGAGTTATTTGAAGAGCAGGTAGAAAGGACTCCAAAGAATACAGCAGTTGTATTTAAAGATGAAAAATTAACTTATAAAGAGTTAAATGAAAAAGCAAATTCTTTAGCAAGAGTTATAGCACAAAAAGGTATATGTCAAGATGATACAGTAGGAATAATGGTACAAAATTCTATTGATATGATAGTAGGAATAATTGCAATCTTGAAAGCAGGAGGAGCATATCTGCCAATAGATCCAGAATACCCAGAAGATAGAATAGAATATATGCTGGAAAATAGCAAAACAAATATAGTATTAACAAAGGGTAAACTTAAAGAGAAAATAACTGGGCATAAAAGAGAAATATATGATTTAGATAATGAAGAGTTATATAAGGAAAGTAAGTCCAACTTAGGTAAAACCTCTAAAGCAAATAATTTAGCATATGTAATATATACATCAGGGACAACTGGAAAGCCTAAGGGAGTTATGATGGAACATAAAGGACTTGTAAATTTATCCTTGTGGCACAATAGATATTACGAAGTTACTGAAGAAGATAGAGTTACAAAATATGCAGGAGTAGGATTTGATGCATCAGTATGGGAGATATTCCCGTACATTATAGCTGGAGCAGCAATACATGTAATATATGATTCAATAAGGCTAAATATAGAACTTTTAAATGACTATTATGAAAAGAATAAAATAACCATAAGCTTTTTACCTACACAAATTTTTGAACAATTTATACAGCAAAAAAACCACTCACTTAGAAAATTGTTAACGGGAGCAGATAGACTTAAAGTATATAAGGAACAGACATATGATTTAATAAATAACTATGGACCTACAGAAAATGCAGTAGTTACAACAAGTTTTAGAATAGATAAAGAATATAGAAATATACCAATAGGAAGACCAATAGATAACGTAAGAATATATATAGTTGATGAAAATAATAAATTATTGCCTATAGGGGTAGCAGGAGAATTATGTGTAAGTGGAGATGGACTAGCAAGGGGATATATAAATAATGAAGAATTGACCAAAGAAAAATTTGCAGCGAATCCATATGAATCAGGACAAAGAATGTACAGAACAGGAGATTTGGCAAGATGGCTTCCTAATGGCAATATAGAATACTTAGGAAGAATAGACCATCAAGTTAAAATAAGAGGCTTTAGAATAGAGCTTGGAGAAATAGAAAATAATTTATTGAAACTAGAGCAGATAAAAGAGGCAGTAGTTTTAGCAAGAGAAAAGGAAGAAAACAAATACCTATGTGCGTACTATGTAGGTGAAAAAGAATACAATATAAGTGAGGTAAGAGAGGAACTTAAAAAATCCTTACCAGACTATATGATTCCAGCATACTTTATAAAATTAGAGAGCATGCCGTTAACACCAAATGGAAAAGTGGACAGAAAGGCATTACCAGAGCCAGATGGAAAAATTAATACTGGAGTAAAATATGAAGCTCCAAGAAACGAATTGGAAAAACAATTGGTGGAAATATGGGAAGATGTATTAGGTGTGTGCGATATAGGTATAAATGATAACTTCTTTGAAATAGGAGGACATTCCTTAAAAGCAACAACACTAATAGGAAGAATTTATAAGAATTTAAATATAGAAGTACCGCTAAAAGAAATATTCACAAGGGGAAGCATAAAGGGATTAAGTGAATATATAGAAGCTAGTAACAAAAAAGAATATGAAGCAATAGAAAGGGTAGAAGAACAAGAATGCTATGAAGCTTCATCGGCTCAAAAGAGAATGTATATGCTTCAAGAACTTGATAAGGATAGCACTGCATATAATGTGCCTGGAAGTTTGGAAGTATTGGGTAAATTTGAAATAGAAAGAATGCAGGAAACATTTATAAAGTTAATAGAAAGACATGAAACATTAAGGACAAGCTTCTATACTGTGGATAATAAGATAGTACAAATGGTAAATAAGGCCAGTGAAATACAATTTGAAATAGAAAAAATAGAGGTAAGCACTGAAGAAGAAATACAAGAAAAAATAAAGGAATTTATAAGACCATTTGACTTAGGTACTGCACCATTATTACGAGCAGCAGTTATAAAGTTAGAAGAAGAAAGATATATTATGCTTTTTGATATGCATCACATAGTATCAGATGGAGTTTCAATGTCCATATTAACAGAAGAAATTAGTCAGTTATATAGCGGAAAAGACTTAGGAGAATTAAAAGTACAATATAAGGATTATTCTGCATGGCAGTTAAATAAAAAGGCAAGCGAGGAGTATAAAAGGCAGGAGGAATATTGGTTGCAAGAGTTTAGCCGAGAAATACCAGTATTGAAGCTGCCTACAGACTATGCAAGGCCAAAGACTAAGGATTTTAAAGGTGACAGTATAAGCTTTGTTTTAGATAAAGAAACAACTGAAAGCTTAAGAAATATAGCCAAAAAAACTGAAACTACTATGTACATGGTGTTATTAGCAAATATAAATATATTATTATCAAAATACAGTGAGCAGGAAGATATAGTGGTTGGAAGCCCAATAGCAGGAAGAAACCATGTGGATTTAGAAAACTTAATAGGTGTATTTGTAAACACATTAGCAATAAGAAGCCATGTAAATAGTGAACTAAGTTTTAAGGAATATTTAAAGACAGTAAAGAACAAAGCATTAAAAGCATATGAAAATCAAGATTATCAATTTGAAGAGCTGGCATCTAAAGTAGAGAAATATAAAAATTTAAGCAGAAACCCATTATTTGATGTTATGTTTGTTCTAGAAAATGTGGGAGAAGCTAAGATGGAAGTAGAAGGTTTAACCTTTAAGCCATACATCCTAAGTAATAAGATGGAAAAGCTTGATATTACAATAGCTGCGTCTGAAGGAACAGAAGAAATTAAATTTAATTTTAGTTATGCAACTAGCCTATATAAACGTGAGACTATGGAAGATATGATTAAGTGCTTTAAACATATCATTAAAGCATCAAGTAGTGATTTTGATATAGCTATAAAAGATATAAGTGTAATGACTAATAATGAAGCCTACGATTTTCTATCAAAAACAAAGAGTAGTAATTTTAACAAAGATGACTTTGATTTTGATTTTGAAGATTAGTAAGGAGTAATATGCCAGATGGTAATGTAATTAGATTGAAAAATTAAATCACATTACTATCTGGAATTAATAAATGCGGATTAGTACTAAGAAATTAGGGGGTGTAGTACAAATGATTAGAGAAGAAGAGTCAGATATTAATTTAATTAATTCATCTAAAGAATATTGGAATAAGATTGCACATGGGGAATATGAAAGAATAAATTTTAGTAAGAGAGTTTCAGAATATGTACCGAGTAAAAATGAAATCAATTTAGACATAGATGGTGAAGTATTTAATAAAATAGTTAAAACATCTCGAAATAATGATCTAATTATTTATGTAATTATGTTGGCTACATTTAAAATCACTATAGCTAAGTACTTTCAAAATAATAAATTTTTAATTGGAATTCCCCAATATATTGGATCAGAAGATATGGAAAGTAATAATGAATTTATAATATTAGATAATAATATTATTGAAGATAATACATTCAAACAAGCATTAGTTCATCAGAAAAATCAAACTTTTGAAGCATATAAACATCAATTTTATCCAGTCAAAAAGATATATAAAATCAATGATATATATGACAGTGTTAATGCGTATTGTTGTATGAAGAACATTCATAATAAAAAGCAGATAGAAGATATTTTGGCGTTAGATAATAATGATTTTACTTTAAATATAGAAAAATATAATAATTCCATAAAGCTTATATTTAATTATTGTAACGAATTATTAATGGACGAAGTTAATGGAGTTAAAAATGCGTTTATTAATATATTAAGCTCAGTAAGTCTTAATATGAATTCAGTTATTAAAGATATACAAATAGTAAGTGAAGAAGAAAAATATAAATTGTTACAAGAATTCAATAATACAAGCACAGAATATCCAAGGAATGAGACAATAATTGAATTATTTGAGAAGCAGGTAGAAAAAACTCCAGATAATATTGCGGTTGTTTTTGAGGATAAAAAGTTAACTTACAAAGAGCTTAATGAGAGAGCTAATTCTCTAGCTAGAAATTTAAGAAAAAAGGGAGTAGGAGCAGATGCCATAGTGGCAATAATGGCAGAACGTTCTCTTGAAATGATAGTGGGAATGTTAGGTGTATTAAAAGCAGGAGGAGCATATCTGCCAATAGATCCAGAATACCCAGAAGACAGAATAAAATATATGTTTGAGAATAGTAAAACTAAGATATTATTAACACAAGATAAGTTTAAGAAAAAGTTAAGTAATGAAGACATAGATACATGTGATTTGAATAGTGAAGAGTTGTACAAAGAAGATACAGCTAATTTAAGTAAAACTACAAAAGGAAATAATTTAGTATATATAATATATACATCTGGAACTACAGGAAACCCCAAGGGTGTAATGGTAACGCATGGTGGATTAGTGAATTATGTATATTGGGCTAGAAAAGTATATGTTAAAGAGGAAAAAACAGATTTCCCGCTATATTCTTCAGTATCCTTTGATTTAACAGTAACATCAATATATACGCCACTTATTTCAGGAAATGCGGTAGTAATATATGAAGGAGAAAGTAAAGTTTCACTTATAAAAAAGGTAGTGGAAGAAAACAAAGTCGACATTATAAAATTAACACCTACACATTTGAAGTTAATAGAGAACATGGATTTATCAAAAACAAGAGTGAAAAAACTTATATTAGGTGGAGAAGATTTAAAGGAGAAGTTAGCGAGAAGTATATATAATGCATTTGATGGAAATGTGAAGATATATAATGAGTATGGTCCAACAGAAACAACAGTAGGCTGCATGATACATGAATATAAGGCTGAAAAGAATGCTAAAAGTTCAGTTTCAATAGGAGTGCCTTCGGACAACGTGAAGATATATGTTTTAGGAAAAAATTTAGAGATTATGCCAATAGGAGCATGTGGTGAATTATGTATAAGTGGAGAAGGGCTAGCGAGGGGATATTTAAATAATGAAAAAATGACGCAAGAAAGATTTGTGAAGAATCCATATGCTCCTGGTGAAAAGATGTATAGAACAGGTGATTTAGCAAGATGGATGATAGATGGAACCATAGAATATTTAGGAAGAATAGATCATCAAGTTAAGATACGTGGTTTCAGAATAGAAATAGGAGAAATAGAAAACACCTTATTAAAGATAGAGGGAATAACGGAAGCAACGGTTTTGGCAGGAGAAAAAGAGGGAAATGAATACATATGTGCATATTATGTAGGGCAAAAAGAATACAGCGTAAGAAGGTTTAGAGAAGAACTAAAAAAATCCTTACCAGATTACATGATACCAGCATATTTTATAAAGCTACAGAATATGCCTCTAACAATAAACGGGAAAGTAAACAGAAAGGCACTACCTAAGCCAGAGGACAAAATCAACACAGGAGCAGAGTACGAGGCACCAAGAAATGAGTTAGAAGAGAAGCTAGTAGAGATATGGCAGAACGTATTAGGGGTAACTAATATAGGAATAAATGATAACTTCTTTGAATTGGGCGGACATTCTTTAAGTGCAACAACTTTAACAGGGAGGATTTTCAAGGTATTAAATGTAGAAGTGCCGCTAAAGGAAATCTTCAGTAACGGAAACATAAAGGGACTCAGCGAATATATAGAAACTATTAGCAGCAAGCAATATGAAGCAATAGAAAAAGTAGAAGAAAAGGAATACTATGAAGCATCATCAGCACAAAAGAGAATGTATATGCTTCAGGAGATTGATAAGGACAGTACAGCATACAATATGCCAAGAGCTTTAGAGATATTAGGTGAAATTGAAATAGAAAAAATAAGGAATGTTTTTATAAACCTAATAGAAAGACATGAAACATTAAGGACAAGCTTTTATACTAAAGCTGATAAGATAGTGCAAAGAATTAATAAAACTAATGAAATACAATTTGAAATAGAGAAAATAGAAATAAAAAATGAAGAAGAAGTTAAAGAAAAGTTTGAAGAATTTATAAGACCATTTGACTTAAAAAAGGCACCATTATTAAGGGTAGGGATTATAAAATTAGAAAAAGAAAGACATATTATGTTCTTTGACATGCATCATATAGCATCAGACGGAGTTTCAATGTCCATATTAACAAGAGAATTTAGCAAGTTATATAGCGGAAAAGACTTAGGAGAATTAAAAGTACAATATAAGGATTATTCTGCATGGCAGTTAAAGAAGAGAGAAAGTGAAGAATTTAAAAAACAGGAACAATATTGGTTAAAAGAATTTAGTGACGAAGTACCAGTACTAAGCTTACCTACAGATTATAAAAGACCGAGGGTAAAAGACTTTAGGGGCAGAAGTATAAATTTTGTTTTAGATAAGGAAACAACTGAAAAGTTAAGAAAGATAGCTAAAGAAACTGGAAGTACTATGTACATGGTACTATTAGCAAATATAAATATACTATTATCAAAATATAGTGGACAGGAAGATATAGTAGTTGGAAGTCCAATAGCTGGTAGAAATCACGGAGATCTAGAAAACTTAATAGGTATGTTCGTAAATACTTTGGCAATAAGAAGTAAGTTAAAGGATGAGTTGAGTTTTAGAGATTATTTAAAAACTGTAAGAAACAAAGCAATAAAGGCATATGAAAATCAAGATTATCAGTTTGAAGAAATTGTGGACAAAATAGATATAGATAGGGATTTAGGAAGAAATCCATTATTTGATGTTATGTTTGTACTTCAGAATATGGAAGAGGCCAAGGTAGAAATAAATGACTTAAGCTTTAGGACATATAATACAAATGACAATGTAGAAAAGTTTGATATAACAATAACAGCAGAGGAAAGAGAAGAAGAAATCTACTTTAATTTGAGTTATGCAACTAGCCTTTATAAACATGAAACCATTGAAAGAATGAAAAAGCATCTATTAAATATAATAGAAGAAATAGGACAGAATGCGGAAACTAAGATTAAAGACATAGAATTAATAGATGAAGAAGAAAAGCATAAATTACTTATAGAATTTAATGACACAAAGGCAGTTTATCCAAGAGAGAAAACAATAAATGAATTATTTGAAGAAGGAGTAGAGAAGACTCCATATAATATTGCTGTTGTATGCGAAGATAAAAAAATAACTTATAAAGAGCTTAATGAAAGAGCTAATTCTTTAGCAAGAGTATTAAAGAAAAAAGGTATAGGAGCAGAAAGTATAGTAGGGATAATGGTGCAGCGTTCCTTTGAAATGATAGTTGGAATAATGGGTATTTTGAAGGCAGGAGGAGCATATATGCCAATAGACCCAGGATATCCAGAGGATAGAATAGAATACATGCTGGAGAATAGTAAAACAGAAATAGTATTAACTCAAAATAAGTTTAAAGAAAAAATAAAGAATGAGGAAATAAACGTATGTGATTTGAAAGATGAAGAGTTGTATAAAGAGGATTGTGCTAACTTAGGTAAAACTGCTAGTGCGGAAAATTTGGCATATGTAATATACACATCAGGAACAACTGGAAAGCCTAAGGGAGTTATGATAAATCACAGCAGTGTAATAAATACATTAATGTTTTTGCAGAAAAATTATCCTATGGATAAAGAAGGAGCATACTTACAAAAAACAAATTATGTATTTGATGTTTCTGTAAGTGAGATATTTGGCTGGTTTGTAGGTGGAGGAAAATTAATTGTACTTAATAATGGATATGAAAAAGATGCTAAATATATATTAAAATCCATAATAGATAACTCTATAAGTCATATTAATTTTACTTCAAGTATGTTTAATTTGTTTTTAAATGAACTGGATAATAATATAAGAAATATAAAAAGCCTAAAATATATTTTAACAGCTGGAGAAGCATTAAGAATTGAAAATACTAAAGTTTTTAAAGATTTAATTAAGAGTACAAGGATAGAAAATCTATATGGTCCAACAGAAGCTACTATATATTCAACTAAATATTCATTGAAAGATATATTTGATAATATACCAATAGGAAAACCTATTGATAATACAAAAATATATATAGTTGATAAGAATGATAAAATGCTCCCAATAGGAGTAGCAGGAGAGTTGTGTATAAGTGGCTGCGGAGTAGCTAGAGGATACTTAAATAACGAAAAGTTAACTAATGAAAAATTTGCAGAGAATCCATATGAGTCGGGAGAAAAAATGTATAGAACAGGAGATCTAGCAAGATGGCTTCCAGATGGGAACATAGAGTATTTAGGAAGAATAGACCATCAAGTTAAGATACGAGGTTTCAGAATAGAACTTGGGGAAATAGAAAGTAATTTATTAAAAATAGAAGGAATAAAAGAGGTAGTAGTTTTAGCAAGAGAAAAAGCAGGAAACAAGTATCTATGTGCATATTACATAGGTGAAAAAGAATATAGTGTAGGAGAATTAAGGGAAGAACTTAAGCAATCCATACCAGACTATATGCTCCCATCATATTTTATAAAACTAGAAGGTATGCCGTTAACACCAAATGGAAAAGTAGATAGAGAGGCATTGCCAGAGCCACGTGGGAAAATTAATACAGGAGCAGAATATGAGGCTCCACGAAATGAAATAGAACAAAAGCTTGTACAAATATGGGAAAAAGTATTGGGCATAGATAATATAGGAATAAACGATGACTTTTTCAGTTTAGGTGGAGATTCCATAAAATCAATACAGGTAATATCAAGAGCTAAAGCAGAAGGATATTATTTTGAGGTTAAGGATGTATTCAACAATTCAAATATAAAAGCTTTAAGTAAGTGCGTAAAGAAAAATGCTGTAACAATAAGCCAAGATGAAGTGGTTGGAGAAGTAGGATTAACGCCTATACAAAAATGGTTCTTTGAAATGAATTTTGAAGAAGAACATCATTGGAATCAATCAGTAATGCTGTTTAGTAAAGATGGGTTTGAAAAAGAAGCATTAGAAAAAGCATTTGAAGCTATAGTTATTCACCACGATGCATTGAGAATGGTTTATAAGAACGAAAATGGTGAAGTACATCAAATTAATAGAGGGACAAGTGAAAAGTTATACGACTTAAATGTATATGAGGGTTTAAATGAAGAAGAAATAACAGAAAAGTGTAACCAAATTCAAGATAGTATTAATTTAGAGGAGGGACCTCTTGTTAAATTAGGCTTATTTAAAACACATAAAGGAGATCATTTACTAATAGCAATACACCATTTAGTTATAGATGGAGTTTCATGGAGAATATTATTTGAAGATTTATCGAAGGCATATGAAATGGCTAAAAACGGAGAGGACATAATACTTCAAGAGAAAACTACATCCTTTAAAGAGTGGGCAAGTGAACAGAGTAAACAGGCTGCAAGTTACAATATGAGAAAACAGCTAGAATACTGGAGATATATAGATAAGTGTGACGTAAGGAAACTTCCAAAGGACAAAGAGATAGCTGTAGCTAGGATTAAAGATTTAAGAAGTGTAGAATTTAACCTTACAAAAGATGAAACGGAGAAATTATTAAAACATGTAAATAAGGCATATAACACAGAAATAGAGGATTTGCTATTAACAGCTTTGGCATTAACAATAAGTAAATGGACAGGCGAGGAAAATATATTAGTCAACTTGGAATCTCATGGTAGAGAAGAGATTGTAAAAAATGTGGATATAACGAGAACAGTAGGCTGGTTTACTTCGCAGTATCCAGTAGTTTTAAGCAGTAGTAATGAAGAATTAGGAATGATGATAAAGAATACAAAAGATTCTTTAAGAAGAGTACCTAATAAGGGAATTGGCTATGGCATAATCAAATATCTTTCTAAGGATAAGATGGAATTTAGGTTAAAACCAGAAATAAGCTTTAATTATCTTGGACAGTTTGATGAAGATATAAATAATGACATCTTTAATATGTCGCCTTTAAGCAGTGGAAATTCAATAGGTTTAAATAATAAGAGATTATACTCATTAGATTTTTCAGGAATACTCATAGATAAAAAGTTAAATATAGGTATAAGGTACAATGATGAGGAATATAAAGATGAAACAATAAAGAAATTAATTCAGGAATATAGAAATAACCTTATAGCAATTATTGAGCATTGTATGAATAAGGATAAATCAGAAAAAACAGCAGCAGATGTAACAAAGGAAAATATAACCTTACAACAATTAAAACCGTATTTAAAAGATATAGATAATATCAAAAATATATACTCATTAACACCAATGCAAGAAGGAATGTTATACCATACGTTATATGATAATAAATCAGAAGCTTATAATGAAGAATTAGTAATAAAGGTAAAAGGACAATTAGATATAGAATTATTGAAACAAAGTTTTAATAGGTTAGTAGAGAGGCATGATATTTTAAGAACTGCTTTTGATTATGAAAACTTTAATAGGAATATGCAAATTGTATTTTATAAAAGAAAAGCAGATGTCAGATATGTAGATATAAGTGATGAGGAATTTGATAAAGAAGACTATATAGATAAAGCAGTAAAGAATGATAAAAAGAAAGGCTTTGATTTAAACAAAGATGTCCTTATAAAATTGACAATAATTAAAACAGAAGAGGATGTATATAATCTAATACTTAATAATCATCATATTATAATGGATGGCTGGTGTCTCAATATAATAATGCTTGAATTATTTAAGATATATAATGAACTCAAGTATGGATACAAAGCAAATTTAAAAGAAGTAGTACCGTATTCCGAGTATATAGAGTGGCTTAATAATAAGGATAGAGATGCAGCAAAGGAATATTGGAGAAAATACCTTCTAGATTATAATGAGGTAACAGCAGTACCGTTTGAAAATAAAGAGAGCAGTAAGGAATATAAAAAAGAAGAAATTAACCTTAATATAGGAAAAGATATAACGAGAAAGCTTGAAGCAATAGCTAGAAATAGTAAGGTTACAATTAATACAATAATACAAAGCCTATGGTCAGTACTGCTTAATAAGTATAATAACAGCAGCGATTCTGTATTTGGATATGTTGTATCAGGAAGAAATCCAGAGGTTAAGGGTATAGAAAATATGTTGGGATTATTTATAAATACTGTACCTTTAAGAGTTAAAGCAGAAGGAAATATGACGTTTAAGGAATTACTGACTACTGTTAATAAGTCTTTCTTAGAAAGTAGCGAGTATGATTTTTATCCTTTAGCAGAGATACAAGGGTTAAGTGAAGTTAAAGAAAAGTTAGTAAACAACATAATGATATTTGAAAACTATCCAGTTGACAGCGATGGTATTAATAATGAAGTATTGACTAAGAATAATCTAAAAATAATTGGCGGTAAATCACAAGAGCAAACAAACTACAACTTTAACTTAACTGTCATATATCAGGATACTATTTTAATAAAGTTTAAATTTAATGAATTAATGTATTCAAAGGATAATGTACTAAAAATTAAAAATCATTTTGAAAGCTTAATAAATCAAGTTATAGATAATGAAGAAGTACTAATTAAAGATATAGAAGTAGTAAGGAAAGAAGAAAAGCATAAGTTACTTATGGAGTTTAATGACACAAAAGTAGATTATCCAAGAGAGAAAACAATAAATGAATTATTTGAGGAAAACGTGAAGAAGGCTCCAGATAATATTGCTGTTGTATATGAAGATAAAAAGTTAACTTATAAAGAGCTTAATGAAAGAGCTAATTCATTAGGAATAACCTTAATGAAAAAAGGCGTAGGAGCGGATACTGTAGTAGGAATAATGGTGCAGCGTTCTCTTGAAATGATAGTGGGTATAATGGGCATTTTAAAAGCAGGGGGAGCATATATGCCAATAGACCCAGAATATCCAGAGAATAGAATAGAATATATGATAGAGAATAGTAAAGCTGAAATAGTATTAACTCAAAGTAAGTTTAGGGAAAAAATAAAGAATGAAAAAGTAGACGTATGTGACTTGGAAGATGAAGAGTTCTATAAAGAAGATCGTGCTAACCTAGGTAAGACTGCCAGTTCAAAAAATTTAGCCTATGTAATATATACATCAGGAACAACGGGGAAGCCTAAGGGTGTTATGATAGAACATTCAAATGTAACTAATTTAGTACATGGATTAAATGAAAGTATATACAGTAAATATAATGATAATTTAAAAATAGCTTTAGTAGCTCCATATGTTTTTGATGCATCAGTTAAACAAATCTTTTGTTCTTTATTATTAGGAAATACATTATATGTAGTTTCAGAAGCTGCTAGAAAAGAAGGCGACAAGTTAGTTGAGTTCTACTTAAATAATAAAATAGAGATAACAGATGGAACACCAATGCATTTAGCAATGATGGCTAATTCAGAGCTTCTAACAAATAGAAACTTAAAGCTTAAAAATTTGATAATTGGTGGAGATAAACTTACACGAAAAGTAATAGAAAAGCTATATAAGAAAGTTAATAATAAGGAGCTTATCATTAGTAACGTATATGGACCGACGGAATGCTGTGTTGATGCTGCATGTAATAATATAACTATAAATAATTTGAAAGATTATTTAAATATGCCAATAGGAAAACCAATAGATAATGTAAGCATATATATAGTTGATAAGAACAATAAATTGATGCCAATAGGTGCAGCAGGAGAACTATGTATAAGTGGATATGGACTCTCAAGGGGATATTTAAACAATAAAGAATTAACCGAAGAGAAATTTGTAATAAATCCATATGAACCAGGGCAAAGGATGTATAAAACAGGAGATCTAGCAAGATGGCTGCCAGATGGAACCATAGAATGTCTAGGAAGAATAGATTATCAAGTTAAGATAAGAGGTTTTAGAATAGAAACAGGAGAAATAGAAAATACATTACTAAAAATAGAGGGGATAAAAGAAACTGTAGTAGATGCAAAAGGAAAAGAAGAAAGTAAGCACCTATGTGCGTATTATGTTGGTGACAAAGAATACAGAGTAGGTGAATTAAGGGAAGAACTTAAAAAGTCTTTACCAGACTATATGCTTCCGTCATACTTCATAAAAATAGATAAAATTCCATTAACGATAAACGGAAAGGTAGACAGAAAGGCATTATCAGAGCCACAAGGAAAAATTAATACAGGGGCAGAGTATGAAGCAGCAAGAAATGAAATGGAAGAGAAGTTAGTTAAGATATGGGAAGATGTACTGGAAATAAGGAATGTAGGAATAAATGATAACTTCTTTGAACTAGGTGGAAATTCTATTAAATTAGTTGATTTGTTGGTAAAAATGAAAAAACAATTAGTCCTAAATCTTACAATGGATCAGTTATTTACAAACCCAACTATAAAAGATATTTGTAATTTATTATATTCTGGTTTAGGTGAAGGCGGAAAATTAGTTACAAGGCTAAGTTATAGTGGAGATAAAAATATATTTGCATTTCCACCGGCTATAGGATATGGGTATTCCTATTTAAATTTAGTAAATAGAATAGATAATTATTCAATTTATGCATTTAGTTTTATTAATAATTCTAATATTATCGATGAGTATGTAAAAAGCATACTAGATACTCAAAATGAAGGACCGTTTATATTATTAGGATATTCTGGTGGAGGTAATTTAGCTTTTGAAGTCGCTAAAGTACTAGAAAAGAAGGGTTATGAAGTTTCTGATATTATAATGTTAGATTCGGCGGTAAAAAAATCAGTAAAAGACAATTTAACGTACCCTTCAAAGCATGAGGTTATTAGTATTATGAAAAACTTTTTTAATATAGACAATTTCCATGAATTTGAGGAAAATATAGCGGAAAGGGCTATGGTAAATCATAAAAAATATATACAGTACAATAATAAAAATATAACAAAAGAAAAAGTAAAAGCTAATATCCATGTTATATCAAGCGCTAGTACTAGAGAAGTAAGAGAACACTATGAATATTTATTAAATTGGGAGAACCATACAATGGGTAAGTTCGTTATATATGATGGGTATGGTCTTCATTTAGATATGTTATCAGGAGAACATTGCGATAAAAATGCAGATATATTAAAAAATATATTAGCTGAATAAAAAATTGGGTACTATAGATGAAAAATAGTACCCAATTTTAACAAAGGATACAGCAAAATAGCAGAGCGTAAATGCCGCGTTCATAGGGCTTAGTGATAATGCAGTGTATTTTTTTAGTTGCAAAATAAACTTAAAAAAGTTTAAAAAAGTTCAAAAAAATTTAAAAAAGTTTAAAAAATATGTTGCATAATAAAAAAAAATATGTTATCATGAAAACGTAATCAAGAGAGGGGCTGTTAATTAAAGTTCCTAGGTAGATTACAATAAATTAATAGAATAATAATATCTAGCGTGTTACTGATTCGATCAGGCATGAGCATAGGTAAATAAAATAATTTAATATTTGTTTGTTATATCACATGTTTTGTACATCTTATAAGGTATTATCACGATTTTTTATGATTCAATTTAATGTACAAACATAGTGACGAAATCCGAGCATATGTTATTGAGTTTTATTTTCCAATGTTCATGCCTTTTGTTTTTGTAACGAATAAATAATAGGAGGTATAAAGATGGTAGGAATTATTCTTGCTAGTCACGGGGAATTTGCTAAAGGTATTTTGCAATCTGGTAATATGATTTTCGGAGAACAAGAAAACGTAAAAGCTGTTACATTAATGCCCAGTGAAGGTCCTAATGATATTAAAGCAAAAATGGAAGAAGCAGTTTCATCATTTGATAACCAAGATCAGGTTTTAATCTTAGTTGATCTTTGGGGTGGTACACCATTTAACCAAGCTAATGGTCTATTTGAAGAGCATAAGGATAAATGGGCAATCGTAGCTGGTTTGAATCTACCAATGCTGCTTGAAGCTTATGGTGCACGTTTTTCAATGGAATCTGCACATGAAATTGCAGCTAATATTTTAAAGTCAGCCAAAGAAGGAGTTAAGGTTAAACCAGAAGAATTAGAACCAGCAGATACTGGTAAAGCTTCTAGCGCTTCTGTAGCACAATCTAACGCAGGTGCACCTGGATCATTTGAATACGTTTTAGCACGTATAGATTCACGTTTACTTCATGGACAAGTAGCAACTGCTTGGTCAAAGGCTATGACTCCTACACGAATTATTGTAGTGTCAGATGGAGTAGCTAAAGATGAGCTTCGTAAGAATTTAATTCAGCAAGCTGCGCCTCCAGGTGTTAAAGCTCATGTTGTTCCAATTGATCACATGATTAAACTTGCAAAGGATGACAAGCATTTTGGTGGAGAACGTGCATTACTTCTTTTTGAAACTCCACAAGATGTACTTAGAGCAGTAGAAGGTGGTGTGCCTTTGAAGACAATCAATGTTGGTTCTATGGCTCACTCGGCAGGTAAAGTTCAACCAAACAAAGTGCTTGCTTTTAATCAAGACGATATTGATACTTTCAATAAGCTTAAGAAAGCTGGACTTGATTTTGATGTTCGTAAGGTTCCAGGTGATTCAAAAGGAAATATGAACGAAATTTTAAAGAGGGCACAAGAGGAATTAAACAAATTAAAATAATCTAAATATTGTAAGAAATGGAGGATTAATAATCATGAATTTAAATATTATTCAAATGATATTAGTCATTTTCGTAGCATTTTTAGCTGGTATGGAAGGTGTTTTGGATGAATTCGAATTCCATCAACCAGTAGTTGCATGTACGTTAATTGGCTTAGTTACAGGTAATTTAGTACCATGCCTAATCCTAGGTGGTATGCTTCAAATGATTGCTTTAGGATGGGCAAATATCGGTGCTGCCGTAGCACCCGATGCAGCGTTAGCATCTGTTGCATCCGCAATCATTTTAGTTCTTGGTGGACAAGGTAAAGCAGGGGTTTCTTCAGCTATAGCTATTGCAGTTCCACTAGCAGTTGCAGGACTATTATTAGCAATTATTACTCGTACAATCGCTACAGGTATTATACATTTGATGGATGCTGCTGCTGAAGAAGGAAATATGGCAAAAATTGAGATGTGGCATGTCATTGCTATTATTATGCAGGGCTTACGTATTGCAATCCCAGCAGCTTTGATTTTAGCAATTGGTGCTACACATATCCGTTCATTACTTTTAGCTATGCCTACTTGGTTAACAGATGGTTTAGCAATAGGTGGTGGAATGGTTGTAGCTGTTGGTTATGCAATGGTAATAAACATGATGGCTACAAAAGAAGTATGGCCATTCTTCGCAATTGGTTTTGTATTAGCAACTGTTTCACAAATTACACTTATTGGATTAGGTGCAATCGGCGTATGCTTAGCTATTATTTACTTATCGCTTAGTAAACAAGGCGGCTCAGGTAAGGGTGGCGGCTCAAATACCGGCGATCCATTAGGCGATATTATTGATAATTACTAGGAAAGGAGAGAAAACGAAAATGGAAAAAGAATTGAAATTAACAAAAAAAGATCGTATGTCTGTTTGTTGGCGTTCAACATTCATCCAAGGTTCTTGGAACTATGAAAGAACACAAAGTGGTGGTTGGGCTTTCGCATTAATCCCAGCAATTAAAAAATTATATAAGACTAAGGAAGATCGTGTAGCTGCATTGAAACGTCACTTAGAGTTCTTTAACACTCATCCATATCTAGCTTCGCCAATCATTGGTGTAACATTAGCGCTAGAAGAAGAGCGTGCAAACGGAGCACCAATTGATGATGTAACTATTCAAGGTGTTAAAGTTGGTATGATGGGACCTTTAGCAGGTATCGGAGACCCAGTTTTCTGGTTTACTGTTAGACCAATTTTAGGTGCATTAGCTGCTTCTCTTGCTATGACTGGTAATATCCTTGGACCAATTATATATTTCATTGTTTGGAATGCAATTCGTGTGGCATTTATGTGGTATACACAAGAATTTGGATACAAAGCAGGTTCTCACATTACTGATGATTTAACAGGTGGATTACTACAAGATATTACAAAAGGAGCATCTATCCTTGGTATGTTCATTTTGGGATCATTAGTTAACAGATGGGTATCTGTTAAATTTACACCTATAGTATCATCTGTTCCGTATGCTAAGGGTGCCTACATTGATTGGAGTAAACTTCCTGCTGGAACGAACGGTATTAAACAAGCATTGTTACAACAAGCAGGTGGTATGTCATTAACAGATCATAAAGTTACAACACTTCAAGGTAACTTAGATTCATTAATTCCTGGACTTGCAGGATTAGTAATAACATTTATTTGTATGTGGTTACTTAAGAAGAAGGTATCACCAATTGTTATAATCCTTGGATTATTCGCAATAGGTATCGTATTCCACTTAATCGGCATAATGTAATATTTTTAACTTAGCCTAGGCTTTTTAGTCTAGGCTTTTGTTAAAATATGAGTTATTGGCAATCAATTTTAAACACTTGATAGAAGCATATAAAAAATATATAATAAAAATAAATGTGTTTAGGCATCTTAAAACTAGAAAAGGGGTATATTTTATGGTTCAATCACTCAATACAAAAGTAGATTTAGTAATAGATGCGACGGTTTTCACAGGTTTTTCGGAGTATGGCAAAATAATGATCGGAGACAAAGGCTTTGAATTCTATAATTCTCGTGATTCTCGAAAATTCATTCAAATTCCTTGGGAAGAGGTTGACTATGTAATTGCGTCTGTATTGCTTAAGGGGAAGTGGATTCCACGATATGCCATCCGAACTAAGAAAAATGGTACTTATACTTTTTCTTCTAAAGAACCAAAGAAAGTACTTCGCGCTGTTCGAGAATATGTTGATCCAAGTCATATGGTTTCTTCGTTAAGTTTTTTTGATGTGGTGAAGCAATCATTAAAATCAATATTTAAGAAGAAGTGATAAACTTATCATGTATATAAATTAGGTAAAAGGTGAAAAGAAAACTTGTAAGTTTCATTCTTACAGGTTTTTTATTTTTTATAATGGTGCTATACTAAAATATATATACATAGTGAAAGGTGGCGAATTTTAGCAAGAACTTATTTATTAGTATTTCTTGTTAAGAAAGATAGTGACAAATAAAAAAATAGCATATTTATACTTAATAATAACTTTTTGTGCCTGGGGCAGTTTATATGTAGTAAGTAAATTTGTACTTGGTAAGGTGCCTACATTTACAGTTTCATTTTTAAGATATTTAATTTCAGGCTGCATTCTATTACTTGTACTTAGAACAAAAAAATTAAAAAAGATAGAAAAACAGGATTATAAGTATATCTTTTTAATAGGATTTGTTGGATATTTCATGTCAATGACTATACAGTTCATGGGGACAAAATTATCTAATGCTTCTCTTTCTTCCTTAGTTAATTCCTTAAATCCAATTACTATAATGATTTTTGCCGCAATTATTTTAAAAGAAAAGCTAACGCTAAAGAAAGTATTTTGTATTGTTTTAGCGATTATTGGTGTGTACATTATTATTGGTGGTGTAAGTGGAAATGGACAAGTCGTATGGGGAATTTTGATGTCAGTAACATCTGTAATCACATGGTCTTTTGTTTCTGTTATGATTAAAAGAGTTACTCAAAAGTATGATGTTTTACAGATTACAACATATGGAATAGTAATAGCGGCAATATGTACGTTACCATGTTCTGGCTATGAACTAGCAACAACGGCTAATGTTCAATTTGATTGGAAGGTTATTCTTGCATTGCTTTATATGGGACTTGTTTGTACTGCTATAGCCCATGTGCTTTGGAATAAAAGCCTATCCATAATAGAAGCGGGAACTTGCTCATTATTTTATCCGTTGCAGCCCATGGTTTCAGTTTTACTTGGTGTAATATTTTTAGGAGAGGCTATTACTGCAAAATTTATTTTAGGTGCAGTATTGATTATAGGTGGTGTAGTCTTTAGTCTTGTTGGAAATAAAAGTAACAATGAAGAAGCGGTTCAATGTAAAGTGAAAAAAGAGGCATAGCGAAAATTTGGAGAGCAAGTATGTCTTTAGTTCTTAATGTGTAACTTTTAAAAAAGTTAAATAATAAATAATTTTTTGTAAAAAATATTTGAATACGATGTCATATGCAATACGCCTAAAATGCATAAGAAATAAGGAAAGAATACAAGCTAATATTATAATGAAATTTAATTAAAATTGAGTTAAAATATAAATTATGGATTGACGTGTCGAAAATAATAATTTTATACAAAGGGGCGTAAGCAATGAAATACATAAGACAACTTGCAATCATTCTTTTATTTTGTTTTTTAGGTCAAGTTATAAGTACCTTATTTAAACTTCCAATACCAGGAAATGTTCTTGGAATGCTGCTAATGGTAATAGCATTATGTTTGGGGATTATCAAATTGGAGGCTGTGGAGGAAGTTAGCAATTCTTTGCTGGAGTATTTACCTTTTTTCTTTGTTCCAGCTGGGGTAGGACTTATTACAAGTTTTAAATTAATAAAGGATACTTGGATATTATTGATTATTGTTGTAGTTATTACTACAATTATAACAATGGCTATCACAGGCTTAACGGTTCAAGCAATAAAGGGGAGGAAAAAATAATGAAGGATATAATATCTTCACCAATGTTCTCAATAATGATATCTTTAATAGCTTTTGAAGTAGCATGTATTATTAAAAGAAAGACTAGACTGGAAGTTCTCAATCCTCTTTTGATAAGTATAATATTTCTTATAATATTTTTAAAGGTATTTAATATTAGTGTTTCTGATTATAATAATGGAGGTCAATTTATATCTTTTCTTTTGTCACCAGCGACAGTTGTTTTAGCCGTTCCACTTTATAAGAAAATAAAATTACTTAAAGCAAATGCCGTTCCAATTTTAGCAGGAATAACAGTTGGAACCTTGTGTGGTATAACAAGTGTTGTACTTTTATGTAAGCTATTTAGAATACCAAAGCGAATAAATTTATCAATGATGCCAAAATCAATTACTACACCTATAGGTATGGCAGTTTCTAAGCAAATAGGTGGTATAACTGCTATAACTGTTGCTGCCATAATAATAACAGGTGTTTTTGGAGCTATAATTGGACCAACAGTATTTAAGATATTTAAAATAAATGATAAAGTAGCAAGGGGAGTTGCACTAGGAAATTCCTGCCATGCTATTGGAACTACAAAAGCAATTGAGCTAGGAGAAGTTGAAGGGGCTATGAGCAGCCTTACAATAGGCGTAAATGGTCTTATAACTGTAATATTGGCACCTATACTAGCGAAAATATTTCAAAGCATTTTTTAGTTTTTAAATTATATAAAAAGCAAGTAATAAAGTGGAATATGTTAAAAAGTAATACTTTTCATATTCCACCTTATTACTTGCTTTTATTTTATTGATAGGCTGTGTTTTCAATAAGGGTGAAAATGAATACTTATTTAAAACATAGTCTATGAATAATATGGATAAAAGTAAATTTATTAAAATGAGTTATAATAATAATCTGATATAAATGCAGTTAAACTAATAGATTTTCTTAAGTTGAAAAGTAAAAAAATATATATTAAAATATATGTAGGGGAATGTAATATTTTATACAATAAGTAATAAAAAAGAATAAACATGGGGGAGTTCAGCTTATGATTAATATATTGGTGGTTGAAGATGAAGAAATTCAGCGAAAAAATTTTATAAAAATGATAAAAGAGATTGATAAAAATATAAGTGCCTATGAAGCAGAGGATGAAGAAGCCGCATTGCAAATAGCCAAGGATTGCAATATAGACTTTTTTTATTTTGATATTTCACTGAAGGCTTCTTCGGGTTTAGATTTAGCGTTAAAGATAAGAAAAATTCATAAATATGAATTAAGTTGGATTATATTTATAACTACATACGAACAGCACGCTTTATATGCTTTTAAAAAGATTCACTGCTATGATTATATTTTAAAACCATATAATAAAGAAGATGTTAAGAATATGACAAAATGTATTATATCTCATATTGGCAGTAAAAATAATTCTTATGGTGAGAAAAGTGAAAAATATGTTTTATTTGAAAAAAACAAAATTAAAATAAAGGTATTTTTAAAGGATATTTATTTTATCGAGGTTGTGCTTAGAAACACAATAGTGCATACTGTACAAGGAAAGTATGAATTGGATAGGATGTCACTTAAGAATGTTTTGAGTTTGGTTAAAAATGATTTTATAATTCAATCGCATAGGTCGTACATAATAAATACTAAGTACATAAGACAAATTGAAAAAATAGCACCTACCTCATGGAGGGTTTCTTTTTATAATTATCATGAACCTGCTTTTATAGGAGCACAATATAAGGATAATGTAGATGAAATATTAAGAAGCAGGCAGGTATAGGAGCTGTGAATGATATTTTGTGGTTTATTAGTACAAGCATTGAAAATACGGCATTTATGCTTTTGTATAAAAAAATAAGTAATAAAAATGAAGATAAAAAAATAATAAGAGATTTAATTTTTGTTTTATTAACTGTAATTGAAGCTAGTACTTATAACATATTAAATGTATATTTCAATACTTTAGTGGATGACTTTGTTAAGACTTTGCTTTTCTTTATATTTGCAATAATTTTTATTAGATTAATTTATAAAGATTCTATTATAAATGCATTTGTATATTATGTTTTAAGTGAAACTACATTACTTTTTATTGAGCTAGCAACACATATACTTATGAATTTATCAAAATTAATAATGAACTTTACTAATATGTATGTATTTAACTTAATGGGAGCTTTAGCAACTGTAATTTTAGTATGTGGGTTTTGTAAGTTATTTCCTATGGACATTTTTAGCAGGTACAAAGGTATATTAAATCAAGTAAAATTTATTTTTGTTAACTTAATTATATATTCTGTTGTAGTTAAGTTTTTACTTGTATATAAGCCTAAGTTGATTAATAAACATTATTTTATTATTATTTTTGCTTCAATTTTATATTCAATTATAAATGTTATGTCTATAATTTATAACTGTAGAATAATAGATCAAAAAGCTAAACTTGAAACTTATGATAAATACATACCAATTACTATTCAGCTTATGGAAGATGTTAAAAGGCGCCAGCATGATTTTAAAAACCACATTAACACTATTTATGGCATTGCACAAACTTGTGATAAGGAAAGTTTAAAGGATGAACTGGAAAACTATATGATTTCTTTAAATAATTCTTTTAAAAGCATGGATGAAATTATAAGAATAGATAATGGGGTTGTGGCCGCTATTATATATTTAAAAAGTTCTTTTGCAAAACAAAATAAAATAAAATTTATATATAATATCGAAGGTAGTCTTAAGGGCTTTCCATTAGAAAATTACGAAATATCAGAAGTCTTAAATAATCTAATAGATAATGCTTTAGAAGCAGTAGCTAATGAAGAGAAGCAATATAGAAAGGTAGAATTAAATATAGGCTGTGAAGAGGGAATTTATTTTATACAAACGAAAAATGCAGGTTTAAAAGTTAATTCAAATGAAATAAATAAAATATTTAATAGGGGCTTTTCTACGAAAGAAACTTGTGACCATGGTTATGGATTATATAATGTAAAAAATATAATTGAAAAGTATAGTGGCTATTTTGAAGTATCAATGGAAGATGAATATTTGATAATAAAGTTGTTCATATAATATATAGTTAAAGTTTGTTAGGACTTATGCTAACATAAATATGAATTTCAAACAAATCAATTTCAGTTAAGTTATTTGCATCATGTAGCTTATTTTTACTTGTATGTGGTATGTACATGTAAATGTCTATTCCATTGCTACATAGACACAAAAGCAGCCATATCATGGAAATGGCATCCATCATGTGGCTGCTTAATATTTTAATTATCATAAAAAAGTGAGATTTGTTCCATTACTACATAGACCACTAAAATGTATTTTTTTCATTATTAAATGCTCATCCTAATTCTTAGGTGTTTTTTTTAGATTTTTTATATTTAACTGTCGACCGTATGCTATTAAATATAAATATTAAAAATAATAATGCTTGACAAGTCAGCATTAAAGCATCTTTTCTATGAATGTAATTTAATATAAAGTATATAAGCATTATAATTGCACAAATATAGTTAATTATTACCTCAAATATATTATTGATTTTAATCATAATTAACCTCCTTTAACTTGAATTTAATATTAAAAAAAGCAGCTTGAAGCTGAGCTGTTTTTCTGCAACTCAACTTCAAAATCAAAATAATCATAAGCAAAATTTTACATTAAAATTCCAGATAATATGTATCTGTGTCAGAATCAATATATCCAGTATAATCTGAATTTCTGTAATAATAGCTATAGTCTGTTATTGATTCATCACCTTCATTATAATATTGATCAATTTCAATATATTCATTAGGTAAAGCTGGAGAAACAAGAGCCATTCCTACTCCAATTATCCCCATAGCAACTCCAAATGGTCCGCCCATAAGTGACATTAATCCTATTGCTGCAGAAGACTCGTCTTCATAATATGATAATTGGGTATAAAACGTTGTTACATATTGCAAATCGTCAGGTGTAATTTCTTTATTTTGTTTTGATTTAACTGCTTTAACAACAAGATTTCCATTCAAATATACGTTATCATTATTATCTTTTGTTAATACATTTATGGTTCCATTTTCATATATTGTTGATTTGTTTTCGTTTTCATCATATACAATCTTAACTAACTTACCTGTTTTGCTATCAGTATATGTAATAGTATCATTACTGATAACTAGATTTTTAACAAGTGATTTAAGTTTTTTGTTTTGGTTAATACCTGTAATTATACGATTTTTAAGAGTATTTTTTTGATTTACAACAGACTGAGTTGACTGAGGTGTCAATTCAGCAGCCTTAACATTCATTATAGGTGCCATTAATGATGCTGAAAGTGAAGATGCTAAAATAATAGATAAAATTTTTTTCATAAATATCTCTCCTTTTAATCATTTAATTTTAGAATATTATAAATATATTTATAATAAACATCTTAGTGCACTAAGATATTATTAACTAAAGTTTTTAGGGTTTATTGCAACATAATCAATTCCACGCATATCTTTTGCATCCTGTATGGTATATTTATAGTGTAAATGCAAAAAATTAGTATGTAAATATATTTGGCACCAAACCGCAAAAAAGCAACATTAAAAACTTTTCATGTCATTTTGTCTAATTCTCATACCAAACATATTTTATTTTCGAAAATAATCACATATCATAAAAAAATAGGCATCATTATACTATAAATAATTGTTACAAAAAGCCTATTAGGTCAATGCAAAAAAAGGTATTCTATGGGTTTTACTTATTAGATAAATGTTGAGGAGTATCAAAACAAGCTTGATGAAGCACAAAAGGTAAGTGATGAATAAAAAAAGACAAATGGGATTATTCAAAATTAGATTGATGAAGCTGATGCAAATGTAAGCATCAGTGCAGATTCAAGGGTAAACCAAAACAATGGATCAAGCTATTATACTGATGAGGCAGTAGTAGCAAATAGTCCATTAAGCAATTAAATGTTATGAGTAAGGTTTCCCAAACAATAACTAGTCCAAGCAACTTAATGGATATAATTATTTTCATTACGTTTTTTTCTTGCTCCAATTGAATTACCTATATTGTAACCACAAAGGAGCACACCTAGTGAATTTATTCATAAGCAACAATCCTTTTTTGTAATATAAAAGTTCTTTTTATATAAAATTTAAAATTATTTGTTAGCATAATAATCCATAAAAGAAAATATCATAAAAGGCATAAGAAGTGCAGACAAACAAGCATGTGCCCCTTTACCTGAAGATAATAATAAGCTTAAAATAAATATTGCTATAAAAAAAATATAATATATACTTGCAATTATCATATTCATTTTTTCTCCGGATCTAAATCCAGGTACATAATTAAAAAAATGTTTAAAATTCATGATATCTCCCCAATTCTCATTCCTTTAATTTTATTTAAATTTTACTTTTTCATAAAATACCCCATTAATTTTAAATTATTTATAGCTAATTATATTACATATAATTTGGAGAATAAATATATTTGACACCAAAATATTAAAAATTAGCATAAAAAAAGTTTTATGATATTTTTTACATTTTTAATCACGTTTTTTCTTGCTTTAATGCGAAATTTGTATCATTATAAAGATAAACTTTGTAAAGCGTTAGGAAAAGCATTAAATGACTTATTTCGGGAGGATGGTATTAAATGAAAATCTTTAAAGGCAAATTTAATGATGAAAGAGTAAACTATGAAATATATAAAGCTAGTTTTATAGCATTGATTTTAATAAACAGTGCTTTACTGATTGATTTTGTTATAAAATCATTAATTTTAAATAGACCTTTAAATGAATGGTTAGATGTTTTGATTATATTTATTATAGGGTCAATATGTTTAACTATATGCCTAATAAAAAGTGGAGTTTTAAAAACTATGTTGAGTGAAAGTAAATCCAATGTAAGGGGAAAAAGGGTATTTGTAAGTTTAATAAGTGCAATTTTTGTATCTGTAATGATTAATTTAACTGATGGTTACAATTTTTATTCTAAAAAGGGTTTATTGAATTTTTGTTTTGACTTTGTTGCATTTTTTATAATCATGTATATTCCATTTGGAGCAATGAGAAGATTATTTCATCCAGAAAAATAGTAACTATAATTTAAAGTGGAAAATAAGATTTAGAAATTAAATTATGAGTAAGTTTTCTTATTCTTTGAAGAATTAAGGTCTATAACACATAGAGTGATTGGAATAACTGAAAGTAATAAAGCTTTTAATATGATATGACAGTATCCCGTAATGATAAACTTGTCAATGAGTAGATTCCCAAATGAACATAGTATAATGCACATTATTAATGCAATGATTTGCCTCTTGATATTTTTAACAAAATATTTTTTTAGGTTTAATTTTGAAGTAATAAAATATAAGATATAACATGAAACAATATATGATAATAAAAAAATTATTAAATTAAATAAAAACATATAAAATCCCCCATGTTGTTGTCTTAAGAATTTTTTAAATACAGAATATATCTTACAATTGCATATAAATTAAATGGCAATACTATTTTTCGCTTTTTAATATTACAAAATAAATACAATAAAAAAGCCAAATAATATATATAGGAATTATAATTAGCATTGATAATGCTTGCTTTATTATATAGGAAATATTAATAAATGCCCCTAAAAATACAATACTTCCTCCTAAAATTAATAGAAATATTTTAAAATAGTTTTTTTTATTAAATTTTTTAAGTTTAAATGTTACATCAATAACTATGAATAATCCTATAAATGTCATTAGTAAATCTCTAAAATTATTTGAATTCATAATTTACTCCTTTAAAGTTTTTTTCCAATTTGATAATCACATAACCTATTAATAATTCCAACAAAAACACATAGGTACATTACAATATTAATTTCTAAAAAATTTAGTAGTAATAAAATCCCTAAGCAAATATAAAATATGCCAAAGAGCATATAAAGACATCTCTGAACGGTTATATATAAATCTTTTTTTTCAATAATTTTATTTTTTGTAGTTATTTTAAGAATTTTTTTAGAATTTAGGAAAATTCCTAAGATTACAGGAATAAAACCTATTACTATTAATGCTATGCTTAAGATTAACTTAATCATGGGCTTGCCTCCAGACTAACTTAAATGTAATAGT
Organism: Clostridium hydrogenum; assembly: GCF_021432385.1. Classification (GTDB taxonomy): domain Bacteria; phylum Bacillota; class Clostridia; order Clostridiales; family Clostridiaceae; genus Clostridium_S; species Clostridium_S hydrogenum. The sequence continues at coordinate 779,504 of NZ_JAEACT010000002.1, read as the reverse complement.
ATTTTTTTTTACTTAACATCGTGCTTCTCTTTTAAAGTACTTTTTAAATATTTTATAGCCTCAGCATTTGATATTTGAGATAATTTAATTTTATATTTTGTTTTTCCAGAGGAGATATTTATTACTTTATTATCTATGGTTACAAAATCAATTTCATTTAAATTAAAAGAGCATGTCCCTAAAACGTAATTTATAAAAACGTTATTGCCATTCAATTTAACATATAAATTTTTATATTTAAAGACATTTAATAAACATTTTATAAGAAAGAATAGAAACAATATGATGAATAATGTTATAGGAGGAAATATAGTTTTGTTTTTATAGAGTTGAAAAATGTATAGTAAAATTAAAAAGGCTAAATCAAATATAAAAATTCCTATAATGAGCAATAAAGCTTTTTTCTTATATAAGACATTCATATGTAGCACTCCATTCTTAAATTTTAACCAATATTGTAAAACTTTGATTAATAATAGCATATGGGGAGAATTAAGTAAATAATTTTGGCATGAAAATCTAAAAAATAATAAAGCTATTGACATAGACATCGGATAGAGGTATTATTAAAGCATAATCAATTGTACACAATTTAATTTTGATAAATTAATTATAAAGGGGATAATAAATATGGAAAAAGTAAATTTTATAGGCCAAACTAAAGGAACAGAAATAGAAGAACTTATAGGAAGAGGCTTTAAAGGGGAATCTGGTGCTGTAGGTATATATTATGGACTTGCACTTGTTTGCAGAGAAAAGGGACTTTACGATATAGCAGAAGGATTAGAGAAAATTGCAAAAGATGAAGCAAGACATGCTGGAATGTATGCAGCATTAAATGGAATGGTAGTAGATGATGTAATAGCTCAATTGAATAGATTTTTTAATGTTGAAGCAAATGAACTTAAAAGTGTAACTGCATTAGCTGAAAAGGCTGGTGAACTTGGACTAAAGGAAGCAAAAGAAATGATAGCAGCATCTTATTTTGATGAAGAAAATCACGTAAAAATATTAAAGGAATTGTTTGAAAAGCACAGTAAATAATGTGTAATGCAAAACAAAATAATGAGTAGGAGCTCTGCATAAAATGATGTGATTAATAGCATCATTTTTTTATGCAGAGCTCCTACTTATAGATAAGGAATTTGAAAAGTTAAAATTGATTTTACCAGGTTCATCATGTTAAATTGTAATTTGTAAGGATAAACTTGGATTTGTAATTTCAATGTTCTAAGTTGTCTATCTATAAATATATTCCATTTAAGAAATTAAAGGTGTATTATATAGAAAAGTATTTTACATAGAAATAAGGATTTTTAAATTAAGTGGGGAGATTTAATAAATGAAAATATGTAAGAACAAATTTAATTTAAAAAAAGGAAAATTATATATAAGTTTAATTGAAGCAGCATTTGTAGCTGCAATGATTAATATATCTGATGGCAATAAATTTTATTCTGAAAAAGGAATATTAAAATTTTGCTTTGATTTTGTTGCTTTTTTTATTATTATGTATTTTTTATTTGGAGGATTAAAAAGGTTAATTAATGAGATAAATAAGAATTGAAAATAGGGAGTGATTTTTATGAGCTTTTTTAAAGGAGAGAAACTTTATAGAGTTGAAGTTATAAAAGAATATCCCATAATGAATATTATGCAGTGTGCATCTAGTAATGGATTTGTTTATGCCGGCAATGCAGGAAAATGCACTGATTTCATATAATAAGTTGAAATAGTATTGTAATAAATTATAATTAAAAGTTTGTAGCTAACATAGTTTCACAATATATATTTTTAGAAAGGAAGATGGACGTGAAAATTATTGATGGACATGTACATTTAGTAGAGAAAATTGCAGGATTTTGCAGAAGAGGCGAACTCAGAGCAATTGGAGATGGAAAAGCAAGATGGGCAAATGGAGATATAATGAAGCTTATTCCAAGGGGATATGGAGATAAAGATTTTACTGGTGAAGCACTCATAAGACTTATGGATGATAATGATATTGAAAAAGCAGTGTTAATGCAGGGAAGTTTATATGGTTTTCAAAATGAATATACATATGAAATGTGCTCCAAATATCCTAATAGATTTGTAGGAGCATGCACAATAGATCCATTTGCAGAAAATTATAATGAGGTATTAGATAGATTTATTAATAAGTTGGGATTTAAGATTTTAAAGCTTGAAGTTAGTTCTGGTGGCGGACTGATGGGATATCACTATAAATTTTTTTTAGACGGTGAAGAAATGAAAAATATTTGGCATAAGGTTTCAGAAAATGATATGGTCATGGTGCTTGATATAGGTGATTTTACAATGGAAAGCTACCAACCTGAAGCAATAAGAAACATGGCACTTAAATATCCAAATTTAAAAATAGTAGTTTGCCATTTGACTGCACCAAGAGTTGGTATGGAAGATAGGCTAAAGAAAACTTTGGAGCTTTTAAAACTGCCTAATATTTGGTTTGATTTAGCTGCATTGCCAAGTATTAATGCACCAGATAAATATCCATACCCAAACGCACTAAATGCAATTAAAATAGCAAAAAATATTGTAGGAACGGACAAGCTAATTTGGGGAACTGATGCACCTATGACAGCAGCATTAGATGAATATAGTAATCTTGTTAGTTATTTAAAAGATGCAAAACTATTTAATGAAAGGGAGTTGGAAGATATATTTTATAATAATGCTTTAAGGGTATATTTTAACTATTAATCAATGCACAATGAAGGAGGATTTACCTTTCCTTACGTTAGGTAAATCTTAAACTTATATGTTGTCAGCTTCGCTGAACGACAATAGTGTTTTCTCCTAGCAATAAACTTCAATAATATTCTTTTCACTATTTTCTACAGTAACCGTAATTTCCTCGACGCTTCCATTTTTAAATTTTTGCTTTCTTAAATCAAATATTAAAAGATAACCTTTGTCCAGTCCATATTGATTAAGGTAATTTGCAAGCTGCAAGATACCTCGTTTGTGATAATCTTCACCACGCCAAATTTTAAGTTCTAATGTGTTCATTTTGCCCTCATAGGTTATAACGATATCGAATCTTTTTTCCTCGCCACCCTGAACTTCTTTAAATGCAAAACCAGTACCATTTATTATTGGACTTAAAAAAGCTAAAAATATTAACCGGCCATCATCCTCCATAAAAGAGTTCCTTTTCTCGGAATATTCATGTTTCATAAACGCTTGAAATTTTATAAGAACCTTTTTTATATCTAGGCTTCCATCTTCTTTAATAAAGTTTTCTTTATAATTATATGTTGACATTAATGAGGCTTTATCTTTTCTTAAAACTTTCATCATCATATGATTATATATAAGCTGTTCATAAATTCTATTATTTACTCGGCAGCTTCCATTTTCCTCTTTTAAAATTCCATACATAGTGCCTAAACTTACTATAGCGTCAGTTTTTACATAGCTTATGTTTTCATTTTCTAAAACTATTCTTTTTATAAAAGCATATAGTTCTGAATTGTTTTCTAAATTTTTAATTAGGCTTTCAAAATTTGTATTGTTTTCTTTTAATAATTCTTTTACAGCTTCAACTATAAATTCTTCCTTCCATTCAAGTTCATTTTCATTCATAATCTTTTCATCAATTATTTTACAAAGCTTACTTACTAGGAAAGGGTAACCAGAAGTATAGAAATAAAGTTTATCTGAAAAAAATTTTTTATTTAAGCTTACCTTTTTATCTTTAATATAACTTTCAAGCATAGTAGCTATTTCACCACTTGAAAAACTCATATCAATATCAAAATCAGAGGCGATATTCCAGGGACTATTGAATTTGCGGTCATCATCGGGTCTGAGTTTTAATTTCAAACTTTTAACATCATGAACTCCTGCTAAAATTACACTATGGAAAGTAAAGTCTTCACCTTCATTTCTAAGTAAATATTTGTTCCTAAGCATTCCTAAAAAATCTAAAAACAGTTGATTATTACTACTCTTATCAACTTCATCAATCATAAGGACAAGCTGCTTTGAGGCTTTTTTGCATAATTTAGTTATGAATTTTGATAACTGGTTCATAGAGGTTATGCTACTTAACTCAGTGTTTACAAAAGCACTTAAAGTTTTTTCATTTAGTTCAAGATTATCTGCAATCATTTGTAAAAAGGTGTTTATAAAAGAAATTGCATTTTCATAAGAAGTGTAATCAATTCCTTCAAAGCTTATTTTTATTGGAAGATAATCAGCGGAATTTTTTAACCTCTTATTTAATAAAAATAGTGTTGTAGTTTTTCCGTACTGTCTTGGTCTATTTATAATAAAATATTTTTCTTTTTCAATAAGTTTAAAAATTTTATCCAGTTTATTTGAGGTATCAACCATATAGTGTTTTTCTGGTATGCAGGTTCCTGTGATATTAAATTCCCTATTCAAAATTTTCACCTCCAGATACTTTATATATTATATTTTATCATACAAAAGTTTTTTTAAACACAAGGCTTTAATATGCCTTATATTAATTTTGAGTGTTATTTGGTAAAATAGGATGTAAGGGGTGGTATTGTGTTATTAGAGATAAAAAATCTAGTAAAGCGTTATGATGAATTTTTGGCAGTTGATAATGTCAGTTTTAATATAAAAGAAGGAGAAATACTTGGCTTACTAGGACCAAATGGAGCAGGAAAAACTACTATTATAAATTGTATAATTGGTCTTAATAAGATAGATTCAGGCAGTATTAAAGTATTTGGAAAGAATTTAAAGACTAATGAACTTAGTATAAAGAAATATATTGGAATAGTTACTCAAAATATAACGGTCTATAATGATTTAAATGCATATGATAATGTAATGTATTTTGGCGGTATATATGGACTTAGAGGAAAAAAGCTTAAAGAATATGTAGAGGAAGCATTAAATTTTTGCGGGCTTTGGGAAGATAGAAAAAAGTCGCCAGAAGCTTTTTCAGGTGGAATGCTTAGAAGGCTTAACATTGCGTGCGGAATTGTGCATAAGCCTAAACTTATTATTATGGATGAACCAACAGCTGGAATAGATCCTAAGTCTAGAAGTCATATTTTGGAGGGGATTGAAAAACTAAATAAAGAAGGTGTTTCAGTAATATATACTTCTCATTACATGGAGGAAGTTGAAAGGTTATGTAAAAATATAATAATAATTGACCAAGGGAGAATAATTGCAAAAGGAACTAAGGACGAGCTAAAAAGCATGATATCAACAGAGGAAAAGGTAAGAATAAAAACAGAAAGCTTAAATTACACAATAATTGACAAAATAAAACAAGTGTATGGTGTAAAAGAATGCAATATAAATGAAGATTATATAGATATAGTTTCGGCAAAAGGTAGTAAAAACTTAGGGAAGATAATAGATATGCTTGTAAACCAAGGAATTGAAATTATGGATATATTAATAGACAAGCCTAATATCGAGACTGTATTTCTAACGCTTACAGGAAGATCACTTGGAAATTAAGGGGAGGTATAAAGCGTGCGAATATTACATATAGCCTATTATACTTTTAAAAGAAAGTTTAAAGACTGCGTTCCACCGTTGATACTGCTTCCTTTAATTTTAATACCAATTTTGGGAAATTCATTAAAGATGCTTTATGAACCAAGTAGAAGCTTTACGGATACTGTAGCAGTATATTCCAGCGATTTTAAAGAATATCAGTCAGTAAGTGATTTTCTAAAGAAGAATGAAAAGTCTAATAAGCACATAAAGGTTACTTGGGTAAAACAAAAAGAAAAAGCTTTGTCAGCTTTAAAGGATGGAAAGTATTATGGCGTTTTTGATGTTAAGGGTAAGAAATTGTACGTTGATGAGGAAGACGTCAAAGATACATCCTTAATTCAATTATTTATTAGTTCATATAATTTCTCGGGAAATAAAGTTATTATAGATAGAGGTGTAAAAAATATAAATTCTAATTCCAATAATAGAAAACCTTCAGCAATGGATTATTACGCTGTTACAATGCTTGTAATGATCATGTGGTATGGGGGAGAGTATGGAATAGATATTATAAGTGATGACAAGGACATTATAAATAGAACAGTAAGCCTTCCTATGGAAAAAGAAAAAATTGTTATTGGAAAGATGCTTGGAATAGTTGTAATGATGTTTTTGGTATCGATTGTTATAATTGTATTTTCTAAATTTGTTTATAAAGCGTATTGGGGGAATAACTATATTTTATTGACACTTGTAATGCTTTTATTCTCATTTTTAACTGTAAACGCAGGAATGGCTATTTGTTTAATAACTAAAGATAGAGGGACTGCAGGATATATTACAGAAACATTAATAGTAGTTTTCACATTTTTAAGTGGAGGATATCTAACGACAAGAATGTTTAGCGCGGATCTTGAAAGATTGAGCATTTTATCACCTAGCTATGCAGAACAAAATATAATATTTAAAATTATTTATGGATATGGAGAAAACTTAAAAATATTTTATGTAGAAATTATAGCTTTAGCCTTATTAATGTTTTGCATTACAATGCTTTTAGCAAGGAGGCGGGTTAAATGACAGTATTTTTGTTTAATATGAAAAGAATATTAAATAGAAAAAGGGCAATTTTAACTATGTTTATTGTACCTGTTATAATCTCAATTTTAGTAGTTAAAGTAAATTTTAATGAGCCCAGGCTAAAGGTTGCAATTTTGGATAAGGATAATACACATTTTACTGATATTTTTATAAATAATTTAAATAATAGCTATAAAACTGAAAAATTGGATGAGGATAAAATTAGTGGGGGAATTGCAAGTGGCGAAATAGATTATGGCATTATTATTGATAAGGGATTTACCAAAAAAGTAATTGACAATGAAATGCCAAATATAAAGGTTATCTATGATAATAAAAACGATTTTTACGAAGCGATAAATAGTAATATATCAGTATTTATGAATAAAGCTAATGAGATAGCGTTAAAATCAAATGAAAATTATGGTGCGTTTTATAGTAAATTAGATAAGCTTATAGCAGAAAATAAATTTAAAACTTTAGTAGTAGAATCAAGTGATAGAAAGAATATAGTGATATCACTTAATTTTCTTGTAATGCTGATGCTTTATAATGCTCTCAATATGACAAATAGAGTTATGAATGATAAAAAGGAAAAAATTAGAACTTTTGCAGCACCAATAACCATAAGAAGTTACATGCTTCAGATTATATTTACATTATTTTTATTAGAATTATCACAAGTGGCTGTGGTTTTTATAGCATTAACTATTGAATACAAATTAGTCATGATGAAATATATTTTTAAATTACTTTTACTGTATAGTACTTTTTCAATTACAGCAGTTTCATTTGCAGTTCTTTTAAATTACATGAATGAAACTTATGTTAAAAAGGATGTTGTCCCAAGTATATTAGTTATTCCTCTTTCTATGCTTGGAGGATGCTTTTGGAATATAAAATTGATGCCAAGAGCGCTTCAGTTTATTTCACAGTTTATTCCTCTAACCTGGATTACAAATGGAACTTATGAGGCTTTAGAAGGAACGAATTATACGTATTTAGTAACAGACATTGGTATATTAGTATTGTTTTCTATAGTGTTTTTGCTGCTTGGTGTGTTTACTAAAAAGGATATAGTAAGTTAATGAAGGAGATATTATGGATAAGGTATTTTCTTATATTATAAAGATAGCATTTTTTATATATGTTGTAGTGCTTCTTGGGATTAGTAAAATACAAAATTATAATGTTGTAGTGCTTCCTGGGATTAGTAAAATACAAAATTATAATGTTGTAGCTTTAATTTTGATTATTGCGGGAATTTGCACTTTAAAAGAGAGATTTTATACATCTAAATATATGAGCATATTGGAATTTATAATTGTTTCAGCAGCCGCAGTAGTAAATGTAAAATTCATGTTCTTATATGCCATAGTTTTATTTGATTTTATATATGATGAAGCATATCTTGGAATTATTTTAATTTTTGCGGGTACTGTATATTTTTGTGATTTTAAAGATCTTAATATAGTTATGTATTATATAATACTAGGGATATTAGCATATGTATCTAGAAAGATAAAGCTTAAAGAAGAAAATTATAAAAAGCTTCTTGATAGTGAAAGACGACTTAGATATGAACTTGAAGGTGCCAAGGTGAGACTTTTAAACTCTGCCAAAGAAACTGCACATATAGCTGAAGTTAATGAGAGAAATAGGATTGCGAGAAATATCCATGACAATATAGGTCATAGTATTGCTGGAATATACATGCAGCTTCAAGTTGTAGATAAACTTTATGACAAGGATGAAGATAAGGCTAAAGAAGTGCTAAAAAGAAGTATAGAAGGACTAGCAAATTCTTTAAATGTACTTAGGGATACTGTACATAATATAAAACCAAAAGAAGAACTTGGAATACAATATATAGTGAATATAATTGATGAATTTAAATTTTGCGAGGTTGAATTTAATTATAGTGGAAATCTTAATTTGCTGTTGCCAGAGCATATGGAGCTTATAGCAGTAAATATAAAGGAAGCTTTAACAAATTCCTCAAAGTATTCAAATGCAACAAAAATAGATATAGATATAGATATAACTGATAATTACACAAGAGTATATATTAAAGACAATGGTGTTGGTGTTAGTGCTAGTACCGGAAAGTTTAAGGAAGGTCTCGGTATAAGCGGGATGAGAGAAAGAGTAAGAAATTTTGGAGGAAATTTAAGTGTAAGCAGTGAAGATGGATTCATAGTAGTTTTCATAATTCCACATGATATTAGAGGGGGTAAGATTTTTGAGAATACTAATAGTTGATGATGATGCACTTATAAGAGAAAGCTTAAGTATATTACTAGGACTTGATGATGAAATAGAAGTTGTAGGAACGGCTTCAAATGGGCAAGATGCCTTTGATAAGTGTACAGAGTTTAAGCCGGACATAGTGCTTATGGATGTAAGAATGCCTATTATGGATGGCGTTTTAGGTACAAAACTTATAAAAGAAAGCTTTAAGGATATAAAAGTAGTTATATTAACAACCTTTAAGGATGATGAGTATATAAAAGAGGCAATCAAAAATGGTGCAGAAGGATATATACTTAAAAATCAATCTTCAGATAGTATTGTGGACAGCCTTAAGGCAGTTATAAAAGGAAATATGGTTTTTGAAAAAAATGTTGCAGAGACTATATCCTCTTTAATTAAAGAAGATAGTAAAAAGGATGTAAATGTAGATAAATATAAATTAACAGGGAGAGAAATGGACGTGCTAAAGCTTATAGGCGAAGGTCTTTCAAATAAAGAAATAGCAGCAGAAATTCATTTGGGAGAGGGAACTATAAGGAATTATGTTACTAGCTTGCTTGAAAAATTGGAGCTTAGAGATAGAACTCAGCTTGCTATATTTTATTTAAAAAACTTAAGTAACTGAAGATAAACCACTTGAATTTTAAAAATTAAATTTATGAATAAATAATTTTAATGTCGAAAAAAAACATAATTTGGTTTTTAAATTTCATCTTAAAATGATATAATAGGCTATAAATTAAATTAATTTTAATTTATAGCCTATTATACTGTAAAATAAAGCTATTTTTGTTAAAATACATGCTACAATTTTGGGGTGAACTAATGATAAAAAGAATGAAAGATAGTTCCATAAATATAATTAATATTGCTATGATTTTTATTGTAGTAATAACAATATTTATAATGGGTGTATTAAGAATAGTTGTAGAATATAAGTTATTTGATAGTCAAATACAAGGTATTAGAAATCAATATATAAGCAATGAGAAAAAAACAATAAAAAGACAGGTAAATAATGCAGTTGAGTATATAAAACATACGGAGCAAGAATCAGAACAACGGCTAAGGGATGATATAAAAGAAAGAACTTATGAAGAGTACGACCTTGCTATGAGTATATATAATAACAACAAAAATACAAAAAGCAGCAGTGAAATAAAAAAAATGATAACAGATGCGTTAAGGAATGTAAGATATAACAATGGGAGAGGCTATTACTTTATTTCTTCATTAAATGGAGAGGCTGTGTTGTATAGTACTAAGCCTGAGTTGGAAGGAAAAAGTATTTTAAACTTGCAAGATGCAAGCGGAAATTTTTCAGTAAAAAATGAAATAGCTTTAGTTAATAAACAAAATGAGGGTTTTATAACAGGCAATTGGGAAAATCCAGAATATAAGGATGGTAAACTATACCCGAAAATTACATTTGTTAAAAAGTTTGAACCCTACAACTGGTATATGGGTACAGGTGAATATACGGAAGATGTAAAAAAGAATATACAAGAGGAATGTTTGAATATAATAAGTCAAATTAAATTTGGTTCAAATAGTCAGAATTATATTTTTGTTGATACTTATGATGGAATTGAAATTTGTAATGGTGTTTATAAGGATTATGTTGGCAAAAATGTTTGGAATATTAAAGATAAAAAAGGTACAAAGATAGTGCAGGAAATAATAAAGATTGCAAAGGAAAAGGATAATGAAGGCTTTTTAACATATATTTGGAGCAATCCTAAGAGTAGTTCAACGTTTACCAAGGTATCATTTGTAGAAGGTGTTCCAGAATGGGGATGGGTAGTAGGTGCAGGTTTCAGTATTGATCAAATAGATAATGTTATGAAAGCGGATGAAATTGAAACAAAAAAGGCAGCAAAGAGGGAGCTGGCTAATGTTTCCATGGCAGTAGTTTTTGCAGCGTTAATAGTCTTTTTCATAACAAAGTATATTACTGATGCCATAAAAAGTAACTTCTGTCTTTTTAAAAAATTTTTAGATGAGGCATCGGAAGGTTATCCTAAGCTTGATATAGAAAGGTTAAATTATAAGGAATTCAAAAGTTTAGCTGTAATAGCAAATAAAATGATTGAAGAGAGATATAGATTTGAAGAAAAATTGAAAATAAAAACCAAACAGCTGCATGTATTATCAGTTACAGATGGTTTAACGCAAATGTATAATCATAAGTATATTTGTGACAACTTGGAAATAAGAGTACAGAAGAATAAGGGAAATTTTTGCATTGCTATGATTGATGTGGATTATTTCAAAAAAATCAATGATACGTACGGCCATCAATGTGGAGATGAGGTTTTAGAAAAAGTTGCAAGTGTAATAAAATCTAATATAACATCAAATGATATGGCTGGGCGTTATGGTGGAGAAGAATTTTTAATAATATTTTTGAACAAGGATATTGAAGAAGCTTCCAATATAGTTGAAACTATGAGAAAAGAATTATTTAGCACTACAATTAGTAAAAGGGAAGTTAAAGTTACAATTAGTGTCGGGATAGTTAGGCATAATTATGAAAATGCAGAAGAGCTTATACAAAAGGCAGATGAAAAACTATATAAGGCAAAGAAAAATGGACGAAATCGGGTAGAAAAATAATGCAAAGTAAGAGCATTCTGGAACATTAAATAATATCAATAAATCTAAGAGGAATATTCTGAAAATCCTAAGATCTTTCAATAACTCACTAAGGTTCAGACAAATTGAAAGTTCTAAGGATTTTCAGAATATTCCTCTAAGATTTATAAGATATTATTTAAATTGTTCCAAAACGCTCTTACTTTGCATTTACAGTGGTTTAAGGAAAAAATTCCTCCGTGCCTACGGAATTTTAAAATTTATTGGTAAAACATTTTGACTAATATACTGTGATAAACTTACTTCATATTAATTTCGTGACAAATGTCATATAACAAAGTGTTAAATCTCACTATTCCATAGGACGTAAAATTAGTATTATGGAAACATAGAAATAAACCACTTGTTTAAATGGAGAGTGTAAATAATATATTGGAGGAAAAATATATGTTATTAGAAATTAAGAATCTTAAAAAGAAATATAAGGATTTTACAGCGGTAGATAATTTAAACTTAAGTATAGAAGAAGGAGAAATATACGGACTGTTAGGACCAAATGGTGCAGGAAAATCTACAACCATAAATGCAATAACGGGTTTAACTAAAGTGGATGGCGGTCAAATAACTATATTTGGTAAGGATTTTAAAACTAATGAAATAGAAATAAAGAAAAATATAGGAGTTGTTCCACAGGACATTGCAGTTTTTGAAGATCTTTCAGCTTATGAAAATGTTGAATTTTTCGGAAAGTTAAGTGGACTTAGAGGAGCACTTCTTAAGGAAAGAATTAAAGAAGCACTTGATTTTACAGAACTTTGGGATAGAAGAAAAGATAAGCCAGGACAGTATTCAGGGGGAATGCAAAGAAGGCTTAATATTGCATGTGCTATAGTTCATCATCCAAAGCTTATAATAATGGATGAACCAACTGTTGGAATAGATCCTCAGTCAAGGAATCATATACTTGAATCAGTTAAAAAACTTAATGAAATGGGATCAACTATAATATATACTTCGCACTATATGGAAGAAATAGAGACGCTTTGCAACAAGATAACAATAGTGGATCATGGAAAAGAAATAGCAACTGGTACAAAGGACGAATTAAAAGAGTTAATTTCACATGAAGAAAAAGTGCAAATTGAAGTATCACATGTTAATAATGAATTGCTAAAGGCTATTAAAGAAGTAAAAGGTGTTAAAAAATATGAGGTTACAGATAATATGCTGGAAGTTATTTCAGAAAAGAACAGTGAAAATATAAGTGCAATCACAGCTAGAATAGCAGAATTCAAAAGTAAGATAGTGTCAATAAATGTTGAGAAACCTACACTTGAAGGTGTGTTTTTAACCTTAACTGGAAGAAAGCTTAGAGATTAAGGAGGAAAAATAATGAATGCAATTTATATAGCTTTAAATGTAATCAAAATAAATCTTAGAGATAAAAAAACTCTTTTATCCATGGTACTTTTCCCAATGATCTTAATAATCATCTTGGGAAGTGCACTTAAAAGCGCATTTTCAGTTGAAGATTTAGGCAAGACTACAGTGTATTATTTAAACAGTGACAATAAGCAGGCGTCTAAAAGCTTTGATGAGTTTTTAAAAAATAAACAAATAAAAAATATATTAGATGTTAAAAGTGTAAAGACCTATAGTGAAGGCAAAAAGCTTGTAAGTGATGGCAAGGCAACTGCAATGATATATATTGATGATAACTACACAGAGAATTATCAAAACGATAAAAAAAGCAAAATTCAAGTTTATGAAAATCAAAAAAGTGCTGTAAGAAATGGAATTGTAAAGAGTGTAATAGATAGTTATAATGACGCTGCTAACACCATTATGACCACAGCAAAGCTAACTAAGGGAAGAACAAATTATGTAGAAAGCGATAATGTAAAAGAAAATTATATAAGTGTAGATGGAAAAAGTCCAAGAGCTATAGATTATTATTCTGTTACTATGCTTATACTCATATTAATGTATGGAGCTAATTATGGGGCAGCAGAAATTCAAAATTTATACTATGATCATATTGGAAAAAGGATTAAAAGCACAGGTACAAGAACCTTCGAGCATTTAGTTGGAGTTGTTTTTGGAGTTATCTTTACATTGTTAATTCAGTCATTGGTTCTCGTAGTATTCACCAAATATGCATATGGTGCGAACTGGGGAGATAATCCACTTATCATAGTAGGTGTAATGGCGGCAATGTCCATATTCTCAACTTCTATGGGAATTTTATTTATGTCCTTTACAGGTGATGATAAAAAAGCTAGTGGACTTATAGGTGTCATAACTCCTATACTTACAGTTATATCTGGTGGATATTTCAAAATACCTGGACTTTCAGATGGTGTGCTTGCAAAATGTATTCCAAATGGAATGGCACAATCTGCTTTATTCAATTCAGTTTATGGAGGTTCAATCTCATCTGCTTGGCAATCAGTAGGAATAATTATTATAATGGCAGCTGTGATGCTCAGTGTATCTTCATTAATTGCAAGGAGGAGATTAGCATGACGATATTTTTTAATAATATAAAAAGAATATTTAGGAAAAAGTCTAATTTAATAGTTATGTTTGTTTTGCCTATAGCTCTTATTGCAGTTATAGGAAGCGTTTATAGTAGTTCATCAAATGCTGGCATTACCATAGGCTTAGTTGATAATGATAATTCAAAGCTAACTTCAATTATAAAAGATAAATTTAAAGCTGATAAAGATGAAATTAAAGTTATTTCTAAAAATGAAATTAAAGATGATATTATAAATAAAAAAATTGATACAGCAGTAGTTATTCCAAAAGATTTTGCAAAGAATGTAATGAATAATTCCGGGGATACAAATATTCAAATGTATGGAATAAGTGGAGTGACAAATGATTCTTCTGTAAAATACTATATTAATAGTTTTGTAAATGCTGCAAAAAATATAGGAAAAGCAATTGACGGTGATAGTGATAAATTTTATGCTGGAATTAAAGAATATCAAAAAGGTAATTTTTCATCACAACTTAAGTATACAAATGGTCAAGAGAATGAGGAAAAAATATCGTCTAGTTTAGTTGGCTTTTTAATAATGGGAGTTGTGTATTTAAGTACAATGGTAACTACACTTATCCTTCAAGATAAAAAATTTGGTGTTTATAAAAGAATGTTTGCTTCCGGAGTAAAGTCTTTTAATTATATGGGTGAGTGTATATTAAGTTTTATTGTAGTAGCCTTTATACAAATAATAGCAATATTATTAATAATGAAATATGCATTAAATATTTATTTAGGACCATCAATCTTTAATCTGTTTATTGTCCTGGCTATATTTGCAATTTGCACAGTTGCATTGGGCGTTGCAATTTGTAACAGATCAAAAAATTTAAAACAGTCAAGTGCATTAATAATGCTTGTAACAACTCCTATGTTAATGCTTGGAGGATGTTATTGGCCTAGAGAAATCACTCCAGATATAATTCAGAAAATAGGAGATTTTGTACCAACAACCTGGGCATTAGAAGCTTCAAGTAAAATTATAAGTGGAAGCTCAATTATGGAGGTTGGTAAGGAAATTGGTATTATAGTTGTGTTTATTATTGTATTTTCATTGATAGCAATGACTAAGAAAGTAGATTCGGCAAATAGTTAAAGTAAAGATAAACCACTTGAAACATTGAAATTGCTTTTACCAAGTGCATTCTGTTAAATTACAATTTGTCGAGGAGAAACCAAAGTACAAAGTACAATGAAGGACGATTTTTCTCCGTTAGCACTACGAAAAATCTGAAAACTTATTTTTTTATTGCTGCGCAATCGCGCCATACATGATATTCAGCGAAGCTGATACCATTTAAGTTTAAGATTTACCTGAGTAAAACGAAAGGTAAATCATCATTCACTGTACTCCGTACTCTGTCATCTGTACTCTGCTCTAAAAATTGTAATTTAACAGGATGAATTTCGTATTATCAATTTCAATCTTACAGATTGTATATCCATATAGATAAACCAGTTCAACTATTTAAATTTATTTGTACCATAATGCCCAGAATACGGCATTTTGGTACAAATAAATTTAAAGTTTCAATGTGGTTTATTTTTATTTATATATATAAAAAGGTATACACATATGGTATGACGTTAAATTTTAAATACTTGCAGAAAAGTAGAGTTTAAATCTTAATATTAAGGTTAAATTCTACTTTGTTATTTTTTTGTTGCAAGATTTGATTAAAACAATTCAAAAAAATTATTATGTGAAACTTTTCATTTTACAAAAATGCATATATAATCAGTAAAAACGAATATATATACTAAAATTTTGAAAGAAAATAAAGCGTATTATATTAGTGAAATGACTGATTTTATTTGATTTATTTAATATTTTGATTGAAATTTATTCATTTCTATATTGTAATTTATTGCATAAGATACTATTATAAATTTAGAGGAAAAGTTTAATGAGGATGTCGTACTAATAATTGATTAATACGTAAATTTTAAACATTGCGAACCAAAAGACAGAGTACGGAGTACAGAGTACAAAGTACAGTGAAGGATGATTTTCTGTAGCAAAGCTACAGAAAATCTTAAAACTTAGTTTTTTTGATTGCTTACGCAATTGCGGAATTAATGTTGTTCGGCGGAGCTGAACAACATATAAGTTTAAGATTTACCTGACGTAAGGAAAGGTAAATCAACATTAACTGTACTCTGTACTCTGTCATCTGTACTCTGTACTCTGAATAAAGGTTCGCAATAATTTTAAATTGCAGTTTAATAATTTTTTAGTGAGGTAGCCATGTAAATAGTATTTATAGGAGGAGAACTAAATGAAAAATGACATGACAGTTAAGGCTAACAATAACACTGAAGATGAAAATTCTAAAGTTATGACTACAGCAGAGCTTGTGGTTAAGTGCCTTGAAAATGAAGATGTAAAGTACATATTTGGAATACCAGGAGAGGAGAACTTGGCTCTAATAAATGCACTAAAGGAATCTTCAATTAAGTTTATAACTACACGTCATGAGCAGGGAGCTGCATTTATGGCTGATGTATATGGAAGACTTACGGGGAAACCTGGAGTGTGTTTATCTACATTAGGACCAGGAGCAACAAACTTAATGACAGGTGTTGCAGATGCAAATCTCGATGGAGCACCACTAGTTGCAATAACTGGACAAGTAGGAACTGACAGAATGCATATAGAATCACATCAAAATTTAGATTTGGTTGCCATGTTTGCTCCAGTTACAAAATGGAATAAACAAATTGTAAGACCAGATACAGCAGCCGAAATTGTTAGAAAGGCATTTAAAACGGCAGTAACAGAAAAGCCTGGAGCATGCCATATAGATTTGCCTCAAAATATTGCAAGCATGCAAGCAGACGCTAAGCCTTTAAGACATGTACCGTGTGAAAAGAGCTTTGCATCATATAGCAGTATAGAAAGAGCATCAGTTGCTATATCAAGGGCAAAAAATCCTTTAATACTTGCAGGAAATGGAGCAATACGTTCTAAAGCAAGCAGAGCAGTACTTGAAATGGCAGAAAGATTAAATATTCCAGTGGCAAATACTTTTATGGGAAAAGGAATAATACCATATACAAATCCATTATCAATATGGAGTATAGGACTAGCTCAAAAGGATTATGTTAACCGTATATTTGAAAAAACTGATTTAGTAATAACTATAGGTTATGATATTATAGAATACTCGCCTAAAAAGTGGAATTCAAAAGGTGATATAAAGATAATTCACATAAGTGAAGAAAAATCTGAAATTAATAGATGCTATATTCCAGAAGTTGAGGTTGTTGGAGATATTTCAGATTCAGTATATGAAATAATAAGACGTTCATCTAGGCAAGAAGCGCCAAAGCAAGTGCTTAAAATTAGAGAGGACATGCAAAAAGATTACGAGGAGCATGCTAATGATGATGCTTTCCCAATGAAACCTCAAAAGATTTTATTTGATTTGAGAAAAGTAATGGGTGCAGATGATATTGTTATATCGGATGTTGGAGCACACAAGATGTGGATAGCAAGACACTATCATTGCTTAAAGCCTAATACCTGCATAATATCAAATGGATTTGCATCTATGGGTATAGCAATACCAGGAGCATTGGCAGCAAAGCTTATAAATCCAGATAAAAAGGTTATTGCGGTTACTGGAGATGGTGGTTTTATGATGAACAGCCAAGAGCTTGAAACTGCAAGAAGAGTTGGAACTCCGTTTGTAACTTTAATATTTAATGATAGTAATTATGGACTTATAAAATGGAAGCAAGAAGAAAGATATGGAGAAAGTGCATGTGTAAGCTTTACTAACCCAGACTTTAAGATGATGGCAGAGAGCATGGGACTTAAAGGTTACAGAATCACTAAAGCTGAAGAATTACTTCCAACTTTAGAAGATGCGTTTAAACAGAAGGTACCAAGTGTAATTGATTGTGCTGTTGATTATAGTGAAAACTTGAAGTTAACTCATAAACTTGAGGGACTTAAGTAGTATTAAGACAAGGGACTGTTGAATAAAAATTAGTTTATACACAAATCTTAAACATTACGAACCAAAAGACAGAGTACGGAGTACAGAGTACAAAGTACAGTGAATGATGATTTTCTTTCGCCTTGCTACAGAAAATCTTATAACTTATTTTTTGATTGCTTACGCAATTTTAATATTTCTTGTTTTATCTTAAAATTCCGTAGGCACGGAGGAATTTTTTCCTTAAACCACTGTAATTGCGAAGTAAGAGCGTTTTGGAACGATTTAAATAACAGCTTATAAATCTTAGAGGAATATTCTCAAAAGACTTAGAACTTTCAATTTGTCTGAACGATAGTGAGTTATTGAAAGTTCTTAGGATTTTGAGAATATTCCTCTTAGATTTATTGCTGCTATTTAATGTTCCAGAATGCTCTTACTTCGCAATAATTTTAAGATACGTATTAAATGACCTTAGTACAATAGTGCGTTCTAATGTTTTAGATTGCTTATCTATATGCTATTAAGTATTTATTCCTTAAAATATTTTTTTAAAACTGATTTCCAATAATTTTCTATATTTGTTTTACTAAATATGCACATAGGACTAGCACACTTAATTACTGAATGGTGTAAATTGTAAGATATTGCAGGGCAGCCACCGCCACATAAGTATTTGTATTCACAAGAAGGACAATTTTCAATATTATCGACTGAACGATTCATGAAGGTGCTCGTTATTTTTGAGTTTTCCAAATCTTTTAGCCAATCGTGATTAAAAATATTAGTTACTTTTAGTTCTGGTTTTATAAGAGCTTGGCAAGGGTATATATCTCCATTAAAATCAATAGCTATTTCATTATAGCACGCACCACAAACAGAGCCATTTAAGGAACAATCAGTTTCACAAGTTTCTACGTTATCAATATTTGGTATCAAATCAAGTTCAGAAGAATTATTAGGTACAAATACAGAAGAGATAAAATTAAATCCATTTGATATAGCAAAGTCTTTAACTTCTTTCCAGCTTTCCTCATCATTACGTGTTATTACTGAACGCAGAGTAATCTTAGATCTTTGAGCATTACTTATTTTAAGCAAAGTTTCTTTTAATTTTAGTACATTAAGTCCAGTCCTCATGTTTTTAGTCTGATCAAAGGTATCTATACTAATAATAGCTTTATCAATTAAATCTAATACACTTTGTTTTTCTGAAAGAAGAGTCCCATTTGTTAATAGTCCTAAATTAAAATTTAAATCCTTGAATATTTTGCAAATTTCAAGAATATCTTTTCTTAATAATGCTTCACCACCTGTAAGTATAATATTTTCAACTCCAATATTTTTTAAAGTGTTAGCCATGGAAAGTATGTCATTTAGGCTAAGCTTGTCTGGCTGATTTAAATTTTGATGATTGTAGCAGTAACTGCAAGATAGGTTACAACGCTGAGTTATGTGTAAGTATACTGAAGTTAATTTTATAACTTTTTTCCTTTTAGCTAATTTATTTGAATAAGCTAATTTATCATATTCTAATTTATCATCAATTAAGACACCGTTTTTTAAGAGTAGTTGTTTTTCTTCATCTGTTAAGCTTTTATTTAAATTAATAATATCGTTATTTTTTAAAAAATTGTATACTGAATTATTAATTACACAAGCTTTATTTAATTTATAATTATATGACAGTATTTTATTAGTAGATTCTATAAATGTAAGTTCACGAGATATTTCCAAATTAAACACTTCCTTTATAACTGATATGTATTACAAAATAAGGTACTACATGCTTATAAAAGCATG
Organism: Clostridium hydrogenum; assembly: GCF_021432385.1. GTDB lineage: Bacteria > Bacillota > Clostridia > Clostridiales > Clostridiaceae > Clostridium_S > Clostridium_S hydrogenum. The sequence continues at coordinate 759,824 of NZ_JAEACT010000002.1, read as the reverse complement.
CAATACCTTATTGATGGTTTTAAGTAACTTTATTAAAAGCCTAGTATTAAGATAATTAATGATTTTTTTGAAATGGTCCTGCACCAGGACGATTACGTGCACATTTACATGAAGTTGAAAGTTCTTCGGCATTCATTTGTTCTAATAATTCTGTAGGAAGTTCTTGTACTTGATTTTTAGAAGTATTCATAACTTATCCCTCTTTCCTTTAATTATTATAGGGTAAATTTTTTACCATGGTCCCTCACCAACGCTGAAACGCTTGCATATACATGGGCTTATAAGTTCTTCAGCGTTCATTTGTTCTAATAATTCTGTAGGAAGTTCTTGTACTTGATTTTCAGAAGTATTCATAACTTATCCCTCCTTTCTTTTAATTATCATAAATTTTTATAATTAACGGCTTTATATTTTCTATAAAATAATAAGTCATTAATAGACTGTTTTAATATTTTAAAATATAGCAATTTACTTTATAACATATAAAGGTAAAATAACTATATAATTATATATTCTTTATATTTTTGTAAAATCCTCCTTATTAATAATAAATTTTATAAAAAATAAATAATATAATAAAAATATGGGACTAATATTAATAAAAGTGTATTTTTCAATAACAATCAATTTAAGTTGGGTACAGAGTAATAAATTAGTTTAAGATTAAAAATAGACTAACATAATAAAGAAAGCTATGTTTTAAATAAGTGTGAAAATCAATACTTATTTAAAACATAGCCAAAAAAATTAAATTATTTAATAATATCTATTGACTTTTATCAAAATAATGTTAAAATCAAAATATAATATTAAATTGATAAAAATACAGAAATGATTTTATTAATTTGATAACAATATTCAAAAATATAAATAAATATGCAATAATGGGCTATCTAAAAAAAAAATGCTAATGCTAATGATTTATAAACTCTTATTTTAACTCTTAAAAAATTTTATTCATGTTTCTTTAACTACCTAAACCCCTAACTAGGTGCAATCAATGTTAAACTTAATATGTTTATGGATTATAAGTATTATGGTGCATAAATAGATTTAGTTGAACTGATTTCACTAGGAATGGATAGCCCTTATTTTTTATGAATTATAGTTTATATTTTAGATAAATATGCAACCGAGATTGATAGGATATAATGTCCTATCAATTTTTATTTGATTTTATAGGACATTTTTGGGGTTCACAAAATTCACAACCATGATCAGAAATGTTTCGTTTAATAACTAATGCCAAATCATTTAATGCTTTGAAGTAGTTTGAGGTATAATCTTCCATAATTATAAAAGCTGCGCCATAAAAGATTTCGCCAGTATCATTTTCAATATTACGAACTATGGTACCATCAAAAGAGTAGTTTGTATGTAGGAACTTCATTTTAAACTCATAAAGTACATTATTTCCTATTGGTAGTTTTAATTTAGAACGAAATTTTACTCCACCAATACCAATATCGAGAATGCAAATATTACTTGGTTTTGTTTTAACTGATTTGCCGTTTACACTTATAATTGATATTTCCGCACAGAGTGGGGTGCGAAGGTATACCCTAAAAAAATTTCTTTTATTTACATATTCGTTGTTTTCATTTGTTGGCATTAAGTTAACTCCTCTCTATACTTAAATTTTGCATGGAGCTTCCTTTAGTAGATTCTTTTAAAGCATAATCTATTTATTAATATATGATATTATAGCCAAATGAATATTAAGACTATGTAAATTATTGTTAAAATAAAGTAAAATATACTAATTTATTTATTATATAAATATTAATTGTGTTATGTGAAATGGTTGTACAAGGTAAGTCTATTGACTTTTAATAAAATAATGATAAAATTAAATTGAAATGTTACATTAATAAAAAACAGTGGTTGATTTTAATAAAATGTATAAATATTCGATACATTTTTGCGCTATTTTTAATTTTGGATTTGAAGTTAAGATGGTTTTATAGATAGAAGGTCTGAAACTTAAAATTTAATTGTATCAAAATGTTATGCATTAAAGCACTTTTGTAAAATTGAATTTTATTAGTTGAAGAGTTTTATTTATATGCTAGCTTAACTTTTATTTATATTCATAAAGGGTTACCGTACCGAAACTTAAATTATACATGTTTCAAAATACTATGTTCTAAGAATTATGAGGCATGTATAACTTAATAGTTGAGTCGGTAACTCTACAACTTGAATAAATATGTAAAAGAAAGGAATGTTTTTATATATGCATCTAACACCTAAGGAAATGGAAAAATTAATGCTTCATTACGCCGGTGAACTTGCTAAACAAAGAAAGGAAAGAGGTCTTAAGTTAAATTATCCAGAGGCCATAGCACTTATAAGCTCAGAGTTAATGGAAGCAGCGAGAGATGGCAAAAGTGTAAGTGAACTTATGCAATATGGCACTAAAATTTTAACAGAAGAAGAGGTTATGGAAGGTGTAGCTAGTATGGTTACAGAAGTTCAGATAGAAGCAACCTTTAAGGATGGTACTAAACTTGTAACAGTACATAATCCAATCAGATAGGAGGTTTAATAGTATATGATACCTGGTGAAATTATAATAAAAAATAAAGAGATAGTTTGTAACGAAGGAAAAAGAACTGAAAAGATTACAGTTTCAAATACAGGAGATAGACCAATTCAAGTTGGTTCGCATTTTCACTTTTTTGAAGTTAATAAGGCACTTGAATTCGATAGAAAAGCTGCTTTTGGAATGAGACTGGATATAGCCTCTGGAACGGCAGTAAGATTTGAACCGGGAGAAGAAAAGGATGTTACGCTTGTCGAAGTAAGTGGAAATAAGGAAATACATGGTTTTAGCGGACTTACTGAAGGTTGTATAAGTGATGAAAAGGTAAGGGAAAAAAGCTTTAAAAGTGCTAAAGAATTAGACTTTAAGGGGGCGGAATAAATGAGTTTTAAGATTTCGGGCCACGATTATGTAAATATGTATGGACCAACTACAGGAGATAAGGTAAGACTTGCAGATACAGATCTTATAGTTGAAGTTGAAAAGGATTATACTGTATACGGAGAAGAGTGTAAGTTTGGCGGCGGAAAAACTTTAAGAGATGGTATGGGACAGTCAGCAGTTGCAGCAAGAAATCAAGGTGTTCTCGATTTAGTGATAACAAATGCACTTATAATAGATTACTGGGGAATTGTAAAGGCTGATATAGGAATAAAGGACGGAAAAATTGTTTCTATAGGTAAGGCAGGAAACCCTTCTATAATGGATGGAGTAACTCCTAATATGATAGTTGGAGCAGCAACAGAGGCTTTAGCCGGAGAGGGACTTATAGTTACAGCTGGAGGAATAGATTCACATATACATTTTATATCTCCACAGCAAATAGAGACTGCTTTATATAGTGGAATAACAACAATGATAGGAGGGGGAACTGGACCTGCGGATGGAACCAATGCGACAACATGTACAACAGGATCATGGTACATTGAAAAAATGCTTGAAGCAGCAGAAGCTTTTCCTATGAACTTAGGATTTTTAGGAAAGGGAAATTGTTCATCAGAAAAAGCACTTGAGGAACAAATAGAAGCTGGGGCTATGGGACTTAAGCTTCATGAAGATTGGGGAAGTACACCAAAGGCAATAGATACATGTCTTACTGTAGCTGATAAATATGATGTTCAAGTTGCAATACATACAGATACGCTTAACGAAGGTGGGTTTGTAGAAGATACTATGAATGCAATAAAGGGAAGGACTATTCATACTTACCATACAGAAGGTGCTGGTGGAGGTCATGCCCCTGATATAATGAAGGCAGCAGCTTTCCCAAATGTGTTGCCATCTTCAACTAATCCAACAAGACCATATACTGTGAATACTATAGATGAGCATTTAGATATGCTTATGGTATGTCATCACTTAGACAGTAAAGTTCCAGAAGACGTGGCTTTTGCAGATTCAAGAATTAGACCAGAAACAATAGCTGCAGAAGACATTCTTCACGATATGGGGGTTTTTAGTATGCTTAGTTCAGATTCTCAAGCTATGGGAAGAGTTGGAGAGGTTATAATAAGAACTTGGCAGACTGCTGATAAGATGAAGAAGCAAAGGGGTGCTTTAAAAGAAGAAACAGGAGATAATGATAATTTTAGAGTTAGAAGATACATTGCAAAATACACTATAAACCCAGCTATAACTCATGGAATATCAAAATACGTTGGATCAATTGAAGCAGGAAAGTTTGCAGATTTAGTTTTATGGAAACCAGCAATGTTTGGGGTTAAGCCAGAGATGGTAATAAAAGGCGGCTTTATAACTGCAGCAAAAATGGGTGATCCTAATGCGTCGATTCCAACACCACAACCTGTATTTTATAGAAATATGTTCGGTGCTTTTGGAAAGGCAAAGGGAAAGACATCCATAACTTTTGTTTCAAAGGAATCAATTAAAAATGGTAACATAAAAAAATTACATCTTGATAAGCTTGTATATCCTGTACAGGATTGCAGAAATATAGGTAAAAAAGATATGATATTAAATGACAAATGCCCTAAAATAGATGTTGACCCAGAAACTTATGAAGTAAAAGTGGATGGGGAAAGAATAACCTGTAAGCCAATTGAAGAAGTAGCTTTAGGACAGAGATACTTTTTATTTTAAGATATTAAATCAGAGTACAAAGTACAGAGTACAGAGTACAGTGAAGGATGATTTATCTTCCTTGCGTCAGATAAATCTTTAAATATATAGCTTCAGCTCCGCTGAAGAAAATATGGAATAGGTTTGGGCGATAGCCCATTAAATTTTTAAATTTTCGGCTTTAGCGGAAAATTAACCATCACTGTACTTTGTACTCTGTAATCTGTACTCTGCCTAAGAGGGGTTGAAGTTTTGATAATAGAAAAAATACTTGGCAATTTGCACGATATAGATGTAAAAGGTAGAAAGCTCGATACTATTGATATTGAGTGGTATGAAGTAAATAAGAAAATACTAAAAAAGGATAGTTCGCTTGGAAAGGAAATAGGAATAAGGCTTTCTGAGCATAGAAAAATAAATGATGGAGATATATTATATATGGATGACAGTGAAATTATAGCTGTAAATATTCCTGAAAGTGAAGTTATATTAATTGAGCCTAAGAGTATGGTTGATATGGGAACCATGTGTTATGAAATAGGAAATCAACATGTACCATTATTTTTAACAGAAGGTAGTATAATGATTCCATATGAAAAACCGCTAATGGAGCTTTTAGACAAAAAAGGCTTTAATCCTAAAAAGGAAATGAGAAAGCTTGTTAATGGAGTTGAGTGTCACAAGCATTCTCATCATCACCAGCATGAACATGAATAATACTTTTTTTACGCTGCTTCAAGTAGCTGATTCGATATTTCCAATAGGAGCATACACTCAATCAAATGGTCTTGAAACCTATGTTCAAAATGGAATAGTTAAAGATAAGGAAACAGCTAAGGAGTATCTTCATAATATGCTTTCATATGGAATAAAGTATACTGATGTTCTTGCACTTAAGCTGGCTTATGAATATACGCTGGAAAAGGATATTAATAAGCTAGTAGAACTTGATGAAATGCTTTATGCACTTAAGGCACCGCGGGAAATTAAAGAAGGAAGCGCCAAAATGTGTGCAAGGTTTTTAAGAATTTCAGAAACCTTCGATAAAAAAGATATGCTTTTAAAATATGCTGAACTTATAAAAGAAGGTAAGTGTAGAGGTCAACACAGTATTGTATTTGGTGTTTTTTGCGCTGAATATGGAATTGATAAAATGGAAAGTATAAGTGCATATTTGTATAATTCTGCATCTTGCATAGTGAATAATTGTGCAAAGCTTATTCCACTTGGACAAATGGAAGGACAGCTTATACTCTTTGAGTGTAGTGAATTATTAAAAAATATAGCCGAGGAAATAAATGAGTTAGATATAGATGATCTTGGAAGATGTACTATTGGTTTTGATATAAAGGCAATGCAGCATGAAAACTTATATTCGAGACTGTACATGTCATGATAGGAGACAGAGTACAAAGTACAAAGTACAGAGTACAGAGAAGGTGGGTTTCTCTTCCTTGCGTCGGAGAAACCTTTAAATTTATAATTTCAGCTTCGCTGAAGAAATATTGCAGGTTTGGGCGGAGCACATTAAGTTTTTAAATTTTCTGTGGAAACAGAAAATTAACCTTCATTGTGAATTGTGCATTGTGAACTGTGAATTGATTAAGGAGGAAACATGAGTTACGTTAGAATTGGAATAGCAGGGCCTGTTGGTTCAGGTAAAACTGCGTTAATTGAAAAACTTACAAGAGAAATGAGTAAGGATTACAGCATAGGTGTTGTAACTAATGATATATATACAAAGGAGGATGCAGAGTTTTTAACTAAAAATAGTGTACTTCCTGCTGAAAGAATAATAGGTGTAGAAACAGGTGGGTGCCCACATACAGCTATAAGAGAGGATGCATCAATGAATCTTGAGGCAGTAGATGAACTTGTAAAAAAATTTACTGACATAGAGATTGTATTTATAGAAAGTGGTGGAGACAATCTTTCAGCAACCTTCAGTCCAGAACTTGCAGATGCAACTATATATGTAATAGATGTTTCAGAGGGTGATAAGATTCCAAGAAAAGGTGGCCCTGGAGTTACGCGTTCAGATTTACTTGTAATTAATAAAATTGACCTTGCACCATATGTTGGAGCGAGTCTTGAAGTTATGGAAAGGGATTCTAAGAAAATGAGAGGAAATAAACCTTTTATATTTACAAATTTAAATGAAAAAAAAGGGCTTCAGGAAGTTATAAATTGGATTAAGAAAAATGTTTTATTAGAGGATTTATGATGAATTATTATAGCAAAGAAAGTGTACTTAAACTTGAAACAAAAGTAAAAAATGAAAAGACGGTAGTTAGTGATAGTTATTTTACACCTCCTTTTAAGCTTTTAAAACCTTTTTATGGTGAAAATAACATTATGAGATTATGTCTTGTAAATGTATCACCTGGTGTTCTTGAAGGTGATGACTATAGTATAACTGTAAATATGGGAAAGGGGTCTAACTTAGAACTTTATTCCCAAGCTTACAGCAAAATTTTTAAAATGAATACAGGGTTTGCAGCTCAAAAAGTAAATATTACTATGGAGGAAAACTGTACTTTAGCATATATGTTAAAGCCAACTATGCCTTATGAGCATTCCGATTTTAGAGGTGAAACAGATATAAGGCTGTCTAAAAATTGTAATCTCATATTTAGAGAAATAATTTCTTGTGGACGATACAAGAGAAATGAAGTTTTTAGTTTTAAAAGTTTTAAATCAAGGACAAAAATATTTTTTGATAGTAAGTTAATTTTTATGGACAATACTGTTTTAAAGCCAAATGAACAGAAGTTAAATAGTATGGGGCTTTATGGACAATTTACTCATCAGGCGAATATGATAATAGTGAATAAAAATATAAATGAAAAATTTAAAACGTCACTTGAGGAAGTGCTTTCTGAATATGCTGATATAGACTTTGGTGTAAGTATTAGCTTTAAATTTGGTATAATAGTGAGAATACTTGGAAATGGCTCGGAAAAATTAACAGATATTACAGATAAATTGTACTATAAAGCATTTGACAGCTTACAGCAGCACAATGTATAATTATACTTGTGTATACGTTTAAATGACTAAAAATTCACTGTGTATGTATACTGTTTCAATTAGTATATCTTTAGTTAACATAAAATTAAATTATAGTTTATTTTATTGAAAAAAAAGGTTGGTATAATATTAAAGTAAGGGTTAGTATTTATTATGAAAAGAGGTTAAGTGTATGAATATTGCATTTTTTTTAACTCCCAAAAGTGAAGTGATTTGTGAAAAGGTAACAGCAACAATGAGACAAGCACTTGAAAGAATGGAGTATCATGGATATTCAGCAATTCCTATACTTGATGAAAAGGGAGTTTATATTGGAACATTGACAGAGGGTGACCTTCTATGGAAGATGAAGAATACACCTGAACTTGATTTTAAGGATACAAATAAAGTATCCATAGGCGATATTCCAAGACATAGAGAAAATAAACCTGTTCATATTGATTCAGATATAGAGGATTTAGTTACTATTGCGATGAACCAAAATTTTGTCCCTGTAGTAGATGATAATAATGTATTTATAGGAATAATTAAAAGAAGTGATATAATAAATTACATGTATAAAAAATTGTTTCAAAAAGTGAAATTACAAGCATAAGGGCGTGTGTAAGGGCTGTTGTGATAAAAAATTATTTTATATACAAATTTTAAATATTGCCAATTAAAACAATTCACAATTCACGATGCACAATTCACAATGAATGATGATTTTCTTCCGCTTTGCTACAGAAAATCTTAAATTTAATTTTTTTTATTGCTTTCGCAATAGCACCATTTATGGTGCTAAGCGAAGCTTGTAACATTTAAATTTAAGATTTGACTGACGAAAGGAAGTCAAATCAACCTTCATTGTGCATTGTGAACTGTGAATTGTGAATTGATTTAGTTAGTTAGCAATAATTTTAAGTTATGTATTAAAATATTTTTTAGTGCAACAGCCTTGTTTTATACATTTATTAAAAAATTGTGTACATTACTGTAATTATTTTTTTTAAAGTTGACTATTTGATTAATAATGCAATATAATAGTACGGTAATAGCAATATAAAAAAATTGTTATCAAAATAATGAGCATGTAAATATAATGAATTATAGGAGTAAATGCTCATAGGTCTTAGGAGGTGAGGGAGAAAAGAAGAAGGTTATTTGTATTATATGAATTAAAGCGCCAGAACTTAGGCTTAAATGATAAGTTGGCTTAAGTTGACGAGGATGGGGAGAATCGAATTCTTCGGCGGGTGCCCCACGGTAATCGCACTACCGTTAGCGATTGATAAAACTGGAAAGTGATTTCTAGCACAATATCAATCTGGTGTTAAAACCTTAGGCAGTTTCAAAAAATAATAAGTGGAGTTAGTGTCTAATTTTTTAATAGTAGTTTATTATTTTTTTTTAACGCCTTAAAAAAATCAGGGTATAACTACCTTTATTTAGTGTACCCAAAATATGAAAGGAAGAATTTAATATGTGCGGAATAGTAGGATTTTCAGGAAAGAGAGAGGCAACACCTCTACTTGTTGAAGGATTAAAGAAATTAGAGTATAGAGGATACGACTCAGCAGGAGTAGCTGTCCTTGATAATGGAAAAATAGATTTAACAAAAGTTAAAGGTAGACTTGCAAACCTTGAGGAAGAGTTAAAAAAGACTCAAAGTAAAGGTCAAGTAGGAATTGGACACACAAGATGGGCAACTCATGGTGAACCATCAATTGTAAATGCTCATCCACATTTAAATGAAAAGAAAACAATAGCTGTTGTTCACAACGGTATAATCGAAAACTATATGGAGCTTAGAAAATGGCTTGGTGAAAAGGGATATAAATTTGTATCAGAAACAGATACAGAAGTAGTTCCACATTTAGTAGACTACTACTATGAAGGAAACCTTTTAGAAGCTGTAATGAAGGCTGCAAAGAGATTAAGAGGAAGTTATGCTCTTGGTGTAATTTGCACAGAAGAACCAGACAAGGTTGTTGCAGTAAGAAAAGATAGCCCACTTATAGTTGGATTAAAAGAAGACGGAAACTTTGTCGCTTCAGATATACCAGCAGTATTAAGTGAAACAAGAGAAGTTTATCTTTTAGAAGATAATGAATTTGTTGTTTTAACTGCTGATGGAGTTGAAATAATATCAGAAGATGGCAAGAAAATAGAGAAGGAAATATATCATGTAACTTGGAATGCAGATGCTGCTGAAAAGAATGGATATGACCACTTTATGTTAAAAGAAATCTTCGAACAACCAAAGGTTACAAAGGATACAATGACTTCAAGAATAATGCTTGGAGAAGATATAAAGCTTGATAAAATAAATTTAACTAAAGAACAAATTGAAAATATACAAAAAGTTTATATAGTTGCATGCGGAACAGCTTATCATGCCGGACTTGTTGGAAAATATGCTATAGAAAAGCTTGCAAGAATACCAGTAGAGGTTGATATAGCATCAGAATTTAGATATAGAAATCCAATAATAAATGATAAGACACTTGTAATTATAGTTAGCCAATCTGGAGAAACAGCAGATACACTAGCTGCATTAAGACTTGCAAAAAGCCGCGGAGCAAGAGTAATTGCAGTAACTAACGTAGTTGGAAGTACTATTTCAAGAGAGGCTCATGATATATTATATACTTGGGCAGGGCCTGAAATTGCCGTTGCTTCGACAAAAGCATATACAACTCAGCTTATAGCAATGTATATAATAGCTCTTCATTTTGCAAAGAATATGGGGACTCTATCAGCTGAAGAAATAGAAGCTTTAAAGAAAGATTTACTTGCAATTCCAGAAAAAGAAACAGAAGTATTAGAGAAAAAAGAAGAAATGGAAGCATTGGCTAAGAAAATCTACAAGGAAGATGACATGTTCTATTTAGGAAGAGGTTTTGATCAAGCAGTTGCTATGGAAGGATCACTTAAGCTTAAAGAAATATCATATATCCATTCAGAAGCATATGCAGCTGGAGAGTTAAAACATGGTCCAATAGCTCTTATAGAAAAAGGAACAGTTGTAATAGCCCTTGCAACTCAAGAAGAATTATTTGAGAAGATGGTAAGTAATATAAAAGAAGTTAAGACAAGGGGTGCGCGTGTTATATCATTTGCTTTTGAAGGCAATACTGATATAGAAAACACATCAGATGAGGTTGTATATCTTCCAAAGGTAAATCCTCTATTTGCACCATTAGTATCAATATTACCACTTCAACTTTTATCATATTATATTTCAATAGCAAAAGGCTGTGACGTTGATAAGCCAAGAAATTTAGCTAAGTCAGTTACAGTAGAATAGGAAATAGAATAGTAAAAAATTATAATATTAAGCTGCACTTTATTTAATTTAAGGTGCAGTTTTATTTATTATTATGCCACATAAATAATATTTTATGATGAAGTTTATATTTACAAGTTTAAAATAAAATCTAAGTAGTTTATGAGGTGATAAGTAATGGAAAATAATACAGATATACTAATATATCAGACAGAAGATGGAACTACAAAAGTAGATGTTAGGCTAGAGAATGAAACAGTCTGGATGACTCAAAAAGCAATAGCAGAATTATATCAAAAAGGTATAAATACTATAAATGAGCATATTAAAAATATTTATATGGAAGGAGAACTTGATGAGAGTTCAACTATTCGGAAAAACCGAATAGTTCAAAATGAAGGAAATAGAACAATTCAGCGTGAAGTGTCTTTTTATAATCTAGAAATGATAATAGCAATAGGCTATAGAGTTCGTTCACATAGGGGTACACAATTTAGACGTTGGGCAACAGAAAGACTTAATGAATATCTAGTAAAAGGTTTCACAATAAACGATGAACGATTAAAAGAAATGAAGAACTTAGGGCAAGATTATTTTGATGAATTATTAGAACGTATTAGAGATATACGAGCTTCAGAAAAGAGATTTTACAAGAAAATTACTGATATATATGCTTTATCGGTAGATTATGATCCTAAGACTGAGATGGCAAAGGAGTTTTTTGCTACTGTACAAAATAAATTACATTTTGCAATACATGGACATACAGCAGCAGAGCTTATTGCAGAAAGAGCTGATTCAAGTAAAGATAATATGGGACTTACAACTTGGAAAGGTGCTAAAGTTAGGAAGGTTGACGTAAAGATAGCAAAAAATTATTTGACTGAAAAAGAAATAAAATCTTTAAATAGGATTGTTACTATGTATTTAGATTATGCTGAAGACCAGGCAGAAAGAAGAAAACCTATGTATATGAAAGACTGGGAAGAAAAACTAAATGCTTTTTTAGAATTCAATGATAGAGATATACTAAATAATGCAGGTAAGGTATCAAAAAAAGTTGCAGAGCAATTGGCACTTGATGAATATGAAAAGTTTAATCAAAAAAGATTAAGTAATAATGAGGAAGATGATTTTGATATTTTTATAAAAGAAAACAATCTTAAAGGGAAAAGATAAAATAAAGAACTTAAACGCAAATGTACATTTAATTTATTATAAATAATTAGAAAAGAATCAAGCTTCATTTCAAACAAATACGTGTATCCTTAATATTTTTGAGGATATGCGTATTTTATTATATGTAAGGTGTAAAGTTTCTTATGAATATGAGCAAAAGCTTTTAAAGTCCGATAAGATAAATCACTTAGCATGGCTATTAACAAATACTAATGCCTTAAAGATGTTCAATAAGATAGGGCAAAATATGTGGCAGCTTAGAGAACTAAAATTTGATTTTTTATTGGAGAATTTTAATATAAAAGCAAGGGTAGAAAAGAAGCCTAATTATACTAAGATATTAGAAATACTAGCTTTGAAGAAAAAGAAAATTAATGTTGAGGAAATAAACATATATCATCCAAGCTTGGAGGAAACTCAGGGTAGCAATCAAGCAAAGATAAGAAAATATGTTAACAAGAATTCTAATCCAAATAGAGAAATAACCTCAGAGGGCGATGGAGCGACGAAGTCTTCTGAGGAAATTGAAACCTCGTTGATAGAGCATGAATATGAAAGGTTGCCGCAGATAAATAAAAAGAAAAAGGGGCTTAGAATAACAAGAAAAGCTGAGGATGAAAATACTAAAAAATATGTTTTAGAAGATGATAGTTTAAGAACAACGGCAGATGTTGGTGGAGAAGAATTAGTAAGAGGGTTAGAGTTCACAAGTATAGATAAGGTTGAGGAGAAGGGTGAATTAGCAGAGTTTGTTGAGGTGCTGAAGCTTTTAGAAAAAAGAGATAATATAAAAAAAGTTAATATAATTATTGGTAAGCTACCAGAGGGTAAAAGAGGTAAAAAGTTTGCTAGGCTTAGTGATGGAGTTACTAGAAGAAAATATGCTATTGGACAAGTTACTATGATGGATGGAGGAGAGTGTAGTTTGATTGATGTTGAGAGAGAAAATAGGGCTTTGTCGATGTTGATATTGAAGGCGGATGGTAAGGTTAATTGGAATAATATATATAGTAAATTATTGATTGGATTAGTTGATGTAAGTGGGAAGTGGAGTAATGAAATTATTAAAAGTATTGAGATGAAGGAGATAATGGTGTATAGAAAAAAACATATAAATAAAAGTATTGATGGAATAGAAAAACAACTTTATAAAAGTTTAATATAAGGGCTTTAAATAAGAATGCATTGTTTTAATATATGTATTGACTTTAATTGTTATTGAAAAAAGAAAAAATATTGTGCATACTAATATAGAATAAGTTGCAGTTATATATAATTGATATGCAAATTTATTAATGAACTGTAAAATGATAAAAATTTTTAATGGATAAAACAGATACACATAATGGACAAAAAATGATTCTTTGGATAAAAAGAACATAACTATGGATAAAAATATTGAATTTTGGATACATAAGTGTTAAAATTCAATATGAAAGGATGAAAAACATGAAGTACTTTTCTGAAATAACAAAGATTATAGAAAATGGAATTAAGGGTGATACTGAGAAGGTTTATAATTATTCGGTAATGTTATCCAAAAAGCTTGAAAAGGATAATGATAAATTAAGGTATGATAGATTACAAAAAATACTTTTAAAATATAATTCTCAAAGCAATGAAAATGATTCTATAAAAAAAATAGAATCAAGCAATATGAAGCAAATACCGTTTGATCAAGAATCAAAATTGGAAATTGCAGATTTTATGTTACCTTCTCAAATAGATGATAAGAATATTTTTTTATCAGATATTCAGGAGAAACAAGTTAATGATTTTATATTAGGTTATGAAAATATTGATAAACTTGCGATTCATAATATTGAGATTTCATATTCTATGTTACTATATGGTCCACCAGGATGTGGGAAAACAGAAACGGCTCTAAAAATAGCTAAAAGATTACAATTACCAATAGTTATAGCAAGATTAGATACTCTTATTTCATCATATTTAGGTAGTACTTCTAAAAATATAAGGTTATTGTTCAAATATATAGAAAATACTCCAAGTATTTTATTTTTAGATGAATTTGATGCTATTGCAAAGCAAAGGGATGATATTCATGAACTTGGAGAACTAAAAAGAGTAGTAAATTCACTACTACAAAATATTGATAGTTTAAATAGTAACAATATAATAATAGCGGCTACTAATCATGAAAAATTATTAGATGAAGCTATTTGGAGAAGATTTAGTACACGAATAAATATAAAAAAACCTAATGAAGAATTAATATATAAATATTTAATGCATAAATTTGAAGAGTTTCATATAAATTTGGATATAAAACTGATTGAATTTTTATCAGTGTTATTTGAAGGTGAATCATTTGCTGATATTGATAATATAATTAAGGCAGTAATAAGAAATAGCATTATTAATAGTATCAAAATCCAATTGTCAGATTTTGTGAATGAATATTTCAATTATACAAATTTCGTATCTAAACTAACTGGAGAATTAGATAAAGATAGAGAAATTAAAGTAAGACTTTTATTAAGCAAAAAAACAGATATAAGCGATAGACTGTTAGGTCAAATTTTAAAATGTCATCATAATACAATAAAAAAATATAGAAATAAGATAGAAAAGGAGAATGAATTAAATGAGTAATGAAAATTATTTTGCCAAAAAGGTTCTTTTCCGTTCTAAGGATAAAATGAGTGGTAGGGTACCATCACAAATTCCAGGACCATCGAGATGGAGATTAACCGAAAAAAAGGCTATAGTTAGACACTTAAATTTATTACTAAAAAGCGCAGTGGATTTACTTAATAATGAAATTTCGGTTAAATCAAAAATCATTACTAACAGTAAAAACTTTCCAATACCAATGACGATTAAAATGCATGATAAAATGATTGCAAAGTCACATAGGCCAGTAACAATTTTGAGTGAAATTGACAGTAATATAATTTCCGTCCAGGAACTTGGAAAGTTAGTTGCAGGAATTAGTGAGTATGGTTTAGAATCATTAATAGAGATAATAGAAGAAGTAATACCATTAGTTCCAAACAACATAGATGAGTGGACATATTACAAAACGGGACGAGATGGACAACTTCATTTAGCAATTAAATCAAAGTTTGAACGAGAATATAACTTAATTCATGAGCTTACATCCATAAAAAACTTTTATGCCTATTCAGATGAAGATATATTAAAATCTGTTGGAGAAAGACAACTTAGTATAGCTAAAAATGATGGGAAAATAAAAGTAAGATTTTTTAATTACGATGATTCTGATATTGATAATAAGATAATGGCTAGTTTTATTAAAAAATTTAGTGAAGCAGGTATTAAGAGAAGTACCATATCTAAATTAAATTTATCTGGTCATTTAAATACATATCTAATTCCATATAATGCAAATACTCCTTTGCAAGAAATTGCCCATTTCCCAGGTGTTGAGCAAATTTCGGTATTAAATAGGTTAACAAGTACATCAAATAAAAATTTTAATGTTCAATCTGGGGTGGATATAATTGAGCCTAAAGATAATGTTAAATACCCCAAAATAGCATTGGTTGATTCTGGAATATCAAAAGACAACAAGTATTTAGAAAAATGGGTAACGGAGAGAGTTGAATTTGTAGATAGCGATGATCAGGATAATTATCATGGGGATTTTATTGGAGGATCATTAGTGTATGGTGGAATACTAAATCCAAATTTACAGAAATGTATAGAAAGTGGTGTAAAAGTTTTAGATGTAGTAGTGATTCCTAATGAAAAAAAATCTATACTAAGAGAAGATGAGTTGATAAATAGTTTAATTGATGCACTTGAAGATTACTCAGACAAATATAAGATTTGGAATTTGTCTTTAAATGTTGATGAACCTATATGCGGTATAATATCAGATTTTACTGCAGCAATAGATGAATTACAAAGTATGTATGATGTTATTTTTGTGATTTCATCAGGAAATTATAGTGATATGAGATCAGAGTGGCCTATTCAGGATATTTTTGAAGATGAATCAGATAGAATCACTTCACCAGCGGATTCAGTACGAGGTATAACAGTAGGAGCTGTAGCAATTGATTCAAATGAATTTACACTAGTTGATAAAAATGTAGTTACACCATATTCAAGAAAAGGACCTGGAATTGGATTAACAATAAAACCAGATGTAGTACATTATAGTGGTAATCCAGATGAATTTCCAATAAGATCAATAGATAAGAATGGTAATATGATAAAAGAATACGGTACAAGCTTTTCTACACCATTTGTATCTGCAATATTAGCAGAATATTTCAACGATTATCCTAATAATTTAAGCAACTGTCTTGCCAAAGCATTGTTAATTCATGGTGCTAGAAATCCAATAAATAACAAAACAATAAATTCTATTAGAGATCATTATTATTATGGATTTGGTATACCAACTAAATTAGATGATTTTCTATACGGTAATGAAAATGAAATTACGTTAATATTTGAAGGTAATGTTAATGCTTCAGAAGGAGCAAACTGGATTAAGGTAACTGACTTTCCTTATCCTGATTCATTGTGTAGTGGTAATAAAATTAGGGGTGAAGTATTAGTTACTTTAGCCTATGATCCGCATCTTAACCCTAATTTAGGTAGTGAGTATTGCAGAAGCAATTTAGATTTAAGATTGAGATCTGAGATAGAAGGAACATATCAGACTATATCTAAAGCAAGTAGTACAAAAGATACTTTAGCAGAAGAAAAGTGGGAAAAAACACGTATGACTAAAGAATTAAAGTGGTCGCCTATAAAGCAAGTTAAATTTAGTAGTCCCCAAGGAAGAATGGGAAGTAAAAATATTGACTTGGAGATATTTCCTACTTGGAGAAATTTAAGTGAAAAGCAAAAAATTAATTTTGCTATTGTAGTTACCATAAAAGACCCTAAAGGAGAAGCACCAGTATATAATGAAGTTAGTAAGTTATTGTTATCTTCCTTTCAGTGTGAGGATATTGTATTAAATAATGTACCTAATAGGATTATTAATAGATGATGAAAGAAAAAATTAAGTATCAATTAAATTAGATAAATGAGCAGAATAATTTATGAAATAGAAAACCGGTGTTTTTTATTTCATTTTCTGTGTAGAATAGAAAAACATAATGAAAATCGTAAAATATTTATATTTTATGATTTTAGTACATGCATCAAAAAGAATAGTAAAATGTTTCTATTTTTTTTAGAAGATTAATATTTTTGAAAAAGTTAATTTAAAATTAAAAATATAGTAATAGAATATATAAAGCTAGGCATTTTAATTAAATTAGAAACGCTTAGTCTTTTTATTTAAGGAAATACTAATGGCTAAAAGAATATTAAGATGGTTAAAAAAATTGTCTTATGAAGCAGAAGGAAGATATATAAAGAATATTTATATTTCATTAGGGTTCAAGGTGTGCTTTAAAATGTAGAATAATAAGAATAAAAGGAATTTTAAAATAATAATAGATGATTATGTAAAGAAAGTTGTGGTATCATGTATATGAGAATATATTACGATTTAGCACTTATTCTAAGAAATGATTTGATCATTTAATTTATGTTGCAAACAAATATTAGGGATTGTTTATTAATAGTAGATATTTTTTATAAACAATAAATTTACTATTGGTGAAAAATGACATTAAAAAGTATTAATTTTACATATTACATAATAATAAAAAGTAGTTGATTTAGATTAGCGCTCAAAATTAATAATAAACCATATATTAAATGATATAAAAACTATAATTTCAGGGAGATTAAATATGGAAAGTAAAAACGAAACACGGTTTGAAGAGTTGTTAAAACAAAAAGAATATCCAGATTTGGATGTATTAAAAAATGATTTGATAGTCTTTAAAAAGGGTACATATAGGGATCTTAGTGACGATTATGCAAATTATCTTACAAATTCTTTTTCAACTGCAAGTAAATGCTTTGATAGTAGGAAAGATAGTTTGACTGGAGGAATGGGTACACCTGATTATGTAATTAGAAAACTTAATAGTGATATTATCTTAGTTGTCGAATGTAAAGATAAGATTTCAGATCATAGCAAAAAGGATAAAGATATTGAAGATTATAAAAATGGGTATGATGATAAGGATGTTAATAAATTTGCAATTGATGGAGCATTACATTATGCATCTTTTATAAAAGATGATTACAATGTAATTGTAATCGCTACTTCTGGCAGAACAAAGAAAAATTTTAAGTTGACCTCATTTTTATGGCCACAAGGTAAGGAAATTGAAGATATTAAAGTTATAGAGAATGGAGGTTATACAAATTCATTTTCAACTTTTGATGAATATAAAGAAAGAGTAGATTATATTCTTGGGAGGAATAACAAAGACAACGAGTCAGTTATTAAAGAACTCAAAAAGTATGCTAAGGCATGTAATGATTTTTTAAGAGCAAATGAAATTACGGCTGTTGACAGAGCAGGATTTATTTCTATAATTGTCTTATCGTTAACGAATAAGGAGTCAATGCTATTTAAGTATTGTAAGTTATCGTATAAGTTTAACAAGAATGATAAACCAATAAATGGTGAGGATAGTATAGGAGCAAATGCCATAATTGACATCGAAAAATCATTGGATACTTTAATGGATGAATTGCATGATAATATACCTTTAGCTAAAAGAAAAACAATAAAAGAATTTTTTAATAGAATTTTTCCAAATTCATTAATTGGAAGAAATCAAGAAAATATAGTAAAGTATTTTCCAGAAGGCTTTGGGCAAAACATGGTATCTACATGTGTTTTATCGGTATATAAAAATATTATTTTAATAGATGAAGTGTATTCAAATAATGTAGATATTATGGGGATTTTTTATACTGAATTTTTGAAGTACTCAAAAGGTGATGCAAGGGATAAAGGTATTGTTTTAACACCTCACCACATTACTGAGTTATTTTGTGATATTGCTGAACATTTTTTAGGACATCCTCTTAATCCAAACAAAGATAAGATTTTAGATATTTGTACAGGAACAGGTGGATTTTTAATTGCTGGACTTAATAGAATGAAGAAAAATATTGATAATGGTTTAATAACTGATAAGGTTTTAACTAAAGATGAATTAAAGAAAAAAGCTAGAGAACAATGTTTATATGGTATTGAAAAAGAAGCAAGTATGTTCACTTTGGCTTACGCAAATATGAAATTTCATGGCGATGGAAAATCAAATTTATATTCATGTTCTTCATTAACAAAAGATAATGAAGAAATTGCAGTTATTGATGGAAAAACCACGTATACCTTATCTTTATCAGAAGCGATGAAACAAATAAAACCTATAGTTGGAATGATTAATCCTCCATATTCTATAAAAGAGGGAACTACAACTAAAAGTAAAAAGAAGCAAAATAATGGGGAAGATTCTGAAAATGAACAAGAAGATGCAAGTGGAAAAAAAGAACTTGATTTTGTATATTCTATGTTGAGTTACTTAGATGATGATGGTATTGGAATTGCTATTATTCCATTTAAATGTGCGCATTCCAAAGGTTGTAAAGAAGCAAGAAAAAAAATCACAGATGAGCATACTTTATTAGCTGTTATGTCTATGCCTACAAACTTATTTAAGGATTCTGATGTTCAGTATCCTACATGTATTATGGTTTTTAGAGCAGGGACAAAGCATAAAAATGCAAAAAATAATGAAGTTTTTTTTGCAAGATGGATTGATGATGGATTTAAGGTTGTGCCACATAACGGAAGAATTGATATTAATAGAAATTGGTCTGGAAAAGTATATAGTGATAATGAAATAAAAAGAATCAAAGATAATATTAATAATGATGTATTAATTTCAGAGAAAGAAAAACCGTATAGGATTGCTAACATTGGAAAAGGCATTCATCAAATTTGGATTGAACAATTGGAAGGTAAACAATATCCAGATGATACAAAATATTTAATAAAGAAAAACTTTGATGTTACAGGTGAGTGGTGTACAGAAGCATATATAGAAACGGATTATACAAATTTATTGAAAGATTCGGATATATTTGTACAACAATTAAAAAAGTTTGCTTTATTTCAATATCAGCAGGATCAAAAAGTAAACGGAAAGTTTGGTGACTAAATGGGAAAATCAATAAAAACAGTGCCAATCACCGAAATATTTGAAGTTATAAATGGAAAAGATCTAGTTTTTTCAAGGCAGGAGAAAGATGTTAATGGTATAAATTTTGTTTCAAGAACAAATAAAAATAATGGTATAAATAATGAGAAAATAAAAAGAATTGAAGGGAATGCCCCACATCCACCTAATACTATTTCTGTAGCATTAAGCGGTAGTAGTATACTTGAGGCTTTTTTACAAAAAAATGAATATTATACATCGTTTCATATGAGAGTTTTAAAACCAAAAATATTAATGAGTGATGAAACTATGTTATTTTATTGTATGTGTATAAAAAAAAATAAGTTTAAATATGGATTTGGTAGGCAGGCTAATTCTACACTTGAAGATATGAAGATTCCATCATTAGACATGATTCCTGACTATGTAAAGAAAAGTAAGATTCCGAAACCTGAAACTGTAATTGCAGATATACCAGACTATTTTATCAGTGAAGAGTTTGAACAAACTTGTTGGTATTTAGATAATATTAATGCTAAAGAATTTGAATCAAATTATGGAGGAATCTATGAATTTCAAAAGGAGAAACTAAACATTAATTTAGATAATTGGAAGGAATATCGTATTGATGATTTATTTGAAATTTATACAGGTGATGATCTAACAATGTCTGCTTTAGAACAAGGTGAATATAATGTAGTAAGTCATAGTAAAAGTAATAATGGAGTTTGTATAACAACAAAGGAAATTAAAAGAAGAAATTTGTTTTCGTGTGAAAGAACTCTAAGTTTAGCAGATAGAGGAAATTTTTTCGCAACAATTCAACCATCAGATTTTTATATTGCAACAAGAGTAAAAGCACTTAAAGCATTATTTGATGATTGTGATAAGTTTGTTTTGGAGTTTATTGCAGTAATTATAAATATGGAAGCGTTTAGGTTTGGTTATGGAAGAAATTGTTGTGATAAATTAAATTTTATGAAAATTAAGTTGCCAACAATAAAAGAGAAAGGAGATTTTAAGAAAAGAATTATTCAAATAGATAAAAAGGAAAAAGAAGTTTTTGTATTAGATACGAAATTTATGAGAAAGTATGTCAAAGCGTTACCTTTTACTAAGCATTTAATTGAAGAAGATAATAGATGAGGTATATGGAAATAATTCATTTATTTAAAATTAAAAAAATAAAGCTTCTCAGATGAAAAAGGTATTACTATTTTCAGCAAATTTTATATTTTTTTATATATACATGAACAACTATTAAAAGTATGGAGAGTGATGTAAATATGAATAAAGAATTAGAATTATTTTTAAAATCTAAAGCTAAAGAGACGCCTTATGGTGGATATACTTTTATATTAGAAGGTATAAATTTTAGCGTTATTGAAATGCCATTAGGATTAAGTTTGCAATATTATTATATTGGTATAAGAGAAACTGTAGAACCTAAGGAAATAATGTTAGACAAGAATGTATCATTACAAGATTTTAGTAAAAAAACAATTGAAATAGTTGAAGGAATTAAAAATGCTCAAACTTTATTCCAAAAATAAAATACAAATAAAATGGTAGCAGCAATCTTTTACTCAAACTTTATTACAAAATCAACTTCAATTCTCAACGAATTTAAGCCACTTCAACGCCATATTTTGTTCAAACTTTATTTCAAACCAACATGAGAAGAATATGGAGTAAATATTAATAGCATAAAAGAGACTATTGCATCAACAAAAATTTGAATAATGCAGTAGTCTTTTTATAGTAATATCAATACTTTCATTTTCATATCCGTATAAATCTTCATCTTATATGGCCTTGTAAATTCTGGTCAATTAACTACAATATAAATTATAGTTGACCAAATTGGTCAGAATGGAGGCAAAATAATGTATGATAGTTTTTATGCCATAGATAAAGAAAAACAAATAAGAATCATAAATGCAGCTATGAAAGTATTTTCTCAAAGTGTATATAAAAAAGCTTCGACAGCAGATATAGCGGCTGCTTCTGGTATATCAAAAGGGGCTTTGTTTTATTATTTTAAGAATAAAAAAGATTTATATTACTATTTGTATCAGTACAGCTGTAAAAAAATATACGAAAAGATAGATGAACTAGAAGCACTTAAAGAAAATGATTTTTTTGAGCGGAATGCCAAAATAGTAGAGGCAAGAGTAAGAACAATGATGGAGTGTCCACACATTTTTGATTTTTCTCTCAGAGTGTATTATGAAACAGATATTGCAGTTTCAGAGCAAATAAAAGAAATTAATAAAAAAATCTTAAAGGATGCTTATGTCAAAATAAATGAAAACCTTGATATAACCAAATTTAAAAATAAAGAAGATATCAATAGAGCGATTAAAATGTTAGTTTGGGTTGGTGAAGGCTTTATAAAGGAAAGAATGGCAGAAGGTAACATGGAACTTAAGGAAATTCAAGAGGAAATTTATGATTATATGAGAATATTGAAAAATGGGTTTTATAAAGGGGATGTTTTAAATGGAGAAGATTAAATTAACCTATAAAGCTTATGGAATAACAGTTTATCATAAAAAGGGAGATACAAATGAAAAAATAGTATTTGTCCATGGTGGAGCACTAGATAATGCAATGATGTCCTGGAAAGAAGTAATAGAATTAATGGGGAATAAGTATGATATTTACGCTGTAGATATGCTTGGTTTTGGTGGAAGTGATAAACCAGATATTCAGTATTCTATTCCTATGTATGTGGAGTTTTTATACGATGTGCTAAGGCAGTTAGATATAGACAAGACTAATTTGGTTGGACTATCTATGGGAGGAGGAATTAGTATAGCATTTTCTTTAAAATATCCTCAGATTGTAGATAAGCTTACCATAATAGGATCATTAGGTTTGTATTCCAGAATGCCATTTCATAGGTTTAATAGATGGTTTGTAAATTCAAGACTTAATGCTAAATCATATGAATGGATTGGAAAGAGTAAAGCTATGGTAAAATGGACAATAAGTTCTTCTTTGTTTGGAGATAAAAATAAAATTTCTGATAAGTTAGTTGATGATTTATATAAGCTTGTTCACGAACCTGATTGTAATAAAGCCTGGGAGTCTTTCCAATGTTACGAGCTAGGTAAGGGAGGAATGACTACAGATTTGGCAGTGCATTTAAGAGAACTATCGATGCCAGTTTTAATAGTTAATGGTGAAAAAGATTCTGGAGTTCCTGTAAAATATGCAATAGCAGCAAGCAAGGTTATTAAAAATAGTAAGTTGCATGTGATGAAAGGATGTAAGCATTGGGCTCAAAAGGAGAGGCCAGAAGAATTTGTTCAAGCATTGAAGGATTTTCTGCATTGAGAAAATCCTTCAATGTTGCAATCTACTCTGCTAATGCGATTACTTCTATTTCAACTAAAGCATCTTTAGGAAGTTTTACTTCTACGCATGATCTTGCAGGCATATCCTTATCAAAGTATTTTGCATAAACTTCATTAACAGCAGCAAAATCACTCATGTTTTTTACAAATACAGTTGTTTTAACAACCTTGTCAAGGGAAGTTCCCGCTGCTTCAAGAATAGCTTTTACATTTTCTAGTGATCTTTCAGTTGCTTTTTTTACATCTCCACCAACAAGTTCTCCATTTGATGGCTCTAATGGGATTTGCCCTGATGCAAATACGAAATTTCCAGCCTTAACAGCTTGTGAATATGGTCCTACTGCTCCTGGAGCATTTTTTGTGCTTATTATTTTCTTTTCCATAAAATTAGCCTCCAATATATTAATTTATATTAATTTTACCACATAACCTTTTTCTTCTAAATCCTTTAGTATGCTTTCGCCGTGTTCTTTAGATTGAACTGTGATTTCAAAGGATACATTGGCATACTCAAGTCCTTTTTCATTCCAGTTACTATTTTGCCTTATTGTAACGACGTTTCCTCCAATGTTTCCTATGTTAGATACTAAAGCGCCCAAGGCTCCTGTTTTATCTTGCAGTTCTACTTCAAATCTTATTGTTCTTTTTTGTAAAACTAATTCTCTTTCTATTATTTTAGCTGTAGTTGCTATATCTACATTTCCGCCGCTAACTAAAAGGACAACTTTTTTGCCTTCCACGTCTTTAATTTTTTGTGATAATAAAGCGGCTAGGGGTGCTGCACCTGAACCTTCTGTTACAAGTTTGCTTATTTCTAGCAGTTGAAACATGGCATGGGCTATTTCATCTTCACTTATTGTAACTATTTCATCTACATATTCTTCGATATATTTGAAGCATTTATCTCCTATTGTGCTAACAGATATACCGTCAGCTAAGGATTTTGCACATGGAACAGTAGTGATTTTTCCGTTTTTCATAGAAGTTTTAGCAGAAGGCACTATTTCTGGTTCAACACCTATTATTCTTATGGAAGGTTTTATTGATTTTGCTGCCACAGCAATGCCAGATATTAAACCGCCTCCACCAATTGGAACTACTATAACGGCAGTATCAGGTAAATCCTCTAATATTTCAAGAGCTATTGTCCCTTGACCTGCCATTACATCTATATCGTTAAAAGGTTCTAAAAAGGTTGCTCCAGTTTCTTTTTGTATTTCTACGGCTTTACAATGACATTCATCATATACTTGACCAGCTTGAATGACTTCCGCTCCATAGCCTCTTGTTGCATTTACCTTTGACTGAGGTGCAGTTAATGGCATAACTATAGTTGATTTAACATTAAAAGCAGTTGCAGCATAGGCAACTCCTTGAGCGTGATTTCCTGCAGAAGAAGCTATAACGCCCTTTTGTTTTTCTTCTTCACTTAAATTAACTAATTTGTTATACGCTCCCCTTAATTTAAAAGCGCCAGTTTTCTGTTTGTTTTCACATTTTAAGTATACAGTGCAATTGCATTTTTTTGAGAAAGTGCTTGTGTAAAACATAGGTGTTTTTCTTACTGCTTTTTTAATATTTTCTTGAGCCTTTTTGATTTTTTCTAGGTCTAATTCCATAATATATTTCCTCACTTAGCAAAAATAATTTGTTTATATTAAAATGTTTTCTTTTTAAAATTAAAATTGAAAGCTAAAAATTATTGCTAATTTGACAATTGCAAAAAATATTGCGAATTGTACGCTAAATACGCACATGCGTACGCGTACTATTTTAAGTAGACCTTTAAAATAGCCATACATAACATTTAACATTTGAAAAATTTAACTATATTTTATCATATTTGTACGTGTACTACAATCAAATTATGCAAAAAATAATATTTTTTTATAGTTAAACTTTATCAATTTATAAAATTCGGTCTTTTAAATATAATTATGTATTAATAATTATTATAAAATGAAAATGTCCATAGAGTAATTAGTAAACTCCATGGACATTATAAAAAATGTAAATTTTCTATTATTCAGAGCGTAAAGCTTCAACAGGATCTTTCTTTGCTGCCATTTTTGCAGGAATAGCCCCTCCAAGAACGGTTAGTATTAAGCTAATTAATATCAATATAATCGCATGAACAGGATTAAGCTGTGCGACGTTTGACAAATTTGTTACGTTATATAGCACGCTGTTTATAGGAAAAGTGAGTAAAAATGCAATTGTTATCCCAAGAACACCTGAACATAGACCTATAATAAAGGTTTCGGCATTGAAAACTCGGGTGATGTCTTTCTTTCTAGCTCCCATAGCACGGAGGACGCCTATCTCTCTTGTACGCTCCAATACAGAAATGTACGTTATTATAGCAACCATTATTAGAGAAACTACAAGTGAAATTGCGGCAAAAGCTATTAGTACAAGTGTAATTGAATTCATTATGCCTTTGGATAAACTTGTAACCGTTGCTGACATGTCAGTATATTTAATTTTGTCTGTTTCTTTTAAGCCTTTGTTCCAGTTGTCAAGGTACTTAGTAATTTTTTCTTTTGAGTCAAAGTTTGCAGGATACAAGGAAACAGAGGTTGGAATAGATGTTGCTCCAAGAGTTTTTAAAACATCATCTTTTGTCTGTGTACTTTTAGCATTCATGTTAGAGTTCATTGCACCTGAGTTCATTTGATTTGTTGCTGAAAATGTTTGAGTTTCACTAGGGAAAACTTGGCCTGTAAGTACATTATAGTTTACAGCCTGCTGGGTTTTAACAATTTCAGATTTTGCAGCATTATCAATAAAGAATTGTGAAAGTTCGTCTGAATAAGCAATTCCTGAAGATAAAGAAGACATATTAGAATCTTTCTTTATTCTAATAATACCGCTTATTTTTAAAGTTATTGCATTTGAATTATTATATAGGCTACTTAAATCAGAAGGATCACCATTAGGTATAAAAATATTTCCGGATTTTTTGTAGTAATCGTCATTTAATATTAACTTATATTCTTTGCCAACAATATTGCTAAAATCAATACTTTTTTTAGTATAGTCTAGACCTAGGGCCTCTAAAGTGGCATTAGAGACATTATTGTTTTTATCTACAACAAGAACTATTTGATTTTTATCTGATGGAAAGTTACCAGAAAGTAGATCATAATACTGTTTTAAATAAGCAGAAGAACCATCACCCTGCTTGGTTGGATATGATGAGAAATTGGTATTTTGCAGATTTACAGTAGTAGCTTTACCATCTTGTTTTTTTAGTATATTCATATTAATACTTCTAGAATAGGAAATTCCGTCAAGTAAGGTTTTATCCATTTTTGAGATATAATCCATATACTTTTGTGTTAAAATATTTGTATGTGTAGCTGAATTTTTGCTTGGGTTATATGGATATATCTCTTTATTTTTAGGAAATTCAGACGATGTATCCTTGCTTGAAGATGACGTGCCTTGTATCTTGGACATATCAGTAGTCGTTTGATCAACGGTTATTGGAAAGTTCGAAAGTGTACCTTTTTCATAAGAATCAATTTGTTTATTGAATCCATTTGAAAGTGATAGTATAAGAGCAATTCCAATAATACCAATACTAGAAGCAAAAGCAGTAAGTCCAGTTCTCCACTTTTTAGTCATTATGTTTTTACCAGATAGTTTTAATGCAGTGAAAAAACTCATGCTTGTTTTCTTAAGCTTGTAATCATAATTAACATCCTTTTCTTTAACAGGATTATTATCATTTATAACATGTCCATCTTGAAAATGAATAATACGGCTTGCATATTTTTCGGCAAGTTCTGGATTATGTGTTA
Source organism: Clostridium hydrogenum (assembly GCF_021432385.1). Taxonomy (GTDB): domain Bacteria; phylum Bacillota; class Clostridia; order Clostridiales; family Clostridiaceae; genus Clostridium_S; species Clostridium_S hydrogenum. Next base: position 732,471 of record NZ_JAEACT010000002.1, on the reverse strand, counting down.
CCATTATAACTAGTTTATCATTAGAAATTTCTTTAATTAACTCCATAATCTGTTCGCTTGTATGTGTATCTAAAGCACCAGTAGGTTCATCAGCAAGAATTATGTCTGGATCATTTGCAAGGGCTCTAGCTATAGCAACTCTTTGCATTTGACCGCCTGAAAGTTGGTTTGGTTTTTTATTTACATGGTTTTCAAGACCTACTTTTTTTAGTGCATCTAAAGCTTTTTTTCTTCTCTCAGCTGAAGAAATACCACTTAAGGTCATGCCCATTTCTACATTATCAAGAATTCCTAAATGTCCAATGAGGTTATAACTTTGAAAAATAAATCCTACGCTATTGTTGCGGTATGCATCCCAGTCTCTATCTTTAAATTGCTTTGTTGAAGCTCCATTTATCACTAAATCACCGCTGTCATACTTATCAAGCCCTCCAATAACATTCAAAAGAGTTGTCTTTCCAGAGCCACTTGGGCCAAGAATAGCTGTAAATTCGCTGTTTCTAAATTGTAAATTTACTTTATCTAGAGCTACTTGCGTGAAATCACCAGTTGTATAACTTTTGGTTACTTCTTTTAACTGTAACATTTGTTTTTCTCCTTTCTGACTTTTGTTATGATGAGTCTAGCTTAAACTTCAAAGATAAACTCAAGCTTAAGTGAACATGAACTGAAGATGAAATAAAAAAATTTTTAAATTTCATCCTCAGTTTAACTTTTAATAGTATAATAAAATAAACTTTTATATTTTGTGCAAAGGAGGCACATTAATGTTTAATATTTTAGTTGTAGAAGACGACGTAAAGCTGCGTAAGTTATTTAGCACTGTTCTTGTTAAGAATGGTTATAATGCATACCAGGCAGGAGACGGTGTTGAAGCATGGAATGTTATTGAAGCAAATCACATAGATTTAATTATTTCAGACATTATGATGCCTAATATGGATGGTTATGAATTTACTAAGTCTGTTAGAGATGTAAATAGTGAAATTCCAATTTTGATGATTACAGCTAAGGAAGATTTTTTTGCGAAAGAGCGAGGATTTCTTCTTGGAACTGACGATTATATGGTTAAGCCTATTGATGTCAATGAAATGATACTTAGGGTTGGTGCACTATTACGTCGTGTTAAGACTGTTCATGATAGAAAACAAACTATTGGAGAAACAACCCTTGAATATGATTGTCTTAGGGTTTCAAGGAAGGGCGAGGAAGTTGTGCTGTCACAGAAAGAATTTTATCTTTTATACATATTAGTATCCTTTCCTAATAAAATATTTACAAGGCAGCAGCTTATGGATGAGATATGGGGAGTTAACAGTGAATCTGATTCACAGACAATTGATGTACATATTAATAGACTTAGAAGACATATTAAAGATAATCCGGATTTTGAAATTGTAACTGTAAGGGGGCTTGGGTATAAGGTGATTAGAAAATGAAAAGAAGATCGAGACTTAGTTTATTTCCAAGACTCATAATAAGTGTTTTTTTCATTATACTTATATCACTTTTTGTAACAATTTCAATAGCATTTGGTATATTTAAACTTGGTCATTTACCATTTATTTTAGGCAAGAGGCTAGTACCTTTTATTGGACTTCTTATTTTGAGTATAACAATTTCAGCATTTTTTACGTTAATTGTAGGAAATAGAATATTCATGCCAATTGAAGCTTTAATTCAAGCCACGAAAAAGGTAGCTAAGGGAGATCTAAGTGTTAATCTTGATGAAAATTACGGAGAAAATACTGTAAGGGATATGAATATTCATTTTAATAAAATGGTACGTGAATTACGAGGAATTGAAACCTTTAAAAACGATTTTATAGTTAATGTTTCTCATGAATTCAAAACGCCAATAGCTGCAATTGAAGGATATGCAACTTTGCTACAGGATAAAGATTTATCTGAAGCGGAACATGATGAGTATACAAAAATGATAATTGAAAGTTCTAGGCAATTGTCTATATTAAGCAGTAATATACTTAAGCTATCAAAGCTTGAAAATCAAGAAATTGTTACTGAGCCAACGATTTATAAGTTAGATGAACAGATACGACAAGCTTTATTATTATTGGAAGTAAATTGGAGTAAAAAGAATCTAGAATTGGACATTGACCTTCCTACGATAAACTTTTTGGGGAATGAGGAACTTCTTATTCAAGTATGGGTTAATTTATTAAGTAATGCAATCAAATTCACTCCTGAAGATGGCTCAATTCATATAATATTGAGACAGCTTGGTATATGGGCAATTGTAGAAATTTCGGATACAGGTATAGGTATGACAGAAAACACCCAAAAGCATATTTTTGATAAATTTTATCAAGAAGATAAAAATCGTAATGTTGACGGCAATGGACTAGGACTTACACTTGTGAAAAGAATTATAGATTTATGCGGTGGGGAAATTGAAGTAAAAAGCCAGTATGGCAAGGGATCAACCTTCATAGTTAAGTTGAAAAATAATTATATAAAAGAAAAAGGTGGCATAAAATGAATTTAAGAAATAAGATGAATTTTATTAGAATTCTACTAATTCCAGTATTTTTGATATTTATTATAATACGTAAGATTCCATTTGGAAGAAGCATAGCTGCATTTATTTTTATAATTACTGCAATAATAGGTGAGTTAAGTAAACATGTGGTACAGGGTAAAAATGAAATAAGTAACCTCAGTGAAATTATAAGTTATCTCGCAGATAAACTTTTAATAGCGGCAGCACTTATTGCCTTAGTTGAATTACACTTCATACCTTCTTGGATTGCAATTACAATAGTGGCAATGGAGTTTGCAGTAACAGGACTAACGAGTATAGTTGTTACGGAAGGTAGTGTAATTGCTACAAGTCCATTGGATAAAATTAAAAACATATTTCAGATAATTTCTATAATATTTGCTTTGCTAAGTATGAATTTTGAAAAAAATTATGAGTTTAGAAAGCTAATAGAGAAAATAGGATTTTTTCATGCCCATGCAGAAGGTATCGAAAGATTTTTAGGCTACGGTACATATGTTGCCTTAGGTATAGCAGTCATTATAACTATAATTTCGTGTATAAATTATTTTGTAAGTAATAAAGGCTTATTTATGAATGATAAGTAAATTTTTAAAAAGCAAAAGCTGGGACTAGCCATATAAAGAGTTCCAGTTTTTTTATTGGCTATGGTTTAAATAAGTGTAGATTTTTACACTTATTTAAACTATAGCATTTTTTCTAGATGATTTGGATTAGTAATTAAATAAGATGTATTAGCGTAGAATAGAGTTATATGGAAGATTTCCAAGGTAATTATCTGTTTTATAATAAATAATTTTATCATAGGAGTGATTTATATATGATTTATGAGGAAAAATGGGGATATGATAAATCGCCTATTTTAATAGTAGGGGATTCACCAACGGAAACCGTTGATAATGTTGAAAAAGCTATAGATCCTAATCACTATATATATAACAGTATTATCGTGCCTATAAAATATTATACCAATGAGTATTTAATTAAAAATTATAAATGTAAGCTTCCTTATGATTTTAATAATCGTACAGATATTTTTAAGTTTATAAATGCTGTTGATAATGGTGGCAAAAAGAAAGGGCTAGATACAAAAGAATCATATGATTTAAGAAAGCTAGATAAGCTAAAAGATGAAATAGTTGATAAAGATAAAAAACAATTTAGATACAAAGTAGTAATTTGTATGGGTGACTTTGCCTATTTTGCAGTTAAAGCAGTACTAGGGAAGTTTCATGAAGGAGAGAAAAGAGAATATCCTCAAAATGAAGATGCATTATATAGTATTAAGGAGTTAGGTGAGATTTTTTATAAAAATAGTGCTATAAAAAAATGTAACAAGGATATTTATATATTGCCAGTGCTTCATAATATATCAAATAGATGTGATGATGTTTTGAAGATATACAACTTCATTCCTGAAGAGGTTAGAAAAAATAAAAAATATACCAATTATTTTAACTTTATTGGAGAGAGGTTAGGGGAAGTTTTAATTGCAGTAACTGATAAGGAAGAAAAGTATGCTGATTATTTAGCTCCGATAATGTAAACAAATTTATTTAAAATTATTAAGAGGTAAGAGTATTTTGGAATATTAAGTGTTATTAATTGATGACTCCAAAATACTCTTATTTTATACGTTATTACACAAAATTACAATTAAACTTTATTACATCTATATATTTACAAAATATATAAAATGTTATAGAATGTAAATATGTAAATTTACAAATATACTTAGGAGGTATTAATAATGAAAAAAATATTTAAGCGTTTACTTACGGTTGCGTTATCTACAACTATTGCTATTTCGTTAGTTGGAATTTCAAAGGTTTATGCAGCCACTAATGATCAAACTTTATTAAATACGTATGGAAGTAAGTTTGGAAAGGATGGTACTTGTATAAACCTTTCACAATTACAAAACCAAGCTACTTTAAATGTTGTTAAACAAAGATATAACAGTATCACACTTGAAAACGAAATGAAACCAGATGCATTACTTGGGTTTTCGCCTAACTTAATTAGTGTTTCAGCAGCAAAGGCATTAGGATATTATATTCCAAGCAATTATACAGAAGCTACAGTGCCAAGAATCAACTTTAATACTATTGATCAAGTATTGCAAATTTGTTATAACAATGGATTAAGTTTGCGCGGACACACTTTAGTATGGCATTCACAAACTCCAGATTGGTTATTTAGGACAGGCTATAATGCTAATGGAAGCTATGTAACTCCAGCTGTTATGGATGCACGTATGCAATTTTATATAAAGACAGTTATTAATCATGTTTATTCAAGCAAATATGGAAGTGTAGTTTATGCATGGGATGTTGTAAATGAATATTTTCATTCACCAGCTACCTCAGGTTGGAATAAGATTTATGGAAGTGTTACAGATTACCCTCAATTTGTAAAGAATGCTTTCCGTTATGCTTATGAAGCAATAAGCAGTTTTGGTCTACAAAATAAAGTAAGTCTTTTCTATAATGATTATAATGAGTATATGGAAGCTTCTGATATCGTAAAAATGATTAACTTTATTAATAATTCTGGTGTTAAATATTGCAGTGGTATTGGTTGCCAATCACACCTTAGTTCAACATTTCCAAGTGCTGATTATTACAAAGCAGCTTTACAGACCTTTATGAATGCAGGTTTACAAATTCAGATTACAGAGCTAGATGCTGGTTCTGACAATGACACTGATCAAGCTGCATATTTATATAATATTATGAGTTCAATCTGTCAGCTTAAAAAAGCTGGAGCAAATATTACAGGTATAACATGGTGGGGGCTTTCTGATGATGTATCCTGGAGGCATTCAGATCATCCATTACTTTTTTCAAGCTTATATTCTCCAAAGGCCTCTTACTATAGAACATTAGATGCCTATACAAATGTATTTGGAAGATAGTAACGGTGTGCTTTGAATGTGGATACCGCACCAATAGTATTTAATACGTAATTCGCAATGCACAGGGTTTTAAATGTAAAAATTTTAGTGCCTACGGAATTTTGGGGTAGTATAGAAACAATATTTATTACTTGAATAATTAAAATTATTGTATTAAGTTGTTATAAAATGATTATATATTGGAAAGCAAAGATGTAATGGATTAATCAAAGAACCTTTGGTAGGCGTAGGAAAAAAATGATGTTAGGGAATAGTGGTGAAAAAATTTCTAAATAAAATTGTATAAAACTTAGTGGGAAATTTTCTAAAGCTTTAGAGCTTTAGATTGTCTGAGCGTCTTTTTTGCGAGTTATCGAAAGATCTTAAGCTTTAAAAAATTTGCCTCTTAGTTTTATTAATTTTATTTAGGATTTTGAGCCGCTGTTCACTAACATCATTTTTCTACACCTGCCAAAGGTTCTTTGATTTTGCACTACACTTTGCTTCACAATATTTAAGGATTATATACACCTTTTATTCTGCTAAATCTTCACCATTGCTTGAAATAACTTTCTTGTACCAATAGAAACTCTTCTTTTTAATACGACGTAAATCTTTTAAATCAGATTCATCTCTATTTACATAAATAAAGCCATAACGTTTTTTGCAGCCTTCATGAGTACTTACAAGGTCAATTGCAGACCATGGACAATATCCGAAAAGTTTTACTCCATCTGTAATTCCAAGCTGAGCTTGTTCTACATGCTTACGAAGATAATCTATACGGTAATCGTCATTAATTGTGTCATTTTCTTCAACTGTATCATAAGCACCAAGACCATTTTCTGTAACTATTAATGGTAGGTTATATCTTTCATTTATTTCACGTAAAGTATTTCTAAAGCCAATAGGATCTATTTCCCAACCAAATTGGGTTTTTTCTAGATTTGTGTTTGCAGCTCCTTCAAATACGCCTGCTTCTTTAAAGGCACGCTGCTGGTCTGCTTTAGACTTATCATTTGCACCAGTTTCGTTGTTTGCGGCAACTGTCATTGTTGAATAATAATTAAAAGCTATAAAATCTGGGTTTGTACCTTTTAATATATCCATATCTCCAGCTTCAATGATTGGTGCACAACCTCTTTTCTCCATGTAACTCCAGGCAACACTATTATATCTTCCAAATACAGCAGCATCTAAGTACAACCAATTTCTTATTGATGAAAAGTTTGAAGCTGCAAGTATATCTTCTGGTTTTGAAGTTGCTGGATAAATAGAAGAAATATTAGGTGCAGGACCTATTTTGCAATTAGGACACATAGCATGGCATAATTTCATTGCCTTTGCCTGTGCAAGTAACATATGGTGATTTTGCTGATATAATTTTTTAGCTGGGTCTTGACCGTCTTCACCAACTGTTCCTAGTACTGCTCCAAATAAAATCATCATGTTTTGCTCATTAATTGTAAGCCAGTATTTAACTCTGTCACCAAAGCTTTCAAATAGTACTTTTGAGTAGTTTTCAAAGGCATCAATAGTTTCTCTATTTGACCAGCCACCTTTTTTTTCAAGCTCGTATGGTAAATCAAAATGATACATTGTAACAATTGGTTCTATATTATAGGATAATAATTCGTTGATTAAATTATTATAGAAGTCTATTCCCTTTTGATTAATTTCACCTGTTCCATTTGGCAATATTCTTGTCCAAGCTATAGAAAATCTAAAAGCCTTGAAACCCATTTCTGCAAATAGTTTAACATCTTCTTTATAATGATGATAGAAGTCACTAGTAACGTTAAAGTCAGAAGTACCTTCAGGATGCTTTGCTACATCTTGAACGGATAAGCCTTTTCCATCTTCATTATAAGCACCCTCAACTTGGTATGCAGAAGTAGAAGCCCCCCATAAGAAATCCTTTGGAAATGGTTTTAACTTTTCATGATACATTGCAATCACTCCTAAATATATTAATTTAATTTTATTATATAATTACAAAATAGGAGTTTCAATTTAGAAAAATTTGAACTGTAGCAATACAGTTTTATCTATAATTCTTTAGTTCTGAAAATAATATTTTAAACCCTAAGTTTATGGCATTTTTGTCTGTACATGCAATGCTTAGGCGTATGCCATTTCTATTGGCATTATCATTGATGAAGAAGTTTTTGCCGGAAGATACAAGAACCTTACGCTTTCTTAAATTAATTGCAAGCTTATCTGCATTTATGGTGTTTGGTAGAGATATATAAGAATATACTCCTGATTTCCCTCCCATATAAGATAAGTTATAATCCTTTAATTTAGATAGGTTTTTTCTAAGGCATTTTTGTTTTTCTGATAAATCTTTAGCTATAGAAGTAGTATGCTTTTTTAATATATTACTTCGTAAATAAATTTCAAGCGTTGCCTGGGAAATAAGGGAAGCAGAAAAATATGAGTTAAAAAAGGATACACGTATTTGGTCTTTAAATATGTCTAAAAGTTCTGTAGGAATAACAGTAATTCCAATTCTCATCCAGGGTAGTATCTTCGAAAAACTTTTTAAATATATAATATGTTTGTAATCACCATAGGAATAAATAGGATCAAATTTACTATCGAAGGATATGTCGCCAAAATAATCATCTTCAACGATATACACATCATATTTAGCAGCAAGCTTTGCTATTGTAAGTCTTTGAGTCTTGTTGTAAGAGGTTCCTAAAGGGTTATGATTTCTAGGAATAGTATAGAAAAATTTAATTTTCTCAGTTTTAAAAATGTGTTCAAGTTCATTTAAATCAATGCCGTTTTCGTTTCTTTCAATACCAATTGTTTTTACGTTATAAAGTTTTAAAAATTCAACATAGAACCTATAACAAGGTTGCTCGATCAATATGGTATCCTTGCAATTGGGAAAGTTCATATACGTTAAAATGCTTAAAGCTTGTTGTATGCCGAGATTCACAAAAATGTTATCTAAATGTGTGAAAACTTGAAAACTAGAAAGATATTTCGGCAAAATTTCTTTTAAAGACTTAACACCAGAGTAAGTATTACTTAAAGAATTATTTTTATATATGTCAACGGCCCTATCAAGACAGTGCTTTAAATCAGGAGTATTCATATTACCTATAATTGGATTCCCAGAGGAGAAGTTAATATATTCATTATTAGTTTCAGTATTTTTTATAGAATTTTCTACAAGGTAATAACCGCTTTGAGGAATTGAATATATTAAGTGACTATTTTTTAAATGTTCATATGCACGAGCAGCTGTGTTTGTAGAACAATTATATTTTTTACTAAGTTCCCTTACCGAGGGAAGTTTTTTGCCTGGTTTATATAGTCTTGTTTCTATATCACTTTTAATAGCTTCGATTATTTGAGTATAGGCATAATTCATAGTAGAACACCCCTTGGATTTGTACTTTGAATAATCTTTAATTATTCTGCTTTAATAATATCACATCCATGATATAATTTACTATAAACCATATATGGATAAACCATTTCAACTACCAAAATCAATTTGCACCATAATGCTCAGAAGATATCATTTTGGTACAAATTAATTTTGAAGTTTCAAGCGGTTTATATCTAGAACGGGGTTGATATTATGAAAACTGTATTTTTAATTGTTGGAGAATCTGGATGTGGGAAAACAACTATATGTAATATTCTTCAGAAAAAGTATGAATATAAATTAGCAAAATCATCTACAACTAGAGCACAAAGGTATGAGGGTGAAAGTAGCTATAATTTTGTAACTCTAGAGGAATATCATAAGGCATGTGATGAAGGTAGAGCTCTTGCACCAACTATTTTTGATAATAATTATTATTTTATTACGAGAGATATGCTTTACAATAGTGACTTATATGTTGTAGATAAAGCAGGGGTAGAGTATTTAAAAAATAAGATTAAAGATATAAAATTTACTGCAATATACATTTCTGTGGATGAAGCCACTCGCAGACAACGCATGCTTGAACGTGGTGATAGTTTAGTCAAAATTGAAAATAGGATAAATAATGATAGGGAAGCCTTTAAGGGGGTTAAATATGACTATATTGTTGAAAACATTCATTTAGAGCAGTGCATTGCTGAGGTTTTAAAGATTATGGAGAGTATCTAAAAGGGCTAATCTATAAATAGTTTGTTACCATAATGTAACCCAAATGTAACTCAAACTTATATTTTGATAGTGATCTTCACGATATAATATTTATTATTAAAGGTAATAATTATAATATGCAATTGTTGAAGATATATTAATTATTAGTTAAGGTTGTTTTAACTGAATTACTTTATGGAGAGGGCGATGGTAACATGATAAGTAAAAATATAAAAAAATATAAAATGCTATTTACAATTATTGCAGTTTTCATATGTGTTACATTTGCCTATATTGTAAATCAAGCTGTAACAGCTGAGGCAAAACAAGCTAATGCTAATGAAAATAATAATTCTAAATATTTAGAAGATAATATTATGCTAAAGAGGATAAAGGTTATAGCACATAGAGCCGTGTATTTTAATGAACCTGAAAATTCTATTCATGCACTTGAGGATTCAATAAATCAAAAAGTAGATTATGCAGAAATTGATGTCCAAGAGACTAAAGATGGAATGGTAGTTCTAATGCATGATAAAAATCTAAGAAGGCTAACAGGAGTAAATGATACAGTTGATGATTTAAGTTTTAATCAAATTGAGAAATTAAATATAGCTATGCATAGTCCATCTAAACACAGCGTAGAAAGAATACCAACTTTAGATAAAGTAATAAAAAAGTCAAAGGGTAAGCTTAAGTTAATTATAGAAATTAAGCCTTATGGTAACACTGATGATTTAACTAAAAAAGTTGTTGGTATTATAGAAAAAAATAATTTTGTAAATCAATGTATGGTTCATTCTATGAGTTATAAAATTTTATTAAATGTTAAGAGTTTAAACCCACATATTAAAACGGGATATATAGTTTGTAGGCCAGTTAGGAATTTAGCAGCCTTGAACGTGGATTTTTATAGTGTGGAACAGAAGTTTATAACAAAAAGAATGATATTGCAAATTCATAAAGCAAATAAAAAAATATATGCATGGACAATTGATAAATCAAATGGAATGGACAATATGATAAAGCTAAATGTAGATGGTATTATAACGGATAAGCCTAGCATACTAAAGGAAATAAAAAAAGGTGAATATATATAATGGGTGGTAACACTAAAATTATTTAATTGGTAAATTTAAAAAGATGCGAACTAAATCAATTCACAATTCACGATGCACAATTCACAATGAAGGATGATTTTCCTACACTTTGTTACAGAAAATCTTATAACTTATTTTTTTATTGTTTACGCAATCGCAGCATTAATGGTGTTCAGCGAAGCTGACAGCATTTAAGTTTAAGATTTCCCTGACGCAAGGAAAGGTAAATCATCCTTCATTGTGCATTGTGAACTGTGCATTGAGAATTGATTTAGTTGACAGCTTTGTGTAAACGTTATAAAATCAACTTACGTATCTTAAAAAAAATGGCTATGGTTTAAATAAGTGTGAAAATCAACACTTATTTAAACCATAGCCCCAAAAATATGGATGGTTGAAACTTATGAAAAAATATATAAATGATTATAGACGTTCCTTGGTATTTAAAGTTACTTTAGCAGCAACTATTGTAATGTCAATATTATTTGCAACCTTAATTGTTAGTAATGTTTATTCATTTTATGTTGTTAAAACGAATGCTATGAATTCAGCTGAAAGTGAACTTAGAATATATGTGAACGATATGAATAATTGTTTTAATAGTACATTAAATGATTTGAATGAGATTGCATCAAATGTTGATGATATATTGGAAATTAACAGTGATAATGAATCCTTAAGATATTTTTCACAAAAAGAATTACAAGATATTTTGACGGAAAGGATGAGTAATAATAAATACGCAGATGCCTTTATAGTTTATAATATTCAAGATAAAATTATATTATCAAGTTACAATTCAGATCTAAGCTTTTATGATAAGTCAGGCTTAGATAATGTTGTTGAGAAGGATTTATATGATAAAACATATAATTTAATGGATTTATGGACACCAATAAAGATTAATAATAAAGAGGTTTTTTTTAAGGCCTATAATTTTTCTGGTAATATTATAGTTGCATTTATTAATTCAAGTACTTTAATGAATTTGGTTAGAAATTCGAATCCGAATATACAACAGCAAATAGTTTTGTGTGATAAAAAAGGAAATTTTATAAAAAAGTCAGAAAATACAAATTTTTCAAAAATGTCTTATCCTTTGCCAAAGCATAAACATAGCATTAGTAATGATGGAAGGCAGTATATTATAAATTCGTTGAATATAGGAACAAGTAATGCTGACTTATTTTCAATTATAGAAGAAAAAAATATAATTCTTGGACTTAATTATGTTCAATTGATTATTGCCGTTTTAGGAGTTATTTCGTTATTGTTATTATCATATGTAGTTTATTATTTAAATAAACAAATCATAAAGCCTATAGAAGCTTTGATTGTTGGAACCAAAGAGGTTGAACAGGGTAATTTAGACTATAGTGTTAAAAATCAGGGAAGTTTGCTAGAATTTCAAACTTTAAACAAGTCTTTCAATTTAATGATTAAAGAGATTAAAACTTTAAAAATAAAAGAATATGAAAAGCAAATTGAGCTGCAGAAGGCTGAATTAAAATACCTGCATATGCAGATTAGACCGCACTTTTTTTTGAATGCATTAACTACTATACATAGTTTAACCTATAAAAATAAAGATGAGGAAATAAGAAAATTTATAGATGCTTTATCAAGTCATCTTAGATACATGTTTAAAGGTGAAACAATAATAGTACCTATAAGGGAGGAAATAGAATATGTAAAAAGCTATTTCTATATGCAAGAAATTAAATTTCCTAACAGTGTTTTTTATGTTATTGATGTAGATGCTTCTATTGAGGAAGAAAAGATACCACAATTTCTTATTCATACTTTTGTAGAAAATTCTTTTAAGCATGCAATGACGCTTGAGGAAACGCTTTCTATTTTTGTTAACATAAAGAGATGTACATTTGATGGAAAAGCTGCTATAAAAATAATTATAGAAGATAGTGGAGAGGGTTTTCCAAATGAAATTTTAAGTGAGGTAAATGAAAACTATAATATGGATGCTTCGGATGGATATAAAATTGGAATTTCTAATATAAAAAGAACCTTACGTATATTTTATGGAAAGGATAATCTTTTAAAGATTTCTAATGAAGAAGGAATTGGGGGAAGAGTGGAAATTATAATCCCTATAAATGGAGGTGATATAATTGAAGGCAATAATAGTTGATGATGATTTGTTAACTGTAGAGGTAATTCGTGATTCTATTAATTGGAAGGTACTAGGTATTGATGAAGTTGACACAGCGTATAATATAACTGGTGCCAAGAAGCTATTTGAAAAAAATGTTCCTGATATTGTTGTTTGTGATATAGAAATGCCTAAGGGTTCAGGAATTGATCTTTTAAAATGGATAAGAAAAAATCAGTATAAGAGTGAGTTTATTTTTTTAACATGCCATGAAAGCTTTGAATTTGCATCAACTGCATTGGAATATAACGCCATAGGCTATATAACTAAGCCTTTTAATATTGATAAAACTGAAATGGCTATTGATAAAGCAGTTGAAAAGATTAAGAAGGAAAGGCACCTTAATGAATACAGTGAATATGGTGAGTATTGGTTAAATAATAAAAAGATAATGCTTCAAAACTTTTGGAGGGAACTTTTATTTTTTGGGATTTCAAATGATTTTAATTCAATAAAAGAGGAAATAGAAATTAGAAATCTTAAATTAGATATAAGTGAGCAATATTATTTAGTATTAATTAGTGTGATAAAATCAGAAAATAAAGGAATATTAATAAATAATCAAACTTTTGAATATGCACTTAAAAAGCTTTCGGCGGAAACCATAATATGTGAACTAGATTTTGATAATATTATATACTATGTTAATGATAGAACTCATAATGTTTTGATAATTTTGCCTAGTAGCAAGTTTAATAAGGAAATAAAAGCTGGGTGTCTTAATTTTATAGACAGTTGCGATATGTATTTAAAGTGCAGAGCTGCTTGTTATATAAGTGACGGGGTTGAAATGAGTTCATTAGCTGATAGACGTGTAAATTTAGAAGAGATGGATCAAAATAATATTGTGTTTAGAAACAAGGTGTTTTTGTACGGTGATAAGGATGTTTTTAATACCAAAGGACAATATTCTATTGATATAAGTGTTGTAAGTGAGTTATTAGAAAATAGAGAAAAGATTAAGATTGTTAATTATATGAAAGAGGAGCTTGAACTTTTAAGGGCAAGAAAAAATCTAGATGCATCAGCAATGTACTCTATGCATCAAGATTTTATGCAGGTTATATATGCGTTCTTATATAAAAATGAAATACAGGCACATAATTTATTTTCTGATAAAGTGTCACAAAAACTTAGTATTAATGCTAATAATTCTATATTTGATATGTTAAAGTGGATTCATTTTATTACAACAAAAACTATTGATTATTTGGATGAAGTTAAAAAGTCATACACAATTATAGATAAAGCAAAAAACTACATACATGAAAATTATAGAGAAGATATTACAAGAAAAGACGTTGCTGCAAGTGTTTTTTTAACCCCAGATTATTTGGCTAAAATGTTTAAGACAAAAACAGGTGTTGCTGTTAAGGATTACATTAATAGTTACCGTATTGAGAAAGCAAAAGATTTGCTTAGAAATAGTGACATTAGTATTAGTATGGCAGCTTCTGAAGTTGGATTTGATAATTTCTCATATTTTTCAACTGTTTTTAAAAAAATAACTGGTGTAAGCCCAGTTTCATTTCGAAAGGAAAACTAAGGTTAGTAGATTTTTCGTAGTGCTAACGGAGAAAAATCATCCTTGTATTACTGTTGGAGCGAAGTAACAATACTGAAGGAACGATTTAAAAAAATTCTAATAAATCTTGGTTCAAAAATTATAAAATACTTAGATATTTCAATTTGTTTGAGCAATAGCGAGTTATTGAAATATCTTAGGATTTTATAATTTTTGAATCTTAGATTTATAGAATTTTTTTAACGCGACGAAGAATTGTTGCTTCGCTCCATTTGTACTTAAAATTAAAAGTTTAGTGCGTATTTTTGAAAGCGTTTACTTAAGGAAATGATTATAATTTAGGTATAGTAAAAAAACAAATGCAAATAGGGGGAAGATAATATGATTAAGAGGTCAAAGAAACTTTTAGGGATTTTTCTTGCAACGGTACTTAGTGTAACAACATTAACTGCTTGTGGTAGTACTTCTGAAAGTTCTAATTCAAGTAATAAAAGTAATGCAGATGAGATTGTATATTCATATGTAACTTTTAATAAGCTTCCAGATCAAAGTCAACTAAAAACTGTAGAGGATGCTATTGATAAAATTACAGTACCTAAAATTAATGTTAAAGTAAAATTAAAACCGTTATCTGTTTCAAACTATAGTCAGCAGATATCTTTAGCAATACAAAGTGGAGAACAATTAGATTTATTCCATACACTTGGAGATTTAAATCAATATATTTCTAAAAATGAAGTTGCTCCATTAGATGATTTGATTAATAAGTATGGAAAAGAAACTAAGGATATTGTGGGAAGTTCTTTTTTAAAGACAACTCAATCAAATGGAAAAACATATGCCATTCCATCATATAAAGGTGTGGCAATTGCTCCAAACTTAGTATATAGAACAGATATAATGAAAGCTTTGGGTGTTGATCCAAGTAGCATTAAAAGTATAGATGATTTAAATGCACTTTTTGCAAAGGTAAAAGAGAAATATCCTAATATGATTCCAGTTGCACCTACAAACCAAGGATATTCAGGTGTTTTGGCTACATTAACTGGTGTAGATTATCTTACTGATGATTTATTTAAGCCAACAGCTGTTTTAGTTGGTGATAATACTAAAGTACAAGATTATTATGAAACTGATGCATTTAAAGAAAAGGTTAAAGTAGCTAGAGATTGGTACAATAAGGGGTATATTTCCAAAGATGCAGCAACTACTACTACATTAGCTACGGAGCTTATATCAGCCGATAAATGTTTCTCTTATATCGCAAGTTATGCAGGAAAAGAAGGCGGTGCTCAAATTTCAGCACTTACAGGAAAACAAATTGGAATGATAAGATTAGGAGAGCCTTACTTGTCAACTACAAGTGTTAACGCTGTTAGCTGGGCAATTCCTGCAACAAGTAAAAAACAAGAAGCAGCTATGAAGTTTTTAAATTTAACTTATTCTAATAAAGATGTAGTAAATTTACTTGTTTATGGTGTACAAGGACAGGATTATGTAAAAACAGATAGTGATCATGTAAAATATCCAAATGGAAAAGATCCTAATTCAGTTCCATATACTGCTCAACTTAGCTGTGGAATTATAGGAAATCAATTTAACCAATATTCAGTACAAGGTCAAAGTACAAATGATTTGAAACTTATGGAAAATGAAAATAAAAACTCAGCTATGTCTAAGGCATTTGGTTTTACTTTTGATAGTTCAAATGTAAAAACAGAATATTCTGCGGTTATGAATGTAATTAATCAATATTTACCAGGATTAAATTGTGGTAGTTTAGATCCAAATACTGAACTTCCAAACTTCATTAAGAAATTAAAAGAAGCAGGAATGGACACAATTGTTCAAGAAAAGCAAAAACAACTTAATGAATGGCTTTCTAAAAATAAAAAATAGTAATTATGAATGAAGTAAAAAGTTTGTAAAAGCTTTTTACTTCATTCATAAAAAGAAAGGAAAATGGATATGGAAGGACAAGTTAAGATAAAAAAGAAGAAGAAAAGTTTTAAAAGTTCATTGCCGTTATTCATGCTTACAGTTCCAGGATTACTTTATTTACTTGTCAATAACTATATTCCAATGGCAGGAGTGGTTATTGCTTTTAAAAATCAAGACTTATCAAAAGGAATCTTTGGTGGAAGCTGGGTTGGATTTAAGAATTTTGCTTTCTTATTTAAAACTAAAGATGCATGGATTATGACAAGAAATACGATCTTATATAACCTAGTATTTATTGTTCTAGGTACAGTATGCGCTATAATAGTTGCAATATTAATGACTGAATTAACTAAAAAGGCATTGGGGAAATTTTATCAGAACGCTTTAATTTTACCTAGTGTTATTTCAATGGTAGTTGTATCATATATCGGATTTGCATTTTTAAATTCAGACACAGGACTTATAAATAAAACAATTTTAAGTGCTTTCGGTTCTAAAGGAGTTTCTTGGTACTCAGAACCAAAATATTGGCCAGTAATTTTAGTAATAGTTTATTTATGGAAAAATGTTGGCTATGCATCAATTGTTTATATGGCAAGTATCGCTGGTATGGACAAGAGCATTTATGAAGCAGCCAAGATTGATGGAGCAGGAAAGCTTAGTCAGATAAAGAATATTACACTTCCTTTATTAAAACCTACAATAATTATTATGACACTTATGGCTGTAGGAAGAATTATGAATTCAGATTTCGGACTATTTTATCAAGTACCAATGAATTCCGGAGCGCTTTATAGCACTACACAGACAATAGATACTTATGTATACCGTGCTATGATGCAATTAAATGATACAGGTATGGCAGCAGCCTCTGGATTATATCAATCCATTATAGGATTAGTTTTAGTAATGTTTGCTAATGGTGTTGTAAGAAAATCAGATAAATCAAATTCATTATTTTAGGGAGGAGATATAAAATGAATGATATAAAAAGTCGTGGAGAAAAGTCATTTAGTACTTTTGCAGAAGTAGCTATAATTATACTTGTTATAATAAGTTTAGCTCCACTTGTTTTAATTACTATGGCATCTTTTACAAAAGAAAGTGCTTTGGTGAAGTATGGCTATAGTTTCTTCCCTAAAGTATTTAGTTTAGATGCATATACGTACCTTATGAAGGAAGTTGGAACTATTGTAAAAGCTTATGGTATATCATTATTTGTTACAGTATTTGGAACAGGAATAAGTATTATCATAACTTCTATGCTAGCATATCCACTATCAAGAATAGATTTTAAATATGGAAAAGTAATTTCTTTTATTGTTATTTTTACTATGTTATTCAGTGGAGGTATAGCACCATCCTACATAATGTGGACAAGAGTATTTCATGTAAAAGACACCATATTTGCACTGATACTTCCAAACTATTTAATGAGTGCATTTAATGTTTTTTTAATGAGGAATTATTATAGCAATAACATTCCAACCTCACTTATAGAATCTGCGCAAATAGATGGGGCTGGGGAACTTAAAATATTTTTTAAGATAATATTACCTTTATCAATACCGGCTATAGCGACAATTGGAATATTTACAGGTTTGGCATATTGGAATGATTGGATTAATGCTTTATATTACATTACAAACCCAAATCTTTATAGTATACAGAATTTACTTGTTACAACTATGAATAATATTCAATTCTTGCAGTCTGGAAGTGCCAGTGCAGTAGGAAATGTAGCAGTCCAATTCCCAAGTAACGGAATAAGAATGGCACTTGCTGTAATAGGCGTATTACCTATAGTTGTAATTTTCCCATTTATGCAAAAATACTTTATAAAAGGCGTTGTTGTAGGGGCAGTTAAAGGCTAATATGAATGCAGAGTAGAGGAGGTTATATTAATGAAGGTAAAAGAAATTGTTGATGAGATTTTAAACAAATTTGGAGGAGTTAAGTTTGAAAAAACTTGCGATGAGCTTGTAAGTGGTAGTTATGATACAGAAGTCACAGGAGTAGTAACTACATTTATGGCTACTGTAGATGTGATTAGGCAGGCAATTGATAAAGGTGCTAATTTCATTATTACTCATGAGCCAACTTATTATACTGGAATTGATAATATAGAATGGGTAAAGGATGATCCAGTATATATAGAAAAGAAAAAGCTTCTTTGCGAGCACGGTATTGCTATTTGGCGTTTTCATGATCATATGCATGCAGCACCCTTTGATTTGATTTATGCTGGTTTATTAAAGGAAATTGGATGGGAAAAGTATTTGATTAAAGGGTTAAAATTTCCACATTGCTATGAGATACCAGAAATGAGTTTAAAAGAGTTATCAGAGTTTTTTAAAGAAAAATTAGATATGAAGGTAATTCAAATAGTTGGTTCTCCTAATACAAAATGCAAAAGAGTTGGAATACTTGTTGGAGGCGGAAGCTTAGGCTTAGGTGTAGAAGAAATGCCAATGAAATTAATGAAGGAACAAAATTTAGATGTTGTGGTATGTGGTGATATTACAGAATGGACCTTATGCCCATATATAAGAGATGCAGCAGCACTTGGAATGAATAAGGCAATGCTTGTTTTAGGTCATGAGCGTAGTGAAGAGGCTGGTATGAAGTATATGGCAGAGTGGTTACCTCCAATGCTTAATGATATTCCTGTACATTTTATAGATGCAAAAGAACCTTTTGATTATTTATAAGCTTAATTTATAACTGGAGGGAGATTTATGTCATACGAAGAAAAGGTTTTACCAGAGCTACTGCCGATGCTTAAAAGCAACATAAGCTTTGATTTAAATAAGGATTTAGAAATGATAAGGAACCTCGCACTGCCGCCCATGGAAAAATCTCCAGAGGTACTAGCAACTACACGTATGATTGATGGTCCAGAATCAGAATTGCTAGTTAAAGTTTATGAACCTAAGTGTAGGCAGAAGATAAAATTACCTGTAGTATTTTGGATTCATGGTGGCGGATATGTAATGGGTCATCCAGATGGAGATGATAGTTTATGTGAGTGCTTTGTTACAGAGGTCAATTGTGTGGTAGTTTCAATTGACTATAGATTGGCACCAGAACATAAGTATCCAGCTGCAATAGAAGATTGTTATGCTGGACTTAAGTGGACATTTAATAATGCTGAGGAATTAAAAATAGATACTTCAAAAATTGCAATTGCAGGTGCTAGTGCTGGGGGTGGACTCACAGCGGCACTTGCCTTGATGGCTCGTGATAGAGGTGAAATAGAAGTTGCATTTCAGGCACCTTTGTATCCAATGTTGGATGATCGAAATGTAACACCTTCAAGCTATGAAATAAACGAAAAAAATTTGCCTAAGGCATGGAATAGGGAAGCTAATGAGATAGCATGGAAAATGTATTTAGGAAGCATTTCTTCAGATGAGGTTTCTTATTATGCTGCACCAGCTAGAGCTAAGGATTTATCTCTGCTTCCACCTGCATATATATTTATAGGACAACTTGATCCTTTTAGAGATGAGACTATAGAGTATGTTGCACGTTTAGCTGAGGCTGGTGTCCCAGTTGAATTTCACTTATACCCGGGATGTTTTCACGGTTTTGATTCAATTTTTAATAATGCAGAAGTTAGTAAGCGAGCTAGGAGTGGATTTATAAATGCACTGTCGCAAGCATTAAATAGGTAGGAGGAGAGAATATGGCTTTTTTACAAGTGAATTTTTATTCAAAGTGTTTAAAAAGATTAGTTAACTTTAATGCTGTTTTACCAATAGATACTATTGAGATACCTGGAACAATGGAGGCAGCACCAAAGGGACCTATGAGAGCTATGTATCTTTTGCACGGCTACTCTGGTGCTCAGCATGACTGGATTTGTGGAAGTAAAATTCAGGAGCTATCATTAAAGCATAATATAGCTGTATTTATGCCATCAGGAGACAATAGTTTTTACTTAGATGATACTGATATGGGGGCATTATATGGAGAGTTTATAGGACGTGAATTTGTAGAAGTTACAAGAAAGATGTTTAATTTATCAGATAAAAGAGAAGATACCTTCATAGGTGGATTATCTATGGGTGGATATGGGGCAATTAGAAATGGATTAAAATATGCAGATACCTTTGGACGTATTATTGCATTGTCTTCTGCTCTTATAACTTATAATATTGCGGGAATTCCAGAGGATTATAAAGATCCAGTTGCAGATTATAAATATTATACTAGAGTTTTTGGAGATTTAAATAAACTTATTGGAAGTGATAAAGATCCAGAAGCAATTGCTCATAGTTTAAAGGAAAGTGGTGCCGATATTCCCCAAATATATATGGCATGTGGAACAGAAGATTTCTTGTTAAACGAAAACAGAAAGTTTCATAGTTTCTTAACCTCAGAAAACATAGAACATACTTATGAGGAAGGTCCTGGTATTCATGATTGGACATTTTGGAATGAATATATTGAGAAAGCAATTGAATGGACAATTTAGGAGCTGATAGTTGTGATTAAAATAAATAAAATTTTTCCAAAAGGCAGAAGAAAAGTATTTACCTTAAGTTATGATGATGGAATTACTCAAGATAGAAGGCTTGTTGAACTTTTTAATAAATATAATTTAAAAGCAACTTTTAATCTAAATTCAGGGTTGCAAAATGAAGCAGGTAGCTTTATCTTAAATGATTTACTTATAAAAAGAATGAATAAAGATGAAATACGTAACTTATATAAGGGACATGAAATTGCTATCCATGGCTTAACTCATCTTTCACTTACAGATATTCCAAAAGAGCTTGTGTTTGAGGAGATTCTTCAGGATAAAAAGAATCATGAAGCTTTATTTAACTATCCAGTAAGGGGAATGGCATATCCTTATGGCACATATAATAAAGAAGTTTTAGAAGTAATGAAGTGTGTAGGAGTTGAATATTCAAGAACCGTTAATAATCATGAAAATTTTTGGCTACCATCAAAGCCTTTAGAATGGGATCCAACATGTCATCACAGCAATCCTAATTTAATGAAAATTGCAAAAAGATTTATTGATGGTGACTTTTTTGGATTAGGACTTTTTTATCTATGGGGCCACAGCTATGAATTTGATTTAGATAATAATTGGAAGGTAATAGAGGAACTTTGTGAGTATATAAGCGGGAAAGATGATATTTGGTATGCTACAAATATTGAAATTATAGATTATCTTGAAGCTTGGGATAGATTAAAATTTTCTTCGAATTTTACATTTGCTTATAATCCTTCTGCGATTTCGCTGTGGGTAGAGCTTAATGAAATGCCAATTGAAATAAAACCCGGAGAAATTAAAAATTTTGAGTGAAAGGGATTGGGGATATAATGATTAAATTTGATGATAGTATAAGGTTTAAGGATAAAGAAAATGACATTGTAACTATAGGTGAATTGCTTATAGATATGATCTCAGCTGACTATGGAGATGATTTTCAAGGTAACGCATATAATAAATTTTTTGGGGGTTCACCTGCCAATATTGCTATGAACGTAAAAAAGTTAGGTATAAATTCAAGTATAGCTTCTGCTGTTGGTAAAGATGGCTTGGGTCAATTTCTATTGAACTACTTAAAGAATTATGATATGGATACAAGCTATATACAGCAAGTAGATTATTCTACAAGTATGGTATTGCTTAATAAAAGTAAGGGCAGCCCAATCCCAATATTTTATAGAGCTGCAGATTATCATTTGACTTATAATTCAAAGCTTAAAGAAACTTTAGACAAATCAAAGATAGTCCATTTTTCTTGTTGGCCTATATCTAAACATCCAGTACGTGAGACAATAGAAAAGGTTATTGAAGAAGCAATAAAAAATGAAATGTTAATATGTTTTGATCCTAATTATCATCATATGATATGGGAGAATGGTGAAGAAGGAGTAGAATATGTTAAGTATATAATTAGTAAAGTGGACATAGTTAAGCCTTCAGAAGATGATGCAGAAAGATTATTTGGAAAGGATACCCATGAAAATCAAATACAGAAGTTTTTAAAGCTTGGAGCGAAGCTTGTGGTAATGACGTTAGGTAAAGATGGGGCCATAGCATCTAATGGAATAGAAACTATTAAATTTAAAACTATGGCATCAGAGGTTGTGGATACTACAGGAGCAGGAGATGCATTTTGGTCTGGATTTTATGCAGCTATTGTTAAAGGTTATACTATAAGGGAGGCATTAAGTTTTGGTTTTGCAGTTAGTGCTTACAAGTTGAAATATACAGGAGCTGTAGTAGATTTGCCTAAACTTGAAGAAATTAAAGCAATATATAATTTATAAAAGGGAGGAGTCATTATATGTCAGTAAAAAATAAAGTACAGCTTATTACATATGCTGATTCTTTAGGTGGAGATTTAAAAACTCTTAATAATGTCCTAATAAAGTATTTTTCTGATATTTGCAGCGGAGGAGTTCATATTTTACCACCATTTCCGTCATCTGGTGATAGAGGATTTGCACCAATTACTTATCTTGAGATAGAGCCTAAATTTGGTACATGGAAGGATATAAGTTCTATAGGTAAGAACTTTGATGTATTAGTGGATTTAATGGTTAATCATATTTCCAAACAATCAGAATACTTTCAGGATTTTTTAAAGAAGGGTAGAAAATCTAAATATGCTGATTTCTTTATTACATTAGATAAGTTGTGGGAAAATGGCGAGCCTGTTAAAGAGGATGTAGAAAAGATATTTCTTAGAAGGGAACATCCATACTCTACTTTTAAAATAGAGGAAAATGGTGAAGAAGAAAAAGTATGGACAACTTTTGGAAAGACAGATCCATCAGAGCAGATAGATTTAGATATAAGCTCCGAAAAGGTTAAAAAGCTACTTGAAGCGTTCTTTGTTAATTTTAGCAAGCATGGTATTAAAATAGTAAGATTAGATGCTGTAGGATATGTTATAAAAAAGCTTGGAACGAGCTGCTTTTTTGTAGAACCAGAGGTATACGAGTTTTTAGATTGGATTATGGAACTAGCAAATTCTTTAGGAATTGAATTACTCCCTGAGGTTCATTCACAGTATGAAACGCAATATAAGCTTGCAGAGCATGGTTTTTGGATTTATGATTTTATTTTGCCATATACTGTTCTTGATACATTAATAAATAAGTCAAGTGGTAGACTTTGTGAGTATTTAAAAAATCGCCCTAAAAATCAATTTACAACTCTTGATTGTCATGATGGTATTCCAGTAAAACCTGATATGGATGACCTTATTGATAGTGAAGCTGCAAGAAAAGTAGTTGATGTATGTGTAGAGAGGGGGGCAACTTTAAGTCGTATTTTAACAGAGGAATATAAGGATAAGGATGGTTTTGATGTTCATCAAATTCAATGTTCCTATTATTCTGCTTTAAATTGTGATAATGATGCGTATTTGGCTGCAAGAGCTATTCAATTTTTTACACCTGGAATACCTCAAGTATACTACGTTGGTTTACTAGCAGGAGAAAATGATATAGAGCGTGCAAAAATTACTGGTGAAAGGCGAGAAATTAATCGTCACAACTTTAGTGTTTTAGAAATAGAGCAAGCTCTTCAAAGAGAAGTAGTTCAAAGGCTATTAAAGCTTATCAGATTTAGAAATGAATATGATGCATTTAATGGAGATTTTAAGGTTATAGATTCCAAGGATGATGAGATTAACCTTGTATGGACTAAGGGCGAAAAGCGATGTGAATTATTTGTAGATTTAAAAACAAATAAATCTATAATAAACTACATTAATGATAGTGGTAATGATATTCAATATATAGTTTGATAAAAAATTACTAGGTGAATGTTAATTTGCAGTATGGTCTAAAACTTTTTATAGATGTACAACTTGAAACATTGAAATTACAAGTACCAAGTTTATCCTGATAAATTGTAATTTAACAGGATGAATTTGATATTATTAATTTCAATCTTGCAGAGTGTTTAGCTATAAAAAGTTTTAGACCATACTGCATTTTTATGCAGCTTTTAAGTTACATTCTAAAAGAAGGAATAGGTACCATAGAAAAAGGCAGTGATAACAATAGAACTTAGTATAATGTTATGATATAATTTGTTTACATATACAAAGTCCATAGACGAAAATTTTAGAATATAACTATATTTTCTAAAATTAAAGTATAATTTTCACTACTACTGGAAAGGTTTACAATTATATCAAACAGGGGGAGAAATTTATGAGTTTAAGAAAGATGAAATTATCTACAAGATTAGTATTGGGTTTTTCTTTAATTATCCTTTTAGCAGTTGCAATAGGTGTTCTAGCCATATTTAAACTAAATCAAATTAATGGTACTGTTAGAGATTTGACGCTTAAGGATAGCGAAAAATTAAATTTAACTTATAGCATGAAGGAAAGCTTAAATGAAATGGCTATATCGGTGAGAAACATATGCATATCAAATGATGAAGCTTATATGAAATCTGAAAAAAGTCAATATGATAGTGCAAAAAAACAGTATACTGCTAGTAAAAATCAATTAAAAAAATTAGTTTACACTCCAACAGGTATTAAATTAAGTAAGGAAATAGAACAGAAGGATGATCCTTTGATTGATGCATTTGATGAATCAATAAAAGAAGGAATGAGGACTGATGTATCTAATGAGGAACTAAATAAAATAGTTTCGAGTTTAAAAAAGCCTCAAGACAATCTTTTTTCAATAATAAATCAAATGATAAAAGCTCAAGAAGATCTTACACATACAAAGGGAATGGCATCTAGGGAAGTAACAGCAAATACAACAAATTTAATTATAATTATGATTATAATAAGTATCATAGCTGGTATTTTAACTACGTTTTTTATAAGGAAAAGTATCATTGGACAAATAAAGGAAGTTGTTAAAGGAGCGGCAAAATTAGCACAGGGAGACTTAAGCTTTGAAATGAAAGTTACTTCTGAAGATGAGATAGGTAAAACAACAAATGCCTTAAATATGGCTATTGAGAATCTTGACAGCAGTATGGTCTTAGTAAAAAGAGAAAGTGAAGAAATAATAAAAAGCGTAAGAAATGTAGATAAAATATTCCATATAGTAAGTGGAGAAATTCAGCAAGTATCAGCTTCTACGGAAGAAATATCAGCTGGGATGGAGCAATCTTCTGCAGCTGTTCAGGAAATTACATCAATGACAGCTACAGTAAAAGAGGAAGTAAACGTTAGTGCAGAAAATGCAAAAGATGGTCTAGACATAGCTTTAGGAATAGAAAATAAAGCACAAGCTATTAATGAAGAATCCTTAGTATCAAAGCAAAATGCAGAAAATATATACAAGGAGACTAAAGTAAACCTGGAAGAATCATTAGAAGAAGTTAAAGTTGTAAACAAGATATCTGAAATGGCAGCCAGCATAAGTGAGATTTCAGAGCAAACAAATTTATTAGCATTAAATGCCGCAATAGAGGCAGCTAGAGCTGGTGAGCATGGAAAAGGCTTTGCAGTTGTAGCAGAAGAGGTTAGAAAACTTGCAGAGCAATCATCTGATGCTGTTTTAGAAATTCAAGGTGAGGTTCAAACCGTACTTGGTGCTGTTGAAAAGTTATCTAATTCATCTAGGGATATACTAGTATTTATAGAAAAGGAAGTTCTTAAAGATTATGCTAACTTGACCACAATCAGTGAAGAATATAGAAGAGATGGAGTTAGAGTAAAAGATATAATACAAAAGTTTGCTGATGTTTCTGAAGGAATTTCTGCTTCTGTTGATCAAATATCAAGAAGCATGGAGGAGGTTGCAATTTCAGTATCTGAAGTTGCTAAGTCATCTGCTGATATTGCTGGAAGTATTAATGAGGTTAATGACAAGAATGATTCAATAATGGAAGAATCTAAAAACAATCTTGTTGGAGCGGAAAAACTTGTAAAATTAATAGAACAATTTAATCTAAAGCAAAGGACAGAGTAGAGAGTACAGAGTACAGTGAAGTGGGATTTTCTTTCTGCAACTGTACTCTGTCATCTGTACTCTGAATTAATTGGTTCGCAATAATTTTAAGTTACGTATTAAATAATCTTAGTATGACAGCCCCTCATTCTGATTAATATCCTATTTTGTTTACAATCCTATTAAGAGCTTTGCAACTATTTTCATCATTTGGGTTCATAGATATATAATGTAATAGTATGCTTATTTCTTTTTCTTGCTGAGTAAAAGCTATTAATCTATTTTTAGAATTAGGAGTACGATGCATTGTAATTGATAAATATAGTTTAGATAGTACATTTGTTAAATTTTCATTGTTTTTGCTACAGAAATTGTAAGATAATAAAATAAAAATAAAAAATATTAATAATATTAAACATTTTCGCATATATAAACCATCCCATAATTTAATTTTTAATTTTAAAAATATAATAACATATATTATCAGGTTATGAAAATGCTACTTAAGGGCATTGTATTATAATTTATACTTTTACTACAAAGACACTTTATATCACAATATAGTTGACTAATCAACGGTATTGTGATATTTTAGTGTAGGATGAGTTTATTTGGATAAAGAAGGTAGTTAAATATGATCGATAAAGTAGCAAATCTAACTAAATTAACAGCAAACATATACAGGTGTACTCAGTGTTATTTAGATAAAAAGTTTGAAAAATTTGAGCTTACGATAGGTACATATCCATATTTACTTGTATTAAATAGGCTTGAAGGAATTAGTCAAAATGATATAAGTAAAGAACTTGATGTAGATAAGGCAGCATCAGCAAGAGCTATTAAAAAGTTAATTGAGCTTGGATATGTAATAAAAGAAGAAAATAAAGAGGATATTAGAGCATATAAACTATATATTACAGATAAAGCAAAAGCTATATTACCAGAAATTCTCGAGACAATTCATGGATGGATTGATATTTTAGTTGAGGGGAATAATGAAGAAAGGATAGAAACATCTATGAACTTTTTAGAAGATGTTTTACAAAATGCAAAAAAACATAAACCAGGATGCTATAGATAACGTCTATTTTTTAAGTAGTTTATTTTTAGAAAGGATGAAAAAGGTTGATGAGTAAAGCGGAAAATGAAATTTATAAAAAAAGATGGATTATATTATTTACAGTGTTATCAGCTACATTTATGTCAACTTTAGATGGAAGTATTGTAAATGTTGCACTTCCGGATATGTCAGCGAAGCTTCATGTTACTATGGCAAGTGTAGAATGGGTTGTTACGAGCTTTCTGATAACTGTTGCAGCAACTATTTTAATATTTGGAAGACTTGGAGATATAAAAGGTAAAACGAAAATATTTAAGTTTGGAGTTGTGCTTTTTACCATTGGATCACTTTTTTGTGGATTTACAAATTCACTTTTAGTACTTGTAATAGCAAGAGTTATACAAGCAATAGGTGCAGCTGCTACAATGGCAACTAATCAAGGTATTATAACAGAAGTATTTCCAGCAAACGAAAGGGGAAGAGCGCTTGGTGTTTTAGGAACCTTTGTTGCACTAGGTGCAATGGCAGGACCACCCCTTGGAGGAATGATTGTATCAGCAGCAAGCTGGAAGTATATATTTTTAATAAACGTGCCTATAGGAATAATTGTATTTGTACTTACAATAAAGATATTCCCTAAATCTAGCAAAGTAATTGATGAAAAGCTTGATGGAAAGGGTGCTGCATTATTTACATTATCGATTGTCTTATTATTTGGAGCTGTAGTAGAAGGTCAGACAGTGGGATATAGTAATTCGTATATAATTGCTGCACTTATTGTTTCGGTTATAGCATTTATAGCTTTTATACTGGTTGAAAAGAAGACTGATGAACCTTTGCTTTATTTAAAAATATTTTCAAACAGTTTATTTTCTATAAGTATAATATGTGCATTTACGTCATTTACTGCAATTAGTGCATCAAATATAATATTACCATTTTATTTTCAGGATACATTAAAGTTTTCTGCGGCTGTAACTGGATTTTTAATGATGGTATCGCCAATTGTATTATCGATAGTAGCACCGTTTAGTGGTTATATGTCGGATAAAATAGGCTCAGAAGTATTGACGCTTATAGGACTTTCACTTACAAGTGTTGGACTATTTTTAATAAGTAGCTTAACTGAGAAATCTTCGGTAGCTATGCTGCTTATGTATATAGTAATTATGACTATAGGAAATGGAATGTTTCAATCGCCAAACAATTCCTTAGTAATGTCTACAGTTTCTAAGGACAAACTTGGAATTGCAGGAAGCGTAAATGCCCTTGTGAGAAATTTAGGCTTCGTAGTAGGTACATCTTTTGCAACACTTATTTTATATAATAGAATGAGCCACAAGGTAGGATATAGAGTAATTGATTATATAAAAGGAAGAGACGATGTTTTTATTTATGGAATGAAAGCTGTATATATTTGTGCTGGAGTTTTATGCTTGATAGGAGCTGTAATAACAGCAATAAGGTTTTATAATAGTAAAAAAAACTCTAAAACTGAAGCGGGACAAAAAAAGAAAATCATATAAATTATTGCGAAGTAAATAAGTCACATTATGGATAATAATACCATAGTGTGGCTTGTTTTTAGTTTCTATTCATCCAATTTTTCATATTTCATAGTAAATGGAAGAAGTGAATTAAATATCAATATTAAAAATAGGAATAAGTAAAGAGAAATGGGACGACGGTTAGTATTAAACATTACATATGATGATGTTATAGTTAGGGGAATAATAAAACTAAATAAACAACCTATAATGTATGATTTATGTGTTAATTTAAAATTAATATTACATTTTTTGCATTGAATACTATGCGACTTGCTAAATACAACACTTCCTATAATTTGATACCATTTAAATTTATTATTACAATTACTGCATTTTACAATAGACATAATACAATCACTCCTATATAGACTTATATTAATTTATTTATACCATAAAATCCCCATTAAAGTCAAAAAAATGTATAAAAAAAATTTTACTTTTTGGTAATAAGATGGTATTATTTATAAAAAAGGAGTGATTTCATTGAAATGTATAAAAAGTAAATTAATTGTAGTTGTGACCACCATTTTTATGTTAGATATTATATTATGCAATAATATCTTTGCAAAAGGTATCCCAATTGGGCATAGGCCAAGCTTTGTAGGGGCAAACGGTTGTGTTGTTCAATATAAACCTTTAGATAAAGCAAATGCAGGGGTTTTAATAATATATTCCCAAGATTATTATATGTCTCCTCAAGCAGCACATAATTTTGCTGATGATTTAACACCTTCAAGAACAGAATCTCTTTTGGAGTTTATTGCTAGCTTAATAACAATACCTATAACTAGTGGTGTTTCAATAGGTACAGCTCTCGGAGCATATTTTTATTTGGATTCTGATGGAGAAACATCTCTTTCAAACAAAATAAAAAATCAAATTCAAAAAAGTTATGATGATGGTAATAATGGATATATTAGAATTACTGTACAATATTATCATAATAATGCAAGTAGTGTTAGTGGCATGACAACTTATGATACTTCTGATTGGAATGGTACAGATATATATTATCTAAATGGTTTTAATGTTCAAAAGATATATCGCTTAGATTAGAAAATCTTTGATTAAATAAAAACTTACAAGGAGAATTTACATTATGAAAAAAAAATTAAATATCGTTTTCATTATTTTATTTAGTTTTATTTTTTTATTACCCAATGCATTTAAAGTAAATGCACAAACTGTCTATAAATCATATGAAAATATTAATGACATAAATACTATAGCTAAGAACTTTGCAATTAGTACAATTAAATGGACCGATGTAAAAGTTTATAATATTAAAAGTTTGTATAATTTTAACAATAAGTTAATTGCATATAGTGTAGATATTAGAAACAATAAAAATGGTTTAATTGGATACGAGATTATAAGTACAAGCCCTAAAGATGATTTAATACTAGAATTTTCAAAAAATAAAAAATCACCTTATAGCACAATCGGAAATAAATTCAATTGTATATATGATGGATTTTTAAACTACTATTATCAAAATAAAACCTCATTAAAAACCTTTTATAATATAACAACAAAACGTAAGTTGAATAAAAACCAACTAAATTCATTAAGGGACAAAGAATATATATCATCTAAGACTAATAAAACATTAAAAAAAAATAACACAGTATCTTCAGCTATTAACAAAACACAAAAAATTTTAGATGATGTACCTGATGAACTATGGTATAAAGGATGTACGCCTACAGCTATTGCAATGATATTAGAATATGATTATTATAATTATACTCCTGTATATCAAGAACTAGTGGAACAATTGGCAACCGCAATGGGAACAGATGCTAATGGGATAACTTATACTAATAAGGTAGTTCCGGGAATTAAAAGTGTAATGAAAAATTTAGGAGTAGACGTTTTTGTACAGCAGGATGGAATGGGAAAAGATCAATCAACATATGATAAATATGTAAATGAAATAAATAATAATCACCCAGTTTTAGTTACCTTAGTTAACAGTAAAGAAACTTCTTATGGATATCCCCAAGGATTTGATAATCATTGCTGTGCCGGAATTGGCTACCAATACAGTGATACTGAAAAATTTATTATAGTTCATGATGATGCTGAGGATGGAGATGTTTATTGTGATTTTAATAATTCAGCACTAGGTACTAATTGTTGGATATATATACACTAATTTAAAGTTTGGAAAGGATGCTAAAAATGAAATTAAAGAATTTAATGTTATCACTTTGTATTTCTACTACTATACTTGTCTTAGGCTCATCAAACGTTTTTGCTAAAAACATCTTAAACAAAACTAATCATGTTTCTATAAATGAATATGATATGTATAAAAAAATCGACACACAAAATAATGTTACTCCTACTCAAACCAATTCTATGGTAAAAAAGTATATTCAATCAGCTGAAAACTTAGGAAAAAAAGATTATGAAGAATTAAAGAATTTAGGATATTCAGATTCAAAAATTAATCTTTTAAAAAAAGCTTCTAATTCAAATTTAAATGAAGCTGAATTAAAATCAATTGGGAGCGAACTTTCCTTCTATGCAACACTTGATACTTTCGATTATGATAAATCGTTTAATCTTAATCCATTACAACCTCAAGGTCAAGGACCTCAAAGTCCGGTTTTTAAAACAGCTATTGAGTTAAATTACGACTGGAGTTGGTCACAGATTCCTATTGTAACAAATACAGATGGTATAGCGTTTAATTGGTATACCACTTGTAATGATAAATTACAATTATATAATACTACAGATTCTGTTGATTACTATGATAAGCCAGGTATTGATGGATTCAAATCCGCATACCCTTGCTCAGATGCAGCAAAAAACAATTTAAATTCGGCTCAAAATGGATTATATATAACTTTTCCAATGTATAATAAAGCTAAAAATTTGTATGCTTTAAGTGGAAGTTCTTACAATATTCTTGTAAACCCTAGTGCAAAAATAAGTGATTTTTACACTAATGGTGTTTATGCACAATCAACTAGCGCATCAACCCCTGAATTTGTAGTTAACTCCAATAGTATACAAGTTAATTCGGCCGCCAACTTAATGCCTCTTAATTACCATTTCACACCTAATGATGCGTGGTATTAAGAAATAAATTTAACAAAAAGCTTTTAGTTATATATTAGTTAATTTTACGGAATATTTATTTTGTGCAACTTATTAAAAAGAGGGATATAAGTCTTATGCATAAGGCTTATGTCCTTTAATTAAGCGTAAAAAAGTATATTTGAAAAAGTGTTATGGAAAGAGTATAACCAATAATACATAAAGAAAAGATAAAAATTAAAAAATTATCCATTATATAGGAAAATATTAAAATTATAAACTTATTGTTTTAGACTTAATGCAGTTCTTTTTATATAGATGTCGTATTAAGATTATTTAATGTGTAACTTATAATTAGTAGAAAAGTGATGAATATACATGGTGTTCAACGAAGTTGACAACATTTGAGTTTAAGATTTACTTGAGCAGTGCGAAAGGTAAATCATCCATTACTCTGCGCTCTACTCTTTACTCTATCTTTTGGTTTGTTTTGCACTATTGTGGAAAATAGTTTAGTGATTGCTTATAATGTAAATAACAATAAATTACTGGGGGTTACATTATGAATTTACTAAAGATTTTTGATGAAATAGTTAACATAATGCAGAATGATTATTCTGGTTGTGTTGTAAAGAAGGACTGGAGCAATCCAGAGGTGTATAGGGAAAAATTAACTGAACTAGAGCATAAAAATATGCTTACACGAGAAAAATTCAAGGAGATAGTAGATGACTATTTATTAGATTATAAGGATCATCATGTTGGACTTTTGGATAAAAATAGTAAGGCTAATAATTTTAGTTTGGGGTTTGATGTAAGGAGATTTGGAAATAAGCTATATGTAAAAGAGGTATGGGAAGAAGATACAGGATTAAAAATAGGTGATGCCATAATAGAAATAGATGGACAACCAGTTGATAAGGTAGCAGAAAAAAACCAGAAGGCTTTATTTAATCAAAGTAATGAAAGACAATTGTGGAAGAATGTTTTAGCTAAGTTTCATAGCTGTTTAGTAGAAGCTGAAAATGGAGAGAAATTTGAAATTAAATTAAAAAAATACAAATCACACAACGAAAAGTCAAAGTATACATGTGAATTAATTAACCAAAATACTGCGTTAATGGTACTTAATGATTTCATGGATCCAAAGCAAATGGAAGAACTAATGGATAAAAGTGAAGAATTACTTACAAATACTAAGAATTTAATTATAGATATAAGAAATAATGGTGGTGGATATGATTCGTTGTTTTATCCATTACTTGAATACATATTCCCCTGTAATTTCATATTAAAGGAAGATTTTGATATGTATTTTTTGCATACAGAGAGAAATTATAAAAATAGGATGAGAATGCTTAGTGAATATTTAAAAGATAATAATGGTGATGAAATGATTGAGAATTTTGTCGAAGCCTTAGACAAAAATAGGGGAAAGGGATTTATTTTGGATGATCAAGGCAGTAAAGAGTATATGATTAAAGGCAGAAAAGGGCCGGATAAGGTAATCGTAATGATTGATAGATACTGCGGCAGTTCTGGCGATAGCTTTGCTTCTATATGCAAGAAATCTCCCAAGATAACACTTGTAGGAAGAGCAACTTATGGCGTGATAGATTATTCAAATGTAGCAGAAGAAATATTTGAAGATGGACTTTCATTAATATATCCGACGAGCATAATGGATTCTGTCAA
This sequence comes from Clostridium hydrogenum, assembly GCF_021432385.1. Classification (GTDB taxonomy): domain Bacteria; phylum Bacillota; class Clostridia; order Clostridiales; family Clostridiaceae; genus Clostridium_S; species Clostridium_S hydrogenum. The sequence continues at coordinate 698,957 of NZ_JAEACT010000002.1, read as the reverse complement.
CTTTGGAAAGGGAATTGATAATATAGGAGTGCAGCCTGATGTTTATATACCGTGGACACCAGAACATATGCAAAGAGATGTAGATTTGGAAAAATCTAAAGATTTATTATAAATATAGCTAAATTTTTAATGTGAGCTGGTAATAATTACATTTACTGGCTCTTTTTTTTGTTTAAAGTTTTAATGATATGTATAGCAAAATTAAACAAAAGTCGCAAAAAAACAACTTAAATGGACAAAACATATAAAGTATTGACAAAATAATTTTGGCTTTATATAATTTGGATAAGGGTTAAACAACTGTTTAATTTGGAGGGAGTATATGGAAATTACTTCGGAGCAAAAACGAGAAAATATTATACATAAAACAATACAGGCTATAGATGAATGCGGAATAGATAATGTTTCAACAAGAGAAATAGCTAAAAGAGCAGGTATTTCTGTAGGAACCATATTTCACTATTTTTCAAAGAAAGAAGATTTGATAATATCTGTTCTCAATCGTTTTTCAATGTATGATAAAGATATTTTTAATACTGTAAGACTAAAGAATATGGATTTTAAACAATCAATGGAGTTTTTTATACAATCGTATTGTATATACTACGAAAATTACCCTGAAATAGTATCAATATATCAAGCATATTACGTTAAATGGAAAGAGATAAGAATAAAGAATAAAATAAGTAGTATTCATTTCGATCGTATTAAATTTATAAAAGAAATTATTGAGAAGGCAAAGGAAGAAAGGGTGATAGGGGAGGTTAATGATACCGATTTAATTGTAGATATGGTTGATTTCATTTTTAAAGGGATATGCCTAAAATGGCGTATGTGCAATTATAGTTTTTCTTTGAGACAGAGACTAGAAGAGACAATTAATATTTTATTAAAAATTTAATTTTGAGTGGAGGATGGTTAATATGTCAAAAGTACTTATTATTGATGATGCTGCATTTATTCGTGTATCACTTAAGACTATGCTTGAAAAAAACAATTTTGAGGTTGTAGGTGAAGCTGAGAATGGTGAAATTGGAGTAATGAAGTATAAACAGCTTAAACCGGATATTGTTACTATGGATGTTACAATGCCAGGGATGGATGGAATTGAAGCTTTAAAGGCAATTAAGGCGTATGATCCTAATGCTAAAATAGTTATGGTAACAGCTATGGGACAGGAAGCTATGGTTAAAAAAGCAGTAATAGGTGGTGCAAAATCATTTATTGTAAAACCATTCAATGAAAAAAAGTTAGTTGAAACTTTAAATAAGGTATTATAGAGAAGTTTAATTATAGGAAATTATTGCGTAATAATTTAATGGGTGGTGGGATAATGTCAGAAGAAACGTCTAATGAACCTATGTTAGATATGTATATTTTTGAAACATCACAATTTATAAATCAACTTGAAACAATAATATTAGATAATGAGGAAGCAAATAGCTACTCTGAAGAAATTATAAATGAAATTTTCAGAATTATGCATACAATTAAAGGATCTTCCGCGATGATGCTGTTTAATGATATTTCGACACTTGCGCATTCAATGGAAGATATATTTTATTTTTTTAGAGAACAAAAACCGCAGGGAATTGATTATTCATCTTTATCAGATTTATTACTAAATAGTATAGATTTCATAAAGGTAGAATTGCAGAAGATAAAAAATGGTGATGAAGTTGATGGTAAAAGTAGTGAACTTATAAATGAAAATAAAGAATTTTTAAAGTTACTTAAAGAATGTAATGGTGAAATTACTGATAAGGAAGTAGTAGAAGGTGGTTTTAAGCAACAGTATTATATAGAAGCAAATAAAGAGGTAACTTATTCAGGGTCAAATTCATATAAAGCAGTGGTATTTTTTGAAGATGACTGTGAAATGGAGAACATAAGAGCATATACAGTTGTAAGCAATATTAATGAGTTTACTCAAGAAGTATATTATTTACCATCAGATATTATCGAAAATGATGATACAGCAAAAGTGATACGTGAAGAAGGTTTTAAAGTATTCTTAAAAACGGATAAAACCTATGAAGAAGTTGAGAAGGTCTTAAATCAAACGGTGCTTTTAAAAAAGTTTGATTTGACATCACTTGAGGATGATGAAGAATTTAAAAAGTTTGCTAAGCCTAATGAAAAAATCATTGAAAAGAGCACTATTAAAAAGCCAGAGGTAGTTACACAAAAAGTTGAAAAGGAAAGTCATACGCCTGCAGCTGTTCAAGAAATAATAAGTGTAAATGTAAAAAAGTTAGATAAACTTTTGAATCTTGTAGGAGAAATGGTTATAGCTGAAGCTATGGTTGTGCAAAATCCCGATTTAAATGGTTTACAATTAGATAATTTTCAAAAATCAGCAAGGCAGCTTCACAAGATAACAAGCGAAATGCAAGATATAGTTATGGAAATAAGAATGGTTCCATTAGCTACAACTTTTCATAAGATGAATCGTATTGTAAGAGATATGAAAAAAAGTTTGAATAAAGAAGTTAAATTAAAGTTAATTGGTGAAAATACAGAAGTAGATAAAAATATAATTGAGCATATTGGTGACCCTTTAATGCATTTAGTACGTAATTGTATTGATCATGGAATAGAATCAAAGGAACAAAGAGAAAAAGCAGGAAAAAGTACAGAAGGAACAGTTACTATTGAAGCTAAGAATTCTGGAAGCTATGTTATTGTAACAATTAGTGATGATGGAGCTGGTTTAAATAAAGATAAATTATTAGAAAAAGCTCAGGAAAATGGTATTCTAACAAAGCCTAAGGAAGAGATGACGGATAGAGAAATTTATAATCTTATATTTTTGCCTGGATTTTCAACTAAAGAGAAAGTAACAGAGTTTAGTGGTAGGGGTGTTGGAATGGATGTTGTTTCACAAAACCTATCAGAAATAGGTGGACAAGTCTATGTTGATAGTAACGAAGGCAAAGGTTCCACATTTACATTAAAAATACCACTTACTTTAGCAATTATAGATGGAATGAATGTAAGAGTAGGCAATTCATATTACACTATACCAATAGCTAATATTAAACAATCATTAAGACCAAGAGAAAGTGACATCATAAAAGATATAGAGGGCAATGAAATGATTATGATGCGTGGTGAGTGTCACACTATTATTCGTATTCATGAGATGTATGATATTAAAACCGAGGTAAAGAAGTTAAGTGAAGGCATACTTATAATGGTAAATCAGGATGGTAAGACCGCATGTATATTTGCAGATGAACTTGTAGGGCAACAACAAGTGGTTATAAAAGCTTTACCTGAATATATAAGAAAATTCAAAAAAGTGTCCGGTTTATCGGGGTGTACCTTGCTTGGTGATGGAAATATAAGTTTAATAATTGATGTTGGTGGACTTATAAGTTTTGCAAGTGCAGTTTGTATGGATAGGTAATGAATTTACCGCAGATGCTCTACTTTTAGATATAAAAAGATAAAGGGGTTGTGAATATGTCTGAAGTTTCTGAAGATATATTATTGTATAAAGAAGAGGATACTCAAAAAGATAAGTTTTTAACTTTTGAGTTAGGTAGTGAAGTTTATGGAATAGAAATAAAATATGTTATAGAGATAATAGTTATACAAGCAATAAGCGAAGTGCCAGAACTTCCACCATATATAAAGGGCATAATAAACCTTAGAGGTAGAATTATACCTGTTATGGATGTTAGAACACGATTTAAAAAAGAAAAAGTACCTTACAATGATAGAACTTGCATAATTATTGTAGAAATTGAGGATATATTTATGGGGCTTATTGTGGATGTTGTATCTGAAGTGCTTAATATACCTGATTCTCAAATTATAGCACCGCCAGAAATAACAAGGCGCAGCAATAAGTATATAAAGGCTATTGGAAAGGTAAATGACAGCGTGAAGTTAATTTTAGATTGTAATAAACTCTTAGAAAATGATGAAATCGAAAGTTTAAAAAACGCAAACTAGGATAAATATGGTATAAGGCCAATAATGAGGAGGACCTTTATGAGTGTTTTTAATAAATTTAAAATAAGGACAAGACTAATGCTTAGCTTTATAGTTGTTACACTAATATCTTTTGTAATTGGTATTTTGGGATATATATATATTAACAAAATAAATAACGCTAATACACTTATGTATGAAAAGAATGTGGTGGCACTAGATGAATTAGTTACTGTAACACAAGATTATGGAACTATACGTTCAGCTTTAAAGGATGTTGTTTTGTCAAATACACAAGCAGATATTGAGCAATATGAGACTAAAGTTAATACTTATAGCAATAATTTTGATAAAACTTTAGAAGAATTTAGGAGTCGTCTTGTAACAGAAAGTGGCAAAGAAGCTACAGATGAATTTCAAAAAAATAAAAATAATTATGTAGCAATTGCAAAAAAAGTTATTCAGTTGAGCAAAGAAAATAAAAAACAAGAAGCTATTAATATGTTACATTCTGATCTTAAAACGGCTCAAAATGATACGGAGGCATCACTTCAAAAGCTATCTAATGTGAAAGTTAGTAATGCTAAGGTTATATCTGACAATAACGATAAAAGTGCAGATGTAAGTGGAAAAATAACATTAGGTTTTGCAATACTTGGAGCTTTAATTGCAATTATTCTTGGGATATGCATTTCTAAATCTATAAACTCACCATTAAAAAAGCTTATAGAGGATGCAAATAAAATTGCAGATGGTGATTTAGATGTAAATGTTGAGGTGGCATCCAAAGATGAAATTGCAGAGCTTGCAATTGCGTTTCAGAAAATGTCTGATAATTTAAATGATGTATTAGGTAATATAAATACTTCTTCTAAGCAGGTTGCTATAGGTTCAAAGCAAGTATCAGATTCTAGTATGGTACTTTCTCAAGGGGCGGCTGAACAAGCTAGCTCAATTGAAGAGTTAACGGCATCGATTGAAGAAATATCAGCTCAAACTAGTCTTAATGCAGAACATGCAAATGAAGCAGATAGATTGTCAATAAAGGTTAAAGAAAATGCTGAAATTGGCGACACACAGATGAAAGAAATGCTTGTTAGCATGGAAGAAATAAATGCAGCTTCCTCAAGTATATATAAAATTATTAAAGTTATAGATGATATTGCTTTTCAAACCAATATACTTGCTTTAAATGCTGCTGTTGAAGCTGCAAGAGCTGGACAGCACGGTAAGGGTTTTGCAGTAGTCGCAGAAGAGGTTAGAAATTTGGCAGCTAGATCTTCAAGGGCAGCAGAAGAAACGACAGAAATGATAGAAGGTTCTATTAAAAAGGTTGAAAGTGGTACTAAGATTGCAAATGATACTGCTAAAGCTTTAGATGATATTGTTAATGGTGTTGGAAAAGTAACAGAACTTATTAAGCAAATATCACAGGCATCTTCAGAACAATCTTCAGCACTTCAACAAATAAATCAAGGGATAATGCAGGTTTCACAAGTTGTACAAGAAAATTCCGCAACAGCGGAGGAAAGTGCATCAGCTAGTGAAGAACTTGCAGGACAAGCACGACTTTTACAGGAGGAAGTTTCAAAATTTAAGTTAAATAAGCAAGGAAATACGAAGGCTTATAACAAGGAAAATGAAAAAATGAATCCTGAGGTTTTAAATATGCTTAAAAATATGAATAAAAGTAGTAACACAACTTCAAATTTTGAAAGTATAGACTTAAGTGATAAGGAATTTGGAAAATACTAAAAAACAGAGTACAAAGTACAGAGTACAGAGTACAATGAATGGTGATTTACCTTCCTCTCGTCAGGTAAATCTTAAAACTTAGATATTGTCATCTACTCTCTGCGCCATAAATGGCACAATTGCGTAAGTAATAAAAAATAAGTTATAAGATTTTCTGTAGTGAAACGGAAGAAAATCATCCTTCACTGTACTTTGTACTCTGTACTCTAAAAAAGGGTGGTTGAGATATGATGAGGATAACTGAAGGTGAATTTAGAAAATTAACTAAGTTTATTGAAGATAATTTTGGGATACACGTTAAGCAAGAAAAGAAAAATATATTAATAAGTAAATTAGAAAACACATTATATGAAAACGGATGCAGTAATTTCACAGAATATTATGAACAAATCAGTAGAGATAAAAGTGGAGACAAGGTAATAGAGTTCGTTAATAAAATCACTACTAATCATACATTTTTTATGAGAGAACCTGAGCATTTTTATTACTTTAGGGATATGGTTCTTCCGTATTTAAAAGGAAAAATAAAGGATAGGGATTTACGTGTATGGTGTGCAGCTTGTTCCTCTGGAGAAGAGGCATATACTTTGGCAATGATAATAGACGAATTTTTTGGTGATGAAAAAAGTTTGTGGGATAAAAAAATACTTGCTACAGATTTATCAACTAAAGTTTTGAATATTGCAAAGGCTGGAATATATAGTGAGGAAGGCATAAATGCATTACCAAGTCTATGGAAAATGAATTACTTAAAGAAAATTGATGAAAAAAATTATACTTTTACGGATAAAATTAAAAATGAAGTGATATATAGGAGGTTAAATCTCGTAGACTCTAGTTTTCCATTTAAAAAGAAATTCCATGTTATATTTTGCAGAAATGTGATGATTTATTTTGATAACAAAACGAAAGTGGATTTAATAAAAAAATTTTATGATTTAACAGAACCAGGAGGATACCTTTTTATAGGACATTCGGAGTCAATTAATAGAGAAGATACTCAGTATAAATATATTAGGCCATCTGTCTATAGAAAGGAATAGATATTATGAATAATAAAAAGATAAGAGTTTTGATTGTTGATGATAGTCTATTATCTAGGGAAATAATATCAATGGGAATTTCGTCTGCACCAAATATAGAGGTTGTTGCTAAGGCAGAAGATGCGTATGATGCTGCAGATAAAATTGTAAAATTTAAACCAGATATAATGACTTGTGATGTAGAAATGCCAAAAATGAATGGAATTGAGTTTATAAAAAGGCTGCTTCCGCAGTATTCAATTCCAATAATAGTAGTAAGTTCAGTAAGTGAAGTTGTATTTGATGCTATGGAGGCTGGGGCAGTTGATTTTGTAACAAAGCCAGATACAGAATCACCTAATAGTGTGGAAAGATTTATTAATGAGTTAATCAGAAAAATTAATATTGCAGCTAATGCAAATGTTATAAGTAAGCAAAAAGCAAAACAAAGTGTTATGGAAGGTAATAGGAAATTTAATACTGATGGTATCATTGCAATTGGGGCATCTACTGGTGGTACTGAGGCCATAGATAAAGTTTTAAGAGCATTGCCACAGAATATCCCTGGAATAGTAATTACGCAGCATATTCCACCACTATTTTCAACGATGTTTGCCAATAGACTTAATACTCAAACTAAGTTTAGAGTTAAGGAAGCAGAATCTGGCGACATAATAGAGTCTGGAACAGTCTTGATAGCACCTGGAAATAAGCATATGATTATTAAAAAAAGAGAAGACAAATATGTAGCACATGTATATGACGGAGACAAGGTTAATGGTCATTGCCCTTCTGTAGATATTTTGTTTCAGTCAGTTGCAAAGGAGGCTAATAATAAAGCTGTAGGTATTATACTTACAGGGATGGGGTATGATGGAGCGAAGGGTCTGCTTGCAATGAGGAGAAAAGGGGCTAGAACTATAGGTCAAGATGAAGAATCTTCTGTGGTATACGGTATGCCAAAGGTAGCATATGAAATTGGTGCAGTTGAAAGGCAAGCACCACTTATGAATATTCCACTGCTGTTATTATCTATGCTTAAGGCATATTAAGGAGTGTGATTGCATGGAAGAAGAAAATAAAAATATTAATAATACTAGTTTTATTAAGGAAACTTTATCAAGTATCGGTGATGGTGTAATTATCACTGATATAAATGGAAATATTAAATTTTCAAATCCAGCATCGGAAAAATTAACAGAATGGAGCTCAAAGGAGTTAGTGGGTAAAAATTTTAATAATGTATTTAAGTTTACAAATGAACATACAGATGAAATTGCTAAGAGCCCAATTAATTTAGCACTTGAAATAAAAAATTCTGTTGGACTACAAAAGAATACAATTTTAATAACCAAGAGTGGAGAAAAAAAGTATTTATCGGCAAATACTTCGCCTGTTAGAGATGAAAATGGTAATATAGATGGTGTCGTGATAGTTTTTAGGGATATATCCAGAATAATGAAATTAGAAAAGGAAATGGAAGACGAAAGGAATAATTTAAAACTTATATTTTATTCTACTTTTGTAGGTATGGTTTTACTTGATCCAGGCAAAAAAATAACAATGATTAATGATGCTGCTTTAGCTTTATTTCGAGTAGGAAGAGAAAAAGTTATAAATCAAAAAATCGGAAAAGCTTTTTGTTGTAAGGGAATATTAGGTGACAGTGAAGAATGCGGTTTTGGATACAATTGCAGTATGTGTAAGTTAAATAACGCAATTGATCTTGCACTTAATGGCAAACAAACTTTAAATAGTGAATGCAGAAAGATATTTATTTTTAACAATAGAGAAGTTGAAATGTACCTTAGCATAAGTGTAACGAATATTATGATTAATGGTTTAAATCATGTTGTTATGTCAATTGTTGATGTAACTGCAAGAAAGAAAAATGAAATGTTCTTAGAAAAGCTTAAGGACTTTTATGAAAGAATATTTGAACACTTGCCAACAATTGTTTGTAAGACAGATGCTAATGGCAATATTATGTATGTAAATAGAGCATGGGAGGAATTTATAGGTAAGTCAAAAGAAGAATGCATAGGACTTAGTTTTATAAATTTTTTACATAAAGATGATGAGTATAAAGTGAGTAAGCTTAATTTGGGCAATGAAGAAAACAGTTCTGGTTTAGAGTTTGAAGTTCGTTGTTTGCATGAGGGTAGGGAATATCACTGGATGCAGGTTGAATATAAGCCATTTTATGATATAGAAGGTAACTTTGATGGATACATAATAGCAAGTATTGATATAAATGAAAGAAAAAAGGCCAAAGAGGCAGCGGAAAATGCAAATAAGGCTAAGAGTGAGTTTTTAGCAAATATGAGTCATGAAATAAGGACACCACTAAATGGAATCATTGGTATGATAGATTTAACACTACTTACAAAATTAAGTAGTGAACAAGAGGACAATCTAAAAACAGCTAAAATTTGTGCTGACTCCTTATTAAATGTTATAAATGATGTTTTAGATTTCTCAAAGATAGAGGCAGGAAAGCTTATAATTGAAAATATTACATTTAGTATAAAAAAATTAATGGAGGACACTACAAAGGCGCACAAGCTCCAAGCTAAAAACAAGGGCCTTAATTTTATATGTGAATGTTCTAATGAAATACCAGAATACATTATTGGTGATCCTATGAGATTACGACAAGTTCTTAATAACTTAATTAACAATGCAATCAAGTTTACTGAAAATGGTAAAGTAGAAATAAAAGTTGATCTACTTAAATTGAAAAATAAAAATATAAAGTTAAAGTTTTCTGTTTCAGATACTGGGATAGGAATAAGTTCAGGGGATAGAGACAAGCTATTTAAAAGTTTTAGTCAAGTAGATGGCTCTATTACAAGGAAATTTGGAGGAAGTGGGCTAGGATTAGCCTTGTGCAAGAAATTAGTTAACAAAATGAATGGAGAAATATATGTTGAAAGTGCAGTAGAAAGTGGAAGTGTATTTTATTTTATAATTGAATTTGAAATTGGTGATAAGCCTATTGAAAATAATAATCGAGAATATAAAATAGTAAAAACTGAAGAAGTAGTAAGCATACTTATTGCTGAGGATGATAATGTAAATAGAACAGTGCTTTCACGTATAATTAAAGAAAAAGGTTATTTTGTTGATACGGCTAGAGATGGTTTGGAAGCATTAGAGTTATTTAACAAAAATCAATATGATTTAATTCTTATGGATATTCAAATGCCATTAATTGATGGAGTTGAGGCTACTAAAAGAATAAGGAGGCTTGAAGGAAAAGGAACGCATATCCCAATTGTTGCTATAACCGCATTTGCACTTCGTGGAGACAGGGAGCGATTTATTTCAATGGGCATGGATGATTATATTGCCAAGCCAGTTAAAATTGAAAATTTGTTAGATACCATAGAAAGAAATTTATCTAAAAGTAAGAATAGTAATATGTTTAATGAAAAGGCTGTGGTTACTGAAAATGGTGATATTGTTTTTACACATAAGAGGCGAAGATTGTCAGATAAAGAGTTAGAGAATATTTTAGAAAAGATATCTGAAAAAATAAAAAAGCTTACTAAGGTAATAGAAAGCAATGACTTGGAGCAAGTAGAATTAATTGCGCATGATATAAAGGGGATTTTTAATGAAATTGATGCTATTGAAATGAAGGATAGAGCCTTTAAAATAGAATTAGCTGCAAGACGGGAAAATTTAAAAGAAGCAACCGTATATGTCATGAAAGCGGCCTATGAATTTGAGGTTTATAAAAAATTGTTAAATTTAGAGTTAAGGAAGGGATGAAAATGTTGAAAATTTTAATTGCTGAAGATGATTTTGCGAGTCGTAAATTTTTAAGTAAGTTTCTTTCAACCTATGGAGAATGTGACTTAGTTGTGGATGGGCTTGAAGCTATAGACGCGTATATGCTTGCTATGAGAGAAAAGAAACCATATGATTTAATTTGTTTAGATATAATGATGCCTAAGATTGATGGAGTTAAGGTATTGAAGGTTATTCGTGATTTAGAAACTCAAAACGGAGTAATTCCAGAAAGTCGAGCAAAGATAATAATGGTTACAGCATTAGGGGAAACGGATTTGGTTAAGAGTGCTTTTGAGTTTGGCTGTGAAGCTTATGCTTCTAAACCGATAGATACGGAAAAGTTTATTGAAGTAATGAAGAAGTTAGAGATTATTTAAATATTGCGAATGAAGGTGTAGTGCAAAATCAAATAACATGGGACAGGTACATTAAAAATAATGTGGTCTACGAGTATCTCGAAATCTTAAATAAAATTAATAAAACTAAGTGGCAAATTTTTTGAAAACTTAAGAACTTACAATAACTCGCTGAGAAGCTGCTCAGACAATTGAAAGTTCTAAAGTTTTCAAAAAATTCCCCACTAAGTTTTATACAATTTTATTTAAAATATTTCTTCGACACTCGTATACCACATCATTTTTTTAATGCACCTGTCCCATGTTATTTTGATAGCTTGACTACATCCTTATTTCTGTGAAATGTTTAAATAAATTGATTAGTTAATATACTAATTAGCACTTTTTAGCATATTCGCAATAAAAATTTTTTTAGTGCTACAGTTCTATTAATTTTATGATATTATGAGTTTGATACAAATTAATTTTCGTAGTTGAAATGGTTTATGTATAGAGGGGTAGCTTATGAATGCTAAAATAGAAAATTATTTAATTATAATTGCATATGTTATATTGACGATTGCTCTTTTTACTTGTGCTGTTGAAAATATTGAGAGCCCGTGGATAGTCATTTTTATAAGCCTTGGGATAATTGCAATATTTACTTTAAGACAAATTGTAATAGCAAAAAATATGTATAATAAAATTTACTATGTATATATATGTGTACAGGTAGTTTTGATTTTTATATTAAGTTTAGTAAGCAGTGGTACCTGGTTTATACTTTTTTATTTTGTAATAATATATGATTTTATCTTTGAAAAAGAAGGCTTTAGCTTTATATTCTTTGCAATTTTATGTTATTGTTTAAGCTTGGTAGGTAGCTATTGTAATGTTAATGAAAGTGAAGTATTAAATTTTTATAGTTTAGCATTTTATAATTTAGTTTTATTTTCATTTACTACTACAATTGTGTATTTACTAAAGTACATATGTAGGACAAATGATAAGCTTCAAATCGCTAAAAATCAGCTTAGTATAAAAAATATAGAATTAAGGCAATATATTGAGAATATGAGACAAGCTTATGAAAAAAATGAAGATTATTTAGTTCTTAATGAAAGAAATAAGTTTGCAAGAGAGATTCATGATACGGTTGGACACACACTTACTACAGCACTTGTTGAAATGGAAGCAAGTAAGGTGCTTATGGAGAAAAGTGAACAGGAGGCGGAGATAAAATTAGATTCTGCCTTGGAACAAGTGAGAAGGGGACTTAAGGAAGTTAGAACTTCTGTTAGGGCGCTAGGTGAGGCTAAAATAGATTATTACAATGAAGTCATTGAATTAATAAAAAATTCTATTCTTCATGCAGATGTTGCAATACGTTACGATATAGATGATTTTAGCAATGAAAATGAAATAACTAAAAGATGTATTTTTAGGGCTCTTCAGGAAGGGATAACAAATGGCATAAGGCATGGAGCTGCAACAGCTTTTTTATTTAAGCTTAAATATGATAAAAACTTTTTAAGGTTTTCTCTTGAGAATAATGGAAAAGGTATGACACAAATTCAAAAAGGTTTTGGACTTAAGGCAATGGAAGAAAGAGTTAGAGAAGCAAATGGAGTGTTAAATATTATTACAGATATTGATGAGGGCTTTAATATATATATAAATTTTAAGTTAAGGGGATAAGGGTATGATTAAGGTTATTGTAGTTGATGATCAAAGTTTAATGTGTGATGGACTTGAAGTTATTATAAATTCATTTTCAGGTATTGAAGTACTAGCCTGCGCTGAAAATGGAGAAGAGGCATTGAAATTAGTAGAAAAGCTTAAGCCAGATCTTGTGATTATGGATATAAGGATGCCTGTTATGGATGGAGTTACTGCATCAAAAATAATTAAAGACAAATATCCAGAAGTAAAAATCCTCCTTTTAACTACCTTTGATGATGAGGATTATATAATAAATGCAATGAGTTACGGTGTATCTGGTTATATATTTAAAGATATTGAAAAGGAAAAGTTAAATAAGGCAATAGTTGATTGTGTAAACGGAACTTTTATTATGCCAAGCAAAGTTGCGGAGGTTCTTGCTAGGAAGGCAGTAAGTGGAAGTAGTCATGCTAAAAAGGAAAATAGTCTTCCTCTTACTGAAAGAGAAATGGAAATTGCCCTCATGATAGCCGATGGCTTTACAAATAGGCAGATAGCTTCTGCGTTATACATAAGTGATGGCACAGTAAAAAATTATGTTAGCAATATATACAGTAAACTTGGAATAAAGGATAGAACCAAGCTTGCCATATATATTAAAAGTGTTGTGAAATAAGTGTATTGCAGGATATTAAATAAAATTAATAAATCTAAGGCAAAAAACTTTAAAAGCCTAAGAAGTTTCAATAACTCGCTGAAAGCATGCTCAGACAATTGAAACATATAAGGTTTTTAAAGTTTTTTACCTAAGATTTATAAAATTTTATTTAAATCATCCTACAACACACTTATTTCGCAATGCACATGGCTTTAAAGGTAAAAATTCCTCCGTGCCTACGGAATTTTAGGCTAGTGCAGAAGTTTAAATTTTTTACTAGAGAATATGTTAAAAGAGGATAATTGGTATATTAACTAATCAAATTATTTAAACATTGCACAGAAATAAAGATGTAGTAAAATTATCAAAATAACATGGTACAGGTACATTAAAAAAATGATGTGGTATACGAGTGTCGAGGAAATATTTAAATAAAATTGTATAAAACTTAGTGGGAAATTTTTTGAAAACTTTAGAACTTTCAATTGTTTGAGCATCCTTTCAGCGAGTTATTGAAAGTTCTTAAGTTTTCGGGAAATTTGCTACTTAGTTTTATTAATTTTATTTAAGATTTCGAGATACTCGTAGACCACATCATTTTTAATGTACCTGTACCATGTTATTTGATTTTGCACTACACTTTAATTCGCAATGTTTATAGTTTTCCACTTGCCTTTAACAAATCTTATAGACACAAGTGTTAGCATGAAGAAGGTGAAAATTAACAAGTCTATCCAAACCCAGTATAGCTTTAGACTTAATATTACACACAATATATATGGCAGTGCAATATAAAATATAAATGGAACAGTCATAAAAATAATCATCATAAAAACAGTATCTCCAGTAGACTTTAAGATGTTGCTTATTATAATTTGAGTAGTATCAAATATAAGCCATATAGATGTTATTTTTATAAGAGGAATAGTATAGGTTAGTATTTCTTTACTGTTACCACTATTAAAAATTGAAATTAATGTATCAGGGAAAATATTAAACAATAGAATCAGAAATACATTGAATAAAAAGCCTAAGATAAGTCCGTTCTTTAGAATTTTTTGTACATTGTGAATTCTTCCTGCGCCAATTTCATTTCCAACTATAATACTTATCGCAATTCCAATTCCTTGAACAGGTAATACTGAGATGCTTTCTATGGTGAAGGCTATATTTGCGCAGGATAAATTAAGTTCTCCTGTTTTTCCGATTATAAGAAGTAAGAGTGTAAAATAGCCTGTGCCAACAAAAGTTTGTATTCCCGAGGGAAGTCCAAAATGTAAAAGTTTCAAGATTAAAGTTTTATCTAGCTTAAGGTTTGAGAAGAGCTTATATTTATATTTTAGAGCTTTTTCATTTATTAAGACCAAGTATATAAGCACACCAATAAAACAGCTTAAAAGTGTTGATAAACCTGAACCTAATATACCACCAAGTTTAGGACAGCCAAATTTGCCAAAGATAAAAACATAATCAAGAACTATATTAATTATGTTAGAGGTAACACCAACAAATAGGGGGACTTTAGTATTATTTATTCCTTTAAAAAAGTTGGATAAACCAGTAGATAAGATCTGAAAGCAACTTGAAAATATAATTAAATAGAAGAACTGTTTTTCATACTTTAAAAGTAATCCATGATGTCCCATTAGTTCAAAGATACTTGAAGCAGCAGGTGAGATTATTATTAATATTAGGGAAAATACAATACTTAGGTATATAGAGTTCCACAAGGTTTTGGCACAATTATCATAATTTTCGGCACCATAATATTGTGCAACAAGAGCAGCACCAAAACCAACAATCCCTATAAATATGCTTGAAATAGTTGTAGCTAAGTTACTTGCTGGTACAACTGCAGCAAATTCAGCAAGACTAGATTTTGAAACAAAAGCCCTATCGATAAAAGTCATTATATTAAGTGAAAACATTGATAATATTATTGGGTAAGTAGTTTTTACAATATTTTTTAGTGAAATTTTATTTTGCAAGTTAATACACCTCCGAAAATTATATACATTGAAAAATGAGTACAGTTATAGTATATTTTGTATAAATAAAGTACACAATTAGCATAATGCAAAAGTGTATCGGTACAGAATGGTGGGTTTCAAATGAGATATATTGATATAGTGGAGTATATTAAAAACCAAGTTTCTTTAGGAAATATAAAAACTGGTGAAAAGATGCCCTCAATAAGGGATTTATGCGAAAAATTTAAGTGCACAAAATCAACAGCAGTTAGGGCTTACTATGAATTGAAAAATCAAAATATAGTTTATGCCGTACCTAATAGTGGGTACTATTTATTAGATAAGCTTCAGGAAGAAGTTAAAAATGACACCATAATAGATTTTGCAGGGACAGCTCTTGAAATTAGTTCATTACCTTATGGTGAATTTCAAACTTTTATAAGTAAAGCTATTGATAAATATAAAGATAAGCTTTTTTATTACACAAACCCGCAAGGGTTACAATCTTTAATTAAAGTTATGCAAAAGCAATTACAAAATAATCAAGTGTTTTCAGAATGCGAAAATATATTTATCACGACAGGTTCACAGCAAACGCTAAATATATTAAGTAGGATGCCATTCCCAAATGGTAAAAACAATGTAGTAATTGAACAGCCAACTTATGATGGCATGATGAAGTGTTTAGAACAAAATAATGTAACTACAATTGGGGTAAATAGAAATTTTAATGGATTAGATTTTGAAAGGTTAGAAAATATTTTTAGAAATAATAATGTAAAGTTTTTTTATACGGTATCTAGGTTTAGTAACCCCTTAGGACTTAGTTATACTAAGGAAGAAAAGAAGAAATTAGTTTCACTTGCAGAGAAATATGATGTTTATATTGTTGAAGATGATTATCTTGGAGATATTGAAAGTGATATAAAATCAGATCCGATATTTTCTTTCGATACAAGTTCTAAGGTAGTATACGTAAAAACTTTCTCTAAGGTAATGTTACCAGGCTTAAGAGTAGCAGTTACGGTATTACCAAGTATTTTATGTAATACTTTTTTAGCTTATAAAACTTGGATGGACATAAATACACCAGTGCTTTCACAAGGTGCACTTGAATTATATATTGAAAGCGGGATGTTTAACATACATGTAAAAAAGATAAGAGATATGTATTTAAGCAGAATGAATTATTTAAAAGATATTGTAGGAAATAATAATTCTTCAGCAGTGAAATGGCATATTCCAAGTAATGGTGGATTTTATGCTGGTTTAGAAATTTTAAATGAAAATAAGAGCAGAGCAGTGGTAAATAATTTATTAAAGAAAAATATATTAGTATCTAATTTTGAAAGATTTTACTTAAATGAGTTCTTAGAAAGCAAACTGCTTAGAGTCAGTGTTGCTAATGCTGATTATAAAAAGCTTGAAATTGGTGTTGACGAGCTTATAGGTGAGATAGAGAAGGTTAGTATTTTCAATGAATATGTTTTTAGGGGGTAGCTTAAATATTACCGCAGTCATATATGATTTATGACTGCGGCTACTTTTTTATATGCTATATTTTTAGTATTATTTATCCATAGGGGGTGATAATTATGAGAAAGCCTTTAAGTTATTTTATGTACTGCAAAAGTCATAAAAAGAGTTCAATAGCAATAATAATTTCAATTGGACTTGCAATCCTTCTTATTGGGGCTATTCAACTTTATACAATCAATATGAATGATTCCGAAATTAGGAGTGATGCAAAATATAAGTATGCAACACTGGTATACAAAAATAAGGATATTTTAGATAAAAATATTACAACTAAAATAGAAAATGATGATACAGTTGAAAAAGTAATAAAGGTAAATAATTTTCAATATATGATTAGGACTGTATTTGGTACGGATATGGATTATGAGGGGTTTTATGCTGATGAAAGAGATGTTAAATATATTATAAATAAAATGGGCATTAAATTTGATAAAGGAAATTATGTGAAAAATGATGATAATAAAATTTTAATCAATGAAAATACAGCAAGATTTAAGCAGGTAGGTATAGGAGATTTTGTTGGAGGCGATGTGAGAAAGGATGATTATTTTAAGGGAAAGTATAAAATAAAAGGAATATTAAGTGGGGATAATGTTGTGTCCTTTATAGCAGTTGGCCCTAAGGAACTGGAACAAAACTACATGTATTTAGTGTTTCCTAGAAAGGGAAAATTGCAAGAAATGAATAAGTTTATACGCTCTATTTCAAAAAATGGTATTAAAAATTATAGTTATGATGATGCACAAGAGAGCAGTAAGGAAAACTTAAAAAATTTCAATGCAATATTCAATTTAGTGATAATCATAATTATTATAGTTATGTCAACGGTTTTAGGAAATTATTCGTATATAAATTACATGAAAAGAAGATCAGAAGTAGGTATTTTAAAAGCTATGGGTTATACAAAAGCCAAAATTATAATGAGAATGATTAAAGAAATAGGAATTTCATCTTTTTTGGGTTTTGGCTTTGGATATTTGGTATTATTTATTTTTGCAAAAACTTATAATGTATTTTATTTATACCCTAGAGGAATATCTTTATTTCACATTACATGGGACTTATTTCCCAAGTTTTTGTCTATACCTCTTTTTATAACTATTTTTTCTGTTATACCTGTTTCAAGGCTATTAGAAAAAATTGAGCCAATATCAATAATAGAAAGGTTGGGATAACATGCTTTTAGAGATGAAGGATGTAAATTTGATTTATGATGTTGGGCATGATGAGGAGACATATGCACTTAAAAATATAAATCTTAATATAAAAGAAAATTGCTTTTATGGTATACTCGGACCTTCTGGAAGTGGAAAAAGCTCCCTTCTATATACTTTAAGTGGACTTAGAAAGGTAAGCTCGGGGGAAGTGCGCTATAAAGGAAAGTCATATAAGGATATAAAAAACAGAGAGATGTCTTTAATAAGAA
The DNA here is from genome assembly GCF_021432385.1 of Clostridium hydrogenum. Taxonomy (GTDB): domain Bacteria; phylum Bacillota; class Clostridia; order Clostridiales; family Clostridiaceae; genus Clostridium_S; species Clostridium_S hydrogenum. The sequence continues at coordinate 680,850 of NZ_JAEACT010000002.1, read as the reverse complement.
ATAAAGAGTTTGGTTTTATTTTTCAAAGACATTTTTTAATGGATTATCTTACAGCCCTTGAAAACGTGCTTGTACCATTAAATTCAAATAAAAAAGAAGATATAGATAAGGCGAAAGATTTGTTAGTGAGACTTGGACTTGAAAAGGAGATTAATAAAAGGCCAGCTAAAATGTCAGGTGGACAAAGACAAAGAGTTGCTGTTGCAAGAGCGCTTATAAATGATCCTAAAGTAATTTTTGCAGATGAAATAACAGCATCTTTAGATCATAAAAATGCCTTTGCGGTAATGAAGGTATTAGAAGAGTTTAAGGGGAAAGCTGCAATTTTAGTAGTAACTCATGATGAATCCATATTATCTGGAGCTGAAGAAATAATAAAGGTATGGGATGGAACTATAGAGGATACCGAAGAAAGGGTGGTGAATACGCTATGAGTGTAAAATCCTTAAGCGTATTCTTATATTTAAAGTGCAATTTAAAAAAGTTCATTCCACAAATTCTTGTAGTATCGCTAGGTGTTTTTTTAATGTATTTTATATGTATAATTGGAGGCGGAATTGAAAGCCAAATGCAGGATAATGTTTTAAAGCCATATGAAAAATTATCATATATAACGATAAATCCTGCTAAAGAAAATGAGCAAAGCTATATTGATAAACTTAAAACTAATAAAGACATAGATAGAATTATTTATTCTAAAAGGGCAATGAACATAACAGCAGATGTCCTTATAGCAGCATGTGGTTCACCAGCTTTTTTCACAAGCGAAAGGGATACAGAGTATCTTATGAAAAAAATGAACTTTAAGCTAGCCAGTGGAAGAATCCCGCGTGAGGATAATGAAATTTTAATAAGTAATAACTATGCTAAAAGTAAAAAGCTTAAATTAGGCAGTTACTTAGGAGAAAAAGTAGACAAGAACCTTACGGAAAGTTACAAAGTTGTAGGCATATATAATGGCAAAAACATTATTGCCTTTGGTCATATTAAAAGTTATGAGAGTGTAATGAAGGATGTAAATTCAATAATAATTATACCTAAGGAAGGAAGAATGAGCAGAGTTAATGATTATATTAATTCACATAAAGACAAGCAAATAACATTAGTAGATTATACAATGATGAACTATGATATAGGTGGTTTTTTCCCTATGTTTACTGTATTTGCTGTCGTAATTCTTATTATTACGACTTTTGTTTTAACTTTTACCATAGGAAATATGAATTATATCCATTTCTTTGATAGAGTTGGCGAATTTTCTATACTTGATGCGCTTGGATATACTAAGTTAGATATATTTTTTAAGTTGTTTAAGGAGATGTGTATAGTAATAGTAGTTGGGTTTGTTTTCGGGATTGCTTTGAGCATTATAGGGGGAAACATGTTTAACGGTATATATTGTATTCCTAAAGGAGTTCCTGTAGAGGTTTATAATAAGTGGTATGTTATATTAAGCATTATTGTACCTATTGCAGTTGGAGGATTTTCTTCTATACCTACAATTAGATTTCTTAAAAATATGAATACTGTGGATGTTCTAGAAGGAAGAAACTTTTAATAAAACTATTTCATAATTTGCAAATAAAAGGAGTAAGGTGATATACTTTAAAAGAAATAAAGGGGGACACATGATGAAATTATTTTTAAAAAAATCTATAGGTTTAATTACTTCTTTTTGTTTGCTTATTTCTATAACTGCATGCGGAGCTCAAAAGCCTGATGAAGCTGTGAAAGGTTTTTTTAATGCATTAAGCAAAAACGATATTAAGACTGCAGCTACATTTTTGAAGGGCAGTAATAAAAAGCTTACATATAGTAATGAAAATCAAAAGAAGATTGTTGACAAGCTTTTACCTAAAATACAATATAAGATTATATCTTCCACTGTTTCAGGAGATACGGCAAAAGTTAAAGTTAATATTACAGCACCAGACTTAGTAAAAATAACAAGTAAAATGGCAACTGATTTACTTCCCACTATTATGGCAACAGCTATGAGTGGAAATGTAGACGAAAAGAAAGAAGAACAATTAATAGATGATTATTATATTAAGAGTATTTCAGCAAAAAATGTAACTATGACATCAAATGAGGTTAATTTAAATCTAGTAAAAGATGCAAATAAAAAAACATGGCTAATTAAATCAAATGATGATTTAATAAACGCAATAACCGGTAATTTATCAAAAGCGATTAATACTCTTTCACAAGAAACTTCTGGCAGTTCTCAAAAAGAAAAAACTGATCCTAAATTATATCAGATAGGACAACAAGCCACATATGGAAGAGCATCAATAACAGTAGAAAAGGTTACAAAATCTAATGGAAATGATATTGAAAAACCTAAAGATGGAATGGAATATGTAATAGTTTCTATCAAAGAAAAAAATAGTGGCACTGACAAGAATATTAGTTATGGACAAGAGGACTTTAAAATGCAAAACAGTAAAGGACAGATTAGTGACGCCACAATTGTTAGCGTTGATAAGGATACCGAATTACAGGATGGCGAACTTGTTCCAGGCGGTGAAGTTAGTGGCAGCTTAGTTTTTGAAGAGCCCAAAAATGATACTGGATTAGTGTTTATGTTTGTTGACGATAATACAGCATTGCTAAAGTTTCAAATAAAATAATATTTATATATAGTGAAGCAGTTTAACTATTGAAATTGCACATATCAAATGGATTATGTAAATTACAATTTTTAGAGCAGAGTACAAAGTACAAAGTACAGAGTACAATGCTCATAGGCCCCCTCATAAAGCTGGAATAATTCACTCAGATAATTTAGAATTAATTTAGAGCTTTAAGAGGAGGTCTTTATGAATTTTACAAGAAAATATACAGAAGAAGAAAGATTGAACATGGTAGAAGAGGCTCTCCAATATGGTAGCAATTCGTTGGTGGCAGCTAAATATAATATTAATCCTGGACTACTTTCTAGGTGGAAGTCTTGCTATCGCAAGTATGGGCAAACATTAATGCAAAAAAAGCCTAAAAAACTTGATGGTCCAATACCTGATTACAAAAAGCAATGTGCATTGCTTACGAAAGAAAAAAGGGAACTAGAACTAGAAATTGCTGTATTAAAAGATATGTTAAAAAAAAAGATTTGAATCTTTTTGATCCATTTATCTTTGCAAATGACTGGATTTCTACAGGAGCTCCAACTTTAATGTTGCTTAATATTATTGGATTAAAATCATCAACATATTATCGTTGGCGAAGCCTGATAGACCAACCATTCAAACCAATTAAAAGGAATGACGGAGTCATACCTGGATTTAGTTATATCAATAACGAACTTTGTAAAAAAGTCTATGACATTCATATTCAAAAATACATTAAGGACATTCTGAATGATCAATATGGAAAGTTTTATGGATATAAGAAAGTCACAGCAGTATTAAGGGAAACATATAATCTAAAAATAAACAAAAAGAAAGTGTATAGACTGATGGCTCTAATGGGTGTTTTAAGGGCACAAAGAAAGCATATACAACATTATAAGCGTATATGTAAAAACCATGAAATTAAAACTTCAAATACTTTGTGGGAAATGGATACGAAGTACATTTATATAGCCGAGACACGACAAGTAGCCTACTTGGCATCTATAATAGACATCTTTGACAGAAGTATTATTTCATGTGTATTATCTTTATCACCTAACTCAGAAAGTGCTAAAGAAGCAGTGTTAAAAGCCTTATATTCGCGCAAAATCAAAGGAAAATCAGAAAGCTTAATAATCCGCACTGACAACGGATCTCAATTTATTGCACATGATTTTGAAAAACTGTGCATTAGTGAAAAAATAACACATGAGCGAATACCAGCTAAAAGTCCTAATTACAACGCTCACATAGAATCATATCATAGATATCTTCAAGATGAGTGTCTTGCAGGAAAACTATTTAAAAACTTTAAAGAGGCTGAGGAAACCATTATGAACTATGTTAATGGGTATAATACTAAACGCATACATTCAGCAATAGGTTATAAAACACCTGATGGTTTTTACAATCTAAAAAATTCTAATTTTAAAGAGAATTTAGTTGTAAGATTATAATATTGATATGGTACTGAAAATCAGTACCATATCAAAAAAATGAAATTCTAAGAATTAGCGAGTATTTGAATAAATTATTCCCATTCTGGGGGGCCAATCCGAATGAAGGATGATTTTTCTACGCCAGCGTAGAAAAATCTAAAAACTTATTTTTTTATTGCTTACGCAATCGAGCCATGTATGGTGCTCGGCGAAGCTGACAACATTTAAGTTTAAGATTTACCTGAGGGAAGCGAAAGGTAAATCAACCTTCACTGTACTTTGTACTCTGTCATCTGTACTCTGCTTGAGTTTTTGCTGCTACTAGTGTAAATGTTTTTGGAATTCCCTTATCAAAGCTTTCACACGATAAATTAGGTTCCTCATCTAAACTTTTTATTATAAGTCCGCTTTCTGCGGCAGCTGTAACTATCTCACCAAGATTCCATTTCCTAAGCAAAACCTTTGGAGCTTCACCTGAGTTTAAATATTTTGAATAAGCAGCATCTTTTTCTTCTAAGGTTGTGTCAAAATAGTCACCCGTTACTTTATGCTTTCTTACCTTTGCAGTTGATCCTCTTGAAGATATAAGCTTTGTGGAAACAGGGTGGAAATCTCTTAAAACAAATGCTCCATTTGGTGCTAAGAGACTGTAAACTAAACTCATAAAAGGCTTTAAATCTAAGAAATAATGGAGTATTCCCATTTCTGCAAAAACTATATCAAAAGAATTGCTTAATTTATATTGATTTAATTCAAGCACATCACTTAGTATAAATTCTATTTCCACATTAGCTTCTTTTGCTAAATCTAAAGCATACTGCCTATTCCCTTCAGAAAAGTCAACTACAGTTGCATCAGCTCCAAGCAGGGCAAGTGCTACAGCTCTATTTCCGTTAGAGCCCATGAGATTCATTATCTTTTTGCCTTTCACATCTCCAAATTTACTGTAAAGTACAGATAAAATTTTTGATGGGTCCTTTTTAATTTTGGCTGCGGCTTCCTTTGGAGTTCCAAATCGTTCAATCCAGGCGTTGTAAGTTTCTTTATTCCAGGCTTCTTCATTTATATCAATGCATATTTTATTATTATCATCTTTTTTACATTTTTCTTGCAATAGAATAACCTCCAAAATAGCTAAATTAAATATAAAGTAATTATTTATATTATATAATTATGCAAAATTAAAAGCTAGAAATAATTTTGAATGGCTTATAATTATATGTTGTTAAAATGGCAAAATTTTTATGTGCTTAAATATGCATAATGTTGCATTATTAAAAAATAATGATATAATTAATTACAAATACTAAAAAAAGTAAACATTTTGTCAAAAAAATACTCAATACTTTAATAAATTTATAATGGGGTGAAAGGTATGAAAAATGTTTTTAAAACTAAATCTATTAGTGATTTAGTTAAAGAAACAAAGGGAGATAAATCTTTAAGTAAGGTTTTGGGAACTTTTGAACTTACTATGCTTGGAGTTGGAGCAATAGTAGGTGCAGGAATATTTGTTATAACAGGCGTTGCGGCTGCTAATTTTTCCGGGCCTGCACTTATATTATCATTTATAGTATCTGGTCTTGCATGTGCATTTGCTGCCCTTTGTTATGCTGAATTTTCTTCAATTGTGCCAGTGGCAGGAAGTGCGTATACATATGGGTATGCCGCACTTGGAGAGATATGGGCATGGATTATAGGTTGGGATTTAGTTTTGGAGTATACAGTGTCAATTGGTACTGTAGCTATTGGTTGGTCAGGCTATGCAGATAATATTTTAAAGGGTATAGGGATTAGTTTACCTACTAGTCTTTTAGCATCACCATTTGAAGGTGGGGTTGTTAATTTGCCTGCAGTTATTATAGTTTTAGCAATAGGTATGCTTTTAATTGGAGGAGTAAGTCAAAGTGCAAAGCTAAATAATATAGTTGTTGCTATAAAACTTACGGTTATTGTTTTGTTTATAATTTTAGCAGTTGGACATGTAAAAACATCAAATTGGCATCCATTTATGCCTTATGGTTGGAATGGAGTATTTCAGGGAGCTGCATATGTGTTTTTTGCATATATAGGTTTTGATGCTGTTTCTACAGCGGCTGAGGAAGTTAAAGATGCAAAAAAGGACCTTCCAAGGGGAATAATTTTTTCATTACTTATATGTACAGTTATATATATTATAGTATCCTTGATTTTAACAGGTGTTGTACCATACTACAAGTACAAGGGTGTTTCTGCACCAGTAGCTTATGCACTTCAACAAATAGGAATTAATTGGGGTTCAGCACTAGTTTCTGTAGGGGCATTGTTTGGATTAACATCAGTTTTACTTGTTATGATGTTTGGGCAGACAAGAATATTTTTTGCAATGTCAAGGGATGGTCTTTTACCAAAGTTTTTGGGTCAAGTTAATGAAAAAACTAAGACACCAATTAAGAGTACAGTAATAGTTTCTGTAGCGGCTGCTATTATATCAGGATTTTTACCTATTGGAATAGTTTCAGAACTTACTAATATAGGAACTCTTGCTGCATTTATTATAGTTTCCATAGGTGTAATAGTTTTAAGGAAAAATAGACCAGATATAGAGAGACCATTTAAATGTCCACTTGTTCCTATCATTCCCATTGCAGCAGTTGTATTTTGCGGATATTTAATATTTAAACTTAATATAGAAACACAACTTAGATTTATAATTTGGTTTTTAATAGGAATGGTTGTCTATTTTGGATATGGTGTGAGACATAGCACTATGAAGGATAAGGAAGAAGAAAGAGCATCTTAGATTGAAGAAATAGTACTAGATATTTTTTTTAATATCTAGTACTATTTCTTCAATCATATCTTTTATTTTAAGGTTTCTTGTACCAGGTATATAAATTCCATGCATTTGAAGTGGTAATATGTATTTGGCACAGTTCATATTAAAGATTGCTTTAGAAATTGAGGGAGTTACTTCTCCGTTTATACCTCCACTACATATAATTCCGATAGGACCTATTAAACAATCAATTTTATTTGCCTTAAAAAAAGCGCATATTGGTTTTTCACCACTTATGGAGTGAGTTGCGCCTGCTTTAAGCATATTAGAAGCGGCAAGTGAGTTTATTCCAAGAGCAGTTATATCTATATTATCAGGTATCTCTTTAATAAGCTCTTTTATTATTGTTTGACCAAGACCGGCACCTTGAGCATCTATTACAGCTATTTTCATTATACCCCCCCTTAGTTAAATGTAGTTTTTAAACATTGCGAAGCAACTCAAGTGAAAGTTTTTAACGATGCTTTGCACTTTAAAAGGTTAACTTTTTCACTATGTGAAAAGTGAAGGGTTTGACATAGCTGCGCTTGTCAAAGGTGAAGGGTTTTACCTTCGGTAAAAAGTAAATGTTGATTTTCCTCCGCTTTGCTATGGAAAATCTTTAATTTAAATTTATAATTTTTCCGTAGCAAGGCGGAGGAAAAATAACCTTAACTTTCGGCATTAGCCGAAAAGTTCACCTTTAACGTGCGTAGCATCGTTAAACCCTTCACTTTTCATGTAAGTGAAAAAGTTAGTCTTTTAATGAGCAGGGCGAAGTTAAAACCCTTCACTTGATTTGGTTCGCAATAATTTTAAATTAAGTATTAAATAATTATCAGTACGGTGAATCCTTCTTATATTAAATTATAATATAAAAATTCTTAAATTGGAATTTACAAGGTTTCTATTGTGCGGTAATATATAATATATGTGCCACGATGGCATATAAAATACACTATATAGAATATAATATATTATTGATTAAAAATAAACCACGAAGGTTGATTTCTAAAAAAGTTATCAATTTTTGTGGTTTTATATTTTGGGGGAGGAAGATAATTTAATGCATATTCCGGATAATTATTTAAGCCCAGCAACTTGTGCCGTAATGGGAGCTGTTATGGTTCCAATATGGGCAAGATCAATAAAAAAGGTGAGGGAAGAGGTGTCTTCTAAACGAATGCCTTTAATGGGTGTTGGAGCATCACTGTCATTTTTGACTATGATGTTTAATGTGCCGCTTCCTGGCGGAACTACAGGTCATGCTGTAGGAGGAACTTTAATAGCTATACTTTTAGGTCCTGAGGCAGCAACAATTTCTATTACTATTGCTCTTTTAGTTCAAGCCCTGTTGTTTGGCGATGGAGGAATTTTAGCTTTTGGGGCAAATTGTTTTAATATGGCATTTGTTATTCCATTTGTGGGATACAATATTTATAAATTTTTGAAGCAGATGATTAAGGGTGATAAGGGAGAGTACCTTTCTTCAATAATAGGATCATATTTAGGTATAAATGTTGCAGCATTTTGTGCAGCAGTGGAGTTTGGTGTACAGCCACTTTTATTTAAGGATGCAGCAGGTATGCCATTATACTGTCCATATCCGTTGCACGTTACAATACCAGCAATGCTTATTCCACATCTTGCAGTGGCAGGGGTATTAGAGGCAATTATAACAGCAGGGGTACTTGCTTTTGTTAGAAAGGTATCACCAGATATTATTTATGAAAGTTCAAAGAAAACTAAAAAGCCAATTTATATTCTTATAGCTATTTTAATTTGTCTCACTCCTTTAGGTCTTATAGCATCAGGAACAGCTTGGGGAGAATGGGGAGCAAATGAAATAAAAACAGTGACTGCAAATGGAAAAGCCCTTGGATATGTACCTAAGGGTATGACAAATGGATTTCATTATAAAGCCTTAATGAGAGATTATTCGGTTTCTGGACTTCCAGAAGTAGCGGGATATATTTTATCTGCAGTTGCAGGAGTAGCAATTTTTCTGATAATATTTAGATTGATAGCAAGCGGGAAAAAAGAAAATATTTAGAGTACAAAGTACAAATTATAGAGTACAGAGTACAGAGTACAGAGTACAGAGTACAGAGTACAGAGTACAGTTAAGGATGATTTACCTTCCTTTCGTCAGGTAAATCTTAAACTTAAATGTTGTCAGCTTCACTGAACAACATAATATAGCGGTTGCGCAAGCAATCAAAAAATAAGTTATAAGATTTTCTGTAGCAAAGCGGAGGAAAATCCCCATTAACTGTACTCTGTACTCTGTCATCTGTACTCTGGTTTAGGGGTGTTTTACTTGCCAGAGTGGATGCTAAAAAAGGATAATTATTTACCTCCAAAGGATAAAGATGGTTTTATACAAAAAAATATAATATCAATATTAGAGATTATTTCTAGAATTAAAATGGATAAAAATAATAGAATAAATAAATTCAATATAAATGCTGTTACTAAGCTTATCGCAATATTTGTTATGATTGTTTTTGTGGCATTAACCAAGAAATTCACTTTTGTCATAATTTCAAATGTAGTTTTGCTTGTTTTGATAAATTTACTTTCTACAGACAATCTTAAATATGTTTTAAAGACGGTTTTAGGAATTGGAATTTTTACAACTATTATATTATTGCCGTCGCTTTTATTTGGTTATGGAAATAATATTTTAATGATACTTTTAAAAGTTGTATTTTCAGCAGCTATGGCTAATATATTAGCGTGTACAACTAAGTGGCAAGAGCTTGTAAGAGCAGTTAAAGCATTTCATATTCCAGATATGTTTATCTTTGTTTTGGATATTACAATAAAGTACATAGTTATTTTAAGCGATTTAAGTTTAAATATGGTTTATGCGCTTAAAATTAAATCTGTTGGTAGAAATAAAAGCAAAAACACAGCTTTAACAGGTATTTTGGGGACTATGTTTATAAAGTCTAAGGAATTTTCAGAAGACATGTATTCAGCTATGGAGTGCAGAGGCTTTGATGGAAGTTATAATATATGTGAAAAGTTTAAATTTCGCTTGATGGATTATATGTGTCTTTTTTTTGTTATAATATTTATACTAATATATTTTTACTTTGATAGGTTGTGATTTTGTGATAGATATTAAAAATGTTACATATTTTTATGATAAAGACATAGCTGCACTTGAAAATATAAATTTATATATAAAAGAAGGAGAAGCTGTTGCTTTAATAGGTGTAAATGGAAGTGGAAAGTCTACAATAATGAAGCTTATAAATGGTTTGATTTTTCCACAAAAAGGACACTACTTTTTTCAAGGCGATGAGATAACAGAAAAGAAGCTTAAAAATCAAAGCTTTGCAAAGAGCTTTCATAAAAAAATAGGCTTTGTATTTCAAAATTCTGATGTTCAGCTTTTTTGTTCTAATGTTTATGATGAAGTTGCTTTTGGACCAAGGCAAATGGGCATGTTGGAAAGTGATGTAGAAAAAAGGGTAATGGATACCTTAAAATTTCTAAATATAGAAGATTTAAAAGACAGACCACCATATCATTTAAGTGGTGGTGAAAAGAAAAAAGTTGCCATTGCAGCAGTTACGGCTTTAAATCCCGAAGTTTATGTATTTGATGAACCAATGAATGGGCTTGATCCCAAAACAAAGAGATTTATTAGAGAGTTTATGCTTAATTTAAATAAGGCAGGAAAAACAATTTTGTGCTCAACACATGACTTTGAATATGTACAGGGAGTATTTCAAAGGGCTGTAGTATTTTCAGATAATCATACTATTATAAGAGATGGAGACTACGAAGAGATACTTAAGGACAAAGAATTTTTGCAAGAGAATAACATTATATAAAATTATTGCGAACCAACTAAATCAATTCACAATTCACAGTTCACAATGCACAATGAAGGATGATTTGCCTTCCTTTCGTCAGGTAAATCTTAAATTTAAATATTATAAGTTTCGCTTAGCACCATAAATGGTGCTATTGCGAAAGCAATAAAAAAATTAAGTTTAAGATTTTCTGTAGCAAAGCGGAAGAAAATCATCCTTCATTGTGAATTGTGAATTGATTTAATTCGCAATCTTTATTAATTATGATTGTCCAATCACAATTCAAGATACTTTATATTTGGATTGTTCTGTATTAGGGTTAGTAATTTAGTAATTTCATATGAATCTGGAACCTTTAGAATAAATTCAAGTTCCAAGGTTTGAGATTCATTTGCAGTATGAATTTTCCCCTTTTTTGCTTTAAAGTTTAATATCTCTATATTTGCTTTTTTAAAGGATTGTTCTAAAAATTCCATGACTTCAGGCTCATTTGATATCTTTAAGGTTAATTCCTCCGTTCTAGGAGTAGAAAGCCATGAAAAGTCTCTGTGGAGTATAGTTTGAGCTATTACAATTACAACGGATGAAAATAATCCTATAAGATAGAGTCCAGAACCAATAGCAATACCAACACCAGCAGTTGCCCAAACTCCAGCGGCAGTAGTGAGACCTTTTACTGATTGCCTTCTCATAAATATCATTCCAGCACCAAGAAAACCAACTCCACTTACTACTTGGGCTGCAATACGTGAAGGATCTAAAGAAATATTGTTTGTACCTATTTGATCTTGAAAGCCATATTTAGATACAATCATCATAAGAGCAGCACTTAGACATACTATAAAGTGAGTCCTTATACCAGCCTCTTTCATCCTATTTTTCCTTTCATAGCCTATAAGTCCTCCGCAAAGACCAGCAAGAAGTATTCTTATTAAATACTCAAATTGATTAGAATAAATAAATGACATTAAATCACCTCATATATATAATACCAAATATTATAAATTTATTTCAAATATAGATGCACAAATTGGAAAATTGAAATTGCAAGTACCAAGTTTATCCTTACAAATTACAATTTTTGAAGCAGAGTACACAGTACAAAGTACAGAGTACAAAGAATGATGATTTGCCTTTCGATTCTCTCAGGTAAATCTTAAACTTAAATGTCCTCAGCTTCGCTGAGCGCCATAAATGGCGCGATTGCGCAGCAATAGGAAAATAAGTTTTTAGATTTTTCGTAGTGCTAACGGAGAAAAATCGTCCTTCATTGTACTTTGTACTCTGTACTTTGTACTTTGGCTTCTCATCGATAAATTGTAATTTGACAGGATGAACTTGGTAAAAGCAATTTTAACTTTTCAAATTGCTTATCCATAATGAAGCCAACAAAACTTAATGTTGAAAAAATGTAAAAAAATGAATATAATATAAAGTGAAAATAAGGTTTAATAGTAAAAAAATGTATTTATAGAGTGATGTTGATTTTTCAAGTAATATATCTATATTAATTTGTATGTGAGGTAAATTGAAATGCATAAACTTTTAATTGCCGATGATGAAGCAATAATAAGAAAAGGATTAAAAAGTGTGCTTGATTGGGGAAGCTTGGATATAGAAGTGGTTGGAGAAGCTGAGGACGGAGAAATAGCTTTAACTTTAATAGAAAAATTACGGCCAGATATAGTATTGCTTGATATATGTATGCCATTTTTAAACGGGTTAGAGCTTGTAAAAAAGATAAAGGATATAGATGAAAATTTTATCATCATAATAATAACCGGGTTTGATGAATTTGAGTATATGCATGAAGCATTAAAGCTTAAAGTTTTTGATTACCTTTTGAAACCTATTAATAAAAAAAATTTAATGGATATAATTTTAAAAGCGTTGCAGGAACTCACTAAGGATAAGGAAAAGAAGAGTTATATTACATGGGCAAACAGGCAACTTACTGAAAATATTGATTCAATTAGGGAAAATTTTTTTAATAATCTTGTTAATGCAAATAGTAATGAGACAAATATTAAAAAAGAGATGAATTTTTTAAGGATAAATTTATCTAGCAATATAGGAATTGTAATAATAAAGGTTATTGAAAAACTTAATTCGGAGGTTATTTCAAAAAAGTGGGATATAACTCTTTTAAGTTTTGCTATAAAGAATATGGTATATGAGCTTCTTCAAAATTTACAACCAGTGTTTGCATTTACGGATACTGAAAATAATGTAGTGGCAATTGTTAATTTATCTAATAAGAATGAATGGGTTAAGGTAGGAACACTAATTGAAGAAAAGGTTTTCAAATATCTTCATTATACTGTTGTGACAGAACAAAGAAGTATAACGGATGGGGTCATTAAAATTAAGAGGGTATATGATTATATGATTAAAGAAATAAATAAAAAGACAGAATTTAAACCTGTAGTTCTTTTAGCCATAAAATTTATTAATAATAACTACTATAAAAACGAATTAAGCTTGGAAATGGTAGCAAAAAATTTTTGTTTGAGTTCTTCTTATCTAAGTAAGTTGATTAAAACTGGAACAGGACTTTCTTTTATTGATTATGTGACAAGCATAAGAATAAAAAAGGCTATAAGCATAATGGACGACCCTACAGTTAAAATTTATGAGGTGGCGGAGCTTGTTGGATATAGTAATCAGCATTATTTTTGCAAGGCATTTAAAAAGGTTACAGGTCTTTCCCCAACGGAATATAGGAGTGGGTGATTTGAGATGTTGAATAAATTTTATAATAAAAAATATATACTTATACTACTTGTGATTATAGCATTTATTGTTGCAGCAGTGTTTTCAGTAGTTAATGCGAGAAAAAAATCTGAAGGTGTTAAATTTGTTATAGGAATGTCTCAAGCAAATTTAACCGAGCCTTGGAGAATAGCTATGGATAAGGAAATAGAAGGTGAAGCAAAGAAATATAAAGATTTAAAAGTAATATATAAAGATGGTGGTGGCAGTGCAGAAAAACAAAAAGGTGATATAAATGAGCTTTTAAATAGTGGTGTTGATTTATTAATAGTATCTATAAATGATTCTAAGGAGCTACAAGCTGTAGTTAGTAAGGCATATAAAGAAATTCCAGTTATTGTTCTTGATAGGGCTATTGAAGGATGTAACTATACATTATACATAGGACCTGATAATAAACTTATAGGAAAAAAAGCTGGTGAGGTTGTAGCTAAATTAGTAGGTAATAAAAAGGCAAATGTAATAGAAGTTCAAGGGGTTTTAGATTCAGCACCTTCCCTGGAAAGAAGCCAAGGCTTTAGAGCGGTTATAAAAACTCATCCCAATATTAAAATTGAAGATACGGTTATAGGGGAATGGCAGAGAGATGAAGTTGAAGATGATATGAAAGTTTTGCTTAAGGATAATAAGGACGTTGACGTTATTTTTGCACAAAATGATTATATGGCTTTGGGAGCTTATAAGGCTGTGCAAAGTGACCAATTAGATAATGTAAAAATAGTAGGCGTTGATGGCTTAAGTGGTGAAAATGGAGGCTTAGACTTAGTATCCAAGGGTACACTTCAAGCTACCTTTACATGTTCAACGGGTGGGAAGGAAGCAGTAATATATGCTATGAAGATTTTGAATAAAAGTGGATATGTACCTAAAAAGGTGATATTAAAAAGTGAGGAAATTACAAAAGGCAATGTATATAGATGAAATTATAAACACCAAATGTATCCTTATGCTAATATTTTCAATTCACAATTCACAGTTCACAATGCACAATGAAGGTTGATTTGCCTTCCTTTCGTCAGGTAAATCTTAAATTTAAATGTTATAAGCTTCGCTTAGCACCATTTATGGCGCTATTGCGAAAGCAATAAAAAAATTAAATTTAAGATTTTCTGTAGCTTTGCTACAGAAAATCATCCTTCATTGTGAATTGTGCATTGAAAAATATTGCCCTTAGGATAAACTTGGAATTCGCAATTTTAATATTCCAAGTTGTACATCTATATTTAAGCGAAAAGTATAAATAAGTGCGGGATATTGCAAATACAAAAAATGGAAAGCGGCTATAATAGATAATGTAAACGTTACAAATAAAATTTTAAATTAGGGGGAATTTCAATGAAAGCAAAAAAAATTATCGCATTTTTTGCCGCTTCACTCATGGTAACTTCACTATTTACAGGATGTCAAGGTGCAAGTACTGGAGCCTCTTCTGGTGGAGGGAAAAAAATAGTTCTTGGATTTGCTCAAGTAGGTGCAGAAAGTGGTTGGAGAACTGCTGAAACAAATTCTATAAAGGACATACCTAATAAGAATTCAGACATTCAATTAAAATTTTCTGATGGTCAGCAAAAACAGGAAAACCAGATAAAAGCTATAAGATCTTTTATAGCACAAAAAGTGGATGTAATAGCTTTAGATCCTGTGGTAGAAACTGGATGGGATACTGTTTTAAAAGAAGCTCAAGATGCAAAAATACCAGTAATAATTGTTGATAGAAGTGTAGATGCACCTAAGTCACTTTATACTGCATTTTTAGGATCAGATATGGAGGAAGAAGGAAAGAAAGCAGCAAAGATAGTTATAGATCATTTTGGAAAAGACAAAAAATGCAATATAGCAGAACTTCAAGGTACTGTTGGTTCTAGTGCGATGGTAGGTCGTCAAAAAGGATTTAATGAAAGCATTAAAGATTATCCTAATATTAAGATTATAAAATCAGAATCCGGAGATTTTACAAGAGCTAAAGGAAAAGAAGTTATGGAAGCTTTCTTAAAATCTGATGGAAATAAAATAAATTGTTTATGGTCTCATAATGATGATATGGGTGTTGGAGCTATTCAGGCAATAGAAGAGTATGGTAAAAAGCCAGGAAAAGATATTTTCATAGTATCTGTTGATGGTATTAAAGATATGTTTGGAATGATGAAGGATGGAAAGACAAATGGTATAGTTGAATGTAATCCTCTTCTTGGACCTCAGCTTGCTGAAACTGCTAGGAATATAGTAAAAGGTAAACATGTAGATAAGTTTGTAAAATCAAAGGAAAGCGTATACTTACCTGATCAAGCAGCAAAAGAATATCCAAATAGAAAATACTAAATCAGAGTACAAAGTACAGTGAAGGAGGATTTACCTTTCCTTGCGTCAGGTAAATCTTAGAACTTAATGGTGTCAGCTTCGCTGAGCATTATAAATGCCGCGATTGCGTAAGCAATAAAAAAAATAAGTTATAAGATTTTATGTAGCGAAGCGGAAGAAAATCATCATTTACTGTACTCTGTCATCTGTACTCCGTACTCTGAATTAAAGTTTTGAGGGGAGGATTAAGTTTTATGGACGACAGTGAAGTTTTGAGAATGAAGGGAATTTGCAAGTCATTTCCTGGAGTTAGAGCTCTATCTTCCGTAGATTTTAGTTTAAAAAAAGGCGAAGTACATTCGCTGATGGGGGAAAATGGAGCTGGGAAGTCAACACTTATAAAGGTTCTTACGGGAGTTTATAAAATAGATCAAGGAGATATAGAACTAAATGGGAGCAAAATTGAAATAAACTCAACAGAAGATGCACAAAAAAATGGTATAAGTACAGTTTATCAAGAGGTTAATTTGTGCACTAATTTAAGCGTTGCAGAAAATATTTATATAGGAAGAGAACCGAGAAAAAAGTTTGGAATTGATTGGAACACAATGAATAGCAATGCCGAGAAGCTTTTGCTTGAAAGATTAAATCTTAAACTTGATGTGAAAAAGTTGTTGTCATCATATTCTGTTGCAATCCAACAGATGGTTGCCATTGCACGTGCGGTGGATATTTCCAAGGGAATATTAATACTTGACGAGCCAACTTCAAGTCTTGATGCTGAAGAGGTAAAGCAGCTTTTTAATGTAATGAGAAAGTTAAAGGCTGAGGGAATGTCTATTATATTTGTAACTCACTTTCTTGATCAAGTTTATGAAATTTCAGATAGAATTACTGTACTTAGAAATGGAAGTTTGGTTGGAACCTATGAGGCTTCAAAATTAACACGTATTGATTTGGTTTCTAAAATGATAGGTAAGGATATTAAAGAGTTAGAGAAACTTAATGATATATCAAAAAAGTTAAATAGAAAGTTTGAGAGTAACAATTTGGTGTCCAGCAATGAATTTGGAAAAAAGGGAACAATAGAGCCATTTAATGTTGAAATTAAAAAGGGAGAAATACTTGGACTTGCAGGACTGCTTGGTTCAGGTAGAAGTGAACTGGTTAGACTTTTATTTGGAATAGATAAAGCGGATCATGGGTATGTAACAATAGGAGGAAAGAAATATTCATATATATATCCTAAAAAAGCCATAGAAGAGGGATTTGGATTTTGCCCAGAGGACAGGAAGGTAGAAGGTGTCATTGGCGATTTAACTATACGTGAAAATATAATAGTAGCACTTCAAGCAAGTAGGGGAATATTTAAATATATGTCTATGAAAAAGCAGCAGGAGATTGCTAAAAAATATATAGATATGCTGGCAATTAAAACTCCAAGTATGGAGCAAAGAATAAAAAATCTAAGTGGAGGTAACCAACAAAAAGTAATTTTAGCTAGATGGCTTGCTACAGAACCACAAATTTTAATTTTAGATGAGCCAACAAGAGGAATAGATATAGGATCAAAAAGTGAAATTCAAAACATTATTTTAAAGCTGGCTGAGGGAGGAATGACAATCATATTTATATCTTCAGAACTTCAAGAGATGATAAGGTGCTGCGATAGAATACTTGTCTTAAGGGATAGAAAAATTATTGGTGAATTAAAGGATGACGATTTAGAAGAGAGCAGAATAATGGAGACTATTGCAGAGGGAGGTAAGTAAGGTGGAAGAGAACGAGCAGAAGAGTATTCTAAAAAAGTTCTATAAGTCAGCTGTTTTTTGGCCATTAGTATGTTTGGTTTTACTCCTTATATTTAATCTTATAATAAATCCTGGATTTTTAAATATAAAAATTAAAAATGGTCATTTGTTTGGTGATCTTGTTGATATATTAAATCATTCCGTACCTTTAATGCTCATATCTTTAGGTATGACAATAGTTATTGCAACACAAGGAATAGATATTTCCGTTGGTTCAATAATAGCAATTAGTGCATGTATTTCTGCAAGTGTACTTTTAAGTACCTCAAGTGTACCTTTAGCTATTATAGCAGGAATTGTTGTTGGAATAATATGCGGTATGTGGAATGGAATGTTGGTATCCTTTATAGGAGTACAGCCAATGGTAGGTACTTTAATTTTGTATATTGTAGGAAGAGGCATTGCACAGCTTATAACTGGAGGACAAATACTTACCTTCACTAATAAGTCCTATATATTTATAGGAACTGGATATATCGTAGTTCCATTTGCAGTATATATAGCCATTGCTTGTGTATTTTTAATTTATTATCTTATGAGAAAAACTGCATTAGGTCTATTTGTAGAGTCCATAGGTGTAAACAATACTGCTAGCAGATATTCTGGTATTAATTCAAGAAGAATCATTTTTTCGTTATATGTTATATGCGGTATGCTTGCAGGAATCGCTGGAATAATAATATGTTCAAATATTAAGAGTGCTGATGCAAATAATGCAGGTTTATGGATGGAGCTTGATGCAATTTTAGCTACAGTAATAGGTGGAACGTCAATGAATGGTGGAAGGTTTTACCTTGGAGGAACGGTAGTAGGTGCTTTATTTATTCAAACTTTAACGACTACGGTTTATAGTATGGGAGTAGCACCAGAGGTTATTCTTGTGGTTAAGGCACTTGTTGTAATTGTAGTATGTCTTTTGCAGTCACCTGATTTTAGAAAGATGTTCATTAAAAAGTCAAAAACCACAAATAATGATTATAAAGTTAAGAAGGTGGCGAAAGTATGAGCGAGGGGTCAATTAAGAAAAAGAAGTTTAAATTAAATACAGCTTATATATCAATTTATGCTACAGTTGGTTTGTTTTTGGTTTTGTTTATTTGTGGTTCTGTACTATACTCTGGATTTTTCTCAGTACAGGTATTTTCTAATTTATTTATAGATAATGCTTATCTTATAGTAATAGCCATAGGAGAAACCTTTACAATCCTTACAGCAGGAATAGATTTGTCTGTAGGTGCAATGATTGCCTTTGTGAGCATGATTACAGCGGATTTGTTACACAAGGGAGTCAATCCTTTTATAGTAATAGTATTTGTTTTAATAGTAGGAGTTGTTTTTGGAACAGTGCAAGGTGTTTTGATACAAAAGTTTAAGCTTCATCCGTGGATAGTAACTTTGGCAGGAATGTTTTTTGCAAGAGGAGCAAGCTATTTAATAAGTATTAACACTATAACTATAGATAATTATACTTTTTCAAGTATTTCAAGGTTTAGAATTCCAATTGCCCCAGGTGCTTTTATTTCAATAAATGTAGTTGTAAGTTTACTTGTAGTTGCTGCAGCTATATATATTCTTAAATACACTAGGTTTGGAAGAACAATATATGCCATTGGAGGCAGTGAAAGTTCTGCTATGCTAATGGGACTTCCAGTTGAAAAGACAAAGATACTTGTATATACATTTTCAGGATTTTGTTCCGCGTTAGGTGGACTTTTATTCACTATATATACTCTATCCGGATATGGGCTTCACTGTAATGGTACTGAAATGGATGCAATAGCTGCGTGTGTTATAGGGGGCATTTTACTTACTGGAGGGTTTGGATATGCTATAGGACCACTTTTTGGAGTGCTAACTACAGGAATAATCCAAAGTTTAATAATGTTTAATGGAACACTTAATTCATGGTGGACAAAAATAGCTGTAGGAATGCTTTTGTTTATATTTATTGTATTGCAGAGATTTATAGTAATTAGGAATGAAAAGAAATTTGTGAAGCAATAATGTTGCAGAACATTAAATAAATATCATAAATCTAAGAAGCTAATTGTTAAAAGGCTAAGAAGTTTCAATAACTCGCTGGACGCTCAGACAATTTAAACTTCTAAGCCTTTTAACAATTACCTCCTAAGATTTATTGATATTTATTTAAATAGTACTGCAACATTATTGCTTCACATAAACGGGGGTTAAGGGAAGGTGGATGCATTGGATACTATTAAGAAATTATTTTTAAACGGTAAAATAGGAAATAAGCTTGCGGTATATTTTTTAATGGTAATACTAATACCTACCGTTACTATAACGACCCTTGGAAATTTAATGTATAAGAAATCAATGAGTAGTGAGCAAAATGCAAATACAAGGCAGATGATACAGCAGATAAGTAATAATGTTGATTTTTACATAAAGGGTAATGAGAATATAATGACATATTTATCAGATGACCCTAGAATATTGAAATTTATAGGTTTGGAAACTACCAATGAAGCTGTTGAAGATGAGGCAAGTAGAACTATATTAAAGTTTTCAAGCTTGCATCCAGAGATAGAAGGTATAATGGTTGTATCTAGCAAGGATACTTACGTTAGTGATATAATGTACAGAATATCAAGAGATCCGCTAACAAACGAGGAATGGTACATAAAGGCAGCAAGAAATCCTGAGACGCTGCAAATATTTAATAGGCCCATCGGAAGAAATATTAACAATGTTTTTCAATATCCCGAAGATGATGTAGTATCTATATCTAAAGCCATAATAGACAAGGAAACTAATAAGTGTATTGGTGTAATACTAGCAGATATAAAAGTTAATGTCATAAAGGGCGTTATTGAAAATGCAAAGCCTGGACAAAATGGATTTGTATATATTGTGGACAATAATGGTAAGATAATATATTCCCCTGTAAATAAAGTGGTTTATAGAATAGAGGATAATTGGATAGAAGACTTAAAGGATAAAATTTTAATTAAAAATATAAAAGGAAATGAATATGAAATTATGAGTGTAAATTCATCATATACGAAATGGAGAACAGTAGGAGTTTTTCCTATAGAAGGGGTACAAAGGATAATTAAAAATATAAAATATGCCTCCTTTGCTATTGCAGTAATTACACTTATAACGGCTGAACTGCTTGCTATATTTTTTACAAAGTCTATAGTAAATCCAATAACTGAATTAAAGGGACTCATGAAAAAAACGGAACAAGGAGAATTTGATATATATTTTACTCAAAAGTATGATGATGAAGTGGGCGAGCTTGGAAGAGCATTTAACCATATGGTAAAAGAAATTAAAAAGTTAATAGGGCTTGTTCAAATACAAGAAAAGAAAAAAAGAAAGGCAGAAATAGAGATATTGCATGCTCAAATAAAACCTCATTTTTTATATAATACGCTTGATACAATACAATGGATGGCGCAGGAACATAACGCATCAGATGTTGTATTTATGGTTAATAATTTAAGTAACATCTTAAGAATTGGCTTAAATAGCGGTGCTGAAATTATTAAGGTTAAACAAGAAATAGAGCATGTAAAAAGCTATCTTGCAATTCAAAAAATTAGATATGAAGATAAACTTAATTATGAGATAGATATACCGGAAGAAATAATGAATTTAAAAGTATTAAAAATAACATTGCAGCCATTGGTGGAAAATGCCATATATCACGGTATAAAAGAAAAAAGGGGAAAGGGCAGGATTCATATTAAAGGGCAAATTAAAGATAATAAATTGAACTTTATAGTTGAAGATAATGGAGTAGGAATCAGAGAGGATAAGTTAAAAGAAATAAATGCCATGATTCAAAATACTAACAACGTAGATAAGGACTTTTTAGGATATGGGATATTTAATGTTAATGCAAGGATAAAATTAACCTATGGTAATGAATATGGAGTTGAATATTCTAGTGAATATGGAATTGGAACAGTAGTAAATGTATGGTATCCAATAGTAGAATGATAAATTCAGAGTACGGTTAAATATTGTGAAGCAAAGTGTAGTGCAAAATCAAATAACATGGGACAGGTACATTAAAAATAATGTGGTCTACGAGTATCTCAAAATCTTAAATAAAATTAATAAAACTAAGTGGCAAATTTTTCGAAAACTTAAGAACTTTCAATAACTCGCTGAGGGGAAGCTCAAACAATTGAAAGTTCTAAAGTTTTCAAAAAATTCCCCACTAAGTTTTATACAATTTTATTTAAAATATTTTTTCGACACTCGTATACCACATCATTTTTTTAATGCACCTGTCCCATGTTATTTTGATAATTTCACTGCATCTTTATTTCCGTACAATGTTTAAATAAGTTGATCAGTTAATGTACCAATTAGATCCTTTTAATATACTATTTGTTAAAATATCTCAAAATTCCGTAGGCACGGAGGAATTTTTACCTTAAACCACTGTAATTGCGAAGTAAGAGCGTTTTGGAACGATTTAAATAGCATCTTATAAATCTTAGAGGAAAATTCTTAAAAGACTTAGAACTTTCAATCTGTTTGAACGTTAGTGAGTTATTGAAAGTTCTTAGGATTTTGAGAATTTTCCTCTTAGATTTATTAATGCTATTTAATGTTCCAGAATGCTCTTACTTCGCAAGATTTAATACGACTGCTTTAAGTCTTGTCATGGCTTCGATGCTGTAACGTATTCCCTGACTGCCTATACCAGAAGATTTTACACCTTGGAATGGGAAATGATCTGGTCCTCTTTCAGGTTTGTTGTTAATTTGAACAGTTCCAACTTCAAGCTTTCCAGCAATGTAAAAAGCATCATCCATATTTTTAGTGAAAATTGAAGCTTGAAGTCCATATTCGGATTCATTAGATATTTTAATTGCTTCGTCAATATTTTTTACACGTATTATAGGAAGTACAGGACCAAAAGGTTCCTCCCAAGCAAGTCTCATATCTGTTGTAACATGGTCAAATAATGTAGGATAAACTAAGTTTTTTTCGCGCTTATTTCCTGCAATTAATTTTGCACCTTTATTTATTGCATCATCAATTAATTCTTGAACATAATCAGCTGACTTGTTATTTATAAGTGGAGTTATTTTTCCTCCATCTTCTGGTTTGCCAACTTTCAATTTATTAACTTTTTCTGCAATAAGATTTGTTAGTTTATCTGCTACTTCATCTAAAACAAGTACTCTTTTTACGGCAGTGCATCTTTGACCAGAATAGCCATATGCTCCTGAAACTATATTACTAGCGGCTTCTTCAAGATCAGCATCAGGAAGAACAATTGCAGCATCTTTTCCTCCAAGCTCCATAAGCATAGGAACCATTTCGGAGATTTTTGCTATATGTTTTCCTACTTCTGTACTTCCTGTAAAGTTTATGAAGTTAACAAGCTTATGAGTTACTAAATAATCACCTATTTCAGAGCCTTTTCCTGTTACCGTATTTAAAACTCCAGCAGGAAGTCCAGCGGCATTGAAAATTTCAGCTAAATGGAGTGCACTAATCGCACCATTAGTAGGAGGTTTTAATACAACACTATTACCACCAATTAAGGCAGGAGCAATTTTTGAAGCGGATAAATTAACTGGATAATTAAATGGTGATATGGCAAGAACAACACCTAAAGGAACTCTAGTTACTAAAGATACCTTGTTTTTCTTGAAGCCAGGAAAATTATCAGAACCTATAGTTTCACCTTCAAGATGCATTCCTTCATCAGCTGTAAATCTTATAAAATCAGCAGTTCTTATAACTTCTGATAAGGATGAATCCAAATCCTTTGATATTTCAGCTGATAAGATTTTTGAAAGTTCATCTGCATTTTCTTCTAGTAAATCAGCTGCTTTGTGAAGTATTTTAGCACGTTCATTTACAGGAGTTTCAGCCCAAGTTTTTTGAGCAATATTAGCATTTTTAAAAACTTCATCTACTTCTTCCTTAGAAAGAGCTTGAAGTTTACCTATAAGAGTATCATTAGAAGGAGAATAAATTTCTATTACATTTTTATTTTTTGCATCAATCCATTTACCGTTAAATAAGTTCTTATATATTTTATCCTTAGATATATTTTCAAACATAAATTACATCACCTCTATAAATAATAATTATTTCCTAATACGTATTATTGTATAATTACATATTACTACTATTAAAAAAAATTGCAAGAGTATTTTTTAATAATAAGAGCGATAAGTAAAAAATAAAAATGATAAAGTACAATTTGTCGAGGAGAAGCCAAAGTACAGAGTACAAAGTACAAAGTACAATGAAGGAGGATTTTTCTCCACTATCGCTGCGAAAAAATCTGAAAACTTATTTTCTTTATTGCTGCGCAATCGCGCCATTGATGGCGCTCAGCGAAGCTGACACCATTTAAGTTTAAGATTTACCTGAGTAAAACGAAAGGTAAATCATCCTTCATTGTACTCTGTACTTTGTACTTTGTACTCTGCTCTAAAAATTGTAATTTGCCAGAATAAACTTGATATTTGCAATTTCAAGTTTCAAGGTGGTTTATCTATAAGATAGTTTATGCTATTATAAAAAAATAAATACAGCACTTTGATGTTATAGGGGGAATCAAAGTGCTGTATTTAAAATGTTTATGAATTTATATGGGCTAAAGCCCAAACCCCTAGGCTAAGTTTAGTAATGGGAATATATTTTTGCTTGGTTCATTTGAAATTAGTAGTAAAGAGTTCATGAACTTAGATGGGCTAAAGCCCAAGCCCCTTGTTAGTGTATATCTATTTTTCTTCTATCTTCTTTGCCTTTTTGTTTTTTGGGGAGAGTTATTCTTAATACTCCATCTGTAAATGAAGCATCAACTTTATTTTCATCAACATTATCTACATAAAAGCTTCTTTTGAATTCGCCATAGTTTCTTTCACGTCTTACGTAGTTTTCTTGTTTATCTTCTAATACATCTTCTTTTTTTGCGGATATAGTTAAGTAATTATTTTCATAATCAAGAGAAATATTATCTTTTTTCATTCCTGGAAGATCAGCCTCAACTAAATATTGGTTGTCATCTTCTTTAACGTCTACTTTAAAACTGTTGTTATTGAATATTGTTGGTGCAAAGAAATCGTCTGAGAAAAAGTTATTAAAGAAATCTTCGAAATAATCACCTCTTTTTGATACACTATTGTTATTTCTTTTAAAAGGAACCATTCCAAACATGTTAACAACCTCCTAATAATTTGATTTATATTTAAATTTAGTATTTATTTTATTATGGATAAAGTACTTTGTCTTTGTTAAGTGCTTTATCTTTACTACACTTAAATAATAAATCGAAAGTCAAAGAAAGTCAAAGTTTAAAATAGAAACTGAAAATTTGATTTGGATAGAAAAGATAAGCTTTATGAATGTAAATTTATTTTTTAAGTAAATTTGGCTAATTTTCATAAAAAATTAGCCAAATTATGTATTATAAAATTGTATGGTATTTAAAAACGCATATTAAATAAAGTTCCAAAATTCAACCAACCATTTGACCTTGAAAGCTTATCCATTTTTTCTAATACTTCACCTGCACTATTTCCAACAGTGATTTTTTCGATAAAAACTGCCTGGTAAACGCCACCAACTACATGTTTTAAAACAACTTGGGGGATTTGACCTTTGCTCAATTGATTTTGTCCATTCAATATAATTCTATCAATAATTTGGTTTTTAGGCTCATACTTTTCTTTAAACTCGTTTAATAAAAGTTCTGCTTGCTCTTCTATCTTTATCTTTTCTTTTTTCATTAAATATAATCACCTTACCTTCCTTAAAATCATATTTTAAAGTATTCTTGTTATGTAATATGGGTTACTAAAGATAGACAACCTAAAATATTGAAATTGTAAATACCGAATGTATCCTTATGCTAATATTTTCAATTCACAATTCACAGTTCACAATGCACAATGAAGGATACACATACTAGGGGTTTGGGCTTTAGCCCATGTAAATTCATGAACCTATGCATATTAATTTCAAATTTAGCAAACAAAAATGTATGCGTATTATCAAGCCTTGCCTAGGGGTTTTGGCGTAAAGCCCATGTAGGCTATTTAACTTAGTATACGTACTTTCAATAGTAGTGAAATAAAACTTTGTATATTAATAAACTTTCGTGAGAAAAATCTTAAATTATAAGCTCCGCCTAGTACCATAAATGGTGCTATTGCGTAAGCAATAAAAAAATAAGTTTTAAGATTTTCTGCAGCAAAGCGGAGGAAAATCCTCCTTCATTGTGAATTGTGCATCGTGAACTGTGAATTGAAAAATATTGCTGTCAGGATAAACTTGGAATTTGAGATTTTAATGTTCTAAATTGTATATATATGTTTATTGGGGTATAGTTTTTTAATAATGGTTATTATAACATAATTTTAAAAATATGACACTTGTTTCACTTAAAATAGTGACGAAAGTAACTTGAATATGTACATATAAAATTGCTACAGTATAATAAAAATACTGGATTAGGGGTGTGATGTATATATGTCTGTAAATTCATCGACTGGTTTTGCCACTGTTATTAAGCAAAATAAATATATGAAATTATTTAGTGATCTAGGTGCGATTGATGCGGAACATGCAATTTCTATGAACAACCGTGGAATTATGGGACATCATGTATTTGACAGGATGGTTAATAGAGGGGTTTTTATTGAATGTGAACGTGGAAAATTTTATATGGATGTTAATGCGGCTATAAGATTTAGAGAGCTAAGGCACAAAAGAGCTATAATTGCAGCAGTAGTTGGTTTAGCAATTATATTTGTTATGGTGGGATTTGGACATATGCAAATATAATATTAATCAGCATAATCATGATTAAAGAAAGGAGCGAAGTAACAATGCTTCGCTCCCGCGGTAGTTCAAGAAAAAAATCCTCCGTGCCTACGGAATTTTAGGCATGAAGATTTTTATAACAGTGAAGTTAATAAGAAATGAGGTAAAAAATGGTATAATAATTATTGATTTTAAGTTTTATATGATATATAATAAAGTATATTGCGAACAAATGTTCGAAAATAAATATAAAAAGAAGTGTTACATATGGAAAAAGGAATGTATTTAAAAATTGAAAAGCATATGCTTACTTACATGATGAATGATGGTGCACATGATTGTCAGCATATTTATCGTGTATTGTATTATGCTTTGGATATAGCCAAGGATTACAAGGTTGATATGGACGTGTTAATTGCTGCATGCCTTTTACATGATATTGGTCGAGAAACTCAGTTTAAGAATCAAAAGTGTAGCCATGCTGTTGTTGGGGCTGATATGGCATATAAGTATTTATGTGAAGAGGGATGGAGTGAGGGTAAAGCAAATCATGTTAAAGAATGTATATTCACCCATACATATAGAAGTGACAATTTGCCTAAGACAATAGAAGCCAAAATTTTATTTGATGCAGATAAATTAGATGTTACGGGAGCTGTGGGTATAGCTAGAACTATGGCTTACGGAGGAATTGTTTCAGAACCCTTGTATTCTGTCGATGATAATGGAAATGTTCTTGATGGGAATGGTGATGAACAGCCATCATTTTTCAAAGGATATAATTGGGAGTTAAAGAATATATATGATAAGTTTTTTACTAGCCGTGCAAAGGAAATTGCAGAAAAACGTAGAAAAATTAGCATTGATTTTTACGAAAGCATGTACAAAGAAGCTAGCTCGGTTCATAAAATAGGTTTGGATGTATTAGACAATTTATTTATAACGGAATAGATCATATCTTAATTTTATTAATTTAGTTAAAAGACAATTAAAGCTGATTTGTATGTTGCAAAAAATCAGCTTGATTGTTACTTTTGCTTGTCTAAAACTTTATAAATTGCTTTCGCTACACCTAAGTTATCATTAGTGTTAGTAATACATTTTGCAACTCCCTTTATTTTTGGAATGACATTCCCATGGCAACAGATTATGCGAATTCAGCAACTAGTTTTGTTATAGTTCTTTAATGCTGATTTTTTGGTTGTGGCCAGAGTTTCCCGCATAAGGAAATAGCGGCGAGCTAAGTTTAAATTCAAAAGTTTCTCTGTCTACAAAGCCTACGCTTTCATTACTATCATATAATTTAAGTAAAAAATCAGCCATTTGTTCACTTGTATGATAAGTGCCAAAAGTTTTATTATAATCATATTGAGAAGTATTATTAGCGACTTTTCCAAACTCTGTTTTTGTGGCAGCAGGTGCTAAAACTTTTGCTTGCAGTTTAGCATTACATTCTTTTAGTTCTTGTGCTAAGCCTTCAGTAAAAGTGCTTACAAAGAATTTAGTCGCACAATAAGTGATTGCATTTGGAACAATAGTATAACCGCCTGCGGAAGAAATATTAATGAGCTGTGTGTCAGAAATATCTTTGTAATCATGGACATAAAGGGAAGATAAAATCGCTAAAGCTTCTATATTGAGGTGAAGCATGGTTTCAATTTTATTTAAATCTTGATTTGCAACACTATCATAATTACCAAAGCCTGCATTGTTAATCCAAGTTTCAATTGTGTAGTTTCTTAAATCCTCATAGAGCTTATAGACGTTTTGTGTAATAGATAAATCTGTTGATTTTATTATTATGTCAAGAGTGGGATACTCTTTGAAAATTTCCTCTTTTAATTTTTCTAAATTACTTTTGCGGCGGGCAACAACAATTAAATTTTTACCTCGTTTAGCAAAAGCCTTTGCTGTTTCATATCCAATACCAGAACTGGCACCTGTAATAACTATATAAGTTTTATCATTATTTTTCATTTGAAATGCCTCCTTAAATTTAATATACTTATACTGTACAATTTAGAGTAAACTCTAAGTCAAGCATTTATTAAGGAGAAATTTATATGAATTATTCAATTGGAGAATTTTCAAAAGTTACGGGTATAAGTGCTTTTACACTTCGTTATTATGAAAAAGAGGAATTAATTATTCCAAGTCGCAGGGAAAATGGCAGACGATTCTATACTGATGTAGATATAAAATGGGTGGAATTTATAAAAAGGTTAAAGGATACAGGAATGCCTATTAAGGAAATTAAGAAATATGCAAAACTAAGAGCCATTGGGAAAACTACTATGAACGAACGAATGGACATGCTAACAAACCATAGAGTTATACTTAAAGGAGAAATTGAAAAGTTGCAAGAACACTTAATAAAATTAGATGAAAAAATTGATTTTTATAAAAATGAAATCACTAAAGAAGAAGACGGGAAATGATGCAAATTAGGTATAGAAATTATTGATTTTAAATTCATGGCAAGTTTTTAGTACAACAACAAGGATGATTCTCAGAAACTAACATTTAAAGAGAAATTTTATCGGCTACACTACAAAAATTTAAAATTAGATGTTTATTTTTATGAAAAATTTGATATAATATAAATAAGAAATGCTTAGTGGTGGAACACTAAGCATTACCTAGAACGTTTATTTTGTTTTAGGGCTATCGGATAAGAATTTAATTTAATATTTAATTCAAGAGAAAAGCACTAATCATTGGTGGATGGGTGCTTTTTTTCTTTGCTGTTTATTTCTATGTGAACTCCAAGAAATTTTATTTCTATAATTAAATTAGAAACAAATAGATTATGTTTTAAAACAAGTCTAACAATGTAAATAACAGCTATACTTTTTATAATCAATTCTAGCATATCCAATACCACCCCCTAGCTACAGTGAAATAAATTCACCAATAGCCCAAGGAAGATAAAACGAGCAAAACCACCGCAGCCATCCTTCTGCGGATAACAAATTTATACTTAAATATTGTAGCATAATTATGAATGAGGATATATATGAATTTAATGGAAAAATAATTGAAAAGAAGTGTTGTATGTGGAAAAGGAAATGTATTTAAAAATTGAAAAGCATATGCTTACTTGCATGAAGGATGGTGCGCATGATTGTCAGCATATTTATCGTGTCTTGTATTCTGCTTTGGATATAGCTTCGGATTACAAGGTTGATATGGATGTGCTAATTGCTGCCTGCCTTCTACACGATATTGGTCGAGAAGCACAGTTTAAGAATCAAAAGTGTGATCATGCTGTTGTTGGAGCTGATATGGCATATAAGTATTTATGTAAAGAGGCATGGAGTGAAAGCAAAGCAAATCATGTGAAAGAATGTATATTCACTCATAGGTACAGAAGTGACAATTTGCCTAAGACAATAGAGGCGAAAATTTTATTTGATGCAGATAAATTAGATGTTACGGGAGCTGTGGGTATAGCTAGAACTATGGCTTACAAAGGAATTGTTTCAGAACCATTTTATTCTGTCGATGATAATGGAAATGTTCTTGATGGAAATGGTGATGAACCGCCGTCATTTTTTAAAGAATATAATTGGAAGTTAAAGAATGTATATGATAAGTTTTTCACTAGCCATGCAAAGGAAATTGCAGAGAAGCGTAGAAAAACTAGCATTGATTTTTATGAAAGCATGTACAAAGAGGTTAACTCAGTTCATAAAACGGGTTTGCATGTATTAGACAATTTATTTGTAACTAAATAAAGTATATTTTAATTTAAAGGACAACTAAGAGGTTGTGCAGTAAGATTATTTAATATGTAACTTAAAATTATTGCGAACAAAGATAATCAATTCACAGTTCACAATGCACAATGAAGGAGGATTTGTCTTCCTTTCGTCAGGCAAATCTTAAATTTAAATATTATAAGCTTCGCTTAGCACCATAAATGGTGCTATTGCGAAAGCAATAGAAAAAAATTAAATTTAAGATTTTCTGTAGCTTTGCTACAGAAAATCATCCTTCATTGTGAATTGATTTAATTCGTAATATTTAAGATTTGTATATAAAATAACTTTATTCTACAGTCCCTAATTGCTATTATTGTTTTTCTAAAACCTTGTAAATTGCTTTTGCTACACCAAGATTATCGTTAGTATCAGTAATGTATTTTGCAATTTTCTTTATTTCTGGAATGGCATTTCCCATGGCAACGGATTCTGTGAATTCTGTGAACATGGAGTAGTCATTAAAACTATCTCCTAAAACTAAAACTTCATCTCTTTTAAGTCCCATTTTTTCAGATACTTTTGCAAGAATGATTCCTTTTTGTGCAGTAATATGTGTTATTTCCATATTATCTTTAAAGGAAGATGAAACAGCAATTCCATTTAGTTCACCTATAATCTTTTTTAGCTTATTTATAAGTTCAATATTTTTATGAAAAGCTACAAATTTTCTTATTTCTATTCCGCTATTTAAAAATTCTTTTAAGTCTTTAATATAATTAAGTTGTGTGAAAAATGGCTGAGTTTTAGCGAATTCTAAGGCCTCGTCCTCTGTAAACTCTGGATTAAAAGATAAAGTTCTATATAGCATTTCTTTTAAGGCTTCTTCTCTAGTGTCTGTAGTGTATATGCCTTTGCTTGTAAAAATTCTTGCAGATACCTTTTCTTTTTGAAGTATCTTTATGATTTCAGTTGCGGTTTCTAATTCTATATTAATTTCTTCTAAAATATTTCCGCTCTCATCCCTGTATTCTGCTCCATTCATAAGTATGCATTGACAGTTTAAATCATTTCCTAATAAATGGTCTTTAACGGAGTCATATTCTCTTCCAGTAGTGATTGCAAATGTAATTCCTGTTTTTTCAGCAGCTTTTATAGCTTCAACTGTAGCCTTATCAATAGCATGTTTTGCATTTAATAGAGTGCCATCCATATCTGATGCAATAAGTTTTATCAAAGTGAATCATCCCCCTTTAGTAATTAAGTTCAATTTATATTTTAAGCTATTTATAATCAAATAGATAGAGTTTGGCTTTTTCATATGCATTAAACAAGTTAATTATAGGTTAAGATTTTTATTTAAGCATGGTTTTATTACATGTGTTAAAGTTTGAAATCTTGTAAAAGCTTTAAAAGTTCCTTGTTTGTTTCAATTAGAGTTTTAACGTCTTCCTTAGGCAGTTTTTCTAATGCAAAAGCCATAGCTTTGTAGGAAAAGGCATTTTCAGAAGATTTTTTTGACAATTCTTTACCCTTTGCAGTTGAAGTTAAATGAATTTCTCTTCGATTTTCTTTAATAATATTTCTGCTAATAAGTTCTAAGTTGACCAAGTTATCAATATTAATGCTAACTGTGCTTTTGGGGAGCTTTAGAGTATCCGTTATTTCTTTAAGTGTAATTTCAGGTTTTGCACTGATTAGATTTAAAATTCCCATTTGCATTAACGTAAGTCCCAAGCTTTCAGCATTTTGCGATGTTAATTTTGTTAAGATTCTACTAATAGAAATAAAAGATTGAACAATTTCGCCTGCTTGTTTTGTATTAGAAAATTCATATTCCATAATTTATATCTCCTCAATACAGTTCAATTATGAACAGTTCTTATATGAACTATATTAAATTATTTATAAGTTAAAGTCAATACAGATAATCATTATCTATTGACTTTTAAAATAATAAGTGCTATTTTAAAAATATAGACACCATACGGGAGGGGGGTAACAATGAATAAAGAAAAAGAAGAAGCCGTAAGAGCATTAAAAACATCGAAAGGTCAAATAGAGGGCATAATAAGAATGTTAGAAGAAGGAAGATATTGTATCGATGTTTCAAATCAAATAGTTGCAGCTGGATCTTTATTAAAAAAGGCAAATATGCTTATATTAAAGCAGCATCTTAATCACTGTGTTAAGGAGGCGTTTTTGCACAATAATGGTGAGGAAAAGGTTGATGAGATAATAGCATTACTTTCTAAGATTAGCGACAAATGAAAAGGTGGTGAAGCATGGTGAACAAGACTTTTGATATACAGGGTATGACCTGTGCCGCATGTGCAAGAGCTGTTGAAAGGGCATCAAAAAAGTTAGATGGAGTCGAGGAGGCAAATGTAAATTTAGCTACAGAGAAACTTAACATAAATTTTGATGAAGCAAAGGTAAGTGTTAATGATATTCAAAATGCTATAGAAAAGGCAGGATATAAGGCACTTACGGAGTCTACAAAAAAGGTACTTAATATAAAAGGTATGACCTGCGCAGCTTGTTCAAGAACAGTAGAAAGGGTTACGGGAAAGTTAGATGGAGTATATGAAGCAAACGTAAATTTAGCTACAGAAAAATTAAATGTAAGTTTTGATGCAGCAAAGGTAAGTGTTTTAGATATAGAAAAGGCAATAGAAAAAGCAGGATATAAGGCTTCTACGGAAATGGTTTCTACTGATGAAGATAAAAAGGAAAAAGAAAAAGGTATAAACTCTCTTTGGAGAAGATTTACTATATCAGCTGTATTTGCGGTGCCACTTTTAGTTATAGCCATGGGGCCTATGATACTTCAGGCGCTAGGTATTATGCTTCCAAAAGCAATTGATCCAATGGAACATGAAAAAGCATATGCAATTATAGAACTTATATTAGTTTTGCCAATAATATATGAGGGAAGAAAATTCTTTCAGGTTGGGTTTAAAACTTTAATTAAAAGAAGTCCAAATATGGATTCACTTGTTGCAATTGGTTCATCGGCAGCATTTTTATACAGTGTGTTTGGGGTATATCAAATGTTTTCTAAAAATACTTCAGCACAGCTTTATTTTGAATCTGCAGGTGTCATACTTACGCTTATAACTTTAGGAAAATATATGGAGGCAGTTTCAAAGGGCAAAACCTCAGAGGCTATAAAAAAGTTAATGGGGCTTGCACCTAAAACGGCTAAAATTATACGTGAGGATAAGGAAATTGAAATTCCCATAGATGAGGTTAAGGTTGGAGATATTATAGTAGTTAGGCCTGGAGAAAAAATGCCTGTTGATGGTAAAGTTGTAGAAGGTAATACATCAGTAGATGAATCAATGCTTACAGGAGAGAGCATTCCTGTAGAAAAGAATATAGGGAGCAGCATTATAGGCGCTAGCATAAATAAAAATGGTTCAATCAAATATGAAGCTACCAAGGTTGGCAGGGATACTGCTTTAGCACAGATAATAAAACTTGTTGAAGATGCTCAAGGTTCAAAAGCTCCAATAGCAAAGCTTGCAGATATAATATCTGGTTACTTTGTTCCAGTAGTAATTACTTTAGCTGTTATTTCTTCAGCTGCGTGGTATTTATCAGGTAAAGATATTACATTTACACTTAATATATTTATATCCGTACTTGTAATAGCCTGCCCATGTGCACTTGGACTCGCTACGCCAACAGCAATTATGGTTGGAACGGGAAAGGGCGCTGAATATGGAGTACTTATAAAGAATGGAACTGCTCTTGAAAATACACATAAAGTTGAAACTGTAGTTTTTGATAAGACAGGTACTATAACAGAAGGAAAGCCTAAGGTTACAGATATTGTTGCTGCTGGAGGTACTCATGATAATTATTTACTTCAAATAGCCGCATCGGCTGAAAAAAGCTCAGAACATCCACTTGGAGAGGCAATAGTTAAAGAAGCAGAAGAAAAAAATATTGAGTTTTTGCAGGTCACAAACTTTAAGGCTGTGCCAGGTATGGGTATTGAGGTTAATATGGCTGGTAAAAAAGTTTTACTTGGAAATAAAAAGTTGATGAATGAAAGAAACATATTTTTAGCTAGTTTAGACGAAGTTTCAGATAAACTTGCAAGAGAAGGTAAAACGCCAATGTATGTTGCCGAGGATGATAAAATTTTAGGTATAGTAGTTGTTGCAGATACGGTTAAGCCTAGTAGTAAAAAGGCTGTAGAAAGACTGCATAAAATGGGAATAGAAGTGGCAATGATAACAGGTGATAATAAAAGAACAGCTGAGGCAATAGCAAAGCAGGTTGGCATAGATAGAGTACTTGCAGAGGTTTTACCAGAGGATAAAGCAAGTGAGGTTAAAAAGATTCAAGCTGAAGGCAGAAGAGTTGCTATGGTTGGAGATGGAATAAACGATGCACCAGCACTGGCTGAGGCAGATATAGGAATGGCAATAGGTTCAGGAACTGATGTTGCAATTGAATCTGCAGATATAGTTCTAATGAGAAGTGATTTAATTGACGTTGCCACAGCTATTGATCTTAGCAAAAAGACCATAAAGAATATAAAAGAAAATTTGTTTTGGGCATTTGGATATAATACACTTGGAATACCAGTAGCTATGGGAGTTTTGTATTTATTTCACGGTCCGCTTTTAAATCCAATGATAGCAGCACTTGCTATGAGTTTTAGCTCAGTATCTGTTCTTACAAACGCCCTTAGACTTAAAGGGTTTAAACCTTATTAAGTTGGTTCCCAATAATTTAAAATTATGCATTAAATAATTATTAGTATATAACCATTAAATATATCTAAAATAAAAATTACAGGAGGAATTTAAAGATGGGAAAGAAAATATCAATAGAAGGAATGAGTTGTCAGCATTGCGTAATGCATGCTAAGGAGGCACTAGAAAGTATAGGTGCAGCAGATGTAAAGGTAGATTTAAAAAAGAAATCTGCATTCATAAGTAATGAGATAGAAGATGAAAAAATAAAAGCTGCAATCGATGATGCTGGTTATGAAGTTACAAAAATAGAGGAAGCATCAGAAGAAGGCGGTTTAAAGCTTAAGGGCCTTTTTAAGAAAATAAAGGGATAAAAGTAGGTAAGGCTTTAGAACATAGAAGAAATTATTTAAGTATAGTTTCTTCTATGTTTTTTTGTTGGCTATAATTTAAGCAACTTTATTAGAAATGCATATAAATTTGACACGATAATCGGTATTTTGTAACATGTAATTATACACATGATTTTATATGAGGGAGGGCAAAATTATGTTAGAAGGTAAAAGTTTGAGCAATCTTCCTGAGGAATTATTTGATAATACACCATTAAAGCCTACAAAAGTTTTTGATGATTTATATTGTATTGGTAGCAGAAGTGTTGTAGCATGGGTATTAGACACAACAGAAGGAATTATATTAATTGATTCTATGTGGGATAATCATGATGCACAATTAATTATTGATGGAATGAAAAGGTTAGGTTTAGATCCCAAAAGGATTAAGTATATAATTGTAACACATGGTCATGGCGATCATTATGGTGGTGCTCAATTTATTAAAGATAAATATAAAGCTAAAATTGCTATGAGTGAAACGGATTATAATTTTATGAATACAATGAATAGTGGTGCAAATGGACCGCGTTCGCCAAAATGTAGTGTTGATATTATGATTAGCGATGGTCAAAAACTGCAGCTAGGAGATAAAGAAGTAATTATTGTGGAAACACCTGGTCATACGCCAGGATGCGTATCCTTGATTTTTCCTGTAAATGATGGTGATAAAACATATAATGTGGCGCAGTGGGGTGGATCTGGTGCCCCAGTGGACTTAGATGGAAAAATGGCATATCAAAAGTCTATTGAGCACTTTGCTAAATATGCTAAAGAAAAGCATGTAAGTGTGGAAATTACAGCGCATTTATTTTCCGAAAATGGATATGCTAATTTGGAAACTGTTTCGAAAATGGAAAATGGTGAAGCTAATCCTTTTGTTATAGGTGAATTGGGAATTGAGAACTATTTTAATGATTTACGCAAATATATACAAAATATAATTAAAGAGCAGAAATGATTGAAGTCATATTATTTGGAGGAGATTAGAGTTTTATGAATAAAAAAATTATAGCTATTTCTTTATTATCTTTAAGCTTTTTTATGGCAGGATGCACAAGTAATAAGGATGTTAAATCTACTTCCGCCAATGTTAGTATTCAAGGTAATAAGACACCTCAAGCGCAACAATCAAATACTGACAATACAACAAAAAATGTAACTACTAATGATACTAGCAGTCAAGAAAAAGTTACCAATAATCAAAACGCAGAAACTGCACAACAATCAAATAAGCCAGTGGCAACTTATGGGGTAGTTTCAAATGTATATAAGAAGCAAAATATAATAATAAATTATCCAGAGATTATAAATTTAGGCGACAATAATAAGCAAAGTACAATAAATCAACTAATTAAAAATGACGTATTGTCATATGTAAATAATAATATTACTCAAGATGCAGCCTTGGAATTAAAATACAGTATAAAATTGCAAACTTCAGATTTGTTAAGTATTAACTATTATGGTGTGGCAATGGGGAAAGGAGCTGCTCATCCTAATAATATATTTTATACTACAAATATTAATATAAAAAATGGAACAAAAATTAGATTATCTGATGTTGTTAAAATAGATCAAAATCTTATAAACGCCTTTAAAAAAGGTCAATATATTGATTTGGAAGCTAAATATACAAAGGCTGAAGAAGCAGAAATTGTTAAATATGTTAATAGTGTCAGTAACAATGATTTGATTAAATATTTCAGTGGAGCTGATAGTGCAGATATTGAAAATATAAATCAATGGAGTACCTTTAGCTATTTAACAAAGGATTCTATTGTTATTAGTGTAATTGTTCCACATGCACTGGGTGATCATGCAGAGTTTAGTATAGAGTATGAGAACATACAAAGTAATATAAGTGATAAAGATAGTGTTTTGAAGACTTTAATAAATAATTAATTAGAGTTTCATTGCAAGGAATTAAAAACATAGAAAGAATTATATGAAAATAATTCTTTCTATGTTTTTAATTTATATATGAAATCCATTTTTTTTCATATTCCTTAAGTTCAGCATCTCCAGTTACCTTACTTAATGCATTTAGTAATTGTATATGAACGGCATGATAATTGGAAGCACTTTTAGGAGGTAGTTTATATGTAATGTAGCTTAAATCATATAGACTAAAACCACCTATATCATAATATGGGAGTATGATTTTTAGTGTTTTTATACCTTTTTCAAAATAGGTTTGTGCTACTTCCTTTGATTTATCAGGGCTATTTACTTGAGTCCAATCATATAATCCCAATAAAGTAAACATAAATCCATTGAGAGTATAAGAGGATGGTTTACTAATGTATTCTTCAAAAATGATATTATTTCTAAGAGATGGAGCTAAGGGTTTTAAGTCATTAAGAGTGTCCATGCATCCACCCTGTGAAATTGGTTTTATTAAAAAATCTAAAGCTTTGCTTCCAGCTTCTATGTATTTATCATTTTTTGTTAGATAATAAGCCCTTGACAAGACACTTAGAGCTTGGCCTTGAGCCATTCCACAAACCCAACCTGGCTTATAGGGTTTTTCTTGTAAGTAGTATTTCCAAGTAAAATTATATCTAAGTGAACCATCGGGACTTTGCATCTTAACTAATTTATCGGCGAGGGATATAAATTTTTGCTTTAAACTCTCATTTTTAGTATTCAGCCATTTATCATGGATATTTAATGCATATTGATCAAATGTAACAGGGTCAAAATAAAGTTTATTTCCAACCTTAAGCTTAGGAATGCCATCATTATCTATTCCGATTAGTGGATAATCTTTATAATTTATTGTTGAACCATAGTGAAAATAGCTTCCAAATGGATTGTAATCAACCATTCTATCCTTATAATTAATCCCAAGCTTTTTATAAGCTTTTTTAAACTCGAGAACAAGTTCTTTATTGCTTTTTTGCGAGTCATTAGATGTAATTTTATTCATATAGTTTAACTTTTTATTTCTGGATGACAAAAGACAACTAAAAGTAACAATAATTCCAATAACCAAAGTTACTTTTAGTATAATTGGTAATTTTTTATTGAGCATTTTATAATAATAACCTCCTAAAAACAAATCTTGTTTTAGTATACCACTTCCTTTAGGTAAAATCTACAAAATAGGTAATTGGGTTCAATTAATGGTTAAGTATATATATAAATTCATTATCCTTACATTTCTCCATGATTATATTAAACACATATAGTATTTTACACTTATATATAAAGTGTAAAGGTGAGTTATTTGTTTAATTATTGTAAGCAAAAATGATATAATTAAAGATAAACCGCTTGAAACTTCAAAATTAATTTGTATCAAAACGCCATCTTCTAGGCATTATGATGCAAATTGATTTTGGTAGTTGAAATGGTTTATCTATATATAAAATGTAGAATGGAGTGTGATTTTATGGAAAAGTTAAAGAAACCAGTATTTACCCTTGCACATGTCGGCATAAATACAGAAAATGAATCAAAGGCTAAGGAAGTAGCAGCACTATTATGTAGTATATTTGATTTTGATAATAAGGAAACTGAAATTTCCGTATTTGCTGGTAATGGCGTTGAAGTAATGAAATACAAAGGCTTTGGAACATTGGGACACATTGGCTTTGGCACAGATAATATAGAAGAGGCAATAAAATATTTGGAAGCAAAGGGCATAAAATTTAATTATGAGTCGGCAAAATATAATGAAGATAAGAAAATGAAACTTATTTATTTGGAACAAGAAATTGGTGGTTTTGCAATTCATATAGTAGCAAATTAATATATTGCTATAAAAACATAGTACAGCATATTTTTGTAGACAGGCATGGGAAAATTTTAATCTTAGTGAAGTAGCAGCTAAAGGTGCTGCTGCTTCACAATTTTTTATAGAAAATATTATGCTACTTGATGTTTTTTAAATGATCTATAAGTAAAAGGCAATAATATAATTGCAAGTACAACATATAAAATAGGAAGTAGCTTAAAGGGAGTTATGACTTTACCTGCAATATCATAAAGTGTATATGAAGTTATTAATGGCCATCCGAGTAGCAGTTGATGTGGGAATAAGTTTAAAAGTTTATCAAACAAACCTCCTTTAAACATCTGTTTTCCCAATGTTGAAGGTATAAAAATAAATAAAATTAAAAAAACAATAGTTGAAAAGGATGATTTCACTTTAGATGAAAGAAACATAGCTAAAGCGCTTATAAATAAACAGCCTAGGTAACCAAGCAGTAATACCATACAAAAGGCTTGAAGGTTTGTTATATGATAAAAACTTTTCCACCCTTCCATAGATGCCTGAATAGGACAATTCCAGCCATCAAATCCAAATATCATAAAAATAAAGCCATATACTAAAGCTGAAGTAATTAAGTAGACCAGAGAGGTAGATAAAAATCCAGCAATAAGTTTATATATAATTCCTTTTTTCTTTCCATGTTCAGTGGAGAGCAAAATTGAATCACTACCTGTTTGATATTCTATGGAAAATACTGGCGCTATTAAAATGCATATTACAAAAGCTAAAGCGAAATTTATTGATATACTTTCTTCAAATAACTTACGAAAGCCGTCAGCATAGGAATATTTAAGTGGTGTAGTTAAAGTTTTGGCGGAAGTTAATAAATATTCTTTTTCATTTTTCGTGAGGTTATCTCCATCCTTACCAGATAAGGAATTTTTTAATTGGCTAATTCGGTTTAAATAAAATGTATTTGCGACCTTAGGGTTTAATTTATCAATAAGATTATAATCATAAAAATTAGGTTTCTCATAAGAATAATTAATTAAATCACGGATATCTTCAAAACCCTGTTTTCTAGAATATTGCATATTTGAAAGCTTAATATCATCTTCTTTCATATGAGAATATTTACTGTCCGAATTTATGCGTTCATTTTCTTCTAATACGTTTCTAACCTTTCCAATTGTTAAATATCCATTCCATTTCATTTTTGCGATTTTTACTAACTTTATTGCTTTTATTCCTTTAATGTTGTTTCCATTTTTATCGGTATAGAATATACTTGACATAGAAAAGAACAACATTAATCCTAGACAAGCAGCTAATAGTATTAAACTAATTATTGAACTTTTTTTATAAAATATTTTTTTTAGTTCATATTTCAAAATCTGCAAATTCGTTCACCTCTCCAAAATAATATATAAACAAGTCTTCTAGCGAAGGACTAACATTAATAGCTGAAGCTAATGGCTTTTCTTCAGAAATAATTCTAAGTTCAATTTTGCCATTACAGTTTTTTTCATTGCTTAATATATAGGTAGAACGTAATTCATCCGCTTTTTTTAAATCTATGAGGCAAGTCCAAACTTTATTATTTATTTGGCATAGTAATTTTTCTATATCACCTTGTGCAATAATATTTCCTTCTTTCATAATTAAAATCTCTTTTGCTATGGACTCTAGATCTGACACAATATGTGTGGATAGTAGGACAATTCGTTCTTCAGCTATATGACTTATAAGGCTGCGAAATCTTATTCTTTCCTTAGGGTCTAAGCCTGCTGTAGGCTCATCTAATATTAATACTTTTGGATCATTTAAAACTGCTTGAGCAATTCCAAGCCTTCTCTTCATTCCACCTGAAAAAGTTTTGATTTTCTTTTTTCTGACCTTTGTTAATGAAACAACTTCTAATAATTCATTTACACGTTTTTTTGCAATTAATGGTCTTAAACCTTTTAATGCAGCTATATATAATAGATAATCCTCAGCTGAAAACTCTGGGTAATATCCAAATTCCTGCGGCAAATAGCCGATAATTCTTCTGTATCTTTCATTCATTTTTTGTATATCTTCATCATCATACTTTATAGTTCCATTGTTAGGGATAATTAATGAACATAGCATTCGCATAAGTGTTGTCTTTCCTGCACCATTAGCGCCTAAGAGTCCATATACTCCTTTTTCTAAGGTAAAGCTTATATGATTAACAGCTGTATTTTTTTTGAAATTTTTACATAAATCTTTTACTTCTAGTTTCATCTGCACACCTCTAAATAATTTCTGCTGGATTTCACAATTTTTCTTCCCGTAAAAACAAGATACACGAAAGAAAGAATCAAAAGTAGATACCAAGTTTTCATTTCAAGTAATTCATATACATGATAGTCTCTTACAAGTAGATACCAAAAAAATGCCCCAATTAAACAGCTACTTACTGCTACAAGTTCCGAGCGTATTTTTGTACTACACAACACGAAAAAGCATATGCAGCAGTTAAAATTAAACGGTACAAAGAAATAGATTATTGCTGCGTAAGCTGAAAACCCATTTGAATGTATAATTATTCCAGTTAATAGGGTTGCTATTATTAAGTCAAACATTCCTGCTAGTATTAATCTTGATAGATATACTTTTGGCAAATCGTAATAAGTAGTACTTTCCACTTCGCAGGCATTAGCGGAGATATTTTTCCACAGTTCAGGTATTGAAAATATAATTAGTAGTGGTGCAAAAACTGCACAATATATCATTTTGTTTTCACCTATTCCACTGTTTAGGTTCATGAAGCCCAAACTAAAAGCTGATACAAAAAAAACAATAAGTTGTGTAAGCCAATATCTTTTGCTTAAGAATAACATTTGCTGAAATAGAAATTCAAAGCTGCTCATTGGTTTTAAAAGCATTTGTTTTTGATATTCCTTTTTAGCGGCATTAATTGTTTGTAGCATTCTTTCTTCATCATAAGCTGGAATTTTTTTATTCAAATGAGTATT
This sequence comes from Clostridium hydrogenum, assembly GCF_021432385.1. Classification (GTDB taxonomy): domain Bacteria; phylum Bacillota; class Clostridia; order Clostridiales; family Clostridiaceae; genus Clostridium_S; species Clostridium_S hydrogenum. The sequence goes on along the minus strand of NZ_JAEACT010000002.1, from coordinate 638,988 downwards.
CATAAAAATCCTCCTTATTCATTCTGCTTTTAAGCATCTTTTTACTTTCTGAAAGACGATATTTTACGAGAGAAATGCTGATGCCTAGTATTTCAGCAATTTCCCTAAGCTTAAGTTCTTGAAAATAGTGCAAGATGACTACTTCTTTGAATTCATTTGGAAGCTTGGATATTTCTTGTTCAATTGATAGCTTAAGATTAATTTCCTTTTGAACTTCCTTTGCAGCTATTGTTGATTCTTTTGCTTCCAAGGCTGGTATTTCTTTATGTTTTTTATATTCATTTTTGCACAGGTTTCCCGCAATTACATAAAGATAATTCCTTGCTTTACTTTTATGAATATAGTTGCTAAAATTCCTAAAGAAATTAGTAAAGGTTTCTTGCGTTATATCTTCAGCCTGCCATTTATCGGATAATTTATAATAACAATAGCTATATATATCTTTGTAATATCGTTTTACGAAATCATCAACAGCAGCCTCATCGCCCTGCTTCATTCTCCGTATTAGAAAATAGTCCTTGTCCACTAATTTTCCTCCTTATGCATAAGTTGAAAAGTACTTTCCATTATGTATAACAATCTATTGAAACAAAAAGTCAGTATAATTTATAATTTTATTTTTGTATTTCTTAAGTATATTATATAAAAATATATTACGTATAAACTATTTACTTGAAAATTTGCATATAGTTTGTTGACATGAGAACTAATGTTCAGTAATATGTAGCTATTAAGGTAAGTTATATAAATAAGTTAGATAGGGAGGAAGCTAGATGGGGATTGACAGACATTTTACCGTTTCCACATATATAGTAAATGGAGATAAGGTTCTGTTGCATTTGCACAAAAAATATAAAATCATTCTTCCAATTGGTGGACATATTGAGTCTAATGAATTACCAGAAGATGCTTGCATTCGAGAGGCTAAAGAAGAGGCTGGACTTGATATAAAGTTATATAATTTCCAATCAGAAAGTAAACTTAAAAATTCAAATGATTTGACTTGTGAAAAAATTTTAATAAATCCAGTGCATACACTTCTATGTGAAGTAAATTCAGAACATTATCATATTGATCTCGTTTTCTTTGCTGTATCAGAATCTTCAGAGGTAAAGCCAGATGAGGGAGAATCTGAAGAAATTAAATGGTACTCTAAAGAGGAATTAGAAGAGCTAAAAAATGTTCCGCAAAATGTTAAGATTATGGCAAATGAAGCATTAGAAATATTTAAATAAGAGTACAAGGTACAAAGAGCATTGAAGGTTGATTTTTCTATGTACTCTGACTAAAGGAGAAATTTGTATGAATTTACAAGATATAAAGAGTTACTGCAAAACTAAAAAAGGTGTTACAGAAACCTTTCCTTTTGATGATATGACTCTTGTTATGAAGGTTGGCTCTAAGATGTTTTTAATTACAGATATAACTAGTTCTGTTTTAAAAGTAAGCTTAAAATGTGATCCATTTATGTCTATAGATTTAAGAAGAGATTATAAAGCCGTTGAAGCTGGATATCATTTAAATAAAAAGCACTGGAATACTGTAACTGTAGGGGAAGATCTTGATGATGAGAAAGTTAAATTTTTAATAGATATTTCTTATGATCTTGTATTTAAAGGACTTACGAGGAAGGAAAAGGAAGCTATTACGTTAAATTTAAAGAATGTGAAGTAACTAGAAACAGTGACAAATGACAAGTTTAGGATGATTTTCTTCCGTAACTTGTCACTTTATATTATTATGGTTTTAAAAGGAGGAAGCTTATAATGAAAAATAATGGAACAGCATTGCTAGAGACAGACAGATTAAGATTACGTAGATTTACTACTACTGATATAGAGCAAAGTTTTATTAACTGGGCATCTGATTCTAATTCTTCTAAATATATTGCTTATTATCCACATAAAAACAAAAGTGATACAGAAAACATGATTAATCAGTGGATACAATCATATGAAAACAAATGCACATATATATGGGCTATAGAAGTGAAAGAAACTGGAGAGGTAATTGGTAATATCTCCGCAAGTGTTCCGTTTGCGGCTTTAGAAATATGTGAAATTGCTTATATGCTTGGTTCTTCTTGGTGGCATAAGGGCTATGCTTTAGAGGCTTTGAAAAAAGTATTAGATTACTTATTTTCTCATGAGGATTTTTATATGGTTGAGGCTAAATATAATATTACAAATAAGGCATCTGGAAAGTTGTTACATAAAGTAGGGATGAAACAGGATGGAATTTTAAGGCATAGGAGAATAGACAAAGAGTCTGGTGAAAGAAATGATTTAGCTATTTGCTCACTATTAAAAAGCGAATATGCAAACGAATCTAAATTATCCTAATATTTTATAACTTTAAAGTCATATACTTTAAAATTATTATGTTTTTTGCAAAAGAAAAACCATGCCTGTTTATCAGAAATAGCTATAACAGAATCTTCAACTAATCTACAATTATTATTTATTTTGCTGGGTTGCTGCTATACTCATCATTGTCTTAAGTAATTCATTAGATGTTTTAATTTTAACTTTAAAACTTTTATCTATAAGCTTTTTTGATCTGTAAAAGATTTAATTTTTCTTCTAACAAAAGATTTAGCAAACCCATTAAAGTCTCTTAAATATGGAAGATTATTTTTTTCAAGTAACTCTTCTATAGTATCCATGTCAACAGATTTACATCTTTTAATAACATTCAATGCTGATACAGCTGAATAATGTGTAGTTCCAGCTAAAAACTCTCTACTGTCTACTACTTTATCGTCTATAACTTTTTCTATTAAGAAACAATAAATTTTCATATAAAAATCAGATAAAAATCAGATAATTGTCCATATATTAATAGTTCTCCATTACTATATGCTTCTGCATATAATAACATAGTTTTATATCTGCTAATACTATAGCATCTATAGGTGAATTCTCCATTAACGTCAACTTCTCCGATGATTCTTTTTTTAAATTCAGTAAATTCTTTATTATTGATTATCATAATTAATAATCCCCTTTCCTTTTGTAGATATAACTAATAATATCTTAAAAAGTTTTTTCGTATTGTTTTTCATTGCACTACCGTGGGATCGAAGCATTGTTACTTCGCAATATTTTTTTATTACGTAAATGCCATGATGAACTTTATTGAGGCCTTATGTACAAACTTTAAATATACAAGATATAGTAGTGCAGACATGATTTTAAAGATGGTGAAATAGTTTATTGTGTTCCCTTGTAGTATTATATGTGATGAATAATGTACCAAGTAATATAATAAATGACTTGAATTTTAATGGAAAAAAGTCTATACTAAAATTAACGAACTTACTAGGTAGCTCTAGTAGGAATGTAAAATAAAACGTAAAGGAGATTTTGTTATGCAACTAGTTAACTTAAACAAATTATATCCCCAAAAATATGGTGTATTAGATTCATCACTACTTAAGGATAAATATAAATTTATAATTGTTTTTTGTACAATTATAAATACTGCAATTAATATATATAGTTTATTTAAGTAAAAATCAGCACTAAATAAAAAAACAAGATGTTTAATTATAATTCGTCTTGTTTTTTATTACGTAAATGCCATGATGAATTTTATTGAGATCTTATGTACAAACTTTAAATATACAAGATATAGTAGTGCAGTTGCAAGCCATGATTTTAAAGATGGTGAAATAAGTTTATTATGTTCCTTTGTAGTATTATATGTGATGAATAATGTACCAAGTAATATAATAAAAAAGAACCTAGATTTACATCTATAGTCCTTTATGATTTTTCTATGGAAGATTTTCTAATACTACATAATCTTCCATAGAAATTACAGCACTCTATGGCTTTATATAGATGCTGTAATTTAAAAATTTTAAATAGCATAAAAAATCCCTTGCATTTTAATGGAAATAGGTCTATACTAAAATTAACAAACTTACTAGGTGGCTCTAGTAGGAATGTAAAATAAAACGTAAAGGAGATTTTGTTATGCAACTAGTTAACTTAAACAAATTATATCCCAAAAAATATGGTGTATTAGATCCATCACTACTTAAAAGTGATGAAACAGTGATTTATGATTCAGATACACTCGTAGAGACTATGGAATACGCTGGTCCCATCAATACTATTATACATCATGCATCGGGATTATCAAGTTATATGAAGCAAGAACTTGTAGGGATACGCTTTGGCTATTGCAGCCTTGGTGGTCAGTGGAATAATGCTAATTTTTATGGCCCGAATACACGCTCTCTTTCTGGAGTAGATCGTATTTGTTATGTACGAGGCATCAATCCTGATAAAGAGGATAAGATGAAGGTTATGGAATACTATGGTAGTAGGGGAAGCAAGTTCTCAGCATATTACCTTATATTATTAAAGAAGATACGTCAAAGCAGTAAATTTAAAGTTGATAAGGATGGATCTTTCATCGTAGATAAAAGTAACGTAGTAGCATTTGTAGATGTAGTGAATAACCTTATGGATGATATTCTTAATTCAAGGTTGGTAATGCTTAAAGTTCCAAACCAGTATGATAAGATAAAGATAGAAGGAAGTTATTATTACTATAATGTAGTAATTTGGGATTATGCAGATCAGAACAGACCACTTGAAAAAGAACTTGAAGAGTCTATGGATTTGAAGCATAATCTTGAAATGGTAGTAAAATATATTATGACCAGAGATAGCATAAATGTAGATGGAGTGGAGATTAATGTAAGAGCCATAGGAGAGAATAATTTAAGACTACAGGGAATAAGTATGAAAGATAAAATTGTTGAGTTGTCAGAATATATTAAAGAGCTTTCGGAGGAAACAGGAAAATTTGAAGACTTAATGGACAGTCCTGTAAGTGATATCTATGAAGGACTTACAGAAAAAATATTGGATAATATTTTAACACAATGTGATGGTATAAAAGAGAATATTGATATCTTGGAGTCATATGCAGAAGCAAAAATATCAACTGCTATAGATAGGATTGAAGATATAATTAATAGTGAAGAGTTAAGAGATCTAGCAGAATTTAATTATCAAAGTTATGCAGAAAGAATTTTTAGAAAAATTGAGGAAGAACACGGATTCGATGAAGATAAATCCGATGATAGAATGGATTCTGCAAGTAGTTCAGCAACATATAAGGGCGAAGAACTTTATTATAGCGCAGAGAAACTGTTGCAGGAATTAAAGGATAAACTTAATGAAATTTGTATGTAGATGAATATAAAAAAGAAGCAGTCTAAAATAATAGATTGCTTCTTTGGCTAAATTTTTAATTTGGCATTTTCTTGTATTGCTTTTCGTAGTCTCTTTTCATATTATACTCAAATTTTTTAATATAGGCTTTTGAAAATTCTTCTGGAGAAACTTTAAAGCGATTAAGGGTGTCCATATAATACATCATAACATCACAGAGTTCTTCAACGAAATGATCTCTTACAGCGGGATTGTCCATAATTTCAGCCTCGCCTTTTTTCTTTATTATGGCTATGACTTCGCCTATTTCTTCAATCATGTATAAAATAAAGTTTTTGCCTCTTTCAGGTTCCATAGGGGCCCATTCATCCTTATGTTTTTCCCATAAGTCCATTGATAAATTTAGCATTTCACTTATATTTAAGTTGTTATTTTGAGCCATTAGGTACACTTCCTTTCAACTGTTTGTTTGATCCATAAATGTAAATTATTAAATTAATAATATCATTATATAGAGTAGAGAGTAAAGAGAAGAGAGGTTTTTATAGAGATAAACCGGTTGAAACTTCAAAATTAATTTGTATCAAAATGCCGTCTCCTGGGCATTTTGATGCAAATTGATTTTGCTAGTTGAAACGGTATATCTATAGTAGCATGTGAAAAAAGGTCAATAAATCTTGCATGCTAATTATTAAAAGCCTTAGATGTTTCAATCTGTCTGAGCGTCTTTTCAGCGAGTTATTGAAACTTCTTAGGCTTTTAATAATTAGCATTTTAGATTTAAGACCTTTATTTAATGAACTGCAATAGTATTTTCCTACAAACTTGGTTCCCATTTGCAGCGAACAGGTGATACAATAGCATTTTCTTTCTTTAATTCTTTAAAGGCATTATCAACCTCTTTACGATCTAAACCAGATAGTTTTTGAACTTCACCAGCACTTAATGGTTTGCCTGCTTCCTTCATTGTTTCTAATACCTTTTCTTTAACACTCATTTTATTATCTCCCTCCATAATTAATCATTTTCTTATCTTGATTATAGTTCATTATTACAATTTAATCAATAATTATTTTCTTATAATATTAATTATTGGTTAATTAGCGATCTTAATATGTCTATTATTTTTTATTGCACAAGCATCTATATTTTGTTGACAGGGGAACTAATGCTAAGTAATATGTAGCTATTAGGACAATTTTACGATAGATATATAACTTGGAACATTAATATTGCAAATACCAAGTTTATCCTGACAAATTACAATTTAACACAGAGTACGGAGTACAGAGTACAGAGTACAACGAAGGATGATTTTTCTCCGTTAACACTACGAAAAATCTGAAAACTTATTTTTTATTGTTGCGCAATTGATGGCGCTCAGCGAAGCTGACACCATTTAAGTTTAAGATTTACCTAAGCAAAGCGAAAGGTAAATCATCATTCACTGTACTCTGTACTCCGTCATCTGTACTCTGCTTTTCAAATTTTAATTTAACATGATGAATTTAGTATTAGCAGTTTTAACTTTTTATATTACGTATCTATAGACAGGGAGGACTTTGTATGAATTTAGAAGATATAAAGAAATATTGTAAGACTAAAAAAGGAGTCGCGGAAACCTTTCCTTTTGATGATACAACTCTTGTTATGAAGGTTGGTTCTAAGATGTTTTTGATTACAGATATAACTAGTTCTGTTTTAAAAGTAAGCTTAAAATGTGATCCATTTATGTCTATAGATTTAAGAAGAGATTATAAAGCGGTTGAAGCAGGATATCATTTGAATAAAAAGCATTGGAATACTGTAACTGTAGGGGAAGACATTGATGATGAAAAAATTAAGCTTTTAATAGATATTTCTTATGATCTTGTATTTAAGGGGCTTACTAAGAAGGAAAAAGCAGAAATCTAGATAAACTAACAATAGTGAATGCTGACATTTTTGTTAGCTATAAATATTGATAAGTAATTACAATCGTAGTATAATACTGTTTAAATCTGTAAATAATATGTGGAGGTGTAAGGTTGTGGCTTTTGTATATGGACCGCCTGTAAGGGGCGAGGATTTTGTAAATAGAACAAAAGATATATTTAAACTTATATCAGAAATCGAAACGAGAACATATAATGTAGGAGATAAACCACATATTGAAGTAAGTGCACCAAGGAGAATTGGAAAGAGCAGTCTTTTATTAAAGGTTCAAGCGGAACTTAAGGATAAGGGATATACGCCAATTTATGTACAGCTTTTAGATATAGCAACAGTAGATGAATTTTTTATGAGACTTAGAAATGAAATATTAGAACATCTGCCACTTACATCAAATACCAGAGAAAAACTAAGCGGTATGTTTAGGAACATAGGATTTAATCCAACAAAGATGAAGGGTTCAGTTGATGATAAGGGGAAAATTACTGTAGATATTCAAGATGTATTTAATTTATGTAAAGGTAGCTGGAAGGAATGCGGAACAAATGTATTTAAGCTTCTTAGAAAATATAGAGAATTAAAATTTGTTTTATTTCTTGATGAAATGGGATTTGTAAGAAAATTAAAAGATACTAATGATGTAAGGCTTGAATTCCTTAATTTTTTAAATGTAGAGCTGAGCAATCCAAATACACCTGTTTTTGTACTATGTGGTTCTCAAAATTTTTTCTTGATTTTGAGAAATATTAAATCTGAAGTATTCCAATTATGGAGGCGGAATTTTATGAGAATGCCCATAAAAGGATTCGATAAAGAGGCAACTAAAAATAAACTTTTAATACCAAACTTTAAAAGAGAAACAATATATGAAAATGAATTTTTTACAGATGAAATATTAGATGGATTAGCTGAAATTATTTATTTTATATCGAAAGGTTATCCAAGTATAATTCAAATACTAGGTGGGGATTTGACCTTTGAACTAAAATACTATATATTCTATGGTAATCCAATAAATATGGAAGTTCTAGAGCAAAAATTTATGGATATATTTAAAGAAAACATACTTCAAGATAAACAGTCCATATGCAGGGAGTTATTATCTGAAGAGGCACTTGGAGATGACTTTGAAAAGTATAAATCACTAATATTTAAATTATATAATAACGAAACTTTAAATATAGAATCAATAGAAAGTGAATTGCCAAAGGAAGAGCTTGATGAAGCACTTAGGGATTTGGAAGAACAGCAGTATATAGAGCTTAATGGCAGCAATTATTCTTTAACCTATCCTTTTTTAAAGTATTTTATATGGCATCCTAGAAAAGATGCACAAAGTGTAAAGGAGCTTGCGGTTCAATGGAAACAAATATTTCACTTATAAGTAGTTCACATAGTAAAGAATTAAAGCTAGTTGAAGCTCTACTTGAAGATTTTAAAAATGGACATAAAACATCTTTAGCAATTGTTGGGCAAAAGGGTATTGGGAAGACAGCATTATTAAAGCTTATCTGCAATAAATTTGGAGATGAGTTCTCTTTTATTAATATTAAAGCTAATAGCATAGCAAATTCATATCATTTTTTTAAGAATATAGCAAAGGAACTTGACTATTATCCTCTTGAAACAAAGGAATGGAAGGCTTATTCCGATAGTCTCTTTGCTTATATGGAAATGTCCAATAAAAAATATGTTTTAGCCATAGATGATTGTCATTACTTAGCATCAAGTAAGAGTGAAGTATTGTCTTACATAAGAAATAAATATCAAGAATTGGACAACCTATTTATAATATTAACTCTTGATGAGGAGCATAAAAGAAAGTTATTTGCATATGATAAGGCATTTTTTGGACAACTAAAGATAATAGAATTAAGAGAATTGTCTTATGAAGAAACAGAAAAAGTGGTAAAAGCTTTGGTGACTAATGTAAATAAGGAAACTATAGATACTATATATTACTATAGCGAGGGAAATCCGCGTTTTATAGAAATGTTAAGTTTATTAGCTTTAGGAAATAAAAGCAGGGATAATTTATTGCATGCCTTTAAAAAGTATTTTGAAACTGCATTTAATAATGAATTAAGCCCGCAAGTTAGGTCAATACTGACGGTTATGGTTCAAAATGAAAATGTAAATGTAGCTGAAATAACTAAATTGCTTTATTCAGATTCTGGGGTTATTTCTACTCAGTTAAAGCGATTAAATGCTAAGGGTCTTATAATAAAGGATGAGAAAACAAATAGATATAGGGTAAGAAACTATTTTAGATTATTACTGGATAATAAAACATATTTTAAGGAAAGCCACTTTTAACTTTCCTTAAAATACTGATTAAGTTGCATAAGTAAATTCATTTATTCTATTTTTGTGTACTCAATTGGTCAATATATTCTTTCGCTTCCTTTAAACCAAGCCCAGTAAGCGTTCTATATTTTTTTATCGCTTTAATCTTATTGCCTTCTGAAATAAGAGTTATCAACTCATCTTTTACATCTTTTGTTACAACGTCAGGTATACCAACTTGTTTAGCAATCTTATCTAAAGTTGATTTCATACGCATAATATCATTTCTCAATTGACTGATAATGCTCAATAAAATTATTAGTGTAAATATCTCTATCATTATCCACATGGCATTATTATCCATATATTATTATTCCTCCTAATGCTTAACAATTTATAGTTTTACTATTTTTATTCTGAGCTTAAAGCATACATAATAATTTTGCTCGTCTCAACTCCATTATAACTTTCCTTTATATTTGAATATTTTCTCCTTAATCTTTTATATAAGGTTGTCATATACCTTGGTGTGTAAGGAAAATAAGCTTGTATTTCTTTAAAGTATTTTTTACTGTAAAGATGCTTATTTTTTGCAATGGCAAAAAGTATTAGCTGTAAACAATTTTTTCTTATAAGTTCTTTAAGCAAGTCGATATTATGGCAAGTAAATGGAGGGGCATTGTCTAAAAGGTTAAAAGTAAAATTAATAAGTGCATTAGTTATATGATCCAAAGGCCACTTTGTCGCTAATTGAGATATAATTGTCATATGTCCATTTTTTAAATCTTCCATTGCATCTTGAAGGTCATCACATATTTGAAGCAATATTCCATAGCCAAAGAAAAACTTAGCTTCTTCTTCTGTTAAGTTGCCATTTACAATATAAGCATCTGCAAGTACAGAACTTCCGCCCTTTTCTATGCTAATTCCTAATATGTCACATTCATATGGACCTGTTAATTTTTCCTGCTGCAATAAGCTTTTTATTTGTGCGTTTTGTATGCAAAGCAAACTCTCAAAAACTTCAGTATACTTAGAACGGTCAAACTCACTTTCTATTCTATCAATTAAATCAAAAAGATGTTCTTCGTATTCTGAAGTTGGCTTGATTTTTTCTCCAACTAATCTTTTTTCAAAAGTAGCACTTATTTTTAATTTCTCTTCTTTTGATATATCTTCAGAATCTAAAAAATTATCTGTATAGGGGTATAGCATACTATAGCTAAATATGGATGGAGTAAGCTTAGGTGATTTCCCAAGAAGCATTTGCATTATATTCATAATCCAAAGATTTCGCATTGCTTGACCTATATCTTCAATTTTCATATTTGAGTCAAAAGCTTGTGCCTCATTAACGAAATCCTCAGTATTTTTAAGCAAGTCTTTACTAAATAAAATACCCTTATCTTCTATAGTTATTAAATCTGAATTAGCTATAAAATCATTAATTAAAGAGTCTATATTGTTTTTCCATGTTTTTTGATTCTGCCCTCCAGAAGGAAAGTTTTTTATTGATTCCACGAAGCTATCTATAAATTTATTTGTGCATTTCTCCTGCTTTTTTTTATACAAGTAGGTCGTATTATTTTTAAGGTTGGGGAAATTTTTACTGGTATTCCACCATGTTTCGGTAAATAAACTACTGAAAGTAGATACTTGATTAAAAACCTTTAATTTATTCAGTATTTGTTGCATAGTAAATCTCCCTAATTATAAATTATATATATAATAGTAACAAAAATTGGAGATTAAGGGAAGGGGGAATTTAAACCAGAGTACAAAGTACAAAGAAGGATGATGTACCTTTCCTTACGTCAGGTAAATCTTTAACTTAAATGTTGTTAGCTTCGCTGACAACATTAATGATACGATTGCGTAAGCAATTAAAAATAAGTTTTAGGATTTTCTGTAGCAAAGCGGAAGAAAATCATCATTCATTGTACTCTGTACTCTGTCATCTGTACTCTGATTTAAATTGGTATATACAACATATCAATATAATGATATAATAATATTACATGATAAGGTTAGGAGGTAATGGCTTGAGAAAAATATCAAAGTTAGATCCAATTCCACTTCATTATCAGCTTAAAACAATACTTCTAGAAATGATTGAAAATGAAGAGCTTAAGCCTGGTGACATGATACCAGCAGAAAGAGAATTATGTGATATTCAGGGCGTAAGTAGAATGACTATAAATAAGGCGATAATGTCTCTTGTAAATGAGGGAGTATTATATAGGGAACAAGGTAAGGGGACATTTGTTGCGAAACCTAAGGAAAAGCAGGAAATATATAAACTTAAAAGTTTTACAGAAGAAATGAGAGAAAAAGGATTAGCCACGGAAACTAAAATTATATCCTTTGAAATAAAAGAAGCTACTAAAAAAAATAGAAACATACTTAAGATTCCAAAAGAATTTAATAAAGTTATAGAAATACGAAGGCTCAGAATGACGGAGAAGGATCCAGTAGCCATTGAAACTGTATGGATTCCAGAACATTTATTTAAGGGAATGACAGAGGAGATGATTGATGGAAAATCACTTTATTCTATATTTGAGCAGAAATTTAATTATAAGCCTAAAAGGGCAAAGCAGACTATTGAACCCGTAGCTTTGAGTGAATTTGAGTCAAAACTTTTAGATCAAAAGGAAAATGCATTAGCCCTTATGTTTAAAAGAATTACATATGTAGAAAATGATATACCTATTGAATATACAAATACAATTAACAGAAGTGATAAATACGAATATGAAATACTCTTAACTTAAAAGATAGGCAAATAACAATAAAGTATTGAGGTGAGTGCATGGAGGAAAGAAATGTAAATACCATTAATTTAGATAATTTAAGTACATTTGAAGTATTAAAAAAAATAAATGAAGAAGACAAAAAAGTTGCTGTTGCTGTTGATAAAGAACTTCCTAGTATAGAAAAAGCTGTTGATATAATTGTGGAAAGTTTTAAAAATGGAGGAAGGCTATTTTATGTAGGAAGCGGAAGCAGTGGAAAGATTGGTGTCGTGGATGCATCAGAATGTCCACCTACTTTTGGTGTTGATGATTCAATGGTTCAAGGAATTATATCTGGTGGAAATAATGCTTTGAGTGGATGGCTTGAAGAAACAGAAGATGATGGAGATTTGGCATTAAAAGACCTCAAAGAAAAAGGTGTAAATAGAAAAGATGTTGTTGTTGGAATTACTGCAAGCGGGAATACGCCTTATGTAAATAGTGCTGTAGAATATTCAAATAAAATTGGATGTAAAACAATTGGTGTTGTTTGTTCAAAGGGAAAGCTAAATGAAAAATGCGATATAACTATTTGTGTCAATGTTGGGCCAGAAGTAATAATGGGTTCCACAAGAATGAAAGCTGGTACGGCACAAAAGATGGTCCTTAATATGCTTTCAACAACTTCAATGATTAAGATTGGAAATACATATTCAAATTTAATGGTAAATGTAAGGCCAATTAATAAAAAGTTGAAAGATAGAGTGAGACAAATAGTTAAGCTTGCTACAAATGCTGATGATTTAGTTGTAAGTAAGGTAGTAGAAGAGTGTAATTATGATGCTAAGGCAGCTATTGTTGAAATAATCATGGGAGATGGATCTAAAAAGGCTCAAGAACTTTTAGAAGAATTTGATGGAAATGTTTCAAAGGCTATAGATAGTCTAAAATAATTAAGAAGGTGTAAAAATGAAGGCTATAATTAACGGTAAAATAATAACAAAGGATGAAATATTAGAGAATAAGGTGCTATTATTTGATAAAAAAATCAATAAAATAGTAGAAAATATAAATTTCAATAAAGATAATCTAGAAATTATAGATGCCAAGAGAAGTTATGTTTCACCGGGTTTTATAGATGTACATATACATGGTTCAAACGGAAAGGATGTTATGGATGGGGAAATAGAATCTCTTGAAATTATGAGCAAGTTTGTTTCCAGCAAAGGCGTCACTGCATTTTTGCCAACTACTATGACAATGAGCAAGGAAAGAATATACAAGGCACTTGATACTATAAAAGAAGCCTCAGATAGAAAGCTTTCAGGAGCATCGATTATAGGAGCACATTTAGAAGGTCCATTTATAAATGAAAAATATAAGGGTGCACAAAAAAGTGATTATATATTAAAGCCAAATTATGATTTCATTAAAAAGTATAAGGATATTATAAAATTAATAACAATGGCACCAGAGGAAGATGAAAACTTTAATTTTATAAAAGAAGTAAAGAAAAATTCGGATATAGTGTTATCTATAGGTCATTCTGATGCAACTTACGAACAGGCTATGGAAGCAATTAAATTAGGAGCAAATCATATAACCCATACCTTTAACGTTATGTCACCTTTGAATCATAGGAAACCTGGAGTTGTTGGTGCTGCATTTGACAGTGATGCATTTTGTGAAATTATAGCTGATACAATTCACACACATCCTAGTATTTTTAGTATACTTTTAAAAATTAAAGGTAAGGAAAAAGTAGTCCTTATAACAGACTGCATGAGAGCAGGTGGACTTAAGGATGGGGTTTCGGAACTTGGAGGTCAAAAGGTTTTTGTAAAGGATAATTCAGCAAGGCTTGAAAGCGGAGCACTTGCAGGAAGTATACTTACACTGAATAAGGCTATTAAAAATGTATATGAAAATACAGATTTAACTATTAATGAGGCTGTTAATTTGGCAACAATAAATCCAGCAAAAAGTATAAATATTTATGATAAAAAGGGAAGCCTTGAAGAAGGCAAGGATGCAGATATAACAATATTTAATGATAAATTTGAAGTTATTCAAACCATTGTTGGAGGAGAAACAGTATATGAAAATTAATTTGGGGGTGATTTAATTGAGAATAATACGAGTAAATGATTATGATGAAATGAGCAAAAAGGCAGCAAGTATGGTTGCAAGTCAGATGATATTAAAAAGTGATAGTGTGTTAGGACTTGCTACTGGAGATACTCCAATTGGTATGTATAAAGAACTTGTAAAATTATATAATAATAAGGAAATAGATTTTTCTGATGTAAAGAGCTTTAATTTAGATGAATATTATGGTCTTTCTGATGATAATACTCAAAGTTATCATTATTATATGATGAACAATTTATTTAATAAGGTTAACATAAAGCGTGAAAATATAAATATACTTAGTGGAATTGCAAAAGATATTGAAAAAGAATGCTTAAGCTATGATGAGAAAATTAAAAATGCTGGGGGAATTGATATTCAAATTCTTGGAATAGGTGTAAATGGACATATTGGATTTAATGAGCCAAGTGTAAATTTTGAAGCGGGAACACATCTTGTAAATTTAGATAAAAAAACTATAGAGTCAAATTCAAGATTCTTTGAATCAATGGAGGAAGTGCCTAAATCAGCTTTAAGCATGGGAATAAAGACAATAATGCAGTCAAAAGTTATAGTACTTCTTGCAAATGGAGAAGCTAAGGCTGAGGCAATTTATAAAAGTATTAATGGCAAAATTTGTCCAGAGGTTCCAGCTTCAATTTTGCAGCTTCATAATAATGTCAATGTCATAGTTGATGAGGCAGCTGCAAAACTACTCAAAAATTATTAATTTTATTTAATGCTTCTGAATGTTGTTACTTAGCTTTATATTATGTATAATTTCGAGTAAGAGATAAATAATATTTAGGCATCTTAAAGAGGAGATAAAATGGATAATGAAGTTGTGTTTATAGAAGTGTTTGGAGTAAATAGAGAAAGAGAATGCGTACATGACAACGGAGGCTCTTGCAGTGGCGGATGCAGTGGGTGCAGTAGTTCAGCTTCTTGCAGTGGACATTCTACGTGCGAGGGAAATAAAAACATGTTTTTAATGTATAAGGAACTTGTAGATTATATTAAAAACACAGATGTAGCAAAGCAGGTTGAAATGGAGTTTGTAGATACAGATAAAATTGATATAGATAAATACGATTATTTACAGGAAGCCTTTAAAAAGAAATTTATGTTGCCTATAGTTGCTATAAATGAGACTGTAAGATTTTATGGTGGAATATCGAATAAGCTTGTTTACAAAGAAGTTGAAAAAGAATTAGCTATGTTTTAAAAGAAAGTTTATATGAGCTTATGACATTAATGGACTCTAAGAATTGCTCGTTTATAATTTGCTACCCATTTAGATGCATCGTCCTGATGCCTAAATGGCTTTGACCGTCCTGGTCAAAATTACGCAAATTATAAACGAGCAATCCTAAGAGTCCATAAAAGTGAGCGTATCACATCAACATTCTTTTAAAAATAGCTAAACATACTAAAGGAAGCTATGGTTTAAATAAGTGTGAAAATCAACACTTATTTAAACCATAGCCATTTTTATCACGTGAAATATTTTTTATTAATTTTTGTTTTTCATAAAAGCGGAGAGTGTATTCACTTAAACCAGTTAGTTTGGAAATTTCTTTAATATTAGGCTGTGTTAGATATTATTGTTATTATGGTACACAAAAATATCTATCTATGTTACAATAGCCATAATTATACATTTTGGAGTGATTAAGGTGAAAAATAAAGGTTATCCTATCTTTGGTATTTTATTAAGTTTAATATCATTAATACTACTATTTATTGGGGCAATATCAAGTATTACATTACTTATAATTAGTTTGGTTGGCTTATTAATAGGAATTTATACTTTAATGTGTTGGAGTACAGTTAGTTACAAATGGATATGTGATGAATGTGGAGAAGTTTTTGAAATCACCTTAAAACAAAATATTTTTGGTGTTAATAGTGGCTTAAACTATAAAAGTTTGTATTGTCCTAAATGTCACAAAAAAACTATGTGCAAAGGAATTCAAAAACAATAGATTTTACAACCATTTATTAAAGAATAGTTTTAATACTATTTTAAAATATAGCCAAAGATTAGAATACATATAAAATGGCTTGCAATAATCAGACAAGCCATCTTATATATTCATGGCAAGCTGTATTCGAGATACAAGCGTTAATATACGTTGTAATTAATAATTTTATGTGAGGTGAGTTTATATGAAGGTTATAGGAATAAGTGGAAGTGCTCGTAAAGATGGAAATACAGCAATATTGATAGAAACTGTATTTAAGGAACTAAAAAATCAAGGTATAGAAACAGAGTTAATACAACTATTTGATAAGGAAATTAAAAATTGTAAGGGATGCTTTGCTTGTAAGGGCAATAGAAAATGTATAATTGAAGATGATGCTTTTAACGCAATATTTAATAAGATAGTTGATGCTGATGGAATTATTCTTGGTTCACCAGTTTATTCGGCTGATATATCATCAAAAATGAAAGCTTTTATTGAGCGTGCAGGTGTTATTGTTGCAACGAATTCTGGTATGCTTAAGTATAAAGTTGGTGCTTCTGTTGCTGCGGTTCGCCGAGGTGGTGGTATGACAGCCATAGATACATTAAATCACTTTTTATTAAATAAAGAGGTACTTGTAGTAGGTTCTACTTATTGGAATATGGTTTACGGAAAAAATATTGGAGATGCGTTAAAGGATGATGAGGGAATTAGTAACATGAAAAATTTAGGACAGAATATGGCATATATAATTAAGAAACTTCAGCACTAAAATCTTATATTTTTAATAGTGTTTTATTTAACGTATAATAATATTGATAAATTAATAAATCGTATTGACATTTATTAAATAAAATCATATATTTAAATAAAGCTATTCATAAGAAATAAGTTGTGAATAATATCATCATTCATTATGCGGGGAAGGAAGTTTAAGCATGGAGTTCAAATCCAATATTAAAGAATTTGATAAATTAAAACAAGAGATGTTTGTAATATCACAGGGGTCAGCGGCATACGAAAAACTTGCTTATTATATTGAAAAAAATTATAAACATATTATTTTTATGACAGCATCAGAAGTAGCAGGGGAAGCGGAAGTAAGTCAAGGTAGCGTTTCAAGGTTTTGTAGTGCACTTGGATATAGAGGTTACAATGATTTTTTACATAATTTACAGCAGTTTATTAGAGAGGAAATAACAGCGCCTCAAAGACTTCAATATACAGCTCATAATAATAATTTAGCAAGTGTAATTAATATGGAACACAATAACTTAGATGAGCTTGAGGAAATTTTAAGTCAGGAAGCATATCAAAAGCTTGTACAAAAAATTATAGCAGCAGAGGAATTAGTGATTTTATCATCTAGAATGTCAGCAACAATACTTCCATATACAAGCTATATTTTAAATAAAATAAGAAATAATGTGGTTCAAGTTACACCAGATAGTCCACTATGGAATACGCTAGAGCTTAGAAATCCAGAAAAAACTTTAATACTTACAATAGTATTTCCAAGGTACCCTAATGATTTAATAAAAAAATTGGAGATACTAAAAAGAGAAGGCTTTTCAATTGCAGGTATAACAGATAGCATTATATCGCCTGTTACTAGTTTAGCAGAGCCAGTCATAAGTATTCCAATAACAACATCCTCAATATTTGATATTTATAGTACGCCAATGCTATTTATAAATCTGCTATTAAGAGATGTAGCAAATGGAATTGAAGGACTTGATAAAAGAATAAATAAGCTAGAAGAAATAGAAAAAGAAAATAATATATATTATAAAAATGCAAGGAGCTAATAAAATGAAAAAAATATATAAACCAGCTATTGTTTACTATGAAGGCAAATTTCAAAAGGGTAAAGGTGTTGTAGAAGAAAATGGAGCAATATTAGAGGTTGATTCTTTTGAAACACTTTCAGCAAAATACAAGGATGCAGAAATTGTAGATTGGGCAGAAAATATAATGGTTCCGGGTACAACAAATATACATAATCATTCTTTTCAAAGTTTACTTAGAGGAATTGCCGCAGATAAGCCATTTTTAGAGTGGAGAGATAAATCACTTTATGCGTTTTCACCTAAATTATCGGCAGAGGATATATATACTGGGGCAGTATTTGCCTTTGGAGAAATGCTTAAATATGGAGTTACAGCAGTAAGTGATTTCTTTTATGTCCATAATGACGGACTTGAAAGCGATGAAGCAGTTATTAAAGCAGCAAAGGATGTTGGAATTCGTTTAGTACTTGCTAGAACAATGTATGATTGGGATGGAGCACCAAAAGGATATGTTGAAACTATAGATGAAGCTGTAAAAAATGTAAGAAGCTTAGCTGTGAAATATCAAGGAAATGACATGGTTAAAATTGTTCCAGCACCACACAGCTTACATGCAGCATCAATAGATATGGTTAAAGCAGGTCATAAATTAGCTAAGGAGCTTGGTACAAATTATCACATACATGTAGCAGAAGAACCTTTTGAAGTTGAGCAGGTGCAAAAGGAATTTGGCTTAAGACCAGTTGAGCTTTTAAATAAAATAGGGGTTCTTGATGATAGCATGGTTGCAATTCATTGTGTATGGCTTAATGACAATGAAATAAAGCTAATGGGAGCTGCAAAAGCTAAACTTGCTTATTGCCCTTCAAGTAATATGTTCTTAGCAGATGGAGTAACTAATATTCCAGCAATGATGAAGGCTGGTGTTGAAATAGGTTTTGGATCAGATGGAGCTTGTAGTAATAACAGAATAAGCGTATTTGAAGAGATGAGAATGTGTGCGCTACTTCAAAAGGTTACAAGGCTTGACTCTCTATGCGTTAACTATGAAGATGTTTTTGCAATGGGAACAGAAATTGGAGGAAAAATACTTCAGCTTCCTGTAGGAAAAATTGAAAAAGGCTATAAAGCAGACTTTGTTGGAATCAATAAAAATGATATGTCTATGCAGCCAATATTTAATTCTGGTGAGCAAATTATGCCTAACATAGTTTATGCAATGCAGCCATGTGCAATTGACCATGTTGTGGTTGACGGAAAAGAAAGAGTTAGAAATGGAGAAATCTTAACTGTACCAGAAAGCAAAATTGTGAAAAACGTTCAAAAACTTATGAATAAACTTGAAAAATAGAAGCAGGGTGAAGGTTGAAGTGCGATAGTTTGGTAGTTAAGCATGAGTATTTAAGAGTACAAAGTACAGAGTACAGAGTACAGTGAAGGATGATTTATCTTTCCTTGCGTCAGATAAATCTTTGAAAATATATAGTTCAGCTTCGCTGAAGAAGACTTAGTAAGAAATTTTTACTATCTTAAGATTAGTGAGTCTAGAAGATTATTTTTAAAAGTAAGGGACATTTATAATAGGTTTGGGCGATAGCCAATTAGTTTAAGAATTTTTTGCGAGAGCAAAAAATTGACCTTCATTGTACTCTGTACTCTGTACTCCGTACTCTGCTTAAAGGGGTGTCAAAATGGATAATATGCAGCCTAACATAGGCAGACTGAAAAATGATATTGAAAAAATATCTACGTTTATAGATAGAAGCAAGCTTGGACATACTAGAAGAGGTTTTACAAAAGAGTATAAAGAAGCAAGAGTGTGGCTAAGAGGAAAAATGGAAGAGACAGGACTTGAAACTTCTATAGATGCGGCGGCTAATATTATAGGTAAGCTTAAGGGAAGTGACAAGAATTTAAAGCCAATAATAATTGGTTCGCATACAGATACTGTTGAAAATGGCGGTATGTATGATGGAACTATAGGAGTTTTAGGTGGCATAGAAGTTGTTAGAACTTTAAAAGAAAAGGGAATAACTCTTAGGCATCCTTTAGAAATAGTTGATTTTACTTCTGAGGAGCCAAGCGAATTTGGCTTATCAACCATAGGAAGTAAAGGAATGATAGGAGAACTGTCTGAAGAAATGCTTCAAAGGAAGGATAGTCTTGGAAGAGTGCTTTCTGATGCAATAGATGATTTGGGTGGAAATTGTAGTGAGCTTAAGAAACGAGCTAGAAAAAAGGGTGATGCGGCTTTATATCTTGAACTGCACAATGAATTAGGACCTGTTTTAGATAATAAAAAAATTCCACTAGGAGTTGTCACAGGTATTGTTGGGATTCATAGATATAAGGTTTTAGTTGAAGGTGAGTCTAATCATGCAGGAACAACACCAATGAATATGAGATATGATGCGTTAGCTTTTACAAGTGAACTTATATTAAAGCTTCAAGGCTTGTGCAGGGGAAAAAATAGTGATGATGTAGTTGGAACCGTAGGTAAGCTAAGTGTAGAGCCTAATGCATCAAATGTAATTCCTGGGAAATGTGAATTTGAGTTTGAAATAAGGGCACTTCAAAATGAAGTTATAGATGAGCTTGCAAACAAATTTATTCAAGAAGCTGAAGAATTATCAAGAAAAAGAAATATAAAGATTAAATTTGATAATATATCAAAATCAAGTTCTGTAATTATAGATGAAAATATTAAAAAAGTCCTAAAAGAAAACTGTGACAAAGTAGCAAAGACTGTGCACTTACCAAGTGGAGCCGGTCATGATGCTAATCATATATATGAAATTGCACCAGTGGGAATGATTTTTGTTCCAAGTAAAGATGGAAGAAGTCATTGTCCAGAAGAATATACTTCATATGAAGAAATAGAATTAGGGGTGGAAGCTCTTATAAACTCGTTGTTAGCTTTTGATAAAAATTTAGATTAATTGGAGGTAGAAGGAATGAATTATAATGAAAAAGCAAAAATATCAATGGACATAAAATTAGATGACGAATTACCTGAAATGCCTAAGTTTGTAGAGGGAATTAGAAGAGCACCAGACAGAGGTTATACATTAAATGAAGCTCAAACAGAAATTGCATTAAAAAATGCACTTAGATATATTAACCCAAAATACCATGAAAAATTGATACCAGAATTCTTAGAAGAACTAAAAACAAGAGGAAGAATTTATGGTTATAGATTTAGACCAGAAGGAAGAATTTACGGAAAACCAATAGATGAATACAAAGGTAACTGCATTGAAGGTAAGGCTTTTCAGGTTATGATAGAAAACAACCTTGATTTTGAAGTTGCTTTATATCCATACGAATTAGTTACTTACGGTGAGACAGGAAGCGTATGCCAAAACTGGATGCAGTACAGACTTATAAAAAAATACCTTGAAGTTATGGAAAAGGATCAAACTTTAGTAGTTGAATCAGGTCATCCATTAGGCTTATTTAGAACAAGAGAAAATGCGCCTAGAGTTATAATAACTAATGCACTTATGGTTGGAATGTTTGATAACTTAGACGATTGGGAAGTTGCAGAACAAATGGGAGTTGCAAACTATGGACAAATGACAGCTGGTGGCTGGATGTATATAGGACCTCAAGGAATTGTTCATGGAACTTACAATACACTTTTAAATGCAGGAAGAATGAAGCTTGGAATTCCAAACGATGGAGATTTAAGAGGACACATATTCATAACTTCTGGACTTGGAGGAATGAGTGGTGCTCAGCCAAAAGCTGTTGAAATAGCAAATGGAGTTGGAATAATTGCAGAAGTAGATGAATCAAGAATAAAAACAAGACTAGATCAAGGTTGGGTAGGAATGCAATCATCTGATTTAGATGAAATATTTAAAGTTGCACATGAACATGTAGAAAATAAGACAGCAATATCAATTGCATACCACGGAAACATAGTTGATTTACTTGAATATGTAGTTAAAAATGATATAAAGGTGGAATTAATGTCTGACCAGACTTCTTGTCATGCTGTTTACGATGGTGGATACTGTCCACAAGGTCTTACTTTTGAAGAGAGAACAGAACTTTTAAGTAAGGACAGGGAAAAATTCAAGGAACTTGTAGATAAGAGCTTAAGACATCATTATGAACTTATAAAAGCTTGCACAGAAAAAGGCACTTATTTCTTCGATTATGGTAATTCCTTCTTAAAAGCAGTATATGATGCAGGGGTAAAGGAAATATCTAAAAATGGAGTAGATGATAAAGACGGATTTGTACTTCCATCTTATGTAGAGGACATCATGGGACCACAGTTATTTGACTATGGGTACGGACCATTTAGATGGGTATGCTTAAGCGGAACAGATGAAGACTTAATAAAAACAGATCATGCGGCAATGGAATGCATAGATCCAAATAGAAGATATCAAGATAGAGATAACTATAACTGGATTAGGGACGCTGAGGAAAACAAATTGGTAGTTGGAACTAAGGCTAGAATACTTTATCAGGATGCTGAAGGAAGAAAGGATATAGCTCTTAAATTCAACGAAATGGTTAGAAATGGCGAAGTAGGACCAGTTATGATAGGAAGAGATCACCACGATGTAAGTGGAACTGATTCACCATTTAGAGAAACTGCAAACATAAAAGATGGAAGTAACGTAATGGCTGACATGGCAATCCAATGTTACGCAGGAAATGCAGCAAGAGGAATGAGCCTAGTTGCGCTTCACAACGGTGGTGGAGTTGGTATAGGAAAATCTATAAACGGTGGCTTTGGTCTTGTGCTTGATGGAAGCGAAAGAATAGATGAAATAATAAAGAGCGCAATCCTTTGGGATGTTATGGGCGGAGTTGCAAGAAGAAGCTGGGCTAGAAATGAACATTCTATAGAAACAGCTATTGAATTCAACGAAAGATACAAAGGTGAAAACCAAGTAACTATACCATATGTAGTTGATGAAACACTTATAAAAGGAATCAAATAATATGAGAAATATATTGATTTTAAATTCTAGTCAAATAGCAACGCCTATCGGGAAAAGTGCTAAATGCGGGGAAGAAATGAACGGCATTAGAGTTATTGAAAATGGTGCAGTTGTTATAAAAAATGGAATAATTGAAGAGGTAGACACAACAGAAAATATTTTAAAAAAGTACAATTTAGATGAATTTGAAGTCATTAATGCTCATAATAAATGTATTCTTCCTGGTTTTGTAGACTCCCATACACATTTTATTTTTGGGGGCTACAGGCCAGAAGAATTCTTTATGAGATTAAATGGCGCAAGTTACATGGATATAATGAGAGCAAAGGGTGGCATTCAAAATACAGTAAATGCAACTAGAAGCAGCTCTTTTGAAGAATTGTATGAGCTAGGTTTTGATAGGCTTAATTCAATGCTTGAGTTTGGAATAACAACTGTAGAAGGAAAAAGTGGATATGGCTTGGATTTAGCTACAGAAATAAGACAGCTGGAAGTAATGAAAAAGCTGAATGAAGACCATAAAGTTGATGTAGTAAGTACTTTCTTAGGTGCACATGCTGTCCCTTTGGAGTATGAAGGAAAAAATGAAGAATATATAGATTTCATAATAGACAAGGTTTTGCCAGTAGTTAAGGAAAAAGAACTTGCTGACTTCTGTGATGTATTTTGCGAAGATGATGTAATATCAATAGAATTGTCAGATAGGCTTTTAAGCACGGCAAAGGAAATGGGTTTTAAAGCAAAAATTCATGCTGATGAAATTGTAAGCCTTGGTGGTGCTGAGCTTGCAGGAAAACTTAAGGCAGTATCAGCTGATCATTTACTATGTGCTTCTGAAGAAGGTATAAAAAGCCTTGCAGAAAATAAAGTTGTGGCAACGCTTCTGCCATCAACGGCTTTTTGCTTAAACAAACCTTATGCTAACGCTAGAAAGATGATTGATAGTGGTTGTAGTGTGGCCTTAGCCAGTGATTTTAACCCAGGCAGCTGTTTTACAAATTCCATACCATTAATGTTTGCCTTAGCTTGCATACACATGCGTATGACAGCAGAAGAAGCAATAACCGCCTTTACTTTAAATGGTGCAGCAGCCCTTGGAAGAGCAGATAAAATAGGAACCCTTGAAAAAGGAAAAGCAGCAGATTTAGTAATACTTAAATATCCAACTTATAAATATCTTGTTTATAACACAGGGGTAAATATAGTGGATAGTGTTATAAAAAATGGAGAAGTTGTTAAAAATAACACAATATATTAATTAGATGATTAGAATTATACATTATGGGGTGATTATCAACACCCTATTTTTATTTTTTGCATTTTTAATTATTTTATTCTTTAGAGAAGTTAGCTTCTTGTACACCATAACTTCATAAAATGCTACCTGATTTTTTATTTTAATAATATATACTTTATATATTACATATCTTAGCTCTCTATTCTTCATTAAATCTTCATAATTTTAATAAATGTTTCTTTAATATTAATTTTTATAATAATTAGCATAGATGATAACTAGTTATTTATTTTCTAAGTAAGACTTAAATATTAAAAAATAGATTTCATTTATAAATTCTTTAGTTGCATAAATGGAATAAAGGAGGAAATATGAATCATATTAAAAACAGATTTGTAAATTTTATGAACATACCTTTGAAAATTCTTTTTTTGTTAATCATATTAGGAAGCATAGGTATATCATTTTTATGTTTTATAAATTTATCATTCAAAAATACCATATACTCAATAATAAGTAGTCTAATTATATTTTTAATTTGTTTATTAATAGGATATTTTATTTATAAGCTTTTGAAAAAAGGGTATTCTTATAAAGTGATTTTATTAATAATTTTATTGTTATCATTCGCATTAAGACTATTATATATTTTATTAATAGATGCTGAGCCTTTTTCAGATTTTCAAATAATTTATAATTGCGGTCAAAAATTTGCATTAGGAGATTATTCTGTTTTTAAGGGTACAAGCTACATAGGTAGATTTAGTCACTTAACAATATTAACAATATATTTCGGCATGATAATCAAAGTATTTCCAAATCCTATATTGGTAATTAAATTAATAAATATAATTTTATCTACGATAAATGTGTATATTATTTATTGGATAAGTATAGAATTATACGAAGATAAAAAGAGAGCAATTATGATTTCTTTTATAGCATGTACATTTCCACCGTTTATATTTTATAATTCTGTGCTTTGTTCAGAAAATTTAGCTATGACATTTTTTATAGGAAGCATTTACTTATTTCTTTTAGTAATAAAAGGCAAAAAAGGATTGCGATGGATTATTGCTTCAGGATTGTTATTAAGTATAGGCAATCTTTTTAGAATGGTAGGTATTGTTATATTAATAGCATATATTTTTTATTTAATAATTTGTCATGAAAATAAAAAATGTATTAAGATGAGTATATTATTAATTGTTTCGTTTTTAAGTCCATGGATTACTGTTAACAGCATATTGTTAAAGTTAAATATAACAGAATATCCACTTTGGCATGGAAGAGAACCTGCTATAACATCTGTTTTAAAAGGTACAAATATTCAATCGCTAGGTATGTGGAATAAGGAAGATAGTCAAATATCAGAAAAGTATAAGTTTAATTATGATAAGGTTCAATCAGTTTGTGAGTTAATTATAAAGAAAAGGCTAATAAGCACACCATTATATAAATTAATAGGATTTTATATAATTAAATTTATAGCACAATGGTCAAGTGGTGACTTTTCAGGAGCATATTGGTCTACTGGAAATTTAAGCATATTAAATTCAAGATTTAATTTGAGTACGGTATTATTTTTTTATTCTCAACTAGTATACCTTATTTTAATGATATATGTATATATACAATTATTTAATATAAAACAATATTTAGATAATAAGTTAATAAGTTTACTGTATATAATTTTTTGTGGTTTTGGTTTATTTTATTTAATTATTGAGCAGCAACCAAGATATGGGTATATAATATCATGGGTATTTGTATTATTAGGAAATTATTATCCAGATATGAAAATGTTAATTCCTAATATTGGAGTATGCAAACAAAAGTCAAAAAAATAACATTGCGTAATGAGATGTAATATAATAGTTATAGTTATTAATAATAGAGAAGGTGCTATAGTTTATGAAAAAAAATGCAGTGTTAGTAGTTGATGATGAAAAGGATATACAGGAGTTGATTGGAATTTATTTGACAAATGAAGGATTGAATGTTGTTACAGCCTGTGATGGCATTGATGCCCTAGAAAAACTTAAAAATAATGATATTGATTTAATAATTTTAGATATAATGATGCCTAAACTTGATGGAATAAGGACATGCCTAAAAATTAGAGAGGAAAAAAAGCTTCCTATTATTATGCTTTCTGCTAAGAATGAAGATTGCGATAAAATATTGGGGTTAAATGTTGGAGCTGATGATTATGTTACTAAGCCGTTTAATCCATTAGAACTTACTGCAAGAGTAAAATCTCAACTTAGGAGATGTTTTAATTTTAATGAAGCAAAGAAAGAAAATGAGGATGAGATAATTATTGATGGACTTACTATAAATAGAGCTTCAAGAGAAATTTTTGTTGAAGGTAACTTTGTAAGGCTTACTCCATTAGAATTCTCTATATTAGAAGTCTTAGCGCTTAATAGAGGTAGAGTTATGAGTACAGAACAGATTTATAGTAATGTATGGAAGGAAAGCTTTAATAATGCAGATAATACTGTAGCTGTGCACATAAGAAATATAAGGGAAAAAATTGAGATTAATCCCAAGGAACCTAAATACATAAAAGTGGTATGGGGAGTGGGATATAAAATTGAAAAATAGAATTAATAAATTATTATTTGGAAGTGTAACAAGGGAACTACTATTTGTTATGTTATTTTTTATTTCTATATCGGCATTTTCAGATGTAGTACATGATATTATGCTATATGGTATACATTGGTTTATATCAAGTGTAATACGTAGTTTTATATCGGGTATAATACCAGGCATAGCAATAGTATTAGTAGTCTATTTAAAATTTAAAAATAAGATTAAGGAGCTATTATTAGGAACTAGAATAAGAGAACTGTTATCATTCTTTTTTTTATTTCTTATTTCTTTGAGAGTATTGAGCAATATCATAACTATTCTAATATTGATTTATTTATTAGTTAGAAGAAAAGCCGAATATATTAAAAGTATATGCCATGGTATAAAAATAATTTCTGAAGGAAATTTAGATTTTAAAATTAAAGTAAGTGGACATGATGAATTAGCGATTTTAGCAGAAGAAATAAATAATATGTCACTTAAGCTGAAGAACAAAATTCAAGAAGAAAAAAATGCTGAAAGACTAAAAAGTGAACTTATAACAAATGTGTCTCATGACTTAAGAACACCACTCACTTCATTAATTGGGTATATCCAGCTTGCGGTAAATGATAATATGAGTACTGAAGAAAAAGACAAATATGCAAAGGTGTCCCTGGAAAAATCACAA
Source organism: Clostridium hydrogenum (assembly GCF_021432385.1). Taxonomy (GTDB): domain Bacteria; phylum Bacillota; class Clostridia; order Clostridiales; family Clostridiaceae; genus Clostridium_S; species Clostridium_S hydrogenum. Next base: position 611,484 of record NZ_JAEACT010000002.1, on the reverse strand, counting down.
AAGTTAAAAATATTAATAGATGATTTGTTTGAGTATTCCAAGCTTGAGAGTGGAGGTGTTAAGCTTGAAAAAGTAAAAGTTGATATAATAGAAATAATGGAACAAAGTATTGGGGAACTTTCAATTCAGGCAAGTGAAAAAGGCGTAAGATTTAATAAAAATTTTAAAAATGGCAAATTAGAATTATTAATAGATCCTAGTAAAATAGCAAGAGTTTTTACAAACATTATAGAAAATGCTGTTAAATACAGTGTTGAAGGAAGTAATATAAATATAAATTTATATGAAACTGGCAAAAATATAATTATTAATTTTGAAAATGTAGTTGATAGTGTTTTAGAAGAAAATCTAGAAAAAGTATTTAATAGATTTTATAGAACAGATGAATCAAGAAACTCAGAAACTGCTGGATCAGGATTGGGCCTAGCCATAGCAAAAAATATAGTTGAATTGCATGGAGGAAGAATATGGGCTCAAAGCGAAAACAATAGGTTCATAATTAATGTAGAATTAATGATGCCAATCGTCTGAACAACTGGAATTATAAACTATGGTGGCAAGTATATTCTACACCATAGTTTGAACTGCTTTATCTCTATTTGAAGCAAAATTATTTATATTTTTTTAGAGAGATACATGAAGTATACTATAAATTATTGCTTTTTCTAATTTTACTTTGCTTAGTTCATTTACAAAATAAAATACGTGATATTTCCATTTATCAGGATTATAAATAATTAAATATTCTTTACTTTCCATATTAATGATATCTTTTTCTATCTTATCTTTTAAATTTTTGAGGCTTTCTTGAGGCTCTATTTCCTTTATTATTTCAAATGCATATTTACTATCTTTAATTTTATCTGTTGTTTTATCAATTAAAGGTATTCCTATACTTACTTTTTGCCAACCAAAAGAAGTTATTATATTATCATAAAATCCATCAAATAAAAAATTATTTAATCCATTACTGTCTTTCCAAATGTATAAAGGACAATAACTATTCTGTAAATTTTTATTTACTCCTTTTTCTGTTATAAGGTACATTTTAAATTTCAAATCTTGAAATCCATCTGTTTTATATCCATTATTATCTACCCTTCTTCTTATTATTTTCATATCATAATCCATTGGTAATACGATTTTATATTGCATTGCTATCATTGACTTACGACCTCCTTTTGACTATAAGTGTTTTACAATTACAGTTTAAATCCTTATATAAAAATTGTATAATACTTATAAATAATACTTAATATCATTATTAGTGATAAAGATAAACCACTGTGAAACTTAAAATTTATTTGTACCAAAATGCCGTCTTCTGGGCATTATGGTGCACATGAATTTTAATAGTTGAAATGGTTTATTTATATATAAATAAAAATTAGTATTGATGAAAGGCGTTTATACTATGGAAATTAATGATTTAAGAATATTTCAAACAGTTGCTTATGAGAAGTCTATATCTAAAGCGGCTTTAAAGCTTGGTTATGCACAATCTAATATAACTATGAGAATTAAGTTTCTTGAAAATAATTTGAATACTACTTTATTTATAAGAAGCAATAAGGGATCTACAATTACACCTAATGGTGAAAAGTTACTTGAATATGCAGATAAAATTCTTGAACTTATAGATAGAGTTAATGAAGAGTTTCTTGTGTCTAATAGCACTTCTTCTATTAAAATTGGAGCAACTCAAACTATATCTGCCTCTATTTTACCCAAAGTATTTTCCTTATTTCATGAACGAAATCCGGGAGTATCTATGATATTGAAAACACAAGAGCATAAAGTTCTTCTTGATATGATTATAAAGGGTGAATTGGATGGTGCTTTCGTAGCTAGTGAGATTGTATCTGCTAAAGTTAAAAAACTCTTTACTTTCAAAGAAGAAGTTGCACTAACATCCTCCGTAGAAATTAACAATCTTAATGAGTTATCTAGTCCAATAATAGTAAATTCAGATCATGAATGTCCTTATCGTAAACTCTTACAAAAGTGGCTAATTCGCAATAGTTTTAAGGTTAATACAATTGAATTTGATTCATTGGAAGCTATTCTTAAGGGAATTACAGAAGGTTTAGGAGTGTCCCTTTTGCCTAAGAGTATTTTGCAAGAAAACAGCAGGTTATTTATATATGATTTAAAAGACGAATTTAATGAATTAGAAATTAAGTTTATAGTTAATAAAGCGTTACGTATGAATCCTTTAGTTAAAAATTTTGTTAATATAGCAAAGGAGTATATTAAATAAATAACAAGTAAAACTATATCTTGATTTGCACTTATTATTTTCTTATATGCCTTAATTAACTTTCATACCTCCTTGACAAAAAATAAAATCTATATTATAAATATGCTTATAATAAGTACATTTATAATATAAACATTTACTATAATTATTTATGTAAAGGAGAATGAAAAATGAAATTACAGTTTAAAGTAAAGGTGGATGCACCTAAAGAAGTTATTTGGTCATATTATGCTGATCCTACGAAGAGAAAAGTTTGGGAGGAGGATTTAGAAAGTATCAAATTTAATGGAGAGGTGGAAACAGGAACTACTGGAACAATGAAATTAAAAGGTATGCCAGAGATGGATTTTACACTAATTAATATTGTTAATAACGCTGCCTATTGGGATAGAACGGATGTGCCTGGAATGGGGAGCCTAATATTTGGACATGATATTTTACAAGAAGGTGGGGAAACATTTATTCAACATTCTGTAACACTAGATAAAGAAAATCCTTCAGAGGAAGATTTGAATTTCCTTAGTGGTGTATTTTCTGATGTTCCAAGTTCAGTTATGAAAATTAAAAAGGAGGTTGAGATATAAATTGGAATTTCCATCAGATCGCTTTAAAGATGATGCAGAATCATCCACTGGTCTTCTTTTTATACGTGTATATAATAAGTGGCACTCAATTATTAATCAAGAACTTCGTAAATTAGGAATTACGCACCCTCAATTTGTTGTGCTTACTACATTAAATTTTCTTAGCCAATCCAATGAGAATATAACACAGGTAAGTATAGCTAAGATGGCAGATATGGATGTTATGTCAGTATCACAAATTATTAAAGGGTTAGAAAAAAAAGAATTTATAAAGCGAGCTGTCAATCCTGAAGATAGCAGGGCAAATTCTGTTATACTTTTATCGAAGGGGCAAGAAATAGTAAGACTTTCCCTTCCTATTATTGAAAAAATTGATGAAGATTTTTTTGGTGTTCTAAAAGAAAATGAGGCCACTTTGCGTAAATATCTTAAAATTATTACGAATTAAGTGTATTGCAGGATATTAATTTGGGCTTTGTTAATGAATAGTGTTGAAAATAAGATACATCCTAATTGTTAATGACACCCATATAATGTATAATTAGGCTTGTTTACAATGGCAATTTATTGTGAATTAGCTATATATTTGGGGGGAGGTAAAAGATGGCTGAAGTTATTGTACATGAAATGAAATACTATGGTGGAGAAGTTAATTCGGATATAGATGTGGTTAATTATTGCGATGATTATTACAATGATTATCGAAGCATTTGTTGCGATTGTTTTCGTGAATTGAGTATAGCAACAAGCCAAGACCCACATGCATTTTACACACGTGAGGAAATGATAAAAAAGAAATACAATGTTTTTATCATATTTATTGGAGAGGAAATGATAGGCTCTGTTGAAATATATGATAATATAATAGACCATTTGTTTGTAAATAAAAAATATCAGAATAAGGGATATGGAAAGAGACTTTTATCTTTTGCTATTAGTTGTTTGCAAGAGAAAGGAATCAATGATATTACTTTATATGTTGCAGATTTAAATAAAGAAGCTATAAATCTATATATAAACAATGGATTTAAACGTACCAATACAATAATAGATAATTGGTAAGAATGAGAGTAATTTGTATTAGATTTACCTAACAATATTCATTTTTAACGAACTAAAGGCAATCTTAATTGGTTGCCTTTGTAATTTCAACATTGTTGTTAAACATAGCCCAAATTTTATTTAAATCATCCTACAGCACACTTAATTCACAATTACAGTGGGCTGAGTTATATTAAGCGATACAGTTATTTGAGCTTATCAATTTTTTATACTACTTTTAAGAAAGCTAATTACAGTTCCATCCATATCTTTTGGAGTGTCTTTGCTTTGAAGAGTGCTATATCTAATGGAATTACCTGAGCACATTTTTAGCATTTTATATAGATAAATTGGTTTTGCTGGTATAAATTTATCTTTATTAGAGTAGGTATCATAAGCGGTATCTTTAATTACTTTACCATCAGTTTCATATTCTTCAAGTTTATTGACTAAAAGCGAACCATTGTTGTCTGATATTCCCTTGATTACTCTAACATAACTTTGCTTACCGCTATTGAAGCAGTTAATGAAGTTATCAAGTGATGCAGTATTATACACTTCAAAATCGCCATTAGATTTTTTAGAAATCATTATTACACTGCCGTTTCTAATGGATTTTTGAAGGTCTCTAGCATCTTCTAGGTATGGTTTTATTAAGTTATTGCCTTCTTTATATGATACGTCTAAGGCTTTAGTATCTTTGGTAGCAGCAACTTTGTAATTGGAAGTTTTTCTAACTACATTTGTTTTAGTAGAAATATTAGAACTATTATTTGTACATCCATTGATAATTAGAGCTATTCCACAAATGCCTGCCAATAATATATGCTTTTTCACTAAATTCACCCCTAATGTATATGCTTAATGTTTAGGTGAATGATACCATAAATTACAAATAAATACTAGGAGGTTTTTGTTAAATATTAGTTATTGATTTACTTTATTTACAAAATCTAATCTTATGAACCTTTTCATATTTGGTAATAAATCTTCATCTGAAAAGGTCAAACTATACCCAATTTTACTCATAGCTTTTACGAGTGAATCTTTTTCTATATCTTCATGTAATAATGAAACTTCATCAAAAACTTTGATATAAGGTGAATCTGACACAAAATTATTATTATCATTTTTTTGGATTACACAAGATACATATTGCGGAAGGTTTTTTGATATTTGTTTTATAAACATATCAATACCAATATATTCAATGAATAAATTTGCAATTACAATATCTGCTACAGGTAAATCATTTGATATATTAGATAAATCTAATTTTTTAAGCACAAGACAATCTGTTAAATTTCTGTACTTTTCTTTACATGTATCTAAATAATCTTTATTTATATCAATGCCATATACTGTCTTAATTCGTGATTTATCTATATGCTCTAAACCATTTCCACCTGCTATTCCTAAAATGGCAATCGTTGAAATTCTATATTTATATATTTGTGATTTCATAATTTCACTTAATTTCTGCAACTGATATACTGATGGTAATTTCATATGATTCTCATAATCTTGAATTGAAACTTTTTCCCAAGGATTACTCACTTTATCACCTTCCTATTTATATATAATCTCATCTTGTCGTATTCAGCTTTAATATTATTCTTTATCATGATCTAAATATAAATCCCAACGCTCTTCCTTAACTAACTTATCAGCCCAGCTAGTGTTATCAATTGATTCAGTCAACTTAAAACCATAACTACTATATATGTGACGTGCTGTTTTTAGTACATCTGCTGTCCAAAGAAAAACATGGTTATATTTTTTTTCTTTACAAAAATCCATTGCCGTTTTAATAAGCTTATGCCCTAACCCTTTTCCTCTCACTTTTGGTTCAATAAGAAACCATCTTAACTGTGCAGTAGCATTGTCTACTTTAGCTATAGCTATTACCCCAACAGGAGAAGAATTCATTTCTGCAATCCATATATTTTCTTTAGCCTTATCATAATATTTATTAAATTGGTATAAATATTTTTCAACATAATCTCCAAAAATTGATGAAAATCCATACTCATGCTCATATAGTTCTCTATGTTTTTTAATAATATAATCCATGTCCTCAGGCTTATACGTTCTAATTTTAAAAGTCTCTTCAGGAAAAGATAGTGATCCTTTTATATACTCCATAGACTCAACTAACTTTTGTTTTTGTTCGTCTGTTAAACTACTTACTAATTTCCACACCTGATTGTTAGATCTTTCTTCAAGCTCTGATAATACTTGCTTTCCTTTTTGTGTAAGTTTAAGAAAATTTAAGCGTCCATCTTTCGGACTAGCTTGTTTAGTAATCAGCTCATTACATTTAAATCGATTAATAATTCTACTCAAATATCCCCTATCAATATCTAGTTTATCAATCAAAACATTTGCAGTGCAATCTTTTGTTATACTAATTTCAAGAAGTACACGAACTTCAGTTAATGAATAATTTGTATTAAGTATGCTTTGATTTAATAGTCCCAAAATATTTGTATAGAAGCGACTAAAACTCCTTACTTCTGAAATTATTTTATCTTTTTTAACATCCATGAAATCTCTCCTATCTATAATAATATTTAGATTAATATCATTATAACGCAAATTAGTTGACTGAGGCAATTAATTTTGAATTTTATATATTTTGTCTCCATTATATACACATTCTAATATTATCAACAGGACTTTTAATCATAACCTTTCTTGAAACAAAATAAGAAGGAGAACTGTGGCCTTTTTTGTGCTCTAGTTTTGTTGGGTACATTATTAAGTTTTTATTTATATTACAATATTTATCATTTGCCTTTAAGTAAGAAAAAAAGAAACAACCTTCTTCTATCTGATTAAGATTGTTTCTTTTCACACTTATTTAAAACATAGCCTTTAAATTAATTTAATTTACGTAAAGCATTAAAAGCATCTTCTGCTATATCTATTGATTTTTTGATATCCTCTTCTGTTAAAGCAGCATTTATAAAATGGTTGTGATGAGATGTTATAAAAATACCTCTTTTTACACATTCTGCAACCCATTTTTGATGAAGCATCAAAGAGTCATCATCTGCAATTCTCAGATAGAATAAAGAAGGATGCCCAGAAACCACTAAGTTAAAGCCGTTATTTTTAGCAGCTGCTTTAAAACCCTCTGTAAGTTTAGTTCCGAGTGACTCAAAAAGTTTAGGAGTGTTTAAAGCCTTCATTTTATTAATGCAAGCAATACCAGCTGCAAATGGTACCGCACTCATCCAATAGCTTCCTGTATATGATAGACTGCTTACTGTATCTTTTAAAGAAGCAGTTCCACAAAGAGCAGAAACATTGTATCCGTTGGCAAGCGCCTTGCAAAAACAAATCAAATCTGCTTTAAAGCCAAAATAATGGTCTGAACCAGCAAGGTCCATTCTAAAACCTGCACGAACATCATCAACAATTAGAACCACATTGTTTTCATCACATAGTCTGCGGACTTTTTGCCAGTAGCCTTCGTCAGGATAGAAATTATCTGCAAAATTGCCGTGCATATATGGCTGTCCAATTATTCCCGCAATTTCCCCTTTGTATTCAGAAAAAAGCTTTTCCAAAGCTGGATAATCGTTAAAATCTACATATAAGTTATTACAAACTTCTTCCTCCAAAATACCAGGATAATCAAGCTTTTGAGCCCAAGGAGAAACACCATGATAATAACCTTTAAAGAATACTATCTTTTTTCTATGAGTTGCAGCCCTTGCCGTCATAATAGCTAGGGAAGTAACATCATTGCCGTTTTTAGCAAAAAAGGCCCAATCAGCACAAGCGACAGTGTCAACTAAAAGTTCAGCAAAATCAACCATTATATTTGAGGGAATAGTAACACAATTTTCTTTTTTTAATTGCTCAAGTGCTGCAGCATCAACATCTGGGTCACAATAACCAAGAACATTTGGGCCATAGCCACACATATAATCAATATAATCATTGCCATCTAAATCCCAAAAGTGAGATCCTTTGGCCTTAGATGAGAATAGCGGAAAAGCATCATGAGGTACATAACAGCCTTCTGATGGACCTTGATGTCCATATATTCCAGATGGAATCACCTGAAAAGCACGTTTAAACATTTCTTGGCTTTTTGTATATTTATTAATAGGAAAACTCATAACCTTACCTCCTAACTTAAATACTGGCCAACACGATCCAGTATTCTGTTCATATTATCAATCATATTAATCATTCCACACATACTAATGCTGCCGTTGCATATACAAGCCATAGCACTTACTTCGCCATTTAGCAGCTTCCCTGCAAGTTCAAGACTTGCAAATTCCATAATAGCCCTTGGATTTTCACATTTTTCTTTTATTGTAGTTAAATGATGGTCTTTTACCCTTACAGTAATCCCCATAACATCTTTAACATTTATTGCAATGTCCCCATCTGGAATAAGATTAGCACTAAATTTTCCACTCTTATCTTGATTTCCTATCTGCGCAATGGAAGCAGCTGCTGTATATAATGTAAGCTTAGTGCTAATTTCACTGAAAACTAAATCCTTTAAATTTTCTTTAGATGGCTTAAGATATTTTGTTAAAGTATCCGTTAGTGGAACCAAGGTTTTTAAAAGAAATGATAATTTTGTAAATCCTTTCGTTGGAATAGGCGTTCCCTTCCCATCAATAAAGTTATTAAACTTTTCACAAGATGAAAACGGAAGTTTAATAGTACATGCACTGCAGCCTTCTTTAATACTGCAGGAACCATCAACAAATGTTAATGTGGCACTTGGCCCATTTTTCACTTCAAACCCAATTGATATAGGAGGCTTTCCCTTTAACAAGTCCTTTGCCTCTTTTGCCAATTCACATAGGTTTTCTAAAGTACCAAGTATAGCGAATAAATTTACGTAGGCTAAAGCTTTACTATCCTTTTGTGTTAACAAAATACATTCCTCCCTACTAGGCGATTTCTAAATTAATAATAATATTGCTTTATTAGTATTAATATGATAAATAATCAACTAATTATATATATATTTTATAACACAAGTTTTATTAGGTATAGTAAAAAAGGGCACACCTTAATCTGTTGACAATTATTAATTATCATGTATATAATGAAAATATGTATTATATTTTTAAAATTTCTTTTGTTTTATTGCAGAACTGTTAACAGAAACATTAAAACGTATATTCTATTATGGAAGGTAATGATCCTATGGAAAAAAGTTATTTTAAATCTAATTTTTATGCACCATATCAACCTGGGTTTGAAAAAAAAGTAAACTATCAAAATTATGTGATACCGATTAACCACCCATTATTTGAAATAGTCTCTGATTTTTATCAATTTGAATCAAATACTATAACAAACAATGAAGTATGTGTGATACCAGATGGATGTATAGACCTTTTATTTACATACACTGAAGATGGAGTAGCAAAAACGGTAGATGGGTTTTATAGAGAAAAAGTTATTATTCCCATATCTGTAAGAGGGTGTGCCTTTGGTGTACGATTTTTTCCTGGGGCAATTACAAGTATTTTAAAAATAAACACTTCAGAATTAATTGGAAAACAAATACCTCTTATGGATTTGATAAACTCTGATTATGATTTAGATAAAATGAATGAAACATCAAACTTTAATGGTAGGATTACACTTATGACAAATTACATTTTAAAAAAAATAAATAAAGTTTATGATTCTTCTAAAATTGTTCATTACTCTACTAAAAAAATAATTAGTTTTGGTGGTAATATTTCCATATCTGAATTAGCCAGTGAAACCAGCTATACCATTAGATATTTGAGAGAAATTTTTCACAAACATGTAGGCGTTTCACCTAAAGAACTATGTGATATTATAAAATTTCAAAACTCATTTGCTACACTTTCAAAATTTCGAAATAATAATATTACATTATCTCTCAGCAATTTTGCCATACAAGCTGGATACTATGATCAATCTCACATGAATAAAAGCTACAAAAAAATAGCTGGAAGTTTACCACAAAAATTATATATGGATATGTTTTCTCAAAAGGATTATTAATATATCTGAATTTATACAAGGAGGGCAATTATGAAAATAGCAATCATAACAGGTGCTTCTTCAGGAATTGGAAAAGAATTTGTAAAACAAATAGCTTCTTTTGAGGTATTGGATCAAATATGGATTATTGCTAGAAGAGCAGAACGCTTAGAAAAAATAAAACAAGAAATATCACCTAAAGTACGTCCAGTAGCTTTAGATTTATTAAAAAAGGATAGCATACAAACTATTAAACAATTGCTTGAAGAAGAAAAACCAGAAGTAAAAATATTAGTTAACTCTGCTGGTTTTGGAAAATACGGAACATATAGAGATTTAACTGACAATGAAATTGACGATATGATTGATTTAAACTGTAAAACATTGATTCACATGACATATGCATGTCTTCCATATATGAAGGAAAAGGATAGAATAATTATGTTAGGTTCTTCATCTGCTTTTCAGCCACTTCCAGAATTCAATATGTATGCTTCTACTAAAGCTTTTGTTGTTCACTTCAGTCGTGCACTTAATTTTGAATTAAAAAGCCGTGGAATTTCAGTAACATCAGTATGCCCAGGTTATGTACGAACAGAATTTTTTGATGTAGCTAAAGATACAAAAAATCCTGATACGTGTAGAAACTTTAAGCCACTGTATGAACCAGAGGATGTTATTAAAAAGGCATTAAAAGATAGCGCAAGGGGCAAAGATATGTCTGTACTAGGTCTACATGTAAAACTACTTCGTTTAATGTCAAAATTATTACCTCATAGTTTCATTATGAGAAGTTGGATGAAAATAAAATAGCCAAACGTACTAAAGGAAGCTATGTTTTAAATAAGTGTGAAAATCAACACTTATTTAAAACATAGCCAATAAAAAAAGGGAGGTGTTCTTTATGAGCGGTACTGAGAGGATGACGTATAAATACAGATGGGTAATACTCGCTATTTTTTCCGTTATTAATGCAGTTATACAAATGCAGTGGTTAACCTTTGCATCGGTGGCAAGTATTGCACAAAAGGTATATAAAGTATCATCATTTCAAATTGATAGTCTTTCCATGATATTTATGCTTGTTTTTATTGTTGTTTGTATACCTGCTTCATATATAATTGACAAATTTGGAATTAGAACTGGAGTTGGAATTGGTGCAATCCTTACAGGTATATTCGGCCTTTTAAAAGGAATTTATGCTGGAAATTATAATGTTATCTTATTCGCCCAATTTGGACTCGCGGTAGCGCAACCTTTTATATTAAATGCTACAACGAAAATTGGCGTCAACTGGTTCCCTATCGATGAAAGAGGTGCTCAAGCGGGAATATCCTCTTTATTTCAATACTTAGGTATCATCTTTGCAATGGTAGTAACCCCTATGCTTGTAACTTATACTTACATTAATGGGCAAAAAATTTATAATTTAAAATTTATGCTTATGTTCTATGGTATCATTTCCATTGCAAGTGCCATATTAGTTATATTGTTTTTAAAGGAAAAACCTCCAATACCTCCTGCAAAAGAAAGTTCAGAGAAAAGATTAAAAACTGTTGAAGGTATTTTGTATATTATTAAACAAAAGGATATGATATTTTTATTAGTTATATTTTTCTTTGGACTTGGAATGTTTAATGCCATCAGTACATGTATTGATAAAATATGTAAGCTTAAAGCTTTAGATGCTGCTAAAACAGGTATTGTAGGCGGAGTAATGTTAATTGGAGGTGTTGCAGGAGCTTGCATACTGCCTGCTTTATCTGATAAATTAAAAAAGAGAAAATTGTTTTTAATTTTACCCCTTTTACTCTCTTTACCAGGACTTTTAGGACTTACTTTTGCTAATACTTATACTGGAACTTTAATATCTTCATTCATTTTTGGATTTTTTCTTATGAGTGCAGCACCAATAGGCTTTCAGTATAGTGCAGAAATAAGCTTCCCAGCTTCGGAGTCTTTATCTCAGGGATTAATCATACTTTCAGGACAAATTTCCGGGATTTTCTTTATTGTGGGTATGAATATGTTCTCAACTCAGCTATGTATGTATATATTTATTTTACTTACAGCAATTAGTTTATTATTAAGCTTCATTATTAAAGAATCTCCTATGATTTTGGAAGAAGATAGGAGAGTAAGCTGAATTTAATACCATACTGCAAGCCAAGCACAAACTACTATTTTAAGAATGAAAAAAATTTTTTAAAGATACAAAAATAAAAAATACGCACTTTTAAATACAATTAAAAGCTTGGGAGCCATTGAGCTTAATAGGATTGCCAAGCTTTTTATCTTCTTCAACTAGAAGTATTCTTAAGCAAACTACCATAAGGTACTAAGAATTCACTTTTAGGGTTTTTCTAAGATGGTATTTTATGTTCAACTGTAGAATATATTAGCAAAATCTACTAAAAAGTCTTTTTTTCATCATAATTCATAATACTTTCTGTTCTAATAATTATTAAAACATATGTTGTGTAATAGCCACATTAATTACAAGTAATATTACCCTGCTTTTAACTACAATAGCAAGGTAATACACCTAGGTGATATTAATTCAGTGGGAAATAGAGGTCCAAATACATAAAACCATTCTCTTCAAGTTTTTCCTCAAGCCAGTACATCTCCTTATTGACTTTACTTTTACTGCAATCGTGCATATATCCATTTAATCTTACCCACTCAGTCAATCTCCTCCATCCGGCTGGTATAACTTCAAATGGATTTGAAAACGGGTTTGTTATTCTTAATATAGCATATTCACATTCATCTATTTTTTTCAGTTTTATTCGTTCAGATACATTGGTATTATCTTTTACTTTTATCCAATATTCATATCCTCGGAGACCCTTCTGGCTTTGTTCTTCTGAAACAGGAACGTCAAATCCGAATTGTCTTGACTTAATGTCAATATTATTATTATCCATCCATTCTGTCATAAAATTTATTACTTCTGCCTCAGGATTATCGCTGATTACATATGAACTTGCCACATACATGGTATTAAGTTTTTCAATCCTTACATCACTAAAATTATATTCCATATTTATTCCTCCCCAAATTATAGATTTATTTTCTTTAAGCATTAGTTTCTCCGGTATAGCATAATTCTTGTTCCTAAATTTAACTGGTGATTCGCCATACTCGTTTTGAAATGCTCTTCGAAATGCCCGCTCTGAGCCATATTGAAAATCAAGGGCAATATCAATAATGCGTATTCCTCTGTTTACATCCTGCATTGCATAAGCTAATCGTCTCTTTCTTACATATTCCATTAATGGCACTCCAACGAGTAAGGTGAATAGCCTATAAAAGTAATATTTTGAGAATCCTGCAACCTCCGCACAAGCTTCAATTGTGATAGGCTGCTTAATATTCTCTTCAATATAATCTATGGATTTCTGTAGATATTCAATATAACTCATAAACTCACTCCCCGTTGCAACGTAATTTAATTATACTGCATAGTATTAATACATTAAGGACATCTTTTGCTTTTTTAAGCTAGAGATTGAAAAAAGTGCTCAATCCCTTAAGGATTAGCACTTTTTAATGCACTTTAATAATCTTAGCTGTATTAATACTAGTAAAATAATAGATTCATAGGAAGCCAACGTCATTTATGATACACTTATCCGTTCTTAATCCTAAACTTTTATTGGTATTTTTATACACTCATGTGTGACGGTGATAACGTATAACATAAAAAAGCACGGTGTAAATTAATAAAATATCAAACAAAAAGCTAATAATATAACGATTTATCAAAACATGTATTGACATTTATTCGTTTTTTATGTATATTTGAATGAAGATATTAATAATATGATATTCGTGAATGAACTTATTATTCATAAGGATAAATTGTAAATAATGCGTGAAAACAAAAGAGGAGGTAACTTTATTGGATGTGAATTTAAAAGAAAAGCAACCTGAAGAATTACAAAGAAATTTAAAAAGAAGACATATGAATATGATTGCTATAGGAGGCTCAATAGGAACAGGTCTATTTTTTACTAGTGGTAACACAATTAGTAGTGCTGGTCCAGGTGGAGCCATTGCAGCATATACAATTATGGGAGTTCTAGTATATTTCTTAATGACCTCTCTTGGTGAAATGGCAACAATGATACCAAACTCTGGGTCCTTTGAAACTTATGCATCTAAATTTGTTGATCCAGCACTTGGTTTTGCACTAGGTTGGAATTATTGGTTTAACTGGGCAATTACTGTTGCAGCAGAATTAGTTGCAGCTGGACTTGTTATTAAATTTTGGTTGCCTAATACAGGTACAACTATTTGGAGCGTAGCCTTTTTAGCTATTTTATTTGGCTTAAATTTGTTATCTGCCAAGGCATATGGCGAAGGAGAGTATTGGTTCGCAAGCATAAAGGTTGTGACAATTATTGTATTTCTTATTGTTGGTGTGCTCATAATATTTGGAATCATGGGGGGGCATGCCGTAGGCTTTAGCAATTGGGTACTTAAGGATGGAAAAGGTAATTCAGCACCTTTTGTAGGTGGGGGAATGGCTATACTTATGAGCTTTTTAACGGCAGGTTTTTCTTTTGCAGGTACAGAGGTTGTTGGATTGGCTGCTGGTGAATCTGAAAATCCAGAAAAAGATGTACCGAAAGCAATAAACTCGGTGTTTTGGAGAATACTTATTTTTTACATTGGGTCAATTATTGTTATTGGCTTCATAATTCCTTTTACTGATCCTAATTTATTAAAAAATGGTGTGTCTGATATAGCATACAGTCCATTTACCATAGTATTTAAAAGATCTGGAATTGCTATAGCAGCATCAATAATGAATGCAGTTATATTAACCTCTGTTCTTTCGTGTGGTAACTCAGGAATTTATGCAGGATCTCGTATGGTATACGCCATGGCTAAACAGGGAAAAGCACCAAAGATGTTTGGTAAGGTAAATAAAAGAGGTGTTCCAATAAATTCACTGATTTTTACATGTATTATTGCGTCAACAGCATTTTTTGCATCACTTATAGGTGATGGTAAGATATACACTATTCTATACAACCTATCAGGAATAACTACCTTCATAACATGGCTTGGAATAGCAGTTTGTCATTACAGGTTTAGGAAAGCTTATGTTGCTCAAGGAAAGAAAATTGAAGATTTAAAATATAAGGCTTTGTTATATCCCTTTGGACCTATATTTGCAATGATACTTTGCACTGTTGTCTTATTTGGTGCTAATATATGGGTGTTTCAAGTTAAAACCTTCAGTTGGTTTGATTTTATAACTAACTATGGTAGTATTCCTTTATTTCTATGCTTTTACTTTGTATATAAAAAGATGCATAATACAAAGGTAGTTCCATTGATGGAATGTGATTTTGAAAAGTAGAAAAAATGTTATATCTTTAGTGGGAAGAAGGAAAGCGTGTAAATGAATATTGAAGTAATTAAAAAAGAAAGTTATAGTGTTTCGGAGTGGTCAGGCGGAAAAACAACTGAACTTTGTATTTATCCTAAAACTTCAAAATACAGCGATAGAAACTTTATGTGGAGAATAAGTGCAGCAACTGTAGATATTGAAGAATCAACTTTTACTAATCTGCCCGGTTTTTCAAGACAGCTTATGGTTACGGATGGGGAAACTGTTTTGGAACATGAAGGAAAGTATAAAGTAACTTTAAAGCCATTTGAAAAAGACAGTTTTATGGGTGCTTGGGTAACTAAAAGTTATGGGAAGGCTTCTGATTTTAACTTAATGACCTCTGAAGCTTGCAGTGGAAATATAGAAGTGTTAACTGTTAATGATAAAATAGAAGTAGGAATCAAAGGCGAAATTAATGAATATTTTTATTCTATCGGTGGAGATATTGAATTTACAGTGGGAAATGAAAAGTTCTATGTTAGTGAAAAAGATTTATTTTGCGTAAAACATGAGTTGAAGGATGATGAAGCTACAATAGTTATTACAAATAAGACTTGCAAGGAAGTTAAAATTATAGTAACTACTGTTAAGCAGAGCTAGAAGTTTTACAAATAAGGATAAGAAGTATAGTGAGTGATTATTAGATTCATTTAAATCAGATAATGCATTCTTTGCTTCTTATTTTTATTTGTAATAATTTATTTTAAGAGTAAATATTTATATGAAAGTAAGTATTTAATCTATAAAAATAAGGTGTATATATTTAAAGATAAAAAAATATATTTACATATTGATTTTTCAAAGTAATGGATTATAATGAAATTAAAGTATATTCATTTGGGGGTAATTTTTATGAAGAAAAAAATTTTGGGAATCAGTATTTTATCAACAATGTTTTTCGCGTTAAGTTCTCTTTCTAGCTTTAATTTAGTCAAAGCTGTTAACGTTAACAATTTAGTCGCTGCACCGCAAAACCTTATGGTTCCAAACTTAGCTTATTCAAGTTCAAGCATTACACTTGTATGGGACAAGCCAACCGTATATTCAAATGTTAAAGAATATGATATTTATGAAAACGGTAAACTTGTAGGTAACACTACGAATTTAAATTATACTGTACAAAATTTAACACCTAGCACAGCGTATTCATTTACAGTTCGTGCAAAAGATGGTAATAATGTTGAAAGCGATGATAGTAATGCTATTTCTGAGACTACTACACCTACGGCAGCGGTTTTTGATGTAACTAAATATGGAGCTGTTGGTGATGGAAAGACAATAGATACGAAGTCTATACAAGCTGCAATTGATGCTTGTACTTCAGGAGGAGTAGTTGTAATTCCAAGTGGTACGTTTGTGTCTGGAGCAATATATTTGAAGAGCAATATGTCATTAGAAGTTGATGGAACACTTCTTGGAAGTGACAATCCAAGTGATTATGCTTATTCAAGTATGAGATTTCCATATTATTATCAACCTAATTATATGGGATTAATAAATGCATATACAACTAATTATGGAAGCCTTACGAATATAAAGGTTTATGGAAAAGGGACTGTAAGTGGAGGTACTTATACAAGTGGAAATTTAACTGCATTAGGAAGTGCTGAAACAAAGTTAAAAGGGGATAAAGGAAGAGGAGACTTAATAACAGTAAAGGGCGTAACAAACTTTTATCTTTCTGGTTTAACATTAATAAATCCAGCCGAGCACACTATATTTATTAGTTATAGTAAAAATATAACTGTAGATGGTATTTCAGCAAAGACTTATGGTATTCACAATGCAGATGGAATTGATGTAGCTACTAGTGATACTACAAAAATTTTTAACAGTTATTTTGACAACGGAGATGATTGTATAAATTTTAATGCTGGCTATGGTGAAGATGCCGTTAAGGAAAATATACCTTGCAGTAATATAAGAGTATTTGATGATAACACATATAGGGGACATGGTGGTGTAGTGTTTGGAAGTTATACTGGTGCATGGATTAAAAATGTTATGGTTGAAGATTGCAATTTTAATGGGACGAATATAGGCCTTCGTTTTAAAACAAGTAAGTATATAGGTGGAGGAGCTACTAATGTAACTGCTAGAGATATCACAATGAGTAACATTGTAAATGATGCTATATCTCTTGATAGTAACTATTCTTTAACACCTGTTTCAAATCCAGCTGTGCCAGGAGTATTTCAGAATGTAACAATCCAGAATGTTACTTGTCAAACTGCAGGAGGATATGGAATATGGATTAATGCTCTTCCAACAGCCTATAACTCTGGAATAAACCTAACAAATGTGACCTTAACTTCTTGTAAAAAGGGAGCAAGTATTTCCTATCTAAAGGACAGTACATTTACAGGTGTGTCACTTGTGAATTGTGGAAAGGCACCATGGAATGTTTCTAATACTTCTAATGTAAATTTTGTAAGTTGTACACCAACTTTTAGCACATCAAAATAAATATAAAATTAATGCGAATTAAGTGTATTGCAGGATATTAAATAAAATTAATAAATCTAAGGTAAAAAACTTTAAAATCCTAAGAAGTTTCAATAACTCGATGAAAAGAAGCTCAGACAATTGAAACATCTAAGGATTTTAAAGTTTTTTACCTAAGATTTATAAAATTTTATTTAAATCATCCTACAACACACTTAATTCGCAATGTACATGGTTTTAAATGTAAAAATTCCTCCGTGCCTACGGAATTTTGGTTTATTGCAAGAAAATAGTTTTTAAATTGTTATAATTACTGTTTTGAGTTAGAAAATAAATATATATCGTGAAACAAAGATGTAGTGGATTAATCAAAGAACCTTTGGTAGGGGTAGGAAAAAAATGATGTTAGGGAATAGTGGTGAAAAAATTTGCTGCTTAGTTTTATTAATTTTATTTAGGATTTTGAGCCGCTATTCACTAACATCATTTTTCTACGCCTACCAAAGGTTCTTTGATTTTGCACTACACCTTGGTTCGCAATGTTTATTTATCGTACATCAAATAAATTTCAGCGATAGTTAAATATTATTTACCGTATGCTATTTTTATTTTATTAGGATTTAATTTTGTACTAATTTTATTTTGTGTTAAATCATTGCTCATAATATTGCTGATATTTAACATTGATCCAGAATTACTGTCAACTACAATTGCATAGTTCCACCAATTACTCATGGCATTCATTAATTGTTGAGATGCATAATATCTGTCTTTTCCTTTTGGCTGACCATCACTATAGGTTTCATCCCAATTGTTAGGGTCATAAGTTTCAAAGTATGTTTTACCATCTACAACTATATAACCTTTTACAACAATAAAATGTCCTCCTTCATAATCATAAAATCTTCCTACTCTTTGTTTTTGATTAGAATTATAATTTAAATAGCTTGTATCTACACATAATATAAGTATATTTCCTTGTTGCAGGTTATATTTTAAAAGAGATTCTCCAGTATTGTTTACTACAGAATAGTTGGCATTATTTAAGCTAAGATAATTTGTTACATCAGATGTTTTCCACCATCCGCCATTTTCTAGATAAGTATTTCTTGCATCTTCAGCAGTTTTAGAAAAGTTTGGGTAATACCATTTTAAAGCCATTGTAGTACTTGAAGGACCACAGTTATTATTTGAATAAGTACCAGTGTTTCCTTGATCAATATACCAAGAGTAAGGTTTATTATTAGATACATATTCACTTTCCAAAGTTCCTAATCCCCAACTTTTAAGGGTGGATGATGGAATGCTTGTACCATTATTAGCTAGGTTAATTGGTGAAGTGATATTAATGGATTTGTTTAAAGATGTAGATTTTGCATATGCCGAATTTGATGTTAAAGAAAAAGGATTTACTAATGTTGCAGTCAACGCAGTTAATGCAAACAGTGATTTAAAAAGCTTTCTTTTCATTTTTGAAATTCCTCCTTTGAATAATTAAAGTTTATACTTTACATTTAACCACAAAATGAGGATTATTTCAACATATATATTAATTTATATATTTTGGTAATTTATCAGATTATATTTGAATTTATGGAAGGAATGAGAACATATAAAATATCGTGGTAAAAAATGGTTAAAGCTATAAGTATAAATTAAATACCCTGTAAGATTGATAAACACTATTGCTTTCTATCTTACAGGGTATAATTATTTTTATTTAATTATTTGTTTCTTAGACTCTTTTTGCTTATTATTAAAATTAAGATACCTCCTAGAATAATTAGTAATCCTATAATTATTATCAATTTAGTATCTAACAATCCGCCTGTTTGAGGCAAGGTTGTAATTTTCGTAGTGGAACTTTTATCTATTGATGGAGCAGTATTTGTTCTGGGCACATTTGACATATTGCTTTTGGAGGATAAAATAGTATCCTTAAGAACAACTCCATTAGCAGTAATGCTAAAAGGATGTTTATCAGTATTTGCTGGGTATCCTTCAGGCGCATTACTTTCTACAAAATAGTAATCGCCATATGGTAAATTGTCAAATTCAACTGATCCATCAGGTCCGGTTACTTTTGCATTTCCAACCTGCTTACCATCACTTGAGAAAATTGTAATAGTAGCACCAGGTATAGGAGCTGAAGTAGCAGCATCTGTTTTTGATATTTTAATTCCACCAGTTATTTTTGGCGTTGGTTTTGGTGTGGGAATTGGAACTATTTTTGTATCGGAAATAGTGTCCCTAAGAATAACGCCATTATCAGTAATACTAAAAGGATGTTTATCAGGATTTATTAAGTATCCTGTAGGTGCCTTGGTTTCTAAGAAATAATAATCTCCAGCTGGTAAATTATCAAATTCAACAGTTCCATCAGTACCAGTAATTCCTTCAGTTCCATTTGCAACTTGGTTACCGTTACTTGAGAAAATTGTAATAGTAGCACCAGGTATAGGAGCCGAAGTAGCAGCGTCTGTTTTAGTTATCTTAATTCCACCAGTTATTTTTGGTGTTGGAACAGGTGCTGGTGTAGGCGTTGGAGCTATTTTTGTATCAGAAATAGTGTCTCTAAGAATGACGCCATTATCAGTAATACTAAAAGGATGTTTATCAGGATTTATTAAGTATCCTGTAGGTGCCTTGGTTTCCAAGAAATAATAATCTCCAGCTGGTAAATTATCAAATTCAACAGTTCCATCAGCACCAGTAATTCCTTCAGTTCCATTTGCAACTTGGTTACCGTTACTTGTGAAAATCGTAATAGTAGCACCAGGTATAGGAGCTGAAGTAGCAGCGTCTGTTTTAGTTATCTTAATTCCACCAGTTATTTTTGGTGTTGGAACAGGCGTTGGTGTAGGAGTTGGAGCTATTTTTGTATCAGAAATAGTGTCTCTAAGAATGACGCCATTATCAGTAATACTAAAAGGATGTTTATCAGGATTTATTAAGTATCCTGTAGGTGCCTTGGTTTCCAAGAAATAATAATCTCCAGCTGGTAAATTATCAAATTCAACAGTTCCATCAGCACCAGTAATTCCTTCAGTTCCATTTGCAACTTGGTTACCGTTACTTGTGAAAATCGTAATAGTAGCACCAGGTATAGGAGCTGAAGTAGCAGCGTCTGTTTTAGTTATCTTAATTCCACCAGTTATTTTTGGTGTTGGAACAGGCGTTGGTGTAGGAGTTGGAGCTATTTTTGTATCAGAAATAGTGTCTCTAAGAATGACGCCATTATCAGTAATACTAAAAGGATGTTTATCAGGATTTATTAAGTATCCTGTAGGTGCCTTGGTTTCCAAGAAATAATAATCTCCAGCTGGTAAATTATCAAATTCAACAGTTCCATCAGCACCAGTAATTCCTTCAGTTCCATTTGCAACTTGGTTACCGTTACTTGTGAAAATCGTAATAGTAGCACCAGGTACAGGAGCCGAAGTAGCAGCGTCTGTTTTAGTTATCTTAATTCCACCAGTTATTTTTGTTATATCTGTTCCTGGGTTTAATTTTGCATCAGAAATGGTGGCATTAAGAATGACGCCATTATCAGTAATACTAAAAGGATGTTTATCAGTATTTATGGAATATCCTGTAGGTGCCTTGGTTTCCAAGAAATAATAATCTCCAGCTGGTAAATTATCAAATTCAACAGTTCCATCAGCGCCAGTAATTCCTTCAGTTCCGTTTGCAACCTGTCTGCCATCACTTGTGAAAACTGTAATAGTAGCACCAGGTACAGGGGCTGAAGTAGACGTGTCTGTTTCAGCAACACTAAATGGATGTTTAGCAGTATTTAATGGATATCCTATAGGTCCGCCTGTTTCTACAAAATAGTAACTACCATAGGCTAAGTTATCAAATTTAGCATTTACATCAAAGCCAGTAGTTTCTTTTGTAACAGTTCCAATCTCAGTGCCATTACTTGAGTAAATTGTAATAGTTAAGCCTGGTACAAGTAGTGGAATAAAATTATCTTCTCTATTAATGCTAAAAGGATGTTTATTAGTATTTAATAAATATCCGTTAGGTACATTAGTTTCTGAGAAGTAGTAATTACCATAAGATAACTTATTTAATTGAATATTTCCATCAAATCCATCAGCTTCTTTTGTAGCACTTCCAAATTGTGTACCATCACTGGTGAAAAATCCAATAGTTGTTCCTGGTATAAAGGATGGAATAGAACTGTCGACTTTAGTTATCTTAATTCCACCAGTTATTTTTGGTGTTGGTGTTGGAACAGGTGCTGGTGTAGGAGTTGGAACAGGTGTTGGTGGAGGAGTTGGAACTATTTTTGTATCAGAAATAGTATCCTTAAGAATAACACCATTATCAGTAATACTAAAAGGATGTTTATCAGTATTTATTAAATATCCTTCAGGTGCTTTAGTTTCTAGGAAGTAGTAACTACCGTAGGGTAAATTATCAAATTCAACAGTTCCATCAGCTCCGGTAATTCCTTCTATCCCATTTGCAACTTGGTTACCATCACCTGTAAAAACCTCAATAGTAGCACCAGGTACAGGAACCGAAGTAGCAGCATCTGTTTTAGTTATCTTAATTCCGCCAGTTATTTTTGTTATATCTGTTCCTGGGTTTAATTTTGCATCAGAAATGGTGGCATTAACAATAACTCCATTATCAGTAATGCTGAAAGGATGTTCATCAGTATTTATGGAATATCCTTCAGGTGCATTGGTTTCTATAAAATAGTAATTTCCATATGGTAAGTTATCAAATTCAACAGTTCCATCAGCGCCAGTAATTCCTTCAGTTCCGTTTGCAACCTGTCTGCCGTCACTTGTGAAAACTGCAATAGTAGCACCAGGTACAGGGGCTGAAGTAGATGTGTCTGTTTCAGTAACACTAAATGGATGTTTAGCAGTATTTAATGGATATCCTATAGGTCCGCCTGTTTCTACAAAATAGTAACTACCATAGGCTAAGCTATCAAATTTAGCATTTACATCAAAGCCAGTAGTTTCTTTTGTAACAGTTCCAATCTCAGTACCATTACTTGAGTAAATTGTAATAGTTAAGCCTGATACAAGTAGTGGAATAAAATTATCTTCTCTATTAATGCTAAAAGGATGTTTATTAGTATTTAATAAATATCCGTTAGGTACATTAGTTTCTGAGAAGTAGTAATTACCATAAGATAATTTATTTAATTGAATATTTCCATCAAATCCATCAGCTTCTTTTGTAGCACTTCCAAATTGTGTACCATCACTGGTGAAAAATCCAATAGTTGTTCCTGGTATAAAGGATGGAATAGAATTGTCAACTTTAGTTATTTTAATTCCACCGGTTATTTTTGTATCAGAAATAGTGGCATTAACAATAACTCCATTATCAGTAATGCTGAAAGGATGTTTATCAGTATTTATGGAATATCCTTCAGGTGCATTTGTTTCCATAAAATAGTAATTTCCATATGGTAAGTTATCAAATTCAACAGTTCCATCGGTGCCAGTAATTCCTTCTATCCCATTTCCAACTTGGTTACCATCACTTGTGAAGACTTCAATAGTAGCACCAGGTAAAGGTGCAGAAGTAGAAGCATCTGTTTTAGTTATCTTAATTCCACCGGTTATTAATTGATTAGAAATGGAATTAGGTGTAACTGTAACAACCGTATTTGAATAATCTCCACTAAAGGATGCCGCTATTACATCGGAGGAAAGTAGGTATCCAGCAGGAGCTGTACTTTCCTTTATTTTATAGTCTCCATAGTCTATAGAGGGAAATGTCACAATTCCATTCACATCACTTGTAGCCGTCACATTTTTGCCTTCAGCATCCAAAATTGGAGTGATACCATCAGATTTATAAAGCGTAAACTCTGCACCTTGAAGTGCCTTACCGTCTTGCCCTAATTTAGTAAAACTGATGTCCTTTTTTATCTTTGTATCTTGATAGTCATAGACAATATTTTGTTGACCAGTAGCATTATGCACTTGAAAATTGTATATTTCACTGCTTAAATTGTAGCCTTTAGGCGGAGTTATTTCTTTTATAGAATAATTTGTATCATATTTAAGCGTTGAGAATAAAGCTTTTCCATCACTTCCTGTAGCAGAAGAAGTTGCTTTAACATTTCCATATTGGTCAATAAGTTCAAATATTGCACCAGATAGTGTTTTGGTATTGTCATTACCATCTACTTTTTCTACAGTAATACTGCCAGTTGTGCCAACACCCCAGCCGCTTCCGTTAGAAATCCATGAAATATTTTGTGTAGCTGGAGCACTTTGAATTAAGCTGCTTCCATTAAACTTAACTGAATTTGTATAGCTTCCTGTTTTAGCAACGTTAGTAATAAACTTAAGGATGTAGGCAGATGTTCCTGCATCTTGTGGAAACGTAAAATTGAATTCTCCAGTAGTAGAATCATATTTTACATTTTGTGCTGTTAGTGCAATATTATTACCAGCTGAAAGAGTTCCATTTGCATTTACTACAGCGTTATATAATTGAACAGTATCTGTATTTAATGATAATCCACTTTGTAGATCATCAGTTATAGTTGTTCCACCCATAGAAAGGTTGTAATTAGGGTTTACATTTACAGTCCAGCTAATATATGAATTACCACTTGTGTAAGATGCAGTTTTGTTAACTATAGTGTTATTTATAGTTTGAGTTGCTGTACTTTGCCTGTTGCCATTAGTAGGTATTTCATCCCCATTAATAGTTGCACAATTACTTAAGGATTTAATTCCAGTACTATTGAATATACTAAGATCACTAACCCTTGTTTTAAAGGTTATTGTATACATATTGCTAATAGCATTGGAGAAAGTATACGTAAGTACACCTGTTTTTGAAGCATCATTTGATATATCCGTATAGTTAAATCCACTTGTGTTTGCACCATTAGTTATAGCAGCAGAATCAGCAACATATTCTTGACCAGCAGGAATGTTATCTGTAATAACTGCATTGTGTATAGGCATTTTATTTTTGTCGACTACAATACTCCAAGATATTTCTCTTGTAGCGTAGTTATAACCTGTTGATGTTTTATTAATTATTTGGCTGTTTACAGGTTGAGTCCCAGAAGCAGTTTGATTTATTCCATTAGCTGTAAGAGTAACACTGTTATTATAATTTCCACTAAAGTTTGCAAGATAAACCTTTGAATCTGTTATCTGAGTTTTAAAAGTAATAGTATGGGTATCAGAAAATGCATCTGGAAAGGTATAAGTAAATGTACCTGTTTTCGATGTGTCTCCAGAAGCTGCTGCAGTATATGAAGTACTGTCAGATATTCCTGTAGTATTATCTAATACGGCTGAATTTGGCACATAAGTTTGACCTACTGGAATGTTATCTGTAACTAGTGCACCAGCTGAAACAGAAGTATTATTACTATTTACTATTACTTTCCAGGTAATAATACCAGTGGAGGCATCATAGCCTATTCCTTGCTTCTGAATGATATTGCTACTAACACCAACACTGCTAGTTGCAGAAGTATTATTTGGAACTTCATCTCCTGAAAGAATAGCAGTATTATTATAATTTGTATAACCATTTGAGTTATAAATACTAGTATCTACAGGTGTTGAATAAGTAATGGTTTGTGAACTTGTGATATCACCTAAGTCAAAAGTTACAGTTTGCCCTGAAGTTGAGAAAGGTGCACCGCTGACACTGGAATAGTCTAATGTAAGACCAGAAGGAATATTGTCGGTAACGGTAGTGTTGTGTATTGTTCTTCCACTTCCATTTACAGTGATAGTCCAATCAATACTTTTGGTTGAAGCATTATAGTTTCCACTTTTACTAATGTAGTTTACATTTACCGGAACTGAGGCAGTATTTGAAGTTATGCTTTTGGCACTAATTTCATCTGAATAATTTAAAATTGCATTGTTACTATAATTGTAAGTACCCTGTGCTTTTGTTGACAAATCTGAATGTATACTGGTTTTATAGGTTATAACCTGCTGAGTAGTTATAGTACCTAAAGCTAAAGCAAGTTCTTTTGATGAGGAATCATAAGTATAGCTTGCCCCAATATCACTAGGATTACTACCATTAACTAGTACAGAACCATCTACAAAATCCTGTCCACTTCCTATAAGATCGTCCAATGTTGCATCATTTAATTTTACACCTTCTTGGTTTAATGTTACTGTCCAAGTAATCTCATCTGTTGTAGGATTGTAGTTTCCACTCTTGGATATAGATGGATTTGGTTGAATAAAATTAAAAGGTCCTTCCTGAATAGTGCCTTTTGCAGGAATTTCAAAGTTAATGTAAACAGGATTGATATTTCCAATATTGTCTTTATCAAAGTGGCAGTCAACAGAAATTCCACCGTGTACATCAGAATGCGTAGATGCATAACTTGTAAAGGTAATCGTGACTTTACCATTTGTATCAATATGCATATTTGCGACTACACTGCTGTTATCATTAACATCTAGCAAAGGCTGATCTATAGGTGCCACTATGCTAATCTGATCTGGTAACTGCATGGTGTAAAAATCACCCTGATTAATGTTTGCTTCATTAGGAATAGACCAAGTGTAATTAATATGAATTTCAGAGCTTTTGTCTATACTATTTCCTAAAGCATTGCCATTTTGATCTGTTATGTTCAGATCTGTAATAAGTGGGAAAGCATTTGAGATATCAGTTCCGGCTGCTTTTACATTTGGTGAGGGCACAAGAAATTGAAATATAAAAGCAATTATAAATGTAAATATCAAAAGTTTTTTTCCTTTCATTATTTCACCCCTTTTTTTAAAAAATAAACCAAAAAAACCGATCAATTAAAAAATTGGTCGGTTGCACTATTAGCTTACTATATATAAAGTGCCCAGTTAAATATATAGGTCAAAGCTCCCAGTATTATTTTGGATAAGTTAATATTAATCGTTTTTTATCACAAAATTATCACATATATACAAAAATGTTTATATTTTTCTTAATAAGTTTTTGTAAAGTTTTGTAGTGGAAACCTTGGGGTTTATATCTAATTCTTCTTTAAGTATTTTAGTTAAGTATTTATAATGGTTAACTAGAGCAGTTTTATCCCTCATATGAAAGTATATCAGTAGCAACATTTCATGAGTTTCTTCGTCAAAATTGTCAATTTTAATAGCAATCTTAAGATATTCTTTTGCTTTGCTAAAAATATTATTCTTAATATAATATTTGGAAATAGCCTTCAAAGAGGATATGTAGGATTTCGTTAGATTCTCACTAGATTCCATACACCAGTCAAAGGCTTTATTTCCAAATAAATTTCCTTTATATTGTGCTATAATTTTTTCGTAATTGTATATATTTTTATCAGTAACTAGGGGGCTGTTTTTAATAAAAGTATTAAAATCCCACAAATCACAAGAGAAATCTTTGAAATTAATGCTATAACTTCCCTTATTGTAATTTATAATATTCTCTATTTGAGAATTTTTTAGTGCGGTTTTTATTCTATAAATTGTGTTGTGTAGATTATGTTCGGCTTTTTTTGGTGCATAGTTTTGCCAAAGAATATCACAAAGATGCCATTTATCTACTTCTTTTCCTTGCATATAAACAAAATATGCAAATAATTCTTCACATTTAGCAGTAGGCCATTTAATTTCTTCTTTGCCAAAGTTTCCGTAAACCTTGAAATATCCTAAAGAAGTTATTTTGTTTTTTTTAGGACAAGTTATACTTTTTTGGGGGTTGTAATTTTTTAAAAGTCTATTAATAGTTATATTAATGTCTTCATCAGTAATTGGTTTTAGAATATAATTTGTAGCATTAACCTTAAAAGCTTCTAAAGCATATTTCTCATATGTACTTACAAACACTATTTGTATATTATCATCAAAGTCCATTACTTTTTTTCCTAATTCAATTCCGTTCATTTTGGGCATTTCTACATTAAGAAAAACTACATCTGGGGAAAGTTTAATTATATTTTTTAGCGCGTCATCTGAGTTGGTATAAGTTCCTATAATATCCATACATTCATTTTTACTCAGTATTATTTTCATTGAGTTTAAAATTGATACTTCGTTTTCTACAATTATTACTTTCATGAATTTAGGTTTCCTTCTCTCTACTAAAAATTTTATACGTACAGTTGCAAATGTATATATGTTATAAATTAAAAAGCTAATTATGGGGTGGAATTTGGAGTAAATCATTTTAGTGTATGACAAGAATTATATCTAAATTAAAAAAAATTTTTTACTAACATCGTTGAATTATAATGGAGGGTAGACATGGTTGTTCGGTAAAAGTGGATTCTAGATAATCTTTAATATTTGCTTCAATTTTACTCACAATATGTCACCACCTTGTAATTTTGTATAGTTAGATTTTAAATTAATAAACTCAACAAAAAATAAACAAAACCATTATTTTTTATGGTTTTGCTTATTTTTTATACTATATCAAGTTTGTCGAGTAAATGTATGCTTTAAATATTATAGTTAATGTTCTAAATGCTATTCTGCTTCGATTGCTAATTTACCAGATTTATTTATTTTATTGCAGTATTCATCCAAAGCCTTTTCCAAGATTACCATTGAATTTTCTATGTCTTCTATACTAGTGCAATATGAAAATCTAGCTTCGTTTTTACCAAGACCTTCTGTTGCATAAAAGCCTGAACCTGGAGCAAACATTAGAGTTGCACCTTCATAAGAAAAATCAGTTAAAAGCCACTTGGCAAATTTATCAGTGTCATCAACTGGAAGTTTTGCAAGCATATAAAATGCGCCCTTTGGCTTGCTGCAAATAACTCCTGGTATATTTGAAAGTTTGTTGTACATTATATCACGTCTTTTTTTGTACTGCATTTTTACGTCTGTAATGTAGCTGTTCATTGTGTTAATTAAGTTTGAAGCTGCAAATTGCTCTATTGTAGAAACACATAATCTTGCCTGACATAATTTTAGTATCTGATGCATAAGTTCTCCGTTTTTTGAAGCAACAAGACCTATTCTAGCACCACAAGCACTGTAATGCTTAGATATACTGTCTACAAGAATAACCCTGTCTAGTATATCAGTTAAGTGCATACATGAATTATAAGGTATATTATCAAAAATAAATTGTCTGTATACCTCATCTGCAATTAAGAATAAATCGTGTTCTTTTGCTAGTTCACCAAGCATTTTAAGTTCTTCATAACTATAAACAGTTCCAGTTGGATTGCATGGGTTAGATATAAGTATGCATTTTGTTCTATCTGTAATTTTTGATTTTATCTCTTCTTTAGATGGAAGATGAAAATCATTTTCTATTTTTGTTTCAACGGGAACAAGCTTTGCACCTGCAACCTTTGCAAAACTACTGTAGTTTGAATAAAAAGGCTCAGGTGATAAAACTTCGTCTCCAGGGTCACAAGTTGCCATAAGTGCAAACTGAATTGCTTCACTTCCACCGTGAGTTATCATTATTTCATCTTTTTCAAAATATATGTTTGAATCTGCAAGTGACTGCATAAAACTTTCTATTAGCAAATCTATTCCTTGGGAATCTGAGTATTTTACTATTTCTTCATTATAATTTGTGATTCCCTGAAAAAAAGTATCTGGGGTTTTAACATCAGGCTGACCTATGTTTAAGTGATAAACCTTTAACCCCTTTTTTTCTGCTTCTTTTGCAAAGGGAGCAAGTTTTCTTATTGGTGAAAAGTCCATATTAGAAATTCTATTTGAAAAATTCATATTAAACACTCCTCATTAAAAAATCTTTTATTGTATCTCCAATTATTTTAAAGCCATCCTTAATGTCCTTTTTACTTACTCTTGAAAGTCCTAGTCTAAAGGTATTTGAACCTTTTTCATCAGTATAAAAAATATCGCCAGGTGTAAATATTACGCCTTTTTTATAACATTCTTTTAATATGTCTCTTGAGTTTATTCCATTTACCTGTATAAATATATGAAGTCCACCTTCGCCATATATTTTGGTGTAGGGTATATACATATTAGCATATTTTATTGCAAGTTCATATTTTTCTTTGTAATATTTTTTTGCCCTTTTTACGTACTTATTAAAATTACCAGCTTTTAAATATTCATAGAATACTGCTTGGTCGAGAAAAGAAGTATGTATATTTCTACTTCTTTTTACACTTTCAAGATAGTAAATAAGCTCCTTATCTGCCACAACCCAACCTATCCTAAGACCAGGAAATAATATTTTTGAAAAGCTTCCTATATAAATTACGCCATTCCCACTGTGATTTAATGCGGCAATAGGTGTTATATTTGAATTTGAATATCTAAGTTCTTCATTAAAGCCATCTTCAATTATTGGAATTTTATAAGTATTAAAAAGTTTAAGGACATCTAAACGTTTTTGTGGTGACATTACTATACCAGTTGGATTATGATATGAAGGTATAAAATATGCAAGTTTAGCCTGCTCGCTATTCTTTAGTTCTTCTTCAAGCTTAGAAATATCAATTCCATCGTTCTCCATAGGGATACCTAAAATTTTTAAATCATGAAGCTTCATAAGTTTTATTGCGGTGTTGTGAGTTGGATTTTCACAAATTATCTTATCACCGGATTTTGTAATAGAAGAAAGAACAATATCAAAACCTTCTGTAAAACCATTTGTTATGAGTATGTCTTTGTTGTTTAAATCAATTCCTTTGTCGCCTATATACTTTTTTAAATAATCTATTAATGGTTTATAGCCTTTTGCATAACCATAATTTAATATGTTGTTTCCTTCAAGTGAAAGTATATTTAGAAAGTCTCTTTTAAATTCATCTAAGTCAAATAAGTTCTTATTTGGAGAAATGCTGTCAAAAGAAATCATTCCTCTTTTACTTCGTGCTTCATGTTTTACTATATCTAAGGCTTCAGCTTTCTTAGCATAAGAATTTATTAGACTAGTCCATGCAAGCGAGTTACCTAAGTAGGGTAAACTCTCATTTCCTGAAACAAAAGTACCAGTTCCTTGCATAGTAGAAGTAAAGCCACTTTCAGAAAGTGAATCATATACGTTTATTATGGTGTTTCGGCTAACTTTAAGCATTAAGCTCATTTCTCTTGTGGAAGGAAGTTTTTCTCCATTTTGAAGTATTCCATCCTCAATTAATTTTTTTATATAATTTTCAATTTGTATTTTCTTTGGACTATCATTATTTAATTTTAAATCAAAAATCATATCTTCACCTCAATAGTTGAGTCAGTAACTCTATATATATTGTGGCATAAAATTTACAATAAAAAAAGAGCCACTTTATATGTATTTTAGGGGAATATTGGTTGGCATTGATATGATGAAATGCAAGTGTTTAAATGAAATTGCAAGGAAGGAACACATTTCATTTGATATTGTTAAAAAATAATCTTAATATATGATTAAATTGAGTTAAAATAAAAAAATGTTACCATAATATTATTGTAGCATTTTTTTATTTTGTGCTACAATAATGTTATATAAAAGGTATGAGAAAAATTGGAGCAAATTGTATATTTATGATGGAATTTGATTTAGGGATTATTGTGAGGGGGAATAAGCGTGGAAAACAGGATTAATGTAGAAGTTAGAACATGTAAGACGGGAGATATATTAGCTGAAGATGTATATAATTGTAATAATCTGAAAATAATCGGTAAGAACACTGTAATTAATCCATTTATAAAAAATAAACTTGTTCAATTTGGTGTTTATAATATAAAAATATATCATGCTAATGATGAAGACGAAAAATACAATGAGTTTAAAAATGAGTATAAAGATACTATTTTAAAGATTAAGAAGCTTATCTTGGGAATATTTTCTGAAGGAAATGTGGATGCTGAAGAACTAATAAATTCAGCTGAGGTTATTTATAGTAAAATATTTGAAGCTGATTACATAATAAAATATATAAATGAACTAAGAAATGGCGATGAATATACTTTTACACATAGTGTTAATGTTGCTTTTTATTCTATGCTTACAGGTAAATGGATGAAGTTACCTGAAGAAAATATAAAGGAACTAATTCAAGCGGGGATATTACATGATATAGGCAAGCTTAAAATAGAGGATAAAATTTTAAATAAACCAGGAAAACTTACAGATGAAGAATTTACAGAAATGAAAAACCATGCAGCTTATGGGTACGATATGCTAAAAAATAATGAGGATATTAATGATGAGATTAAAAAGGGTATACTAATGCATCATGAAAGAGTAGATGGTACAGGATATCCTACTGGAGCAAAGGGAAATGAAATTAATTTATATGCTAAAATTATAGCTATTGCGGATACTTATGATGCTATGACATCGAATAGAGTGTATAAAGGAAAGGTAACTCCATTTGATTCTTTTAAGATGTTTTTAACCTCAGGAATTAGAATTTATGATATATCTATAATTAATGTTTTTTTAAATAATATTGTACCATTTTATATTGGAGCAAATGTTAAGCTTAATGATGATAGAAGAGGAAAAATTGTTTATATTCCGCCTTATGATATTTTAAGTCCAGTAATAAATATAAATAATGAGTACTTAGATTTTTCAAAGAAAAAAGATTTAAGCATAATAGACGTTGTAATGTAAGCGATGCTGAATTTGTAATTGTTTCATAACCTAATACAGTGATTGTAGTAAACTGTGGAAATAATCATTACTTTATTAGTACACCTAAAATTCCGTAGGCACGGAGGAATTGTTACCTTAAGTCATCGTAAATGGGAAGTAAGTGTATTGCAGGATGATTTAAATAAATTTTATAAATCTTAGATGAAAAACTTTAAAGACCTTAGATGTTTCAATTGTTTGAGCATTTTTTCAGCGAGTTATTGAAACTTCTTAGGTTTTTAAAGTTTTTCGTCTTAGAGTTATTAAATTTATTTAGTATCCTGTGATACACTTACTTCCCAATACTTTATTTATCTTCAGCAACTAATTTATCTATACAATCTTTGCAAACACGTACACCTTTGAAATATGTAAGATTGCTTAGTGAACTGCAAAATGTACAACCAGGTGAATATTTTCTTAAAATTATATGTTTTTCATCTTCAGCCACAAAAATTTCTAAAGAATCACCTTCTCTAATAGCAAGTTGGGATCTTGTTTCTTTTGGTATTACAATTCTTCCAAGTTCGTCTACTTTTCTTACGATACCTATTGAATTCATTTAATTCACTCCTAACAATTATTATATATAAGATTTTATAGTAAAATTAGAAAAAAGCAAGGTGTATATTTTCATTATATGGTAAGAATTATAATATAAAATATACTAAATAATGTGATTGACCAATTTATTTAGTATATTTATAATATATAGTAACTTTAAAAAATAAAGTTACTACTTCAAGTATTGAAGTTGTAAAAATGGAGGTTATATAGAATGGGAAATGTAAATTTATTCTTGGTATTTGCAGAAGGCGTTTTATCACTATTTTCACCATGTATAATTCCTGTGCTTCCAATTTATTTGAGCATTTTATCAAATAGCAGTGTGGGAAGTTTAAAGGCGGGAGAGGTTAAATTTATAAAAAGTCCATTATTAAAAAACACAATTTTATTTGTATTAGGAATATCTACAACGTTTTTTATATTAGGCTCCTCAATAAACGTTTTAAGCTATTTTTTTAAAACTAATAAAAATGTAATTGTTATTATAGGGGGAATTTTAATTATCCTTATGGGGATTTTTTATATGGGATATATAAATATTCCATTTTTACAAAGAGAAAAAAGAATACGTGTTAATATGAATGAAATGAAACCACTAACAGCATATATACTTGGATTTGCCTTTAGTTTTGGATGGACTCCATGTGTTGGACCTATGCTTTCTTCTGTTTTGATTATGGCTTCAACTTCAAGTGAAACTTTAACAGGCAATTTACTGATTTTAGTATATACTATTGGATTTATATTGCCGTTTATAATAATCTCAATTTTTTATAGTAAATTGTTTATGCTATTAGATAAAATAAAGCTTCATATGAAAATAATACAAAAAATTGGTGGCTTACTTCTTATAGCTTCTGGTTTAATAATGATTTTGGGAGTGATGAATATAAGCTTTAGTTTTAAAAATAAAACAGCAGTTCAGCAAAAACCAAAGGTTCAAAGTCAAAGTACACAGAATAATAAAGCAGATTCCAAGAAAAATGATAAAGTCAAGGCACCAAATTTTAGTTTAGTTGATCAATATGGTAAAACACATAAACTGAGTGATTATAGGGGAAAAGTAGTGTTCCTAAATTTTTGGGCTACCTGGTGCCCACCGTGTAGGGGGGAATTGCCGCATATACAAGAAATTTATAAGGAATATAAAAATAACAGTAAAGATGTTATAATTTTAGGAGTAACAGCACCTAATTTGGGGCAAGAAGGTTCAAAAGAATATATAAGTAAATTCCTTAATAGTAACGGTTATAACTTCCCAGTAATGTTTGATAATAGTGGTGATGTTATGGATGAATATAGTATCCAAGCTTTTCCAACCACATTTATAATTGATAAAGAGGGAAATATAAAAGAATACGTTCCAGGTGCTATGGATAAAAACACAATGGAATTACTAATAAACGGCAAAAAATAAGGCTTAGGAGATGATTATTTGAAAGGAACTTATGATTTTAAATGCAATTTAGCAGAAACTTTAAATATAGTAGGAGATAAATGGACATTGCTTGTTTTGCACAGAATTTTAAATAATAAAAATACCTTTAAAGAACTGCAGGAAGCATTAAATCCCATTCCAACTAACATCTTGTCAGATAGAATAAAAATTTTGGAGAAGAATGAATTTATAGTTCCAGAAATATATAATGAGCATCCACCAAGATATAGATATATAATAACAGAAAAAGGAAGAGAGTTTAGACATGTATTTAATTCCATGATTATATGGGCAAATAAGTATTTAGAAAATTGCAGTAGAACCTTATACCATAAAAAGTGCAATGAAGAGCTAGAGATAAGATATTATTGTAAGAAGTGCAATGAATATGTTCCTGAAAATGAAATCGAGATTAAAGAGAGTGAAGTGATCGGAGATGGAAGAGATTAAAGTAATATTTCATATAGATGAGTTAAATAAATGGGGGTTACTTCTTAAAAATGTAGAAAATTTAATTCGTGCAGTAGATGATAAAGATTTAAATATTGAAGTCTTGGCTAATTCAGAAGCTGTTAAGGCTTATGCTTTAAACAATGAATTGAACTCTAAAATTATTTTTATAAAAGAACTAAAAAATAGAAATGTTAAATTTGTTGCATGCAATAATGCCTTAAATTCTTTCAATATAAAAAAAGAAAATTTAATAAATTTTGTAGATATAGTTCCTGTTGGTGTTTTGGAACTTATTAATAAGCAAAAGTGTGGGTATTCTTATATAAAGCCTTAATAGCATCATTAAAATAATCTTCTAGAATACTTATCAATATGCTAAGTGGAAAAAAATAATAAAAATTAACATTTTTTATTGCAATATTGTAAATGTAGGAGTATAATCATTATTATAATGAAAAATTAAACTAAAAAAAGGAGGTCGTAAACTATGAGAAATTTTATAGCGTTTGTTGGAATTAATAGGACTGTATTGGCAGTAACTGGTTTTAAAAATATATGCGACCTTGGTGAATTAGTTTAAGTTACTTTTGTGATTTGTTTGGAAAAGTAAGCCATAGGTTGTGTGCCTATGGCTTTTTTATGTGTGTTTTTAGGAAATATTTTCACTAAATTCAAATATATATAAAAAGTCGTAGGAAATTCAAGACCTGCGACTTTTTATTTTTAATTGTTAATAGAGATTATAGATAAGCAATTTCAATGTTCCAAGTTGTATATCTATATTCTATTATATAAATTTATCGCCATAAGGTTGATGAGTGGAAAACTATAAAAAGGAGTGTTTAAAAATGAGTAAAAAACAAATTTTTAGAAAAATAAGGAGCTTTGATTCTAAATTTTATGCGTAGCGAAGCTCAATATTATTAAGTATAAGGGGGAATCTATTTAGTATGAAAAAACTTTTAGAAATTACAAAGGGAAACAGACTTTTATATATTTTAGCAATACTTGCAACTGGGGTAGCAACTTTTATATCAATGCTTGAACCTCTAGTAATTAAAATCACAATAGATTCAATTATAGGAAACAAACCTATAAATGAAGCTGCTGTAATAGTAAATTTTGTAGAATCACTTGGTGGTAGAACTGTTTTAGCAAAAAATTTATGGGTATGTGCAATATGCCTTGTAGCACTCACAAGCTTGAGAGGAGTTTTTCTATATATACAAGGAAAGCTTTCTGCTGAAGCTACTGAGAGCATGGCGAAAAATATCAGAGTAAAGTTATATAATCATATTCAACGTTTGCCTTATAAATATCATGTAAATGCTGAATCTGGGGATTTAATTCAAAGATGTACTTCTGATGTTGACACTATAAGAAGATTTTTTGCAAATCAAATGGTCCAAATAGGAAAATGCATTTTTATGGTAGTTTTTGCTTTTGTTATGATGCTTTCAATGAATGTAAAGATGACATTTATATCAATAATAACAGTGCCAATTGTATTTGTATTTTCATATGTGTTTTTTTATAAGGTTAAGAGTACCTTTCAGATTGCAGATGAGCAGGAAGGCGCGCTTACTTCAGTAATTGAACAGAATCTAACTGGTGTAAGGGTTGTTAAGGCTTTTGGAAGAGAAGAATTTGAGATTGAAAAGTTTGAAAAGGAGAATAAAAAGTTTAGGGACCTTAACTATAATGTTGCAAAGTTGATGTCAACGTTCTGGGCAAGTTCGGACTTTTTATGTACTTTCCAAATAGGACTTTCCCTTGTTTTTGGAATCTATTTTACTGTTCATGGACAAATAACTCTTGGAATGCTTGTTGCTTTTAACACGTATGTTGGAAGACTTATATGGCCTATAAGACAGCTTGGAAGAATACTTTCTGATATGGGAAAAATGACGGTTTCACTTAAAAGAGTAAATGCTATATTTGCTGAAGAGGAAGAGAAGGAGTATGGAAAGGTACTTGAACCTGAAATTAAAGGGAAGCTTTCTTTTGAAAATGTTAGCTTTGAATATGAAGAGAACATGCCTGTTTTAGAAGATATAAGCTTTAATGTAAACAAAGGAGAGACTGTAGCAATAGTTGGACCTACTGGTTCTGGAAAATCATCACTTATTCACTTATTACTAAGGCTTTATGATTATAAAAGTGGTTCAATAAAGGTAGATGGCGTTGAACTTAAGGATATATCAAGAGAATGGATAAGAAGCAATGTTGGAATTGTACTTCAAGAACCATTTCTTTATTCAAGAACTATTAAGGATAATATAAAAATGGCAAAGCTTGATGCTGATGATAATGAAATTGTTAGAGCAACCTCAATGGCAGCAGTGCACGAGGTTATAACTTCTTTTGAAGAAGGCTATGACACTATTGTTGGTGAAAAGGGAGTTACACTTTCCGGAGGACAAAGGCAGAGAGTTGCAATTGCGAGAACTTTAATAAAAAATCTTCCTATATTGATTTTTGATGATTCACTAAGTGCAGTTGATGCTGAGACAGATAAAATTATAAGAGGTGAACTTGAAAAGAGAAGTAAAGGAGTTACTACTTTTATAATATCTCATAGAATTTCAACAGTTATGGATGCAGATAAAATAGTAGTTTTAAATCATGGAAAAATAGAAGCCATAGGGAAGCATAGTGAACTCATAAAGAAGGACGGAGTTTATAAGAGAATATGGCAGATACAAAATTCAAAAGAAGAAGAAAAAGAAGAGAAACTTGCTTAATTAAAATCAGGAGGTGACGCGAATGGCAAGAATAGAAGAAGATCAAGTTACGCAAAAGTTAAACCTAGGTATATGGAAAAAGTTATTTAGATACCTTACAGATTTTAAAAAGGATTTACTGGTATTGATAGGACTTATGATATTAGTTGCAGGAATGGATGCTGTAATGCCTCTTTTAACTGGCTATGCTATAGATAACTTGGTAGTAAAAGATTCAACAAATAAGCTCGCAATTTTTGCATTAATGTATTTTGCGGTTGTAAGTTTTCAGGCTATAAACGTAAAATTTTTCATAAAACATTCTGGTAAACTAGAAAATTATTTAGCTTATCACATAAGAAAATTAGGATTTAAGAGACTTCAAGAATTATCTTTTTCATATTATGATACTTCATCCTCAGGTTGGCTTATGGCAAGAATGACTTCCGATGTAGCGAGGTTAAGCGAACTTATATCCTGGGGTATGACAGATATGGTTTGGTCAATTGGTGTTATGATTTTCTATATAGCTATAATGGCTTTTTATAACATTAAGCTTACACTTATAAGTATGAGTGTTGTTCCACCATTATTTATAATAGGAATATTCTTTCAAAAGAAGATATTAAAATCCTATAGACATGTTAGAAAGCTTAATTCACAGCTTACAACAGATTTTAGTGAAGAAGTAGCAGGTGCAAAAACTACTAAAACTTTAGTACGTGAGCATGAAAATTTAAATGAGTTTGAATATGATGCAGAAAAAATGAGATTTTCATCAGTAAGAGCAGCTATATTCTCATCCTTGTTCCTTCCAATTGTTATATCACTTGGAAGCATAGGAACAGGTTTTGCAATATGGTTTGGTGGAAATAAGGTTATGGTTAATGGACTTTCTTATGGTACTTTTGTAATGTTTATATCTTATACAATACAATTTTTCGATCCAGTAAGTCAGCTTGCAGGAACTATAGCAGAAATTCAGCAGGCACAGGCATCAGCAGAGAGAATAATATCACTTGTTGAGACTGAACCTGATATATGGGATAAAAAAGAAGTAATAGACAAGTACGGAGATTTATTTAATGCTAAGAAGGAAAATTGGGAGACAATTAACGGTGATATAGAATTTAAGAATTTATGTTTCTCTTATAAAAATGGTCAAAAGGTGTTTGAAAACTTTAACTTAAAGGTTAAGAAGGGTCAAACAATAGCCTTAGTTGGAGAAACTGGTTCTGGTAAAAGTACTATCGTAAATTTATTATGCAGATTTTATGAGCCAACTAGCGGTGAAATACTAATTGACGGTTTAGATTACAGAGAACGTTCACTTTTATGGCTTCAATCTAATATAGGCTATGTTCTTCAAAGTCCACATCTTTTCAGCGGAACTATAAAAGAGAATATAAGATATGGAAAACTTGATGCTACAGATGAAGAGATAATAAGAGCGGCAAAGCTTGTAGATGCTCATGAGTTTATAATGGAAACAGAAAATGGCTACAATACAGATGTTGGTGAAAGTGGAGGAAACCTTTCAACAGGTCAAAAGCAGCTTATTTCTTTTGCAAGAGCTATCGTTGGAAATCCAGCAATATTTGTTCTTGATGAAGCAACTTCCTCTATAGATACTGAAACTGAAAAAGTAATCCAAGATGCTATAAATAAGGTCTTGTCAGATAGAACTAGCTTTGTAGTTGCACACAGACTTTCAACTATAGTTTCAGCAGATAAAATTTTGGTTATACGAAAAGGTAAGATAAGAGAAAGTGGAACTCACGAAGAACTTCTTAGAAATAAGGGATATTACTACAGATTGTATACTAATCAACTTTTACAGGAAAAAGAAGCTGAAAGTGCTAATGTAGTATAAAGCAATGCACAATTAATCTGCATTGAGAAGTGTGAATTGAAAACGAAAGGATGATTAAAAATGAGTATAAGATTACGAGCAGTTACTAAAATTCATATAGGAGAGTTTCAAAATAAAAAGACTGAATCTATGATTCATAAGCGGAAAAATTAATTACATGGGAGCCAGTATAAGGCTGGCTTTCATAGTTTAAAGTGAGGTTTTAATAATGACAATTGAATATGATGGAATAGTTATAAAGTTAGATAGTGAAAAGGAACTAGATAAACTTGATAGCGTTTTAAAAACGATAAAATCAAATAGAAAAGTTACTCTTAAAAGCGAAGTTTATATGGAATTGTATAATTTAACAAGGTTTTTCACTGGAATAAGGGAAAGAAAACATAATAGGTGCTTGGAGGGCAATTCATGTAGACTTTTAAATCTAGATAGTTACTTCTTAATGCAGCAGAGAAAAACTATAAATTAAAAAGTACAGGATAGGGCGGATAAAAGTATCTATAAATGAAATATGGGAAAAATTTAATATTGAAGAAGCATATTTAGTACACAAGGGTGTCATGGAGAGCCGTTAATATCATTATAGTGAATTTAGCGGGACACTTCAGTGGGCTAGATATGTTTTTTATTTAGTACGAAATGGTAGGGGGGGAATTAATGAATAATATTAATGTAAGACTTGAAGAAGAAAAAGATTATCGAACAGTAGAAGAATTAACAAGAGAAGCTTTTTGGAGAGAAGAGCGAATTGAGGAAATAGGTATTGGCGCTACAGAACACTATATGGTTCATTCGCTTCGTAAGAAGGATGGAATAAAGGAACTTGATTTTGTGGCAGAAATAGATGACAGAGTTGTTGGTCATGTAATATATAGCAAAGCACATATCTTGCAGCCTAATGGTGAAAAGATATGTGTACTTAATTTCGGACCGCTAAGTGTATTGCCCAAATATCAAAAACAAGGTGTAGGTAGTGCTCTTATGAAATATTCTATAGAGAGTGCAAAAATACTTGGACATGGTGCCATATTATTTTTTGGGCATGCTACTTACTATCCTCGCTTTGGCTTTGTTGATGCTAGGGAGTTTGGAGTTACAACGGAGTGGGGCGGAAATAATCCTTCGTTTATGGCAATGGAATTAAAAGAAGGATATTTAAAAGATGTGACTGGAAAATATATTGAGGCTCCAATTTATAATGAAAAATTGACTAAAGGACCGGCAAAAGAATATGATAAAAATTTTAAAGTAAGGTGAAGTATAAGTGATTTATGAAGCAAATATTGATGTGAAAAACAAGTTATTCCCCATTTTTGAAGATATGGAGGATACTATGATTCTTTCATGTCTTCAGGGACATATGGGAAAAGCCTATGTTGATAATATTAAAAATCCTACAGCGGCAGAGATTATAGTTGGTGAACTTGTATTTTTTGCTGGAGATCCAAATGCAGAAGCTGCTGCTGAATTGCTTAATAATCTTCCGGCAAATTGTTTTGTAGTTGTAAGTACAGATGGGTGGAAAGATTGTATAGAAAAGATTCATGAAGGTTACGCAAATAAATTTCAGCGATATGCCTTTAAAAAAGATAAAAAGTATTTAAATTATAATCACATAAAGAGTCTTATTTCTATGCTGCCTGAAGGATATGAGTTAAAGAAAGTAGATAAAGATATAGCATATGATAAGTCTTTTCATGAGCTTTCTGAAGATTTTACAGCACAATTTGATTCTATAGAGGATTACCTAAATAGAGGTGTAGGGTTTTGTATTTTACATGAAGGCAAAGTTGTATGCGGCGCATCATCATATAGTGTTTATGATAGTGGAATTGAAATTCAGATTGACACAGATCCAAAGTATAGAAGGAAGGGACTAGCAACAGTTGCAGCAGCAGCACTGATTTTGCATTGTCTTGACAGAGGAATTTATCCTAGTTGGGATGCAGCCAATCTTACCTCTGTTCATTTAGCAGAAAAGCTTGGATATGTAATGGATGGACCGTATGATACGTATCACATTAAAGATAAAAAGTAGGTAGAAATAATGGAAAATGAAAAATATTCACAAGAAAAAATTGATATGTTTTGGAAAGCATTTTTAAAGAAAACAAATAGAGACGAAACAACAAAGTATTTAGAGGCATTTCATTTTGAATTAACTGAGAAATTGGCTAATGAGCTATTGCATTTGGTGTTAGATGGACAAAAGAAGGCTACAGCAAGTAGTTTATGCATGTATGAAATTGAAAATGAGAGTATACCTGAGGTTGGCGATTTAAGTATTGTTACTGATTGGGAAGGTGTACCACGATGTATTATTGAAACTACCAATATAACGATTATTCCGTTTTCAGATATTACTTATGATATTTGTAAGCGTGAGGGTGAGGATGATACATTGGAATCTTGGATTCAGGGACATACTAATTTCTTCAGGGAAGAAGGAAAACAGTTAGGATATGAGTTTAGTGATGATATGCCAGTGGTTTTTGAAGATTTTGAAGTAGTATATCAGGGGGAGATTTAGTACTTGAAAAATCGAAACTGCAAATACAAAGTGTATACTGATAAACTACAATTTGTAGAGCAGAGTACAAAGTACAAAGTACAGAGTACAGTGAGTGATGATTTACCTTTCGCTTCTCTCAGGTAAATCTTAAACTTAAATGTTGTCAGCGTTGCTGAGAACCATCAATGGTGCGATTGCGCAGCAATAAAAAAATAAGTTTTCAGATTTTTCGTAGTGCTAGCGGAGAAAAATCATCCTTCGTTGTACTCTGTGCTCTGTAATCTGTACTCTGCTCTAAAAATACTAAACAAAGTATACTGTATAGAACTAATTATTAAAATTGAGGGTGAATAAATGAAATTAAAAAATATAGATACAAAAAGATTAACTTTAATTCCAATAACCTTACAAGTATCGGAAACTCTTATAAATGGAGAAAATGCTGAGGTTGAAAAACTTGGTCTTAAAGTGAATAAAGCTTGGCCAACAGATGACACTAGGGATATTCTACCCATCATAGTTAAAGTTTTAAAGGAAAACGAACCAAGTGGTTTTGAAACTTGGATGATTGTAAAAAAGGATAATAGTGAAGTAATTGGGGATATAGGTTTTCATGGCGGACCAGATGAAGCTGGCGAAGTAGAAATTGGGTATGGCATAGTTGAGGAAGAAAGAAAAAATGGTTTTGGATTTGAAGCCGCAAGAGCAATTTTCAATTGGGCAATCGAAAGAGAAAATGTTAATGTAATAAAAGCTGATTGTCTTATCAATAATATACCATCTGCTAAAATATTGAAAAGGCTTGGAATGAAGGAAACAAATAGGGATGATGAATTAATTTATTGGAAATATGATAAAATGGCTGTTAATATACTTAAAATATTAGTCAATGAAGAAAAAGCAAAAATAACAGATAATATATTAAGGAATTTGCCAGAGTGGTTTGGTATTGAGGAAGCTATAGTTGAATATGTGGAAGGAGTAAAAAATACTGATTTTTATGCGGCATATGTTTCAAATAAACCTGTTGGCTTTATAAGTATAAAAACGAATAATATATATACTTCAGAGATTTATGTTGTTGGAATACTTAGAGAATATCATGGAAATGGACTAGGAAGAGAATTGTTAAACACATCAGAAAAAATATTAATTGAAAGCGAAGTAAAGTTCCTTATGGTAAAAACTTTGGGAGAATCACATCCTGATAAAAATTATAAAGAGACAAGAAAGTTTTATAAAAAGGTTGGTTTTTATCCATTAGAAGAGATAGAAGAAATATGGGGTAAAGCCAATCCATGTCTCATAATGGTTAAAAATTTAGTATAGAGGTAAGAAATATGGTAAATGTGGATAAGCGAAATAAATTAGAACAAGAATTTTTTTCTTACAGGGTATCAAAGGATAATAAAGTATTTATATATTGGCATGAAAAAATGGTAAAAATTTTAGTGGGAAAAGAAAGTGAAAAATTCTTAAAAAGGATTGAAAGCACTAGTAGCTCTAAAGAAATTCAGTTAATTATGGCAAAGGCCACAGGAAATTTTAAGAGAGGAAATGAAAAAAGATAACAAGCGAAGCTACGGAGGAGGTCCTATAGGTTCATTTGTTATCATAACTTAAGTGTGCAACTAAGCTGGGCATAAGCTTAGTTGCACTTGATGTATATAGATATACCAGTTCGACTATTAAGATTCATTTGTACCATAATGCCCCGAAGACGACATTTTGGTACAAATGAATTTTAAGTTTCGCAATAGTATATCTTTAGTTAAGGCATCGATAAATCTATATAGTATATAATGTACTATTACATTATAAAAAAAAGATGTCTCTAAAATTACTCTTTATTGTATCAATTTTGTAAACTATTATTTAGTTGAAACAGTTTATTTATAGTATTAAAATATATGTAGTAATTATAAAGGTATTGGAGATGTGTTATTTATGGATATTTTAAATTTTTTGGATAAAGTACAAAAATGGGCAGAAGAAGAAGTTATGATAAATTCAATAATATTAGTTGGGTCACATGCACGAGGACAAGCGAGGGAAGATTCTGATGTTGATTTTACTATAATTAGTACTACACCTAAGCTATTAATTGCAGATGAAAAATTCATAAATAACTTTGGAAAAGTAGAAAAAATAAAAAAAGAGAAATACGGTATGGTAACATCCATAAGGGTATGGTATGAGGGTGGAATAGAAGCTGAATTTGGAATAACATCTCCGCTTTGGATTTCTAAACCATTAGATGAAGGAACACTTAAGGTTTTAAATGA
The DNA here is from genome assembly GCF_021432385.1 of Clostridium hydrogenum. Lineage (GTDB taxonomy): Bacteria > Bacillota > Clostridia > Clostridiales > Clostridiaceae > Clostridium_S > Clostridium_S hydrogenum. Next base: position 567,331 of record NZ_JAEACT010000002.1, on the reverse strand, counting down.
TGGCTATAGGGTTATTGTAGATAAGAAAAATTATTTTACAAACATAATATTAAGATAAGATACTGTTGTACATTTATAGATAAACCACTTGAAATTTAAATGTTTCAGGTTGTCTATCTATAGAATATATTTTTTCACATCCGCCTATAATAAAACGAATAAGTTAATAAAAACGTAATAGGAGAATATAAATATGGGAAAAGTACTATGCTTTATATATGATGGTATGACTGATTTTGAAATGACATTTGCTTGCCATTTGATAAAGATGTTTGGGGAAAAGGAATTGCTTACAATAGGATATAATAAAGAAAAAGTTTTGGGGACCTCGGGAATTAGTTATATTCCCGATTTAACTGTAAAAGAAACCTTGTTTATCAGTGATGTTGAAGCATTAATTATTCCAGGAGGATGGAATACTGATGACAGGGAAGAAATTTTTTCATTGATAAGAAAACTGCATAATGAGAAAAAACTTTTGTGTGCAATATGTGCAGGACCCATTTATTTAGCAAAGGCGGGTATTCTTAAAGGATATTTGTACACAACAACATTAGATAAAGAATATTTAAAAAATCTTGGAGCTACATATGATCCATTTCCTCGTGAAACCTACGTAGATGAAGGAATTGTACGTGATAGAAATATAATTACAGCAAAGGGAAATTCATTTGTGGATTTTGGTGTGGAAGTATTTGATGCAATGAATTTGTTTGCGGATAACGATGAAAAAAAGCAATGTGCTAAACATTATAAGGGGGAGTAGTTACATATGAAAATTAGAATTAAATATTTTGAAGAGGCAACTAAATTAAAGAAAATAGAAAAGGGAAACTGGATTGATGTATACGCAAATAAAGATGTATTTGTTAAAACTAATGAAAGAGCAATGATTCCACTTGGATTTGCATTAGAATTGCCACAAGGGTGGGAAGCTCATTTGGCACCAAGAAGTTCAACCTTTAAGACTTGGGGAATAATTCAAACTAATTCAATTGGTGTTGTTGATGATACGTATATAGGAGATGATGATCAATGGCACATGCCAGTATACTGCCTACAAGGCAAGCATACGGAGGATGGCATTGAAGGCACTTGGGTAAGAAAAGGAGATAAAATAGGACAGTTTAGAATAATGGAAGTTATGCCAGAAATAGAATTTGATGAAGTTGAAACCTTTGGTAACGCTAATCGCGGCGGATTTGGAAGTACAGGCACAAAGTAAAATTATTGTGAACTATTAAACCAAAGTATAAAGTATAAAGTACAGAGTACAAAGAAGGATGATTTTCTGTAGCAAAGCTACAGAAAATCTTTAACTTATTTTTGATTGCTTACGCAATCGCGTCATTACTGTTGTCAGCTTCGCTGACAACAGTTAAGTTTAAGATTTACCTGACGTAAGGGAAGGTAAATCATCCTTCATTGTACTTTGTACTCTGTACTTTGATTTAGCTGCTTCGCAATATTTATTAATCATGATTTAGCAACCTTTAATGCGACAACCCTATGCCTATCAGGGCTGAAACTAATAATATAATATTTGTAGATACACGTCTTGACATTGCTAATGCAAAACTTATAGCTGCAATTGCAATTGTTTCTATATCTATGCCATTACCTACGAATATTTTAAATACAACTATTATACTAAAGGTAGATATAACAATTACTACACCATCAAGTAGCCCTTGTGTTGCGGGATAGCTGGCAATACGATTATAGCAAGGTTGAACAATTAAGATTAAAAGCGGTGGCAAAAGCAATGCAATGCATGACAATAAAGCACCACGCAATCCAGCAACTAAATAGCATAGACTTACAACCCAAAGTCCATTAGGGCCAGGAGTAATTTGTCCAATTGATAAGGCTTCAGTAAATTGTTTTTGACCTGATAGCCTATAATGTATAAAGTCAGAATGTAAACTAGGTAAAGGTCCATAACCTCCTGAAGAGAATAAAACTGATTTAAGTAAGATCCAAAAAAATACAATCCAGCTCATTTGTTAACCTTCACCTCTTTCTTTGAAATATACCAATAGGCAACAGCAAAGCATAAGCCACCTAAGACATATAATAAAATTACAGGTGGGTTTAAAAGTATATAAATAATTCCACTGCCAATCATTATAACAAGTGTTGTTGCAAAAATAATGTGTTCCCGCTTATAATTTTTTATAATAATAGGTTGTACATTTCTCCAATTGGTAGCTAAAGCTATACCAAAAATAGCAGCAAATACTGTGTGAAGTGCAGAATGTACTTTTGGTGATTTACTAATAGAAGTATAAATTGTAGTTAATGCAATTGTAACTGCTGCACTAGGTAAAATAAGGCCAACCAAAGATACAAGAATTCCTATAGCACCAGCTAACTTTTTACCTATAAGTATGGTGTATGCAATTATATTCATACCTGGGGTTATCTGACACATTCCGATGATATTAGCATATTCTTCATCAGTTATCCATTTATGTTTGTAAATAAATTGCTCTTGGATAAGATATTGAGTTGTAGCACCACCACCGAAGGATGTAAAACCAATTTGTAGCCATGTAAGAAGCAGTTTGGTAATTGTGCAAGTATTTGATTTTGTTTTATTTTGATTAATCATTTTATCTCCTTTTAAGGCATCTTAAAAAAAATAATAAGTCCAAATTGAGAGATAGTTTTGTGCAATACAAGGAACTATAATTCCTTAATACTGGTTGTCTTAGCGTGTTATGGTGACGAAGTAGTACACAAAACTAGCTGAAAGTTGCACTTGTTATTTTCTTTAATATGCCTAAATTAAGAATTTCTTAAATAACGCAATTCTATTATATATCTTATATGTTATAATGTATAATAATACTATTTTATAAATAATCATAACCAAAAGTAATGAATAAAGGATTAATAATTATGGATGAGAAGGATTATAAGTTAATTTTAACACTGTATAAATTGAAAAATATTACAAAGGCATCTGAAAAATTATTTATCACTCAACCTGCCCTCACAAAGAGGATTAAAAAAATAGAAAAAGAGTTGGGTGCTGAATTGCTTATCCGTTCTAAGAAAGGAGTTTTATTTACTCCCTTAGGTGAAAGTATTATCCCGTATATTAGAAATGTAGTAAATACTTTAAATGAGATGCGTCAACATGTATCAGCTAACCATGATTTTATGGGAGGAAGTTTATCTGCAGGAGTTTCATTAAATTATGCTCGATATCGCCTTCCTAAGATTTTAAAAAGTTATACAGAGGCATTTCCAAATGTTGATGTTAATATAATTACTGATCATAGCAAAAATTTATATAATAGACTTAAAAGGGATGAATTTTCCATGGCAATTATACGGGGAGAATATAACTGGGATGAACAAATTATACTATTAGATACCGAACCGATGTGTCTTGTGTGCAGTAATGAAAACGCAAATCTTCCGCTTAATTCTTACTCGTATATTGGAAGAACTACCGATCCCATTTCACAAGGGAAAATTGAGACTTGGATTTTGGAAAATGGCATATCTGTTGACAATACAAAACTTTGGATGGACAATATTGATACTTGCTTAGAAATGGCTAAATACGGATTAGGATGGGGTATTTTCCCCAAAATATGCTTGGATAACTTTGATGGATATATTAAAGAGTTATATTTTTCAGATGGGACTCCATTTTGTCGTAATACTTATATTTTATGTAAAAATTCTTATTACATGTTGCCACAAATTAAACTACTTATAAAATATTTAAAAAATAGTTAATAAGGCATATTAAATTGAGAAACAACAAGTGTTATGTATTAAATTAATGATTTTAGTATTGTATATCAGGTTAATTTTACTAAGCGTTAGGAAATGTACTAATTAGCTAAACTTTGACTAATTAGTACATTTTTTTATTTACTATTGTGTATATACAGTGTATTATGAAATAAATGAAAGGCATGTTTAACAAAAGAATAATTAGGGGGATGAAAATTATGAGAAGCATAAGAACTAAAATATTTTTAGCGATAATATTAAGTTCAATACTAATTGCATTATTTGTTGGGGCAGCAGGTATTATAAATTCAACTACTATGTCAAAGGAAAATTCAAAAGAAAAGATACAACTTAGTTGTGAAAATGAAGCTAATGAACTGAATTTAAAGATTTCAAAAATACAGGCATCAGTAGATACATTAGCAAAGATATCAGTTGATAACTTAGGTGATGTAAATAAATTTTTTACCGACAGTAATTATTTGAACGATTACCAAAATAAAATAGAAGCTATAGCTAAGGAGTTTGGAGAAAATACAGATGGGGCAATGACCTTTTACATAAGATTTAATCCTAAATATACCCCACCAACATCTGGAGTATTTTATTCAAAGGAAAGTGCAAAAGGTGATTTTAAAAAATTAGTTCCAACGGATTTTAGCAAATATGATCCAAGCGATACAGCACATGTTGGATGGTATTACACTCCTATAAAAAATGGAAAAGCAACATGGCTCGATCCGTATTTGAATTCTAATATTAATGTTTATATGATATCCTATGTGGTTCCAATTTTTAAAGATGGACAGACTATTGGTATAGTAGGAATGGATATTGATTTCAATCAGATTAAGGACATTGTAAAAAGCACTAAAGTATATGCTGGTGGGTATTCATTTTTAATTAATGATAACTATAACTTTATGATTCATCCTAAATATACAATAAAGGATAATTTAAATACTGTAGATAAAGGTTCGCTGAAGTTTTTGGCAAATGAGATAAGTAAAAATAAAACTTCAAATAAGATATATGACTATGATTTTAATGGTATCAAAAAAGATTTAGCTTATAAAAAACTTTCTAATGGGTGGACAATTGTACTTGCAGCACCAGAAAGTGAAATTTTTAGGCAGTCTAATAATCTAATTAGAATAATAAGTATATTTATTGTAATTGGCATAATTATAGTTGCAGTAATTTCTCTATATTTTGGAAGCATAATTTCAAAGCCCTTGATTAAAATTACTGGGATAATTAAAAAATCTTCGGAATTTGATTTGACTGAGGATGAAGATTATAAATACTTGATAAAGCGTAAGGATGAAATAGGACAGCTTGCAGAAGCCTTCATGATTATGAAAAAGCAATTTGTAATGATAATCAAAGAAATGCTTAAGAATTCTCAAAATATGAACTCCATGAGTGAAGAACTAGGTTATGCTACCAATGAATTATTATTAAAAGCTGAAGAAATTGATAAAGCAATAGTAAAAATATCAAATGAAATGGAGGAAGCAGGGGCGGCTTCTGAAGAGATAAGTACATCTGTTGAGGAAGTAGATTCTAGTATAAATGTACTTTCGGATAAGGCAATGGATAGCAGCAATAATGCAAATACTTCAAAGAAAACAGCTACTGACATTAAGGATAAAGGAAGAGCTGCAGTTGAAGAAACTAAAAAAATATATGAAGAAAAGAAGAATAAAGCTTTAAAAGCAATAGAAGATGGTAAGGTTGTAGAGAACATAAAGGTTATGGCAGATACTATTTCAGAAATATCTGAGCAAACAAATTTGCTTGCACTTAATGCATCGATAGAAGCGGCAAGAGCAGGAGAACAGGGAAAAGGTTTTGCAGTGGTTGCAGAAGAAGTTAGAAAACTCGCAGAGCAGTCATCTGAAGCCGTGTCCAATATACAGGATACCATTAAAAAAGTTCAAGATGCATTTAAAAGCCTTTCTGATAATGAAAAGGATGTTCTCAATTTTATATATGAAAATGTATATCCTCAATTAAAGTACATGGAGGATATAGGAGATGTATATTACAAGGATTCAGAGTTTGTAAGCAAGATGTCAGAGGAAATAGCTTCTATGACAGAGGAGCTTACTGCAACAATAAATGAGGTAAGTGAATCAGTACAAGGAACTGCAAGAAATGCTCAAAAATCATCTGAAAATACTGAAACAATAAAAATTAGCGTTAATGAAACTACAGATGTTGTAAAAAAGGTAGCAGCAGCATCAGAGAAGCAAGAACAACTGGCTAAGGACTTAGAAAATATGGTAAGAAAGTTTAAAATATAACTGGAACATTGAAATTGCAAATACCAAGTTTATCCTGACAAATTACAATTTAACATAGAGTACGGAGTACAGAGTACAGAGTACAACGAAGGATGATTTTTCTCCGTTAGCACTGTGAAAAATTTGAAAACTTATTTTTATTGCTGCGCAATCGCCCCATAAATGGTGCTCAGCGAAGCTGACAACATTAAGTTTAAGATTTACCTAAGCAAAGCGAAAGGCAAATTATCATTCACTGTACTCTGTACTCTGTCATCTGTACTCTGCTCTAAAAATTGTAATTTAACAGGATGAACTTGGTAAAAGCAATTTTAACTTTTCAAATTGCTTATCTATATATAAATTCTCTTTGTTTGCATTAAAGATGCTTTCGAGGGGATTTTTTTTGCTTTAACAGGGAATTAACTTAAAAGTACATTTTACTTAACAATAGCAGTATAAAATAATAACTGTCAGACAGCTTAAAATTATTATAAGTGTAGGTGAGATACTATGGAAAAAAACAAAATAAATATAACAGCACATGCTGGTTGTATGGGTACCGAGATGGATAGTCTTGAGTCAATAACAGAAGGAATAAAGCATCAGGCTGATATCATAGAAATTGACCTTAATGAAAATGAAAATGAAGAGGGAGAACTTATTTTAAGTCATAACGTACCTGAAGGAGATGTCCAGTATAAAAAATTTGGAGAGGTTTTAGAATTAATAAAAGAACAAAATGTATTATTGAATATTGATGTAAAGAAAATGGAAGTGATAGAAAAGGCTAATAAGATTATTTCAGATTATGATATTGAGAGCAAAACCTTTTTTACAGGGATAAATTTTAAAAGTCTAATTGAAAACATAGACAAGCTAATTGGAAAGAGTTACTTTATAAATCTTGAACCACCTAAACTTGATATATCAAAAATACATACAAAATCATATTTGAATGAACTAATGATGGAAATAAAAAGTTTAAAGGCAATTGGGGTAAATATATTTTATGAATTAGCATCAGTTGAACTTGTAGAAGCTTGTAGGGAGAATGGATTATTATGTTCGGTTTGGACAGTTGACGAAGTAAGTCAAATGGAGAGAATGATAAGTTTAAGGGTAAATTCTATAACAACCAAAAAAGTAGATGTTTTAAAAAATTTATTAGGAGGGAAAAGATGAATAAACGTTTTTTTAGTTATATTATGTTTGCAATATTCATAATATTCTTTTTTATTCCAATTATAAATTTGGCAGTTTTAGCTTTTGCAAATAACTATGATTATCCTACATTTTTACCAACTGCATTTTCTTTTCAGTGGTGGAAATTTGTATTTAGCCAAGAAAATTTATTTGGTGCAATAATCATGTCTTTTGTAATAGCAAGTATAGCCACATTGCTATCAATTGTAATTTGTATACCTGCTGCATATGCATTTGCAAGGTATGAGTTCCCATTTAAGAGGATGTTCTTATTTTCTTTTCTTTTATCAAATGCTTTCCCTAAAATAGGCTTGTATGTAATGATTGGAGTTATGTTTTTTAAGCTAAATTTAATGGGAACAATGAGAGGCGTAGTATTAATCCATATAGTAAATACCTTGATGTTTATGACTTGGATACCAGCGGGGGCATTCAAAAGTATACATAAGGAACAGGAAGAAGCAGCACTGGATGCAGGAGCAACCCCTTGGCAGACTTTTATGCATATTACATTGCCACTTGCTATGCCTGGAATTATCACAGCTTCAATATTTACTTTTTTAGCATCGCTTGAAGAAGCTCAAGGAACACTTTTAATTGGAATGCCAAATATAAAAACTTTATCTGTATTGATGTATTCAGTAATAACGGATTATCCAGCTACTGGAGGCGCAGTGTTTGCAATAATACTTGTTATACCGACAATAATTTTACTAATGGTGCTTAGGAAATTTGCAGGAACTAAGGCTCTGTCTCAGGGCTTCACTATGAAATAAATAGGAGGCAATTATGAAGGAAAACAAAATTAAAGTTTCGCTTAAGGGACTTACAAGAAAATATGAAAATGGAGATGGTATTGAAAACATTAATCTTGACATATATGAAGGTGAGCTTTTAACATTACTTGGCCCCTCTGGGTGTGGAAAAACCACTTTATTAAGAACTATTGGAGGCTTTTTAAAGCTGGCTTCAGGGAAAATTATGCTTGATAACGAAGATATATCTAAGCTGCCTCCAGAAAAAAGGCCTACAGCAATGGTATTTCAAAGTTACAATCTATGGCCTCATATGACAATATTTGATAATTTGGCTTTTGGATTAAAGATTAGAAAGATAAGTAAGAATCTAATTGAAGCTGAAATTAAAAAAGTGTTAGAACTTGTGAAAATGGAAGGCGTGGAGAAAAAGTATCCATCTCAATTATCAGGTGGTCAGCAACAAAGAGTTGCTATAGCAAGAGCATTACTTTTAAAACCATCCTTACTACTTTTAGATGAACCATTTTCTGCACTTGACGCAAGAATCCGTGCTCAAATGAGAGAAGAACTAAAAAAAATACAAACAAAACTTGGCATAACAGTTGTCTTTGTAACTCACGATCAAGAGGAAGCAATGACGCTTTCAGATAGAATAGTTGTTATGAATAAAGGAAAATTTGAACAAATAGGAACTCCAAGTGAGATATATGATAAACCTAAATCCAAATTTGTCGCAGGGTTTATAGGAAACATGAATTTCTTTGAAAAAGGCAAGGAAGTTATAGCAGTAAGACCAGAAAATATACTATTAAGAAAAGAAGCAAAAAGTAGATATATAGGAGCCATAGAAAATGTGATGATTTTAGGACATTATGCAGAAGTAAATGTTAAAACTGAAGCAGGTACAGTAAAATCTTATATTTCAAGGGAAGAAGCAAGCAATTATAAAGTAGCTGAGACAGTTTCAATTCTTTTTGAAAAATATCATTCATATTCAAACTAACCCATAATCAAAGATAAACTACTCTGAAACTTGAAATTTATTTGTAGCAAAATACCGTTTTCTGGGAATTATGGTGCATATAAATTCAATAGTTGAAGTAGTTTATCTAAAAGTTAAAATATAAATAAATTTAAAAGGAGAGAAACCCATGATAAGAAAAAAAATTTTATCAACAGTGTTAGTAACATTAACTACAGTATCTCTATTATTAACAGGATGTGGGCAAGCTAGTAAGACTAATGGAGCAGCTAAATCAGCAACTATTAATATTTATGCAGGTGGTTCTGATAATGTAAGGACAACTTGGGAATCAGTAATAAGTGCCTTCGATGCTAAAAACCCTAATATTAAAGTTAAACTTCAGTTTATACCATCTGGTACAGGTGCTCAATCAGCAATAGACAAAGAAATTGCAGCAGAAAAAGCAGGACAAAAGCAAACAGATATGGATATTATAGAAGCTTCTGATGATGATATATCAAGATTATTTAAAGAAGCAGGAAAAAATACACTTACAACTTTGACTTCAAAAGATATTCCTAATATAAGCAATATTAAATTTAAGTCATCATCCGGTGGAGATAAAGCAATGGTATTTAGAGGAACAACTGTAGTTTTAGCGTATAACTCAGATAAGGTAAAAAATGTTCCTAAAACAGATAAAGAATTATATTCTTGGATAAAAGCTCATCCGGGAAGATTCGCATATAATGACCCAACAACAGGAGGAGCTGGAGAATCCTTCTTAGTAACAGCAGTTTACAATAGTTTACCAAAGGAAGCTATTATGTCAGATGATACTAAGTGGGAAGCTCAGTGGACGGAAGGATTTAATTTGCTCAAAGAACTTCATCCATATATGTATAAGGCTTCAGGCAAAGTGCAATATCCAGTAAAGAATCAAGGAACTTTAGATTTGCTTGCCAACGGACAAGTTGACATTATACCAGCATGGGCAGATATGACACTTGATGCTTTAGATAAAGGTACACTTCCAAAGTCGGTAAAAATAGCGCAAATACAACCAGAGCTTAATGGCGGTGGTGAGGATTTGGTTATACCAAGTAAATCAAAGAATAAAGAAGCAGCAGAAAAATTTCTAGATTTTGTAGCGTCTGCTGATGGTCAAGGAATATTTGTAAGTAAAATGAAGGCTATACCGGTAATAGACGAGGCTAAGCTTCCAAAAGCATCAATAAAAGTATTGCAAGGATTACAGATAAGTAAATTTAGAGCATATAGTATTGGAGATTTAAGCAAAGATCTTAATAAAAAATGGCAGGATGAAATTGCTACGTTAAACTAAAAACTATTGAAAAGTAAGTATATTGCAGGATATTAAATAAAATTTATAAATCTAAGGTAAAAAACTTTAAAAGCCTAAGACGTTCCAATAACTCGCTGAAAAAACGCTCAGACAAATGAAACCTCTAAGCCTTTTAAAGTTTTTTACCTAAGATTTATAAAATTTTATTTAAATCATCCTACAACACACTTACTTCTCAATGTACATGGTTTTAAAGGAAAAAATTCCTTCGTGCCTACGGAATTTTGGAATAAAAACAGGAACTGTTGCAATTGTATAAACAATAAAAATAAGTTGTAAGATTTTTCGTAGTGAAATGGAGGAAAATCATCATTCTTTGTACTCTGTACTTTATACTTTGTACTTTGGAAAAAGTTCAAAGCTTGTTTTTAAAATAAATATTATGGAGGATGTTATGGAAAGAAATTCTAAGTTAAAGCCACTTTTATTGGTACTTCCATCTTTTATTATAATGGTAGTAGTAATAATGATCCCCATTTTAAATTCATTAATATTGAGTTTTCATGATGAAAAGAAAAATACTTATGATTTATCAAATTATCAAAGCATTTTTAGTGACAAAGGACAAGTTAGTAATATAAAATATACTTTGTATATAGTGGTAATTACTGTAATACTTTGCATGATAATATCATTTGCTTTTGCACTTTATTTAAGATTTAGTACAAGTAGAGTAGCACATATATTAGAAAAAATATACATAATACCTAAATTTGTACCATCAATAGTAGCAGTATATGCTATTATGTTAATAATTAAAGACACAGGCGTTATAAATAGATTTTTGCTTGTATTTGGCATTAATTATAAGCCTGGTATTATGTTTACTGCAAAAGGCATAATTTTAGCTAATTTATGGTTTAACATACCTTTTTCAACTATGCTTATACACTCAAGTTTAACTGGGATATCAGATTCTATAATTGAGAGTGCAAGAGATATAGGGGCAAATAAGCTTACAATTGCAGCTAAAGTAATATTCCCATTATCTTTAAGGACAATTATGATAGCAGCTATATTTGTGTTTATGGGAAACATAGGAGAATTTACGACTCCATATTTAATGGGAACAAATTCACCGAGAATGCTGGGGGTTGCGCTTCAGCAAGAGTTTGGAACTTTTTATAATTTACCAAGAGCGGCGGCTATGTCTGTTATGATGTTTATAATTTCGGCAGTGGTGGGTTCCTTTTATATAGCATCAATGATGAAAGAAGATAAATGGGCATCTAGGTCTTAATTTTTAATTAATTAAATGTTTGAAGGGTATCGATAATATGGAAGAAATATTAAACTGGAATTTAAAAATAAATAAAGGTGACAACAAAACACAAATAAAGAAATCCTTTAGGGTAAATAGTGGGATTCAGAAGCTAAAAATAGAATTTAGTTATAGTAATGAATTTGTAGAAAAAAAGGAAGATATTAAACAGGCCTTTGATTTAAAGGAGACAAGAATTTTAGAAGATGAATTTTTAAAAGGGTATAATAAAATAAATAATTTAATTACTATGTCCATTTATTGCAAAGAAACATATGTAGGATGTGCGCATAGGCATGATAGTAAACAGAATATAGTGATATCAGAGTTTGAAAGTACACCTGGTTTCATAAAGATGCCAATTGAAGATGGAGAGTGGCAAATAATACTTTCTGTACATGCAGCATATTCTGATAATATTTGTGTAAAAGTTTTGGTAAAGGAAATTATATAGGAAAGGGTTATAATTATGGGCTTAAAGTGGATAAAAATACTTACGCATATACATACTTTAAATTCGGATGGAAAAGATACTTTGGAAGCTATGGCAGAGGCGGCGAAAAAACATAATATTGATGCGATATGCCTTACGGATCACAATACTATGGCGGGTTATGAGAATTTTGATAAGGTATATGAGGTGAACGGTGTAAAAATAATAAAGGGTATTGAATATACAACTTTTTATGGACACATAATTGCAATAGATGCACCGTATTATAGGTGGGAAAATATAAATAAAAAATCTTTAAATGAACTTGTAGATTATGTGCATAAAAATGATGGAATAATAGGAATAGCACACCCAAGGCAGCTTGGTGATCCAGTATCTACCGGGGCAACCTTTGAGTTTGAAAATGTTGATTTTAAAAATATAGATTTCATTGAAACCTGGCATCGTGTAATTAATGAGTCAAATGAATGGGAGAGAAATGAAAAATTTTGGCTTGATAAGATAAATGCTGTGGGCAAAATAACATGTTTATACGGTGGAGATTTTCATGCAAAGGAGAATTTTGATAAAAGCAGTGCTGTAAATTGGCTTTTAATAGATGAAAATAAAGAGTTCCTTGAAGCGGTAAAAGAAGGAATTAGGTGTGGGAGATTAATAATGTCAAAGGGAGTATGCTTTGATATGACGCTTGAAAATAACAATGAAATTTATAATATAGGAGATACTGCTTTATTAAGTGAAAAAGAACAATATAGGGTCACAATAAAACCATGTGAATTGGTAAAGGATATTTCTATGAAAGTATGTATAGTAAGCAATGATGGCATATTAGCTGAAGCTAAGTACGATGAAAAATGCAATATTCAGTTTAAGCTTTATGGGGATAAGAGAGTTAAATGGATAAGGGCTAAAATAATAGATTATAGAAGTAATGATACAATAGCTATAACTAACCCCATTTATTTTAAGACAAGGAAAGAAGTGGACTAGTATGCTTTATTTAAGTGTAAAACAAAAAATAGAGAATATGATTGAGGATGGAATATTAAAGGAGGGAGATAAGCTCCCATCAGAACCAATCCTTGCAAAAGAGTTAAATGTATCAAGATCTACATTGAGAGAAGCTATTAAACTTTTACAAATACAGGGTTTGTTAATTTCCAAAAATGGCATTGGAACTTATGTGCAAAAGAACAGAGCACTTATGAGCAATTCACTTAATTTACTTCAGGGTACTAATTCGATGATAGAGCATTCTGGAATAAAACCAGCTGAAGCAGAGGTAAATATATATGAACTTGATATGATAGAGGAATGGAAGGAAAAACTTAATTGCGATGGAAAGGCAATTATTATTGAAAGAATAAGAAAAAGCAATGAAATAAAGGCAGCGTATACTTTTAATATATTTCCTCATAATATTGCTAAGGATTTTTTTAAGGACGGAATTTCGGGTTCATTATTATCGTTTTTAAAAGAGAAAATGAATATAAATATAAGTTATGCTTTTAGTGAAATTTGTATACCAAATGACAGTGAAGTTTTTTATAAGAAAGCTGTAAGTCAATTAGGAGAAAAGACTATTTTGCTTAAGCAGCTTCATTTTGATATTAATGATTTGCCTATTTTTTATTCCTATGATTATATGGATAATAATTATGTTAAGTTTTATGTAAAAAGAGACAATAATTATTAATTTTGCATGGCTTGAAATTTATACAGGTATGTGATAAACTAACTGTAAAATTAAATGAATTTTACCTAGGGTAGAGGTGCTGCAATTATAAGTACTTGTCTTTAGCCAGCGGGCAGTGATGGACAAGAAAAGGAATTACAGCCGAAGAAAGCATTCTGGCAAGGGTGCCTTCTGGTTTTGTATAGAATATATGCAGGACTGTCACTTGAAATATTTATATAGTGGAGAGCTACAAGGTACACGCGTATTGTTAATATTGAATATAATAGTAACAGCAAGGGTGTTCCTTTGCTGTTACTTTTCATGTGAATATTTTTAGCCCAGGTAGAAGAAAGGTGGATATATATGAAAATTGAAGGCGTTTTATTACCAATTATTACTCCTTTTGAAAATGGGGAAGTAGATTTTGCTTCCTATAAAAAATTGATACAGAACTATACAAGTAAGGGTGTTTCAGGACTTATGCCGCTTGCAACTACAGGAGAAACCCCAACATTATCAGAGTATGAATATGAAAGTATACTTGAAAAAACAGTAGAATATACTGAAAATAAAGTGCCATTGTATATTGGCTTTGGGGGAAACAATACAGAAAAAATGGCAAAGAGTATTAAAATGTTTGAAAAATATAAAATTCAAGGAATATTATCGGTATGTCCATATTACAATAGACCTAGCCAGAAGGGTATATATGAACACTTTAAGAGGATATCTGAGTCTACAGCTTTGGATATAGTCCTTTATAACATACCTTATAGAACTGGCAGAAATATTGAAAATGATACTGTAAGAAAGCTTGCAGAACTCAAAAATATAGTTGGTATAAAGGATGCTTGCGGAGATTTTAATCAAACAACAGACCTTTTACTTAATAGACCAAAGGATTTTTCAATATTAACAGGAGAAGATGCATTTTTCTACAGCACATTAATGCTTGGTGGAGATGGTGGAATAATGGCTTCAGCACATCTCAATGCAGAGAAGTATGTAGAAATATTTAATAAAGCTAAGCAAAACGACCACGAAGGTGCATTTGAAATTTGGAAGAAAGTAGCGCCTATAATACCATTGTTGTTTGAAGAACCTAATCCAGCTCCAATTAAGTACTGCTTAAGTAAGCTTGGTTTAATAAAATCGCCAGAAGTTAGATTGCCTTTAGTTGAAATATCAGACGAATTAGCTAAAAAAATAAATAACATTCTATAAATAGTTATCCACATTTGTGCTAAAATAAATAGTATGAATGTGGATATTTTACATTTTAAACACATTTTAAGCAAAGATTTTATACATCATGAACTGATAATTATGTTTATAGAAGATAATTCTATAAAAAATTAGTTTATGGAGGGATTAATTATGAATAAGAAAAAGATATTTGGAACGTTAACTGCAGCATTTGTAATTACGATTAGTACATCCGTAATTGCTTTTGCAAGTCAAAATGCAACACAGTCAACTAAGGATGTTGTTAAGGTAGAAACTCAAACTGTAAAAAATCAAAGTCAGAATCAGAGTACGATAGCAGCAGCAACTAATACTAGTGCTAGTAAGGGTTTTAATATGACTAGTGACAAGGCCATAGCAATTGCCAAACAGACTATAAAAAATATATATGGCGTAGATCTTGATAAGGAAGGAATTACTCAAGTAACGTTTTATTGGCCAAAGGATTTTAATAATGGAGTAGATAATACTGATGAATTGATAAAAAAAGGATTTAATACGCCTGTTACTTTAGAATTTTGTAAGCCTAATGATTCTTCACTACCAGATTATATTGATGCTAGTGCTAAAGTTGCTATTTCTTTAAGAGATGGTAAAGTTAGAGATGCGGAAGTTTACAATAATATAGATAGAAGGTTAAAGGGCAAATATGATGATAATAGGGTTAAAAGTGTAATTGCACAATTTTTAAAAGATAAAGGCTTTGATACAAATTACACAGGCATAAGAACTGGTGGACCAGATACTTGTGCAGTAGTTCCATATAGTGCTGCATATGTTGATTATCCTGATGGTGTAACTAAGTGGGTACAGGTTAATATATTAAATTATACGGTAAATGGCTACGGAGAATCTTTAAATAAAAAGTTTTTAAACTAAAATTAATTTATACCAAAATGTTTGAAAGACAGCATTTTGGTATAAATTAATTTCAAGTTTTACATTTATTTATTTTAGGAAGAAGGATTGATAATGAAAATATTAATAGTTGAAGATGATGTCCCAATTTCTGATTTAATAAAGCTAAATTTAAGTATGTCAAACTATGATAGTAGACAAGCATATAATGGCAAAGAGGCTTTGGATATGATCGAAGAAGAAACCTTTGATTTGGCGATTATAGATGTAATGCTGCCAAAGGTAGATGGATTTACTTTGTTTAAAAAAATTAAGGGGTATAACATTCCTAGTATTTTTTTAACAGCAAAGGATTCAATCGCAGATAAGGTATATGGGTTAAAAATGGGTGCCGATGATTACATGACAAAGCCTTTTGAAGGTGTTGAACTGCTTGCAAGAATTGAAAATGTACTTAGGCATTATAATAAAGTGGAAAATATACTTAGGTATAAGTATATAGAAATTAATTTGCAAGAAAGAACTGTGAAACAAAATGGAGACTTTGTAAAACTTACACTTAAGGAGTTTGAGCTTATTTTAATTTTAGTGCAAAATAAGAATATTGTACTTACAAGAGAAAGATTGCTAGAAAAGATATGGGGGTATGACTATATAGGTGAAACAAGAACCATAGATAGCCATATCCAACGTATTAGAAAAAAATTGAATTTAAAGGATGATATAAAAACAGTGTTTGGATTAGGATATAAGCTGGAGGAATAAATGAAACTTTGGGAGAAGATATTTTTATGTACTTTAATAGTTTTTGAAGTATTTTTTGTATCATCAAGCATGTATTTAATACATAGAAGCTTTGAACGTAATTTACAAAACGAAATAAATATAGGTATGATTGAAGAAAATAAATTTTGTGATTCTATAAAACTTTCAATTAAGTTTTTTGAAGATAAAAAAAATCCACCTAGTGATGATTTGAAGGTGGATAAGAAAAGTATAGATTCTATGGTATGTGCTTATGCAAGTTACTTTAATGATAGAAATGTATATTTGTACATAAGTGATAAAAATAACAAAACTATATTCACCAATTTTAAAGAGAAAATTATAAGTAATAAAAGTATATGGAATATTTCATTTAATAGTTATAGTTACTTTATACATGATATAAATAAACATACATATTTGTTTGTAAATAAAAAAATTAATTTAAATAAAAATATTTATAAAATTACATATGTAAAGGAAATTTCGCAAGCATATGAAGATGGAAAGTACTTATATAATGTTTTAATAAAGGCCAATATAGCAATATGTTTGATTTTAGCTGTAGTTATGATATTGCTTAGTAAAATTATAATTAGGCCTATAGATGAGCTTGTTAAATCTACAAAAAAAATATCCAGTGGGGATTTTTCTGAAAGGGTCAAAATTAAATCACATGATGAAATTAGTAATTTATCAATAAATTTTAATTGTATGGCACAGGTAATAGAAGATAAGATAAATGAGCTTGAGAGAATTTCAGAGGATAAGCAAAGATTTATAGATGATTTATCACATGAGCTTAAAACACCGCTTACTTCAATAATTGGATATGCTGATTTTTTAAGAACAACTGATAAATATGATGAAGAAACACATATAAAATGTTTAACGTACATATATAAAGAAGGAAAAAGGTTACAAAAACTTTCTTTAAAGCTTAGAGATTTGATTGTATTAAGAGAAGAAAAGCCTATAATGAAAATGGAAAGAGTACAAGAGCTTCTTCGAGAGGTACAGGCTTTAATTACACCTAAATTAAAAAGTAAAAATATTAAGCTAATAATTAAGGCACAAGATTTATGTATAAACATGGATAGGGAGCTTATAATAATTTTAATAACAAATCTTGTGGATAATGCAATAAAGGCGTCTCAAGATGATGGTGAAATATATATAAGAGCATATGTTAAGGAATCTCCTGTTATTGAAATAGCAGATAACGGAATTGGAATTCCAAAGGAAGATATAAATAAGATTTTTGAGCCCTTTTATATGGTTGATAAATCAAGAGATAGAAGTAATAATGGCTCAGGACTTGGACTTTCAATATGTGCACAAATTTCTAAGATTCACAATGCTAAACTTGAAGTTGAAAGTGAAGTTAATAAAGGGACAAGGATTGCTATAAGATTCTTAAACGAAAATTAAATATAAAAGCATACTTATCCACATTTATGCTAAAATATATAGTATGAATGTGGATGATTTTTTTGAAAATGAGGGTGATACATATGAAAGAAAATAAAATAAAGAAGTTAACAACCATGGCAGGATCAAAATTTTTGAGTCTTTATGATGCAGAATATGAAAATAAAATGGGAAGTTTAAAGCATTGGACAATTGCTTCAAGAAAAGATTATGAAACACTTAAAAAACAATATTTTGAAGGGGCAGAGGAGAGAGTCGATGCTGCAATAATTGCTGCACTTCATGTTGAAAGTAAAAAAATAGTATGTGTAAGACAATTTAGGGTTCCTTTAAATGATTATGTATATGAGCTTCCAGCAGGACTTGTTGATGGAAATGAGAGTTTTGATGTTGCAGCTGCAAGAGAATTGAAAGAAGAAACAGGACTTGAACTTATTGAAATAAATCATGAAAAAACTAAAAAGAAGGTTTATGCCTCAGCAGGTATGACAGATGAATCAGCAGCAATAGTTTTCTGCACTTGCAAGGGAACTGTATCTAATGAGTTTCTTGAGGAAGATGAGGACATTGAAGTAATGCTACTTTCGCAAGATGAAGTTAAAAAGTTATTAAAAGAAGATGTGAAAATGGATATGAGGGCGTTTATAATGTTCCAAGCCTTTGTAGAGATTGGGGAAAAACTTTTTAGGTAACTCAACATTTGTAGCAAATAATTTAAAATATATAATTAAAAATGTATTTACACTTTTTGTGTTATACCTAAATTTAATAAAAACACCTTAATTTATACTTAAAAAGTATGAATTAAGGTGTTTTTGCTTTATATTTACAGAAACTTGATAGTTAGAAAAATATATTTGGCAAAATAATACAAAAAAGTATTGAATATAAAGTTAATTGGAAGTATAATACAAATAAGGAATTGTAAAATAATAATTTTAATATATTACATATTGGTTGTTAAAATCAAAAAATATGCTAATTGTACGATTCTAAACGTAAATTAGTATTTTAACAAAAGTTAAATATTATTGTGGGAATATAATAAAAATGAAAGTGGGGATAAATGATGAAATATAGTCAAGAGGATATTTGTGCAAAGCTAAAGAAAGAAATAATTGAAAAGTTAAAACTAGATATTGATGCCGAAAGATTAACATATGATCAAGAATTTTTTGATGGAGGATTAGAATTAGATTCGCTAGACATAATTGAAATAACATCAACTGCTGAAGATATGTTTGGAATTACAATTACAAGTGATGATGAGAAATCTATTAAATGTATACGAGACTTGGCTAATTTAATTATTACTAAAATCAATTAAGCTGAGTGGTGATGGAAATGATTAGATGTGTTGTAACTGGTATGGGGTGTACATGCTGTAATGGAGAAAATGTAAATGATACTTTTTTAAATACAGTAAATGGAAAAGTTGGTTTTAAAAAATTAAGCAAGGTTAATACTGATGGATGTTATACAATGGTAGGAGCTGAAATTGATAATTTCGAATTTCATTCTAAAATCAGAGAAGAATTAAATAATACAACAATGATGGCCTTAAAAGCATGTATAGAGGCAATTGAGGATTCACAGTTAAACATATGTGAATTGGATAAAAGCAGAATAGGAATAGCTATAGGAAGTTGCATGGGCGGAATGAACTCACGTGAAACCGTCCTAAGAAAAATTGATAAGGGCAAGGAAATTTTTAAAAGTGATATTGATAAAATCAGCATAAGAAATATTGCTGAAAAAATATCGGAATATTTTGAAATATGTGGTCCTGTAGAAAGTATTGCAGATGCGTGTGCATCTTCCAATATAAGTATTGCATATGGATGTGATTTGATTAAAAGAGGAAATGTCGATGTAATGATTGTAGGTGGAGCTGATGCACTTAGTAATACTCAGTTTTCAGGATTCCATGCTTTAAAAGCATTATCTAGTAATGAATGTTCACCATTTTCAAAAAGTGATGGGTTAACATTAGGAGAAGGGGCAGGAATAATTATAGTAGAATCTTTGGAGCATGCAAATAAAAGAAATGCAAAGATGTATTGTGAAGTATTAGGATATGGAACTACAAGCGATGCATATCATGTAACATCACCTGAACCATCAGGAGAAACTCAATTAAAAGCAATGGAGTCTGCTTTAAACATGTCAAAATTAAATGCTAGTGATATAGATTATGTAAATGCACATGGAACTGGAACGTATTTAAATGACACAACTGAAAAAAGATGTTATGAAAAACTGTTTGCAAAAAAATTAAATTCCATAAAGATAAGCTCAACTAAATCGATGATAGGGCATTGCCTTGGTGCAGCAGGCATATTAGAAGCGATAATATCAATAAAATCTATGGAGAATAATGTATTACCGCCAACTATGAATTTTGATAAAAATAATCAAAATTATAATATGGATTTTATTCCTAATAAGTTTATTAAGTATAATACAAATAATATAATGTCTAATTCGTTAGCTTTTGGTGGAGTTAATTCGTCTGTTATATTTTCTAGGAAAGTAAATTCATATAAAGCGGAGGAATTAAATCAACCGAGAGTATTTATAACTGGAATTGGTATGGTAAATTGCCTTGGAATAGGTAAGGATAGCTACATAGATTTTTTTACAAAAAGAAACGGTGATAAGCATATAAATGAAATGGAAAATTTTGAGCAGAATTTAAAAAAATTTGATTGTATTAAGAGTAAGTATTTAAGAAGAATGGATAGATTTTCAAAGATGTTAACTGTTTCAGGGATAAATGCAATAAGTGATGCGAAAATTGATTTTAATCAATTAGAAGATGTAGGTATAATAGTCGGTACAAGCGATGGACCCATAAATACAATTGAAAGTTATATAAAGCAAATTATACAAAAGGGAACTAAAGGCACAAGTGCAATTTTATTTCCAAGTATATCATATAATACCGCAGCAGGGTATTTATCAATGATAACAAAAGCAAAAGGATATACAGCGACATTAGTAAATGGTATAGAAAGTGGAATTCATAGTTTCTGTTATTCCTATGACTTAATAAAGCTAAATAGAAGCCAATGCATAATAGCTTCTGGGGTAGATGAAATAAATGATACCATAAAAAAAGCATATGATATGGCAAACTATGATAAAAATTCAGTAACAGATAGCTTTAGAAATAATGGTTTTGAAATCACTGAAGGTGCTGGGAGTATAGTTTTAGAATCAGAAGAAAGCGTCAATAAGAGAAATGGAAGGAAGTACGCTGAAGTTTTGGGATATGGCATGTATAATGATTCTTCAAAAATTAATTATGATGGCGAAGGATTAAAGTACGCAATAAGTATGGCATTACAACGGTGTAAATTAAATCCTTGTGATATAGGGGCTATTGTGGGGCTTGCAAATGGGCATAAGAATATAGATGAGATGGAGCTAAAAATTTATAAGAATATTTTTAACGATATTTCTATCATTTCAATTAAGGATATTTTAGGAGAAGGACGAGCGGCAACAAGTTCAATGCAAATAGCACATGCTGCATTGGTATTGCGTGGGGAAAATAAGTTGTATGAAAATAGTATTTACTATTGTAGAGGTTTAAAAACAGATATAAATAATATTTTGATTACTAGTTACTCATATCCTCACTCATATAGTGCGGTTATATTAAAAAAATGCAAATTATAGATTTTTAATAAAAAAATACTTTCGTGCAAAAAATTGGAGGGAGTATAGTGGAAGATTCATTACTTTATAAGTATAAAGGCATACATGAAAGAAATAGGCATTGTAGAATTAAATGTATCTACGATTTACTAAGGTTAAAAAATGAAGAAGTAAGCTTTGAATATATATTGTTATTAAGTCTAAATAATATTATAAATTTCTTTTTAATAAAGAATTATAACAAACTAAACTTGTGCCAGATATTTCCTGGTGATGAGGAGGTTGAAATATATGTTTTGAAATCATTAGGTTTTAATGTTTTTGAATTAGATAAGGAAAATACAGATTCACTTGAGAAAATTAAAGAATATGTTTCTAATAAACAAACTGTAGTTTATTATTTCGATACTAGTGAGATGTTAGATAGATATAAAAAAAATAGTGCAAGAATTAGCAATATATCTTCTGGAATAGTAATAGGGGTTTTAGAAGAAAAGCTAATATTGAGTTCACTTGCAAGTACTGAGGAATATATAAGTGTAGATTATGAGGATTTTAAAAGAAGTAGGCAAAGTAAAATATATCCAATGTCGCCAAGTGGACGAGCATTTATAATTGAAAAAAACAGTAAAATGTCATTGGATAAGGATAAATTAAGAACACTGATATTAAGGCAAATAGCTATATTTTCTGATAACTATTCAAAGGAAAGCAAGTTAACACAATATTGTGATAATGTTTATTTCACAAGTGGTAAAAATGCATATAAGTATATAATAGAATATCTTAATGAATTTATAGATATGATTAAAAGATATACCAATAAGGAGGATATAACAAGTAAAATTTTTACATTACAATCAAAAATCCTTAGAAAAGGATTAATAATAGGGACAAGCACTTTTGAAAGAGAAGAGATAGCAAAGGCATTAATAATGTTTGGAAAGGATATTAAAAGTGATGAGTTAGTTATTGAAGCACAAAAAATGATGGATTTAAGTATCAAATGGAGATATATAATTAGAAAACTATATAATAATAAAAATTACATTGGATGCAAAATTTCATTTCTAAAAGATTTGATTATTAGACTAGAGGAAGTTTCCAAAATAGAGGCTGAAATTATGAAAAAAGTTAATTCCATAGTCACAAATTAAGATATAAATTCAATCAATAAATAAATGTAAAACTAAATAGTTAATTGAAATTATAAAATTTGAAGGGGGGGGATTTGCAATGATGATGAATAATGAAGAAAATGAAAACAAGGTATTAAGTGAAGAAAATTTAGAAATGGTTACATTTGATGATCTTAGCGAAATGGAAGAAGTTGTAAGCGGATTTTCTGCAGGAAGTCAATATTGTTGTTAGTTAACAATAGATAATATAACAAAGTTTTAATAATTTTTGATTGAGTTTATTATATATTAAAAAAATTAAAAGGGGTGTTTTATTATGATGAAAAATGAAAAAGAAAATGAAAACAAGGTATTAAGTGAAGAAAATTTAGAAATGGTTACATTTGATGATCTCAGTGAAATGGAAGAGGTTGTAAGTGGATTTTCTGCAGGAACTCAATATTGTTGCTAATTTAGAATAGTTAATATGGTAAATTAAAAGATTAAAGGAGCGTTTTATTATGACAAAAAATGAAGAGAAAAATGAAAACAAAATATTAAATGAAGAAAATTTAGAAATGGTTACATTTGATGATCTTAGTGAGATTGAAGAGGTTGTAAGTGGATTTTCTTTTGGTGGCTATCACTGTTGCTAATTAAGATTAGTTAGGAAAATAATAAAAAAATTTTAACCTTGTATGACATATATTTGAATAATATGAATAAATAAACATATGGTTCTTTACAAGGTAATAAGATTATAAACAAATAATCAGATAAGAGGGGAGGGTTTATTATGATAAAGAATGAAAGAGAAAATGAAAACAAAATATTAGATGAAGAAAATTTAGAAATGGTCTCATTTGATGATCTTAGTGAGATTGAAGAAGTTGTAAGTGGATTTTCTTTTGGTGGCTATCACTGCTGCTAGTTAATATATAACCTTTAGCACTTGCTAGCAATTAATTTTGTTGGCAGTGCTTCTCGATATTAAAAAGGATATAAAAAATAAATATCATAGGGGGAAAAGTTAATGAACAAGATGTATGATAATGTATACGTAATTGATAGGGATGAAAATACAAAAATATTATATAATGCAGAAACGTCAAGTATCGCTTTATATAGTAGTAAACCAGATGAAATAAATTTAAAAATTAAAGAAGTTTTTAAGAATGATAAAAT
Organism: Clostridium hydrogenum; assembly: GCF_021432385.1. GTDB lineage: Bacteria > Bacillota > Clostridia > Clostridiales > Clostridiaceae > Clostridium_S > Clostridium_S hydrogenum. The sequence continues at coordinate 543,335 of NZ_JAEACT010000002.1, read as the reverse complement.
AAAAGATATGGTTACTCCCAATAATGTTATTGATAGAACTTGGTTAAAACATCTTATAATATGTTCATCAGAAACTTGTAATTTGGCTTGTAAGTACTGTTTTGCAAATGCTGGTACTTATGATAGAAAAGGCAACAAAGTAATGGTATTTGATGATTATAAGAAGATTTTTGAATTTATTCTAAATAATTATCCTGATGGTGTAAAGGTAATTAATTTTTTTGGCGGAGAACCATTAATTGGATTTAGTGAGATAGAAAAATTTATATGTTATGCAGAAGATGTTTGTAGACAAAAGAACATTACTCAGCCACTATTTAGTGTAATTACAAATGGTACATTACTTACAAATGAAATTGTTGAGTTTATAATTGAACATAGTGTTCTTGTGACTATTAGCATGGATGCAAATAAGGAATGTCATGATTCTATGAGAGTATTTAAGGATGGTAGAGGATCTTATGATACAGTTTTAAATAACTTAAAATTGCTAAGAGATAGAGGATATACTTTTGAGGTAGAGTCTACGGTGGGAGAGGCATTTTTAAGAACATATAATGCCGGAAGTATAAATGAATATTTTAATAATTTTTATGAACTAGGGGCTCAGAATGTATCTACATATATAGCTGATTACAATAATGTGAATGAGTTACCTACAGAATTTGAAAGAAATATAAGAACATTTTATTATGATATGGTTGATTATTGTTTTGAAATGTTACAGGATGAAGAAAAATGTATGACAGTTCCGATTACAATTTTGAATATAATTATAAATATAGTAACAAAAAGAAAAGCTAAATACTGTACAGCAGGTAAGGAGTCATTATTTTATACTATAGATGGAGTGTTTTATCCATGCCAAATGTATTATGAAGCTAAAAAAGACAAAATATCATCAATTTTTGATAATGAATCAAATATAAAAGATAAAATGAACGAATTTAAAAAGGTAGATCGTTCGGAGATAGAAAAATGTAAAAAATGTTTCTGCAATAGAGTATGTACATTATGGTGTGAAGGAAGTTCACTTTTGTTTAATGGAAATAAAAAAAGTGTAATAGAATCAAGATGTGCTGTTCAAAGGGTTATAACTGAAAGGGTAATATTAAACCTTGTTAAACTTGTTACAAATAAAGAGGAGTATAAAAACTTTAGTAAGAATGTAAAAAAGTTATCAATTAATTTTTCAGAGGCAAATTTCAATAGTTACGAGTATTATAAAAAAAGTTTAGAGAGAGTTGATAATTAATGGAGGCTAGTAGTTTAGAGGCTAAACCTAAATTTGTAAGTGACTATAAGATAATCGAGGATAAGTCCATATTTGGAAAACAAGAGTATTATGTATTAGCTTGCGAGGACAAGGAGAAATATATAAAGATACCAAAAAATAAATTGAAATATGTACAAAGAATAATAAAGTTATTTGATGGAAGTAGTACATTAAGCAATGTGCAATCAAAAGTTGAAGATGAATTAAAATGCAAAGTAGATATTGGCGCCTTTTATAAGATATTAGTGAATAATGGGTTTATTGAAAATGAACAGCGTGGAATTATAAGTAATGAAATTGATATTATGTCAAAGGAGATAGTTAAAGTTATACTGAAACCTCAAAGCAAAAAAATAAAGGAAATAGCTAAAGCTATAAAGAAATTATTTATAGCTTTATATAGTATATTGATTTTTTTTAGTATTATAGTTGCTATAAATAATTTCAATGTTTTAGATTTGGGAAATACAAAACAATTGTATAAGTATAATAATTCTGCTTCAGCTGGATTTATTTATCTAACAATTATGTCAGGATTTTCATTAATAGCCCATGAATTATCACATATTATTGTTGCATTGTCATTAGGAAAGGACGTTTACAAAGTTTCATTTAATTTATATAGTGGATGTATGCCTATTGTTTATATTAAAGTAAAGGGAATTAATACACTTAAAAATGTTGAGAAAATACAGATAGTTATGGCTGGTTTAGTTACAAATTTAGCTATTGCATTTGTAAGTTTAGGGATTGCATCGCTTGGAGGGATTGACTCTAATTTTAGAGATATGTGTAAGATAGTAGCTATAAGTAATTTTATTGCTATTGTAACTAATTTAAGTCCATTTTCATTAACTGATGGGTATTTTTTATTTTCCATTCTTTTAAATAAATTCAACGTAAGAACATATATAATTAAATATATGTTCTTTAAGAATAAAGCTTATAAGATAAGCAAAAAGGAGAGAAGAGTATATTTTATATATTTTATAGCTAGTTTAATAGCTATAGCTTATATGTTTTTATTTATGGCTAGATGGATATTTTTAGCTTGGTATGATGCACACTCAATTTTTACAAAAATTTTTGTTGCAATAGTAACTGTGCTGCCTTGTATAGGCATAGTAGATATACTTAAGAAATTAAAGGGTGTTAAAAATAAACAACAAGCATAAAAGGAGAATATATGGAAAAAGAAATTATATTAATAAAAGATAGGGTGAGCAATTCAAAAGAGCGTAGGAGGAATATACCTATTTCCTTTGCTGTAATGCTAATAGTGGCAATAATAATTATGTCTGAAATATTGTTCTCAAATAATATGAACGGACTGAAGATAAGAGAAGTCAATAAAAGTGGAAGTTCAGATGTAAGGCTGATATTTAATTCTGAGGTTAATAGAAAAAAAATTGATAATATTATAAGCAATAGTGATGTAAAGAAGAAAGTCAATTTTAATATTATACAAGGAGGTAATATAACATTTAATGATAATCCAGTAAGTATAGATATTTATGAAACAGAATTTAATGATTATAATTACATGGAAAAAATGAATATAGTACAAGGAAGTATAAGTAAATTACCTAATGATATTGTGGTTAATAAGCAGTTAATGAAAAAACTGGGGGCTAAATTAAATGATTATGTAGAGGTTGAGGTTGATGGGATTAAAACTGAATGTAGGATTGCTGCAGTAACTGAAAATTATGCAAGTACCTCTGATAATGATACAATATTTATTTCTAGTGGTATTTTAAATGGTAGTAATACTTTAAGTGGAATATTTCTAGATCTAAATCACAATACAAACAATGCAAAATTGTTAATACAAAAGATAAATAATAGCTATGGAGATGAGGTAAAGGTTTTTGACGATTATCAAAAGTATGTTAAAGTTGAAAAAGATATGGGATTTTTACAAAATAGTTTACTTTTTTTAGTTGCTATTATTGTATTTCTAGGGTGTAGTTTAATTATAAATACGTATACGGTTATAATTAATGAACGTATTAAGTTTTGGGCAGTTTTAAGAACTATAGGACTTAAGTATAGAGAGATGGTATATTGTATAGTGCTTGAGAATTTGTTTTATTCATGTATTGGTATAGTTCTTGGAATTACTTTAGGAATAGCATTAGGGTGTGGAGTTTGTACTCTAACAGCTACACCAATTTTGAGTTTTGTGCCGAGTTTTGAATTCATTTTAATATCTATTGTTGTTGGTGGTGTACTGCCAATAGTATCAGTTTTAGTTGTAACAACAAGGTTTAATAAGAAAACCCCATATGAGCTTATTAAAGCTAAAGATGAAGTAATAGATAGCAGTAAAAATAATCCTATCAAAATTACTCTGGGTATCATAGCTATAGCTATCCCAATTACTATCCATTTAGTTTGTAATAGTAATAACTTAACATTGTTATCATGTGGAATTTTATTTGCACTATTTATTGTTGGAATTATTAGCTTGGTTCCGTATATAGTAGTGATCATCGGAAAATTAGTGAAATTAAAGGTAAATAGAACTACACTTCTTGTATCTCATAATATGAGTAATAATTTTAGTAAAAACAAGGGGCTGGCATGTTCTTTTTTATTAATAATTCTTATACAGCTTTCCTTATCAAATACAATTAAGTCATACCACAATTGGGCAAGGGATCAAGTTGATAAACAATTAAGGTATGATATTGAGATTAATTATAAATATACAGATTCCGAAGAAAGTAAAGTGCAAAAGATCATTAAAAAGATTGGAAATATAGAACCAATTGGTAGCATATATGAAGGACAAGCAAAAAGTAATTTAGGAGACCAATTTAACTATTGTGTAACTAGTGAATCGGTCATAAAGGAAATGTATAATCAAAATTTATTTGAAAATGGATTACAGTATATTAAAGATAACAATAACGATGTTGTAATTTCACAGGAATTAGCTGATAATTTACACAAGAAAATAAATTCTGAGTTGGAAGTAATTGTAGGAGAAAAAAAGAAAAATGTTAGGATTGCTGATATAATTAATACTATGGATTATTCAGGAAGGGTTGTATTTTCTTTTGGCGATAAGGATCAATTTAAGCCTGAAACATGTAGAATACCAATTAAATATATAAATGAGAAAAATGGATTTGACACAGAAGATAAAATTGATCAAGCGTTGTTTGGTGATACTACACAAAAAAGCAAAGAAGAGATTAAAGAAGAAAGAAAGCAAAAAAGCAAGGAAGTAGATTATAATGACCGTAATGGTATGAAATATATGTGGCAGGAAAATGTGATGGAAGGAATGCTACCAATTGAAGTTCTTTTCTTTACCATAGAACTTGCTTTAATGACATTATTGGTAAATACATGTGTAATGACAATAAGTGAAAATAAAAAGCAATTAGCGTTACTAATGTCTATTGGTCTAAGCAAGATTAGCACTACTAGAATAGCGTTTTTAGAGATAGCGTTATTATTTCTTGTGGTGATTGTAGTTGGCATTTGTGGAAGTAGTATATCAACTGAATATTTGGTGGGGATTTTTAATAAAGCATCTAATGGAGGTGGCGTAAATGTGCCAAGTAGTTTTTCAGTAGTACAGTCTTGTATAATTGGTATATTAGTTCTTAGTGTATCACTGACGTTCATGTTTTTTTCCGTTAGAAAATCAGTTAAATGCGATGTTGTTAAAAATATAAAGGATGAATAGGGGATTGTAAATGATTAGAGCAGTAAATGTTTGTAAGTCGTACGATAATAATAATACAAATGTACCAGTATTACAGGATATATCACTTAATGTTGAAAATGGCAAATTTGTTGCAATAACAGGAAATTCGGGATCTGGTAAAAGTACTCTTTTGTATACATTGAGTGGGCTATTAACTGCTGATAAAGGAGAAGTATATATCGATAATACTGATATAATGAAATTAAATGATAGTAAAATGTCAGAGTTTAGATGTAATAATATAGGTTTTGTATTTCAATCTTATAATATTATACCTACGATGACTATTGAAGAGAATATTAGATTACCAATAATAATAGCGAATAGGGAACTTGGTAAAAAGAAAGATATTATTGATAAATTAATGAAAGATGTAGGATTGTATGATAAGAGAAATAAAAAAGCAGGATATTTATCAGGAGGAGAACAACAGCGTGTGTCAATAGCAAGGTCATTAGTTAATAACCCTAAGATTGTTTTTGCCGATGAACCAACGGGTAATTTAGATTCCCAAAATGCTGATATGATTTTAAAATTATTAAGAAAACTTTGTGATGATTTTAAGACCACTATATTAATGGTTACACATAACTTAGAATCTACTTCAATATGTGATGATGTTATTAAAATAAAAGATGGTAGGATATGCAGTAGTAAGTAAATAAGCTATTAAATTTGAGGTACTTATAAAAACTCGTAAGCTAGGTGAAGAATATGGAGGAATCTCAACTTGTTAACCTAATTCAACAAATAATAAATTCCAATATGACATATGTTGAAATAAAAACAAATAATTTATATATAAAGGCGACACAAGAAGTTTTCAATACCGCTAGAAATGAAATCTGTTGCACTACTCACAATAGAAGTGAGATTATAGAAGTTAAGTCGCAATATGTTGGCATAGTAAATATTTTTAATCATGAAATTAACAATTTATATGTAAAACGTGGTGAAAGGGTTAAGATAAAGCAATTACTATGCACAATTAATTTTTTAAAGGTTACTATTGAAATACTTTCTCCAGTTAATGGAACTATATTAGAAATATTAGTTAAAGATAAAGATATGGTCCAATATGGTCAAGTTATATTTAAAATTGAAAGTTACCAATCTTAAATTTAAGTTATACATGTTTTAAATAATGAGTTTTATGACTATTATTTTGTAACATGTATAACTTTAGTTTTATCATGGTAACTCTTTATAATTTATAATTTAAAAGTTTGCGGTATAGTTGGCTCCGAAGTTATTGTCCCAATAGTCTACTCCATCTACTTCATAAAGTACAGCAAATTTAACCTGCTTTGAAGAACTTGATACTGTAACATTTGTAGCCCATTCAGTAGTATCAGCAGTACTAATTGAACCTACTTGATAAGCTGTATCTACATCTTTGTATGTGTTCCAATTATCTTCAGTATAACGTACTTTAACTACTCTAGAGTTTGAACCAGCGATATTTCTTGTAGCTGTATAAAAAGAAATATAGTTGTTTCCATTAAATGTTTGAGTAAAGATAGAGTGTGCGTACACGTATGATTTGCCAAAAGCACCATCTGTGTAATTTTTACCATTATTATTATCCCAGTAAGTTTGTCCGTTAACTTCATATTTTATGCAATATGTTATGGGTTGTAAGTAATATACTGACATTGTTTGGAATTTCCATACCTCACTATTGTCATTTGAATCTGTTTTTAAGTAACTTGCAGGGGCATCATACCATGTTTTACCGCCATCATAAGTATAATGAACAGTTACATTCTTTTCAAATGCTAAGTTTTGTATAGCAATATATCCTTCAAGATGGCTTGTCCCACCTCTAGAATCTAGGACACGTTGAGAATAATATAATTGAGCAGGAAGGGTATCGGCTTTTGCTTGATTTGGTAAACCAGCAATACCAAAGATAGAAAAAGCAGCAACAAATGCTGAAGTAACAAGAACTTTCTTTAAAAATTTACTTAATTTCATATTATTGCCTCCTGTGATATATATTTGTGATCACGAGTAAAGTTATAGCATTGCGAAACTTTCTTTTCAATTTCTGTAATTAGATTACATATCAAATGTAAAAGTATACACCTAATGAATGCTATAAAACAATATATAATTACATACAATTATATATTTGGTAAATAATACAATGTAATAGTGAAAATTTACAAATGCATATTGACAATAAAGTTTATAATTTTATTATTTTAAGCTAACACATAACAATTTTAAATAGTATTTGTATAAAATGTAATATTTTTATGTAGATTTATATAAAGAGAAATTGATAAAAAACATACTACTATTGAAAAATTTGTTAGAACCAAAAGTAGTTTTAACTTATCTAATATGTGAATATAAAATGTAATCATATTTTAGCTTTGGAGGATAATATGGGAAATTTGGACTCGATAAGGTTAGTAGAAGTGGCTAGGAAAGGAAATAAAGAAGCATTTACGCAAATTATAAAACTTTACGAAAAAGATTTATATAGAATAGCTATTGCAATGCTTAAAAATGATGACGATGCTTTAGATGCTATACAAGATTCTATACTTAAAGCTTTTGAAGGTATAAGAAAGTTGAAAAAGCCTGAGTATTTTAAAACATGGCTTATAAAAATTCTTATCAATAGTTGTAATGCAATTATTAATAAGAAAAGAAAAATTGTTTCTTATGAAAATTACGTTGAAGGTACATTTGAAGAAAATGGTTTTAGAAAAATAGACATAAGAAGCACGGTAGATAAAATTGATTATGAACTTAGAATACTTATTTTACAAGCAAATTGAAGGTAGCAAGCTTTCTAGGATTATGATACTTAAACCAAAAGGTGATAGTGTTTTTTCTAATGATTTTAAGGTAAAAAACCCAAAGTATTTACCATTAAACTCCAAGTTGCCGATTGATGTCTCAGTAGGTGATAATAAAAAAATTACTATTAATTCGGTAAGTGAAAAGAATGATGAAATTGAAATTTTATTTAATGCAAAAGGATTCCCTACATATACCTTTGCAGTTGGTGGCGGAATACGAATTTACGATACAAGTATGAATAAAGACAGCAATACTGCGTATGATTTTGTGGTACTACATGTTTTGGGAAATAATGAATATAAAATAACATTACCTAAACAAAGAACGGTGATTAAGAATAATGAAATTGTTGCAAACCTTTATTCAGAGTACTCTGAATAAAGGTTCGCAATAATTTTAAATTTCTATTAAATATTTTTTAGTGCAACAGCACACTAATTTATATTATTTTAGTGATTCTATAATTTTACTTTTTATTTTTTCAACTTCAGGAGAAAGTTCTCTTTCTGTGCTTGTTCCATTACCCATGTCTGCGAGAAGTAAATTAAGGATACCTTCTAAAGCATTTGGAGTTTTGCCATCGCTGTTGCCACCAATGTAAGTTCTAGGAACGATATCAATTTTTGATTCTTTTAATGCTTCTGCAAGTTTAGTCATTACATCTTGAATTACTTGATATTGAGGACCACCATAAGCATTAACTTGTTCTCTAGCAGCTATTGCCTTGGAAATACCGATTTTAGCTTCCTTGTCAGCTTCGGCTTCACCAATAGATTTTATCTTTGAAGCTTCGGCAGAACCAAGAAGACTAATTTGCTTAGAGTTTGCGGTAGCTTCTTTTTCAATAGCATAAGCTTTTGCTTCGGCATCTTGTTTTGTTGTATATGCCTTGGCTTCGGCATCCTTCTGCTGTTTGTACAAATTAGCTTCAGCTTCAGTTTTTGTTTTTTCTGCAATTTGTTTAGCAACAAGAAGCTGAGCTTTACCTTCATTTTCCTTAATTTGAATTTCTACAGCAGAAGCAGTTAAATCAGCTTGTTTTGATGAAGCAGCTTTTGCTTTGTTTAATTCTATTTCTTTTTCAGCAGCTTTTTGTTCGGCATCAAAAGTTGCTATTTGCTCCATTGCAAGTTGTCTGTCTCTAAGCTGTGCAAGTATTGTATCAATTCTATTGTCATTTTTAGAGGCAATAGGAGTACCAATTAAGACTTCTTCTAATTCTAAGTCGTATTTCTCAAACTTCTCTTTCATTTCAGCGGAAGCCCTATTTTGGATTTCATTTCTATTTTGTATCAATTCTACTAAAGTCATTGTTTGTCCGACATTTTTGAAGTATCCAGCTATCATAGGATCCAGTGACTGTTCTATAAGGAGCTTTACATCACCAAATCTTTGTATTACTCTAGAAGCTTTTTTATAATCTATATGCATTACTACAGTTAAAGGAAGACTTGGCTCAAAAGCATCCTTCGTAATAAGACTTATTTCTTTTAAGTTTTCATCAAGTCTATGATTTCCGCTTTGTCCACTAATCCATTTTAAAATTACATTTGTTGTTGGAACTTTAACTACTTTCCCAGCATAAATATTAAATCCATATTTGCCAGGAGCTAAAGCAGCCTCCCATATACCTTTAGAACCCTCAGAAACTAATTCGCCGTGTTTATAAGTGTCACCAGTAACATCCTTACCCTTGTCTCCATAATAAGATACAACAACACCAACTTCACCAATGTTTATTATGGTTTTAGGTAAATATTCAACAGTTGCAAATAATCTATTTATGAAGTAAGTTCCATCTGCTAAAATCTGCATCTGTCTTCCTTTAAAACCGCCAGCTTTAAGGAACTTCTCAGGATCTTGGAAGTTGTTGTGGTAATTTTCAAGTCCAGCCTTGTCACCTATAATTGGTGCTATTAAAACTTCATTTGGAAGAGCAGGACCATCATTTACAGTAACTATACCTATGCTGTCATCTTTACCATTAATTATAACTGGATTAAAACCATCGAGTCTTCTTATCTTATCTGCCATGTTCTGAACTTGTTGATTTTCCTCTTTAGTGGTAGTTAGAGAATAAACGCCATTTTCAGTTATGATTATGAATTGTGCAAGGTTAAAGGCATAGGTACCTTCTCTTAGTATTGCTCTTTGAGGCCCTTTTTGACCTTCACTTTTCAAAAATCCTTTAACGTCCTGGAAGTTATCTGCTTCAGGTATTACACGACCAAGAGTTTGAGAAACATCAAGAGCTTTTCCATCTTTTGCAAAAACGTAGCCTATTTTACCTTGAGGAATAGTTATAAGTGGAGCACGATGAATTTTGTACATAAGAGGAGTTTTTAAGTGAATACCAGCTCTTAGTACATCTGGCTCGAAACCAGCTTCCCCATTTAAAGCTATAATTTGTTTGTTTAGTGATCCTTTTGGTGACCACCATTTTTCTACGATTCCAACTTCACTGCTTTTTATTACGACTATTCCTATAAATTTTAGTACTAGAAATAATACTGCTATAATTGCTATAACAGCGATGATTAAGTAGATGTAACTTTGATTCATAAAGAACCCTCACCTTCATAAATATTTCTGATATGAGTTATATAATACCACATTTGCATTGGAAGTCAATTTGAGAAAAAGAACGATTTTAACATAAAATGTAATCTTTTTTACTAGGTAAACGAAAAAAGTGGAGAGAAACTATTGTTCTCTTCACTTAGCTTTAATTATCTAGGAACTTTGTTGGGCATTTTAAAGAAAATAACAAGGCTAACTTTAGGTATTAATCATTAATACCTGGAAGTGGAGTGTTAGGAGCATTTGCGCTTATATTGCCACCTATAACTTTGGCACCACCATATATTATATACTTTCCTGTTGTTGTACAATCTGTAAAGGTAAATACATTTCCGTTATTAGGGTTATAAGGGAAGTTAAAATTACCTTTAGTGGTTTTTTGATTAGCGTTAAGTTGATTATCAGCACCATTTCTGTCAGCATCACAATCTGTAAGTTTTAAAGCTCCAGCACTGTTATTTTGAGAGAAACCTGCTGCTTTATTGTCATATGATTTGCAGCCAGTTACTATATGTGAGCCTAAAGATCTGTGCGTCCCCTTTGGAGGTTTTTGATTTCCACCAAGCTTAATACCATCGCCATTCATGCCTGAGTTGTTTAGAGAACTTTGAGGATCACCATGATAAAAGCCATTTTTAGTAGCTGTGCATCCGATTATTTTAACGGTTTCATCAGTACCTAGTAAATCCCATCCATCGTCTGCATTGCCGTAAGAGTCACAGTTTAAGAATTCATTTCCGGCTCCAGCTCCAAGTTTACATGCAAAACCATCTGCATTTGAACCTTTTGTAGCTACATCGTAATTATTATATGAATTGCAATACTCAACTAAATTGTCGTGAGCACCGCCTGTAATTTGTAATCCTGCATCATCATTATTGTCTGTGTCGCAGTGATTAATTACATTATTGCCAGCTGCAGCACCTTTCATTATTATTCCGTTGTCGCCAGCACTGTATACATTTAAATAATCTAGTTCCCAATAAGAGCCTTTGATATTGATTCCGTAATCACTATCCCCATCGGGTTCACTGGAAAAATCAAGTGTTACCTTTTGTGTAGTGGAGGATTTTATTGTTATAAGATTTGACGAAGTTCCACTTTTGCTTAATACAATTGGTGATTTTAATTTATAGGATGGACTAGTAAGCACTATTGTGTCGCCTGGCATGGCTTTATTTACAGCAGCTTGTATAACAGCTGAATCGTTCCCAGAACCTGTGCTTGCCACGGATATTGCAGTGGCGTTATGAATTGTATTTGCTTTTAATTGCGACACTGAAGATAAAGAAAGAGAAACGGCAACAGAGGTAACAAAACATAATAATTTTTTCATTAACAATCAACTCCTTTTAAATATAAACCACTTGAAACTTCAAAATTAGAAGTACCAAATATATACTTATAAATTTGATGTTTCAACTGGTTCATTAATACAGGGGGAATTTGTTAACGCCAACAAAAAGTTTGAAATTAATAACAATTGTTATGTCTTGATTATAACTTAATATGCGAAAAATGTAAATATATTTTTTTATTTTTATTATTTGAACTTTAAAATAGTAGAAAAATGTATAATTGTGATGTTGAATATATTGCGATTGTATATGTTTTAAAGTAATTGCAAATAAAACATACAACATGTCATAAAGTAAAATAATAGTTTTATAGAGTAATTACTATTTCGATTTATAATATAATAAAATAATGTCCAGTTTTATATTATGTACTTTTTTTGTTGCCTAAAAATCAACCCTTAGAATCAATCTTTCGGTTGATTTGTTTTTTTGTTATTTTTGTTAATATATAGATACACTAGTTCAGCTATTAAAATTCATGTGCACAATAATGCCCAGAAGACGGCATTTTTGTACAAATAAATTTTAAGTTTCACAATGGTTTATCTTTACATCAAGGAAACATTGAAGGGAGAAATGAAATTGGAAAATATAGTAGAAGTTAAAAATTTAGAAAAGGGATATAAGGACAAAAAAGCAGTAAAGGAAATAAGTTTTAATGTAAGACAAGGAGAAATATTAGGTTTTTTAGGACCTAACGGTGCAGGGAAAAGTACAACTATAAATATATTATCTACAGCCTTAAAAGCCGATGGTGGAGAAATTAAATTTGATGGACAAAATGTTAAAGAAAATTCACTTAGAGTTAAAAAGAATATAGGAATAGTTCCTCAGGATTTAGCCATATACGAGGACATAACAGCAGAAAAAAATGTTAGGTTCTTTGCAAGCTTGTATGGACTTAAAGGTGAGATTTTAAATGAAAAGGTAAAAGAAGCTCTTGAGTTTGTAGGTTTATATGATAGAAAAGCTGATAAGGCAAAGACATTTTCAGGCGGTATGAAAAGGAGACTTAATATAGCTTGTGCTATAGCACATAATCCAAAGTTAATAATAATGGATGAGCCTACTGTTGGAATAGATCCTCAGTCAAGAAATCACATTTTAGATTCAATAAAGAAGCTTCAAAAAAGAGGCGCAACAATAATATATACAACTCATTACATGGAAGAAGTAGAGGAAATATCAGATAGAATAATAATAATGGACCATGGGACTATTATTGCAGAAGGGACAAAAGAAAAGCTAAAGGAAAATATTCAAGACGAAAAAGTATATACCATAGAAGCTGATAATGTAGAAAAATTAAGCGATGATGATTTCTTTGAGGTTGAAGGCGTTAAAAAAGTAGATATATTGAAAAACAAGGTTGAAATAATATGCCTAAATACAGTAGAAAATTTAGATAAGCTAATTATGGTTATGATGAATAAGCACTGCAAAATAAACAATATAACAACTAATTCAGCTTCGCTTGAAAGAGTATTTTTAAATCTTACAGGAAGAAGCTTGAGAGACTAAAAAATAGAGTAGAGAGTACAGTGAAGGATGATTTTCCTTCATTTCATTCTGGAAAATCTTTAATTATAGATGGAGGTAATACAATTGAATTTGTTTAAAATATGTAAAATGGATTTTATGAATACGGTAAAGAACCCAACATTGTTTCTTTGTAATACGGTGTTTCCGTTGATTTTTATACTTATAATGGGGTTTATAACAAAGGGGAGTTATGGAACAAAGGTAACTTCGTATGATTATTACGGAGTGACGATGACACTTTTCTTTGTTTTAAATATAGCACTTACTGAATCAAATACTTTTATGGAGAAGAGAATTAAGCCGGGAAATGTTAGACTTATTTATTCGCCAACAAAAACTTCAAATATATTTTTGTCTAAAATATTTGCTTGTTCTGCTTTTGCAGCAATATGCTATACGATTTTAATGGTAATAGAGGATAAGGTTTTTAATATAAAGCTTGGCGGGGAAGATTTTATATATGTATTAATATTGGTATTAGTCTTGATATTGTTTATGTGCTCATTTGGAGCTTTTATGTGCTGCATTTTTAAAAGTGAAGAAGCAACAAATAAAGTTATGTCCCCTTTTATTATGTTGTTTGGTATATTTGGAGGAGTATTTTTTCATGTGGATAGCCTTGGAAGTGCAGTACAAAAGTTATCTTGTATATCTCCCTTAAAATGGATAAACGAATGTGCCTTAAAAATAATTTATGATAAGGATCTTTCTATGTTTGTACCGGTAGTAGCAATATTATTAGTTGGATCAGTAATGCTAATGTTTTTGTGCAAATTAACCTTTAAACCGGAGGCGTATGTGTAATGAATATATTTAATATATTAAAAAATAATTTGTATAGATTGCTGGGTAAGAAAATAATAATTATAAATGCTGTTATATTTATTCCACTTATGATAGTTGGAGGAGTGTATTTTAATGCAAAAATGGAGACAAAGGCAAATATAGCAGTGGTTTCAAATAATCAAAAGCTAAATCTAAGTAACAAATATGTTAATCTCAAGGTAGTAAAGGAAAAGCCTAAGATGTCTGAACTTGTGCTTAATAAGTATGATGCTATAGTTGAAGATAAAGGAATGGGAAATTTTAAAATAACGACTATTAAAGATGATAAATTAAAAAGCCAAATTGCAAGTCTATTTAAAAAATCAAATTCAGTTACTGTGGGTTCAAACTCGTATAATAAAAGAGGCGTTGGAACTAGTATAATTGGATTTTTGATAATGATAGTTTTAATATTACAAATTAATTTTATGCTTTTTTATCCGGAGGACAGGGATTTTGGAACTTTTAAGAGGATACTAATAGCACCAGTAAGCTCGAGTAAGTATCTAATTTCACAGGGCATTTTTGATTTCTTAGTAGCATTTATACCAACTTATATAGCTGTAATAGGTGCCAAGGTTATATTTAATATTGATATTGGATTTTCATATTTACAACTTGCTGGAGTTTTAGCTTTGCTTTTGATTATGGGAACAGCTTTTGCACTTTTTATTACGTCGATTATGGATGATGTAGACAATGCTGCCATGCTTGCAAATGCAATAATTATGATAACGTCAATTTTGGCAGGAAGCTTCTATTCCTTTACAGATGACAACAAGATTTTGGATACCATAGTTACAGCAATTCCTTTTAAGGGATATTTAACTTTAGTACAAGGAATTGAAGATGGAAAAGGACTATCAAATTATTATGGGCAGTTAACTTATATTTTAGGTTTGAGTTTAGCGTTATTTATTCTTGGAACCTTTATTACAAAAAGAAATTTAAAAACTGGAAAATATTAATTGTCATCTTATAGCTTAGTATTATAAAATAAAGATATGGATATACTTGTTTAAATATGAAAATTATAAATTCTAGATGCATCCTGTTAAATTACGATTTATCGAGGAGAAGCCAAAGTACAAAGTACAGAGTACAAAGTACAATGAAGGACGATTTTTCTCCGTTAGCACTACGAAAAAATCTGAAAACTTATTTTTTTATTGCTGCGCAATCGCGCCATACATGGTACTCAGCGAAGCTGATACCATTTAAGTTTAAGATTTGCCTGAGTAAAACGAAAGGTAAATCATCCTTCTTTGTACTCTGTACTTTGTACTTTGTACTTTGCTTTTCAAATTGTAATTTAGGAGGATAAACTTTGTATTTTCAATTTGAAGTTTTCGAGTATTATATCCACATAAAGTATATAAGGTGATTAAATGCAAAATGAATTTAATTTTATAAGAACAAAGCTTATAGCGCCAATGCCGAGAAGAAATTGTATTAAAAGGGAAAGGCTCATAAGTGAACTGAATAATATATTTGAATATAAAGTAACAATAATAAAGGGAGCAGCAGGAAGCGGCAAGTCTACACTGCTCTCTTCTTTTATAAAGGATAAAAAGTTTAAACATGTAAAATGGATAAATTTAGATCAGGATAATAATGAAATGTATTCGTTTTGGTACTATTTTATAGAAGCAGTTCAAGAATATTTATTTGGGGAAAGCGAAAAACTTATTAACAATTTAAATGGAATGACAAAAAATGAGGAAATACTAGAAATAATATCTTATATAATAAACAAAATGTGTGTGGAAGAAGATATTTTAATAGTGTTTGATGATTATCATTACATTAAGGAAAAGAACTTGAATTTAGCAGTAGAGTATCTTATAAAATATTCATCTAAAAATGTTCACTATGTATTTTTAACGCGAGAGGAATTCCAAATTTATTTAGGTGAATTTAGAGTTAGGGATGAACTTTTAGAAATTGATGAAAATGAACTTAAGTTTTCAAAGGCAGAATGCTTAGATTTTATGCACAATACGCTAAAATTTAATATATCGGAAGAAGCCATGAATAAGATTTTTATTGTTTCTGAAGGTTGGATAGGTGGACTTCAATTTACAGCTCTAGCATTAAAAAATAAGGGGCATATTGAAAGCATTAATGTTTTAAACAAGTATGTTATTGAATATTTGACAGAGGAAATATTAAATGGATTGAAGCTGCGGGAAAGAGAGTTCCTTATAAAAACTTCTATACTTAAATATTTCAATGCTGACTTAACAGATTATGTTTTGGAAATAGAAGATTCGGCAAATATAATAAATTCTCTTGTAGACAAAAACTTGTTTATAATAACTCTTAATGAGGAAGAAACTGTATTTAGGTATCATCATCTTTTTAGTGAGTTTTTAAATATGAGTTTTGATAAGCTAGATGAGGAAGAAAAAAAGGTGCTTCATTTAAGAGCGTGTAATTTTTTAAAGGAAAACGGGGATGTAAGTGAAAGCATAAGGCATCTTCTTGTAATAAAAGCTTATGAAAAAGCTATACCGCTTATAGAAGAAAATATTTCAGATCCAAAATCATGGATATATATAAAAAGAATACCGCTTAAAAATTTAATAGCCAGTAATGAACTTATTATACAGCGAATTTTTTATGATTTTTCGAATATGCAGGTAGATGAGTGTAAGGACATAATAAATTATATTGAAAAACATGGTTCAAGGGAGGCTAAGTCTCTTGCCAATATATCAAAAATGTATGTTTACAATTATTGCAGTGAAATAAAAGAAGAAGATTTAAAATTGATAGAAGAACTTAAAGTAAGTCAAATTACAAAGGCTGTTATATATCTTAATATTCAACCTATATTTTTGAGTAAAAATGAGTATGAAAAGGTAATGAAATATGCAGTAGAAGCTAATAAAATAGCTGAAAAATATAATATGTTTTTTTTAAGCGTTTTTGCAAAATGTCAAATAGCAAGTATACTTGAGGATATGGGTGAATATGATAAAGTTCTCACAGAATATAATGAGATAAAAGTGTTGGCTGAAAAAAGTGGCTTTAAGGGAGCATATAAAAGTTTATACTATCTTGGGGTTGCAGGTATATATATGAAAAGATATGATATAGCTAAAGCTGAAGAGTGTTTAAATATATCTAAAAAAGTAATAGGCATGAAGTATTCTATTACAAAGCTTGGTATTCTTTATAATGAAATGGAGATTAAATTTATAAAGAATGAAATCGAAGATGGCAAAGAAATTGCAGATGGACTTGCAAAAGTATATATAGATTCTTTTATACCTCTTCAAATTTTTACTGCTAAGCTTCGATATATGCTTCCAATGAAGCTTTATAAAAAAGAAGATTTGCAGCAATTTAAAGATATGTTTGAAAGAGAGAAAAACGATGGGAAATATATAAGGCCAGAGGATAGAATAGTTTATTCAAGAGTGTTATATTTACTTTCAAATAAACAGGAGGCGCTAAAAGTCATAGATGAAGTTTTGGAATATTCGAGAAAATATTCTATAAAAACTAATCTTGTAGATGGACTTGTAGTGAAAATAATGCTTATTAAAGAGAATTTTGAGCTTAGAAAAAGGGAAATATATAATCTGCTTAGAGAAGCACTTCATTATAGCATAAAAAATGGATATTTAAGAGTATATATAATTGAGGGCAAGCCATTGCTTGAGCTTATTAAAAAGCTTAAAAATGATAAAGATATAAAATTAAATGATAAAGAAAAAGAAGTTATTCAAAAGATATTTTATATAGAAGAGCCAGATAAAACTAAAAAGGATGAGCTTTTGAGCGAGCGAGAAAAAGAGGTCTTAAAGGTTCTTTGTGAAGGTCATTCAAATAAGGAAATAGGAGAAATTCTTAATATATCTTTAGCTACTGTAAAGACTCATATTATAAACATTTATGGCAAGCTTCAAGTTTCAAACAGAGTGCAGGCCGTTGATAAAGCAAAACAATTTAATTTAATTGAATAAGTGGGTTTAATATGTTTTAAAAAGGATGATTAAATGAAAAATGAATTTAATTTGATAAGAACAAAGCTTATAGCGCCAATACCGAGAAAAAATTGCATTAAAAGAGAAAGGCTAATAAGTGAACTAAGTAATATATTTGAATACAAAGTAACAATAATAAAGGGAGCAGCAGGAAGCGGTAAGTCTACACTGCTCTCTTCTTTTATAGAAGATAAGAAACCTAAAAATATTCAGTGGGTAAACTTGGATGAGAGTAATAATAATATATATTCTTTTTGGTATTACTTTATTGAAGCTATTAAAGATTATATTCCAGAACATGGTGAAAAGCTTATTGATTTTTTGAATGGTATGGTAAATAAAGATGATGTGTTAAATATTGCAGCCTATATAGTAAATAAAATTTCAACAGAGGAAGATATTATAGTGGTGTTTGATGATTATCACTACATTAAAGAAAAGGCATTAAATGCTACAGTAGAATATCTTATAAAATATTCTCCCACAAATATGCATTATGTGTTCCTTACCAGAGAGGAGTTCCCTATTTATCTTGGGGAGCTTAGGGTAAGGGATGAAATTTTGGAGTTTGATGAAAGTCAACTTAAATTTTCAAAGGAGGAATGTTTAAACTTTATAAAAAATACGTTAAAGTTTGATTTATCAGAAGAGTTTGTGAGTAAGGTTTTTAGCATCTCAGAAGGCTGGATAGGCGGAATACAACTTACAGCTTTGGCATTTAAAAATAAAAAGGATATTGAAAAAATAGATGTCATTAATAAATATGTTATTGAATATTTAACAGAGGAAATACTTAAAGGACTTAGTGAAGAAGAAAGAAATTTTATTATAAGAACTTCAATTTTAAATTGGTTTGATGCAGAGTTTTGCAATTATATACTTAAAATGGACAATTCTAGAGATATAATAAATTGCTTAGTAGATAAAAACTTATTTATAATAACGCTTAATGAGAGAGAAAATGTATTTAGATATCATCATCTTTTTAAGGAGTTTTTGAATATCAATTTTGAAAAGCTAGAGGAAAGTGAAAAGAAAGAACTTCACTTAAGGGCATATAATTATTTAAAGGAAAATGACGATCTTAACGAAGGCATAAAGCACTTGTTAGAAATAAAAGCTTACGATAAGGCGATTAAGGATATAGAAGAAAATATAACCAACATGAAGTTATTGCCATATATTAAAGAAATACCCTTAGAAAAACTTATGGATAGTAGTGAGCTCATGGTTCAAAGAATTTTTTATCATTTATCGAATATGGATGTAGGTGCGTGCAAGCAAATAGTGGAAAAGATAAATAACAGTGATAAAACAGAACTAAAAGCCATTGCAAATATATTTAAATTGTATATATATAATTACCATACAACTATTACAGATGAAGATTTAAAGCTTATTGAAAAAGTTAAGCTCAGTGAGATTACTAGGGCAATAATCTATTCTAACATTTGGATGTTTCTTTATAAATACGATGAATATGATAAGGCTATGTACTATATTTTAGAAACTGATAGAATTGCTAAAAAGTATAATATGGTTTCTCTTAGTATTTTTGCAAAATTTCAGATGGCTTCAAAGTTTGAAGAGATGGGCGAATTTTCTAAAGTGATTGAAACTTATAGAGAGATTAAAAACATTGTTGATAAAAACAGTTTTTTAAGCTACTTTAAATTTGTATATGATTTAGGGGTTGCAGGTATATACATAAAAAGGTATGAAATTGATAAAGCTGAAAAAAGCCTTAGTATAGTATCTGGAGATTTAGAAATGCACGCGCCCATTATAAAAAATACCATAGTTTATCACAATATGGAGTTTTGCTTTGTTAAGGGCGAGATTAAGAAGGGAATTGAAATAGCAGATAAACTCATAGGGGAATATAGTGCATCAAAAACCTACCTTCCTTGCCGCTTTTTTTCTGCAAAATTAAAATTTACACTGCCACTTAAAGCATATGAAGAATCAGAGCTTATTGAATATAAAGAATTAATTGAGAAATATAGAAACAATAAAGAAATGTATGTAACTATTGAAGATAAAATAGTTTATTGCAGAGTTTTATATTTGCTTTCACAAAAGGAAGAAGCTTTAAAGGGTATTAATGAAGTTTTGGAAGGTTGTAGAAAATATTCAATGGGAAGCTTTCTAATTGAAGGAATAGTAATAAAGATTTTAATACTTGAAAAAGATTTTAACACAAAAAAAAGAGAAATATATAATTTGCTTAGAGAAGCTATTCATTATAGCATACAAAATAGATATTTAAGAGTTTATATAATTGAAGGTAAATGGCTGCTTCAGCTTATTAAAAAGCTTAAAAATGATAATGAAATAGAATTGAATAATAATGAAAAAGAATTTATTCAAAGGATAATTGATATAGAAGAGCCAAATAAAACCCAGAAAAATGACCTCTTAAGTGAGAGAGAAAAGGAAGTACTAAAGGTTCTTTGCGCAGGACACTCAAATAAGGAAATCGCAGGAATCCTGCACATATCTTTGGCTACGGTAAAAACTCATATGATAAATATTTATTCTAAGCTTGAAGTTTCAAATAGAGTGCAAGCGGTAGAAAAGGCTAAGAAGGTAGGATTAATAACATAAATTTTAATCCTACCTTGTCCAATTATTTAAGAATTCAATTGTTTCTTCCCAAGAATCAATACAAGCTTTTGCCCAAGCTTCTAAGTTATTATTGCACTTATTTAAAGAGGATATGGATTGAAATGGCAACGTAAGCATATGACCTGATTTTTCATATGTACAATGCTTATAGTTGTATTTAAAATTTTTTTCTGTCAATCTTTTTGACGCTATTTCACAATGTAATAGTGATGGCCATATATTATCTGATGCTGAAGATAACATTAAAATTGGACCATTTATTTTTTCCAATGCAATTGCAGCTGTAGTTGTATTACCTTTTTTTATTAAATTTTTATACATCCAGGACATGATGTTTTCTTGACCAAGAAGCTTTTTAATAGCCATTTTTATAAGTAAGAACATAGAAAATTTTAAAAAAGGAAGTTCTTTGTTTTGGTATGTCCATGATGACTGATGAGAAGGAAGAGCGTTTTTCAAGCCTTCATATATATAGCAGCTTGGTACGTTTGCAATAACACAATTTAATTCTTTAAAAAGAGAAGCTGCAAGAAGAACTAATTCCCCACCCTTTGATCGTCCATAAATGGCAATGCGATTTTTATCAACAGTATCTTGCATACTTAGCCAGTCAATAGCATTTTTAATTATTTCAAGAGGTATTTTATTTAGACAAGGTGAAGTCCCTTCCATTCCGAAATAGCATACTGCAAGTGCAGAGTAACCTTTTGCTGCAAAGATTTCTGAAATTGCTTGAGCTTTTTCAATTCTTCCATCACTTCCGCTTACTACAATAATTGCAGGCCTTTTTTCAATTTTATTGCTTGTAAAATAACGTGCTACAAGATTTTTATTTATAATGGTTTCACTTTTTATTGTTTCATCACAAAACACTCTTGTATGCTTTTGAGATGTTAAAACTTCATTATTAACTTCAACTGTAAAAAGAACATTGTAATTTCTATTTTCACTAACTTCATGGAGTTTTTGAGGAGGAGTGCATTTATTCAGCCTTTTTATCCTCATAGAGTAAAACAGTCCCATGGGATTGCAAGTTTTATAGGTTCCTTCAATTGGAGCAGTATTTTTTAGATCGATGTTTCCATTGTTATCTGTTATAAAAATTCCATAGGCTTCCCATATTGAATTTCTTCCTTGCTCCGTCATGCCGGCATTTATGCAATAGTAATCTTTACTTACTGCTCGAATAAGTACTTTCTCATTTTTAGGTAGTCCACTTATTTTTATGTCCACTTTCTCATCTATAAAAGATTTTTCTGGAATGATTTTTATGACACAATTGTTTTTAGGCATATTTATTCCCCCGTTTCGCTAGTTTTTAAATGGAAATTTTTTAAGAATCCATAAATAATTTATTTGATATTAAAATGAACTTTATTTCATTTTAAGTCCGGGAAATACAAAAGTCAATATTAAAATGAACTTTATTTCACTTTAGCATTGACTATAGATTTAAGTAATCATAAAATTGAATTATAGAAAAACAAAATGAGGATGATGCAAAATGGAGAAAAAACGAAAAAGGGCTGTGCAAAAAAGAACATTAGAAAATAAGGAAAAACTTATAATTTCTGCTGATAAATTATTTAAGAATAAAGGTTTTTACAATACTAATTCCAAAGAAATAGCTAGTAATGCAGAAGTATCAACAGGAGTGTTTTATAATTATTTTAAAGATAAAATAGATATATTTTTAGAAATTTTTCAGGGGGATTGTGATTATTCTTATAACCTATTAGAAGAGCTTGTTCATAAGACTTTAATAAATACTGAAGCTTCAAGTGAAATTTTTAAAGAATATTTACAGATTGGAATAAAAAGTCTTTATAAAAGTGGACACATATATGAAGAAATAGATAGCTTAAAGAAGGAATACTCTCAATTAGAAACAATATTTCAAAATCACAACGAAAGAGTAAAAAAGCTGCTTAAACCATTTCTTGAAAGTGCTAATAATGATAAAACTTTAGTAGATTTTGAATTAAAGTATGACATATTAATTAATACAATTAAGGGTAATGCTAGTGCTATCACTAGGATTGAGGATGAAAAGTATAGAAATGAGTATGTAGATGGCTTAATAGATATGATTTATAAATTTATAGTTGAAAAATAGTAAACATATGTTCGCATATTATTATGATTTATGTAAATAATAACAATATAAAATTTCTCTTTTAAGTAGGTGATTGCATGGATTATAATAAGATTGAGGATACAGTTTTAAAGAAGGCAATGGATATATTTAAGCAAAGTGCTGTTGACTTTTTCGGTATAGATACGAAGATACTTGGATCAGCAGAAACAGAAATAAAGGATATTCAAATCAATACAAATTTTGTAGATTATCTTTTTTATACTGAAGATGGAAACTACTTGCATTTCGAGTTTCAAACCACGGATAAAAAAGATGATATAAAAAGGTTTTTGTTTTATGATGCTTCGTTGTATTATAAAGAAAAAAGAAAAGTGAAAACAGTAGTTGTATATTCAGCAGACATAGATAATACAGAAACGTTTATAGATGCTGGAACAATAAAATATAGTATTGAAGCAGTTTACATGAAAAAATTAAATGGTGATGAGAAGTTAAAATATATAAGTGAAAAGGTATCAAAAGGAGAAAAGTTAAATCCTAATGATATATTAACGCTAACATTTTTGCCTTTGATGAGTGGGAAAGAGAGTAGGCTTAAAAGAGCATTAGAAAGTATTGAGATTGCAGAAAATATAAAGGATAATGAAAATAAACTTCAGTGCATAAGTATGCTTTATGCGTTAACGGATAAATTTGGAGATGAAATTAGTAAGAAAAAGTTAAAGGAGGTGTTTTCAATGACGGATATAGGTAGAATGATCAGAGAAGAGGGTATTGAAGAAGGAATAGAAAAGGGAAAGGCAGAAGGAAAATCAGAGCTGTTAATTAAATTGCTAGTAAAAAAGTTTAAAAAATTGCCAAAAGAATATATTGATAAAATAAGATCGCTTCCAGAAGAAAATATAGAGATAATAGGAACAGAAATATTTGATTTTGAAAAGGTTTCGGACTTGGAAAAGTACTTTTAAAGAAAAATGCTTTATCGCGTTAAAATTTTGTGTAATTAACGGATTTGTGATTGAACTATTCCTGAAAATCTAGCTTTTTCAGGAATAGTTTTTAGGTGTCAAAATATATAATAGCTAAATATTAATAAAATTTATGAGTTAAGTACATGTAAGAGATGTTGTATGAAATTTAATAGCAATATATTATAGTACAGTTTTAAAAATATAAATGTAAAAATAATTTCTAAAATACCTCTAAAGGAATATATTCATTAATATAGATAGCAGTCTTGAGGAACTTAAATTCCTACAAGACTGCTTTTTAACTTGATTAAGTAAATGATATTCCATAAATTCAAAAATAATGAAATTTTATGATATAATTAATGTTAAAATAAAATCGTTTGTCGGTATGAAACTATATTAAATTTAGTTTTACATTATATGGAGGATATATTACATATGAAAAAGCGTATTGCAAACTTAATTTTTGAAACTAATAGCATTAAAGCATTTATTGTACTAGCTTTAATATTATTTTCTCTTGAATCTAAAATTAAATTCAATATGTTAGGTACTTATATTTATAAAGCAATTATTTATATTTTTATATTTTTATTTATTGTAAGAATGATTAAAAGAGGTATAAATCTGTATAAACTTACTTACTTTAATAATGGATATGATAATGATTCTTTAAAAAGAGCAGATCAATTAGGTGATTTATCAATCATAATTACTCTTATAATATCCCTTTTACAATTAAAGTTCTTCAGTCAATATATGCAAAAAAGTAAGCTAAAAGAATAAAACTATAAATAAAAAACATTACAACAAATGTGGAATTAAATTCAAAATGTAAATAAAACAAGCATTAATTTATTTAGGAGAAATGTAATGAAATATTTATTCTGGAATACTAATAAGCAAAAAGTAAATGAATATTTAAAAGAATTAATTATTAAAGATAGATATGGAATAGTAATTTTAGCAGAATATAATGATAATTTAAAAGAATTGCTAGAAGAATTAGATGATCATAATATTTTAATGTACGAAATTTCTGATATTAATATATGTGAGAGAATAAGAATTATTTCGTGTATAGATAAATTTCAAACTGGTGATTCGGAGGAATACTATACAATAAAAATAATAAAAATATCAGAGGTTGAAAAACAAATAATTTCGGCAGTTCATCTTCCTAGTAAGATGCATGCTGAGGATGCTGATAGAAGGGTTATAATTGAACGAATGAAAAATCATATAGAGTCTATAGAGGAAAAATACGGTACAAAAAATACAATAATTGTAGGAGATTTTAATGCAAACCCTTTTGAAGATTGTATATTAAATGCCGATGGACTTCATGCAGTGTCATCAATTGAAGTAGCAAGTAAAGAAAGTAGAATTGTGAAAAAATTCAAATATAGTTTCTTTTATAATCCTATGTGGAGCAAGTTTGGAGATTTTGATAAAATACCAGGTACATTTTATTATAAAGGGGAATCTAGAATGAGAGAAGAGTTTTGGAACATATGCGATGAAAAACAATTTATTAGAATACTAAAATTTATTTTATCAAGTACTAGAGTAAAGAATTTAATTAAAGGTATATTGGGGTTATCATATAAACAAAAATTTACATTCTAGAAAAAGGTTCCAGATTTCATAGAATAATTATTTAATAAATATTACTATTGTGATGAAATTAAAATAATCACTCATTAGAATGAAAAAATTATGCAAGTAGCTCAAATATACAAGAATGATTTTCAACACAGGTCAAATGGTGTTAGTAAATTAGTATACTTTATATATTGCACTTATTTATAATATCTAAAATATTTCTCGTATAATGTATAAATTTTAGGAAATATAACTAATTATGTTACAATATAAAAAATACAAGGAAAATTAAATTTAATGAAAGGAAGGATATTATTATGGATGAGGAATGGAGTAAATGTCCAAAGTGTGGAACTAAGTACTATTTAAAAAAGGTAAAATATCCTATTAAGGATATTGCTCATGAAATTCAATGTCCAATATGTAATACTACGATTTGTCGAGTTAATAAGGGAACAGATGATTATAATGTTATAACTGAAGAACAATATAAAAGAAATATGGATTATGAAAAGTCTAGACCTGTTTGCCCTCAGTGTGGTTCTAAAATGAAACTAAGAAGTGGACAATATGGAACGTTTTGGGGATGCTCAAACTATCCAAAATGTAGATATACAAAAGATTATGAAAAGTAGGGTTAATATGCATTATATTTAGTATAACATTGATAAAACCTTACTTGCAGTAATATTATAAAACCGTATATTTTAGTCAAAAATAATCAATCTAAAAAGTCATACTCTCACGATGAAATATATGATAAAGATTAATTATACCTTTACATAATATACTCATTTTAAGCACTAACTAAATATTTATATATACTCAATGTTAATAGTATCAATAAAACTATATTTGTATTTTATAATTAAGCATATATAATAATTTGGTAGTATATAAAAATTATTCGGTATGGAGGGTTAATAATTATGAATGTTAAATTGTATTTAAATGGACAACTTGTTGGTGAGGGTAGAATAATAAATTTAGTGGAAGAACAGAGAATGCCAAGTAAACTTAAATTCCCTGGAAAAGTTATAATTAAAATGACAACACAATTAAATAGCAAAATAGCAAATAGTATAATTATTGATAATGACATATCATATAATATTGATTTAGATGATATTTTTGACTATAGCATAGGTAGTGAAATTTCAGGTGATATTTATAGCAAAAGAAAATTATAAATAGTAATAATATATATAATTTTTTTGCAAATCTAAGTTTATAAAGTATAGTTTTAACGAATGCCAACTAATATACAAAGTTGGCATTGGATGAAATGTTAAACAATATGCATTAGTGTATAATTTTTTAAATTATAGTTTGACAATTTTTAGTGTGCCAGCTCCTCTTTTCCGTTCCCCAAGGCTTTCCATAAAAAATCTATAGAGTTTTCTATTTTTTCATCATCACTGTCTTGTGACAAAATATCAATCCACTTATTTCTGATTTCTAGTATTTCAGGGATTATATTCTTTGCTTTAGCGGTTAAGTAAAGTTTATATGCTCGTGCATCTTCTTTATCTTCTTTTTTATTTACATATCCAAGATTTATTAACTTCTTAATAGATTTTGCAGACATAGACTTATCTACGTAAAGTATTCTACTTATCTCGTTTTGATTTATCCCTTCGCATTTACTTAATGAAAGTAAATACGGGTAGGTTGCCATGGATAGGTCAAATTTTTTTAATTCCCTATCAAAATAAGTTTGAGCGCATCTATATAGGCAGCCAGTTAATCCAATTAAATCTAGTGCTTTGTTATCCATAAATTCTCCTTATAATCATCTGTAAATAGTATTTTTATTGCTTTTTAAAATTTTACGCTTTTCTCTTGATGAGTACAAATAGTATATAACTATGCCAGCAAATAATATAATGCTGCAGCTATAAAAAAGAGAAGCTAAGCCAAATTTACCTGCTATTGTTCCACCTATAATTGGGCCTAATCCTTGCCCTGCATCATAGCCAATGAAATAGGTGCTTGTTGCGACGCCTACTCTGCTAGGTCCAAGTTTTTTTACACAGGTAGCTTGCAGTGCTGGTGAAAGTGAGCTTTGTCCGATTCCATAAAAAATTGCCGCCAAAAGTATCATCCAAAGAGATTTAGAACTTCCTAGCAATATTGATGCTATTATTGCCATAATAAAAGCTGGAAATGCTATAATTCCTAGACCTTTTTTATCAAGCACTTTACCTGAAATTGGTCTAATAATGAGAATTACAATAGCATTTACTGTGAAGTAATAACCAATATTTGAAATATGCCTTTCATCACCTATTAAAGCTAAGAAGCTGCCTATAGCTCCGTTCATAAAGGTGAATAAACAAGCAAGAACAGCAAAGATAATTAATCTTTTATCAAAAAAGTCATCAACTTTAATTTGAAGTTTATTTGTAGTTGAAGTTTCATTATTTGGCTTAATGTATGGAATCGTGGTAATAAGAATAACTGCAAGCATGATAATAACACAGGATGCGTAAAATACATATTTAAATCCAAATTTTGATGAGATTTGGAGCCCAAGATTTGGACTTATTGCAGTTGCAAAAATGCAGCCTAATCCCAGAAATCCTATTCCCTCACCTATTCTTTCTTTTGGTATATATGCTGTAGCAAGGGCATTATTTACTGTAACACTCATAGAAAAGGATATACCTTGAACAATTCTAAAGAAAAAAAGTGAGTACATATTAGTTGATAGTCTAAGACCTAATGCAGAAAGGGATAGAAAAATAGTTGAAATAATTAGCAAATTTTTCTTATTAAATTTATCAGTTGCAAATCCAGCAAATGGACGAATAGCAAGGGAGGTAATAGCAAAAACACCTGCAATTAACCCAGCAAGAGACATAGTTGCACCTAAACTAATCGCATATTTAGGCAGTACTGGTGTCATCATAGTAAAACCAATAAAGATAAGTGTATTTATTATTAGCATTAAAATATATGAAGAATTCCACAGTGTTTCTATTTTCGATTCCTTCATTAAAACGTCATCCTTTCTTAATACACATTAATAATGGGCTGTCGCACTAAGATTATTTAATATGTAACTTAAAATTAATACGAACCATTAAATTAGAGTACAGAGTACAGATGACAGAGTACAGAGTACAGTTAAGGATACACATACTAGGGGTTTGGGCGTAAAGCCCATGTAGGTTCTTTAACTTAGTAGAAGTACCTTCAATAGTAGTACAATAAAACTTTGTATATTAATAAATTTACGTTAGGCAAATCTTAAACTTAAATGTTGTCAGCTTCGCTGAAAAACATTGATAATATAGCGATTGCATAAGCAATCAAAAAATAAGTTATAGGATTTTCTGTAGCAAGGCGGAATAAAATCATCCTTCACTGTACACTGTACTCTGTCAGTTGTACTCTGAATTAAATTTCCAAGTTGTATGTCTATAATGGTTCATGAAGCAGCACCTATATTTAACATATGTTCCTATATATACAATATCACAATATAGTTGACCGTTCAACTAAAGTGTGATAGTCTATAGGTGTTAAAAGTTGTTAGATTTCTAACATATTTATAAGAGATGGGAGAAATTATAAATGAAGGAGACAGAAGTAAACCTAGAAACAAAAAAAGGTGAAAAATTATGGAATATTAAGTTTATTAGTTTATTAGCAATTAGTACACTTACATTTTTAGCATTTTATCTTGTTTATCCACTATTATCAAAGTATTCTATAGGATTAGGAGCTTCTTTAAGTATGGCAGGCGTAATTGTAGGCTTGTTTTCACTTACAGCTCTTTTTATAGGACCCTTTGGGGGAATACTTACAGATAGAACAAGTAAAAAGTATGTAATGATAATTGGTACTTTTATAAATGGCATAGCAACCTTAGGGTATAGTTTGTCGCCTAATATTGGATTTTTAATTTTCTTTAGAATACTGCATGGAGCTAGTTTTAGTATTACCAGTGCTACTAGTGTTGCTTGGGCAACGGAGTTTATACCAAAGGAGAGAATGGGAGAAGGCATAGGCTATCTTGGTATTAGTCAAATTATTGCAACTGCCTTTGGTCCTGAAATAGGAATAGAAGCTTCAAGCAGATTTGGGATTTCTAAAACCTTTATGGTATCAGCAGTACTTATAATAGTGGCGGCTTTGTTTATGAATTTTTTGCCTAACAAAAGTAAGTCAATTAAAGAAAATACTGTGACTAAAAAACGTTCTATTCATTTAAAAGATATTATCGCATTTGAAGTATTGCCATTATCTTTCTTTGGTGGCTTATTTTTTATGGGAAATGGTCTTGTTACCTCATTTTTAGTTTTAATGGGAGAACAGCGTAAGATAGCTGGAGTAGGAATGTATTTTGTAGTAAATGCATTGTTTCTTATTTTTACAAGACCTGTGGCTGGAAAGCTGTATGATAAAAAAGGTCTTGCAACTGTTTTATATCCTGCCTTATTGTGTGCTATTATGGAAGCTTTACTTCTCGGTCATGGAAGTGTTCTTTGGATGATAATATTGGCTGCAATTTTTAAAGCATTCGGACAAGGATTTGCTCAACCTGCGCTGCAAGCAGAATGTTTTCATAAAATGGGTAGTGAAAAAAGAGGATTAGCTTCAAGTACATTTTTTATTGGTGCCAATGTCGGACAAGGATTAGGACCTTTAGTAGGGGGAGTTGTTGCTTCTAACCTCGGATATGACTGGGTATTTAATTTTAGTGCTTTAATTCTAGTATTTGGAATTGTATGTTATACAATATACAATAGAACAGAGCAGAGAGTAAAGAGTAGAGAGTAGAGTGAAGGATGATTTTTCTCCGCTGTTGCTGCGGAAAATCTAAAACTTAATACTTGTGCATGATATAAAAATATA
Organism: Clostridium hydrogenum; assembly: GCF_021432385.1. Lineage (GTDB taxonomy): Bacteria > Bacillota > Clostridia > Clostridiales > Clostridiaceae > Clostridium_S > Clostridium_S hydrogenum. Next base: position 513,053 of record NZ_JAEACT010000002.1, on the reverse strand, counting down.
TAGAATTTGTTTGGATAAAGTAATGATTAAAATTGCTTTATCTATTTTTTTTAATGAAATTTTAATATTCCATATAAGTTCCTTTTATCTTATACTGTTATTATTTAAGCATAGATGAATTACGCAAAGTGGGTGAAAAAAATGTGGTTAAACAAAATCAAAAATAAAAAGCTTCAGATGTTTTTGATTGGACTTGTTGTTCTTGTGAGTTCTTTGATGCTAACGGCAGCTTTGGGAATAATTATAAGTGTAGATAAACCTATGAGTGAACTTATTAAGGATACGAACGCACCAACGCTATATGCAATTGTACCAGGAGTTAATGATCTAGACAGACAAGCTTTAAATGCAAAAAAAGTTTTTGAGAAAAATGCAGAGGTTAAAAAGGTTGCCATTGCAGAAAGGGTAAAAGTTATTAGGTCTAAAATTATGGACAATAATAAGGAAATTAAATTGTCTACAAAATTTTTTATGACATATAAAGATGGAGAATTTGGAAGCTTAAAGTTTTTAAAGGGTGGCAGCAGTCTTCAAGATGGTCAGTGTTTTATAACTTCAATAATTGCACAAACTTATAAATTATCACTTGGAGATTACATTACAATTGAAAATCCAGATAGTAAAACAAAACTTAAAATAACAGGAATATATTCCGATGCGTATAGTGTTTCAAGCTTTATGGATGTTGATAGATTTTATGTAAGTAAAAATCAGCTTCAAAGTATATATGGAATCCCTGTGAAGCTAGTTACGGTGTACGCAAGAGATGGTGGAAGCTGTGACAACATAGTTAAATATTATAGAAAAAATACTAATATTCAAATACCTATTTCTTTAGTTGATATAAACAGGGCAAAGATAAGTGCTGAAATTATGAATGAAATAATAGGAGCTTTTGTATGTGCTTTTGCAATTATAATACTTTTAGTGTCGGCAGTTGTTATACGAGCATCTATATTGGATAGTATAGCAAAAGAATATAAAACTATTGGAGTTTATAAGGCTATAGGTTATTCTGCTAATACAATAATGAATATTTATATGAAAGCTTATAGTTTTATAGTTATAATCTTTGCTGTTATTGGTTCATTTTTAGCAAGTTTTTTTATAAATGCTATGCTTAGTAGTAATTTTAAGGTTTATGGAGAAAAGTTTAATACATTTGAAGTTGTGCCAATAATAGTTACTTTAGCATTTGTAATAATTTTAATGTTAAGCAGTATTTATGGTGTGATAAAAAGAACAAAAAATATATCACCAGTAGAAGTATTTAGGATAGGAATGCCAGTTAATAATAAAAAGGGGACTACCTTAAAAATAATAGAAACGAAATTTACTCCAATAAGTCAGGCGCTTAGAAAAATATTTTATTATAAAAAATTATCTATAATATTATTTTTAGTATTATTTGTTTGCTCTTATGTAGTAGCTTTCTCTGTTATAAACTATAGCGATCTTTCTAAGTTATCTGAAAAAACCAGCTTTTGGTTTGGTCTTGATAACGCACAGTATAGAATAAGGATAAAGAACACGAAAAAGACACCAGATATTTTAGAGTGGATTAAAAAGAATGATAAAATAAAAAATTACGTGGATGGGACCTTCCAATATGCAAAAATTGTAATATCAAAAGATGAACTAGATGGTGAGGGCAGTCTTATAAGTGAGGTCTATGACACCTATGATAATGCTATAAAAGAAGAGGTTGTAGAAGGAAGAAATCCCAAAAATGAAAATGAGATAGCAGTTAGTAAAAAAGTGATGGAAAAGACCCATAAAAAACTAGGTGATTATATTAAAGTTTATATTAGTGGTGAAGAGAAAAATCTTTTGATAGTTGGAGATTACCAATCTATGATGTATATGGGTATGAATGTGAGAGTTCTTAAAAGTACAGTAAAGTCTGCAGATAAAAGTTATGTTAGTGATGCAATAAGCTTTAATCTCAAGAATTCTAAAGACTATGACAGCTTTAAAAAAATATTGAAAAATAGGTTTGGAAGCGCTATAGATGTGGAAAAAAGTATAGAAAGCTTTAGCTCCATGTTAAGCGGTTCTTTGGTTCCAATGAAGGCGGCGCTTACTCCTTTTATGATAATGATAGTTGTGGTTGGAGCAATAAATGTGTTTTCGATTATTTTACTAATGAATATAAATAGCAGAAGAGAGTTTTGTGTGTATAAAGCGATAGGTTACAGTACACCTGATCTTATAAAGGGAAACCTATTTTATGTTTTAATATTGGCAGTAATAGCTTCAATTATATGTATTCCGGTATTTTCTATTACTTTCTGCAAAATTATGAATTTAATTATGAGTACCTTTGGAATATATAATTATCCTGCAGATATAAAGCCAGAGTTATTGGCAGTAGGGTTAATAGCATCTATTTTTGTTTATGTACTTTGTACCTTAATATCGTCACTATCCATTGGAAAGGTAAGGGTTCAGGAGCTTAATGAGGAATAGGAGGAATTTTGAATGAAAGAAGTAATAATAGAAACAAAAGGTCTTTGCAAAAGCTTTGATACGGACGGCGAAAATTATAATGTGATTAAGAATATGGATCTAAAAATATATAAAGGTGATTTTACTGTAATAATGGGAAGCTCGGGCTCAGGTAAATCAACTTTAATGTACCTCTTAAGTGGTATGGATAATGCTACCATAGGTGAAGTTAAAATGCTAGACAAGGATTAAAAAAAAATAGATAAAAAGGAAATGGACAAAATAAGAAGAGAGAAGCTTTCTTTTGTATTTCAGGGAATAAACTTGATTAATGATTTAAATATATATGAAAATATAGCGGCTCCAACTTATAAGATGAAAAGGGACAAAAATGAGTTAAGACAAACTATAGATAAATTATTAAATGCATTTGAATTGAAAGAGCATGAAAGCAAGTATCCATCACAGCTTTCTGGCGGCCAAAAGCAAAGAGTTGCTATATGTAGAGCGCTTATAAATAAGCCAGAGGTGATTTTTGCAGATGAACCTACGGGAGCATTAAATTCCTCCAGTGGACAGGAAGTACTTGATATACTTTCAAAGATTAATAATGAAGGACAATCAATTGTAATGGTAACTCATGATGCTAAAGCAGCTTGCAGAGCAAATAGGCTACTCTACATTAAAGATGGAAGAATTGATGGAGAACTTAATATGCCCAAATATACTAGCATGGGACAAGAAGAAAGAAAAGAAGAAGTGTTTAGCTTTCTTGAGAGTAAAGGCTGGTAACCTATGTTATAATTAAGGGAAAAAGTGGGGGTTGTATTATGTCCAATGAGAGAATTTTAATTGTTGATGATGAGGTTGATTTAGCAAGGATAGAAGAAAAGTATCTAACTAAAGAGGGCTTTCAGGTTAGTACGGCAAATGACGGTAAGGAAGCTTTGGATATATTTAAAAGTTTTAAGCCCCATTTGGTGATTTTGGATATAATGCTTCCAAAGCTAGATGGCATGGAAGTGTGCAGGATAATAAGAAGTGAGTCAAAAGTACCTGTAATTATGTTATCGGCTAAAGACGGTGATTTGGACAAAGTTTTAAGCCTTGGCTTGGGTGCAGATGATTATATTACAAAACCTTTTAGTCCATTTGAACTAGTAGCTAGAGTTAAGGCGCATATAAGAAGATACCAAGATTTTAATACAGGAGTTTCAGAAGAGGCACAAAACATTATTAAAATAAAAGCTTTAGAAATAAACACAGCATCCTATGATGTTTCTATAAATGGAGAGTTTTTATCTTTAACCTCTAAAGAATTTGAAATGCTCACACTTTTATGCAGAAATCCGAACCAAGTGTTGTCAAAGGAACAAATATATGAAAAGGTTTGGGGTTTTAATGAGTACGGGGAAATCAGCGCTGTTGCAGTATATATTAATAGGTTAAGGGACAAAATGGGTAAGTTTGGAGCTAATTATATAAAAACTGTTAGAGGGGTTGGGTATAAGCTTGAGGCATAGTGATAATAAGAGTATTGCTAAGTTAATAAACATTTTTATTATAGCCATAATTACTTTAGAAGTCTTAGCTATTGCTTTGACTTTTACTTTTTATCCAAATGAAGATGAAAGCCTTTATTATAATAAAACTAGGCTTATTTGTGCGCAAAAAATTCAAAAAGTTGAAGAAAGCTTTGCTAGTGGGCAGAGCAATTTTACAACTTGGAAATATCCTTATGTGGTGCTTAACAATAAAGGCGAAGTGTTATATGCTTCAGGAAGCTTAAATATAGGCAAAAGTCAAAGCTTGGAAAGTTTTCTTCAGTTTGATAATAGTTCAGCGATCAAATATAAGGGCTATATTAAAAGTAGTTTTCCAATTGTTATTAATGGTGAAAATAAAGGTTTTTTTGTGGCTTTCATAAAACATACGGATCTTGAAGAAAATTCATTATTTAAGCGAAAATTAATCACTTTAACTCCAGAGGTGATAATGCTTGTAATATTATCTTTGCTTTTATTATGCTTTAAAATTTTTGTAAGCAAAAAAGTACTAAAACCAATAAAAAAAATAACACAAAGTTCAAATGACATTATAGAAGGAAAGTTTGATAATTATGTTACTTATAATAGCGAAGATGAAGTTGGAGACTTGTCCTATGCCTTTGAACTTATGCGTGATGAATTAGGTGATCATATTAAAAAAGAGGAGAACATTAAAAAGTCCGAAAAAGAAGTAATAGCAGCAATTTCTCATGATATAAAAACACCGCTGTCATCAATTAAGGCATATGTAGAGGCGATTAGAGATGGTATGGCAGAAACGCTGGAAGAAAAAGAGGAATATACCTCTATAATTTTAAAAAAAATAGATACTTTAAATAGTCTGGTTAGCGATTTACTTGAACAATCAAAAGCAGATTTGGAAGTGCTAACAATTAGAAAGAAAGAAGTATCTATAAAGCCATTTTTACAAAAGTTAATAGAAGAAATAGATTTAGAACTTAAGAGTAAAAATATAGAGTTTATATGGGACAAAGGTATTCCAGAGGGAATTATAAATGTAGATAATATAAGAATATATCAGGCAGTTTTTAATCTTATAAGCAATTCAATGAAATATGGCAAGGGTAATTTAACAATAAGTTTTAAATCGTATATAGAAAATAGATATCTATTTATTTGCATTGAAGATAATGGAATAGGCATATCACCAGAAGATATGCCTTATATATTCAATAAATTTTACAGAGGAGACAAGTCCAGAAATTCACGTATACAAGGTTCAGGGTTAGGACTTTCAACCTGCAAGTATATTGTAGAAAAACATGGAGGAGAAATTTATTGCAAAAGCTTAAAAGATAATGGAAGTACCTTTTATTTTACTATTCCGTTAGAGTAGAGAGAAACAATATAAAACATTAAAATTGTAATTTAATTAAAAATATTAACGTTTAGATAGCATAGAAGTTACAAAGTTAACTATATCATTAATGGTTTCTCTATCACCTAAGTCATTGTAATATTTGATAAATTGAAATATCACAACATTGTTTATAGGCAATAGTTCAAGAGAAATTATTTCAATCAATTGATTTTTTAAATCATTCACTTCATCTGTACAATTAGTAGTTATAGCTATACTTAAAAGCTTTTCAAAAGCTGAGATTATAACGTCTACATCTTTATATTTTTTGGCTTTACTTAAAGCCTTGTTAAAGTATATTTTGCTCATTTCAAATTTATTTATAGTGTAATATCCCAATCCAATAAGATTATATATCTCAGAAGAATAAATTTTGTTTTCTAATTTGTCATATTCTTTTAAATAAAAGATAGATTTATCAATATATTCTTTGAGCTTTTGGCTATCCTTTATTTTTATATATACTTCAATTATATTGCATAATGTGACAAGATGAAGTTCCACATTATCCTCAGTCAATTCTAATATTTTTCTGTGTATTTGTAGGGCATCTATAAAAAATTTTTTTTCGCTAAGACAATTGGCTTTAAAAATCAAGATGCTTATTTTTTCTGCAGAATCTGAATTTAAATTTTCTTTAAAAGTATTTTCTATTTCATCAATTGTTCTTAAGGCGGAATTATAATCCTTTAAATTTTTATAAGCTTTTATGGTGTTGAATTTTAATTTGTATTCTTTATCTTTTGGAAGATTAGGCATATAGATATATGCTAATTTAACAAAATCTAGCATTTCTTTGTATTTTTTTAAATGATTGCAGTAATAAGTGATTTTAATAATCAAGTCTATTAATTCGGGGTTGTTGAACAAATCATTATAATTTTCAAAAGCTCTTAAAGAATAGAGGTATGCCTTATAAAAATCACGACAATCATCAAATATATCACTTAGTTTTAAATATATTGTTAATTTTTTATCCCTCAATTTATATGCATCTAGCAACTTTTGTATTTCAATGAGACTTGTTTCAAATTCATCTTCAAGTATTTTCGTAGGATTTGAATTCAATAATTTAATAAAATCATCACATATTTTTTTTGCTTGAATTTCATCTGATTCAAGCAAATATTCTAAAGTAACATCACAATCTATAGATTTTTTTTCGCATAATATATGAATATTTTTAAGTAGTATTTCAGCTGTGTTTTTCGTTAGCCCAGCTTTGTTAGTTTCAATCATGCTTATCATGTTTCGTGTAAGCTCATTCCCACTTAATTCATATTGCTTTATCTTATATTTTTTTCTTATATCTTTAAGCTTTTCGCCAGCTGTAATAACTTTAGTATTCATGATACTTTCTCCTTTAATTGAAATTTCTTATCTAATTATATCATAGTTAATAAAAATAAAAAACATAAAAGTAAATAATATATATTTACTTTAAAAAAGTTAAGTGATATAATAAGGTAAAACAAATCAAAGTTTACTTTATTAAACAAATTTACCTAAAAGGCTACAATTAATAAAAGAGGGGGCAATGTGATGAAAAAATCAGCAAAAATAATAATTATAGGGTTAAGTGCATTGTTGGTATTAAATATTGGGGCAAAAAATATTAGTAATGCAAATAAAAACAATCAACAAAAGTATGCATTAACTAATATATATATTAGTGACTCTATTGATCCAGAAATTAAAAAATAAAAAAGTAAATAAAAATTATTTACTTTTTAAAAAAAACATGATATTATTACATACAAGCAAAACAACTAAGCAAGTGGGTGAGAAAGTGTATGATATATTAACCGTATATTTAGAAAATGGATTACGAGTGGTTATGCATAAAATACCAGCTGTTAAGACGATGGCATGTGGTGTTTGGGTAAAGCAAGGAAGTAAGCATGAAGATGATGAGACTAATGGATTATCACATTTGTTAGAACATCTTATGATTAATATAAACAACTATGATAACAAAAGATTTAAAAATTTAATTGACGAAACTTCATATGAAGGTGTTGTTTATAATGCAGGTACCACAAAAGAAACTACCAGCTACTATTTTACAGGATTAACTAGAACTTTAGGAAAATGCATAGAAACTTTGTCAAGTATAGTTATGGACAATAAGACTTTTTCAAAAGAATTATTTGAGAATGAAAAAAAAGTTGTAACACAGGAAACTGTATCTTTTTATTCTTCGTTTAATCAAATAAAAGAAAGAACTAGTCAAGCACTTTGGGGAAATACAGGTATAGGTAGAATAATAGTTGGAAATATCGAAAATATAAAAAAAGCTAAGCTAGAGGATATAGAAAAAATAATAGATGAAACATACACACCAGAAAATACAACATTAGTTGTTATAGGTGGAATTGATTATGAAGAAACATTAGAAATGATTGAAGAAAGTTTTTCACCATGGAGTGATAAGAGTACTAGAAAATATAAAGAAATTGTAGATAGTGATCCTGGCATATATTTTAATTCAGTGAATAACGGGAAAAGTTCAGCTTTATCAATAGGATTTAGACTTCCATCATACAACCATGAAGACAGGCTTAGCATAGAGGTTTTATCAACTATATTGGGTAATCCTACTATGGAATCAAGGTTATGCCAGGAGATTCGTCAGAAGAGAGGACTAGCATACAACTTGGGAGCTTTTACTAATTTTTATGAAGATAGAGGAACGCTTGGGTTTATGGCTGTATGTGCTCATGAATCAGTAGAAGAGATAGTAAAAATTATGACAAATGAATTTTTAAGAATAAAAGAAAAAGGTTTTGATGATATAGAAGTTGATAGAGCGAAACGAATTCTTGAAACAAGAACTTTATTAGATATAGATAACATAGTGGCGCATTTAAAGTTTTTGGGTAAATGCTCATCTTACGGAAAGTCGTTTTCATTAGAGCAAGAAGTTCGAAATATTAAGCATGTTTCAAAAGAAAATGTGTACAGAGTTGCAACAGAAATATTTAATGAAAACAATATTGGACTAGCGGCTATTGGAAAATTCGATATAGATGCACTAGTTCCGTTACTTAAAATGAATTAGGGAAAGGAGATGATTCTATGGCTGATATGCCTTGCATAAATGAAGTAGCACTTATTAATGAGGATGATAAATTTAAAAAGGATATTGTTAACGGAAAGGCTTTAGACATATTATTGATTCTTTTGTCAGGCGCTAAAACAATAAAAGAAATTTCTAGAGATTTGAATACTCCTAGTTTTTCTACTCAATTATATGTTAAGCGATTGGTTGATGCAAAGCTTATTAAAGTAACAGATGTAAGAATAATTGATGGTAAGGTAGAAAAAACATATAAATTGGCATCGACGGATATTGAAATATTGAATTATGTAAAAAATAATTGTGAATCAAGTAATGATAAAGAAAATATTGAATTATCTGCGCAGCATTTTGCATCTTTGACAAGGGATATTATAAGGAATATACCTGACTATGAGCAAAAGCCTCATAAAATAAAAGCATATTTTATAAAAGCTGATGAAGAAACAATGGTGAATTTTAAAAAAGATTTAGAAGAATTATTTGAAAAATATCAAGCCTTAGAAAATTTAGAGGCTGATGAAACTTATGGATTTATAAGTGCATTAGCACCATATAAATTAGGATAATATTTTCACTAAAATTTAAAAGTTAGTAATGATATATTAAAAAGATGGCACTTTAAGGAGGTGATTGGATGTGGGACAGGATAAAAAGAACAAAAATCGTAAAGTTAAACAGGATGAGAATTTAAATGATTTAGATATTCAAGATACTTCATTAGATACTGAAGTTGATGAGGAAAGCAATGGAATAGGATATGAGATTTTAACAATAAAAGTAACAGGAAAATCTTAGCTTGTTAATTATTATTAATTAAAAATAAATAAATATTATTTTAGGAGGAATTTATTATGGCAAAGGAAATTAAAGTTACAAAGGAACAAGTTAAAGTTGAAGAAGGAAAGGTGTATATCAATTCAGCAGAATTAGCCAATGCTATACAAAATGAAGAATTGGATCTTTCAGCTGAAGAGGAAGCAGGACTTAATTTTTGTGTAGTAATATCTACTAAATAAAGTTTGAGTTTTGTATAGTAATAAAGTAAACAGCTTGATATATATGCGGATTTTCGCATATATATCAAGCTGTGTAAGGAGAAAACTATGAAGGAGTCTAAATATAATATAATTTTAGATGTAAATGATAAGAAATCATTACTTTATAATATTTTAACGCGAAAATATTTAGTATTTAATAATTTGGAAAAAGAACAGATTAAAGGGATATTAAAAAAATTAAAACATGATAAATTTGAATTAAAAGAAGCTGAATACATAAAAAAAATGATTAAAATAGGAGCAGCAGTTTCAGATGAGCTTGATGAAATAAGCAGGCTTAGTTTTTTATATAATAAACAAAAATTTCAACAAGATACCGCAACGTTAGTTATTCAAACGACGCTTAATTGTAATTTTAGATGTGTATATTGCTATGAAGAACATAAAAATGAAAATTTGACAGATGAGGTTTCAAATAAAATTACTAATTTAGTAAAAGATAAGTGTAAAAAAATAAGTAAACTGAAGATTGCATGGTTTGGTGGAGAACCTATGTTACAATTTAATAAAATTGTTGAATTAACAAAAATATTTAAGGAAATATGTGATGAAAACAATTGTGAGTATGAAGCTAGAATGACTAGCAACGGTTATTTGTTTAATGATAAAAATATAAGTATGTTAAATGATTTATCAATTAAAAATATTCAGATTACATTAGATGGTACAAAATATTATCACGATAAAAAAAGGCCTCTTGCTAATGGAGAGGGAACTTTTGAAAAAGTAGTAAAGAATTTTGTGAAATTGTTACAAGAAAATATTAATTTAAATTTGAGAATAAATCTTGATGAAAATAATTATATAAGTATAGTTGAGTTATTTGATATAATTCCTGAAAAGTATAGAAGGAATGTTAACATTCAGATTGTAAATGTATTTCAAAACAAAGAAAATTTAAATTGTTATAATTTGTATAAATTGGCTATAGAAAAAGGATATATGTATTCGGATAAGGTGAATAGATTAGTAAAGTGTGAAGCAAGTACACCAAATGCTATTACTATTGATCCAAAAGGAAATTTGACTTTTTGCTCTATGGCAGGTGAACAAGGATTGTATTTTGGAAGCATAGGAGATAAGAAAAATATAAATTTTACTGATCAGTCTTTATATTATAAATTTCATAGTATGTCACCATTTGATAATAAAGCATGCAGAGAGTGCATAGAGTTACCTATGTGTATGGACGGTTGTAAATTGAGTAGATTTAAAAATTCTAATATATGCATTGCTAAAGCTAAAGGAGGCATGACATTAGAAGATAGAATTAAGCTTCATTATTATAGTGATATTATAAATAATAAAGGAGAAATAGTATGAATGTAAAACTGTTAAAACAAAAGGATTTTTCCTTGTTAATGTTAGGATCAATTATATCTAATATAGGAACGTTAATGCAGGATTTTGCTTTGTCATTATATGTACTTAAAATTACAGGTTCAGGAACGAAGTTTGCTTCGGTATTAGCTGTAACTTTAATACCTCAATTATTGCTTGGACCATTTATGGGCGTATTTGCAGATAGGTTTGATAGAAAAAAGATAATAATTGTTTTGAATTTTATAAGTGGTATAACTGTTGGCATAACTGCAATTATGTTTAAATTATATGGAACTTTAAGTTTACCATATATTTATGGATTAGTTATTATATTATCTTTAATATCACTTTTATATTCTCCTGCTATAGGAGCAATACTTCCTTCAATTGTAAAAAAAGAAGAATTACTTGATGCTAACTCTTTAAAAACGGCTATTTATAGCGTAAGCTCAATAATTGCACCTTTACTTGCAGGTCTTATATTTGGATTATACGGTTTGTCTATAATATTAATTTTAAACTCTATAAGTTTTATATTTTCAGCTTTTTGTCAAATGCTTATAGATATACCAAAAAACGAAACTAATTATTCAAGTTTTTCTGGCAAGGAATTTTTAAATGAATTTACTACTGGATTAAAGTTTACTACTAGTAAAAAATCTATTCTTGCTATAATATTTGTTGGACTAATTATAAACTTTGCTATGTCTCCTTTATGTGAAATAGGTTTTCCTTATATTGTGAAGAATCTATTTAAATGCAATGATTTTCAATATGGAATATTTCAAGCAATACTCTTAGGTGGTATGGTTATAGCACCTTTTATATGCACATCGCTTTTTAAAAATCTATCATTTGAAAAAGTTATTTCTAGAAATACGATAATTGTTGGAGGGGTTATTGCTATAGTAGCAGTTATAGTATCTCCTTTATATACAAGTTTATTTAAATCTAGTTTTGTACCTTATATTACATTAGCATTATTATCATTGGTAATAGTAGTTTTAATGACAGCTATTAATATTTTTGTTGGTACTATGTTTCAAAACGAGGTGCCAATTGATATGATGGGTAGAGTTGGTTCAGTGATGAATACAGTATGTATGGCTGCAATGCCAGTAGGGCAAATGTTATTTGGAGTTCTGCTTGATACTGTACCTGTATATTTAGTTGTTTTTGCGGCTAGTTTAGTACTTGCTTTTTCATCTTTTGTATATAGAAGACTAACTTATGTTAAAGAAGATAAGGTGAATGCTGCAGTAGAAGAAAATTAATTATGAAATAAAATTAGCTTTAAAAGTAAAATGGAGGTGAAAGATATGAATGAGGAGAAAAAAGACAAAACTAAAGAAAGCGTAATTGAAAATAATGATGTTAACGAACAAGTGGATTGTAATAATTCTGAGCCTACAGCTGATGCTATTGGGCCTGGAGTTTTAGGAATTACAACAGCATAAAATATATAAACCAGTTCAAATGAGCTGGTTTATATATTTTATTTTGATTTTGGGAGTGATTATTTTGAATATAACATATTTTATACCACCAGGTGTTTTTCCTACCGCAGTAAAGGATCCGGGAGATTGGATTGATGATGTTTCTAATGTTGAAATATTTAATTGCAACTATTTTTTTTGGAAGGTGGTATTTGGAAGTGAGTTGTTTGAAATTATTAATAAATCTTATTCATCAGTAGAAATGAAAGATAATGAAGGTTTTAAACAAAGTACAGAAAAATCTATAGAAGCATTGAATAAGTTAACTAACCTTATGACATATGATAGCAGTGAAGAATATATAAAATGCATTACATATTTAACAACACAATTAAAAATGATAAATAACTTTCAAAAGGAATGCTCATTTACTTTTATGCCTGGAGTAAAAGTAAATAACTTAAATTATAATAAAAGTGGTGAATTACTGGATTACTCTAATAGAGCTACATTACTTTCAAATATAATAGAGAAAGCATTAGAATCAATAAAAAATAAAATTGATGTTTTATTAGTGGAGATTACCTCTCAGCAAGATTTACTAACTTCAATGATAAGTGTTAATTTGCTCAGAAAAGTAAATCCTGATATGTATGTAAGTTTAGTTAATCATGGATATGAAAATTTTTCACTGAATTCATTTATGGATAATTTGAAAAAAACAAATAATATAACTAAGGTATTTGATAGTGTTGTTGAAAATGAGTTTGAAAAAGATTTGGTTATAAAGGCATTAATAAATGAGGTGGCTTTTGGTACTTTTAGAAAAGGTTTTGTTAAAATAAGTGATTTTGATTATAAAGTCAGTTTAGAAAAACAAAATAATATTTTCCCATTAGTACCCACATATTCTGGTGAACCTATTTTATGGACAAGGTTAAGTGCAAATAGATGTTATTGGAATAAGTGTACATTTTGTACTCATAACACAAAGCACAGGCAAGAAACAAATTTGGATATAAATTATAATGAATCACTTAAACGAATTAATAGATTCATTGAAGCGGGATATAAAAATTTTATTTTTTCTGATGAAGCATTAAATATGGGAGTTATAATAAATTTTTGTAATGCTATTATTAAAAATAAGATGGAATTTAAATGGTTATGCCGGTTAAGGATAGAAGAAAATTATACAGAAGATTTGTTCAAGCTTATGAAGCAAGCAGGGTGCTATGAAATAATGTTTGGCTTAGAATCTGTATCAAAGAAAGTACTAGATGCAATGAATAAATATACTAAGATACCTGATAAAAAAACAATTACTAAAGTCTTAAATAGTGTAATTAAATCGGATATATCAGTTCATTTAAATTTAATTGCTGGATTTCCGGGGGAAACTTCATCAGATGTAGAAGATACAATAAATTTTGTTATTAAAACTTTTGGTGGCAAAAATGGAGTTACTTTTACCATTAATAAATTTAGTTTGTTTTCTAATACAGCTATAATGAGTAATCCCAATAAATTTAATATTACGCCTATAGTAGAAAAAGGGGATATGCATTATTGTTATAAATTCAAATATAATTTAGGAGAATATGTTGATGAAAAATTATTAAATACTCTAATAACTAAATCTTATAATAAACTTATGAAAGGATTGGGATGGACAAAATTTGGCTTTAGTGAAGGAGTTAATGTTGCACTTTTTTTATATTTTAACTCATGTCATAATGGAGTATTTAAAAGCAAAAGAATTAATCCTTTTGAAGATAAACTTGACATCTGCAATTTCTAGTTTGGAAATAGTTTCACTATATAAACGATATGTGCATAGATAAAAAAATAATAGATTTCAAGATACATGGGTTAATTATCTTGAAATCTATTATTTTTTACAAGCAATAAAATTATTTGATTTTTTTATTCAGCGTATATATCTATTCCAAACCATTTCTTAGATAACTTAGATAAAGTACCATCTGCTTTTAAATCTTTTAAAGCTTTATTATAAGCATCTCTTAAAGTTGTATCTCCTTTTCTGAAAGCAACACCAATTGGCTCTTTTGTTAAAGAAGATTTTAATTTTTTAAATTTACCTGGTTCTGTGATATTATAATAATCTCCAACCATAGGATCTGTTACTACTGCTGCTGTTCTTCCGTTTTCAAGGTCCAAAAATGCATCTGTCATTGCTTCATATTTTTTTACGTCTTTAAGTCCAGATAATTTTCCAAGTACTTCTTCTGCTGTTGTACCAGCTTGGCAGCCAATAACTTTTCCAGGGAAGTCTTTATCACTTTTTAAGGTAGTATTATCAGCTTTTACAAATATAGCGTTACCACCATAGATGTATGGATCTGTGAAAATTAAAGTTTTCTTTCTATCGTCAGTTATGCTAACACTTGATTGTATTAAATCAAATTTTTTGGCTTTAAGTGCAAGGAAAATTCCATCCCAAGCATTAGGAACAAACTTTACTTTTACACCAAGTTTTTTACCAACTGCATTTGCTATATCAATATCAAAACCTTCATTATTACCAGTTGATTTGTTTTTAAATTCCATTGGGGGATAAGTGTTATCAATACCAATAACCATAACGCCTGCTTTTTTTACTCTCTCAAGTGAGTCACTAGAAGTACTGCTTTTTCCGCAACCAGTTAGAGATAAAATGCTTATACATAAAATTAATATTATTGTGGTAATTTTTTTCATCATTATAATGCACTCCTTTATTTTGAATATTGTAGAGAAATCATTGCAAATTGCAATTAAATTAATTTTAAAACATAGGTATATTATTTTGTATTTTTGTGAAAAATATGTAAGTAATAATGAGCTTATTTTTAAATTTATATTTTTCAATTAAAAAGGTGAAAAACTAATAAAAATACATTAGTATTCAATTGACGTTAACAATATGTTAACATATAACTTAACAAATTGCAATATTAATAGTTACATAAAAATGTGTTAAACAATTGATAATTTAAATGAATATTTTTGAATAAAAAAAGGTAATTGGGTTATTATAGAATTTATGGAGGCGGTTAACTTGAAAGCTTATGTAGATAAGGATACTTGTATAGGATGTGGACTATGTCCAACAATTTGTTCGGAAATATTTGAAATGGAGGATGACGGTAAAGCAGTAGCTAAGGATACAGTAATACCTGATGAATCTGAGGATGAGGCAAAGGATGCGGAAGCTTCATGTCCGGTAAATGCGATTAAAGTAGATTAGAAGATACAATTATTTAAATATTGTGAAGTAATAGTTAAATTTTTTCGCCTAAAAAGAAGGCGAAAAAGCTAATAGTGAAGGGTTTTACCTTGCTTTGCTCGTTAAAAGCCTTCACTTGATTTGGTTGCAATAATTTTATACTACAAGATTTAATTATGAGTTTAAGAAAAAAGATCATGTAAATAAATCCCCAGCGATAAACTTAACTTTAAAAAACAATCATTAAAATCAATATTACATAACTCGCCTATTTTACACAGTCGATTTCGTAAGGTATGCCTGTGTATATAAAGCTTTTCGGAAGTTACATTTATATTACAGTCATTATTTAAGTAACACTTTAACGTATAAAAATAATTAGTTTTATGAAGTTTATCATGGTCTATAAGTATATTAACCTTTTGTTGTAGAAAATTAACTGTATATTTGTCTGAACTAATCAAGCCAAGGGATTTAAAAAGTCCTAAGTAGTTGTAGAAACAAATGCCTGTTTTAGCCTTAATTTTTTCAAGAGTTATTAAGCTAGAATAGGCTTCTTTAAACGAAGGTACTAATGTATCTATGCTTGCAAATATAGAGCTGCCACCAATTAGAAGTATTAAATTATGTTCGGATTCACAATGCTTTTTTAAAATATCTGTTATATTAATGCTTAAATTTTTAGTCTCTAATTTGTTGTCAGAAGCAACTAAAAAGAGAATTTTATCATTAGATATTTCAACTATAGTTAGAATTTCTTGAGAGTGCAAATAATTTCTTAATTTATTTGTTAGATTGAGCATAGTGCTTTCTGGAATTAAATTATCATAAGCATTAGTAACCGATAAAATCAATAAACATAATTTCGAATTTGAAGTTAACTTTAAGCTATCCGATATTTGAGATTTTTCCTTGAGACTAAGTTCTTTACCAAGACTTAAATTTTCAAAGATAAACCTATTTTTTTGTAGTTCGGATTTAAACTTAATATTTATATTGTAGGCATTTTTTAAAACCACATGAGAAATTATTGAAAAACTCAAATCCTTTGGAATTTTAAATATAGGGAAATTATATTTGTTTCCAGCATCTATTATATACTGAGGTATTTCATCTAAGTAATACCCGGTTTGTATTCCCATACCAGCAAGGCCTTTTGAACTAAGTTTGTATATCAAATCTTTGTTAAGTTCTTCGTTATCAAGCTTATAACCAGTTGTAAGAAGTAGCTCTCCTTTTTGTAAATAGCTGATTTCGTCTAAAATTTCCATTATATTAAACCACGAAATCTCATTATTTGCACTATCTTCATTGGTCATAAGGGTAATTCCTTTAAGAGAGTCAAATTCAAATAAGTTTTTTATTAGTAAAGACAAAAATTTCATCTCCCATATTGTACATAATGTACAGTATTTTTATATAAATAGGTACATGACGTTGATTGTTAGATCAGTAAAAATAAATTATAATTAAGTTGTTGATAAATTAATAATAATACCATATAAAAAGCTTTAAATTATCAACAAAATAACTTGAAATTAATATTATATTAATAAAAAGTAATTTATATTTACTATAAAGTTTATCAGTAAGTTTACAAATATACAATATGAAAGTTTAGTATTGCGGGAGGTACTTTAAATGGAAGAGGTAGTTATAAGACTTAGAATGGGAAGTTCAGATGCACATTATGGCGGAAATTTAGTAGATGGAGCAAAAATGTTAGCTTTATTTGGCGATGTAGCAACAGAACTTTTAATAAGAAATGATGGTGATGAGGGATTATTTAGAGCCTATGAAAGTGTTGATTTTTTAGCTCCTGTTCATGCAGGGGATTATATAGAAGCTGTAGGAAAAATAGTTCACGCAGGAAATACATCTAGAAAAATGGAGTTTGAAGCAAGAAAAGTAGTTAGCCAAAGAGCTGATATAAATGATTCAGCAGCAGATTTTCTTGAAGAACCAATAGTTGTTTGCAAAGCTGTTGGAACTTGTATTGTTCCAAAGGATAAACAGAGAAAGTAAGGGTGCTAATGTATGGATAAATTAATAATTACGGCTTCAATTTGTGGTGCGGAAGTTACTAAAGAGCATAATCCTAATGTTCCGTATACTATTGAAGAAATTGCAAATGAAGCAAAACGTTCCTATGATGCTGGAGCTAGTATAATTCATCTACATGTAAGAGAAGATGATGGAACACCAACTCAAAGCTATGAAAGATTTAGGGCTTGCATTATGGCAATAAAAGAAAAGTGTCCGGATGTCATAATAGAACCATCAACAGGTGGAGCTGTTGGTATGAGCAATGATGAAAGATTAGGACCTGTATTTTTAAAACCCGAAATTGCCAGTTTAGATTGTGGAACTTGTAACTTTGGAAAGGACGACATTTTTGTAAATACAGAAAGTACAATAAGGTATTTTGCAAAGAAAATGGTGGAATTCAATGTAAAACCTGAAATTGAAGTATTTGATAAGGGAATGATTGATACAGCAATAAGGCTATACAAGGAAAAAGTTTTAAAGGTACCTCTTCAGTTTAATTTTGTTATGGGAGTTAGGGGCGCCATAGATGCAAGCTTAATGAATTTAGCATTTATGGAAGCGAGTATTCCTGAGGGCTCAGTTTATACTGTAACAGGAATAGGAAGACACCAGTTTACAATGGCAGCAATGGCAGCTGCAGCAGGTGGTCATGTAAGAGTTGGTTTTGAAGATAATATATATCTTGCAAAGGGTGTTATTGCAAAATCAAATGGAGAACTAGTTGAAAAAGCAGTTAGGATTTCGAGAGAAATAGGGAGAGAAATAGCTTCGCCAAAAGAAGCAAGAGAAATTTTACATTTAAAACATAAGGGGGAATAATTTTGAAGGGATCAAAGTATGGAACACACAGGGTTATAGAGCCAAAGGGAGTGCTTCCACAGGCAGCAAAAAAAATTTCAAATGATATGAATATAATGGATAATGAGATATTAATAGATGTGCAGGCACTTAATATAGATTCAGCAAGCTTTACACAGATAGAAAAAGAGCAAAATGGCGATGTAGAAAAAATTAAAAATAGAATACTCACGATTGTTGAAGAAAAAGGTAAGATGCAAAATCCAGTTACAGGTTCAGGCGGAATGCTAATTGGAACCGTAGAAAAAATAGGAAGCGACCTTACTTTAAGCAGTGGACTTAAGGTTGGAGATAAAATTGCAACCTTAGTATCACTTTCTTTAACACCTCTTAAAATAGATAAAATTACAAAGATTCACAAGGAAATAGATAGAGTTGAAATCGAAGGAAAGGCAGTATTATTTGAAAGCGGGATATATGTGAAACTTCCAGAGGATTTAACTGAAAATCTTGCACTTGCAGTCTTAGATGTTGCTGGAGCACCAGCCCAAACATCAAAAATAGTAAAACCAGGAGACAGTGTTTTAATATTGGGGGCTTTCGGAAAATCAGGTACACTTTGTTCCTATGAAGCAAGAAAAAGAGTTGGACCAACTGGAAAAGTTGTTGGGCTCGTAGCTTTTGAAAAAGATAAAGAAGAACTTATAAAAACAGGCTTCTGTAATGAAGTTATTATGGCAAATGCAGTTAATCCAACAGAAGTTTTAGAAAAAGCTCTTGAAGCTAATGATGGAAGGGAATATGACATAGCAATTAATTGTGTAAATGTTGAAAACACGGAAATGTCTACAATACTTCCAGTAAAAGATGAAGGAATTGCATACTTCTTTTCAATGGCAACAAGCTTTACAAAGGCTGCACTTGGAGCAGAGGGAGTTGGAAAAGACGTGTCTCTCTATATAGGAAACGGCTATACAAAAGGACATGCCGAAATTGCAATTAATGAACTTAGAGAATCAAAAGTAGTTAGAGAAATATTTGAAAGTAGATACGCTTAGACAGAGTACAGAGAACAGAGTACAAAGTACAGAGAAGGATGATTTTCCTCCGCTTTGCTGCGGAAGATCTTAGAATAAAATTATTATTTCGTTCAGCGTAGCTGAACATCAATAAGTTTGTAGATTTATCTGACGATAGGAAGATAAATCATCATTCATTGTACTCTGTACTTTGTACTTTGTACTCTGGAAAAGAGGGGGAGTTAAAAATGAATAAGAGCAGAAGATTTGAACTTTTTAAAGGTGTTTCCGATAGTGATTGGAACGATTGGAAATGGCAGTTTAGAAATAGAATTGAAACTGTAGATGAACTTAAAAAATATATAGAGCTTACTCCAGAAGAAGAAGAGGGAGCTAAGAAGTGTTTGGAAAAACTTAAGATGGCTATAACACCATATTATCTTTCCTTGATAGATCCGAAGGATAAATTTGATCCAGTAAGAAAGCAAGCAATTCCAACTATAGATGAACTTTATGTAGCTGATGGTGATCTTACTGACCCACTTCATGAAGATGGTGATTCACCAGTGCTAGGACTTACTCATAGATATCCAGATAGAGTCCTTATGCTTATAACAAATCAATGTTCAATGTATTGCAGGCATTGTACTAGAAGAAGGTTTGCAGGACACACTGACAAATGCTTATCTATGACTCAAATTGATAAATGCATTGAATATGTAGCAAAAACTCCAGCTGTAAGAGACGTACTTTTATCTGGTGGAGATGCACTTTTAGTAGATGATGACGTGCTTGAATATATTATAAAAAAATTAAGAGCAATTCCTCATGTAGAAATAATAAGAATAGGCTCAAGAGTTCCGGTTGTTATGCCTCAAAGAATAACAGAAGATCTCTTGAAAATGCTTAGAAAGTATCATCCAATATGGATTAACACACATTTTAATCATCCAAATGAAATTACTGAAGAGTCTAAGAAAGTATGTGAAATGATAGCTGATGCAGGAATACCACTTGGAAATCAATCAGTGCTTTTAAGAGGAGTAAATGATTGTGTTCATGTCATGAGAAAATTAGTAAATGAACTTGTTAGAATAAGGGTAAGACCATATTATATATACCAATGTGATCTTTCAATGGGATTAAGTCACTTTAGAACACCTGTATCCAAGGGCGTTGAAATAATAGAAGGTTTAAGGGGACATACTTCTGGTTACTGTGTACCGACCTTTGTTGTTGATGCACCAGGTGGAGGTGGAAAGATACCAGTAATGCCTAACTATGTTATAAGCCAAAGTAATGACAAGGTTATACTCAGAAACTTTGAAGGTGTTATAACTACGTACAAGGAGCCTGAAAGCTACACTCCAGATTGCCACTGTGAATATTGCAGAGGAAAGAAAAAGGCTCATGAAATAGGTATATCTGGACTTTTAAGTGGAGAAAAAATGACCATAGAAGCTGGCGGAATAGAAAGAAAGCTTAGAGCAAAGAAGTTTAACGATTTAGATGCATAATGACTTTGGGGAATTTATAAAAGAAATTTTAAAATATAAAACTATATCAATTATAGGCATGGAGAAAAACACCGGTAAGACAACAACACTTAATTTTATCATAAATGTAGTTAAGGATAGAAAGCTTGCACTTACTTCTGTAGGACGTGATGGTGAGGAAGAGGATATTGTAACTTTTACCCATAAGCCAAGGATATACGTGCAAGAGGGAACCTTGGTGGCTACTGCAAAAAATGTACTTTTAAAGAGTGACGCAGGTTTTGAAATACTTGAGGTTTTGAATATAGGGACACCTATGGGAGATATAGTAATTGCAAAGAGTATTACAGCTGGTTTTGTAGAAATTGCAGGACCAGCTACAAAAAATCAAATTAAAGAGGTTATTTATAGGCTTAAATTTTATGGTGCTGATTTTATTCTTGTAGATGGAGCACTTTCTAGAAAAAGTTTTGCAGCCCCAACAATTACAGAAGCAGCAGTTATGTGTACAGGAGCAGCTTTTTCAGAAAAGGTGAAGTTACTTTGCGAGGAAACCTTAAATTTTATGAGCTTTTTAAGATTGCCAAAGGCTTCAGAGGAAGTTTCAAAGTTATATGAAAAGGTAATGGAGCATTCTAGACTTGCTTTTATTTATGAAAATTGCATTAAAAAAAGTAAGGTAGAAACAGCTATAAGTTCATATGAAGAGGTTATTTCCAATTATTCAAAGGAATTAAATTATGTTTTTATAAAAGGTATTTTAACAGATAATTTTATTTTAAAACTTTTAGCTTCTAATTTTGTTTTTAAAAAGGTTATTTTTGTAGTAGAGGATGGTACAAAAATCTTTGTTAAGAAAAGTACCTACGATAGATTTATATTAAAAGGCGGCAGCATAAAAGCAGCTCAAAGTATAAATGTAGTTGGGATAAGTGTAAACCCATGGTCACCCTCTGGATATGTTTTGAATTATGAGGAAATATACAATATGTTTAAAAGCAAAATTGATGTACCTATTTTTAATGTTAGGGAATATGAAGTGGACGTGATAGAATGATTTTTTTAGATGAAAAAACACGTGGCAAAATAGGATTTAATTTTGTAATGGAAGGTCTTTCAATATCAAGTGTTTTTGGAAGAATTGAGTTTTCAAAGTTAGGTATAATAAAAGAAGAAAATGAGCTTTTTAGGCAATATGACAATATAGATAAATGCAGTTTGATTATGAAAAATGGTAAATGTTTTAATGAACTTGAAAGTTTATTTATGAGATTTAAAGATATAAAAAACACCTTTAAAAGAAGTAAAAATGGAGAAGTACTAGATGAAGTTGAGCTTTTCGAAGTTAAAAATTATGTAATGCTTCTTTCAGAATTAAAGCAGTGCTGCATGGAAAATAAATTAGAGCTTGATGGTATAAGACTTCAGGATTTTTATGAAATTTGTGACTGCTTAAACCAAGGGAAAACTAAAACTTCAAGTTTTGCAATATATGATGATTATTCAGATAAGCTTTTAAAAATAAGAACTGCTAAGAGGGAGATAGAAAAGCTTATTTATAAGGAAAGAGACAGCGAAAAGAGAAGAGAACTTTTAAAAAAGAGAGCGGAAATAACAAATGAGGAAAAAGACGAAGAATTTGTAATAAGAAAAAATTTTAGCTCAGAAATATCAAAATATGCAGATGAACTGTTACAAAGCACTTCTTCAGTAGGAAGCTTAGATATCACAGTAGCAAAGGCAAGGTGTGCCATAGTGTACGGACTTTCAAGACCGGTACTAGGCAATAAAATTAAGCTTGTTAATGGTGTTAATCCAATGGTAAAGCAGAAGGTTCAAGAAAAAGGCGGGAGATTTCAGCCAATTAATTTAGAAATTTCAATGGGGACTACAGTTATTACAGGAGCTAACATGGGTGGAAAAACCGTTGCTTTAAGTATAGCGGCTTTAAACTATATATTAGCTTACATGGGTTTTTATGTTTTTGCAGAAGAATTCGAATTTATTCCATTGGAATTTATGTATTTTTTGAGTGAGGATGCGGAATCTCTTCAAAATGGCTTGAGCACCTTTGGCGGAGAAGTAATTAAATTAAAGCAAATTTTAAAGGATATAAAGCAAAAAAGAGGATTTATAATTTTAGATGAATTTGCTAGAGGCACAAATCCAGAGGAAGGCAGCAGTATTACAAAAGCACTTGTAAAATATTTAAATAGCTTTCATTCCATAAGCTTAATATCTACTCATTATGATGGTGTTTGTAGTGTTGCAAGTAACCATTATCAAGTAAAGGGTCTTTCAAAGGTTGATTTTTCATCAATAAGTGGAATTGAAAAAGAAGAAGATTTCTTAAAGCTTATAAATAGATATATGGACTATTCTTTAGAAAAAGTAGAGAAGGATACGCCTAT
Source organism: Clostridium hydrogenum (assembly GCF_021432385.1). Taxonomy (GTDB): domain Bacteria; phylum Bacillota; class Clostridia; order Clostridiales; family Clostridiaceae; genus Clostridium_S; species Clostridium_S hydrogenum. The sequence goes on along the minus strand of NZ_JAEACT010000002.1, from coordinate 489,776 downwards.
TCCAAGAGATGCTATGAATATATGCAGGCTCATGGGAATAGATAAGGAGATTATTAGTATGGAGGAAGATTATGAAAAGTAAACTTAATCTTGATTTTGAAACGGTAAAAAAAGCAAGAGAAGCTGCTCATAATATAGCAGTAGATGTGCAAAATTTTATAGATAAACACACAACTGTTTCTGTAGAAAGAACTGTATGCAGGTTAATGGGCATAGATGGTGTCAATGAAGAAGGAGTTCCGCTTCCTAATGTTGTAGTTGAAAATATAAAAGAGGGTAATGGTTTAGGCAAAGGAGCCGCTTACTATTTGAGTAATGCCATGCTTGAAACTGGACTTTCCGTTCAGGAGATAGCAGAAGAAGTTTCAAAGGGAACAATGAAGCTTACGGATTATAATTCAAAAGATAACTTCTTAACTATGGATAATGCAATAAATATAGCCACAAAAACTATAGAAAAGATAAAGAAAAATAGGAAAAAAAGAGATGAATTTTTAAATTCTTATGGAGACAAAAAAGGACCACTGCTTTATGTAATAGTGGCAACAGGAAATATATATGAAGATATAACTCAAGCAGTAGCAGCTGCAAAACAAGGGGCAGATGTAATTGCGGTTATAAGAACTACAGGACAAAGTTTACTTGATTATGTACCATATGGAGCAACTACTGAAGGCTTTGGAGGAACTTTTGCAACTCAAGAAAACTTTAAGCTTATGAGGAAAGCACTTGATGATGTTGGAGCTGAACTTCATAGATATATAAGGCTTTGTAATTACTGTTCTGGTTTATGTATGCCAGAAATTGCAGCAATGGGAGCCTTGGAGAGATTAGATGTAATGCTTAATGACGCATTGTATGGAATACTTTTTAGGGATATAAATATGAAAAGAACTCTTGTAGACCAATATTTTTCAAGAGTAATTAATGGTTATGCAGGAGTTATTATAAATACTGGTGAGGACAACTATTTGACTACAGCAGATGCTTATGAAGAGGCACATACAGTGTTGTCATCGCAATTCATAAATGAGCAGTTTGCACTTATGGCAGGTTTAAAGGAAGAACAAATGGGTCTTGGACATGCTTTTGAAATGAATCCAGAATTAGAAAATGGTTTCGTATATGAGCTTGCACAGGCACAAATGGCAAGAGAAATTTTTGATAAAGCACCGCTTAAATATATGCCGCCAACAAAATATATGACGGGAAATATATTTAAAGGACATGTTCAAGATACTTTATTTAATATAGTAACTGTTTTAACAAATCAAAGGATTCACCTTCTTGGAATGCTTACAGAAGCTATTCATACTCCATTTATGTCTGATAGAGCGCTTTCTATTGAAAATGCCTCATATATAGCAAATACAATGAAGTCTTTAGGTGATGAAATAGAGTTTAAGGAAAACGGAATAATTCAACAAAGAGCTGATTTTGTATTAAAGAAAGCCTATGAACTTTTAAAGGATATAGAAAGAGACGGAATGTTCAATACCCTTGAAAAAGGTGCTTTTGCAGGTATTAAAAGAGAAAGAAATATGGGAAAAGGTCTTGATGGCGTAGTAGAAAAGCATGAAGAATACTTTAATCCATTCTTAGACTTGATGAAAGGAGAATAGCTATGAGCGGAGGATTGTACTCTCTTGAGAAAAAAGAGTTTAATAAAACCTTAGATTTAAAAAATGTTAGACCATATGGCGATACAATGAATGATGGAAAAGTCCAAGTTAGCTTTACGCTTCCTCTTGATGACTGTGAGAAATCTACTGAAGCGGCTAGAATTATGGCGAGGAAAATGGGACTTGAAGAGCCTGATGTTGTATGCCATAAAAAGCTTGATAAAGGATTTACCTTCTATGTTGTTTATGGAAACATTACGCATTCAGTTGATTATACTTCTATAGTTGTTCAAACGGTTGATGTAAATACCATGTCTATGCCAGAAGTTGATGAATATATTAGAAATAATATAAAGAGAAAAATTGTTGTGGTTGGTGCAAGTACAGGTACAGATGCACATACAGTTGGTATAGATGCAATAATGAATATGAAGGGTTACGCAGGTCATTACGGTCTTGAAAGATATGACATGATTGAAGCTTACAATCTTGGAAGTCAGGTAGAAAATGAGGATTTTGTAAAAAAAGCAATAGAACTTAAGGCAGATGTGCTTTTAGTTTCACAAACAGTAACTCAAAAGAATATCCATATTCAAAACCTAACAAATTTAGTTGAAATACTTGAAGCAGAAGGTATAAGGGATAAATTTGTATTAGCTTGTGGTGGAGCAAGAATTACTCATGAGCTTGCAAAAGAACTTGGCTATGATGCTGGCTTTGGACCAGGAAAGTTTGCTGAAGATGTAGCAACCTTTGCAGTTACAGAAATTGTTAAGAGAAAAAACTTGTGAATCAATAATATTGCGGGACATTAAATAAGGGTCATAAATCTAATAAGCTAATTGTTAAAATACTAAGAAGTTTCAATAACTCGCTAGATGCTCAGACAAATTGAAACATCTAAGTCTTTTAACAATTAGCTTCCAAGATTTATTGACCTTTATTTAAATTGTCCTGCAACATTATTGATTCACAAAACCGTGGGTTTAAGGTAAAAATTCCTTCGTGCCTACGGAATTTTGGAATTTATCAGGATAAAACTAGTGTTTTTAATTTTCAGAATTATATATAAAAGATATTGACAAGCTAAAAAAATCCTGTTACAATAAATGTAATTTAAGAGTAAATCCTTTGACGAGGAAGAGTAGCCATAGAATTTAGTTAAAGAGAGCTGAGGGTGGTGTGATCTCAGTACGATAATTGGTGGTGAATGGACCTTTGAGGAGTAAATCGAAATCCAAATGGAGAGTAGTGGTTAACGTTTTCCATACGTTACAATGGATAGAGTATGTTAGTACTTGAAGAGAGCGATGCTTTTTTAAGCATAATTTAGGTGGTACCGCGGAAGTATCTCCGTCCTAATTATAATAAGATTAGGGCGGAGTTTTTTATTTGCAATTTTATAATTCTAGGTAAAGCAAAGTGGATACTTTACAAAAAAATATTAACAGAAAATTTTGAAAATTAAAAATATGAGGAGAGATTTATTATGAAAATGAATTTAAGAAAATTAATTATTAATTCTTTATTTATAGCTATAGGAGTTGTGTTAAATCAACTTACACCACCAATATTATTTGGAATGAAGCCTGATTTTTCGCTAGCAATGTTGTTTATAATTATACTACTAAATGATGATTATAAAACTTGCATAAGTGCGGGTATTGTAGCAGGTTTATTAGGAGCTGCAGTTACTACCTTCCCTGGTGGACAATTACCTAATATAATAGATAGAATTGTAACTACAAGTGTAGTATTTGTAGCATTGAAACCTTTTAGAGGTAAGTTAAACGACAAGCTAGAAATAATAATAACAACTTTAGTTGGAACAATAATAAGCGGTACAGTATTTTTAGGCTCTGCATTATTAATTGTAGGTTTACCTGCTAGTTTTAAAGCATTATTTTTAACTGTAGTACTTCCAGCAACAGCAATAAATGCCATAGTTGGAGCAATAATATTTGTAGCAGTAAAAGCATCTATGAAAGTTGCAGTGAAACAATAGAAACCACGTTAAAACAGAGTACAAAGTACAGAGTACAATGAAGGATGATTTACCTTTCCTTACGTCAGGTAAATCTTAAACTTAAATGTTGTCAGCTCCGCTGAGCACCATAATTAGTGCCACTGTGTGAGTAATCAAAAAATAAGTTTTAAGATTTTCTGTAGCTTTGCTACAGAAAATCTACCTTCATTGTGAATTGATTCAATTCGCATTTTTTAAATATGGTTTACCCTCATTTCACACAAAAACCGAAAAGATTTCTTTTTGATTTTTACAAATAAGTTCTTCTTTATATTCTTTGTTCTTGTTAAAATTAAATACAACTAAGTAACCTTTATTTAAGTTATGTATATCGAGGTAATTACATAATTGGTTTATGCCATTTTCGTGATATTTTTCGCCTCGCCAAATTTTGAGTTCAATAATGTATTTAAAATTGTTGTAGGTTATTATTAAATCCAATCTTTTTTCTTCAGAAACTTGAACCTCTTTGAAATCAAAGCCTACACCGTTTATTATGGGTTTAATAAAAGCTATGAAAAGTAATCTTCCGTGTTGTTCTAAAAAAGGGATATCCTTTGAAGAATACTGCTCTTTCATAAACAATTGGAATTTTCTAAGGATATTTTCAAAGTTTAATCCACCAGCCTTGGTTATAAAGCTTTGTTTTATATTATAGCCGCTAAAACTAACGCTTTCTCTTGCGGTTCTTGAGGCTAAATGATTATAAATGTATTGCTCAAAAATTCTATTAGCCACAACACACTTTCCGTTATTGTTTTTTAGAAAACCGTAGGTAACACCTAGGTTTATTAAATTGTCGCTAGCTACAAAGCTGAACTCTTCGCCGTCAAGAACAATTCTATTTATGAATTTAAGTAAAGCATCGTTGTTTTCTAGATTCTTAATGAGACTATCAAATAAGGTGTTTCTCTCATCTAAGATAATCTTTACTGCTTTATCTATATCATTTAAAGTCCAAGGCTGTTTATTTTCTTCATAAAAATCTTCATCTATTACTTGGCAAATCCTACTAACCAAGAATGGATAACCGCTTGTGAAGTAATAAATTTTTTCGGAGAGTTTTTTTATATCCATTGAAAGATTATTAAAATTATCATAATCTACTAACATTGTTGCAATTTCTTCAGGGTTAAAACTTAAATCGACATTAAAGTTTACTGCTATGTTCCAAGGCGAGTTATACTTTTTATCTTCTCCCGTTCTTAGTTTTAGTTTTAAGGTTTTAATATCATGGACACCAGCTAAAATTACAGATTTAAAAGTATGATCTTCGTCAGTTTCCCTAAGTAAATATTTGTTCCTAAGCATACCTAAAAAACTTAAAAATAATTGATTATTAGAGGATTTGTCAACTTCATCTATTAACAGAATAACTTCCTTATCGCATTGTTCTATAAATTTAGTTATAACTTTAGACAAATCTTTAAGATTATAAATATTAATAGAAAGCTTTTTTAATAAATTTGATTTGTTTGCATTTGTTAGTGCTAAATTATCTACCATAATATCTAATACTGCATTACAAAATAAGTTTTCTTCACTAAAAACTAAATCGCCAATGCCTTCAAAACTAATTGATATAATTAAAAATTCAGTATATAAATGCTTCTTTAATTGATTTAAAGTAGTAGTTTTCCCATACTGTCTAGGTCTGTTTATTACAAAGTAATTTTCTTTATCAATAAGCTTTTTTATTTCCTTAAGCTTGTTATCTATATTAACCATATAATGTTTTCGTGGAACACATACACCAGTAGTGTTAAAATACTTTTTCAATAATATCACCTCTTTTTAGATTAGAGAGTAAATCAGTATAGATATACCATTTCAACTACCAAAATTAATTTGCATCATAATGCCCAAAAAACGGCATTTTGATACAAATTAATTTTGAAGTTTCAAGCGGTTTATCTCTACTTAAATTATATCAGAAATAAAAGTATTTTATACAAAAAAACTACCATTGCTTTTTATAACGGTAGATTTAAATTTATTTTTATTTTAAGGCTATGTTTTATATATCTTCTGCAAAATATTCAACCCAAATTGGAAGAAATCCTGTATTAAGAGCAACTGTTGTTGAAGCTATGTTAGGACTCCAGGTGGTGTAGTAAGGCAACATGCCACGACTTTCAATTTCATAAGCTAATGTATTAACGAGATAAGAGGCAAGCCCGTTATTTCGGTGCTCCGGTAAAGTATCTATTCCAATTTGCCAGAGGTTCCCCATGTAATCATCAGCACCTGCCAAAGCTACAAGTTCAGTTCCATTATACGCCCCAAGAGCAATAACATCTCTTTCGTAATTTAGTGCATTTTCAAAAGCTTTATTTATGTATAAGTCTTTTATATTGTCTTCGTTAAATAGTTTATATTCATAATTGTGAGGTTTATTGATGGTGTTAATATTGTTTAAATGTAAATAACGGACATGTTCTCCTGCAAGCTTTTTTCCAAACTCTCGTAGTTTTGTTTCAATGGCAAATAAATTTTCGCCATCCATAATATCACAGGCTGGAACTTCTTTAAAATGTTCTATGCACCAGTTATAAATAAGAGGATTTGCTTTTATAACTACATTTTTCCCAAAGGTAATCATTTTAAAAAAGCAATGGTTGGATTCAATAAACACATTGTTATCCTCACTAAACACATTAGAATCACATTTCCATTCAATAGCTAGTTGGTTTTTTACTAATTTTATTTTCTCTAGTTTGTTCATCTAAAATCACCTTCTTTTAGTATTTTAATATAATTTTAGTTTATCATAAAAATACTGTCCCATTGAACTGTACTTGGTTTTATAGCTCCAAGAATAGATAAAACTACTCCGGAAGAGCCACTTAATAGACCGCAGTTATCAAAATTTTTTATATCTGACATAGTTATATAATTTGAAATGTCAATGTTATGGAAGCCAAAGGCAGTAGTTTCATGATAAAAATCTAGAATTTTATTTAAAATTTTATTTTTGTACTCTTTAAGATTTTCTAGACCAGTATCGTTATACATACAGTTTAATATTTGAAGCAAACCAGCATATCCATGACAAAATGTAGGAGATGTAAGTTCTAGCTCCTCTTCTTTTAGAGAACATAGCGTATTGAAAGCTTCTATGGCTATGTTTTTATAAGTGTCATCTTTTAAAGCTTTTCCAGCTAAGTATATAGCTCTTGCTATCCCTGGAACTCCATAACACCAGCTAGCTCTTCTATTATTAACCTGAATTTTTTTGTGTACGAAATTATCAAAATTAACCCTTCCTGGCCAATATATAATTTTATTATTAGTATATTTAAAAGTATTTAGAATAGATACAATTTTTCTAATAGCAGTTTTTTGACCTTTTATTTCAATTCCATTAAGTAATGCTATAGACATAAAGGCCAAAGGACCTGTTATTCCATGTGATATGCCAAAATTAAAATTACCTTTGGTATACATGTCTCTTTCACTTTTAAGAAATTGATTTTTTCTAGATATATAAAATTTAGGGACAGAATAACCAAATACATTAATATCTTCAGTTAGAGAAACCAAGTATTTTAAGATATCTTTTATAATATTATTTACTATGGGTTCCTGCTTAAAAAACAATAGATATCTTCCTAAACCACATACCCCACTTATTACATCATAATCCCACATAAATACATCGTTATGCTGCAAGGTTATTACTTTTAAAATGGATGGACATTGTTCAAGTATAAATTCATTAATTGTATTCAAAAAATTATTGTATCTTTTACCGTTACAAGATAGAGCATAGGCTGCCATGCCAACACTGCATGCTCCACTAAAAAAAGTTAGTGATTCTATGCCGTTTTTTTCTACGGATTCTTGTATTTTTATCATATACCTATGACCTATTAAATCCCATTCTTCCTTTGGAAATACTTGATTTAATTCTCCGAATAAAACACCTAGTGCTGGATAACCATTAATTAGTGATAATTCACTCCACTGATTAGCACTACCTTTATCTACAAAAATGTAGTTATGCTTTTTGTTACATATTTCTTTAACGTATTCGGGCTTTTTCATTTTATTAGCTACTTTGTGAATAACATCTGTAGCTTTTTTATATGGAACTTCAGTATTTTTCATAACAAAACCTCCTACATGTCAGTTTCTTTATTTTCATATATAGTATTCTGAATATCATATAAACTTTTGTAATGTCCTTCCTTTTTCATTAATTCTTGATGATTTCCTTCTTCGACTATTTCTCCTTTATCAAGAACAACAATTCTTGTGGCATACTTCGTATTTATAAATCGATGAGTTATGAATAGACCAATTTTTGTATTTGTAAGTTCATGGAATTTGTTGAACAGTTTCTTTTCAGCTAAAGGGTCTAAGGCTGAACTTGGTTCATCTAATATTATTAAATCTGCATTCCTTATAAAAGCTCTTGCTAAAGCTATTTCTTGCCACTGCCCTCCTGAGAGTTGAGTTCCTTCTTTAAACCACATTCCAAGTTGAGAATCTAGTTTTTTCGGAAATGCATTAATTACATCATATATACCTGCATTTTTAGCTGCACTTATAAGTTTTTCATCATCATTTATTAACTTTAAATTTCCCAATCCTATATTTTCTCTAATGGTCATTTCATATCTAAGAAAATCCTGAAAAACAACAGCTATTTTTTCTCTTAGTTTTAAGCTATTTATTTTTTTTATAGATATACCGTTTATAAAAATATCTCCTGAAGATATTTCGTATAAACCGCATAATAGTTTTATTAAGGTTGTTTTTCCTGAGCCATTCTTTCCAACTAAAGCTATAGTTTCTCCAGCATTTATCTTAAGATTTATATTTTTTAAAGTATATTCATTTCTACTGGGATATTTAAAGTAAATATCTTTGAATTCTATAGTTTTTATGGAAGATATGCTTATATGGTTATCTTCTAACTTATCAATTTTAGAAGAAGGAACATTTAAGAATTCAAATAACTGTTCTATAAAAAGATTGTTTTCATACATATCAAAAAAAGTACCAACAAAAGTTTTTACGTTGGTTTGTACCAAAGATACGGCTCGTATGAGACCAACGGTACTTCCTATTAAAATTTTACCAATAAAGGCCGACCAAATTATAAATAGTAAAGCTATGTCACCTGATAATTGTTCCATAAAATCTGAAAAAAATAACATTAAGGTTTTTTTCTTTGATACATATTTATCTTGATTGTAGAACTCTTTATTTATATCTTTATATTGTTTTAGTATATGATGACCTATACCATATAATTTTATTTCCTTAAAAGAATGGTCGTTTGTAAGCAAGTAGGATAGATACCATGATTGTCTTTCTTTTGCGGCTCTTTTCCATTGGATTATAAATTCTAACTGTCCTATTTTTAAGCTATACATTGAGGATATTAGTGGGAATACTATTAATACAAGTATTATCCAGGGCTTCCATACGAGGACTACTATCATTGAGGATATAAGGCTAACTATAGAACTTATAACTGTTAAAATGGATGTAAAAACTTGATAAGGTCTATAAGATACTTGATTTTTTGCCCTAGAAAGTTTATCATAAATTTTTGAGTCTTCAAAATCCCTTAAGCTTAGACTATTTGCTTTTTCCATAAGCATTAAGTTTAACTTATATATAAGCACCTTTTGATATACTGTTTGATAGTAAGACAGTATGGAACTTGTAAAATCAGATATTAATGAGACTAATACCAATAGGATAAAAGCCTCAAATACATTTAAAAAATGTATATTCATGTGAATTTGAATTTCATTAATAAGATGCTGTGATGTTAATAAAGAAATTGTAGGCATAGAACCAGTTAATAAGGTTAGAAGCAGTATTATTACTAAATATTTTTTATTGACCTCCAATAATAAATTTAGTAATCTTGGCCAATATTTAAATGAATCTATAATTTCTCTTAGTGTGATTTTTTTTCTTTCGATTTCCATATTTATTTATCCTTTTTAGTTTTTAAATACTTTAGAGCGTATAGTGTATGCCTTGCATATGAAAGAACTTCTTTTTCTTTTTCTCTATCTGTTCCGAATAGCCTATTGCAGTGAAGGTGTAAAATGCTAAGATAGATTCCAAAAGTGGCAGTAGTCAAATCATCGCTTTTAGCTGCTTCCTCAATTTTTAAGGCGTATTCTTTAATCGTTGAAGATCTTTGTTGTAATATATTATAAAGAATATTGCCTTCATTTGTCGTCCTTAAGTTCTGAAAATTGTTATTTGAATTCCCTATAAACATATATTTGTCCCTATTTTTTCTAAAACCTTCCCTGTATTTTGATTGAGTAGTTATAAGATTTAAAAGTTCTATTTGATTCATATAGGAAATATTGAAGTCTTCTAAATAACTTATAATGCTACAAATTGCTATTTCTTCAAGATCCATAGTTAATTTATGTATTCCTTTTAAATATAATATAGTTGAAACAGCTTTACTATCATAAAAGAAAACTTTTTCAGCATAATTTATTAATTTAAGACCTCCATATCGCTCTATTTCTCTTTCATATGTGGATATTTCAACTTTGGATAACAAACCATTTTCTTTTAAGGTATCAAACCATCTGTTTAATCTTTTTAAAACCTTAGTATATAATATTTCTGGCTTCCCCTTAAATCTTAGTCTAATGTGATTATCAGTATCCCTATATCTCATAAAGAAAAATTCATCAATTAAATTTTCTTCCATAAGTTTTTTTGTAAATTCATTAAATTCAAAACCTATTAGCTCATCTTCACGAGAATAGTTACCGTATAATTTTAAAAATAGCCACTCAGAACCTGGGAAAAATATCCTTCTATTATCTAGTGCCGATAGATTTGAAGCTTTGCCCCTAAAATTAAATTCTTTATTATTTGTTTTTATATTATTCTTTACTATAGGCACTACTATTTCAGAAACATATTTTCCGCTTTTGCTATAAACAAAACAGTCATTAAAATTACATTCAACAGCTTTTAATATAATGTTTTTCTTTTTCTTTAATATATTTAATAATTCTTTTATATGAATTTTATTTTCTAAATTAAGCATAAGCCTATTATCAGCTTCTACCTGATAAACAAGTTTAGGCACATTCCATTCTTTTCTCCATAGTGGTAAGGCAGTTAAAAAGTCTTCTTCTTTAATATTTTTTAATTTTACACCTAATATTGATTCATTTAATTGCCAGCTTTGAGGTGAAATAACTATTTTATCAAGCTTGATTTCAGGAACATATGGAAATTTTTCTGTAAAGTTAAACAGTAAATCTGATGGAAACCAAGGTGTTTTTTTATCGTCAGAAATATCTAATAAAAACCTGCATATATTAGGCATCATTTTTCTATTAAACATATTATTGGTAGTAACTATTATTTCTTGATTTAATAAGCGTGATTTTAGATATAATTTATTATTGTTAATTCCTACAACTAAATCATTAATGGATATTAAGCTGTTTTCATTAACAGAATGGGAGGTGGATATTACTATTTCATAATCTCTTGTATTAGGTGATAAACAAATGTTTCCAACTGACCCGGTATTGGGAGCAAAGATTAGTTGAGCAAAAATTTTATTTGACGACATCTGTTCTTTTTCGATACTATTTATGTTATCAAACTTTTTATAAATCTGATTATCTAAAATATCTGTAAATCTTCCAAAAGTTTTTCCGGCTGAATCAGATCCAATGCAGGGAGCTATAAAAAGTTCATAATTTCCGTTATCAATATCATCTTTAGATTTACTTTTTATTAGTGCGTAAACTTCAAAGGATATAGGCATATTTTTAAATATAGATTCTTTAATTTCAATACTATCTACATCTTCATAAGCTATTGACACAGAAGTTTGCTTAGTATTTATTGCTTTAATAATTTTATATAATAATTTCTGTTTGATTTTTTTATAGTTATTGCTGTCTTCTTTTTCATGCAGTGATTTGGTATTAGTTGGCATGGTATATCCTGCTGGAAATCCAATTCCCCTATCAATATTCAATAATTCTAATAAAGGTATTTCTCTTTCTTCTCCATATCTTGATATAAAATCGTTTTTATACTCTAGTATATTTTGAGATTCTTTACTACTAGAAGATATTTTACATATAATTTCTGAAGCTTTTGATAATTCATTTGCTATTTTTTTATTTAATAATATGTTTTGTGTGTTTAGACTTAAGTCTACTTGTAAATAGTTTTTGCTTTTTGCAACAGCTTTCATTTCGTTAATTATAGCTATATATTTCAGTTCACCTTTGCCTATAGGTAATATATTATATTCCTTTATCATTTCATCTATTTTTCTTAATCTGCAAAATTCTTTTTCTGCAAATTTTATATTTTTAATTTTGTCCATTATATACTCATAGGGAGAGACTATATCAAGCGGTGGCCTAAGATTTGTTATGAGAATTTCTTTCTCGAATAATTGTTTTAATAAGTTGGTTATTTTTTCTTCACTAATTCCATCGTATTCTTTTTTTAGTAAGGATACTAGATCTATATACTTAATTTCATGTAGTGTATTTTTAGCTATGTATTTTACAACAATTGAAGCTCTTATGGATGCTGTGTCACCTTCGTTGATAGTATCGTTACATTCTTGAGTGTAAACACTTAAATATGGTATTTCGACTCTAGAGCCGACAAATGAGGCTATAGGGTTCCAATAAATGGTTAAGCTATTTAATATATTTTTGTTTTTTTCTAAACTATTTATTAATTTATATATCCACTCCATATCCGGACGTGCTCTTTTAGTATACTTATATATGTCTTTTAAACTTACTTCAGTTTTGTCAGCAAATTTTCCTAAAGTTACTCCAGAAAACTCCCCAAATGGAGTTGTTCTCGTAGTCATTCTTATAAAATACTTTAGTATGGAACTAATTATTTGATCCTTTATTTTTTTATCGGTACATACTTCTAGTTTATCTAAGGAGGATAATAAATCTAAGCTTGCCACAGCAATACTTTCTCTAATAATTGGGTTTTTTGAAAGTTTTATGAGTTCATTTATAATATTTTTCTCATTTAAATTACCGTCAAAAATATTATTGTATAAGTTTATGGGTAGTAAAGGTGTCCTTAGCATAAAAAAATCTAATGGTTTATATAATTTTTTTGTTATTATTCTATCATCTGTATTCATAAAAAACCGCTCCTTTTATTCGATAACTAAAAATAATACATTAGATACATTGAGATGTATCTAATTGGAAATGTACTCACTATTACTAGCAAGTACATTTTGCAGTTAAAGTGACTTCTTCAGCCATAAGGCTTTAAGAAAGCTATGTTTTTTGGAGCTTTAATATTGCTCTTAGTCACCACAATTGTCTGAAACATTGCAACAAGCTGATGCAAAGGTTGAAGTTTCTGGACAACCCCAACAGCTTCCTGGTGTGCAAGCAAAAGCGCTGGTAGCTATGTTAGGTTTAATCCCATTTTTATTTTTGTTTACCTTTACATCTAAATCAAAATCATCTAGTTTTGACATAATAACGCCTCCTTTTTATAATAAGCATTTTAGTAACACATGTGATGTGCACTTTATAAATACAAATATATGTTAACGTTAACAAAAATAAATATAAGCATGCTTGTCCAAATTAAAAATATAAAATTAAAGCTTTAATATATACATTATATAACATATACACAAAAAAACAATGTATTTTACAAAAAAATAATATTTTGTAAAAAATTTATTGGTGACATTTGCACAATATCTAGTAAAGATAATCTTTCTTTTTAAATATTGAAGATGATAAAGCAAAAAGTCCTATCGTCATGAATAAAGCAATTATCCAAAATGCGGCATTTTTGCCGTCCAACACATCAAAAGCTGTCTTAGTATCAAATATATCTAAATTAAAAGATGATAGAAATAAATTAGAAAGTGGTGATAGCATAACCCAGATTAAACAAACTATAATATAGGATATAATGACTTGAGGTGATAGAACACTAATAAGTGAACATATACCAAGCAGCATTAAAATAAGCAAATAATTTATTAGGTAAAATTTAAAATCATAAATTAAAGCCTGCAAACTATTGAAATGTTGGCCACTAAAAAAAGTAGTGGTTTTTATAGGCGATTCATATGCAAAACCTAATGCAGCCCCTAAGAAAAACATAAAAATTGTTAATATAAAGAATAATATGGCACAACTTATAATTTTACTTAATATATACTTGGATTTATGATATCCACGCATCATAACTAACCTATAAGCGCCACAAGTATTTTCATAATTTAAGCTATCACAAAACATTATAGGACAAGAAATAATAAACATAAAATAATCGGTATCTCTTAGTATAAAGGGCGAAAAATTTAAGGCATTTAATGCAATGCTATGTTTGGGATCATAGAATCCAAAATGATAAGTCTGAATAAACATACTATCAGCTGCAAAAATTAACATAGTAATAATAAATAAAGCTATAGTCTTTGTACTATGAAGCATTCTATATAATTCACTTCCAATTAAATTTTTCATATCAATACCTCCTAAATTAAAATATCACTTTTGCTGTAAATTAAATAGTTTAAAGCTGTAAATAAAATAGCATAAATAAATAAAACACCTAAACCATATAAAAGTAAATGTGAAGTTTGAGCAAGCATAAGTTGTATCCCATCCGTTTGTATCTTAGGAATTGAAATAAGCCATTGTAACTTAATTAAATTTGCATTATGCTTGTGTGTAAATATAACCATAATTGGTGAAAATATGAGGCCAACTACAATTATTCCTAGGTTGGCTCCAAAAGCTATAGTTATTGTTTTACTAATAGTACTTATAAAAAATATTAGGGAGCACATAGATGTTAACGTGAACAATTCTATCAAATAAGTTTTTATTGCATATATAATTACTTGATTTTGAGGTAAACTATGCTTAAAATAATTAAGTGATATATTTGACGTTCTTGGAAATGCAATAAATCCAATTAAATATGCTAGTAAAAAGTAAGTTGTTAAAAGTAAAAATAAAGTTGCAAGTAATACCAAAAATTTAGCGTAGAATAAGTGCAATTTTTTTATAGGCCTAAGAAGTACCATTCGTATAGAGCCATTTCTAAACTCGTCCGTTACGCATAATACAATTAGCATAATGAACAGTAAATCAAATAATAACATAGAATAATTTTGAAGAGCCACTATAGGAAATTTATAACTTTCCATAAATTCCGGGCTACTGGCATTTAAAACAGAATTAACTTTTAAGTAATGCTTTACAAGAGCTATTAGTATAATGGGAATTGATATAAAACAAATCCATGTAGTTTTCTTTATATATAATCTTTGCCATTCGCTTTTGAATAAATTAATCATGTTAAAAACCTCCATGCTTTTTAATTAGCAGTCATTAACTGCACAAAAACATCCTCTAAACTGCCCGTATCATCGAGTTTACTAAGCAGCTCCTTGGTTGCACCACTCCAAACTAATTTTCCTTCTTTTATTATTACTAGATTATTGCAAACCTTTTCTAACTCGCCTAAAAAGTGACTTGAAATAAAAAAGGTTATATTTTTTTCTTTGTTAAGCTTTAGAATTAAATTTCTTAATTCAATTATTCCTAGTGGATCCAATCCGTTAAGAGGCTCGTCTAAAAATATTATTTTGGGATTATTAAGTAAAGCTTGTGCTATACCAAGTCTCTGCTTCATTCCTAATGAGTACGTATTTATTTTATCTTTTTCTCTTCCAGAAAGTCCTACAATTTTGATTACTTCTTTAACTCTTTCCTTTCTTTGAGCATTATCCATTTCATTATTTAACATTGCTAAATTGAAAAGTGCTTTTTCCCCAGTTAAATATTCAAAAAATATTGGATTTTCAACTATTGCCCCCAAATGTTTTAAAGCTGTTTCCCTATCTTTTGTTACATCAGCATCATTTAATATAATGCTTCCTGAGGTTGGAGAAATAAGTCCAGTTAGAAGACGCAACGTAGTGGTTTTTCCAGCACCATTGGGTCCTATGAAGCCACAAATATCGCCAACGTTTACATGGAAGGTTATATTATCTATAACTGTTCTTTTACCTAAGCGTTTAGTTAAATTTTTTACTGATAAAATTTCACTTATCATACTTATACCTTCTTCCTTTTTAAATAGAATAGAGTTTTAAAATATTAATTAACAATTAATGAATATAATTGGTTATATTAATTATTATACCATAGAATACATAAAATTACATTGAATCCTATACATTTTGCAAAGCTCCAGAAAAGGGGCTGTCGCACAAAAATTATTTTATAAACAAATATTAAAAAATGCGAATCATTATCCAGAGTACAACTGACAGAGTACAGTGAATGATGATTTTCTTCCGCCTTGCTACAGAAAATCTTATAACTTATTTTTTGATTGCTTACGCAATCGCTATATTATCAATGTTGTTCAGCAAAGCTGACAACATATAAGTTTAAGATTTACCTGATGTAAGGAAAGGTAAATCATCCTTAACAGTCATCTCTACTCTGGTTTAATGGTTTGATAAACTATTTATATTACTTGCATCTAACGTATACAATTTTCTTAATACTTTCAACGGAAAGAAAAAATTCACTGGCTAGGTTTTCAATGCTATTGCCATCTTTATATTTATTACGTATAGTTTTATTTCTGTTTAAAATATATGCTCTGTTTCCGGAATTTTCTCCCCACTTTTTTCGTTTTTGTGGTTCAGATGGAATATATACGTACCCACCTTGAATATATTTTTGAATTTCTTTAACCAGTTCGGCTGGTAAAATAGTTTCGGCTTTTACATATCTCACAAGACTCAGCTCCTTAAGAATATTTCTAATTAAGGAAACAAAGCCTGTACATATATGCGGCGACGAATTTTTACTCTGTGCAAATGTCGCCATAAGTCATATCTACAGACTTTGCACAGAGTGTTTTTAGCTTCATTTTCATAATAAATACCTCCCAAGTAATATTTTATAAAATACTTATTTAATTATAGCATAAATAGCGAAATATTATGACAAAAGATGTATAATGGAAGGTAGAATGGAGGCGTTTTACATGACTATAAAAGAAAGAGTTGAAAAATTAAGAACTTTAATGAGAAAAAATAAAATAGATGCATATATAGTTCCAAGTTCTGATGCTCATTTAAGTGAGTATGTGGCAGATCACTATAAATGTAGACAATGGATATCAGGTTTTACAGGGTCAGCCGGTACAGCGGTTATTACTTTAGAAGATGCTGGGCTTTGGACAGATGGTAGATATTTTATACAGGCAGCAAAACAGCTTGAGGGTTCTGGAATTAAGTTGTTTAAAATGGGGGAACCAGAGGTCCCTACGTATACTGCATGGATAACTGAAATTTTAAAGGAAGAAAGCATTGTTGGTTTTGATGGAAGTGTTTTCTCAGCAGAAGCGGTTAAAAATATGAAAAAAGAGTTTAGCAATAAAAAACTAAGCTTAAATATAGAACACGATTTAATTGGTGAGCTTTGGGAAGACAGACCTAGCATACCTTCAGCTTCAATTTTTGTTCATGAAGTAAAATATGCTGGAAAATCTAGAACAGAAAAATTAAATGAAGTTAGAGAAGAAATGAAGGCTAAGGGTGCAAACTACTATTTATTAAGTTCATTAGATGATATTGCATGGCTTTTAAATATAAGAGGAAATGATGTTGCAAACAATCCAGTTGTAGTAGCAAATGTTATTGTTACAGAAGCTAAGACGGAGTTATTTATTGATTTAAATAAGGTTACACCAGAAATTAAAGCTGAGTTAAATGCTGAAAGTGTAGAAGTTAGAGAATACGGTGAAGTTAAAGAAGCATTAAGTGAAATTTCAAAGGATAAAGTTATTTTACTTGATGCTAATACTACTAATGCAGCTTTATATAATGCTATTGGTGCAGAGGTAAAAAAAGTAGAAGAACCTAATATAACTACTATTCTTAAAGGGATAAAAAATAAAGTTGAAATAGAAAATTTAAGGAACTGTCAAATTACTGATGGTGTAGCAATGGTTAAATTCTTAAAATGGTTAAAAACTTCTGTTGGAAAAGAAGATATAACAGAAATTTCAGCATCAGATAAATTAGAAGAACTAAGAAGACAAGGGAAACTTTGTGTAGGACTTAGTTTTGGTACAATTGCAGGATATAAGGAACATGCAGCAATGATGCATTATAGTGCAACTGAAAAAACTCAGTATACCTTAAAAAATGAAGGCTTTTTACTTGTAGATTCTGGTGGACAATATTATAATGGAACAACAGATATCACTAGAACTATAGTCTTGGGAAAACTTACTGAAGAAGAAAAAAGAGATTTTACTTTAGTTTTAAAAAGTAACATAGCACTAGATTCAGCAAAATTTCTTTATGGGATATCAGGTTATAGTATAGATGTGCTAGCAAGACAACCTATTTGGAAATATGGTTTAGATTATAAATGTGGAACAGGTCATGGTGTTGGATTTTTCTTAAATGTTCATGAAGGACCTCAAAGAATAAGTTGCAGCCATCGTAATGATGTAACTTTGGAAGAAGGTATGATTGTAACAGATGAGCCTGGAATTTATAAAGAAGGAAAACACGGAATTAGAACTGAAAATATGCTCATTGTTACAAAAGCGGAAAAAACAGAATTTGGTCAATTTATGGAGTTTGAAACATTAACATTTTGTCCTATAGACTTAGAAGGTATTGTTGTAGAAATGTTAACTGAAGATGAAAAACAGTGGTTAAATAATTATCATAAAATGGTTTATGAGAAACTTGCACCTCATTTGACTGAAGATGAAAAGACATGGCTAAAGGAGCAAACTAAAGAAATATAAAGTTTAGATATACTACCTAAAACATTGAAACTGCAAATATCAAGTTTATACTGATAAATTACAATTTATCCACTATCAACTATCAACTGCATTAAATTGTAATTTATCAGAGTACATTTGTTTGATATTTATGATTTTTATATTTAGATGGTATATTTTTAAATACCGCGTTAAGGAAGTATGATAGATATGAATATAGTGAATAAAAGCGATAAGAAAGAAATCATATTAAAACTTAAGAATAAGCTTAGCAATAATAACTTTAATTACTATTGGGAAGGTTTTAATAGTTTGCCAATAGCCATATATAATAAATTTGAAGTGTATTTGACTAATTTTGATGAATTGCCTAAGGATTATTATATTGAAGATGGTATTGCTATTGGAAAACGCACAAAGGATTTTAATGCAAACACTGTTATTAAGTTAAATGGTCAGTATGTGGGCATATGGGATCTTGATACTTTAAATGAAATGATAGATATAGATGAGTTGTATGCTGGAATGGTTCATGAAATGTTTCATGGGTATCAAATGGAAATGGATGATAAGAGATTTGCAAATGAAGCCATAAAGTTTATGTATAATTTTAATAATGAGTCTTTAGCTTTAAGAATAAAAGAAAGAGAGTACTTGCTTAAAGCGGCATTTGAAGAAGATGAAAATAAGAAACTAGAATATATAAATGAGTTTATTAATATAAGAGAACATAGGGAGACCATTACAGGTAAGAATATAAAGTATGAATATGGAATTGAATCTATAGAAGGTACTGCAACTTATGTTGAATATAAAGCACTGCAAAATGAAACTAAGCTACCTTGTAAATATCTAATTGCAAAATATGGTAAGGAGCTTATTGAAAATAATGAAATAGCAAAGTTTAGAGATTCTTGTTACCTTTCAGGAGTATTTATAGCTTTCATATTGGATGATATTTGTGAAAATTGGCAGGCAGATTATACTAGGTCAGGATTGTATTTGTATGATTATCTAAAAAAGCATGTGAAATGGACTCCTAAGGAAGTTAAACCAGAGATAAATGCATATGTAAATTGTATTATTACAAATTACAATGATTTGAGGGAAAAGGATTTAAAGGCGTTTTATATCAATGGTGGATTTCATATAGTTTTAGAAGGACAATTTGATATAAGCTGTTTTGATCCAATGAATATTACTAGTTTAGATGGCAAATTACTTCACAAGCATTTTGTTGGTTTAAATAATAAGTACTTTATAGAAAACAAAGTTGTTACAACGTATGAGGAGAATCCGTTTAATGCTACAAGTGTTGAGTTTTTTGTTCAAAATATGCCAAAAATAATCGAGGATGGTATATCTATTCAGGGGATTGGTGAACTAAAAGGTAAGGTGGCAAACAATAACAGAGACTATATTATAAGACTTAAGCAGCCATTTGTGAATATTTCGGTGAAAGGAAATACCTCTATATGATAAAAGAGCTAGAAGCAAAATCAATGCTATCAACTTGTAAAAAGCCATCAAGTTGGTTTGGTGTTAATTATTTGTTTAATATATATAGAGGCTGTCAGCATCAATGTATATATTGTGATTCAAGAAGTGAATGCTATAGAATTGAAGATTTTAATGATTTAATTGTTAAAACTAATGCACCAGATATTTTAAGAAAGCAGCTTAAAGCTAAAAGAAAAAAAGGTTTAGTTGGGACGGGAGCCATGGGTGATCCTTATACTATGGCAGAAAAGAAATATAATTTAACGCAAAAATGCCTTGAAGTAATTGCAGATTTAAATTACCCAGTACACATAGTTACTAAAAGTAATTTAATTTTACGAGATATAGAAATTCTTGAAGAGATAAATAAAATTTATGCCTCTGTAGCAATGACCATAACAACAACAGACGATGAGTTATCAAAAAAAGTTGAACCTTATGCACCAGTTTCAACAGATAGATTTAAGGCATTAGGGGTGCTTTCAACCATTGGAATTTGCACAAGTATAACTATGATGCCAATTTTGCCATTTATAGAAGACAGCAAGGAAAATATAATCGATATAGTTAATAAAGCAAGCTATTATGGGGTTAAGCATATTGTCCCTTGGATTGGAATGTCGCTTAGGGATAGGCAGCGAGCGTATTACTATAATAAATTAGATAGCTTATTTCCAGGCACTCGTGAAAAATATGAAAAGAAATACGGTGAAAGATACAGCTGTGATGCTAATAATTCGAGGAAGCTTTACAGCATTTTAAGTGAAGCTTGTGATAGATATGGTATTTCGCTTAAGATGCCTACATATGAAAATAAAATAAGTTCGTATCAGTTAAGTTTGTTTGATAAGTAAATATTTTAGAATATTCAATATAAACCATAATGCTATTTTATTAGTATTATGGTTTATATAATTTTTAAGGGTTTTTATATATTTACTATTGACTTAAAGTGCACTTTAAGTGATAAGATGACCTTGTTGGGTAATTAGGTATTAAGCTACTAAAAGTTTTAAAATTGTTTGACAGGGCAATTTAAATTTTTTAGTTAACACTGGTTCATCCATAAAAGCAAATTTGCAAATAATGGCTAGCCTTTTAGGGGGATTATTTAATGATTGAATTGGAAATAAGTGAAGTTTCAAAGATAGTAAAATTAAAGCCTCATACACTTAGATATTATGAAAGTATAGGTTTAATTAAAGATATAAAAAGAAATGCTTCAGGAAAAAGAGTATATACGGAAGAGGATTTAAAATGGCTTCAAGTAATAAATAGACTTAGGACAACTGGAATGAATATAAATATGATGAAGGAATATGCTAGGTTACGACACATTGGAGATTCAACTGTATCTGAAAGAAAAAAGATAATGGAGGAACATTTAAAATCTATAGAAAATGAAATAGAGAGATTGATAGAAGCTAAGAATTATGTTGAAAGAAAAGTTGAAATTTATAGTGAAATGGAGGAAAAGTTAAATGGAAAAGGAAAGTAGATTAGAAAGAGGATATAAAAAAATGCTTGAAATTGATGGTGAAGCAGGCAAAAAAGTTGGGAGCAGTTTGAATGATATATCACCAGAGCTTGTTAAGTATATGATTGAATATTCTTTTGGAGATATATATTCTAGAGATGTGCTAGACTTAAAATCAAAGGAAATAGGTGTTGTTGCTGCTTTAACAGCATTAGGAAATGCGGAGCCACAATTAAAAGTTCATATTAATGGTGCTTTGAATGTTGGATGTACAATTAATGATGTAAAAGAAATAATACTTCAAATGACAGCTTATTCAGGATTCCCAACAGCTATAAATGCTATGAATGCCTTGAAAGAAGTAATTAAAGAACGTGAAGACATGGGAATAAAAGATATAGCTGGAGAAGATTCTACAAGAGAAGTGCTGCCGAATGAAAGATATGAGGTTGGTGTGCGTGAGCTTGCAGAATTAGATAGTAATCAGTTAGAAAACTTAAAAAGTGCCTATGATGAGTTCTCGCCAGACTTGGTTAAGTTTATAGTGAATGGGCAGGCAGATATTTATGCAAGAAATAATCTAAATAAAAGATATAGAGAAATTGCTACAATTTCAGCTTTAGCTGCATTAGGAAATGCAGAGCCACAACTAAGGTTCCATATTAATGCAGGACTTAATGTTGGTTTAACAGCTGATGAAGTTAAAGAAATAATGCTTCTAATAACTATTTATGCTGGATTCCCATGTGCAATCAATGGAACTAATGTGCTTAAGGAAGTACTAGCATCTCGAGTTTGTTTATAAATTAAATAGGAGGTTGCGCTAGTAGAGGGAATAATGTTATTCTTAAATTATAATAAAGATTGAAAGGGGAAGTAGGTATGATACCAACTAATTGTTAATATTAATTAATTTAAAATTAATATGGATTTTCATATTGAGTGTTAAAAGCCTAATTTTATATAGGTTTATTTTAGTATACTCTTTATGAGATAAAGCATTTAGAAGGTAGCTTGCTTTCGGAAAATTATATTTGCGTACATTCAGTTTAGCAAATTATAATAGCTATAGAGTGAAATATGTACTAAAATACCAATTATAGTTGGATTAGTTTCACTGTATATAGTATTTTTCAGGCTGTAAGAAGAACTTGTCTTCTTACAGTTTTTTTTATTTAGGCTATGTTTTAAATAAGTGTTGATTTTCACACTTATTTAAAATATAGCTTCGTTTAGTAAGTTTAGCTATTTTTAAAAGAATGTTGATGTGATGTGTTGGCTTTTACGGACTCTTAGGATTGCTCGTTTATAATTTGCGTAATTTTGACTAGGACGGTCAAAGCCATTTATGCATCAGGACGATGCATATAAATGGGTAGCAAATTATAAACGAGCAATTCTTAGTGTCCATTAATGTTATAAGCTCATATCAACATTCTTTTAAAACATAGCCTTTATTTATATAGGTTTTGAGATGATAATTCGTATTGAGATGTAAAAATACATGATTTTCACTATTTTCACGAATTAGGTCTTGAATAAAACTATATAAAATGGGCCTTCTTGCTTGTTCATAAAGTGTAAAGAAAGAAGGAGTTTTTATGTTTGAATTAACAGTAAATAGTATAAAAAAATATATGGAAGGCAGCCTTATTCTAAAAAATATAAGCTTTGAGGTTTATTCAGGAGAAAAGGTTGGTATAGTAGGTGCCAATGGAAGCGGAAAGAGTACAATTCTTAAATTAATAGCTGGAGTATTACCTTTTAATTATTGGCCAGGATACCCAGAGGCTTCAAGTCCAGGTTACGACGAAGGGTGGATTGTGAAACCTAAAGAGGCTACTTGTGCTTACCTTGAGCAAATACCAGAGTATAAAGATGGCCTAAAGGTTATTGATATTTTAAAATTAGCTTTTGAGGACATTTACTATATAGAAAATGAAATGCATAAATTAGAAGAAAAAATGAAGCTTTTAGAAGAGGGTGCTTTAGAAAAGGCGTTGAAACAGTACAGTGACTTAGTTCAAATATATGAGGCTAAGGGTGGATACGAGGCAGAAGAAAAATTGAGTAAGATCTGCACAGGACTAAAACTTTCTTCTGATTTTTTAAATAAAGATTTTAGTTTATTAAGTGGTGGGGAAAAAACTACAGTTCTTCTAGGTAGGCTGCTAATTGATGATCCGGATATACTTTTACTTGATGAGCCTACAAATCATTTGGATATGGATTCCATTGAATGGCTTGAAGGGTATCTTAAAAGCTATAAAGGAATTGTTATTGTTGTATCCCATGATAGATATTTTTTAGATAATGTAGTGTCAAAAATTATTGAGATAGAAGATAAGAAGTGCATAAGTTACAAAGGAAACTACTCTGCATATATTTATCAAAAAGAAGAAAATTTAAGAATACAATATGAGAACTTCATGGAGCAGCAAAAGAAAATTAATACCATGAAAAATACTATAAAGAATCTTCGAGATTGGGCAATGAGAGCTGACAATAGCAAATTTTTCAAAAGGGCCGCAAGTATACAGATAAAGCTTGATAAGATGGAGAAAATAACGAAGCCTACTTTTGAAAAAAGCAATATGAAACTAGATTTAAAAGCAGCACAAAGATCAGGTAATGATACAATTAAGGTAATAGGGCTTTCCAAACGTTTTGAAGATAAGGTTATTTTTAAAGACTCAGATTTGCTAGTGAAATTTGGAGAAAGAGTTGCATTAATTGGTCCAAACGGCAGTGGGAAGACCACGTTTTTAAAACTTCTTTTAGGAGAAGAAAAACCAGATGCTGGTCTAGTAGAACTTGGAGCCAGTGTAATTGCAGCGTATTTACCACAAAAAATTACCTTTAAAAATGAGGAACTTACGGTTATTGAATGTTTTAGAGAGGATATTTCTATAGTTGAGGGAAAAGCAAGGGAATACCTGTCAAAGTTTATGTTTTACGGAGGAAGTGTATTTAAAAAGGTTAGGCAGTTATCAGGAGGAGAAAAAATTAGGCTTAAGCTTAGTAAATTACTATATGAAAATGTTAATTTATTGATATTAGATGAACCTACTAATCACCTTGATATAGAATCTATTGAAACCTTTGAAGAAGCTTTAAAAGAGTTTGATGGCACTATATTTTTTATCTCACATGACAGATATTTTATAAACAAAATTGGTGAAAGGATTATTGCTCTCGAGGATAGGAAGTTTAAAAGTTATGATGGTAACTATGATTATTATAAAAAAATAAAGGAAGATTTAAAGCTCCAGCCTGCTAAAAAACCTGCGGTAAAGCAGAAAAAAATCAAAGAGCAGAAAAATACTGATAAAATTCAAAATAATGAGTTAAAAACAGCTAAGGCTATAAAGAGTATTGAGAATCTTGAAAATGAGATAAAAGAGCTGGATTCAGCTATGACAGAAGATGGGTTAAGCTATGAAAAGCTAAATGAGTTGTATAATAGGAAATGTGAATTGAATAAAGAACTAGATTTAGCTATGGAGTTATGGCTTAGTTTAAATAGTTAAAAGTTTGATTGTTGCACTTATCTAAAATATAGCCAACTAAGAGTATTCTAACATCTTGGTTGGCTTATTTTAATTAGGAACTAAAGATTAATAGTCTTGTTATCACCATTCATAGAGCAAATTGTTGCTACGGCATTCTCAAGATAGAAAATTTCAAAGATATTATCATCGACAGAGTACATATTTTTAAGCATAGGCATTGTATCTAATGCTTTAGATTTAGCATCTTTTGTAGTACAGAACACAGCTTTTCCGCTTAGGCGTATCCATCTAAAATCTTTAGTTGTTGCACAAATTTCAATATTTGGATTTGCAGTTAGCTGTGCATAAACTGGTTTTTTATTGCTTGTACCAAAACAAAGCTTTCCATTATAGTCCATTACAAAGCTAAATGGACGTACCCTTGGCTGATTTTCATCAATTGTGGAAACAAAGAATACCCCACACTCATTAAGAAAATTTAATACTTCATTCATAGCGAACCTCCGTAAATAATTGAATTTTTAATTGACTATAGTATAATTATAAGTGGAAATAACAAAATAACAAGTATGCAGTTTTTTATTACTTAGTAAGTTTTTTATGAGTATTGGAGAGTTAATTTATGAAAGATTTGATAATTTTTTCGAAGGAAGATGTTTTTTGCCCTGTTGCTTATTCTTTAAAGGCTATGGAAGGAAAATGGAAGATGCCTATACTTTGGGTACTTTCTCAAAATGGTACACTTAGGTTTAACGAATTAAAAAAAAGCATAGAAGGAATAACAAATATGATGTTAACAAGCTCACTTAAAGAGCTTGAAAGTGATGGAATTATTAATAGAGTGCAGTACAATGAAATACCACCACATGTTGATTATTCATTATCAGAAATTGGGAAAAAGCTTTTGCCAGTTCTTGATGAATTGGCAAAATGGGGAACAGAATTGATGCAGAGAAAATTGGATTTATAATAATGTATTTTAATAATGAAGGATGAAGTTCTCCTTCTTATTTTGTTTCAACAAGAGTTAAGATAATAAAGCCCATGGATATAATGATACGCATTTAGGAATAATTAAATTAAAATAGTTGACAAACTCAAAAATAGATGATAACATACAGTTGACGTTAACGTTAAATAGAGGTGTAAATCATATGAGTTATAAAATAGGTGAAATTGCTAAACTTACAAATTTAACAACAAGAACAATCAGATACTATGAAGAAATTGGATTATTAGGAGATAGAAATAATAGGCCTACAGGGCAACTTCGAGTGTTTGAAAATGGAGATATTAAGCGTTTAAAAAAGATTCAGCTACTAAAAGATTTAGGACTTACTTTGGATGAGATTAGTCAAGTTATAGATTTGTATTTTACAGATGGGAGACTTTTAGATGGAAAACGTCAGGTAATACAAATTCTAAAAGCTCATATTGCAAGGGCTGAAGAGAAAATAGATGAGTTAAATACGTTTAAAATAGATTGCGAAAAAAGTATTTGTAAGATAGAAGCAATTATTAAAAATAATGAAAGTAAACTTGAAAAATAAGTAACAGGTATAAACCTGTACTTTTTTACCCCAAACTTAACGTTTACGTTAAAGTTCAAAAATTAACAATTGGAGGCTTGTAATTTATGTACCAAAATGCAGATATAGATATAACGAAAAAATTTGAATTAAGTCATTTTTTAATAGTATTAATGTCAATTGCTTGTGCTGCTAGTGCAGCTAACTTATATTACTCTCAACCTTTACTAGAACAGATTTCTAGATTCTTCAATGTATCATCGTCTATAATTGGAATTTCAGCTATGCTCATTCAAATTGGTTATGCAATAGGATTGGTTTTCTTAGTTCCGCTTGGAGATATTAAAGAACGTAGACGCTTAATAATGATAATGTTATTTTGTTCTGCGATAGCTTTATTTTCTATATCACTTTCTTTTAATATATGGTGGTTCATATTGGGTTCCCTACTAGTTGGATTAACTTCGATTACTCCAATGTTGATTGTACCGTTAGCTGCACATTTAGCAAAGCCAGCAGAAAGGGGTAAGGTAATAGGAAGTGTAATGAGTGGACTATTAATTGGGATATTATTATCACGTGTCTTTAGCGGAATTATAGGATCGATTTTAGGATGGCAAATAGTTTATCGTATAGCTGCTGTAATGATGATTTTGCTAATTTTCGTATTCAAATTATGTCTTCCAGAATCTGTTCCAGATTCCTCAATGAGTTATAAAAAGTTACTTAAATCATTAGTGGAATTGTTTAAAAATCAACCAGTTTTAATAGAAGCCTCATTAATTGGTGCAATGATGTTTGGAACATTCAGTATATTTTGGACAGCATTATCATTCTTACTTAAATCCCCAGTTTACAATTTGGGAGCCCAAGCTGCTGGAATGTTTGGGTTAGTTGGTATTGTGGGAGCTTTGGCAGCTTCTGCAGTAGGACGAATTGCAGACAAAAGAAGCCCTAGATTCACTTTAACAATAGCCATTACATTTTCATTCTTGTCATATATTTGTTTCTTAATTTTTGGATATAAAATGTGGGGACTTATAGTTGGAGTAATACTATTAGATTTAGGTATTCAATCTGGACAAGTTTCAAATCAAACTAGTATAAACACTTTAGATGCTGTAGCTCGTAGTCGTAATAATGCGGTATATATGACATTTTACTTCTTGGGTGGGGCGTTAGGTTCATGGTTAGGAACATTTTTTTGGGGGTTGTTTGGGTGGATCGGAGTATGTAGTATCGGAATAACTTTTCAGATAGTTGCAGCAACAATACATATTTGTGGTATAAAACGTAGATAAAAGGGGTTGTTGCACTAACAAATTATATTGTAGAATAAAAAGATATATTAAATTGGCTATGTTTTAAATAAGTGTGAAAATCAAATATACAGTTGAGGTGATATTATGTTTTTTAATTACATAGCAGGTATTCAGGAAGTAGATAAAGAAAAAGTTAAAATTAATCATAGAGATGCTGTAAGAGCAGTAATTTTGAGTGGCAATGACATTCTTATGGTTCATAATAATAAGGGGGATTATAAATTTCCTGGTGGTGGAGCAAATAATGGAGAGAGCCATAATCAAACATTAATAAGAGAAGTTAGAGAAGAAGCAGGGTATATAGTTAGTGACGTAAAGGATAAAATAGGTGTTTTTACTGAAAGAAAGTTTGATGACAAGGATGAAAATTCTATCTTTGAAATGACTTCTTATTATTATGAGTGTGAAATATCAAAGGATAAGACCATACAACAATTAGATGATTATGAGGAGCAACTAGATTTTAAACCTGTCTGGATTTCATTAGATGAAGCAATCCGTTTAAATGAAGAAATTCTTAGAAATAAAAATGACATAAATAGCTGGGTATATAGGGAAACTAGTGCGTTAATTGCAATAAGAGTGGCATTTAAGGAGAAGGTGGCATTCCACCACCCACTTACTCTACAAACAGATTGAAAGTTCTAAGGATTTTTTTTAATTAGAATCAAGATTTATAAAAGCTTATTTAAACTTGTTCCTTCAATAGCATCATTTCCATGAAGTCGAAAAGCAACATAGGGACATGTATTACTTGGGTAATGCTTAAATTTTTTGAAGGCGAAATTTTTCAGTTTTTTCTTTGAATAACTTTAATGCACCCCAAGTTGAATTGTCATTTAGTTTAGAAATAATTTGGTCAGCACATACTTCTGTTGAGTTTATAGAAGTATCAACTTCTAAGTCATATATAACAGAATTATCCATATTACCTAATTGCCATTCCGATTGGCCTATACTTCTATCGCCTCTTTTTATTTCTCGTCGTCTCAGTTCATCTAAGCCGCAATTTACCTTGACAAAAAGAACATTTGAGTTTTGCAGAATAACTGAATATTCATATAGCCAATCATTTTTATCTGGCAAATCTAAAACAACATCATCTACTATAACGTTATGACCTTTTTCACTAAACAACAATATTGTTTCATGCATAATTCCTTGGGTTATCAATAACTGATTATCAAAATCCCTAGTTAGTATATGCTTTGGTGTCATATTCATAAAGTCATCACAACATATATGATAATAAGGTGTATCTAACTTTCTTTGTATGGCTTTAGTAAGTGTTGATTTTCCAGCACTTGAGACTCCGTTTAGTAATATAATAGTTCCTTTTTTCATTTTTTATATCTCCTCTCAATTATGGAGATATAGTAAATTTTCTATACCTCCGTGTTATTTTCTAGCGAAGGTATTAATCCAATTATTCATCCCAATGATCTCCTTTTATTGCTTTGCAGATTTTTCAAAAATTATAACGTAGATGTTATAGGTTAGTTATTTACTATTTTGTACATCTATTTACAATTATGAATTGTGAATATTATACCATATATTTGTATTATACATAATTACTAAAAGGATATTATCTTGAGATTATCTCATGAGGTACAGTAAAACTACTATTTGTTAAGTATACTTCACGTATTTTATTAAAATTTGCATCTACGTTAGTTGTGAGTTCTGCTATTTTATCTAAGAGTGTCAATTCATCATTGGTTAATTAGCTATCTTTTGCTCTTGATAATACTTTATTTGGCGGAAAAAATATATCCTGTTTTGCACAAATTATTAATAGAGATGATTTGAGCCTACTCATTTCACTTTTCTTAAATTCTCTTGGACTTCGTAATTCCATTCTATATGCAGTTAATATAAGGTTAAAAAATTCATACCAAATTTCATCTTCTTATAATCAATTTGTAATCATTCTAAAGCCTTATCATAAAAATCAAATATTTTTTTCTCACTTGTCTGATTTATTGTTTATCAGAGTTCTTGTACATTTTCTTAAATTCTACATACCCATGTTTTCTAAGTTTGCAGGCAGGGCATTCTCCGCAGCCATTCCCCTTAATTCCATTGTAACAAGTCAAGGTCTCATTTTTAACGATATCAAGAACCCCTAAATCATCTGCTAGCTTCCAAGTTTCAGCTTTATTAATCCACATAAGAGGAGTTTCTATAACAAATTGATAATTCATAGCTAAATTTAAAGTTACATTTAAAGATTTTATGAAAACATCTCTACAATCAGGATATCCACTAAAGTCGCTTTGAGAAACTCCTGTGATTATAGTGCTTATGCCTCTTTGTTTTGCAAAAATAGCAACAAAAGTTAGAAAAAGAAGGTTTCTTCCATCTACAAAAGTATTAGGTGTTCCTTCTGCTGGAGCATTTTTGTCAACGACTATATCTGTTCTAGTAAGAGAATTTGGCGCTAATTGGTTTAAAAGATTTAAGTCTAAAATATGATGCTCTACTCCGTGTTTTTTACAGATTTCAGCTGCACATTCAAGTTCTAATTTATGTTTTTGATTATAGTTAAAGGATACAGCAATAACTTCTTTGTACCTTTTTTTTGCCCAAAATAAACATGTTGTACTATCTTGTCCGCCGCTGAATACTACTACTGCCTTGTCTTTGTTGATTGTTAATTCCATTTATATACTTCCTTCCTTTTTTCAGAGTACGGAGTACAGAGTACAAAGTACAGTGAAGGATGATTTTCTTCCGCTTTGCTACGGAAAATCTTAAAACTTATTTTTGAGTGCCTATGTAATGCTATCATATATGGTGTTCAGCAAAGCTGACAACATTTAAGTTTAAGATTTACCTGACGTAAGAAAAGGTAAATCCACCTTCATTGTACTCTGTCATCTGTACTCTGTACTCTGATTTATTTGGCTTGCAATAAATTTAAATTGTGGTTAAATATTTTTAGTGCAACAGCCACAATTTTTATTGCGAATTAGTGTAATAATGCCATAAGTTTATTTACAAGAGAATCATCTGTTTTAAATTTTCCTCTAAGTGTCATGGTTGTAGTTTTTGTTCCTGCTTTTCTTATTCCTCTTGAGGTCATGCAGCCGTGTTCGCCTTCTATGATTACAGCAATGTCTTTTGACGAAGTTACCTTTTGCATTATTTCAGCTATATCTTTTCCTATTCTTTCTTGGAGTTGAAGGCGCCTTGAAACCATGTCTGCAATTCTAGCAATTTTACTGAGACCAATAAGTTTTTTATTTGGAATATAAGCTACAGCAACCTTCATATTATACATAAGTGTCATATGATGTTCACAGTGACTAAATATTTCAATATCTTTAACAAGAACTATATCACTTTCGTTTTCAGAATCACTAAGATCTTCTTCAAAAGTCTTATTGAACATGTCTGCAATTTCATCGTTAGAGTATTCCATGCCTTTAAATACTTCTTCGTACATTTTAGCAACTCTCTTTGGGGTATCCTTAAGACCTTCGCGGTCAGGGTTGTCACCAAGAGCTATGAGAATTCCTTTGATATGTTCTTCAATTGCTTTTGTATCAATAGCCATAATTATTAAACTCCTCTCTTATTTGGATTCCATATGACTTTATGAATTTGTATTTGAAAAGTAATATCATTTAGCCTGTTAGTTTTCATAAATTCAACAATTATTTCCGGAGAAATTTTTCCAAAAACGGGACTTAAATATACATTTGTTTTTTCAATAAGTTTATATTTGTAAATAATTTCTTTTGCTCTTTCAAGATCGTTTAAGGAACTTACAACAAATTTTACAACATCGTTTTTACCAAGATAGTTGAAATTTGAAGTTAACATGAAATTTTCCATACCGCTCCCTTGAAGTTTATAGTCCATTGTGAAGCTTGGTGGGTTTTTATCTATTAAAAATTTACTTAAGTCTATGCTTCCGTTAGTTTCTATTTCTACATATATATTATTATCCGTAGATAAGATTTTTAGCAGATCAAATATTCCCTTTTGAAGTAAAGGTTCTCCACCAGTTAAAGTTACATTTTTAATTCCAGTTTCTTTTATATAAGAATATATATTATATTCAGTCATTAATTCATATTTAACTTCTTGCTTATTTGCCCATTTTGTATCACAATAATCGCAATTTAAATTGCAACCGGCAAATCGTATAAATGTAGCTAGTTTTCCAGAAAGACGTCCTTCTCCATTTATACTTATAAATTTTTCTACAACTTTAAAATTCATTATTTTAATCCTCCATATAAGTTGCACTATTATTAGGCGTTTCATAAACCGTAACTTTTCTTGGGCAGTAACCAAGCTCTTTTACTTTACTAAAAAAGAATTTAGAGAAGTTTTCTGCGGTAGGTCTAAAATTAAGAGTTATAATTTTAAAACCATCTTCCATAAGACATTTAAGCGTTAGAGCTCTTAAACTATCTTTTTCAATTATAAGTGAATGATCATAAAAATCTATCATTTTTTTTAAGTCCTTTTTTAACACACCAAAGTCTTCAACCATACCATCAAGTTGTCCACCATTAATTAGGTTAGCAGCCTGTACTTCTACTTCTATTTTCCACCGGTGACCATGAATGTTGCTGCATTTTCCATCATAACCTTTTAGAAAATGTGAGCTATCAAAACTATGTTCAATTTTTAAAATATACATTATTTAACCTCCTGATTTTAGCAATAAAAAAAAGGGCATCTGCCCTAAAACTAAAACCATCTAATTAAATAAAGATAAACCACATTGAAACTTCAAATTTATTTGTACCAAAATGCCGTATTCTTGGCATTATGGTGCACATGAATTTTGGTTTATCTATATAGCGAAACCACTTAAAAGCTTTAGATTGAAAAAAATATTTTTGGAAAAACTTATTTATGAATAGAAAGTTTAAGCTTAGTGGTAGTTTTACTATATATTTAGTTAGCCCTGGTTTTGTTTATAGACAGGATGGATTTCGAACTGTCTCAGGCAAATATATGAATTAAATTACATTAATACTTAATTGCCTTGTTATATATTCAAGAAGTATTTTAAACTTAATTGATAACTCAGTCAAGCATGTAAGTGAAAATGGAAAAATTTTTATGGAAGTTTAAAAAAATACTGTTATAATGTATTTAAGCATCTTAAATTATGAGGAGAGATAAACATGATGTATTTCTTTATATTTTTAGTAGGATTTTTAAGTGTATTTACTATTACGCCTCTTATGAAAAAAATGGCCTTTAAAATAAATTTTGTCGATTTGCCTACAAAGAGAAAGAAACATGTGAAGCCAATGCCGCTCCTTGGTGGAATAGGGATATTCATAGGATTTGTTATAGGATATATTGCGTTTATAAGGCCGTTTAATAAAAAGTTTTTTTATGTTTTAATTGCAGCCATAATGGTAATTGTAATAGGTTTAGTAGATGATTGGTATAAAACAAAAAGCCGTGAATTTGGTATAGTACCACGACTTGTAGTGCAGATAGCAGCGGCGACTCTAGTTTATAAGGCTGGAATTGTATTTTCTGGATATAACAATCCATTTACTCATACATATGTAGTACTTCCTCAAGTTTTTAGATATTTACTTAGTGTAATTTGGATTGTAGGGGTAACTACAGTTATTAATTGGTGCGATGGAATGGATGGGCTTGCAGGTAGTTTGTCAGTTATTTCTGGTATTACTCTTTTTATTGTGGCAATGGTAAAAGGGCAGTCAGGTTCGGCAGCAATGTCTATACTGCTTGTAGGAGTTGTCCTTGGCTTTTTAAGATATAATAAGCATCCAGCACAAATTTTTATCGGTGATTCTGGAGCAAACTTTTTAGGATTTATGCTCTCAATAATTGCATTGGATGGTGCATTCAAACAAACAACAGTAATATCAATATTTATTCCAATTTTGGCACTTGGCGTTCCTATATTTGACAGTATATTTGTTATACTTAAAAGATTTATAGAGGGTAAACCTATTTATAAAGCAGATAGAAGCCAAATGCATTATAGACTTGAATCAAAGGGAATGAATGAAGTTCAAGTTGTAAGTTTCATATGTCTTATAAGTACATGTTTGTGTTTATTTTCTATAATACTGCTATTACTTAGAATATAGGTGTTATGAAAGGAAGCTTTAGATATGGTTGATGTGTGTCTTCTTGGATGTGGAGGAAGTCTTCCAACGCCAGAAAGAGGCTTAACTTCACTTTTAGTATCATATAATGGCAGAAAAATATTGATTGATTGCGGAGAAGGAAACCAAGTTTCAATGAAGATGGTTGGCTGGGGTTTCAAAAATATAGATGTAATATGTTTTACTCATTATCATGCTGACCACGTAATGGGTCTTACTGGTTTGTTGCTTACAATTGCAAATTCAGGAAGAGAGCTGCCACTTACAATAATAGGTCCTAATGGGTTAAAAGAAGTTTTTTCTGGACTTACAGTAATTGCACCAATTCTTCCTTATGAAGTTAAACTTGTAGAATTTGACTGCATTGATAATGATAATTTTGAAGATAAAGTTTTTACAATAAATGATGTAATAATAAATGCACTTCCAGTTAATCATAGTACATATTGCTTGGCTTATTCATTAAATTTCAATAGAAAAAAGCGGTTTAATCCGGAGAAAGCTATAGAGAATAATGTTCCTAAGAAGCTATGGAGTGTACTTCAAAATGGAAATATTGTTAGTTTAGAAGGTAAAACGTATACACCTGAAATGGTACTTGGTCAAGACAGAAGAGGAATTAAAGTTTCGTATTGTACAGATACAAGACCTACAGGGAAACTTCCTATTTTTGTATCGGAGTCTGATTTATTTATATGTGAAGGAATGTATGGGGAAGATGATAAATATAATAAGGCGGTTGAAAATAGGCATATGCTTTTTTCGGAAGCAGCTCAAATAGCAAAAGCGGCTAATGTAGATGAACTTTGGCTTACACATTTAAGTCCATCATTAAGTGATCCTGAGAGGTATTTGGAAAATGCAGTTAACATTTTTAAAAATACACATTTAGGTATAGATAGAAAATTTAAAAGTATAAATTTTAAAACATAGTCTAAATAAATTAATCTATAAAAAAAAGGCTGATAAAACTCAGCCTTTTAGATATTTAGATGATTTTGTTAAAAATCACCACAGTTTAAGAAAACTTGATATCTTCTTAAATTTATTTGCTTAATTTCAATTCTTCCATGCAGCTCTTACATATGTTTTTGCCTTTGTAATTAACTACATCCTTTGCGTCTCCGCAAAATATGCAAGCAGGTTCATATTTTTTCAATATGATTTGTTCACCATCAACATAGATTTCTAAAGGATCTTTTTCTGCTATTTCGAATGTTCTTCTAAGCTCCATAGGAATTACGATTCTGCCAAGTTCATCTACTTTTCTAACTACACCTGTTGATTTCATTTTTTTACCCCTTTCATACTACAAAATTCGACTCTTTGCACTTAATCATAGCAAACTTTACATTATAAGTCAATAATATTTTTCAACATAGTTTAATAAAAATAGATATTTATTAATAATATAGTACACATATGTATATATGTTATTATAATCAATGTTTATAATTGTATATAGATGAATTTAATGGTATAATATAGACAAAATGATTGATAATTCTTAAGATTTTGAATTAGTGAAATAATGTCTGCTTGTTGAAATCGTTTAAAGATAAACCACTGTGAAACTTGAAATTCATTTGTACCAAAATGCCGTTTTCTAGGCATTATGGTGCACATCAATTTCAATAGTTGGTATATCTATATAATGTAGACAAGCTGGGAAATTGAAATTGCTAATGATAAACTCATTCTATTAAATTACAATTTGTCGAGGAGAAGCCAAAGTACAAAGTACAGAGTACAAAGTACAATAAAGGATGATTTTTCTCCGTTAGCACTACGAAAAATCTGAAAACTTATTTTTTTATTGCTGCGCAATCGTGCCATCGATGGCACTCAGCGAAGCTGATACCATTTAAGTTTAAGATTTGCCTGAGTAAAACGAAAGGTAAATCATCCTTCTTTGTACTCTGTACTTTGTACTTTGTACTCTGTTCGATAAATTGTAATTTATCTTTATATTTATAAAAAATAAAAAAAATTTTAAAATAACTATTGCAAATGGATAATTACTATTGTATAATAATAATTGTCAAAGGCAAATAAATTTAAAATTAATATAGAAGATTAAAGGGAGGAAATTAAAAATGAAAAAATTTAAATGTGTTGTTTGTGGTTATATCTATACAGGGGATGAAGCACCAGAAAAGTGTCCAGTATGTGGTGCAGGAAAAGATAAATTTGTAGAAGTTACAGAAGAAAAAGAAGGCTGGGCAGACGAACACAAAATAGGTGTTGCTGCAGGCGTTGATAAAGAAGTATTAGAAGGATTAAGAGCTAATTTTACTGGAGAGTGTACAGAAGTTGGTATGTATTTAGCAATGTCAAGACAGGCTGATAGAGAAGGCTTCCCAGAAATTGCAGAAGCTTATAAGAGAATTGCATTTGAAGAAGCAGAACATGCTGCTAAGTTTGCAGAACTTCTAGGAGAAGTTGTTTTCCCAGATACTAAGAAGAATCTTCAATTAAGAGTAGATGCAGAAAAAGGTGCTTGTGAAGGAAAGAAAGAATTAGCTACACTTGCAAAGAAACTTAATTATGATGCAATCCATGATACAGTACATGAAATGTGCAAAGATGAAGCAAGACACGGTTCGGCATTTACAGGATTATTAAACAGATATTTCAAATAAAGGCAACTTTATTTAAAAGCGAGCATATTAGGGTGGTTTTATATCGCCTTGATATGCTCGCTTTTTTGTGGTGATGAACTGGAAAATAGTTTAGGTATAATTTTTAAACATTGCGAACCTTTTTTCAAAGTACAAAGTATAAAGTACAAAGAAGGAAGATTTACCTTTCCTTACGTCAGGCAAATCTTAAACTTAAATGTTGTCAGCTTCGCTGAGCAACATCAATATTGCGATTGCGTAAGCAATCAAAATAAGTTTTAAGATTTTCTTTAGCAAAGCGGAAAGAAAATCATCCTTCTTTGTACTCTGTACTTTATACTTTGTACTTTGGTTTAGTTAGTTCGCAATAATTTAAGATTGTAAATAAGTATTTTTGTAATGCCCCAAGTAATTATAGAAAAATAAAAATAGTTACGATAATAAAAATATAAGATTTTAACTTGAGTCTTTATGAAATATAATCTA
Source organism: Clostridium hydrogenum (assembly GCF_021432385.1). Taxonomy (GTDB): domain Bacteria; phylum Bacillota; class Clostridia; order Clostridiales; family Clostridiaceae; genus Clostridium_S; species Clostridium_S hydrogenum. The sequence continues at coordinate 452,742 of NZ_JAEACT010000002.1, read as the reverse complement.
AAATTTAAATTAAGTGTTTAATTAGTAGACTTTATTATGGAGATGATGAAATGTTAAGAAAAGGTCCCACAGTAGTAAGCAGCAAAATATTAATGGTATTTTTCACGGCATTAATTGTTATTGTATTCATGTTTATTCCGACAAATTTTGTACAAGCAGCTACACAAACTCAATATAAGGGGGTAGATATAAGTAATTGGGCTGGAGTTGTAGATATTAATAAGGTAAAAAATGCTGGATACAGCTTTGTAATTTCTAAAATAACAGAAGGTACCACTTATGTTGATCCATATGGTAAACAAAATATAGCAAATACAAAGAGTAATGGACTTATTGCTGGGGCGTACCATTTTGCGAGATTCACGGATAAGGCAGGAGCAATTCAAGAAGCTAACTTTTTTAAACAAAATTGCCCAGCAAATGTGGATTTTGTAGTACTGGATTTTGAACAGCAGTGCAGTGGAGATATGACGGATGCATGTTTGGCATTTTTAGATAGTGTATCGTCAATAGCACCAGCTATTATATATTGTAATCCTAGCTACATAAATAGTTATTTAAATTCTAAAATAACAAAATATCCCTTGTGGATAGCTAATTATGGAGTGCAAAGTCCTAAAACTCCTCTATGGGGAACTTATGCTATATGGCAGTATGATGAAAATGGGCAAGTACCTGGTATAAATGGAGCAGTTGATATGGATATAAGCGGTCCAGCATTTGCTACAATATTAGGTAAAAAAGTTGATTGTGAGCCTGAGATTAATTTGGGAATAAGCGATGGACAGACGTATTCAAGTAATTCATTGGATTTAAAAGGCTGGGCGCTTAATACCTCAGGAGTGAAAAATGTAGATATATATGTTGATGGAAAATTTGTTAAATCGGTTGACAGCAATTTACCAACACCAGATTTAGCAAATCAATACTCTCAATATTCAAATGCTGCAAATAGTGGATTTGATTATATAGCCAATTTAAGTGAGGGAGCGCATAAAATAAAAGTATTTGCTGCGGGAAATGACGGCAGTAATTGCTATAAGGAAGTAAATGTGAACGTAAATACGGGTATAAGCTCACAAGCTAATATTATAGCTTCAAAAACAGATGTGGACACTACAAAAACTTGGAGTATAAAATTTAATTCAAAAGTAGATGCATCAACTGTAAATTCTAAGACTATATTGGTTTATGATAACAATAATAATATAGTCAATGTTGGTATATCATATGATGAAAATACTAATGAAGTTATAGTTAGTCCGCCTAGTTCAGGGTATGAAAATGGCGAAAAATACACTATAGAAGTAACAAATGGAGTTAAATCAGATAGTGGCAAAGCGTTAAAGGCTTTAACTATTATGAATTTTACAACCAAGGCTTCCAATATTCCAAGTCCTCAAACAAATTATACTATAACTATAGATGCGGCACACGGTGGAGATGATTCGGGGGCTACTGGTCAAAGCGGTACTGTTGCAAAAAATATAAACTTAGATATTGCACTTGAAGTTGGAAATATATTAAAGCAACATAATGTAAATGTGATTTATACAAGAACTACAGATCAAACAGAGGATTCTCAAACAAGATGCAATGTAGCAAATACCGCGAATTCAAATTTATTTGTATCAATTGACGTAAATAGTTATACAGCAAACAATGCATATGGAACTGAAACTTATTATTATCCAGGCAGCTCAAATGGACAGGCACTCGCAAATTCTATTCAAAATGAGCTAGTTAATGATTTAGGTACATATAACAGGGGCGTAAAAACTGGAACTTATACAGTACTTCAAAATACAAATGCACCAGCTGTAGTTACGGATGTTGCATTTATAACTAATGATAAAGAAGAACAGGAGCTGAATGATGCATCATTTAGAGATAAAGCAGCTGAGGCCATTGCTGATGGAATATTAAAATATTTAGGGTCGAATTAAAACATGCGAAAAATTTTATAACTTATTATTTTTAAGATTTTCTGCTGAAGCAGAAAATCATCCTTAAACCACTGTAAATGAGAAGTAAGAGTGTTTTGAAACAATTTAAATAAAAGCTTATAAATCTTAGAGAAATATTCTTAAAAGACTTAGAACTTTCAATTTGTTTGAACGTTAGTGAGTTATTGAAAGTTCTTAGGATTTTAAGAATATTTCTCTTAGATTTATTGCTTTTATTTAATGTTTCAGAACACTTTTACTTCTCATCCTTACATTTGTCGCTTTTTCATAAATATAAAAAAATAATTTACATAAGCTATTAAGGTAGTTAGTGTGGCGGAGTATAATAAAATTATGCCCAAAACTTTACTAAAAACAATAAATAATATAGAAATATAAAATAGAAATGTAGAGGCTTTACCAAATATATTAGCAGGTATAATTATATTTTGTTGATAAAGAAGTATTCCAGTTAGTATCATTGATAACTCTTTAATTAATAATATTATTATGATAAACATGGGTATATAATTTTTTAAAGTAAAACAACTTAATACAGTAATTAGCATAAGTTTATCTGCTAATGGATCAAGAACAGTTCCAATTTTAGTTACCATATTAAAATTTCTAGCTATATATCCATCAAGTATATCTGTAAAACCAGCAGCGAAGAAAATAATTACAGAAAGATATAGGCTGTTTGAAGAATTGGAAAAAAACACAAATATAAAATATGGAATTAAGATGAATCTAAAAATAGTAAGAACATTAGCTATATTCATAATCGACACCTCTAGTTTATCTGTATGTCTATATTATTTACATTTATTAAATAAAATATTAAGGATTAGATTCATTAACAATTGGTAAATTATGTTGACTACATTATTTTGCTTTGCTAAGATGGTTAAAGATAAACCACCTGAAACTTAGTATTTATATAACAAATATTTAGGAGGTTTTTTTATGAATTATGATATAATTATTGTTGGGGCAGGAGCCAGTGGGATTTTTGCTGCATATGAACTTGTAAAGATTAATTCAAATTTAAAGATATTGATGATAGAAAAAGGTCACAGTTTAGATAAGAGAATTTGCCCTATAGATGGTAAAAAAATAAAAACATGTATTCAATGCCCAATTTGTAATATAATGAATGGATATGGTGGAGCAGGAAGTTTGTCAGATGGTAAATACAATATAACAAATAACTTTGGCGGAGAACTATATAAATATCTAGGATATAATGAGGCATTAGAATTAATGAATTATGTTGATAAAGTTTTATGTAGCATGGGAGGAGAAGATGCTAAACTTTATTCAACAAATAATTCTAATCTTAAGAGTAAGGCTTTACAGCATGATTTACATTTACTTGATGCAAAGGTAAGGCATTTAGGAACAGATAGAAATGTAGTTATAATGGGTAACATTTTTAAATATTTAAATGAAAGAATAGAAATAATTTTTGATACAGAGGTAAAGGATGTAATTAATAAAAACGATGGATTTGAGGTGGCAACTGATAAAGAAACATATAATTCAAAAAAATTAATATTAGCAACGGGGCGTTCTGGATCAAAATGGATTTCCAAAGTGTGTTCTAAACTTAAAATAAGAACAGAAAGCAATAGAGTTGATATTGGTGTACGTGTAGAATTGCCAGCAGAGGTATTTGAGCACATAACTGATAAGGTATATGAAAGTAAAATAATATATAAGACAAAAAAATATGGAGATATGGTTAGAACCTTTTGTATGAATCCTCACGGAGAAGTGGTAACTGAAAATACAAATGGGATAATAACCGTAAACGGGCATAGTTATTCAAATCCAGAACTTCTTACTAGTAATACTAACTTTGCACTTCTTGTATCCAACCGGTTTACGGAACCTTTTAAAAATAGTAATGAATATGGAGAGTCCATAGCTAGACTTAGTAATATGCTTGGTGGAGGAGTTATTGTTCAAAGATTTGGTGACTTAGTTAATGGAAGAAGAAGCAATGAAAGAAGAATGGAGAAAAGTTTTACTATACCAACTTTAAAAGCGACTCCAGGCGATTTAGCTCTTGTAATACCTAAGAGGCAACTCGATGATATTATAGAAATGATTTATGCATTAAACAATATAGCGCCTGGTACAGCTAATGAGGATACACTTCTTTATGGTGTTGAAGTTAAGTTTTATAATTCAAAAGTAGAGGTAGATTCCAATCTTGAAACAGTTATTAAAGGCTTGTATATACTTGGAGACGGTTCTGGAGTTACACATTCTCTATCACAAGCAGCTGCAAGTGGAGTTTATGTTGGAAGGCTACTTGCAAAGATTAAAGAATAATTTTAAGAAAATTTTAAGAATTGTATTAACTGAATATAAGAATTATGATATATACTATATTGTGCATTGATTATAATAAGTTTGGTTAAAATATAAGTTAGGCAAGAAGGGCAGGTGAAGCAAAATGAAAATTTTAATTACGACAGATACGTATTATCCTATGATAAATGGAGTTGTTATTTCTATTAATAACTTATACAAACAGTTAAAAGCGGCGGGGAATGATGTTAAAATACTTGCTTTATCTTATGATGGTAAACAGCATGTAGAGGGAGATGTATATTATTTAAATTCTAGATTTGTAAGAGTATATCCTCAAGCTAAAATTATAAGGCCCTTTGGAAATAAAATAATAAGGCAATTAATAGAGTGGGGTCCAGATATTATACATTCTCAAACAGAGTTTTCTACTATGATTGTGGCAAAATACATAAAGAGAAAGCTAAATATACCACAAATACACACCTATCACACTATGTATGAAGACTATCTGCAGTATTTTTTAAAGGGAAAAGTTATAGGAAAGGGCACTATGTCTAGATTAATAAAGCTACTGTTTAATACCTTTGATGAAATAATAGCACCAACTGAAAAAGTTAAGGAGTCCTTGAGCAGTTATGGGATACGAACAGGTATAAAAATAGCACCAACGGGAATTGATATAAACAAATTTAGTAAGAATTTAACTTTGGAAGAAAAGGAATCAATTCTAAATAAATATGGGTTAACCCTTGCTGATGATATAATTATTTATGTTGGAAGAATAGCAGAGGAAAAAAATATAGATGAAGTAATTAAATTGTTTAAAGAAGTATTAAAACCCATGCCTAAGCTTAAGCTGTTAATTGTAGGTGGGGGGCCATATATTTCTAATCTTAAAGAACTTGTTGCAGAACTTCAAATACAAGATAGTGTTAAATTCACAGGAATGATTGATGTTGAAGAAGTTCAAAAATACTATAAACTTGGAATTGCTTTTGTTACAGCATCTAAAAGTGAATCTCAAGGACTTACGTATATTGAATCTCTTGCAAGTGGTTGTCCAGTTATATGCAAATGGGATTTGTGTATAAAGGATTTAGTCATTAACGGTGAAACTGGGTACACATATGATAATAAGGAACAGTTCGTTTTTGAAATACAAAAAATAGTATCTGATAAAGGGGTAAGAGAGACTATAAGTGCTAATGCAATTGAAAAGTCTAAATTGTATTCAACAGAAAACTTTGGAAAAAGGGTTCTTGAAATTTATAATGAAGTCCTTAATGAAAAAAAAGATGATGATCACAGTTCTCACTTGTTACGAACAATATTTGGATAAATATAATAAATATTCGATTTTTTGTTGAAAACTAAAGACAAAACGACTTTTTTATGGTATATTTATTTGTGGTAAACTTTGAGTAAAATAATCTTTTGTTATGAAAGTGAGGAATTGTTATGTCAGCATTTATAGTTTTAGGTGCCCAATGGGGAGACGAAGGAAAAGGTAAGATGACAGATTATCTTGCAGAAGGAGCTGACGTGGTTGTTAGGTTTCAAGGTGGAAATAATGCAGGTCATACTGTTGAAGTAGGTGATAAACAATATAAATTGCACCTTATACCATCTGGAATATTATATAAAAATAAATTAAATGTTATAGGAAATGGAGTAGTTTTAGATCCTAAAGCTCTATTTGAAGAAATTGAATATTTAAAGGGTGTAGGAGTTGAAGTTGCTCCTGACCAATTAGTTATAAGTGATAGAACTCACCTTATAATGCCTTATCATAGAGCATTAGATGGTGCAAATGAAAAATTAAGAGGTAAAAAAGATATTGGAACTACAGGAAAGGGAATAGGCCCTTGCTATACAGATAAAGCAGAAAGATCAGGAATAAGAGTTTGTGATCTTATGCATCCTGAAGTGTTTAAGGAAAAATTAAAATCAAATTTAGAAATAAAGAATGCTATATTAACAAAAGTGTATGGTATTGAAGAATTTGATTATGATAAAATGTGTGAAGAGTACCTTGCATATGGGGAAAAAATGAAAGCATATGTTAAAGATACTTCTGTTATTGTGTATAATGAAATTAAAAGTGGTAAGAATGTGCTTTTTGAAGGAGCGCAAGGTAACCTTTTAGATATAGATTATGGAACTTATCCATATGTTACATCATCAAATACTATAGGCGGTGGTGTATGTCCAGGAACAGGAATAGGACCAAACATGATTAATAGTGCAGTTGGAATTGCAAAAGCATATACAACTAGAGTAGGAAAAGGCCCTTTCCCAACTGAATTATTTGATGAAATGGGAGATCATATAAGAGAAGTAGGACATGAATACGGTGTTACAACTGGAAGAGCTAGAAGATGTGGATGGCTAGATGTAGTTATATTAAAGCAAGCTGCAAGAGTTTCAGGACTTACAAGCTTTGCAATGACTAAAATAGATACATTAGCTGGAATTGATAAAGTTAAAATGTGCGTAGGTTATGATTTTAACGGTAAAATAATAGATTACATTCCTGCAAGCCTTGAAGATTTAGCTTTATGTAAACCAGTGTATGAAGAATTTGACGGATGGGGCGAGGAAGTAGCAGAGGCTAGAAGTTACGACAAGCTTCCTGAAAACGCTAAAAAATATTTAAAAAGAATTGAGGAACTTACTGATACCAAGATATCTATTGTTTCAGTAGGACCTAAGAGAGACCAGACAATGAACGTAACAGATATTTAAATCAATTCACAATTCACAATGAAGGAAGATTTTTTATAGCTTTAGCGGAGAAAAGTAAGAAATCATTGTGAATTGTGAACTATGCATTGTGAATTGAACCAAATAGGTTTTGACATATTGAAAAACTTAGGTATAATATAATCATCAATAAAAGAAAAGAGGTTGTGTATTATGAGTATAACTAAGGATATGACTATAGGTGAAACTATAAGACAATACCCAGATGCTGCTCAAGTTTTAATGAGTTTTGGAATGGGCTGCGTTGCTTGTCCTTCAGCTCAAGGTGAAACTATAGAAGAAGCTGCAATGGTTCATGGAATAAACGTAGACGAATTAATGAACGCATTAAATAAATAATCAGTAAAATATTTTGATTATATGTAAAATAAGGTTATAGATGGCATTTGCTCATTTATAATTTGGTGACTTGTAATAAAGTTACTTTAAAATAAGCATTATTAATGTTATAATTAAACATTAATGGTGCTTATTTTTATATTTGAGGTGATTGAAGTTGGAAAGAGTTATAACTGATAAAGAGTATAATATTCATTTTTATGAGGTGAATTATAAGAAAAGGGCTAATATTACATCTATAATGAATTATTTAGGGGATATAGCTACTTATCAAAGTGAAAAACTTGGTGTAGGTATGAATTACTTAATGGACAATAAAATTGCTTGGGTTGTTTATAAATGGGATGTTCACATGGACAAGTATCCTGAGTATAATGATACGATAACAGTGAGAACTTGTCCTTATTCTATAAGAAAATTTTATGCATATAGAAAATTTGAAATATTTAACAAAGGTGAAAAAATAGGAGAAGCAAATTCTCTTTGGTTTTTAATCAACACAGAAAAAAGAAAACCCTGCAGAGTTAATGAAGAAATTTATACAGCATACGGACTTACAAAAGATGATGATACTCAGCTTGAGTTTGAGAAATTATCTGTACCTGAAAAAATAGATTTTGAGAAGAAATTTAATGTTAGATATAGTGACATAGATACAAATATGCATGTAAATAATGTTAAATATGTATCTTGGGCTCTTGAGAATGTTCCATTAGAAGTAGTGACAAACTGTAGTATTTCAGACATAAAAGTAATTTATGAAAAAGAAGTTTCATACGGTGAAAAAATAACTGTTGAAACGGAAATGGACGAAACGGAAGACGGATATACTTTTAAGAATGTAATAAAAAATGCAGAAGGTGAAAAACTTACTCTTATAAAGGTAATACTTACAAAGGCTTAAGGTGATTCAGAGTAAGGAGTACAGAAGATAAGAAGGACTTGCCTTAAGCGGCTGCTTAGGTAAGTCTTAAGCTTTGAGTTTTTTGTATAGTTTTTCAATAAAGCTAAAAATTAACAATAGTACTGCTTCTAAAAAAATAAATATAAAAGAAAATCCGCCGCATCCATCGTAATTTGATAAGTAGATAAAGGCATAGGCTATAACTGAGATGATTATGAATAATAAGATCATATATTTCATTATAGTTTTTTTTAGGCGGATTCTAAAATTTTTATAACGTAGTACAAAACAAGAGATAGTAATATTGATATTATAAATAGCATTTCAGTGATATTCATAGGCATACACCTCAACATATTTGTTGTAAAAAATATACTTATATAAAATATTATATTTAATTTGTATAGTGTTGTAAATAAAAGTTTTTGGTTTTAATATTACATAAACAGTTAATGATTTAGAAATGTGACAAGATTGCATTAAACTATAATGATAAATGCTTATACATAGCAAATATGATTTTTATAGAAAGGGAGAATATAATCATGAATCAGAAGGATAGAATGTTAGCAGGTTTGCCATATAAAGCTTGGTTAGACGGATTAGAGGAAGAACGAATAGAGAATAAAAAGAAAATATATGAGTATAATTGCTGTAGACCAGAAGAAAGCCAGAAAATTGACAATTTAATAAGAGATATTCTTGGTAAAGCGGGGGCAAAAGTTCATATTGAAGCGCCTTTTCATTGTGATTATGGAAAAAATATTGAGATTGGAGATTATTTCTTCGCTAATTATAACTGTACAATTTTAGATGTTGGAAAGGTAGTTATAGGAGACAATGTGCAATTTGCACCAAATGTTTCTTTATATACGGCTGGACATCCAATACATCCGGATTCGAGAAACTCTGGATATGAGTATGGGATTGGTATAACAATAGGCGATAATGTTTGGCTTGGTGGAAATGTTGTTGTAAATCCTGGAGTTCATATTGGAAATAATGCTGTTATAGGTTCAGGAAGTGTTGTTACTAAAGATATTCCTGATAATGTAATAGCAGTAGGAAACCCTTGCAAAGTTGTTCGAGAAATTACCGAAGAAGACCGTAAATACTATTATAAAAACTATGAATTTGATGTAGATGATTATAAGTAATCTTTATTTAGAGTACAGATGACAGAGTACAGAGTACAGTGAAGGATACACTTGCTAGGGGTTTGGGCGTAAGCCCATGTAGGTTCTTTAACTTAGTAGATGCACTGTCAATAGTAGTACAATAAAACTTTGTATATTAATAATCCTTGCTACAGAAAATCTTAAAACTTATTTTTTGATTGCTTACGCAATCTCGGTCCTAATGCTGTTCAGCGAAGCTGACAACATTTAAGTTTGAGATTTGCCTGACGTAAGGAAGGTAAATCATCCTTAACTGTACTCTGTCATCTGTAATCTGTACTCTGCTTTAATTGTCCCGCTATATAGCCAGAGCTCCATGCCCATTGAAGATTAAATCCGCCGCAGTCTCCATCAACATCTAGAATCTCACCGCAAAAATATAAACCTGGAACTAATTTAGATTCAAATGTTTTTTCGTTGATTTCCTTTGTATTTACGCCACCTGCTGTGACCTGTGAGTTGTCAAAGGAATTTGTACCAATTACTTCAAAATTCCATTCCTTTAGTAATTTAAACAAATTATTTTTTTCATTCCAAGCTAGTTCGTAACATGGTTTATGAATATCTAGTATTCCTGCTTCTTTTAAAATTACTGGTATGATTTTTTTATGTATTATACCAATAAGTGAATCAAATACACTCCTATAGCTAAATGCTCCAAAGTGATTTTCAAAAAATTCAATTACGTCACAATCCTTGATATTTGGAAGTATATCTATTTCAAGGTTAACATTTTTCTTTGATGCAGTATTTAAAGAAGCTATTCTGCTTAGTTGTAGTATAGGAGGACCTGATATACCGTAATCTGTAAATAAAATTTCGCCAAATTCAGTTCTCTTTACTTTGTTATCAACTAAAATTTTAGTATTTGCATCAAATCTTATACCGGATAATGCTTTAAGGCTTTTATGGTTTAATTTAAGCTGAACAAGAGCAGGAAATGGATTTATTATGCTGTGACCTAAATCAGAGGCTATGGATAGACCTAGACCATCAGAACCACTTTTAGGGGCTGACTTTCCTCCAGAAGCTAAAATAACCTTATCACATTCATATATATCATCATTTGAGCATATAAGCTTAAAGACATTTTTTTCTTTTTTAATTTTAATTACTTTTGAATCTGTATATATAGGTATTCCTCTGTCTTCAAGTGCAAGTCTGAGAATATCAAGTACAGAAGATGCTTGAAGTGACATAGGATACATTTTGCCACCATCAAGTGTTTCTAGAGGAAGCCCTAGCATATTAAAAAAATTTATAGTATCATCTTTGCTAAAGGTATTTAAAGCAAAATCAAAAAAGTTCTTATTATCACTGTGATATCTAGTTTCATTTACATTGTTGTTTGTTATATTACATCTGCCATTACCAGTCATTAAAATTTTTTTGCCTATTCTGTCATTTCTTTCAAGTATACTGACATCATGGCCGGAATCTTTAGCCGATATAGCTGCCATTATTCCAGCTGCACCACCACCAATTATTATGACTTTCATTTATATCGCTCCCTACTATAATTATATAAAGCCAGTTTAATGTTATTATATTTTACAGCAAAACTGAGAATAAAGCTATAGGCAGAGATAAACTGCTTGAAACTTGAAAATTGCAAGTTCCAAGTTTATCCTGACAAATTACAATTTAACTCAGAGTACAAAGTACAAAGTACAGAGTACAAAGAATGATAATTTACCTTTCGATTTTCTCAGGTAAATCTTAAACTAAAATGGTGTCAGCTTCGCTGAGCGCCATTGATGGCGCGATTGCGCAGCAATAAAAAAATAAGTTTTCAGATTTTTCGTAGTGCTAACGGAGAAAAATCCTCCTTCGTTGTACTCTGTGCTCTGTACTCCGTACTCTGTGTTAAATTGTAATAATCTCAAGTATTAAAAGACGTGAAAATAAAAAAGACTGGAGAGCAGTGCTATCTCTCCAGTCTTTTTTATAAATTATGCTACGCTTTCTTCAGATTCCTTAGAAGCAAGTTGACCTTTAATTTTATTTCTAAAGGCTTGTATTAAGAAACCGCCTATAAGGAAGACAAACATAAATGTTAATAGTATTGAGATGTTGTGCATCAAATCAGAGTGGTTTATTCCACTAAGTATCATTCTCACTACTCTAACAGTGTAAGTCATAGGTATAAATTCTCCAACTACTCTATAGAAGGTTGGTGCTGTTTCTATAGGGAATGTACCACCGCATGCGGATAATTGTAATATCAATAGAACAAAGGAAATAGGTGTTGCCATAACTCCAAAGCCTGATGATAAGCCGTACATTACACTAAAGAAAACTATAGAAGTAAATATATTATTTAGATACAAGTAAGGTAATTTTACAGCATCTAAGCCTAAACCAGCGCTTAATGAAAATGCTAATATTGTAGCTTGTACTGTTACTAAAATTACTCCAGTTATAAATTTTCCAATGAAGCTGTTAAAGAATTTGCTTTCAGTTAACTTTAATTTATCGATTAAAGTTAAAACAAGGTTTATAAACATTGCGCCTAACCATAATGAAAGTGAAATAAAGTAAGGAGCAAGTCCTTCACCGTATTTTTTAACATTATTTATAGATTGATCACTTAATTTAACTGGATCAGAAACAAAGTTTGACATTGCTGTTGAAGTAAATTTTAAGTTGTCATTAAGCTTTGTATATCCATCATTTAGTCCAGTTTTTAATTTTGTAGTTCCATCATTTAAAGTTCCAAGGCTAGTGTTTAAAGTTTTAGCTCCATCGTTTAATTGCCCAAGGCCATTTGCTAGTGTTCCTGTGCTTGAAGCTGCTGTTCCTAAACCACTTGTAAGTGAAGTGCTTCCAGTATATGCTGAAGTTAATCCGTTGTAAACTTTAGAACTTCCAGCTTGAAGAGTAGTTGCACCTGCAAGTAACTTATCAACACCACTTGCTGCAGCAGCTTGAGTTTGGCTAACTGTGTTTGCTGCTTGCTTAACGCCAGCTGCAACTGGTGCAGTTCCCTTAGCTCTTAAGGCTGATGCTTTTTGAGCATATTGGTCGAGAGCAGTATCGCTTTCGCTTAATGGCTTAGCTATATTTGTTTTTATATCCTGTTCTTGTATCACACTAAGGTAATGCTGTGCTGTAGCCATATCATCAGAAGCTTTTCCTGTATCGCCTGCTTTTAAATCTGCTGTTGCTTGAGTCATGTAAGTATTAGCAGCAGTAACTAAATCTGCAACTTGAGTAATTCCATTAGCGGCTTTATCCATGTTGTCTTTAAAAGGTTTTGCATTATTGGTAAGTGAAGCTGCAAGAGTGTTCATACTATCATCTGTAGACTGCGCACCAGAAACCAATTGGTTCATGCTACTTCCACCTGATGAAAGACTTACTTTAAAGGTGTTTAACCCACCTATTAAAGTTCCAGTACCATCAACTATTTGCTTTTGTCCATCAACAAGTTGGCTTAAACCATTTTGAAGTTGAGATGAACCTGTTGCAGCAGTGTCTAATCCGGTTTTAAGCTTTCCAGCACCATCATAAGCAGCGCCTATACCTGTAGAGAGTGTTCCACTTCCGTCTAATAACTTTTGAGTTCCATCTTGAATTTTATTTTGTGCATCACTAGCATCTTTTAAGGAATCCTTCACATCATATAATTTATCAACTAAAACCTTTGAAGTTTCTTTTGAGATGTTATTTGTTAGTTGGTTTTGAATGCTTTCAGCACCCTTTAGTGAAAGTTGAGAGAATATGAAGTTTCTTCCCTTGTTAGCTCTATATATTATTTGTGGTTTTTGAAAATCACCACTTGTTGAATTGGCTAGCTTTTTAGAAAAATCTTTAGGGACTACTATCATAGCATAATAAGATGTACTATCTACACCGTCTTTAGCTTTATTGTAACTTACAAATTCCCATTTAAATGAATCATTATCTTTGAGTTTGTTCTCTAAATCTTTTCCGTACGTATAACTTTTGCCATCCTTATTATAAGATTCATCAAGATTAACAAATGCTACAGGTACCTTTTTTAAACTTCCATATGGATCCCAAAAGGCTCCTAAATAGAAAAGTGAATACATCATAGGAATAAACATGATTGCGAAAGTAACTATGGCGATAATCTTCCATAAGAAACTTTTATTGAATTTTGGATTATTTAACTCCATAAAATTCCTCCTCTCTTTCTTTTTTTATTTTTGTACTTACTGGTCAGTATAAAAATAACACAATTCAACTAATTTTGCACTAGGAGATAATTGTAAAGAAAACGTTAGCAGAAGCTAAAACATAGTATTTAAGCCAACTTAATAAAATTTTTAATTTTTTTTTACATTTTAATCATAGTGAATTAGCTTTTAGTAAATTTTCAAATTCATTAGCTGGAAGTGGGGGACTAAATATGTAACCTTGTATTTTGGGGCAATTTTGGGACTTTAAAAATTCCCACTGCTCTCTAGTTTCTACGCCTTCAGCAATAACATCTATATTTAAGTTAGTACTTACTGCGAGTATACTTGAAACAATAGTTTTACTATTGGAGTCTTTACCTATATTTTCGACAAAACTTTTATCAATCTTTAAAGTATCAATGGGGAATTTTGTTAGGTAACTTAAGGAAGAATAACCAGTTCCAAAATCATCAATAGAAATCTTAATATTTAACTTTTTTAAAGCTTCTAATTTTTTTATTGCATCAAATTCATTTTCTATTGCTATTGTTTCTGTAATTTCTAAGTCAAGATATTCTGGCAATAAATCTGCACTCTGTAAAGTTTTGTATACAGTTTCTACAAAATTTTCTTGTTTAAATTGATGAGGAGAAACATTTACTCCAATTTTAAAAGGCATAAGTCCTTTATTTTGCCAGTCTTTAACTTGTTTGCATGCAGTTTCAAGTACCCAAGCCCCCAAGATATCTATTAAACCTGTTTCTTCTGCTACTGGAATAAAATCAACGGGTGATATTATTCCATGTTTAGGGTGAATCCACCTTATTAATGCTTCAGCACCTATGAGTTGCTCGGATTCCATAGAAATCTGTGGCTGATAGTATAATTTAAATTCATTATTAGTTATTGCATGGCGAAGTTCTTGTTCCACAAGTAATTTCTTGGAATTTAATTTGTCTATATTGAAATTGTAAAATTCATAAGTGTTTTTACCGAGAGCTTTTGAAGAATACATAGCTAAATCAGCATGTTTCATTAAAGTTTCAAGGGTATCGCCATGCACAGGGTAGAGTGCAATACCTATACTGCAAGTTATGTAGGTAAAATGATTGTTAAGTGATATTGGTTTAGATAAATAGCTTAGTATTTTTTTCGAAATTGTATTGACTTCATCTATTGATTCAATATCTTTAATTACAATAGCAAATTCATCGCCACCTTGCCTTGAAATGAAACAATTTGGATTTAAACATTTGTTTAAGCGTATCGAAATTTCTTTAAGTAAGGTGTCACCTACATCATGACCTAGAGTATCATTTATAATTTTAAATCTGTCCAAATCTAAGAATAATAGAGCGAATTGCTTGTTATTTCTTTTTGAAAAATAAATTATTCTTTTTAAAGTGTTCTCAAATAATCTTCTATTAGCAAGTCCTGTGAGTTGGTCATGAAAAGCCATATTTGAAAGAGCTTTAGTTCGTTCAAATACTTTTGACTCTAAATTACTATTAAGTTCTTGAAGGCTTAATATTAGTTTTTTATTTTGAAAAATTATGATAATATGTCTGACTATAACCAAAAGTGTACTTATTTCAAAAAAGGCTTGTATAATTTTGTCTTCAGTTAATAAATTTAATATAAATAGTATTATTAGACTCACTAAAGGGATAATATTTACTGAACGTATGGAATAGTTACTTTGATGCTTGCTTATTTTAGCAAAATTTTTTGTTGTATCAATTAACTGCATGTACTCAATACCAGATAATCCAATTATAAGAAAGCATGCAGCCCACAAGGGGTCAATTAAATTTCCAGTAAAATATTTATTATTTATGGACAAAAAAGAATAAACTAAATTTGCTATAGATAATATAAAAAAGGCTAAAGAAATAAGTGCAATAGGTTTTTTTTCAATATCGTCTTTTTTTAAAGATAGAAGAAGGCTTGCTAGCACAATCAAAGCAATTAAATCGCCTATTGGATAAACGGTATATTCTAAAAGTAAAAATAAACTGTAATTTCGGAATAGTGGAATGATGGCATAAACTAGTATAATAGCTGTAAATAAGCACAGAACAGTCAGTATGTCTATAATCAGAGTAATAAGCCAATATATATCCCTTTTTTTATAAGTTATAAGAATGGCTGCACATATGTAGAAGATTCCATGCAAAAAGCCTCCAAATAAGCTATATTGAAAAATAGGATTAGTATGTTTTTCTATTATCTCTTGGTAATCCCAAACTATTTGTGAAATAAAATATAAGCTGCAGCCAATTGATAAAAGTATCCAGAAATATTTTCTTGAATCTGATACCTTTTGAGAAGTTTTTATTAGTATGAATACAGTTATTGCTAAAGCTATAGTTTGAAAAATATCTGGGATAGCTATGACATATGTATGAGTTAATTTTTCAAAAAATAAAAATAAGTAAAAAAGTACTATGTATATTGATGAAAGAATCACATATAATAATTTTATTGATTTATTCATATATAAGATATCCCCCCTAAATATGTACTATATTTATATAATATTCTAAAAGGTCAAAATATAAAATAGTAAAAATAAAAAAGTGTAATAAAAAGATGCTATTTGTAAAATAATAAAATAAAATAGATGAGTAAGTGATTTGATTTGCAAATAAATTTCTAGAAAGACAGGTGTTATGTAACTACTGAAATTAAGCGGTTTTGGAGGTGATAAAGGTTAATAAAATTGACGCCTAAAACAAAATTAATAAATTAAAATAAAAAAAAATTAAAAAATGTGTTGACAGATGATAATTTTTTTTGTATTATATTACTTGTCGGTGCGCGAGACACGCAAGCGACAAAAGAATATGGCCCGTTGGTCAAGCGGTTAAGACACCACCCTTTCACGGTGGTATCATGGGTTCGAGTCCCGTACGGGTCACCAATATTTCATTGTGGGCGTTTAGCTCAGCTGGGAGAGCATCTGCCTTACAAGCAGAGGGTCACAGGTTCGAGCCCTGTAATGCCCACCACAATGCGGCTTGGTAGCTCAGCTGGTTAGAGTGCTGGCCTGTCACGCCAGAGGTCGAGGGTTCGATCCCCTTCCAAGTCGCCAAAATTAAATATTATGCTGGCATAGCTCAATTGGTAGAGCAACTGACTTGTAATCAGTAGGTTGAGGGTTCAATTCCTTCTGCCAGCACCAAATATGGCCCGTTGGTCAAGCGGTTAAGACACCACCCTTTCACGGTGGTATCATGGGTTCGAGTCCCGTACGGGTCACCATATTTTATTGTGGGCGTTTAGCTCAGCTGGGAGAGCATCTGCCTTACAAGCAGAGGGTCACAGGTTCGAGCCCTGTAATGCCCACCACAATTATGGCTTGGTAGCTCAGCTGGTTAGAGTGCTGGCCTGTCACGCCAGAGGTCGAGGGTTCGATCCCCTTCCAAGTCGCCATAATTAAATATCAAGCTGGCATAGCTCAATTGGTAGAGCAACTGACTTGTAATCAGTAGGTTGAGGGTTCAATTCCTTCTGCCAGCACCAAAGTTCCTTAGATTTTTCTAAGGAATTTTTGTTTTTTGTAAAAAGAATGTTAAGAAGCCAAAGGCAAATTATACTTCCTTGTACTCTGCTATAAAAATTGTAATTTAACAGGAGGGATTTGGTATTAGTAATTTCAATCTTCCATGGTGTTTATCGATATACAATTTGCATTAGAGCAGTGGAATGAACTTAATTTTTGTAGTATTATTTAAAAAAATATATAGGCTATATTGTGAATATCTGAAGTGTTTTTTATTACAAAATTCCGTAGGCACGGAGGAATTTTTTCCTTAATACCAGTTTAGGTGAAGCAATAGTATTGAAGAGACGATTTAAATAAAATTTTATAAATCTTAGGGGTTAATTGTTAAAAGACTTAGAGTTTTCAATTGTTTGAACGAATAGCGAGTTATTGAAAACTCTTAGGATTTTAATAATTAACCCCTTAGATTTATTAATTTTATTTAATGGCTCTTCAATATTATTGCTTCACCTAGTCTTTCATCCTGTTTAAGTTTTTCTTTACCCTTATGTCGTCTCCATAAAATTTACATAAGGTAAAGTCGCCAAATAGTCGTGAAGTCATTCTTTCTGAATATATCCTAGAAAGCTCTTCCAAGGTTAAATTTGATGAAATAATCATTTTTTTATTTAGAAGAATTTTTTTGTTTAATAAATTAAAAATCTCTGTTTTAGAAAAATCATTTATTTGTTCTGTGCCAAGATCATCAATAATAAGCAAATCACAATTTACAATTAAATCTTCTAATGTTGAATCGCCATCAAAGCGTATTTTTTTTAAAGAATGAATTAAATCGTCAGAGGTTTTATACATAACAAGATGACCTTTATCTAATAAATCTTTTGCAATACACTGGCATAAAAAAGTTTTACCTGTTCCGGAGCTGCCATAAAAAAGGAAGTTTTCTGAAGAAGCATCAAAATTACTTACAAAATTAATGGCTTTAGCGAAAATTTTTTCAATATTTTTTCGTGGACTTTCTGGTTCAGTTGGATTTTTTCTTGTTGAATAAAAATTTATATCAAAGTTATCAAAGTTATTAAGTTTTAACAAAGATTTTAACTCTGAATCATCATAGTAAAATTTAATTAAATACTTTTTATAGCAGGAACATTTTTGAGTTCCTATGTAACCAGTGTCTTTACATTTAGGACATCTATATTTTAAAGTTAAATAGTCAATTGGGTAACCGTTAGCGGATAACATTTCAGATCGTTCTATTCTAAGTTCTGTAATTTGATTTTTTAAGGTTTTAATGTATGTATCTCTATCTTGTTTAATATCTTTAAACATGCTTAAAGACAATTCTATTGAAAGCTTACCTATTTTATTATCCAAGGATATTACTGCTGGTAGTTTAGTGTTTATTTCTTCTTTTCTTGTTTTTAAATCGGCTTCTTCCTTTTCACGTATTCGAGAATACATTTTTTCGATTTCTTCAGCATATTTTTTAATCATTATTATCCCATCCTAATAATTTTTTTTCTAAATCATCAAAATCGTAATTTCTTTGCTCATAATTATTAAAGTTTCCTTTTGCAATATTTGGTTTATTTGGTTTGAAAGTTGATTTCCTTAAATCCTTAGTATCTATATCAGTTACAGTTTTAATGCCTGCTTTAAACCAATTTGTTAAAATGGCATCTATATATTTGAAGTCGGCTTTATTTATCCTTTCAAAGCATATGTCACAAGCTTTAAATATTACATCAACAGTAAAGTTGTATGAATTTATCCATTTTTCAAGGAGTTGTTCTTGAGGTTTCATTATTTCTGCATCCTTGATTCCAAGGTAATTTAAGATTTTCCTAATTTTAATCCATTTATCTTCATGCTTTTTAATATAAGTTTGAGCATCATCTATAGATTTAATGTTTGAATCATGCCAAGCAAATGCTATTTTTTCAATATACCTGTAATCAGTTTTACCCTTAGATACACAATATTGAATTAGAAGAAGAATGATTTCTGGTGAAAAATTAAAGTCGTTTTGCCAACCTATATATAATGTCATTTCTTTAGGTGAAAGAGTTCTTCCAAGAAGTTTTTCAATATCTTGAAGCATGCCCTTTATAGCATTTTTATCTAGTTCATTTAATAAATCAATATTTTCGGCTTTTTCTTCTGAATCTTCGGTTATATCTAAAAATTGTATACTGAAATTACCCATATTATCTAAAGGAATTAGTTTAACCACATTTTCATCATTCCAATAATTCCAAGCATTTATTACATCAGTTTCAAGTAGATGAAGGATTGAAGCCATCATGGATGAATTTATACCGGGCTCATCGGACATGCAATACTTAAGACCTAAAAGATATACTTTCACATATTCTCCTCTTGCGTTTGGCATATATTTTTCAATAAATATATTGTTAACTGGTGTAACGTTATTTTTTTTAGTTTTAAACATGAAAGTACTAATAGTATCGCAACCTTTCATAAAAGATATTATATACCTATATTATAATATAAACTGCAAATATAACAATACAGTTATAAAATCAAAAAATTTAATGTATAGCGAAAATAATAAAAAGTAGCAGTAGTTTATAAGATTAAAGGTTAAATCTAAGTAATATTTGTCGAAATAAAGGACACATTTGTTGCAATTTGTAATATATACATATAAAGTATTAAGTAGGGAGGTGGGCAAATTGATAAAAAAATTGTCTTTTAAAACAAAATTATTATTTAGCATATTACCAACGGCTATAGCCGGAATGCTTGTGTTGAGCTATGTTGCTTTTGCTAAATTTAATACCACTATTGAAGATCAGCTTATAGAAAGTAAAACAGAAAGTACAAGCAAAATGTCAGATAATATAGACACATGGCTTAATGGTAAGTTGCTTGAAGTAAGAGAAGCATCAGTGACGCCTACGGCAAAGAATATAACATCAGATTTAGGAGCATTTAATCAATTTAATTTACAACGTATGAAATATTATAATGAAAAGTACCCTAATGAATATGATGATGCAGGTGGAGGCTTGTTTGATAATAGCGGTGTTATGAGTGTTGCATATGGTGATCAGTTAAAAGTAGTAAATAATAAAGTAAAACCGTGGTATCAAGCACTTATGGCTGGAAATGAATATGTCATATCCAATCCAGTAATTTCAAAAGGTAGTGGAAGAACACTTGTTGTAATAGGTGTACCAATAAAAGATGACAATTCGAAATCTGTTGGTTTTACAGTTTCGGCAGTCAATTTAGCTTATATCCAAAATAAGGTGCAGGCTTTTAAGTATGGCAACAAAGGATATAGTCTTCTAATAAGTAGTGATGGCACTATTTTAGTTGACCCTGATAAGAGTTTAGTAATGAAAAAGAAAATCTCTGAAGTTAAAGATGAAACACAAAAAGCACTTGGCACTGAAATGTTAAAGGGAAAATCAGGTGTTTATAGATTTACAAAAGGTAATGAAAAATACATAGCTTTTTACAATAAAATTGATTCATCTGGTTGGAGAGTAGCAAGTGTAGTTAATGAAAATGAATTATTTGCTCCAGCTAGAGAGTTGATGCATACATTAATTCTTATAACAATTCTTATTGCGGTTATTTTTTCATTAATAATTTTATTTGTAGCTAAAAAACTTACAAATCCGCTTTCTGAATTATCAACTTTTTCAGCTCAAATTGCAGCTGGAAATCTTACTGGAAAAATTCAAGTGAAAAATCATGATGAAGTTGGAAAAGTCGCTCATAGTTTGAATGATACTGTAGACAAATTAAAAGAAATGATTGGCAATATAGATGGTTATACAAAGGAAGTTAAAAGTTTATCTAAAGATTTAACTTTGACAACTTCAGATAGTATACATCTAACAAATGAAGTTGCTAGGTGCATGCAGGAGACATCTGATGCGTCGATAAAACAAGCTGAAAATGCTACAGAAGCATCTAAAGCAACGGAAGAACTTTCATTAGAAATAAATGATGTGCTTAAGCAATGTGAAAACATGATGAAATTGGTTGAGGTATGCAAGGAAGCTAATAATCGTGGCGCAGTGGGAATTAAAGAAACTATTGAAAGTATCAGAAGTATAGAGAAAACAAATGATATAAATGTTCAAGAGGTGAAAAATCTGCATGAGCATTCTAAAAAAATAGGTCAGATTGTTGATGTGATAGGTAGTATAGCTAGTCAAACTGATTTACTAGCACTTAATGCGTCGATTGAGGCTGCGAGAGCTGGTGAACATGGTAAGGGTTTTGCTGTAGTTGCAAATGAAGTTAAAAATCTAGCTGAACAATCAGGTGAAGCTGTAAAGGAAATAATAGAACTTATAAAAGGAATTGAAGATCAAGTTGAAACAATAGTTAATTCTATGAAGGATAGTACAAGTAATGTAAATAATGGCGTTAATGTTGCTGGGAAAGTCGAAAAAAACTTTGCTGAAATAGAAAACTCATTTTCCGAGGTTATTTCAAGTGTAAATATGGTTCTTTCTTCATCAAACAATATGGATAAAAAGTCAAAAGCAACACTTGATAATGTAACTAGTGTTGCGGCAATAACAGAAGAAAATTCAGCAGCATCAGAAGAAGTTTTAGCATCTATGGAACAAAATACAGCTAGTATGCATGAAATTAATGGAGCAGCAGAAAAATTAGATGGATTTGTTGTAAAGCTAAAAGAAGCAGTAGATAAATTTAAGTATTAAAATAAATTTTATAAAGAGATATAATATAGGTATACAACTTGGAATATTGAAATTGCAAATACCAAGCTTATCCTGGAAAACTGGGATTTAAAAGCCAGAGTACAAAGTACAGAGTACAGAGTACAGTGAAGGATGATTTTTCTACGCGGGCGTAGAAAAATCTTAAAACTTATTTTTTATTGCTTACGCAATGCCACTGGTATTCAGCGAAGCTGATACAGTTAAGTTTAAGATTTACCTGAGCATCGTGAAAGGTAAATCATCCTTCACTGTACTCTGTACTCCGTCATCTGTACTCTGCTCTACAAATTCTAGTTTAACAGAATACATTTGGCATTAGCAATTTTAATTTTTTAAATTGTCTATCTACGTAGGAGGTGGGTAAAAGTGAAAGCTGAAATATTATGTGTAGGAACAGAAATTTTACTTGGAGATATTTTAAACACAAATACTCAATTTTTATCGAGGGAATTAGCGAATATGGGTTTTTCGGTTTATCATCAAGCAGTAGTAGGTGATAATGTCGATAGACTTAAGGATGAATTTAAGCTTGCTATTGAGAGAGCGGATATTGTCATAACGACAGGAGGACTTGGACCAACTGATGATGACTTAACTAAGGAAACTGCCGCAGAGTACTTTAATAAAAAGCTTGTTTTTGATGAGGAATCTTATGATTTTATAGTAAAATACTTTGAAAAACTAGGTGTACCATTAAGTAATAATAATAAGAAGCAAGCGTATTTTCCAGAAAGCTGCACAATACTTAAAAATGATCATGGTACAGCACCAGGTTGTGTTATTGATGAAAAGGGCAAGTGTGTAATTATGCTTCCTGGACCACCAAGAGAAGTTGTACCGATGTTTAAAAATTATGTTGTACCTTACTTAAAGAAATATCAAGAAGGTGTGCTTGTTTCAAAAGTCCTTAGAGTTTCTGGAATAGGGGAAGGGAGTGCAGCTGAAAAAATCAAGGATATAATGGATAAGCAAATAAATCCAACTATTGCGCCATATGCAAAAGAAAATGAAGTAACCTTCAGAATAACAGCAAAGGCAGATAGTGAAGAAGAAGCATTAAAACTAATTGAACCTATGGAAAGGGAAGTTCGTGATAGATTAGGGGACAATGTTTATGGGGTAGGTGATACATCTCTTGAGGAAGTTTTAGGCAAGCTTCTTATTGATAAAAAACTTACCATAGCAACGGCAGAATCATGTACAGGAGGGCTTCTTGCAGGTAGACTTGTAAATTATCCTGGTATCTCTGAAGTTTTTATGCAGGGAGCTGTAACCTATAGCAATGAAGCAAAGATGCAAAGACTAGGAGTGAAAAAAGAAACTTTAGATAAGTTTGGAGCGGTTAGCAGCGAAACAGCAGCAGAAATGGCTGAGGGAATTGCTAAAACATCCAATACAAACATAGGGATTTCAACAACTGGCATAGCTGGACCAGGCGGTGGAACAGAAGAAAAACCTGTTGGACTTGTATATGTTGGCTTATATGTAAATGGAGTTGTAAAAACAAGAAAGCTTAATATACCGGGGGATAGGCAGAAAGTTAGAAATAGAGTTGTAAATAAAGCACTTGACTGGATCAGAAGAGAAATAATGATTTTATGATTAATAATCGCATGTATTGGATAAAATACTTGCGAGGTGAAATTCATGTTTAACAGACTAAAAGGATTTTTAATAGGAAAACCGTTAAAATCGGAAGAGATTCATGGTCAAAAATTTGGCGTAATTAGTGGATTACCCACATTAGCAAGTGATGCTATATCGTCTGTGGCTTATGCAGGTGAGGAAATACTGTGGGTACTTGTACCTATAATTGGACTTTTATCTTATAAATATATGTTCTACGTATCAGTGGCAATAATTATACTTTTAGCTTTGTTGGTCTTTTCATATAGGCAAACCATAGATAGTTATCCAAATGGTGGTGGAGCATATATTGTTGCAAAAGATAATCTTGGGACAATACCCGGACTTGCAGCAGGTGGGGCACTTATAATAGATTACATATTGACGGTAGCAGTTAGTGCTAGTGCTGGAACAGCAGCAATAACTTCTGCTATTAGTTCGTTACTGCCGCATAAGGTAACAATAACTATAATATTAATTTTAATTATGGCAGTGGGTAACTTAAGAGGTATAAGTGAATCAGCTAAAATATTTAGTATACCAACATATTTATTTATTTTTTCAGTATTGTTTTTAATAATATATGGTATTATTAAAGTTAAGATTTTTGGGTATACTCCTCAAAACTTTCAAACTACACTTAAAGCCAGTGGTGATATTACTGCAATGCTCATGCTTAGAGCTTTTGCAGGTGGATGTACGGCACTTACGGGTGTAGAAGCTGTAAGTAATGGGATACCTAATTTTGCAAAGCCTGCGCAGAAAAATGCTAAAACTGTGCTTTTCCTTTTATCAGCTCTTGTTGCAATAATATTTGGAGGTATGGCTTATTTAATAACATTATATAATGCGGTACCTAATCTTCAAAAGACAGTAATATCTCAAGTTGCGTTTCAAGTGTTTGGGAATGGTTTTATGTTTTATTTGATTCAATTTGCAACAACTTTAATACTTATTATGGCTGTTAATACTTCATTTTCGGATATGCCTCTTTTACTTTCTGTAATTGCAAAAGATGGCTATGCGCCAAGACAGTTTACAAAACGTGGAGATAGGCTAAGTTATTCAAATGGGATAATTTTATTAAGTGCAAGTGCATCACTTTTAACTATAATATTTCAAGGAGAAACTCATTATTTACTTCCATTATATGCGGTTGGTGTTTTCATCTCATTTACGCTATCTCAAGTGGGAATGGTAGTAAGGTGGGTAAAAATACGTGAAAGTGGATGGTTCCATAAAGCTTGCATAAATGGGCTTGGAGCAGTAATGACCTTTATAACAGTTATTATAATTGGATATACTAAGTTTATTCACGGCGCATGGATTGTGTGTTTAATTATACCAATAACTGTTGCAGGTATGCTTAAGATAAAAAAGCATTATAATGAAACAGCGAACCAGCTTAGTATGGAGAATGTTGATTTCCCTAAGTGCGATGCAGAAAAAGCAAGGCATTTTATTGTTCCTATAGCTGGATTAAATAAGTCGGTTATAAAGACTATTAATTATGCAAGGTGTTTATCAAATGATATAGTTGCTTTTCATGTGTCTTTTGATGAAGGTGAAACTGAGAAGCTTAAAGAGAAGTGGGAAGCTTATAAAATTGATGTGCCACTTGTAATAAGAGAGTCACCATATAGAAATATAGAAGAGCCTTTGATGGAATATATACATTCTGTAGAGCATCCTTCAGATAAAGATGATGTAGTTACGGTAGTTATGCCTCAATTTGTTGTGAAAAAGTGGTGGGGAAATATACTACATAATCAAACTGCATTGTTTTTAAAAAATGTTTTGCTTCAGGATGATAAGGTTACAATAATAACTGTGCCGTATGGAATCTAAAATTATTGTGAAGTAAGAGCATTCTGGAACATTAAATGGCATCAATAAATCTAAGAGGAATATTTTTAAAAGCCTAAGAACTTTCAATAACTCACTATCGTTCAGACAATTGAAAGTTCTAAGGCTTTTGAAAATATTTCTCTAAGATTTATAAGATGCCATTTAAATCGTTCCAAAACGCTCTTACTTCACAATTACAGTGTTTTAAGGAAAAAATTCCTCCGTGCCTACGGAATTTTGGTGCAATGCAAAAATAGTTTTTAAATTGTTATAATTACCGTTTTAAATTAAAAAATAATTATATATTGTGAAATAAAGATGTATTTGATTTTGCACTACACTTTAATTCGCAATATTTATTATTTGCGTATAAAATAATTTTACTGAGACAGCTACTTTCTCTATTTTAAAGGTATTGTAAATTTTGAATTGTAATTTATAAAATCTAAATTTTCAACTCTAATTTGATAAATTTTGTTTTTAGTTAAATTACTATATTCCAGTGTGAATTTATATTTATTGGCAGATATTTTTTCTATGTGAGGTTGAAATTTAGCCTCTGGATTTAGCCCTATAAGGTACGTGTGAGTTATTTGCATTTGAGGAAAAGTTCCTTCAGCAATACCTTGGATAGTAATTTTATCGGCCGAATTAGTGATTCCTGTTATGGTTATACTTCCGTTGTTACCCTGACTAGCTTTAAAAGGAAGTTTTGAGTTTAGTGGAATTAATGTGTCCTTTGATGTATTGCCGGAATTTCCTCCTGCGGGGTAAGACACAACTGTTAGGTATTTTGGAATCCCATTTGCTTTTGTAAGATATTTTGTATATTCATAATTAGTAAAAGGACTTTTTGATGATTCCCCGCATTTTTCTAATATTTCGTTCCCTTTGTCATCTAGAATTATCCAGCTTGATGGACCTAAATCTTTATTACTATCAAATATGATTGTTGTGTTTATTGGTGTTAGAGAAACCTTCTTTATTTTTATGGAGGCGTTCTTTAATTTTACATTAAGATTTGGTGTAAATGAATGAGTCTCTTTATTTAAAGCTTCTCTAGAAACTATAAATTTAAAATCCCAATTGCCTTTTACACCTAAAAGTGAATCGAAAGACATATCAAATTTAAATTTATTTGGAAAGTATGATTTTCCTGCCATATCTATGCTAAATGTACCAATGTAAGTGTTAGCATTTGTAACGTTATCTGCGCCGCCCCCGCCAGAATTTATAGGAATGCCGTTTATTTTAAACGAAGGCATAAATCCTGGGAGTTTTTCAGTATCTATTGTTTTGTCGCTTTTTATTGTATATCCTATTATAATAGAGTTTTCATCGCAAACAACACTGTTTATTGTGAAAGAGTTACCATTAAAGGTTACGGTTTTATCTACTACCTCTGAATACTTTTCATATTCACCTTGGTCCCCATAGTAATTTAAGGTTTGGACTATTGGGTTTAAACCTGGAATTTGTGATGCAAAAGATGGATTCATGTAGCCAATTCCAGTAATACATATTAAGGCTGCAGCAGCACTGGCAGCAAAGATTTTTAATTTCTTAAACTTATTTGTTTTTATCTTATCTTTTAAGTTATTTTTAAGTTTTTTCTTTTGAATATCATTCATATTTATTTCAACATTATCAAATTCATGCTCATCTATATTAACATTATTAAAAGCTCTAAATATATCTTTTTCACCCATTTAAATAACCTCCTCATTAACTTTAATAAGTTTACTCTTCAATAACTTTCTCCCTCTAGAAAGTCTATTATCTACTGCAGCCCTTGTTAAACTTAAACTTTCAGCTATTGAATCAATATCTTCATTAAGAAAATATCTTTTTATGAATATATATTTATCAGGTTTTTTCATTTCATTTATTGCAGATAATATCTCGTTTCTTTTTTCTTTTAATATAAAAGCATTTTCAATATTCTCACCAGAAGCAAGATTTAAATCATCTATGTCTGTGTAATCACAATGCTTCATAAGCTTTCTTTTATAATCAATGGCTTTAAATTTTGCAATTGTCATAATCCATGTTTTAAAAGAACCTTTTTCTGTATCAAAACAATCTATGTTGTCCCAGATAGCCATAAAAACATCGCTTGTACATTCTTCTACAGAATTTACGCCATGGTTTTCAAATATAATACTGTATACAACTTTGTATAGAAGATTGCTATAGATATCAACTATATAATCCATAGCTTTAGGGTTTTTGTTTTTAAGTTGCTTTATAAAATTTTTATCATCAATTTTCAATTTACAATCTCCTTTCCGGGATCCCTCTATATATTAATTCGTCCTAATTGATTAATTTCTATCATAGTAAATAGAAAAATTTTAATTGTGTATGTATAAATGCTATTTTGGAAATTGTTTATATAAAAACACACAATGTTTTAATGAATTGATAAAAAATATTTGACTTCATTGATAAATTGATATATATTATATACATGGATATGTTAATCCAATAAAAATTCCCCCGAGTTTTTAATTAATATATCAAAATTATTAAGAGAAACATACTACTAATTAATAAAATGGGGCTTTGTTAATTAGTAATTGTTTCAAGAATAAAGGGTTGTGAGATCTTATGGGAAATGAAATGGTTAGCTTGGGAATTGATATTGGTACTACGACAACTCAAGTTATTTTTAGTAAATTTATAGTGAATAATATCAATGCATCCTTTTTCATTCCTAAGGTGGAAATAACTGATAAAGTGATATTACATAAGAGTCAGATATATTTTACTCCATTAACCTTAGAAGATACCATTGACTTTAAAGGTGTTATTAAAATAGTTAAAGATGAATTTAATAGGGCAGGAATTAATAAAGACAGTATATCTACAGGGGCAGTAATAATTACTGGAGAAACTGCAAGAAAAGATAATGCAGAAATTATAGCTCATGAATTATCGGATATTTTAGGGGATTTTGTGGTTGCACTAGCAGGACCGGATTTGGAATCAATTCTCGCTGGCTTTGGGGCAGGAGCTTATGAAATATCCAAGAACTTAAAAAAAAGAGTTGTTAATTTCGATGTAGGAGGGGGCACTACAAATGCATGTTTATTTAATTGTGGTGAAAGAGAAGACTGTTTTGCATTAGATTTAGGGGGACGTCTTATTAAATTTAATGGGTTAAAAAAGGTTGTATACATATCTGAAAAAATAAAATTTATTATTAATAACTTGAGTTTAAATATTAAAATTGGATATACGCCAGAGTTTAATGAGATAAAAAAGCTTACAGATGAGATGGCAAAAATGTTTGTTAGGCTAGCTGGCTTTGATGAAATATCTAATTATAATAATAAACTTTTTATTGGACATATGAATAAAGGAATTAAAGCAGACTATATTACATTTTCAGGGGGAGTTTCAGAGTACGTTTATGATGATAAGGAAGTAGGAAATATAGAAGAAGTAATAAAGTTTGGGGACATAGGTCCACTTTTGGGGTATTCAATAAGAAAAGCATTTGAGGGATATACGGGCAAAGTTATCGCACCAAAGGAAAAAATAAGAGCTACTGTAATTGGGGCAGGTAATCACTCTATAAGTGTAAGTGGAAGTACAGTGATTTTTGACGAGGAAATACTTCCTATAAAAAATGTACCTATAGTAGAGATATCAAGTAGCTATTTTGAAAGCGATAATATTCAAAATATGGGGGCATCCATTTTATCGGGTATAAGTGTATATGAAGGAAGACCTGTAGCGGTGGCGTTTACAGGACCTAAAAATCCTTCATATTCTCAAATAAAAATCATGGCAGATGAAATTATTAAGGGCTTTGGAAGTTTAGATAATGAGCCAATAATAGTGGTAGTTGAAAATGATTTTTCAAAGGCATTGGGGCAGACAATAAAAAACAAACTTGGAGCAAAAAAGAAAGTAATTTGTATAGATGGAATTTCAACTAGCAATGGAGACTATATAGATATAGGAAAGCCAGTAGCTGGAGTTATTCCTGTAGTAGTGAAAACATTAATTTTTAAATTTTAAAATACAAGACGGCAATAAGGTTTATTACAAATTAAAACTTTGAAATTAAACAAAAGCCGCTTGTATTTATTTTTTATATATGAGGAGGAGTTCTTATGGAAAATCAATTGAAAAAAGCATTAACACCATTTAAACTTTGGGCTATTATAGTTGGTATGGTTATATCGGGTATGTACTTTGGATGGAATAATGCAATGGCATTTACAAGTCCAGTAGGATTTATAATAGCAACTTTAATAGTAACTGTTTTTTATACTGCATTTATGTTTTGTTATGCAGAACTGGCTACAGCAATGCCTAAAGCAGATGGAGCTGGTGAATATGCACTAAAAGCAGTAGGAAGATTTGGAGGATTTTTTGCTGGGTTTTCAGCATTGGTAGAATTTTTGTTTGCAACACCAGCCATAGCTATTTCAATTGGAGCTTATGTTAACTTTATAGTTCCAGCTATACCTGTTACTGCTGCAGCACTTGTATTTTATGCTATCTTTGTAATTATAAATTGTGTTGGTGTGGAAACGGCAGCAATGATTGAAACTATAGTTACTATTGTTGCTATTGCGGGACTTGTGATATTTGCTGGTGCTACATTTACTCATGTTGATATGACAAAAATATTTGGTGGAAATGTTACAAGAGGTGGTACAATAGGAGTGTTTAATGCAATTCCATTTGCAATATGGTTTTATTTGGCTGCTGAGGGTGGAGCAATGTCAGCAGAGGAATGCAAAAATCCTAAGAAAGATATACCAAAAGGATTTATACTTGCGATACTTACACTTGTAGTTTTAGCTTTGGTTACATTTTTCTGCACAGCTGGAATACTTAATCTTAAAGCATTAGGTGCAACAAATTCACCACTTCCTGATACACTAGATGTTATATTTGGAAAAGGAAATGTTTTATCAAAATTGATGAGTTTTATTGGTATATTTGGACTTGTTGCAAGTCTTCATGGAATAATAATTGGATATTCAAGACAAGTATTTGCAATGTCTAGATCTAATTATTTACCTAAATTCTTATCTAGGGTAAATTCAAAGGGAGCACCTGTAGCTGCTATAGTTGTACCAAGCCTTATAGGAATGTTATTTGTGCTTTTAAACAGTACTGCAACAATTATAGTAATTTCAAGTTTTGGAGCTATAGCTCTTCATGCTATAAGTATGATTTCTTTCTTTATATTGAGAAAGAAGGAGCCTAACATGGAAAGACCATATAAAGCACCATCATATTTAGCAGTAATAGCTATCGCTATAGATGCAGTATTTTTAGTAACTGTTACGTATTCTAATTTATCAACAGTAGGATGGGTAATTGGAGCTTTTGCACTTGCAATTGTTTATTACGCTATTTATTCAAAGGTTACTGGCTCACAAGCTGGAGCAAAGGTTCAAGAAGAAAAAGCAGTTTAAAATAAAGGGCTATATTTTAAAAGAATGTTGATATGAGTTTATGACAGTAGGCATCTTAAAGAAAATAACAAGTCCAACTTTCGGCTATTTTCGCGTAATACTTCGTCACTATACCACGCTAAGACAACCAGTATTAACGAGTTACAGTTTCTTGTATTACACAAAACTATCTCTCAATTTGGACTTATTATTTTTTTTAATATGCCTTAATGGACTCTAAGAATTGCTCGTTTAAAATTTGCTACCAATTTAGATGCATCGTCCTGATGCCTAAATGGCTTTGACCGTCCTAGTCAAAATTACGCAAATTATAAACGAGCAATCCTAAGAGTCCATAAAAGTGAGCACATCACATCAACATTCTTTTAAAAATAGCCAAACATACTAAAGGAAGCTATGTCTTAAATAAGTGTGAAAATCAACACTTATTTAAGATATAGCCTAAAATAAAAATATTGATAAGTAACTTGAAAAATTGAAATTACAATTTATCGAGGAGAAGCCAAAGTACAATGAAGGACGATTTTTCTCCGTTAGCACTACGAAAAATCTGAAAATTTATTTTTTTATTGCTGCGCAATTGCGCCATTGATGGCGCTCAGCGAAGCTGAGGACATTTAAGTTTAAGATTTACCTAAGCAACGCGAAAGGTAAATCATCCTTCTTTGTACTCTGTACTTTGTACTTTGTACTCTGCTCCCAAAATTGTAATTTGGTATTAGAAAGTTCAATTTTTCAGGGGTTTATCTTCAATAAGACGGGTGATGTTGATGGTTTTAAAGACTAAATTGTTTGATAAGGTTTATGATTTTAAGGATATAAAAGAAGTTCTTGCAAAGGCAAACGAGGAAAAATCAGGTGATATGCTTGCAGGAATTGCGGCAGAAAATACTTCTGAGAGAGTTGCTGCTAAACTTGTACTTGCAGATGCTACTTTGGCCGAGCTTAGAAATAATCCAGTTGTTCCTTATGAAAAAGATGAAGTAACAAGGGTTATACAAGATTCGGTAAATGAGGACACTTATAACAAAATAAAGAATATGACAGTTTCTGACCTTAGGGAATTTATCTTGAGTTCCACAGAAACGGAAATAAAGGGAATAAGAGATGGACTTACAGCAGAGATGATATCAGCAGTAACAAAATTAATGGGGAATATGGATCTTGTTTATGCTGCCAGAAAGATATGCAATACCGCAACTTGCAATACTACCATTGGGGAAAGAGGCACGTTATCTGCAAGGCTTCAACCAAACCATCCTACGGATGATGTTGAAGGAATTATGGCGTCACTTATGGAAGGAATAAGCTATGGTGTTGGTGATGCTGTAATTGGTTTAAATCCGGTAAATGATACTATAGAAAATACATCTAGAATTTTAAAAAAATTTGATGAATTTATGCGTGAGTGGAGGATACCAACTCAAAGCTGTGTTTTGGCTCATGTTACGACTCAAATGGAGGCTTTAAAAAAGGGAACTCCAATGGATTTGATGTTTCAGAGTATAGCTGGTTCAGAAATTTCAAATAGAGGTTTTGGGATAACAGTCCCTCTGTTAGATGAAGCTTATGCATTGATGAAGGAAAGAAAAAATTCTAGTGGAAATAATTTTATGTATTTTGAAACTGGCCAAGGTTCTGAATTATCATCAGAAGGACATAATGGTGCAGATCAGTTAACCATGGAAGCAAGATGTTATGGACTAGCTAAAAAGTACAATCCTTTTTTAGTTAATACAGTGGTTGGATTTATAGGACCAGAGTATTTATATGATGGAAGCCAAGTTACAAGGGCAGGGCTTGAAGATCATTTTATGGGGAAATTAACTGGTTTATCTATGGGCGTTGATGTATGCTATACAAATCATATGAAAGCAGACCAAAATGATTTAGAAAATTTAGCAATGTTACTAACTTCAGCTAACTGCAATTATTTTATGGGTGTTCCATGTGGTGATGATGTAATGCTTATGTATCAATCTACAGGATATCATGATGTTGCAGCATTGAGAGAGATAAGTGGTAAAAGGGCAATTAGAGAATTTGAAAAGCGAATGGAGGAACTTGGAATACTTAAAGATGGAGTTTTGGGTGAAAATGCAGGAGACCCTTCCATATTCATAAAATAGAGCAGAGAGTAGAGAGTAAAGAGTAGAGTGAAGGA
This sequence comes from Clostridium hydrogenum, assembly GCF_021432385.1. Taxonomy (GTDB): domain Bacteria; phylum Bacillota; class Clostridia; order Clostridiales; family Clostridiaceae; genus Clostridium_S; species Clostridium_S hydrogenum. The sequence goes on along the minus strand of NZ_JAEACT010000002.1, from coordinate 419,819 downwards.
TGATTTTCTTCCGCTTTGCTTCAGAAAATCTTAAGATTTAAGGATTATAATGAATTTGATTAGTTCGCGAAGCGTCATATAGTTTAAAGATTTTCCGTAATAAAATGGAGAAAAATCGACCTTCACTCTACTCTCTGCTCTCTACTCTTTACTCTTGTTTTCTATATTAAATAAGAGGGTGATTAAGTGAATTATGAAGATATAAGGCAAAGTATGACATTAGATAATCCTAAAAATTATGAAGCTTGCTTAAAAATGAGAGAAGCTACTAATGCAAGAATTTGTGTTGGCAGAGCGGGTGCAAGATATAAAACTAGTACATTTTTAAAATTCAGAGCTGACCATGCAGTAGCTCAGGATGCAGTTTGGTCGTATGTTAACGAAGGTATAATCGATAAGCTAGAGTTTTTAAAAGTTCAGACACTTGTACGTGATAAAGAAGAGTATATTACAAGGCCGGATTTGGGAAGAAGATTTTCTGAGGGAACTATGGAATATATTAAAAGCAATTGCATTAAGAATCCTGAGGTTCAGATAATAGCAGGTGATGGATTAAGTTCTCCTGCAATTACGGCAAATTTAGAGGACATATATTCTATAATGGTTGATGGCTTAAAAGCTAAAGGATATAAAGTTGGTACTCCTATATTTGTAAGGTACAGCAGAGTTGCAACTATGGATAGAATAAGCGAAGCGTTGAATGCAAAAGTAACAATAATTTTGATTGGCGAAAGACCTGGACTTGCAACAGGTGAAAGCATGAGTAGCTATATGGCTTATGAAGCAAGTACATTAAAACCAGAATCTCAAAGAACTGTAATTTCGAATATACACAAAAACGGCACTCCTCCAGTAGAAGCTGGTGCTCAAATAGTTCATCTTGTGGATGTAATGATGAGAGAGAAAAAGAGTGGAGTAGAATTAAAAATAATGTGAAGTAAGTGTATTGCAGGATATTAAATAAAATTAATAAATCTAAGACAAAAAACTTTAAAAGCCTAAGAAGTTTCAATAACTCACTGAAAAGAAGCTCAGACAATTGAAACATCTAAGGCTTTTAAAGTTTTTTACCTAAGATTTATAAAATTTTATTTAAATCATCCTACAACACACTTACTTCACATTTACAGTTACTTAAGGTAAAAATTTTAGTGCATACGAAATTTTGGGATAGTCCAGAAATAACAATTGGAAATACTATATCACTCTAGTTATAAAAAAGATTTGATTTATATAAATTTGTATTTTAATATTAAAGCAGTTGAACAAGAAGATATTCAATTAATTAAATAAGAATATTAAAAAGGAGTTGGTATAAAATGAAATTAAAAAAGAAGGATATTTTAATACTAGTAATTCCCATAATTATAATGATTGCTATTATGCCATTATTACCAAGCAAAATTCCTATGCAGTGGGATGTTAATGGAAAGGTAAATTGGTATTTAGATAGAAAATTTTCATTTATAATTGGTATAATACCATTTGCAGTTTATGAACTCCATAAATTAAAACATGGATATGCTTAGTTTACAATAAGTTAAAGATAGTAAATAAAGGCTATGCTTTAAATAAGTGTGAAAATCAACACTTATTTAAAGCATAGCCTAAATAAAAAGTGGCTCTTGTACTAATAGTTTTTAAAATGGCTAGTACAAGAGTCACTTTTTATTTTAAAATATATTGACATTAATATTGTATTAGTGTACTATTTATATAATACAATATTGAATTGGGGTGATAATGTGGATATAGATTTCAATAATAAAATGCCAATATATATTCAAATAATGGATTACTTAAAACAGATGGTAATTTCAGGTGAGATAGATAAAGGGTCGAAGCTTCCTTCAATAAGAGAACTTTCAAGTAAATTGGGGGTTAATTGCAGTACTGTACAAAAAGCTTATGTGGAGATGGAAAGACAGGGAATAATACAAGTGGAAAGAGGAATGGGTACATTTGTTAAGAATGATGCTGAAGTTATAATGAAGTTAAAAAAGGAAACTGCTGAAAGATTAATAGATGAATTTATAAATAAGATGAAAAATATAGGTTTTAACAATGAAGATATAGTTACAAGTATTAAAAAAAGAGAAAAAATGAGTTGAAGTTAATTTCCTAAATATGATAAAAATAATATTATATGAAAAAATATAGTATTTCAGTATTGACAAGCCCAACGTTCTAGTGTACTATAGGTATAGTACACTAGAACGTTGGGCTTGAGTAATTAATAATTTAGAAAATATAATTTAGGAGGATTCAATTATGATAGAAGTAAAGAATGTTTCAAAGATTTATAAAATGGGCAAGGAAAGAGTTACAGCATTAAATAATGTAAGCTTAAAAATAAATGATGGTGAATTTGTAGCCATAGTTGGTCCATCAGGTTCAGGAAAATCAACCTTAATGCATCTTGTAGGTGGACTAGATACACCAACAGCAGGAAATGTTTATGTTGACGATAAAGATATAAGTAGGTTAAAGGATAAGGAAATGTCTAAATATAGAAATCAAACTATAGGTTTTGTATTTCAGTCTTTTAATCTTGAGAATACTCAAACAGCACTTGAAAATGTAATGATGCCGCTTATATTTGCAGGAACTAGCGGCAAGGAAAGAAAAGAAAAAGCAAAAAAGGCACTTGAAATGGTTGGACTTGGTGATAAGATGAAGCATAAGCCAACGGAGATGTCAGGTGGACAGAGGCAAAGAGTTAGTATTGCAAGGGCTCTTGTAAATGAACCTAGAATAATATTTGCAGATGAACCTACAGGAAATCTTGATTCTAAAAATGGTGAACTTATAATGAAACTTTTAAATGATTTAAATTCAAGAGGATATACAATTATAATGGTAACACATAACATGGAAGAAGCTAAAAAGTCAAAGAGAGTAATAAAAATAAAGGATGGACAGGTAGAGGAGGTATCAAAGGATGAAATTTAGTGATGGATTAAGACTAGCATCAAGGGATCTTGGCAGGAGAAAAGGAAGAACATTTTTGACCTCCTTAGCAGTTGCTGTTGGTACAATGCTTATAGTTACATTGGTTAGTCTTGGAACTTCTGGAGAAGGGCTTATTTTAAAGCAAGTTCAAGATAGTCCAGCTTTGAAGGAAATAAGTGTTATGAATATGAAATGGTTTGATACCATGAATACAAGTTCAGATGATATAGATTTTAGTGATATGTATAAAAAGATAGATGACAACACTGTTAAAAAACTTTCAAAAATAAATGGTGTAAATGATATTCGAGCAAGTATTTCGGTTAATGTAAGTGATATAAAAATAGATAATAAAGAAAATAAGAACGACACACAAGTAGTTGGATTAAGTGGTAATGCTAGTGAATTTAGTAAAGATAAAATTGCTTCAGTTAGAAAAGACAAAAAGGATAACAAGCTTGAACCAATAGCTTTTGGAAGAGCTTTAAAGGCTTCAGATAAAGATGGTGTTTTGGTAGCAGAAAACTATCTTAAAGCTATGGGAATAACAGATTATAAAAGTGTAATTGGAAAAGATATAACTATTACTGTAACTAAAACAGAAAATCCTAATATCACATTGCAACCATATGCCGTAAAAGGAAAGATAGTAGGAGTAATAGATGATAAATTTGTTGATGATAGCTCTGTAATAGCAGCCATCGATATGACAGGCAAGTTAAAAAGCTATTATGATCTTCAAGATAACTATTTACAAACTCACGGTTACGAGAGCGTAATGATTAATGCTAAAAGTATTGATGATGTTTCAAGCATAAGTGCTTCTATAAAGAAAATGAATTATGCTAATGAAAGTTACTATGAAATTGTACAGTATATAAAGAATGCTTTTAAAATTATAAAAGTTATACTTGCAGTACTTGGAATAGTAGTATTGTTTGTTGCAGCTGTTGGTACAGTAAATACTATGACAATGGTTATATATGAAAGAACTAAATCAATAGGAATAATGAAATCAATAGGAGCAAATAGAGCAAATATTCATAGTGTGTTTTTAGCACAAGCTGGAATAATAGGTCTTATGGGTGGAGTAATGGGAATGATATTTAGCAGTATAAATATAGGTATAATTAGTTTTGTACTTAAAGCATATCTTAAAAGTAAAAAAGTTACTCAAACCGTTAATATTACAATGCCCTTGTGGTTAATACTTGGAACTCTGGCATTTTCAATTGTAATTTGCATAATTGCAGGAATATATCCATCAAGAAAAGCATCAAAAATGGATCCTGTAGAAGCATTGAATTCGTAGGGGGGGCAAATTAAATGAAGTTAAATGATAGTGTAAAAATGGCTTTTAGTGATCTTAGTAGAAGAAAACTGCGTACAGCATTAACCTCTTTTGGTATAGCAATAGGAGCTATACTTGTAATAGCAATGTCAGGACTTGGACAGGGAATTCAAACTATAACTAATGATGAAATAAAACAAATGGATACCTTCAGAGATATAACTGTTAAGCCTCAGCAGGATTTGGGAAGTGGCAAAACAAAAGATAAAAAAATTGACCAAGATGCTCTTAATAAGTTTAAAGACATAAAAGATGTGTCTGGTGTTACAGCATCAATTAATACAACAGTAACAGATACAAAGTTAGATGGCAAGGCGGGTAAAACTGTAAATATAAAAGGTGATAATTTAAATTTTAATATGTTTATGGAGGGAGAAAAAAATCAGCTTAAAACAAATAAGAAAAAATTTAAAAAGTATGGAGACAGCTATATAGTTGCTGGAAGTGAAATAAAACAAGGAGATAATACTTCTGTTCTTGTAGGACAGGGATATTTAAATAAAATCGGAATAAAAAATTATAAAAGTGTAATAGGAAAAACTATAGAAATAAAAGTTCAACTTCCTAAAATGCAGGGATTAGTGCAAAAACAACCTCTTGTAATAAATGCAAAAGTAGTTGGAGTTGTAAATAAAGGTTTTAATGATGGTGAGAATATGATTATTACAGCTGATGAAATGGCTGCAAAAATTCAGGAATATTATATGAATTCAAAGGATTATATAAACACAAAAGGTTATGATAGTGTAACTGTTGAAGCAAAATCAATGGATAGTGTTTCTAAAGTAAATAAAGAAATAAAAAAAATGGGATATGTGACAGTATCACAGGAAGGTTATGCAGATAGAATGAATGCCGTGCTTATAATATTTAAAGTACTTTTGATGGCGGCAGGTGTTGTAGTACTTTTAGTTGCATCAATAGGAGTTATTAATACTATGTCCATGGCGGTATATGAAAAGACAAAATCAATAGGAATAATGAAGGCTCAAGGCGCTTCAAGAGGAAATATAAGAACCATGTTTGTAGTTCAATCTGGCAGTCTTGGATTTGTAGGAGCAGCCTCAGGAGCTGTAATTGCAATAGTCGGAGGGGCAATTGCAAATAAGATTATAGTTGCAAACAATATAGGTGGAATTGAAAAGGGTATGAACTTAATTGATATTAGAATTTCAACTGTAGTGTTTACTATAGTATTTACAGTTGCTGTAGCTATGATAGCCGGACTTGTACCAGCTGGAAAGGCTGCAAAACTTAATCCAGTAGACTCTTTAAGATGTGAGTAAATGTACTAAAACAATTTTTAGTGCAGGCAGCTCCAGCTTTTGGGAGGAGGTGAAAATGAAGTTATATTAATTTTTAATTTACAATAAAATATCCTAAAATATAAGCAAATTATAGCTGTTTACTGAGGTTTTTTAAAATTTCAGTGAATAGCTATTTTTGGTGGGCAATAAATGAATTACCTTTTTTTCTCCATTGCATTATGTTAACTAATAATATATATTAAGATTGTATTTATAACGTTAATATAGATATACAATCTGGAACATTAAAATTGCAAATTCCAAGTTTATCCTGGCAGCAATATTTTTCAATTCACAGTTCACGATGCACAATTCACAATTAAGGATGATTTACCTTTCGCTTCTCTCAGGTAAATCTTAAATTTAAATATTATCAGCTTCGCAAGCACCATATATGGTGCTGCTCAGTAAGCAATGAAAAATAAGTTTTCAGATTTTTCTACGCTTGCGTAGAAAAATCATCCTTCATTGTGAACTGTGAATTGTGAATTGAAAATATTAGCATAAGGATACATTTGGTATTTGCAATTTTCAATTTTCAAGTAGTATATCTAAGTAAGGTGGTATTATCATGGGATACAATGTAGTGGATATAATAGATAAAGCTATTGGAATTTTGAGGAAAAGAATTGAAGCATATAAAAAAGTAGAAAAGGAAAATGAAGATATACCTTATATAAAGATAATATCTAAAGTTATATTAAAACAAGCATATGGAACTCTTGAACATTATGAAAAATTCAAGAGTATGGTTGATAATGATGAAGCTGAGGAAATTGATTTTAGAACTTATGACAGAATATCTTTTTTAGTAAATCAATTTAATCAAAGAATTTATTCATTAGAATTTACTAGTGCTAGGGAATATTTTGTGAATTTAATAGATTTTCAAAAGGATGTATGTTCATTATATATCGATATTCAAGGAAGACTTGTAAAAGATGAAGGAAATATGCACAAAGTAACGTATGAATTAATGGGTAAAATGATTGAATATAAAACTAGTCAAATTAAGGCTTTAGAGGAAGTTTTAAAGAAGAAGCTAAAAAATTAATTCGTGCAAATTTTCTAAAAATAATGTACTATAAAAAGAAGGGGAAAAATTATTTAGTGTATAGATAAACTATTTCAACTAACAAAATCAATTTGCACTATAATGCTAAGAAGACAGCATTTTATTACAAATTAATTTTCAAGTTTCAAGTGTTTATCTTTAAAGAAACTTAAAATTTGAAGCAATGGAGGCTATTCACATGAATTTAAAATTTGAGAAGAAGTTACCGATACCGCAAGAGATAAGAGAAAGTATTCCTGTATCAAAGGAAGCAGCAGAGGTCAGAAAAGTTAAAACTCAGGAGCTTAAAGAGGTTTTTGAGGGGAAAAACGATAAATTTGTATTAATTATAGGACCTTGCTCCGCAGATAATGAAGATTCAGTTTGTGAGTATATAGAGAGACTTGCAAAAGTTCAAGAAAAAGTTCAAGATAAAATTATAATAGTTCCAAGAATTTATACAAACAAACCAAGAACTACAGGAGAAGGATATAAGGGGATGATGTCACAACCTGATCCAAGCAAGGCACCAGATTTATCAGAAGGGATTAGGGCTATAAGAAATTTGCATATAAAAGCACTTACAAACTTTCATATGCCGGCAGCAGATGAAATGCTGTATCCTGAAAACCATGCATACTTATCTGATGTATTAGGATATGTTGCTGTAGGAGCACGTTCTGTAGAGAATCAGCAGCACAGACTTACAGCAAGTGGTATAGATATACCAGTTGGCATGAAAAACCCTACTTGTGGAGATATTTCAGTAATGCTTAACTCAATTAAAGCCGCACAGTTAAGCCATGAATTTATATATAATAACTGGGAAGTTAAAAGTGAAGGAAATCCATTAGCTCATGCTATATTAAGAGGAGCAGTTGACTCTGATGGAAGAAGTATTCCTAATTATCACTATGAAAATTTAGTAGAACTTGCTAAGGCTTATAAAGAAATGCAACTTGTTAATCCGTCAATAATTGTAGACTGTAATCATGCAAATTCTATGAAAAAGCATAATGAGCAGCCAAGAATTGCGAGAGAAATACTTATGAGCAGAAATTATAATTCAGATTTAAAAGATATGGTTAAGGGCTTAATGATTGAAAGCTATATTGTTGGTGGAAGACAAGAAATAGGAGAAAATGTTTTTGGAAAATCAATTACAGATCCTTGCATTGGTTGGGAAGACAGCGAAAAGTTGATTTATTTTATAGCAGAAAACTTGTAGAAGCAGAGTACAAAGTACAAAGTACAGAGTACAGAGAAGGTTAATTTTCTGTTGTCACAGAAAATTTTAGAACTTATGAGGTGAAAATTAATTCGTTCAGCGAAGCTGAACATCATTGTTTTTTATAAGTTTAAAGATTTATCTGACGTGAGTAAGATAAATCATCCTTCATTGTATTTTATACTTTGTACTTTGTACTTTGAAATAAGGGGTGTTATTTTGATTAAAAATGTAATTTTTGATATTGGAAATGTTCTTTTAAAGTTTACGCCAGTAGAATTCTTAAAAAGTAAGTTTGATGATGAGGAATTAGTGGATTCTTTATATAAAAATATCTTTTTAAGTAAAGAGTGGATTGAACTTGATAGAGGAACAATCACAGATGAAGAAGCTATTGATATATATTGCAGTAGAGATCCTAAACATGAAAAGCAAATAAAAGAGGTTATGGAAACTTGGTGTGAAATGCATATACCGGTGGAGGGAACTTCTGAATTTTTGAGAAAGCTTAAGGAAAAAGGGTACAAGATATATTTGCTTTCAAATTATCATTTAAAGGCTTTTGAACTTATAAGTAGTAAGTACGATTTTATAAAAAATGTAGATGGAGAAATTATATCATATAGAGTTAAACTTATAAAACCAGATGCGGCAATATATAAGTCTTTAATAGACAAGTATAATTTGAAAGTAGAGGAGAGTGTATTTATAGACGATACACCCCAAAATATTGAGGCGGCAAAAAAAATTGGACTTCATGGTGTTGTGTTTAATGGTGCGAAAAATATGGAAAAAGAACTTGGGGAAATTGGAGTGGCAATTTAATCAAAGTACAGAGTACAGAGTACAAAGTACAGAGAAGGTTAATTTTCTGTTGCCACAGAAAATTTTGGAATTTATCAGATGAAAATTAATTCATTCAGCGAAGCTGAACATTATTATTTTTTATAAGTTTAAAGATTTACACGACGTGAGGAGGGTGAATCATCCTTCACTGTACTCTGTCATCTGTACTCCGTACTCTGCATTAACATATTTTTAATATATTTTGTGAAGAATATTAGTTGACACTAATATTCTTTTTGTATATACTTTGATTATCAAAATATTTGATAATCAATATATTGTAAAAGAGGAGAGGTTAAAATGAAGTTACCCCCTTTAGTAATTGGAGAGTTAAAAGCTGAAGTGCCTATAATTCAAGGAGGAATGGGAGTTGGAATTTCACGTTCTAACTTAGCTGCTGCAGTAGCAAACGCTGGAGGAATAGGAACTATATCAGGGGTTCAAATTGGTTTTGATGAGCCTGATTTTGAGACGAATACATTAAATGCGAATATAAGAGCATTAAAAAAACATATACGAAAGGCAAGAGAACTTAGTCCTAATGGAGTTATTGCGGTAAATCTTATGGTTGCTTTAAATCATTATGATGAACTTGTACATGCAGCCGTAGAAGAGAAAATAGATATTATAGTATCTGGTGCAGGTCTTCCAACTGTATTGCCAAAACTTGTTGAGGGTAGTAATACAAAAATTGCACCTATAGCATCATCAGGTAAAGCAGCATCTGTAATATGTAAACTTTGGGATAAGCATCATGGAAGAATACCAGACTTAGTAGTTGTTGAAGGACCAGAAGCTGGAGGCCATTTAGGCTTTAAACCAGAAGAATTAGAAACAGAAAAGAAAAGAGAACTTAGTGACATACTTGTTGAGGTTATTAAGGCTGTAAAACCATTTGAAGAAAAGTACGGAAAGAAAATTCCGGTTGTATGTGGTGGAGGAATTTCTAATGGAGTGGAAATTGCAAAATATATAAAGCTTGGAGCCGCAGGTGTTCAAATTGCAACTAGATTTATAGCAACAGAAGAATGTGATGCTGATATTAAATATAAAATGGCGATTGTTAATTGCACGGAAGAGGATATAAAAATAGTTAAGAGTCCAGTTGGAATGCCAGGAAGAGCTTTAAACAATGCTTTCATAAAAAGTGTTCATGATGGTGGCGTTGAAATTAAGAAGTGCTACAATTGCTTAAAGCCATGTAATCCTAAGAGTACCCCATATTGCATATCAAAAGCACTTATAAATGCAGTAAAAGGGGATATTGATGAAGCACTTGTATTTACAGGAGCTAAATCTTATAAAATAAACAAAATTGTTAAGGTTTCAGAACTTATGGATGAACTTGTAAATGAGGCTGAGAAATCACTTTAATATACAGAGACTTGGATATTTATAAATTTATTGACAAAAATTAATAACTAATATATACTTTGATTATCAAATTATTTGACAATCAAAATAAAAAATGGTGGTAAATATGAATAGAACAATTAATGTTATTAATGAGCTATTAGTGGAAAGTTTTAATGATATTTTAGTCATTGAACAAACAGCACTTAAAGAAGGCGTTTTTAAAGACATGTCTATCACCGAAATGCATACCATAGAAGCTATAGGCATGTATGTTCCGAGAACTATGTCTGAAGTGGCAAATGATTTATCAATAACAGTTGGTACACTTACAATTGCCATAAGTAATCTTGTTAAAAAGGGATATGTTCAAAGGCAAAGATCAGAACAGGATAGGCGGGTTGTTAAAATTGCATTAACTAAAAAGGGAAAATTAGCTTTTAGAGTTCATAAAAAGTTTCATTCTGATATGGTTAAAGCTACGGTAGAAGGACTTAATCCAGAAGAGGAAGGAATTCTTACTTCTGCGCTAGAAAAGCTAAATGAATTTTTTAAGTCAAGGTACAATATTAAGAATTGTAAAAAGGGCTGATAAAGTGAAAAATGTTGAAATTATAGGAACAGGAAGCTATGTTCCAGATAGAATTGTTACAAACGATGAACTTTCAAAAATAGTTGAAACGAGTGATGAATGGATATCATCAAGATCGGGAATAAAAGAAAGAAGAATATCTTTAAAAGAAAATACATCAGAACTTGCAGCCAAGGCTGGATTAAGAGCTATTGAAAATGCAAAGCTTGAGGCTAAAGATATCGATCTTGTAATAGTGGCAACTACAAGTCCAGATGCATTTACACCATCTACAGCATGCCTTGTGCAGGCAATCATTGGTGCAGAAAATGCAGTTTGCTTTGATGTAAGTGCAGCATGCACAGGATTTATATTTGCGCTTAATACAGCAACTCAATTTATTAAAACAGGAGAATATAAAACAGCTCTTGTAATAGGGTCAGAAGTATTGTCAAAGATAATGAATTGGGAAGATAGAACTACCTGCGTGCTATTTGGAGATGGCGCGGGTGCAGTTGTGCTTAGAGAAGGTTCAAATGGAATAATAAAAGCTTATATGGGTTCAGATGGTGTGAATTCAAAGTTTTTGTACTGTCCTGCAGTAGAAGTTGGAAATCCTTTTGCTGCTGAAATCGCCAAAATTGAAAGTAAAATATCAATGAATGGTAGAGAGGTTTTTAAGTTTGCTGTAAAGGCAATGGATAATTCCATTAAAAATGTTTTGGAAGCTTCAAAAATTGATATAGATGATATTGATTATATTGTGCCTCATCAGGCAAATATAAGAATAATAGAGTTTGTAGCTAAAAAATTAGAAATTAGTATGGATAAATTCTTTGTGAATTTACATAACTATGGAAATACTTCAGGTGCAACAATACCACTTGCATTAGATGAAATGAATAAAAAAGGTATGCTTAAAAAAGGAAATAAAATTATCCTTGTTGGCTTCGGTGGAGGACTTACCTGGGGAGCAGCTATTATTGAATGGACAATGTAAAATTAATATATATTTTTAGGAGGAACTAGATATGGTATTTGAAAAAATTAAAACTATAACATCAGAACAATTAGGTATTGATGCAGAGACTTTGACAATGGAGACATCTTTTGAAGGAGATTTAAATGCAGATTCACTTGATTTATTCCAAATAATCATGGAGCTTGAAGATGAATTCAATATTCAAATAGAAGAAACAGATGATATAAAGACTATTGGAGATGCAGTAAAATACATTACAGAAAAAACTGGAGAAGAATAAAATAAAGAATATATCAGATGGTAATTATGCATTATAAATCATAACTCTAAGTGTATTTTGAGTGTAATATGTGTACTTAACATCTGATTTCTTAATATTTGGGAGGTTAAAGCATGTTTAAATCTAAGTTTTGTGATATGGTTGGAATTGAATATCCTATAATTCAAGGTGGAATGGCATGGGTTGCGGATAGTTCCCTAGCGGCAGCAGTGTCAAATGCGGGAGGACTTGGAATTATAGCAGCAGCAAATGCTCCAGTTGAATATGTTAGAGAGCAAATTAGAAAAGCTAAAGAGTTAACAGATAAGCCTTTTGGCGTTAATATAATGCTTTTAAGTGATAACGCTGAAGAAGTTGCAAAAATGGTTTGCGAAGAAGGCGTAAAGGTTGTTACAACAGGAGCAGGTAATCCAGGAAAATATATAGACATGTGGAAAGAAAACGGAATAAAGGTAATTCCAGTTGTAGCATCAGTAGCATTAGCGAGAAGAATGGAAAGGTGCGGAGTAGATGCTGTTGTTGCTGAAGGTTGCGAATCTGGAGGTCATGTAGGTGAGTTAACTACTATGGCATTAGTCCCACAGGTTGTAGATGCTATAAATATACCTGTAATAGCTGCAGGTGGAATAGGTGACGGAAGAGGAGTTGTTGCAGCCTTTGCTTTAGGAGCTATTGGAGTTCAAGTTGGAACTAGATTTTTAGTTGCAAAGGAATGTACAGTTCATCAAAATTATAAGGATAAAGTTTTAAAAGCTAAGGATATTGATACACATGTTACAGGAAGACCAACAGGACATCCAGTACGAGTTTTAAGAAATAAGCTAGTAAGACAGTTTCAACTTTTAGAGAAAAGTGGCGGAACACCAGAACAATTTGAAGAACTAGGAAGAGGAGCACTTCCAAAGGCAGTAAGAGATGGAGATGTCGATAATGGTTCTGTAATGGCAGGACAAATTGCAGGACTTGTTAATAAAGAGCAAACTTGCAGTGAAATAATAAAAGAAATGTTTAGCCAGGCTGAAAAAGTTGAGCTTGAAATTCGCTAAAGGATGTGAATATTGTGGGAAAAATAGCATTTGTCTTTGCAGGTCAAGGTGCCCAATATGTTGGTATGGGAAAAAAGCTTTATGATGAATTTCAATGCTGCAGAGACGTTTTTAATAAAGCAGATGAAGCAATAGGATTTAAAATAAGCGATTTGTGTTTTAATGGAAGCAAAGAAGAACTTGATAAAACAGAAAATACTCAACCAGCAATTTTAACTGTAAGTGTTGCGGCATTAAAAGCATTAGAAGAAAAGGGTATAAAACCAGATGTTGTGGCTGGTTTAAGCCTTGGAGAGTATTCTGCTCATGTATGTAGTGGAACCTTTGATTTTGAAACAGCAGTTAGACTTGTAAAAAAAAGAGGTAAGTATATGCAGGAAGCTGTTCCAGAAGGTGTTGGAGCTATGGCAGCAGTTATAGGGCTTGATAAAGAAATAATTAAAGAAGCAATAGAACCTTTAAATGAAATAGGAACAATTGAAATTGCAAACTATAATTGTCCTGGTCAAATAGTAATAGCGGGTGAAGTTAAAGCAGTGGAAAAAGCTGCAGAGGCTTTAAGGGAAAAGGGCGCAAGAAAAGTTATTATGCTTGCAGTAAGTGGTCCCTTCCACACATCAATGTTAAAGCCAGCCGCAGAAAAATTAGAACAAGAATTAAAGAATATAGAAATAAATGATATGAGTATACCACTGGTAACAAATATAAGTGGAAGCTATGTTAAAAGTAAAACGGATGTAAAAGATATATTAAAAAGACAAGTGATGAGTTCTGTTTTGTGGGAAGATTCTATAAGAACAATGATAAAAGATGGAGTAGATACTTTTATAGAGGTTGGACCAGGTAAAACTCTTACAACTTTTATAAGGAAAATAGACAGAAGCGTAAAAGTCTTTAACGTAGAAGACGTAGATAGTTTAAATAAATGTGAATTTTAGGAGGCTATTATGGAAAAGATGCTTATGGGAAAAACAGCAGTAGTAACTGGAGCTGGAAGAGGTATTGGAAAAGCAATTGCTTTAAAACTTGCAGATATGGGAGCTAACCTAGTTTTAAATTACAGAAGTAGTGAAAAAGAAACAGAGGAGCTTATAAAGGAAATAGAAGCTAAAGGCGTAAAAGCTGTTTCAGTAAAAGCTGATGTAAGCAAATTTGATGAAGCTGAATTAATTATAAAAAAGGCTAAGGAAGAGTTTGGCAAAATAGATGTCCTTGTTAATAATGCAGGAATTACAAGAGATGGTCTTGTTATGAGAATGAAAGAACAGGATTTTGACGATGTTATAAATGTAAATTTAAAAGGTGCTTTCAACTGCATAAGACATGTAAGCCCACTTATGGTTAAAAATAAAGGCGGTAGAATAATAAACATTTCTTCAGTTGTTGGTATAACAGGAAATCCAGGACAGATTAACTATTGTGCAGCCAAAGCAGGTATTTTAGGAATGACAAAATCAGTTGCAAAAGAGCTTGGAAGTAGAGGAATAACTGTTAATGCTGTAGCACCAGGATTTATAAAAAGTGATATGACAGATGCACTTTCAGATAAGCAAAAAGAGGGTATTTTAAGTGCTATACCATTAAAGAAAATAGGTGAAGCTGAAGATGTTGCAAATTTAGTTGCATTCTTAGCTTCAGATATGGCTTCATACATAACTGGCCAGGTTATGCAGGTCGACGGCGGAATGTTGATGTAATTAGGACAATTCACAATGAAGGATGATTTTCTGCGAAAGCAGAAAATCTTAAAATTAATAGATTTTTCGTAGAGTAGCGAAGAAAAATCATCCTTAATTGTGCATTGTGAACTGTGAATTGTCAATTGATTAAAAATAGGTAGGTGTAAATATGAATAGAAGAGTTGTAATAACAGGTCTTGGAGCTATAACACCTGTTGGAAATAATGTGGAAAAATTTTGGGATTCAATAAAAAACGGAAAATGCGGAATTGATGTTATAAAAGCTTTTGATATTACTGATTTTAAAGCTACATTAGCAGCAGAAGTTAAAGACTTCAAGCCAGAAGATTATATGGAAAAGAAAGAAACAAAAAGAATGGATCGTTTTTGTCAATTTGCTATGGCAGCAGCAAGCGAGGCAGTTGAAGATTCAAAATTAGATTGGGAAACCATAGATAAGGAAAGACTTGGAGTTATTTTAGGTTCTGGAATCGGAGGAATAGGCACTATAGAAGAGCAGCATTCAAAGCTTATTGAAAAAGGACCAAATAGAGTTTCACCAATGGTAATTCCTATGATTATATCAAATATGGCAGCAGGAAATGTTGCTATAAAATATGGAGCTAAGGGGATTTGCACAACAATAGTTACAGCATGCGCTTCAAGTAATAATGCTATAGGTGAGGCTTATAGAAATATAAAATTTGGTTATTCAGATGTAATGATATCAGGAGGAAGTGAAGCATCAATAACGCCGCTTTCTGTATCAGGTTTTGCTTCTCTTACAGCTTTAAGTAAAAGTACAGATCCATTGAGAGCATCTATCCCATTTGATAAAGATAGAAATGGATTTATAATGGGAGAAGGGTCAGCCATAGTAATTTTGGAAGAACTTGAGCATGCACTAAAAAGGGGAGCTAAAATCTATGCTGAAGTAGCAGGATATGGATCAACTTGTGATGCTTATCATATAACCTCACCAGCACCAAATGGAGAGGGAGCAGCTAGAGCTATAAAGCTTGCAATGGAAGAAGATGGAGTAAAAGCAGAAGATATATCATATATAAATGCACATGGAACAAGTACTCCATACAATGATAAATTTGAAACAGAAGCAATAAAATCTGTTTTTGGAGAATATGCATATAAAGTACCAGTAAGTTCAACAAAATCAATGACAGGACATTTACTTGGAGCCGCTGGAGCTATCGAAACTGTTATATCTGTAAAAGCAATAGAGGATGGATTTATACCACCAACAATAGGCTATAAAGAAAGTGATCCTGAGTGTGATCTTGATTATGTACCTAATATAGGAAGAGAAGCAGAAGTTAATTATGTATTGTCCAACTCACTTGGATTTGGCGGTCATAATGCTACTTTGCTTTTCAAGAAGTATAATGCTTAATGATAGATAGGAAGTGTTAAAGTGGATTATAAAGCTATAGAGCAGCTTATTAAAACAGCAGGTGAATCGGGACTTACGTTTCTTGAAATAGAAACAGAAGGAATTAAAATAACTATGAAAAAAGGCGGAGAAGAAACCACTCAAAATGTAGAGGCTATAAAACCTGAAGAGGTTTCTGAGGTGACAGCTGAAAAGGAAGAAGCTAGAGAAGTTAAAGAAGCTCAAAAAACCGTTGAAGATAAAAATATAGTTTCAGTGGTTTCACCAATAGTTGGTACCTTCTACAGTTCATCTAGCCCAGAGACCGAAGACTTCGTAAGTGTTGGATCAAAAGTTAAGAAGGGTCAAACGCTTTGCATAATTGAAGCTATGAAGCTAATGAATGAAATTGAAGCAGAAGTTGATGGAGAAATAGTAGAAATACTTGTAGAAAATGAACAAATGGTTGAATATGGTCAGGAAATCTTCAAAATAGCTATAAAATAAAGTGAAAGAAGGAGTTCTAAGTGAGCTTAAATATACAGGAAATAATGGAAATTATCCCGCATAGGTATCCAATGCTTCTTATAGATAGAGTTGAAGAAATTGAACCAGGGCAAAGAGCAGTAGGATATAAAAATGTCACAATGAATGAACAGATTTTTCAGGGCCACTATCCAGGAATGCCAGTAATGCCAGGGGTTCTTATGATTGAGGCATTAGCACAATTGGGAGCCGTTGCAATTTTAAGTTTAGATAAGTATAAGGGAAAAAAGCCTATACTTGGAGCAATAAAAAATGCAAAGTTTAGAAGAATGGTAGTTCCAGGCGATGTTTTAAAGCTAGAAGTTGAAATAATTAAAGTTAAAGGACCAGCTGGAATTGGAAAGGCATTGGCAACAGTAAATGGAGAAAAAGCGGTTGAAGCTGAAATTACATTTATGATAGTTTAGGGGAGAGATATATGATTAAGAAGGTTTTAATTGCTAATAGAGGAGAGATAGCAGTTAGAATAATAAGAGCATGCAGAGAAATGGGAATAGAAACTGTAGCAGTATATTCTGAAGCTGACAAAGAAGCGATGCATGTTTATCTTGCTGATCAAGCGGTGTGTATAGGACCTGCTAAATCAAAGGATAGCTATCTCAATATGGAAAATATAATAAGTGCTACAGTTCTTACCGGTGCACAGGCTATTCATCCTGGCTTTGGATTTTTATCTGAAAATGGAAAGTTTGCAAGGATGTGCAGTGAGTGCAATATAATTTTTATAGGCCCAGATGTTGAGACAATTGAAAATTTGGGTAACAAGTCTAAGGCAAGAGAAATTATGATAAATGCAGGAGTTCCAGTAGTACCAGGTTCTAATGGAACTGTTGATAATGAAGATGAATTAGTACACCAAGCAAGTGAAATAGGATATCCTGTTATGCTTAAGGCTTCCGCTGGCGGTGGAGGAAAGGGCATAAGAATAGTACAAAATGAAGATGAAATTGTAAAAGCATATAGAACAGCAAAGGCTGAAGCAAAAGCTGCTTTTGGTGACGATACTATGTATATGGAAAAATTTATAGTAGAGCCAAGGCATGTTGAGTTCCAAGTAATTGGTGATTTCTTTGGAAATGTTGTACATTTGGGAGAGAGAGATTGCTCAATTCAAAGAAGAAATCAAAAGGTATTGGAAGAAGCACCATCTCCAGTTATGACAAGTGAACTTAGACAGGAAATGGGAGAAGTAGCAGTAAGGGCGGCTAAAGCTGTTGGATATAAAAATGCAGGTACTATAGAATTTTTAGTTGATAAGTATGGAAAGTATTATTTCATGGAAATGAACACAAGAATACAAGTTGAGCATGGAATTACAGAACTTGTAACTGGTGTCGATTTAGTTAAAGAGCAAATTAAAGTTGCAGCTGGAGAAAAATTACCTTTCACACAGGATGATATAAAAATAAGTGGTCACGCTATAGAATGTCGTATTAATGCTGAAAATCCAGAGAAAGGTTTTAGACCATCTCCTGGAAAAATTAAATACTTTAATGTACCCGGTGGACCTGGTGTTAGATTAGATACTGCTGTTTATCAAGGCTATAATATACCTCCAAACTATGATTCCATGATTGGAAAACTAATGGTTTATGGTAGAGATAGAAATGAAGCTATAAACAAAATGGAGAGAGCTCTTGGAGAATTTATAATTGATGGTGTTGACACAAATCTTGATTTCCAGTATGATTTGATAAACAATGAAAAATTTATTTCTGGGAAATATGATACATCATTTATTGAAAAAGAAATGAAGTTATAGTTTAACTGGTATAGCTATAGTGTAACAGTCCCGTAGAAGTTTCCCAAAGGAGGGTTAAGGTATGGCACTATTTAAAAAGAGAAAGTATCTTACTATTAGTAGTACGAAACTTGATGATATAAATAACGACGATGCAAATTCACCTATTATACCTGATGGCATGTGGCTTAAGTGTTCTAAGTGTGGAAGAATTTTATATAAAAATGATGTGGAAGATAATTTAAAAGTGTGCCCAAATTGTAATGGACATTTTAGGATGAATGCTTTTGAAAGAATAAAGTTAATTATAGATGAGGGAACTTTTGAAGAATTTGATAAGGGTATGGAAGCTGATAACCCACTTGATTTTGATGAGTATAATGATAAAATAAAAAAAATGCAGGAAAAAAGTAATTTAAAAGATGCTGTTGTTACTGGTGTTGGAAATATAAATGGTAACAAAACGGCTGTTGCTGTAATGGATAGTAACTTTATGATGGGAAGCATGGGATGTGTAGTTGGAGAAAAAATAACAAGAGCAGTGGAATATGCAACTGATAATAAACTTCCAATAATAATATTTACAACTTCAGGTGGAGCAAGAATGCAAGAAGGCATGTTTTCCTTAATGCAGATGGCAAAAACTAGTGCTGCACTTGCAAAGCATGATGAAAAAGGTCTTTTATATATTTCTGTTTTAACAGATCCTACAACAGGTGGAGTGACTGCAAGCTTTGCAATGCTTGGAGATATTATACTTGCGGAGCCTAAAACTTTAATTGGTTTTGCGGGTAGAAGAGTAATTGAACAAACTATAAATCAGAAACTTCCAGATGATTTTCAAACTTCGGAATTTCTTTTTGAACATGGTTTTATTGATAAAATTGTTGAAAGAAAGAATCTCAAGGGAGTTTTAGAAAACATTTTAAGAATGCATGCTTGGAGGTAAAAATATGAATGATAAAGAGAAACTAACTCCATGGGATAGGCTTACGTTGGCTAGACTGGTAGAAAGACCAACAGCTTTGGATTATATAGAACAAATATTTGATTCTTTTATTGAACTACATGGTGATAGAGGCTTTAGAGATGACCCTTCCATTGTTGGCGGAATAGCAGAATTAGATGGCACAGCAGTAACAGTTATAGGACAGCAAAAAGGCAGAAATATCAAGGAAAATGTTGAAAGAAACTTTGGAATGCCTCATCCAGAAGGTTATAGAAAAGCTCTTAGATTAATGAAACAGGCAGAAAAGTTCAATAGGCCTGTAATTTGCTTTGTAGATACATCAGGTGCATATTGTGGTGTAGATGCAGAAAAGAGAGGTCAGGGTGAAGCTATAGCTAAAAATTTAATAACTATGGCAAATCTAAATGTTCCCATAGTATCTATTGTTATAGGTGAAGGTGGAAGCGGTGGAGCACTTGCAATGGCAGTAGCAGACGAAGTTTGGATGTTAGAAAATTCCGTATACTCTGTGCTGTCACCAGAAGGGTTTGCAAGTATACTTTGGAAGGATGCAACTAGGGCAAAAGAAGCTGCTGAAGTTATGAAAATAACAGCTGAAGACTTACTAAATTATAAAATAATAGATAAAGTTATAAATGAACCTGAAGGTGGCGCTCATATTGACCCTGAAGCTATGGCGAAGGATATAAAGAACAACCTTTTGGAAGTTATACCTAAACTATTAAGTAAGGATAAAGAAGAATTGCTTAGATTAAGATATAATAAATATAGGACTATAGGTAAATATAAAGATTAGCCAATGTCAGGCATATTAAAGAAAACAACAAGTTCAACTTTCGGCTATTTTTGCGTAATACTTCGTCACTATAACACGTTAAGACAACCAGTATTAACGAGTTACATTTCCTTGTATTACACAAAAATATCTCTCAATTTGGACTTATTATTTTTTTAAGATGCCTTAAATGGCTAATTTTTTTTGTGGATTTATACAAAAATTGGATAGGACATTGACTGATTACAATTTATGGGATATGCTTATAATATGTAAGGCAAACGTTTTCAAATATTATGGGGGGTATAATTATGGTTTCTAAAGAGTTAATAGTAAAAAGTAGGTTGGGCCTTCATGCTAGAGTTGCAACTTTGCTTGTTAAAAAGGCCTCAGGTTTTAAATCTGACATATTTATAGAATGTAAAGGAAAGAAAGCAAATGGAAAAAGCATAATTAATGTACTTGCTTTAGGGGCAAATTTTGGGACAAAAGTAAAGGTTATCATATCGGGTGCAGATGAGCAGTTGGCACTTGAGCAAATTGCAGCTGTAATAGAAAAAGATTAGGACACTAAAGTTGAATATCTGTGCTTAAAAATATATAATTAAATATGATTTAATTTTTAAATTGTGCCGATAATTAAGTATAGGCACAATTTTATTTAGTAGAATATTTAGAAATGAGTGATTCCATGGGAAAAATTTTGGTGGTTTCAGAGAAACCGTCAGTTGGAAGAGATATAGCACGGGTACTAAAAGCTAATACTAAAGGTGAAGGCTGTCTTATCGGACAAAAGTACATTGTAACTTGGGCGGTAGGTCACCTAGTAACACTTTGGGAGCCAGAGGAATACAATCCTATATACAAGAAATGGAGATTTGATACACTTCCTATAATACCTGAAGTAATGAAAATAAAACCGATAGATGGTACTATAAAACAATTTAATATATTAAAGAAATTAATGAGTAGAGATGATATAGAATCTCTTATTTGTGCTACCGATGCTGGGCGTGAAGGTGAACTGATTTTTAGATATACATACGAGGCAGCAGGCTGTAGCAAGCCTTTTAACAGATTGTGGATTTCAAGTATGACGGATGAAGCAATAAAAGAAGGTTTTGATGCTATAAAACCAAGTGCAGAGTATGACAACCTATATTACTCCGCAAAATGTAGGTCGGAAGCTGATTGGCTTGTTGGAATGAATGCAAGTCGTGCATATACATTAAAGTATAACTTGCTTTTAAGTGTGGGAAGAGTCCAAACTCCAACCCTTGCAATAATAACAGAGAGACAAAAAGAAATTAATAACTTTGTACCAAAGGATTACTTTGAGGTTAATGCAGTTTACGATGGTTTTAAGGGTACTTGGTTTGATAAGGAAACAAAAGAAACTAAAATAATGGATATGAAAAAAGCTGAGGAAATTTCCAATAAAATTAAAGGTCAGCTTGGAAAAGTAATAAGCGTAGAAAACAATAAAAAGAAGCAGATTCCACCACTTTTATATGATTTAACAGAGCTTCAAAGGGATTGTAATAAAAAGTTTGGCTTTTCAGCGCAAAAAACCTTGGACACTATTCAAGATTTATATGAAAAAAGAAAAATGGTTACATATCCTAGAACGGATAGCAGATATTTGAGCCATGACATGGTTAATAAAATAAAAAATACAATAGCGAGACTTAATATTGAACCATATAAAGAATTTGTGGGCAATATTTTAGCTATGCCTAAATTACCACTTGGAAAAAGAATTATAGATGATTCTAAGGTAAGTGATCACCATGCTATAATTCCAACGGATGTAAAACCAAACTTAAATAGTTTAACTTCAGATGAAAGAAAAGCATATGATCTCATTGTAAAAAGATTTTTATGTGTATTTTACCCTAATTATGAATATACAATAACTAAAATAACTACAGAAGTTTGTGAAGAACAATTTCTAACTAGAGGAAAAACTATATTAAAGCTAGGCTGGATGGAGTTCTACAGAAATGATAGTAAAAATAAAAAAGATGATAATGAGGAAGAAGAAGATGAGGCAGAACTTCCTAAGTTAAAGAAAAATGACAGTGTAAATGTAATAGACACGGAATTTCTTCAAAAGAAAACGAAGCCGCCAAGCACATACAATGAAGCATCTCTGCTTTCTGCCATGGAAAATGCAGGCCGTTTTGTAGAAGATGAAGAACTTAGGGAACAGCTTAAAGAAGGCGGAATTGGAACACCAGCTACAAGAGCTGCTATAATTGAAAGACTCATAAGTGTTGGATATATAAAAAGAAAAGGAAAAACCCTTCAGCCAACAGAAAAAGGAATGAAGTTAATAGAAATTGTTCCTCCAGAATTAAAATCACCAGAGACTACGGGAAGATGGGAAAAAGGATTAACTTCAATTGCAAAAGGGAAGCTTCAGAAAGAAAGATTTATGCAAAGCATTCAGAGGTATGTAAGGTATATAATACAGGAATCAAATAAAGTGAATAGAAGTATAGTGTTTGAAGACAGTAACAATAGCAAGAATTTAAAAAACAGCAAGCCTATAGAAAGTTTAGGTAAGTGTCCGCTGTGCCAAAATGGAGATATTCTTGAAAATTCAAAAGCATTTTATTGTACCAGTTGGAAGGGTGGATGTAAGTTTACATCTTGGAAAAATACACTTGCAGCCTATGGCATAGAAATTAATAAGGAACTTATGAAAGCTCTGCTTAAAGAAAAAACTTTAAATAATGTATTTGGTGTGAAACCTAATACTAATGAAAAAACAGTGTATACCATAAGAATGAATAATTATGGTGCGGTAAGCATTAAAGAACAATAGTTATACAGGGTGGCTAAAAGATTATATAGCGATTAATTTTACGAACTATATAAAACTTATTTCAACAAAGTTAACAGATATAAAAAAGCAAGTTCCCCAAATAGTACGCAAAATTAGCATACAATTTGGAAACTTGTTTTTTTTTATTAAAGATAAGCCACTTGATACAAATTGATTTTGGTAGTTGAAATGGTTTATCTATAGTTTGACTTTAGTATGAATAAATATGACTTGGTTATATACAAAGGTTTTAATAAATTATTAGTGTAACAATCTTAATAATGCAATTCCTACTACAACTGTTAAAGCGCCACCAATTCTTGTGGCAAGTTGTCCGAAAGGCATTAATTCTAATCTATCTGAAGCTGTAAGTATTGATACAACACCAGTTCCACCTTGTCCACTATTACAAGCAGTTACGATTGCAGCCTCTACTGGATACATTCCAACTAAGTTCCCAACAAACCAGCCTACAAGAACAATGGTTACAACTGTCAAGGTAATTACTATTAGGTATCTTGGACTTGAAAAAACTGCGACCAAGTTTTTCCATGGCGTCATTGAAACACCTATACCAAATAGCAAGGGAGTAGTAACAGCAGTAGCAATAAATCTGAATAAGGAATATCCACCCTTTTCTATGTTTTTAGGGATAAGTCCAAGCACTTTTGCCATAACCACAGCAATTAGCATAACTATAGGTGCAGGTAATCCAATTAAAGAATTTATATATACCCCAGCTAAGTATAAAGCAAAGGACAATATTCCCGCTACGGTAAGTTGAGATAAGTCATGATTTGCTGAAGCTTTAGCTTTATCGCCCTCTTGAGCAATTCTTAATATTTCATCATCTTTTCCTGCTTTTAGTAGGGATCCATTACCAGAGTATTTTGGATATTTTTGACCTATATACTTTAAAACTCCGGAAAGAATTATAGCTACTAAACTTCCGAGCATTACACAAGGGAGTACTTGAGCAAATATCCCAGCTTGTCCTTGCTTCAATATGGAGGAATAACCCATAGAAAGAGGAAGTGCTCCTTCTCCAACGCCACCTGCCATGATTGGTACAACAATAAAGAAATAAGTCTTGAAGGCACCCAGACCAAGCACTGTACCTACAAGTGTACCGACGATTGAACCCATAACTAAAGCAGCTGCCATTGGAATAAAAATACGAACTAATGCTTTGATAAGTACGGTTCTATTCATACTAAGAATGCTTCCCACAATTAAGCAAGCAATAAAAACATATAAAAAATTAGTTTGTTTCATAAAAAAGTCTACAGAAGTTACGGCTTGTTTTGGTAGTAAATTAGCATAAACCAAATAGGAAGGCAAAAAAGTTGCCATTATAGCTTTGCCTCCAACATTTTTGAGGATAGGAATTCTTTTACCGATTTCTTCGCAGGCAAATCCAAATAACACCATTATAGAGCCTGCGCCTATCATATCAGTAGGCAATATTTTTTTCTGTATTAAGAGAGAATCCACAATAAGTAATAATAAAAATACACCTAATGGCATGACTCCAATTTTTATGCTGAAGAAGTTTTTTATAGGAGAAACTTGTTTACTTTCAGTTTCTTCTTTTATTTCCGAATTATCCATTTTAAAGCCTCCATACAAATATTAAAATTTTTATAATTGTAAAAAAGTAAATTTTATGTATAAATGTTTAGACAACATCATCTCCTTTTATAAAAAATAATATATTACTCATCAAGAAAGTTATTATTGTATTATATAATAGCAATAACGTTTTCAAATGTCAACAAAAGTTATAAAAAAATAACAAAAGTAATAAATGACACATAAAAATCAAAAATATATGCTAAAAATTGTTGAAATAAGGTCGAAATAACAGTATAATTTCATATGTCCTTAACAAATGTGATATAATACAACTTTTGATAAAACGCTTGAAAATATTTGATAAATTAGCTTTGAGTTTTAAATATTAAAGAGATAAAATAAATTGAATGTATGGGGGTATACGATGAAATACACTGATGAACATAAAGAAAAGATAGCGTTTAATATTGCTAGCTTTGCAATACAAGCTATGATGTATGAAGTTTCATGTTTTCCGTCTCCTGGATTGGTATCGCCAGTATCAAATGGTGCTCATAAGGATATGGACTTTTATACTTTTATTGACAGTACCTGCGCTTTGAGTAGCTATTTTGTTAAATTTGTGAGAGAAGGCTTTAAAGAAGTTTCATGCAAGCAATTGTTTAGAAATATAAGGGAAATTGGCATTGAAGCGGAGAAGGATATGTTTTTAAAAACCAAGGGTGTTAATACACATAAGGGAATGATATTTTTAATGGGTATAGCATGTGCTGCGGCAGGAAAAGCTGTTAGTGATGGGAGATCCTTTGAAGCTATAAGAAAAATAATAGTGGAAATGACAGCTGGAATAGTAAAAAGTGAACTTGAAAATATTGATTTGAATAAAGAACTGTCTTATGGTGAAAAAATATATGTGGATTACAAGATAAAAGGTATTAAGGGTGAAGTTGAGGAAGGGATGCCAATTGTATTTGATTTCTCTTTAAAGTTTTTTGATGAAAGCGCCGAATTGAGTATAAACGATAGGCTTGTACATACGCTTATAGGAATAATGCAAGTATGTGAAGATACAAATATAATTCATAGACATTCGGTTGAAATCCTGAGGGAAGTTCAAGAAAAGGCGAAAAGCATAATCAAAGCTGGTGGTATGAAATCCTGTGAAGGAAGAGAAATGATACAAAATCTTAACGAGGAATTTATAGAGAAAAATATAAGTCCTGGTGGAAGTGCAGATATATTGGGAGTAACTGTTTTTATGGATTTAATTCGAAAGTATATAAATTAAAAGTAGAGTTACAGTAATTTTTTAGGTATTGTCACACAAAGTTTAAACATTGCGAAGCAAAGTGTAGTGCAAAATCAAAGAACCTTTGGCAGGTGTAGAAAAATGATGTTAGTGAATAGCAGCTCAAAATCCTAAATAAAATTAATAAAACTAAGCAGCAAATTTTTTAAAGCTTAAGAGCTTTCGATAACTCGCAAAAAGATGCTCAGACAATCTAAAGCTCTAAAGCTTTAAAAAATTTCCAACTAAGTTTTATACAATTTTATTTAGAAATTTTTTCGCCACTATTCCCTAACATCATTTTTTCTCTACACCTACCAAAGGTTCTTTGATTAATCCACTACATCTTTATTTCACGATGTTTAAATAAGTTTATCAAATAATATACTAATTAGCATCTTCTAGCATATTATTTGGTAAAAAATTAAATTTTCTGCACTAGCCCAAAATTCCGTAGGCACACTAATATTTTTTGGTAATTCATTTTTTCGAAATGCAGCACTAGAAATTAGTTATAACTAGTTAAGAATCTTAATGGACTTACGTCCAAACCTCATGGATGGGTTCTTTCCTTAAACCACTGTAATTGCGAAGTAAGAGCGTTTTGGAACGATTTAAATAACAGCTTATAAATCTTAGAGGAATATTCTCAAAAGACTTAGAGCTTTCAATTTGTCTGAACGATAGTGAGTTATTGAAAGTTCTTAGGATTTTGATAATATTCCTCTTAGATTTATTGCTGCTATTTAATGTTCCAGAATGCTCTTACTTCGCAATATATTTAAAATTTTTCGTCAGAATAAAGAACTTTTTCGGCAGTAGAACTATCTGTAATAAGAACGTTTATATGATTTCCTCTAAGAGCACCTAAAATAGCATTTGCTTTGAATTTTCCGGCTGCTATTGCTACGGTGTATTTTGTGTGATGCAATGTGGCTAAATCTACACCTATAAGCTTTTTGTTTAAATCTAGATTTAATTCGTTACCATTTACATCAAAAATGTGACCGCATATGCAACCAGCAGCGCCCAAGTCTTTAGCAATTTTTTCTTCGTTTTTGACAAGATAATTTGACCATAAAGAAGAAGAAAATATGGAATCAACTGTTCCTATACCGGTTATTATTATATCTGCTTTGCTAGCTAAAAACAAAGTATCGTTAATAACTGGTTCATGAATAAGAGCTTTTCTGGCGTAATCATTATCAATATACATAGGTGCGTAAAGAAATTTATATTTTCCGTCATAACTATTCGCTAATTTTCTTATTAGTTCAGGTGTGTCATTTAAAGGATTATTTTTGGCGGCAGATCCTAAAATTTGAACTACAGTTATAGGAAATTTCTTGCGAGGATGCATATTTTTTATAACGTTAGATAAAGTTTTACCCCAAGCTATTCCTATAATTAAGTTTTCTTTGATTATTGAGTTTATATAATTTGCGCCAAGCTCACCTAAACATGCTAGACTATCTTCACTTGGAGAAGAAGAATTATCAAATACTATTGCATCTTTTAAATTAAAACGTTCTTTTAAGGCAAGCTCTAAATTTGAATTGTGATCGTATGTACGATGAATCGTAATTTCAACTATTTTCTTTTCTTTTGCTTCTGATAAAAATTTTGATATTTTAAAACGGGTTGTAGAAAACTTTTGAGCAATTTCTGATTGAGTCATATTGGCTTCATAATACAAATTGCAAATTTCAGAAAGAAAATTATTCTTTTCAACCTCACTCATTTTTTCATAGTCATTCATAATTTATACCTCTGATTACTTAATTTTAGTATGGTTTAGTTAAATTATTATTATGGATAAATTGAATTACTTCATTATTATTATAATAGAAAAATGAAGTTTTGTGGAGAAAAAATTGCATAATTTTTAAAATTGTTCTTTACTGCATGATTATAAATACCATTTTTAAATGAAATACTTTTAACTTTTGTTTGATAAATTAACATAAGTTAAAAAACTACTGGCTTTTAAAAGCAAATAATAGAAATATAGTAAGTGAGCTAAAAACCTAGAAATTCAAAGTAAAAGCTAGAAAAACAAATGAACAATAGTATAAACGACTCAAAACATTTGTTATAAATATTAACAAATGTTTGACTATAATAGAATTAACTTATATTATTGTATTATGAATTAAAAGATTGAAATACATAAATTTTTATAATTAAAAGAAAGGGGCGATTAGTATGGAAAAGCTAAGTGTAATTGGAGAATCTTTAAAATTGCATAAGAGTGCAAGGGGGATGCTTAAGATAAGTGGTACAGTACCATTAAAAAACAAAGAGGATTTAGCCGTTGTGTATACTCCTGGAGTGTCTGGAATTTGTAAGGAAATACGTAAGGATAGTAACAAAGCTTATGATTATACTATAAAAGGTACAACTATAGCTATTATCACAAATGGTACAGCAGTTTTAGGACTAGGAGATACAGGGTCTGTGGCAGGGCTTCCGGTAATTGAAGGAAAAGCATTATTGCTTAGAAAGTTTGGAAATGTAAATGCCTTCCCAATTTGTATAAATAGTAATGATAAAAAGGAAATAGTTAATACCATAAAGATGATATCACCTGGATTTGGAGGAATACATTTAGAAGATATAAAAGCCCCAGAATGTTTTTATATAGAAGACGAACTAAAAAAGAGTTTGGATATTCCAGTATATCATGATGATCAGCATGGAACAGCAGTTGCAGTATTGGCAGGATTATACAATGCAGTTAAAGTAGTTAATAAAAAACTTGAAGATTTAAATGTACTAATAAATGGTGCAGGAGCGTCTGGAATTGCTACAGCTAAATTGCTTATTAAAGCAGGTGTTAAAAATGTTGTTTTAAATGATATTAATGGTGCAATAGTAGAAGATGCTCCAGAGCTTAATGAAGCACAAGTTGAAATTGCAAAAGTAACTAATAGAAACCTGGAACATGGAAGACTTGAAAACTTAATAAAGGGAAAAGATGTATTTATAGGGTTATCTGTAGAAAATGTTTTGACAAAAGATATGGTTAAACAAATGAATAAGGATAGTATAGTTTTTGCTTTAGCTAATCCTATTCCAGAGATAATGCCAGAAGAAGCTAAAAGCGCGGGTGCAAGGATTACGGCAACAGGAAGATCAGATTTTCCTAATCAAATTAATAATTTATTGGTGTTTCCAGGAATATTTAAAGGCGCTTTAGAACTTAGGGTTTCAGAAATAACTGATAAGATGAAGCTTGAAGCTGCTAAATCTATTGCAAAGCTTGTAAGTGAAAATGAACTTAGTGAAGAATATATAATACCTGATGCTTTTGATGAGAGGGTAAGTACGGCTGTAGCAGATGCAGTAAAAGATGTAGCAATAAAGGATGGATTAGCAAGAATATAGTTATGGAAAATTTAGATTTAAAACAGTTAGTAATAGGAAAATATGATTACGCAAATTTAAAGGGTGTTGAGAGTTTTTTAAGCAAACAGGAATTAAATTTAGATAGCAGTGTTGAATATATAACAGCTTTAAAAGATGAAAAAGGAATAGCAGCGGTGGGTGCCTTTGATGGCAAAGTTTTAAAATGTATAGCTGTAGATGACAAGTATAAAGGAATGGGGCTTTCAAATAAAATAGTTTCTAATCTTGTTAATGAAGAGTATGCAAGAGGAAACACAGATTTATTTATATTTACTAAGCCAAAGAATTATAAAATGTTTAATAGTATGGGATTTTATAAAATTGAAGAGGTAAAAGACAGTGTTATTTTACTTGAAAATAATCCTAATGGTATAAAAAAACACATGGAAAAGTTAAAAACAACAAAGAAAGAGGGAAAAGTAATTTCATCTATTGTAGTTAATTGTAATCCATTTACATTAGGACACAAATATTTAATAGAAAAAGCTTCAGCAGAAAGCGATATACTTCACATATTTGTAGTTTCTGAGGATAAATCAATTTTTCCCTTTGATGTTAGATATTATTTGGTTAAGGAAGGTACCAAACATTTAAAAAACGTAGTACTTCATGAAGCCGGTAATTACATAATTTCTAATGCTACTTTTCCAACGTATTTTATAAAAAAGAAAAGTGAAAGAGTTAAGAGTCAAACAATATTGGACTTGAATATATTTGGAAAATACATATCTGGTGCTCTTGGAATAAATAGAAGATTTGTTGGTGAAGAATTAACAGATGAAGTTACACAAGTTTATAATTCAACAATGAAGAAGCTATTACCTGAATTTCATATTGAGGTAATTGAAGTTCCAAGGTTATGTATTGATAATGAAGTTATTACTGCTTCAAAAGTAAGAAAGTTACTCATCAATGGAAGTATATTAGATATAAAAAAATTAGTGCCAGATGTTACATATAAATTTTTGAATTCCAAGCAAGGAAAAAAAATAATAAAAGAAATGCAAGATAAAAGCATAAATCAAGGAGGAGAAAAATGGATATAAAAAATAGTGCAGTGGCTGGAACTTTAGAGTCAAGTGATGTATCTATAAGCATAAGCCCAAATGATAATAATGAGATAGAATTAATATTAAAAAGTTCTGTTGAAAAACAATATGGTAAACAAATAAGAAAGGTCATTCTTAATACGCTAGAAAATTTAGAAGTGAAAAGTGCCGTTGTAATTGCAAACGATAAAGGTGCAATTGATTGTGTAATAAAGGCAAGAGTTGAAACAGCAGTTTTGAGAGCAAGTGGAGAAAAGAGTTTCTGTTGGGAGGGTGACAGATAATGTATAAATTAAGAAGAACTATGATGTATGTGCCTGGAAATAATGCAGGTATGATTAAGGATGCTCACATATATGGTGCAGATTCTTTAATGTTTGATTTAGAAGATTCTGTATCTCTAAATGAAAAGGATTCTGCAAGATTTTTAGTGTATAATGCTTTAAAAAATGTAGATTATGAAGGTGTTGAGACTGTAGTTAGAATAAATGGATTAGATACACCTTTTGGTAAAGAAGATTTAGAGGCCATAGTAAGAGCACAGCCAGATGTTATTCGTCTTCCAAAAACAGAAACAGCACAAGATATTATAGATGTAGAAAATATAGTGGCTGAAGTTGAAGAAAAAGCTGGAATACCAGTTGGAAAAACTAAATTAATGGCAGCAGTTGAAACCGCTTTAGGAGTTTTAAATTCAGTAGAGATAGCTAAGGCAAGTAAAAGACTTATAGGAATAGCCTTAGGAGCAGAAGATTTTGTAACTGATATGAGAACTACACGTTCACCAGAAGGAATAGAACTTTTGGCAGCTAGAAGTCAGGTACTTCTTGCAGCAAGAGCAGCGGGAATATATGCTTTAGATACAGTTTATTCTGATGTAAACAATGAAGAGGGTTTTGCAAATGAAGTAAA
Organism: Clostridium hydrogenum; assembly: GCF_021432385.1. GTDB lineage: Bacteria > Bacillota > Clostridia > Clostridiales > Clostridiaceae > Clostridium_S > Clostridium_S hydrogenum. The sequence goes on along the minus strand of NZ_JAEACT010000002.1, from coordinate 388,689 downwards.
ACTTATTAAACAATTAGGCTTTGATGGTAAGTCTGTAATAAATCCAAGACAAATACAACCAGTTCATGATATATATGCACCAAGCGAAAAGGAAATCAAGAAAGCACTTCGTGTAATAGCAGCCAGCGAAGAAGCAGCAAAAAAAGGATCGGGAGTTGTTTCCTTAGATGGCAAGATGGTAGACAAGCCTATTATAGAACGTGCTAGAAGGGCTTTAACTTTAGCAGAAGCAGCAGGAATTGATATTGAAGGAGGGGAAAATCTTGAAAAATAAGATTGGAAGAGAAATACCAGAACATATAGAAGGAATTGGTGAATTAAAACCTTATAATGGAGTGTTTAGCTATAAACCTTCAACTAGGATACGTGGAAGAAAAATATCAGCTGTATTACCAGGAGAAAACAAAATTGTCCCAAGTGTTGAAGAAGCAATTAAGAAGACTGGGCTTAAGGACGGCATGACAATATCTTTTCACCATCATTTAAGAGAAGGAGATTATGTCTTAAATATGGTAATGGAAGCAATAGATAAGCTTGGAATAAAAAATCTTACTATAGCAGCAAGTTCACTTAATAAGGTTCATGCACCATTAGTAGATTATATAAAAAAAGGTGTAGTTACAAAGCTAGAAACAAGCGGAATTAGAGGACCACTTGCAGAGGAAATTTCAAAGGGCTTAATGGATACACCAATAGTAATTCGCTCACATGGTGGAAGAGCTAGAGCAATTGAAGCTGGAGAAGTTAAAATAGATGTGGCATTTTTAGGAGTTCCAAGTACAGATGAGTATGGAAATGCAAATGGGCATGATGGACAATCTTTTTGTGGTTCTTTAGGCTATGCTAAGATTGATGCTAAGTATGCGGATAAAGTAGTGCTTATAACTGATAACTTAGTAAGCTATCCTAATGTGCCTGCAAGCATAGAACAAACAGATGTAGATTATATTGTAAAAGTAGATGCTATTGGAGATTCTAATGGAATTGTATCCGGTGCAACACGTTATACTAAAAATCCAAGAGAACTTCTAATTGCTAAATATGCAGCAGCTGCTATAGAAGCATCAGGTTATTTTAAGCCAGGCTTTTCAATGCAATGTGGTACTGGTGGAGCATCTCTTGCAGTTGCAAGATTTATAAAACAGAAAATGATAGATAAAAATATAAAGGCTAGCTTTGCGTTAGGTGGAGTTACAGGACAATTTGTTGAAATGCTTAATGAAGGTCTAGTAGGTAAAATTTTTGATACTCAAAGTTTTGATTTAACAGCGGCTAAATCAGTTGGAGAAAATCCAAACCATTATGAAATAGACGCATCTTTTTATGCAAATCCACATAATAAAGGCTCTGTTGTAAATAAACTAGATATAGTTATATTAAGTGCTTTAGAAATAGATACAGATTTTAATGTTAATGTTATAACTGGATCAGATGGAGTTATAAGAGGAGCATCAGGCGGACACTGCGATACAGCAGCAGGAGCAAAAATGGCAATTATAGTAGCACCACTTATAAGAGGAAGAATACCAACAATAATAGATAAAGTAAATACAGTAATAACTCCCGGAGAAACAATAGATGTAGTTGTTACAGATAGAGGAATTGCAGTAAATCCTAAGAGAAAAGACCTTGAAGAAAAATTTAAAGCAGCAAAATTACCTGTATTTTCAATAGAAGAACTTAAGGAAAAAGCAGAAAAAGTTTCAGGTAAGCCAGAACCAATTGAATATGGTGATAAGGTTGTTGGAATTGTTGAATATAGAGATGGAACAGTAATAGATGTAATAAGAGAAGTTAAGTAGGAGAAAAAATTATGAATACAGAAGAAATGCTTTATAAAATTTTAGAAGGAAAAGAGAAACGTGCACAGTTTCAAAAGAAGTTGATAACTGAATATAAAAGTACATTAATATCTTTTACACTAAATATTCCTGGAATGGATAAGCTAAGCGAAAATTTTAAAAAGGTTCATAAAACAGGAGTAGAAGAGCTTGAAAGGGAACTTTTGAAGAAAAATATAGCAGTCCAATTTAAGAAATTAGATAGCAGCAGTGCAGGTTATGAAGCATTCTTCTGTATATCAGAAAATCCTGTAATTATAAAAAAGATAACTACAAATATTGAGGAAAGAACTAAGCTAGGGCGTTTATTTGATTTTGATGTATTTGATAAGAACTATAGGCTATTAAGCAGAACAGAACTTGGCCTTCCAAAAAGAAAATGTCTATTGTGCGATGGAGTAGCAGCAGAGTGCAGTAGAAGTAGGAAGCATCCAATTGAAGAAGTATTAAATAAAGTCAATCATATTATCGATGAAAATTATAATTAGAATTTGCATCAACCTATAATTTTAAGATTTAAAGGAGAAAAGTTTTTTATGGAAATAAACATTGATTACTTAAATATAAAAAATTACAAAAAACTATATAGAAATATCTCTACGGCTGAGCTTATAGAATTTGCTGTAAAAAGAGGCGAAGGAACATTATCTGATACAGGTGCACTTGTTATTAATACAGGAAAGTACACAGGAAGATCACCTAAAGATAGATTTATAGTAAAAGATAATATAACAGAAGATAAAATAAATTGGGGAGAAGTTAATTTACCAATTGAAGAAAAAGTATTTGATAAAATATATAATGATGTAATCGAATACTTGGAAGGAAAGGATTTATTTGTATTTGATGGCTGTGTAGGAGCACTTAAGACTTATACTCTTCCAATAAGAGTTGTTTGTGAATGTGCATACCAAGCTATGTTTGCCAATCAAATGTTTGTAAGAGTAGAGGATATTTCAAAGCATGTGCCTGAATTCAATGTTATTTCTGCACCAGGGTTTAAAGCAAAGGGAATGGAAGATGGCTTAAATTCTGAAGCTTTTGTTTTAATAAATTTCTCTAAGAAGATAGTTCTTATAGGAGGAACTGCTTATTCTGGTGAAATAAAAAAATCTATGTTTTCTATAATGAATTTCTTGTTACCACAAAGAGGGGTATTGCCTATGCATTGCTCAGCTAATAAGGGTAAGAATGGCGATACTGTAATATTTTTTGGATTATCTGGAACAGGAAAAACTACATTATCAACAGATTCCTTAAGAAAACTTATAGGCGATGATGAGCATGGTTGGTGCAAGGATGGCGTATTTAATTTTGAAGGCGGCTGTTATGCAAAGGTAATAAAGCTTGATAAAAATAAAGAAAAAGAGATATATAAGGCAATAAGATTTGGAACAGTTTTAGAAAATGTTGTGTTAGATAAAAATAGAGTTCCAAATTATGATGATAATAGATTTACAGAAAATACTAGAGCAGCATATCCACTAAACCACATAGACAATGTTGATTTAAATGGAACAGGAGATAGTCCTAAAAAGATAATATTCTTAACAGCAGATGCGTTTGGAATAATGCCTCCTATAAGCAAACTTACAAAAGAGCAGGCAATGTATTATTTTATGTCTGGATACACAAGTAAAGTTGCTGGAACTGAAAGGGGAATAACAGAGCCTAAAGCTACATTTTCAGCTTGCTTTGGAGAGCCATTTATGCTTTTAAATCCAGAAGTTTATGCGAAACTACTTGGAGAAAAAATTGATGAGCACAGTGCTGAAGTGTATTTAGTCAATACTGGCTGGATAGGCGGAGATTATAATAAAGGAAAAAGAATTAATCTTACCTATACCAGAGCTATGGTTAATGCTGTTATATCAAATGGATTCGAAAAGGTTAAATTTTATGAGCATCCAATACTTAAAGTTCTTGTACCAGAGACTTGTGAAGGAGTTCCTAAGGGGGTTCTTAATCCTAGAGATATGTGGGAAAATGAAGATGAATATGATGAGGAAGCAATGAAGTTGTGTGATAAATTTAAGGACAACTTTAAGAAGTTTAAAAGTATTTCTAGTGATATAGCTTTAGCAGGACCTGGTGAAGCTGTAGAACTTAAAAAAATGGCCATTTTATAAAAATTTATATAGAAACTAATAACTACCTCTAAATAATAAAAATCCAGCTTTTTAATAATTGCTGGATTTTTATTAATGATTTATATTTATTATTGTAATATAGTTGTCACAATTATAAGTTATTATATAACCATAGCAATTGAATAAGAATCCCCATAAAGTATTAATATAAATAAAAAGCAGTTGGTGAGTCCCCCTCTCCAATTGCTTTCTTTTTTGTGTTTAGAAGTATATTATGGTAAAATTTTTTTGTATTTAGGTGCAAGAGAGGTGTTATTATGAAAAAGCTAATTGAGCTTGAAAAAATTGCAAAAAATTATAATGGAAAAGTTGTTTTAAACAATATTAATTTAGATATATTTGAAAATCAATTACTAGCTATTATAGGACCTAATGGGACAGGAAAGAGTACTTTGCTTAGAATAATAAGTGGTCTTAGTACTGCATCAAGTGGAAAAAGAATTGTTTATAATAAACAAAAACAAATCAAGATAGGTTATGTACCAGATAGATTTCCTAAATTAAATTTTACTCCAAAAGAATACTTATATTATATGGGAAGCCTCCAAGGTTTATCAAAGGAATTTATTAGAGAACGTTCAGAAGAATTATTTAGAATATTTAATATGCAGAATATGAAGGATACTCGTATAAAATATTTATCAAAGGGCACAATTCAAAAGGTCTCAGTTATGCAAGCAATCATGGATAAACCGGACATGTTACTATTGGACGAGCCTATTTCAGGACAGGATTCTGAAGCAGAAAAGGTTTTTGTAGATATAATAGAACAACTTAAAGAAAAAGGAATTTCAATTGTTTTAGCATGCCATGAGATGTATTTGGTAGAAAGATTAGCGGATAGAGTTATAAATATTATAAATGGTGAAATTGAAAGCGATGAGTGCAAAAATCAGGATAAAACTTATATGAAAATATGTTTTAAAATAGATGTGACTGCTGAAATTAAATTAGAAAATATAATAGATTTATACGAAGAAGATGGACATACAGTTGTATTAATTGATAAGAACTTTAGTGATAAGGCTATATTGAAATTACTTAAGATGGGTGCAAGTATTATTTCTGTAAATTCGTATGGAGGTAAAGAAAATGATTAGGAGTTTTAAGATATTAATGTCATATTTTTTTAAGCAATATTTAAGATCGAACAAGTATGTTGCACCTTTTGTAGTTTATGCCATATGCCTTGTTGCCGCATATGGGCAAAGACCTGTTTATGTTATGAGCTCTTACCTGTTTACAAGTATTTTTATATATTTTTTCGCAGCATGGCTTACCTTCAATTTCAATGGTAGTGAAGAACCAGTACAGCAGCAACTAAATATATTACATATAAAAAAAGAAAATTACTATTACATATGCAAAGTATTGTTTATTTTAATGATTATTATAGTGGTGAGTATAGTAACTGTATTTTTTCCTATAGTTGGGCGTTTTTTTATAAGAAGAGTTTATGCATTAGAAGTTGTAGCTGCCATATTAAGTCATGTAGTTATTGGGCTTCTTGGAATTTCAACTGCTGTTTTATTTGACGAGAGGCTAATAAAAAGTGGAAGATCAAGATTTTTATATTTGGCAAGTATACTTATAGTCTCAATTATAGTGATTCCTATTTCGGTGCATTATTCTTTTATAAAGTGGATTATGATTGTATTTCCACCTTCATATTTAATAATAAATAGACTTGGTTCAATTGATGTTATGGGCTTTTCAAGCTTCTATAAATTAATAGTGGATTTAGCTATTGTAATAGTGTATTCTACAGCACTGATTTTTATATATTTAAAGCTTATGAAGAGAAAAAGATTTTAAATTACATAAATAGTATTAATATATTGTATTCATTATTGTAATATACTTGTCACAATCATAAGTTATTATATAAACATAGCAGTTGAATAAAAAATTTTCCCCATAAAATATTAATATAAATAAAAAAGCAGTTGGTTAGTCCCCCTTTCCAAGTGCTTTTATTTTTTTTGTAATATAATTTCAAATTTTGTGTAAAATATATGAATACTGTATATAATATGTAAAGTATGGAATAAAAAACTTGACTTAAAATTATGTTAAAACTAATATTGTATATATGTGGAAGTTTACTATGTATAGAGAGGAATAATTATGGATAGTGGTGGTAAATTACAAAATAAAAAAAGAAAAAGCAAAGTTAAAGAGATAATTGCAATCATTTTGTTTGAAGTTGTATTTACGGCAGTAACTGTTATACCATTTACACTTTATGGACCATTTAAAGGTGTAAGGAATATGATAATTAGTACACTTATGGGAACAGGAGCGCATCAATACATGGCTAAATGGTTTTTTAGTGATGCACAAATAGCAGAAATAATAAAGGAAGAAAGTAAAGCTGAAGATACAAGTGATAATACAAAAATTGAAAAAGTAAAAGTACAGTACAATGATGATGGCATTGGATATACTACGACTAAAACTGATAAGTATGATGAACATGTTCTTGTAATTAGAAATCCAAGAAGAGTTAAGATAGGATATGCAGCTCAAATAGGATATGTTGGAGATACTACACATGGTATAGCAAAGAAATATAAAGCTATAGCAGCAGTCAATGGTGGTTATTACGAAGATACTCTTGGGAATGGAACAGGGGCAATTCCAACAGGCTTTGTAATTTGTAATGGGAAAATAGTTTATCCAAAGAAGGAAGACAATTGGGATGAAAAGATGGGTCATGTAATGAGTATTGATGCTAATGGTAATTTTTCTGTTGGAGGAAGCTACTCTGCAAATGAACTTGTTAAAAATAATGTAAATGAAGCTTTAGTAACAGGACCTTATATTATAAAAGATGGTATAAATAAAGTAGAAGAAGGTGTGGGAATGGCAGCAAGTGGCTTTAATCCTAGAACGGTTATAGGGCAAGCTGCTGATAAGAGTATAGTATTGCTAACTATAGATGGGAGACAGGGAATTAAAATAGGTGCAAGCCTTCATGACGTTCAAAGAATAATGAGAAGCTTTAATGTAGTTAATGCAGTGTGTCTTGATGGTGGTGGGTCTACAGCAATGTATTATAATGGTGAAATTGTAAATAATCCATCTAATGCTACTGGTGAAAGAGCAGTGCCGGATATAGTATATGTGGAACAATAGTAAGGAGAGATACTATGAAAAGAGTAACAAAAGTAATTATCTTAATAATTATATCTTTTGCACTTCAATCTATTGTATTAATTTGCATTAATAATTTTTATAGAAGTAATAAAAAGGTAACATATAAATGGGCCGATACGTCAAGCAAAAAAAAGAGTAGCGTTCAGGTTGATATTTCAATGGATGCACGTAATATTGAAGTATCCTCTACAGGTAAATTTGTATCATACTATCTTGGAGACTCAATACATGTTAAGGATATTAATAAAAATAAGGATAATATTATCAAGCTAGATGTTCCTATTTCAAATGCTAGTATAAGTTGGCGGATTGATGATGATAAGCTTATGGTTATAACCAAAAAGTATTCTGGACTTAGGGTTTATACCTATGATCCTAAAGAAAACCAGCTATATAAAAATCGAGATGCAAATAATGAGTGGAAATTATATCCCATTGAAAGTGGTTACAAAGTTACAGGTATTGAGCAAAACAATAAGAATACATTAATATATTTGAAGCTTACTAAAAATGACTCTAAAAATTATAGCTTTTTAAAAACGTTTGATATAACAAATGAAATTAACGGAATAAACTTGCCCATACATAATATAGGAAATTATTATATTTTTAAAGCTGAAAATAAAGTAGTGTTTGAAGATGAGGTTGATAAGAAAATTTATATGGCATCAAATAAAATAGGTACTCATGAATGGCATATGAAGCCACTTAAAATACAAGGAGTAACTGGATTAAAGTTATTAGCAGTAGATGACAATGGAATTGTTTATGTAGGTAAGCTTATAAATAATAAAATTAGCACAGTTTACACTTGCAATATTTCAACAAGAACTTCAGAAGGGAATTCTAATAAGGTAGAACAACTTAATGGAAGTTGGAATAGAGTATTATTAGAAGAAAATGTAGATGCCAAGCACATATATATTTCTGATATTGGAGATATGTACATTATAGACAATGTAAATAAAAAGGTAATAAATGTGAAGACAGGAAAGGAAATTGCTTTTAAAGGTGAATATAAATGCATGTTTGGAGATAGCATGGGCGGTGGAATAATAAGTTTAGATGGAAATAAGCTTATTGAAATTGAAATTTAGCAATTGACAGTAATATTATAAAGGAATATAATACAATTTAAATACGAAGAAGAGAAGATTAGTTTTAATGAAGCTTTAAGCGAATCGGAGTTGGTGAGAGCCGAGAGGATAAATTAAAATGAAGGACATCTCAGAGTAGATTATCTGAAATTTGGTAGGATAATCCGGCTTCCACCGTTAAAAGGCTAAAGTGAATCAACTTATGTGATTAAGTAAGGATGGTACCGTGGGAATATGCTCTCACTCCTAATTGGAGTGGGAGCTTTTTTATTTACAGTACAAAGTGCAGTTAAGGATATACTTACTAGGAGTACTATCAATAGTAGTGCAATGGAAGAAAATTATCCTTGTTTTAAGTTGATTAATTAGGGTGGCACCACGTCAAATTCGTCCCTTTTGGGGGGCGTTTTTTTTATACAATTTTTTAGTTTAGAGGAGGTTTTATTATGGAAAGATGTTTAGTTAAAGAAATTAAAAATAATGAAGAAAAAGAGGTGAACCTTAAAGGGTGGGTGCACAGAATAAGAAAGCTTGGAAAGATTGCATTTATACTTTTAAGAGACAGAACAGGTGTTATACAATGTGTAATAAATACTAAGGAAACAGATATTAAAGAATTAAAACTTGAAAGTGTAATTGAAGTTAATGGAATTGTTAAAAAGAATAATGATAATTTCGAAATTCAAGTGAAAGAACTAAAAATAATATCGCTAGTAAAAGAAGAATTGCCAATTGAAATAAATAAGGAGAACATTGAAGCTAATATTGATACTATTTTAAATCACAGGGTTTTGAGCATGAGGAATGAAAAGGTAAATGCAATATTTAAAATAGAGGCTGAAATTGCTCACGGTTTCTCAGAATATTTGCAGAGTCAAGATTTTACAGAGATTTTTACACCAAAGATAACAGCAGAAGGTGCGGAAGGTGGCACAGAACTTTTTGAAGTAAAGTACTTTGATAGAAAAGCATACCTTGCACAAAGTCCACAATTTTATAAACAGATGATGGTTGCAGCTGGCTATGAAAGAGTATTTGAAATAGGCCATGTTTATAGGGCAGAAAGTCATGATACCAAAAGGCATTTAAATGAATATGTGAGTATGGACCTTGAAATGGGCTTTATTAATGACGAAATGGACTTGATAAAGCTTGAGGTTGAACTTTTAAAATATATATTTAAGCATTTAATAGGAAAGTGCCAGAAGGAAATTGAACTTCTTAAAGTTGAAATCCCAGAAATACAAGATGAACTTCCGATTATGACACTTCAAGAAGCGATAAAAGTACTAAGGGAAAAATTCAATAAAACGGAATTAAAGGCAGACATTGACCATGAAGGTGAAGAAATTATAGGAAGCTTTGTAAAGGAGAAATATAATTCTGATTTTGTATTTTTAACACATTACTCTAAGGAAAAAAGACCAATGTACACAATGCCATGTGGAGAAAAGCTTACGCACAGCTTTGATCTTATCTTTAGAGGAATGGAAATTACAACAGGAGGCCAAAGAATACACAATTATGAAATGCTAAAGAACAGCATGCTTGAAAAAGGACTAAATCCAGAGGCTTTTAAGAATTATTTAGACACCTTTAAATTTGGAATGCCTCCTCATGGGGGACTTGCAATAGGACTTGAAAGAATAACAATGAAACTTTTAGGACTTGAAAATATTAGAGAAACAACTGCTTTTGTAAGAGATAAGACTAGAATACTACCATAAGAAGGTAATTAAATCAGAGTACAGATGGCAGAGTACTCTGTTATTTATTCCAATTGACAGTATAAAGCTGCTAGTGTATGATTTAACCAATAATACACATATATAAATACGGAGGTAAATTATGAATAATGAGGATCAAGTAAGCTTAATCAGCAACCTTGCCATATTTGCTGCAATTATAGCTGCATTTATATCTGGTGGAGTTGCTCTAAATGATAAGAAATATTATCTGCTAGTTTTTACAGTTTTATGCTTAGCAGCTTGTATTTTAATATCACGTGTAAGTAAAGGAATATTGGATAATATAAATTATGAAAGATTTAAAAAGCATTGGGGAAATTTTGAAAAGAGAAAGAGAAACTTTAAAACTACTCAAAACTTTTTTCAAATAGATAAGCAGGATGAGGAGAAGTTTAGTGTAGATGAACAAACTTGGTCCGATTTAAATATGGATAAGTTGTTTGAATTAATAGATAGAACAATAACTTCACCTGGAGAAGAGATGCTTTATAAAATACTTAAACAACCGGAATTAAGTGAAGAGAGATTAAGTGATAGAAATAAAGTAATTAACTTATTAAAGGACAATGCAAATGTAAGAAATAAAATAGGACTAGAACTAACACGACTTGGAAGGGCAAAAGATAATGGTGCTTTTGGAATAATATCTAAGGATTTTGATTTAAATTATAAATACAAATATTTATTTAACTTTTTAGTTGCAGCATTTTTACTTTCTATAGTGTCAATACCTATACTTGGCATACAAAGTGTAATTGTAACCTTGGCATTATTTGTTGCAAATTCAATTATGCATAACAAATTTAAAAGTAACGTAGAAAGTTATGTTAATTCCTTAGGATATTTAAATGGAATAATAAATACTGCAAATAGATTATCAAAAATTAATGATGAGGAATTAAAGCATTATACTGAAATTTTAAATAAAACCTACAAAGCTTGCAAGGTAGTTGGTAAAGAAACTTCAGGAATGCATAGAGTGGAAGGTTTAGATCCAATTGGTGATTTATTTTATATGTTGTTTCTAGTTGAAGAAAGAAAGTTTTTTTCATCTATAAATGACATAAAAAAATACAGAAAGGAATTAAAAGAACTTTACAAAACTTTAGGCGAACTTGATGCTTTGATGTCTGTAGCTTCTTTTAGAGAATGGCTAGGTGAAGATTATACAGAACCTGAATTTGTAACTGAAGGAAAGGTAATAGAGGCAGTAGAAGTTTTTCATCCACTTATTGATGAAGCCGTTGGCAATACTATAACATTAAATGACGAGGGAATAATATTAACCGGAACAAATATGTCAGGAAAATCTACCTTCCTTAGAACTATAGGTGCTAATGCACTGTTAGCGCAGACAATATATACTTGTGCTGCTGATTCATATAGAACTTCATTTTTCAAAATAATGACATCCATAAGCCCAGAGGACAATATTTCTTCTGGAAAGAGTTACTACTTTAGAGAGGCTGAAGCACTTAAAAGAATAATAAATGAGTGTAACAGTGAAGTACCAGTTTTATGTATAATAGATGAAATATTTAGAGGAACTAATCCAGTTGAAAGAGTTAATGCTTCCGCTGAAATATTAAATTATATAAGCAAGCACAATACTTTGACACTTGTAGCAACACATGATCTTGAACTTACAGAAATACTTAAGGACAAATATCTCTGCTATTATTTTACTGAGGATATAAACGAAGAAGGGCTTAATTTTGATTATAAGATAAAAAATGGTGTATGTAGAAATAGAAATGCAGTTAAACTTTTAAAATATCTTGAATATCCAGAGGAAATAATACAAAAAACTAATGAGAGACTTTCAAAACTAATATAGTTAAACTAAAATTTTGGATTATGGATAAATTAAGTTTTTAAGAACTTTCACTAAAAGCAAAGGAGGAGTTTTATGGAGGATATAAATAAAATTTTTGAAGAAATTGATTTTCATTTGTTAAATGATTCAAAACCATCTTTGTATTTTAATACTGCACTTAAAGAAGGCAGATTAGATGAATATCCATTTACAATGCTTAGTTCTTTAAAGGATATTGAACAAAACCCCGAGCATCACCCAGAAGGTTCAGTTTGGAATCACACAATGCTTGTGTTAGACAATGCAGCGGCAGTTAAGGAGAAAAGTAGAGATAAAAGGGTATTCATGTGGGCAGCTATTCTTCATGATATAGGAAAGGCAAAAACTACTAAGCTTAGAAAAGGAAAGATAACCGCCTATGATCATGATAAAGTTGGAGAAGAGCTTGCAGAAGAATTCTTTAAAAACTTTAATGAAGCAGAAACCTTTGTAAGAAAAGTGGTAAAGCTTGTCAGATGGCACATGCAGACACTTTTTGTAGTAAAAGATATGCCATTTGCAGATGTTAAAACTATGAAAAGTGAAACCTCTGTAGATGAAATAGCCCTTTTATCTTTTTGTGATAGGCTTGGAAGAGAACCTATATCCAGTGAAAAGAAGAAGGAAGAAAGAAAAAATATAAATAAGTTTCTTAGTAAAGTTGGAAGGTAAGCAGTAATGAGGATTATTATTAAGTTTATACTGAAAAATATAAAAGAGAAGAAGCTAAGAGCTTTTCTTGTAATATTTTCAATAATGGCATCAACGGCGCTGTTCTTTGCTTCAAGTGGAACAGCGTCAACCATAAAGAAAACTTTTACTGATGTTACAAAGCAATATCTTGGAGATGCAGATGTGCAGATATATTCAAATAGTAAATCTCCATCTCCATATATGAGCCTTGATATGGCAAGTATTCTTAAAAGTAATACGAATTACATAATTGGTGAAATGGATGCAAATGGAACGTATACTAAAGATAATAAAGTAAATCAAGTAATGCTTAGGGGATTTAATTACAATGATGTTAAGCTTATGAATCCTATTAACTTTTATAAAAAGGGAACTTTAATGCCCTTCATTGGAAACAAGATAATAATAAGTAAAAAACTATCCGATGCAAATGGGCTTGAGATTGGTGACAAAATAAATTTAAGATCTGGCAATGGAACAGTAAAATTCACTGTAGTAGGAATAGCACAAAATGAAGGCTTTTTTGCATTAGAAAGTGATAAGACCAAAATAGGAATAGTACCAATGGATACGGCAGGAGCCTTAAATATGGCAAAAGGTCTGGTTTCAAGTATTTACTTAAAAGTTAACAGTAAAAGCAATATTGATACAGTAATGAAAAAAGCTACTTCTGCATATAAAAATTATACTGTAGAGAAGGCAATTGATGAAAAGGCGATTCAAGAACAAACAGGTCAAATTACTATGGCTTTTAGAGCTATGATGATGATAGTTCTTTTAATGAGTATGTTTATTATATATACCGTATTTAAAGTCATAGTTACAGAAAGATTGCCAGTAATAGGCACCTTTAGAAGCATAGGAGCTACTAAATTTTCAACAAGTATTGTTTTAATTACAGAAAGTTTAGTATATGGTGTTGTAGGCGGGATTATAGGTGATGCAGTTGGAATAGAAATACTGAAAATTTTAGGTCGGGTAATGGGAAAACAGTTGTCTGATGATTTTACCGTAAATGTGGCAATTGATTTTACATCAAATCAGCTTATTTCGGCCTTTATTTTTGCAATATTTGTTTCCTTTGTAAGTTCAATCATACCAATAATTAAGACTGCAAGGTTATCTGTGAAAGAGGTTGTTTTAAATACTGTAGAGCTTGTAGAAAATGAGAAACTGTGGCATTTAGCAGTTGGATTAATTTTTGTTGTGACTTCAATTGTAATACCAAAAGTACTTGCTGTAGACACGCTAGAAGTAACAAAAGCTATGGTAATTCTTATTATATGCATGGTTGCGGCAATAGTGGGAGTTGTAATTTGTGTTCCGTATATTACAGAGATATTTGTAAGGTTATTTGAAAATGTATATGGCTGCATATTTGGAAATGAGGGAGTGCTTGCAGCTAAAAATTTGAGAAAAAATAAAAGCTTAATGAACAATATTGCACTTCTTACAATTGGAATTTCAACAATATTTATGCTTAATGTAGTAAGTTATAGTATGGGCAAGGAGATAGTTAAGGCATATGGGATATTTAAATACGATGTTTGGATAGAAAATGATGATGGAAATTCTATTGATAGACCGGTTATTAACATAATAAAAAATATTGATGGTGTAAAGGAAGCCGTTCCTGTGTATTTTACCTACGATATAGAAATAAAAAATACTACTAATAAAATTTCAGGAATATATTTCTTATCAAATTATGATATTAAAAATTATCTAGATGTAAAATTATTTCAAAATGAAAATGAAATTCTTAAAAATTTTGAAAATGGCAGAAATATAATAATGACAGTTACAGATTTAAAAAAGAATAATAAGAAGGTTGGAGACTATATAAACATTAATACTGCAAGGGGTTATAGAAGTTATAAAATAGTAGCGTCTTTTAATACCTTGATGAATAATGGAAGTAGTGCAATTATTCCAGAAAAGTATGCAAGAGGAGATTTTAAATTATTTCAGCATAGCTTTGTTTACATAAAAACCTATAAAAGTCCTGATTACGTAAAAGCTAAGCTTACGCATAGATTGAAAAACAGACAAGTTGTTATAAAAACTATGGCTCAAAGGCAGGCAGAAAGTGAACAGCAAATAAATAAAACATTATTTTTAATGAAAGCATTCCCAATATTGGCGCTTATAATTGGAGCAGTTGGAGTTTTAAATAACTTTTTCATAAGTTTTATTGAAAGAAAAAGGTATCTTGCAATTTATGCATCTGTTGGCATGAGTAAAGCTCAAACTAGAAAAATGCTTTTTATAGAATCTTTATCCATTGGCATTATAGGAAGTATATGTGGAATTGTTGGTGGAGTTTTAATGACAGAGGTAATGCCTATAATTCTTAGACTGGCGGATTTCCCTATGAGTATGCATTATTCAATGGACGTGTTTATTATGAGCATAGTACTTGGAGTTCTTATGACTGTACTTGCGGCAGTGATTCCTTCGTTTAAATCTAGTAGGATGAATATAATAGAGGCAGTAAAATATGAATAAGGTGAAATAAGTATATCGCAGGATATTAAATGAAATTAATAAATCTAAGGGCGAAATCTTTAAAATCCCAAGAACTTTCAATAACTCGCAAGGGGCAGCTCAGACAATTGAAAGTTCTAGGTCTTTTAAAGATTTCGCCCTAAGATTTATAAAATTTCATTTAAATCATCCTGCAATATACTTATTTCACCTTTCACATGAATAAAGGAAAAAATTCCTCCGTGCCTACGGAATTTTGGGGTGGTGCAGGGATATGATATGAATTAATTTATATAGGGTTTAGGATTAGAAATGGTGAACCGTATCACAAATGACATAGGCTTTTATTTAAGCCGTTGGTATCACTAGATTTAAGGCAGGTAATATGGTATCTATCATATCCTAAATGATTTATAAAAATAAATGTTTATTTTTGGTATAATATAACTAAGTCAGTTCCAAGAAATTTAATCTTGATAATTAATTTAGAATGCAGGTATAAAAATAATTGAAAAGCAATGATTTAGCAAGCTGTCAATTATTTGTATATTTAACAATAACCTTGCATGAGTGAAACCAAAAGTGCAAGGAATTTTATTTATTCATCTACTATACTGTTTTTAGAGAGGAGTGATACATTTGAACTGGTATGAACGAATTAACGAAGCATTTGACTATATTGAAGATCACTTAGATAGCAATATTGATTTAGATAAAATTGCTAATATAATGTGTCAGTCTACAGTTGGTTTCCAGCGTACATTTTCTATATTTATGAATATATCAATATTTGAATATATTCGCAAAAGACGCATGACATTGGCTGCGATTGAATTGCAAACAAAATCTATAAAGGTCATCGATGTAGCCTTAAAATATGGTTATGAATCTCCAGAGTCATTTACGCGCGCTTTCAAAGAAATTCACGGAATAACGCCATCGGCAGCACGTAAGAAAGGCGCTCAGCTTAATCTATTTCCACGTATCACTTTTCTACTCACAGTAAAAGGAGATATTAAAATGGATTACCAAATGTATAACAAGAGTGAGGAAATTGTTAACCTTAAAGGATTTAATTGGGCTATTTACCCATCTCCAAATCTTAAGCCTGTAGATAATTGTATTTACTTGGCAAATAAATGGAAGGAATCAGGTTATGTTGATCTTTTAGATTTAGGAACAGGACTTGGTCGCCATGCCATTTATTTTTCAAAACAAGGGTTTAATGTAACCGCAACGGATATTTCTGATTATGCTGTTCAATACTTAAAAACATGGGCTGCAAAGGAAAATCTTCCTATAGATGCGGAGGTTGGTGATATGCTATCTCTAAATTACCCCAATCAATCGTTTGACTGTATCTTTGCTTACCATGTTATTTCTCATACCGATTCAATTGGCATGAAAAAAACAATTGAAGAAATTGAAAGGGTGCTCAAACCAAATGGTGAGGTATATTTATCGTTTTGTTCAAAAGAAAGTACAGATTTTATTGAAAATAGAGGTAACAAATTAGACAAAAATACTCTTATATGCCGGGATGAACTTGAAAAAGGTATACCTCATTTCTACGCCGACTTATATGATATCAAAGAGCTTTTAGCAAATTTCAAGATAGAACTCATAAAACATACAGAATATTTCTATGGTGACTTCAATCCGAATAACCATTGCAGGGAAAAATTTTATTATGTTAACGCAATCTTAAAGTGAAGAAAATAAGCTTAATCTATGGAAAACTTAATACACAATATGTTTATTTGACGTTGTAAATTTCTTGAGTGATAAATTTATAAATATAAGCTTACATCAAATGGTGTAAGTTTATATTTATTCCACAAATAGGGTAAAAGTCTACGTTAAAATTGTTACGATGAACCGTACAACAAGTAACGTAGGCTTTTTTTGAAATAATAGAACTTGTAAATATATATTATAATATTGTAAAGCAGCTAAGATTAAATAGGAAGTATATAAGTATGTATTAGTTATATGTAGTGTAATTAGAATCATTGATTATTGTATCAATACTTTAACCTAAATCATGATGAGTTTTTTGATTAAATTAAATAGAGAAAACGGACTAAAGTGGAAGCTTGCAAAATAGACTAAAATACCTTGAAACTTGAAATTGTTACAAAGGCTATTAAAGTACGACACGACGTCAAAGTCAATAGCTGAGTAATAAATTAGAATCTATATATTTTATATGGGGAATATAGTATAATCATCTTAAATTACATTAGTTCAAATTTTATTAGGATGTAGGGGTGAGGAATATGAACAATAATATAATTAAATCTTTAATTGATGTATTACCTATCTTGGGTGAAATGATTCATGAGGATGTATCTACATGTGTAACTGACAGAGAAAAGTGTATAGAAGCATTTATTAATCCTAGAGTTCCTGTCATTTTTAAGGCGGGAGATGTAATACCTAAAAGTAATCCTTTAATGTTATGCATGGAAAAAAGGAAATCTATGCATGCTATAGTACCTAAAGAAGAGCTAGGAATTGATTTTATGGCAATAGCATATCCCCTAATTAATGATAACAATGAGGTTATTGGAGCTGTTGGAATTGGTAAAAGCATAGAAAGTTCAATGAAAATTGATGGGGTTGCCAAGGATATATTTTCTTCTATTGAGCAAACAGGTCTAGCGGTTAATAATATTACGCAGGGTTCTCAAGAAATATCTAATTCTGTAAACGACATGGTGTCTTTTATTAATAATGTAAAAAATAAAATTGATGAAACTGATAAAATAATAAGTTTTATTCAGCATATATCAACTCAATCAAACTTATTAGCTTTAAATGCAGCTATTGAAGCAGCTAGAGCTGGGGAAAGTGGAAAAGGTTTTTCTGTTGTTTCATCGGAAATGAGAAAATTAGCACAAAATAGTAAGGATTCGTCTGACAATGTATCAAAATTTCTTAGAGAAATTAAAGAATCTATAAATGATATACTTGTAGGTGTAAGTAAAACTAATTCAGTTATTGCAAATCATGCAGCTTCAACTGAAGAAATAAATGCAACTATAGAAGAAATAAATATAACATTTAAAAAGCTTATTGATTTAACAAAGGTGAGTTAAACAGACAACTTGTTGATTAAGCTTTAATATTTTTTATTCTAGTATCAGCTGCGCTGAACATTATGTTTTAAGGCATGTGAGAACATTAAGTTTAAGATTTTTCGAAGTGATAGCGGAGAAAAATCATCCTTCACTGTACTATGTACTCTAAGTGAAATCCTAGTTTTCTAGGATAAATCTGGTGTTAGCCATTTCAACCTTTCAAGTGGTTTATCTTTAGTAGTATGGAATTAAGAAAAAATAAAAAGGACATAATAAAAGTGAAACTAATTTATAGGAGATGACATAATGGAAAAAACTGATGAAGCAATTGATAGAATTAGGACACTTGAATGTGCTACTGGAAGTTTAGAAGATAGAATTACAGAAATATTGGAAGATTGCAGAGTTGCACATGAAAATCAGATAAAGATTGATAGAGATGAGTACCTTGACAAGGAGGATGCACAGGCATATAAAGTTGAAATAGCAAGCTAAATACAACCGATTATAGTACTTGCAAAATCCGGATATGATGATTGTGTTTAAACCATAAAAGGTGATACTATATAAGTTTATGCAGATGAATTAAAAGAATCTTTAGCAGTAAGATATGGTTGATCAAATTATGAAATTATATCGAAAAGGATATAAGAAATGCTTATTCTTTGAAACTGACGCCGATAAGCTATTTACGGAGAACCGTACCACAAATAACGTAGGCTTCATATTAAGCTATGGATATGACTGGTTTTTATGTAAAGATTAATATAGAAACATTCTTTACCTTTTAATTCGAGTATTCAAAGTATTATAATCGCATTAGAGTATTATAATACCTTGATCTTAAGGAGAAAATAAAATATGAAAAAGATTGATAAATGGAAAAAAGGCAAAGAAGAATATATATTAAATGATGGATTTATGTTAAAAAGAGCGGATAAGCTAGAGTTTGGAATTCATGAAACAATATACTCAAATGTGGATTTAGAACTAAGTTATAGTTGGAAAAAACAAACAGTGGACAAGATAGATTATGATGATCATTTTTGGATATTTAAAGATGATAAAAGAGTTGGAGGAGTACATATTGGTGCCGATTTTATTGGAGCCTTTTTCATTGAAGCCCCATATGCTGTAGATAGATTTTTAGTTATTAGTTCACTTCATAATGCGATTCTACAGTGGTCAGGTAAAGATAATATAATTAAGATATATGGTGTTACGCCTAAGGATATAGAGAATTTTAATAAACTTGGGTATAGAATAGAGTGTGAAAGAAGAGTAATGATTCGCCCAACAGAAATATTTGAAGATATTAATTGGAGTGATGATTTTATAGTAAAAACACCGACTATATCTGATGCTCAAAATATAGGAAAGTTGTTCTTTGAAAGTTATAGTGGTGGAATAGATTATGAACTTTTTGGACATCGAAACTTAGAAGAGGCTGTAATGGATGCTGAAAGAATTCTAAAGATATATAAAACAAACAATACGCTTGATGGTTCAACTATTATTTTTGATAAAAATAATAATGAATTAATAGCAGCTTGCATAGCTGGAATTAGTGGATTTTGTGATAATGACTTCTCTGAAATTGGCGAAGTTGTAGTAAGACCAGATTACAGAAGATTAGGAATTGCTTCTAATATGATAAAGTTAGCACTAACTAATTTAAAGAAAATATCGCCAGCAACAATCTTATGTGTTACTATAGGTAATCCGTCAGAAGGGTTATATCATAACATGGGATTTTTCTCAGGGGTTAAATTTACAAACATGTATCTAAAGATAAACCACCTTGAAACTTAAAATTTATTTGTATCGAAATGCCGGCTTCTTGGCATTATGATGCACATGAATTTTAATAGTTGAAATGGTTTATCTATAAATAATTAAGATTACAAAGGTGAACATTTTATCATTAGCAAATTCTTATGAACAGCTTTTTAGCAGTGCCCATATAAGGAGAACCAAGTCCAGATAATGATGGTGGAGGTTCTCCTTTTTATTTTGTTTTAAGAAGAGTTATTATGATAAATTCGTTGAATATAATCATGTGTATTTATATTGAAATCGAGGATAAGTATAGAAAAGTATGCATTTATAAATTATGTTATAATAACTTGACAATAGTAAAATAAGGAAAATTAAAAGGAGGGTATTATGGTAGAAAAGTATAAAGTAATAACTTTGTGCGGGAGTACGAGGTTTAAAGATGAGTTCTTGAAACTACAAAAGGTGAAATAGAATATGCTATAAAGATTGGAAAAAGGATTAATTATCTAGAATGCCATAATGATTAGTCTGTTTGGCAATATTGTTAAAAAGTGAACTAAATATGTTTAAGTACTATTCTAAGGAATTATGATAGGACTAATAAGTAATTGCTTTTCGTATGTAATTGAAAATAGTAAATTTTCATAAATAAAAATAATATACTGTATACTTAAAATATAACGAGAGGAAGTCGATGTTTTAATGAAGCAATATATTTCTCAACCCAAAGGTAGTATGAGTTGTGGTGCGTATTCAATTGCTTACTATTTATGGGAAACTAATAAAGCTCAACATATAAATGATAGAACTTTTGTTGATAATATTTACAAGAAAATACAAGTAGGCCCCAATAATATGGGTATCCATGAAGCTTGTTCAAATCCAGAAAAGGTGTCTATTGAATTAAGCGATACATGGTATTCAAATTCCTATATGTGTATATTACCTAATAGTCCACTTATGCAACTTGCAAACGGGTTTAACATATCTGCTATAAATATAAATGTTATTGATAAAGTTAAAGCAGGTGATAATAAATATGCAATTATTTTGTGCAGTTCGGAAAAATCTGCTAGAGCATTACATTATATACTTATCAAATATGAAGATAATACATTAAAAATGTTAAATTCATCAGCTATTTATGGTAATGGTATTGATAATGTTACTTGGGAGAATTTTATTGTCGAATCTAACGGTAAGCTTAAATTAGAGAAGTATACTCCATACCTGTATACAGGAGCAGGAATTCTTATAAAATAATCTTATCAAAAGGATGGTGGATGTATTTATGATAAAAGCAGTAATTTTTGATATGTATGAAACCTTAATAACTCATTTTAAAAGTCCTGTATATTTTGGAACACAAATGGCTATAGATGCAGGAATATCAGAAGATAAATTTCAGGAACTGTGGAAGCCTACAGAAATCGACCGAACAATAGGTAAAATGACACTTGAGGAAGCCCTCGAAATGATTCTTATAAAGAACAAGTGCTATTCTAAGGAATTGCGGGATTCAATTGTTGAAAAACGTATAGCGACAAAGGAAGAGTGTTTTAATCATTTGCACCCAGAAATAATAGCTCTGCTTTGTAGCTTGAAAGAAAAAGGAATTATGATAGGACTAATAAGTAATTGTTTTTCGGAAGAAGCATATGTAATTCAAAAAAGTATACTGTTTCCATATTTTCATGTGGTTTGCTTATCATATGAACAGGGAATACAAAAACCAGATGCTGAAATATATAAAAGATGCATGAATAAATTGATGGTAAAAGCTGATGAATGTTTATATGTGGGAGACGGAGGTAGCTTTGAATTAGAAGCTGCTAGGGAACTAGGGATGAATGCAGTCCAAGCAGTTTGGTATTTACAAGATGGGACTATTCAACCATCAGGCAGAAAGGAGAATTTTAAACAAATTGAAAAACCATTAGATGTGCTGGATTATATATAGATACTGATTTTAGCATTTATACAAATTCTAATAGGATGGAGGATTTAGAAGATGAAATATGAAAATTCTTGTGGAGCAGTGGTTTTTACTCGTCATAATGGTGAAATTCAATATGTAATTATTCAATCATTAGAAGGATATTATGGCTTTCCTAAAGGTCATATGGAGGGAATAGAACAAGAGAAGGAAACAGCACTTCGTGAAATATACGAAGAAACTGGTTTAAGAGTACACATTTTAGATGGATTTAAGACAAGTGATGAGCATCCAATTCCAAATAAAAAGGGAATAATAAAACGTATTATATATTTTCTGGCAGAATACGAGGATCAAGAAATACAATTTCAGAAGGAAGAGTTATTAGGGGCTAGCTTGATGAACTACGAGAAAGCTATAAGCGCCTTTCAATTTGATAGTTCCAAGAGAATATTGACAGAAGCAAGCAGCTATTTATGTAAATTATATAATGAGTTCTAGCTTACAAAAAAGATTTTTGTATTATATTTAAATAGAATGGAGATTAAATATTATAGTTTTAGGAAATTGGAGGAATAGGATGGAATTTAGAAAACCAGAACTAAAGTATATAGACGAAGCGGTTGGATTGGCAATAATAGAATATAAAAATGAATGTACTAATAACAAACAATTGTTAGTGAAAAATTATATGAATAAGTTGAAGGCACTAATATCTGATATTTTTAACAGTAAGTATGGATTGTTAGCAATTGAAGACGAAAAACTTGTAGGATACCTAATGTTTTGGGGTGGATTTGAAGGGCAGTTTGGAAATGTAAAAGGTTCATTTTCACCGTTGTTCGGAAGTGCATTTGCAGGCAGAAATAGGCAGAAAACAGCCTCTTTATTATTTGAGAATTTATCTAAAATAATGATTCAAGATGGAATATTTAGTTTTGCAATCTGTAAATATGCACATGATAAAGAGATAGCAGAATCTTTGATATTCAATGGTTTTGGTATTCGTTGCAGTGATGCAATAAGAGATTTGTCTAATGTAGATGAATTGAAGATGGATAGTGGATGTAGATATAAAGAAGTTAGCTACCAAAAAGCAAATATATTATTAAATTTAAAAAATGGGCTTGTTAAGCATATGAATGACAGTCCTATATATTTTCTATCTGAACAATTTACAGATGAGAAGTTTGCAGAATTGTGTGAGAAAAGAAAAAGTCGATTCTTTGTTGCATATGCTGATGATAGACCTATTGGATATATTGAAGTTGAGGAAGCTGCAGAAACATTCATTTCAGAAGATTCTGAAGTACTCAACATCTGTGGCATGTATGTTGAACGTAAATATAGAAATAGTTCTGTAGCTAAAGAACTCTTAATGTATACTATGAAAAGACTTGCAAATGAAGGTGTGAGATATTTAGGTGTTGATTGTGAAACATTGAATCCAACGGCACTTCGATTTTGGTCAAAATACTTTGAATGCTATACTTATAGTTTTGTTAGACGAGTTGATGAAAGAGTTTTAGGTTAAATATAATGGGCATAATCTGTATTTACATTTATGCTGTTATTTTTGTTAATTACGTTAATTATATTCTTGACTGCTATTTTTATAGGTAAAAAACTGTATAATAAATAGTATATTTATAAAAAAGGGTAAAATAGAGAAATAATATATTTTACCCTTTCGTATTTATGGGTGATTCTTTAAATTGTATTCTATATTAAGCTTAGATTGTAAGTGAGCCTATTTACATGAAATCATATATTTGATATAATTGTTAATAATGATAAAAGATGTATAAGTTAGGAGCGTTTTGAATGGGCAAATGTATAGTGATATCGGACGGTGATAAGATAAAGGCAATTAGAGAAAAGTACAATTTAAAACAAGATGAGATTTCAGGAAATGATATAACTAGGAATCTAATAAGTGAAATTGAGACAAACAAAGCCAATATAACTAAGAAAACAGCAGAAGTAATTATAAAAAACTTGACTGAACTAGGGAAGAAAAAAGGCTTTAAAGTTACTGAAACGGTTGAATATTTAATGGAAAATCAAATTGTACAGGCTACTAAAGTTCTTGATTCTTACATAGAAGAATTAAAAACTTTGGTAATATCTAAAGATAATAGCTTTATAGAAACATTAAAAAAAGCAGAAAGTTTTTTAATTGATTGGGATATTAAAGATAAAAAATTAAAGATATATGAATATGCAGGAGATTATTTTTGTAATAATAACGAAATGTATAAAAGTGCTGTATACTATGAAAAAGCTTCGGCATTACTTAGCAGAATGTTTTTGGATAAGAAATTAATACCACTTTCAAGAAAGTTATCTATGGTTTATGGATATATGGGGAACTATGAGAAAAGTATTGAATGTTGTGAATTTGCATTAAGTCAATTTGATGATATGCCACTTAAAGATAAAGTTATTTTTAGACAAAATAATGCGCTAGCTTATAAAGGTATTAATAACCTTGAACGTGCATTGTATAATATTAAAATAGCAGAAAACATAGTTAATAAAGAAGATACTTCAAGATATATCAAAATCTTAAATAGTAAAGCAGTTTGTTTCTACAAAATGAAACTTTATAAAGAAGCTCTTCAGGTATTTACTGAAATTTTAAATTTAACAAGTAGAAGCGATGTAGAAAAATACTTAGTTATCCTAACAAATATTGTTGATGTATATATGGATATAAACATGAAAGATAAGGCGATTGAAAATCTTAATATTATAACTAATCAGTTATCCAATTTAGATAATAATAGTTTGTGCACATCCAATATTTATTTTGATATAGGTGAAATATATAATAAACTTAATAATCTAAATTTAGCTGAGAATTATTATTTAAAAGCTTTAAATTTTTGTGAGATACAAAAAAATTATGTTTTGGCAAATAATATATTGAGTGTTTTAATAGATATGTATGTAGTTCAAAACAATATTCAAAAAATGGACTATATAAAGGAAAAAGTATACTATATAGTAAATAAGCAAGATAAAGTTGATGATAGACTTATATATAAACTAATGGTTTTTTATAATAAAATCAGTAGTGAAATAAGTACAGAAATCGGCGAATTTGCTTTAAAATTTAAATAAGGAGGTATGTTGTGTGTTAAAGAGAAAAATTATAATACCAATAATGTTATTAATGTGTTCAATGCTTTTATTCTCAGGGTTAATTGTAAATCATGGAAGTATAAAAAATTTAAGTATAATAGATTTCCCTTTTGAAGCAGCTTATAAATCTTTTCAGGTGGATAATATAAAAGGCTTTAGCATGTTTTATTAGAAGTACAAAATTTACTGAAAAAAGTATCAACTTATGATTTAAGTATATAGTATAATAATGAAAACTCTTACCTTATAAAAAGGATAAGAGCTTTTTTATTTGGCTATGTCTAAAATAAGTGTTGATTTTCACGCTTATTTAGAAATTAGAAATTTAATCTTTCCCATTGCACTACACTTTTCGTGGAATTTTTTTCAAGGACCTATATTTGGGTTTCCTGTAAGTGGACTTAAATTTCCAGGTATGATTTCTCAAAGTATTACTTCAAATAATAATACTTTAATGGGAGGAATGTATGGACCTGAGGGTGGAATTATTGGAATAGGATTTAGAATTTTAGTAATAGTACTTACGTTTGCATATGTTTATCCTGTAGTTAGAAAATCAAAATATAACAGATGCAAATATGATTGTGAATCCTAATACTAAATAGCAGTGCGTATCATTAGATACTATTTTTACGAGGCATGTTATAATAAATCAGGAACAAATTAACATAATAGGTAAATGGTAATTTGCAAGAATAAAGAAACTTAAGATTATTTATATAATCTATCAAAAATAATTTGGAGGTTTTTTATGATAGAATTAAGAAAAGTAGATTCAAATAATATCTGGGAAATAATTAAGTTATCAGTGAATAACAATCAATTGGATTTTGTAGCAACAAATACAGAAAGCATTTTAGAAGCATATACTACTATCACTTCGGGAGGTGTTGCATTACCGTTTGGAATTTACAATGGAAACGCCCTAGTTGGTTTTGTTATGTTTGGTTATGGTGCAAATGGTGATGATGATGAACCTGATATTGCTGATGGGAACTATTGTATCTGGCGTTTTATGATTGATAAAACATATCAAGGACAGGGATTAGGTAAAAAGGCTTTACAGGCATCAATTGAATATTTACGAGGTGAGCCATGTGGACGAGCTACATATTGTTGGCTTTCTTATGAACCTGAAAATGTGGTGGCAAAAGCACTTTATAATTCAATGGGCTTCGTTGAAAATGGAGAAATGTGTGATGAAGAAATTGTAGCTGTTCTGCAACTTTTAGATTAATCAATATACATTATTTTACCTTTTCTCATTTAGGTGTGATACGGTGAAACGTATCATAAATAACAGCGTCAGATTGGAATTAAATGCATTGTAAATAATAAAATATATTATTGAACATGAAGGATTACCAGATTATGGAGGTGACCCTCCTTTTTTAAGGTCAAAAATAAATTTAATGAAAAGTATATATTGATAGTTACCCAAAGCCTAAATATACACCAAAAGAAATAATTAAAAGAGCTGAAAGTAAATTGGGTTCAGATTTTGGAGGGTATAATCTTATATCCAATAATTGTGAACACTTTAAACTTGGTAAGCTTATTGATAAGGTTGATTCAAAGAAAAATTTACTTATATAATAGTAGTGAAATAAATTTTATAAACAAAGCTTATCTATTTGTTGTATAATAAATTAATTAAGAATTTTAATTAAATGCGAATTAAATGGAGGTTGTTATATGGCACAATTTTATTTAGTTAGACATGGACAACCAGATTATAGCCCATGTGATGAAAGAGGATATATAGGACATGGCAGAGATTTGGCGCCTTTATCAAAAGAAGGTATATCACAAGCATTGACAACAGCATTAGACCCAAGATTAAAAAGTGCAGATATTATTGTATCTTCCCCATATACAAGGGCTTTACAGACTGCTGCAATTATCTCTCAAAAGACAAATATTGATTTGACAGTAGAGATGGACTTACATGAATGGATGCCTGATTTAACCTTTCAATATCGTGTGTTTGAAGAATGTTTAGACTTAACAAAAGATTTTAATAACTGCAAAGGTATCTATCCTAACGGAGAGAAAAGACGATGGGAAGATTTAAATTCATTAAGAAGTAGAGTTAAAAAGGTTGCAGATAAGTATGCTAATTATAATAAAGTGATTATGGTATGCCATGGAATGGTTATAAGAACATTGACATATGCAGAAAAAATTGCACCTGGTGAAATAATTGAGTGTCATTATGAAATAGGAAAAAGTGATGAACTTTACTCTTTCGCATAATAAAAAGAACTAATTTACAATATTCTTATAATGTGTGATAAAGGCAACTTTGGTGTTGCCTTTTAATTTCTTCAATTATTTTTATCAATAATATTTATGAAAAGAATATAAGAAAGTACTTATTCTTTGAAACCGATGCCGATAAGATAGTTACGGAGAAACGTATCATAAATAGCGTAGACTTTTTTGAAATGATATATTTAGTACTATAAGAGTATGATAGGCTTGATCAAAAATCCATATGAACAATTTCCACATATTGTAGCAGATAAAATAACATTAAGAAAAATTGTAGCGTCTGATATTACAGAATAAAGAGGTGAAAATTATGATAAAACCAATTGTAAAAGATGTGTTGTTTTTAAGACAAAAATCAGAAGAGGCAACTAAAAATGATATAGCAGTAGTTGATGATTTAATAGATACGTTGAGAGCAAATTTAGAGTATTGCGTTGGATTGGCGGGAAACATGATTGGAGTAAAAAAGCGTATATTGGTATTTACTGTAGGCGGCCTCATTGTACCTATGATAAATCCAGTTATATTAAAGAAAGAAAAGCCCTATAAAACAGAAGAGAGCTGTTTATCCTTAATTGGGTTTAGAAAAACAAAGAGATATGAAATGATAGATGTTGAGTATCTTGATAGAAATTTTAAGAAGCAAAAGCAAGTGTTTACTGGATTTGCAGCACAGATAATTCAACATGAAATGGATCATTTTGAGGGGATAATAATCTAAGGAAAAAATTAGAATAGCACTAATACAAGAAAACTATGTGTTTTATTTACGGTATGGTTGAACCATATTACAAGTGAAGGCGTACGTCTTTTAAAAGCCCGTAATAAAGCTCAATAAAAATTGGCTGTCGCACAAAATTATTTAATATACAAATAATAAACATTGCGAACCTTTATTCAGAGTACAACTGACAGAGTACAGAGTACAGTGAAGGATGATTTTCTTCCGCCTTGCTACAGAAAATCTTAAAACTTATTTTGATTGCTTATGCAATTGTAGCAGTTCCTGTTTTTACCCTAAAATTCCGTAGGCACGGAGGAATTTTCGAGGCCACTGAAAAAGTCCTAATTGAATAAAAGATTAATGTATTTTTCAAAAACTGCTGACAGCTAACTTCGTTAGCTGTTTTTTGTATTCAAAAAGGATTTTATGGATTTATATAGAATTATATATGTGTAGAAGACCGTTTAGGAGGAAATCAATAATGATAAAGCAACAAAAGTTAGTTATGAGTCCATATACTGATTTATATGATCTTATTATTCCAAAGGATAACATTTTAAGAAAAATAAAAAATTTAGTTGATTTTTCATTTGTTTATGATGAAATTATTGATACATATTGTTTTAACAATGGCCGCGGAGCCATTGATCCTATAATGATGTTTAAGTATTTAATGCTAAAAATAACATTTGATTTATCAGATGTTGATGTTGTTGAACGTTCAAAATATGATATGTCTTTTAAATATTTTTTGGATATAGCTCCGGAGGCTTCTGTTATAGATCCAAGTTCATTAACTAAATTTAGAAAGTTACGATTAAAGGATTCAAATATGTTGGATCTTCTTATAAACAAAACAGTTAGTATCGCAATAAAAAAAGGGATTTTGAAAAGTAAATCTATTATAGTTGATTCTACACATACTAAAGCAAGATATAACCAGTTATCGCCAAGAGCTATTTTAGTTGAACAATCAAAACTATTAAGAAAATCTGTTTACGAAATAGATGAAGAAATGAAAAGCAAGTTTCCTAAAAAAGTTAGTAACGGTATATTGGAGGATCAAATTGAGTATTGCAAAAAATTAATTGCGGTAATTGAAGAAGATGATAATCTAAGTCAGTATCCTAAGGTTAAAGAAAAATTAAACCTTTTAAATGAATCTATTGACGATGATATAGAACAATTAACACTTTCAAAAGATGAAGATGCTAAGGTTGGACATAAAACAGCAGATACATCATTTTTTGGTTACAAAACTCACATAGCAATGAGCGAAGAAAGAATAATAACTTCAGCCACAATAACTTCTGGAGAAAAGCATGATGGAAAAGAATTAGAAACTTTAATTGTAAAAAGCAAAAAAGCAGGTGTAAAAGTTGAAACTGTTATTGGAGATGCGGCATACTCAGAAAAAGAGAACATTGTTTATGCAAAAGGAAATGACATAAAATTAGTTGCAAGATTAAGTGAATGTGTAACCCATGGAAACAGAAAGAATTCAAATAAGTTTGAATTTAACAAAGATGCTGGGATGTATGTATGCCAAGAAGGTCATATGGCTTTCAAGAAAACACTTCAGAAAAAAAATAATACCCAAAAAAATCAGATGGAACAATATTTTTTTGATGTAAACAAATGTAAATGTTGTCCATCACAAAAAGGATGCTATAAAGAAGGTAATAAAACAAAAACCTATTCTGTAACAATACTTTCTAATCCACATAAAGAACAAATAAAATTTCAAGAAAGTGAGTATTTTCAAGAAAAATCAAAAGAACGCTATAAGATTGAAGCTAAAAATAGTGAATTAAAGCATAGACATGGGTATGATGTTGCATCTGCCACAGGTCTAAAAGGTATGCACTTGCAAAGTGCAGTGACAATATTTGTGGTTAATCTAAAAAGAATTCTTACCATCTTAGATGGTAAATAAGGAGGCTTTGATCCTTATATATGAATATAAAAGTAAATTTAAGGAAAATGCTAAGGATTATACCCTAGCATTTTTGTGAATATTTTTTGAAACATTTTTTCTTAAAAAACAGCCGGTTTTTCAGTGGCCTCGAATTTTCACCTTAACCCACTGTAATTGCGAAGTAAGAGCGTTTTGGAACGATTTAAATAACAGCTTATAAATCTTAGAGGAATATTCTCAAAAGACTTAGAACTTTCAATTTGTCTGAACGATAGTGAGTTATTGAAAGTTCTTAGGATTTTGAGAATATTCCTCTTAGATTTATTGCTGCTATTTAATGTTCCAGAATGCTCTTACTTCGCAATAATTTTAAATTATTAGCCAGTATATATCCAATATGCAAAGCCATATACAGGAGTAGTATACAAATTTGTATTATTTGATACTAAAGCTAGTACACAATCATCATAATAATCATCACTTTCATAGTTTACTTGCAATTGTTGACCAATTGATACAGGAAGATTATTCATGGTATATTTAAAGGTACCATCTGCACCAGTATAAAAGGTTGGAGAAGTTGTGCTATTAGGGCTAATAGTCGAATCGCCATCAGTAACTTGCATGTTTAATGATACATAAGGTAAGATATAGCCAGAGGAATCTACTAATGTTCCAGACATTGATAGGTTGCTTTTATATGATGGGTATGATCCCATATTCCACCTTACGGTACCTTCATCGCCACTTACAACCGGATTTACAACTTGGACGGATGAATCTTCAATTTCAACTTGAGAAGCCTTCCAATCTGACCAATAGCCATTGGAATCTTCTACACTCGTAAGAACGTAGTATATACCTGTATCTGGTATTGAAACATTTTGGGACCAATTTGAGAAATCTGTAGTAGAGTTTGCAGGTTTATCATATACTAGGTCGTCATTTAAAGAAGCAGTATTTAATATTAATGTTTCGGAATTCTTTAAAGTGGAGGAGCTATTTTGAGCTTGAGAACTTGTCCAACTTACATTAAAAGCTAAGTTTTTAGGAACTAAACCTGGTAAAGCATGATCCAAGTTGGCAGTTGGACGACTTCCACTAGCTGGTTCAATATTAAAATCTGGATAAACAGGGCTTGACCAAACATTAGAAGAGTTTTCAACTTGTATCATTGGGACATATTGTGCAGGTGTATTAAACTGGAATTGAGCCCCAATTAGATTATTATTATTGTCAACTAATTTAGTAATACTATAATTAGTTATAGACAATGGAAGAATAGGAATTGATATGTCTTTAGCAAAGTTTTGAGCTTCATATGAATTTGAGCCATCTGAGTTAGCAGATGCAATAATATCTATTTTACTTTGAATGGTTAGATTACCATTTACCTCGCTACTTGGGTTGTCAACTAAGATGTCATAACCAACAGTGGGCTGAGAACTGCTAGAGGAACTATCATTTGCATGTATAAGTTTAGGTGTAAGTGATAGTTTGTTTGATTTTTGGATTGATGAACTTTTATTGGCATGGGAACCAATGAGAGAAGCTAACTTTTGCTGAGATATTTTCTCGGATTTAGTTATAGAACTAATACTTAGTTTGGCTTTAGAATGTGCTTTCGAAATTGAATTAGCATGGGCTGTAACAGAAAATGTAGACATAGAAAATAGTGGTATAGCTATAAGTGATATAGATCTTAAAAAATTTTTTAGGCCTTTCATACTAAACATCCTTCCTTTTATTTGAAAAATATACTTATTTTTATTCTATATTAGATGGAAATAAGAGTCAATAAAATAAAAAAAATAATTTACATGTTATGCAAATTTTTTGTAATAAACCTATAAAGTTGAATTTTATATACGATAATATATATTAATGAAAATAATATTGGAGGTAATAGTATGTCAATTAATTCTATCAGGCCGTCAGCTTTATATTCAAATAATAATATAACTATTAAACAACCACCTGATAATTCTTGTGAGTATTCTAAAGGACCTATCGGATGTTTACATATTGATTCAGCAACAGGAAAACTCACAGAGGTTGTAGCAGGGGAAGACACAATACCAGCAGCTAATTTTGATAAAAGCAAAATTTATGTGGAAGATGCTCTAGTGAGATATGATTATAATACTGGAGAAAATGAATTTGTTACATATAATAGCAGAGGAGAAATTAATGGTCCTAGTTCTTCAAAAGATACCTATTCTGGTGTTTTTTCTTTAAGTAATAGGGGTGAGACTTCTCAGCAAAAAATTTTAGATGACATCGACACTTCTTTTTCTGCGTATAAACCAGTGAGCAATAATATTCCTCAAAACAGAGAAACATTAGCTGAGTATGATGAGGAATCTGATAAGGTACAAGCTGAAAATCAAAAAATACAAAGCCAATATGAGGAAGCATTACATCAATATGATAGCTACTCAACACCAATTGCAGATTCAATGAACCTCTATCTTTCGACACTTCAAAATCAGAATCTTCATAGTGCAGCTAACAATTTAACAGATGTACCTACAGGTGATGGAAATTATCTTGCAGAATCTGTAGTAGCCTATGATAAGGCAAAAACAGAAATTCAAGCTACCTATTCTAGTGATAATATAGCAAAACGAGCAAAAGAACAAGGAATTAGCGATGTAGATGCTTATACTAAGCAGCAGCAAACTCAAGAAAAAGCAGAATTGCAAAAGCTTAATCAATACTATTCTAAAGATACAGGCGAAAACATAGATGCACAAGCTAACAATCTAAATACATTTTTTAATAGGGCTAAATTCATTAATGATCCTAGTGAAACGTCTATTAGTAATTCACTTGTAGATATGGAGAAGCAACTTTTTTCCGCATATAGTCAGTTCAAACAAGATAATAATATTGACTATTCTAACGAAAGTGTAGAGGATATTGCAAAGAAGTTTGAGGACTATAGCTCAAATAAGGTAACTGTAACAGCAAATATTTCTGGAACAAACTTTACCTATAAAGATATAGTTTCTGCTGGACAGGTACTTAATGACGCATTTGCAGTTTCAAATACAAGCAATACAGTTGATGCGTATAAGGCTGCACTAGGGAATTCAGAAGTCTCTTATGTTGCTGTGCATGATATGACAAGTTCTGCTGGAAAACTTCTATTACAGGAGTATAACAAGCATATTTATAATCAAGAAAGCAGTTCAAATAAAGATATAGACACAGCGTATTCTAATGAAGCATATGCACAGCTTAAAAAATTAGATGTTTCTAGTGCTAGTGCATTTCAAAATAGCTTTAATAATGCTCTACAGACATATTTTGAGAATGGCTATGATAATAGTTATGCAAAGGAACTTCAAGGTTTGTTTACCACCTTTGCAAAACAATTTTTAGGATAAACCCTGCATAGGCATGTAAAAATAGTAGCTAACCATTGCGAAAGGGGCTACTATTTTTTCTGATATATATATATTGTACAAATGCAATATTATAGGTAATGTATCGTATAGGAGTGTTAAGAGATACAACAAATAATGTTTATGATAAATTCTTAAAATTTGAATGTCCCCAGATACACATTTCTTTTAAAATGGGCATAAGAGATATTCCTTTTTTAGATAAAGAATATTCCACTCTTGGTGGCACTTGCCCGTATTCCGTGCGTACTATAATATTATCAGCTTCAAGTTCCTTTAGTTGACTGCTTAGCATCTTATGAGTAATGCCGTTAACGGATTTCTTTAATTCTCCATAACGCATAACTTCACAACGCCATAGCCAAAACATTATAATCATTTTCCATTTACCACTAATTATAGACAATGTATATTCAAATGGTTCGGGGTTTATATCGGTACATTTATCCATCTTATTACTTTCCTTTCAGTGAGTATCTTACAATAAAGTGCATACTAGTATTGCATTGTATTAAGTATATAATAATACATGTTAATAAGAATTTGCAAAGTAATTTGTATTAATAGAAGGAGCTAGAATGATATTATGAATAAATTTAAAGAAATTAAACCAGAAGAATTAAATAAAAGCACATTTCAACTTATAGGTAAGGATTGGATGTTAATTACAGCAGAGAAGGATAATAAGGTAAATACTATGACTGCAAGCTGGGGTGGCTTTGGTATAATGTTTGCTAAAAATGTAGTTTATATTGGTATAAGACCTCAGCGTTATACTAAAGAATTCGTAGATAATTCTGATACTTTTTCTTTAACATTCTTTGATGAAACTTTTAGAAAAAAATTAAGTTATCTTGGAACTGTATCTGGTAGGGATGAAGATAAGATTTCCAAAGTCAATTTAACAATTCAACATGAAAATAATACACCTTATTTTGAAGAAGGAAATATTGCGATTATATGTAAAAAGTTATATGCACAAGATTTTGATCCTAAATGTTTTACAGTAGGTGAATTAGATGAAAAATGGTATCCTAAAAAAGATTACCATACATTTTATATTGCAGAAATAGAAAAAGTTCTTATAAAAAATAGTTAAAGTATACAATAGTTTGCATATCTTTTTATAAAAAATGTTCAGCTAAAATAGAAAAAGGAATACTTAAAGATTAATATTATTGCTTTATTCTTCATTAATATTCCTTCCTTTTACATTTTGCTAAATGTTAATTTCATTTAATCATTTGGGCTATACCTTCGCCAAATGACCAGTCTTCTAATTCAGTTTCTATAAGCATTATGAACACATTCTCTTTAGGAACTTTACAATTTATAAATAGCTTGTCTGCAATATTCATATATAACGCCTTTTTTTGTTCCATAGTTCTGCCTGATCCACATGTAATTTGAATATATAGAACACCATCAGTCCTAGTTTTATTAATAAGATAATTATTATCATAGAAAATTTCTTCTTTTTTGTGAGAGGCAAAAACTTGAAAATAATCTTTTGGAGGAACATTAAATTCCTCAATGAGTGAGTTTAATATATTTTCACTAATTAAAGGTAAATCTTTCTTGGTATATTTTTCTTCACAATAACTTACTCTAACGAATGGCATTTTGCAATCGCCTCCTTTTATTTGATGTCTTAATTTTACAACAGATGTTTTCATTTGTATAATTGAATTAATTAATAAAAATTATCAATTTTATAGATGAAGATGGAGTGTTAAAAATGGATTTAAAAGAACTTATTACTTTTCGTACTATTATTCAAGAAAGAACTTTTTCAAATGCAGCGATTAAACTGCATTATGCTCAATCTACTATAACCAATCAGGTTCAACGCTTAGAAAAAGAAATAGGTATTAAACTTTTTCAGAGAGGGTGGGATGCAGAATTGACTCCTGCTGGGAAAATATTTGCAGAAGAAATTGATGAGCTTATTAAGCATTGGAATTTTGTATTGGAGCAAGCAAAGTTTTTACAAAAGGAAGAAATAGGCGTTTTAAATATAGGAATAATAGAGACACTTGCAGTCAGTATTCTACCAAAGGTGCTTAAAAAGTTTGCTGAATATAAACCTAATATTACCTGTAATTTTATTGTTGGAAATACGGATTCACTATCAACGGCTTTATCTAATAATTCTATAGATTTTGCTATTTGCTCAAGCAGTAGCGAATACAACTTGGATTTTGAGAATATTTACAATGAAAAAATATCTTTTATTGTTACTAATAATCACCCATTTGCTAAAAAAAAATCAATTTCTATAGATAAATTGATAGAATACCCTCTAATTATTGGTGGGAAAAATTGCTTGTATAGCATTAGGTTGGAGGAGGAGTTTTTGAAGCTTCATAATAGGCCGTTTTGTTATTCTATTAGTCAAATATCTTCAATTCCTTCATTTGTAGAAAAACTTTCTGGTGTAGGAGTAATAATTTCATCTTTACAATTATCTGAAAACTTTGTGAAAATTCCAGTTAATATTGTTAATCCATATATTGAAATTGGCATCTTGCAACAAGTTAAGAAACAATATATATCTTCTACAAAAAAGTTATTTATAGAAATTTTGAAGGAAGAAATTTTATTGAATCAAAATTAAGAATGTAACAATATATATAAGGAGGATTCATGTAACAGGTGAATATATGAAAAAAATTATGGATGAAAGATTAATTTATGAAATACTCTCCGTTGTGGAAGAAATCCCAGAAGGAAAAGTGGCTACGTATGGACAAATTGCCAGACTTATTGGTAGAGACAAAAACGCACGACTTGTAGGGAAGGTTCTTAGCCAAGCAGAATTTTATGGAAGATACCCATGTCATCGTGTGGTAAATCATGCTGGAAGGTTGGCACCTGGGTGGCAAGAACAACGATTTCTTCTATTAGAAGAAGGTGTATCCTTTAAAGATTCGGATCATGTTGATATGAAGAAAAATCAGTGGAATTGTTAAGTTGGAGATTAAATTCATTGGTAAGGTTGATTTAAATGGCTATGTTTTAAAAGAATGTTGATATGAGCTTATGACAGTAGGCATCTTAAAGAAAATAACAAGTTCAACTTTCGGCTAGTTTTGTGTAATATTTCGTCACTATAGCACACTAAGACAACCAGTATTAGCGTGTTACAATTCCTTGTATTACACAAAACTATCTCTCAATTTGGACTTATTATTTTTTTTAAAATGCCTTAATGGACTCTAAGAATTGCTCGTTTATAATTTGCTACCCATTTAGATGCATCGTCCTGATGCCTAAATGGCTTTGACCGTTCTAGTCAAAATTACGCAAATTATAAACGAGCAATCCTAAGAGTCCATAAAAGCCAACGCATCATAGAAACATTCTTTTAAAAATAGCTAAACTTACTAAAGGAAGCTATGTTTTAAATAAGTGTGAAAATCAACACTTATTTAAAACATAGCCATTAAAAAAAATCTACTTATGATATGATGCATTTTTAAAATGGAGGATTTAGAATATGAAAATTCTTATGGAGCAATGGATAATTTTGAACCCAATTTGAAAAGTCTGTAGCAGAGTTTATAGGTTTATCATATACTTGGTCGTCATTTAGAGAAGCAGAACTAAGTCAAGTAGAGATTTTAATTCAATGTCTGATTCAAATGGTAAGACTTCTTTTTTATTATTAAAGCGATTTATCCAAGCTACATTGAAGCCAAAACTTTTAGCACCAGCCACATCCCAACTATTAGAAGAGATAAATAAAATTTCATTTTTGTTAAGGTCATATTTTTCTAAAATTAAATTATAGGCAGTAGGATGAGGTTTATATATATTAAGACTGTCAACAGAAATACAGGAATCTATAAGGAAATCTATCTTAGAATTTTTAATAGCCATATGTAACATGTTAGGTGAAGCATTGGATAATATAGCAGTTGATATTACCATTTCTTTTAATTTAAATAAAGTAGTAGGAACTTCTCCGTAGCAATTAATATGCTCATATGATTTTAAAAGATTAATTTTTAAAAACTCATTTTTAATATTAAAATAATCTAAAGCGTAATCTAGCGATTCTTCAGTTATATGCCAAAAGTCATCATATCTATTCATAAGACTACGTAACCAAGAATATTCTAATTGTTTAGACCTCCAAAGCTTTGAAAATGGTTCAGATATATCTCCCAATTCGTTACAATAGTGTTTAGTGACTGAATTAACATCGAATAATGTACCATATGCATCAAAGACGCATAGTTTAATATCTTTTAAATTTTTCATAAGAAATGCCTCCGTATATAAAATTAAAATTTTAAGTTAACTTATGATATAATTATAAAGCAATATTATTTCGATGGAGATAGAAACGATATTGTTAAATTATAAAAGTCTGGAGGGACTTATTTTGAAACCAGATCCTATGGTAAATGATATTGCATCATTAATAGCCGATTCATCTAGAAGCATAATGCTTATGAACTTATTAGGAGGTCAACGTACCGCAGGCGAATTAGCCAAAATAGCTGGTATTAAACCACAAACAGCAACATTTCATTTATCTAAAATGGTTAACGCAGGAATTATTGAAAAAACTATATATGGTAGGTATAGTTATTTTAAATTAGCTAATGAAGATGTTGCAAAATTACTTGAATTACTTATGAAACTTTCAAAATCACCTAAAACCAAGTCATTAAATCAATATATACATTCAGAAGCTCTAAGAAATGCGAGGCTTTGTTATGACCATATTGCTGGAAAATTAGGAATAAGGATTACAGAGGCTTTTTTAAGATTTAGCTATATTCAATTAGAAAATGATATATTCTATGTTACAGAATTTGGAATAAGTAAATTGATTGAATTAGAAATAATAAATTATAGGTTGAAAGATATAGAAAACTTACGAGGAATTAAATGCTATGATTGGAGTGAGAAGAATTATCATATAGCTGGAGAATTAGGAAAAGTTATTACAAGCGGGTTAATTGGATTAGGCTGGGTTAAAAAATCGCTTGTAAACAGAGAAATTGGAATTACGGAATATGGTAAAAAGAATTTATATAAGTATTTTGAAATAGAACTTTAAATAAATTTTTTCATAGAAAATAACTATATCAATTGCATAGGCATGTCTAAAGGCTGCCTAACATTTTGGTATGGTTTTTTTTGTGTGATATAGAAATAAACAAATAATATTTTAATAAATTAATATTTTTAATGGCTTAATATTACTAAAAAAGCAATAAAAAACAAACAAGATTGACAAATTAATACAAAACAAGCTCCTAAAAATTAAAAATAATATATAAATATGTTAATTTATGATGAACGATTTTAGTATACAATATGGAAAAAAGTAGCTATAATGGGGATAATAAAACAATGGAGTAAAGATGTATAATTACATAGATAAAGAACAATAACTTAATTGGTATATAAATAAACTTAATTATATGATTTATAAAAGTTTTAAAGTAAAATTTATTGATTGCTTATTCATAAAGGAGATTTTCATATACTCAAGGTTGAAGGAAAAAATCCTTTTTGATATAAATTTTTACTAATAATTAAATTTAGATTGGTGAGAGGGGGGAGTAATATGAATGAAAACTGGGAAGCAATTGAAGTAGAAGAGTATGGACTTGATACTGACATGATTGAATTTGCCTGCTGTGGAAATGCCTGTGGCGGTGGAGGAGAAATGGAAAGTATGGAATAGCCATTTGCTTTCTTACTTAAAAAGTTGGTATATTCAAAAATGGAGAGGAAATGTTGTTTTGAACGTTTCCTCTTTATTATATAGAAATTGAGGTGAAAGGTTATGGATAAGGAAAATTTGTTTGTATATCATAATATGGTAAATGAGAAATCTTTATTATATGACAAATATTCATCAAAAAAATATATTATACCATCAACAGTTGCAAAGAGAATAGAGGAGGGTAATATAAGTAAATATGATGAAGAGAATATAAATAAAATATTATCAAGAGAACCAGTTAAGGATAAAGAAGGCAAGAAATTAAAGCAATTAAGATTGTTATTGACTAATAAATGTAATTTTAAATGCATTTATTGCTATGCTAATGGAGGAAATTATAATTTAGGACAAACTGCTGATATGAGTATTGAAACAGCAAAAAAAATTATCGAGTATTTTTATGGGAAATATCAAGAAATTAAGCAAATTAGTTTTTTTGGTGGAGAGCCATTGTTAGGGAAAAAAACAATAGAGTTTGTGTGTGAATATGTAACAAAGCTCTTTAAGGAAAATAAAATAGCTAAAATGCCAATGTTTTCAATGGTGAGCAATGGCTATTGCATTGATGAAGAGGTATTAAAAATAATAGAAAAATATAATATTAAAATGATAGTTAGTATTGATGGTCCAAGAAAAATTCAAAATTTGCAAAGACCATTAATAAATGGAGAAGAGACATATGATAAGGTGTGTAATAATTTGTTTAGATTGCGTAAACTGGACTCTTTTTCCATTGAGGCAACATATACAAAATTAGGTGAGGAGAATGGTTTAACAAGATATGATATTAGAGATTATTTGTCAAAAAAATTTAATGTCAGTAGGGTTATTGTAAATTCAGCTGCATCATATCATATTAATACTAAGGAAGATACTGATGAAAATAAATATTCGCCTAAGGAAAAACTAAATTATGTACAATATTTTAATAAGTTTTTTTCCAATTATCCTTATATTTTTGATGATTTTATTATAAGATTGATAAACGTTTATAGAACATCTCATTATATCGAAAATTTTTGTGATGCGGGTGTTTCACAGTTCACAGTTTTGATGACAGGAGATATATATCCTTGTCAGATTTTTCTAGGAGAAGAATCAAAAAGATTGGGAAATGTATTTCAGGACGATGAAGTAAAATCAATGGATGGACTTTGTAAATCAAAGAATGAAATTAAGTGTAAAAAATGTGGTGATAAGCGATTTTGCCAAATGTGTTTAAAAAATAATGTTGAAAAATTGCATTGTGATAATTTCAAGCAAGGCTTAGAGGTGTTTTATTCCAATATGAGTGACTTATACTTAAATAACAGGGAACGATATGATGAATTAATGCATGCATATAATATTTATGGCAAGTCTCTTAGAAAGGATTATGATGACGATAAGGTATTGGAGCTTGATTATAACAAATTATTGGAGTTACAAGCTTTATATCGTGGAAAGTCTACCGAGATTATTTCTTTATATGAGACAGAAGATGTGTCGGGAAAACAAGTTTTGAGCTCAAAAATAGAGATTCCTGATGGTGCATACATAACTACACCTGATAATGTGAGCATTGATTCAAGATTTTTAATTTCATCAGTGCTTGGTTGTAAGGAGAAAAATAAAGGAATAGCTATAGTTCACAATCATGGCAGAGGGCACCTTCCATCACCTAAAGATAGTAGTTCTGAAAGTAAAATAGTTATGCTTGGCAAAAAAGTAGGCATTAAATATATGCATTTTATTATTTATGACATGAAAGCTAAGACGGCAGGAATAAGGACACATTACATTGATAACGAAGAAGCTAGTGTTTATGAAACAGAGTCAAGATTAAACGGTTAAAAGGTGATTTAATTGAAGAAGTTACTTAATAAAAAAATGTATAAAGTATCATATATTAAGCTTACTATACTTATTATTGCATTATTATTTGATAGTTGTTTTTCGGTTATAGAAGCTTCTGTTTTAGAAAAGGCTGTCAATATTGCAGTTGGCAGCGTAGCTGGGGAATTACTACCATACATTGTGCTTTATATAAGCATTAGTGCTGTATATGCAATTAATATTTATTTAAAAGGTGTTTATACTTCTAAGCTCTCTCAAGGTGTTGTATATGATTTACAAAATAAGATATATGAAAAAATAATGAGAGTTTCAATTAAAGAATCTGATAGATATAGTGAAGGTGATTATTTAACCTTAATTACAGAGGACTCAGAGAATGCTTCTGATTATGTTTTTCAAGGTATTATTCCCATAGTTGGTGAAATTATACGAATTATAGTTGGATTTATTTATTTGATTAGGGCTTCTTTTTTAATAACTGTTATATTTTCTTTTTTCACAAGTATTTTATTTTTTGTCGTACAATATTATTCTAAAAAGATAAAGCAAACAAGTCTTTTTATACAAAAAATTGAAGGACAAAATAAAAATTTTTTACTTGAGAATAAGAGAAACCAAGAAATTATTAGAATATTTAATGCATTTGAAATAAGAAACATATTTTTTAAAAAATTGTTTGATAGCAAGAGCGAAAAAAAGATGAAAAATGCAATTAATAATGGAAAGTCCAGTTTTTTTTCAACATCAATTATTAATCTTTCAAATATACTAGTAATTTTTGTTGGCTTTTATCTTGTAACAATTAATTTGATGAATATAGGAAAGTTGACAGGTTTATATACTGTAATAGGAGAGTCCATACTATATCCACTTCTTAGACTGCCTAATAAAGTAGTAGAAAATTCTCAGAGGAAAGCATCTGTTACCCGTATTAATACAATTTTGAATTTAAAATCTGAAACAGAAGAGGTTTTGGATAGGGATACGAATAAAAAGAAAAAAAGCTTAAAGCTGATTGGAAAGAATATTAGCTTCTCGTATGATAAGGATAACGCAGTTCTTACTAATTGTGATTTTAAACTTGCTACAGGGGAAATTATATCATTGGTTGGAGAAAGTGGTTGCGGTAAAACTACATTAATTAGTATTATTCTTTTGCTAAGAAAATATGATTACGGTGAACTGTATTTAAAAGAAGATGAGCAGATTGTAAAAATAGCTAGAGATTACTTTGCGTATGTTCCGCAAGAAAATGCATTGTTTCCAGGGCTTACGGTAATGGAAAATTTAAAATTTGGGAATGACCTTGAGGTTCCTATTTACGAAATCCAAAAAATATGTAAAGAACTCAATTTGCATGACAGAATTCAAGCTTTAGAATTGAAATATGATACAGTTGTAGATACAAATCTTCAGTTTTCTGTTGGAGA
Source organism: Clostridium hydrogenum (assembly GCF_021432385.1). Classification (GTDB taxonomy): domain Bacteria; phylum Bacillota; class Clostridia; order Clostridiales; family Clostridiaceae; genus Clostridium_S; species Clostridium_S hydrogenum. The sequence goes on along the minus strand of NZ_JAEACT010000002.1, from coordinate 346,373 downwards.
ACTTCAGAGATTTTCTATTGCAAGAGCAATCTTGAGATATAAACCTTTTTTAATATTGGATGAACCGTTTTCCGCCTTGGATGAAAATAATATTAAGTTAGTACAGAAGGTTCTTACCCAATTATCTAAAAATACTGGAATTATTATAGTATCACACAAGGAAGCTTCTATGGAAATTTCTAACCGCACTTATTTTATGGATGGAGGCTGTCTATATGAAAAAGAGTAACTCGATTTTTAAAATTTATGATGCTGTGAAACCTAATAGATTCCATAGATTATTAATTTATATATCTTCTATAATTATTTCGCTTTATAATTATATCATTGCAAACTGCATACAGATGCTTTTTCAAGGAAAGAATGAAATGAATAGTCATAAGATTTATCTATTTGTTATTAGTATAATTACAGTATTTCTTAATGCAGCTTCATATTATATTATAAAAAAAGTATCTGTTCAAAATACTTTAAGGGTTGAAAAAAAATTCAAAGATAGATTGTTGTTAAAGATGAATACTAATTATTATTTAAAGGTTGAGGCTTTGAGTGATGGAGAGTGGATGACAATTGTAGATTCGGATGTTAATAGAGTTTCTTGTTTTTATCAAAGATGTGTCATAAATGCCGTTACTGGTATAGCTGGATTTTGCTTGGCGATTTTGTTTGGTATACAGGTCTCTTGCAAGCTTACAATTATAATTATGGTTTTTTCAACGATTTCCTTTTTTCTTCCTAAAATAATTGAAAAGCAACTTATGAAAAATGCAAGTGAAATTCAAAAATTGCAGGAGCAAATAAGGCAAGGTATTCTTTTAACTTTTAATAAGCTTCCACTTATAAAATTATCCAAAGCATATGATATACTTCAAAAAAAGTTTAGCAAGCAGGCGTGTATTTACAGCCACGAAAAATTTAAACAAGCAAAAATGACGGCCTTTTTATCATCCCTTTTTTCTTTAATTACATATGTTTGCATGGCTGCTTGGATATTTATAGGGGTGTATTTTATATCAATTGGTTCTATGAAGATTGGAGGATTGCTTGGATTTATAACGCTTTCAAGTTCTTTTAATTGGCCATTGTATATTGCACCAATAATTCAAAAAGAATCTGTTCAAGCACAAACAAGCTATAATAGAATTACTAAGTTCCTTTTGGAAGAGGATAATTGCAATAAGTGTATATTTCAAAAATTTAAAGCGGACGAAAATAGTGATACTATAATAAAAGGCTATGATTTATCATTTTCTTATAAATTAAATTATGATAGTAAGGAAGAAAATTTGAAAGCTGTGTTAAAATATTTAGATTTCGATATTCATAAGAATGATAAAGTTCTTTTGGAAGGGGATAGTGGAGTAGGAAAGACAACGCTTATGAAAATAATATTGGGACTTTATCATCCATTGTCGGGTAGTATTTTTTTTAATATGAATTCAAATAGTGAACAATCATTTTCATATGTTCCTCAATGTAATAATGTATTTACTGGAACAATTCGGGAGAATTTGATTATTGCTAATTCAAAGGCTAGTGATGAGGATATGAAAAAAGCACTTAAAAAGGCTGCTGTACTTGATTTTGTTGAAAGTTTAGACAAAGGGCTTGATACAAAGGTTGGAAGTGGATATCGTGGATTATCAGGGGGACAAGCCCAGAGAATTTGCTTGGCAAGGGCATTCTTAAGTGATTCAAAAATTATTATGATTGATGAAGGAACTTCTGCTATTGATCCTAATAACAAGCGGGTTATTCTTGAAAGTTTAAAGGAAATAGATAAAACAGTTATTTTGATTAGCCATGATTATGCTACTCAATCAATAGCAAATAAATCAATTTTAGTTGGAAGCAAAGATATTGAATAGAAATATAAATTTAAAGGGTGCTCACTTAGTGCATAATTTATGCATTTTATGCTAGCACCTATTTTGTTTTAGTATAATAATTTATCTATATGTATATCATATTTTATAATAAGGGAAGGAAATGAAGGTGATTGCTTTCAATGAGTCACTTTTAAATAGGTATTTAAATCAATTGAAAGAAGAAGGATGCTATGCTTAAAGAGTTCAAGGAGTTTGCAATAAAGGGAAATGTAGTGGATTTAGCTGTTGGTGTTGTTATAGGTGGTGCTTTTGGAAAAATAGTCACATCTATGGTAAATGACATCATTATGCCAATATTAGGCGCTTTAACAGGTGGGGTTAATTTTACATATTTAAAGTTTGTAATTAAGGGACCACATGGGAACGTACCGGCAGTTACTCTTAATTATGGGAGCTTTATTCAAAATATTATTGATTTTTTAATTATTTCATTTTCTATTTTTTTGTTTATAAAGTTAATAAATAAGTTTAAGAAAGAAAAGAAAGCTGAAGCTGTTACAGAAGAAGTTAAACCATCTGAAGAGGTTTTACTGCTTCAAGAAATCAGGGATTTATTAAAGAATAAGTGAGTTTAATAAAAAATAGTATTTGGGGATTAAGGATATATAATAAGCTGATTTCTTATGCAAAAGTAATTTTAAGTTAGATAAATTATACTTACTACTATATTAGTAATTTCTGAAGTATTGTTAGAAAGCATAAATTCATGAGTATATCCTGAATTTACACAGTTAATTAAAATCAAATCATTTTTAACAGTTTCAAAAGCTTTACCATCAATATTAGAATTAAATCCACCATTTACAGTGTAAAAACAAATTGCAACTAAATTTTTATTTGATGGAGTTTTATATTCGAATTTTAATTGGTTATAAGGACTAATATTAAGATGAAGTAATTCACCATCATAATTTCCCATAGTCATTAAATTAAAAACAGAAGCTTTGCCATAAGTTTTAGTTTTCCAATCACCCATAAATTTGTCTTGCTCAAAGGGATTAAGTAGTTTTTTGTATTTACCTTCATGGTCGAGAGTTATCATTCCTTCTATAACCATGAATTTGCGTGAAACCTTTGGCAGGCTGCTAAAGGTAGATTCTGCTATGTCAATTTTAGCAACTCCTAACCTCCATAAAAAATTTCTACTGGCAAAATCAGAATTTAGAGGATATGTTGTCAGTTCTGTAGCCATGCCTCCAGACCAAAAGGTTGGCTTGTAATTTTCTTGCCTTAATAATTTTACATTATACTTCATATGCTAATCAGCCTCTTCTTCTATATTATTTATGTTCATTATATAGAAAGATATGTATAGAATCAATACTGCTTATGGAGGAACTACTTGAAATGTTGAAATTACTAATATCAAATGTATACTATTAAATTACAATTTTTGGAGCAGAGTACAAAGTACAAAGTACAGAGTACAAAGAAGGATGATTTGCCTTTCGCGTTGCTTAGGTAAATCTTAAACTTAAATGGTGTCAGCTTCGCTGAACGCCATGTATGGCGCGATTGCGCAGCAATAAAAAAAATAAGTTTTGAGATTTTTCGTAGCGATAGTGGAGAAAAATCAACCATCACTCTACTCTCTACTCTTTACTCTCTACTCTGATTCAAATTGTAATTTGCGAGGAGAAGCTTGGTATTTGCAATTTTTATATGTTGGATTGTTCAACTAATCGTATTCCCATATCAAATGCATTTTGACAGTCCTTGGGGAATTGTTCTTTTTTAACTTTTCTCTTTTTCTTTTCATCAAATAATGGTGCAACATATTTTGAATAATCATCAAATTGATACGTATCATTAGCAATTAAAGCCTCAAAAGAACCAAATGTTTTCTTTATATATGTTTCAATAGATTTAAGTTCGGCTTCATATCCAGCTTTAAATTGATCGCTGGTTACATTCATTGTATAAATGAATCCAACAGGTATTTTCCTTTGAAAAAGACTTGAATGATCGTGGTCATAAACTAGGTATTGAAAAACAAGTCTCTCTAGGAAAGATTTCATAGCTCCAGTAATTGAGTGCAAGTATATTGGAGAACCAAGAATAATTGCATCGGCGGTTGAGATTTTTTCAAGAATGGGTGCCAAGTCATCTTTTAAGGCACATTTACCGTAACTTTTACCATTTTTTAATTTACAAGCAAAACAACTTATACAACCCTTATAATTTAAATCATAAAGATGAATAAGCTCTGTTTCAGCACCATGTGAAGCTGCTCCCTCCAGTACATTATTAAGGAGAGTAGCTGTATTTTTATTTTTCCTAGGACTACCGTTAATTGCTATTACCTTCATTAATTTTACCTCCATTTGCATGTTTAATAACTTTATGTTATGAATTATATATCATTATAAAAAAGTAAGTAAGTATGCACTTATTTGTTATATGCTAACAAGGAAGAACTTAGAGCCTATTTCACATAAGACATTAAGTTCACAGTTAAAAGAATTAGAAATTAGCAATTTAATTCATAGAGAACAGTATAATGAAGTCCCACCTAAAGTTGAATATTCCTTAACAGAAGAAGGAATGACATTAATACCGATTCTTGAGTTTATGAGTAAATGGGGTGATAAACATATTAAAAAATAAATTACTATTTACAAGTTAAGGTTATTATAGTATTATTAACTACATGCTGCGAGAGCATATATTTTGTATAATAAAATTAAATACATGTATTACTTTTAATAGATACCACGAAGGTTGATTAGTATATGCTTATCAACTTTTGTGGTATTATTTTTGATTTTTAATATTTTATATGTTAGAAGATAATAGAGGAAGGATGGTTTTATGAATACTAATAATTTTCGTTGGAAAGCAGATGCAATAAAGTATGGATCATTTGTAATGTTTATATTTGTTTGCGGATTGATATTTCTTTCAACTGGAGTTTTTAAATTTCCAACACTTCTTGGAATGGCAGTTGTATCTTTGACTTTTGGACTTGCACATGCATTTGATTGTGATCATATAGCATGCATTGATAATATGACTAGAAAACTTGTTCAACAGGGTGGAAAAACTAGAGGAGCTGGATTTTTCTTTTCATTAGGTCATTCTACGGTAGTTATCATTATGGGAATAGTAACAATTTTTGCAGTTAACTGGGCAAAGAAGGCAATGCCACAATTTCAAGCGGTTGGAGGTGTGATAGGTACTATTATTTCAGCAATATTTCTTCTGCTTCTTGCCATTGTTAATTTCATTATGTTAAGGGATATAATAAAAACTTTTAAAGAAATGAGAAATGGTACATATACAGATGAAAGTCTTGAGAGATCAGATAAAGGTCGTGTAAATCGTGCAATAAATCATTTGCTTGGTATTGCTAATAAAAATTGGCATATTTATATTATAGGTTTTTTATTTGGGCTTGGATTTGATACAGCCACACAAATAGCGGTTTTGGCTACATCAGCATCTGCAACAGCTCAAGGGATACCATGGACTGCCGTTATAGCTTTTCCTATTCTATTTACTTCGGGTATGTGCCTTATGGATACATTAGATGGTTTCTTTATGTCTACAGCATACCAATGGGTGCTTACTTCACCATTGAAAAAAGTATACTATAATATAACTATCACTAGTCTTTCTATACTAGCAGCGGGAGTTATAAGTATTATAGAAGTTGGACAGGTGTTTGCGCAAGAAGAAGGTTTAAATAGAGGCTTTTGGGCTTGGCTACAAAACTTAGATTTTGGTGTAATGGGATATATTCTTGTTGGAATGTTTGCACTAGTTTGGATTGTATCCTTAATTGCTTGGAAAGTATTTAATCTAGATAAAAAAGAGGATTCTATGATAGATTCTTAACCATAATGACAAATTCCAATTATAAGTTGGTTCGCAATAATTTTAAGTTACGTATTAAATAATCCTAGTGCGACAGCCCCATTCGTGTCCCATCTATACTTTTACCTCAGGATTATTTTTAAGAAACTGCATAATTCTTTCAAATGATCTTTGTACAAGTGTCACATCTGAACCTGAAGGACCAACGCCTTTCTCCATACTTAAACTGATACAGCATGCATCACCAGCTATAAGAATTGGATGTTCTTTTGCATTGACCAAATAAGAAGTATGCCCTTTTGTATGCCCTGGAACAGATACTTCCTTGTCTTTCAATCCTGAACAAGCCGGATGTTTTAGATTTATTGCAGTTGAAAGATGGGTTTTTAACTCACCTGAATATATTAACTTTGCGGTTATTGCAGAAGAGCTTTTAAGAAATCCATTCTTGTTTAATGTTTCTTCAACATTAGGGTCATAGCTGTAACTAGAAAAATTATATACTTGACGCGTATGTATCAACAGGTATATTATACAAGCAGTTAATTATAAATCCATTAATAACATACTAAGTAAAAACACTGGGAGTGGTTTAAATATGTAGATAAAAATTAGATGAAGCCTTAAAGTTAATAATGTTTTTATAGAGGAGATGTTTATTAATGGATTTAACGTGGAATTTAAATAATATCTATACCTCATTTGATTCTGAGAATTTTAAAAATGATATGAAACAGCTTGATAATTATATAGAGCATATAAAAAAAGCAAATGAGAATAACTTTGAAAATTATGCAAATGCGGCATATAAAATTGAAGAATTTTTAAGACTTATTAATGAATATAAAAAAATATATTTTAAGATATCTACTTACGCATATTTAATTATGAATGCTGATTTTCAGAATATTGAAGCGGCAAATATTTTTGATGAGGTTGAGGATAAAAACTCTGAACTAACTGAAGTTTTTATAGGCTTTAGCAGATGGCTTATAGAACTTAAAGCTTTAGATGAAATAATGGATAAAACGGAATATATATTAGAACACAAATTTTATCTTAAAGAACTTTTGCTAAAATCAAAATATTTATTAAGTGAAAAAGAAGAATTAATTATTTCCAAGATGCAAAATTCAGGCTCTAGAGCTTGGGAAAAATACTATATGGAATTAATATCAACTACCACGGAGGATATTACCATTAGAGGCAAAGTACAAAGATTAACGATTTCTGAACTGAAAAATATGATGTATGATGAAGATAATTCTTTAAGAAAGGCTGCTTATTTTAAAGAAGCTGATTTATGTAAAAGTATATCAAAAGCCTGTGCTAAATGTATAAATGGAATTAGCGGTGAAGCAATAACTGTCTATGAAATGAGAGGATACAAATCACCATTAGAAAAAGTACTCATTAATTCAAGAATGGATGTTGAAACTTTAAATGTTATGATGTCGGCAATAAAAGAAAGTTTGCCGATGCTTCGTGAGTTTTATAGAAAAAAAGCTGAAGTATTAGGATATAAAGAGGCGCTTCCTTTTTATGATATATATGCCCCTATTGGAGGTAACAACACTAAAGTATCATATATAGAAGCTAAGGATTTAATAGTATCTAGTTTTGAAAATTTCAGTGAAAAACTTTCTAACTTTTCAAGAAAGGTTTTTGAAAATAAGTGGATTGATGCTGAAGTAAGAAAGGGCAAGGGTGATTTTGGATTAGAAGTAGATGTTTTCCCAATACAAGAAGCTCGCATAATGACTAATTTTAATGAAAAATTTATTGATGTTAGCGTATTAGCTCATGAGATAGGACATGCATATCATGGTTCTAAATTTTATACACAAACAATGCTGAATACTGAATGTCCTACACCTATTGCAGAAACTGCGTCGGTTTTTTGTGAAACTATATTAAATAATCGATTGATTGAAAAGTTGCCGGTTGATGAAGCATTAACAATTTTACAAAGTAGTATTTCTGACACTTTGTATTACTTAGTAGATTTTTATGGTCGTTATTTATTTGAAAATAAGCTATTCGAAAAAAGAAAATCTGGTGCTTTATCTGTTGACGAATTAAATGAGTTAATGGCTAATTGCATGAAGGAAGCCTATGGAGACAGTATTGAAATAGAAACTATTCATCCTTATATGTGGATGAATAAGGCTGGATATTTTATGGCTGGTAATGAATTTTTAAACTTTCCTTATTCCTTTGGGGTATTGTTTTCAAAAGGTTTATATGCTGAATTTATAAAGAACGGACAAAGTTTTGTTAAACAATATGATATATTTTTAAGTGAAACAAGTACGAAGAATATTGCTGATGCTGCAAAAATAATGAATATAGATGTTCACTCAATAGACTTTTGGAGAAATTCATTAAAGCTTATTGAAAGTGATATTGAAAAATTTATAAGTTATACTTGTAAACTATGATGTGGAAATGATAAAGGAGAAAAAAATATGCTTGAATACAAATTTGATACACAATTATTAATTGAAGGACATGATCTTTCCGAGGACAATATCAATGAATATATCACAAAAAATATTGAAGGTGACTGTTTACTTGCTGTTGGTGATGAAGAAATGATCAAAATTCATTTTCATACCAACATACCATGGAAGGTACTTGAATATTGTGCTTCTTTGGGCGAAATTTATGATGTTGTTATAGAGAATATGGAACGTCAAGCCAATGGACTTAGGGGATAATAGTTAAATATTGCGAAGCAAAGTGTAGTGCAAAATCAAAGAACCTTTGGCAGGTGTAGAAAAATGATGTTAGTGAATAGCGGCTCAAAATCCTAAATAAAATTAATAAAATTAAGCGGCAAATTTTTCAAAGCTTAAGAGCTTTCGATAACTCGCAAAAAGATGCTCAGACAATCTAAAGCTCTAAAGCTTTGAAAAATTTCCCACTAAGTTGTATACAATTTTATTTTAGAAATTTTTTCGCCACTATTCCCTAACATCATTTTTTCTCTACACCTACCAAAGGTTCTTTGATTAATCCACTACATCTTTATTTCACAATGTTTAAATAAGTTCATCAATTAATATACTAATTAGCAGCTTCTAACATATTATTTGGTAAAAGATCAAATTTTCTGCACTAGCCTAAAATTCCGTAGGCACGCTAATATTTCTGATTAATATATCTTTTTTAAATGTAGCACTAGAAATTAGTATTATAGGTTTAATAATCTTAATGGGCTGACGCCCAAACCCCTGGTATGTGTTCTTCACTTAAACCACTGTAATTGCGAAGTAAGAGCGTTTTGGAACGATTTAAATAACATCTTATAAATCTTAGAGGAATATTCTTAAAAGCCTTAGAGCTTTCAATTTGTTTGAACGTTAGTGAGTTATTGAAAGTTCTTAGGATTTTGAGAATATTCCTCTTAGATTTATTGATGTTATTTAATGTTCCAGAATGCTCTTACTTCGCAATAAGTTTATATTCTCTTTGAGTAGTAACTTGCAAAGAGAATAGATGATAAGAATTGTACTATTACTAGTGAAACACATATAAATAAAGCTGCCATGCTTGCTCTTGTAAAGAATAGGATAATTACAGCAATATAAAGTATGTAGTTTGTAAGTTTCAGTGTCATGTATCCTGATTTTTCTCTAATTTTTAAAATACGTTCATCTTTAGCCCCAATTGATTTTGAGGGTTTTGCCTTTTCAGCATTTATTGATGAAGCTTTTTTACTCATTAAAAATTTCCCCCTTATAAGGCATATTAAAGAAAATAACAAGTCTAACTTTCGGCTAGTTTTGTGTACTCTTCGTCACCATATAGATATACCAGTTCAACTATCGAAATTCATGTGCACCATAATGTTCAGAAACCAACATTTTGGTACAAATGAATTTCGAGTTTCACGGTGGTATATATTTAACACGCTAAGACAACCAGTATTAAAGAATTATAGTTCCTTGTATTACACAAAACTATCTCTCAATTTGAACTTATTATTTTTTTAATATGCCTAAATGAAAAGTCCCAAGATTAATAACCAATAAATTCAATATGTTCAATTATAAACCTACTTTTTATTAATAGTAGCATTGTATACGTTTTATGTCAAATAACTTTCAGTCATCTTTACTTGCATTTGATGCTGAACTTACCAATAAAATTAGCATAAGTTGCAGAAATTTCATATTCATTATCTTTACTTAAACATATATGTTCATGATAATTTGTATTGGTTCTAAAGCTTTTTATCGTTTTTCCGTTTAAATCAGATAATGTTAATTTTAAAGTACCATGTTTAATAGAAGAATCACAGATAAAATTAAGCGCCTCACCTTTTTTAACATAAAAAGTTACTTGAGATGAATTGTTCTTCATCAATGTAGTGTGACCTTTCATAGTTGCTAAGTAGGAAAAATCTGAAAAAAATTCATAATAGCAAAACCCGCAAATAACTAGTGCGGCAAAAATTATAAATCCGATTACAGCCTTTTTCATTAAAAAAACTCCCTCCATTTTATCTATATAAATATACAACTTGAAACATTGAAATCACAAATCCCCAATGTATCCTAATATTTTCAATTCACAATTCACAGTTCACAATGCACAATGAAGGATACACATACTAGGGGTTTGGGCTTTAGCCCATGTAAATTCATGAACCTATGCATATTAATTTCAAATTTAGCAAACAAAAATGTATGCGTATTATCAAACCTTGCCTAGGGATTTGGGCGTAAAGCCCATGTAGGTTCTTTAACTTAGTAGAAGTACTTTCAATAGTAGTGCAATAAAACTTTGTATATTAATAAGCTTTCGTCAGGAAAATCTTAAATTATAAGCTCCACCTAGTACTATAAATGGTGCTATTTCGTAAGCAATAAAAAAATAAGTTTTAAGATTTTCTGCAGCAAAGCTGAGGAAAATCCTCCTTCATTGTGAATTGTGAATTGAAAAACATCGCTGCTAGGGTAAATTTGGAATTTGCGATTTTGATTTCCAAGCTATGTATCTTTAATTATAAACTAAAATATATAAAAATCAAATATACTTTGACAGGCGATGTATATGCAAGTATAATATAGTTAAAATCTAAAAGGTAAAAGGAAGGTGTATTTATAGTTAAAAGCTTCTTTAAGTAACGCATATTAAAGTTATGACTTTTTTATGACTATAGTCATTAGTTTTATAGGTATTCATTTGTTATAATTTACATATAAGATTATCCAGGAAAATATAGGTATTAATTTTGCGAGCCAATTATGGTGCTTAACATGCTCTTATAGGTATATTATTTCAAAATCATACTTGACAGAACTAGTGTTGCAGTGTACTATGTAAATAATACAAAAATATGGAATATCAAGGAAGTGATAATTAAATGGGAATAATCCTCAAATTTATGTTAAGAAATATAAAAGAAAAGAAATTAAGAACTTTTCTTGTAGTCTTTTCGATAATGGCGTCTACTGCTTTGTTCTTCGCATCAAGTGGTATGAATACTAGTATAAAACAGACTTATGTGGATATTGTAAGGCAATTTTATGGAAATGCAGATATAAGGATAAATCCAAATAGTAAATCTCCAACTCCATATATTAATATACAAAAAGCAAACATGGTAAGAAGCAAAACTGATTATATAGCTGGAGAAATGGATGTTAATGGGGTATATACACATAATGATAAGGACAGAGCTGTACAAATGAGAGGCCTTAATTATGATGATATTAAAGCTATGAACTTATTTAAGTTTTATAGTAAAGGTGTTATTACATCCTTTACTGGAAACAAAATAATAATAAGTAAAAAGTCTGCTGATGAATACAAACTTTCCATAGGAGATAAGATTGATATAAAAGTTGGTAAGAATGCTGAAAGTCAGAAGTTTACTGTAGTTGGCATAGCTGATAGTGGTATGTTTGCAATGGAAAATGACCAAAATATGATGACAATAATTCCTTTAGAACAAGCTCAAGTTATAAACAACTTAAGGGGAGAAGTATCAACAATATATATAAAAGCTTCAAAATCTGATGATATGGAACAAATTATAAATGATTTATCATTAGCATATAAGCACTATACAGTGAATAAGGTGGTTGATGATAAAGAAATAGATCAAATACTTGGTTCAATAATTACGGGATTTAGGCTTATGATGATAGTAGTTTTAATGATGAGTGCATTTATAATATACACAGTATTTAAAGTAATAGTTGCAGAAAGGCTTCCGGTTATAGGAACTTTTAGAAGTATTGGAGCCACAAAAGTGTCTACCAGTATGGTCCTTGTAGGAGAGAGTATAATATACGGCATAATAGGTGGAATAATAGGTGACTTTGCAGGTATAGGAATATTAAATGTGATTATGAATCTTATGGCATCTAATATGGTAAATGGAGCAACTGCAACAGCTTCAATTAGTTATAACTTTGGACAGTTGTTAAGTGCATTTATATTTTCAATGATTATTTCATTTTTAAGTTCTATTATCCCTATAGTAAAATCATCAAGGTTATCAGTAAAAGATGTTGTACTTAACACTGTAGATAATGTTGAAAAGGAAAAAGTATGGAAGTTGATTTTGGGATTAATTTTTGTGGCTTGTACATTTATTATTCCAAATGTCATAAAGCAAAGTTCCATAGATGGTACTGCGGCCTTAATGTTGCTTGTATTATGCATGGTACTTTCGGTTATAGGAATTATAATTATTATTCCACATGTTACTGAATTACTGGTAGTAGTACTTAGCAAATTATATAATATTATATTTGGAAATGAAGGAAGTCTCGCTGCGAAGAATTTAAGGAAGAATAGAAGCTTAATAAACAACATTTCACTTTTAGCTATAGGAATATCAACCTTGTTTATGATTAATGTTGTTAGCATTAGTGCAGGAAAAGCACTTGTTAAAGCTTATGATTCTTTTAATTATGATATATACGTATATAATGAAGATAGCAATTCGCTCGATAATTCAACAATTAGTAATGTGAAAAATATACCTGGAATTAAGGAAATTAATGAGGCGTACTCATCTGGTAATGTTGAGGTGGTTGGAAGTAAAGAAACCATTAACGAAATTGATTTTATGAATGTTTATGATATAGAAAATTTTTCAAAGTTTAAATTAAATCAAGATAAGAATGAAGTATTTAAAAATTATAATGAAGGTAGAACAGTTATCCTTACTAGCGCTAATTTAAAAAGGTATAACAAGAAAGTTGGAGATTATATTACTTTAAAAACTACTATGGGAAATAAAGATTACAAAATAGTTGGCTCTTTTGATTCCATGGTAGAGACTGGTAGCCTAGCGTTGATACCGAAGAAATATGCTAAGAGTGATTTTAAGAAATATCAGCCTACTAGTTTAAATATTAAAACTTACAAGGATCCTGAGTATATGAAAAAAATTTTATCTAAGAAGTTTAAAACAAGACAGCTGTATATTAATACTATGGCTGACCAGCAAGCGCAGGAAACAAAACAGGATGATGGAATGTTATTTTTAATTAGAGCCTTTCCAATGATGGCACTTGTAATAGGAGCTTTTGGTGTTATAAATAATTTTGTGATAAGTTTTATAGAAAGAAAAAGGTCACTTGCGGTATATGCTTCTGTTGGAATGAGTAGATCACAAACTAGAAAAATGCTCTTTGTAGAATCTATTTCAATAGGGCTTATAGGAAGTCTAGCTGGAATTGCAGGTGGAATGCTTATGATTTATATAATTCCATTTATGTTCGACCTTGCAAATTTCCCTATGGATTTATATTATAACAGCAGTGTATTTATAACAAGTGTATTACTTGGAGTTTTAATAACCGTTATAGCAGCAATAGTTCCATCTTTGAAGTCATCTAAATTGAATATTATTGAAGCTATAAAATATGAATAAAAATTTGGGAGGTATATCATGGAAGCTTTAGATGAAAAAATTGAACCTAAACTTGGTAAGCCAGTAATAGAAGCTGTTAATTTAAATAAGTCTTTTAAACTTGGTAATTCAAGTGTAGATATTTTAAAAGATATTAACCTTATAATAAAAGAAGGTGAATTTGTATCTATAATGGGGCCTTCCGGTTCTGGTAAAAGTACTCTTTTGTATCTTCTTGGAGGACTTGATAAACCAACTTCGGGAAGTGTTAAGATAGCTGGAAAGGAACTTTCTACTATGAATGATAAGAAGCAAAGCATAATGAGAAGGAGAGATGTTGGGTTTGTATTTCAATTTTATAATCTGATACCTAATCTTAATGTTGAAGAAAACATTATGCTTCCAATATTACTAGATGGTAAAAAACTTAAAAATTACAGAGATAAGCTTGAGGATATATTAAATGTAGTTGGATTAGAGGACAGAAGAAAACATACTCCAAGAGAATTATCAGGAGGACAACAACAGAGAGTCGCTATTGCAAGGGCACTCATAAATGACCCAGATGTAATACTTGCGGATGAGCCTATTGGAAATCTTGATAGTAAAACTGGAACAGGAGTAATGGAGCTTTTAAGAGAGATAAACCTTGAAAAGGGAAAAACCATAGTTCAAGTTACTCACTCAGAACAATCTGCTAAATATGGTCAAAGAATAATATATGTAAGAGATGGAAGGGTGGTAGAGCAATAATGAAAAAATCAAAAATTATACTAGCAATATTGCTAGCAGGAGCACTTGTAGTATCAGTTGGATGTGGAAGTTCAAAATCAAGTACAGATACGCCTTCAAAGAAAACTATAACTAAAGCTGTAAGCGACGATGTAGAGGCATCAGGTGTTGTTAAATCTCATAATGTTGAAGATATTGTCATGGATGGGGGACAATCAATAATAAAGATAAATGGAATAGACGTAAAGAATGGGCAGAAGGTTAAAAAGGGCGATAAGCTTGTAGAACTTGATTTGGCTCAGATAAATTCAGAGATAACAGCTAAGCAGAAAACTGTTGATGCAGACAAGGATTTAAAAAATGATATGCAAACAGATAATCAGAAAAATGCACAAGATGCAAAGATAGCAGCGGAACAAGCTGACGTAGATTCATTAAATAATTTATTAAACAAAAGCTATTTAAGTAATGGAAATATAGTTTCAGATATGGATAATGCGGTTGTTACAGATATTAATTACAGAAAAGGTGATATAGTTTCAGCACAACAAAAGATATTAACGCTTAATGATTTAAACAGTCTTTACATTGATGCAAGTGTTGGGGAAGAGTTTATTAAAGATGTTAAGGTTGGCAATGCAGTTAAGATAATACCAACATCGGATTCTTCTGCAAAGCTTACAGGAAAAGTTGTAAGTGTATCTAATGCTGCAGTTACAGAGCAAAATGGAGAAACGAATATCCATGTAGAAATCTCTATAGACAACAATAATAGTGAACTCTTACCGAATTATAATGTAGATGTTCAAATACAAAAATAGCCTTGATTTTTGTGCCTTTGGCCTGCTTTTTACGCGTGCTTATTTATAGAAAAAAATATTAAAAAAATATTAATAAAATATATTGACTAAACAAAAACAACAGTGTACTATATAGATATAACAGTAGAGCACGTGAAAAAACTGAACTTATATTTTTATATTATATAGTGTGAAGCTGTGATATAAAATTTAATAACTGGTAGGAATATTGCCCGTATTCCTAATCCCCCAGAATAAATCCCGATGTCCCAAATCGGGATTTATTATTTTTTTAGGGGCTGTCGCATTAGTGCGACAGCCCCTTTTAACTTTATTGGCAAATATTTTGCTTAGTATTTTTAGTAGTGTGTGATCTAAGAGTGGCTTCAATTTCTTCAAGTGAACGATTACGTGTTTCAAATACTTTTGTGTGGACAAACCATATTGATAAGAAGCAAATAACACCATAACCTATAAATAAGCTGCCAGTACCAAAGAAGCTTAATAGTGGAGGAAAGGTTAATGATACAATCATATTAGCACCCCAGTTCACTACACTGCTGAAGGAATTACCTAAACCACGAATGTTTAGTGGGAATACTTCACCAATCATTACCCACATTACAGGACCCCAAGTAGCTGAGAAGAAAGCAATGTAAACGGTTAAGGCAATGACGCAAACAATTGAAGCAGCAAATGAACCATTAGAGAATTTCATTGAGAGACTCATTATGAGTAGAGAAACGCCCATTCCAATAGCACCATAAACAAGCATCTTTTTACGATCAATTTTATCCATAATTATGACTGCTACAGCAGTAACAATAACATTAAAAATTCCAATTCCAATATGAGCAAGCAAAGCAGCTTGAACACCAAAGCCAACAGCCGTAAAAATAGTTGGTGCATAGTAAAGAACTGTATTACAGCCCATGACTTGTTGGAAAATAGCGAGACCAACACCGATAATTAATGCTGGACGAACAAAGCCGCCAAATAATTCGTTAATTCCACCACTTTTAATTGCAGCTTGTTCCTTGATTTGAGCAAGTTCATTATTAACAGCCATTTCATTATGTTTATTCATCTGATCTAAGATATCTCTTGCTTCATCAGGTCTGCCAGCTTTAACTAAGAAACGAGGGCTTTCTGGTAGTACAAGACCACCTAAGAAAAGGATTGCAGCGGGTATAGCAGCAAAACCAAGCATCCAACGCCAACCACTATATAAATTAGAGAAACTATAGTTAGTGATGTAGGCAAGTAAGATTCCACTCATTACCATTAACTGAAATAAACTTGACATAGAACCACGTTTTTCAGCAGGTGATAACTCGGCTAAGTAAGTTGGAATTAAAGCAGATGAAGCTCCGACTGCCATGCCAAGAACTATACGTGATAGAATTAATGTCCAGAATTCAGGAGAAAATGATGATCCAATTGCTCCAATAAAGAAAATAATTGATGAGAGTAGTATCAATTTCCTACGTCCGTATTTATCAGACAT
Source organism: Clostridium hydrogenum (assembly GCF_021432385.1). GTDB lineage: Bacteria > Bacillota > Clostridia > Clostridiales > Clostridiaceae > Clostridium_S > Clostridium_S hydrogenum. The sequence goes on along the minus strand of NZ_JAEACT010000002.1, from coordinate 329,750 downwards.
TGGTCCAATAATTGCAGCACCAAGAACAGCTCCAAGTAACACAGCACTAACAACAAAACCTTGTTGCCAGGAATCTAGATGCATTTGTTTTTGAATAAATAGAATTGCGCCTGAAATAACTCCAGTGTCATAACCAAATAAAAGTCCGCTAAGTGCACCAAAAGCGTATACTAAAGAATTATTAAGTTTTATTTTCATTAAAACCATCTCCCACTTTTTATTTAATTAAAGTAAAGTTGTAAAAAACAATAGAATTTATTATGGTACAATACCATGTAGAAATAAGATTATGAAGGCTAAGTTAATCGATTACATAGGCGACAAAAAATATATCAATATAGCGCTAAAAGTTATATTTTTTGTATATAAATGGGCTGTAAGTTATTTTAAACAACTTAAGTATACCACTTGAATAAAACTTTTTCAATATACTTTATAAAGTTATCTTAAGATGATGCGTAATAATTTATATAACTTGCATATTAGAAAAATAAATGGTGAAACTAAATCTTGTGATGTAGTTTTAAAATTATCATTATATAATCAAATCAGCTGAACTATAGGAGTATGTAAAAAATATAGAAAGGTAGGTAATGAAAATGGATAATGACGAAATAATATGCGGCTGCTTTAATCTTACAAGGCAGGATATAATTGATGCTGTAAATAATGGTGCAAAGTCTTTTGAAGAAGTTCAAGAAGCAACTGAAGTTGGCAATGCGTGTGGTCAATGTGTAGATGAAGTTAAAGAATTAGTAGATGAATTGTTAGCCAATAAATAAGCGTGAAACTATCTTTGAACTAAAAATTTTAAACACTAAATTTATCCTGATAGAGCATTATTAAAATTCACAATTCACGATGCACAATTCACAATGAAGGATGATTTTCTGCGGAAGCAGAAAACCTTAAAAATAATAAATTGTAAGATTTTTCGTAGTGTTAACGGAGAAAAATCATCAATCATTGTGCATTGTGAACTGTGAATTGTGAATTAAAAATATTGTTAGGAAGATACATTTGAAATTTGGAATTTTGATTTTTTAAGTGGTTTATCTTTAATATTACTTTATTCCAAACATCAATTTAAATACTTTAAAATGATTTAATAGCTTATAAGTTATCAAACTAAAAATAAGAGCAAGAAACACTATGGTGATATACTGAAATGCAAATATCTTTATTAATTTTAAAATAAAATATGCAATTATAGCAACGTAAGTTTGATGAACAATATAAACACTAAAGGATGCATGTGAAAAATATGATAGAAAGTTTGTTTGAAAATTTAAGTATCTCTTACCAAAGCCTATAAATGTGAGAAGTGAAACCCATATAGTAAAGTAATATATCAATGAAAAGATTATTCCAAGCAGATTAAATCCTATTTTCCATCCTATCATATTTATTTCAATAAGAATTATTTTTATTTTGGAAGTTCTTCATCCAGTAAAATAAAGAAACTTTCTATGTTTTCCTTGTCTTTTAAGTTTCCATATAAGTTTACGGTAAAGGTCATAATATTATTATAACTTGTCAAGGCTAATTGAAAATATGGTTTGTATTTCATTGAACCGAACATAAAAGCATTACTTATTTGTGTGCCTTCAAAATAAAGCTTTTTAGAATCTAGAATTCCAATATTGGTCATGCCTATTAGTGGATTTTTAAAACCATTTTTAAGTAACTTTTTAGCATGCTTGTAGCTAAATAGTTTAAATAGCATTGAAATTTTAACGAAGGCATTTAGTCCAATAAAATTTTTCTTTTTTAAATTCATGTCATTGTTAACCTTTAGTGCAGTATCATCAAAGGTATCATTAGGTTCAATAGTTAGATTACTAATAACTGTAGCACTAAGATTGGTAAGTGCATTGATATTTTTATCTTTTAAATACTTACGCATATCTACGGCTACCGATATGCTGAGTTGGTTTTTATTTAGGAGTTTATAAATAGCCCTATATAAGGCAGCAAGAGTAACATCATTAATTGTAACCTCGTGATTTTTGCAGTACTTTTTTATAGATAAAAATCTGTTTTCAGGAATTTCATGAGTTAATATAAATGGCTTCACTTCTTTTTCTGTGCTCATTGGAAAGTTCAGATTAATAAAACCATTGCTTTCTTTGCCTTGAAACATAAGAGTTTTAAATTTAGTTTTAAAGTTAAATTTATTATTTATAATATTTATACTTCTATCTCCATTAAGAAGGTAATTTGCTGTGTAGTCTGGATTTTTTAGTATATTAGAATATAAGTTGCAAAGTAAATAAAGATATTCTTTGAAACCAGCTGCATCACATATCATGTGGTTCATAAGTATGCACAAGGAATCTTTACTCGAATCAAGAAGACAAGCCTGTACCTGAGGTCCAGTGGCTTCATTGATTCTTGATGTTATAAATGAGTTAAATTCATTTTTAGTGCTTACCAAAGTTAGTATATCTTTAAAAGTTGAACTAGCTACTTTTTCCCAATACGGTTCTTTAACATTTTCTACGTATTTACTGCTTAGTATTGGGGAAACATTTAAGGTCATAGTTAGAGCTTTTTTTAAAGCTGTTTTATTAATGTTGCCATTAAAGTGCATAATACAGTGAAGATTATGATCATTAAATTTATAGGTTTCAAAAAGAAATTGAAGTTTATCAAAAATTTCGGATTTAAATATCATATTTATTCACCTCCATATAATTTGGTTAGTTCAGTAGTTACGAAACTTAATAAATTTCTTTTTTCACTTTCTGGTAGCCATTCGATAAGCCTAGCTGCTGCAATTGGAAGTTCCCATTTCTTAATTTGATTTATATTAACTTTTGAGATATTTATATATTCTTTTATGTATTCTAAAAAAAGCTTTTTTCTAAAAAGATCTATAAGCTTTTTTTTCATGCGAGATTTTCCAGGAACATCACCGAATTTAAGCATTATTGATGTTCTTGCCACATCTGCCAGTGGGTTTCCTTTTGTTGCAGTCATCCAGTCAATTATTATTGCGTTATTTTTTGTTATTAATATGTTATCTGGGTGGAAATCTCCATGGCATAATATATTATCATCTGGAAGTGTATCAATATATTTATATAACTTTTCTTTTAAATCATCAGATAATAAAGCTACTTCAGATATACTTGACTTTAGTCTATCTGTATACTTAGGCAATTCAAAATCAATTTTTTGCTGAATTGACTTATGTAGCCTTGCTAATCTGTGAGCTTCTTTTGATAGTTTCCAAGGTTTTGTTGATATTACTTTCAGCATTGTAGTTCCATTAATTCGCTCATAGATGATACCACTCCTGCCATCCATTTCAATAAAATCGTAAACTTTAGGAATTGAATTTATCTTCTTATTAATTTCTAAACTTGCTTTATATTCAGCTTCACTTAGTGTTTTAGAAATGCCAGGTCTAAAAAGTTTTAAAATTTTATCTTCTCCCCATTCAAAAATTTCAGCTGTTCTGCCCTGACCAATTAGTTTTCCAGGTTTCAATTGCATTACCCCCCAATTTTATAGATAAATAGGTTAAAGGTTGAAATTACTAATAGTAAGTCTATTATTTGTATGCGTATAGACTTATTATATATGCAAATGCTATCATTAAACATGAGTGGGACAATTTTGGACTGGACAAATTGTTTTGGAGGTATATATATGGAAAATAAAATGTTATTTGGGGATTTGCTTTCAGAATTACTTGCACTTAGAGGATGGACGGCTTCTAAATTAGCAAGAGAAATAAATGTTGACGGATCTTATGTTAGAAAGTGGATTAGGGGCGAGAGAATACCAGCCTTAAAATCAAATCATGTTGAAAAAATATCAGCTTGCCTTTCAAAGGGTATAAATAAAGAAGTATATGAAGATTATATAGAAACTTTAGGCTATAAAATAGAAACAAGCATTTTAGATATATTAAGAGAAGCTCAAATAAATTCTTTGACAGTAGATAAAAATTATAAGGTGACATTAAAAAAAGACAATATGTTAAGTAAGCTGCCTTCTTTTGTAAAAGGCAAAGAAGAAGTATTTAAATATGTTAGCATGATTTTGGATACTGCATATAAAAGTAATTGTAGAAACAAAGAAATATTAATGACCTTTCAAGGTGATAAGGATATTCTTGATGGTTATGAAAAGATGCATGATTATTTTATAAAGATGATTTCAAAATTAGTTAGCAGTGGTTGGACGGTAAGACATCTTTGGAGGCTAAAAAGTAATGATACTAGGACAGTGACGCTTGTAAGAAATATTACAGAACTTCTTAAATTAAAAAAAGCATATGAACCAAGATATTTTATAAAGTATGGTACAATAACTCCACCTTTTGAATTTATCATAATTGATGATTTAGCAGCAGTGCTTTTTATATCAGATGAAACTAACGAATATATAAGTTCAGCATTTTTTCATACAAATAAGGATGAGATAGAAACGTTAAGGAAACATGTTTTACTTATGTCACTTCAAACACGACCTATTCTAAATTATGATTATGGCAAAAACTTAGATGACATTATGAATAGAAATGGTGATATATTTTCATTTGATATGGAGAAAAGATTTATATTACATCAGATAAATAATGAAGAAATATTAAAAAATTTTCATATAAAAGAGATAATAGTTATTCAGGATGTTGATGACGAGAGTACTTTGAATTGCTTTAAAAATATGCTTTACTTACTTGAAAATTGCCCTAATTATAAGCTAGCTATATTGGACAAGATACCTTTAATAAATAATATTCCTAAATTTATGTTTTTAAAAGAAAATGCAAAGTTACTAATAAAGGTGGGAGAGGAAGAAGGCAGCATAGAAGAGCCAATCACAATTAGTGGATTTAAGGACTTTTTTATGAGCATTTGGGATGAAATTTCTCCTATAAATAAGGATAGAGAGTATAGTATAAAATGGATTAAAGATAAACTAGGTTAGGCAAAAAAATTTCTGCTGAAAATATAAATTAATAAAAGCATTTATTGACTTAAGTCAGTCAATGGTATAAAATAGTAATTGACTTAAGTCAGTCAATAAATTTTATGGAGGTAGTATTATGTCAAATATAAATGAAATGGAAAATGGAAATGTTAAAAAACTTTTACTGAAATTTTCTGTACCATCTATAATATCTATGCTTGCAAATGCATTGTATAATGTTTGTGATAAATTGTTTGTAGGTATTGGAGTCGGGGTGCTTGGAATTTCAGCGGTAACTATATCGTATACTGTAACTTTAGTAATACTGGGTTTTTCGCTGCTAGTTGGATTAGGGGCGACTTCACTTGTTTCAATAAACCTTGGACAAAACGATATTAAAAAATGTGAAACTATTGTTGGAAATACATTTATTTTGTCCTTTATAGTATCTATTATTTTAATGATCTTTGGCTATACCTTTTTAACACCTATGCTTATAGCTTTAGGAGCAAAAGGAAAGGTTTTAAGCTATGCAGAAACTTATACAGGCATAATACTTTTAGGAACTCCTTTTCAAGTTTTAAGCTGTTCCATGAATAACATTTTAAAGGGTCAGGGAAAAGCTAAGAGGGCAATGGTCAACTTTTTAATATCAATTATTCTCAATACAATTTTTAATCCACTGTTTATATTTGTATTTCACATGGGTATTGTAGGTTCTGCCGCTGCTACAGTGATTTCAACAGCAATCGGAGCAATATTTTCTACATCACCTTACTTTTCAAAAAAATCTAATGTAAGAATTCATTTGGAAAATTTAAAATTAAAAAAGGATATTATTATTTCATCGCTTTCAATAGGAGCTTCGGGATTTGTAATGCAGGTTGCTCTAGCACTCATAAACATTATTATAAGTAAGCAGTGTTTAATATATGGAGGAAATACGGCTGTAGCAGCTTTTGGTATTATATATAATGTTAATATGCTGGTTTTGATGCCTATAAATGGTATCAATCAAGGAGTTCAACCTATAATAGGATATAACTATGGAGCAAAAAGATATGATAAGATACTTAAAGCATTTAAATTGTCTGTTTTATTTGGGACCATTATTTCTTTAATTGGATTTATTTTATTTGAAGTATTTAGCAAAAATATTTTTTATGCTTTTGGACGAGGAGCTAAAGGACTTATAGTAATAGGCGTACCAGCTATGAGACTATATTCGATGAGCCTTCCTATACTTGGATTTATGCTTTTAGGAGCAAGTTATTTTCAGTATGTTGAAAAAGCAAAATATTCAATAATTTTGATTATGCTTAGACAGGTCATTGTAGTTATACCTATGCTTATTATATTGCCTAAATTTATGGGAATTGCGGGATTATGGATAGCAACCCCTATTACAGACTTGATTTTAGTAGTAATTCTTTTGTATTTCATATGTCCAGAAATAAGAAAGCTGAAGTCATTAGAAAATGCAGAAGTAAAGATAAACCCTGTGAAACTTCAAAATTAATTTGTATCAAAATGCTGTCTTCTGGGCATTATGATGCAAGTTAACTTTGGTAGCTGAACTGGTTTATCTATGGTGAAACTTCAAAATTAGTTTGTATCAAAATGCTGTCTTCTGGGCATTATGATGCAAGTTAACTTTGGTAGTTGAACTGGTTTATCTATAATAGGAATGTAATGATTAATTGACTTATGTCAATCAGTTAATTATAATTAAGATAAAAATAAAAAACGTTCAATTGGGGGAAATAACGTGAGAATTTCAAAAGATCCAGAAGAAAGAAAGAACGAATTAGTTGATGCGGCAGAAGAGCTTTTTTCAACTGTTGGATATGATAAAACTTCAGTAAGCGATATAGTAAAGAAAGTTTCGGTAGCTCAGGGGACTTTTTACTATTATTTTAAATCAAAAGAAGATATATTTATGGCTATTTTCACAAGGAACTCTGAAAAATTGCTTTTAGAAATGAAAGAAGAAGTAAAAAGCAAGAATATTGATGCTATTGAAAAGCTAATAATAGTAATAAAGTTATATGTTGAATCAAAGAAGAACAGTGTAGGTAACAAACATAAACTTGTTGATGCACTTCATAATGACGAAAATACAAGCTTGCATTACAAGGTAATTGTAGTTGAAATAGCAACTAAAAGAGTTATGCTTACTGACATTATAAGACAGGGAATAGCTGAAGGTATATTCCATACAGAGCATCCAGAGGAAGTAGCAGAATTCATACTTACTGAATTATATTTTATATTTGATCCTAAAGTTTTTGGATTTAATAATGAAGAAGTTTTAAAAAAGTCAGAAGCTTTAGCAGATATGCTTGAGAAGCTTTTGAGTATCCCTAAAGGAGCCTTGATGGAGAAAGTTATACAGTTAAAGGAATTGTATAGTAACAGGAATATAACAGATTTATAAGGCTTGATACTATAACTAATCCAAGCCTTTTTTCTGAAACGATGTGCATGGCTAAATCTATGCAGGATTCACAAGCACGTTGAATGTTTAATATTCACGTATATCTTCATTTAGCAAGGCATAATGCTTAAAAGCGTACATCTCAAAATACATTCTTTTAGTGTCATCAATGCAATAAATAACTTTCCCATTTCCAACAATTTGGACTTTAAATACAGTTGAGGCTTTATTTAAATCAATTAAGTCAATATCTCTTTTTACAACGTCAGCAATATCATTTGCAAGCATAAATATTTCATAGTTTGATAAGGATACATCACTTAAATAAGCAATATCAATATCGCTATCCTCCATGAGTTCATTTCGAGCAGCCGAACCAAATACATATATTAGTGTTGGCCTTGCATTTTTTGTTAGAATATCAATAATATGATTAATAATATCTTTATCTAAATTTGATAATGACATGGTTAAAATCACCTCTTATATATATATATTATATCATTATTTAGAAGTAATATTTTAATTTTTGCAGTAATCTTTAAAGCTTGTGATTATTTAATTTTATTATGATTGGATAAGTGTAGGGAGATTGTCAAGCTTATTTTAAAAAAATTTCAGTTGATAAATTAAATATATAATATTTTTTCATTCTATTAATATATTGACTAAAATATGCGATTATAATAAAATTAGTTATGGAGTTGCACATATGTTTGCTAAATTAAGGAGCTGTCGCAATAAAATTTACTTTATACTCAAATAATATTAGTATGACAGCCCATTTTTAGGTTGCTTATAAAAAATAGTAGAGGTGATATTTATCATGAATTTTGTTAAAAATAAACTTGTAGTAGTAGGTGCTGGTATGGTTGGATCAGCCGTATTAAATACTGTTCTTTCACTTAACCTTTTATCAGAGGTTGTTATAGTTGATATAAATGAAAAGAAGGCACGTGGAGAAGCATTAGATGCAAGCCACACAACATCTTTTGCATACAGTCCTAATGTAAATGTTAAATCAGGAACTTATGAAGATTGCAAAGATGCTCAAATAATTGTCATAACAGCAGGACCAAGTTTAAAAATTGGAGAAGAGTTAGATAGATTAAATCTTGCAGGTACAAACGTGAAGGTTATGAAATCTATTATGGATAATATAACAAAATACACTAAAGAAGCACTTATAATTGTTGTTACAAATCCTGTAGATATTGCTACTTATTACTGTCAAAACTGCTTTGATTATCCTAAAAATAAAATAATCGGTACAGGTACTTTGCTTGATACTGCACGTATGAGAAAGATTATAGGTAAAAAGTTTAATGTTGATAGCAAAAATGTTCATGGATATGTACTTGGAGAACATGGTGGATCTTCATTTACAGCTTGGAGTGGTGTAAATATTGCTGGCATACCATTTGGCGAGCTTGATAAAACTTTTGGAGAGAGCAACAATATTGATAAAGATCAAGTTAACCAAGAAGTAAGAGATGCTGGTCTTGAGGTTTTAAAGCTTAAAGGCTACACAAGTTCTGGTATTGCAATGAGTGTTAGTAGACTTGTAAAAGCAATACTTTTAAACGAAGAAAGTATTCTTCCAGTTTCATCAACACTTGAAGGTGAATATGGAATTAATGATGTTGCTTTAAGTATACCTTGCGTTATTACAAACAATGGTATAGAGAAAAAACTTGAGATTCCACTTACTGATGATGAAGTTAAGCAATTAAAGGATAGTGCTAGTAATTTATCTACAATTATCGACGGACTTAAAATAAGGGAATAATGCGAAATAAGTGTATCGCACGATATTAAATAAAATTAATAAATCTAAGGCAAAAAACTTTAAAAGCCTAAGATTTATTAATTTTATTTAAAACATCCTGCAATACACTTATTTCGCATTTACAGTGGTTTAAGGGAAGAACACATACCAGGGGTTTGGGCGTCAGTCCATTAAGATTATTAACCCCATAATACTAATTTCTAGTGATACATTTAAAAAAGATATATTAATCAGAAATATTAGTGTGCCTACGGAATTTTAAAACATAACTTCTTTTAGTATGTTAGGCTATTTTTAAAAGAACGTTGATGTGATGTGTTGACTTTTATGGATTCTTAAGATTGTTCATCTATAATTTGCGTAATTTTGACTAGGACGGTCAAAGCCATTTAGGCATCAGGACGATGCATCTAAATGGGTAGTAAATTATAAACGAGCAATTTTTAAATAAATACATGCACACATGAAAATTTACAGCATATTATAATTTTGTAGTATTATAAAGGGAAGGAAGAATATGAGTAATATTCGTAGGACATATGTATGCCCTTATTGTGATGATACATTAAGATATAATATGTATAGAACTTATCAGTGCCCATACTTCAATAATTATTATGTTCCTTTTGAGGATGAGATGGAGGAGTATGATGATGAAAGAAGTGAATGTCAGCAATGTGCTGCTAATAGTCCACTTGTATTAAGAGATTATGGACCTCAACCATATGTCGTAAATATTGATGCAGCTACTAAACAAAATAAAAATTTTCGTACTGCTTTATGGACAGGAGAGCATATGCAAGTTACTCTAATGAGCATTAAAGTTGGCGATGATATAGGCTTAGAGATGCATCCAAATGTTGATCAATTTATACGTGTTGAACAAGGTCAAGCAATTGCGAAGATGGGAAAAAGTAAAAACAAATTAGATTTTCAAGCTAAAGTAGATGATAATTTTGCAATTATGATACCTGCTGGCACTTGGCACAATATTATTAATACGGGTAATATGCCGCTCAAAGTATATTCTATCTATGCACCACCTCAACATCCACGTGGTACAGTTCATGTAAATAAACCCATGGAGTAACAATACTTTGTCACGTTAAAAAAATCCTATGAATCTAAGGCTGAAAAATCGTAAAATACTAAGATATTTCAGCCGAGATTTATAGGATTTTTTTAGGAAACCAGGGAATGCAGCGATTTACTTTTGACTTATATATCAAGTATTCTTGTCCGAAAATTTTTTCTAAAATAATCTCTTCTTTTTTTATAATTATGGTTAAAATTAGCCAATAAATTAAGGGCAATATTAAGAGAAATAAGTTATTTTGTACGCATAATATTCCTGTAAATGCAATTGCAAAGGCCGAATATATAGGGTTGCGAACCCAAGCATAAGCACCTGTAGTTACTAATTTATTTTCTGTGATATTTTTATCTATTTTTGATATGATAACTGCTTGTATCCACAAGATAATTCCTAAGATAATTAATGTTATGCCGATAACAGTTAATGGGAATTTTGTTAAAGATATTATTCCCATTGAAAAGTATTTTAGTTTTCCTATACATGATCCAATAACAGTTAATAGAAATATTGCTATTACATAAAAAGGGCCAACTCCAATGTATGACATGTGATTTGAATCTTTCATTGAATAACCTCCTTGCTATTTAGAAAATCTCAAATTCGGCAAAAAAAGTTTTCTTATCCTAATTGGTTCAGGTAAATCTAGGTCATACCACTTAATTTTATTATTATCCAATCTAAAAAATCTAGTGTCTAAACCGCAGCCAATATTTATGATTGTAGCATTAGGGTGCTTATGCATAAAGGCTTTGGTGCCATTATCTAAAAGTTCAGTCCGTACAGCAACACCTGTTTGTGATAACCAGGTATTATCAAATTTTGAGAAATCATAATCAATATTTTCCATCATTTCTATTGCTTTGGAGTCTTTTATGATAGGTTCCGAACGCGTAGTTTCTGTTGCTCTTGCCCAGAGTGGAATGAGTAATGTTTCTGGGATACCTTTTAATTTTTGTTGCATGTTAAATACTCCTTTCTAAAACATGATATTGATATTCATTATCAATTAACCAACATTTATGTTACCATATTAAAATTAATATGTCAAATAAAGTTAATAATACAATTTTTACTTTAGTATTGCAAAATTATATTATGTGTTATATAGTTAGTTATATAAGTAACTAACTAATTAACTTAAGGAGGCATAATAGGTCTTGAAAATAAATTTAGATGATGGAAAACCTATATATCTTCAGGTAGCGGAAGGCATTGAAGATGATATATTGGATGGATATATAGAAGAAGGAGCGCAGGTAATGTCAACAAATCAGTTTGCTTCTGTGTATGGAATAAATCCTGCAACTGCTGGTAAGGGAATAAATATGCTTGTTGATGAAGAGATTTTATTTAAAAAAAGGGGGATAGGAATGTTTGTTAGAGATGGAGCAAAGGAGCAAATAAAACAAAAGAGAAGAAAGTTGTTTTTTAATGAGTATGTTATTTCAATGTTAAAAGAAGCAGAAAAGTTAGACATAACTAAAGAAGAAATAATAGAAATGCTTAAAGAAAAGTAGGGGGGATTATTATGGCATATGCACTTGAAATTAAAGATTTAAATAAAAAGTTTGGTAAAATACAAGCAGTAGATAATTTTAATATAAAACTTGAAGAGGGTAAGATATATGGGCTTTTGGGTAGGAATGGAGCAGGTAAAACATCACTTCTAAAATTGATAACAGCTCAATATGTTAAAAATTCTGGAAGCATAAAAGTTTTTGGTGAAGAAGTGTTTGAAAATGAAAAGGCACTCTCTAGGATTTGTTTCGTAAATGATCAAGGGGCTTTTATACCAAGTCTTACAGCAGATGAAATATTTAAAGTAGCTAAAATATTTTATGATAATTGGGATGAAAATTTTAAGGAGGAATTAGTCTATAAGTTTAATCTTCAGGTAAATAGGAAATATGGTGAATTGTCAAAAGGAATGAAAGCAGCTGTGGCGATAATTGTAGGTCTTTCAAGTAGAGCTGAACTTACAATATATGATGAAGCATATTCTGGACTTGATGCTGCTGCAAGAGAAATATTTTATGATGAGCTTTTAAAAGATTATGCTGAAAATTCTAGAACTATAATTTTTTCAACTCATTTAATTGATGAAGTAAGCAAGTTATTTGAGTCAGTAATAATGATTGATAGGGGAAATTTAAAGCTTTTTGAAGACTGTGATGAACTTAGAAATAAGGCTTTTTATGTTATGGGAAATAAGAAAAAGTTACAGCAATACCTAAAGAATATAAATATCATTCATAAAGAAGAAATTGGTGAAACAATAAAGCTGGCAGTATTTGAAGATAAAAATTGTGATTTTAAGCAGCAATTAAGAAATGAAGGCTTTGAAATAAGTTCGCTGTCCCTTCAAAAGTTATTTGTATATTTGACTCAAAAGTGATTTTAGATAGAGGGTGATTAAAATTGGAAAAGTTAGATAAAAGAAAATTAAAAATAAAAATGGATATGTACTATAGAGATTATTCAATTCAATTAATACTTTTAGGCGGACTACTGTTAATTTCATCACTCATGGCAGCGATTCAACATGGTGTGAGGTATGAAAATCAATATACTTATGCTTATGTAGCAGGAATAATTTTATTTACGGCTTTTTCTCACATATCCATATTGTATGGAAGGATTTTAAATTATTCTGTAAAGTGGAGTTTTAATAGAAAACAATATTATCATGAAAATATACTAATAATATTGATAGTTTCTATAATAACAGGAACTACTTTCTTTGTTGGTGTTATGATAAATCAAGTTATACATAGTAGAAAATCGGTGATATGTTTTTGGTATAAATTTAATGAGGTTAAATTTCTTTCAATTGGTGAAATGTTGATTTTAGTGTTAGCTGTGTTTAGCATGATTTATATGCTTGCAAATTTAATAGTAGTATTTTCTGTAGTTAAAAAAAGTGTTAGATTGATTGCTACAATAATAGCTTGTATAATCGTAGTTGCCTCTGTATTTTTGGGTGATAGTAATAAAAATTTTTATCCTTTTATATGGTTTATAAGGCACAATGCATACTATATTTTATATTTAGGGCTTATTGTGATTTTTACAATAATAGAGTATTGGCTCGGAAAAAAGATATTTATGAAAGTTGATATAAATTAGGGAGGGAGTATTTTAATGGGACTTGAGAAAAGTGTTAAGGCCTTACTTGTTATAAAGAAAAAGGCAATAGCCTTAATTGCGGCAATGCTTTTAATTATGCTGGTAATATCTATGGCTCTTGGTAGCTTAAATATAAATTACTCGGACATAACTTTTAATATTGAAATGTTTATTTTGCTTTTATTTTCAGTATACCCAACATATAAGTATATGATAAATCATTTAATGTCAATTGGTGCTATGCGTAAAACTATTTATGTAGCAAATATAATCGTGGATATAGGCATAGCAATAATAGTATCAATTATTCAAAGCATAATATTTATAATTAATAATAAAGGAACTAAGATATTTTCCTTTGATGCCTATGGATTTATAGGAAAAGGTATTATAAATTACATTTCATTAGGAGAATTATGGATATATCAACTACTAATATTTATTGGTATAATATTTATAAGTATGATTATCAATGTTCTATTTTTAAATGAGAAGAATAAAAATTTGGCAATATTATTTTTAGCAACAATTTATTTTGCAATTACGGTTATATATATATTATTTTTGTCTATGATAAAGGTTGATGTTCTAAAGGATGGAATTCTTCAAATTATTTTAGGAGTATTAAGTATTTTAGCATTAATATGGGGGTGGCGTATACTAAAAAAAGCTGATATTTAGAAAGTTTATTATGATTAGGAGGAAAGAATTTGAAAAAGGTTTTAAAAGTAAATATATTTTTTCTTATACTTATTTTACTTCAAATTAAAGGAGGATATTTATTAATTCCAATAAGGAATTTAATTAAAAATAATACTGGTTTGCTGCTTTTAACTACACAAATAGCGTTTTTAATTATACCAATAGTTATATATATGTTAATAACCAAACAATCAATTAGAAGAACCTTTAGATTTAATAAAATTAATTTCACAAGTGTTGTTTTATTAGTTGTTATGGGATTGTTTTTTATTCCTTTAGCTGGATTTTTATCGTATTTAACAAGCTTTTTTTATTACAACAATGTACAAGACGTTTTTAATAAGCTTCAAAGTCTCCCAATTGTTGTAATGGTTGCAATAGTGGCACTTACACCAGCCTGCTGTGAAGAATTGACAATGAGAGGTGTTGTATTATCTGGATATGATGATGTTAAACTGTGGAAAGCGGCACTTATTAATGGATTTTTATTTGCAGTACTTCATCTTAATCCACCACAGTTTCTATATGCCTTTGCGTTAGGTATAATTCTTGCTTGCGTAGTTAGGATAACAAATTCTATTTTTGCCTCTATGATAATTCATTTTACATTTAATGGTGTGAATACGCTAATGAGTTGGGCTATATTAAAGGGAGCATCATCTGCAACCATTAAAAAGAGTCAGCAAAGTATGAATAATACGAGTATGAAACTTGTAGGATTAGCATCTCTTTTTATTGTTGCCTTAATAGCCGTTGCAGTTATAATTGGTTTAATGAAGGAATTAATAAAGGAAAGCAAAAGGGGAGCATACAATAATATACCAGTAAGCTCAAGTGGAAGCCATGAGGTTATGACCTTTACTAATAAAGCAGTTGCAGCTATTCCCATTGTAATTTCCGTAGTAATATATGTGCTAGTTGTGACGAGTAGAGGAGTAAGCTAAAATCAGAGTACAACTGACAGAGTACAGAGTACAGTGAAGGAGGATTTACCTTTCCTTACGGTCATGTAAATCTTAAACTTAACTGTTGTCAGCTTTGCTGATAACAGTAATTATGCGATTGCGCGAGCAATCAAAAATAAGTTTTAAGATTTTTCGCAGCGATAGCGGAGAAAAAGCATCCATCACTCTACTCTTTACTCTCTACTCTATCTAAAAGTGACTTAAGTAATTTTATCAGTTACTTACAGTACTATGAATAATGATGATTTTTTTATAAAATATGTACATAAAGGTAGTCAGGAGGGAACATTAATGATAGAAGTTAAAGGGATTACAAAAAAGTTTAAAAAAACAACGGCAGTAGATAATATAAGCTTCAATGTTAATAATGGAGAAATTGTAGGACTTTTAGGTGAAAATGGAGCAGGAAAAACAACTACTTTAAGAATGCTTGCTACAATGCTTAAAATTTCAGATGGAAAAGCCATTGTAAATGGACATGACGTTTCAAAGGACCCAAATAAGGCTAGAGGAGAGATAGGAATATTATTTGGTGGAGATGTTGGTCTTTATGATAGGCTTACTGCAAAAGAAAATATAATGTATTTTGCAAAGCTTAATGGAATGTCAGATGAAGAAGCTAAAAAAAGTATACAAGACCTTTCAAATAGATTGGAAATGAATGAGTATATAGATAAAAGGGTTGGAAAGTTTTCAAGAGGAATGAAACAGAAGGTTTCTATAGCAAGATCAATTGTTCATAATCCATCGGCAGTATTATTTGATGAACCAACTACAGGACTTGATGTTAGTGCAGCAAGAATTGTACAAGACTTTATTTTAGAATGTAAAAGGGAAAACAAGGCTGTAGTTTTTTCAAGTCACAGCATGACGGAGGTAGAAAAACTTTGTGACAGAGTAGTTATAATTCATAAGGGCAAATTAATAGAAGAGGGGACTATTGAAAGTCTTAAGGAAAAATATAACAATAGTGATCTTGAAGAAGTTTTCGTAAAGTTAATAGATAGGGAGTGATATACATGAAAAATAATACAACCATGATAGTATTAAAAAAAGAACTTACGGACATGTTTAGAGATAGAAAAACTATAATAATGAATATACTAATACCGATTCTTATTTTACCAATAATCTCATTTTTTATAGGAACGGTAATGAATAAAAGTGAAGATAAAGTAAAAAACAATCTTAAAATTTCTATAGTTGATAAGGGAAATTCACAGCTTGAAACTTATATAAAGGCTCAAAAAAATATAAAGATAGTTAACTCTAAGAATATTAAAAGTGATGTTAAATCTGGTAATATACTTGCGGCAATTACAATACCAGAAAACTTTGATGAAAATCTTAGCAAGGGTTCAGATGAACAGGTTACTTTAACCTATGATAACACAAGCACAGATGCACAAACTGCAGTAGAAATAGTAAAATCATATATTGATGTCTATTCTAAACAAATAGTATCAGCGAGACTTTCTGAGAAGCATATAAATCCGGCAATACTAACACCTATTAAAGTTGTAGATGATACCGCTAAAAAGGATAGTGCAGTTTCAACACTTATGGCAACTATGTTAGTTCCACTTTTATTAATGCTTTATAGTGTAACTAGTACAATTGCACCATCAGTTGATTTGGGTGCAGGAGAAAAGGAAAGGGGAACTCTAGAACCACTTCTTACAACTAAAGCTGGAAGGATGTCCATTTTGTGGGGAAAACTTTTAGCTATAAGTATTATGGGAATAATAATGTCTCTTTCATCATTGGCTGGACTGTTTATAACCATGAAGCAGAAGAATGGTATGTTTGGTAATGGCGCAGGTTTTAATTTAGGCGCAGGCACTATGCTTCTTGTAATGATACTTCCTATTTTAGCTACAGTAGTGTTTGGAGCTGTAGAACTTGCACTTAGCATTTATGCAAGATCCTTTAAAGAAGCTCAAACTTACTTAAGCCCTATAACTATAATAGCTATGGTTTTAGTTTATGCTGTTATGATGAAAGATCCTAAGAGTATAGAAGGTTTTTATTTCAATATACCAATTACAAATGCAACTTGTCTCATGAAGGAATTCTTAGTTGGAATTCATAATTATACACACATTGCAATAACTTTTGGATGGATGATAATATATATAGTAGGATCACTTTTGTTCGCTAGGTATATGTTTAGTAGAGAAGAGGTTATATTTAGATCATAAGTATATTGATAGTCCCTGAGGGGTTAAGCTCAGGGACAGTATTTAGACAAGTAAATAACCATGGTCATTTACCTGATTGCGAAATTGTTACAAATGCAATTTCGTTTACTAAACAGCAGCAACAAATTTTAAGTTGCTACTTATAATATGTGTTATTTTATTTTTTTTTATTCATAAATTTTATTGAAATAAATTTTCTAAATCTATATAACCTAAACCTTGCTGCCATTTAGGAATTTTTAATAATTTGCAGGAGGTTTTAATTAATGAAATTGCATCTTTTGGAGATAGTTCAGGATTCTTTTCAAATAATAGTGCAAACACACCAGCCACAAATGCAGCGGCACAGGAAGTGCCTTCATAACTTGTATATGGAGTTTTCAATTCATGAGGATATAATTTCACACCATTTCTTTCAGATATATAAGAAGTATCGCAATTAAGAGAACCTAAATCAGTACATGCAGCACATAAATTCGGCTTTTCTAATTTTCCCAAGGGTCCAGCAGAAGAATAAGTATAAGGATTCATTTGAGATCCTGATGTAATACCAGATACGGTTATGCAATTGTTTAAGGAAGCTATTCCAACCATTGAATTTTTATCATTCTTGTTACTTCCAGAAGGAACTACAATTACTATATTATTATCATTGGCGAGCTTAAAGAGCTTTGAAAATGTAGAAAGAATAAATGAATTTTGTGAAAAAGTTTCAAAAGGTAGACAAATAACTCGTATGTTATTTCCCTTGCTTTCATTAATAAGCAGTATGAGAGCTTTTAAAATTGAGGAAATATAAGCTCTTCCAGATGCTTCAAAAGCTTTAACCATGTATATTACAGAGCTTCTTGCTATACCACTATATTTTGAACCACCACTAGCGATAAGACCGCTAATAAAAGTTCCATGACCATTGTCATCATAAGGATAATTTAATTCATTTATAAGGTCCACAAACTTGCATATCTTTTGAGATGGAGATTTAAGATCTTTATGAGGATAAACACCAGTATCAATTATTCCAATACATATTCCTTTGCCACTTAATTTTATTTCTTTCATAAAACCTGCTCTTATGTTATTTCCCGAAAGCACATTATGGGCACAAATGCTACCGATACTATCAAAGGTTATATATTTAATTTCCGGATATTCAACCAGTCTAGTTATTGTTAACGAAGAAACATCAGCGCATATGCAATTTACAATTTCTAAACTGCAATGTATTGTGCATTTATAAGATTTTAATCTTGATTCGATTCTATCTATAAATTTATTACAGTAAATCAATACTCTAAAACACCTGTTATTGTTACTAGATAATAAAACATGTAAATTTGGATCTATCTTATTTTTTAAAGAAAACATTAAATTTATCATCCTTTTATAAAAAGCTTACAATATTATTATATTTACAATGAGCCTAAATGTTGAATTTAGAAATAAAAGTGGTATATAATTTTATGAGAACAGTATAAGATAAAATATTTATGGGAGTGATTTTAATGCCTTTAATTGATTATAAATGTAAGAACTGTAATGAGGAGTTTTTTGAAATAGTAAATAGCAATTCAGAAAAGATAGTTTGCCCTAAATGTAAAAGCGAAGAGGTAGAAAGAGTGTACAAAGGAAAGTTTTATGGTAAAAATGGAGGAAACTGCAGTGGAAATTGTTCTAGCTGCGGAGGCTGCCATTAAAAGCAGAGTACAGATGACAGAGTACAAAGTACAGAGAAGGATACACTTGCTAGGGGTTTGGGTGTAAGCCCATGTAGGTTCTTTAACTTAGTAGAAGTACTCTCAATAGTAGTGCAATAAAATTTTGTATATTAATAAACTTGCGTCAGGAAAATCTTATAACTTAGTTTTTTATTGCTTACGCAATTGTAGTAGTTCTTGTTTTTATATTAAAATTCCGTAGGTAGGGAGGAATTTTTTCCTTAAAACCATGTCCGCTGCGAAGTAAGTGTGTTGTAGGATGATTTAAATAAAATTTTATAAATCTTAGGTAAAAAACTTTAAAGGCCTTAGATGTTTCAATTGTCTGAGCGTTCTTTCAGCGAGTTATTGAAACATCTTAGGGTTTTAAAGTTTTTTGCCTTAGATTTATTAATTTTATTTAATATCCTGCAATACATTTATTTCGCCATATTTAAAATTTGAGTTTAAAGACTACAATTCCTACCAGCATAAGTGCTACTCCAATATATTCGTTTGTGCCAAAGGGTATTTTTTTAGATGAAAAAAGTCCAAGAGCATCTATAAGTGCAGCAGAAGTTAATTGAGCTATAAGTATTGCACTGATAGAGTGAGTTGGGCCAAGAATGGATATTCCCTTCATTACTGTAAATGTAATTATGGCGCCGAATACTCCACCCAAAAGATAGAGTTTATTAACATCTTTTATTCCTCGTATATTTCCATTTCCTAATATAATACAAATAATTAAAGTTATTATAAATGCTGAACCTTGAACCCAAGCATTTGTTTCCCATAAACCTATTTTTTCACTTAGACGTGTATTAAATACTCCTTGGATAGTCATAGATATTCCAGCAATTAATGAAAAAATTATTCCAAGCATCTGATTCACCTCAAAAATAGTTTAACCACGTAGCAAAAAAATATTAGGATAAAATAAAAAGACGTAAGGAATAGATTTTCTATCCTTACGTTAAAGTTTAAAACTAATATCCTGCAGTTTGTCTTTCGAGATTGATTTCATTTTTTTTCAAATATGCATTTTCAATTTCATCTGGAGTAAATCCAAGATTTTTTCCCAAACTTAAAAAATCCTCAAAAAGAGTTACATAATTATCTTTTGATGAGCAAGTTACGAAGTCATTTATGTCGACAAATAAATCTAAGAATTGTTCTGTTATATTATAGTTAAATTTTGTACAACTTGGTTCTATGTCATCAAAATCTTTGTCAATTCCTATACTTAAAATAAAGTGTAAGCAATCAACATATTCCTCAATAATTATTTCCTTTTGAGAAGGAGACTTATTGCTCCAATATTTAAAGCATCTAGTTTGATTTGCTAGTTCTCCCACTTCAACCTGTAGTGCTAAAGCCTTTTGAGAGAATAAAACTTCACCCAATAAATTATGTTCTTCTATGATTCGTGCATCTAAATCTTTTTGTAAACTAAAAAGTTTTTTAAAATCCATAGAAATGAGCCGCCTTTCTTTAACTTTGGTATATATCTATTTTATATTAAAATTTCAAATAATGAAAGTTTCACTAAACGATTACATTAAAAAAATATTAAAAAAATTAAAAAAAATTAACTTTGTTCTATAACAGAATTAAAGACAAGCTGCCTCTAAACCAAAAATTGTCAATGTTAAAATTATCCTAATAGCGTTATTAGAATTCACAATTTACGGTGTACAGATGACAATGAATGATGATTTTTCTACGCTGGCATAAAAAAATCATCATTCATTGTCATCTGTACTCTGAAAAAATGTTCGCATTTTTATCTTTATATATAAAATAATTTTTAGTCTAATATAACCTTTTATAAATTTATTAAAAATCTCTTAGTGGGTAGTTTTTTATAACAGATAGCTTTTTATATCCATTTAACTTACATAATTCAAAACTTTTAATTTTAAAAAAGGAAGTCCCAGAAAATTTATTTAGTACGTTTAAAGCATCTGAGGATTTTTGATCAAAAATATTTTTAATTTGATGATTACCATTTGCTAAAGGTATGTATAAGTTATAGCCTTCATCAGATTGAATTGATGAAGTTTTAAAACCATTATAAAATAGTTTTTCACTGAGATTTCTTGCAATTGTTGCAATGTAACCCTTATTTTCAACTTTTAAAGCTACAGTCTTTTGATTGGTATCATATGCTAAAGATGAATTTAGTTGAATCTTGAATTTTTTATAGGGTTTAATTTCTTCAGCCATTATTTTATTGAATAATTCAAGGTTTGGTTCTTCTATAGTATCTAATATTATGTGAAGGTTTTGCATTTTTTTGTATAGTTTATATTTTTTACAAGTAAAACGCTGTATGTTTTCTATACCTAAATAAGATTCTTTTGTAAATTCAGCAACTAAATAATATTTCATTCTTAGCTTCTACGCCTCCACTAGAGATAAATCGCTTGGAACTTCAAAATTAATTTGTACCAAAAATCTGTTTTCTGAGGGTTACGGTGCAAATTGACTTCGTTAGTTGAAACGGTATATCTATAAATTAAATTTTTAAATCTATTATACCATATAAGTTAATAATTTTGTTAGAATAAAATTTTATATATTTAGCAATAATAAATTTGTAAATTTGTATTTGAGGAGGTGTTACGATGAATCATAATGAAAGCATAGGATGTCAGGTTACAGAATGTAAATATCACTGCAAGGATGATAATTACTGTACACTAGAGAATATTATGGTAGTAAAACATGAATCTCAAGCAAAAACAGTTGAATGTACCGATTGTGGAAGTTTTAAGAAACAATAAGAAAGGCAGGCTAAGAACCAATAAATTGTAAGGTTTTTAGCCTGTTTTTTTTATTTTATTTTTGTCTGTTTTTATAAATATAAAATTTAGTATATATATTTTAAATTTAGTGTTAAATTACAATGTAATTATGTTATAATATAGATTGTGATTATAAAAATTGAATTTAACAAAAAGTTTACATATATTAAATTGATTGGTAAGGATGGATATTATAATGGACAAGTTGATTATAAATGGGGGAAAACCTCTTAATGGAAATATAGAAATTGGTGGGGCTAAAAATGCGGCTGTGGCTATATTGCCAGCTGCTGTAATGGCTAGCGTAGGAATAAGCGTTATTGATAATATACCTGAGATAGAGGACATACAATGTTTGGAAAGAATAATATCAAGTTTAGGATGCAAGGTTAAAAGAAATGGTAATTCTGTTGAGATAGATAGTACAAATATAACAAGCACAAATGCTAATACGGAAGACGTTAGAAAAATGAGAGCTTCTTATTATCTTTATGGTGCTCTTTTGGGCAGGTTTGGAAGGGTGAAAGCTGAACTCCCTGGGGGATGCCCTATAGGAGTTAGACCTATAGATCAGCATATAAAAGGATTTGAGGCACTTGGAGCAAGCGTTAAAATAGAACATGGAGCAATAGAGATTACAGCAGACAGACTTGTTGGAACTAACATTTATTTTGATGTTGTAAGTGTTGGAGCTACAATAAATGTTATGCTTGCAGCTGTACTTGCAGAAGGTACAACTGTGCTTGAAAATGCAGCGAAGGAGCCTCATGTAGTCGATGTAGCAAATTTTCTAAATACAATGGGAGCAAATGTAAAGGGTGCAGGTACAGATGTTATACGAATAGTTGGAGTTGAAAGCTTAACTGGTTGTAATTATAGTGTTATTCCAGACCAAATGGAAGCGGCTACATATATGATAGCGGCTGCTGCTTGTGGTGGAAAAGTGATTGTAAAGAATATAATACCTAAGCACTTGGAGTCTGTTTCAGCTAAGCTTGTGGAAATGGGAGTTAAAATAGAAGAAGGCGATGACTATATTGTAGTTCAATCTGATAGGAACATAAAGGGTGTAAATATTAAGACACTGCCTTATCCAGGATTCCCAACAGATGCTCAGCAGCCAATGAGTACACTTTTATGCATAGCTAATGGTAGAAGTATAATTAATGAAAGCATATGGGAAAGCAGGCTTAAGCACGTTGATGAATTAAAGAAAATGGGCGCAAGTATAAAAGTTGAGGGAAGAATTGCAATAATTGATGGTGTTGGTAAACTTACTGGTGCTGCAGTAAAGGCTACGGATTTAAGAGCAGGTGCAGCAATGGTAATAGCAGGACTTTTGGCAGAGGGCAGAAGTGAAATTTCAAGCATAGAACATATTGATAGAGGATACCCTCATATTGAAGATAAATTTAGAAGCTTAGGTGCAGATATACGAAGAGAAGTAGGCTAACTATGTCTAATTTTATGTAAAGGAGTTATTATGAGATTTTGTTCGCTTTATAGTGGAAGTAGTGGAAATAGCACTTTTATTGCTTCGGATAATTCGAGAATATTAATTGATGCGGGACTTTCAGGTAAAAGTATAGAGAAGGCATTGGTGGATATAAATGAAAATCCGTCTGAAGTTGATGGTATTTTTGTAACTCATGAGCATTTAGATCATATTAAGGGTGTAGGTATTTTATCTAGAAAATACAATATACCTATATATGCAAATGAGCTTACTTGGAATGCTATGAAAAATACACTTGGAAAAATTAAAGATGAAAATATAAAGATTATGGATAGCGAAAGTGTAAGCATAAAGGATTTAGATATAATAGCTTATAGAATACCACATGATGCGGCAAGTCCTTCCGGCTATAAAGTTATAAGCGGAAATAAAGTTGCTTGTGTGGCTACAGATTTGGGATATTTTTCTGATGAGGTAAAGTGTTCAATTAAGGATGCAGATGTAATACTTTTGGAAAGTAATCATGATGTTGAAATGTTAAAGTTTGGACCATATCCATATGTGCTTAAAAGAAGAATATTAAGTGATGTTGGCCATTTGTCAAATGATGATTGCGGAAAAGCTATAATTGATATAGTTAGTGGAAAAAAGAAGAAAATAGTATTGGGACATTTGAGTAAAACAAATAATTATCCAGATTTGGCATATAAAACAGTTATAAACATATTAACAGAGAGCGGAATAGAAGTTGGCGGAGATGTGGCTATATCTATGGCTGAAAGATCAATACCAAGTAATTATATGGAACTTTAGATAGAACAATAATATAATAAAAAGGAACAATAAGTGTAAATAAAATGAAAAATATTCTTTTTTAATTTATAAATATGTTGAAAAATTGTAAGAAAATTATTATAATATTTAATGATAAATATTAACTTAAAGGAGACTAAGGTTATGAGTCTATATAAAGATTGGACAGATATGGTTGTTGACTATGTAAAAACTAAAGGCGAAGCAGCATTTTGGAAAGATTATGGTGAAATAGAAACTCAAATATACACTAAACTTTTAGCTAATCATGTTAAACAGTTAAATGGAAAGATAGAGGATTTAGCTGAAGAATATAAGACATCAAGTGTGTTTTACATGGGATTTTTAGACGGAATAAATGACAGCTTAAAAGAACCTTTAGATCTTGAATCACTTGAAAAAGATTCTGAAGTTGACTTGAAAATAGATTTTGAAAAATTGTATTTTAACATGCTTGAAGCAAAGGCTGATTATTTGTATAATCTTCCTCAGTGGGAAGGCATTTTCTCAAAAGAAAAGAGAAAAGAGATAAAGAAGTCTTGGGCAGATTCAAGAACTGTTGTAAATAAAACAAAAATAGGAAGAAATGAACCATGTCCTTGTGGAAGCGGAAAGAAATACAAAAATTGCTGTGGAAAGAAATAATTACATATGTCATAGAACTCCCTGTCATTTGGATGGGGAGTTTTTGTGTAAGAAAAACAGAGTACAA
Organism: Clostridium hydrogenum; assembly: GCF_021432385.1. Classification (GTDB taxonomy): domain Bacteria; phylum Bacillota; class Clostridia; order Clostridiales; family Clostridiaceae; genus Clostridium_S; species Clostridium_S hydrogenum. The sequence goes on along the minus strand of NZ_JAEACT010000002.1, from coordinate 305,020 downwards.
AGTACAGAAATTGTACTCTATACTCTATGTTTATATGGAGGTATTATGAATATAACGCTTGTAACAGTTGGAAAGCTTAAGGAAAAGTATTTAAAGGATGCAATCTCAGAATATTCAAAGAGACTTAGTAGATATTGTAAGTTGGATATAATTGAGCTTCAAGATGAAAAAACACCTGAGAATGCTTCAGATAAGGAAGAAAGCTTAATTAAGGAAAAGGAAGGGCAAAAGATACTTGGCTGTATAAAAGATAATATGTATGTTATAGCCTTGGATTTGAAAGGAAGTATGATTTCTTCGGAAGAGTTTTCGGAACTTATAGGTGACCTTGGAATTAGAGGAAATAGTAATATTGTTTTTGTAATTGGGGGATCACTTGGATTATCTAAAGATGTTTTAAGTAGAGCGGATTATAAGCTATGCTTTTCTAAGATGACATTTCCCCATCAACTTTTTAGGGTTATGCTTTTGGAGCAAATTTATAGGGGGTTTAGGATTATGAAGGGGGAACCATACCACAAGTAATGCAGACTTTCGTCACAGACATTGGTATGAATGGTCTCAATTGGGTTCATAGATATAAAACTGTATTGGAAACTAATTGCTTTGAAAAAATATGGATCGCTTAGTGTTGACTAGCTAAGCAATCCTTTGAACGTTTATTTTGTTTTAGGGCTATTTCATCCATCACTGAATATTATTCAGTAAATATTAATCATATTTAAGAACAACAATCCCAGAATAATCATTAATATTCCCTGAGTTTATTTCAAGTAGATCCTGCTCCCTTACTTTCAACCCTGAAGCTGATATAAATTTGTCAACCTTGGCAAACAAGAAACCAAATATCCCAAATGCTTTGGTTCTGTAGTGCATAGGTATAACTACTTTAGGGTTTAACTGCTTCATTACATTAACTGCATCGTTGGCATCTATTGTAGCTCTCCCGCCAACTGGAATAATCAGTATGTCTACATTACCTATTTCCTTCACGAGATTAGAATCAAGAGTATGTCCAAGATCCCCACAATGGCAAACATTTATTCCATCAATTTTAAAGTTATATATGGTATTTTTGCCTCTCTTAGCTCCTGAAACTTTATCATGAAATGTTTGTACGCCCTTTATCTCAATTCCGTCTTTTGAAAAGCTACCTGATTTATTTATATGTGTAAATTCACCTTTGACAGCATTTATATTATTATGGTCACCGTGATTATGACTTGTAGACACTATATTTGCTTCAATTTCAGGTAATTTATACCCCAACATATTATGAAATGGATCTGTTAATACTTTAGTACCATTTTTAGAGGTTATCATAAAACATGACTGCCCAAACCATTTAATTTTCATTTAAATCTTCCTCCTTTAATCTAGCGAAGTATTCATTTTTTTATAAACTTTAAAATAAACTAGTATTTTACCTCCATGATATATAATTATGTGCTAATTATAATCATGAAAATGTCTTTATTCCATGCAAAATTTTAATATCCATGGACATTTTTATGATAAAACTCTAGGGGACTTATACCCTCAATTTTTTTAAATATCCTGCTAAAGTAAAATTCATCAGTGAAGCCAAGTATTTTAGCTACTTCTTTTATTTTTTTATCGCCATCTATAATTAGCTCTTTGGCTTTATCAACTTTTATCTTATTAAAAAACTCTATCACAGAATATCCAGTAGTTTCTTTAAAAACTCTAGATAAATATGCAGGAGACAAGCACACCAATTCAGATAATTCAGTCAAAGTAATTTTTTTATCTATATTATTGATCATATACTCTATTACTTTATCAACCTTTAATGAGGACGAATAGTCATTGTTATTATTTTTTATATTTTGAAAAATCTCAAATAGTAATTTCTGAAATAAAGTTTTTGATATGAATTCATAATTTGGGAGTTTGGACATCCAGTTTTCCGCTAACTTCTTAAATACATCATTAACTAGATAATAGTCCTTTAAATTTTGAACGAAATCTAATGGCAAGGTATCAACTTTACCAGTAATATTCCATTTATCATTATCAAATCCTACAATTGCACAACTGAAATGTACCGAAAAAAAGCAAATAGGCTCTACAGAATCAGCATAAATAGAGTGCTGAACATTTGGACAAAGATATAACAAAGTGCCTTCCTTAAGCTTATAGCTTTTATGTTTATCTCTAATATGTCCCTTACCACTGGTAATTAAAATAAGTTCATGATGCTGAATTGTTCTATTAATTTTACTTGAATATTTCACTTCTGCACCAGGTTGCCTACAATTACAGTAGTGAAGATGAAAAAATAAGTTGTTTATATACATACTTACCTCCACGATAGTGTAAGATCAAATTTAAAATAGATATCTTGATCTATTTTAACATATCTAACAAAAGTATAAGTGAAAGCGATATAATTAATAAATAAAAATAATTATGAATAGAATGATAATTTATGTAAAGTAAGTTAAGGAGGATTATTGTATGAAAAATGAAATTAACTCGTCCAACAAGATAATTAATAAAAATCAAAAAGTTACGGCTTCTGCAATTCTTGAAAAAGATATGGGTACATCAAGTTGGGACGAAAATTCAATGCCTTCAGTACGTATTAAATGGAATGGGTATGCTTTCAATGAGATTAAACTTCCAAATGGTAAAAATATTGTTATAGATCCTTACTATCATAATGTAGACAATAAATATATACTTGACAAAACGAAGACTGCTGCTGATATTGTTGATGGTTGTGATTATGTACTATTTACACATACTCACTTTGATCATAGCAGGGACTTTCCATATGTACTAAAGAAATATCCATTGGTGCCAGTTGTCATGCCTGAATCAGCTATAAGTTCTTTTAATTATGCCTATGGGATAATGAGTATAAATTATAATGTTCAAGGTGTTTCAAACAATGATAAACTTGAATTTCCTGATTTCACGCTTGAAACTTTCTTAGGTAAGCACACAAGTAGAAAGAATATGTTTAAAGATCCTAAAACTATTCCAATTTATTTCAACAAAGAGGGGCAATTTGATCCTTTTATATTTGAATTTTTCGAGACAGGTACTATTATATTGAACTATAAAATAACCACAAAAGAAGGCTTTACTATACTTATTTGGGGTGGACAAATACCATCAGAATATAGAAAATATAACTATTTAGGAACTAATCCTGATTTAATGTTCTATCAAATGGCTGCTAATAATTTAGGTGATGGAACAGCATTGAATATTGGCAACAGAGAAAATCCAGTAGCTACTATGCTTGGAGATTTCATAGCTTCTGTTAACCCTAAAGCAGCTGTGCCTTATCATCAAGAAAAATTTAGCATGAGCGATCTTAACTCTATTGCTGAGCAATGTGCTGAACGAGGAAACTTGAAAGGAACGACAACTAGTTTTGTTTCACCAGAAACTCATAAGTGGTATCGCTTCACTAAAGATTCATCTAATAATGTAACTGTCACTTCTGTAAGACAATAGATTAGCTCTATGGTCATGAATAGATTTAATATATAATTTAAAAGCTTTAACTGACTCAATAACATGTAGTTAAAGCTTTTTTTATTTATTGAAAGAGGTATTGAAAAATTTATAAATATAGCATAATTACAAAAGAGTTGTTTGAATTGAGTAGTCATTTTATTGATACTAAACAGTTATTACACGAATATTATGATTGCTAAGTTCTAAGATAGTTTGCTCCTGAATTTGTTCATCCGTTATAACCATTTTAACATGATCTTTTAAATTTAAGGGAATAATGCCATGTTTACAGAATTTCTCGCTTTCTGTTAAAACTACAACCTGCTCGGTTTGGAGAGACATATCACGGACGGCTTGAGCACGCAGTTGATCACGGTTTGTAAAACCAACTATGGGAGAATAACCATCTGTTCCGATGAAGAATAAGTCAACATAGAAATTTTCAGCGCACTGGCGGATCATCGGACCGACCATAACCTGAGAATCCTGTTGGTAAATTCCACCCAATAATATAACTTGAAAATTTGATTTTCCACGAATATAATCAGCAATAAAAGCACTGTTTGTAATGATGGTCAAATCTTTTTTTAAAACCGTCAAAGCATCTGCGAAAAGGGCACAGCAGCTTCCGTTTTCTATCATGATAGTATCACCATCAGATATAAGTTCTGTTGCTCTTATTGCAATCTTTCGTTTGTTTTCATAATGATAAGCTATTCTGCCATTAATATCATCCATGCTGCAGAGAAGGGCAATACCATGTTCACGTTTAATAATCCCCTTACTTTCCAGCTTATCAAGATCTTTTCTTACAGTTACCTGACTTACTCCTAATTTTTCTGCGAGCAAAGACACTTCCATTTTATTTTCTTTTGTAAGTAATTCCAATATTTTATGTGACCTGTTTTTCATCTTTATGACTCCAATCTTATTTATATGCCTAAACTATAACAGAAAATAATTGCTTTTTCAATAAATATTAGTTCCGAATGAAAGCTAATATTTATAGTTATATATAAATATTTCAGCAAATTTAATCAAAAGAAAGCATCTATTTCATTGTCAATAAAAATTTGGCGGAATTTCACTAAGTCTTCTTCATGCAAGGGCGGAGTATTAGAAAAGAAATACTCTTTTCCCAGCATATCATATTTTTTTTCGCCAAATTGGTGAAAGGGAAGTAGCTGCACTTTGCTAGAATTTACTTCATGTAATCGCTGAACAAACCCCAGAGCATCTTCCAAGGTGTTGTTGAATCCAGGTATAACAGGAAATCTTGGAAGAACTTTTTTACCAGAAGCAATAGCACGTTTCATGTTTTCTAGAATCAGTTTATTTGATACGCCAGTTCCTTCTATATGTTTTTTTTCATTCCAATGCTTCATATCAAAAAGCAATAAATCAATATAATCAGTTACTTTGTCAAAAGTTTCTGGAGATGCAAAACCTGTTGTTTCTATGGCTGTGTGAATGTTATAGCTTTTTAATGATTTCAAAATTGCTATGGCGAAATCTGGATGCATGAGGGCTTCGCCTCCGGAAAGAGTGATTCCTCCGCCGCTTTCTTCATAAAAAACTTTGTCCTGCAGGCAGGTATTTAGAATTTCAGCGACAGTTTTATTTTCACCCTCTGATTTTAATGCATGTCCTGGACAGCTTATCACACAGTTTCCACATCCTGAGCAAAGGCCGTTTTCAATAAAGATTTCATTATTTTTATTAGAAATTGCATTTGATGGACAAATTGCTATACATTTTTTACAACCTATGCATTTTTCTTTATCATGTAAAATTTGAATTTTTGGACTTTGGCTTTCTGGATTTGCACACCATTTACATTTTAAAGGGCAGCCTTTGAAAAAAATAACAGTACGTATTCCTGGTCCATCATTTAGGCTGAATTTTTGAATGTTAAAAATAATACCGGATTCAGAAGTTTGATTCATATATTTCCATTCCCTTCTTTTTTATATGACTTCTTATTTGATATGTTTATCTTAACATACTGCCATTTAAATGTAAACGACGAATTATTTCGAATGAAACTAAATATAATTATATTCAAAATTATATTGACAAATAATACAGAAAATATTATTATAAAATTACAAACGAAATATTAATAAGTTACGAATGTAATGGGAGGGAAAAACATGGACAGCTATTTTGGAGAATTAACACCGAGAATGAAAAATTTCCGTGAAGAATTATTGAATGCAAAACCACAGGTATGTGTAGAACGTGCAATATTTACAACAGAGACCTATAAGGAGAATCAAGATCAGCCGCTCGCATTAAAAAGAGCATTGATGCTAAAAAATGTGCTTGAGAAAATGACGATTTTTATTGAGCCACAGACAATGATAGCAGGAAATCAGGCATCTACAAACCGCAGCGCACCGATTTTTCCGGAATATGCTATGAAATGGGTTATTGATGAACTTGATGAATTTGAACATCGTGATGGAGATGTATTTTATATTACAGAGGAAAATAAGCAGAAACTTCGAGATATTGCTCCTTTTTGGGAACATAATACTTTGCTTGATAGAGGTCTAGCTGCTTTTCCACCACATTCAAAACTATACTATGATCTTGGAATTATTAAATCTGAAGGGAATATTACATCTGGTGATGCTCACTGTGCAGTTGATTATGGAAAAATGCTGCAGGTCGGATTAAAGGATTATGGAAAAAGAGCAAAAGAAAAGCTGGATGCTTTAGATTTGACAGATTATAAAAATATTCATAAGAGCTATTTCTATAGGGCGATACTTATTGTAGTTGCGGCAGTGAAAAAGTTTGCTTACCGCTACTCTGAGGTTGCAAAGAAGATGGCTGCAGAAGAGACGGATGAAAAGCGAAAGTTGGAACTTCTTGAAATGAGCAATATTTTAACAAGAGTTCCTTATGAACCTGCAAGCAACTTTAGGGAGGCAGTACAGAGTTTATGGATGATGCACTTGATTTTGCAGATTGAATCCAATGGACACAGCTTATCCTACGGCAGAATGGATCAATACTTAAATCCGTATTATGAGGCGGACCTCAAAGCAGGGATTATTAGAGAAGAGGATGCATGTGAACTTATGTGTAATCTTTGGCTAAAAACTTATACAATAAATAAAATTCGTTCCTGGAGCCATACACAGTTTTCAGCTGGTTCTCCTTTGTATCAGAATGTAACAGTAGCAGGTCAGACTACGGATGGAAAAGATGCAACAAATAAAATGTCTTGGCTTATTTTAAAAAGCGTTGCAAAATGCCATATTACGCAGCCAAATCTTACAGTTAGATATCATCATGGACTTAGCAATGAATTTATGAAGGAATGTATAGAAGTTGTCAGATGTGGTTTTGGTATGCCAGCATTTAATAATGATGAAATAATTATACCAAGTTTTATTAAAAAAGGTGTAAAGATAGAAGATGCCTACAATTATAGTGCTATCGGATGTGTAGAGACAGCTGTACCTGGAAAATGGGGATACCGCTGTACTGGTATGAGTTTTATAAACTTCCCAAAGTCACTTTTGATAGCTATGAATGATGGTGTAGATCCAAGTTCTGGGGAAAAATTATGTGAAGGCATTGGGCATTTTAAAGATTTTATTAGTTTCAATCAGGTTCTTGAATGTTGGGATAAAGTGATTCGTGAGATGTGCCGTCAGTGTACAATTATTGATGCTACTTGCGATATGGTATTGGAGCAGGATACAGCAGATATTCTTTGCTCAGCTCTTACAGATGACTGCATTGAGCGCGGTCTTAATATAAAAGAGGGTGGTGCCGTATACGATTTTATAAGTGACCTTCAGGTAGGTATTGCAAATTTGGCTGATAGTTTAGCAGCAATGAAAAAAGTGGTGTTTGAAGATAAGAAGGTAACACCAGCAGAGCTTTGGGACGCATTGCAATCTAATTTTGCTGGAGAAAGAAATGAGCGAATCCGTACATTGCTTCAGGATGCCCCTAAATATGGAAATGATGATGATTATGTAGATCAACTGGTAGTAAACGCTTATAACGTTTATATTGATGAAATGAAAAAATACCATAATACACGTTATGGAAGAGGACCAATCGGTGGCGTTTATTATGCTGGAACTTCATCTATTTCGGCAAATGTTCCACAGGGGGCTGGTACTTTGGCAACACCCGATGGAAGAAAGTCAGGTGAACCTCTTGCAGAAGGATGTTCTCCAAGCCATGCAGCAGATAAGAATGGTCCAACTGCAGTATTTAAGAGCGTAGCTAAGCTTCCAACGGAAGAAATTACAGGCGGTGTGCTTTTAAATCAGAAGGTGACACCACAAATGCTTTCTAAAGAAGAAAATAAAGAAAAGCTTACTATGCTCATAAGGACGTTTTTTAATAGGCTACATGGGTATCATGTTCAATTTAATGTAGTTAGCAGAGAGACATTAATAGATGCACAGAAACATCCTTATAATCACAGAGATTTAATTGTACGTGTTGCCGGTTATAGTGCATTTTTCAATATTCTATCTAAAAAAACACAGGATGATATTATTGAACGTACCGAGCAGACTTTATAAAAAATGAAAAGGAGAAAAACTATGAAATTAATTATTGATGATGCTCACATTGATCTGATTAAACATATTTATGAGTTTTACCCAGTGGATGGGATAACAACGAATCCGTCCATTTTAGCGAAGGTTGGAAAAAGCCCATACGATGTACTGACGGAGATTCGTTCCTTTATTGGGGAGAAAGCAGAGCTTCATGTACAGGTTATAGCAAAAGATGCAAAAGGAATGATAGAAGATGCACATTGTATTGTTGAAAAGCTTGGAAAAGCCACTTATGTAAAAATTCCATCTGTTCCGGAAGGCTTTAAAGCTATGAAAGCGCTGACAAAAGAAGGTATTTTGGTAACAGCAACAGCTATTTATACACCAATGCAGGGATTTTTAGCTGCAAAATGTGGTGCTTCATATTCAGCACCTTATGTTAATCGTATTGATAATATGGGCTATAATGGTGTTCAGGTAGCTAAAAGCCTTCATGATATTTTCAAAAGCAATGGATTAAAGACAGAAGTATTAGCTGCAAGTTTTAAAAATTCTCAGCAGATATTAGAATTATGCCAATATGGCATCGGAGCAGCTACAGTTGCACCAGATGTCATTGAGGGATTAGTGAAAAATCAAGCAATTACATCAGCCGTTGATGATTTTGTTAAAGACTTCGAGGGATTGGTTGGTAAGGGAAAAACAATGAGCAATTTGCAGTAATACAAAGCGAAATAAAAAAGGAAATCCATTATAACTGATACGGTGAACCATATCATAAGCAAATGCGGTTTTAGCCCTAATCATTAACTAATAATGCTTAGCACTACTTTTATTTAGAAACATGATATACTTATATAAAAAAAGAAAGAGAGAAAAAATATGAAGCAGTTTTTTAAAGCAATAGAAGAAAAGATAAGAAAATCAGGATATTCTGGAGAAGTTAGTGGCGAAAAAATATACGATGAAATAAGCAATGAGGCCGAGGAACAAGAAGAAGGAAGTTACTTATTCCTAAAGAAGCAAAATGACGACATCATGTTTGAATACAGAGTGGATATCTTAGAGGACAATATCAATTTGGCGACACTTACGATACATACACCAGAGAAAAAGTACTTTATTGATTTTGATGTAGAATAGATAGTCAAGTAATACTATTTAGAATGATAGAAAAATATAGTGCAATATAAATAGAGGCATTTGACGCCTCCGGAGAAGATATACCTATTTGGTGTATCTTTGTTTTATTTTTAAGCGAAAAGCCGCCATTTTTATGAGTTTAGAGAAGTTTAAAAGGAATGATGCTTTAGAAGGGGCGTTTAACAGAGTAGCAGAAAATGGACAAATGCATCACGTGGATTATTCGAACGTATAGAAAGTACTGGTGGCATAGTTAAATTTAAGGAAGCAGCATTTATTGAACTTAAAGAATATAAAGATGTCCATGGGATACGTTTTGATTCAGAAGTCATATTTAGTTTAGGACAGAAATAAGGTATTAAGATGGGAGATGAAGTAAGACAATATATTTTATGCATTATGCTAAAATGGAAGTGCAGCGGAAGTAGAGCAATTGATATAGCTGCGAATACCAATCTATCTAGATCAGCGGTATCCCACCATATACAAATATTAAAAGATGCTGGTATTGTAAAGTGTAGAAAAGAAGGTACATGTATTTATTATTATCTTGATCCAGTAGATAATGAAATTGACAAAATTATTAATTTGTTTAAACATATAAAAGAGATTATGAGAACTGTACCAGATAGAAGTGGCGAAAAATAAAAGGATAAGAAAGGAAAATTTCAATGATTTTATATTTTACAGGAACAGGAAATAGTAGGTATATTGCTAAACAAATAGCTAATTTAACAGGAGATAAACTTGTTTCAATTAACAAGCGAATTAAGGAAAATAATATATCAGAAATAAATGCAACTGGAAGATTAATTTTTGTTGTACCAACTTATTGCTGGAGAATTCCAAGATTAGTAGAGGAATGGATTGCCAAAACAAGGTTTACAGGTACTAAGAATGTCTATTTTATAATGAATTGCGGCACAAGTATAGGAAATGCTAAGAAGTATATAAAAAGACTCTGTAAAAGAAAAAACTTTAAATATATGGGGGTAGTTAGCATTGTGATGCCAGAAAATTATATTGCTATGTATGATGCACCAGATGAATCTGTTGCAATACAAATAATTGAAAATGCAAATCTTGTAATTGGTAAGATTGGAGAAATAGTTCGGCAAGGAAAGGTATTTACTGATAGGCAGAGCAACCTTATTGATTGTCTCAAAAGTTCTGTTATAAATACAATTTTTTATTCATTTTTAGTAAAAGCAGACAAGTTTACAGTAGATGATAAATGTGTAGGATGTGGCATATGTGTAAAGGAATGTTCACTTAACAATATCAATTTAAAAGGAAACAAACCTGTTTGGGGCAAAGAATGTACTCACTGCATGGCATGTATTTGCAAATGTCCAAAAGAAGCTATTGAGTATGGAGAAAAAAGTGTAGGCAAGATCCGTTATAAATGTCCGATGTAAAAAAAAGAATATGGATAAGGTAAATATATCCATATTCTTTTTGGCAGATAATTATATCAGAAAAATATAAGAAAATAAATTTTTGGCTGAAGGCTCTTGATAGAGAACATAAAAAAACAAAACGGAAATTATGCATTATTTAAAAACTTTTTTATCAATTTCAAAAGCGATGCACTCTTGACCATTGTTTTGATTTTTATAGAGTAGATATTAATGAGTTATAAAATTAAACTCTAATGGATTTCTGTCAACTAACCTTGAATAAGTATATTTAGGATATCCCACCATAACTGCACCAGTGATTTTCTTATTTTTAGAAATGTTAAATAATTTAAGTAATGGGGAATTATCCTTCATAGCAACTCTTTCAAACATTCCAGCCCAACATGAGCCTAATCCTAGTGTTGGTGTATATAACTCCAAATATGCTAATGAAAAAATAGAATTTTCTCTTCCTCTTGGAAAGTTTGAATCAGCAGTTGCTAGGATAAGGCTGGGTGCTCCTCGTAAAATTGTATCAATTCCTTTTTCACGATATGGCTTTGTAAAGTTACTTGATACATTATCCTTTTCAAATTCTTCAATGACAAGTTTAACAGCTTCATTAAGTATTTTTCTATCATCTATGATAGCGTAGGATATACCTTGCAGATTATGTCCACTAGGAGCAAAATGTGCAATATTCACAAGATTTATTAACTTTTCCCGTGGAACAGGAGTTTCTTTATATGAACGAACAGAACGCCTTGAACGAAGAAAGTTTTCTGCCTCTTCAGGGCTTAGTTTTTGAAATTTTTTTGAGCTGATTTGATTGGATAATGGTGTTTTTATATTATCAATTGCTTTCCTTGGACAGATAGCTACACAATGTCCGCAGTAAATACACTCTTCACTGCAAAGTACTTTAGGTCCATTTTCACTAAGTTCTAATATACGTTCTGGGCACTCATTTACGCATAAACCACATTTAATACATTTCTCGTTATTTACAGTTATTAAATTCATTTTATTTTCTCCTTTACTTTAAACATACCTTCATCACCATTAAATAATTATTTTAGGTAGATGGGTTTGCTATTTTTGATTATGCCTTAGATAATTTCATAAATTATTGATGTGTTGATTGATTTTTAGAGGTAAATACACTTGAAGATTTAGTAGGAGTTATTCGGTTTAAAAGATTATTAGTAATTAAATAATAAATATACGCTAGTAAAAGTACAGTGCAGCTGGCAATTGTAATTCCAATAACACCAAATGAATGATATACAGAGGTACTTATCCATGAACCAAGAGATCCACCTAAGTAATATCCAACCATGTAAAGGGAATTTAATCTACTATGATTTTGGAGACTAAGCTTATAAATCCTTCCTTGATTTAGGGACATATTCATTCTTGAACCAACATCTAAAGAAAAGGTTATAAAAATTATAATTATAAGTTTAGACCAGCCTATACCTAAGACCAAAAATGAGACAAACATTATAGCTAAAGCAAGAAGGTTCCATAAGCTTACGTTTTTGCTGTTTGTAAGTTTTCCTGAAAATCCAGCGGCCAATGCTCCTGCTATACCTAAGAAACCAAAGAGTCCAACGATTGCACTTCCATAATTATAAGGAGATCTTTCTAAAATGAAGGACAAGGAAACCCAGAAAATATTGAATGCACAAAATGCAGCAGCACCAAAAACTATTGTTTCTCTTAATACCTTCTCTTTTTTTAATAATGGAGGTAAGGATAATATGATATTTTTATATGAACTTTCTTTTTTTACATTATCATTAGGAAGAGAATAATATAAGTACGCTGCAAAAATTAATAAAACTATTGTTGCAAGTTCATGAACGCCTCTCCATCCCAATAATTGTCCAATAACGCCTCCTAATACTCTGCCGAGTAGAACTCCAAGAAATACTCCTGTTAATAAGTGGCCAACTATTGCACCTCGTTTTTCTGATAAAGTATTTGATGAAACAAATGGGATTATAAGCTGCGCTGAAACACTGGAGATTCCCATGAAAAATCCTATGATTACTACTAAATTAAATGTAGAGACTAAAGTCATTAAATATAATAATACAGCTGAACTAATAATACTTAAAATAATTAACAGCTTTCTATTATATCTATCTCCCAATGGAACAATAAACAATAATCCAATTGTATAGCCTAGCTGTATAGCTGTTACAAGCTTACCTGATGATGAAGCAGCTACAAAAAAATCGTTTGAAATATTGGTTAGCAAAACTTGATCGTAGTACAAATTAGCTACTATAATTGCACAAATAACTGATAAGATTAGTAATAGCTTGTTTGAAAAACTTTTGTTTTCTAAATTCCTATTCATTTTCAAATCTTCCTCTCTATATGCCATGAGAATAGTGTATAATGAAAATATTATCTTAAATAGAAGCTAAGTTATCATATGATTAATAATACTATGTTCAGCAGATATGAAATAGTTGATAAAATTACGCTTATTATCATTAATAAGTAAAGATAAATGGGGGGGATGGTAGTGGTATCTCAAAATAAGGAACTTGGATTATTTCTAAAAAAGAAAAGATCCACATTAAGACCAGAACAATTTGCACTTAAATTTGATAAGAGAAGAAGAGTGAAAGGGCTAAAAAGGGAAGAAGTTGCTGATTTGGCTGGAGTAAGTATTGATTGGTACGTGCGTATTGAACAAGGACAAAATGTTAATCCATCAGTAGATGTTTTACTTTCATTGAGTAGAGTTTTGCAACTAAATAATGAAGAAAAAAGATATTTATTTAATTTGTCAGATAAAAAACTACCTATGGAAGACTTTACTATACCCACTATTTCTAACACATTACAAAAATTTTTGGATAATCAAAATCCGAGCATAGCTTATGTTACTGATAGCAAATTAACAATGATTGGATGGAATGAGACAGCTTTAAAAGTTTATGGTAATTATGAAGAAATGAATGAAAAAGAAAAAAACTCAGTTTGGAGGGCTTTTAATGATAATTATCTAAAGAAACTATTAGATAATTGGGAAGGACATTCTAAATTACGTGTTGAACAATTGAGAGCAAATTACAGCTATTATAAGAATGATAATACAATAAATGAGATTATAAATGAATTAAATGAAAAAAATTCTCTATTTAATAAATGGTGGAATAATCAAGGTATTATGGGAACGCCAGAGGGGCAAAAACTTTTACATCATCCTTTAGTAGGAGACTTATACTTAAGCTATATTTCATTTAAGTCTACGGAAATAGAGGGAGCGAATATAACCATTCAAATGCCCATAGATGATTATACAAAAAATAAATTAGAGCAACTTGAATTAGCATAAATTAATACATAGGATGGCAAAATTTTTTAAATCTGAGAATTGAGGATTTTCACGAATTGTATCAAACATAGCCCCAATTTTCGGCTGGCAATATTCATACAAAATCTGCTCAAGTCCTTTAAAGTTGCGGTAAAAAGCCATACGACTTACGCCTGTCCGTTTACAAACTTGAAAAACTGTTAGCGCCTGCAATTTCTCTTTTATAAACATTTTACAGAGATCTTTAGGCAGTGTAGCGAAAAAAGTCTCCATAAAAGAAATGCCAAATTTTATTGTGAAGTTTTTGGCATTTTTTATGAAAGATTTGCGTATGCCAGCTACATTTCTAAACCAAAATACAGCCTGTAACAATGCAAAAGCAAAAAAATTGCATATGCTAATGGTACGGAGAACCGTATCGCAAGTAAGTGAGGCTTTTAGCCTTAGGCATTAATATGACTTGCTTAAGGCTAATTCTATTAGGTGAGATACCTTATCATAAGTAAATATAAATTTTTGGATTATGTAAGGAACTTTAATTGTTGAATAGATCATCACCGCTTTTAAAATCAAATCCAGGATGATGATCAAATTTAACTGCACCAACTGATGCTTTCCCTTTTACTGCTTTACTAACAAGTGCTATTCCTTCATTTCCAAATCCAGCACAAAGCTCTATAGCTTTAACACCTTGATTTACTAATTCCTTTGCAACGTGTACAGCTTCAGTGTAGTTTTTTACACCAATTACAGTTAAATGTACAACAGGAGTATCAACAACAGTTTTATGAATCTTGTAATCAACCTCTGGTGCTACAAAAATAAATGCTGCCTTAACTTTCATATTTATAACCACCTTTCTAATACGTACTTTAAATAAATGCATTTTATTTTTTATTTAAGTACAATTATATGGTAACATATTGTAAAAAAAAATAATTGTAAGATATTGCTCACTTTCTTATTAGGTTTTTTTTATAATCTTGAATGGATATGCCCATCTGTTTTTTGAATATTTTACATAAGTGGCTTGAATCTGATAAATTCAAATTAATAGCTAAATCAGTTTCAGATTTACCATTAAAAATTTGCCTTCGTATAATTCTCATTTTTACTTGAATATAATATTGGTAAGGGGTTACACCCATTTCTTTTTTGAACATTCGGATTAAGTAATATTTTGATAAGTAAAATGATTCCGCTAGTTTATCTAAACTAAAATTTTTAGTTGCAGTTTGCTTTATATACTCACAAATTAATAATACAGTGTCATTTGGCGAAGTTTCTCTGACTAGAGGATCAGTAGCTATAGCACTATTAATTAATGTAAGAATGGAATTTAAAAGTTGTTTTTCATTATTGTTCTCTTTAAAAATATCACATAAAGTGAATATTTCATCATTAGACTTTATCTTAAGAAAAAATTTATTGAAAAGAATATGCTCTACTTGCTTTTTTAATTTATTTTTAAAACATACTGTTATGTAATCATATTGGGAGTTTGGGGTTATAGAAATTCCAGTATTCGGTGGAATAATAAAAGCCATAGATTCTTTTAATAAACACTTGCTATTATTTATTGTAAATAGTGCAGAACCTTTAGTAATAGCACCAACACAAAAACATTCATGACTATGAAGTGGAAAGCAATGAGTGCTTTTGCCATATAATATTTCTATTGAACCTTTTTCATAAAATTTAATAACATTTTTCATAAAGTATAGTTCTCCTATTTAAGCATTAATTAAGAATATTCTATATTTCAATAATAAGTATATAGACAGCAAAATACAATATGATTAAGTACATATTAATAAAGAGTTTTTATTAATGTTAAAATGTAATACACAACAACCTAATTGCTAAAAAGATTAATGAAGAATCAAATATTGATTCTGTTACTATTGGAGAAGTGAGAGAAATCGTAAAGCAAATTTATTTCTGAATCATGGAAACTTTCTTCAGAGCAAGATGTGGTGGATTGTATATCCATTTGTATGGAAAATGACGTTTATACAATTATGCTTCCTTCAAACGTATTATCTGAAGATTTTTTTAGGCTTAAGACTAGACTTGCAGGTATGGCATTACAAAAATTTATAAACTATCATGTAAAAGTTGCGGTTATTATAGAAGGTGAAGAAAGATATAATGATAGATTTAAAGAAATGATTATGGAGGCTAACAAAGGTAACGATTTCAGAACCTTTAAGAATATTGCAGATGCTGAAATTTGGATTTCGAAAGTATGACACTATAGGATCAAAAAAATATGAATGGTTAAAGTGTTTAAAACGAATGAAGGAAAAAGTGATGAAAATCATCCTTCATTATCTAATAACGACTCGATTATTTCTTTGGATTTTATTATATCTCCATTCTGTTTAGTTATTTCAAAAATAATTGTTCCATCGAAATTGCATAGAATCTTATCAAATATATACTTAAAATCAATTTCTCCATATCCTAGTGGCAGATGTTCATGTATAACATTAAAGTGCTTGTCCGTAATATGAAGTATTTTTGGGGTTTTTACAGAAACTATTTCTTTTAAGTGCTCATAACTATAGATGTGAGCAATATCTACTAAAAACTCCAAATCTGGATTATGAGTAAACATTATTTGTACTTCTTTCGATGTTGAAAATATAGGGTCTAATTTGCTATTGTTTTCAAGGTAAAGAGTTATTCCATAAGGTTTGAGTAATTTTAATGTTCTGCTGATTATATCTGAAAGTTTATATATTGTATTTTTATCAATAGCCTCACTGTGACATATTGGATGAATTATTAAATCCTTATGATTAAGTTTATTTAGTATTTTTATTAATTTTATTGTATGTTCTTCTATTTCATTAATATCTAGCACAGCGTGTATAATTGTAGGAAATCCGAAACGAATAATTTTATCTAGCCTATTTTCTTCTGATTCGTGATTTCTAATGCCATCTTTATCGTACCAGACTTGCATTAATTTAAAATTATTTTTTTCTGCAAATTCTACTTCTTCCTCATATGGATTATTGAATCTAGCTAAGCATCCCATTTTAACCATGTTATCATCTCCTTGAATCAATTATATAACTTTTCAATATTATAACATATAGGCTTACTTATGTTAAAAATGTTATGGTCTATAGAAATTTAGTATATAAAAAATCATTCTATTGACAAAATGAATAAGCATAACGTATACTAAGGTTACAATATGTAACTTTGAATTACAATGCGTATATTTAAATCATATTATATTATTTATAATTCTGTAAGGGAAATTGAAATATTAATGGAGGATGAAGAAAATATGAAAAAAGATATTAAGATAGTTGGAGTCATAAGTAGCCCGAATCGTAACGGTAATACTGCCTCACTAGTGAGAGAAGCACTTAATGGAGCAAGGCAGGAAGGGGCAATTGTAACGGAAATATTTCTTGCAGATTACAAACTTGAATTTTGCAAAGGATGCTTAATGTGTAATGTAAAAGGAGAATGTCCTATTACTGATGGCTTTGAAGAAATTAGAAAGCTTATTTATGAGGCAGATGGAATTATATTAGGCTCTCCAACCTATGCGTTAGAGTACAATGCAGCAATGAAATGCTTTTTAGAACGTTTAGGTACTTACACTTTATATGCTTCTTTACTTGGGGGAAAGTATGGTGTTGGAATATCTACATCGTATAACAGGAATGGAGCAAAAAATGTAGCGAAGAAACTTACAGGCGTATTTAAATTTGGCATATTTGAGAGAAGCTATATTTCAGGAACTTTAGGTATTCACACTATGGTTAATGGAGTTGAAAAGAAGGTTTGTGAAAGCACTGATGATTTAAATAAAGCTAATAAGCTTGGGAGAAAAATTACAAAAGATATAGAAGGCGATAAAAAGTATCATTTTCAAAATATAATTATGAGATTAGTGGTTGCAGTGTATATTAAACCTATTTTTAAAAAATTTATTTTAAAAAATAAAGAGAAAAAAGAACGTGCATCATATAATAGTCTTCATCAAAGAGGATTAATTTAATGGTGGGAGGTGGATAGTATGAAAATGTTTATTAAAGGGTTTTGTGCTGTAGCAGTACTAATAGTTGCTTTTGTTTTATATAAGAGAATGAATCCTTGTGATTATGTTGAGGCTCAGGTTAATTTGGAATATACCTGCTAGTTTTAGCGATATTCCAGAAGGTGTACCAAAGCAAGAGATTGTAAAATCATTAGGAAATGCAGTTCAAGGAAAGAGTGATTACGGTGGTAAGCATTATTATAGGGGACCAAAGCCTCCTTTTGGTACGCATAAATACGTATTTAAAATATATGTTTTAGACATAACCTTTAACTTGAACAAAAATTCCGGCAAAAAAAAGTTACAGAAGGCAATGGCGGGACATATTTTGCAGTATGGAACATTGAATGGGTATTTTTGATATTATAGATTTATAATCGTGACCCAAAAACATAATTGGAGGATAGTAGAAAAAACTAAATAATTAATTTGGAAAAATTTTTGATAAAAATAGAAATTATTCTTGCATTAACTAATGATATTAGTTAATATATTAATATAATTAGTTATTGAAGTAAGTATTAATGAAAAGGGGGAGATATTTATATGAAAGTTGTTCATAAAAAAACGATATATCAACTAGCATTTTTACCAAGACTTTTTCCTGTTAATTGTTATATAATTGAAGAAAAAGATAGTTTAACTTTGATTGATTCAGCATTGCCATATAGTAGTAAAGGAATTCTAAGTATGTCTAAAAAAATTGGTAAACCTATTACTAGGATTCTTCTAACCCATATCCACGAAGACCATATAGGAGCATTAGATGATTTAAAAGAAGAACTTAAAGATGTTACTGTATATGCTTCAAGAAGAGATTCAAGATTAATGAGCGGAGATTGTACGTTAGATGAAGATGAACCTAATACCCCAATAAGAGGAGGTGTCCCTAAGAAACTGAAGACAAGGGCCGACATACTTCTTGAAGATGGAGATAGAATAGGATCATTGCTTGCGGTATCTACACCAGGGCACACTCCAGGATCAATGTCATATTTTGATACACGTAGCAAAGTTTTGATTGTAGGGGATGCATTTCAAACAAGGGGTGGAATTGCAGTTGGAGGTCAAGTTCGACCTTTATTTCCATTTCCGGCTATGGCTACATGGAATAAAGAGCTGGCGATTAATAGCGCTATAAGGATGAATCAGTATCAGCCTTCTTTGCTTGCAACTGGTCATGGGAAGATGATAGAACAGCCAGAAAGAGCTATTGGATATGCTATTTCAGTGGCAGAAAAAAACTTGAACAATACAATAAGAAAAGGGGTAAGATAATTGTCTCCAAGAATAGGAAAAGTCACATTAGAAGGAATTTTAAAAGCAGCGGCAGAAATTGCGGATACTAATGGTATAAATGAAGTTACTTTAGCATCGGTGGCTAATAAACTTCAGATTAAGACACCATCTTTGTATAATCATATAAATGGATTGAGTGAATTGCGGAAAAAACTCTCAATATATGGAATGGAGCAGTTATACGATACTTTAATACAAGCAACCATAGGGGTAGCAGGTGATGATGCCATTCGTGCTTTAGGTAAAGCATATATAACGTTTGCTCGTAATCATTCTGGATTATATGAAGCAACATTTATTAATAATGGTATAAATGATATAGAACTACAGAAGGCGAGTGATAAAATAGTAGAACTGTCTATTAAAGTTCTTTGTGCATATGGTTTAGATGATGAAACTGCACTTCACGCAACAAGAGGGCTGCGTAGTATTTTTCATGGATTTGCTTCTTTGGAACAGAAAGGTGGATTTGGACTTCCGCTCGATATAGATGTAAGCTTCAAATTGCTCATAGACACTTATCTTGTGGGACTGAACTGTACAAAGCGTTCATTAAATGGCAAGCATGAAGTAAAGGAAAGCAGGAAAAATATTTAAAACTTAAAAAATAAATTCAAACTTATAATCTGATAAATTGAAAGTTTCCCAATGATTATATATTAAGAATAAACCTTATCATTTAAAGTGAAATGATAAGGTTTATTTTATTTTAATATGATATTTTAATAAAGGGGCTGTCGCACTAAAAAATTAGTGCGATAGTCTTTTTTAATACAAAAAATAAATCTCTCACTCAAAAGAGTGAAAGATTTATGGTAAAATTAACATATGACTAAACACATTAATTTACATAAAAATTATACTTCAATTCAGGGAGATTATCAATTAAAACTTCCACTAAATATTGAGTACATAATTCCGGCTGATGATTCGGTGCGTTTGCTAAGTCAATTTATTGAGGAGATGGATTTAACATATTTGTATTCGACTTACTCTCGTATAAGGGAGAATCAAGCAACGCCACGTCAGATGCTTAAAATTGTACTTTATTCTTATATGAATCATAATTACTCATCAAGAGAAATGGAACAGTCCTGTAAAAGGGATGTTAATTTTATGTACCTTTTAGGAGATTCTAAAGCACCTGATCATTCTACATTTGCAAGGTTTCGCAGTATACACTTTGCGCTATGCGCAAAGGAAATCATGGCTGAAATGTCTAATTTCCTTTATGAAATTGGAGAAGTTATGGGAAATGATATATTTATTGATGGTACTAAAATAGAAGCTTGTGCTAATAAATATACTTTTGTTTGGAAGAAATCAGTATGCAAAAATTTAGAAAGATTGCTTTCTAAATTGGCTGATTTTGTAGCTGAGTGTGAAGAACTATATGGTATAAAAATTGTATATGAAAACAAGGTTAAAATAAAGCATATAAAAAAACTTAGAAAGAAACTTTATACTTTAAAACAGAAGGAAAATATAGAATTTGTACATGGATGTGGAAAACGAAAAAATCCAATTCAACGTTCTATTGAAACACTTGAAGAATACCTTGAAAAGCTAAAAGAATATACAAAAAAAATCTATACTTGTGGTGAACGTAACAGCTATTCAAAAACTGACAACGATGCAACATTTATGAGAATGAAAGAAGATGCAATGAAAAATGGTCAGTTAAAACCTGCTTACAATGTTCAACATGGAGTAGATTCTCAATACATAGTATGGCTTACTGTAGGCCCTCAGCCTACAGATACCACAACATTAATTCCATTTATAAAAAGTATGGAAAATCTTCTGCATTTTAAGTACTCAAACATAACTGCGGACGCAGGTTATGAGAGCGAAGAAAATTATGTTTACATTAAAGAAAATATGCAGCTATCATTTATTAAACCAACAAATTATGAAATATCTAAAACGAAGAAATATAAAAGTGATATAAGTAGGATAGAGAATATGGAATATAATGAATTTGGTGATTACTATACCTGTAAAAATAATAAGAAGTTAACTGTGAATAAAATAGTAAACAGGAAGAGCAAGACAGGCTATATAAGTGAAAAAACAATTTATACATGCGAAGATTGCAGTAATTGTAAATATAAGAGCAAATGCATAAAAGGACATAATTGTAAAACTCCATTAGAAGAAAGAACTAAAAATCTTGAAACTTCTAAACTATTCAATGAACTTCGTAAAGATAATCTTAAAAGAATTGTAAGCGAGGAAGGTTGTAAATTAAGGATGAATCGAAGCATTCAAGTAGAAGGTTCTTTTGGAGAGATAAAACAAGATATGGGATTTCGCAGATATTTAAGCAAAGGTAAAAATAATGTTTTGGCGGAAAGTATTTTGCTCGCAATGGCACATAATGTAAATAAGTTACATAATAAAATTCAATTGGATAAAACCGAAACACATCTTTTTCCAATCAAAAAAAGTGCTTGATTTTAAAATCTTAAAATCATTTTAATTCGAAAAAAGCCTCAATAGCAAAGGCTTATTAAAGTGAACAGTTTTTTTGATGTTGAACTTGCTATCAATCAGAATATTGCTAAAAAATAGCATAAACAGCTAAAAACAAGGGTGTCGCATTAGCATATTTTTTTATGCTAATGCGACACCCTCATGATAAACTGGTTTTAATAGCTGCATTTATATTGGATTTTCTTTGCATCCATCCGTTTAATTGTGGAAATGGAAGAATGTCTAGATTATTAACACTTTTACTTTTGCATCAAAGCGGTTTCGAGGTTGGAAGATTTATTAGTTTAGAAAAAATTATAAGGAAAAACATGTACATTGCAAGTAAATCATAATGGACAAACCAAAGCACAAAAAGTCGAGAATAAAGCTATTCGTTTCTATATACTTTAATGGAGGTCTGAGATTTGGAAATAAATAAATGGCTTAACAACGTAATTGAATATATTGAGATTAATTTGGATTCAACTATAGATATTGATGAAATAGCAAAGATTGCATTTACATCACGTTACCATTTTCAAAGAATGTTTCATTCATTATCTGGATTTACTGTAGGGGAATATATCAGAAATAGAAGGTTAACTCTTGCTGCAGAAGAATTAACTTCTAAGGATGTAAGGGTTATTGATGTAGCCATAAAGTATGGGTATGAAAGTATAGATGCTTTTACTAAGGCTTTCCAAAGGCTACATGGGGTATCACCTTCAAAAATAAAAAAGGGAAATATAAGACTAAAAGCTTTTCCAAAGATCTCATTTCAGATATCAATTCAGGGAGAGTGTGAATTGAATTATAGGATAGTTAAAAAGGAAAAATTTAAGGTTTTCGGTGTGGATTTTGAAACAACCATAGTTGATAATGCACTATATGAAGAAATACCACAATTTTGTAATGGAATTTGGGATGATGGAACACATCATAGAATTAATGAATTTTTAGGATTTTCTAAAATGAATATGTTACATGGGATTCATTACGATTTTAAGAAAGATGGAAGTAGAAAATATATGATGGGATGGGAAATCCCTAACAAAGACATACCTAATGAATATAAAGTAGTAGAGATACCTTCATGTACTTTTGCTGTTTTTGATGTAAAGGCCAATAATTTAAATAGATTTGCCATAGGAGATTTGTGGAAGAGAATATACTCACAATGGTTTCCAACATCAGGATTTGAAGAGGTAGAGGGAGTATACATAGAAAAGTATTTTTGGGATGACAATGAATATGACGATTATACTTGTGAGGTATGGATTCCTGTAGGAAGAAGATAAAAAAGGGGGTAAAAATATGGGGATTGAAATAAAGAATCCAGTTGAAGACCAGTATGGTAACAATAAGAATAATATTTTTTTAGCATTTAATGATGATGGAAGTTATTTGGGAAGTTCTTATGTATATCCTAATATGAACCATTGTCAGATAGAAGAAATACCTTATCTTATTTTTATAGATATTAATATAGAAGAAAATATGGACAAATTTTTAAAGGATAAGGTAAAGCAAGCGTTGTTTGATAAAGTTTTTTTTAGAGCCAATGAGATTCGTAGGAAAGGCCCCGATTTAAGTGCAAGAATATACTCTGGATTTGAATATAACAAGGATAAAATGGATTTTTACACCAAAAATGGATTTGAGGAAGATTATAGCGTTATCATGAAAGCAAGTATTGAAGAAGATTTTAAATATATACTTCCTAAAGGAGTAGAAGTAAGTGAAATAGATTTAAATGTAGAGAAAGAATTTGCGGAATATAGGGAACTATATGATGGAATTTTTATATCACCATTAGATAAAGATATACTTATGGAACAAAGTACACAAAATTATTTTAAAAATTTATACTTTTTTATTGAAGGAAAGAAATGTGGTGGATGTACGATTTTTGAAAAAGATGGTTTGGGATATATTGAAACTTTATATGTTCTTCCAGAAGTACGTGGAAAGGGAATATCAAAAATTATAATTAATTATATTTTCAATTATTTCTTAATGAATAGATTAATTGAAACAAAACTGGAGGTATGGGAGCTAAATAAAACTGCAATGAGTCTTTATAAGTCTTTTGGCTATAAAGAAGTAGAAAAGAACTTAATGTTTCCGGGGATAAATATTTAGAATAAAACTAAAAACTTTATTTTTTCACATCCTCCTATACAATAACAAGCGAAGAGCTTTTATGGGCATTATGAGCACATTACTTATGCTGACAAGGTCCAATTTATATTATTGGCTATGTTTTAAATAAGTGTTGATTTTGACACTTATTTAAAACATAGCCATTTTATTAAGATTAAAATTTTTAAATAGAGAAAATTATACAAGCTTGTTTTTTGTAAAAACTCGATGTAATATAAGATATAATATAATTTGGGAGGTGTTTCATAAATGGACAAAAGTTCCCTGTTACTAAATGAATTAAATGATGTTTTGAATGATCCTGAAGTTAAAAGTAATCAAGAGTTAACTAATACCCTTATTCCATTTAAAATAAAGATTGAAAATGACGAAGAGTATAACTTTATTTGCGAAAAACTAAGTAAGGCTATAACAGCATACCTACTCACGAATAAGTTTAAAGCCCCTAAATCAGTTTTAAATTTACATAGTAATATAGCTAATGGCGCAGATAAACATAGGGGGTTACGTTCTTTCACTACTTGGTTTTAATCCGTTTATAAAATTTTATTTAAGATTTCGAGATACTCGTAGACCACATTATTTTTAATGTACCTGTCCCTTGTTCTTTGATTTTGTACTACACCTTGGTTCGCAATATTTATTATTTGTTTATAAAAATTCTTCTATATGACTTTATCAATACCCTTCAATATAGCTTTATCTACAGGTGTATTAATATTGTCGGGGAGATTATCCACATCAAACCATTTGAGTTCAACTACTTCATCATCATCCTGTTTTAACTCACCCTCATATTCATCGCATAGAAAAATAACGTTAATATAATAAACTTCATCTCCATTGGGATATGTACAATGCATGCCCTCACCAGAAAAAATCTTATAAAATTTTAAATTTATTGGTGTTATACCTATTTCTTCGTTTAACTCACGCCTAACTGTTTCTTCAACGGTTTCTCCTAATTCAAGACATCCGCCGTGTATAGCCCAGGTTCCATTATCTCCACGTTTTTGCAATAATATCTTCCTATCCTTGTGGATTATGGCTCCTGCCGCAACTAATAATAAAGGATCATGACCTATATAGGTTCTAAGGTTTTTCATATATTCGTGCATTATTTTTCACTCCTTTTATTTATCAAGGATATTCACTATCTCCATATTGTTTCTTTTACAATCCAATGGATTAAGATTAATATGGTGGACAATTTCGCTATCACCAGGATTCATAAGCATTTTATCTAAATAAATTCTGCCATTTGGAGTATTAGCTACAACGTGAATATTACCATGAGTTTTATACTCTACCCAACTAAACTCATCAGTAAGAACAGTATTGAAATCTTCTTTAGATATTAGAGCTTTAGAAAAGGCCTTACCATTCCTATCTTTTAAAATTATAGCAATAGTACTTTCATCTATAATTTCATAATCATTCTTAGTATTTCTTTCAACTATTTCTATGTTACATTTTCTATTATCTAGAGTGTCCCCATTTATGTGTTTAATAGGGGCCTTAGGATTGGTATTTAAAATTACACTTTGTAGATTTTGCTTTAGTGGAGTAGAATTTTTATTAGTTTTAGTTAAGCTTATATTTTGAACCAAATAACTATTAAAATCCTTATGCCATTCGGCAAACCAAGTTCCCATGCTTTTAACCTTTTCTATATCGTCAACGTCTATTTTAGCTATAAGCTTGGAACCTTTCTTATTAAGCAATGAAATTAAAGCTACATTTCCTTGAATTTCATATTTGTTTTCTACGTTTTTATAATTCGTATTTATAAAAAACACCTCTTTCACTAGAGTGAAACTACTGTGAAACTTAAACTATTTATGTTCCAAAATGCCAATATTTAAGGGATTATGGTGCATGGATAGTTTGTAGTTGAGCTAGTTTCAATATATATTAGTATAACAGAGAGAAAGGTAAATTGATACATCTTGGATTAAAGAGTTCCTCAATATCAGTGGATAAAAATATAGTATTGCTAAATTTGGTATCTTTAAAATTAACTCCATCTAAATTTACAGAGTCGAATATAGTATTTTCAAATACAGCATCGCTCATATTGCTCCCTTTTAAATTTGTTCCAATGAATTCTGCCCATCTAAAAGTACACTGGAAAAACTTACATGATTTAAAATGCGCTCCTTTAAAACTTACATAATCAAAATTTGAATTTGAAAAATTGCTATTATAGCAATTGCTTCTCTGAAGATTTTGATACATAAAGTTCTTATCTTTCTTCTCTATATTATTGTAATGAAAACTTCCATTAACGTTTTGATTCTTAGCCATTTATACAGTTACCTCCATGACAAAAATTATTTTTGCCTTTTATTATAATTGGTAAAGTCAGCATGTTTCGAAATCTAGATATTATTATATACTATGTTTATAGATAAACAAAATTATGGACACTTTAACAATGAAAAGTATTATAATAAAAAGGTAAAAAAGATGAAGAAAAATAGGGCATAATCAAATGAGGAGTTGATTTAATGGAAGGCGTATTAATAAAGGCTTTTAGCTTTGTATTTATTATTGTACTTGGCTATATTTTTAAAAGAGCGGGCATATTTGGAAGTAAAGATCATAAAATTGTTACTAAAATTATTATGAATATAACTTTACCTTGTGCTCTTATTACCGCATTTGCAAATTTTAATATGGATAAATCCATGCTTTTTATTGTTTTAATTGGGTTTTTAGCTAATATAATCATGTCATTAACTGGTTACATTATAGCAAGAAATAAGGATAACAAGGAAAAGGCATTTAATATTCTTAATCTTGCAGGGTACAATATAGGATGTTTTACACTTCCTTATGTACAAAGCTTTTTAGGATCATATGCAGTTGGAATAACAAGTCTTTTTGATATAGGTAATTCCATAATGTGTACAGGCGGTACCTATGCTGTTGCATCAGGAGTTGCAGGAGAGGGCGGCCCTAAGAGCATCAAAGGCTTTCTTAGAAAAGTTTTTTCATCTGTACCTTTTGATACATATTTATTGATGCTTATATTGGCTATAACAGGAATTAAATTGCCAAAAGCAATATATAATGTTACTGCAAATTTAAGTGCTGGAAATGCTTTCTTATCAATGCTTATGATAGGAATGATATTTGAATGTAATTTTCATAAGAATCAATTGTTTAAAGTTGCTTCAATGGTAGGTATTCGCTATTTAAGTGCACTTATTTTTGCTTTGATAATATACTTTTTTATACCATTTTCTTCAGAAATAAAAAAAGTTCTAATTATATTAGTATTTGCACCAGTTTCAGTTCTTTCACCAGTGTTTACGGGATTATGCAAATGTGATGAAGGTCTTGCGGGAGTGATAAATTCCATATGTATTCCAATAAGCATATGTATTATAACTTTTCTAATTTTCTTTTTGAAATAGCATAAAAATTTATTAGTCATAATAATTAAGGAGAACCAAGTCCGGATAATGCTGGAGGAGGTTCTTCTTATTTTGCTTTTTATCTCTGTTGACATAACTAACAATTGATAGTAATATTTAAATATAAAACTATCAGTTGTTAGTTAAGGATAAAAGTGAGGTACGTATATGCATAGTAGTGAAATTAAAAAAAGCACAAAACAAAAAATATTTGAGACTTCAGTAAAGCTGTTTTCTAAAGAAGGGTATAATGGAGTATCAATGAGACAAATAGCTAAAGAGGTAGGCATAAAGGAGAGTTCTATATACAATCATTATAAAAACAAAGAAGAAATTCTTATTAGTTTGTTTGATTATTTTGCTGAAAATTTGACAGCACACAGGCCTAGTGAAGAAGAAATTGAAAAGATGCTTAGTTATATGTCTGTTGAAGATGTATTTAAGCAGTTGATTATTAGCTTTGGAAGATCCTTGAATGGTACGCTTGATGATATTGCAAGAATAATATATACAGAGCAATTTAGAAATGAGAAAGCAAAAAAATTGATGCTGGAGAATATGATTTCTGAACCATCAAGATTTATTATAAAAGTTTTAAAAATTATGTATAGCAAAAAAATGATAAAAAAAATTGATATGGAGCTTATAGCAGATGAGTATAATTACGGTCTTTTGGCATTAACATTTGAGTATGCTCATGCTGTAAATAATGGAGAAGATACAGCGCTAGTTATAAAAAAGATGTTTAAACATGTAAGCTTTATATGTGAGTACATAAAATTAGATTAAGGCATCTTAAAAAAGTAATAAGTTTGACTCGTTATTTTCTTTAAGATGCCTATAGGAGGTATACTATGAAAAAGATTTATAGAGGATTTATGCCATTAGGAATGGTAGGGGCATTGTTTTATATTGCACACACAATAATTGGGCAAATTTTATGGAAAGCGTACAATCCAATTACAACAGATATTAGTTCACTTACAGCTGATGGGGCGCCTAATAGAAACATTTTGAGTATATTTTGCAATGTATATAGTGTATGTATGATTTTATTTTTAGTAGCACTTATCAAAAAAGCTTTTGACGAGTATAACCTCATGTGTAAGATTGGATATATAGTATTAATGATAATGCAATTGACTTCAACCTTTGGATATAGTTTATTTCCATTGAGCGGAGATAAGACGGTAATGAATTTTCAAAATGTTATGCATATTACTGTCACAATTATTGTTGTATTTACTACAATTACCTCCTCGTTTTTAATTGCAGTTGGTTACTTAAAACAGAAAAATACAGAATGCTTAGGTAGGATTTGTTTGATAATGGCGATACTAATAACAATATTTGGTGCAACTGTTCCCATTTCTATGAATTTGAGAATGAACATATTAGGATTAACAGAGAGACTAGAAATATATACTATACAGATATTTATGATTGTTTTATCATATAATTATACGTTTATAAAAAAGGTAAATTGAAAGGTTTAGATAAGTATGAACTTTTGGAGTATTTTAGATATTAATCCAACAGACAATATTTCTGAGGTGAAAAAAGCCTATGCAAAAAAATTAAAATTGCATCGTCCAGAAGATGATCCGGAAGGTTATCAAGAATTAAGGGAGGCATATGATGGTGCTTTAAAATATATAAAAAGTAAGATGGTAGAAAAAACAATAGAGAACAGCATACCGGAAAAGGTTAATGAAGCCTCTTCTAAAGAGGAAGAGTTAGAAAGTGAAGTTCAGCCACTACCTCACGTTGATTTTTCAGCACATTATAATGAGGTGCCTAGTTTTCGAAAAAGTGTTGAGGAGTTTATTGATAAAGTTAAAATACTATACAATGACTTTTTTTCACGAATAAATACTGAGAAGTGGATAGAAATTTTAAATTCAGAAGTTATGTGGTATATGGGCGATAAGAAATTGTTGAGTGATAATATGATAGAGTTTTTAATGGAAAATCACTATCTACCACAAAATGTATGGAAGCTTCTTTATGATAATTTTAATTGGAAGGAACAAAAGGATTATCTTTACGACAATTATCCCAAGGAGTTTGTAGAATATCTCTTTAAGCAGATTGAAGATAACAATGGGCTTAGGTATTGCTATTTCAGGAAAATTGAAGGAGCTAACTATGAGACTTTTTTGGATTATAGAGAGAAGGCTTTTGAGGCACTTTCTAATGGGAAATTTGAATATGCAGAGGAATGTATATGTAATGCAAATAATATTTATGCAGAGGATCCAGATGTATTTATCCTGCAAGCAAGATGTTATGTCAATAGAGGCGATGTGGACAAGGCACTAGATATATATGAAAAACTAATACAAAATGATAATAATGATGTATGTGCTAGATTTTATAAGGCAAAATTGTTACATGACATGGGCGAAATGGAAAAGGTGTTAAATGAGTGTAAAGTTATTGAAAGTATCGGTTTTGATAATCTAGATTTTAAACTTTTTGCGGCTAATTGTCACCTGTATTTTAAAGAAGCTAAAAAAGCCAAAGAATTGCTTGTGCAGCTTAAGGGTGTAGTACGTCTTCAAGCTGAAGTTGAGGTTTTGCTTAAACAAGTTAACTTAGAACTTGTGCGTGAGCTTAAAAAAAGTCATAAAAAGAATAAGGAAATAAGGGCTGAAATAGATGAATTATATAAAGAAATTGGAAGATTAACTGATGGTCAGTTAAAAAGAAAACTTAAGTGGATTTTTATAAGAAGGCTCATTATTTTTTTAGTGATTTTATTAATTCAAGTTGTAAATATACAGTCATCTATGAAGGAGATTGGGATTAAAGATTATCATTCCTTAAATAATACTTTGAAGTTTGCTATGTTTTTTAGCAAGGGCGATCTGGTAAATAGTTCAGAGGATATTAATAAGCTTCCAATAGATATAAGTAATGTTAAGGGTAAGCTTACAGATGCAGCATTTTTGAGTTTGTATCGTATACCAGTAAAAAACGAAAAGGGACAAGTAAAAGACGTCTATCTTTCTTACGATACAGCAAAGAAAAGAAATTTATATGGAGATATGAATGGATACTTATGTGTAGGCACGCTTGGAGATAAAAAAATTGTGGCAGTAGTTAATTATAAAGAGGCTACGCAGGCATACAAAAGTAAGACCATTGATTTTGATAGTGCAGTTCTTCATAAAATCACAGATACTAAATTGCTAAATAAAATAGAAAAATTGTATGGGACAAAGGCATTTGTTGAAGATAGATTTATTGATACTAAAGTAACTGTATCAGGGAGTAGAAAACATACGTTGAATATTGATACTTGGCTACTATTTATCCAATTAGCATTTATTCTTCTTGGAGTAACATCGGCAATTAAGTTAATAAGAGTGAATAGAAGGTAAAAATATTTATCCTAAATTTATAAATGAGGAGAACACAGCGGTGAAAAATGAAACTATTAAAAATATACAAAGTGAAATAGAAAGAAAGTATCTTTTCTGAGTATGGGTTTGGAGATTTACAGTATAAGTGGATGATTGAAGAAATGAAGATTAAGAATAATATAGACGTTTGAATAAATCAAAACTTAAAACTTGCATTGCATATCTCGTTTAAGATATATAGAAAGCTGTAAGGAAGAAAATTGAATTTTTTAATATCAATAACTTGCAAATATGCCTAATATGTATTAAAATTTTTATGGATATAGTTTTTTGTAAAAGATTAAATATGTGAAAATACAATATCGATAGTGAGATTGGTTTTAAGATATGTTTCACTTTAAAAGGGAGAGGTATTTAATGGCACAATTTGCAAAGATGGATAAAAAAGCTTTACAGCAAACAAGAGTAGAACTTTTTAAAAGGTATGAAGAATATAAAAGTCAAAAACTTAAATATGACATGTCACGTGGAAAGCCCTGCAAGGAGCAGTTGGATTTATCCTTAGATATGATGAATATAAAAGATTATAAGAGCTCAAGTGGTACGGATTGCAGAAATTATGGAGGTATTGATGGTATTCCTGAGGCAAAAGAACTTTTTTCTCAAATAATTGAAGCGAGCGTAGATGAAGTCATAGTTGGTGGAAATTCTTCACTTACAATGATATATGATACAATAGCACGTGCAATGTCTTTTGGTGTAGTTGGCAGTGAAATTCCATGGGGAAAGCTTCCTAAGGTTAAATTTTTATGTCCTAGTCCTGGTTACGACCGTCATTTTGCTATATGTGAAGCTTTTGGCATAGAGATGATAGTTGTTGATATGAAAGCTGATGGACCTGATATGGAGGTTGTTGAAAAGCTTGTCCTTGAAGATGAAGCAGTAAAGGGAATTTTCTGTGTGCCAAAGTACAGCAATCCAGATGGAATAACTTATTCAGATGAAGTTGTAGATAGACTTGGGACTATGAAAACTAAGGCGAAGGATTTTAGAATCTTTTGGGATAATGCATATACTGTACATCACCTTTTTGGTGAGGGAGATAAGTTAAAAGATATATTGGAGGTATGCAAAAAATCAGGAAATGAAGATAGAGTGTTTATGTATACTTCAACTTCAAAGGTAACTTTTCCTGGAGCAGGTGTAGCAGTAATGGCTGCAAGTAAAGCAAATATAAGTTTAATTAAGAAACAGCTTTCAATTCAAGGAATAGGACCTGATAAGTTAAATCAGCTTAGACATGTAAAATTCCTTAAAAATATGGATAATATTGCACAGCATATGAAAAAACATGCTGAAATTATTAGACCCAAATTCTTGACTGTTTTAGATATACTCCATAAAGAGCTTGGTGACAAGGAAATTGCATGGTGGAATAAGCCTAACGGTGGCTATTTTATAAGTTTTAATACCCTTGATGGATGTGCAAAAAAAGTAGTTGATATGACAGCTGAGGCAGGGGTAGTAATGACACCTGCTGGGGCAACCTTCCCATACGGTAAAGATCCAAGGGATAGAAATATTCGTATTGCACCTACATTGCCAGCTATGGATGAATTAAAAAAGGCAATGGAAATATTCTGCATATGCGTGCAAATAGCTAGTATTGATAAGCTTTTATTAGATAAATAATAAATTTAAATTATTGCGAACCAACTTAATCAATTCACAATTCACAGTTAACAATGCACAATGAAGGATGATTTGCCTTCCTTTCGTCAGGTAAATCTTAAATTTAAATATTATAAGCTCCGCTTAGCACCAATAAATGGTGCTATTGCGCAAGCAATAAAAAAATTAAGTTTAAGATTTTCTGTAGCAAAGAGGAAGAAAATCATCCTTCATTGTGCATTGATTTAGTTTGAAATATTTAAAATTTGAGTATAAAATAATGCTAATTTATAAAAGCATTATAGTACTCAATTTTCGCTCCAATTAGAATAAATTCCTACATGACAAAGTATATTTGTTTCTATATAATAGAATGGTACTAAAAGTTTTGAAGTGAGGTTAAGGAATTCTATGAAAAGAATAAATGAAATTTTTAGTGATTATGAAGTAAATGGAAATATAAATACTGCTCTTGTGGAATCGGTAGTATTGAAGAAAAAAAGTAAACGACTTGAGATGCAAATTAGTTCGGATAAGTATATTGAAGTAAAAGAATTTCAGAAGCTCAATAGTTTTATAAAAAATAGATTTGCATTAGAAGATTCTATAATTGCAGTAAAATATGCTGATGGAATTGATAAAAAACCTATAGAGCAAGAACTACAAAATATTGTACTTTTAATATCAGATAAGCATCCTGTTTTAAAAACTGTGATAAATAACAGTGAGTGTAAGGTAGAGGAAAATACCATAAACTTTAAGTTTAAAATAGCGGTATCTGGGTTTTTGAAAGCTATGAATTTTGATAAGCAACTTTATAAGGCAATAAAAACCGTATATGGAACTACATATAAAATAAATTTTATTGATAATGTAAGTAGTCATGAATTGATGCTTCAAGAGGAAGAACGCGAGCAGGAGATGCTTGAAATATCAAGAAAAATTCAAGAAGGTATGGGCAATAGTGCTCCAAAGCAACCTGTAGAAGCACCAGTTAAGAGGGAAGAAACAAAAGAAGAGACTGGTGGTAAAAAAGCTGCTGATCCATCTTTAATATTAGGAAGAAATTCTAGAATTAAAGAAAATGTAATAAAAATTACAGACATTACGCCTGATGAGGGAAGAATATCCTTAGAAGGTGAAATATCAAACATGGAAGCAAAAGAATTGAAGAGCGGAAAAACTTTGGTTTCCTTCGATTTATATGATGGCTCAAGTTCTATGACCTGCAAATGTTTCTTAAAGCCAGGTGAAGAAGGCGATGTAATATCTAGACTAAAAAAGGCTAAAGGCGTTAGACTTGCTGGGTCTGCCGGCTTTAGTAAATTTTCCGGTGAAGTTGAAACGATTGCCAATACCATAGTAGAAACAGAAGGAATTAAAAGGGCTAAAAGAATGGATAATGCAGAAGTTAAGAGAGTAGAGCTTCACATGCATACGCAGATGAGTCAAATGGATGCGATGACTAGTGCCACGGATTTAATTAAGAGGGCTATGAGCTGGGGCATGAAGTCAATTGCCATAACAGACCATGGAGTGGTGCAGGCTTTTCCAGAAGCACATAAGTTACTTGGAAGAGATAATCCTGATATGAAAATCATATATGGAGTGGAAGCTTATTTAGCTCCAGATAAAAAACCAGCTGTAACAGATGCTAAGGGACAGAGTATTGATACAACGTATTGTGTACTGGATTTGGAGACTACAGGTTTTTCACCAATAACTGAAAAAATAACTGAAATAGGAATCATGAAATATCAAGATGGAAAAGTAATAGATAGTTTTAGCTGCTTTGTAAATCCACAAAAATCCATTCCGGCTAGAGTTGTTGAAGTTACAAATATAACTGATGATATGGTAAGGGATGCAGAAACTATAGATCAGGTTTTCCCTAAAATGCTTGAGTTTATTAAGGACAGCGTTTTAGTTGCTCATAATGCAAGCTTTGATGTTGGTTTTTTAAAGCATAATGCAAAGGTGCTAGGCTATGATTTTGATTTTACTTATGTTGATACTTTAGCTTTAGCACAGGCGGTATTCCCTACATATAAAAGCTACAAGTTAGGAAGAATTGCAAAAAACCTTGGTATAAAAGTTGAAGTTGCCCATAGAGCCTTAGATGATGTTGATACAACGGTTAAGGTATTTAAGATAATGCTTGAAGAATTAAAGAAAAGAGGCACTGAAACTGTAGAAGATATAGATAAATATGCCGTTGATGAAGAAGCTAAGAAGGAAGAGTATAAAAAGGTTAAAACGTATCATGCTATTATACTTGCAAAGGATTATGTTGGTTTAAAGAATTTATATAAGCTAGTATCTTATTCTCATTTAAATTATTTTTACAAGAAACCACGTATATTAAAAAGCCTTTTTAAGAAATATTCTGAAGGCTTAATTCTTGGCAGCGCTTGCAGCGAGGGTGAGCTTTTTCAAGCAATATTACTTGGAAAATCTGACGAAGAAATTGAGGCTATTGCTGAAGATTATGATTACTTGGAAATTCAGCCTTTAGGAAATGATGACTACTTAATAAGAAATGGGCAAGTACAAGATAAAGAAGCTATAAAGGATATTAATAGAAAGATTGTAGCTCTTGGAGAAAAGCTAAATAAACCTGTGGTTGCTACTGGAGACGTTCATTTTATGGACCCACAGGATGAAATATATAGACGTATATTAGAAGCTGGTCAGGGCTTTAAGGATGCAGATAATCAAGCACCTTTATATTTAAGAACAACTGAGGAAATGCTTCGTGAGTTTACTTATTTAGGAAGAGAAAAGGCTTATGAAGTTGTAGTTACAAATACTAATCTTGTATCAGATATGTGTCAGCAAATAAGTCCTATTTCACCAGAGAAGTGTCCTCCACATATAGATGGCTGTGAGCAGACTATTAAAGAAATTGCGTATGGAAAGGCACATGAATTATATGGTGATCCTTTGCCAGAAATTGTTCAGCAAAGACTGGATAAAGAGCTTGAATCAATTATAAAAAATGGTTTCTCCGTAATGTATATTATAGCTCAAAAGCTTGTTTGGAAGTCAAATGAAGATGGATATTTAGTTGGCTCCAGAGGATCTGTTGGTTCTTCTTTTGTGGCAAATATGACTGGTATAACAGAGGTAAATTCGCTTCCACCACATTATAGATGTTCTAAATGCAAGTATTCAGATTTTGCTGATTACGGTGTTAAAAATGGTTTTGACCTTCCAGATAAGGTATGCCCTGTTTGCGGAGAAAAGCTAGATAAGGATGGTATGGATATACCTTTTGAGACTTTCTTAGGGTTCAATGGAGATAAAGAACCTGATATTGACTTAAACTTCTCTGGAGAATATCAAGCAAAAGCACATAGATATACAGAGGTTATTTTTGGAAAAGGCACAACCTTTAAAGCGGGAACTATAGGAACTATAGCAGAAAAAACTGCTTTTGGTTATGTAAAAAAGTATTATGATGAAAAAAATGTTCCAATAAATAAGGCTGAAACAATTAGAATTTCAAAGGGCTGTACAGGTATAAAAAGAACTACCGGTCAGCATCCAGGAGGAATTATAGTTGTGCCAAAGGGAAGAGAAATATTTGAATTTTGTCCTGTACAGCACCCTGCAGATGATCCGACTTCAGATATTATAACAACACATTTTGATTATCACTCAATAGATCAGAACTTACTTAAGCTCGATATACTAGGTCACGATGATCCGACGGTTATAAGAATGCTTCAAGATATAACTGGAATAAACCCTCATAAGATACCGCTCGATGATAAGGATACTATGTCTTTATTTTCATCAACCAGAGCCTTAGGGGTAACAGAAGATCAGATAAATTCTAAAGTGGGAACTTTTGGTATTCCTGAATTTGGAACTAAGTTCGTACGTGGAATGCTTGTGGATACAATGCCAACGACCTTTTCGGATTTGTTGTGTATATCAGGACTTTCACATGGTACCGATGTGTGGCTTGGAAACGCCAAGGACTTAATCGATCAAGGAATAGTTACCTTAAGTGAAGCTGTATGTACCAGAGATGATATAATGATTTATCTTATCAAAAAAGGTTTGCCTCCTAATACTGCCTTTAAGATAATGGAGCTTGTACGTAAAGGAAAAGCATTAAAAGATCCTAAGAAATGGGCAGAGTATGAGACTTTGATGAGAGAGCATGACGTTCCAGAATGGTATATAGATTCTTGTAGAAAGATAAAATACATGTTCCCTAAAGCCCATGCGGCAGCTTATGTAATGATGGCTTTTAGAATAGCCTGGTTTAAGGTGCATATACCTAAAGCATATTATGCGGCATACTTTAGTATTAGAGCAAAGGCCTTTGATGCAGAGTTTATGATTTTCGGAAAAGAAAAGGTTAAAGAAAAGATGAAGGAAATTCAAGCGATGGGAATGCAGGCTGGACCTAAGGATAAGGATATGTACGATGACTTAGAAATAGTTTTGGAAATGTATGAAAGAGGGTTTAAATTCCTTCCAATTGATTTATACAAATCTAATTCAACTAAATTCTTGGTAGAGGATGAGGGCATAAGACCACCTATAAACAGTATATCTGGTATGGGAAATGTGGCAGCAGAGGGTATATACAATGCAGCCCATGAAAAGATTGCAAATTCTATAGAGGATTTAAAGAAGCGTGCTAAGATAGGTAATGCTGCAGTAGAAGCACTTAAGAAATTTGGATGCTTGAAGGGGCTTCCGGAAAGTGACCAACTAAGCTTCTTTGACGGATTCTAATGCGAAGTAAGTGTATTGCAGGATATTAAATAAAATTAATAAATCTAAGATAAAAAACTTTAAAAGCCTAAGAAGTTTCAATAACTCGCTGAAAGGATGCTCAGACAATTGAAACATCTAAGGCTTTTAAAGTTTTTTACCTAAGATTTATAAAATTTTATTTAAATCATCCTACAACACACGTACTTCGCATATACAGTGGGTTATAGTTCAACTGATATATCTATAGGAGCATGTGAAAAATATAGGTATTCTTTTTTACGAGCCGCTCATAAGGCTTTATGTGCGGTATAGTAAAACCTATAGAATACCTTTTTTCACATCCTCCTATATAAAGTATTGTGTACTAAATGGAGTTAATTTAAAAAATTATGAGGAGGAGTATTCATGAAAAATGATATACTTGAAATTAATAAGAATTGTTGGGATAATATTGCTCAACAATTTTTTGGAATAACTGCATTACCTGAATATGGACCATTTATTAAAAGCGAAACTGAATTAAATTTATTTGGCGACGTTAATGATAAAAAAGTACTAGAGATTGGTTGTGGAAGTGGTCATTCATTAGAGTATATGGCTAAGAGAGGTGCACAGGAACTTTGGGGGATGGATATTTCATCAACTCAGATTGAGATTGCAAAGGATTATTTAAGCAAGAAAGGCTATAATGCTAATTTATATTGTTCACCTATGGAGTTAGAAGCAGATATACCTAAAAACTACTTTGATATAATTTATTCTATATATGCACTTGGATGGACTACAGACTTAAAACAAACTTTTAAAAATATATCTTTATATTTAAAAAAAGATGGAATACTGATATTTAGTTGGGATCATCCGGTTTATCAATGTTTAGGAAATAACGATAGGAATATAGTTGTAGAAAGGTCGTATTTTGAGGATGGGATTCAGCCAAATAAAACTTTTAAGGGACAGCCAGTTACTTTAAATAGAATTAGATTAAGCACATTTATTAATGAGTTAATATCTTCAGGCTTAAATATTGAAAAACTTATTGAGGGAGATATTGCAGAAAAGTACACAAATATAGAAGCGGAACCTTCCAAAGAATATTATTCTCTTTACAGAGCTAAGTATATACCTACCTCATTTATAATTAAAGCAAAAAAGATTTAAATTAAGTAATTCGTATACTTCGTATATTGAGCATTATAGGTGGACAATCCCGCCTATAATTTTTATTGACAATACTTCGACGTCGAAGTATACTAAAAATATGAATATAGATAATACTATAAATTTAATTGGTAGAATAAAAGACAAGAGTGATAAATATTTATTGAAAGAAATGGAGAAGTTGGGATTAGAGAATATTGCATTATCACATGCAGATATATTAGCAGCTTTATTTAAATATGAAAAAGCCACCATGACTGAAATAGCAGATACTATTCATAGAGAAAGGTCTACTGTAACAACTTTGGTAAGCAAATTAATTAGGCTGGGGTATATTTCGAGTGAGAAAGATCCTAAAGATAGCAGATCAAGTATTATATATTTAACAGAGAAAGGATATGAATTAAAAGACGGTTTTCAGGAGATTTCAAAGAAGCTTTATGAACGTCAATACCAAGGTGTTTCCGATGAAGAAAAGATGGTATTTAGGCGTGTTTTAAAAAAGATGTATGATAATTTTTAGTAGCATATATTTATGGATATACAACTTGAAACATTAAAATTGCAAATTCCAAGTTTATCCTGACAGCAATATTTTTTAATTCACAGTTCACGATGCACAATTCACAATGAAGGATAATTTACCTTTCGCTTTGCTTAGGTAAATCTTAAATTTAAATATTATCAGCTTCTCTCTGCACCATATATGGCGCGATTGCGTAAGCAATAAAAAAATAAGTTTTAAGATTTTTCTACGCTCGCGTAGAAAAATCATCCTTCATTGTGCATTGTGAACTGTGAATTGTGAATTTAAAACATTAGCATAAGGATACATTTGGTATTTATAATTTCAATAGTTGAGGTAGTATGCCCATATGTAAATATTTCGATATCGAAGTTTTCTATTTTTGCAAAATTACTTCGATATCGAATCAAATTTTGATTGGGAGTGGTAAATTTGGATATTAAAAGAGAAAATATTAAAGGTAATGGATTTGAAATTCCAAGTATAGTTTTAACACCAAGTGAATTTAAAGGAGCAGCTATAATAATTCATGGTTATGGCGGTTCAAAGGAAGAGGAATTAGGATTAGCATATAGAGTTGCTGAAATAGGTTTTAAAACCTTTGCCATTGATTTCCGAGGGCATGGAGAAAATACTTTAGTTTTTGATAAAAATGTTGCAATGGATTTAAAAACCTCCATAGAATATTGCAAGAAGTTTGGAAAAGTAGTTGCCATCGGGCATTCATTAGGTGGAAGAATTGCGTTAACAAGTAATGCGGATTATGCAGTAGGTATTTCTCCAGCATTAAATACAGTATTTAGTGAGGCTACCATGAAATTATTAACTACCATGAGAAATTATAGGGTTAATTTGGCGTCAGAGGATAGCATTAAAAAGGTTATGAAAGAATTATCAGTTTTTGATTTTAAGGATGATTTTAATAGGGCAATTATATATGGTTCGAGGGATATAACTGAGATAGTAAGTGTATGCAGTAGTTACAAAGGTAAAGCAAAAAAAGCATTGATTAATGAGATTGATAATGCATTGCATAGTGATATATGTACACTGGAAGTTACATTTAATACTGTAGTTTATATATTGAATAAATACTTTCAATGAAAAGAATATGATTGAAGTTTACGCTATAAGGCAAAGATATAAAAAGATACATTAATTTATGTTATAATTGAGGCGAAGCAAAAGAAGGGAGGATGTAATATGCCATTATATTTAAATACAAATAAATCTTTTGAAAATTATAGAGAACTTGTAAATGAAGAGTATTTTGTTGATAAATCTTCAATGATAGAAATACTCAATAAGATGATATGCACAAAAAGTAAATATATATGTGTAACTAGACCTAGAAGATTTGGAAAATCAACCGCTATTGATATGATAGGAGCATATTACTCCAAGGCAGTAAATTCAACAGAGATTTTTAATACGCTTAATATAAGTAAAACTGCTAATTATGAAAAACATTTAAATAAGTATAATGTTATAAGTATAAATTTTAATAAGCTGCCAGATAATATTGAAAGTTATGATGAATATATAGGATTGATACAGAAAACATTAATAGATGATATAAAAAGTATGTATCCTAAATTAGAATTTAAAAGCTACTTTACCATAAGTGACATGCTTTTTACAACGAATGATAGGTTTATTTTTATTTTTGATGAATGGGATTATATTTTTTCTAATAACCTTTTTACGGAGAATCAAAATAATTTCTTAGAGTTTCTAAGGAATATTTTAAAGGATCAGCCTTATGTGGCTTTAGCATATATGACTGGTGTTTTACCGATTAAAAAGTATTCAAGTGGTAGTGCACTTAATATGTTTGATGAATACACGTTTTTAAAAGATAGAAGATTTGGTAGGTATTTTGGGTTTACAGAAGAAGAGGTTAAAAAACTTTGTAATAAAAATGGAAAGATGAATTTTAGAGAACTTCAAAGTTGGTATAATGGATATTTTACTGCAAATGGGATTAAAGTGTATAATCCAAGATCTGTAGTGAAAGCCTTGCAAAATAATTATTGTGAAAGTTACTGGACAAATACTGGGGCTATGGAGGAAGTAACTGAGTATCTTAAATATGATATGTTAGAAGTTAGAGATGATGTTATAGAGATGGTTTCTGGGGAGGAAATTGATATAACTATAGATGAAGAATTTAGAGCTGGTCAGGGGACGCCAAAAAATAAGGAACAAGTATACTCTGCTATGATTGTGCTTGGATTTTTAGCTTATCATGATGGATACTTAAAAATTCCTAATATGGAACTCATGAAGGAGTTTGAAAAGGCTTTAAGGGATAAATCTTTTGGATATGTTTCTGAGATAATAGAAAATTCTAAGAGAATGTTAAAAGCAACAGTTGAAGGAGATGCAGAAACTGTAGAATTAATACTTCATGATATTCATAATTCAGAAATACCAATACTTCAGTATAATGATGAAAATAGTCTTTCATGTGTGTTAACTTTGGCATATCTTTCAGCTAGAGATACATATAGAGTAGAGCGTGAAGAAAAAACAGGAAAAGGATATGCAGATTTTACTTTTCATCCTAGGAGAAAAAATGATATTCCTTTTATAGTTGAACTTAAAAAGGATGAATTACCAGAAGTGGCTATAAAGCAAATTAGAGAAAAAGAATATGTAGAAAAGTTTAATAGAGAAAATGAAGGAAAAAAGATACTGGCAGTGGCTATATGTTATGATTCAAAGGAAAAAGAGCATAGCTGCAAAATTGAAAAAATTTAAGAGTAGTCATCTTGAAAAATATGCTGTCCAATTTATACTGGGCAGCATATTTTATTATTAGGCATCTTAAAGAAAATAACAAGCCCAACTTTCGGATATTTTTGCGTAATACTTCGTCATTATAACACGCTAAGACAACCAGTATTAACGAGTTACACTTCCTTGTATTACACAAAACTACCTCTCAATTTGGACTTGTTATTTTTTTAAGATGCCTTATGAAAAATTTCCTTATTTTGTTGACAAGTTTAGTATACCAGCATATAATGAACATATGAACAACAATTCATATGTTCATATGTTACTGCATAAATATATATTGAAATTCATGTGCACCAAGATGCCAAGGAGACGGCATTTTGGTACAAATGAATTTCAAGTTTCACAATGGTTTATCTTTATCTCCATTTAAACACAACTAGAAAAGTAGCTATGGGGGGAAAATAATATGGAAAAAGAAATTAAGAACCTTAGTAAAAGTAATTTAAGATTAGTAAGTAGCAATATTGGAATTAAATCGCAGCAAGCTAATAGTAAAAATATAATTAAAAAGTTTATTCTTCAGGGGTTAGATTGTGCAAACTGCGCAGCTAAAATAGAGAGACAAGTTAGTGAAGCTAAGGGGATAAGTTCGGCAAACGTAAATTTTTTAACTAAAACTTTAACTTTAGAAATTGAAAAAGCAAATAATGTACAAGAATTAGTCTCTAAAATATCTGAGAAT
This sequence comes from Clostridium hydrogenum, assembly GCF_021432385.1. GTDB lineage: Bacteria > Bacillota > Clostridia > Clostridiales > Clostridiaceae > Clostridium_S > Clostridium_S hydrogenum. Next base: position 262,732 of record NZ_JAEACT010000002.1, on the reverse strand, counting down.
ATTGAAAAAATAGAACCAGATGTTAAAGTAATTGAAATTGGAAATAAAAATAAGATATCAGAAGATAAAGCTAGTGAACATGGTGACGAGCACGAAGAAAGCAGTAAAGGTGAAATAATCAGACTAGTTGTTGCTGCGGGATTGTTTGGAATAGCGACTATTGCAAAATTTTCAAGTACTGTAGAATTAGTAATTTATATAATAAGTTATTTACTTGCTGGTGGTGAGGTACTTCTTACAGCATTAAAAAATATAGCAAGAGGGGAAGTATTTGATGAGAATTTTCTTATGAGTATAGCAACTGTTGGTGCTTTTGCTATTGGACAGTATCCAGAAGGAGTAGCAGTTATGCTTTTCTATCAACTAGGAGAGCTGTTTCAAGGAATTGCAGTCAATCGTTCAAGAAAATCTATCACTGCACTTATGGATATAAGACCTGATTTTGCTAACTTAAAGGTTGAAGATGATATAAAAAAGGTATCACCAGAAGAGGTTACTATAGGAAGTATTATAGTAGTAAAGCCAGGAGAAAAGGTTCCTTTAGATGGTAAGGTAATTGAAGGTAGCTCAATGATAGACACTTCAGCTTTAACTGGTGAGTCAGTTCCTAGAAAGGTAAATGAGGGAGATAATATTTTAGGTGGAGTTATTAATAAGAACGGACTTTTAACAATCAGGGTAGAAAAGGAATTTGGAGATTCTACTATTTCAAAAATACTAGATTTAGTTCAAAATGCAAGCAGTAAAAAGGCTCCTACAGAAAAATTTATTACAAAGTTTGCTAGATATTATACGCCAGCAGTTGTTTTCTCGGCTTTGGCATTAGCAATACTGCCACCACTTTTTATTGAAGGAGCTACTTTTTCAGAATGGATTTATAGAGCATTGTCTTTCTTAGTAGTATCTTGTCCATGCGCATTAGTAGTATCTATACCACTTGGTTTCTTTGGAGGAATAGGTGGGGCCTCAAAGAATGGAATACTTGTTAAAGGTGGCAATTATTTAGAAGCACTAAACAATGTTGAAGTTGTGGTATTTGATAAAACAGGTACTCTTACAAAAGGTGTATTTAAAGTAACGGAAGTAAAAAATCAAAAGGATATTTCAAAAGACGAACTTATAGCTTATGCTGCTTATGTAGAAAGTTATTCTAATCACCCAATAGCAACTTCTATATTAAATGCTTATGGAATGGAAGTAGATAAAAATTCATTACAAAACTATGAAGAGATATCTGGACATGGTGTAAAAGCTGTAGTTAAAGGCAAAGAAGTATTAGCTGGTAACTATAAATTGATGAATGAGGAAAATATAAAATATGACGAAGTGGACACTATAGGAACAGTAGTTCATGTTGCTGTAGACAAAAAATATGCAGGATATATAATCATATCTGATGAAGTAAAAGATGATTCGGAAAGGGCAATTAAAGCTTTAAAGAATATTGGTGTTAAGAAGACAGTAATGTTAACAGGAGATAATAAGGCAGTTGGAACTAAAGTTGCTAAACAATTAGGCTTAGATGAAGTTCACGCTGAATTGCTTCCAGACCAAAAGGTTGAAAAATTAGAAATGCTTGATAAAGAAAAGACATCAAAGGGTAAGCTAGTGTTTGTAGGTGATGGAATAAATGATGCACCAGTTTTAGCTAGGGCTGATATTGGTATAGCCATGGGCGGAGTGGGTTCAGATGCGGCAATTGAAGCTGCGGATGTAGTTATAATGACAGATGAACCTTCAAAGATTGCTTCAGCTATAAAAATAGCAAAAAGGACAAGAAGCATAGTAATGCAGAATATAATATTTGCTTTAGGTGTTAAACTTGTTTTGTTAGTTGCAATAGCGTTAGGAGTAGGTACTATGTGGGAAGCCGTATTTGGAGATGTTGGAGTAACATTAATTGCGGTATTAAATTCTATGAGGGCAATGCAAACACAAATTGCGAAATAAGAGTATTACAGTATATTAAATAAAATTAATAAATCTAAGACAAAAAACTTTAAAAACCTAAGAAGTTTCAATAACTCGCTGAAAAGAAGCTCAGACAATTGAAACATCTAAGGTTTTTAAAGTTTTTTGCCTAAGATTTATAAAATTTTATTTAAATCATCCTGCAATACTCTTATTTCGCCTTATACGGTGGTTTAAGGAAAAAATTCCTCCGTGCCTACGGAATTTTGGGGTAGTGCGGAAACAGAGAGGCTATAAGTTTCAAAAATATTTTATTTAATGGCTATGTTTTAAATTTGGATGTAGTAACTATACATATAGAAGCATGTGAAAAATATAGGTATTCTTTTTTACGAGCCGCTCATAAGGCTTTATGTGCGGTATAGTAAAACCTATAGAATACCTTTTTTCACATCCTCCTATAGATAGACAACTTGAAACATTGAAATTATAAATACCAAATGTATCCTTATGATAATGTTTTTAATTCACAATTCACAGTTCACAATGCACAATGAAGGAGGATTTGCTTTCCTTTCGTCAGGCAAATCTTAAATTATAAGCTCCGCCTAGAACCATAAATGGTACTATTGCGTAAGCAATAAAAAAATAAGTTTTAAGATTTTCTGCAGCAAAGCGGAGGAAAATCCTCCTTCATTGTGAATTGTGCATCGTGAACTGTGAATTGAAAAATATTGCTGTCAGGATAAACTTGGTACTTGAGATTTTTGATTTTCAAGCTGTATATCTCTAGTTAAGTATAAAACAATTATGTATCATTTTATACCTAGTAAGTTATAGAAAGTAGCAGTAAAATTTAAGATATTCTAAAATTGAGTTGTTAAATACTAGGAGGTAAATATGTATACAAAAACTGAAATAATTAATATAGCAAAAAAACAATTGGCACTTGATTTTAATTGTAAGCCTTCAGATTTTGAAAAAGAAGGAAATACAATTACTGAAAATAAGCTATTAGAGGGCAGGCGTATTTATGAAAGCGATGGTTGTTTTCTAAAAATAATTTGTATGTGGGGAAGGGCAATAATCTCTTCTGATGAAAAAATGATACCTTGGCTTGAAGAGAACCTTTTAAAAAGGCAGGCTGATTGGTTATTTGATTGTTATAAGTTTAGAATGATAGACAAGAAATTGGGAGAATTTGGTCACGAAATTGATGATACACATCATTATTTCTTACCTAGTCCAGCAGCTGTAGAAGTAAAGCCTAAAACTACAATAAAGTGGTTTGAAAAGGAAGATATATTGCAATTTAAGGGTGACGCTAGATTTGATGAAGCGTTTGTATTTGATGACAATTATTCAGATATTCTTGGAGTTGCAGCTTTTGATGGTGATAATATAATGGGTATGGCAGGTGCTAGTGAAGATAGTAAAACATTATATCAAATAGGCATTAATGTGATACCTGAATATAGAGGAAAAGGGATAGGTACAAACTTAGTTGCATTATTAAAGCAGGAACTCTTAAAACGTGGGAAGGTACCTTTTTATGGAACCTCAGAGTCTAATATAGCTTCTAACGGTATTGCTGTAAGTGCTGGTTTCTTCCCTGCATGGGCAGAATTACATTCAAGAAAGTTGGGTGATTAGAGATAAACCGCTTGAAACTTCAAGATTAATTTGTATCAAAATGCCGTCTTCTGGACATTATGATGCAAATTGATTTTGGTAGTTGAAACGGTATATCTATAAGCGTATAAAAACAGCAGCAAAAAGGGTTTCGTACTTGCCTTACTTTAAACTGGTTATACTTATGGAGATTTATTACATGTACTTACAGATACATATGCTTACTTTAATAAAATAGATTTGTTCTATTTTAAAACGATAGTATTATAGTAGATACGAAAGGATATGATATAGTATTTATTATAAAACTGAAGAGGAAGGAAGTAATATATGTCAGCAAAATATGTACATGATATGACAGAAGGAAATGAAGTTTCACTTTTAGTAAAGTTTTCGGTGCCGATGCTTATTGGTAATATATTTCAACAATTTTATAATTTAATTGACTCTATTGTCGTTGGAAAGTTTGTAGGTGCAAATGCATTAGCTGCAGTAGGTGCCACAGGATCTATAAGTTACTTCTTCTTTTCACTATGCTTGGGACTTTCTATTGGAATAGGTATTATTATTTCACAGTACTTTGGAGCCAAGCAGGAAGCACGTGTAAAGAGGGCTATCGCTAATGCAATTTATATTATCGCAGTATCAGGAGCGGTTATGAGTATAGTATCAGCTGTCTTTGCACATCCAATTTTACAACTTATGGGTACGCCTTCTGAAATTTTAGATGATGCTACTAGATTTTTGAAAATTACATCTGGAGGAATGATAGCAGTGGCAGCTTATAATGCAATATCTGCTATACTTAGAGCCTTAGGGGATTCAAAGACGCCTCTTATTTTTTTGATTTTATCTTGTATAGTTAATGTTGTTTTGGATTTGATTTTTGTTCTTAAATTTGGGCTTGGCGTGTCAGGAGCAGCATATGCTACTGTAATTTCGCAAGCAATGGCGGCTATCTGTTGTACGACTTTTGCTGTTATAAAGAACCCATATTTTAAATTGAAAGCTGAGCACAGAAGAGTGAGCCGAGCGATTATCATGAAATGTATAAGAATTGGTGTGCCTATAGCAGCACAGAACTCAATGATTGCCTTATCATTAGTAGCACTTCAAGGGGTAGTTAATAGCTTTGGTGAGGTAGCAGTTGCCGCATATACTGCAACGTCTAGAATAGAACAACTTATACAACAACCCTTTGACTCTTTAGGTGCGGCTTTATCTACTTTTGCGGGGCAAAATACGGGAGCCAATAAATTAGATAGAGTTAAAAAAGGTTATCATAAAAGTATTATAATGATAGCTGTGCTTAGCGTTATAGCCTTGATTGCAGCACAAATTGGAGGACGTGCCATTATGGAGGTCTTTGTTAAAGACGAAGCTGTAATAAGCCTTGGTGCAAAGGCAATTAGAATCACTAGTTTAATGTATTTTCCACTTGGAATGATTCATATAACAAGAGGACTTTTAAATGGTACAGGAGATGCATTTTATGCCATGGTTAATGGACTTGTAGAGGTTATGGGAAGAGTTGGCTTTTCAAGTATTTTAGCCTTAATGCCTGTATTTGGAGTTTGGAGTGTATGGATTACTACTGGACTCACATGGGTTATTACAGCTATTGCAAGTGTAGTTAGGTATAGGCAGGGAAAGTGGAAAGAGAAATCCTTAGTTGCAAATTAAAATTATTGCGAACAAAAGTGTAGTGCAAAACAAAATAATAAGTGGGAGCTCTGCATAAAAATGATGCGATTAATAGCGTCTTGAAACCTTAAATAAAATTAATAAATCTAAGAGACTAAATCGGAAAATTCTAAGAACTTTCAATAACTCGCAAGAGGCAGCTCAAACAATTGAAATTTCTAAGACTTTTACGATTTATTCCCTAAGATTTATAAAATTTTATTTAAATGTTTCTTCAACGCTATTCCTCACATCATTTTTTTATGCAGAGCTCCCACTTATTATTTAAGTTTTTGCACTACACCATTGTTTTTTGTAAGTTTTTAATATCTATTGAAACTAGCTCAACTACCAAAAGTTCCTACATCTAAATTTTGTAATACGAGCTTATTTAAAGATTGGAAATAAAGGTGTGGTACAAGTATCAAAATAACAAGGGACATGTGCATTATTTTTAATGTACATGTCCCTTGTTATTTGATTTTGCACTACACTTTGCTTCGCAATATTTAAATTCTACTTATAAAATACATTTTTATTTATGAAAGTTTAAACTGCAGTTTCTTCAAGTTCTTGCTGTTTTAAATGCTCCTTTTTTAACATGTGTTTGTTTAAAACATATGAACCTACTAATGCCGATAAGAGAACAATGTCTACACTCCAAATTGACATTTGATGAAGTGTTTTTGATTCTAAAGTACATACAATTGCTCCTATGAAAAATGAAATAAGGATGTAAGTAAAATGTATCGCTTTTTTCATACACTGCTTGTCCTTTCTTGCAATTCCCTTGTAAAAATTTTCGGCACAAGAGCGCATATTACCAGTACAGAAGATACAAGCATAAGCCTCACCAGAACCTAATTTACGAAATGCACAAAATTGCAATGATGCTGAGAAAGATACAAGTGTATTAGCTATTATGTCTGGATAAGAGCGGGGAATAAATCCAGCAATAAATAAAGCGATCAGCTCAATTGCTATCATGCTGTGTTTCCAAAGATGTCTGTTTTCTTTAAAATAAGAGTAAAATATATGCCAGGATATAAGAATTCCTAACCAAAATGATAAAATTGGCACAAGACTGTGAAATGCTCCTGCATAATCTCCGTCTATCAAATGTGCAGCAACAAGTACAAAATTACCTGTTTGTCCTGTAGCAAATACTTTTCCATGAACGGTATAAGAATATGCATCCATGAACCCACCGGATAATGCAAGTACCATTCCAAATCCAAGTTTTTCTGTTATTTCTGTATAATAATTTTTATCTTTCAATGTATAACACCTTTTTTTAAATATATTTTTCTTTTGAATAAAGATAAACCACTTGGTATTTTTAATTTCAAGTTTATCCTGGCAAATTGCAATTCGTCGAGGAGAAACCAAAGTACAAAGTACAGAGTACAAAGTACAATGAAGGACGATTTTTCTCCGTTAGCACTACGAAAAAATCTGAAAACTTATTTTTTTATTGCTGCGCAATCGCGCTATACATGGTACTCAGCGAAGCTGATACCATTTAAGTTTAAGATTTGCCTGAGTAAAACGAAAGGTAAATCATCCTTCTCTGTACTTTGTACTTTGTACTCTGCTTTTCAAATTGTTTATCTATATTCTTATTATAACGTTGTTTTTTAATAAATGAAAATATATAATATTTATTAAATTGATAAGTATTTACTTATGATATTTTGGAGGGAATTATGGACATTCTTCAATTAAAGTATTTTCTTGTTGCAGCTGAGTATGAACACATGACAAAAGCTGCTAACTCATTACATATTGCTCAGCCTGCTTTATCACAATCTATAAAACATCTTGAAGAGGAGCTTGGCGTAAAACTTTTTGAACGAAAAAATAGAAGTATTCGGCTGAATCCTTGTGGAAAACTATTGCAAAAGGAGTTGCTGCCAATTATAAGTGTTTTAGATTTATTACCTGTTCGATTAAAAGAAATTGATAAAGAAGTCTCACAAACTATACAATTGAACATTTTATCAGCATCAACACTGGTTACTCAATCTATAATTTCATTTAAAAAATTATATCCTGATGTAAAGTTTCGCTTATTGCAGAATGTGGATGAAGCAGATTTTGATATATGTATTTCGTGTGTTATTTCTGATAAGATTCCTAAAGGAAGTATACTTTTACTTAAAGAAAAAATATTATTAGCAGTCCCAAGTAACAGTAAGTATGCCCCTTTAAAAACTATTTCCTTAAAACAGGTAGAAAAGGAAGGCTTTATTAGCTTTTCAGGTGCAAGACCATTTAGAATTATCTGTGATGAGTATTGTAAGCAGGAAGGATTTAAGCCTCAAATTATTTTTGAAAGTGATAATCATGAATGTGTGAAAAATTTAATTTATTCAAATCTAGGAATTGCGTTTTGGCCAGAATATTCATGGGGAAGACTAACCGATCAAAATGCAGTATTGATTCCAATTAATGAACCGGAATGCAGCCGCAGCATTTATGCAATTTTAAATGAGTCTTCTATAAATAGTGAATACGTAGTTGCTTTTTTGAAACACTTAATAAAGCTTATGATTAATATGCAAAAGAATAATTTTGATCATGAACAAAAATAAAAAACTTATATAAGATGGCAAGAATGGAAAAGAAATTTTAGAAAGAAAAATATATATTATAATTACCACGTGGGAGGAAGAAGGTGAAAATTTGAATTTAAAAACAGTTATATTTGATAGCTTAAAATATATTGAAGAAAATATCAATGAAACTATAACAGCAGAAGATATTGCAAAGAATTCAGGATATTCATTATATTATTTTTCACGGAAGTTTAAAGAAAAAATGGGATTGTCAATTATGGAATATGTAAAAGATCGTAGGCTTACTAAAGCTTCAGAAGAAATATTAAATGGAAGAAAAATAATTGATGCTGCATTGGATTATGGCTATCAATCACATAGCGGTTTTACAAAGGCATTTAAAAACAAGTTTGGTTTTTCACCTGAGCTTTTAAAAGCTTTTAATTTTCAAATTAACTGTTTAGGAGGTAATTTTAATATGTTGTTTTTGAAGAATACAGATATTCATGCCACAAAAGAAGAATTATATGAGGTTTTATGGACAATTATAAATGATAACAAATTAGAATATGATAAAGAAAAGCTAAAGAAAGCATATGAATTTGCTTGCAGGGCGCACTCTGGTCAAAAGAGATATTCAGGTGATGATTACGTAATCCATCCAATTAATGTAGCTATTTTATTATCCCAAATGGAAGCAAGTGAGGAAGCTGTTATAGCAGGATTACTTCATGATATTATTTTGGAAAAAACCAGTTTATCTATTGAAAAAGTCAAAAGTGAATTTGGGCAGAGAATTGCAGAAGTTATTAATGGCGTAACAAATTTTGATGGACATAAAGCTTTAATAGATGGAGATGTAATAATGATTAAATTAGCTGATAGGCTTCATAACATGAGAACAATAGAGTTTATAGATAAAACACGTTTTAAGGAAAAGGCAAGGGAGACCATAGATATATTTTCACCTATAGCAGCAAGATTAAACAATGAAAAGCTACTATCAGAATTAAATGCTTTGTCAGTAAAATATATTTAAGAGGCTATGTTTTAAATTAATATATAATCATTTTCTTGAATATTATATAGAGATGAAAATTTTTTGGAGATGTATTTTATGGCACATCAGCACAATGAGGATATTAGATCAAGGCAGGTAGTGAGTGTTCCTGTTTCTTTAGCTAAATCAACAGAAGGAAAATATTTTGTAGGTCAAACAGAAGCTTTAAAAGTGGGAAGTGGATCCGTTGGATGGGCAGGTTTAATAAATCCATGTGATTCCGGCATTAATCAATATGTAAATGTGTTTACTGTTACTAATTTTTCAGATGAATATTTAACTGCACAAATATGGTTAAATACTGATTTCCCTGAAAAAAGCCGCATATCAGATAAGGTTTCACCAACCAATACTGCGATAAGACCTTTTCCACAAAATAAAGCTCAGATTAGATTTATAGAAGCAACCAATACACTTCCCAAAGCGGGGGTTAATGTTTATGAAAGGATAGTACCGCCACATACAACATTGGTTGGCGAAGAAGATGGAAAATTTATAGAAGCTGAAGAGGGCAATTATGTTCTTGTTATAAAATCTCAAGGTATAACAGTAAGTAAAGTAATAGTAGCACTTGGATGGTGGGAAAAAGAGCAATACTAAATTTATTTTATGGCAAACTTAAATATTACGAATAAAATCAATTCACAATTCACAGTTCACAATGCACAATGAAGGATGATTTTTCTACGCGAGCGTATAAAAATCTTAAAACTTATTTTTTTATTGCTTACGCAATGGCGCAATATATGATGCTCAGCAAAGCTGACAATCTTTAAATTTAAGATTTACATAAGCAGAGCGAAAGGTAAATTATCCTTCATTGTGAATTGTGCATCGTGAACTGTGAATTGAAAAGTATTGCAGTTAGGATAAACTTGGAATTTGCAATTTTCAGGCTCCAAGGTGTTCATCTATAATAAAATAATAGTTGACTTTGACGTCGTGTCGTAATTTATAATCGTCATTGAAAGGGGGGAGCTAACTCGTGAAATTAGAAACCATAAGTGAAGTATCAAAAAAATTTAGCGTATCCACAAGAACTCTTAGGTACTATGAGAAGATAGGACTTATGGAGAGTGTTAAGAAGGATGGATATGCATATAGGACCTATGATGAAAGTGCAATAATAAGGCTGCAGCAAATTATTGTTTTGAGAAAGCTTCGAATACCATTAAAAGAAATAAGCTTAATCTTGGAAAGTGAAAGGGCTTCTACGGCTGTAGAAATTTTTCAAAATAAACTTAATGAAATTTCTAATGAAGTCTCTTCACTATCAACAATAAAATTAGTTTTGGAAGAGTTAAGTGCCCACCTTAGGGAAAATTCTGGGGTTGAGGTTAGTAAGAGAATAATGAATAATGAAGAGATATTAAAAATCGTTGATTCGCTAACCGTGACCAAGATTAATTTTAAGGAGGATGTATCAATGAACGATTTAAATCATGCAGACGAAAAATTATCAAAGTTAAAGGATGCAAGAATAGTGTATTTACCACCAGCTACTGTTGCAGCGGTAGGAAATGTAGGTGGATGCCCTTCATCTGAGGATATAACAGCAGAGGAAGTAAATAAGTTTATAAAGAATACTGGGTTAGCAAAATTAAAGCCAGATTTTAGGCATTATGGTTTTAATCATCCGAGCGGCGGTCAACATGGTTATGAAAGATGGATTACAATTCCAGATGACATGGAGGTTAAAGAACCTTTCATAAAGAAAAAATTTGAAGGTGGACTTTATGCAGCTCATACAATAAGAATGGGCAATTTTGATGAATGGCAACTTATAAATGATTGGGTAGAAAATAATGATGAATATGAAAAAAACTTCGTGGCAAATTCTAAAGATGGAGATGAATGCTTAGAAGAGCATTTAAATTATATAAATCTTTATGATAAGACTTCAGAGGAGCTTACTAAAATGCAACTTGATTTGCTTATCCCTATTAAACCAAAGTACAAAGTATAAAGTACAGAGTACAAAGAAGGATGATTTACCTTTCCTTACGTCAGGCAAATCTTAAACTTAAATGTTGTCGGCTTTGCTGAGCAACACTAACACTGCGATTGCTTAAGCAATCAAAAATAAGTTTTAAGGTTTTCTGTAGCAAAGCGAAAAGAAAATCATCCTTCTTTATACTTTGTACTCTGTACTTTGGAAAGGGTTCTCAATATTTAAGTATTGACAATTAAGTTTAAAGAATATAAAATAAAATTATCAAATATATTTTGCACAATTAAATTTTGAACAATATAATAAAATATAAATAAATTTTATTAATATGGAGGTAAATCGATATGAATTTTTATGATTTTTCAGCAAAAAAAATGGACGGACAAGAAACTAAAATGGAGGAATACAAGGGAAAGGTAGTTTTAGTTGTAAATACTGCAAGTAAGTGTGGTTTAACACCTCAATTTAAGGAACTAGAAGAATTATATAAGGAATATAAAGATAGAGGTTTTGAAATATTAGGATTTCCTTGCAATCAGTTTGCTCATCAAGATCCAGGAACAAATGAAGAAATAAGTAAGTTTTGTTTAATAAACTATGGAGTCAGCTTTACAATGTTTGAAAAGATAGATGTAAATGGGGCAGAAGCACATCCATTATATAAATATTTGAAAAATGAAACTAAGGGTGTTTTAGGAAATGAAATAAAATGGAATTTTACTAAGTTCTTAATAGATTCAGAAGGAAATGTAGTAAATAGATATGCACCAATAACAGTTCCATCAAAAATAAAAGAAGATATTAATAAATTGCTGAAATAGTAGGAGTTACTTTGGAGCTAGGGAGGCTACACTAAATTATTTTATACGCAAATCTTAAATATTACGAATTAAATCAATTCACAATTCACGATGCACAATTCACAATGAAGGATGATTTTCTGTAGCAAAGCTACAGAAAACCTTAAATTTAATTTTTTTATTGTTTTCGCAATAGCATCATTTATGGTGCTAAGCGAAGGTTATAATATTTAAGTTTAAGATTTACCTGACGAAGGGAAGGCAAATCATCATTCATTGTGCATTGTGAACTGTGAATTGTGCATTGATTAAATTACTTCGCAATAATTATAAGTTACGTATTAAATAATCTTAGTGTGACAATCCCTAGTTTTTTATTGTTGATTAATAAAATGACTTAAGTAACTTTATCAATTACCTGTGATACTAGGATAAGTATATAATGAGTTATAAAATAGGCTTAATAATAGGAATAACTTAGGATATATTTACATGGGGGTATTTGAAGATGAAACAATTATTAGCCTTAGTAAAAACTAATTTAAAAGTTAGACATAATTTAGCCTTTGGAGAAAAAGGCGAAGAAAGTATGAAAAAAAGTACTGGTATGGTTCTTTTAGTAGTTTTTCTCATAGCTTCTATTGAGTTTTCTGTAATAAATGGATTTGATATTTTAAAGGCTCAAAATAAGCAAGAGCTAATTTTTAAAGTAATTATAAATTTGGAATTAGTTTTTATATCAATTTATTCTTTTAAAAATATATTAAATACGTGTTATCTGGCTAGTGATTGGCGATATTATAGTAATTGGATTGAGCCTTGGAATGCTAAATAGTAATGTATGGATTAAAGCTATTGCTTTTATGGGTACTACTATTTTTAGCTTACTAGGGTCTTATTTAATTGGTGGAAATGTATATTTCACAATTATGAAAAGTGACACTAAAATAATAGAGCAAGATATTAGTAAATATAAATTTAATGAAAAAAATATTGTTATCTCCAATATTATATGAAGATTTATATTCCAATTACAATAATAACTATATTAGATTATGCATATTTATTTACTACAATTGCAATTAAATTTAAGAATGAAGAATGGCTGACATTTGTATTTTTTATGCTTATAAGTGTTGTGTGGTGCGTTATCGATATAGGCATATTAAAGAAAATAACAAGTTCAACTTTTTTGCAGAAGCGTTTGTGAACTAGGTAAAGATATGGTGTTAAACTATAATATTCATAAAGGGAGTTGAAAATTATGAATAAAAAACCTAACACTGAAAAGATTTATCCTAGAACAAAGGATTTTACTACAGTTTACTTAAAAAATGTAATCACTAAGCCCAATATAACTGTTGGCGATTTTACAATGTATAATGATTTTTATAATGATCCAAAAGATTTCGAAAAAAATAATGTCTTATATCACTATCCCTATGTTAATAATGATAAGCTTATAATTGGAAAGTTTTGTTCTATTGCTTGCAATGCTAAATTTATTTTTAATTCTGCAAATCATACCTTAAAGTCATTGTCCACATATCCATTTCCAATTTTTGATGAAGAATGGGATAGTTCAATGAAGATTACCGAAGCTTGGGACAATAAAGGTGACATTGTAATTGGAAATGATGTTTGGATTGGATTTGATGCAGTTATTATGTCTGGAGTCCATATTGGAGATGGAGCTATCATTGGAACTAGAGCATTGGTAACTAAGGATGTACCTCCATATTCTATAGTTGGTGGGGTGCCGGCAAAAATTATAAGAAAGAGATTTAACGATTCAATTATAAATGATTTAATTAAAATTAATTGGTGGGATTGGGATATTAAAAAAATATCTGGAAAATTAAATGATATTAGAAGTGGAAATATAGAGGCTTTGAAGGGAAGAGGAGCGAAAAAATAGATGCGTAGGTTCTGCCGAAGCATCTTATGAATATTTGTTTCCAAAAGAAGGTTATGATTTAACAGTTGATACTTTTGCATCATCAGCAAAAGAATGTTCGTTACAGATTTTAGGTGCTATGGATTATTTTGACATTTGATATTGATATTGATATAATTTTATTGAACAGTGTTTAATAAGATATTGATGTTTAATTAAAGCGGGTTGATGGAGGTTATATGAGAAAAAAACAATTTTTTAAAATATTAATTGTTAGTTTTTTGGCTATAATGATTCGCGGAATGTTTCAGCTAATAATACCACAAGAAAAGTCATATTTTAAGCCGAGTATATTTGTAGCGAGTGGAGTGGCATTACTTGTGCTTATTATTTATGGTACAGTTTTATATATGGCTCTTTCATATGTATTTTTATTAGTTGAAAAAGAAATTAGTGGGAGTCCAATAGTTAGAGGACTTAAATATGGTGGAATGTTTGCGCTTATGTGGATTGCATATCTTTATGAACCCTTGCCCAATAATTCGATTATTGACATGATTTATTATCCAATTATTGATGGTTCAGTTATAGTGATATTAGGTTTTCTTTTAGGTAAGTTTATAGCGAAGAAAGAAGTTTATATTAAAGAGAGCTCAAGAAGAATATCTGTATTAAATATTATAATTATAACACTTATTTTTTTGGTTGGAAGGTTAGCTGAATATAAAGTATTTAATGTATTTTCTCAATTAGATAAAAGATTAGGTGCTACATTAATTTGGGTTATTGCAGTTGGGATAGTTATTGGTTTTATCTTTGAAGGCTTAGGAAAAACTGCAAGAAGTAAGAGTAAAATAATGAATTGTATAATGTTTGGTGGTGTTATTTTTGGTGTTAATCTATTTTTCTTTAACTTTTTTATTGTAGTTATTGCTAAAGTAGATATTGTTGATTTGCTTTTGAGGACAATTTTAGATATTGTATGGGTAATCATAGGTGCTTATGTGAGCTCATGCCTATCAGAATATTTAGATAAGGTATATTTTAAAGAGTGAAGCTAAACTTTACTCTTTTTTTTATGTATTTTATGTATCAAAAACTGTATATCATGCAGTAAGTATTGAGATGGAAGTTTTAGGGATATATAATTAAGATACCTAGGAAAGTAAAAATTAAATTTACTGGTGGAGAGAAAATATGATTAATATTGCAATATGTGATGATGATAAGAAAGTTTTAGATCAAATAAAAAAATATATTGAAGAATATGAAAAAGACAAATGTGAGGTGAAAACTTATAGTTCAGGAGAAGAACTTTTAAAAGGAAAGCTTAAATTTGAAATTATATTCTTGGATATTGATATGACTGGTATTGACGGAATTGAAACGGCAAAGCGAATAAGAAATTATGATAAAGGAGTAAAAATAATTTATGTTACAAGTTTTACTGATTACACAAATATGGCTTTTGAAGTTCATGCTTTTGGGTATTTAAATAAGCCAATAAAAAAAGAACAGATATATAAGCAGTTATGTGAAGCTACTGCATATTCAAAGGAAGAAAAGAAAGATGAAGGTATTGAATTTATAACTTTAGATGGAGTTGTAAGATTAAATCCAAAGCAAATATATTATTTTGAGTATGTAAATAGAAGTGTAAAAATAAAAACTTTGGACAGAACTTATATGATAAAAGAAAAAATAGCTTCGGTTGCAAGTAGAATAGAGAAATTCGGATTTTTAATGCCGCATAAGAGTTTTACAGTAAATTTATTCCATATAAGAAATATAAAGGGCTATGACATTTTTATGATGGATGGAAGTATAATACCTCTTTCACAGAAAAAATCCGCAGAGTTTAGAGAACAATTTAATATATTTTTAGAAAAGCATATTTAGGGGTGAAGACACTTATGTTAAATGATTCAATAACTATATTAGGACAGACAATATCCATTATATTAGGATTGTTTTCAATTTATATAATTTTCTATTTTATGGGCAGCTTAGAAAGAAATCTTTATCATAAAAAGTATGTTTATGTGCTTGGATATATATTTTTTACATTAGCAGTTTTTGCAGCAGGGGTTTTTCACAGTCAGTTTATTGCATTTCTCATAAATGTAATTGCAACAGTTATAGCTGGACATTTTCTTTACAACGATAAAAAGATATATTTATTTTATTACAGTATCTTTATTGTTATTTTAGGATGTTTTCAGATAGTAGTAGGTTTTTTATTTGGGCAGGTTTGTCAGCTATTTAATATTAATTTCTACAGTTTGGATATATTCGTTATAACAGATTCTATAATTATACAGCTTTCAAATCTTAGTGCCGCAAGGCTAGGTATAGTTTTTTATAAAAGGAAAAAGATAGAAAGGATAACAACGGTTCAATTTTTTAACTTTTTGATACTGCCTATATTTAGTATTTTTTATATTACTACTTTGCTTATGTATGCACAAACTTATATATCCTTGGAAGATACAATTTTAATTGTTGTAAATATAGCATCAATCATTGCTTTAAATGTATATATAACAAATATTTTTGAGGCAATATCCAATAATAATAAATTAAAAAATGAATTGATGCTTTATAATGAACAAGCTAAAATGCAATACGAATATTATAACAATTTGGATACAAAGTATAAGAATTCTAGAAAAATTATTCATGATATAAAAAATCATATGAATGCAATAGAAGAATTATATGAGCAAAGAGAAACTGAAAAGGCTAAAAATTACGCTGAAGATATGTATAAAATGTTTGATAAATTTGTTCAAAAATATTATACAAGCAATAAGGTTCTAAATATAATCATAAATGATAAGCTTTCAAAAGCTGAACAATTGGGCGTAGGCATAAATTGTAAAATAGGAGACGTAAATTTAGAATTTATAAAGGATATAGATTTGACTACAATATTTTCTAATCTTTTGGACAATGCTATTGAAGGAACTAAAACTGCGGCAGAAAATAAAAATATATCTTTAAAGGTAGATAAATTTAATGAATTTATAGTGATAAACTTGATTAATCCAACAGATAAAGAGCCTATACAGGAAAAGAAAGGTTTTAAGTCTACAAAAAAGCATCACAAGGGGCTTGGCTTGGAGAATGTAAGAATGGCTTTAAATAAATATGAAGGGAATATGAGGATAGAATATAAAGATAAAATCTTTAAAGTTAATATAGTTATTCCTGTAAGTTAGGAGTGATAATGTGAACAATTGTCTCATAATTATATGTCTTATTATAGACATCTTAATTTGTTTTGGAATTCCATTAGGCTATCTTATTTATATTATAGTTAACAAAAGGCAAAATATAAAATTCTATTTTGTTGGTGTTTGTGCTTTTACTATATCTCAAGTGTTTTTAAGGCTGCCAATATTAAATAAAGTGCTACCGAATATGACTTGGTTTATTACCATGGAGAATTTTTACCCAATAATTTATTGTATATTTTGTGGAATTACTGCTGGATTATTTGAGGAAACTGCCAGATTTATAGGGTTTAAAGCAATTATTAAAGGTAAAGGCAAGGTGGATTGGAGTAGTGGAATTGCTTTTGGAATTGGACATGGTGGAATAGAAGCTATACTTATAACTGGCTTTAGCTGCATAACTGAATTAATTAAGGTTATTAATTCTAATGTAGACTTAGGTAGTTCAGTTACAGTTATAAATGCATTAATGCCAGGAATTGAAAGATTACTTGCTATGACTGTTCATGTTGGTTTAACCTTATTAGTTTTGTATGGAATAAAGGTGAAGGCTAAGATATATTTATTGTTAGCAATATTTATTCATGCAGTAATAGATTCTTTTTCAGGAATTATACCAGCATTAGGTTTTAACATTTATTTAGTTGAAGTTTGGTGTGCAATTTGGGCTATTGGACTTTTAATTTTTGCGGTGAAAGCTAAAAAATTATATAAAGATAAACCGTGTGAAACTTCAAAATTAATTTGTATCAAAATGCCATCTTCTGGGCATTATGATGCAAAGTGATTTTGGTAGTTGAAATGGTTTATCTATATGAGGGAGATGGAGTTTTACAATGAAAAAACTATTTAAATTTTTAGCAATATCTTTCTGCATAATGATGTTAGGGGGATGTGGAGCTGCTAAACTAAGCAGTAATTATAGTGAAACTAAGTTAAAGGCTGCAACACAAAAGGTTGTGGATAATTTTAATAATGGAAAATACGATGATATTATTGCTGGAATGAGCCAAAAGCTTAAAGGAGGAATAACAGGAGATAAGTTAAAAGAAGCATGGACAGGACTTGGGGAGCTTGGCAAGTACAATTCTATATCAAAAATGATATTTCAAGAGGTCAAGGGAGATGCTGTAGTTGTGGCAGTTGTTAAGTATGATAATAAAAAGGTTCAGCTTACATTATCGTATAATAAAAGTATGGAGTTAGAAGGAATTTATATTAAATAGCTAAATTTGAGGAGGTGTTTTCATGTTATACGAACTTGGAATGCTATTTGCAATTGGCGGATTGATATTTAAAATATTTCCTCCTAAAAAGATAAATGGTGTATACGGATATCGAACAAATACTTCAATGAAAAATCAAGATACCTGGAAGGTGGCTCAAAAGTATTCGGCTAATAGCATGATAATACTGGGCATAGTTTGTATTGTATTAGGATTTATATTGAATCAACTGATTAAAAATGTTAATATTGGATACCAAGGTATAATAGTTTTGATAGGTGTGATTGCAATGCTTATTTTGGATGAAGTGCATTTGAAAAAAGTTTTTAATAAGGATGGAAGCAGGAAATAAGGAAAGTTCTATTATAAAAATTCTTTCCATTGATACAATTATCCATTACGTGCGATAATTAGTTACAGATAAGGATGCTTCAAAAAAATTATCAGGTAGACGTCACTTGGTATAAATAATTTTAAATTGAAGCTATTTATCTCATTGATAAACCTCTTCAACTATTAAAACTTAAGTGTACCATAATGCCTTAATACGTGGCGTTTTAGTACAATTAAATTTTAAGTTTCAGAGGGTTTATCTCAGAACCGGTTACTTTAGTGAAAGGGGATGATTCTATTGAAAATTACTAGGAGGTGGCTTTTAGTCTAGTAAATAGACTAATTGACCATCGGTAAGGAGGAGGCACTGTTATCAGTGCCTCCTTTAATTAATGTGATTTCTTTAGAAAATGCAGCGAAGTTTCAGAGGGTTCGATGCTCGCTGAAATATTATTATATAGATATAGTATATTTAGAGGTGAAGTATAGTGAAAAAAGCAGCTGTAATGATTTATCCTGAGTTTTGTATGCAAGAAATTAGTTGTTTAACAGAATTGTTTAAATTCTATGACAAGGAAATAACTGTTTTTGCTTCATCCATTAATCCAATAAATAGCGAAGATGGGTTTACAATTTTACCACATAAGACATTTCTGGAGTTTAAGAGAGAAGAATATGATTGCATTATTATGCCTGGAATTTGGGATTTCCATGAGGCACTTGGTGATGATAAAAATATTGAATTTTTAAGATCTTTTCAAAATGATAAAGACATTATAATTGCTAGTATATCAAGTTCACCAATTTTGCTTGCTAAAGCAGGAATTTTAAATAATCATAAATATTGTAGTGGTTTATTCGAAGAGATAATAGATGAATTTGATTTTATACCTAGGGAAAATATCGTAAGGAAACCAGTTTGTGTAGATGGAAATTTAGTTACGGCAATTGGTTTCGCATTTAGAGAATTTGCTGTAGAGGTTGCAAAAAAAGTTGGTATAGAATGCGGCGATAAGATATTTCAAGGGGTAACAAAGGAATACACAGAGAAAGAATTAACCTTTCATGTGCTAAATTGACATAAAATACAATTTATTATAAAATTAACTTGTAAAAAAATTCAGATGAAGGAGGATTTTAAAAGTGATTATTTTAAATGTTTATTTAGAGGTACTTGTTAAATAACTGAATAATTTCGAAGGCAGTGTGCGTTTTTATTTGAAAAAATGAGGGTTTAATACCTTTTATTTATCGTGCTTTCGAAAAGCAAATTAATAACCGTCATCTGAAAAAAATAAAAGAATTTAAAGTTATCAGAATGCACGAAGTTATCGTGTTTTTTTTATACTTAAAATTCCGCGGATGGGTTGTGTGTCCGCGGAATTTTTATATTTATAGGAGGTGTTTATGATGGAAAATTCCAAAGCTTTATTAATGAATATCGAGAGTAAACAGGAGGAATTTGATATTGTGTTACAAAAATGGAAAGGATCTTTTGCCAGAGACTCTTTTAAAGGAGCTTCAAAAGTATGTTCAAGGAGAACTTATATATATTCCTAAAAACGAAGGCAGAAAAGCGTGGGGAGAAAGTAATGGCACTCGCAGAGCGATTAGAGAAAGAAATTTAGAAATATATAATAAATATAAGGAAGGAATAAAACCTACAAAGCTTTCAAATGAATATAGTCTTTCAGAAGATAGCATCAGAAAAATTATTTTTAAAATGAATAAGGAAAACTTAAATAAGGTATTTAAATAATCAATTTTGTTTATAGAGGTAAGTAATGTTATATTTTTAACAAGTAAACCAAATAACATATGATCTGATAATATATAGATGTGTATTGTTAAAAATATGTAAAAAAAAGCTTGTACATCTGTAAAAAAAAGAGTATACTTACAGTAAAATAAATACATAAATGTATTTATTTTATCAAAAGGGAAAGGGAGGTGAGTAATGATGAATGAATTAGATTTTGAATTTGAAGAAATAGAAGAATCTTTTCTTATGAATGTTGATGCTGCTGCTCGTGACAATGAAGGTTCTGAAGGAAGGTCAACAGTTAATATATTTTGCTAAATAAAAATTTAACAGTTGCATCATCTACAAATACAAGATAGAGTACACAGGTGTTGACTGAATACTCATAATCTGAAACGCCCTTTGTTTAAACAAAGATTAACACCTGTATACTTGTCTATAATTACTAACAATACTTTAAAAGCTAACTACTTTAATTAAATTTTGTGCCTTGAGCACAGTGAAAGGAGTTAAAGTTATTATTATGAAAAAAATAATAGCCTGGGATATTACAGCTAAATGTAACTTAAGATGTAAGCATTGTTATAATTGGAGTCTAGTTGAAGATAAAAAATATACTACCGAAATGAATTTACAAGATTGCTTTAAATTTATTGATAAACTGCCTTATCAAGCTCATTTACATTTATTGGGTGGGGAACCTTTAATGAAAGATGGCTTTTTAGATATAGTAGATTATTTGACTAAGAAAGAAATTACATATTCTATGGTTACTAATGGATTGCTGTTAGATGATACTATATCTGATAGTATAATCAAAAGTAATGTTACTAGTATTACTTTTAGCTTGGACGGACCAGATGCAATTACACATGAAAAAATTAGAGGAAAAAATACATTCTTTAGATCATTAAATAATTTAATAAATTTTAAAGAAAAAGTGAAAAAATTAAATAGTAAAATAACCATTAGTGTAAATTTTACAATAAACAAATTTAATTATATGATTATAGATAAATTTTTTAAATTAGACATAAAAAATTTAATATTTAATAGGGTATCAGAGGAAGGAAATGCTATAAATAATAACCTGTCAATTTTAGATGATGAATGGGTTCAAGCCTGTGAACAAATTGCTTTAAATACTGTTAAATATAATAGTAATACTGAGATTTTTGCAAAACCGCTTTTATTGTCATATTTAAATACCAAATATAATTTAAATTTTGCAATAGATACAGCAGAATGTGGAATAAAAAACGGCAATATATCTATGTATATCAAGAACGACGGAACCGTTTACCCGTGTAATAAATGGTATAAAATTGATGAAGTGTGCAAGAATTATAAAAAGGAACATATATCAAGTATGTGCAGAGATGAAATTGAACTATATTCAAATAATAATTCAATTTATAAAGATGTACTAAACTTTAGTGAAAAAGTTGAACAATATAGAGATGAATTTTGTATATCTTGCAAATTAAAAAAATATTGTCATGGTTGCATATTAGATTTTTATAAGAATGGAAAATTTATAAGTAATGTAGGTGAGTGTGAAGTTGCAGCACAAAAAATTGAAAATTATAAAAATACTCTGCATCCAATAGAAGCATATAAAATTAGAGAAGCCTTACTCATAGAGTTAAATGATAATACTGTGGTTGTTAAAGATATTGCGTTAAATAAAAAAGTAATACTAAAAAATAGAATGAAAGATTTATTTTTGGATATGTACAATAATAATACTAATAATTTTTATAAATATAGAAATTTAAAAAATGATTATATATATGAGTTAAAAAAATTACATATTATCGAGAGTAATTTGTAAAAAATTAAGTTTCCAACGATGAGACATATCAGAAGAGGGGGGAAGGATTTTTTATGAAAAATATGCTAAAAAAATTCATAAAAAATAGTATTAATTCATACTATAGCTATTTCTATGTTCAATGGCATTTAACAAG
This sequence comes from Clostridium hydrogenum, assembly GCF_021432385.1. Classification (GTDB taxonomy): domain Bacteria; phylum Bacillota; class Clostridia; order Clostridiales; family Clostridiaceae; genus Clostridium_S; species Clostridium_S hydrogenum. The sequence goes on along the minus strand of NZ_JAEACT010000002.1, from coordinate 240,713 downwards.
CTTGTGCACAGAAAATTGTAATCACTGCTATTTGGATAAAAATAAAGCTATCAATAACGTATTTGATTTAAAAAAAAGTATTGATATTATAGATCAGATATATGAGATAAGTTCTAGACTCAAGTTACAACCATATATAGCTTTTACAGGGGGAGATCCATTATTATATACTGATTTGTTTAAATTAATAAATTATGCTCATGATAAAAATATAATTATAACAATTAAAGGTAATCCTAGACTTTTAAATAATGATATTATAGTTAAGCTTAAAAATTTAGGAGTCCATCAATATAATTTGAGTATTGATGGACTAAAACAGACTCATGATTATATTCGTAGCAAAGGGAGTTTTGATATAACGATACAAAAATTAAAAGATTTAAAACGTTCTGGAATTATAACATTAGTAAAATATACCGTGAGTAAGATTAATTCTAGTGAAATGAATAGTGTTATGAACTACTTGGCTGAATGTGGAGTTGATTATTTTGATTTTGCTAGATTTTGCCCAAATTCAAGTAGTGATTACAAATATATGTTCACGCCTGAAGAGTATCATAAATTTTTATTAAGTACATTGAAAAATTATCAAAATTTAAAAGTTAAAGGTTATAAAATGACACTTCTGTTTAGAGACCATCTTTGGATTCCACTATTAGATGAACTAGGAATACTAAATGGTTATGAAATCAATAATTCCAGAATAAATTATGGTTGTAGTATTGGAAATAATAATTGTTTTGTTATCAACTATAATGGTGATATACTTCCTTGTGCAAAGTTAGATGATTATTTTATAGGTAATATTCTTAAGGATAATATTTTTAATATTCTTCAGTCAGAAAATTATAAGAAATTATCTGAATTATCGTCATATAAAGGATGTTATGGATGTCATTTAGTTTCATTATGCAGGGGATGCCCAGCTATAAGTAAGGCTATATCAAATGATTTGTTTTCAAAAGATGCACAATGTTGGATAAAGAAGGTCCAAGCATGAACTTATTATTTAAAAATTATAGGTTAATTTTTATTGCAACTCTTAGTTGACAATTCTGTTATACTTAGTTGGTAGAAGTAATGTAATATTAATAGTATACTGGTCTTAGAGGTGAAAAAAGTGAGTTTTCAAAAGCAGTTACAAACACATTGATACATATTTGGGCGGAGAAAGGTTTGTAGGGGAAGAAGCTTTATGGAAAAATGACGTTCCTTTTTGGTCAATGAATTATTCAGGAAGAATTTTAAACGATGAATTTTCAGGAAACTTTTTAAAGGAAGCATTAAGGTTAGTGGAAAAAGAAAATCCTTACCGTGGGCCGATTATTTATCAAAAAGGCCAGTACAAATACCACTGTATTATCAATGGGGATTTTAAATGGTTCCAAGGATATGAAGAAATTTATTTCAATAATAATAAAACGAAAGAGGGTGAAAATAGAGAACAGAGAACAGAGTACAGAGTACAGTGAAGGTTAATTTTCTGCTAAATCGGAAAATTTTAAAACTTAATGGGCTATCGCCCAAACCTAATAGTATTAGGACTTATGTTTTAAAATTTATCCGACGTAAGGAGGATAATTATCCTTCGTTGTACTCTGTACTCTGTACTTTGTACTCTGAATAGGTTATGACTTCAAGAAATGAATTATGTTGGTGTAAAAGTGGACTAAAATATAAAAAGTGTCATTTAGAATTTGATGAGAAATTAAAAAAATTAAAAAGGGAGGGGCATATTGTACCTCCAAGAAATATCATAAAAAACAAGGAACAAATTGAAGGAATAAGAAAAAGTGCAAAGATTAATAATGGACTCTTAGATTTAGTTAGTAAAAATATTAGACAGGGAATGAATACAGAGGAGATAGATAAATTAGCTTATGATTATACTGTTTCCAATGGTGGAATTCCAGCTACGCTTAATTATGAAGGGTTTCCAAAGAGCCTTTGTACATCAGTAAATGATGAGGTGTGCCATGGAATACCAAGTGAAGATGTGATACTTAAAAATGGTGATATTGTAAATGTAGATGTGACAACTATATTAAATGGATATTATTCAGATGCATCTAGAATGTTTATGATTGGTGAGGTAAGTGAAGAAGCTAGAAAGCTAGTTGAAGTAACCAGGGAATGTTTAAGAAGGGGTGTAGAAGCTGTTAAGCCATGGGGGTTTTTAGGAGATATAGGAGCGGCAGTTCAGGAATATGCTGAGAGTAATGGATATTCGGTTGTTAGAGAATTTGGAGGCCATGGTGTTGGATTAGATATCCATGAGGAGCCTTTTGTTTGTCATGCAGGGGAAAGAGGAACGGGCATGGTTTTAGTACCAGGTATGGTGATTACAGTTGAACCTATGATAAATGCTGGAAGTGATGAAATATTTATAGATGATAGAGATGGATGGACTGTACGTACTGCAGATGGCTCTCTTTCAGCTCAGTGGGAGCATACAATTCTTGTAACAGAAGAAGGAGTGGAAATAATTTCAGCATAAGTTATTTTCGCATGCTATTTGTAAATAGAATAATAGGAATATAAAATGAGAAACTTGCTAATTTAACATGAATATAATAATATTTTATTATGATGCATTGTTAATTGGAGGTAGCACATGAAAAAATTTGTTTTGCCTATTATTCTTATAATTTTATTAGTAGGAGTGTATCCTGCTTTTAGTGAAATGAATACCTGTGAAAGTGCAAATGCAGTTAAAGGTACTTTGAATTTAAAAAATTATAATTTTGAAAGAAATGGAAGCTTAAATATTCAAGGACAATGGGAAATATATATAAATAAACTTCTTAATCCTGAGCAAGTAAAGCTCCAAAAAGCTAATCGATATTTAAACATACCCAGTAAATTAACAAATCAATTAAATGGAAAAAATACTGGTTATATGACAATGCACTTAAAGATATTTCTTCCGAAGGGAATTGTTTATGGTATTAGACTTGAAAGTACGTTATCCGCATCAAAAATTTGGGTTAATGGAATTTTACAAGCACAAGTAGGACAAGTCGGTAAAAGTTATGAAGAAGAAAAGTCTATATATTTACCAAGCTATTTATATTTTACGGCACCAAATGGAGTAGCCGATATAGTGATTCAGACATCTAATTACAGAATAATATATCCTGTGTTAAAGTCTATGAAGCTTGGGCTTAAAGATAAAATTATGAATATGTTTATAATAAGTGCAAGCATAGATTTAATAATAGTAGGAGGATTATTCATTATTGAACTAATATCTTTATGCTTGTATTCAAAATTTAAGGATAATAAATCTTTTTTATATTTTTCCGTATTATGTGTTTTTACACAGTTAAGATGTCTGTTTCTAAATGAAAGAATAATCGAGCATCTTTTCCCTAATATGCCTTTTGAGTTGCTTAGTAAAACAGCAGCTATAACATATTATTTATACATACCCATATATGTTTTATTTTTAAAAGAGTTATTTCCGGATTTGCCTAAAAAAATACTTAAGGCTGCTTTATATTTTTCAATAATATTTACTATTATATGTACAATAACTAATAATACATTTTATGATAGATTGGGTTTTTTAGGCGAGGCTGCTTTATTTATTATATTACTAAGCCTACTAATCTTTTTAATAAAAAAAGTAAAGTGTAAGGAGGAAAACAGTCTTATTTCACTTACAGCTTTTATAGTATTGGTGCTGGCATCATTAAACGATATACTTGTAAGCAATGGAATGATATTTGGAAGATACGGTTTTCAAGTAGGTATGTTTATATTTGTATTTTTAGAAACATACATTATTATAAGGAAATATTCTAATGAAATAATTAATATAGAAAAGTTAAAAATAGAAAAGCAAATCATATATGAAAGGTCAATCAGAGATGATCTTACAGGCTTGTACAAAAGAAATTATATTGACAAGGTATTAGACAGGGCTATGGTAGGATACATGGAAAAAGATGAAAAATTTAGTGTTATAATGTTTGATATTGATTATTTTAAAAAGATTAATGATAATTACGGACATTTAATCGGAGATGATGTTTTGGTTGTAGTTAGCAATATAATAAAGAAGAATATAAGGAAGACGGATTATGCTGGTAGGTATGGTGGAGAGGAATTTATTATTATCATGCCAAATACAGATGAGCAAGTGGCAAAAGAAATAGCAGAAAAAATTAGAATTAATATTGATACATATACTTGGGAAAATGGAATGAAGGTTACTATAAGCGGTGGAATATATGAGAATAAAGTAAGTATGAATAGCGAATGTATAAAAAATGCTGATAACTTGTTATATGAAGCTAAGGAGAATGGAAGAAATAGAATTGTAGGATAAACATAGCCAAATGCATTTTGTATGCATTTGGCTATGTTTATTTCACTGAATTTTTAATATTGCTTTTTGAAGCAAGTTTTAAGGACAATATAAAGCCAACTGCCATGAGTACAGCTGCGACTTCAACAGAATGATTAAAACCATTGAATATAGCTTTTGTAGCATTATGTGAAGTTTGTAAATAACTATTTTGAAAAGCTGTCATAATGCCAACAAATAAAGCTGAACCTAAAGCGCCAGCAAGCTGCATTGCAGTGTTTACTATTGCAACGCCATCTGGATTATTTTTGGCTGGCAATTGACTAAGAGCAGTTGTTTGAGTAGGTGACATAGTCATGGATTGCCCTACCATTATTAAGCAGTACATAATAGTAATTTGTAATATAGGTGTTGAAGGGGTAGAACGAGATAATAAAAAAGTAAAAACTAAAATTATTGCGAAACCAACTGGAATTAATATTTTGCCGCCTTTTTTATCAAAAATAATACCATTAAGTGGAGTTAAAATAACGCCAATGAGAATTCCAGGTAATAAAACAAGTGCAGAGGTAAATGATGATGTTTTTAAGCCGTTTTGCATAAGCAAGGGTATTATCATATTCATTGAAAATTGAAACATTTGTATTATCATAATTATAAATACGCCCATTGTAAATATAGCATGCTTAAAGGATCTTATTTCTAAGATTGGTTGTTTTAAAGATAATTGACGTTTGCCATAAATGGTTAGAGATATTAGTCCAATTGCTAAAATTACAATAGTAGAAGATAAAGCTGAAGTACTTGCTGAACTTATTGCATATATAATTCCTGCAAAACCTATAGAGGATAAGACTATAGATAAAAAATCAATTTTAGGTTTTGTTATTTCAGAGGTATTTTCTAAAAACATAAAACCGCCAACTATGCAAATAACTATAAATGGAATTAGCAACATAAATAGTACATGCCATGAAAAAGATTGTAGTAAAAATCCAGAAACAGTTGGACCGAGTGCGGGACCTAATGTGAGTACAGAAATACATAAACCCATTACTGAACCATGCTTTTCTTTTGGAGTTACAACTAAAGCAGAATTCATCATAATAGGGACAAGCATACCAGCACCTAAAGCTTGAATTAATCTTGAGAGTAATAGCAGCGCAAATGAATTAGAAAATACGGCACATATAGTTCCGAGTAAAAATAATACCATTGCACTTATATATAGTTGTTTTGTTGTAAAAGTGTGCATGAGAAAAGCTGTAATTGGTACAAGAACGCCAACAACCAATACATATCCTGTTGCAAGCCATTGAGCTGTTATAGCTGATATATGCATTTCAGACATAAGTTTTGAAAGCGCTACATTCAATATAGTTTCATTAAACATTCCTATGAAACACCCGAAAAGTAGTACAAACATTATAGGCTTTGTATTATATTGCACTGTCTTCTTTTCCTGGGGTTGAAAATTTTGGTTAAGCATAAATAAGTCTCCTTTTTAGTGAAATTCAATTAACTCCGAATTACTTGAATTTTAAATTATATAGACCAGTTGTTATAATAGTTTCAGAATAACTTTAGGCAAGCTATTCTTTGCGTAGATAACTCTTTAATAAAATTTCTATTTGATTGCTAACTGTTAAAAGTGCATCAGGGCTTTTTTCAGTAACGGACACTGTTATAGCTCCTTCAATCAAAATTTGAATAAATTTACCCAATTCATTTGCAGTATCTTTAGGCAATCCGCTTTCAAGTAATTTTTCAGTATATATATTTTGTAGGCTTAAGAAAGCTTCACAGCAGGCAATTCTAAGTATTTCACTAGAAGAGTAAGTTTCTAAAGCTATTAAGCTTAAGGACATATCTTGAAGCTCATTAGTTTCTTTTAAATCTCTCGTTATATTTTTAATAAGAGCTTGTATAGCTTGGATAGGATTGCTGTGACTATTTAATGTGATTTTTAATCTACTGGATATAGCTTGTTTTGCTAATTTAATAGCTTCTAAAGCTAATTCTTCTTTTCCATTAGGAAAATAGTAATATAAAGAGCCTTTTGGTGCACCGCTCTCTTTTAAAATTTCATTTAGCCCTGTGGCAGCATAGCCTTTTGTTTGAAAAAGATTTGAAGCTGCTAGAAGTATTTTTTCTTTTGAATTAGTTTTACTATTCATAGAGTATAAATCCTTTCATGAAAAATATATAGTGACTGGTCTATATGTAATTATACAAGTGTTTTTTTTAGAATGTCAAGGAAAAGGTGTATTTAAATCAGAATATGGGTATAAAATTACATATATACCAAAAGGCATTTTGGTTGTTAATTTAAAAATAACTGTAAAAAATATAGTATATGGTGTAAAATATAATATAAATGAGGAGTTTTGTTGGGAGGGTATGGCTATGAATAATTATGTAGAAGATAAGTATGAGTTAGTTTCTCCAATAGAGGGTAAAATCATAAGTTTATCAGAGGTTCCGGATAAAGTATTTACTGACATATTATCAAAGTCTGGAGCTGCTGTAGACTCAACTGGAGATGTTGTAGTTTCACCAGCGGATGGAGAATTAACATTGGTATTTAAGGAACAACATGCATTTGGAATAACTTTAGACAATGGTGCTGAAGTTATAGTACACATAGGAATTAATACTGTGGAGCTTAATGGTGAAGGCTTTCAGTTACTTAAAGAAGAGGGAAAAAGGGTTAAAAAGGGTGAACCAATAATTAAATTTGATAGGAAGGCTATAGAGAACAAAGGATATTCACTTATTGTTCCAGTTATAATAGCTAATTTAGATAAGGTACATGATATAAAATTTGTGCGTGGAGCCAGTGTGAAAGCTGGAAAGGATACTATTTATACATATAAAATAGATTAATATTATTTTTAATTTATAGTGGTATTGAAAATAAAGCATCAATAATGTATAATAAACCTAATATTAGGTCTAGGAGGATTATTATGATTTCATTTAAAATTAAAGTAACAACTTTAATACATCATCACTAGGGAGGGCTTGTGTCTCGATAAAGTAATCGTAGGTACAGGTCTAATGAACGTTAGAGGCTTGTATCTACCTGGTGATTATGGAAATGAGTCATAATTTAGATAACCATGCAGGTACGTATAAGCTTGCATGGTTTTTGTATTTTAAAAATAGCTAAACTTACTAAAGGAAGCTATGTTTTAAATAAGTGTGAAAATCAACATTTATTTAAAACATAGCCCCAAAATATAAGGAGTGTTAAAAATGAGTAATAAAATAAAACCTTCAATTTTACCAGGCTTTATGGAGCTTTTACCAAATGAACAATTAATATTTAATGATATAGTTTCAAAAATTACAGGTGTATACGAGGAAAATGGTTTTTTACCTATGGATACTCCAATAATTGAAAAAGAAGAGGTTTTACTTGCAAAATCAGCAGGTGAAACTGAAAAACAAGTATACAGGCTTACAAAGGGAGATAAAAATTTAGCTTTAAGATTTGACCTTACTGTTCCTTTTGCTAGGTTTGCAGCTCAGTATATGAATGATTTGACTTTTCCTTTTAAGAGATATCAGCTTGGAAAGGTATATAGAGGGGAAAGAAATCAAAAAGGACGCTATAGGGAATTTTATCAGTGCGATGTTGACATAGTTGGAAATGGCAAGCTAAGTATAAAAAATGATGCACTTGTAGTAGCCATGGCATCAAGAGCTCTCAAGAAAATAGGTTTAGATACTTACAAACTTCAAATAAGCAATAGAAAAATATTAAGTGGCTTTTTAACTTCACTTGGCATAGAAAATATGCAGGAAGTAATGACACTTATAGATAAATATGAAAAAATCACTAGAGAAGAATTCCTAGAAGGTTTAGAAAAACTTGTTGGAAAAGAAAACAGTGAAGCTATAAACAATATAATGGGAATACAGGGCTCTAATGATGAGATTATAGAACAACTTAAAGCAATTAGTGTAGAAAATGAAGTCTTTAAGATGGGGATAGAAGAAATAGAAGAAGTTAAGAATTATTTAAATATATTTGGAGTAGAGGACAAAGAATTTTCAATAGATCTCAAGATTATAAGAGGTCTTGATTATTATACTGGAACTGTATTTGAAACAATATTGAAGGGAAATGAATCTTATGGTTCGGTTTGTTCCGGTGGTAGATATGATAACTTAGCACAAAACTATACAGACAGCGTGCTTCCAGGTGTAGGTATGTCTATTGGAATAACAAGATTATTCTTTGTATTAAAAGAAATTGGCTTTATAGATAAATATGAACACAATACTTCGACAGAATATTTGATTATTCCTGTTGGAGATACAATTCCTTACTGCGCTAAAGTGTGCAAAAAACTTCAAGAAAAAGGCTCTAAGGCAGAAATATATTTAGAAGATGACAAGCTTAAAAAGAAAATGTCTTATGCAAATAAGCTTAACATAAAGAAAGTTGTAATTATCGGCGAAGATGAAGTTAATAGCGGAGAGATTGTTGTAAAAGACATGGCAACAGGAGAACAAGAAAAAATAAAAATGGAATAATTGAGTTCACGAAACGTAATAAAAGAGGCTGTCACACTAGGATTATTTATAATTTGTTTATAAAATAATTTTGTGCGACAGCCCCTGTATTTTAAGGGGGTATTATGATGATATTATTAGTAAAACCATCTATGGAATATAAGAATCAGGTTTTACAATACAAAAGTGAATTCATACAAAATGGTGATGATTTAGCTGGCACATCATATTTGGAAGAGTATGATGTCTATGAAGAATGGATGAAATTTGTACTTGATAATGAAAATGAGAGTACAAAGCATACTGAAGTAACTGCAAGTGTGTTTTTGGCGATTAGGGAAGAAGATAATAAATTAGTCGGTATTATAAATATTAGGCATGAGTTAAATGAGTATTTATATAATTACGGAGGACATATTGGATATAGTGTGAGAAAAGATGAGCGCAGGAAAGGTTATGCTAAGGAAATGTTAAAAGTTTCCTTGAAGGAATGTAGTAAGCTTGGCATGAGCAAAGTTTTACTTACATGCGATGTTAATAATATTGCTTCTGCTAAAACTATAAAAGCTTGTGGTGGAATATTAGAAAATGAAGTTTTTAAGGATGGGGAAGTAATCCAGAGATATTGGATTTTCATAAAATAAGAGGGAAAATGAAAATAGTATATTAATACAGAACTTAGAAAAACCTTGGGGAATTTAAAATCATTAGGAGGATAGTTGAAGTGACATGAATTTGTGATATATAATGGAATATATATAAAAAGTATTTTAAGGAGGTATATTATGGAACGATTGCCATTTAAGAGACCGACTGAATATTATGATGAAAAAATTAAACAAGTAGATGAAAAAATTTGTGAACTAATAAGCAAGCGCAAAGAAATTTCAAAGGATAATCCAGGTTATCCACCTTTTGAGTACATAGCTAATTGGGCAGAAAAATTTGATTTATACGAGGATTTCTTAAAATCACTATTTGGCGCACTTATGAATGAAAAAAGGTATAAGCCATTAGTTAAGCCAGAAGGTTTTCAAAAGAATTTATTAGCACTAAAATATGTAGAAGTAGAAAATCGTCTTTTTTCAGTCCATTATATTCACCAGTATTCTAATGCGAGTGTTGTAAGCTTTAATGCAGATTGGGATAGTACAGGCGAAGCTTTAGAACATTCTACTAGAAGGCACATTAGTTATGAAATGTTTATTGATGAGCAGCATGATTGTCGAATGTTAAATGGATCAGGTGGAAGCGGGTATTTTCATTATAATTTTATTGTGTCACCGGCACTTCCAGACGATATCTCTGGCATTGAACTTGTTTTTAAAGAATTAGAGCATCCACTTAGGGATGAAGGCGTAGGCAAGAGTATTGTAATACGGCTATAATACTTTTACAAAAAATAAAGATTGCGAATTAAATCAATTCACAATTCACGATGCACAATTCACAATTAAGGTGGATTTTCTGTAGCAAAGCTACAGAAAATCTTATAACTTATTTTTTTATTGCTTACGCAATAGCACCATTTATGGTGCTAAGCGAAGCTTATAATTTAAGATTTGCCTGACAAAAGGAAGGCAAATCAACCTTCATTGTGCATTGTGAACTGTGAATTGTGAATTGATTAAATTAGTTCGCAATAATTTTAAATTATGAATGAAAGTTAAGTAATATACTGGATTTATCCTTTGTCCTTTGTAATTGTCTTTATATATTTTTCTCCCCATACTTTAAGACTATCTAAAACTATAGAAAAGTCTTCCCCCATTTCGCTGAGTTTATATTCTACTTTTGGGGGAACTTCAGGGTAGACAGTTCTAATAATCATTTTATATTGTTCTAATGTACGCAGTTGTTTTGTAAGTGTTGCTTGTGTAATATCTGGCATTAATTTTTGAAGTTCATTAAATCTACGAGTGCCTCCATTTAAGTGATGCAAAATTATAAGAGCCCATTTCCCAGATAGTATTTTTTGAGCTGTTGCATAAGGGCATTTACCAAATAATTCTTCTTGTGTTAGCATAAGTTCTCCTTTCATAGTATCTTTTAAGATACTAACTATTATAAAAAATCGTACTTTAAAAAAATTATGTAAGGAAATATAATATATGTGTAATCTATTATATCACGTATGCGGTGAAAGGAAGTTATGAACATGGAAGAAGTATTAAATTATTTAAAAGAAAATCCAACATTTTATATTGCAACAGTGGAGGGAGATCAGCCAAGAGTACGTCCATTTGGAGCAGTAGCTGAGTTTGAAGGGAAATTATACATTTGTACTAATAATACTAAAAAAGTTTTCAAACAAATAGAAAAAAATTCCAAGGTTGAAATTTCTGCAGTGGGTAAGGATGGAAGCTGGCTTCGTTTAGAAGCGAAATGTATTGCTGATGAAAGAAAAGAAGCAAAGGAAAAAATGCTTGCTGATAATCCAGGATTAAAGAATATGTATTCGGTAGATGATGGCATATTTGAAGTCCTTTATTTAAAGGATGCTACTGCAACTTTTGCAAGTATGAAAGGTGAACCCAAGGTAGTTAAATTCTAATAAGATTGACTAGGGGCTATCGCACAAAATTAGTTTATACACAAATCTTAAATATTACGAACCTTTTGCCAAAGTACAAAGCACAAAGTACAGAGTACAAAGAAGGATGATTTGCCTTTCCTTACGTCAGGTAAATCTTAAACTTAGCTGTTGTTAGCTTCGCCAACAACAGTAATAACGCAATTGCGTAAGCAATCAAAAATAAGTTATAAGATTTTCTGTAGCAAAGTGGAAGAAAATCATCCTTCTTTGTACTTTATACTTTGTACTCTGTACTCTGTACTTTGGTTTAATGCTTCGCAATAATTTTAAGTTATCTATTAAACAATTTAATGCGACAACCTCTTTATTTGTATATTTTTTACATATTATTTGTTTAAATATTATATAAATGGTTAAATTAATTACTGATGATACAAATTTATTGTGAATATACCTCTTTTCCATGTATCTAAATATGAGTGGATTGCAAGGAAATATCGGCAGGAAAAGAGGTGGTAGAATGAATTACCCCTTTTTTGCGTTAATAGTTCTATGTATAACTGCTCTGTCAATTGTAGCGATGCTTCTTGCTTTTTGCTATAAGCAGGAGAAAAGTGTTGCTATGATTAGTAAAGCAAGAGCTAGTGAGAACGGGATTTCAACTGAGTTAGAATTAAATATAGATGAGAAAGAAAAAACCAAAAAAGAAAATAACAAGTAGCTCTGCAAAGCTACTTGTTAAGTAAATAATCTACAATTTGCAATTATTAAGCTGATTACAAACTTTGCAATCTACTCACCTTATATTATGACATATTTTAATAATAAATATACAAAATACAACTATTTTAGTTTACGATAGGTAACAGTGCTTTATCACTTATACCAAAACTCCGTAGGCACGGAGGAGTTTTTACCTTAATTCTAGTTTAGTTTAAGTAATAATATTAAAGAGACGATTTAAAACATCCCCCTTAGATTTATTTGTTTTATTTAATGGCTCTTTAGTATTATTACTTAAACTTTTTGATTTCTATTTCTAATTGTTCAGCTATTTCACTTAATTTTTCAGCTGAGCTACTAAATTCATTCATAGTTGCTGCTAATTCTTCTGTAGTAGCAGAAACCTCCTCAGTGCTTGCGGAAGATTCCTCTGAAATTGCAGATATGTTTTGTAAATTTACTAAAATCTCATCTTTATTTTTAGTTGTATCAGATATTGCTGTTTCAATTTGAGAAATTTGTGTCATTAAATCATTTATGGATAGAGAAATTTCTTTAAATATAATTTTTGTTTGATCAATTGCTTCAGCTTGTTCACCAACAACTTTTAAAGAAGTAGTCACTGAGTCTGAAACTGTACTTGTTTTTGTGTTGATTTTTTCAATTAACTGTTGAATTTGATTAGTAGCAGTTGTACATTCTTCAGCTAATTTTCTTATCTCTTCAGCAACAACAGAGAAACCTTTTCCAGCCTCACCAGCACGTGCAGCTTCGATAGCGGCATTAAGAGCTAATAAATTTGTTTGTTCTGCTATGTTGTTTATAGTATCTGTAATTACTATTATATCTTTAGAAGATTGATCCATATCCATAATACCAGTAGATACTTCAGTTGAGGTTGAATTAACTAAATTTGTTTTTTCAATTAGGTTTGCAATAATATTTAGTCCTTCCTCATTAAGAATGCTGGTAACCTCTGATATCTCAGTTATTTCATGTGTTTTATGACTAATATCGGTTATTCTTTTGGCTAGATTGCCAAATTCATCAACACTTTCTGTGATGTCGTGAGATTGAGAAGAAGCACCTTGCGCAACTTGATCAATAGTAACAGATACTTCATTTATTGCGTTATTTGTTTCTTTGGACATATCGCTTATGCTTTTTGATGCATCGTAAATAGTGTTAGCTGAAGTTTTAATACCTTCAACTAAGTCGTGAATATGCTCAATCATTTTATTGAAAGTTTTACCTAAGTCGCCAAATTCATCTTTTGAAGTAATGTTTACATTTGCAGATAAATCTCCATTGGATGCTATTTTAAAGGCACTTTTTAGTTTAAATATATTTTTATAAATCCAGTTACTTATGAAAAATGCTAGTAGTACTGATGCTGCAAGTGTAATAAATGCAAAAATGACAATTAAACTTGCTATGGTATTTGTATCTTTTGAAAGTTCAGTTTCATCCATTGATGCAACTAGCTTCCATCCTGTAATTGTATTTGTTGTGAATGCAGCAAATTTGCTTTTACCTTTATAAGTATATTTTACAAAACCTGAATTTAATGATTTAATTGAATTCCAGCAATTAAGTTTTGTTGCTGCGTTTGTATTTAGTATGGATTTATCTGGATGAGAAATCATTGTACCATCAGGAGAAGTCATGTACACATATCCAGAGTTACCAACTGTAATAGATGATGTATTCTTGCTTAAAACAGATATATCAACATCTATTGAAACTACACCAATAAGAGTATTGTTTTTGTATATTGCTTTTGATGTAGAAATTACAACCTTTCCAGTTAAAGCATCCTTATATGGAGGGGTAAAAGCAATTTCACCTTTTTTTGCTACAGCATTTTTATACCAATCCCTTGATGTAGGGTCAAAGCTTGGATCAATTTTCTGCTCTGGTTGTATAGTAAAATTTTTGTTTGTATCAGCAAAATATACAGCCATTATATTAGGATTGCTGATTTTTACTTGGTTTAGAATATCTAATACATAAGGTAAATTCTTTGAATCATAAGGTAAATTAGCAATATAAGGGTCGGTAGCGACAAGGTTTACATTGCTGTCAATAGAATGAAAAAAGTTGTCAATGCCCCTATTTACTTCTTTTAAGGTTTGTGCCGTATTGGTTGTAACATTTCGATAGAGTATATTGTAACTTTTGAAGTAAGATATAGTGCCCAATAAAATAACAGGAATCGTAGTCATTACAATGAAAATTGCTAGAAGTTTTATTTTGATGCTTTTTAGATTGATTTTTGTGAATTTAGTCATTAATTTGTATCCTCCTTACGGTTCTTATAATTATATATCGAAAAATATTGATGCAATATGTCTATGATTTTCATGGGCTATTTTCTATATTATTTAACAGTTAACTTCTTATATAAGTATTGGGTTAAATATTGATTAAATAGATAAATTAACCATAAAGGGGATGAAATAATTATATGTTAATATCACAAAATTCTGTGATTTAAAGCATATGTAAAATAAAATATTGAAGTTAATGGAAAAATAGTGTAAAATATAATTATCTTAAAAAAAGGAAGTGCATTTTTGTGAGTGTGATTTTTAACTAAGTAAATTAAAATTGAATTCTTAAAAAATTTTTAAAACGCCTATTTATTTAGGTTTATTTGTTGTTGGGTTTTTTAAGATGGACTTAGTTAAAAGAAATTCACAAGTAAATGTGCATATGAATTTATAGTTAGAAGATAGAGTTATTTATTATTTTGATTATAAATTTATAGGTTTATTTTGTTATAGTAAATTTAGGCTATAAGTGAAGAATTCTTTGCTTATAGCCTTTTTTTTGTATTCAATTCACAATTCACGATGCACAATTCACAATGAAGGAGGATTTTCTGTTGGAACAGAAAATCTTACAACTTATTATTTTTAAGATTTTTCTCCGCTAGCGGAGAAAAATCAACATTCATTGTGCATTGTGAACTGTGAATTGACTTTAACTGTTCATTCTTAAAAGTCCTTCAACCATGAAATTGGAGGAGAGAAAGTTGAATAATAAGTCAAAGGAAATATTAGAATTTTATAAGATAATAGATGAATTAAAAGGATTTGCTTTATCGGATATTGCAAAAGAAAGAATTGAAAAGCTTGAACCTGTAGTACAGGAAGGAATGATAAGACTTGCCTTAAAGGAAACAACTGAAGCTAGAAAAATAGTAGATATATCCTCAAGCATACCAATTAACAGTTTAAAGAATATGTCTGGTGTTGTGACTAAAATTGAAAAAGGCATTGTACTCGCACCAGAGGAACTAGAAAATATAGCAGATTTATTAAAGGATACAACAAAAATTAAAAGATTCATGAAGGATAAAGAATATGCTGCTCCTACAATATCTAGTTATGCCTATTCAATTTGTGAATTAGATGAGGTTAGAGGAGAAATTGAAAGATGCATAGTTCATGGTATGGTGGATGATAAAGCCTCTAATAAATTACAAAAAACTAGAAAGAGAATTTATATATTAGAAGATAGAATAAAAAGTAAATTAGACAGCATTTTAAGAAGCGATAAATATAAGTCATATATACAAGAAGCGGTCGTAAGTCAAAGAGATGGAAGATATGCAATACCTGTGAAAAGCCAATATAAAAATTATATGGAGGGAGAAATTCATGATAAATCTCAAAGTGGTTCTACAGTATTTATAGAGCCCGCAGAGGTTAAGAAACTGCAAAATGAACTTAATGAGAATAAGTTTGAAGAAGAAAAAGAGGTATACAGGATACTTTCAGAGCTCACTGCTGCCATCTTTGAAAATATAAAAGAACTTAAAATTAACATTGAAACTATGGCTAATTATGATTTCATATTTGCAAAGGGCAAGTACAGTAAAGCCATATCAGGTAGAAGTGTAGAATTTAACACTAGAAATTATATAAATTTAAAACAGGGCAAACATCCTCTTTTAGGAGATAATGCGGTCCCTTTAGATTTTGTTATTGGAGAGGACTATAGTGGACTTGTTATAACTGGACCTAATACTGGTGGAAAAACTGTTGCCTTGAAAACTATAGGTCTTCTTACAATGATGGCTCAAGCAGGACTTCATGTACCAGCAGCAGAAGGAAGTGAGCTTGCCATATTTCAAGATGTTCTTGTTGATATTGGGGACGGTCAAAGTATAGCGCAGAGTTTAAGTACCTTTTCTTCTCATATAAATAACATTATTTCTATTTTAGCTTGTGCAGGTAGAAATGACTTGGTTATTGTAGATGAGCTTGGCTCAGGAACAGATCCAGGAGAAGGAATGGGAATAGCCGTTGCGGTGCTTGAAGAGTTATATAGGAAAGGGGCAACCATATGCGCTACAACTCACTATAGTGAAATAAAAGATTTTGCAGAAAAACACGAAGGCTTTGTTAATGGTTCAATGGGTTTTGATATTAATACTTTAAGACCACTTTATAAATTAAATATAGGAAAGGCTGGAGAAAGTAATGCTTTCCTTATAGCTTTAAGGCTTGGAATGAATAAAAAATTAATTGAAAGAGCTCACTTTGTAACTTACAAGGAAGAAAAAAATTATGCTGATGTAAAATATGAAAAACCAGTAGAAAATACAGTGGAAAAGGAAGCTCATAAAAAACAGATTCGAGAATTTAAAGCTGGTGTAAAGATAGAAAAAGAAAAGCAGAAAATAAAGAAAGCGCCTGATTTTAAAATAGGAGATGCTGTTTATATTTCCTTTATGAAAAGAACGGGAATAATTTGTGAAGAAGAGAATGGTAAGGGCGAATACGGTGTTATGGTTATGAACAGAAAAATAAAGATAAACAGAAAAAGGTTATCTATGTATATTGATAAAAAAGACTTGTATCCTGAGAATTATGATTTTGACATTATATTCAAAAGCAAGGAATATAGAAAAAAGAATAAAATTATGAGTAAGAAGCATGTTGAGGGAATGTCTATAAATGAAGGGGAGTGCAAGTAGTGGAAATTAAGTTTGCTAAAAAGCAAGATAGAAATAGAATAACTGATTTTTATAAAATTGTTTTTGGAGATGAAATAGAGAGTTCTTTAAACAATAGAATATTTAATAGTCCGTTTAACAATATAAATGATTTCTCTTATATCGAAGAAGGTGGAAAAATAATTTCTATGATGGGAATAATAGAACATGTCCAAAGATTTGGAGAAAGAGAAATTAAAGTAGGAGAGATAAACTTTGTAGGCACACATCCTTATTATAGAAAAAAAGGACTTATAAAAAAGCTTATGAACTATTGGATTGAAGAAATGAAGAAAAGAAATATTCCTCTTAGTTTTTTATTTGGAATAGCAGATTTTTATCAGCAATTTGGCTTTGAATATGCCTGTCCTGTGCATTTCTATAATTATATAACCTTAGAAAAAATAATGTTAAAGAATATAAAAAGCGAATACAAAATTGAACTTCTTGATATTAAAGATGAGAGAGCAATAAGTGAAATTAATAACATTTATGCTGAGGAAAGTGTGGATAACTTTTGCTCTAAGATAAGAGGCTGTGGATACTTTAGTTATAGAATAAAAATGACTTCAAAGAATGATTTTAAATGGTATGTTGTGAAAAATAACAATGCTATTAAAGGATATATGTGGCTTCAACTTAAGAAGAATAAAATTGTAGTTAGGGAAGCTAATGTTTTAGATGAAAAAGCAGCAGCGTCTTTATGTGAAAAGCTAAATGAGCTTGCGGAAAATAAAAATTTTAAAATTGGAGTAAAGGCACCACTCAATAGTAAATTCAGCAGATATGTTTATAAAAAAGGAGCAAGATTTGCTTGTAATAACGAGATATACTATGGGTCTTGGGCTGGAATGTATAAGATTGTTAACTTAAAGAGTGTATTAGAAATTTTAATACCGTCTTTTGAAAAGAGATTAAGTAATTCAAGATTTTATGATTACACTAAGGCATATAAAATTTCTACAGATATTGGAGATGCCATTATTAAATTAGAACACGGGAAGGTTAATATTTTAAATGTTGGACAAAGTGATTCAACTATTATAATTTCATCAAATGTATTAACACAATTGTTAACAGGATATAAAGATTTAAGCTATTTTGAGGATAAAATAAGTTTTAATTCTGATGAGGATAAGGCTGTATTTAAGGTTTTGTTTCCGTTAGAGTTTCCGTATATTTATGATTTAGAATACAGCGATGAATTATAAAAAATATTTTAGCTGATTTAACTAGCAAGCAATTTGGCGAAATCGCTTGCTAGTTATGCTAACTATTTATTTTCTGATGTGTCAACTGAAGCAACTATTTCGGCACGTACTTTATCAAAGGTTTTAACAAATTCAGCTATTGGCATTGATTTAATGTCATAATGCTTATCCATATAAAACATTGCTAGCATGTCAATGCGCTCTTGAAGATAGGTATGATTATGCATATTAAACACGACCTTTTAATAATATATTTATGTTATTTCTTTTTTAATTTTTCCCGTAATTCTCTAGCTACTGTATAGCATTCCTCAGCTTCACTATCTCGTCCAAGAATAGCGAGAGCATTTCCCTTATTTTTATACGCAAGTGCCAAATCAGGTTTAAGTTTTATAACTAAATCGTAACATTCAATAGCTTCTTCTTTTCTACCAAGTGCAGAAAGTGCAGCTCCTTTGTTGTTATAGGCATTTACATAATCAGGTTTAAGTTTTATAGCAGCATCATAGCATTTTATGGCCTCTTCCTTTTTACCAATGGAGGAAAGTGCATTTCCTTTATTGTAATATGCAAGCAAGGAATCTGGCTTAAATTTTATAGCTAAATCATAATACTTTAAAGCCTCTTCTTTTCTTCCAAGTGCAGATAGTATTACGCCTTTTTTGCAGTATGCTTTTTCTGACGAAGTATCCAATTTTAAAATTTGATCTAGTATATTTAATACACCTTCATAATTTCTTTCGCCATACAATTTATTAGACTCATTGTATAATTCATTTATTTGCTTAATGAGATTATTATATTTATCACCCTTATAAATTATATCTACCATTCCATCTTCAGAAATAACAATAATTATACACTTGTTGCTTACTTCCCTTTTTAGCGAATATTTAATAGCAGAATTGTACCTTGAACCTCTAGAAGAATCACCATGTCTTTCATCTACAGTTCCATCCAATATTACACCAATAGCATAGCAATAAGAATTTATATCAATGTATATGGCACCATCTATGCTTGTTATTTTTGATACAAGGTTTTCTAAAGAATCACAATCACAGAGGCTTTTACCCCTTATTTTTATAGACTGATTTATAAGCTTTTTAGTTTCTGTTTTCGCAATTTTTGGTGTGGTTATTACAACTGTAGTTCCATGCTTTTGATTTTTAGCGTAAGAAATAACCTTTTTTAAAAAGTCTATTTTTTCATCAAGCTCATTTTCTTTAAAATCACCTTTAAAAACTTTTTTAATTGCATTTTCTAGTGTGTTTTCAGAGTATTTATCTTCTATTAAATTTGGCTGACCGTTGTTTATATTTACTAAAAAATGTTCATTTAAAAGATATTCAGTAAATTGTATTTCATCTTGTTCCTCTACTATGGCATTTGTGATAAAGAGATCGCTTATTTTATATTCAAATCTACTTGTAAAATTAAATATAAAAATATTATCAATATCATTATCTAACTCTAAATGGCTTCTATTTAAATCCTTGAATTCACCAAGACCATAAATTTTCTCATTATCTCCAATTAAATAAGTATTTTCATCTGAGGTTTGTAGAAGTTTTCTTACTTTTCTATATTCGTTAAATAGAATTGGATTGTCTAATTCTATATAATAGTTTATAAGTTTATCAGCTAAAGCTTTATTCATAATAGCAAGCTTGGCACATATATCTACTCCTTCATAAGGAAGCGTAGATATATAGTTTATTTCTTCAAATATGCTGCTTTTATTGCAGTCGGAGTTCCTTTCCATTTCTTCGGTACATGCTGTTGAAAAAATATTTTTTATGTAATCCCTTGTTTTAATAGTTAAATAGCTATTTATATTGAAATACTTATCATTCATAGAGCTTTCACTATCTTTAAAAAATTCATCAAGTAAGAAACGTAAAAAGGAAGATGTATTGTCTTTTTTAAAGGAAGCTGTAAAGTTATCGCTGAAACCTGAAAAAGAATAAATATATATTTTATCATCTTTAATATTGAAATACATTAAAGGGTTTATTCTTGAGGATTCATCTTCATTGAGTATTATTTTTTTTAGAGTATCTTTTATAGTTTTTATATCTTTATTTTTTAAAGCATTTTTGTTGATTCGTGATATATAGTTTTTAATTGCCTCATCACATTTATTGACATTATTATTTAAGTTGTAAGTATATTCTTTACAGTCGATATCGGGATTGAGCTTTTTTATAATTTCTTTTACAGTAAAATTGTTCATAAATACCTTCCTCCTTTACAGTGAAGTTTGGACCATTATAATTATATGTAGTTTTAATTGATATATTGACAAACTTAGTATAACATAAAGTGTTTATGTTGTATTAAATTTTCTGCTAGACTATACTAAATATATTAATAAAATTTTTGAGGTGATTTCAATATGATAAAGACAAATAAAGAAAAAGTGGTAAAATGGTCTGTTCAAGGAAAGGTACATCATCCAACAGGCGGAAATTACAGAATATCTTATGATGGAGAGCCATGTGTACTTCCTGCTACAGGTGGTATTTCTTACAATGTAAAAGTTGGAGATTCGGCTTTTGGTTGGTCGGGAGATCATGTTGAGCCGGGAGTATCAATTAAAAATGAAAATGCAACTGAAAATGCAGCAGTGATGACTTTTGCTTGTATTGGAAATGAGGCTAAAGTAGTTTCTGGAGATGCTAAAGGAGCTAAGGGATATGTAACTGGAATGCATGGTGGAATAGATCACGTATTAATATATTTTAAAAGTGAAGACTTAGAAAACTTGGCGATAGATGACAAGATAATGATCAAGGCATATGGACAAGGCTTGAAGCTTGAAGACCATAAAGATATTCATGTTATGAGTATTGATCCAGATTTATTTGAGAAGCTAGGAATTGAAGAAGCTGGTGAAAAAATTAAAGTCCCTGTAGTTGGAATAGTTCCTCCATATTTGATGGGTTCAGGTATTGGATCTAACAATGCACATTCAGGTGATTATGACATAATGACTGAAGACATGGCTGAAATTAAAAGGTTGGGCTTGGATAAATTGAGATTTGGAGATTTAGTATTACTTCAAGATTGTGATAACACTTATGGAAGAGGATACTTAAAGGGTGCTGTTTCTATTGGAGTTGTAGTTCACAGCGATTGTATAAAAGCTGGACATGGCCCTGGAATAACAACTATTCTTTCAAGTAAAAAACCTATTATTGAAGCGGTTATAAAGGACAAGGCTAATATAGCAGACTACATGGGGGTGGAGTAGAGGAAAAGATATATTAAAGCAGAGTACAAAGTACAGAGTACAGTGAAGGAGGATTTACCTTTCCTTACGTCAGGTAAATCTTGAACTTAAATGTTGTCAGCTTTACTGAGCAGCATTCACTGTACTCTGATTTTTTATTGAATTTATTTACACAATTTATAAAAAAATAAATATAACCATCTCCATGTAAGTTGACAATACTCTGTGTGGAGTATATAATTATGTAAAATGATGTATTAGGAGTGATTAATTTGTATATGATGGAGGAGATAATTGTAAATATCAATATTGATGATTTGAAAAGTATTGATTCATGTGTAAGTAATGGGAGATATTTAAGTAGAACTCATTTTGTAAAGGAAGCTATTAAAGAATATTTAAATAAGCAAAATGCTACAAAAAGGCCCGCTACAAATCATTTGGATAACCATGATTCTGTGGTAAATGAAATAATTATAAAAATAGGGTAGTTTTTTTATTAAATTTTTTATATACGCTGTATGGAGTATACACAGATGTACAACTTGGAACATTGAAATTGAAAATGCCAAGTTTCTCCTGACAAATTACAATTTAACACAGAGTACGGAGTACAGAGTACAGAGTACAGAGTACAGTGAATGATGATTTGCCTTTCGCTTCTCTCAGGTAAATCTTAAACTTAAATGGTGTCAGCTTCGCTGAGAACCATATATGGTGCCATTGCGCAGCAATAAAAAAATAAGTTTTTAGATTTTTCGCAGCGATAGCGGAGAAAAATCAACCATCACTCTACACTCTACTCTTTACTCTCTACTCTGATTCAAATTGTAATTTAACAGGATGAATTTGGTATTAGCAATTTCAATAGTTGAACTGGTATAACTATATTTATAATAAATAATATTGGAGTGATTAATTTGGCTAATTTAGAAAAGGTAACAGTGAATGTTAACGCTGTTGATTTAGGAAATATTGATTTATTAATAAGTGAGGGTTTTTATTCAAATCGAACTGATTTTATAAAGACAGCTATTAGAAATCAGTTAGGTAAACATGATGTTGTAGTAAAGGATATAATAATAAGAAAACAATTCAATGTAGGAATAGGATATTTTGATAAGGGTGACTTAGAGAGACATGTTAACAATAATGAGAAAATGAATATTAAATTTTTGGGGGTATTAGTACTTAAAGATGATATTTCAGAAGAACTAGCATTAAAGGCTATAAATTCAATAGAAGTTTTTGGAGTACTTAAGTGTAATGAAAAATTAAAAAAAGTTTTGATATCAAATAAAATTATGAAATCAGAACATTAGATAAAAACAACTTAAAAAGTTATCCTAATTTGAGTTATAGTTTATTTTTAAAAAAGCACTTTCCAGAGATCTGGAATTAAAAGGAGATGTTTTAATTGAAGACAATTGGTTTAATTGGAGGAATGAGCTGGGAATCATCACTTGAATATTATAAAATCATAAATGAAACTGTTAAATTAAAATTAGGTGAGCTTCACTCTGCAAAGTGCATAATGTATTCTGTGGATTTTGAAGAAATAGAACTTTTGCAGCATCAAGGTAAGTGGAAGGAACTAACAGATATTATGGTTGATGCAGCTAAAGCACTTAAAAGCGCGGGGGCTGATTTTATTGTAATATGCACTAATACTATGCATAAAATGGCAGAGGATATAGAAAGAGAAGCGGGAATAAAGGTTCTACACATAGCAGAAGTGACTGGAGAAAAAATAATTGAAAAAGGAATTAAAAAGGTTGGACTTCTTGGAACTAAATTTACTATGGAGCAGGACTTTTATAAGAAAGTGTTAAAGAACAAGTTTAATATTGATGTAATTATTCCAGAGGTAGCTGATAGAGAAGTTGTCCATAAAATTATTTACGAAGAACTTTGTAAGGGTATTTTAAAGGATACTTCAAGAGAGAAATATAAAGAAATAATAAGCAAATTGCAAGCCAAAGGTGCTGAAGGAGTAGTGCTTGGATGCACGGAAATACCATTATTAATAAAGCAAAAGGATGTTTCTGTTACTGTTTTTGATACAACAACAATACATGGAGTTTCAGCTGTGGAATTTGCACTTGCCGAGTAATTTTCTTTAATGTGCCTTAAATAAAAGGCATAAATCTAAGGGCGAAAATCTTAAAAATTAAGAAATTTCAAGATTTTCGCCCTATATTTATTGGTTTTAGTAGAATAACTTTACTATGGTATAGTATAATTGGGATAAGTGTGTTTTATTGGTAAAATATTAAGATAGGGGGGATAAAGTGAAAAAATTTAGGCGTACAATTATTATCATTTGCAGTATTTTATTAATACCTATAATACTAACTAGCATACCATCAGGAAAATATTTAAATAGTTATTGGAAAAAAATAATGATTGGAGAGAATGCAAAAGTTATAGAGGTAAATAAAAAGTGGAAAATAGACAACGCGTCTATAATAATTCAAAGGGTGATAATTACTGATAAACATGTATATATAAGAGCAAGATATGTTTCACTTGAGATAGGGTGGAGTTTCGACTTTGGGTCAATAGAAATGTATGATGACAAAGGCAAGAGATATTTTAATAGTACTGGTGAAGGCAGAGGAAAGCTGTGGGGAGGAGAAGAAATAACTCAATATGAAAAAGTCCCCAAAGATTGCAAGGAAATAACGTTAAGACTTCAATGTTATGATAGAAAAGCAGAACTAAAAATACCCTGCAAAGGTGGGAAAAATATATGAACTTAAGAAAGAGAGTATTTGCTGTGATTGAGTGGATAGTGGCAATTATTTTATTATCTATATGTGTATATTATTATATATTTTCATTTGGAAGTTTTTCTGCTATTGGGGCTTATAGGTCATCTGAAAGGACAATGCACTATGGACCATCGGAAATAAAAAAGGTCATTGATGTAAAGAACGGTAAAGTATTTTTTGGAAAGTATAAAAATTGGATTTCAGCAGCACCTATAGAAAAGAAATTTATAAAGTGGTATCCGGGTAGTGGAGGTGCAGGATGTCCAATAAAATATTCTGATAAAATTTCGCATTTTGAGCAATGCAGTTCAATGGGGACTGATTCGTACATATATACGGTTTTTGGATGTGTGAATGATTCAAGTATTGCTACAGT
The DNA here is from genome assembly GCF_021432385.1 of Clostridium hydrogenum. Classification (GTDB taxonomy): domain Bacteria; phylum Bacillota; class Clostridia; order Clostridiales; family Clostridiaceae; genus Clostridium_S; species Clostridium_S hydrogenum. The sequence continues at coordinate 216,014 of NZ_JAEACT010000002.1, read as the reverse complement.
AAATTTGCAATTTAAAAAGGATGGAAAAATTAATTCTATGAATTATAAAATTGCTTCGGATAAGCTGTTTGTATTTTGTTTTGATAAGTACAAGTCTAAAGATAAGTTGATTTCATTAAGAGGGTTAGATAATAAAGGTAAGATTGTTTATGAGTATAAGTATATAAATGAATAGATTTTAACTCAGAGTACAGAGTACAAAGTACAACGAAGGATGATTTTTCTACGCGAGCGTAGAAAAATCTTAAAATTTATTTTTTTATTGCTTACGCAATTGCGCCATGTATGGTGATCAGAGACGCTGACAACATTTAAGTTTAAGATTTACCTCAGCATCGCGAAAGGTAAATTATCATTCATTGTGAATTGTGCATCGTGAATTGTGAATTTTAACAATGCTAGAAGGATAAAATTGGCATATGCAATTTCTAGTTTTGAAATAGCTTCACGGGGGTATATCTTTATTTAGATATGGAACAGATGTGAAATTGAATTTAAAACCAGTACGATGCCTATAAATCTGATTGGAAATCTTGAAGCAGTACCATCTTTTTTGAAAATAAATACAGCAAGCTTTCCAATAAATATATTAAGTAAAATACCTAAAATTAGTGCAATTGCCCACAAAATAGTTGAGTTATCCATATTAAAATCCTCCCTATACCTTTTCGGCTTTTAGTTTAATATTTAGTAATGTATAAGAAATTACAAGGGATACAAGTCCCATGGCAGCAAGAACAATTATTGAAGTCATCTGAGAATTTAGTGTTGAATTATTAAATGTAATATTTGAAACGGAGCTTATTACCCAAGATTCTGGAGTAAACTTTGAAAGTGTTAGAATAACCTTGGAAGAAACTTCATCTAGTGGAAAGAAGGAACCGCCAAGCATTCCTGTTAATGCCATTAGTACTGAACCTAGTATTGTTAGTGTCTGCTGCCTTTTTATAAAAGGGACAAATAGCATTACAATTCCAGTTATAGCAAATAGATAAATTGCAAATATAGTAGCTTCTGCGGCTAGGTTTTGCGCAAAGGTTATATTAAAAGCATATTTTCCTATTGCTAAGGTTACTACGAGTAAAATAAGACTAAATATATAAGTTGAAGCTATTTTAGATATAAGGTATTTAGAATAACTAATTGGTGCACTTAGTATTCTTTCCAAGGTATCATTTTCTTTTTCCTCAATTAAGGTTCTAAAGCCCTGAATTATAACGAACCAAAGAAACATTGCAAGAAAACCTATTAAGCTTGTAGTGACTTTATCTTGGGTTACAGAAGCCCCTTTGTCATCTACGGAAATATTTGTTTTGACTTTTAACTGTTTAAGTAAATCACTTGATATGCTAGCTTTAGAAGTATTTAAACCATCAGAAATACTTTGAGAGTCCATAGCTATTTTTTTTAAAGTGCTTGCTTCACCGAGTACAGCTTCCTTGACTATAGAACTTTCTGCACTTGGGTAGTTTTCAATTATTTTTATAGCTAGTTTTTTATCATTAAAAAGATTAGTTTCAAAATTTTTATCTATTATCAAGCCTTCTGTAATATCATTGTCATTAATTTTTTTTTGTATTTCAGTTTCTGAGGTTGATATAAGATTTATATCTTTATTGCTTTTAAGCATGTTTACAAGTTCTGTAGAATAAGCACTTTTATCTAAATCACTAAAGTATAAGTCTATTTTGTTATTGGAGCCAACACTTGAAAAAACATAAGTTAAGGCAATGGGTAGTAAAATAACAAAGAAGATGGCAATTCTATTATTAAACAGCAGTTTTAACTGATTTTTTATCATTCTTAACATTTTTGTTATCTCCTTTTTCAATTAATTTTGTTGCAGTTTTTGAACTAAAGATATACCATGCGAAACTTCAAAATTAATTTATATCAAAATGCCGTTTTCTGGGCATTATGATGCAAATTGATTTTGGTAGTTGAGCCGGTATATCTATAAAAATGCATTGAAATTACAAGAAATACTATGCCTAAACCAAGAAGCTCTAAAAGATCTACAGAGGTAGCCATAAAATTACTGCCTTCACATACTTTTAAATAGCAGTTTATTGCTTTACCGTTAGGAACTATTTGCTGAATTTTTTGAAGAGCAGCTGGGAGAGCATTCTTTTGAATAATACTTCCACCTAAAATGCTTAAGCCCCAAAGAACAGCGGAAGCATAGCTTGATATAGAGCTTTGATCCTTAGCCACTGTGCCAACACAAAATACTATGGAACCTACAGTAAAACCATAACAAATAGTTACTATAAGAAGATACAGAGGATTTCCTAAATCTGCACCAAATATTAAATGACATGCTGTTAATACTATGGACATTTGCACAGTAATAGCCAGGATAATACCAAGTATTTTGCCAAGAGCATATTGAATATCGAGAGCAGGAGTTGTTTTTATTCTAAATTGAGTATTGTTTAATTTATCCTCAACTATACTGTGAGAAAGTTCAAGAGCGGTTAATATTGAAAACATCACGCATATAGCAATTGTACAATATGTCATTACACTAACAGATTTAATATTTTTATTTGTTGATACAGTAGAAAGTTCAGAAGAATAGTCTGTAGTTTGAATTTTACTAATAAGAAACTGTAAATTAGGAGTAGAAAGTGTAGCTTTTGAAAGAACTTCATTTTCTTCAATTCTTATAGTTCGTATATTTTCATTGAATCTATCTAAAATGTTTTTTACAATCATTTTATCTAAGATGCTGCTATTATCAGCAATTAATGAAATATTGGTTTTTGTATCATCCAAATAAGCTTTTGTAAAGTTTTTTGGTACATATACGAAGGCTGCTATTTTTTTATCTTTAACCATTTTTTGCCCTTCGCTGTAACTGCTTATTTTTTTTATGGTAAAATACGATTTTGCATCTTTAGATTCTAAAACTTCACTTTTAAGAGTTTCTCCAAGAGAGAAGTTTTGATTATTTTCTGTAACAGTAGAATCTTCGCTATAAAAACCAAGTTGGAATTTTGAAGCAGGCTTACTGGAATCAGAATTTCCAAAGGCAGTTCCTAAAATTAAGACTATAGCAATTGGAAAAAGTATTAATTTTAAATAAAATACTTTAGTTTTTGAAAGCAATTTTAAATCTAGCAAAATTAGTTTTAATAATCTAATCAAAATAATTCCTCCTCTTTATTCTCTTAAGGATTTGCCGGTTACTTGAAGGAATATACTTTCTAAGTTTACTTCTTCGTATTTGAAGCTCTTAAGTTTTATTCCAAGTCCTCTAACCTTATCAATAACATCCATTGCATTTGTTTTATTAGGAGATACAAGCATATAAATTTCATTTTTATCAATAGTTACTTTTTCTATGCCGTCTATAATTTTTATGGCTTCAAGTGCTTTTTTGTTTGCCGAGCTGTAGTTTAAAGTTAAAGTGTCACAAGCATCTATTTTTTCTTTAAGTTCCTCTTTCGTTCCAAGAACTATTAGCTTTCCATGATCAACTATGGCAACTCTTTTGCAGAGAAACTCAACTTCTTCCATGTAATGACTTGTGTAAATTACAGTCATGCCTCTTTCTTCGTTTAATCTTTTGACTGTTTCGAGTATATGGTTTCTAGATTGCGGGTCTATGCCAACAGTAGGTTCATCAAGTATTAATAGTTTAGGATTGTTCATTAGTGCAACACCTATATTTACTCTTCTTTTCATACCGCCAGAAAATTCACCAACAGCTTGATTTTTCTTATCCTTTAATTCAATTATCTCAAGAACCTCATCGCATCTTTTTTTTATTTCTTTACTTGAAAGTCCGTAAAGGCTGCCAAAGAATTCTAAGTTGTCTTTTGCACTTAAGGCTCCATATAAGGCTATATCTTGCGGAACTATTCCCATTATCTTTTTAGCTTCAATAGGGCTCTTACTAAGTGACATACCATTGATTTTTATTTCCCCACTAGTAGGTGCTTTAACTGTACTTATCATAGATACTGTTGTAGATTTACCAGCTCCATTTGGCCCAAGTAGTCCAAAAACTTCACCATCTTCTACCTTTAAACTTATATTATCAACAGCGGTGTAATCACCGAATTTTTTTGTGAGATTTATTAATTCAAGCATCTTAAACGCCTCCCTGTTTTCTATGGTTTAATTGTACTTTGAATGATGTACTTTTCATATTTACCAAAGTACTCAATTTGCATAGTACTTTGGATAGCAATTTTTGTATTACTTTAGTCATATAGAGAAGACATGTATATGGTGATATAATTAGAGATAAACCACTTTGAAACTTGAAATTTATTTGTACCAAAATGCCGTCTTTTGGGCATTATGGGGCACATGAATTTCAATAGTTGAACTGGTTTATCTAGAAATAGAATGGGGGAAATGCTTATGATAGATTATTTATCTCCTAAAGGTAGAGTATTAATAAAAAACACTATGAGATTTGGGGCATTGTTATTCATATTTTATAATGCATTTACTGAGTTCCATAAGAGTTTATATTCAGTAGCAATTATGGCTGGTTTAATTATAATAGTTGGATGTAATGATTTTATAAGAGAAAAGTTTTTTAGGAGTTACATGTCAGTTTGGTATTGCTTGTCATTTATTTTTAGCAGTGCTATGAATGCTTATTTTACTTATAAATTTATGGGTCAAGGAACATCAATATATAGTATTACTTTGATAGTTGACATACTTATGTTTGATGATAAAATTCCTAAGTTTCTTTTGATTATTAATTTTATAGCTTATGCTATTCCGTATAAAATTAGGTATAATCTCAGTTTAGAACAAATATTTTTAAATTATTTTGGCATATTTATAGTGGTTTCTATAATGAGAAGCATATTTTTTGAAAAAATGAAGGCAGAAAAATTGAATGATGAACTCAACAATGCAAATTTAAAGTTAAAGGAGTATTCAGACAAAATAGAGGAACTTACAGTTTCAAAGGAAAGAACAAGGATAGCACAAGAGCTTCATGATTCAATAGGACATTCTCTTATAGCTTTAAGTATGAATTTGGAGTATGCTGAAAATGTGGTAGATATAAAGCCTGAGAAAGCAAAAGAAGTTATAAATAAAGCGCATGCTATGTCAAAGAATTGTATAGTAAAACTTAGAGAGGTAGTAAGTGTAATGAAGGAGGATTCATCAGTAAATAACTTGCATGAAGCAATTAATAAGCTTTTTCTAAATTTTAAGAGTAATGAAAAATATAAGTTTAATTTAAAGATGTATGATGGTATTGAAGAGGAAACAAATAATATAAAAAGCTGTATTTATAAGACAGTGATGGAAGGCATAACAAATGGAATTAAACATGGAAAAGCTGAAGAATTTAATGTGGAAATAGAGAAGGCTTGTGATAATATATTATTTAAAGTTACTAATAATGGTTTAGGCTGCAGCAATATTAAAAAATCTAATGGAACTCTTGGCATAGAGAAGAGAATAACTGAACTTGGGGGTTCAGTTAAGTTTTATTCTGAAAATGGAACTGGATTTATAATTGATGCAATTATACCTGTGGGGGGGAAGGAATTATGATAAAGGTTGTAATAGTTGATGATCAGGAAATTGTAAGGGAAGGGCTTAAGATGATACTTAGCCTTCATGAAGAAATTCAGCTTATAGGGGAGGCTTCAAATGGGCAGGAACTTTTAAAGATTGTAGAAAGTGAAATGCCTGAGGTTGTACTAATGGATATAAGAATGCCTGTTATGAATGGTATTGAAACTACGAAAATTATGAAAGAGAAATATCCTGATGTAAAGATTATAATATTAACTACTTTTAATGAAGATGAATATATATTTGAAGGACTTAAAAATGGTGCAGACAGCTATATTCTTAAGGATTCTGGTTCTAAGGAAATATTAACGGCAATTAAAAGTGTCACTCAAGGTGAAATGCTTTTGAATCCTAAGGTTACTGCTAAAGTTGTAAATGCATTAAATTCTTTGAAACCTGTCTCTGAGCCTAAAAATGATGATAGTGAAAAAGGAAAACTTCTAGAAACACTTACACCAAGAGAGCTTGAAGTTGCAAAGCATGTCTTAGAAGGCAAAAGCAATAAGGAAATTGCACAGGAGCTTTTTGTTACAGAAGGCACTGTTAAGAATTATGTTTCAAAAGTACTTGAAAAGCTTGAGCTAAAAAGCAGAACGGAACTTATTGTATGGGGAAAAAATAATAAATAAAGAGGTGTTTTTATGGAAAAAGAGTTAAAAATGATATCGCCATGTGGAATTAATTGCGGAGAATGTCCTGCTTACAAGGTATCAATATCTGGAGATATTAAAGAAAAGAAAAAATTAGCAAAGGAGTGGTCAACTCCAAATTGTAAACTTAATGCTAAAGAAATTTATTGCACAGGCTGTTTAGAATCAGAATGGAAGATGACTAGCGCTTGCAAGATAAGAAAGTGTTGCAAGGCGAGAAAACTAGCGAGCTGCGCTCAATGCAAGTTTTATCCTTGTGAAAAATGCCCAAAGAATGATAATTTGGATTTTCTTAAGCAGACGGTTTAGGTGAGAGCAATAATGTCCTACGACATTATTGCTTCACCATTGCATTCTGAAGTTTCATTTTTAATATATAACTTCAATTTTTCAATTCTCTTTTCTTTTATTTCTGCTATTTTAAATATTATGTTTTTATATTCTATATTTTTTTCTTCAGGGCCCTTAGGAATGTGACCAAGTAAGTCTATTACAAAACCACTTATTGTATCATAATCAACACTTTCAATATCGGTATTAAAGTAGTCATTAAAATCATCAAGTGCAAGCCTGCCATTAATTATAAAAGTAGAGTCATCAAGTTTTTTTATTTCTGGTTCATCAGTGTCGTATTCATCAGAGATATTTCCCATTACTTCTTCTATAAGATCTTTTATAGATACTAAACCTGAGAAGCCTCCATATTCATCGATTAAAATTGCTATGCGCTTTTTAGATGTTTGAAGTTCTTTAAATAATTTATTGATATTTTTAGTTTCTGGAACAAAATATGCTGGTCGTAAAATGTTTTTTATATTTACATTTTCAAAGCCATGTTTTTTAGCTTCCACTAAGAAATCTTTCATATAAAGAATTCCAATGATGTTGTCTATGTCATCTTCATAAACCGGAATTCTGGAGTATTTTTCTTCTATTAATTCATCTAAGTAGTCACCTAAGGGATTATCTATGTTAATTGCATATACTTCAGTTCTTGGAGTCATAACTTCACTTGCCAGTTTATCGTCAAACTCAAATATGCTATTTATCATTTCTCTTTCGGTTTCGTTAATTACACCGTGTTCTTGTCCAACTTCCACCATTGACTTGATTTCATCTTTTGATACCTTTTCATCCAAACCTTCTTTTTTTAGTCCAACTAATTTAATCAAAATATTAGTTGACATTGAAAGTAGTTTTATAAAAGGATTTGCTACTTTTGATACATATAATATAGGTCTTGCTGAAAAAAGTGCTATTGCTTCGGATTTTTGAAGAGCTATTCTTTTGGGGAATAATTCACCGAATACTAGGGTTATATAAGATAATATTAGTGTTACTGATATTAATGATATTTCTTCACTATATGGAATATTAATTTGAGTTAGATAAGCAGATAATTCCTTAGATATTCCAGTAGCAGCAGCTGCACTAGAAAGAAAACTAGCAAGGGTTATACCTACTTGTATGGTTGATAAGAATTTGGTTGGATCTTCTATAAGTTTTAATAGAAGTACTGCTTTTTTATTGCCTTCAGCTACAAGCTTTTTTATTCTATTTTTGTTCAAGGAAACTATAGCCATTTCTGCTGAAGAAAAAAAGGCGTTAATTAAGGTTAAAATGACGATTATTATTAATTGTCCAGCGATATTAGACGGGTCAGGGTCTGGTTTCATTATTAATCCTCCTAAATTTAAAATGTTTTTTACCATAATGATAACATAAGTTTTTGAGTTTTTCAAATATGCTTTATATTGTGAAACCAGTTCAACTAAAGTCTATACATGCAATAAAATAATAATTATTATACCTACAAAAAAGTGGGTTATGGATATTTAAAAAAATAATTGTTATAGTATTTATGAGGTGATAAGGGATGAAAATCAGAGATAAGTATACTTGTCCACTTGAATTAATTTTTGATATGATAGCGGGAAAATGGAAATGTATAATAATATGGAGACTTAGACTTGGAAAACAAAGCTTAGCAGCTTTAAATAAAGATATAGAGGGAATAAATCAAAAGATGCTTTTACAGCATTTAAATGAGCTTATGGATTGTAAAATTGTAGATAAAAATACTTATGAGGGGTATCCACTAAGGGTTGAATATTTTCTCACGGAGTTTGGAAAAGAAATTTTAAGTGGCTTAGAAGTTTTTCAGAGTATAGGTAAAAAATATTTAAAAGCTGAAGGGAACGTGATTGAACTATGTTAGTTAGTAGTGAAAATTTATTAAATTCAATTAAGCAAATAAGACATGCATGTATAAAATTTGATATTGACAATAAAATAGTGTACTTTGATCCTTTTGATATAACTGAGAATTATTTTGATGCAGATATTATCTTTGTAACACATCCACATGATGATCATTTTTCTATAGAAAATATTAAAAAGGTTATCAAGAGTTGTACAACAATAATAGTCCCACGATATATAAAAACAGATGATCCAAATAATAAAAGCATAAAGAGTGAAATTGAGAAGTTAATTGATAGATATATGTACAATGAAGTTATTGAAGTTGAAATAAATGAAAAGTATGCTTTTAAAGGTATAAGTTTTGAGACTGTTCCTGCATACAATAAAAATCATCCTAAGGAAAATGAATGGCTTGGATATACAATTGATGTTCAAGGAAGTAAAGTCTATGTAGCTGGAGATACTGAGGCTACACAAGAATTAAAAAATTTAAATGTGGATTTGGTAATTTTGCCTATAGATGGTGCATTTAACATGTCTCCGATTGAGGCCGTAGATGCAATTAAAAATATTAAGAAAAAGCCAAGGCTAGTAGTACCATATCATTTTGGAAATGAAAAATTTGATAAGATGTTTAATGTTAGTACTAAGGGTAAAGATGATATTTTTAAAACTACTTTTGAAAAGGTCGATTCTCATAAGTGGGCTTATAAGATTAAGTGATAATGTTATAAATTGAATTATTTGTATATAATACTAGCATTTAATGTGATAATAAATTAATTTAATGTAATTTTAATGTTGATGAATTATATTAATTAAAGCAAAATTATTTGCTTAATTTAATATCGCATAGGATGGTGAAAAATTAATGACGATTATACAAACTTTAGTATTAGCAATTGTCCAAGGGATAACGGAATTATTTCCTATAAGCAGTGCTGGACACTCAGTGCTTGCTCCATATGTTTTTGGGTGGAATATTAGTTCTACATTTTTAAAGGAAAAATTCCTTCCATTTGTTGTCATGATGCATTTAGGTACATCAGTAGCGCTTTTTATTTTCTTTTGGAAGGATTGGAAAGCTGTAATAAAATCTATTTTTAATAGTAAAGATTCAAAAAAGCTATTATTTTTAATTATAGTTGGAACAATTCCAGCAGCAATTATAGGTTTTGTATTTGAAAAGAAACTTACAGTATTATTTGGAAGTGCCTTGGCAGCATCAGCATTTTTAATTGTAAATGGTATTCTTCTATTTGTAGGTGAAAAAGCAGCTTCAAAGGGAAATAAAAATGTAGAAGATTTAACTTATAAACAGGCTGCTGTAATAGGATTATTTCAATCTCTAGCTCTTATTCCTGGATTTTCAAGATCAGGAGCTAGTATTACGGCTGGTTTTTGGATGGGATTGGAGCATGAAGAGTCAGCACGTTTCTCAATGCTTTTAGCTACTCCTATTATAGCAGGTGCATCCGTGCTTGAAATTCCTAAGTTATTTAAACCATCTAATCGTCCAGTATTACAAATAGGAATTATAGGTGGAATTGCAGCAGGTATATGTGCACTTATAAGTGTTAATATATTAATGCGTTGGTTTAACAAAAAAGAAGTTAATGCTATGCGTCCGTTTTCTTATTATTGCTGGATAGTTGGAGGACTAATTTTGATTTCACACTTTATTTAATGGAGAAACCACTTGAAAAGCAGAGTACAAAGTACAAAGTACAGAGTACAAAGAAGGAGGATTTGCCTTTCGTTTTACTCAGGTAAATCTTAAACTTAAATGGTGTCAGCTTCGCTGAGCGCCATCAATGGCGCAATTGCGCAGCAATAAAAAAATAAGTTTTGAGATTTTTTGTAGCGATAGCGGAAAAAAATCGTCCTTCATTGTACTTTGTACTCTGTACTTTGTACTTTGTACTTTGGCTTCTCCTCGACAAATTGTAATTTAACAGGATACACTTGGTATTTGTAATTTCTCTGCTTCAACTTGTATGTATTTAGCCTCTTATGTAGATAATACCAACAATAAAAACAATATATAACACTGCATTAAGCGATAATCTTTTAGCTGATAAATGACTTTTCCTTAAGGTTATCCATAATGAAAAAATAGCTACAAAGGTTATAATAGCTGAAAGCATAAGGGATTTATCAAGTAGCCAAGGAGTAAAAATAATTCCGAGAGCACTTGGCACCGTAGCTTGAATCATCATAGAACCACTGATGTTTGAAAGAGCTAAATTTTCTTTGCCTTGCCTTACCCATATAACTGCATTTAAGGTTTCTGGAAGCTCTGTTGCAACGGGGCTTAATAGCAAGGAAACCATATGTGGTGGCATTCCTAATGCTGTACTTAAAGTACCTAAATTATGTACAAACATTTGTGAGCCAATAAAAATAAGTATAAGTGCTAATAGAGTTTGAAGTAAAATTAAGGATTTCTTAGGATTCGTGCTTTTGGGACTAAATTTTAATGGGTCTAAATTTTCAGCAACTTCCACCGTATCTGTACTCATTTCTTTATAAAAGTAAATTCCGTAGGCTAATAAAAATAGAAACCCCAGCCAAGGCTTTATTGCAAAAGCTACAAGGCCTAGCCCAATTTTAAATATAAAAATGCACATAAACCAAGCTTGATCTCTTGCTAATTTTGAATTATTGTTGTTAATGGAGGTACCGGCTTTTCTCTTACTACTAAAAATAAGTATGCTAATGCCAACAACGGCATAGGCAATTGTGCTTAAAACCAGTGGTCCACCTAAAGCTGAGCCAATGCCAATGTCTTTTTGACTTGAATTTTTTCCGAATACAACAGCTATAAAGGTTACAATACTTTCAGGTAAGGCCGTCCCAAATGCTGCTAGCACTGAACCAACTGCACTCTCAGAAATATTAAAGGCTTTACCTACCCATTCAACCCCATTAACGAAGAATTCGCAGCTAAAGTAAATTAAAAGTGCTGCAGCAAGCATAATTAAAAGTGTTATTATCATTTCTTTTCCTCCTAGACAAAAAAATAAAAGACCTTTAGTGTATAAGAGATAAACAATCTAGAAGATTGAAATATATCTTTAAGTACACCAAAAGTCTCGTTTCACATTTTGTGGATATTGCCAGGTTTATGTTTAAACCACTATGTTGACAATATCTATTAAACTACTCCCTTTTGCGAGTATGCAATTATGTTCCTAAGTATACTAAAAATGTTTTATCATGTCAATGAGTTTTTTATTGGTATTTGTATTGAAAATAAAGCACCTTTTTTCCCATTTCCAGCAGTAATAGTGCCATGAAGTTTTTCAACTATGTTTTTACTTATAGATAGTCCAAGACCAAATTTGCCTTTTTTGCCTTTGTAAAATCTATCAAATATATGTGGAATGTCTTTCTCATCAAAACCAGGACCATCATCGAAAATTGTTATATCAAGCATATTATCTAGGGTAAGGTTAGAAACTATAGTAACAGTTGATTCTGCATATCTTATGCAATTGCTTATTATGTTTGTAATTGCCCTTGATAGCTTTTCTTCATCGGAGTATATAATAATATTCTTACTTAAATTCTTGACTGAAATTTTTACATTGTTTTTAGCTGCAATAGCGCTTAAACGTTCTGCTGAGCTTACGATAAGTTCTATGAAGTCTATTTCCACATAGTCATAGTTTTCTTCTATAGCATCAAGCCTAGAAAGATATAGTAAGTCTTCAACAAGGTGAGTTAAGCGTTTAGATTCATCCATTATGATATCAGCAGCAGGATTAGCATCGACTACATCGTATTTTATTCCTTCAGCATAACTTTGAATAGACATAAGAGGTGTCCTAAATTCATGTGATACATTTTGAAGGAATGTTTTTTGTGCTTTATCATAGGCTTCTAATTTCAGAGACATGATATTTATGCTGTTAACAAGACCTTGAAGTTCGGCATCTACAGGCATGTCAATTTTTTCACCAAAATTTCGCCCTGCAATGTAACCTATATGTTCACTTAAAGAAGAAACAGGCTCTGATATTTTTTTTGCTATACGCGAAGAAAATAAAACTGTAATTAAAGCAGAGATAATTAAAATACTAAAAAGTATAACATTTATATAAAACTGAAGTTGATTTATCTTTTGAATACTGCTTGAATAAATAATTATCCAGCCAAGTCCAAAGGTATTTTTATCTGACACTGGTTTTACAACAGCAGCATATTGTGTTCCAGATACAGAAAACCTTATTGTTTTATTTGTATTCTTTGAAGAAGTATCTATTTCACTCTTTAGCTTGGAAATTAAGTTACTAGATGTTTTGTTAGTTCCATCTGAATATGGATTTATTACATTTTTATTTTTATCAATAAGTATGAAGTCAGCGTTTAAAAGAGAAAGAGGTTGCCTTAAGGACCTATCTAGCATAAAATAATATCTAAAAAGATCAGAAGCCTTGTTAGAAGTAGAAGAAATTATTGTTTTGGCAGTGGTTGGAGGTTTCATATAGTCTCCAGATAAAGGTTTTGGTGGTGGAGTGTTAGTGCCATCTGGTTTAAAAAAATCAGGACCATGTTCAAGAGCTGTTCCTTCTACACTACTTGACAATTTATTCAACTGACCGATAATTTCCTTTTCAATGTATAAACGAATAGCAAAATTAAAAATTATGGTTGTAAGAATAATTAAAAGTAGTGTTATTGCTAGATTGTATCTGAAAATTCTACCCTTAATTGTACTGCTTTTCATTTGTATCACTCCCTATCTTCGATTTTAAAACCAAATCCCCATACTGTATCAATTTTTAAATTTGATCCTACATCTGAAAGCTTTTTTCTTATTCTTTTTATAGCATCATCGGTTGCTCTAGTTTCAACTTCATTTTCAAAGCCCCATATTTTATCTAAAAGTTCACTTCGGCTTACGGCTCTATTTTTGTTAACCGTTAAATAATATACAACCTCAAATTCCATTTTTGTAAGACCAATGTCTATTCCTTTAAATTCAACTTGTTTTAGGTCTGAGTTGATTTTAACATCTCCAATAGATAAACATTGAGAAGGTGCACAACTATTAGAACTGTCTAATTCTATTCTTCTAAAAATGCTTCGTATTCTAGCGATGAGTTCCATGGGGCTAAATGGTTTTGTAAGATAATCATCGCTGCCAAGAGTAAGACCAGCTATTTTGTCTGGCTCAGTGTCTTTTGCGGATACTATTATTATTGGCACGGAACTCTTCTGACGCACAAGGGAGCATAGGGAATATCCGTCCATATTAGGCATCATTATATCTATTACAAGCATATCTGCTTTCTTTTTGTTAAAAGCCTCAAATAGCTTGCTTCCATCATCAAAAGTTTCAACGTCAAAGCCTTCTTTTAAAAGAAAGGACTTTATAATATTTCTAATATTAGTTTCGTCATCGGCAATGTAAATTAATTTTTTCTCCACGATTATTCACCTCATACTGTAATGGGGCTGTTGCACTAAGATTATTTAATGCGTAACTTAAAATTATTGCGAAGCATTAGACCAAAGTACAAAGTATAAAGTACAAAGTACAGTGAAGGATGATTTTCTTCCGCTTTGCTACCGAAAATCTTATAACTTATTTTTGATTGCTTACGCAATCGCATCATTACTGTTGTCAGCAAAGCTGACAACAGTTAAGTTTAAGATTTACCTGACGTAAGGAAAGGTAAATCATCCTTCTTTGTACTCTGTACTTTGTACTTTGTACTTTGAAAAAAGGTTCGTAATATTTAAAATTTGTGTATTAAATAATTTTGTCCGACATCCCCTGGTTTGATTTATATTTATAGTTTACCATGAACAAAGAAAACTATCATTGAAAAAAATATTATACCGCAAATTTGCCACAATTCTGCGGAGATTTATACTAGGTATTTATTGTAAGATTAAAACATCAGATAGATACGAAGACAAATACATGACAAACTCAGTTTAAATATAGATATTAGGAGGTTTTAAAAATGAGGAAGTCAGGAATTCAATATTCAATAGTAGTTCCAGTGTATAACGAGGAACTTGTAATAGGAGAAACTTACAAAAGATTAAAAAAAGTTATGGATTCAACAGAGGAAACTTATGAAATAATTTTTGTAAATGACGGAAGTAAGGATGGAACAGTAGAAATAGCAAAAACCATTTGTGATATGGATTCAAATATAAAATTGCTAAGTTTTTCAAGAAATTTCGGACATCAACTTGCAATTTCAGCAGGAATGGATAATTCAAGCGGAAATGCAGTAGTAGTTATAGATGCTGACCTTCAAGATCCACCAGAGGTTATATTAAAAATGATAGAAAAGTGGAAGGAAGGCTATGACGTAGTTTATGGAAAACGAGCTAAGAGAAATGGGGAAACTTTTTTTAAAAAGTTTACTGCTAAGGCTTTTTACAGAATTTTAAAGAGTATGACAGATATTGATATACCAGTTGATACCGGTGATTTTAGATTAATAGATAGAAAAGTATGTGACAAATTAAAATCACTTCCGGAACACAACAGATATGTAAGAGGTCTTGTTAGTTGGGTTGGATATAAGCAAATTGGAGTTGAATTTATAAGAAAAGAAAGATTTGCAGGTGAAACAAAGTATCCTCTTAAAAAGATGATTAAATTTGCTTCTGATGGTATAGCATCATTTTCTTATAAGCCTCTAAAATTCGCCAATTATGTGGGAGGAACAATAAGTGCTTTTAGTGTTTTATTTGCTATCATTGAAATCTTTAAAGGTATTTTTACAAAAAGCGGTATTTCAGGTATGAGTTTAGTTATAGATTTAATTTTCTTCTTGATTGGAGGATTATTTATAACACTTGGAATAATGGGAGAATACTTAAGTCGTATGGCTGATGAAGCAAAAGGAAGACCTCTTTATATCATTGGTGAAAAGGCAGGTTTTGAAGATGAAAATAAAATGCTTATACGAAAAATATAAATCAATTATAAAGTTTGGAATTGTTGGGTGCATCAATACTGGTGTAGATTTTGCTGTTTTTTCAGTGTTATTAGGTTTTTTAGGAGTTGATAAGCTTTTGGCCCAAGTTGGTGGTTACAGCATGGGTGTAATAAATAGCTTTGTGCTAAATAAGTTGTGGACCTTTAATGAGAAAACAGAGGAGGCAGATAAAAACAAAGACAACACAGTAGCTCAATTAGTAAAATTTGTTTTTACCAACTTAGTTTCACTTGGAATTTCACTTGAGGGACTTAACATTTTAAGCAACAAATTTCACATGAATGCATATGCAGCCAAAATTATTGTAACTTTGTTTTTACAAGTATTTAATTACGTGGTTTATAACTTGTTTATATTTAAAGGTAAGAGGCATAGAAAGTTGGCAGCATAAATTTATTTAAGGGGAGGGTAAGATGAATAACATTAAAAGAAGTGTAGCAATTAAAGTTAGTTTGATTTTTGTACTTTTAGCATTGATGTTTTCAAGTGGTTATGAAATATATAAATTAAATGGAAATAAATTATCTAGTCAAAATCAAGTTGGTTTTCAAGGAATGGCGCCAAGTGGAGCGGCATCAAATAAAAGTTCTAATAATAATATGCAACAAGGTAAGCCGCCCAATAGTTCTTCGAAAACTAACAAGAGTTTTAATAACAATATGGGTCAGCAGCCTCCTAATATGCAGCAAGGTAAAAGTGGTTCACAAGTGAACAATGCTAAGAATCACGGCTTTCAGGGGAATGGACAGGGAAGACCGAGCGGTAGTAATTTTCAAAATAGAAATGGAAGTTCGAGCAATTATTCTATAGAGGTTATTATATATTCAATTATATTTGTAATTTCTTCAATTTGTTTATTTATTATGGCAGCTCATAAAAAAATTAAGGAATTTGAAATTAGTGAGAAGTTTTTAATACCAGTTTTAATTGGTATAGCATTATTTTTAAGATTATTTATAGCAGTAATATTGCCATCATTTTCATCGGATTTAAACTTATTTAAAGATTGGGCGGTATCTGCCGGTAAAAGTTTAACAACGGTATATTCAAATTCAAGAAATGCTGATTATCCACCTTTGTATATGTATGTATTAGCTGTAGTTGGCAAAATGGGAAATACATCGGCTTTTAGCTCATATTTTAATTTGCTACTAAAATTACCTTCAATATTTGCAGATATTATAACAGCGTTTCTTATATATAAATTAGCAAACAAGCGTTTATCACGCAGTTTAAGCATCATATTATCAAGCTTTTATTTGTTTAACCCAGCTATACTAGTTAATGCAAGTGTTTGGGGACAGGTAGATTCCTTCTTTACTATGATTCTTGTTTTAGGAATTTACATGTTATCAGAAGGAAAAGTAGGAATTTCAGCAATATTTTTTTCAGCCGCAGTACTTATGAAACCACAGGGAATAATTTTTCTTCCAATATTATTCTTTGAACTTGTTAGATTAAAGAGTATAAAGGAATTTATAAAGGCAGCTTTGATAGGATTAAGTGTAGCAGTTATAATAGCAATTCCATTCGTAATAACTAATGGAATTCCATGGCTTTTCAAGTTGTATTCAGGCACAGTTGGAGAATATCCATATGCGTCAGTTAATGCTTTCAATTTCTTTAGCTTAATAGGAAAAAATTATGCAAGTGACAGTGGTACAATTTTAGGAATAACTTATCACAATTTAGGTATGATTTTTATTATATTAGTAACAATAATATCATTTATTATTTACATTAAGGGAAATAACAAAATTATGGCTCCAGCAGTTGCGCTTCTTGAGATTTCGGGTGTATTTACCTTTGCAAGCAGCATGCATGAGAGATATTTATTTCCAGCTGTTGCATTATCAATTTTAGCTTATATTTATCTTAAGGATAGGAGAATATTAATGGCTGCAATTGGTCTTAGCATTACAGTCTTTGCAAATACGTACTATGTTTTAATTGGAGGTTCAACAGGATATACACCAGTATTAATAGTTACATCCGCACTAAATGTTTTAATATTTGGATATTTATTAAAGATTATAATTGATATTTCAAAAGATAGAGGAGGAGTTAAAATTGATTAAGAATATAAAGCTTACAAAAGAGCGAATTGTAATAACCTTAATTTTAATTATGTCGGCGATACTGAATTTTGTAAACATAGGAATAGAGGGATATGGAAATAGTTATTATGCAGCAGGTGTAAAGAGTATGACTATGAGTCTTAAAAATTTCTTCTTTGTAGCCTATGATCCATCAGGTTACGTTACTATAGATAAACCTCCACTAGGCTTTTGGCTTCAGGCTATTTCAGCAAAGATTTTTGGTTTCCATGGCTGGAGTATATTATTACCACAAGCCATCGCAGGAGTAATTGCGGTTTGGGTTTTATATAGAATTGTTAGAAGATCTTTTGGAAGTGCAGCTGCTTTAATTTCAGCATTATGCCTTTCTATAACACCCGTTTTTGTTGCAGTAAGTAGAAACAATACAATAGATAATACTTTAGTTATGACATTACTATTTGCATGTTGGGCACTTACTATAGCAGCAGAAAAAGGAAAATTTAAGTTCTTATTAATAAGTTTAGTTTTGGTTGGTGTTGGTTTTAATATAAAAATGCTTGAAGCTTATATGGTAGCTCCAGCAATATATATAGTATATCTTTTATGTAACACAGTTTCTTTAAAGAAAAAAATAGTGCATTTAGTACTTGGAACATTAGTTTTAGTTATGGTTTCATTTTCTTGGGCAGTTATAGTTGATATGGTTCCAGCTTCAAGCAGACCATTTGTAGGAAGTAGTACGAACAATAGTGAAATTGAACTTATAGTAGGTCACAATGGAATAGAAAGATTAAGCAGCAGTTCATCTGGAATGGGCGGCGGTGGAACTCCTCCAAGTGGTGGAATGAAAGGTGAAAGGCCAAGTGGAATGCAGGGAGGACCTGGAGGACAGTCACAAAGCGGTAGTCAAGGACAGATGCCTAGTGGAAATCAAAGCAATTCGTTCAATGGAACTCAAGGACAGCCACCAAGTGGTCAAAATAGTTCAAGTTCCTCAGGAAGCAGCAATCAAGGAATGCAAGGAGGACCTAAAGGTCAAATGCCGAGCGGTGGGAAAATGGAAAGACCAAGTGGCATGGGCGGTGGATTTGGTGGAGCTAATGGTTCTACACAACTCACAGGTACATTTGGAGGCCAAACAACAGCTGGATTCCAAAGGTTATTCTCCAAAAATATATTGTCGGACCAAATAATGTGGTTTTTACCTATAGCATTTTTAGGATTTATAGCAGCAGCACTTAAGGAAAAATTGAGATTTGTACTTGATACTGAGAAAAAGAGAGCAATAGTATTGTGGTTTTTATGGTTATTCCCAGAATTTATATATTTCAGCTTTACAAAGGGTTTATTTCACAATTATTATTTAACAATGATGGCAGCACCAGCAGCAGCGTTAACAGGTATAGGTGTTACCTCAATGTGGAAACTTTATAAAGAAGGCGGCTGGAAGGGTTTTATTTTACCAGTAGCGCTTATGATAAATGGTGCAGCACAAGCACTTGAATTATCATATTTTATAAGCAGTCTTTCAAGTTTGGTAAAGGGTATTTCAATAGCAGCAGTTATTATGACATTTGTATTTTCAATAGCACTTTGTGCAGCGAAATTTATTAAAAATGAAAATTTAAAATTAAAGACAGCATTTGCGGCTTTAGCTTTTACAGGAATTTTAATTATGCCATTTGTTGGTTCGGCAGCAACTTTAAAATATGCGGTATCAAATAATATGCCAGCTGCAGGCTTAGAATTATTAATGAATAGCGGTAAGGGTGGCTCACAAGCAGGTGGCATGGGTCAAGAAAATACTCAAAGTAATTCAAAATTAGTAACTTTTCTTAAAAATAATATTACTACTGAAAAATATGCACTTGTAGTTTCTTCATCTCAAAGTGCCGATAGCTTAATATTAAACGATAACTTGTCAGTAATGACACTTGGAGGTTTTTCAGGAAGTGACAATACAATAACCTTAGCTAAGTTTAAGGAAATGATTAAAAATGGAGAAATAAGATATGTACTAACTGGCGGCATGGGCGGTGGCAGCAGTAACAACTCAATACTTCAATGGGTTCAGAAAAATGGTAAGGCTGTTGCTTCAAGTGAGTGGAGTAATTCAAGTTCAACATCAAATTCAAAAAGTAACGGCTTTGGAGGCCAAAGAAATGAACAATTGTATGATTTAAAAGGTGTAATTAAGTAAAATTAATGCGAAGTAAGTGTATTGCAGGATATTAAATAAAATTAATAAATCTAAGGCAAAAAACTTTAAAACCCTAAGAAGTTTCAATAACTCGCTAAAAAGAAGCTCAGACAATTGAAACGTCTAAGGCTTTTAAAGTTTTTTACCTAAGATTTATAAAATTTTATTTAAATCATCCTACAACACACTTATTTCGCAATGTACATGGTTTTAAAGGAAAAAATTCCTCCGTGCCTACGGAATTTTGGCTAGTGCAGAAACTTTGATTTTTTACCAGATAATATGCTAAAGGATGTTAATTGGTATATTAATTGATCAACTTATTTAAACATTGGAGAACAAGGATGTAGTGGATTAATCAAAGAACCTTTGGCAGGTGTAGGAAAAAAATGATGTTAGGGAATAGTGGCGAAAAAATTTCTAAAATAAAATTGTATAAAACTTAGTGGAAAATTTTTTAAAGCTTTAGAGCTTTAGATTGTCTGAGCGTATTTTTGCGAGTTATCGAAAGCTCTTAAGCTTTAAAAAATTTGCCGCTTAGTTTTATTAATTTTATTTAGGATTTTGAGCCGCTATTCACTAACATCATTTTTCTGCACCTGCCAAAGGTTCTTTGATTTTGCACTACACTTTTGTTCGCAATGTTTAATTTTTTGATAAATGCAGTTATATTATATCAAATTTTGAATTAAATTCGTGTAAGATTTGGTATAATGTATAATGAAAGATTAATTAAAGATAAACCATTGTGAAACTTAAAATTTATTTGTACCAAAATGCCGTCTTATAGGCATTATTGTTCACATGAATTTTAATAGTTGAGCTGGTATATCGATATATTGGAGATGAGGGCATGAATGAAGAAAGAAAAAATGAAATAGGAAAAGTATTTTTATTAAGCAATGAAATGTCCATAGAGCAATTAAAAAATATAGATATTCAAGAGATTATATTTTTAATTTATTCGGCGCAGCATTTTAAAAGCAAGGGTAAATTCCCTAATATAAATTTTGATAAAAAAATTCAGGTATTTTATAGAATATTGAAAGACAAAATAAAAAATATAGGAGAGTTTTATATTGCCTATGATAAAAATACTAATTATCCGTATGTAGATAGTGAAGGTAGGGCGTGGATATTTTCTAAAAAGGAATATGCTGATAAAGCAGAAGATTATTTTAGGCAGCAGCTAATTATGCTTAAAATGAAAACGATAAGTAAGATGGAAGCAATTGGCGAATTTGTTGATTTGCATAGGATAGGTATAAAAAAGATATTAGTGGATAATGGAGAATATACCGCTGAGGTTAATAGAGATGAGATATTCTCAACATGGGATTTGAGCGGCGTTTCAGGTATAAATATGTCTTTAATAAATCCAGAATTACAGTATGCAGCGATTAACTTTTTTCAAAAATTTTATTCAAAGAGTAATTATGACGGTAAAAATCAGGAGCTTAATAGATTAGAAGGGAATATGTTTAAACAAGTTATTACTGCAAGGTACTTAGTTCCAACTCAGTTAAAAGAAAAAGAACAATCGTATACCGATGAGGATGGTGTTACGAGTGTAAAGGTGGATTCCGTGGCGGAATTTGCACGTTTAATGGACAAGAATAATAAAATTTGGATTCCAGTTTTTACGGATAGGACAGAATTTGAACAAGCATATGATAAAAATGAATGGAATACAAATACTGTAACTTATGATGATTTACTTGCTTTATCTAAAGAGATGGAAGGTATAGTTGTTAATTGCGATGGAATTTGCTTACGTATTGATGAAAAAGCTAAAGCAACTATTGAAAAGTATAGGGATAAAGAGAATACCTTGATGTCTACATCTTTAGGTAAGGGTTCTACAAAAAAAGATACTAAGATTACGCTTGAGGAGCCAGAAGAATACCCAGATGAAATGATAAAAGCTATTAAAAAGTATATGAAAAAAGAGAAAGATATCTATGAAGCTTATTTAAGAATTATGTTAAGCAATGATAAGAAAAGTTATTTGATAATAGTAGATTTTGATGATGATGATAATAAAAATGAGATATTTAAGGAAATTGAGGAAGCAGCTCTTCCGCATTTGGAGGAAATATGCCTTGATGTAATGGAAATGGATGATTGGACTGAAGGAGCAGTAAAAGAAGTTGAACCTTTTTATAGGAGGAAGAGGCTGGGAATATTCTAATACAGAGTACAAAGTACAGAGTACAGAGTACAGTGAAGGAGGATTTTCTTCCGCTTTGCTACAGAAAATCTAATAACTTATTTTTTGATTGCTTACGCAATCGCTATATTATCAATGTTGTCAGCCTCGCTGAACAACATTTAAGTTTAAAATTTACCTGACGTAAGGAAAGGTAAATCATCCTTAACTGTACTCTGTACTCTGAATAAAGGTTCCCAATAATTATAAGTTATCTATTAAACAATCTTAGTGCGACAGCCCCAGAGGGTTTGGGCGTAAGCCCATTAAGTTTTAAATTTTCTGTGTTAACAGAAAATTGTCCTTCACTGTACTTTGTACTCTGTACTCTGAATTTTTCCAGTTCTTTCAATAAATTCTCCTTAATCTCTTTTGGTGCAAAGGAAGCTTCTATTCCGTTTTTTGCCAATTGAAAAGTTTCTTCCAAAGAAAAATCAAGGATGTTTATAAGGTTCATGTATTCATCAACTAAATTTATATTGGAAACAGTTCTATCATCAGTGTTAAGAGTAACATTGATGCCCATTTTTAAATAGTCTTTAATAGGATGCTTTTTGTATTCAGTAACAGCCTTTGTATCAACATTGCTTTTTGGGCACATTTCTAATGGAATTTTAGTTTTTATTAAATAATCTAAAGTATTTTGATCTTTGTAAGCGAAAACTCCATGTCCAATTCTGCTAGCGTGAAGTATATTAATTGATTTTAATATATTTTCTGAGATTCCAGTTTCACCAGCATGTATTGTTATATTAAGGCCATATTTGTGGGCTAAATCAAAGGCTTCTTTATGCAGTTCTGGTGGAAAATCACTTTCATTTCCAGCTAAATCAACTGCTACGACTCCTTTATTCATGTAATTTTTTGCAAGGTTAACTACTTCAATTGATTTTGAAACAGATTCATGTCTCATTGCACATAAAATAAGACCAGAATAAATATTATATTTACTTTCAGCAGCTTTCATAGCAGAAAGAACAGATTCAACAACTTCCTCTACTTTTAGTCCACCGGCTGTATGAAAGTATGGAGCAAACCGAAGCTCAATATATCGTATTCCGTCCTTACTTGCATCTTCTAAAAGTTCTAGAGTTACTCTATAAATATCTTCTTTTTTTTGCATTACCATTATAGGGTAATCAAATTTTTCTAGGTACTCTTTAAGTGAGTCACATTCACCTATAATTTCAAAATGCTTTTTTAATTCTTCTAAATTTGAGGTTGGTATATCAATTTTATTTTTTAAGCATATTTCAAGTATTGTTTTTGGTCTTAAGCTTCCATCTATATGACAGTGAAGCTCAGCTTTAGGAATACTTTTTATTATTTCACGTAAATCCACAGCTTTTACCTCCTTTAATTTTGGATAAATTACCTTCATTGTGTTTGTTAGACGCAAGGTTGTCTATTTATAGTGACCTGCTTCAAACAAGTCTTTTATATAGCTTAAATCATTTGTCTTTCCAAGGGCAAGCATAAGCTTAATTCTAGCTTTTTGACCAGATAAGGTATCACCAAAAATAACGCCCATATTTTTAAGTTCTTTTCCGCCACCGTGGTATCCGTAAGTGTCTAGTGCCCTGCCCTCAAAGCACCTTGATACAAGTACAACAGGAATGTTTTTATCAATTGCCCTTTTAACACCATCTACCATAAGAGGAGGGATGTTTCCTCTGCCCATAGCTTCAATAACTAATCCCTTAGAACCTCTATCTATGCTGAAATCCAAAAAGCTTGAATCCATACCCGATGCACATTTTATAAGATCAACTTTTGATTCTATTTTATCAGTGTCTATATATTGTTTTTCAACCCTGTTTCGGTAAAAAAGAATTTCATTGTTATCAACTACACCAATTGGACCAAATCCAGGTGTTCTAAAAGCATTTAAACTCATGGAATTTGCTTTTACAACTTCATTTGCGCAATTTAATTCTCCATTTAGGCAAACTAGTACTCCAAAGTTTTTTGCTTCTTCTGAAATTGTGGTACATATAGAAGCAGATAAATTAGCAGGTCCATCATAACCAAGTTCTGAACTGGATTTCATGGCACCAGTAACGACAACTGGCTTATCATAATTTATAGTTAAGTCTAAAAGATAAGCGGTTTCTTCAAGTGAATCTGTACCGTGAGTTACGACAACTCCACAGATATCTTCCCTTTTTAATAATTTTTTAATATAGAAGGATAAACTCATCATGTCATTTGGAGACATATGCGGACTTGGAACATTTGAAAAGTTATAAGACTCAATTTCTGCAAAGTCCTCTATACCTGTAACCATAGACATAATTTCCTCACCAGATAAGCTTGGTACGGCTGCGTGGATTTTAGGATCTATTTTCATAGAAATCGTACCACCATTAAATACTACTGCTACTTTTTTCATTAAAGAACCACTCCTATACGTAGGGATGTTGCAGAAAATTATTTTATACATAAATATTAAATATTGCGAAGCAACTCAAGTGAAGGTTTTTAACGATGCTTTGCACGTTAAAAGGTTAACTTTTTCACTATGTGAAAAGTGAAGGGTTTGACATAGCTACGCTTGTCAAAGGTGAAGGGTTTTACCTTTGGTAAAAAGTAAATGTTGATTTTCCTCCGCTTTGCTATGGAAAATCTTTAATTTAAATTTATAATTTTTCCATAGCAAGGCGGAGGAAAAATAACCTTAACTTTCGGCTTTAGCCGAAAAGTTAACCTTTAACGTGCACAGCATCGTTAAACCCTTCACTTTTCACGTAAGTGAAAAAGTTAGTCTTTTAATGAGCATGGCGAATTTAAAACCCTTCACTTGATTTTGTCCGCAATAATTTTAAGTTACCTATTAAATAATTTTAGTGCGACATCTCCTTTATAAAATAAACAGTTTAATTATAGTATTAGATTAAAATAAAAACAATATAAAGTTTTAGGATGCCTTATTGTACAAATTATAAATTTCTTTAAATAAAATAGGTTCATTTCAGATATTTCAGAATAATATATTATCAGAGGTTGAAATTACAATTAATTAATAATTGTAGTTTTATACCAACTTACCAAAAAGGAGAAGATAATATATGGAAGGATGTAAAAGTGGTTTTTGTGAAAAAGGCGGTTACTTTAATCAGGGTGTAGGCTCAGACAAAGGTAGCATTGCAGAAGGTAAAGTAGTTGATGGTGGAAATTCATGTGAAGGCAATGTTGTTAAATATGAAACATTAACAGAAGCAGGAAATAAACCAATATGTCCAGGTATGTTTAAAGTTCCTGTAGTCCTTTCAGAATTTGTTATTCAGATAGATGTAGAATCTAAAATTAGATTAAATTGTCCATCTTATGAAATAAAAAGAATAGAAAAGCAAGTATTCCTTACTCAAGCTAGATATATTGCTGGAACAGATAAAGTATTTATTGGAGGATATATTAGAAAGAATATTGAATATGCTTCAAAACATTGCACATCAAGACATGGAATTTCAGGAGTAATAAATGATCAAACAGTTCAAGTACCTTTCCAAGTTGCTACTAGAATTAAATTTAATGGTAAAAAGCCAATTATATTCCCAAATAGACAGCCAAATGAAGTAAGGTATTTTGATCAATGCAGATTAGGAAAAGATATAAGAGAAGCTGATAGAGCAAGCTATGAAGTATTTAATGAACCAGTATATGCTGAACTTTTATGGTCTGAAGTTTATGATGCAGATATCGATGATAAAGGAAAGCCAATAGATTGTTTACCAAATGAAGAAGAGTTTCAGGAATTTATTGATAAATCTGTTGTATATATTGGAATTAAGTTACTTCAAAAACAACAAATATACAAACCATGTTATGGAAAAGACGATAAAGGCTTTGAAGGCCCTGAGGATAATGAACATTTTTATTCTAACCCTGGATTCAATGGAATCATGTCTCAAACTATAGGTGAAGATAAGTAATATAAATATAGAAGGATCGGTGTAAAAGCCGGTCTTTTTTGTTTATTAAAACATAAGTATAAATAATAAGTAATAATTCGGAGTGGGTTTATGAGTCATAGAAAACATCATAAAAAAGATGATAACAGTGCAGAATTTGAAATATCTAAAGAAGGCAGAAAGAAAATGACACACAGCCATGATGAAAGAAGAGCATTTGAGGTTTATGTAAATGAGAAAAATGAAAATAATTGTAGGCTTCAATTAATTAGCTCAAAAATGGTTATGGAATGTACATCTAAAGTTGTAAGGGAGAGAAAGAAAGAAGGGTTCATTGCTGTTAGGATGCCTGTGGTTATAACAGAGGTAATGGTTAATATAAATATTCAAAATACTATACAATTTACAAGAAATGTTATTAATTTAATTAGTATTAAAAGAAAAGTCCTGCTTAAACAGTGTAAACTCATTCCGGAGGCTAATAAGCTTTTTTTAAATGGCATAGTAATTAAAAGCATAGAATATAATGAAGAAGTTGTTCACAGTGATAGCAATTCAAGGGGAAGAGTAAAAAATATAACTGTAAATATTCCATTTCAATGTGTTACACGAGTTGAATATATTAATGAACCTAAAATGGAGCAGGATAAAAAGGAAGAAACTAAAGTATTTAAAATGATAAATGGAGAACAAACTTTTGTTGATAGTTATAGTGAAACCGATGAAATATATTGTGAACTTGTAAAAGTAACTTTTAATGAGCTCAACATAAATGGGGGTAATAATGCTATTGTAGGAGGGCAGTCTATTCATACTTTTAAAAAATTCAAGCAAAAAATGGCTATGAAGCTTACGGTTAGATTAGTTCAAAAACAGGATCTATTTATTAGAGTAGAGGGTAAAGAGTAATCTTAATAAGTCTCTTTACTGTTACTATTTAATACTGTATTATATATACGTGTGATAAAATTATGTCGAGAAGTGGATGAAGTTATGAAGAGAAATGTATTTAAGTTGGATAAAAAGTCAGATAAAGAAATAATTGGGCTCGCATGGCCTTCTATATTGGAACAATTACTAGAGATGATGGTTGGAATGGTGTCTACAATACTAATGGGACGAATAGGAACAGATGCAGTGGCGGCAGTTGGTATGGTAAATATGCTTGTTGGCTTCTTGCAAACTGTTTTTTCTGGACTTTCAATAGGTACAACTGTTATTATTGCAAGGGTAATAGGTGAAGGCAATAAAACAGAAGCCAAAAGGGCATTAGTACAATCTATGTATATGGCATTATTTGTTGGAGTTTTTTTAGCAGCGTTTGGGAGGATATTTTCAGTTAATATACTTAAGATATTCTTTGGTGGATCTGACATAAAGGTATTTAATATAGGAATAAGTTATTTTAATATAATTGCATTTAATTTACCATTCTTTGTTTTAGATATAATAATATCTGGAGCAATGAGAGGTGCAGGAGATACAAAAACACCAATGGTAATAACAGGAATAGTTAATGTTATTAATGTTATTTTAAATTGTGCGCTTATTTTTGGAGTGAAGCCCCTTCATATACCAGCACTTGGAGTTGTTGGCTCAGCTATAGCAGTTACAATATCAAGAATAATAGCAGTTACAATTAGAACTATAGTTTTATATGCCCATAAAGGACTTAAACTTAATTTGAGTTTTAAGGATGATTATAGTTTAAGACCTCAGCTTATGAAGAGAATTACCAAAATAGGAGTACCTGGTTTTATTGAACAAGCTGTTATGCAGGGTGGATTTTTAGTACTTGAAGTTATTATTGTAACAATGGGAACAGTTGCAATGGCATCTTATCAAGTAGGCATAAATGTAAACTCGCTAGCCTTCTTCCCTATATTTGGTTTTGCAATTGCAAATACTACACTTGTTGGTCAAAGTTTAGGTGAAAGAGATTATAAAAAATCAGAAACCTATGCTCATGAAAGTTTAAAGATAGCAATGATAGCTGCATTTATTATAGGAATGCTAATGATAATATTTTCAAGACCACTTGCAATGCTATATTCAAGTGATCCTAAAGTAATAAATGAATCTTTAGGACTTATAAGAACTTTTGCTATTTTAGAACCAATGCTTGCAATTTTGAATTTATGTTCAGCAACACTTAAGGCTGCTGGAGATATAATGTACGTTATGATAACCTCCTTTATTGGATTGTGGACATGTAGAGTATTTGTGTCCTTTGCCTTAAACAAATGGCTTGGAATAGGAATGACTGCTGTAATGATAGGAATATTCTTTGATTTCAGCTCAAGATCTGTTATGTATTTGAGGAGAATGAAAAAAGGCAAGTGGAAGTACTTGAAGGTATAGTATTACAGAACATTAAATAGAATCTATAAATCTAAGAGCGTAAATTTTAAAATCCTAAGAAATTTCAATAACTCACTGTCGTTCAAACAATTGAAATTTCTAAGTATTTTAAGATTTACGCTCTAATATTTATTAGATTCTATTTAAATTGTTCTGAAACACTATACCTTCAAGTACCAATGGCTAAAGGAGAATACACATACTAGGGGTTTGGGCTTTAGCCCATGTAGATTCATGAACCCAAGAATATTGCTTTCCTTTGCAACAGATAAACACTATTTATAAAAGCTAATTTATGACTAGGGGTTTGGGCTTTAGCCCATGTAGATTCATGAACCCAAGAATATTGCTTTCCTTTGCAACAGATAAACACTATTTATAAAAGCTAATTTATGACTAGGGGTTTGGGCTTTAGCCCATGTAGATTCATGAACCCATGCTTACTATTTTCCAATGCAACAAAACAAAATCATAAATGAATTCATAATATTGACGTGCCTACGGAAAATTATGAATTAATCCAAAGTGTATGTGCTTTCAATTTTATCACCTCATCATTTTATTGGTTTAGAAATAAGTCCTGGTCGTTTTACACTTGAAGTTACAGTTACATCGACTTTAATATTGGGGAAAATTGATTGCCACTCAGGTTTAATTTTATCCCATAAGTCTGGATAGGTTTGGCTTATAATATTTCCAAACCCAAATACATCCGATTTGTATTTCTTTTGTGCTGAATTTAAAGCTAGAAGTACTTCACTTTTAATCGAATTAGATAGTGCTGTGCTAAATTTATCCATAACCTTATAGTCTTTCATAGGATTTAAAGTGCTTGTCATTTCAACTATATTTGCTTCAGCATTTATATTGATTTGTATTGACAAAGAATCTTTTTTTATTAGTGGTTTTATTTTACTTTTGGAATGCAATATTGAAAAATCAACTATACTGTTATCGGGCATGTGGGCTGACACAATTCCGCTTTGAACTTTTCCTTCAATCCACTCCATGCCGCGAGTTTCATTCATATCCATAAAACCTATAAGCTTATCATTTTTAAATATAGCAGTTCCAGAAAGATCAAAAGTATTATCTGTATTAAACTTATTTTTTAGTGTAATAACGCCTAGAATTGGTGTACTAGTTTTATTTAATAAGGCATTAGCAAAATCAAGTCTTGAAATCATGGGGAAATATCCCATTGATGATTGAAATTTTACAAGATTTTCAATTGAATCAGCAGGAATTTTTTCACCAGCAGCATTAGCTTTAACAATATCAGAAGCGCGCCCCTTTGCTATAAGAAGTATTGTATCTGGTCTGGTGGTTCGTATTCTAAATACTGCATCCATAAATAAATTTAAACCTTGTTTCGATAAATTTTCACCTAATACAACATATTTACTGTGTGCAAAGAATAATGGCTTTCCATAGCTTTCTGCAAGATTAGTAGTTGCAGTATAGGGGGTATCACCTAAACTTGTAAAAATCACTACATCAGAGCTACTTTCTGTAGTATTTTTTTTAGAAGTAGAGGAACTGCTACTTTCTGGATTTAAAAGTTCGGCAGTGAAAATATATTTGCCATCTGGAGTTAAGTCAAAACCTGTGGTTAAAACAATGCCCATTTGATTTATTTCTTGTTTTGATTGTTTACAGCCAGTGGATGCAATCATAAGTACAATTATTATAAAAATTGAAATTA
This sequence comes from Clostridium hydrogenum, assembly GCF_021432385.1. GTDB lineage: Bacteria > Bacillota > Clostridia > Clostridiales > Clostridiaceae > Clostridium_S > Clostridium_S hydrogenum. The sequence goes on along the minus strand of NZ_JAEACT010000002.1, from coordinate 186,180 downwards.
GTCTTTTCATAATCTACCCCTCTGATTATTTGAAGATACGAACTTTTTTATATTTACAATTATTAATGCTAGTATTGGTAGTATTATTAGCATTGGTAAGTGTATGTATTTTATTGTAAAGTCTAGCCCTATATTTACGTGCTGTGGATAGTTTGAAGCAATTAACCCTGAAGAAATTAACACTATTATGCTAATTGGTATAGAAAGATATTTAGGATTATTTATTTTTACAAGTGAAGCAGTGCCAAGCATTGCACCATATATAAAGAAGCCTATCTTGAAAAAACCACCTAAAAGCAACATCAGTATTATAAATATATCTAATCTATCAAAAGCACTGCCAGCATGTATTGTTCTAAAGGTTTGTAAAAGCGGGAATAAGGAAGTTGAGGCTAATTTTACACCAAGTGTAGATAGAAACATTATGCAGTTAAAAGATAAAATAAAGCCTTCGAATATAGTTGCCATAATTGTGTATTTCCTTACCTTTTTTGGTTCGGTTACAGAAGTATAAAACATAGAAAATAGTAAGCTTTCTCCAAAGGGAAAGGTTATAAGGGGCCAACCTTTTATAATTAAAAAAAGTAGACTATTATGCATTATGGGTTTTAAATTAGTGAGGTGAAGTGCATTGGGAGTTGTAGATAAAAAAATAAATGATAAAGTGAAAAAAGATAAAAAAATACATAAAAATACAACGGCTATTCTGCATAAAACTTCAATGCCAGTAAAAGTAGCATAGCAAATAACTGTAATCAAAATAAAAGAAACTAGAGTTAATGGTAACTTTGGTAGTGTGGAAATTAACATTAGCTCAGAAAAATCACGAAGTACTCTAGCAGCGCCATAAATAAAATATAAAATGTATACTATGCTAAGAAAAAAGCCTATATATTTCCCAAAGATTTTAGGACTGTATGTTATTATATTATCATTTGGGTAGTTATACCATAAGCTAGTATATATAAGTTGCAATATAATTGCTGGTATTATATAGATAAGTATTGTTATCCATGCATCTTGTTTTGTATCTGAAGCTAAGTAAAAAAGTATGGCAGTACCATTTTCAAAAACCATAATACTTGCAAGTAGCTCTAAAGTGCTTATTTTGGTTTTCAATTTTATCACCTCATCATTTTATTGGTTTATATTATGGAAAAATCAACTACGGAATTATTTGCAAATTCAAGCCTTGAAGCCATAGCTTTCTGCTAAGTTTATTGGGGTAGATGAAGGAGTTTCTCCTAAACTGCTAAAAGTAACCACATCGGAAGTTAGTTCGGTACTATCCTTTTTAGAAGTAGATGAACTTTGAATTTCTGGATTTAAAATTTCTGCAGTAAATAAGTATTTGCCATCTGGAGTTAAATCAAAACCTGTAGTTAAAACAATGCCCATTTGATTTAATTCTTGTTTTGATTGTCTGCAACCAGTAAGTGTAATTGTAAACATAATTATTATGAAAATTGAAATGAGCCTTTTCATAATCTGGTCCTCTTTTTTTGTATTATATATTTGATTTTATATACTAATAATGTAATAATTGGCACAAAAACAGTCAAAGGCAAGTGAATATATGTTAAAGTTATTGTTTGACCAATATATATATGCTGAGGATAATTTTTTGCTATTATTAGCGAAACTATAGTGACAAGTATACAAAATAACACCGAAATGTATTTTGTATCTTTAACTTTTAACAATTGAGAAGTGCCGAGTGCTGCCCCATAGGTAAAAAAACCTATTTTTAAAAAGCCTACTAATGTCATAATTAATATTATGAATATATCCAGTCTATCTAAAACACTTCCAATGTGCATGGTACGTAAGGTTTGTAAAAGTGGAAATAAAGAATCAGAAGCAAAGTCAACCCCTAATACTGCAAGAAACATAATAGTATTTAACGACAGAAGTATACCCTCAAGTATAATTGCAAATACTGCAGTTTTTTTTACTTTTGATTTTTCAACAACAAGTGGAAAAATCATTGTAAAAAGCACACTTTCACCAAAAGGAAAGGTTATTAGTTTCCAGCTGTCTTTTATAATTGGAATAATACCGTTCTCTAAAATTGGCTCTAGATTAGAGAATTTTAGGTCTTCAGGTGTTGTGTATAAAAATATCCACTCACTTATAAAGAAAAATATCCATAAATATAAACAAACATGCATTATACGAGAAAAGGTTTCTATACCATTAAAAAGCCCATATGAAATTGCAAACATAAGTATCAATGAAGTTAAATAAGGAGGTATTTTTGGCATAGAGGCAATTGATATAAGCTCTGCGAAATCGCGTAGAACCCTAGCAGCTTCATATGCAAAAAAGATAGTATATATTATACTTAGGGTATAGCCTATTGGTTTGCCCCAAATCTTTGGCATATAAGTAACTAAGGTATCCTCTGGATATTTACTCCATAAACTTGTATATATAAGTTGTAATATTACTGCTGGAATTATATAAATTAATATAGCTAGCCAAGCATCTTGTTTTGCTTTAGGGTTTATGTAAAAAAGTACAGCACTACCAAAGGGTACTAATACAATAGCAGAAAATAGCTGACTAGCAGATATTCTTGTTTTCATAATATTTCTCCTCGTACTTTCATTTTATCGGCTTTGAAATAATACCTGGTCTTTTTACAGATGAATCAACATTTACTTCAACATTAAGATTAGGAAAAATGTTCTCCCAATCACTTTCAGCCGTTTTCCAAAATTTTGGGTATTGCCTGTGTACCTTGCTTCCAAAATGAAATATATCGGCTTTCAATTTTTTTTGAGCTGCATTTAAGACCGAAAGTACCTCGCTTTTTATTGCCTGGTTTTGAAGTTCGTTTAATTTTTTTATTTTATCTGGAGTTTTCATGACATCTATGTCTTCTGTCATTTCCACTACATTTGCTTCTTCTTTTATATTTATTTTAATTGTTATATTGTCGTTTTTAAGTATTGGTTTTACAGTAGCTTTAGATTTTAAGATATCAAAGGTTATCATTCCACTGTCTGGAGTTTGAACTATTAAATTACCACTTTGAACTTTGCCATTTATCCACTGCATTCCTCGGGTTTCATTTTTATTCAGGTAACCTATTAGTTTATCTTTTTTAAATACACCAGTACCAGCTGCTACAAAGGTATTGTCGGCATTATTTGTTTTTTCAAGATTAATTAATCCAAGAATTGGTGCGGAGGTTTTGCTAGCTAGAGAGTTTGCAAAATCTAATCTTGAAGTTTTGGGTATATAGCCTTTGCTTACTTGAAATTTCAATATGTTATCAATTGCGCTGGCAGGAATTTTTTCATCAGCGGTTGTGGCTTTTATTATATCTAAAGCATTTCCTTTTGTTAAAAGTAGAGGCCTATCAGGTCTAGTATCACTATTTCTTAAAGTGGCATCAAGTATAAGTGACAATCCATTTTCAGCTAAGCGATTTCCTACAATTATATAAGCAGAATGACCAAAAAATAAGTTTTTTCCAAGAGTTGTAGAAATATGATTTATGGCATCATAAGGTGTATTCCCAGAGCTTGTAAAAACTACTACGTTTGAAGGTGATTTTTTAGGTACAGAGGTTGAAGGCTTACTTTCTGTACTTAATATTTGTACAGAAAGAACATATTTGCCTTCAGCAGTTAAATCAAAACCGATGGCTAAAGCTACAGAAAGTTTGTCTATTTCCTGCTTGGTTCTGCTACATCCTGTAGAGGAAAGTGCAAAAATTATTATTAGGACAATTGATATAAATTTTTTCATAATTATTCTCCATTTTTTATCTTTTTCAATAATTTCTTTATATCCTCTGTAACTGTATTGATATAAGATCTTCCTTTTCTATGGGTAGATTTTTTGCCTGTTATAAACCAAGAACGTTTAAGCTTACTCCAAATTGGACGTCGCATTATTACATCAGGTAATTCACTTTTAATAATTGGAGCAAGTGGTTCCATATAAGGTACACCAAAAGAACGAATAGATATAAGTTTTATTATAAAAATTAGTATTCCACATATTAATCCGAGCAAACCTAAGGTGCCGCCAAGAAATAGAAGTATGAATCTAGGTAGCAGCATTGCTTCATACATGTCTGTAGAAGGTACTGAGTAAGCAGCTATTGCTGTTGTTGCAACTACTATTACCATCGGCGTGCTTACAAGACCTGCATCTACAGCTGCTTGCCCTAGCACTAGTGCTCCAACTATGCTTATTGCCTGACCTACCGCTTTAGGCATTCTAAGACCTGCTTCCCTTAACATTTCATAAACTACTAACAGTAAAAAACACTCTAGCAAAGCTGGATAAGGTACGCTAGAACGAGCCTTTATGAAGCTTACAAGTAGGGGAGTTGGTATTAATTCTTGATGAAAGGTTGTGATTGCCAAAAAAAAGCCAGGTAGTGTAAGTGACATGATAAATGATAAATATCTAAGCCAGCGAATAATAGTCGCGGTAATAAAGTTTAAATAAAAATCTTCATTGTTTATTAGAAATTCCATAAAAATTGCAGGAACGGTTAAAACCAAAGGAGTTCCATCAGTTACAATTGCAATTCTGCCTGAAAGTATTTTAGTGGTTACGACGTCAGGTCTCTCTGTTGCATAAATGCTAGGAATTCCCCATAAAGGTTCATCTTCTATATATTCTTTTATGTAGTTATTTACAATGATTGCATCAACGTCTATTTTTTTTAGTCTTTCCTTAAGTTCATCAACTGTTTTTTCCTTTGCTATGTTTGAAAGATATACAATAGTTACATTTGTTTTTGTTTCTCTTCCTAAAATAAAAGATTCAGTTTTTAAATGTGTACTTTTTATTCTTTTTCTTAACAATACTAAATTAGTAGCTAGCGATTCTGTAAAACCGTCTCTAGGACCACGCACAACAGTTTCTACATTAGGTTCTTCAACATTTCTGCCGGGCGGATTTTTTATATCTAGTGACATCGAAAGATTTAAGCCGTCTATAAATATAGCAATATTGCCAGCTAATATGGCTTCTATAGCTGTATCAATATCGGAGTATACAGAGTTATCTTGTATTCCAAGCAAATATTTACAATACTCTAAGCTTTTGGGGTCATATGTATTAGCATAATATTTTAAAGTAAGCTTTCGTATTATGGTGTTTTCAATTATAGAAGATGTAGTTATATTACCGATATATACAATCATTGCGGTAAAATCAGGGTTATTACCTATTTTAACCTCTCGTATGGCTATATCAGAGCAGTTTTTGAATTTATTTTGTATATATTCTTTATTCTTTTTTAGTGAAGCAGAAACTTTTTTTTTACGGGGTTGGGGTGATTGCTTATTGTTATTAGCATGGTGCAATTTAAATGCTTTTTTTATGAAATTAAACAACTAAGCCACCTCCTATGGTAAAACTAATATTTGTAATATTATGTGGAATATTAAAATATTTATTCCTTAATATGAATTAGGGATTAGCAAAGAATTATTTTTCTTTTAAAGGGAATACTAAAAAGAATATTTTTATGTTGAATTGGTGGTGAAATACAAATGAAGAATGAAAAGTCTAAAGCAGTTAAGGTATCAGACGTATTGAGTGAAAATATGAAGCTTATAGATGAAAAATTTAAAGATTGTCCTGATCTCATAAAAAAACAGGCATTTTTAAAGGATAATACAGAAGTGTATTTTATATATATCGATGGAACCATAAATACAGACGTTGTAGAAAGAGATTTAATAAGGCCAATACTAAATATGAATTATGAAGCTGTAAGTGATAAAAAAAAGCTTAATAGCATACCTGCTACTGGTATTAAGTTTTATACGGATATGGACTCCATAATAAGTGATATTTTAACTGGGTGTACTGCTTTTCTAGCAGATGGCATTGAATATGGCTTTACTTCTGCCATTAGAAATTTTGAAAAAAGAAGTATTACAGAACCAGAGATAGAAAAGGATGTAAGAGGCTCCCATGAAGGGTTTATTGAGTTAATGAATGTTAACATGGCAATACTTAGAAGAAAGGTTAAAAATACAAACTTAAAATTTAAGCCTATAGTTGTAGGAGATACAACTAACCAAATTGTTAATATAGTTTATATAGAGGGAATAGCTGACCCAGCGCTTGTTCAAAAATTATATGATAAAATATCAGGAATAAAATTTGATGGTATTTTAGCAGCAGGATATATTGAACAACTGATTGTTGATTTCCCTAATTCTCTTTTCCCCCAATATCAATTAACTGAAAGACCAGATAGGGCAACAGGGGCATTGCTTGAGGGAAGGCTTTTGATACTGACAGAGGGGACACCTGGAGTATTAATTTTACCTGTCACTTTATTTTCTTTTTTTAAGGCTCCGGATGATTATAATACTCATTGGATATTTGGGTCTTTAATTGGAACATTAAGAATATTAAGTGCACTTGTTGCAATATATTTTCCTAGCATTTATATAGCATTAACTACCTTTCACTACTATATGGTACCGCTTAATTTATTAATTCCATTAGCCGAATCAAGAGCTAGAGTGCCTTTCTCACCGGTAGTAGAAGCCTTTGTAATGGAAATTGTAATTGAAATGCTGAGAGAAGCTGCAATAAGGCTTCCAACTTATATTGGCGCATCAATTGGTGTCGTTGGAGGTATAATCATAGGTCAGGCAGCAGTTCAAGCAGGAATCGTAAGTGAACTTTTAATTATAGTTGTGGCAGTAACTGCAATAGCATCCTTTATTACTCCGGTATATGATATGGGTTTAACTTTAAGAACTATTAGATTTGTAATGATGTTGTCAACGGCAGTGTTTGGCATATTGGGTATGTCATGCATAACTGTGCTTATACTTGCAAATCTTGTTATTTTAGAGTCGCTTGATCAGCCGTACTTTCAGCCTATAATCCCATTTAGAATTAAAGATTTAAAGGATACGATAATAAGGGTACCATTGAAATTTATGAAAAGAAGACCAACTATAACTCATCCTTTAGATAAGAAAAGGGGTAAGGGAAATGATTAAAGTAAAAAATGATATAACCTCAAAGCAATTTTTTATTTTTATAGTTAACTGTCAAGTTGGAACTGGGATTATTACACTATCAAATCAATTAGCAGATGAGGTTGGTCATGATGGATGGATTTCAACGATATTAGGTGGAATAGTATGCGCTTTAATTATGCTAATAGAAATGCTTTTGCTAAATCGGTATTCAAATAAATCTATAATTGATATAGATAAAGTTTTATATGGTAAGTGGATTGGTGGAATATTTAATATACTGTTAATAGCTTACACATTTTTGGGCGGGTGTATAATAATAAGAAGGTTTTCTGATATTGTGGCTTCTCAAGTGCTTAAGGAAACGCCAGCGCTTGTATCAGGCTTTTTCATAATACTACCATCTTTATATCTACTATGTTATGGTTTAACTCCAATATGTAGAGTTGGTTGTGAAGCCTTTGCTATAATAACATTAACAATAATAATGTATATGATAGCAGCTAAAGATCTAAGTTTTACTAACTTGATGCCTATTGGTGAAGCCGGGGTAATTCCAATTTTGAAATCAGTAAAAACAACAATATATACTTATTTGGGCTTTGAAATTGTTACATACATGTATCCATGTATTAAAGATAAAGAGAATGCTTTAAAATATGCAGAACTTGCAATATTAGCAGTAACAATTTTTTTTTCAATATCGGTGGTAGTGGTTACAGGTGTTTTTGGTGAAAACTTGCTCAAAAAATTACCTACTTCGCTTATGTTCCTTTCTGGAATTATTGAAATTCCAGTAGTTGAAAGAATAGATTTATTTTTTATAATACTTTGGATGCCGCTAGTTGCATGTGTAGCTAGAAATTTTCTATTTTGTACATATTATAGTTTGGAAAAGATGTTTCCAATGAAGAAAAGAATCCTGTCAATTTTAATAATGGTTATATTAACTATATTAATAAGTAGAATACCAAGAAATTTTGCTCAAACAGAGATGATTGTAAATGTATTCTCTATGTATTCAGTTTGTATTAATGCCTTTTTTATTATAACTTTTATTGTATCAATTATTAAGGATAAATTTACGAAGAAAAGTAACTCAGCTGCGGTGAGGGAGGAAGACAAGAATGAAAAGGTGCTTTAAAATTACAGCAACTATATTATGCCTATTTATTCTAACAGGCTGCTGGGATCAAAAGATTTATGAAAAAATTGGTTTTATATTGGAGGTTGGGATTGAAAAGGGGAATGAAAGAGATTTATTAGTAACCTCCATAATACCGGTTATTGGTGGCGATAGTAAAAGTGCTACAGATCTTTTAATGGTTGAAGCAAATTCTATGATGCAGGCTATTGATACAAATAATAGGTTGTCATCAAAGCTGTTACTTGGTGGTAAAATACAGCAAATACTTTTTTCAGAAGAGACAGCGGAAAAAGGAATAAACAATATAATGAATGTAATTAATAGAGATACTCAAAATCCACTGCTTGCTTATGTTGCTGTCGTTGAGGGAAGTCCAAGAGATCTTATGAAAAGTGAATTACAGTTTAAAAATAAACCAAGGCCTGGAATATATGTTAATCAACTTATAAAAGCAGATATTCAGCATTCATATATACCAAATACAAAAATATATAATTTTGATATAGATTCCTTTAAAAAGGGAAAAGATCCTATAGCCCCTCTTTTAAAACTAAGAAGAGATGGTATTGAAGCAATAGGAAGCGCACTTTTTTCTGGAGATAAGATGGTCGGAAAAATTGGTGTTAGAGAAACTAAACTTTTAACTGCTATGCAAAATAAGACAATGGAAGAATTAAGAATTCATTTTGATGAAATGCAGGAAGTAGGAAAGCCGGGGCTAGGAGAACATAATATGTCAGCAGGACTTAATGTAAGTAAAAGAAAGATAACAGTTGAACTTAAAAATAACAAACCGGTGATTAATGTACTTGTAAATTTTGATGCCTCTGTAAATGAATTTAGATGGAATAACCTTGACGATAAAAGTGTGAAGAAAAAGGCTGAGGAAGTTATGAGTAAAGAAATAAAAGCCAGTGGATATCAAACCTTAAAGTATGCACAAAAGGTTGGCAGTGATCCACTTGGAATAGGAGAAATAGTTAGAACAAAATATAATTCTTACTGGAAAAGTGTAAATTGGAAGGAAGCTTATAAGAATGCAGAAATACACTTTGATACTTATGTATCAATTAAGGATATAGGGGATATTAAATAAATAGAGTACAGATGACAGAGTACAGAGTACAGTTAAGGATGATTTTCTGCTGAAGCATAAAATCTTAAAACTTAATGATTATGAGAAAACAATATATAAATTCTAAGATGCCTTATTTGATGGAAGAAAGGTAAATCAACATTTACTGTACCCTGATTTAAGTAATTACTTGAAATAAAAAGTTGTAATGGTAAAATAATCTTAAGGACACTATATTGCAAGTAAAATATTTTATACGCAAGCTTTAAATATTACGAATTAAATCAATTCACAATTCACAATGAAGGATACACATACTAGGGGTTTGGGCTTAAGCCCATATAGGTTCTTTAACTTAGTAGAATTAATTTCAATAGCAGTGCAATAAAACTTTGTATATTAATAATATTTGCTACAGAAAATCTTAAAACTTATTTTTTTATTGCTTACGCAATAGCACCATTTATGGTGCTAAGCGAAGCTTATAATTTAAGATTTGCCTGACGAAAGGATGGCAAATCAACCTTCATTGTGCATTGTGAACTGTGAATTGTGAATTGATTAAGTTACTTCGCAATAATTTTAGATTACGTTTAAATATTTTTAGCATTAAAACAATTAATTTTTATTGAGAAGAAAAAAGGAGTGTGGTAAAATGTTAAATTTTAATTATTCAATACCTTCGAAAATTTTCTTTGGCAAGGATCAAATAAATGTACTTGGCGATGAAGTTAAGAAATATGCCTCAAAGGTACTTCTTGTTTATGGTGGAGGAAGTATTAAGAGAACTGGATTATATGACAAAGTTATAGAAATATTAAATAGTAACAATATTGAATTTTGCGAGCTTTCAGGAGTAGAGCCTAATCCTAGAATAACTAGTGTAAAAAAAGGTGTAGAGCTTTGCAAAGAAAATAATGTTGGACTTGTACTTGCAGTTGGAGGTGGAAGTTCTATAGATTGTGCGAAGGTTATAGCTGCTGCATATTATTATGATGGGGATGCATGGGATATAGTTAAGAATCCAAGAAAAATTAATAAGGTATTACCAGTTGCAACAATACTAACACTAGCGGCAACTGGTTCGGAAATGGATACTTTTGCAGTTATAACAAATATGGATGCAAATGAAAAATTGGGTACAGGGCATCCAGATATGGCACCTAAGTTTTCAATATTGGATCCAACCTATACAATGACAGTGCCTAAAAATCAAACAGCCGCAGGAACTGCAGATATAATGAGTCATATTTTTGAGGAATATTTTAGCAATGTGAAATCAGCATATGTTCAAGATAGAATGGCAGAAGCACTTTTAAAAACATGTGTAAAATACGGTACAATAGCTTTTGAAGAACCAGATAATTATGAAGCAAGAGCAAATTTAATGTGGGCATCAAGCTTGGCTTTAAATGGATTACTTGGCTATGGAAAGAACAGCAGCTGGTGTGTTCACCCTATGGAGCATGAACTTAGTGCTTATTATGACATAACTCATGGAGTTGGTCTTGCAATATTAACTCCAAATTGGATGAAATATATATTGGATGATAATACTGTGGATAAGTTTGTGGAATATGGAATAAATGTTTGGGGAATAGATAAGAACGAAGATAAATATGAAATAGCTAATTTAGCAATAGAAAAGACTAGGGAATATTTTAGCTCATTAGAAATACCATCAAGATTAAGTGAAGTTGGAATTGATGAAGAAAAGCTTGAATTAATGGCTAAAAAGGCTACTAGACACGGGAAAATTGGAAGCATAAGGACACTTGATACAGAAGACGTACTAAACATATTAAAAGCTTCGTTATAAATAAATATTGCGAATTAAATCAATTCACAATTCACGATGCACAATTCACAATGAAGGATGATTTTCTTCCGCTTTGCTACAGAAAATCTTAAATTTAATTTTTATTGCTTACGCGATAGCACCATTTATGGTGCTAAGCGGAGCTTATAGTATTTAAATTTAAGATTTACCTGACTAAAGGAAGGCAAATCATCCTTCATTGTGCATTGTGAACTGTGAATTGTGAATTGATTAAGTTAGTTTGTTTTTCCCAAGTATTCTTCAAGCGTTATTCCTTTTTCCATTATAGTTTCCGCAGCAGTAACTCCTACATATCGTACATGCCATGGTTCAAAGTTGTATTTAGTTATATTTTCTTTTCCTTTTAGATATCTAATTATAAAGCCGTATTTAGCACAATTGGCTTCAAGCCACCCATAAGACTTTGTTTTTGCAAAACCATCATCAAGTTCAGTATATTCTGTTGAAAGTAAATCCATTGCAAGACCAGTTTGATGCTCACTTTCTCCGGGAATAGCAACATATTCACTGGCTGAGGCTTTGCCATCTTTTCTCACTTTTGCATTATAAACTTGAGTTTGATATTTATAGGATCTGTATCCTGATACTGCTAGTAGTGTAAAACCATCTTGTTTTGCAGCAGCAAACATATTTTCAAGTGCTGCAGCTGCTGTGGAATTCATTTCCCTTACGTTTGGATCACCAGTAGATATAAATTTTACTTTAGGCACTACTAAATTTTGAGGAATATAATTTGCCCCAAGTGGATGATCCTTATTTACAAGAAGTATATTTGTATCTACAGCAGGTGTTGTTTCTTTGTTAGTGGTAACCTTCTTTTTTGTAGGTACACTGTTCGCTTTTTTGATTGATTTATGAGTTGTTGAAGTAGCGCTTGGATTTATAAAAAATACGTATAATACTCCAATGCCTATAGCTAGCAAAGCAATGGTGAAAAAAGTATAAATTAATTTCTTCATTATGTAGAATATTCTCCTCTCAAATTATGAAAGCTTCATCATATATTAGTTTTTTTATATACTCAAGTGAAATATTATAATAAAATTTTGCTTCTAGTGGTTCTGACAGAGTTTACTAAGGTAAAAGTATAATAGACTATATTTAAATTATACCCAAATTCATAATTTATATTTCTGCATATTTCCATGTTTTTGAAAATAAGCTTAATAGTTTTATCTATATTATAACAGATATTTTAAGATAAGAACATTTACAATATTATTAAACTTTTATTGACAAAAGTTTAATAATAATATACTTTAAAAAAAGGGGGATGCTTAAAAGATGGGTATTTTGGAGAAATATAGTATAAAAAAAGTAAAAAACAAGCAAATAGCTGGAGCTTTAATTTTGGAACCAATATATAATGCACATGCCTTACATGTGTGCAGGAAAAAGCCGGAAGATGAATCAATGGTTGTGATTTCAAGGAAAAGTGGAAAAATTGAGGCGTCACTTATTACTGGAATCCCAGAAGTATATGTAGTTCCTGGATATTGGCTATCCGCATCTAATTATGAAAGTGCAGAAATTTTAATAAAAACTCTTGATTGTAATGCAGAAATTTCTATAAATTATCCTATATGGGCTGAAGAAATTATAAAAGGCCATTTTGGAGATATTGAAACTAGCTATGATAATATATATGTTTATGCAAAGAAGTATATGGAAGGCGACTCTTCAAATTTGGCTATGAGATTAACAGAGGATATATATAATTCTTGTAAAATACCGAAGGAACTAAAGGGATTAGTTTGTGCAAATGATTTAAAGCTTGAATCTAAATTTTTTTGTATATTAGAAAATAATACTGTTTGCTCAATAGGGGAGCATTATGTTGATTCTGGCAGCGTATCAGCAATATCACAGATTTTTACAGTGCCTCAGTTTAGGGGAAAAGGCTATGCAGCGGAAGTAATCAAGGAACTTGCAAGAGAAATATTAAGTGAAAATAAAATGCCTATATATCTTTTGAGTGAAAGTAATATTGCATCTAAAAGAGCTTGTGAGAAGGCTGGATTTGTTTTGTGTGCTAGGATTGGATTTGCAGAGAGAGAAAACTAGAAACTTATGTTATAATTAACATTATATACTTAATGTAGATATACAAGTTGAAACAGAGAAATTACAATTTGAAAAGCAGAGTACAGATGACAGAGTACAGAGTACAGTGAATGATGATTTACCTTTCGCTTTGCTTAGGTAAATCTTAAACTTAATGTTGTCAGCTTCGCTGAGCACCATATATGGCGCGATTGCGTAAGCAATAAAAAAATAAGTTTTGAGATTTTTTGTAGCGATAGCGGAGAAAAATCAACCATCACTCTACTCTCTACTCTGAGTTAAAGGGGGCGTTAAAATGAGTAATGAAGAAATATTAAAGTTAATAGGCGATATATCACCTCATGCAGAAATCTATGTAAATGATGGATTTAAAAACAATGAAGTTGAGATAATGTATGCTACATCAACAAATGAAAATATAGGAGTATTCTTAAAGGTTGATGATGAGGATTGCTGCATTTTCTATGCAAATTTCAGTAATGAAAATAATATAGAAAAAATTTTAGAACTAATAGATAGTAAAGTTAAAGAATATCTTTCCACGGAAAATTCAAAAGAGATATGTTTTAATGTACACGGAAGAAACTCAAAAATAATAAGTTTGGTAAGAAAATTAGGTTTTAAAACCGATATGCAAGGGTACCATCTTGAATTTCAAGGCAAACAATTGCTAGACGTGAACAATTGTAATTTAATTGATAAGGGTTTTCAAGAAAGCCTGTTAAAAGAATTTTGTGATTTATTTGATAAGGCATATTATCAATTATATATGGACAACGGTTGGGAAGTAAATAGTTATTCTCGTTATCAAGAGCCATTTAAGGATAGACTCATTAAATTGAACAAGCTTAATCAGGTACATTCATTTTGGTTAGGTAATGAACTTGCAGGTGCATATATTTTTCAAGATAATTATATAACAGATATAGTTGTTAATCCTGTGTATCAAAATAAAGGATATGGAAGTTATATGTTAGCCCATTGTATTAGGAATATGAAAATAGATAAAGATATTAAGAATATAAGGCTTCGTGTTGCAAAATCAAATGTTGGGGCTAAAAAGTTATATGAAAGAAATGGTTTTGTAGAGATAGCTTGCTTTGCAGAACACACTTATTGCTAGAAAACAGAGTACAAAGTACAGAGTACAGAGTACAATGAAGGATGATTTTCTTCCGCTTTGCTACAGAAAATCTTATAACTTAGTTTTTATTAAATTTAAGATTTGCGTGACAAAAGGAAGGCAAATCAACCTTCATTTGTGCATTGTGAACTGTGAATTGTGAATTGATTAAGTTCGCAATAATTTTGTGCTTTTAGTAGCGATAGCGCCCATCTTAACCGTACTTTAATCTTTTAAGGAGTAAAGTTTAAGTCTATGCAGTGCTCTTGTGCATGCGATATAAAGAAGTCTTTTGTCAAACGCAGAATTATAATTTGCTTCTGAAGCATTAAATATTATAACAGCATCAAATTCTAATCCTTTAGCCATGTAAGAAGGAATTATCAAAGTTCCGTTTTCAATTTCAAGCTCATCATCAGCTAAATTTACATCTAGTAAATCTTTCAAGTTATTATATACTTCTTTAGCTTCTTTATCAGTTTTGCATATTATTGCAGTAGAGTATAAATTATCGGAATGAAAACTTTTTATATCGGAAACTATTTTAGAATATGCAGAAACTTTATCATGTAGTGATATTATTTCTGGAGCGTCTTCATGTCTTTCAAAAAAATCTGAAATTGGTTTATTTATTCCTAAAATATTTTGGGCAAATAAGCTTATTTCTGTAGAAGATCTATAACTCTTGTTTAAGAAAAGTTTTATAGATTTATTTTTATGAAGGATTTTTTCTATATCATCATATATTGTCTTATCTCTTTTCTTCTCCATAGATTGGTTAAAGTCGCCCAAAATTGTGTAGTTGGCTCTGCTAAACAAAAGTTTAAAAACTTCATATTGAAGGGGATAGTAGTCTTGAGCTTCGTCTATTACTACATGCATAATGTCAGAATAGTCCTCTGAGCCGTTTAATTTTAACTGTAAGTAAATAAGAGGGGCGCTATCCTCATATGAAATAAAATTTTTATTGAGCTTTTCTTTAGTTTCATTTAATATTTCTTTGATATCTTTAGGTAAATCAAGTCCTTCAGATAATTTATAAAATAAATTTATATCATTAAAAAGAAGCTTATATAAATCCCAATAATTTATTGAGGTAAATTTAGAAAGAGCTTGCATAAAGCGTTTTGTTCCCTTTATAGATAGTAGTCTGCTAAAGGATTTTACTTCGAGTTCATGACCGTAACTGTTTTTTACTATATTTTCTATTTTATTGAGCTTAAGCTTTCTGATGGGATTAATTTTATTAAGTATCATGTTTTCACTTCTCTTTAATCTTTTGTTTGGAGCTGTTCCAAGTTTATTATTTAGAAACATATTTTTAAGCTCATCCTTTGAAAAAATAACTGTGTTACTGTAATATACATCCGTTATAGGTATTAATTTATGAGTATAATAATGTATAAGTCTATCTAAAAGTTTAACAAAAGCTGATGAACCTTTAAAGTTTATGGTATTTAACCTCGTAATGTCTTTTGAAAGTATTAATGATTCCATTTGCTCATGTCTAGTTTCTTTTTTTAGTTGTTTTTTTAAAGAATTGTTTATAATTTCATCAAAGGTTATTTGATTTGTATTTTCCTCTCCTAGTTCCGGCAGTACACCTGAAATATATTTGCTGAAGATAGAATTTGGTGAAATTATTGTAATATTTCTTGAAGTTAAGTTTGAACCCATGCTAGCATAAAGTAAGAAAGCTATTCTATGGAGAGCTATGGAGGTTTTACCACTTCCAGCTGAACCTTGAACTATAAGTAATTCATTTGTAGTATCTCTTATTATTAAATCTTGATCCTTTTGTATAGTTTGAACTATATTTTTCATTTTTTCAGATGAGTTTTTACTCAAAACTTCTTGAAGTATAGAATCACTTATTTGTAAACTGCTATCAAAGAAATATATAAGTTTTGAATTTTGAATTTTGTATTGTCTTTTTAAAGATATATTCCCATTTACAATTTCTGAAGGAGATTTATAAGAAGCTTTACCAAGCTCACCTTCGTAAAACATGCTTGCAACAGGACTTCGCCAATCGTAAACTAATATATCAGAATTTTTTTCATCAAGTAGATTGTGCATACCTATATAGATTTTTTCAATCTCATCAAAGTTGTTTTCCATAAAATCAATTCTACCGAAATAAGGCGAATCCATCATTTTAACATAATTTTTTATTTTTTTTGAAGAAGCTTCGTAGATGCTAGATTTTATGGATATTTCAGAAAGATATAAATTCATTTCAGGAACCTTGTCGAAGTCGTTTGAGGAATGAGAGGCTTCTTGCCACATATTCTTTCTAGATGAAATAAGCTTTCTCTGGAATTCTGATAAAGTTGGAAGCTCTTTATCAAGTTCGCTTTTAATAAAATCTAAAGTTTTTTTGAGATATTCCGTTTCTTCATTAGCAATTTGCTTAGAATTACACATAAATAGGCCCTCCAATACATTTTTTATTAAATTTAGTCGCTTTTAGTTAAAAAATAGATGTTGACATTGAAATCAATAATATGATATAATATTGTTGAGTAATTATATTTTAATATGAAAAAGTGGGTTCTTTTATTATATAATAAAAGCGTGCTTGAGTAAAGCTTATTTTAGAAATGTAAATTAATTGTTTATTTGAAGGGGCTGGCGTACTAAGATTATTTAATACGTAACTTATAATTATTGCAAATTAACTTAATCAATGCACAATTCACAGTTCACAATGCACAATGAAGGAGGATTTGGCTTCCTTTCGTCAGGAAAATCTTAAATTTAAATATTATAAGCTTCGCGTAGCTCCATAAATAGTGCTACTGCGAAAGTAATAAAAAAATTAAATTTAAGATTTTCTGTAGCAGGGCGGAAGAAAATCATCCTTCATTGTGAATTGTGCATCGTGAACTGTGAATTGAATTAATTCGTAATATTTAAGAATCGTGTATTAAATAATTATTAGTAAGGCAGTTCCTTTCGTTTACATACAATATGATAAAATATGTAATTTTTAAGAATATTTATAAAAAATGAGGGGTGTAAAATTATTTATGAGGAGAGAATACATAAGCTATCCACAGGATGTTCCTGTTTCGATTACTTGTGCAAATGTAGTTGAATATCCGGTGCATTGGCATAATTCTATAGAGGTACTATATGTACTTAAAGGCAAATTTTATGTAACTATAGATTCGGATAAATATGAACTTGTGGAAAAGGATATAGAAATAATAAATATAGATGAAGCTCATAGTATTTATAGTCGTGATAAGGATAACAGAATATTGATATTTCATATAGACCCTAACTTTTTTGAAAAGTATTATAGTGATATTCAAAATATGTTTTTTTATACGAATATTACCGATGATAATGGACAGAAAGGTGAGGAGTATGATGAACTTAGAGTATTTCTTTCTAGAATAACGTGTGAAGCTGTCCAAAGACAGGATAATTACGATGAAGCAATTGAAGATATATTGGTAAAAATACTATACCATCTTATAAATAATTTCCATTACCTCACAAGTGAAAGAGAAGATTTAAAGGAAAATGAAGAACAGCTTGAAAGGTATCATAGAATTACTAAGTATATATTTAACAATTATGATGATAACATAACACTTCAAGACATAGCAAAAAAAGAATTTTTAAGCACGCATTATTTATCACATGAAATCAAAGATACAACTGGATACAGTTTTACAGACTTACTTAACTTAACTAGAGTTGATGAGGCTTTGAAGCTTCTTTTGGATACTGACAAAACAATATCTGAAATATCTGAAGAGGTAGGATTTTCTCACACAAGATATTTTAATAAGCACTTTAAAATTAGGTTTAAATGTTCACCAACTCAGTATAGAAAAAAGTTTAAAGTTGATGATGAAGCCTTAGAAAAGCAAAAGAAAATGACAGAATTTAAGCTTTCCGATAGTATTGAATTTATAAATTATTATCTTGAAGATTATGATAGATTTAATTATGAAGAGAAGATAACAAAGATGTATTTAAATATGGCAGAGGATATTGGAAGTTTTGACAAGAGCTTTAAGGAAATAATTAATGTTGGCGATGCATTTGAACTTCTTATTGAAGATAATAAAGATATTTTAGAGATGCTTCAAGATGAAATTGGATTTGAATATGCAAGACTTCTTAATGTGTTTAGTCAAGATATGGGCATATTTCCAGGGGCGAAATTTCATAACTGGAATCGTGCTAGCGACGTTTTTGAGTTTTTAGATACCCTTGGTATAGGCGCTCTTATAGTACTAGATGATGGAAGTTTTGAAAAGGAAGAATTTAAAGAAGCATTAAAGTCCTTTTTGAATTATTTCAGTGAAGTAGATTTAGACTATATAGATTTTAGAACTTTTAAATTTCAATTTGCAGCTGGAATGGATGAGGAGTATATCAAAGAGATAAGTGAATTTATTGTAGAAAACTACAGTCTTGAAGTATTAGAAGATAGATTTTCTTACGATGATAGTATAAATTTTATTTACGATACTGCATATATGCTGCCGTTTACTATTAATAGTATGATAAACGAGAAGAAAAGTATGGAGATTTTGAGGGCTTTTGATGTTTTGGATAAGCAGGTCAATCTAACTAATGAAGTGTTTTTTGGATATCCTGGTTTAATTAATGATAAAGGAATAAAGAAACCTTCATATTATGCATATTTCTTGATGAATAAGCTTGGAGATACTTTAGTTGCAAAAGATAATGGTTATATAGTTACCAAAAGTGATAATGAGTACCAAATATTGCTTTATAGTTATCATGAAGGTATAGATAAGATTGACTTTTTCAAGAATTCCTCTAAATTCAGAGGCAGTAAGGAAGTTACTGAAAAGAAATTTTCACTTAATATAGTAAGTATACCATCAGCCGTAAGAATAACAACCTATGCAATCAATGAAAAAGAGGGATCTTCCTTTAACTATTGGAATGATATGGGTAAGCCTAAGAGACTTAGTAAAGAAGAAAAAGAAATACTGCATAAGGCATCTTTTCCAAGAATTTATTTTAAAAGTATGAAGAAAAGTGCTGTATTCAATATACGAACTAAAATAGAAGGATATGGTGCAGTTTTGATAATCTTAAAACCGGTTTAGAGGTATAAATAAATTAAAAAATTGGTTTTAGTTGCTTTTGTTATAAAAATCACAGTTTATCAACAAAGCATATTGGTACTTTTTTGTGAGCATTTTAGTTGATGAAATGTACCACCTCAAAATATTATAATATACTTGTAGCTTGAAGAAATATCATGTTACAAGAATAGAGGTGGGTTTATGGGAGTAAACGATAGAAGTTTTTCGGTAGAAAAAATAAGTAAGCTGCTTTTTAGATTTGCAGTTCCAGCAATATTTTCTTCATTGGTAGCTGAATTATATAATATGGTTAGTACAGTATTTGTTGGTAGATATATAGGAGCAGATGCTATAGGTGCTATAACAATAGCGTTTCCTATTCAAAGACTTCTGACGGCTATGGGACTTTTAATAGCGGCTGGAGCATCAACTTATGCAGCTAGGGTAATAGGCGAAAGAAATTATGGTGAATTAAAGAAAATAATACTAAATTCATTTATATTGACGTTGATTTCATTAATTTTAGTTTCAACATTAATATTCATATTTAGAAATCCTATCCTTCATCTTTTAGGTGCCAGTAATGCAACATATCCGTTGGCCAATAAATATGTATCAATTATTTTAATAGGTGGAGTTTTTCAAGGCTTAGCAGCAGTAATGTGTTATATAATGTTAGCATTTGGTCAAACGAAAATGACTTTGTACACAAATTTAGTAGGTGTAATTATAAATATAATAATTAACTATATACTTGTTACAGAAATGTCAGTAGGAATAGAAGGCAGTGCTATAGCAACAATAATTTCTCAGATTATAGCTTTTGGATTTGCATATTTTAAGTTTATTAAAAATAATAGAAAACTTAAAGTTAAACTTTTAGATAACTTTGGATTAAGTTCTATAAATGGTGATATTTTAACTGGAATAATAGTTGGTGGATTTTCAACCTTTGTGATTGAAATATCAGATGCAGTTGTTTCGGCAGTATTAAATAATGTTTTGTATGCACACGGTGGCGATAATGCCATAATTATAGTCGGAATAATCACAAAAGTCTCAATGTTCTTATTTATTACAATGATTGGTATAGCTTCAGGAATGCAGCCAATAGTTGGTTATAACTTTGGTGCGGGTAATTATAAAAGAGTTAAACAAACTTTGAAATTCTCACTTAAAGCAGTAGCTATAGTTTCAACTGTGTTTTGGGCAGTTTTCATGTGTTTCTCTGATTCCATAATAGGTTTCTTTTTAAAGGATGCAACTTTATTAAGACAAACTGTAAGCGGATTTAAGATATGTGTTTCAATGCTTCCTATATTGGGAATATATTATGTAACGATATATTATTATCAAGCAATAGGAGAAGCTAAGAAGAGTTTCCTATTATCTATATATAGAGAAATAGTGATATTTATACCACTGGCAATACTTCTCATAAGAATATTTGGTATGAAGGGTGTGTTTATAGCATATCCAATTACAGATGTTGTGGTGATATTAACTTCAATTTACTTTATAAGAAACGCCTTTAAAGAAGAGTTTGAACCTGAAGTTGATGAAAAATTATTAAGACGACTAGAACATATGTCAAGTAAAAATGCTTAATTTTACTTGACATATGTCTTTTTTATTTTGAGTTATAAAATTTTAATGTTTCTTTCAAACCAGAAGTTAAAGAATATTTAGGTTTCCAATTCATAGCTAATAACAATTTATTATAGCTCATATAGCTATTGAGAATGTCGCCTTCTCTTTGTTTGCAATAAATTGCGGATACATCTTTATATGATAAGGCATTTATTTTTTTAAAAACCTCATTAATAGTGGTAGATTTATTTGTACTAACGTTATATATTCCTGTTTTGCCAAAGCCTACAGAAAGCAGGTTGGCATTTGCAACATCTTTTACATATACAAAATCTCTAGTTTGATTGCCATCACCATATATATGAGGACTAATGCCTTTTAAAATGTTTTCGCAAAATATGGAAACAACTCCTCCTTCACCAGAAGAGTCTTGACGTGGACCATAAACATTTGAATACACTAAAACAATATAATTGATATTATAAAGTTTGTTATAAATATCTAAATAATGTTCAACCGTGTGTTTTGAAGCCCCATAAAAAGATAACATTTTAAGTGGATGTTTCTCATCTATAGGCAAATACTCTGGTTCGCCAAATATGGCAGCAGAAGCTGGATAAATTATTTTTTTAACTCCCGTTTTCTTTGCAGCTTCTAATAAATTTATTGTACCCATTATATTAATATCAGCATCAAGGCTTGGATTACTGATTGAATTTGCAACATTTATTTGAGCAGCTTCATGAATTAAAACTTGAGGCTTTTCTTTATCAAAAATTTTAAAAATATCTTTACTTCTTATATCAATATTATAAAAAGTAGCTTTAGGGTTTACATTTGTTTTTTTGCCGTGCATAAGATTATCTATTACACATACCTCATAATTATTTTGCACAAGTAAATCGACTATATGGGAACCTATAAATCCAGCACCGCCTGTAACTAATATTTTCAATATAAGGACCTCCCAATACTAGTGATTAAAAGTTTTTACTTTTGTCAATGGATAGTATATACAAAATAAGCTTAAAATGTTACAATTCGTATTTAGTGTGATATAATTTTTATTATGTGTTGTAGTAGCATTTGGACTGTAAGACTATATGAATTGTGAAACTTTTTATAGATCTTATGTATCTAATATATAAGGAGGGGTAATTTGGATATATTAAAAAAACATAATAGATTTTACTTAATTTCAATATTAGTAGCTACAGTATTATGTATTTTATGGACTGCGCTTGTAAGAACTGTTCCAGCATCTGATTTTAACTATTATGATACAATTGCAAGGCAGGTTGCCACAGGCGGTCAGTGGGGAAATACATATACTTCTGTAGGATATGCAATAGGATTGGGATTTGTATACAGTATTTTTGGAGCGAGCTTATTTGTTGCTAAAACTTTTAATGTGTTACTTACATTAATCGGTTATTTTTTATTCTATAGATTAGTTAAAAAACTAAAAATTAGTGAGCTAAAGAAGAGAATAATATTTGCAATTTTTGTGTTATTTCCAGTAAACATATTTTATAACAGTTTACTTTGCACGGAAATATTGTTTACTACATTATTTCTTTTGATTACGAATATATACTTTTCTGAAAACAAGTATAAGTATATATTCATTGGTATTTTAACAGGAATTGAAACAATGATAAAACCATTTTTTATGGCATTTTTCTTTGCAATATTTTTGGTGGAAGTAATTAAAAATAAAAAATTAGTTAAACCGTTTTTAAATGCACTTGTAGTGATCGTATTAACTTGCATTGTAATAGCGCCATTTGTCTATAGGAATACAAAGATGATGGGAGAATTTACTTTTGTATCAAATAATGGCGGAATCGTATTATATATAAATAATAATTCACAAAATCACAGTGGAAGATGGATGGATGCTGCTAAAGTTAAAAATTCAATAGTGCTTACAGAAAAATATAAGAAGGCAAACATGACAGAAAAAAATCACATGCTTTCAGCAGCGGCTAAAAAGTGGATAAAAAGCCATCCACGTGAATTCTTCATTTTAGGTTGCAAAAGGCTTTTGAATACTTATTATGTTGGAGATGATGTAGTATTTACTTTTAATGGAGCAAATTTAAGTGACGCAGTGCAGCATTATCTTCTTGTTTATACAAATTTAATAAGAAACCTTGTATTTTTACCAGCAACTGTCTTGGTAGTTATATACGCCGTAAATGTTATAAGAGCAATAGTTAAAAAGAAAAGTGATGAGCTTGATGAGTTTGAATTATATGCTTTAATTTCATTATGTATGTTTACAGGAGTTTATTTCATAACTGAAGGACAGGGAAGATATGCTTTTCCGTTTGCGTTTATTTTAATATACTTCTTTAGTAAAATCGTAAAGGGTAATGGGGAAGCTTGGAAGTAATTATTTTGTACGAAAAACTTAAACATTGCGAACAAAGGTGTAGTGCAAAACCAAATAACAAGGGACAGGTACATTAAAAATAATGTGGTCTACGAGTATCTCGAAATCTTAAATAAAATTAATAAACCTAAGTGGCAAATTTTCCGAAAACTTAAGAACTTTCAATAACTCGCTGAGAGGAAGCTCAAACAATTGAAAGTTCTAAAGTTTTCAAAAAATTCCCCACTAAGGTTTATACAATTTTATTTAAAATATTTTTTCGACACTCGTATACCACATCATTTTTTTAATGCACCTATCCCTTGTTATTTTCATATTTGTACCACATCTTTATTTGCAATGTTTAAATAAGTTCGTATTACAAAATTTATAATTATTAATTCAAGATTCCTTTTTTTATTCTTAATGATTTCTGGTATTCAATAATATTTTTTAATGTCTCATCCAAGGAATACCTTGGTTTATATCCAAGTTTCATCAATTTTGCAATATTAGGTACACGCTGCGTTGTTTCTTCGAAATTCTTATCAAAAGCCTTTTCGTAAGGTATAATTTCTATTGGAGAGTTGGAATCTGTTAAAAGCTTGATTTTTTTTGCTAAGTCTAAAATAGTTATTTCATTAGTTCCTCCAATGTTATATACTTCTCCAATTTGTCCATTCTTGGTGACTAAGTCAAAACCAGTTAATATATCATAAACGTGACCAAAAGTTCTTGTCTGGTAACCAGTTCCATAAATCACTAGAGGTTCGTCATTCAAAGCTCTATTTATAAAAGTTGGAACTACCATGCCATAAATACCTGTCTGATATGGTCCTATTACGTTAAAAAAACGTCCTATTTTAACTTTTGTTCCTAGCTCTCTATAATATGCAAAACCAAGATGTTCTTCCAAGAGTTTTGCTATTGAATAAAGCCAACTTGATCGTTTGCTTGAGCCTATAAGAGAATCATCATCCTCTGATACTGAAGCTTTTGTTATTTTTCCATAAATAGCAGAAGAAGATGCTAGAAAAACTTCTAAGTTGTACTTATGGGCAGCTTCGAGTACATTTTTTGTACCAATGGAGCTTACTTCCAGTCCTTCCCTTCCTTTCTCCATGGCTAATCTTACTCCAACTATGGCTGCAAGATGTACAATATAATCACAATTTTTTGCTAAAGAAAATACTAAATCTCTATTTAAAACGCTTCCTTCTACTATGGTTGCGCCTGAATTTTTTAATCTATCTCGTGGTGATGAGACAAAATTATCGAGCACGGTTACTTTATGACCTTCTTTTAAAAGCTTAAGAGTAAGATTTGTGCCTATAAAGCCTGCACCACCTGTAATTAGATAATTCATTAAATGCCACCTCCTAGTAAGTATTTAACATATAAATAAAATAGGAACTTTAATTTAATACAGCATATATTATATATTATGGATACAGAAAGTAAATGTTCCATAAATAAAGTAATGGTTGTTAGCAATTTGTTTTTAATGGAGGTTAAAATCAGTGGAAGAAGATTTTGGTCATGAGATTTATTTAGATGAAGTATTGGACGCGATTACATCGTCCTTAAATCTCAAAAAGCCGTATTCCTTGGTGCGTTTTGGTCATGCTGAAATGGCGGTTTTAAGCTATAAGTTTTATAGAAATCCTGGATTTGAATATTATTATAAGTATGATGGTATAACCGAGCTTAGTGAAAATATTACTTTAAGATTAAGTAATTCTTTTAGAAACGCTAACCTTGTTGGTATGACTAATCATACACCTAAGGATAATAAATTATTAAAGGATATAATGAATTATTATAAATTAAGTTTTCCAGTAGTATGTAATGCATGGATTAATGAAGAGATGCGTAAATCAGAGGATTTTTTTGATATACTGAGAACACGAAAAGTGGTCATAGTTGGAAGAAGGGCTAAGGAGGCAGCTGAAAAGTTTAGGGGCTTGGGTGTTAATGTTGTTTCTAACATTGGTCATGAGGGCTTTGATCAAATACCTATGACTATGAAGGCAATAAGTGACATGCCAGATTTTGATATAGCTTTAATATCGGCTGGTGTTCCGGCTACAATTATGTGCCCAGAAGTGGCTAAAATGACAGGGAAAGTAGCTATTGATTTTGGAAGTGCCATAGACGTTTTAGTAGATGGAGATAAATTTGATGATGAAAAATTAGTAGCTGAGTTTAATAGAAAAATGAGAGAAAGAGGGTAAGGTTTAGATGGATAATGAAATAACAGTTGTAATACCGTCATATAACCCTGGAAAATATCTAGTTAAAGCAATTCAAAGCATATATGATCAGACTTATAAAGATTGGAAATTAATAGTAGTGGATGATGGCTCAACCGATAATAGTTTAGAACTTGCAAAGGATTTATTGAATAATCCTAAAATAGAAGTTATAAAAAATACTACTAATTTAGGACAATCAAAGACTCAGAATATAGCCTTACAAGCAATTACCACACCATATTTTGTACAACTGGATAGTGATGATTGGTTTTCTCCAGATGCTGTAGAGACATTGTTAAATGAGTTTAAAAAACAGCCAGAGGATGTTGCTGTAGTTAGTGGTAATATTATGATAATTAATGAAGAAAGTGGTTATTTAAGAAGCCATGATAATATACCAAGTACAAAAATTAAAAAGGGTCGTTTTTTTAAAGATAAATACGATTATTTATTATCAAATTTATCTTTATGGCCACGTTGTTTTCGTACAAGTGCAGTAAAAAAAGTAGGTGGATGGCCAACAGATGATTCTTATGAGGGCAGGCATATGGAAGATAAAATGATATTATACCGCCTATCAGAGGAATATCGTTTTTACTGGATAGACAAAGTTATGTACTACCATAGACGCCATGATAATAATATTACTAATAATCTTGAGCTATACAATGAATTAATTGAAACTAATGTTAGAAAAATATTAAAACGCTGGGGAGATGAATATACACCTGTTTTTGAAATAAGTTACGGATGGAAAGGTGTAAAGGAATTAATTAAAAATTAAGTATGTTACAATATTTGGACATTATTAAAGTGTAGTAATGTCTTCTAAATTCCATATTGAAATATTAAGGGGTTAAAAGTTTAAGATACAGAAACCCAGCTTTTCTAAACTTCTGTTCTAAAACTTTAACTTCTTTAGCAAAGTGCCATATGCAAGGGCTTTTAAGCTTTGTTTTTAAAGGGCAATAGGTTGGTGAAAAAAATGGATAGTGAAATTACTGTTGTAATACCATCATATAATCCTGGTAGGTTTTTGAAAAAGGCACTTCAAAGTTTATATGAACAAACCTACCCAAACTGGAAGTTAATATTAATAGATGATGCTTCAACTGATAATAGTTTGTATATGGCTAAGGATTTATTAAGAAATCGTAGAATAAAGGTTATTAAAAATTATGTTAATTCAGGGCAATCTAAAGTGCAAAATATAGCTTTGCAAGCAGTTACAACTCCATATTTTGTACAACTCGACAGCGATGATTGGCTTATGCCGTATGCATTAGAGATGCTTTTAAGGGAATTTAAAAGACAACCAGAAAATGTTGCTGTAGTCAGTGGTAATATTTTGGTTGTTAACCGAAAAGATGAAGAAGGTTTAAAGTATAATAATAATCGTATTTGTAAAGGAGATTTTTTTAAAAACAAGTATGACTTTTTGTTATTTAATAAATCATTATGGCCAAGATGCTATCGGACAGATGCAGTAAGAAAGATTGGAGGATGGCCAACAGATGTACCTTATGGCGGCAGGTATATGGAGGATAAGCTAATATTATATAGACTAATAGAAAAATATAAATTTTATTGGATGGATAAAGTATTGTATGTTCATAGAAATAATGAAGAAAGCTATGTTGGGCAGAAACTTCAAATCTATAATTATATGATAGAATGGGGAGTTAAAGATAGCTTAAGGCGTTGGGGAAATGAATATAAACCTGTTTTTTCAACGAGTTTTGGCTGGAAAATTGTGAATAGCTTGATAAGCAATTCTGATGGAAAAGTTTTAACGAGAGCAGTAATGTAGTATGATTTTAATATAGTTATAAACGAATTTATTAATGATGTTAAAATTGTAATATTTATATTGGTTTGTTCGTTAATATTGCAAACTGTATTATAGTAGGTATAAAAAAAGAGACTAGGAAATTCCTAGCTCTTTATGAAAATTATGTAGTGTTGAAAAAATATAGAGCTTGTCTCTAAAATGACGATTTTTTAATGCAGATTTTACATACCCATGTATATAGTGAATAACCATAGTTTCAATATTATCATAGCTGTTGTTTAGTATAGACTGCTGGGAAGTTGGAAGTTTGGGTTCCGATTGATATTCTATATATGATAAATCATTAATAATTAATATTTTTCTGAAATCTAAACCTGCATAAGGTCTTTTACTGCTTGGAACTGGAAAACCAATTTTGCCATATGGCGTATTTGTATTTACATTAGACCTTAATGGAACAAATATATTATTATTTTTATATTTAACTTTAATGAAAGCGTAGTTCCTTTCAGATTGTTTTTGCTTATTATGTGGGTCTAACATTTCAATAAAATTTGAATTATCATCAAAAAAATTGTTCTTTATGAAAACTATATCGCAAATCATATTTACCTCAGTTATCTTTTGTATTTTACTAAAAAAGGACATCATTTCGATGTCCTTATAATTACACATTCTTCGGTTTTTTATTAGCCAGGCACTTCCGACAAACGCCTCAAACATTCTTCGGTTTTTTGTTAGCCAGGCACTTCCGACAAACGCCTCAACATTCAATTTAAAATTGAAACTTTCAGATACACTAGTATCTACTAATATTATAGTATGTGGAAAATTTAGTGTCAATATTATTTTGTATGGGAAAATTAGGAGCCTAAAAAATAAGTAGATATATTGAATTATTATATACAAAAAATAGTAACATTATGTTAAAATTAAAGAAATAAATTACTATTTTGTAAATTAAGAAAACAATTAAATAAAAATACGGAGGATGGGTTAAATGAGTGAAGGGGATAAAAATGTTAATAAACCTAAGAGAAAATTGGTTATAAAAGAAGGATCGGAATTTAAAATAAAGGTTGAAAGCGTACAAGAATTCAATGATTCATTTTTTAAAGATATATATGATAGTGCAGCGGTAAATGCATGGGAGATAATTGACAATACTAAAAAATACTATAGTTCTGCTGAAAAGTTTAAAAAAGATAAAGAAGAAGCAAATAATATTATAGCTTTCGTTGGAGAGAGGGGAACTGGAAAAAGTTCTGCAATGGTTTCTTTTGCTGAGACTTTAAAACATATAAATGATAAAGGCACTAACCTAGATAAATTGGGGCTTGAAAAGTTTAAAAAGCTTAAAGATGTATCGTTTGTGAATTTGGATATAATTGATCCAGCACTTTTAGAGGATAAAGAATCTATATTCGAAATTATAATAGCCAAGATGTTTTCGAAGTTTAAAGAGCAAATGGAAAAACAAAGTGATGCTTTAGAATATGATGATAAAAAAAGATTATTAAAGAAATTTCAAAAAGTGTATATGGATTTAAAAACAATTAATACTGATAGAAAAGATATGTTAAAAGAATCGCCTTATAGCGAGGACATAATAGAAACATTAATTAGTTTAGCTTCTGGGTCTAACATGAGAAAAAGTTTTATTGAATTAGTTAATGAATTTCTTGAGATGTTTGGTGATAAAAAGGATAAAGATAAGAGATTTCTCGTTATTCCAATAGATGATTTAGATATGAATATTAAACATTCGGCAGAGATGGCAGAGCAAATAAGAAAATATTTGATGGTTCCTAATGTAATTGTGCTTATGGCAATAAAAATGGGACAACTAAAGGATTCTATTGAGCAGATGTATAGAAAAAATTATGAGGTTATGCTTAAGGAAGGTAATTTAGCTGATGACCCTAAGGAGATGGCCGAAAGATATATAGAAAAGCTTATACCAAATGGAAGAAAACTTTATTTGCCTGATATAAGAGTGCATAAGGATGGAATTGAAGAAGATATAGAATTAGTGATTGAAGATGAAAATATAAACAAGGGGGCAGAAGAATTTAATTATGTATGCAATAATGGCGAATCAACACATAAATGTTGCATAACTAAAAATAGTAATTTAAACGAAAAAAGTGAGAGTAAAAGTGATTTATCAATAGAAGACACAGTTTTAAAAATGACATATGAAAAGACAGGGTTAATATTTATAAAAAATGATTATGATGTTCATTATTTGGTTCCTGATAATTTAAGGGAATTGCAAAATTATTTGATTATGCTTAATAAGATGGATGATATAAAATTGATTCCAAGTGATGATGAGAAAGAGAAGCAAATTAGACTACATAATCTTGAAAAATTTGAAACTTACTTTTTGAAGAATTGGGTAAGAAGAAATTTATCAAGAAGATATATAAAAATTATTGATGAATTTTATAATACTTCAATTAAGAAAAAAAATAAGTATTTAGTAAATGCAGTTACAGATGAAATTTATATTAAATTCCTTATGAAAAAATATTCATATGGTGGTTTAGACAGAAAAGATTATATCTATAAAATATCGGAGTATACTAGATCTACAAGACTTATACGTAAAGGTGATATAGCGGAAACAATAAAAAATATAATTAACTTATCTAATAATTCATTAAATATAAGTTTTGGAGATGTGATTGCAGTTCTTAATGCGTATGATGAACATTTAAATGATGAGGAATATAAAAAATTTACATTTGCAATAAAAACTTTGTATTCTATATTGTTTTATAAAATGACTAAAGTAACAATAAGTTTTAACAGTGTTAAAATTTTAATGGGTGGAAATATTATTAATACAATGTTATTGGAAAAGTTTCAAAATTATTATATGTTTTATTCAATAAGTGATTATAGGAACTTAAGGATTAATGAAGCTAGCGACAGAATGAAAGAGTTTATGGATAGAGTAATAAATGATGGGGATTATTGTGAGCAGGTTGATGCAGAATTATTTAAGGATTTTGAATTAATAAACTATTTTCTAGTTTTTGGAAGAGAAAATAGTAAGTATAGAGAAAATATTATACCTTATTATGAATTAAATAGTCAATTAAGTATGGAGGGAAGTGTTGGGAGAAAGCATGGAATAATTAATGCAACAGCATTTATAACAAAAGTTTTAGATCCAGAAGGTACTATTGAAAAAGCAATAGGCGGTTATATTTATGGCGAAGATGTAGAAAAAAACAATAATATTAAAGATAATTACGATAATATTTACAATATTTCAATATCAAAACAAATTAATGAACAGAGAAACAAAATAGTAATACCTATATATAGTGTTGAATTAGTAGAGAAAATTATGGAAGATACTTATTATGAATTTTATAAAAGTTATAAGTCTAAAAGTAATTTGAAGTTCTTTTTTGAAACGTTTTTTAAGGTCCTATATAATGCTGTTAGCAACAACTATTATGATGTGAATAAAATATTGAAGTTAAATGAATGTGATAATTTTAAGATGGATTTTGTTAATAACACTATTGTTGATAAAATTTTAGAGATAGGTATAGACGAAAAGAAACCTTCTCTTAATGAACATGTTAAAGAAATATTAGATTATATAGAGCAACAAAGCGAAACTTTTCAAAATGATGAAGAAAATATAAATATATTGGATGATAGAATTAGATATTTTTCTAATTATGGACGAAAGGTTCAAATACCTGCTGTTAAATATAATGCAAAGGCAATATATAATGAAGGGATTGAGATAAAAAAAGGAAAAGTAGTTTTACAATCAAATTTTAGAAATGAATTTATAGAAAAAGTAAAGGATTGGATCGATGGAGTAAATGATAATAGAAGTAGTGAAGATGAGAAAAAGGTTGATTCTAATTATATAGATGAATTAATAGATTTGCTTAAACGTGAAAAAATCAGATTAGAGAATGAATAATTATGTAATAAATGGGGTTTAAGGAGAGTGATTCTTAATGGATATCCTTAGAGGATGCCTAGACATCTTTTTTAGAAAACAATCTCCGCAAAAGATTTTAGACAGCACATTTGAGTGGGATGAAAGAAAAAGAAAGAATTTGCATAACAAAGTAGATAGAAATACTTTTGTTAATTTAGCTACAGAGTATTTTAAGCGCTATTCCGAAGATGAGATTTTAAATATATATAATGAATTAGATATTTTAATGAAAGACATGAGAGAGGTAAGTAGGGGGATTAATGAAAAAAATAAATTTTCATCAGTATTTAATTTGTTAATTCAATTTACGGACGAGGTTTTAATAGAAAGAGATAGAGAGCCATTTTGCAAGTATGAGCAGCTTTTAAGGTGGAGGATGATTTCACACAGATTAGATCAAGATTTGCTTACTACAGCTTATCTTGCATATAGGGATGTGGTGTCTTCTAGGGGAAGAAATTTTTTCTCTTGGGAGCCTGTGATAAAAAGTGATAATATAAGACTTCATAAAATGTTAGAAAAGGGCATGGCAGAAAATCACTTTCATCTTAAGGGTTCAGCTCCATATTTTAATTTAACATGGATAAGTCTTATGAATAAGGTTATAGATAGAAATAAAGATTTTAAGATTTCTGGCATTAGTAGCAAAAGACTAGATCCTGATTTAAATTATTCTTCAGAGGATAAGGGCTGTAATATTATTGATTTAGTGAGAAAGGCTGCTGTAATAAGAGGATTTTTATTTAGCGTTTTAAATGGTGTGAAGTTTTTTGATGAAGAAAATCAAGATGAAACTTTGAAAAAGCTTTTAAAAAAAGATAATATCGACTTGGATCTGTATGAAATTCAGCAAGATATAAGTGCGTTAAAGCATGAATTTGGATATAAGTTTGAAGGTGGTACTTATGGAATTAAAATCGCCGCGGATTATTGTATACCTAAAAGTTTAAGCTTAGTAGAGGAAAATAGTAATGTATTGTTATGTGGAGAAAGAAAATTCATGTATTCGATGTTCAAAAAGATTTACGAAAGAGATAAAAAATATCTTCCATATGCTGATTTATTCTATGCTTACCTCGTTATAAAATCAAAATTTAGAGGAGAATTAATGCAAATAAATAATAGGGTTGGATTTAAAAATTTTGGTGATTATCAGGATAGAAAAACTAAGTTTTTAAGTAAGGAACCGCTTTTGCATGATGCTGTAATTTATACGTCAATTATATCTTCTATGAAAGATCAAAACATAGAAAGTTTAGAAGCTAGAATTTGTCCACCGAATACAGCCGTAGAAATGGAAGATTCAATAAAGTCCCTAGATAAAATTATTGAAACAAAAGAAGGAAACAGAAAAATTATAGATGATAAGCAAAAGCAAATAAATTTAGAACAGATGATTTTTAGAGAGGAAAGTGAAAAGAAATATTTTTATGTACTTCATTTTCCTAAAGTAAAAGATGATGTTAAATATAATTCAATAAAAAATATTGATAAAAAGATAGCAGTTTCAATAAAACCAAGAGATTCTAAGCTTAGAAAATATGTTGAAAATCAAGCTATTATGCTTGCAGGACTAAGAGAAAGAATAAATCCAGTTATTAAGAGAATATTTGGTATAGATGCATGTTCTGATGAAATTGGATGTAGGCCAGAAGTTTTTGCACAAGCCTTTAGATTTCTTAAAAATCATAGTAATAGTACTGAACAAGAGTATTTATTTGATGAATATAAAATACCAAAGGTTATGTCAACTTATCATGCTGGAGAAGATTTTTTAGATTTAATTGATGGTCTTAGAGCAATAGATGAAGCTATTTTGTTTTTAGGATTGAGTTATGGGGATAGAATAGGACATGCAATGGCATTAGGGGTTGATGTTGAAGCTTGGTATAATTCTAAATCCAATAATTTAGTACTTCCTAAACAGGATTATTTAGACAATATAGCTTGGATGATAGCAAAGATAAGAGAATATAACATAAGGGATACTGAAAATTTAGTATATGAACTTGAAAATCAGTTTAATGAAATGTTTCAGGAGATATATCAAAATAATTTTCCTTCAGAAGATGAAAAACTCCAATCTGCTATTTATAATCATATGACCTATTATGATGCATGGAAATTAAGAGGGGATGATCCTTCGTTGTATGCTGATAAGAAGTATGATAAAAATAAAATAGAAATTTGCTATTGGGATAGATGTAAGATAAATAATTCTGTTCCGGCTTCAATAAGAAATAATAGGAACTGTGCTTACTTATATTATAGTTATCACTATAACTTTGAAGTTAAAAAAACTGGTTCTGAGCAGTATAACTTTAAAGTTACAAAAGCTTATGTACATGCAGCTGAAAAAATTCAGAAGAGAATGCAGGAATTTGTAGCACAAAAAGGAATAGGTATTGAAACTAATCCATCATCAAATTACCTCATAGGTACGTTTAAGAGATATGATAAGCATCCAATTATTAATTTCTATAATTTGGGACTTACATGTGATTCAGAAAAAATAAAGAATTGTCCTCAAATGTTTGTATCTATTAACACTGATGATCAAGGTGTTTTCGGAACTTATTTAGAAAATGAATATGCGCTACTTGCAATTGCTTTAGAAAAAGCAAAAGATGAGAATGGACAACCGATATATAATCAAGCAATGATATATGATTGGCTTGATAGGATAAGACAAATGGGGTTGCAGCAAAGCTTTATGATGCAATAATTACTAATTAAGCTATAAAAGACTCAGCAGCGATGAGTCTTTTATAGCTTTGGACGATAGTCCGTTAAGTTTTTAGATTTTCCGTGTCAGCGAAAAATCATCCTTCGCTGTACTCTGTACTCCGTCATCTGTACTCTGAATTAATTCTTTTCTTCCCCTCCATATACAGCACCTTAACAAATTTTTTCATATTAATTCTAACCTTTGATTGAGAAGTTTGAGTATTGTTTTCGAGCTCAAGCATTTTTTTTCTAATTTCAGTAAAGTCAAAGAAACTTGAAGAATACTCCTCAAACTTTTCGTTAGAATAATCCATAAGTCCTAGAGAAGCCAAATGAGTAAGACATTGAGAAATAGCTCTTCTAACCCTCTGTTCTGAAGCTTTAACTTCTTTAGTAATTTCAGAAGAAGATGCATTTGATCCTAGTTTACTAATAGCTATATTAGTAAATATATCTTTTAATGCAGGGAAATCAGCTTTAATGCTTTGCTTATCGTCATATTTGTATACATATTGAAGCATGGAGAGCAAATCGCTGCTCCCATTTTCACCTATTATACCTAGTTCGGAAAGCAAAAACTTTCCAGAATCAAGGATGGTCTTTTTTTGTGTAGTATTAGTTGAACTTGATTCTTTTTTTTCATAGTCTAATATATTAAGTGTTTTTTTTATATCATGTATTGATTTTTGTAATTTTATATTTTCAATTACTTTCTCGATTATTTTTATAACCTCAAGTCTATTAATGGGTTTAGTAATGTAATATTCAACACCGAGGGAATATGCTTCTGCAATTATTTCCTTATCTTCTACTTGGGAAAGCATAATTATTTTGCTTCTAAAAGAAGTACCAAGATCTCGTATTGTTTCAATACCATCGCGAATAGGCATAAGCAAATCAATTATTAGTATATCTATTTCTTTTAAATCAAGTAAATCGTTATTTATGGTTGCTCCATTATCAGCTGTACCAACAATTTTTCCGAGATCATAATCTTCAATTATTTCAGTGAGCATTGTACAAATAGCTTCGTCATCATCAACAATAAAAAAACGCATATATTATTACCTCCTTATTAAATTATTTATAGGTAAATTTATTATGAAGGAAGTTTCCTCTGTTGTGCTTTGTAAATTCAAATTTCCGTTTAGATTATTTACAATTTCTTTAACGTAAGATAATCCTATACCAGTTGAAGGTTTTCCAGTTTCATCATATTTTGTTGTATATCCAGGTTTGAATATGAGTTCTTTCTTATTATCGGGTATATAAGCACCGTTGTCAGAAAGTTTAAATTCAATAAAATCATGAACTTTATGAACAGAAATTTTAATAAATCCAGCTTCTGTAATAGCTTCAACAGAATTTGAAACGAGGTTGTTTAAAATGGATAAAAGTATAAATGCGTGAAATGAATTATCAATTTGTTCAAGTTCTAAAATGAAATTAATATTTTTTGAAAGAGTATCAGCATATTTCTTATTTGTGTTAATTATGATGTTTATAATTTCGTCTAAGGACATGTAATCACTAGAATTTCCGTTGGAAACCATTTCTGAAAGTCCAGCATATATTCTTTGATTATCCTTTTTTATCTCATGAACTTCTCCAGCTATGCCTAAAACTTTTTTTGATACTTCACTTGCATTTATAACTTCTTTTGAATTTTTTAAATCTCTATATAAATCGTAGCAATTCCTTGTAATATGTTCTGCATTGAGCAGAGACTTTTTCAATTGTATGGATTCTGCGTATAAACTAGAAATAAGAATGGACATACTTCTATTTTGTTCTTGTTGTTTTTCAACTTCTTCTTCTTTTTCGTGAAGTTTTATTATATTGAAAAAGCCAAGTACAAAAAAGCTTCTTATAATAGCAATAATTATAATCTTATTAAAAACAGTGATATTAATATAATCTCCTAAAAAGATATGCCTTATGGATAACTCTACCATACTAGCAGAAATTTCTATTAAAGCAGATAGAAAACCAAGAAAAAGATGATGGTTTAAATATTTTACACCTACAATGTAAAAAAGTACAGCATATGTTAAGTAATAGAAAAAAGCAGGGAAGTTGAGCATAAAAGTAGGTATAAGGTGAAAACTTCCTGCTAAGCACATACTTAAAAATATACGAAATAGTACAACACATATACCTATTATAAAACCTGATAATATTGGGTGTAGCTTTCTTACCCATAATAAAAAAAAGAAAAAGATGGGTGTTCCAAAGCTTACACGATAAGAATCGTGAAAAGGATATATCTTTAATTCCCCAGCTAAAGGAATTACAATAAGCATTATTAATAGTATATATAATTTTTTTTTCAATTGAATCACTCCTGAAAGAATATGATTATGCATGAAGAAATTTTTTTTATGCAATTTTCTCAATTATTTAATTAGGACTACAACTTTATATTTTAATAATTATAAGACAAAAATTCAATAGATACTTGTAGTTTTTTGTTATATTACGTAGTTGCATTGCTATAATTAACACATAATTATTTGGTTGCAATAAAATATAGAATTTCAACATAGCAAAATTTGAAAAATAAAAGATTAAATTTGCAATATCTAATACAAATAAATTCATATAAAAGATTGGAAGGAGTTTTATACTATGAAAAAAATCAAATGTGGACTAGCTATGCAAATAGTTATTGGGCTCATATTAGGAATTGTGGTAGGAGCAGTTTTTTATGGAAATGTAACAGCACAAAGTTATTTAAAGCCACTTGGAGATATATTTTTAAGGCTTATAAAAATGATAGTAGTACCAATAGTTTTTTCTGCACTTGTTGTAGGAGTTTCTAGTCTTGGTGATATAAAAAAGGTTGGAAAAATTGGAGCGAAAACACTTTTATATTTTGAAGTAATAACTACTTTTGCAATTATTTTGGGGCTTATAATAGCAAATGTTGTTAAGCCTGGAACTGGTGTTAATATGCATGATCTAGCTAAAACAAGTATCGATACATATGTTAATACAGCTAAAACAAGTTCTCATCACGGTATTTTTGATGTAATTGTAAATATTGTACCTTCAAACTTATTTGAATCATTAACAAATGGTGAGATGCTTCCGATAATATTTTTTTCTGTTATGTTTGGACTTGGCACAGCTGCTATGGGGGAAAAGGGAAAGATTATTGTTGAATTTTTTTCAGGTGTAGAAAATGTAATGTTTTGGATAACAAATCAAATAATGAGAGTTGCACCAGTAGGAGTTTTTGGACTTATTGGACTTACAATATCTAAGTTTGGAGTTAAATCCTTAATTCCTCTTGGAAAATTAGTTTTGACAGTTTACGGGGCTATATTTATTTTTATATTTGTTGTATTTGGATTTATAGCTAAATTTTTAGCTAAGACAAGCGTTCTGAAAATAATAAGATTATTAAAAGAAGAGCTTATATTAGCGTATACTACTGCCAGTTCGGAGGCTGTTCTTCCAAAGCTTATGGAGAAGATGGAGAAGTTTGGTGCTCCTCAAGGAATAATTTCTTTTGTACTTCCAACTGGATATTCCTTTAATTTAGATGGATCAGCATTATATCAATCTATTGCGGCAATTTTTATAGCACAACTTTATGGAATACATCTTTCGCTTCTTACTCAAATAAATCTTGTAGTTGTACTTATGATAACTTCAAAAGGCATGGCAGCAGTGCCGGGAACTTCTTTTGTAGTATTGCTTGCAACCTTAGGTTCGGTTGGAATTCCGATTGAGGGAGTGGCATTTATTGCTGGAATAGATAGAATTCTTGATATGGCAAGAACAGTTGTAAATGTTATAGGAAATTCACTTGCTGTAATTGTAATATCAAAATGGGAAGGTCAATATGACCACGAGAAGGCAGAAGAGTACTTAGAATCAATAGCGTAACTTAAAATTATTGCGAACCATTAAACCAAAGTACAGAGTACAAAGTACAAAGTACAAAGTACAGTGAAGGATGATTTTCTTCCACTTTGCTTCAGAAAATCTTACAACTTATTTGTGATTGCCTACGCAATCACATCATTACTGTTGTCAGCAGAGCTGACAATAGTTAAGTTTAAGATTTACATGACGTAAGTTTATTAATATACAAAGTTTTATTGCACTACTATTGAGATTACTTCTACTAAGTTAAAGAACCTACATGGGCTTACGCCCAAACCCCTAGCAAGTGTATCCTTCTTTGTACTCTGTACTTTTTACTTTGTACTTTGAAAAAGGGTTCACAATGTTTAACAAGGTCAAACAATTTTTAATATCACTTCAACATATTAGTGTTGCCTAAATTAAAATTTTATCTTGTATAATAATTCTAAATGTCTTATAATTATTAGCTGGCGCTAAAGATATACAATTGTGAAACTTAAAATTTATGTCTACCAAAATGCCGTCTTCTAGGCATTATGGTGCACATGAACTTTAATAGTTGAGCTGGTATATCTATAATTTGACATTGGAGGAAAATGAGTTGAAAATATTTAGAAAAAAAACAGTACATAATTTTGACGACGATTATGCTAAAAGTAATTTAAAAAAGAAGCTTACAAGTTTTGATTTGGCGGCACTTGGTATAGGATCAATAGTTGGTACCGGTATTTTTGTGGCAACGGGTCAAGGTGCTAAGATGGCAGGACCGGCAGTTATAGTATCGTTTATAATAGCGGCTATAACAAGCGCGTTATGTGCACTTACATATTCTGAACTTGCATCAATGTTTCCGGTATCAGGAAGTACATATTCTTATTCATATGTTGCTTTTGGCGAAATTATTGCATGGATAATAGGATGGGATTTAATACTAGAATATCTTGTTTCAGCGGCAGCTGTTGCGTCAGGTTGGTCGGGATCACTAAATGGAATATTAATCGATTATGGAATTAAGCTGCCAAGCATGCTAACTAAAGCACCTATAGCTGGAGGAATTGTGGACTTGCCAGCAGTGCTTATAACGGCATTGGTAACTTGGCTTTTATACATAGGTGTATCTGAAAGTGCAAAAATAAATAATGTTATAGTTATTATAAAGATAGTGATAATTATTATATTTGTAGTGTTAGGAGCAACTCATATAAAACTTACAAATTATCATCCATTTATGCCTTTTGGTGTTAATGGAGTAGTATCTGGCGCTTCAATTATATTTTTCGCTTTTATAGGCTTTGATACGGTATCTACAGCTTCAGAGGAAACTAAGAACCCAGAAAAAGATGTACCAAGAGGACTTGCTTTATGCCTAATAGTAGTTATAGTAATGTATATATCCGTTTCGTTAGTATTGACAGGCATAATTTCATATAAAGATGTTAGTATAGATAATGCACTTCCAGGAGCACTTTCACACATAGGTATAACTTGGGGGTCTGCATTAGTTGGAGTTGGTGCTGTAGTCGGAATGATATCTACGCTTCTTGCGACTTTGTATGGCCAAATTAGAATATTTATGGTTATGGCGAGAGATGGATTGCTTCCAAATGCTTTTTCCAAGGTTAATAAAAAGCACAGCACACCGGGATTGTGTACTATTTTAACAGGTATAGTTACTGCTGTAATTGCAGGGCTTTTGCCACTTAATATGATAATGGAATTGTGCAATATAGGAACTTTGTTTGCATTTGCACTTGTTTCTCTTGGTGTTATAGTTTTAAGAGTAACAATGCCAGAAGTAAAAAGAAAATTTAGATGTCCAGGGGTTCCTTTTACACCAATTGTAACCATATTATGCTGTGGATATTTAATATATACGCTTCCGGTTGTTACATGGATTAGATTTGCCGTTTGGCTTTTAATTGGTATTTTAATTTATGCAGTATACGGGTACAAGAATAGTAAAATTAGCAAGGGAAATAAATAAATTTGAGTGTGAAGAGATAATATTACAGCATATTACATCAACATTCTTTTAAAAATAGCCGAAAATACTAAAGGAAGCTATGGGTTTTAAATTTAACCCATAGCTTCCTTTTTATAGCCTAATTTTCATGTTTAATATATAAGTGACAATACAATCTAATATTATCTATAA
Source organism: Clostridium hydrogenum (assembly GCF_021432385.1). GTDB lineage: Bacteria > Bacillota > Clostridia > Clostridiales > Clostridiaceae > Clostridium_S > Clostridium_S hydrogenum. The sequence continues at coordinate 146,116 of NZ_JAEACT010000002.1, read as the reverse complement.
TTGTGTTCTTAAAAACAATTAAACCTATAATTAAACCAAAAAAACAATAATTTGACAATCGTTAAATTAAGTAGTATTATTGTGTTTGAATGAAAGTAACATAAAATATTTACTTTACGATGGGCTTCTAATTGCTATAAGTAAAGTGATAGGGGGAGAATTATGAGAATTAAAAATTTAGTTTCAAAGTCATTAATTTTACTTTTAGTATGTAGTGGAGGATTTGCTAGTGCAAAAACTGTACAAGCAAAAACATTACATCCACTGGGTTTAAGGGAACTACATGAAAAAATGCCAAACATTAAAAAGGTTTATCCAGAGTTTAACAAGCTTAATTCCAGTATTTATAGTGTGAGTCAAATGCAAATAAATTCTAGTGGGGATTTATCAAGCTTCTTTCCAGCTGTTGAAAACCAAGGTGAATTAGGAAGCTGTACCACATTTGCAACCACATACGATAAAACCTATCAGGAAAATCTAAAGAGAAATTGGGGAATGACTACCCAAAATCACATTTTTAGTCCACAATATATTTATAGTCAGCTACATGCGGACAACTCTGCTGATGGAGGTGGATGTTCTTATAGTGATGCTTTTAATTTATTAGATAGTCAAGGTTGTACTACATTGGATGACATGCCTTATAGTGGAAAATTATATAGCTATAAGACTAAACCTACAGCTACTCAAAGAACGCATGCTGCAAATTATAAAGAAAAGACTTGGGGGCAATTGCAAAGTGGAAATGTTGAAGAGATAAAAGAGGAAATTGAAAGCTGGAATCCTGTATTAATATCAATACCTGTATATCCTCAGTTTGACGACTTATCGGTAAATGATCAAATTTATAATAGCACAGCTGGAAAATATGAAGGTGCACATGCATTATGTGTAGTTGGATATGATGATAGTAGACAAGCAGTAAAAATAATAAATTCATGGGGCACAGATTGGGGAGTCGACGGTTATGGTTGGATTAGCTATGACTTTTTAAAAAATAACAATATAGATGCATATGTCATGACAGATAATTAGAAAATATTAGTTCAATTGTTTTAAACATTGCGAAGCAAAGTGTAGTGCAAAATCAAATAGCCTTTGGTAGGTGTAACAAAATGATGTTAGTGAATAGCATCTTAAAATCTTAAATAAAATTAATAAAACTAAGCGGCAATTTTTTTAAAGCTTAAGAGCTTTAGATAACTCGCAAAAAGATGCTCAGACAATCTAAATCTCTAAAGCTTCAAAAAATTTCCCACTAAGTTTTATACAATTTTATTTAAAATATTTTTTCAATGCTATTCCCTAACATCATTTTTTCCTACACCTACCAAAGGTTATTTGATTAATCCACTACATCTTTGTTTTGCAATGTTTAAATAAGTTGATCAATTAATATGATAATTATCACCTTTTAATATATTATTAGGTAAAGAATGAAAGTTTATGCACTGCCCCAAAATTCCGTAGGCACGGAGGAATTTTTTCCTTAAACCACTGTAAATGCGAAGTAAGTGTAGTTCAGGATGGTTTAAATAAAATTTTAATAAAACTTAGAGTGAAATATTTAAAAGGCTTAGATGTTTCAATTGTCTGAGCGCCCAGCGAGTTATTGAAACATCTTAGGCTTTTAAATATTTTGCTCTTAGTTTTATTAATTTTATTTAATATCCTGAACTGCACTTACTTCGTAATAATTTTGAATTGTGTATTAAATAAATGAGGGTTATGCTATAATTATTAGAATTGAAGGGGGCTGTAAAGATGAAGAAACCATTAATAGGTATACTAGGAAGTATACAAATTGATCAAGGAGGTATGTTTCCTGGTTATGAAAGGGCTTATGTCAATAATGATTATATAATATCTATTGTAAAGGCTGGGGGAATCCCTATTATCATTCCTGTAATTGAAGATGAAGAGTTAATTAAGGAGCAAATAAAGAGAGTAGACGGTATAGTAGTTTCAGGTGGATATGATGTAAATCCTTTAAGCTATGGTGACGAGCCGCATGAAAAACTTGGATTTATATATCCTAAAAGAGATAAATTTGATATATATGCAATTAAAACAGCATATGAGTTAGACAAACCTATACTTGGAATATGCAGAGGACATCAAATATTAAATGTGGCTTTTGGAGGAAATCTTTATCAAGATATGTCACTTATAGATGGTGTTTACATAAAGCATACACAGCAGTCACAGCCGTGGAGTGTAGGACATTCAGTACATATTAAAAAAGGAACCAAGTTATATGATATTTTTAAGGGAAATATAGTAACAAACAGTTTTCATCATCAAGCAATTAAGGATGTTGCAAGGGATTTTATTGTAAGCGCAGTATCAAAAGATGGAGTAATTGAAGCAATAGAAAAAGATGGAGATGCTTTTGTAATGGGAATACAGTGGCATCCAGAAATGATGACAGCGGCTGAAGATGAAAATATGGTGAAATTATTTAAAAAGTTAGTTGAAGAATCGTTAAAAAAGGGTTGAATATTATGTGGAAGGCTATTTTTTCTAGCTTAATTAAAATGTTATTAAGTATAGTAGCAGTGGTTGTTTTGGCTTTGGGTTCTATAGCTGTGTTTGACTATACAAGTAGGTTGTTATCTGGTTATAAAAATTATGAACTTTTTACTATTCCTACCTCGAGTATGATAACTGCAATGGTAGTTATTTATTTTTGGTTAATAGTTTTTTATTTATATATATTAAATAGAATTGAAGGCAAAATAAGCAACACAAGGGTTAATCCATATATAATTAAAGTTTTTAATTTATATAGTAAGCATAAATATAAAAAACAGATTTTATGTGGAGTGGCCATATTATCAGTAGTAGGTTTAATATATGCATATACAACTTATAGTGTGATAACAAATAATAAGATAATATTGCATGGAATAATGAAATTAAACGGCAAGTCATATTCATATTCTGATGTAAAGGAAATTTATGCAGGTATTTCAGATGATAAAGATAATAACTTGTATTATAAAATAAAGCTTAAAGATGGTACGAAAATTGATGTTATAGGAGCAAGTATGGATAGTAAAAATGAAAGCTATGAACTTGAAATATATGCTATAGATCAAAAGCTTTTGAAAGCAGGAGCAAAAAAGTATATTGATACAAAGAATTTAAGTAAATTTGAAAATAAAAAGTATGACAAAAAGTATGAGAAAAACGTAAAGCAGATATTGAAATAAAGTTAAGAAAATTTATACTGAGGAGTACATATTTGCCCGTAAACGGGCGAATATGTACTTTTTGTAAGTGGGATTTTATATTAAAAAATGCTAGAATGGTTTATAAACATTATGGAGGGTATAATTATGGCGATTGAAATAGTAACAGATAGTACAAGTTGTATGGATAAGGGGTTAAGGGAAAAATACGGCATAGAAATTTTATCTTTAAGTGTTACTTTTGATGATGAAAGTTTTAAGGAAACAGATATAAGTAACGATGTCTTTTATAAAAAGATGGAAGAGAAGGGCATACCTAAATCGTCACAGCCAAGTTTAGATGACATGTGTAGAGTTATGAAAGAAGCTGCACAAAGGGGAAATGATATGCTTTGTATATTCATATCTTCTGAAATGAGCGGTACATATTCTACGGCTCATATTGCAAGGGATATGGTACTTGAAGAATATAAAAATGCAAAAATAGAGATAATCGATTCCGGTGACAACTGTATGCAGCTTGGATTTGCTGCTATTAGTGCAGCAAAAGCCGCTAAGGAAGGAAAGAGCCTAGAGGAAGTTAAAGCTGCTGCAGAAGAAAATTTGAAAAAAAGCAGATTCTTATTTATTCCAGAAAACTTAGTTTATCTAAGAAAGGGCGGAAGAATAGGTGGTGCAAGTGCGTTAATAGGAAACATACTTAAGATAATCCCAATACTTACAGTTGAAAATGGAGTGACAACGGTTTTTGGCAAGGTTAGAACAAAGAAAAAAGCTGTGGCTACGATGTTAAATAAAATGCTTGAAGAGGTAAAAGCTTTTGGGCTTGGAGAAATTGTTGTTCACCATATTAACTGTTATGAAGAAGCTAAAGAACTTGCAAGTGAAATTTATAATAGACTAAATATAAAGCCTTTAATTTGTGATATAGGACCAGTTATTGGATTGCATGTTGGACCAGGAGCGATTGGTATAGTTTATTACACTGAAAAAGACCTTAGATAAAGTACTAAAGATGAGGCATATGGGTTTAAAGGATGTGAACAATATAAAATTATTGCGAACCAATTAAATCAATTCACAATTCACAGTTCACAATGCACAATGAAGGATGATTTGCCTTCCTTGCGTCAGGTAAATCTTAAACTTAAATATTATAAGCTTCGCTTAGCACCATAAATGGTGCTATTGCGAAAGCAATAAAAAAATAGGTTTTAAGATTTTCTGTAGCTTTGCTACAGAAAATCTACCTTCATTGTGAATTGTGCATCGTGAATTGTGAATTGATTTAGTTCGCAATGTTTAAGAGTTACGAAAAATGTAGCAGTTCGATTTAATGTTTTATGTTATTTAAATTTATATTTGTATTAAAAGGGCCTACGGATGCAAAACGTATGTTAATAGTGTCTATGTCTATTTTATCACCGATAATATTGTTGCTAGGTAAAACTGAGATTACATTATTAGTAGTTGCATCACTGGAACCACCATCACATGAAGTACTACCTAATTGAACATCAAGTGTTTTTAATTTTGAATTTTCATCGTTTAAAACAGTGTATACTAGAGAGATTTTTTTATCTGATAAACGTTCTATACTTATTATTTTAAATTTAAAACCTTTGTATTCGTGAACTTCGTTTAAAATTGTTTTTCCACTCTTAGGAACATTTAAACTTATATTAAAATCATTATTTTTCTTGAATTCTTCGAGACTTTTAATATTGCCAGTAGTATAGGTTATAGAAGGAATACTCAATTTTAATTTAGAGCCTTTTAATTTATCTAAGTTAAATGAAGATACATTTTCATAAGATAATTGTGCTGAATCATCATGACCATAATCAACATTATTAAATTCATCTGAAAGTTGAAAATGAGGATTGTCTATAGAGCTTTCAATAGAGCCTTTAGTAGAGTTTATCTGCTCTTCATCCTTAAAAGTACCTATGTTAAAACTAATAGATGGATCTTGATTAGTGGTGTTTTTGTTGAATTTATCTGTAAAATAATAATACACCCTAAGTATGTTTTTATCTTTTTTTACGGAGGTTATATTTAAAGTAGTTTTACCATTAGTTGCAGTATAAAGTATTCCAGATGGAAAGGCTTCTTTAAAATTGTTGTTTGTTAAACTAAAAGTAGCCTTGTCATTAATGACTCCTAGCGTGTATTTTGATGATTTTTCTATGAAACCATTATATTCTAATTTATAAGTTGCAGAAAATGAATTTGGTATGGACTCATCATAAGATGCGTCTGTTACCTTAAGTTTATAGGTAATGCCATCGGCAGTCTTTAAATAATAATTAGCACACTGATAATCTTCACTAGAGTTTAGATGTATTGTTGCGACTAATTTAGTATTATCCATATATAAATTTTTTAAAGTCACACTATTTACTTCCAAGCTATTTTTTAAAACTAATCCTTTATTGTTATCAATGGTTACTTGACCTATTCCGGGAATTATAGAAAGTTTTGAAGTTATGTCTGCAAAAGCATTGGAATTTACAAGTGGCACGGATAATATCATTAATCCAGCAATAGATGAAGCTATAATAGTTTTTTTAATTTTAAGTTTCTTTATTTTTACGCTATTTAGTATATTTTTACTCAATTTTTTCTTTTCAATTTCAGTTAAATCTTCGTTACTAAGCTCATCTTCTGTTATTTCTATATCATTTAACATAGTTAATATTTCGTCTTCATTAAAATTTGAATTCATTTTACCACCTCCAAATTATTTACAGAATTAAAGTTTTTAATAATTAAATTCTTTGTACGCCATAACCTGTTATATACAGCACCCTTTGAAAGTTTAAGTTTTTGGGCTATTATGTCTGTATCTTCATCAAGAAGGTATTTTCGTATGAAAATTTCTTTATCGATTTTATTTCCATTATCAAGTAGGGTAAGCAATTCCTCTTTTTTTTCTTTTAAGATGTAGCTTCCTTCAAGATCCTTATCAGTAAAAAGTAAGTTTTCTTCAAGTTCAAGGGTAGTGTGCCTTGAAAGCTTTCTTTTGTAATCTATAGCTTTATACTTGCTTATTGCAAGAAGCCAATTTTTAAAAGAAGATTTTTCTGGATTATAAAGATGATGCTTGTTCCAAACTAAAAGAAATATGTCATTAACACATTCTTTGGCACTCTCCCTGTTTTCACTTCCAAGCACATTTAAAACAGCTTTAAATACTAAATTTGAATAGCAATCTATTATAAACTCAAGAGCTCTTGTGTTTTTGTTTTTCATTTCTAAAAGAAAATTATCATCATTTATCTTCATTTTTTCACTCCTTTAACGTGTTTTGCCGGCTACATTAATTAATACGAAAGGAAAATAAATTATTTCACAGCTTAGCTAGAGATATTTTATCATATCTAAAATTTTTTATTATTTATTTGGAGAGACTATTGACAATTATATAAATAATAAATATAATTAGGTTACCTAATAATTTATTTGACTAATAAATTATTTATCTAAATAAATATAGGAGGACAAAATGATAAAAGATAATGAAGAATTGGTAACTGATCTTTTTAGAGCCTTTGCAAGAATAAGAAAGGTTAAAGTTCATCCACATGCACATGAGGAATATGGAATTACTCATACAGAGATGATGGTTCTTTTTTGTATAAAAGAGGCTTTGCAAAATGAGGAAAATAAAGATAAAGGCATAAAGATATCTCAAATAAGTAAGATTATGAAGGTTGCATCGCCAACGGTAACTCAGCAAATAACCAATTTGGAGAAGAATGGATTCGTAGAAAGAAAAATGGATTCCAAAGATAGAAGAGTTGTTCGTATAGAATTTACCGAAAAAGGTGAAGCTGTAATGAAGAAAGCAAAAGATCATCTTTATGAATTCTTAAAAGGTTTGGTTGATTACCTTGGAGAAGATAAAAGTGTTGAACTTACAGGACTTTTAATGAAAGTTGCTGATTATATGAATAAAGAAAATAATTAAATTTATATAAAGAGGAGATGAATATACATGCTAAAATTGTATAAGTATTTAAAAAAATACACAGCCCACATTATAGCAATTGTTGTACTAGTATTTATTCAAGTAATGGCTAATCTCTATTTACCCACTTTAATGTCAGATATAGTTGACAAGGGATTAGTAAATAAAGATATGAATTACATTTGGAAAACAGGAGGATACATGCTTCTTATTTCAGGGGCAGGAGCAATTTGTTCTGTAATTGCTAGTTTATTTTCGGCAAAGACAGCAGTTGGTCTTGGTACTATAATTCGTGAAAAACTATTCACTAAGGTTGAAAGTTTCTCCCTTCACGAATTTGATAAAATAGGAACTGCAACTTTGATAACAAGAACTACTAATGATGTTAATCAGGTTCAACAGGTTACAGTAATGCTTTTAAACATGATGATAATGGCACCTTTAACTTGTATAGGTGGAGTTGTAATGGCATTAGGAGAAGACAAAAAATTAACTTGGATTTTCGCTATAGTTATACCATTTATTTCAATTGTTCTTGCATTAGTTCTTAGAAAAGCTCTTCCACTTTTTAAATTGATGCAGGTTAAATTAGATAAATTAAACCTTGTACTTCGTGAGAATCTTACTGGAATAAGAGTAATTAGAGCTTTTAATAGAATAGAAACAGAAAAGGTTAGATTCGATGCTGCAAATTCAGATTTAATGAATAATGCTGTTAGTGTAAATATAATAATGGCAGTACTTATGCCATTGATGATGCTTGTACTTAATGTAACAAGTGTTGCAGTAGTTTGGTTTGGTGGTATTAGAATTGACAATGGTGGAATGCAGGTTGGTTCTTTAATGGCATTTATTCAATATGCTATGCAGATTTTATTTTCCTTCTTAATGCTTACAATGATGTTTGTATTGGTACCACGTGCACAAGCATCAGCTGTTAGAATAAATGAAGTTTTAGATACAGAAGCTGAAATTGTTGATATTGAAGATTATAAAACTGCTAAAAATGAAAAGGGATATGTTGAATTTAAGGATGTTTCCTTTAGCTATGCTGGAGCAGAACAACCAGCAATAAACAATATTTCTTTTAGTGCAAGACCTGGCGAAACAACTGCTATTATAGGTGGTACTGGTTCAGGTAAATCTACTTTGGTAAATCTTATTCCACGTTTTTATGAGGCGCAACAAGGTACAGTCTTGGTGGATGGTGTAGATGTAAAAGAAATGACTCAAGAAGAGCTTAGAAGTAAAATAGGTTTTGTCCCACAGAAAAATGTTTTGTTTTCAGGAACTATTGCTGAAAATATAAGATATGGTAATAAGAACGCAAGCCTAGAAGAAATTAAGCATGCAGCAAATATATCACAGGCTACTGATTTTATATCAGGCATGGATGAGGGATATGATCACTATATTGCGCAAGGTGGTACTAATGTATCTGGAGGACAAAAACAACGTCTTTCTATTGCACGTGCATTAGTAAGAAAACCTGAAATATATGTTTTTGATGATAGCTTTTCAGCACTTGATTTTAAGACAGACGCTAAACTTCGTGCAGCACTTAAGAATGAGACAAAAGATGCAACAGTTATTATAATAGCTCAAAGAGTTTCAACAGTTATGGATGCAGATAGAATTATAGTTCTTGATGAAGGAAAAGTTGCTGGTATAGGAACGCACAGTGAACTTATGAAAAACTGCAGCGTATACCATGAAATTGTGGCTTCACAGCTTAGTGAGGAGGAATTAGCATGAGTAAGGATACAAAACAGGGACAAAATCAACAGCATGGCGGTCCTATGGGCGCTATGGGAAGACCTGTTGAGAAAGCTAAGGATTTTAAGGGAACCGTTAAAAGACTTTTAGGATATTTAAAACCTAATATGACTAAACTTATAATAGTGCTTGTATTTGCAGTACTCAGTACGGTTTTTAGTATTGCAGGACCTAAAATTTTGGGTAAAGCAACTAATAAATTGTTTGAAGGAGTTATGAGTAAAGTAGCATTAGTACAACTTCATACTCAGGAAAATAAGTTAAATGCAGTTATAAAAGCAAATCCAATGGCAGCTAAAAGCCCAAAGGTAATCCAAGGAATGGCACAAATAAAAGCTGGCATAGCTAAAATAATGAAATTGAATGGCGGTAAAATAGATTTTGATTACGTAGGTCGTATATGCTTAATATTACTTGCATTATACGTTGCTAGTGCATTATTCTCATATATTCAACAGTATATTATGGCTTCAGTTGCACAAAAAACTGTATATGATATACGTAAAGATGTTGATGATAAGCTTTCTAGATTGCCACTTAAATTTTACGATTCAAAAACTCATGGTGAAATTTTAAGTCGTGTTACAAACGATGTTGATAATATAGCAAATACGCTTCAGCAAAGTCTTACACAGCTTATAACTTCTATAGTAACAATTGTAGGAATTGTAGTTATGATGTTAACTATAAGTCCAATATTAACACTTATAACTATTTTAACTTTACCACTTTATATTATTGTTACTACAGTTATAGCTAAGCGCTCACAAAAATTCTTTGCTGGACAGCAAAAGGAACTTGGTGAATTGAATGGTCATGTTGAAGAAATGTATACTGGTCATAAAATTGTAAAAGCTTTTGGACATGAAAAAGATGCTATAGATAAGTTTAATAATATTAATGGAAAATTATATACAGCTGGTTGGAAAGCTCAATTTATGTCTGGTATTATAATGCCGCTCATGAGATTTGTAAGTAACTTAGGATATGTTATAGTCTGTGTTGCAGGTGGATACTTTTTCATACATGGTAAGATTAATGTTGGAGATATTCAAGCATTTATCCAATATTCAAACCAATTTACTCAACCTATTGTTCAAACAGCCAATATAGCAAATATTATTCAATCTACAGTAGCATCTGCAGAGCGTGTATTTGAGTTGTTAGATGAGGTGGAAGAAATACCAGATGCTGAAGATTCAAAAGTTATTGAAGCACCTAAGGGTGAAGTTAAATTTGAACATGTTGACTTTAGCTATAAAGAAGATGAACCTTTAATAAAGGATATGAACATCGATGTTAAGCAGGGACACACTATAGCAATTGTTGGACCAACAGGTGCAGGTAAAACTACTCTTGTAAATTTACTTATGCGTTTTTATGAGATAAATGCTGGTAAGATAACAATAGATGATGTTGATGTTAGAGATATAAAACGTAGTGGACTTCGTAATATGTTTGGTATGGTACTTCAAGATACTTGGCTATTTAATGGAACAATAATGGAAAACATAGCTTATGGAAAAGAGGGAGCAACAGAAGAAGATGTAATGAAGGCAGCAAGAGCAGCACATGCCCATCACTTTATTAAAACTCTTCCAGATGGGTATAATACAGTGTTAAATGAAGAAGCTTCCAATATATCGCAAGGACAAAAGCAACTTCTCACTATTGCCAGGGCAATGCTTGCAAATCCTTCAATAATGATACTTGATGAAGCAACAAGCAGTGTTGACTCAAGAACAGAAGTTTATATCCAAAGAGCTATGAATGATATGATGAAAAACAGAACAAGTTTCGTAATAGCACACAGACTATCGACAATAAGGGATGCAGAGCTTATTCTTGTTATGAATCATGGATCTATAATAGAACAAGGAACTCACAATGAACTTCTTGAAAAGAAAGGCTTCTATGCAGATCTTTACAATAGTCAATTTACAGGACCAAGCGTTTCTGAAGAAACCGCATAGGGACAGAGGACAGTTGACAGAGTACAGAGTACAGTTAAGGATGATTTTCTTCCGCTTTGCTACGGAAAATCTAAAACTTAATATATAAAATAATGCCTTTGTTCGGCAGTGCTGAACAAAGGCATTTATTTTATATTTGATTTTAAAATAGGTTCGTGATATGGGAAGCTATTAATCCTTGTCAATATACTTATCAGCCCGTTTTTCTGAAATTTTGTAAAACAATTTTGAAATAAAATATCCAAGTATGTTCAAAGGTATTAAAAGTATAATGCAAAATATACAATTCCAAATTCCAGAAGGATTAAATTTGCCATTAGGGAATAGATTGATTAAGTTAAACAATATTGCAAAGATTATGCTGTCCAATAGTATGTTTATTTTTTTCTTTTTGAGATAAGCTTTTTTTGCCTTTTTTGTACCATAGGAAAGGGCACCAGTTTTAATTTGTTTAAAAGAAGAATAAGAGCCGGGAATCAATAATATACCTACATCCCAAATGGAAAGTAAGGGACTTTTAGTTACAAAAAAATGAACGAGGGTGATAATTGTCCAAAAAGGAAGGCAAATGCAAAAAGCTTCTGTATGGAGTATATTTATTATTTGCTCAGTACGCTCATCTTTAGGGCCACCTATAAGTGGCAAATTTAAATGTAATTTTCTCATTGATACATATAGTATTGATACAATGACAAGAGTTACTTCCGTCAGGTACAATGAAAAGCTAAATTTGCATAAAATTGTTTTTAATATAACAGATATTAATAAAAAAGCTAATGAAAATTTGTAGGTAGAAGAACTTATTTTTAAAAGTTGTGTTCCGCAGCGTTCGTCTACTACCTTTCCTTTAAGAAGTTTTTCTTTAATATAATTTTTTGATGACTCATTAAATATTTTCATTTTTGCAGTCTCCTTATCAAATAACTTTTTATTGATTGACATTTTTATCTGCAATATTTTCAGATTTTTTAATAAAGGCTCTCATAGCAAAATAGAAAGGAAATCCCCATAGTGCGGCACCTAAAATTATAAGCGGGATACTTTTAAAAACCAATTTCCCATTTGAAATTAAATGATTCCAATTAAACACAAATCCCATAAATATTGAACCTATTATTGTTGCTATTTTAAAACGCTTCATGCCTTTTTTATAAGATTTTTTAGAAGTTGAAATAAATGTCCCAGAGGATACTACTTTTATTGTAAAGTATAAACAAGTGGTAAGAAGTAATATCATGTCTATCATATTTAAAATCAAATTTTTAGAATCATCAAAAATAAGTATTCTTGAACCGTCAATTAAGCAATATATGAAACATATGTAAAATGCCTGAGCATAAATTTTATATGTAAGTCCAATGATTCTTTCATCACAAGAGCTTTTATTTAAAATTAAAGGAACCCTATTTAATAGTTTTTTTATAATAATGAATATTGTAGGTATAGTAAATATGAAAATTTCACAAGTATAATTGAAAAATTCGAGTTTAAAGGTAAATAGTTTTATACTGAAGCTTATAATAGTTAAAATTAAAAGTAATTTATAAGACTTAGAAGCAATTTTGTTTTGCTCCATTTGTACACGTTCATCCTTAGGTTCACTTTTAAAAATACTCATTTTTACTCCTCCCAAAATAAATCATCTAAAGTTTTATTAAGGCATTTACAAATAGCAATACACAGTTTTAAAGATGGATTATAATTTCCCGCCTCTATCATTCCAATGGTTTGTCTTGTAACGCCAACTTGTTCTGCTAGTTGTTCTTGAGATAAATCACACTCAACTCTAGCAATTTTCATCTTTTTATTTTTCAATAAGATCACTCTCCGAAGAATTTAGTTAATAATGTCTATAATATGGATTATATAATATATTATTCTAAATGTAAACTATATATTGCATTTTGAAATAAATATTTTACTAAGCTACATAATGAAGAAAAAGTCTGTTATATACTCGATATGATTGTCTGTATCAAGTATAGAGCAGACTTTTAAAAGACTATTACTTTAATTTAACTTGGTAAGGTCTCATCATTTCATTATCCTCGTGATCTAGAATATGGCAGTGCCATACATAGCCAGGACCCGCTGAAGGATCGAACGGAAATAAATTTTCTCCAGGGCAGGTTTCAGCATTTTGAGGAGCAAAGCGAATTCGTATTTTTGTTATTTCGCCAGGATATGCTTTTACAGTGTCCTTCCAACCTGCTTCATTTGGTTCACGATAGATAGAAGTCCCTATTAAATATGGCTTTGTGTGAAGAGTCCTTGGTGTAGACATCCACGGAGGAGTTCCCAAGTTAGAATTTAACTTAAGCCAATCCTTAGTGTATCTTTCGACCTCAAATTTTTGTCTTGAGATTATCTTGAATTGTATAAGATGCAAGTGAATAGGATGGGCATCCATAGTTAAGTTAACTATAAACCATTCTTCTGTAGAGCCTACAATAGGCTTCTCAGAAACAGGAGCAGACCAACGTTGACCGTTTAAGGTTACCATTAGCGGACCATTTGACCCTGCAATTTCATAAAGGGTCAATATCCTTATCTTTTGTGGTGCTGGTAAAATTGGTACGGGATTGCACCTTAATTTTTTAGGAAGTTCAGGTGGCATTGTCATGTCTTCAGTGTGATGAACTGTAAATTGCATTATTTGTCCTACTGTATCTGGATCAGGTGCATCACCTGTAGGATAAGGGGCATTTGCGTCATTAAGAAGAGTGATTTTAGTATTAGGTTGAAGGCTTGTAAAATCTACAAGTATATCTGCACGTTCGCCAGGTGCAATAAGAAGTGAGGTGAGTGGTACAGCTTTGTTAAGGTAGCCACCATCTGTTCCTATTTGCCAAAATTGCATTCCATTTGAGAATTTAAGCTTATAGAATCGTGCATTTGAGCCATTTAGTAGTCTGAAACGATATCTAGTCATATCAACGTTTAAATTAGGCCAGGTAAGTCCATTGACCATAATAATATCGCCAAAAAATTCTGGCTGCCAGTAAGGGTGAATTGCTGGATTATCTCCTTCAGAAGGAAAGTTAAAGCTGCCATCCTCATTAAAAGAACGATCTTGTATAACTATTGGTATTTCATATTTTGAATTTGTAATAAGTGGGCCAGGATAATCAAGCGGGTTAGAAGGATCTCTGATAATATAAAAACCAGCGAGTCCCATCACCACATTAAGGCGAGTTACACCCAATGCATGATCATGGTACCAAAGTGTGGTTGGGTCTTGTGTGTTTGGATAGTGGAAAGTGTCAGTAACATATTTTGAACCTTTTAGTCCTTTTGATGTCCACCATGCTTCAGGATGACCATCAAATATTGATGCTTGCTCGCCTCCATGAAGATGAGTTACTAGTGGCACATCTTTTTGAGCATCGGGAACTCCTGGTGGAAAAGGTGGCCAACCTCCGCTGGGCGGCATCATAGATACATCATTAGGATTTGCCCAGTGAATACTAGGGTCAACAGCTAAGGAATACGGAGCTGTAACTTTATTTACCCACTTAACGTTTATGGGGATTCCTTTTACAGCTTCAAAAGTTGGTCCGGGGGAACTTTGAATTTCAACTTCTTTTCCTGTCGAAGTATCCTTGAACTTACCACTATATCCCCATACAGTGGTAGTATTAAAACCTTGTGGAAGAATTTGCTGATTGAATTGAACCATGCTAATAGTATAATTATAGCTTACAGCGCCACTTACAGGATCAGTTAATTTTCTGGGTTCAAATACTGGAGGAATAGCTAATTCTTCTGAATATTTTGGTATGGTCTTGGGGTCAAGAGGATTTGTTTCCATTAATGAACACTCCTTAGTTAAAAGGCTATGTTTTAAATAAGTGTGAAAATCAACACTTGTTTAAAACATGGCCAATTAAAAAAATTAGTTTATATATTATATTCAACCAGAATTTTATTGACACTGCAAAGGCCTTTATATGCTATTTAGCTTTAGCACCATTAACAATTATATTGTCTTTATTTCCTAGGTTAACTTTTACATATGTTACATCACCATAAACATCATTTCCTGAGGCAATACACTCTTCATCGCTATTTAATAATTCATTATAAGAAGCTTTTACACTTAATGCTGCATTATTTAATTTTACCTCAGAGGTTTTTCTGTTATGAATTTTTAAAATATAGTATTTTGCATCAGGAGTATAGGTGCCTGTTTTCTTATCTAAATTAACTTGTACTAAATTAGTTTTATCTTGCGCAGAAATAGTTTGTTTGAAGTATACACCTTTTTCATATTTATAAGTTGATCCATCATCATCATAGTAATTAAAGCTTGTTTTTTTAGAGTCAGGGAATATATCAACATATAGATTTGCAACCGGTTTCTCGCCTACGTAATTTTGGTAGTCTTGGTTTGGTATTATAGCACCATTTTTAATAAATAGAGGTATATCATCCCAAGTATCTTTGTTGACAGCATAGTTTATAGTTTGACCACCTTGATATACTTTTCCAGTGAAGTAATCTGTCCATGTTCCAGCTGGAAGATATATGCTGACGCTAGTTGCATCTTCATCAACAACGGGTGATACTAAAAGATAATCTCCAAACATCCAAGCATCTACATAATTTGCCACCTTAGCATCATTAGGATAATCAAATATAAGTGGCTTTACTATGCCAACACCGCCTTCATAAGCTCTTCTATCATAACAATAAATATAAGGTATTAAACTGTATCTAAGTCTTATAGCTTTTGTAGCTGCTGCTTCAGCTGTTGTACCGAATACCCAGGGTTGCCTTAGTTCATTTTGGTTTCCATGTACCCTAAAGATTGGAACAAAGGCACTAAACTCCATCCATCTTGCATAATTTTGAGGGTCTGGATCTCCGCCATTAAAGCCACCTGTATCCATGCCCCATTTAGGCTCTCCAACGTCAATTGCGGATAACATTCTCTGTCTTTGAGCTGCCATAGAAGAAAAGCCTGTAGAAATATCACCTGACCACATGCCATAAGCATAACGTTGCGAGCCTAGATAGAAATTTCTATTTATGGACCAAACTCTTTTGTCATTATAGGATCTTTGCCCCTCATATAGAGCTTTTTCCATGTTCATAAATTGAAAGTTATCTTTGAGTTCGTCTGCTTCATCATTCCACCAACCAGAGATACCTGTGTCTATCGCTTTTTTACAATTATTAAAAAACCATTTTTGTGTAGAGGCAAGTGCAAAATTTAAGTCACCTACAGGTTTATTTGAAAAATAGTCATTTCTAGGAACAGCAGTACCTCCATACCAAAGTTTATGATCTGTGGCATATTTTCCTTCTACTGTATTAACATGTATTCTAGGTTTCATTATTCCAGTAAGCTTTATTCCTTTTTGATCCATCATTTGTTTGAGTTTCCCGGAAGAACCATCAGGAAATTTTGTATCATTCCATCTAAATTCGCCATAATTATCTTGACCCCAAGCTTTCCAGTCAAAATCAAGAGTGTAGTTGTCTATAGGTATGTTCTTTTTACGGTAGGTATTGACTATATCGATTAACTGATTTTCATTAATTCCCCACTGGCTGTTTGTAAATCCCATTGCCCATTTAGGATACATTGGTGATTTACCTGAAACTTTTGCTACAGCACCCATGATATCCGTAGGTGTACCTGCAAAAACATAGTATTCAGTATCTTTTCTTGAAGAATCTGAAAAAGTTAAGTTGGTATTTCCTATATTAAAGGTTCCTCCATCAGAGTCAACTAAAACACCATAGCCTTTGGTACTCCAAGCAAAAGGACCTCCAGAGTAGCCTTGTGTGCCTGCGGAAACGTCTACATTATCGCTTCTTAAAATTTTAGCAGAAGCATCATCATTAACACTATATCCGCTTATACCATAAAATTTATCTCCAGAACTATGTGTAAGTTTTACACCTTCATTGTATACATCTTTAGTATTCTGCTCTTTTACCAAAAGTTGTCCCTTTTTATTGTAAACGGATACTCTATGAGTGTTTTTATCAATTTTTACTATCATTTTATCAGTTTTCATTATAATAGGATTTGAACTCTTATCAATGGTAACTTTAGCTGGTACCCAGGTGTTATTGCCAATGACTTCTGTATGAGTACCTTCTTTTCCGTCTACAAGATTATTAATTTTTACAATGTTATTCGCACATATTTGTACTGAGATTTTATTATTACCATCTGGAATTATAGCTGTTGAACCGTTTACTTTTATTGCTTTTGAATCAATATAAAATGCAATACCAATTACGCAAGCAATAAGCAAAACGGATATGACTATAAGTGCTGGCTTTTTATTAAGTTTTTTCAATTAATATTCCCCCTTTTTTATTTATGCAACCGCTTTCATAAGAGATTATACCATTAATTGTTTTTTATATCAATATTGCATATATAATGCTAAATGTATGAGGTATTATTATTTCAATATGCCTAATACCTTTTTTAGGGCACAGATTACAAGAGGCTTATTTAATTCGCAATGTACATGGTTTTAAAGGGAAAAATTTTAGTATCTACGGAATTTTGGTTGTAGTACAGAAACAATATTTATTACTGAAATCATTAAATTTGCTTTATTTAAGTTGTTAAATAACAATTATATATTGTGAAATAAAGATGTAGTGGATTAATCAAAGAACCTTTGGCAGGTGTAGGAAAAAAATGATGTTAGGGAATAGTGGCGAAAAAATTTCTAAATAAAATTGTATAAAGCTTAGTGGAAAATTTTTTGAAACTTTAGAGCTTTAGATTGTCTGAGCATATTTTTGCGAGTTATCGAAAGCTCTTAAGCTTTAAAAAATTTGCCACTTAGTTTTATTAATTTTATTTAGGATTTTGAGCCGCTATTAACTAACATCATTTTTCTACACCTGCCAAAGGTTCTTTGATTTTGCACTATACTTTGCTTCGCAATATTTAAAAGGCAGTCCCTTGATTAAGATCTTAATTTCTAAGTTTAACATTTACTCCTATAATAAAAGCAATTGATAAAATGGTTAATCCTAAACCGCAATATATAAATCCTTCCCCACTGCTGTTTCCAGCTATGCAAAGAAAAATCCCCATAACTATTCCAATAATGCCTAGTTTGATAAAACCTTTTTTATCAGTATTTTTTACTTTCTGTTTTAATTCTCCCACAAATTGATCATCTTCACCATTTAAAAACTGTTCTTCTGGAACTTCTTCTCCATTTGCGTGGTGTTTAAGCTTTTCCATAGCGTTTAAAAATTTATAAAATTGATCCTTATTTGGTGTTGTAATTGAACGTATAAATTTGCCATATTTATCTTTGATATCCATGCCGATATCAGTTCCAACTCCATTTTGGGAAAAGTAATGTACGTCAAAATCGCCAAGGTTATCTCCACGCAATATATTAAAGCTTGGACCGTTTAGGTTTATGCGTTGGAAAAGCACAAAGGTTTGACCTACAACCACGTTGGTAATATTTACAACATGTTCCCCATATGCGGGATGAAGCATATCTGCATCGAAGGTTTCGAAGTTTTCTCCTGATTTAAGATTTTTTTCAATTTCTTTTTCACATTTCATTATGACTGTATCGCTTATTCTTCCATTTATACGAATGAATCTTATTAAGAAAATTATAGCTAAAAACCCAAAAACCCCTGAAAGCATAGTAGCCATAGGAGCAGCATTTGTATTTAACAAGGGTAATCCTATGTATGCAATTATAGCAATTGCAGCAAGTAAAATAACGATATATAAGGTTTTTTTTGCAACAGGTTTTCTTGTTTCATTGCATTGCTCTAGCAGTTTATTTAAATATCTTGACTTGATCATTTGAACATCCTCCTCTTATTACGCTAGTTTAAGTATAGTGGGTAATTGTGGAATGTGTCAATGATGTTTTGTGAATGAAATTTAAGTTTTAATTAAAATTATAAATATGATATAGATTCATATTTTAATAGTTATACATATGCTGATAATTTAGACTTTTTAATACAATATAGTACAAAATATTTCAAAAAAGTAAATAATAATATTGACAGGAAATATTGTACCAAGTATAATAAATCTCAAGAATAGGCATATATTTCAATTTTATGTTAACGTGTTCAATACAAAAATTTCAATTATGTATGATTGAGAATTGAAGATTTTAAGGAACGTACAAGCTAATTATTATGAAAAGTATATTTTTAAATTATAAAGTGTGCTGAGGTGAAATTATGAAATTATTAAAAAAGATATTTATAATTTTTTTATGTCTATCCCTATGCAGCTGTGGTGGTACTAAAGTAAACAATAATTCTTCAAAGTACCTAGCTGCAATTGATGAATTTGAAGGCTTTTATGAAATTAAAGATCCATTTTTATATGAGAATGTCTCAAAAAAGCAATGGACAAAGGCTATAAGCGATTTAAAGGAAGATGTAAAAACAAAGCAAATGAGTGAAGATGATATTTACTATAGATTGAAAGAAATTTCCGCTATGTTAAAAGATAGTCATGATAATTGTTTTAAAACAAACAATAGTAATGAAAAATGTTTTCCTATATGGTGCAGGTATTATAATGATAAATTTTACGTTTTAAAAGTCGATAACAAATTTAAAAATATACTAGGAGGACAAATTTTAGCTATAAATGGAATAAAATTTAGTGATATAGAAAAAAGGTATTCTAAAATACTCTCTGCTGAAAATACACAATGGTTAAGAGCACAAATTGCTGAAAATGGATTTACGGAAGCTGATTTTAAATACTTGGGTATATTGAAAGAAAATAATATTTTTAAAATAAAAAAAATTAATGGACATATACAAGAGGTTACAATAAATGCTGTATCGCCTAGTAAATTAGCTGCTATTGGTTCTAATCCAAATAACTATTCATCATTTGGTAAAACACAAAATATGATTAGTAGTAATAAGCCAGCTAATCAATATAGCCAATATTGGTTTACATTAGATAAAAAAAATAGAATATTATATTTTCAGTATAATACCTGCATTGATAAATACGACAAAGTATTAAATACAGGGATTGATTACAGCAAGCTGCCTAGTTTTATACAATTTGGCGATTCGCTAATTCAATTTATGCATAGCAATTTAAATAATTTTGATAAAATTGTTGTTGACGTTAGAAATAATCAAGGTGGAAATCCAGATCATTTAGACAATCTCATTGATAATAATTTAAGCTTATTTAATTCTAAAAAGGTTTATGTATTGATGTCAAAATATACTTTTTCAGCAGGAGTTGAGGCTGTAAATTCATTGGTAAAGAAATGTAATGCAACTATGGTGGGAGAAGAAACAGGCGGTTCAATAAAAATGCATTCTGTTCAATTTGATAAGTTATCTAATATAGGAATAACAATTGAATATGGAACGGAAGACGGTGAGTTGTGTTCTTCAGCTGGGAGAAATTCATCAAATAATAGGGATGGTGCTATTCCAGATATTAAAGTAAATGAAACAATTAATGATCTTGCAAATGGAGTTGATTCAGCCTACCAAAAAGTAGTTTATAACTGATTGCTTTGTATAGCGTATGTAATGAATAATTATTTGGTGTACAATAGTTAAATATTGCGAAGCTTCATTCAGAGTACAGCTGACAGAGTACAGAGTACAGTTAAGGATGATTTTCTTCCGCTTTGCTATAGAAAATCTTATAACTTATTTTTTGATTGCTTACGCAATTGCGACATTAATGCTGTTCAGCGAAGCTGACAACATTTAAGTTTAAGATTTACCTGACGTAAGGAAAGGTAAATCATCCTTAACTGTACTCTGTCATCTGTACTCTGATTTAATGGTTCGCAATAATTTTAAAATACGAAACTTGGGCTACTTTGTATTCTCAAGTACCTTTACAATTTCAGAAATGTACATTGTATGATAATCCTTGTTAGGATACATTTTTTCATCAATATCCTTTCCATCAAAGTGTTCTGGTAACAAGGTGTTGTGATATAATTTTTTACAAACCATTATTAAGCTTGCTTCTTCAAAAGCAACTGTATCATGAGCAAAATAAGGAGTAAGTCCAGCTTGCTTTATCTTGTCAGTATCGCGGCCAGAAACGCTGCCACATACGTTAAGAGCTTTTCTATATTTTTCGTCAAAGAAAGCAATTGTAAAAGTATCATTTGCATCTATAAATTCTTTGGTATATCTTTGAGGTCTAATGTATACTGTAGCAGTATTTACGTTCCAAAGTACACCAAGTCCACCCCAACTAGCAGTCATTGTATTAAAATTTTCTTTATTGCCGGCTGTTATAAGCATCCATTCCTTTGCTATTTTTGTGAAAGGATTAAATTGTAACTCTTCGATTTTAATTTCTTTAAACATAAAAAGCCTCCTATAGATTTTTATTTATCGTACAATAAAAAAAATAATTTTTCAAGCAAAGGGTAAAATTATAAAGGGTATAGCAATACATAGAAAAAATGAAAGTATACAATAAGGGTATAGTTTAATTAAGGATTTTAACCTAAAATGTTATTTTACAAAATACTTAGGTAAACATTATAATATATATGCCAATATATTGTGGTTTGGAATAGAGCAACACAATATATATATACTAGATGTTGTGGAGGAAAAACGAAATGGAAAACTTGAAAAAGTTATGCGATGAAGCTTTAAGTGCGGTAAAAGATAAAGAAGGTATATATACAGAGGAAAAGCTTTTGAGTTCACTTGAACATATTTTAAGAGATAACATGAGTAATAAGGAAATAATTGATTCAATTATTCAAGTATGTCTAGAGCTTACAACACAAGAAGAGCCTAAATGGCTTGAGTGTGCTTCAAGGTTATATACAATAAAACTATATGCGGAAGTAAGGAAAAATAGAAATATAGCAGATAAAAGAGGTCTTTATGAAAATTTCTATGATTTTATAGTAGAGTTAACAGAAGAAGGGCTATATGGTGAATACATATTAGAAAATTATTCTAAGGGAGACGTAGAGGAACTTGAAAAATATATAAAGGCGGATAGGGATTTTTTATTTACTTACAGCGGTATAAAGTTGCTTTCAAGTAGATATTTAATTCAAGATTTTAATAGAAAGCCAATTGAACTTCCACAACAAATGTTTATGGGAATAGCAATGCATCTTGCAATTCCAGAAAAAGAAGACAAAAGAGTGTATTATGCTAAAAGGTTCTATGATGTTCTAAGTTCTCTTAAAGCGACAATGGCAACACCAACCATGTCTAATGCAAGAAAGCCTTTTTATCAACTAAGTTCATGCTTTATAGATACAGTGCATGATAGTTTAAAAGGCATATATAAATCCTTAGACAACTTTGCCAATGTATCAAAATTTGGTGGAGGAATGGGTGTGTACTTTGGAAAAGTAAGAGCAATGGGATCTTCTATAAGAGGCTTTAAAGGTGCATCAGCAGGAGTTGTACCATGGATTAAGCTTTTTAACGATACTGCAATAGCTGTTGATCAGCTTGGAGTTAGAAATGGAAGCGTAGCTGTTTGGCTTGATATATGGCATAAAGATTTGCCAGAATTTCTTCAACTTAGAACAAATAACGGAGATGATAGAAAAAAAGCTCATGATGTATTCCCAGGAGTTTGTTATCCGGATTTATTTTGGAAGCTTGCAGAGGAGAATATCGATGCTAATTGGTATATGATGTGTCCACATGAAGTAAGTAAAGTTAAAGGTTATTGCCTTGAAGATTTCTATGGAGAAGAGTGGGAAAAAAGGTATCTTGAATGTGTAGAGGACGATAGAATTACTAAAAGAGTTATGTCTGTTAAAGATATAGTTAGACTAATAATAAAAAGTGCAGCAGAAACAGGAACTCCTTTTGCTTTTTACAGAGATGCAGCAAACAAAATGAATCCTAATAAGCACAAGGGAATGATATATTCATCTAATTTGTGCACAGAGATAATGCAGAACATGAGTCCAATGGATATATTGCAAGAAGAAATAATTGATGAAAATGGAGATAAAATAATAGTTCAAAAGACCAAAGCAGGAGATTTTGTTGTTTGTAATCTTTCTTCTATTGTTCTTGGAAATGTGGATGTGACAAATGATGAGGAACTTGAATATGTGGTTGAAACACAAATAAGAGCTATGGATAATGTAATAGATTTAAATTATTATTCAGTACCTTTTGCTGAAGTTACAAATAAAAGGTATAGAGGAATAGGGCTTGGCACGAGTGGATATCACCATATGCTTGCAAATAATAAAATTCCTTGGACTAGTGATGCACATTTAGAATTTACGGATAAGGTTTATGAAAAAATAAATTATTATGCAATTAAAGCATCCATGAATATTTCTAAGGAAAAAGGTGCTTATGAATATTTTAAAGATTCCGACTGGGATAATGGTGATTATTTTAAAATAAGAGGCTATGATTCTAGTGAGTGGAAGAACCTATATAGTGAAATAAAGAAGTATGGAATGAGAAATGGATACCTTATGGCAGTTGCACCTAATGGTTCTACAGCAACTATTGCAGGAACTTCAGAGGGGATAGATCCTGTTATGTCAAGATTTTGGATGGAGGAAAAGAAGGGAAGCATAACTCCCAAAACTGCACCAAATCTTTCACAGGATAACTTTTGGTTCTATATTTCAGCCTATAATATAAATCAACAATTGTGCGTTAAAGTAAATTCCATAAGGCAAAGGCACATAGATCAATCTCAATCCTTTAATCTTTATATAACTACAGATTATACTATGAGACAAATAATGAATTTATATATTGAAGCCTGCAAGCTTGGGGTAAAGAGCATATACTATGTGAGGTCAAAAGCACTTACGGTGGAGGAATGCGATAGCTGCAGTGCATAGGGGATAAATAAAGTGTAGTAGTTTTTAAGCATTACGAACATTTATTCAGAGTACAACTGACAGAGTACAGAGTACAGTGAAGGAGGATTTTTTTCCGCCTTGCTACAGAAAATCTTAAAACTTATTTTTTAATTGCGTACGCAATCGCGGCATTAATGTTGTTCAGCAAAGCTGACAACATATAAGTTTAAGATTTACCTGACGTAAGGAAAGGTAAATCAACCTTAACTGTACTCTGTCATCTGTACTCTGTACTCTGATTTGATGGTTAGCATTAATATTACATTGAGAAAACTAAGTTAATGTATATAATAAACGGTATGAGGAGTGTGGTCTAAGTGTCAATAATAAGAAAACCATTATTTAATGAAAATGGTGATATAGAAACAGCTAAAAAGAGAATGATAAATGGAAATACTACAAATCTAAATGATTTTAATAATATGAAATATACCTGGGTTTCAGATTGGTATAGGCAGGCTATGAATAATTTTTGGATACCTGAAGAAATAAATTTATCTCAAGATTTAAAGGATTATGGAAAGCTTAATGAACTTGAAAGAACTGCATATGATAAAATACTTTCATTTTTAATATTCCTTGATTCTGTTCAGACAGCTAATCTTGGAAACATAAATAATTATATTACAGCAAGTGAGGTTAATTTATGCCTTACAATTCAAGCCTTCCAAGAAGCAGTACATTCTCAAAGTTACAGCTATATGCTGGATACAATATGCTCTCCAGAAAAGAGAAATGAAATACTATATCAGTGGAAGGATGATAGTATACTTCTCAATAGAAATAAATTTATAGGAGATATCTACAATAATTTTGTACAAAATCCAAATGAAAGAAATTTTTTAAAGACAATAATGGGAAATTACATACTTGAGGGTATTTATTTTTACTCAGGTTTTATGTTCTTTTATAATCTTGAGAGAAATGGCAAAATGCCAGGTTCTGCTCAGGAGATAAGATATATAAACAGAGATGAAAACACTCATTTATGGCTATTTAGAAACATTATAAAGGAACTCCAAAGAGAAGAGCCTGAGATGTTTACAGATGAAATAAAAATGGAATTAAGAGAAATGCTTAAAACAGGTGTTGAACATGAGATTGCGTGGGGACATTATGTAATTGGAGATGGAATTCAAGGATTAAACAAAAAACTCATAGAAGACTACATAAAATATCTTGGAAATAAGAGGCTTGAGGCAATTGGTTTTGAACCACTTTATGAAGGCTATAATGCAAATCCAGCTGTTTGGGTAGATATTTATGCAGATGCAAATTCGGTTAAAACAGACTTTTTTGAAGCAAAATCAACGGCATATGCTAAGGCAAGTACATTGGTGGATGATCTTTAGAGGCAGAGGACAAAGTACAGAGTACAGAGTACAGTGAAGGTTAATTTTCTGCTGTGGCAGAAAATTTTAAAACTTAATGGGCGATGCCCAAACCTAGGTTATAGGTTTTCAGCGAAGCTGAATTTGTAAGTTTTAAGATTTATCTGACGAAAGGAGGATAAATCATCATTCATTGTACTCTGTACTTTGTGCTTTGTACTCTGAAGTTGGGTGCTGTTACAAATATTTACTATTAAATTAGCATAAGGTATAATGATATTAATAAAAATGAGGAGATGACTATGTACGTGCTTAAGAAGTTGATAATTGTGGCATTCTTTAGTTTATTAATATCTCTACCTATAAGTGTTAAGGCAGCAGGGTTGCCAGATAATGTGGCTGTGGACAAACAAAAGCAGTGGGTTATCCATTTTAATAATGAAATTGCGCAGGATAATTTATTAAATCAGGAAATTTCAATTACAGATAGTAAAGGAAATAATGTTAATGTAACTTTAAAATTAGGCCAGGACAATAAATCAGTAAGTGTAACGCCTCCATCAAATGGATATAATGCTGGTGAGAAATATAAATTAACTATTAGCAATAAAATTCATGATAAAAACGGAGAAAATTTAAAAAAGGAAGTTGCAGTAAATTTTAGTATTAAGGATGATATAGTAACATTTAAAGATAGAAGTTTAGAACAAGATATAAGAGATGTTACAAATAAGCCAACTGGAGATTTGCTTGAAAGTGACGTGGCGAAAATAACTACATTAAGTGTTGAAAATAATGAATATGGAATTGTAAGTGACATTAGTGGAATAGAAAAGCTAACTAATTTGCAAACTCTTACGCTTGATGAAAATGAAATAAATGATATAAGCCCATTAAAGGAATTAAAAAGTTTGAAGACTCTTAATTGTATTTATGGTAAAGTAGGAAACATAGGTGCATTAAAAGATTTAACTAATTTAAGAGAACTTATGGTGTTTGGTAGTCCAGTAGACATGAGCATATTAAAAGGATTAACAAATTTACAAGGGCTTTGTTTAGGCTATGACAAAATAAGCGATATAAGTGAACTAAAAGGATTAACTAATCTTACGGTTCTTGATTTAGATAATAACAAGATAAGTGATATAAGTGCATTGAGAGGATTAACTAATTTACAAAATCTTATTTTGTGCAATAATGAAGTAAGTAATATAAGTGCATTAGGTGAATTAAATAATCTACAAATGATTGATTTAAGTGATAATCAAATAGACGATATAAGTGTGCTGGAAAAGTTACCTAACTTGAAAGAATTAGCAGCTGATTCTAATAAAATAAGTGATATAAGTGTGCTAAAGGGATTAATTAATTTAAAGAGTATTTCTTTGGCTAACAACCAAATAAGTGATATAACTCCACTAGAAGGATTGATTAAATTAGAAACTATTCTTTTAAGCCACAATGAGATAAGTGATATAGAACCATTAAAGGATTTAATTAATTTGCAAAATGTTGATTTAGTTGCAAATAAAATAACTAATATAAGTGTACTAAGTGGATTAAATAATTTATATTCTCTGTTATTAAAAGATAATCGAATAAGTGATTATTCTCCAACTAAAGCTTATTATAATAACTTAGGGTATAAGGATTTTTCAATTTAAGTTTGAAAATGGGTATAATATATTTATCGAAGTTTAAGGGGTGATTATATGGCACTTATTGATTGCAAATTTTTTTCAGAGGTTTTAAAAATATCTACGTCTGTACAGGTTATACTTCCACAAAATGCTGAGAACCAAATAGGTATGGGCGGTTCCAAGGTTAAAGGGGATAGTCCTGTCTTATACTTACTTCATGGCTTATCAGATGATGATACCACATGGCTTAGAAGAACCTCCATAGAAAGGTATGTTTCGGAAAAGAACTTAGTTGTTGTTATGCCAAATGGCGGAAGAGGTTTTTATACAGATATGGTCTATGGCTATAAGTATTTTACGTTTATTACTGAAGAACTTCCAAAGGTAATGAAACAATTCTTTCACATATCGAATAAAAGAGAAGATACTTTTATAGCAGGACTTTCTATGGGTGGATATGGTGCACTTAAAATTGCATTAAGTTGTCCAGATAAATATAGTGCAGCAGCAAGTTTATCTGGAGCCACTGATATTGTTAGTATGTATGAAGATACTTTAAAAACTCCTTACAATCCTATTATGTCAGCGAACGAACTTTATGCTATATTGGGTGATTTTGAAAATCTAAAAGGCAGTAAGCATGATTTATTTTATTTGGCGAAGGAGCTTTCAGAAAAGAATTGTGAAAAGCCTAGAATATATCAATGTTGTGGAACAGAAGATTTCATATATGATGGTAACGCTAAGTTTAGGGAGTTCATGAGAAATTTAAATTATGATTACACTTATGAAGAAGAAAGTGGAACACATGAATGGGGCTTTTGGGATAAAAAAATACAGGATGTATTAAAGTGGATTTAAGTAGATTAATAGTGTTTTGAAACATTAAATAAAATTAATAAATCTAAGAGGCTAATCCTTAAAAAACTAAGAACTTTCAATAAACTCACTAGTGTTCAAACAATTGAAAGTTCTAAGTTTTTTAAGGATTAGCCTCTAACATTTATTAAAATTTTATTTAAATCGTTTCAAAACACTATTAATCTACTTATAAATGTGGAACTTATAAATTTGTGTAGTAATGAATTAAAAAAATTAATGAAGTAATAATAAGAATTGCTCGTTTATAATTTGCTACCCATTTAGATGCATCGTCCTGATGCCTAAATGGCTTTGACCGTCCTAGTCAAAATTACGCAAATTATAAACGAGCAATACTAAGAGTCCATAAAAGCCAACACATCACATCAACATTCTTTTAAAAATAGCCTAACATACTAAAGGAAGCTATGTTTTAAATAAGTGTGAAAATCAACACTTATTTAAAACATAGCCAGCAAAATTAATAAATATAAGAGGCTAATCCTTAATAAACTCATGGGTGTTCAAACAATTGAAAGTTCTAAGTTTTTAAGGATTAGCCTCTAACATTTATTAAAATTTTATTTAAATTGTTTCAAAACACTATTAATATACTTATAAATGTTGGACTTATAAATTTGTGTAGTAGTGGAATGAATTAAAAAGTAAAATGATTCATAATAGATGAAGTTAAAAAAGATTTGCTGAAATTAGAGCAAATCTTTTTTTTATTTATATAAACAAGTATAATATTATATAGATACATAAAGTGTTAGTACAGAGGGGGAAATAGTTAAATGGGTCTTATGGGAAGTTTAATAAAAGTGACAGGCAAAGTTGCTGGTAAAGCTGCAGAATATAGCATAAAGGCAACTGGTGGAGTAGTTTCTATAATTGCAGATGCAAATGGGAATAAGGAACTTGCTGAAAAGGCAATTAAGGTTTCGGGAGAAGTAGGAGAATTTGTCGGTGAAACTACTAAAGTAGTTGGAAATGGATTAGGATTTGCAATGGATAAGGCTATAGAAGTCGCATCAGCTGCGGGGGGAAGTGTTGGCGGATATATTGCAGAAGCGGCTGGAGCTGATGAGAAACAAATACAAAAAGCGAAAGTTATTGGTAGTGTTGTAGGAGGGGGAGCTGTAGGGTTAGTAACAGGTGATATAATTGGCTCAACTGTTACTGGAATAGCAGCTGCACATGGTGTTGCAAGTACAGGAACTGCGATTTCAGCACTTCATGGAGCTGCATTTACGAACGCTACTGTAGCATCAGTTGGAGGAGGAGCATTGTCTGCTGGTGGTGGCGGCATAGCTGCTGGACAAGCTATATTGCATGGTATAGATATAGCGGCAACAGCTGGTGGAAGTATAGATGCCGTAGCAAATAAGAATTCCATTAGCAAAAAAGAATTACAAAGTGATAAAACTGAAAATATTTCTGCACAATATGAGGTTTTAGATTAAAATATTTTAAAGATAAATATTTTGCAAAGTTAAAATTGTAGAATATATTAAAAGAAGAACGTTCATAGCTAAAAAAATCTATGAACGTTTTTCTATGTGCATTATTTTATCCACAATACACAATATATATCCACAACAAAAAATGTTGTATTTACGCGAAAAAATATATTTGGTGGGGACATTAATGTGAATAAGTTTTAAGATATTAACAAGAATTTGTGAGTTGTTCACAATAATTGTGGATAACCCTGTGCAAACTGTGCATAATTTACTGAAAATTTATAAAACTCGTGCAATCTATAAAAAATTATTTGACTTTATCCAAGACAGGAATATAATAATAAGTGAGTACTCACTCATTAATAAAATAAGTGGAGGATAAAAGTTATGGTAAGAAAAGCAGCAGAAAATAGAGAGCAGGAAATACTGGATGCAGCAATTAAGATTTTTTCTGAAAAGGGATATAATGCGGCAACAACAAGTGAAATTTCAAGAGAAGCAGGTATAGCTGAAGGAACTCTTTTTAGATATTTTAAAAATAAAAAAGCTTTACTTGCAAAAATAGTAATACTTTCTTCAAAAACTATAGGTAAAAATATTATAACAAAGAGAATCGGAAAAATACTAGAGGAGAGTAAGGATAAGGAGTTAAAGGAAGTATTAAAGTTAATAATTTTAGATAGAATTGATTTGCTGGAAAAGAATAAGGAGATTTTTAAAATTGTTGTTACAGAAATTCAGTATCAGGAGGACTTAAAAGAAGCATTTAAGGAAAATATAATTTTAACAGCTAAAGATATGCTTTTGGAGTATATTGACAAAAGTAGACTTAAAGATCAGTTTAAGGATGTTAATCCAATGATTGTTGGAAGAACGGTTGTTGGAATGGTAGCTGCATATGTAATTCAAAATTCAATTTTTCCAGAACTCATAATTATGGATAAAGAAAAGCAAGTAGAAGAAATGGTGGAAGTATTTCTAAATGGAATAGTTAAGAAAGGTGATGAAGATAATGAAAAGTAAAAAAGCATTAGTTGCAATTATAGGAATTATGTGTTTTAGTTTGACAGCATGTGGTGCCAAGAATGCAGATAATAACAAATACACAGGTACAGTAGAATGTAAAAGCACTTATATAACTGCTGAAGTTAGTGGAAAAGTTGATAAATTAAATATAGAAGAGGGAAATGAAGTTAAAAAGGATGAGGTTATTGCTGATATAAATTCTGATGTCTACAAGCTTCAAAAAAATCAGGCAGAAGGCGGACTTGAAACTGCCAAAGCTAATTATGATAGTTTACCAGAAAGTGCAGATGATAATAAGAAAAATCAATTAGATGGATTAGTAAAGCAGGCACAGGCAGCAGCAGATTTAGCAAATTTAAACTTAGAAAAGTGTGAGGTTAAGAGTCAGAAGAGCGGAGTTGTTTCAGATGTACTTGTTAATGAGGGAGAAATGGTTCAGCAGGGAGGTAATATAGCAAAGGTGCTTGATACTGATAATAGGTATATAAAAATATATGTTGAACAGTCTAAACGTTCTGATGTGAAATTAAAGGATAAATTAAATTTATATTACAATGACAAAAAGGTTGGAACAGGCGAGGTTACGTTTATATCCCCAGAAGCAGAGTTTACTCCTAAAAATACTGAGACAAAAGAGGATAAGCAAGGAATGGTTTTTGAAGTTAAAGTTAAACTTTCAAACAATTTAGCATATACTCCAGGAACACTTATGGATGTTGAAATCAAATAGACAGGGGGGATATAGATGGATGCCATACAAATAAAAGGGTTAACTAAAAAGTTTGGAAATTTCACTGCTGTAGATAATATAAGCTTCAATGTCCCTAAAGGTAAGGTATATGGGTTTATCGGACCCAATGGCTCTGGAAAATCTACAGTTATAAAAATGTTATGCGGGGTTATGACACCTACTGATGGAACTGCATATGTGCTTGGACACGATGTTAGAAAAGCTAAAGCTGAAGTAAAGGCGAAAATAGGCTACATGTCTCAGAAGTTTAGCTTGTATGAAGATTTGACAGTAGATGAAAATTTAAATTTTTATGCTGGAATCTATGGTCTTAACAAAAAGGAAAGGGATGAAAGAAAAAAATATATTGTCAGTATGGCGGGGTTAAATGGAAGGGAACACAATATTACAGGCAATTTATCAGGAGGATGGAAACAGAGGCTTGCTCTTGGATGTGCACTTATTCACAGACCAGAGATATTAATTCTAGATGAGCCAACTTCGGCAGTTGATCCAGTATCTAGAAGGATATTTTGGGAAATGATATTTACCCTTGCAAAGGAAGGCATAACAGTTCTTGTCACAACTCATTATATGGATGAAGCAGCCAGTTGTGATATGCTTGCCTTTATATTTAATAGTAAGCTTATGGCTACAGGTACTCCACAGGAGCTAATAGAAAAAGAAGGCGTTAAAAATGTTGAGGATGTATTTATAAGGTATGTAGAGAGAACTACTAATGAAAAAGTAGAGAACTCCTTTGAAGAACTTAAAAAGATGATAGGAAAGGGGGAATAAAAATGAATATGCAAAGGTTTCTTTCAATAGTAAAAAAAGAAATAATTCAACTTAAACGTGATAAAGCAAGCTTTGGAATTGCTATTATGATGCCAATAGTAATGATACTTTTATTTGGATACGCAGTTAATACGGAGCTTAGTAATATTTCAATGACAGTAATTGATCAAAGCAATACAACGGAAAGTAGAGAACTTATACAAAGCTTTCAAAACACAGGATATTTTAATATAGTGTCAAGGGAACACAGCATTGATAAGGTTACTAAAAGCATTGATGAAGGTAAGATTCATTCAGCATTAATCATTCCTGCTGATTTTAGTACAAAACTTTTAAATAAAGAAAAGGCAGAAGTTCAGCTTTTAGTTGATGGTTCAGATCCAACCACGGCTAGAACAGTTTTTAGCAGTGGTGTTTTATCTGGTCAGCAGTATGGAGCAGCAAAACTTCAACAATTAAATGAAAAAGTAAATGTTAAAGTATCAAATGCAGGTGTTAATGTTAATACAAAGGTACTGTACAATCCTGATTTAAAAAATCAAAATTTCACTATTCCAGGTTTAATTGGTCTTATAATGCAAAATATAACTATACTTTTAACGGCTTTTGCTTTGGTAAGAGAACGTGAAAGAGGCACAATAGAGCAGCTTACAGTATCACCGCTTAAATCACCAGAGATAATCTTTGGTAAACTAATTCCATATATTTTTATAGGTTTTCTTGATTTCTTATTTTCGCTTGTATTGGGGCTTGTTTGGTTTAAGGTGCCGATAAATGGAAGTTTACCGCTGTTACTGATTTTAGGTGTTGGCTTTGTAATATGTGCTCTTGCTATAGGAATTTTAATATCCACAATTTCAAAAACGCAGCTTCAAGCCATGCAGCTCACAATATTAGTGTTGCTTCCAAGTGTTCTTCTTTCTGGTTTTGTTTTCCCAATAGAAGCTATGCCTAAATTTGTTCAAATTATAAGCAGCATACTTCCTTTAACCTACTTCATCGATATATTGAGAGGAATTATAACAAAGGGAGTGGGATTAGAGTATCTTATTAAAGATGTAGTTTGCCTATTTTCTATAGGAGGAATATTGCTTATAATAAGTATAGTTAGATTTGCAGTTAAACCGTACAATAGTTAAAGTAATTCAAATTAAGGAGGATCATAAAGAGTGTACGATAAATTTGAACTCAACAAAGAAAAAAGAAATAGTATGATTAACTCAATAAGAGAGTATTTTCAAAATGAAAGAGACGAGGAAATGGGTGAACTTGCGGCAGGGCTAATATTAGATTTTTTCATGGAAGAGCTTGCGTCGGAATTTTACAATCAAGGGGTGCAGGATGCTTATAAATATATGAGTGATAGACTTGAAGATGTTTTTGAAATAGAAAAATAGCGAAATAACAATGCTTCGTCACATTAAAAAAAATCCTATAAATCTAAGACTAAAAAATTGTAAAATCCTAAGATATTTCAATAACTCGCTGGGAAAAATGCTCAGACAATTGAAATATCTAAGGATTTTACGATTTTTTAGTCAAGATTTATTAGGATTTTTTTAAATCGTTCCTTCAGCATTGTTATTTCGCTATCGCGGTATTATAAGGAAAAAATTCCTCCGTGCCTACGGAATTTTATGTTTGAAATTTTTGTAGAACATTATCTGCAAATAAAATATTTATAGCAAATTTGGTTATTTTGTAATGTTTATAAAATTAATAAATAAATAATTCTTTAAATTATTTAATTATCAACTTCTATACGAATGATGTCAGATGGATCAGGGGTTTTATTTGTTTTTTTGCAATCAAATTCATACATTTCTTTTATAGCTTTTGGAGCAGTAGAGTAGGTGTAGCTTGTAAAAGGTCCTTTAGGCGGTGTTAAATTTATTGCTGAAGTAGCAGCTACATAATGAAATTTCATGTTGCTTGATTCTTTTAATTCATTGTAAGCAACTTTTGAAAAACAATAAGTGTATACATGCGATTTTGTATTTGGCAAATTTGTTTTAGCAGTAAGTGTTTTTTGTGTAGCTATGCTGGTATCAGCAGCAAAGGATTTAAAGCCCATAAAAGAACTTCCAACTATTAAAGCGGCTAAAGTTCCTATTAATATTCCCTTCTTTTTTATCTTTAAATTAAACATATTTTCTATTCTCCTTTTTAATATATTTTTATTGCTATTGAAGCCTGTCATGATGTTATTTTCTATAGTGAAATTTTTGCTTAACTTTATTGAATTAACTAATGTATTTGCGTAAAGCTTTCTATTTTCTAAATTTGAATTTTTAAGCATAGCTTCATCACAAGCAAGTTCACAATCAGAATTTATAATTTTGCACATCACATAAACTAAGGGATTAAACCAATGAATAATTGATGTTATTGTTAACAAAAATTTATATACCAAATCATGCTTTTTAAAATGCATAAGTTCATGCTTTAAAATCCAAGTTAATTGATCATCGGTATAATTTATTTTAGGAAGTAGTATTTTAGGATTAAATAATCCCATGCCAAAGGGAGTGCTAATATTGGGACAATATTTTAAAGAAATTTTATTTTTTATTTTTAATTCACAGACTAATTTTGAATATATGTTTTTTACATTATTATCAGTAACTACATATGAAAACTTACTTATTTTTTTAGTGAATTTAAAATAAGAATAAATATAATAAAGTGTAAAAATCATTATGCCAGTTAACCATAAACAAGCAGCTATTTTACTTACATTGTAGGTAGAAACTGTAGAAGCATTAGTTTTATAAGTAATGGGCATGTTGTATGAGATATTAGTAGTTTTAATTTTAAAGGAGGAATTACCCATTGGTGAATAAAGTTTTTTAGGTAAATCTAATGTGATTTTAAAAGGAATAATTAGTTTTATAACTATAGGCAGCCAGATATAGTAGGCAAAATTTTGTGTGTACCTTTTTAATATGAGTTTTCTCAGAATTACAATTAATATAATTCCGATACTGCCTATTAGTGATGCCTGTAAAATCTTATTCATTAAAATACATATCATAGTATCACCTGTTTTTAATCCAGTTTTCTAATTCATCTAAATCTTCATCTGTAATGTCATTAGTATCATGCAAGGTTGTGATGAAACTTTTAAGTGAGCTGCCGTGAATTTTTTCGAAGAAAGTACTTGTTTCCATTTCAAGGTAACTTTTTTCACTAACAATAGCTGTGTAATAGGTAACTCTTTTAATTTTTTCAGCAGTTATAAAGTTTTTTTCTGTAAGTCTTTTTAATAGTGTTAAAGTTGTTGTATTTTTCCAAGCTTTTTTGTCTTCCATAATTTCAATAATTTCTTTAGATGATATTTTTGATTTACTGTTCCAAATAATTTTCATAACCTCTAGTTCTGATTCCGGAATCTTTTTTAACATAATGTATAACCTCCTTTAATATTATTCTACTATTGTAGAATAATAAAGTCAAGGTTCATTTTACAATTGTAGAATAATATTATAAGGTTAGATTTAGATAAATAAATTATGATATTAGGTTAAATATATATTTTATGGATATAATTAATAGATAAAAAGGTTAGGGGATATAGACGGAATTCATGGAGGAATTTGAGATGAGAGCAAAGAGAGATTTAGATGATTTATTTACAGGACTTGAAGAATCCTTAAAAACTGAAATAATTGTGGGAAAACCCATAGTTATAGGGGAAGTTATATTAGTTCCAATAAGTAAAGTTATTTTAGGCTGTAGCATGCCAAATGGCGGAAGCAGGATTATTCACAATAATAAAGTGAATAGTGAATTTAGTGCTGGTGCTATGATTAGTCCAAATGCCATTGTAGTAATAAGAAACAATGGGGTAAATACTCTACCTGTAAATGATAAAATCAATTTAGATAAAGTTCTTAAAATGGTTCCTGAGATAGTATCTAAGGTAAAAGCTAACAAAAAATAGATGTTAGCTTTTACTTTTTTGATCTAGTTTCACTAAAGATAAACCACTGTGAAACTTGAAATTTATTTGTACCAAAATGCCGTCTTCTGGGCATTTTGGTACACATGAATTTTAATAGTTGAACTGGTTTATCTATATTACTAAAATTCCGTTTTCGATAACAACAATCTCGTCAATTTTCAATTCATCAGGTTTAAATACAAAATCAGCATGAAAAGGACAATTATTTTTTCCACCAAACATAATATTCATGCCTAAAGCTATATGAGCAGTACCAATACATTTTTCATCGGTTAAATCAAGCCCAATTAATTTTTTAACATGTTTATTAAGACCTATGCCAAGTTCACCTATAGTGTCTGCATTTTCAGGAACATTTTTAAAAAATTCCAATACAGCCTTCTCAGAAGAAGCTGAAACTTTCCCATTTTTAAATCCTAATGTTACATTTTCATAAGAATTATCTTCTAATTCTATTCTTGGTAATAGAATTTTTCCGTTAGCACTTTCTTCTATAGGTGCTATATAAATTTCACCACAAGGCATATCACCAGTGCCATCATCCTTGAACCATTGTCTATTGCCAAGATCAAAGCTTAGTGTATTAATTTCATCCGTTGTAATGGTTACAACTTTTTTATTATTTAGTTTGTTTAATAGATTGCTAGAAGTTAGCTTTAATTCTGAGTAATTTATATTATAAGCAGCCAATAAAGTTTCATTATAAACTGCAACTTCAAGGCCAGCTTCAACTGCGTTTTGTTCAGTAGGCACCCGTAATTGAATTAATTTTTTTTCAGATGAGCTAACAGTACTAAATAAGTTTCTCATGTGATTTTTATAAGCTGCAGTTTTGTCTTTAGGAAAATCTTTATGAGCTATTACAGGCGTATACATGCAAATATCAATTATTGTGTCAGCTAATCCAAAAACTTTAAAATAATTTTCGGGAAACTCTAAATTTTCGTTTGTTACTTGTGAAAAATAATCTTTTAGATATTCTCTTGAAAATTGATGCTTAATTGGTATTCCGCCTATTTTTGCAATTTCTATAGCAAATTTATCAAGAAAATCAATATCCTTATTATCTCCCCAAAATTGAAGCAGAACAATAGAACCTTTTTTTATTTCAAAAGCACTAACTAGGTTAGGCAAAATATTTAGAAACTCCATTAAAAAAACTCCTTTATAATTTTATTTCGATAATTATCAAGTTAAATTATAGATATGGAATTTCAAAAAGTCAATATGATTTGATATATATAGAATTAAATTGACATTAAATGTTTTTATGAATATAATGATAGCTATAGGATTGATTTGGAGTGATATTATGAAAAAACATGAAATGCTAAAAAAAGAGTATTTAGAAATACTAGATGATAAAATGAAATCAACAAATAAAAAGGAACTGGAACTTAGGCAGGAAAATTTTATTGATGAAGGTAATATGAAGAAAATAAAATATAATATTATTGATATTTTTGTAAAGATGTTTAATGTAAGTTATAATAAGGTTTATGGTAAAAATGTAATAGATGAAATTAATAGTTATAATGAATTTTACTTAACGTACATGAATTTTTTTGAGAAGATACCAGCTTCGTGGAAAGTTAAGGCCGAAAAGGACAAAAAATTCGATATGACTAAGGAATATATAATAGAAAAAATTAAACTTGACACGATGGAGGAAGTAAAATCCATTTTTCAGGTATGCTATGACAAGCGTTTATAGAATGGAAGTGTAATTCGTGGAAAAATCAATTTTAATATTTAAATGCCTTGCGGACCAATCAAGAATTAATATAATAAATAATTTAATTGAAACACCAATGTATGTTGAGCTTTTGGCAGAAAGACTTAAGTTGTCTCCTTCTACTGTATCATTTCACTTAAAAAAGCTTGAAGAAGCAGGAATGGTATATTCAAATAAAGAGCAGTATTATGTTATGTACTATATAAATAAAGAAATATTTAATTTGAGCTTGCTTGACCTTGTTAAAACCAATGCAAGTGATGAAAGTATTCAAGAAGAAAGAGAAGAAGAGTATAGAAAAAAAGTTGTAGATTCTTTTTTTCAATATGGAAAGCTTAAATCACTGCCAGTTCAGCAGAAGAAAAGAAGAATTGTACTTGAAGAAATTGTTAAAAACTTTGAGCATGACAAATTATATATGGAAAAAGAAGTGAATATAATAATTGCAGATATTAATGATGATTTTTGTACTATAAGAAGGGCACTTATTTCAGAAAAGCTCATGGAAAGAGAAAATGGTGTTTACAAACGCACTAATACTTAAATCAAAGTTAGCTAACATAAACGTTAGCTAACTATTTTGTTAGATAGTTTTTGAATTACAATTGGTTTATCTTTATTCAGCTAAGGAATTTACAAATTGCTTAGCTGTTCTTCCAGAACGTCCATTTTGGGATGCAGCCCATTTTACAGCTTCACTTCTTAAGTTTTCAACTGAAATATTTAAATTTTGCTTTTTAGCTAATTCTTCTACTATCTTAAAATATTCATTTTGACTAGGAGTTATATAAGTTAGTTTTATTCCAAATCTATCTGAAAGCGATAGCTTTTCATTTACTGTATCGGAACTGTGAATTTCTTCACTATCTTGGTTTCTATCTCCCCAGGTTTCTTTAATTAAATGG
Organism: Clostridium hydrogenum; assembly: GCF_021432385.1. Classification (GTDB taxonomy): domain Bacteria; phylum Bacillota; class Clostridia; order Clostridiales; family Clostridiaceae; genus Clostridium_S; species Clostridium_S hydrogenum. The sequence continues at coordinate 107,887 of NZ_JAEACT010000002.1, read as the reverse complement.
CGTCTATTTGAGGTTGCATAAACAAGAACATTTGAAGGAAGTTTTTCTATTCCGCCATCTAGGAAAGATTTCATTTGTTTATATTCAATTTCACCTTCTTCAAAAGAAAGATCATCTATAAATATAATAAAATATTTTCCGCGGCTTTTAAGCTCCTTAAGTATGTCAGGAAAGCATAAAAGTTGACTTTTAGTTATTTCAACAAGTCTTAAGCCACTTGAATAAAATTCTGTTACAAGGGCTTTTACAGAAGAAGATTTTCCAGTACCTCTTGAGCCTATTAGAAGTACATTGTTGGCAGTATGACCATTTACAAATGCATTTGTGTTTTTTATTAAGGTTTCTTTTTGATAATCATAGCCTATAATATCCGAGAAGGTTAAATAGTCATAATCTTTAACTGGAGTAAGACCATTTTCCCATCTAAAGGCTATAGCATTTGACATTTCACCAGAACCTACTTCAAAGTAATATTTTATAATTTTTTTAAGCATATATTCTGGTGATGAAGAGTTAATTATAGAATTTAGTTTTTCGTTAAAGAGTCCTATAGATGGTTTATTTAAAGTAGGAATATAATTTTCAAACAATGTGTAATCTTGATCAAATGCAGTCCCTATATTAAGATTTAATAAGGAGTATAGTATTTTTATATCATTTAACGCAGTGAGGTAAAGACACTTTTCTATGGACATTTCGTATTTTTCACAAGCTTTAGTAAAGTAGTTTTTGTAGTTTACTATGCAATTGCCTATGTATGATTTTAATAAGTTACCGCTAAGCCCATAATTCTCAGCAGCGGAAATTAATTTTGAACTCAATTCATAGTACAAGCTATTTATTTTCTCTCTATCATGTTTTTCACTGAAGCTTTCATCAAGAAAGTTTTTTAATAATGATATAACAGGATCTTTTAAAATATCCCTATAAATAATTAGTTTGTTTAAATATTCACCACAGTCATCGAAAGGTAGAATTTCCATTTGAGCACCTCCATTTTTATATTATTATAAAGTAATATTTTTAAGTAGTATATGAATATATTAAATTTTACGAAAAATTATGTAATTTTAAGTTGAATATATTAAAGTGAAAACATATTATGATTAATAATAGTAATTAAATATGGAGTGGATTACATGAAGCAAAAGCATGTAAGGGTGAATAATAATTATAATTTTAGTTATTGCAGGTTATTGGGTAAAGGGCACAATGGAGAGGTGTACAAATTGCCAAGTGGCGAAGCTATTAAGGTTAGTTATAATGATTATGCATTTGTTGGGGAGTGTAACATATTAGAAAGAGTAAATGGTAATAGGTATTTTCCGGAAGTGTATCAAGTTGGAAAGGATTACATTATAAGAGAGTGCGCTGATGGAGAGGTTTTATCAAAGTACATTAGAAAAAATGGAATGAGTGAAGAACTAGCATGCAGAATTATAGATCTTCTTAAAGAATTTTATAAGCTTAAATTTAAAAAAATTGATATACGATGCAGGGATATAATTGTTCAACCAGATGGACAACTTAAAGTAATAGATCCTAAAAAATGTTATTCCAGAGAAAGGGATTTTCCAAGACATTTATCTAAAGGATTATATAAATTAGGAGTATTAGATTTTTTTATTGAAGTATTAAAAGGATATGATGAAAAATTATATAAAATGTGGAGCGGAAAAATAAATAGGTACATTGAGAGCAAGAAAAAAGTCATGTAAAATTATTGCGAAGTAAGTGCAGTCCAGGATATTAAATAAAATTAATAAAACTAAGAGCAAAATATTTAAAAGCCTAAGATGTTTCAATAACTCGCTGGGCGCTCAGACAATTGAAACATCTAAGCCTTTTAAATATTTCACTCTAAGTTTTTTTAAAATTTTATTTAAACCATCCTGAACTACACTTACTTCGCATTTACAGGGGTTTAAGGTGAAAATTCCTCCGTGCCTATGGAATTTTGGTGTAGTGCAAGGAAATGGTTTTTAAATTGTTATGATTATTGTTTTGAGTTACAAAATAATTATATATTGTGAAACAAAGATGTAGTGGGTTAATCAAAGAACATTTGGTAGGAGTAGGAAAAAAATGATGTTAGGGAATAGTGGCGAAAAAATTTCTAAAATAAAATTCTATAAAACTTAGTGGAAAATTTTTTAAAGATTTAGAGCTTTAGATTGTCTGAGCGTATTTTTGCGAGTTATCGAAAGCTCTTAAGCTTTAAAAAATTTGCCGCTTAGTTTTATTAATTTCATTTAGGATTTTGAGCCGCTATTCACTAACATCATTTTTCTACGCCTACCAAATGTTCTTTGATTTTGCACTACACTTTGTTTATCAATATTTAAAAAGTTTTATCTAAACAATGATATAAATACCAAGGTTAATGTGCTTACGAGTTTTATCAAAACGTGAAGTGAAGGACCTGCAGTATCTTTAAATGGATCACCAACAGTATCGCCAACAACAGCGGCCTTGTGTGCTTCTGAATTCTTACCGCCATGTTCACCTAGTTCAATAAGTTTTTTAGCGTTATCCCAAGCACCACCACCGTTGTTTAGGAATAATGCCATTATAACACCTGCAATTGTAGTTACGAGTAAGAATCCACCAGCAGCTTCTTTACCGAGAAGAACTCCTACTAGTATAGGGGTTAATATAACAATAACTCCTGGCAAAACCATTTCTTTTAAAGCACCTTTAGTTACGATATCAACGCACTTTGCATAATCTGGTTTTGCCTTACCTGACATTATTCCAGGTATTTCTTTAAATTGTCTTCTTACTTCAAGAATAACATATTGAGCAGCATTTCCAACGGCTCTAATGGCAGTCGAACTAAATAAGAATACTATCATGGCACCAATGAAGCCACCAATAAATACTTCTGGTTTTCCGAGATCAATAGCAAACCATGAGTTTAGTGGTTTACCAAGTATCTTTTTAACTTCATCTAGATAAGCGGAGAATAACAAGAAGGTTGCAAGAGCAGCAGAACCAACAGCATATCCTTTTGTTAAGGCTTTAGTTGTGTTTCCACAAGCATCAAGCCTGTCAGTTATAACTCTAACCTTTTCAGGCGCACCAGACATTTCAGTTATACCACCAGCATTATCAGTTATAGGTCCAAAGGTATCCATAGCAAGGATATAAGCACAGCTAGAAAGCATTCCCATTGTTGCTATAGCAGTTCCATAAAGTCCTGCATTAGCAGTTCCAGGAAGAGCAGCTTCACCAAGCTTGTAGGCTATAAATATTGCAAGTGATATAAAGATTACAGGAAGAGCGGTTGATTCCATTCCAACAGATACACCTTTTATAATGTTAGTTCCAGCACCTGTTTCACAGGCATTTGAAATTTCTTTTACAGGTCTCTTATTTATCGAAGTGTAGTAATTAGTTGTCCAAACAAATATGAAGCTTAATACTATTCCTGTAACAACGCATCCATAAAGAATCCAGAAGTTAACATTATCATTTTTACCATTTAACATGAATTTTGTTACAAAGGCTAATAGTATTAAATTTAATACAGAAGTTATGACAAATCCGATTTCAAGTGATTTCATAGGGTCATCATTATCATTTTTTACTTTGACTAAAAATACACCAATTATAGATGAAAGAATACCTAGTGCACGAGCGACTAAGGGGAATAGGATACCTTTTATACCAAAGATAGGATATAAGGCGACTCCTAATATCATAGCACCTATGTTTTCAGCAGCAGTTGATTCAAAAAGATCAGCACCTCTTCCAGCACAATCGCCTACGTTATCACCAACAAGATCGGCAACTACGGCAGGGTTTCTAGGATCATCCTCAGGTATTCCAGCTTCTACTTTACCAACAAGATCAGCACCTACATCAGCAGCTTTTGTGTATATTCCACCACCGAGCTGTGCAAATAATGCAACAAAAGAAGCACCAAATCCAAAACCTACAATTAAAGATGGAGCCTCTTTGATTAAATTGGCATCACTTGAAGCACCACCATATAGTAAGAATAGAGTGGCTACACCAAATAATGATAAAGTTGTAACTGCAAGGCCTGTTACAGCTCCGCCTTTTAGTGCTATTTGAAGAGCTTTGTTAAGACCTTTTTTAGCACTAGCGGCAGCTCGTATGTTTGAATTTACAGCCATATACATTCCTATATAGCCTGATATTGCAGAGCATAAAGCACCTATGATGAAGGCAAAACCAGTATGAATTGCTATACGCAAAGCCTCGCTTGAACCCTTTGACGAATTTCCGAAATAGTTTGCTAAAACGATTACGATAAGAGCAAAAATAGATAAAAGTGCTATTGTTTTATACTGCCTTTTTAAAAAGGCCATTGCACCTTCTTTGATAGCATTTGAAATTTGCTGCATATTCTCTGTACCCTTGTCCTGCTTAAATATAAAGTTAGCAAGGTATAGAATAGCTAAGATAGAAATACATATAACACCATAAATTATACAATATGAAACCATGACATACACCCCTTTATTAAATTATTTAATATTAGTGCACACAAAATTTCTGTAACAGTATTCACCTCCCTTTAAATTAATTGTATAATTGGTACATACTAATTATACACCCTGTATAAATCATATGCACTACAAATTGTAAATATTATGTAATTTAGTAAATTTGCAATATTAGGTAATTTTAAATGTACTTTTTATAATTAAGTTGACATACGGCGGTGTTGTGATATTATAATTCGTGTAATAAATAATTTTAATTATAAAGAATGATTTTCTGCTGAAGCAGAAAATCTTAAAATAATAAATTACAAGATTTTTCGTAGTGTTAACGGAGGAAAATCAACATTCACTGTACTCTATCATCTGTACTTTGAATCAAATTTTTAATTATTGGAGGAAATAAGATGGAAAACACAGTTATTAAGCAGATTTATGCCTCACCTGAGAATTATTCAGGAAAGCAAATTAAAATTTGTGGTTGGGTTAGAACAATAAGATCATCAAAAGTATTCGGATTTATGGAATTAAATGATGGAAGTTTCTTTAAAAGCATTCAAGTAGTTTTTGAAGATAAACTTGAAAACTTTGATGAAATTTCAAAGTTTATTATAAACTCAACAGTTGGAGTAGAAGGAGAACTTGTATTAACTCCAGATGCAAAACAGCCTTTTGAAATTCATGCATCAAAGGTTACTTTAGAAGGAAAATCAAATACAGATTATCCACTTCAAAAAAAGAGACACACACTTGAATATTTAAGAACTATTGCGCATTTAAGACCTAGAAGTAATACATTTTCAGCAGTATTTAGAGTACGTTCTTTAGCAGCATATGCAATACATAAGTTCTTTCAGGACAGAGATTTCGTATATGCAAATACACCTATTATAACTGCCAGTGATGCTGAAGGTGCTGGAGAAATGTTTCAGATAACAACTTTAGATTTAAATAATCCGCCTAGAAATGACAAGGGTGAAATTGATTATACAAAGGATTTCTTTGGTAAGAAGACAAATCTTACAGTAAGTGGTCAGCTTTCTGCTGAAACTTTTGCACTTGCGTTTAGAGATGTATACACTTTTGGACCTACTTTTAGAGCAGAAAATTCAAATACTGCAAGGCATGCGGCTGAGTTCTGGATGGTAGAGCCTGAAATGGCTTTTGCAGAATTAAAAGATTACATGGATGTTGCAGAAGAAATGGTTAAGTACATAATAAACTACGTTATGGAAAAGGCACCAGAAGAGATGGAATTCTTTAACAAGTTCATAGATAAAGGTCTTTTTGAAAGATTACATAATGTAGTAAACAATGAATTTGGAAGAGTACCTTATACAGAAGCAGTTGATATACTTCAGAAATCAGGGGCAGAATTCCAATATCCAGTTGAATGGGGAATAGATCTTCAAACTGAGCATGAAAGATATTTAACAGAGCAAGTATTTAAAAAGCCTATATTTGTAACAGATTATCCTAAGGATATAAAAGCCTTCTATATGAGAATGAATGATGATAACAAAACTGTTGCAGCAGCAGACCTTCTAGTTCCAGGAATAGGAGAAATTATAGGAGGAAGCCAAAGAGAAGAAAGACTTGATGTTTTAGAAAAGAGAATGGATGAATTAAAGCTTAACAAAGAGGATTACTGGTGGTACTTAGAGCTTAGAAAATACGGAGAAACAAAGCACGCTGGTTACGGACTTGGCTTTGAAAGAATGATAATGTACTTAACAGGAATATCTAACATAAGGGACGTAATACCATTCCCTAGAACCACTGGAAGTGCTGAATTCTAGCATTGAAAAATTTCATAAGTAATATTAAATAAGACAATAAAAACGGGTTGATATGAGAACCCTGCAGTTATACAATTCAGTTGTTAATAGATAACTGGTAACACTGTTATATGCTTTAAAATAGTAGCAACCAATTTGGATTGGTTGCTACTATTTTTTTGAAATTTTATTTACAACAATACATTCATATCAATATAATTTCATCGTAATAAGGGTAAGAAGATAAATATAGTATTAAAAGCATATATTAAGTATAAGTAATTTGTGAGAGGGGAATAGTATGTTTTTAGGATTAAAGTTTTGCAAAACTAAGTTGATATTTATTTTTCAATTAATAATTCTTATGGTGGGAATAATATTAGGCAAGGGCAGAGAAGTGAATCAATATGCGGCTATGCTAGTAAGTTGTATATTTTTTATAACCTCATGCTATTTATGGCTGAAAAATAGAAGTGTATATAGTAAGTATGTATCAAGAGGAATGTTTTTTTGCTTTCTAGGAGATTTGATATTAGCAAAGTTTATTCCTGGAGGTATTGCATTTGGTGGCAGCGCGTTTGCAATTGCTCATATACTTTTTATAATAGCATACGTTAAAACTATAAAGGAAAAGAATGGTTCTGTATTTAATAGTGGATTTTATATAAGCGCGGCAATATACTATATAGTCCTAATAAGCTTGTGGAGTTTAAAATTTAAAGACATGCCAAGTGCAGGAATACTTAAGTTTGGAAGTTTAGTATATGGAATATGTATAACAACTATGGCTGCCATGGCAGTATCACTATACAAAAATCAAAAACAATATTTAAAAGTTGCAATTGGAGCAGTATTTTTTATGTTTTCTGATAGCTTTGTAATTATAAGTGAAACTACAACAATTGCTTATTCCAGCATTATAATATGGACAACTTATATAATTGCTTTATATGGTATAATTTATCATAATAACATTAAAACCTTTGATAAATAATATTATAAAAGTATTTTGGGGTAAGTGATATCAATAGCTATAATGAATTTAGAAAGAAGGCGAGCATATTGGAAAATATTCTAAATGATTTTGATTACGATAAATCCGCAATTCTTGAACCAAGCATGATGGTAAAAAAGTCTGATAATTTTCCTAAAGTTGCAGTAGGTACTTTTTCAGGAAAGTTATTTGAAAGCTTAAAGGAATGGGACAATGTTGAGCAATTAGGCGAGATTACTTCTGCGAATGGGGCAGAGCCAATTTATAAAATTGTATATAAAGGTGAAGCAGTTGCAATATTTAAAGCATTTGTTGGTGCACCATCCTGTGCGGCGGCTTTTGAAGAAATTATAGCAATGGGTGTAGAAAAAATTGTTTTATTTGGTTCGTGTGGAGTATTAAATCATGAAATAGCCGATGGACACATTATTGTTCCTACTTCTGCTGTACGTGATGAAGGTACAAGCTATCATTATCTTCCAGTTTCAGAAGAAGTAGAATTAGAAAATAAATCTGTTGATACTGTAGTAAATGTTTTAGATAATTTAGGATATCCATATGTTTTAGGAAAAACGTGGACTACGGATGGAGTATACAGAGAAACAAAAGCGAAGCTAGAAAATAGAAAAAAGAGAGGCTGTATTTGTGTTGAAATGGAATGTTCAGCACTGGCAGCTGTAACTAAATTTAGAAATGTAAGATTTGCACAATTTTTATATGCAGCAGATAATCTAGATTCACCTAATTGGGACATACGAGGACTTGGAAAACACTTATTATCTCAAAAAGAAAAATTACTTGTAGTTGCATTGGAGTGTGCAATAAAACTTTAGAAACAGAGTACAATGTTGGGGATGTTGCACAAAATTATTTTATACACAATAATTAAAGATTGCGAACAAAGGTGTAGTGCAAAACCAAATAACAAGGGACAGGTACATTAAAAATAATGTGGTCTACGGGTATCTCGAAATCTTAAATAAAATTAATAAACCTAAGTGGCAAATTTTTCGAAAACTTAAGAACTTTCAATAACTCGCTGAGATGCTGCTCAAACAATTGAAAGTTCTAAAGTTTTCAAAAAATTCCCAACTAAGGTTTATACAATTTTATTTAAAATATTTTTTCGACACTCGTATACCGCATCATTTTTTAATGCACCTGTCCCTTGTTATTTTGATATTTATACAACACCTTTATTTCCAATGTTTAAATAAGTTTGTATTATAAAATTTGGGCGCAGGAACTTTTGATAGATATTAAAAGCTTGCACTACACCTTTGTTCGCAATAATTTTAAATTATATATTAAATAATCTTAGTGCGTCAGTCCAAATCTTTTATTTTCTTTGATCTAAATCTAATTTATTAAAATCAATTTCTAAATTATCATATATTGAAACATTTATTTTATCCTTAAAAGTATAGCTTTCAGGAGCTGCATATTGATTATTTTCATCAAGCTTATATACTAGTATAGTTTTCTTCATAGGATTAACTATCCAATATTCACGTATTTTATAGTGGTCGTATAGATTTAATTTTCTTATATAATCACTATTAGGATTAAATGGTGATACCACCTCAATAATCATGTCCGGTGAGCCTGTGCAGCCTCTATCTGTAAGTTTATTTTTGTCGCATATAACTGAAATATCTGGTTGAACTACATTTTTATTATTAGAAGCTTCTTCATCTTCATTCTTCAATATTACATCAAAAGGTGCAGGATATACCTTACAATTTCCATTGTTATGTTTAATATAATTTCGTATTTCAGCAGAAAGTTCCATTATAATTTCTTGATGTATTCTTGTTGGAGCGGTAGCCATATTATATATATAACCATCTATAATTTCAATACGTTTGCCTTCAGGAAAAGTTATATAGTCAGAATAGGTATATAATTTATCTTCAGCAGTAGTACTCATTTTTTAATCGCTCCTTTACAATCGAATTAAAGATAAACCACTTGAAACTTGAAAATTAATTTGTATCAAAATGCCGTCTTCTTGGCATTATGATGCAAATTGATTTTGGTAGTTGAAATGGTTTATCTATAAATGTTAAGAGATAGCATTATTGTCCCATTCCCCGTAAAATCTGCTTTGCTATAGCATCTGCATCTAAATTGTCATCTACTTCAAGTTTAACATATTGACATTTGTCTCTTGCTTCGCCAGTTAAATAAACTATTTCACCAGTTGTTTCATCAATTTTCTTTAAAACTCTAGCAGTATCTCCCTTCTTAACAAGAGCTTTTCCGCCTTTTTCAAGAGCAATATAATGATCCTTTTGAAATTTGATAATTTGACCTATTTTAACCTTCATTAATTTACCCCTTCTTTCTATAAATAAGTTTATTCTCTAATTTGCCCATTTCCGTATATTATATATTTAAGTGTTGTAAGTTCATTTAATCCCATAGGGCCTCTTGCATGAAGCTTTTGTGTACTTATTCCTATTTCACCGCCAAAGCCAAATTGTCCTCCGTCAGTAAATCTAGTTGAAGCATTTATATATACAGCAGCAGCATCGACTTCTGCTAAGAATTTTTGAGAAGTGAAATAGTTATTTGTTATTATTGCTTCTGAATGTTTAGTACCATATTTAAATATATGGTCTATGGCAGCATCCACAGAATCAACAACCTTCACAGCTATAATTAAGTCAAGAAATTCTACTTTAAAGTCTTCTTCTGTTGCAGGAATAATTTCAACATTAGTTACTATTTTTTGGGTTACCTCGCAGCCACGTATTTGAACTTTATGAGCTTTCAAGGTTTCACACATATGAGGTAAAAAATCCTTTGCTATGTCCTTATGAACGAGTAAAGTTTCCATGGCATTGCAGACAGATGGACGCTGTACCTTTGCATTGATTACAATATTTTCAGCCATGGAGAAGTCAGCATCTTTATCAACGTAAATGTGGCAGTTGCCAACACCGGTTTGTATTACAGGAACAGTTGAATTTTCAACTACATTCTTAATTAAACCAGCTCCACCCCTAGGAATGATTACATCTATATACTCGTTTAGTTTCATCATTATATTAACAGCTTCTCTGTCAATAACATTAATAAGCTGTATGCTATTTTCAGGAAGACCTGCCGCACAAGCTGCTTTTGTTATGACCTTTGTAATTGCGATATTTGAATTTATGGCCTCTTTTCCGCCTCTTAATATAACGGCATTGCCGGATTTTATACATAAAGCAGCAGCATCAACGGTTACATTTGGTCTTGCCTCAAATATTATTCCTATAACTCCCAAAGGGACTCTTACTTGACCAATCTGAAGGTCATTTGGTCTTTTCCACATCTTTACTACTTCACCAATAGGATCAGGCAAGGCAGCAGTAGCTTTTAAACCTTCTGACATTTCAATCAATCTTTTTTCTGTAAGCGTAAGCCTATCTATAAAGGCTTCTGAAATTCCAGCTTCTTTGGCATTGGCAATGTCTTTTGCATTTTCGGATATTATATAAGCTTTGTTTTCTAAGATAGCATCACTCATCATTAAAAGAGCACTATTTTTAATATTTGTGTTTTCATAGGACAACTTTTTAGCTGCAATTTTTGATGCTTTGGCAAGATTTATTACATATTCCCTTAAATCCATATTAATTCCTCCAATTTTTGGATAAAAATAATGTTCCTTCATTATTAAAATTAAGTAAACTGATAATTACATTTTGTTTTTCTCCGTTGGCAATTATCATTGAAATACCAGCTTCTGTTGCGATTTTTGCTGCCTTAACTTTAGTAAACATTCCACCAGTACCGAGGCTAGAACCAGCGCCGCCAGCAGAATTTTCTACTTCTTCTGTTATTTCTGGCACTTCATTTATGAGAAATGCATCTGGATTAGTTCTTGGATTACAGTTGTACAAGCCATCAATGTCAGATAGCAGAATTAAAAGGTCAGCACCAATTAGAGAAGCAACATGAGCTGATAGTGTATCGTTATCACCAAATTTGATTTCTTCTACTATTATGGCATCATTTTCATTTACTATTGGTATAACTCCACTTTTTAATAATTCAGAGAATGTATTTTGAGCATTTGAGAATCTCTCTTCATTTGTTAAATCTTCTCTTGTTATTAAAATTTGTGCCACTGTTTGACCGTATTCAGAGAAAAACTTTTCGTAGGTATGCATGAGTATGCCTTGACCTACAGCTGCTGATGCTTGTTTTTCTGGAATGTTTTTAGGCTTTTCTTTAAAGCCAAGTTTTCTAAAACCTGCACCTATGGCTCCTGAAGTTACAAGAACAACTTCCAATCCACGATTGTTTAAATCTGCAATTTGACGTGCTAGATGTTCTATTCTATATAAATTTAAAAGTCCATTTGGATGAGTTAAAGTTGAACTTCCAACCTTTATTACAACTTTTTTTATATCCTTAAGATATTTTTGCCTATTATTCATAATTTTATAGTTAAGCAAGAGTCTTGCATAAATATTAGCTGAGATAATAATATTATTAATATTTGCAAATACTACTTAAATAACTCAAAGCCTCCTTATATTATTTGAAATTTGATTTATAGTTTATTTTCTTTTTATATAATTGGGTTTAACTTGGTATATGTTTCTATTTTTTTAGTGTATAATGAAAATAGTATATATATTCATTTGTTTTTAAAATTATAGCACAAAAAATTGTGAATTTTCAAGGAGTGGTAATTTTGAATAGAAGAATAGGCTTCATCGGATGTGGAAACATGGCACAGGCAATGATAATGGGAATAGTAGGTTCAAACATTATAGCTGCAGATAATATTATGGTAAGTAATCCATCGGAGGAAAAATTAAATTTTATAAAAGATAAGTGCAAAGTACATATAACTACTGATAATAAGGAAGTTGCTGTAAATTCAGATATATTAGTGTTAGCCGTAAAACCTAATAAGTATAGTGAGGTAATAGATGAGATCAAAGATGAGATAACTTCAAAGACTATTATAGTAACAATTGCAGCTGGTATATCCTTAGACAAAATTAAATTGATGTTTAAAAAAGAGGTTAAAGTTGTAAGGACAATGCCTAACACTCCTGCACTAGTTGGGGAGGCAATGACAGCTTTATGCTATTCTGAAGAGTCAGTTTCAGAGGATGAAGTTAAGGTAGTAAGAAAAATTTTAGAGAGTTTTGGTAAAACAGAAGTTATAGATGAAAAACTTATGGATGCAATAACAGGGCTTAGTGGTTCATCACCAGCATATGTATACATGTTTATTGAAGCTATGGCAGATGGTGCTGTTCTTCAAGGGATGCCAAGAGAAAAAGCCTACAAAATAGCAGCACAATCGGTTCTTGGAGCAGCAAAAATGGTTTTGGAAACAGGAAAACATCCGGGAAAACTTAAGGATGAGGTATGTTCACCAGGTGGTACAACAATTGAAGCAGTGTATACACTTGAAAAGAATAATTTTAGAGCTGCAGTTATGGAAGCAGTAGACAAATGTACGGAGAAATCTAAAGAAATGTCAAGAAAATAGAATCCGAAAACTTAATCAGAGTACAGTGTCTGTACTCTGATTTAAATGTCCGAGAATTTATTTCTTATAAAAAGGATTTCATCAAAGTTAGCAAAAAAAATATTTACGAGCTCAGGGTCAAAGTGTTTGCCACTTTCATCCTTTAATAGTTTTAAAATTTCTTCCATTTTCCACGCACTTTTGTATACCCTTTTACTATCTAGAGCATCAAATACGTCGGCAATTGCTGTTATCCTACCGTATAAGTGAATATCCTGTCCAACAAGGCCATAAGGATAACCAGTGCCATTGTATTTTTCATGGTGTTCTAGTGCAATTATAGCTGCCGCTTTCATAAGTCTTTTGTTTGATTTTTTTAGCATATCGTAGCCAATTCTAGAATGTGTTTTCATGATATTAAATTCTTCATTAGTTAATTTGGAAGGTTTGTTTAATATTGAATCTGGTATAGCTAATTTTCCAACATCATGCATAGGAGAAGCCATACGTATTATTTCAGCATCTTTTTCAGACAAACCGCATCTGAGTGCTAATAGTTTAGAGTATTCAGCAACTCGTTTTACATGATGTCCAGTTTCTTTAGAACGGGCTTCAGATATTTCACCTAGCGTAAATATTATTTCTCTTTCTGTTGTTTCAAGTTCGTTATTTAAATACAGGGTATTAAGAGCGGCGGAGATGTTTGTACATAAAACTTCTATTAAATCGATAGTAATTGAAGAAAGCATATGTGGAATTTCATAGTATATAATATACTCTAAATTATTTTCAGTATTAAAGTAAATGATAAAATGATCATCAAGGTACTTATTTTTTTTTGCTTTCAGAGTTTCATTTAGTTCTTTCGTGATTTTGGGGCTTATGCTATTTTTGGAGGATAGTGAAGAATATTTACCAATACCAGTTATAAAACGAAAATTAGAATGAATTTTTTTAGCCATAAAACATGAAGAAGTTTCAGTAAACATATTATTATTTAAATGAACTATAGAGGATAGCTGTACTAAAACTTTAAAGGCTAATTTTTTTATGGATTGGAGCTCAAAAAATACAGATGAGGATTTTATTATTTGTTCAAGTCCCTTTTTACTTTCATTTATATCACTTAAATCTTGAAAACATCTGAGGCACGTTAAAACTGAAGTTATAATTGTGTCATCATTTAGGTTAATGTTATTAATAAAGCAATTTATATCATATTCCATAGCAAGTGTGCTAGAAGGATTAGTTGCCGTAAAGTCACTTTTTAGTATGATGCGCACAGTTTTATTTTGCAGTACATTTCTAATATAGTGTATAAAGTTTAATTTATAGTTTTTTGTATCAGTAGAAATGCACTCTAATCCTAAGATAATTAAAGCAGTATCTGGGTTATTTATGATAAAAAGCTTACATTCTTCTACAGAATATGTGCTAACAATATTAAGGGGAATATTATTGAACTTTACCGTAGCTAATATTTCTTTTAAATGTTTGTGATTAGAAAAACTTTTATCTACAATCAATATTTTTAAAGGTGAACTATTGTTAAGTTTTTTACACAAATAAATCTCTCCTATCTAAAGATAAATTATATAGGGTTAGCTTTATGGTTAAAGTTTTGCAGAATATTATGGCAAAATTTGATTTATAAGATAATATTAATACAATTATTTGGGGTTTTCAATATAGGAGCATGTGAAAAATATAGAAAGTGGTGAAGTAGTTAAAATTAATAATTTGATGTATAATTATAGAATGTAGTTTATTTAAGTTCTGAGGTGATATTGTTGAATATTAAGAGTAGACCAATAGGAGTTTTTGACTCAGGTGTTGGTGGAATAAGTGTTTTAAAAGAGGCAGTAAAGGGACTTCCAAATGAAGATTTTATATATTATGGAGATTCTAAAAATGCGCCATATGGTGAAAAGAGTGTAGATGAAGTAAGAAAGTTGACTTTTAATGTTATAGAAAAGCTTCTAGATAAGAAGGTTAAAGCTATTGTGGTTGCTTGCAATACGGCAACAAGTGCTGCCATAAATGAAATTAGAGAAAAATACGGCGAAGTTATGCCTATCATAGGAATTGAGCCTGCACTTAAACCAGCAATAGAATTAAATAGAGAAGGCAAAGTTATAATTATGGCAACACCACTTACTTTGCAGGAAGATAAATTTAGAAGTTTGATGGAAAAATATGAAGAAGTAGCGGATATAGTTCCACTTCCATGCGCTGGACTTGCTGAAATAGTAGAAGAGGGTGAATTGAGGGGTAAGGTGGTTTGTGATTATCTTCAGGATAAGCTTAATAAGTACAAGCAAGAAAAAATTGCAGCTATTGTGCTAGGATGTACACATTATCCCTTTGTAGCTCATGAAATTTTAAACATAGTACCCAAGGAAACACCTATTATTGATGGAAGCGATGGAACTGTAAGACAACTAAAAAGAAAGCTCCAAAGTAGAAACATTCTTAATGATAAAGAGGAAAAAGGAAAAGTAGAAATAATAAATTCCCTTAATGATGATATGGTAGACTTAAGCTTTAAATTACTTAATTATAAATAAGAAAAATTTAAATGTTGTGAAATGAAGTGTAGTGCAAAATCAAAGAACCTTTGGCAGGTGTAGAAAAATGATGTTAGTGAACAGCGGCTCAAAATCCTAAATAAAATTAATAAAACTAAGCGGCAAATTTTTTAAAGCTTAAGAGCTTTCGATAACTCGCAAAGATTAGCTCAGACAATCTAAAGCTCTAAAGCTTTAAAAAATTTCCCACTAAGTTTTATACAATTTTATTTTAGAAATTTTTTCGCCACTATTCCCTAACACCATTTTTTCCCTACACCTACCAAAGGTTCTTTGATTAATCCACTACAGCTTTGTTTCACAATATATAATTATTTTCTAACAACTTAATACAGTAATTTTAATGATTTCAGTAATAAGTATTGTTTTTGTACTAAACCAAAATTCCGTAGGCACGCTAATATTTTTGATTAATTTATGTCTTTGAAATGGATCACTAGAAATTAATAGTATAGATTCAAGAATCTTAATGGGCTTACGCCCAAGCATCTGGTATGTGTTCTTTCCGTAAACAACTGTAAATGCGAAGTAAGAGTGGTTCAGGATGGTTTAAATAAAATTTTAATAAAACTTAGGTAAAAAGTTTTAAAAGCCTTAGATTTATTAATTTTGTTGGCTATGGTTTAAATAAGTGTTGATTTTCACACTTATTTAAACCATAGCTTCCTTTAGTATTTGGGGCTATTTTTAAAAGAATGCTGATGTGATGTGCTCACTTTTATGGACTCTTAGGATTGCTCGTTTATAATTTGAGTAATTTTGACTAGGACGGTCAAAGCCATTTAGGCATCCGGACGATGCATCTAAATGGGTAGCAAATTATAAACGAGCAATTCTTAGAGTCCATTAATGTCCATAATCTCATATCAGCGTTGTTTTAAAATATAGCCATTTTATTTAATATCCTGAAATACACTTGCTTCGCAATAATTATTTTTTTTCATAGTTTTTCACATAAAATTTTTTGCAGAATAAATTGGTAATGTAGCACTATAGATACATGAGCAGAGAGGATGGAGTATAAATTGTAATTCATCTTGCTAAATTACAATTTAACATAGAGTACGGAGTACAGAGTACAGAGTACAACGAAGGATGATTTTTCTCCGTTAGCACTGCGAAAAATCTGAAAACTTATTTTTTTATTGCTGCGCAATTGCGCCATATATGGTGCTCAGCGAAGCTGACAACATTAAGTTTAAGATTTACCTGAGAGAAGCGAAAGGCAAATCATCATTCACTGTACTCTGTCATCTGTACTCTGCTCGATAAATTGTAATTTGTCAGGATAAACTTTATATTTGCAATTTCAATGTTTCACCCAGTTTATCTATAGTGATAAACTATGGAAATAAGGTGATTAAATAATGAAAGTTTTTACTTTAGGCAAGTTAGATAATACCGATTTACGCTTTAATAACAATGTGAAAATGCAGAAAGAAATTACAATTACTTCTGATAAGGAATTTAATTCTGTAAAAATAATAAATCCTAAAGGTACAAATGCAATATATATTATTGAAAATATCGGAATTAAGGTTTATGATGATAATAAATTAAAACTTTGCATTGGAGAAGAAAAATGCGATGAAGATGGCGATAAATTAAAAATAGACTACAAGGTTTTAAATGAGCTTAATGATTATATTGAGATTAAAAATTCGTATATGGTAAAAACTAAAGTAAATGAAATACTTAATGAACAGATAATATTCATTTTACCAAACGGATGTTTAATCTTAAAATTAGATAAACCTATAAATAAGATGAAAATAAAAATAAGATGTAAAGAAGAAAAAATTTTTTAAATGTAATTTACAATTCACAGTTTACAATTATTGTGCATTGTGAACTGTGAATTGATTTTAAGGAGGGTACTAAAATGGAAAACAAGAGTCAAGTATTAATATACGGTTTTACAAATGATGAAATTTCTCAAATAAAAGAAACATTCAATGAAAGTAAAATACCTTCTATTTTAACATTAAGTGAAAGCATGGCTAAAATGAAAATTAATGATATAATGGAAGGGAAAGAAAACCTAACGGATGATACTAAATTACCTGATGAAAAGTTGGTATTATTTAATAATGTATCAGATAAAAAAATAGAAAAAGTTATACCAGCGGTTATAAAAATATCTAATAAGAAGCCAATATTTGCAGTAGTAACACCTGTTTCGATAAATTGGTCATTAAAATATTTAATTGAACACATGATAGATGAAAGAAGCTGGTACTTGAAAAATAACAAAAAGTAGGGGATGACAAAATGAGTAGGGTAGGAGAAAAAATTAGAACTATAAGAGAAGAAGCTAATTTAAGTCAAAAACAGTTTGGTAAAAAGCTAGGCGTAAATGAAGGCTTTGTAAAGGAAATAGAAGAAGGAAGAAAAGTTATAAATGATAGTCTTATATCAAGAATAAAAAAGGTTTTTGGCAAAGATATAAATGATATAAATATGATTGCAGATAATGAAGATAAGGATGAAAAGCCAAGAGTATTGTCATATGAACCTAAAAAGAAAGATACAAATGAAACTTGGATGAATGCTTTAAGTTCAATACTTAAGGATGTTGTAATATATGATTATTATTTTAATAAAACTTTTGGTTCAAAGCAGCTACCTGTAGTTGGTGGTAAGGTTGAAGGCTATAATCAAGATAAAGTTTTTTTTATAAAAATTCAAGATAATGATATGCTTGGTTTTAGAATGATGGAGAATGACATAGCTTTTGGACATATAATACATGAAGTTGAAAACAACGCAATTTGTTTAGTTGAATATGGCGGAGAAAGATATGTAAGACAAGTTAAAAGATTAGATAGTAGCAAGCTACTTCTTATAAGCAACAATGGAAATGTTCATACGCAAACAGCGAACACAAAAGAAGTAAAGGTAATAGGCAAGCTCGAGAAAGTTGAATTTAAACTATAAACATATAAAAACGACTCAGATTTTGAGTCGTTTTTTTTATTGTACATTCATATATTGTAATAAAGGTAGATAATTTAAATTTCATACATCTAAAACATTAAGAACCTTTATTCAGAGTACAGAGTACAGTGAAGGATGATTTTCTGTAGCAAAGCTACAGAAAATCTTAAAACTTATTTTTGATTGCTTATGCAATCGTATCATAATATGTTGTTCAGCGAAGCTGACAACATTTAAGTTTAAGATTTACCTGACGAAAGGAAGGTAAATCATCCTTAACTGTACTCTGTCATCTGTACTCTGTACTCTGGTTTAATTGGTTCGTAATAATTTTAGATTGTGAAATTTAGTTGAGTAATAAAATAAGGAGCAGATTAGTGAAAAATAATGATCCTTTCATAGACCTATTTATGAATGTCCCCAATCCAATAAAACTTCAACTTCTTTCACTAAAAAACCAAAATAAATCACAAAATGTTGAGTTAATAATAAAATATGTGGATAACCCATTAAAAGTAAAAACAGCTGTGGATAATATAGGAGGTGTTTTTGAAGATTTAGGTTATAGTTTTGGAATTATAACGATACCTATTGATAAATTACAAAGTGTAAATACCATACCTCAAATTGAATATGCAGAGCTTCCTAAAAATTTATATACAGATTTTTCAGAGGGGAATAGAGCTAGCTGCATAACTGAAGCCTGGGAGGTTTATAAACTATCTGGTGCAGGAGTGATGGTTGGCTTTATAGATTCTGGCATTGATTATTTGCATCCAGCTTTTAGGGACAAAAATGGAAAGAGTAGAATAGATTATATTTATGATTTAAGCTCAGGAGGGAAGGTTTGGAACAATGAAGATATAAATAAGGCAATTAATTCTAATGATCCTTTTGCTGTAGTGCCTGAAAGAGATGACGTTGGTCACGGAACACACGTAACGGGTATAGCCTGCGGTGATGGAAATATTGATGAAAGATACTATGGTCCTGCATATGAAAGTAGAATTGCTATGGTTAAGATGACAGGGGAAGGAAAGGTTAATTACGGAAAAAGCACTCAACTTATGAGGGGCGTTAAATTTTTAGTGGATAGAGCCAATGAAAGAAATATGCCGCTTGTGATAAATTTAAGTTTTAGCACTAATGATGGGGCACATGATGGCACAAGTCTTCTTGAACAATATGTAGAGACAATTTGTAATCTAGAGAGAATATCCTTTGTAATTGCGGCTGGAAATGAGGGAGACAGGGCACATCATGTAGGAGGAGTTTTAAGAGATAATCAAACAATATCAATGAGTGTAGCAGCTGCAGAAAAAGTTATTTTAGTACAATTATATAAAAATTTTATTGATGATATAAGTATTGAAATAAAAAATCCTGCTGGTAATAGTACTGGTGTTTTTCAAGTTAAAGAAGGTTACAAGGATGGCAAACTTCAAAGTGATAGCTATTTTATATATGACAGTGGTCCCAAACCCTTTAGTATGAATGGTGAAGTTCTTATAAGCTTAGTTGCTGGAGGCGACGCTCTTCTTTCTGGAACTTGGAGTATTACAATTTATGCTGCAACAGGGCTTGGAGATATTTATGATATGTGGATGCCTGTATCAGAGGGGCTTAGCGCACAAACTAAATTTTTAAAACCAGATGTTTATAATACCTTAGGTATACCGGGGACTGTAGAGAACGCTTTGACGGTTGGAAGTTACGATTATTTAACTGGAAATATATCAAGCTTTTCTGGTAGAGGTAAGCTTGCAAAGGCTTGCTTTACAAAACCTGATTTAGTTGCACCAGGAGAAAACATAGAATCATCAATACCAGGTGGAGAATACGACAAATTATCTGGAACTTCAATGGCAACCCCAGAAGTATCTGGCGCAGCAGCACTTTTGATGCAGTGGGGAATTGTGCTTAAAAATGATCCTTTTATGTATGGTGATAGATTAAAATATTATATTTTAAAAGGAGCAACAAGGACTAGAACCGATGTTAAATATCCCAATCCAGTTTGGGGTTATGGTCAATTATGTTTAAGGAGAGGATTAAATTTGGCTTCAGGTGCTAGAAAAAGAAGAAATATGAATAGGGCAGTCAATTGTAGTGAGGTTTATGCCTTAGATAATTATGAAAATTATATAGTTGAATATGAAGGGGATATAGCAGCAGCTTTTTCTAAAATAGATTATGCATGTGAGTTTCCACTTGGTGATAGATATGCTATCGTTTCAGTTAGGCAAGATAAGGTTGATGAACTTTTTAGTACAGTTAAAGAAATAGTTTATCCAGAAAGAGCATCTTTATATACGATGTGTGCTGTTTCACCCTTAGAAACTGCCAACATTAATCAATTTCATAATAATCCATATTTAAATCTTACAGGCAGAGGTGTAATAGTAGCTTTAATAGATACTGGAATTGATTACTTAAATGATGAATTTATAAATGAGGATGGTACAACTAGAATTTTAAGTATTTGGGATCAAGGAGATGCAAGTGGAAAGAATCCTACTGGTTTTTATATGGGAACAGAATATAGTGAGGCAGATATAAATGCGGCAATTCAGCTAAGTAAAAACAAGGGCAATCCATATAGCAAGGTTCCAATGAAGGATGAAGTAGGGCATGGAACAAATACAGCAAGCATTATAGGTGGAAGAGGAAAATATATAGGGGCAGCACCAGATTGTCAGTTTATAGTAGTTAAACTTAGAACTACTAAGAAAAGTACTTTGTATAGCAATGGTGTTAATGAAGCCACATGCCCTGTA
This sequence comes from Clostridium hydrogenum, assembly GCF_021432385.1. Lineage (GTDB taxonomy): Bacteria > Bacillota > Clostridia > Clostridiales > Clostridiaceae > Clostridium_S > Clostridium_S hydrogenum. Next base: position 86,856 of record NZ_JAEACT010000002.1, on the reverse strand, counting down.
TTTAGCAGTACAAGTTTAATTCAAGGAATAAAATATGCATATGATAGAGCGTCAAAAATAAACAAGCCAACAGTAATTTATATACCACTCGGAACAAATATAGGTGGGCATGATGGAAATTCACTTATTGAAAGATATATAGACGAACTATCCAAAATTAAAGGTTTAGTTGTTGTTACTGGTACAGGAAATGAAGGAGACAGTGATACACACACATCAGGAGTAATGGCTAAAACCAATGAAGAAAAGACAATTGAACTTAAAGTTGATAATAATCAAGAAAGGGTATATATGCAAGTTTGGTCACATAAGCCTGATAAAATTTCTATAGGTATAGTATCGCCATCTGGGGAGATTATAGAAAAAATTCCAGCTAAATCGAAGGGGAAACAGATAACTAAATTAGTTTATGAAGAGAGCATAGTTAGTGTACAATATTATTTTCCAGAAGAGCTTACAGGCGATGAATTAATTGAGGTATTAATAGAAAATGCAAAGCCCGGAATATGGAATTTTAAGCTTACAGGAGATAATATAACAGATGGGAGATATGATGCGTGGATTTTACAAAGAGCTCTTATTAAAGAAGGAACTAGATTTTTAAATCCTTCACAGTATATAACCCTTACATTACCATCTACAAGTAATCAAATAATATGTTGTAGTTATTATAATCAAGCTAATAATACTTTGATGCCTAGTTCTGGAAGAGGATATACAAGAGATGGGAGGGTAAAACCAGATGTTTCAGCAGGAGGCTACGAGGTACCATGTGTAGGAAACGGCGGACAAATGCAAACCTTGACAGGGAGTAGTGCGGCATCAGCTGTGCTTGCTGGAGCTGTAGCGCTTATTTTACAGTGGGGTCTAGTAGATGGAAATGATAAAAATATGCATGCGACAAAAGTAAAAACTTATCTTATACGAGGTGCATATAGAAGACCAGGAGAAACATACCCTAACGAGCAGCTTGGATATGGTTTTTTAGATTTAAATGGAGTTTTTCAGAGTCAAAGAGGCGATAGAAAAGAAAGCGGAGTATTTATTAGATTACCTAAAAAATATATTTAGTATAATAAATGTTAGTATATGGTTAATGCACATGTGCATATGTTATATATGATGGATAAATTTTTATGGGTTTATCTTTAGTAAGAATAATTAGGAGAATAGAAAAATGGCTAATGGACAGCTGCAGATACAAGTTTTTAGAGGTAATAATTATATACCACAAGAAAAAGCAAAAGTAACTATAACAGGAAGGGATAGTACAGGGAAAACGCAAGAACAAGTTGCATATACAGATAGTTCTGGACTTACAACCCCTGTAGAACTTACAACTCCTCCTTTAGCATATTCCCAGAATCCTACAAACCAAGTGCCATATAGTTTTGTAGATATAAGGGTAGAGGCTCTAAATTTCAAACCTTTATTTGTAAGAGGATGTCAAATTATGCCCGATAGTGTGGCAATACAAAATTGTAATTTAACACAGAATTTAACAAGGCAGGAGGAAGTTATAGATGTAAAGCCAAATACATTAGTTGGTAATTATCCACCTAAAATTCCTGAGGCACCTGAAAAACCTTTGCCTAAGCCACCAAGTGGTCTTGTTGTATTGCCTCAACCTGTAGTTCCACAGTATATCGTAGTTCATGCAGGAGGACCAGATGAAGCTGCTCCCAATTATACCCTTAGGTTTATGGATTATATAAAGAATGTAGCTTCTTGTGAGATATTTTCCACATGGCCTGAAAGTACCATAAGGGCAAATGTTCTTTGCATAATATCTTTTGTATTGAATAGAGTTTACACTGAATGGTATAGGGGGAAAGGTAAGAACTTCACCATAACAAATTCCACAGCTTTTGATCAGGCTTTTAATTACGGAAGAAATATATATAAAAGTATTAGTAATGTCGTTGATGCTATTTTTTCAACTTATGTAAAACGTCCAGGAGCAAAACAACCACTTTTAACTCAGTTTTGTGACGGAAAAAATGTACAGTGCCCTGGATGGCTTACTCAGTGGGGAAGTAAGTACTTAGGTGATCAAGGGAAAAGAGCTCCAGAAATTTTAAGAAATTTTTATGGAGCGGATCTTCAATTTGATACGGCCCAAAAAGTAGCAGGGATTCCGGAATCATATCCCGGTTATGTTCTAAGAGTAGGTTCCACAGGTACACCGGTAAGAACAATACAAACTTATTTAAATAGAATTTCTGTAAATTATCCTGCAATCCCTAAACTTGCAGTTACTGCATATTACAATGACGCTACAAAGAAGTCAGTAACGGAGTTTCAAAAAATTTTTTCAATGCCAGCAATAGGTGTTGTAGATTATCCTACCTGGTATAAGATATCTGATGTTTATGTAGCAGTTACTAAGATAGGTGAACTTAGAGGGGAGGATAATTTAGAAGTAACTAAGAATGGACTTTTTGTTCCACCACATTTGTATAAGGATGGTCATGTACCAGTAATGGAGTATCCAGAAGAATAATAGTATTTTAAAATACTTAAATATTGAGAAGCAAAGTGTAGTGCAAAATCAAATAACATGGAACAGGTGCATTAAAAATAATGTGGTCTACGAGTATCTCAAAATCTTAAATAAAATTAATAAAACTAAGTGGCAAATTTTCCGAAAACTTAAGAACTTTCAATAACTCGCTGAGGGGAAGCTCAAACAATTGAAAGTTCTAAAGTTTTCAAAAAATCCCCCACTAAGTTTTATACAATTTTATTTAAAATATTTCTTCGACACTCGTATACCACATCATTTTTTTAATGCACCTGTTCCATGTTATTTTGATAATTTCACTACAGCTTTGTTTCACAATGATTAAAAAATGCGAACCAAAAATCAGAGTACGGAGTACAAAGTACAGTGAAGGATACACTTACTAGGGGGTTGGGCTTAGCACATGTATGTTCTTTAACTTAGTAGATGCACTGTCAATAGTAGTGCAATAAAACTTTGTATATTAATAATCCTTGCTACAAAAAATCTTATAACTTATTTTTTGATTGCTTACGCAATTATAGCATTTCTTGTTTTTATCTTAAAATTCCGTAGGCACACTAATATTTTTAATTAATTTATGTCTTTGAAATGGATCACTAGAAATTAATAATATAGGTTCAAGAATCTTAATGGGCTTAAGCCCAAGCCTCTGGTAAGTGTTCTTTCCTTTAAAACCATGTACATTGCGAAGTAAGTGTGTTGTAGGATGATTTAAATAAAATTTTATAAATCTTAGGTAAAAAACTTTAACAGGCTTAGATGTTTCAATTGTCTGAGCATGTTTTTAGCGAGTTATTGAAACTTCTTAGACTTTTAAAGTTTTTTGCCTTAGATTTATTAATTTTATTTAATATCCTGCAATACACTTACTTCGCAATAATTTTAAATTATTATTTTCGAGTATAAAGTTTAGTATTATTACCTCGACAATTTGAGTAAGAAAAAAATAGTTAACAATATTGTATTTGTGCTGTATAATTGATATATATTATTAATTGATAGTAATTTGTACAAAATATTTGTAAATAATGAAAGTAATGCATGAGGTGGTAATATGAAAGGTACGGTAGTTGGGACATGGGTAAAAACATGTAAAAAATTATATGGAAATGATATTGTAGAGGGTGCTTTAGATCAGGTTAAGCTTGGAAGAGGAAAAATATTTTCACCTGTTGAAGATGTAGAGGATAGTACTGTGTACAAGCTTATTGAAATTATATCTAATGGCGTTAATAAAAATAAAGATGAAGTGTGGGAAAGTATAGGAATAGACAATATAGCAGGCTTTTTCGATACCTTTCCTGCTTTTTTTGAACATGAAAACTTATATTCGTTTTTTAAATCATTATTTGACATTCATGTAGTTATGACTAAAAAGTTTCCAGGTGCAAAACCGCCTTTAGTATCAATAGAGCCAATATCTAAAAGAGAGGCTGTATTTACTTACAGATCCAAAAGGGGTATGTTTGCTTATCTCAAAGGATTAATAGAAGGGGCAGCTGAGTTTTTTAATGAGAAAATTGAAGTTGAGGAACTTGAAAGAACAGCGGATTCTGTAAAACTTAAATTTGTATTTGACAGAGATATTTATTATAAGAAGACTTATAAATTTAATAAATTACTTTCTTTTGGCTTTATAAGAAGTTTTGGCGCAAAGGTAGGAATATTTACATTTATAGTATCAATAATAACTTTTGTACCTATTTTAGGTGTACATAATTCTGTTAAAGCAATAATAGCAGCAGTAATCTCATCATTATCAGCATTTATTGCATCAGAAATTATGATATCGCCAAAGAGAATTATAAAAGAAGAGATTGCACGATTAAAAAATAATGATTTTAATGTACAGAGTAGCATAGTTACAAATGATTTCTTTGAGGATATACATTCTGAACTAAATAAATATTCTAAAGATATGTCAACTAATTTTGTTGGATTTAAGGGATTAACTGATGAAATGAATGCATTTGTAAATAATGTAGGAGAAATTTCTAAAGATATGAGTGATACTTCCAGCGAAATATCCGATGTCGTAGAACAAGTTGCTGATTCATTTGTAAGCCAAGCTGAGGATACTCAGGATAGTGTAACTATTTTAAATAAAAATATTGAATCTTTAAAGCAAGTAGTAGAGCATGAAAACAGCAATAAGACGCAATTAGAAAAAGCAATAGATAAAATTAATAATAGTTATAAAAGTGTTGAAACTACAAGTAAGACAATAGAAGAAAGCCTTGCTAAATTTGAGCAAGTAAGGAGCCAAGGTTCTGAGCTTTCAAATAAAGCTAAGGATATAACTGATATTGTACTTTTAGTATCAGATATATCAGAACAAACAAATCTTCTTGCACTTAATGCTTCAATTGAAGCTGCAAGAGCTGGAGAGATGGGAAAAGGTTTTTCAGTTGTTGCAGGCGAAGTAAAGAAACTTTCTGAGCAAACTAAGGAAGCTGTTGAAAAAATTAATTCTAATCTTGAAATGTTTGTTTCAGACATAGGGAGCCTTGTTTCTAAAATAGGAGAACAATACGATGTTCTTGAAAATGAAACTTCAAATCTTAAGAATGTTAGAAGATTAAGTCAAGATGCTAATTTTTCAGCAAAATCCGTTGCTGATGCCATGATTAAAACTGTAGAAAAGTTAAATGCAGAAGCGGAGTCCATATCAACAATTTACGAAAAAATGGAGAACCTTGCATCTGTATCAGAAGAAAATTCAGCTGCTTCAGAAGAAGTAAGTGCAAGTGTTACAAACTATATGAGTCAAATTAGCAAGCTTACAGAAAACATAGGAGAATTTAAGAAAATTGCTGAGAACTTTAAGGGAGACTTGAAGAAATACAAAATCTAGACAGAGGACTTGGTCAGAGTACAAAGTACAGAGTACAGAGAAGGAGGATTTATCTTCCTTGCGTCAGATAAATCTTTGAACTTATAGAACAAAAGCATTCAGCGCAGCTGAATGCTTTTACTTTTATAGGTTTGGGCGATAGCCAATTAAGTTTTAAGATTTTCTGCGTTAGCGGAAAATTAACCATCACTGTACTCTGTACTCTGTACTTTGTACTCTGCCCCTGCCTCGACTCCTCTAAGATCAAATTCTGGTACAAAACTTTCAGAGTTTGTTCCAGGTTCTTGTATAAATCCATTCTTAACGCCAATTGATAGACTGTAATCAATAAGAGCATCATAATGCTTGGGATTAAGTGGTTTGTTAATTTCGGGGTATTTTTCTGCATTAAACATAGGTGTATATTGATTCATTAAGCTTAAGTAAACTTTGTTACCAAAAGTTCTATAAATATAATCAATAACTTTTTTTGAATCAAAAAGAAGTCCAGGAAGCATTAAATGACGAATAATAACACCTTTTTTTATTAAGTTATTTTCATCAAATTGGGCTTCACCTACTTGATTAACCATTTCATTTATAGCTTTGGCAGCTATTTCAAAATAATTTGGAGCATGTGAATATTTTATGGCATACTTATCAGCAAAATATTTAAAATCTGGTAAATAAACATCTATGTAGCCTTTTAGCAATTTTATAGTTTCAACGCTTTCATAGCCATTAGAATTATAAAGTATAGGAATATTAAGTCCTTTAGCTTTGGAAAGTTTAATTGCTTCAATTATTTGAGCAGCATAATGTGTTGGAGTAACGAGGTTTATATTGTGAGCACCTCTTTCTTGTTGTTCTATAAAAATTTCACTTAATCTTTCTACAGAAACTTCTTTTCCAAAACCTTCTTGACTTATAGAGTGATTTTGGCAAAAAACGCATCTTAAATTACAATTAGCAAAAAACACGGTTCCAGAACCCTTTGTACCAGAAATGCAAGGCTCTTCCCAATTGTGAAGAGATACTCTTGATATTTTAATATTTTCGTTTGAATTACAGAAACCTAGCTTATTATTTAATCTATCAACTTTACAATTTCTAGGGCATAAGGTACAATGCGAAAGTAAATTGGTCAATTAAAAACACTCCCTTCATTTGTGTCTAACATAGAAGTAAATACATTGTACCATAAATATTAAACTTATGAGCCCAAATGCCGGATATAAAAATGAAATTAAGTTTGTAAAGCCCAGCCAAGAAATAGGTAATGCAATAATAATAATAACTATTATGGATTGGGTATAGTTCATTTTTAAGGAGCTATGCTGTATAGTTTTTGCTATGCTGTATATATCAGAAATTTCTGTTGAAAACATTTCGCACCATATTATACACAAAAGTATTAGTTCTATTATTTTTCCAAATCGACTTGAAATATAAAGAAGGGGAATTTCATACTTAAATATATAAGGTATATTTAGCATAAGCATAAAGTTTATCATTGAGGAAATAATAATAAGAAATATAGCGCCTAAGGCTGTGCCTAGTATTAGGTTTTTGGCTGTGGTGTTTTTATTTTCTACGCTTAAAGGTACAAGGACTCCACTGCAGCATAAAATGTTAAAACCAGAGTATAAAAAGCTTGAAAATAGCCAGTTACTTTTTTGAATTTTAACTGAATTTAATGTGTTTATATAAGAAACATCTTTTGAAAAAATAATGTATAAAACAAAAATCATTGTGATTACCGTAATTAAGCAAGGAACAATAATGGAATTTACTTCGATTAATCCTTCAGTATTCCTTAAAAGTACGATTAATGTGAAGATTATCATTAAAATGGAACCTATTAGTTTTGGAATTCTAAAGTATTGATTTAAAAGGGCACCACTTCCAGCAAGTATAATAGCTGCGCTGCTTATCATAAAAAAACTTGTAATAATATTTATAGTAGTGCCTAAAGCACCTGGGCTTACAAGGCTAATTAGCTCTTTATATGAGTGTAAATTATGTTTTATGCTTAATTTTATAATTATGGTGCCTAAAACTATGTATATTACTAAACATAAAGCAAGTCCAAAAAAACTTTTCATTCCATAAACCGTAAAAAATTGAGTTATTTCTTGACCAGATGCAAGTCCAGCACCAACTATTGTTCCTATGAATACAGCTGCTGTTTGAGTGATTATTTTTATATCATTTTTTAATGTTTGCATTTCAAAAATTACCCCCGTTAGATAATACTTCTATATATGTATATAGATTTAGGACAAAATAATGATTACGATTATAAATTTTGTGGAAAACTAGATATAAAATTTACTGTATCTACATTATTGGTAAAATAGGTGGAGGCATAGATATGAAAAAAAAGATATTTTATTTGATTTTAGTCTTATTTTTAGTTTTAAATTGTTGCGCGTGTACTAATAAGAAAAACCAACTTACCAATGTAAATGAATTTGAACTTACAAAAGCAACAAAGGTTGTTGAAGGTTATTTAAATAGCTATATGGCAAATGATTATACATCAATGAATTATATGTATAGCAAGGGATTTAAGAAAAAGGTCGAAAATCAAAATAAGCCATATCTTAAAATTGTAGGTTATAAAATTACTGATTCTACTGAGATGGGATTAAAAGCTAATATAAAAGTAAATGTGGTGAGTACAGATACAAATTCACCTTATACAAGTACAGATGCATATACTTTTAAAATAAAAAAAGAAAAAGGTAATTATACCATAGATGATATAAGTTCTAGCAATGAAAAAGAAGTTTTCTTGTATAAGAGAAGTTTGCTTGTAAAAATTAAAGATGAACCTATGAGCAATGTACTTGTAAATTTAAGAGGAATTCCAGAGTACTATTTTGAAAAAACTGATGTGGCTAATGTTAATAAAGTAAGGGTGGCAAAGGATAGTTTTAATAATTTAAGCTTATCCTATAGTGCGGATAATGTAGCAGTATCTACAGCAGGTGCTAATCCTTTTGTTGGGGTTTGTGGAATAACTGATTTGCAGCAATCAACAGGAGATGGAGGTCAAGGACAGAATCAAGGCCAAGGCAATAATGTAAGTGAAAATGATATAGATCCATCTAAGGTTGCGGCAAAGTCAATTACTGCAATTGATGTATATGCAGGTTCGAAAGTAGAAGCAATGGTTTTTTCAAGGGATGAAAAATTACTTGCTGTTCAAATAGCTAAGGCTGGAAATAGCACTATAAATGTATATAATATAGAAACTGGAAAGGTATTGTCAAAGGAAATAGAAAAAACTTTTCCTAAAGATGAGGTAGATTTAAAGATAGTTAGAGCTGATGAAGAGGATTTCTTAATAGAAAGCACGCCTAAAGCAAAATATAAAAATGATAATTCTGTAAAGAAGATAGTTGGTAGATGGGAGTGGAATATAAAAGATTACAAAATTAAAAAAGAAAAGGCAAAGTAATAGTTTTTTGAGACATTAAATATAATCCATAAATCTAAGAGGCTAAATCTTAAAAGCCTAAGAAGTTTCAATAACTCGCGAGAAGAAGCTCAGACAATTGAAACATCTAAGGCTTTTAAGATTTAGCCTCTAAGATTTATTGGATTATATTTAAATCGTCTCTTCAAAACTATTACTTTGCCTAACATGGCTTAAGGAACATTTTCCTCCGTGCCTCCGGAAAATGGGAATTTAAGAGTAGGTTCGTAGCCAAACGAAAATCTTAAAAGCCTAAGAAGTTTCAATAACTCGCCAGAGGATGATCAGACAATTGAAACATCTAAGGCTTTTAAGATTTAGCCTCTAAGATTTATTGGATTATATTTAAATTGTCTCTTCAAAACTATTACTTTGCCTAACATGGCTTAAGGAACATTTGAAAGTAGAATCGCATAAATTTGAATACATTATATGAATTGTATATAATTAATATTGTACTAAGATAAGGTATAGCCTATTAAAAAAAGAGGCGAATTATTAAGAATTTGGGCCATAGCACATTAAGTTTTAAAATTTTCTGAGACAACAGAAAATTAACATTAACTGTACTTTGTACTCTGTACTCAGTACTCTTAAATTAGGGGTGGTTATTTGAATAAAGCAGATAATATAAAAATGTGGGGAGACAAACCCTACAAGAGTTTAAACTATTTTTTAAGAGAGAAATTTGGAGAAAAAGTATTTAAGATATCCTTAGATGCTGGATTTTCTTGTCCTAATAGAGATGGAACTATAAGCAAAGGTGGATGTATTTTTTGCAGTGAGAGAGGTTCTGGAGACTTTGCAGGTAATAGAAATTACTCAATAGCAAAACAGTTTAAAGATATCAAAGAAATGATGAATAAAAAGTGGAAGGAAGGAAAGTATATAGCTTATTTTCAGGCTTATACTAATACATATGCTCCAGTGGAGGTGCTTAGGGAAAAGTACAATGAAGCACTTAATGAGGAGGGAGTAGTAGGTATAGCTATTGCAACTAGACCAGACTGTCTTTCAAAAGAGGTTTTGGATTTGATAGAAGAGTTTAGTAAGAAGACTTATGTATGGGTAGAACTTGGACTTCAAACAGTTAGTGATAAGACAGCAAAGGTAATAAATAGGGGATATGACCTAAGTGTTTTTGAAAATGCGGTAAGGAATTTGAGAAAAAGAAATATAGATGTTGTAGTACATGTTATATTTGGATTGCCCGGTGAAAATATTGAGGATATGCTTAATACAATTAGGTATATATCTAAAATAGATATTCAAGGAGTTAAATTGCATTTGCTTCACCTAATGGAGAATACACCTCTTGTTAACTTGTACAAGGATGGAAAATTACACTTTATGGAAAAAGATCAATATGTTGATTTGGTATGTGAAGCTATAGCAATGTTACCTGAAAGCATTGTTATACATAGGCTAACTGGTGATGCACCAAGGGATTTACTTATAGGACCCTTGTGGAGTTTAAAAAAGTGGGAAGTACTAAATTCTATACACAAGAAAATGTTTACATGCAATTTACATCAAGGTTTGTACTTTTATACAAATAACACAAAATAGATTTGTATCATTTATGTATAGATAAAAGGTTTTCAATAAGCTAATATATAGATAACAAGAAAAAACTTAGGGGGGTAATTGATAATGTCAAATTTATCATTAAAACATATTTATAAAGTTTACGAAGGAAATGTTACAGCTGTTAAAGACTTTAACCTTGAAATAGAAGATAAACAATTCGTAGTATTCGTAGGACCTTCTGGATGTGGTAAGTCAACAACACTTAGAATGATTGCTGGACTTGAAGAAATATCTCAAGGTGAACTATACATAGGAGATAAGCTAGTTAACGATGTTTCGCCAAAAGATAGAGATATAGCAATGGTTTTCCAGAACTATGCATTATATCCACACATGACTGTTTATGATAACATGGCTTTTGGACTTAAACTTAGAAAAGTTCCAAAAGATGAAATTGAGAAAAAAGTTAAAGAAGCAGCAAAAATACTTGATATAGATCATTTACTTGATAGAAAACCAAAGGCTCTTTCAGGTGGTCAAAGACAAAGAGTTGCGATGGGAAGAGCTATAGTAAGAAATCCTAAAGTATTCTTACTTGATGAACCATTATCAAACCTTGATGCTAAATTAAGAGTTCAAATGAGAACTGAAATAGCAAAACTTCACAAGAAATTACAAACTACATTCATATATGTTACACATGACCAGACAGAGGCTATGACTTTAGGAACAAAACTTGTTGTTATGAAAGATGGTATAATTCAACAAGTTGATACTCCACAAAATATTTATGAACATCCAATAAATATATTCGTAGCAGGATTTATTGGAAGTCCACAAATGAACTTTATAGAAGCAAAAGTATCTGAACAAGATGGAAAAGTAGTATTAAACGTAGAAGGCGATGTAATACCTCTTCCAGAAGATAGAGCAGCAATAGTTAAAAAGGGTGGATATGTTGGAAAAGATGTTATTATGGGTATAAGACCAGAAAACATAGATGATGATCCTGAATTCCTTGAAAAGCATAATGATGCTATAGTTGAAGCAAAAGTAGAAGTAACAGAGCTTATGGGATCAGAAACTTATATATATTTAGTAAAAGGAAAATCAAATATTACAGCTAGAGTTGCAGGTACTTCAAAGGCTAAAACTGGAGATACTATCAAAATAGGAATGGATACAAGCAAAATCCATGTATTTGATAAAGAAAGCGAACAAACAATAGTATAATAGATTTAAGTTTAATTAATATGTAACACATTTTACCATTATAATATAAATCATCTAAAATGCACAATGTACGGTTTATCTATAATTATCGTATGTTGTGCATTTAAAAATATTTGTATATAATATATTAAAACATAATTTTATACAAATGAAATTTTAATTTTCATAAAACATATATCCATAATGGGAGGGAATAAATATGTATAATTTCAAGGATTTTCTGCAGGAATTAGGTTCAACTTCGGGAATAATATTTAAGCTTACAGGTGAGGATGGAGATACATTATATGCTAGTGATTCTTATGTAGAGGATTCGGAAAAAATTTATTTCCCAATATACTTAGGTAACAATAAAAATATTGTATCAATATCCCAAAAGGATGAAGCGTGTATAAAATTATTAAAATACACCATAGAAAATAAATACAGGGAGATATATTCGGTTAAAGAACAATCAATAGTTAATTTGTTGGAGTCAAAGGAAATAGATGGAGATAGCGAGTTATCTTTCTTGTGCAATGGGTCAAAATTATTACTTTTAAATATAACTGGTAGTAAGTATGATGGTATAAACGTGATACAGCAAATGTATAGTGATGAAAATATTGTAAGTGTAGTTTATAAAGATAATATAGTAGTTATAGGTTATTTTGATGATGTGAATGAACATGCCGTAAGTATAAGAGAAGCTATAATGTCTAATTTGTTTTGTGAATGCAGAATAAGTTACAGCAAGGATATAAAGGACCAATACGAGTTAAAAGAAGCATATGAAGATGCCAGGGAATGTCTAATGCTCGGTAAGAAATTTGGATTAAAAGATGGAATTTTTGACTGTACTAAGCTGCTGTTTGAAAAGATTGTTTATAATATTGAACCCAAATTAAAACAAGAATTGTTAAACAAATTTAAAGATAAGTTTAACCAATTTGATGGGGAAGTTATAAATACAATCGATGAATTCATGAAAAATGGTTTAAATATAAGTGATGCAGCAAGAAAACTTTATATACATAGAAATACTTTAATATATAGGCTAGATAAAATAAAAAAAGAGACAGGTTTCGATATAAGAAACTTTAAAGAAGCAACAGTCTTTACAACCGCATTTTTAGTATGGAAAGAAATGAAAAACTAGTGCGAAGTAAGTGTAGCCCAGGATATTAAATAAAATTAATAAATCTAAGTTGAAAAATTTTAAAAGCCTAAGAAGTTTCAATAACTCGCAAAAAAACGCTCAAACCTGCTAAGTAAAGTCAAGTGTTTTTCTTAAAAAAATTTTAAAAATTTTTTTAAGAAAATAGGGTAACTTTAATAAAACCTTCTTATAGAAGATTTTTTAAAGTGCCCTATTTTTATATTTTTTAGTTTTTTAAAACTTCTGAAACCCTAGCATAATATATCCTCAAAAATTTATTTAGTCCTGCTATTTTAGCTTGTTTCTTTGCTTTACCTTCTGATTCTTTTTTTATTATATAGTCATATACTGCTGTGTCTTTAGTAGGAACTCTGCATTTTATGCTTTTCATTATCTCATAACCTGTTTTTCTCAGATATCGAGATCCTCGCTTGGATATTTTTCGATCGTTACCGTTAAAATTTCCAGATTGATAAGGAGGAGCATCTATTCCTGAATAAGCCACAAGAGCTTTTGAACTGTAATACTTTCTTACGTCACCTACTTCTGCAATAATTCTTGGTGCTAATTTTTCTCCTACACCATTCATGTTCAAAACAACATCGTATTCTGGCAATAACTTGGCAAGTTCCTTCATTCGTGATAATATTAGATTCAAGGATATTCCAATGGAATGGATTCCTTTGATAGTCTCTGAGGTGATCATTTTTGTGCTTGACATCTTAGAAGGCATAGTTGGGATACTATTTTTAGCGAGAATATATATATCATGAGCTTTATTCTCACTAAATTGGTATCCTTCTTTTTTTGACCATTTTTTATAGCTTTCAGTAAACTTATTTTCACTTAACTTAACTTAACAATATTGTCATAATGCCAATACTTTTGTACAAAGTCTGATAACTTATCTTTTGCAAAACTAGTTGAGTTTGAAGCTAAGAGTCCTGCAATACCTGGCATAGTTTTGTCTAAAAGATTTGAAAGCATTACTTTAAGTTTTATCCTTAAGGACATAAATTGAAAATATTGTCTTGAAAGAGTTTTGAGTTCATAATATATATCTTCTTCTACTTTATAATTGGTTAGTTCATACCAATTATCCAATCCAAACTTTGATATTTTTTTAGAGTCTAATTTATCTGTTTTACCTTTTCTAAGAGATATACTTGCATATTTTTTCATAAGCATAGGGTTAACAACGCAAACAAAAATACCCCTTTCTTGTAGATACGACAATACTGGAATATGATAGTGTCCTGTTGCTTCTAAAACTACCTTACTTTCTTCATCAAAACTTATAATTTTGTCAGCTAATTTTCCTAGATCTTCTAAAGTGTGTTTAACTTCAAAAGGTTTCTCCACAATTTCACCGTGTAATTTACGAATACAAACTGTACTTTTGCCTTTTGAAATATCTATCCCAATGCTAATCATAATATCAACTCCTTTGTTAAAAATTTTGTCCATCCACTTATTACTACTCATTTTTGTTCGTTACGCGGAAGCTAATTATAGTTCCAACCTGCTTAATCGAATATCCATAATAAGCAATGGGTGATAGTTTGAGCTACGGAAGTAAAATTCCAACAAATTGAATCATCAGCCCATTTCTTATTATAATAAAAATAAGTGCAGATTACTTAATCAAATGAGATTAAGTATCTACACTTATAGTACAAGACAATTGAAACATCTAAGGCTTTTAAAGTTTTTTACCTAAGATTTATAAAATTTTATTTAAATCATCCTGCAATATATTTACTTCGCCTTATACCATGGTATAAGGAAAGAACCCATACCAGAGGTTTGGATGTAGGTCCATTAAGATTCTTGAGCATTTATAACTAATTTCTAATGTTCCACTTCAAAAAAATGAATTAATTAAAAATAGCATTGTGCCTACGGAATTTTGGGGTGGTGCGGAAGCAATATTTTTTAGGGAGACAGATAGTTTTATTATTATGGTAAAATGTTATTAGAGGTGAGGAAAATGAAAATTGATTTAATAATTTCTGCTGATGATATTAAAAAAGATAAAATGATTGGAAAGTCAGCTGTAGTAATTGATATGCTTCGTGCTACTTCTGTAATAACTACTGCAATTAATAATGGATGTACAAGGGTTATTCCTGTCCTTACTATAGAAGAAGCTCTGGAAACGGCTAAAAAGGTTAAAGAAGATGTAATACTTGGTGGGGAGAGAAAAGGGCTTAAAATTAATGGCTTTGATTTTTCAAATTCACCACTTGAATACAAAACAGAAATAGTTCAAGGTAAAACCTTAGTTATGACAACTACGAATGGCACAAAAGCGATTAGAGGCAGTCTTACAGCCAAGCATATATTAATAGGTTCAGTATTAAATGCTAGAGCAGTGGCAGAAAGGCTTATTGAATTAAAGAAGGATGTAGTCATAGTAAATGCAGGAACATATGGCGAGTTTTCTATTGATGATTTTATTTGCAGTGGATATATAATAAATTGCTTAAAGGAAAAGACAGATGCAGAACTATCTGATGTTGCAATTACAGCTAATTATGTATATGAAAACAATAAGGATATTAAAGAGTTTACAAAATTAGCAAAGCACTATAAGAGAATTGTTGAATTAGGTTTGGAAGATGACTTTGAGTATTGCTGTCAAAAAGACACTATAAAGGTTGTACCAGAATTTCTGGATGGAGAAATAGTAGCTAAATAATATGTAATCTAAATTAATGTGAAGTAAGAGCATTCACAGTGGTTTTAGGTAAAAATTTTAGTGCTTATGGAATTTTGGTGTAGTGCAAAACCGAATAACAAGGGACAAGCACATTAAAATAATGTGGTATACGAGTATCTCGAAATCTTAAATAAAATTAATAAACCTAAGTGGCAAATTTTATTTAAAATATTTCTTCGACACTCGTATACCGCATCATTTTTTTTAATGCACCTGTCCCTTGTTATTTTGATACTTGTACCACACCTTTATTTCCAATGTTTAAATAAGTTCGTATTACAAAATTTAGCGTTATTAACTTTTGATAGTTTAGCTAGTTTAAATAGATAGTAAAAACTTACCAAAACAAGGGTGTAGTACAAAAACTTAAATAATAAGTGAGAGCTCTGCAATAAAAAAATGATGTGAGTAATGGCGTTGAAGAAACATTTAAATAAAATTTTATAAATCTTAGGGACTAAATCGCAAAAGTCTTAGAAATTTCAATTGTTTGAGCTGCCTCTTGCGAGTTATTGAAATTTCTTAGAATTTTGCGATTTAGTCTCTTAGATTTATTAATTTTATTTAAGGTTTCAAGATGCTATTAATCACATCATTTTTATGCAGAGCTCCCACTTATTATTTTGTTTTGCACTACACCTTTGTTCGTATTAATTTTAGGTTATGAACTAATTAAGTAGTTAAATAACTTGGAATATATAAAATTTCAAGTAGTAGGATTCATCATCCGTCCAAAGTATTGGATGATCTGGTGCCTGGGTTCTAAATTCAACCTGTCTTAAAGTTCTTCCAGCATCAAAAGCAGCTGAAGCTATTGCATCTTTAAATAATTCAGGATTCATAAAATGTGAACATGAGCAGGTAACTAAAAATCCGCCTGGTTTAACAAGTTTCATTCCTCTAAGGTTGATTTCCTTGTAGCCTTTAGCAGCACTTTTTATAGTAGTTCTTGACTTTGTAAAGGCAGGGGGATCTAGTATTACAACATCAAAAGTTTTACCTTCGTCAGACCATTCTCTTAAAACGTCAAAGGCATTATGACATTCAAATTTTACTATATCTGATAAATTGTTAAGTTCTGCATTTTTTCTGCAAAAATCAACTGCATGCTGTGATATATCCACACCAAGAACGCTTTTTGCACCAGCAATTCCAGCATTAAGTGCAAAAGAACCTGTATGTGTAAAGCAATCTAGAACAGTGCTGTCTTTGCAGATTTTATGTATTGATTTTCTATTTTCCTTTTGGTCAAGGAAGAAACCTGTTTTTTGACCTTCTGCAATATCAACGTAATATTTAACGCCATTTTCAGTTATTTGTACCATTGTATCAAAAGGTTCACTTAAGAAGCCTTTTGTTTGCTCTAAGCCTTCTTTTTCCCTTACAGCGGCGTCGCTTCTTTCGTAAATTCCCTTTGCACCGTATTCATCTTTTAAAATTTTAACGATGATGTCTTTGTATTTGTCAATGCCAAGAGCAAGAGATTGAATTACATAATAGTCTTCAAATTTATCAATTATAAGACCAGGTAAAAAGTCTGCTTCACCAAATACAAATCTACAGCTTGAAGTATCTATAACTTTTTTCCTGTATTCCCATGCAGCTCTTAATTTTTTTCTAAAGAATTCTTCATTTATTTCTTCATCGATATTTCTTGTGAGAAGTCTAATTGTTATTTTAGAGACATCATTTATGTATCCCTTACCTAAAAATTTATTGTTATGTGTATAAACTTCAACAATGTCTCCGTTTTCATAGGTTCCATAGTAACCTTCTATGTCAGATGAAAATACCCAAGGATGACCAAACTCTGCTAGAAGATTTTTTCGTTTAATTAAATAAAATTTGCATGCCATTTTTATGACCTCCAACTTGTTTAGAGTAGAGAGTAAAGAGTAGAGAGTAGAGTGAAGGTTAATTTTCTGTTGTAGCAGAAAATTTTAAAACTTAATGGGTTACCACCCAAACCCTTAATAATCATTTTATACATAAAACTTAAAAATTGCGAACCATTATTCAGAGTACAACTGACAGAGTACAGAGTACAGTGAAGGATGCTTTTTCTCCGCTATAGCTACGAAAAATCTAAGAACTTATTTTTGATTGCTTACGCAATCGTATCATCATATGTTGCTCAGCGAAGCTGACAACATTTAAGTTTAAGATTTACCTGACGTAAGGAAAGGTAAATCATCCTTAACTGTACTCTGTCATCTGTACTCTGTACTCTGAATAAAGGTTCGTAATAATTTTAAATTGTGATTAAATATTTTTTAGTGTGACAGTCCCATCCTTCACTCTACTCTGTACTCTCTACTCTTAATTTTTATAATTTACTTGTAAAATTATGCTATATTAAGTTTAAAAATTTCAAGTTATATACTAATATTACTATAGCATTATACCATACAGTAAAATTATGTGTTATAAAGAAATAAAAATACTTTGACTTTCGTGGCTTCTTAATTTAATATTTTATTATATATTTAAAATTACGGAGGTTAGCGATGAGCATTTTAACAGTTAAAGATGTAAATCATGGTTTTGGAGATAGAGCAATTTTTGAAGATGTATCCTTTAGACTTTTAAAGGGGGAACATATAGGTCTTATTGGAGCTAATGGTGAAGGTAAGTCCACATTTATGAATATAATTACAGGTAATTTAATGCCGGATGAAGGTACTGTTACTTGGTCAAATAAAGTTAGAGTTGGCTATATGGATCAGCACGCAAAATTGACAAAGGGGATAAGCATAAGAGAGGCTTTAAAAGGTGCTTTCAAGTATCTTTTCGATATGGAAGCTGATATGATGCAGATTACAGAAAAAATGGCGGAAGCATCACCAGAGGAATTAGAGAAGCTCATGGAGGATATGGGAACTATACAAGATACTTTAGATAACAATGGTTTTTATACTATAGATATAAAGATTGAAAGTGTTGCTAAGGGACTCGGACTCACGGATATAGGTCTTGATAAAGATGTTGTCGATTTAAGTGGTGGTCAAAGAACAAAGGTACTTCTTGCAAAGCTTCTTCTTGAAAATCCAGATATATTATTATTGGATGAGCCTACAAATTATCTTGATGAAGAACATATTGAATGGTTAAAAAGATACTTAAAGGATTACGAAAATGCATTTATTTTAATATCACATGATATACCTTTCTTGAATGAAGTTATAAATATTATATACCACATTGATAATAGAAAACTTACAAGATATGTTGGAGATTACGACAATTTTCAAAGGGTTTATGAAGCAAATAAAAAGCAAATTGAAGCAGCTTATGAAAGACAGCAGCAGGAAATTGCAAAGCTTGAGGACTTTGTTGCTAGAAATAAAGCTAGAGTTGCCACAACAGGTATGGCAAGGTCAAGACAAAAGCAGCTTGATAAAATGGAAAGAATAGAACTAGACAAGGAAAAACCAAAGCCAGAGTTCAATTTTAAAGAAGCCAGAGCATCTGGAAAGCTTATATTTGAAACAAGGAAACTTGTTATAGGCTATGATGAACCCCTTACCAAACCATTAAATCTTATGATGGAAAGAGGACAAAAAATAGCTTTAGTTGGTGCAAATGGTCTTGGAAAAACTACACTTTTAAAAAGTCTTCTTGGAAAAATTCCTGCCTTATCTGGTGAAGTTGAACTTGGAGATTATCAGTATTTAGGTTACTTTGAACAGGAAATAAAAGAAGCAAACTACAATACTTGTATAGATGAGCTTTGGAAGGAGTTTCCTTCTTACAATCAATATGAAATAAGAGCAGCCTTGGCAAAGTGCGGACTTATGACTAAGCATATTGAAAGTAAGATAGCGGTATTAAGTGGAGGTGAGCAGGCTAAGGTAAGACTTTGTAAGCTTATAAATAAAGAAACAAATATATTAATACTAGACGAGCCTACTAACCACTTAGATGTAGATGCTAAGGATGAACTAAAAAGAGCATTACAAGAATATAAGGGAAGCATACTTCTTGTTTGCCATGAACCAGAATTTTATAGGGATGTTGTTACGGATATTTGGAATTGTGAAGATTGGACAACTAAAATTGTTTAGTAATTTTATAATAGCAAAGTAAGTTTAAGCAATAAAAATTTTGGTTTAGTGCAACAAAAAACAATTAAAAATCACAGGTGAAATTATAATATTGAAACCTGTGATTTTTAATTGTTTTAATTATAGTATTAAGCAAATATGTTATAAGTAATCTATAAAGAGCAAGTACTGTAATAGCAGTCAGTTATATGGAGGATAAATGGAGCAATATACAATTAGCCAAATTGCTAGATTAGTAGGTGTTAATAAGGAAACAATTCGGTATTATGAAAAACTTGGATTATTGCCTTTAGCTGAAAGGAAGAGCAATGGTTATAAGATATATACTAAAAGGCATGTTGAATTAATGGAAATAATTTTAATAGTAAAAGGTTCTGGTTTTACTTTAAATGAAATAAAGGATTTAATTTCTATTGAAGAAGAGTCTGCAAATTCTAAAAATGATTTATATAAAGAAATAATACTAAAAAAGATAGCATTTCTCGAAAAGAAAATACAGGATTTCAAAAGTTTAAAAAAGGGACTGGAGAAGGTTGTATTTGATATTGAAAATTATAACATAAGAAAATGCATTGAGATAAATAAAAAGAATAAAAATAGTATTGACTAGGTAGTATACTACAGGGATTATTATATTAACAGAACGCAATATAAAAAAGAGGTGATGTTAGTATGATAGAATATATTTGTTCATTTACATGTGCAATCATAACTTTGGGGATGGCTTTATTACAGTTATCAATTACATTTGGTGCTCCATTTGGCGAATATGTACTTGGGGGACAAAATAAAGTGTTACCTAAAAAAATGCGGTTAGTAAGTTGCATGTTCTTTTTGATATTTATTTTTGTTGGCATGGCTTATTTGCAATGGGGAAAGATAATATATATAGGATTTAACTCGGTATTTTTGAAAATAATCATAATAGTGAATACATTATTTCTTGCATATGCAATTATAGGTAATGGAATGATTACAAAAAGTAAAAAAGAAAAGTATGTAATGACTCCATTTTCGGTTATACAATTTATATGTAGTGTAGTTGCTTTTTTCATACATTAATATTGAAATATATTGCTGTTATTTCTATTTTTATAGCTATATATTGAGATTAATGACTGTTTGTTTATTTTAGGAGAAATATTATGAGTATAAAAATGATGCATCATGTTTGTATTCAAACTGAATGCTATAATGAATCACTTGAGTTTTATACAAAAATTCTAGGTTTTGAGTTGGTTTCGGAAACACCAAATTTTCATAGTCGTAATTTTAATACCTGGTTAAGGGTAGGGCAATTTATGATTGAATTGCAGACTGCTAAAAAGGGTGAAAAATTAAAAAGCTGGAGTTCATTAAATGAAGGAATAGTACATATGTGCTTTTTAGTAGATAATGTAGAGGAAGAATTTAAAAGAATAACGAAGCTTGGTTATAGCAATTTCAAGATTAAAAATGGAGAAATAATTTATAAGGTTGAAGACGGCTATTTATTTAAAATTAAAGCACCAGAAGGCACAGAAATTGAAATTAGGGATTTGTTAATATAGTTAAAAAATTAATAAGTATTATGAGTATATAAAGCAGAAAAAAAGAGAAAGGGTTAAAGAGGAAATAGTTACAAATAGAAGAGGTAGTTAAATTATATGAAGAATATAAAAATAATAAAGAAGAAGGCATCGCTTTACAAAATGTAATAAAGAAGCTAAATTTGGGTGCAAAATAGTTTAAACAATAGTGTTTAGGCTATTTTTGCTTTTTTTATAGTTATTTTCTTTAATGTGCCTAAGAAAAGTTATAAAATTTATTACTGTAAATAAAGGTGTACTTTGAATTTCTTTATGATAATATATATTATATAATTTGTCTTAAGGAAGTGATGTTCTATGAATTGGAAAGAAGTTAGAACTTTGTATCCAGAACAATGGGTTAAATTGCATATAGTTAAATCACATAAAGAAAATGACTATTTATACATTGACGAAATGGATGTTGTTCAAGTAATCTCAGATGACAAAGATGCTACTCATGAGCTTGCTAATTGTAAGGGTAATGATATTGTGTTTCATACAAGCCATGATAGTATAAGAACTAAAATAATAAATAATATGGGGCTATTTAGGAGGATTCCGAATTGAAGCTTGAATATAAAGACGGATTATTGTACACATCAATCAAACTTAAATATAATAATAAAATAGTTGAAATAAACAATATTGTTGTTGATACATGAGCTTCATTTTGTATTATTGAACCTTCAGCAATTGAGATACTTGGAATGACGATAAATAAAAATGATGAAATTGAAACTTTTTATGGTGTAAATGGTGCTTATAGTTATGTGAAAAGAATGGCTGAGAGTATTATCATAGATAAAGTAACCTTAAATAATGTAGAATTTTATTTAGGTACAATTGATGAAAATATTAATGGATTATTAGGACTTGATGTTTTAATTAAATCTAAGTCTATCATTAATCTCGATAAAATGGTAATTGAGTTTAAAGATAACTAAATTGAAATCAAAAGTATCGCTGCTGAATCGGTTTGAACCTAGGAACTTTTACAACTTATAATTATGTAGGCTTTTATATTTAATATTTAAATTATTTTTTTATAGGATATACTAAATATATATATTCAAAAGTTGAAAAGGAAGTGATTTTATGAGTCCACTTGCAAAGGAAATAATTGATAAATTGAACAATGAAAAAAATAGCGAGGTTTTGGCAGAGGTTTTAGACTTTTATGAGTATATAAAGCAGAAAAAAGAAAAAGAGTTAAAGAGGAAATGGTCTCAAATAGAAGAGGATGAACCATCGGAAGATGAAGTTAAATTATATGAAGAATATAGAAATAATAAAGAAGAAGGTATCGCTTTAGAAAATGTAATAAAGGAGCTAAATTTGGATGCAAAATATAGATAAACCAGTTCAGCTATTAAAATTCATGTGCACCATAATGCTCAGAAGGCGGCATTTTGGTACAAATAAATTTTAAGTTTCAAGGTGGTTTATCTTTAGTTATAATATAAAATTAACTAAAAAAGCAGAGAAAAATCTAAAACTTTATGCAAAAGGAATGTCTACAAGCGATATTAAAGCTGACGAGGAGAAGTACCATAATACTGTTTAAAGGCCTTATAGAAATTGCTGCTATTGCTGTATCCGAGCATATCAGCAATTTTTTCAATGGAAAGATCCGTATGATCTAATAATAGTTTGGCTCTTCGCATACGTGATTCAGCTAGCAGAGCAGAAAAGGTCTTCCCTGTTTTTTCTGGCAAAAGACGCGAAATATAGACGGGGTGATATCCAAAATAGGATGCAATGTCATTCAATGTTACAGAATCAGAGTGTGATTCGATATATTCCATAATCCGGTCAATTAATGTCGTGCCAGTAGGTAGATGCTGATGCTTGTACTCATAGGAAAGATACATTGCAAGGGACATGACCATAGGCTTTAAAATTTTCTGTGAGTCCTCTGTTTTATGAGCATATTCAAGAATCATGACATTCAGCAGCTGCCAGATTGGCGAAGAAGCTGGAATTTCCAGATGAACGAACTCTTCTGCATATTTGTTTTTCTGTGGTTCCAGAAAAAAATTAAGCATGGAACTATCTGCTGAGAGCGCACTCAGGTATTCCCGGAAAAAGGTTTCTTTACGAATCAGTACTCCGAGAATAATACATTCGTGATCAGAATCTCGTTTCACAGCATAGCCACTGTAGGGCTGACCGATATAGCAATCTCCTTCTTTTACCGTGATTCGATTGTTATAGTTGGCGCTTAATGCATCATAATCTCCGTGGTAAGCAAAATGAATGAAAAAAAAGTCCTGACGGTGGAAACTCTCCTCAATTTTTTTCCCTTTAAATGCACACACCATAACTTCCTCGAATTTCTCTCCTAACCAATGCGAAATCAGTTCGTTATTTCCTGAGGACGGATCCGGGCTAAAGTCCCAATTGAGGTGCGGAAAGTCCTGACTGAGTTTTTCTAATGCGTGATCGATTTCGGTATCGCAATTCCAAGACATAACAACGTTCCTTTCTTCAGATTTCTGAGCAAATTCTTTTAAGCATTGCAATATTTTTAGTAAGTCATAAATGCTTATATCTAACTATAGGTTAAAATATGCCATAATTCAAGTTAATATTTAGCGCTGATTTGGAAGGTGAAAATCTATATGATGGATTAGCAACCATATCGTTAAGAGCATAATGCATAGGATAACTGTGATTTATTACATAATTTAAGGAGGAGAAATATGTCTAGAAAAAATATTGGAGCAAAGCCATACATCACACCAATGCCGGTTTTGATGATTTCATCTTATGATGAGGCTGAAAAGCCGACCGCCATGTTAGCAGTATGGGGCGGAATAACGAATGAGACAGAAATTACTATTACCGTAGCATCCCAGAGAAATACGTTAAAGGGAATTCTTGCCAGAGGTTCCTTTGTTGTAAGTATGGGGGATGTGGAAAATCAAGTTGCCTGTGATTACCTTGGTATAACAACAGGAAATAAAGTGGAAGATAAGTTTGAGAAGTCCGGATTCCATACAACAAAATCCGAATTCGTAGATGCACCGATTATCGATGAGCTTCCTTTTGCCGTTGAGTGCAGAGTGAAGAGCTATGATGAGGGAACCTGGAGACTGGTAGGCGAAATCGTCAATGTAAGTCTGGATGAACGGATTCTTGGAGAAGATGGCAAGGTATCATTTGAAAAATTCCATCCGATCACTTTCGATTGGATGAATAAGTCATATCTGTCCGTTGGTAAGAAGGTTGGTGATGCTTACCACGACGGACTTCAGCTAAGAGAGAAGAACTAAGAGGAGGTTGTTTATTATGATGAAAAATTTAGGCCCAAACGCTTTTGGGTATGGTTATCCAGCGCCGGTTTTAATGGTTGGTACTTATAATGATGATGGAACAGTCAACGTGATGAATTTGCATGAGTGTACAAGGACGAATGTCGGTGATCTCGCATTATGTATTGGCTCACGTAGTAAGACGCATGAGAACATTGAAAAGAGAGGCTCGTTTACTGTTGCACTGGTTAATCAGAATTTGATAAAGGAAGTGGATTACTTTGGAACTGTAACCGGCCATAGAGTCCCTGATAAATTTGCAAAAACAGGCTTGAAGGCTGTAAAGAGTGCACGCATCAATGCCCCTATCATCGAAGGAAGTCCACTAGTCATCGAATGCGAACTCATAGAGTTTGTAAGAGCAAATTATTTCACTACTGTACTTGCCAGGATTGTCAATGTAGCGGCAGATGAGTCAGTGTTAGATAAAACTGGCATGATTGATACCAAGAAAACAGGAATGTTATTTTTTGATTCGTTTAGCAACAGCTATTTTTCATTAGGTGAGAAAGCTGGAAATGCATGGGGCGAAGGGAAAAAATATCTGTAAACTAATAAAAGGAAATGAAGATATATGGAAAGTTGAATTATTAGAAAACATACTTTATACTATCAATAACAACCTTTCTACAACTGAGGTTGCACAAAATGAGAATAGCTTTAGAAGAATCTAAAAATATATCAGAGAGAACCAAGTTTTACAATATGACTTCCCGTATTAAAGATAAACCACTGCGAAACTTAAAATTTATTTGTACCAAAATGCCGTATTCTGGGCATTATGGTGCACATGAATTTTAATAGTTGAGCTGGTATATCTATAATTGCTTAAAATAAATTATTAAAATATGTTGGGGGAGATATTATGTTATCTTATTTAGAAAACTATAGAAAAGCTAGATTAAAGAATTGGATAATCATTCCTCCTATACTCTTTAGTTTAATGTTTTTATTTTTTGTAATGGGTATGCTTTTTACGGCTCCAGCAGCAAATATATATAATTGTTATAATGTAGGTTTTGGAGCATTGTGTGGTTGCATGTCACTATTTATTGCAGTGAAATTTGTATATCACGCTGCAACCACTAGAAATCTTTATGAATTTTTAGAAGAGGGAGATACAAAAGAAACAAAATTATATTTTGTTTTAGTTTTGATATTTTTAATTATTGTGATTGTATGTTTTTTGAACGTACCTTTAGATCAAATTTTAGAGATGAAAGACTTTATGATTGAAATTGTAATGCTGATAGGTATTGTTTTGCTTTTTAGTATAATTAATTTCTTGTCACTAAAGGGAGAAATTATCAAGTTTAAAAATATAATTAATTCTTTATCTGAAACAGAAGCTGAAAAATTAAAAGAAGAAGTTATAACTTTAAAGGATTATTATGGTTCCAAGTTTACAAAAAGATTTTTAGTTAAATTTACACCTTTTACATGTACAGCTACTGATTATAATGATATTACAAAGGCTTCAGTTAAATTTGAGCAAGGTCGTTATGGTACTGGTGGATATTATATCAAAATATATGATAAAAATTCTAAATTGGTAGGTAGAGCTACTATTATGTATGATAATAATGCTAAAAATGAACTCAACGCCTTTTTAGCAAATTTAAAATTGAAATGCAGTAATATTTCATTTAAATTTAATCATAATCTTTTTTGGCCTAAATAGGTGAGGATTTACTTATTTAAATTTTGCTATTAATTTCATTGCATTATAATTTAGATTTTGGACAAAATAGCAGTGTCATACTATGATTAAATTTTTATTTTAGGAACGTAATAGTTTGAATGACTATTATGTATACTATAGGAATATAAGGAGGTAGCAGTGCTATGGGTGAAAAACATGAGTGCTCTTGTGCAAGTCAACAAGAAAAGGAAAAGAAGGAAAATAATAAAAAGAGTAAGCATACTAAAAAGACAAATAAAAAAGATTAATCAAGTAGTATATTCCTAAGGTAAGCTTAGTTATGGAAAGTGTAATGCAGGTTGGACAAGAAAAATCGTATAATATATAATGAATCCACAAACTAATATAGATAATAACATAGGAGCAGCAATAATATCAAAGAATATTATTGCTGCTTTTTACTTTTATTAATGAGGATAATATTAAAAGAAAAAAATGGAACAAAATAATCATGCGATAGCCAAGATATGCGGTAACAAAAAAGACACTTGCCCATCGACAAATGCCACTATATTGACATAACGAAATAAAAATGATACACTAAACAAGTATCACTTATAATAATACATTATACAAGTTTACAGTTAAATTATACACTATTATTATGACGATGTCAATAGTACTGCGAAAAAATATTTCATTATTTATCAAAATGGGGGGATATTATGAACAGAAGCGATGTTGAATGGAAGCTTGAAAATGGATGGCTGCAGGAGGTACTTAAAGAGGTTCAAAAACAGTATAATGAAAAACGTGATTTTAAAGAAAAGTTTAAAAAAGATGCTATTGAAACACAGAGAGAACTTTGGCAGGAGGTAGGGCCTGTTTCTGTGAGCAATGGACTTCAGGAAATTGTAGATTTTATGCAATATATCAATACAATGAAAATAGAGAAGAGAAACCATGAATTTACTAGAGGACTTGAGGAAAAGTATCAGAGAATGATGTTATCACCTTACTTTGGAAGAATTGATTTTTGGGAAAACGGTGATGAAAAAGTAGAGAAGTGCTATATTGGAATGTCAAACCTTATTAACGATGATTACGATATTCTCATATATGATTGGCGTTCACCAATTTCCAGCATGTTTTATGATTGCGAAATCGGTGAGACAAGCTATGAGTGTCCAGAAGGAATTGTAGATGGAAAGCTTATTCTTAAAAGACAGTATAAAATTAGCAATGGTACGCTTTGGTATATGTTCGACAGTAATCTTAAGATAGATGATGAAGTGCTTCAAGATATTTTGAGTAAAAGCACAGATAGTAAGATGAAGACAATAGTAACAACTATTCAAAAGGAGCAGAATAAAGTGATTCGTAATGAGCGGTACAAAAATTTGATTGTACAAGGTCCTGCTGGAAGTGGAAAGACCTCTATTGCTCTTCATAGAATTGCATATCTTTTATATAAACATAGAGATAAGATAAAGGCTCAAAATATAGTAATATTCTCTCCAAATAATATTTTTAATGATTATGTTTCTAATGTGCTTCCGCAGCTTGGAGAAGATAATATGCACCAGACAACATTTAAGGAATATATGGATGTTGCTTTAGGCAGTAAGTTTATAAAGGAAAACTATTGTGAAATGATGGAATATATTCTTGGCGCTAAGAAAAAAGCTCTTTATCAAATAAGGATGAGCAATATAAAATTTAAAGCTTCTGCGGAATTTGTAGATATACTAAAACAATATGTAGCTTATTTAGAAAAGTCGGATAGAAAATTTACTGATATAATTTTCAGGGGTAATTTAATAATTTCCTCAAAAGGCATAGAAGAATTATTTTTTAAAGACTATAAACAGCTTCCAATAAAAAGAAGACTTCAAAAAATTAGAGAAAGAATTTTATTTCTTTTAGAACCTTATGAAAAACAACTGAGAGAAGAAGTGAGAAGTGAACTTAAAGAGTCGGATGCTTATATAGATGAAGTAGAAATCATGAAACGAAGTACGATTATTGTAAAAGAGCAAATGAAAGATGTTTATTATGAAATTAATAGTATAACAGAATTGGATTTGCTAGACATCTATAAAAAATTTTTTGAGAAACTTGAATTTTTCTATACCAATAATAAATACAATGAGACAGAAATTGATCAAATTAAAAGCTATACTTTGGAAAATTTAAAAGTTCGAAGGCTTAATTATGAAGATCAGCCACCACTTTTATATTTAAAGATTGCTCTTGGAGATATTTCAAAAATATCAGAAATTAAATATGTTATTATTGATGAAGCACAGGATTATACACCTTTACAATATGAAATCTTTTATAAGCTTTTTCCTTCTGCTAGCTTTACTATACTGGGTGATTTGCAGCAATCTATTAATCCATTTATGAACGTAGGAGATTATGGTAATATATCCAATATATTTTCAAAAGATGATACCTGCATAATAAATTTAACCAAAAGCTATAGATCAACAATGGAGATTACTAAGTTTTCAAGAAAGCTACTTAATAAGGAAATTTATGATGAATGTGTGGAAAGAAGTGGTGAGGAACCTTTAATTCGTGGTTTTATAAATAATGAGGCTATAAAAGAAAGAATTCTTAAAGATATAAAAGAATATAATGAGAAAGGTTACAAATCAATTGGTATTATAACGAGAACCGTAAAAGAAGCAGAGGAGGTATACAATTTTTTACAGGGGAAGGTTGATGTAAAGGTAATTATGAGGGATGATGATGAATATGTAAATGGTACACTAGTAATTCCGTCATATCTTTCTAAAGGCTTGGAGTTTGATGCGGTGCTTGTATATAATGTAGGAGATGAAAATTATAGTTGTGAGGAAGAAAAACTGCTGCTTTACACGGTTTGCACAAGAGCACTTCATGTTTTATGCATATATTATTCTGGCAAGCTCACACAATTAATTAAGAAAATTTATTACTGTAAATAAAGGGGTACTTTTAATTTCTTCATGATTTTTAATATGCCTTAAGCAGTAGTAATATTAATGAGTATTATTGCTGTTTTTTTTATAAATTTTTACTTGGAATAAAATTGATATATAATATAAGTAAATGGATGTGAATGGAGGTGGGCTATGGAAAGTAATTCCAGAAGGGAAATCTTAGTATACTTAAGTATTGTATATGGAATAACATATCTAGCTTTTTGTATTTTTAAAATTATTGGCGTGGTTTTTTGCAAAGTCGACTAATATTAAAAAATACTTTTATTAGTTATTTATTCATTGGAATATGTTGGTCTGTATTTCATTTTCCACAAATATTTGACGGTCTAATGTATCCTGGTAATTTAATAAAAGGTCTTATTATACACACATGTATTTTAGTCTCATTTGGTATACTACTATGCTATATGAGAGAAAAATCAGCTTCACTTATCTGTACTTCAGTAACTCATGGATTATTTAATGTTCTAATTTATACCAAGGCAACAGATGTAATTTCAAGAGGTAATCAGATAATTGAAGGTGTTTTATGGGCAAGTTTATTATTTATAATGGTTGTAATATTAAGGTTTAGAAAGGACAATTAAATTATGTTACATGCGAAAAATTTTATTAAAAAATATAAGCATTTTTTATCTGCTTTCATATTTCTATTTTTAACACTATGGTTTTTTTATTTAAAGAAAACAATAATTCCAAAGCATATAATGGAAGCGCATTTAGATGCAAAAATACCTTTTGTAAGACAGTTTGTTTTAGCTTATTATTTTTGGTTTGCGTATATGGCTATTGGACTTTTGTATCTTGGATTTGTATCAAAAAAAGATTTTTATAAATTGGAGCTATTTCTTTCGTTAGGAATGGTTATATCCTTTATAGTTTTCATATTTTATCCAAATGCACAATTTCCAAGGCCAATGGTGAAAGGTGATGATATATTTTCTCATATGGTTAATTTTATTTATAATCATGATGGTACAAACAATGTATTTCCAAGCATTCATGTTTGTAATGCACTTGGAGTTCATATTTGTCTAATAAATTGTGAAAAATTAAAAGAAAAAAAATTGGTGAAGAAATTATCACTAATGGCATCCTTATTGATTTGCGCTTCAACTGTATTTATAAAACAACATTCTATAATAGATGTTATCGGGGGCATGATACTTGCAGGTATAATTTATTTAGTTATTTATAAGCTTCCAAAACTGCATCGAGAAAAACAAGGAGTAGCCTACGAAGAGCAATAAAAGGATCTATATAGGTACCTAAAACGGTAATAACATTTAAAAGTGCTATTGCTGTTTTGTTTTTTTACAGTATATTTTCTTTAATATGCCTAACTTAAAAAATTTTTTGGTTTGTTATTGACAAAAACAATTAAATTGTGTACAATTAGATTGTAGTCAATTGAAATGATAATAGAATAGCAAGTTAAGAAAATATTTTATAAATTTATTATAAAAAAATTATGGTTTAAATTTAAAGGAGGATTTTGAATTATGGAAATTAAAGCTGTTAAATTGTATGAGGGTGGATTTATGACACAGGATTTTGCTTTTGGAGGTAGTGGAGATAAAGCTATGTTAGATGAGACAAAACAATATCCATCTAGTCTTCAAAATTATCTTATCGATACAGGAAAAGAAGTTATTTTAGTAGATACAAGTGTTCCGTCAGAGTTACCAGAGATGCCGCCAAAGGAAGGACAAAAAATATATCAAGGACGTAAGCTTCAAGATTATTTGTCTGCATTAGATTCACTTGGATATAAAAAGGAACAAGTCACTAAAATATTATTAACTCATAAACATCCAGATCATTCTGGAGAATTAAGAAGTTTTCCTAATGCCAAGATTTATCTTTCAGAAAAAGAAGCAGATGATTTGAAATTAACTGGTGAAAATGTAGTAAGAGTTGCATTTAAGGATGGTTCATATCACAATTTTGATAAAAGTGAAAAGATTGCAGAAGGTATATATCTTGTTTCAGCACCAGGACATACTAATGGAAATTCAATTGTAATTGCAGAAAAAGACGGTATATTCTATATGATGCATGGGGATGTAACTTATACTGATGCTGCACTTTTAGAAAATAAATTATCTATTGTGTTTGAAGATAAAGAAGCTGCCAAGAAAACTCTTGAAAATGTAAGAGAATTTATAAAAAATAATCCAACTGTTTATCTTTCAACACATACACCAGAAGCACTTAAACACTTAGAAGAAAAAGCTATTATGAAATTATAGAATTAAAGATATACCATTGTGAAACTTAAAATTTATGTGTACCAAAATGCCGTCTTCTAGGCATTTTGGTGCATATGAATTTTAATAGTTGAGCTGGTATATCTATAAGTACCTGCATGACTTCGTTAAGATGTCTTATGCAGGTTTTTTATATGATATACTAAAGATAAACCACCTTGAAACTTAAAATTTATTTGTATCAAAATGCCGTCTTCTGGGCATTATGATGCACATGAATTTTAATAGTTGAAATGGTTTATCTATATATAAATATTCTAAAGACAATGAGGTTTTGTATGAATGATAATCTATATAACGATTTATGGCTAAAGCTTTTGAAAAATAATAGTGCCAATATTGATGAAAAAAGCATTTTTTTGCTTCGAGATATTTTTCAACCAAGGACATTAAAAAAGGAAATGCATTTTTTGGAGGCTGGTGAACGATCTACTGAAATGGGTTTTATTTCTAAGGGAGTTTTTCGTTCCTATTACATTGATAAGGCGGGAAATGATATAACAAAATATTTTTATATGGAAGGTGGAATATTATTTTCTTATGAGGCACATCTTTTTCAAAAAGAAGCTGAATATTATATACAAGCGTTGGAAGATAGCGAAATTCTTGTAGCCAAGATTTCAGACTTTGAGAAGGTAGTTGAAGGAAATTATAATCTGCTTTTATTTTATAAAAAAATGATTGATAAAACTCTTGTCATGAAAGAAGAGCATGCAAGCAGCTTTAAATTATTAAATAGTGTAGAACGATATAAAAAGTTTATTTCTAAATATCCAGCTTTAGAAAGGCGAATTAAACAATGCTATTTAGCATCTTACTTAGGAATAACTCCTGTATCACTTAGTAGAATAAGAAAAAAATTAAACATTAACAAATGATAATGAAGAGATCTTCCAAGTGTTTTATAATGTAGAAAAGTTTTTGAGGCTGTCACACAAAATTATTTTATAAATAAATTTTAAAAGTTACATATTAAATAATCTTAGTGTGACAGCCCCTAATTGGAGGTTATCTTTATGAACAATGAAATAGTTGTATTAATTACTGGATGTTCTACAGGGATTGGCAGAGAATTGTGTGAAGCATTATCAGATAGGGGCTGCACTGTTATTGCAACAGCAAGAAATGTTGAAACTTTAAGAGATTTGAAAGCTGCTTTAAAATTGCATATAGATGTTACTGAGAGGGAGTCTATTAATGCAGCAATAAAGGAAGTAATGTTGCAATTTCATAAAATTGATATTCTTATAAATAATGCAGGATATTCAATTCGAGGGGCTTTAGAAGAAATTAATGTGGATGATGCTAAAAATATGTTTGAGGTTAATGTGTTTGGCATAATGAATATGATCCAAGCAGTTATTCCACAAATGAGAGAGAAAAAGTCGGGTAAGATTATAAATATTGGCTCAATTTCAGGGAAATTTGCTCAGTCTATTAATGGGGCTTATTGTGCATCTAAATTTGCAGTTGAGGCATTAAGTGATACATTGCGCTTGGAATTAAACGATTATAATATTCAGTCAACGGTTATTGAACCAGGACCTATAAAAACTAATTTTTTTAAGACCTTGTCTGACAATTCAGATAGCCTTATGTCAAATGAAAAATCATTTTATTCACGTTTTTATAAATCCGATGTTAAATATAGAAAAAATCAAAAACAAGCGAGTCCTACGGAAACCGCAAAAGTTATAAGTAATATAGTTTTGAAAAGAAAGCTTAATTTACGGTATAAAGTTTCAGTTCCATTTTTATATAAATTAATAGCGCATTTTCCTGATTGGTTAAGGGAATATTTAATGAGAAGGCGATAAAATGATGAAGAATATTTTGACTATAATATAAATAACTTGACTTACTATAAGCAATATGCAATAATTAATATATCGGGTTACTAAAAGTAATTAAATATTGTAATAATACAACAAGAGTAAAAGTAAGTGCGAAAGCGAGGTTTTATAGATGAAGGTTGAAAAGGAAACATTAATAAAAGATGTTGTAGGAATAGGACCAGAAGCAGCTCAAATGCTTATGGATTTTGGTATGGGATGTATTGGTTGTCCTGCATCTCAAGCGGAAAGCATAGAAGAAGCATCTATGGTTCATGGTATTGATGTAGAAGAACTACTTAAAAGTTTAAATAGTATTAAAGCATAAAGGAGAGAATAAAATGGAAGATAGTAAAGTTGTATGTGGATGTCATAAAGTTACTGAGGATGATTTAAAAAATGAAGTTAAGAATGGAGCAAAATCTTTTGAAGAAGTACAGGCTGTTACAAAAGTTGGAACTGGATGTGGACATTGCTTAGAAAATAATAAAGAATTAGTAAATGAACTAATTATTAAAAGAAAACTTGATGGAAATGAGATAGTATGTGGCTGCTTTAAGGTTAAAGCTGAAGATGTAGTTAATGCAGTTAAAAATGGAGCTAAATCTTTTGAAGAAGTACAGGCTATTACTAAGGTTGGTACAGGCTGCGGTAGATGTGTAGAAGGAAATAAAGCATTGGTTGATTATTTATTGAAAAAATAGAGAGGAATAATGGCATGGACTATTTAAACAGCATAGAAAAGACCACTAGAGAAATATGTGAGGAATGTCCATATAAAGGAACAGAAAAGTGCAGTTGGAGAACGTGCAATATTGGCTTTGTTCAATATGTTGCTAAAAACATTAAAAACAATTCTACCAATGTTATAGAGGATGGAGAAAATTTAATACCTAAAAGTGATTTTAAATACTATGATGAGAAAGTTATTGCGCGAGGTATAGCTAACACATGCAGGCTATGTAAAGAATGTAATGAAAATCATAATGAAAATTGTGTTATAGCCTTGATAAGACGCTCCTTGGAATGGACTCAATTGAGATATAAGATTGAGTATCCTGGCAATGTACTTACATATCTAATGAATGTATCTAATGAAAAACCACAATTTGCAAAATTAATAAAAGAAGAATATACGAGAATAGAATAAATTATTATTTAAGCTATTATGATGCAAAGATAGTTATTTTATATTAGAAAATTTAAAGAATAGGCTATGTTTTAAAAGAAAGTTGATATGAGCTTATGACAGTAGGCATCTTAAAGAAAATAACAAGTTCAACTTTCGGCTAGTTTTGTGTAATACTTCGTCACTGTAGCACGTTAAGACAACCAGTATTAGCGTGTTACAATTCCTTGTATTACACAAAACTATCTCTCAATTTGGACTTATTATTTTTTTAAAATGCCTTAATGGGCTCTAAGAATTGCTCGTTTATAATTTGCTACTCATTTAGATGTATCGTCCTGATGCCTAAATGGCTTTGACCGTCCTAGTCAAAATTACGCAAATTATAAACGAGCAATCCTAAGAGCCCATAAAAGTGAGCATATCACATCAACATTCTTTTAAAAATAGCTAAACTTACTAAAGGAAGCTATGTTTTAAATAAGTGTGAAAATCAACACTTATTTAAAACATAGCCAAAGAGTGAAACAGCATTAGTATAGATATACAACTTGGAACATTGAAATTGCAAGTACCAAGTTTATCCTGACAAATTACAATTTAACATAGAGTACGGAGTACAGAGTACAACGAAGGATGATTTTTCTCCGTTAACACTGAGAAAAATCTAAAAACTTATTTTTTTATTGCTGCGCAATCGCGCCATACATGGTGCTCAGCGAAGCTGACAACATTAAGTTTAAGATTTACCTAAGCAAAGCGAAAGGTAAATCATCCTTCTTTGTACTCTGTACTTTGTACTTTGTACTCTGATTCAAATTGTAATTTAACAGGATGAATTTCGTATAAACAATTTTAACTTTTTAAATTGTTTATCCATAACGAGTATTATTGCTGTTTTTTTGTTATTGTTTTTATTATTGTAATATAATGGTCTTAATGCAATACAATAATTCATATTATTAAATTAGAAGTAAGTTATGTGAATTTAAAAATAGCCTAAATAAAAGGAATGAATACTACTGGAGAAATGGCAATGTTCTAACTAATAGTTTTAGGGGGTATACACATGGATAAGCGTTTAATGTTTAATGAAGATGTAATAAACTATGATAAGTGGCGTCCAATCTATTGTGAGGAACTGTTTAACGATATAATTGAATATTCTGGGCTTGATCAAAATAAAAAGGCAATTGAAGTTGGAATAGGAACTGGTCAAGCGACTACACCGTTTCTTAAAACAGGTTGTAAATTGACAGCAGTTGAACTAGGTGGAAATTTTACCGAATATGTCAAAGAGAAATTTAAACAGTATAAAAATTTTAATGTATGCAATACTTCATTTGAAGATTTTCAGTTTGAGGATAATAGCGTAGATATAATTTATTCAGCGACAGCATTTCATTGGATACAAGAAGATATAGGTTATAAGAAAGCATTTAAATTATTGAAGGATGGAGGAACTTTAGCTGTATTTTGGAACAAACCATTTGTAAAAAGAGAAGATGATCCATTGCACCAGAAAATTCAAGGAATATATCAAAAATATAGACCATCAACTGCTAAATTTATAGAAAATAATACGTTAAGATATAAGAAAATATCAGAAACTATAAAATCCTTTGGGTTTAAGGAAGTTGAAGTAAAATTATATCATGGAATGCGCAAATT
The DNA here is from genome assembly GCF_021432385.1 of Clostridium hydrogenum. Classification (GTDB taxonomy): domain Bacteria; phylum Bacillota; class Clostridia; order Clostridiales; family Clostridiaceae; genus Clostridium_S; species Clostridium_S hydrogenum. The sequence continues at coordinate 50,903 of NZ_JAEACT010000002.1, read as the reverse complement.
TAACGGTTGTGATTATATTGGTTTGTTGAATACGTATTCAGATCATATAGCTATGCCAGAGTTTACAAAGCAATTATTTGAGAGCGAAATTGAAAGTGCTATTAAAGAGTATGGTAATGTTTTAAAAGTGTATGACACGATAGATTTATATTTGGCAAGGAAAAAAAGTTAAATTTAATTTAGAATATGATGGATGGGACTGGAACAGTAAAATTATTTTATACACAAATTTTAAATATTGCGAACCTTTATTCAGAGTACAACTGACAGAGTACAGAGTACAGTGGAGGATGCTTTTCTTCCGCCTTGCTACAGAAAATCTTATAACTTATTTTTTGATTGCTTACGCAATTTTAATATTTCTTGTTTTCATCTTAAAATTCCGTAGGCACGGAGGAATTTTTTCCTTAAACCACTGTAATTGCGAAGTAAGAGCGTTTTGGAACGATTTAAATGGCATCTTATAAATCTTAGAGGAATATTTTCAAAAGACTTAGAACTTTCAATTGTCTGAACGTTAGTGAGTTATTGAAAGTTCTTAGGCTTTTAAAAATATTCCTCTTAGATTTATTGAGGCAATTTAATGTTCCAGAATGCTCTTACTTCGCAATAGTTTTAAGTTATGTACTAAATAATCCTAGTACAGCAGCTCTTTAGCTATTGACAAAATATAGAAGAGTGTGTACGATAGTAAGTGTACTTACTATATTGAGAGGTGAAAGAAAATATGAAGTTAAATGAGTCTTTTGGATACATTATTAATAGAACAGCTAGAAATATGAAAAAGAGCCTGGATGCGGAGATTAAAAGATTTGATATAACTACATCACAATGGTCAATATTAAAATTATTATCAGAACAAGATGAGTTAACACAAGTTGAGATAGCAGAAAAGTTATCTTCAGATAAGGCGACAACGGGTTCTGTAATTGACAAGCTTGCCAATAAGAAATTAGTTTATAGAGAGCAGTGCGAAAGTGATAAAAGGGCATATAGAATATGTATGTCACCTTATGGAATAGAACTTGTAGATAGGCTTAGTTATGAAGCTGTTAAGTGCAATAAAAAAGCTTTAGAAGGATTTAATGAAAATGAAGTGCAGCAATTAGTAGAGTATTTACATAGAATTGATAATAATTTGAATAAGGAGGCAAAATAATGTCTTGGAAGTTGGAAGTATATAGAGCCTTTTTTCTTGCCTTTGGTGTGTTTCAAGTGATTGCGAATTTAAATTATTTATTACTAAAAGATGGAATAAAACTTGCAAGAAAACAGCATCAAGAGATTCCGAGTACAGTTACTGACAAACAAATGAAAATCAAGGTTACATTAATGTTTAGCTTTGGAATAGTGTTTTTGTCCAATGGAGTAGTCTCTTTTGCCACACATAGTCTTAATCAAACTTATTATGTAATAACTTTAATTTTGTTTGCGGTATATGCATCAGTGGAAGCATTGTATTATAAGTACTGGAGAACTTTTGGATTTTCAATTATAAGTATTTTATTACTTATAGGATTTATAATGTTATAGTTTGCAGCTTGTAAAATATTGGACTATCTAAAGAAGTAGAAGATTATATTTTAAGCTTAAATTAAGAAACTTTAATACTCCTTATTTTAAAATCATAATATTATAATAAGGAAAGTGATTATTAAGGAGTAAAAATATTGGTAGCTATTCTTTTTTTGATATTAGTGGGTATATCAGCATATTTTGTTATGAGTTATAATAAAAAAGTAGAAGATCAAAAGAGAAAAATTATGCTTTTATCAAGGCAAAATAAGAATCTTAAAAATGATTTTGAAAGTAAAATTTTAGAATCAAAACAGCAAGAAAATGTTATTATAAAATTTTCAGCAATTGAATGTACAAAAGGCGTTGTAAATAAGGAAACGGATTTATTAATTGCACCAATTGACAAATCACCTATGCTTGGAAAAGTTTGCAATGGGTTAAGTGTTGAAATACTAGACTCAGGAAGCATAGGGGGAAGTATTTGGTATGAAATTAGATTTGCTTTAAGTGAAAATATAAACAACAAAGGATGGGTACATGCGGAAGATGTGATATTGGCAGAAGATATTATTCCACCAAAATAGTTAACTTTATTGATAATTAAGAGATTTATAGCAAATAATTTTAATCGTAATATAAAATTATTTGCTAATTAAAGCATCAATTACATCAATTCTAAAAATATTTTTTGCAATACACCAAAATTCCGTAGGTACGGAGGAATTTTTACATTAAACTACGTGTAATGCGAAGTAAGTGTATTGCAGGATGATTTAAATAAAATTGTATAAATCTTAGATGAAAAACTTTAAAGGACTTAGATGTTTCAATTGTCTGAGCATTTTTTCAGCGAGTTATTGAAACGTCTTAGGCTTTTAAAGTTTTTCATCTTAGATTTACCAATTTTATTTAACATCCTGTGATATACTTACTTCGTAGAATTGCTTATGCTATTATTTCTTCAAAATTAACTATAAATTTATCTGCTTCATTTTTTATATCTTGCATTTGTGCTAGAGCGTAATCATCATGAACGCCGACTACTTTTGCACCTGCTTTTTTAGCAGAAATTATAGCTGGTAATATATCTTCAAATACAATGCATTCAGATGGAGAAACCCCTAATTTTTTTGCTGCAAGTATATAAATATCGGGAAAATCTTTACCCTTGTTAACTTCATCTGTTGTAGTTATTGAGTCAAAAAAATCATAAATTTCAAGTTTTTTTAAAACAGCTTCAATGAGCATCAAACAGTTGCTTGTAGCAAGTCCTATTTTTGTGCCATTTGCTTTAAGATGTTTTAAGTATTCTTTTACACCATTTTTTAATGTAACATCATTAACATAGTGAGAATATGCCATGTCATTCCACTCTTTTGTGATTTCGTCTATTGAATCTGGAAGATGAAAGCGATTCTTAAAGTATTCTGCAACTTGATAAAAATTCATATGCTCTATATCAGAACGCAAATTATTTGGTATTTCAAGATTCCTTTTTTTTAGAAATTCAACATCTATTTTTTCCCATACCCACATTGAATCTATAAGTGTTCCATCCATATCAAAAATTGCGGCTTTTATTTTCTTTGACAAATTTATCACCTCAATTAATTATAACATTTAATTATATGAAAATGTATATAATTATTGAACACAAGCTTCCGAGAATAGTGCCAAAGATGGTGTCTGTTGGGTAGTGTACGCCTAAGTATATTCTAGAGATTCCTACGAGAGTACTTAGAGTTATGAAAATCCATGATAAGCTTGGAAAGAATAGGCTTAGCATTACAGACATAGTAAATGCTGAAGTTGTATGACCAGAAGGAAATGAATATTTATCTACTCCAATTTTTTTTGCATTTAGGTTATCAAACTTTACATATGGGCGTAATCTATTTACATTTATTTTTATTATATTAGATAGCAGTGTGCTTAATATCATTGAAAAAGTTACTTCTATACCAAAGTTACTTTTAGAAGAAAGAGTTAAAATAAGTGAAATAATACAAAACGAAATCCCAAAGGTTGTAGAGCCAATATAAGTTATGAGGGTCATGAATTTGTCTAGAAAGCTGCATTTTGCTTTGCAGTGTATAATTCGTAAAATTGTCACATCATTTTTTTGGATGTGAGATAAAATTTTATTCATAGTATTTAAGCCCCCTTTTTAAATATAATACTAAGTGTATATAAGAGTAGAGAGTAAAAGGTATAATTAGGTAACAGATGTTATAGGTTTCACAATCGCTTGCGTAAGGAAGAAATATACGTTTGTATTCCCCTTTTACTCTTTACAACTTATCTACGTTCATAATATATTATATTTGATATATGTTAAGGTTGTTTTAACTAATGTGAAATTTAAGATAAATATCTAAAATTCTCTTTCTAATATCTTTACTTTTTCTTCATCTTTAAAATCATCAGTAGAAGTTATGCCAAGTCTCTTTAAAATATCTTTCATGCAATCATTGTCAAGTGAAATTTTTATTTCAGAGTTTTCGGCAACTTCATTTACAGCAGTGGTTCCGTCCTCTTTTGAAACAAGAGCCTTTGGACCACCAACACAGCCACCAATGCACCCCATTCCTTCAAGAAAATTCGATTCAAGTATTCCATTTTGAGTATCACCTAATAATTGTTTACATTCTTTTATTCCATGAACTTTTATAGGCTTAAAGAGTTTACCCTTACTTGGAAAAAGTTTTGTAACAGCTTCGCCTACAGCAGTTGATACGCCACCAGTACGAGCGTATAGTCTGCCTTCTCTTGATGCATAGCTAGTTGATTTGTCAGGTGACAGTTCCGATGGATTTATATTTAAAGCTTCAAATATTTGCTTTGTTTCCTCAAAGGTCAGGACAAAGTCGATAGCTCCAATAAGATCTTTTTCTCTTATTTCTGCTTTTTTGGCAATGCAAGGTCCAATAAAAACAACCTTACAATCAGGATTTAATTTTTTTATAACTCTTCCAGCAGCAATCATTGGAGAAACTGATGGTGAAACATGTTTTACTAAGTCACCATATACTTTTTTTAGCATACCTACCCAAATTGGGCAGCAGCAGGAGGTTATAAGAAAGTCATCCTTTGAACTAACATGTTCATCAAATTCTACTGCTTCTTTTAAAGTAAGCATATCAGCAAAAAAAGCAACTTCAATCATATCGGAAAAGCCAACTTGCTTAAAGGCTGTTCTCAATTTATCAAGTGTTACATTTTCGCCAAATTGACCTGAAATCGCTGGAGCAACAGCAGCTATTACAGTTTCGTTGTTTTTTAACAATTCCATTATTGGCAAAAATTCTGTTTTATCCATTAATGAATTACTAGGGCAAGCATCAATACATTTTCCACAATCTGTACAGAGTTCAGAAGCTATGTATGTTTTTTGCTTTTCCTTGTCTAATAGTATTGCATCAAAAGGACAAGACTTTTGGCAGGAGGTTTTGCCAGTACTATCAGTACAGTTCATGGAACAATCATTTATTTTTTCGACAATTTTCGAACTATGATTATAATTCTTAATTGTTGTTTTTAAAGAGTTTATAAAGTCATCTGTGTTAGTAAATTCAACTTTTGTTCCACATAGGGAAGATATTACTTTAGCTAGTTCCTCTTTGTTTACAGAATCGTCTGAAAGTACGTGATAAACAAAAGAATCGAAAGTGTTTGAATAATAAGAATCAACTAAGGACTTAAATAACTCATTGTATTTTTCAATCAAAATAATCACTCCTTTAGCCTTTAGTATATCCAATTTTAAATGTATCTATTTTGTAAAATATAATTAAATTTTGAATTAAAAGTGGACAAAGAAATCATATTGTTATAAAATTTATTATTGTAGGTAAATAAATAATTTACTGACACGCTATGGGAAAATATAGGGGGGAACTAGTAGTGAAAAATATCGTAAAAAAGGTACTTGTATGTGTTGTTACAGCGTTTTCAATTCAACTATTAGTAGGAGGAAAATTTGTTTTTGCAGAGACAACTAATGGACAAGCTAACTCAGAAAACTTAGTGCAGCAAACAACAAATTCTTCGAGTGCAAACGGAACTAACCAATTTTCAGAAAAAACTGATGTATATTTGGGTAAAATTTGGACGATAAGTTTAAGCAAGCCAGTGGATGCTTCTTCTGTTAGTACTGATACAATTAAAGTTGTTCAGAAGGGAACAAATGTTGCTGTTGGAGTTAACTTGCATGTACAAAGTGGAGATCCAAGTAAAATAACAATAATTCCTAATGATAATTATAAACCTTCTACAGAATATTCGGTTATTATTTCAAAAAACTTAAAGTCACAGGATGGTTCTAATTTAAAAGATGATGTTACAATGGATTTTAGAACTCAAGATTTACCGACATCTGCTGATGATACAAATACGACAGCCATGCAATTTGATAATTATACACTTCCAGATCAAGTAACAGCTAAATTCCCTAATGGAACAACTAAGCAATGGAATGTTCAATGGAATAATGCTACTGTTGATACTAGTATTGTTGGAACCTATACTTTTACTGGTCAATTGGAAGGAACAAATGTAAATGTAAATTTAAATTTAAATGTTACACCTTATCAAATAACTTCTGCAAGTAATGGGACAAGAAATCAATCTGCTATACAAATAAGTCATCTTAATTATTTAATGGCAAGTAAGGCAAATAGAGATTCGGTTGAAGATGCAGCTGCAAAGCTTAATTACAATAGTGAAAGCAATACTTGTGTTTATTTTGCAAGTGAATCATATAGAAGAGTTGGACTTAATATACCTACTTCAGTTTGTAATACTCATGGACTTATTAATCAACTTACAAGTTTTGGATGGCAAAAAGATTCTAATAAGGACGATTTAATTCCTGGAGATCAATGTTTTACAAAAAATGATGGTACAGGCTATCCTACGCATACATACACCTTTGTAAAATGGGTTGATGATAATGATCATACATGGGCTTATATTGTTGATAATCAAAGAAGTTCATTTGGGGATGGATTACACAAAAGAGATATATTGCTTGTTGATACAGATCAATTTGATAAATTTCAATTTTTTATGTACAAACCAAACTAGATCAGAGTACAGTTAAGGTTCATTTACCTTTCCTTACGTCAGGTAAATCTTAAACTTAAATGTTGTCAGCTTTGCTGAACAACATTGATAATATAGCGATTGCGTAAGCAATCAAAATAAGTTTTAAGATTTTCTGTAGCAAGGCGGAAGAAAATCATCATTCACTGTACTCTGTACCCTGTCAGTTGTACTCTGAATAAATATTTTGGTTTAACTATTGATTTTTTATCCAAGTTCATATATAATAGTACATGTTTGCGGGGTGTGGCGCAGATGGGAGCGCGCGTGGTTTGGGACCATGAGGTCGCAGGTTCAATCCCTGTCACCCCGACCAAAAAAAACCTCTTATTATTTAAGAGGTTTTTTTTATATCATAATTAGAAGTTATCCATTTCGTTTAGTTTCGGGGTGTAGCGCAGTGGTAGCGCGCATGCTTCGGGAGCATGATGTCGCAAGTTCAACTCTTGTCACCCCGACCATGGCGAGTATTCTTATAGCATTTGAAAGTGATATAAGAATACTCGTTTTTTATATGCTTATATTTTAATTTGTGGAGAGGAGTAGTTTACAACTGCTTCTTTTTTTACTAAAATGATGATTTTGCAGGTGAATACCTTTATAGATAAAGCAGTTCAACTACCAAAATCAATTTGCATCATAATTCCCAGAAGACGGCATTTTGATACAAATTAATTTTGAAGTTTCAAGTGGTTTATCTTTAGCTACTGTTCTTTTGAGTGAATCAGATTGGAAAGTTGAATTTTGTTTGTTACTTTAAGCTTTTTATATATGCTCTGTACATGGTTATCCACAGTTTTAGGTGAAATAAAAAGGCTCTCCGCAATTTGTTTATAGGTAAGACCAGTCAATGTTAATTCGATGATTTCACTCTCCTTATTTGTGATGCAATACTTTTTAATAAAATATTCGGTTAGTTTATTCTCGGCAATGTAGGCTGGAGTATTGAAGTAAGTGTATGACCATATCAAAGTACCTATGTTTATTATAAAAAAGTAAGTTGGTAAAGAGAGCAGCTTAAACACTTGAGAGTTCTTAAATATATCAACTTCAGAGCAGATATATTCTAAGGCAAGAAATGGTAAAAAAGAAAGTGTTATTATAGAAAATATCCTGCTGGCATGTTTTAGTTCCTTGTCCGTTATCTCATGGTAGTTTGTAATTACCATCAGGGCTTCATATGTAATAACGGTAATCAAGGAAGCCTGTCCGATATACTTCAATATGGAAAGTCCGGTGTTCATATAACATATGGTAATTGCAATCAATTGAAAAGCGGTGATTATCAAAATTAGAATTTGTTTTATTTTTGAAACGCGTTTTCCAAGCAATGCATGGATGAAAAGTAAACCGAAGAAGGTGCTGAATGAGGTGCCAAGTACATCCATGCTGTCAGAAATGATTGACAAAAAAGCCACAGTGCTATTTGTGCGGGCAATATACAAATTTAAGGCAATCATAGACTGAATAATGAATAGGGAAACATCCAGCCCGATAAAATATTTGAGTGCTTTTTTCGTATGTCCTATATTGATAAATACTGCAAGGGTGATGGATGCTACCCCAGCGAACAGCGAGATAATGTAAAAAAGCAGTTGAAAGTCCTCCAATGTATTTCTCCCTTCTATTTATTTCATGATATTAATTATAATATTTTATCAAAGCGGTTTCAAGCAAGGGATAGAGGCAAAACGCTATGTTTCCTTGTCTAGGGGGAAATTCCCTAGGTCTCAATTATAAAAAAACAGGTGATTTTCCTTATTGTTAATCATGTTTTCAAATGTTGTAATAATAGAGACAAAGCGCTTAAGCTTGAAGAGTTGAGAAAGAATAAATGGAGGATAAAGAATAAAATGAAACTTATACATGTTATTATCATTATATTTTGTGTTATTGCGGCAGGTGTTGTTGCCATCGTTCTGGCAATTAAATTCGCACCTAAACATCTGCATCGAAAAATCATCAGGGGCATAGGTATGGGGTTGGTGGGAGTTATTCTACTTTCAATTATTGGTACAGTTGCCGTCATAAGATATGTTCCCACTCACTTAAATGTGCAGTATAAAAGCGCACCACGGTATTACACAACAGCCAAACCTATTGGAAAAGCCCTTGTCATTTATCAGCCTGCATGGACCAATATTACACAAAATGCTGCAGATGCATTGGCTGAAAGTCTTAAAGATAAAGGTTATGATGTAACGGTAAATTATCCAGGAAGCTTCCTGCCTCATGACGTTTCAAACTATGATGTTTTTGTCTTCGGAACACCCATATATAACAGCAAGGGATCTTTGCTTGTGGTGAACTACCTGAAGAGTCTGAAAGGGTTTGCTGGCAAAAAAGTAATCCTTTTTACCACGGGATCTACTACTCCAATGGAAAAAGATCGAGTTTACGATGGCATTGAAAATTATATTAATCATGCATCCAGCGTGCAGCGTATCAAATTTTCAAACAAGACGAATAATAGACAGCTTGCAAATGCTACGGTGGACAAACTATGCAAAAACAAATGATATGGTTGCTACTAATATGATTTTTCTCCGCAAAGCTGATATTATATAAGTTATAAGAGGTTGTAGCATAAAATTATTTTATACACACATTTTAAACATTGGGAACCATTATTCAGAGTACAACTGACAGAGTACAGAGTACAGTGAAGGATGATTTTCTTTCGCCTTGCTACAGAAAATCTTATAACTTATTTTTTGATTGCTTACGCAATTTTAGTATTTCTTGTTTTTATCTTAAAATTCCGTAGGCACGGAGGAATTTTTTCCTTAAAACACTGTAATTGTGAAGTAAGAGCGTTTTGGAACGATTTAAATGGCATCTTATAAATCTTAGAGAAATATTTTCAAAAGCCTTAGAACTTTCAATTGTCTGAACGATAGTGAGTTATTGAAAGTTCTTAGGCTTTTAAAAATATTCCTCTTAGATTTATTGATGCCATTTAATGTTCCAGAATGCTCTTACTTCGCAATAATTTTAAATTATTGTTTAAAAACACTTATCAAAGGGTAAACTACGTACAAAGTATTAAAGTTTAATCGCATTTCAAAATTTTATATAAGGAGTGTTTTTATGGCTAATTTTTTAATTTCAGCGGTAGTTGATATAGTGCTAATTTTTGCAGCATATTTTATATTTAGAAGTGTTATAAGCGGACCAACAAGACATAAAATATATGAAAAATTTATAAGTTCTTTTGCTAGGTTTGTCATATATGTTTTTGTGGTGTCAGCGTTAATAACTGGATTGTCTGCTTTTATTTTATATAAAACTAGATATGTTGTTTATTTAAATATTATAGCACCTGCACTTGTATCTATTTTTATAGGCTTTATAGTATCTACAGTTCCAACAAGGGGAATAGGCGACAAGGGAGCAAATAAAAATAAGGTTAAAGCCAAGGCACACTAGGGGTAATTTTGATTTGAGTTGCATTATTAATAATAATTTTTTATGTACAATTTTTAAATACTAAGAACCAATTAAATCAAAGTACAGAGTACAAAGTACAAAGAAGGATGATTTACCGTTCCTTACGTCAGGTAAATCTTAAACTTAACTGTTGTTAGCTTCGCTGACAACAGTAATGATGCGATTGCGTAAGCAATCAGAATAAGTTATAAGATTTTCTGTAGCAAAGCGGAAGAAAATCATCATTCACTGTACTTTGTACTTTATACTTTGTACTTTGGTTTTAAGAACATTTCTCCAACTTCAACAACATTTCCTGCACCAACTGTAAGTAGAAGATCTCCGTCAGTTAATGTTTTATTTAAGTAAGCTACTATTTCATCAAAACTGTGGAAGTTTTTGCAAGAAATATTTTTTTCTCTTATTGCATCCCCAAGCATATCTGAACTTACTACTCCAGTATCTTTTTCTCTTGCAGCATATATATCAGCAAGAATAAGTTCATCTACATTTGAAAAGGCATTTGAAAATTCTTTAAACAAGCTTAATGTTCTTGAATAAGTGTGAGGTTGGAATACACAGTATAGTTTTTTATGAGGGTAATTTTTTGCAGCGTCTAAAGTTGCCATTATCTCAGTTGGGTGATGTGCATAATCATCTACAACAGTAACACCATTTTTAACACCTTTAAGCTCAAAACGTCTGTGCGTACCACCGAAGCTTTGGAGGCCTGAAACAATTGAATCATATCCAATCTTGAGGACTTTAGCACAAGCTATACTTGCAAGAGCATTTAATACATTATGTTTTCCTGGTACATTTAAATTTATATGAAATAATAAGGTAGAATTTTCATATACATCAAATGAACCACAGCTATGATCATTATATGTTATATTTTTAGCTGTTATTGTACCATTTTCTATTCCAAAAGTTACAACTTTGCACTTTGCTTTTGAAGCAACCTCAGCTGTTCTTGCATCATCTGCATTTGCGATTAAATAACCATCATTAGGTATTAGAGTTACAAACTTAGAAAAAGTATTTTGGATATCATCAATGTCTTTGTAGTAATCTAGGTGATCTGCATCAATATTAAGAATTACACCTATATAAGGGAAAAACTGAAGAAAAGATGCTTTATATTCGCAGGCTTCGGTAATAAAGTATTCACTTTTTCCAGTACGTACATTTCCGTTTATTATATCAAGATCTCCACCAACAAGAATTGTAGGATCAAGATTTTCTTTTAATGTAATATGTGAAATCATAGAGGTTGTTGTTGTTTTACCATGGGTTCCTGATATGGCAACATTATATTTATGACCCTTCATTATTAATCCAAGAAATTCTGCTCTAGTCATAAGTGTAATATTTAACTCTCTAGCATGCATTAGTTCAGGGTTATCATCTGATATGGCAGCAGTATAGATTACAAGATCTACATTATTTATATTTTCAGCTTTTTGACCTATATATATTTCAGCACCATTTTTTTTGAGGTTATCTGTAGTAGGTGAATTTTTCGCATCAGAACCAGAAACTTTATAGCCTCTTTCAAGAAGAATTTCTGCAAGTGCGCTCATGCTGACACCGCCTATTCCAATAAAGTGAACTTTTTTATTCATATCATGTTTAAAACTAAATGACATAAGACTCAACTCCTAAAACTTAGTCAATTCACAATTCACAATTCACAATGCACAATTAATGTTGATTTTTTTACGTTAACGTAAAAAAATCTAAAATTATATTTTAAGATTTTCTGTTACAACAGAAAATCATCCATCATTGTGAACTGTGAATTGTGAATTGTGCATTGTTTTTTTACATTATAATTATATACGAATATACAAAAAAACAATACACAAATTAAAAAAAGTTTTATGTTTTAAGAATAAAGTATTGCTTAAGGAGGAAAATAAGAATAAAATATGAATAATATAAGCGACAAGTTGAGTATAGTTCGTATGTAAATATTATGAAATAGGTGATAAGCATGGAGAAATTCAGCAGAAATCAGAGAATTTCCGCTATAACTAAAATATTAATTGATAATCCTAATTGCAGTATTAACTTAAGTACATTCACAGAGTTATTTAATGCAGCAAAATCAACCATAAGTGAAGATATTGTAATAGTAAGAGATAGTCTTGAACGGTTAAATTATGGTAAGATTGAAACTATTTCTGGTGCTGCAGGTGGTGTTAAGTTTATATGTGATGTATCAAATTCGAAAATACAAGCATTTGTTACAAATTTGTGTTTAATTTTAAGAGAAAAGGAAAGAATAATACCAGGAAACTTTTTATACATGACAGATATAATGTCCGACCCTAAGATAATACATGATGCAGGGCTAATACTTGCTTCTAAATTTAATCATAAAGATTTAGATTATGTAGTGACAGTAGAAACAAAAGGTATTCCACTTGCATATGAAGTGGCAAAGCTATTAGGGGTTCAATTAGTTGTCATAAGGAGAGAAAATAAGGTTACAGAAGGACCAACTGTTACTATAAATTATGTGAGTGGTTCTGGAAAAAGAATTCAGAGTATGTCCTTATCAAGAATGTGCATGAAAAAGGGAAGTAAGTGTATATTTATTGATGACCTAATAAAAGCGGGCGGAACAGCGTTAGGAATAATAGATCTTTTAAAAGAGTTTGATAGTGAACTCCTTGGTACAGGTGTACTCGTTGATAATACAGAAAATCCTGAAAAATTAGTTCAAGAATATTATTCGATTGTTCAATTTAAAGGGATTAGTGAAGATGGTTTACCAATAATAGAACCGTCTGTATAATATAAATAATATAATTTTCAAAAAATTAAATTTTTTTTTAAAATTAAGAAGGAAATACACAATAAATATAGAATATTTATAATAAAATCATAAGGTAAAGCATCTTTGGAGGTGTATTGTATGCAAATTACTGATGTAAGAATAAGAAAAATTACCACAGAAGGAAAAATGAAAGCTATTGTTTCAGTGACTTTTGATAATGAATTTGTTGTTCATGATATAAAAGTTATTGAGGGCCAAAATGGACTTTTCATAGCTATGCCTAGTAGAAAGACACCTGATGGAGAGTTTAAGGATATAGCACATCCAATAAACACTTCAACTAGGGAAAAAATTCAGACTGCTATATTAGGCGAGTATGAAAAAGTAAAAAATGAAGAAGAAACAAAACCTGAAACTGAAGAATAATAAAAGGGAGTTTTTAAAACTCCTTTTTATTTTGGAAAAAAATTTGCGAAGCAACTGAACCAAAGTACAAAGTACAGAGTACAAAGAAGGATGATTTACCTTTCCTTGTGTCAGGTAAATCTTAAACTTAACTGTTGTCAGCTTCACTGACAGCAGTAATGCCGCGATTGCGTAAGCAATTAAAAAATAAGTTATAAGATTTTCTGTAGCAAAGCGGAAGAAAATCATCCTTCACTGTACTTTGTACTCTGTACTCTGTACTTTGAATAAAGATTCGCAATAATTTTAGACTATATATTAAGTACTCCCACTATTGAAATTATATTCTCAATAAAATATAATAAAATATGGGCTATATGTATACAAATTATAGCTAAATATTAAAGTTAAAATAATCTATACTCTAAATTAAATAACGAGAGGAGTTGAAAATCGTTAAGCTGAAATTAAGCTTGGCGATGTCAATATGTATAAGTGTGCGTTAATATTAGCCGCAGGTAAAGGTAAAAGGATGAAATCGGACTTGCCTAAGGTTCTTCATAAAGTATGTGGTAAGGAAATGGTAAACATAGTAATAGATACTATGAAAAAATCTGCAATAAATGATGTGAATGTAATAATAGGAAAAGGAGCAGAACTAGTTAAAGATGCAACAGCTAACATGGAAGTATCTTATTCTTTTCAAGAAGAGCAATTAGGAACAGGTGATGCTGTAAAAAGTGCCAAGGAATTTTTGAAGGGAAAAAAAGGTACAGTTGCAGTATTTACAGGTGATGCTCCTTTAATAACAGAAGCTTCAGTAAAAAGTATACTTGAATTCCATGAAAATGGTGCATATGAGGCTACCATTACAACATCAATTATTGATGACCCTACAGGATATGGTAGAATAATTAGAAATTCAGATAATTCTGTAAAGAAAATAGTTGAGCATAAAGATTGCAGTGAAGATGAGCTTAAGGTTAAAGAAATAAATGCAGGAATGTATTGCTTTAATATAGAAAGTCTTATGGAAACTTTGGAAAAATTGAAAAATGATAATGCTCAAGGTGAGTACTACTTAACTGATGTTGTTGAAATTTTAGAGAGTGAAGGAAAGAAAGTTGGAGCTATATGTGTTCCGTTTGAGCAAACTTTAGGTGTAAATTCAAGAGTACAGCTTTCAGAAGTTGGTCAAATAATGAAAAAAAGAATAAATGAATTTCACATGGAAAATGGAGTTACAATTATAGATCCAAATAATACATACATAGGATTAGATGTTCAAATTGGTTCGGATACTATAATATATCCAGGTAACGTTCTTGAAGGAAATACAGTTATTAAAGAAAATTGTACATTATATCCTAATTCAAGAATAGATAATAGCACTGTAGAAAAAGGTGTTGTAATTCAAAGCTCAGTTATACTTGATAGTCACGTTGGTGAGAATACTACGGTTGGACCATATGCGTACATTAGGCCAGAAAGTAAAATTGGAAGTAATGCTAGAATTGGAGATTTTGTTGAAATTAAAAAATCAACTATTGGAGATAATACTAAAGTATCTCATTTGACATATATAGGTGATGCAGAAGTTGGAAGTGGATGTAATTTTGGATGCGGTACTGTAGTAGTAAATTATGATGGAAAAGTAAAACATAAAACAATTATAGGTAATAATTCATTCATTGGTTGTAATACAAATTTAGTATCACCAGTTACAGTAGAAGATAATACGTATATTGCTGCAGGATCAACTATAACAGATAAAGTTCCAGAAGGTTCACTTGCAATTGCTAGAGCAAGACAGGTGGTAAAAGAGGGATGGAATAAGAAAAAAGGATTGAGTAAATAATTTTAGGAGGGTTTTATATATATGATAAACCATGGAAAAAATATTAAAATTTTTACTGGAAATTCTTATCCTAAACTAGCAAATGATATTGCAGATATAATAGGAGTTACTGTTGGAGAGTCAAAAGTAAGTAAATTTAGCAACGGAGAAATTTCAGTTGATATCAATGAAACGGTAAGAGGTACAGATTTGTTTTTGGTTCAAACCTTGTGTGAGCCAGTAAATGATAGTATCATGGAACTTTTAATTATGCTTGATGCTTTTAAAAGAGCTTCGGCAGGAAGGGTAACAGCAGTTATTCCACATTATGCATATGCAAGACAAGATAGGAAAGCAAAAGCTAGACAGCCAATTACAGCAAAATTAATGGCAGATCTTATTCATGCAGCAGGTGCTGATAGAGTTCTTACTATGGATCTTCATGCACCACAAATACAAGGCTTCTTTGATATACCGGTGGATCATTTAGAAGGTGTTCCAATAATTGCAAAATATTTTAAAGGTTTAAGCATACCAGAAGATGAAATTGTTGTAGTTTCACCAGATATAGGTGGTGTAAAGAGAGCTAGAAAGTTTGCTGAAAAACTTCATGCACCAATTGCAATAATAGATAAAAGAAGACCTAAACCAAATGTTTCAGAAGTTATGAGCTTAATTGGAGACGTAAATGGAAAAAGGGCTATATTAGTTGATGACATGATTGATACAGCAGGTTCAATTGTAAATGCAGCTGAAGCACTCATAAAAATGGGCTCAAAAGAAGTTTACGCTTGCTGCACACATGGAGTTCTTTCAGGACCAGCAATTGAAAGGCTTGAAAAATCGCCTATAAAAGAAGTAGTTACTTTGAACACTATACCAGTTTCAGAGGATAAACTTATAGATAAAATAAAAGTATTATCAGTAGCACCAATATTTGCAGAGGCTATAAGAAGGATTTACGAAGACATTTCGGTAAGTAAAATTTTTCATGAAGAATAGCTAAGGCAGAGTACTTATTTACGTTAAAGGTTGGGGCTGTTGCACGAAATTATTTTACACACAAAGCTTAAACATTGCGAACCATTATTCAGAGTACAACTGACAGAGTACAGAGTACAGTGAAGGATGATTTTCTTCCGCCTTGCTACAGAAAATCTTACAACTTATTTTTTGATTGCTTACGCAATCGCTATATTATCAATGTTGTTCAGGGAAGCTGACAACAGTTAAGTTAAAGATTTACCTGACGCAAGGAAAGGTAAATCATCCTTCACTGTACTCTGTCATCTGTACTCTGTACTCTGTTTTTAATGAACAATTTGTAACATTGATGATTAAATTAAAAAAGTGTGATAAATTATAATTATATATTTGTTAGGAGGGTGACTAAAATGGATAATTCACTCGGTAAAGTATTAATAGTTGATGATGACGAAAATATAAGTGAAGTTATGAAATTGTATCTTGAAAGTAGTGGATACTCAACTAAAGTATGTAGTGATGGAAAAGAAGCAGAGGAAAAATTTTATGAATACAAACCAGATATAGTTCTTTTAGATATAATGCTTCCCAAAATAGATGGGGTTGATGTACTTAAATGGATAAGAAAAGATTCTAATACTCCAGTTATAATGCTTACAGCAAAGGGTGAAACTTTTGATAAAGTCTTAGCTTTAGAACTTGGTGCTGATGATTACATAGTCAAACCTTTTGAACCCAAGGAATTAATAGCTAGAGTTAAAGCAGTACTTAGAAGAACAAGTATGGATGTAGTTTCAAAACAAGAATTAACTTTCGAAGAATTAAAAATAGATATAAGTTCTTATACTGTTATATACAAAGACGAAGAAATAAAAATGCCTCCAAAGGAATTTGAGCTTTTGTATTATCTTGCAAATAATAAAAATAAAGTTTTTACAAGAGAACAATTACTTTGCGAGGTATGGGGATATGATTACCCAGGTGATTCAAGAACAGTTGATGTTCATGTAAAAAGACTTAGAGAAAAGCTAAAAGGCGGCAGAAATTGGCAGATAGAAACAGTGTGGGGTGTTGGATATAAATTTGAGGTGAAATAATTATGAAGAATGGATTATTTTCTAAAATGATAGCAGCATACACTATTATCATTTCACTCAGTTTTGTTATTACCTCAGCTATATTATCCTTGTGGTTTCAAAATTACTATATGGATCAAAGAAGAAGTCAAATTAGCACAGAAGCTGAAATTGTTAAAGGGGTAGCCTTAGCTTATCTTGATGGAAGTGCATCACAGCAGAGAGCAAATGCTACATTGGAAAATGTAGCAGAATATTTGAGCAGTGACATAAAAGCAGATATGTTTATAATGGATATGTATGGTTATATATATGCTGTTTCTGATACTAAATATAACAATCTAATTGGAAAACAAATTCCAAATTCTGATTTAAATGAGCTTAGGAAAAGTGACAATAAGCTCATAGAAAGAGTAAATGCATATAACAAAGTTTTTGGTAAAGCGGTTGATACATATGAAATACCTATATTTTTTAATGGTGATTTTAGTGGAGCAATAATGATTAATACTTCCGTTACAGATATAAAGCATCCATTAAAAAGGGTATACATAATAATATGGATATCTGCCATATTTGCTATAATTACAGCATGCTTTGTTTTATACTATTTTTCTCAAAAAATCATAATTAAACCACTAGAGGAAATAAACAGTGTTGCTAGAAAAATAGCAAAGGGAGAAGTGGAAAAAAGGGTAAATATTAAATCTGATGATGAAATAGGTGAACTTGTTGAGTCATTTAATTTCATGGCTGATTCCGTTGAAAAGGTAGAAAAAAACAGAAGAGAGTTTATATCAAATGTTTCACATGAAATAAGATCTCCAATAACATCTATAAAGGGCTTTATTGGAGGAATACTCGATGGAATAATACCAAGGGACAGAGAAAGATATTATTTATCGCTTACATACGATGAAATTAATAGGCTTACGAGGCTTGTAAATGATTTGTTGGATTTATCGGCAATAGAGGCTGGTCACTTAAAGTTGAATGTTGTAAAGCTAAATATTATTGAGATGATAAAAAATACAGTGATTAAATTTGAAACTAAAATCAATGAGAAAAAGCTAAGTGTAGATGTATGCTTTGACTATGATGAATTATATGTATTAGGTGATGAGGATAGGATAAATCAAGTTCTAACTAATCTTATTGATAATGCAGTAAAATATGTAAATGAAGAAGGAACAATAAGAATAACCACAAAGGTAAAATTCAATAAGGTATATATATCTATATATAATAATGGACCTCAAATAAATGGTGAAGATTTTAAACATATATGGGATAGATTTTATAAATCTGATAAGTCACGTACAAAGAAAATGAGTACAGGGCTCGGGCTTCCAATTGTAAGGAGCATACTTACTCAACATGGAGAAGATATATTTGTTGAAAATAAAAAAGAAGGTGGAGTTGAATTTACCTTTTCTCTTAAAGTTGTGAAATGACAATTTATTGAATTATCATAGTTTATTCATAATTCTGTAAATTAGTAAGTGTATAATATAATGAAATCTATACTTGAACTGAGTTTAACCTATAATAAATAATCCTATGTGGAGGTGCACTGATTGTTAAAGGATGATAATGAAATAAAGGATGTTGCTTGGAAGGAAGTAGATATAAACGAGAAGGATGATAATAATATAGGTAAAATCAATTTTAGGAGAAACAAAAATAAAGCTAGAATGGCTGGAGCTTTGAAGTTTCTTTTAATGCTTGTTGTTGCTTCTGCTTCTGGTGCTGTTACAGCTACTTATATTGTGAATACAAAAAGTTCTGAATTAGCAGCCAAAAATAACACTCCTATATTTCAAAAGAAAAAAGTGGTGAGCGATAATACAAATTATGAGATTCCCGCTAATTCTATTAATAAAGTAGCAGAGGATGTTGGTCCAGCTATAGTATGTATAACAAATAGTGCAGATGATTCTAGTGGAAAGGATGAAAAACAGAATATAGCATCAGGCATAATTTTTAAATCTGATGGATCTATAATAACTAATTATCATGTTATAGAAGGTGCAAAGAAAATAACCGTAAAGCTGTCTAATGGTAAGAATGGAAAGGTGTTTAATGCAAAACTTATTGGCTATGATGTGCCTACGGATTTGGCCATAATAAAAATAGATGCTAAGAATTTACCTACAGTAACATTTGGAGATTCTTCAAAGCTTAGAACTGGTGATGTAGCAATAGCAATAGGCAATACTTTAGGTGATGAATTTAAAGAAACAGTTACTGCTGGTATTGTAAGTGCAACTAATATGAGTGTAAGTGTCCCTGATAATGATACGGGAGAACCGGTTAAGTATAACATTATTCAAACGGATGCAACTATAAATTTTGGTAATAGTGGTGGGGCACTTTGTAATGAAAAGGGAGAAGTCATTGGAATAAATAGTCTTAAAATATCTCCTGAACACAGCAGTGATGGCATAGGATTTGCTATATCAATAAATGAGGTTAAACAAATAATAGACCAGCTTATTAAGAATGGAAAAGTAATTAGACCGTTTCTCGGAGTAGTTGTAGGAACATCGATTCCAGATAAAAACAATGGAATTAGTGGTGCATATATAAAAGAAGTTTTACCAAATGGCGGAGCTGAAAAAGCAGGGATAAAGCCAACGGATATAATAGTAGAATTAGATGGAATAAAAGTTGTAAATAGTGATGATATACGTGATATACTTTATAGTAAAAAAATTGGAGATAAAATTCCTTGCAAGGTATATAGAGAAGGAAAATATAAAAAATTGCAAATCGTATTATCTCAAAATAATGAATAACAGAGAGTAGTGATAAAGTGTTTTTAATAATTGGTCTCGGAAATCCGGGAAAAGAATATGAAAAAACAAGGCATAATGTTGGCTTTGATGCTTTAGAGGTAATTGCAAAAGAGTATAATATTGATATAAATAGGATAAAATTTAAAGGTGTATATGGAGATGGGAAAATAGGTAATGAGAAAGTTATACTTTTAAAGCCAGCTACGTATATGAATTTAAGTGGAGAAAGTGTCATAGAAGTATGCCAGTTTTATAAAATCCCAAATGAAAATATTATAGTTATTTATGATGATATTAGCTTTGAGGTTGGAAGAATGAGGATAAGAAGAAAAGGAAGTGCTGGAGGGCATAATGGAATAAAAAGTATCATACAAAACTTGTCTTCAGATGAATTTATAAGAATAAAAATTGGAGTTGGTGAACCACAAGGTGATCTTGTTAAACATGTATTAGGACGTTTTGCAAATGAAGATAGAGCTAAATTAGAAGAAGTATTTAAAGTAGTTCCTAAAGCAGTTGAATGTATTATGAACAATGATGTTGAAACTGCAATGAACAAATTTAACTGCTTTAAAGTTGAGTAGTTTAAGAGGTGTTAAAATGCGACTTAATGGGCTTATGCAGCCTCTGAAAAATGATAAGAGATTTCAAGATGCTGTTTATAATATTAATAATAATATATTTCCTGTAGAACTATGTGGTATTTCGGAGTCAGGCAAAAGCTATTTACTTAGCGGATTGTATGAAGAAACAGATAGTCCATTTTTAGTGGTTACAGATAGCGATGTTGAAGCAAAAAAGATATATGAAGATTTGTCTTTTTATATGTCAAATGTGTATTATTTTCCTACAAAGGAAATTGTTTTTTATAACATATATGCCGTATCCGGAGATTTAAGGTGGGAACGATTAAAAGTTATAAGACAAATGATTTCTAAAGGTAAAAGGATTGTGGTAACCTCTATAGAGGCATTAGCTTCAACATACATACCAGTGGAATTATATAAAAAATATACATTTAAATTATCAACTGGAGATAATTTAAATCTTGATGATTTTATAATTAAATTAATTCAAAGTGGATATGAAAGAGCAGAAGTTGTTGATGGAAAAGGACAATTTTCTCTTAGGGGAGGAATTCTCGATATATATTCACCTATATCAAATGTTGCCTACAGAGTAGAGATGTTTGGTGATGAAATTGATTCTATTAGAAGTTTCAATGTTGAATCACAAAGGAGCATAGAAAAAGTAAGCAAAATAGAAGTATTTCCAGCAAAAGAAATAATATTGCCAAATGAAAACATTGAAAAGGGTTATGAAAAGATAAAAAGTGAATTAGAACTTTCTATAAAAAGATTTAAAAGCAATAATGAAAATGAAGCTGCAGATAAACTTAATAAATTGATAGAATATAATCTTGAGTTACTTCAAGAAAAGGCTGGATTTGAGACTATAGACAGCTTTTTGCCATATTTCTATGATGGTATGTCTTCATTTTTCGATTATATGAAAGATGCTATTATTTTTGTAGATGATTATGAAAGGTGTAAGGGAAAAATAAAAAGTGTCTACTATGAATTTGAAGAAAATTATAATAGCTTTCTTCAAAGGGGAGATATACTTCCGGGACAAGGTAATTTAATTATACCAAAAGAACAAATTACTTCTGTACTTGAAGAAGATAAGGTAGTAAGATTATTTTCACTTGAAAGATCATCTTCCAAAATTCCATCTAGTAGAATTTTTTATTTTAAAGAATCTACAATGCTAAGTTATAACGATCAATTTGATATGCTTATAGCTGACATAAAAGAAAAAAAGGAAAATCAATATAGAATCTTAATATTAAGTGGAACAAAGGCTAAAGGTGAAAGATTAGTTGGTACTTTAAGAGATAGAGGGATAGAAAGTATATACAGAGATGATGTTTCTGTTATAAATAGAGGAGAAATTGTAATTACCTATGGAACACAACTTAATGGGTTTGAATATTCCGAACTTAAACTATGTGTAATAGCTGATAAAAAAGTATTTGGAGAATCTAAAAAGAAAAAGGTTAGAAGAAAAAATCAAAAAGGTGCAAGCAAAATTAAAAGCTTCACAGAATTAAAACCCGGAGATTATGTTGTACATGTTAACCATGGTATAGGAGTATTTAAAGGTATTAAACAGCTTGATGTTCAGGGACATAAAAAGGACTACTTAGAGTTGACCTATGCAGTAGATGATAAGCTTTACGTGCCAGTTGAGCAGCTTGATTTAGTTCAAAAGTATGTTGGAAGCGAAGGAAAAGCTCCTAAAGTAAGTAAGCTTGGTGGCAACGAGTGGATAAAGGCAAAGAATAAGGTAAGGAAATCTATAAATGAAATTGCAGATGAACTTGTAAAATTATATGCTGTAAGAACAACTGTATCTGGTTTTAAATTTTCAAAGGATACTGTTTGGCAAAAGCAATTTGAGGATGAATTCCCTTACAATGAAACTCCAGATCAAAATCTAGCCATAGAAGAAATTAAAAAGGATATGGAAACAGGCAAAGTTATGGATAGGCTTGTATGTGGAGATGTTGGTTATGGAAAAACAGAAGTTGCAATAAGAGCTGCATTTAAAGCAGTTATGGATGGCAAACAAGTTGCGTTTTTAGTACCAACTACTATTCTAGCAGAACAGCATTATAATAATTTTAAGAAAAGATTTGCAGATTTTCCGGTTACAATTGATATGATTAGCAGATTTAGAACAGCTGCTCAGCAAAGAGTTACATTAAAAGAGCTTAAAGAAGGTAATGTAGATATAATTATAGGTACACATAGAATTTTAAACAAAGAAATAAAATTTAAAGATTTAGGGCTTTTAATAATTGATGAGGAGCAAAGATTTGGTGTTAACCATAAGGAAAAGCTAAAACAGTTTAAAAAGAATATAGATGTAATTACTTTATCTGCAACACCTATTCCTAGAACACTTCATATGTCACTTACTGGTGTTAGGGATATAAGTGTTATTGAAACACCTCCAGAAGAAAGATATCCTGTTCAAACTTATGTAGTTGAATACAATGATCAACTTATAAGAGATGCTGTAATGAGGGAATTTAATAGAAAAGGGCAAGTATTTTTCGTCTATAACAGAGTTGAGTCTATAAGAGAAATGAGTGCATATATAGCTAAATTAATACCAGAAGCTAGAATAGCAATAGCTCATGGGCAAATGACAGAAAGAGAATTAGAAAAGGTTATGCTGGAATTCATGAATAATGAATATGATATTCTCCTATGTACTACAATAATCGAAACAGGTATAGATATACCCAATGTAAATACGATGATAATATATGATGCAGATAAAATGGGACTTTCACAGCTTTATCAGCTTAGAGGGAGAGTCGGTAGGACAAACAGGATGGCATATGCGTATTTCACATACAGGAAGGATAAAATACTTACAGAGGTTGCAGAAAAAAGGTTAAAGGCTATAAAGGAATTTACAGAACTTGGCTCTGGTTTTAAAATAGCAATGAAGGACTTGGAAATAAGGGGAGCAGGTAACATAATGGGTTCAGCGCAACATGGTCATATGGCATCTATTGGATATGATTTATATTGCAGAATGCTTGAAAACACTATTAAGCAAGTAAAGGGAGAAATAGATAAAGAGCCAGTAGAAGCCACAGTTGAACTTAAAGTTGACGCCTATATACCTTCATCTTATATACAAGATGAAACGCAAAAAATTTCAATATACAAAAAAATAGCATCAATAGATTCGTATGAAGAGTTATTGGATGTTCAGGAAGAACTTGAAGACAGATTTTCTGATATACCAAAGTCGGTTGATAATCTTATGCAGATAGCGTATTTGAAAGGTATAGCAAGTAAACTTGGTATACTTACTGTAAAAGATAAGAATACTAGTATAGAACTTGAATTTGAAAGTAATGAAAAAATTAACGAAAGTTTAATAAAAGGAATGCTTAACAATTATAATAGGACAATTACCTTTAAAATGGGTGAAAAGCCGATTATAGTATA
Source organism: Clostridium hydrogenum (assembly GCF_021432385.1). GTDB lineage: Bacteria > Bacillota > Clostridia > Clostridiales > Clostridiaceae > Clostridium_S > Clostridium_S hydrogenum. The sequence goes on along the minus strand of NZ_JAEACT010000002.1, from coordinate 26,931 downwards.
TAGTTTAAGTGCAATAAAGAGGGAAGAATTGCTTGAAAAATTAAAGGAACTTTTACAATATATGAATTCACTAGTTGAAACAACTTGATTTTATGATACAATAAAATCTGTGTTTATAATTAAATTCTTAAATAAATATGAGAAACGGGGTAATGGTATGAAAAATGCTAAAAAAATAATAACTGCATTAATCGTTGGAATGTTTGCATTTTCGGCTGTCGGATGTGATATGATAGCTAAAACACCAGAAGGAATATCAAAAAGCGTAGTAGCAAAGGTAAATGGAGAGAGCATAACTAGAGGAGAACTTGATGAAGCTGTTGATCAGCAAGGAGTAATTGCTCAAATCGAACAAGAATATGGCGCAAATTACAAAAGCAATGCAGATGCAATGGCTGCTTTAAAGCAACAAAAGGAAACTATTCTTGACAATATGATTACTGAAGTGTTATTTCTTCAAAAAGGAAAAGAAAAAAATTTAATTCCTAGCGATACAGAACTAAATAAAGAAGTAAATACGCAATATCAAACATACAAAAAAAATTATAAAACAGACGCAGAATGGAAAGCAGCATTAAGTCAAGCTAAATTAACAGATGCTACATTTAAAGAACAAGTAAAAAAATCAATTAAACTTCAAAAGGTTGTAGCTTACGTAGAAAAAGGTATAACAATATCGGATGCAAAAGCAAAAGCATACTATGATAAAAATCCAAGCAATTATACTGAGAAGACAAATACTGTTAATTTGTCACATATTTTACTTAAAACAGAGGCTGACGCACAGCAGGTTGAAGCTAGAATTAAAAAAGGAGAAGATTTTGCAACTATAGCAAAGTCAGTTTCTACAGATACTGGTTCAAAAGCTAGCGGCGGATCATTAGGAGATATTCCAGTAAATACTCAAGATTATGATGCAACATTTATGGCAGCAGCTCTAAAATTAAAAGCTGGAGAAGTAAGCCAGCCTGTTCAAACTCAATTTGGATGGCATGTAATAAAGTGTAACAGCAAGACAAATTATCCTGTTAAGCCATTTGATAGTGTTAAAGCAGATATCAAGAATACACTTTTAACACAACAAAAACAGACTGTATTACAAAGTACTATAACTAGTTGGAAAAAGGCAGCAAGCATTACAAAGTACGATAAAAACATAATATAGCATAAAGAACCATGCATTTTAGTGCATGGTTCTTTTTTTTATAGGTATACCAGTTCAACTATCGAAATTCATGTGCACAATAATGCTCAGAAGACAGCATTTTGGTAGAAATGAATTTCGAGTTTCACAGTGGTATATCTTTATATGAAGAAAACTATGCATATATGCATAAAATTTCAAAATAAGTAGGATACTATAAACGTAAAAATATTTTGTATAAAATTTAGGAGGGAAACAAGTGATGAAAGCAACAGGAATTGTTAGACGTATAGACGATCTTGGAAGGGTTGTAATACCAAAGGAAATAAGAAGAACACTTAGAATAAGGGAAGGAGATCCTTTAGAAATATTCACTGATAGAGAAGGGGGAGTTATTTTAAAGAAATATTCTCCAATAAATGAATTAAGTGATTTTGCAAAAGAATATGCAGAATCATTAAATGCATCAATTGGCCATATTATAGCAGTTGCTGATAAAGATGCAATAATTTCTGTTAGTGGATCAGCTAAGAAGGAATATATTGATAAACGTGTAAGCGATGAACTTGAGAATTTAATGGACGAAAGAAAAACTTATAATATGTCAGAAGAAGGAAAAGCTGTACCTTTATATGAAGATGATGAAGCTGAAGGAAAATATACAGCTCAAGTAATAAGCCCAATAATAGCTGGAGGTGATGCAGTAGGTGCAGTAGCTATATTCTCCAAGGATGAGGATACAAAGTTTGGAGACCTAGAAATAAAAATGGCTGAAACAGCAGCTTCATTTTTAGGAAAACAAATGGAACAATAGGAATAATACCTTCAAAATTTAAATAATAATATTAAGGTATACTATGAATTTTAGTTATTGGTTATTATACATAAATTAATAATCAATTGACTCAATTTTGCACATACAAGATTGACTAAATACTTAAATAATGCGAAACCTTTTTTCAAAGTACAAAGTATAAAGTACAGAGAAGGAAGATTTTCTTCCGCTTTGCTACAGAAAATCTTAAAACTTATTTTTTAATTGCTTATGCAATCGCGGCATTAATGTTGTTCAGCGAAGATGACAACATTTAAGTTTAAGGTTTACCTGACGTAAGGAAAGGTAAATCATTCTTCATTGTACTCTGTACTTTGTACTCTGGTTTAAAGTTTCGCATTAATTTTAAAGTGTGAAAAGCGGTTAATTAAAGATAAACCACCGTGAAACTTGAAATTCACTTGTACTAAAATGCCGTCTTCTTGGCATTATGGTGCACATGAATTTCAATAGTTGAACTGGTATATCTATAACGTTAAAACTTGTAGTCAGAATTAAATATGCCTTATATAAATTTTGGAGGTATTTTATTATGAAGAAGCAATCTTTAATAAAAGGTACAATCATACTTGGGGTAGCGGGGATAATTGCAAAATTTTTAGGGTTATTCTTTAGATTGCCACTTGTTATGCTTATTGGCGATGAAGGAATAGGCTATTATCAAATGTCATATCCTCTGTATACCTTTTTCCTTGCAACAGCATCAGGAATACCAGTAGCTGTATCAAAAATGGTTTCAGAAAGAAATGCTGTAGGGGATAGAGAGGGAGTACTTATTGTTCTTAGAAAGGCAATACTTATGATGAGTATTCTTGGAGGAGGATTTACGATATTCCTTCTAGTATTTTCTAAAAATTTAGTTACATTTCTTAATTGGGATCATAAATCGTTTTACTCTTTGCTTGGAATATCTTTTGCACCATTATTTATTTCTATAGTGACTCCATTTAGAGGCTTTTTTCAGGGACTTCAGAATATGACACCAACTGCTGTTTCGCAAATAATAGAGCAAATAGGTAGGGTTTTGGTTGGAGTTGGACTAGCATACCTTCTTTTAGGAAAAGGAGTTGAATTTTCAGCTGGTGGTGCTGCTTTTGGTGCTACTTTTGGAGCAGTTATTGCTGGAATATATTTGATAATTAAATATGTTAGAACTATAAAGCAATTTGGAAATTTAAAAGTTAAAAATGATATGTCTGTTTTAACTAAACTCATATATACAGCTATTCCAATATCTATTGGTTCTGCTGTTAGTAGTGTCATGAGTTTATTGGATTCAATACTTGTTCCTCAAAATTTAATAAAAGCAGGTTTTAGTTATAAAGGAGCAGCTGAATTATATGGACAACTTACCGGAAAAGCTTTTGTATTAATAAATGTGCCACTTACATTATCAATGGCATTATGTATATCAATTGTGCCTGTTATTTCCGCAGCATTTGTGTTAAATAGAAGGACTGAACTTATAAGTAAGCTGGAAACTTCACTTAGAATATCAATGGCGATAGGGATTCCTTCATTTTTAGGATTATTTTTTATGGCTAATCCTGTAATGAATTTAATATTTCCTGGACATGCCTCAGGCAGTTATATTTTGAGATATTTAAGTATAAGTATACCATTTATTGTTCTTTCGCAAACAACTACAGCTATTCTTCAAGGCGTGGGCAAATATTCATTGCCTGTAATTAACCTTTTGATTGGTTGTACGGCGAAAGTAATTATAACCTCTAATTTAGTACCTTTACCGTCATTTAATGTATACGGCGCTATTATAGGGACTATAGTTGGTTATTTGGTAGCAGCTATACTTAATTTAATAGCAATAAAGGTTAATTTTAAGGTTAAATTAAAATACTATGATATTATAATAAAACCTGCCTATGCATCAGCTATTATGATATTAGGAGTTGTATTTCTTTATACGTATGTTTATAATAGAACAATGAATAATGCTATAAGCTGTGTAATATCAATTTTTTCGGGTATTATTATTTATGCAATTTTTATTATTTTGTTTGGGATATTTAGCTATGAGGATATAAAAAGAAGGCTAGTGAAAAAAAGGTGAAAAGAGGAGAGTTTTATTGATTAAAGTTGTTGGATTAGGCCCTGGTTCTAAGGATGCTTTGACTTTGGGAACTTTTGAACTTATAAAAAATAGCAAAAATGTGTTTTTTAGAACAAGTAAGCATCCTACTGTTGATTACTTAAACGAACTTGGGATTGAGATTAAAACTTATGATGAAAAATATGAAAATAGTGAAAGCTTTGATGATGTTTATAATTCTATTGCTGAAGATTTGCTGAAAAGGCATGAGGAAACTCAAGATGTAGTTTATGCTGTTCCAGGACATCCGCTTGTTGCAGAAAAATCTGTTTCAATATTAATAGAATTATGTAAACAAAAAGAAATAGAAATAGAAATATTGCCTGCTGTAAGTTTTATAGATGCAGTGATGGAAAGAATACAAATAGATCCTGTAAAAGGACTTAAAGTAATTGATGCTTTTGATATAAAAAATCAAATTTTAGATAAAAGAGTCGGCACAATAATAACACAAGTATATAACAAATTTATAGCATCAGATGTTAAGCTTGCACTTTTTGATTATTATAAAGACGAAACAGAAATATATTTTATAAGAGCTGCGGGAATTAAGGAAATAGAGAGTATAAGAAAAATACCTTTATATGAGCTAGATAGGCAAGAAGATATAGACTATTTAACTTCCATATACATCCCAGAGGACAGAGATAATTATAAAGATTTTAATGATTTACTTAACATAATAAATATCTTGAGAAGTGAAAACGGATGTCCATGGGATATGGAACAAACTCATGAATCTATAAAGAGAGCATTGATTGAAGAAAGTTATGAAGTTGTCGAAGCTATAGAAAAAAAAGATGATGATGCGATTGTTGAGGAATTAGGAGATGTACTCCTTCAAGTTGTTTTTCATGCACAAATTGGAAAAGAAGAAGGTATGTTTAATATTAAAGATATAATTACGGCTATATGTGACAAGATGATATATAGGCATCCACATGTTTTTGGCAATGTGAATTGTGAAAATAGTGAGAAGGTACTTAAAAACTGGGACGAAATTAAGAAAAAAGAGCAAGGGTTGGAAACATATACTGATGAACTTAAACATGTACCTAAAAATTTTCCAGCACTTATAAGAGCAGAAAAGGTTCAAAAAAAGGCTGCAAAAATAGGATTTGATATGGACAAAGTTGAAAGTGCATTAGATAAGGTTTTAGAAGAATTTTATGAGGTAAAAAATGAATATAAAAGCATAAAAAGGGAAAGAATATTAGAAGAAGTGGGCGATTTAATATTTTCTGTAGTAAATGTTGCAAGATTCCTTGACATTGATAGTGAATTTGCATTAAATTATACTATAGACAAATTTATTAACCGTTTTGAGTACATAGAGAACAAAGCATCCCAAAAAGGACTTAAACTTGAAAATATGACTTTGGATGAAATGGATAAACTATGGAATGAATCAAAATTGCGTGAAACAGATAAAATTTAATAAAAATATCTTTCAAAAGAAGGATTTTTATATTTAATGAAGAATATGCTAATGTATAATTAAAGCATACTCTCAAAATTTAAGGAGGTAACAAAAGTGAATAAAGCAGAATTAATAGCTAGTATAGCAGAAAAAGGAAATTTAACAAAGAAAGATGCAGAAACAGCATTAAAGGCATTTATAGAAAGTATTGAAGAAACTTTAGAAAAAAATGAAAAGGTTCAACTTGTTGGTTTTGGAACTTTCGAAACTAGAGAAAGAGCAGAAAGAAAAGGAAGAAACCCAAGATCAAAAGAAGAAATAACAATACCAGCTTCTACTGTACCAGTATTTAAAGCAGGTAAAGAATTCAAAGAAAGAGTAAATAAATAATAAGCTTAAGAGTAAATTAAAGAAATCCCGGTTTGAACCGGGATTTTTTGTAGCTGGAGGTATTATGAGATTAGATAAATATTTAAAAGTTTCTAGAATTATAAAAAGAAGAACTGTTGCTAAAGAAGCATGTGAAAGTGGCAGAGTTTCTATTAATGGTAAAGTTGCAAAACCTAGAACGGAAGTTAAAGAAGATGATATTATTGAAATAAGATATGCATCCAAGGTTTTAACGGCAAAAATTTTAAATATATCAAATCATGTACTAAAAGAAGAAGCAAAACAAATGTACGAAATAATATCAGGTGAAGAGATTTAAGTTATAACTTTGTCCTATTTTACATATATATTAAAATGTAGAATAGGAGGTAATTTGCCATGGAATCAAAAAAAGATATGAATGCAGAAAATAGTAAAAAAAGTCTTATGACTATAGAGAATAGAAAAAAACTTTTGCTTACAGGGGTAAGTGAGGTTGTTAGTTTTAATGATGAGCAGATTGAGCTTAATACTAATCTAGGTTTTCTTATTATTAAGGGCAGAGAACTTAAAATGAATAAATTAGATGTTCAAAATGGTGATATAGTTATAATAGGTCTTATAAACTCATGTGCATATACTGGAAGTGACAATAAAAGCAATAAAGACAGTATTATATCAAGATTATTTAAATAGGGTTAAGATGAATTATGATATTAACAATATATAATCAATTTGTGTTTTTGATATTTAACTTTATTGCGGGGATTTTAGCAGCTTCCTTATTTGATGTGTACAGAGTTATAAGAAGATTTGGAAATAATAATAAAATATTAACTGTTATACAGGACATCTTATTTTTAATTTTATCTGCCATAATTATATTTACTTTTTTATTATATACAAATGAGGCATATCTCAATGGATATGTATATATTTTTATGCTGATTGGTGTATTTTTCTACATGAAATTACTAAGTAAGATATATATAAAATTTGTAAGTTTTATTTTTAATAGATTGCTAAAAACACTTAGGATATGCAAAAATTTCATGGTATTTATTTTTGAATGTATATTCTTAAACAAAAAATAATAAATTACTTAAATAAATATCTTGAATAAATCACAAAAACATTTTAAAATATATATGAGTGCAATATTTCAGCTCTAGGGGAGAATGAGATATATGATTAAGAAATCAAAAATTAAAATGCTAATATGTGCTGTAATTATAATAAATATAGGTTATATAATTTTAAATCAGCAGATTACCATGCATAGAATAAAAAATAGTATTGTGGCTAAACAAAGCTCAGTTAAAAATCTTAAGGCTCAAAGTAAAAAATTACAGGATCAAATTAAGTTATCCAAAACTGATAAATATTCAGAAGTACTTGCAAGAGAACGACTAAATCTTATAAAAGAAGGCGAAACTCCTGTAATAGATACAAATAATAAATAGTTTAATAATATAAAATATATATATAATCAAGGAGGATTCTTTTTAATATGACCTTAAAGGCTGGAAGTATTTTAGAAGGTACTGTTGTTAATATCACTAATTTTGGAGCATTTGTTGAAATCGATGGGAAAACTGGACTTGTTCATATATCCGAGGTTGCAGATTCATTTGTTAAGGATATACGAGAGTATCTAAAAGAAAAAGATAAAGTGAAGGTAAAAGTTCTTTCTGTAGATGATAATGGTAAGATAAGTTTGTCAATAAAGCAAGCTTCTGCACCAAAAAAACCATCAGTAAAGCCAGTTGAAATAGATTGGGCAAAAAAGAACAAGGCACCAAGCGTAAATTTTGAAGATAAAATATCTAGGTTTTTAAAAGACAGCGAAGAAAAATTTGCAGACTTGAAAAAACATCAAGATTCTAGAGCTAGAGGCTATAGAAAAGGTTCAAACTAACTAGATAATTTTTACGATTGTTATATAGTGAAGCTAGCTCAACTATAAACTACATATGCACCATAATCCTTTGAAGATTAGTATTTTGGAACATAAGTGGTTTGAGTCTTGCAGTAGTTTCACTTTAGATATATCAGTTCAACTACCAAAATCAATTTGCATCATAATGCCTAGAAGACGGTATTTTGATACAAATTAATTTTGAAGTTTCAAGTGGTTTATCTTTAAAAACACGGAACTTTAATTTTGATGATGTTTCGTGTTTTTTTATTGCTTTCGCAATAGAACTATTTATGGTGCTAAGCGAAGCTTATACTATTTAAATTTAAGATTTACCTGACGAAAGGAAGGCAAATCATCCTTCATTGTACTCTGTACTTTGTACTTTGTACTCTGATTTATTGTGCTTAAACCCTTGATTTTACTTGGCTTTATTAATGTCCTAAAAAAATATGAAAAAAAGTTAAAAAAATTGTTGACAATAATATAGGGATGCTATATAATAGTTATTGTCGCTGATGAGTGATGCGAATTAAGCGCTAACAAGTGACATGCCGAAGTGGCGGAACTGGCAGACGCACAGGACTTAAAATCCTGCGATGCTAATACCATCGTACCGGTTCGATTCCGGTCTTCGGCACCACATATCGCGGGGTGGAGCAGCTGGCAGCTCGTCGGGCTCATAACCCGAAGGTCACAGGTTCAAGTCCTGTCCCCGCAACCATAAAATTTTATATTTTGCCGAAGTGGCGGAACTGGCAGACGCACAGGACTTAAAATCCTGCGATGCTAATACCATCGTACCGGTTCGATTCCGGTCTTCGGCACCACAATATCGCGGGGTGGAGCAGCTGGCAGCTCGTCGGGCTCATAACCCGAAGGTCACAGGTTCAAGTCCTGTCCCCGCAACCATACATGGCGGAATAGCTCAGCTGGCTAGAGCATTCGGTTCATACCCGAAGTGTCGTAGGTTCAAGTCCTATTTCCGCTACCATAACAAAGACTATTTCAATTTTGAAATAGTCTTTTGTTGTTTTAAGGATAAACCACTGTGAAACTTTAAATATAGAAATTACAATTTAACACAGAGTACGGTGAATGTAAAGTTTTGGTGATTGTGTGTACATATAGGAAAAACGGTTCAACTATTAAGATATCCATGTTCCAAAATGCCTTAAAGATTGGCATTTTGGAACATGGATATCTTAAGTTTTACCTTGGTTTCATCTTAGTAATGAATAAATAAATTATTCTAGGGATAAATGTCTTAAAAAAAATGTACAAGCATCCATCGATTGACAAACATTTCCAGTTACATCTGCTATAATTGAGTTTACCGATTGAGATAGTTTCACTATATATGGGTGGGAGATGTTAAAATGCAATACGATAGTGATGTTTTAACGTATGAGAGAGTAAATAAAAATAATAAAAAAAATACTAAAGTAAATGTAATAAACAAAACGTTTATAATTAAGTTGATTTTATATGTAATTAGCTCATTTTTTATAAGTAGGGTTATAATAATAAATTCTATGGCTCCATTTGGAATAGCCTTTATTATTGTGATTTTAAACTTAAAAGATGAAAGTAAATTTAATAGTATATCTTCACTTTCTGCGCTTCTTGGATATATTTCATTGCATAATGTACTTAAAGATTTTGAAATGTATGTAATTGCAATTTTGATTGTTACAGCTGTTTTGTGTGCTTTCAGAAAAGTTAAATTAAAAAAGAAATTGGCACTTACATTTGTAATGATTCTTTTTGAGTTTTGTTTATTCAAGTTTTTTGCTTTAAATTTAGATATAAGCTCAGCTGTTTTGTTATCATCTATTCAACTGGTAACAATAATTTCTATATACTATATTCTAAATTACTCTATGATATGCTTTGAAAATGTAAATTTAAAACATTTTTTTTCTGATGAAGAGATTATATGTATGGCAGTTATGATTTCGGTTATTATTTCAGGTACAAAGGGAGTAGGTTTCTATGATTTATCTGCTAGAAACATATTATCTATGTTTTTTATAATAGTTTTATCATATGTGAGCGGTAGTGCAATAGGAGGGGCATCGGGAATTGCCTTGGGTGCAATAATTGGAATGAATACAAATAATATACTAGTATATACGGGTATTTTAGGCGCATGTGGACTTATTGTAGGTGTGTTTAAAGAATTCGGAAAATGGATAAGTGGTATATCTTATTTAATTATAATTTCAATTTTAGTGCTTTATTGTGAAAATCATGCGGATTTTAAGTTTATAGAAGCTATGATAGCATGCGCTATATTTTTTGTAGTGCCTAATAAAATTTATAATAAACTTATGATGGAATTTAATTGGAGTAAAAAGCAAGAAGCTATGAGTGAAAATTATTGCGAAAAGATAAAAGATGCTTTTACAAATAGATTTAACAACTTCTCTAAAGTGCTTTTTACAATGTCAGATATATTGAATAACTTATCTGATAATGATAAGCTTGCACTTAAAACTAAAAGCTGTGGACTTATAGAAAATCTTGCAGATAGAGTTTGCAGCACATGTAATATGAAATGTATTTGTTGGAAAAGAGAAACTTACTATACTTATGCTGCATTTGAGGAACTAATACAAAATTTTCAGGATAATAATTTAAAGGTTCCTGAAGAAATAGAAAGAAAATGCATAAAGAGATCATCGATAATAAAAAATACAGAAGCAATAGTTAATGATTATGTTATGAATGAAATGTGGAGAATGCAGCTTAGTAAAGGAAGAGAGGTTATGTCTTCGCAAATAAATAATATGGGAACGTCGATAAACGAAATACTTTCGGAGTTTAACAATGAAATTAAATTTGATAATGAAATAGAAAAAAAGATTACAAAAGTGTTGTGTAAAAACAATATTGAATTTTCAGATCTAACTTGCCTAAAAAATGATAAGGATAGAGTTACTATAAAGTTATCTATGAAAGCATGTGGTGGAAGACAAATATGTGTAAAGGATGTATTGCCAATCATAAATAAGTCGGTTGAAAAAATCATGTGTGTTGGAGATGATGGATGTACAATATCACCAGATAGTAATTTATGTAATGTTTCATTTGAAGAAGCACCGAAATTTTATGTGGCATCGCATGTTAGTAGAGTTTGCAAATATGGCGAAAAGCAAAATGGCGATAGTTATAGTTTTGGAAAAATACGAGAAGGAAATTATATGGTGGTAATAAGTGACGGAATGGGATATGGTCCTCAAGCAGAGAAGGAAAGTAAATCTGTAATAGATTTAATAGAAAAGTTTACGACAGCTGGACTAAATAAGCTTACAGCAATAAATGCAGTGAATTCGATAATGTCACTTAAATTTACGGAAGATGAAAAATTTTCAACAGTTGATTTGTGCAACATAGACTTATATTCAGGCGATATTGAATTCTTAAAAGTTGGAGGTGTAAAGAGTTTTATAAAAAGAAAAAACAAGGTACAGGCTATTAATTCTAAAACGTTGCCAATAGGAGTATTGGATAAGGCAGATGTTGAGGTGACCAATAAAAAAGTACAAAATGGAGATATAATAGTTATGATAAGTGATGGAGTTATTGATTGTTCACATGACAAAGCAGGAGAATCAGATTGGCTAGTTAATACTCTAAGTAAAAATGATGGAACTAAACCTAAAGAATTAGCTGACGATATATTAAAAAAGGCCCTAGAATTATGTGGTGGTAAAGCTAAAGATGATATGACGGTAATAGTAAACAAAGTATATAATTTATATTGAAGTGTGCTATAATTAAAGAACAAGTGACGGAATACTAATATTCAGAGTACAGAGTACAGAGTACAGATGACAGAGTACAGTTAAGGTTGATTTACCTTTCCTTACATCAGGTAAATCTTAAACTTAAATGATATAAGCTTCGCTTATAGATATACCGTTTCAACTACCAAAAATCAATTTGTATCAAAATGCAATAAGACGGCATTTTGATATAAATTAATTTTGAAGTTTTAAGTGGTGTATCGCTAACAACATTGATGCTAGGATTGCGCAAGCAATCAAAAATAAGTTTTTAGATTTTTCGTAGTGGTAGCAGAGAAAAATCATCCTTCACTGTACTTTGTACTCTGTACTCTGTACTCTGAATAATTGATATTGGAGTGTTTTTTTTGATAAATAAAGTTATTAATACTATAATAAAAAACAATATGTTTAATAAAGGTGATAGAGTTGTAGTAGCAGTATCTGGCGGGCCTGATTCAATATGTTTACTTGATTTACTATATAAACTAAAATCACGATTTGAAATACAGATATGTGCAGCTCATGTTAATCACTGCTTGAGAGGCAAAGAAGCCGATGAAGATGAAAGGTATGTTGAGGATTTTTGCAAGGAATTAAATATAAAATTTTTTTGTAAAAAGGTAGATGTAAATTTAATTGCAAGTGAAAAAAAGCTATCAAGTGAAATGGCTGGTAGGGAAGTTAGATATAACTTTTTTGAAGAAGTTAAAGAAAAATTTAATGCAAATAAAATAGCAATTGCACATAATGCAAATGATAATGCTGAAACTATGCTTATGAGAATAATAAGAGGCACAGGGTTATCAGGAATGGTTGGAATAAAGGCAATAAGAGACGGATATTTTGTTAGACCTCTTATAGAAATAAGCAGACAGGAAATAGAAGACTATTGTATAGAAAATAGAATAACACCTAGAATTGATAAAACAAACAATGAAAGATTATACTCCAGAAATAAGATAAGGTTAGATTTAATACCTTATATCAAAAGTAATTTTAACGAAGACATAATTTCGGCTTTAAATAGATTGGGTGATTTAATAAAAGTTGATGATGACTATTTGCAAAAAAAATCTTATGAAAAATACAATAATTACTGTTGCTTTGATGGAAAAAATATTATAATAAATAAGGACGCTTTTAGTGAGCATGAAGCTATACTATCTAGAATAATTAGAAAAGCAGTTTATGATTTAAATGGAAGTACATATAATCTTGAGAAAAAACATATAGATGATATAATATACCTTCAGAAAATAGGAACTGGAAAAAAGCTAAATCTCCCTAATAAAATTGTTATTAGCAATAATTATGGAGATATCTGTTTGCATGTTAAAAATGAGGATATAATTAAAAATGAGAGTATATACAATGTTGATATAGAAGAAGCTGGCGAAATAAAATATCAAGACATTAAAATTAAATGTGAATTATTGTATAATAAAGATGAAATTAAAGTTAAAAGTGATAGATATACAAAGTATTTTGATGCTGATAAGACTGGAAAGAATATGTCAATAAGGTGCAGAAGAGAAGGCGACAGATTTATGCCTCTTGGAATGAAATCATATAAAAAGTTAAAAGATATATTTATTAATTTAAAGATTCCAAGAGATGATAGAAATAATATTCCAATGGTGTGTTTTGAAGATGAAATAGGATGGATTATTGGATATAAAGTGAGTGAGAAATTTAAAATAGATGATAAAACTCAAAAAATATTAAAACTAAAAATCGAAAGAGAGGATTACTAATGAGAGAAGACATTAAAAAAATATTACTTGATGAGGAGAAAATAAGTAAAAAAATCAAAGAAATTGGCAAGAATATAAGTGAAGACTATAAGGGAAAGGAGTTAATACTTATTGGAGTGCTAAAAGGTTCAGTCATGTATATGGCAGAACTTATGAAACAAATAGATATTCCGTGTACTATGGATTTTATGTCAGTATCAAGTTATGGAAATTCAACTACTTCATCTGGAGTTGTTAAAATTCTTAAAGACTTAGATGCAAGTATTGAAGGAAAAGATGTTTTAATAGTTGAAGATATAATAGATTCGGGAATAACTCTTAAATATTTAGCACAGTACCTTAGAGCTAAAAATCCAAATAGTTTAGAAATTACAACACTATTGAATAAACCTGAAAGGAGGAAGGCTGACATAGAGGTTAAATATATTGGATTTGAAGTTCCGGATTACTTTTTAGTTGGATACGGACTTGATTACGCAGAAAAATATAGAAACCTGCCATTCATTGGGATATTAAAAGAAGAAATTTATAAATAATTAATATATATGTTGTTGTAAACAATATTTTGTTATGATACAATTTTTAAATAGCTATACATAGAGAGGGGGGCCTAGAGTGAAAAAATTATCTAGTGCTACAGTTTGGATAGTAGTAACTATAGTCGTTATTTTGACTGTTCTTACATTATCACAATCAAATAAAACTAGTAATACTATAAGTTTTAATGAATTTCAAAAACAATATACACAAAATAATATAAAAAGCTTCCAAATGAAGGATGACAAAATGACAGTTGACGGAAAAATGAAAGATGGAAGTACTTTTGAAACTATTGTACCTTTAACAAGGTTAAATCAGTTTCTTTCTGTTCATCCTAATACTGATGTTGAAGAGTCATATATTCCACCTGCAAATATACCGGCTTGGTTTAGCTGGATACCTAATATTTTGCTGATTTTAATGATGGTTGTACTTTGGGTTATGTTCATGCAGCAGGCACAAGGAGGCAGTGGTAAGGGAGTTATGGGCTTTGGAAAAAGCAAAGCTAAAATGACTACGCCTAATGAATCTAAAAAAAGGGTTACCTTTGAAGATGTTGCTGGTGCCGATGAGGAAAAAGCTGAACTTGAAGAGGTAGTGGACTTTTTAAAAGAACCTAAAAGGTATGTTGAAATGGGAGCTAGAATTCCTAAAGGTGTACTTTTAGTTGGACCTCCAGGAACAGGAAAAACGCTTCTTGCAAAAGCTGTTGCTGGTGAAGCAGGAAGACCTTTCTTTAGTATTTCTGGTTCTGATTTTGTTGAGATGTTTGTTGGTGTAGGTGCATCAAGAGTTAGAGACTTGTTTGAGCAAGCAAAGAAAAATGCTCCATGTATAATTTTTATAGATGAGATTGATGCCGTTGGAAGACAAAGAGGAGCTGGCCTTGGCGGTGGACACGATGAAAGAGAACAAACTCTTAACCAACTTCTTGTTGAAATGGATGGATTTGGAGCAAATGAGGGCATAATAATACTTGCAGCAACTAATAGACCAGATATACTTGACCATGCACTTTTAAGACCAGGTAGATTTGATAGACAGATAGTAGTAGGTGCTCCAGATGTTAAAGGTAGAGAAGAGATACTTAAAGTTCACTCGAAAAATAAACATTTGGATGATGAAATTAAGTTAGATGTACTTGCTAAGAGCACTCCTGGTTTTACTGGAGCTGATCTTGAAAACTTAATGAATGAAGCAGCACTTTTAGCTGTTAGAGATAAGAAAACTTCAATTGGAATGGTTGAATTGGAAGAGGCTGTTAAAAGGGTTATAATGGGTCCTGAAAAGAAGAGCAGAATAGTAGATGAAGAAGATAGAAAACTTACAGCTTATCATGAATCAGGTCACGCAGTTTTGGGTAAATTACTTCCAAATGGAGATCCTGTTCACCAAATAAGCATAATTCCTAGAGGTATGGCTGGCGGATATACAATGCATCTTCCAGAAAAGGATAGTTCATATATGTCTAAGAGTAAGTTACTTGATGAAATGGTTGGACTTCTTGGTGGAAGAGTTGCAGAAAAATTAGTTATCGGAGATATAAGTACTGGTGCTAAAAGCGATATAGATAGAGCAACAAGTATCGCAAGGAAGATGGTAATGGAATATGGTATGAGTGAAGCACTTGGTACTATTAGCTTTGGAAAAGATCAAGATGAGGTATTCCTTGGAAGAGATCTTGGAACAAGTAGAAATTTTAGTGAAGAAATTGCTGCTAAAATAGATAGAGAAATAAAGAGACTTATAGATGATGCATATAGCAGAGCAGAAAGATTATTATCAGAAAATATGCCAAAGTTAGATGCAGTTGCTAGAGCGTTACTTGAAAAAGAAAAACTTGAAGCTGATGAATTTGAAGAAATATTTCAAAACAGTTAGGGATAAAGATGGAGAATTTTCTCCATCTTTTTTTATATACCTAAGTGTGAAAATCAATACTTATTTAAAACATAGCCATATTGAAAAAAAAGATATTGTGCTATAATATAAAAGGTTAATTATTATTAAAACGGGAAATATAACTATATAATTTTAAGAAGGGGCGATATTTACTTATGAAAACTGATATTGAAATAGCTCAGGAAGCTAAAATGGAGCCTATAGCTAAGGTAGCAGAAAAAATTGGATTGACAGAAGATGACATTGATTTATATGGTAAATATAAATGTAAGATATCACTAGATGTTTTGAAAAAAAATGAAAATAAAAAAGACGGAAAGCTTATACTTGTTACAGCTATAAATCCAACTCCAGCAGGAGAAGGAAAATCAACTGTAACAGTTGGTCTTGGAGAAGCTTTAAGCCAAATGAATAAAAATGCTGTAATAGCACTTAGAGAACCTTCACTTGGACCAGTATTTGGTATTAAAGGGGGAGCAGCCGGTGGTGGATATGCTCAAGTAGTACCTATGGAAGATATAAACCTGCATTTTACAGGCGATATGCATGCAATAACATCGGCAAATAATTTGTTATGTGCAGCTATAGATAATCACTTACATCAAGGAAATTCGCTTAGAATAGATCAAAGAAGAATAGTTTTTAAAAGAGTTATGGATATGAATGACAGGGCTCTTAGAGAAATAGTTGTTGGGCTTGGCGGGAAGATTAACGGTTTTCCAAGAGAAGATGGTTTCATGATTACTGTTGC
This sequence comes from Clostridium hydrogenum, assembly GCF_021432385.1. GTDB lineage: Bacteria > Bacillota > Clostridia > Clostridiales > Clostridiaceae > Clostridium_S > Clostridium_S hydrogenum. The sequence continues at coordinate 10,394 of NZ_JAEACT010000002.1, read as the reverse complement.
CTCTGAAATAATGGCTATATTATGCCTTGCAACTAGTCTTATGGATTTAAAGGAAAGAATGGGTAAAATATTAATTGCGTATGATTTAGATGGCAATCCAGTATATTGCAAAGATTTAAATGTTCAAGGCGCAATGGCACTTTTGATGAAAGATGCTATAAGACCAAATTTAGTTCAAACGCTTGAAAATACTCCAGCAATAATTCATGGTGGTCCATTTGCTAATATAGCTCATGGTTGTAACAGTATACTTGCAACAAAAATGGCTTTAAAATTAGGTGATTATGTAATTACTGAGGCAGGTTTTGGTGCAGACTTAGGTGCTGAAAAGTTTCTAGATATAAAATGCAGGTATGGTAAACTTAATCCTGATTGTGTAGTAATTGTTGCAACAATAAGAGCATTAAAACATCACGGAGGAGTAGATAAGAAAGAATTAAATATTCCTAATGTTGAAGCTCTTAAAAAAGGCCTTGCAAATCTTCAAAAACAAATTGAGAATATAAAGAAATATGGTGTGCCTGTAGTTGTTGCTATAAATAAGTTTATAACTGATAGTGAAGATGAAGTAAAATGCATAGAAGAATTCTGTAAAAACGAAGGGGTTAAAGTTGCTCTTGCTGAAGTTTGGGAAAAAGGCGGAGAAGGTGGCCTAGAACTTGCAAAAGAAGTATTAGATGTAATTGAAAATGAAAAAAGCAATTTTAAATATTTATATGATGAAAAATTAAGTATCAAGGAAAAGTTGAATATTATAGCAAAAGAAATATACGGAGCTGATGGTGTAGATTTTACAACTCAAGCTCAAAAGCAAGTTAGTGAATTAGAAAGGTTTAATTTGGATAAACTTCCTATATGTGTAGCAAAGACTCAATACTCATTATCAGATAATCCAGCACTTCTAGCTAGACCAGAAGGTTTTAGAATTACTGTTAAAGAAGTGAGAGTATCAAATGGTGCTGGGTTTATAGTTGTTATGACTGGAAATATAATGACTATGCCAGGACTTCCAAAGGTACCTGCGGCTGAAAGAATGGATATAGCAGAAGATGGATCTATTGTAGGACTTTTCTAGAAAGTGTTTTATGTTTTATTGAATAAATAGGTAAACCAGTTCAACTATTGAAATATGGTATAGCTTTATTACAATAAAACTGCATGGAAGGTTTGATTTATTTAGCAAATTATACGAGAGTGGCTGTACACAATATTAAAAGCCACTCTTATTTTTAAGGAGTGTATTAATTTGATATTGGTTCTGGATGTTGGAAATACTAATATAGTTTTAGGCGTATATAATTCTGAAAAGCTTGTTGCTGAGTGGAGATTGTCTACTATTGCTGCAAGGACTTCTGATGAATATGGAATTCAGGTTTTGAATTTATTTCAATACAATAAGCTTGAACCTACAAAGGTTGAGGGTGCTATAATATCCTCAGTTGTTCCCAATATTATGTATTCACTTGAGCACATGGTAAGAAAATACTTTGAAATTGAACCTGTAGTAGTTGGACCTGGAGTTAAAACAGGTATTAATGTAAAATATGATAACCCGAGGGAAGTTGGTGCAGATAGAATAGTAAATGCTGTAGCAGCACATGAAATATATAAGAGATCCTTGATAATAATAGATTTTGGTACTGCTACTACATTCTGTGCAGTAAGGGGAAATGGAGATTACCTTGGAGGAGCTATATGTCCAGGTGTAACTATATCATCAGAGGCTTTGGTTCAAAAAGCAGCAAAGTTGCCTAGGGTTGAACTTGCTAAAACACCTAGTCTTATTTGTAAAAATACAATAGCAAGCATGCAAGCTGGCATAGTTTATGGATATATAGGGCAAGTTGAATATATAGTAAAGTTAATGAAAAAAGAATTGATGGAACTTAAAGAAAAAGAACCTCTAGTGGTTGCAACAGGAGGGCTTGCAAAACTTATAAGTGAAGAATCGGAGTATGTTGATGTTATAAATCCATTTCTTACTTTAGAAGGATTAAGAATAATATATGAGAAAAATAAAAAGTAGGTGATGTTTTGAATATATCAAATATTAGGTTTGATAATAATGTGTTTTTGGCACCTATGGCAGGAGTTACAGATATTATATTTAGAAGCATATGCAAGCAAATGGGATGCGGACTTACATATACAGAAATGGTAAGTGCAAAAGCTTTGTATTATGGCAGCGAAAAGACAGAAGAATTATTTCAAATATCAGAGCAAGAAGGAAAAGCTGCTGTTCAGATATTTGGAAGTGAGCCGCTTGTAATGGCAAAAAGCTGCGAATATTTTAATAAAAATGATAAAATAAGTATAATAGATATAAACATGGGGTGCCCTGCGCCTAAAATAGTTAAAAATGGTGAAGGTTCAGCGCTTATGAAAAATCCTAAACTTGCATATTCAATAGTAAAGGAAGTTAAGAAGGCAACCTTCAAACCAGTTACAGTTAAGTTTAGAAAAGGATTTAATGAGGATAATATAAATGCAGTTGATTTTGCAAAAACTATGGAAGAAGCAGGCGCAGATGCTATAACAGTGCATGGCAGAACAGCTGCTCAAATGTATACAGGAACAGCTGATTTAGATATAATAAAAAAGGTTAAAGAAAGTGTTAATATACCTGTAACAGGCAATGGAGATATATTCTCACCTGAAGATGCTATAAAGATGATTAATTACACAAATTGTGATGCCGTAATGGTCGCTAGAGGGGCAATGGGAAATCCATGGATATTTAGTGAGATATTGGACAAAATAAATAAACGTGAAGTGAAATATCCATCAGATGTAGAAAGAATAGATATGTGTATTAAGCATTATAAAATGGCTTTAAATCACTACGATGAGAATAGGGTAGTAAGAGAAATGAGAAAACAGATAGCGTGGTATATAAAAGGGTTGAAGAATTGTACTGAAATTAAATGCAGTATTAATATTGAAAATAATAGTAGTGAAGTAATAAAGAAGCTTGAGGAATATAGAGAAAGTTTCACTTAAGTCATTTTAAAGAAAATAACAAGTCCAACTTTCGACTATTTTGCGTAATACTTCGTCACCATAGCACGCTAAGCCGACCAGTAGTAAAATGTTACAGCTCCTTGCATTACACAAAGGCATTTCTCAATTTGAAATTATTATTTTTTAATATGCCTAAATTGTGTAATTAAAAATAAAAAACGGAATAAATATATTGTAAAGTAAAAGATACAATATTGACAATAACAAGGTGCTGTTCTATAATTACTTAAACCAGCGTAGTTAAAAAAGGGTTATAATTAAATATTACGTAAAGGGGAGAATTTGTAATGAGTGAAGGTAAAAAATACGTGCTCACTTATGAAGGAGTAAAAAAATTAGAAGAGGAACTACAATATTTAAAAACTACAAAAAGAAAAGAAATAACAGAAAAAATTAAAGTAGCACTTTCGTTTGGCGATTTAAGTGAAAACTCAGAGTATGATGAAGCTAAGAATGACCAGGCATTTCTTGAAGGTAAAATAGCGCAAATTGAAAATACCCTTAAAAATGCTGTTGTTATAGATGAAAGCGAACTTAAAAATGATATTGTTAGTGTTGGATCTAAAGTTAAAGTTTTGGACTATGAGTTTGACGAAGAAATAGTATTCTCTATAGTAGGATCTGCAGAAGCTGAACCTATGGAAAATAAAATTTCTAATGAATCTCCTGTTGGAAGCGCACTTATAGGTAAAAAAGTGGGAGATGTTGTAGAGGCAGAAGTTCCTGATGGCGTAAATAAATACAAAATTTTGGACATAACAAGATAAAAGTGGAGGTGTCGTAATGTCAAATGAGGAAAAGCAATTGACAAAAGAAGAAATAAAGAGAAGAAAGCTTGAAGCAAAAGCTGAAGCTGAAATGAATGATCTTTTAAGAGAGAGAAGACAGAAACTTTCTGACTTACAAGCTCAAGGTAAAGATCCTTTTGACGTTTATAAGGTTGAAAGATCGCATACTTCTGAAAAAATAAGAGAAGACTATGATGAATTAGAAGGAAAAGAAGTATCCGTAGCTGGAAGACTTATGTCTAAAAGGGTTCACGGAAAAGCTGGTTTCTCTGATATATATGATAGGTATGGTAAGATTCAACTTTATATAAAAATAGATGATGTTGGAGAAGAAAAGTTAAAAGAATACAAAACTTTTGATATAGGTGATTTTGTTTTAATAAAGGGAAAAGTATTTAAAACAAAAACCGGAGAAATAACTATACATATAACTGATTTTCAGTTGTTAGCTAAATCTCTAAAGCCATTACCAGAAAAATTCCATGGTCTTAAGGATCCAGATTTAAGATATAGACAAAGATATATAGACTTAATAATAAATCAAGATGTAAGAGAAACTTTTTTAAAGAGAACAGCTATAATTAAGGCAATAAGAGAATTCTTAGATAAAAGGGATTACTTAGAGGTAGAAACACCTATATTATCTCCAATTGCCGGTGGTGCAGCTGCTAAACCATTTGTAACTCATCATAATGCTCTTGATATAGATATGTATCTTAGAATTGCAACAGAATTATATTTAAAGAGATTAATAGTAGGCGGATTTGAAAGAGTTTATGAAATCGGTAAGAATTTCAGAAATGAAGGTATAGATGTAAGACATAATCCAGAATTTACAGCTATGGAATTATACGAAGCATTTTCTGATTATAATGATATGATGGAGCTTACTGAAAACTTAGTTGCATACGTTTGTGAAAAAGTTAATGGAACTACCAAGGTTACTTATGAGGAAACAGAAATAGATTTTGCACCACCATGGAGAAGAATAACTATGGTAGATGCAGTAAAAGAATATTCAGGAGTAGACTTCAATACTATAAAAACTGATGAAGAAGCAAGGGCTATTGCCAAAGAAAAGAAGATTGAACTTAAGAAGAAACTTGAAGATTGTACAAAAGGCGATATATTAAATGCATTATACGAAGAGTACGGTGAAAAGAATATGATACAGCCTACTTTTGTATATGATTACCCAGTTGAAATATCACCACTTACAAAGAAGAAAAGGGGAAATCCTGAGTTTACAGAAAGATTTGAAGGCTTTGTATATGGAAGAGAAATATGCAATGCTTACTCAGAATTAAATGATCCTATAGTTCAGAAAGATAGATTTTTACAGCAATTAAAGGAAAGAGAACTTGGTGATGATGAAGCATATATGATGGATGATGACTTCATAAATTCTTTGGAAATAGGAATGCCTCCAACAGGCGGACTTGGAATAGGAATAGATAGACTTATCATGTTCTTAACTAATGCGTCATCTATAAGAGATGTAATACTATTCCCTACTATGAAACCAGCACCACAAGAATAAAATTAATTCTTACAGGAATAAGGCATCTGAAAGAAAATAACAAATTGAGATTGCAAGATGATTTTTTAAGATGCTTAAATATAAAATAAAGGGGTTATCGGTTGATAGCTCCTTTATTATTAATCATTCTAATGAATTTGAAATTTATATAAAAAAATTAAAATAAGGTATTGCATTTTATAAAAAACCTGATATAATATTATTTGTAAGTCATTCCGCGATAGCTCAATGGTGGAGCACTCGGCTGTTAACCGATAGGTTGAAGGTTCGAATCCTTTTCGCGGAGCCATTTACTTTTTTGAAAAAAATAATATTTGTGCGATGATAAAGATTAGTAACTGTGTTTTCTTTAAGAGAGATTGTGGTTGGTGAAAACAATTAAGAGAATTTAGCGAATTGGAATCTTTGGAGTATTATTAAATAGTTGAAAAGTAGGGCTATTGCCAAGAAGGGTGGAACCGCGGAATTTTATTTCGTCCCTTTGAGGTAGTAGTCTTTTTGCATATAAATATTTAGGAGGTTGTTAAAATGGCTTGTGAAAAGACTATGGATAAAATAGTTGCATTAGCAAAAAGTAGGGGGTTTGTTTATCCTGGATCAGAAATATACGGAGGACTAGCTAATTCTTGGGATTACGGTCCTTTGGGTGTTGAATTGAAAAATAACGTTAAAAAAGCATGGTGGAAGAAGTTTGTACAAGAAAGTCCATATAATGTAGGATTAGATTGTGCTATCCTCATGAATAGAGAAGTATGGGTAGCATCTGGCCATATTGGAGGCTTTTCAGATCCTCTTATGGATTGTAAAGAATGTAAAGCTAGATTTAGAGCAGATAAGCTTGTAGAAGAACATTTAGCTGCACAAGGAAAAGATAATGTAAGCGCTGATGGATGGACAAATGAGCAATTAAAAGATTACATAGAACAAAATGGAATAGAATGTCCTAAATGCGGAGCAAAGAATTTTACAGATATAAGAAAGTTTAATTTGATGTTTAAGACATTTCAAGGAGTAACAGAAGATGCAACATCTGAAGTATACTTAAGACCAGAAACAGCACAAGGTATATTTGTCAACTTCAAAAATGTTCAAAGAACATCAAGAAAAAAAGTGCCATTTGGAATAGGTCAAATAGGTAAGGCGTTTAGAAACGAAATAACACCTGGAAACTTTATTTTCAGAATAAGAGAATTTGAACAAATGGAACTTGAATTTTTCTGCAAGCCAGGAACAGATTTAGAGTGGCACAAGTATTGGAAAGATTATGCTTGGGACTTTCTTATGAAACTTGGAATAAGTAAAGAAAATTTAAGATTTAGAGATCATGCAGCAGAAGAACTTGTATTCTATAGTAAAGCTACATCTGATATAGAATATCTTTTCCCATTTGGATGGGGTGAACTTTGGGGTATAGCAGATAGAACAGATTACGATTTAACACAACATATGAACCATTCTGGCAGTGATATGAATTATCTAGATCCAGTGACAAATGAAAAATATATACCTTATGTTATAGAACCATCACTTGGTGCTGACAGAGTTACATTGGCGTTTTTAGTAGATGCTTATGATGAAGAGGAATTAGAAGGCGGAGATGTAAGAACAGTAATGCACTTCAGTCCTGCACTTGCTCCTATAAAAGCTGCTATTTTACCATTAAGTAAAAAACTTTCTGATAAGGCATTAGAAGTTCATGCTAAATTAAGTAAGAGATTCAATGTAGAATTTGATGAAGCAGGAAGCATAGGAAAAAGATATAGAAGACAAGATGAAATTGGAACTCCTTATTGTATTACTATAGATTTTGACACTTTAAACGATGAAGCTGTAACAGTAAGAGATAGGGATACAATGACACAAGTAAGATTAAAAATAGATGAATTAGAAAAGTTTATAGAAGAAAAATTAGAATTTTAAAAAAGGCTATGTTTTAAAATAATGTTGATATGAGTTTATGACATTAATGGACTCTAAGAATTGCTCGTTTATAATTTGCTACCCATTTAGATGCATCGTCCTGATGCCTAAATGGCTTTGACCGTCCTAGTCAAAATTACGAAAATTATAAACGAGCAACCCTAAGAGTTCATAAAAGTCAACACATCACATCAACATTCTTTTAAAAATAGCAAACATACTAAAGGAAGCTATGTTTTAAATAAGTGTGAAAATCAACACTTATTTAAAACATAGCCTAAAAAATGAAGATGTACCATTTAGGTGGTGCATCTTTATTTTCTAGAGCACAGTAGTTTGATTTTGTTATAACAGAGAATAATATTAAGAAGGTCAAGACTTTAAATGGTCAAAGATGCGCAAAAAAAGAAAAATGCCGGATAAAAATCCGGCAAAATAGGGTTTAATCATGGGGATATGTTATATGTTCAATTAAAACTTGGGGAATTATATTAATGTTTTCCTTACGGCACGAATATATTATAACATAATATATTATTATTTTTCAATAGCCAACAAGAAAGTTTTTATATTTATTAAATTGAAAAAATTTCGACAAATAAGGCAGCTTAAAGAATAATAAGTCTATATTAAGAGATAGTTTTGTGTAATACAAGAAACTGTAACACGTTAATACCAGTTGCCTTAGCGTGTTACAGTGACTAAGTATTACGCAAAAATAGCCGAAAGTTGGACTTGTTATTTTCTTTAAGATGCTTAAAAGCAATATAAAAGTATTATCCTATTCTTACCGAAAGTGGTATAATAAAAAATTAGAAATGGGAGGGATGAAAAATGAAGAAGAACTTTTGTGAATTTAAAGATTATATTAAAGGGAAAAAAACAGCTGTTGTAGGTATGGGCATAAGTAATAGACCACTTATACATTTCCTAGTTAAACTAGGTGCTAATGTAACTGCTTTTGATAAGAAAAATAAAGAACAATTAGGCATTGATGTAGTAGATGAATTTGAAAAAATAGGGGTAAAATTAGAACTTGGAGAAAATTATTTAGATAAGTTAACAGGTTTTCAAGTGATATTTAAGACTCCTTCAATGAGGTTAGATAGTCCTGCCTTGGTTAAGGCAAAACAGGAAGGTTCTTTTATAACTTCAGAAATGGGTGAATTTATAAAGTATTGCCCTGCGAAAGTATTTGCTGTAACAGGTAGTGATGGAAAAACAACTACAACAACTCTTATATATAATATGTTAAAAGCTCAAGGCTATAAAACATGGGTTGGAGGAAATATAGGAACGCCATTATTTTCGCAAATAGAAGAAATTAAATCAGAAGATAAGGTAGTGCTAGAACTTTCAAGTTTTCAACTTATGAATATAAATGAGCCTATAGAAGTGGCTGTTGTTACAAATTTGAGTCCAAACCACTTAGATATACACAAAGATATGAATGAGTATGTAGAAGCTAAAAAGAATGTTTTTAAATATCAAAAAGAGGATGGTCTACTAGTCCTCAATATAGATAATGATATTACTAGGACAATGGTTTCAGAAGCTAAAGGAAGAGTTGTTACTTTTAGTAGAAAGCAGAAAGTTGATAATGGAGCTTATTATGCGGATGGAACTTTGTTTGTAGATGAAAAAGAAGTTTGCAAAAAAGATGAAATAGTAATCAAGGGTATGGATAATGTTGAAAATTATCTTGCAGCATTTTGCGCGGTAAGTAATGATGTAGAAATAGAAAATATGAAAAAGGTAGCAGAAACTTTCGCGGGAGTAGAGCATCGACGTGAATTTGTTAGAGAACTTGATGGAGTTAAATACTATAATGATTCAATAGCTACAAGCCCAACAAGAACTCTATCTGGACTTAATGCATATGGCAAACCGGTAATATTAATAGCAGGTGGATATGACAAACATATTCCATTTGAGCCACTTGCGGAAAATGGATATGATAAAATAAAAACTTTAATTTTGGTTGGAGCTACTAAAAACAAGATTAAAGCTGTATTTGATAAGCTTGAAGCAGAAAAAAACATTAAGGTTAATATGATATTAGCAGATACTTTTGAAGAAGCGGTTAATGAAGCAAGAAGAGTAAGTACTAAAGGTGATATAGTAACATTATCTCCAGCATGTGCTGGCTTTGATTTGTTTGCTAACTTTGAAGAAAGAGGAAAGACATTTAAGAAGATAGTAAATAGTTTTAAATAGGTAAAGTTTAATGGAATACAATCAGTATTTTTTAGAAATTCTAAATTAAGTTGTTCAATTAGAGAGTAAATTTAAGTTTGTAAGTATGGCTTAGATTTACTCTCTAATATTTTGTATACAAACACTCTACTCTTGGATTTCAAAACGTTAGGGTATTGAAATAGCCTATGGCATAATCAAAAATAAACTTCATATCGAAAATATTTCTGGTAAAAAACAATAATAGTCGAACAGGATTTTTATGTCGTCCAAATGTTGTTATTTAACTTAATTCAGGATTTAAAAAATGATTCCAACTATATTGTAAATGAGAATAAAAATAAAAAATGAAAATTAAAATATTGCTATAAGGTCAATATGAATATATTAGTCGACAACTTTAGAGAATATATAATTAAAATGGTTATAAAAGAGGATAAGGCAAAAAAGAAGCCTTGTAGACATATAGATGAATGAAATTAGAAAAAGCTTAGTTCCAATTAGATCTGGGAGAAGTAAGGCACGTATAAAATATAAAGGTAGAAATAGGTATATGCAAAACATCAAGCTAAATAGTTAAAAAACAAAAAGATTAATATGTAAAAAATCTATTTAGTTCAAATAATTAAATGGATTATTTGTGTCGTTATTTTTTAAATCAATTTTATATTAATTGAACTTATGGGAAGCTTCCTTAAGTTGATGATATTGAATACTTAAACCCATAGTATGTGTCCACATTTCCAAGAGTATCTATATGATTAAAAGAGAGTATTTTTGATATAAATGAAGTATAAGTGAGGTATTTATTTATAATAATAAAGTAGAATACAAATGGAAATGTAAAATGTGATATTATATTATTCGTCGTCAGCAAGCGACAACAAATCACAATTAAATCTTGAAAAACGAAATTTGAAAACAAATTA